>NZ_CP184124.1:0-4431865 GCF_052474525.1 Methylomonas sp. HW2-6
AGAAGAGTCTAGGCAAAAAAAAGCCCGTCTGAGACGGGCTTTGTGTTTAAGAGCTTGGCGATGACCTACTTTCACATGGCAACCTGCCACACTATCATCGGCGCTAAGCGGTTTCACTTCCGAGTTCGGGATGGGATCGGGTGGTTCACGCTTGCTATGTTCACCAAGCAAACTGGTTAGGCTGTTGTTGCAGCCGTCATGCACAGGTTCGAAGCGTATGGCTTCGCGGGCTTTGCCGCTTGACCTGTTTTCATGGAAATCTGTAGCGAGTTTGTCGTTCTCAGTTTGTTATCAGCAGTCAACTGCTACCCAAACGCATTGGGTGTTATATGGTCAAGCCTCACGGGCAATTAGTACACGTTAGCTACGCCCATTACTGGACTTCCACACCGTGCCTATCAACGTCGTCGTCTCCAACGGCCCTTCAGGGGACTTAAAGTCCCAGTGAGATCTCATCTTGGGAGGGGCTTCCCGCTTAGATGCTTTCAGCGGTTATCCTGTCCGAACGTGGCTACCCGGCAATGCCATTGGCATGACAACCGGAACACCAGAGGTTCGTCCACTTCGGTCCTCTCGTACTAGAAGCAGCTTCCCTCAAATCTCAAACGCCCACGGCAGATAGGGACCGAACTGTCTCACGACGTTCTGAACCCAGCTCGCGTACCACTTTAAATGGCGAACAGCCATACCCTTGGGACCTGCTTCAGCCCCAGGATGTGATGAGCCGACATCGAGGTGCCAAACACCGCCGTCGATATGAACTCTTGGGCGGTATCAGCCTGTTATCCCCGGCGTACCTTTTATCCGTTGAGCGATGGCCCTTCCATACAGAACCACCGGATCACTAAGACCTACTTTCGTACCTGCTCGACTTGTCCGTCTCGCAGTCAAGCACCCTTATGCCTTTGCACTCATTGCCTGATTTCCGACCAGGCTGAGGGTACCTTCGTGCTCCTCCGTTACTCTTTGGGAGGAGACCGCCCCAGTCAAACTACCCACCAGACACTGTCCCTAATCCAGATAATGGATCGAGGTTAGAACTCCAAACATACCAGGGTGGTATTTCAAGGATGGCTCCACAAGAACTGGCGTTCCTGCTTCACAGCCTCCCACCTATCCTACACAAGTAGGTTCAAAGTCCAGTGTCAAGCTATAGTAAAGGTGCACGGGGTCTTTCCGTCTAGCCGCGGGTACACTGCATCTTCACAGCGATTTCAATTTCACTGAGTCCCAGGTGGAGACAGTGTGGCCATCGTTACGCCATTCGTGCAGGTCGGAACTTACCCGACAAGGAATTTCGCTACCTTAGGACCGTTATAGTTACGGCCGCCGTTTACTGGGGCTTCGATCAAGAGCTTCTCCGAAGATAACCCCATCAATTAACCTTCCAGCACCGGGCAGGCGTCACACCCTATACGTCCACTTTCGTGTTTGCAGAGTGCTATGTTTTTGCTAAACAGTCGCAGCCACCGATTTTTTGCAACCCCCTTCCGCTCCAGTCGCGAGGACCTTCACGTAATGAGGGCATACCTTCTCCCGAAGTTACGGTATCATTTTGCCTAGTTCCTTCACCTGGGTTCTCTCAAGCGCCTTAGAATTTTCATCCCACCCACCTGTGTCGGTTTAGGGTACGGCCACTAGTAACCTGAAGCTTAGAGGTTTTTCCTGGAAGCAGGGCATCTATCACTTCGCGTTTCTTTCGAGACACTCGTCATCACATCTCAGCATAAAGTACCCCGGATTTGCCTAAGGTACATGCCTACTTGCTTAAACGGCCACTTCCAACCGACCGCTGATATAGCCTTCTCCGTCACCCCATCGCAGTTACTACTGGTACAGGAATATTAACCTGTTTTCCATCGACTACGCATTTCTGCCTCGCCTTAGGTGCCGACTAACCCTGCGTCGATTAACGTTGCGCAGGAAACCTTGGGTTTACGGCGAGGGGGTTTTTCACCCCCTTTATCGTTACTTATGTCAGCATTCGCACTTCCGATACCTCCAGCCGACTTCTCAATCGACCTTCGCAGGCGTACGGAACGCTCCTCTACCACTCACGCAAAGCGTGAATCCGTAGCTTCGGTACTATGCTTAGCCCCGGTGAATCTTCCGCGCAGACCGACTCGACCAGTGAGCTATTACGCTTTCTTTAAAGGGTGGCTGCTTCTAAGCCAACCTCCTGGCTGTCTGTGCCTTTCCACATCGTTTCCCACTGAGCATAGATTTGGGGACCTTAGCTGACGGTCTGGGCTGTTTCCCTTTTCACGACGGACCTTATCACCCGCCGTGTGTCTCCCGTGCTGAAACTTGCTGGTATTCGGAGTTTGCATCGGGTTGGTAAGTCGGGATGACCCCCTAGCCGAAACAGTGCTCTACCCCCAGCAGTTATACACGAGGCGCTACCTAAATAGCTTTCGAGGAGAACCAGCTATCTCCGAGCTTGATTAGCCTTTCACTCCGATCCACAACTCATCCCCTACCTTTTCAACGGGAGTGGGTTCGGTCCTCCAGTGTGTGTTACCACACCTTCAACCTGGTCATGGATAGATCGCCCGGTTTCGGGTCTACACCTTGCGACTAAACGCCCTATTAAGACTCGGTTTCCCTACGCCTCCCCTATTCGGTTAAGCTTGCCACAAAATGTAAGTCGCTGACCCATTATACAAAAGGTACGCAGTCACCCCACGAAGGGGCTCCCACTGCTTGTACGCATACGGTTTCAGGTTCTATTTCACTCCGCTCTCCGCGGTTCTTTTCGCCTTTCCCTCACGGTACTGGTTCACTATCGGTCAGTAAGGAGTATTTAGCCTTGGAGGATGGTCCCCCCATATTCAGTCAACGTTTCACGTGCGCCGACCTACTCGATTTCATGCTGAAGACGTTTTCGTGTACGGGGCTATCACCCTGTATCGCCGGACTTTCCAGACCGTTCCACTAACGTCATCAACACTTAAGGGCTGGTCCCCGTTCGCTCGCCACTACTAAGGGAATCTCGGTTGATTTCTTTTCCTCCGGGTACTTAGATGTTTCAGTTCTCCGGGTTCGCTTCAGTGAGCTATGTATTCACTCAAAGATGACGAGGTTATCCTCGCCGGGTTTCCCCATTCAGACATCTCCGGATCACAGGCTGTTTGCCGCCTCCCCGAAGCTTTTCGCAGGCTACCACGTCTTTCATCGCCTCTTACTGCCTAGGCATCCACCGTATGCGCTTATTCACTTGACCATATAACCCGAATACGTCTGCTTTTACTTCGCTTCCGATTTTCATCTTCGGCTTTGTTAGGCTTACGATTTAAGTTATTTGTCAGCTGACATGTTCGCTGATGTTGCTTGAGAACGACTTGCTATTTACTTTCGGCGCTTATCTTTCGATAATCACTTCCGATAAACCGCAACTCGTTTCAGTTTTGATCGTTTCCGATCAAGACTTGGTTACAGATTTCCATATTGTTAAAGAGCGTATTGATCTAAGGATCAATTCTATAAAGCCTGTATTCAAGCATTATAGAGCTGATCGCCTTCACGGATACGTTGGACCCGGGCACTTGGCTTGCCTCTGGCGAGTGGTGGAGCCAGGGAGGATCGAACTCCCGACCTCCTGCGTGCAAGGCAGGCGCTCTCCCAGCTGAGCTATGGCCCCGAAAACAGTCAAAAGACTAAAGCCGAAATCGTCAAGATCAAAACAGCAATCCGACGAATGTCTTTTGCGTGTTCAGTTGCCTTGTTGCTTTCGTCTTGCTTTTCGCGTTGGTGGGTCTGGGAGGATTTGAACCTCCGACCTCACCCTTATCAGGGGTGCGCTCTAACCAACTGAGCTACAGACCCAGGTGCGTCTTTCAATCGAAATAATTTGTTGTGGATACGTGTAACGGGATTCTGTCTTTGTAAGGAGGTGATCCAGCCCCAGGTTCCCCTAGGGCTACCTTGTTACGACTTCACCCCAGTCATGAATCACAAAGTGGTAAGCGCCCTCCCGAAGGTTAAACTACCTACTTCTTTTGCAACCCACTCCCATGGTGTGACGGGCGGTGTGTACAAGGCCCGGGAACGTATTCACCGCGGCATTCTGATCCGCGATTACTAGCGATTCCGACTTCACGCAGTCGAGTTGCAGACTGCGATCCGGACTGGGACCGGCTTTGTGGGATTTGCTTGACCTCACGGTTTCGCTGCCCTCTGTACCGGCCATTGTAGCACGTGTGTAGCCCTACCCATAAGGGCCATGATGACTTGACGTCGTCCCCACCTTCCTCCGGTTTATCACCGGCAGTCTCCCTAGAGTTCCCGACATTACTCGCTGGCAACTAAGGATAAGGGTTGCGCTCGTTACGGGACTTAACCCAACATTTCACAACACGAGCTGACGACAGCCATGCAGCACCTGTCTCTCGGTTCCCGAAGGCACCAAGTCATCTCTGACAAGTTCCGAGGATGTCAAGGGTAGGTAAGGTTCTTCGCGTTGCATCGAATTAAACCACATGCTCCACCGCTTGTGCGGGCCCCCGTCAATTCATTTGAGTTTTAGCCTTGCGGCCGTACTCCCCAGGCGGTCAACTTAATACGTTAGCTCCACTACTAAGTTCTTTAAGAACCCAACAGTTAGTTGACATCGTTTACGGCGTGGACTACCAGGGTATCTAATCCTGTTTGCTACCCACGCTTTCGTACCTCAGCGTCAGTTTGAGTCCAGAGAGCCGCCTTCGCCACTGGTGTTCCTTCAGATCTCTACGCATTTCACCGCTACACCTGAAATTCCACTCTCCTCTACTCAACTCTAGTTATCCAGTATCAAATGCAGTTCCCAGGTTAAGCCCGGGGCTTTCACATCTGACTTAAACAACCGCCTACGCACGCTTTACGCCCAGTAATTCCGATTAACGCTTGCACCCTCCGTATTACCGCGGCTGCTGGCACGGAGTTAGCCGGTGCTTCTTGTATGGGTAATGTCAGTCTACCGGGTATTAACCGATAGGTATTCCTTCCCATTGAAAGTGCTTTACAACCCTCAGGCCTTCTTCACACACGCGGTATTGCTGGATCAGGCTTTCGCCCATTGTCCAATATTCCCCACTGCTGCCTCCCGTAGGAGTCTGGGCCGTGTCTCAGTCCCAGTGTGGCTGATCATCCTCTCAGACCAGCTACGGATCGTCGCCTTGGTAGGCCTTTACCCCACCAACTAGCTAATCCGACATAGGCTCATCTATTAGCGCAAGGCCCGAAGGTCCCCTGCTTTCATCCGTAGATCGTATGCGGTATTAGCGTGAGTTTCCCCACGTTGTCCCCCACTAATAGGCAGATTCCTATGCATTACTCACCCGTCCGCCACTCATCAAAGGTGCAAGCACCTTATCAGCGTTCGACTTGCATGTGTTAAGCATACCGCCAGCGTTCAATCTGAGCCATGATCAAACTCTTCAGTTTAATTTTGGTTTGTCGCTAAGAAAGATTAGCGACCAATCTTGACTCGATTACAGAACGTAATTTATAAGCTTAAATTGACGTGGTCTGTACCGATAATTTCTAACAGAAATCGATCGCTACACATACCCACACAAATTATTTCGATTCAGTTTGTTAAAGAGCCAGAGCATTTCGCCCTGTTGAGCCGACATATTCTACAGCAATCAGAAATCATGTCAACCACTTTTTCAGCGGCTTTCGATTCAAACTCCCCAAATCGAAATCGCCAACTTACCGACCCCAAAACAACAGAGCCAGCAAAGCCACCACCAAACCAGGATTCAACCTTCAAATCCCAAAACCGTCAGCAGTGAAGAGCCGCTCATTCTAACCACACCTCTCCACCCTGTCAACATTTTAATTTCACTTTGGCGAATTTTCTTTTGCCAACCTGGTAAACATGCGAACCAGCACCGATCACTTTTTTCGCATCCTCAACCTTTTCGCCATCGATTTTCACAGCGCCTTGCTTGATTAAACGCAACGCCTCCGAAGTACTCTCAACCAGTCCGGCATTTTTCAATAGATTAGCAATTGGCAAACCTTCGCTCCCTGCATCCATCTCTATTTCAGCCAGATCTTCTGGCATAGCCCCTCTCTGAAACCGCGCTTCGAAATTTTCCAGCGCCGATTTGGCGGCAGCGAAACCATGAAACCGCTCGACGATTTCCTGCGCCAACGCGACTTTGTAATTCCGCGGATTGTCTCCATTCTCGCACGCTTGCCGCCAACCCTCGATCTCGAGCATCGGCCGAAAACTCAATAGCTTGAAATAACGCCACATCAACTCGTCGGATATCGACATGATCTTGCCGAACATATCATCTGCCGCATCAGCAATACCTATATAGTTGTTCAGAGATTTCGACATCTTCTGCACCCCATCCAAGCCTTCCAGGATCGGCATGGTCAGGACTATCTGCGGCTTCTGACCATAAATCTCCTGCAACTGGCGCCCGACCAGCAAATTAAACTTTTGATCGGTTCCACCCAGCTCCACATCCGCCTTCATGACTACAGAATCGTAACCCTGAATCAGCGGATATAAAAATTCATGAATCGCAATCGGCTGACCACCTTTATAACGCTTGCTGAAATCGTCCCGCTCCAGCATCCTGGCCACCGTGTGTTTTGCAGCCAACTGAATCAATTCCGCACTGGTCATTGCCCCCATCCACGCCGAATTAAATTTCACCTCGGTTTTTTCCGGATCCAATATTTTAAAAACCTGAGCTTGATAAGTCTTGGCATTCTCCAGCACCTCTTCCCTGCTCAACGGCTTCCGCGTGACATTTTTACCAGTCGGATCGCCTATCATCGCAGTGAAATCGCCGATCAAAAATTGAACGTTGTGGCCGGCATCTTGAAACTGCTTCAGCTTGTTGATCAGTACGGTATGCCCCAAATGTAAATCCGGAGCGGTCGGATCGAATCCGGCCTTGATCGTCAACGGTCGACTCTCTTCCAACTTCTTAACGAACTCGGATTCCAACAAGATTTCTTCAGCACCGTAACGCAGCTGAGCCAAGGTTTCTTGCAACAAAACACTCTCCTAATAGCCTTCAGTTTTAGGGCGCGCATTATAAGTGATGCAACTGTGTCAACGGATAAAAAATCCCCATTTGTTAGCCATGAACCATAAAATTGCCTACAATTGGGCATTCGACAAACAATGAAAAGTGATTGCTGTGAAGAACAGAATACTCAAGTCGGCGCTGTTAGGCGCTTGTACCGTTGTTGCCGCAAGTGCAAGTTACGGATTGATCCCGCACAAAGGCTTGGAAGACGCCAAAAGTCTGGAGCAAGACAAACTGATCTCTTCCAGGCTCGATCGATACACCAATTACAATCAAGCCAAACCCAAAATCGAACACCTCGACGTAACCGAGGAACTGGAACACACCGTCAAAACCGGCGAAAACCTTTCCAGCATTTTTTCGGACTTAAACCTGAACCGCGAGGATCTGCATAAAATCATCCACGCCAACCCAACCGGCAAGCAATTCGCAGCGGTCGAGCCCGGTCAAGACGTGGTTGCCACGCTGAACGCCTCGGGAGAACTTGAACGCCTAACCTACGCCAAAAACCCGTTCGAAACCCTGATTGCAACCCGTCACGACGATGGCTTCGATGTCGAATTGCTCAGCAAAAAAGTCGATTATCAAGTCGCCAGCGCCAAGGCTACGATCCATTCCTCGCTGTTCGAAGACGGCACACAAGCAGGATTGCCGGAAAAGATCATTCTAAAACTGGCCGACATCTTTGCCTGGGACATCGATTTTGCGTTGAATTTGCGCGACGGCGACGAGTTCACCGTGGTCTATGAAAAGCTGTTCGTAGAAGGCCGCGAATTCGACACCGGCGACATCTTATCGGTGGAATTCGTCAACCAAGGCAAGACTTACACCGCAGTACGCTTCGAAGACAATCAGGGCAATACCGGTTATTACACGCCGGACGGCAATGGATTACGCAAAGCCTTCCTGCAAACGCCGATGGACTTCGCCAAAATCAGTTCGCATTTCAATCTGCACCGCAAGCATCCGGTATTGAACACCATTCGCGCCCACAAAGGTGTGGATTATTCCGCCGCCATCGGCACGCCTGTCAAAACCACCGGCGACGGCAAAATCGTGTTCCGCGGCGTCAGAAACGGTTACGGCAATGTGGTCGAAATCGAGCACGGTCAAAAATACTCCACACTTTACGCCCATCTGTCGGGCTTCAAAACCGGCCAAAAAGTGGGCGCCAGCATCAAACAAGGCGACGTGATCGGTTACGTCGGCAAAACCGGCTTGGCCACCGGTCCGCATTTGCATTACGAATTCCGCATCGGCGGCCAACACGTCAATCCAGTCACGGTAAAGTTGCCTCATTCCATGCCGATGGACAAAGCCCTGCTGGCCAAATTCAAGGCCCAAACCCAACCGCTGGTCGCGCAACTCAAACAAGCCAAAGGCGACGCCCAGGTCGCGCAGAATTAAACCGATGGCCGAACTTTATATCGGCTTGATGTCCGGGACCAGCATCGATGGCATCGATGCCGGCCTGGTCGACTTCGCTGGTAACAAGATTACGCTTGTCGAGTTCCATTACCAACCCTTCCCGCCGGCACTGAGACAATCCATTCAGGCAATCAGCCAAGCCAATCAGGCAGTGCGATTGCTAGATTATGGACACCTGGACAGCCAAATCGGCCGTTTATTCGGCGAAGCCGCCAATGCATTACTAAAAAAAACAGGAATACCAGCGAACGCGATCAAAGCCATCGGCAGCCACGGCCAAACCGTTTGCCATGCTCCGGACGGCAGCGACGGTTTCACCCTGCAAATTGGCGATCCAAACCGGATTGCGGAAATCACCGGCATCACCACGGTCGCCGATTTTCGCCGCCGCGACATCGCCGCCGGCGGCCAGGGCGCGCCACTGGTACCGGCGTTTCACCAGGCGGTATTTGCCGATCCGAGCCAAACCAGAACCGTGGTCAACATCGGCGGCATCGCCAAT
The DNA here is from genome assembly GCF_052474525.1 of Methylomonas sp. HW2-6. Lineage (NCBI taxonomy): Bacteria > Pseudomonadati > Pseudomonadota > Gammaproteobacteria > Methylococcales > Methylococcaceae > Methylomonas > Methylomonas sp. HW2-6. The sequence goes on from NZ_CP184124.1 coordinate 8,968, forward strand.
ATCACGATACTCGACGATAAACCGGCCATCGGTTTCGATACCGGCCCCGGCAATGGCCTGATCGACTATTGGTATCAGCAACACCATTCAGGTATGTTCGACCCTTCCGGCGAGTGGGCGGCCAGCGGCCGGATCGATCAAGAGCTGTTAGCCGCATTGAAAGACGACCCTTATTTCCGGCTAGCACCACCGAAAAGTACCGGCAAAGAGTACTTTTCCGCAGCTTGGCTGGCCCGCAAAATCGAAACATTCGAGAACTTGCCGGCACAAGACATCCAAGCAACGCTGTGCCAATTCAGCGCGGATACGATCTCAGACGCCATTCGCCAACACGCCCCCGGAGCCACACAAACGTTCATTTGCGGCGGCGGCGCACATAACCGGCATTTATTGAGATTGTTGGCGGGAAACTTGCGGATTCCAGTCGCATCGACGGCCGAGATCGGCGTCGACCCAGATCACGTCGAAGCGATTGCGTTTGCGTGGCTGGCCCGGCAAACTCTGAACGGCTTGCCGGGTAACCTTTGCAACGTCACCGGGGCCAGGGCACCCGTGATTTTAGGAGGAATTTATCCTGGCCGTAACGGCTTAAGCTGAGAAAGACGAGCCGCAGCCGCAAGTGGTCGTGGCGTTGGGATTGCGGATCACGAATTGCGCACCGGACAAATCTTCCTTGTAGTCGATTTCGGCGCCATTCAAATATTGAATGCTCATCGAATCAATCAATACGGTAACCCCGCCGTTTACGATCTGCGTATCGTCCTCGTTCACTTCTTCGTCGAAGGTAAAGCCGTACTGGAAGCCGGAGCAGCCGCCACCACTTATATAAACCCGCAGTTTAAGATTGTCGTTACCTTCTTCTTGAATCAAACCCGCGACTTTTTGCGCAGCGCTATCGGTAAATACAATTGGATCGGCCATATAAAACTCTTAAGCAATTGAATGGGTAGGGAATTATGACTATCCCCAGTATTTTGGTCAACAATTATTGTGATACGGTGGCTTGGCTCGCGTTTTAATCCAACGACAACCCAAATCGCAGTAAAATCAGGTCCCGTTTCCGCTGCAATCGAGGAGATACCGATGCTAATCACGTTTCTGAGACATGCTACGGCGGAGGATAGCGCCTTATCAAAAGCCGATAGCGATCGAGCGCTCACCGAAAAAGGCGCAAAACAGGTCAAACGGCTGGCGATCTTCTGTGAAAGAAATCGACTCTTGCCAAGCAAGCTATATTGCAGTCCGGTGTTGCGTGCGCAACAGACCGCAACTTTACTGCATGCCCACTTGCCCAACTGCCCCGCTGCGCTTAGCGCCGATTGGCTGAACATAGGCACCGAACCGCAACCACTGCTGGCACAACTTAAACAACTGGCCGACCTCGGCGAAGACGATGTCTGGTTAGTGGGTCATGAGCCCGGTCTTTCCGAGGCTATCGCGGCACTCTTAAACATGTCGGCCACTGCATTGTGCATCAAGAAAGCGTCATTAACCCGCCTCAATGCCGACTTCAGTAATCCGCAATCGATCACGCTGCTGTGGAGTCTGCCGTGCGGCTTGATGCGTTGATCTGTTTCGACGGGGCTTGATTCGGTAACAAACGACCGGCAATTTCGTCGTCGTCCAGGTAGCACCCTGGATCTTCCGCCCAAAAATCGCCGGTCAGTTGCTGCGCCCGAACCCGGGTATTGCCATTGCATATAGACTGGTAGCCGCAACTGCCGCACCGCCCCTGCAAAGGCCGCGGGGAAGCTTTCAGGCCGGCCATCAACGGGTCCGAGGTATCCTGCCAGATTTCGGAAAATGGCCGCTGACGAACATTGCCCAAGCCGTAATGCCACCAGAACGTGTCGGGATGCACATTACCCAGGTTATCGATATTGGCGACATTGACACCGGAAGCGTTGCCGCCCCATTGCCGCAGTTTGGCCTGGATGTGCTCGGCCCGCTCCGGGAAGCGGCGTTTGACCCAGTGCAGGAAATAAACGGCGTCGGCGTCGTTGTTGCCGGTCACCACTTCCCGGTGCAGGCCTTGTTTTTCCCAGCTCAACGACTTTTCAAACAGGCTATCCATTACTTTGCGGGTCAACTGAAACTCGGCATCGTCCTTGCGGTTTTTGTTGCCTCGTCCGCCGTAATTCAAGTGCGACAGATAAAATTTGTCGATGTCCTCGTCGTCCATCAATTGCAATAAGTTATCGAAATCATGGGCGTTGTCTTGGGTCAGCGTGAAGCGCACGCCAGCCTTGATACCGTGGTCGCGACATAAACGGATGCCAGCCAGCGAGGCATCGAACGAGCCCTGTTTCTGGCGAAATTTGTCGTGTGCCTCGCGCATGCCGTCGAGACTGACACCGATGTACTGGTAATCGATCGCGGCAATTTGCGCGATGTTGGCTTCGTTAATCAACGTGCCGTTGCTGGATAAGGCCACGTAAAAACCCATGTCCCGCGCGCGTTGCGAAATCGGAAAAATATCGGGATGCAACAGCGGTTCGCCGCCCGACAAAATCAGCACCGGCACCTTAAAGGCCTTTAAATCGTCCATCACCGTGTAGATTTCCGGCGTGGTCAGTTCGCCGGGGAAATTGATATCGGCGGAGGTGGTATAACAATGCTTGCAGGTGAGATTGCAACGCCGGATCAGATTCCAGATCACGACCGGACCGGACGATTTGCGCGCCGGCTGCAACGGTGTCGGCGCCAGCACTTCGCGCATGTATTGACTGAGACGAAACATGCCTATCCTCCGATACGCAGACCGGTTTTTTTCAAAATTTTGCTGCTGTACAGTACCTCGTGCCCGCGCGCGTGATCGCCCAACAGCTCGGCAATGATGGCGACCTGGCGTTCGGCATCCTGCTCGGTCTTACCGTGTACCATCGCAAATAAGTTATACGGCCAGTCCGGTAAGTGGCGCGGGCGCTGGTAACAATGACTGACGAATGGCAACGCGGCAATCTGCCGGCCCAAGCGGTCGACATCATCATCGCCCACATCCCAAACGGTCATGCCGTTGTGGCGATAGCCCAGTTTGTAGTGGTTGGGCACCGCGGCGATCCGGCGGATGACGCCGGTCTGTTGCATTTCGGCCATGTGCAACATCACAACCTGGACAGACAAACCCAATTGCTCGGCGACGGCTTGATAGGGCTCGGCAACCAACGGTAAGCCGGCTTGGGTAGCCTGGATAATTTGGCGGTCTATCTCATCGATACTCATCAAGCTTCCAATTGCAAACCGACGTAATATTCATTGATTTTCGGCATTTTATAGACGGTCAGACCGGTCAGCCGTTCGATCTCGGCAATCACGCTCGCCACCTGTTGCGGCTGTTCGGTGGCCAAGACAAACCACATGTTCAAGGCATGGTTGCGAGCGTAGTTGTGGGCGACCTCGGGAAAGGCGTTGACGATTTCGGTGACTTCGTCAAAGCGTTCCTCAGGTACCTTGATGGCGGCTAGGGTCAACGCGCCGCCCATTTGCTCGGCGTGGTACATCGGCCCGAACCGCGACAACACGCCATCGGCCAGCAAGGCCCGCAGGCGCGCCAACAAGCACTCTTCGGTCAAACCCAGTTCTTCGGCGACCCGTCGATAGGGCGATTCGCAGATCGGAAAACCTTGCTGCAGGCGATTGACGATGCGTTTATCGATGGTATCCATGGCGTCACACACTTTGCCATTCGCATGCAGCGGGAACGACCGCATCCCGTTCGACACGGTTTTGTGGGTCCTTGGCGGCCTCCGCCGGCGCCGAATAGCGCGCACCGCGTTGTTTAAAGCAGCGCCGGCTAAACAATACTTCGTAGGGATAAGCCGCCAGCGCGCAATCATGTCTTAACACCGCCCATTGCTCCAACACCACTTCCCGGCTTTTGCCATGGATCATGCAATACAGGTTGTAAGGCCAAACCTCGCCCTGGCGCGGCCGCTGATAGCAGAGATTGACGCAAGCTTGTTGACTGATCAGCGCGCCGACGTCGGCGACACGCTCGTCCGGGACATTCATGACGATCATCGCATTGGCGCGGTAGCCGAGTTGGCGATGCTTGACGACCACCCCCCAGCGCTTGATCAAACCTTGCGCACGCAAGCGCGATAGACGCTGGATCACGTCCTGTTCGGTCAAACCCAAATCCTCCGCAATTGCCGCATAAGGCCGTGCCGTGATCGGCAGACCGGCCTGGACGGCGGCAATCAAACGATGATCAACGGCATCAATCATGCAAATTCAATTCAAAACCGAGATTGATGAAATAGTCGGCCAACATCGGCAATAACATCGCCGGATAACCGCTGCGGTTCTCGATATCCGCAATCACGGCGCGCAAATGCGCCTCGTCGTCGGCCACCGCTACAAACCACAAGTTAAAACGATTTTCCCGTTCGTAGTTATGATTGACTTCCGGACAAGCGCTGACCAAGTCGGCAACCCGCGCCAGATCGTGATCCGGCACCGCCATCGCCACCAGCGCGCTGCTGCCGATGCTGTTCGGCGCAATGACCGGACCGATGCGGCTGATCATCCGTTGCGCCGACAATTCTTCAAAAGCGTGCAGTACAACCTCTTCGCTGACGCCGAGTTGATCGGCAATATCGCGATATGGTGTGGGGCTGAGCGGAAAATCCTGCTGGTAATCGTTGAGCAGGCGTTTGTGCAAGGGTGCCAGCATCGTCACCAACCTATGCGATTGGCGCGGTCGGTGAAAAAAATGCCGCTGGGTTTTTGGGCGGGCAGACGGGCTATTTCGGCCAGGGTTTCCGTATCGTAAACCATCAGCCGATCGTCGTCGCGCACCGCCAGCCAGACTGTTTCGCCGCGCGGACTGAATTCCATGTGCAACACCGCCTTGCCGGGCTGCAAGGTTTTGACGATGTTGAAATTCTTGACGTCGATGACCTGCACGGTCTGGTTATCGGGGAACGCGAAATTCACCCAGATTTGGCGGCCGTCGGGCCGGGCACTGACGAAAACCGGCTGGCCGGCCAGCGGAATGCGCTTGACCAGTTCCCAATCGGTTTTGTCGATGACCAGTACCTCATGCTGCCCGATGGCCGGCACGAACAGCCAGTCGCCGGCCATCGTCCAGCCCTCCAGATGCGGCATTTTGTAGACTGGTAGTTGCTCGTCGTCCTTGCCGTAGTCTTCGAGGATATGCTCGACGCCTTTTTCCGGCTGCCATAAATCCAGCAGTGCCAAACCTTTTTCGCCGAACAGGCCGGCCGCATAGAAATGACCGTCCGGGCTCAACAACGCATCGTAGGGCTGCTTACCGATGTCCTGGTATTTTTTGACGACTGGTTGACGCGGATTTTTGGCGTCGATCAGCCAGATTTCGTTGGCTTCGAACAAACTGCAAACAAAGCGCTGGCCCGGCGCATCGACCAGACCGACCACTTTGGACAACTTGCTACCGTCGCCGTAGACCGCCGGAATCTCGGCCAATTGTTCCAGAGTTTCGGCGTCGAACAGCTTCACCCCGCCCGGCGTGTAATTGGAGACGGCAATCACTTTACCGTCCTGAGATATGGCGCCGCCGATACTGTTGCCGGCCTGCACGATCCGTTTGTCGATTTTGTCCTGCAGCAGATCGAGTTTGCTCAATCCGCCGTCACGGCCGAATACATAGGCGTAACGCTGATCGCGGGAAAATACCACCGAGGCATGCGACAAATCGCCCAGACCTTCGATTCGGCTCAGCATAGCTGGTTTGGTAGTATTGACGATTTGAATAGTGCCGGCTTCGCGCTCGATCACGACGCCCAAATCGCCGGTCGCCCGCAAATCGGCGCAAGCCGAGCCGGCAACGGCCAGAGCAGACAACAACACGGAAGCCAAAAGTTTCATGAAAACCCTGTTCTGAAAATTATTCCGTTCCAACAAATCCGCAGCCGTCCGCCGCCCTTTAGCTAAGCCGGCTTCAGCGTTGGCGCAGACGCGCAACCATCCAGCTGATCTCGGCATCGTTCAAAAACGGTTGCCACGCCGGCATAGCCGTGCCGGCCCGGCCGTTACGAATCACGTCGAACAATAACGCATCGCTTTTGTCGGCCAAGGCGTCCGGCATCAACGAAGGCCCCAATCCACCCTTGGGCGGCAGGCCATGGCAGGAACCGCAATCGTGCTTCAGCATATTGGTCAATTCCTGCTGGCGCCCAGCGCCCGGCTCTTCGGCGTACACGCCGAAACAAAACGCGCCGAGCAGCCAGGCAATCCGCATCGCTTAAGGCTTGACGCTGCCGTAATAGGCGGCGATATCCGCAATCTCGCTATCGGTCAGCGAACCGGCTATCGCGTTCATGATGTCCGACTTGCGGGTCTTATCGCGGTATTGCTTGATCGCGGTTTTCAAATATTCCGGATCGCGCCCACCCAGCGGCGGAAACGGCGCATCGGCGCTGGGCATACGAATGCCGTGGCATTGTGCGCAAACCATTCCGGCTTTGTATTGACCGACGTATAAACTAACCGCCTGGGCATTGCCGGCGACCAACATCGTCGCCAGCATTGCAGCACTGTAACGGGCTATTTTCATTTGTGTTGCTCCATTTCGTCAGGCGACAAACCGCGGGTCATGTATTTGACCCGGCCTCTGGAGAAAATCCCGGCCGGGCTTTCCATCGGAATGCTGGCGACTTTTTGCAGACTGTGGGAATCGTAAACCACGACTTCGTCACCGTTATAGCCAGCCGAAATGTAAAGGAATTTACCGTCGGCGCTGTATTCCGGGAAGTAGGCGTGGCCGCCGACATCCAGGGTTTTGGCGACTTCCAGGGTTTTCTTGTCGATCAACTGCACGGTGCGGGCGCGCCGGTCTTTACTGATGATATCTACCGCGACATAAGGTGCGTTGGCATGAGCGGCCGGCGATTCGGTACCGCCGGAGACCGGCACTTGCTTGACGACTTCCATTTTGTCCAAGTCCCAGACGCTGACCACGGTTTTGTCGCAGTCGCCGAAATTGGTACCAAAACCCAAGGTACGGCCGTCGACCACCACCGCCGAGCCGCCGCCGACGTGAGGCACGCAACCGGCCGGCAGTTGTTTGATCAATTCGCGTTTTTCCAGATCGATCGCGGCGACGATGCTGTCGTCATAGGACGCGATCATCAATTTTTTGCCGCCGTGGGTCAGAAAGGCATCGTGCAAGTGGCGACCGACTTTCTCGATCTTGGTCACTGGAAAGCCTTCTTTTTTGTAATCGACCACCCAGACTTGGCCGGCGTTTTCCAAGGCAATCGCGAAAATATCGGCGTACGGCGTACCGATGATCATGCCGGAATCCGAGGACACGTGTTTGCCGTCCGGATCGATACCTTCCAATTCGAAGGTTTTCAACGGTTCCAGCGTATCGGCATCCAGGATCACGGCGTTATGCGGCACGAACGAGCCGGCCATGATGTATTTGCCGTCGCGCGACACGCCCATGCCGGGACCGTTCCAGCCGGTTTTGATGCTGCGCACCGCTTTCATTGAGTACAAATCGACTTTAAAAATCTCGGCGGTGTCGGTTTTGACATAAGCCCAGCGCGGATTGGCCGGATTGAAATCGATAATGTGTGCTGCGGTGCCGGTCGCAACCTCACCAACTTTCTGGTGAGTCGCACTATTGATGAAGATGGCTTTAGAGCCTTCGCCACGGCCGTATTTGCCGCGGGCAGCGACGCCGATCAGGTTTTCGAATTTATCGTCGATCTGGAACGTCGGCTTGGCTGGCAACGTGCTTTCGTCTTTGACATAGACTTTCAACGATTTTTTCATGTCGTCTATGGTCCAGGCCGGATTCGGTTGTTTCGGCGTTTCCTGCAAGTGCTTGATCACGCCGCGGATCTCGTCGTCGCTCAATCGGCCGTAGAACGGCGGCATCAAAGTGTCGAAGCTGCCGGCCATGACGATGGTGCGCAACGCGGTCGGACTGCGGCCTTTCAACGTGGCAGAGTTCAACGCCGGCGCCAAATAGCCGCCGTGGTCGGAGCCGTGGCAGCTCGCGCAATTGTCCTGATACAACTGATGCATGTCTTCGGTCTTGGCTAACGCCACTCCGGACGACAAGAGCATGATGATGGAACTCGCCAGTAATTTTTTACCCATTATTGTTGTTTTTTTCATCTAAATTTCCTGCCATCCGCAAGTTAAAAAAAGAGCCAACTTGGTGCATTAAACCATAAAAGACCGTAACGGGCAGCGCTGCGGATTCCCATGATAAAATGACAACTTGTTGACTCCAGGCCGAATGTTATAAGCTAAAGTTTCGATTCGCTATCAATTTACCGCTTGATAGGCGCCCTTGTCAACCCGACGCGGCTCAAACAGAATGCAATTTATGCAAAAGACTGATATCTATGAACTTATCGAGTGCATGACCACGTTAATCCGCTCGGAAGAGCGGAAAAAGTGCACCGAATTAGGCCTGCAACCGGTCCACTTCCAAGTGTTGAACTACTTATCGCGCTGCAACAAGTACAGCAACACGCCGGCCGCTGTCGCCAATTATCTGGGCATGACCCGCGGCACGGTGTCGCAATCGCTGATCATTTTGGAAAAAAAGGGCTACATCGGCAAAACGCCCGACACTAACGACAAACGCGTCGTGCACTTGCACCTGCTGCCCGACGGCGCCGAAATCCTGAAGCAAGCCCGGCCCTCCGACCTGTTCACCAGCGCCACGGCGATTTTACAGCAAAGCGAGTCACCACCATCCGACGCCAACGTATTCCAACAAGCCCTGACCGCGCTGCAAAAAGCCAACCAGTCGCAATCCTTTGGCGTGTGTAAAACCTGCCGCAATTTCAGCGAGAAAGACGGCGGCTTTTTCTGCCTGCTGACCCAGGAAAAACTCAGCGTCGAAGACAGCCAACAAATCTGCCAGGAACACAACCCGGTCTAAGACCGCGGAGCACGGCATCGCGGCTAGCGTCCGCACGGCACACCCGTTTCGGGGGAACAATTATGACGATAGCCAGAATAGCGATAACGCCGGGCGAACCGGCCGGCATCGGCCCGGATTTAACCGTACAACTCGTGCAACGAGCGCTGCAATGCCAACCGGTAGCCGTCGCCGACCCGGAACTATTGGCGCAGCGGGCCGAAAAATTGGGACTGCCGCTAACCATCGAACCGTTCGAGCCGGACCGGCCGGCCCTGCCGCATCGCTCCGGCACACTGTCGGTGTTACCGCTAAAGCTCAGCGCAGCGGCGGTCTGCGGCCGGCTGAATCCGGACAACAGCCACTACGTGCTGGAAACCATCCGCCAGGCCACATTAGGCTGCCTGAGCGGCACGTTCTCGGCCATGATCACCGGCCCAGTGCATAAAGCCGCGATCAACGATGCCGGCTTCCGCTTCAGCGGCCATACCGAATTCATCGCCGAACTGTGCGCCGCCGATCCGGTGATGATGCTGGCGACGCCGGGGCTGCGGGTCGCGCTGGCCACCACCCATCTGCCTTTGGCCCAGGTCAGCGCCGCGATCACGGCCGAGTCTTTGCGCCGAGTCATCAGAGTACTGGACCACGATTTGCGCCGGCGCTTCCGCATCGCGGAGCCGCGGATTCTGGTGTGCGGCCTGAACCCGCACGCCGGTGAAAACGGCCACCTCGGCCACGAAGAAACCAAAATCATCGAACCGACGCTGGAACACCTGCGCAGCGAGGGCATCCATCTTTACGGCCCATTGCCCGCCGACACCCTGTTCACCCCCAAATACCTGGACCATGCCGACGCCGTACTGGCGATGTACCACGACCAAGGCCTGCCGGTTTTGAAATTCAAAGGCTTCGGCCAAGCCGTCAATGTCACCCTCGGCCTGCCCATCGTCCGCACCTCGGTCGACCACGGCACCGCACTGGAACTGGCCGGCACCGGCAAAGCCGAACTCGGCAGCTTGCAATTTGCATTGCAGACGGCGTTGGATATGAGCATAGGAACAAAATAAAGGAAGCGGCGATGACTGAATCGATACCGGAACCCGAGCACTGGAGCACCCAAAGTTTTCTGGCGCATTTCATGCGAGTTCACGATCAAATGCCCGATCGCTCGTTTGCCTTTATCCTCGGTGCCGGGGCATCGCGGGCTTCCGGGATTCCGACCGGCGGCGAGCTGGTGCAAAAATGGCTGGCAGAATTGCATCAACGCGCCGAGACGCAAGACGCGCTAACGGACTGGGCCAAGTCCGACAATCTGCAAATCCCAGGCTTCGATTACACCCGGAAAGCCGAGTTTTACCCGCAAATTTACGAACGCCGCTTTCGCCGCGATCCGGAAGAAGGCTATGCCGATTTGGAAGCGGTAATGGCGGACAGGGAACCCAGCTTCGGATACTCGGTACTCTCCAACATCCTCCACCAAACCCGGCATAAAGTGGTGGTTACCACCAACTTCGACAATCTGGTCGCCGAGGCCTTGTCGATTTATACCCGCTCTTATCCTTTGGTATGCGGCCACGAATCGCTGGCCGGCTTTGTTCGCACCCGTTTGCGTCGACCGTTAATCGCTAAAATCCATCGCGATCTGTTGTTCGCGCCGATCAACGACGGCGATGGCGTCAACCACTTGGCGGATGGTTGGGAACAGGCCTTAACCCGGCTGTTTTCCCACCACACCCCCATCGTGCTGGGCTACGGCGGCAACGACGGCAGCCTGATGGATTTTTTGCGCGCCATGCCGAGCGGAAGCATTCCCGGCGGCATTTTTTGGTGTTACCGCAAAAACGACGGCCTACCCAGTGATCGAATCCGGCTGTTAGTCGCCCAGCACAACGGCGCACTGGTGCCTGTGGTGGGTTTCGACGAATTCATGCTGCAATTACACAACCAATTTGAATATCAATTTTTGGCGGATGCGGTCAGACAACGCGCAGAGGATCGCGCCAAACACTATCAAACCCAAGTGGACGAGATTCAAAAACGACTGGATAGCGCCACCGGCGATCAATCGCCAGAAACCCAGGCCGTCAAACAAGCCTTGCACGACAGCGTTGCCCGGCAAAAACTCAACAACTGGTGGGATTGGGAACTGAAAGCCCGTCAGGAAATAGATCCAATAGAACGCGAACGGATTTATCGTGAGGGATTGGCCCAATTCCCAAACAGCGCGGAATTGACCGGCAATTTCGCTATCTTCATGAAAAAAAAATGCCGGGATTATGACGAAGCGGAACGCCTCTACCGTAAAGCCATAGAACTCGATCCGAATGACGCAGATTACGCCGGCAATTTCGCTAGTTTCATGGCGTATAGCCGCCAAGACTACGACGAGGCAGAGCGCTTGTACCGTAAGGCTTTGGAACTCTATCCGAATGGTCACGACCATACCGGCAATTTCGCTTTCTTCATGGCGAATATCCGCAAGGATTACGACGAAGCCGAACGCCTGTACCGCAAAGCCTTGCAACTCGATCCTAGTAATGCCGACCGCAACGGCAATTTCGCCTGTTTGAAGCTGATACAAAACCAATTGACTGAAGCGGAAACCTTGGCAAGGCAGGCCTGGCAACTCAACGCCGGCCAAAGCGAACAAATCGGCGCCGAAGCGGCGTTTTATCTGGGTTTGATTGCACGATTGCGACAAGGCGATGACAGCGCCGCCTTGGGCCGAGCGAAAACCTTGTTAAGCAATGGCTTTACCCGCAGCGATTGGTGTTTCGACGCACTCTTGGCGAGCGTGCAAGGCCGGTTGGCTAAAGGAGATTATTTACTATATACCGCGCTGAGCGCCGCGATTCTCAATGCCGACGAAGTTGCCGAACTGGAGCAAATTCCGCGTTGGCAAGCAATCGAGCCTATCGCACTCGACACGCCTTGGATCGATTAACGCGTTCCGTAGATTTCGAATTACCTAAACGGCAACATCATGACCCACACCGCCCGCAAACGCTTCGGCCAAAACTTTCTGCAAGATTACCGCATCATCCAAGACATTTTGGATTATGCCCACCCGCAAGCGGGCGAACACTGGGTCGAAATCGGCCCCGGCCTGGGCGCGCTGACCAAACCGCTGCTGGACAGCGGCGTGAAATTGGACGTGGTCGAGCTGGACCGGGACTTGGTGACGCGCTTGCAAAAGCAGTTTGCCGGCAACGCCAACATCAACATCCACAGCGCCGACGCGCTGAAGTTCGACTTCAGCGGCTTGGCCGGGGCCGGCGAAAAATTGCGGGTGATCGGCAACCTGCCCTACAACATCTCCACACCGCTGATGTTTCATTTGCTGGAAACCACGAGCTGCATCGAAGACATGCATTTCATGCTGCAAAAAGAAGTGGTGGACCGGATTTGCGCGGAACCGGGCAGTAAAAAATACGGCCGGCTCAGCGTGATGATGCAGTACTACTGCGAGGCGGAGTGGCTGTTCGACGTGCCGCCGGAAAGCTTCGATCCGGTACCGGCGGTGATGTCGGCCATCGTCCGACTGGCGCCGCATGCCGCGCCGCCGGCCGCCGTCGGCAACCTGGACGACTTCAACAGCTTGGTCAGCCAAGCGTTCTCGCAGCGGCGCAAGACCATTCGCAATTCCTTGAAAAACCTGGTCGAAGCGGAGCTCCTGGACGAGCTCGGCATCGACAGCAACTTGCGCGCCGAAGCCGTGACGCTGGAGCAATTTGCCGCGCTAAGCCGGCGCATTGCCACTCCCCGCTAAGCAAAACAGCTGCAATGTTTAGGTCTGCCCGGCTATGCAGCGGCGGATCAGGCCGATCAACTCTGCGATATTGAACGGTTTGGTGACGTAGTCCTGGAATCCGGCCGCCATGTAGCGGGCCACATCCTCGCTCATGGCATCCGCACTGATCGCAATCACCGGAACGGCGGCGGTCGCCGGATCGCGGCGCAAATCGCGCAAGGCAACCTCGCCGCTCATACCCGGCAAATTGATGTCCATCAACACCAAATCCGGTTGCAAGGCCCGGATCATCGGCAAGGCTTGCTCGGCGCTGGCGGCGACGTCAAGCTGCAACTCCGGCAGCCGCCGGAATACTTGGCGCATCACGTCGACGTTCACCGAGTTGTCCTCGACATACACCACCTTGCCGCAGACACCCGCGCCGACAACACCATTCACGCCGGCTTCTTCGGCGTCCACCGCCTCGGAAATGTACTCTGGCTCGGGCTCGGCCACGGCCAACTCCACCCAGAAATGGCTGCCGACGCCCTCCCGGCTTTCGCAGCCGATCCGCCCGCCCATGACCTCGGCCAATTGTTTGCAAATTACCAAACCGATACCGGTACCTTCGATGGAGCTGCGCTCCGCACCCAGGCGCTGAAACGGCTTGAACAATTCGGATTGGTAGCGCTCCGGGATGCCTATTCCGGTGTCTGTCACATCGATTGTTACGGTCTTCCCTTGAATCCGATAATCCAAATCGACCGTGCCGCCGTCCCGGTTGTATTTGACGGCATTGGAGACCAGATTCAGCAACAACTGCCTGAGCTTGTCGAGATCGGCCTTGACCGCTAACGCCGGGCTCTGTGCCGCCGGCTGGCTTTCAGCGGCGGTATCGTCGCGACGGCACAGACGCAATTCAATGCCGCGGGCCGAAGCCATGGTCGACAACAACAGGATGACTTCCTTGAACACCGGCAGCAATGCCACCGGCACCAATTTGAGTTCGGTTTTACCGGACTCGATACGAACCAGATCCAGAATTTCGTTGACCAGTTTCAGCAAGTGCCGGCCGCTGCCGAGTATCATCCGCACCGAACCGAGCTGCCCTTCGGTCAAAGGTTCGTCTGTATCGGACTCCAGCAGCTGGCTGAATCCGATGACGGAATTCAAAGGCGTACGCAGCTCGTGGCTCATACTGGATAAAAACACCGACTTGGCGCGATTGGCCGACTCTGCGACCTCCTTGGCCTGTGCCAATTTTTCCTCAGCCTGCTTCCGCTCGGTGACATCCAGCATGATGCCGGTCCACACCACCGATTCGCCGTTGGCCGCCGGATTGGGCTGGGCGGTCAATTGCAGCCATTTCAAGCGGCCGGACAGCGCGATGATGCGAAACTCGACATTGAAATAACGCCCTTCCCGGCTGGCGTTTTGCTCTTCGACGGCCAGCCGCGGCAGATCGTCGGGGTGAATCAAGCGCGTGAAAGCCCTTGCGTCGCCGAGCACAGCCTCCGGCTCCAGCTCCAAAATGTCGCGACAGCGCGGACCGACATAGAGAAAACCGGCATCGGGCCGAGGCGGTAACACGTAATCGCAGAGCATGCCCGGCACCGTGGCGGCAATGTTGCGAAATCGCGCTTCGCTCTTACGCAAGGCTTGCTCCATTGCTTTGCGCTCGCTGATGTCGGTGATAAAACCGTGCCACAGAACATCACCGTTTTCCAACCGGGTCGGCGTAGCATGGCCTTCCAGCCAAATCTCGCCATGCTCGGGATGGATCACGCGGTACTCGTCGCGCCAGACATTCAGGCTCTCGGCAGAAAGCGCGATACTCCGCCGCACTCTTTCCAAATCGTCCGGATGCAATACCTCGAACATCGGCGCCGCGTCGACGCGCACGGCAGCGGGATCGACGCCGTAAACACCGTAAATGCCGGCACTGGCGTAGGGAAAGCAGGAACGGCCATCGGCCCGTAGCAGGAACTGGTAGATCATGCCCGGCAAGTTGGCGGTCATCTTCTCTTGGCGACTCAGCACGCGGAATATTGCGCGACGGCTCCGCATTTGCAGATAGGCAAATCCGCCTAACAGTATCAGTATGGTCAGCGTACCGGCCAACCAGGGATACAGCCAGGACAGGTCCTGGCCGTCGGGATGGTAGATCATGCCGCTAAAATCGAATCTTTCCGGCAGCATACCCAGGCGGGTGTAAATATCGGCGATGTGCTGCCAGCGCGACTCGCTGTTGTGGCCGAGTTCAATCAGGTCGGCCATGATGAAGCGGCGGTATTGCCTGGCCTCCCACTTCAGATGTTCCAACGGCCTTTCGGGGATGTATTCGCGCTGAATCAACTCGGCGATTTCGTCAGGATGCTGCAACGCATAGGCCCACCCCTTCAAGCTTGCCGCCCGAAAGGCCCTGACTCGCTGGGGGTGCCGTTTGACTTGTGCCTCGCTGGTAAACAGGGTATCGCCGTAGAAATCGATACCGGCGTCGATAGCCCGCAACTCGGTGTAACCGATGCCGGCCTGATGCAGCGTGTAAGGCTGATCGGGAGAGTAGGCGGAAATCGCGTCGGTACGGCCTTCGATCAGATCGTCGATGTTTTGGCTATGGGTTTGGCGCTGGTAATCGGCAGGGTGCAGACCGGATTGAATGAAATACGCCAGCAATTCGGCGTCGTTCGGCCCGTACATTACCCGCTTGCCGGCCAAATCGGCAACGTCGCGGATGCCGCTGTCGTGGCGTACCACCAAGCTCAGCGGCGAATGTTGGATGATGGGAGCCAATACCACTACCGGCAATCCGCTGGCTCTATCCAAAATCAACTGGGAATTGCCGACCCCAAACTCGGCCTGTCCCGATGCCACCGTTTCCGAAACCGAACGCTCCTGCCCGCCTTCGACGATGCTGACCCGCAGCCCGGCGTCCTGGTAAAACCCCTTGTGTAGCGCCGCGTAGTAGCCGGCGAACTGGAATTGGTGTTTCCACTTCAGTTGCAGCGTTACCGTGTCCGGGGCTTGCACGGCGCCGGCAATCCGGACGACCGCGAACAGCAACACTATCAAACCGATTCTCGATACAGCCATGCCGACTGGCCTCCTATATTCCAAGACCGATATCCGGCATAGGCAGCGAATCGCTCGCGGGATTAGCGGTTTGGCATAAGCATAACCCGTTTTCCGGAAAGCGCACCTCCGCCAGCCGCCGGCTTGAGCGATCGACACCCGAAACTTGCGACGCCGGACAAATCAGCAAGCCTTCGATAAATGCGTTAAAATGCGGCATTTTTCTTAAACGTTAACCAAGCCGGATTTCCCGTATACGGCGGTATTTTCTAACCACACAATATCTTCCGGAGATGTTGCAATGCGTATTATTTTGTTAGGCAGCCCTGGGTCGGGCAAGGGCACCCAGGCCCAGTTCATCACCGAGAAATTCGGCATCCCCCAAATTTCGACCGGCGACATGCTGCGCGCCGCGGTCCGTGAAGGCACACCGCTGGGTATCGAAGCCAAAAAGGTCATGGATAGCGGCGGCCTGGTTTCCGACGAAATTATTTTAGGCCTGATCAAGGAACGCATTGCCCAGGACGACTGCAAAAACGGCTTTCTGCTGGACGGCTTCCCGCGCACCATCGCCCAGGCTGAAGGCTTGGCCAAAATGGGAGTCGAGCTGGACTATGTCGTGGAAATTGCCGTCGACGACGAGGAAATCATCAAGCGCATGAGTGGCCGCAGAGTGCATCCGGCTTCCGGCCGCAGCTACCATGTCGTATTCAACCCGCCGAAACAGGAAGGTGTCGACGACGTTACCGGCGAGCCGCTGCTCCAACGCGACGACGACAAGGAAGAAACCGTGCGCAAGCGCCTGAGCGTCTATCACGAGCAAACCAAACCGCTGGTGGGTTTTTATTCCGCAGCCGACCAAACCGCCAAATTCGCCTCGATCGCCGGCGTCGGCTCGGTGCAGGACATCACCGACAAGCTGTTCGCAGCATTGGCATAACAAAAGTTCAGGGTACGCATTTATGCCCTTTCGGGTATCGCGTACCTTTTAGTTAGAGACGGTACGCCGCGCGTACCCTACCAGAGAGAAACCAAGATGGCAGGTAAAACCTTATACGACAAATTGTGGGACGACCACGTCGTTCACACCGAAGACGACGGCTCGTGCTTAATCTATATCGACCGCCAGTTGCTGCATGAAGTGACTTCACCGCAAGCCTTCGACGGCATGCGGATCTCGGGCCGCAAACCCTGGCGCGTGGCGCGCAATCTGGCGGTGGCCGACCATAACGTGCCGACATCGGGCCGCGCCCAAGGCATTGCCGATCCGGTTTCGAGATTGCAGGTGCAAACCCTGGAAAACAACTGCGCCGAGTTCGGTATTACCGAATTCGACATGGCCGACATCCGCCAAGGCATCGTGCATGTGGTCGGCCCGGAACAAGGCGCCACCCTGCCCGGCATGACCGTGGTCTGCGGCGACTCGCATACCTCGACTCACGGCGCATCGGCCGCGCTGGCCTTCGGTATCGGCACCTCTGAAGTCGAACACGCCCTGGCGACGCAGACGCTGGTACAAAAGAAAGCCAAAAACATGTTGATCAAGGTCAACGGCAAAACCGGTCCCGGCGTCACCGCCAAAGACATCGTGTTGGCGATCATCGGCCAAATCGGCACTGCCGGCGGCACCGGCTACACCATCGAATTCGGCGGCGACGCCATCCGTGAGCTGAGCATGGAAGGCCGCATGACCGTCTGCAACATGGCCATCGAAGCCGGCGCCCGCGCCGGTTTGATCGCCTGCGACGAAAAAACCATCGAGTTCTACCGCGACCGCCCCTATTCGCCGAAAGGCGAAGACTGGAACATGGCGGTGCGTTACTGGGAAAAACTGCATTCCGACGCCGACGCCAAATTCGACAAAGTGATCGAATTCGACGCCGCCGCGATCAAACCGCAAGTGAGCTGGGGCACCTCGCCGGAAATGGTATTGCCGGTCGACGCCAGCATTCCCGACCCGACTCAAGAAGCCGATCCGGTCAAAAAGCAAAGCATCGAACGCGCGTTGCAATACATGGGCTTGCAGGCCGGCCAGAAGATCACCGACATCAAATTGGACAAAGTCTTCATCGGTTCCTGCACCAACTCGCGCATCGAAGACCTGCGCGCGGCGGCAGCGGCAATCAAAGGCCGCAAGAAAGCCGCTTCGGTCAAGCAAGTACTGGTCGTGCCCGGTTCCGGCCTGATCAAGCAGCAAGCCGAAGCCGAAGGTCTGGACAAAATCTTCATCGCGGCCGATTTCGAATGGCGCGAACCCGGCTGCTCGATGTGTCTGGCAATGAA
Organism: Methylomonas sp. HW2-6; assembly: GCF_052474525.1. Lineage (NCBI taxonomy): Bacteria > Pseudomonadati > Pseudomonadota > Gammaproteobacteria > Methylococcales > Methylococcaceae > Methylomonas > Methylomonas sp. HW2-6. Next base: position 26,922 of record NZ_CP184124.1, read on the forward strand.
TGCCGACCGGCTGGACGCCGGCGAACATTGCGCCTCGACCTCCAACCGCAACTTCGAAGGCCGCCAGGGTTACGGCGGCCGCACCCACTTGGTCAGCCCCGCGATGGCTGCCGCGGCAGCGATTGCCGGCCACTTTGTCAACGTCGCCGAGGAGGCTTAAACCATGCAGGCTTTTACCACTTTGACCGCTTTGGTTGCACCGCTGGATCGAGCCAACGTCGACACCGATGCGATTATTCCGAAACAGTTTTTGAAGTCGATCCGCCGCGCCGGTTTCGGTCCGTATTTGTTCGACGAATGGCGTTATCTGGACCGCGGCGAGCCGGAAATGGATTGCAGCAACCGGCCGCTGAATAAAGACTTCGTGTTGAACCAACCGCAGTACCAAGGCGCGCAAATCCTGTTGACCCGGGAAAACTTCGGTTGCGGCTCGTCGCGCGAACACGCGCCGTGGGCGCTGGAAGATTTCGGTTTCCGCGCCATTATTGCGCCGAGCTTCGCCGATATCTTCTTTAACAACTGCTTCAAGAACGGCATCCTGCCGATCGTGCTGCCCGCTGAAACAGTGGACCGCTTGTTCAAGGAACTGGCTGACGGTTACCAATTGACCATCGACCTTGAAACCCAAACCATCACCACGCCCGGCGGCGAGGCGATTGCCTTTAGCGTCGACGAAAACCGCCGCTACCGTTTGCTGAACGGCTTGGACGACATCGCACTGACCTTGCAACACGCGGACAAGATCAAGGCTTACGAAACGGAACGCGCCAAACGCGCGCCCTGGTTGTTCAGAGAAGCTTAAACCGCAAGCATAAGGTCGATTGATGCCCAAAAAAATCGCCGTGTTACCGGGTGACGGCATAGGCCCGGAAATCGTCGCCGAAGCCCTGAAGGTGTTGAGTTTTGTCAACACCGACATGGGCCTCGGCCTCAGTTTCGAGACTGCGCTGGTTGGCGGCGCCGCTTACGACGCCTTCGGCACGCCGCTGCCGCAACAAACCTTGAACCTGTGCAAGAACGCCGACGCAGTGCTGCTGGGAGCAGTGGGTGGCCCGAAATGGGAACCGTTGGCGCACGCGATCCGGCCGGAACGCGGCTTGTTGGGCATCCGCTCGGAGCTGAACCTGTTTTCCAACTTGCGGCCGGCGATTTTGTACCCGCAACTGGTGCACGCCTCGACGCTGAAACCGGAAGTGGTTTCCGGCCTGGATCTGATGATTGTCCGCGAGTTGACCGGAGGCATCTACTTCGGCCAACCGCGCGGCATCCATATTGCCGAATCCGGGGAAAAGGTCGGCGCCAATACCGAAATTTACAGCGAATCCGAAATTCGCCGTATTGCCCATTCCGCATTCCGTATCGCTCAAAAACGCCATAAAAGGCTGTGCTCGGTCGACAAAGCCAACGTGCTGGAAGTCACCGAATTATGGCGCAACGTGATGACCGAAGTCGGCAAGGACTATCCCGACATCGAGCTGAGCCACATGTACGTCGACAATGCGGCAATGCAGTTGGTGCGGGCACCGAAACAGTTCGATGTCATCGTTACGACCAATATGTTCGGCGATATCTTATCCGACGTTGCGGCGATGCTGACCGGTTCGATCGGCATGCTGCCGTCGGCTTCGCTGGACGCCAATGCCAAGGGCATGTACGAACCGATCCACGGTTCGGCGCCGGACATCGCCGGCCAAGGCATCGCCAATCCGCTGGCGACGATTTTGTCGGTGGCGATGATGCTCAGATACACCTTCAACCAACCCGAAGCGGCCGAACGCATCGAAGCGGCGGTCAATGCGGCGCTGGATTCCAACGTGCGCACCGCCGATATTTACTCGGACGGCATGACCCAAGTCACTACGTCCGGCATGGGCGACGCCGTTCTCAAAGCTTTACAAGGATAATCCACGATGTCTAAAACCTACGATGTAGCGGTCGTCGGCGCCACCGGCGCGGTCGGCGAAACCATGATTTCCATTCTGGAAGAGCGCAATTTCCCGGTCGGCAAAGTGTATGCGCTGGCCAGCGAACGTTCGGCGGGCAAACGCATTCCATTTAAAGACGGCTCGCTGGTCGTTGAAGATTTAGCTACATTCGATTTTTCCAAAGTCCAGATCGGCCTGTTCTCGCCCGGTGCCTCGGTATCGGCCGAATACGCACCGAAAGCCGCGGCGGCCGGCTGCGTCGTGATCGACAACACCTCGCAATTTCGCTACGACGACGACATCCCGCTGGTGGTGCCGGAAGTCAATCCGGACAAAGTCGCCGACTACAAGAACCGCGGCATCATCGCCAACCCGAATTGCTCCACCATTCAGATGCTGGTGGCCTTGAAACCGATTTACGATGCAGTCGGCATCAGCCGCATCAACGTCGCCACTTATCAGGCCGTATCCGGCACCGGCAAGGAAGCGATCGAAGAACTGGCGACGCAAACCGCCAATTTGTTAAATGCGAAACCGGTTTCGCCCAGCGTTTATCCGAAACAGATCGCCTTCAACGTATTGCCGCAAATCGACGTGTTCATGGACAACGGCTACACCAAGGAAGAAATGAAAATGGTCTGGGAAACTCGAAAAATCCTGGGCGATGCCGATATCCTGGTTAATCCCACCGCGGTGCGGGTGCCGGTATTTTTCGGTCACTCCGAAGCGGTACATATCGAGACCAAACAGAAAATATCCGCGGCACGCGTGCGCGAATTGCTGAGCCATGCGCCGGGCGTCACCTTGCTGGACGAACGAGAAAACGGCGGCTATCCGACTGCAGTAACGGAGTCCTCCGGCCACGACGACGTCTTCGTCGGCAGGATCCGCGAAGATATCTCGCATCCAAGCGGAATCGATCTGTGGGTAGTCAGCGATAACGTCAGAAAGGGTGCCGCGCTTAACAGTGTGCAGATTGCCGAACTGCTGGTAAAAAGCCACATCTAGTCTAAGCTTAGCTCTGTTTTTTGTGAGGTCGTCGCACCGAGGTGTCACCAGTGAAGGAAAGCAATGTGAGCAATTTAACTAAAGCTTTAGCGGTTGTCTCGCTACTGGCGCCGGTTAACGCCCTGCCGCTCGGCATCGGCGAAATACAATTGCATTCCGCGCTGAATCAACACCTCAATGCCGAAATTAAACTGACCGTCGACCCGAGCGAAAATCCGTCCGACGTGTCGGTTCGCTTGGCGCCGCCGGAGAAGTTCGACCAAGCAGGCGTAGTCTGGAATTATTTTCTGTCGAAAATCAGGTTCGAGCCTGTCGTACAGGCCAACGGCTCCATCCTTGTCAAAATCACTTCGCGGGAAGTGTTGACCGAGCCGTTTCTGGACTTCCTGTTGGAAGTCACCTGGCCGCAAGGCAGCATGACCCGCGAATTCACGCTGCTGATAGACCCGCCCACCGCCTACAACAAAGCCACGATCCCGGTCGTCCAAAGTCCGAGTTATTCCGAGGAACCGCTTGAAGTGCCCCCCCGCCCTGCCCGGAAAACCCGCACCGCACCGCGGCGAGCGGTCGCAGCGGAGCCGGGCGATAGCGCCAATCAGCAAATTGCTACCGACGGCGAATACGGTCCCATACAAAAAACCGACACGTTATGGAGTGTCGCCGCTCGACTAGGCCAAGAACGCAATGTGCCGACGTATCAAATGCTGAATGCATTGCATAGAGCCAATCCCGAGGCATTCAATAACGGCAACATCAACTCGCTGAAAGAAGGCGCCCTGTTAAAAATCCCGAACCTGGAGCCGGGCCAACAACCGCTACGGGCAGAGTCCAAACCAGCGGCCAAACAGGCAAAGACCGAACCGGCAGCGACAGAAAAAGTCGCCAAACCGTTGGAGCTGATCGCCCCGTCGGAAGCTAAACTTGGCACCAATACCGCTATTGGCGAGAAAGCCAAATCCGGCTCGCATTCGACGGCCCCGCATGCCGGCGCCGAAAGCGCGGCGGAAGCCTCCGGCGACGGCAAAGATCTCGAACTGCAAGCCCGCATCGAAAAGCTGGAACAACAGCTGAACATGATGCAGCAGTTGCTGGCATTAAAAGACCAGCAACTCGCGTCGCTACAAAACAATAAACAAACACCAGCGCAAGCCGAAACTGTGCCGTCGCCAGCTCCGGCTCCGGCTCCGGCTCAGACAGCGCCTGCGGTAACGCCACAAGCAAAAGCGGAACCCAGCCAGACGCAAGCGCCAACCCCAGCTCCAGCACCAACAGCGGAACAACCTGCGCCACAGCCGGCTCCGCCACCAGCGCCGAAGCCGGTAATAAAAGTAGCGCCGCCGGCTCCGGCTCCGGCTCCCGAAGAGGAAGGGCTATTTTCGTCCGATGCTTACTATTGGGTCATCGGCGGCCTGGGCAGCGGCGTGCTCGGGTTACTGGGCTGGTTACTCTGGCGCAAGCGGAACATAGACGAACGCATCAACACCGAAAGCATGTTTGCTTCGGCCAGCCAAATCCAAATGCCGGATTCTGAAAGCAGTCTCTCGGTGCCGATCATGGACATCAGCAACACGTCCGAATACGACGTCGGCACTGTCGGGGAAAGTTCGTTTATCAGCGATTTCACGCCGAGCGATTTCGACGCGTTCGACACCGACCAAAACGAAGTCGACCCAATCTCGGAAGCCGACGTTTATCTGGCATACGGCCGCTACCAACAAGCTGAAGAATTGATCCGGCATGCGATTCAGGAACAGCCGAACCGCGACGAATGCAAACTGAAACTACTGGAAATCTTTTACGCCAGCGAAAATAAAGACGCTTTCTGCGCTTACGCCAGAGAGCTGGCCGACGCCGGCAAAAAAGCCGACAAGCCGTTCTGGAAAAAAATTGCGGACATGGCCAAAGAAATTGCGGCGGACTCTCCCCTATTCGCTGCCGAAGCCGACCATTCCAGCGCAGCTGTTGCGGCAGTTGCGGTTAACGAATCATTCGAGCCCACCTTCGTTACAGCCCCGTCGACCGAAGCCGAAACGGCCACTCTGGAAGATGACTCGGTGTTCGCGCTACTGGATAACGAATTGGCGGATCTGGACCTGGATCTCGATAAAAACCTGGAACTGGACGATAACGGCCTGGATTTCGATTTAGGCGAATTCGACGGCGGCGCGAAATCCAAAACGCCGGACCTGAAAAGCGTATCCCTTGACCACGCCGCCCCTGCGGATCGGGACGAACCGACTGTCGACGATAAACATATCGAATCCTTTGATTTCAATTTAGATTTCACCGCGCCGGGAGTGGACGAGAAACCCCAATCCGCCGCCGTCAGCGACGACCTTGCGTTGGAGACCATAGAATTCTCCAGCATTGCCGACGACGAGCCGCAAACCGCAGACAGCGCGTCCGCAGCAAACGCCAGCATCGATAGCTTCGATTTTAATTTCGAGCTGGAAGCGCCAAAAACAGCTAAGTCCGAGCAGGTTGCCTACAATGGACTGGCATCTGCTGAGGAATCGACGCTGGAGATTGAAGGTTTCGATTTCAGCGACGTGGTCACGGAAGTGACGCAAGCTGAACCAGCAGCAGCGGAGCCGGTTGTAGCCGATATCGAAAGCTTCGATTTTAATTTCGATGCAGACCTAGCGGCTCCCGAGTTGGCAAGCACTGCCCACAAAGCCGATTCGCCGCTGAATCTGGAATCCGAATTAAAACTGGAAACATTCGACTTCTCCGACTTCGACAGTCTGAGTCCGAAACCGGCCGAAACCGGGGACACGGCTAAATCCGACGCAATAGACGATTTCAATTTCGAATTCGATTTCGACGCGCCGATTATCAGCTCCGGCAGCGACGACAAGTTCGAAGTTGGCGTATCCGATCTGACCGACATGGACGAGTACGAAACCAAAATCGACTTGGCAAAGGCCTATATCGACATGGGCGATTTGGACGCGGCAAAAACGATTGCCGAAGACGTGCTAGCCAAAGGTTCCAAACAACAACAGCAGGTGGCGCAGGCCTTGTTGGACGAATTGAAATAACCCGGAACTGTTTCGCCCGTTTATTCCGCCGCCAGAGCTGTAGCAGCCGCCGTTTAACCGGCGGCCAACGATTTCAATACCGCAGCCTGATTGTTCAACAACCACACCGACTTTTGCTTCAACGCCTCGAAATGCTGGTCGGCCTGTGCCAATTGGTTGGACAGCAAGGCCTGCTCCAGACTTTCGGTCACGGTCCGACAATCGGCAAAATCGAAAAAACAAAAGGTACCGTGCAATTTATGCACAATTTCCCACGCTTGCTGATTAGCCGATTCACCTAAAAGGCGTTCGATATCGGCCAATTGGACCGGCAATTCGGCAAATAACTTGCCGATCAACATTTGGCTGAGCGGCTTGTTATCACGGGTTTTGCCCAACAATTGCCGGGCGTAATAGTCCACACCAACGTCTTCCGCTTGCCACCGTTCTAAGATTTCCTGCAGCCGCGCCAAACGGATCGGCTTGACCAGATAATCGTCGAATCCGACCGCCAATGCCTGTATACGCTGACTTTCCTGCGCATGGGCAGTGACGGCAACGGCCGGCGTCTGGCAGTTCGGACCTGACTGGGAGCGCAACCGGCTGATTAAATCGAAGCCGCTCAGAAACGGCATATTCAAATCCAGAAATAGCAGGCTAAATCGGTGCTGCTCCAATAAACTCCAAGCCTGGCGGCCGTCGCCGGCCAACATCACATCCTGAGTCCATTGCGACAATTGCTCGCAAAGCAGCCAAAGATTGGTTTCGTTGTCGTCGGCTATCAATATTTTACAGTCAGCAGCCATGGTTAAATCCGCTATTGCGCCGTCCGGCTCAAGTCGATTGGAAAGCTCAGTTTAATTTCGGCCGATCTGGAATTCAATTCGCCCGCAGACTGCAAGCATAAAAAAACCCCGGTTCCTTACGGAGACCGGGGTTTCTGGCCAAAGCCGGGATGAATTACATCATGCCGCCCATGCCGCCCATGCCGCCCATATCAGGCATTGCCGGGCCTTTGTTGTCGCTTGGCGCGTCAGCGATCATCACTTCGGTGGTGATCATCAGACCGGCAACGGAAGCGGCGTTTTGCAGCGCTGAACGAGTCACTTTCGCCGGATCCAGAATACCCATCGCGATCATGTCGCCGTATTCGCCGGTTGCAGCGTTGTAACCAAAGTTGCCACTGCCTTTTTTGACTTCGTTCAGAACGACCGAGGCTTCATCGCCGGCATTGCTGACGATTTGACGCAAAGGCTCTTCCATCGCGCGGCGCAGGATGCTGATACCGACGTCTTGGTCGTGGTTGATGCCTTTCAGGCCTTCCAGAGCAGACAGGGCACGGATCAGCGCAGTACCGCCGCCGGCCACCACACCTTCTTCAACCGCAGCGCGAGTTGAATGCAGGGCGTCTTCGACGCGGGCTTTTTTCTCTTTCATTTCCACTTCGGTTGCGGCGCCGACTTTGATGACCGCAACACCGCCAGCCAGTTTGGCCAGACGTTCTTGCAGTTTTTCACGGTCGTAATCGGAAGTCGCTTCGTCGGCTTGAGCGCGGATTTGCGCAACACGGCCTTTGATTTGGTCTTCGTTACCAGCGCCATCGATGATGGTGGTGTTTTCTTTGTTGATTTGGACGCGTTTTGCAGTACCCAATTGGCTGATGTCGGCTTTTTCCAGAGACAGACCGACTTCTTCAGAAATCACCACACCGCCGGTCAGTACAGCAATGTCTTCCAGCATGGCTTTACGACGATCGCCGAAGCCTGGGGCTTTAACCGCAGCCACTTTAACGATACCGCGCATGTTGTTGACCACCAGAGTAGCCAAAGCTTCGCCTTCGACGTCTTCAGCGATGATCAACAAAGAGCGACCGGATTTGGCCACGCCTTCCAGAATCGGCAACATTTCGCGGATGTTGGAGATTTTTTTGTCGTACAGCAACACGAAAGGATCGTCCAATTCGACGCTCATGCTTTCTTGTTTGTTGATGAAGTATGGTGACAAATAGCCGCGGTCGAATTGCATACCTTCGACGACGTCCAAATCATTATCCAGACCGGTGCCTTCTTCAACGGTGATGACGCCTTCTTTACCGACTTTTTCCATCGCTTCGGCGATGATGTCGCCGACAGATGCATCGGAGTTAGCTGAAATAGTACCAACTTGAGCGATGGCTTTGCTGTCGCTGCACGGAATAGAGGCCTCTTCGATGGCTGCAACCGCTTTAGTTACCGCCAGATCGATACCGCGTTTCAGGTCCATCGGGTTCATGCCCGCTGCGACTGATTTCAGGCCTTCGTTGACGATGGCTTGCGCCAGCACGGTTGCAGTGGTGGTACCGTCACCGGCCACGTCTGAAGTTTTGGACGCCACTTCTTTAACCATTTGCGCGCCCATGTTTTCGAATTTGTCTTTCAATTCGATTTCTTTCGCAACAGACACACCGTCTTTGGTGATGGTCGGTGCGCCGAAACTTTTGTCCAGCACGGCGTTACGGCCTTTAGGGCCCAGAGTTACCTTAACCGCGTTCGCCAGAATGTTGACACCGGCTACCATCAAAGCACGGGCGTCGCCACCGAATTTCACGTCTTTTGCTGCCATTTTTTAATTCCTAAATATTTAAAGAGATTGAAAAAGATAAATGAGGTGAATAGGGCTTAGCCCAAGATGCCCATGATGTCTTCTTCGCGCATGACGATATATTGCTCGCCATCGACTTTAACTTCGGTGCCGGAATATTTACCGAACAATACTTTGTCACCGACTTTGACTGCCATAGGACGTACTTGGCCGTTGTCTAACGGTTTACCTGAGCCAACAGCCAGCACTTCACCTTCGCTCGGTTTTTCGGCGGCAGAACCCGGCAGCACGATACCGCCAGCGGTTTTGGTCTCTTCCTCAACACGTTTTACGACTACACGGTCATGTAACGGACGAATTTTCATCAATGTCTCCTCGATTAATAAAGTTAAAGGTTAAAACTGATAAGCTTTTTAAAAAGCCGACCGCTCCAGAGCGGACTACGCGTTTTTTAAACAACTTGCAATTTATTAGCACTCTCCAATAACGAGTGCTAATAATATCCGGGTTTTGCACTCTGTCAAGCTCTTTGGCATCATCTGCGGCCCAGCCACCACTATCCGCGTTATGAACGACGAACAACTGCTCCGCTACAGCCGGCAGATCATGCTGCCGCAAATCGACATCACCGGTCAGCAAAAACTGCTGGACGCCAAAATCCTGATCGTCGGTGCCGGCGGCTTGGGTTCGCCGGCCTCGATGTATCTCGCCGCTGCCGGTGTCGGCAGCATTACCTTGTACGACGACGATCAAGTGGACCTGAGTAATTTGCAGCGGCAAATAGCCCACGACACAGCCGATATAGGGTTGGATAAAGTAATTTCAACCCGGCAGACGCTGGAAAAAATTAATCCGGAGGTGGCTGTGGTGGCGCGCAAGCAAAGGCTAGCCGGCGCCGAATTGCGGCACGAAGTCGAATTAGCCGACGTGGTGCTGGATTGCAGCGACAATTTCGCCACCCGTTTCGCCATCAACCAAGCCTGCGTAGAACAAAGGACCCCGTTGGTATCCGGCGCCGCGATCCGTTTCGAGGGCCAAATCAGCGTGTTCACGCCCGGCCGCAACCAAAGCCCGTGCTACAACTGCCTGTACCAAAGCGACGGCGAAGAGTTGCAAAATTGCGCCAGGAACGGCGTGGTCGCCCCGATCACCGGCATCGTCGGCAGCATGCAGGCGCTAGAGACGATAAAATTGCTGACCGGAATCGGCAATCCGTTGATCGGACGCTTATTGATGCTGGACGGCCTGAGTATGGAATGGCGCACGATGCGGTTAAAGAAAAACCCGAGTTGCCCAACCTGCGGCGATACGGCCGGCGGACACGCATAAAAAAGCCGGGATAAGCCCGGCTTTTACCGATCACGTTGGCGACTCAGCTTTTGCCAAGTTTGCCTTTGACCGCGTCAATCGCTTTGGCCACCGCGTTCAACACCGGCGATTCGCTGTCGCCGTGCGGCTCAATGTCGCCGAACGGCTCGCCGTTTTTCATTGTGTACATATAAATGAAATACCCTAACGGTGCGAACGCGAAGATGGCAATAATCAGCATCAAAACCACCAGTTCGATAACTCCGCCCATAACTACCTCCAACTATTTGTTTTTATTTTAATTTAGAATAAGGCCACAGGCCTCGGTTACGGACTATAACCCCATAACCAACAAGGAACAAGCAGAAGATGACGATTGTCAATCCGAAGCGCATGCCGGCCCGAATCGGCGCCGAAAAACCGCGCACAGCCCCTCTGCCACAACCGTTTTTCTGAGACCATGAAGCAAAATCCGCAAACCCTTTGGCACAACCTGGCGCCGGAGCAGTTACTGTCGCAATTGGACGTGCAACTCGGCGCCGGCCTGTCCAGCCAAACCGCCCAGTCCAGACTGGAACAAGCCGGCCCCAACCGCCTGACGCCGCCGCGCGGCAAGGGTCCGTTGCGCTTACTGCTCAGCCAATTCCACCAACCGCTGATCTACATTCTGCTGTTTTCAGCCGCCACCACCGCCTTCCTGGAAGAATGGGCCGACAGCAGCGTCATATTCGGCGTAGTGCTGGTCAACGCCATCATCGGCTTCATCCAGGAAGCCAACGCGCTGAAAGCGATCAATGCCCTCGCCCAAACCCTGAACGTCAGCGCCAATGTACTGCGCGACGGCCAACGTCGGACAATAGCGGCCGCCGACTTGGTGCCCGGCGATTTGGTCTATCTGCAATCCGGTGATAAGGTGCCGGCCGATTTGCGACTGCTGCAAACCCGTGAACTGAAAATAGACGAAGCGGCTTTGACCGGCGAGTCCGTGCCCGCCCAAAAACAGGCCCAGACCTTACCCGCCGCGACCTTATTGGCCGACCGCACCAATATGGCTTATTCGTCGACGCTGGTCAGTTACGGCAGCGCCTTGGCAGTAGTAGTCGGCACCGGCGACGACACCGAAATCGGCCGCATCAACCGTTTGATCGCGGCGGCCGAACCGCTGGAAACGCCGTTGACCCGGAAAATGAGCCAATTCAGCCAATTGCTGCTGTGGGCCATCGTCGCCTGCGCGGCGCTGACATTTGCCGTCGGCGTCTGGCGCGGCGAAAGCGCGCTGGATATGTTCATGGCCGCCGTGGCATTGGCGGTCGGCGCGATTCCGGAAGGCTTGCCGGCGGCGCTGACCATCACGCTGGCGATCGGCGTCTCGCGCATGGCCAAGCGCAATGCGATCATCCGCAAACTGCCTGCCGTGGAAACCTTGGGCAGCACCACGGTGATCTGTTCCGACAAAACCGGCACGCTGACCCAAAACCAAATGACGGTGCAATTCGTTTATGCCGGCGGCGAGCAGTTCGCCGTCAGCGGCAGCGGCTACACGCCGGACGGCGAATTTCAAGCGGCCGGCCAACCGGTCGATCCGCAACAAAAACCGGCTCTGCTCGAATGCCTGAAAGCCGGCCTGCTGTGCAACGATGCCCGCTTGATCGCCGATGTCGACAGTTGGCGGATCGAAGGTGATCCGACCGAGGCGGCGTTGTTGGTTTCCGCCCACAAAGCCGGTTTGCACCACGCCAGCGTCAGCAAGGGCCATCCGCGGCTGGACACCATTCCGTTCGAATCGCAATACCAGTTCATGGCCACGCTGCACCGTAATCTGGCGCTGGACGAACGCCACGTTTACTTGAAAGGCTCGCTGGAAAGCTTGCTCGACCGCTGCGACCGCGCGTTTTCCGCCGATTTGCAACAGGTTCCGCTCGACAAAGCCCAACTGCAACGCCAAGTCGAAATCCTGGCCGCGCAAGGGCTGCGCGTGCTGGCCTTCGCCCGTACCGACCACGGCGACGATGCCGTCGACCAGAGCGAAGTCCGCAGCGGCCTGACATTTCTCGGCCTGCAAGCGATGATAGACCCGCCGCGGCCGGAAGCGGCCCGGGCGATAGCCGCCTGCTACCGGGCCGGCATCGCCGTAAAAATGATCACTGGCGACCACCCGGTCACGGCTTTGGCAATCGCCAAGCAACTCGGCATGCGCCACAGCGAAAAAGCCATCACCGGCAGCGAACTGGAAAATTACGCCGAAGCCGACTATCTACAGCAGGTCGAACATTGCAGCGTTTACGCCCGCATCGCCCCGGAGCAAAAACTGCTTCTGGTCCGCGCCCTACAAGCCAAAGGCCACGTCGTGGCGATGACCGGCGACGGCGTCAACGACGCGCCGGCCTTGCGTCAGGCCAACATCGGCGTAGCGATGGGGCTGGGCGGCACCGAAGTCGCCAAGGAAGCGGCAGCCATGGTGCTGACCGACGACCATTTCGCGACGATAGAAGCCGCCGTCGAAGAAGGCCGCGGCGTGTTCGACAATCTGGTGAAGTTCATCGCTTGGACCCTGCCCACCAATCTCGGCGAGGGCCTGGTCATCACCGCAGCGGTATTCGCCAACGTGGCATTGCCGATCACACCGCTGCAGATTTTGTGGATCAATATGACCACGGCCGTGCTATTGGGATTGATGCTGGCCTTCGAACCCAAGGAACCGGGCTTGATGCAGCGTCAGCCGCGCAATCCGGAGCAGCCGATCCTGACCCGACACTTGCTGTTTCGGATCTGTCTGGTCGGCGTGCTATTGCTGGCCGGCGCGTTCGGCTTGTTCGAATGGGAATTGACGCAGCAAGCAACCCTGGCCAAAGCCCGTACGGTCTCGGTAAACGTGTTCGTATTCGGCGAATTGTTTTATTTGTTCAATTGCCGTTCTTTACGTTATTCGATGTTTAAAGTCGGCGTATTTTCCAATCCCTGGGTCTTGGTCGGCGTCAGCGCCATGATTGCCCTGCAGTTATTGTTCACTTACTGGCCGGTCATGCAGCAATTGTTCGGCAGCGCGGCGATCGGCCAGGACGAATGGCTATTGATTTTGGCGGTCAGCCTGGCGATTTACGCCATCGTCGGCCTGGAAAAGTTACTGCTGCGCCGCTTCGGCCGCCGCCGTTGACGCTGTCTGCAATGCCGACAACAGCAAGGCCAAACTATCCAACGACTGTTTGGCATCCGCGTCCCGGGCTTCGGTCTGGGCGCGGACGATAGCGCCGTCTATCGCGACCGCCGCCGCTTGCGCCAGCGCATCGCGCTGAGGCGTATCAACCAGCAATTCCCGAATCGCCATCGCCATGTCCTGCTTATGGCTCTGGCAAATCTCGACGACATCCGGCAACGCGCCGCCCAGTTCGGCAACGCTATTGATAAATGCGCAGCCGCGGTAAATCGGCTTGCGGAACCATTCCGCCATCACCTCGACCAGCGGCAATAGCCCGCTTCCCGCATAGCCGCCATGGCGCCGGATCGCGTCGGCAAACCATTCCATCCAGATCCGGTGCCGGTAATCCAGAAACGCCCGAATCAAAGCGTTCTTGCTCGGAAAGTGGCGGTAGAACGTGACTTTGGTAACGCCCGACTCGGCGATCACTTTATCGACGCCGGTGGCGCGAATACCTTCGCGGTAAAACAAGTCGTGCGCCGCCAACAAAATTCGCTCGCGCGCGGGTAATTCGGAAGCGGTTTTCGAGGGATCCATGGCCATGGCCCGATTGTAGACAACTCTGTCTACTATTGCTACCATGACCATGTAGACAAATCTGTCTACATAATCCTCATTTTTCGGGAGCGCACTATGGAAACCAAACCACCCCTTCCCCCGTTCACCGCCGAAACCGCCGCGCAAAAAGTGCGGATGGCCGAAGACGCCTGGAACAGCCGCGATCCGGATCGGGTCGTGCAGGTCTATACCGAACACAGCCGCTGGCGCAACCGGGCAGAATTTCCGGTGGGCCGGCAACAGATCAAAGAATTTTTGCAACGCAAATGGGCCAGGGAACTAGACTACCGGTTAATCAAGGAATTATGGGCATTTACCGATAACCGCATCGCGGTTCGGTTTGCGTACGAATGGCACGACGACGCCGGCAACTGGTTCCGCAGTTACGGCAACGAAAATTGGGAATTTAACGAATTTGGCCTGATGCAGCGCCGCTTTGCCAGCATCAACGATTTGCCGATCACAGACAACGGGCGCCTGTTTCACTGGCCGCTGGGCCGCCGTCCCGACGATCACGCCGGGTTGACCGATTTGGGTTTGTGAGCGTAGAGAAATTTCACCGAAATTAAACAGGGGCGAATAAATTCGCCTTTCCCCAAACAAAAAGGGGCGGTTAAACCGCCCCTGCCGTTCTTCTAAGTCGAAAACGACTTAGTGGCTAACGTCGACCTTGCCGCCTTTGGGCTGGCCGATCTCGCCCAGCATTTTGTTGAACCAGTCGGCATCGATATTGAACGGCTTGCCACCTTTGATGCGCGGGAATTCGATCGCACGCAACACGTTGCCGTTGTCTTCGTCGTGGCCGATCACGCCGGATTCGCGGCGGAAGGCGCATTCGACCGCCAAGTCGGCGCAGGATTTGATCAAGCGCATGTCGTCGACGTTGGATGCCGCGGCGCGGGCGAAGTAACCGGATTTTTGCACCAGGGTTTTTTCGGCGCCGACCATTTGCGAGAATTGCTCGCCGAACCACTTGCCGGGATTGACCGCATCCAGTTTGATGTGGCCGAAGGCGTCGCGCGGCACTTCCTGGCCCTTGGCCTGCATTTCGGCGACGATGGACTCGACGCCGGCACCTTCGGAAACGAAGATGTTGACGCAGTCTACTTTGTCCATCACCTCGCGCAGACGCTTGGCTTCGGCTTCCAGATCGATCGCCATTTCCGGGACGAAAACGGCATGGACTTCGTAAGACTCGCGGCTCAAGCCCAATTCCGGCAGCCACTCGGCTTTATCCAGCAGTTTGCGGTATTCCTGGGCGGTAGCAGCGGTCAACCAGCCGCAGTTGCGGCCCATGACTTCGTGGACGATCAGCATGCGCGGGTTGGCGTTGTTCTCGGCCACCACGTTCATGAAGTAGCGCGCGCCTTGCTCGGCGGCAGTCCAGGCACCCAGCGATTGCTTGATCGGGAACACGTCGTTGTCGACGGTTTTCGGCAAACCGATCACGGTCAGACCATAGTTGTTCTTCGCCAAAAATGCCGCCAGATCGGCCGCGGCGGTATTGGTGTCGTCGCCGCCGATGGTGTGCAGAATATCGACGCCGTCCTTGATCAACTGGTCGGCCGCGACTTTTTGCGGATCTTCGCCTTCTTTAACCAATCCGCGTTTGACGCAGTCTTTGACATTCGTCAGTTTGACCCGGCTATTGCCGATCACGGAACCCCCGAAACGTTGCAGTAAACCGGCTTTTTGACGCACTTCCGCGGTGACAGGGTATGAATCTCCCAGCAACAGGCCTTTGTAGCCGCCGCGGTAGCAGATGATTTCGATACTCGGATCAATTTCCGTGTAACGTTCAATCAAGCTGCCGATAGCAGAGTTCAGACATGGCGCCAAACCGCCAGCGGTAAGAATTGCGACTTTTTTTGGTTTACTCATGAGCGTTTCGAATAAATAGTTATGAAAAGGGATGGCTAGAGTTATGCGCCATCGGCATTGGAGCCGCCTCTGCGCCGGCGTTGCCCGCCTTTGGTGCGCAGTGTCAGCCGAATCGGCGCAAGCCGCGCGATTCTAACACAAGCTTTTCGTTTCTCGGCCACCGAACTGAAATCGCTTAACTCGCCCAATTTAAACGGTTGCGCCACAAACACCAGGGTCTGCCAATCCGGGGTCATGGCGACCGGCACCAGCGCGGAATAGGTAACCGGTTCCGGACCGACGGTAGTTATGCTGATTTTGGTGAAGTCGCCTTCGCTGCTAAACGACAGCGACAGATAATCGCTGAGCGCCGCTTCCGTTTGCGACGCGATAAAATCGTCCAGTGAAAGCGCCAGCCGGTGGTGTTTTCGGATTGGCGACTGCTGACAGGAATGGTTGGACATGTAGGTACTCCGCAATGCTCTCGCTTCAAGGCTGAGCGGATGATAGCCGCTATCCGGGGAACGGCTAGTGTACCAAGGTTCTAAACCCTAAAAAATCAATCTGTTAGCGCTTCCCAGACAGCCAATCCTCCACCATCCGGCAGAATGTTTCGGGCGCTTCGACATACAGCCAGTGCCCAGTATCCGGGATTGTGCTGATCCTGGCAGCGGGAAATGCCTGGTACACGGCCTGCTCGTCGATGTATTTCGAGTGCTCGCCGCCGATAAACAAGGCCGGGCCGGCAAACCTTGCGGTATCGGCGTCAGGAAAACCGACGATATGGTGGGCGTTGCGCCGCATGATATCCAGGTCGATCCGCCAGTAGTACTGGCCGTCCTTCAGCAACAGGTTTTGCAGCAAAAACTGGCGGTAGGCTAAATCCGGAATCGCCTCGGCCAGAGCTTCCTCCGCTTGTTTGCGGTTGCCGATACTCTCTACCGGCAAGCTGCCCAACGCATCGATCAACGCATCGAAGCTGTGCTGGTAACTGACCGGAGCAATATCGGCAACGATCAGATTGGCAACACGCTGGGGATGCTGTAAAGCCAACCACATCACCGCCTTGCCGCCCATGCTGTGACCGAGCAAATCAGCGGCGGCGATGCCGTGCCGATCCAGAAACGCAATCAAATCGCCGGCCATGCTCGGGTAGTCCAGATGCTCGGCCTGGGGCGAGCCGCCATGGTTGCGCATATCCAGCACATAAACATGGCGCTTGACGGCCAGACGCTTGGCGACGGTGCGCCAATTACGCGCCGCCGCCAAGAAGCCGTGGACGATGATCAGCGGAGTCCCGGCCGGTTCGCCGTGGCTTTCGTAAACCAATTCGACGCTGGTCATGCTCAGGCAAACCCGAACAACGCGCCCAGCAGGCCGCCGAATACTCCGCCCCAAACCACCAGCCAGCCCAGGTGCTTTTTGATGATGGATTGCACCATTTCTTTCACTAGCTGCGGTGTCAACTCGGCCAGACGTTTGTCGATCACCGCTTCGATTTTGCCGGTCAGGTCTTCGCCGATTTTGTGGGCGTTGAGGCCGTTTTGCAGAGCTGCCTTGAAAGTATCCGAATCGACCATCTCCCGAAGCGTGTGCTGCATTTTTTCGCAAAACGGTTCCTTCAGCGGCAGTAGGGCCTGCTCGCCGCCCATCATCAGCAACATCCCGCCGAACGATGAAGCCATGATCGAGCTGACCAGGCCTTCGTAAACCTTGTCGTAGTCGACCGCCCCCAGCAGCGGTTCCACATTCAGAATGCTGCCACCCTGCCGTTCTTCGGTTTCGATGAATTGCTCGATATTTTCCACGGTGAAAAATTGCTCCATCATCAAGGCCTTGATCGAAGCTTTAAACTCCTCGAACCGGGCCGGAATGATGCCGGAACCGTACAAAAACGGCACTTTCTCGAACAGCATGTGGATTGCCAGCCAATTGGTAATCGCGCCGGAAAACGCAAAGAAGCCGATGGCCTTCAAGGTCTCCGCGTAATAAGGGCTGAGGTAGCCGGCAGCGATAATCAACAATGAGATGAAATTGGTTAAGAAACTTTGATTCAGTAATTTTTTCATGACGATACAAACTGGGTTCGAATTGGGGACAAGTCCCGCTGGCATTTTATCAGGCCGGCATAGGCTCCGGCCCCCACTTAATGGCAGTCGATGCGGAATATTTCAAGCGGCAACCGCACCCGGTTACGGTTTATCGTGCCCGACAATCGATGTTATGCTCGCAGCCCGCCCAGCTACAGACCAGTAAACCCGACCGAACATGCCCGATATCGTCATCACCACTCTGAACGCCCGTTACATCCACAGCGCGTTCGGCTTGCGCTACCTTTACGCCAATATGGGCGAATTGCAGGTACGCACGGCGCTACTCGAATTCGGCATTCAGCAACGCCCGCTGGAAATCGTCGAAAAATTGCTGGCGCAGCAGCCGCGAATTATCGGGTTTGGCGTCTATATCTGGAATGTGGCGGAAGTCGGCGCGATTGCGGCGATTTTGAAGCAGGTCGCACCGCAGATCGTTTTGGTAGTGGGCGGTCCGGAAGTCAGCCATCCGCCCGACTTACCGGCCTGGGCGGAGTTGGCGGATTACATCGTCACCGGCTACGGCGAAGTCAGTTTCCCGGACTTATGCCGCCAACTGCTGACCGGCAAAGAGCCGCCGGCCAAAATCATCGCCGGCCAAACCGTGGCCTTGCAAAACCTGGCATCGCCCTACCCTTATTACAGCGATACCGATATCCGCCAGCGCATCATTTACGTCGAGGCCTCGCGCGGTTGCCCGTTCAAATGCGAGTTCTGCCTGTCCTCGCTCGACCTGACCGCGAAGCCGTTTGCGCTGGAAGCTTTTTTAACCAGCATGTCTGAATTGCATCGCCGCGGCGCCCGCAATTTTAAATTCATCGACCGCACTTTCAATTTGAAGACCGATACCAGCGTGGCGATTCTGGAGTTTTTTCTGGAACGGCTGAACAGCGACCTTTATTTGCATTTCGAAGTAATCCCGGACAATCTACCGGAGCGCTTGCAGGCCGCCATTGCCCGCTTTCCGCCAGGGGTGTTGCAATTCGAAATCGGCGTACAAAGTTTCGATCCGGCCGTGCAACAGTTAATCAGCCGCAGGCAGGATAACGAGAAAACCAAAGCCAATCTGGCTTGGCTCCGGCAGCATTCACACGCCCACATTCACGCCGATCTGATCGCCGGCCTGCCCGGCGACACGCTGGCAAATTTCGGTAACAGCTTCGATGCGTTGGTGGCCTTGCAGCCGCAAGAAATCCAGGTCGGCATCCTGAAACGGCTGCGCGGCGCGCCGATCAACCGCCACACCCAAGCGTTCGATTTACGCTACGATCCGAATCCGCCTTACGCCTTGCTCAGCAGTAGCACATTCAGTTTCGCCGAGATGCAAGGTATCGGCCGCTTTGCCCGCTTCTGGGATTTGATCGGCAACTCCGGCCGCTTCGCCCACAGCTTGCCGCTAATTTTAGGCGACCGCCCGTTTGCCCGGTTTATGCAATTCAGCGAACACCTTTATGCGCTGAGCGGCAGCACCTGGCAAATAGCGTTGAAGCGTTTGTTCGAATTGACCTACCAGGTGATGATTGACCCTATGCAGCTAGATCGAACTAGCGCGCTGGCTTGCCTGCGCGAAGACTTCAGGCTCAGTGGCGAGAAGGGTGTACCCAACTTTCTCGCCACCGCAACAGTATCGCCGACGGCGAAAACCGTCACTGCCAACAAGCGACAAAGGCAATCGATTCAAGCGGAATACGGCGGTAAATAACCGTCCTTGTAACTCGGATAGAGCCAGCGATAGCCCAAGGCATTGAGCCGGGCACTATTGCAGCGCTTGTTTTGCGGCGCGCCTGTCGCCGGTGGCAAAGCCTGCGGCGGCGGATAGCCGAATTGCGCCGCGATCCAGGTCATGACGTCCCACAACGGCGCCGGATCGTTGTCGCTGGCCACATAACACGGGTCGAGCTTGGTTCCATCCAGCATTTTGCCAATCAGAAACAACAGCACCGCGACGCAATCGTCCTGATGGATGCGATTGGTGTAGCTGGGCGGATCGCGCTGGATCGCCTCTCCGGCGGCCGCCCGCCTCAACAGCCAGTCGCGACCGGGGCCATATATGCCGGAAAATCTGACCACACAGTTACGCTCTCCGGCCTGCCACAAGCGCTGCTCGGCTTTTACCAACCACTCAGCAGTTGCGCTGGCCGGTTGCGTCGGACTGGCTTCGTCGACCCATTCCCCGCCGTTTTGGCCGTAAACGCTGGTGGAAGAAACCATAAGAAAGGGGGGCGTCGCTCCGGCATCGGCAAAATGATGCAAGACGTTGTTCAAGCCGGTTTGGTAGAGCACTTGATATTGCTCATGCTGCCGACTGTCCGCGGATACGACAAACACGACCAAGTCATAGTCGGTAGGAATTGAGGCTGACGATAACGGCCGCGTAATATCGCTTAACCGTAGCGGAAATGGTGGCGGAACCGCCAAGGGCGTGCGTTTTAACCCAGTCACGGAATGACCGCTACAGCTCAATGCGGTAGCCAAACCAAAACCAATCTTACCGCATCCAACAATCAGAACCCTTGCCACCGACTCACCTACAGGAGAATAAAGCTCGGATTATCGCTGATATTGCGCGGTATAAATAAACACCGGGTTAATTAGATAAAAATGCCGGATCAAACAAGACTGTTTGATCCGGAGAAAAATCAAGCGACCAGATTAGATTTATTGCGTCCCACATACAGGAAACCCAGCAACGCACTGGTCATAAACCAGATTGAAGCAGGTAGAGGCACACCAGACACCGGATCTTGGTCAGCGGCCGGTTTGATATCGAAGCCATACAGCAGGCTTAGCGTATTGCTGATACCCGGTTTAGCAAAACTCAGCAAATAAGTGTTACCAGCTAGATTGGAATTAGCACTCTCGCTGACCCAGCCACTGACAGTCAGCAAACCCAATTTGAACGGGCTTGATGTGGCAAAGTTACCGACGCCCGAAAAAGTGTATAACGGTGCCGCACTCGACAAATCGGCAGTAGCCGAGAAGATGCCAAAAGTATCGCCAGTCGGAAACGGTGACGAAAATCCGACGGACAAGAAATTGATATCTCCATCCGTCGATTCCCAGATAATGCCGGCCGAGCTTGCAGTCGACACTGCAAACAGGCAAACGGCAAGCCAAAGCCTAAAATATGAAATCATTTTCATTGATTTTCTCCGTACATTTACGTTAACAAACGGCCGTCCTCGGCCAACTTACTCTAGCCCGCCTGTCTACAACATTGCCGAAGACAGGTGTTCAAAGAGTTCTTGCGCGGAGACCGATCGGAATTTGGACACTTCCAAATTGTTGAACCGCCTCGCCAAACCTTTGCAGAGCCTAACGCTCAAATTAATCCGACAGGAAATGGTCATACGCCCGTTAGCACCCTTCGTTCTTCAACGTCAAGTACAACCAGGCTGCAACGCATACATTGCCGCGAAGCCAACGCATGACTGCTGATCCGCTGAGCGGAGGCCACGACATTCACCCCACAAAAACCATGTAAAAGATTCTATCCCTTATTTCCGGACCATTGATTAGTAACAAATTAAGATTCGATTAAAGTTCATCAACTTACGAATTTCCCCACTCTTGCTGTCTATAATTCTGTCCAGACAAAAAGGCCGACAAACGGGTAAAAACACCTGCGAACAACCGCACCAGGAAATGACATTTACCCTTCGGAGCATGGGGGACAGGAAAGGGACGGCGCCTGTATGGGAGCGACTCGCCCGCCTCCTAACTTATCGATGTGGCAGATCGCACTTTGATGATTGAACCAGACCCGCTGTTATGAGCGTCTGCACTTTTGTCTGATGCCGGCTAAAGAATGGTTCAGAGGCCTTGGCACAAATTTACTCTCGCGAGAATCGACTATGAAACAAAACAAAATAAGTTATCTTTTGACGGGCTGTCTGGCACTGACCGGCGCGGGCTATTTGCCTGAGGCGGCAGCGTCTACCCTACTTACACCGGCCGCTGCGACGGTGATCGACAATACCGTAGGTGTAGGTCCGTTCAGTAAAATCTACGACTTTGTGATTGACGATGTTTACGATGCCTACAATTTATCAGGGGCAGTAAGTTTTCAAAACGTCCAAACATTGGTTAGTCTGACGACCGATTTCAGCAACGCTACTGTAACCAGCACTAACGGTATCTCTAGCGCCAGCGTGGAATTGCTCGACGCCACATCGGCAGTTATAGCCACTGGTTCGTTGACGTCGTTTTCGGTTGCATCGACTCCGACCTTGGTTAATTTGCCTTTCCCAAATGTTCCGCCGTTTTACCAGGAACTATTGACCACGTTTAACTTGATTTCGTTGAACAACATACCCGTTTTAGGGGCCGGCAATTACCAGCTTGCGATCAAAGGCTTGTCGAAGGAGGGCACCTATACCGGCAGCTTAAGCGTATCGCCAATTATTCCGACCGTGGTGCCGTTGCCAACAGCGACATGGCTGTTTCTCAGCGGCGTAGTAGGCGTCCTGGGTTGGAAGCGCAAAAACAGCCCATCCGCCTAACCAAACCTACCGCAAGAAACAAAAAAGCCGGCTGCGTGCCGGCTTTTTTATGTGTAGTCAAACCTGCGACTGACGTCGGGATTCAATAAAATCAGGATCAGATTCATGGCGTCCCGGATACGATTCGAACGTACGACCTGTCCCTTAGGAGGGGACCGCTCTATCCTACTGAGCTACCGGGACTAAGTGATTAATCAGGCGAATTTTACCATAGCAAGCGGCTCAGGCTTTCTGTTTTCGAATCTCGACCCGTTCGAGCGATGTGATGAAATAGGATAGTTTCGATTGGCTTCTCGCGGAAAGCCCTTCGAAAATTCCGCCGATTTGCACTTTGGGAGACGTCGCGGAAACCGGCTTTACAAAGCGGACGGCAAATTCGAAATCCATCACGTAATCGTCGAAAGTAAGCTGGCAATTTTTGATCACATCGCCGCGCTGCACCCGCGCTCTGTTGATGGGTACGCTGACACCGGCCCCACCTCTCGAAAGATCGAACAGGTAACCGCCGATCGATATCCCGGTACGCTGAACCACACCGCTAAAAGGGATATCTATGGCGCTGATTTCCAGCCGCGGCGAACGTCGGCGTTGCGGATAAAACACTCGATCCGGCAGGGGTGCCTTGTAGTAGTTGATGCCTTTGGAGTGGCCGACCTCGATATTGGCCAAATGGAAGGACAAATGTATCCCTTTATGAAAGGTCGATAACTTCAGCGCCCGGGAACGCAGCAACAAATCGTTGCCGTGCTGGGGCATCAATTCGTCCAAAATGATGGCGTTTTTGTCCAACTTGATGCTCAAGACCGACGAGCTGAAATCTTCTGCAAAACCTTCTATTTGAATGGTGCACAACGGCGAACTGCTTTCGATTTCTCCGAGCAGGCGGGCGATTTTATCGGGATCGGTAATGAAATTGGGATTTTCAAAAGCCAATAAATCGTCATCGACTTCAGGCGTGGATGCGCTGGCTTTGGAAAAAAGATGCTTCAACTTACTCAGCATGGCGAGCGGCCCGTAAAGTAATTCGGCGCTCAGTCTACACTGAAATTAAAGTATGCGAAAACAGCTCGTTACGGGTTACGCCATCCGGTCCGTAAGTGGCCGCAAGCGGCGATTTGCCGCGCAGTATTTGCAAAGAACGCTGGGTATGCCGGCTTAGCAACGCGATACTTGCACCGTTTTGCTCGTTCAGCGCTCGGCAATTTTCACATAACTTGGCGAGATCGGCCCAACTGGTCCAAGTGCCATCGACATGGATACCGGCAGCGCCGGCTTTGGCCAGATATTTTTTGATGCCGTCACTACCGACGGTCAACTGCTCGGTTGCTAAAACTTGGCCCAACTGTTTGATGAATTGCTCCAACTGCGCCACCAAGTCTCTTTTACCGGCCGCGATGGAGGCTATCGCTTCCGGATCGATTTTCTGCTTGAGTTTATCGGACTCGACGGTTAACAACTCAAACAAATTTTGGGCCGTTCTTAATCCGTTGGCGAGCAGTTTTTCAGTGATCGGGTATGTTTTCTCTATCATAAAGTCATGTACTGTCGGGTAACTGTTGATCGAACTGCAGCATCTTTTCCGCCACGCGCTCTGCGTTGACTTGGTAGCTGCCAGCCTGAATAGCCGCTTTAATCGCCGCTACGCGGTCTTCATTGACCAGTGGCGCCGAAACGCCGGCAGCAGCCGTTTTGATATCTTGGGCGGTGGCGGTGATCTCGACAGTGTCGGTAACGGCGCTGGTCTCGGTCCGTTGTTTAGGCTCGGCCGCATCTTTAACCCCGGCTTTTGCGGGTATTGAAGTGGTGACAGGCTTGCCGCTGATTGATTCGATAGCCATGGCGAAATTCCCAGGTGAGTTTTATCTAAAGCAGTTAGCGGCATCATAGTAAATTCCTTTAGCAACATTTTAAAAATTAACCGAAACCTGGCCGGCATTCACCACGACGGCTTGAATCACGCGATTGGAGGACAGGTTCCGTACGCTAATTTTCTGCCCTTTCGCGCCGTCGCCCATCGCAGCTCCCATCGCACTGATCACGACGCCCGCCTTACTGGACTCGATATTGACCCGTTCGCCGCGGCGAACCACTGTAGGGTCCGCTACGTGCTGCCGATTCAAAACGCTACCGGCGGGGATGTTGCGGGCTGCCTGCTTATCCAATACATCGCTCATGTCGGCGAGGTATCCCTGCGGCAACATGCCGGCATCGCGGGTCTCCACAGCCAAATGTTCCGCCCGAATAATGTCGTTTCGCTGCATAGACTTATTCAACACCAGCACGTCTTTAAATGACTTCAACAACACGGTGCTGTATATCGTCCAGCCCTTGTCGCCGTAGCAACGGACGCCGACGGTGTTACGCCCGGGTTTGATTTCGCCGGTTTGAGCAAACACTTGCAATGCTTGTTCGCAGACGGGCAATTGCAGACGCGGATCGAGTGGCGTCAGATTAATCTCGTATTTCCCCCCAGATTCCAATGTCGACCTGACAAATTGGTTAATTGCATCCTGAATCTGTTGCCCGGACTGGGTCGAGCCTCCCCACGCAGTTGCGCACACCAACATCAAAACCAGGGCTAGCTTTAGCTTGTTCATATTAATCGCCATTTTTTTGACTTACCCGAAGCTTTCTGCATAAAACGTACCAGCAAATTTCAAGTAAACCGTAACAATGCCGCTATACTTAGGCGAACGTTATTCAGGGGGACATATGGCCGGAATCTTAGACGGAGTCGATCAACGAACCAAACTGGCTGGGCATAACCGATTCGAACTGCTTTTATTCAAACTGGTCAGCCGCCAGCGTTTTGGGATAAACGTGTTCAAAGTCCAGGAAGTCATTCAATGCCCCCCTTTGACCCAAATCCCAAACTCGCATTCGGTGATATGCGGCGTAGCCCATTTGCGCGGTAAAACCATACCGGTCTTGGATTTATCCATGGCCATCGGCATGCGCCCACTGCAGCGTGACGCGGGTTGCTACGTGATCGTTACTGAATACAACCGCTCCATCCAAGGCTTCTTGGTCGGGTCGGTAGACCGGATCATCAATATCGGCTGGGAACAAGTCAAAGCCCCACCCACCGGTACCGGCAAAGAAAGCTATCTGACGGCGGTCACCGAAGTCGAAGGCGAGCTGATCGAAGTCATCGACGTGGAAAAAGTCATGAAGGAAGTGATCGGCGGCCGGGAAGAAGCGTCGGCGGAGTCTATAGACCAGAACGTGATGAGCCAAAACGACCACATTCTGGTCGTCGACGATTCCTCGGTAGCCAGAAACCAGGTCAAACGGGTTTGCGAACAGATCGGCGTCGAGTGCACCACACTCAAAGACGGGCAGGAAGCCTGGGAACACTTGTGCGCTCTGATTGCGGAAGGCACTAAAATCGAAGACCGATACTCCCTGATTATTTCCGACGTGGAAATGCCGCGAATGGATGGCTACACACTGGCAACCAAAATCAAAGCCGACCCGAATATGAAGCACATCTACGTAATCCTGCACACGTCGTTAAGCGGTGTATTCAATACCGCGATGGTCCAAAAAGTTGGAGCCAACGAGTTTCTAGCCAAGTTCGAGCCGGACTCGCTGATGCAAGCTATTCAAGCCCAGCTAAGAGTCAGCCACGCCGAGCATTCCTGAGCAGGACAGCTCGGATTTTCACCCCACATGTTGACCTCGGCGGGCACCGAAAACTCATTGGACTTCGCCGGCAGTATATCGCCGGCCGACTACCAAACCATTCAACAGTTTCTCAGCCAAAACTGCGGTATCGAACTCGGCGACAACAAACAGTATCTGGTCAAAAGCCGGTTGCAACCCTTGTTGGCCAAGTTCGAACTGTCCGGCTTCCCCGGCCTGGCGACGGCCCTGCAATCCAACGCATTCTCCGCCCAAAAACTGAGAAGCGCCGTAATCGATGCGATGACCACCAACGAAACCTTCTGGTTTCGCGACGAACGCCAATTCGCCGAATTGCGCGACACCGTACTGCCTCAACTCCTGGCACAAAAAAACGGCAGTATCCGCATCTGGTCGGCAGCCTGTTCGTCCGGCCAGGAACCCTATTCCATCAGCATCTGCGGCTTGGACGCATTGCGCGCAAGCGGCAAAAACCGGACGCTGCAAATTATCGGCACCGACATTTCCGAAGCGATTCTCGAAGACGCCAAGCGCGCCTGTTATTCCGACGCCGCACTGTCCCGGGGCATAGACGAAGCGGCTAAAGCCAGATATTTCCAGAAAAGTTACGACGGTTATCTGTTAAACGACGATGTAACCCGCCAAGTTCGGTTTCAACAGTTCAATCTCTTGAAATCCTTCACCGCTCTAGGCCGGTTCGACATCATTTTTTGCCGCAACGTACTGATTTATTTTTCCGACGCCATCAAGCGCGACATTTTGACGCGAATGGCCGACAGCCTGGAGCCGGGCGGCTACTTGTTTCTGAGCAGCACCGAAGCCATGCCGACCGGGATCGGCACATACGAATTGGTCCGTTCCGGACTTGCCACTTATTTCCGAAAACCGGACTGACACGGCGCCGACTTCTTGACGGCTCCGGCAACCGGCAAGTTTTTGCCGCCCGCAGCCCAACACTGGATTTTGACGCCAAAATAGCCCCTCATCGCCGCCACACAACTGAAAATTAAATAATTTTTTTTTCAGGCACGCTTACTGCTTTTTTATTAAAAAAACCAGCAAGGTGGCAATCATGGCAATCAACTTCAACAACGCTTTGGGTATACACCCGCAAGCCCTGATGCTTCGCGAGAAACGCGGAGAAATACTGGCGTCCAACCTGGCCAATGCCGATACGCCGGACTACAAGGCCCGCGACCTCGATTTCAAAGCCGTATTCCAACAAACGCTTAGCGACGGCGGTGGCGAGCTGAAGCGCAGCCACAGCGGCCATCTGGCCGGACAGCACAACGTCCTCGGCGCCGACCTGCTGTACCGCAACCCGCAGCATGCCTCGCTCGACGGCAATACCGTCGAAACCCATATCGAACAAGCCAAATATGCCGAAAACGCCGTGCAATACGAAGCCAGCCTGCGCTTCATCAACGACGATTTCCTGGGTTTGATGACCGCCATCAAAGGAGAATAGTCATGACTTCGCTAAGAATCTTCGACGTCGCCGGCAGCGGCATGAATGCCGAGAACTTGCGCCTGAATCTGGTTGCCAGCAACATGTCCAATGCCAACAGCGTCAGCAGCAGCATCGATCAGGTCTACAAATCGCGGCAGCCGGTGTTTGCCGCCGAATTAAAGAACATCATGGATAAAAACAACACCGCCAGCGGCGTCAACGTGTTGGGCGTCGTCGAAAACCAGGCCCCGCCGATCATGGAATACAACCCCAACCACCCCATGGCCGACGCCACCGGCTACATCTACAAACCCAACGTCAACACCGTCGAGGAAATGGCCAACATGATGTCCGCATCGCGCTCGTACCAAAACAACGTCGAGGTATTGAACACCGCGAAAAATCTGATTTTACAAACCCTGAAAATGGGCCGCTGAGGTGAACCATGAGCACAAGCGCTATCGACACATTTAACAACCTCGGCCTGGCCACGACCAACTCGTCCTCGTCGGCCAACAGCCAAAAACAAACCCTGGGCCAAGACCAGTTTCTGAAATTGCTGACCACACAGATGACGCACCAGGATCCGTTGAAACCGATGGACAATGGCGAATTCCTGGGTCAGATGGCCCAGTTCAGCACCGTCTCCGGCATCCAGGACCTGCAGGCCTCTTTCAAGGAATTCGCCGGCTCGATCAGTTCCAATCAGGCCTTGCAAGCATCCGGACTGGTCGGCCGTTACGTGTCGGCACCAAGCGAAAGAGCCTTACTCGGCGCCGGCGGCAGCGTCTCCGGCGATTTCGAAGTGCCGGCCAGTTCGCCGAATGTCGGCGTCAAAATCATCGACCCGGAAACCGGAGCAACCATCCGCGAAATCGATCTCGGCGCCGAATCCGCCGGCACAACCCGTTTCGAATGGGACGGGAAGGACAAGGCCGGAAATCTGGCCGACCCCGGCGTTTACAAGATTCAGGCATATGCCTACTTGGAGGGCAAAAACACCGTATTGCCAACCAACATCAAGTCCCTGGTTAAGAGCGTAACCATGGCCAACGGCAACACGGCCATGCAAGTCAACCTGGACGGCCTGGGCCCAGTTAAATTCAGCCAAATCAAACAGATACTGTAGGAGAAACGACATGCCATTTACCACAGCCCTCAGCGGCTTGAACGCCGCATCCAACAATCTGGCGGTGACCGGCAACAACATTGCCAACTCCAATACCGTCGGCTTCAAAAAGTCGCGTTCCGAATTCGCCGACGTCTACGCCGCCAGCTTGGGCGGCGTCAGCAGCATTACCCCCGGTGCCGGCGTCAAAGTCGCCAACGTCGCCCAGCAGTTCAATCAGGGCAATTTGCAGTTCACGGACAACAACCTGGATTTGGCGATCAGCGGCGAAGGTTTCTTCACATTGGCGAAGAGCCCGACCGAAACCAACGACCTGTCGTATACCCGCGCCGGCGAATTCAAACTGAACAAGGAAGGCTATCTGGTCAACAACCAAGGCAAGGCATTACTGGTTTATCGCCCCAATACCACTAAAGTCGAAGACGGTTTTAGTACCGGGGTCACCACGCCGGTACAAATCAATACTCTAACCGGCTTACCGTCAGCGACCGATAAGGTAGCCATCCAGTTAAATTTGGATGCGCAAGACGACTTCACGCCCAGCACACTGCCCTTCGACCCGGACGACAGCAACACCTATAACTCGCAAACCTCGACCACGGTCTACGACACGCTGGGCTCCCCGCATATCTTGACCACCTACTTCGTCAAACTCGACCCGTCCACGGCGCCGACCACCGGTACTTCGGAATGGCTGGTCTACCACTACATGAGCGAACCCGCCACCCCAAATACCAAAACCGCGGTACCGGTAACATCTGGCCCGTTAGGCGGCACCACCCCGGAATCGGCTAAATTGACATTCGATTCCGGCGGCAAACTGATCACCCCGTTGGACGGCAAATTCGGCTTGTCCAGCTACGTGATCAATCCGCCGACCGGAGCCGCCGACATAAAAATCGACACTATGAACTTCTTCGGCACCACCCAGGTTCAGCAAAAGTTCAGCGTCAACGGCATGACGCAGAATGGTTTACCGGCGGGGCGCCTGACCGGTATCGACATCGACGACGAAGGGGTGATATTTGCCCGCTTCAGCAATGGCGGTTCGCAAACCATGGGTAAAGTCGCGTTGACGCGTTTTGCCAACAACAACGGGTTGGCGAAACTGGGCGACACCTCCTGGGGCCAAAGCGCCAATTCCGGCGAGCCGATTCCGGGCCAGGCCGGCGCCAACAACTTCGGATCGATTCAAGCCGGCGCCTTGGAAAGCTCCAACGTCGATTTGTCGGCGCAGCTGGTGAACCTGATCGTCGCGCAACAGGCCTACCAAGCCAACGCCCAGACCATCACCACCGAAAACAGCATCATGCAGACCATCTTGCAGATTCGATAATTAAAGGAGGCCGCTCATGGACCGTAGCCTTTACATTGCGATGAACGGCGCCAAGCAAACCCTGATGGCGCAATCGGCCAACGCCAATAATCTGGCGAACGCACAAACCACCGGCTTCAAGTCGGATTTCGAGCAATTTCGGGCCATGCCCAGCTTCGGCCCGGGCTATCCGGCGCGGGTGTACTCGATGGCCGAGCGCCCGGGCACGGATTTGTCGAACGGTTCGATCTACCATACCGGCCGCGAACTCGATGTCGCAGTGGAAGGCCAGGGCTGGATCGCCGTCACCGGCAAGGACGGCAAAGAAGCCTACACCCGGGCCGGCGACTTGCGGTTGACGCCGGAAGGCCTGCTGCAAACCGGCGCCGGCCTGTCGGTGCTCGGCGAAGCCGGGCAACCGATCGCGGTACCGCCGGCACAGAAGGTCGAGATCGGCAAGGACGGCACCATCAGCATCGTGCCGCAAGGGGTCAATGCCACCAATACCGTGCTGGTAGACCGGATCAAGCTGGTCAATACCGACCTGGCCAACCTGGAAAAACTGGAAGACGGCCTGATGCACCCTAAGCAAGGCGGCGTGTTGCCGGCCGACGCCAACGTCACCCTGGTCCAAGGCGCGCTGGAATCCAGCAACGTCAACGCCATGGCGGCGATGGTGGAGATGATCGAGCTGTCCAGAAGCTTCGACATGCAATCTAAGGTCATGAAAGATATAGACGAAAACGCCGCTGCCGCCGCCAAGTTAATGCAAGTGGCATAAAACCTGCTTTACTCCTGATAAGACAAAAAATCGTCAGATCAGGAGGCTGTCATGACAGAACGAGCACTATGGGTCGCAAAGTCCGGATTGGACGCCCAACAAACCCGCATGGCGGTTATTTCCAATAACCTGGCCAACGTCAACACCACCGGCTTCAAGAAAGCCAGACCGATATTCGCCGACCTGATGTACCAAAACGTACGTCAGGCCGGCGCCCAATCCACCCAGAACACCCAATTACCGACCGGCCTACAACTCGGCACCGGGGTGCGCACCGTCGCTACCGAGAAAATCCATACCCAAGGCAATATCTTGCAGACCGGCAACTCGCTGGACATTGCCATCAGCGGCCGCGGCTTCATTCAGATTCTGCAGCCCAACGGCGACATCAATTACACCCGCGACGGTTCGTTCAAGATGGACTCCACCGGCCAATTGGTGACCTCCAACGGCATGCTGCTGGAACCGGCCATCACCATCCCGCAGGACGCCCTCAGCATCACCATCGGCCAGGACGGCACGGTTTCGGTGACCCAACCTGGCGCCGCCGCGGCCAACCAGATCGGCCAGATCCAGATTGCCGATTTCGTCAATACCGCCGGCCTGGAACCGATCGGCGACAACCTGTTTCGCGAAACCGTCGCCAGCGGCGCACCGATCATCGGCAATCCCGGCGAGAACGAACTGGGCCAGATGATTCAGGGCTCGCTGGAGACTTCCAACGTCAACGTGGTCGAAGAACTGGTGAATATGATCGAAACCCAGCGCGCTTACGAAATGAACTCGAAAGCCATCTCCACGACCGACCAGATGCTGTCCTTCGTCACGCAACAACTCTAATTCAGGACCAAGGCCATGAAAAACCGTAACCACATCCAGCGGCAAGCCGGCGGCAAATTTTTGCTGCTGGCGGCAATACTGTCGCTCCTGGCCGGCTGCGACACGCTGCCGAAACGCGACCCGGACTTCGCCCCGGTCCAACCCGCCGATCTGCGGCCGCCGCAACAAAACAACGGCGCCATCTACCAGGCCGGTTACGACATGCGTTTGTTCGAAGACCATGCCGCGCGCCGGGTCGGCGATATCCTGACGGTAACCTTCGACGAAAATACCAACGCCACCAAGCAGGCCAATTCCAAAGCCAGCAAGAACAGCGATATCAAAGCCAGCGGCAGCGCGCCGACCATCTTCGGCCTGGCCAGTTCCGCCCTGCTCGGGCACGATTTGGCAACGTCGCTGGATTACAGCATGGACCGGGCGTCGGAAGGCAAAGGCGACGCACGGCAAAGCAACCGTTTGACTGGCGACATCAGTGTCACTGTTGTCGACTTACTGCCCAACGGCAACCTGCGGGTCCGCGGCGAAAAACGCGTGACCCTGAACGACGGCAGCGAATACGTCCGCCTGTCCGGCATCGTCCGGCCGATCGATATCAACGTTGCCAACACCATTCCTTCCAGCAAAGTGGCCGACGCCACCATCATGTACACCGGCGACGGTGCGCTGGCCGACAGCAGCAAACCCGGCTGGATCACCCGAATTTTGTCCAGCCCGATCTTCCCGTTCTGATCGGCCAGGAGAACATCATGAAACATTTAATTTTTCTGCTTCTGCTGCTCGGTGCCGGTCAGGCCCAGGCCGAACGCATCAAAGACATCGCCTCCATTGCCGGCGTCCGTACCAACCAGTTGGTGGGCTACGGCCTGGTGACCGGCCTGGACAAAACCGGCGACAAAACCAAGTTTACCGGCCAGAGCTTGCGCAGCATGATGGGCAAACTGGGCATGACCTTACCGCCGGATATCGACCCAAAATCGAAAAACGTGGCCTTGGTCAGCATCCACGCCGATTTGCCGGCCTTTGCCAAACCCGGCCAAAAAATCGACGTTACCGTATCGTCGATGGGCGACGCCAAAAGCCTGCGCGGCGGCTCGTTATTGATGAGCCCGTTACGCGGCGCCGACGGCAACGTCTATGCCATGGCGCAAGGCAATCTGGTCGTCGGCGGCCTCAGCGCCGGCGGCCAGGACGGTTCCAAAGTTACGGTCAACAATCCGCTGGTCGGCCGGATTCCAAGCGGGGCGACGGTGGAACGCATCGTCCCGACTTCGTTCGATCAAAGCCCGGATATGGTGTTCAACCTGAACACCTCCGACTTTACCACCGCCCAGCGCATGGCCGATTCGATCAACAAAACCCTGGGGGCCGATACCGCGCAAGCCATAGACGCTACCTCGATCAGCGTCCGCGCCCCGGTCAATCCGGCGCAACGGGTCGGCTTCGCCTCGGTCATCGAAAACATCGAACTGGCACCGGACGATGCGCCGGCCAAAGTGATCGTCAATTCGCGCACCGGCACCGTCATTATCAACAGCAAGGTGCGGGTACAACCGGCAGCGGTATCGCACGGCAGCCTGACGGTGACGATCAGCGAGAATCCGCAAGTCAGCCAACCCAATCCGTTGTCGGGCGGCAGCACCGTGGTGACTCCGCAATCCAACGTCGAGGTCAAGGAAGATAAGAACCACATGTTCGTGTTCAATCCGGGCGTGTCTTTGGACGAAATCGTACAGGCCGTCAACGGTGTCGGCGCCGGCCCCAGCGACTTGGTGGCGATCCTGGAAGCGCTGAAATCGGCCGGCGCGCTACGCGCCGAATTGATCGTGATTTAACGCTCACCGGCACGTTGATTTAATCCGGTTTGGGGGATTCGTTATGTTGAATGCAGATAGCGCCGCGGTATACACCGACTTTAATAGTCTGGCGAAATTGAAACAGAGCGCCCGCGAGCAATCGCCGGCCGCCGTCAAGGAAGTCGCCAAGCAATTCGAATCGCTATTTCTGAGCATGATGATGAAGAGCATGCGCGACGCCAAACTGGCCGACGGCATTCTGGACAGCCAGCAAAGCGAGTTTTACCGCGATATGTACGACCAGCAAATGGCCATGCATCTGGCCGGCAAACCGGGTGTAGGCTTCGCGGATTTGATCGCCAAACAACTGTCGCCGAAAGCCGCGGAGGAAGACGAAAAAGATCCGAAGCTGGCCACGAACGAAGTGTTGAACCGGGCCGCAGGCACCGGCAGCGCTACGCAACCCGACCGCCCGCAAACGCTTTCCGGCGGCGGCGCAAGCGACGGTGAGCCTCTGGAAAGCTCCGGTCTGGATAGCTTGGAGCGCAGTCTGGCGATGCTCGAACGCAGCCAGAATGCGATGGCCGACCGCTGGCAACACCTGGAACAGGATTTGCGTGCCGCACAAACCGCCGGCAGCGACGCACTGTCCTCCAAAGACGAGTTTATCGGCCAATTGCGGCCGCACGCCCAGGAAGCCGCCAAAGCGCTAGGCGTCGACCCTAATCTGTTGCTGGCGCAAGCGGCACTGGAAACCGGCTGGGGCCAAGCCGTGATTAAAAACGGCCGCGGCGAGAACAGTTTCAACCTGTTCAACATCAAAGCCGACAAGTCCTGGCAAGGCAAGCAGGCCAAAGCCTTGACGCTGGAGTTCGACGGCGCCAGCGCCAGAAAAGAAATGGCCGGCTTCCGCGCCTACGGTTCTTACAAACAAAGTTTCGACGATTACGTGAACTTCATCAAAAGCAATCCGCGTTACAGCGAAGCGCTGAAAAAAGCCGGCAATGCCGGCCAATACATCCGCGAACTGCAACAGGCCGGCTATGCCACCGATCCACGCTATG
The DNA here is from genome assembly GCF_052474525.1 of Methylomonas sp. HW2-6. Classification (NCBI taxonomy): domain Bacteria; kingdom Pseudomonadati; phylum Pseudomonadota; class Gammaproteobacteria; order Methylococcales; family Methylococcaceae; genus Methylomonas; species Methylomonas sp. HW2-6. The sequence goes on from NZ_CP184124.1 coordinate 60,986, forward strand.
CGGAAAAAGTGATGAGCATTTACCACAACCAAAGCGCCGCCGGAGTGGCGGCTTTACCCGACGCGGGCTAGGAGGCGATTATGTCGATGGGCATCTTGGGTACGGCTCTTTCGGGTCTGACTGCGTTTCAACGCTCGCTGGAAACCACCAGCAACAACATCGCCAACGCCAATACCGACGGCTACAGCCGGCAGCGGGTGGAACTGGCCACCCGGCCGGAGCAATTCAACGGCGCCGGCTACATGGGTAACGGCGTCGACGTGGCCAACATCACCCGCAGCTACGACCAATTCATCACCAACCAAGTCCGGTCCAGCACGGCAACCTACCACGACCTCAACAGCTTTTACGGCCTGTCGGCGCAAGTCGACAATATCACCGCCGATAATAAAACCGGCTTGGCGCCGGCGCTGAAAAGCTTTTTCGACGCGGTAGACGGCGTCGCCAACGATCCGACCTCGATTGCCGCCCGGCAGGTGATGCTGACCCAAACCCAGTCGTTGACGCAACAGTTCAACACCATGAGCGAGCGTTTCGGGAATCTGCGCACGCAAGTCAACCAAAACCTGGCCAGTGCGATAGACGAAGTCAACGGTTACGCCAAAACCATTGCCGAGCTCAACGTCAAAATCGTTGCCGACATCGGCCGCTCCACCGGCAAACAACTGCCGAACGAGCTATTGGATCAGCGCGACCAATTGCTGACCAAAATGGCCGAAAAGGTCGACGTCAGTTACGTGCCCCAAGCCGACGGCTCGATCAACGTGTTTATCGGTAAGGGCCAATCGCTGGTATTGGGCAGTTATGCGGCAACCCTATCCTTGCAAGGCGACAGCATGGACGCCGACCACAAACAGCTGATCCTGAACGGCCAAGACATTTCCAAACAAATTTCCGGCGGCAGTATCTACGGCAATCTGCGGTTCCGCGACCAGGTGCTGGACCCGGCTCAGCAACAACTGGGCCTGTTGGCGACCGGCCTGGCAACCGAGTTTAACAACCTCCATCGGGCCGGGTACGATCTAAGCGGTCCACCGGCAGCCACCGGGGTGGATTTATTCGACCTCGGCTCACCCAGCGTGCAAGTACAAGGGCCTCCGGGCAACAATGCCGGCGCCGTCGCCAGCTTCGTTGCGCCGACTTCCGCCGCAAACCTGGGTGCTTCCTACAAACTGGAAGTCACCAGCACCGCTCCCGATACGTTTACCCTGACCAATCTGAGCGACAACACGGTCTACACACCGCTCAGCGCATCGGACCTGAGCGACCCGGCGCCGGCGGTAGCGGCGGCCAACGGCTTTAACATCAGCTTCAGCGGCACATTGACCATCGGCGACTCCTTTACGATCAGCCCCAACTTCAATGCCGCCGCCAATTTGAAATTGAACAGCGCGATCACGAATCCGAAACAAATCGCCGCTGCCAGCGCTGCCGATTTACCGGGCGATAACAGCAACGCCTTGAAATTGGCCAATCTGGAAACCAAGACCAGCATGCTGAGCGGTAAAGCCAGCTTCGGCCAAGTCTACGGACAACTGGTGGCCGACGTCGGCTCGCAAACCCATGCCGCCTCGGTCGGCCGCGAAGCTCAGGATACCTTGTTGAAACAAGCCACCGGCGCCCAACAAAATATCTCCGGAGTCAATCTGGACGAGGAAGCCGCCAACTTGATCAAATTTCAGAACTCGTACCAAGCGGCCGCTAAAGCGGTATCGGTCGCCAATGCCATGTTCGACACCCTGATTGGGGCCTTTCGTTAGGAGATTAGCATGCGTATTTCAACTTCCTGGAATCATCAGCTCGGCTTGAGTGCGATGCTGGATCAACAATCGAAGCTCAACGAAACCCAGTTGAAACTGTCGTCCGGCAAAAAGTATTTGAATCCGGCCGAAAACGCGGTGGCGGCGACCAGCATGCTCAGCCTGGAGCAAAACATAAAGGAAAACCAGCAATACCAAACCAACATCGGAGTGGCGCGGCAACGGCTGGACCTGCAAGAGTCGAATCTGGCAAACGCGACCGACGTCTTGCACCGGATCCGCGAGTTGACGGTACAGGCGCTGAACGACACCAATACTCAAACCAACCGCAAGCAAATCGCGATGGAAATCGACGAGTTGAACAAGCATTTGCTCAGCATCGCCAACACCAAAAACGCCAACGGCGAGTATTTGTTTTCCGGCTACGCCAGCGATAAGCCGGCCTTTACCGACACCCCGGATTACGCTTATCTGGGCGACGGCAACCAACGCCAAATCGGCATCGGCCCCAACCGGGTCGTCACCGACGGCGATCCCGGCGAAGCGGTGTTCGGCACAATCCAGTTGGCACCACTGAGCGCCGGGTCGATCGACAACGTATTGCAAGCGGTCGCTCAGTTATCCAGCGATTTGAAGGCCAACACGCCGAATAAAAATTCGCTGGATGACATCGACCGGGCGCTGGTTCGTTTCGACAATATCCGCGCCTCGACCGGTGCCCGGCTGAATGCATTGGACGGTCAGGAAAACCTGAACGCCGACTACATCCTGGACAACAAAGCGACTGCATCCGACATCGGCGATTTGGACTACGCCGAAGCCCTGAGCAAATTCAATCAGCAACAGATCTCTCTACAAGCCGCGCAGCATGCGTTCACCAAGGTGCAAAACCTGTCGCTGTTCAACTACATATCCTGAGCCCTCGCCGGCCGGCGCGGCCGGGACTCAACTGAAGAATCCCAGCGCCTTCAGCTTGACGACCAGACTCCGGGTGAATTCGGCCTTGTCACGCTGGTCCAGATGCGCGCCATCCGGCAACGCGAAATCAAATTCCGGATAATCCCAGCAATTAAAGGCAAGCGCCGGACTATGCGCCGCAAACACGTCCCAGCCCGCCTCTCGCGGAAAACGGTATTCCTCTATGGTTCTGACCAGAGCCGTCGACGGGAAATTGATAAAAGCCAGATTGCTGCCCTTGTTCTTGATTTGCCGGGCAAGGTCGTTGGTATAAGCGAATTGGTCCGCGGACAATTGCACCGCAGCCGACTGCCTTAGTTTGTCGCCGACGGCCTGCTCGAACTTCTGCTGCGTATCGATGCCGGCCATATTGATCGGCTGCCCCAAACTGCGTAGCACCCGGTTGATGTAAAAACCGGGTTGTTCCACGAGCTCATAGTCAGCGTCGCGTTCGCGGTTGGCATCCGTTTTTAAATAAAGCGGCCTGACTTTACCCGGTGTGGTCAGCCGTTTGAACAATTCCAACGGCGGAATGCCGCCGCCGTATAACGCCAACTGCTGTTGAACCTGGCTTTTCAACAAGGTTTCCAATTTGGCCGACACCAGATCCTTGTATTTTCGGTGATAGAACTCCACCCATTCTTCGGCGCGGTCGCGCGGCCGATTTGCAGTCAGTTTCCAAACGTCGCCGGACACCAACAGTTTACCGGTGATTGCGGGGTCCCGAGCCAGATCGGCCAATACCGGTAAAAACTCCGAGCCGTCTATCGCCAGTTGCACCGGCATCAGACCGGTCTCGGCCGCCAGCACGTCCAGATCCATGCCCAATTGCATCCGCGAGTCGCCCACCAAAACCAAAGCCCGCTTACCCAATAGCGCCGCCTTACCGCGTTGCGCCGCCCACAACTCTTTACTGTCCTGCACGGTCGGCTGAAAGCCGATTTGCCGCAGCCGGAGTTCGACCACGGCCAATAACAATACGGCCGCCAGCAAGCCGAAGCCAAATGCGCGCTTGACGGCGGGCTTGGGTAACCGATCGCTAGAATTGGAAATAAATGAAGGCACGACTGTCACCGTTGGAAAATATGACGACGGAAGTTGTTAAAACGGCGATCAGCGCGCCGCGGACCATGGGCGAAAACCGTTCGAAGATTTGCTCCAGCCGAATTTCGCGGGCGAGAATATGCCAGAGCAGCATGGCCGCCACGATGCCGGCCACCGCGATGCGGCTGGACTGAGCCAGGACGGCAGCGCCATCGCTCCGGACCAATGCGGCCGCCATCGCTGCCAGGTTTTCGAAGCCCTGAGCCCGAAACGGAATCCAGGTTAACGACACCAACAAAAATGTCGCCAACATCAGCGCCAGTTTCGCGGCAGAACTTTCAAGGCGAAACCCTGCAGCGTGTTTCAAGCCGTGTTCCACCGCCAAAAACGTGCCGTGAATCACACCCCACAAAGCAAAGGTCCAGGCAGCGCCGTGCCACAAACCGCCCAGAACCATGACCAGCAGTAAGTTAAAACCGGTCCGCAACGGGCGGACGCGGTTACCGCCCAGACTGAAATAAAGGTAATCCCGCAACCAGCTCGATAGCGAAATATGCCAGCGCCGCCAGAAATCGGAGAAGCCCAAAGCGCCGTAAGGGCAATGGAAATTATCGGGCAGGCTGAAGCCCAAGGTCATCGCCGCCCCGATCGCGCACAGTGAGTAGCCGGCAAAATCGAAAAAGATCTGCCCGGAAAAGGCCAGCACCGCCAACCACGCATCCCCCGCACCGAAGGCTGCGGGATCGGCATAGACTTGGTCCACCACCGGCGCCAAGCCGACGTCGGCCAGTATGGCTTTGGCGAACACGCCGAACAAAAACAAGGTCAAGCCCCAGACGAACTGGTCGACACCGGTTTGCCGCGGCGTCTTGCATTGCGGTAAAAACTGCGGCGCCCTGACGATGGGGCCGGCCACCAGTTGCGGAAAAAATGTCACGAACAAGGAAAAGTCGAGCAAGCTGGTTTCCGCAGCGATTTTGCGTTGATAGACGTCCAAGGTGTAGGACAGGCTTTGAAAGGTATAAAACGAAATGCCGATCGGCAGCACGATGCCTAAAGGTTGCGGCTGGTAGCCTATGCCGAACCAAGCCAAGATTTCGGCAGCGGTTTGATTCAGGAAATCGGCATATTTGAAAAAACCCAGAAACCCCAGATTGACCAGCAGGCTTACCGCCAATAATGCCTTACGCCGCGACTGATGCTGCGCCGCGCCGATCAGCTTGCCCAGACAAAAATCGACATTGGTCGAAATCCACAGCAACACGACAAACGGCGGGTTCCAGGCCGCGTAAAACAAGTAACTGGCGATCAACAGCATCAATTTGCGGCCGCGCCAATCCCGGATCGAGTAATACAAGGCCAGAACGACCAGCCAAAAAATCAGAAATAAAAACGAGTCGAATTGCATAAAGACGTTGCTGACCGAGGCCGGAACGGACGGCCGCCGAAAAAGTTTCGGCTAAGCGTAGTCCATAGCGGCAAATTCGGCAGCACGCGGGCCGAATAATCCGCCCCGCGCCGGTTATCTGCCCAGCAGATTAGGTCTTGCGCGCGGCGATGGCCTGGCTCAGTTGGTATACCGCCATCGCGTAAAGCGGGCTGTGGTTGTAGCGGGTGATGACGTAGAAGTTATGCAATCCAAGCCACAAATCCTCGCCGGCCTGTTGCTGATAACTCAACAGTTTGACCTTTTCGGTACCGGCCAATTGCGGCGGCAACTCAACCTGCAACTGGCGCAGTTCGGCCACGCCGATATCGGGTTTGACGCCTTTGCTCAGGGCCTGCAGATAGGCTTCGCCCTTGGCCGAAACCGGATAGGCTACCGGCGCGCCCGGCTGCCACTGGTTGCGCACGAAATAATGGGCAACGCTGGCGATGGCGTCGGCCGGATTGGTCCAGATATCGCGCTTGCCGTCGCCGTCGAAATCCTTGGCAAAGCTGCGGAAACTGCTGGGCATGAATTGCGGGAATCCCATCGCTCCGGCATAGGAACCCATCGGTTGCAACGGCTCCATGTGCTCTTCCCGCGCCAGCACCAGGAATTGCTCCAGTTCCTTCAGAAAGAACTCGCTACGCGGCGGATAGGCGAAACCGAGCGTGGCTAACGCGTCGATCACCCGGTATTTGCCGGTATGGGCACCGTACTTGGTTTCGACGCCGATGATGGCGACGATGATTTCGGCCGGCACGCCGTACTGGCGCTCCACCGCCTGCAAGGTCGCGGCATTGTCTTTCCAGAATTGCACACCGCCGGCGATGCGGGCTTCGGTCATGAAAATTTCCCGGTATTGAAACCAGGGCTTGCCTTCGGCCGGTTTGGACATCGCATCCAGAATCGGCTGCTGGATATTCACGGCTTTGAACAGCGTGCGCAATTCCGTTTCGTTGAACCGGTGCTGCTTGGCCATGTGTTTGACGAAGGCGTTGAATGAATCGGTCGGCGCGATTTCGGCGGTAACAGGACTGACGCCGATTAACGACAACAGCAGAACCGCAAATTTGGTTTTCATAGTCATGTCAAAGTTCTATAAAAATGGCCCGGCCGACGACCGGGCGTGCGTTATACCGGCAACAACTTCCGGTGGGTGTGGATGGACATCAAAATACCGAAACCGGCCATCAATGTCACCATCGACGTGCCGCCGTAACTGACCAGCGGCAGCGGCACGCCGACCACCGGCAATATGCCGATCACCATGCCGATATTGACGAACACATAGACAAAAAAGGTAAACGAAAGGCTGCCGGCCAGCAATCGGCAATAGGTATCCTGAGCCTGCACCGCGATATAAAAGCAGCGACTGATCACCAGCAAGTACAACAGCAGCAGGCCGACGCAGCCGAACAATCCGAACTCTTCGGCGAAAACCGCGAAGATGAAATCGGTGGAACTCTCCGGCAGAAAATCCAATTCGGCCTGGGTACTGCCCAGCCAACCCTTGCCGTTGATGCCGCCCGAACCGATCGCGATTTTCGATTGAATGATATGGTAACCGGTGCCCATCGGATCGGCCTCCGGATTGAACAGCGTCAACACCCGGTTGCGCTGGTATTCGCGCATGAAGTGCCACAGAATCGGTGTCGACGCCGCCAGCCCGACCACCGCGCTCAACATGAACCACCAGGACAAGCCGGCAAAAAACAGCACCGCCGCCCCCGAGCTGGCCACCAACAACGCCGTCCCCAAATCCGGCTGTTTGGCGATCAACAGCACCGGCACCAGCAACAGGCCGGCCGCGATCATCACGTGTTTGGGTTTGGGCGGCAACGAGTGCTCGGCCAAATACCAAGCCACCATCATCGGCGCGCTGATTTTAGTGAACTCGGACGGCTGAAACCTAAAAAACCCCAAATCCAGCCAACGTTGAGCCCCCATACTGATCTGGCCGATGACCGCCACACCAACCAGCAACAGCACGCATACCGAGAACAACACGACGGAAAAACTCTGAAACCGGCGCGGATTGATATGCGCCAACACCGTCATCAAGCCGATCGCCAAGCCGGCGCGGCTGGCATGCCGCACCAGCATCGAAACTTGCTGGCCGCCGGCGCTGTACAAAATCACGCAACTCAACGCCAAGATCATCAGCAAACCGATGAATAGCGGTATATCGATATGCAATTTACGCAGTAGGCTGCCAAGCAACGACGGCGCCTGGAATTGCTCGTTGCGCATTTCGTGTCTCATGGCGCGGCATCCTTGGGCTGATTAAGGTAAGCGTCGATAATTTCGGCCGCAATCGGCGCGGCAACCGAACCGCCGTGGCCGCCATGCTCGGCGATCACCGCAACGGCGATCTGCGGATCGTGCACCGGCGCCAAGGCGATAAACAAGGCATGGTCGCGCATTTTGAAATCGATCGCGTCCTCGTTGTACTTTTCCTCCTGCTTGACCGTGAACACCTGCGCGGTTCCGGTTTTGCCGGCAATCTGGTAATTGATGTTTTTTGCGATCAATTTCGCCGTGCCGCGCGGGCTGTGCACCACATTGGTCATGGCGCGGAGGATGTTGTCCACATTGGCCGGCTTCAATGGAATGTCGGGGACGATACGCAGTTCGGGCGGTGCAGCATAGTCGGGCGTGATAATTTCATGGGCCAGATGCGGGTTGACTACTTTGCCGTAATTGGCCAGCGTCGCGGTAGCGCGCGCCAACTGCAACGGCGTCACCTGGGTATAGCCCTGGCCAATCCCGGTAATCACCGTCTCGCCGGGAAACCAGGCTTGGTTGCGATACCGCCGTTTCCATTCCTTGGACGGCATCAGGCCGTCGACCTCTCCCACCAGATCGATACCGCTCTTTTCGCCGAAACCGAATTTGTTCATGAAACTGGACATTCTGTCGATGCCCAGGGCCATCGCCAGGTCGTAAAAATACACATCGCAGGATTCGGTGATGGCTTCGCTCATGTCGACCATGCCGTGTCCCCATTTCTTCCAATCCCGGTATTTATGATCGACGTTGGGCAATTTGTAATAGCCGGGGCAAAACAAACGGTGGCCGTAATCGATCACGCCATACTCCAGGCCGGCCAGCGCATAGAACGGTTTCATCGTCGATCCGGGCGGGTACAAGCCGCGCAAGGCCCGGTTGTATAGTGGCTGATCCTCGGAATCCTTCAAGGCTTTGTAATCCTTGGCCGAGATGCCGGACACGAACGGATTCGGGTCGAAACCCGGCCGGCTGGCGAACACCAGCACCCCACCGGTCTTGATTTCGATTGCCACCGCGGCGCCGTTATATTCCTGTAGCGCGTTGTAAGCGATTCTTTGCAAATCGATATCCAGCGTCAAATAAATGTTGGAACCGGCCACCGGCTCCACCGTCGACACAGTCCGTAAGGCTCTGGACTGGGCGTTGGTTTCGATCTCTTCGTAGCCGGCGGTACCGAGCAAATGGCTTTCGTAATACTTTTCGATGCCGATTTTGCCGATCTGGTCGGTGCCGCGGTATTGCTCCAGCGGCAGTTTTTTCAGCTCATCCTCGCTGATCCGGCCCACGTAACCAACCACGTGCGCCGCCAAGTCGGCGTAGGGGTAATGCCGCACCAGCCGGGCATAAACATCGACGCCGGGAAAATACGGCCGCACCACGGCAAACTTGGCGACATCCTCGTCGGTCAGATTTTGCAGCAACGGCGTCGTGGTAAAGGATTTATTGCGCTTGCGCAGCTTATGGAAGGCGTCGATTTTTTCGTCGGAAATATTCAACAACTGCTGCAACCGCTTCAGCGTATCGTCCAGGTCGCCGATCTGTTCCGGGATCAATTCCAGGCTGTAAGTCGGCACGTTTTCCGCCAACATCCGGCCTTTACGGTCGTAAATCACGCCCCGGGTCGGCGGCAGCGGCGAGATTTTGATGCGGTTGTCTTTGGAGAGCGTGGCGTAGTGCTCGTGACCGACCACCTGCAGATAAACCAGGCGCACCACCAGTCCGACTATCAGGAACAAGATCAAGACAAAAGCCGTAACGATACGGCTCAGAAACAGGCGGCTTTCCGCCAACGGGTCCTTGATCGCGAATTTTCTATCCATACCCGATCAGACGATGCGCGCCATGACCCGGATATAGCGCAACACCACAAACACCAGCGGCCAGGCCAAAGTTCCGCTCAGCACCGGATACCAGAACTCCAGCGGCAAACGGTTGCCGGCCCGCATGCTTTCCAATCCGAAAGTAACGCATTGCGATGCCAGCAGACAACACAACACCCACAGGCACTGTTGCACGATGGGGAATTGGCGCAGCCGGCGATGTTCGTTGATGCTGAAGTAACAGACCAGCGCATAGATCAATCCATACTGCCCCAATAACCGGCCGGTCAACACGTCGGTCAGCAGCCCCACGCTCCAAGCGGTAAACACGCCAAACCGTTCCGGCAAAGCAATCGACCAGTAAATCAACACCAAAACCACCCAATCCGGATTAAAGATGTCCATTGCCGGAAATAAGGACATCACCCTGAGCACCATCGCCGCAGCAACGGTAACCAGGAAATAGGTAGCCGCCAACAGGTCAAGGCGCGCCATTGGCACTCTCCCGTCCGTCCTGAACATCGGCCGGCGGCTTGCCCGGTTCGCCCAGCACCACCGGCGTCGAATGGCTCCAGACGATCAAGAATTCGCGGCTCTTGTCTAGATCGGCTTTCGGTGTGGCGTAGATATTGGCGAAAGACTTGTCCGGTCTGGCCTCGAACTTATCGACTACGGCGACCGGGTAACCCGCCGGAAACACACCGCCCAAGCCGGAGGTGACCAGCAAGTCGCCCGGCACGACATCGGCGTTATTTGCCAGGAACGGCAAGTGCAGACGGTTGGGTTGGCCGGTACCGAAGGCAATGGTACGCAAACCATTGCGGTTGACTTGCACCGGAATGGCATGGTCCGGGTCGGTAATCAGCATCACCTCGGAACTGGACGGCAAGGCTCGGACCACCTGGCCGACGATGCCGTTGGCATCGAGCACCGGCTGCTCGGCGTGCACGCCAAATCGGGCGCCTTTATTGACCACCACGGTGTGCTCGTACGGCGCCAGTTTCACCGAGACCAGCTCGGCTATCAATACCTGCTCGCCGAGTTGAAACGAGTTCTCCAGCAACATGCGCAGGCGGGTGTTTTCCTTTTCCAAGGCGGCCAGTTTCAACAATTTGGCGTCGTTGACGAATTGCTGCTCTTTCAAGCGGCGATTCTCTTTTTGCAACTCAACGAAGGAAATCACCGTGTCGGAGACGGAATGGGACAAGTCCACCGGCAATGAAGCCAGAGCCTGCAAGGGGTAGGTCAGCACCGACAGCAAGGAACGCAAGCGGCTCAGCCGCTCGCTACGGTAATCGATCACCAGCATCGAAACGGAAACCAGCAACGCTACCAGCAACCGGGTATTTAGCGAAGGACCTTTGGCGAATAAAAGTTTGATGGCAAACCTCTAATGTCTAAACGCAACGTTCAAAATCGCCGCCAACGCGTGCGGAAGACGTCAAGCCCGGCTTGAAACAATACCGGGCCAGATACAAGTATGAATTAAGAAGGACGGGCTTTGGCCTCCGCACCAGCCCCGGCAGAAATGCTGTCGGATATTATTCCAAGGAAAACGCCGAAGCGCCTTTGGCGTCGAGCATTTCCAGCACCATACCGCCGCCGCGGGCGACGCAGGTCAAAGGGTCGTCGGCGATATAAACCGGCAAGCCGGTTTCCTCGGAGATCAAACGGTCGATATCTTTCAACAAAGCCCCACCGCCGGTCAACACAATACCGCGGCTGGCAACGTCGGCGCCGAGTTCCGGCGGAGTCTGCTCCAATGCCACCTTGACCGCGCTGACGATGCCGGACAACGGCTCCTGCAGGGCTTCCAGAATTTCGTTGCTGTTCAACGAAAAGCTGCGCGGCACGCCCTCGGCCAGATTACGACCGGTGACCTGCATCTCCCGCACTTCGCTGCCGGGGTAGGCGGCGCCGATTTCGTGTTTGATTTTTTCGGCGGTGGCTTCGCCGATCAAGGTGCCGTAATTGCGCCGCACGTAGCTGATGATCGATTCGTCGAAACGGTCGCCGCCGATCCGCACCGACGCGGAATAAACGATACCGTTCAACGAAATCACCGCCACCTCGGACGTACCGCCGCCGATATCCAATACCATCGAACCGTGCGCGGCATCGACCGGCAGACCGGCGCCGACCGCGGCCGACATCGGCTCTTCGATCAGGTAGACTTCGCGGGCGCCGGCCATCGCCGCCGACTCGCGAATCGCCCGCCGCTCGACCTGGGTCGAGCCGCAGGGCACGCAGATCAGAATGCGCGGGCTCGGCCGCAGCAATTTGTTTTCGTGCACTTTTTTGATAAAAAACCGCAGCATGCGCTCGGTGACGGCGAAGTCGGCGATTACGCCGTCTTTTAGCGGTCGGATCGCGGTGATGTTGCCGGGTGTGCGGCCCAGCATGTTTTTGGCGTCGGCGCCGATCGCGGCGATGGTTTTCTGGCCGCGAATTTTGTCTTCCTTGATTGCAACAACAGACGGTTCATTGAGTACGATGCCCTGGCCCGGAACATAAATCAGCGTATTTGCCGTTCCCAAATCGATTGACAAATCGTTGGAAAACAGGCCACGAATTCTTTTAAACATTTTGAGCAGTACCCTAAGCGCACACGGAAAATCCCGCTACTTTATCAATCAAGCGGGTATTTGAGCAAGATATAAAGTATCATAGTTTTACTAAGAAAACCTGGAGTTAGAAGAATGTCCTTAACGGCGAATGACGTTAAAAAAATCGCTCACCTGGCAAGGTTGGGCATTGCCGAACAAGACGTCGAACACTATGCAAAAGACCTGTCCGGCATCTTGGATTTGATGACCAAAATGGGCCAACTCGATACCGCCGGCATCGCGCCGATGGCGCATCCCTTGGACCAAACCCAGCGCCTGCGCGCCGACCACGTCACCGAAACCAACCAGCGCGAGCATTTTCAAGCCATCGCCCCGCAAACCGAAGCCGGTTTGTATCTGGTTCCCAAAGTCATCGAGTAAGGACACCCCATGCACAACAAGACTTTAAGCGAGCTGGCGGCCGGCCTGCGCGCCAAACAATTTTCCAGCGTCGAACTAACCCACGCCTTTTTGGCAAGGATCAAACAACACCCAGCGCTAAACGCCTTCATCACCATCAGCGAGGAACACGCGTTAGCCCAGGCCGCGGCCGCCGATCAACGCTTGGCCACCGGCGATGCAAGCGATTTGACCGGGATTCCGATCGCCCACAAAGACATTTTCTGCACTCTGGGCATTAAAACCAGTTGCGGCTCGAAAATGCTGGACAACTTTGTCGCGCCTTACGATGCCAGCGTCGTCGATAAATTCAACCAGGCCGGGGCAGTGACGCTGGGCAAATTGAACATGGACGAATTCGCGATGGGCTCGTCCAACGAAACCAGTTTCTACGGCCCGGCGCGTAACCCCTGGAACACCGACTGCGTCGCCGGCGGCTCATCCGGCGGTTCGGCAGTCGCCGTCGCCGCACGCTTGGCACCGGCCGTGACCGGCACCGATACCGGCGGCTCGATTCGCCAGCCGGCGGCGTTTTGCGGCATCACCGGTTTGAAACCGACTTACGGCCGGGTATCGCGTTACGGCATGATTGCCTACGCCTCCAGTCTGGACCAGGGCGGGCCGATGGCGCGTAACGCCGAAGACGCCGCGCTGTTGCTGCAAACCATGGCCGGCTTCGATAGCAAAGACTCCACCAGCGTCGATCAGCCAGTCCCCAATTACAGTGCCGGCCTGAACGACAGTCTGCAGGGCTTGAAAATCGGCCTGCCCAAACAGTTTTTCAGCAGCCAGCTCGATAGCCAAATGGCGGCAACCATTCAGGCCGCGATTGCCGAATACCAAAAGCTCGGCGCCACGGTACAGGAAGTCGATATGCCGAACCTGGAATTGGCGATTCCGGCTTATTACGTGATCGCCTCGGCCGAATGCTCGTCCAACCTGTCGCGTTACGACGGCGTCCGTTTCGGTTACCGCTGCCAAAATCCGGCCGACCTGACCGACCTCTACACTCGCTCGCGTGGCGAAGCCTTCGGTGCCGAAGTCAAACGCCGCATTCTGATGGGCACTTATGCGTTGTCGGCCGGCTATTACGACGCCTATTACCTGAAGGCTCAGCAAGTACGTCGCCTGATCAGCGACGACTTCAAGCGTGCGTTAAGCGAGGTGGATGTGCTGATGGGACCGGTCACGCCCGGCACCGCCTTCAAGATCGGCGCAAAAACCAGCGACCCGATCCAAATGTATCTGGAAGACATTTACACGATCGCCATCAACCTGGCGGGTTTACCGGCGATGTCGATTCCGGCCGGCTTCATCGGCGGACTGCCGGTCGGTTTGCAGGTGATCGGCAATTATTTCAGCGAAGCCAAATTGCTGAACATCGGCCACCGCTACCAGCAAGCCACCGATTGGCATTTGCAAAGTCCCAAAGGCTTCGAATAACCCGGGAGGCACCATGGCGCCTATCACGCAACTTTCGCAACTGGATTTGAACGGCACTTACAGCTATGCCGATTATCTGACTTGGCGGCTGGAGGAAAGCGTCGAGTTGATCAAGGGCAAGGTTATGGCGATGTCGCCGGCGCCGAGCAGGAAGCATCAGAGCGTGTCGCTAAATCTATCGGTCAGCTTAGGCAGCTACTTCAAACACAAGCAGCCCAATGTCTACGTGGCGCCGTTCGACGTCAAACTCTACGACCGCCGCGAATCCTTGCTTAAAGACCGCGAAGCCTTCAGCGTGGTCCAACCCGATCTGTGCGTGATTTGCGACCGGGAAAAACTGACCGAACAGGGCTGCGACGGCGCCCCGGACTGGATTATCGAAATTTTATCTCCGGGCAACAGCCAACGGGAGTTGCGCCTGAAATACCAGCTGTATCAAGAAAGCGGCGTCACTGAATACTGGATCGTACATCCCTACGAACAAACACTGTACCAGTTCGTCCTCGACGAGCAGGAAAAATACCAGCTGCATGCCATGCACCCCGGCGACGAAATCGCCACGCCGTATTTATTCCCCGACCTGCAAATCGACCTGAACGACGTTTTTGCCGAATAAGTTTTAAAAGGAAAGCACCATGAGCTCACAATGGGAAGCCGTCATCGGCCTGGAAATCCACACCCAACTCTCTACAAAATCCAAAATCTTTTCCGGTGCCGCCACCGCGTATGGCGCCGAACCCAATACCCAGGCCTGCGCGGTCGATTTGGGTTTGCCCGGCGTGTTGCCGGTGCTGAATCAGGACGCGGTGCGCAAGGCCGTCACCTTCGGCCTGGCCATCGACGCTGAGATTGCCCCGCACTCAATCTTCGCCCGTAAAAACTACTTTTATCCTGATTTACCGAAAGGCTACCAAATCAGCCAGTTCGAACTACCCATCGTCGGCAACGGCCATCTGGATATCGAAGTCGACGGCGAGACCAAACGCATCGGCATCACCCGCGCCCATTTGGAAGAAGACGCCGGCAAGTCGCTGCACGAAGACTTTCACGGCCTGACCGGCATCGATTTGAACCGCGCCGGCACACCATTACTGGAAATCGTCTCCGAACCGGACATGCGCTCGGCCAAGGAAGCCGTGGCTTACATGCGCAAACTGCACGAACTGGTGCGCTACCTGGAAATCTGCGACGGCAACATGCAGGAAGGCTCGTTCCGCTGCGACGCCAACGTCTCGGTCCGCCCCAAAGGCCAGAAGGAATTCGGCACCCGCGCTGAAATCAAGAACATCAACTCCTTCCGTTTCGTCGAAAAAGCCATCAATCACGAAATCGAACGACAGATTGACCTGATCGAAGGCGGCGGCAAAGTGGTGCAGGAAACTCGCCTGTACGACGCCAACAAAGACGAAACCCGCTCGATGCGCAGCAAGGAAGAAGCCAACGACTACCGTTACTTTCCCGATCCCGACTTGTTGCCGGTCGTGATCGAAGAAGCCTTGAAAGACGAAATCCGCGCCACGTTGCCGGAACTGCCGGATGCCAAGAAAAGCCGCTTCATCGCCCAATACGGCATGGACGGCGAAAGCGCCGCCACCTTGACCTCTTCGCGCGAACTGGCCGACTTTTACGAAAAAGTCGTGGCTGAATCCGGCGAAGCCAAATTGGCGACCAACTGGCTGACCGGCGATGTGCTCGGCGCCCTGAACAAGGCCGGCCTGGAAATCGGCGATTGCCCGGTCAGCGCTGAGCGTTTGGCCGGCCTGCTGAAACGGGTCGCCGACAACACCATTTCTGGCAAAACCGCGAAGCAGGTGTTCGACAAACTGTGGAACGGCAGCGAAACCGCCGACGAAATCATCGAAAAAGAAGGCCTGAAGCAAATCACCGACACCGGCGCCATCGAAGCCATCGTCGACAGCGTCATCGCCGCCAATCCGGGCCCGGTAGAGCAATATTTGTCCGGCAAAGAAAAAGCGCTGATGGCTCTGGTCGGCCAAATCATGAAGCAAACCCAAGGCAAGGCCAATCCGGCCGAAGTCAACAAAATGTTGATTGCCAAGCTTAAAGGCTAAGCGTAGCGGCTCCCGTTAAGCACGGGAGCCGTAGCAAAGCCTCCGCCCTCACTGACCGCTCGCCGAATCCGGCAGCGGTCAGCGGGCCAACCGCTTATTTCGGCGCTTTACCGTACAAGGCGTAGGCGCCGAACCGCATCTGGTGCGCCCTGCCCAGTTTCTCTTTATTGAAGTCGATCGAGAACTGCTCGGTCAACTTGTCGCCGTCCCAACTATAAGCCTTGAAGTACTGCTCGTTGTCGGCGCCTTTCTTGTCCCAATTCGCCAGCAGCGACGAGGTGTAATACAGGCGCTTGCCATCCCAGCTCGACGACACCATGTTGACCTGGGCGCCGATTTTTTGCTCGAACACTTGTTTGGGGTGGAACGGGTCGCTGATGTCGAAGCGGCGGGTTTTGCCGTCCATGAAGGTGTTGACCCACAAGGTCTTGTCGTCGCTGGAGATCGAAATATCCACCGGCAACGGCACCTTGGCCGGTTCGCCGATGTCGGCCACATCCTTGGCTTGCCATTCGCCTTTGTCGTCCTGGTAAATCAGCCAGATTTTCGAAGTCAGCGCGGTGCTGGTGAAGCAGTAATTATGCGCTTCGTCCCAGGCGCAACGGATTTCCAGCGGCGCCCCCGGCACGTCGAACACTTTTTTCGGCTGTCGGCTGTGCAAATCCCATTGCACCACGGTATTGCCGAAGCGTTTCATCGCTTCGGGGTCGGCCAGCATCTTGCCGAAATCCATCATGTAGTTCGACCAGCCGGTAAACGACGAGGTCAGCATCAAGTTCTTGCGTGGTAAAGCCCTTACATCGTAGTTGTAGCCGTCGGCGTATTTGCCGGATTTGATCGCACCTTGCAGATTGTCGTCGGTCGGCAGCCAGTAGGTGGCGATGTAGTCGCCGGCATTGCTGTATTCCACAATCGCGGTGCGGCCGCCGTGATCTTTATTATTGGACAGGCCGGTGATGACCATTCGCCCCGGCAAGGCATACAAACTGTGCGGGCCGACCACGCCGCCGCTCTTGGCCACGAAGTCGGTGATGGTTTTAGTCAATTTGGGTTTGGCTGGGTCAGTGGCGACGTCAAAGATGAAAATCTTGTTGGTATCCAAACCGCCGGCCCACAGAAATTTACGGTCGTCGGTAAAGTCGGAATGGTGAGCTTCGTTGCGGCCGCCGACCGACAAGCTAGCGACGACTTTGCCGTATTGCTTGGATTTGGGATTGACGTCGACGGTGACCAGTTTGTCCTGCTCGTCGCCGACGCCTTCCGCACCCAAAGTCCAGATGTAAACGAAATCTTCCTGGCCGGTGATTTTCGCCATGTACGGCGAGGCGCAGGTTTCGTCGGCGCTGGTCGACAGGCTGGCGGTGCCGAGCATTAGCGCGGCGGTAAAGGTGCTGAGTTTAAAGTTCATGGTGTTCTCTCCCCCGAGAAGGTGTTGTGGTGATATAGGCCTGAATAAGCGTCAACGCTTCCGGCAGAATTTACCTGGGCTGCACCGAAAGGTTTGCCGGAAACGCCTGACGGCTTATTCCGGCCTACCGTTTGAGGCCGCAACATAGGCGATACGCAAGCTGATATCGCTCAATCGGCCGAGGTCGGATCGATCACGGTCTTGATTTCCTCGATCCGATTGGCCGGAAAACCGCCCTGCTCGGCGTGCTCTCGGATCGCATGCTCGCTGTCGGCGATGTAAATACAATACACCTTGTCGCCGGTGACATAGCTGTGCTGCCATTGGATACGCGGCCCCATCTCGCGCAACACGCCGCAGGATTTTTGCGAAATGCCTTGCAGCTCGGCTTGCGTCAACTGGCCGGCGCCGGGAATGTCGCGTTCGATGATGTATTTGGGCATGATGACCTCCTAATAAATGACCGGTCGTCTAATTTGCCGGCATTAAAAAATGCTGCCAGGTGGGCAGCGGTTGTTTCGATTCGTAGGCTGGGTTGAATGAAATGAAACCCAGCCTACTCACTGCTACATATCATTAAAAAGTTTCTCGGAGATAGTTTTAGCGGAGACACGCCACATTTCATCGATCAACTTCGGATTATCTTCGATCTCTTTTAGAGAAAAACTATTCGACGGATTTCCCAGAGACAACACTTGCTCTCGATCAAGCCATAAAACCTGTCCCGACGAATCGACCAAATTGCATTCAATCGCCAGTATTGGCACCAGCTCTGAACTAAACCCATGAGGCACACTAAAACCATACTGATAAATTCCAATATTTAAGGTTGCGTCATCATGGCTTGCAGTTTCGATAACTTCAAATTTGCCAACTTGCCGTGCAGCTTTAGAGACTTCTTCATAAACGATTTTGTCGATATAAATACCGTTATTTTCAGCAAACCCGAGTAGTAAGTCTGCTTCTGATTTATTTGGATTGTTGGCGGCCAATACACCTATAACACCCAAAAAGCCAGCAGAAACCGCCATCTTTGGGCCAAGATAAAACATGTAAGGCGTCTTATTGATGGATTGGTTTACCTTTACTGACCGAATCTTCAGTCTATTTTCAGTTGTAATAGACTGGGTGGAGGCGCAACCAGCAATAACAAAAGTCAGTAGAATCGAAACAATGTAGCGAGACTGATTCATAAAAAATTCCTTTTAAAAAACTAAAAACAAATTGGATCCACCGACATGGCTGTTTTCGGTAAAACAATGTCACTCTCTTCCGCACCACGCTATTTGAGATGCAGGAAATATTTCATAAAAAGTGCTGTCTTAACTCCGCCATGACTTGTTCGCCATCCAGCAGCAGCGCAGAATTGGCGTCTATTTCCTTGCAACGCTTTTCAATTTCTTGCCGCCACTCCTCGGAAACCGGAAAGTCATCTTCATAGTCTAGGCTTTCGATCAGTATTTCCGCAATATACGCTCTTGCTGCCGGAGCCAGTTTTAAAGCATGTTCGGTTATCGTCTTCGCATCCATAAATCACCTCCAATTTAACGCTAGCATGCGATAAGGCAGGAACTCAATCAAGCCCGAAAATA
Organism: Methylomonas sp. HW2-6; assembly: GCF_052474525.1. Classification (NCBI taxonomy): domain Bacteria; kingdom Pseudomonadati; phylum Pseudomonadota; class Gammaproteobacteria; order Methylococcales; family Methylococcaceae; genus Methylomonas; species Methylomonas sp. HW2-6. The sequence continues at coordinate 79,805 of NZ_CP184124.1, forward strand.
ATCATCCAACAAATCCCGACAAACCGCCTGTAAGGGCTCCACCGACTGCTCGACTTTCATCCGCAGCAGCGCCCCCTGCCAGCCGTTCAGCATCAAATCCGCCATGCTCTTTGCCGAACGGTCCAGCCTAACCGATCCTTGCTTTTGGCCGCGCTCCAACGCTGCTTGCTGTAAGGCGCTGTATCTGCCAACGGCATCCAGCAAGGCATCGCGGCATAATGGACTGGTATCGCCGATCTCACCCATCAAATTACCCAGCAAACAACCGCCCTTGAAACCGGTTTGCGCCACTTCGGCTATCAATCCCAGGTAGTACGCCTTCAATGCTGCCAAACCGTCCGTTTCCGGGTTTTGCAAATGGCCGGATAAGCGCAAGATAAACGGCTCGATGTAATGATGTATCGCCTCGGCGGCGAATTGTTCCTTGCTGCCGAAATAGCTGTAAAACGAGCCTTTCGGAATCTGTACCGTGTCCAGGATCTCTTTCAGACCGGTGGCGTGATAGCCTTTTTCCAATAGCAGACTGACGCCCTGATCGAGCAGCCTGTCTTTTTTGACTTGTTTGGGTGCTGTTTTCGCCATGGACCGCATTATGCGACCGGTCGTCTAATTTGTAAATCAGTTTTTCCTAATTCTTTAATACCTCTTGCCAACGGCATCGGCAAACGCCACCGGACCAGCCAATTGGCGATTTTTCGGCTTCGTTTTATGTTATGTTGCAGCTTTGTTTCTGCTTACCGATAAACCAGCCACATGAGCATTAAATCAGACCAATGGATTCGCCGCATGTCCGAGCAACACGGCATGATCGAGCCGTTTCAGGCCGGCCAGATTCGCGAATCCGCCCAGGGCCGCATTATTTCCTACGGCACCTCCAGCTACGGCTACGACGTCCGCTGCTCCAACGAATTCAAAATCTTCACCAACATCAACTCGACGATCGTCGACCCGAAGGATTTCGACGAAGCCAGCTTCGTTGATGTTAAATCCGATGTCTGCATCATTCCGCCCAATTCGTTCGCGCTGGCCCGCACCGTCGAATATTTCCGGATTCCGCGCGACGTGCTGGTGGTGTGTTTGGGCAAATCGACCTACGCCCGCTGCGGCATCATCGTCAACGTTACGCCGCTGGAACCGGAATGGGAAGGCCACGTGACACTGGAATTCTCCAACACTACCCCGCTGCCGGCCAAAATCTACGCCAACGAAGGCGTGGCGCAAATGCTGTTTTTCGGCGGCGACGAAATCTGCGAAACCTCGTACAAAGACCGGGGCGGCAAATACCAGGGCCAGACCGGAGTCACCCTACCCAAAGCCTGATCGGCGTCCCGCCGTTTTAACTTCACCTGGGATAACGACATGACGTCTACCAGCACATCTGAAACGCTCGACCGCTACTACCGCCAAGTTCACGACATCATTCTGCAGCGCCAGGACTGGATCAGCGGCCTGCTGCCGGCCAGCACCGCGGTCAATACCCACGGCAATTACACCGATGCCTGGGTCCGCGACAATGTCTACAGCATCCTGGCGGCATGGGGTTTGGCTTTGGCCTACCGTAAAGTGGAAGGCCAACAGGAGCGCACCTATCTGCTGGAACAGAGCGTGGTCAAGCTGATGCGCGGTTTGCTGATTGCGATGATGCGCCAGGCGGCCAAGGTCGAAAAATTCAAGCATAGCCAAGACCCGCTGGACGCGCTGCACGCCAAGTACAACACCCAAACCGGCGAAGTCGTGGTCGGCGACAGCGAATGGGGCCACCTGCAATTGGACGCCACCTCGCTGTTCTTGTTGATGCTGGCGCAAATGACCGCGTCCGGGCTGCGCATCGTATTTACCACCGACGAAGTCAACTTCGTCCAGAATCTGGTGCACTACATCAGCCGCGCCTACCGCACGCCGGATTACGGCATTTGGGAACGCGGCAACAAAATGAACCACGGCATCGCCGAACTCAACGCCAGCTCGATCGGCATGGCCAAAGCGGCGTTGGAGGCCATTTCCGGCTTCAATCTATTCGGCAAGGACGGCGGCCAGACCGCGGTGATTCACGTCATCAGCGACGATATCGCCCGCAGCCGGATCACGCTGGAATCCCTGCTGCCGCGGGAATCGATCTCCAAGGAAGTCGATTCGGCCGTTTTGAGCGTGACCGGTTTCCCCGCCTTTGCCGTCGACAACCCGGAGCTGCGCGCCCGCACCGAGCGCTTGATCGTCGAGAAACTGCAAGGCCGTTACGGCTGCAAACGCTTTCTGCTCGACGGCCACCAAACGGTGATCGAGGACCATCAGCGCCTGCATTACGAACCCAGCGAATTGAAGCAATTCATGGACATCGAATGCGAATGGCCGCTGTTTTTCTGCTACCTGCTACTGAACAAACTGTTTGCCGAAGACAGCGAAGGCGTCGGCGACTACCGGCGTAAACTGGACGATTTGCTGGTGGAACACAACGGCCAGTGGCTGTTGCCGGAGTTGTACATCGTACCGGAACCCGCCATCGCCGCCGAAAAACGCCACCCGCACAGCCAAACCCGGATCGCCAACGAGAACGTGCCGCTGGTCTGGGCGCAAAGCCTGTACATCCTCGGCGGCCTGTTGCAGGACGGCTTGATCGGCCTGGACGATATCGACCCGCTGGGCCGTTACAAGACCAACCGGCTGCACGCCGCCGCTACCGTACAGATCGCCTTGTTGGCCGAAGACGACGAGGTGCGCGACGAATTGCGCGCACTGGGCATTCCGGCGCAAACCCTGACCGAAATCGCACCGATTCAGGTCCGCGACGCCAGCGAATTGGCCGCGGCTTACCACCAGGTCGGCCGTAACGACCGGATCGGCCTGACCGGCCGCCCGTTGCGGCAATTGCGCACGCTATCCACCTCCAAATTGTATCTGCTGGCCGGCGAGCCTTTGTTGTTCCTGCCGCAATTCATGAACCAGAAAGGGTTCTATCTGGCGATGGACAACCAACTGCTGATCCAGCGCCTGCGCATGGAGCTGACTTACCTGAGTAACCATTGCGACAGCGCCGCGCCGCCGTTGTTGGCGATCAACATTCGCCACAACATGCTGCAAAACGCGGACCGCGAGGTGCTGCTGAACTTCATCGCGCAATTGCGCCAAGGCACCCTGGAAGGGGTACGCGCCTCGCTCGGTTTGCTGACCGACTTAGTCGCGTCGGCCGCCCGCGAGCGCATCGGTTACCTGCACGATTTCAAATTCTCCGAGGCCAGTTGGGAAGAAGGCGAGCGGCCGTTCGCCCAGCTCCTGCCCAGCGGCGATGCAACCACACTGCAGGCTGTCGATAATCTGCTGGTGACCGAATGGGAAATCGGCGGCGACGAGCAATTGGTCGATCTTTTGCAGACCAACCCCAACCTGTATGCCCAGTTGGAAGCGTTAAGCCTGTTATGCCAACGCCACGGCCTCGACTTCGACACCGGCCTACGCAATGGCGAAGGTACACCGTGCCGGGTGCGCGACTTACTGGAGGAAGTCTACGCCCGCGCCGGCGATTGCCATGCCTGGTATTTGGTACGCCGCTGCGCCGGCTTACTGGAAAAATACGACATCAACCTGGAACAGGCCGCCACCGAGATTCTGGTGCGCCAACACGGCCTGACCGTCGGCCGCGCCTACAGCGGTAAAGCCACCTTGCGGCGGCCGACCGATTCCTGGCAAATCCTGGAAACGATCCGCACCTTCAATCCCGGCGACAGCAGCCAGCAAATCATCATCCAGGAATTGATTCTCTACCTGGGCATGCTGATCAAGCTGAAGCCGGAACTGTTCGCCGACATGCACACCATCCGCGTCGGCCACATCCTGCAATTGATCATCGCCCGCTACAAGCGTTTGCACAGCTCTTCGCTGGATCAGGCCTTCAACGACATACTATCGCTACCGCCGCATCAGGTCGCAACGCTGGTCCGGGAAACGCTGGAAGACTATAACAACAGCGAGAATCAGCTCGGCCAAGTCGAGACCTTGAACTACGAAGGCCCGCAACGCGATCTGGCCGCGGCCCGCTTTCCGGAAGCCATGGACCCGAAAGACCGCGCCGGGGCCGAAGATTGGTATGCCTGGCGCGAACAGCAAGGCAGCGTCGGCCGCGAAAACGAAGCCTTTTTCAGCGGCTTGTGGACGTTGCTGCACCATTGCAAGGGCTTGATGGTCGGCGAGAAATACAACAGCAAGCGCCGTATCGACAGTGAAATGATGCTGGCGCAGATGACCGCCGGGGAACAAACCTTCCGCCTGCATATCAACCATATCCTGAACAAGATTCAGGCGCCGGTGTATCGGCAGTTGAGTGTGGAAGCGTTGCGCGCGCTGGCCTCCATCGTCAAGGAGAATCCGGAGCTGTATATCGACGACACGCTGGTCACCGATATTCTGATCGGCCACGCGGTGCGAATCAGTTGGTTGCAACGGCATCCGCACTACCGCGACCACTACGAAGAATGTGTCTCGCTGGCCTGGCAGGCTTTCTACCAATTGCCGCCGCACGCGGTCGCCAACGCGATACTCGACGCCTTGATCCACCTGCTCAACAACGCCAACCCCACTGTGTGAGGACATTATGATTCTAGCCGGCGACATCGGCGGAACCAAAACGGTTCTGGCCTTAATCGAAACCCTGGGCGACGGCTCGTTGAACTGCCTGCGCGAACAAACCTTCGCCAGCGGCGAATTCGCCAGCTTCGACGAAATTCTGGATCTGTTTCTGAACGGTTCCGGCAAGGTGTCAGCCGCCTGTTTCGGCATCGCCGGCCCTGTACTGAACCAGCGTTGCCAGACCACCAACCTGCCCTGGCTGCTGGACGGCGCCGAGTTGAAGCAACGCCTGGGAACCGAGCGGGTCAAATTGCTCAACGATCTGGAAGCGATGGCGATCGGCATGCTGCATTTGCAGGCGCAAGACTTTATCGAACTGAATCCCAACGCCGAAGCCCAAACCGGGAATATCGCCGTGATCGCCGCCGGCACCGGCCTCGGCGAAGCCATTCTGCATTGGGACGGTAACAAGTACCACCCCATTGCCACCGAAGGCGGCCATTGCGATTTCGCACCGCAAAACCCGCAACAAGATCGCTTGCTGGCCTATTTGCGGCAAAAGTATCCGGCCCATGTCAGTTGGGAACGGGTCCTGTCCGGTCTCGGCTTCAGCAATATTTACGACTTTCTGGTCGATAGCCGCTACGCCCCACCCTGCCCGGTGGTTCCGGCCGCGGCCGATGCCGCCGGCGTCGACCGCAACGCCCTGATTTCGCGGCTGGGCGTGGACGGCGAAGACCCGGTCTGCCGGGAAACCGTGCGCCTATTCGCCGAACTTTACGGCACCGAGGCCGGCAATCTGGCACTGAAAGCCTTCGCCTCGGGCGGCGTGTTCATCGGCGGCGGCATCGGTCCGAAAATCCGCCCGATCCTGGAGTCAGGCGAGTTTCTGCAGGCCTTCGTCGCCAAAGGCCGGTTTCAAGCCATGTTATCCAAAGTACCGGTCAAACTGGCGTTGAACCCACGCACACCGCTATTGGGAGCCATGCACTACTACGCCGCGGGCTAAAGCCATTGGCGGATGTGGCCACTGGTTCCTGCCAAACCCGCCGGTTCGGCCAAGCTTAATCAATTCGTTCATGTTTCAGGTTCACCGGAATTTCGCGCCGCATCCATCCGCCGATATGGCTCCATCAGAGCAGGCCACAAGCCGGCTAATCCAATCGATTGCGGTTCTGCAAGCCGCGCTCGACTCCACAGCCGATGCCATCCTGGTTGTCGATGCCGCCGGGCAGGTCGCGGCATTTAATCCACAATTCAAGCGGATTTGGCGGATAACCGACGACAGCTTGAACGTCGGCGACGCTGCGGAATCGCTGCGTTACATTTTCGGCCAATTGAAACAAGCCGACGAATTTCTGCGCCGGGTCGACGACATTTACCGCAATTCGAAACAACAGCATTACCAAGAACTGGAACTGAAAGACGGTCGCGTCGTCGAGAGCTATTACCAGCCGCAAATTGCCGACGGCGAAATTCACGGTCGGATATGGAGTTTCCGCGACGTCACCGAGCAAAAAAACTCGCGCCGACGTCTGGCCCAGCTCAGTTTCGGCATGGACCAGATGCAGGACAGCGCCTACTTGATCGCGGAAGACGCCCACTTTCTGTACGTCAACAACCAGTCCTGCAAAACCCTGGGTTACAGCCACCGCGAATTGTTGCAAATGCGCGTGTTCGACATCGACCCTTTGTTTCCGAAAGCGGTTTGGGGCAAACACTGGCAGGAACTGAAAAGCCGGCGCTCGGTAACGCTGGAGACCTTGCACCAGACCAAACAAGGCGAGATTTTACCGGTGGAAGTGGTCGCCAATTATTTCGAATACGGCAACGTCGGCTACAACCTGGCAATCGTCCGCGACATCCGCGAGCGCAAGCGGGTCGAAGAAGCCTTGCAACAAGCCGCGTTAATTTACCAACACAGCAGCGAGGCCATGCTGCTGGCCGACGCCGAAGACCGCATTCTGACCATCAATCCGGCGTTTTCCGCCATTACCGGCTACGAGTCGGACGAGGTGGTCGGCAAACACATCGGCCTGCTGAACCGCGGCGTTCACAGCGATGCGATGTGGCAAGCAATCCGCAGCGACGGCCATTGGCGCGGCGAAGTCTGGGACAAACGCAAAAACGGCGAGACTTTCGCCAAAGCCTTGACCGTAAATACCATATTCGACGCCAACCGCCAGGTCCACCGGCGTATGGCCTTGTTCTCCGATATTACCGAAAAGAAACAGGCCGAAGGCTTGATCTGGCAGCAGGCCAACTTCGACCCGCTGACGCAACTGCCCAATCGGCGTATGTTTCACGAGCGCCTGGGCCACGCCATCAAAAAGGCCACGCGTGAACACAGCCGGCTGGCAGTCTTGTTTATCGACCTGGATTTGTTCAAGGAAGTAAACGATACCTTGGGACACGACATGGGCGACCGTTTGCTGCAAATCGCCGCCCAGCGCATTGTCGCCAGCGTGCGCGAAACCGACACGGTCGCCCGGCTGGGCGGCGACGAATTTACCGTCATCCTCGGCGAGGTCGGCGAACCCAGTAACGTGGAGCGCATCGCGCTGGGCCTGCTGGACCGGATGACCGAATGTTTCGAGCTGGGTAACGAAGTCGCCTACATCTCGACCAGCATAGGCATTGCGTTTTTCCCGGACGACGCCGGCGATCTCAACTCGCTGCTGAAGCATGCCGACCAAGCGATGTACGCGGCCAAACGCCAGGGTCGCAACCAGTACTGTTTTTTCATCCCGGCAATGCAGCAAGCCGCGCAATCCCGGCTGCGTCTGAGCAACGATTTGCGCCATGCCGTGGCCGAGGGCCAATTCTATTTGTGCTACCAACCTATCGTGGAACTCGCCAGCGGCCGGGTCAGCAAAGCGGAAGCCTTGATTCGCTGGCATCATCCGCAACGCGGCGTCATCAGCCCGTCGGAGTTCATCCCGATTGCCGAGGAAACCGGACTCATCAGCCAAATCGGCAATTGGACGTTTCAACAGGCTGCCAAACAAATTCTCGCCTGGCGGGCTTCGATCGACTCGCGCTTTCAAATCAGCATCAATAAGTCGCCGGTGCAGTTCCGCAACGAGCGCGACAGCCACCGCGACTGGCGGGAACAGTTGCAAGCCCTGAATCTGGCAGGCAACAGCATCGTCGTCGAAATTACCGAGGGCTTGTTGCTGGAAGCCAGCGGCAGCGTCGCCGAACAACTATTAGCCTTTCGCGACGCCGGCATCCAGGTCTCGCTGGACGACTTCGGCACCGGTTATTCGTCCTTGTCGTATTTGAAAAAATTCGATATCGATTACATCAAGATCGACCAAAGCTTCGTTCGCAATCTGGCGGCCGGCTCCGACGATCTGGCGCTGTGCGAGGCCATCATCGTCATGGCCCATAAATTGGGGATCAAGGTAGTCGCGGAAGGTATCGAGACCAGCAATCAACGCGAATTGCTGACAGCCGCCGGTTGCGATTACGGCCAAGGCTATTTGTTTGCCAGACCGCTGCCGGCAGAAGATTTCGAACGTCTGTTAGCCGAGACGCTGGATTGAGAACGACAAATCAGGAGAGGCGTGCGGCAAAACAGCCGCTGCCGGGGATTACCGCCGAACAGACAAGCCCGGCGGCAAAGCGGCTGGCAGCTTAGTGGGCGGCCAGATAGATTTTCAACATTTCTTTATACAGTTCCAGGGTAGCTTTCAACGATGCGGAACCGTTAGCGTCGCCTTTTTCGATTTCGTCGCGGGCGACTTTCAATTTGTCACCGGCTTTTTGGCGCAAACGCTCGGTTTGCTCGTAACGGAATTCTTTTTGCAACTGGCGCACTTCGCCCAGCGCTTTCAACACTTCGGCTTTGTCGGCGCCCTTGTCCAACAAACCGACCGCTTCCTCGACTTTGGCTACGGTGCCTTCGGCAGCGGCACGCACTTTAGCGTCGCCGGCGCTATTCGCATTGGCGGATGTGGAAACCAACGCAGCGGCAATCACCAAAAATGAAGCCAAGGTTTTTTTAACGATATTCATAAGATTCCTAATCAATTGGTATTTAAGGTGTTTCTAATTACCACACTAAAATTACAATATTATGACTGTATATTTTAATCCGGCTGCTTGTTCAAGCCCTCTCATACTATCATGAATTTTGCAAATATCGGCAAAATCGAAAAACCTTAATACCACAAATATAAAGCGGAATATATTACCCGTCCAACAAACCGCTAATATGTCTGATAAATCCGGTTTCGTTAACGAACGTGATCTCATACATCTTAGTCAAGCCTTGCGCCTGCTCGTCGCTAACGCCCAACACCAGCAACAGGAAGTTTTCCTTGGCAATCTCCAGCCGACGCCGCATCCTGACATATTTGTCGATGAAGGGCCGAAACTCGCCGGATTTGCACTCTATGAACAGCGGAATCCGGCTATTAATTAGAAAAAATATGTCCACTTCATATTTATCTTCATTGGCAAATTGAATATTGAAACTGCGCAGACAGGAAAATAGGCCTTTGCTTTCGTAACAATATTTAAGCAATTTCATAAACGCGTACCATTCCAACCATTCGCCGTTAAAAAAACCGGCGATTGCCGGGACGGTCTGCAAGGTTAAATATGCCCGCTTTTCATTCTTGTTATAAAAATATTTGGCCAAAAACGAAAATTCGTACAGGTTTCGGCAAAACCCGGTAATGGTTTTAATATCGTTCTGGCTGTGGTTGCTTAAATTCAACACTACCGAGGTATAACTATTACGTTGAGCCTTGCGTATCTTGTCCAGCACCTGCTGTAAAACCGGAAAATTGTCGCCCAGCTCCACCGCAATCTCATCGAAAAACCCTTGGGTATCAAGTGCATCGTGATCGACTTCGACCTGGATATGCTTGCGTTCGAACCATTGGATCACCGGCTTGTACTGCATGCTGTTGGTCATTACCGCAGTGTTATGCAAATCCAGCTCTTCGTCTTTAGGCAAATATTTCGGAGCTTCCGCCGCAGGCGGTATATTCTGCGCCGCCTCCAATTCCCGGTATTTCGCCAATAAGGCGCCGTACTTATCGATTAATTTCTTGATGAATTCGACGCTCTCGTAAATAACCGCCGCCTGTTCGCACACCGGGCATTTCACTGTCTTACCCACGTGTTCCTGAGAAACTTCTCTGAGATAGCCGCAATGGTTGCAGCGCAGAATTGCCATAACTAAACCTTCCTGACGATTTCCATTTATTGCCGGGGCCAAACCGGCATCCAACTAACGCCGCAACTATAGCAACAATGTCGCGAATCGGCCCATTTTCAGAGCAATTGTCGCCTTAACCGCACCGTTTCGACCAGCCCTGCCGAACCACAAAACCCATCCCATTGATATAAAAAGAAAAACATCGCAACCAAACCTATCAAGCCACCTGGACCGATATTTGCTGCAGTTTCACAAACGGCGGCAAAGCCGGGTTCGGCACATTCCATTACAGGTGATCTATGAGCAAAATCGGCATTTTTTTCGGCACCGACACCGGCAGCACCCGGCTGGTCGCTAAAAAGATATACAGCCTGTTAGGCGAAGAACTGGCGGACAAACCGAAAAACATCAACCGCGCCAGCCCCGAGGACTTGCTGAAATACGACGCGCTGATCCTCGGCACGCCCAGTTACGGCATCGGCGATTTGCCCGGCCTCGCTGCCGGCTGCCAGGAACGCAGCTGGCATGAATTCGTCGGCAATCTGGACGGTCACGGCTTTACCGGCAAACGCGTGGCCCTGTTCGGCCTGGGTCATCAGGAACGCTACGCCTCCCGCTTCGCCAGCTCCTTGATTCAACTGTACCGGGTGTTTTACGGCTACGGCGCCGATATCGTCGGCCGCTGGAACACCGAAGGTTACCGTTTCGAGCATTCCGACTCCATCATCGACGGCGAGTTCGTCGGGCTGGTACTGGACCAGCGCACCCAAGCCCATTTGACCGACGACCGGCTGCGGCTCTGGCTGGCGCAAATTACACCGCAATTATTGCCGGTCATGGCCGAAGCGGCGTAACGATGGCGATGTACAGTACCGAAGCGCAAGACCCGGATTTAACGCCGCTGGCCGACTGCAGCCGTTGCGAATACCGGGACACTTTACTGGCTGACGGCGGCTGCAAACCCGGCGACACCTGCATCCGCGCCCACAGCGGCCGCCAAATCGACCGCTTTCTGAAACGGCACCCCGGTCTGGCCGGCCAGTATATTACCGACGACTTCTGGGAACGCCGCGCCATTGCCGCCCGTTATCTGCCGACCAATATGTTGCGGCCATTATTGAACGATCCTGACGAGGCGGTCCGCCGAGTACTGGCCTACCGGGTACCTTTGGACTGGCTACTGGAGTTGCGCCAGGATAGTGACCGCGAAGTGCGGGTCACGGTCGCCGACCGGCTGCCGGAAACTCAATTGGAATTGATGGCCGACGATCCGGACTATCTGGTGCGGGTGTACGTAGCCAAGCGCTTGCCCAAAGGCCGCCTGTTCCGCTTGGTGGCCGACCCGGACACCGAAGTGCGACGCATCGTCGCCGAACGCATCCCCAGCGTCAGCCTGGGTCTGATGGCCGAAGACAAGGAAACCAACATCCGCCGTATCGTCGCCCAACGTATGGAAATCGAGGACTTGGCCTTGCTCAGCCGCGACCCGGATTGGACCGTCCGTTACGAAGTGGCGTTGCGCGCCGAAGACGACCTGCTCACGCGATTAACAGAAGATCCGGACCCGGAAGTTAGTGAAATCGCCAAAGAACGCATTGCCAGTCAACCCGAACGGCAGACATCCAATGAGCGCTGAATTTCTGGTTGGTTTGACTTACGCCGACCGGCTACGCTTGGCCAGCGAAGCCAGACACGCCGCACTGGGTCGGCTGTTCGAGTCGGACTTGGCGTCGTTGACCTCGTTGATGGGCCCGATGAGCGACGGCCCGGAATGGCCGGCTGGCGCCGCTTGGCTGGCAGCGCGGCATGGCGCCAATGCCTGCGTGATTTCCGACGGTCTGTCCGACCCCTGGGTGGAACGCTACCGACCGGAAACCGGCCTGGGCTTGGAAGTCTTCGTCGAAAGCCCCGACTCCGGCATACGCAACGACAAACCGCTCAACGCCTTGGCGGACAGTTGGCTTTTCCCGCTGACGGCCGAAGTCAGCCATACCCTGGCCGGTCATCCGGTACTTTGCGAAAAACTGGTGTCCGGCGAACCGCTGTCGCTGGAATTCAATATCGACCACATCAAAGACGGCCGCGGCCGGATCGGCGCGCTGTTGAGTCAGGTTCCCACCGGCACCGCCATCTTGCCCGGCGGCCAAATCAGCTTGATTGCAATCACCTTGCTGACCGGCGCCGAACTGTCCTATTTACGCGGAAAAGGCGCCGCCGCGCGCCGGGAACTAATGGACGGCCTGATCACCGCAGGCAGCGGCCACCTATCGCTGCTACATCGGCCGTCGTTAATCTGAACCGCGAGGTAGTAAAAGTGACTCCATTCGAACAATGGCTGGAACAACGCGGCTTCGCCCCATTTTCCGAGGTAACGGTCAACGGCCGCGGCGAACATGCCCTGATCATCGCGGCGCGTGAAGGCCGCGGCGACATGCTGCTGCATCTGATCCGCGACCTCGGCGCAGATCTCGGCGTATGCGACGCCTACGGCAACAATGCCCTGTGGGCCGCATGTTTTGCAGAATCCGCCGAGTGCGTCGAGCTACTGCTACAAGCCGGCATCGACATCGACTACCAGAATCCCAGCGGTTCGACCGCGCTGATTTACGCCGCATCCGCCGGCAAACAGCGCATAGTCGCCCAACTGTTGGCTGCCGGCGCCAATTGGCGCTTGACCACCGAGGACGATTTCAGCGCGCTGGATCTAGCCGCCAATCGCCAGTGTTTGCAAATACTGCGCGATATCAGCCGCGGCAGTTGCACCAACTGAGCCTGAAACTTCGCATTGACTCAACGCAAAGCACCTGCTCTGCCTGCCCCGCAAGCCTGAGCAGACTGAACCGGGAACGTCGAGAGAGATTTCGTCGCAAGGTCAAGCGGCGGGAACGATCTAAGCCCAGCCGCTCAGAAAAGTTTACAGCTCCACCGCAGTTTACGGTCCAGAAACTTGCGCGGCGCGCGTTCCGTGCCAGACTATCGCCATTGAGACAGCTTTCCGATGGCAGCCCGCTATGAATACGAGTCCCGCTAAGATTTTGATCGTCGACGACGAAGCCAACGTCCTTAAAGCCTTGGTGCGCTTACTCAAGGCTTACGACACGGTCACGGCCGAAACTGCCGATGAAGCGTTGCAGATTGCGCGGCAGCAGCATTTCGATCTGGTGATTTCCGATTACCGGATGCCCGGCGTCAACGGCATCGATTTCCTGATTTTGTTCAAACGTCTGCAGCCGGACGCCGTTAGGGTGGTCCTGACCGGTTTTGCCGATCTGGAAGGTGCGCAACATGCCATCAACGAAGCGGAAGTATTCCGTTTCATCAACAAGCCTTGGAGCAATGTGGAAATCGTCCATGTGGTTGAGAGCGGCTTGGCGCACAAACGCATGCAACTGGAGAACCGCGCGCTGGCGGACCAGGTGCGGGCTCAGCAAAAACTGTTGGACGAGAAGGATGCGCTGATTCGCGCGCTGGAAGCCGAGGAACCGGGAATTACCAAAGTCAACTGGGCCGCGGACGGTTCGATTATCCTGGACGACACCGATCTGGAGTGATCACGGCCGGATTCAGCGCTAGCCGCCCTGCCCCAGCCTAACCCGCAACACCAGATTCTTACCGTGCTTGCGCAGACCGAGGATGTCTTCGACATGTTTCTCGGTCAGGATTTGGTCTTTCAGATACAGCACGTCGTTGCATAACACTTCGGCCGCTTCCATGCCGGCTTGCAATTGGGTCCAGGAAATTTCGATGACCGGCCGCTCGTCGTGAGTACTGGTTTCGTCCAATAGCGCCAGAAAAGCGTCGACCACCTGCGGATCGTAATGGCTGCCTTTTTTCGATTGCAAGCGCTGCTTGACTTGGTCGGTGCTCATTGTGCTGCCGGTGATAGTGCCGTCAAGCATCGAGATGTATTCGCGAATCACCGTCAGAATCCGGCTGCCTAGCGGTATCGCCGCGCCGGACAGACCGGCCGGATACCCTGAACCGTCGTAATATTCGTACTGGTGACTGACCAGTTCCGCCGCCTGCTGCAACGGCTCGATGCCGGCCAACAAATGAGAGCCTTCCAGAGCATGGTTCAAATAGCGTTTGCGCTGCTGGCTGTTCATCGCAAAATGCGACAGCGTCAGCAGACTATCCGGCAAGCTCATTTTGCCGATTTGCAGCAGTAGCCCGGCAAACACCACGTTTCTGACCTCTGCCGGCGGCATGCCCAGGCGCTGGGCAACGTCTTTGGCGTGTTCGGCGATGTATTTGGCATGGCCGCTCTTGATACCGGGGCGCATTTCGATGATCTTGGCAAACGCTTTAACCGACTCGTGGTATTGCCGTTTCAACGATTCGTTGGCCTGTTCGATCACCTGCAGCGATTTCTTCAGCTGTTCGGTCCGCTTCTCGACTTTTTCCTCCAGGCTGGCATTGAGATCCTTCAGCTCCCGGTTCTGGCGTTCGACGATCGCGAACAGGCGCAGGCGCTCCTCGCGCAAGCGCTTTTGCTCCAATGCGTTGTTCACCAGGATTTTCAGTTCGTTGTCTTCCCACGGCTTGCTGCAATAGCTATAAATCTTGCCGTTGTTGACCGCAGCGATGGTCGATTCGATATCGGCATAGCCGGTCAGCAAAATCCGCAGCGTGTCCGGATAGCTTGCGGCGGCCCGGCTCAAAAATTCGGCGCCGTCCATTTGCGGCATGCGCATATCGGAAATGATCAAATCGATCGGCTGCGACTGCAGAATATCCAGGCCGGCAGCACCGCTTTCGGCCAAGTGCACGCTGTATTCCGCCGAGCGGAACAACCGCTTCAAGGCTTTCAGCACATTCGGCTCGTCGTCGACGAACAATAGTTGCGCGGCTGTAGCTGGGCTTGTCTCGTTCATGGCAATTTAGGCGCTAAGGTGGCGGGTTGCAGCGGCAGGAAAATCCGGAAAACCGTGCCTTGGCCCTGAACCGAATCGACCTGGATTTCGCCCTGGTGGTCTTTGATAATTTTATAGGACAGCGATAAGCCGAGACCGGTACCTTTCCCGACCGGCTTGGTGGTAAAAAACGGATCGAAGATTTTGGCTTTGACTTCGTCGCTCATGCCGCTGCCGGTATCGGCGATTTCGACGAACACCATATCGGCATCGCGATAACCGGTGCGAATGGTGATTTTGCCGAAATCCGCAATGGCCTGAGCGGCGTTGACCAGCAGATTCATAAACACTTGGTTAAGCTGAGCGCCGACACAGAGAAACGGTTTGACCCCGCCGTAATCTTTAACCACGGCCGCTTTGTATTTCAGTTCGTTGTTGACGATATTCAAGGTGGCGTCCAAACCGGCCTCCAGGTCGAATATGGCCTGATTCTGCCGGTCGATCCGGGAGAAATCGCGTAAATCCTGGACGATGTTTTTAGCGCGGGTCGCGCCCTCCAACGATTCTTTAACCAAATCGCCGGCATCGGTTTTGATGAAATCCAGATCGACCCGGCTTTTAAAGGCGCGAAATTCGGCCGCGACCGGATGGTTCTCGGGCAGATTGCCGGCCAAGCGCTCGGCCAGAGTGGCCGCAGACGCCAACTCGTCAATGTAATTTTTCAACGTATTCAGGTTGGAATAAATATAGCCGAGCGGATTGTTGATTTCGTGCGCGACGCCGGCCGCCAATTGGCCTATCGATGCCATTTTTTCGGCTTGAACCAAATGCGACTGCGCTTCCTGCAATTGCAGGTTGAGCTGGATCAGCCGGTTCTTATCCTGCTCCAGGGTTTGGTTGGCGACGGTCAGTTCCAGGGTCCGCTCGGCGACTTGCTCCTCCAGTTGGTGGTTGAGTTTGGCCAGCGCGGCTTCGGCTTTTTTGCGCAGGGTAATATCCATACCGCAACCCATCAAACCGGCGAACTCGCCGTTACGGCGCACGCGGGGAGCGGTAGTC
The DNA here is from genome assembly GCF_052474525.1 of Methylomonas sp. HW2-6. Taxonomy (NCBI): domain Bacteria; kingdom Pseudomonadati; phylum Pseudomonadota; class Gammaproteobacteria; order Methylococcales; family Methylococcaceae; genus Methylomonas; species Methylomonas sp. HW2-6. The sequence continues at coordinate 95,450 of NZ_CP184124.1, forward strand.
TCCAGAATCCAGCTCACTTTGCCGCCATCAGCCAGCAAACGGTATTCGATCTTGAGCTTGGTTTTTTCGCCGGCCGCCTTGCTGTACGCCGCCATGACCTGCTCCCGATCTTCGGGGTGGATCACGTTCATCCATTGTTGTTTCTCCAGCCTGCCGCTGTGCAAACCGAAGGTTTTGAACCAGAACCGGTTGCAAAATATCGGCATGTGTTTGGCGTTGGTAATCCAAATCAGAGCCGGCAAATTATCGGCCAGATCCTTGAAGCGCTCCTCGCTCTCCCGCAGCGCCGAATAAAGATTACTGTGTAGCACGCCGAGATGTTCGTGGCGGTCGATTTCGATCCGGGCGGCATCGACGCCTTTGCTCAAACTGATACCCATCAGTTTGTCGGTCTTCAAAATATGATGGCAGAGCCAATCGACCAAAAAATCCAACAAATCCCCGGAAATCGCCGACCGGTCGCGCTCCGCGTCCAGCTGTACACTCCGGATTTTGTCGACGAACTCGCGATGCTCCTCGCTGTGTTTGGCAAACAGCTCCGGGTTGAAATTGGCGGCTGCCATCAGTTCTTCTTCATGGCGGAAATGATAGGCCGTGTAATCCGCCAGATCGCCGACCGTGGCGACTAAAACATCGCTATCGCCGCCCACCGCCACCAGTTCGTCCAGTTTGTTGATCAACTCCACCAGCTTCTGATGTTGGCGGTCGACGCTGTCCAGGCCGACGAGTAACTGATCGTTCCAAGTCAAAATGCTCATGTGCGCGAGTCCGCATTCGGATAACAGACTCGGATATTACTCGCGCCTATGCTATGGCACAATGCCGCTGCGTAGGAATGTTTAGGACAATCGCAAAAACCATGAAAATCGAAGCGTTTGAAGGGCTGCAAGCCCTGCTGCAATCGGCTTTTCCGAAACGCTGTCCGAACTGCGGCCGCGTTTTTAGCGGGCCTGAACAATTTTTCCGCGAAACCGGCGACATGCCCGGCGGCCGCTCATCGTTAAAGTCGTTCGTCGACGATCAAGGCATGGCGGTAGTAGAAGTTTTTCGCAATTGCCGCTGCGGTTCCACCCTAATGGACGAATTCAGTTGCCGGCGCGATATGTCCGCCCCAGGCCACCGCAGCCGCGAGCAATTCCAGTGTTTATTGCAGACTTTAGTCGCCCGCGGGATTGCGGCAGAAACCGCCCGCAACGAAATCCTCAAATTCATGCTGGGTGCTCCCAACCGCTTGCACGAGTGGCTCGGAGACGATCAAAACCCGGCCTGACCGTCGCTGACGCTGTTAAAAAATTGCTTGGCAGTACGGCCGTTTTTAGCAGCGCGCGTATGGGCAAAATCCAAAGCCGCCTTGTGCAACACCTCGCGATCGCCGCGGTAATCCGGGAAATAGCTGTCGACAATGTCCAAATATGTCTGGGTCTGCTGTGGATAAAACCCCAAACGCAGACCAAAGCGGTCCGACAACGAAATTTTTTCTTCGACGGCATCGGAATAATGCACCTCGCCGTCCACCAGTAAAGTATCGAGATTGTCCCGCATCTGTTCCGGCAGCAAATGGCGCCGGTTCGAAGTCGCGTAAAACAGCACGTTTTCCGGCGGCAGCTCGATCGAGCCTTCCAGCACGCTTTTCAACGGCTTGTAAAGACCGTCCCCGGCCTCGAACGACAGGTCGTCGCAATAGATAATGAAGCGTTGCCGATGCTCGCGAATGTCGTCGACGATTTCCGGCAAATACAAAAGATCCTGTTTGTCGACTTCGATCAAACGCAAACCTTCGTGCATGTATTCGTTGAATAAAGCCTTGACCAGCGACGACTTGCCGGTACCACGCGCGCCCCACAACAAAACGTTATTCGCCGGCAGACCGGCCAGGAAACGCAAAGTGTTATCGACCAGTTGCCGTTTTTGCGACTCGATGCCAAGCAGTTGCTGCAGCCGGATCGGATCGATATGCCGAACCGGCCGCAAATATTCCTGGCGCTGGCGCCAAATGGCTGCATACGTGTTGTTCCAATCGATCATGTTCGAATTCAGGTTTGAAGGGATAGTCGGATTGTATAATTTTTAGCCAATTTAACGCCAGTTTAGTTGGGACGGGCACTTAGCTTGGTTTTTAACGGTTTGCCAACAGACTTATCCACAACTTCTGTGACTAGACTCGAATCACCAGTGCATTTCTGTCAGGCTCGACCATAGGACTAAAAATTTTACTGATTTTGTTGGCTTTAGACGGGGAATTTGAGGTGTGACCAATAACGAACCACCCAACGGAAACCAATTAAAAACAAAAACATAGCAACATAACCAATATGTTGCCAACAATTTTTTCCACAGTTTCTGTGTATAATTCGGCGATCTCGTGCAGTTTACCACCGCACCCGCCCCCAACTCCGGCTTTTTAGCACCTGCGGGGGATAGGATACATGCTACGCAAGCGACAAATGTCTTTGAAAAACAAGCCTGCTTTCCAGCCATCACAAGATATCAACAACAATATGCACAAAAATTCCGATAAACCAGATGGCTGTGCAAATCTTTGCTAACGTAGAACCGATCCAGTTTCGTTGTCACCCGCAAACTGGCATCAAGCGTCAACCAAGCTGCACTGTCTTGACTCATACGATTTTAAACCCCGAAACGACGCGCTCGAGATTTTGCGCTAGACGCGCCAATTCTTGCGCCGAGCGGGACGCGCCTGCCGCAGTACTGCAGTTGTCGGCAGCGCTATCAGCGATCATTTTTATACGTTTCGCCATTTCGCGAGTAGCGTTGGCTTGGTCTGCCAAAATGCCGGTGATTTCACCAATTGCAGTACTGACATGATGGCTGCTATCGCGAATATCGGTAATCGACGTTGCGGCCTTACCCGCCAACGCCACACCGTCGTTCACTTTTCTGACACCCGATTCGACCTCCTCCGCGGCATGTTTGGTATTGACCTGTATTTTGCCTACCATATCGATAATTTCATGGGTCGAACTGGCCGTTCGTTTGGCTAGCGCGCGCACTTCGTCCGCTACCACCGCAAATCCGCGGCCTTGTTCGCCAGCCCGAGCCGCTTCTATTGCCGCATTCAACGCCAGCAGGTTGGTCTGATCGGCGATACTGCCGATGATGCTGACGATCCCGGAAATCTGGCCGGAAAAGTCCTCCAACTCCTGAATCGTCACGGCGGTGGATTTCACCGCAGCCGCTACATCAGTAATTTTACTGGCCGTCTCTTGGATTATAGTACCGCTGGTGAGCGAAAGATTACCGGAGTGTTCCGCCACTTCGTACACGGTTTTCGCTTGCCGGCCGATCTGATCAATCGCCTGTGACAGCTTTTCTACCGAATTCGCCATCATTTCCGATGTTTCAGCCTCTACTACGCTAGCCCGTTCGCTCTGAGACGATGCCGAGGCCAAAGATTCGGCAGCCCGATTCAACATTGTCACGTTGTCGGCTATACCGCTGATAATATCCAGCAGACGCCGCCGCATAGTATCCAAAGCCAGCAGTAGCTGGGCGATTTCATCCTCACCCAGCGGCGCAACTTTCGCAGTCAAATCTCCGTTCTGAATCTGCTTGGCAATCAGCAAACATTGACTCAGCGGTTGCGTAATCGATTGCGTCGTCAACCGACCGAGCAAGAGCGCGCTAATCAAAGCGGCACCGATCAAAGCCGACAGTATCAATTTGCTTTCTTCCGTGGTGTCGTGCAATTTTTTTAGCGAATCCTTGACGTCGATCTGGATTGCAGTTTCCAACTGGTCGACTTCATCGATAAACGCCTCGAAATCCGCGTCGAACTGCGCATCCAGCTTATGAAATTGGTCTTCGCCGATATTTTGACCCAGTGTGGCATAACGTCTGGCCAACATGGTGCGCACGGCCTGAAGTTTCTGTCGTGACGCATCGACTCGCGCCAGAGTAGCCGGATTTTCTACCGCTATAAACTTGCCTTCTTCGCTTTCGCCGCCGTGGGCTATTGCTTCCAGGAACCAGCTAGATTTGTCCATCAACAGATTCACGCTGTCTATAGACTCAGCGTTATCGCCACCCATAATTTCCTCGAACTTCAAATGGGCTTCAGTCGCGAGCAGTTTCGATTCCATGACTGCATCAACCAGCGGCGCCGCAGCCTCTCCGACATAGACTCCAGTATGTCCGACCACATCGATAAAATAAATACCGCTTATGCCGGTTAGTAATGTAATAAAACTGGCGCTAAAAAACGCTGCGCTCAGGCGTTTGCCGATTTCGACACGGTTAAGCATACAACTCTCCTGACCGACTTTTTGAAAAAGCAGTATTACCGAAATTTCAGATTTTCCAACCGCCGTATCCAATATGTTGCTAGCGGTCTAACAGAGTAGACCAGACCTTTGCGCAAAACGCCGAAAAACCGTCCGATCACCAGTACTGAACAATAATTTCCAGTCATTTAGAATAGGCGCCGTAGGAGAATTGGCGGCGCGGACATACGGGTAACACGTACAACGTACCACGTGCAGCTGGGACGATGCGCAATAATCGAAACATGGAGAAAACGTGAATTTACGGGATTTGCACTATTTGATTGCCGTGGCCGATTTGCGTAGTTTCGTGCAGGCGGCCGACCGCTGCTGCATCAGCCAGCCGACGTTGAGTACCCAGATCAAGAAACTGGAGGACGAGCTGGGGATACAGTTGTTCGAGCGCACCAATAAAAAAGTGCTGCCGACCGAGTTGGGCGAGCGCATCATCGCCTCGGCCAGACGAATTCTGAAAGAACAGGCGATTATCAAGGAACTGGCCGCCACGGCGCAGGATCCGCTGGCCGGCAATCTGCGCTTAGGCGCGTTCCCCACCGTGGCTTCCTACCTGTTTCCGCAATTGGTGCCGCTGATCAGACAGGCCTTGCCGCGGATTCGGCTGATCCTGGTGGAGGAGAAAACCGAGCAGTTGATACAGCAACTCAAAAGCGGGCAGATGGACTGCGCGCTGTTGGCGCTACCGGTTTACGAAGATTTTCTGGAGAGCAAGGCTGTGTTCGACGACGATTTTTTGCTGGCGGTAGCCGATAACCATCCGTTGGCCTTCAACAGCGTGGTCGAACAATCCGATTTGCAAGGCGAGCATTTGCTGTTGTTGGACGAGGGGCATTGCCTGCGCGGCCATGCCTTGCAAGTTTGCCAAACCGTCGGCGCCGACGAAGAGCAGGACGTCCGCGCCACCAGCCTGGAAACGCTGCGGCAAATGGTACATGCCGGCACCGGCGTGACCTTCATCCCGCAGATTGCGGTGCGCCACGAGCCGGGCATCCGTTACATCCGGTTTGCGGCACCGGCGCCCAGCCGCACCATCGGCCTGGTGTGGCGCAAAACCAGTGCCCGCGGCGAGTTGATTCGACAACTGAGCGGGCTGGTCGAGAAGGCTGCGATAGTCGACCGCGCCGACCAGATCGACGCGACCGCTGCGACCTGACTTCGGCCGGTGGTGCTAACCGCTTACCACTGCGACTCGCCGGTCTCCGGATCGTACATTTCGTGGAAGATTTTGTGGCGGTTGGCGATCAGCTCGTCGATGCTGGGCGAGTTGCTCATCGCTCTGGAGATCGCCAATTTCATCGCTTCGTAGTTGGTGCGGTACAGGTCCTTGCGGTCCAGATTCGGGTTGTCGGCGCAAGACGGATCGATCCAGATCATCGCGATGATGCACAATTCATTGGCTTGCAGCCGCGGAATCACGCCGTCGGCGACGCTGTCGATCACCGCGTCGGCGACGGCCGATTGTACCGGGCCGCCGAGCAGATTGACGTAGGCCGAGGATTTGATCGTGACTTTCGGCACCATGATCGTGGCCGGGCGCACTTGCTGGTTGGTGGCGCGAATCGCGAACATCCGGGTGTGGCCGGCGGTTTGGCCCATCAGATTGGCGAAGGCGTGGCCGGCCGGACCTTTAACGTCGCCGATCAGGATTTCCGGCATCGCGTCGGTGCCTTGACCCTCGCTGGAAAATACGGTGGCTTCGCCGGTTCTAAACCAATATGAATCTGACATGGGGGCTCCTCGGAATCAGTTAACAGAGCCGGCATTCTATGTCTCCGCCTCCCCCGCGGCAATAGGCAGGCGGAGGCGCGGGCCGCGCGCCTCCGGCCGACGTTACTTGCGCAGGCTATCGCACGACTGGTCGATGCCGTGGTTATCGATATCGCATACCGATTCCAGCCACATGGCGTTGATGATGCCGAATGCGGCGGCGAAGCCGACGCCTAAAATCCAAGCGAAATACCACATGGTTCATTCTCCTTAGTACAGGGTGTGCGAATCTTGCAAAACGGTCTGTTCGGTGACGCTGCCCCAGATCACCCGGTACACGAAACGGGTGTAGAGCAGCACGATCGGCAGGAACACCACGGTGATCCAGAATGCCAGCAGCAGCGTGGTATGACTGGAACTGGCATCCCACAAGGTCAGGCTGGAGCGCGGATCGGTTTTGGAGATCAGCAAAAACGGGAACAGACCGAAGCCGACCGTCAAACCGATGCCGGCAATACCCAGCGCGCTGGACCAGAACGCCGCCATCCGCGCTGTGCCGGCGCCGAGTTTCCACGCCGAAAAGATGCCGCCGAAACCGGCGGCCGGCGCCAGCCACATCCAGGCGTGGGTTTTAAAATGCTGCAGCCAACCGGCGCCGCGAGCGATAACGGTTTTGTTCATCGGATTGGAAGGCGCATCGGCCGCGGCCATTTGCGTGATTTCCGGCCGGTCTATTGCCAAAAACACCCAGGCGGTGATCACGACCAATGCCGTTAGTAGCAGAGGACCCAACGCCGCAACGGTGGCCGTCGCCCGTTGGTGGATCGCGCCTTCGCTGCGCCATTTCAGAAACAATGCGCCATGGAACAGCGTCAACAGTAAGCCGGCAAAACCGCACAACAAGGCAAACGGATTCAGCAGCGCAAAAAACGAACCGTCGTAAAACGGCCGCAGATCTTGATCCAGATGAAACGGCAAGCCCAGCAACAAATTGCCGACCAGCACACTGAGCAGAATAGGCGGCAGCGTGCCGCCCAGAAACAGGCACCAATCCCAGGCGTTGCGCCAGCGCGGATCGCCGATCTTGCTGCGGTAATCGAACCCGGCCGGGCGAAAGAACAACGCGAACAACACCAATAGCATTGCCACGTACAAGCCGGAAAACAGCGTGGCGTAGACCGCCGGCCAGATCGCGAACACGGCGCCGCCGAGCAGCACCAGCCAGACTTGGTTGCCTTCCCAGGTGGCGCCGACGGTATTGATCACCACCCGCCGCTCTAGATCGGTTTTGCCGATGAACGGCAACAGCGCGCTGACGCCGAAATCGAAGCCTTCGGTCACCGCAAAGGCGATGGCAACGACACCGATGAATAGCCACCAGATCAGACGAATCGTTTCATAATCGAACATGGTTTACTCCCGAAATTATTGGCGCGGATGGTCGTGATGCGGGACATGGCCGCCCGGCATGGCATGGCGGGCGTGGTCGCTGAGCTGGGCCGCGAAATAGGCATGTATCGCCTCGACCAGGGCCGGTTCGGCGGTTTGGAATTCGATCTCGGCACCGTTGGGCAATTCGCGGTATTGATAAACCACCTTCCCCTCCGCCGCGCTCAAGGCCTGCACGCCGGGCATGTCGTCGCCGTGAATTCGGCGCGGCCCGGAAAAATCGCCGCGGCCGAAACCCGCCGCCAAATGGATCAAATGCTGGCGGATTAGACCGATCTGATCGGCATCGCCGGCATTTTTCGCCAGCACTTGCTGCACGCCGCCGCTCGGCGATGGGGTAAACACGTGCAGGGTTTTGTCCAGCGCAAACGGCATCACCTGGCTGCCGCGTTGCTCCACTTGATCCAGCCGGGCCGGGTCGACCGGCGGGATGGCCAGGGCGACGTTAGCCAACGCCGCCAGCGTTATGATCGATACGATGTTTTTCACGAGCTCCTCCTTAATGGGCCAGCGCCGCAGATTGTTCGAAATAATAGCGGCCGGTATGCAAACTGCTGGGCCCCAAGCGTACATATTTCAGCATCAGGTACATCTCGATGATGAGCAGCACAGTGTAGAACAAGGCAAAGCCACCGATACTGAACCAAAGCTGATCCGCACTCAGACTCGACACGCTCATGTGGGTCGGCAACACGCCGGAGATAGTCCAGGGTTGGCGGCCGTATTCGGCGACGAACCAGCCGGTTTCGGCGGCGATCCACGGCAACGGGATACACCAGACCGCCATCCGCATTAGCCAGCACTTCTGGTCCGCAACGCGGGTCGCGCAGTAGTAGAAGCTCATGGCAAAGATGAACAGCAGCGTGAAACCGCAGGCAACCATGATGCGGAAGGTCCAGAACAGCGGCGCCACCTGGGGAATCGTGTCGTTGGCGGCTTGTTGGATCATCGCCGCGTCGGCATCGATCACCTGGCCGGTGTATTTTTTCAGGAGCAGACCGTAACCGAGATCGGCTTTATGCGCCTCGAAGGCCGGTTTGGCGCTCAAATCGCCGGCGCGCAGTTTCTGCAACTCGCCGTAGGCAATCATGCCGCTTTTGATCCGCTCGGCGCTTTCCTGGCGCAAATCCTTCAAGCCTTTGACATCCTCGTCGATCGAGCGAGTCGCGATCAGGCCCAGCACATAGGGAATTTTGATCGCAAAATCGGTGCGCTCGTTTTCCTGGTCCGGAAAGCCGAACACGGTGAAGCTGGCCGGCGCCGGATGGGTGTCCCATTCCGATTCGATCGCCGCCAACTTGATTTTTTGGGTTTCGCCGGAGGTATAACCGCTCTCGTCGCCGAGTACGATCACCGACAACACCGACGCCAACCCAAAGGCCGAGGCGATCGAAAACGAGCGGCGGGCGAAGCCGATGTCGCGTTGGTTCAGCAAATACCAGGAACTGATGCCGAGCACGAACATCGAGCCGGTGACGTAACCGGCGGCGACGGTATGCACGAACTTGACCTGCGCCACCGGGTTGAAGAACACGTCGGCGAAGCTGGCCATCTCCATGCGCAAGGTTTCGTAATTGAATTCGGCGCCGACCGGGTGCTGCATCCAGCCGTTGGCGATCAGAATCCATAGCGCCGACAGGCTGGTGCCGACCGCCAGTAACCAGGTCACCATTAGATGCTGCACCTTGCTCAATCGGTCCCAGCCGAAGAAGAACAAACCGACGAAGGTCGATTCCAGAAAGAACGCCATCCAGCCTTCGGCAGCCAATAGAGGCCCGAAGATGTCGCCGACGTAGTGCGAGTAATAAGCCCAGTTGGTACCGAACTGAAATTCCAGCGTCAGGCCGGTGGTAACCCCCATCGCGAAATTGATGCCGAACAGTTTGCCCCAGAATTTGACCATGTCCTTATAGACTGCTTTACCGGTCATCACGTAAACCGATTCCATGATGCCGAGAATAAAGGTCATGCCCAGCGTCAGCGGCACGAACAGAAAGTGGTACAGCGCGGTCAGGCCGAACTGCATCCGCGAGAGCATGACAATATCGTCACCGAACATGATCGGACTCCTTTACGGGTTGTGAAGAAAATGGCTGAGTCGCCGCGGGTAAAGCCAGATGCGCGGCGATATCGGGTTTAGCGACCGGACGTTCCTGCCAGCGGAAAATCAAAAACCACAAGCCGACCAACAAAAGCAATTTGATGCCGATTGCGGCGCCGATTTCCCAGCGCAAGGCGCTTGTTTTCGGCAAAAGCGGACGGTCTGGGCTAGCGTCGTTCATGACGGCCTCCTGGGGATCGATTGGTCGCGGATAGGCGGCAGAAACCGGCCGGACCGGATCTCTACCGCCGAACGGGTTTGCAGCTACTCGACTGAAAAGTCGCGCATCATGCCCATGTCTTCGTGTTCCAGATTATGGCAGTGGTACATGAACAAACCCTTGAAATCCTGGAACGGCTTGATGATGCGTACCCGCTCGCCGGGCATGACCAACACGGTATCCTTCCAGCCGCCTTCGATGAAACCGTCTTTGACCGTGGCGTAACCGTCGCCTTCGCCCATACCGACAGTACGGCTCAGGATCTGAAAATATTGGCCGTGCAGATGGATAGGATGCGCCATCGACATCATCATGCCCATATTGCCGCCCATTCCGCCCATTTGGTGGTCGCCGCCTTTACCTTCGCCGCCATGATCCATGCCTCGCATCATGCCCATTTTATGGCCGCCCTCGTCCTGGCCACCGCCGTGGTTCATGCCGCCCATCCCCATCCCACCCATGCGCCGGCCGCCGGCTTCGCCCTGGTTGCCGTGGCGCATGCCTTGCGGTTTGCCCGACTCGGCGCCGTGTTCGCCGCCGGCTTTGTCGCCATGCCCGCCGCTGCCGCCGTGGGCGTGGAATATTTCCATCAGTTGCACGGTATTGAACGGAATCCGTTCGCTGGGCAGGATGTCGTTATACGCGTAGGGCCGGCCGTTCAACACCATTCGCATCGGCCCTTCGGAGATGCCGATCGGCACCGGTTTATCGGGATTGGCGGCGTCGTGCAATGTGTAACGTTTGATTTGCGCCAGACTGTCGGGCAATTTCGGGCTGTCGCCGACTGAGCGCGTTACTTTGACCATGAAAATCGGATAGTCACTTCCCATCGGCAAGGCATTGGCGTGCATACCCATGCCGCGGCCGCCGCCGTGTTCGCCGCCGCCCATGCCGCTCATCATCCGCTCGGCCATTTTCGGCAACGCGCCGGAAAAAGAACGACTGCGCAGTACCAGTTGCGAGCCGACTTTACGCCCGCTGAAATCCGCCCAGATATCCAGACGTTCGCCGGGGGCCAGCATCACGTAAGGTTTGTTGACAGGCACTTCCAACAAGCCGCCATCGGTGCCGATGACGGTCAACGGGGTATTGTCGTCCCAGGCCAGCTTGTAAATGCGCGCCGTTGAGCCGTTGAGGACGCGGAAACGGTAAGCCCGACTGGCGACGTCGAGCTGAAAATCGGATTTGCCGTTGACCAGGATGCGGTCGCCGTAAAATCCCATCATCCGGTCGTGCATGCCGTGCACATATTGCAATTGGTTGCTGGCGTCGAAGCGGCGGTCCTGAATCACGATCGGCACTTCGTATTCGCCGCTCGGCAACTCCAACCGCCTCTCTTCGGTATCGTTGACCAATATCGCCCCGGCCAGACCGTGGTAAACCTGCTTGGCGGTTATATTGTGCGGATGCGGGTGGTAGATATTCATGCTGGCCCGATTCAGCATCTCGAATTCATAGACGAAGCTCTGGCCTTTGTCGATCGCATAAAGTGGGTGGCCGTCCATTTCCGCCGGTACGTGCAAGCCGTGCCAATGGGTGATGGTCGGCTCGTCGAGCTGATTGTGTAGGTTGATACGGATTTTCTGGCCTTTTTCGAAGCGCATCAGCGGCCCGAGGTAGGAACCCGGGATTTCGGCCAGAGTATCGGCCGGACCTTTCACTAGTTTGGCGAAGTAGCGTTGCACCCGGGTGGTTTGGCCGGGCAGAATCGCGACATCAGACGGCCGGCAGAACAAGTCCAACTCGACATCCGGATGAAAGTTCGGTGATGCCTTGAACGGCGCCATTTTCGGCATCTCGCCCATGTTCTCCATCGCCCGCAACCAGCCGGGCATGCTGGCGTAAGCCAACAAACCCACTCCGCTTTGGGCAAAGAATTGCCGGCGCGATTTATTGAATTTATTTAACATGTCCCCCTCCTGTTACGTTTTTCTAGTTATTGCCACCCCGAGCGGATAGCGCTTAATCAGTCAGACTTAACAAATATTAGACTACTCTAATTTTTGAGCCGGTTTGGCGCTTCACCTCGTCGGCGTCCGGCCGAAGACGATGAATGCGCCGGCCTATCCATGCCAGTAACGCTGCCGCAGCCAGCCCGCCCCAGAGCCGTTTTTCGGCGATGATCTCGTCCAATTGCACCGCGGATACCGCGGACCACACCTCGCCGGTTAAAGCCTGCGACAGCACGTAAATCGCCACCAACACCACAAACCAGCCGAAGCCGCGACGCAAAACGGCCGCACTGAGAAAATTCGACAGCCAGGCGCCCAAGCCGCTACCGGCCACGGCGCCGACCGTCACCACCGCCGTCAACGCCAAATCCAGTTCGGCATGGTTGATATAACCGCTGAAACCGGCCACCGCATTCATTACGATCACCAACAACGAGGTACCGATCGCCGCCGGCATCGGCAAGCCGACCCAGAGCGTCAACGCTGGTACGATCAGAAAGCCGCCGCCGACGCCGACCAAACCGGTCAAGCCGCCGACCAGAGCGCCGTCGAACAGCAGCCGCGACACCGGCGTCCGCAACGGGCACATCGGCAACGGCTGCAGGTTATGCGCAGGCTCCGCCGCCGCTTTTTTTAAGATCATCGCCAGACCGGTAGTCAGCGTGACCAGGCCGAACAACACCATCAGCCAGTCTCCCGAGATATGGCCGGCCAGACGCCCGCCGCCAAAGGCGCCGCCCATGCCGGCAATGCCGAACACGACGGCGCTTTTCCAGCAGACGTGGCCGCGCCGGGCATGCGGTATCAATGCCATCAGGCTGGAGACGCCGACCACGACGAACGACGTGGCGATTGCGGTCTTCGGCGCCACCTGCAACACGTACACCAGCATCGGCACGGTCAAAATCGAACCGCCACCACCCAGCAAGCCGAGCAGCAAGCCAATTCCGATCGCCAAACCCAGAACGGTCAGCATCTCAGCGCTCCTAACTCAACGAACCGCACGCCTGGTTGGCGGGCAAGGCTTGGTCGATGAATTTCGGATAGGCCAGTTTCAGTTCGCTCATGATGGCGATGAACTCGTCGCGGCTCTTGCCGCCGCCCAAACGCGGATTTTTCGCCATCTCCTGTTTGATGGTGGAAACGGTATTGCCTTGGTAGTCGTGGCCGGGATAAACCAGAGTATCGGGCGGCAGGGTAAACAGTTTGCCGGTGATGCTGTCGTATAGCTGACCGGCATCGCCTTGTTGAAAATCGGTCCGGCCGCTGCCGCCGATCAGCAAGGCGTCGCCGGTGAAGACCCGGTCCGCCATCACGTAACTGACGCAGCCGTTGGTATGGCCGGGCGTATGCCGGACTTCCAGTTGCAAATCGCCGACCTGCAACGGCACGCCGTCCGTCACCAGCAAGTCGGCGCACATTGCGCCGGCATCGCGGTGCACCACGCTTTTGCTGCCGACCTTTTCCCGCAGCAAGCCGGAACCGGTAATGTGGTCGGCGTGAACGTGGGTTTCCAGGGTGTAAACCAGTTTCAAATCCAGACTTTGCAACAGCTCCAGGTACAGCGGCAATTCCGACGCCACCGGATCGATCAGGCAAGCGCGACGGGTCCGCTCGCAACCGAGCAAATAGCTATAAGTGGCGGTTTCGGTTTCGAAGAGTTGTCTGAAAATCATGACCTGCTCCGTTTATCGCAAAATAAGAATAAGTTAATGTTTCTATATCAAGACTCATGCCAGTTTCACCATGCCGGTTCGCAAACCGCCAGCGCGAGGTTCAGGCCGCAGCGGCAGGAACCGCCAGAGCTAGACATTTGTTTTGACTAAAAAATCTCGCTTGGTTGTCTCCGACTGCCGGTAACCGATCCAATCGGCGCCGGCTGGCCGCTGGCGCTGTGTTTCAAAATGAAACACTGAAACAGCAGTGATACACTTGAAACAAAACTTGAAACATTACGGAGCAAACACATGGCCTTTTCCTCACCACAGCTAAAACGCTGGCTTGGGCAAATCGGCGCCGATCAAGTGCTGGAGGTGATGACCGATTTATTAGAAACCGGCGCGGTGTTCATCGTCGACGCCAACAGCGACATCCTGCTGTGGAGCAAAGGGGCCGAACAACTACTAGGCTTGAGCGCCGCGAGTGCGGTAGGCAAACCGTGCAAAACCGCTTTGAATTGCGACAACGCTAACGACCCGTGCAATCTGGCCCAACTTGGCATCGTCAAAGCTCAAGCGGTCCGCGTCCGCCATCCGGACGGGCGGACGCTGGATTGCTACCGCACCGCCAAAGCCTTTTACGACAATGCCGGCAACTTCGCCGGCGCGATCGAATATCTGCAGCCGCAACATCAAACCGCGGGATTGCCGCTGCCGACGGGGGAAACCTTCCACGGCATTCTGACCCGCGATCCGAAAATGCTGGAAGCGATCCAAATCATCCGCAACGTCGCGGCAACCGAAGCCACGGTATTGATCCGCGGCGAATCCGGTACCGGCAAGGAAATGGTCGCGCACGCGCTGCATCTGGAAAGTCCGCGCCACTACCAGCCGTTTCTGGCGATCAATTGCGCGGCGCTGACCCCGAGCCTGCTGGAAAGCGAACTGTTCGGCCACGTCAAGGGCGCCTTTACCGGGGCGATGCGCAACCACGCCGGGCTGTTTCAGCGCGCCAACGGCGGCACCCTGTTTCTGGACGAAATTGCCGAGCTGCCGCTGGAGTTGCAAGCCAAGTTGCTGCGGGTGTTGCAGGAACGCAATTTCATTCCTGTCGGCGGCGACCACCCGGTCAGCGTCGATGTCCGCATCATCGCTGCCACCCACCGCTCGTTGCGGGAAGAAGTCAAGGCCGGCCGTTTCCGCGAGGATTTAATGTATCGGTTGCGAGTGGTGCCGATCTTTCTGCCGCCGTTGCGGGAACGCCGGCTCGATATCGGCCTGCTGTTACAGCACCTGATCAATCGGCACAATCTGCAGGGCCATCGTTTCGTAGACCGCATCGCGCCGGAAGCGATGCGCTTGTTGTTGGATTATGATTGGCCCGGCAATGTCAGGGAATTGAATAACGTAGTCGAATACGCCTATGCGGTCGGTCGCGGCGGCGAGTTGGGCATCGCCGATCTGCCGCCGGAATTCCGCGAGCCGGTCCGTCCGCCGATGCCGCAACCGACCCAACCGCTATCGCGACCGAAACCGGCCGCCGAAGCGGCGCTGATCCGCGAAGCCTTGGAAATCGGCGCCGGCAATCTGGAGCAAGCGGCGCGCTATGCCGGCATGAGCCGCGCCACATTCTGGCGTAAACGCAAAAAATACGGACTTTGAGGTGTTGCCCGCCGCCGCGGCGACGCCAGGCGAATGTTTGGCGCGTCGCCGCGCTGTGGTATAGTCGGTCGACCGAATTGCCCATATGGGCAATATTGCCTAGTCGATTGGGTGGGTATAGTGCGAAACAGCTTGAATTTGTTGGCATTCCGAGCCGACGGGAGCTGCGGCGCCGCAAATGCGGCGCATGGCGCAAATGCAGGGAGATTCGGCCGGATGGGCGATCAAGCACTTGCAATGTATACGGTAGCTGGAAGCTTGGAGGATGACGTTTCATCCTTTTCCGGCCGGGCTTGCACAAAGCCTTGTCACAGCAATACAGAACGAGATTTTTATGAACTTGAAACGCCACGCCCTAACGGCACTCTTGTTGGTTCTGGCTAACGCCCCAGCCGGCGCCGACCAGGCAAACCCCGTCAATCTGGCCCAAATCCGCCAAACCGCAGCCGATTTCGAACACGGCCGCCTCGTCAAACAAGACTACCGCCAAGCCTTCGACATGTACTGCCAAGCCGCGCTGCAAGGCGACGCCGAGTCGGCTTACAGCATCGGCTTCATGTATTTCAACGGCCGCGGCGTCGCCCGCAGCCTGCCGCTGGCCAGCCACTGGTTCAAACAGGCCGCCGACCGCGGCGACACCCATGCCAAAAAGATGCTGACCCGTTTCGGCGATGCGATCCCGACCAACGATCCGGCCTGCCAACCGCCGCCGGTAGAACCCGAGATCAAACTGGTTGCGGCGCCGAATCCGAACCGCGAGCTGGTGGAAAGCTGGGTCAAGCAAATCGCCCCGGTCTACAGCATCGATCCGGCCTTGGTCATGGCGGTGATTCAAGCCGAATCGGCTTTCAACCCCAGCGCCTTATCCAATAAAAACGCCCAAGGCCTGATGCAACTGATTCCGGCCACCGCCGAACGCTTCGGCGTCAAAGACAGCTTCAATCCGATTCAAAACATCAAGGGCGGCACCGCTTATCTGCACTGGCTGTTGCGCCATTTCGAAGGCAAGGTCGATCTGGTCCTGGCCGCCTACAACGCCGGCGAAGGCGCCGTCGAGCGTTACCAGGGCATCCCGCCGTACCAGGAAACCCGCAATTATGTGAAGCATATTCTGGCTTCCTACCAGAAACCGACTCACCCGGTACCGCCGGAACAACTGCAAACCAAACTCACCATCGAACAAAAAACCTAGCCCGGCAATCTGCGCGATGGTTGCCGGAGCGGCCGCTCAGCCGCGGCTGCTATGCGACTGTTTATAGCGGGCCACGCTGGCCATGATCTCCTGCCTAGCATCTTCCACCCCGCCCCAACCTTCCACACTGACCCATTTGCCTTCTTCCAAATCTTTGTAATGCTGGAAGAAATGGGTGATTTTGGCCAGCTTGTCCGGCTGTAAATCGCGGTAGTCGGTGACGTGGTTGTAAAACGGCGTCAGACGCGGCATCGGTACCGCCAGCAATTTCGGGTCCGGGCCGGCCTCGTCTATCATCTTCAGAATCCCGACCGGACGGCAGTTGATCACGCAGCCGCTCAACAACGGCGCCGGGGTAATGATCATCACGTCCACCGGGTCGCCGTCCTCGGATAAAGTCTGCGGGATGTAACCGTAATTGCACGGATACTGCATCGCGGTGCCCATGAAACGGTCTACCGTCAAGGCGCCGGTGTGTTTGTCCACTTCGTATTTGACCGGATCGCTGAACGCCGGAATTTCGACGACGACGTTAATTTCGTAGGGAATATTGCCGCCCGCGGCCACTTGCATGAATGACATCAAATCCTCTTTGAGTAAGCTGGAAACGCTGTCATTATAGCCGCCGTTACCGCTGAAACAGGATTAATCGAGTGATAGGCAGTCTGGAAAAAATGCGCAGCGAACTGGCCAGCCCGGTGCAATACAGCTTGCCGGTGGGCGAGCAACAACTCCCGTTAAATCCGCTGCTGGGCAAGCCGTTGACGCTGCGCCACACCGGCAAAATCTTTTGCGTGCATTGCGCGAAAAAGACCAACAAAAGCTTCAACCAGGGCTATTGCTACCCCTGCTTCATCAAACTGGCGCAATGCGACATGTGCATCATGAAGCCGGAAACCTGCCACTACGCCGCCGGCACCTGCCGCGAACCGAGCTGGGGCGAGGAATTTTGCTTCCAGCCGCATATCGTCTATCTGGCCAACTCGTCCGGCATCAAAGTCGGCATCACCCGCCGCTCGCAAATCCCGACCCGCTGGATCGACCAGGGCGCCGTGCAAGCCATCCCGGTATTCGAAGTCGCCTCCCGCCACTTGTCCGGCCTGATCGAAGTCGCGCTGGCAGCCCACGTCAGCGACAAGACCAGTTGGCAACAAATGCTGAAAAACAACACCGTCGAGCTCGACCTGCCGGCCTTGCGCGACGAGCTGCTTGGCAAGTGCCAATCCGAACTGGCTTCGATAACCGAAGGTTTCCCCGACCAACCGCCGACCTTGCTCAGCGATGCCGAAGCGCTAAACCTGAATTATCCGGTGCTGGAATACCCGACCAAGGTCAAATCCTTCAACATGGACAAAGACCCGACCGTCTCCGGCACCTTGCTCGGCATCAAAGGCCAGTATCTGATTTTCGACAGCGGCGTGATCAACATCCGCAAATACGCCGGCTACGAAATAGAAGTGCAAACCTAGCGCTCGGCAAAGGCAGTCGCCTGCAAGTTGCGGCCTTCCGGACTGGCGGTTTACACTTTGGCCGTTAGCCGCACCGGCCCCAAGGCCCGGTTATTTCTTCACGAGTTCAAGGACCCTGCATGACTCCGTTAGCCCCAGAAACCCTGACCGAACTGGCCGACCAAGTGGAAGCCCAACTCGCCGAGCTACGCCGCGTCGGCGCCGATGCGGCATTGGCCCGAACCAAAGGCGCCGAGCCATCCGGCCAGCCCGATGATGCCGCGCAACGCGCCGTGGTCGAACGCGCCGCTGGCGAAAGTTTTGCCGCGTTCTGGGAGAAATTTCGCGGCAAACTGCGGGACGACCTGTGTCTGGAAGGTGGCTATCTGCAAGGTCAATGGCAAAAATGGCAAGACCTCAGCGCCAAGGACACCGTAGAGCGCAGTTATTTCTGGCTGGCCGCACTGGGCATTGCCGGATCGGCGCTGAATCCAGCGGCGATAGCCATTTCCGTGATCGTGCTAAACACCCTGACCAGCATCGGCATCAAAGCCATTTGCGACGACTGCGGCAAATCAAACTAATCCCGCACGCCGCGCCGGCCAGGAAGGTGCCATGACCGTAGAACTCAATTTGCGTTTCCCTGATCCGGAGCACGTCATCGTCCGGCTGGACGACAACGAAATCAAAGCGCTGCCGTTCGTCAATCCGCTCACCGTCCGGGACCATGAAGACTTGCGCTGGTACGTGGAAGTCTACGCAGCTCATGCGCTCGGCGACCCGGACGACCAGGAGGCCCGGCGCATCAAGGCCCGCTTGCCGGTGCTAGGTAAAGCGCTGTTCGATGCGGTATTCGGTCAACGCGAAGCGCAACGCCTGTTCAACGACTTTCAAGATGCCGCCGGCGACACCCGGCTGCTGACCATCAGCGCCGACCATCCGGCCATCCTGGGCTTGCCCTGGGAATTGCTGCACGACCCTTCAGCGCCGGACGGCACCTTTTTGTTCCACGAAAAACTCAGCATCCGTCGCCGTTATGCCGGAGCCAATAAAGGCCGCGGTCCGTTCAAAATCCAAACCAAAGACCGCTTGCATTTGCTGATGGTAGTCAGCCGACCGGAAGACGCCGGCTTCATCGATCCGCGTGCCGACGCCGAAGCGATACTGGACGCGATAGACCAGCACGCGCCGGGACGGATTAGCGTGGAGTTTCTGCGCCCAGCCACGCTGGACGTCCTGCTTAACCGCCTGGAAGACGAGCAACTACCCGCCATCGACATCCTGCATTTCGATGGTCACGGCGTGTTCGATAAAAGCGGCGGCATCCTGAAAAACGCCAGAGCCGCCCACGCCGAGCACGGCTCCTTCCGAGAAGCCGATGCCAGCGGCGCGCCTAACACCGGCTATTTAGTGTTCGAGGACTGCGAAGGTAAATCGGCGCTGCTGTCCGCCGCCGTGCTGGGCCAATACCTGTACCGTAAAGAAGTCGGTTTGGTGATCCTGTCCGCTTGCCAATCCGCCGCCCACGGCGACAGCGACGAACCGCTGGGTAGCGTCGCCGCCCGCCTCACCGCCGCCGGCATTCCAGCTGTGCTGGCGATGAGCCATTCGGTACTGGTACAGACCACCCAGGCCTTGTTAGGCGAGTTCTACCAGGAACTGGCCAAAGGCCGCAGCCTGGGTCTGGCCTTGGATAAGGCCCGGCGTTATCTGGACAACCACCCGGAAAAATACCCATTGCAACTGGGCAACCAAACCCGCACCCTCAAATTACACGACTGGTTCATCCCGACGCTGTACCAAAGCGGCGCCGACACGCCGCTGCTCAGCGCCGTACGCGCAGCGCCCGTACCGCCAGCTGCGCCCCCATTCCTGCCGGCCCGCCCGGAAGCCGGTTTCTTCGGCCGCCGCCGCGAACTCTGGCAAATCGAGCGCGGCTTTGCCGGCCAGGCCCGGCGCATCAGCATCAGCGGCTTCGGCGGCCAGGGTAAAACCGCGTTAGCGCTGGAGGCCGGCCGCTGGCTGTTGCGCAGCGGCTTGTTCCATCGCGCCGTGTTCGTCAACTACGCGGAAACGCCTAGCCGCGATGCCGTGGCGGTGGCAGTCGCAGCGCTGTCGGTAGTGTTGGATCAGAGCCTGACCGATACGCATGCCGCGACCGACGCACTACGCAATGCACCGCCGTGTTTGATCATTCTGGACAATCTGGATAGTCTGGATGCCGCCGCCTTAAAGCCGCTGCTGGACGCGGCACTGGCCTGGTCGGAGGCCGGCGGCTCGCGAGTGCTGCTGACCAGCCGCCGCCCGGACTTTCACCACCCCGGCTACCCCACTCAAGGCAGTTTGCGGCATCTCGCCATCGAACTGGCCGGCCTGGGCAGCCGTGCCAACCCGGACGACGCGTTGGCTTGGTACGCGCAACTGAACCGCTTGCCACCGGCGCCGACCCAAGCGCTACCGGCGCGCAGTGCGCTGGTAGTGTTATTCGCGTTGGTGGATTTTCATCCGCTATCGATCCGGGTACTCAGCGCCCAGTTAAAAACCCGGCGCATCTCCGAACTGGGCGGACGCTTGGAAGCCTTGCTGGATAAGACAGACCCCACCGGGCTGAATGAAGACCATCCGGCCGCGCTGGTGGCATCGTTGCATTTGTCGCTGGAAAAACTCGACGCCCGCGCCCGCGCCTTACTACCCCGGCTGGGCGTGTTTCAGGGCTGCGCGATGGAACCCGAATTATTGGCCGTCACCGCAATTCCTGAAACCGCATGGCCGGCCTTGCGCCAACAACTACAAGCCGCCGCGTTACTCAACGCGGAAAGCCTGCCCGAGGTCAATCCGCCGTTTCTGCGTTTTCACCCGACCCTAGCGCCGCTATTGTGGTCAGAACTGGACCAAGCGGAACGCGAAACACTAGCCACCGCCCATCGTCAACGCTATTACGGCTTGGCTAATTATTTATCCAACGAAGACAAACGCAAGCCTCATTTCGCCCGCGCCGTCGCCCGCCGCGAACTACCCAATCTATTGTACGCGGTGCGCGGTGCTTTCGAGCATGACGAACCGCAAGCGGCGGATTTCGCCGATAGTCTAAACTGGTTTTTAAGGGTTTTCGGTTTACGCCGGGAACAAGCCGAACTGGCGCGGCTGGCCGAGCAACAGGCCAACACGGTCGGCTCCGAAGCCTGGTATCTGGCGCAAACCAATCGCGGCAAACAACTGTTTGGCGCCGGTCGCATCGCCGACGCGGTAAAAGTCTTCGAGCACGTACTGGCGGAACTGGGCGAAACCGCCAGTTACCAGCGGGCGCAAAATTTAGGCCAGATAGGCCGCTGTTTTAATGCTGGCGGCCGGCCTAATTTAGCTGCGGACTTTCAACAGCAAGCCCTGGCGGTGCTGGCCGAATTGGAGTCCAGCGACCATGTCAAACGGCAAACCGGTGCTTGCCTGACCGATCTGGCCGATGCGTTGAGAGATTTGGGCCACTATGCCGAGGCCCGCCAGGCCTATCTGGATGGTTTGGCGATAGATCAAGAATTGCAGGACTTGCGCGGTCAAGGCGTGACGTTGGGTCAATTAGGCACGCTGGCGATACTGGAAGGCCGACATGACGAAGCGCTGAATCGCTACCGAGAGGCCTTAAGCCTGTTCCAAAGCCTGAACGAACCGGCCATGGAAGCGGTGGCTTGGTATCAACTCGGCAGGGTCTATCAAGAAGCCCGGCAATGGCAAGATGCCGAACACTGTTACCGCAAGTCGGCCGAAATCAATGAAGCCTTGGGCGATAAAAGCGGCGCGGCGAGCACCTGGAATCAATTAGCGCGGGTCAACGAGGCGCAGGGCAAAGCGGCCGCGGCGGAAACCTGGTATCGCAAGGCGATAGACCAGTATCGGGACGACAATGACGACTTGCACTTATCAGGAACATTGAACAATCTCGCCGATCTGCTGCGAAACCAGACCGGACGGCTGGACGAAGCCCGGCAACTGGCCGAAACAAGCTTGACGCTATCCCAAGGCCTGGAGCCCGGCATAACGGAAGTCTGGAAAATCTACCACCTATTAGCAGAGATAGCCACCCGGCAAGCCGAGGCCGGCGGCGCCCCCGACACCTTGCTGCAGCAAGCCCGCAATTACCGCCGACTAGCGCGCGAAGCATACAAGGCCTATCCAGGCAACCGAGTGTTTTTGCAGAATTACGCGTTTTTGATCCTGGCCTGGTGCGACGGCGACGCCGCAACCCAAGCCAGAGTACTGGCCTGGTTGAACCAAGCCAATTTCACCGCGTTGGGTGATGCGCTGACCCAGTTGCAAGCCGGCGAAACCAACGCCGATGCGCTGCTGGACGAGCTGGATTGTTGGGATGGCTTAATTTTGAACACGGTGTTTGAAGCGCTGGAAGACCCCGCCACTCTGGATTGGCTTCGTAATGATTCATCAAATGATCAAGAAAAGATGCTTGACCCAGTATCAGCAAATTTCACAGAAAAAATAACTCAATAAATTGAGCATACTTATAAAACACATGTTTTTCAAATTCAGATCAGAACAACAGCTCGCGAAAACCACATCAAAAAGACTTTATAACCCAATTTTTCATTAATTTTACATCAATAAAAATAACGAATTGAAAAACTCATTCAAGCATAAACTTCCAAACAACAGGTGACTTATGAAAAACAAAATAATAGTGGAACTAAAATTCAAATCCGAACCACATAGCAGTGAATTAGGAAAAATAAAAAATGATATGCGGGAATTACTAAATAAATTGGAACCTTTTTCAAAGCAAGAATTAAAGTCAGGCGTAGGAAGCTTCTGGATTTCTTGGGAAGTAGTGCTGTTGTCAAGTACAGCTTGGGTGACATCACAGGTTTTAAGCTGGACTTTTAAGAAATATCTCGACAGACATCATGGACCTTCCTTAGACCGAGGAATGTCCAATATAAATGATAAAATTAATGCCTTAAGAAATCCAGACAACGAATCTAAAGAAAAAAATCAGAATGTAATCACCAAAAAAGACGACATTAGCCAAATTGATAATTTTAATAAAATAGACTTAGACTTAGATAAACTACTAAGTTTCATCGACACTCCAAATTTTAAAGGGCTTACTATAAAAGAACAAACAGATAATGGAGTAAATTACACTGGACTTGTCGCTCGCTTTACAAAATCAGATGATGGAAAGTGGGATGCCACATTTACAAAAGTAGATAATAGGGAAGACTTTCACAAATTGTAACTCTAATTAAAAATATTTCACCCATAATACTCCAAGAAAACCTCTGATAAAAAGCTAGACGCTATGCCAAGCCCTGGAGCCCAGTGCCGCGGAAATCTGGAAGTCTTGCCAATATTTGGCCTATATCGCCACCCGGCAAGCGGGTGTTTTTAAAGCAACGGGCAGGTTTAACATGTTTAATCTCGACCTGATGCGACGGCAAGGCCGAACCGCTGAACTTGATGAATCAAGCCAATGCCACCGCAATGGCGAAGGCTTTAAGCCGTCTGCGAGCCGGCGAATCCGCTACCGACGCGTTGCTGGACCAACTGAATTGCTGGGACGATCTGATCCTGAGCACCATCCTGCAAGGCCTGGCCGATCCGGCCAGTCTGGACTGGTTGTGTTCAGCTCCGGACCAGGACCCGACCGGCTAACCCGGCTGCGGCGGCGTCAGGGCCGAGTTAACGATCCCCGCCTGCCAACATTGCCTTGCTGACCAACGGAATCGGCGGCGAGCCGTAACTTAAAAACGTGTCGTGAAATTCGCGCCAGGCGGCGCGGCCGCCGCGCTTGGCGCACCAGTCGTCGCGCAATTGCCGAATCAGCAATTTACCCAAGGTGTAATTCAGATAGGCTGGATCGAAAGTGCCGCGCGCGGCCTGCTGGCGGGCGTTGCCAGGGTCGCGAAAGGCTTGCTCCCGAAACATTTGCTCGGCCTGCTCGACGCTCCAACCCTGGGTGTGCAAACCCAACGCCGCCAGAAAACGCACGTCGCGCAACAAGGCGTTGACCAATTGGCCGATATGGATTTCAGGATCGCCATCGTTCAGGCCGGCTTCCCAGACCAATTCCTCGGCGTAATGCGCCCAGCCCTCGGAAAAGGCATAACTGCCGAACAACTGCGCAAACTTGGAGCCGGCCCGGTGGGCGTGCAGGAATTGCAGAAAATGGCCGGGCCAGACTTCGTGCGCCGACACGAACAGCAAATTGGCCTGGCCGGGCAGATAGGCAGCCTGCTCCGCCGCGGTCCAGCCCGGGTCCGGCGGCGCCACGTAATACACCGACGGCAAGCCGTGCTCGTAAGGCCCCGGAATGTCGATGTAAGCCAAATTCCAGCGGGCGTAGGGTGGCGATGGCGCGACGGTTGCTTCGTCGTCGCTGGGAATTGTTAGCAATTGCCGCTCGGCGACGAAGGCTTTCAAGTGCTTGAGTTGCTCGGTGGCGGCCGCCACCGGACCGGCCGGCGGTTTGTGCACCTCGGCTTGGGCCACGCATTCGGCGGTGGTTGCCTGCGGCGCAAATCGGCGGCAGGCTTGCTTTAGGGCTGTTAGATTACGTTGTAAATCGGCGCGGCCCATCTGCTCCAGTTTCGGCAGGGGTATCTCGACGGCTTCGGTGTCGGCCAGCATCCGGCTGAACTTTTCCGGTCCCAGCGCGAAAGCGTCGGTCGCGGTCGGCCTTTGCTGCTCCAGCCAGTCGACCAACTCGCGTAGCGCTTGCGCCGCCGGCCCGACCTGTTCGGCGAAGTCGCGTTGCAGCGTTGGGTCGACGACATCGGCAAACGCCGCCTTGGCCTCGGCTTCGTAAAACTTGGCTAGGCCGCCGAACACGGTTTTGCCGATATCGATATAAGTGCGCGGTAGCGGTAGTTCCAGATTGGCGCGAATCTGCGCCGCGGCACGCGGTACGTTGCCGGCGTAGGCGATAAACGCCCGCATCCGCTCGGGCAACGGCGCATAAGGCCGACTGATGTAAAGATTCGGGTCCAGCGCGCCGGCATAAAACTGCGGGCTTTTGAACGGCCGCCGCGCGACTTGGCGCCAGAACAATTCCTTGGCGACGGTCGCCAGCAAATAATCACGCTCGAAACGTTGTGCCGGCGTCAGCACCTGGTCCGGATACGCCAGCGCTTGCAGCCGTTGCGCTTCCAGCCAGCGTTCGGTGCGGCGCAAACCTTCCGGGCTCCAATCCGGCAAACGGCCATCGAACTCGTGCCGGCCGGCCTCGGCAGCAAAGGTGGGCTGTTGTTCGAAGTAACCAGCGATGAATTCATCGACGAAAATTGGCCAGGCGGGTGGTTTGCCATCCGCAATTGAGCATGGTGTGAACAGTATCAGCCAACAACTTAGCCAAAACGATCCGGTCCGGCTGCAACGGTTAGACTCAGTCATTGTGCCTCCCACATAAAGCAATCGAATAGAACGGGATGATAACCGGGTTACCGAATCAACAACAGCCACCCCTGCGGCAACCAACAAACGGCGCTGCGGGCACGATCGATCCTTTCCTAACAGCTTGCTGGCGTTATCCTCAGCCTCAAGCCATCCCAAAGCAAACCAAGAACTCAGCTGCCTTCGCCTGACATCACCTGCACCCGCTGCGTAATCCCGCAGAGCAAGGTGTAGGGTATCGTGTCGGCGTGGTGGGCGATTTCTTCGACCGGCAGGCCGTCGCCCCATAGCGTGACCGGGTCGCCGGGCTGGGCGTCGGGCAGCTCGTTCAGATTGACGGTAATCATGTCCATCGACACCCGGCCGACCAGCGGTACCCGCCGACCGTTGACCAACACCGGCGCGCCGCTGCGGGTGGCACGGTGGTAGCCGTCGCCGTAGCCGATGGACGCCACGCCCAGGCGGGTGGCGCTGCGGCAAGTCCAGGTACCGCTGTAACCAACGCTTTCGCCGGCGGCAATGTCTTTGACTGCGATCAGCCGCGAATGCAAGCTCATGACCGGCTTCAAGCCGAAATCGGCACCGGTTTTGCCGGCGAACGGCGAGCAGCCGTATAGCATCAAGCCCGGCCTGACCCAATCGCTGGCCCGGTCCTGACCCGCACCGAGGCGGACGCTGGGCCAGCCGATGATGCCAGCCGAATTGGCGATGCTGCGCTGGCCCGGATAATCTTTGACGGCGTCGTTGAACAAATCGATCTGGCGCCGGGTTTTGTCGTCCAATAAATCGTCGGCGTTGGCGAAATGGGTGATCAGATTGATCGGCTGTTCGACCGCCGCACAGGCTAGCAAAGCCTGATAGGCGGCGGCGAAATCGTTGGCTTTGAAACCGAGCCGGTTCATACCGGTATCCAGCTTCAGCCATACCGCCAGCTTGGCGCCGGCGGCCGGTTGCTGTTGCAGGATGGCGATTTGTTGCGGTGCATGGATCACCGCCGTCAGCCGGTATTTCAATAACTGTTGCAATTCGTCGGCGCAGACGAAGCCTTGCAACACGGTAATCGGCTGTTCGAAGCCGGCCTGGCGCAAGCGGGCGCCCTCGTCCACCCTGGCCACGGCAAAGCCGTCGGCCCGTTCCAGCGCTGCCGCGACCCGGTCCATGCCGTGGCCGTAAGCGTTGGCTTTGATCACCGCCATGATTTTGTTGTCCGGCGCGTAGCGTTTGACCTGTTCCAGGTTGTGGCGCACCGCATCCAGATCCAGACGTACGTAAGCCGGCGGGATCATTCGTAATCCTCGGGGCCGTTGTATACCCCGGCAAAATTTTCGAAGCGGGTGTATTGGCCCAGGAAAGTCAGCCGCACCGTGCCCAACGGGCCGTTCCGCTGCTTGCCGATGATGACTTCGGCGATGCCTTTGTCCGGACTGTCTTCGTGATAGACCTCGTCGCGGTAAACGAAAATGATCAAGTCGGCGTCCTGCTCGATCGCACCGGACTCCCGTAAGTCCGACATCACCGGCCGTTTGTTGGGGCGCTGTTCCAGGTTGCGGTTGAGCTGGGACAGGGCGATCACCGGCACGTTGAGTTCCTTGGCCAGCGCCTTCAAGCCGCGCGAGATATCGGAAATCTGTTGTACCCGGTTATCGCCGCTGGACGGCGACTGCATCAACTGTAAGTAATCCAGCACGATCAAGCCCAGCTGGCCGTGTTCGCGGGTCAGACGGCGGGCGCGGGAGCGCACCTCGGTCGGCGTCAATGCCGGGGTGTCGTCGATGAACATTTTGGTCTCGGCCAGCAAATTGATCGCCGAGGTCAATCGCGGCCAGTCGTCGTCGTCCAATTTGCCGGTGCGGACCTTGTGCTGGTCGATCCGGCCCAGCGACGACATCATCCGCATCGCCAGCGCCTCGCCCGGCATCTCCATACTGAACACGGCTACCGGCATACCGCTTTTCAGCGCGACGTTTTCGGCCATGTTCATCGCAATCGTGGTTTTCCCCATCGACGGCCGGCCGGCAACGATGATCAAATCGGACGGTTGCAAGCCGGAGGTTTTTTCGTCCAGATCGGTGAAGCCGGTACTGGCGCCGGTGATGTCCCCGTCCAATTCGTATAGGGTTTCGATTTTGTCGACCGCCTTGGCCAGCAGCGATTTGATCGAATTGAAACCGCCCTGCCCCTTCTGCCGCTGTTCGGCGATTTCGAACACCTTGCGCTCGGCGTTTTCCAGCAATTCGGCGGTTTCCCGGCCTTCGGTACTGAAGGCCGAATCGGAGATTTCGGTGCCGACGTGGATCAGTTGCCGCAACACCGAACGGTCGCGAACGATGTTGGCATAGGCGACGATATTCGCGGCGCTGGGCGTGTCCCGCGCCAGCATACTCAGATAAGCCAGGCCGCCAACATCCTGCAACTCGCCGGTGGTTTCCAGCACCTCGGAGATGGTCACCACGTCGAACGGGTCCTGCCGCTCGGCCAATTCGGCGATCGCGCGGAAAATCAAGCGGTGGTCGCGGCGATAAAAATCGTTCTCGCCGACCTTGTCGGCGACGGAATCCCAGGTCTGGTTATCCAGCAATAAACCGCCCAACACCGATTGCTCGGCTTGAATCGAATGCGGCGGAACTTTCAGAGATTCTACGGTTTGATCGGACAGGAAATAGTGGTCTTCGGACATGTCGCGGGCAGTTTGAAAGCAATAGGGTCGATTATATCTTGATGGCGTAAATCTTTTTGCCGATTCAACCGCCCTGGCCGCCAGCCACCGCCTGAGTAACGGGCGATTCAGGGCTCATGTCAATTTTGACATGGCACCAACGAACAGTTAAACCACTTCAAGAATCTAAATAAACTGGGCACCAGATGATGTTTAGGACGTAGCCGCAAGGAGTTTTACTCATCACCAAATATTAAATTGACTTCTCCAGGTACTTACTATGCAAAAGCTAATCGCAGCTTCAATGGTGTTATCCGCTGCCGTATCTACATCGACAGCCTTCGCCTCCAACGTTTTCGAGGCTGAACACGAGCATGAATATCGACAAAGAAATTGCGGCGATCAAACCGCATGTACGCCTAAAGAATTGAGCCTTAAGTTATTTGGCGACAACAATGGCACCCTAATCTCCAAGGCAGACAGCGACACCAGCAATAACAATTACACGCTCAATTTCTCATACCAATTAGATGCTACAGGCATCACCAGCGCCTTCCTTAAAGTGTGGTTGCGTGACGATTCCACCTCAGCGGATGATTCTGCGACGAATGGTACGCTGAAAGATAAACATGAATACGCCGGCATCACGTCTATTAATGGTTCTTCATTGTCACCCAATTGGAAAGAAGTTGATGGCTACAAACAGTATATCAATCTGGACGTACGTAACTTTTTATCCTCGACTGGTCTTTCGACATTGACTGCGGTGCTGGACGTCAAAGACAGTGGCAGTAAGGACTATTACTTCAAAGCGGCAGAGCTGTATGTTCAATATTGTTTGAACAACGGCTCAGGCGGCAACGATTCCGTTGCTTCGGTGCCGGTTCCGGCGGCGGCTTGGTTAATGGCTTCCGGCCTGCTTGGCTTGCTGGGCTTCAATAAAAGGAAAACGGGCGCGGCGTAATCCAAAACAGCGTCCAACAATTCAAAAAGCCGTAGCCGTCTAAGGACGATTACGGCTTTTTTGTTGTCAACTGCCTGACAATCGAATTTTCACGGTCAATTACAGCATTTAATCCATTGCAAAATGGCCTTGCGCTAGTTCGTAGTAGACGTCGGCTCTTTCCGCTAACGCCGCAACGACTTCACCATCTAACACTCCATCGGCCACTCGCTGACGCAAATACAGCAAGATATCATCCAGGGGCATCCCCGCTCGGTAGGGTCTTGATTGCGCCAACGCTTGAAAAATATCGGCAACGCTGATAATTCGGCACTCCAAATCCAAAGACGGGCCAATCGTCTTGAACGGATAACCTTCGCCGCGCAGATTTTCGTGGTGCAGTCCGGCCCACTCCGGAATCTTCGAGTCGACGAACACCCGCTGCAGAATCCGGTAGGTGTCGTAGCTGTGGCGCTGCATGCAGGCCCGCTCCTCCGGGGTCAAACTGCCGGGTTTGTCGATAATGTCTTCCGACACCCGCAACTTGCCGATGTCGTGCAGCAAACCGGCGATTTCGACTTGTTCGAGGTCGGCGCCTTGGATACCGAAGGATTGCGCCAACCGGCGGGCGATTTGCGCCACCCGTTCGGAATGCAGTTCGGTGTAGGGGCTTTTCGCATCGACCACCCTTGAAAACAGGCGGGCGATCTCGCGCAAATCCGGATAGGGCAACAACACCATCGGAATGTGGTCGCCCAGATTGCGCAAATCCTCGTCCAGGTAATCCGGGTCCATCGCCAGCCAAAACGCCTGACTTTGCGCCAGATCGGCAAAAGCGTCCACCAATTCCGGACAAAACAGACTGCCGGAATAACTTTGCAACCGCTCGACGATCTTCGGCGCCGCAATCAGAATTTGCTCGCTGGCCAGATAAGGCGCTTGCAGCACATCAATCCGGTCCGCCAGAAACAGCAGATTGGCGCGCAGCCGGGTTCTGGCGGGGAGCGGCAATTGCACCAGAGTCTCCCAGCGGGTGTGGTGATAGCGGATTTCTTCGGCCAGATGGCTGAGCGGCGGACAGGCCCGCAGATATTGCTCGCCGCGCTCGCAATGCGCTTCGGCACCGTCCCATTCCAACGACTCGGTCAGATGCCGATGTTCGCGGATCTTGGCCACCCCGCAATCGTGCAACATACCGGCATGCAGAATCTTGAGCCTATCCTCCGCCGACCAGGCCAATTTACCGGCAATGTGCCACGCCATCATCGCCACCCGCTTACCGTGTTTGACTTCGTCGATACCGACCAAGTCCAGCGCGCAGGTCAACGAAATGATCGCACTGTGTAAATCGATGCGTTGGCTATCCATCAGTGAAAACTCCCCCGATTCAGGTTAAACGCGATGTTAATGCAGTTTGGCCGAGCCGGCAAAGCCTATCGGCGGCGATGGACCGCGGCCGGCCGACAAGGCACAATAACCGGCTTAGTTTAATCTCGCCCACCGTCATGCTCGCTCTTCTGGTCCGATTTTCGATTCGTTATTCCGGCATCGTCGTCACGCTGGCGCTGCTGCTGTTCATTTACGGCAGCTACCGCTTCGCCAACGCCGGCCTCGACATTTTTCCGGAATTCGCGCCGAAACAGGTCATCATCCAAACCGAAGCGCCCGGCCTGGCCACCGAGCAAGTGGAAGTGCTGGTCACCCAGCAAATCGAAAACTCGATCAGCGGCCTGATCGGCCTGCAAACCCTGCGCTCGCAATCGATTCAGGGTTTATCGATCGTCACGGCGACCTTCTCCGAGCATAGCGACGTTTACCGCAACCGGCAACTGGTCAGCGAACGCCTGACCAGCCTGGGCCAGCGCTTGCCGGCCGGTGTCGGCACGCCGGTAGCGATACCGCTGTCGTCGTCGTCGGCCACGGTGTTGACGCTAGGCGTCAACTCCGAGACCAAATCGCTGATGGAACTGCGCAGTCTGGTGGACTGGAGCCTGGTGCCGCGGCTGTTGGCGGTGCCCGGCGTGGCCGACGTCAATGTGTTCGGCGGCGATATCCAGCAATTGCAGGTGCAACTACAACCGGCGGCACTACAGCGCTTCAACCTGGCCATCGAGGATATCGTTGCCGCAGCGGCCGGGGCGGCGGAGATGAACGGCGCCGGCTTCATCGAAAACGCCAACCAGCGTTTTACTTTGCAAATCAGCGGCCAACCGGCCGATCCGGAGCAGTTCAAGCAGTTGGTGGTCAAACGCCAGGACGGCATGAACGTAACCCTGGCCGACGTCGCCGACATCCGTTACGGCGCGGAACCGCCGATCGGCGCGGCGCAGATCATGGGCAAACCTGGCATCGTCCTGATGGTGATCGGCCAATACGGCGCCAATACCCTTTCGGTCTCGCGCCAGGTGGAATCGGTACTGCAGGACTTCCAGCCGATCTTCCAACAGCAAAACATCGCGTTTTACCCGCATCTGTTCCGCCCGGCGGACTACATCGAAACCTCGCTGCATAACCTGTCCGGACACCTGTTGCTCGGCGGACTGTTCGTGCTGGTGGTGCTTTACCTGTTCTTGTTCAACTTACGCAGCGCCTTCATCGCCGCCACCGCGATTCCGCTGTCGCTGCTCAGCGCCGCGCTGGTACTGCTGGAATGCGGCGTGAATCTGAATATTATGGTGTTGGGCGGCCTGGCGATCGCGCTGGGCGAAGTCGTCGACGACGCCATCATCGATACCGAGAACATCTTCCGCCGCCTGCGGGAAAACCGCCTGAAAATCTTTCCGGACCCGACCGAACACGTGGTCTACCAAGCCTCGCTGGAAGTGCGCGGCTCGGTGGTCTACGCCAGCTTCATCGTCGCGCTGGTATTCGTGCCGCTGCTGACGCTGGACGGCGTCAGCGGCCGGCTGTTCGCGCCGCTCGGCGCGTCCTACATCCTGGCGATCCTGATGTCGCTGTTGGTAGCGCTGACGCTGACGCCGGCGCTGTGCCATCTGCTGTTCAAAGCCAAATTGCCCGACAATAGCGATCCGCCGCTGTTGCGTTGGCTGAAACCGATATATGCCAGGCAATTGCTGTGGGCGATTCGCCATTTCAAAACCGTAGCCCTGGCCGGGGCACTAGCCTGCCTGGCCGGCATCGCCGCCTTCCTGCAACTGGACCACAAATTTCTGCCGGAACTGCGCGAAGGCCACTTCATCGTCCACACCGCCAGCGTACCCGGTACCTCGTTGCCGGAATCGATCCGGCTCGGCAGCCTGGTGAGCGAACGGCTGATGGCGGTGACCGGCGTCGAATCGGTATCGCAATGGGCCGGCCGCGCCGAACGGGGCGCCGACACTTACGGCAGCCATTACAGCGAATACGAAGTGCGTTTGCATCCCCTTTCCGGCGCCGAACAGCAGCGGGTGCTGGACGAAATCCGCGCCATTCTGGACAGATTCCCCGGCATTCATTACGAGGCCAACACCTTCCTGACCGAACGGGTCGACGAAACCATTTCCGGTTACACCGCGCCGGTGGTGGTCAACATCTACGGCTACGATCTGGCGGAGCTGGACGCCAAGGCCCAACAACTGGCCGCGCTGATCGAGACCCTGCCCGGCGCCGAAGACGTGCAATTGCGTTCGCCGCCGGCCACCAGTTTGCTGCAAGTGCAACTCGATCTGGAACGCCTGAAATTCCGCGGCATCAGCCCGGCGCAAGTGATGGCGGCCTTGCAAACCGCGTACGAGGGCCGCATCGTCGGCAAGAACTTACAGGGCAATCGCATCTTCAACGTCGCGGTATCGCTGCCGCCGGAATGGCGCAGCCAGCCGGATTATTTGGCGCAATTGCCGCTGAAAAACAACGAAGGCCAGCGGGTTTTGCTGGGCGAAGTGGCCGACGTTCGCCACGGCGAGGGCCGCTACAACATCCTGCACCAGGGCGCGCAGCGGATCCAAACCGTGACCTGCAAGGTGGAAGGCCGCGATATGGATGCCTTCATGGCCGAACTGAAGCAACGGGTACAAACCGAATTGAACTGGCGCGACGGCAGCTATCCGGAATTCATCGGCGCGGCGCTGGAACAGGCCAAAGCCCGCGAAAGCTTGGTAGTCCACGCCTTACTGGCCGGCGCCGGCGTGCTGATTTTCGTGTTTATCGCCTTGGGCAGTCTGCGCCATATGCTGCTGACCTTGTTGAACCTGCCGTTTGCGCTGTTGGGCGGCGTCGCCGCCGTTGTGGTTACCGATGCCACATTGTCGGTCGGCTCGTTTGTCGGCTTCGTCACTCTGTTCGGCATCACCGTGCGCAACTGCATCATGCTGATTTCGCATTACCGGCATTTGATCGAATTCGAAGGCCAGGAATGGTCCACCGCAACGCTGATCCGCGGCGCCCAGGAACGCCTGCCGGCAATCCTGATGACGGCCCTGGTCACCGCACTGGCGATGTTGCCGATCGCGGTCGGCAGCGACAATCCCGGCCGAGAGATCATGGGGCCGATGGCGGCCATCATCATCGGCGGCCTGGCATCGTCCACGGCACTGAACCTGCTGCTGTTGCCGGCAATCTTGCAACGCTACGGCCACTTCAATGTCGAACTGGCCGGCAGCAACGCCGCTAATTGATGCCGGCCGCGGCGGCGATAACGGCCTGGCCCAGAGCCAAGCCGCCGTCGTTGGCCGGATAACGTTGCGGCAACAACACGGTTTTACCGCGGCGGCGCAAGCCTTCCGCCACGCCTTCCAGCAATAACCGGTTTTGAAATACGCCGCCGCTCAGCACGACCGTGTCTGCCGCGGCTTCCCGGCCAAGTTGGCACAAGCTTTCCACGCTGGCCGCGACCAGGCTGTGGTGGATACGCGCGGCAATCGCCGCCTTATCGGCGCCGCCGGCCAGATCGTGCAACACCGCCTGCCATAGGCCGCGCCAAGTCAACACCTGCTTTCCTTCCATTTGGTTTAGCTGCCAAGCCTGCGGATAGGCGGCTTCGCTGGCGAATACCGGCGCAGCCAAATTCTCCAGCGCAATCGCCGCCTGGCCTTCGTAATCGGCTCGGTCGGCGTGCAAATCCAGCACGGCGGCGAACGCGTCGAACCAGCGACCGACCGAGCTACAGAGCGGTGCGTTCAAGTTTTTCGCCATCATCGTATCCAAGATCGCCAGCGGCTTGTCCGCCAATCCTTGGAAGTACGGCAGACTGCCGAATTCCGCCAGCAGTTCGTCCCAAACCAAATAATGCCGGAGCTGGGCATAGGCATTGCGCCAGGGTTCGCGCATCGCCTGGCTACCGCCGGGCAGTGCCATCGGCTGAAAATGGCCCAAGCGGCTAAAGCCGCGGTAATCGCCCAGCAAGAACTCGCCGCCCCACAGCTCGCCGTTCTCGCCCATGCCCAGCCCGTCGAATATCGCCGCCAATACCGGCGGCGCGTCCAGCGCCACGCCGTGTTCGGCCAGGCAGGCAGCCAAATGGGCGTGATGATGCGCCACGGGGACGCAGGGCACGCCGTCCGCCGCCGCCAAGCTTTGGCCGTACTGGCTGGACAAATAGCCGGGGTGGCGGTCTATCGCGATTATCAACCCGACGCTACTACCCTCCGGCCTTGGGTCGCTACCCTGCGAGATAGAGAGGCCGGGCGTGTCGGAGTCCGAGGTGGAGCGCCCTTCGACAAGCTCAGGGCGAACGGCATTTGCAGTCCGGGCCAATAGCTCGGGCCGGAAGCCGTGCAACTGCCGGTACAGCTCGATGGCGTGGCGGTAATCGGTTTGTACCGCAGCATTTTCCAGGTCGCCGATATGTTGGCTGACCACGGCCTGGCCGGGTCTGAGCAGGCAGAAGCTGTTTTTCAGCTCGGCCCCCATCGCCAGCACAGGCGCGGCCTGCTCGAAACCGGGCGGCAACGGCAACGCCTGCGGCGCATAACCGCGCGCCCGCCGTAGCAGGCGGATCTCGCCGTCCATCAGCCGCGCCACCGAATCGTCCAGCCGGTTGACGATGTCGCGCTCATGCAGCAGAAAATAGTCGGCGATGCCGGCCAGTTTTTGCCGCACATCGTCGTTATCGGTGCATTGCGGCTCGTCGCTGACGTTGGCGGAGGTCAGCACGATGGGATCGTGCAACTCCTGCATCAACAAAGTATGCAACGGGGTGTAAGGCAGCATGAAGCCGAGTTTGGCGTCGCCCGGCGCCACGCCGCCGGCCAGCGCTTCGCCGCGGGCGCGCAGCAGCACGATGGGCGCGGCCCTGTCTTGCAGGGCAAGGATTTCGGCCGCGTCGGCTGCGGCAAAACGATGCACCATGGCTAAATCGCGGGCCATCAGCGCGAACGGTTTGGCGTAACGGCGCTTGCGTTGGCGAAGGGTGTCCACCGCCGCGGCATTGGTCGCATCGCAGGCCAGATGAAAGCCGCCCAGGCCTTTGATGGCGACGATGCGGCCTTGGCGGATCAATTCGGCAGTTTGCCGGATGACATCGTCCATGCTGCCCACGTCCGGCGCCAATGCCTTTAAGTCAAGCCGTTGGTGCTGAGCTGGTCGAAGCATAAGCGGCTTGACTTGGGGCCGCGAATTCTCCACTGCAGCCTTCGAAATGCTCGGGGCGAACGGAACCATCCTAGTTTGGCTGCCGGTGGCGCCGCACGCGGGTTCGCTGCTGTTCTCGGCCGCTTCCAGCCACAAGCTCGGCCCGCAAACCGGGCAGCAGTTGGCTTGGGCGTGAAAGCGGCGGTCGGCCGGATCGTCATATTCGCGCTGGCAGTCCGGGCACATCGCAAAGGCCGCCATGCTGGTGTTGGCCCGGTCGTAAGGCACGGCGCGGACGATGGACAGGCGCGGGCCGCAGTGGGTGCAGTTGGTGAAGGGATATCGGTAGCGGCGATTGGTTGGGTCGGCGATGTCGGCCAGACACTCCGGGCAGGTGGCGGCGTCGGCGGCTATAGGCGTGGCGATGCCGTCCGGCCGGCTGGCGACGATGCGAAATTCGTCCGGCGCGGCTTGATTCAAATCCCGGCATTCCAGCGCGTCCAACCTCGCCAACGGCGGCAGTTCGCGCGGAATCCGGGCGATAAACCGCTCCAAAGCCTCGGCGTTGCCGAAGGCATGAATCATCACGCCTTCGCCGTCGTTCCAGACCTCGCCGGTCAGGCCGCAGCGCCGCGCCAAATGCCAAATCGCCGGCCGAAAACCGACGCCCTGCACCACGCCGCGGGCGCGGATGGCCTTGCCCGCCATCAGCAGATGCGCGGCAGTTGCTCGCCTACCGGCCAATCGACGATGCGCCGGCCGCCGAAAGCCGTGGTCATTTGCACGAAACGGTGCGGATCGGCCACGACTTCGCCGATGATGGCGGCGGCGCTACCCAAGGGATGCCGGCGCATCGTCGCCAGCAGCGTCTCGGCCGCATCGGCATCGCAGATGCAGACCAGTTTGCCTTCGTTGGCGACGTATAAAGGATCGAGACCGAGAATTTCGCAGGCCGCCTTGACTTGGGCCTTGACCGGAATCCGGGCTTCGTCGATCACGATGCCGACCCCGGACTGGCCGGCCAACTCGTTCAATACCGCTGCTAGGCCGCCGCGGGTCGGGTCGCGCAGGCAGCGGATCGCGTCCGGCGCCGCGTTCACCATATCGGCCACCAAACCATGCAAGGCCGCCGAGTCGGAAACGATGCTGGTCTCGAACTGCAAGTTCTCGCGACTGGCCATGATGGACACGCCGTGGTCGCCGATCGAACCGCTCAGCAGCACCGCGCAACCCGCTGCTGCGCGCTCGCCGGAAATCTCGACACCGTCCGGCACCAAGCCGACGCCGGTGGTGGTAATGAACACGCCGTCGGCCTTGCCCCGCTCGACCACCTTGGTATCGCCGGTCACAATCGGCACGCCGGCTTTATTCGCCGCCGCCGCCATGCTGGCGACGATGCGATCCAGGTCGGCCAGGGGCAGGCCTTCTTCCAGGATGAAAGCCGCCGCCAGATACAGCGGTTTGGCGCCGGACATCGCCACGTCGTTCAGCGTGCCGTGCACCGCCAGCGAGCCGATGTCACCGCCCGGAAAAAACAGCGGCGAAATCACATGACCGTCGGTACTGATCGCCAAACGCCCGGCCGGCACGTTGAACAAGGCCTGGTCGTTACGCCGATTGAGCAAGTCGTTGTCGAAATGCTTGATGAACAACTGATCGATCAACTGCGCCATGGCCCGGCCGCCGCCGCCGTGGGTGAGGTCGATTTGGCCGGATTTGAGATTGAGTGAATGGGATTGGGGCATGGGTTTGAGTTATTGACGATCGGAAGGACGGCTTAGATGTAGGGTAGGCATCACCTCTCTTTTGAGGCCTTACCAGTGTTTAATTTTAAAGTAGGTTTTTTACTGGCGCCAAGCTATTGATCTTAATAAATTTAATCTCAAATTGTAACGAACGAATTACTGAAATCAGACATTAGCTCAATCATACAGAAACAATCATATTCCGAGCGCTAAGCTCCATAATCTTTGAAAGTTTCGCCTCCGTATCGGGCATCCGATTTTCCATTTTTGTGAACCCTATAAATCTTATTGGGGGCTGCTTTCTTATGTTTTGTACCATCAGTCGCCCCAATAAGTGAGCGGCAAGCTCGTTATTAGTGAACTCCAGCCTTAAGCACCGCCGAATACCGGAAGCAAGAAGGTCTGCTACTTGGACACCAAGGTTTTGTTTCGAATCAACAAAATCAAGGTCTTCTTGGATCAACATACCGATGTTAGTGACCGGACCGGCATCGTTTATTTCAATACCATAGGTTTCCTTTAAGTAGTTTGGACGCTCATTTTCTGAGTAACGGAATCGATCGAATGCCGAATAATCAGCCTCCTTCAGTGCTATCATCGGCTCGGAGAGAGAAATTGTCTGAAGAAATACCGGTGTTAGCGATACAAACGACTTTTCATATTCTGTTCGACTTGAATTTTTTTGGTCTATTCGCCATCGAAATCTACCAAGATGTTTTGGTTGCCTTTGGACGAAGTAGAGAACTCCATTTCTAACAACGTTATCAAGTAAACATACTTGACATTGAAGCTGAATATAGAGCTGTGGAGCAAGAGCTGCCACCTTCTCCGAAAGAGCTTGTATACGTTCGCGAGCAGTCTGGTGAAGCATCTTATCCTGATGTTCCGTTATTTTTTCCACCTGCCCCTTTTGATGGCCAGTTATTTCAGCGATTTCATTTAACCCGGCATCGGTTGCAACGGAAAACAAGACACCTTGAAGGGCACCAAGTCGGCTCAGAAAGTCAAAGTATTGGAGTTCAGTGAGCTGATTCAGTTTGACCTCGACATTGTGTGGCGCACCAACTGTTCGCTTAAGTCCTTTCACGATTTCTCTAAGGTGTTTCCTATCGCCTTCTGGAGTCATATAAGCGGCAATAGAATTCCATGATCCTGGCTTAGTAGCATTCACAAACGAACCAGATTCATCGATAAAGATGTTCAATTAAATTTCCCTACCAAATACATTGGAAAAGTTTACGTTACCAGAGATATAGCTTTGGATCGGCGGAGAGCTAAGGTACCGGACCATATTCGGGTAGCGTGGGCAGTTGTTTGTACCCACGTATTGCTATCGGCTTCATGGCGGGCAAAAATTGCGCGCTAAGTCTTACCGTACTCATCCTAGCCCATGCCGTCGTTACCGCAAAGTTTGGCATATGCCCCCTGTTTTTAGGTACAAAACACCGCTTGATTAATCGCGCGATCAAATCCATGAATTGTCACAGAGAGTTTGATATGCCGCAAATTGAAGCCAACAATTTGAAAACCCAAGACATAGCCGCGATCGAATCGGCGCTTGTCAATACGCCGGAAGCGCATCTGACTCGGCAGGATACGCTTTAATGGCTTATGCGTTGGCCTTTACCGAGCAATACGGCAAAAGCCTCGCGCTATATCAAGCCCCATCTGGAGTTACTGCATCCGCCCTATTCGCATTTAATACTCTGTCGAAACGCGGTTATATGCCGGGAACCTTTACCTTGAATAGGCTTTGGCAATTTAGTGATGTAGCCTACGCAATAAACTGGCCTGTTCAAATCCTGTAGGAGCGGGCCAAGGCCTCAAGGATTGCAATAATTGCAATGGCCGGCCGAGGCGAAACGGCGTTCGCGCGCGACTGCAACCTGATGGCCGCAGCGCACGCAGGCATGGATATCGGCTTTGGCGTCGTTCGTCGGCAGTCCGCAATCCTCGCACGGCAAACCGCGCACGCTGCCGGAGACGGCAAAACCGGGCGCGGCGCAGACCGGGCATAGCGACAGCAGCTTTTGCGCCAACACTTCGGCCGCGCGGCGGATGTTCAGCATGCGGGTTGGATTGGCGAAGGCGCGCATGTCGGTTTCGATGAAGGCCTGCCGCGCGGATGAGGCGGCCAGCGCCCAGGCGACCGCCGCCTGCAACTCGGGCCAAGTCGCCAAGCCTTTGCGAAACTCGGGATGGTCTTGCTGGTCCGGACGCACGATCAGATAGTGCTGCGGAAACCCGGCCGCCAAGGCAAAACGTTCGGCGTCTTCCCAGTTGGTCACGGTTTGGTGGGCAAAATTGGTGGCGCCGGATGCGGTGGCGACAACTTCGATGCCCAAACGGGCGTCGAGCCAGACCAGCAATTCCAGATTGTGTGGCAGCATGAAGCTGACCGGGTCCGGCCCGAACGCGCCTTCGCTGGCCAGGCCTATGCTCAGGCCGGACAATTCCATGCCGATTTGCGCCTTGCGCCGGGCTGCTTCCAACTGACTGCCGGCGCGGGCAATATCGCGGGTGAAGGTGCCGAGGCTATCGGTATCGAAGCGGTCGACATGCTCGATTCGGCAACCCAAGCAGTGGCCCAGCACCTCGCTCAGCGGGGCTTGCTTGCCGTGCTGGGTCAGCAGGGCCACCCGCTGCCCGCAATAAACGCTTTCGTCGGCGGTCGAGATCGGCATGAACGCTCCCCCGGCCGCTTATCGGCCGCCGGCCAACAGCGGAAACAGTTCCGTCATCCCGCCGGCGATGAATTCCACGGCGATGGAGCTGAGCAACAACCCCATCACCCGCGTCACCAGGTTCATGCCGGTTTGACCCATGATCGCCACGATCCGCGGCGCCAGCAGCAGAAACAGCAAGACGATGCTGCTGACAGTCGCGATCACACCGCCGAACAGCAGATAGTGGTTCAACGACAAATCGCGGTGGGCGTAAACAATGGTGGTGCTGATCGCGCCCGGCCCCGCCAGCAAGGGGATCGCCAACGGCACCACCGCCACCGAGGCCTTGTCCTGCGATTCGGCGTCTTCTTCCGGGGTATGCCGGGAGCGGTCGTCGCTGGCCCGCAGCATCGACATCCCCATCAGCAACAGCAGCAAGCCGCCGGCCACGCGAAACGCCGGCAGGCCGATACCGAAAAAGCGCAGAATCGGCTCGCCGGCCAGCAACGCGGTCAACAATACCATCGTCACCGCAAAGGCAGCGGTGATGGCGGTCTGCCGGCGCTCGGCCGGACTCTTGCGCGCCGTCAACGCCATATACACCGGCATGGCTGTGATCGGATTCCCCACCGAGATCAACCCGGCCAACAGTTGGACAAATTCATTCCAATTCATGGTTTCTTCCCTGCTCGATAAGGTATCAACGCACGATTACGCCGGCCGCCACCGTATGCAACGACACCGGATCGATGACGATGAAACTGCCGGTCGTGCGATTGTCGCTGTAGGCATCGGCGCAAATGGGTTGATGCAACTTCAGCGTGGCCCGGACGATATCGTTCATCTGCGCCGAATCCGGCTGCGGCTGATGGGCCAGCGTATTGACGTCGACCCGATAACTCAGCTCCGCGAACGCGGCGTTGACGCTGCGGGTGGTGTGCTTGACCAAGTACTTGCGCCGCAAGTCCAACGGCTGCTCGGATAGCCAGCAGATATCGGCGCTCAGGGTTTTGGTCACCTGCGGCAACTGCTGCGAATCGCACAGCATGTCGCCGCGGGAAATGTCGATCTCGCTATCCAACGCCACCACCACGGAACGGTCGGCGCCGGCTTCCGCCAAGTCGCGCTCCGCCACGCTCAAACGCGCGACGCGAGCGCGCTGGCCGCCGGGCATCACCGCCACTTCGTCGCCCAAGCGCAAGCGTCCCGATGCCAGCGTGCCTTGATAACCCCGGAACTCCGCATCGCTGGCCCCGTCGGCGGCGTTGCCCAGCATCACCCGCACGACCCGCTGCACCGGCAGCCTGAACGGCGCGACGTCGGCATCGCGCCTGGCCGGGCTGGATTCCAGATGTTCGAGCAGGCTGGGGCCGCTATACCAGGGGATGGCCTCGGACCGAGTCGCCAGATTGGTGCCGTTCAGCGCCGACAGCGGAATCGCCTGCACATGGTGCCGGCCCAGCCGGCCGATAAAGGCATTGAATTCGTCGACGATGGCCTGGTAGACCGCGGGCTGCCAATCCACCAGATCCATCTTGTTAACCGCCAGCACCAGCTCGGGGATGCCGAGCAAGTGCGCCAGATAGGCGTGGCGGCGGGTCTGGGTGACGACGCCTTTGCGGGCATCGACCAGCAGAATCGCCAGATCGGCGCTGGAGGCGGCGGTGACCATATTGCGGGTGTATTGCTCGTGGCCAGGGGCGTCGCCGATGATGAACTTTCGGCGCACCGTGGCGAAATAGCGGTAAGCCACGTCGATGGTAATGCCCTGCTCGCGCTCGGCGATCAGGCCGTCGGTCAACAACGACCAATCGATGGCGGCCAGCCCGCGCTTATGCGAGGTGGCCTGGATCGACGCCAATTGATCGGCGGCAACGTTGCCGGTGTCGTAGAGCAAGCGGCCGATCAACGTGCTTTTGCCGTCGTCGACGCTGCCGGCCGTGATGAACCGTAACAAGCCGGACGGGCGAGTCGTCGGCTCCGTTCCGGTGTCAAAGCTGTCGGAGCTTGAATTCACGATTGCGTTCATCAGAAATACCCCTCTTTTTTACGTTGTTCCATGGCCGCTTCGGAAGCGCGGTCGTCCAGACGCGTGGCGCCGCGCTCGGTCAGCAGGCATTGCGCGGTTTCGGCGATGATGTCGGCGACGTTGACCGCAGTCGACGCCACCGGCGCGGTGCAGGAAATATCGCCGACTGTACGGAAGCGGCAACTGACCGTTTCCACGGTATCGCCGGCCCGGGCCGGCGTCAGATGCGTCACCGGCACCAGAATGTCGCCGCGCCGCACCACTTGGCGCTGGTGGGCGAAATACAGCTCGGGCAGTTCGATGTCCTCGCGCTGGATGTATTGCCAGACATCGAGCTCGGTCCAGTTCGAAATCGGAAACACCCGCAGATGGTCGCCCAACGCCACGCGGGTGTTGTACAAGGACCACAGCTCCGGGCGTTGATTCTTGGGTTCCCATTGGCCGAATTCGTCGCGCACGCTGACGATGCGTTCCTTGGCCCGCGCCTTTTCCTCGTCGCGGCGGGCGCCGCCCAAACAGGCGTCGAAGCCGAACTCGGCGATCGCTTCCATCAAGGTCACCGATTGATGCGCGTTGCGCGATTCCTGCGCATGCCGCAAGCGTACCGAGCCCTTGCGAATCGAATCCTCGACGCTGCGCACGTGCAGCTGGCAAGCGTAGCGCTCGGCCATGCGGTCGCGGTAGGCGATCACCTCGGCGTAGTTATGGCCGGTGTCGATGTGCAACAGGGCGCAGCCGATCCGTTCCGGATGAAACGCTTTGTAGGCCAGGTGCAGCAGGACGGCCGAATCCTTGCCGCCGGAGAACAGTAACACCGGATGCCGGCATTCCGCCGCCACTTCGCGCAAGATGAACAGGGCCTCGGCCTCCAGCAGATCCAAGTGATCCGCTGCGGCAGGACCGAGCCCGTCGTGGGTGGATACAGTCATGTCAAAACTCCTCGGGGTCTAGGGAAACGGGTTGCCAAGCGTTCGGGCCGCCGTAACGGAAACAACGGCCGTCGCCCGGCTCGATCCGCAGCAAATGCAGCCAGCGGTTCTCCACCAACTGCCGGACTTCGGCCTGGCTGTCCAGCACCTGTTCGATCATGGCCGCCGGGGCTTCGATGATCACGCTCAGGCGTACCGGCTCGTGGCGCAACGCCTGACCATCGTGCAGCGATTGCCAAGGCAGCCCGACCCGCAGGTCGCCGCCGTTACCTTCGAGGATACCGATGGTGCCGACCACGTTGTGCAGAACCTTGTTGCCGCTGCCGAAGCGCCGGTTGTCGACGGCCGAGGCGTAGTACTGCAGATTGATCCAACTGGCGACGACCATCGGCGCCGTCATGATCAGGTTCAAAATCGCGCCGTCGCCATCCTGGCGATAATCGTAGTTGTGCAGAAACACCCGGCCGTCAAAACCGGCGTGAGCCGTGCGTTGCCGCGGCGCGGCAATGAAGGCGGCGTTTCCGGCCAGGCCCCATTCCGGCCGGATCTGGGCCCAGTCGCGACTGCGTTTCAGCATCGCTTGCCACAGCGCCTTGGCGTCGACATCGGCCAGACCCAGAGCCGACGCCCGCTCCCGCCGCGACAATTGCGAGGCCTGCTCCAGCCAATCCTGCAATTGCGCTAGATCGGCGGCGAAGTAATGTGGTACCTGGTCCAGATCGAACAGCCGTACCTGATCGGTGGTGGTATCGTGCAGCCCGGCGACGAACCAGGTCTCCCTGGGGATGGCAATGCCTTGCGCCGCCAGACCGGCCCGAACCTCGCGGTCGTTGAGCAC
The DNA here is from genome assembly GCF_052474525.1 of Methylomonas sp. HW2-6. Classification (NCBI taxonomy): domain Bacteria; kingdom Pseudomonadati; phylum Pseudomonadota; class Gammaproteobacteria; order Methylococcales; family Methylococcaceae; genus Methylomonas; species Methylomonas sp. HW2-6. The sequence continues at coordinate 138,848 of NZ_CP184124.1, forward strand.
GGCCGCGGCCACCCGGGCGTTGGCTTCGCCGCTATGGCCGCCGCAGGCGCCGCAATCCAGTCCCGCTGCGTACGGATTGTTGACCGTGCTGCTGCCATGGCCGCAGAGCAAGACCAGGCGGGCGAAGCCGTCGTTCAAGCTCATGCCTTGCAAAGCTTTGCGGGCCAGTTCGATCCGTTCCCCCAAGGCAATGCCGGTTTCGACCACCGGACCGTTGGCGATCAGCCGCCCGCGCTGGCGGGTGATGACCGGCCCGATCCGCTGCACCACGGCCCGGTCCAGTCCGGCGCTACCCGGTTTGGCCACCGTGCGGGTCAAACCCAAACTATCGCTCAACAGCTTTCCGGCAAAGGTCAAACCGGAAATCTCGACGTAGGAAAAGCAGGAAACCGCCGAGTGTTTGAATCCCTTCCACAACCGATTCAGGCGTTTGTTGAGCCAGCGTTTTTCCAGGATTTTGCGCAGATCGCCGACATCGGCCTCGGCTACGCTCTCCCTGATCCGGAATTTCGGCTGCAATAACACCGGACATTGCGGCTGGCCGTGATGGTGGCCAAGGCCGATGTACTCGATCGGGAACCCAAAGAAACCGGCAAAGCCCAAGGTTTCGATGTCGGCGGACACCGCTTCCAGCGCCCGGCGATAGACTTCGGAGCGAACGTCGATGCAAAACACCGCCTGCAGCGCCTTGCGCTCGGCCGGAACCAGCTTTGCGGCAGGCGGCGGCGAGGCCAAGCGGGCCAATAGCGAGCGCTGTCCGGCCAGTTCGTAAGCCCATTGCAGCGCATGGCGAATCTGCAGCGAGTCCTCGGCAACCGGGTCGCTGGACACGGCCGACGCCTGCCAGCGCAAACGCCAGGTCTGCAGTTCCAGCGGCTGGGCGACGCGGATGTACAGGGCATAGTCGTAGGCCAGACGAATCGCCAACAACTCCAGCAAAGCCTCCGCGGCCTGCGCCGGCTCGTTCGGCCAGGTTTTATAGCGCAGCCAGGCGCTCCAGCCGGCGACAGTCAGCAGTTGCCGCTGGCAAAAATCCTCCAGCCGATCGTCTGCCACCCCCAGGGCGGCGAGTATCTGCGAAATCGCCGCGGCCGGACTCTCCGGCAGCGTGGCGATGCAGCGCCGAAAGTCAGTGATGCCGGCCAACTCGGGGGTACGATCGAAGGCCGCTGCCCGACGCCAGGCCGAGTAAAGCGGTTGATTGCGCCAGGGCATGCGCCAAGCCGACTGGCCTTCGTCGAAATAGGCAGCGCACCATTTCGAGATCTCGTCGGTAATCAATCCGGCCCAAGCGCTGCCGGTCTCGGCATCCAGGTGGTCGGCCAGTGTCGGCCAGCACGCCGGCGCCTGGTTCGCCGCCTCCGGCCGGGCATCGTGCAGCGCATCCAGACACTGCTGCAGCGACACGCTGCTGCCGGCCAGCGCCAAGGCCTGCTCGATATCGGCCATCCGGATCCGGCCGCTACGGTATTGTTCGGCGTAGAACCGGGTCGGCATCAACATCTCGCCAAAGCCGCTGCGGGTTGCCCATTGGCAGGCTGCGGCAAACGGCCGATCGCTCCAACCCAAAAACGGATTGACCGCGACAAAATGTTGCAACGGCCAGAGCGGCGCGATGCGGCGGCAGGCGCGCGTGGCGGCATCGATGTAGACGGCGGCAGTTACGTCGTTCGGTGCGGCTTTGTCGATAACGCCGGCGCCGGCCGGAGCAGATTTGATTTTGACTGAGGACAAGGCTGGGTTCATTGCGGCATTCCTCCGGAGTGACGATGGCTAAAGCGGGCCGATGCCAACCGCCGGCTAGCGAGCAGCCGGTTGGCGAGGGTACTGATATAAAAACCGTTGTAGATATGGACGTAGGCTGCCTGCCAGATTCCGGCAGCCGCCGGACCGGGGAACTCGATCTGCAACATCAGGATCGAGAAAAATCCGGCCAGGACGATACTCAGCAACAGGCCGTCGAACAGACTGTCGACCGGGATCGGCCCGGCCACATCGCCCGTCAGCAGGTTCAGAAAACCAGTTTGCAATGCGAAATACAACAAACTGGTGCCAGCGGCGATCAGGCTGGCGCGGAATATTTGTTTGGGGCCGGCCTGATGCGCCAGCGCATTCCACAGCAGGTAGGTCAAGGCCATTTGCAGGATCGCGCCGAGGAAAACGATGCCGGGTTCCGTGCCGGGACTCAGCCCGAACGCAGCGGCACTACCTACCGTCAATGCCGCTGCCGCCAAAAACGCCAACAGAAGTTCGCCGGGATGGCGGCTGTCCCGGATCGGGGGCGCCCAGGCGGCACGAGCAATGTCGACCACACTGCCGGAGGCGAGAAAGGCATGCGCTTTGTAGAGGGCATGCGCCAGGATATGCAGCAGCGCCGAGGAGAAGGCGCCCAAACCGCACTGCAGCATCATGAAGCCCATCTGACCGACGGTTGAGAACGCCAGCGATTTCTTGATGCTGGTCTGAGTCAGCATGGTCAGCGAACCGAACAAAGCGGTGAAGGTGCCGATCACGGCCAGCATATGCAAGGCCGCCGGCACCTGTACCAGGATGTGGCTCATCCGAATCACCAGAAAACCGCCGGCGTTGATGATGCCGGCGTGCATCAGCGCGGAAACCGGGGTCGGGGTTTCCATCACCTCCGGCAGCCAGCTATGAAACGGAAACTGGGCCGATTTCATCACCGCGCCGACGATCAGGGCAAAGGCTGCCGCCGTCAGCGCGGTTTCCTGGCCGGCGCCAAGTTCGGCGGCGAATAAGGCGCCGAACTCCAGCGTACCGAAGGCCTGATACAAGCAGACTCCGGCCAGGATCAAGGCAACATCGCCCAGGCGGCTGACGACGAATTTCTTGCGCGCTGCAATTTGCGCGCCCGGCCGCTCCGGGTAAAACAGCAACAAGCGGTGCAGGCTCAGACTGGTCGCGATCCAGGCCAGCACGAACCCGACAAAATGCCCGGAAATCACCAGGATCAATACCGCCGCGACGGTCCAGGACAGCCACTGCAGAAACCGGCGCTGGCCCGGATCGCCGTCCAGATAATTGCCGGAATAGCGGATCACGATCGCGCCGATCAACGCCACCAAACTGAGCATGATGGCCGACAGCCGGTCGATGTAGAGCGGAATGCCGGCGAAATCGCCCTGAAATTTGCCGCCGACGAAGATACCGACCGCGCAGAGCAGGGCGGCGAGGACCGCACCGCCGGCCAGCACGGCGCAAACCGCCGCGCTGGTTCTGGCCCTGACCGGAACCAGCACGGAAGCGGCGAGTCCGGCGCACACCAGTTGCGCCGGAGCAGCAATTGCGGCATAGGAAATCCAGGCGGTCATGGCCGCCTCCCTGCCGCAACGGCACGGCCGCAGGTTAGGAAAGTGGCTTGGACACGGTTTCTATCGCGGATGACGGTATGCATGACGATCTCCTGAGCAAGGGTAAGTGCGTGACCATGCTAGCAATCGGCCATCAATTCATCCAATATATGTATTTAATACAAACGTTCTCTTTTATTAATGAAAAAATGGCTGCACTGAATTATCACCACTTGCGTTATTTCTGGATGATCGCTAACGAAAGCAACCTGACCCGCGCCGCCGAACGGCTGCACGTGTCGCAGTCGGCGCTGAGCATCCAGTTGCGGCAACTCGAGGAATCGCTGGGGCAAAAACTATTCGAACGGGAAGGCAAGCGCCTGCAATTGACCGAAGCCGGCCGGATCGCGCTGGATTATGCCAACTCGATTTTCCGGGCCGGCGACGAGTTGATCAGCCTGATGCACGGCCGCTCCGCCGGCGAACGCCAACTGTTGCGGATCGGTGCGGTATCGACCCTGTCGCGTAATTTCCAGTTGGAACTGGTGCGCAGCTGGGTGCAACGCAGCGATGTCGAACTGGTGCTGCATTCCGGCAACCTGCGCGAATTGCTGCTGCAAATGCATGCGCACACGCTGGATCTGGTGCTGTCCAACCGGCCGGCACCGCGCGACGCCCAGGCCAATTGGCATTGCCATCTGCTGGACGAACAACCGGTCAGCCTGGTCGGCAAACCCGATGCCGAGGCCGCGCCGTTTCGCTTCCCGGAGGATTTGAACGGCAGGCCGCTGCTGTTGCCCAGCATCGAAAGCGAGATTCGCGGCGCCTTCGATTTTTTGCTGGAGCAAGCCGGGGTGCGGCCTGTCGTGGTGGCGGAAGTGGACGATATGGCGATGTTGCGCTTGCTGGCGCGCGAATCCGGCCATTTGACTCTGGTGCCGCCGGTGGTGGTGCTGGACGAGTTGCGCCAGGGCCTGTTGGTGGAACATTACCGGATCGCCGACATTCGCGAACGCTTTTACGCGATTACGCCCAGCCGGCAATTTCCGAATGCATTGTTGAAAGAGTTGTTGACCAATTCGGCCTGAACTTTAACCGCTGCGCCCGAGGCCAGGGCAGCATCGGCAGAACGTCATTCGCCGCTCTTGCCGAGCTCAGCCGTTTCTGACCCGGCCATAACTCCAATAGGCCGCGCAAGCGCCTTCCGACGACACCATGCACGAGCCCATCGGGTTTTCCGGAGTGCAGACGGTTCCCAATAATTTGCAATCCTGCGGCTTTTTGGCGCCGCGCAGGATGGCCGGGCATTCGCAGCCTTTGACATCGCTGGCTTTGATGGCCGGCATCGCGAAGCGGCGTTCGGCGTCGAATTCGGCGTAGTCCGGTTTGATGCGCAATGCGCTGTTGGCGATCAAGCCGAGGCCGCGCCACTCGAACTGCGGGCGCAATTCCAACACCTCGTCGACCAAGGCTTGAGCTTTTAAATTGCCGTCGCGGGTGACGGCGCGGCTGTATTCGTTTTCGACCTGGTGCCGGCCTGCGTTGAGTTGGCGAATCAGCATCAGAGCAGACTGCATCACGTCCAGCGGCTCGAAGCCGGCGATGACGATGGGTTTGGCGTACTGCTCGGCGAAGGTTTCGTAGGGCCGGCTGCCGATCACGCTGCTGACGTGGGACGGACCGAGAAAGCCGTCGATTTGCACCGGTTCCGGCGCATCCAAAATGGCTTGCATCGCCGCCGGGGTCAGCACGTGGTTGCAGAATACGCTGAAGTTTTTCAGGCCTTCGACCTGGGCTTGTTTGATCGCGACCGCGGTCGGCGGGGTGGTAGTCTCGAAACCGATCGCGAAAAACACCACTTGGCGGTCGGGGTTGGCGCGGGCGATATTCAGCGCATCTTGAGTCGAGTAAACCATGCGGATGTCGCCGCCGGCGGCTTTGGCTTTAATCAGGCTGTTGCGGCCAGTCGCAGGAACCCGCATCAAATCTGCGTAGGTGCAGAGAATGACATCATGCTGCTCGACCAGTTGGATCGCGTTGTCGATGCGTCCGGTCGGCAGCACGCACACCGGGCAACCGGGACCGTGGATGAATTCGACGTTGGCCGGCATCAGATCCTGCACGCCGTAACGAAAAATGGCATGGGTATGGCCGCCGCAAAACTCCATCAGCCGATACTGGCGGTCAGGATCGACGCTGTGCGCAATCGCGCCGGCCAGTTGTTGGGCGAGGTCGCGCTGGCGGAATTCGTCGATGTATTTCATGACGAGGTCAAGCCGGCTTCGGCGAACAATGCAAGGGTTTTCAGGGCTTCGTCTTCGTCGATTTTGTTCAGGGCGTAACCGACGTGGACCAATACATAATCACCTACTTTGATGTCTTCCACCAATGCCAGCGACACCTCGACCTTAACGCCGTCCACCGATGCGGTAGCCATGTCGCCGGCGGGTGCTATTTCAACAATTTGGGCAGGTAGGGCTAGGCACATCAGCAAAATCTCGTGATAAAAACGTCAAGACGTTGGACTATTTAACCGGCTTGCGATCCGGATCGGATTACGCCGTAAATCGAGCACCGCAAAGACGATAATCGCCGAATCGGTAACGTCGTAATAAATCGCATAAGGAAAGCGTTTGGCCAGCATGCGGAATAAACCGAATTGCTTTTCATGTATGCCGGCGTATAAGTGCAGGGATTCAATATCGGCAATCAAGCTGTCGAAAAAGTATCCACCGACTCCAGGTTGGCTGGCGTCGTAAAACCGTTTGCCCGTTTGTAAATCGGCGGCCACTTCTTCTAAAAACAGCAATTCTTTAGCGATCATTGATTGCGGTCTTTCAACTCCTGCAGCGTCAGCAATTTGGCTTGATGAGAGGCGAGGCGCTCCATTCTGCCGTTGAGCACCTCTTGGTGCCATTGCGGCGAGGCGATCGGCTCCGGCTCTCGGCAAAGACTGTCCCAGATTTCCTCCATCAACAACATGCGTTCGCTGACGGGGAGCGATTTGATTTCGGCTATGGTCATGGCGATACTCCTACTCTGCTCAAAGCCACTATACCCTATCTTTCGAGTTTGAAATGCAGGCGTCAGGCATAGCCATCCCCTGCAACGCCAACTCCGCCCGCAGCCATTGCAGCCAATGGTCCATGCCCTCGCCGGTTTTGGCCGACAGTTGCAGCACCCGGATTTTGGGATTGACCTGCTTGGCGTAGCGGAGGCATTGCTCGACGTCGAAATCCAGATGCGGCAGCAGGTCGGTTTTGTTCAGAATCATCAAATCGGCGGCATGGAACATGTCCGGGTATTTGATCGGCTTGTCCTCGCCTTCGGTGACCGACAGGATCACCACCTTGTGCGCCTCGCCCAAGTCAAAGGCCGACGGGCAGACCAGGTTGCCGACGTTTTCGATGAACAGCAGGCTTCTTTCCGGCAGGTTCAGGCTTTCCAGGGCGTGGCCGACCCGGTGCGCGTCCAGATGGCAGCCCTTGCCGGTATTGATCTGCACGGCCGGCACGCCGGTGGCGCGGATGCGGTCGGCATCGCGGGCGGTTTGCTGGTCGCCTTCGATCACGGCGATCGCCAATTCGCCCTGCAAGCGCTTGACGGTTTCCACCAGCAGCGTGGTTTTGCCGGAGCCCGGACTGGACACCAGGTTTAAGGCCAGGATGCCGCGCTCGCCAAAATAGCGCCGGTTGTCGCCGGCATAACGGTTATTGGCGGACAAAATATCCTGTTCGATCTGCACCATCCGCGCCGGCGTCAGGCCGGGCGCATGTGCGTGTTCCGGGCCATGGCTGTGTTCGTGGTGATGGTGGTGCTGGCTATGGCTGTGGACATGCCCATGGTGATGTTCGTGCCCGTCGCCATGTTGATGATCGTGTTCATGCGAGTGGTTCAGGCCCTCGCCGCAGCCGCAGACGCCGCACATTACTCTACCTCCAGTTCTTTGATTCGCATTTGGTCGCCGCCGACGATTTGCAGTTGATGGCTGCCGCAGCGCGGGCACACATCGTACAACTGGCTGACGCCGACATTTTCCCCGCACGGCAAACACCAGGCCACGCCGGGCAAGGCAATGATCTCCAACCGGGCGCCGTCCGCCAACGAACCGCGCATCACCGCATCGAAGCAAAACCGCATTGCCTCCGGCTCGACGCCGGCCAAGGCGCCGATTTCCAGCCAGACCGTTTTCACCCGGCCGAAGCCCTGGGTTTGGGCTTCGCGTTCGATGATGTGCAAAACGCCTTCGCACAACGACATTTCATGCATAGGGTTTCCATCCGTCCTGTTTCGGAGCCGTTTCAGGCCGTTAAGTTTCGTCCAATGCCAAACGATACGGCACGCAGGGATCGATCGCCTGTAGCCACCATGCCGCCTGCCGGCGTAAATTCTCCGGGTCCAGCGCCGTCAGTGCGCGCAAACCCTGCGCCAACACCGCGCCGGGCCGGCAATTCCATTCGGTCGGGGCGATCACCCGATAATCGACCACTCTGCCGGCCGTAAATTCGACCCGATGCATCAATAAACCGCGCGCGGCTTCGACTCGGGCCAGCCCGCCTGCGTTCGCGCCGAAGGCACTGGCCATCTGCGGCGGCGGCTCGCCCGCGGCAACATAATCCACCAATTTCGCCACTTCCGTTAACACCGCAACGAAGCGTGCCAACAAGCCGTTACCGTAGCGGGCCAGCAATTCGGCCAGTAGCGGATGACGGCGTTGCCGGCTTAACGGCGTCGATTCGCAACAGACACCCTGCCAATCCGGCTCCCGGCCGAACCGATCCAAATCGCGCGCCGCCAAATACTCGAACCAATCGCCGCTTGCCAGCTCCGGTAGCCAGGCCGGCTCGGTGCTCCCCAGCGCAAGCCAGTCCCAGCGGTACAACGCGCCGATTGCGGCAGCGGCGATGCAATCTTGCCCGACCAGCCAAGCCAGCAAATCCGCTTCGCTGGCAAGCTGGCGCCAGCCGGTCAGATTCTCGCCGAAAACCGCTTGGTCCAGCAAAGTGAGCAGTTCGGCGCGAATGCGGTCGACAGCGAACCGATTGCCCGGCAACCCGCTTGCGGCATTCACCGCTTCAGCGTCGTCAAGCAAAGCAGACTTATATTGTCGGTCCAACGCCATCAGCGCCGCCAACGCGGCTTTATCCGGCGGTCGGCCGACCAAAGCCGGCCAGTCCAGCAAGATGCGCCAACAATGCTCGCGCAGACTCTCCAGTACCACCACCATTCGCAGATCGGAGTCCGCCTTGGTTTCGGCGCCAAGGCCCAGCGCCGCCCGGCAAGCCAAAGAGGCCGCCAAGCTCTGGGCATTGCCGCAGAGGGTAAAAACCAGCGGCACGGTCGCCAGCACTTGCTCGGCGGTTTTTCCCAACAACACTTTTGCCGCGTCCGGCCGAGTCGAAACAATGCGCGGCGACCGGCCGGCGCCTAGTTCGATACGCAACTCGCCGGCCAGCGTCAATCAAGTGCCTCGCAAATTGCCGCGCAAAAAATCGCGGCGGCTGACGCTACGCGGCGCAGGCGCGGCCAACACGCCATTCAGGGCCGCTTCCGCCGCGGCAATCGCCGCGGCTTGATCGGCAAACTGTAACATCGGCGAAAACAGCGAACATTGGCCGTAGCGCCCCAAAGCCGGTTCCGCTGCCAGCGTAAATTCGAAACTGCCGTAGGGCAGCTCGCGCGAAAACTTGGCTCCCAGCGGCAATTGCCGCCAAGCGCTGTTCGGCCCCGGAAACACCATTAAATTCATCGACCACGGCGTCACCAAGACCCCAAGCCAGTCGTCGCCGGCACCACGAAACGGCAGCGCCTGCACCGACAACGCCGAATTCAGCAGCGGTACATCCTGCATCCGATCCGCCAGGATCGCATTGAACGCCAGTTCCAATCCCTGTTGGATTTCGCTACCAGTGCGCCAGTGCACGCTCAGTCCTCAAGCAATAGAAAACCTTGCTTCGGTGCGCCGCATTCCGGGCAACACCAATAATCCGGCAAGGCGGCAAAGGCAGTACCAGGCACAATCTGCGTCTCGGCGTCGCCTTCGGCGGGGTCGTACACATGCCAGCAAATCTTGCATTCCAATTTGGCGTCGGCCGGCAAGCGCGACGCGTCGCCGCCGTAAGCGCCGGCGAAAAAGCCCTCGCTCATGCGTAGACCGCCAATATTTCCTGCAAGCGTTGTGCACTGTCGGCAATGTCTTCCGCCGACGCGCAGGCCACGCTGGGAATGTCGCTGACTTCCAGCGTATTCAAAATCAAACTGTCCTGCGAATTGAAATACTGCACCCACCAGACCTTGCAGGTTGCGGTGGCGCCGATCCGGCAGTTGCCGTAACCGCGCGACAGAATCGTGGTCTGGCCTCTGCCCAGGCGTTGCTCCAGCAGCGCCAGGTCCTGCTCGGTTTGCGGCAACAAGCTCAAGTTGATCACCTGCGGCTCGGAGCCGGGCCGGTATTCGGCAATCTTGGCGTTCAACTCGGCCAACAGTGGCAGCGCATTCATCACGCCGTCCGGCAAATCGCGGATCGCGGTATCGATGCGGTTGGCGGCACCGGCGAAAGCGTTGTCGGTTAATGCCCGCGGCATCACGCCGACCTCCAGAGCATCGGCGATCAAGCGGTTTTGTCCGTCCAGACGCTGCACCCGCCAGACGCCGGCCAACACGGATTCCTGTATCCGCCAACCACCGCCGCCCAGTGCGCTGACTTCGCCCTCGCCGAGCAACTCGTCGATAAAGCGGCGGTTGGCGTCATCCAGTCCGATCAGATCGATAGGCCCGCCGGTCTGCGGGAAATGTTGCAGGTCGTGCAGCAATTGGTCCGCTACCGCCTTGGCGGCGGCCAGCACCGGGCTAGTCAAATTGGCCGAAAGCTGCGGCATCCGATAGGTCGCCATTTCTTCCGGCATCGTCAAATAATCCAGCTCAGCGCCGTCTGCCTCGGCGGGTTGGGAGCCTTGGCCGAAAATTGGGAGGGGGATTGAGGTCATATTTTGGCCGTCGTTTCGAGTTGTCTGTTGAATTTATGGGGGTTTGTTTTATTGGTGTCGCTATCGCGAGGATGATTTTGCATGTCGGTTTCACGAAAAACATCCCTGTTTTTCGCCCTGCGGGTGGCTCCGCATGCAAATCAGCTATCCTGCCGATTTGTCGGCCCGACAGCCGAGTAACTTTTCTTTGCCAAAGAAAAGTCACCAAAAGAAAGGCCACCCGGCATTCCGCGCTAATCCTGCGCTTCTCGCTTTTGCCGAGGGTTTTCGGAAAGGCATCCCAGTCCCTCCGAAAACCCTCGGCAAAAGCTGCGATGCTCGGAGCGGAATAACAGGGTTAAAAACATTCCAAATTCAAAGGAAAGTCAGAAAGATGTGGAGTATGCACCGCATACATCTTCCAACTATTAAAATTTATTTTGCCAGACAGCTTCTTAAAGTTAAAAAATTAAATCGGACGGGCTAATTTGCCTTATTTTTGGCGGCTGCTTCAGGCACCTCGAAAGGAAAAAATTGACCAGAAGATGATTTTACAAGCGTATTGAATCCAGAGACTTTCCATGAAGTAGATTCTCCAAAAACCCAAATCACTTCGTATATTGGCTCCTTGTCACCAGAGAATGTGGTTTTATAAACATATTGCCTATAAAAACCACTAATTGCTCCTGGTGGATTCTTATAAGGGGTGCTACTGATGAATTGCCTATTTAAAACTTTATCCAAATATCTTCTTTCCTTAACGAGAACCTCTTCAAACTGTTTATAAGGATATGTTTTCTTGAAGTCAGCAGCCATCGATTCGTAAGCCTCTGGATAATGCATATCATCAACAACTTTCAACCAAAAGTCTGATATTACTTTTGCATCTCCAGTGGGTTCCTCGATTGAAACTTCTACTTGTGCTGGCAATACAGGAGAAAAAAAATAAACTATAATGAACAGTGCAAGCGCCCCGCCAGCCCGTAGTAAGTTTTTGAATGATACATTCAAAAATCCAGGCAATACGGCTCCAACTCCAGCCGCTGCAAGGGCAATAACAATTCGAAAAATTGTATATTCAAATGCCGTAGGGTTTGGACGAAAAAATGCAATTGTAAGTATCGCACTAACGAATATTACACCAAATGCAAATGCAGCAATTGTTTGCCAGTTTTTTGAATTTTCTTCAATCATTATTTCTAGCTTGATTAAATTATTACTCAATTTCTGCAAGCAACAAGTCTAGCTGCTCGTTGCTGTCCAAACCCATGTTGAGGTGTTGCTCCTCCGCCTTGAATAAAATATTGATAAGCGGCGGTTACTTCTTGCTGAGAAGCTGTTTTTGCAGCGCAACAATCGGCCTCGAGTTCCTTTTGTTGAGGCCAAATTTGTCTAATTGTATGCCCCAATCTTATATGACAATATTCATGAGCCCTGTAAAATCCGCATAAAAAAGGGCCGGCGAGGTTGCATAAATCGGGGTTATAGTAAATTACAGGCTGACCATTTGGTAGAACAAACACAGCAGCTATGTCGCCTAATTGCCGATTAGGTATTTCGGGCACACCCCATTCTGCATAAGACTCACTTGAAAAAACAAAGAGAAGAACTAACATTTTATTAAAAAAGTAATTCATTTTGTACTCCTTAGTTAGTAGTGTTCAGCGCCAACCTTTTACCACATATAAAAAATGTTAAAAAACATTTTTCTGTCGTTCCCACACGCTACATCACTGGCATTGAGGAAAGAAGCAGCCCCAATGAAAAACAATATTTCGACTAGCGCCCTTGGAAGTTGAGCAATGCGCAGTTCTGTAGGATCTGCTGAACGGACTGAAGCGCATCGGTCGCAAACGATGCGCCGCCCTTCGTCGGCAGAATCCTACAACACAATTGCGATTCTAGCTTTCAAAATCCTCCAACAATAACTCATCTAGCGACGGGGCAATCCCGTTATTCCGCCCCGAGCATCGCAGCTTTTGGCGAGATTAGCCCGCAGGGGAGCGGCAGGGATGCCGCTCGTTTTCGGAGGGCCAGGGATGGCCCTTCCGAAAACCCTCGGCAAAAGCGAGAAGCGCAGGATTAAGGCGGAATGCCGGGTGGCCTTTTCTTTGAATACTTTCTTTTGGCCACGCAAAAGAAAGTATTTCGGCTGTCTGGCCGAAACCCGACTTTAAAACACCCGTCGCGATAGCGACACACACTATCTATGGGATAGCTAGAATGCCCGCCATTGATCTAACGGCAAACTGTCTTGCTCCAAAGCCTGGTTATAAGCCGCAATAAATTCAGCGCTTAGATATTCGGTTTTTATGCTCGGATGATGTTTGCGATTTACATCAGCTATTTTCCGAGCTTTTTCAGCAACGGTCTTGCCGCAAACACCCTGTACTGTGCCTGCAACATATTCCGCTGCGCGCCTTGCCGACTCTTCGCCCCAAAGCCGTTCGAACTCGGCTTCCGAATGTTTGATATGCATATAGGTAATACTCCACTCGATTAAAACCCCCACCTTTCCGACAGTATACGTCCAACATTCCCCCATCGCGATAGCAACACCAAATTGTTAAAGAGCCGATGAGATTCCCCTCACCCTAGCCCTCTCCCGCAAGGAGAGGGGATTAGACCGCTAAGCTATTTAAAGCCTTCGAACACCGACAGCAAGCATCGTCAAAAACAACATTAAGCGTGTCCAACGCCGCAGACTTTCCCCAAATCAAACCCCGGCGGCTGCCCCGGCTCGGCAGCCAAAATCCTGGCAAATTCCTGCCCGTATTCCGCCCAATCCTTGATCCCGGTAATCACACCCAAATACTCACCGCCGCGCAAAAACACCAGGGACGGCCAACTGGTAAATCTAAATCGGGCTTGCAATTCGCGTTCGATGGACTTGTCGATCAGTGCGCCGTGTAAGCGCCCGGCAAAGGCTTTTAACAACTCCGGCAAAATCACCGCTACATCGTGGCTTTCCGGAAACATCACTGGATCATTGGCAAAAAACAGCACCACCGTTTCATGACCGTGTACGAATAGATCGTAACTGTCGGCATCCAGCAGCGGCAGGCCGTGGCGGGTTTGCAATTGCTCCAGCAACGGTGTGCTCATGTGCGTAAAAACTCCGGCAATTCGGGTTCGCGCTCGACCAGGTCGGCGAACAGGTGGTCGAAGTTGGTGTGGCCCTGCATCGCCAGTCGCATCGCTTCCAGAGCGTCGCCGATTTGCCGGGCTTTGTCGGCGCTGATCACTTCCCGGGCGGTGTCCAGAAACACCAGCAACCAGGCGCCGGGCGTTTGCTCACCGACCAGCATGGTGTCGATACGGCTGAGCTGGCCGCGGTATTCGCACAAGGCCGACTCGGCCCCGGCCTCGACCACCCGCATCGGTATGCCGATACACATCAGTATTTCCCCCGGTAGTCGACATCGATAGGCAGCGCGTCGGTCAGCGGTTGCGGCGGTCGGACCTCGAACGCGGCCGAACGGACCACGCGCTCGTCTCCCAGCCGGCAAGCGCTGTCGGCGTCGGGGCGTTCGGTTTCGTAACGGCCGATATTCAGGATCGGATCGGCCAGCTCGACTTCGGTTGCCAGCGGTTCGGCCGTCACGCCGCAATCGGCCAGATAAGCCAACGCCAGTTCGATGGCCGGCTGGATTTGCGCTTTGACCTTGGACGTCAAACTGCCACCGTAGTCCTCGAGCTCTTCCGGCTGGACGCCGATCAGCAACAGACTTTCCGGATAAGCGCCGAGCATTTGCGCCATCGCCAGCACCTCTTGAAAACCGGTCTGGTGCAGGCTCATTTTTTTGGCGCCAAGAAAGTTAGGCACGTCTTCGTTCTCGACCCGTTTTAACGTACCCGGCGCCAAACCGTAATCGACCGCATCGAACACCACCAGCACCTCGGCGTTTTGCACGTGTTCGATCAGATAGACGCCCTGAGTACCGCCGTCGACAACCTGCACCTGATCCGGGAATCGGTAGTGTTTTTGCAGATGCTCGATAACGCGCACGCCAAAGCCTTCGTCGGCCCAGAGCAGGTTGCCGATGCCGAGCAGCAGAATACGTTTTCGTTCCGCACCGCTCATTCTGCGTCGTCAATCGGGTCGTTGTTTTTAAACGTGCGCCAGCCGGTCGCTATCGTCGACAGCATGCTTTGTCCGGACAGTTTTTCTTCGCGCACGGCGACGTAGACGTGAATCAGCACGAAGCAGACGATGAACCACATCGCCAAATGGTGCCAGGTATGCACGGTTTGACTGTCGCCGAACGCCGCCAACACCCAACTGCTGAACCAGGTAAATTGCCAGCTCTGTTGGCCGGCGCCTTCGCCGTACAGGGCCAGGCCGGTGACGATCAAGAACAGCAAACCCCAGACGAACAGATGCATGGCCAGAATCGCCAGCGGGTTATGGCCGATATAGTGCCGCGGGGCTTTGGCTATGAAAGCGTACCAGCACAGCTCGTGCCAGACCCCGTCCCAGAAATGGGCTTTCCAGACCGGCGGCATGAAGATTTGCCGGGCATGTTCGTTGCCGGCGTAGGCCCAATAAATCCGGCCGACAAAGCCGACCGCCAGGATATAACCGGCGGCGAAATGGGCGAAACGGATGTAGCCCATCAAGAAGTGTTCCGATGCTTCGCCGGCGGGCGACGCCAACGGCTCGGCGATCAGGTAACCGGTCAGCGCCAGGACCACGATAGCCAACGCATTAATCCCATGCCAGAGTCTGACCGGCAGTTCGTAGACGTAGACCGCGGCAGCCGGTGCGCTCATTGCGGCCGTCCTCCGCGACGGGCGAACAGGGCCAGTCCGGCAATAACCGTCAAACCCAGCGCATACAAATAGGGCTGGCTGGCGCTGTCCATCGCCAAGTGTTCGAGCCGATGGGAAACACTGTCCAGATCGGGCCGGTTATGGGCTTGGGCCGCGCTTACCACCGAGCTCAAAACCATCGCTAACAAAAATTTGTTCATCGTATTCTCCGTGCTGGGCGGCGGGATACGGAGCCGCCGGGAAATAGTGGGTCTAGCGTACTTTGACGCGCGTCAGTTCCTGGCCGTCCGGACTCATGACGTGGGTCGAACAGGCCAGACACGGATCGAAACTGTGCAAGGTGCGCAAAATCTCGACCGGTTCTTCCGGACGCTCGACTTTGGTATTCATCAACGAAGCCTCGAACGCGCCGATGTTGCCTTGCTCGTCGCGCGGCGAGCCGTTCCAGGTGGTCGGTACCACGCACTGGTAGTTGGCAATCTTGGTATTCTCGATTTTCAGCCAATGGCCCAACGCGCCGCGCGGGGCTTCGGTGAAACCCACTCCCTTGACGCTACTCGGCCAGGTATCCGGGTCCCAGCGCTCGACGTTGGCGGTAGCCAGATCGCCGGCCTTGACGTTGGCGATCAGCTTGTCCATGAAGTAACGCATCTTGCCTGCGGCCCATTGCGCTTCCAAACCGCGGGCGGCGGTGCGGCCCAGCGTCGAGAACAGCGCGCTGACCGGCACGTCCAGGGTTTTCAAGACAAAATTGATTTGCTCGCTGATCTCCTTATTGCCTTGAGCGTAACCGATTACATAGCGGGCCAGCGGACCGACTTCCATCGCATGGCCGTTCCAGCGCGGTGCCTTAATCCAGGAATATTTGGCCGATTCGTCCAGCTCCTGGATGTGGGTGCGATCGCCTTTGGTTTTAGCGCCGATTTTGTAGTTCGGTTCGGTGACGCCGTCCCACGGATGCAGGCCAACCGCTTCGTCGGCGTACTTGTACCAGGAGTGCGGCACGAATTCCTGAATCTGCTTGGGATCGGTCAGATCGACTTCGTAGACCTTGCTCAGGTCGCCGTTGATGATCGCGCCGCGCGGCATCAACAGATTGGCCGCTGAATAGTCGTTGGCCTTATCCGGAATGTCGCCGTAGGACAGCATGCTGGCCCCGGCCAAGCCGCCGCCGTAGAGCCAGCTCTTGTAGAACTGGGCGATGGCCAGCAAGTCCGGGATGTAAACTTGGTCGATAAAAGTGATGGTGCGGTCGATGATCGACGAAATCAGGTTCAAGCGCTCCATATTGACCGCGCCGACCGCACCGACGCCGTCGATATTGATCGCGCACGGCACGCCGCCGACCAGCCAGTTCGGATGCGGGTCCTTGCCACCGAAGATGGTGCGGATTTTCATGATGTCTTTTTGAAAATCCAGCGCTTCCAGATAGTGGGTCACCGCCAGCAGATCGGCTTCCGGCGGCAACAGATAGGCCGGATTGCTCCAGTAACCGTTTTTAAACGGGCCGAGCTGGCCGGACTCGACGAATTTTTTCAGGCGGTTTTGGGTGTCGCGGAAATAGCCGGGCGAGGATTTGGGATTGCTCGGCGAAATCTGTTGCTGCAACGCCGAGACCGCGACCGGATCGGCTTTCAGCGCGTTGACCGGGTTGACCCAATCCAGCGCGTGCAGATGATAGAAATGCACCAAGTGATCGTGGGCCTGCAAACTCAATTGCATGATGTTGCGGATCGAGTTGGCGTTTTCCGGGATTTTGATTTTCAACGCATCCTCGACCGCGCGCACCGAGGTCAAGGCGTGGGTACCGGTGCAAACGCCGCAGATGCGCTGGACGAAGGCCCAGGCGTCGCGCGGGTCGCGGCCTTTCAAAATCACTTCCAGGCCGCGCCACATGGTGCCGCTGGACACTGCGTTGCGAATGATGTTTTCCTCGTCGATATTGACTTCGCAACGCATGTGGCCTTCGATCCGGGTCACCGGATCGACCACCACGCGGCGGCCGGCGTCGTTCAGATGAAAACCGTTGGGGGTAGCAGTGACGGTCATGATTATTCGGCTCCGGGTTGTTTATCGGCTTGTTTGGCGCGGTTCAAGGCAGTCAGACCGGCATGAGCGGCGACGCCGGCGGTGACGATGCCGGCGGCTGTACCGCCGACCACGTCGGCATTGGCTTCGATGCCGAACTGGTTGATGCCGGTCAGGCGGTCGTAGAAACTGCCCTTATCCCAGAACCCGTCCTCGGAACAGCCGATACAGCCGTGGCCGGACTGGATCGGAAACGACGTGCCTTCGTTCCATTTCACGGTGGAGCAGGCGTTGTAAGTGGTCGGTCCTTTGCAGCCCATTTTGTACAGACAGTGACCCATCCGCGCCGCCTCGTCGTCCCATTGTTCGACGAACTGGCCGGCGTCGAAATGCGGCCTTCTATAGCATTTGTCGTGGATGCGCTGGCTGTAGAACATTTGCGGCCGGCCTTGTTTGTCCAGCGTCGGCAACTTGTCGAAAGTCAGCAAATACGCCACCACCGCGGTCATGACTTCGGCGATCGGCGGACAGCCGGGGACTTTGATGATGGGTTTGTCGGCCAAACCGGGTACTTTATGTACCGGCGTGGCGCGGGTCGGATTGGGTTTGGCGGCCTGCACGCAACCCCAGGAGGCACAGGAGCCCCAGGAAATGATGGCTTTACAGCTTTCGGCGGCGTACTTGAGTTGCTCGACGAAAGGCTTGCCGCCGATGATGCAGTACATGCCGTCCTCGGCCAGCGGCGGATTGCCTTCCACGGCCAGAATGTAATTGCCTTTGTATTTTTCGACGATCTCATCGACGATGGCTTCGGCCTGATGGCCGGCGGATGCCATGATGGTGTCGTCGTAGTCCAGGGACAACATCGACAGAATCACGTCTTTAGCCAGCGGATGGCCGGAACGGATGAAGGATTCGGAACAGCAGGTACACTCCAGACCATGCAGCCACAACACCGGAATCCGCGGCTTGGTTTCCATCGCATGGGCGATTTTCGGCGCGAAGGCCGGGCTCAAACCCAGCGAGGCGGCGGTCAGGCTGCAAAACTTCAAGAAGCTGCGGCGGGTGATGCCCTGCCGGCGCATCACATCGTAAAAGGTTTCGATCATGGACACTCCCGGCACGGCGCAGCCCGGAGTCATGTGCGGCCCAGTCGCGCGTGTTTATGCCGTTACTCAGTTTATTATTATGGAGACGGCAGCGCCGCCTCGGCCCGCAGAGAAAGAGCAACATCCATGCCGACGCATCGGCCCGGCCAAAACCCTGTGAATCGTAAGAAAATAAGCCACCGACGCGCCTTATGCGTGTCGGCTATGTTACAAACTCGACAATAACCACAACGATTTGCCGCAAAGCAAACAATACCGACCGCGACCCGCTGGCGGATAAAGCGGCCGAACCGGACAGGAGAGTTTTATGACGACGCGGATTTTGATACTGACCTTCATCGCCTTGAGCGGCAGCCAGACGGCATGGGCCGACTGGGACCCGGCATTGGAGGCCAAAGCAGCCGCCGAGCAAGCCAGACAACAGCAAGCGCAAAAAATGCCGGATGCCGCCAAGGCGGAGCCGGAGGTGATGGACGACAAACGCAAGGCGTTGGGCGTGGCGGCGCAGGGCAAGACAGACGCCGAAGTCGACCGGCTCTACCAAGTCCAAATCCGGCAAAACCAGGAAGAAACGGAACGATTATCGGCGGAAACCCGCGCGCTATTGAGCAGCGGCCAGGGCGCCGCGGCGGTGAAGCAAATCACCGGTAAAACCTTGCAGGAATTGGAAAACATGTCCGACGCCGAAGCCGAAGCGCTGGCACAAGAGTAGGAGAAAAAATACGGCCAATAAAGCGCGGAGCGTCAACCGGCGCTGCCAATATTGCGGCGCCTCAGCCTTGAAGCGCGACAGCTATTCGCCGTCGATTTCCTGCTCCAATAAGGTCCGCAGGCCGGCCGGCATTTCCAGGGTCTCCATGTCCCAGCCTTCCAGTTCCAAGACGTCTTTCAGGCACTGCTCCATGATTCGGTGCGCTTGCTCGCTGGCTTCGGCGATGCGGGCGTGGACCTTGGTTTGCACCTCGCTCCGGCTGCGGTCGGCGCAATTCGCCTGGTAATCGAACAGGTGACGCAAACTGTCGATCTGTACGCCGACCTGGGACGGGCAGGAACACAAATACAGGATGGATTGGATGTTGATGCGTTGCAGTTGAGCTTTGCTAAATTGGGTTTCCAGTTTCATACGGAGGGCTCTGGTATCGGTATTGTTATAGTTATCTAAGCGCCACTCCTGGCTAGAATCCGCCGGCCCGTTCCGTCACGGCTCGGCCGGCATAGGCTATCAAGGCCACCGCCGCTTAGCAATCACTGCCGCTTGATTTTAAACAGGTGGCCGCCGTAGTTGACGACGATGCCGTCTTCCATGATCTGTTTCAACTCCAGCCGGTCTTTGATCATCTGGCCCGGCACGTATTTGACCATATCGATCATGACGAAGCGTTCGGCCGGGACCGGCGAATAACTGTAGACGTTGATCGGCAAGGCGGGCAAGGACTGGCGTACGTCCGCCGGCAGGTCTTCCAGCGCCTGCAACGCGGGTTTAGCCGGCAGCGGGGCCGCCGCTGGGACCGGCTCGGTAACTGTCTCGCGGATTGGCGGGGCGGCCTGGGCGGCAGGGCTGGGGACGCCAGGCTCCGGCAACGGCTTGGCGGCAACGACCGGATCGGGCGGCGGCTTTTTGGCCTCGACCGGTTTAACGGCGGCGGCCGCAGCCGCAGCGGCAACATGGGCCGGCTCCGGCTTGGCCTTGGGCGTAGGCTTCGCCGGCAACGGCAGCCGGTCGGCCGGTTCGGGCCGGTTCGATTCCGCGAGCGGCTGCGGCGGCAACTGAATCGACGTGGCAGGCGGCGGGGTGTCGTGCGCGGCCATCCGCGGTGCGATGCCGAGAAAATAGGCCAGAATTGCCGCGTTGACCGCCAATAATGCCGCGATGATTTTGGCCGCCGCTTGCCGCTCCGGCGACTGTTGCAGCACGATTCGGCTGGCGACCGTATCCGGTTGGCTGGCTTGCCGCTCCCGTTCCGATTTGCGCAATGCGTTCAGGATGTAAGACATGTCTAAAACCCTAGTGCCGGCCGGCCTGCAAATGTGGCGAATCGGCGGCGCCGGTTAAATTATCGAGTTCGATCAAAGTTTTGGCGCCGGCGACACCGTCGGCAGCCAAACCCTGTCGGCGCTGAAATTGGATCACCTGCTGTTTTAGCGTCACATCGAAAGAATCGGGCGCGGTCTCGGCCCGCGGCAAAACCATGACTTGCCCCAACTTCTCCCGCAACCACAATACCTCGGCCGACTTCTGCCCCACGCCAATATCGGCGGCGCCAGGGCGCGGTGAACGCCACAATAACAGATAATTCCCGCCCCAAGCCGCCAGCACATCGGCCAATGGAAAATGCATCGTAGCGCCGGACTGGACCAAGGCCTGGTCTTGCTCGACGCCTTGAATCGGCAAGAAGCGCTTGCGGCCCTGGCTGTCGACAAACTCCAGCAGGACCGGCCGATCCAGACCGAGGACATCCTTCCAATTGCCTTTGCCGGCCAGGCAATGCAGCCCTGATACGGCCACCAGCTGATGGCAGTCAGTCAACCCATCGGCCGGCAGAGACACGCCCCAAACTCGCAACAATTCGCCCAGTGCGGCCTCGAACGCCGGTGCCGAGTGCTCCAGCCAATCGCGAAATGCCGGACTTCCCGGTTGGGCGGCAAGCGGTTGCGGCGCAGCCGCTGCTGGAATAGCTAACGGTTTTACCGGCGGTATCGCCGGCAAGCCGTGACGCCAGGCATAAAACCCCGCCATACCGGCCAGCAAAACGAGGCTGGCCGCAATCGACACAGAAAATCGCGGCAGCCAACGCTGCAACCCCAGCGTTTCCCGCGCCGAGCGGTTGACGATGGCCGGCGTAATCCGCCCGGTGTTGGTGGCATAGGCGCCGAGCAAGGCTCTATCGCACAAGATATTGATCAGCCGCGGCACGCCGGCCGAATAGCGGTAGATCAGACGAAACGCGGCGGCGCTGAACAGACGGTGGCTGCCACGGCAAACCCGCAACCGGTGTTGAATATAAGCTTTGGTTTCGTCGAACGACAGCGGCAACAGATGGTAGCGCGCGGTGATGCGCTGGTTGAGCTGGCGTAACTCGCGGCGCGCCAGCATCGCGTTCAGTTCCGGCTGGCCGACCAGAATAATTTGCAGCAATTTGGCCTTGCTGGTTTCCAGATTGGTCAGCAGCCGAATCTGCTCCAACACTTCCAGGCTCAGATTTTGGGCTTCGTCGATCAACAACACGGTACGGCGGCCATTGGCATAAGCCGCCAACAGATAGCGGTTGATCGCATCGATCAGGCTTTTCGCCGTCATCGCCTCGTGGGCTATGCCCAACTCGTCGCAAATCGTCGCCAACAGTTCAATGGCGTTCAACTTGGGATTCAAGATCAAGGCGATATCGATATTTTCCGGCAATTGTTGCAGCAAGCAGTGGCACAACGTGGTCTTGCCGGTACCGACCTCGCCGGTCAACGCCACGAAGCCGCCGCCGCGGTCGATGCCGTACAGCAGATGCGCCAGGCCCTCCTGATGCCGCTCGCTCATATACATGAAATGCGGATCGGGCGAGATCGAAAACGGCGCTTCGCTGAAGTTGAAGTATTGTTGGTACAAGGTAATGGCGATCCCAAAGAAAACTTGGCAGATGCTGATTTAAAGCCGGGCGAAGTGCAGTTAAAAGCTGGTACGTCCTGCAAACGGCCAGCGAACCCTCTCGATCACGGCAGCCCCTTTTTTAATTCCGCAACCACGCTGGCGGAAATCCGGTAACCGGCTTGATTGAGCTGGGTAACCGCTGCCTCGGCGTTATCGAGCAAGCCTTTACGCTGTCCCGCAAACAATACAGCCGCGGTGCCAACGATGTCCAAATGCATGCGTAAAGCCTGCTTGCGCGCCAGACCGTCATCCAAAATCAGCAGTGATTTGCCCGACCGCTGTAAAGCCAACTCGATACTGGACTGTTCGCCCGGTCCCAGGCTTTTGGATAATTTGTGTTTAGGTTCCGGGTTGGCGACACATTGCACCCAAGCCGTGGCCAATGCCTGCCGAATCAGCAGGCCATCCCGGGTAAGATTGCAAAGGCATTCGTCGGCCACCGCTTGCGTGACGGTGATTTGGTGGAACAACGCCGGCAGTAGCGGCAATTGGCCGATCTTGGCCAGCGCGATCAACGGGCCGGCATCGGCGATTACGACAGCCACGAATCCAGGGTCTGCATTTCCTTGCCGGTTTGCTGATCGGCCTCCACCAAATCGATATCCAACTGAGTCAGATGCTCGATAAACTCCGACAAACTCAAGCCGCTGACTTGCGCGGCGGCGCCCAACGACAACACCCGGTCCTTGAACAAACTGGCCGCCAAGGCGGGTTTGAGCTGTTCGTTAATATCGCCCAGCGACGTTTTTAAATTAAAGAGTAACGCATTCGGCTGATTACCTTTCAAAATCAACACCGGTTCCTGCTCGGCATGGCGCAAAGCTTCCGACGGATTTTTTTTCAAATTCCTGACATTGGTGGCGTACACGGCGCTACTCCCGATTAAAACCCGGAGTGTAGTCCACACTCCGGGCCAACGCAATTCGGTTTAGGGTTATACCCAAGCAGACTCGGTGCTTACGCGCGGATGCTTCGCTACGGTCCTGAAACCTTAGGGCCAAAGCCAGTCGTCGGCCTCCGGCAAATCCACACCATGCTCGTAGGCGTAATGCCGACACTCGATCTGCATGTCGCGCATCTTTTCCTTGACATGGGCGCCGGCGACTTTCAAGCCGGGCAAGCGGTCGATCGCATCGATCACCAGACTAAAACGGTCGATTTCGTTTTGAATCGCCAACTCCAGCGGCGTGTTGATGCTGCCTTTTTCCTTGTAGCCGCGCACATGCAGATTTTTATGGTTGGTGCGGCGGTAGGCCAGGCGGTGGATCAACCACGGGTAGCCGTGGAAGTTGAACAGAATCGGTTTGTCCAGCGTGAACAGGCTGTCGAAATCCTTGTCGCTCAAGCCGTGCGGGTGCTCGCTGGCCGGCGTCAGTTTGTATAAATCGACGACGTTGACGAAGCGGACTTTCAACTCCGGAAAGTGTTCGCGCAGGATCACGGTCGCGGCCAGAGCCTCCTTGGTCGGGATGTCGCCGGCGCTGGCCATCACCAAATCCGGCTCGGCGCCGGCATCGTTGCTGGCCCAGTCCCAAATGCCGATGCCTTTG
The DNA here is from genome assembly GCF_052474525.1 of Methylomonas sp. HW2-6. Lineage (NCBI taxonomy): Bacteria > Pseudomonadati > Pseudomonadota > Gammaproteobacteria > Methylococcales > Methylococcaceae > Methylomonas > Methylomonas sp. HW2-6. The sequence goes on from NZ_CP184124.1 coordinate 162,224, forward strand.
GTGCAGTGTTTGATCGCCGCGTCGATGTCCAGATATTGCAGGTGCTTTTGTTTGTCGCAAACGATGACGTTGACGTAGTTGGTGCTGCGCAGGCAATGGTCGGCGACGGCCAACAGGCAGTTGACGTCCGGCGGTAAATAAATACGGGTGACCGCCGGGCTTTTATTGACCACCAGGTCCAAAAAACCGGGGTCCTGGTGGGTAAAACCATTGTGGTCCTGGCGCCAAACGGTGGATGTGATCAGCAGGTTCAACGACGACACCGGCGCCCGCCAGGAGACCGCCTGCATCATCGCCAGCCACTTGGCGTGCTGATTGAACATCGAGTCGATGACGTGGACGAAGGCTTCGTAGGTCGAGAAAAAGCCGTGGCGGCCGGTCAGCAAATAGCCTTCCAGCCAGCCTTCCAGCGTGTGTTCCGACAGCATTTCCATGACCCGGCCATCGACAGACAGCTCGCCACCGTCGGCATCTTCCGGCAGGAAGTCGGCCAGCCAGGTTTTCTTGCTGGCGGCGTAAATCGCATCCAGCTTGTTGGAGCTATTCTCGTCCGGACCAAACACGCGGAAGTTGGCCATATTGTCGGCCATGATGTCGCGCAGGAACTGGCCGAGCGGGCGGGTGTTTTCGGCGCTGATTTTGCCGGGGCCGGGCAAGGCCGCCGCGTAATCGCGAAAATCCGGCATCCGCAGCGCCCGCCGCATTACACCGCCGTTGGCGTGGGGTGTCACGCTCATCCGGCGCTGGCCTTGCGGGGCCAGGGCTTTCAGTTCCGGCAGCAAACGGCCGTCGGCGTCGAACAATTCTTCCGGTTTGTAGCTACGCAGCCAGTCTTCCAGTTGTTGCAAATGCGCCGGATTTTCTCTCACCGCGGCCATCGGCACTTGGTGAGCGCGCCAGAAACCTTCGACTTTATGGTCGTCGACGAACTTGGGCCCGGTCCAGCCTTTCGGCGAACGCAGCACGATCATCGGCCAACGCGGCCGCGTCACTTCACCGCCGTTGCGAGCCGCCTGCTGTATCTCGCGGATTTCCAGTAAACAAGCGTCCAGCGTCTCGGCCATTTTCCGGTGCATCGCCAGCGGCTCGTCGCCTTCGACGAAATACGGCGTCCAGCCGTAGCCTTTGAACAAATCCTCCAGCTCCTGATGGGAGATGCGCGACAACAGCGTCGGGTTGTTGATCTTGTAGCCGTTCAAATGCAGGATCGGCAACACCGCGCCGTCGCGGGCCGGATTCAGAAATTTGTTGGAATGCCAGGACGTCGCCAGCGCCGCGGTTTCGGCCTCGCCGTCGCCGACTACGGCCGCGACCAGCAAATCCGGGTTGTCGAAGGCTGCGCCGAAAGCGTGGGAAATGCTGTAACCCAGCTCGCCGCCCTCGTGGATCGAACCCGGCGTTTCCGGCGTGCAATGGCTGCCAATGCCGCCCGGAAACGAGAACTCTTTGAAGAACTGGCGCATGCCCTCTTCGTCCTCGCCCTTATTCGGGTAGATCTCGCTGTAGCTGCCTTCCAGATAGGCCGGCGCCAATACGCCGGGCGCGCCGTGGCCGGGGCCGGCGATGAACAATACGCTCTGGTCGTATTGCTTGATGATCCGGTTCAAATGCACATAGGCAAAACTCAGACCCGGACTGGAGCCCCAATGGCCGAGCAGGCGGCGCTTGATGTGTTCGGGCTGCAAGGGCTGGCGCAGCAACGGATTGTCGCGCAGGTAAATCATACCGGCGGCCAGGTAATTGCAGGCGCGCCAATAGGCGTTTATCTGTTGCAATTCGTTATCGGAAACTGGAGTGCTCTTATTCATCGTTGCTTCACCGTTGGGTTAAAAACGCCGCACATCGCTGTCGCGGTCAGGCCGGCGCATAGCCGCCGGCATCGCTTAGTTGCCGGGTGCGGGCATAAGTTTCCTGAATGATTAAGGCGTCAGTGCTGGCCCGATGGCGATGCAACGCAAATTCCTGGATTACCTGGTGCTTGGTATGGTTCCAGATTTCCATTTGGGTTTCTCTGAGAATCATTTCCAGAGCGCTGAGGTAAAAACTCGGTTGCAGGCCGGACTGGTAAAACAGGCGGGACAGCCAGGGTTTGTCGACCACCCAACCGTCGCAATACACGGTTCTGCCGGCTAAAAACTCATTGAGTTCGGCGGCCACTTGTCGTATCGGTTTACCGTAGTTCAGCAACGTGTCCCGGCTCAGGCCGTGCACCTGTTCGGCCTGGTCGTCCCAATACACCCAATTGCCGGCCGGCCGGATCAAAGCGCAGTATTTTTGGCCGGAACCCAAAACGACGCCAACTTCGATCGGGTAACTGTCGACACCGAAGCCGGACGCTTCAAAATCGAGCACATTCGGTCTGAGGGGCTGCATCTGCGTATCCTTTTGCGTGCGGGCTGATTCAGTAAGCCTAGCGCAAAGACCCAGTTAACGTAAGGATTTTCGGGAATGGCGCCCAAATCGCCAAAGGCGGAAAAGGCACTATCGATGCGGCCGGGTTTTGGCGGCCGTTTTTTTCGAGGCTGCCTTCGCTTTTTTGGCCGATTTGCTATGCGCACGTTTTTTGGAATGCGCACCGGTCTCGCTTGGCGACGGCGGCACGGCCGTCGCGGTATTGGTCGGCTTGGCAGCCTCGGCCAGATCGTCGCGGTCCGGCGGCAGGTCGGGCATCGGCAGGTTTGCTGCGCTATCCCCATTGCCGGTCTCGTCGACTGCGGCGCGGTCGCAGTCCGGCAAGTCCTGATCCTCCGGCGAGCAGATCACCCGATAAACGATGCGGCGGCCGTCGTTTTTGCCGGCTGGCGCAAGTTCCGGCTGCGCGTTCGGCGCGGTGTCGTCGGAAATGCTGCCCAGCAATTCGGCGCGGGCCAAACCGCTAACGACCGACAAACCGATCAGGAGACTCAAGTAACAAGCAAGCAACGTAAAGCGACTTTTAACCGGCCCCTTAAATATCTTGGTTCCCGTGAAAGCTGGAGCCAAGCCTCCACGCTGGATTCCCGCTTTCGCGGGAATGACGGCCACAGGGCGTCTACGGGCCAGGCTCATTAATTCGAATCGACGCGAATCAAACATGGCTTTGCGATTTTTTCAGGGTGCGCTTGGCCTGGTTCCATAAATCGTCCAGTTCGGCCAGCTGGCAGTCGCGCAATTGCCGACCGGAGGCTGCGACTTCCTTTTCGATGTAATTGAAACGGCGGGTAAATTTTTTGGTGGCATCGCGCAAGGCAATCTCCGGATTGACTTTCAAATGCCGGGCCAGATTGACCGCCACCAGCAACAGGTCGCCGACTTCCTCCTGGATATGGGTCTGATCGCCGGACTGCCAGGCTTCGTGCACCTCCTGCAATTCCTCCCGCACTTTTTCGAACACCGGCTCGGTATCCGGCCAATCAAAGCCGTGGCTGGCCGCCCTGTTCTGGATTTTCTCGCATTGCACCAAGGCCGGCAGACTGTGGGCAACGCCGGCCAGCACGCTTTCGGCTTGTTGTTGCGGTTGCTTTCGCTTGCGTTCCTCGGCTTTGGCCTCGTCCCAGGCCTGCTGGCGTTGCTCGTCGTTGTCGAATTTGACGCCGGCGAAGACGTGCGGATGGCGGGAAACCAGTTTTTCGCCGATCGCGGCGGCGACTTGTTCGAAATCGAACAGGCCGCGCTCCTGCGCAATTTGCGAATGAAACACAACCTGCAACAACAGATCGCCCAGCTCGCCGCGTAAATCCTCGAAGTCGTTGCGCTCGATCGCGTCGGCGACTTCGTAGGCTTCTTCGATGGTATACGGAATCAGGCTATGGAAATCCTGCTTCAGATCCCAGGCGCAACCCGTTTCCGGATCGCGCAAGCGGGACATCAAGCCCAGCAATTCCTGCGTCTTGCTTAAACTCAAAACGTGGAACCGAAGGTTTCCTGATAGCGTTTTTTGAATTCCGCCATCGTGAAGGTATGGTTCTGGGTACCGTTGTGCTCGATCTTGATCGCGCCCAGCAGCGAGGCGATGCGGCCGGTGACCTCCCAGTCGTAATCGTTGATCAGGCCGAACAACAAACCGGCGCGGTAAGCGTCGCCGCAACCGGTCGGGTCGAGAATTTGTTTGGGATTGGCCGGCGGAATGTCGATGACTTCGCCGCGGGTATAGACTTTGGAGCCCTGGCTGCCCAAGGTCACGATCAAGGCGTCGACCTTTTCGGCGATTTGTTCCGGCGTCAGACCGGTACGCTGTTGCAGCAGTTCGAATTCGTAATCGTTGAAGGTGGCGTAATTAGCCTGCTCCAAAAACTGCAACAGTTCCGCGCCGTCGAACATCGGCATGCCTTGGCCGGGATCGAAAATGAACGGGATGCCCTGTTCGACGAACTGGGCGGCGTGCTCCTGCATGCCTTGCTTGCCGTCCGGCGAGACGATGCCGATCGTGATTTCCGCGTCCAGCGGCACGCTGTTGAAATGCGAGAAATTCATCGCTCCCGGATGGAATGCGGTGATCTGGTTATCGTCCTGGTCGGTAGTGATATAGGCCTGACCGGTGTAATGGTCGTCCAACACCTTGATGTAGCGGCTGCTGATGCCGCATTGGCTGAGCCATTGCGCATAGGGCTCGAAATCGTGGCCCACGGTCGCCATGATCCAGGGCTCTTCCTGCAACAATTTCAGATTGTAGGCGATATTGCCGGCGCAACCGCCGTATTCGCGCCGCATCGCCGGCACCAGAAACGACACGTTCAGGATATGGACTTTTTCCGGCAGGATGTGGTTTTTGAATTTGTCGTGAAACACCATGATGGTGTCGTAGGCCATGGAGCCACAGATCAATGCACTCATTGTTTTCCTTTGGGTTTGACTAAACTTTAGCGGCCCTAAGGTAACGGATGTTGCTAGCCGGTACAAGATAGCAGGCGAAACAACCCAAACCGCCTGTCGCCTACAGCAGTATCATGCCCCAGGTCGTCGCCGCCCAAATCAAAGACAGCATCACCGCCGCCGAACCGATGTCCTTGGCCCGGCCCGACAATTCGTGGTGTTCGAAACCGACCCGATCGACGACGGCTTCGACCGCGGAATTCAACAATTCCACCAGCAGCACCAACACCACGCTACCGATCAGCAACACCTTTTCTATCGCGGTTTGCCCCAGCCACAAGGCCAGCGGGGTGGTCACGACGAACAACGCCACTTCCTGGCGAAACGCCTCCTCATGCTGCCAAGTGGCCTTGAAGCCGGCAATCGAAAAAAAACAGGCGTTGATCAAGCGCCGCAAACCCTTTGCGTTTTGGTTAGCCATCGGTGGTTCTTATGCCTCTATAAAATCTTGGTAACCCTGCGCGTCCAACAACTGGTCCAGTTCGGCAGGATCGTCGGCCCGGATGCAAAACAGCCAGGTTTGGTATGCATTTTCATTGACCAGTTCCGGTGCGTCCTGCACCGCCTCGTTGACCGCGACGACACTGCCGCTGACCGGGCTGAACAAATCGGATGCGGTCTTGACCGACTCGACCACGGCCAATTGCTCTTGCGCTTTGACGACGCGACCGACCTCGGGCAAACCGATGAAGACGATATCGCCCAATTCGGACTGGGCAAAATCGGTAATACCGACACGCACAATGCTGTCATCTTCCAACTTGGCCCATTCGTGGGTTTGCGCGTATTTCAAATTTTTTGGTGCTTCTGTCATGGGGTGTCCCTCTAGCCGTAATCAATCCGAAACAGCATAACCGGCTAATTTTTTAACACAACAAAAAAATGTCGGCCCCGCCGCCGCGAACTTTATAATCTGCGCCGACTCCGCTCCCGGCCGGCAGCCAACGCCGACGGCCGGATTTGTTCACCCAACCCTTCGACCCAGTTCATGCTTAGCGCTTATGCCCTGGCCGGCTTATTAGGCTGTTTTTCCATATTGGCCGCCGCCGCGAGCGATGACGACGATGCGCCGGTAGCTCCCGCCACAGCCCCGGCGACAGTCTCGGTACAGGCGGAAACGCTGACCCTGGATGCGACCGCCCAAAACCTGGCCGGTATTCGCAGCCAACCGTTGCAGGCGGTACGCCGACAACCCGAATCCACCGCCTACGGCACCGTGTTGAACCCGGAACCGTTATTGGCGGTGCGCCAGCAATTTCTGGCGGCGAGCGCCCAGCAGGCCGGAGCCCGTTCCCGCTTCAGCGAAGCCGAACACAATTTAAACCGCACCCGCGACCTGCACCGCCAGGACATCGTTTCCACCCGCCGTCTGCAAGAGCAGCAGGCGATACGCGATGCCGACCAAGCCAATCTGGCCGCCAATAGTTACCAGCAGCAACTAATCGCCGCCAACAGTCGTTTGACCTGGGGCGACACATTGACCGAGTGGTTCACCCACCCGCAGCACAAAGCCGCCGCCGAACTGCTCGAACACCGGGCGCAACTACTGCAAATCACACTGCCGGCCGGCAGCCGTCTGGAACCCGGCGTGGCCCGGATTCAAGTCGATCCGGCCGGACAACGCCAGTCCGCGCTCAGCGCCGAGCTGGTCTCGGCCGCGCCGTTAGCCGATCCGGTTACGCTGGGCCAGCGCTATTTTTTCAAGTGCGGCCAATGCCGCTGGCCGTTGGGCACCCATGTCACGGCCTGGTTGCCCAGCGGTCCGGCCGGCGAACCCGGCGTAGACCTGCCGCAATCAGCAGTGGTTTGGCACACGGGTCAAGCCTGGGTGTTCGTCAAAACCGATGCGACCCATTTCAACCGCCGGCCGCTGGCCGCCTATTCCGTCAACGGCGGACATTATTTCGTCGCCGAAGGTTTACATCCGGGCGAAGAAATCGTCACCAGCGGCGCGCAAACGCTGTTGTCGCAAATGCTGAAAGCGCAGATTCCGGAAGAGGATAACGATTAGCGGCCGAGCGCCGACCTAATGCTTGATCTGTAATACTTCAACCGATTCCCAGACCCGCTCGACGAACTCGGTATCGATCTGCGGCATGCCGCAGGTGATCCATTGCACGATGCTCTTGGCCACGTTCGGATAAGTCACCCGCACGCTATGCGGGTTGTGCAGCCAATCCTCAATCGCTTGCGGATCCAGGTCGAACATGGTGTGGCCGTAACCCAGTTGTTTCAGCGCCTCGGCATTGGAGATTTGTTCCATCTGCGCGTGTAACGGCTTGACCAAAATTTTCTTGCCCAACTGCAATGACTCGCTGGCCAGTTCGAAACCGGCGTTGCTGATAATACCGGCACAATCGTACAAGTCACGCTGAAAGCCGTCGCGCGACAGCGGCTTGCATTGCACGTGCGAGTATTTGGACGCCACCGGTTGCGGCGAATAGACGTGGAACTCGAAATTTTCGAACGGACACAACAATCTGACCACTTCCTCGCCGTCTTCGAACGGCAGATACACCACGATTTTGTTGGCCTGAACCTGCTGCGGCAACTCCGGCGTTTCGATGATCGGCGGCAGAATCGGCTGACCGAAGTGATGCCAATGCAGGCCGATACCGAGATCGGCCGGTGCGAAATATTTCATGACCCGCTCGGCGATCGGATCGCCGCCGGCGCGCGGAATCTTGTGACCGAATGCATACTGATGACCGATGCCTAACACTTGTTTCTGCTGCCGTTTCGCGGCCCAGGCGGTGACCGGCTCGAAATCGCTGATCACCAAATCGTATCCGCTCAAATCCAAGCTGTTAATGTCTCTAACAAACCGAATCGGACTGGCCTCGATCGCGGTCTTCAAATAGCTGACCTGGCCTTTGTGGGTGTTGAAGGTCAAGCCGGTTTTGACTTGGTAACCGTTAAAGACCTCCATGTCGAAATACTTGTCCGCCGGGCGACCGCTGAACTGAAAGTCCACTTCGCAACCGGCCGCGTATAATTCCTTCGCCATTACCCGCGCCCGGGTAATGTGGCCGTTACCCGTGCCCTGCACACCGTAAAAAATTTTCATGATAGAACGTAGTTGAGACTAAAAATTGCGATGCCGACACCCAGCACCATCCCCATCAGCGTGTCGGTCGGAAAATGCACCCCCAGCACGACTCTGGAAAAGCCGACCGCCGCCGCCCAGCAATACAAAACCGTCGCCAACGCCGGCAGGCAATAGCCGAACAGGGTTGCCACCATGAACGCCGCCGAAGTGTGGCCGGACGGAAAGCTGAACTGGTCGGCCGGCTTGATCGCACTAGTAAAATTGCTCAGCGCTTGCTGCGGACGGTTACGTTTGAAACCTTTCTTCAGCGCGAAATACACCGGTCTTTCGATCAAAAACGCCAAAACCATGGCTTGCAACAACCCGTCCTGACCGCCGCGATCCCAATACAGCCAAGCGGCCGCCAGCACATACAGCAAGCCGTCGGCGGTACGGGAAATACCCCGGCAGGCCGGCATTAGACTGGCCCGAATCGCCACGCCGTTAACCCAGGTGAACATCGTCACGTCGTATTTGTGGATGGAATAAATTAGCTTCATGGCTTAGCCCTCCCGTTTGTTGCGCGCGTCGGCCGCGACTGTCGCGCAAACTCAAAATCTTGGATTTTCCTTACCTTCAACAATCCTTGACCGCACGGCCAGATTAGGGGCGTTTTGTGACAAGCGGATGACGCTTTGTTTAAGGTTTTGTGACAAGGCCAAATTCCGGATTGTTTGTTACAATTGCCGGCTGCGGCGCGCCCGACTCACCTGGCGGCAGGCCCTGAGCTCCCGGCCCGCGCGTTCCCTTTACGGCAACCCTCCTCTCGGATCGATTCAGACGACAAACATGCGACGTTTTTGCACCCTTGGCTTTGTGCTCGGCCTGATTCTGATGGTATTCGGTTTGACTTATATCTTGCCGATTGCGACGTCTTTATATTTCGACGACGGCATGGCCGAACATTTCGTCAACGGCATGTCTTTGAATATTGGCGTCGGCAGCCTGCTCTCGGGCCTGACCATGCGCTTTCGCGGCGACGTCAAAACCCGCGACGGCTATCTGCTGGTGGCTTCGTTCTGGATTTTGATGTCTTCGGCGGCAACCTTGCCGTTGATCTGGGGCATTCCCGGATTGTCGTTTACCGATGCTTTTTTCGAATGCGTCTCCGGCTTCACCACGACCGGTGCCACCGTGCTGGTGGGTCTGGATCAGTTGGCGCCGTCATTGAATCTGTGGCGGCATGAATTGAACTGGATCGGCGGCCTGGGCATCATCGTGTTGGCCGTGGCGATTCTGCCGTTGCTGGGCGTTGGGGGCATGCAGTTGTACAAGGCCGAAATCGCCGGCCCGGTCAAGGACAGCAAAATCACGCCGCGCATCACCGAAACCGCCCGTTTGCTGTGGCTGGTGTATGCCGGCGCCACGGTGTTATGCACGTTGAGCCTGAAACTGGCCGGCATGGGCTGGTTCGATGCGCTCTGCCACGCGTTCTCGACACTGGGCCTGGGCGGATTCTCGACCCACGACGCCAGCATCAGTTATTACGATTCCCCGGCGATCGAATTTGTGCTGATCGTGTTTATGCTGATTTCAGCCATCAATTTCGCCACGCATTACACAGTCATACACCAATTCAGCCTGAAACCTTACCTGCTCGATCCGGAAGCGATTCCGATGCTGGGCGTGGTCTCCGGCAGCATTCTGCTGTGCGCCGGCTACTTGTGGCATTTCGGTACTTATCCGGACATTTTCGAAAGCCTGCGCCACGTCGCGTTCAATCTGGTTTCGGTCGCTACCGACTGCGGCCTGATGAGCACCGACTACGATCGCTGGCCGCCGTTCGTGCCGTGGTGGATGTTGTATCTGAGTTGCATCACCGCCTGCACCGGTTCTACCGGCGGCGGCATCAAAATGTTCCGCACATTGCTACTCTGGAAGCAGGCCGGCCGGGAAATGTTCAGCATCCTGCATCCGCGGGCGGTTAATCCGATTCGGATCGGCGACACCCCGATTGCGAACAAGATCATTTTCGCGGTTTTGGCGTTCATCTTTTTGTACTTCATCTCGATCGTGGTACTGACCTTTTCGCTGATCTTTTCCGGGCTGGACCCGATTTCGGCGCTTAGCGGCATCATTGCCTGCATTAACAACGCCGGACCGGGTTTGAACGTGATCGGCCCGGCCCAAAATTACGGCGTACTCAGCGATTTTCAAACCTGGATTTGTTCGATCGCGATGCTGCTGGGACGACTGGAAGTATTCACGCTGATCGTGCTTTTTACACCCACGTTCTGGAGAAAATAGTACAATTCGCCGACTAATTCCGCTTCGGCCCCACTAACTGCGCCCAAGCGATTCCGGCCGCCGGCAACAACCCATCAATTCTAAAATCAGGAACATTCGACATGACTTCCGCGCGACACATCGACTTTCTCAGCAAAAGAAAAATAGCCTTTTTCTTTTCCGGCAGCCTGCTACTGATTTCGATCATTTCGTTTTTCGCCAAGGGCCTGGATCTGGGCATCGATTTCACCGGCGGCAGCGTCTACGAAATGCATTACAACCAAGCCGCGGATCTGGACAAAATGCGCGCCACGCTGGAACAGGAAGGCTTTGCCGACGCCAATCTGCAGCATTTCGGCAGTGCGGCGGACGTACTGATCCGGCTGAAACCGGTGGAAAGCATCAGCCAAAAGGAACTTAGCGAAAAAGTCCTGAAAGTCGCCAATAGCAGCCAAGCCCAGCCCGGCGAATTGCGCCGCGTCGAGTTCGTCGGCCCGCAGGTTGGGGAAGACCTGATCAACGACGGCGGTTTGGCGCTACTGTTCGCCTTTATCGGCATCATGGTCTACGTCAGCATCCGCTTCGAGTGGAAACTATCGTTGAGCGCGATCGCCGCGCTGTTCCACGACACCATCATCACGATGGGCTTTTTCTCGGTATTCGGCTGGGAATTCGACATGACCGTGCTGTCGGCGATTCTGGCCCTGATCGGCTACTCAATCAACGATACCATCGTCGTCTACGACCGGATCCGGGAAACCGTCCGCACCAGCCGGATCAAAGATTCGATCCACGACATCGTCAACACTGCGCTGAACGATACGCTGAGCCGGACCATCCTGACCTCTTTGACCGTATTCCTGACCTTGCTGGCGCTGGCGTTTCTGGGCGGCAAAACCATCCACGGCTTTGCCATCGCGATGCTGATCGGCGTGGTCAAGGGCACTTATTCGTCGATTTATATCGCCAGCTCGCTGGCGCTGAGCCTCGGCCTGACCCGCGAAGACTTGATGCCACCGGCCAAGGACAACGTCGTCGACGACATGCCTTAAGCGGCCGCTAAATTCTGATTTCCAACTTCAAGCGTACATATCCGGAATAACTTGATGACCCAACAGCTAAATACTCGCGAACTGACCCAATTGACACTCGGCATCCCCGGCTTCGAATACAAAGACCTTTACGACAGCAAGCGCCTGGCCGATTTGCTGACCGTGTTCGACCAATCGGTCAAGCATCACGACTCGGCTCTGTTCGACGAAATCGCCGCCTACCGCGCCTGCGGCGGCGACGGCATGAAGCCGGAAGAAATATCCGAGTTATTGGTCAGAACGGCGCCGTTGGTCGGCACCTTCGTAGCCAAGCTGTTCAATGTCCAAGACGTGCGCGACAAGCAAATCAGCCACATCCGTAGCGAGTTCGACAGCGTATTTACTTACCGCACCGAGATTGTCGGCAATCTGGCCAAATTGTTCAAAGGGCAAACCATCGACGGTTGGGATATAGCCACACTGCGCGAGGAAATGGCCGCTTTATTGGCCGCCGCCGGCAAACAGGATTTGTTCAACACCGACCCGGAACTGGCCGTCAGTCAACTCGGCGCCGACCTGTGGCGGGCAGCACAACAGGAAAACGCCAGTGCGGAGACGCTGGCCGGTTACGACACGGTTTGCCGCTGGAGCTTTGCTGCCAAGCAGGCTCCGGAATTGCAAAGTCTGGTCGCGAAATGGTTGAGCTTTAAAGTCCCGGCAAAAACCAACCTGGAAAATCTGGTCGACCACGAAACGGTCGATCAAAATGGCTATGGCGTTTGGGCTTGCGACGACCATCACCATCGCCGCCGCGACGGTTTTGCTTTGACCGACAAGCGCTTCAACCAGCGCCAGACCTTGTACGAGGTCGACCACTGCATTTACTGCCACGACCGCGACAACGATTCCTGCTCGAAAGGCATCAAGAACAAAAAAGACGGCACGTTCAAAACCAACCATTTGAACGCGTTGATGACTGGCTGCCCGCTGGAAGAAAAGATTTCCGAAATGCACGTGGTCAAACGCCAAGGCGACAACATCGGCGCGCTGGCGATGATCATCATCGACAACCCGATGTGCCCCGGCACCGGCCACCGGATTTGCAACGACTGCATGCGCGGCTGTATTTATCAAAAAACCGAGTCGGTCAACATTCCGCAGATCGAAACCAACGTGCTGACCGACGTGCTGTTCATGCCTTGGGGCTTCGAGATTTACAGCCTGTTGACCCGCTGGAACCCGCTCAACGTCAAACGTTCTGTGGCATTGCCCTACAACGGCAAAAACGTGCTGGTCGCCGGCATGGGCCCGGCCGGTTACACCCTGGCACATTATCTGTTGAACGAAGGCTTCGGTGTCGTCGGTATCGATGCATTGAAAATCGAGCCGTTGCCGCTGCATTTGACCGGCGACCGCAACAATCCGCCCATGCCGATCATTGATTTCAAGGATTTGTACGAAGATCTGGACAAGCGGGTCATGCTCGGTTTCGGCGGCGTCGCCGAATATGGCATTACCGTGCGCTGGGATAAAAACTTCCTGAAAGTGATTTACCTGACCCTGCTGCGCCGCAACGCTTTCAAATGCTATGGCGGCATTCGCTTCGGCGGCACCATTACGATTGATGAAGCCTGGGAGCTGGGTTTCGACCATATTGCGATCGCCAGCGGCGCCGGCAAGCCAACCATCATCGACCTGAAAAACAACATGACCCGCGGCATCCGCAAGGCCTCCGACTTTTTGATGGGCTTGCAATTGACCGGCGCCGCCAAGGAATCCTCGCTGGCCAACCTGCAAGTGCGCTTGCCGGCCGGCGTGATCGGCGGCGGCTTGACCGCGATCGATACCGCGACCGAACTGCTGGCGTATTACCCCGGTCAGGTCAGCAAAATCCTGCATCGTTACGAGAAGCTGGTGGCGAAATACGGCGAAGCCGAAGTCCGCCGCCGTTACGACGCCGAGGAACTGGAAATTCTGGAAGAATTCCTGGCCCACGGCCGGGTCATCGAGCAAGAACGCGAGCGTGCAGCCGCAGCCGGCGAAACGCCGAACTTCCTGCCGTTCCTGAAGCAATGGGGCGGCGTCACACTGTTCTACCGCAAAGGCATCAAGGACTCGCCAGCCTACCGGCAAAACCACGAAGAAATTCACGAAGCCTTGTCCGAAGGCATTTATCTGGCCGAGGGCATGAGTCCGCTGGAAGCGATCGAAGACCAATACGGCCATTTGAAAGCCGTCCGTTTCGAGAAACTGACCGAGCAGGAAGGCCGCTGGAAGAAGACCGACGAAGTCGAAGTGAGCTTGCGCGGCCTGTTCATTGCCGCCGGCACTGCGCCGAACACGATCTACCAGTCCGAGCATCCGCGCACCTTCGCAATGGAAGGCAAATTCTACAAACGTCACGAACCTGACTGGCTGGACAGCAAAGTTCAACTGGCACCGATGGCCGACGAAGCTCAAGTCAAGGTCGGCAAACCGGCGCCGTTTACCTCATACCAAAGCGAAGGCCGTTACATCACCTTCTACGGCGACAACCACCCGGTCTATGCCGGTAACGTGGTCAAGGCGATGGCCAGCGCGAAAGACGGTTACCCGTATATCGTCAAGCTGTTCGCCAACGAACTGGCCGAGCTCGATCCGGCCCAACAAAGCCAACGCGATGCGCAACTGCACGGTTTGCAGGATAAACTGGACGAGTTGTTCATCGCCCGCGTCGTCGAAGTCAACCGCCTGACCCCAACGATTATCGAGGTCGTGATCAAAGCCCCGGCGGCAGCCAAACATTTCGAACCCGGCCAGTTCTACCGGGTGCAAAATTACGAATCGTTGGCACCCGTGGTCGAAGGCACTTCGCTCGCCGCCGAAGGCCTGGCATTGACCGGCGCCTGGGTTGACAAGGAAAAAGGTCTGGTATCCTTGATTGCATTGGAAATGGGCAGCTCCAGCCGCCTGTGCGCGACCTGGAAGCCCGGCGATCCGCTGGTATTGATGGGCGTAACCGGCGCCCCGACCGAAATCCCGACCGGCAAGACCGTGCTGCTGTTGGGCGGCGGCTTGGGCAACGCGGTATTGTTCTCGATCGGCAAAGCCATGCGCGCCGCCGGCAACAAAGTGTTGTATTTCGCCGGCTACCGCAACCGGATCGACTTGTTCAAGGTACCGGAAATCGAGGAAGCCTCAGACGTCATCGTCTGGGCCGTCGACAACATACCTGGCAACGACGCGATCCCGGTCACAAGGCCGCAGGATAAAACCTTCGTCGGCAACATCGTCGAAGCGATGATCGCCTACGCCGAGGGCCACCTGGGCGAGACCACGCTGAAATTGCAGGACGTGGACCATCTGATCGTGATCGGCTCCGACCGGATGATGGCAGCGGTTAAGGCAGCCCGCTTCGCGGCGCTGAAACCGTATTTGAAGGCCGGCCACGAAGCGGTCGGCTCGATCAACTCGCCCATGCAGTGCATGATGAAAGGCGTCTGCGCGCAATGCTTATGCAAACATGTCGACCCGGAAACCGGCGAGGAAAGCTTCATGTACTCCTGCTACAACCAGGACCAAGCCTTGGATTACGTGGACTTTCCGAATTTGAACGCCCGCTTGCGGCAAAATACCGTGCAGGAAAAACTCTCGTCGTTGTGGTTGACGTATCTGCTGGAAACAGCGGGTAATTAAACCTTCACAACATCCACCCGCATTTCCGGTTTCGGCTGGAAACGCGGGCTGCTTTCGCGGCCAAGGAACTCGATACCGCCGCGACAGTCTGGGCTTCAAATTTTGAAAGGAGTTCGCTCGTGTTACTACGTATTTCGCTGTTTCTGCTATGTGCTTGCTCGCCAATCCTGGCTTGGGCCAGCGCAGACCCCGCCACCGCCCACGTTCTCGACCTGACCCATCATTGGGTCGGCTACTTGGCCATTTGCATCTTCTCGCTGGCCTATACCTTGGCCATGACCGAGGAAGTCACGGAACTGAACAAATCCAAACCCATGGTCTTGGCGGCGAGTTTGATCTGGGCTTTTATCGCCGGCGTCTACGTACACGGCGGCATGCGCGAGGAAGCCGGGCAAGCCTTCCGCGCCGCACTGATCGGATATGCGGAGCTGTTTTTGTTCATCATGGTGTCTATGGCCTATTTGAACGCAATGGAAAATCGCGGCGTGTTCGATAATTTGCGGGTCTGGCTACTAAGCAAGGGCTTCAGCTACCGCAAATTGTTCTGGATAACCGGCTGCATGTCGTTTTTCATGTCCTCGGTTTGTAACAACCTGACCACCGCCTTGTTGATGGGCGCGGTAATTACGGCCATGGGCAAGGACAACCCTCGCTTCGTAACACTGGCGGCTATCAATGTGGTCGTAGCCACTAACGCCGGCGGTTCGTTCAGTCCATTCGGCGATATCACCACGCTATTGGTCTGGCAAAGTGGAGTGGTGCCGTTCGCCGATTTCTTCTCGCTGTTCATTCCAGCTATCGTCAACTTTGCGCTGCCGGCAATCGTCATGCATTTCTGGATTCCGCGGGAATTTCCGGGGGCGGTCGGTCGAGCGCCAATTATGAAGCGCGGTGCATTAGCGATGATTGTGCTGTTTTTGTTGACCATCATTACCGCGGTCTGCTTCGAGAACTTTTTGAAACTGCCGCCCGCTGCCGGCATGCTGGCCGGCCTGACCTATCTCAAGTTTCTCGGTTATTACCTGCAAAAAACAGAAGGCAGAGTCAAGGGCAGCGACTTTGCCCACGTTTACAAATTATTCCAAGTGGAGCTGCCAGCTAGTCGCCAAGATCAGAAATTCGACGTATTCAAAAGCGTCGCCCATCTGGAGTGGGACACCTTGCTGTTTTTCTACGGCGTAATGATGAGCGTTGGCGGTTTGAGTTTCATCGGCTACCTGACGATGGCCTCCAACGTGTTGTACATCGGCATGGACCCGACCATTGCCAACATTCTGGTCGGCATTTTTTCCGCGTTCATCGACAACGGCACAATCATGTTCGCTGTGCTGACCATGCACCCGGATATCTCGCAAGGCCAATGGCTGTTAGTGACGCTGACTGCCGGTGTCGGCGGCAGCCTGTTGGCAATCGGCTCGGCGGCCGGCGTCGGTCTGATGGGGCAAATGAAGGGTGTTTACACCTTTAGCGCCCATTTGAAATGGATGCCGGTGATTTTGCTGGGTTTCTTCGGCAGCATTGCCACCCATTTTTTGCTAAACGGCCATTATTTCTAACGTGGTCTCGGCGGCGACGGAGCGCTGCCCGTTTGGCCAATTGCCAAAAATGCCAAATTTGTATTGCCTGCAGCAAAATATTATCGGTTTGCCAGCGCCAACCGGAACCCTGAAGCCGGCCATAGCCCCATCAAAAAAGCACCATTAATTTCAATAACTTGACTAAAATCCCTTTTGCCGACACACATATCCGCTTGCATTCGCCGCAGACACTACCGTGCAAAGCCGGGTCGTTAGGAGCAAAAATCGCTTTACTTTTTGTGGATAGCCGCGACGAGGCATGTATAATGAAGCCGATTTAGCTCGGTATCGTTGTCGCTTTTCAAGCTCGCAATAGGATCAACAAACTTTGTTTTCCGCTTACCCGCTTTAGTCACAAACCCTAGTTCCAAACCAGCGAATAGCACTTTTTAAAGCAAGAGAAATTTATGTCAGTTCAAGTAGAAGGCAAAGTTAAATGGTTCAACGATGAAAAAGGTTTCGGCTTCATCGAACAAGAGGGCGGCAAAGATGTGTTTGTGCATTTCAGCGCAATCAACGGCAGCGGCCGCAGAACTTTGAAAGAAGGCCAAAAAGTCACGATGGAAGTGACCAACGGCCAAAAAGGCCCACAAGCGGAAAACGTTACTCCGTTATAAGCCCGATAAAAAAGCCGCCTCACCAGCGGCTTTTTTGTTAGACCAGTTTGGCCCACAGGTCGTAGTCGTCGGCGTCTTCGATTTCGACGTCGACGAAGCTTCCAACCTGGAGGTGGCTTGCGCCGTCGATGAACACTTGACCGTCGATTTCGGGGGCATCGCTTCTGCTGCGCGCCACCGCCCCTTCTTCGACGACCTCGTCGATCAAGACGGTCTCACGGCATCCTATCCGTCGCTGTAAGCGTTCGGCGCTGATCGCAGCCTGATGCTCCATAAACCGCGACAACCGCTCCTGCTTGACCTGTTCCGGCACCGCATCCGGCAGCGCGTTTGCCGCCGCGCCCTTAACCGGCGAATAGGCAAAACAACCGACCCGATCCATTTGCGCTTCGCTCAAAAACTGCAACAGCTCTTCGAACTCCTGCTCGGTTTCGCCGGGAAAACCGACGATGAAGGTGCTACGAATGGTTAAATCAGGACAAATGTTGCGCCAGGCACGGATACGCTCCAGATTGTTTTCCGCCGCAGCCGGCCGCTTCATCAGCTTCAAAATTCGGCTGCTGGCATGTTGAAACGGAATATCCAGATACGGCAAAATTTTCCCGTCGGCCATCAACGGCACCACATCGTCAACGTGCGGATAGGGATAGACGTAATGCATCCGCACCCAAACTCCCAGCTCGCCCAATGCCGCCGCCAAATCCTTGAACCGGGTTTGGTAGTCGCGGCCGCGCCAAGCCCGGCTTTGGTAGTGTAAATCCAGGCCATAAGCGCTGGTATCCTGCGATACGATCAACAGCTCTTTTACGCCGGCGGCAGCCAGGCGTTCCGCCTCGGCCATAACGTCGTCGATCGGCCGGCTGACCAGGTCGCCACGCATCGACGGAATGATACAAAAGGTACAGCGGTGGTTGCAGCCTTCCGAAATCTTCAAGTAGGCGTAATGCTTGGGCGTCAATTTGATGCCTTGCGGCGGTAACAGCTCCAGGAAGGGATTGTGCGCCGGCGGCAAGTGTTCGTGTACCGCGTCCAGCACCTCGTCGGTGGCGTGGGCGCCGGTAATTTTCAGCACTTGCGGATGGCGGGCCAGAATCTCGTCCTGCCGCGCCCCCAGACAACCGGTGACGATGACCCTGCCGTTCTCGGCCAAAGCTTCGCCGATGCTGTCCAGCGACTCTTCCACCGCGGCATCGATAAAGCCGCAAGTATTGACGATAACCAGATCGGAATCCTTGTAATTCGGCGAAACCTGGTAGCCCTCGGTCCGCAAGCGGGTCAAAATCTGCTCGCTATCGACCAGCGCTTTCGGGCAACCTAAACTGATAAAACCAACACGCGGATTACTCATTAAATTCTCTCGAAATCGTTATAAACAAGTGGGCGGTTTCGGCAAGCCGGCTATCTTGCAAGCGTATTTCAGCGGCCCTTTGGGAAATAGTTTTTGCAGATAGCGGCTATTGCCTTTGTCTTCGCCAAATTGCTTGCGCACTGCGGCGACAAACATCCGGGCATTGGGCAGGTGTTTAAAGCGGGCGTAGTAGTCGCGGATGAAATACAGGATTTCCCAATGCGCATCCTCCAGCTCCAACGCTTCTGCCTGAGCTAAGACCTCGGCGACGCGTCGGTTCCATTGCGCTGCGTCGCGCAAGAAACCGTCTGCCGTGGTGTCCAAAACCACGCCGTCGTAAATCAACACCAGGAATGGATCACGGGGTGTTTAACGGTCAGCTCGACCAGCCCAGCGTAATCTATGGGTTCCACACCGGGCAACAGCCGCCCCGCTTGTAAGCCATACGCCTCGACCATGTCCCGCATCGCATAGACTTGGCAGGCTCGCGCCATGACCTGCTGCAACAGCCGGTTATCTTGATGGCCGCGTAACGCACCGCAGACCGTGGCATCCAGCAACACGATATCGTCGCCGGGCGCCATTCTCGCAAACACCTCGGCCTGCAACGGCAATTGCGACAACAAATGCAACATCACTCGGCGTGGGTCAGTTTCAGGCCGACGATACCGACGACAATAAACATAATCGACGCCAGCCGCACCCAGTCGGCAGGCTCCTTAAACCAAAGGACACCGATCACGGCAACGCCGACCGCCCCCATGCCGGTCCAAACCGCATAGGCGGTTCCCAACGGTAAAGTACGGATAGCCAACATCAGCAAATAAAAGCTGGCGATACCGGAGACGCCGGTTACCACGCTAGGCCATAGCTTGGTGAAGCCATCGTTATATTTCAGACTTACTGCAAACACGATTTCCGAACACCCCGCCACCAACAACAGCAACCAACCCATCAAAACTCCTGCCTATACACTATAATCCTGCTTATTTTACAATAGCCCTTTCCGCACACCGCAATATTTAGCAACTTTAATGGAAAAAGAATCCGACTATCTTGTTAGAGGCTCCAAACTGGTTTTTGGCCACCTGACCGATCTGGTAAAGAAAAAGTGCATCATTTCTGCGCACTTTGGCGAACACAACCAATCGTTTTTGACCACGATTATCGATCTCGACCAGAAAGCCAACCTATTGGCACTCGATGTCGCGCCCACCGAGTTGTTGAACAAGCAGCTGCTGAATTCGCCCAAAGTGCTGTTCCGGACGGAATACGAAGGGATCAAGGTGTCCTTCCGCGGCAAATCGATCAAGAAATCACAAAGTGACGGCCACCCGGTGCTTGCAATGCCGATTCCGGACGCGATTTTCTGGATGCAGCGCCGCCAGTTCTACCGGATTAAAGTACCGCTTTCGCATACCAACAGCCTGTGCGTAATGATGTTTACCCCGCCCCAGGATCCTGACGACATCGAGAACACAGAGCCCACGGTGCTAAAAGCCTCATTCCGGTTGGTCGATCTGAGCTTTTCCGGGTTTGCGTTTCTGAATCCGGATTCGCAATTCGACAAATATCTGAATCCGGAAGACAAGCATGAAGGCTGCATGATGTATCTGCACGACGGCGGACAAGCCAAAATCAGCTTCGAAATCAAAGAAATAACCCGAGTACGCGCCACCGTGACCGGTACTCAGCAGCGAGTCGGCTGTCGTTTCACCGACATTCCGCCGGCGTTCGAAACCAATATTCAACGCTACATGCAGGATATCGAAATCCAACAAAAAAATTTGGCTTGATCCTAAAAAACGCTGGCACGCGGCCTTCCTCCAGACAAGACCTACAGCCACTCCGTTTGCCAGTTAGCCTGGCCTCACTGTCGTTCCCGCTATACCCATTCAAATTGCCATGAACGCGTCTCCGCTACAACTTCCCGAATTACCGAAACAGTCCACCCAAGCTCATGTCTGGCGCGACTTAGCCGGCTGCGGCGATGCGCTGGCGCTCGCCACCGCGATCGCCAGCGAAAAACGCTTGGCCGTCATCGTCACACCGGACACGCAAACCGCGTTGCGCCTGGAGCACGAAATGGCCTTTTTTCTGGACAGCGCCTATCCGATATTGCAATTTCCGGACTGGGAAACCCTGCCCTACGATGTGTTCTCGCCGTTGCCGGAAATCATTTCCGAACGCTTGCGTACGCTGGCCCTGCTCCCGGAAACCAAGCGCGGCGCGCTGATCGTGCCGATCTCGACCTTGATGCACCGGCTGGCGCCGCGCGAACACATCCTGGCCCACAGTTTTGCCATTGAAGTCGGCGGCACCTTGAGCCTGGACCTGACCCGCGCCAAATTGGAAGCGGTAGGTTACCAGTGCGTATCGCAGGTGTATCAGCACGGCGAATTCGCGGTACGCGGCTCGATTTTGGACCTGTTCCCGATGGGCTCCAAGCAGCCGTACCGGATCGAGCTGTTCGACGACGACGTCGAATCGATCCGCAGTTTCGATCCCGACACGCAGATGTCGCAGGACAAAATGCAAAAAGTCGAATTGTTCCCGGCCCGCGAATTTCCATTTACCGACGACGCGATCAAACGCTTCCGCCAGGCCTTTCGCGAGCAATTCCCCGACGCCTCGCCGAAAAACAATCTGTACGTCGACGTCTCCAAGCAAATCGCCCCGGCCGGCATCGAATATTATTTGCCGCTGTTCGTCGAGCGCACCGAATCGCTGTTCGATTACTTGCCGAGCAGCGCGCTATTCGTGCTACCGGCCGAATTTGAAAACGGTGCCGGCCAGTTTTACGCCGAGGCCGAAGAGCGTTATCAGCAACGCAAATACGACGTCGACAGGCCGCTATTGCCGCCGCAGCGCCTGTTTTTAGCCGCCGACGAATTGGCTGGCAAAACCGAAGCGTTCAGCCGCATCGTGCTGGACCACCAAGGTGAACAAGGCGAATCGCTGCATTGCCAAACGTTGCCCGATGTCGCCATCGATAGCCGCTTGAAAGAGCCGGCGCAGCGCCTGCGCCAGTTCATCGAAGGCTTTGCCGGCAAAATCCTGTTCGTTGCCGAGACCGCCGGCCACCGCGAGGGCCTGATCGAGAAACTGAAAAGCGTCAAACTGGCCGCCAAGCAAGTCCAAAGCTGGCCGGAATTTCTGCAAAGCGAACAGTCGCCGTGCATCGTCGTCGCGCCGATGGATCACGGGCTATTGCTCGACCAACCGAAGCTGGCCATCATCACAGAAAGCCAGCTCAGCGGCGAAAAAGTCCAGCAACGCCGGCGCCGCGCCAAATCCGCCGCCCGGGCACTGGAAAACATCTTCAACAACCTCGACGAGCTGACGATAGGCTCGCCGGTGGTCCACCAGGAACATGGCGTCGGCCGCTACCTGGGTCTACAGACCTTGACGGTCGGCGGCATCGAAGCCGAGTTTCTGATGCTGGAATATGCCGGCGGCGACAAGATTTACGTGCCGGTAGCCTCGCTACATCTGATTGGCCGCTACAGCGGCGTCAGCGCCGAAAATGCCCCCTTGCACAAACTCGGCACCGAGCAATGGAGCAAGGCCAAGCAAAAAGCCATGGAGCGGGCCCGCGACGTCGCGGCCGAATTGCTGGACATCCACGCCAAACGCGCCGCGCGCGGCGGCTTTGCCTTTAGCGTCGACAACAGCGACTACAACGCCTTTGCCGCCGGCTTCCCGTTCGAGGAAACCCCCGATCAGCTCAGCGCCATCGAAGCGATTTTGCAAGATATGGCTGCGCCGCAACCGATGGACCGCGTGGTCTGTGGCGACGTCGGCTTCGGCAAAACTGAAGTGGCGATGCGCGCAGCCTTCGTCGCGGTGCAAAGCGGCAAACAGGTGGCGGTGCTGGTGCCGACCACCCTGCTGGCACAGCAACACTATCAAAACTTCCGCGACCGCTTTGCCGACTGGCCGGTGCGCATTGAAGTCACCTCCCGTTTCGTCACCGCCAAACAGCAAACCGCCATCGCCGACGATCTGGCCGAGGGCAAGGTCGACATCGTCATCGGCACCCATAAGCTGCTTTCCAAGGATATGAAATACAAGGCCTTGGGCTTGGTCATCATCGACGAGGAACACCGCTTCGGCGTCACTCAAAAAGAACATTTCAAAAAGCTGCGTAGCGAACTGGACTTGCTGACACTGACCGCAACGCCAATCCCGAGGACGTTGAACATGGCCATGGCCGGCCTGCGCGATATTTCCATCATCGCCACGCCGCCGCCGAACCGCCATGCGATCAAAACCTTCGTCAGCGAATGGATCGATTCGCAAGTCCAGGAAGCCTGCCAGCGCGAGATCAAACGCGGCGGTCAGGTATTCTTCCTGCACAACGACGTCAAGACCATGGAAAAAATGATGCGCGAACTGGCTGAACTGGTGCCGGAAGCGCGGATTCAGATCGCCCACGGCCAGATGGCCGAGCGCGAGCTGGAGCAAATCATGCTGGATTTTTATCACCAGCGTTTCAACGTGCTGATTGCCACCACCATTATCGAAAGCGGCATCGACATCCCCAGCGCCAACACCATCGTCATCAACCGCGCCGACAAGCTGGGTTTGGCCCAGCTACACCAATTGCGCGGCCGGGTCGGACGTTCGCATCACCGAGCCTATGCCTACTGCATCGTGCCGCCAAAATCCTTGATGACCAAGGACGCCATCAAACGCCTGGAAGCCTTCGAAACCTCCGGCGAATTGGGGGCCGGCTTCATGCTGTCCTCGCATGACATGGAAATCCGCGGCGCCGGCGAATTGCTGGGCGACGAACAAAGCGGCCAGATTCAGGAAATCGGCTTTACCTTGTACACCGAGTTGCTGGAACGGGCGGTCAAAGCCCTGAAATCCGGCAAGCAGCCGGAGCTGGACGCGCCTTTGGACTATGGCCCGGAAGTCGATCTGCAAGTAGCAGCCTTGATTCCGGAAGACTATTTGCCGGACATCCACGCCCGTCTGGTGCTTTACAAACGCATCGCCAGCGCCGAAACCGAAGACGATTTGCGCAAGTTAAAAATCGAAATGATCGACCGCTTTGGCCTATTGCCGGATCAGGTCAAAGCCTTGTTCGCGGTCACAGAACTGAAGCAACAAGCCGCGCATCTGGGCATCCGCAAAATTGAAGCCCACGCCACCGGCGGCCGCATCGTGTTTACCGCCACGCCGCAAATCGATACCGGCGAGTTGATCTTGATGATCCAAAGCCAGTCGCAGGTGTATAAATTCGACGGCGCGGATAAATTGAGGTTTACCCAGACCTTTAAGGATATGGAGGATAAGGTGGCGTTTTTGGAAAATTTGTTGGTACGATTGGGGTCGAAACCATGACCGTAGGGGAATGATATGCAGACCAGCCAAACCGCAAAACAGGAAGCCATCGCCGCCATCAATCTATTGCCGGATACTGTGGATTTCGCTGAAATCGTTTATAGGCTCTACGTTCTGAACAAAATACATCAAGGACTACAGGATGCAGAGCAAGGCAAAGGCGTCAGTAGCGATAATTTATTGCGCGAAATCGAGCAATGGTAATTTGGACGCCACGAGCCAAAAACGACCTCAAAGCCATCCATGATTACATTGCCCAGGATTCACCTCTTACCGCCAAACGCATCGTCCAGGAATTGGTCGAAAAAACCGATAAATTATTGACCGCTCCGTATATGGGTAAAAAAGTACCCGAGTTTGATAAAGAGGCGTTACGCGAGATCGGCGTACATTCCTGGCGAATTATCTACCAAATTCGGCTTAATCAAACCTTCGTTGTCACGGTGGTTCATAAACGCCGAGATTTCAAAATCAGTGATTTATCGATAGACCAATAAAACCAACATTTACAACACTTGGACGTTAATCATGATAACGCTAGCCAATTTGTTCGACCATTACGATTTAAATCCCCACGAAATAAAACTCGTCAGACATGGCAAAGAAACCAAGGAATTCGATATTCTCGATAAGTTTCGTAACGAAGAAAAACGTCAAGAATTTGAAAATTACCAATGTTTCCAAAAATTCGGGCAATTTTCCGATGCCAAGACCATCGCGGCGTTTGCGCCGACTCGCGGGAATAGCGCGCTGTTCTTAGGTTTATGGGACATCAATGGGCCATGTAAAAAGTGCTCCGAATTCAATGCCGATCAACGGGCTTTGTTTGAAGGATTTAAAAATTTCAACTGGGACGAGAACAGCATTGCTTACTACGACTTGCAACGTAATCGGGTCATGGACGAGCTTTCCGAGCGATTGGTAATTGATTGGGGTAACGCGCCTGTAGTCTGGGTACAAAAAGGTTCGACACCAAAAAACATTCTAGAAATTAAGGCACATAATCCAATTGACAGGTTCAAATCCTACGACGAGGTACTCTTACGCTACCAAGAGCTAAAACAGCTTCTCAAGGAAGGCTCCGCAAACTCAGAATGGGTAACTAGATTGTCCGCAGTCAAAGGGGTTTATTTAATCAGAGACCGTTTGGAAGGAAAGCTTTACGTCGGCTCAGCCTACGGCGACAAAGGCATTTATGGACGTTGGGCCGAATACGCAAAAAATGGGCATGGAAACAATCAGCAACTTAAAGAACTTGACTATCAATACTTTGAATTCTCGATTCTGGAAACCCTTCCCTTCGGTTTTGAAGATGACGCAGTCATTGCTCGAGAAAGCCGTTGGAAAGAAAGACTAGGTACTCGGGAATTCGGCTTGAACAGCAATTGAAAAATTACTACCCCCCGAGAAATCGTAACAAACCACTATTCCAAATGAAAATCAGGCAGCCTGCTTGCGCAAAGCCGCCTGACGTGACAACAAATTTATTTCTTATTGAAGAAATAAATATCCCCAAACTTGCCCTTCAACGTCATCGTTTTATCGTCCTTTTCGACCAAGGAAAAAACGTCGAATTTGTCTGACCTACCCAATAGCGAAATTTTCAACTTGCCGTTTTCCACTTCGTAATTGACCGGCGCTTGGTCGTAATAAGTGCCGTCGCGCGGAATGTGGGTGATCGTGACCTTGCCGGCGTTGAACGCCCACGTATCTTCCCGCTTGAGCGTATCCTGAGCGCTGGCCGATTTCTTGGTGTACTCCAGTTTCCAGCTACCCTGAATTTCGTCGCCGGATTGCAGCGGCACGTCGGCATAACTCTGGCCGGCCATCGCCAATAAAAGCACTGCCCAATATTTTTTCATGTCGCTCTCCCCGTTTTTGATAAACATAGAGCGTCAGGATTGTACGCTCAGTTTTCCGGAAAGTATCCTTATTCCTTTAGGGGGTTTGGTTGAAGCACGCGCTCGCAAAAACCGGCTCGGCCGACGCACTGCCGCTGGCGCCGAAGCAGACGAAACTCAACCCCCTTATCTACCGATCCGAGTTAGTCGGATAGCTGTAAATGGCCTGACCATGGGCTTTATCGACATAGACCATGTCTATCTCGGCGATCGGCACCGAAGGCACCAACATAGGGTAACTGTGTATTCCGCGGTTATAGGCAGGATCGTCGTAAAGGACCTGCACGGCCGTAGATTTGATATGCCCGGAGCCTATTCCTCGGTCGCCGTGAGCCCACGCCGCGCCAGAAAACAAGCCTATTGTGATCGCCATTATTTTGATGATTTGTGTGATTTTCATGATTGTTCTCCCGGTAATACTAGAATCGCCGGTTTTGCTCGAAGCTGAGCTTTCCGGCTTGGAAACATTCTGAACAAGCTCAACAAATAAATAAAATCGATAGTTTTTATATCGACGATAGTCTTTTTGAATAGACCTCCCCGTCATCTGCAACAACGGCAGAATGACACTGGAAATCGGATTCGGTTCGGCCGGACGAAGCGGATTCCGTTAAAATCGCGAGTCTGTTGGCGAATATTCCCGAAAAACATCGAACATGCTGCGCTACGACCGATCCCGATACATTGCCCTGGGCCTGCCTTGTCTGATTAATGCCGCACTTATGATCTACGGGTTGGAACTGAAATTGGGGGAATTCCCGGTGGGACTGGCCGAACGCGGCTATTGGCTGTTGGCAGCCAGCCTGGGACTTTTCGGCGCCACAGCGATGATCAAACGCGCCCGCGACATCGGCTCGTCGGCGTGGGGGATATTATTGGGGTTTTTATTCGCGCCGCCGCTGATGTTGCTGATCGGGCTCGTGTTGTGCTTCGTCCCGAGCAATCCTGATGCAGATCGCCTGGAACCGGCTCCCGCCGCCGCAACCGCTAAAATTTGGCTGCTGGGAAGCGGTTTGTTGCTGACACCGTGGTTAGCCGTGTTGGTACTACGCCAATGGCCGGGGTATTTCTGAACTTAGACTCGGATTGACGCCGCCACGCCACCCACAACCTTGTGGCGGCAATGGCGACAAACAGCTTATTTGCCCAGCACTTCGCCTCTGACACTTTCCACCAGGGCGGCCGCTTCGGCGATCAGTTCCGGCGGAACGTTCAATTCGGTCATCGTCACGCCCAAATGCTCCATGACGGCATCATAGTGCGAGTCATTCAATCCCATTTTTACCAGCCGGGCGTGACCGTCGCGCAAGGAACGGCCGGCGTAATTGTTGGGTCCGCCGAATGCCACCGTCATAAAGGCCTTCAAATGTTCGACCTGTTTTGGCATGTCGGTCTTATCGAAAAAACGGTTGATGCGGTAATCGTCCAACACTTTTCCGTAAAACAGATCAACTGCGGCATTGACTGCTGACTCGCCGCCGATTCTTTCGTACAAAGATGGCCCTTGCACTTCGTTTGCTTCGCTCATGGTTACCCCTCCTCAATTTTATGATTGTTATCGAGGCCGGAGCTAACTCGGCAAGCCTTTGATTTTGCCAGGGTTACCGACCTCGGCGCGGATGATAACCCAGGATAGTTTCGCCTCCAAACTATTTTGCCGACCCTAAAGACCGGACTAATCGTAAGTTATTGAATCTTTTCGAGGCCGCCCAAGTAAGGTCGCAGGGCTTCCGGCACGGTGATCGAGCCGTCGGCATTCTGATAGTTTTCCATCACCGCAATCAGGGCGCGTCCGGCGGCCAGACCGGAACCGTTTAGCGTGTGTACCAACTCCGGCTTGCCGGTTTCCGGATTACGCCAGCGGGCTTGCAGGCGGCGGGCCTGGAAGTCCTTGAAATTGCTGCAAGACGAAATCTCCCGGTATTTTTGCTGACCGGGCAACCAGACCTCCAAATCATAGGTTTTGGATGATGAGAAACCGGTATCGCCGGTGCACAGCAATACTTTACGGTAGGGCAGATTCAGTTTTTGCAGGATTTTTTCGGCGTGGGCGGTCAGTTCCTCATGGGCCTGAGCCGATTGTTCCGGCGTGGTGATTTGCACCAACTCCACTTTCTCGAACTGGTGCTGGCGGATCATGCCGCGCACGTCGCTGCCGTAGGCGCCGGCTTCGCTGCGGAAACAGGGCGAATGACAGACGAATTTCAGCGGCATCTGCTTGGCGTCGACGATGACGTCGCGGACGATATTGGTGACCGGCACTTCGGCGGTCGGAATCAGGTAGAAGGTCGGATCGTTTTTGACGGTAAACAGGTCGGCTTCGAACTTCGGCAGCTGGCCGGTGCCGCGCAAACTGTCGGCATTAGCCATGAACGGTACATACGTTTCCTGGTAGCCGTGTTCGTTGATGTGGGTATCCAGCATCAGTTGAATGATGGCGCGTTGCAAGGTAGCCAGTTTGCCGGCCAGCACCACGAAACGGGCGCTGGCGATTTTGGCACCCAATTCGAAATTCATACCCAACGGCTCGCCCAGATCGACATGGTCCTTAGGCGCAAAATCGAATTGGCGCGGCTCACCCCAACGGCTGATCTCGACATTATCGGCATCGCTTTTGCCGGCCGGAACCGATTCGTCCAGGATGTTGGGAATACCTTCCAGCATGACATTCAGTTGATTCTGAATGTCGTTCAATTCCGACTCGGCAGCCTTGAGTTGATCCCCCAAATCGGCCACTTGGTCTAGCAAAGGTTGAATATCCTCGCCCTTCGCTTTGGCCTGGCCGATAGCTTTGGAACGGGTATTGCGTTCGTTTTGCAAATCCTGAGTTCTGACCTGTACGTCCTTGCGCCGGTCTTCCAAAGCTTGATAAGCCTGAGTATCGAATTGAAAACCGCGGCGTTGCAATTGCTGCACGACCAGGTCCAGGTCGCTTCTAAACAAACGGGGATCTAACATGGTTACAGCTTTCCTGAATTAATGATGAGAAAAAACAGCGGTTATACCTGCTTGCCCAGCCACAAGCCGAACCACAATGCACCGCCGCAGAACACAAGGTTGCCGAGAAATACCGTTAACATGGCGTCGATATGCGATTCGAACGAATGTCCGCTTTCCAGCAGATAAAGAATCAAATACAAACCGGACAGAGTCAGGAATACGCCGATCAGCAGCGTTACCAAAATAGCCCGGTGTTCGATGGAAATTTCGAGCTTATGCAGCAATATTGTGGCGACGATACCGATCAGGAAGGCGCCGATGCCGTTCACCACAGTCAGCGCGTAGGGATAAGGCCAATCGCCGATGCGCACGGCACCCTGGCCGTAGAAAAATAAGCCCTTACCCAACGACAGGCCGGCCCAGACCGCCAACAGGCATCCGACGACGCTGACGGCGATATTCAATCCGGCCTTGCCGATTTGGCCTTGCTCGAGCAAGTGGAAGGTTTCCAACGAAAAACTGGAAAACGTGGTTAATCCACCCATCACGCCGGCCAAAATCGCCGTGCGGTATTCCAGTGCAATGGCCAAGCGTTGCAGTATCAAAGCTTCCGACATTAAGCCGATTAGAAACGACCCGATCAGATTGACCGTAAGCGTGCCGTACGGAAATCCGCGGCCGAGCCACAGGTAAACGCCGCCGGACGCCAGATAGCGCAACAAGGAACCGATGGCGCCGCCCAACGCGACGGCAAATAGTTGCAGCATCAGAACTTGAAGAAGGTTTCCCGGTAGTAACGCAGCTCATCGATCGACTCGATGATGTCGTCGAGCGCCTTGTGCGAAGCCTGTTTATTGAATCCGTCCTTGATCTGCGGCGCCCAACGCGCGGCCAGTTCCTTGACGGTGGAAACGTCCAGATTCCGGTAGTGGAAAAACGCCTCCAGTTTGGGCATGTAACGGTACAAAAACCGCCGGTCCTGGCAAATGCTGTTGCCGCACATCGGCGAGGTTCTGGCCGGTAGCCATTGCTGCAGGAAGTCCAGCGTACGCCGCTCGGCTTCCGCGGCGTCGATATCGGAATTCTGGACCCGCTGGATCAAACCGGACTGGCCGTGGTGCTGCTGGTTCCATTCGTCCATCGCCGCCAACGCCGCATCGGACTGGTGCACCGCCATGACCGGGCCTTCGGCCAGGATATTCAGATTCTTGTCGGTGACCACGGTGGCGATTTCAATGATCAAATCGTTATCGGGATCCAAGCCGGTCATTTCCAAATCGATCCAGATCAGATTGTCCTTATCTTGAGTCATTGCGTTTCTATGTTATTAATAATGTTGCGGCGGATTGTAGCATTAGCTAATCTGTACCGCTAATTGTTAACCCCACCCCAAATTGGCTTGATGAACACGTTTACCGGCATATTTTTAGCAGCTTTCGTCCTTTCCTACGGCACCCAATTCTGGCTTGCCAGACGCCAAAAACACCACGTCTTGCAACACCGGGACCAAGTTCCCGCAGCGTTCCAGGATCGTGTAACCCTAGCCGCCCACCAAAAAGCCGCCGACTACACCATTGAAAAGGGCAAGTTGCACGATGTCGACAGCGTGGTCGGCATGGTATTTCTGCTGGCCTTGACCCTGGGCGGTGGCATCAGTCTGGTGTTCGACTTCTGGTCCACCTTCGAACTGTCGCCGCTGGCCGCCGATTTGGCGGCGATGGCCAGCATCTTTTTACTGATGACGGTGGTCGAGATCCCGTTCAGTTTGTACCAAACCTTCGTCATCGAAGAAAAATTCGGTTTCAACAAAAACACCATTGCGCAATTCGCCAAAGACCAACTATTGTCCCTTGGCCTGACGCTGATTATCGGCCTGCCAATTCTGGCGCTGATCCTCTGGGTCATGGACAGCATCGGCAGCCTGTGGTGGCTGTATGCCTGGGCGATTCTGATGAGTTTTTCGTTGTTGATGAGCTGGCTGTTTCCGACCCTGATCGCGCCGCTGTTCAATAAATTCGAACCGATGCAGGAAGGCTCGTTAAAGCAAAGGATTCAAGGCTTGCTGGAACGTTGCGGCTTCAGCAGTAACGGCATTTTCATCATGGACGGTTCGCGCCGTTCCGGTCACGGCAATGCCTATTTCACCGGCTTGGGCAACAACAAGCGCATCGTGTTTTTCGATACCTTGGTCAATTCGCTGGACGAAGAAGAGTTGGAGGCGGTTTTGGCGCACGAACTGGGCCATTTCAAATGCAAGCACACCATCAAAATGTTGACGGCCTCGTCGGTCATGACACTGGTCAGTTTTGCGGTGTTGGGCTGGCTGATTACCCAGGATTGGTTCTTCGACGGCTTGGGCGTCAGTACCCATTCCAACGCCGCGGCCTTGTTATTATTCATGCTGGTGTCGCCGGTATTCACCACCTTCATGCAACCGATCAGCGCCTACTTCCAGCGCAAGTTCGAATTCGAAGCCGACGATTTCGCCACCCGCAACGCCCAAGGTAAAAAGATGATCAGCGGCCTGGTCAAACTCTACGAAGAAAACGCCAGCACCTTGACGCCCGATCCGTTGTACTCGGCCTTTCATTACAGCCATCCTCCGGCTGCGATCCGCATCGCCCACATCGAAGAAAAAATGCAGTCCGCTTGATGACCGAGCTGCAGCAAGGCTTGGTCGTTTCCCACCTCGGCAAGGGTATCGCCGTCGAGGTCGGGGAACAGACCATGTTGTGCCAGACCCTGCGCAAACTGGACACCGTCGTCGTCGGCGACCAAGTCCTGCTGTCCTTATCCGGCCCGGAACAAGGCCGCATCGAGCAAATCTTGCCGCGCCGCTCGGTATTGCAACGCCCCAGCCGCGGCGACCAGGTTCGACCGGTGGCCGCCAATTTGGATACCATTTTTGTGGTATTTGCCGCCGAACCCGAGTGCGATTTTCTATTGCTCGACCAATATCTGGCTATCTGCGAAAACTGCAATATCGGCGCAGCGCTGGTCTTCAACAAGGTCGACATCCCCTGCAACGGGTCGATTCTGGAAGAGCTGAAAATTTATGAGGCGTTGGGCTACCGGCTGCATCGGGTCAGTGCCAAACAGCAATCCGGGCTGGACGAACTGAAACAGGTATTGCGCGACCAAACTGCAATGTTCGCCGGCCAATCCGGCGTCGGCAAATCCTCCCTGACCAACGCTTTAATACCGGATAGAACGCTGCGGACCAATAGCGTGTCGGCAACGACGCGCCACGGCCGCCACACCACGACCGCGGCTACTTTGTACCATCTGCCCGCCGGCGGCGATTTGATCGACAGCCCAGGCGTTGCCATCTTCGGTTTGGCCGGCTTGTCAGAAGCGCAGCTGGCCTGGGGTTACCGGGAATTCCAGCCCTACATTGGTCAATGCAAATTCAACGATTGCCGCCATGCCGGCGACAAAGACTGTGCCGTCAGGGCCGCGGTCGAATCCGGCTCAATATCCGCCACCCGCTACCAGCGTTATTTGAAATTGCGGGAAAAAATGCCGCCGGCAAACCGCAGTTAACCCTATTCGAAACCGAATGACCTCGATTAGCCTGGCGGCCAATGCATCGGCCGGCCGGCCAGCAGGTGCAGGTGCAGGTGAAACACGGTCTGGCCGCCGTCGGCGTTGCAATTAAATACGGTCCGATAGCCGCTGTCGGCGTAACCAAGGTCTTTGGCGATCTGCGCGGCGGTTTGCAGCAAGTGGCCGCCCAGTCCGGCATCGTCCAGTTCGTTTAGCGTGGCGATGTGCCGCTTCGGAATGACCAGCACGTGCAGCGGCGCCTGCGGGTGCAAGTCGCGAAACGCCAGAACTCGATCGTCTTCGAAAACCACATCCGGCTTGATTTCGCCGGCCACCATTTTGCAAAACAAACAATCGCTCATAGTCGCTCCTTAAAGTTCGCGCCGGCCGTTGAACGCGTGCGCCAAAGTACCGCTGTCGATAAACTCCAGTTCGCCGCCCATCGGGACGCCGTGAGCGATGCGGGTAGCCCGCACGCCGAATTTGGCGGCGACGTCGGCAATGAAATGGGCGGTAGCCTGCCCTTCCACCGTCGAATTGGTCGCCAGAATGATTTCCTTGATCTGGCCGGACGCCATGCGCTGTTCGAGCAGATCGAAGCCAAGCTGATCCGGACCAATGCCGTCCAGCGGCGACAGGCGGCCGTGCAACACGAAATATTTACCCTTGAACGTGGTCGCCTGATCCACCACCCAAACGTCGGCCGGGCTCTCGACCACGCATAAGGTTTCGGCGTCGCGCAGCGGGTTGGCGCAGACTTCGCACAACTCGGCTTCGGTCAAGGTCCGGCACTCGCGGCAATGGCCGATTTGGCTGATCGCCCGCTCCAGAATCTGGCCGAGCTGCAAACCGCCTTCGCGGTTACGCTGCAACAAATGGAAAGCCATCCGCTGCGCCGATTTGGGCCCGACGCCGGGTAAGCAACACAGGCTTTGAATCAACTCTTTCAGCAAGCCCTGGTTCTGCATATTTTAAAACGGCATTTGGAAACCGGGCGGAATCGGAATCCCGGCCGTGACGTCGGCCATTTTCTCTTTCTTCATTTTGCCGACCTTGTGCACCGCGTCGTTGATCGCCGCAGCCACCAGATCTTCCAGCATGTCTTTATCGTCGCCGACCAGGGACGGATCGATGCTGACTTTACGGACCTCGCGCTTACCGGTCATGATGATCGTCACCAAGCCGCCGCCGGATTCGCCCTGGACTTCCATGGCTTCCAACTCTTCCTGGGCCTTTTTCAAATTTTCCTGCATTTTTTGGGCTTGCTGCATGATGCCCGCGAGTGCGTTTTTCATCTCTGTCTCCAACCATTCAATTCAGCGGTTCGATGCTGCCAGGCACAATTCTGGCGCCGAACGTTTCTTTTAAAGCCTGTACGTTAGGATCGGCATTGATCGTGTCGACCGCTGCCTGTTGCCGGTCTTCTCGAGCTTTTTGGATTTCCAGAGCCGGCGTCATCTGCGTTGCGGCCTGCTGGGTGATAACCAATTTCAACGGTTTACCGTAATAATTTTGCAACGCCAAGCGCAGATTGTCCTCGGCTCTGCTGCCGACTTGATGAAACCGTGGATCCAGCAATAAACGGCAACTGCTGTCGTCGATACTGTCTAGCACGCAATTATTGGCTAACTCGCGGGTGCGGCCATTGAGGTTCAACGCGGCGATAATATCGCGCCAGCGGCTGCTGGCGTCTGCGGTAGCAGGAATTGGTTTGGCCATTGGCGGGACTGCGTCCGCGACCGGCTCGGCGACTGCTTCGACTACCGGCGCCGACCTTGCAACCGAAGATTCGGCGCTGGCCGCCGTTTTCGGCGCGACCGGAGCTTGAACTGGCGCGGCCGTTACCGGCGTCGGCTTTTCCATCGCCGCCGGGCGAAAAGCCAGCATTCGCAATAGCGTCATTTCGAAACCGCTGCGCGGATCGGGCGCCAACACTAAGTCGCGTTGGCCGGTCAAGCCGATCTGATAGTACAACTGGACGTCCGCCGGGGTTAACCGGTTCGCCAGTTCGTCCAGCAACTGCTTGTCGAATTCTTGGTCGACGAAGCCGGGCACTTGTTGCAATACGGCAACGCGATGCAATACCCGCAACATTTGCTGCAAAATCTCGGCGAAGTCCGGCGTCAGTTGCGCCAAGTCGGCGACCTTGGCCAACACTTGCCGGGCGTCGCCGGCTGCCAAGGCCAATAGAATGTCGTCGACCGGCTGCTGGGCGACGGCACCGAGCATGCCCAGCACGGCATCCGCGCTTACCGAGCCGCTGCCGTAGACGATGGCCTGGTCCAGCAGGCTCAAGGCGTCGCGCAAACTGCCGTCGGCCGCTCGCGCCAGCATTTTCAGAGCCTGGGCTTCGAATCCAATATTTTCCTCGCCGAGGATGAATTGCATCTGCCGGTCGATTTGCTCCGGGGTTAGCCGTTTCAAGTTGAACTGCAGGCAACGCGATAACACGGTGATCGGAATCTTGTGCGGATCGGTGGTCGCCAGCAGAAACTTGACGTGCGGCGGCGGCTCTTCCAGCGTTTTCAGCAACGCATTGAAGCTGTGTCCGGACAGCATGTGCACTTCGTCGATCAGATAGACCTTGTAGCGGCCCTGGTTCGGCGCGTATTGGGCGTTATCCAGCAGATCGCGGGTATCTTCGACCTTGGTACGGGAAGCGGCATCGACTTCGACCAAGTCCATAAACCGGCCTTGTTCAAAAGCCTGACAGACCGGGCAGGCGCCGCAAGGATTGAAGTTTTGCAGATTTTCGCAGTTGATCGCTTTGGCGAGGATTCTGGCGACCGTGGTTTTGCCGACGCCGCGGGTGCCGGTAAACAGATAGGCATGATGCAAGCGCTGATGTTGCAACGCATGAATCAGCGACTGGCTGACGTGCTCCTGGCCGACGAGCTGAGTGAAGTTGCTGGGACGCCATTTTCTGGCAAGAACCTGATAAGCCATTAGCAACGGAAGCGGCAGGAGATTGGGCGGCTACTGCGCCAGCCGCATCCCGGCACACGAATCCGCTGCTACCGTTGCTTCCTTCCGGACCTGGCGGGGTTTACAGCGTATCGTTGCGAGAGGACCGACACAGTAACCATAAAAACATCAGCGACTGGCTGAAGAGCTGGCTATTATCCTTAAATCGCCGCGATTAGGCAAGCGGCGAAACATAAACTTTGCTTAGCGAAGGCCGCCAATGTTCAGAGCAGTAGCAATGCTGTGACCGAATGCGGCGCCGAAACGGCCGGCCAAGCGATCGATCAAGCGTTCGTGCGGCGTGAAATTGACCGTGTCCTCAGTGCCGAATTGCTCGCGCACGACCGAATCGATGCTGCCGAAGCCGTCCGCCAAACCCAATTTCACGCCTTCCTGCCCTGACCATACCAATCCGGAAAACATTTCCGGACTCTCTTTCAAGCGCTCACCGCGTCCGGCTCTGACTGCCTCGATAAACTGCTGGTGGACTTGGTTCAACAGGGATTGCATGTGCTTGCTTTCCTGCGCATTCACCGGCGAGAACGGATCGAGCATGGCCTTGTGCTCCCCCGCAGTCAATAAGCGCCGCTCCACACCCAATTTGTCCAACACATTACTGAAACCAAAACCATTCATCACGACACCGATTGAGCCGATCAAGCTGGATTGGTTGACATAAATCTTGTCGCTGGCGGAAGCAATGTAATACCCGCCCGACGCGCAGATATCGCCAACCACGGAGTAAATCGGCAATTGCGGATGCTGGGCTTTCAAACGCCTGATTTCGTCATAGACGTAAGCCGATTGCACAGCGCTGCCGCCCGGCGAATTGATATTCAGAATGATGCCTTTGGTATTTTTATCCTTTGCCGCATCGCGCAGGCCTTCGATGATGGTATCGGCCGCCGCACCTTCGCCCTC
Organism: Methylomonas sp. HW2-6; assembly: GCF_052474525.1. Taxonomy (NCBI): domain Bacteria; kingdom Pseudomonadati; phylum Pseudomonadota; class Gammaproteobacteria; order Methylococcales; family Methylococcaceae; genus Methylomonas; species Methylomonas sp. HW2-6. Next base: position 198,261 of record NZ_CP184124.1, read on the forward strand.
GGCGATCTGGCCCAACACGTCGACGATCGCCACGTGCTGCGCCGACCCGGTCTCAACCTCTTGTTTCAGTTGCGGGTACAAAGCCACACCCAGCGCCACCGACAAATAGGCGAAAGTCAGCAATTTGAAGAAAATGCCCCAGCGCCGCGCCGCTTTCTGCTCGGCAATTGCGGCGAACGCCAGCTTCTCGAGTACCGCTTTTTCCCAACCGGGAGCGTTCTGGTCTGAATTGTCGGGATGCTGTTGATTCGTATCCACCGTGACCTCCTAAAGTAATTCAAGCAAATCCGTCGGGTAATCCAGACAAACCAGCGGATTGTATTGCCGCAGTGTTTCTCTGGAGTGAGCACCGCATGTGACGGCCGCCGCCGCGACACCGGCATTCAGCGCCATTTGCATGTCGTGCGCGGAATCGCCGACCAGCAAGGCCCGCTGTTTGTCGATTCCGAGTTCGGCCAAAATTTCGGTCACCATCAACGGGTCGGGCTTCGAGGCGGTCTGGTCCGAGCTGCGGGTAGTGCAAAACAAATCCGCTACGCCGGTGCCGCGCAGGGATTGATCCAGGCCAGCGCGTTTCTTGCCAGTAGCCACCGCCAAGCGCAAGCCATCGGTACGCAGGCGTTGCAACATGTTCGCAACGCCCGGAAACAAATCCGCCGGACCGATCTGCCGCGAGAAAAACGCCTCGCTGTAAACAGCGGCCAACCGTTGCCTTGTTTCGGCATCCGCACCGGGAAACAATTGCAGAGTCGCGTTATCGATGCTTAAACCGATAATATCCTTGATGGCCGGCGCCGACGGCACGTCGCAGCCGCAAGTCTCAGCCGCCTGTTGAATGCAGTGGACTATCCAGTCCACCGAATCCATCAATGTCCCGTCCCAATCGAAAATGATTAAATCAAAGCGGTTTTTCATGGTCGATCAATTGCTGCAAATCGCTGGGCAGCGGCGCAAAGAAATGTAAAGGTTTACCGGTCAGAGGATGGGCAAACTGCAGTTGTTCGGCATGTAAAAACAGCCGCTTGTAGCCGCGTTTTTTAAACATTTTGTTGGTCTCGTCTTCCCCGTAGCGGTCGTCGGCGACTATCGGATGTCCCAACCACGCCGCATGCACCCGAATCTGGTGGGTGCGTCCGGTCTTCGGCGCCGCATGCACCAATGTGGCATCCTGGTATTGCTTCAGCCGCGTGAACAAGGTTTCGGCCGCCTTACCCGCTTGGCTAACTATCACCATTCGCTCGCCGCCTTGGGCGACATTCTTCAACAGCGGCACATCGACCACCTGTTTTTTGCGCTGAAATTGCCCGGCCAGCAAAGCCAGATAGGTCTTCTGAATGCCATCACCGCGAAAAAGTTCATGCAACACCTTTAGCACCGAGCGCTTCTTCGCGATCAACAAGCAGCCGGAAGTCTCCTTATCCAGCCGATGCACCAGCTCCAGAAACTTCTGCTGCGGCCGAATTTGGCGCAACCCCTCGATCACGCCGGAACTGACGCCGCTGCCGCCATGCACAGCAAATCCGGCCGGCTTGTTCAGTACGATAAAGCCGTCGTCTTCGTAGAGAATGTGGTTTTCCAGGCTGAACTTCAAGGTGGGCTGGACGATGACTTCGTCTTTTTTGTCCGCAACCCTTACTGGGGGGATGCGCACGATGTCGCCAATCTGCAGTTTATAACTGACGTCGGTACGACCCTTGTTGACCCGTACTTCGCCCTTTCTGACCATCCGGTAAATTCGGGTTTTCGGTACGCCTTTGAGATAAAAGATCAGAAAATTATCGAGCCGTTGTTCGTTGTTCGCCTCGGTGATTTCCAGCCATTGGACTTGCGGGTTAGTCGGGTCTGATGCACTACTCATGCGGCAAATGATAGCAACATATGCACGAGCCATGTTTAAAATTGCTGGTCCGAATAAACATTGCTATATTAGGCTGGTTTATCTTTGGATAGACTTTAATTATAAAAATTTAAAACCATGGTTTTAGCGCTGTTCCGCCGCGCCAGACTTATAAAGAATTTTCTCGGGTTTTGTCGCTCAACCCATGATGAGCGAGCTGCATCCTTTGCGTAGAGTTCGGTACAACAGACCTCCCACTTTTCAAGCGCCACGCTCGGCATTGCCGACACCCACTGCGACAATAACTACAAGATATTGCAGTTTTCAGTCAGTCCGGCCGCTCAACTAAAAGTCATATTGGGAAACACGCCGCCTTTATCCGCGACAACCAAACCTGTTCACGCTCTAGTTAGGATACACAGAACAATAAGGATAATTAAATGAAAAGAATGCTTATCAACGCCACGCAGCCCGAAGAGCTGCGGGTGGCATTGGTAGATGGCCAGAAACTTTACGATTTCGACATCGAAGTTCCATCGAAAGAACAAAAAAAATCCAATATTTACAAAGGCATCATCACCCGGGTAGAACCCAGTCTCGAAGCCGCCTTCGTCAACTACGGCGCCGAAAAACACGGCTTTCTGCCGTTCAAGGAAATCGCCCCGGAATACCGCACCGGCGACGGTCAGGAAGGTAAAAGCTCCAGCAAAAGCAATATTCGCGAAGGCCAGGAAATCGTCGTTCAAATCGAAAAAGAAGAACGCGGCAACAAAGGCGCGGCGCTAACGACCTACATCAGTCTGGCCGGCACCTATCTGGTGCTGATGCCGAACAACCCCAAAGCCGGCGGCATCTCCCGCCGCATCGAAGGCGAAAACCGCAGCGAATTGCGCGAAACCATGGCCGCGCTGGAAATCCCGGACAGCATGGGCCTGATCATCCGCACCGCCGGTTCCGACAAAAACGTCGAAGAATTGCAGTGGGATTTGAACTACCTGATGCAACTATGGGAGGCGATAGACCGCTCCAGCCAGGAACAAACGGCACCGTTCCTGATTTTCCAGGAAAGCAACGTCATCATCCGCGCGCTACGCGATCATTTGCGCGGCGACATCGACGAAATCCTGATCGACCAGGAAGGCGCCTACAAGCTGGTGCATAACTTCCTGAAACAGGTGATGCCGCACAACCTGCACAAGGCCAAACTGTACCAGGATAGCGTGCCGTTGTTCAGCCGCTACCAGATCGAAACCCAGATCGAGATGGCCTACAAACGCGAAGTTTCACTGCCATCCGGCGGCTCGATCGTCATCGACCACACCGAAGCGTTGACCTCGATCGACATCAACTCGGCCCGCGCCACCAAAGGCAGCGACATCGAAGAAACCGCGCTCAACACCAACCTGGAAGCCGCCGACGAAATCGCCCGCCAACTGCGTTTGCGCGACTTGGGCGGCCTGTTCGTGATCGACTTCATCGACATGATGTCCAACAAAAACCAGCGCGAGGTGGAAAACCGGCTGCGCGACGCGCTGAAAATCGACCGCGCCCGCATCCAGACCGGCCGCATCTCCCGCTTCGGCTTGATGGAAATGTCGCGCCAACGCTTGCGGCCGTCTTTGGGCGACTCGACCCAGTTGACCTGCCCGCGCTGCAAAGGCCAAGGCACGATCCGTAACGTCGAATCGGTTACGCTGGCCGTACTGCGCTTGATCGAAGAAGAAGCGATGAAAAAAGGCACCGAGCGCGTCATCGCCCACTTGCCGATCGATTGCGCCACCTTCCTGCTCAACGAAAAACGCGCCTCGATTCAGGAAATCGAGTCCCGGCTGCAAGTCGGCATCATCGTGTTGCCGAGCAAACACCTCGAAACGCCGGCTTACGACATCGAGCGCATCAAAGCCACCGGCGACAGCGAAGAGAAGGCCAGCCATTTGCAGATCAAGGAAGAAGACATCACGGTTCCGGAGTTCGCCAAACAACTGGGTCCGAAAACCGAAAAAGCCGCGATCAAGGAATTTCTGCCTGATTCGCCGGCCCCGGTTCAAAGTAAGAAAACTTCGGCCAGCCTGATCCAGCGCTTCTGGCAACGCCTGATCGGCGCCGGTAAAACCGTCGAAAACGCCGAAGCCGCCGAAAAAAGCGGTGAAGATAAAGCCAAACCCGGCCGCAACAATCGCCGCGACCGTGGTGAGCGCGGTGAACGTGGCGCCGGCCGCAACAACAATCGCCGTAACGGCAATCGCCGCCCGGCTCCAGCGGCAACAGCCGGCCAGGACACCGTCGCAAACCTGAGCGACGAAGCCAAACCGGCAGCGACCGGCGAGCTAGACTCGGGACTAGACAACGCTGCGAAAAAAGCCTCAGGCACGTCGGATCGGGAGCGCAGCCGCCGCAGCCGTAGTCGCCGCCGAGGACCGCGCAACGGCGCCGAAAAACGTAGCGAGCCGAATGGTATCGGCGCAAACGGCGAGCAACACACCGCCGAATCCGCTCCACCCGCACCTGCCGACCGCGGAGAATTCCGCAACCCAAGCCGTAGCGCCGACAGCGACCATGCGGAACGGAGTCCGCGCCCGGCAGAAACCCCGCGCGATTACGAACCTGTCCGCACCGCGGCCGAAGACTGATACGGTCTTGGCGGGCGCCGTCGAACACGGCGCCCGCCCACCCGAGGCTCAATCGATATAACGCCGCAACAAATCCTGGTACGCCTCAATGCGGCGGTCACGCAAAAACGGCCAAATCCGCCTAACATCTTCGCTACGCCTCACATCAATCTCGGCAAACAACAACAAATCCTGTTTGTCGTCGGCGCTGGCCAGGATTTCGCCCTGAGGGCCGGCGATAAAACTGTTTCCCCAAAACTGGATGCCTTGCGCCTGGTCCGGCGCCGCTTCGAAGCCGATACGGTTACAGGAAATCAGCGGCAGACCGTTGGCGACGGCATGCCCGCGCTGCACGGTCACCCAGGCATCGCGCTGGCGCGTTTGCTCGCCTGCGTCGTCGCTCGGATCCCAACCGATGGCGGTCGGATAAATCAGCACTTCGGCCCCGGCCAATGCCATTAGCCGCGCCGCCTCCGGGTACCACTGGTCCCAGCAGATCAATACCCCCAATTTACCGATCGAGGTTTCGATCGGCCGAAAGCCGAGATCGCCCGGCGTAAAATAAAATTTCTCGTAAAACCCCGGATCGTCCGGAATATGCATCTTGCGGAACGTCCCGGCGATGCTCCCGTCTTTGTCGAACACCACGGCCGTATTGTGGTAGAGCCCCGGCGCCCGCCGTTCGAAGATCGTCGATACGATCACGACTCTATTGTCGGCCGCGACTTGCGCCAGCACCTCGCAGGTCGGCCCCGGCACCGGCTGGGCCAAGTCGAAACAGGCAGTGTCTTCGCTTTGGCAAAAATAATGGTCCAGATGCAGTTCGGGCAGCACGACCAAATCGGCATTGCGCTTGGCAGCCGCTTCGATCTGATTAATGGAATAGGCCAGATTGGTTTCCCGGCCGCGATTGCACGGTTGCTGGACCGCACAAGCGGTAATGGTTCTTTTCATACTTATAACTGTTAACGATAGTCTGACGGCGCGAAAATCCGCGCCGGAAGGAGCTGAAGGAATGGAATGTTAAAAATTCAGTTTGACGACGGCCGGCACCTGCATGCTGGCGCAATGCAAGCTGCCGTATTGGTGCACCAGCGCCCGGCACGGCACGGGGACAATCTCGCGCTCCGGGAAGCAAGCCGCCAAACGCTCCACCGCCACGGCATCGTTGGCATCGTCGTAAACCGGCACCAGCAGCGCACCGTTGATAATCAGAAAATTGGCGTAGTTGGCCGGCAACCTCTGACCATGTTCGTCGAAGATCGGCTTCGGCAGCGGCAACGCCACCAGTTTATAAGCCGCGCCAGCCTCAGTGCGGAAAGCCTGTAACTGGGCCTCCATATTTTTCAAGCCGGCATAATGCGGATCTTCGCTATCCTCGCAAGCGGTATAGGCGATGGTATCGACACTGCAAAACCGCGCCAGCGTATCGATATGGGCATCGGTATCGTCGCCGGCCAGATTGCTTTGTTCAACCCACAGCACCCGCTTCGCCCCCAGATAATTCTGCAACTGGCCGGTAATCGCTTCCGCCGACAGGCCGGGGTTGCGGTTCGGGTTGAACAAGCAGTTCTTGGTGCTCATCAAGGTGCCTTGACCGTCTGATTCGATGCTGCCGCCTTCCAACACCAAATCCAGCGTCGAGGTCGGATGCCCCTTGAAAATCGGATGGGCGAACAATGCCAGATTCAGCGCATCGTCGGCGGCGTGCGGATATTTGTTGCCCCAACCGTTGAAACGGAAATTCAGCATCTGCACCGCGGCTTTCGGATGCTGCCACTCCAGGGTCAGAAATACCGTATCGCGCAGCCAGATGTCGTTGTAATCGGCTTGAACGTAATGAATCTGAGGATTGTGCGGCAGTTGCGTCTGAATATGTTGTTGATGTTCGCCGTCCTTACAGATCACCACCAACGGCTGAAACCGGCTGATCGCGGTAGCGGCGGCATGATAGCAATCCTCGACCGCGGACAAATTGCTGAAATCGCCGCTGTGGTGCGGCCAGGCGATGATAACCGCCGCTTGTGGTTCCCATTCGGCTGGAAAGCGAATCATGGAGTACTCCCGGGTAAATGACTGAAAAAACGGCGCATTGTACCAATAGCCGGCGTTGAAGACTTGTCCGGCATACGTTTATTCGCGCCGAGATGGCTGACGCCGGCAACGGGAAACGGCAATAACCGGTGCGGCCCGGCAAGCAGCCGGCGATAACTCGCAGAAAACTAAGCCTTAAGCCTTGCTTTTTGAAAATTACCGCCATACTTAAACCGCCCCTGGCCCTTTACCAAGACCTTACAGGCAGCAACCCTTTGCCTTGACGACACCGACGCTCATTTGCCGCTAGCCACGTTAACCCGCCGCCCACCATGAAACCGCACCGACTACCGTTTCCCTGCCCGTTTGCACCGGCAATGTCCGGTTCGCGTAACATTTTTTTCGGTTTGGCCTTAAGCCTGAGTTACGCAGCGGCGGCCGACGAACCGGCGCCGACGCTGGAGGAGTTATCGATCAATGACCTGATGCAAATGGAAGTGTCGTCAGCCTCCCGCAAGACCCAAACCGTGTCCGATACGGCCGCCGCCGCATTTGTCATCAGCCAGGACGACATTCGCCGCTCCGGCGCGACCTCGATCCCCGATGCGCTGCGGCTGGCACCCGGCATCGAAGTTGCACAAATCACCGCCAGCGTCTGGTCGGTGACCGCGCGCGGTTTCAACGGCCGCTATGCCAATAAACTGCTGGTATTGATGGACGGCCGCTCGGTTTACACCCCACTGTTCTCCGGCGTGTTCTGGGACTTGCAGGACACGATGATGGAAGACATCGAGCGCATCGAAGTCATCCGCGGCCCCGGCGCCGTCATGTGGGGTGCCAATGCGGTGAACGGCGTGATCAACATCATCACCAAAAAAGCCAAGGATACCCAAGGCAACCTGTTTGTGGCCGGCGGCGGCAACCAGGAAACCGGATTCGCCGGCTACCGTCACGGCGGCCGGGTCGGCGACGACGGCAATTACCGGGTCTACGCCAGAACCTTCGAACGCAATACGTTCGTCAGCAACACCGGCGAACGCCTGCATGACGACTGGCGCTCGGTGCAGGGCGGTTTCCGGGTCGACAACCGCATCTCCAACGACAATCGCTATACCGTACAAGGCGACGTCTACCGCAAGAATGTCGGCAACACGGTGCCGGCGCAAACGGTCGCTCCGCCGTTCAATTCGCCCTTTAATACCGACGACCATGCCGAAGGCGCCAATTTGTTGGCGCGCTGGGAAGGCAATCTCAGCGACGGTTCCGAGTTTATGCTGCAAGGCTATTACGACCGGGTCAATTTCAGCGCGGCCGCCCTGTCCGACAGTCAGGACATGTTCGACATCGACTTTCAGCATCGCCTGCATCCGAATCCCGACCACGACTTGATGTGGGGCGCCAGCTACCGTTTCATTCACAGTGCAACCAACGGCAGCGCGGCAATCGCGTTCAACCCGACCAGCCTGGGCTACCACAACGGCAGCGCCTTCGTGCAGGACGACATCACGCTGATCGACGACTCCTTACGCTTGACCTTGGGTACCAAACTGGAAGAAAGCCACTTCGGCAACACCCAGGTGCAACCCAACGCCCGACTGATGTGGACGCCAGACCCGAAACACTCGGTGTGGGCCTCGGTATCCAGGGCCGCACGCACGCCGTCGCGCGGAGAGGCGCAGGCCAATATCGCCTTGGGGGGAATACCGACCGGCCTGCCCGCACCTTTCGATCAGATTCAGATTATCGGCCGCCCCAATTCCGACTTACGAGCCGAGAAAGTGTTTAGCGCCGAAATCGGCTACCGGGCGCAATGGTCCGAGCATTTTTCCACCGATATCGCCGCTTTCAGCAACCACTATACCGACCTGATCATGTTCCGCCAGGGAACGTTGGACTTCGCCACGCTAACCCAGCCCTTGATCTGGTACAACAACAGCCGCGAAGTCACCACCCGCGGCATCGAAATCGCCAGTGAATGGCAAGCCCTGGACTGGATGCGCTTTACCGGCAATTACAGCCACCTGAAAATAGAGCGCCCCTACGACAGCAACAATCCGGATATCGCCGGCCTTAGCCCGCGTCACCGCGGCTCGCTACGCTGGCAAATGGACTTGCCGGAAAGAATCAAACTGGACCTGACCTTGCGTTACGTCGGCAAACTGGCCGCCCTCAGCCAGGAAGTACCCGCCTACACCACCTTCGACGCCCGTTTGGCTTACGAACCCATTGCCGGCCTGGAACTGGCATTCGTCGCCCAAAACCTGTTTTCGCCCAGACATCCCGAATTCCAAGATTCGGCCGCCATTTCGCTACCCGGCGCGGCGGCGGAAGTGCCGCGTTCGCTGTACGGCAAACTCAGTTGGCGTTTTTAATTTCTTTCCATTTGCGAGCGGTTAACATGCGAGACTTCTTAAAAAAATACTTACCCTGGATCATCGCCGGCGTTGTGTTGCTGGTCGGCTGGCTGTTGCCGAACTGGCTACCCTGGCTATTGTTGGCTCTAACCCTGGCAGCCTGGTTATTCTTGCCGCGCCGCGGCCTGATCGGCCCGGTCGAACTACCGGCCGACGACGCGTTCTTACCGACCGAGCAGGTGCAATGGTGGTACTGGACCGGACATTTGCTCACCGACGACGGCCGCCGCTTCGGCTTCGAAGTGGTGTTTTTTTCTTTCGACAGTCTGGTAATTTTTCGCGACCAACTGGTACAGGCTGCGGTGACCGACATCGACGGCCAAAAATTCAGTTTCGAAGAATTCGTCGAATTCCATCTACCCCAACGCACGCCGAACGGTTTTAACCTGACCTCCGGCAAAGACGACAAAGTCACGGCAGTCGGCGGCGGCGGCAACGACCGCTTGCATGCCGAGGTCGACGGCTATGTCCTGGATCTGGAATTGAAATCGACGCAAGAACCGGCCTTGCATTACGGCGGCGACGCCCACCCCTACCGGTTCGGCGGCTACACTTACTATTATTCGCGGCCGAAAATGGCCACGACCGGCACCATCAGCTTCGGCGGTCAGACCTTTAAGGTCAGCGGCAACAGCTGGTTCGACCGCCAGTACGGCGAGCTCTACCAAGCCATTCAACAAGGCTGGCAATGGTTCGCGATTGAGCTCGACGACAACCGGCAAATCATGTTGTTCGATTTCAAAGGCAACGACAGCTCTGTGGAAAAATCCGGCTCGATCACCGACGCCGAAGGCCGCACGGTAACCCTGGCCGCCCACGAATTCGAAGTGACGGTGCTGGGCGAATGGACCAGTCCTCACACGGGCTGTACGTACCCGTCCGGCTGGTCTGTGGAAGTACGCGGCGAGAAATTCACGGTGGAACCCCAAGTCAAAGATCAGGAATTGCGGGCACAACACAATCTATGGATCGGACCGATCTACTGGGAAGGCACCTGCAGTGTGGCCGGAGCCAGCGCCGGCCAAGCCTACGTGGAATTGAACGGCTTTTGCCGCTGCCCGAGCAAAGGTCTGTTATAGACTGCGGCGCACAGCGGCGCCTAGTGCGCCGCGGAGTGGCGCGCCCGCCGATGCGCTCAGTAGCCACCGAGCGTAAAAGTCGAACCGTGTTTAAGGGCCTGGGGCATAATTTAACCGGCAACGCCGACAACCACAGCCCAAGCCCGGATGCGCTTTGACCGAGTCAAGCCCGCCGCCAAACGATCCGCGTCTCACCACACGACCTATGACAACAACCGCCCCAGACGTAACATTAACCACGGCTGCAGCCCAATTGCGCGGCCGGGCATTGTTGCGTCCGTCGTTCGGCTCCAGCGTTGCGGCCTCAGCCTGGGCGGCACGGTTGCTAAACCTTACCGGCTGTAGCCGCTCGCATCGACCCAGTTTACTATCCATCCTATGTTTGCTGGTACTGCTGGCGGCCAGCGCTGGGCAAGCCCTGGCCGCGGAAGCGCTGTCCGAAGCCCAAATCAAAGCAGCGTACCTGTACAACTTCGCGAAATTCGTGGAATGGCCGGCAACCGGGGCGCCGGCTGACGCCGAGATCAACCTGTGCGTAATCGGCAACAATGTGCTGGAAGGGGCTGTGCAAGCTCTGGACGGGCGCAAAGCCGGCGAACGCGGTTTGAAAGTCAGCCAGCGCAACCATACCGACGCCTCCTTCGCCGACTGCCAGTTGCTGTATATCGGCAGTTCCGAGCAACCGCGGGTGGTACCGATTCTGAAAAACTTGGGTAACGCACCGGTGCTGACACTATCCGACATCGGCGATTTTGCCGAAAAAGGCGGCGCCATCGCCCTGCTGTTCCGCGACAACAAGGTCGTGTTCGAAGTGAATCTGGAATCGATCCGCAACGCCGGCCTGCGGCTTCCCGGCCAACTTTTGAACATCGCCACCCATGTCTACGGGAGATAGAACGATGCGCGTTTTACCCGACTTCCCGAATTGGTCTTTACGCCGCAAACTGCTGACCATCATCATGCTGAGCTGTACGGTGTGTCTGCTGGTGAGCTTATCGGCGGTGGTGATCAGTTCCGCTATCAACCGCTACCGCAGCGCATTACAGGATATTTCCGGTCTGGCCGACGTGTTAGCGGAAAACGGCCAGGCCGCACTGGTATTCTCGGAACGCAACGAAGCCGCCCGCTTGCTCAATTCGCTGCAAGAGCACTCGGAAATCGCCGCCGCCTGGATGGTCGCCGCCGACGGTTCGGTACTGGCCGCCTGGAATCGCAGCGGCTCGCCGACCGCGCCGCCGCGCGATTCCCGCTCTCCGGCGCGGGAACTGCGCACCGATTTCTGGCGCCGTAGCGCCGAGCTGTATACGCCGGTGATCCGCAACACCGAATACATCGGCTATGTCCTGATGCAAGCCGATTTTACCGGCCACTGGAACAGCCAGCTCGCCGATCTCGGCACCGGCCTGGGTGCGGCAGCCCTGGCCTTGGTGGTGGTATCCCTGCTGGCCCTGCGCTTGCAGCGCATCATCTCCGGCCCGGTCGAGGAGTTGGCGGCCACCGCACGTCTGATTGCCCACGAACAGAACTACACGCTGCGCGTACCGCAACGCCACCGCGACGAAATCGGCGAATTGGTCAAGGCCTTCAACACCATGCTGGAAGAAATTCAACGCCGCGACCAAACCCTGACCGGACACCGCGACCGCCTGGAACACGAAGTGGCGCAACGCACCGCCGAGCTGCTGCAAGCCAAGGAACAAGCGGAGGCGGCTTCCCGCTCCAAAGGCCTGTTCCTGGCCAACATGAGCCATGAAATCCGCACGCCGATGAACGCAATCATCGGCTTGTCGGATTTGGCCTTGAACAGCAACCCGCCGAGCAAGCTGCGCGATTATTTGCGCAAAATCCATACCTCCTCCCTGGCACTGCTGGCACTGACCAACGACATCCTGGACTACTCGAAAATCGAAGCCGGCCGCATGGAATTGGTGGTCGAAACCTTCAACTTGGAAGAAGCGCTGGAAAACGTGCTGAATTTGTTCATCGTTCGCGCCGAAGAAAAACAACTGGAAGTGGTGTTGGAAATCGACCCGACAATCCCGCTGATGCTGGACGGCGACTCCTTGCGCCTCAGCCAAATCCTGAACAATCTGGTGGGCAACGCCGTCAAGTTCACCCAGCGCGGCGAAATCCACATCAAAGTCGTCCTGCTCGCCAAACAGAACGGTATCGCCCATCTGCTGTTTTCGGTGCGGGACACCGGTATCGGCATGACCGCGGCGCAAGTCGCCAATCTGTTCCAGGCCTTCACCCAAGCCGACGGCTCGATCACCCGCCGCTTCGGCGGCACCGGCCTGGGCCTGACCATCAGCAAACGCCTGCTGGAAATGATGGGCGGCGACTTGCGCGTCGAAAGCGAAATCGGCAAGGGCAGCCTGTTCGAATTCGGCTTGCGCTTGCCGTTCTCGGCCGAGAAGCAAAGCCGGCAACAACAGGAACAATTGGCAGGCATGCGGGTACTGGTGGTCGACGATCTGGATATCTCCCGCCAAATGCTGCGCGACATTCTGCAAAACTGGGGCTTCGAAGTCACCGAAGCCGCCAACGGCAGCGAGGCCCTGGCGCAGCTCGGTCAGGCCAACCAATCCGGCAAGGACTTCGAACTGGTATTGCTGGACTGGAAAATGCCGGGACTGGACGGCATACAAGTCACCCGGGCGATCAGAGACATGGTGCGGCAATCGAAAATCCGCCACGCGCCGGTGGTGATCATGGTCACCGCCTTCAGCCGCGAAGGCCTGCTGCACGCGGCCGGCGATACCCCGCCCGACGATGTGCTGCTGAAACCGGTATTGCCGTCGATGTTGCTGGATTCGGTCACCCGCTTGCAGGGCGGCAAAACCGCCGCCGAACCGAACCGGCCGCAACTGGCGGAAATGGCGGCATCGATTCGCGGCGCGCGCATCCTGTTGGTGGAAGATAACGAGATCAACCAGATGGTAACCTGCGAATACCTGACCAACGCGGGCCTCAACGTCACCGTCGCCAACAACGGCCGCGAAGGCCTCGACGCGATGCGTCGCGAACGCTTCGACGCCGTATTGATGGATCTGCAAATGCCGGAAATGAGCGGCATCGAAGCGACGCGGCTGATCCGCGCCGAAAAGACCCGCGACGAATTGCCCATAATCGCCATGACCGCCGCAGTGCAAGAGCCCGAGCGCAGCGATTGTTACGCCGCCGGCATGAACGACCACGTCGGCAAACCGGTCCTGCCGCAAACGCTGATCGCGGCCTTGCTGCGCTGCATCCGGCCACAGGCCTTGCTGCCGCAAGGCGGTTCGACCGCAGGCTTCGCCTTGACCAGCCAGCGCACTGATTTGCCGGGTTTCGATTGGGACTACATCGCTGCCGCCATCGCCGACAGCCAAAAATTGAAATCGCTGCTGCAGCGTTTTGCCGAAAAATTCACCGATGCCGACGCCAAATTACGCCGCCATTTGTTGGCCGGGGAATTGTTGCCAGGCGCTCAATGGCTGCATTACCTGAAAGGAGCCGCCGGAGCGGTCGGCGCCACGGAATTGAGCAGCATCGCCGGCCGGCTGGAATCGGACTTGCAACAAGGCATTTGGTCGCCGGCGGATTTGGAAGCATTGAGCCAAAAGCTGGCAAAAACCTTGCATACTATCGCCGCCTACACGAATCCGGCCACCGAAAACGGCGAAGACGGCCGGGCCGATTGGCCGGCTGCCGGCCGGTTGGCCGCGCAGTTGGCGACACTATTGGACGGTAACGACTATATTCCGCGAGAGACAACCGAACAGTTGCGCGAAACCGTGGCCGGAGCAGAGGCCTTGAGGCTGGTGCAATTGATCGAAAAAAACATCGGCGACATCAACTACAGCCAGGCGCGGGAGATCCTGCACGAGCTGGAGACCACCATCAAACGTTACCTGCCGGAAGCCGCCCATGAATAACGACCGCCTGAAACCGCTGATATTGATCGTCGACGACACCCCCACCAACATTCAAGTGCTGGCGGAAAACCTGATCAAGGACTACCGGATAAAAGTCGCCGCCAGCGGTGCCGCGGCACTGGCGGCGATCGCCGCGCAAGGCGCGCCGGATTTGATCCTGCTGGACGTGATGATGCCGGAAATGGACGGCTACGAAGTCTGCCGCCACTTGAAAGCCAATCCGCAAACCAGCTCGATTCCGGTCATCTTCGTTACCGCGCTGAACGACGTCAGCGACGAAGAACGCGGCCTGAATCTAGGCGCATTGGATTACATCACCAAACCGTTCTACCTGCCGGTGGTCAAGGCTCGCATCCGCAACCACATCCGTTTGAAACAGGCTACCGACATGCTGGAAGCGATGGCCTGGATCGACGCCTTAACCGGGATTCCCAACCGGCGCCGCTTCGACCAAACCCTGGACAACGAGTGGAAGCGCGCGCAGCGCAACCAAACCCCGCTGGCGGCGATATTGATCGACATCGATTATTTCAAAGCTTACAACGACCACCACGGCCACGGCGCCGGCGACGACTGTCTGAAACAAGTTGCCGGCCATTTGGCGGCGGCGGTAAGCCGGCCCGGCGATTTGGTCGCCCGTTACGGCGGCGAGGAGTTCGTCATCCTGCTGCCCGAAACCGACACCGCAGGCGCCCTGCAAATCGCCGAAGAGCTGCGCATCCATCTCGCGGACCAACGCATCCCGCACCGAAATTCCCCGGTCTCGGACTCGATCACGGTCAGCCTCGGGGCTGCAGCCGTTATCCCGCAACCGGGCCAAGCGCCGACGTTGCTGGTCGACGCCGCCGACCAGCGCCTATACCAAGCCAAAGACGCCGGCCGCAACTGCGCCCGCTAAGCCTTCCCCGCCGCGACGGAATTTGCATTGGCATTTCCGCTGTGGTAGAAAATTTTTCGCAAACGGTTAAGTACCGGCTTGCGTTTAAGGTTCGAGCGGTCGAAATTCCGATAACCGCGCGAACCCATCTCAGCGTCAATAACTACTACAACACCGAGGAGACCGAGAATGAAAAAATCCCTATTAACCTTCACCGCTGCCATTACCGTGGCTCTGCTGCCATCCCTGGCGTCCGCCGGCGACGCCGACACCTGCAAAGGCTGCCATAACGGCTCGGTAGCCCCCAGCGTCGACACCCTGAAAGGCAAATTCAAAACCGTCGACGAGTTGGTGGCCGGCGCCAAAGCCTCCAAAAACGACATGATGAAACCGATGCAGGCCGACACGGCCAAATTAAAAGCGGCCGCCGCCGAAATTCTGAAATAAGCGAAAGCCGCCAATCCACGGATCCGCAAACCAGTAGACGGGGTTGCGGATTCTCCCCGCCGCCGCAAAAACCCACTGCGGCGGCGTTCCGACCCCTTACAAGCCCCTCACTGCCGGCATCTAGCCTGGTTCAGACCGCCCGTACACCATTCACTCCCGGTCTTTAGTGCCCTCAAAAACAAGGCCATCGTAACGCTCCACCCGGCTTAATCGCGCCGACCGAGTCCACCCAAACGGCATCCGGCGACCGCTTTCCGGTGCCGCGCCTGTCTCGCCAGCACGCCGCCTCCCCTCCGCGCGGAGGGCGAAACCGCACCGGGGATCCGGTATGTTTTTCGGCGTGCCGACATTGCCCCGGTAACGGGCTTGCGGCGCCAACAATGCGTATTACTCCACAATCAAAACGAGCACATACTATGAAAAACATCTCGCTAACCCAATGGCTGGGCTTCGCCGCCGCAGCCTCGATGCTGGCATTCGCCTCCCTGCCGGCGCAATCCGACGAAACCTGCGCCTCGCCGTATATGGCGAAAATCACTGGCCAGGAGGATTTCGTTTATGTTTGGACTTTGGGCGCCGAAGGCATCGGCGACGAACAGGACAAGCTGGTCACCGTCGACGTCAATCCAAAATCCAAGCACTACGGCAAAGTGGTAGCCAGCGTCTCGGTCGGCGGCCGCAACGAAGCCCATCATTCCGACTTTACCGACGACCGCCGCTACCTATGGGCCGGAGGCTTGGATACCAACAAGATTTTCATCTTCGACGTCGCCAGCAATCCCGCCAAACCCAAACTGGTCAAAGTCATCAGAAACTTTGTCGCCAAAAGCGGCGGTGTGGTCGGACCGCACAGCTTTTACGCCGTACCGGGCCGCATGCTGGTGACCGGCCTGTCGAACAACAAGGACCACGGCGGCCGCACCGCGGTGGTGGAATACAGCAATGCCGGGCGCTATATCACCACCCACTGGATGCCGACCGACGGCAACCTGCGCGGCGCCGTTAAAACCGGCCAGTACGCAGACGGCTACAACTACGACTTGCGCGCCCTGCCCCGCAAAAATCTGATGCTGACTTCGTCGTTCACCGGCTGGTCGAATTACATGATGGATTTCGGCAAGATGCTGGCCGACCCGGAAGCGATGAAGCGCTTCGGCAATACCGTCGTGCAATGGGATTTGCATAGCCGGAAACCGAAGAAAATATTCGACGTCCCCGGCGCCCCGTTGGAAATCCGTTGCGCCTGGCGCCCGGACCACGACTACTGCTTCACCGCCTCGGCGCTGACATCCAAGCTGTGGCTGATCCATGCCGACGCCAACGACGAATGGCAAGCCAAAGACGTCGCCGATATCGGCCAGCCGGCAGAGGTCCCGTTGCCGGTCGACATTTCCATTTCCAGCGACGACAAATACCTGTGGGCCACCACATTCATGGACGGGAAGGTCCGCCTGTTCGACATCGGCGACGCCCACAACCCGCAACAGGTCTTCGAACAAACCATAGGCTCTCAGGTGAACATGGTGTCGTCCAGCTGGGACGGCAAGCGCTTGTATTTCACCTCGTCGCTACTGGCAAACTGGGATAAGAAAGGGCCGGACAACGAGCAATATTTCAAAGCTTACGCCTGGGACGGCAAACAATTGACCGAGCGCTTTGCGATCGATTTCTATCAGGAAAAACTGGGGCGCGCCCACCAAATGCGCTTCGGCGCTTACGCCTTGTACGGCAAGTGGCCGAAGTAGCCGGTTCCGCCAAACCGAGTCGAGCAGACTGGCTAACAGTCGTTTCCGGTTCGAAAATGTTAATTAGAAATTCCTAATTTTCTCCGCCGCGCGGTAAGATGTTCGCCCGAATCGGTCCGGGCGAACCTGCCGCCGGCCCCGTTATTTTCGGTTTCGGCGCCGATGCGCCACCTACTTCCGCGAGCCCGTGCCATGAGAATTTTCTGCTTTTTTCTGTTGTGGTCGATTCTGGCCAGCTCGGCTATCGCCGCCAACGACACCGCGCCGTTGGCGCCGGGACACTCCGCCTTGCCTTACCGCCCGGCCGCAGCGGGCAGTTACCGCTTACCGCCGATCGGCCCGGCCGCGGACGGCGAAGTCTTGTCCACTGCCGATAAAGCGCTGCGCCTGCACGATTTGATGGGCGACAAGCTGGTCGTGCTCAGCTTCGTCTATGCCGCCTGCAGCGACGTCAACGGCTGTCCGCTGGCGACCCAGGTTCTGCACAAGATCGGCCGGCAACTGCAAAAGCAACCGGAGCTGGCCAAAAACCTGCGGCTGCTGACGCTCAGCTTCAATCCGCTGGACACGCCGGAGACGATGCGCCATTACGGCGCGGCATTCCATGCCGGCGAGTTCGATTGGCAGTTTCTGACCACTCGCGACGACGCGGCGTTGCAGCCGATCCTGGATGGTTACCAGCAGAGCGTACAAAAAATTTACGACGACCAGGGCCGCTTCACCGGCACCTTTTCCCATTTGCTGCGGGTTTACCTGATCGACCGCAATAAAAACATCCGCAATATCTACAGCGTAGATTTTCTGCATGCCGACACCCTGATCAACGACATCAAAACCCTGCTGGCCGGCGACAGCGAAGCGGCCGAGCCGCCATCGGCCAGCGACGCGCAGTTGCTCCGCCCCGGCGACGACAAACAAGGCTACCAACAAACCGATTACCGCACCCGCTCCCTGGCCTTGACGCAACGCAAAGGCCAAGCGGCCCGGTTGATCGAATTTGCGCGCAAGCCGCCGCTGGGTCTGCCCAAATTGCCGCAGCCGGCGGACAATCCGCTGACACCGGCCAAAATCGCCTTGGGCCGCAAAATGTTCTACGACCGCAGGCTGTCACTGAACGATACCTTTTCCTGCGCCATGTGCCACATCCCGGAACAAGGGTTCGGCAACAACGAAATGGCGACCGCCGTCGGGATAGAAGGTCGCAGCGTGCGTCGTAACAGCCCGACTCTTTATAACGTGGCCTATGCCGGCTTGTTGTTCCACGACGGCCGCGAAAACAGCCTGGAACAGCAGGCCTGGGGCCCGCTGCTGGCGCATAATGAAATGGCGAATCCGTCCATCGGCTACGTCATCGATAAAATCAAAACAGACGCCGCCTACCGCACCCTGTTCGCCAAAGCCTTCGGCAAGGGCCCGACCATGGAAACCGTGGGCCAGGCGCTGGCCAGCTATCAACGCACCTTAAACGCCGCCGACTCGCCGTTCGACCGCTGGTATTTCGGCAAACAGGCCAAGGCCATGCCTAACGAGGCCAAACGCGGCTTCGAACTGTTCACCGGCAAAGCCGGTTGCAACGCCTGCCATCGCATCACCCCCGACTACGCGCTGTTTACCGACCAACGCCGCCATAACACCGGGATCGGCTACGCCGAAGCGATGCAAAAAACCCCGGAGAAACAACGCATCCAGGTCGCTCCCGGCACCTTCGTCGACGTCGCTACCGCCAATTTGCAAGGCGTGGCCGGCGAGAAAGCCAGCGACCTGGGCTATTACGAAATCAGCCAGAATCCGGCCGACCGCTGGTCTTACAAGACGCCAACCCTGCGCAACGTCGCGTTGAGCGCGCCGTATATGCACAACGGCTCGCTGGCGAGCTTGGCGGACGTGGTCCGTTTCTACAACAACGGCGGCACGCCGAACGAGAATCTGTCGCCGCTGATCAAGCCGCTAGGCCTGACGGAGGCGGAAATCGCCGATTTGGTTGCGTTTTTACAGGCGTTGACCGGCAGCAACGTCGAAACCCTGGTGTCCGACGCCTTTGCCGCGCCGGTGGGAGACCAACAATAAGCCGACCGGTTGCTGAACTTACAGCCTCGGATATTGCCGTCGAACTCCGGAATAGAGCGCACATCCCTGGGTTTCAGCCAATTTTCAAGATCAAAGGAGCTTTTGCAAAGTGATGTTGGAATGAAGGCAGGTGGTTCTGAGATTGAGCCCAATCAAATGGCTGGAGCTGGGTACCCGGAGAATCCATAGTTTGGTTGCGAACGTGATTGTTTTGTTTTGACCCTTTGCGGACGATGAAAATTAATTTGGAATGACAAGAAAAGGCAAACAACCTGTCGTTCAATTAATTGAATGTCATCACGCATGGCAACCTGAGGTACTGGTTTGTAAAAAATGACCTAGGTCGATTTGACGATTCTTGAACCTTTTTGATCATTGAAACGATTCACTGAAAATCCGCCTAGCAGGTTGGTGAAAAACTCTTTTTTGGCTTTGAATGACTCTATATTTAGTGGCGATGAAGCCACTTTTCTACTAAATACTGGTTCGATTGAGCAAAGTTAGCGTCACAAATATGGTTTTTCACCAACCTGCTAGACCTCGATTCCGCTCTCCAATCAAAATCAACGCTTAATATCCTAAATTTTAAATTTCAATAAATCAGTTTTGCTAATGACTTGTGCGCAAACTCCATGTGCATAAGCTTTTAACCAGTGTTGCCCTGATGAACTACAGAGCGCTTCTAAAACTGGGATACGGTAAGGTTCTGCAACTCGAATCCGATACACACAATCGGTAATCGGCAAATGTCCGTGACTAACTAAACCCACATGCCCGATACAACGCTTGCCAACCCTGGCCAGTAATAAGTCTCCTTGTGCAGCAATTAATCCGGTCGTTGAGAGAGGTGCTGAAGGCAATTCAATATAATGACCGTGATGCCGGAAATGGCTGGTGTGAAAATATTCCACGCCAGCTCGTTCATAGTAATTTTTCGTTGATAGTCCCCGTTTAATTTCAGCGCCTAATTCAGCCAAGGTTAAACCGATTAAAGATGTTGAGGATTTTGTACCTTGTTGTTGCCAGCTCCAAAATTGAAAATCCATACGTTTAACCAAGTCAGCGGAATTGACTTGAATGGATTCGGCAACAGTTCCGTCCCTATCGGCGCGATGAAGCGCCAGTGTACTAGCGGTCGTGCCGTGTTTGCGCATAACCAAGATATGGGTTCTTGCTTCCGTATGATGAAAAATATGTTCCGGCAATTGAATAATGCTGCACAGTTGATGATGACTTAGTAAATCCTCACGTAACAGCTGAAAACAATGATTCGTTAATAATCCATCCGGCACGATAATGCCCAATTCACCCTGGTTTTTCAGCAAACGCAGGTTTTGCGCCAAAAAAACCAAATCGGTTGAAAGTGTTGAGAACTGCAAGCAACTGGGTAAATTTGCTTCTGCAAATAGGGAATGAAATTTAGCCTGATTAGCAAACTGTAGATAAGGTGGATTACAAACCGCTACATCCATACTACTGGCTTCCAACCCCAACGCCTGTTCTAAATGCAAATCAAGCCCATCCAAACGCTGACTGTTGATACCCGGAAAACGCATCCTTAAAAAAGCATGTCCTTGGCCGTTGGGCTCAACCGCATGAAGCAATGCATTTGGCCAACGCCGACGGGCAGCGATAAGCAAAGCTCCATGACCCGCCCCTAAATCCAGTATATGTTCAGGTTGACGGGTCTGAAGTTGGGCAATCAGTAGATCGGATACCCGATTATGCGTGTAATAACAACCTGGCTCATGCATGTTGATTCAATAAACCATTACAGTTATACCAATAGCCGTGTGAAATACCTTCGGTACAACCATCACGTGGAGACGGGAAGTCATACAGAATACGAATGCGCATTTGTTCGGTCGGTTTCAATGATAAATAAAACAACAGAAAACCCAATAACATCGGCTTGGGGCCTTGCGGAACAACATCGAATACGGAATCGGCATTAAATCGATCCATAAAAAACTGCCGGATATTGTCGGGATAGCGAGCGTCAACACGGTGAACATTACGCAACGGTAAATGTCCAATCCAAGGATTGGCGCACTCAGCTTTCTTAACACCATTATTAAAATAAGGCGGATCACCAATAATGGCGTGAATATACTGCATATCCCAATCGTATTTTTCTTTAAAAAAATATTCGGCGCGCCCTTGATCAAACCCTAATAGAAAATAGTGCGCTGTCGTGTTGTTACGAATAGAGAAACTAGGATGGAAAGTAACATAACCTCTTGGCTGGGAAATTTCAAGCAATTCGAGCCTATCCTCAGATTTATTGCCATAGTTGGTCGGCACCAAATATAAGCCAAACAGGTTTTCAACTGGTTTTTCGATTAAGCACGGAACAATATTAAGCAGAATGTCTAAATCCATACTAGTTAAATCCAGCACAACATTTAACGGTTTTTTTGGTAATGCTTGATCAAGCTGTTCAGTAAACTGTAAGGTACCTTCACAATCGATTACGGTGTCATTACAGTGAAACTGATAATCATAGTGACGCTTACTTTGTCGGTTGATGCCGATTTTTATACAGTCGGGTAATTGTGAAAATTGTTCCAATACCTTTTTACAACGATCTTCTTTATTACTTACAGCACCACCATAAATCAAAACATTCCAAGGCTGTTGCACTAATAACGCCTGCCAAGCTGGCGCACTGTTATCAAAATTCTGAGTGATCTTCATCGAGCAAACTGGTTTGATTAGTCGAAGTAATGTTCTTTATGTGACAGTATTTCTGTTCGACTAGATTAACAATTTTTTTCCATGCATCATCATCGCCAAAAACAATATCCTGAAGTTCATTAGCCGTTAATTTGAGCATTTTTTTTCGACGCCAGGAAATATCAAACTTTGGCGTATAGCGTGGATGCAACTGCCAAGCATCTTTTTGTTGATCGGATTTACTTTTTTGTTTATTACCCGGCAACCAGCGCAAAATCGCTTCGATACGGCAGTTTTTAATAAAATCATCTAGCTCCTTAGAGATATCACCATTAATTGAAAAATGATTAATTTCCGGCTCGCCTTGTCGCGGGCCCTTGTGAATGATTTCAAATAATCGGCCTAAACGCTCGACAAAACGATAAAAATCCTGGCCATTGCGGCGGTCTCGTAAACCACGTAAATAAGTATCAGATTGTTTGTGTATCGCTGCCGATTGAATCTCAATACTAATCGGCAAGCTTAATTTATGGTCGTTGGCCCGCCATTCTTCAATAATGGCATAGCATAAATCTAACGCCACGCGGGTATTATTACCTGCCACGCCAACGATTTGTTCAAAACCGGCATAGGTTTTCGATTTTTTATACAAACTGCATAACCAATATAAGGCACCTCGGTGATAATTGTGATACCAGTCTTTAGCGGTTTCGTTATTGGTATTAAATGCACTGATAATCTGTTCAATGCTTTTACCTTGATTGAGTAAAACTACGGCAACCGCTTGGCGGAGAAGATTGCTCTCATCATCCATCCAATCCACTAATGGCTGACTCACTTGCAAGCCATATTGCTTGACTAACCATTTTTTGAGAGGAGTGTTACCACGCTTATCGGCAATTAAAATCGCCTCATCTTCTGCACTCAACTGGGTAAATAAGCTTTCAGTATTTAGGCAGCCTCTGACTTTAAAATAATCAGAATCTTGTAAATGCCGACAAACAATCTTTTCTACATGTTCTTTGAATACATTGAAGACTAGCCCCTCATCCATATAGTAGGCACGATAGTCATGAGTGTCTTCAATCGACTGACCGGTTGCACGCGTCTCATATGTTCGAAAGCCATCATTGCGGGCCAGTAATTTATAAGTGACGCGATCCGATTCTTTAACCTGTTTTACTCGGGTATTGATAACGCGCTGCTGGTAAGCATGAAAGTTTTCGTACTCATCAATAAACACAGTAAAATAACACCCTTTAAAGTTATTATTTCTTTTTAGCTCCTCTGCCAGTAGCTTTATTAGTATGTTGTCTTGCAGTAAGAAAGGCTGGGGAGCCCTTGCTGGATTATTAATATAACGCCGCATATCAGACAAAGAGCTTTCAATTAACTCCAGCATTTCAGCATAATTTTGAGCGGGTGTTTCAATCGCCATTTCACGAGACAAAACAGTAAACAGCTTTTTAACATCGCACCAGGATTCAACTCCGCCTAACGTCTCCAAGGCATCTAAGGCTTTTCTTAAAACCAGTAGATCAAAGAACTGCCCAAACAAATCGTTAAAAGTGTCAATCAAGCCTTGATCTTTAGTATTGAAAGTATTCAACAAATCAACATCCAATCTAAACCACAGGCCGATTGGCTTGTTGTACAATTCGATTATGCTTGATTTATTCTTTTGTTTTAATTGGTAGGCTAAGGTTTCAAACGAAAACCAACGGGCCAACATGGTTTTACCAGTACCACGAGAGCCAAATAACACGGTTGGCATAAATTGCTGCATCGCATGGCTAATGTTGTTACCCGGATCAACAAAATAATTAACCACAGACTTAGGCTCCCAATATTCAATACGAATTGCAGGAAATGGATTGATGGATGTTGGGTTGATAGAGTTGATGACTTCTACTTCTCTTTTTACAGAAAAATGCTCTTCAGAATTTGATAGTTTATTATAAATAGCATTTATCGCAGAAGTATAACTATCCATATATCGATCACTATTTAGATAGTTTTTATTTTCCCGAACTAATATTTTCTCAGTCAATGCAAGTTTATGACGATAAGGGACGTATGCATCAATACCCTCTAATTCAGGCCATTCAAAATAAATTTCATTTAAGCGCGTTTCAATTTCGCTTGAGGCATCTTCGGGGACGGGTGAAAAAACCACATAGATATTTTTTTTGCCGTATTGCTCTATGAGTCGCTGATTTAGCAAGGTTTTCGCTGCCAACTTGCTGCCTTCAATATTCTGCCTGTTGAGACTGCTGACCAGCACCACGCTATCGGCCAGCGAAAAAGTGCTGACAAAAAATACTTCACTCATGCCGGTGCGCGAGTCGATTAATACATAGTCGTAACCGGCCTCGCGGATTTCATCTTTTAAATATTGTAAAAAATCCTCGCCGTTATATTGGGTATAAAACTGTTCCCAGTTCCAGTCAGCTAATTGGCTTTGAAAATCGTTGTTGATGGCTTGTGAAACAGGCAATAAATCGATACTGCCGTTGCCGCGAATAAAGGCTTGCTCGCCATCGGCATGAGCAGAAATATCTCGATCAAAAACCGAGCTGCGGCGAATATAACGTTCCAATTCAATAAAAAAAACACCATCCTTATCCAATACTTTTTTACGCTCACACAGCATTTCAAGAAAACCAGGCTTATCTTCATCAATGGTCGACAATCCTTCATTAAATAATTCGCTTTTATGCTGACCTGGCGCCTCCATATCCATATCCATGATTAGCACTCTACGACCATTAAAAGCCATTAAATAGGCAATATTGGCTAAGGTTAAGCTACGCCCAGTGCCGCCCTTGTAGGAATAAAAGCAAATAAAACGAGTCCGATTCATATTATGCCGCCATTTTCAATTGCGACCAGGGAGGAATTTTATTTGGGTTGTTTTTTGAATTTTTATTATCCAACTCATCCACGGCGGCCTTTATTTTCCAACCGAGCCCTTTCAGTGGAATAAGAATTTTTTCAACATGGCTCAACAAATTATTAGCGCGAGCAATGGCAAGGGCTGCATTAAGCTTTGAAATTAATTCTTGTTGTTTTTTAACTTCTTCATCACAAAAATAAAAGCTAGTCATGATGTAGTAATTCAGCCTTTCACAGAGTTTCCGGTCTTTAATAAAATAAGTAATTAACAGATTCCAGCTTCTTTGATCTAAAAATTCAATATAATTGATAATCAGCGTAATTACAGATATTAATGAATTATTTTGTGCAGCTAGCGGTATCAGTGTGTGCAACTGATTTTGCCAAAATAATATTATCTCGGATTTTGGCAGCCACTCCCATCGACTCATTAGCAATAACGCGTAATAATTCATATCAAGCCTTTTTTGAGTGACGGGTGAATGCCATGTAATTTCTTCCTTCGTAAAAAATGGTTGCCATCTGAATGACTGCGCAGCAGGAAAACCAAATCTGCAATAAAGCAGTACTGTGCTTTTGAATAAAATATTATTTTCAGATGCCCAAGCATTTTTTGATAGCGAATTTAATGCACTCCAAAACCAAGTTTTCTGTTCATCATTCAGATAGTGATACAGAGTAAAAACAATGTCCTCTTTATGTTCGTCGGCTTGGTAGTGAGCGCATGCTGCATACTCCTGCTCTTCGGTGAGGCTAAGTCGTTGTTGCATGTACGACTTAAGTATGTCTTCACTTTGTGTGTGTTTTAGCAGTCCGTCCTTATTCATAAGCGTGCGCTCTCGATTTGTGCTGCACTAAAGTTAATGAAGTCTTGAGTGAACTCACCAAGGTTGATGTCGGTTTGCACGGTTAAAAGCTGTACATCGTCCAACTCCAGTAACGTATCAAAATAGCTGACCCATTCCTTATAACCCTGTTGGCCTGTTGCCAAGTCTCTAGTATATCCGTGGTGTAAATACGCAGGTGACGCATCAAAATAAAATGCCATACCAGCATCCAATAAGGTTGGTTTGTAGATGTCATTGGCGCGAACGGTTAGAGATAAAATCAATTCACCTTGCTGAATTTTTCTCCAGTGGTAAAGGCCAAGCTTTTGAGCAGTGCTATCTATTGGCTCGGCAGGGATATGTGGCTCGCTGAGCCAAAGTAACCGTCCAGCACATTTCTGTTGATACTCATCCCAAGCCGGTTTGAAGTAGGATGTTCTTATCGCTTGACTTGTTGAAGCCAGCAGGCGAGGGCTAATAGCAATGCCTGTTTTTCCAACCAGCTGATCAAATTTCATTATGCATTTAAGCGTAGCTCCATTCGTTTTGGATTGCGAATGCGCTTGGTACCGACAATCGTTAATCAGTGTTTGTCCTTCAGCATTTCCGTATAGAGTTGAAGAAGGGCTATCTTCATTTTCTTTTATCTCGTGAGACAACGAGTAAGTTTGCAAACGATCACAGATAAAAGGATATATCGATTGCGTGTTATGTTTGTTTTGATATTGAAGCGCCATCTTCAATTGCTGTTCATCTTTCAGGTCGCCTGATTGATGTGCTTGCTTAATTTGATTTATATAATCCCAAACCATCGTCAATTCCATGCTAGGCTTTTGAAGCAACTGCTTGTTATTTTTGGATTTTAGGGTAACAGAGTCAGAGTCATTTTCATAGGCTTGTCTTTGGCATTACCGCTTTGAAAATTTTGCAAATACCCTTCGTAGCGAATAGCTAAACTGAATGACTGGTATGCGTTCAACAGCTGTCCGCCAAATGCAAAGCCTGTTGTCTGCTTTTGGCCGATAATAAGCATTAAACTCAACCAATTTTGCACCCAACAAGCCATTGAGCTTCTCACCGCTCTGACTCTATCTTCCATGAAACGGTACGTTTCAAAAATCAGCGCAGTTTCAATTTCCCCCTAGAAAACAAAGCCGGATTAAAATCGTTCGGCTCGGGCATACTCGGGAGCGTAAGCGTTTTTTCGAGTGTCTTCGCGCCTGTCGTGTGAACGAAGCTTTCAAATTGTTCCATGCCCCAAACGATATTTGGCATTGGAACTATTCACCGCCAAAGCCGCCTGAAGCGGGAAGGTTTAACCAACGGAGAACCCCAGTGAATTTATGCCCCTGCTGTTCCGGCCTGGATTTTCAGGCCTGCTGCGGCCCGATCATCGCCGGCGCGCCGGCCGCGACGGCCGAGGCACTGATGCGCTCGCGCTACAGCGCGTTTGCGACGCGGCAATTGGATTACATCGCCCAGACCCAAAGCCCGGAAATTAGCGCCAAATTCGGCCGCGCCGATATCGAACGGATGGCCGACGAATGCGAATGGACCGGCTTGCAGATCGTCGACCGGTCCGAACGCGGCGACTCTGCGGAGGTGGAATTCGTCGCCCGCTTCCGCCAGCACAATCGGGAGATGCTGCACGCCGAGCGATCCGAATTTCGCCGCGAAAACGGGCGCTGGCTATATGTCGGCGGCCATGCCGAATTGCGCGATGCGCAACGCGTCTCCGCTAAAGTGGGGCGCAACGAGCCGTGCCCGTGCGGTTCCGGTAAAAAAGCCAAGAAATGCTGCGGTACCGGCGCGGCCTAACACCTGCAGCCTGCAAAAAAACGCCTGCTCAAAAAGAAAACCGCACGCCGGCATTAAAGGTATGCCGGCTTTCGTGCTGCAAGCTGAGCACGGTTTCGTATTGGATAAAAGCCGAGCCGCCGTTAGGTAGCGTGGCCGCCACCGAACTGCGTAGATTCAGATAGTCGCGGTCCGGCCCACCGGTCCGTACCGAAAAGGTATTGCCGGAACGGTCGTCGACGAAACTGGCCAGAATCCGCCGCGCATCCTTTTGATATTCGTGCTCCCATTCCAGATTGACTTGCGGCGTGAATACGCCGAACGGCGTGCTGGCGGCGTAGTTGACGATAAAGCCTAAGCCGCTGGTCGCCGACACGATCTCTTGCCCGGCAATGGCCAGATTCAACCCGGCGGCGCCGTGTTCGCGGTAGGCACCGATCACCAGCTTGCTGTATTCGCCGCGCCCGCGCAGACCGAAGGTCCAGGCGCCCCAGGGATAATCGTAGCCCAGCGTCGAACTGTAACGCTGCTGCGCGCCGTCGACGTCGGCCTTGGCTTGTTCGTTGACCGGGCCGAAAGCGTCGACGTAAGCGATATTGCGGACGTTTTTGTAGGCATTAAACGTGCCGTTGGCGATGAAATCGACGAACATGTTGTCGCTAATCGAGTACGAACCGAAACCGGACACGGTGTAGGCGTCGATATCCAATTGGCTGGCGTTGGCGCTGAGTTTGGAATCGGTGTAACCGTAGCCGGCGGAAACGCCGAGCAAGAGCTTGCGGGTCAGCCAATAGTCGGCGCCGATACTGACGCCGTAGGTTCTGGAACGGTAGCCGGGGTCGAG
The DNA here is from genome assembly GCF_052474525.1 of Methylomonas sp. HW2-6. Classification (NCBI taxonomy): domain Bacteria; kingdom Pseudomonadati; phylum Pseudomonadota; class Gammaproteobacteria; order Methylococcales; family Methylococcaceae; genus Methylomonas; species Methylomonas sp. HW2-6. The sequence goes on from NZ_CP184124.1 coordinate 226,326, forward strand.
CCGGGTCTCGCTGCGATCGCCGGTTTCGAACTGGCCGTTGGCAAACAGACCCAGGCGCTCGAACAACTCGCCGTCACCGGCCGCGCCGCCTTTGGCCCGATACGGCGCCAAACCGGCCAAGGTCGAACCCGGCAAACTTTGCCCGTCCACATTCAACGACAGCCCCTTCAGGCTGATGCCGGTCGCGCCGCCGCGCAGCTCGATCAGGCGTTGGTTGATGTTATTGACTTGAATCCGCGACAAGCGGCTGCCGCTCAGGGCCTGGGATACGGTTTCCTCGGGCGCCAGGTTTTGCAAAGCCTCAGTGACTTTCTCCAGGCCGCCCGGTTGATTCAGCAGCAAGGCGATGCCCTCGGCCCGCTCCAGCAGGGCCGGCGACGCGCCGCCGCCGGAAACGATATTCTCGACCACTTCGATCAGGGTTTTGTCTTCCGGATCGGGGCCGGCGTCGCTTAAAACGCCGTCGGCCACGGTCACGGTCACGGTCGCGCTGGCCTGGACGTTATTGGTATTGCTGACGGTATAACTGAAACTGTCGGTACCGACGAAGCCCGGCGCCGGGGTATAGACCATGCCGTTCCGGCCGTTGCCGATGCTGCCGTGGGCCGGACTGCCGATGCTAACGAGTTGCGCCGCATTGAGGTCGTTCGCCAGCGGATTAATGGCCACCGGCAGATCCTTGGTCGTGGCGTAGCTGTCATTGTTGGCCTGCGGGTCCGGTTCCGTTATCGTCAACGACGTGGAATAGCTGGGAAACTGGCCGTTAAAACTGCCGCCGGAAGCGACGACCTGGCCGCCGATCAGGATCGACATATTGCTGAATTCGCGGCCATTGATGCTGATATTCAACGGCGTAGCGTACGGCAACAGGAAATTCTCGGAAAAAGTGCCTGCAGTCGTAAAGTTGCCGTAATCGCCGTAGGTCCGGGAAAAAATGGTTTGCGAGGTATTGACGTTGACGATGCTGAGAAAACCGAAAGCGGCGGCATCGAAGGTGTGGTCGTAAATATGCACCCCGGCCCGCTGGCCGCCGGCTTCGAAACCAAGCCCGTAGAGTTGCAGGGAATAAAATTCGCTGGATACCGGAGCCGAGTCCGGTAAGGCTGCCGCGCCAGTCAGAGACCAGCTTAAGCCCAGCGCTGCGACGCCGACGCCAAAGCGCCGCCGAGCCAGCGCGTTCTGTTGCCGGGATAATTCGGTGATCAGGTCGAGCATACAATCCTTGGTGCTGCCAAATTCGGATGCGCCCCCGGTTAAAACTGACCGAGGGCGCCAAAATAAAATTTATCAGCCTGGAATTATAGATGCTCTCGCCGATTTATCGGGCCGCCGGCTGCGGCCCGGAGGCGAGCGACGTTAACAACAGCCGCCAGCCACTAATGGATGTGCACTTCGCGGGACTTGGCCTTGTCGCTACGGCTCAGGGTGTAATCGTCCTGATCGCCCGCCAACGGCTGGCCGTCTTTATTCAAATGCACCAAGGTGCCTTGGTCCTTGATCGCAAACAGGCGCTTTTCCTCGGATTTATTGGACACCAAAGTCAGAATCCGGCTGCTATCGTCCCAAGTGTATTTACCCTTGTCGTAATACTCGCGGGAGGACGCCTGCGCATATTGAGTAACCAGCAAGTAATTATTCTTTTGCTTTAAGGACAAGGTCATTTTAAAACCGTCGCAACCTTCCTTTTCGCAAGGCAGATAACCGTAGAACACGCCGCGAAAGCCGCCGGTCGGATCGGCTTCCTCCATCTCGGCATGCTTGGAGTGGTCCATGTTCTGCATTTCCCGCGCCTTCAGCGCTTTTTCCTGCAATTTCATGTCCGACTCCGCCCAGGCGACGTGACCAAGTGGCAGTAATGCGCCGAAAACAATCATCGTCGCAGTCTTTGTTATTGTTTTAGTTAATGTTTGCATACCAGATTTTTCCGTTTTCAAGCGTGGTTAAAGACGAATTCGAATAGTGCCGCCAGCAAGAATACCAGTTTATCGGCCGAGATCAATTTGGCGGCTATCGGCCCATTCGGCGTTAATTTCCCAACCAATTCTGCGGTTTTAGATACGTTTCGTATAATTCGGCTTCGGCGCTGCCCGGCTCGGGCTGCCAATTGTATTGCCAGCGGGCCAGCGGCGGCATCGACATCAAAATCGATTCGGTGCGGCCGCCGGTCTGTAAACCGAACAAGGTGCCGCGGTCGTAAACCAGATTGAATTCGACATAGCGGCCGCGGCGATATAACTGAAAATCGCGCTCCCGCTCCCCGTAGGGCGTATTCCGCCGTTTTTGCACGATCGGCAAATAGGCCGGGATGTAATGATCGCCGACGCTTTGCATAAAGGCGAAGGCCTGGACGAAATCCGGTTCGTTCAAATCGTCGAAGAACAGGCCGCCGACGCCGCGGGTTTCGTTGCGGTGTTTCAAATAGAAATATTTGTCGCACCATTTTTTGTATTTGGGGTAAACCTCTGCGCCAAACGGCTGGCAGGCGGCGCGGGCGGTGCGGTGCCAATGCTCGACGTCGTCGCGAAACGGGTAAAACGGCGTCAAATCGAAGCCGCCGCCAAACCACCAGATCGACGGCTCACCATCTTTTTTGGCGATGAAAAAGCGGACGTTGGCATGCGAGGTCGGCACATACGGATTGCGCGGGTGGATCACCAGCGACACCCCCATCGCCTCGAACCGCCGGTTGGCCAGCTCCGGCCGTTTCGCGGTCGCCGACGGCGGCAGGCTGTCGCCGAACACGTGGGAGAAATTGACGCCGCCCTGTTCGAATACCTGGCCGCCGGCTAACACCCGGCTGCGGCCGCCACCGCCCTCGGCCCGCTGCCAGGCGTCTTCGGTGAAGTGCGCATCCGCCTCTTCCGCCTCCAGCGCGGCGCAAATCCGGTCTTGCAAATCGAGTAAATACTGCTTTACCGCAGCTATTTCGGGGTCGTGGCTCATGCGGCAGGCTCCTGTGGTAACGAAACGAGCCGGCAAAATTAACACAAATTCGGCGCGGCGAAAGCAGGCAGACCGCTGCCGACCGCACGATTTTTCCGGCAGCCGCTAGCGGCTAGCGAGTTACGGCATATTGTACCGCTTACGAAATATCGTATCGAAATCGGCCATCATCTCACCGCCAGCAGTCGGCAAAATTCAAAATAATCCTTTTTTATCAAACACATAAAAAATCTCACCCAATCCGGCACGGGCTTTGCGATGTAGTTAGCGACCGAAGCAATCGGCATTAACCCAACAAATTTCCGCCAAAAAGAGGACGCTACTATGAACATCAAATCCATTTTGACCGCCTGCACATTCGCCGCCGCGATCGCCTTCGACGCCGGTGCCGCCACCGCCATCGACCACGCCGCCTATTCCCACGACAGTTACAACGGCGCCGTCAATCCCAAATGGCTGACTGCGCTGCCGGATACGCTGAGATTGAGCCAATTGTCGCTACCAGGAACTCACGATTCGATGGCTTTGTACGGCGGCGACATTCCCCAAACCCAGTCCATGGACCTGGAAACCCAATTGAATGCCGGCATCCGGGTGCTGGATATCCGTTGCTGGCATATCGCCAACAATTTCCAAATCGCCCACGGCATCGTGTTGCAAAACGCGACCTTCAGCGACGTGTTGGATACTGTCGACGCCTTTTTGGCGGCGAATCCGGGCGAAACCGTGGTGATGCGGGTCAAGGAGGAAAATACCGGCAAGAACAATACTCGCAGCTTTGCCGACACCTTCAACGCCATCGCCAGTAAGTATCCCGGCCTGTTCTGGACACCGAACGGCACCAGTAATCCGACACTGGGTTCAGTCCGCGGCAAGGTGGTAATGCTGCAAAACTTCGCCGGCGTGTTACAGGGCATCTCGTACTCGTCGCTGGAAAACCAGGGCACGGTGCAGGACAACTACGAACTGAAAACCAACTGGGACTTGTACGGCAAATGGCAGCAGGTCAAAAGCCAAATCATGTCGGCATCAACCGGCGACAGCAATAAAATCTATCTGAATTACCTGAGCGGTGCGACCGGCGCCTTCCCGTATTTCGTCGCCAGCGGCCACAGTTCCCACGAGACCGGCGCGCCGCAATTGATGACCGGCCTGACCACGCTTACCAACCCGAATACCTATCCGGATTTCCCAAGGGTCAGTTGCCTGGGCAGCCTGTGCTCGATCGCCTTCCTGGGAACCAACCAGCTCAGCAGTAAATTCATCGCCGATCTGCGCCTGAATTACGCCACTTTGAACGAATTGTACAAACGCTTGAATCTGAACATCCGCCTGACCAAACGGGTGGGCATCATCATGGCCGACTTTCCCGGCATCAGCCTGATCAACAACGTGATTGCGATGAACAGGTAAACCGAATGCCAGTAGGTTAAGCCGTCATACCGGCAGGGATTGCCGGTATCCAGTCCACAGGGATGTGGCAGCCGGCATTCACTGCCGGGATGAGAGTTTTTCCAAACTGAACGGCATTGGTCCGAATCTCCGCCGGACCGCCCGCCAACCCGCCGTTCAAAGCCCCGGAATCCCCACCTGTTGGATATGCACGGCGTTATCGCCCTCCTCGTAGGCCAATAACTTGCCGTCGTGCCGCCACAACTTGAACGCCAAGGCATAGGACAACACCCGGATCGGGTAATCCCGCGGCAGGGTTTGCAGATAAGGCTGCATCGTCGCGAAATCGCTGGCGCCGTATTGCTGCATGATGAAACGCAAACCGCCGTTGCGCGGGCCGATGTTATACGCCAGCAAGCCCAGGAACAGATCATCGTTCATTTCTTCCAGGTAGTGCTTGAAAGTCGCCGCGGCGAGATAGGCGTTGTGGCGAGGGTCGGCGACCGAGGGCTCGGCCACGCCGAGCTCGCGGGCGGCTTCGCGGGTGATGGATTTGGGTACCGCGGTAATTTGAAACAAGCCTTTGCCGCCGTCGCGGCTGTCGCGCGGCATGAACGACGATTCGGTCGCGGCGATACCGTGCAGCAAATCGGCATCGACATCGAACGCCTTTGCCGCATCGGTAATCGCCGGATCGAACGCCGCCGCCCGCGCCAGCATTTTTTGCAGGCCGCCGGTGTCGTGCCGGCGATACGCGGCATAAACTTGATGCGCCAGCGTCACCCGCTCGGCTTCCTGCTTGCCGCCGACCAGGGTCCGAAAATGAGTGAATACCGGCGTGTAACCGTCGTGCAGCACGAACCAAACCCAGCTAAGCGCCAACGCGACTGCCGTCGCGGCCGGCAAATAGCGCAAACGCTCGCTGAGCCAGCGCCGCGCCTGCCACCAGACAATCAACAATAATGCCGCGGCCAACACCAGCAACACGACACCGCCGGCGAAGGGCAACAAATTGGCAAAAAAACCGGGGCCGGACAACCAGCTGGCCGAATAACCCAGTAGAAACATGGTCGCCAACACCGCGGCGACCGCCAGTGCCGCAATTTCCAGACTGAGCAGCCAGCCGTTCCATTCCGCCCGAAACGGCGGTTTGCGTTTGGCTTTACGCGGCGGTTTGGCGCGGCCGGCGCGAGCCGGTGACCGCGGCTTTGCCTGAGCTTTTTTTATCGGTACAGGCCGGGACATCGAACCATCGGAAATTCAGCGAAGGAAATAGGGGGAGCGGATTTAGCTGCCGAAACCGCACCGGCTGGCATTTGCCGCGAGCGGCGGTATATTCTGCGGCTGGTATTCATACTCGGCTCAACTATAAAGCAGGCGCCAACCATGCACAACGCTTTCCGCCCGGCCTGGTGGCTGAACGGCCCCCATCTGCAAACCATTTATCCGGCCTTGCTGCGGCGGACCGCGCCACCGGCCGCGATTCGCCGCGAACGGCTGGAAACGCCGGACGGCGATTTTCTGGATATCGACTGGGGCGAAGACGAGACCAAACCGCTGGTGATTTTGCTGCACGGCCTGGCCGGCAGCAGCCGCTCGGGTTATATCGCCGGTCTGCAACACAGCTTGCCAAGCCAGGGCTTTGCCAGCGTGGCCCTGAATTTTCGCGGCTGCAGCGGCGAAATGAACCGCTTGGCCCGCTGCTACCACTCCGGCGAAACCGAGGACATCGGCTTTTTGCACCGGGAACTGCGCCGGCGTTTTCCGCGCCGGCCGCTGGCGGCGATCGGCTTTTCGCTGGGCGGCAACGTATTGCTGAAGTGGTTGGGCGAGCAAGGCACCGATGCCGACCTATTCGCCGCCGCCGCAGTATCGGTGCCGCTGGTACTGAGCGAATGCGCCGACAAACTGGACCGGGGTTTTTCCAGAATCTACCGCGACTACCTGTTGCGGGAATTGAAGCAATACATGCGGATCAAGCAACGCCATCTGTTGGCTATCGGCCGCGACGACCAGGCCGAACGAATCCGCCAACTCGGCGATCTGCAGCCGATTCGCTCCTTCTGGCAATACGATGATCGGGTGGTAGCGCGGCTGCACGGTTTCGCCGACGCCGCCGACTATTACCGCCGCAGCAGCTCGCGCCAGTTTTTGCCGCTGATCCGGGTGCCGACCTTGTTGCTGCAAGCCAAGGACGATCCGTTCATGACCGAACGCGTGTTGCCGAGTCCGGCGGAACTGTCGGCCGCAGTGCATTTGGAAATCAGCAACGGCGGCGGCCATGTCGGCTTCGTCGGCGGCTCGGGGTTCCGGTCCGCTTACTGGCTGGAAGCGAAAATCGGCGGATTTTTGCAAGCTCAGTTGCCGGCCTGACCGGACAAACTTGAAAACGGCCCGGCGGCGTTGTCTAATGCCGGGCACCGTTAAACGCTGGCCTACTGGCAGGGCAGACCTTCGCATGCATGATCAAGTCTTGTTTCTTTGCACCGGCAATTACTACCGCAGCCGTTTCGCCGAGTACCTTTTTAACCACCACGCGCCGGCTTACCGCTTGCCGTGGCGCGCCGATTCGCGCGGTTTGGCGATCGAATTGCTGGAACCCGATGCCGGGCCGATATCGCCGCATACCCTCAACGGCCTGGCTTTGCGCCGGATTCCGGTCGAACCGGTAAGGCCGCCGCTCGCGGTCGACGAACCCGATTTGCAGCGCGCCCGCCTGATCGTGGCCTTGAAACGCAGCGAGCATCAGCCGATGTTGCTGCAACGATTTCCGGAGTGGGTCGAGCGTGTCGAATACTGGCAAGTCGACGACATCGGCGACAGCCATCCGGATCAGGCCCTGCCGCAAATCGAAACCGCGGTACTCGGGTTGTTGCAACGTTTGGCCGACGCCGGCCGCTAACCACCGAATCCGGAACTGCTCAGGAAACGCGCAATCTGAGCTTGAGCCGTTCTTACACTGGGCGGCAGCGTGTTACTATTTGTTTCCTTTCGTTTTCATTGTTCTGTAATGGCACCGAATAAACCGTTGCAACTGATAGACCGCTTCGGCCGAGTGGTCAATTATCTGCGGGTCTCGATCACCGACCGCTGCGATTTCCGTTGCGTTTACTGCATGGCCGAAGACATGGAATTCCTGCCGCGCAGCCAAATCCTCAGCCTGGAGGAAATTCGCACGATCTGCCAGGCCTTTGTCGAACTCGGCGTGACAAAGATTCGGGTCACCGGTGGCGAACCCCTGGTACGGAAGGGCGCGCTCGGTCTGCTGCGCGAAATCGGCGGCATGCCCGGCTTGAACGAACTGGTACTGACCAGCAACGGCTCGCAACTGGTCGAAATGGCCGGCGAGTTGCGCGCCGCCGGCGTCAAACGCCTGAACATCAGCCTGGATACCCTGCACCCGGACAAATTCCGGGAACTGACCCGCACCGGCAATTTACAACGGGTGTTGGACGGGCTCGCCGCCGCCCGCGCCGCCGGTTTCGAGCGCATCAAACTGAATGCGGTAATCATGAAACACCGCAACCACGACGAGGTCATCGATCTGGTGCAGTTTGCATTGGATAACGGCCTGGACATCAGTTTCATCGAAGAAATGCCGCTCGGCGTGGTAGACCGCCACCACCGCGGCGAGAGTTTTTATCCCAGCGACGAAATCCGCCGCGACTTGAGCAGTCGTTTCAACTTACAAGCGATCGCCTACAACACCGGCGGTCCGTCGGCTTACTACCGCGTCGACGGCAGCGCCAGCCGGGTCGGTTTTATCTCGCCGCACAGCGCCAATTTCTGCGCCAGCTGCAACCGGGTCAGGCTGACAGCGGAAGGCCGCTTGCTGCTGTGTCTGGGTAACGAGCACTCGGTGGACCTGAAACGCGTGGTCAGGGAGCAGCCGGGCGATATGGCCGCGCTGAAACAAGCCATCGTCGCGGCGATGCAGATCAAACCCGAGAAACACGAATTCAATATTCACGAACAGCCGGTGATTTTGCGGCACATGAACGCGACCGGCGGTTGAGAAACGGAGGACACCATGTCGGATAACAAAGCCTACCATATCGTTGCCGAAGCCCGGCGCTACAAAGAAGAGCGGGAAAAAGGCTACCGGGAACAGGCCTTGAAACTGTATCCGTGGATCTGCGGACGCTGCGCCAGAGAGTTCGACCATAAGAATCTACGCGAGCTGACAGTACACCATATCAACCACGACCACGACCACAATCCGCCCGACGGCAGCAATTGGGAGCTGCTGTGTTTGTACTGCCACGATAACGAGCACCAGCGTTACGAAGAACAGGTGCGCTACGGCGGCAAAAGCAGCACGGACGGCAAATCGCCAACGGCGACTTTCAACCCGTTCGCCGATCTGAAAAAAATGATGCACAAAGACTGATGACGGCCAAATGCGTCTGGGCGCTGGCCAGCGCCAACGAGGAGCGCTACCACGACAGCGAGTGGGGCGAACCGCTCCACGACGACCGCGGCCTGTTCGAATTTCTGGTGCTGGAAGGCGCCCAGGCCGGCCTGAGTTGGCGCACGATCCTGGACAAACGCCCGGCCTACCGTAGCGCTTTCGATGGTTTCGACCCGCGGGCCGTCGCCGAGTACGGTCCGGCCAAACTCGAACAGTTATTAGCAAACCCCGGTATCGTCAGAAACCGCTTGAAAATCCAGTCCGCCGTCGCCAACGCCAGAGCATTTCTGGCGGTACAACAGCAGTTCGGCAGCTTCGACAGTTACATTTGGGGCTTTGTCGACGGCCGCACGCTGCAGAACCGCTGGCAAACCCATGCCGAAATACCCGCCTATTCGCTTGAATCCGAACGCATGAGCAAAGATCTGCAAAAACGCGGCTTCAAGTTCGTCGGCCGCACCATCTGCTACGCCTATATGCAGGCGGTGGGGATGGTCAACGACCACACCGTCGATTGCTTCCGCCACGCGGAATTGGCCCGGCCGTAAAGCGATGCAAGCTGCCGCTCCGGAAGCCGATTGTCTGCGCCTGATCGCCGCGAGCGACGCCGCGACGATCGCGAGTTGCGCGGCCGACGGGGATGCCGAGGCCAGCTATGCGCCGGTGTTGCAGCATGACGGCGTGTTTTACGTTTATGTCAGCGGCCTGGCCCGGCATACCGGCAACATGTTGCTGCGCCGGCAGGGTTCGTTACTGTTTTTAGGCGAGGCGGCCGGCAATCCGTTTGCCAGACCCAGAGCCAGCGTAAACTGCACGGTCGCCGAAATCGAGCCGGACCATCCGCATTACGTCGAATTACTTGATAGCCTAGAAGCCCGTTTCGGCAACGTCGTCGGTCTGCTGCGCACCTTGCCCGATTTCCGCTTGCTGGCCTTGACGCCGACTCGCTACCACTATGTTGCCGGCTTCGGCAAAGCCTATAACTTTAGCGCCAACCCACGCGACCCGGCCCAGTCAGGGTAAACTATTCCGGATCAGCACGCTCGACCGACCATGGAGCCCGCTTAACCGTCATGCCTGTTTTTCTTAAACCGCTACTGAGCAACAGTTTTTTCGCGTTGGCGTATTTCATCGGCGGCTTTCTGGGGCATTTGCTGGCTATTCCGCCCAGCGAAGCCAGTGCAATTTGGCCGCCGGCCGGTATCGCCCTGGCCGGCATGTTACATTCCGGTCGAAAAATCCTGCCGGGTCTGGCAATCGGTGCTATCGCCGCCCAAACCTATGCGTTCTACGGGCTTACCGACGGCCAGTCGCCGGCGTTAGCCTATTGGGTGGGTTCCGCTGTCGCCATTGCCGCCTGCGGCCAAGCCTGGCTCGGCGCATTTTTAATCAACCGCTGGATCGGGCCGCACAACCCGTTGCTGGAAGACCGCCACATCCTCCACTTCTATGTCTTGGCCATCGTCAGTTGCCTGCTGACACCGACGCTGGGCACCAGCTTGCTTTACTTGCTCGGATGCATCGAATTCTCCGGGATCGGCCTTAACTGGAGTACTTGGTGGGTAGGCGACTCGATCGGCACGGTGATCTTCACGCCCATCCTGCTGGCTTTCATCGGCGCCCCGCGCCACACTTGGCGCCAACGCCAACAGTTCGTGGTATATCCGCTGGCGGCAACCCTGTTACTGGTTGTGGTCGCCGTAGCCTACAGCAGCAATCTGGAGAACCGCCGTATCCGCGAATTATTCGAGAGCCAGACCAATTTGCTGCACCAGAGCATTCAGCAGCATTTCGACAACGACGTATTGAACAACCAGTTGTTGAAGGCCTTGTTCGACAGCTCCGACAGCGTCGACCGCAACGAATTTCGCTTATTCGCCCACACCATATTCAGCCGCCATCCGGAACTGGAAGTTCTGGAATGGTTACCGAAAGTCGGACGCGCCCAGCGCCGCGAATTCGAAAACCGGGAAGGGATGCCAATTCTGGAACGCAATGCTCAAGGCGCCAATACCGCGGCGGCGGAGCGCGACTTTTATCTGCCGATAACTTACTGGTTCGGTAATGAACAAAACCTGGGCCTCGATGCACTGACTCAACCCGAACTGCGCGACGCCATGGAACAAGCCATCACCTCCGGCAAAACCAGTGCCACCGGCCCGTTGACGTTTAGCGACGGTGAATTCGGCTTTGCCGTATTTTCCCCGGTCTACGTCAAAGGCAAACCGCTGGGGTCGGTTGCGCAGAGCGAAGCACATTTGCTTGGCCTGGTGGCCAACGTCTTCCGCCTGGGCGGCGAAGTCGGGGAAATCGTCACCCGCCTCGAAGCCGACGAGTTGTCGTTGAGCATATACGACGGCGACCGGATGCTGTTTGGCGAAACGGCAGCGGAGTCTGCTGTCAGCCTGATGCAATTGCAGCGGCAATTGGAATTAAAAATAGCGGACCGCATCTGGAATATTCGTTACCGGCCGTCGGCCAAGTTCTACAGCGACCAACACTCCTGGACGGCATGGCGGTTATTGGCGGGCAGTTTTCTATTGTGCGGCCTGACCAGTTTCGGCCTGATGCTGATGACCGGCCGTACTGCCCGCATCGAAGACTTGGTGGCGCTGCGCACCCGCGACTTGCTGCGCAGCAACCAAGCCCTGAACAGCGAAATCGAACGCCGCAAGCGGCAAGAAAACGAATTGCGGATTGCCGCCGCGACGTTTCAGTCGCACGAAGCCATCATGGTGACCGACGCCAAAGGTACGGTTCTGCGCGTCAACGAAGCCTTTAGCCGCATTACCGGCTATAGCCCGGAAGACGTGATCGGCCGGCGGCCGGATCTGTTGACCAAAGTCCGCCAAACGCCGGGCTTGCTACACGGGCTGTTCCGCGCCTTGCTGCGCGACAACCAGTGGCGCGGCGAGATCTGGAACCGGCGCAAAAACGGCGACGTGTTCCCGGAGCGGCTGACAGTGACCGGCGTCCGCGACGAGAGCGGCAAGCAACTGAACTATGTCGCGATTTTTTCCGACATCAGCGACCAAAAGGCCGCCGAGCGCGAGATCCACGAGCTGGCGTTTTACGATCCTCTAACCGGCTTGCCGAACCGGCGCCTGCTGTTGGACCGCTTGAAACAGGAAATTGCCGCCGCCAAGCGCCAACATTGCTACGGTGCGCTGTTTTTCCTGGATCTGGACCATTTCAAAACCCTAAACGATTCCCGCGGCCACCAGGTCGGCGACGAGCTGCTGACCCAGGTGGCCCAGCGTTTGCGCGCCATCATTCGGGAGGAGGATACAGCCTGCCGCTTGGGCGGCGACGAATTCATCGTCATGATACCGGGTCGTTACAACGAATTGGCCCGAGCCACGCACCACGCGGTGATGCTGGCCGAGAAGATTCTGCACACCATCAACCAGCCATTCACTGTACAAGGCAGCGAACACCATTTTTCCACCAGCATCGGCGTCACACTGTTCCCGGAGGCCGCCGAACAGCCGGAAGCGGTGATCCAGCAAGCCGACACGGCGATGTACCGTGCCAAGGAAGGCGGCCGCAACGGCATCAGCTTCTACCGGCCGTCGATGCAGGAAACCGCCGACCGCAGGCTGACGCTGGAAAAGGAAATTCGCGAGGCATTGAAGCAATGCCAATTCGTGTTGCATTACCAACCTCAGGTCGACGAAAGCGGCCGCGTGGTCAGCGCCGAGGCTTTGATTCGCTGGCAGCATCCGCAGCGCGGCATGATTTCTCCGGCCGAGTTCATCCCGATCGCCGAAGACACCCGCCTGATTTTGCCGCTCGGGGAATGGGTGATCCGCGAGACCTGCCGCCAGATCCGTGCCTGGGACCGCGAGAACCGGCCAATCGGCCACGTTGCCGTCAACGTCAGCTCCCGCCAATTCCGCCAGCCGGACTTCGTCGAACAAATCGAACGCATTCTGGCCGACGCCGGCCTGTCTGCCGATCGTCTGGTGATCGAATTGACTGAAGGTTCCGTGATCAGCAACATCGACGACACCGTGAGAAAAATGCGCGATTTACAGCGTTTGGGCGTCAAAACCTCGATCGACGATTTCGGCATCGGTTACTCGTCCCTGTCCTACCTGAAAACCTTACCGATCAGCCAGCTCAAAATCGACCAAAGCTTTGTCAGAGACCTACCTGAAGACCAAAACGACGCCGTTATCGTCGAGACGATTATCAACATGGCCAAAAGCCTGCGCCTGCACGTAATTGCGGAAGGCGTGGAAACCGAGGAACAAATCCTGTTTTTGCGGGAAAAAGGCTGTTTGTCCTACCAGGGCTACCACATTGGCCGGCCGGTTCCGGCCGCTCAGTTCCACAGTTGACCGCGGGTTTGGAAACGGCTGGGAGAAACGTTCTTACAATCGCCGCGGCTGCGTTAAAATCGCCAGCTCGACATTCAGCCAGGGATAATAAAGATGAACTTGAAAATCTGCCTGTTTACTGCGGCGGCACTGTTCGCTGCCATCGGCGACGCCGCCGAGAAAACCGCGATCAGAGTCGGTGCCATGGCCTCCGGCACATTGAGCTGGGAATTGGCGGCGATGCGTAACCAGGGCTTGCTGGATCAGGCCGGCTTCGCCGTGGAAAACGTCGCCGTCGCCAACCAGCAGGCCGGTAAAGTTGCGCTGCAAGCCGGCGCGGTCGACCTGATCGTCTCCGACTGGATCTGGACCTCGAGCATGCGCGGCGAAGGCATCAAGTTGAGTTTTTACCCGTTTTCCGATACCTCCGGTGCGTTGCTGGTCGCAAACGATAGCCCGATCAAAACGCTGGCCGACCTGAAAGGCAAAAAACTGGGGGTCGCCGGCGGCGAACTGGATAAAAACTGGCTGTTGCTGCAAGCCTTGGGCCGGCAGCAGCAATTGGACCTGAATACCGGCGTCGAAAAAATCTACGGCGCACCGCCCTTGCTCAGCCAGCAATTGCTGGATAAGCGCGTCGATGCGCTATTGACCTACTGGCAATTCGCCGTTCGCCTGGAAGCCAGGGGTTACCGCACCTTGCTCAGCGGCGAAGACATCGTCCGCCAATTAGGTATAGCCGAGACTGTGCCCAGCATCGGCTATGTTTTCAAACAGGATTGGGCCGATCAGCATAAAGCCGCACTGAAGCAATTCTTCGAATTGAGCAGACAAGCCCGCGACAGCTTGTGCACCAACGATGCGGAATGGGCGAAAATCCTGCCGCTGACCGAAGCCGGCAACCCCACCGAGCAAGAAAAACTCCGCGCCGGTTACTGCAAAGGCAGTATCGAGCAATGGGCGCCAGCCCAACAAACCGCCGCCGAAAAGATTTACCGGATGCTGCATCAGGTCGATAGCAAACTGACCGGCGCTTCCGACCGGATACAGCCCGGCACGTTCTGGTCTGGCGATTGATGATCTCCGGTATCACCGGACAGCGTAACGGCGTCGTTACGCTGTTATCGCTATTACTGTTGTTAGGCATCTGGCAAGCGGCGGCGATGTCGCTCAACGATCCCAGTCTGCCGCTGCCGGCAAAGGTGGCCGGAGTATTCTGGCGCGCAACCGCTTCCGGCGAACTACCGCATCACCTGGGTGCCACGCTGTATCGGTTGGCCGTCAGTTTTTCGATTGCGATGCTGCTCGGTTGCGCGATCGGCCTGTTGTTAGGCAAAAACAAAAGCCTGGACGCGTTCTTCGACAATTGGCTGGTGATTTTTCTGAACATCCCCGCTTTGGTCACGATCATCCTGTGTTACATCTGGTTCGGCCTGGACGAATCGGCAGCAATTCTGGCGGTCGTGGTCAACAAATTGCCGAACGTGGTGGTCACGATCCGCGAGGGCGCGCGGGCGCTGGACAAGGATTTGCTGGAAATGGCGCAGAGTTATCGTTTCGGCCGCAAAAAAACGCTGCTGCACGTGATTTGGCCGCAACTGCACCCGTTCGTGATGGCCGCCACCCGCTCCGGACTGGCCCTGATTTGGAAGATCATTTTGCTGGTGGAATTGCTGGGCCGTAGCGACGGCATGGGTTACCAATTGCATTTGTTTTTCCAGTTGTTCGACGTTGCCAGCCTATTGGCTTATACCTTTGCTTTCGTCGCGGTGATCCAGGCCATCGAATGGCTGGTGTTGCGGCCGCTGGATCGGGCGGCGCTAAGGTGGCGGCGATGAACGCAATCAGCATCAGCATTCAAGACAAAACCTACCGCGACGGCCACGGCGGCGGTCAGCACAGGACGATCGCCGACCTGCAGTTCGAGGTCGAACCCAACGAATTCGTCTGTTTGTTGGGCCCGTCTGGCTGCGGCAAAACCACACTGCTGAACATGGTGGCCGGCCTGGACAGCCTCTACCAAGGTCAAATTCGGATTGGTGGCCAAGCCGCCGTCGCTAAAATCGGTTATGTGTTTCAGAGTCCGCGGCTGTTGCCGTGGCGGACCGTTCGCCAGAACATCGAATTAGTCTTCGCCGGCCCGCCGCCGGCCGCACTGATCGACGAACTCCTGGCCGGCATGCAGCTCGATGCGGTGCAACACAGCTATCCCGAGCGCTTGTCCCTGGGCATGCAGCGCCGGGTGGCAATTATCCGCGCCTTTGCCGTGAATCCCGATATCCTGCTGATGGACGAGCCCTTCGTGTCGTTGGACGCACCCAGTGCCCGGCAGGTGCGGACGCAGCTGTATGCGCTGTGGCAACAACGGCCGCATACGGTCTTGTTCGTCAGCCACGATTTGCGCGAGGCAATCGCGCTGGCCGACCGCCTGATCTTCTTGTCGCCGCCGCCGATGCGTATCGTCAGCGATATTACCGTCGATATACCGCGCGACGGCCGCCACGACGAAGCCCAAATCGAATCCTTCCGCGAATATTTGTTGAGTCAGCATCCGGCTATCAACGGACTGTTGTAACGTGAACATCGTCGTCGCGGCCTGCCAGGTCGAAGAAATCATCAAGAAATCCCGTTTCATCGGCATCATCAGCCCCTGCCGTTCCGAAGCCGAGGCGCTGGGGTTTTTAAACGACCTGCACCGACGGTATCCGGATGCCAGCCATATCGTTTACGCCTACCGGATTCAGTCGGCCGACGGTCTGGTCTGCCGCTTTCACGATGCCGGCGAACCCAGCGGCACCGCCGGCAAACCGATATTTCAACATTTGGAAGGGAAGCAACTGATCAATCTGCTGGTCGCCGTCGTGCGTTATTTCGGCGGCGTCAAACTCGGCGCCGGCGGCTTGACCCGGGCTTACGGCAATGTCGCCAAAGCGGTGATCGAAGCGGCGGACATTATCGATTACGTCGAATTTGCCGAAGTCAGCCTGACCTTGGGCTACAACCAATTGCAGCCGCTGGAATACCAGTTAAAAAAATTGGACGGCTGCATTCTGGCGCAGTATTTCAGCGACAACGTGCGCCTGACGGTAAAGCTGCCCAAGCACCATCTGGCTTCTCTCAACGCCTTTCTGGCATAAAGCCGGCTTATAGCAGCCCAATGTGACAGCTTTATTGCAGAATTGTTTCCTAATAAGAAACAAGATGTACACAATAGCCGGTATTGTAAATAAAAGGACTAGCTCATATAGTAGAACCGTCTTCATTGAATTGACTGTCATCAGTCAGGGAGAAAACATGAGCAAATCTAACAATCTTTACCGAGACATACTCACTGGTCTGTTTTTTACCTCCGGCGTGTTTGGCTTCATGTCGGGTGAGTTCATTATCTCCACCATGCTGTTCGGAGCCGCCACTATTTCCAGCAATCTGGACTTTAACGGCTCGTTCCGCGCTTAACCTGTTTGTTGTACCTCCTCACGCGATCAAGCAGTAGCTCTGTTTAGCTTAGCCCGCTCACCTGTGACCAGGTGACGCGGGCATTTTTTTAAAAGCCCCGGCTTTCTTTGATCGTTTCGTAAGCTTTTCTGATCTGCTGGGTTTTCTGTTTGGCCAACGCCATCATCTCTTCCGGCAAACCTTTCGCCACCAATTTATCCGGATGATGCTGGCTCATCAGCCGGCGGTACGCTTTTTTGATTTCTGCCTCGCTGGCTGCCGACGACACCCCCAGCGCGGCATAAGCATCCGCCAATTGCGGCGCGGCCGGATCCGCGGCGGATGGCCTGCCGCTCTGCTGGCGAAAACGCTGTTGCGCGGCAACCTGGCCCTTGATCAGCCGATATTCGAATTCCGACAAGCCGAGCTGCCGGCAAATATCCGCCAGCAAGGCTTCCTCGCTGGCATCGAACACGCCGTCGGCAAACGCCGCCTGCAATTGGATTTCGACGAACATCCGCAACAAATGCGTACGTCGGTGGCACTCGTTGCGAAATTGCTGCAGCACCTCCGCCAACGGAAAGCCGGCTTGCTTACCCTGGCGAAATAATTGGATCGCCGCGTCGCGCAATTCCGGCGTCAGCTCCATATTGTCCATGACCCGGTTGGCCAAGCCGATTTCCTCGCTCGACACCCGGCCGTCGACCTTCGCCACATGCCCCATCACGGCAAAGGTCGCGGTAAAAAACGCAGTCTGTACCCGATGCTGCTCACCCGGATGCAAGGTCTGATCCGCCATGCCTTGCATCCCGGCATCGAACTGGTGTCCGACCGCGGCACCGAAAATGGCGCCCAGCGGCCCGCCCATCAGGAAGCCGAAAGCGCCGCCAACCAATTTACCCAACCAACTCATGCGTTAACTATCCCTCTTTCGATTAATGATAAAATTTCGACCAATATCCACTGACTATCCGCCCCCGATATGAACGTCCCCGCCGCACTATACGAATCCTCTCTGCCGCATCTGAAACTGCTCGGCCGCGGCAAAGTCCGCGACATGTACGAAATCGACGACAGCCATCTGCTGATCGTCACCACCGACCGGATGTCGGCGTTCGACGTGATCATGCCCGATCCGATTCCGGGCAAAGGCCGGGTATTGACCAGCGTCTCCAACTTCTGGTTCGAAAAAATGCGCGACATCATTCCGAACCACTTGAGCGACGATTTAACGCTGGCCGACGTGATTCCCGATCCGGAGCTCAGAGCCCAGGTCGAAGGCCGTGCCATCATCGTCAAACGCCTGAAACCGTTGCCGGTGGAAGCCATCGTCCGCGGTTACCTGATCGGTTCCGGCTGGAAGGACTACCAGCGTTGCGGCGCGGTCTGCGGCATCGAACTGCCGGCAGGCCTGCAACAGGCGCAGCAACTGCCGCAACCGATCTATACGCCGTCCAGCAAAGCCGAAGTCGGCGTGCACGACGAGAACATCAGCTTTGCCGACACCGTCGCGTTGATGGGAGAGGAAATCGCCGGCAAAGTTCGCGACGCCAGCTTGCAACTGTATACCACCGCTGCCGAATACGCCCGCCAGCGCGGCATCATTATCGCCGATACCAAGTTCGAATTCGGCCTGGACGCCGCCGGCACCCTATTCCTGATCGACGAAGCGCTGACGCCGGACTCGTCGCGCTTCTGGCCGGTCGAGCAATACCAAGTCGGCATCAGCCCGCCCAGCTTCGACAAGCAGTATTTGCGCGACTACCTGGAAACCTTGGATTGGAACAAAACCGCTCCCGGCCCGAAATTGCCGGAAGAAGTCAGCCGAAAGTGCGCCGAGAAATATCGCGAGGCGGAATTGAAGCTGTTGGGCTGAGCGCTGCCGAATTCAGCCGCATTCGCCTTTATCGGGCTGACGCCGAAACCGCTCAGCCCAGATCCGCATCCCGTTCCCCGCTACTGATCCGGCCGCCCGCCACCGCCTCGACGATGTAGACCTTGCCGTCGCCGTGGTGGCCGCTACGCGCCACCTGCATGATGGTCTGAAAAATGGTCTCCACCAGATGCTCCGGGGCGAAGATTTCGATCCGCTTTTTGGCCAGAAACGGTTTGTAATCCTGTACGTGTTCGGTGCGTTCGCGGCCGAAACCTTCGCAATCCATGATCGTCATCCCCGGAAAATTCGGAATTTCCATCAAGGCCATCGTCAATTGGTTGAGTTTATGCGGCTGAATATAAGCGCGGATTTCTTTCATGGCCATCCTTTAAAGCTCGTCGGCTTCGGCAAAGTAACGGTATAGCGCCGGCAGCAGGGTCAAGGTCAGCAAGGTCGCG
This sequence comes from Methylomonas sp. HW2-6, assembly GCF_052474525.1. NCBI lineage: Bacteria > Pseudomonadati > Pseudomonadota > Gammaproteobacteria > Methylococcales > Methylococcaceae > Methylomonas > Methylomonas sp. HW2-6. Next base: position 245,163 of record NZ_CP184124.1, read on the forward strand.
CTAATCAGGCCGCCGATAATGACCACGGCAAACGGCTTGGCGGTCTCGGAGCCGACGCTGGTGGACAACGCCGCCGGGAACAAGCCCAACATCGCCATCAACGCGGTCATCACCACCGGCCTGAGCCGGCTGACCGAGCCGTTGACGATCGCGTCGTGCAAGGATTGGCCCTCGCGGCGTAGCTTATTCAACTGCGACACCAGAATCACGCCGTTCTGCACCGCAATCCCGAACAAGGCAATGAAACCCACCGCGGCGGAGACGCTGAGATTGATGCCGGTTGCCAGCAGGATCAATAAACCGCCGATCAACGCAAACGGCACGTTCATCACGATTAAAAGCGCATTTTTAACCGACATGAAGGTCCAGAACAACAGCACGAAGATCAACCCCAGACTGATCGGCACGATAATCGCCAAGCGCTTCATCGCCCGCTGCTGGTTCTCGAACTGGCCGCTCCAGACCATGCGGTAACCGGGCGGCAACGCCACTTGCGCCGCTACCTTGGCTTGGGCTTCGGCGACGAAGCTGCCCTGGTCGCGGTCGATCAGATTGCATTTGATCGCGATCCGGCGCATGTTTTCTTCGCGGCTGATACGGGATGCGCCTTGGTTGACCTTAATCGTCGCCAATTCTGACAATGGTATCAATTGCCCCGCCGGGGTTTGCACGGTCAGGCTTTCCAGGCCGGATATCGAATCGCGGGCGTTTTCGGCATAACGCAACGCGATATCGAAACGGCGTTCGCCTTCCAGAAACTGGGATGCCGCTTTGCCGCCCATGCCGATTTCCAATACCTGTTCCACATCGGCCACGTTGATGCCGTAGCGGGAGATCTTGGCCCGGTCGATGTCGACGATGACCTGGGCCAGACCGGCCTGTTGTTCGGCGGCGACATCGCTGGCGCCGCGAATGCCGGCCAGGATATGGGTAATCTGGTCGGCTTTATCCTGCAGGGTTTGCAGATCGCTACCGAATACTTTGATCGCGATCTCGCCTTTAACCCCGGATATGGCTTCTTCGACGTTATCCTGAATCACCTGCGAAAAGTTGGTCTGAATCCCCGGAAAAATCGATAGCGCTTTGTCCATGACCAGGACCAGCTCGTCTTTTTTGGCGTAACGCCAGGTTTCCTTCGGCTTCAGGTCTATCAACACCTCCAGGTTGTTGAAGCCTTTAGGGTCGGTGCCGTCTTCGGGGCGGCCCAGTTGGGTCAGGATGGTTTTGGCTTCGGCGAAGGTTTCCAAGCGGTCGCGAACCTTGCGCTCGATATCTTTGGCGGTGGTCAACGATACCGGCGTCGGCAGCGTGATGGTCAGCCAGATATTGCCCTCGTCCAGTTTGGGCATGAACTCGGTGCCGATCATACGTACCGACAGCACGCTCAATGCCAAGGCGCCGACCGCCGCGAAAAACACCAATCGAGCATGTTTCAACACCCATTCCAGAATGTTGCGGTAATGGTGCTCCATCGCATGTACCAGCGGATTGTGGCGTTCGGCCAGCTTGGGCCCGAGTAAATAGGTCAGCATCGACGGGATAAAGGTAAGGCTGAACAGCATCGAAGCCACCAAGGCAAAGCTCAGCGTGTATGCCATCGGCGAGAAAATCTTGGCCTCGACCCGCTGGAAGGTAAAAATCGGCAGAAAGGCGATGATGATGATGATTTTGGAGAACAAAATCGGCCGCCCCATTTCGGTCGCGGTATTCAACAAGGATTGCCGCAAAACGCGGATGTCGCCGGTGCGCTGCATATCCAACGTCACCTGCACCATGACCGCTTCCACCAGCACTACGGTGCTGTCGACGATGATGCCGAAATCGATCGCGCCGAGCGAAATCAGGTTGGCGGAAATGCCGCCCAAATCGACCAAAATGAAGGCAAACAGCAACGACAACGGGATGATCAGCGTGACCAGAAACGCGGCCATGAAACGTTGCAAAAACACCAGCAAAATGATCAAAATCAATACCGCACCTTCTACCATATTGTGTTCTACGGTATGCACGGTGTGTCCGACCAGTTCGGTACGGTCGTAAATCGGCGTAATTTTCACGCCCGGCGGCAAACCGAACGCATTCAATTCTTCGATTTTCTGCTTGACGCCGTCGAGTACGCCCACAGCATCGCGGCCTTTGATCAGCAGCACGATGCCTTCGACGATATCGTCGCGCTGGTTTAGCGAGACGATTCCGGTCCGTGGTTGCGGGCCGACCCGAATCTCGGCGACGTCTTTGACCCGGATCGGCACGCCGTCGTTACTGGCGACGACGATTTCGCCGATCTCGTCGGCCGATTTCAGTAAACCGATGCCTCTGACTACCAAGGCCTCATCGCCGTCCTCGATATAGCCGCCGCCGGTATTGGTGTTGTTGGCCGCAATGGCGCTATAAACCTGATTCAGATCCAGCCGGTAGTTTTTCAGACTATCCGGCCGGACTACAACCTTGTATTCCTTGACGCCGCCGCCGTAAGACACCACGTCCGCCACCCCTTGCACCGTACGCAGGCGCGGCTCGATTACCCAATCCTGCAAGGCCCGTTGCTCGGTCAACGGCAGGTGTTTGGCGTCGATCACGTAACGGTAAATCTCGCCGACGCCGGTCGACAGTGGCCCGATTTGCGGTTTAACGTCGCCGGGTAGGTCGGCGCCGCGCAAACGCTCCAGGACTTGCTGGCGGGAGAAATAATCTTCGGCGCTATCGTCGAAGGTCAGCGTTACCACCGACAGGCCGAAAATCGATACCGAGCGCATGTTGATCAGATGCGGCAAGCCGTTCATCTCCCGTTCGATCGGTAACGAAATGACCTTTTCCACCTCTTCCGGCGCCTGGCCGGGAAATTGCGTCACCACCTGCACGAACACGTTTTGCACGTCCGGAAACGCCTGAACCGGCAGATTCTCAAAGGCAACGATGCCGGAGACAGCGATAGCCAACGTGGCGCCAATCACCATCAGGCGCTGTTGTAAACAAAAAGCGATAACGCGGGCAATCATCTTGGCGATCCTGGGCTAAGGGTTGGCATCGTTGACGTCTTCCTCGGCGCGCAACACCAAGGCCCCCTCGGTCACCAACTGCTCTCCGGCTTGCAAGCCCGCGATAACCACCGCGCGGTCCTTCAGCCGCAAGCCCATTTTTACCGGCCGCTGCCGATAATGGTTTTCGTCGACGGCGACAAACACGTAGTCGGAGTCGTCTTCGGTGAATACCGCGGTTAAAGGCACAACGATGGCTTGGGCATCCGGCGGGCTCTGGACATCGATGGTCGCGTACATGCCGGGCAGCAAGCGGCCGTCCGGATTCAGTAACGCGCAGCGCACTTGTACGCTACGGGTGGTCTCGTTCAGAACTTGGCCAACGTACTCCACCGTTGCCGGAAAGGATTCGCCCGGATAAGCCGGTACCGAGATTTTCAGTTGCTGGCCGGGTTTGATCTTGGCCAGATTGACTTCGAACACGTCCATGACCACGGTCAGCCGTTGAATATCGGAAACGACGAACAGCGGTTTGTCCAAACCCGGACCGACCTCCTGCCCTGGATTGACGTTTCGTTCCACCACCACGCCGTTAATTGGGGAGCGCAACGCAAAGCGGGCATTGTTCTGACCCGACGTCAGTTGCAGATTTTTCAAGCGGTTTTGCGCGCGCTGCACTTCGCTAAGGGCCTGGCTCAGATCGTCTTCGGCCTGTTCCAGGTCTTTGCGCGAGATGACCTTGCCTTGATACAGCTCTTGCTGGCGCCGGAATGCTCGATCGGCCAAGGTCAGTTGCGCTTGCGCCTTGGCGTAGTCGGCTTGGGCGTCGGCAACCTCCGGGCTATGCAATTCCAATAGCAACGTTCCGGTTTGCACTTGACTACCGAGCGGCAATGGATTGCTCAGCACTCGGCCGGTTACCGGAGAACTGATTCGGGAGGTCGCGCTGTCGTTATAGGCGATTTTGCCGGCCAAGGGTTCGAGCAATGGTGGCCGGGTCAAGGTCAACGTGCTGGTTTTGACATAGGCTTTTTTCGGTGAATCGGGGGTCAGGTAAACTTCGCCGGCTAGCGCATGCACAACCGGCTGGGGCTGATTTTTATCGGCGGAGTCGGAACAGGCATTCAGCACTAACAATGCCAGCAAGCCGAACAGAGTGGGGCAACGGCGTAAACCGAAAATCGCTTGCTTATTCATGAAGTAGGATATGTGCATATGAAGTTACCGGCATTTACCGCGAGCCAACGCTTGCGGCAGCATTCTCAACACTGGGTTCTACGCCCAACGCTTTGCTTAAATCGAAGTAGGCATTCGTGCGATTGATCATGGCCGCGTAGTAGTCGCGCATCACGCTTTTATAGCTGCGTTGTGCTTCGATAAAATCCAGCACGCCGGTCGCGCCTTTTCTGAAAGCCAGTTCCGCGCTGTCGCGTACGCTACGAGCATCGTCTAACAGACCACCATCGAAGCGTTGCACGATCTTGTCGGCGCTGTTCCAGACTGCCAACGCGCTGACCACGTCGTTGCGGATACCGAGCTCGGTTTGTTCGACCGCCAATTGCGACTGGTTCAGACTGACTGTCGCCTTGTCCGCTTCGCCCTGATACTGGTAAAACAAGGGCAGTGGCACGCTGAAACCGACGAAAGCCGAATTTAATGCGTTGTTACTCGGGTCGCGGGCGTAGCCGGCGTTGACCGTGACATCCGGGTATTTCAAGCGCCGCGCCAGCTCCAGTTCCTTTTTGGCCTGTTCGGCGCGCTGTTTGTCGGCTTGCAGGTCGGGACGCTGTTGCAAGGCCCGGTCGATCAATTCGTTCTGGTCGCGGGTTTGGCCGATATCGGCCAATGCCGGCCAGGCGTCCTTCGCTTCGATACGCAAACTCTGTTCGGGCCAGCGCAGCAGCACTGCCAGCGCCGCTTGCGCCTGCTCCACAACGGCTTGGGCACTATCCAGATCGGACTGGGCGCGCAAACTTTCCATTTTCACCCGCAAATAATCGGCCTCGGCAATATCGCCGCTTTTCAGACGCAAATCGTTGGCCTGACCTATCTGTTGGTAATGGTCGGCAATTTCCTGCGCCAGCCACCGGTTCTTTTGCGCTTGCAATAAATCGAAATACGCATCGCGCACCATATTGCTGAAGATACGCACGGCATCGCGCAAATCGCTCTCGGCCGCCTGTGTCGCAAAACCGCTGCTTTGCATCCGCAGTCCGCGTTTACCGGCAACTTCGATTAATTGGCTGAAGGAGAAATATTCGGCCGGTCCGCACGACACGCTGGGGCTATGGTTGCAGCCGGTGGCAGTGACCCCCATGTTGGGATTGTTGCTGATTTCGGAGACTTGAATGCCGAATACCGGATTAGGAATCGCCCCGGCCACCACCTGTTCGGCGCGCGCCTGATCGATGTTGTATTGCGCGGCAATCAGGTCCAAATTGCGCTGGTAAAACAGGGCGACGACCTCATCGACCGACAGTTGTGCTTCTTGAGCATTCGCCGAACCGTACCCAAGCCAGATCGAGCAGGCGAACGCAAACAAACGGAGGTAGACGTTTTTCATTCGTAATGAGCAGCTTCGATTAAGTGGCGTTAACCCTGAACGAGCAACGTTCGGGCCAAAAAATTTGATCTGCCACTACTGGTCTCGGAATGCGCGCAAATCCGAACGATTGCAACAAACTAATACCGATGCACAATTAATATACGCCTGACGCTGCGCCCGTCCCTGAATGGCTAGCAGGACATTTTGCTGGAGTCCGGTTCAAATCAACCGAATCAGACCGGTTGAAATAACACGCAAACTTTCTCGCCAACAGTTACGCCAAAAAAAAGCCGGCGCTAAGCCGGCTTCTCGCTGTATTTGATGGGTGCGTGGTTAACTTAACCGGCCGCGACAGCGGCAAGATGTTGATCGTAGTAAGCGCTACTGATTCTGTAGCCGCGCGATTTTAATTCTTTCGCCAACCCCGGGCTCATCTTTTCCGGGCTTATATGCGAAATGACTTTACCGAATTTTTTGATGTTATAGCGCATAGCAATCATCTCCAACCTCCAGTGATATCGACCTAAACCGAACGTTTTCGAACGCCGTTACGACAGGCTACCACGCGCAAAATTCCCTGCTTCCACCAATTAGCAAATTTTTACCGGCAATACTTCGGCATTAGCTCCTTGAGCCCAGTCTTCCGCAACCCACGAACGATTTGACGACAGGCATAAAAAAGCCGCTGTTTAAAGCGGCTTTCGATACCCCGGTTGAACCTATTCGCTATGCGTTATTGCTCGGTTTCGGCCGGTTCTGCCGGCATAATGTCTTCAGCACTAACATCCTCGGCGGCTTCAGGCTTTACCGAATCGCATTTGCCCTCGAGCAGATCGTAAGATCCAGCCCAGCAGCGGGCGGCGACGTAGTACTTGGCATAATCGATAAAGGCGACGCCGGAACAATCTTCGTATTTTATTGCGGGAGCCGCGCTGGCATCCTTATCGTCGAAAGTTCGCAAAACCTTGCAATAGCTGACTTCCCTGGCTTGAACCACGCTGCTAACCAGACCGAGCAGCAGGACTCCACAAATTTTGTTGACCGAACTCATTTTTAGCATCCCCGAAAATTGAAACTGTTGCGCATGTTCAAACAGAGTGACGAATTTCGGCAAATTCGTCAACCGGAAACGGCACAATTCGATGCCAGCCAAATAATCGGTCAATGCGTTTCTGCGCTATGCCAGGCTTCAGCCATCAAATCTATAAACTCTTTGCCGACCACGCGTATCAATTGCAACGCCGCAATAACGACCAAACCACCGATTACCAAACCGGACAACATGACGACGACCATCTTCATATCCACCCCCGAAACTAACCGCAAAAATAAACTAGGGAGGGCGAGTATTCACACAAAACCGGCAAAAAGCAACTAGATTAAAGTTCAGTTAAAGCATTGATTATTCAGGACTTAAACATGTCAATCGCTTACATCTCAATGTTAATGTAAATTCGCAGATCAAGCGTTACCGTCTCAGCCCCGAGCTACGACTCAGACACAAATCTGTGAACCGACTCACGAAACCAGCTATCGCTCGATTTATTGAAGCAATCCGCGCCGTCAAATACCGGCAATGACGTTATGCACTCCGGCCCGGATTTCTCGATCGTTCGCGGCGGGCCTTGAAGAAGTCGCCGAGCAAGTCGGCGCAAACCGTTTGCAATACCCCGCCGGTCCATTCCACCTTGTGATTTAAAAATTCCGCATCACTGAGTTGCAGCGCGTGGCAGACCGCTCCGCGCTTCGGATCGTAAGCGCCGAACACCAGGCGCCTGACCCGGGCGTGGGCAATGGCGCCCATACACATCACGCAGGGCTCCAACGTCACATACAGCGTGGTATCGATCAAACGGTAGTTGTCGAGGACTTGGCCGGCTTTGCGCAACGCGACGATCTCCGCGTGAGCGGTCGGGTCGTTGGTTTGGATCGGTTGGTTCCAACCTTCGGCGATACAACGGTTACCGAGCACCAGCACCGCGCCTACCGGCACCTCGCCTTGGTCTTCGGCGCGCTGCGCCAGCCGGATGGCATGGCGCATCCATTCGTCGTCGTTCATTTCAGACCGTGGCTTTGTTCAGGCGGTCGTTAACGGCGGCCCAGGCTTCGTGATCGGGCGGTTGCTCGATCAGAATCGTATCAAGTTGCAGATTGTCCAGAGCCCGAAGCGAGCTGTAGAGGGCCGGTTCGTATAGTTCGGCATCGGCCGGCAGCCGGAGAATATGCAGGCAGGGAATTTCAGCAATCTCGGCGCTGAATGCCAGAATGCCGATGTGCTGGCCTTTGGCGCAGAGGTCGTCGGCCATCGCAATCAAGGTATCGGCCGGACAGAGCAAGGCCATTGTGTTGGGCGCATAGTGCACGGCCATCATGCCCGGCGCCCGAATCTTGGTTTGCGAAGAGAGCCGAATATCGGCATGCAATACGGCTTTGAGTTGGCTGCGGGTAATGCGGCCGGGGCGGAGGATGGTCGGGACCTCGTCGCTGAGGTCGATGATCGTCGATTCCACTCCCACCGCGCAGGGGCCGCCGTCCAGAATACAAGCCACACTGGCGTCCAACTCTTCGGCCACGTGCTGGGCTTCGGTCGGACTGATGCGGCCGAAACGGTTGGCCGATGGCGCGGCGACGCCGCCGCCAAACGCCTGCAGCAAGCGCAACGCCACCGGATTGGCCGGCACCCGCAACCCCACCGTATCCTGGCCGCCGGTCACCGCCAGCGGCACCGACGCGCGTTTTTTTAAAATCATCGTCAGCGGACCCGGCCAGAATTGTTCAGCCAGCCGCCAGGCAGCCTCCGGCACCTGGTCGGCCCAATCGGCCATTCGCTCGGCACCGGCAATATGCACGATCAAAGGATGGTCCGCTGGCCGGCCCTTGGCCGCAAAAATTTTCGCCACGGCCTCCGGATTGGACGCGTCAGCGCCCAGGCCGTAAACAGTTTCAGTCGGAAACGCGACTAGCTGACCATGGCGCAGTAAGTCGGCGGCGTGCTGGATGGATGCTTCGGTGACGGGGGTTGGTTTCACGGTAGAGCCGGACGAAAGGTCGAATACAAAAACAGCAGACGGGCCAATCGCTTCATGGCCGGCGCGCTGCACACCTTGGCGGTAAAGTTTAGGCGATTAAGCAAAGCCCGCTATTTTACCTTTCGTCTTGCTGCTTTTCTCTCAATTTATTTCCACCAATACCTCGTTGGGGTTAACCGCGTCACCTTTAGCCACATAAATGGCTTTGACGCTGCCGGCAATCGGCGCGGTGATCTCGGTTTCCATCTTCATGGCTTCGGTGACCAATAAGGCCTGGCCGGCGTTGACTTTCTGGCCTTCCTTGACCAATACGTCGATGATGTTGCAAGGCATGCTGGTCACGACATCGCCCGGCTCGCTGGGCCGACGCCGCTTGCTGGCGATCGCGCTTTGCACCGCGCCTTGAGCGCCGCCGTCCAGCACGATTTCGTCCAGGGTTTCGATGACGATCTCTTCCGGCATGCCGTCCACGGTGAAATAAAAATGCCGCAAGCTCTGGTTCTTCGGGCCGGCGCCGGTGACTTTGACGTGATATTGCTCGCCGTGCAACGCGACATTAAATTCGGTCGGGGCTTTTTTAACTTCGGCCGGCTTAGCCGCTTCTTCCAGTTCCAGCGGTTCCGGCACCAGATTGTCGGTGGAACGCAATTCCAGAAACTGTTTGCCGATTTCCGGAAACATCGCGTAACTCAGCACGTCTTCATCGTTCAAAGCCAGATGAGCAATTTCGTTGCGCAGATGCTCGAATTCCGGTTTCAATAAATCCGCCGGCCGGCATTCGATGATTTCCTCTTTACCCACCGCCTTCGCCAGCAATTGCGGATTGACCGGCGCCGGTGCCTTGCCGTAGCCGCCGTGCAGATAACGTTTGACCTCGTTGCTGATGGTCTCGTAGCGCTTGCCGATCAACACGTTCAGCACCGCCTGGGTGCCGACGATTTGCGAGGTCGGCGTCACCAGCGGCGGATAGCCCAAGTCTTTGCGCACTTCCGGGATTTCTTTATACACCTCGTCGATCCGGTCCAGTGCGTTGCGTTCTTTCAATTGGTTGGCCAGGTTTGAGATCATGCCGCCCGGGACTTGGAAGATGTGGACGCGGGTGTCGATGCCGGTAAATTCGCTTTCGAAGCGGCGGTATTTTTTGCGGACTTCGGCGAAATAGTCGTTCACCGCTTGCAGTTTGTCCAAATCCAGTCCGGTGTCGAAATCGGTACCGCGCAGTGCGGTGACCAACGATTCGGTGGGCGGGTGGCTGGTGCCGCCGGCCCAGGAAGATAAGGCCGTATCGACATGTTCGCAGCCGGCTTCGATGGCCTTGAGCTGACACATTTCCGCCAAGCCGGCCGTGGCATGGCAATGCAGGTGCAGCGGCAAATCGACGGCATCTTTCAAGGCTTTGATCAATTCGCCGGCAATATAGGGGGTCAGTAAACCGGCCATGTCTTTGATGGCAATCGAATCGCAGCCCAAATTGACCAAGCCTTTACCCAGTTTGATAAAGCTGGCGATGTCGTGTACCGGGCTGGTGGTATAGCAGATGGTGCCCTGGGCGTGCTTGCCGGCGGTTTTGGTGGCTTCGATCGCTGTTTCCAGGTTGCGGATGTCATTCAGCGCGTCGAAGATTCGAAACACGTCCATGCCATTGCGGGCGGCAGTCTCGATGAATTTACGCACCACGTCGTCGGAATAATGCCGATAGCCCAGCAGGTTTTGGCCGCGCAACAGCATTTGCAGGCGGGTATTGGGTAAAGCGGCTTTCAGTTTGCTCAGTCTTTCCCATGGGTCTTCCTTTAAGAAACGCAGACAGGCGTCGAAAGTCGCGCCCCCCCAGCATTCCAGAGACCAATAGCCGATATCGTCCAGCATGGCGCAGGCCGGTAGCATATCTTCGGTTCGCATCCGCGTGGCGATCAGGGATTGGTGGGCGTCGCGGAGGATAACGTCGGTTACATAAACTTTGCTCATCTTGGTGTCCTTGGCTTACAGGCCGGTATGGGAAGCGACGACGGCCGCCAGCACGCTGGCCAGAATTTCCGGGCGCGGCTTGTTGGAGTAATTGATCAAATCGGGATTGGCTTCGACAAAGCCGGTGTTGAACCGACCACGGCGAAAATCCGGATGACCGAGAATTTTTAAGTAATAGGGAATGGTGGTCTTGATCCCGAACAAGCCCATGTCTTTCAAGGCGCGTTCGCCGCGATTGATCGCATCTTCCCAAGTCATCGAGCTGACGATGACCTTGGCCAGCATCGAATCGTAAAACGGCGGCACTTCATAGCCGGTATAGATGGCGGTGTCGGTGCGCACACCGGGCCCGCCGGGGGCATAGTAGCGGGTAATGTGACCGAAGCTGGGCAGGAAATTGTTTTTGGGGTCTTCGGCGTTGACCCGAAATTGAATGGCATAGCCGCGGCGCACGATTTCTTCCTGCTTGAAGCGCAGCGGTAAACCGGCAGCAACCCGAATTTGTTCTTCGACGATATCGACGCCGGTGATGGTCTCGGTGATGGTGTGCTCGACTTGCACCCGGGTGTTCATTTCCATGAAATAGAAGCGACCGTTGGCGTCCAGCAGAAACTCCACGGTGCCGGCGTTGGTATAGCCGACTGCTTTGGCTGCCATTACCGCCAAGCCGCCCAGGTACTGGCGTTGCGCTTCATCCAATTGTGGCGACGGCGCAATTTCGATCAATTTTTGGTTGCGGCGTTGCACCGAGCAATCACGCTCGTAAAGATGGATGGTGTTGCCGAAGTGGTCGGCCAACACTTGCACTTCGATGTGAATCGGGTTGACCACGCACTTTTCCAGAAACACGTCGGCGCTGCCAAAGGCCTTGGTCGCTTCGGAAATCACCCGCTGGAAGTTTTGGCGGAGTTCGTCGGGATTGTCGCAACGGCGGATGCCGCGGCCGCCGCCGCCCGAGGTGGCTTTCAGCATGATCGGGTAACCGATTTGTTCTGCCACCTGCAAGGCATGCTCGACGCTGTCCAGATTGCCGTCCGAACCCGGCGTAACCGGCAGGCCGGCGGCCTTCATTGCCGCCCTAGCCTCAGTCTTGTCGCCCATCCGGTGAATCACGTCGGCCGACGGGCCAATGAACACCAGACCGCGCTCCTGGCAAGCTTTGGCAAACTGGGCGTTTTCGGACAAAAAGCCGTAACCGGGATGGACTGCGTCGCAACCGGTGCGCAAGGCCAAATCGACCAGACCGTAAATATTCAGATAACCGGCAAGCGGGTCGCTACCGATATAGTGCGACTCGTCCGCCTTTTTGACGTGTAAAGCAAAACGGTCTGCCTCGGAGTAAATCGCCGCCGAACGGATGCCCATCTCGGCGCAGGCGCGAATAATGCGGACGGCGATCTCGCCGCGATTGGCGATCAGGATTTTGCGTAGCATGATTTTTCCATTGCGGTTCGGGGACGCTTACTACTCTAACAAGTTATCGATATCTTTCAACCTTAAAACCGGTAGGTATCCAGCTTGGCGGCACTCCGGCAGGCAAGCCGAAAGCTGCCGGAAAATGTCGCTCTGTAATGCCTCTGAAACCGGCATCACCGATCAGACAACTTGCTGCGTTAGCCACAATTTGTGGGTTTCCCATGTCGCAATCCGCACACAGTCTCCGGGTAAGTCCGCACAATCCCTGCTAACCAGCCCTATTGAAATTGGCACATATGATGCTATCCTGATAATGCACAGGAAGCCTGGGCCTAGGCTCAGGGTTGTCACCTCCAAAGTAATCAATGATTTTCGAGGTTCATTATGGAAAAAAACAAAACTCTACTTCTGGTTTTACTGTTGTTCTGCCTACCACTCGCGGCTGCCCTGGTACCAATAACGGCAAGGGCCGTTCCAGACTGGTCACAGGCAGTGTTCCTCAATCCGCCCCAACAATTCGCCACAGCTTTATCTTGGAGCGACACCGCTCTCAGCTTTGCCGAACAAGCGGAGCGCGACGCTAGTTCAGCAGTCCGCGAAACTGTAACCGATCTGCAACACTGGCTGGATTTCGGCATGCAAGCCGCATTTTTCGGCTGGCTCGGTACGCCCTCGTTGCTTGAAGCGTTACCGCTGCAAAATCTGAAAGCCGCCCTCCCTGGTACGGTTTGGTTTCTGCTCGGCAGCCTTTTGGCTATTTTGAGCCGTAAAAAACGCAGTATCGTATCCTGACGCTTGCCGGCTTGCGTGACCGGACCGGCGGTGCCACTCCGGTCACGTCTGTTTTGATTGCTTCCAAAGCATGCCTAACATCACAAGTGCGGCGACCAGCCGCGCGACAACTTCGCTGCCCTGTCATTAGCGGCGGCTTATTTGGCAGCGGCCGAGATTTGGCTAATAATTGCCACAGGCTATTGCAGCCGGTTGGTACTTTGAACAGCTTGTTAGCCATGAACTTTAGGAATCGCCGATGCCTCACTCCGTACCCGATACGGCAGACCAATTTCAGTTCCGTACACTTCAGCCGGAAGATATCGGCGCATGTATTCGGATTGCGATAGCTAATTTCGACGAATTCCGCGACCATCCGGAATACATACACCTATGGTTCGAGCAACGGATCACGCATAACCCCTGGCAAAACGCACTGCCGGGCCCCGGCGTTGGCGTTTGGCTAGACTCGCGTCTGGTAGGCTTCAGGGCCATGTTTGCTCAACCTTGGTGGTTGAACGGCCAGTCTAGGATAATCGCCTTCGGCGCAAATACATGCATCGACTCGGAATTCAGAGGCCAGGGCCTGGCGACCCGGCTGATTCAATTCAGCTGTGGTTTGTCCGACATTAACGGCAGCGTCACGGCCGGCGTCATCACGCAGAAATCCTTCGGAGCTTGCGGCTTCCTCAAAATCGGCGGCAAATCCAACGATTTTTTTCGGCTAAGGATCGGTTACCGCGGATCTTGGGAGAAGCGGGTCGGCAACCGATTAGGGCAAATTCTGGGCAGCTTTTGCGACCTCAGTTTACGTTGGCGCGACAGAAAATTGTCCCAACCCGACTTCACTATGGCGGAAATCAGCCATTGCGGCTCCGAATTCGATTCACTGTGGGAGCGCGCCAAAACGGCCTACCCGTCGTGCGCGGAACGCAGCAGCCGCTATTTGAACTGGCGCTTGTTCGAATTCCCGACCTGCCCGTTGCAAATGCTGGCGTTGCGCGACCGCTCGGGGACATTGCGCGCGTACGCCATCTGGCACCGGCAACAGCTCGCCGAGTCGATCGACATGGCCGTACTGCGCGACGTGTTCTACCCGCCGCAGGACGAACCGGCTATACGCGGTTTGCTGTACCACTTATTCGCTTACTGGCGGAAACTCGGTATCAGTTGGGGCAACCTCGAAGTGGCTTCACCACGATTGACTGCCTTATTCCGGGAACTGGGGTACGAGGCCTTGAGCTCGCACGGCAACCGCTACCAGATCTACAGCAACCCGGCGCTAGCGGAGAATGTTTTAACCGATTGGTACCGGAGCGGCATCGACGGCGATTATTTCGACCATCCGCTCTGACAAATAGCCAATATCAGCCAATGTATATTAAGCTTTTGCAATAACTAGACTTGCTCGCGCCTGTGACCATGCCCAATCAAACCGTAGCTATCATTTCCACCGTACTTAACGAGCGCGAAAGCATCAGACAGTTGCTGGACGCGTTTTTCCGCCAAACCCGCCAAGCGGACGAAATCGTTATCGTCGATGGCGGTTCCACGGACGGGACACTGGAAGTGTTGCAGGATTACGCCGCCCAGAACCCCAAATTGAAATTTTTGGTCGAGAACGGCGTGAATATTGCCGCCGGCCGCAACATTGCCATCGCCCACGCGAACTCCAGCATCATAGCCGTCACCGACGGCGGCTGCCGCCCGGAAGACAACTGGCTGGCGGAACTGGTCGCCCCCTTGTTGGCTGATCCTGGCTACGGCGCAGTTACCGGCGTACGCAATGTCGAGCATAAAAACGATTTCGAATTTTTCGCCGGCAAATTGTCAACCTCCGGCAATGCCGCAAACGAAGCCGACCGCGTATTTCACGGCCGTAATTCGGCATTCCGCAAAAGCGTCTGGCTGGATGTGGGCGGTTATCCGGAATGGCTGTATACCGCCGAAGATACCTTGTTTGCGCAACGGGCCAAAGCGCTCGGCTGCCGGGTTGCGCTGGCGCCGAACGCAATCGTATCCTGGCGGCCACGGCCGAATCTGAAAAAACTGGCAAAGCAATATTATCTGTACGGCAAGGGTACCGGCCGGATTGGTCAAGCCGATTTAAAAGCGGTGTTTTACCATCTGCGAAACCATGCGGTGTGGATGGCGTCACTATTGTTCGGGTTTTGGCTCAACGGGTTTTGGCTGATTACCTTGACCGTGCTCGGCTTCCTGTACTTCACCTTGGTGAATCCGGTAATCGCCAACCTGACAGCCAACCAAAATTTGAGGCCGGGATATTGGCTTTATGTGCCGACGATTATTCTGGTCCGCAGCTTTTACAACAATCTAGGCCAACTCTACGGCTACTGGGAGTGTCGGGAAGGCAGCCCGTTTCGGGAAAATCTGGCCCGCTACCGGTCCGGCTCCTGGAAATCCCCGGCCATCCGAGCATGACAAAGCCGGAGTCCGATCACTTCAACTGAAACTGCAAGTGCTTCCAGATTTTGTCGGCCAGGATCTGCTGCGCCAGGGCATTGGGGTGGATGCCGTCTTGTTGCATCAACTCCGGCCTTAACACGATATCTTCCAGAATAAACGGTACGTACGATATCTTGAACTCCTGCGCCAGCTCCGGGTAAACATCGTAAAACATCTCCACATAGCGCTTACCGTAGTTGGGCGGAATTTTCATCGCCAACAAGGTCACTTTCGCCCCGGCTTGTAACGACCGGCCTATGATCGCGGCCAAATTGGCCTCCATTTCCTCCGGCGACAACCCGCGCAAACCGTCGTTGGCGCCCAATTCCAAAAACAGAATATCCGGTTTGTGTTTGGCCAAAATCGTCGGTAGCCGGGCCAAACCGCCGGCAGTAGTATCGCCGCTGATACTTTCGTTATAGACCGTATAGTCGAAACCGCGCGCGGTAATTTTTTTTTGCAACAAAGCCACCCAGCCCTGCTGAACTTCGATACCGTAACCGGCACTAATACTGTCTCCAAGCACGACAATCGATTTGGCGGACGCACAAACAGGCAAAATACTCAATACTAAGGCAAGGACCACGCTATACATGACAAACACTCGTTCCGATCACTCCGCTTCCACCATCATCAGCGCCCATAAACTTGGCAAAGCGGTTCCAACATCCGAAGGCACCTTGCATATCTTGGCATCGGTCGATCTAATCATCAAGCGCGGCGAAACTGTCGCCATCGTCGGCGAGTCCGGTTCAGGCAAATCGACCCTGCTCAGCCTGCTGGCCGGCCTTGACACTCCGAGCAGCGGCTCGGTCGAAATCGACGGCCGCGACTTGGCCAGTTTGAACGAAGACGGGCGGGCATTGCTGCGCAACGAATTGGTCGGCTTCGTCTTCCAGTCGTTTCAACTACTGCCCGGTTTAACAGCGCTGGAGAACGTGATGCTGCCGCTGGAACTGAGCGGCGCGGCCGACGCCGAGCAATCGGCGCGGGCCCTGTTACAACGCGTCGGCCTGGCTCAACGCCTAAAGCACACGCCGCGGCAACTTTCCGGCGGCGAACAACAGCGCGTGGCCCTGGCCCGCGCCTTCGTTACCCGGCCGGCAATATTGTTCGCCGACGAACCGACCGGCAACCTGGACCGAATTACCGGTGCCAAGATCGTCGAGCTGTTGTTCGAATTGAACCAGGAACAACACACCACACTAATTCTGGTGACCCACGACATGTCTTTGGCGGCCCGCTGCCAACGCACCATCCATCTGGAAGCCGGGAGCATCGTATGACGCGCTTTCGCCTGGCCTTAAAGCTGCTGTGGCGCGACGCCCGCTCCGGCGAACTGACGCTACTGGCCCTGGCATTGTTAATTGCAGTAGGCGGCACTACGTCGATTTCTTTGTTCGCCGACCGGCTGCAACGCACAATGAATTTGCAAGCCGCCGAATTCCTGGCCGGCGATTTGGTGTTGGCCGGACCGGCCCCGGCCAGTCCGCAATGGCTGGCAAAGGCTGACGAACTGGCGCTGAGCGGATCGCAAACGGTCGAGTTTCCCAGCATGTTGCTGGAGAACGGCGAAATGCAGCTAGCATCGGTCAAAGCGGTCAGCGCCAGCTATCCGTTGCGCGGCCGCCTGAAGACTCGCGACGCCGATCTACAAGACGAATCCGTCGTCGATCACGGCCCGGCAGCCGGCGAGGCCTGGATCGACAAACGCTTGCTGCCCGCCCTGAAATTGCAGCTGAACGATACGCTGACCGTCGGCGAAAAAGCGCTGAAAGTGACCAGACTGATCAGTTACGAGCCGGACAAACGCGGCGATTTTTACAGCTTCTCGCCGCGCGTGATGATGCATCTGGACGATTTGGCCGCCACCGGCGCGGTCCAGCCCGGCAGTAGAGTCCATTACGCTCACCAGTTCATCGGCAGCGAACAGGCTTTGGCCGAATTCAAGGCCTGGTTGCAACCGAATTTGAATCCTTCGCAAAAAATCTTGGATATTCGGCGGGACCGGCCCGAGCTGGGCTCTGCGTTGCAGCGCGCCGAGCGCTATCTGGGCTTGTCCAGCGTTGTCGTGACCTTGATCTCAGGCGTTGCGATCGCGATGACCACCCGCCGCTACAGCGAACGCCATTTCAACGCCACGGCCTTACTGCGCTGCCTAGGCTGCACGCAAGCGGAAATCGTAAGACTCTACGCCGTCCAATTTTTGGTATTAGGCTTAGCCGCCAGCTTAGCCGGTTGCGCTTTGGGTTGGCTGGCCCAGTACGGCTTGTTTCAATTGCTGAAAAATCTGTTGCCGGAAACACTGGCCGATCCCGGGGAATTGGCGATCGTCTACGGCATTGCCACCGGCTTGATCATCTTATGGGGTTTTGCCTTGCCGCCGTTGTTACGCCTACAAGCAGTCCCGCCGCTACGCGTGCTAAGGCGGGAGCTGGAACCTTTACCCGGCAGCGGCTGGCTGGTCTACGGCTTGGCTGCCAGCGTCGTGGCCGGTTTGATCTGGCGTTATACGGGCGATCCGAAACTCACTTTCGCGATTATCGGCACCGGTTTTGCCGTTTTGCTGATCTTGGGGCTGGCGATTCAGGGCATTTTGCATTTATCGCGACGGCTGCTGCCGCGGCTGGGCTTGGTTTGGCGCTTCGGCTTACGCGGATTGTTGCGCGACGGCCGGGCCAGCATCGGCCAGATTTTGGCATTCGGCATCACGCTGACCGCAATGGCCTTAAGTTTCAACGTGCGCAGCCACCTTTTGGACGATTGGCGCCGGCAACTTCCCGATCAGGCTCCCAACCATTTTGCGATCAACATCCTGCCGTCGTCTCTGGCCGATTTTCAGGACGACCTGAGTCGCAATCAGGTTCCGGACAGCCATTTTTATCCGGTGGTCCGCGGTCGTTTGGTGACCATTAACGGCGAAGCCGTGCAAGGCCGAGTCAGCAAAGACAGCCAAGGCGAAGCTGCCACGCAGCGCGAATTGAGCCTGACCTGGGCCGACCGGTTTCCGGAGGATAATCAAATCACCGACGGCGCAGCTTGGCAGGCGGACCGCCCCGGCCAGGTATCGGTGGAGAAAAAACTGGCGGACAATTTGGGTATCCGCCCCGGCGACCAGCTCGGTTTTACGGTGGGAGACGCCCAACTCACCGCCACGGTGGCAAATCTGCGCAGCGTGCAATGGGACACCATGCGTCCCAATTTTTACATGATTTTTTCGCCGGGGACTCTGACCGGTTTTCCGACGACCTACATGACCAGTTTTCATCTGGCCGAAGCGCAAAAAAACCTGCTGCCGCCACTGTTAAAAAAATATCCGGCGGTGACGGTTCTGGAGGTGGAGCAGATTCTGCAGCAATTCAGAACCATACTGGCCCAATTAACCCAAGCGATTAATCTGATTTTATATTTTGCGCTGGCAGCAGGATTTAGCGTGCTGTTCGCCGCAGTCTATTCCACCTTGGACCAACGGATTTACGAAGGGGCGTTGCTACGTACGTTGGGGGCGCGGCGCAGCTTTTTAAGGAGCAGTCATTTGATCGAATTTTGCGTTTTGGGGCTGTCCGCAGGATTGCTGGCAACGCTGGCGACCGAGTCGATACTGTATATGCTGTATACCCGCGTCATGCAAATCCAGTTCCAGGCCCATGTTTATCTGTGGCTGGCCTTGCCGGCCGTCGGCGTTACCGGAGTGACCCTGGCCGGGTATTGGGGAGTACGCCACGTAGTCAGACAAGCACCGTTACGGGTATTGCGGCGTTAAGAGCTACCTGTTTTACAGCCGAAACCGGCTCAAAAGGAAATCAGCGACAGGTTTAAGACGATGCAAACCACATTCGATAACACACCGTAGATTGCCAGAGAACTATTGAACTTGGTATTGACCAGCGCAAATGCTGCCACGCCCAAGCCGCCGAGATCCAAGGCCAAAAACACGGTGACGAAAATCATCACGCCGTCGAACACATTGGGCCCGGGCGCCGCAGTTGCTATGGTGGCAGGCATTAAAACCGTTAGCCAGGCCGCGCAACTCGACGCCGATATAATCAGTGAAGCCCGCGCAAATCCCTGGCTGCGGTAACGGCTTTTGCGGCGGTCGCCGCCCGACCATGGCGATGCTTCCTGATTCAATCCGAACTCCCCGTATCAGAAAATGTGCCAACCTGTCCCGACAAGATTCCCGCCGCCGTTCGCTTTGCCGGGTACAAATGCTGGCGAGCCCGGCGGAAAAGGTTTATATCTCCCGGAACCGATAACCGCCAGCGGTTTGCCAAGACAAATAAATACGGTCGCCATCGCTCAGTAAAAAAGCATCGTCGGCCGCATCCGGCGTTGCTTCCGCGATCTCGGGCTGAGTCCAGCGGTTGCCGCCGTCGTCGGACTTGATCAATTTGACCAAATTTTTACTGCCGTCAAACTCCGACCAGACTACCACCAGCCGCTGGCCCAACGCCAATACTTGAGGGTGTTTGGCGCCCGGATTGCCGAGCCGGTAGGGCTGGGAGAACTCGGCCGCACCCTTTAGCGAATGTGCGTAAAACAAGCCCTGATTGTCGGGGGCCCCGCTAAACCAAACGGCGTGTATCGTGCCATCGTCGGTAATCGACAACCCTGGACCATGGTGCGGACAGGCATCGATTTTCCAGTTCTCGTGGCTGACCCGCTGCACCGGCCCCGGCGTATGCCAATCGCTGAACCTGGACAAGACATGGTCGCGGATATTGCCGTCATAGACATGCCGCCACAGTACTAGCGGGCGGTTGTCGGGAGCGATTTCCACGCCCAAACGGCAACATTCGCAGCTATGCGGCGCGACGATTTTATTCGGGTAAAAGCTTGCGCCGCCATTGTCGGACCAAGCGTAATAGACCGCGGTACCGTTGAATTCCTGCTTGGCAGCCTTAGCCTTTTCCTTGTCCCGAGCGTCTAGCCAAGCGATAAACACTTCGCCGTTTTTGCCCAGCGCCAACGCATCGAAACGATGACTGATAACGTCAAGATTGTCGTTGACCGTTACCGGCTTGGAAAAGGTTCTACCGCCGTCGGTAGAGCGGCTGAAACGGATATGGCCGGTGTGGCGTTTTTCCAGACTCTGCGTCCACGTCAAATAAACGTTGCCTTCGGGGCCGATTTTGATTTTCGGCCGATATTCGCCGTGCGCGGCAATCGCCTCGGCGTCGGCATTGACCCGAACCGGTTTGGAAAAACTACGGCCGCCGTCATCCGAGGTTTGCAGATAAATATGCTGTTGCTGCACCCACGCAATCCAGAGTGTGCCGTTTGAGTCGAAGCTGGCCGTCACGGTATCGGAACACCCACGCTGCGGCAATGCTTGAGCTTTGGTGCAGTCGGCTTGGTTTACCGCACCTTGCTGCGCGGCAGCCGGATTTTGATCGACGGGTACGGCATCGGTCGCACAAGCCGAAACCACAAACGGTGTGATTAAGGCTAGGAATAGTTTGGATATTTTCATGTGTCATTCGGCGTGTTGAAACGTTGCAGCCGGGTTGCCGCAACAAATTGATTATATTTTTCGCAGATTATCGCCGTCCCGGCAGCCGCGCGCCACTCCGCTTGCATGATGCCGAAAAATCCGGCTCACCAACGCCGGTTTTAAACTTGCGCAGCTTCGCAAAAAAAAGCCCCGGCCGTTACCGGCCGAGGCTGGGTGTCCCGTAAGCTAAACCCCGCTATTCGGTATCCAATTCGTCGGCCGACAGTTTTTTACCCGGAAAATAATTCGGCGCGACACTGATCAGAATCGTAATAAAAGTGGCGATATACGGTACCGATTGCACCGCCAGTACTGCGACCCATAACCGGCCGCTCAAGTTGTCGAAATGCTCGACGGAGCGCATCGCCACAATGCCGGCGACCAACAGCAGTAGCAGTAACAGCTCTTGCCAGATGATCAACAGACCGGCGACCAGAGGCCCCTGCTGTTCGTATTTCGGCGTACGCATGAAGGGCTTGCCGGACGTGAACAAACCCTGCAAGGTGCCGCGCGCCACAGTGTGCGTCAACGACAGGCCGGCCAGCGCCGCACCCAAGGCCTGCAACATCGAACACGCCACCCGCGCCTTGTACAACCATAAACCGCGCACGATCTTGAAGGCAAACAAGCCTATCGTCGGCAACAGGAAGGCATTTACCGGCAATTCGCTGTGCTTGGGATCGGCGACGATCAGCGCCGTCAAAATCAAACTGGTGCCGGTAAACAGCAAGGCCAACGCATCGGAAAACCACGGCAACCAGCCGGCGACAAAGTAATAGCGTTGCGCCGACGTCAGCGAAGACTTCTTGTTGGGCAGGAAATGCCGCCAATGCTTTTTGATGATTTGCATCGCACCGTACACCCAACGGAAGCGTTGCGTCATATAGCCGGAGAAGGTATCCGGCATCAAGCCGCGGCCGAACGATTCTTTGCAATACACCGAATCGTAACCGGCCTCGTACAAACGCAAACCCAGTTCGCTGTCTTCGCAAATACACCATTCACCCCAGGAGCCAACTTTTTCGAACGCCGATTTGCGCACCATCGTCATCGTGCCGTGCTGGATGATGGCGTTGTATTCGTTACGCTGTACCATGCCGATGTTGAAGAAACCGGCATATTCCCAGTAACACATGTTTTTGAATGAGCCTTGGTGGGCGTCGCGGTAGTCTTGAGGCGACTGGACGAAACCGACATTTTCCTGGTCGAAGTACGGCACCATGGCGTTCAACCAATCAGGCGACAAAATGTAATCGCTATCGATCACCGCGATAATTTCGGCATCGTCTGCGGTATTTTCCAGCGCATAGTTGATCGCGCCGGCTTTATAACCGGGCCAGTTGTCCAAATGGAAGAAGCGGAATTTCTCGCCCAAACGGTCGCAATCGTCGCGCACCGGTTGCCATACTGTCGGATCCTTGGTGTTGTTATCCATCACCAACACTTCGTAATTCGGATAATCGACCTTGGCCAGAGCATTCAAAGTCTTGCGTACCATTTCCGGCGGCTCGTTATGAATCGGCAGATGGATCGAGACTTTCGGGTAACGGAAACCGGCCGGCGGCGTCAGCGGCTGGAAGGTACGACGGCCTTTTCGATGCCAAATCACTTCCGCTATTTCCAAGCTTTCGGTCAACAGCACCAGGATTGCCATGGCCTGCATCATCAATAGAATCGCCCAAAACACGACCGAGAAACCGGTTTGGTATTGGGCTGCCGCTATCGAAGCCGACCAGAACAACACCGATGCCGCCAAGTTGGCGACGATGCCGAAAAAGAATTTACCGGGCAGTTTCAAGCTTTTCCGGGTAAACAAGAAGGCCGCCATCAGGATGATACTGAGTATTGCCGCACCGCTGGCCCAATTACGCCAGGTCGGATTGGCCAATACGTCGCCCTCCATCGGGAATTTGGGCTGGCGATCGGCATTGAACAGGCCCCAGTAAGCGCCGGCGGTACCTTCCAGCTTGATTTTCCACGGCTGGTCGAAGGCCTCGACCACGTAGTAAATCACGTTCTCGGCGGTGGCGCGGTTCAGGAATTCGCGTAAAAACTTGGCCTGATTCGCCAACGAAGCCGTAGCGGCTTTTTGCGGCGGACCATCGGAAGGCCAACCCACCTCGGTAATGACGATGGTTTTATCAGGGTAAAGCTTTTGCAGTTCATAGTAGCGCTTGAACACGTATTCGACGGCATTATCGCCTTCCGCGCCTTGGGGCAATTCGACCGGAATGCCCTCCCAATACGGCAGGATATGCACCGCGATGTAATCGACTTCGGCCGCCAATTCCGGATGGTCGACCCATATATCCCAGGTCTCGGCGGTACTGACCGGCTTCCAGGTGCGTTTTTTGACTTCGCGGATATATTCGATCAGTTCATTGGCTTTGTTGGTAACTTCAAGATTGATCTCGGCTTTGATTTTATCCTGCAGTTCCTGCTCCGCCATCTGACCGCCAAACTCGTCGCGCACGCGCTTTGCGACCGGTTCGCTGACCTTGTTTCTGACCCGCAACAGCGATTCGTTTCCAACCAGCGTCCGAATGATCGTTTTCGGATATTGATTGGCTAGGTTGATTAAACTCTCGACTTCGCGCTGGTTCTTGTCCAACCGTTTTTGCCGGTTCTCCTCGCTTTCTTCGTCCTCGACCAAATCCACCCAGCAGCCCATCGCCAGATTCAACGCGCTTTTCGCGGTCAATTCCGGCACGACCTCCATACCCTCCAATGCGGTATAGGTCCTGATCGAATGCGCCTTGCCCGACAATAGCTCGACATCGGCCTGGATTTGTTCGCGGGTCGGAAAGATATCATCCTGCGGATTGAAATCGCGCTGCTTGGGGTTAAAAGTTACCCCCATCATCGTGTCGCTCCAAGACGGAAGCTGTAACGGGTTATTGATGTAGGACCAGATACCGATGTTGATCAAAACCAACAGGACTAGGGTGAGAAATGTGGCTATTTTGGCTTTCATTCGACAGAAAGACTCCGCATTATTGGAAAATTTATTAAACGGTATTTTTGTAATTCTTACGGCGCTACCCGCGCCAATCCGTCGGCGGATCAATCAGACTTAGGCAAGATCTTTTCGACGTAACGCCGAACGCCAGCCATATGCGGGCCGCAATTCCAGTCAGGCAACAGGCTACCTAAAAACCTCGCGGCATTGAGAATACCCGCCTCAGACCGAAAAGCTCGACAAACTGATCACC
The DNA here is from genome assembly GCF_052474525.1 of Methylomonas sp. HW2-6. Taxonomy (NCBI): domain Bacteria; kingdom Pseudomonadati; phylum Pseudomonadota; class Gammaproteobacteria; order Methylococcales; family Methylococcaceae; genus Methylomonas; species Methylomonas sp. HW2-6. Next base: position 269,039 of record NZ_CP184124.1, read on the forward strand.
GGACACATTGCCAGTATTGAAAGCTGCCTCGCTTAGCCCTGTCTTAAGCGGGTATGCGGAAAACTGTTACTTCAACGAAAGGGTCTCGACGCGTCCTTTCATCTCGATATTCAGCTTGTCTTCTTTAGCCAACCAGCCGATGGCCCGTTGCACTTCGTTTTTGCCCAAGCCGGTTTCGGTGGTGATCTTATTCACGCTGGCTTCGCCATTCGCGTTCAGAAATTGCCAGACTGCACCAGCTGCTTCGCCAATTGTATCTACCATTTCAACTCCTCATCATTTGCACAACAAAAAAATCGGCCGCTTGATCCGGCACAACACCGGAAAAAGCCTTGTCAAACAAGCAAACGCAACTAACGCTCGTCAGGTAACACGATATTCAGTTCGAGTGTTTCCTGATTGCCATCCTGTTCGAAATTAACGGTGATAGCATCCTGCCCGACATTTACATATTTACGAATTACTGCCAATAGTTCTTTTTGTAGTTCTGGCAAATAAGAAGGCTGGTTGCGCGAGGCCCGTTCGTGCGCCACCAGAATTTGCAGCCGCTCCTTGGCTAAAGACGCCGTATTGGTCTTCGACGATCTGAAGTAATCTAAGAGACTCATCACTTGCTCCCGAACAGCTTGCTAAACAAGCCCTTCTTCTCTTCCTCGATAAAACGGTGTGGTCTGTTTTCGCCTAAATAACGGGCAACGATATCAGCATACGCCTGACCGGCATCGCTTTGCTCGTCCAAGATAACCGGGGTGCCGGAGTTCGAAGCGTTCAATACCGACTTCGATTCCGGAATCACGCCCAACAGGTGGAGGGATAAAATTTCCTGGACGTCTTCGACACTCAACATTTCGCCCAACTTAACCCTATCCGGTGCGTAACGGGTCAACAGCAGGTATTCCTTGATCGGCTCTTCGCCTTTTTCCGCCCGCCGCGACTTGCTGGCAAGAATGCCCAACATACGATCCGAATCCCTAACCGACGATACTTCCGGATTGGTCACGACGAAAGCGTCATCGGCAAAGTACATGGCAAGTGTAGCACCGCGCTCGATTCCCGCCGGCGAGTCGCAAACGATGTATTTAAAGTCCTTGGACAACTCTTCCAAAATCTTGCCGACGCCTTCGGTCGTCAACGCATCTTTGTCGCGGGTTTGCGAGGCAGGCAGTATGTACAGTTGCTCGCAGCGCTTATCCTTGATCAAGGCTTGATTCAGAGTCGCTTCATTGTTGATCACGTTAACCAAATCGTAAACCACGCGGCGTTCGCACCCCATGATCAAATCGAGGTTGCGCAGCCCCACATCGAAATCGATCACGGCAGTCTTGTGCCCCCGCTTCGCCAAACCCATCGCGATCGCGGCACTGGTCGTGGTTTTGCCCACACCACCTTTTCCCGATGTTACTACGATTATTCTGGCCAAAATTATTCCTCCAAGAAAAGCTTAAAACTCTTTAATAATCAGGGCTTGATTATCCAGACTGATCTGTAACGGCTTATGCGCCGGATATTTGCTCAAATCTTCGCTCAGCTGGTAAATCCCGGCGATTGAAATCAATTCGGCTTGCAGGTCCGAGCAGAAAATACGGGCAGCAGTATCGCCCAACACGCCAGCCAAAGCTCTGCCGCGGAGCGAACCGTAGATGTGAATATTGCCCTCGGCCATGATTTCGGCGCCGGCGCTCACCGTTGCGGTAACGATCAAATCCCCTTTCGCATAGACCCGTTGCCCGGAACGGACCGGTTGCACGACCAGCTTGTTTTCCACAAGCTGAGTTTGCTGCTTCGGCTCTTCAGCAACTGGCGGCGGCAATGTTTTTGCGGCAGGTTTGTTGGCAGCGAGCGGCGCATTGGCGCCATGCAGGGAATAATGCGGCAAATTAATTGCCAGAGCATCGTCGGTTTGTTTTTGGTTGCCACCGCGAATACCGATCGGCATGAACCCGTGTTTGCGGACCAAAGCGACGATTTCGGTAAAATCCAGTTCGAGATTTTGAGCGTTAAGCTTTTGCAAATCGATCAAGAGCGGCGAATTTTTAAAAAATTCGGGTGCTTGCGCGACTTTTTCCTGCAATTGTTGATCGATCAGGACCACGTCATTACCGGCTAGCAGCAATACCGGCACTGTCAGCGACGTGCTTTTGAACTCCAAAGCTGTTTTTTGCGTAATTGGTGCGCCGGTAGACATCTATTTTGGAAAATAAGCTGCTGTACGTCCGGAATACTACCATTTTCCGTAACAAAAAGCACAAACCCTTAAAGGAGAAACAAGGTCGCCAAACCCAAAAAGGCTGTAAAACCAACCACATCGGTGACTGTAGTCAATAACACCCCGCCGGCCAGGGCCGGATCAATCCCCATCTTGTTCAGCAAAACCGGTATCGCCACACCGGACAAAGCGGCACAGACCAGATTGATCAACATCGCCACACCCAACAATATTCCGACATCCGGGCGGTGAAACCACATCCCGGCCACCAGGGCTACCACACAGGCCCACACCAAACCGTTCAGCAAGCCGACCGAAATCTCCTTAAACAATAAGCGCCCGGCATTGCTACCAGTGACTTGGCGTAAGGCCAGACCTCTGACCACCAAGGTTAAAGTCTGACTGCCGGCAATACCGCCCATGCTGGCCACAATCGGCATCAGCACGGCCAGCGCCACAATCTGTTGGATAGCGTCTTCGAACAAATCGATCACCGAGGCCGCCAGAAAAGCCGTCAGCAGATTTACGCCTAGCCAGAGAGCCCTACGCTTGGCACTGCTGACCACCGGTGCAAACATGTCCTGCTCTTCGCTCAAACCGGCCATGCTCATCAGCGAATGGTCCGCTTCGTCCCTGATTAAACCGATAACGTCGTCGACTGCTATCCGCCCGACCACTCTGCCGTCATCCGCCAACACCGGAACAGACAGCAACTTGCGCCGCTCAAATACTCCGGCAACGTCACGACTTGGCATCCGGTAAGAAATGCCGGCAATTCGGGTATCCATCACAGCGTCAACCTTGGTATGCGGATCATGGCTCAGTAACTGGCTGAGCGGCAATACCCCCTGAAAGTGTTCCTTACGATCAACAACGATCAGACTATCAGTATTGGCTGGAATGTTGCCGCGCAAGCGCAAGTATCGCGAAACAACATCCAATGTGACGTCGCCGCGTATCGTCAGCACGTCGTCGGACATAATGCCGCCAGCAGTATGCTCCCCGTAACTCAAAGCCTTTTCGATCCGGTTACGGTTATGCACCCCAATCGATTCCATGATTTGCGACAACAACGGCTCAGGCAGCACATGCAATAGATCAACCATGCCGTCGGCACCCATCGACTCGGTCGCGGCAATCAGGTCTTTGCGGTCGGTGATTTTCAGCAGACCGGCACCGACTTCGACGTTAACCTCCACCAGGATTTCGCCAATCACTCCGGGCGGAATCAACGCCCAGAGTTTTGCGCGCTGTTCGGGGTCCAAGGCTTCGAGAATATGCGCCGCTTCCGCCGGATAAAGGGACCGCACCAAGTTTCTGATTTCGATTTGCGAGCCGTTGGTCAAAACTTCCAGCGTCCGATCCAATAGAGATTCCGCGTTTTCGAGCTTCACTGCTGATGTCATAGGTACAAAACCAAAAATAGGGCCGGCGGCCCGGGGTTACCGCAACTCCCGATGCCTGACGATGACGTTGGCGGTAATCGTTTGAAAATGTTTGCTTAAGGCTTCGACCAGATAAACCGAACGGTGCTGGCCGCCGGTACAACCGATCGCAATAGTCAAATAACTGCGGTTATCCGATTCGAACCGCGGCGCCCAACGGCCGATGAAGTAACCGATATCGTGTAGAAACTCCTTCACGGCCGGATCGTTCTGCAAAAAATCGGCAACTGCGGGATTTTTGCCGGTCAGCCCTCGTAACTCTGGGGCCCAATAAGGGTTGGGCAGACTACGGGCATCGAACACAAAGTCGGCATCCAAAGGTATCCCGTATTTGAAACCGAACGACTGGAACAGAATCGACAACGAGTTTTTGCCTTTCTCACCCAGCCGGTTTTTCAATAAATCCCGTAATTGATGGTAATGGGTATAGCTGGTGTCGATGACGATATCGGCTCTCAAGGCCAGCGGACGCAACATCTCCCGCTCGATTTCCAAGGCTTCGCGCAAAGGCCGGCTCTCGGTGCTGAGCGGGTGGCGGCGACGGGTTTCGCTGTAGCGCTTCAGGATGATGTTCTCATCCGCTTCCATGTACACCAGTTCGCAGTCGATACCCTTGTTACGAATTGAAGTCAGACTGTCCGGAAACTCGGCCAAATTGTCGGACCGATTGCGAGCATCGATGCCGATCGCGGTTTTGCTGTAAGTGGCTTGGTTTTTCAGCATCACGTGATCGACAAAGTCGGCCAGCAATGCGACCGGCAGGTTATCGATGCAGTAATAGCCGCAATCTTCCAGAGTATCCAACGCGATACTCTTGCCCGACCCCGATAAACCGCTGACGATAACAAGCTTCATGGTTGACTGGACACGAGACGAAAGCCGTTTTCATCCCGTGTCGCCGAATATCCGATTAACGATGGTTTTGAGATTTTTCTTTGTGCTTGACGATTTGGCGGTCGAGCTTGTCGACCATATTGTCGATCGCTGCATACATGTCTTCTTGCACGTCTTCGGCATAAAGCTTGGCACCGCTGACCTGTACTGCCGCTTCGGCTTTTTGCTCCAGTTTTTCAACGGTCAAAATGACATGGACATCAACGACGTTGTCGAAATGGCGTTTGATTTTGCCGATTTTTTCTTCGACATAAGCTTTCAACGCCTCGGTAACTTCTACGTGATGGCCTGTGATACTAACTTGCATGGAATACTCCTGTTTTTAAAAATTGTGCTTCCCGATCGATTAAATGTGCCTTTTCCGCTGGCTGGTTGAAGGGATGGACATCGCTTCCCGGTATTTGGCGATGGTGCGGCGCGCGACGTTAATGCCCTTCTCGTTCAATAAATCCGATATTTTACTATCGCTTAACGGCTTGGCCGGATTTTCGTTGCCGACCAACTCTTTTATCAGCGCCCGGATTGCCGTCGCCGAGCACTCGCCTCCGCCATCGGTACTGACGTGGCTGGAGAAAAAGTATTTGAATTCGATCACCCCATGGGGAGTGTGCATGTATTTCTGCGTGGTCACCCGCGAGATCGTCGATTCGTGCAACTCCAGTTCCTCGGCGATATCCCGCAACACCATCGGCTTCATTGCGATCGCCCCATGCTCGAAAAAATCGCCTTGTTTTTCGACGATACTTTTTGCGACCCGCAACAAGGTGTCGTTACGGCTATGCAGACTTTTGATAAACCAGCGCGCTTCCTGCAAATGGTTTTTCATGCTGACATTGTCTGAACTGTTGTCGGCGCGCTTGATCATGCCGGAATAGAAGGGGTTGATGCGTAATTTCGGCGCGATGTCCGGGTTCAAGCTGACCAGCCATTGGCCGTTAACTTTGACCACGAACACGTCGGGCACGACATATTCGACATCGACTTCCTGCAAGCTGGCTCCCGGCTTGGGGTCCAAGGTCCGAATCAAGGCCAATATACCTTTCAATTCGTCTTCGCTGAGCCCGACCCGTTTCATCAAGCGGACCTGATCGCAACTGGTCAGCAAATCCAGATGCCGGTGCACAAAATCCAAGGCTTCAGCCTTGAAGCGGGTGTTATCCGGCAATTGCTGCAATTGCAACCGCAGGCAGTCGGCCAAGTCCAATGCGGCGACACCGACCGGATCGAAATTCTGAATCCGATGCAGCACGGCCTGAACCTCGTCGAATTCCAAGCCCTCCAACTGCTCCAGCAAACCTTGAAAAATGTCCTGCAGATCGCTGGCGACATAACCGTCGTCGTTGATTGCGTCGATAATCGCTACCGCAATTGCATAATCGCGATCCGAGATTGGAATCAGATCCAATTGCCACAGTAAGTGGTCGTGCAAGGTTTCGGATTTACCGCGAAAGGTTTCGAATTCGGGCGTGTCGCCGTCATCGCCGCTGCTGGGCAACGAACTTTCGTAAACATCGTCCCAACTGACATCGACCGGCAACTCGTCCGGCATATCGGTTTGGGAGCCTTCGCTGGTGACTTGGTCGGTGTTGTCGAGCTTTTTATCGCGAAACTCCAAAGCCGGCAGCTCTTCTTCGTCCAATTCCAGCATCATATTGGATTCCAGCGCCTGCTGAATTTCCTGCTGCAAATCCAAAGTCGACATTTGCAGCAGTTTTATTGCCTGCTGCAACTGCGGCGTCATGGTCAAACTTTGACCGATGCGGAGCTGTAAGGATTGCTTCATGACTACTCGGATTTTATAAACTGAATTTTTCGCCCAGATACACTCTGCGCACCTCGTCGTTCTCGACAAGTTGGCGGGATTGCCCTTCGGCGATAACCTTGCCTTCGTTCAAGATGTAGGCGCGATCGCATATTTCCAATGTTTCCCTAACTTTATGCTCGGTGATCAGGATACCGATACCGCGCTGCTTCAGATGCGCGATAATTTTTTGCAATTCCAAAACCGAGATCGGATCGACGCCGGCAAACGGTTCGTCCAACAAAATAAACTGTGGTTCGCTGGCCAAAGCCCGGGCAATCTCGACCCGCCGCCGCTCGCCGCCCGACAGCCCCAATGCCAACTGGTTGCGCAAGTGGCCGATACCGAACTCCCCCAACAATTCGTCGATGACCAGTTCGATCTGGCCATCGGTCAAATCGTCACGAATCTGCAGTACCGCGCGCAAGTTGTCGGCGACACTGAGCTTACGAAATACCGATGCTTCCTGGGCTAGATAGCCTATCCCCAATCTTGCCCGCCGATGCATCGGATGCAGCGTAATCCGTTGGTCGTCGAGAAAAATATCGCCTCTGTCCGCCTTCACCAGCCCCACCATCATGTAGAAGCTAGTGGTTTTACCGGCGCCGTTAGGGCCGAGCAAGCCCACCACCTCGCCGGTATCGACCTGCAAACTGACGCCATCGACGACGTTGCGTGAGCTGTACCGCTTGTACAACTCGGTTGCTACCAAGCGCGCCACTATTGGGCCTTCTTGGTTTTGGGCTGAATCACCGAATGCACCCGCTTGCCATCGGAATTGGACTCACCGGCTTTCAACAACGAGTTTTTGGTATCGTACTCTATGTACTCGCTGGATTGTTTGGCATCACCCTGCCAAACCGAAGCATTTTTCATAAAGATCAACAAATTCTTATCCGGATAAAACTCGTTGATCAAACCCTCGCCGTGCATTTCTTCCTTACCGACGGCCGGCAATTGTTTGAAACGGGACGGCTTACCCGTCGCCACCAGTTTGGTGATGGCGCCGTCTTTGAGATGCACCACCAACTGGTCGGCGTCGATTCTGATACTGCCCTGGGTCGCCACCACATTACCGGTGTAGGTACTGATCTGGCTTTTTTCATCGTAAACGGCGTTATTGGAATCGATATAAACAGGCTGCTCGGAATCCGACTCCAAACCGAACGCAAGCCGCGCCGACAAAAACAGGCCTACCCCCACTATTCTACTTAATTTCATAGCGACCTTTCACTTTGGACAACAATTTCAGGTGAATCGGACTGACGAAAGTCGCCTCCATTCCTATCCCTTCCGTTCTATTGGGGGGACTGATGATTTCCGCCCAAGCTTGGGTCTCTGCAAAATGACTGGCGAGTTTAACTCGCAAATCCGATGTGTTAATGGTTAAAGCCGAATTGGTTTTCGATGCATCACGATTGATATAAGCTTTGCCGTTCAACTGCAAACTATCACCGTCCGCCGCCATGATTCCGGTTTCGGATTTGATCGACCATGGCTTTTGATTGGGATTGAACAGCGTCATGACCGGCTGCTGCAGATGCGTGCTGCCGTCGGCCTTGTAATGCTCCATTCTGTCAGCCGACAATTCGCTTTTCGGCAAGCCGTCCAAATCCATCTCTTTTTTGTAATAACCCACGCTGAAAAAATCCGGGCTATTTTCGGCAATTTTTATTTCGGCGTCACGCTGTTCGTTAAGCTGCACCAGCCACCACGACAACAAAGCGGCCAAGCCGACGTAGACAAAAATCTGAAAATTCCGCTGCGATGTCATAAATAGTTGTGCAACACCGTATCCAGCGTCCCTTGAGCATGCATGATCAAATCGCACACCTCGCGCACGGCACCCAAGCCGCCGGGGACTTTGGTTTGCCAATGCGCATGTGCCAACACCGCAAAATTGGCATCCTGCACCGCCACGGCAAACCCGACCTGGCGCATGACCGGCAAATCCAAAACGTCGTCGCCGACATAAGCCACTTGCCGCGACTGCAAATTCAATCGCTGCAACACGTCGGCGAAAGCCGCTCGCTTGTTTTCATGCCCCTGATAGACATGCTCGACGCCAAGCCCCTGCATCCGCAACGTCACCGAATTGGATTTTCGGCCGGAAATGACCGCGACTTCGACACCGGTTTGACGCAACAACTTAATACCGTGGCCGTCGCGGGCGTGAAAGCATTTGTACTCTCTGCCGCTATCGTCGAAAAACAAACGGCCGTCGGTCAGCACGCCGTCAACATCCAACACCAACAATTTGAGCTCGCGGACGATGGCGAGTTGTTCAGGACTTAATTCAAACATTTCCGCTCACGCTTCAAACAATCCCGGCCCGCAACAAATCATGCATATTCAACGCGCCGAGCAACTTATTATTTTCGTCGACCACCAACAAGGCGTTAATTTTTTTGGCCTCCATGATCTGCATCGCCTCGGCCGCCAACATACGTTCGTCGACGGACTTGCAATTCCGGGTCATGACTTCCGCAATCCGGGTCAGGTGCACATCCAGGTTTTTCTCCAGCATCCGCCGCAAATCGCCGTCGGTAAACACTCCGGCCACGCGACCGTCGCCATCCACCACCGCAGTCATTCCCAGTTTTTTGCCGGTCATTTCCAGCAAAGCCTCGCCGACCAACACCGTATCGGATACCACCGGCACTTCGCCGCCACGATGCATGATATCGCCGACCTGCAACAGCAATCGCTTACCCAAACTGCCGCCCGGATGCGATAGCGCGAAATCGTCCCGAGTAAATCCGCGAGTTTCCAATAAAGAGACGGCCAAGGCATCCCCCATCACCAATGCCGCGGTAGTGCTGGCGGTGGGCGCCAAACCCAACGGGCAAGCCTCTTGTTCAACTGCAACATCGATGTGCGCCGTTGCAAACTTTGCCAACGTCGAGCCGGGATTGCCGGTCAACGCAATCAAGGGCACGCCCAGGCGCTTAATGATAGGCAAAATCGTCAGAATTTCTCCGGTTTCGCCGGAATTAGACAGGGCCAAGACCACGTCCTGCCGGGTGATCATGCCCAAGTCGCCGTGACTGGCTTCACCCGGATGTACGAAAAACGCCGGAGTGCCGGTGCTGGCCAAAGTTGCGGCGATTTTACCGGCGATATGCCCGGATTTGCCCATGCCAGTAACCACTACTCGGCCTTTGCAAGCCAGTAACAGACGGCAAGCAGCAACGAACTGGTGGTCGATACGCGCGGCCAACGCTGCCACGGCTTGCATTTCGGTTTGAATCACCGCCAACGCCAACGCCTGAATGTTCTGATCGCCGCCCACCGAAAACCGACTCCGCACACTTGAGTAAAAAGGAATCATTATTGCATGTTCTTGATCGACTTTTCACCCCAAGTCATTGACTTATTCGCGACCAGTCATAGAAAATAACCTGTTACCAAACCAGATACTCCTGTAATCACAGCAGATGGCCACTAGCGCAAGCCCGGAAAGCAACATCGTTTCAATCAGCAACTTGAGCTTTTCCAGGGGTGCCAGAAAGATATTCGACGGCATCGATCTCGAAATCCAACGCGGCAAAATCACCGCCATCATGGGCCCCAGCGGCACCGGCAAAACCACACTGCTGAAACTGATCGGCGGCCAACTGACTCCCGAACGCGGCCAAATCAATGTCGACGGTTTGAATGTTCATCGTTTGCCGACCCGCGACTTGTACAATTTACGCAAACGGATGGGCATGCTGTTCCAAAGCGGCGCCCTGCTCACCGACATGAACGTTTACGACAATGTGGCGTTTCCGCTGCGGGAGCACACCCACCTGCCGGAATCGATGATCCGCACCCTGGTGTTGATGAAATTGCACGCGGTCGGATTGCGCGGCGCCCACCGCTTGATGCCGAACGAATTGTCCGGCGGCATGGCGCGCCGGGTCGCTCTGGCCCGGGCCATCGCGTTGGACCCGATGATGATCATGTACGACGAACCGTTTACCGGCCAGGACCCGATCTCGATGGGCGCTTTGGTGCATTTGATCAAAGCCTTGAACACCACGCTCGGCCTGACCAGCATCATCGTCTCCCACGACGTCCAGGAAACCGCGGCGATTGCCGATTACATCTATGTTCTGTCTGGCGGAAAAGTGATTGGCCAAGGGACTCCACAACAATTGGCAGCCTCCGATTCGGAGTGGGTGGAACAGTTCATGAACGGTTACGCCGACGGCCCGGTACATTTCCACTACCCCGCTCCAGATTATCTGGACGACTTGTTGTCCGGCAAATAAGCCCTATTTGAGAACGCGATGCTCGAATTACTGCAAACCCTGGGAAAAACCACGCGCAGCGCTTTTGCCAAATTGGGGCGCGGCACTTTCTTTCTGCTGCATACGCTGACCGGCATCGGGGAAGTAATGCCGCGCCCGAATTTGCTGCTGAAGCAGATGTATTCGGTCGGCGTGCTGTCGTTTCTGATCATCACCATTTCCGGCCTGTTCGTCGGCATGGTGCTCGGCTTGCAAGGCTTCAACATCCTGTCGGACTTCGGCGCCGAAGAATCGTTGGGCGTAATGGTCGCCGCTTCGCTGGTCCGGGAACTGGGGCCGGTGGTTTCCGCCTTATTGTTCGCCGGCCGGGCTGGATCTGCGCTGACCGCCGAGATTGGCCTGATGAAAGCCACCGAACAACTGTCCGGCATGGAGATGATGGCGGTCGACCCGATCAACCGCATCATTTCCCCGCGCTTTCTGGCCGGCTTTTTGGCCATGCCGTTACTGGCCGCACTGTTCAGCGCGATCGGCATCATGGGCGGCCATCTGGTCGGCGTCGGCATGCTCGGCGTCGACGACGGCGCATTTTGGGCGCAAATGCAGGCCAGCATCGATTTTCGCGAAGACATCGTTAATGGCGTAATCAAAAGCGTCGTGTTCGGCTTCGTCGTATCCTGGATCGCCCTGTTCGAAGGCTACGACGCCATCCCAACCTCGGAAGGGGTCAGCCGAGCCACCACTCGCACCGTGGTCAACTCGGCGTTTTCGGTATTGGCACTGGATTTCATCTTAACCGCACTCATGTTTGGAGACATTTAACATGCCGCATTCCAAGACCCAGGATACTCTGGTCGGATTTTTTGTCGCCTCCGGCATTGCCGCGTTGTTCTACATGGCTTTACAAGTCAGTAACCTGGGAACCTACACCGGTGACGACAGTTACACGGTGATTGCCCATTTTCAAAACTCCGGCGGTCTGAAAGTCAAATCGCCGGTATCGATCGCCGGCGTCCGCATTGGCCGGGTATCGTCGATCCGGCTGGATCGCAACAGCCACGAATCCATCGTCGAAATGCGCATCGAATCCAAGTACGACAACATCCCGATGGATTCGGGCGCCAGCATTTATACTGCCGGCCTGTTGGGCGAGCAGTACATCAGTATCGACCCGGGCTCGTCGGAAGAATACCTGCACGATAAGAGCCAGCTCGACATCACCAGCTCGGCCATCGTTCTGGAAGAAATGATCGGCAAATTCATGCTGAACAAGGCGGAAGGCAAATAGATGCCGAAACTGAGCGTCACCGAACAGGCCCCAGGGCATTACACCGTGGAAGGAAACCTGACTTTTGCCAGCATCGACAAGCAATCGCTGAAGTCCTTCAACTTTCTGAAAGGCATGGACAGCATCTGCATCGACCTGTCGCTAGTCGGCATGACCGACAGCGCCGGTCTGGCGTTGATGATCGAATGGATCAAGCAGGCCCGCAGCAACCGCGTCAAATTGTCTTTCAAGAACGTTCCGGCCCAATTATTGGCGTTGGCCAAACTCAGCGGCTTCGACGAAACCGAATATTTTGCAAACCGCGCGCCTTGAGCCGCGTTCTGCCCCACTTACCCGAGACCATTCATGGATAAATTACTGATTACCGGCGGCAAACCCTTACACGGCGAACTGCGGATTTCCGGCGCCAAAAACGCCGCCCTGCCGATTCTGGCCGCGACGCTACTGTCCGAAGTACCGGTCAGCGTCGGCAACATTCCCCACCTGCACGACATCACCACCACGATGGAATTGCTCGGCCAAATGGGCGTGGGCCTGACCGTCGACGAGAAAATGAACATCGAAGTCGACACCAGCACCATCCACAAATACGAAGCGCCTTACGAACTGGTGAAAACCATGCGCGCTTCGATCCTGGTGCTGGGGCCGTTGCTGGCCCGTTTCGGGGAAGCTTACGTGTCGCTGCCCGGCGGCTGCGCGATCGGCACCCGGCCGGTGGATATCCACATCGATTCGCTGATCAAGATGGGAGCGGACATCACCGTGGAAGCAGGTTACATCCACGCCAAGGCCACGCGTCTGAAAGGCTGTCGTCTGGTGTTGGATAAAATCACCGTGACCGGCACCGAAAACATCCTGATGGCCGCCACGCTGGCGGACGGCATCACCATCATCGAAAATGCCGCCAAAGAGCCGGAAGTCACCGATCTGGCGCATTTTCTCAATAAAATGGGCGCCAAGATCAGCGGCGTCGGCACCGATATTCTGACCGTCGAAGGCGTCGAAAAGCTCGGCGTTCCCGGCCTGCATTACGATATTCTGCCGGATCGGATCGAAACCGGTACCTATCTGGTCGCCGGCGCGATCACCCGCGGCCATGTCCGTCTGAAAAATACCGACCCGAACACGCTGGACGCCGTGCTGGCTAAATTGAAGGAAGCCGGCGCCGACATCACCTGCGGCGAAAACTGGATCGAATTGAACATGCACGGCAAACGGCCGAAAGCGGTCACAGTGCGCACCGCGCCCTATCCGGCTTTCCCGACCGACATGCAGGCCCAATTTACGGCGTTGAACTCGGTCGCCGAAGGCGTCGGCCTGATTACCGAAACCGTATTCGAAAACCGCTTCATGCACGTGCAGGAATTGCAACGCATGGGCGCCCAGATCAAACTCGAATCCAACACCGCGATCTGCACCGGCAACGAAGGTCTGAAAGCGGCGCCGGTGATGGCTACCGACTTGCGCGCATCCGCCAGCTTGGTGCTGGCCGGCCTGATTGCAGAAGGCGAAACCTTGGTGGACCGGATCTACCATATCGACCGCGGTTACGACCATATCGAGGAAAAATTGTCGCAACTGGGCGCCACGATCCGCCGCGTTCCCAACTAAAACCCATCCCGAGCCATGTTAACCATCGCCGTATCCAAAGGCCGAATTTACGAAGAAGCCCTGCCGTTTTTGCAACAGGCCGGCATCACGCCGATCGACGATCCGGATAAAAGTCGGAAATTGATCCTGCAAACCACCCGCGACGACGTGCAATTGGTGATTATCCGCGCCACCGACGTACCGACCTTCGTTGAGTACGGCGCCGCCGACCTCGGCATCGCCGGAAAGGACGTCTTGCTGGAGCACGGCGCGGAAAGCCTTTACGAGCCGTTGGATCTGGGCATCGCCGGCTGCCGCCTGATGACGGCCGGCCCGGTCGGCGCGCCGCCGGTCAAAGGCCGCTTACGCGTCGCGACCAAATACGTCAAAACCGCGCAACGCTATTTTGCCGACCTGGGCGTGCAGGCCGAGATCATCAAGCTGTACGGCTCGATGGAACTGGCGCCGCTGGTTGGCCTGGCCGATTGCATCGTCGACCTGGTAGACACCGGCAATACGTTAAAAGCCAACGGCCTGGAGCCGCGCGAACTGATCGCCAACATCACCTCCAGGCTGGTGGTCAATAAAGCGGCGATGAAAATGAAGCACCAAGCCATTCAAGCCTTGATAGACCAATTCGAAACCACGCTGGCGCAGAGGTAAGCCCCATGGCTGCGATCAAAATGTTACGCCTGGACAGTTCGTCCGCCGATTTCGCCAAACAATTGCAGGCTCGCCTGGACTGGGACGCCAGCGACGATTTGGAAATCCATAAACGGGTGCTGGACATCATCGCCGATGTCAAAAAACGCGGCGACCAGGCCTTGCTGGAATATACCAACCGTTTCGACCGCACCGCATTCAAGGCCGGCAAAGAACTGGAACTGAGCCAGGAGGCACTGAAGCAAGCCTGGGACACGCTACCCAGCACGCAAGCGATTGCTTTGCAAACCGCCGCGGACCGGGTACGGGCCTACGCGGAACATCAAAAATTGCAGTCCTGGCAATACACCGAACTGGACGGCACCCTGCTCGGACAGAAAGTGACGCCGCTGGACAAAGCCGGCCTCTATGTGCCGGGTGGCAAGGCCGCTTACCCTTCCTCGGTGCTGATGAACGCGATTCCGGCCAAAGTCGCCGGCGTCGGCGAATTAATCATGGTGGTGCCGACACCCGGCGGCGAAACCAATCCGCTGGTGCTGGCGGCAGCCTACGTCTCCGGTGTGGACCGGGTGTTCACGATCGGCGGCGCTCAAGCCGTTGCGGCACTCGCCTACGGCACCGAAACCGTGCCGGCCGTCGATAAAATCGTCGGCCCCGGCAACATCTATGTCGCCACGGCGAAAAAACTGGTGTTCGGTCAGGTCGGCATCGATATGATCGCCGGTCCGTCCGAAATCCTGATCATCTGCGACGGCCAAACCGATCCGGACTGGATCGCGATGGATTTGTTCTCGCAAGCCGAACACGACGAAAATGCCCAGGCAATCCTGATCAGCCCGGACGCCGACTTCCTGAAAAAAGTCGAAGCCAGCATCAATAAACTGCTGCCGGAAATGGAGCGCGCCGCCATCATCAAAGCCTCATTGACCGGCCGCGGCGCCTTTATCAAAGTCGCCGACCTGGACCAAGCCGCACAAGTAGCGAACCGTATCGCACCGGAACATCTGGAGCTGTCGGTCGCCGATCCGGAAGCCTTGGCCGAGCAAATCCGCAACGCCGGTGCCATCTTCATGGGCCGTTACACCGCCGAAGCCCTGGGCGACTACTGCGCCGGCCCCAACCACGTGCTACCCACCTCGAGTACTGCTCGTTATTCATCGCCGCTGGGCGTCTACGACTTTCAAAAACGCAGCAGCCTGATCAACTGCTCCGCAACGGGAGCACAGAATTTAGGAAAAATCGCTTCGGTGTTGGCGCGGGGCGAGAGTTTGACTGCGCACGCCCGGTCGGCGGAATTCAGAATTTAGCGGAGCAGATTCGGTGCCGTCGATCGTGACGATGCCGAACGAGTGGAATAAACTTCTACCACAAAGCGCCGCCCCGTTTACTCCAGAGCGGAAATAAACGGGGCGGCAACTTGGCCGGTTTTACAGCAACAGCCGGCGAATATCGGCCAGATTGGCTTTCAAGGCTTCCATGAATCGGGCGCCTTCGGCACCGTCGATGACGCGATGGTCGTAGGTAATGTCCAGCGGCAACATCAGTTTCGGCTCGAATTCCTTACCGTTCCACACCGGCTGCACTTTGGAGCGGGTCACACCCAAGATCGCGACTTCCGGCGCGTTGACGATAGGCGTGAACGCCGTGCCGCCGATGCCACCGAGGCTGGAGATGGTCATGCAACCGCCTTGCATGTCGGACGGTTTCAGTTTGCCTTGGCGAGCCAATTCGCTGACCTCGGCCAATTCTTGCGACAACTGAAAAATGCCTTTTTTATCGACATCGCGGATGACCGGCACGACCAGGCCATTTGGCGTATCGACCGCAATACCGAGGTGGTAATACTTTTTCAGGAACAGCTTGTCGCCTTCCGGAGATAGCGAGCTGTTAAAAGATGGGAATTTCTGCAGCGCCGCGACCAGCGCTTTCATGATGAACACCAAACCGGTAACTTTGATGCCATCCTTGCCTTGGCCGGCGTTGACTGCCTTGCGGAACTCCTCCATCTCGTCGATCGCGACTTCGTCGTGGTACGTCACCAACGGCAGGTTCAGCCAGACCCGAGTCAGGTTCTGGCCGGTCAGGCGTTTGATTTTGCTTAACGGCTTTTCTTCGATTTCGCCGAATTGAGTGAAATCGACCGCCGGGATGGCCGGAATGCCGGCGCCGCCACCGCTTACCGCGCCGCCGGACGTCATAATTTGCTTGACGAATTTTTTCACGTCTTCCTGCAAGATCCGCCCTTTGCGGCCGCTGCCGGCCGGGATCTTGCTTAGCTCGACGCCCAATTCGCGGGCGAACAAGCGTACGCTCGGCGTCGCATGCGGTTTATAACCTTCGGTGCTGGCAACAACCGGCGCTACCGGGGCAGCCACGGCTTTAGCCGGTTCGGCTTTCGGCGCTTCCGCAACCGGCGCCGGAGGCGGCTCGGCGGCGGCAGGCACCGCCGCAACTTCGGCAGCCGGCTCTGCAGCGGCGGCGCCGACTTCGACCGTGACGATCAAGGTACCTTCCGCGACTTTATCGCCCGGTTTGATATGGACCGACTTAACGATACCGGCCGCACTGGACGGCAGGTCCATTGTGGCCTTGTCGGTTTCCATCACCGCCAGAGTTTGTTCGATCGCAACCACGTCGCCGGGTTGCACCAAGACTTCGACGATATCGATTTCCGGCACGTTGCCGACGTCGGGGACTTTTACTTCAACTAAAGAACTCATCTACGCATTCCGTTAATTCAGCCGTTAAACCAACCAGGGGGCGCTGGCATCGGGGTTTATGCCATATTTCGCAATCGCCACGTCAACTTTGGCAGCATCGAACTCACCAGCTCGCGCCAGAGCTTGCAGCGCAGCAACGGTAACGTGGTAACGATCCACCTCGAAGAATTTACGCAGATTGGCGCGGGTATCGGAGCGGCCGAAACCGTCGGTACCCAGAACCGTGTAGGGATTTTTTACCCAGGGCCGAATCTGTTCGGCAAAGGCGCGCATATAGTCGGTTGCAGCGATCACCGGACCTTTGGCATCGTCCAGGCAGCGTTCGACGTGGGTCACGCGCGATTTCTCGGTCGGATGCAAACGATTCCAACGCTCGCAGCTTTGGCCGTCGCGCGCCAACTCGGTAAAGCTGGGGCAACTCCACAGATCGGCGTCGACACCCCAGTCATCGTGCAGCAATTGGGCGGCGAAAATCACTTCGATGAAAATGGTGCCTGACCCCAACAACTGGACTCTGGGCTTGTTGCCCTTGTGGCCCTTTTTGAACAGATACATGCCCTTCAAAATGTCGGCTTCGGCGCCTTCGACCAATGGCGGCTGGTCGTAATTTTCATTCATCAAGGTGATGTAATAGAAGATATCCTCCTGCTCGACGTACATCCGGCGCAACCCGTCGTGGATGATTACCGCCAGCTCACAGGCAAAGGTCGGATCGTAGGAATAGCAGTTCGGGACCGTCGCCGACATCAAATGGCTATGGCCGTCTTCGTGCTGCAAGCCTTCGCCGTTCAGCGTGGTTCTACCGGCGGTGCCGCCTAACAGGAAGCCGCGGGTACGTTGGTCGGCCGCGGCCCAAATCAAGTCGGCGACGCGCTGGAAGCCGAACATCGAGTAGTAGATGAAGAACGGAATCATCGGCGTGCCGTGAGTCGAATAGGCCGTACCAGCCGCGATCCAGTCGCACAGGCCGCCGGCTTCGTTGATGCCTTCCTGCAACACCTGGCCGTGCTTGTCTTCCTTGTAAAACATTAACTGTTCAGCATCTTGCGGCGTGTACAACTGGCCAACCTGCGACCAGATTCCCAATTGGCGGAACATGCCCTCCATACCGAAGGTGCGGGATTCGTCCGGCACTATAGGTACCACGCGTTTGCCGATTTGTTTGTCCTTGACCAGAATATTCAGGATGCGGACGAAAGCCATCGTCGTCGAGATTTCATGGCCTTCGCCAGTACCATCCAGCAAAGCCTTGAACGCGGACAGCGCGGGGATTTCCAACGAATAGGATTTTGCCCGCCGCGCCGGCAGATAACCGCCCAAGTCGGCGCGGCGCTGGCGCAGGTATTTGAGTTCTTCGGAATCTTCCGCCAAACGGATGTAAGGCAGGTTGGGCAGGTCTTCGTCGCTGATCGGCAGTTGGTAGCGGTCGCGGATACCCTTGATCGACTCCAGGCTCATCTTCTTTTGCTGATGACTGGTGTTTTGGGCCTGGCCAGAATCGCCCATGCCGTAGCCTTTGATGGTCTTGGCCAGAATGACCGTCGGCTGGCCTTGGTGGTTGGCTGCCGCGTTATAAGCGGCAAACACCTTGATCGGATCGTGGCCGCCGCGGTTCAATTCCCAGATATCGCGGTCGGTGTAATCCTTGACCAGTTCTTTCAGTTCCGGCGTATTGAAGAAGTGCTCACGCACATAAGCGCCGTCCTTGGATTTGAAGGTTTGGTAGTCGCCGTCGACGCATTCCATCATGCGTTTGACGATCAACCCGTGTTTGTCGCGCGCCAGAATCGCATCCCAACGCCGACCCCAGATCACCTTGATTACGTTCCAGTTGGCGCCGCGGAAATTGCTTTCCAGTTCTTGAATGATTTTGCCGTTGCCGCGCACCGGGCCGTCCAGGCGCTGCAGGTTGCAATTGATGACAAAGATCAGGTTGTCCAGCTTCTCACGGCCGGCCATACCGATGGCACCCAGAGTTTCCGGCTCGTCGCATTCGCCGTCGCCGAGGAAGGCCCAAACTTTGCGGCCCTCGGTATTGGCCATGCCGCGGTCCTGCATATAGCGCATGAAACGGGCTTGGTAAATCGCCATGATCGGCCCCAAGCCCATCGATACGGTCGGGAATTGCCAGAAATCCGGCATCAACCACGGATGCGGGTAAGACGACAAACCGTTACCACCGACTTCCTGACGGAAATTATCCATTTGTTCTTCGCTCAAACGACCGAGTAAGAAGGCCTGAGCATAGGTTCCGGGAGCCGAGTGGCCTTGCGAGAAAATCAAATCGCCGCCGTGTTTGTCGGATGCGGCATTCCAGAAATGGTTTTGACCTACATCGTACAAAGTGATTGCCGACGCGAAACTGGCGATATGACCACCGACATTGGTATGCTTGTTTGCCCGCAACACCATCATCATCGCATTCCAACGAACGTATGACCGGATGGTCCGTTCGATATCGGTATTACCCGGGAATTTGGGCTGCTTATCGACCGGAATCGAATTGATGTAGGGCGTGTTGGCGGAGAAAGGGATGTCCAGACCGGCTTGTCTGGCGGTGCTGAGCAGGGTTTCGATCAGGTAACTGGCGCGTTCGCTGCCTTCCTTTTCGATCACCGCTTGCAGGGCTTCCATCCATTCTTGAGTCTCTGCGGGATCAATATCGTATTTGGCGGCAATGTCGGTATTGTTGGTCATTACGGAACCTAGGAAACATGGAAATAGCCGGAAAAGGATACCCGAAAAGGCCGGTGTCAGCATGTTTTTTTGGCAGCTTATCCGCCGACGCGGCCTTATATTCGGTGACTTGCGCCGGTTTCGGCTTTGTTGGCAACGAGGCCGAAACGGAGTCGGTAGCATCTTGAGCGCCGCCGTACTGTTCACCAGCCCAAAAGTACAAGTGGCTTTGCAGTACGACATCGCTTAGAATTTGCGTTAGTTCTAAATTTTACAAGGAGAATCCGATGCGTAGCCGAGTTTTACTCACTTTAGCCGCACTGTTTCTGACCGCGACCAGCGCGCAAGCAAATACGGTTACATTTACTTCGCAAACGTTTCAGCAAACCGCCGACGGACAAAGCTTCGAATTTATAATCGATAACGCCCCACTCGCAGCGTTGACCGAGGGCTCGCTTTGGATTCACGCCCGCGGCGACTACAGCGAGAACTCCGATCTGGAAAACATCGCGTTCAGCATTGACGGCGTCGCGTTTCCGGATAATGCGTCCCCTTATTTCGGCGGCATCGTCTCCAATTCGCACCACCAAGACGTCGTCGAATGGAGCCAAGAATTTGTACTGGATGGCGCCGATCTGGTGAACTGGACCAGCGACAACAAAATTGTCATTTGGTTGAATTTATCGAGCGACGTTGAATTTAACTTGCATGCTGGCGGCTTCACTGCCCAGTTTCCGCCGTTCGTCGAAGCAAGGCTGACCTATAACACGCCAGCCGTACCTCTGCCGGCCGCCGCTTGGCTGTTTGCCGGCGGCTTGTTGGGCGTATTCGGTACCGGCAAATATCGTAAATCCAGCTGACTTAGCTAACCACCCCACATAAAAAAACCGGCTTAAGCCGGTTTTTTTATGTGGGGTGGTTAGCCAGATTAATGAACGTGGCTATCGGCGTGTTGTAGCTCGGGCAACGTCGTCGTAATACC
Source organism: Methylomonas sp. HW2-6 (assembly GCF_052474525.1). Lineage (NCBI taxonomy): Bacteria > Pseudomonadati > Pseudomonadota > Gammaproteobacteria > Methylococcales > Methylococcaceae > Methylomonas > Methylomonas sp. HW2-6. Next base: position 289,539 of record NZ_CP184124.1, read on the forward strand.
CGTCGCGAGTAGTGTACCGGCATTTACGCTGAAGCTGCCGCTAACACTATCCCCATCACCATCTGTGGCAGTGAAACCGAAATTCAATTGCAGCGTTTGCGAACTTGCCGCCTGATATTTCAACCCACCCAGTTCAAACTTGCCCGCAGTGATATCGATCTTCAGGGTATCGAAACCACCATTGACGTTAATGGCTGGGGTAAAGCCGCCGGAAGGCATTGTCACATTATTCCGGCTGCCAACGACGGCTCCGTCTTTGTAAGCAGTCCAACTAAACCGATCCGGACCGGCGAGATCGGCATTGATGTCATTCATTTGCACTGCATTGACCACCCCACCGAACTTAAAGGTCAAGGTTTCACCACGATCCAAAGCGTTGTCGTTGACGCCGATATGATTGGCAGGACTCAACACCAGGTTGCTCCCCTGCACTACTAGCGAGCTTCCGAAGGCGATCTGCGACGCGGAAACGCTCGTGGCGTTCTCAAAAGTCAGTGTTGTCGGCGTTGGAGCCGGTATATCCAATACATCGTACAGAACCAACTTGTAAGCCCCGTCAACTGACCCGGGCTCCGTAGGCTCAAGAGAAAACACAGCACGATCGATTGACTTTTGATCAAGATAATTGGCCTCGGTGGTAAGACCACCTTTATCAACAAAAGCGTAAATCTCCTGCAAATTATCGCCGTTGCTATCGAAAACCAAATAAGAAATACTGTCTCCGCGCGAGGTTAATGCACCGTTGTTATTCACTAAAGTTACGCCGCCGGAAGCTCCGAAACCGTCGAATCCCAAATCATAATCAATCAAGCCGGACAAGACTTGGTCGGGCTGAGCAACATTCTGTACCTGGCCATTGCTGTTGGCTACCCTTGGCCCGTCGTCGTAAACATCAACCCGGAAAACGGCATTCGCGACTTCCCCGTTCGTTCCGGTCAATACCGCGGAAATATCGTATTGGATTGGCGCCGAAGCGGCGTCTGCCGCCCCGGGATGGGACAATGCGCCCTTCAACGCAAACTCGTAGCTACCGTCGGCATTCACCGTGATCCGATAAGTACTGGCATCCAACGTTTTGCTGGCAGCGTCCCAGGTTGCTCCCGTCGCCGCCAAAGTTACCGAAACAGGGGGCTGACCGTCGATCAACAAAGATCCGGAGCCGGTCGGCTCGACTAATACAGCGCCACCTGTTTGATCCAAATTGCCGTTAGTCTCGTCGACTACCGCGTTAGTCGCCACCACGGTTGGAATATAGTCGACGGTGACGGTGGCCGGGTTCGAGACCAGGCCCAGGTTGTCGGCCACGGTGTAGCTGATCGGGGTCGGGTCGCCGGTGAAGCCGGCGGCCGGGGTAAAGGTGATGGCGCCGGTCGCCGGGTTAACCGTCCAGGTGCCTTGGCCCGCTACGACCAGCGGTTGGCCGGGGCCGCCGCTGCCGACGATCGTCACGCTGGCGGGGTTCAGGCTGCCGTCCGGGTCGTTGTCGTTGCCCAGCACGTCGAGCGTGACCGGGGTGCCGGCGGCGATGCCGCTGGCGCTGTCATTCGCGGCCACCGGCGGCCGGTTGTAGTCGACCGTCACCGTGGCCGGGTTCGAGACCAGGCCCAGGTTGTCGGCCACGGTGTAGCTGATCGGGGTCGGGTCGCCGGTGAAGCCGACGTCCGGGGTAAAGGTGATGGCGCCGGTCGCCGGGTTAACCGTCCAGGTGCCTTGGCCCGCTACGACCAGCGGTTGGCCGGGGCCGCCGCTGCCGACGATCGTCACGCTGGCGGGGTTCAGGCTGCCGTCCGGGTCGTTGTCGTTGCCCAGCACGTCGAGCGTGACCGGGGTGCCGGCGGCGATGCCGCTGGCGCTGTCATTCGCGGCCACCGGCGGCCGGTTGTAGTCGACCGTCACCGTGGCCGGGTTCGAGACCAGGCCCAGGTTGTCGGCCACGGTGTAGCTGATCGGGGTCGGGTCGCCGGTGAAGCCGACGTCCGGGGTAAAGGTGATGGCGCCGGTCGCCGGGTTAACCGTCCAGGTGCCTTGGCCCGCTACGACCAGCGGTTGGCCGGGGCCGCCGCTGCCGACGATCGTCACGCTGGCGGGGTTCAGGCTGCCGTCCGGGTCGTTGTCGTTGCCCAGCACGTCGAGCGTGACCGGGGTGCCGGCGGCGATGCCGCTGGCGCTGTCATTCGCGGCCACCGGCGGCCGGTTGTAGTCGACCGTCACCGTGGCCGGGTTCGAGACCAGGCCCAGGTTGTCGGCCACGGTGTAGCTGATCGGGGTCGGGTCGCCGGTGAAGCCGACGTCCGGGGTAAAGGTGATGGCGCCGGTCGCCGGATTGACGCTCCAGGTGCCTTGGCCCGCTACGACCAGCGGTTGGCCGGGGCCGCCGCTGCCGACGATCGTTACACTGGCCGGGTTTAACGTGCCGTCCGGGTCGTTGTCGTTGCCCAGCACGTCGAGCGTGACCGGGGTGCCGGCGGCGATGCCGCTGGCGCTGTCATTCGCGGCCACCGGCGGCCGGTTGTAGTCGACCGTCACCGTGGCCGGGTTCGAGACCAGGCCCAGGTTGTCGGCTACGGTGTAGCTGATCGGGGTCGGGTCGCCGGTGAAGCCGGCGTCCGGGGTAAAGGTGATGGCACCGGTCGCCGGGTTGACCGTCCAGGTGCCTTGGCCCGCTACGACCAGCGGTTGGCCGGGGCCGCCGCTGCCGACGATCGTCACGCTGGCGGGGTTCAGGCTGCCGTCCGGGTCGTTGTCGTTGCCCAGCACGTCGAGCGTGACCGGGGTGCCGGCGGCGATGCCGCTGGCGCTGTCATTCGCGGCCACCGGCGGCCGGTTGTAGTCGACCGTCACCGTGGCCGGGTTCGAGACCAGGCCCAGGTTGTCGGCCACGGTGTAGCTGATCGGGGTCGGGTCGCCGGTGAAGCCGACGTCCGGGGTAAAGGTGATGGCGCCGGTCGCCGGGTTAACCGTCCAGGTGCCTTGGCCCGCTACGACCAGCGGTTGGCCGGGGCCGCCGCTGCCGACGATCGTCACGCTGGCGGGGTTCAGGCTGCCGTCCGGGTCGTTGTCGTTGCCCAGCACGTCGAGCGTGACCGGGGTGCCGGCGGCGATGCCGCTGGCGCTGTCATTCGCGGCCACCGGCGGCCGGTTGTAGTCGACCGTCACCGTGGCCGGGTTCGAGACCAGGCCCAGGTTGTCGGCCACGGTGTAGCTGATCGGGGTCGGGTCGCCGGTGAAGCCGACGTCCGGGGTAAAGGTGATGGCGCCGGTCGCCGGGTTAACCGTCCAGGTGCCTTGGCCCGCTACGACCAGCGGTTGGCCGGGGCCGCCGCTGCCGACGATCGTCACGCTGGCGGGGTTCAGGCTGCCGTCCGGGTCGTTGTCGTTGCCCAGCACGTCGAGCGTGACCGGGGTGCCGGCGGCGATGCCGCTGGCGCTGTCATTCGCGGCCACCGGCGGCCGGTTGTAGTCGACCGTCACCGTGGCCGGGTTCGAGACCAGGCCCAGGTTGTCGGCCACGGTGTAGCTGATCGGGGTCGGGTCGCCGGTGAAGCCGACGTCCGGGGTAAAGGTGATGGCGCCGGTCGCCGGATTGACGCTCCAGGTGCCTTGGCCCGCTACGACCAGCGGTTGGCCGGGGCCGCCGCTGCCGACGATCGTTACACTGGCCGGGTTTAACGTGCCGTCCGGGTCGTTGTCGTTGCCCAGCACGTCGAGCGTGACCGGGGTGCCGGCGGCGATGCCGCTGGCGCTGTCATTCGCGGCCACCGGCGGCCGGTTGTAGTCGACCGTCACCGTGGCCGGGTTCGAGACCAGGCCCAGGTTGTCGGCTACGGTGTAGCTGATCGGGGTCGGGTCGCCGGTGAAGCCGGCGTCCGGGGTAAAGGTGATGGCACCGGTCGCCGGGTTGACCGTCCAGGTGCCTTGGCCCGCTACGACCAGCGGTTGGCCGGGGCCGCCGCTGCCGACGATCGTCACGCTGGCGGGGTTCAGGCTGCCGTCCGGGTCGTTGTCGTTGCCCAGCACGTCGAGCGTGACCGGGGTGCCGGCGGCGATGCCGCTGGCGCTGTCATTCGCGGCCACCGGCGGCCGGTTGTAGTCGACCGTCACCGTGGCCGGGTTCGAGACCAGGCCCAGGTTGTCGGCCACGGTGTAGCTGATCGGGGTCGGGTCGCCGGTGAAGCCGACGTCCGGGGTAAAGGTGATGGCGCCGGTCGCCGGGTTAACCGTCCAGGTGCCTTGGCCCGCTACGACCAGCGGTTGGCCGGGGCCGCCGCTGCCGACGATCGTCACGCTGGCGGGGTTCAGGCTGCCGTCCGGGTCGTTGTCGTTGCCCAGCACGTCGAGCGTGACCGGGGTGCCGGCAGGAATGCCGCTGACGCTGTCGTTAGCCGCGACCGGCGGCAGATTTCCGCCGGTAATCTGCTCCCCCGGCAATGTGCCAGGGTTTAGTAACAGCACTTCCGGGACGATATTGTTGAATGCCACACTTGGGCCGGTGGTATCGAAACCGTTGGTCACCGGCGCCACCGGATTCAGATAGTCGACGCTGACCGGCACATGGCCTTCGTTACCGGCAACGCCGCCTGCGGCGCCGGCAGCCGGGGCTCCTGCCGCAGTCGGATCGGCTATTTGGGTCGGATCGGCGCCCGCTAGCAAGGCTGCTTGAATATCTTCAACCGAGGGACCGGCCGGCGGCGGATTCTGCGCAACCACCGCCTCCTCCCGCTCTTGCTCCTGCAACACCGCGCCGAGTTGCATCCGGTCATTACCCCCCATATCCACGGTGGAGCCATCGGCCAGCTGAATCACGATGGCACTGCCGGCAGCGGTGGCAAGTATGTCGGTATCGAACACCTTGTCGCCGGCTTGCAATACACGGGTAGTGCCGTCGGCCGCCGTGGCGCTGACCGATCCGCTCACTAGTTTTACAATGCCGAGTTCTTGAGCCATGCTCTGCTCCGAGTTAGTTCAGCCAAAAAGTGTAATAGTAGGCCAGCCGGGCAACTCAGTACAGTAGCAGGGCGAAAAAATCGCCCATTCCACTGTCAAGAGCTGCAAGACAGCATTGAACAGCCCGCCCGTTGCTTCGCCCAATCCGGCCGTTTTTCGGCGAATCGCTCGCGGCCCGGCTGTTCGGCATAGGGGTTTCGCAAAACCTCTAACAATTCACCGACCAAATCGAAATCTCCCTGCTCCGCCTGGTCTATCGCCAGCTGTGCCAGATAATTCCTCAACACGTATTTCGGATTTACCGCATTCATCCGCGCCCGCCGGACATCGCGATCGCTACCATCCTGCCGGCTACGTTCGCAGTATCGCTGGAACCACGCCACCGCCCGATTGCGCTGCTCTTCTGCGATGGCAGCATAGCTGTTGTTTTCCAACATCGTTAGAAAACCGGCAACCGCCACGGCCGGGTCGCACGGATCGAGCTCTGCCAATTGCCGATAAAACAGGGTCATATCAACTTCGGCGGCTTGTAGCAGTTGTAACAAATCGCTAACCAGTTCCTGGTCATTGTCCGTATCGAAACGGCTCAAGCCCAATTTGGCGGCCATCGTGGCGCGCCATTCCGCTTCGAAGGTTTCGCTAAACGTCAACAACGCCTGCTCCAGCGCTTCCGCACGCATCACTAACGGATAAATCGCGTTTGCCAGTTGCACCAGATTCCAGTAGGCAATCTTCGGCTGATTGCCGAAACGGTAGCGCCTCCCTTGGGCGTCGGTGGTATTCGGGGTCCAATCCGGATCATAGTTTTCCAACCAGCCGTAAGGACCGTAGTCGATGGTCAAACCCAGAATGGACATGTTGTCGGTGTTCATCACGCCGTGCACGAAACCGACCCGCTGCCAATGCACCACCATTTCGGCGGTGAGCCGGCAGACTTCCTCGAACCAACGCAGATACACCTTAGGACTCGGCTCACCCAATTCCGGAAAGTCGCTGCGGATCGTGTAGTCGGCCAATTTCTTCAACGACTCCAAATCGTCGCGGGCGGTAAAAATCTGGAAATTGCCGAAGCGGGTAAAAGACGGCGCCACCCGACACACCACGGCACCCGGCTCCAATTGCGGATTGCCGTCATAGAACATGTCGCGCACCACGTTCTCGCCGGTCAGAACCACACTCAACGCACGAGTGGTCGGCACGCCCAAATGGTGCATTGCCTCGCTGCACAGAAACTCGCGAACAGAGGAACGCAACACGGCCAAACCGTCGGCGCTGCGCGAATACGGCGTCCGGCCGGCCCCTTTCAATTGCAGGGTTCGGCGGCGTCCGTCGGGACAGACGGCTTCGCCGAGATTGATCGCCCGGCCGTCGCCGAGCTGGCCGGCCCAATGGCCGAATTGGTGGCCGCCGTAACACATCGCGAAAGGCTGCATTCCGGCCGCCAGGCGGTTGCCGGCAAACACTTGACAGAAGTCTTCGGACAGGCAATCCTGGTCCGAAAGACCCAATTCGGCCGCCACTTCAGCCGAATAAGCCACCAGGCGCGGGCTTTTCACCGGCGTCGGCTGCACCAATGAATAGCAGGCGCCGTAAACCTGGCGGCGAAAATTATCGGTTTCGGTGTCGCCCGGCAGTTCGCGGACGAAACGGTTATCGAATCTGAGGCAATCGAGAGAGTAACTATCGGCGTGGGTGAGCATCTGGGCATCCGGGTTTTGGCTAAAAAGTTTACGGGTGGTAACCGGAAACAGCTAAGATAAACCGTTAAACGCTAGTTTAAGACCATCAATTTTCCTGAAGGCAATGCTTATGAAAAACCATTTCATCAAACTCAATCCGCGCACTTTAACGTTAACGTCGCTATTGCTGGTTAGCGCCTTATCGACAACGCAATTGACCGGTTGTTTCACGGTCGGCCAGGAGTTTGCAGCAAATCACGTGCCGGAAATCAAAATCGGCCAAACCCGCAAGCAGGACATTACCGAAATGTTCGGTACGCCATGGCGCACCGGCATGGAAGACGGTAAACCGACCTGGACCTACGGCATTTACAAGTACGCTTTGTTCGGCGGCACCGACTCACAAGACTTGCTGATCCGTTTCGACCCGCAAGGCATAGTCCGTTCCTACACCTTCAGCACCACCCGCAAATAGACGCCACCTGCATAGGTCTCATCGTGCCTTGCTTCGCCGGTCTTGACGGCCGGCGAGCTCGAACTGCCGCAGCCGGTTAACAGCCCTAGCGGTCGGCAATCCGCCGCATAAACAACATCGCCAGAGACAACAGGCTAAAGCCAGCCCCCGCATAAAATGTCGTCGCCGCACCCAGCCGATCCCACAATAAACCGGCCAGCACGCTAGCCAGCAACATCGCCACTCCGCTGACCAAATTGAAGAATCCGAACCCGGTCCCGCGCAAATCCTCGGGCGCGGTGTCGGCGACCATTTTCGCCAACAAGCCCTGAGTCATCCCCATGTGCAGCCCCCACAAGCCCACCCCGGCCAAGGTCACCTCCCATCGGGCGCTGAATGCCAAGGTCAAATCGGCGCCGATCAGTACGAGCAAGCCCCAGGCCAATAAGGTTCGGTGCGACATCCGGTCCGACAATCGCCCGAACGGATATGCGGTCGCCGAATAGACCAGGTTCATGGCCACCATGACCAAGGGTACCAGCGCGATCGCCATGCCGCCCTGTTGCGCACGCAAAACCAAAAACGCTTCGCTGAATCTGGCCAGCGTAAACACCGCGCCAATTGCCACGACCCACCAATATTCTGACCCCAAACGCTTTAGGTTGCTGCGATGAATCGGATTGCCGCGCTTGGCGCGCTTCACATTGGCCGGCTCTTTGACGCCGAACGACAGCATAGCTACCGACAGCCCGGCGGGCACTACCGCCACCCAAAACACCGCGCGAAAATCGTCGGCCCATGCCAACATTAAACCGACCGCCAGCAGCGGCCCCAGGAAAGAGCCGACCGTATCCAGCGACTGCCTGAGCCCGAACGCCGCACCGCGAATCTCGATCGGCGTCACGTCGGCCACCAGCGCATCCCGCGGTGCGCCGCGTATCCCCTTACCGACCCGGTCCAACAAACGCGCGCTCAACACCATGTCGGCACTGGCGGCCAGCGCAAACAACGGCTTAGTCAGAGCACCGAGGCCGTAACCCAGCAAAGCCAAGCTCTTGCGCTTGCCCAGGTAGTCGCTGAGCGTGCCGGAAAACACCTTAACGATCAGCGCAGTCGCCTCGGCCGCGCCTTCGATCAAGCCGATACTGAGGCTGCTGGCGTGCAATACCGAAACCATGAACAGCGGCAACAGACTATGGATCATCTCCGACGAGATATCCATCAGCAGGCTGACGCAGCCCAAGGCCCAAACGCTGGCCGGAATTTGCCGCCACACCGGGCGGGAACCGCTTTGTTTCATACGCTCGCCATATAAGGTTTTTACAGGCCGAAGGCAGCAACGCCATTCCCCAGCCGATTGACAATATCCGTTAGCGGTGTAACCGTAAGCCTTTTTACGCTAACAGGAGAGCTACATGATATCCCGCTTATTGTTTTTGACATTATTCTTCAGTTCCGGGTTACAGGCGGCATTGCACGAACAGAGCGTCAGCTATCAGGCCGGCGGCACCACGTTCAAAGCTTATTTGGCGTGGGACGACGCCAAGGGCGAGAAGCAACCTGGGGTAATGGTCGTACACGAGTGGTGGGGCTTGAACGATTACGCCAAGCAGCGGGCGAAAATGTTGGCGGAACTGGGCTATACCGCGCTGGCGGTGGATATGTACGGCGACGGCAAATTCAGCGAACATGCGGCAGAGGCATCGGCATTCATGGCCAGCGTGGTCGAGCGGGCCGGCGTCTCCGAACAACGTTTTGCCGCCGCCGAGGCGTTTCTGAAACAACAGCCTAGCGTCGATCCGGGCAAAATTGCCGCGATAGGTTACTGCTTCGGTGGCGCTACGGTATTGAACATGGCCAGACAGGGCGGCGACTTGGCCGCCGTGGTCAGTTTCCACGGCAATCTGGCGACCAAAACCCCGGCCCAGCCCGGCAAAGTCAAAGCCAAAATCCTGGTGCTGAACGGCGCCGCCGACGAGTTCGTTACTGCAGACAGCATTAGCGCGTTCCAGGCGGAAATGACTGGAGCCGGTGCCGATTACCGCTTCGTCAACTATCCCGGTGTCCGTCACGGTTTCAGCAATCCGGACGCCGACCGGCTGGGCAAGGCCAATAACCTGCCGATCGCTTACGACGCCGATGCCGACCGGCAATCCTGGGCGGCGATGCAGGAACTATTTCGAACGGTTTTCGGGAAATAAGAAACGGCGAACCGCTGGCACGGCCCGTCTCGCCGTCAACGTGCAGTTGGCGGCGCCAGGATACGAAAGCCCGCATCCCATGCGGGGCGCAAACGCCCCGCCCACCCATCGTGTCCTAGCGGGTACCGAACACGACGATGGTTTTACCGTGAGCGGTAATCAAACCTTTGTCCTCCAGCTCCTTCAACACCCGTCCGGCCATTTCCCGCGAGCAACCGACGATGCGGCCGATTTCCTGGCGGGTGATATGCAATTGCATACCGTCGGGATGGGTGATCGCATCCGGCTCCTTGCACAGATCCAACAACGTCCGGGCAATGCGGCCTTCAACGTCCATAAACGCCAAATCGCGGTATTTACGACTGGTGATCAATAAGCGAGTGGAAAGCTGCTCGCCCAATACCGTCAAAATTTCCACGGCATGATCGCGCAAATCGGTGTTGAGCAGAAGTTTGAAGCGCTCGTAACCGATCTCAGCCATCTGGCATTTGGTCCTAGTCTTAACCGACACGCTGCGGGTTTCGGCGTTTTTGAACACGCCGATCTCGCCGACGAAATCGTGCTTATTCAAATAGGCCAGAATCAGTTCGCGGCCTTCTTCATCTTCGACACTTACGCTCACCGAACCGTCGACAACGAACAACAACTTATCGCCGACGTCACCCGGACGAACGATGGTTATTTTGGCCGGATAACTTCTAACGTGACAGAAACGTAGAAAGGCATCCAGGGCGGCTGGAGATATTTTGTTTTGTTTAACAAAGCTCATAAGTTGTAATAATTTTGTGAACTAGTTTGTGTACTCTACCAAGGTGCAGTAGTTTTAGAAAAAAATCAAGACATTTGACAGGTTCGTTGTAAAATCCGCGCCAATTTTCGTTTTTGGTTGGGATTATTTATGCAGGCAACGATTAAATGGGTCGACGGCCGGCTGTTTGTCGGAGAATCCGGCAGCGGTCACACCGTCGTGATGGACGGACCGCCGGACCACGGCGGCCGCAATCTCGGCGTGCGGCCGATGGAAATGTTGTTGCTGGGCGTGGGCGGCTGCTCCTCGTTCGATGTGATCGATATTCTGCAAAAAGGCCGGCACGACATTGTCGATTGTACGGCAGAACTGACCGCGGAACGGGCCGACAGCGTACCCGCGGTCTTCACCAAAATCCATCTGCATTTTAAAGTGACCGGCAGAAACCTGCCCGCTGCTGCAGTGGAACGGGCGGTGAAATTGTCGGCCGAGAAATACTGTTCCGCGTCGATCATGCTAGGCAAAGCGGGCGTGGAAATGAGTCATGATTTTGAAGTTATAGAGGGCTGACCGGTTGAGCAAGTTACAATTACACGGGTTTAACAACCTGACCAAATCGCTGAGTTTCAATATCTACGATGTGTGCTATGCACCCAAAGAGCAGGAAAAAGCCTACATCGAGTACATCGACGAAGCCTACAACGCCAAGCGTCTGACCCAGATTTTGAAGGACGTCGCCAACATCATCGGCGCCCAGATTCTGAACATCGCCCACCAGGATTACGATCCGCAGGGCGCCAGCGTGACGATGCTGATTTCGGAAGGCGCGGTGATTCCGGCCGGCATGAACTCGGAATCGCCCGGCCCGCTACCCGACACCATTTTGGCCCATCTGGACAAAAGCCACATCACCGTGCATACCTATCCGGAAAGCCATCCGGACACCGACATCTGCACCTTCCGTGCCGACATCGACGTCTCGACCTGCGGTCAGATTTCGCCGTTGAAAGCCCTGAATTACCTGATCCACAGTTTCGAGTCCGACATCGTGATCATGGACTACCGGGTGCGCGGCTTTACTCGCGATATTTCCGGCCAAAAGCATTACATCGACCACAAGATCAACTCGATTCAGAACTACATCGCCGAGAGCACCAAAGAGCTGTATCAAATGATCGACGTCAACGTCTATCAGGAGAACATCTTCCACACCAAGATGATGTTGAAGGAAACCGAGCTGGAAAATTACCTGTTCGAAAAGGAAAGCAACTTCAGCGAAGACGAAAAGCAGGAAATCCAGGAAATGTTGCAGGACGAGATGGCCGAAATCTTCTACGGCCGCAATTTCTCCTAATCTGGCTTGCACTAAAAACGGCCGCTACGGTCTCCACCGTCGCGGCCGTTTCTATTTAACGGGTCGACTTTTGGGCGTCTTCCTGCATCCGTTCTTTGTGTTGCTGACGCAATTCGTCCATTTTCCGCATCTGCTCCGGGTTTAATACCTCTTTGATCCGGCTGTGCGATTCTTCATGGATGGCCCGGAATTTCTCGTGCTGTTCCTTGAAAATCGCTTCCAATTTGGTTTTTTGTTCCGGGGTCAATTGCAGTAATTGCGTCAAACTTTCCAGTTTGTGGTCGACCGGTTGGCCGTAATCGTGTTCGCCGGTGTAAGAGAACACCGTCAGCGGCATGGCCAAAAATATTGGGTACAGCCATTTTGTTTGCATTGGGTTATTTCCTGTAAGTTGGATTGAAAGGACGGGGACGGTCAAAGAAAACCGCGGCAGCTGGGACGACGCTCAGTCCGCCAGCGGGTCCTGCGCCGGGCAACAGTCGATGCTGAAACGTTGCGGCGCTTCGCCCAATTGCAACGCCGTCAATTGGCCGCCCCACAGGCAACCGGTATCGATCGAATAACAGTTGTGGCCTTCGTAATAGCCCAAGGTCGACCAATGGCCGAAAATGATCCGCATGTCCCGACTTTTCCGACCCGGCACCTGGAACCACGGCAGCAAATGTGCGGGCTGTGTACCCGGCGCGCCCTTCTGGCCGAAATCCAACTCGCCGGCGAGCGTGCAATAACGCAAGCGGGTAAAACAGTTAACCGCAAAACGCAGTTTTTCGATCTTGGGCAAATCTTCCCGCCACAGCGCAGGCTTGTTGCCGTACATCGAGCGGAAAAACCGTTCGTAATCGGCGCCCTGCATGGCTTGCTCGGTTTCGCGCGCCATCTGCTCGGTCGTGGCCAAATCCCATTGCGGCGGCAGGCCGGCGTGCAGCATGCAGAAATCGCCGTCGCGGTAAAACAAACGCTGGTGGCGCAGCCAGTGAATCAGCTCGTCGCAATCCTCGGCCCGCAAAATAGCGCCCAAGGTATCTTTTTTGCCGGCCTTGCTCAGCGACACCACGGTCGCAATCAAATGCAGATCGTGGTTGCCCAGCACAGTGATCGCCGCATCGCCGAGGCCTTTAACGAAACGCAGCGTCTCCAGCGACTTGGGCCCGCGGTTGACCAGATCGCCGGCCAGCCATAGCCGGTCCTGAGCTGGATCAAACCCTATCTGGTCCAGTAGCCGGCGGAATTCGTCGTAGCAGCCCTGAATATCACCAATCGCATAATCTGCCATCAGTGCAGGGTTCTGGGAATCGACAAGGTAAATTTAGGAATGGCTGCGTTGAAATTTTCGCCGGTATCGGCCTGCATCTGGTATTTGCCCTGCATCACGCCGACCGGCGTTTCGATCATCGCCGCACTGGTATAACGGAACGAATCGCCCGGATTCAGATGCGGATGCTCGCCAACCACGCCTTCACCGTTGACTTCCTGGACCTTGCCGTTGGCATCGGTGATCAGCCAGTGCCGGGTCAGCAATTTGGCCGGCGTGGAACCGACGTTGGTAATCGTGACGGTGTAAGCGAACACGTAACGGTTCTGTTCCGGCGAGGATTGCGCCTCGACGTAGTAAGGTTGCGCTTCAACTAAAACTTTGTTTTTTTCGCTCATTGATGGATCATGTAAAACGGACTTTCGGTTATTTCAACCCAACTGGTAACCAAACGCAAGCAATCCCATGAACATCCGCAGATTTTGGGGCGCGGCCCTGCTGGCCCTGCCCTTGGCGGCGTTTGCCGAAGACGTCAAAGACCTGTTCGCCGCCGCGGCCGCCGGCAAAATCGAACGGGTCGAATCATTGCTGGCACAAGGTCTGGATGCCAACGGCAAGATCGACCAAGACCGTACCGCATTGATGGCAGCCAGCTTCAACGGCAACATCAGAATCGTCAAAACCTTGCTGGCTTACGGCGCCGATGTCAATCTGGCCGATAAACTCGGCGCCACGGCGCTAACGGATGCGGTAATGTTCGGCAACCCGGATCTGGTCGGCGTGTTGATCGCCGCCGGCGCCAACGTCAACGCCACCGACGCCCAAGGCGTGAAAGTCCTCGACAAAGCCAAAAAGCTCGGCCGCGACAACATCGTCAAATTATTGGAAGCAGCCGGCGCCAAAGCCCAAGAGGCGAAAGCCGAGGAAGTCACACCGTCCGAACCTCAAGCCGAAGCCAACTCCGAAGCAAAACCCGAAGAACCGAAAAAATGACTCCACCCAAACCTGTGCATATCCATATCCTCGGCATTTGCGGCACCTTCATGGGCGGCCTGGCCCTGATCGCCCGCGAACTCGGCTACACCGTCAGCGGCTCCGACCAGAACGTCTACCCGCCGATGAGCACTCAGCTCGAACAGCAAGGCATCAAGTTGATGAACGGCTACAAGGCCGAGAATCTGGACGTCAAACCCGACTTGGTCGTGATCGGCAACGCCATGTCGCGCGGCAATCCGGAAGTCGAAGCGGTATTGAATCTGGGCCTGCCCTATATCTCCGGTCCGCGATGGCTGGCCGAACATGTGCTGCAACACAAATGGGTGTTGGCGGTCGCCGGTACCCACGGCAAAACCACCACCACCAGCATGCTGAGCTGGATTCTGGAATACAACGGTTTCAAACCCGGCTTTCTGATTGGCGGCATACCTTTGAACTTCGGCATTTCCGCCCGGCTGGGGGAATCGGATTTCTTCGTCATCGAGGCCGACGAATACGACTGCGCCTTTTTCGACAAGCGCTCGAAATTCGTGCATTACCGGCCGCGCACTGCGATTTTGAACAACCTGGAATACGACCACGCCGACATCTTCGAAAACCTGGATGCCATCAAAAAGCAGTTCCACCATTTGGTCAGAACCGTCCCCGGCCAGGGTTTGATCATCGCCCCGGACTGCGAAAAACACGTCGCCGAAGTATTGGCGATGGGCAGCTGGACCCCGGTGCAACTGACCGCGATCGATGCCCCGGCGCCGTGGCAAGCGCAATTGCTGGCCGCCGACGGCAGCCGTTTTGCGATCCATTTCGAAGGCCAAAACCAGGGCACCGTGGCATGGGCACTGACCGGCCGGCACAACGTCTACAACGCCTTATCCGCCATCGCCGCCGCCCGCCATGTCGGCGTGGCCCCGGCCGACGCCATCGCCGCGTTGGCGCAATTCCAGAACGTCAAGCGGCGAATGGAAGTCATCGTCAAGAAAGCCGGCGTCACCGTTTACGACGACTTCGCCCACCACCCGACCGCGATCCAAACCACGCTGGACGGTTTGCGCAAACAAGTCGGTAACGAAAAAATCCTGGCTATCGTCGAACCCCGCTCGAATACGATGCGCCTGGGTGTGCATACCCAATCCCTGGCCGAATCGTTGAGCCAGGCCGACCGCGCCATCATCTACCAGCCCGACAATCTGGGCTGGGATTTGAGCCAATTGCTGAAATACGCCAATAACATCGAGATTTGCAACAGCCTGGATTCGATCGTGAACGCGATCCAAGCCGAGGCCGGCGGCGTCTGTCACGTCCTATTGATGAGCAACGGCAGCTTCGGCGGCATCTACCAACGCCTGCGCGACAGCCTATGAGCCACCGCGTCGAAATCCGTTACTGCACCCAATGCCGCTGGCTGCTGCGCGCGGCCTGGATGGCGCAAGAGCTGTTGACGACCTTCGATAGCGAATTGAGCGAACTGGCGCTGCAACCGGGCACCGGCGGCATTTTCGAAGTGTCCGCCGACAGCGTGTTGGTCTGGTCGCGCAAGGCTGAAGGTCGCTTCCCCGAAATTACCGAATTGAAACAGTTGGTCAGAGACGTGATCGCGCCGGAGCGGGATTTGGGCCATATCGACCGCAAGCCCGCGCCGCAGTCTTGAGAGGGCTCGGCTATCTTGTTGATCGGCACAAAATCGCTGGGACAAATTCCTAATCCGCGCAGATACCGACAGAGCCAACGTCCGTCAATACCAAACCTTAAACATTAGAGTTTTACAGCCAACGAGCGAAGGCGCTCGGAATTGGCAAAAGCTCTACCACCCACCCAACGCAAAAATTTCTCAGTTCCGCAGTGAAAATCTTCTGACTCCAAAAATACCGAGTAGCCCGGTCGCCATCAGCGGCAATGCGGGCGGTACGGGAACCGGCCGAATGTTTAAAGAGACCGTATAACCGCGTTGAATAAAACTATCGTTTTCCAATGCGAGGTAAGCTTCCCATAAAAGAGGATCGTTGCCGATTTCATCTGTAAGCTCGGGCAAGATACAGGCGGAGCAAGCCCCTCCGATGGCCATTGAATAAACGCCTTTCGGAAGGAAAATATTATCAAGTGAGACTGTCCTGCTGCCGCTGTCCACCTCGCCTGCGTGCATCAAGTATTTAACGGTACCGATATCACCATCATCGTTGGCCATGGTGACGTCTCCCAATGCATTCCAACGCCCTTCTTTGCCTTCAGGCGGCGGCAGGACTTCCGATGAGTCATGTGCTAATTCGGGTAGCAAGCCGCTGTAAAGGGTGAAGGCAGGCGTTAAATCCAATTTGCCGTCTTGAATTTTCGGCCTTACATCTTGGACCGCCTCATCCCATTCCAAAACATAGCCGGATATTCCTCCCGAGATACTGATGCTGACATATGCTCCTCCGGCACTATCGACTTCGAATTTTTCCCATGGCAAAACACTGTGGCTGTCCCCCCAATTTTCGTCAGCCGCATCCGCCCAAGCAGCGTTTCCAGCAACGGAGCCGCGAAAATTATAAGTAATTGAGCCGTCAGTTTCGGTAACCGCATTACCAAATGCGTTGTGCACAGGATCCGTCACCATTAAATTCGTGTAGCTAATATGGGCAAATGTTCGCGGTGCGAAACAAGACAATATCAGTGGGAATAACAGCACTTTAAATCGAAAAGTCATGTGAATATCCATAGCATTGTGGCTGGGTAATTGAGGGAAAGAGACGAGAAATGATCAACTATCTCAAAAAATCGATGCAGCACGGAGTATGCCAAACCGCCAACTTTATTCCGAATAATCATTTCAAACTATAACCCCCGCATGTCAAACCGGGCTTTGGCGGCAGGTTTTACTAAAAACAACCAATAACACCAGACGCTTAACTAAGCACAGGCGACATCAATAACCCCGCCGGCTCCTAGCTTAACTTCCGATCTGGGGATACTCTGACAGCCGCATTAGCAGATCAATTTTTGCGCATATCATTTAAACTGTGTTATTTAATACTGTTTAAGTGATATACCACAGAACCATGAAAAAAATTCTTGACAGGAGTTATTAGAAAATATCGCCCACCTGTTTCAAAATAACGCTGACTTTATAGAAGAGTCGTTTTGCTGAAGACATATCTTTTACCGAATTATTTTCAAATTTCGGACACCATGCCGCATCGACGCTCATTCACCTCATTTTTAAGCGTATTGATAGCGCCTCATCTGCGGCAATTGCTTGTCGTCCAAATCAAAAAGATAATCTGCCGTGCCGCTCCGATCGCGCCAAGCAAGGTCGGCCAGAAATTCGATCAGTAAACCGGGTTCTCAGAGCGAATGATGAGTCAGGCACTTCTTAAACGCAGCCTACCGGAGCCTCGATCGATAGCGCCTGGTGCCACACACCGATGCTTGGCACAGCAACAGGAAGCAACGGGTCGAATAAATTAAACAAGTGAAGGGCCGTCTTCCGCCCGGCACAATCAATCAAGGGGGTAATCATGAATTTTCAAGATCAAGGCCATCCGTTAAGCGGCGAGGGTATCGAACAAGTGTGCAACACTTTGGGCGTTACCCAGCCCGAGGTGTGGGCGGTGCTCAGCGTGGAAACGCGCGGCTTCGGTTTTTTGAAAGACCGGCGGCCGCAGATTCTGTTTGAACGGCATATTTTTCATAATCAAACCGATGGCCGGTTCGACAGCAGCGCCCCTGACATCAGCGACAGCAAAGCCGGCGGCTACATTGGCGGTGCGGCGGAATACGACCGCCTGGACAAAGCGCTCGGCCTGGACCAGGCGGCAGCGCTGAAAAGCGCCTCCTGGGGCATTGGCCAGGTGATGGGTTTTAACTTTGCAGACGCAGGGTTTACCACCGTGGACGCCATGGTGGCCGCATTGGTTGCAGACGAGAACGCCCAGTTGCTGGCGATGGCCAATTTCATCAAAGCCAATGGCTTGGCCGGTGCGATGCAAAAGGGCAAATGGGATGCGTTTGCCCGCGGCTACAACGGTCCGAGCTTCGAAAAAAACCGGTACGACACCCGGCTGGCCGCAGCCCACGCCCAATACAAGGTGATGCTGCCGGATTTGGGATTGCGCACGGCGCAAGCAGCACTGCTGTATCTCGGCTTCGACCCCGGCACAATCGACGGCGTCACCGGCAAACGCACCCGCTCGGCAATCAGCGCATATCAAGAAAAAGCCGGCCTGCCGAAAACCGGCGAACTGGACATCACAACGGAAAGCACGCTGCTGAGCCAGGCGTTTCCATCGGCGTAGGCCCGGCCGCACATGACGCACGGAAGCCTCTATAAATTCTCGGCTTGTACTGAGTCAGGCAAAGCGTTAGCGGGTAATAC
Organism: Methylomonas sp. HW2-6; assembly: GCF_052474525.1. NCBI lineage: Bacteria > Pseudomonadati > Pseudomonadota > Gammaproteobacteria > Methylococcales > Methylococcaceae > Methylomonas > Methylomonas sp. HW2-6. Next base: position 307,518 of record NZ_CP184124.1, read on the forward strand.
CTTGATTGATAGAGGGCTTCCGTCCGCACCGAACTTATCGGAGTGCAATTTTTAGCGGCTCCCTTATCCATTCAAACCTGCCAAATCGCGCTGAAGATGAATACGCCCCAGCCGAACCGATACCGCATTTTATGGCGGCTTTTTCTGCTAGCAACGGTACTGCCGAACCTATTGGAAATGCTGCTGATTTTCGGCGCGCCGCTACCATTCGGTTTTGTCGTTCTAGTGATGCTGTCGTTTTACTACTTGCCTATTGCGGCGATTTTCGGCGACACCCTGTTTTTGACCGAAACGGTAGTGGCTCCACACGGTATACCGGGCCTGTTAGCATCTTTTGCGGTGTACTCGGCTCCGTTTTTGGTTTGGCTGCTATTACAGTCGCGGAAACGCTAACCCGGACCGTAGGGCGTTTTCGCGATAGCAAAACGCCGGGTGGTTTCGAAGTTTTGGCGGATTGTCGCTACCGCTCCGAATCCGCCTTACGAACACGCACCTTGCAATTCATCCGCCTTACGGCCATCAGGATGCTCTAAACCTGACCCTGTTCTGCTTCTGTTCTACTCCATCACCTAGCGACTTCGTGCCAATACCAACAGTTGCAGGATTAACTGATACCCGCTTAGCAATCGATACGCTTTAACCAGGAAAAAACCGGTATTTCGACACCGCTCACCTGTCATTCGGCACCTGCCGCAGACATATACCGGATTTTGTTCAATGATTAACCCGACGTGATTTATTAGCGATCAATCCAAACACCTTGATAGTGGATGATTAGTGTATTTGAAGCGTAACAATGGAGGAAGAATGGTGAATTTTTGGGGTTATCAAGTTGAGGGCAGATTACTGTTTTGGACGTTACTCGGTTTGACTGTTGCTATTATCATTAAAATCAGTCTAAAAAAATCAAGACAATTGAAATATATCAAAAATTACGAGTTTAATCCGCACATTAAGAACCGGCTAAGTAAAAAATATCCAGACCTTACTGATAACCAGATAAATCAGGTTTTACAAGAATTGCAAAACTATTTCTCAATCTATCATAAAACCGGACGCAAAATTGTAGCAATACCTTCTCTGATTGCAGATGATGCTTGGTGCGAGTTTACCTTGCTCACTCGCTCTTACTGGCAATTTTGCCGAAATGCATTCGGCCGTTTTTTGCACCATACGCCTATCAAAATCATGATCGCGACCAATCATGCGAATATTGGAATAAAAGATGCCTGGCGATTGGCTTGCATACAAGAACAAATCAATCCCCAAAATCCGGTTGCATTGCCATCGTTGTTTCAGCTCGACGTACAACTCGGCATTCAGGACGGCTTTGTCTATCGCCTCAGTAGCCCCTTGGACAAGAAGGCTCGCTGCAATTGTGAGAACAGCTTTATCTACAACTTGTATTGCGAATATACAGACAAACAATACTGCATTGAAGATATAGGGCGTGCATGTAAAGGCGAATGCATTGGCTGTTAAGCTAAAGCTGGGCCAGACAGGGTGCAGTCAGCGAGACGGCTTAATTAAATTGCCAGAAATGATTCCGGGCTTAAAAAATTCAATTCAAGATTGTGACCATGTCTCGAATAAATCGTAGATATTTGATTTTGCCATGCATAGTGTTTCTACCCGCTTGCACCATCAAAGGTTATCGCGGCCCGGAGTTAACCGATAATCAAGTGGCTACTATCGCACTTAAAGCACCTGCTATCTCTCGAGTGCCATTGTTTTGGATATTTCCGTTGAATATGTTGACTTGGTTTTCCGAAGATTGGTTTGCTACCTCATGGGGTCCAAATATTTCTGTTGAAAATATTAGTAGGGATAATTCGTGGTGGAAGCCAACAACTGCATTATTGGATCGCTTTACAAGTATTAAGTTATTGCCTGGAGAGCAGAGTCTAAAAACCACGCAGTCCGCTATTCTTCATAAAGAACAAAACGGCAACACCAGCTATTCATATGGTTACTGCTCCTGTACAGAGAAAGAGGTAGATAAAAAGAAAAAGACTGTCTGTGAACAAACGAATACAAGCACGACACCGTATCGAGTGACGGCGCAAGACCGTGTATGCTGGCTGAGCTTCACCGCTTCGGCCGGTCGACAATATGAAGCTTATATTAGAGATAACCTTATAATGCTGCAAAACTCCGTAGACCAGCACATCGATAAATCGGACTGCTATTGGGGTACGCCCTATACCTACGAAACCACCGAAAGCATTAGTAGTACTAGCAGTTGTTCCAAATAAAAAAATATTCCATTTATGAAGCCAAACATCAAAGCTACATTTTCAATTGATAAGGATTTGGAGGCGACTGTCGGTAGTAAATATCTCTCCGGCAAAGCCGGGGGCTTTATGAAGTGATCCCCACGAAAAGGTGTCAGGTCTGGAAATATAGCAAAACCTTTCAAGTACGCTTAATTTCTAGACCTGAGCCCGCCCTGTTGTACGCCGTAGGTCGTAAGTCAAGTAAATAACTCAATTTACTCGCGATTTAAACTAATACCGTCAAACCGAAAACCGGATTGAAAACCATTATTCAGATTGCCTAACCATCGACTTGGACGAAGCCGCATTACAACCATCATCACCGCACCACCATTGATCACCGCAACCGCTAACTAAAAATGCAACTAACACCAATAAAATAGTTTTGCTTGATTTCATGACAACACTCCGCTGCTTCAAATTATGATTTTGGTTTACAAACGAAATAGTAAGTTTCCATGCTAAACGTCAAAGTCAAGCATTCAAACAGTGATAACAAATACATCAGCCATAGTACGGATACTCGTGACTGAAAAATCCGGTCGGTAAAACATCAAACACGTTTGATGAACTCATCGCGGTTGGCCGGAAGGCAATAGCTACTGCTTCGATCAATAGACATACAAGTTTTAAACTAAAAAGATCGACAGCAGGAGAGCGAAATCAGCCACAACTTTGATTGTAAAAAGGGGGGGCATAAAAAGGGAGTCAGATCTAGAAATACTAGACCTTGTAATGGTCAACAAAAACCGGACACCTGTTTAGGCAGCGTTTTTCGAAAAGTCCCGCTCGAATTCGATCGGGGATTGATAGCCCAATGTTGAGTGCGATCGACGACCGTTGTAAAAAGCCAAATAGTCGATCACGCTCAGTTTCGCCGCTTCCTGGGTTTTGAATTTTTCGTAGTTGAGCTGTTCATGTTTCAAGCTACGGAAAAAGCGTTCTGTCGGCGAATTATCCCAGCAATTGCCTTTTCGGCTCATGCTCTGTTCCATCTTCATCACTGCTAAATGCTGGCGATATTCCCGACTGGCATACTGGCTGCCGCGATCCGAATGATGCAGCAGACCCGGCGGCGGTTTGCGGCGCCAGGAGGCCATTTGTAATGCGTTGACACAGAGCGAGGTCCGCACTTGTGCCCTGTGGGTATGTGGTCGTCAATCGCCCAGCCCACCACTTGCCGGGAGAACAGATCGATAACGACCGCGACATAAAGCCAGCCCTGTAACGTCCAGACATAGGTAATATCCGTGGTCCACACTTGATTTGGCTGAGCGACCTTGAATTGCCGATCCAGCCGATTCGGGGATATGGCCTCATTGTGTTTACTGTCCGTGGTCACTTTAAATCGTTTGGGATAGCGGACCTGTAATTTTAAATCGCGCATGATCCGCCCCGTTTTGAAGCGGCCGACGGCAAAACCTTGTTTCTGCAATCGATCCGCTACACGACGCGAACCAAAGCACTGCTTGTTGTCGGTAAAAAGCTGCCGCACGCTATCGGCAAGCTGTTGATCTTGATGTTTTTTGTCTTCGTCTGTCGGACTGTTACACCAAGCATAATAAGCACTGGTGCTCACCTGCATCACTCGACACAGCACGGTCACGGGATACGTCTTCTGTTGCGCCTGAATAAATCCGTACTTTATTCGGTTTCTTTCGCAAAGAAGACGGCGGCCTTTTTAAGATTTCGCGCTCCATCCTCAGTTGTTCGTTTTCCTTTCGTAACCGGACCAATTCGTCATGATCCGCCAGATTCAGGCAAGACTTTTTGGTTGCCGATTCGTTGGCCGAAGGCTTGCGTTCCGCTCGTACCCAGCGTCCTAGGGCGCTTTGCGATATGCCCAGATGATCGGCCGCTTGCTGCTGACTGTAGCCTTTTTCCAAAACCAGCTTCGTAGCATCTTGCTTGAACTCAAGGCTATATTTGGGTCGATTGTGTTTTTTGTCGTTACTCATGGTCACCTCTGCTAGCAGTATAAATTCTGCCTTTAGAAGTGTCCGGGGTTATTAGACCATTTCACCTGACCCCATTCTGTTTTGAGGCTGGTCATGCCGGCGTTTTCGGCCAGTAGCTGGCTGCCGGCGTAGGCGAAGGTTTGCAACGGTTTGCCCGGCCGGGTTTTGCCGACCCGGCGGCCGAAGGCGTCGTAGGCGTAGCCGGCCAGCGTGCTGCTGCCGCTGTTGATCTGCACCAGGCGTTGGTCCGCGGCGTACAGGTAATCGACCGGCGTGCTGAGCACATTCCAGAACGACGATTTCAGTTCGGTTTGCGAGCGGTCGATTGCGCCGCGGGCGTCGCTCCGGAAGTGGTTGAGTTGTTGGCCCGTCGCAGGGCTACCCATCACCGTCCCCAACAATTGCTGGCTGTCCGGATCGTACCGGTAATCCGCCGTGCCGCCGCCAGGGTTGGATTGCTGGGTACGGTTACCCACCGCATCGTATTGGTAGTTCTGGTTTTGCAGCGGATTGGCGTGGCTCAGAGCGGTTAGTGCTTTTTATCGACACCCCTAGACAATCGCGATCTAAACCAGTCCGCCGGTAAAGCCAAATCCGCCGCATAAGCCAGCAAAAATCCGCATTTTGCCGACCATTACGAAACGCCGCCAATCCGGCCGCCTATACTTGGCAAGTCTAAATTTTGCGAAGCGCAACCATGGCTCCGGAAGACGATATTACCCGTATGCTGCCGCTGGACGACGTCACTATCATCAAGTCGCGTCCGCAGCGCCGGACCTCGGACGACGTTCCGGAGGCTGAAGATCATTACGGCGGCGATTATGCGTTGCGCGGCGCGGTCGGTGCCGGCGGCGTCGGCCGGGTGTTGCTGGGCTTCGATCAGCGCATCGGCCGGGAAGTGGCGATCAAGGAAATGCTGGACCAGGCCGCCAACGAAGACATGGCCTTGAATGCGCGCTTTCTGCGCGAAGCCCGTATTACCGGCCGGCTGGAGCATCCGAGCATCGTCCCGGTCTACGACCTGGGCGTCAAACAAAGCGGCGCGCCGTATTACGTGATGCGGCTGGTGCGCGGCGATACGCTGGCCAAGGCCCTGAAAGAATGCAACAACGAGCCGTTGGCCGAACACGCCTTATCCAAACGCCTGGCCCTGCTCGACCGGGTGATCGACGTCTGCGAGGCCCTGGCCTACGCCCATTCCAAAGGCGTCGTGCACCGCGACCTAAAACCCGGCAATATCGTGTTGGGGCCGTTCGGCGAGACCATCGTGCTGGACTGGGGCCTGGCCAAAGTGGAAAACGAAGCGGAAACGCCGCTGCCGGCGTCGCACCCGCAACACTACGACGCCGATCTGACCCAATTCGGCGACATTCTCGGCACGCCGGCCTATATGGCGCCGGAGCAGGCCGATCCGGAATTTGGCGAGATCGATGCCCGCTCCGACGTGTTCGCCCTCGGCTGCATCCTTTACCACCTGCTGAACGGCCGGCCGCCACTGCAAGGCAATGCCGACCAGATCATGTCGCAATTGGTCTCGGCGGCGTCGATGCCGGACGCCCGCAATCCCAAACTGGCCGCTCCGGCAGAATTGATCGCGATTTGCAACAAGGCGCTGTCCAAACGCCAAAGCCTGCGCTTTAAAGACGCCGGCGCGCTGGCCGAAGAGTTGCGAGCCTTCCGCGACGGCCGCCTGGTCAATACCTATGCCTATACCCGCGGCGAATTGCTGCGTCGCTTCATCGCCCGCAACAAACTCGCGCTGTCGGCCAGCGCCGCGGTGTTGGTTTCGATCCTGGCCGGCGCCGGATTGGCTTTTAAATTCGGGCTCGAAGCGCATCAAGCCCGGCAAGTAGCTGAAGCCGAGGGCGAGCTTGCCAAACAACAGCAGCAACGCGCCGAGCAAGCGCTGGCCGACGTGACCCGAATCTCGAACGCCAACCTGAGCAGCGCCGACACGATTGCCGCCAAAATCGGCGCCGAATTGGAAAACACTCAGGCCGGCTTGGTGCAAACCGCCGCACAGTTCAAATCCGCCGCCGAACTGGCCGGCGCAGGGCCGTTACTCGAAAGCTTGTTGGCGCAATTGCCGCGCCTGACCAGCGTAGCCGCAACCCGCGCGCCGGGTACCATCGTCGCGGTAGCGCCGGCCAAATATCGGCAAGCGATCGGCAGCGATACTTCGCAATTGGAGCACAACCGGCAGGTATTGCAAACCGGCGAACCGGCCCTCAGTCGAGTCTATCCGGCACCGGAAGGCTATCAGGCCATCACCTTGGTGGCCCCTGTCAGAATCGGCAACACGCTAGCCGGCTTCGTTTCCGGACGCTTTAAAGCCGCCGAGTTATTGGGTGAGTTATTGGCGCCGGAACTGCAACTGCCGGGCCGAACCATCTGGGTGATACAGGACGACGGCTTGATTTTGTTCGATACCGACCGCGACGAAATCGGCCTGAATCTGTTCCGCGAGGAACGCTACGCCGCGTTGCCGGAATTGCGCGAACTGGCCGAACATATCGCCGCCCAGGATGCCGGCGTCGGTTATTACCAGAATCCGGCCGCATACAGCGGCCGCCGTATTGGCTCATGGGTCAGCCTGAGACCGGTTGCCAACCGGGAATGGAAAGTCGTGGTGTTGGAAGCGTGGTAAACCAGACCAGAAACCGCGAGCGCACCGCGTCCGGACCCACTATACTAAGCGCGATTCGCCTACGTTGTTGATACTGCCGATGTTCAAATCTTGTTCGGATTTTCGGATTTGCCGTTCCGCCGGCCCTTGGCTGCTGGCGCTAGCGCTTGGTCAATTGGCCGGTTGCGCCAGCACCGAAAAGGCGCCGCCGCCGATTACCCTGCCGCAAACCGAAGGCGGCAACCGGATGGCCGTGGCCGAAGCGCTGCAATTGCAGGGCGCGCCCTATGTTTACGGCGGCGAATCGCCCAGCGAAGGTTTCGATTGCAGCGGCCTGGTGTATTACGTGTACTACCGCCAAGGCTTGCGCCTGCCGCGCGACACCCAATCGTTGGCGCGGCAACTGCCGGCCGTGGCGCCGGAGCAGCGCCTGCCCGGCGACCTGTTGTTTTTCAATACCGAACGGCCCTACTCCCACGTCGGCATTTATATCGGCGGCGAACAATTCGTCCATGCGCCGAGCGCCCGCAGCGGCCGGGTCATGGTCTCCGACCTGCGCCAGCCCTATTGGCGCGAGCGCTTCATCGGCGTACGCCGACCGCTCAACCGCCAAGCCTTGTCTTTCAACGACCTTGGCGCCGGCTGCGGCTTCAATTAAATTTGGCGTTTACCGCCAATCAACGCTGAAAACTCGTCCGCCGGCATTGGTTTACCAAACAAATAGCCTTGCGCCTGCTTGCAATGGTTTTGCCGCAAATACTTTGCCTGTTCGGCAGTTTCCACACCCTCGGCAATAACCTCGAATTTTAAAATCCCGGCGATCGAAATGATCACTCGCACGATCGCCGCGGCATCGTCGTCGTGCATGATGTTGGCGACAAAGGATTTGTCGATCTTCAATTTGTCGAATACGAACTGTTTCAGTTGGTTCAAACTGGAGTACCCGGTACCAAAATCGTCGATCGATATCTGCATCCCGGCGTTTTTTAAACGCGCCAGAATTTCACGCTTTTGTTCCGGATGGCGGATGAACAGGCTTTCGGTCAATTCCAATTCCAGATACTCGGCCGCCAGCCCGGATTCGCGCAAAATCGCGATCACTTGTTCGGCAAAGTCGGCTCGGTCCAACTGCTTGGCCGAGACGTTGACCGCGACCACGAACGGCGGATGGCCGCTTTGTTGCCACTGCCGGTTCTGCCGGCAAGCCTCGCGCAGCACCCAGGCGCCGATCTCTTCGATCAAGCCAATCTCCTCCGCCACCGGGATAAACTGGTCGGGGGATATCATACCCAGCTCCGGATGCCGCCAACGAATCAAGGCCTCGGCGCCGATCACGCGGCCGGAATCCAAATCGATCTGCGGCTGGTAATGCAGAAAGAATTCGCGGCGCTGCAAGGCCCGGCGTAAATCGCTTTCCAGGCGCAATTTGCTGGAAACCGCAAACTCCATGCTCTGTTCGTAGAAGCAAAAGGTATTGCCCTGCTCCTTGGCCCGGTACATCGCGGTGTCGGCGTGCTTAACCAGCAGGCCGCTGTCCTTGCCGTCGTAAGGGGACAAGGAAATGCCGATACTGGAGCTGATATAAAACTCCTGCCCCATCAACGCGAAGGGCTTGGCGATGGCATTACAGATTTTTTGCGCCACCGCCGCGGCATCCTGCGGATTGCCGATATGCTCCAGCAACAGAATGAATTCGTCGCCGCCGAAGCGCGACACCATGTCTTCGCGGCGGACGCAAGCCTGTATCCGCTCGGCGGCGGCCTTCAGCATCAAGTCGCCGACATCGTGACCCATGGTGTCGTTGGTCAGTTTGAAGCGGTCCAGATCCAGAAACAGCACCGCATGCTGGGCCGGCACCGCCGCAGGTTTGGCCAGCACCCGGTTCAAGCGCTCCATAAACTGCACCCGGTTGGGCAGATTGGTCAACGGATCGTGGTAGGCCAGCCGATTCAGGCTGCGCTGGCTTTGGCTGGCTTTCAGCAAATGGGCGATGCGCTTGCGCAACACCGTGAAATGAATCGGCTTCGGAATGAAATCGTTAGCGCCGGTGGAGAAGGCCAGTTCGACCGAATGTTCGTTCTCCAGCGCAGTGATCATCAGAATCGGCACCTCCGCGCCGTGCGGTAATGCGCGGATGGCTTTGCAAGCAGCGAATCCGTCCATTTCCGGCATCATCGCGTCCATCAAAATCAAATCGGCCATTTGCCGCGCGCACAAAGCCACGGCCTGCCGGCCGGTGACGGCCACATCGACGGTATAGCCGTCCTGTTGCAAGATGTCCTGCAAAGCCACGCGCAAAACCCGGTCGTCGTCGGCCACCAGCACCCGCGGCCCGATCTGCGCCAACGCTTGCTCGCCGGTCGGCTCGGCGTCGATTTCCGCCAGCAGCAGCCGTTCCAGCGTGCGGAACTCGGTCAGCAAGCTCTCGGCCATGCGCTCGGCGCCCGCGGCCAAGGCACCGTTTTCGGCCGCCAATTCCAATTGGCGGGCCGTTGCCGCCAGTCTTTCCCCGCCCAAACTGCCGGCAGCGCCTTTCAAGGCGTGCGCCAGTTCCCGCAACCGGCCCAAGTCCGCGTCCCGCACAGCCTGACCGATTTGCGCAATCTGCGGCGGCGCATCCTCCACAAAAAAGCGGATCATTTTGGGGTATGCGCCGCCGACTTCCTCGCGCAGTTGCAACAAGGTTTCGCGGTCCAGGGTCGCCGGTTCGGCTCCGGCAGACGCTGCCGCGGCATCGCTTGCCTCGGCCAGCGGCAGCCGCCGATTTTCGCTGTGGTTAAGCAATTTTTGCCGCAAGGCCTTCAGCTTGATCGGCTTAGCCAGGAAATCGTCCATGCCGACGGAACGGCACTGCTCTTCGTCGCCGCGCAGGGCGTTGGCTGTCATCGCGATGATCGGCACCCGACTCGGCGCCCCCGGTAACGCCCGGATACGGCGCGTGGCTTCGAAGCCATCGATGCCGGGCATGTGGCAGTCCATCAGTACCACGTCGAACGCTGCGGATTCCACCCTCTCCAAGGCTTCCGCCCCGGAGGCGGCGATTTGGTAACGGCAACCCAAGCGTTCCAGCATGCCGGCCGCCACCATTTGCCCGGCCCGGTTGTCCTCCACCACTAAGACGTTCAAGGCCAATGCCGATCTGTCGAAGGCTGCTTGCGCTTCTTCACCGCAGGTTAGGACCTGCGAACAATCGGCAGTCAATAAATCATATAGATCGGCCGCCGTTACCTCCCCAGGAAAACAGGCCGCTAAATACGGTAAATCGGGCAGCCCTTCTACGGAGGCGGCATGATTCAACACGATGAACCTGGTCTCCTCCCAGCCGCCGCCAATCCGCTCCAGCCATTGGTGTGCCGAAGCGCTTGCCATATCGACCACTGCAAAACGGTAGGCTTGACCCTGGTCGCGGCCGACCTGCAATAGTTCGGCCGCATGACTATCGAAACCGCTAAGGTGGTAACGAACCTGCCATTCTGCGAGATTGCCCGTCAGGAAACGGCCGGTTTGCTCGTTATCGGTCACTACCAGAATGTTCAGGTGAGCAAAACAATCCCGTCGCGCATTGGACAAGATTACGCTACCGCCCGGAGCCCGGAACGGTAAACTAAACCAAAACCGACTCCCAAGGCCCAGCCGGCTGTCGACCCCGATGTTCCCGCCCATCAGCTGTACCAGCTGTCGGCAAATTGCCAGTCCTAGGCCCGCACCTTCGTAGTGGCGGGTAGTGGAGCCGTCAGCTTGCACGAAAGCGTCGAAAATCCGGTCTTGCGCCTCCGCCGGAATCCCCATGCCGGTATCGGTAACGCTAAAGGTCAGCAACAATTGGCCGTCGCCGGCCGACGACGACGCCACGCCGATTTCGATCTCGCCTTGATCGGTGAATTTCAGTGCATTACCGACCAAATTGAGCAAAACTTGGCGGACTCGGCTCGCTTCGCCGGTTAGCTGTTCCGGCACACCGTCGGCAATTTCATAGCGCAGCTGCAGGTTCTTGCGTCTGGCCTGGGCCGCCATCAGTTCGACCACATCCTGCACGATTTCCTGCAACACGAAATCGCTGGACTGGGACTTCAACATGCCGGACTCGATTCGCGAAAAATCCAGAATGTCCTCGATCAATTTCAGCAGCGCCTCGCCGGCGTTACGAGCGACTGTCGAGTATTCCAGTTGTTTGGGCGTCAGTCCCATGTCTTGCAACAACTCCAGCATGCCCAACACCGCATTCAACGGCGTCCGCAACTCGTGGCTGACATTGGCCGCGAATTCGCCTTTCAAGCGGGCCGATTCCAAAGCTTTGTCGCGTGCGCGCTCCAATAACTCCTCGCGGGTCTCCAAGACCTGCATCATGGCATTGAACGCCGCCCCCATGTCGGTAATATCGCGCGGCCCGGACAATTTTGCTCTGACATGCTTCTCGCCGGCAGATGCCTTGCCCATCCGCTTCGCCAATTGCTGGATCGGCAAGGTCAGGCGGCGGGCCATGGTCAGCAAAAACACGAAAGACACCAGGGCGGCGGCGGCGGAAACCGCCAGGGTGACGAATTGAATCTGCCGTTTCATTGCCAGCAAGGAGCGTTTGCCGACCGCCAACCGCACATAGCCGATCAGTTCCTGCGCCGGGCTCTGCGCCTCGAACGGCGACGCCGTTTCCCCGCCGCGTCTGGCGAAAACCGGCGCAGCAAAATACCAAGCGCGTTCTGTTTCCGCCACCAATTGCAAGGTTTCGGGCCAAACTGAACCGTTGTCTTCCGCCGGCAACGCCGACTCGCCCATCTCCAGCAAAGCCTGACGATCCGTGTTGTAAATCGCCACCCCCCTGACATCCGGCGAAGACAGAAACCGTTTGGCCGGTTCTTCGGCATTTTCGCGGCTGGCATAGAGCAGAGCCACGGTGCTTTGGGCGGCGAAGGCTTCCGTCGACTGCCGGCCTTGCGCCAACCATTTGTCGCGGACCACGCCGTACGACAGCTCGGAGATACCGAACGAGGACAACAACGAAACCACTAAAAGGCCGCAAGTAAAGGCTACTGCCAGTTGCTGCAGAAAACTCGACCGGCGAAAACTGAACCCCAATCTTGGCGGCATCGGACTTAAGGCGTCGGAAAAACCATCGCGAACTCGCGCCGCGTCTGATTGGAAAACTGTAAACCCAGGTGCTCGGCCGTGCGTAAGTTGACGGCCACCAGCAAATCCTGCAGCAACTTGACCGGCTCGAGTCTGCCGCCCGGTTGGGTTTGTTGGATCGCCATACTAGCCAGACTGCGACCCATGCCGAAATTGTCCGGATATAAGGAGAACAGTGCGCCTTTACGGACGTGGTCCAGATTGCTGGAAAACACCACGAAATTCTTTTCCCAGGCCTCGCGCAGCACTTCCGGAAACAGCGACTGCTCGTCCAATACCGCATTTTCCCGCGGCAACCACAAAGCAATCGAATTATCCTTGACGTCTACCAGTATCTGGCGGAAAGAGTCGGATGCATCGCGCACACTGGCAGTCGGCTGGGCCTGCAACACCAGCCCGCGTTCCTGGGCGGCTTTTTCGGCGTGCCGAATCTCCCAGGCGGTTTGGCGAGGATCGTAAATCACCGTTATTTTCTTCACATTCGGCACCAGTTTTTTCAACTGGTCGAACATCGCTTCCGGTGCCGGTGTCAGGCTAATACCGGTCAATCCCTGCGGTGCTTCTTCCGGCCGGACAACGGTGGCACCAATCACCACCGGCAACACCCCGACCAGGCCCTTGGCCATGGCCAAGCCGGCCCGGCCCAGTGTAACCACCACGTCGATGCGATCGTTCTTCAAGTCGGCGATCAGCCGTTCGGGCGAGGTATCGCGCTCGCTCAGCAAATAATGGGCAACCGGCCGGCCCAGTTCCTGCTCCATGCCGCGAGCGATTTCCAAAAACACCGAACGGTAGGGTTCGCGCACGTCCGGGTAGACGATCGCCACCGCGGGCGCTTGCGCCAACGCATTCGCACAGCTGCACGCCAAAACCAGGGTCAGCCAAATCGGTAACATTATTCGGTCGAACAAATTCGCTCCTGGGTTATGCTTTCGCTGGGAAGGCGGGGCAGTGGCCGCCGCCTCAAAATTTCACGCTGATTTCGCCGTAGAAACTGCGCGGCGCCAACGGCAGGTCGTTGGGAATACCGGGCTGCGGACTGCCGGCCAAACTCGGTTCGCGGGCGCTGACGTCGAATAAATTGCGCACCGAGAAGGCCAGTTCCATATGCTTGGCCAGATTTTGCCGGCGCAGGGTCAAATCGACCCAGGTGTAGTCGGCCACCGGCTCACGGCTGTCGCCGAAACTGCGGCTGCGGCCGACGATCCATTTGGCCTGCGGGCTGAAGCTCCAGTCGGGTAAAAACTGCCAGTTCATCCGCAGATAAAGCTGATGCTGCGGCCCGTAGCCGGCATCGTGGTGCAAGGTTTCGTCGCGGCTGCGCTGGTAGGCGTAGTTGCCGACCAATTTCAGGGTATCGGCCGCCTGCCATTCCGCTTCGAATTCGCCGCCGTAACCCTGTTGCGCCCCCCGGTTCTGGGCCGTGGCGGTGGTGGCATTGCTATCCGGCACGAAGCGGATGATGTCTTTCCACCAGTAGCCGAAAAAATTCAGGCCCAGACGCAAACCGTCGGCCGGGCGGTAATCGAAGCCCAATTCCAGATTCTCCATGGTCTCCGGCTTGAGCTGCGGATTGCCGATCTGGGCCGGATTGTTCAGGATGTACATTTCCTGAAAAGACGGCGCTCGAAAGGCTGAACCGTACATCAATTTTGCGGTCAGGTCGTAATCGGCCTCCCAGATCAAGGCCGCCCTGGGGTTGAAGGTATTGCCGAAATCGGAATAGCGGTCGTAGCGGGCGCCGGCGGTCAAAGTCCAGTCGTTGGCGAAATTCCACTGGTCCTGAAAAAACAGGTAGGCAATTTTACGGTCCACTTCCGGAATGAAGGTCGACGCAGTCCCGGACACGTCGATTAGCGGAATGCCCGGCAACGACGGTATCGGCAGCCCCGAACCCGGATCGATGCCGAAATTCTGACTGACGCGGGCCTGGAACAGGCTGTCGTAATTGAAGCCGATCCCGCTACGGATCTGGTGCCGGCGAAAACCGCTGTAGGCCAGCATCTGGCTGATTCGGACGTGGCGCTCCCACACTTCCGGATTGCCGATATAGCCGTTCGGAAACGTCACCGGGGCGCCGGCGCCGATTTGGCCGTTGGCGCCGATCGGCAACCGGGTACCGGGCGGAAACAAGGTCAGATTGCGTTCTATTTCCTGGCTGGTTTCGAAATAGCTGGCCTGGCTGGTCCATTCCCAATTTTCGATATCGGTATTTTGGTAGGTGATATCGGCGTTCCAGCGGTCGCTGCCGTAGCGGGCCGTCGAATCCAGCGCCTGGGCCACGCCGGAACCGACCCCGAAATTGCCGCGGTGTTGCAGGCCGCCGCGAAATCGCCAATGGCCGCGCGCCAAATCGATACGGGCGTCCAGGTTCTCGCGCGACAGGCTCAGCGGCCCCGGCGCCAGAGAGGCGCTAGTACCGAACAGCCGGTCGAACTGGGTTTGCAAATCGGCATCGACCACCGCATTTTGTCCGGCGGTATTATGGTATTCCACCGCCAAAGCCACGTCGAAGCCGGCCCACTCGGCGCCGTGCAAGGCCCAACTGTCGTAACTATCGAAACTGCCGACGCGGCCGCCGATTTCGCTACCGTCGATGTCCTGGCGGGTTTTGGTGATGACGTTGATTACCCCGGCGAAGGCGTCGGCGCCGTACACTGCGGAGCCCGGCCCACGCACCACTTCGATCCGGGCGATATCGCGGATCGGCATGCCGCCCCAAACTTCGCTACGGCTGCCGGTGTAGGAATTGGTGATCGGGATGCCGTTGACCATCATCAGCACCTGTTGATTGAACTGCGAGAAAATCCCGCGGAAGGTGTAGATCGGGTTGTAACCGATGGTATTGCGCTGCACATGCAAACCGGGCACGGTTTCCAGGACTTCGTCGATATCGGTGGCGCCGATGGCTTTGATATCGTTAGCGGTAATCACCGTGGCGATCGACGGCGCCTGCGAAATCGGCTGTTTGTAGCCGGAGGCGATACTGACCATTTCCTCGCCGCCGTAGATCTGCGACAACGCCCGCTCCTCCTCTTCGGTCGACACCGGTTGCGCCGTAGCGGCCGTGCCAAAGCATGCGGCGCAGACGGCGAGAAACAGAAAGCGGGGCATGGTTAACTCCTGGGTGAAATCTTTTTTGGATTAATTGTTATCGATCACCACAGCCAGCGAGCATACAACAAAGATCCCGCCGAGTGTCACTAGGGGCAATTTTAGACTAAATCGACCGAGCCCGATGCCAACGGCATCGCTGGCCGGATACCGGCCGGCCGCTACTCGAGAACCGGCGGATTTGCCGGGTGCGCCGCCATCGGCGGCGCTGGAGGGGAGTTAAACGCCCGGCGCGGATAGCCGCCGGGCGGGAAAGCAAGGCGTTCGGCTAGCTTAAACTACGCCAGCCATTCGACCACTTGCTCCAGGCTTTGCCGGGCTTTCGGCCGCGGCGGCGGATTTTTCCGGTAACCGAAAGCCACCATATACGCCGCCGCCCACTGCGCGAGATCGACACCGGCCTGTTCGGCCAGAATACGCTCGACTTCGGCACGCTCGAAGCCTTCGATCGGACAGGAGTCGATACCGATTAGCGCCGCCGCCGTCATCATGTTAGCCAACGGCAGATAGGTTTGGCGGGTGGCCCAATCGGTCAGCGTGCGCTCCGATCCCAGCAGATCGAAATCGCTGCGCTGGAATTTTTCGATCAGGCCGCTGCGCAACTGAATAATGTCTTCCGGATAGTGCTGGACTTCGCGCATCATGTACTGCAGATAGGCGCTGTCGTAACGCATGAAGTGGCTCTTGCGCACTAGGGTCAGCACTACGTGGCTGGCGGTCGGCAATTGCTTTTGCCCGCCCCAGGTAAATTCGCGCAGCGTTTCGCGCAATTGCGGATTTTGCACCACCAGAAACCGCCACGGCTCCAGCCCGAACGAACTCGGCGACAGCCGGGCCGTTTCCAGGATAAAGTCGAAGTCGGCGCCGGGGATTTTGCGTTCGGCGTCGAACTCCTTGCAGGCGTGACGGAATTGAAAGGCGTCGAGAATGTCCTGTTTGCTGATCGCCATGAGTTACAAGCTATCGCCCACTTCGCGTTGATAAAACGGCCATTTGGTGACATGCAAATGTTTACGGATCGGCGTCTTGATTACCGACACGCACAACGCAATCGAAAACAGGCACCAGACCGCGCAGTACTCGTTGGGATCGTCGGTGGTAATGTCGGAAATCCACGGCCCTATCAAATAATGGAACGCCACAAAGCGCCAGGAACCGTAAATGATCGGCAAATAAAACGCCGCCAGGATATAGGCAAAGGCATGCAAGCCCCAGTTGAAGCCGAGCAACCATTCCACCGGCTGCGACATCAACCCGTTCAGCGGCATTTGCCAGGCGATGTGCCAGGCGCCGGATACGGAGCAGGTCTGGGTGCCGCAGAAGCCTTCGGTGCCCGGTACGCAATCGCCGGCCCAGGCGAACGGGTACATTTTGATCAGCATCGCCAGCGAGCTGATCGCACACAGCGTGTAGACCGTGGTTTTGATCTTCAACTTGACGCTTTCCGGCACGAAGTACATCGCCACCATATTCACGAAGAACGGCTGAAACGCGATATGCAGATAGCCGAGCAGGGTCAACACCTGGTTGTTCGGGTTATCGCATAAATCGATATAAACGTATGTCGCCGCCTGCAACAGCTCCATCAACGCAAAATAAGTCAACGGAATCCACAGCTCCTTGGATTCGCCCTTGTACGCCACGTAAACGGCGGTTGCCAAACCCGCGGCAGCCAAAACGCCTGACGCCTCTCCACTCCAGCACATCGGAAAATACCCCTTTGTTATATTTTTAGTTATTAGGTATGGATACCTTTTCCGACTCGACGCCGGAACGGCAAAGATAACCATGGTTCTTATTGTGAACCAGTCACAAAGGGGCGAAATTATTACATAAAACCGTAGCCGCTAAGCCGGATTTTGCGGTCGGCTCAGTACAAATCCAACGGGTCGACATCCAGAGACCAACGGACTTTTTTTGCCTCCGGGAGTTGGTGGATTCTGGGGACCAGTGCATCCAACAAGCGGTGCAAATCTTTGCGCTGCGCACTTTGCAACAACAATTGGTAACGGTAGGCGCCGGCGCGCCTTGCCATCGGTGCCGCAACCGGCCCCAAGACTTGGGTACTGCCGGCACCCAGCTCGGCGATTGCGCTGCAGACGGCCTGCAGAAACCGGCGCGGCGCATCGCTGCCGCCCGCTTGCGCCCGCAACAGGGCCTGGTGGCTGAACGGCGGCAAGCCGGCTTGGCGCCGCTCCTGCAATTCACCCTCGGCAAAGGCTCGATAGCCTTGTTTCAACAATGTATTCAGCAGCGGATGTTGTGGCTGGCGGGTCTGCAAAATCACCCGGCCCGGCCGTTCGGCTCGCCCGGCCCGGCCGGCCACCTGCACGATCAACTGCGCCAGGCGCTCCGCACCGTGAAAGTCGATGCTGAACAGGCCGCTATCGATGTCCAGAATCGCCACCAGCGTCACGCCCGGAAAATGGTGGCCCTTGGCCAACATCTGGGTACCGAGGATGATTTCGGCCCGGCCGGCGTGGATTTGCTCCAGATAGCCCTCCAGTGCGCCTTTGCGTTGCGTCGTGTCCTTGTCCAGCCGCACCAGGTGTCGTTCCGGGAACAATTCGGCCAGAGTCTGCTCGATACGTTCGGTGCCGAGCCCCAGCGCCTGCAATTCGCCGGTGTTGCAGGCCGGGCAGAGTTTTATCAGCGGATGCTCGGCACCGCAATGGTGACAGCGCAACAATCGCTCGGCGGAGTGGATCACCAGATTGGCGTCGCAGCGACGGCAGCGCGATACCCAGCCGCAACCGTGGCAGATTTGTACCGGGGCGAAACCGCGCCGATTCAGAAACAGCAATACCTGCTGCCCGTCGTCCAATGCCGTACGCATTTCCGCCAACAGAGGTTCGGACAGGCCGGATTGCAACCGCTTGTTGCGGATATCCAGTAACTGAAAGCTGGGCGCCACCGCCGCGCCGGCCCGGTTCGGCAAATGCAGCAAGCGGTAGCGGCCGTCGGCAACATTGGCCAGACTTTCCAGGGACGGCGTGGCCGAACCCAGCAATACCGGAATATCCAGCATCTTGGCGCGGGCCACGGCCACGTCGCGCGCCGAAAAGCGGAAGCCCTCCTGCTGTTTGAACGAGCTGTCGTGTTCTTCGTCGAGAATGATCAGGCCCGGCCGCTGCATAGGAGTGAACAACGCGGAACGGGTACCGAGCATGATCGCCGCCCGCCCCTGCTGCATACTCAACCAGGCCTGCAAGCGCTGACTGTCGGTGAGTTTGGAGTGGGTCGCCACCATAGCCACGGCGAAGCGGCGACGAAAGCGCTGTTCGAGTTGCGGCGTCAGGCTGATTTCCGGCAACAGCACCAAGACCTGCTTGCCCTGCGCCAATACGCTGGCAATGATCTGCATATAGACTTCGGTCTTGCCGCTGCCGGTGACGCCCTCCAGTACTGCAACCGAAAACCGCCCCAATCCACCAACCACATTGTCTATCGCCGCTTGTTGCTCGGGATTGGCAAGCAACGGCGACTCGGCGACCGGATCTGCCGCGGCCGGCGTCAAATCCAGGCGCTCGACCAAGCCTTTATCCAGCAAAGCCTTCAATGCCGCCCGCGCGTCGGTAAGCGCGGCATCCGGCAACGGCCCGGTCTGCAAGCGTTGCAACAGGGCCAGTTGCTTCGGCGCTCGGCGCAGTTGCTGCAAATCGGTTTGCCTACCCAAACGGCTGAGGCCGTATCCGTATGGTAATTCCAACACGGCCGGCCGCCCCTGGCGCAGTGCGACCGGGAACGCGGCGGCCATTACTTCGCCGAGCGGGTGATGGTAATAGCGGGCGGCCCAGTGCAGCAGTTTCATATCGGCCTCGGACAACAGCGGCACCGGGTCTAAAACCGCGATTGCCGGCTTCAGACGCTCGACGGCTACGGCCGACTCGGTCGCCACGGCCAGCAAAACTCCAACTTGCGAACGCCTGCCGAACGGCACCAGAACTCTGCTGCCCGGACGCAACTCGGCCCCGTCATATCCTGCCGGCGGCAAGTAATCGAAGATGCGATCTAATGGTACGGGCGCCGCAACTTTCAAAATTAGTTTGTTGGAGGCGTCACAGTTGGACATATTTGATGAGGCGTTTTTGATATAGCGCCGCTAAGTGTTTAACGGCATTGAAAAAACTCGAGTTACCCACAAAATCTGTGGATAACTCTGTGGATTAGCTTTAAGCCCTGCCGCTTAGTGTCGGTTTTTATTACAATTTTTTTAAATTGGGCAAATTTCAGCCAGACAACTAACCCAATTAAAATCAATAAGTTACCAGAAAAACCAATCTGTGTTATTTGTCGACAGGCACCGAAATAGGCCGACAGCGGGCGCGCCCTGTTTTTGTGCATAACCTGTTGAGCGACTGTGTCGATACGACGCAATCGCGCAGGGCTTGCCACCCGGCAACGGCTTCATTCGCTGACCGGGCGATCGCCGCCGTTAACGAATTGAAAGCCGCCCCAGGCCGCCAGCAACAGAAACGCCAACAAGGTCCAGGCCGGAATACTGAAACCCAACAGAGTCCAATCCACTTTCGCGCATTCGCCGGTACCGCTCAGCATCAATTTGACGGTATCGGCCAGCGGAAAATGCTGAAACATGTATTCCAGACCCGGACTGCATTCCGGCACCTCTTCCGGCGGCAAATGCTGCAGCCAAACGTGGCGAGCCGAAACACTGGCGCCGCTCAAGGCAGTAACGGCGCTCACTACCGCATAAACCTTACGGCCGCGATTATGCAGGCCAGCCAGCAAGAACACGACGCCGGTCGCCAAGATTGCCAAACGCTGGGATATGCATAGCGGGCAAGGCTCCAGCTCTTCGACGAATTGCAAATACGCGCCGACGCCCAACAGCGCGGCGCAAGCCGCAAAACCCAGTAAGAAAGCAATGCGGGGGCTCAGTTTTATAAAATTCATACGCAAAAATTAGCCAAGTAAAGTGAACGAATCGGTTAAGGTACGGCCTGCCGGACTGGCACCCTGAGGCCCAATGCCGTTTGGTTGCGCCGCTCGCGCCGCCCGGATGGGTGCGCAGTTTGAGGTAAGCGGGCGGTTTAAGCGTTCGCTGCCGGACCAGGCTGAAGACGAACCGTTGAGCCTTAGCTTACTAAACCATCTCCGCCCGAGCCGGGAAATCCCCCCCGCAGCGGAATTGCGGATAACATTACCACCTTTAACCCCCGGTTTAATTGCCGCATTTTTCCTGCGTCGCAGCCGAAATACAGGATACCACCGATGCCGTCAGTTGAATTAGCCAGCCTGATTGGAGCCAGCCTGCTGTTGATCAGCGTTTTTTCCAGTAAGTTGGCGGCCAAGGTCGGCATTCCGTCCTTGCTGTTCTTTCTGTTGACCGGCTGGCTGATCGGCGAATTCGGCGGTCCGGAATTGCGCAGCCCGGAAATTGCCAAGTTTATCGGCGATTTCGCGCTGATATTCATTCTATTCACCGGCGGCCTGGATTCGCATTGGCCCAACATCCGGCCGGTGTTGTGGCAGGGACTGTGTCTGTCGACGTTCGGCGTCTTGATCACGATGCTGTTGCTGGGCAGTTTCGCCTGGTTTATTTTGGGCTCGTTCAGCACCTTTTCGCTGGGCGTGCACGGCATCAGCCTGCAACAGGGCTTGTTACTGGCGGCGATCGTCTCGTCCACCGACGCGGCGGCGGTGTTTTCGGTGCTGCGCTCCAGCCACATTGCCTTGAAAGGCAAATTGCAACCGCTGCTGGAACTGGAATCCAGCAGCAACGACCCGATGGCGGTATTGCTGACGGCCAGCCTGCTGAATTACTCGGCCGGCGGCGAGGCTGCGTTTCTGCAGGGTGGCAGCTTTCTGGCGATCCAATTGACGATAGGCGTCGGCATCGGCTACGCCGCCGGCCGCTTCATGGTCTGGCTGCTCAATCGCCTGGGTCTGAGTTCGGCCGGCCTGTATGCCATCGCCTCGATTGCGTTGGTGTTGTTGACTTACGCAGTCGCCACCTTCACGCACGGCAACGGCTTTTTGGCGGTTTACGTGGCCGGCATCGTCGCCGGTAACCGCAAGGTGATTCACCAGCAGTACATCAACGCCTTTCACGACAGCTTCGCCTGGCTGATGCAAATCATCATGTTTTTGACGCTGGGCATGCTGTCGGTGCCTTACGGCGCCGAGCTGCCGGCCCTGGCCAGCGTCGCCGTGGCCATCAGCTTGTTCCTGATGTTCGTGGCGCGCCCGGTCAGCGTCTTCGTCAGCCTGTGCTGGGCCGACATCGGCTTCAAGGAAAAACTGCTGGTGTCCTGGGTCGGCCTGCGCGGCTCGGTGCCGATCGTGCTCGCGACATTTCCGTTGGCGGCCGGTGTGAATGAAGCGGGCGAAATTTTCGTGCTGGTCAGCTTTATCGTGGTGATGTCGGTGTTGCTCCAGGGCTTTTCACTGGCCGTATTTGCGCGCTGGCTGGGCTTGGCCGAGAAACGCTAGCCGGCGGCGCGTCGCCTATTTGGGACCAACATGGCAATACTCGTTTTCGACGTCTTGTTTGAACGCCCTGATTTCCCGAGACGGGCCCAAAATGACCAAAATATCGCCGACGTTGAGCCGACGGTCGATTTCCTCGCCGACGAAGTGCAAGCGGTCGCTGACCTTTTTATTGACGATGCCGATCAGCAGTAAGTTGTATTGCGACCTCAGTTCCAGTTGACTGGCATGCATGTTTTCCAGAAAGCTGTGCTCCGGAATTGCCACTTCGGCCAGATGCAAATCGTGACGGCCGAACACGGTGTGGTCGAAAATTTCGGTGATGTCCGGCCTTTTCAACATGTCGTGAATCTTGCGGCCGCAGATTTCATAAGGGTCGATAATTTTATTGGCGCCGGCCGCAATCAGCTTCTCGGCCGATTCCGGGCTATCGACGATGGCGACGATGTTCAGATTCGGATCCAACGCCCGCGCCGACAAGGTCAAAAACACGTTTTCCGAATCGGTATCGAAAAAACAGAACAATGTATCGATGTGGCCGCCGACGCCGGCCAGCCGCAAATCGTCGTCGCTACGGAAATCGATATTGGCGGTCTCGAAGCCGTTTTCCCGCGCCAAGGCGGCTTTGACCGGGTCGTGGTCGATCACCACGATCCGATAAAATTCCTTGTCCAAGCGGCTGATGGCCTCGAACGACAGCCGGTTATAGCCGAACACGGCGATCTGTTTCATATCGACTTCCTGGCAAACAGCCGGCGCTGCTCGACCTGATCGCGAAAGTGGTCGATGCCGTACTTACGCCCCAGCAGCACCAGGATGTCGCCGCGACGCAAAATAAACTGGCGGGCCGGATTGAAATAAAAATGCTGCTGGTTCACCGGGTACTTGTTCTTGTGTTTCAAATGAATCGGGTTGGCGCTGATCACGCCGAGCAAAGTTAATTTACGTTGCTCCAGATCGAGCTGGCCGATATTTTGGTCCTCCAACGGCGATTTCTCGCTAACCAACACCGACTCCATCACAATGTCGCTCTGGCTTTGCAGAATGCCGGAAATCGCTTCGAAGGCCACAGGCTGGCCGACGAACTCCGCAGCCAGCATCCCGGCGATTTCGAACGGCCGGATCACCTGGTTGGCGCCGGCCTGATACAACTTGTTAACGTTGTCGTGGCGGTTGGCGCGGGAAATGATGCGTAATTCCTTATTCAAATGCCGGCTGGTCAGCGTGATGTAGACGTTGACCACATCGTCGCCGGTAATGCACAAAATCGCCGTCGCCCCGCGGCAAATGCCGGCATTCAACAAGACGGCGTTGTTGCTGGCGTCGTTTGCTATGGCCAGATAACCGCAGGATTTCGCCAACGCCACCTTCTCCGGCGACTTGTCGATGACCACGAACCGGTTTTGCTCTTCGTGCAAATGACGGGCAATTTCCTGGCCCACCCGGCCGAAACCGCAAATAATGATGAAGTTGTCAAACCGCTCCAATGCGGCATAGGTGCGGCTTTCCCGGACCGACAGCATTTTTTCGCTGAAGGCGGCAATCAGAATCGAGGTGAAGAACGACAACACGCCCAGACTGGCCAGAATCAGAAAAATCGTCACCCACCGCCCGCCGGTAGTCTGCGGGGTAATATCGCCGAAACCGACGGTCGCCAGCGTGACGACGGTCCAATAAAACGCATCGAATAAGGTGTTGACGCCAGGGTTATTCTGGTGTTCGAACATGTAAATCGACACGCTGGCGATGAAGACCAGAAAGCAGGTAAAGATCAACAGTGTGGTCAGTTCGAAACGCTTGCTGGCCAGCGCGTCGGCAAACAACTTGGCGCTATCCGAGTATCGGAACAGCTTGAATAAGCGGAAAATAATGAAAATCCGCAAAATGTCCAGCGGCCGGTAACTGGGTAGAATTGCCAGTACGTCGATCACGGCAAACACCGAGGTAACGTATTCCAGATCCTTGGCGACCAGTTTTTTGTAGATCCCTGACAGCTTGAACGGCAGATTCAGGTACAGGGCTTTTTCGTATTCTTCGATCACGATTTTGTAGGTGTCGGAATAAATCCAGCCCCTGAGCAGATATTCGACGATGAACACCATCAGAATCGCCAGCTCGAAATAACCGCCCATCTTGCTGTCGGTGTGCTCGATGTCGTAGATCAAAAAGATCACGCTCGACACCAGCAACAAGATCATCGTCGCATCGAAATACTTTTTGCGCCGGCTTTGCCGATTTTCCAGCAAATCGAAAAAGAACGCCTTGCTGCACTTGTACCAGTGCGCCGCTTTCAGGTAGTACGCGCAATAAACGACGAGTTTGGCGAACATGCTTATTTCTTGAATTCGATGACTTTACTGGCAGGATTAAGATTGATTTCGTCGATCACGCAGTGCGGTCCTGCTTGCAAAATATACATTACCGCATCGACCACGTCGTCGGTATGCAACGCTTGGCCGGCCTGCTTGCCGGGCATAAATCCCAACGACTCGAAAAATTCGGTATCGACCATGCCGGGGTTGACCAGCGAGACCCGCACCGGACTCTTGCCGCATTCGTCGCGCAAAGCCTGGCTGAAACCGCGTACGGCGAATTTGCTCGCGCAATAAATGCTGCCGTTACGACTGCCTTTCAACGCGGCTTCTGAACCAATGTAAACCAAATTGGCGAAGGGACGCTGCTTCAGCTTGGGTAACAACAAACGGGTCAGACAGGCTTGGGCGGTAAAGTTGACCGTCATCAGCCGTTCGATCTGCGCCGCGGAAAACTGCTCCAAGCCGCCGAACTGGCCGTAGCCGGCGGCAAACACCGCCGTATCCAGTTCCGGCGCCAGTTGCTGTATTTGTCTGGCGGCGGCCGGTAAGCGTTCCAGTTCGGCCAAATCCATCTCCACCGCGGCAAAACCGGGATGCTCGGTCTGGAATCGCCGGCCATCGCGCGACACGCCGACCACGCGATGGCCCTGGGCCAACAAACGCCGGGCTATCGCCCGACCGATACCGGAGCTGGCGCCGGTGACCAGCACGTTGCGTTTTACAGCGTGCATGGAAAAAACGCATCTTGCGGGATGTATTCCAGCAGCATCCGGCTGCAGTCCGCCATCATGGTCTGCTCCAGCTCGGCCCGGTAGCTCACCATGCCGGCCGCGGTTTGAAACGGGCTGGCAAACAATTTTTCGTCAGGGTACAGCTTGTGGATTTTCTTGAAATATTGCTCCGGCAAGCGAAACACCCCGAGACTGGCCGAATGCAGTTTGAACGGATCGATCTTAGCGAACACCTGCTCGAATAGCTGGCGGTAAATCTGCCGGTAGTCGTGCTGGTAGATCACCGGATCGAAACGTAACCCAATCGGCCAGCCCTGCCGCTGCAGTTTGGCCGCCGCTTCGATGCGCTTGGCGACCGGAGGCGCCTTGGCTTCGACTTTGCCGGCCACGGCGTCAGGCGCCAGACTGAATGCCACCACGCAGCGCGCCACCGGCTGCCGGTTCAGCAAGGTTCTGATCTGGGTACTCTTGGTGCGCAGTTCCAACCAGGCGTTCGGCAAATCGGCGAATAGCGGCAAGAACTGTTCAGCAAAACCGGTGACCGGTTCGAAGGCCAGGCTGTCGCAATCGTAGCCGGAGAAAAAATACACGTCGTCTGCCGGCGTTTCGGCGCAAATCTCGCGAATCCGGGCCTGAAAATCCTCGTAATTGACAAACAAAACGTAATTGGCCGACTGGTACATGCCTTGCAGGAAGCAATAGCGGCAGTCGTACAGGCAGTTCAGCATGTGGGAGAAGTAGTAATTGCGCTGACCGCCGATGCCGTAGCCGGCAGGCGCCGGTAATACGAATTTCTGGAATTTCTCGGCCAAAATCAGTGCCGGGCGTTGCTTTTGCAGGCGAAAATTCTGCGCCTTGGGATTGAACACTTCGCCGAAGCGCTCGCAAAACACGGTCCGCGCCTTCGGAAAACGCTCCCGAATCGCCTGAGCACGCGGGTGAGATTCGACAGCGGATTCGATGTACAAGGTATCTATCATCGGCAGCGGCACGGAGGCGGAATTGGCCCGGCATTATAAAGGATGGCGGGCCTTACGGAGCGGAACATGCCGTCTGCCCCCAAGGGCGGGAGACTGTCGACCGCTTAGGTGTCGTCTTTCGCCGGCACGGCCGACAAATCGGTTGTAGCCGACTTGGCAGCCGCTTGCTTGCGGAACCGGCGTTTTTGCCATTGCGCGAGGAAGTAGGCGCTGCCCGACAGCGTACCGGCGGCAGTCGCCAACCAACCGAAGATCGGCGCCAGCGTGACGATCAACGGCTCGTCCACCAAACCCAGCCAAACTCCGAATGCGCTCAGTCCGGTTGGTTGCACCGCCGCGGCGGCAGCGGCGGACAAGCCGGCAACAATGCCGGTGGCCATAGAGAGATGTTCAATGCGGGCGGCGATTCGTTCGTGATCCATGAGCGACAAACCAATAACTAACAACGGACTGCTTGCATTTCAGTGCGGATTGAAATTGGCCCGCATCCAAATGCCGATTACAAATTATTCAATCTTACTCCAAAACGGCCAATCCGCAATCCCAGAATTATTTACTTAAAAGAAATAATAAATGAATTTATGGCGCCATTGTAAACCCGAAAAACAAAGCATAAAGTTAACCCAACGCCGCCACTCGCCGATCCCCGATCGAAGGAGCAAAAAAATGAACACCCCGACTTTTTACCGCGACATCACCACCGGCCTGTTTTTCGTTGCCGGCATTCTGAGTTTCGTATCCGGACAATTCATTCTATCCACCATGCTGTTCGGTACCGCGTCTCTAACGGCCAATTTGCAAACAGCCAAACCGGTGCGCGTCTGATTTTGTTGTGCCTCCTCGTTGTGAAGAAGTAACCTCGACGGCCCCCACTTTTGCTCAAGGTGGGGGCTCTTTTTGTCGCCCCCCAACCTTGCCGAAACGGCCTCGCATTGCACCGCGTCACGGCTTCTGCCGATACAACAGCCGATTGAAATGATCGGCGTCCAGCGGCGGACTGAATAAATAGCCTTGTACTTCGTCGCAGGCCAAATCCTTTAGAAACGCCAATTGCTCGTCGGTTTCCACGCCTTCCGCCAACACCGTAAGCCTCAGACTATGGCCCAAAGCCAATATGGAACGGGTAATCGCGCTGTCGTTGGCGTCCTGGGGGATATCCATCACGAAGGAGCGATCGATCTTCAATTTGTCTACCGGCAAACGCTTCAAATAACTCAGCGAAGACTGGCCGGTACCGAAATCGTCGATCGCCAATGCCACGCCCAGGCCGCGCAACGCCTCCATGACCCGGATGTTGCGCTGCGCCTGACGCATGATGTAAGTCTCGGTAATCTCCAGCTCCAGATAGTGGGGCGATAAGCCGGTTTCCGCCAACACCCGGCCCACCATTTCCAACACGTCGCTGCGTTCGATTTGCGCACCCGACAAATTGACCGCCATCCGCTTGAAGCTAGTGCCGCCCTCGATCCAGGTCCGGGCTTGGCGGCAGGCTGTGCGCAACACAAACTCCCCGATCGGGACGATTAAATCGGAATCTTCCGCAATGACGATAAACTTGTCCGGCGGGATCATGCCCCGCTCCCGATGCCGCCAGCGCACTAAGGCTTCCGCCCCGATCAGCGCGCCGTCCGCCAGCGCATACTGCGGCTGGTAGTGCACCTCCAGTTCGCCGCGCTCCAAGGCATCGCGCAATTCGCCCTCCAGAAACAAGCGCTCTTTGGCCCGCTCCGTCAAATGCGATTCGAAAAACTGAAAATTGCCGCGCCCGCGTTCTTTCGCTTGATACATGGCCAGATCGGCATGCTTGACCAAGGTGGTGTAGTCATCGCCGTGGCCCGGAAACAGGCTGATGCCGATCGAGGTGCCGATTTCCAACTTATGGCCTTGTACCAAAAACGGTTGCGCCAGCGCCTGCAACACCTTGCCGGCGACAATTTCGGTATCGCCCAAGCTGGGATTGTTATCCAACAGGATGATGAATTCGTCGCCGCCCAAACGCGCCACGGTGTCGCCTTGACGCAAACTGTCTTTCAAACGCTGGCCGGCCATCCGCAGCACCTCGTCGCCGACCGGATGCCCCAGGCTGTCGTTGACGTGTTTGAATCGGTCCAAATCCAGGAACAACAATGCCAGGGATTGTTTGCTGCGGCGGGCGACCGCCAAACCATGTTCGCAACGCTCGCGAAAAAACTGGCGGTTGGGCAAATCGGTCAACGCGTCGTAATAGGCCAGATAATGGATGTGTTCCGCGTTCTGCTTTTGTTCGCTGAGATCGTAAAACACACTGATGTAACGAATCACCCGGCCGTCGCTATCGCGTACCGAAGAAATGTTCTGCCACAACGGGATCAACGCGCCGTCCTTGCGCCTGTCCCAAATCTCGCCTTGCCATTTCCCTTCCCGCCGCAACGAAGTCCATAGATTTTGGTAAAACTGCTTGGTATGGCGGCCGGACTTCAGCACATTCAGCTTGCGACCGATCACTTCCTCCGGCGCATAACCCATAACGCTACTAAAGACTTGGTTGATCTTCAGAATCTGGGCCTTGGCATCGGTAATCAGAATTGCATTCAGACTGTTATCGAACACGCTGGCCGCCAGGCGCAATTGCTCGTCGACCAATTGTTGATCGGTAATGTCCTGCACGGTACCGACCGAACGCAGCGGCCGGCCCTCGGCGGAATAATAATTCTGGGCGCGAACGTGCACCCATTTGACGCGGCCGTCGGCAAACCGTAAGCGGTACTCGATATCGTAGGGCACCAGGTTGTCGACGGATGCTTTAAAAACCCGGTCGACTTGCTCGCGGTCGTCCGGATGCACCAAGGCCAAAAACGCCTCATAACTCGGCGGAGGCTCCGCCGGTTCCACTTCGAAAATCGGAAAAACCTCGTCCGACCATGCTAAGCGGCCACTGACCAAATCGAGTTCCCAATGGCCCAACTGCGCAATGTGCTGAGCTTCTTTCAACAAGCTCTCGCTGCGGCGCAGACGCTCTTCCTGTTGCTTCAATTCGGTAACGTCGGTGGCACAAATCACCGCCCCCTCTTCCTTGCCTTGCGGGTTGTGTAGCAAAACCCCTTTCAGCCAGTAGTGGCGAAAACTTCCGTCGCCGCTACGCAAGCGGTGTTCCGCGGCATAAACGCCGCGGCTGCGCACCATCTCGTACAACGGCGAGTAAATCGGCCAGGGCACCTGCCCAAGCTCGGTCTGCAGACGTTGCACCTCGGCCGGATGCAGCCAACCATCGGCCGCGCCTTGATGCAAAACCTGTTCCGACTCCGCCAATTCCTGGGCGCAGAGCTGGTTGATCTGACGCACCTTTCCCTCCGGGCCGAGAACGATCATCAGCGCTCCGGTACTATCCATTACCCGCTCGATAAAATCGCTTTGGTGGCGGTATAGCCGATTGGCTTCGCGCAAGGCATTACTTTGCGACTCCAAGGCCTTTAACATCGCGTCGGTATGCTCGGCATCCTGGCTCATCTGCTGCTCCAACGCCGCATTGGCCAACCTTAAAGCAGTTACTTCGGTCCGTAACCGTTCCAATTCCTGCTTCAGCTCCGCCTCGGTCATGTCGACTCGATCTCGAAATACCCGCGCAGCAAGTCCACCGTCCGCTCGACCGCCAGGGCGACCGGCGCCGACAAACCAGGCCGGAACGAGACCACGCTGGCGGCTTCGGCAGTAACGACGCGTAACGCGGGAGGCGCCTCGGGCAATGCTGCGAGAGCTCGCAACAGAAAGCCGACACCGTGGCCGTGGCCGACCGCTGTCGGTTCCGTAGCGATTGCTGACGCCGGCAATTCACGCAGCTTGCCGGGTTGGCCGGCCGGAGCCGAAGCGTCGACAATCACCGCTTCGCAGCAATCCTGAAACAGGACCAGCGCGGAAAGGCCCGGCGTACCGGCATCGAACAAGCGCAGATCGCCGGGCTGCGGTAACTCGGCCAAGCGGCGATAGACGGCCGGCCCGAAGCCGTCGTCGCCATGGAGGGGATTTCCGAAACACAGAATATGCCGCACGCCGCCGGAGCCCCGCTTGATCAAGGCGCAAAATGGCGCTTTTTGCCGGTATCCAGCATATGCACGGTACAGACCAGGCAGGGATCGTGAGAACGAATGATGTGGCCGATTTCTATCGGGTCCTCCGGATCCTGTACTGCGACGCCGACCAAACTTTGCTCCCAATGGCCCGGCAGGCCATTACTGTCGCGCGGCGACGCGTTCCACGCGGTGGGCGTGACGATTTGATAGCGGGCAATCGCACCGTCCTTGATCTTTACCCAGTGCCCCAAGGCACCACGCGCGGCCATGATCAGGCCAAAACCCTCGCCGTCGACCTCGGCCGACTTGCCCGGGTTGAAGATATGCGGTTGGGAAAAATCGACGCTCAATTCGTCCAGCATCCGCCGAGCGCAAACCAGTTCGTAGGCGATGCGCCGGACCCTGGCGAATTGCCGGAGCCAGGCATTGCCGCCTTCCAACGCGTGCAAGGACTCGATCAAGGCATCGCCCCCAATCAATAATTCGGCCAACGGTCCGGTCTGAACCGCCCTATCGCCGTAACGCGGTGCCTTCGCCCAGGTATAGCGGTCGCTATTGGGTTGGAAATCGGGAATGGTTTCGCCGTTTGACGGATGCAATCCGCCTGGGTAAGGCTTGAACCAGGAGTGTCGCACATGTTCGTTAATCATCAGCTGATCCAACGGCGCAATCTGGCCGCTATCGCCGTCGAAAAACCCTCCCGGCACCAGCCGGTCCTGCGGCTGCTCCGGATCGCACCAGGCGCCGTAACTCAGCATATGCGGCGTGCCGGCCGCCATGCGTTGCAAGCCGAGCCCACGCGCACTGCGGCTCAGCAAGCCGAGGGCGCTGGCGGCATGGACCGGGGTTTCCAGCCAGCTGAAATAGGCATCTGCACTGTCCAGCGCCAACCAATCGTCGAGCCCAGCGCCGATAACGGTCTGCTCGTACCAACGCTGAATCTCATCCAATACCGCCCGGCAGGCAATAATTCGGCGCAGGTCTGGCGGAGTGGTGACGCCGCCCGGCAACATGTAAGAAGAATGCGGCCATTGCCCGCCGAATTGGGCGACGATCTCGACCGCCTTGCGGCTCAGCGCCAGCGTCTGCCGGTAAACCGAGCCGCGAAACGGCTCGAAGGCATCCATCAGCTCGGCAAACCAAGGCCGGTCGCTATAGCGGGGGTTGCAGAAGTCCGGGGTAAAGAATAGAAAGGTCTGACGCAGATCGTTCTGTATGCCTTCCGCGATCAGGCATAGATTGCGGATGCGTACCGCGTTGGCCGGCACCGGCAACTGCCAGGCCTGTTCCAGCGCCAAAACCGCCGAATACAGATGCGCCGTGCCGCAAATACCGCAGACGCGGGGAGTGATGACCAAACCGTCGCGCGGCGCCCGACCCAACATGATCTGCTCGAAGCCGCGGTAAAGAGTGCCAACCGTGCGCGCCTGGCTGACGACGCCATCCTCCAACTCGACAGCGATTTCCAGATCGCCCTCGACTCGATTCAAACTCAGGTTCAGTTCAATCTTCGCCATCAGACATCCATTTCTTTGTTGCGCACCCGCGCCGGTGCCGCGGCTCGGGCCAGATTCTTATAGGCCATATAACGGGAGCGCTCGACCCCCAACGGCAATTGGACCGGGATCTCGCCGACTTTCGGCGTGGCGAACAGATCGGCGTCGCGCGGAAAATTCGGTGAGGTACAGCCGAAACAAGGCACACCGGCCCGCGTTTTACTGCTCACGCCATTCCACAGATCGCTATTGCATACCGCCTGCGTCATCGGCCCCTGGCAACCCAGATTGAAAAACAGACAGGCGCGACCGCCCGGCTCCAGTTCTTCAATGTCGTATTCGTGGTATTCGTTACGGGTACAGCCCTGATGCACCACGGTATTGAAGAAGGCCTGCGGCCGATTCAACTCGTCCAACGGTAACGACCAGCCGGCCGCCAAGCCGGCCAGGGTCTGCGTCATCGTGTGCGGATGCGCCGGACATCCGGCGACATTGACGACCGGCAGGCCGCGTCGCGACCGCCATTCCCGCGGCAGCAAACCGCCCGGCCGGTCGCGGTCGAATTGCAAGCCGACGCAGTCGCCGGGATTGGGCGCGGCGGCATGGACGCCGCCAAACGCGGCGCAGGTTCCCATCGCCACCACAACCCCGGCCCGCTGCGCCAACTCGCGCACCATGTCCATTTTCGCCGTGCCGCGGTAACTGTCGTACAAGCCGGTGCCGCGCGGGGCTGTGACGATACTGCCTTCCACACATAAAATATCCAGCGCTTGCTCGTCGGCGACGATGCTCCGATAGAGCTCGTCGTGATGGCGCATCGGTTGATGGGACAGCGACGGATGCCAAAGCATGTCGATGCCGCAGTCTGACAGCAAGTGCTCCAAACTTGGCGCCTCTGCCGACAGAATAGTTAAAGATTCACCGCCGCAGGCGCCGGTTTGTAGCCAGAATAAGGTAGCCATAGGTTTTCCTCGAGCCCGGGTTTCAAGACTTAATCTTAATCAAACAATAATTTAAGCGCCAATCGAAACACAAAACCGGCCGTCAAAACTTGGCGATGCGGCAAACGGGTTTGGGCTTAAGCCTTTTGCGCCGGGACTAACCTTTCAACACCTAGGGAAAATACGTCAGCACCAATTCGGCGATGGTTTTGTTCAACTCGGCATTCTGGGCGTTGACGTATTCCACTTTCTCGTAGAGTTTCAACGAATCGCCAACCGCCGGCATGCTGAATTCGCACATAGTAAACAGCGAATAACACCAGGCGTAAATCACCGGGATATTGGACTTCAGGTGTTTTTGGGTTTCTTGTTGCAACCATTTAATCTGGTCGGTTTTGCTTTGCTGGGTATCGATGATTTCGATGGTAATGTCGGGGAACTCTTTCAGGGCTCTGGCCTTGATGGCTTTGTCTTCTGCAATGTGCTTGTTGTCGAACACATTCAGCGTCATACCCTTTCTATCGACGATATTCGGGATGTCGCCGTGGCGTCCGGAACACACCTTGAAATTCTTGTGGCCTTGGGACCGCAACAACGCGACCAGCGGCAACCAGGAGTTTTCGCCGGTTATCGTCACCGACAGGTAAAGCTGGCCGACCTGGACCCAGGGACAATCTTCGTCTTTGACCTCGCCCGATAACAGATTCTTACTGACCACGCTCGGCTTTGCGGTCGAGTTGTGGTTGTACAAGGTATTGGTCGGTTTAGTCGCCATCCGGAAGTCCGTAGCAAGATCGATTTGGATTTTTCAAGTGTAGTCGGACAAATCCGAAAATCTATCCGCGACCGAGTCCAGACAGGGTGGACCAGGGCCTTGCAGCGGGGATACCGAGAGTAGCCAAATAGATAAAACCAAGCCACCTTTGAAGCGCTCCATAGCTTGAACGTCCGTTATTTGACCGCGCGCACCCAATATGGGCTCAGGCTGCCTATACTGGGTGCAGTTTCCGCAGCCTCGTATTGTCAGACCGGCGATGCCGCGCGCTCCGGAACCGGTGCCTGTAGGCCTGTGTCTGCGCATACTGGTAGAATTGGCGTTTTTAACTCGTTTGCGATCATGCGTCTAATCCGAGGCCTAAATCATCTGGAGCCGTTACGCAACGGCTGCGTATTGACGATCGGCAACTTCGACGGCCTGCATCTGGGCCACCAACTGGTCATCACCAAACTGGCCGAACACGGCCGCCGGCTGAATTTGCCGACCGTGGCGATGGTATTCGAACCGCAACCGCTGGAATATTTTTTGGCCGATCACGCGCCGTCGCGTCTGACTCGCTTGCGCGAAAAAGCCATTCAATTCGCCAAGTTGCCGATCGACGAATTGCTGGTGATGCCGTTCAACCGCAGTCTGGCCGATTACGACGCCGAGCAATTCATCGCCGACATCCTGGTACGGCGGCTGAACGTCAAACACTTGGTGATCGGCGACGATTTTCATTTCGGCAAGGCCCGGCGCGGCAACTTCGCGCTATTACAGCACCGCGGCGAAACTTACGGATTCAGCGTGGAGGATAGCCACTCCTTCGAATTGGCTGGGTCACGGGTCAGCAGTACCTTGATCCGCGACGCGTTGGGGGAAGGCGATCTGGCTCAGGCCAAATCGATGCTGGGCCGCGATTACTCGGTCTGCGGCCGGGTCGCTCACGGCGACAAACGCGGCCGCGAGCTGGGGTTCCCGACCGCCAATGTGCGGATGCAACGCAAGAACACGCCGATTGTCGGCGTCTACGCGGTGACGATGACCGGGCTCGACAGCGCCGAATATCGGGGAGTCGCTAACGTCGGCTCGCGGCCGACCGTCGATGGCGGCTCCAAAGTGGTACTGGAGACACATTTATTCGATTTCAACCAGGATATTTACGGCCAATACGTCGAAGTGCATTTCAAGCACAAACTGCGCGACGAAACCCGCTTTGCTTCGCTCGATCAACTAAAGCAGCAGATCGGTCTCGATGTGACGGCAGCCAAACAGTTTTTCGAAAACACCGATAATAGATGACCGACGATTCGTTTGTCCGCTCGCCCTGTATCCGCAATTGTTGCCTGGACGACAACGATATTTGCCTGGGCTGCTTTCGCTCGCTGGATGAAATCCGTTCGTGGAGCAGTTCCGACAACCCTACCCGCGAACAAATTTTGCGCCGCGCCGAACAGCGGCGCCAATCGTATCCGCAAGCATCTTTTTTTCGGCCTAAGGACCGGTAACCATGACAAATACTACCGAAGACGAATTGGTCCGTAAGGCCTTAAAAAACATCAAAATCCCTCCGGCCCCGCACGTGCTGGACAAACTGCATAAAGAACTGCAGAAAGACGATCCGGAACTGGACGCCATCGCCGAGATTCTGGCTCAGGATGTCGGTTTGTCGGCGCTGGTACTGCGTAGTGTGAATTCGCCGTATTTCGGTTTGCGCACCAAAGCAGTATCGATTCAGCATGCTACCTCGTTGCTCGGCCTGCGCAATATCGTCAATATCGTCGCCGGTCTGGCTTTGCGACGAGTGTTCGAAGAAAACGAAGGCGCCAATCCGCCGAATTTTTGGGATTCGCCGCTAAACGTGGCAATGGCTGCGACCGCCATCGCCCGCGCCGTGTTTTATCCGCGCCCGGACGAAGCCTATATGCTGGGCTTATTCCACAACGCCGGCCACCCGCTGTTGACCCAGCATTTCGCCGGGTATGCCGAGTTCATGTCGCAGCATATCAATACGCCGGAACAGTCGATTTGCACTGCGGAAGACCGCCAATACCAGGTTGAACATGCCGTGCTGGGCTATTTTCTGGCGCGTGCCTGGGGCTTGGAGAAGCGCATCGCCAATGTGATTCGCGACCACCACCAAGTTAAGTCGCGCTTCGCGGCGCGCGATCGCGGCGACGCCAGCGAGCTCAGTTTGTTGGCCATCCTGAAAATGGCCGAACATATCGATAAATTGTTTTGGGGCTATCAACCGGATTACGAATGGCTGGAAATCCAAGACTTGGTGTTGAATTTTGTCGGCTTAAGCGAGCAAGACTTCGCCGATCTGCACCAGGACATTGCCGACAACGTGCTGGGCGGCTTCACCCGTTAATCCGACGCTTGCCCAGTACTGGCCGCAGGTCCAGCGAGTACGCCAGCGCCAGATAAATCAGCATACCCAAACTGCCGCAAAGCCAAACATCCCATTGGTATTGCGCCACCGCGTAACGGTCGGCGCCATATA
This sequence comes from Methylomonas sp. HW2-6, assembly GCF_052474525.1. NCBI lineage: Bacteria > Pseudomonadati > Pseudomonadota > Gammaproteobacteria > Methylococcales > Methylococcaceae > Methylomonas > Methylomonas sp. HW2-6. Next base: position 342,838 of record NZ_CP184124.1, read on the forward strand.
GGCCCAGCCCCAACGCAAAGTAAAACCCGATCTTGAGCAACGGGTAATCGACCGGATAGTAAATCCGGCCCAAGCCCCAGGACAACGACACCATAAATCCATAACAAACCAGCGTGGCCCAGGCGGCACCAACGTAGCCGTACTCCGGAATCAGCAGGATATTCAACGCCACGGTGACGCCGGCACCGGCCAGCGCCACCCAGGCGCCGAGGCCGGTGCGGTCGCTCAGTTTGTACCAGACCGACAAGTTGACGTAGATGCCGAGCAACAAATTCGCGATCAACAAGATCGGCACCACGGCCAGCCCCTGGCGAAATTCGGCGCCGATGAAATATTGGAACAGGTCGATGAACAAGGCCACCAGCAAAAAGATCGACACGCCGGCAATCACGAAATACTTCATCACCAAGGCATAGGTGCGTTTAGCGTCGTCCCGGCCGGCATAAGAAAAGAAAAACGGCTCGCCGGCATAACGAAAGGCCTGCACGAACAAGGTCATCAGAATCGACAATTTGTAACAGGCGCCGTAAATGCCCAACTGTTGCAGATTGGTTTGCAGATCGTAGGGCAACAGCAGCTTCAAAATCGCCCGGTCCAGCATTTCGTTGACCATACCGGCCAGGCCGATCACAATCATCGGCAGCGAGTAGCGCAGCACCGGCGCCAATACCGCCCGCTCCAAAACAAACGGCACGGCTCTGAACTGCGGCAGCAGCAGCAGCAACTTAGAGGCGCTGGCCGCCAGATTGGCGATAAAGATGTAACCGACGCCGACTTGCGGGTCGTAGTAACGGCCGATCGCGCTATCCGGCCAAATTGCCGCCAGTTTGGGCCAGAGCAGTAACAGCAATAAATTCAAACCGATGGCGATCAGAATCTCGGCCATTTTGATGCCGGCAAAGCGCCAGGCCCGATTCTCGGCCCGCAGTTTGGCGAACGGCAAAGCCGACAAGGCGTCCAGCGCCAGTATCCAGGCGAACCAGAGCGGATATTCCGGATGCTGCGGGTATTGCAACCAGGCCGCCAAATCCTCCTGCCATAACCAGACGCCGCCGGCAAAAGCCAAATTGGCGAGCAGCAACAGGCTCAGCGCGTTGCGGTAAACCCGTTCGCCGGCGAATTCCGGCCGCTGCCGAAAGCGGAAATAGCCGGTTTCCAGGCCCAATACCAGCAACACGGCGACAAAGCCGGCATAGGCGTAGAACTCCGAGACGACGCCGTATTCGCCGGTGCTGAAGGTGTAGGTATAAAGCGGCACCAGCAGGTAATTCAGGAAGCGGCCGAGGATACTGCTCAGGCCGTAGACGGCGGTTTGGGATACGAGTTGGCGTAATGACATGGATCGATAGTGTCGACGAAAGCCGCGGTGCGGCCGGTGGAGCTATTGTATGCGGTTAAGCCGGTGCGGCGGGTCCGGACTGCGCGCAGGCATGTTCGATCAAGATCTCGGCGGCTTCGCGAGCGGCGCGCATCGGCGCCGAACCGCGCTGCATCTGTTCCCGCACCAGTGCACCGGCAATCAGCATCGATAAATGTTTGGACAAATTATCCGGATCGCGAGCGCCGGCCTCGGCGGCCAGCGTCGCCAGCAAGCGGCGAAAACCTTCGGAGAACTCGGCAGCCGCCAGTTGCACCGGGCTGCCGGCCTCGGCGAATTCGGCCGAGGCATTGATGAACGGGCAGCCGCGAAAGGCCGGGCTGGCTTGCAGCCGTTCGAACACGTCGAATACGGCCAGCAGCTTTCGCTGCGGATCGTCGCCGGCTTGGGCCAGTTCCGCTTCGATAACCTCCTGTAAATTGGCCCGGCTTTTACTCAAATGCGCGACCACCAAGTCGTCCTTGGACGGAAAATATTTATACAGGCTCATCTTGGTGGTGCCTGCGGCCTTGACGATGGCATCGACGCCAGTGGTTTTTATCCCTTGGCTGTAAAACAGTTCCGAAGCGACGTCGAGGATATGTTGCTGAAGATTACGGGCCATACGCAGATATTTGCAAAAACGGAGTTGCAACTATACCGACCGGTCTGTATTATTGCAACAGACTGACCGGTCTGTTCTGAAAACACTTTTACTTGATGGAGATCATTCGATGATTACTTTATACGGCATAGCAATCAGCAACTATTACAACAAAGTTAAACTGGCGTTGATGGAAAAGGAAATCGCCTTCGTCGAGGAAGCCTTACGCCCGAGCCAAACCGAAGCGGTGTTGAAACGCTCGCCGCTGGGCAAGGTTCCGTTCATCAAAACCGCAGAGGGCTATTTGTCGGAATCGCAGGCGATTTTGGAATACCTGGAAGACGCGTTTCCGCAACATCCGCTGTATCCGGCAAACGGATTCGAACGCGCTAAATGCCGGGAGTTTATCCAGCACATCGAGCTAAACGTGGAACTGATTGCCCGCCGTCTGTATGCGGAAGCGCTATTCGGCGGCAGCGTGTCGCAGGAGACCAAGGATGAAGTCCGGCAGAAACTCGACACGGGTCTGGCCGGCTTGGCCAAAATGTTGAAACTGGCGCCTTACGCGCTGGGCGACTCGTTCACCGCCGCCGACGTCGTCGCCTGGCCGCATTTGCAATTGGTCGGCTTCGCCACCCAAAAGATTTATGGCGAAAACCTGGTCAACAGCCACATTCCGGGCATCGAGAGCTATATGCAACTGATCGAAAGCCGGCCCCACGCGCAAATCGTAGCCGCCGACCGCGCTGCAGCGCTGGCGGCGTTTTTCGGCAATCAGTAACCGGCCTTTAGCCGCCGGCTTCGAGCGCTTCGAATCCGGCGGCGCAAGCCAGCTGTGCTGTTTTGCGTAGCGTTCTCCATTTAAATTCCACTAAAAATCGCAATTGTGAATTGCAATGGCAAGCCTGCAACCGCTAGCGGAGGTAATGAACTACGTTAAAAAGAAAAGCTCGCTCAGCACACGCGACTTTTTCTGTATCATCATCCGGACCACAACCCACCAAATCGCCACTATGCAGTATGTTTTGATTATTCACGAGGTCGAGTCTTATCCGGCATGGAAGACCATTTTCGACCAAGCGGCGGGCATCAGAAAAAGTGCCGGCGAAATCAGTTACCAATTGCTACGCTATGACGAGGATGCGAACAACATCGTCCATTTTTCGCAGTGGTCTTGCTTGGAAAAGGCCCGCCGCTTTTTCGAATCGGCGGAACTGCTGGAAATCCGCAAGCGCGCCGGAGTGAAAGCGCCCAATTTTATTTATTTGCACGAGCTAGAACGTTGTACGCTTTAGCGCCGCGATTCGCTTTTGGAGTCCCTATGCTTGAAGTGGCCATTCTCGATATTATTCCGGGCAAAGAGACCGATTTCGAGGCGGCATTTGCGGTCGCATCGGCCATCATTGCCAATAGCCCGGGCTATATCTCGCACCAACTGCAACGTTGCGTGGAAAATGAGAGCCGCTATCTTCTGTTGGTGAACTGGCAAACCCTGGAAGCGCATACCATCGGCTTTCGTTCGTCGCCCGAATATCGGGAATGGGCAAGCTTACTACACCATTTTTACAGCCCATTTCCAACAGTGGAGCACTACCAGTTGGTTCTCGAACCGGGAAGCTAACCTAGCGCCCAATTCTCCCTTCACTCACTCCAGGCAACCCAACCCCCAACCCAGATGCAGATACGAGAAGCCGTAATATCCGATGCCGCAGCCCTGTTGCGCTTGTTCAACCAGCTCGATGCCGAAACCGATTTCATGCTATTCGAACCCGGCGAACGCCAAACCACCGAGTCCGAACAACAGGCGATCATCGCGGCGTTTGCCCAAAGCGAGCGGCGTTTCATGTACGTCGCCGAAACGGCAGGCGACATAATCGGTTTTTGCGTGCTGGTGGGCAATCAACAGCGGCGGAACGCGCATACGGCATCGCTGGTGCTCGGCGTGGTCAAGTCGCATTGGCGACACGGTGCCGGCGCGAAGCTGTTGGAAGTTGTTATCGGCAAAGCCGATACGGCCGGAATTGAACGCATAGAACTAACCGTGCGCACCGACAACCAGGCGGCGCTGGCGCTGTATCAAAAGTTCGGGTTCGCGATCGAGGGCGAAAGAATCGGTTCGCTTAACATCGGCGGCAACAGGTTTAACGAATTCTATATGGCTAGGTTTTAACGATGCGTTGCTTAGGATCATCGGTGGACACCGACCGGAACCGCAAAATTGCGTTTGGAATGGGCGAAATAGCCTACGCGCCAAGAACGCGACCTTATCCCGTATAACAGCAGATTGAGCCGGCGCCGAATTCGGGCCGGGCAAAACACTATCGCTAGCCGGGCTCTATACCCGACGGGCGCCAAGTCAGCTTTCGTCCGGACCGGATCAATAAACCAAGCCGGCATCCATTTTCTCGCGTAACGCGTCCAGATATTCCGGACCCACCGCGAGTTCGTGCCCGGAATCCTTTAGCGCGACCTTGTAGACTTCGTTCTCGCCCGGCCGCGGCCGCAAGCTGCGGATCTGGCGGATATTCACCAAGTGGCTGCGGTGAATCTGCACCAAGCCCAGTCCGGGGTATTTGTGCTCCCACTCCTTTAGCGCGCCGTAAACGCCGTCCAGAGCCGTGCCGTTACTTAGCTGGATGCGCAAACTGTTGGCGGCGTTATTTTTGGCGACAAATACGATTTCCTGCGGATCGACGTATTCGACATGGGTTTCGCGCTCGTCGAAGCGGTTGACGATGCGGTGGCGGATTTTGATTCGCTGCGGCAAGGCTGCGCCAGCGACTGCGGTCTGCACCGCCTGGCGCCGAATCCAGTTCAAGGCTTCGTCGACCTTGGCATCGTCCAGCGGTTTCAACAAATAATGGGCCGGATGCAGCCGGTGCGCCTCTACCGCGGTCTGCGGATGACCGGTGATGAAAACGATCCAAGGCGCGGCCGGCAAGCTGTTGATGGCGTAAGCCAGATCCAGCCCGGCGCGCTCGCCTTCGGTTTGAATGTGGATATCCAGAAACACGCCACTGATATTCCTATCGGCTTGCAAAGCCGCCCAGGCGTCCCGTGCGCCGGCCGCCTCGGCGACCGGCTCGAAATCCGGATGCCGGCGGCGCAAAATATCTTTCAGTTCGTCGCGGGCCAGATATTCGTCGTCGACGAGCAATATGCGTTGTTTGGCTACCATGTTGTGGTCCTCTTCGGAATGGTCAAAACGACTTCGGTGCCGTGGCCCGGCCAACTATTGATGACCAGACAGGATTGGCGCGGAAAGGCCAGCTTCAGGCTGCGCTTCAGTTGATACAGGCCGCTACCGTTGCCGGCCGCGGATTCCACCGGCCGGTTGCCCAATTCTTTCAAGCGCGGGTCAGCGATGCCGCAACCGGTATCGCTGACCCGCAAGGTCAGGGTTGCGCCGTGGTCGACGCCGATGATGTCGATTTTCAACGGCCGGTTTTGGCCTTGCATCCCGTGCAACAGTGCATTCTCGGCCAGGGTTTGCAGGCAACGCGGCGGCAATTGGCACGGCAACAGTTGCGGCGAGATATTGCGTTGGAATTGAAACGCGTCCGGAAAGCGCAGACGCTGGAAATCCAGGTAACGTTCGACTTGGGTAATTTCCTGTTGCAGCGAGATCGAATTGGCGCCGGTGTTGGTGCGGGTGTCGTCCAGAAACCGTGCCAGCTTGACGACGTACTGCGCCGCGGCGTCGGGATCGCGCCGAATCAAGGCCTTGATCGCATTCAACGTGTTGTTCATGAAATGCGGTTCGATTTGCGCGTTCAAGGCCCGCAGTTCGGCTTGGCGGGCCTGATTGACCAAGCGGTCGCGCTCCAGATCCTGCATCACAAACAAGAACGACAACAAGCCGAAGGTATTGACCACCGCCACCGGCAGCGCGGTCTCCACCACCAGCGCCAGCGCGTCGGCCATCGGCGTCACCAGCGCCAACAAAACCGCTTTTTGCATCAGAGTACCGAGCAAGGCGATGAATGCCGCACCGCGCAAACGTTTGGCCAGGATCGGCCACCAGCGTACCGCCAACCCGGCCCAAACGCCCTGCAGCAGTGTCGCCACGGCGCTGGCTTCGCCGGCGAAACCGCCTAACAGGTAACGCTCGCCGCCGGCGGCGAGACCGGCGCCGAAGCCGATCCAGGGTCCGCCGGTGATGCCGGCCGCCAGCACCATCAAATCGCGAAACCCGATCACGGCCTGCGAATGTTTCAATGCATCCGACAAGTCCGCCGGCCAGGCGATGCGCTTGCCCAATTGGTGAATGTCCAACAAAAACCCGCTATGGGTGCCTATCATTGCAAAGATGCCAAAAAACGCCGAACACACCAAACGGTTGCGCCACAGGTAACTGTCGCCGCGCAAGGCCTGCCTGAGCCAGTCGATCCGAATCGATACGTGGGCTGCAATCAACACCACGCACACCCGTTGCGACAGTTGCGCGGTATTGTCCAGCCAGTGGAACAGCATCTCGTTAGCGATGGGGTAGTGCATGGTGTGTCCTTGTTTTGCTTATTTCCGACTATTCCGTTCCGGCCATCCGCTAACGTAGCGGCAGTCGGCCAAAATCGGGTACGACTTCAACAAACCCGGCTTAACGCCAGATTAAAACCGGACTGACATTTATCTTCCGCCGCCGGCAAGGCCATTGCCGGATTTCGCCACCGTTTCCCGGCGTTTGAACATCGATTGCCGCCTTTTCGTTCAGCCGGGCTGGCGCTTGGCTGCCGATGCTAAATACTGCCGGCGCGGCTGAAGCAAAACACCGGGTACTCGACAACACCGGCAAACCCAGGTTGAAAAACCACGAACCATCCGCCGCTCGCGGCAACCGCGGCCGTAACATAACAACCCATATCGGAGGCACCATGAAACGCTCATTAGTTTTGTTGCTCTTGCAACTGTTTCTCGCCGACTACGCGCAAGCCCAGGCTTCCCAGCCGCCGCCGGAGCAAGTGCAATTCGGCCGGGAGACACTGCAATGCGCTGCGTTCAGCCCTTACGTCGGCAGCCTGACGCCGGAGCACGGTCCGCCGCCGTCCCGGCAATTGATAGACGGTCTGCTCGACCAGCTTATCGAGCAAACCCCATTTCGCTGCATCATGACTTACGGCGTCATCAATGGCCTCGGCGAAGTATTCGCCTCGGCCCAAACCCGGCATCTTAAAGTCATCGCCATCGTCTGGCTGGACAAGGATATAGCGATGAATACCCACTCCATCGCCGCCGGCATCGAAACGGCCAAATCCTACCCGGAAACGATTATCGCTATGAGCTGCGGCTCGGAAGTCCGCACCCGCCACGGCAACCGTTTCGACGGCGAAATCTTGCGCTGCATAGACAGTTTGCGCCGGGCCGGGGTCCGCCAGCCGCTCACAACCATCGACACCTGGTGGGAATGGTGCGACCGCAGCCTGACCTGCCGGCCAACCTTGTTTGCCGACAAGGTGGACTGGATAGGCACCAATATTTTTCCGTGGTGGGAGAATAAATTTTCGCCGATTCACTCCTGCACGACCGCGGAACAAGCCGCCGATTTCCATATCGCCCGGGTTGAGGATCTACGCCGGACCTATCCCGACAAAGACGTGGTGATTACCGAATTCGGCTGGCCGAACGGCCCGGAAGGCGGCTCGGAAACCAATCGCCACACCGGCCAACGCTGCGGGATCGCCAACTCGGAAAATCAGGCCTTGGTGGTGCGTTCCACCTTCGAAAAACTGGCGGAACGGGGGTGGTCCGGCGTCGTGTTCGAAGCCTTCTCCGAAAACTGGAAACCGGGCAGCGAAGGGATTTTCGGTAGTTTTTGGGGGCTATGCCAAGGCCTGGAACCTTATTCCTGCCTGCAACCGTTCGCCGACAAAGAACATTAAAGCAACAGACTACTCAAGCAACGGTGGGGAACAAGCCCCACCGTTGCCGGCAAACTCGATGGGCTTGTGTACAGATCAGCAACGAAACTCCGGCAAAAATACCGATTTTGCTTTCCAATTATCGCTCCAGCGTTTGTAAGCCTCCTTGGCGGAATGGCCGGCGCCGATCGCCAGCGGGCAAGAACAAACCCAGATATGTTTGATCAACTTCATCTTCGGTTTAGTCATGAGCGGATACTCCGTGTTGTTTGCAATTGGTTCGGGCGGCATTCTGGCCGCGCTGCCTTACAAATTGCTTAACAAACCGACGCTTCAATGTGAGCCGGGTCCGCTACCGGCACCGATGTCAAGCCACTTTCACAGTCACGCGACATGCAATATTTTTTTTTAATTCGAATGGATAGCAAAAATTTGACGGACTTATAACGCTAGAGTAGATTGCAAAAGCCTTCGCCTCAAAAGTTTACGCTGTGTCGCTCAGAGGCTCTCAACTCTACAGGAGGTTTTATGCATTGCTTTGCCCGACTGCGCACTATCGCCGCCACACTCGCCTTGATTTTAATGACTCAACCGACGCTGGCCGGCACCATCCTGTCGCCGGTGGCGGTGATCAACAATACGATAGGCAATTACAAAGGCATCTCGGGGTTTCCGGCCAATACCGACGAGACGCCGATGTTCAACCAATCAGGCCTTTCGTTGAGCTTCACCAGCGGTGCCACGGATTTCGCCGCATACATCGCCTCGAATCCAACCCATATCGGCGGCACCCCGGAAATCGGCAACGGCTGGATCAGCCCGGCTTATTGCCCGTGCACTGGCATTCTTGATTTCGACTTAGGCGCCAACTACAGCATCAAACAGATGGCGTTGTGGAACATGGCTGCCAACAGTGGCGCCAATGTGGCGGAAATCAGCCTGTATAGTTCGACGACCGCCGATTTCGCCAACCCCACTGCTGTAGGTTCATTTACCAATCCGGAAATGCCGGACGATAACCGGCCGCGCGCGCCCTATCCGGCAACGGTATTCGACCTGGACGACTCGGTCGGTCGCTACGTCAGATTGCAGATCCATACCTATTACGACGCTTACCTGGTTTCGGAAATCGGCGAAATCGCATTCGACGTCAGCGCCGTACCGCTACCGCCGATGCTATGGCTGTTTGCCGCCGCCTGCTTCGGCATCCTTAGCGCCGGCAGGCCACAGCGAACCGCGCTACCGAGTTAGCTCGCTACGAAATCCGGCGCCCTGAATCGCTCGAAGCGGCGCCGGTACCCGAGGAAATGCCCGCTAACGGTTCCCCTCGTTAAAAACTGCCTGTAAAATCCGCCGACTTCATTACCGCGATTTCCCGGAGCAGCGCAGTCATGGGCAGAGCCTATCAAAACCGAAAAGTATCGATGGCCAAAACGGCCGACGCCAAAACCAAGATTTACAGCAAATACGGCCGCGAAATCTATGTGGTCGCCAAGTCCGGCGGTGTCGACCCGGCCGGCAACCTGACCTTGCGCGGCTTGATCGACCGAGCCAAGAAGGACCAAGTGCCGTCCCACGTGATCGAGAAGGCGTTGGACAAAGCCAAAGGCGCCGGCGGGGAGGATTTCGCCCCGGCGCGTTACGAAGGCTTCGGTCCCGGCGGCTGCATGGTCATCGTCGACTGCCTGACCGATAACCCGAACCGCACCTTTAACGACGTCCGCCTGTGTTTCACCAAAACCAAGGCCAAGATCGGTACGCCGGGTACGGTCGGCCACATGTTCGACCACTCGGCGATTCTGGCGTTCAAGCACGACGACGAAGACGCGGTGTTGGAGGCCTTGCTGAATGCCGACGTCGACATCACTGACATGGAAAACGACAACGGTAAACTCACCGTTTTCACGCCGCATTCGGATTATTTCAAGGCTAAACAAGCCCTGTTGGACCTGCTGGGAGAGATCGACTTCGAAGCCGACGAGATTCAGTTTTTACCGAAAGGATCGACGCCGATCAGCGGCGATGACGTAGCGATGTTCGAAAAATTTCTGGATATGTTGAACGATCTGGACGACGTGCAAAACGTCTACCACGACGCCGAGTACTAAAGCTCAAGTCTGACTGCGATCCAGCCAATGCTCGACCGCCGGCGCCCGGTAGCCGGCGTAGCGATCCAGCAGCGCTGACGGCTCGGCTTCCACCATCAACATCGCCCGCTGCTGCGGTTTGACGAATTGTTCGGCAGTAACATGATCCAGGAATCGAATCAACGTATCGTAATAACCACCGATATTCAGCACGCCGCAGGGTTTGTCGTGGAAGCCGAGCTGAGCCCAGGTCCAGATTTCGAACAGTTCTTCCAGGGTACCGATACCGCCGGGCAACGCGATAAAACCGTCAGCCAACTCGGCCATCCGCATTTTGCGTTCGTGCATTGATGCGGTGACGTGCAACTCGGTCAAATCGGGATGAGCCACTTCCTTGGTCGCCAGGGCCTGCGGAATTACGCCAACCACACGGCCGCCAAGTTCTAATACCCGATCCGCGACCACTCCCATCACGCCGATACCGGCGCCACCGTAAACCAAACGCAAATCGCGCTCGACCAAGGCTTCGGCCAGTCGCCGGGCGCCGGCGGCGTAAATTTCGCTACGGCCCGGACTCGAACCGCAGTAAACACAGATACTGCGTATGGCAGCCATTTTTCAAATCCCAAAAGATTGTTCGGTGCAAAAAGGCAGCGATTGCCGATAGATTGCTTCCGCCCCGCCTGGCCGGCTGTTGGACTGAAAGCGCTCAGTCGCCGCGGTCGGAATCCGCCGACGAATCGCCGTCAGACTTATCGCCGTCGCGGTTTTCCTTGGCCAAAACCTTGGTCGCAAAAAACAAACCGCCGACCAAGGCCAGCACCATTACCACCTCTAGCAACATTCTCATCATAACGGCGACCTCTTGGCTGAAGTTGGCGTAACGGCATCCGGGCGGATGCTGCAGCCGACGTTTTAGACCTCGGTCAGGCCGCTGTCAACCATGCCGCCGTCAGGGTTAAGCGCCGGTTTTGCCTTGCTTCAAGTCATTTTCCAATTGTTCGTGCGCCCGCTCCAACTTGGCGAATACCCGCAAAATGTCGGTGGCGGAGAGGATGCCGACCAATTTGTCTTTTTCGACGACGGGCAATGCGCCGATGCGGTGGTCGGCCATCATCGCGGCCGCCGCCGAAGCCGGCGTATCCGGCGTCACGGTGTAGACGCCGCGGTGCATGATGTGCACGACTTTCTGCGAGACCACGTGCAACTGGGTGTTGTCCTTGTTGGCTTCGACGACGTTGGAATTGCTTTTCGGGCCCAAGGCCTTATACAAATCGCGGTCCGAGACGATACCGACCAGTTTGCCTTTCTCGACCACCGGCAGATGGCGGATTTTTTCGTAGTGGATCAGAAAAAACACCCGGTCGATTAGGTCGTGGGGTTCTACGGTAAACACCTTGGTGGTCATCAATTCCGAAACTAGCATGTCGTTCTCCGCTACAGGTTCAATCCTTTACAAAGGATCCGGTTATTGGCTAATAGTCCGAGCATAGGCGGCAAAAATCAAGCGCCGCATTCCGGCAAGTACAAGGGGCCGATTACATCCAGATGTGTCAGATACAAACGCATATCGAACTCCATCTGCCGGTGACCCGGCTGCATATGTTCGCACAGCTGGTAAAACGCTTTATTGTGTTGTTTTTCGCGCAAATGGGCTAATTCGTGGACGACGACCGTATCCAGCACCGGCAGCGGCGCAGTTTTGAAAACCGACCCGATGCGGATCTCATTTTTGGATTTCAATCGTCCGCCCTGTACCCGCGAAACAGTGGCGTGCAAGCCCAAAGCCTGGTGTTCGATATCGATTTTGTCGTCGTATACGATCTTGCCGAGGGGCGCGGATTGGCGCAGGAAGCGGTTTTTCAAATCCATCACATACGCATACAGCGCTTTGTCGGATTTGATGTCGTGGGCCAGCGGATATTTTTGCAACAGAATTGCAGTCATGCGACCGCTATCGAGCAAACGGCCGACTTGATCCAGGACGTCGGTCGGATAGCCGGCCAGGTATTTCAGCGGCGGCATAAGCTTGTAACCGCCGGTATCGGAATCCGCACCGGTCAGTCCCAGGGCGGTTCATCACCGTCGTAAGCGACGAAGTTGCTATCGGCCGGCTGGGTAATATTTGCCGCCAACACCGCAACCGGCGTCGCGGAATCTGCCTTGGCGGCGGGTTCCGCGGCACCCAGCCATTGGCCGAACGGCTCCGGATCCTTGCCGGCCGGGATATACCATTTTTTGTTGGCGGCATCCCACCGCGCCCCAAGCGCTTTCGCGGCGTCTTTTTGCGCGTAAGGCACATTCAAATAGGTTTTTGCGGCCGTGGTCATACGATGCGCGGCGAAGTCGAAGTCTCAATCATGCCGGCATTGTAAATGATTGGCCGCACCAGCCAAACCGTCAATCGTCGGCTAAACGCAATCCTTTCCGTCCGCGGCCGGCGCGGGACGCAAGCAATCAGTTTTCCCGATTCTTCCGGTTTATGTTGATGTTGCTGGCAAAGGTGGTCGTGGCGAACAACAGCGACGAAATAATAAACTCGCCGGATAAGAAGCCGACGATTCCAGTGATGAAGGCCAAACCGTTCAAAATATCTTTTTGTGCGTTAGTCATGGTCTACTCCAATAGTCAAACCCATGGCTAGACTATAGGGGCGACCAATTTAATTAACAATGGCACAAATAACACACACATTGTTTCTCAAAATCGCACAAAAGCCAGCAAGCAAGCTCCAAGGCCCCAGCGCTCACTACCGGGGCCGCTTGGGATTTCGCATCTTCGGGGCTTGGCCGCTGATCTCAAAGGGGGCGGCGAAAACGACTGCCGGACATTTAGCCTGATGCCTATGCACCCGGTTGCCGGCACTAGCCAATCGCTGCGATTGGCCTGGCCTGGATCGGCTCGACTAGGACCGGGCTGCCCCATAAGGCCGAAACCACCGAACTGGCGTTGCTGCCCGCCGCGCTGGACAGGAAACGGGTGCGCGCCGGCTCCGGGCGCAATGCCGAGGCTCGTTGATTGCCCAGGCGCCGAGCCAATTCCTTGGCCACCGCGGTGGCCGGATCGATGATGGCCCGCTCGGGACCGATGATTTCTCTGACCAGCGGCAGTAAAAACGGATAATGGGTACAGCCCAACACAATGGTATCAGCTCCGGCCGCCAGCAGCGGCGCCAGATACGTTTCCAGCAAGGCCCGGCTGGCGGGACTATCCAACTCGGCTTTTTCCACCTGCTCCACCAGGCCGGGGCAAGGTTGCAACAGGATATCGACGTCCTGGCCATATGCCGCGCACAGCCGGGCCACGTTGGCGCTAGCCAGCGTCTGGCGAGTCGCCAACACGCCGATCACGCCGGATTGGGTGATGCCGGCAGCCGGCTTGATCGCCGGCTCGATCGCCACCACCGGCAACGGGCACCAGGCGCGCAGTTTTTCGATCGCCACGACGGTAGCGGTATTGCAAGCGACGACAATGGCCTTAGCGCCCTCGTCGATTAAAAATCCGGCAATGGCAGCCGACCGGTCTTCGATGAAACCGGCATCGCGGTCGCCGTAAGGCGCGTAACCGGAATCGGCCACGTACAGCAAATCTTCATTGGGCAACTCGGCGCGGATCGCCCGCAACACGGACAATCCGCCCACGCCCGAATCAAATACACCGATCGGCGCGTCGGCGGCAGGCATTTTCATGATAGAACTGATGACGAACTTGGTTTGGTAAACGCTATTGGCCGGTAACTATATCAGCATCGGTAACAGATCGGGGGCGTGCGCTCGAAACCGATGTATATGACAATCGGCAACTGTTTACGCCGCAACCGGCTCGAGCATAAGCAAGCCACCCCGGTTCATGCTAACGTAGCCGCAGACACCAGGAACAGAATTAACGACAACCATGCCCCCCGATCAATTTCAACGCAAACTACTGGCCTGGTTCGACAGCCACGGCCGCAAGGATTTGCCCTGGCAACGCGATATCAACCCTTACCGGGTCTGGATTTCCGAGATCATGCTGCAACAAACTCAGGTCGCCAGCGTGATCGGCTATTACGAACGCTTCATGGCGCGCTTCCCGTCGGTGCAAAGCCTGGCCGCCGCCGAACTGGACGAAGTTCTGCAATACTGGTCGGGGCTGGGCTACTACGCCCGCGCCCGCAACCTGCACAAAGCTGCGCAAATCGTCGCGGCCGGCGGCGGCGAATTTCCGCAAACATTGGCCGGCATGTGCGAATTGCCCGGCATCGGCCGCTCGACGGCCGGCGCCATTCTCAGCATCGCCTGCGGCCAGAGCCAGCCGATTCTGGACGGCAACGTCAAACGGGTGCTGGCCCGCTACCACGCAGTTTCCGGCTGGCCGGGGGAAGCCCGCGTCAGCGAGCAGCTATGGCAAATCGCCGCCGAATACACACCGCCGCAGCGCACCGCCGCCTACACTCAAGCCATGATGGACCTGGGCGCCACGCTGTGTACCCGCAGCAAACCGTTGTGCGAAATCTGTCCGGTCGCAGCCGGCTGCCAGGCCCGGCAGCAAGGTTTGACCCGGCAATTGCCGCAAGCCAAACCGCGCAAGGCTTTGCCGATCAAACAGACTTACTGGCTACTGCTGCAAGACGCGGACGACCGCATCTTGCTGGAAAAGCGGCCGCCAACCGGTATTTGGGGCGGCTTGTGGAGCCTGCCGGAATTCGACGACATGGCCGCCGCCGGCGACTGGTGTCGACAGCAGGGCCGGACCGAACAAACTCCGCAAGTGCTGCCGACCAGGCGCCACACTTTTTCCCATTACCACTTGGATTACACGCCACTGCTGGCCAGACTGGAAAACCCCAGAAACAATGTGATGGAAGCGGATCGGACGGTTTGGTATAAAGCCGCCGACTTTGCGTTACTTGGCTTGCCGACACCGGTCAAGCGCCTGCTGCAACAACATTATCCCGAGGATTATTATGACGAGAATGGTTAAATGCGTGAAACTGGGCATCGAAGCGGAAGGGCTGGATGCACCGCCGTTTCCTGGCCCGAACGGCCAACGCATTTTCGAGCACGTCTCGAAACAGGCCTGGAAAGACTGGCTGGCGATGCAGACGATGATCATCAACGAGCGCCGCCTGGCCAGTTTCGACCCATCGGCAAAAAAGGTATTGGAAGCGGAGCGCGAGAAATTCCTGTTCGCCGGCGGCTTCGAAATGCCGGAAGGTTACGTACCGAAAAAGGATTGAACCGCTGGGCGGCGCGGCCGGTTTCAGGCCCACCGCCCTGCACAACTTTTGTCTATCCGATATCTGAGCATAAATTTGACAAGCGGGGCTTCACTGGCAGACTGGCGAGCGTTATCAACCGTGCCAGGAGACAGCCATGAGCGCAACCGTAGCCCCGCAAATTCAATCGATGCGCACCGCTCTCAGCGACGCCAATTGGGTCGGCCGCATCGTCGACGTGTTTTACGCCAAGATGCTCGACGACTACCGCATCAACCGCTTCTTTTTCACCAAACCGGCATCCGAACAAACCGCGGCGCTAAAGACTTACCTCAAGGCTTATTTCAGCAGCTTCAATAGCAAAGACGCAGCGGTTCTGGAAGCGCTGGACCAGTATTTCACGGTGGCTTTTGCCCGCACCAACGCCAAGCCCAGCCTGGTCACCGGCAACGATTTCGCATTTTTGCTGGACATTATCGGCGGTCAGGAAATCAGAACCATCACGCTGCTATGTCCCGCGCACAGCTTCCTGATCAAGCTGGGACCGGATGACTTCCATTACGACATTGTGATGGAACATCTGAACGCAACCCTGCAGCAATTGAACGTCGCCGACGATCTGGCTTACCAAATTTTGGCCTTGGCCGAAAAAGGCCGTAACGGATTGCTGGCGCGCGGCAGCGAAGCCAAGAAAGCCGCCTGACGCACCAATCGTCGGTACGGCAACCTCAGCGCAAAATATCGTCGCCTGAGGTTCTGGCGTAATCTTCCGGGAAAGCGGTTTGGATATGAATTTCTTCGCGACTGCTACCCGGCAGTTTGCAAACCAGGATAAACAACTGCAGGATAAAGCCGTCGCCCTTGTGGGTGGATAGCCAGTCGAACGACGTTTGGGCGCCCTTGGTTTTCGGACGATACACAGTAAAGATGTCGAAATCGCGCCCTTTGCGTAATACGACGCCGCGAATTTCGACCTTTTTGCATTGCGGATTGTTGAGCTTGGCCAACTCAATCTGGCCCGGCACCGAATTCAACACCTCGTGTACGGCCTGGATCAGGTGTTTGCGCGAACCGAGTAGAATCGAATCTTTCGCCGGTAACTTGGCGCCGCCGCGCGAAAAAAAATCCTCGCGCGCCTCGGTGTGTAGCGAAATGGCGTGACCGGGCTTGGCGACAGCGGCGGCCAATTCGGGCCGCGGCCGACGCTCGCTGTCGCACAATATCCGGTGAACTTCGTCCAGGCCGTAGCGGCGGTTATAAGCCATCGCTTGATTCCTTTCCGAAAACCGGCCGGCCCGAACTTTACTTCTTCACGTACAAGTCGGTGATCGTGCCTTCGATCATCTCCGCCGCGAAGGCGAAGGTTTCCGACAGGGTCGGATGCGGATGGATGCTGAGGCTGATGTCGGTGGCATCGGCGCCCATTTCCAACGCCAATACCGCTTCGGCCACCAATTCGCCGGCGCCGGGACCGGTAAAACCGGCACCGAGAATGCGGCCTGTGGCTTTATCGGTCAGGATTTTGGTCAAGCCTTCGCTGCGGCCCAAGGCAAGCGAACGGCCGGAGGCGGCCCAGGGGAAGGTGGCTTTGTCGTATTCGACGCCTTGTTGTTGGGCCTGGGTTTCGGTTAAACCCATCCAGGCCACTTCCGGGTCGGTGTAAGCCACCGACGGAATGGTCAATGCATCGAAACCGGCTTTGTGGCCGGCGATGGTTTCGGCGGCGATTTTGCCTTCGTGAGTGGCTTTGTGCGCCAGCATCGGGTTGCCGACGATGTCGCCGATCGCAAAAATATGACTAACGTTGGTGCGGCCTTGTTTGTCGACCGTAATGAAACCACGTTCGTCGACATTAACGCCGGCCTTGTCGGCATCGACCAGCTTACCGTTGGGGCGGCGACCGACCGCGACCAATACCGCGTCGAAGGTTTCGCTTTCCGGCGCGTCTTTGCCTTCCATCGCCACCTTAATGCCGGCATCGGTGGCTTCCATCGCCTTGACGCTGGTTTTCAGCCACAGGTTGTCGTACTGCTTTTTGATCTTGCGTTGCAGCGGCGTGACCAAATCCTTGTCGCAGCCGGGGATGATCTGGTCCATCAACTCCACCACGCTGATTTTCGAACCCAATGCATGGTAAACCGTCGCCATTTCCAGGCCGATGATGCCGCCGCCGACGATCAGCAGTTTCTCCGGCACGCTGCTCAGACTCAAGGCGTCGGTGGAGTCCCAAACCCGCGGATCGTCGTGCGGGAAGCCGGGAATTTTGGTCGGCTGCGAGCCGGCGGCGATGATCGCGTTGTCGAAAGTCACGGTCTGGATACCGGACTCGTTGGTCACCGTCAGGCTGTTGGCGCCAGCGAATTTACCCTCGCCGTGAATCACCGTCACCTTGCGCTGTTTAGCCAGTTTGGCCAGACCGCCGTTCAGGGTTTCGGTCACGCTCTGCTTCCAGCTTCTGACTTTGTCCAGATCGATTTGCGGCTTGCAAAAACTAACGCCGTGCGCGGCCATGTCCTCGGCTTCGTGGATGATTTGCGCGACGTGCAACAATGCCTTGGACGGAATGCAGCCGACGTTCAGACAAACGCCGCCCAATACCGGATGGCGTTCGACCAAAACCACTTGCTTGCCCAAATCTGCGGCGCGAAACGCCGCGGTATACCCGCCCGGGCCGCCGCCCAAAACCAGAACTTCGGCGTGAGTTTGTGTATTGCTCATGAAATGGAACTCCCTGAATGGTGAAATCGGTTACCGCCGCCTTCGGCAAGCTGGCGCATAGCTTATGCGACGATTTTACCGGTTACCGCGCAGGATAGAAAATTAATCGGCCCCGGCCAAGAGTCCGCTGATTCGGCAGGGGCGATTGGCCGGGAATTCGGGACGGTAGCCGCAGCTCGGCCGACCTGCGGCGCGTACTGCCAAAGACCCTATTTATTCATCGCGATGATGTTGTTAATCAAGCTTTTACCGGGAAAATCCATCATCACCATACCGATCCGCTTGCTGACCCGGATATTGAGATTCAGGGTTTGGTAAACCTGATTCAATGCGGCGTAATTGGTACGCAGATTGCGCAAAAATTGGCTGCTCAGCGGATTGGTACCGAGAAAGGCGATCGAACACAGCTTGCCCAGGCAATTCACCCGCGGAAAATCCGGATAGGTGTTGGGATTGGTCAACGTGGTCAAGCCGGTCATCAACTGCGGCGCATCGGTTTGCGGCGAACTTTTGCCGCTGGCGGCGAAGTACGGAAAACCGCCGGTGGAACCGGTCAGACAGCGGTTAATATAGATTTTGTCCTGGTCGCCACTGGCGGCCGCCATGAATTGGGTCCTGGCCTTTTCCCAAACCCCGTACAAGTCCCAATTGCTATTTAAAGGGCAGTCGTCTGGCGCAGTACCCTGCCGCTCCAGCTCCCTAAAGTTGATACCCTGCCGGGTCGATTCCGCGAAGTTTTGCAGCAGCACGACCTTGCCGCGTACCGTGCCCAGCGCCGGATTGAAGTTGCCGCCGGGTTGCCAGAACAGGCCGGGATATTTGGCGGTAATCGCGTCGTAGGTCTGACGGAATTCGCGGGTATTACCGGTCGGAGTCGATTCTTCCTTGACCCGCATCACCACAGTTTCGCCGGGGTGTTGCGTCAAAAACGCCTGCACCGCGTCGAGTACGTCGGTAAAACTGGCTTTCTGGTAAACCGTTCCGTGGTAAATCAAAAAGTTGTTGTTGACGTGGCGGCAACGGATATCCAATACCCGGATGCCGGCTTCGAGTTGCTCGCGCAGATCCATGGATTGGGTTTGCGGAACATCGCCGCCGTACAAAGACATCGTGTCGTGAGTACCGGGTAGGGATAGCTGGCTTAGTTTCAGCGTATCCGGCAGTTCGGCCAGCCAGTCCGGGTTGTAGGCGCCGTTGTCGGCGTCGTGGGAATAGGCTTCGCGGTCGATCACGGTGGCGGCTTCGGCGTTGACGGCGACCAGGCCGGCGATGGCGAATGCGGTTAGCGTGGCGGTGAATTTCATGGCTATCTCCTGGTTTTGGTTATCGGGTGCCGAAGTTCAACTTCGGTTAACCGATAACAGTCAAACCGCGTGCCAATACAGCAAGCACAACCCAGGATATTGATTTATATCGCTTATTTTAGATTCAGCGCGGAATTTTCCGCAGCAGACGTATTCCATGCTGCACGAAATACCGTAGATCTACCTTATGTCGTGCGACTCCTTTCCAGAAATAGTCGCAATCAATCGGCGTGCCGAAGCGGGGAAAGGGCGCTATTGGCTCATGCTTTTCGCCCCCAGCGTTGCAGATCAATTCTTTCCGCCTAGCGCTAGCGATTCAGGCGGGCGGAGCGCCAAAAACCGCAGAGCCCCCATCCAAAGAGCCAGAAAGCCCCCGGCAACGGCACAGTTTGCAACACCACATTATCCAATCCGGCGGTTTCGACAATACCATTGGTAAATTCACCGTGGATGTATAGCCCGCTCAAATTGGATAGCACATTGCGGAAGTCGTTTTCACTGGCAAAGCCGCCGGTCGAGGTACCCAACCTCCATTCGGACGACGGCGTAAAGCTCAAACCAATGTGCGTCCAACCACTATTGGGTACGATGTCTGGATTGCGCTTCCAAAGCAAGCGTAGGCCATTCCCGACCAACATGACGTCGGTAGTCTGCCAATTTACGTCGCCGTTGCGGTAGGTCAAATCATAGGACAGACCGGTGGCCGCCGACTGAGCCCCCAGAAATGCGCCCGGCGCGGAAAAGGTAAAGTCGCCGGCATCCGGGTCGTTTGCGGCAAGATAGTTGCCAGGGTTGCCGCCGCCGGTCATGAAACTGGGCTGGTATTGACCGACAATCCTGTAGTCGTTCTGGCTAAAATCGGCAAAGCTGACGATTTGCCAGCTCTCGCTGTCGACATCGAACGAACTGGTCACACTGGCTTGCGCCGGTTGCAAAATCAGCGCGAACACAACGTTAAAATAGAATAGACGGGCTAGTTTCATCTTCACTTCTCCCAGGGCAAACAACCCGGTATTTTCGTTAGCGTTAATCCGCGCCAGCGCAGACTAACAGCCGCAGTCAGGCACGCTCTCGTGAAATATTAGCAGGCTGTCGAAATTAGTTGGCATCGATTCCAAATAAATACCAATGCCGAAAGCGTCCACGGGCGACCATTTTCAAGCCATCCTTTCGCCGCCTACGGTCCCGCCCTTAACCGGCAACCGCGGAAAATTAAGGCCGCAGCGCGCATGTCTCGTAAAAAATTACATGTCGGTTTTAACGGTCTTTGTTAAAATATTTGACGTTACGGAGTGTAGCTCAGCTTGGTAGAGCACTGCCTTCGGGAGGCAGGGGCCGGAGGTTCGAATCCTCTCACTCCGACCAAATTTTCCGCAGATTTACCCTCGGTTTCGTTTGCCATGAAACCGGACCCCGCCCTTCGGCCTCACCGGACATTGATAAAGCTTTCAGCCTTCGCTGAGCATCATGATCGAATACAAGCGCCCTATCTACTGCGCATCCGGTTTTTCGATTAACCAAGTCGTTTCTCGCGCTGGCACCTTACCTTTCAAACCGCCTTCAACTACAGTGCAGGCCAACGGCGTCAAGCGGTAATTGCCGGCATAAAGGTCGCGCACTTCGTCGGCAGCCACAGAAAACGGCGGGCCTTCCGCCAGCATTTGGTCGTATTCGTATGCCACCAACAACTGCGGCGCGGCGCCAGTCAAGCCAGTCAGATGGGCTGCGTATTTTTGCCGGATTTCGGCGGGCAGCGCGACTAAAGCGGCACGGTCGTAAACCGCGTCTACCGGACCGAGCAGGTCGGCCGACAGCTCGAAAATATCACCTACGAACAGGTCGATGTTATCCGCCCGATAATACCATAGCGGGCCGGCCGATTGAGTCTACGGCGCCAGTTCCAGTTCGTCGAACAATTCCTCGACCGCGATCTTGCTCAGTTCGGCGCCGGCGACGCGGAAACCGGATGCCAGCAACCAGGCGATGTCGCGGGTTTTACCGCACAAGGGCAGCATTACCCGGCTGCCGATCGCCAAATTCAATTTACCGAAATGAGCCACCAATAACGGGTTGGCCTGTTGCTGATGAAAGCCGATTTCGCGGCGCTCCCATTTTTGGTGCCAAAAAGTCGCATCCATGTTTTCTCCTCACGGGTTCGGGGTCATTGCCATGCCGCCGCGTTGCATCGGGCATTGCGGCGCATGGGGTTCCAGCTCAGAATACGAGCTCAAGCCGACTTTAAGTCAAGCATTAATTTCGAAAGGAAAACGGATGGATATTGCCGAAGCTGCACGGATTTCCGGATTGCCGGCGTCCACGTTGCGGTATTACGAGGAAAAAGGCCTGATCCGCTCCAGCGGC
Source organism: Methylomonas sp. HW2-6 (assembly GCF_052474525.1). NCBI lineage: Bacteria > Pseudomonadati > Pseudomonadota > Gammaproteobacteria > Methylococcales > Methylococcaceae > Methylomonas > Methylomonas sp. HW2-6. The sequence goes on from NZ_CP184124.1 coordinate 364,321, forward strand.
CGGGTCGGCCTGCGGCGACAGTTCGATAACGCAACGCTGCAAAGACTGGGGCTGATCGCTTTGGGCCGGCGCGCCGGGTTGTCGCTGGACCAGATTGCCACGATGCTCTCGGCCGAAGGGATGAACATCGACCGCGATTTGTTGCGCGCGCAAGCTCGGGAGCTGGATCGCAGAATCCAGGAATTGGCCTTGATGCGCGATGGCCTGCTTCATGCCGCGGACTGCAACGCGGCCAGCCATTTCGAGTGCCCGAAGTTTTTACGCTTGCTGAAAATTTCTACGCGTAAGGCAGGAACAGGACGAATCGGGAAAAACTTCAAGCACGGCGACTAGCGCGCCGCAAAGTTTTCCCGACCCGCACGGAATCAATGCCCGGACAGCAATTCGCCGATTTTGGCGTCCAATTGCTCCGGCGTGGTGTTGCTGGGGAAAGCCGAGATTAATTCGCCGTTACGGCCGATTAGATATTTATGAAAGTTCCATTGCGGCGCCTGGCCGCTGGCCTCGGCCAGTTTCCGGAAGAATGGGTTGGCATTGGCGCCGGTCACCGCGCTTTTCTCCAGCATCGGAAAGGTCACGCCGTAATTGATGTAACACACTTTCGCGGTTTTTTCGGCCTCGTCGAATTCCTGATTGAAGTCGTTGGACGGAAAGCCCACCACTGCCAAGCCGCGATCCTTGTATTTTTGATATAGCGCTTCCAGACCTTTGAATTGCGGGGTGTAGCCGCAATTACTGGCGGTGTTGACCACCAGAACCAGCTTGCCCCGGAAGGCTTGGCAAAAGTCGATTTGTTCGGTGGATCGCAACCGGGCCATTTTAAAGTTCAACAAATCGGCGCAGGTTTCGGCGCCGAACGCCGGCAGCGCCACGCCGCAGATACTTAGCAATAACATCAAGGTTTTCATAGTCGTGCTCCGCTGTAACCAAGCAGGCCAGTTTACCGGGCTGCCCGGCAAGTCAAGCGCCGATCTTGAACTGGTTAATCAAACCGTTCAGATTTTCCGCCAACCGGTTGAGGTGGCTAGCGGCTTGCGTGGTTTGTTCGGCGCCGGTTGCGGTTTGTTCCGACAGGCTGGTGATGTGGATGATATTGCGATTGATTTCCTCGGTGACCGCGCTTTGCTGCTCCGAAGCGCTGGCGATCTGCAAATTCATCGCGTCGATCGTCGCTACCGAGCGGCTAATCGATTCCAACATCTGCATGGCATCTTGCGAGCGCTCGACGCCGATCTGGGCTTGATTACAGCTCTGTTGCATCACCCTGACCGCCTCGCGCGTACCGCTTTGCAATTGGGCGATCATGTTTTCTATCGTTGCAGTCGATTCTTGGGTCCGGCTGGCCAGGCTGCGCACCTCGTCGGCCACGACCGCGAAACCGCGGCCGTGCTCGCCGGCTCTGGCCGCTTCGATTGCCGCATTCAATGCCAGCAGATTGGTCTGTTCGGCGATGCTTTTGATCACATCCAACAACGCGCCGATCGATTCGCTGCTCTTTTCCAGATTTCGGATCACGTTAGCGGCCGCTTCGACATCTCGCGCCAGTTGGCTGATGGCCTGGGTAGTGCCTTGCACCACATTTTTGCCGTTTTTGGCTTGTTCGTTGGCGCTGCTCGCCGCTTGCGCCGCATTGTTGGTAGTAGACGCCACTTCGTGGATGGTCGCGCTCATTTCGGTGACCGCCGTCGCCACCGAAGCGGTTTCCTGGCGCTGGCGATCGATGTGGGCAGCACTTTGGTTGGCAACGCTATAGACTTGCTCAGAAGACACACGCAAGTCGGTACTGGTGAGCATGATCTCACGCAGCAGGGCCGAGCTGGTTTCGACCATCGCATTGAAGTTTTTGCCGATTTCGCGCATTTCGTCTGCGGAATCGATAGCCAGGCGCACCGTCAAATCGTTTTTGGCGATACGCTGGGTTGCACTATTGATCAGCGCGATATTCCGGTTAACCGAACGGGTCAACCCGGCCAGCAGCAGCACCACGACGAACAGCACGCCGGCCACGCCAGCCACGGTAAACTGCAAAGATTGGTTAGCCGCGTCAGCACGGGCTGCGAACAGCGCGCTCAGTTCGTGAATCAGACCGTCGTAAAGTCGGTAAGACTGGGTGATGGCTTCGGTAGCAGTCTGAAACACGCTGTCGCTGCCGACGTTGACGGTCTCGCTTTCCAGCAATTCGCGGCGGATTAAATCCTGCATTGCTGTCAAGGCCTGGATATGGTTTTGGATCAAGCTCTGTAGCTTGGCGCCGACAGCGGGATTTTCGGCAGCCGCCACCCGTAGGCCGCTATCCAGCTTATGGGCATAGGTGCCGATATTGGCCATCGAAAGCAGCAGTTTATTTTTCGCTTCGGGGCTGAGTTGGCCTTTCGCCGCAACACCGGAAGCCAGCGCTCGGGTTTGGCCCATGAATTCGATCAGTTGCGGTAAATCCGCGGTCAGCGCGAAACCCAGATGAAAGCTGTCCAGCTTCGGATCGAGGATGATGCCGGAAGTATTGGCGATATGGGTGATCAAATCCAGACCATCGGCAATCAAGTTATTGTGGGCTCCTATCACTGCGCTCAGTTCCTGATCCATCGCGTTGGTTTGGACTGTTTCCCATTGCTGCTTGAGTTTGTCCAACCGCTCCGCGGTTTTCAGGAGGGAAGTTGCCGTTTGGTCCAGCCGCGCCAACTCGGTGAAATCGGCGTTGATCTCCTGGCGTTTACCGACGATGCGTTCCTTGAACTGTCCGGCGCCGTTGCGGTAAGCATTAGTCATACCCCGGTGCTGTTGAATATGTTCGATCGGCAATCTCAGCAGCTTGATATAGTCCAGGCCCAGTCGTTCGCCTTGCAGATATTCGGCTTCGCCGACAAATTGCTTGACCAAAATGCTGCCCATCGCCAGCATCGGGATCAAGACTATCAAGAACAACAACGTGAATTTGGCCGGATAACTCAGTCTATTCATCAGCGTCACGGCCGGAGCAATCAAAAAATCCATAAATTAAGCCCTTGTAATTAATTGCTGCAAAGTATAGGCAAGGATTGTTCCGAACGTATTCGCAGCCGACAAATTTGGATGCTAACCCAACGCTGAGCAGCCGACCGCCAATCCCGCATAATTAGACTGGTTTTATCGCTTCGGCAGCCCCTCGACCGAAACGCGCAAAGTCAGTCGACTCAAGACCAGCCGACATGCCCGGGCACCGAGCCATCCGGCTTCTTTCCGCAGGAAGCGATGGGGTATGGCAAGATACGCATCGGGCAATTGATTTCTGCCGGCAAACCACGTAATTTTCAGCTCCGGCGACGGCCGAATCCCAATCGAAAAAAATAATAAGAGGGTAAAACATGTCAAACCCCTGCCGGACCCTGCCGGGTTACCGCCCATTAAAACGCTTGCGTACTGCGCTGGCGATTGCCCAGGGCACCAGCTTGCTGTCCACGCTATTGAACGAATTGGAAACCACGGTTTCTCACGATCAGACCAAACGGGTCACCTACATGACCGGTTTATATTCGCGGATTCACCGCGAAATGTTCAGCGACTGGAAAGAACAGCCCACGGTCCCGCACCGCCCCGGCACGATGCCGGAGGCCGATAAGCGCAAGCAATTCCGGATCGCCATCGAGCGCTTGGTGCTCGACGGCGACAGCAATCGCGACAGTGCGATTTTCGACAACAACGGTTTTGTTATTTACAGCGAAGACATCGCCGAGCGGCTGGCGAGCTTTTACCACTCGTTAAGGGTAATCAGGCCATTTGCTTACGGCAACCGGATCACGCTGGACTTCTTTATCACCGCATTAGGCAATCTGCCGGCCTTCAAAGCGGTTTACGACCAAGGCATCGATTTCCGCCGCCTGACCGCGGAAGACGCTCGGGTGTTACACAACCACGCCAGCCAGCACCGGGCATTGAGCCGAGCCTTCCAACACGCGCTGGATTGTACCCGCACCAAACACCTGCGCAATCATGCCAACCGCTACGGCAGATGGCCGGAGAACAAGCGCTTTTTGCTCGGCATTCCATTTCTGTCCCACACCACACCGGACGGCATCGAATGCCTGCTCACCGTCACAGGCGGCCTGGTGCCGTTGTCGAGCATTTCAGCCGAGCAACTGATCGCCGGCCAGCATTTCGCGGACAACCCGCTCAGTGTGTCTGAACACGTGATCGGCTATCTGCCCGGCACCGAGGACTTGCGCGCGCCGGGCAAGACCGAGGTCGACGCGATTCCGGTCCGCAGTGATGGGATTGCGCCTTTATTTTGCCTGGACGTCAACATGTTGACCGGTTTGCGCTCGCCGAGTCAGGCCGAACTGCTCGACCTGTTGCGACAGTGTGGCGGAGAACAGGCTAACTTGTTCTTATTGGCGGACAACCCGTCTTTAAAAGACAAGATGCTGACCGCCGCCCAGCGGGAGACAAGGCTGCGGCGCACGGTGGAAATCGCTTACGACCGGCTTGGCAAAATCAACCGCATCCTGCTGGCGGCCTGCGATGCGATCTTTACCGGTAAAACGCCGGCGGCGGAACCGCAGTTTTTAATGAGTATGGGCGGAGCCGGTGCCGGCAAAACCGCGGTTGAGGAAATTGCCGGCGCAATTTGCGGCGACAATTTCGTCATCGCATCGCTGGACGAATTCCGCAAACTCAGCGATTTATATCGTTTACTGACCGCCGCCAACCATCACAGCGACGATTACATTTACATCGAACCCTTCGCCAACCGGCTACGCGACCTGGTCGCGCAAAGGGCTCGCGAACAACGTATCAACATTTTGTACGACGGCACCGGTATTCCTTACCATCCGCGTTATTCGACGATTATCGGCCAATTCCGGGCGGCCGGTTTTCGCACGCAGATTACCGCAGTAGACGCTTTCTTGGTGAAGCCGGCCGGCCGGGAGTTAGAGCTATCGCGCTCCGGTGTGGTAGGCAGCGTCAAAACCCGGTTTCACGCGAGCGGCCGCGCCTTGCCTTGGGTTGTGACCATCGACAAGCACATACGCTCGCCGCAAGAGTTTTTGCACGCACTGGAAGACACGGCAGTGTCGAAAATATCGCTGTTCGCCAACGACGGCGAGCGCGACCGGCACTATCTGGTTGCCGAAAGCTTTCTGTTGGACGACGGCGAATTGGATCACCTGCAACAACAGCAGCTGAATGGCAACCTGGCATCACATTTACTCGACTTGACCCGCGCGCATCCCGATTCCACCTTGAAAAGCCTGGCCGGCACTGACGAGCAACGCTTGGCCGGTTTACTGGCACGCAACAGCGACATCGGCGAAGACAACGTCGGCTATTTGGTATACAAGGGCGCCGAAACCAACCGGGTATTGGCGATCTACCATTTGCGCCGGCTAATCGACTTCGTCGAGAAACGCCAACTCAATCCAAACGCATCCGGCGAAGAGGGCTTGCTGCATAAACCGGCCGCATCGGCATTTCACATCGATCCTTACGCAAAGGATTCCTGGGTGACCCGATTGCAAGGCAGCCTCGAATGAAGCCTATTGTCCTTTGGTTCAGTCACAGTTAAGTTTTAGCCCAGTATGATTGTCTGCAACACTTTTTTACTCGTTGGAGACAATCTATGAATGTGACCGCCATTTTCAAAAGCGCGGCGATGGCCGGCATCTTAATGTTATCGTCGGCATCCGCGCTGGCCGCGCCGACCAGCTTTAATTTCACCCGCATCACCAGCAACGGCGCCCAAGATGTCGGTAGCCAGTTGCAAATGGACGTTTACAACAATACCGACGCCGCGGCATTTTTGAATCAATCCCTGACCAACAAAATCCTGTTTACTTTTGCCAACAGCGCCCAGATCGCTTCCAACATCGCCGAAGTTTATTTCGACGATAGCGGCTTGCTGGCTTCGCAAACCTCGATCTTCAATAGCCTGAGCGGTTTTACCTCTTTCAGCCCGGTAAGCTGGACCAAACCCAACGGAACCTTGAAAAACGTAGTATTGCCGGGCGGCAATAACGCAGTTCCCGGTTTCGCGCCTACGCCTTATTTTGGTGCCAATGTCGACCCGGGCAATCCGAATCTCGGCGTGAATACCAGTTCCGATCTACTAGGAATCCTGGTCTCGCTAAATAGCGGCTACAGTTTCGACGACGTCACGACCGCGCTGACTAGCGGTGCGTTGCGGATCGGTTTGCACGTCAGATCGATCGGCGCGGCGGGCAACAGCGATTCTTTCATCAATAATTTAACGCCTACCGATACCGTTACCGGCGTACCGTTGCCGGCAAGCGCCTGGATGTTCTTGAGCGGCGTGGTGGGTTTTTTGGGCTGGCAACGCCGCAAAACCCTCGCTTAATTTTCCGCACTCCAGGCATTGAACGGCCCGCTTCTGCGGGCCGTTTTGATTTCCCTTCCCGAATTTCGGCAAACCTTTCTGTTTGAATTTGCGGTTGGCTTTTTCCTGATTTCCTGCCGACAGCTACCGCAAGACTCCCGCTAGCGGTGTAGCCAGATCAATGCGCATTTTTTCATTGCCGGAAACTCCCGTTTCAGCCCGCGAGATTGCAAATAACCGGCTCCGTGCTATACATTGGTGCGTTAGGCAGAAATTGCCGATTCAGATTTCATTCAACACGGGCGGGACCATGGAAATTCAATCGAAGTTATTAGGCAACCAGGAAATCAATCCGGAAACCATCATCAATTTTCCGCGCGGCCTGCCCGGTTTTGAAGATCAAACCCGTTTCAAACTGTTCCATCAAGAAGGTAGCGAAATCGTATATTGGCTGCAATCGGTGGACAATGAAGACCTGACCTTCTCGGTCGCACATCCTGCTCATTTCAACATCAACTACAACTTTACCGTGACCGATCCCGAGGAAGACTTGCTGCAAGTTGCCCCCGGTGACGAATTGGTAATTCTGATCCTGCTGCACAAGGACAACGAGCAGGAGAACGGCAAACCCACTATCAAGGGTTCGATTAAATCGCCGATCTTGATTAATGCCAACAAACGGATCGGCATGCAAAAGATACTGGTGGCGATAGAGCAGAGCATTACACTGACCGAGAAAGTCAGCGAAATAGACGTATCTGAAGCCTAAAAAGGCTATCGGCCGCCGCATCAACCGCGGCGGCCGATCGAATCAGGCGGCCTGAACAGGAATGGAATGACTGGAATGAGTGATTTTGTTGTTGCCGTCGAAGTAAACCAAAGTCGGCTTGTAGTTTTTCAGTTCCTTCTCGTCGAGACTGGCGAAGGCGCAGACGATAATTAAATCGCCGGGGCATGCCAAACGGGCGGCCGCGCCGTTAATCGAGAAAATGCCCGAGCCCTCTTCGGCACGGATAGCGTAAGTAGTAAAACGCTGGCCGTTGTTGATGTTATAGATATGGATTTGCTCGTATTCCCGGATCCCTGAAAAATCCAAAATCTTGCCGTCGATCGCGCATGAACCCTCGTAGTCCAATTCCGAATTGGTCACGCGGGCGCGATGCAGCTTGGCTTTAAGCATGTTTATGTTCATGGTAAGCAAGTTCCAATACTAGGGCAGGCGATTATGCCTGAAATCGGATTGGCTATCAAATTTAAGCATTAGCATTTTTGCGCGAAAACCCTGCATCTTCAAGCGCTTGGCATACAAAAATACACGTTGTCTATCAGGCGGGTAGAACCCAATTTGGCGGCGGCCAACACCACCAGCTCCGTATCGCCGGGTCCGGCCGGCTGTAAGTCGGCGATCCGGCAGACCGAAAAATAATCCACGTTAAATCCGGCCGCTCGCAACGCGTGTTTACCCCCGTCCTCCACCGCTCGATAATCGGCCGCCCCGGCCAGCAAGGCATCACGGGCTTCAATTAAAGCCCGGTATAAAGCCGGCGCAGTTTGCCGCTGCAGCTCGGTCAAATAACCATTGCGCGAACTCATCGCCAAGCCGTCGGCTTCCCGCACGGTCGCTACACCCTGCACCGTAACCGGAATATTCAAATCGGCCACCATCTGCCGAATCAGAGCCAACTGCTGAAAATCCTTTTCCCCCATCAACAACCAATCCGGTTGAACCATGTTCAACAACTTGCAAACCACCAGGGCGACGCCGTCGAAATGACCGGGCCGGCTGGCACCGCAATGCAAAGCAGATAGCCCCGCAACCGACACCCGGGTTTGCGAAGCCCGCGGATATATTTCGGCGACACCGGGCAAGAACAATAAGTCGGCGCCGCAGGCGGCCAATTTTTCCGTATCCTGGGTTTCGGTGCGCGGGTAGCTGTCGAAGTCTTCGTTCGGGCCGAATTGGGTCGGATTAACGAAAATACTGGCGACAACCCTGTCCGCTTGCGTCTTGGTGGTTTCGACCAAATGAATATGGCCGGCATGCAGATTGCCCATGGTCGGCACGAAGCCGATGCTCTGGCCGGCTTGCCGCCATTGCCGAATGATTTGCCTTAACTCGGCGACGTTATCGACCGTTTGCATGGATTAGTAGCTGTGTTCCAACCCGGGGAATTGCGCGGCTTTAACCGCCTGATGGTAACGGCCGACAGCGTCTTCTATGCTCGCCGCACCGGCCATGAAGTTGCGGGAGAAGCGGGGCCGATTGCCGGCACCGATGTTGAGCATATCGTACAACACCAGTACCTGACCGTCGCAGTCGACGCCGGCGCCGATACCGATCACCGGAATGCCCAGGGTTTGGCTGATTGTTTTGGCCAGCGCAGCCGGCACGCATTCCAGCACCAACAGCCCGGCCCCGGCTTGTTCCAGTTGCTGCGCCTCTCGCAAGATAGCTTCGGCCTGCGCAGCGTCGCGGCCTTGCACCCGATATCCGCCCAAGCGGTTGACCGATTGCGGCAGTAAACCCAGATGGCCGCAAACCGGCACACCTTGGTCCGCCAGAAAACGCACCACGTCGATTTTTGCGCCCTCCAGCTTGACCATCTGCGCCATGCCTTGCTGCATCAAGCGCGCAGCATTGGCCAAGGCTTGGGCTGGTTCGGCGTAGCTGGCAAACGGCAAATCGGCGACGATGAAAGCCCGTTGCGCCGCGCCTGCCACGCACCGGCAATGGTAAGCCATGTCGTCGACCGTGACCGGCACGGTGCTGTTGGCACCTTGGATCACCATGCCCAACGAATCGCCGACCAACAGCACGTCGATTCCGACCTGATCCAACAGCGCCGAGAAACTGGCATCGTAAGCGGTCAGGCAACTGATCTTCTCGCCGTTACGCTTCATCGCGGCCAAATCGCTGATGGTCAGACTTTTTGCGGTATCGGCGTAAAGTTTCACGGCTCCAGCCTCTGTAAACCGGCCTGAGGGCAAGCAGCCAGCAAGTCCACCAGCGGCCCGAACCCTGGGATAGGCAAATCGGCCGGCGCGATGTCGGCCAACGGATACAGCACAAACCCCCGTTTCGCCATTTCCGGGTGCGGTACGACCAACTGTGCTTCGGTGATTATGCTTGCCCCGTAAAGCAGAATATCTAGGTCCAGCGTCCTTGCCCCCCAGCGAACCAAACGCAAACGGCCATGGGCGGTTTCGATAGCCTGCAATTGGCGTAGCAACTCGGCTGCCTCCAGACTCGTGGATATTTTCATCACCGCGTTGACAAAGTCGGGCTGATCCTGCGGGCCAACCGGTGCGCTACGGTAAAGTGGAGAAAAGGCCAATTCGGCGACGCCGGCTAGCGTCGAGATCTCGGTCCGCGCTTGCTTGAGTTGTTCGACCGGATTGTCCAGATTGCTTCCCAGGCCGATATAGGCTTCGACGCCGGGATTCAGCGCCGTCATTGCGGATTGGCGACCGGCTTGGTTCGAGAGCGGTAGCGGCCGGATTTGCGGTTGCGCGGTTTGCCGCCGCCGGATTTGCCGGGCGCAGTCATTTGTTTGCGCAATTCCTCGTCGGCCTCCTGGAACTGCGCCCACCATTCCACCAGTTGCGGATCGGCGCCGCCGGTTTCCGCCCGCAACTGAAAGAAATCGTAAGCCGCCCTGAATTTAGGCTGCTCCAGCAAGCGATACGGCCGGGTGCCGACGGTGCGGGCAAACTTGGGCTGCATGAACCAGACGTCGCGCATCGACTGCGTGATGTGTCTGGGCATTGCGGTGATTTTGATTTGCCGCGCCAAAACTTCGTTGGCGGCGTTTTGGTAAGCCAGCGTCTCGTTTTCGCCGTTGGCGATGCGCTTTTGCGCGGCGACCTGCAGCGGCTCCCACAGCAGTGCGGCCAGCAGAAAATAAGGCGTCAGCGTCTTGCCGTCGTTATAGCGCCGGTCGGAGTTTTCCAGCGCTCGAATCAAAAACAGACGCGGAAAGTCCTGTTCCTGGGTAGTCAGACAGCGCTCGGTCTCCGGGAACAAAATTCCGAACAACCCGTAATGCCGGAGCATTTCGAAGGTTTGCAAACCGTAACCGGCCAAGAACAGCTTTAATACCTCATCGTAAAGCCGGGCGGAGGGAATGCTTTTCAGCAAGTCGGCCTGAGCGTGAATCGGTTTCTCGGTGTCCGGATGCAGCGTAAAGCCCAATTTGACGGCAAAGCGAATGGCTCTGATCATCCGCACCGGATCTTCCCGGTAACGGACTTCCGGATCGCCGATCAGGCGCAACACCCCGGCCGCGTGGTCCTGCATACCGCCGGTGTAATCGACCACCGAAAAATCGCGGATGTTGTAATACAGGGCGTTGACCGTGAAATCGCGACGCCAGACGTCTTCTTCCAAAGTTCCGAACACGTTGTCGCGCAGCAAGCGGCCGTCTTCGTGCACCACTTGGCGGTCGGATTCCTCGTTATCGGCGCCGCCGCGAAAGGTGGCGACTTCGATTATTTCCCGGCCGAAGAAGACATGGGCCAAGCGGAAGCGGCGGCCAATAATGCGGCAATTGCGGAATATTTGTTTCACCTGCTCCGGGCTGGCGTTGGTCGCCACATCGAAATCCTTGGGCTCCCGTCCCAGCAGCAAGTCCCGCACGCAACCGCCGACCAGATAGGCTTCGAAATCGGCTTTTTTCAAGCGCGTCAATACCTTGAGTGCGTTCTCGCTGATTTGGGTGCGGGAGATGCAGTGCTCGGAACGCGGATAAATCTTCGCTCTATCGGCAACGACCGGCTCACTGACCGATGGTGCGGCCAAACTCACGGGTGCAAAGATCTTTTTGATGAAGCTAAAAATAATTGTATTCCTTTAATTGATTGAAACCTGCCAAACCGTGTGGCTGCAGCACGCGCAGCTATCAGGCTTTATCATAACACCTCGCCAGAATTAAGCTCAATCGAGCACTTTCTTTTACATTCCCTTGTGTTGAATGTAGAATTCGACCATGCGCCGCGTACCGGCGTAATACCTTGAATACCAGTCAAGCCCGCACCCATTCGTCAGGCCGCGGGCACTTTACTTCGGAGTGTGGAGCGTATGTTTAAAAAGATGTTGCTGGGCTTTGTCGACCGCCCATTGTTCACCAGCCTGTTTGTTGCCGATTTCGCGATCTTGCTGTTCCATCGGCCGCCTTTCGTGTTTTCCATCGCCATGGTCGGCGCATTGGTCGGAATGAGCATGTACATGGGACAAAAACTGGCCCTGTTCGAACAATAATTGCGCAGAGCAAATCCACCGAGCCAACCTGAACCCGGCACCGCTGCCATAGCGAGGCCGGGTTTTTTACGCCGCATGGGAGCCGTCATATACGACGCACTGCTTTTGTTGGCTGTGCTGTTCCTGGCTACTGCACTAGCGCTACCCTTCAACGGCGGCGAGGCTTTCGCGGCAAGCCAAGTGTTGTATCCTATTTATCTATTGGCCGTGAGCTTTGCCTTTTACGGCTGGTTTTGGACCCACGGCGGCCAAACCCTGGGCTTAAAGGCCTGGAAAATCAAAGTCGTCTCCGCCAACGCTCAACCTGTCGGCTGGCCGCAAGCCACCCTGCGTTTTTTCAGCGCGCTGTTATCCTGGGCCTGTTTGGGTCTGGGTTTTCTCTGGTGCTTGTTCGACAAGGACCGCCAAGCCTGGCACGACCGCCTGTCCAAAACCCGCGTGGTTTACTGCGAAGAAAAGCGCTGAAGCCAAAATCGGATGTGCTATATTCCCGGCTCCATCTTCTTCATGAGCCGGGAGCACACAATGAAAACAATAACAATAGCCCTATCCCTGTTTGCCGCATTGACCGCCGCCAATGCCGTTGCCGACGTGAAGTTGGCGGACAACGCCAAGCTGTTGGGCAAATGGCAGGTCACTGCCGAATCCCTCGCCCTGGATAGAGAGAAAAAACCGCTCCGAGTAACCTGGGAATTTCAAAAAGACGGCACATTGGTCACCACCGGCGAAGATGCCCGTAGCGGCATCGGCGAAATGACCATTCCGATTAAATACAGCGTGGCCGACGGCTTAATCAAAAAGCAAGTCACTCCGGGCCGGGAAAAATACGAAGACTGCGCCGTCGTGGAACTGGACGAAAAAGATATGGTATTAAAATGTAAATTTCTCTATCTGTTCATGACCCGCAAATAAAACCCGCTTTCGCTCGAGCCGGTTGCCGCAGAGCAACCGGCGCCTTCTGCCAGATTCCACTCAGTATGCACCTGCCTTAGCTGGCCCGTTTCACCGCGTACAACGCGCAGCAAAACACCAAGGTACTCGGCAACATCGCCATCAACATCGGATTCATGTCGTAAACCAAACCGACATGGCCGGCAATCCGGTCGAAAATATTGAAGGTCATGCCGATCACAATACCCATCATGATCCGCGCTCCGGTACTGACGCCGCGGCCGATGCCGATCACGAACGGCGCCGAGACCATCAACATCACGAAGGTGACGAAGGGATTGATTAACCGGCTCCAAAACGCCAGCTCGTAACTTTGCGACTTCTGATTGTTCTGCTTCAGAAAATCGATATACATGAACAGATCGTACAGCGACAGGTTGTCGGAATTGACCACGGCCACTTTCAGCAGATCGGAGTCTATCCCAGAACGCCAAGCCTGCTGCTCCTGAGCGCCGGCGAGTATTTGCTGCGGCGTGACTTCCGAATGTTTGACCCCCTCCAACCGCCATTGCTTGTCGCCGAGAAACTGGGCGTGCTCGGCCTGAGTCACGCGCTGCAGATGTTTATCCTCGCCGACATCGTAAATCCGCACGTCAGCCAATGACCCGTCGTCCAGAATTTTGCGGACATTGATAAAACTGTCGCCTTCCCGCAGCCACATGCCGTATTGGGACCGCATCACCACGCCGTCGTGCAACGCCGTCGTTTTCAGCAACTGCGCGGCGCGTTCGCAAGGCGGCGCGACGAATTCGCCGACCAGGACCGCAACCACCACCAACACCAGCCCGGCCAGCATAATGGTGCGGATGATCCAGGCCACCGACAGTCCGGCACCGCGCATCGCGACGATTTCCCGGTTGTTAGCCATCGCCCCGACCACGAACAGGCTCCCCAACAGCGCCGAAGACGGCACCAATTCGTAAAATACCCGCGGCGAAGTCAAGGTCAGAAACCACAAAATGGTCTGCAAATTGTAGCCACCCTGGCCCAGGTCCTTTAATTCGTCGCTGAAGCTGAACAGATTGAACAAGGTCAGCAACAAAATCACCGCCACCAGCGATCCTTTCACGACTTCCTTGACGATATAAAGTGTTAACACATTCATCCGGCAACCTTTCCTGTCAGACTTTGCAAGCACCAGCGCCAACCGTACAGGCGGATCAGCATCGCTATCCCCAGTAACAATAACGCCGTATCCACCCAAAAATAACCGACCCAAGCCGGCAACGCGCCGCTGATGACCCAACTATGATTGACCCGCTGCAGGTTGCCGTAGACGAAGTAAATGCCGAAGGCGACCAGCATGCTGCCGTAGATGCCGCCGCGCGGGGACAGTTTGGCCAGCGGCACTGCCAAAACTGCCAGCAACACCACACCCAGCGGCGTATTCAAACGGTCTTGAACTTCCGCAATGTCGCGCAATTCCGGCGACACCCATAAGGCCCGGGTCGGGATCGCCTCCCGGCCCAGACTCAATACCGTGACTTTCTTTTCGATCAATACCGAATATTCCTGGAAGGCTTCGATCACGAAATCCTTATTGCCGGGTACGCCCATCACCCGCTGGCCGTTTTCCAACACCAGATACAAACCGCCCGGCAGATTTTTCAGCCAGCCCGATTCGGCATTGACCACGCCGAGCTTGCCGCCCTGCTTGTTTTGCACGAACACATGGCGCATGCGGCCTTCGTCGTCCACCGTTTCGGTATAGAAAATCAATTCGCCGTCGCTGTATTCGCTGAAACGCCCGGCGGAAATACCGCGGATATCGGCGTTTTGCTTGTCCTGGTGCATCAATTGTTCGGTCCGCGCCTCGGCCCACGGCGCCGCAAACATCGATAGACCTACGCCGACCAGACTGAGCGGAACCACCAGCAAGAATACCGACCGGTAAATCGTGAACGCCCCGCCGCCGGCCGAGGAAATGGCCGACATTTCCTGTTCGCGGTACATTCGTCCCAACACCATCAACACCGCCATGAACAAGGCGGCCGGTAAAAACGCCGTGGTGGCAATCACGATTTTCATGCCCAGCAAGGTCATCACCGTCTCATTGGCGATATTACCCTCAATGGCCTGTGCCAGCACCCGGATGAATTTGCGGCTGACGATAATCACCACCAGCACGGTCAGCACCGCCGTGACCGTGAAAAACAACTCCTTGATGATCATTTTATCCAGCACGGTCAACAGCCGAAACGGCCGGCCGGAACTGGGCATTGTGCGCTCGACGCTCAAAGACTCTCTCCCGATATTCTCATGTATAATCGGTCGCAATACCGCTGCAACCGGCAGAAACCCTCAATCCAAGACACTTGATAGTGGATGTATCAAATGGACTATTCTATAGAAAGCGCCCCCTTAGACAAACTGCAAAGCGATTGCCTGCTGCTGGGTATCTACGAAAACCAGCAACTCAGCCCGGCGGCCGCGGCCATGGATGCGGCGCAGGGCGGCCTGATCGGCAAACTGATCGCGCGGGGCGACATCAAGGGCAAAAACGCCGAAACCCTGTTGGTCAACAACCTGGCGGACGGTAGTATCGCCCGCATCGTCCTGGTCGGCTTCGGCGAGCGCGGCAAAGTCAGCCGCAAACAATACCGTAAGGCGTTGGCCGCCGCGGCCAAAACCGTTAAAGACAGCAAAGTACAAAACGCCTGTAGCGCGTTGCTGGATATCGATGTCGACGCTGCCGACAACCAATGGCAAGCCCGGCAAATCGTCGAAGTCTTCAACGACGGCCTGTACCAGTACAGCGCCACTAAAAAAATCGACGATAAAATTCCGCTGCAACAACTAAGCATTCTCGCCAACGACAGCCAAAAAACCGCAGCCGCAACCGGATTGCAACAAGGCGTCGCAATCGCCCTGGGCGTGGAACTGACCAAACAACTGGCCGACCTGCCCGGCAACATCTGCACCCCGACCTATCTGGCCGAGCAAGCCCTGGCGCTCGCCGGCCAGCACGAGCTGTTGAGTTGCGAAATTCTGGAAGAAAGCGACATGGAAGCGCTGGGCATGGGCTCGTTCCTGTCGGTGACCCGCGGCAGCCGCCAGCCGGCCAAACTGATCTGCCTGGAGTACCGGGGCGGCGACAAAAACGCCAAACCCATCGTGCTGGTCGGCAAAGGCCTGACCTTCGACGCCGGCGGCATTTCCTTGAAACCCGGTCAGGGCATGGACGAAATGAAATACGACATGTGCGGCGGCGCCAGCGTGCTGGGTATCATCCGCGCCGCCAGCCTGTTGAATTTGAAACTGAACATCGTCGGCCTGGTGCCGTCCTCGGAAAACCTGCCGGACGGCGCCGCCAACAAACCGGGCGACATCTGGACCAGCATGTCCGGCAAGACCATCGAAATCTTGAACACCGATGCCGAAGGCCGCCTGATCCTGTGCGACACGCTGACCTACGCCAAAAAATACAACCCGGACGTGATCATCGACATGGCGACCTTGACCGGCGCCTGCATCGTCGCCTTAGGCCGGGTGCCGAGCGGCTTGTTCGGCAACGACGACAAACTCTGCAACGAACTGATCGGCGCCGGCGAAACCGCCTGCGATTTGCTGTGGCGGATGCCGATCTGGGAAGAATACCAGGAACAACTGAAATCCAATTTCGCCGACCTGGCCAACATCGGCGGCCCGGACGGCGGCAGCATCACCGCAGCGGTGTTCCTGTCCAAATTCGCCGAGGAATACCGTTGGGCCCACATCGACATCGCCGGCACCGCCTGGCGCACCGGCGCCAACAAGGGCGCCACCGGCCGGCCGGTGCCGTTGTTGGTGCAATACCTGTTGAACCGGGCTCAGGCCTGATTCACCTCAACCGGGAGCGGCGGCCGCGCCGCTCCGCCTAAACCGCCATGACCGCCGCCACCGACAGCGCACTGCCTGAAGTCAGTTTCTACGTGCTCGGCACGTACGACCAGCAGCAACGCCAGGAATTCGCCTGCAAATTGATCGAGAAAATCTACCGTAGCGGCTTTTTCTGCTACGTGCTGGCCGAATCGGCCGAGCAGGCGGAGCAAATCGACAAAGCCTTGTGGACCTTCCGCGCCGGCAGTTTCGTACCGCATCAAATCTACCGCGGCTTGCCGCCGCAATATCCCGGCACGGTTTTGATCGGCGGCAGCGAGATTCCGGACGCCTGGCGCGGCGTAATCGTCAACCTGTCGTCGGCATTTCCGCCCGCCGAACCGCCGACCGAACGGATTTTGGAAATATTGGACAACAGCGAGGAGTCCAAACAAGCCGGCCGCCAGCGTTACCGGCATTACCAACAGGTGGGTTTATCGATCAACACTCACAAAATGTAGGGTGGGTACGCTAGTGCCCACGCGTTAAAGCCTTGAAAGTGGCGGACAAAGCTTTTCTGTCCACGGATAAGAGGAATAGTCCCAATGCCGCGTGGGCACAAAAACCGTGCCCACCCTACGAAACTAATAGTACCTACGAGTTCTGTGAGACAAACCGGTATGTTGCGCCAAAGCGATGACGGGGTCCAACCAAAAATTTTGCTTCGCCGTTTTGCGCCTGCACGTGAACGTGCATTCTCGGCTCTTCCCGAGAGAAAAAATAAAACCGAAAACCGGCTTCTTTAAAAACAGTTGGGCTCATATCAACACCTTCGCTCGTGTCGTAGCCCCGATTAGCGAAGCGTAATCGGGGAGATGAGGCTCAACTTTCGTACGATTACGCTTCGCTAATCGTACCTACGAGCTCTACTCCTGGACTCACCTACAAATTCGCATGCGGCAGAGCAGATACGTTCAAGGTTGAGCGCGATGAGTAGGTACTGCATCTTTGGAGGGAGCTGATCGTAGGTTGACGGCTGCGGTACGACTTTACACATCTGGTGCAGCATATCTACGGAAAGATGTACGGCCTTCTGCCCAAACTCAGGTAAAGCATTGTAGAGGTCGGAGACAACCTTTTGCGACAACGATGACGATAAGTCGTGTGCGAAGTCGTTGCGTAGCTTACCGATCCGTTTTAGCGCTCCCCTGAATTTTGCATCGAACCCAAGGCAACAAGCGAGTTCAACCTTCTTCGCGTAGCTGAGGTCGAGATCGGCCAGGAATTTTGGTTCGACAACTGTCAATTCCAAAAACTCGCTCAGTTGAGCCTCAATGTAAAGATGCGAACGGATTACAGATCCGACCTCATCTTCTGCGAGTAGTGCCGAAACAAATTCAACATTGATAGGCTTTGATTCGGTCATACGACTATCAGTGGCTGACGTTAAAGTCAGAAACTTGCGTACAGCAGGCCGTAAGCAAGTTGGAATTGTTAGCGACTAATGATTTAGAGGCTGACATGAGAATGGATTTAGACAATTCTGGTGACCTGTTTCGTTGCATGCGTCTTTGTTGAGTGCGTTCGAAATAATCTGACAGCTTTTCATGTCGTCCATAAACCCGTGGATGGTGGCAACGTGATCTTCTGGATTGTTCCACTTGATCACAGCGTAATCTGGGGAACCTCCGATCTTGTTTTTGCTAAAGAATTTTCTAGGTACATCCAAGTTGGAACTCTGCCCGCACCCTGACAGTAAAGCCACAAGAGAAAATCCGATCAGCAATAAGCGAGTTGGCATGAATGCTCCGGTGTGTTAACCGCTAACAATTAGTTAAGTCGTTTATGTAAATCACCCTAAATCGTTGACTATACGGCAAAGCGCCGGCTTGCTCACCCCGCCCTCTCAATCATCCCCTCAACCTGCTTGGCGAACGCCTTCAAATCGCCTTTCTTGACCGTGGCGCGCGGGATCACGATGGCCGCGTCGATATCGACGTAGATGTAGACGTAATCCTTGTGCTTTTCGACCCGCAGCATGTCTTTCCACGGGGTTTTGCTTTTGCCGCCGGGGGCGCGTTCCTGCAGGAATTCCGGCTCGACGCTCAGCCAGTGGATACCAAACAACGCTTTCTTTTCAGCTTCGGTGTATTTGTCGAAAAATTGCCGGCGCATGTCGATCTTCATGATGAACGGCGAAGCAATCGCCCAGGCCAGGGCCAGAATCGTAATATAGGCCGTGGTTTTCATGTCCACGTAGTAGACGTAATAAAACAGCGCAATCGCCATCATCACACCCGGCGCGAAGATGCGGTTTTGGCGGAGTTTTTTCTGCATTTCCGGGTCGTTTTTCAGGCGCTGTTCATTGAAATGAACCAGGTCTTCTTCGCGGAATTCGTATTCGATTTCTAACATTTGAGTTACTCGATCAATAGAGGGGTTAGTGCATTTTCATTTTGGCGTGGGTACTTCGCCGGAACAGGTTCGACAAAGTCAGCATCGCGGTGCGGAAATAGCCGTGGATCGCTACCTGGTGCATTTTGTACAAGGACAGATACACCATATAGGCGATGAAGCCGCCGACGCTGACGGTGCCCATCAAACTGCCCATCAGGCTGCCGACGGTGCTGAATTTGCCCAACGACACCAGCGAGCCGTAATCGCGGTAGACGAATTTGACGCCCGGTTTGCCTTTCAGGCGGTTCACAATGGACTTGGCGACGGCCGATGCCATTTGATGGGCGGATTGGGCGCGCGGCGGCACGTTGCCGCCATGGCCGACCCATTCGCAGGCGGCGCAATCGCCGATTGCAAAGATATCCGGATCGCTGGTCTGCAGGGTTTGGTCAACCACCAATTGATTGATGTGGTTGGTTTCCAGGCCGTCCAGGTTTTTCATCCAGTCCGGCGCCTTGATGCCGGCCGCCCAGACTTTTAAATCCGCTTCGAATACTTCGCCGTCGTAGGTGTGCACCTCGGTTTCGGTCACTTCGGTAACTTTACGGCCCAGTTTCAGCTGAATACCGAGTTTGATCAGTTGCTCCTGGGTAGCCTGCGACAAGCGCGGAGGCAATGCCGGCAACAACTGGGTGGCGGCTTCGATGATGGTGATGTTGACGTCTATCGACCCCTCTAAGCCGTAAGTGGCCAGTAATTTGGTCACGTGGTGCAGCTCGGCGGACAATTCCACCCCCGTCGCCCCGGCGCCAATAATCACGATAGACAACGGCTTGTCGCGCTGACGACTCTGGTTGGCGTAGGACTGCACGTAGTAGGTTTCCACCAACTGTTTCTGGAAACGGAAAGCTTCCTTGGTGGTATCGATGAATCGACAATATTTATCGACGCCCTTAATGCCGAATGTATTGCTGACGCTGCCGACCGCCATTACCAGCGTGTCGTACTTGAACCGGCGTTGCGGAATGATCTCTTCGCCTTGCTTATTGGTAATCGAGCTGACGATGATTTCCTTGTTTGCCCGATTTAGCGCCTCCATTTTGCCGAACAGGAAACGGAAATGATTGCTGTGCGCCTGAGCCATGTACTCGATTTCTTCGGCTTCGGCCAACGTACCTGAGGCCACCTCGTGCAATAAAGGCTTCCAGATATGAGTCGATGCGGCGTCAAGTAAGGTAATTTCGGCCTTGCCGGCTTTACCGAGCTTTTGCCCCAGTTCCGTGGCCAATTCCAGACCGGCCGCGCCACCGCCGACGATCAATATCTTGTGTTTTTCCGCCATGCTGTTCCCCCCACGAGTGATGCCCGGCCTAATCAGGCACAGAATGCGCCGTCCCTGCGTTGTTTTGAATTCCCTTGCTCGCGGCATTATAACCAATCGCATCCCGGCTGGCCGATTTTGACGGGCTGAGTCGCGCGCCGATGCCATAGTGCCGTGTCAGCGCATGCGGACGGCACGAGTTTTTAATAAACCGTTAAGTTTGGCAAACGACCATGCCGCCGAGTCCTTTGGAAAAGGACCGACTATGTTCAACCACTTAAATTACGACATGGCTTCGAAATATCTGCCGCTGAGGCTACTGGCTTCGATAGTATTACTGGCCGGATGCGCCTCCGAACCGCCGCTGCCGCCTTCGGATTCGCAGGCACAATTACCGTCTTACCGCGATCAGGCGCTGTATAACCAGCCTTACACGGTAAAAGGCAAAACTTATTTTCCGTTGCTGAGCCGGCACGGTTACCGGGAAGTCGGGCTGGCGTCCTGGTACGGCGCCGAATCCGGCGACCGCACCGCCAACGGCAACCGTTTCAAACCCAACGGCCTGACCGCCGCCCACAAGACGCTGCCGATACCGTCCAAAGTTAGGGTCACAAATCTGGCAAACGGCCGCCATATCGATGTCACGGTCAACGACCGCGGCCCGTTCGTCGCCGATCGCTTGATCGACTTATCGCACGGCGCCGCCAAACGCATCGGCGTTAACGGCTTGGCGCAAGTGTCGGTGGAAATTCTGGATGCCTCGCCCGGCTCGCGCTGAGCGGGGCGAAGCCGAAACATAACCGCGCGGTAGCGATTAACCGAGGCGGCTAGCGGAACGCTCGTCCCCCGGCTGCGACAAAACCGGCAAGCGCCGAACCGAATAGCCAGACCGCTCCCGGCAGCGGTACGACCTGCACCGCGGCATTCACGCTATCCGGCGCGAAATCGGAAATCTGGCCGAAACCGGCCGGTTGCGAACCGTCCCGCGGCCACAGGTTCCAGGTATATCCGGACTTACTGAAGCCGGCGGACGGCAGCCAACTGCCCAAGATGTCCAGACTCAATTTAGCGCCGTCGATTACGGCCGTACCTGCTGCGAACGGCGTCGAAACGACCGGTTGCGGCACTAACAGATTCACCGCGCCGCTGCCGTTGGTATTGATCACGACTACCGAGTCGAACAATACATTCGGCAGACCGCTCGCCGCAAAGCGGCCGGTGCCGGCGCCGCGGTCGAAACCCAATACGTAAAGGCCCCCGGGGGAGGTGCCGATTGCAGCGGCAAAGGTGCTTTCGAAATGAAACACATCGGTTTGCGGGTTGTAAGTGACCGATGCGCTAACCACATCCAAATCGCCGGCCTTACTGCCGGCATATCCGGCCAGATAGTCGCCGGTGGCATCGTTCACTACACTGGCTTGTGCCTGTACCGAAGCGCTGAACATCACTGCGGCCACTAGTCGTTTTACAGTTGTCAATCTCATATCTCCGTCCTCTTTGGTGAATATCAATCGAATGCGGCGACCGACGCTAACCCGCGAATCGCCCATAGGTCTGACTGGTTTATCGGTTTCGGCATGAAGTTGCCGGCAAGGAGCGCGCCGTTCTGAATTCGCAAGGCGATGGAAACCAAACCCGGCGTCGCTCTAACGTTAATTCCCGGCAAGAGCCGGAAGTTCAAACCGGCGACAAATCAACGGTAGACAAACGTACCCCGGTACCAATAACTAAGGCCCCACCACGGATGGCGGATTTCGAAGTCCAAATAAAATCGGTCGGTTGCGGTGGCATGCTCCCTGATCGTTGCCGAACCCAATAATAACCAGTCAGGGATCGGCACGACCCAATTGCCGCATTGCCAGAAGTGGCCTTGACTGCGGTAGACCAAATCGCCGTTTTCGACCGTGACCCTTAAGCGCAGGCCGAAACCGAAGCCGATGTATTCGGCCAATTCGTTTTCGGCGACATAAGCCATCCGCGAATTGAAGCAATCGCTGCGGCCGTCCGGATAATTCAGTCTGCGCCGCCACATCAACCCGGCGGCATCGGCAGTTTTATCCACTTCAGCATGCGCCGCCGGCGCCGGCCAAAACAATAAGCCGCCGAACAGATGGATTAGCCAGATTAACGGAAACAGGTAAGCCGGATAGCCGATCTGCATCGTGCCGGCCAATCCGCTACGTTCACCGTCACCGATCCGGTAATGGCGTTGAATCGCTTCCGGCAATTGTTGCCAATCGTCACCTAACACCTGTTGCATCAATAGTTTGGACATGGTTCAACTCCACAGAGAATTGTGAAACACCATCAGTGTGGTGATGCCGATCATGCCGAAAAACGCCGGCACTCCCAGCCATAACCAGATATTGGCGT
The DNA here is from genome assembly GCF_052474525.1 of Methylomonas sp. HW2-6. Taxonomy (NCBI): domain Bacteria; kingdom Pseudomonadati; phylum Pseudomonadota; class Gammaproteobacteria; order Methylococcales; family Methylococcaceae; genus Methylomonas; species Methylomonas sp. HW2-6. The sequence continues at coordinate 386,725 of NZ_CP184124.1, forward strand.
AATAGTGGTAAATCGACGGCAACGGCCGGCCTTGAGCCAGCGAATCGGCGGCGATATCGCGCATCCGGATTTGCAACACCACGACCGGCAGCCAGCACAAGCCGGTGAGCAGATACAGCAACACCGTCCACCACAACCAACCTTCGCCGAACGAGGCCGATAATTGCTCGGCCAGCAACACGCCGGTCAGCGGCTGAATGATGACGGTCGGTGTGGTGAACCACCAGTCCGCCAGCACTACGTGCTTGCTGGTAACGGCAATCGCCGCATGATCGCCGGTTTTGTCGGCCATTACTTTATAGAACACCGTGCCGGAACCCAGGCCGAACAACACGATTGCGCTCAAGATGTGAATCAATTTCAAGGTCAAATAAGTCATGGCCGCTCTCCGTCCAAGATCCGGTAAACCAGTAAACACATTAAAAACGGTAGATTTTTCAATAAGGGCCCGAACGGGTGAAACACGAACTCCGGTAGCCGCCAGGCCACCATCAAGCTATATCCCAGCACGATATAAAACTGGCACAGCAGCAGTGCGGGTAAGCGTATCCGCGCCAGGGTCATCAGACCCATTGCAATGTCCAGCGCCGCCAAACCGTATAGCGTCAGCGGCGCGGCGATGCCGCTGATGCCGGTAGCCGCCAACAAGGCGTAGCTGGCCTGATGCGGATAGAAAAATAGCGAGGTGATGCCGCTCCACAACCAGACCAAGGCAATGCTCCAGCCCAGCAATGGCCGCAAAAAGTACAAATTGGCATGCCAGCGTTCAGCTTGAGACGCATCGTCGGCGAACATCCGCTTTGCACTCAGCGGCGACCTGCCCAATAGCTCGATCAACGGCGCCGGATCGGCTGTGCTACCGCGTTGCAACATCGCCAGGTTGTCCCGGCTCAGTATCGGTTCGGCCAATGCGCGGCCAAAGCCGGCGCCAATCGCCGCGTAGCGTTGCGGCAGGAGCCATGCGCCGGCTCGGGATTTACCCAGACGCAGTCTGAGGCCTTGCAGCCAATCGGCATAACTGATGGGCTCCGAACCGACCAGCGCGATCGTTCGCCGCCCGCCGCAGCCCGGTTGCAGGCAGCGGCATACCGCGGCGGCGACATCGTCGACATGTATCGGTTGCAGCACCTGCTTGCCGCCTTCCGGCAACAGATGCACCGGCAGGGCCGCCAAGGCCTGGAACAAGGCATGGCTGCGGCCGCCGGGGCCGTAAACCAGCGACGGTTGCAACACAAACCAATCCAAGGGCAGTTCGCTCAATGCATCGTCGGCGGCTTTCTTGCTCAAGTGGTACGCCGAGGCCGCCTGATCGTCGACACCTAAGGCCGAGAGTTGCACGATCTTGCGAACGCCGGCCATGGCGCCGGCCCGAAATAGTGCAATGGGACTTTGGCTATGTAATTGCTGAAAACTTTGCCGCGGACCGGGGGCGATGATGCCGACGCAATTGACGATCGCATCGATACCTTGCAAATGCGGCAACCAGTTTTCGATTTGGTCAGCCTCGGCAAAATCCAGCGCCAGCGGCGTCAGCAGCGGACTTTCAAGCCGCAAACGCTGCGGCCGCCGGCAGCACGCCGTGACGCGGTGCCCCTGCTCCAATAACGCCAGCGCAATCGCACGGCCGATAAACCCGGTGGCGCCGGTTAACAGGATGTTCATAACCGCCTCCCGCGCATCGGTTCCGAAATTGGCGGACAGGCCAGCCGCAGGCGAGGTAAGCACCAATTGATCAGTGAAAAATTCATGGCTTTGCTCCAAAAGTTGAGGGCGGGCTCAGCTTAAGTCGAACCAAAGGCCGTAACTTCCGGAGTGATAGGACTGGAATAAAAAATTCCGCATTAAAAACTAAACCTATCAATTACAACAGGTTATATTTTTACAAAATGATAAAAACGGAGTTCTTGCTGGATTCAGGAAGGCGTTGGCGCGTGGATTTTCCGGTATTGTCCCGGCGCCATGCCGACAATTTCCCGAAATGCGGCATAAAAATTGGATTGGGTGCTAAACCCCACCGTCAGCCCGATCGACAATACCGACGCCTCCGGTTCGGTGACGAGCAGCTGTTTGGCGTCTTCGATGCGCTGTTCGCGGATATAGCGGGAAAAGCCCTGGCGAAATTCGGTATTGATCAATTCCGACAATTGGTGCTGGCTCAACGTCAATTGCTCGGCCAGCAAGGCCAGATTCAAGGTATCTAGCCGGTAGAGTTTGTCCTGCCGCATCAAGCGCTCCAGCTCGGCCAGCTTCTTCGGTTTATCCACGTTTTTCAAGGTCGATTCGGCGTACGCCGCCTGCACGGCCTCAGCCACGTCGGCGGTAATCGCCGGGAAGCGCAGCAAGGTCAGCGTCACGGCAAAAAACGCCAGGCCGACCAATATGCTGTAGGCCTGGATGAAATCGGCCGTCGCTAACAGCGGCCAGATGAATCCCAACACCAATACGGCAACCGCGATCGCGAACAAGGTTGCGAGCGCGACCAGTTCCAGCCGAAACCGCCGGCGCTCCGAACGCAAGCGGTACACGGCATGTGCCAGCCAGATCAAATACGCGCTGCCGAGCAAAAATGCGCCGGGCACTGCGAGCGGTTGCGGCAAAAAGGGGCAGAGCGGCAACGGTGAGGCGTGCAACAGGTCTCGCCAACGGTATTGCACGTCGGCCTGCAGCAGATGCCGGCTGAAGAAGTAAAAACTGGGAGCGACCAGATAAAGCGCTACCCAATAAGCTGCCGCATGCAGAACATCATATGCCTGAGTCAGCCAAGCCAGGTGCGCAGTTTGGATCGCGACCAAACCGGCAATCAACACGAATCCGGCACAGCGCGCAGGCCAAAATAGAGACTCACGGCTTTGCAATAAATTGCCGGCAACCAGCAACAGGGCTGCGCCGAACGAGAATCCAATACTTAACAGGGCTGCAATCTGCATCAAAACCGCCGAAATCGCAAAATCCAGAGTTTAGCGGCTATCAGCCGATCCGCCATCTTGCAGATCGGTCCGGACTACCGCCGGCCGGTGTTAGCCGCTACAATCGCTTGATCTAATCCAGCGGAAACGGCTATGGCTTTAGCGGAAAAATTACACCTGAGCGTTGCGGACTACCTGCAAGGCGAGTTGTTGAGCGACATCAAGCACGAATATATCAACGGCGAAGTTTATGCGATGTCAGGCGCCAAACGAGCGCACAATCTGATCAGCATGAATTTGGCCGGTGCGCTGTTTGCCCATTTGCGCGGTTCGCCATGCCGGGTTTTCAATTCGGACATGAAAGTCCGGGTCGAAACCGCCAGCGACGACTGTTTCTTCTACCCGGATCTGCACGTGACCTGTTCGGCGGAGGATACGGCAGAACATTACAACAGCCGGCCGAAACTGATTATCGAAGTCTTGTCCGACGCGACCGAACGCTACGACCGGGCCGAAAAATTCCACCATTACCGCAAGCTGGAAAACCTGGAAGAATACGTCCTGGTCGCCCAAGACACTCAACGCGTCGAATGTTACCGCCGTAGCGAACAATGGGATTTGCAGCTTTACCAAGCTGGCGAGCAGGTCAGGTTCGAATCGGTCGGGTTCGAATTGCCGGTTGCCGAGATATACGAGGGCGTCGAATTTGGCGACCCGGCAACGTCGGCCGCCTCGACTTAAACCAAGAATGACTAAGCGACGCCCTCGAACCGGTGGGCAATCCCCTGCATCACCAGAATCAACACCACACCGGCCAGGATAAAACCGATCTGCTGCAGCGAGGTTTTGATGTCGGTCTTTTGATGTAAAGACGGAATCAGATCGGCCACGGCGATATAGATAAAGCTCGACGCGGCCAGCGTCAAAAAATAAGGCAGGACGTCGTGCAAATCGCCGAGGCTGAAATAGGCCAGCACGCCGCCGATCACCGTGGCCAGACTGGCCAGGATGTTGTAAAACAAGGCCTCGCCGCGGCGGTAGCCGCTGTGCAGCAGAATCGCGAAATCGCCGACTTCCTGCGGAATTTCGTGGGCGGCCACGGCCAGGCTGGTGACGATGCCGAGCTGGACGTCGGTCAGAAACGCTGCGCCGATCAACACGCCATCGACGAAATTATGAATGCCGTCGCCGAGGATGATGAACATGCCGGCCGGCCGGTGGCCGGCTTGAGCGCCGTGGCTGTGGCCATGGTGGTGGTCGTCGTGAGAATCTTCGCCGTGCGCCTCGCAGGCGTTGGAATGGCAGTGGCGCCAGACCAGCAGTTTTTCCAACACGAAAAAACCGAGAATGCCGGCCAGGATGGTCGCCGACAGCGTCGATAATTGTTGCGGCTCTACTTCCTCGAAGGCATGCGGGATCAAGCCGCAAAATGCCCCGGTCAACAACGCGCCGATGGCGAAGCTGATGCCGTGCGGCAACACGTTTTTTTGCTGAGCTTCCGGCAACAGCAAAAACACGGCTGCCGCCAGTACGCTCAAAACCCCGCCCAATGCGGTAAACAAAACGATAAACAGCAATACGCTCAAGAAACTCTCCAGATCAAACTGGCCATGCGGCCGGTGGCGGCACCGTCGCGGCGGTAGGAGTAAAATCGGGCCGGATCGGCCACGGTGCAATAATCGCCGCCGAACACCCGCTCCACGCCCAGCCCGGCCAGTTGCCGGCGCGCCAGTTGGTAAATATCGGCCAGCCATTTGCCGGGGCCATGGGCGGTGAACGCTGACGCGTGGTGGGCGTCGTCGGCCAAAAACGCCTCGCGCACCTCGGTGCCGACTTCGAAATGCTGCGGGCCGATCGCTGGCCCCAGCCAGACCGAGACCTCGCGGCAAACCATGCCGTGCAGGGTCTGGCCGATCACCCCGGCCTGTAAGCCGCGCCAACCGGCATGCGCCGCGGCGATTTTTTCGCCGCCGTCGCCGCAAAACAATACCGGCAGGCAATCGGCGGTCAACACCGCGCAGACCACTCCGCTTCGGTCGGTATAGCTGGCATCGGCGGTCGCTAGGCCCTGCACTTGGTCGGCCTTGACCACATCGATGCCGTGCACCTGTTGCAGCCAGACCGGTTCGGCCGGCAAATCCAGCAGCTCGCGGATGATCTGCCGGTTACGCTGCACATGTTGCGGATCGTCGTTGACGTGGCCGGCCGGATTCAGGCTGGCGTAGCCGCCGATGCTGACGCCGCCGCTACGCAACGTGACTGCCGCCCGCACATTGGCCGGCAACGGCCAATCAGGCTTGATCCAGTTCATTTTCGCCCAGTAACTTGATCAGATTGGCCATGTCCTCCGGCAGCTCTTGCTCCCATTCGCAATAGTCGCCGGTCTCCGGGTGTTCCAAACCCAGTTTGGCGGCATGCAGGGCCTGGCGCTTGAAATTGCGCAACGCTTCGGCCAGGGCCGGGCCGCAATCGGCCGGCATTTGAAAGCGGCCGCCATAGACCGGATCGCCAACCAGCGGATAATTGATATGGGCCATATGCACCCGGATCTGGTGGGTGCGGCCGGTTTCCAGTTTGCAACGGATCAAGGTGTGGCGTTTGAAGCGCTGCTCCAGCCGATAATGGGTGATCGCTTCCTTGCCGTCGCGCCGCACCGCATTGCGTTTGCGGTCCACCGGATGGCGGCCAATCGGTGCATTGACCGTACCGCCAGCGGTCATCCAGCCTTTGACCAAGGCCAGATATTCGCGGTGAATGGTGCGTTCTTGCAGTTGTTCGACCAGGCTGTTGTGCGCTTGCAAGGTCTTGGCCACCATCAGCAAGCCGCTGGTGTCCTTGTCGATCCGATGCACGATGCCGGCGCGGGGCAGAGTTTCCAGTTGCGGCGCATGGTTCAACAAGGCATTGACCAGCGTGCCGTCCCAATTGCCCACCGCCGGATGCACGACCAGACCGGCCGGCTTGTTGACGATCAGCAGCGAGGCGTCTTCGTACTTAATGTCTAACGGAATTTCCTGGGCGGCATATTCGATAACCCGCTCGGCTTCCGCGTCGAGTTCGATTTCTTCGCCGCCGTCCAGCTTTTCGCGGCCCTTCATGACCTCGCCGTCCACCAGCACCCGGCCGGCCTTGATCCAGGTTTGCAATTTACTGCGCGAATAATCGGGGAACACCTCGGCCAAACACTGGTCCAGCCGCATACCCGCCAGTTCCTCGGGAACCCTTGCCGTCAATATCGTCATAGTCGTTTTTAAGTTATACTCGCGGCCCAAATGCTGCCAAATGCCGCAAAAAACCAACAATATTACAACGTGTTGATAAACGTATGCGATTAGTTTTAGTAAAAACCGTTTTCGCCGCCAGCCTGATCGTGCTGCTGCCAGCGTGCGAAACCTTGGAAGCATTTTCCGGCAAGGGCTCGTCCAGCGAGAAGGAAGAGGAATACGCCGGCTGGGACGACAAAACCTTCCATGAAAAAGCCAAGGAAGCGCTGGACAACAAAAACTACTCGAAGGCGGTGACGCTTTACGAAGCGCTGGAATCGCGCTACCCCTTCGGCGACTACGCCGCCCAAGCCCAACTCAACGTCGCTTACGCTTACTACAAGAACGACGATCCGGAAGCCGCGATTGCCGCCGCCGACCGCTTCATCAAGATCCATCCGCGCAATCCGAAAGTCGATTACGCCTATTATTTGAAAGGCTTGATCAACTATAACCGCGGCATCGGCTTTATCGACCGCTTTTTGCCGACCGACTCCTCGCAACGCGATCCCGGCCCGGCCAAAGACGCTTACGACAACTTCCAGGAACTGATCCGCCGCTATCCGAATAGCGAATACGCCGCCGACGCCAAGCTGCGCATGGTCGCGCTGCGCAACAACATGGCGATGTACGAAGTCCACGTCGCCGATTACTACATGCGGCGCAAAGCCTACATCGCTGCCGTCAACCGCGCCAATTACATCGTCAAGGAATATCAGCGTACCCCGGCAGTACCGTTCGCGCTGCAAATCATGCAGGACGGCTATCGCCAATTAGGCATGGATGAACTGGCCGCCGACGCCGAACGCGTGTTTAAACTGAACTACCCGAACGGTGCGCCGCAAGGCAACTACAAGGATGAAGGCGCAATTCAAAAACTTTGGGATGCGATGGGCCTGGACCAATAAGCGGTTGAGCGCTTTATCCGTTTTAATCCGATGCGGCGGGCTGGGCTTGTTGCTCGGTTACGCTGCCGGCGCCGGCGCAGCGCCGCCGCCGTTGTTTCAAAACCGCTTCTTCCCGCTGTCGCAAACCAACGAACTGTTGTGCGCGACCAGCCAACAGCAATACACCCCAACCGCGGCGCTGGCCGACATCATCCGGTTCTACGAAGCCGAACATCCCCGCCTGCGCAGCCAGGCCGTCGCAGTATTGACCGACCATAAAAACCAGGACCACCTGGACGACCTGGCCGATTACCGCGAAGACTGCACCGGTAACGCCGCCGGCGAGTTGTGCGTGCTGGAAAAATACTGGGGCGACCGCGAAGCCGCCTGGCGGGCGCTGGCCCTGTTTTACGATACCAAAACCGTGGTCAAGCACAGCGACGACTATCGCTACGAAGTGAAGCGCTTCTCCGCCGACCATCTGCGCATCTTCGAAAAAGCCATCCGCAAGATTCCGGCCTTTCTGCGGCAAAGCATCAGCAAGGCCAAGCCGGTGGACAAACTGGAACAGGAAATCGCCGACAAGCCCACGGCGATGCAGCAACTGATCCGCGACGCGTTTCAGGAAGATTACAAAAACAGTATTTGGCAGGACCACACCCATCCGTTGACACTGGTACCCGGCATCGGTTTTCGCTCGCAGACCGTGGCCCAGGTGTTCAGCGGCCAGAATCTGATCGTGTTTACCGTCAAGGCCTTCGACAAGGGCAAGGAAGGCGGCAGCTACCGCGACATCGGCGTGCAGTATCTGGTCGATTTCCGGCTGCCGATCGTGGTGCACGAGATCGCCCATACCATCGACAATTTTCATTTCTGGAACGGCGAGGACGACCTCTACTTCTTTTACAAGTACCACAAGATTTCCAACGACGCCGAGATCATGAAAATCATCGCCGAGGCCCAGTTGGCGCTGTGGCCGTCGAAATGGTTCGAAGCGTTCGAATATCTGGGTGAAGTCAATCAGGGCCGCTACGACGGCAACACCCAGGAAAAGCTGGCGGAACTGGTCGCGCAATACGTGTTGATTCCGGAACGCCTGCAACAAAGCGCGCCGGCCGCTTACCGCTGGCTGCGCGACGACATTTTCCGCGGCATCGAATACCAGGGCTACGACCGCTGCGATCGGCCGCTAACCAAGCCGCTGAATTGGTGGCAATACGCCACCGGCAAGATGCTGGGCCAATAAGCGCTTTGTGCTATGCTGCCGGCGTTTTTCCCGTCCATTTCCGCCCGTTAGCCATGAAAAAACCGCAAACCTTGTCGCTGCAAGAACAACTGTTGAAATCCGGCCTGTCCAACGACGCCAAACTAAAGCAGGTCAAAGCCGAAAAGCGCAAGCAAACCAAACTGGAACGCAATAACGGCGTCGAGATTGTCGACGAAGTGAAACTGAGCGCGGAACAATTGCGCCAGCAACAGGCCGAACGCGACCGGGAATTGAACCGGCAACGCAAGCTGGCCGAAGAACAGAAAGCGTTGGCGGCGCAGATCAAGCAAATCGTCGACTTGAACCGCATTGCCCAGGACGCCAACGGCGTGGCCTATAACTTTACCGACGTCAACAAAGTCAAAACCCTGTATGTTTCCGAAAAAGTCCGCGACGCCTTGAGCAGCGGCCGGGCCGGCATCGCCAAAACGGAAAACCGTTACGAAATCGTCCCGGCCGAAGTGGCGCGAAAAATCCAGCAACGCGATTCGGCCAGCGTGGTGGTGTTGAATGACGCCAACCACGACATTGCCGTGGAAGACGACCCTTACGCGGCGTATCAGATTCCGGACGATTTGATGTGGTAGCCCGCTAGCCGAGAAGCGATCATCGCCCGCCTCCAGCGGTCGCTATAACTGAGCCGACTCTCAGTCGCTGCTTTCGCCCTGCATCGCCAATGCCGCCTGATATAGCGGCTTCTTGCGCTGGCCGGTGATCTCCACCGCCAGCGCCACAGCAGTTTTGATCGAACATTCCTGCAGCAACAACGCCAATATTCGGCGCTCTTCGTCGCTGATCAAATCGGATTTTTCCGCCGGCGGGCTGCCGGCAACCACGACGACAAACTCGCCTTTGCGCATGTTTTCGTCGGCTTGCACTCGCGCCAACACCTCGCTCAAGCTACCGTCGGCGATGGTTTCGTGCAACTTGGTAATTTCGCGCGCCACGACAATGCGATGGTCTGCCGGAAACACGCTCAACATGTCCTCCAGCGCCGCCTGAATCCGGTGGCTGGACTCGTAAAAGGCCCAGGTCGATTCGTCGGCCAGCTTGTCTCGAAAAAATTCGCGCCGGGCCGAGCCGGTGCGCGGCAGAAAACCCTCGAAACTGAAACGACTGGTCGGCAACCCGGCCACCGACAATGCGGCGATCAAGGCGCAGGCGCCCGGTATCGGCGTTACCTCGATGCCGTGCTGGCGGGCCAGTTTGACCAGCGGCAGCCCCGGATCGCTGATGATCGGCGTGCCGGCGTCGGAGACCAGCGCGACGGATTGGCCCTGCTGCATCCGCTCCACCAGCCCTTGCGAGGCTTTGTCCTCGTTGTGTTGGTGCAAGGAGGTCAGCGGCTTGTTGACACCGTAATGCGAAAGCAACATCTTGACGTGCCGGGTGTCTTCAGCGGCGATCAGATCCACTTGTTTCAATACTTCCAAGGCCCGGAAGCTGAAATCGGCCAGATTACCTATCGGCGTGGCAACCACGTATAATTTTCCGTACATTTGTTTTTCCAGGCCCTCTCATGTCCGCATCTAAACTGGGCGCCATTATGCCGCGTCGCTTGCCGAGCTGCTGTTTTTTCGGCCTGCTGCTGCTCAGCGCCTGTGCCGGGGAACCGCCGGCCCGCAAACCGCAATTCGAAGTCAAGCCGCCGGCCAGCGCCAAACGGCCGAAACCGGCGGAAGCCTCGGCTGCCGCGCGCAGCTACCGCTTGCAAGACAGCCGCAGCGGAGTGCGATTGCTGGATGCCGATACCCGCCTGCAAGCCGGCGACAGTGCCGGCGCCCGCCAGGCGCTGGACGCAGTCAACCCGGCCGAACTCAATCCGGAACAAACCAGTAAATACAAACTGATCGACGGCCAGATTGCGCTGAGCATGGGCGATGCCGAAACCGCGGTGCGCAAATTGGAAGGGGTAAGGCCGGCGGTGCTGGCGGAAGCGGACCAGATCGCCTATTACCAGTCGATGGCTTTTGCCCAGTCCTTGCTCGGCGATGTGCTGGCCGGCGTGCGGATGCGGTTGAAGCTGGGTCGGCTGTTGACCGACCGCGACCGGCAAAAGCAAAACATCATCGCCATTCTCGACGCCCTCAGCGTGTTGCCGAGCGAAACCCTGAGCACGACCGCCTCGGTCGCCGACGAATTGAGCGGCTGGATGGCGCTGGCCAAAATTCTGAAACAGCGCAATATGCCCGGCTTCGATAGCGCCGGCCAAATCCAGCAATGGAAGCAAACCTTTCCCGGCCATCCGGCCAATGCCGACTACCTGCAAGCCTATCTGAACGGCGCGCCGGCCGTCGCCGCAGAAGCCGCGCCCGAGCCGGACCAGCAAACGCCGCAACCGGCGGCGACTGCGGCCAGCGGCCCGCTGATCGCGGTGCTGCTGCCCAATTCCGGCCAGTATGCGGCGGCCGGCAAGGCGATCAGAAACGGCCTGGCCACCGCCTATCGCCTGGCGGCCAGTGCCGCGCCGCAACCGGCCTTGAAATATTACGACAGCGACAGCGGCGACATCGTCGCGCTCTACAAACAAGCCGTCGCCGACGGCGCCAAACAGGTGATCGGCCCGTTGGTGAAGGAGCAGATTCAGACTCTGGCCGACAGCGGCGACCTGGGCGTGCCGGTGCTGGCCTTGAACCATGTTGAGAACCTGAGCAAAGCCAACCTCTACCAATTCGGCCTGAGTCCGATCGACGACGCCGAACAGTTGGTATTGAAGGCTCGCCGCGACGGTTTACAGAACGCCGTACTGTTGACCCCGGAAACGCCGCAAGGCCAACGTATCCGCCATTATATGATGTCGGCCTGGCAAGCGGCTGGTGGCGCCGTGCTTGGGGTACAAAGTTACGACCCGAAATCGCGCGACTTCAGCGCCGTGGTCAAAGCCCTGCTGGCGCCGAGCGTGAATACCGCCGGCGCGAAACAGACTTTGGCCGTATTCATCAGCGCCGGACCGGAACAGGCGCGGGAGATTGCGCCACAACTGCGCTATAGCCAAAGCAGCGAGCTTGCGGTTTACGCGATGCCCAACATCTACAGCGGCCGCCCCAATCCGGCCAAAGATACCGATTTGGGCAAAATCACGTTTTGCGATGTACCCTGGCTATTCGGCGAGGTCTACGGCGGACCGCTCAGCCAGCAGGCGTTGCAAAGCGCCTGGCAAGGCCTGAGCGACAGCCAGATCAAACTGGTGGCGCTGGGTGTCGATGCCTTCAACGTATTGGGTCAATTAGGCCAACTGGGTACCGCGTCTTATCCCGGCGCTACCGGCCGTTTATCTTTAAACGGCGAAAACCGCATTACCCGCAAATTGGCCTGTGCCGAATTCAAGGCCGGCGTACCGGCTGCGGCCGCTTACCTCGAATAATGCTGTTCGGCAAACCCAAACCGGCCCATCTGCAGAAAGGTGCCGGCGCCGAACAAAGGGCGGCCACCCACCTGCAACAACAAGGCCTGCAACTGGTCTGCAGCAATTTCCGCTGCAAGTACGGCGAGCTGGATCTGGTGATGCGCGACGGCGCCGTGCTGGTCATCGTCGAAGTCCGCTACCGCAAATCGGAGCAATTCGGCGGCGCGTTGGCCAGTATTACCGCGCAAAAGCAGGCGCGCATCGTCGCGGCCACGCAACACTATGTCATAATCAACAACCTGAGCCATTGCGCGATCCGTTTCGATGTCGTGGCAATCTCCGGCGATAACCGCCTCAATTGGATCAAAAACGCGTTTCAAACCTGAACTATGAGCTTACAAGACCGCATCATCGCCCATTTTTCCGACAGTATTCAAACCAAGCAAAATGCGATGGCCAGCTTGTGCGAACTGATCGAATTCGCCTCGCAGAAAATCGTCGAAGCCTTGGTCAACGACCGGAAAGTGCTGACCTGCGGTAACGGCGGCTCGGCCGGCGACGCCCAGCACTTTTCCTCGGAAATGCTGAACCGCTTCGAACGCGAACGGCCGGCGCTACCGGCGATCGCCTTGACCACCGACACCTCGACCATCACTTCCATCGCCAACGATTACCACTACGACGAAGTGTTCGCCAAACAATTGCGGGCGCTGGGTCAGGCCGGCGACATCCTGCTGGTCTACACCAGCAGCGGCAATTCCGGCAATATCGTCAAGGCCGTCAAAGTCGCCCATGATCGCGACATGACCGTCATCGCCTTGAGCGGGAAGGACGGCGGCGCTCTGGCCGGCGTGTTGAACGAGACCGATATCGAGATCCGGGTGCCGTCCGATTCGACGGCCAGGATTCAGGAAGTGCATTTACTGATCTCGCACTGCCTGTGCGATTTGATCGACCACCAATTATTCGGCGGCTAAGCCGCAGGACCCGACTGGCGAACACGTTATGGAATCACCCTGGGAAAATCTGCTGCTGGGTCTCTTGGCCCTGCTGATCCTGTTCTGGATGCGACCCGGCGTCAAAGCCGCGATAGAGCGCAGCAAAAACAGTCCGTCCGATTGGCCGGGGGTGATCGTGCCGCTGCTTGCGGTGGCAATGTTCGTCCTGTTTTTAATATCGATGGTTTGACATGAAACACGAAGATTACGACGACGCAGAATTCGAAGACGAAGACGATTTCGAGGACGACGGCTACGACGACCGCACCCAATTTGCCTACGACGACGAAGTCGAGGAAGAGGACGAAGTCGAATATTACGCGGTCCGCCCCAACAAGACCCGCATCAAAAAAGAGATTGCGGCGATTTTCGCCATGGCGGAAGAAATCAGTGCGTTGGCACCGGCCCACATCGCCGAGTTCGAATTGCCGGAGAACATCGAGAAAGCGCTATGCGACGCCGGCAAGATGGGCCGCAATGCGGCGAAAAAGCGCCTGTTAAAGTACATCACCGGTCAGATGCGCGAATTGGATGTCGACGCGATCCGGGAAAAGCTGGCGCGCTTGAAAAACCGCAGCGCCCACGGCGTGCGCGAACACCACCAGGCCGAGCGCTGGCGCGACCAACTGCTGAGCGAAGCCGGCAACGCCGCGTTAACGCAGTTAGTGTCCGAATTTCCGGAGGCCGATACCCAGCATCTGCGCCAACTGCAACGCAACGCGCTGAAAGAAGCCAAGGACGCCAAACCGCCGAAGTCGGCGCGCCTGCTCTACAAATACCTGAAACAATTGATCAGCGACACCGGCCATTCCGCCGCAGCCGACGCGGCAGAGCAGGAAGACGATTCGGACTGATCCACCGATCTCTCAGTCGGTCAAGTTTCGCATCTGGCCGAGAATCCAGCTCTGCCGTTTCAGCACATAAGCGCTGGGTTGGTCGGCCTTGAGCAAGATCGGATTCGGCAGCGTGGCGGCCAGCAATGCCGCTTGCGCCGCCGACAACTGCCGGGCCGGAATACCGAAGTAATGCCGACTGGCGGCCTCGATACCGAACAGGTGATCGCCGAATTCGGCGATGTTCAGATACACCTCCAAAATCCGCTGTTTGTCCCACAGCGCCTCTATCAGTACGGTAAACCAGATCTCCAAGCCCTTGCGCACGAAGTGTTTCGCCGGGCTCAGAAACAGGTTTTTCGCCACTTGCTGGCTGATGGTACTCGCGCCGCGCAATTTACCGCCGCGTAAATATTGCTGAAAGGCTTTGCCGATCGCATCGACGTCGAAGCCGTTATGCTGGTAGAACAACTGATCCTCAGAGGCGATCACGGCATGAAAGGCATGCGCCGAAATCCGCTCGCGGCCGACCCAATGCTGATCGATCGGCCGATAAGCCCTGCCTTCGGCCAAATCGTCAATATGCTGGTGCAGCATGAAGGCCGAGGTCGGCGCCGGCAAAACCCGTAGCGCTGCGACCAGCAACAGGGAACTGGCCAAAAAGCACCACACTGCGACACTTGCCAGACGTTTCAAGCGCCTGGGCCAACTGAGAGTCGGCTTGGACCGGCGTGGAGACGGAAAGCGATAGCGTGCCGGATGACGAAAGTGGTTCACAAGCGATGCCAGATAATCAACAGGCTGGGTATTATCCACGATTCAGTGGCATAGCGAATCCCGGTCGGCACAGCGCACATGCGCTTTCCCTTCCGACAATCCGAAACAGCGCACCGGCACCAAAAAAGTGCAACAAATTCGGTCGCCGTTGCGGCGATCCGCAGCCGCTAGGGCGCGACCAAGCAGACCGAGCGCAGAGAAGTGTGGCAAATCGCCTGAATTTTGGCGTTATTTATGGCATTTAACATAGATTAGATTGATTTACGTGCTTCCGATCCGCCGGCCACACAGAAAATCAAGCACAAACAAAACTGGCACGAATAGTGTTATATAAATTGCGGCATCAAGGATGTTAAGTTCTCTCCCCCGTGAACATGGAAAACAACGACGCCAGGGAATACCTGGATAGAAGCGTGGACGAAACACTTCTATCCAGGCAAGGATGGTCTCTTTTCTGATTAATTCGGCCCCACGCCGAGCCAAATTTGGTTTTCACTCTGGTGCAAACCGCACCGAAAAACACCTCCGCGGTCAATCCCATTGTCAGCCGGCTAAGCAGCGCTAGGCCTTGCGCCGGTGTGTTGCAGGCTTACAGCCGTGGCGCAGAAAAAAGTGCCGCCCCCGCCACTACGGAAACGGCAATGAGGAAGGCTAGGAACGACTTAGTATTCCAGCTTCAATGAGCCCATCGCCGAAATCGGCGCGCCGACGTTGGCCGTCGGTATCCATGAAGTAGAGCCGGTGAAATATTCCTTGTCCAGCAAGTTATAGACATTGACCTGCGCGGTCAGGCGGGTTTTACCGATCGGCTGCACATAAGCCGCCATCGCGTCCAGCCGGGTGTAACCGGGCAACTGAAAGCTATTGGCGGTGTCGCCCTCGCGTTTGCCGACCACTACGCCGCCCAGGCCGGCCTTGAAATGCTCGGTAAATTGGTAGCTTCCCCACAGGCTGGCTTGATGCTCGGGCACGTTCAACAGACGATTGCCTTCCGTGCCGTTGTTGTCTTTGGTAACCCGGCCGTCGGTATAGGCATAGGTCGTGACCAGACTGAAGTTATCGCTGAGTTGGCCTTTGATATCGACCTCGATGCCCTGGCTGCGCGCTTCGCCGATCGCCACCTGGTCCAACGGATCGGGCGTGCTGAGGTCGGCGGTCAGCATATTGGTTTTTTTCAGGTGGTAGTAAGCCACGGTGGACGACAAGCGTTTATCGAACAGCTCGGTCTTGAAGCCGATTTCGTACTGCTCGGCCGATTGCGGCTGAAAAGTACCGCCGGTCAAGCCATTGCGGCCGTTGTTACTGCCGAAGGATTCGACGTAATTGCCGTAGACCGACAACCAGTCCCACGGCTGGTACAGGATGCCGACCCGCGGCGTGAATTTGTCCTCGTGGCGCATGCTGAAGCCGTCCTTGGTGGCTTCCCAGGACGTGCCGCCGAAGCCGCCGTAACCGGCCATGTCGTAGCGGCCGCCGCCCATGATGTGCAATTTATCCCAGAGCGTGATCTGATCCTGAAAATAGACGCCGTACCAATCGTCGCGCTCGCGCCAGAACCAGTTGGGCCGGATTGCGTTGACTGCGGCGACATCGATCGTGTCATAGCGCGGGTTGTCGATATCGAAGGTCGAATTGATCGGATCGCCCCAATCGCTGGACGCGAACATATTGTCCGGTGCGTCCTGATTGAAGAAAAACCAGTCGCCGCCAACCAACACATTGTGTTTCAGGCCGTAGGTCTCGAATTTGCCGGTCAAATCCAGACTGGTCGAATACGAACGGCGCTCGGAGGTTCCGGTAATGACCCAGCGCCCCAAGGTGCGGCCGTCCGCATTCAGCTTGCCGTTCGGTCCCGGTCCGCCGAAGACGATATCGGTTTCGTCCCACTGGAATTTATGCTTGATCGCCCAATCGTCGTTGAATTTGAAGCTCCAGTCGGCGTAAACCAGCGTGTTGTCCTGGCGCGGCCGAAACGCCGGATCGCCGGTGAACAAATTGCGCCGGCCCACCACCGGCCTGTTGTCCAGCACCGGCACGCCGTAATCGTCCATATAGTTGTCGTGACGCTTTTCGATATCCAGGTTGGCCTCGAAACGGTCGTTCGGCCGCCAGGTCAGCGAAGGGGCGATGAATATGCGTTCGTGATCGACGATGTCGCGAAACGACTCGCCGCTGTCGTAGGCGCCGTTAAAGCGGTAGAGCAGGGTTTTTGCACTATCCAGCGGCCCGGTGGCATCGACGGTGGTGCGGAATTCGCTGAACGAGCCGAATTGCTGCTGCAGCGCGTAATACGGCGTGGCTAACGGCTTTTTGGTCACGTAATTAACCATGCCGCCGGGTTGCAAGCGGCCGTACAGCACCGCCGCCGGACCTTTCAGCACTTCGATTTGCTCCATGTTCGACACGTCGAATTTACCCATCGAGCGCCGAAAGCCGTTACGGTAGTTTTGTTCGCCGGAATCGAAACCGCGGACGATAAAGCTTTCGTACATATCGGCGGTACCGTAGGCGCGTTGCACGCCGCTGACGTTATTGATCACGGCATCCTCGAAGCGGACCGCCTGCTGGTCGTTCAATATGGAACGAGGCACGACTTGGACCGAGACCGGCGTGTCCATGATCGCAATATTGGTCTTGGTCGCGGTGGACGCGTTCGGCACCGCATATAGCTGGTTGAACGGATTGTTCGGATCGTAGGCCTTGTTACCGACCACGTTGACCGCCGGCAATGCGGCCGGGTCCGGCCGGTAATTCAAAGCCTGTTTTTCGATCACCACGTTGCCGTTTTCGGCAATGCGGTAACTCAAACCGCTATCGCGCAGCAAGAGTTGCAGCGCCGCTTCCGGTGTGTAACTGCCGCGTAGCGGCCGGCTGCTCAGGCCTGCGGCGATCGAGGCATCATAAACCAGTTGCAGGCCGGCGCTTTCGGCCAGCCGGTTCAGGGCCGTTGCCAAGGCGCCTGCCGGTATGTCGAACGGCCGGGCGGCACTGTCGGCGTGGGCCAGCGAAGCCGCAAGGCCAACCCCCAGCGCCCAAGCCGCAACCTGGTTTTTCAATCCGCGGCCGGCGCATCTCTTCGTGGTTCTAACGATCATGCATTTCCCTCTAAGGTTGTTATCGGATGGCTGATACTGCTTTTGACGCACTAGCAGCCGAAAACAGGAGGTGAGGAAACGCAAAAACCGCAATCCGCCGCAGAAAACGCCGCCGGTTACCGGTGTAGCAGAATCAAATAGTCGCCGAGGCGGGAGGAACGAATGTGTAGAGAAGATTCCAGCGCGGCCAGTACTGCCAGCGGCTGGTCGGTACGAAATACGCCGCTGACCCGGCGTTCGGCGAGCGCCGCATCGCCGATCAGCAACAAACCGCGGTGGTAGCGGTTCAACTCGGCGACGACATCGCCGAGCGGCCGGTTTTCGAATACCAGCTTGCCGCGGCGCCAGGCCGTGGCGGCCAGCTGGTCGACGGCGCTCGCCGGGCCTATCCCGTCTTCCCGGCTAAACATCGCCTGCTCGCCCTCCGCCAGCACGCCGTGCTGGCGGCCCGAGCCGCGTTGCACGTCGAGGGCGACACTGTGCTCGGTGACGCCAACCTCGACATTGTCGCCGTCGACACGCACATTGAATGCGGTGCCCAACGCGGTGATCAGGCCGTCGCCGGCCTGCACTTGAAACGGTCTGGCCGGGTCGGGACTGACTTCGAACAGCGCTTCGCCGCGTAGCAGCGTCAATCGGCGCTGGCCGGCGCCGAATTGAACCAGCAGCGCGCTGTTGCCGTTCAAATGCACGGCGGAACCGTCGCTGAGGGCAATATCCCGCACTTCGCCGAAACCGGTATGAAAGTCGGAGCGCAAACCCAGGGACAACGGGCTCAACCACCACAGAGCCAAACTCGCCGCCAACGCCAACGGTAACCGGGCTCGCTGCCGGATTTTCGCCGAAACCGGTTTTGGCGGCTGGAGCGGCAAATCGGCCGCCACCGGAACCAAGCCCGGCTCGACTTCCGCCAGATCGCTCCACAACTGCTGCAACCGGCGATAGGCTTCCGCGTGGGCGGCGTCGGCGGCCAGCCAGCGCTCGAATTCGGCCAGCAGCGCGGGATCGCCGCTAGCGCCGTCCAATTTGACCCACCAGGCGCGAGCCTCGGCCTTGACCGATGCCGGGATTTTCATCGCGCAGTCTCGCGCCGGGATTGCAGGAG
Organism: Methylomonas sp. HW2-6; assembly: GCF_052474525.1. Classification (NCBI taxonomy): domain Bacteria; kingdom Pseudomonadati; phylum Pseudomonadota; class Gammaproteobacteria; order Methylococcales; family Methylococcaceae; genus Methylomonas; species Methylomonas sp. HW2-6. The sequence continues at coordinate 405,202 of NZ_CP184124.1, forward strand.
GCGGTCGCGCACTAGCGGTTGGGGAGCGGATATGTTCATCGGCGGCATCATGGTGGAAGCGTTGCCATTATAGGACGCGGGATGGCGCAAAAACAGGAAGGCCGCTAGTCGTCGCAGTCCTGCAATGCCGCCAGTGCGTTGCGCAGATGTTTTTCGACCATATTGCGCGAGATCCCCAAACGCTCGGCGATCTCGGCATGGCTCAGGCCGTCGTATTTACGCATGACGAACACCGTGCGGCATTTCGGCGGCAGCCGTTCTACCGCAGAAATCAGCCGGTGCAAACGTTCGCGGGCGGCGTTGATTTGTTCCGGATCGGCCGTACTGTCGAGGCCGGAATCGGCCTCTGCGCCGTCTTCGTAATGCGCATACTGCTCGCGCACCTGGCGGCGACGTTCGTAATCGGTCGCCAGATTGGCGGCGATTCGGTGCAGCAAGGCGCGCGGATTCTCCGCCTGACGCCACAAGTCGCCGGCCAGCATGCGCTGATAGGTTTCCTGGACGATGTCGCCCGCCGTGTCCAAACAGCCGCAACGCCTGAACATGACTCGGCGCAATTCGTCGTCGTAGGTTTTGATCAGATCGGAAATATCAAGAATAGTGCTCATGGTCCCGCCCAAGCGAAGCGATGGCCGGAAGCAACCAAAACTCGTGCCAGATCGGCATCAACACCTATCCGAACAAGGCCTTAGTAATCTTGGGAAAATTTCTCGGCCGATTCGGCCCGAAAAAACAAGCGATATGCCGCAGCGGCATGGATTGCTTAACATAGTTTAATAAAGTCGGCCGGAGCGCGCTCGCTTCAAGCCCGCCCGGCTTCAGCCGATTTCCGCGCGCTCTGCGCGGGTCGGCAACTCAAGGCTCTGCGGGCGTCGCCGGTGCCGGCTCCGCTGCGCTGGCCTTGGCGCCAAGCACATTGCGGTCCATCTCCAAGGTAACGGTGTTGTTTTGGTGTAAGACCAACGGCGCCAACGCCCGCCATTGCGCGTCGTCCAGTTTGCGGAAGGCCGCGAAGAAGCCGAGCTTGCGCGTATCCGCGGCGGGCTCGATCGGCAGCGTTTTCTGTTCGCCGGGCTTGATCAGCAATTCCTGCTTGCGCAGCAAGTCGCCGCCTAAAGCCAGCTGCTCCTTATCGAACAAGGTAAAGAAATCCGCCGCGGCGAAACCGCTCTGTTCGCGCAGTTCGTAAATCCGCAGCAATACCGGCGAGGCTTTGCCGGCTGCATCCGGATTCAATTGCTTGCCGGCATTGATTTGCAAGGTCAACTGCGTCGGCGGGACCGGTGGCGGCAGCTCCGGCGTCTCGGCGCAAGACGCCAGCATAACGCTGCATAAAATCGGTAGGAGTCTGAATAGCGGCATAAAAACACTCTCTAGGGAAAATCGCGATATCGGCATTCTGCCATAGACTCGGTAGATTGCGTGCACCGCCAGCGCGGCGGTAAACGCCTAGCCGGTCAGCGTGCGTTCCGGCTCGGTGCGCCCGGCACCGCTTTGCAAACTACGCAGAAACTCGTTGGCAGGCAGCGGCCGACTGTACAGATAGCCTTGAAAAAACGCGCAGTGCTGTTGCTTCAGAAAATCCACCTGTTGCTGGTTTTCGACGCCCTCGGCAATCGTCTCCATCCCCAAGCCTTCGGCCAGGGCCAAAATCGCCCGAACGATAGCTTCGCTGCTGTCGTCGGTATCGAGCTGGCGGACGAAAGACTGGTCGATTTTCAACACGTCCAGCGGCAATTGCTTCAGATAAGACAAAGACGAAAAGCCGGTACCGAAATCGTCCATCGACAGAGTCAAGCCCAGGTCTTTCAATTGCTGCATTCTCGCGACGCAGCTTGCCACATCGCCGATCACGACCGACTCGGTCAATTCCAACTCCAGCCAACACGGATCGATGCCGGTCGAGTGCAAAACCGCCGCCACCTTTTCCACCAGGTCAGACCGTTTGAAATCGATAGCGGACAGGTTGACCGAAACCCGCAATGGCTCGAAGCCTTGCTGATGGCAGAACTTGACCCACAGGCAGGCCTGTTCCAGCACCCAATCGCTGATTTCGACAATCAAGCCGGTCTGCTCCGCCAATGGTATGAATTTGGCCGGCGAGACCATGCCCAATTCGGCATGCTGCCAACGAATCAAGGCTTCGGCACCAACGATGCGACCGTTCCAGTCGACCTTGGGCTGGTAGTAAACCAGTAATTCCTGGCGGGAAACGGCCTCGCGCAACTCGTGTTCGAGTTTGATATTTTCCAACGCGGCGGCATTCAGTTCCGGCGAGTAAAACCGGAACACGCCGCGGCCCTCGCTTTTGGCGTGGTACATTGCGGCGTCGGCATTTTTCAACAAGTCCTCGACATTGTCGGCGTCACCGGGAAACATCGCGATGCCCAGGCTGCTGCCGATCTTGACCGGCAATCCGGCGACGACCAGGGTACGCTGTATCGCCGCCAGAATTTTCTCGGCGATGGTCGTGACGAAGCCGGCCGGGTTGCCGTGCTGATGCAAATCGGACAGCACGATCACAAATTCGTCGCCGCCCATCCTGACGACCAAATCGGTTTTGCGTACGCATTGCAAAAAAATCCGCGCCGCCTGCGCCAGCAACTCGTCGCCGGCCGTGTGGCCGAGCGAATCGTTGATATTCTTGAACCGGTCCAGATCAAGGAAAAACACCGCAACCTGCGACTCGTCGCGCCGGGCTCTATCCAACTCCTGTTGCAGCCGGTCGTGCAACACCAGTCGATTGGGCAAATCGGTCAAAGGATCGTAATGCGCCTGCCGGTAAAGCTTTTCTTCCCAGGCCGCATTCGACAAGGCCACGGCGATGCGGTCGGCAAAATCGGCCGCGGCTTGTCTGGCCTCGGCCGAAATAGTGTTCGGCGCCTTGTATCCCAAGCAAAGCAAGGCCGCCAGAGCACCGTTGATCGCCACCGGCACGATCAGATATTGCCAAGCCCCCTCGCCGCGCAAACGTTGCAGATAGGCCGACGGCGCCGGCCGGTTCGGTTCGAGCGCCAGGAGCTGGATGCCGGCTTCGAGCAATCCGGTAAAATCCTGCTGCTCCAGAAACAAAGGCTCTTGCGACAGCTCGACCGCTTGGCCGCCGCTACGGACGCGGATATTGCCGAGCGCCAAGTGTACCGGGTCGATATCGGCTATCGCGATCATCTCGCAGCCGAGGATGCCGGGCAGGCGGTTCAATACGATTTCGATAATGTCCCCGGCGTTCAAGGCCGACAGAATGGTGCGGTCGATTTCGGCCATGGCCTCGAGCAGATCGAATTGACCGCGCAAGCGTTGGGTCATGGCATTGAACGAATCGGCCAGGGTTTCGAACTCGTCCCGGCTATCGATCAGGACCCTGGTGTCGAAATTGCCCGCGGCAATGTCCTGTGTGGCGGCTTTCAGGCTGGCCAGCGGCGTCAGGTACTTGCCGATCATACGCATACTTAGATAAATGACCACCAGCAACGCCAGCGCCGTCACCGGCGGGTAAATCTCTCTGAATTGGCGCATGCCGGCGAAGGCCACCGCAGCCGGCTGGCTTTGGACGATGACCAGATCGGAACCGGCAAACAAATTGCCGACCGGCAACTTCCAGGAGGCGGTCAAATAGGTTTCGTTACCGATTTGCCAATCGAATTGGTCGCTGTTGAGCTGTGCCAGCCGGTCTCTGGCGTCGGCCGGCAGCCCGTACTCCGGCTCCGATGCGAACAATAGCTGGCGGCTGGCGGCATTCATGATCCATAACAGATTGTTCGGATCGATGTTTTCCGCTTCCCACAATTGTTCCGGCTTTAATTCCACCATCAAGATCCCAGCTTCCGGGCGGTTTTCGACCAGATTGACGGCCATCCACAAGCTGTAGCTGCCGCTCCGGTTCGCGGCCGCTCCGATGAAGGTCTTGCCGGCCCCGACTAACTTCAGCTCTTGCTCGCCGAGTTCCGGAACCTCGCCGGCGTCAGCAGCGGGGGAAAGCGTTGCCCCGTTCGGGCCTACCAACACCAAATCGGCAAACTGGCCTTGTAACCATTGCCGAATCTCCTCGCCGACTGCCGCACCGCCGCGACTGGGGCCGGCTTGCTCCAAACGCATGGCGGCCATGCGTAGCGACTTGTCCAAAAAGATCAAGCGGCCGACCAGGCCGTAAGCGTAATCCTTACAACTGCGCTGCAAGGCTTTGCCGGTTTGGCCGCGCAGCTGGGTTTCGACCTGGCGGTAGGATAGTCCGCCCAACAGCAGGATTGGTATCAGCGCCGCCAGGACGAACGACAGTAAAATCCGCCGCGCCACCTTGCTATTGAAAATCGGCAGCGTCCAGTTCATCGCCGCTAACTCAAAAATCGGCCGCCAAACCGACAAATGCGCCGTCGCGGGCAATAATGATGTCGTCCACACTGTCTTTCTGGCTGATTCGTGGTTTGGTCACGCCGTTTTTGCCCATGCTGTACAAATCGTAGTTGGTATTGATCGGATTCAAGGCGCCGTCTTTGCGGACATCGCCCATCACGCCCGGATCGCCGTTAACGATATTCAGATAGACATAGGCGTTGCCCCAGGGATCGATGCCGCCATTGGGCAAGGCGGTGCCTAAAGCTGCCAGCGAGTCCGGATAGCGGAATTCGCGGGTGTAATAGCGCTCAATCTCGGTCTGGATGGCCATGATCTCGCTGATCGCCAACGAATTTCGGGTCCGGTCGATATAGCCGTTATAGGCCGGAACGGCAATCGCCGTCAGGATGCCGACGATCGCGGTGGCAATCAGTGCCTCTATCAAGGTAAAGCCGGATCGTTGGAGTTTGCGGTTGAACATACTTACGAATATTTCTCGGGATACAGTAGTGTTAAAAGAAAGCCGGTTAAGGCAGCCAAACGGCTTCAGAGTACCGTAAAAAAGCGTTAGCTATAAACCGATAATCAAAAATACCCGTATCCCTCACAAAACGGTCACTGTCAGCCGACCGGAAGTATAGCGAGGCATCGGCGTTTGTGGGATTGGCCCCAGGGTTTAGCTCGCCGGCATTAGCAATGGGCCGACGATCAAAACCGCCTGCCGGAAGCAATACAACGCTTAGGGTTTCAGCGTCCACCGGTATTCGGCATCGCCCGCTTGCAACGCCAATGGCACCCCCTGCAACCAATACGGCTGCTGGTCCATATAAAACTCGGACAGCGGATGACCGGACTGGCCGCCGGGCATATGCAGAATGCCGTCTTGCCAATGCCCCGGCGAGACCACCAAGCGCTCGCTGGCGGCAAAATTGGCGCCGGCCACCCGGACGCAATATCCGGTGCAACCGGCCAGCGTCTGCTCCGGCATGTTCAAAAACGCCGCCAGAAACGGCATCGCCTTACTGAACGGATGCGCATACGCGGCCTTGTTCTGCGAACCCCAGGTCAGATCGGCCAATTTTTTGCCGGGATTGCGCGCCAACAATTTGCCGGCAGCGGCTTGCAGTTGGGCTGCGACAAAGTCATCCCAATCCCGATACCGAGCGGCGTCCGGCAACAGGGCCGGATCGGCAGCGCTCAGCAAGGCCTGCAACGGCGTATCGACGTAATTCCAGGCGTAGCTGAACTCAGGATCGGCTTGTTTGCAAGCCGCCAGAAACGGCGGAATTACCGCTTCGATCAGTTGTTTGCGAAACTCGACCAATAACGGCAACCCCAAACTGTCGGCATCGGCACGGCCGTTCCAGGCCAGCAAATAAGCGCGAATCGCCGCCGTTTCGGCTTGCGCGGCCGGATCGATACCACTAAGCGCGTGCAAGGCCAGTTGCCGGTAGTAACCGAAAAACTCGGATTCGGTATCCAATTGCAGATTGAACAGCGACCATTCGTCGTGCAATGCCGTTTGCCGCAGTTTTTGCGAAATCCGGAACGCCCGGTAACCGTTGGCGAACTGGTGGCCGATCACGACCGGATAGTCGGCACCGAACCGGCGCTCGTTGGCCGAGGCCAGAAAGCCCTGCACCGGGTCCAGGTTGCGTGGCATCCGTTCCGGCGGCAAATAGCCGCTCCAACCGGTATTGCCGTCGGCCCAGGAGGTACTGACCGAACCGTCGCCGCCGAAGCGCAACGGAATTTTGCCGGTCAAGGTCCAGGCGATCCGGCCGCCGTTATCGGCAAACAGCACGTTCAGCTGCGGCACACCGGCGCGGTTGGCGATGGCCAAGGCCTGCTCGAGGTTTTGGCTCTGCTCCAATTCCAGCCATTCGGTATTGACCGCTTCCGTGTCCAGCGCCGCCCAGCGAATCGCGACCGCCCGGCCCAGCAAAGGCTTATCCGCGACCGGGCCCCAGCGAGTTTCGCGGACCACCAATTCGCGTTCGCCGCCGCCTTTGATTCGAATCGTCTCCCGGCGTTGCTCGAAAGCGCGCCAGCCGTCGCCGTCGCGGTACTGTCCGGCATGCTCCGGATCGGTTTCGAGTTGGACCAAATCCAGAAAATCGCCGCCGAGATTGGTCACCCCCCAGGCCAAATAGCGGTTGCTACCGGCGATCAGAAATGGCGTACCGGGCAAGTTGACGCCGACCGCTTCCACGCCCGGATACGCCAGCTCGATCCGGTACCAGATATTGGGGACGTTGATGCTCAAATGCATGTCGTTGGCCAAAATTGCCCGACCGTCCGCGGTTTTGCGGCCGCTGACCGCCCAGGCATTGGAGCCGGCCAGGCTTTCGCCGGCAGCGGCGTCGGCCAATTGCGGCCCAACCCTTCCACTCTGCGCCAACAACGGCTGCAAGATTGCGGCGGGCACCGGCTGCGACGGCCGCAAAGAGGCTCCCGCTTGCAATAGTTGATCGGTATAGCGGTCGGTATCCGGCGTGAAAAAAGCGACGGCGGCCGCAGGCAAGCTGCGTTGCATCACGCTCAACATCCGCTCGCTCTGCTCGGCGCGCGCGGTCAGCGTTTCGAACATGCCGAACATCATCAGCAAGCAATCCTCGGCCTGCCAGAGCTCCGGACTGTAACCGAGGGCGCCGAACTCGAACGGTAACACCCTGGCTTGCATCAGATAGCTGTTGACCCCGTCGGCGTAAGCTTGCAAATACTCGCGGTGCGTGACCGGCAAAGCCGCAAAAACACGGCCGGCGCGGAGCTTAAAACCGTAAATCCGGGCCTGCTTGTCGCTGTCGAAGGCCTTGTCGCCGAAGACTTCGGCCAAACGGCCGGCATTCTTACGCCGCATCAAATCCATTTGAAACAAACGGTCGCGGGCGGTGACATAACCCAGCACCCGCACCGCGTCGGTCCGACTAGCGGCATGAATCGACGGAATACCGTGCAGGTCGGTTGCGACCGCCGCCGGCGCCGCCAACTGCGGCAAGCGGCGCTCGCCATCCAGCGCCGGCAACGAACTATGCAACCAGGCGTAGCCCAGGCCGCTAATCCCCAACAACAATGCCGCCCCTGCACTGGCCAAATTGACCCAGATTTTTTTAGCTTTAGCCATGCCTAACCGCTCCCGTCGAAATCGCAGAGGGTTTTACCCGAGATTCGGACAAACGGCAACGGCCGCTGCAGTTCGCTGGAGTTACGGCAATTTCGGACGGACTGCCGCTAAGGAATCCGTATTACGCCACTACTCCCACTCAATCGTCGCCGGTGGCTTACCCGAAATATCGTAAGTCACCCGCGAAATCCCCGGCACTTCGTTGATGATGCGACGGGAAACCAAGTCCAGGAAGTCGTACGGCAGATGCGCCCAGCGGGCGGTCATGAAGTCGATGGTTTCCACGGCGCGCAGGGCGACGACGTAGTCGTATTTGCGGCCGTCGCCCATCACGCCGACCGATTTGACCGGTAGAAAGACCGCGAAGGCTTGGCTGACTTTGTCGTACAGGCCGTGGTTGCGCAGTTCGGCAATGAAGATGTCGTCGGCGCGACGCAGCAGGTCGGCGTAGGATTTTTTGACTTCGCCGAGAATGCGCACGCCCAGGCCGGGGCCGGGGAAGGGGTGGCGGTGGATCATGTCGGCGGGCAGGCCCAGTTCCAGGCCGAGTTTGCGCACTTCGTCCTTGAACAGTTCGCGCAGCGGTTCGACCAGTTTCAAGGTCATGTTTTCCGGCAGGCCGCCAACGTTGTGATGCGATTTGATCAAATGCGCCTTGCCGCTCTTGGCGCCGGCCGATTCGATTACGTCCGGATAGATGGTGCCTTGCGCCAACCATTTGGCGTCGGTCAGTTTGCCGGCTTCCTCGTCGAAGATTTCCACGAACAGGCCGCCGATGATTTTGCGTTTCTGTTCCGGATCGTTGACGCCGGATAACGCGCTCATATAACGCGCTTCGGCATCGACCCGGATCACTTTGATGCCCATATGCTGAGCGAACATCGCCATGACCTGGTCGCCTTCGTGCAGGCGCAGCAGGCCGGTATCGACGAAGACGCAGGTCAGTTGTTCGCCGATGGCGCGGTGCAGTAACGCGGCAACCACCGAGGAATCGACGCCGCCGGACAAGCCGAGAATGACTTGGTCGCTGCCGACTTTTTCCCGCACCGCCTTGATGCTGTCTTCGATGATGTTGCTGGAATTCCATAGCGCCGCGCAGCCGCAGATGTCCAAGACAAAACGACTGAGGATGCGGCCGCCCTGCTTGGTGTGGGTGACTTCCGGGTGGAATTGCAGCGCGTAGAAATTGCGCTCTTCGTCGGCGATGCCGGCAATCGGCGCGCCGTCCGAGCTGGCGATTAGTTTAAAACCTGCCGGCAGTTCAACCACGCGATCGCCGTGGCTCATCCACACGTCCAATAGACCAAAGCCTTCCGCCGAGACCTGGTCTTCGATTTCCTTGAGCAGTTTCGAGTGGCCGCGGGCGCGGATTTGGGCGTAACCGAATTCGCGGTGGTCGGACGATTCGACCTTGCCGCCCAACTGTTCGGCCATGGTCTGCATGCCGTAGCAAATCCCCAATACCGGCACGCCCAGTTCGAACACGGATTGTGGTGCGCGCGGCGTGTCGCTGCTGGTCACGGTCTCCGGGCCGCCGGACAGGATGATGCCCTTGGCGCCGAAGTTTTTGACCTCTTCGTCGCTGCTGTCGCAGGAATAGATTTCGCAGTACACGCCGATTTCGCGGATGCGGCGGGCGATCAGTTGCGTGTATTGCGAACCGAAGTCGAGGATCAGGATTTTGTCGGAATGGATGTTGGCGGCGGCAGGATTCGTCACGGTGTAACCTTCGATGATACTGGAGAGGCCTTAACCGGTTAAGGCCTGTTTGTGGCTATTGGCGCGGTCGGCTGTCACAGCAGCCGATGGTCGCGATAAAGTTGATCGAGCAAGGCTTTACTGTCGGCGACTTGCTGACTCAAGTTGCGCTCGGCAATGGTACGTTGCAACTTTCTCACAAATCGCAAATACGGCGCCGCCCGCATGTAATGGCGCAAATTGGTATGGCCTTTGACCACGGCACTGATCCGCTCGGCATTGCCCGGCAGTCGCCAATCCGTTGCGGCAGCGGCGGCGGCAGGCCGGAAGAACATCGTCAGATTGCCGCCGTCCGCCGACAGCAAATGGCCGACCGCGTGCAGGCCGGCTTTTTCGCCCATTTTTTGCAGCGTTTGCACATTGAAGTTGAACAAATGCGCTTCGTGGAAACTGCTGGCCGGCGATTGGCACACCGCTTCGACATTCGGTACTTCCACGACCAAGGTCGCGTCGGGTTTCAGTAACTTGCGCAAGAAGCCGAGTACCGAACCAGGGTCGGCGGTGTGTTCCAGCACATGCCAGATCGTGATCAAGTCGAAGCTGGCATCGCTAAAGTCGCCGTCCTGGACAAAGCCGACCTGCAAGTTCAACTGATACTGGGCTTTGGAGTATTCGGCATAGCCTTTATTCGGTTCGATACCTTGAATGTCGTGGCCCAAGGCCTGCATCAGGTAAGCGAACTCGCCGCCGCCGGTGCCGACATCAAGCATGGTCTTCCGGCTTTGTAGCAAATGCTTGATCTTGTCGTGACGTTCGATCGCCACTCGGCCGGCACGCAATATGTGTTTGGCTTGCGGCGCGTAGGTCTTTTTGTAGTCCAGCCGGTACTCTTCTTCGTAAAACTGGCGCGGATCGTGCGGAAACGGATCGCTCCAGACTAAGCCGCACTGGTCGCAGATCACGGTGCGCAATTGGGCGCCGCTTCGGCTGCGCATGGACAGTACGCTGACATGGTGATTGCCGCATAAATTGCAGGGGGTCGAAGAAGTTTCTGACATTGCGCTTACGAGGTTGTGAGGGTTGAGATTCGCACCGGACCGGCTTGGGTCCGGTGCGCAAACCGGCGCGGCCGGTTTAGTTCATATGGTAATTGGGCGCTTCTTTGGTAATCGTCACGTCATGGACGTGGCTTTCACGCATGCCGGCGTTGGTCACGCGCACGAACTGGGCGTTTTCCCGCATCTCGGCGATGGTGCTGTTGCCGGTATAGCCCATGCTGGAACGCACGCCGCCGAGTAACTGGTGGATGATGGCCAACACACTGCCTTTATAAGGCACCCGGCCTTCGATGCCTTCCGGCACCAGTTTTTCGACCTGCTCGGTGTCTTCCTGAAAGTAGCGGTCGCTGGAACCTTGTTGCTGAGACATGGCTCCCAACGAACCCATGCCGCGATAGGATTTATAGGAGCGGCCCTGGAACAGTTCCACTTCGCCCGGCGCTTCCTCGGTACCGGCGAACAGACCGCCCAGCATCACGGCATACGCGCCGGCCGCCAGAGCCTTGGCGACATCGCCGGAATAGCGGATACCGCCGTCGGCGATCAGCGGCACGCCGGTGCCTTTCAACGCGGCGGCTACGTTCGCGACCGCGGTGATTTGCGGCACACCGACGCCGGCGACGATGCGGGTAGTGCAAATCGAGCCGGGACCAATACCCACTTTGACGCCGTCGGCGCCGGCTTCGACCAGGGCTTTGGCCGCCGCGGCGGTGGCGATGTTGCCGCCGATGACTTGCACTTGCGGAAAGTTTTGTTTGACCCAGCGCACCTTGTCCAGCACGCCCTGGGAATGGCCGTGGGCGGTATCGACGATGATGACGTCGACGCCGGCTTCCACCAAAGCCGCGACCCGCTCGCCGGTATCGGTTCCGGTACCAACCGCAGCACCGACCAGCAAGCGCTCCTGCTCGTCTTTGCAGGCTTGCGGATTGTCTTTGGCTTTCTGGATGTCCTTGACCGTGATCATGCCGCGCAAATGAAAGGCATCGTTAACGACCAACACCTTTTCGATGCGGTGGGTATGCAATTTCTCGATCACTTCTTTATGGCTGAACGATTCGTTTACCGTCACCAGTTTGTCTTTCGGCGTCATGATCTGGCTGATCGCCACCTCCAGCCGGGTTTCGAACCGCAAATCGCGGCTGGTGACGATACCGACCAGCTCTTCGCCGTCGACGACCGGCACGCCGGAGATGTTTTTCGCCCGGGTCAATTCCAATACTTCCCGCACCGTGACATTGGGCGATACCGTAATCGGATCCTTGATGACACCGCTCTCGTATTTTTTCACCCGTCTGACTTCCGCCGCCTGTTGTTCGACGGTCATGTTTTTATGGATGATGCCGATGCCGCCTTCCTGAGCGATCGCAATCGCCAAGCGGGCTTCAGTGACGGTATCCATCGCCGCCGACACCAGCGGGATATTCAATTTGATTTTGCGGGTGAGCTGAGTTTTCAACTCGACTTCGCGCGGCAGCACGCTGGAATGGGCGGGGATCAATAAGACGTCGTCAAAGGTGAGAGCTTCTTGAATGATTTGCATAAATCACACCTGGGGGCTAATCGTGGATGAGCCAGCCATTGTACAACTTTACTGAGGTTCCTAAAAACCCGAAATAGTCAAGGACTTACTCGCCCCGGCTGTTTTGCGCCGAAAGCGCCGCAACAATCGCATGATATTCCGCCATTTTCGGACGATGCAGGAATATGCCCAAGGCATGCATCGTGCTGAATATGTATAAGGTATTGAAGCCGTCGCCCAGCACAATCATGATCGGGCCGAACAGGCCGACCCATTCGATCAGGGCCTGGCTGACGGTTACCGTCGTGAAATAGCGTTGCCCCGCGCTTCTCGGGCCGGGCATGGTCTGGTTCAGCCGCAACAAGACATGCCTGGTCAGATTGGTCAACGGAAACAATACGATCGCGACGCCGTACAAGACGCTGCGCAGCAACACGCGACGCTCTTCGCTGACCGCGATCTGCAGCTCAGCCCCCCAGACATGGCAAACAACATTGTAAACAATCAGCATGAGCAGCATCGCGGCGCAGACCAGCCAATGGCTGCGCAGAGCGGTGGACGGCAACGGGGAGGTGACGGACATTAAACACTCCTGTCGAGGCGATTACGGTAATCGCGCAGAATAACAACAAAGGCCACGAAATCGTAAGCCGCGTGGATCACGATCGGGGTCAGCAGATTGCGACCGCCGCCGTAATCGAGCAGGGCCCCCAAATATAAACCCATCAGGAACGCCAACAACGCATACAAAGGCGTCACGGCGTGTACCAGGGCAAATACCACGTTGCTGCACAGCAGGCCGAGTTCGGCATTCCAGCGCAATTCCAGCCAGGGCTGCAAGAAGCCGCGGAACAAGGCCTCTTCGGCGAAGCCGGCGATACAAGCCAAAACCAGCAAGTCGGCCCAATGCCGGTCGCTCAACCTGGCGCCCAGAGTATCCAGTAGCAATTCACGGATGGCTTGCAACGGCGGATACGCCAGACGTTGCAATGCAAAAAACAACAACAATAACGGCAAAGTCGCCAGCAACCCGATTGCCAGGGCACTTTCCGAAAAATACAAGTCCTGAAACGGATCGACATCGGCCAGCCAGCCGAACAGCACGGCCAAGCCGGCCAATGCCGACTCGAAATAACAAGCCGCGTTAAAAAAATTTTGGGTGGAGAACGGGCTGGTTTTCATCTGCGAAAGCGGTCTAGGTCGACAAGGGCTGAAAATTCTAAACAAAAACCGTTAGAATTGGCAGGGCTACATCAGGAGCGGCAAACATGAACTGCTTTATTTACAAAAGCCTGAAGAAGGACGAACTTTACCTTTACTTGGATAAAAAAGACGATTTTTCGGCCGTGCCGGAACAACTCTACAAAAGCTTTGGCCGGCTCGAATTCGTCATGGAGCTTGAATTGACGCCGGAACGCAAGCTGGCGCGCGCCGACTCGGCCAAAGTCATCGCCAGTCTGCAGGCCAAAGGCTTCTTCGTGCAGATGCCGCCGGCGCTGTTCTCCCCGGTCCAGCCTGCTGCGGCCCGGCAACTACACTGAAAGCGAGCTAGCCAACTTAATCCGTGCTAACATGCCGCCATTCGGCCGCCAGGGCCTTTTTGCACTTATCCGGATACGTAACACATGTCAGACAATTCATTCGCACTCGAAGAAGACGCCAAGTCTAAAGGCATACTCTGGGGTTTCGGTACGCTGATAGGCATCGTCGTTGTGGTCATGTTGATTTTAGGCGAATGGTGGAGCCGTGAGCCCGAGCAATTCAACGTTCAGGATGAAGCGATCGAACGCATGAATGTGACCCATACCGACCAAATGCCGATCGGTTACGTTTACGCCAATACGCTGGCCCACATCGCCGACGTCATTCTGTTCAAAGCCGGCGGCTACCTGTCCAACGACGTCGCGCCTCCCGGCCTGTTTTGCGACAACATCCAAAGTTTCGAATACGGCGCACTGGTCATGCTGCGCGACGGTACCACCGCCTTACGCAACCACTTTGCCAGAGACCAGTCTCAATCCGCGGAAGACCCGGATTTAGCCAAAGCGGAGCCTTACTTCTACTACGAACGCAATTCCTGGGCCTTGCCGTCCACCGAGTCCGAATATATTAAAGGTATCGAGGCATTACATGCCTATATGTCGCGGCTGCAAAATCCGACTTCGACCTCGAGAGCAGCCCAGTTCCATTCCCGCGCTGACAACTTGTGGCAATATACCGAAGTCGTGATCAAGCGCCTGGGCGGTCTGTCGACCCGTCTCGCCGCCAGTACCGATAAATTTGCCGGCGCTGCGCACGGCGACCCATCGAATCCGGTCGACATCAACATGCCGACCATCGGCCAGACGCCTTGGATGGAAATCGACAACGTATTCTACGAAGCGCGCGGTTCCTGCTGGGCCTTGCTGCACATCCTGAGAGCCATCAAACACGACTTTTCCGACATTCTGTTGGACAAACGGGCGATGAACACGCTGGATAACATGATTCAGGCGCTGGAAAATGCGTTGACGCCGACTTTAAGTCCGGTGGTGCTGAACGGCGACGGTTTCGGCGTTTTTGCCAACTACTCGCTGGCCATGGCCAACTACATTGCCCGCGCCAATGCGGCCGCACTGGACTTGCGCGACGTGATGAACAGAGGTTAAACCGCGGCCATGCAAGAACAGATCAACGAGAATTTGAAAAAAATCGAAACCTGGAAACGGGTGATCTTCATGCTGGTTTTCGCTGCGATAGACAGTTTGGTCAAACTGCTGTTGTGGCTGGTGATTTTGCTGCAGGTAGGTTCGGTACTGTTTACCGGTGCGGCCAACGCCAACATCCTCAGTTTCGGCCGCAGCCTGTCGACCTACCATTACCATATCCTGCTGTTTTTAACTTTCAATACCGAGCAATTGCCGTTTCCGTTTTCCGATTGGAACGAAACCGCCAAGCTGGAGCAGCTCGACAAACCGTAAACGCCGATGGACGACCGTCCGCGCAAAATCATCCACATCGATATGGATGCGTTTTACGCAGCGGTCGAACAACGCGACCATCCGCAATACCGGAACAAGCCTATCATCGTCGGCGGCAGACCCGATTCGCGTGGCGTGGTAGCCACCTGCAGCTACGAAGCCCGCCAGTTTGGCGTACGTTCGGCCATGCCTTCAGCCCACGCCTACCGGCTTTGTCCGCAGGCGATCTTTGTCAAGCCGCGTTTCGACGCCTACCGCGAAGCCTCGGCCCTCGTCCGCGACGTTTTCGCCCGCTACTGCGACTGCGTCGAGCCGCTATCTCTGGACGAAGCCTATCTGGACGTCAGCGATTCTGAGCTTTACCAAGGCTCGGCCACGCTATTGGCCAAGCAAATCAAACAAGACATCCTGAAGCAAACCCGTCTGATTGCATCGGCCGGCATTTCTTACAATAAATTTCTGGCCAAACTCGCCTCGGATATGGGGAAGCCGGACGGACTGTACCTGATTCCTCCGGAACAAGGCCCCGAATTCGCCGAGAAACTGGACATCGGCCGGTTTCACGGCATCGGTCCGGCCACCGAACAGAAAATGCGCGATTTAGGGATCAATACCGGCAAGGACTTGAAAGCCGTACCATTGGCAATCTTGCACCAACATTTCGGCAAGGCCGCCCGGCATTATTTCAATATTGCCCGCGGCATCGATTTGCGCCCGGTTCGCGCCGACCGGGTTCGTAAGTCGGTCGGCGTGGAAACCACCTTCGAACAGGATTTGGCCGATCTCGCCTCGATTCAGCGGCAGTTGCAGGCTCTGATGCGCACCGCGTTGCAGCGATTGGCCGAGAAAGGCCTGACCGCCTATACCCTGACGGTAAAAATCAAATTCCAGAACTTCGTGCAAATCACCCGCAGCCGCACCCTAAACGAGCCGGTCGCCGATAACCCGGCATGTGCATTGCTGCTGACCGAGTTAATCAAAAACACCCCGGTGGGTTCCAGTAAAGTCCGTTTGCTTGGCGTAACCCTATCCGGCTTGGATAACGAAGACCCACACGCTAAGCCTTATCGGCAATTGGATTTATTCGACTATTCGTAAGCGACAAAGACTTTTTAAAACCCGGCATAGACCGGCGTTCATAGAGTTAAGAGCTCGCCGCAGTCCGTTTGGAATTTATCGCCAAGCCTAGTGCGCCAACTCCAAACAGCACAAACGGTGCCGGTAAAGGCACTATCGTGACGGGGGCTGTTCCCAATCCATTGGTACCGGTAATCGATAT
Organism: Methylomonas sp. HW2-6; assembly: GCF_052474525.1. Taxonomy (NCBI): domain Bacteria; kingdom Pseudomonadati; phylum Pseudomonadota; class Gammaproteobacteria; order Methylococcales; family Methylococcaceae; genus Methylomonas; species Methylomonas sp. HW2-6. The sequence goes on from NZ_CP184124.1 coordinate 421,175, forward strand.
GTGTCCGGATTGAACCAGCACCAGATCACCACCGCCTTTCGGCTTCAACTCTCCGCTGATATTCCGAATCCCCCCTCCGGCACTGCCTCCAGTGATGTTGGCGCCAGGCTGTACGAAGACAGCACCAGAGCCACTGACATCGAATTGCTGCCAAAACAGTTGACGACCGGGCTTGACGCCGATTTGATCCGATAGTCGCGGATAGGAAATCAATAACGACGGCACCGGCGAAGTTTGTGAGCGGTCAAGCGCGGCTTGGGCCGAACTACAAAATAAACCCAAACCAGATATTAACAAATAAAGGGCGCGCATCGTTTCTCCTCTCTAACGGCTTGACTATATCGTAGCAAGCAATTAAGTCATTTCCGTGACATCGAGCAGGAATTGGAGCGTATCGACTAAGAACCGATAGCGGCAACCGAAAAAGCCGAATCAATCGATCGCAATCTCGTCGCTCGCCTTATCCGGCGAGCCGTTGATAGCCGCGTCTGATGGCCTGAGCCAGCTCATGCACCGCCATCGCGTAATGGGTGCTGTGGTTGTAGCGGGTAATCACGTAGAAATTCGGGTGTCCCAATAAATATTCATCGGTGTTTTGGTGCCTGAGCAGCAGCAATCTGAGCGGGTAATCGCAGCCGCAATTGCCGGCCGGTTCGATACCGGCTTGCAGCAATGTACCCAGCGGATATTCGCGATCGATACCCGGCTCCAAACTATCGATACCGCTGTAGCTGCCGCGAGTGTTACTAACTACCGGCTGCTCGCTACGCCAGCCGTGCTGGGCAAAATAATTGGCGACACTGCCGATCGCGTCCTCGGGGTTCCATAAGTCACGCCGACCGTCGCCATTGAAATCCACCGCCCATTGCAAAAAGCTGCTGGGCATGAATTGACCCAGCCCCATCGCCCCGGCGAAGGAGCCGACCGGCTTGGCGGGATCGATGCCTTCGCCCCGCGCCATCACCAGAAAACTCTCCAGCTCGCTACGAAAAAATTCGCCGCGGCGCTGGTAATCGAAACCCAGCGTGGTCAGCGCATCGATCACCCGGTGATTGCCGACGAAGCCGCCGAAGGTGGTTTCCACCGCCAGAATACCGAGAATGTATTCCGCCGGAACGCCGTATTGTCGGCTGGCACGCTGCAAAGCGTTCTGGTGCGTCCGCCAGAACGCCACGCCGGCATCGATATGGCGGGCATCCAGAAATTGGGAACGGTAACGGGTCCAGCCGCCTTTGCTGGGCTTGCCTTTCAAACCTTGGTCGGACTTGGCCAGATAATCCAAGGTCCATTGTTTGCGTTTGGCTTGCGAGAACAAACCGTTCAAATATTCCCGATCGAAGCCGTGCTTTTGCACCATCTGCTCGATAAATTGAGCCAATGCCGGATAACCGGCGTAATCGCCGCCGACCGCAGCGGCCCGATAGCTGCCGATGCTGGCATAGGGCCTAAGGTCGGGCTGGACCTTGACCGATTGGCTGGGCGGATTGGGTTTGACCGGTGCCGACGTTCGCAGTTGGCTACGCGGCGGCTCGGAAGCACAGCCGAATAGAAGTGTGGCCAACGCTGCGGCAGCGGCAAATTTGAGTATCGAATTCGGTGTGGCTAAGTCTGGCAAAACGGCTAAATCCGGGGTTTATTTATAAAGGCTGCCTCCGTCTTCGTCGCTCTCGGCCAACGTCATGCCGGCGGTTTCGAAATTGACGTTCTCGGCGCCCAATTTGATCATCAGGCGGACTTCGTTGCGGGAGTCGGCAGCGTGCAGAGCATCTTCATAACTAATTTTACCGGCTGTGTACAGATCGTAAAGCGCTTGGTCGAACGTTTGCATGCCATGCTCGCGCGAGCTCTTCATCAATTCTTTTAATTTATGCACCTCGCCCTTACGAATCAAATCGGCGACTAGCGGCGTATTCAACAGAATTTCGATGGCTGGATAACGGCCTTTGCCGTCAGCGCGCTGAATCAATTGCTGAGCGACGATGCCGCGCAAATTCAAAGACAAGTCCATGAACAACTGGCTGTGCATGTCTTCCGGGAAAAAGTGCAGGATGCGGTCTATGGCCTGGTTGGCGTTGTTGGCGTGCAAGGTACAGACGCACAGGTGGCCGGTCTCGGCAAAGGTTATCGCGTGTTGCATGGTCTCGCGGGTCCTGACCTCGCCAATTAAAATCACGTCCGGCGCTTGACGCAGCGTGTTTTTCAAAGCGACTTCGAACGATTCGGTATCCAGACCCACTTCGCGCTGGGTAATGATACAGCCCAGGTGGGGGTGAATGAACTCGATCGGATCTTCGATGGAAATGATGTGGCCGCTGCTGTTCTCGTTGCGGTGGCGGATCAAGGCCGCGAGCGAGGTCGATTTACCGGTGCCGGTCGCACCGACGAACATGACCAAGCCGCGCTTGTGCATGATCAATTCTTTCAACACCGGCGGCAGATGCAACTCTTCCGCAGTCGGAATCGTAGTTTCGATCCGGCGTAACACCATGCCGGCCGAATCGCGCTGGGTGAAGGCGCTGACCCGAAACCGGCCCAGACTGTGCGCGCTTAACGCGAATTGGCATTCCTTGGTATTTTCGAATTCGTCGCGCTGGCGTTGCGACATGATGCCGAGCACCAGCTTCAGGGTTTGTTCGCTGTTCAGTGACGTCTTCGAGACTTCGACGACTTTGCCGTTGACTTTCATCGACGGCGGCCGCCCGGCGGTAATGAATAAATCCGACGCCCGTTTTTCCACCATCAATGCCAATAGCGCGGTAAAGTCCATCAGGCCTCCTCGTTCATCAGCGGAACATGTCTTTATTGACGGCCCGAGTCATCGCCGCCTTGGCGGTAATCAGGCCCTTGTCGACCAGCTCTTTCAGGTTTTGGTCCAGCGTCTGCATGCCGTCCTTGCGCCCGGTCTGAATCGCCGAATACATCTGCGCCACCTTGGCTTCGCGGATCAGGTTGCGGATCGCCGGGGTACCGACCATGATCTCATGCGCAGCGATCCGGCCGCCGCCGACCTTCTTCAGCAGTGTTTGCGAAATAACCGCCTGTAACGACTCGGACAACATGGCCCGGATCATGTCTTTCTCGGCCGCCGGGAACACGTCGATGATCCGGTCTATGGTCTTGGCGGCCGAAGTGGTGTGCAAGGTGCCGAACACCAAGTGGCCGGTTTCGGCCGCAGTCAGCGCCAGACGAATGGTTTCCAGATCGCGCATCTCGCCGACCAGGATGATGTCCGGGTCTTCCCGCAAGGCCGAGCGCAAGGCTTCGTTGAAACCCAGCGTATCGCGATGCACCTCGCGCTGGTTGATCAACGATTTCTGGCTTTCGTGGACAAACTCGATCGGGTCTTCGACCGTGAGGATGTGGGCGTAATCGTTGTTGTTGATGTGGTTGATCATCGCCGCCAACGTGGTGGATTTACCGGAACCGGTCGGTCCGGTCACCAAAATCAAACCGCGCGGCTTGGTACACAGCTCCTGGAAAAACTTGGGCGCATCCAACTCTTCCAGGGTCAAGACTTTCGACGGAATGGTCCGGAATACCGCGCCGGCACCGCGATCCTGATTGAAGGCGTTGACCCGGAATCGGGCTACCCCGGGCAAGGCAAACGAAAAGTCGGTTTCCAGAAACTCCTCGTAATCGCGGCGCTGCTTGTCGTTCATGATGTCGTAAATCAGCGCGTGCACTTCCTTGTGGTTCAGGGCCGGGATGTTGATCCGGCGAATATCGCCGTCCACCCGGATCATCGGCGGCAAGCCGGCGGAAAGGTGCAAGTCGGAAGCTTTATTCTTGACGGAGAACGTCAACAGTTCGGCGATATCCATGGTCGATTCTCAATGGTGAAAATGTCGCTGCCAAGAATAGTACACATCCGGAAACTGGCAGCCGGCAAAGCCGATTTTTCCGGGGCAGAGTCTTCAGACAGCCGTTTGCCGCAGGAGACTCGGCCGGATTTTGCCGGCCCACCGGCGGGCGTTGAGCGCTAGCGCGGCGACGGCATTAGATTCCCTCCAGAATGCTTTTCTTCTTCTCCGCATATTCCTCGGCGGTGATCAATTCCGCCTCGAACATTTTCTTCAGTTGCGCCAGTTTTTCCATCGGGTCGGCTGCCGCTGCCTGGGCGGGCGCGGGCGATGCGGCGGCTGGGGTGTTCATCGCTTGCGCCAGATTTTGGCCAAAACTGATGCCGGCGCCCAAGCCCATTCCGACCCCGGCGCCGCCACCTTCGTTACGGGCGGCTTCCCGCATCGCTTCCAGTTGCTGGATCCGGGCGTAATCCAGACCGACTTCCTTGGCCGCCTGGGCCTCGGCGGTCATATCGGCGATGCGATTGACGCGCTTGAGGGTTTCCTCGTCGAAGTCGGTGCCTTCGATCCGAAAATCGGTGATGGTAAAACCGAGATCGGCGAACTGCGGCAATAATTTTTGCAGCACGCCGGCGGCGATTTCCTCGCGGTTGGTGTCGATATCCAGATAACCGAAACGGCTGGTCGCCAGAAAATCGGCCAACGGCTGGCTGAGGCGGGCGACAATCACGTTGCGCAATTGGTCGGTGGTAAACAGGTTTTGCTCGCCGACCACGTTGACGAAGAACTGCGCCGGTTCGGCCAAACGGTAACTGTAATTGCCGAAAGCTCTCAAACCGACCGGGAATTTGTAGGTCGGGTCCAGATATTTGATCTGCGAGCTGGTTCCCCATTTCTGATCCAGAATCACAGTCTTGCGATAAAAATAAATCCCGACCTTGAACTGGCTTTCGAAAAACTGCATGAAGCTGGCAATCGTGGTCCAGAACGGGATGTTATCGGTTTGCAGGTTGTAGGAGCCTTCGCTGTCAAATACCGCTTGCACCTTGCCGCGGTAGACGAAAATGCAACCCTGGCCGGGGCCGACGATCAGTGTCGAGGCGTTCTTGATTTCGTCGCCGTTGTCGCTCCATTGTTGGAACAGCGCATTGGGCGCCGGATTTTGCCATTCGATGACCGAACGCAATTGGCGTTGCAAACCGTCGAAAAGTCCCATGAGAGTCTCCTGTGGATTTTGAATTGGGTCTCGGATGGCGCGTCGCGCCACCGCCGCCATCAGATCGGCACACTCCCGGTGAACAACACCATTCTGCAAAACGACTAGACTTAGCCGCAGAACGGATTTGCCATGCCCCGGCCGCAACCGAGGCTATTAGAAGTGCCAAGCGGCAACTCTGAGTATAGATCAAGCTGGAACAAGCCTATGAAACAGTATTTGGCGCCGGCCTACCAAAGCCGGCTGTGGGACGCGATCAAAAACCTGGAAAACGGCTCGCAGGCCGAAGCGGTAGTGGTGTTTCGCGCCCGATCCGGCGACTATGCCTCGGTACCGTTGCTATGGGGCTTGGCCGCGGCCTGGTTGGCTTTCACCCTGATAATGTACGCGCCGGTTTATTTCGAGAATTGGCTGGTCTATTACGCGCCGCTGGCGATGTTTGCGCTCGCCTATGGCGTCGGTTCGCTGCCGGCGGTCAAACGCTGCAGCGTCAGTCGGTCGACGCGGGACAAGCGCGTCGAAATCATGGCCAGAGCCATTTTCCAGAAAGGCGGGATTCAACATACTCGGGACAAAACCGGCTTTCTGGTGTATTGCTCGTTGCTGGAACGGCGGGTGTTTCTGTTGCCGGACCGCGGCTTGGAGCTGGCTATCCCGCTTGCAGTATGGCAGGAATTGCAAAGCGAGTTCGACCGGATCTTCGCCGAGCGCCAACCGGAACAGTGTCTGTTAAAGGCGCTGGAAAAAGCGGCTGCCGCGTTCGCCCGCTACCTGCCGGTGCGCGCTGGCGACATCAACGAACTGCCGGACCGGCTGGATATCGACCTATGAAAAAGTGGCTATTGCTCCTGGCGCTGGCCGGTCTGGCCATTTCTCCACCGTTGCCGGCCCGGCCAGGCGGCGGCCATTCCAGCAGCTCGCACAGTTCGTCGAGTTCGCACAGCTCCGGCGGCTGGTCGCATTCCGGCTCCAGTTGGAGCACGCACGACAGCTCGGGCAGCTCGTCCGGCAGCGCCCATCCGATGTCGTCGCTGGAAGCCTTGATTTTGTTCATCATCATCGTCGTGATTGTTATCATCGTGCTTCGCAGTCAAGCCGGAGCGAGAAGCGTGGTGACGGCGCCGCCGGCGCAATACCGCGCCCAACGCCAACAAAGCATTGCCGAGCAAATCGCGGCACTGAAGCAGGCCGACGTCAATTTCTCCGCGGTGGTGTTTTTGGATTTCGCCCATTCGCTGTACTGCAAATTCTACGAATATTCGACCAAGCCGGAATTCAGCTACCTGTCGCCGTTCTTGAGCACCGAGTTGCAAGGCCATTTCCAACGCTCGCAACCCTGGACCGTCAGCGAAATCGTCGTCAACAGCCTGCGTTGGCTGGAGATCAACACTGCGGGCAGCGATACCGAGACCATTACCGTCGAATTCGACGCCAATTACACCTTGGATTTGCAGGATCAGCGTTCGCGCTATGCCGTGGTCGAACGCTGGCAGTTTTACCGCCGTAAAGGCCTGTTATCGGGGGAACCGGAGAAAATACAAAGCGTGAACTGTCCGCAATGCGGCGCGCCGGCCCATTTCACAGACACCGGCGTCTGCACTTATTGCGGTGCCAGCGTGCAAAAGGGCGACGCGCAGTGGTGCCTGGGCAAACGGGTCGTGGTCGCCACCCATGCGGTGCCGGCTGTGGAAGGACTGGCGGCGTACGCCGATGAGCAGGGCACGCAAGCCATCACGGTCAAGCAAGCCGACCTGATCGAACAGATGAACCGCTGGCAGCAGCGTTACGGCATCGCCGAGTGGCAAGAGTTTTGGTTGCCGTTCGAGAACGACGTGGTACGCAATTATTTTGCGGCCATATACGGCCACTGGAGCCGGCGCGACTGGCAGGCGGCGCGGCACCTGTTATCGGACCGGCTCTACGAAACCAATGCCTTCTGGCAGAAAATGTATGTCGAACGCGGCTGGTTCAACCGACTGGAGCATCTGCGTATCGAGCAAATCGTGCTGGCGAAAATCGACAGCGACAAATTTTACGAGGCTGTCACGGTACGCATCTTCGCCGCCTGCAACGACTACACCGAAGACGCCGCCGGCAAGATCGTCGGCGGTTCGAAAACATCGCTCAGGCGTTTTTCAGAATACTGGACCTTCGTCCGCCGTAGCGGTAAGGAGCGCCAAGACAAACCCTACAGCCTGAGCCAATGCCCCAGCTGCGGCGCGCCGGCCGATAACATGGGCCAAAGCGGCGAATGCGGTTACTGCGGCAGCAAAATCAGCACCGGCCAATTTTCCTGGGTGTTGTTTCTGATCGAACAGGACGAAGTGTATTGCGGTTAAAGTAAGCGCCGTTTGAGATAGACGTTTGCAGCCGCAAACACCTCATGAACTCCTGAGCAAGCCGGCTTTGCGAGCGCAGCAATGCGGTGTTAAAATCCGCGCGCCGATTAGCCTGCAGTGTAGCAGGCGATTCGCGTCAACGGGGACGCTGGATGGCTGGTTTGCAAGGTTACGCTTTCGTCCCTCGCTTTGTTAAAATCCGCCGACTTTTTGCCCCGCGGCCACCTGCTTGCAACCAGGACCAACCGCCGCCCGTTCCAATGCCGCCGGATTTAACACTATGCCGCTCCCACCGCTCGAAACCCTATTCCGCCGCGAAGTCCTCGCGCTGTCGGCGTATCATGTCGCCGACGCCAGCAATTACATCAAACTCGACGCGATGGAAAACCCCTATTCATGGCCGGATGAAATCCAACAAACCTGGCTGGAGCATCTGAAATCCTGTCCGCTGAACCGCTATCCGGATCCGGAAGCGAAGGACTTGGCCGCAGCACTGCGCCGCAGCAACGCCATTCCGGAAGATTCCGCCATTTTGCTCGGCAACGGTTCCGATGAAATCATTCAAATCCTGCTGATGGCCCTGCCCAATACGGCTGCCGTGTTGGCGCCCGAGCCCGGCTTTGTTATGTATAAACAAATCGCCCTCAGCCTGGGTTTGCGCTACCGCGGGGTGCCGTTATTGGCGGAGAGCTTCGATCTGGATTTGCCAGCGATGCTGGCCACCATCGAAACCGAACAACCGGCCGTAATTTTCCTGGCCTATCCCAACAATCCGACCGGCAATTTGTTCGATCCGGCGGCTATCGAAGCGATCCTGGCCGCTGCGCCGGGCCTGGTGGTGGTGGATGAGGCATATGCGCCGTTTGCCGACGCCAGCTTCATCGAACAGTTGCCGCAACACGACAATCTATTGGTAATGCGCACCGTTTCCAAACTGGGCCTGGCCGGTTTGCGGCTGGGATTTCTGGCCGGCCCGCCCGCCTTGCTGGCACAACTGAACAAAGTCCGGCTGCCTTACAACATCAACTGCCTGACCCAGGCCACTGCATGTTTCGCACTGGACCATCCGCAGTTTCTATTGGACCAAACCCAACTGATTCGCGAACAGCGCGGCATTGTTATGCAGGCCTTACAAACCATGGATTCGGTCAAAGCTTACCCCAGCGCGGCCAATTTCATTTTATTCCGCACGCTGACGAAACCGGCGGATGCGGTCTTTGCCGGTTTGAAACAGCAAGGCGTGCTGATCAAGAACCTATCCCCGCAGGGCGGAATGTTGGAAAACTGCTTGCGGGCGACGATAGGCAAACCGGAGGAAAACCAGGCCTTTTTGCAGGCCCTGAATGCCGCGCTGGCCTAGGCCGATAAGCGCCGCAGCCCCCGCACAATAACAGTTTCAATAAACACGGCCAGTAAGGTATATTTGCCGGACAATTATAAAAATTGATGTAGCTCTAAAAAATACATCGTCACGCAACAGGAGTATGTTTTATGAATCAAGAAGGCGTCGATACGTCAAAGCGCCAATTTCTGACCTCGGCGCTGTCGGTGGTTGGAGCCGTGGGTGCCGGTTATCTGGCGGTGCCCTTCCTCTCGCAAATGCAGCCCAGCGCCAAAGCCATGGCAGCAGGCGCACCGGTCGAGGTCGACATCAGTAAAATGGAGCCCGGCCAATTGATCCGGGTGGCTTGGCGCGGCAAACCGGTATGGGTCCTGAACCGTACTCCGGAAGTATTGACGACGCTGGCCACGCTGGACAGCAAACTGGCCGATCCGGTGTCCAACGAATCCCTCCAACCCGAGAACAGCAAAAACTCGGTGCGCTCGATCAAGCCGGAAGTTTTTGTCGCGATCGGACTGTGCACTCATTTGGGCTGCTCGCCCACCTTCCGCCCGGAAATCGCCCCCGCCGATTTGGGTAACGACTGGAAAGGCGGTTTCTTCTGCCCCTGCCACGGCTCCTGGTTCGATTTGGCCGGCCGCGTATTCCGCGGCGTACCCGCGCCGACCAATCTGGAAATTCCGCCCTACCGGTATGAAACCGACAATCTGATCGTCATCGGCGAAGACAGCGAGGCTAAAGCAGCATGAAGCAAAAAATGAATCAATACAGCGACTGGCTGTTGGAGCGGTTTCCACTCTCCGATTTGTGGAACGAACACATGGCGCATTACTACGCGCCGAAAAACTTTAATATCTGGTACTTTTTCGGCTCGCTGGCGCTGCTGGTACTGGTCAACCAGTTCGTCACCGGCATTCTGCTGACGATGAACTACAAACCGGACGCCAAACTGGCGTTCGACTCGGTCGAATACATCATGCGCGACGTCAACTGGGGTTGGCTGGTGCGCTACATGCACTCCACCGGCGCCTCGGCGTTCTTCATCGTGGTCTATCTGCACATGTTCCGCGGCCTGGTTTACGGCTCGTTCAAGCAACCGCGCGAGCTGATCTGGATCTTCGGCATGCTGATTTTCGTCTGCCTGATGGCCGAAGCCTTCATGGGCTATCTGCTGCCATGGGGTCAGATGTCCTACTGGGGCGCACAGGTAATCATCTCGCTGTTCAGCGCAATCCCGGTGATCGGCGACGAATTGTCGCTGTGGATACGCGGCGACTACGTGGTCTCCGATGCGACGTTGAACCGCTTCTTCGCCTTTCACGTCATTGCCGTGCCGCTGGTGTTGCTGATCCTGGTATTCCTGCACATCGTCGCACTGCACGAAGTCGGCTCTAACAACCCGGACGGCGTCGAGATCAAGAAAAACCTGAACTGGAAAGGCAACCCGGTCGACGGCATTCCGTTCCATCCCTACTACACCGTCAAGGATATCGTCGGCGTCGGCGTGTTCATGTTCTTCTTTGCGACGGTAATTTTCTACATGCCGGAAATGGGCGGCTTCTTCCTGGAACACGCCAACTTCATTCCGGCCGACCCTTTAAAAACGCCGGAACATATCGCCCCGGTCTGGTATTTCACCCCGTTCTACGCAATTTTGCGTGCGGTGCCGGATAAGTTCGCCGGCGTCATCGCCATGGGCGGCGCCATCGTCGTGCTGTTCATGCTGCCTTGGCTGGACCGTAGCCCGGTCAAATCCATCCGCTACCGTGGCGGCCTGTTCAAAAAAGCGGTGCTGTTGTTCGTCATCGCCTTCGTGGGTCTGGGCTATCTGGGTACGCAACCAGCCACCCCCGGCGCCACAATGGTAGCCCGGGTACTAACTGCGGTTTATTTCGGCTTCTTCCTGTTGATGCCGTTATATACCCGCTGGGAAAAAACCAAGCCGGTACCGGAGCATCTGACTCCGCAACCAACGCTGGAAGACCGGATTCCGGCCGTCAAGGCATTGATCGAAGAAGTGGTGGAGGTCCGTCAGGTTCCCGATAATTTGGGCGGTACGATTCCGAAAAAAGGCCCGAACTGGTCCGGTATTCAAGCCGTGCTGATTCGTTTTGCAAAGAACCTGAAAAAGAGCCTGGACTAAGCCATGAAAAAGACACTCTACACTCTTTTGTTTTTGCTGCCTTTCAACGTACTGGCCAGCGGCGGCGGCATCAAACTGGACAGCGCCGACATCGATCTGAGCGACATCCAATCTCTGGAACGCGGTGCGAAACATTACGTGACCTACTGCTTGGGCTGCCATTCGGCCAAGCATATCCGTTACAAACGTATCGCGCTGGATTTGAAACTGGACGAAGCGGAAATCTTGAAAAACGTCGCGCCGTTGGGCGCCGGCATCTACGATCAGATGCATTCGGCAATGAATGCGCACGATGCCGAGAAATGGTTCGGCACCACGCCGCCGGATTTGTCGCTGATCGCCCGCTCTCGCGGCGCCGACTGGCTATACAGCTATCTGCGCAGCTTCTACAACGATCCATCGAAACCGTTGGGCGTGAATAACGCGGTGTTCAAGGATGTGGGCATGCCCAATGTGTTCTGGCAATTGCAGGGCAGCCAAGCGGCCGAAATCCACAAAGTTGAGGGCCAGGAGATGGTAACCGGCCTGCACTTGGAACAACCGGGTCAATTGTCGCCGAAAGAGTTCGACAAATTGGTCAACGACCTGGTCAATTTCCTGGTCTACGTCGGCGAGCCGGTACAACTGGAACGGCAACAAATGGGTAAATACGTGTTGTTTTTTATCTTGATGTTCATCGTCTTGGCCTACCTGTTGAAAAAGGAATACTGGAAAGACGTGCACTAAACGCTCCGCCAGACCGCAAAAAACCGGTATCGGTGTCACCGATACCGGTTTTTTTATGTCCGGACTGCCCTAAATCAATGCCGGAACGGGGTCCTGCCTAGCGCCGGGACGCCGTTCGGTAGCGGTCCGACCGGCTCGCCCCATCCGATATTGGTTTTGTTGGTTTTTGCCTTATCCGGCGCCACCTTGGGCGGTGAGAGTTTTCTACCGCTCATCAATTGATCGATCTGGCCCTTATCCAGGGTTTCCCAATCCAGCAAGGCCTGAGCCATGTTGTGCAAAATATCGATATGCGTCTTCAGAATGGTTTCGGCGCGGTGGTAATTGCTGGACAGCATCCGCCGGATTTCTTTGTCGACGAATAGAGCCATCTGTTCCGACATCGGCTTGGCCTGCGGCCCGAAATAACCGCTATCGCTGTCGCCGCAATCCATCGGCCCCAAGCGGTCGGATAAACCCCATTTGGTCACCATGTTCCGCGCCAGTTGGGTGGCGCGCTGGATATCGTTGGAGGCGCCGGTAGTGACTTTGTCTTTGCCGTAAATCAGCGCCTCGGCGATCCGACCGCCGAACAGACTGGAAATCTGGCCTTCCAGCTTTTCCTTGCTGGCGCTGTATTGATCGCGTTCCGGCAGGAACATGGTGATGCCCAAGGCGCCGCCGCGCGGCATGATGCTGACTTTATAGACCGGGTCATGCTCCGGCACCAGCCGACCGACGATGGCGTGACCGGCTTCATGGTAGGCTGTCATCAACAGTTCTTCGCGGCCCATAATCATCGTGCGTTTTTCCGCGCCCATGATGGTTTTGTCACGCGCCTTGTCCAAGTCGTTCATGGTCACTTCCCGCTGGTTGTTGCGGGCGGCAAACAAGGCGCCTTCATTGATAAGATTGGCCAACTCGGCTCCGGAGAATCCGGGGGTACCGCGAGCTAACGCATTGATATCGACATCGGCAGCCAGCGGCACCCGGGCGGCATGTACTTTCAGGATTTGCTCGCGACCTTTGATATCCGGCAAGCCGACCTGCACTTGGCGATCGAAGCGCCCCGGCCGCAGTAAGGCTTTGTCCAATACGTCGACGCGGTTGGTGGCGGCGATGACGATAATACCTTCATTGCCGTTGAAACCGTCCATTTCCACCAACAATTGGTTCAAGGTTTGTTCGCGTTCTTCTGCTCCGCCCATATTCCCGGAACTACGTTGGCGGCCGACCGCGTCGATTTCGTCGATAAAAATGATGCACGGCGCGCGCTTCTTGGCGTTTTCGAACAAGTCCCGGACACGCGAAGCGCCGACGCCAACGAACATTTCGACGAAATCGGAACCGGAGATCGAGAAGAACGGGACACCCGCCTCGCCGGCAATGGCTCTGGCAATCAAGGTCTTACCGGTACCCGGAGGGCCGACCATCAATACGCCGCGCGGAATCTTGCCGCCCAGCGCTTCGTATTTACCGGGGTCTTTCAAGAAATCGACCAGCTCCACCACGTCCTGTTTGGCTTCCTCAGCGCCGGCAACGTCATCAAAACGTACCTTGACCTGATCTTCCGTCATTAATTTGGCGCGGCTTTTGCCGAAAGCGTTTTGGCCGCCGGCACCCATTTGCTGCTTACGCATGAAATAAATCAATACGGCAATCAACAACAGGGTCGGAATCCAAGAGTAGAAAATTTGCAGAAAACTCATTTCGTTTTCCGGCCTTTCAACCTTGATTTTGACGCCATATTCCAGCAAGTCGTCGATCATACGCATATCGCCGGGGTTGTAGGTGCTGAATTCGCTACCGTTATGGCGTCGGCCGCGGATAGAACGGCCGTCGATCACAACCTCCGCGACCGATTTACTACGGACGTCGAGAATGAAGTCGGAGTAAGACTCGTCGTTTTGCTTGTGATAGGCGGAAGAGGTCGGATCGAAAGCGGCAAACAGTGCAATTGCGATACCGGCCAGGACGAACAGCGGGATGAGAAATTTTTTCATGATAGGCCCCCCGATGAGGATGCAAGCCGCGACCGCGGCGGAAAAACAGCCGACTAGCTTAGGCGTCGATTGTTTATCCTATTCATGCAAATTTCAGTCCAATTGCCTAATTGGTGCACATTCTCGTAACAATTTCACGCCGTCGGCTTTCCCGGCAGCGCCAAACACCCGTTTTACCTGGCCTGAGCACCGCTTGCGGGCGGTGCTTTGTCGTTAAAAACATTTCCGCGCAGTGTGACCGGAACCTGATCGCAACACGCGAATTCGGCTGCGAACCATACCTGCGACCCGCCGAGCATGAAGCGCTATACGTTTTTCCGGGCGGCGATCGATCCGATTCCGAACCGAAAAACGGCGATAGTGCCAAAAACGGGCAAGCGCGATCCAAGCTGGTGCAATTCCGGCGTGCTCGCGGGTATAGCGACACCTTTTTGTAGTCTTTGCGACAATTTGGCCGACACCGGTCGCGGCATTTTAGGTTGGATTTGCTACAAAGTTAACATTTCGCGTGAACTGAAAAAATAGTTTGTTTTGCATTTGTTTTGCATATATCATTTTTACAAAACAAATACAGAACAAAAATGAACCTTACCCGTAAACAACAAGAAATTTTCGACTTCCTGCTGCAAAACCAGGAACAGTTCAACCATCCGCCAACGCTGGAGGAACTCTGCGCGGCAATGGGCTTGAAATCGCGCGGTTCGCTGCACAGCCAAATCAAGGCGTTGATCGACGCCAATTTGGTCGAAGCACCGGAGCGCAAACAGCGCGGCATCCGTTTGACCGAATACGCCAAGGCCATGACCAAGCCGAGCGAGCCATCCGAGCTATTGCCCTTCGTCGGATACATCGCCGCCGGCAAACCGATCGAAGCCATCGAAAACATCGCCTACATGGCAGTACCGGAACAGTTGAAAACCGGAAAATCCTGTTATGTGTTACAGGTCAAAGGCGATTCGATGCTGGAGGAAGGTATTTTCGACGGCGACTGGGTCGTCATCGAACAACGCAGCCACGCCCGTAACGGCGAGATTGTGGTGGCCTTGGTCGACAAGACCGAAGCCACATTGAAATTCATCGAGCAATATCCGCACGAAACCTTGCTGATACCCGCCAATTCCACGATGCAGGCCCTGCGCTACAAACCCGAGCAAGTGGAAATCCAAGGCGTATTGGTCGGGCAAATGCGGAGTTACACCCACCACCACTAACGAGGAAACCTTATGCCGCGCCAATCAGTCCATATGCGAGACCAAAAAGCCAACCAATTAGCCATGCACATTCGCGCCGACCGCCAGGCGGCTCTCAACATGATCGAGGAAATCACGCTGGTCGTCGTGTTGTGGGGCGTATTTTTGCTGGCGGCCGGCTGATGCGCTTCGCCGATAGCGGGTTTCACCGGGAGAGGTCGGCGCGCCATGTATAAACTTTGTTTTTACGCGCCGGCCAGCCACGTTGAAGCCATCAAGCAAGCGCTATTCGAACAGGGCGCCGGCCGTTTCGGCGATTACGATCGCTGCTGCTGGCAAACGCTGGGCCAGGGCCAGTTTCGCCCCTTAGCCGGCAGCGAGCCGTACTTAGGCGTAATCGATCGGCTGGAAACCGTCGCCGAGTACAAGGTGGAAATGGTGTGCGCCGACCACGTTATCAAAACCGCCGTGCAAACCCTGCTAGACAGCCATCCCTACCAACAACCGGCCTACGAAATTTATAAAATCCTGAATCCGGAAGATTTGGCATAACCCGGCCGATACGGCCGGCATCAATGCCCTCCGTCGCCGTCGTCGCCTTCCTTCTTGCTGATCTCTTCCAAAGCCAGACTGCCCAGCGCTCCGGTTTGTTTGGTAGCCGAACCCAAACCCTCGCTCAAATTGATTTTCAGTTTCAGATTGTTCGGCGAATCGGAATTGCGCATTGCTTCTTCCAGCGAAATCACGCCGCTTTTGTACAGCTTCAATAGATGACTGTCGAAGGTCTGCATACCGATATTTTCCGACTTTTCCATCGCTTCCTTGATGGCATGAATGTCGCCCTTGTGGATCAAATCACTGACGAGTTTGGTACCTAACAGGATTTCGATCGCCGCCACCCGCTTGCCTTCTATGGTCGGCACCAGGCGTTGCGAGACAAAGGCCTGCAAATTCAAAGACAAATCCATCAGTAATTGCGGCCGGCGCTCTTCCGGAAAGAAGTTGATGATCCGGTCCAGCGCCTGGTTGGCGTTATTGGCATGCAAGGTCGACAGGCATAAATGGCCGGTTTCGGCAAAGGCCAACGCATGCTCCATGGTTTCCTGGCTGCGGATTTCGCCGATCAGGATCACGTCGGGCGCCTGACGCAGCGTATTCTTCAAGGCGTCTTCGTAGCTTAGGGTATCGACCCCGACTTCGCGCTGATTGACCAACGAACGTTTATGCGGATGCACGAATTCGATCGGATCTTCGATGGTGATGATGTGGCCCGACGAATTGCTGTTGCGGTAATCGATCAAGGCCGCCAGCGAAGTCGATTTACCGGAGCCGGTGCCGCCGACGAACAAAATCAGGCCGCGCTTTTCCATGATTTTGTCTTTCAAAATCTGCGGCAGGCCCAAAACGTCGGCATTCGGGATATCCACCTTGATGTTGCGGATCACCAAGGCATAACAATTGCGCTGCTTGAAAATATTGACCCGGAACCGGCCGATGCCCTCTTCAGTGATGGCCAGATTCATCTCCGGCACGTGCTCGAAACTGGCGCGTTGCTCGTGGTCCATCACGCTGTCGGCGATTTGCTTGATCCGCTCCGGGGTAAGCTTGACGTTTTCCAACGGCTTCAAGGTGCCTTGGAATTTGGCGGCCGGCGGCGCGCCGGCCGTCAAATACAAATCGGAACCGTCGTGCTGCACCAGGATTTTCAAATAGTCTCTAAATTCCATACCGGCCAATCTCGCGTTAAAAAATGTTCAAAGTTTAGGTCAACAGCCGGACATGTGAAGGCCGAGACGATTGACCGGCACGAATTAGTCCGGAAAATCTTTGCCATCGCCACCGCTTACTCGTCTATCCTTGCGTCTTTTACAATGCGGCGGACACCATGCCCCACACTCGTTTCAAGCTGAATGACCCGTATGCCGAAATCGACTGGCTATACGGCATTGTCGCGAGTATCGATGACGCGGTCCTGGTGCTGGACGCCAAGCACCAGATCCTTTACGCCAATCCCGCCGCCGAATCGCTGTTCGGACTCGCCGGCCGCAAGCTCGCCAAGGTCGGCGAATGGCAACCGGCCCTATATCATGCAGACCGGACCCGGCGCTACCTGATCGCAGACGAGTTGTGGCCGGCTAGCTCGCATGCCGCCGAAGCTTCGGCCGTGATCGACCTTTACCTGAGCAGCACTGACAATACCTGGATCCCGCTATCGCTGAAAATTCGCCGGATCGACAGCCCGCAAGGCCAAGCCCACTTGTTGCTATTCTCGTCCCGGCCGCCGAGCCCGCCCCCTGCGCCGGCAGAATCCGCGGCCGAAGTGCTGGAGCACAGCCCGAATTTGAGTGCGGTTCTAAACCACATGCCGGCCATGATCGGTTACTGGGACCGGAATCTGCACAACCGATTCGGCAACACGGCCTACGAGGAGTGGTTCGGTTTTACGCCGAGCAGCATGCTCGGCAAGCACATCCGCGACGTGATCGGCGATAAATTGTATGGCTTGAACCAACCCTATCTGGAAGCAGTTTTAGCCGGAGAACCCCAGTTTTTCGAACGCACCATCGTCGATGTTTCCGGCAGGGAGCGCTACACCCAGACGGCCTATCTGCCCGATCACGGCGACGGCCGGGTCAACGGTTTTTTCGTACTGGTGACCGATGTCACCGAATTGAAGTCTGCCCAAAAAAGGATCGGCGAATCGGCCGCCAGCCTGCGGGCGATATACGACAACCTGCCGTTCCTGGCCTGGATGAAAGACCGCGACGGCCGTTACCTGCAAGCCAACAAGCATTGGTTGCAGGCGGTCGGCATCAAAGAGCTACAGGCGCTAGACGGTATTACCGATTACGACATCTGGCCGCGCGAACTGGCCGAACATTATCTGGCAGTGGACCGGGAGGTCATGCAGAACCGTCGTCAAATCCAGCTCACCGAACGCGCGTTCGACGCCGGCCGCGAAACCTGGACTGAAACGATCAAATCGCCGGTGATCGGCGAAAGCGGCGAAGTGCTCGGCACCACCGGATTGGCCAGAGACATTACCGAACAACGCGTCGCGGAAGATACCTTGCGTAACTACAGCGAGCGCTTGCGGCTGGCAACCCAGGCCTCGGCCATCGGCATCTGTGAATGGGACATTGGCAGCGGTCAAGCCGACTGGGACCCGCGCATGTATCAGATGTTCGGTATCGCCCAAGGCACGCCGATCGATTACGAGGCTTGGGCGCAACTGGTAGTCCAGGAAGATTTGCCGCGCTGCAAGGCCAAACTGCGCAAGTTGATTCACGACAGGCGGGAACAACATTGGGAATTCCGCATCCGCCGCCAAAACGACGGCAGTTTGCGCTACATCCAGGCGGCCGCCATCGTCGGCAGCGGCCCGAACGGCGAGCAGCAAAAAATCGTCGGCGTTAACATCGATGTAACCCGCTACAAAACCATCGAGAACGCCTTACGCGACAGCGAAGCCCATCTGGCCCACGCCCAAGCACAGGCTCATCTGGGCAGTTGGCGGTTGGACGCCGACCGCACCAGCTTGCATTGGTCGGACGAAAACTACCGGATATTCGGCACTCCGCTCGGGGCCGCCGTCACCTACCAACATTTCCTGGACTGCGTGCATCCGGACGACCGGGCTTTTATCGACCAAGCCTGGCAGGCGGCGATGAACGGCGCGCCGTACGATATCCAGCACCGCATTCTGGTCAACGGCGAGCTCAAATGGCTGCGGGAACGGGCCGAACTCGACTTCGACAGCCAGGGCCGGTTTCTGCGCGCGGTGGGTACGTCGCAAGACATTACCGAGCTGAAAGAAATCGAACGCGACCTGGAATACTCCCGCTCCCGATTACGGCAACTCTACGCCCGCCGCGAAAAAGCCCGCGAAGAAGAACGCAGACGCATCGCCCGCGAGATCCACGACGAACTCGGCCAGATGCTGACCGCACTGCGCATGCAGATCTCGCTGATGCGTCTGCGGTTCGCCGAGGGCAACGCCGAACTGGCCGAGAAAATTCGCGATACGATGCTGTTATTGGACAAAACCATAGAAGTCACCCGCGACGTAGCGACCTCCTTACGGCCGTCGGCGCTTGAAATGGGCATCGTGCCGGCGCTGCAATGGCACATCAAAAAATTCTCCGACCAATCCGGCATTGCCTGCGATTTCAGTCATCCCGACAACGGCCCGGAAATGGACGAAGAATGCGCAACGGCGTTATTCCGCATTGTCCAGGAGTCGCTGACCAACGTCCTGAAGCATTCCGGCGCAGACAAGGTTAAAATTCGCATCGCCATGGAGCCCGGCTTTTACTACCTGGAAATTTGCGATAACGGTCGGGGATTCGCTGCATCGGACGCCAGGAAAGCCCAATCGTTCGGTTTGATCGGCATCCAGGAACGCGCCATTATGCTGGGCGGCACAAGCGAATTCCTCAGCAACCCGGACACGGGCACGACCATTCGGGTCCGGGTTCCGGCCACCCCCAACAGATACCTTTTATGATTCGACTGCTCATAGCCGACGACCACGCCATCGTGCGTAGCGGGCTCAAACAATTGTTCGCACTGAACGCGGACATCGAAATTGGCGGCGAAGCCGAAAACAGCGAACAACTGCTGGACTGCCTGCAGCGCTGCACAGTAGACCTGGTTCTGCTGGATTTGAACATGCCCGGCCCGGGCGGCTGCGAAACGATAAGCCGGATCCGGCGGGAGTTCCCGACGCTGCCGGTGCTGGTGTTGAGCATGCACAACGAACTGCAAATCGTTAGCCTGGCGTTGAGGGCCGGCGCCAAAGGTTACCTGACCAAAGACAGCGATCCGGAAACGCTGATGGCCGCCATCCGCGCAGTCGCAACCGGCCAACGCTTTATCGACCCGAAGCTGGCCGAAAAATTGGCCTTTGCCGACATAGTAGCCCCGGAATCGAAACCTCACCCAAAACTGTCTGCCCGCGAGTTTCAAATTCTGCAAATGCTGGCCAACGGCAAAGGCATTACCGAAATCGGCCAGGAACTGGCAATCAGCAACAAAACCGTCAGCACTTACAAATCGCGGCTGTGCGGCAAATTGCAAATCAATAATACGGCGGAATTGATCCGTTATTACGACGCCCAAGTTTGGCAGCCATAGCCCAGGCCATCTGTTCGCCGCTCGCACTCACCCCGGCGTACGGCAACCGACACATTCGCAAGCCCTTGTTATCTGTGGGCTTTTACAGCCCGTCGCCGCATTCGGCTTAACCCTGAACGCCTAATCCGCAGTATAATGCTGCGTTTTTTCCGTTAATTCCCCCCCGTTATGAGTCAACAACGAAAAGCCGTGGCGCTGATTTCCGGCGGCCTGGATTCCATGCTAGCCTGCCAGACCATCATGAACCAGGGCATCCATGTCGAAGGCATCAACTTCTTTACCGGATTTTGCGTCGAAGGCCACACCCACGCCATCCGCAAGCAGGATGCCGACAAGGTCAAGCGTAACAACGCACTGTGGGTAGCCGAACAACTCGGCATCAAGCTGCACATCATCGATATCATCGAAGAATACAAACAAGTGCTGCTGAACCCCAAACACGGCTACGGCGCCAATCTGAACCCGTGCCTGGACTGCAAGATCTTCATGGTCAACAAGGCCAAGCAGTGGATGCAGGAAAACGGCTTCGATTTCATCATCACCGGCGAAGTGGTCGGGCAACGGCCGATGTCGCAACGCAAGCAGACCATGCCGATCGTCGCCGCCGAATCCGGCGCCGACGACCTGCTGGTGCGGCCGCTGTCGGCGCAGAATCTGCCCGCCACCTTGCCGGAACGCGAAGGCTGGATCAGCCGCGACAAGATGTTCGGCTTCAGCGGCCGCTCCCGCAAACCGCAAATGAGCTTGGCCAAAGAATTCGGTTTTGCCGACTACGCCCAACCGGCCGGCGGCTGCTGCTTCCTAACCGACGAAAGTTATTCCTTAAAATTGACCGACCTGTGGCAGGCCCGCGGCAAGCGCGACTACGATCTGGACGACATCATGCTGTTGAAGGTCGGCCGCCATATTCGCCCCCGCCCGCATTTCAAAATCATCGTCGCCCGCGAGGATGGCGAAGCCCGCTTCATGAGCGGCTATAAAAAAGAGTTCGTCAGCATGCATTGCACCAGCCACCGCGGGCCGTTGGTGCTGATCGACGGCGAAGTCGGCGAAGACGATTTGGCCTTGGCCGGGCAAATCCTGGCACGTTACGGCCAGGGCCGCGACGCCGAGCAAGTCGAAGTGACGATACGCGACCGCGCCGGTGCCGAACGTAATATTTTCGTAACGCCGTTGGCAGCCGAGCAAATTCCCGAGGAGTGGTTCGTATGAGCGAATTCACGTTAAACGCACGCCGGCTGCTGTGCCCGTTGCCGGTGATCCGCACCCAGGACAAGGTCAAGACTTTACAGCCCGGCGACGTATTGACCGTGGAATGCACCGATCCAGGGGTGATGCAGGATATTCCGGCCTGGTGTCGGATTAATGGGCATCAGGTGTTGGAGACTCGTGCGGGTGATGGGGAGTATGTGATTGTTTTGGAAGTGGGTTGAGTTTTTGGTTGTGTCGCTATCGCGACGGCTTGATTTGATGTCGGGTCTCGGCCCGACAGCCGAGTAACTTTTCTTTGTTTGGCCAAAGAAAAGTCACCAAAAGAAACGCCACCCGGACGCCGCTTTTTCCCTGCGCTCCTCGCTTTTGAACGGGGTTGACGAAAGGGGCTCCTGCCCCTCCGTCAACGCGATGCATCCCTGCATCGCCCCTACGGGCTAATCCGTCCAAAAGCTCCGGTGCTCGGCGCGGCATACGGGGGAACCCTCCCGATGGACAAAAACGGTTTATTTCCGACTAAGGAATGATATTCAGAATCCACTTAATCACTTGTTAGCCATCAAGGAGTACACATGATTCCGAGTTTCGTAGACGTACCATTTCAGATTTCGTTCTTCCTAGCTGCCAGCGTTCTGAATTTAATACTTGGAACTCTTGGTATCGTTGGTGCCTCGATCAATCTAGGGGTGCGGATTTTTGCAACCGAATCAGCAATCCTGAACCAAAAGCCTATGCCCGATAAGCCTCTAGTGGAATCCCTACGACAAGCAATTGATTCGGAGCTACAAGACCTCTCAGAGCGTCAGCCGCTCGGAAAGGTTGTCGGAATACTTGAGCGGCAGCTTTATCTGTATGGAATGGTCACACAAATTCACGCGTTCATAGGCGCCATATTGTTGTTCAAGGCGTTTAGTGGCTGGCTTACGACTCAAGCAAAAGACTCGCCGGAAGGTAAAAGCATGAAGACGCTTGCGCGCTTCTACTCGTACGCAATCGGCAACTTTCTATCACTTACGTGGGCTCTAATCATCTTCGAAGCCCTTCGTTGGATGGTACAGACGTATCCACCAATAAAGAGCCTGCTTTGGCTGTAGGCGCATGGCTAACAAAGCGCTCAGCCCGGACGGGCGGCAAAGGCCACGCACCGGTTAGATTGAAAGTTGGGCAAGAAGGAGTAATTGATGTCTGTTCTGATTGAAGCTATTTCCGTTGTTGTTCGTGCTGAGGACTTGCTAAAAAAGTTTCCCGGCGGATGGGATGCATTTAAAAGCATCATCCCAAATAGAACCCTATGCGCCGATAACGAAGTTGTCAGAGTTGGGTTCATGACTCCTCAGGACGTTGAATCGTTTATCAAGAAATTGCAACGGGCTGGTTTAGAGTTCTTGCGTGACGGAGAGGCAATTGATGTTGCCGTGGTTGACCAAATTCACGGCATCAGCTCCAAATGCGCTTGGCTTGAGTTCGGTCATGTGAGTATGGACGGCAGTGGGCCACGGATAGCCGCATGTCGGTTAGTTGGAAGTCGCATAAATCAAGTGATTACGCCGCCTGATTGGAAATACGAAGGTTCATTGAGTTCAACTTTCGGTTTCGTGCCAAGTGATCACGTAGCGAAAGGCATGAAATATCTTCGCCATGAAAATGGCCTTGATGTATATCTCAACCCCACTACTGGACAGGAAATATATGTCGGTCGTACTTGCGGGTCTTAACGCGGTAAGGTGCAATCCGTAGGGCAATGGGATGGACTCCTCCCTCCTAGCGGCATCGGGTGCCAGAGGGATAGACTAAAGCTATCCGACAAGCGGAAGGAGGAGTCCGAGATGAATGTTAAACGTATAGGAATTGATTTGGCAAAGCAGGTGTTTCAAGTGCACGGCGTCGATAGCCATGAGCAACCGGTACTGAAGAAAAAGCTCAAACGCGTGCAAATGCTGGCTTTTTTTCGGGATTTGCCGTCATGTTTGATCGGCCTGGAAGCCTGTAGCAGTGCCCACTACTGGGGACGAGAACTCGAAAAACTGGGTCATACCGTCAAATTGATTGCGCCGCAATTCGTCAAACCCTATGTCAAGGCGAACAAAAACGACGCCAATGATGCGGAAGCGATCTGCGAAGCGGTCTCGCGACCAACGATGCGTTTCGTAGCCATCAAGACGGTGGCTCAGCAAGACCTACAGGCCACGCATCGCATACGCAGTCAATTGGTCAGTCAGCGCACCGAGAAGGCCAATCAAATTCGCGGCTTGCTGGCCGAATACGGCATCGTCGTCGGACAACGCCTGGAAACCTTACGCAAAGCGCTACCGGGCTTATTGGAAGATGGTGACAACCACCTGACCAGCCACTTCCGAAGTTTGCTCAACGGTTTAAAAGACGATTTGATCGGCCTGGATGAGCGCGTCAAAGATCTGGATAAACGCATTCAACGCCAAGCCGATACCGATCCGGGCGCCAAACGTCTACAGCAAATTCCGGGCATCGGCCCGATTACCGCCACAGCCCTGGTCAGCGGCGTGGGTGACGGCAAGCAATTCAAGCGTGGACGGGACATGGCGGCTTGGCTAGGCTTGACGCCAGGTCAACATAGCAGTGGCGGCAAGGAACGGCTGTTGGGCATCAGCAAGCGCGGCGATGCCTACTTGAGGACCTTGTTGATTCACGGCGCACGGGCCGTGCTCAAAGTCGCCGGGCAAAAAGACGATCCGCGCAGCCGTTGGCTGCAAACCCTCAGCGAGCGGCGTAACAAAAACATCGCCGCCGTCGCCTTGGCCAATAAAAACGCTCGAATTGCTTGGGCGTTATTGAGCAAGAACATCGACTACCAACCGGACCGAGACCGGCCGGCTGGGGAATCGGCTTGGGCCTGACAGTAAACTGTCACGCCCAAACCGATTGAGATAAAAGAGCAATCCACTCGATTGCGAAGCATCACCCTGATGGCAACCGGACGAACCGGCGCTGGTAAAACCTGACTATTGCGTTGTGCCCAAGAGCACGTTAGGGCGATAAGGAACCAGCGCGCGAATAGCCCATTATGGCCAGAGCCTATGATGCTCAAGTAAGGCCGGATATACGTGTGCAGTCGTACCTTTTACCAACAGAAGTGATCCGCTTGCAAAACGGGAGGAGTCCATATACGTCAATAGGCGAAGCCGTATTGCGCCGCATGTTGGCCTTCGATTGTTCGGTGCATTACGCTATCGCTAATGCACCCTACGAGGGTTGAACAAAAAGCTTTGGTGTGTAAATTACTTGCCAAATTACGGGATGGTTTTGTCCCGTATGCCGCGCCGAGCACCGGAGCTTTCGGCGGGAACAGCCCGCAGGGGTGCGGCAGGGATGCCGCACATCGGCAGAGGGGCAGGAGCCCCTTCTGTCGATCCCCGTCGAAAGCGAGGAGCGCAGGGAATAAGCGGCATCCGGGTGTCTTTTCTTTTGGATACTTTTCTTTGGACAAGCAAAGAAAAGTATCGCGGTTGTCGGTCCGCGAACCGACACCCAAATAATCCGTCGCGATAGCGACACAAATTTAAAGTCTAAATCAGGTTACACAATGGCAGTAGGACAAATCGACTTCCCCACCATGCATGCCGTAAAAGGCATCAAACTCGGCTCCAGTAACGCCGGCATCAAACAAACCGTGCGCGACGACATCTTGGTCATCGCAATGGCCGAAGGCGGCAGTTGCGCGGCGGTATTCACCCAAAACGCCTTTTGCGCGGCGCCGGTACAGGTCGCCAAGGCGCATTTGCCGATGAACCCGCGCTGGCTGCTGGTCAACTCCGGCAATGCCAATGCCGGCACCGGCAAGCAAGGCTTGCAGGACGCCTTTGCCTGCTGCGCCGGTTTGGCTGGAGAAGTCGATGCGTTGGCGCAGCAAGTGCTGCCGTTTTCGACCGGCGTGATCGGCGAACCGCTGCCGGTGGAAAAACTGGCGGCGGCGCTGCCGGCCGCGGTCGCCAATCTGGCCGAATCGCATTGGGACCGGGCGGCGCGGGCAATCATGACCACCGACACCTTTCCGAAAGGCGCCTCGTTGAAGCTCGACATCGGCGGCCATCCGGTCGCGATTACCGGCATTTCCAAAGGCGCCGGCATGATCCAGCCCAATATGGCGACGATGCTGGGCTTTATCGCCACCGACGCCAAAATCGAGCAGGGTCTGTTGCAAGAGTGCCTGAATGCGGCGGTCGAGCAATCGTTTAACCGGATCACCGTCGACGGCGATACTTCGACCAACGACGCCTGCGTGGTATTGGCCAGCGGCTGCAGCGGCGCGCCGGAGATTTTGCCCGGCAGCGAGCATCTGGCGGCGTTCAGCGCAGCCTTGGCCTCGGTTTGCAAACGGCTGGCGGAGTTGATCATTCGCGACGGCGAAGGCGCCACTAAGCTGATGCGCATCATCGTCGAGCAAGCCCGCGACAGCGGCGAAGCGCTGCAAGTGGCAAAAACCATTGCCCATTCGCCGCTGGTCAAAACCGCGTTCTTCGCCAGCGACCCGAACTGGGGCCGGATATTGGCTGCCGTGGGCCGGGCCGGGGTCGAAAATATGGAGCTGGAGAAAATCGAGATTTACCTGGGTACGGTCTGCATCGTCGAAAACGGCGGTCGCGCGCCGTCTTACACCGAACAGGACGGCCAGCGGGTCATGAGCCAGCAGGAGATCGACGTCACGGTGCGTTTAGGCCGCGGCACGGCCAGCGAACAGGTGTTAACCTGCGATTTTTCCTACGATTACGTCAAAATCAACGCCGAATACCGCACTTAATTCCGCCCATGCTCCAGCCAAATAACGTGGTTCACGTCGCGGTCGGCGTCGTTCGCGACACGGCCGGTCGGATATTGATCGCCCGACGCGCTCAACACGCGCACCAGGGCGGCTTGTGGGAGTTTCCCGGCGGCAAGTTGGAACCCGGCGAGCCGGTGTTGCAGGCGCTAGCGCGGGAGCTGGAGGAAGAGGTCGGGATTCGGGTCGCCGCTGCCGAGCCTTTGATCAAAATCCACCACGATTACGGCGACCGCCGGGTGTTGCTGGACGTCTGGAACGTCAACTCGTTCAGCGGCGAAGCCCGGCCCTGCGAAGGCCAGGCCATGCAATGGGTTAGCGCCGGCCAGCTTTCCGACTTCACCTTTCCGGCCGCCAACCTGCCTATCATCGCCGCCGCCCGGCTGCCGGCGTATTACGCCATCCTGGAAGGTCCGGACGCGGAAACGGTCATCGCCAATTGCCGACGCATCATCGACAACGGCGTCAAATTAGTGCAATTCCGGGCCAAAACGCTAAGCGCGAACGACAAACAAACCGTGCTCGAACGAGTATTGCAGCAATGCCGGCAACACGCCGTCGAGGTGCTGGTCAACGCCGATCTGGATTTGGATATTAGTCAGGCACAAGGCATCCATTTGAGCAGCCGGGCCTTAATAAGACTGGATCGACGTCCGCCCGGAATGCGCTGGGTCGCAGCGTCTTGCCACAATTCAACGGAACTGCAGCATGCGCTGGCGATTGGGGTGGATTTTGCGGTGTTGGCGCCGGTCATGCCGACCGCATCGCATCCCGACACGCCGCCGTTGGGCTGGCAACACTTTAGCGAACTACTGGAATGCGCCAACTTGCCGGTGTTCGCCTTGGGCGGTTTGAGCCGGCAGGATTTGGTGCGGGCGCAAGCTGCCGGCGCCCAAGGCATAGCCGGCATCAGCGGCTTTTTGGCTTGAAGCGGCCTCTCGACAAAATCCCTTATTGCTGTTGACTACCACGTCCGAGCTTTGCAGCCACCTCATATCGGGCCGCAGTCAGACTCAGCACCGGGTGTGCTAACCCGCTTCACCGTCATCCAGGTTCGACAGGTCGGGGTTTTCGTCGTCCCAAACCGGCGGACCGGGAATCTTGTGCGCTTCGGTGGCCCAATCGCCGAGGTCGATCAGCTTGCAGCGCTCCGAGCAGAACGGTTTGAATTTTTCGGCGGCAACCCAGGCCACCGGTTTACGGCAGGTCGGGCAGGCGACTTGCGGCGGGGACTGCGCGGCCATCAGAACATGCAGCGGGTCAAATGGAATTCGATATCGTCCTGGGTTTGGCTCGGCCGGTTTTCATCGGCCGACGGGATCATGAAGCGGATGCTGAAGCGGTGTTTGCCGCCGCTGATCTCGGCGAAACAGCGCTGCTCCGGTTGCAAAGCCACGCGCAGCAACTGCACCGGATGGTTTTTATTGTCGAGTGCCAATTGAAAAAAACCTGCTTTGGCAAGCTCCGGGGTCGGAATACTGCTTTGGCGGATAAAGCCTAAAATCAGGTCGATCGCGACCCGGATATCGACAAACGGTTGGGTCCAACGCTCCAGATCTTTCTGCTGCTCTGCTTCGTCCTGCTCCAACCAGTAATGAAACGCCGGCAGATCGAACGAGCAACTGCCGCCGGGTATCGAATTACGCTGCGAAATACTTTGAAACAAATCGCTTTCCATCACGCTGATGCCGATCTTGCCGTTGGCGCTGTATAAATTGCGGCTGGCCTGATTCAAGTCTGCCAGAATTTCCTGCAGTTTTTCGTCGTCGACGCCGTGATTATGGGCCAATTGGTTCAACACTTTGGTGTGGCGGTCCAATTCTTTGATCAATTCGGATTTAAGATCGCTACGGCTGAAGATGGTCAGAATATCCAACAAGACGGAGATGGCGGCGCGTTTGTCGAAAACCGAAGCGCCCAACATGAAATGGCTGAGCTGTTGAAAGAGCTGCTCCAAGCGCATAAACACACGAATTCGTTCGTTGAGCGGGAATTCGTAGACTATTTGTGTATTCAAGCCGGTGGTGTCCTGGCGGTGGCTAAAAAAATATAGGAATTGTGCAGGCTTTTAACCTGTTCTGCAAGCAGCTCCGGCCCGGCGCTATTGTCGATCACGTCGTCGGCGCGGGCCAGCCGTTCCGGCCGCGACATCTGACTGGCCACGATGGCCTGCGCCTGTTCGGCGCTGAGTTTGTCCCGGGTTACGACCCGTTCGATCTGCAGGGGTTGCGGACAATCTACCACCAGGATCCGGTCCACAACATAAGGATTTTTAGATTCGAGCAACAACGGCACCGCAATCAGGCAGTAATCGGCCTGCAATGCCGCCACATCGGCGGCGATGCGGGCGTATACCCGCGGATGCATGATGGCGTCCAGCCGCCGCTTTTGCTCCGGATCGGTAAAGATCGCCTCGCGCAACTTGGGCCGATCCAGGCTGCCGTCGGTTTTCAACATGTCGGCACCGAATGTCTGAACGATGGCTTGCAAGGCCGGCTCGCCCGGTTCAACCAAGCGGCGGGCGATCAAATCGGCATCGACCACCGGCACGCCCAAGTCGGCAAACAGACGGCATACCGTGGTTTTGCCGCAGCCGATGCCACCGGTCAAACCGATTTTCAACATCGGTCACAGACCTGCAAGCCGCAGATACCAAGCATTCATTTGCTCACCCCACAATAGCGCCAGCCACCCGGCCATAGCCAGATAAGGCCCGAACGGAATCGGCTTGGCCGCATCGCGCCGGCAGAACACGATCATCGCGATGCCAATCACCGCACCGACCAGGGAAGACAACAAGATTATCAACGGCAAATATTGCCAGCCCAGCCAGGCGCCGAATACGGCCAGTAATTTGAAATCGCCGTAACCCATGCCGTCCTTGCCGGTCAGCAATTTAAAACCGTGGTAGACGCTCCACAAGCTTAAATAACCGGCTACCGCGCCGACGATACTGTCGCGGCTGTCGGCAAAAATGCCGAACACGCTGAGCAGCAAACCCAGCCAGACCAAAGGCAGCGTGATCGAGTCCGGCAGCAATTGCTGGTCGATATCGATAAAACTCAGTGCAATCAGACACCAGGTCAACGGCAACGCAAACGCCAGCGCCCAGCCGTAACCCAGTTGCCAAGCGACCAGCGCCGAACACAGGCCGGTAAAGGCCTCGATCGAAGGATAACGCCAACCGATTTTGTTGCCGCAGTTGGCGCATTTGCCGCCGAGCAGCAAGAAGCTCAGGACCGGGATGTTTTGATAGGCTTTGATTTCGGCTTTGCAAGCCGGGCAGTGCGAAGCCGGCAATAACAGATCGAAACGCTCGCCCGGGGCTTCGGCCGGCAATTCCAGGTATTCGCGGCACTCGCGCCGCCACGCAGCCTGCATCATCAGCGGCAGCCGGTAAATCACCACATTCAGAAAACTGCCGACCAGCAAGCCGAGTACTAAAGCGCTTGCGGCCAGAAAACCGGGAGATTGAGCTAAGACATTAAACAACATAGGTAAGCAGAAAAGACTGGCCGGTCCGCTGCCTGTAATAGGCCGGAACCGGCAACAGGTTAGATAGCGGCGCCCAATTTGAAGATCGGCAAATACATCGCCACGATCAAACCGCCGACCAAAATCCCCAAGATCACCATGATGATAGGCTCCATCAAACTGCTCAGGTTGTCGACCAAGTTATCGACCTCTTCCTCGTAAAAGTCGGCGACCTTGTCCAGCATGGCGTCGATCGAACCGGATTCTTCGCCGATCGCCACCATCTGTACCACCATATTCGGAAATATGCCGGTGGTTTCCAAGGCGAACTTCAATTGCTGGCCGGTAGCGACGTCGTCGCGCACCTTCATCACCGCCTCGTAAAACAAGATGTTACCGCACGCGCCGGCCACCGAAACCAAGGCTTCGACCAAGGGTACGCCGGCGGCCGACATGGTCGAGAGGGTTCTGGCAAAGCGGGCGATGGCCGATTTTTGCAAAATCATACCGACCACCGGTATTTTCAACAGAGTCCGATCCAGAAAATGGTTGAAGGCCTTCGAGCGCTTTTTAAAGTAGGTAAAGGTGTAGCCGGCGACAAACAGCACGCCGACCACGGCCCACCACCATTCCTGTACCCAGGCCGACAAATCGATGACGAATTTGGTGAACGCCGGCAAATCGGCGCCGAAGCCTTTGAACAAGTCCTCGAACACCGGCACCACGAACACCAGCAAAATGGCCGTAACGATAAACGCCACCACCAATACCGCCACCGGATAGGTCAACGCTTTCTTGACTTTTTTCTTGATCGACTCGGTTTTTTCCTTGTAAGTGGCAATCTTATCCAACAAGGTTTCCAATACCCCGGCGTGTTCGCCGGCTTCGACCAGATTGCAAAACAAGGCGTCGAAATAGAGCGGCTTACGACCCAATGCTTGCGCCAGCGTATCGCCACCCTCGACGTCGGCTTTGATCGACAACAGCATTTCCGACATGCTGGCGTTGTCGTGGCCCTTGCCGATGATATCGAACGACTGCACCAACGGTACGCCGGCCGCCAGCATGGTCGCCAATTGGCGGGCAAAAACGGCAATATCGCCCGGCGTGATTTTTTGCACCCGCGGACTGAACAAGGGTTTCGCCTTGGGTTTGATGCCGATCACCCGGATGCCCATCCGCCGCAGCTCGGCGCGAGCGATCACTTCGCTTTTGGCACTGATAGTGCCTTTGGTTTTCCGGTTTTGTTTGTCGAAACCGTCCCAATTGAATTCGATCTGCTCTTCTTGTTTTGCCATGATTATTCCGTGGTGACGCGGTCAATTTCTTCCAGCGAGGTGATGCCCTGGCGGATTTTCAACAAGCCGGAGGTGCGCAAATCGTTGATGCCTTCGCTGCGGGACAATTCGGCCATCTCCATCGCATTGCCGCCGCGCAGGATCAAGGCCCGCATTTTTTCGGTGATCGGCATCACCTGGTAAATACCGACCCGCCCTTTGTAGCCGTTATTGCAATGCTCGCAGCCCACCGGACCGTATATTTTGAAAGTGCCAAGTTCTTCCTTTTTGAAGCCGGCCGAGATCAGCGCGCTTTCCGGGTAATCCATTTCCTTCTTGCAATGCTCGCACAGACGCCGCGCCAAACGTTGCGCCATAATCAGCAAAACTGCCGAGACGATATTGAACGGCTCTATCCCCATCTGTACCAGCCGGTTGATGGTCTGCGGCGCGTCGTTGGTGTGCAGCGTCGACAACACCAAGTGGCCGGTTTGGGCTGCTTTGACCGCAATACTGGCGGTTTCATAGTCGCGGATCTCGCCGACCATGATGATGTCCGGGTCCTGCCGCAAGAATGCTTTGAGCGCTTCGGCAAAAGTCAACCCGGCTTTAGGGTTGACGTTGACCTGGTTGATGCCTTCTACAGTGATCTCTACCGGGTCTTCGGCCGTGGAAATATTGGTTTCGACGCTGTTCAGAATATTCAAGCCGGTATACAGCGACACCGTCTTACCGCTACCGGTCGGCCCGGTGACCAACACCATCCCGTAGGGTTTATGAATCGCATCCAGGAAATTTTTCTGCTGTTCCGGTTCGAACCCGAGTTTTTCGATACCGATCTGGGCGCTGGTCGGATCCAGAATCCGTAACACCACTTTTTCGCCGAACAAGGTCGGACAGGTGTTGACCCTGAAGTCGATGGCGCGGTTTTTCGAGATCTGCATCTTGATCCGGCCGTCCTGCGGCACCCGCCGTTCGGCGATGTCCATCTTGGACATGACTTTCAGTCGGGAAATGATCCGATTGGCGATACCGACCGGCGGACTCGCCACTTCCGACAGTATGCCGTCGGCGCGGAAGCGGATGCGGAACCGCTTCTCGAACGGTTCCATGTGAATATCCGATACGCCGCGCTTGATCGAATCCAGCAAAATCTTATTCACGAAGCGGACGATAGGCGCGTCGTCGATATCCGAACCCATAGCGTCTTCGGCCGGCTTGGCCTCGTCGCCGGCGGAAATATCGATGTTGTCCAGATCGTCGTCGAGCAGATCCTTCATCGACGTATCCGCGGCTTCCAGCGCCGTGTCTATCATTCTGATCAGTTTGTCTTCTTCGACCAGAATATTTTCGGTGTTGTGCCGGGTGTGGAACTTGATCTCGTCCAGGGCCTGGAAATTAGTCGGGTCGGCCGTCGCGACGAACAAACGGTTACCGCGTTTAAATAGGGGTAAGGCGTGGTGCTGGCGAATCAATTTTTCGCTGACCATTTTGATCGGCAGAAACGCGGGATCGATCGCGTCCAGATCGAAAAACGGCACGCCGAATTCGGCCGAGGCCAGCGTGGCGATGGTTTTGCTATCCGCGTATTTGTGTTCGACCAAATAGCTAATGAACGCCTGTTTGCGCTTTTGCGCCTCCTGTAAACAGGTCGCTGCCGACTCTTCTGTCAGCAGCCCCTTCTGAATCAGGCACTTAACCAGACCGCTAAAATGAATGTTGGAAGGTGCTGTCGCCATGAAAAAAGGTCAAGATTGGTTTTACTGCAGCTTTGTGCTGCAAATATAGATGAAGTAAGGATTTTATCCAAACTCGACACAGGATGTCGGCAACGGGCCGGCTACATAGCCGCGGGCGATAAATGCAGGGAGGCAGCCGCCGGAGACCGGCGGCTGCAGAGACAACGCTTAAACTTCGTGATAAATCGCGGCGCCTTCTTCGAGAAATTGCTTGGACTTCTCTTCCATGCCTATTTTCAAAGCTTCCGCTTCTTCCAGGCCTTTTTGCTCGGCATAGTTGCGCACGTCCTGGGTGATTTTCATCGAGCAGAAATGCGGGCCGCACATCGAGCAGAAGTGAGCAACCTTGGCCGATTCCTTGGGCAGGGTTTCGTCGTGGAAAGAACGGGCTTTCTCGGGGTCCAGCGCCAAATTAAACTGGTCTTCCCAGCGGAATTCGAACCTAGCCTTGGACATCGCGTTGTCGCGGATCTGCGCGCCGGGGTGGCCTTTCGCCAAGTCGGCGGCGTGGGCGGCGATTTTGTAGGTGACGATGCCTTCGCGGACGTCCTGCTTGTTGGGCAAGCCCAGATGCTCTTTCTGGGTCACATAGCAGAGCATCGCACAGCCGTACCAGCCGATGTTGGCGGCGCCGATCGCCGAGGTGATGTGGTCATAGCCGGGGGCGATATCGGTGGTCAAAGGCCCCAAGGTATAGAACGGCGCTTCGAAGCAATCTTCCAGCTGCTTGTCCATGTTGACCTTGATCATTTGCAACGGCACGTGGCCGGGGCCTTCGATCATGGTTTGCACGTCGTGTTTCCAGGCGATTTGAGTCAGTTCGCCCAAGGTTTCCAGCTCACCGAACTGGGCGGCGTCGTTGGCGTCGTAAATCGAGCCCGGACGCAAGCCATCCCCCAGCGAGAACGACACGTCGTAGGCTTTCATGATTTCGCAGATTTCTTCGAAATGCGTATACAGGAAGCTTTCGGTGTGGTGCGCCAGACACCACTTGGCCATGATCGAGCCGCCACGGGAAACGATGCCGGTCAGGCGTTTGGCGGTCAGCGGCACGTGATGCAGGCGCACGCCGGCATGGATGGTGAAGTAATCGACGCCTTGCTCGGCTTGTTCGATCAGTGTGTCGCGGAAGATTTCCCAGGTCAGTTCTTCGGCCTTGCCGTCGACTTTCTCCAGCGCTTGGTAAATCGGCACCGTACCGATAGGCACCGGCGAATTGCGTAGAATCCATTCGCGGGTTTCGTGGATGTTTTTGCCGGTGGATAAGTCCATGATGGTATCCGCACCCCAGCGGATGCCCCACAACATTTTTTCGACTTCTTCTTCAATCGAGGAAGTGATCGCCGAATTGCCCAAGTTGCCGTTGATCTTGACCAGGAAGTTGCGGCCGATGATCATCGGTTCCAATTCCGGGTGGTTGATGTTGGCCGGGATGATGGCGCGGCCGCGCGCCACTTCGGAACGGACGAATTCCGGGGTGATAAAGGACTGAATGTTGGCGCCGTAGGAAAAGCCGGGATGCTGGCCTTGGTAACGGTCACGCATCGCTTCCAGGTTCTGGTTCTCGCGGATGGCGATATATTCCATTTCCGGCGTGATGATGCCTTTACGGGCGTAATACATCTGACTGACGTTATGGCCGGCTTTGGCGCGGCGTGGGTTGCGGGTCAGTTCGAAACGCAGGTGTGCGGTCTTGGGATCGTGCAGCCGCTCGTGGCCGTATTTTGAGGTCGGGCCGCTCAATAACTCGGTGTCGCCCCGCTCTTCTATCCATTTACCGCGCACCGAACCCAGGCCTTGGTGCAGGTTGATGTCGACATTCGGGTCGGTATAAGGGCCGGAAGTGTCGTAGACGAAAATCGGCGGATTTTTTTCAGCGCCGAAATGGGCCGGGGTATCGGACAGATTAATCTGCCGCATCGGCACCCGCATGTCGGGACGGCTGCCCTGGATGTAGATTTTTTCCGAGGCGGGGTAGGAATCGATTCTTACGCTACTGCCGGTGTCGGTAGTAATTTCATTGCGGACAGCGCTCATGCTTATCTCCAAAAACAGAATAAATCGCGAGCGCAGGGAAGGATTGGCTTTCCTACGCCGGCATTAACCGGATCAGGTTCGAAGGGTTTTTCTCAGCTTCCGCTCTGGAATTGGGCGGAAACACCCCTAGCCTTTTAGGTGGGTCGGTAAGTTAAATGATAATTAGGGCAATTGCAAGCTCGGTTAACGCCCCGGTAGCGGCAAAAATCTTATAAAACAATAGGTTTTATTTCCTGTCGCCAGCTGCAATGCAATTGCTATGATAACCGGCACCCGATCCAACCATTGCCCCATGACCGACCAACCAACTTTTACCGACCTCGATCGCGGATTCGCCCGCTTCCTCGCCGAACGCAGCCGCTTGAGCGGGGCAAAAAAAAACCGCTTCGAAGCCTTGCTGCTGCAGTTATCGGCCCAACAAGGCGCCGGCCATAGCTGCATCGCGATCGACGCGGAGGACATGGCTGTAGTGATGGCCTCAGGCCTGGCCTCCAGCGGCAAAACCACCCCGTTGATTGCCGAAACCGAGCGCCTGTATTTGCACCGCTATTGGCATTACGAGGAGCGCCTGGCGAGGCAACTTGCGGCACTGGCCCGACAAAAATTCGATACCGGACATCTCGCAGCCAGCCTCGACCGCTATTTCCCAAGCCAAGGCGACGAAATCGATTGGCAAAAAACCGCGGCGCAAGCGGCGGTTAGTCAGGCCCTGAGCATCATTACCGGCGGCCCCGGAACCGGCAAAACCACGACGGTGCTAAAAATTTTGACCCTATTGCTGGAAACCAGTCGCCAAGCGTTACATATCGCCCTGGCCGCACCCACCGGCAAAGCCGCGATGCGCCTGCAAGAGTCGATTGTCGCCAACAAACCCGGTCTGGCTTGCGTCGACGAATTGAAAGACCGAATTCCGGAACAAGCCCACACGCTGCACCGGCTGCTCGGCGCCAAGCCGCCGACGCCGTATTTCCGCCACGACGCCGAAAATCCGCTGCCTTACGATGTGGTGGTGGTGGACGAAACCTCGATGGTCGATCTAGCGTTAATGAGCAAATTGGTCGATGCGCTTAAACCAGGATCGCGTCTGATTTTACTGGGCGATAAAGACCAGCTGGCCTCGGTCGAATCCGGCTCGGTCTTGGCCGACCTAGCCGCCGGCCTGGCCGAGCGCACGGTGGAACTACAAAAATCGCATCGGTTTCAAGGCCGCATCAAACAACTCGCCGTCGCCGTGAACAGCCAGGATGCGGATCAAGCCTGGCAACTACTGCAAGAGCCAAGCCCGCCGATTAGGCGCCTGACCGGCGATCCGATCGATTGGATCATCGAAAATTATGCCGAATACCTGCAGGCGATTCCGAACGGCTGCGACCCGACTGAAATTTTCGCCGCCTTCAACCGCTTTCGGGTGCTTTGCAGCAATCAGCGCGGCCATAACTCGGTGGGCGAGATTAATCGGCGGGTAGAACTGGAGCTGGCAAACCGGGGCAAAATCCGGCCCGGCTCGACATGGTACACCGGCAAACCCGTCATGATTACCGCCAACCACGCCGGCATGCAGTTGTACAACGGTGATATCGGCTTATGCTTGAGCGACCCTGAACAAGGCAGCCAGCTCCGGGTATTTTTCCAGCGCGGCGAGCAATTCCGTAAAGTGTTACCGGCCCGGCTGCCGCCCTGGGAGACAGTATTTGCGATGACGATCCACAAAAGCCAAGGCTCGGAGTTTGAAAACATCTTGATTGCGTTACCCGACGCCGTGAATCCGGTGCTGAGCAAGGAACTGTTGTACACGGCGATCACCCGCGCCAAGCAATCGGTGGCGGTCAGCGCCGACCAAGCCATCTTCAATGCCTGCGTCGGCCACCGGGTTACCAGACACAGCGGCCTGGCCGCAAAATTGCAGACTTACGCTTCCGGACCAAGCCGATGAAATCGATAAAAAAACGCAGCAAACGCTTATTGGCCGACATCCAAACCACGGCAGACCGATTGGTGGTTCTGTGCGCAGACTTGGATTTGCTAAAAGGCTTGTTCGAAACCGCCAGCCAAATTGGCGATTGCGCCGCTAAAATCGCCGAACAGATTTCCGCCGCCCATAAAACCGAAGCGGCGGCAACGCTGGCTCAGTCCCCGGAATTGGCCCGGTTAGCGGATTTTGTGGATATGGACGCGATCAGCCTGCTGGAAGAGCGCATATTTGCCGCGCAGACCAATCTGGAGGAAGGTGAAATCGGCGTTTTTTTTCAACAGCTCCTGGAAAAGTCGGAGACGTTGTACGCAACGCTGACGGAAAACATCCAGCAACTGCTGACGCTGGCGGAAGAAGCCGAAGAGGGTTAATGACTACGTTGCACCGAAAAGTGCGCCAGCGCTTCGAGGGCTTGTTTGTATTCCGAATCCGGCAGACACTCCAGAGCGGCAATAGCCAGCCCAGCCGCGCGTTCGGCACACTGCTCGGTATACTCGATCGCATTGGTCGCTTTTACGACTTCGTACACGTCATTGAACGCCTCGCGCGAACCCTGCCGGATGGCATTGACCACGATTTGCGACTGACGCTGGTCGCCGTGTTGGATGGCGTAAATCAGCGGCAGGGTCGGTTTGCCCTCGGCCAGATCGTCGCCAAGATTCTTACCCAGCTCCTCACTATTGGCCTTGTAATCCAGGGCGTCGTCGATCAACTGAAACGCCACACCCAGTTGCTGGCCGTAAATCGCCAAGGCTTCTTCGGTCGCTGCATCCGCGCCTGAAACCACGGCGGCCAATCGGGTGGCCGTGCTGAATAGAATCGCCGTTTTGCGGGCAATCACTTCCAGGTACTTGGCTTCGCTGGTCTCCGGGTTGTTGCAGTTCAACAACTGCAATACCTCGCCTTCAGCGATTGCGGTAGTGGTCTTGGACATGATGGCCATCACCCGCATGTTGTCGGTCCGCACCATCATTTCGAACGCACTGGAATACAAATAGTCGCCGACCAAGACGCTGGCTGCATTACCCCACACCGCATTGGCGGATTCTTTACCGCGCCGCAACTCGGACTCGTCGACCACATCGTCGTGCAGCAAGGTCGCGGTGTGAATGAATTCGATCACGGCCGCCAGTATCAAGTGGCGCTCGTCGACCTGTCCCAAAGCCTTTGCTGCCAGCAACAGCAACATCGGCCGTAACCGCTTGCCGCCGTTACCGATGATGTAATGGCCGATTTGATTGATCAGCACAACATCGGAGCTCAGTTCGTTTAAAATCAACCGGTCAACCGCCTGAGTCTCGGCGGTGGTTAAATTTTTAATCGAATCGAAATCTATCGGGGCTGAAGCTGGCGTAGAAACTTTAGCTATCATGAAATATTGGGCTAATCGCCTGTCGACGCGTGACGTAAATAGCCGGTCATGCTATGAATATTCGTAGGTAGTGTCAATAGTACCCGACCAACGCGAAAGAGCCGCAACCTTCCTATCAGGAATTTAGGTTTGACGTAAGCCTTGTGAAAAAATATAATCTGCTGTTCACTTTTAACAGATTATGCTTGATGGAGCTTACGCCGATGTATGCGGTAATTCAAACAGGTGGTAAACAGTATCGTGTCGCAGAGGGTACTACCTTAAAAATAGAAAAACTCGAATTAGGCGCGGGCGACAGCGTAGAGTTCGACAAGGTGCTGATGGTGCAATCAGGCGACTCTGTAAAAGTAGGTCAGCCTTTTGTTCAAGGCAGCAAAGTGACCGCGACCGTTGTCTCTCAAGGCCGCCACAAAAAAGTCAGAATCATCAAATTCAGAAGACGTAAGCACCACATGAAACAAATGGGGCACCGTCAATATTACACAGAAGTGCAAATCACCGGCATTTCGGCATAACTTATCCGAGGATAAAACATGGCTCACAAGAAGGCAGGCGGTAGTACCCGCAACGGTCGCGACTCTAACGCACAACGACTGGGCGTCAAACGTTTCGGCGGCCAAGTCGTAAAAGCTGGCAACATCCTGGTTCGCCAACGCGGCACCAAGTTCCACGCTGGCGACAACGTCGGCATCGGCAAAGACCACACCCTGTTCGCATTGGCCGACGGCAAAGTGGTTTTCGTTGAAAAAGGCCCGCAAAACCGCAAATACGTCAGTATTGCAGCAGCGTAAATCCCGATTGTGCCTTGGCACATTCGATCCGAAAAGCCTCGTTTCATAGCGGGGCTTTTTTGTTTATACCGGTAGATTATGAGATTTGTTGACGAAGCGGAAATCCGCGTAGAAGCAGGCGACGGCGGCAACGGCAAAGCCTCGTTCCGCCGCGAAAAATACATCCCCTTGGGCGGCCCGGATGGCGGTGACGGTGGCGACGGCGGCAGCGTTTACCTGGTCGCCACCGAAAACGTCAACACTCTGGTCGACTTCCGCTACCACTCGGTGCACCGCGCCCAACGCGGCGAAAACGGCGGCAGCCGCGACTGCACCGGCAAAAAAGGCGAAGACTGCTTCGTCGCGGTACCGCCCGGAACCATAGTCTACGAAGCCAACACCGGCGAGAAAATCGGCGACCTGACCAAACCCGGCCAACAATTGCTGGTGGCCAAGGGCGGCTTTCATGGCCTGGGCAACACCCGCTTCAAAAGCAGCATCAATCGAGCCCCGCAACAGACCAGCAAAGGCTCTCCCGGCGAACATCGCATGCTACGCCTGGAATTGATGGTCATCGCCGACGTTGGCTTACTCGGCATGCCGAATGCAGGCAAATCCAGCCTGATTCGCACCGTATCCTCGGCTAGGCCCAAAGTCGCCGATTATCCGTTCACGACGCTGCATCCCAATTTGGGCGTAGTCCGGGTCGACGACCTGCGCAGTTTCGTCATCGCCGACATCCCCGGCGTCATTGAAGGCGCCGCCGAAGGCGCCGGCCTGGGTTTACAGTTTTTGAAACACTTGTCCCGCACCGGCCTGCTGTTGCACATGGTGGACATCGCCCCTTACGAAAGCGACGAAACGCCGGTCAGCGCCGCCCGCAAGATCATTCGCGAAGTGGAAAAATGGAGCGACGAACTGGCGCACAAGCCACGCTGGCTGGTGCTGAATAAAATCGATAACGTGCCGGACGACGAAGTCGAAGCCCTTAGCCAAAGCATCGTCGCCGAACTGGGCTGGACCGGGCCGGTGTTTCTGATTTCCGCCCTGAAAAACCAGGGCACCCAAGCCTTGATGTACGCCATCATGGATTTCCTGGAACAACAAAGAGCCCGCACAGAAGATACGCAACAGGAGTTGCCCAGTGAGCCGTTCTGATTTTTGCCAAGCCAAACGCGTCGTCGTCAAAATCGGCAGCTCCCTGCTTACCGACGGCGGCCGGGGCCTGAACAAACCCGCCATCGCCAACTGGGTCGCACAAATGGCCGCACTCAGACAACGCGGCGTCGACGTGGTGTTAGTCTCATCCGGCTCTGTCGCCGAAGGCATGGTGCGATTAAAACTGAAAGCGCGCCCGAAAACCCTACACGAACTGCAAGCCGCCGCATCCGTCGGCCAAATGGGCCTGGTGCGCCGTTTCGAAGACGAATTCCAGCTTCACGAACTGCTCGCCGCCCAAGTACTGCTGACCCACGACGACCTGTCCGACCGCCAGCGTTATCTAAACGCCCGCAGCACCTTGCTGACCCTGCTGCAATTCGGCGTAGTGCCGGTGATTAACGAGAACGACGCGGTCGCCACCGAAGAAATCCGCTTCGGCGACAACGACACCCTGGGCGCGCTGGTTGCCAACCTGGTCGAAGCCGACCTGTTGATTATCCTGACCGACCAGACCGGCTTGTTCGATGCCAATCCCAGCCTGAATCCGGATGCCAAACTGATTTCGGAAATCAGCGTTAACGAAAGCCTGCTCGACGACGTGGCCGGAGGCAGCATCAGCGGCCTGGGCCGCGGTGGTATGTACACCAAGGTGCGCGCCGCCCGCCTGGCGGCGCGCTCCGGCGCCGCCACCGTCATCGTCTCGGGCAAGCTCGACAACGTAATTCCGGCAGTATTCGACGGCGCCCAACTCGGCACCTATCTGATCCCCAACATCGCGCCGCTGGCGGCCCGCAAACAATGGCTGGCCGGCCAATTGCAACTCAAAGGCAGCGTCACCCTGGACGACGGCGCTGTCAAAATCCTGAAAGAAGCCGGCAAAAGCCTGCTGGCGGTCGGCGTCAAAGCCGTGCATGGCAGCTTTCAGCGCGGCGATTTGGTATCTTGCCACGACCTGCAAGGCAATGAAATCGCCCGCGGCCTGATCAATTACGGCGCCGAAGACGCCGCCAAAATCGCCGGCAAAGCCAGTAGCGAATTCGAAGCGCTCCTCGGCTACGCCGACGACGCCGAACTGATCCACCGCGATAATCTGGTCTTGATCTAAAACGGGCCGGCTTGGCAAAGTCGCCAAGCCGGCCTGACACCAGCTTAAGTATTCTGAATCACAATATTCGGAAAACGGCCGCTGTAATCCTTGGTCCGCATTGCCAATTTGGCGGCCATTTTGCGGGCGATTGCCTTATAAATTTGCGCCGGCCGCCCGTCCGGATCGGCCACCACCGATGGTCGGCCGCTATCGGCATATTCCCGGATATGGATATCCAAGGGCAATGCTCCAAGCATATCCACTTTGTTTTTCGCCGCCATCGCCACGCCGCCGCCCTGGCCGAAGATCGCCTCTTCGTGGCCGCAATTGCTGCAGATGTGCATGCTCATGTTCTCAACCAGGCCCAAAATCGGCACATTCACCTTTTCGAACATACCCAAACCGCGCTGAGCGTCGATCAGCGCGATGTCCTGCGGCGTGGTGACGACCACGGCTCC
Source organism: Methylomonas sp. HW2-6 (assembly GCF_052474525.1). Lineage (NCBI taxonomy): Bacteria > Pseudomonadati > Pseudomonadota > Gammaproteobacteria > Methylococcales > Methylococcaceae > Methylomonas > Methylomonas sp. HW2-6. The sequence continues at coordinate 462,403 of NZ_CP184124.1, forward strand.
GCTGACCGGAATCTGCTGCGCCAGCGTCAGTTGAATATCACCGGTCCCCGGCGGCAGGTCGATAATCAGATAATCCACGTTGTCCCATTGAGTTTGGGTCAGCAACTGCTGTAGCGCGCCGGTCACCATCGGCCCGCGCCAAATCATCGGCTGGTCCGGATCGACCAGATACCCGATGGACATGGTCTGGATGCCGAAGGAGACCTTCGGCTTCAGCATTTTGCCGTCCTCGCTGTCCGGTTTACCGGACAAACCCAGCATGGTCGGAATGCTCGGCCCGTAAATATCGGCATCGAGAATGCCGACATTGGCACCCTCGGCGGCCAACGCCAAGGCCAAATTCACTGAGGTGGTGGACTTGCCGACGCCACCCTTGCCCGATGCCACGGCGATAACGTTTTTTACGTTGGGCAACGGTTTCAGCGTCTTTTGCACCGAATGGGACACAATATTGACGTTGACCACAACATCGACTTTGCCCACATCGGGCAGCGCCTGCAGGCGCCGCGTCAATGCTTCGCGCAATTCTTCCTGATAGCTTTTGGCCGGATAACCCAGTTCGATCGCCACGCTGACATCTTGGCCTTCCACGCTGATCTTCTTGACCGATTTTGCCGAAACCAGGTCGGTTTCGACATTCGGATCGATGAAACTTTTCAGTAAATTTTCGACAACAGCCTTGTCAATGCTCGCCATGCAGAACTCCGGATCAAATAGGTAATAACCGAGTAGTTTACTGCGAATTCGCTACCGCTCAAGCCCTTTATCCCGCGCCGGCCCGACAAACGTTGCCCGCAAACCAAGCGGCCACACAGCCGGCAGCCTCAAGCCGCTACACCGCCAAGCCAGCACCACCACGTCATCGCATCAAACAAATCACCGCAACATGAAAAATAAATTTTACTTTTATAATAAAAAGTTATAGAAATATTCTAACGTTTAGAGTTAGATTCATTCATCTTAATTCGCTCTTAATCGCCACCTCATCTGACTTTAATTTGCATCGTTTAGTGTCAAACACCTGATTTTGAACATTTAACAGACACATGACTCGACCCGCCGCCACGCCAAACCGCATCGCGTCGCCCAAAGCGTTAGCCGTATCGGCGCTGCTATTGAGCCAATTGCTGTCCGGCTGCCAAAGCTTACAGATATTCCAGCAGCCCGAGCCGGAAACCATCGTCTGGAACAGCAAAGCCGAAGACCTGCCGATACACGAATTCAGCCTGAGCCCCGGCCAAAACATGGTCGGCGAGTTGGCCAGCATCACCAGCGCCGAAAACGACACGCTGTCAGACATCGGCCGCCACTACGGCTTGGGCTTCAACGACATCGCCAATGCCAACGCCGGCGTCGATCCCTGGACATTGTCCTCGGGCCAGAACGTATTATTGCCGCTCAGCTTCATTCTGCCGGACGCCCCACGCAAGGGTATCGTGCTAAATCTGGCCAACATGCGCATGTTTTATTATCCAAAGAACGCGACCAACAGCGTGCTGACTTATCCGGTGGGCATCGGTCGTCAAGGCTGGCACACGCCGCTAGGGCAAACCCAGATCGTCGCCAAGAAAGCCAATCCGGATTGGACCGTACCGGCATCAATCCAACGGGAACATCAAGCGCAAGGCACGCCGTTGCCAAAAGTAGTCCGCTCCGGGCCGGACAACCCGCTAGGCGATTACGCCATGCCGCTTGGCTTCAGCGGTTACCTGATCCACGGCACCAACAAGCCCTACGGCATCGGCATGCAAGTCAGCCACGGCTGCGTGCAACTCTATCCGGAAGATATCGAAACGCTGTTCGGCAAGGTCAAGATCGGCACGCCGGTCAATATCGTCCACCAACCTTATCTGGCAGCCTGGCGCGACGACATGCTGTATCTGGAAGCGCATCCGCCGCTGGACAAATGGGAGAAACAAACAAAGCAGCTGCAAAAAGACATTCGCAAGAAGCTTCAACAACTTGCCGCCGCTAAAGGTGCCGAGATCGACTGGAGCAAAGCCGACCTTATTCTGCGGCGCGCCGACGGGATTGCCACGCCAGTCTTGGCCGGCAGCCCCGACCTAGCGGAGTTACGCGCCAACGCCATTCCGTTAGCCCGCCCGGACAAGCTATTCGGCCAACCAATCCCGTCGGAGTTAAGCGATAGCGACTGGGCCATTCAAGCGGCGGTATTCGACAACGCAACCGATGCGCAAAAGCTGGCCGCGATGTTAAATCACCAAGGCCCGCCGATCCCAGCGCACAAGGTCGCCAAAGACGGTAGTTATCAAGTCGTGGTCGGACCGTTGAAAAACAAAAAAGAAGTCAAAATTGTTGCCCAACGCATCAAGCAGAATTTTGATATGGACGTGACACCGCTCGCCCCCAGACGAGCGGCGAAAAACTGAGCGAAAAGCGCTACGGCTCGAGCCGCTTCACCCCGGAGTACCTGCCGAGCTTACGCCGACTTCCGAATCGGCTGGCTAAATTTGGGCACGCCAACGATTTCGCCCCGACGCAAGTGCAAATACTGCAAACCCATCAGCGTGGAAATATCGTCATATTCCACCCACACCACCTTGGCCTCGCCTTCTTCTCCGAGCTCCTGAAAATCGAAGCTGACAACCGTGCCTTCCTCGACCTCGATCCTGCCCAACATGCGAATCATGATGCCGTCTATCGACACATTCTCGGTATTGAACGCATAATCGGTGTCGTTGAACACGATATGGCCGGCGGCAGAAATGCTCTTCCGATACGCTCGGCGCCTATAGAGCAAGCTATCGACGTCGTAAGTTAGGTTGCGGAATTCGATCGCAATCTGAAATCCGGCATCGACCGACTCCGCCCTGACCACTTCGGCCTCGCCCGCCAAGTTGATTTCAGGCAGATAAAAGTCGACGATAGGCGAAACTTGCAAGACCCTGAAAATGTCCTTGATGCCGGCAAACGAGGGCTTGACCTTTAACAGCGTCAGCACACCGGTGATCGATAGATTAAGCACCAAAATTTCATGCTCTTCTTGACCTAGGTACAAAAGTCCGTGGCTAGCAAGGCTTTTTCGGTAGGCGCGGTTTTCGGTGGCGAACATGTGTTAATCCTTGTCTCAGGCCATGTTTTACTGGGCTGGAAAGCCCTGAACATGATCGAAAGACCTTATGTATTTTTATGAATTCTGATTGGGTATGTTAAACAAATTTTTTTGTCTGGCAAGCTTAGCCGTTTTGTCGGCTTGCGCAAGCCTACCGCCGAAAAACCCGGAAAACATCTGCCAAATCTTCCGCGAGAAAGAAGACTGGTACCAAGCCAGCCTCAGCTCCGCCCGGCGCTGGGGCGTGCCGATCGCGGTGCAAATGGCCATCATCAATCAGGAATCCAGCTTTGTCGCCGACGCCCAACCGCCGCGGCCGCTGATTTTAGGATTTATTCCCTGGTTCCGTTCGAGCAGCGCTTACGGGTATCCGCAGGCCAAAGACGAAACCTGGGCCGATTACCAAAAGCAAGCCGGCAACTGGTGGGCAAACCGCGAAGACTTTGCCGACAGTTGCGACTTCGTGGCCTGGTACTGCGCTACCAGCAACCGCAAACTCGGCATCCCGACCTCGGACGCGCAAAAGCTTTACTTGACCTACCACGAAGGACTGGGCGGCTTCCAGCGCAACACCTACCTGTCGAAACAATGGCTGATGAATACTGCCAAAAAAGTGCACCAACGCGCATTACGCTACGACGCACAACTGGCCGGCTGCCGGCAGGAGCTGGAAGCCAAAAACTGATAAACTATCCGCCCCATTAATCCGATTCCGTCAAGCCGGGGCGTGCGCAAATCCAACACCGCGCCCCCGGATTTAACGGCACAACCACCTACCGGAGTATTCATGAAGTCTATGAAACAACGAGTTATCGCCACATTAATCGCATTTATCACAGGATTTATTATGTTCTCACTGGCCAACGCCAACACCCCAGCCGAAAACAAAGCCGCCGGCGAAAAATACCTAGCCGACAACGCCAAAAACGCCGGCGTAACCACCACCGCCAGCGGCCTGCAATACCAAGTATTTACCGAAGGCACCGGCGTAGCGCCCAAAGCCAGCGACAACGTCACCGTTCACTACAAAGGCACCACCATTGACGGTAGAGAATTCGACAGCTCTTACAGCCGCGGCGCACCGGCCACGTTCCCGCTGAACAGAGTCATCGCCGGCTGGACCGAAGGCGTTCAGCTGATGAAAGAAGGCGCCAAATACCGCTTCTTCATCCCTTCCAACCTGGCCTACGGCGAACGCGGCGCCGGCCGCGACATCGGTCCGAACTCGGCGCTGATTTTTGATGTGGAATTGATCAAGGTAAACTGAACGCTCGCCCCTTCTGCAAAGGAAACTCAGAATATCCAATGCAGAAGGGTATAAGACTGACAGATAGCTATATCAAGAAATCTGTGCCACCTATTCAACCGGCAAAATTTCCCACAACGTTACCGATGATGGAGCCAAATCCGCAATCGGTAAAACTACAGCCCCGTTCGTCACGGGAATTTGAGGCAACCTTACCGCCCTAAGCGTTTTGGCGTTAAGGACAGAAGCTCTATTTAGACTGTTATTCAATTCCACCAAGTAAGGGTTGGCTCGCCTTTCATCAATCACGGATTTAATTACAGTTACTTTTGATGCTTTAAACGGTAAATTTCGGATGGTTATTTGCGTTTGCTCAGGAATGGACAATTCTCGCGCGCTCAAGAAGTCCCAATTTTGATTAAATACAATCGCTGCAACCTCTGACGAATTTGCTCCCGCAACGACCCCAATCGAGCCATTTCTGACCGGAACCGTTTTAACCCTTTGATCAGGTAATTTAGTAAACATCATCGCAACACTGTGTAGGGGTTTGGGAGCTCCGCCATCTTGGTGAAAGAAACTTGCCCACTTCCAATTATTCTCGACAAACTCCGGCGGAACCTGATGATCTATAAAACTTAAAAGGGCACCCTCTTCAATACCGCTCTCAGTTGCATCCAGTAAAAAACGAGCCGTCCAAGCAGCACCTACGTTAGTGCCGTTGATGATGCCTCTCGCTGTTTCGGTACCATAGTGAACCCCCCATTCTGAGAAAAATATCGGCACATGTTCAAGGCCCACCCGACTTAAAGTATCGTGAACATGTCTGGAAAATTCGTCGATTGATGGATATCTGCCAAATTTTGGCAAACCGGTGAGGGACTGGTTAAGACCGTAAAAATGAAAGGAAAAAAAATCCAACCGCAACTTCCTATTTGCCACGTCCGATAGAAACTGATCAGCCCAGTTTAACTTGCCAAAGCCAAACGAGTACGGACCGATTGCCGGGCCGCCAATTCTAAAATTAAGCTCCGGATGCTCGCGCCCGAGTTTATCTGCCGCATTTGCCCATGCAGTGTATAACTTTAAATATTCATCATACATTTTTGGAGACGCGTTCCAAACGCTTTCCCCTAAAAGCCAAATCTGGCCATTGACATCAGGTTCGTTCGCTACTTCAAAATCCACCTGCGATATACCGTGTTCAACCGTTACGAATTCCAAAAATGCATATGCATAATCTTCGTAGACGTTCCAATCAGATATCCCGTATTTCGCACCATTCGCTCCGACTTTTAACAGAGCCGTTTGAGGATATTGACCGACCACGATATGAGGAATAAGGTTCTTAGCTTTGCAATTGTCCAATTGCGTACCCAAAGCACCGTCTGTAAAGTCAAAGTAGACTGCATTTGTATCAGGATCTACTCTAACCCCATTTCTAGATTCAATACTAATTAATCTAGCTTTTGATATTCCCAACGGTTCGAGCAATTTCAACGATACGGCCGAATCAGGAATTGGCCATGTCGCCTCCCGGAAATACTCACGCATTTGCTTAATATCTGCGCGTTGAGAAACGTTATACTTTGTTTGAGCATCCACAACAATTGACTGAAATGCAATACATTCATGGACAGTACCAATCATAAATATTGCCAATAGTGCGAAATTAAAGCCCAATCTACCGGATGAGGCTTTATCGACTGAGACATACCCGTACCCACACTGCCGCAACAACCGCATTGCCAGCCAACTACCGAAACTAAATTTGCTTAACTTCATTTCTAACTCCTTATTTCAGTTGCACTAAACCCAAGAAAAACTCCTCATCCTTAGGCATTGATAGCTTGAGATTAACTCTCAAATCCATTCCAGGATACAATTCCAAACTAATTTCTACACTTTTAGAATCCCACCGGTTTAATTCGGAACAACCGCGCCGACAAATATGAAACGGTTGCGTGCCAAACAATTACTCACGACTCAACCGATCAACCAACCGCCCCAGGATTTGATCTTTTTTTAGGTTATCCAGCGCAAACTGGCGAGCTACTTTGTTAAAACCACCCTCTTTTATTTTTGGCAAACTCAACAATGTTGATTTTATTTCAGAGACCAAAGCCTCGGTATTCTCAGGTTCGATACGTTTGGATATACCTGGATATTTTTCGCACAAAACTCCAAGCTCAGTATTCGATTCGGCAGTTATAATGCAATTTCCGCCCACAGCAAGAATCGCTGTGAGTTTAGAAGGCAATACCGCATCCGCCGCTCCTTTCTTTTGTATAACAAGATGAACATCGGCCAACGCTAATAAATCCGGCAAATGCTGATACGGTTGCAACGGAAAAAATTTCAAATTGGTTAATTGCAACTGCATCGCTAATTCCTTTAACTCCGGCAGGGCAGCCCCTGTTCCAACCAGAATAAACAGAAGTCCGGCATGATCACCCAGTGCCTTAGCCGTATGAAGTACCATTTCCAACCCCTGCTTTTTGCCGATATTCCCCGAATATAGAACGACCTTAGTATCGTCACTTATTCCCCATTTTTTTCTATAAAAGTCGGCGTTACCGTTTGGAGTAAGAAAATCGGTATCGACCCAGTTTGGAAAATAAAATAACTTCTCACTATTGCCAACCTTTCGCTCGGCATTACGCAGCATGCTGTAGGATATGCTCGAAATAACATCAAACCGACGCATAAACCAACGCTCTACCCATTTTGCCAAATTAGATATCCATCCGGAGTTACCCATACCTAACCCAAGCATTGCATCTAGTTCGAAATCTTGAATATGCAATACAGATTTGCAGCCGCGTAACTTGCTAAATAACAATGCACCAGGAGCGCAAAAAAAAGTTGGCTCTATGCAAAAAACAGCATCCGGCTTCCAAAGCCACTGCCTAAATACCGCGGGGGCACTAAAAAGGGCAAAACTCAACAGATGCAATAACCTCGTAGTGGTACTTGGCGTTTTAGGTACGAATAAAGGACAGCGATATACAGAGACTCCATTTATCGACTCCGTCATATAGAACCAACTTTTATAGCCGCTTCCGACCTTCCATTCGGGATAATAAGGAGGCGCGCATACCACTCTCACCTCATGGCTGCCCGAGGCCAACCACTCGCACATTTCGCCAGAATATTTACCGATGCCAGTTAATTCCGGAGCATAATTAATACCGTAAAGAAGAATTTTCATAGCAAATTAGGCCTAATCGGTTCAGTAAAAAATACAAATCGCAAACTTTTTAACCTTAAATTCCAAGTCGAAAACCTGTCTTGGTTTCATTTCGCGATACGCGGCTTAATTGGCTTTGCAGGATATCCCACACAAACCATTCCCGATGGCATATCATTCAATACTGTGCTCCTGGCACCTATGACGGCACGTGCGCCAATAGTAATACCTGGAGCTATAAATACATCCGTCGCTATCCAAACCTCATCTCCAATGTTAATTTTTCGTTCAAATATTTCGAACGAATCCTTGGTGTAATCGTGCGAAGCTGTACATAAATAAGATCTTTGAGAAATAACGGCATTATTTCCTATTTCAATTTCGCCGAGCGTATATAGCTCGACGTCGTCGCCAATCCATGAATTATCGCCGATAGTCAATTTCCAGGGGTAAGTGACTTTCACCGACGGACGAACGATTACGCTATTTCCTATTTTTGCGCCAAATAACCTGAGCAAAAATCGCCGCCAGCCATATAAAAACTGAGGGGAGCAGGCAAATAGCGTTGCCTGAGTCATCCACCAAAGCTGTACTATAAAAGCATTTCTGCCGCGGAAGTTTTTTGGTAGAACGAACTTATCTAATTGCTGAACCACTGTTTACTATCACATTTAAAAGGAAAACGCGGATTTTTAAATCCAATACATTCGAAATCACAAAATTCAACACTACGAAGACAGATCGGCTGCCGAATTAACAGTGACAGCATCAAGCAAACTGTTTGCCGCTTTAGTAATTTCAAACCTCTCAATAAAACAGCGAAAGGCATTTTCTCGCATGCTGGATTTGGCATCGTTGTCCAAACTTTGCCAATCCGAAATCAACTTCACACATCCCGGCAATGTATCGTCAACCACCAATCCGGCTTGATCTTGTTTTATCTCATGCCAAATATTGACTTTATTACTAATTAAAACCGGCAAGCGGCAAGACATGGCCTCGGCCACAACGATACCGAAATTTTCTTGATGCGACGGCAAAATAAACGCCTCCGCCGAGAGATAAGCCCCCCATTTCAAATCACCGGATAACATACCCGTCCAGGTAATCTTATGTGTTATATCCAGTTTTTCTGCGAGCGAATTTAACTCAATCCCCCAACCAACTTGGTCCGGACCGGCAATAACAAGTTCAAGCTCCGAATCGCTTCCGCAGACTTGGGCAAACGCCTCAATCAATAGATCGATTCCTTTCTTTGGATGAATACGACTTAAAAACAGCAAAAAACGCTTTCCCGCCAAGCTTGGAAATTGATTCAAAAATAGTTGCCGTTGTTCGTCGGCACTGCCTTGATGACCCAATGTCCCAAAATTAACGACCTGTTCGTTGCAGCGGTAAAGCCAAAACGACTGCCTGGCTAATATCTTCTCCTCCTGGCAGGTAAATAACACTTTTTCGGCATCGCGTAGTACGAGATATTCTGCCCAAGGCCAGTAAAGCCATTTTTTCAAATGCTTTAGCGGATATCGCCGCTTAAACCACGGATCCAACATTCCATGAGTAAAAACGAAATATGGCACATTCTTATTTGTTAAAATATTTCTAACCGCAAAACCATGATATTGCCACAAACCCTCTACTATCACGGCATCGTAGCGATGGTAATTTTGCTCCAACCACAGGCTAAGTCCTTTTGCATATCCATAATTGCCACTACCCGGGCCAACTGCATATACCTTCAAAGGAAGCTGCGTTATATAGTCGGCTTGATCACCATCAAGACTGAGGACATCTATTTCATGACCCATATCTTTTATAACTAGAGAGCTCTGCTTTAAAGCCTCTACAGGCCCCCCACTCTCAGGATTAACCGTTCTGATAACTCGTAGTATTTTCATTAATTAAACTAAATAACAAATCCCGTCGAGCGCCTAAAATAGGCAAACTCGCTCTCTTCAAGGTTTTTGACAAAACGCGCCGGCGTACCGCCGTATAAAGCACAGGGCACATCCATTTTTTTATTAATCGTGGAGCCAGCTGCCAGAATACTTTTTGCGGGAATGGACGTACCTCCCAGCAAAATACACCCGCTGCCAATGAAGCAATACTCTTCTATCGATACCGGTTCGGATGACTGCCGGCACGACCTAAGATCTATGCTGTGTGTAAGAATCGTTGATCTGAAACCTGCGAACGTTGAAAACCGCTTAATTTCGACTCTATTGGTACAATCGATCAGATGTCGGTTGGTAATAGCCGCATGCTCACCTAAAATCAAATCAGGCAATCTATTGCCAACCTGATGCTTGAAATGCTCGGAATTCGAATTTGCCGGAAACGCTGAAATCCAATTCAAATTACCTATACTGGAAAACGAGCCCAATTCAAGTCTGCTCAAGCCTTTAACTGCATTCAGACTGCCGATTTTGGCACCGTCAGCCATTGATAATTTATCGACAAAAATCCACGACAGACCGATACTGCTTGAAGGAGCCAATTCGTATTTGAAGAGCCAACTATAAATTCGCCTCTTTAAAAACCATGGCAAAAAAATAACAACTAGGCTAATTATCTTTTTCACTTCTATTGAACACCTAAGAATATAACAAATGACCCGCGAGTTTAAACTTCACTGTTTATAATAGATTAATTTAACGTCCTTCCGTAAATCTTACCTCGCATTAAGCGCTCCCACAAAGCGACCGGATTCTCCAAAAATCGCAAAATCTTGTAAAACACTCCAACCCAGTTATCAAAAGATTGGCGCGACCTACCCATTATTTTTTGAAAAATGCGAGCACTATAGTTTTGTATCGCTTGATCGAGCTTTTTCGAAGCGGTTATAGAAACACTATGTAGACGATATCCACTCCAAAATTTATTGACCACACCAAATCGGAGACCATGAAGAGCCATATCAACAAACAACTCACCGTCCCAATTTGAACGGTTTTCCTTATTAAATCCGGAGACTTTTTGAAAAGCCGCTTTACGAAAAAAAGTAGACGGCTGATTTATTATGCAGGCCCCGTACGCATACCGAACCAGGGCCATAGGTTGCGAAAAACTTCTACGCAAAACCAAATCGTTGCCATCGATGATATATGCATGCCCGGAGACCACATCGATATCCGGATGCTGACTCAGATAATCGACGGCCTGCTTCAATGCACCAGGATAAAGAATGTCATCGGAATTCAAAAATCCGAAAACATCTCCAGTAGCATAAGAAAAACCTTTGTTTAACCCGTCACTTGGACCTTCGTCGGCTTCGAAAATTACTTTATCTATTTGGCCGCGATATTTATCAATTAAATCTCTACTTCCGTCCGTGCTTCCTGCGTCAATTACTATATACTCAAGATCGACCTCCTTTCTTTGCTCAATAACGGAGAGAACTGTTCTCTCGACAAACTCTGCCTGATTGAATGATATTGTTACAATAGATACCTTCACAACGTATATCTCTCTGATTAAATTAATTAGCCAAATTATAGCAGAAAAAAACTGGAGCAACCTTTAACGATTGCATATCACTCTGATATTGCATATTATTATGAAATAGTTATTTTATACAAAACCCGATAACTAGATATTCCCTTTCTTGTTACAGGCCATCCCGATCAACCGCATTAAGACCAGCCGAATACCGGAGCGCATCATGACCACACACTTTTTCAGTACCTTGCAACGCAGTAACTCTATCAAAAAAGGCTTAGCGATAATTTTGGCATCAATAGCAACCTGCCAAACCAGCTCGGCATCCAACAGTTTTATTGTCGAGTCGCAAACAATATACAACGCATCAAATCAGGACGATCTGAAATTAATGCGCGATTATTTTCGAGCATCCACATGGACGGCTCCATTCACGAACAGCACATGGCAAATGCTAAAGCCGCTGGAGGTTTATAAAGCTCGCTTTCTAGGCTTGGAACCCTCAAATATCGCCCGACTCGATCCTATCACAAACAAATTACAATACGATTTCTCCAGAGTTTGGGAGTCAAAAGCCCTGAAAGACTGTAAGACATACGGCCTTATCCCCCACATCGTCGTCGGCCATAGTCCGCAAGCCGCATTCGCCACCAGTTCGAACGAAAAAAAATATCGCGGCATCTCCAATTGGGCGGCTTACGAAGAATACGCTTACGCCTATTTGGAGGCGGTGACAATCAAGAGCAACATTCTGCAAGCCGACTTCGAAGTAGGTAACGAACCGGACATTAACGGCGAAGCATGGCTACTTGAAACAAACCTTCAAAATAGCGACCCCAGAATGTACGACGCCTATATAAAACTGTACGCAGCCTGGAGCAAAGCCGCCGATAAACTCGCACACACATACCCTGAACTGAAAATTCGAATTGGCGGCCCAAGCATAACTTTTTGGGACCACGCATTTGCAAAATTCAATTGGGCGGAACAATTTATCAAAGATGTTGCCTCGCAACGCCTAAGGCTAGACTTTATCTCATTCCACTATTATGGAAACAATCAGGCTTTGACCGGCCTCACCGAGTTCGGAAAATTTCCTTCTGTAGCCGCCCAAGCCGCCGAATTTCGCCAACATTTAAAAACTTATAATGTAAAAAACGTTCCGCTTTATTTAACGGAGTGGGGCCCGAGCTGGCACACAAACGAAAAACCGGAAGGCATTATCAACGGTAATAATGTCGGCGCAGCGTGGACCGCCCGGTTTCTCCTGACTGCAGTCGAAAACAATATCGACGAAGGCCTATTACTTTTATTTCGAGACAATTCCGATCCCAAAACCCTAGCCGACAACTGGGGCTGGCCGGCGCTATTACTGGCTGACGCCGTGACACCAAAGGCGCTTTATAATGTCGCACTGATGTTTAACAAATTAACCGGCCACCGCGTAAAGACCACTCCGGTACGGCAAGGCAACATCGGCATAATTGCCGGCGCAGACTCGTCCAAGGTCTCGATTCTCGTCTTCAATCAAAATTGGGATTTTCAGGACACCAAAGATTTGGCTGCCGCAGAGCAATTGGAGCTTACTGTCGACCAACTGCCTTTCAATACGACCGCAGCCAAAGTCACTTACTATGTCGTTGATGAAACGCACGCTAATTCGCACTACTTGCAAAAAACCAAAGCCAAAGCTTCTCTAAAATCCGCCACCTTGCAACCCATAGCTACTCAAGATATACCCCTCACAAACGGTTCTATAAAACTGTCGTCGGTCAATTTGGAGCCGTCTTCCGTAACATTATTCGAAATCACAGCCGCAAATCCTTAACAGTTCTTGAGGCTATTCGTACGATGCGATTCGCTATTAGCCATTGTTAGCGAATCGATCGTCCGACGAGAGCCATTAATTCTTTGTAGAAAACATCAATCCCATTTACTGGATAGCGCCACAGACTATCGATTACACTTTAATTCGAAATCCCATGACCCATTCTGGCAGATCTCCTTAACGATATTAACTTTCCAATATTAGCATCCTGAATTCTTCTCATTTCTGGATTCGTTAAAAAGCAACTCCATTTTGCCCGAGTATGCCCAAGCTTCAATTGCAGATCGAAACCTCCATTTTGACGACCGGAACCAGCCCAATATAACCTGATAATATTGAAGATATCTTTAAAAAAAATTCTGGCTGCAAATATTGCAAATACTAACACCCTATCGACCGGAATATTTCTGGCGCTAAGCGAGTATTTGTAGACGAATAATTCCGAAGCGCCTATACCTTCGTGCATTTTAATCAACCTGTCGAAATTGAAACGGACTGGGTCCACGGCATGAGTAACCAAAACATCGTCCTGATACCATACTGAATTTCCGGAAATAACCACGGCATGGACAATCTCCGAATCGTCGCCGGCAAGTTGTCTGGCTTGGGCGCGCCCCACTAGAATCGGTGCAAAACCCGAACTGAATATTGCCTTGATCTCTTCGGTTCTCACCGCCATACCGGCCCCCCAGACACTGCTGCCCGAGGCCAATATTCCAGACTCGAAAGGCAAATGGCCTATGGCGAAATATCCCGCATACTTTTGAATAGCCGACGGGATTTCATACGTTTGAGGCAATGACGTTGCGCAACCAAATAAGCCGAGGTTCGGATGTTCGACAAATACCCTTTCCGCCACATCGAAATAATTTAAAGCCGGCCAGTTATCATCATCCAGAAAAGCGATAAAACGCCCCGAACTCGCCATAACTCCGGCAATACGCGCATACATTAACCCAGGTCGGCTTTCTGGAACCACTTTAAGCCCGGAAAATCCATTCTCCGCCGCCACTTCCCTGGCAAAATCCACAGTGCGGTCAGTGCAAAGATTGTCGACGACAATTATCTCGACGCTTCCGGCAGTTCGATTTTCAACCGCAGCCAATATTTTGTGCAGAGTTTCTTTTATTCGAGCTTCGCTGTTATAGCAACAGACGACCACACTCCAATCAATCATATATGTTCTCGGTTGTTAATCCCAGCATCCGACCGCTCATTTTTATAGTACCGCCGTTAGAACCACTTTCAGATTAGTCTGTTTTAAACTCCAAATTATCGAATCGCCCATCCATTGAGTTCAAAAACACATTACGATTTTTACCGTAGGAGTTATCGAACATCGTTAACTTTTTGCCTAATAGTGCCGAAGCGATCGATACATGTAGTCTATCTGAAATAATATGGTCGGCTTGGTCGAGTGTGGCCAGAAATTCCCGTGCGATTAAATCGGCTTCGAATCGCTGGGAATAATATGACGAGTGTTTTGACGAGATATCCAACTCGCTAGGATATTTACCGGCCTGTTTTGCCTCGACGTCGACTCGCATCAACGTCATAGTGCCATCGCTTTTCGGCTTGATTTTTAACAACGCCTGCCGCCAGTTGAGATAAGCTTTCAAAAGCCGCGGATGCAACAACAGTTGCAAGCGTAGCCAATTTATATTTAGGCGTTGATTTAACTGCACCAAATCGAGACCGAACACCAAATCGTGCGTTAAGAACACGTTGGCGTTCGTAGCGTATTTTTGGGCGTGCTCGTAGCTTTCTTTTTCGCGGCAAAACAAGTAAAACCGCTTATCGAGCTTTTGCAGAATATCTTCATTACCGCGTATGGAATGCGGCAGTAAAATAAATTTGCTGACATTTTGCTGCAAACTCTTTTCAATAACATTTCTCGCTTGACTGTATTCAGGGATGAAGTTTCCACCGCCACTAAAAATAACAACATCTCCAGGGGATATTTCGCCATTAACCTGAATTGACGACAACAATCCAAGTCGGTCAAATAATTGCCACGCCGCGGCAGCTATCAACCCATCGCCAGCATTACCGTGATTAGGGATATACCTAATCACACTGTAGTTTTTTAGCTCCTTTAATGTCGAGCACAACTCATTCAAACCAATTTCGTTATGTACCGCTGTCATAATATTAAAGTCCTTAAATATACTTATCTCTATAAACTACGATTTCTTATCAACCCGCTTTAAAACCAGACAAATTAGCCATCTTTTCTCTGGCCAGAATAAAATCGGTTCTAGTCGGAAAAAATCGGGGCAATGGTAAATTCGCCACCCATTTGAACATCAACATGCTCATGCCCAGCCGGACGCAAGCGCTCAACAACATAACCAGCGATAGCGACAAGGCAATGTGCTCGCGCGGCATCCAAAAAATAAGCAGCAAAACCGGACCGACCGCAACGACCTGGCGCAACAAGACCACGCCAGGCCGGCCGGTAGCGTTGAATTGCTGGGCCAAAATCCAGCTTGCGTTGCCAATCACGCACTCGAGCAGCAATATTGCGAAAGGCAGCGCCACTTCGGCAAAGGCGTTGCCGTACACCAAAGACAACAGCCACGGCGAAACATAGCCCAACAGTAGGGCAACTAGCAGTAACGGCAGAAAGCTAAATCTAAAAACCAATTGAACCACTTCGGTCAGCCGGGCTGCATCTTTGCCGGCAAATCGGGCGTAGAGCGCGGTTGACATGGCCTCCTGCACACTGCCGATCAAGCGCGAGGTCGCATAGGCTACGCTATACAAACCAAACTCCTTGGTAGTGCCGATCGCATAGAGCGTTAGCTTATCGATATTTAGCAGCAGCAAACTGAGTAGCGCGGTGCCGTGAAATTTAAATCCGCTCGAAATATAACCGACCGCGCTGACCCGCCCCGCACCGGAAGCAGTTTCCTGCTGCGAGCGGATCAGCCTGAAGCTGACGATGCTCATACTTACCAGCGTAACAAGCGTTGCCCCTAACTGCGTCCATAGGATATTGGCGACTGTCAATGCCTCCAAATCCACCAGAACCAACAATGCCAACAACGTAATAACCGCCAGCGCCAACCGGCCGCTGTTGAATGCCGACAATCCGGGCGACAACTGGCTAACCGCCGAAGCATAAGCATTTGCCGCGGTCAGCCCGGTCAACACCAACAGCGGCAGAAAGATGGATGGCTGAATTGCAGATCCATAATCCGCCCCGGCGACCGCCAGGGCCAAGGCAATGGCGACAATACAAACCATCGATAGCGCAAAATAACGCCGACCTGGAAACGACGCGTCGATTCGGCACGCGTAAACAAGCGCCGCTCCCAGGCCCAATTGGCTGACACCGGAGGCCAGCGTCATGACCAGTTGGGCGGCGGACAGCACACCTCTTCCCTCCGGCCCCAACCAACGCGCACTGACTACGCCCGATATAAAAGTCGCCAACATCAAGCCGGCAGTGGACAGTATGGTTTTCAGCCAACTCTTGGCCAAAGTAGGGGCCGCATCGCCGGCACTAATCCGCGCCGCCCTCGCTAACACAGCTTCCCCGAGGCGGATACCGCCCAACTCGATAAAACGGTACAGCAGGTAGCTAAGCCCATAGGTTGCCGGCACCACCGCCGCCAATGCCAGACAGGCCCTGATCCAGGGCTGTTGCGAAACAAAATCCGGCAATCCGGTCAGGTAGGCCACCACTGGAATCACAACTAGCAAGTGCAATAGGTAAACCGAGTACGACACCCGGCCTAACCATTGGCAAACCGGCGTCGATAGCAGCCACGGCATCAAGTACTTGAGTTTGTTGAAC
This sequence comes from Methylomonas sp. HW2-6, assembly GCF_052474525.1. NCBI lineage: Bacteria > Pseudomonadati > Pseudomonadota > Gammaproteobacteria > Methylococcales > Methylococcaceae > Methylomonas > Methylomonas sp. HW2-6. The sequence goes on from NZ_CP184124.1 coordinate 478,980, forward strand.
GCCCCCCCAGCCGACAGTACCGGCGACGCGCACCAGTAGAGCAGAACAACCAGCAAGCATTGAGCGGCCAGTGCGCCATGAGACACGTGAGCCGGATGTAAGTAAGCCGCTATCACAGGCATCGCCAACGCCATCAGCGCAAAGCGCCGCAAACACCAACAACGCGACCACGCCACCAACATACCGGCAGCGAATAACAGAAATTTTAGCGGCAAGGCCGCCGGCATTATGTATGCCTCAAAATAAGAGGCATGGGCGGCAAACGCCATAACCGAACACGTTAGAAGCAAGGCAAGCGCAAATCCGGTTTTGGCCGCCAACCAAAATAGGAGCGGGAATACCGCATAATATTGCGCTCCTAAACTAATACTCCAATCGGGTAACGGCGTAGAAAAACTGAAATACGGGAGTAAACCGAACATAAATGAGACATGCAATAGCACATTCAGAAAGCTACGATCGGAAGACCTCGCCAATGGCGTCGCAGTTTCAGGCCAAACTTGAGCTATGGCGTGACGCGCCTCACCGATGAACGGCCCCAACAAAAACGCTATCGCCAAACACAGGTAATACAACGGCGCTATCCTGAAAAAACGCCGCAGCCAAAACAGCCGCCAAGTTTCCGCCGCCTCCCAAGGCTCTTGCTGCCGCCGCTCGACGTAATGCGAAGTCATCAGAAAACCGGAAATCAAAATAAACAAATCGACTGCGATATCGCCACGCCCGAGCAAAGGGACGTTACACTGCACCAGCAAAAAAACATGCGACAAAAGCACCCACGCCGCGGCCGTGCCGCGTAGCCCTTCGAGAGCCGGATACCAAAATCTCTTTCGCATAGTTTCGTGTTCCATTAATAATTTACAGTCCGATCAAATAGTGCCCGCAACTACCACCCCATGAACCAAGGCCTGTCCCCACGTGTTGCCCAATACGGTAGACAATGGGCTAAGAACGTATCCCCTAATTTGCAAAGCAACTGGCGGCAGAGCTTTTGCAAACACCGCCTTTAACCTGATTCTCAGTAGCGGTAGCCTTTAATTCAGTATTGAGGCTGGCTTCTTAGCAGGTTGGTGAAAAACCATATTTGAGACGCTAATTTTGCTCAATAGAACCAGTATTTAGTAGGAAAATAGATTCATCGGCACTAAATATAGAGTCATTCAACGCCAAAAAAGAGTTTTTCACCAACCTGTTAGGGCCGAAAATAAATAACGTTCAGTTCAACTTATAGCGATTGAACGAATCAACCCCATTCCGCCGTATCGAAGATATTAATATCCCCGACATAGCCAATCTCCAACCATTGCAGTTTATTATGCAAATATCGCTAACAAACTAATTGGCTTTGCGCCGCTCTATGGTTAGCGAACAAACAATTGCCACTGCCATCGCGATACCCAGGCGGTGATTTCCGGAATAAGGGCTCATCACTAAATTCCACGCCGAGCCAAATAAAGTAATGATGTATATTGGTGTCAAGTAATCGAGATACCTGCCAAAGACCACGTATTTCATCGATGCCAGCAACTTATAACCAAAAAACAAGAAGAAAAAGGCTGACAAAATGCCACCTTCCATCCAGCTTTGCAAAATCTGCGAATGCGGCATGAAGGTATCGGTATATTGAATATAGGTTTGCCCTAAATGCCGCAAATCCTTTTCCGTTTCCTTCCGATACATCTCCGCATATTTTTTGGTTCCCTGCCCCCATGAACCAAAGCCGATGAACGGCGAATCGGTTATCGCGATAAATCCGATTTTTAACGCGCCAAAACGCTCCACATTGGACGCCCCTCTACGGTCGCTATATTCATCGCCGGTTTGCGCCATCGCTATCAATATCATTAAAAGCACGACAATACCGGCAATAACGAACTTGGCCATATTTCGGGCGCTGATATTGAGCCTTACCGGATTCGCCTTCCGGACCCACAACAAACCCGCCAATAGCAAGCTGATTGCCCCCTGCGAGCGAGAATCCATATAAATACTGACCAAACCGAAACAGACAATTAAGCCAATTGTCATCAGATTCGGCAAAAAATAACCCAACAACAACACCAACATTAATATCGCACGACCGTAACCTTCCAGCTTCCAGGTATAGTTATTCAATACAATACCGTGCGTTTGCAGGTAAATAAGGGTGCCGATGGTGACCCCAAAAATGTACCACCAGATATAGCGTTTATCGCTACCCGCCATTACGCTTAATGCCAATAAATCACTTAACAAAACAGCATTACGCCCCCAGGCGCGCAAATAATTTTGCTGCGAGGTACCAGCGATTAAATCGGAAATCATATAGCCTGCTATCATGACCATTCCGGCCAGGAAGAATTTCCAGAATATCGCGCTTCTTAGGGTGGACGATGCCTTGCCGGAAACCACAAGCATAATGGCAAACACCGGCAAAACTAATTCCGCGGCATACAGTTCGCCCATCAGATTCAAAACATATTTAGTCGGCAAACCGCATACAAAAGCGAACAAACTAAAAAAAGTTAAATTCAGCTTATCAGCGCTTATAGGGGATGTAGAACCAACTGACTGAATGCGCGAATTTACTATCATGAATAATCTACATAACGTAGGCTGTTATTTATATAAAAATTAGGCGCTATTTTTTAATTTAAACAGGCAATTAAAGCCCATCTAACCGACGCCTAACTACTGAATACCGCCTACACCGGTAGGACTGCTTTATTGCCGCGACCATATAACCGTAGCAAGTAAATTCAAAACACACATGGCGGCTAAAGCGCCGCAAGCGTCGGCCAGCAAGTCCCAAGCACTAGCGGCGCGCGAGGGAACTGTCATCTGGTATCCCTCTTCTAAGACCCCCACCAGCAATGCAATCCAAAATGGCGGAGCAAATACCGATATCCTAGACTTACCTTGCCTGCTTAACCAAAACACGCCGATGAAAAAGGCGAGTGCAGCAAATGCGACAAAGTGGGCGACCTTATCTAGCCCTGGCGTATTGGCAATAATTTGCGCAGGCGGTTGCGAGGACTCGATAAATAACGCTAACACCCATGCCACACATAACAATATGAGCGTTACTTGCGTCTTTTTGCTAAAGGGCGAATTGATCGTATTCAAGTAAACCGCCATTCAGAGCAATCGCCTATATACGCATAAAGTTGCAAAGCACTGTTCCCGGCAGTCCTAGTAAAAATCAAGCTCGCGTTACATTTTGGCGCATGCCGTTTGAACGATAGATCAAATCGGCCGGCTCTATTCCGCACTTTTAGCTTAATACGCCTGCTGCCCAATAAACCCCTTGAAAATCGTCAATATCACGATCTTGATATCCAAAATCACCGACCAGTTGCGGATGTATTCCAGGTCGTGGTGGATGCGGGCTTCCATTTTGTCGATGGTTTCGGTTTCGCCGCGGCAGCCGCTGATTTGGGCCAGACCGGTGATGCCGGGTTTCATTTTGTGGCGCAGCATGTAGCCTTGAATTTGCTTGCGGTAGTATTCGTTATGGGCGATGGCGTGCGGGCGCGGGCCGACTACGGACATGGTGCCGCTAAGTACGTTCAGAAATTGCGGCAGTTCGTCCAGCGAGGTGCGACGCAGGAAGCCGCCGAGCGGCGTGACCCGGCTGTCGTTGGCCGTGGCTTGTTTGACGTTGTCGCCGTTTTCGCACACCGTCATCGACCTGAACTTCCAGACTTCGATCGGCTCGCCTTTCACACCGTAACGCAGTTGTTTGAAAATCACCGGTCCCGGCGAGGTGAGTTTGATGGCGATGGCGATCAGCAGCATCGGGATGGCGATCAGCGGCAGAATCACCGCGCACAGCAATAAGTCTTCCAGCCGCTTGGCGGTGCCGTCCAGCGACGAATTCAGGGGCGTGTCGAATACGCTGACCACCGGAATCCCCTTGACGCTGCTGAGTTTGGATTGCATCAGGTTGAAGGTGAAAAAGTCCGGGACGATATTGACCGACACGGTGCTGTCGGCCAGTTCCTGCACCAATTGGTTGATGCGTTTTTCGGCGCGCAGCGGCAGCGTGATGTAGATGTGGTCGATTTCGCCGTGTCTGGCCCGGTCCAACAGTTCCTTGAAATCGCCGATGATGTTGTCGACCATGTCTTCCTGTTCCCGGCGCTGCTTGTTTTCGATCCGGTCGTCGAAAAAACCGATGAATTGGTAGCCCAGCCAGGGCATTTCGGTCAAGGCGACATTCAGCCGCCGGCCCAGGCCATTGCCGCCCAGGATGGCGTAGGTACGGGTGTTGATGCCGTTCAGGCGGAGATAGGACAAGGCGGAGCGGCGCAAGGTATGCAAGACGATGATGCTGAGCGGCGCCAATGGCAGCCAAAGCTCCATCACCTCGCGGGAATATTCGAATCCTAAATCGAACACGAAAAAGCCGCCGGCAACCAAGGCAAAGGCAAAAACCCAGGACAGCAAGATACGGATCGCATCGTCGAACATCGGATCGCCGCGCCAGCCGTGGTATATCTCTTGATGTTCGGCGAAGATACCGAACAGCACGGTGCAAACGATGAACAAACCCAAGTATTCCTTGGTGAAAGGCTCCCGGTAGACGTGCAATGACAAGTAAAGCGTGATGAAGATCAGCGCGGTATCGGTCGCACGTTTGATGCTTTGCAATTCGGGCCGTAGCGGCCGGATAAATCCTTTTGGGCGATACTGAGTCATATCAATACTTTTAGCCAAGTTAACTTCACGTGTCTGCCTGAATTATAGAACCATACACCTGGCTTATTTCGGCTTAATGAAAGCTTAATAAACTGGCGAGGTTCTTCTCTCGCTGCGCAGGCCGCTGATTTGCCGGGCCATTTGCGGTTTCGCACCCCGTTCTGGGAGGCGTTGGGACCGCAATCTCCTTGTAGTTTTTTGCTCCCTTCTCAATAAGGGGTGCGTTTTTTATGAGGACCAACGGAAGCGGACAACGCCATTTCGCCGCAGTCCGTGATAGAGGTTATAACCGCTAACGGTGATGCCGTCCAGTCCAAACTTGGCCGATAATCCCGTCCGTCGGGAACCGATGCCAGTGAAAATGTAGGATAGGCGGCGTTCTTCTGTTATTTTTTACGCTTTTAAGAACTAAACCAGCCAATCGTCAACCATGAAAAACTCTTTCGTTTCCCAAAAACCCATTCCGGTTCGCGACCGCTTGATTATGGCGCTGGATGTCGCCAGCATCGCCGAAGCCCAAGCCCTGGTCGAAGAGCTGGGCGATGCGGTGATTTTTTATAAAGTCGGCATGGAATTGTTCATGTCCGGCGATTATTTCGGTTTTATCGAATGGTTGAAGGCGCGAGAAAAGAAAGTCTTCGTCGATCTGAAATTCTTCGACATTCCGGCCACGGTCGGCCGGGCGATCAAGGCTCTGAGCAACAAAGGCGTGGATTTGGCAACGATACACGGCAACGATTCGATCATGGAAGCCGCCGCCGCCGCCAAAGGCGAGCTGAAGGTGCTGGCCGTAACGGCACTGACCAGCCTGGACCGCGGCGACCTGGACGACTTGGGTTTCCAATGCGACGTCAAAGAATTGGTGTTGTCGCGGGCCAAGCGGGCGCTGCAAATCGGTTGCGACGGCATCGTCTCGTCCGGCCTGGAAGTGGCGATGATCCGGGAACAGCTCGGCGACAAACTGCTGGTCATCACCCCCGGCATCCGTCCGGTCGACAACCGCGAAGACGACGACCAAAAGCGCGCGGTCAGCGTCGAGCAGGCCATCCAAAACGGTGCGGATTACATCGTCGTCGGCCGGCCGATCCGCGACGCCGCCGACCGTAAGGCGATGGCGGAAACAATCCAAAGCCAAATCGCGGCGCAGTTCGCATAAGCTTTGGCGCCGGCTTGCCCCTGCCGCGGAACGATAGTCAATGTCGTTCAATTAAAAGCGGTAGGGGCGGGCCCTGGCCGCGATCAAGCGCCTTCGGTCGCAGGCAGGGCCTGCTCCTACTGCAAATGACTCAGCATGATAACCGGGGATTTAGGGCCTGCACTGGCCCGATGCGCGCCACGCGCATCTTAAAATTTCACTCGCCGGCAAAAGTGGGCATAATGCTCCGGTTTTTTAGTGCGCAGAACCAGCCATGCAATGAAACCAGCGGCCAACATATATTTGATCGGTTTGATGGGCGTCGGTAAGACCACCATCGGCAAACAGCTCGCCAAAACGTTGCAGTGGCCGTTTTACGACAGCGACAAGGTGATCGAGGAATGCACCGGTGTGGATATTCCGACCATTTTTTCCTACGAAGGCGAAGAGGGCTTCCGTTTGCGCGAGCAGGCGGTGATCCATCATTTGTCGATGAAGCAGGGTATCGTCATGGCGACCGGCGGCGGCGCCGTGATCAAACCGGAAAACCGCCAAGCCTTGATCGAAAACGGTTTCGTGGTCTATCTGCAATGCTCGATCGACAAAATTCTGCATCGCACCAAACACGATACGCAACGGCCGTTATTGCGTACCGAGAATCCGCGCCAGCGTTTGCAAACCCTGCTGGCCGAGCGCGACCCTTTATATAGCGCGTGCGCCGATTTCAAAATCGATTCCGGCGTGCTGCCCACCAAGACTGTCGTCAAAACCATTTTGCAGCAGTATCAGGCTGCTCTGGAAGACCATGAAAGAATTGCGAGTTGATTTAGGCAACCAGCGCAGCTATCCGATCTACATCGGTTCCAAGCTGCTGGAGCAACCCGAGCTCTTGCGCCGGCACATCCGGTCCAAGCAAGTGTTGGTCCTCACCAACGAAACGATAGCGCCGTTGTACCTGGCCAAAGTGCTGGCGGGCTTGGCCGATTATCAAACCGATAGCGTGGTGCTGCCGGACGGCGAGCAATACAAAACCCTGCACTATCTGGAAAAAGTCTTCGACGGCTTGCTGACCAACAAATTTAGCCGCAACGCCACCTTGATCGCACTGGGCGGCGGCGTGATCGGCGACATGGGCGGCTTTGCCGCGGCCTGCTACCAGCGCGGCATCGCTTTCATCCAGATTCCGACCACATTGCTGGCGCAAGTTGACTCTTCGGTCGGCGGCAAAACCGGCGTCAACCACCCGCTGGGCAAAAACATGATCGGCGCCTTCTACCAGCCGCAATGCGTGATTGCCGACGCCGACGTGCTCGATACATTGGACGACCGCCAATTATCGGCCGGTCTGGCGGAAGTCATTAAATACGGCCTGATCCGCGACCCGGAATTTTTACAGTGGCTGGAAGCCAACTTGCCGCAATTGCTGGCCCGCGACAAAGCCGCGCTGGCTTATGCCATCGAGCGCTCCTGCATCAACAAAGCCGAGGTGGTCGGCGAAGACGAATTCGAATCCGGCGTGCGCGCGACCTTGAACCTGGGCCACACCTTCGGCCATGCCATCGAAACCGGCTGCGGTTACGGCCAATATTTGCACGGCGAGGCGGTCGCGATCGGCACCTGCTTCGCCGCCGATTTATCGCGCCGCCTGGGCTGGTTGAACGATGCCGACGTGGCGCGGATCGTCGCCCTCTTCAAAGCTGCCAAGCTGCCGGTGACGCCGCCGGCCGAGATGACCAGCGAGCAATACGTCGATTTGATGGCGGTCGACAAGAAAAACGTCGACGGCAAAATTCGGGTGATTTTACTGGAAGCGGTCGGCAAAGCCTCGTTGCCGGTGAACGTCGATTTGGCCCAGTTGCAAGCCACCTTAAACGGCTATGCTGGATAACGACGACCTCACCTACAGCTACCAACGCCGCTCGGTGAATAACAGCCCCGAGCGCGCGCTGATCACACTGGAGCGTTCGCAAAAACTCGACTTGCTGGTGCATTTGCTGGCAAACCTGCAGCAGTCGTTGATCGTCTGCGGCCCGGCCGGCATCGGCAAATCCACGCTACTGGAAACCGTCCGCCAAAACCGCAAGGACTTGTGGGACGTTGCCCTGTTGCAAGCCACGCCGAACGCCAGTTTCGAAAGCCTGATCGTCGAGTCGCTGCGCGACCTGAAGCTGAAAACCGCTTCCGCTTTCGACATCAACGCCTTGCGCGACGCCTGCGCCCGGCGCAAAGTGGTGCTGCTGATCGACGACGCCGGCGAACTCGGCCCCGGTTTGCTGACCATGCTGATCGAATTGGCCGATTCGATTCCGGGCCTGCGTCTGGTGTTCGCGATGAACCACGACCAATTTCACATCAAAAGCGGCACCGACAAGCTGGTCGAAGAATGCCACTTCATCGAGTTGCCGCCGTTGAGCCGCAAACAATGCGGCGAATATTTGCAGAATTTGTCGGCACAACCCGGCGCGGTGCTGTCGTTCAATGCCATCACCGACAGCCTGATCGAGCAGGTATATCGCGACACCCACGGCATTCCGGGCAAGATTCTGGCGGAGTTGCCCAAGCTGGCCCATTACCAAGGCCGCAAAACCGCCCGGACCGGGCTGTGGCTGGGGATTGCCGCAATTGCGGCCGGAGCGGGTTATGTCGGGTTCAGCTTGTTGCCTGCCGGACAAGTGCCGCAGCCTTTACCGGCACCGGTTGCCTTGCCCGAGCCGGCCAAACCGGTTGAGCCGGCGCAGCCAGCGACTGCGGCCGAGCCGACTCCGCTAGCGCCGCCGCAACCGGCGGAGACAGAACCGGACACTGCTGCGCCGGCAATTCCGGCTGCCGAACCTCCGGCTCCAGCGCCACCAGCCGCGTCAAACCCAGCGCCGAGCCAGCCCCAAATTCCGGCAACGGTGCCGGCCGCAGCCGTTGCGCCTGCCGAACCCGCCCCGGCGCCAGCCAAGACCGAAACGCCGGTGGCGGCCGCGCCAAACCAGGCCGCCGAGACGGCGACTACTGCACCGGCTCCCGCCGAGGCCCCGGCAAAACCGGCCCCAACCGAACCCGCCGCTGCTAAAACCACTGTCGAGCCCGCGCCTGCGCCGGCAACGCCGGCAACGCCCGCGGCTCCGCTAAAACCGGCCGAACGCAAACCGGGCAAACCGATCTCCGACGGCGGCGACTACGATTGGATCATGGCCCAGCCGCCGAATAACTTTACCTTGCAGGTCATGGTGCTGTCCGACAAGACCGCCGTCACCCGCTTTCTGAAAAAATACGCCGACTACCGCGATGCGTTAACCTACTATCCGATTAACAAAGGCGAGCAAGAAAAATACGTGCTGATTTACGGCTCGTTTGCCACGGCCGCCGAGGCGCAACAATTCAAGGCGGTCATGCCCAACGAATTCAAACAGGCGCTGGAAAAACGCTTTCGTGCCGTGCAAAAAGAAAGCCGCCGCTGATTCATACCATCCCACCGAAACATGAGCCAACTACAAAACGATTTATTCCTGCGCGCCCTGTTGAGACAACCGGTCGAACGCACCCCAAGCTGGATGATGCGCCAAGCCGGACGCTATTTGCCGGAGTACCGCGCCGTACGTGCCAAAGCCGGCAGTTTCATGCAACTGTGCACCAATCCGGAATTGGCCTGCGAGGTGACCTTGCAGCCACTGGAGCGCTACGGCTTCGACGCGGCGATTCTGTTCTCCGACATTCTGACCATCCCCGATGCGATGGGCCTGGGCCTGTCATTTTCCGAAGGCGAGGGCCCGCAATTCGCCCGGCCGGTTCGAACCGCCGCCGACATCGCCAACTTGGCGGTCCCCGATCCGGAAGCCGAATTGCGCTATGTGATCGACGCGGTGCGCCTGATCAAAACCAATTTGCAAGGCCGGGTGCCGCTGATCGGTTTTTCCGGCAGCCCGTGGACGCTGGCGACCTATATGGTGGAAGGCAAGAGCAGCAAGAGCTTTCAAAAGGTCAAAAGCCTGATGTTCGAGCAGCCGCAGCTGATGCACCAAATGCTGGACACCCTGGCGCAGGCGGTTGCCGCCTATCTGAACGCGCAGATCGCCGCCGGCGCCGACGCGGTGATGGTGTTCGACACCTGGGGCGGTATGCTCAGCCATGCCGATTATTTGGAGTTTTCCTTGCGCTACGCCCGGCAAGTCAGGGACTTGTTGCAAACCCACCGCGACGGCAAGCAAATTCCGACCATCCTGTTCACCAAAGGCGGCGGTTTGTGGCTGGAAGCGATGGCCGACAGCGGCTACGATGCGCTGGGCCTGGATTGGCAGACCGATATCGGTCAGGCCCGGGCCAGAGTCGGCGACCGGGTGGCGTTGCAGGGCAACATGGACCCGATCACGCTCTACGCCAAACCCGACGTGATCCGCGCCAAAGTCGGCGACGTGCTGGCCGGCTTCGGTAACGGTTCCGGCCATGTATTCAATCTGGGCCACGGCATATTGCCGGATATCGATCCGGAGCACGTCAAGGCCATGGTCGATGCGGTCCGCGAATTGAGTCCGCAATACCACGCCTCCGGCGCCTGACGCGGCGCGTTCGATCGAGACCGCGGCATGTGGTTGCAAAAACGTCTTCAACTGACCGCCAAACCGCGCGGGTTCCATCTGGTGACGCGGGAAATCGTCAGCCAACTGCCGGAACTGGACCGGATCGAAATCGGTCTGGCCCACATTTTTCTGCAACACACCTCGGCGTCGCTGGCGATCAACGAAAACGCAGACGCCGACGTCCGCCGCGATCTGGAAAGTTATTTTTCCCGGGCCGTAGCCGAAAATGAACCCTATTACCGGCACACGCTCGAAGGTCCCGATGATATGCCGGCGCACATTAAAACTGTCATTCTGGGGAGTTCTCTGGCCATCCCCATCAGCGACGGCCAATTCGCACTGGGTATCTGGCAAGGCATCTATTTATGCGAGCACCGTAACCACGCCGGCAGCCGCAACATCATCGTTACGCTGCACGGCGAATAAAGAGGTATTTATGAAATTGATTAGATCGACGGCAATCCTGGTTTTGGCATCATTCGGTTTTTCGGCCTGCGCCGAACAACCCGCGGCCGGCGGCCCGGAAATGACCGTTTATCGCAGCCCGACCTGCGGTTGCTGCGGCAAATGGCTGGAACACGCCAGACAAAGCGGCTTCAAGATTAACGACGTGATCAGCGACGACATGGACGCGATCAAAGCCCGCTACGGCGTCCCGGAAAAACTGGCGTCCTGCCATACCGCGATAGTTGACGGCTACGTAGTCGAAGGTCACGTCCCGGCTGGCGACATCCAAAAAATGCTGCAAGCCAAACCCCAAGTCACCGGTCTGGCCGCGCCCGGCATGCCGATGGGCAGCCCCGGCATGGAAATGGGCGGACGCCAGGATGCCTACCAAGTGGTTTCGTTCGACAAATCAGGCAAAGCCGACGTATTTGCCGAGCACGGCGACAAACGCTGATCCCGCCAATGGCCGGACATAAAGCGCTGGTAACCGGGGCCACCGGTTTCATCGGCGGCGTACTTTGCGGCAAATTAAAACAACTTGGCTATACCGTGGCGAGCGCCGGCCGCTCCGACGCCGCCGATTTTTATTGGGATCTGGCGACCGCTGCGGACGCGCCCGACCTGCTCGGTGCCGGTGTCGATACGGTGTTTCACTTGGCCGGAAAAGCCCATGCGCTGGCCGAAAACCGGCAGGACGCGGCGGAGTACCGCCAAATCAACAGCGAAGCCACGCGGAAGCTGCTGATCGCCGCGCAGCGGGCCGGCGTGAAGCGCTTCGTCTATTTCAGCAGCGTCAAGGCGGTAGGCGAAGACAACCGGCAACCGCAGGACGAAACCGCCGAAGCGCCGGCCACCGATCCTTACGGCCAGTCCAAATACGCCGCCGAACAATTGGTTTTGCATGGCGGCTATGTGCTGCATCCGGTGGTGATCCGGCCCAGCATGGTCTACGGCAACAGCGGCAAAGGCAACCTGCCGCGGATGATAGAGGCGATCCGGAAAGGCCTGTTCCCGCCGTTACCGCCCGGCAACCGCCGCTCGATGGTGCACGTCGACGATGTCGCCGCCGCGGCGATAGTGGCCGCGGAACGGCCGCAAGCCGCCGGCCAAATCTATATCGTGACCGACGGCCAATGCTATTCCACCCGCGACATCTACGACCTGATCCGCGCCGCGCTCGGAAAGCCGCCAGTTAGCGGGTCGGTGCCGTTACCGTTGTTGCAGGCAGCCGCCAAATTCGGCGACCTTTACGGCCGTCTCGCCGGGCGGCGTTTTCCGCTGGATAGCGACAGTTTGGATAAATTAACCGGTTCAGCCTGGTATTCGTCTGCTAAAATCCGCCGCGATTTGGGCTACGAGCCCGAGCATACGCTCCGCGACACCTTGCCGGAGATCATTCGTTATTTAAGCCATCGGGCGTGATGCTACTTTTCTGCGTTATTTTCGCGCTGTCGGCGCTGCTGACCGGCCTGATCCGCCGCTATGCGCTCGCTAATCAAGTTCTGGATATTCCCAATCAGCGCAGTTCGCATAGCGTACCGACCCCGCGCGGCGGCGGTTTGGCCATCGTGCTCGGTTTTAGCGCGGCCTGCCTGTGGCTGTTCTGGACCGCTCAACTCGGCCCAGAGCGTTTTGCAATGCTGGCCGCGGCGCTGCCGGTAGCAGGCGTCGGTTTCTGGGACGACCACGGCGGCGTCGCCGCGCGCTGGCGCTTTGCCATCCACCTGTTGGCTGCTGCATGGGGCGTCAGCCTGTTGCAAGGCTTGTCGCCGCTGTTGGTGCCGGCACCGTTCGACGCCATGTTCGGCCTGCGCTTCTTCAATCCAGGCTGGCTCGGTTATCCGCTCGCCATTCTGTTTCTGGTCTGGGCGCTGAATTTGTTCAACTTCATGGACGGCACCGACGGCATCGCCGCCTCGGAAGCCATCTTCGTCTGCCTGGTGCTGGCCGGCTATCTGCTACACCTCGACCGCGCGCTATGCGCGTTAGCCGCCGGTCTGGCGGCGGCTAGTGCCGGTTTTTTGTGCTGGAACTGGCCGAAAGCCAAAATCTTCATGGGCGACGTCGGCAGCGGTTTCGTCGGCCTGGTGTTGGGCTTGCTGATCTTGCTGGCCGCGCAACAGGCGGCGGTATTGTTGTACTGCGGGCTGATCCTGTTCGGTCTGTTCGTGGTCGACGCCAGTTATACCTTGGCCTACCGACTGATTAGCGGCCAACAGTGGTACGCGGCGCATTGTTCGCACACTTACCAGCACGCCGCCAAACGCTACGGCCATTTGCCGGTACTGATGGCTTGCTGGGCCATCAATCTGGGCTGGCTGCTGCCATGCTCGGTCTGGGCCTTTTTGCATCCGTCCCACGCCCTGGCCGCACTGGCCGCCGCCTATCTGCCCTTACTCTATCTGGCCTACCGTTTCCAGGCCGGCCGTACCGGGTTCGTCGCATCGTGACATTCCACTTCCGCTCGCGCACCACCATTTTCCTGCACGACCTGTGCATGATCCCGCTGGCCTGGTTCGGCGCCTATTGGTTGCGATTCAATCTGCAGCAGATCCCGGACGAATTTTTTTACCCGGCCTTGTTGTTTTTGCCGCTGGTGATGGCGATTCAAGTCACGCTGTTTTGGGTGTTCGGGCTTTACCGCGGGGTCTGGCGCTTTTCCTCGCTGCCGGATCTAATCCGGATCGGCAAGGCGGTATTGGCCGGCATCTTCCTGATCGCCTCGTCGCTGTTCTTGTACGACCGGCTGGCGGGCGTGCCGCGCTCGGTAGTGCCGCTTTACGTACTGACCTTGTTCTCGCTACTCAGCGTGCCGCGTCTGGTATACCGGTTCTGGAAGGAACGCGCCTTCGTCGATCGGATCGGCCGCCGGGCCCTGATCGTCGGCGCCGGCGCAGCCGGCGAAATGCTGATCCGCGACCTGCTGACCACGCCGGACAGCGGCTACGTGCCGGTCGTGTTTGCCGACGACAATCCGGCCAAATTCAGGCGCGAAATTCGCGGCATCCGGGTTGCCGGCAATGTCAGCCAGATTCCGGCTCTGGTCAAGCAATGGGATATCGAGGTAGTACTGATCGCGGTGCCATCGGCCAGCGACGCCCAAATGCAGCGCATCGTCGAAATCTGCGAGACCAGTAAAGTACCCTTCAAAACCCTGCCGTCGGTCAAGGAATTGCTCAGCGGTGCCGTGGCCAAGACCGCACTGCGTAACGTATCGATCAAGGACATTCTGGGCCGCACGCCGATCAAGCTGGATTGGCGGGGAATCAAGAGCCACTTGCACGGCAAGACCGTGCTCGTTACCGGCGGCGGCGGCTCGATCGGCTCCGAACTTTGCAAACAACTGGCCGGAACCCAGCCGCGCAAGCTGATCGTGTTCGATCAATGCGAATTCAACCTGTACAAAATCGACGCCGAATTACAGCGACGCTTTCCGGAGTTGTTGCGGGTTGCCGTACTCGGCGACGTTGCCGATCCGGTCGCGGTACAGCGGGTGATTCGCGAGCAGAAGCCGGAAATCGTGTTTCATGCCGCTGCCTACAAACACGTGCCGCTACTGCAAAACCAAGTGCGGGAAGCGCTGCATAACAACCTGATCGGCACCAAAATCCTGGCCGAAGCCGCCATGGCCGCCGGAGTGGCCCGCTTTGTATTGATTTCCACCGACAAGGCGGTCAACCCCACCAACGTGATGGGAGCCACCAAACGCGCCGCCGAAATCCTGTGCCAGAATCTGGATCGCCGCGGCAGCACCCGTTTCACGACGGTGCGGTTCGGCAATGTCCTGGACTCGGCCGGCAGCGTGGTGCCCTTATTCCGCGAACAAATCCAGGCCGGCGGTCCGGTCACCGTGACTCATCCGGACATCACCCGCTACTTCATGACCATTCCGGAAGCCTGCCAACTCATCATGCAGGCCGAAACCATCGGCCAGGGCGGCGAAGTTTTCGTGTTGGACATGGGCGAGCCGGTCAAAATCAGCTATCTGGCGGAACAGATGATCCGCCTCAGCGGCAAACAGCCGGGCACCGACATCAAAATCGAATACGTCGGCCTGCGCCCCGGCGAGAAACTGTACGAGGAGCTGTTTCACGAACAGGAACAACTGCTGCCGACCGGCCACGAGAAGCTACGCCTGGCCAAAGCCAGAATTTACGACAGCGAAGAATGGAGCCAGCGAATCGAGTCCTTGCAACAGGCTTGCGCCTGCCGCGATAACGCCGCGCTTTTGGCCGACTTGCAGAGCTTGGTGCCGGAATTCGAGTGCCGGCCTTAGCCGTGCCGCTCCCCGATCCGATAGCAGTACAAGCGAGTAGCGCGCCGGTCAGCCAGATGGATTTCCGCGCTAACCGGCCAATCGGGTAGCGGAAACGACGACGACACGAACAGGCTGCCGGGCCGCATTTCCCGCTCCAGTTTCCGGCCCAGGCGCCGCATCACCGCCGGCGACAGGAAGGCAAACACCAGATCGAACCGACCCAAATCGCAATCCCAGAAACTGCCGCCGACGACCGTGGCATTGACCAGCTTCCGGCACCGCCAACGCGCCGCCAGATAGGGCAGTGGCGCCCGCTCCTGCGCCGTCACCCGCAATTCGGGCATGGTTGCAGCCAAAGGCGCCGCCACGCTGGCGACGCCGGCACCCAGGTCGATAAACGCCTGGGCCCGCTCCCGCACCGCAATATCCCGCAAGGCTGCTGCGACGGCCGGCGAGGACAAAAACAGCGGCACGTCGCCGCCGGCCGTTCCCCAGAATACCAAAGCCATCAGCAAACCCGCGCCCAGATAAGCCAAGGCCGGCAACTGCAGGCTGACAGCGAACAACACGGCGGGGAAAAATAGCAGATGGATCGGCAGCCACCACAAAGGTTGCCGTAACAGACGGGATAACAGCGCCGCAATCGCAGCTTGCCACGCCGGCGCCCAGCTCGCTTCCAATATGTCCGGCCAGAGACGAAGCGCCAACCAGACGCCGGCCAGCGCCAGCAACTGGCTGATCGCGGCTTTCAGCAATTGCACGACTATAGTCGCAGCGGGAAGCGGCTAATGCGTAGCCGGCGGGCCGGTGACTTTGATGTTTTGCTGCACCGTCGGCGAGACGCTGGGCAAACTGGGCGTCGCCTCCGATGCTGTCGGATCGGCGCCGTCGTGCAGCACCTGGTTTTCGGTTTTCTTGTTCATCACCACAATCGATATCCGCCGGTTCATCGGATCGTTCGGATTCTCAAGCTTATAGGGAATACTCGAGGCCAAGCCGACCACGCGCAACACCTTATCGTCGTTCAGGCCGCCCTGGTTCAATTCGCGGCGGGCGACGTTGGCGCGGTCGCTGGACAATTCCCAGTTGGAATAGCCGGTGCGGTTACTTGGAAACGGCAGGGCATCGGTATGGCCGTTGATCGAAACCTTGTTCGGCAGCTCGTTGATGACCGGCGCCAGCTCGCGCAGAATGGCCTGGGCGTAACTTTCGATCCCGGAGCTGGCCAGCTTGAACATCGGCCGGTTCTGGGCATCGACGATCTGGATTTTCAAGCCTTCCGGCGTCGACTCCAGCTTGATCTGGTCTTTGTATTCGCTGAGCTTGGTATTGGCTTCCAGCATGTCCTCGATTTTTTCCTGCAACTCCTCCAGCTTCTTTTTTTCCTGCTCCTCGGCCAGTTTTTGGATATCTTCCGGCGTCGGTTCGGCCGGCGGCGCTTCGCCCTGGTGAACCTGGCCTTCGTCCTGCGACTTCAAATCCTGGCCGCCGGCCTGGATGATGTTGGTGCGGTCGCCGGAGCCCTCACCGGGGTTACTGGCTATCGCTATACCGAACGGATTCTGGAAATATTCGGAAATACCTTTTTTGGTGACTTCATCGGTGGTACCGAGCAACCACATCAACAAAAAGAAGGCCATCATTGCCGTCACGAAGTCGGCGTAAGCGATTTTCCAGGCGCCGCCATGATGGCCGCCGTGACCGCCCTTCTTGACTTTTTTGATGATTATCGGTTGTTCGGCCATGCTCGCTTACCCCTTATTTACCGCCCTTCAAGGCTTCTTCGAGTTCGGCAAAGGAGGGCCGGGCAGAATGCGGAATCGCTGTGCGCATGAATTCCACCGTCATCGCCGGCGAAGTACCTTTGGCGCAATTCAACAGGCCTTTCTGGGTGCATTTGTAAGCATTGCTCTCTTCTTCCAGGCGGGCTTCCATCACCGACGCCACCGGACCGATAAAGCCGTAAGACACCAAAATACCGAGGAAGGTACCGACCAGCGCCGCGGCGATCAATTTACCCAGTTCGGCCGGTGGAATGCCCACCGATTCCATGGTGTGCACCACCCCCATCACCGCCGCGACGATACCGAAGGCCGGCATGCCGTCGCCGACTTTTTGCACGGCCTTGATCGGCTCGTTACCCTCGGCGTGGTGGACCTCGATCTCGGCGTCCATGATGTCTTCGAGCTGGTTGACGTCGACCCCGGTCAGGATCAAACGCAGTTTGTCGCAGATGAATTCCATCAAATGGTGATCGTGGACCACCTTCTCGCCGAATATCGAGCTGCCTTCCGGATCGTCCACAACCTTTTCCAGCGACAGCAAGCCTTCCTTGCGCGCCTTTTGGCTCAATGCGTTAAAACTCATCAACAGCTCCATGTAGTAATCCTTGGTATAGGTGCTGCCTTTCAAGGTGGCGGTACCGCCGGCCATGGCCGCTTTACTGACCGTCAGCGAGTTGCTCGCCAAAAAGGCCCCGAACGCCGAACCGACGATGATCAATACTTCCACCGGCTGCCAAAGCACACCGAGGTGTCCTCCCGCCATCAGGAAGCCGCCCAACACGCAGCCCAAAATGACCACATAACCGATGATTACAAACATGGTTGCCTCTACAACAAAAAGTTAAATCCAATTGGCGCCGGACCGGCCCGGCGGACGCGACCGCCTAAGTCTAGTCCAGCTTGGCCGGACTTGCGCTCAGGCAGCGTGGTCGGCTTTTTTCAGCACCAACTTGCTGATCGCCGGCAACACGATAAAGGTACACGTCATAATCCAGAAAATACCGATGGTGATGACCAGACCCATGCTGGAAATCCCCTGGTGCGGCGAAAACGCCAGGCCGACGAAGCTGGAAATTGTAGTCAATGCCCCGTAAAACATGCCGCGCGCGGTGCTGGATTGATAAATATTTTGTTCTTCCGACAAGGAGTGGTGCAGTTTTTCCACCATATGGATACCGTTATCGACACCCAAGCCCATCAATAAAGGCAGGGCGATGATATTGGCGAAATTGATCGGCGTGCCGGTAAATACCGTGGTCGCCATCGTAAACAAGCCGGCCAGCACCAACGGCGCCATTACCAGCAGGGTATCGATCACGCTGCGGCGGATGACCATCAGCAGCACCGCAATCGCCACCAGGGCGATGATAATCGCTTCCTGGAAGGCGCCGATCACGGCTTTCATCGACTCCCAATACATCACCGGCAAATCGGTCGCGTTCGGCGCCACGGCCTGCACGTCGACGATGAAACGCTGCAGATTGACCAAGTCGTTCAAATCTTCTTTCGGGAAAATCTGGATCCGGTACAAGCCGTCCTTACTCAGCCAACGCTCCCTGATTTCGTCCGGAATACTTTCCGGCACGATTTCGGCGGCTCGGAAACCGGTCAGCAATTCGTTCATCACGGTTGGCAGCGTACCGAGCAACGAAGTCTGAATTTTCTCGATGAATACACCGCGGTCCGGCTGCATCCGCGCTTCCAGTTCCAGCTGCACATCCAGCAATTCCTGCTTGAAGCGGCTCAAGGACTGAATATCGCCCGGATTGGTCTTTTTCGGCAGATTGGCGTCGATCGCCGCAATCATGCGTTTGATGGCCGGCAACGGATCGGCGCCGCTCTTCAATTGCGGAAACGACTGGCTTTGCGGCCCCAGCGCCAGCGCCATATCGTCGATCACGCCAAGCTTTTCCTCCTGGTCTTCCGGGACGAAATCGAACAGGCTGACGGTCTTATCGACGGTTTTCAGGGCCGCCAATTTGGTTTGCATGGCTTTGGCTTCGGTTTCACTTTTGACCAATACCGTCAATGTCATCGGCGAGGTTTCCCGCTCCTTCATCAATTCCTTGAAGGCAACCACCGACTCGGTATGCGGGTCGCGCAGATTCAGCGGATTGAAATCGGTCTTGACCTGGAACACGAAATACACCGCGGCGATTGCACCGGCCAGGGTCAGAAACGAAATCGGCTTGGCGTAGTGCAGGGTAAAGTGGGCCAGGGCCAGCGACAATTTGGAGGCGCCGGGCTGCTCGCCGTGCAGATTGTGGTAGGGCGGATTCGGCAGCACTTTCAGTAACACCGGCAACACCGTCAGCGTGACGAACAGGCAGATAAACAAACTGGTACCGGCCAATAAACCCAGCTCGGAGATGCCCTGGTAATCGGTCGGAATAAACGCATACAGACCGATCGAGGTGGTGCCGGCGCATAAAATCAGCGACGGGCTGGTCGCCAGCAAGGCGGAACGGATGGCCTTGCCTTTGTCGCTGCCGTGCAGATCCAGATTGTCCCGGTAACGCAGGCAAAAATGGATGGCGTATTCGACGCCCAAACCGATGTTGGACACGGCGAAGGCCACCGAAATCAGGTTCAACTGTTTCACCGCGACCGAGGCGAACAAGCCGCAAAACACCATGCCCAACGCCAGCGTCAGCAGCGTGGCCAGCATCAGCAGCCAGGAGCGGTAAGCCACCAGCAGAATGCCGCAGACCAACACCACCGAGAAAATACTGGCGGTGAAAGTACCCTCGCTCATACCGGCCATCTCGTCGTGCTCCAAGCCGACTTCGCCGGTAATCCAGACTTTGACGGCCGGCATGTTCGGGTCCTGAATTTTATTGGCCGCCTTGCGGATCACGTCAATCGCCGGCTCGACCGGCAGAATCTGGCTGAAATCGAATTTGGGGGTGACGAAGATAAAGGCCTTGTCGGACTGCTCTTCGCTGATTTTGTTTTCGGCGATCAATTTTTGCCAGGACAGCAGGTCGGTCTCGCCGTTCAGGGTCTTGTGCAACGAATTGCTGACTTTGTCGATCAAGGACATCAAGTCGATCGGCACTTCCTCGGTCTTGGTTTCGGCGTTCAGCGCATCCTCGAAAATCGAGAAAAAACCGTTCAGACTCGGGTCCTGCGAAATCCGGCCGATGAAGGGCTGGGCTTGCGCCAGTGTGACCGAGAAATCCTGCAATTTGTCGGCATCCAGGTACAACAGGCCGTTGCGTTGGAAGAATTCGTTTTCGTCGGGCCGATAGACTTTGGTGAAATGTTCGGTATCGGCGCGCAATTCGCGGCCCAGGCGCCGGGCCGCCGCTTTGGTCAGTTCCGGACTGGACGATTCGATCACCAGCAGCAGCGTATGCACTTCCTGGCCGAACTGCTGCTCGAACTTGCGCCGGTTTTGTTGAAACGGCGCATCCGGCGCGATCAATTCGGCGGTATCGGTATTCACGGTCAAGTGGTTGCCGGTGTACTGCAAAGCCCAATAAGCCGCCAACACCGAAACCAACAGCACCAGGGCAGGGGAATAAAGCAGCCAATTACCCCAACGGTAGGCGAAATGCCCCAAACGGTTTTCCAAAGACATAGTTACCCACTCACCACGGTGTCGATCAAATAAAGCGTGTAAGCCGCGTAAACCGCCAACAGCACGCCGCCTTCGACACGGTTGATGCGGCCCTGCTCGCGCTTGCCGGCATAACCCAACGCAAACAGCGACGCGGTCAGCAAGGCCATCAACGGCCAATCGCGGTTGACGATTTCGACCGGAATCGACATCGGATGAATCGCGCCGGCCAAGCCGACCACGGCCAAGGTATTGAACAAATTGGAACCGATGATGTTGCCCAGAGCCAGATCGTGTTCGCCTTTACGGGCCGCGGCTATCGACGAGGCCAATTCCGGCAGCGAGGTGCCGATCGCGACGACGGTCAAGCCGATGATCAAATCGCTGACGCCCAGATTCTGCGCAATCGTCACCGCACCCCACACCAACAGCCGGGAACTGATCATCAGCAGCAATAAGCCGCTAACCACCCAGATCGTGGCCTGGGCAAACGACATAGTGTGCTCTGCCAACTCTTCCGCCACTTCGTCGGCCAACACGTCAACCTTCTGCTTCAGGCCCTGACGCACCATCCAGGTCATTACCCCAACGAAAACCGTCAGTTCCAGTATGGCATCGGTCCGCGACAAACTACCGTCGTAGAGCTGGCCGAAGGCGAATACCGTCACGCCCATCAATACCGGCAATTCTTTCTTGATGATTTGCGAGTGAACCACAATAGGGCTGATCAAGGCCACCGTACCCAGGATCAAAGCGATATTGGTAATGTTGGAACCGTAGGCGTTACCCAAAGCGATACCCGGATTGCCTTGCCAGGCCGACAGCGCCGAAACCGTCAATTCCGGCGCAGAGGTGCCGAAACCGATGACCACCATACCGATCAATAGCGGCGACATGCCCAGAAAACGCGCGATCGCCGCGGCGCCTTCCACAAAAATATCGGCACTCCAGACCAATACCACCAGACCGATGACTATCATCAACAACGGCAACGCCATAACCTACCCTTCAATGTTAAAGATCAAAAAACCAAACCCGCCGCAAGCGTGGCGGAAAACCTCAATCAACGGTCCACTGCACCAGACCGCTGTAGGCCGTTGCCAACACGACGATACCGAACACAATCCGGTACCAGGCGAAAATAATGAAATCGTGGTGGCTGATGTAACGCAGCAAGCCCTTCACCGCCACCAAAGCGCTGACGAAAGCGGCGGCCAGACCGATCGCAAACGACAACACGTCGTTATCGGCTTGCAGCAAATCGCGGTGTTTATATAAGTCGTAGACGCTGGCCACCACCAGCGTCGGAATCGCCAGGAAGAACGAAAACTCGGTGGCCGCCTTGCGCGACAAGCCGAACAGCAAGCCGCCGATAATGGTCGAGCCGGAGCGCGACATGCCCGGAATCAGCGCGAAAGCCTGGGCAATCCCCAACTTCAACGCATCCAGCGCCGACAAATCGTCGACGGATTCGACCCGGACTTTGTGCTCGCGTTTTTCGGCCCAGATGATGATGAAGGCGCCGACGATGAAGGCCAACGCCACCGGCACCGGTTTGAACAGCGTCGCCTTCAGGAATTTGCCGAACAGCAGACCCAGCGCCGCCAACGGCACGAAGGCGATGGCCAGATTCAACACGAACTTCTGCGCCTGCCGCTCAGTAGCCAGGCCGCTAAGTACCGAACCGATCTTGGCCCGGTATTCCCAGCAAATGGCCAGGATCGCGCCAACCTGAATCACGATGGTGAACAGCTTGGCTTTGTCGTCGTTAAAATTCAGCAAATCGCCGGCTAGAATCAAGTGGCCGGTGCTGGAAATGGGCAGGAATTCGGTTAACCCTTCGACGATGCCGAGGATCAGGGATTTGACGAGTATTGAGATATCCATATTAAGTCAGCGCTGAGTGCCAGCCGGCACGGTGGTTGGGGACGACCGACGATGCGCCCGAACAAAGCCGTTACGGCCGCATCAAAAGCCACGTAAACGGGACGGAATTATATTCGAAAACTCAATTATCCCGTAACTTTAGCCGCAGTAGTTCAAGCAATTCACTCACAAAATCGGTCCCGACGGCGACCTGATCGCACCGCCAAATCGGTTTTGCCGGGATTCCGCCGATCTGTCAGAATCGGCCGCAAACCGCTGTAACGCCGGGAGAGTGCCAGCCATGACCACGCAATATCCGCAGCTGATCCGGGCCCTGTGCGATCCGGCACGCTACCCGCATCCGGCCCGCAAGGTCGAGGTCCTCGAAACCCACATTTCCTGGGTACTGCTGGCCGGCCGCTATGCTTATAAAATCAAAAAGCCGGTCGATCTGGGATTCCTGGATTTCAGCGACCTGCCCAAACGGCGATTTTTCTGCGAGGAAGAACTGCGACTGAACCGGCGTCTGGCGCCTTCTCTTTATCTGGCAACGGTTGCCATCGGCGGCAGCGCCGAACAACCGGAAATCGGCCGCGAACCGGCCATCGAATATGCGGTAAAAATGCGTCGTTTTGCGCTGGATAAAACCCTGGACCACCTGTTCTGCCGCCAAGCGCTGGCGCCGGAACATCTCGACCGCCTGGCCCAAAGTCTCTCCGCGTTTCACGCCGCGCTTCCCCCGGCAACAGCCGATTCGGTTTACGGTACGCCGGCCGCGGTGATGGCCCCGGTCAGACAAAATTTTCAGCAATTGCGGTCGCTGCTCGAAACGACGGATTGGCAGATGCTCGACCACTTGGAAACCGCCTGCGAAACCGAATACGCCGCTTGTGCGGCCCTGATCGGCGAGCGGCGCCAACAAGGCCACATTCGCGAGTGCCACGGCGATCTGCATCTGGGCAATATCGTGCTGTTGCGCCAGCGGCCGGTACCTTTCGACGGCATCGAGTTTGCGCCGGAACTGCGCTGGATCGACACGATCAACGACACCGCCTTTATGGTAATGGACCTATTGCAGCGCGGCCGCGGCGATCTGGCCTATCGGTTTCTGAACGCTTATCTGGAACACAACGGCGATTATGCCGGCCTGGGCCTGCTGCGGTTTTACCTGAGTTACCGGGCGACGGTGCGGGCCAAAGTCGCCGGCTTTCGTTTGGCGCAGAGCGGCGACCCGGCCGCCAAACGCGAGTGTCTGGCCTACCTGGAACTGGCGAGCAGTTGCCTGACGCAACGCAAACCGGCGCTGATTGTGATGCACGGCCTGCCCGGCAGCGGCAAAAGCCGCGTCGCCCAATGGTTATCGCAGCGATACCGCTTGATCCGGCTGCGCTCCGACGTCGAGCGCAAACGCCTGTTCGGCCTGCAGCCACTGGCATCCAGCCATTCCGCAATTGGCGGCGGCATTTACCAGGCCGACGCCAGCCGGCAAACCTATGACCGGCTGCTTGAATTGAGCCGGAATTTGCTGGCCGCCGGTTTCGGCGTGATCGTCGATGCCGGATTTCTGCAATACGATCAACGCCGGCCGTTCCGGGAACTGGCGACACAGATCGGCGCCGGATTTGCGTTGGTCTCAGTTGAGGCCGAGCCTGCTACCTTGCACCAGCGGATAATCGAACGCCAGGCCGCCGGCAACGATGCATCGGAAGCCGGCCTGGAAGTACTGGAACAAGCCCACCGCAGCCAGGACGCCTTACAAGCCGACGAGATATGCAGCAGCGTGGTATTCGATAACAATACCGAGCAGCCAGCAGCGGACATTAGCGTTGAGCTCCGGCGACAATTGGCCGAACTGGCCGGATTGAGGGAAGAACCGTGAAAGCGATGATTCTGGACCGTGCCGGCGCTCCGTTGCGCCTGGCCGATATTGATTTGCCGGTTCCGGCGGCCGGCCAAGTGCTATTGAAAGTCCGCGCCTGCGGCGTCTGCCGCACCGATCTGCACGTGGCCGACGGCGAACTGGCCCATCCTAAGCTGCCTTTGATTCCCGGCCACGAAATCGTCGGCGAACTGCTTGCCAAAGGCTCCGGGGCCAACCGTTTCGCCGTCGGTCAGCGCGTCGGCGTACCCTGGCTGGGCCATACCTGCGGCACATGCCGGTATTGCCTGAGCCGGCGGGAAAATCTGTGCGAAGCCCCCGGCTTCACCGGCTACACCTTGGATGGCGGCTATGCCGAATACGCGGTCGCCGAACAGGATTACTGTTTCGCGCTGCCGCAGAAATACGGCGACAGCGAAGCCGCCCCGCTGCTCTGCGCCGGCCTGATCGGCTACCGCTCCTTGGTCGCCGCCGGCGATGCCGAAACCCTTGGGATTTACGGCTTCGGTGCCGCCGCCCACATCATTACCCAGGTCGCCGTCTGGCAGGGACGGCGGGTATTCGCCTTCACCAAACCCGGCGACTGCGCCGGCCAGGATTTTGCCCGGCAACTCGGCGCCGAGTGGGCCGGCGATTCGACCCAGCCGCCGCCGCGCCCGATGGATGCGGCAATCCTGTTCGCGCCGGTCGGCGCCTTGGTTCCGGAAGCGCTACGGCAGGTCGCGAAAGGCGGAACCGTGGTTTGTGCCGGCATTCATATGAGCGAGATTCCGGCCTTCCCCTACTCGATCTTGTGGGGCGAACGCACGCTGCGTTCGGTCGCCAACCTGACCCGCCAGGACGGCGAAGCCTTTCTGGCGATAGCCGCGCAAGCACCGCTGAAAACCCACGTCCAAACTTTTGCGTTGGCCGAGGCCAACCTGGCCCTGGCGCAATTGAAAAACGGCCGAATCCAGGGCGCGGCGGTTTTGATCCCCTAAAATCAGGCCGCATTTATCCGCTTGACGGCAAAAGGATTTTCTTGCAACTACCGCTTGGACATCGGCCAAATCGAGGTAAATTAGCTTTCGCGGGCCGGCATTTCCTAGCCCAGGCGATCTTTGTTAGAATCGCTGCCGATTCAAAGAAAAAACACCCTAAAAAACACCACCCTAAGCCATGAATAAAAAGAAAATTATAATATTCGCCGTTTGCTTGGCCGGTCTGCTTGCCATCCAAATCAAGTTTTTCCTGCCCTTCATGTACGACATCGCCGCATCCGACCTGTTTTTGGTCGAGAGCAAAGACGTTGCCAATCCCATGGCAATCAGCACCGACATGACCGCTATGGCCTTCGGCCACTGCAACACCCACATCAAGCAAAACGCGGAAGAAGGCCAAAACCTGACTTTCGCCGCGCAGCCGACCAACGCCTGGAGCTTGGGTAATTACGAATACATCGTCAATGCCGACGTCGAAATCAGCGGCAAGGACAGTCCGGCAACATTGCGCCACTACGCCTGCCGTATCCAATACGAAAAAGGCGACGACACCTCCGGCGCCGCCGACTTCGAAAACTGGTCGGTGGAAGGCATCGGCGGCCTGACCGACTGAGCCGCATAAGCAACACCGGACAGCACCAACAAAAAGCCCGCGAGGCTCAGCAGCCTGGCGGGCTTTTTTATGCGATCAAGCGCTGGCTCTGCTGACGCCAACGCTCAGAAGCTATAAGAAATTTCGCCATAAACCGTCCGCCCGGCTTGCAGGAAAAACGCCGAATACCCCCGATCCAACAGGTTGTTAACCGAAAAAACTACGACGGCGTTCCGGCAAATTCACTGTGAAGCAATAACACCCACCTTGTATAAAAACCCTTCGATAATTCGGCACCACCTTACGCCAACCGTTATACGCCGAACCGCGGGAAGTCACATGACAAAGCGCCCCTTAGAATTCGATTTTGATGCGTCGGGCCATGAACGGAAAGCAGTGCAAGTAATACTACTAAGCTAGACCTGCCCCCTCTTTGCCTGGGGTTAGCTGTCACCGCGCACCTCTTGCCTCTCGACCTTATAGTCGAAGAACTTCGATAGCAAGCGGCAGAACTTCCCTCTGTGGAACGGCCAGTGCTGGACAGGATCGAAGGCGTGGACGAAGACATCTCCAGAGAGCCCCGGACCCAAAACCTGAAACTGGAGAAAGACTGCCAGGTCGTAGACGGCAAAACACTCGCGATTGAATCGCTCAAGCTCTCCGGCGATGACCTTCGATTCGGGAGGCCCCTTACCCGCTTGCTGAATCTCTTGGCGCAGTTGAGCCGGCGACCGATGAACATAAGCCGAGAGGCGCTTGAATTGGCTGACGACCGATGCTTTGAAGTCTGCCTCTTCCGAGGGAGACAACCCAAAGAACGCTTGATCGGCGATAAAGTCAACTGAAGACCTAGGAATGCTCGACTCCAAGTAGGCAACGCGCTCCTCAAGCGTAAAGTTCCAATTGTTGAGGTCGACAATGGCGTGTTTTGATGCAGATTCAAGTAGATAGCGTAGCTCCCTCTTCGCTGGCGCATACATGCCCTCCGATGCCAAGAACGTAACAGCTGCCATGGTTTGAAACGCGTCGTGTATGAACCTGAAGGAAAGGGAGTTGTCGACGAGAGCCTGAGATCGCGATGCCATTAGCCAAACCGTCGCGAGCGATACGCTGAAGCCTTTCTGCATAGCTAACAGCCTACGCTGCTGGGCCTGATAGGCCTCGGACTTCTTGCCATGGGCGATTGCCTCGGCAAACGACGGCTCGATTGGGGCTTCCATTGACGGCTAACGTCAAAGGTAACAGGCGCCCAAACAGGTGGCGAAGCCAGCTGTTTGGGCGTCCCTGTTGACCGCCTTGTTGGGCATGCTCATCTTTTGATTTCCTTTAAATCCTTTACAAGCCACTCTGTGAGCGCAATAAATTCTCTTGCATCTTCTACGGTTACGGGCCCACCACCATGTCCATGAACCGCAATATTTCTGAGATTTGTCATGCGCTTGACCAGATCAATTTTGTCATCACCGATATATCCTGCGTCCTTTAGGTGTATTGCATTTTTTAGGGCGGAGTTGTGAGGGGGGTAATCCGGTGAACTGGCAGTGCGCAAAATGGCGTCCATTAGTTCGACTTCAACTGCGGTCCATGCGAGCGCAACCGCTGGTTCTGGAAACTCTTCAAAGAGTCTTTTTGATTCGTTAATGATTTGATTTGAGTCTCTCTCACTTTTTGGCTTGCTTATTAAAGTGGGCTTGTTGGCTGCGGGCAGAATTTGATTTGCTTTTTCCTCGGCTTTTCTCAATTCCTTGCCAAAATCGAGTTCTAAGTCTTTGTATTTCAGATTCCGCAATGTTGGCAACAATGTTCCAAGTGGCTTTCTAATCAGAAGCACGAGGACGACTGTAGCTACGGGCCAAGCTAGTGAACCCACAACGGATGAAGCGAATGTTAGCCAATCCACTCAGTACTCCTCCTCTTTGACGCTCAACAAGTAATTAGCTGGTTTCCGTATAACTACCGAAAAAATGATCTTCGAAACGATAATTTATTGTTCCGCATATGATTTTCCCTTCTGTATATCATCGTGGAAAAGATGGGGTCAGGTCTATAAATATAGCAAAACCTTTCAAGGACGCTTAATTACTAGACCTGTCCCTATTTTGGAAAAAATAAAACTGCATTAAGCGCTTAACAACAAATAGGCATGCAGTAAAATAGCAGGGTTTTAGATACGGTGGTGGCGACGGAATGCGGGTAAGGCCCATAGAATTGAGAGAAAGCGAACGAGAGCAACTACAGCTAATCATCAAGAAAGGGAGTGATTGGCGAGAACGGGAGCGTGCGGAAACCATTTTGATGTTATCCGAGGGTCAAACAGTCGTTGCTATTGCAGAGCATCAGGGGGTGAAGCCGGAAGCAGTCCGCGAGCGGCGACGAAAGTGGTGGAGAAACGGACTAAACAGCTTACCGGATCAACCGCGTAGTGGTGCGCCGAGCAAGTTGACTGACGCGCATCGAAGCCAACTCAAGGAATGGATCGATGCGGAACCTTTGAACTGCCGGGTATTGGTTAGTCGTCTAACGACGGAGTGCGGAGTAACGATTAGTGCTGGCACCTTGCGGAACGAGTTAAAACGCATGGGCTATGTGTGGAAACGCACTCGTTACAGTTTAAAAAAAAGCGCGATCCCGAGCGCTTCGAGCAGGCCCGACAAGACATCGCTGAACTGATTAAGCAAGCTCAAGCTGGTGAAATTGAATTGGCCTATGTGGACGAAGCGGGGTTTGCGCCACAACCACCGAATCGTTCAGCTTGGACAAAAAGCGGAGAAGTCCATGCCATTACTGCTAAGCGTGCACTACGCTTGAATGTGATCGGTGCCATGCTGTCATCCGGCCGATTAATACTGGCTAAACTGTGGCAAAGCGTAAATGGTCTATGGTTCTTTGGCTTTCTGATGGCGTTGATCGACCGCGTCAGCAAACCCTTGGTAGTGATTTTGGATAATGCATCCATTCATACTGCCAAGAAACTGAAACCTTATTGGGATTTGTTGGAAGAAAAAGGGATGCGATTTTATTTCCTGCCACCCTACAGTCCCGAGCTGAACCGGATTGAATTGCTGTGGCATAAAATGAAATATGAATGGCTGCCATTCAAGACATTTACGCCGGATGAACTTGAGCAAGCCATTGACGAAATTGGTCACGGGTTTGGCTCGCAATACACGTTAACTTTTTGCTAGGCGCTTATAACCGCGTTCCGGTTGAGCGCCAGGTTAGGCTCTTTCTTTGAAATATTGCTTTGTGTCATAAGATAAATCGACAAAATCTTTTAGAGCCTCGAGTGCTTCTTTACCGAAAAAGGCTAAAGGCGGATCTATAACAGAGAATTTCGATTGCCTTCTTCTTATATCATCTCTTTCAATGTTTTCATCACCATAAAAAAAGTTATCCCAAACAAGATAACTATAGGCAATAGGCTTTTCTTTGATAATTTTTTCCAAAAGCCCTCCCGGCAGCCGGTACTCTTTCGGACTTTTCTCTAAGTCGGATGGCTCAATTTTTCGAAGGTTATATCCTTCATAAGCACTTTCGTCGTAGCAATACCTACGAATATACCAAACAACCTCATCAAGGCTGTCAAGGGCGCATTCTTCTAAACATGCCGCCCCTTCAAAATAACGGTTTTCGCCAAACTCATTTATGTAATGAATAAATAACTCGGCCTTTGCAGGAAGCCGTAAATCAAGCCCTGCGACTGCGTTTACCGCACTTAGCAATTTGACAATGTCATGTTTAAAACCCTTCGCTGGTCTTTTTTTGAAAAGTAAAAGAGCTTTTAGGTATTTTTCTATTGAATGCAGTCCCGACCATAAAAATGGTTCAGTTAAACCGGCCTTATAACTCATTCTAGCGGCAATATAATCCTCGTCAGCAGTATATCGTAGTGACCGTTGTGCGTAGTCGTTGATTAAAACCTGATCTTCCATGATTTCCTTGCTTCCACTATCTCGGCCTAACAAGTAATTAGCTGGTTTCCGTATAAATACCGAAAAAATGATCTTCGAAACGATAATTTATTGTTTCGAGTATGACTTTCCCTTCTCTATATCACTGCAGATTGATTTGACGTGTAACTGTCGTATTGCCGATATTGAATCAGATTAAGCGATAGACAGCAAAGAGTCGATTGCGCCAGTTCGCTGCGCCCAAAAGCCCTAATTCACTACCGGCATGCTCGGTGGCCGGTCAGGGGAAATACGCGATTTATAGAAATTAATCGCGAGGTATACGGGAGGGGATGGTTTTTCTACGCTAGCACTGCGCCGATTCCGATCAAAGCCGCCACGGATTCCGACTCCAAAATCACCAGCCATGAGCAACCTACCCACCCAAGTAGGGCAGTCGTCTTCTGACATTGACAACAATAACCCACCTCGACTCGGAAAAACTATTTTGGCTTGGAATTGCAACCGGCGGATTTAACCGGAGTGTCGAGGCGGGTCCGTAAATCCGCCGTTCGGTTTTATTTAGAACATGGTCCGTTCCACCAGCCAGAAGGCGCCCATCACACTGACCGCAACCGAGCCGCCCTTCAAAAACCGGCTGGCCGTTGCGACCTGATTGTTCAGCCACCAGATCAACGGCAGCACCAGCGCCGCGACGGCAATCTGTCCGCTTTCTATGCCTAAGTTGAACGCCAGCAGCGGCAACAAAATCCCGGTGTCGGCCGCCGAGATGTTCATTTCCTGCAACACCCCGGCAAAGCCGAAGCCGTGGATCAGCCCGAAACCGAAGGTCAGCCAGTGCCGGCCCTTGGGCTGGTCGCCACAGACAATGTTCTCGATGCCGACGTAGATAATCGTCGCGGCGATGAAGGGTTCGACGAAACTGGCCGGCAATTCGACCAGCCGCAATCCGGCACAAGCCAAAGTGATGGAGTGGGCGATGGTAAAGAAGGTGATGATCTTCAACGCCGGCCACAAACTATGCGTCACCGCCAATAACGCGAACAGGAACAGCAGGTGGTCGTAGCCGGTCAGGATGTGTTCGATACCCAACTTGAAAAAGTCGCCGAACGCCGCGAACGCAGCTTGGGGGGCTGCCGAGTCCGCGACGGCGGCGAGTGTCAGGAGGTATTCGTCGTCGTTGCGGCCCAGCATCTTTTCGGCCAGCGACTTCCCAGCGACATCGCGTACCGTCAAGTACTGCTGGTGGCCTTCCGGTAGCAATGCCAGAAATCCGGATTGCACTCGCAACTGGCGTTGCACCGCCAGCGGATACTGCAACTCGACCTGGGCATTGTTCTTGCCGTCGTAACTGACCGGGCCGGGCTGACTCTGCACTTCGACGCCGTCAACCGCGATACGCAACTGTTCCGCCAACAGTTTGGCGATGGCGGGCTTGGCCACTTCGCGTTCGGCATCGCTGACTTCGGCGTCCAGATCGCTATCCATCGCTACGAAGGCTTCGATATCCTGCAACGCAAAGGTTGCGGTGGCCTCGACATGGTCCGGTTTCAGGACCAGATCCAGCGAGCTGAGTCCGGGCGGATGGGCGTCGGCCCGACCGGCTATCAACCCCAGCAGTAACAACGCCAGCCCGCAAGCCGGAAGTCGAATTGTCATGCCGCTCACCTCAGAAATTGATGGTAATGGTGCCGCGGAACATGCGCGGTTCGACCGGATGCTTCAGGATGCCGAATTGGTTGGGCGAACCGTTCGGATATGAAGATTCATAGGCATAGGCGATGTCGTTGCTTTGTGAGCCGAGGATGTTGAACACATCGATCTCGAATTTGTAGCGTTTCTGCTTGTAACCGGCGCTGAGGTTGACGATGTTGGTATCGCCGGACCAGTAATCGACGTTAGTGTCCGGATCGCGGTCCAGATAGACCCTGCCGAAATGCCGCAAGCGAATCGAGCCGAACAAGCCGTTCGGCGCTTCGATCGTGGCGCCGGTGGAAACCACCCGGCCGACCGAGTTAGGGATATACAGATTGTTGTCGGCGTATTTGGCGGTGGTCAGCGCAAAGTCGGCATCCAGCGTCAGCCAATCGAACGGTTTGTAGTAGTTGGTCAATTCGACGCCGTAACGGTGCGATTTGCCGGTGGCTTCCGTGGTGCCGGCGTCGCCGACGAACACCAGTTCCTGGCTGGATTCCAGCCACCACAAGGCGAAGGTGCTGTTCAGGCCCGGCACATAGTTGCTGCGAATACCGGCCTCGCCGCCGCGCGACCAGGCGGCGGGACGAATACGTGGACTGATGGCGTTACCGTCCGGATCGAGCCCGGTACCCGTGACGGGATGCATTTGCAGGGTGGTGCCTCGAGCATCGTTCGAGTGGTAACCATAACCGATATTGAAGAAAAACTCGGTATCGGCCCAAGGCCCCAAGACCAAGCTTAGTTTGGGGCTGACCATAACCTTACCGCGGCTGCCCGAGTTGGCCGCAATCGTCGATGCCAGGCCGCTACCGGTGGCGGCGACCTCGACGTCGTTATTGATAAAGTCGCCGCGCAAACCGGCAATGGTGCGGACTTTATCGTGCCAGTGTGTGGTGTTTTTGAAGTACGTGCCGACCGTGGTGACGCCGACATTGTGACGACTGACGGTATTGACGATTTGACGGGCTTCGGTTTCGTACAAGCCCAAGTCCATGATCTGGTCGTTGCGGAATTGCAGACCGACGCTGTTATCCATTTCGAAGCCGAACAATTTGTTGTAGCGGGTGTGTTCGAAATGGCCGCCGGTCTGCACCCGACGTTCGGATTGCAATATCTGGTCGCCGCCAGCACCGCGGGTAAAACCGCTGAAATTGGAAAACAGGTTCAGGTCGGTATACAAGGCATAGATATTGGCGTCGTTTTTCCAGTTACCGCCCTGATTCCAGAAACTGGCGGAGGCACTGTAACGGTTGGTTTCGCCGCCGTCGGTCGGGTCCATACTGCCGTAAAGCCCGAGACTGCCGTTGTCGATCGCCGCTTGCGGAATCTGGTTGGTCGCCGTCCAACTGTTGGTATAGGCCTTGCCGTTGATCGACATGCCCCAATCGTCGCCGCCCAGGGTGTAACGCAACTGACCGTTGAATTTCTTCGAGTCTTCCGGCACTTGCCAGACGCCGTCGTACAGATTGAATTCGCCGGCGTAGAGCAAATCGCCGTCGCCGACTTTCATCGAGTTGGCGACCAGCGTGCGGTAATAATCGAACGAGCCGGCCGTGAATTTCAAAATGCCCTGGTCCAGTTTGTCCATCGTGAACATCTTGGCGTAACCGGCGGCGGCAAAGTCGCCGACCTCGGCGTAATACGGGCCTTTGCCGTATTCGACTTTCTTGACCAGTTCCGGAATGATGCTGTTGATGTCCATGTAACCCTGGCCGTGGGCGTGGGTGGTCATGTTCATCGGAATGCCGTCGACGAAGGTGGTGAAGTCGGTACCGTGGTCCAGATTGAAACCGCGCAGGAAGTATTGGTTGGCCTTGCCGGAGCCGCTGTGCTGGGTGGCGATGGCGCCGGGCACGACTTCGACCAGCTCACCGTTACGCGAGAACGGCCGATGTTCGAATTGCTTCTGGCTGACTTCGCCTTGCGAGGCCGACGGCGCGATGCCGATCAGATTTTTGGCGCGGCCGTCTTCCTCGACTTGCACCGCTTCCAACTCTTCCGACTTTTCCGCTTTTTTGGCTTTTTTGACGGTTTTGGCTGCCGGCTTCGCCTCTTCGGCAGCGGCGACGGCGATCGTATCCGCCGTATCCGGCGCCGGCTCGGCCAACACGTCGGCCCCGGCCAGACCAAGGGCGATTTCCAGGCCGACGGCCATTAGTGTTTTGGGAAACAGCGCGGCGCGCCGGGACAGGCGTAGTGGGTACATATTCTTCCTCATAGTGCGAATATCGTTGCGGTCGTGGTTGTTATGAACACCGGTCTCGAGCCGGATTGGATGTGGAAAGCGGTTTTGCTCGCGGCAAACGTGCGGGAACGGCCAGCGGCGCAAAAGGCGGTCGCGTGCAGGCGGTAAAAAATTCGGGTGTCGGGAGCGGCGCCAAAAGATTCGGCGCGGATTTGCTGAATGGATTCAGCGGATACGGAAGGTGTGGAGCGAAACGCTAAAGAAATCGGGGCGGGGCTTGCGGACACGGATAGCGGCGGCGAGGTGCGGCCGACACCGCTGCTGAGCAGTTGGGTGCCCGGTGTCTGGTTGATATCCGGAAAGCGCTGTTTAAAACCGCTCAGGCAA
The DNA here is from genome assembly GCF_052474525.1 of Methylomonas sp. HW2-6. Taxonomy (NCBI): domain Bacteria; kingdom Pseudomonadati; phylum Pseudomonadota; class Gammaproteobacteria; order Methylococcales; family Methylococcaceae; genus Methylomonas; species Methylomonas sp. HW2-6. The sequence continues at coordinate 512,909 of NZ_CP184124.1, forward strand.
TTGCGGGCCATATCGGCCAGCGCCACAGCAAAGCAATCAAGCACCGGCAATACGCACGCCGCAACCGATTCGGCGCCAGCGCCCGCAAACCCGGCGGGCGGTTTGGCTAGAGCGGCTTTGGCGCTACTGTTCGCCGCCGCGCTATGGGAATTCTCGGCAGCCAAGTCCCAGTCACCCCCGTAGCCGGCCAAATTGGCGGAGTAAAACCCCGCATCCGCCTGCAAATGTGTCGAAGCGGCAGTCTCGGCCGTTTCGGTCGGGCCGGCTTTGGCCCATACCGACTGCGAAAACATCGCGGTCAATAGAAAAGTCGCGGCCAGCACCACCAACTTGGCGACCAAAATTCCGGCACCGTGCAGCAGCAAGGTCGCCAGCATAAAGCCCAGCGTGTAAGAAATCAGGCTGGCGGAGGTGGAAATTTCCTGGCCGTGGGCAAAGCCGTGGAAAAAGGCGAAGAAGGCGACGATCAGCACGTTAATCTTGCTGCTGAAGCGGGCCTTGCGCGTGATAAGCAGCGCGAATACCGCGCAAGACAACAGAATGATGCCTTCGACGCTGGGGATCGTGATCCCGGCGGCGCCGGCCAAACCGCCCAGACTCATCACGCCGACGAAGGCCAGCGGCAGCATCCAGACGGCATGACCGCGCAATTGCGCGGCCCAAATTCCGACCGCCAGCATCGCCAGCAAATGGTCCCACCCGGCCAGCGGGTGGTTGAAGCCGTTGTTCCAGCCCAGCGCGTCCAACCCGACAAATTGCGCACCGAGCCAAGCCACCACTGCCAGTAACGGCAAACCGAAGCCGAGCAGCCGCAGCCCAGCGGGCAACACTTCGGATGGGGAGCGGGAACGGCGCAATTTCATGGTTTACCGACGCGAACAGCCTGCAAAATTCAAATCAAATGCCAGTTAAGACGAATAGGCCAGGAATCATACGATACATATCACATTTTTAAAAATTATGAATAATAAATAAAATGTCTTATCATGCCCCGCAGCAGCGGTTTCGAACCGGCTCAGCTATGCGGATGAATGTGCGAATGGCTATGGCCGTGGTGGTCGTGTTGGTGGCTGACAGAGGCCATTTTCACCGGCACCAGGTTAAGCGAAGCGTGGCGGACGCCGGTTTCGGCGGACAGCTTGTCGGCAAACCCGCGGATGCGCGCGGTCAGCCCGCGCAGAAACAAGGTTTCCAGGCAGTCGTCGTGATCCAGATGCACGTGCATCGACGATACCACCAGATCGTGGGCGTCGTGCTGGTGGCCGGTCAGGCGCTCCGCCAGGTTGCGTTCGTGGTGGTTGTAAACATAGGACAGCGTGGCGATGCTGTAGATGGCTTGATCCTGTTTCAGCCGTTTGGTCTCGATTTCCTTGCGCAACAGGTCGCGGACGGCTTCGGAGCGGTTGGAATAGCCGCGGGCGGCGATCCATTGGTCGAACTCCGCCGCCAGCTCGTCGCTGAGAGAGATAGTAAAACGTTCCACAGCAAGCTCCTGTTCTTATAGTCGTTATAGGAGCCGGCGATTATAACGCAAGCGGAACCCGCACCGCGCCAGCGGCAAAGTGGGTTATTCATGAAAAGAGCCGGGGTTACCGGCCGCGATTCTTAGGGAGAGGCTGAATGTCCACAGGACATTACACACATGACAATTTCGGCAAAATCGTGATTCGCGCGCAAGTGGGGATCGCACTGGCCCTATTACTCTGTTTACCGCTCGCCAATTTCTGGTTTCCCAGCGCCTACAGCCTCAAGGCCGGCATCCACGGCCTCAGCGCCATTCTGGCGTTGGTCGTCGGTACTTATTTGACGCATAGGGCCTTGCCGTTGATCAAAGGCATGCACGTCAATCTGGAGTCGCTGCGCCGCTGGCTACTGGTAGCCACCCTGCTGAACTTGGCCGGCGCGATCAGCGGCAACTGGATCTACATGCGTTACCGCGGCCAGGACGGCCCTCGCGACTGGATCTTGGAGCGGGTGCCGGCAATCCACAACGTGCTGATGGAATTCAAGGAATTCGTCTCGTTGTTTCCGTTCCCGTTAATGCTGTCCGCCACCGCGCTGTTGTATTACTACGGCTTGCCGATGCAGACCCGGCGCGACCTGTGCCGCTTCGTCGGCATCACGATTCTGGTGTCGTGGAGTTTTCTGATGCTCGGTTTCGTCGTCGGCCTGGTACTGGCCAAACTGCGCTTCGTTTGAACCGGGAACGGCTGATGCAACAACAATCCGAATCGAATACTCAAGCGCTGCGCTCCGGCCCGGTCGTCGCAGCCAGCCTGGCGTTATTGCTGGCATTTTTGACCTTGATGGTCAGCCACCATATTTCCCGGCTGTCGCCCGGCCTGGACAAACTGGTGCATAGCTACGGTTACTGGATTCCCGGCTCGCAAGGCAAGGGGCCGGACGGTAGCATCGGCTCTTACACCGGCAAGGAAACCCTGGCCATCGGCGTCTGGCTGTTGAGTTGGTTGGCATTCCACCTGATGTGGCGCAAACAGGATCTGGATTTGACGATCTGGACCCGGATTTTCGTCATCAGTCTGGCCGTCATTACGCTGGGTTTCTTTCACCCCTTGTCCGATCCGCTGGTGTTGTTCATCGCCGGCTTTTTCGGCCTGCCCTGAGGATAAGCCATGCCCAAGTTGTTACATCTACTCGTCCCGATATGGCTGGTTTTGGCCGGCCCGAACGCTCTGGCGGAAGGCGTTTTGCTGAAATCGGAGCCGAAAAACGACGCCGAAGTGAGCAATTTCGATGGCACCGTCAAATTCTGGTTCAGCGGCAATGTCGGCGAACGCTCGCCGTCGGTCGTCGTGGTCGATGCCCACGGCAAACGGGTCGACAACGGCGACACCCGTCTGGTGTTGGGCGAACGCCACCGACTAACCGCAACCACCCAAGCTCTGCCGCCCGGCCCTTACGCCGTCCGCTATCGGGTGATTACCGAGGACGGGCTGGTGGTCAGCGGCATCTCCAAGTTTACCGTCGTCGCCGCAGCGGCGAGTCCGGAGGTCAAGCCATGAAAATGTTATCTGTTTTGATCCTGGCCGCTACCGTCCTCGGCCAAGCGCAGGCGTCGGTACCGCTGGGCGGCAACCGCAAAGGCGCCGACGGCAATTACGACCTGTACGGTTGCATGCTGACCAACGACTATTACGTGGTCAATTTTTCCGCCTATCAACTCGACCCGAACCAGGCCAAGGACGATAAATCCATACCGCAGGCCGAATGCGTCGATCTGCCGCGGGTCGGCAAAACCCAAATCGCGGTAGACCTGCTGGACCTGGATGTGCGGAAAAAACCGGTCGGCCTGAAGATTTTGCGCGAGGACGGTCAAGTCATCGCCGAAGTGCCGATGGCCGTGGTCAAGCAAGGCGTATTGACGGCCAGCGTGGATTTCAAAACCGCCGGCAAATACCAAGCCGTGCTGTCGGTGCAGGACTCCGATTTGCACACGCCGCCGGAAACCAGCGCCTTGCACATGCCGTTGACGGTAGCGATGGCGCCGCCGCCGTCGGCAGCCAATGCCGGCAGCGCCAAAGGGCTGGGCGTGGTGTTCGGCGTGCTGGGCCTTTGCCTGGCGTTGGCCGCCTACTACATCCCGCGGCTGCTAAAGCCGCGCACCGACGGCAGCCCGTCGTAAGCTGTCGCCGATGCTGCGCGAATAGCGCGGCCCGACCCGGTCACCATTACTACCAGGAAACATTTATGAAAGCGACATTCCCAAAACCGTTTACGGCTTTAATCCTGGCAGGCTTGCTTGGCGCCTGCGCCCATCCGGAACGGCATGAGCAGGAGACCGCCGGTTTCGTACCCGGCCTGGGCGAAATCATGGCCCAAACCGCCACCCGCCATGCCAAGTTATGGTTTGCCGGACAGGCGCAAAATTGGGATCTGGCTGCTTACGAAGTCGACGAACTGCACGAAGGCATCGAAGATGCCGGCAAATACCACCCGACCCACAAACAGATTCGCCAACCGATTCCCGATCTGTTGGCGCTGTATCTGGACCAACCCTTGGCCGAGCTGGATCAAGCCGTGAAAGCCAAAAATCAACAGGCATTTATCGCGAATTACGATAAGCTTACCGCTGCCTGCAACGCCTGCCACCAAGCCACCGAATTCGGTTTCAACGTCGTGGTGCGACCCAGCTTCAACCCGTTCGCCAACCAGGCGTTCTGAGCGACGGCCTCGTTCGTTTAGGGTGAGCGGTTGCTGCAGCAAGACGTAGCGGCATTTATCCATTTCAGCAAGCGAACACTATGCGCAATTTTTTACCACGCCGGACGGCAGCCTGCCTGCTGCTGCCGGCAACATTCGCCGCGGCGGCCGGCCCGGTCCGCGACGATTTCGGCGTCTGGATCAGCAATACTTACCAAACCGACTTCGGCGGTAGCCCCTATCTGGCTTTTTTGGAACTGGCGCCCAGAACCAAGACCGACAACGACCAGTTCGCCCAAATCATCGTCCGGCCGCTGGTCGGTTACAAGCTGACCAAAAAGCTGCAACTCTGGGCCGGCTACACCTGGCAAGGCGAATACAACGAGCAGACCGATTTCGAATTGGCCACCAACGACGCCATGCAACAGTTGCAATGGGTCGACAACTGGTCGCCGGAGTGGAATTTTCAGTATCGCTTCCGCCTGGAGCAACGCTTTTTCTCCGAAGAAGACAACGTCGCCCACCGCATGCGCCACCGCGTTCGTTTGGTGTACTCGATACCTGACACCAAAGCCTATCTGATAGCCATAGACGAGCTCTTCGTCTATTTCAATTCGCTGGACGACGGCCGCCTGGCGCGTTCGGTGCAAACCGGCATCAACCAGAACCGCAGCTACCTCGGCATCGGTTATAAATTGACGCCGGAGCTGAACGTCGACACCGGCTACCAACTGCAATACGTGCACAACTACGGCGCGCCGGATTTGGTCAACCATGTCTGGTTTACCAACATCAACGTCAACTTCTGAGGCGGTTCTGCCGCGCAAAAAAAAGGGCGGCTCAGGCCGCCCCTAGTCGATACATGAAATAGAAACAGCCGTAACTGACTTCCTGTTACTGGAATTTGGTCAGACCGGCAAAGCCTGCGCGGGCTTCTTTCAATTCTTGTTCCGCGCCGGCGAAATCGGATTTCTTGGCCAACTCTCTGGCTTTTTTCATTTTCAAAACCACTTTGTCGCGCTCGAATTCGAATTTGTAGTTGGCGTTCAGTTCGCTGGCGCTCTCTGCGACTTCCTTGATCAAACTGGCGACTTTAGTCGGATCGGCCGAAGGAATCGCGTCCAAGGCAACCTGTATCTTGGCGTCCACTTCTTTCAATACCTCAGGCACGCTCTTTTTGGCTTCTTTGGCCAAGGTCGCGCCGGAAAAGCCCAGCATTGAAAAAAACAGGGTGAACGCGATTAAAACTTTTTTGAATGACATGTTTACTCTCGATAATTAAATTGAACGATGGGGGTAAAGCGAAATTTCCTGGTTTGCGATTGAACTTGGCTGAACGGAACTCCTTTGGTTGAAATTATTGCTTAATTTATTCGGGCTGCGCCCCAGCGGGCTGGCGCGGCCAGCAATGCCGGGATGGCCCGATTTGCGGCAACGCCGAGCGCTAGTTGACTCAAAGTCGCTAAGGTAAAACCTGCGGTATAACCGAGCGCGTCGCTATCCAGCCAAATATCGTAAGCATGGGCGTATCCATGGCATACCGCGACGCCGGCAATCACCGATAACGACAAAGCCCAATGCAATTGTCGTCCCGACGCCAGCAGTAAGCCCAGCACCAAAATGCCGGCGTACATCAGCGTTTCGGGATGGGCAATCTCCAGCGGAACCAAAGCCATTGCGCCGCCCAACAACAGCAACGCCAGGAACGTCAGCGCCAGCGAGACGACGGCTCGACCATGGCCGCTACGGCAGATCCACAACCCGACAAAAAGCATCGTCAAGATATGGTCCGAACTGGAAAAAGGATGCAGCAATCCGCTACCGAAACCGATCGCTTCGCCGGCCTCATGGAAAGGATGGGCATAGGCCGGCATCGAACCGGCCGAAAACATTAATATCGTTAACAAAAAACGCTTGAAAGACTTGCTCATAGTGACCTCTGCCTGCAAAGGGTTATGGTGGACACTGAACCTGGTTCGAACGGCGCGCCACTCCGAAATGATGGTTTGGCGGCACCAGCCCGACTTTGGAGGGCGTCAGCGCCGGCACCACGCAAACGAGGGCTATCTTAGCAAAAATATGAAGTTTTAATAATATTTCATATTGACCGCATGCCCGCGCCAATCAGCAGAATCTTGCCAGAGCAACATGACAGGCTGTTGACCGGGCCGCCGGGTTACGCCAAAGCGAACATTCAGGGCGGGGTTCCGCCATTAAAACGCCCTTTTCCGCGAAACAGACGCAATCCCGACAAAACCGAGTTAGAACTCGTACTTGAACCCGGCCTGGACCAGACGCGGCATGCCGGACTGGATACCTCGCACCCGGTCGGTGATATAAGTGTTGTCCAGCAGATTTTTCATCGCCACGAACAGGGTCAAATCCTTCTGCACTTTGTAGGAGCTGGCGAAGTTGACGACCACGTAGTCGTTGATTTTGCCGTAGCTGCCGCCCAATGCCGCGTTGCTGGTGGGCCCATCCGGGTGGTCGGCGCCGTTGTCCAGATTCAGGAAATCGGCATATTGTTCGCTGACGAAGGCCGCTTCCAAATGGGTGTCGAAGCCGTTGACATGCGAGTAGCCCAGGATTGCGGTCAACAAGCTTTCCGGCGCGTACGGCGCGCGCTTGCCTGCGGCGGAACCGCGGACATTACCGCCCGGACAACTCGCAGGCAAAGTCCCGCTGGATAACGGCACACAACGGAAGGCCTCGGTGGTTTCTGCGGTCGGCAACCACATATAGGCGATTTGGGCGTAGGGGTTATGCGCCGAATCGAATACGTCACCGAAATCGGCCCGCGCCATCAGCTCGATCCCTTCGTACAAAGCCTTGCCCTGCGCCACCGGCACGGTGCCGCCGCCGACCGTACCTAACACGGTCAACGCCTCGAAGTCGTTGTGAAAGTAAGTCAACTCGGCTTTGACGCCGCGCAGCGGCCGAGCGCGGATACCGAATTCGGTGTTCCAGCTGATCTCCGCGCCGATCTCTGCCGAACCGCCAGTATCGTTGTAAACCGCGTCTTCAACCCGCGGCGGCGCAAAACCGCGGTGAATCCCGAAGAACAGGTCGGCCCGATCGACAGGCGAATAGGTCAGCGCAAACGACGGCAGAATTTCGGTCAAGCTGTGCTGGCCTTGGGCACCATTCAGCAAATTGCTGCGGCTGTAGCCGACCGATTCGACGCGCACGCCCGGAGTAACCGTCCAGTCGCCCCAAATGAATTTGTTTTGGACAAATCCGGAATAGGCATCAGCGAAACGTTCGTTTTTTTCCAATAGCTGGCCTACGCGAGCGCTCGGCGTAATTCCCCGGATCATTTCCCGGTCCTGGCTTTCGAAGTGGGCGCGGAAACCGGCGTCCAACCGACTTTCGATCCCGAACAAATTGTGTTTGGCATGCAGGGTCGGCGCCATGCCCCAGGTTTGGTAATTGCGCTTGCGGCCGACCGTGTAATTACACAAATCCATATCGATCGGGATTCCGTTTTGGCGGCTGGCAACGTAAGCCGGATAAGTTGCCGAGCATTGGCTTTCGGTCGGAAATTCGTTCTGCTGCCGCCACCAGTTACGTTCGTAGCCCGACCAATAAAAACTGGTTTCCAGGGTCACGTCACTGTTGAAGCTGTGTTCGTAAGTCGCGGAAGTCGACCAACGGTCGTTGGTGAAACTGGCGTTTTTGTCCGGGTTATAACGGGCACCCAGCTGGCGGTATTCGGCGTCGGTCAAACCGAAGGCCGCGCCAGGTTCGTCCTGATAGTAAAAGTCACCGCGTAAAGTCAGACGATTGCGGGCATCGAAGTCGACGATACTTTTCAGATTGACGTCATCGACCACGGCAAAGGTGTTGTCGCGGTTTGCCATGCCTTCCTTGTGAAGGTAATCGATTACGCCGCCCACTGCGTCCAGGCCTTGCACGTTCTTGACCATGCCGCCGTAGCGGGCGTGGCCGTTCAAATAGTCCCGATTACCGCCGGTAAAACTGACGAAGCCGCCGGGAGTATTAGGTACTTTCGGTGTCAGATAGTTGACCGCACCATTGATAGTTTGCGGGCCGAACTGAGTCAAATCCGCGCCTTTGTAGATTTCGATGCCGTCGTAGCGCTCGATCGGCGGATGGTAGTAAATATCGTTGTCGCCGTAGGGCGCGAAGTTGAAAGGAATGCCGTCTTCCAGAAACAACACCTTGGTGGAGCGGAACGGGTTCTGGCCGCGAAAGGCGATATTCGGCCGCAAACCGAAGCCATCTTCATCTCGGACATAGACGCCCGGCGCCTTGCGCAGGGCTTCGTTAACGGTAAAGACTTGATCCCGTTCCAAGGTGTCTTTACCGATCACCGAGGTCGAACCGGAAAAAGTCGCCGCTTTTTCGACGCTTTCCGCCACTTCGATGCTGGTCAGCATGTCGGCGGCATTGTCGGCTGAAAGGGAATGGGTTTCGGGTTCGGCGGTCGCGACGTTGTGGGCCATCAGGCCGGCCAGCAATGCCGGCAGTAATCCGTGTTGTTTTTGCATACGATTCAGTTCGCTTCAAGTTTGGTTGACACCGCATCCAAGCTCCGGCGAGCCGAAACTGAATGCCGGCGCGCACTGTAACCAAGCTAGCTGAATCGAAACTGAAAATCCCGGCGCGTTGAATCCGGTTTAGCGTTGCAACGGCAATCTCACCGTGACCAAAAAGCCGCCCAGCGCCTTACTGCGGCCAAAATTCATCGTGCCCTGGTAGGTAGCGACGATGTCCGCCACGATACCGAGGCCCAGGCCGTGGCCCTGCACCGATTCGTCCAGGCGCCGGCCGCGTTGGGTCAAGTGTTGCAGGCCATCGACGGCGCAACCGGGGCCGTCGTCGGCAACGCGGATCAGCAATTGCTCGGCCAACTCCAACTCCACGTCGATCCGCTGTCTTGCCCACTTGCAGGCGTTATCCAACAGGTTGCCGAGGATTTCCATCAAGTCTTCCCGGTCGAAATGCAGTGGTTGGTTGGGCGAGGTCACTTGTATGTCCAGCGGCTTGTCGGCGTAAATCGCTCGCAGGGTCTTTTTCAAGGCGATGATTTCCTGATGCGGATTGCAGGCCGGGGCGGCCTGTTGGTCGCCGGCAATCCGGGCCCGTTTCAGTTCGCGCTCGATATAACGCTGGATGGTTTCGGTCTGGGTGCTGACTTGCAGCTTCAAGTCCGGGCGGCTATCGAATAGCGGATCGTCGGCGACTCGCAGCAACAGATCCATCGGCGATTTCAGCGCGTGTGCCAGATTGCCCATCGCCGTGCGCGACTGTTGCAGACGCCGCACCACGACCGCCAACAGGTGGTTGATTTCCATGACCAGCGGTTTGACTTCCTCCGGTACCTGGGCGTCGATTTTTTGCCGGCCGCCGTTGGCGACCTGCTCCAGCTCGCCTCCCACTGCGTGCAAGGGTCGCAGCGCGCGGCGGATGTCCCAGCGCAACAAGGCGATCGCGCTGAACAAAATCAGCAAGGTCAGGCCGAAATAAGCCGCGCGAATCGCGGTGATGTCGTGGTCCACCGCCGACAGGTCTTCGGCAATGCTGATGTTGATTCTATGCCCGAATTTGACCGCACCCACGCTCAGCACCAACAGCGGGGTGCGGTTGGGTCCGGTCGCGTGGTACAGCATCGATTGCTGCGGCCCGACGGCTGCGACGGCCAGCGGGAAATCCAGCAAGGACGGCGACGGATACGCCTGGGCGTCGACCTTAACCAGGTAGTAATGGCCGGACAGGCGTCGGTTATAAACCGAACTGATATGGAAGCTGTCGAAGGTGACTTGATCGTCTTCGCGATAGGCCAGCGTCTCCAACAGCGAATAGCCGTCGTCGGCCAGGCGGTTGGCCATCTGCTTTTCCGCGGCGCTGCGGATAATCCAGTCGGCGGCCAGCCAATGCAGGATGAAAATCGCGCACAATACCGCGATCAGGCCGCGGCCCAGGCGCTTACGTAACGACATCATGGCCTGAGGCCGAACAGATAGCCCTGGCCGCGCCGGGTGTGGATCAAATCGTTACCGACGATCTTGCGCAGGCGTTTGACGTAAACTTCCAGTACGTTGCTGTCGGGCTCGGCCGATTCGCTGTAAACGTGTTCGCCCAGTTGCGCCTTGCTCAACACCTTGCCGGCGTTGAGCATGAAGTAACGCAATAGCCTGAATTCGATCGCGGTCAGCGGCTGGGCCTCGCCGCCGGCTGGTGTCGCGGTTTGCTCGTCTTCGTCGAGTTCGACGCCAAACACCGTTAATCTGGACTGGTTGAAATGGTGTACCCGCTTCAAAACCGCCTGTAAGCGGGCCAGCAATTCTTGGGGATGGCAGGGTTTGCAGACGTAATCGTCGGCGCCGGCCTTGAAACCGTCGACGATTTCGTACCAGGCATCGCGGGCGGTCAACACAATGACCGGCATGGCGTTACCGGCGTCGCGCCAGCATTTCAGCACCTCCAGGCCGGCGAGTTTGGGCAAACCAAGATCGAGGATCGCCGCATCGTATTGTTCGGTGGCGCCGAGGAATTCACCTTGCTCACCGTCGCCAGCGGTATCGACGATGTAGCCGGCGCCGCGCAAATCGGCGGCCAGCAGTACAGCAAAGGCCGGATCGTCCTCGACCAGTAACAGACGCATAAATGCCGTAGTTACATCGCGTGCATTTTGTAGTCGACTCGCGGATAGCCCTTCTTGTCGCGCGGATCGGCCTGTTCGGCATCACCAAGCTCGGCGCGCTGTTTGCCGGATTCGGTAAGCAATTGCTCCCAATTTTGATAACTCGCATATTTCGGGTCGCCGGCAGATTTGCGCGCGCCGAACGCGGCCTGCCCCAGTTCGATCAACTGCGACGGGGTCTTGCCGTCTATCGTTTTCAGAAAGTCGGCTTCGTGCTTGAGCTGCTCCCGCACCAACCAGTAGGCCACTTCGAACGGTAACTGGCGGTCCGGCGGCAAGTGTTGTTTGATGCGATTCATCGATTTGTGGGCGGCTTGCAAATTCCTGGCGTTGATTTGGTCCGGCGCTCCGCAACCGGCCGTCAGCAACGCCAATAACACCAGCCCGAATCCCAATTTCACTATCTTCACAACGCCCCCAACCGACCAGCGCCGGCCAATCCGAAATCAAATAATGGGCGCGAATCGGCGATCCGCGCGCTATCTCCCGCCCATCCGGGAGAGCGGCGATCTTAACATAAATATGAATTATATTTTTTTTGTCACACGCGCTTGCAGGCAGCCGGCGAAACCGGCCCAACTGGCAATAAGGGGGATTTGGCTTGGAATGAAACGGTGCCTAGGAAATCGGCGGCTCGTCTTGCAACGAAAATATGATCGGCACTAACACCGAGCTGGCGACGGCAACATCGTCGCGCTTGGCCGGCACGAAGCGCCATTGTTTGACGGCCTCCAGCGCCGACTCGTCGAGCAAGTCGTGGCCGCAGCTTTGCTCGAGCGCCACGGTTTCGGCGCGGCCTTCGGCGTCCACTTGCACCCGCAGCAAGACCTTGCCCTGCCAGCCCCGACTGCGGGCAATGCTCGGATAGTCCGGCTTCGGGTTGTGCTGGTACTCCGCACTCAGGTAGGCCTCGGTAAACGCCGGTTTTTCGCCGCCAGCCACCACATCCTGGGCAATCTCGGGCCGGTTGGTCTGAATTTCTGGTTTCGGGGCTTGATCGAGGACCTGATCCAACACCGAGAAATCGGATGCCGGCGCCTGGGGAATAACGCGCTTCAGTTTGGGCTTGGGTTGCGGTTTTTTCTGCGCCGGTTTGGCCGTTTCCGGCGGTGCGGCTCGGGCCGGCGCGGCCTGCGCCGCCCGGATCTTGATGGTGGAAACTTGCAATGGCAAGGGTTGCGCGACTGCCTGCGCAATACTGGGGCAAAACAAACAACGGACCCCGAAAAAATGCAGCGCGGCGACGGCCGCCACTATGCCGGCCAATACCGCAAGATTAGACGAACGCTCCTTTCGATAGGCGCCGGCGGCCGGCTGCGGCACTCCGCGCAGACCCGCAGCAGCGAAAGGCGGCAGTGGGTTTCGAGCAATTACAAATCCGTTTTGGCCAGCTCTGGGAAATAGCACGCAACTGCGGAGCGAAAATTAAGCGAATTGCAAAAATTGTCCGATAAATGCAATCAATTAACCAGACGCGCGGCCTGCGGCCAATTGCCGCATCGCTGCCGCACCGTGGCCGATTAAAGCAGGGTCCGTTCGATAAACCAGTATGCTCCGACCAGGCAAACCAGCGCCGAACAGCCTTTCAGAAACTTGTCGGCATAGGGTTTATTGTTCAACCACCAAATCAGCGGCAAGACGACGGATGCGACCGCGATTTGGCCGGTCTCGATACCGAGATTGAACGACAACAACGGCATCAGGATGCCGCTATCGCCGGAACTGATATCCAACTCGCGCAACACGCTGGCAAAACCGAAGCCGTGGATCAAGCCGAAACCGAAAGTCAGCCATTGCCGACCTTTGGGGTGGTCGCCCCGAATCAGGTTTTCGATAGCGACGTAGACAATCGTCGCGGCGATGAACGGTTCGACGAAACTGCTCGGCAAATTCACCAGATTCAAGCCGGCGCAGGCCAGCGTGATGGAATGGGCGATCGTGAAAAAGGTGACGATTTTGATCGCCGGCCAGAAGCTGTGGGTGACCGCCAGCAGCGCGAACAGAAACAGCAAGTGGTCGTAACCGGTCAGGATATGCTCGACGCCCAGCTTCAGAAAATCCAGAAAGGTCGAACCGGCATGGCCGACCTCGGCGCCAGTGGCTGCGGTGAGATCGAGCTGCAATTGGTCGTCATCGCGGCGCAGCATTTTCTCGGCGATTTGTTTGCCGCCGGCATCGCGCACGGTCAAGTGCTGCTGGTGGCCGTCCTGCAACCAGGCCAGAAACTTGGACTGCATCAGCAATTGCCGTTTCGGCGCCGGCTGGAAACTGAATTCGACATGGGCATTGTTCTGGTCGTCGTAATTCACGCTACCCGGCACAACCGGCAGAACGTCGGCACCGTCGATGTTGACCCGGGTCTGCTCGGCCAGGAGTTGGGCCACGGCGGGTTTGGCCGCTTCGCGTTCGGCGGCGCTGACCTCGGCATCCAGGTCGGTATCCATTGGCGAAAAGGCTTCGATGTCCTGCAAAGCAAAGGTCATTTTGGCGACGACGCGGTCGGCTTGCATCGTCAACTCTATCGAACTCAAACCCGGCGCGTGCGCCGCGGCCCAGTTCGAAATCAAAAGCAAAACCATCGCCAAAACATACCTGCAGCCGGCCGACGCCGACATGTCCCACAATCTAGCCATCGGCTTTATTCCTGCTCTGCGGCGGCTTTGCGTTTCCGGCGCAGCAAATAAACCAGAAAGCCTGCCACTGCCGCGATCGCCGCAGCGACGCCGCCGATGACCAGCCAGGGCGGTTGCTGGCCGTCCGGCGCCACACCGACTTGCAAGGCGACGCGGAACTTATCGTCTTCCTCGATCGCGTCGCCGATCAGCAGATACAAGACGTAATCGCCGGTTTTATCGACATCGGCTTGGGCTTCGACGGCGCCTTTCGGATAGAGCTTGGCCGGAATTTCGGTGACGGTGCGAATTTCGCGGATGTCATCCGGCGCTTTTTGGCCGGTTTTTTCGACTTCCACCAAGCGGATGCCGATCGGCGTACTGCGGATGTCGCGATCGATCAAATCGGCGGTGAAAAACATTTTGCCGGCGCGCGGGATTTGTTGGCAAAACGGGACGAAGGCGGTTTTGGCGTCGACGGTTTTGTCGTTCTTGTCGGGCTGCAGGTAGGCGCTGAAATGCACCGCGTAAAAATCGTTGGCAATAATGCAATCCAGGTCGGGTCGATTACCCAGAGCGTTGGATTGTTTGGTGCCGAAATCGAGTTTGTCGCAACCGCTCAGCAACACGGCGCCCAGCAGGACTAGCGCCCAAAACGCGGAAAATCTTTGAATTGTCATGACTGAAGCCGGTTAAGGTTTGATGGTGAATTCGAACTTGCCGGTAACGATGTGGGTATCTTCGGACACCACCCGGTAACGCACGGTATAGACGCCGGGCGCCAGCGTCGGCACGGTGGCGTGGATATTGGCGCCGTTGGTCAGGCTTTGCTCGACGTCGTGGTTGTCGACCCGTTTGCCGGTGCTGTCGATCACGGCCAGCGCCTTGTACTCGCTGCGCACCGCGTCGTTAAACCACAAATCGATTTGCTTCGGCGATTCGGTCAGCGTCTCGTCCTTGGCCGGCTGCGACTTCACCAGAATCGCATGGGCAAAAACCGGTAACGGACTCAATAGCGCGAGCGCCAGCAAGCCGGGTTTTATTATTGTTGTTATGTCTAACTTGGGCATGACCACCTCTTAAATTCGTAAACTTATTGTAAAACGGCTGCCGACCAGACTTTGCCGGTCGGCGATTGCTCCAGCCACATCGCCAAAAACCCGTTCGGCGTCGCCACGATGCGCGGAAAGGATGCCGCGGCGGGCGACAATTGCCGGGCCGGCAACCAGCTGCGGCCGCTATCGGCCGATTCGCTGAAATAGACCCGCGAACCCTCCGGCCCCAATGCATCCCACACTGCCACCAATCGGCCGGAGCCGGCGGCAATATCGGCATGGAACGCCGGGCCTTCGCCCAGACGTTGCGGCGGCGTCCAACTGGCGCCGTTATCGTTGGATTGCATATGATACAACCCAACCCGGTTTTCCGCGCCGGTCCAGACCACGCTGTGCAAAGTTCGGTCATCGGCCAGCGCCAAACCGCCGCCGTTGTGCGGGCAACCGTCGAACCGCCAATCGAAGGCGCCGACGCTGCCGGCCCGGCGCCAGGTTGCTCCCGCGTCGGCCGACTGTGCCAGTGCCATGTCGCGCGGCACCATATCCCGATACAACGCATTTATCCCGCCGTCCGCACCCGCCGCCAGCCGGTTCCAGCAACAGGAACAACTGGTGTCGTCTATGGTTTGCGCCAGTTCCCAATGTTGGCCGGCGTCGTTGGAGCGGGCATAACGCAGGCCTTGGTAACCATTTTCGTCCCGGTCGTCCAGCCACACGGCATGGAAGCGGCCTTCGGCGTCCGCCAGCAAATCGGGGTGGGACTGGTCGGCATCGCTGCCGGTCGGCTTGGCGCCGGCAGCCCAGGTTTGCCCGCCATCGCTGGAATAGGCGCTGGCCAGCGGACCCATGCCGGGCAATTCGCCGGTGGCTTGCCAAACCGCCAGCAGATTCTCGCCGCGGGCGGCGATCTGGATATCGTTCCCGGCTTTGGATTCGATCGGCCGGCCGGCGCTTGGCGCGATGGCTTGCGGCGCCGACCAGTGTAAGCCGCCATCGTCGGAATGCAGGTAGGCAACAGAAGGCGTTTTAGTATCGGTGGCCGTCGCCAGGAAAACGGCATGCAGCCGGTTCCGGTCCAGGTACACATCGAAACTGGCGACATTTTGCAAGTGCAAGGCCGGCAGATCGACCGGCGCCGTTAGCGTCGCAGCCAGCGGCTTGGCGGCCGGTTGACCGAGGCCGGGGATATCGCCGCAACCGGGCAATCCAACAACGCTAAATAGCGCAATCCAAAAATGAGCGGTCCTGGAATTCGGCATGGCCTAATAACGGGTTGATCGAAAAGCGCCGATTACACCATATCGCGACCGAAAGCAGAATCGGCAAAGTGCTGCGTTTCCAACCGTAGCCAAGCAGTCCAGATCACGCTAACCGGGACTGGCCTTAGCAAGCAAGCGCAGCCGGGCTTGCAAACCGCCCATCGCCGATTTGGCAAAACCAATCTCGGCACCGTGCAACGCGACGATGCGCTGTGCGATCGACAAGCCCAAGCCGCTGCCCTCGGCGGTATGCGCCGTTTCCACACAACGGTAAAAGCGCTGGCTCAGGCGTTCGTATTCGCCGTCGGCCACCCCCGGCCCATCGTCGTCTACCGTAATCAAAACCCATCCCTCCTCGCGGCCGCAGGTGGTCCGCACCGCACCGCCTGCGGGAGTGTATTTGATGGCGTTATCCAATAGATTTCGCAGCAGAATTTGCAGCAATTGCGGATTGGCTTCCACCGCCAGGCCGGCTTGGCCGTGCAATTCGAGCTCGATATGCTTAGGGTGCGCCAGATGGTCCAGATCGGCCAGGGTATCGACCAAAGTCTGATAGACGTCGACAGGCTGCATGGCGATGCCGGCCTGGTGTTGCACGCGGGATAAGGTCAACAGTTGCTGTACCAGATGCGTCATTCTGACCACCGCCTGCTGCGCCTTGGCAATGGCCTGGCTGCGCATGGCGGGATCGGCGGCTTTTTGCGCCACCTGCAATTGAGTTTGCAAGCCGGCCAGCGGGGTACGCAGTTCGTGCGAGGCGTCGGACGTAAAATTGCGTTCGTTGGCGAAGGCTTGTTCCAGCATCGCGAACAGGCTGTTGATTTGCTGCACCACCGGCCGCATCTCGTCCGGCAAGCCCTGTTCCGACAAAGGCTGCAGGTAGCCGGCCTCGCGGCTGGCCAGCTCTTGCTGCAAGCGGTTGACCGGCGACAGCGTGCGGCTGACGATCCACCAGATCACCAAGCCCAAGATCGGCAGCGCAATCAAGACCCCGACGATTTGCTGGCCGGCGATACTCTCCACCAATTGCCGGCGGATATCCTCGCGCTGGCCGACGTGGATTACGTACTCGCCGTTTTCGCTACTCAGACTGAAGACGTGCCAGAGTTGTTCGTTGATCAGCGTTTCGCTGTAGCCGTTGCGAGTCAGCGACAAGGCAAATTCCGGCGCACTCTCCGAGCGCAGGATCACGCCGTCTTTCACCGAACGCAATTGGAAGGCGATCTTGCGTTCGTATTTATGGCCGAGAATCGGCGTGTCGAATAGCTCGGGAGTTTTCTCGCGCTCCCACAATTTGGTCAGAGCCCGCTGGCGCAGCATGTTTTCGACGAAGGCGTGCACCACCCGCGCCGATTGCGCCAATTCGGCATTGAACAGTTCGGCGATTTCGTCGCGGGTTTGCCGGTAATTGATATACGCGGTGGCGCCCCAGACCAGCAGCAAAGACGACAGCAGCGACAGCAATAGCTGCTTTTTCAACGAACGCGGCGCCAACCGCAGGCGTTTGGCCATCAGTTGTCGTCGATGATGTAGCCGACGCCGCGGATGGTACGGATCAAATTGGTATCGAGTTTTTTCCGCAAATGGTGGATATGCACCTCGACCGCGTTGCTCTCCACCTCCGAACCCCAGGCGTAAAGCGCTTCTTCCAGGCGGGCCCGGGAAATCACCTGGCCGACGTGGCTGATCAGATAACTGAGCACTTCGAACTCTTTTTGCGCCAGATCGACCGGCTGGCCGTGGTAGAACACCTGGTGCGCGGCCGGATCGACCGTAACGCCCTTGTGCTCCAGCAACGGCAGGCTATGGCCTTCGTGGCGGCGCGCCAGCGCGCGCAAGCGGGCGCAAATCTCGGCCAAGTCGAAGGGTTTGGCGACGAAATCGTCGGCACCGCTATCCAACAGCGCCACCCGTTCGGCAATGCCATCGCGGGCGGTCAACACCAACACCGGCGTGCTGTCCTTGCGCCGGCGCAGGTTTTTCAGAACCGTCATGCCGTCCATTCGCGGCAGATTCAGATCCAGCACGATCAGGTCGTAATGGTTCAGCTTCAATGCCTCGTCGGCCTGGGCGCCGTCGGTCAGCCAGTCGACCGCGTAGCCTTCCAAGGTCAGGCCGGCCTTCAGGCCATCGCCTAAAATGGCATCGTCTTCTACCAATAACAATCGCATGATTCGTCCACCTGTGCCGGATTCAATTGCGCGGCATTGTAGCAAGGAATTTACCGGTGATCGTGCCGGTCCCCGTCGAAGCGGCGTGGGGAAGAAAGAATGGTGGTTTAGCGTTGCAATTGAGCCAAGCGGGCTTGGGCGGCGGCGGCAAATTCGCTGCCGGCGTGTTTGTCGACGATCTGGCGCAGCACGGCGGCACTGTTATGGTCCAGCAACTCGATGGCCCTGAGCCTGACCGAGGCATGATACGCGTTCAACGCGGCCAATTCGGTCAGATAGGGACTGGCGCCGTTCAATAATTTCAGAATCACCCGCTCCGGGTCTTCGGTGAACAGGTCGCGCACCAGCTCACCGTATTGCTCCTGCAAGCGAATCAGTTCCCGGCGATCGAGTTTCTTCGGTTCGGTGGGATCGTCGCAGCAGGCCATCCAAATCAGACCCCTTGGCTATACGCGGCGATCAATTGCTGAAACTCGAACTCGCAGCCGCCGCACCCCGACGCGGCGCCGGTGATGCGGGAGATACGCTCCGGATCGGTAACGCCGTCGTCGAGCAGTTGCTTGATTTGTTGAGCGGTGGTGCCGCTGCAGTAGCAGATTACGTCGTCTATTACGTCGGCTTGATTATCGGACATGGGGCGGGACTTGATCAGGCTGCAACTTCGAGATACTCGACAATACTGGTCGGCAACGGAATCGGTAAACCGTCTTCCCTGAGGCCCTGGATATGGAATGCGATCGCCAAGCGAATTTCACGTTCAACTTCTTCCACACTCTGCCCGGTAGCGACACAGCCCGGTAAATCGGGCACATAGGCCGAGTAGTTCTGCTCGACTTTTTCAACGACAACGGCATAACGCATCGTTTTACTCCTTTAATCCTGCTTGCTTCAGAATGCTGTTTAACGTTCCAGGCGCCAAATCATCGCTTGGTTTTCCCGCGACGGTAACGCGGCCGATTTTACTGGGATGCTTAAACTGGCGATGGCTGCCACGGGTAGCTATCAGAACCCAAGCGTCGACTTGCAATCGGTTCAAAATTTCGCTGACTTTCATCGGACATCTTAGCAACGATTGTCGGCTTACATCCTACCGTGCTTCCTCGGCTCAAAGGTAGGTCGGATTGACACAGCCCAAACCGACAAGCTCGGCCCGAATTTTTGAGGCATATCCTATCTCTTTCAAGGGATCACGCCCGAACCAAGGGGCCTTGGCCGTCACGAGTTTCTTAATCAGTAAAGCGGCCAAGCTCAACAGGAAAACTGCCAGCAGAAACCACCCCAAAGCATTCACCAGCTTCGACGCACTCTGTTCGGAACAGCCCGCTTTCCTTAAAATGAATTTCAGGCATAACCCGACGAACTCGACCAGCGAGATCAATAGATCCAGAATGATCGATACAGCTTCGAACACCAGTCGGCGCTACAAAAACAACCCATCAATCGGCGACGACGCCGAGGCAAAGCGTTTGCGCGGCATGCGGCCGGCCAAGAAGGCTTCGCGGCCGGCTTCGATGCCTTTTTTCATCGCCGAGGCCATCAGCACCGGATTCTTCGCAGCGGCAATTGCGGTATTCATCAACACGCCGTCGCAGCCCAATTCCATCGCAATCGCCGCGTCTGAGGCGGTGCCGACGCCGGCGTCGACCAGAATCGGCACCTTGGCGTTTTCGACGATGGTCAAAATGTTGTATGGGTTGCGGATGCCCAAGCCGGAGCCGATCGGCGCGGCCAGCGGCATCACCGCGACGCAGCCGATTTCTTCCAAGCGTTTGGCGGCGATCGGGTCGTCGTTGGTATACACCATCACGTCGAAACCGTCCTTGACCAGCAATTCGGCGGCGACGTAGGTTTCGGCGACGTCGGGAAACAACGTCAATTGGTCGGCCAACACTTCCAGCTTGACCAGCTTATGCCCGCCCAGCAGTTCCCGCGCCAGACGGCAGGTGCGGACCGCATCGTCGGCGGTGTAGCAGCCGGCGGTATTGGGCAGGATGGTGTATTTGTCCGGCGAAATCACGTCCAGCAAGTTGGGCTCGCCGGGATTCTGGCCGATGTTGGTGCGGCGAATCGCTACGGTGACGATCTCGGCGCCGCTGGCTTCCGTGGCCAGCCGGGTCTCTTCCAGATCTTTGTATTTGCCGGTGCCGACCAGCAAGCGCGAGCGGTATTGTTTACCAGCCAGCGTGAAAAAATCGTCCTGGCCGCCGCCGATGGCTTGGACGATCTCCAGCCTGTCGTCGTTTTGCAGGCGCTGCGTCGCATGCTGGGTGTAAGGCAGGATTTCCTTGTTCAATTCGACCGCGATGCGTTTACCGGCCAAGCCCAGCTCGGCAATCAGATCGGCAACGGTGGCGTTTTCGCCGATTTCCCGGCTGTCGCCGTTTACCAGTATTTTCATGAATTTAAGCCTTGTGAGTATGGGCAGTGCGGCGGCGTTGCACGGCACCGGCCAGATGGTGTAACAATTCTGTGCTGTCCTCCCAGCACAGGCAGGCGTCGGTGATGCTTTGGCCGTAGACCAGCGGTTTGCCCTCTTCGACATCCTGGCGGCCGCCGACCAAGTGGCTTTCCACCATCGCGCCGATGATGCGTTTGTCGCCGCCGCGGATTTGATCGGCCACATCCTGGCCGACCAAGATTTGCCGCTCGTATTTTTTCGAGCTGTTGGCATGGCTGAAGTCGATCATGATATTCGGCCGCAAACCGGCCGCGACCAAACCTTCGGCGACTTGCTCGACGCTGACTTCGTCGTAATTCGGCCGATTGTTGCCGCCGCGCAGAATGATGTGGGCGTCTTCGTTGCCGCGGGTGGAAAAAATCGCCGAGCGGCCTTCCTTGGTCAAGGACAGAAAGTGGTGCGGACTCATCGCCGCGTTAATCGCATCGATCGCAATCTTGATTCCGCCGTCGGTCGCGTTTTTGAAGCCGACCGGGCAGGACAAGCCGGAAGCCAGCTCCCGGTGTACCTGGCTCTCGGTGGTGCGGGCGCCGATCGCACCCCAGGAAATCAGGTCCGACACGTATTGGGGCGTGATCAAATCCAGATACTCGGTCGCCGCCGGCACCCCTAGATTATTGACGTCGAGCAAGACCTGGCGCGCCAGTCGCAATCCTTTATTAATGTTGAAACTGGAGTTCAAATCGGGATCGTTGATCAAGCCTTTCCAACCGACCGTGGTGCGCGGCTTTTCGAAATAGACCCGCATCACGATCACCAAATCGTTTTGCAGCGCATCCATTTCCTGTTTCAAACGCTGTGCATACTCCACCGCGGCCTTGGGATCGTGTATCGAGCAGGGGCCGATGATGACCAGCAGCCTGTCGTCTTCACCGGTCAGAATGTTATGAATTGCCGCCCGCGTTTTCAGGATATTGGCTGCCGCGAATTCCGTCATCGGAATTTCTTCATGAACCTGAATCGGCGCTACCACGTCCTTGGTTTCGCAAATTCTCAAATCATCGGTGTTATAGTTGGTAGACATGACGCTTAGCAATGAGCTTTCGGTAGGTGAATTTAAACGGTTATTTTAACCATTTTGCCGGCAAGATGTTGCAAACTAAGCTCAATCCGACCCGAGACCATCACCATGACAGAAGAAAGAGCCATTAAACGTTGCTTGACGGTTTGTTTGGCGCAATCATTCCGTTTTTCGGCGCTACGGGAAAAACTGCTGGAAACCACCCGCGCCCAATTGTTCCGCAATGCATTGATCATTGATTACAAAACCGGCTATGCGATCGTGTTCGCTTACGGTGTGATGGTGTGCTGGAATCTGAATCTGGACGACCGCCGCAGTTTGCAGGAATTGTTGCTGGATTACGCCATCAAGCCGGACGACGAACCGCAGGAAGACAACTTCAGCTACGAAGTGGGTTGCGAGCAGGACCGGTTCCAGCACGACCATATCGAATTGCAATCGGCGGACGTCAAAGTGCTGCTGGCGTTATCGCATGCGATGGCGCAGTCAATCAAACTTGCGGCCTTCGAGGGTAACGCCATCGACACGATCCGGGCCACCAGCCACTTGCCGCAGTCGTTGGCCAGGGAAGGCACGATCAAACTGAACCGCAAGGCCATGGCCAAAATCCGCGGCAAGTTGTTCTTGACCAAGAGCGACATCATCCTCAACTACGACCTGCTCGATACGCCGGAATTTTTCTGGGAACATCCGGAATACCAAGGCATTTATTCGATGGCTGCGAATTATTTGGAAATCCAGCCGCGCACCGACGTATTGTCAAAAAAGTTGGAGACAATCCACGAGCTGCTGGAGATGCTGGCCGACGAGCAGAAACACCAGCATTCGTCGACCTTGGAGTGGATCATCATTTGGCTGATTGCCGTGGAAATTGTGATGTCGATATTGGATAAGCTGTTTTGACAACCGCTAAATCGGCCAACATCCAATACCGGGAATCGAGCGATTGCCGCCAATTCAGCGAAGGTTCTCTCTCCATGCCATTGATTCCCTCTTCAGCGAATCGTTAACAGATCGGTAATATTTCCGAATCATACTTGACTCCGAATCAATCCAGCCAGAGCCGAATTGAATTCAAACCATTGTTATTCGGGAATTATCGGTTGACGTTGATCTTAGGCTGAAGGGATAATCCAAACTAGCGAACGAGATCGTTCCCGAGTCGCAACGCCCTCTCATTGAAAGAGGATACAGCCTGCAGAGCGAACCCGCCAATCCAACCTAAGGAAAGACTATGAAGACTTTACTCGCTTTTCTCTCTCTCGTGCTTTACTCAGCTAGTCCGCAAGCCGCACTGCAATTTACCTATGGCGGCGATTTTGTCAACTTCATTAACGGTACGTTTTCCGGACAAATGACTTTAAATGCATTTTCGCCGAATTATGTCGACTCCGCACCGGGAGACCTACGGCTGATGTATACCGAAAACACATCGTCGTCGTTGCTCATCAACAGCCAACCCTTTTCGTTGGGCAACCACATTATCACAGCTTATTTTCTCGACGATGAACCTGCAATATCCGAGAGCACCGTTGCGGAACGCGGATTTGCCGGAATTATCCCTTCGATCATCCATGACACGTTGACAATAAGCATGGCGTCATTGGACAACAAATATTCGGGCAACAATTTGATTTCAGGAGCCGAATTTTCGTTAACTGCGTTTTTCGACCGCAACACTTTTAACGCTACTGATTTGGAAAGCCACGATTATCAAGCGTTATTAAAATTACCAGAGCCTAAGTTTTTTGTGTTGGAAATCAATCGGAAATTAGGCACTAATGAGGATTTTCGTGGTGCCGGAATCATCACGAGCTACAACGTTCAATCGATTCCTGTGCAGCCGGTACCCTTGCCCGGAGCAATTTGGTTGATGGGATCCGCATTGGTCTATCTGTACTCAAGGTCGCGCAAAGTCGCGTAATTCTTGACTTTTCGGATCCCTAAGAACCCTAGCCAACTTGTACCAAACCTGCTCATTCCCAGGCAAGCCAAAGCGCAAGCTGGCCGGGGAATCGAACAAACGGGTCAGAATCCCTTGCCTGGCCAGTGCATCGTGCAGCAACGCTGCCTTTTCATTGGCCACCCACTGAAATAAATCGCAGCCGCCGGTCGGCGCGAAACCGGCCGCATCCAGCAACTGTCGCAAGCGCTGGCCTTGCTGCTTCAACTCGATAGAATTGTTCTGTTGCCATTCACGATCCGCCAATGCCGCCGCCGCGACGTAACGGCTGGGATAGCTGATCGACCAAGGCCCCAGCGCTTCGGCCAGCCGCACCAGCAGCTCGGCTTCGGCGATTACAAATCCGCAGCGGATCCCGGCCAAGCCAAAAAATTTACCGATAGAACGCAGCACGATCAGGCCTGGACGTACCGGCAACGCCGCTAAACTGTATTCCGGGATGCTATCCGCAAACGCTTCGTCGACAAGCAACCAGCCGCCGCGCCGACTCAAGCGCCGATGCCAATTCAACAAGCGGTCCGGCTCCCACAAGGTGCCGGTCGGGTTGTTCGGATTGATGACAATCAACACATCCAAATCATCCAGTGCCCGCTCGATCACCTCGGCATGAAACGCCAACTCAATCAATTGATGCCCGGCGTGCTGCCAATTCGCAGCGTGTTCGGCGTAAGCCGGAGCCAATACGCCGACCCGCGACCTGCCGCGTAACAACGGTAGCGTTTGAATCGCCGCCTGCGAACCGGCCACAGCCAATATCGACGAATTTCCGTAGTAGTCTCTCGCCGCCGGCATTAATGCGTCGTCGTCTTCCGGCAAACGTTGCCAACACTCGGTAGGCACTGCCGGCACCGGCCAGCCGTTCGGATTGATGCCGGTCGACAGGTCCAGCCATTCCGCCAACGGAATGCCGTAACGGCTCGCCGCCTGCCGCAAGCGGCCGCCATGCTCAAGCAAATCCGCCTCCCATTGCAATCAATAACAGCCATAAACAAAGCGTTCGGTAAACCAGGCCGCTGGCTCGAGCAATGTCACCATTTTCCGGCAGCTGCTCGCCGCCGAACCAGGGCTTGGGCTTTAACTGGCCGTGGTAGACGGCCGGGCCGCCCAATTGCAGATTCAGCGCCGCGCCGCCCGCTACCATGACCGGGCCGGCATTGGGGCTTTCCAGCCACCCGGCCTGTTCGCGCCAGGCCCTTAACGCCGGAACGGTGCGGCCCAGCAACGCATAGCTGAACGCCGTTAACCGGGCCGGCGCCCAATTCAGAACATCGTCCAAGCGCGCCGCAGCCCAGCCGAAATATCGGTAGCGGCGGTTACGGTAACCCCACATCGCATCCAGAATATTGCAGCAACGGTAGAGCAAGGCGCCAAAAGGGCCGGCGATCACGAACCAGAAAATCGGCGCGAATACCGCGTCGGCGCCATTTTCCAATACCGACTCGATTGCCGCCCGCCTGACCGCGGCTTGGTCCAACCCTGCGGTGTCGCGACTGACCATGTAGCCCACCCGGCAGCGAGCCAGCTCCAGATCGCCCGCCGCCAAGGCCACTCGCACGGCTTCAGCATGCTGTTGCAGGCTGCGCGGAGCAATACAAAAATACAGCAGCGCTATGCCGAACAAAGTTTGCCATTGGTCCGGAAGCAGCAATATCGGCAATGCCGCCGCGCACGGCAATAAAGCCAGCGCCAAGGCGCAAACGCCTGCAAGTTTTTGCCGGGTCGGACTCTGCTCGGGTTTGAGCAGACGCCGCTCGACCGAAGTCGCCCAACGACCGAATGCGGCTAGCGGATGGTAATTATTGTCCGGCTCGCCCAGAACGTAATCCAGGGCGACAGCCAGCAGCACAATCGAGAACAACGCCATTCAATAATGCAAAGACGGGAGCCGCCGCGCCTATCCGGCGTGCGGACTATCGGAGACGGGAGACAGGGCGGACCGCGCCGCCCCGAACGAAATTAAACCGCTTGCTGCGCGGCTTTGCCAGCGAGCAAAGCTTTGCCGGCTTTAACCAAACCGAAGATTACGACACCGTAAATCAAAGTCGACGACAAGTGCGGCAGATAGTACATCGCCGCCCGCTCCAGATATTGGCCGAACGACGGCTCGGGATAACGCCCGGACAGCCAGTAAAAGCTACCGTTCGAAATCAAAAACGCCAGCGTGGCAGCCGCCCATAACGCGGCGAATTGTTGCGTCGCCGACACCGCGGTCAGCGCCGTGAATTTGCGGCACCACCGGCCGCCCAGCCACATCGCCCCGTAGGAACCGACCAAAAAGCCGTAAGCGTTGGAAACGCAAAAATCGCTGACGCCCAATTTGGTAATCGCCAGATAATCGATCAAACCGGCTTCCAACAACAGCAGCGCGAACAAATAACGGCCGCCCAGCCAAAGGCCGGCAAAGAAGAACACTGCCAGCGAGGCGTCGGGCAGCGCAAACGGCGTACCGAAGTGGTGAAACCGGGTCGCGGCCATCAACGCCATCAACGCCACGGCGCCGGGTTTCACGGCCAAAAATCGATTCGAGTTCATAGTGTGCTCCGAAAAAAAGGTCAGTAATTGTAATGGATAGAGAAAAAGAAATTTCTACCGAAATTGTTGTAAGTGTTGACGGTTTGATATTGCTGGTCGAGCATATTATTGAGTTTGGCGCTCAACATCCAATTTTTATCGACATGGTAAGCGGCGCGAAGATCGATCGTCATGAAAGCGCCCAGGCGGACGGTATTGGCCGTATTGTCAAAGCGCTCGCCCTGCGCCAGCACCGCAGCACCAACGTCGAACGCAGCGAAACTGCGCGATATGTCGTAAGACAGCGTCTGCGTGGCCCGCCGCGGTAACCGCAAATTATTGGCCCGATCTTTCGGCGTCAGCAGATTCATGCTCAGCTTGTTGCGCCATCCGAATAGCTCGCCGGAGATTTCCGCTTCGATACCATCGATTTGGGCCTTACCGATGTTCTTGGCCGTTAACGGCCGGCCGCTAAACACGATCAAATTATCAATATTGCTGTGGTAAGCGCGAATTTCCCATTGCCCCCATGCGTGATTCCCGGCGAAGCCGCCTTCGAAATTGGTCGACTGCTCCGCCTGCAGATTGGGATTGCCGAAGCCGGGAAAATACAGCTGGTTGAAGGTCGGCGCCTTGAATCCGTTGCCGAAGCTGGCGAAAGCGCTCAAGCCGTGATCCCAATTGAAGCGCCAGCCGAAATTGCCGGTCAGACTGCTGCCGAAGGCTTGGTTTTCGTCCCAGCGTAACGTGGCATTGGTGAAATGCCGCTCGAACCAACGGCTATGCAATTCGACAAAACCGCCGACATCGTAGCGCGAGTTTTCCGCATAACGCGTCGTGCTTTGGACTTCGTCCAGCCGGTAATCTGCCCCCAAGGTCAGTTGCTGGTCTTTATGCAGATTGAGCTGGTTCAGCCAGCTTGCATTCCAACGGGTGGTATCGAAGTTACTGGCAAACACTCCGCTATGGCTAAAATTGTCCGAATCATCCACGCTTTGTCCTACACGCAACGTCGACCGCCAGACATCGTTGAAATCCTTGCTGGCTGTGGCCCCAACCGTTTGGTTGATGAACATCGTGCTGCTGAGTGTAGAGTTATCGATTTCGGTCTCGCCCTCCGCACGTAAAAAAAACGCCTCGACCTCGGCACCGTTATCGAAGCGGTAACCGGCCCTGGCATTTAAGCCGGTGTTATTGTAACCGTCGCGATCAGGATTGAAGCCTTCCCTTAAGGAGACGCCGCTTCGCGCGTTGATACCTTGACTGCCAAATTGAGAGGCGCCGAGACTATACCAAGCATTCCCCAGCTTTCCGTTGATTGCTGCAGAACCTTTATAACTGTCGTAAGAACCGCCGCCGGCTTCCAGCGCGATATTCGGCCGCTCGCTATTGCCGCCTTTTCGGGTAAAAATCTGAATCACGCCGCCGATGGCTTCCGAGCCATACAAACTGGATTGCGGCCCGCGGATGATCTCGACCCGTTCGATCTGATCCACCGGAATAAATTGGAACGGCGTGGTACCCGTTGTCACCGAACCGACCTTGATCCCGTCGACCAACACCAGTACGTGATCGGAATTGGTACCGCGCATGAACACGTTAGTGTCCTTGCCGTAACCGCCGCTCTGCACCATGTCGATGCCGGCCGAGCCTTTCAGTAGCTCCGGCAAAGTTCTGACCTGCAAGCGTTCGATATCTTGCCGGGTGTAAATGGTCGTTGCGGTCGCCAGTTCGGTTTGGTTGCTTTCCGACCGCGTCGCCGTCACCACGGTCTCGGCTAAATTGGCGGCTTGGTCGTCGGCGAAGCCGGGTACAAACGCGCTAATGCCGGCCAGTGGCAAAGCCATGATTATTTTTTTTTGCATAATGTCCTCTGCGCCCACCGCGCATCCGGGTAAAAAACGACAGAGGAGATATCGGCGAGAGAATAGGCGGAGAACGGGCTAGGCACAGGCTCTGACCATTCCGTAACAGCCCTCCGCTGTCTCGAATGATCCTCCGGGCCAGTCTCCGGGCTTATAAGCGGCTTGAAGGCCTGAACCGCGCACCTTCCCATGCAAAACGCACAGTGGCAAAAACGCGGCTCTTTACTTATCTACCGTTGCGGGGGCAGCGTCGGCATGGGCAAAACGAAATTTGCCGCACCGACTTCCTGTTTAAGTTTGGCCGAGATTCGGCGCCAACACCTGAAAGAAGGTCGGGGATTGTAGATGATAGGGATTGGGCAGGCAAGGCAAACCGCCGAAACGGCGCCGACCGCACCGCAATCAGCCAACAGTACCGTCGCCCGACGCTACTGTATTAGACTCGACAAGACTATGGGGTTAAGTTAAGCAGGAGATCAGAGCATGCAAATCGTTACCGCCACCGAGGCCGATATTCCGGCAATGTGCCGCCTGTTGGCGCAATTGTTCGAACAGGAAGCCGAATTTGTCGCGGACGAAACGCTACAACGCCGCGGCTTGAGTCAAATCATTGCCCAACCGGCACTGGGGCGGATTTTGGTGGCGCGGCGCGACGGCGAAATTCTGGGGATGGTCAATTTGCTGTTCAGCGTATCGACGGCTCTGGGTTCGCCCGTGGCCTGGCTGGAAGATATGGTGGTGGATAGAAACCGGCGCGGCGGCGCAATCGGCTCTGCGCTACTGCAACATGCGGTGGCATTCGCCAAACAGCAGGGTTGCCGGCGAATTACCTTGCTGACCGACGCCGATAACAGCGCCGGACAACGTTTTTACCGCCGCCACGGCTTCGAGTTATCGCCAATGCGGCCAATGCGACTGCTATTGCCATAGAACATCGCAGGCCACGCCGACCACATAAAGATCACGCCGTCAGTTTCAAATACTTGCGGTACAACGAGTCTTTGTCTTCGGCGTGGTCCGGATCCTTGTCGATGCAGTCCACCGGACAAACTTCCATGCATTGCGGCTTGTCGTGGTGACCGATGCACTCGGTGCATAAAGACGGGTTGATCACGTAAATCTCTTCACCCTGGGAAATCGCGCCGTTCGGGCATTCCGGCTCGCAGACATCGCAATTGATACAGTCGTCGCTGATGATGAGTGCCATAGTTACTCCTCGGAAAATTTTTCGGTTAAACGTTGCTTGACCAAGTCGGGCACGAAACTGGAAACGTCGCCATGCAATTGGGCAATTTCGCGAATCATGCTCGACGAAATGAATTCGTATTGTTCGGCCGGGGTCAGAAACACGGTCTCAATGTCCGGGCACAAACGGCGATTCATGCCGGCCAATTGGAATTCGTATTCGAAATCCGATACCGCCCGCAAACCGCGGATGATCACGCTGGCCTGGTGCTGGCGGGCGCAATCCACCAGCAGCGTGTCGAAGCCGATCACACTGACGTTGCTGAATTCGGTGACCACCTCCCGAATCAGATCGACCCGCTCGTCCAACGAAAACAACGGCTGTTTGCCCCGGCTGACCGCGACCGCGACGATCACCCGCGGGTAAAGCCTCGAGGCGCGGTGGATCAAATCCAGATGCCCGTTGGTAATCGGATCGAAGGTACCGGGATAGATCGCAGTAATATTCATTGGCTTGGCCAGCGGCAAAAAGGCGCTCATTCTAAACCATTAGCCGAGCCAAAGGCAGCGGCTTGCCGCTGCAGCAGCCGGTAGCACACTTCGCCGGCCACCTTTTCCTTCAATAAGCGCCAGTTTGCCGGCAAATCCGGGGCTTGCCAGTTTTTTTCGCTTTCCAGATAAATTTTGGCGTAAGCGCCGAGCCAGCCGCCGCTTTCCAGCAAGCAGCAAGCGGATTGCAACAAACCTTGGCCGAACGGCGGGTCTAGAAACACCAAGTCAAATTGCTGCGCCGATCCGGCTAGATAGCGGGCCGCATCCTGCTGCACCACCTGAACCCGGTCCGTCGCCAGGCGGGCGATATTTTCCCGCAAGCGTTTGCAATTGCCGGCATTATCCTCGACCTGCACCACCGCCTTGGCGCCACGCGAGGCGGCTTCGAACCCTAACGCGCCGCTGCCGGCAAACAAATCCAGGCAGCGGCTGCCGTAGACATCGGCCTGCAGCCAATTGAACAAGGTCTCCCGCACCCGCGCCGGCGTCGGCCGCAAACCGGGGGCATCGTCGAATACGATTTGCCGGCTCCGCCATTCGCCGCCGATGATGCGGATTTGATTTGCCATCAGGACTTCTGGCCGACCGTGACGGTTTGCAGCAATTCCGGTTTGACCCGACGCTTGAAGGCATCCTTGATCTGCTCGATCGTGACCGCTTCCACGTTAGTTTGGAAGGTATCCAGATAGTCCAAAGGCTGCTGGTAAAAGCCGATCATCGCCACGTAGTCGCTCAACTTGCTGTTGGTATCGAAACGCATCGCAAAACCGCCGGTGATGTTCCGTTTTGCCGCAGTCAACTCCTGCTCGGTCGGACCTTGTGCCAGAAAATCGGCAAAGGTTTTGCGCAACACGCCGAGTGCTTGCTCGGTCTGGTCGTTACGGGTCTGCAAGCTCATCATGAACGGCCCTTGCCGGTACAACGGCGCAAACACACTATACGCGCCGTAGGCCAGACCGCGCTTTTCCCGAACTTCCTCGAACAAGCGCGAAACCATGCTGCCGCCGCCGAGAATATGGTTGCCGACATACAAGGCAAAATAATCCGGGTCCTTGCGGTAAGTGCCGGGCAAACCGACCAGCACGTGGGTTTGAGTGGACGGGAACTCGATATGCTGAGTGCTGGCCTGGCTCGGCATCGTCACCGGCGGAATTTCTGCCGGTTTGCTGCCGACCGGCAATTTAGCCAGCACTTGGTTGGCAGTTTGTTCGGCCTGTTCCCGGCTGACGTCGCCGACGATGACGACGATGGCGTTGGCGGCGACGTAATAGGTTTGATAGAACGTTTTCAGATCGTCGGCGCTAAAGCCGGCGACGGTCTGGACGATGCCGGTCTCGGGGTGGGCGTAGGGATGTTCGCCGTACAATGCTTTGCCGAAGGCGATACTTGCCAGTTCACCGGGCGATTCTTCCCGGTGCTTCAAGCCGGCCAGAGTGCGAGCCTTCTCGCGCTGGAAATCGTCCTCGCGAAAAGCCGGCCGGCTCAACACGGTTTCGAAGGTGGCCAAGGCCTTTTCAAGCAACGGTTTCTCGGTCAGGGAGCGGATCGATAGCCAGGCCATATCCTCGCTGACGCCAGCCGAATATTGGGCACCGACCGACTCGAAACGTTGGGCGATATCGTCGGCGCTCCAATCGCCGGCGCCGCTGTCCAGCAAGGCGGATGTCAAAGCCGAGACGCCGAACTGGCTGCCGTCGCGGGCGCTGCCGGCATCGAACACGACCCGCACGTCGACCATCGGTAAGCCGGCGGTACGCACATAGTAAACCCGGCTGCCTTGCGCGGTCTGCCAATGTTCGATCTTGGCCGCCGGCCAGGCCAATTGGCTGAATGCCAGCAACAATAAGCCGATTAAATTAAAACGCATGATGAACTCCTGTCAGTTTTTTCGGTTTCGCGGCTTCGGTGATCGGTTGCGGGTCGAGATAGGCGACGGTCAGGGTGTCTTCGATCAGATACTTCCGCGCCACCTCGCGCACTTGCTCCGCCGTCACCTGATTGAGTTTGGCGACGTATTCGTCGGCGCGTTGCCAGCCCAAACCAACCGTTTCCAGCGTACCCAGTTGCATGGCCTGGTAGAAGTTGGAGTCCTTCTGGTAAACCGAGCTGGCCAGCACCTGCGCTTTGATCCGCTGCAATTCGTCCTTGTCGATCAGCTCGTTTTTCAACTGGTACACCTCGTCGAGCAAGGCGTATTCGAGGTCGAACACGGTTTTGCCCTCGGCAGGCGTGCCTTCCAACAAAAACAACTCGGGCAAACGCGACGTCAGATCGTAACCGGCACCAGCGGACACCGCGATTTGCTTGCCGCGAATCAGCCGCGCCGGCAGGCGGGCACTGTCGCCGCCGTCCAGCACACCGGCCAATACTTCCAGGGCATAAGCCTCCCATTCCGGCTTGGCGCTATTCAACACCGGCACTTTGTAACCCATCATCAGGTACGGCAATTTGGCCGGCGCTTTGACCGTAATGCGGCGCACGCCACGCTGCTCGGATTCGGCTTGCGGCTTCACCGGCTTGATCGTACTGGGTTGCAATGGCGCAAAATACTGTTCGGCCAGTTTTTCGACCTGCTTGGCGTCGACGTCGCCGACCACGACCAGGGTGGCGTTATTCGGCGCATACCATTTTTGATACCAGGCTTGCAGGTCTTCGATCTGGTAGTTAGCGATATCGGACGGCCAGCCGATCACCGGGTTCTGGTACGGGCTGTTGGTAAAGGCCGTGGCCATGAATTGCTCGTGGACTTTGGCGCGCGGTTGGTCGTCGGTGCGCATCCGCCGCTCCTCGGTCACCACTTCCAATTCTTTCTTCAATTCCTCGGCTTTCAGATTCAGATTGCGCATCCGGTCGCTTTCCAGCTTGAAGCTGATCTCCAGCCGCGATTTTTCCAGAGTTTGGAAATAAGCCGTGTAATCCTGGCCGGTGAAGGCGTTTTCGCTGCCGCCGTTCTCGGCGATGATGCGGGAGAACTCGCCGGCCGGATATTTTTCGGTGCCTTTGAACATCATGTGTTCCAGCATGTGCGAGATGCCGGTGATGCCGCCCGGCTCGTAGCTGGAACCGACTTTGTACCAGACCTGGGATACCACCACCGGCGAGCGGTGGTCTTCCTTCACCAGCAGTTTCAAGCCGTTAGCGAAAACATGTTCGTACACCTTACTGTCCTCGGCGTGCGCCAGCACAACCGGACAAAGCAGCGCCAGCGCTGCAAGCCTGTGTTTCATAAATCCCTCGTTGACTAAAAGATGGTGAGCGCCTGTGATTGTTTTAATAATCATTGGTTCACTGTTATTCTATATGTTTGAACGCGTTCCAATCTATTTGCTACTCGATGCCAGACACCACTGCCTCGCTTTCCTGGAAAGACTACTACGAGCTCTGCAAGCCCAGAGTGGTTGCGTTGATCGTGTTTACCGCCATCGTCGGTATGCTGTTGGCCGTCCCCGGCATGCCGCCGTTAGCCAATTTTCTGTACGGCACGGTCGGCATCGGCCTGGCCGCGTCGTCGGCTGCGGCGATCAACCATTTTCTGGACCAAAAAGCCGACGCCGAAATGGCGCGCACCAAAAACCGGCCGCTGCCGACCGGGCATTTGCAACCCCGGCAAGTGCTGGTGTTTGCCAGCGTGATCGGCTTCATCGCGATGGCGATTCTAACCATCAAGATCAACTTGCTGACCGCGTTCCTGACCTTTCTGTCTTTGATCGGCTACGCCTTGATCTACACGGTTTACCTGAAGCGGGCGACGCCGCAAAACATCGTCATCGGCGGCGCGGCCGGCGCAGCACCGCCGGTATTGGGCTGGGCCGCGATCACCGGCGAAGTGCATCCGCACGCCTTGCTGCTGTTCCTGATCATCTTCGTCTGGACCCCGCCGCATTTCTGGGCGCTGGCGATTGCCAAACGCGACGAATACGCCAAGGTATCGATTCCGATGCTGCCGGTCACCCACGGCGTCGAATTTACCCGCCTGCAAATTTTGCTTTATACCATTCTGCTGCTGATTTCGACGCTGTTGCCTTACCTGACCGGCATGAGCGGCCTGATTTATCTGGCCACCGCCTTGTTGCTGGGCCTGGGCTTCATCTACTACGCGATTCAGATGATGCGCAAAAAAGACAATAAAACCGCGATGCGCACCTTCGGTTACTCCATCATCTATTTGATGTTGATCTTCGCCGCCTTGCTAATCGACCATTACTTCCCGCTGTCCATCTCATGACGCTGATCACCGAAGAACATCCGTTCGCCGAATTCATCAAAATTCTCGGCAAGGGCAAAAAAGGCGCCCGGCCGCTGACGCAGGACGAAGCCTACCGGGCGATGAAAATGATCCTGGCCGACGGCCAGGTCGAGCCGATTCAGCTCGGCGCGTTCTTGATGCTGATGCGGGTCAAAGAAGAAACCTGCGAGGAATTGGCCGGTTTCGTTGCGGCGGCGCGGGAAAGCTTCGCCTTCGACAACAAAGTGGCGGTGGACCTGGACTGGTCATCTTATGCCGGCAAACGCCGACACCTGCCGTGGTTTTTGCTGTCCACCTTGCTGCTGGCCGAAAACGGCGTCAAAGTGTTCATGCACGGTGCCGGCGGCCATACTCAAGGCCGGCTCTATACCGAAAACGTGCTGCGGGCGCTGGGCATCGACGCCGCCCAGTCGATCGCCGAAGCCGGCCAACAAATCGAACGCACCAACTTCAGCTACCTGTCGCTCGAGTACATCTGCCCGAAACTGTACGACATGATCAATCTGCGGCCGGTCATGGGCCTACGCTCGCCGGTACATACTTTGGTCAGATTATTGAATCCGTTCGATGCCACCGCCAGCATTCAAGGCATTTTCCATCCCAGCTACCGCCAAGTGCATCAGAGAGCGGCACAGTTATTAAATCAACAGCACATGGCGGTGTTGAAAGGCGAAGGCGGCGAAACCGAACGCAACCCGGACGTCGAGTGTCTGGTGCAAAGCGTGCACGGCGGCGAACTCAGCGACGAAACCTGGCCGGCGTTGTTCGAACGCCGCCACATGAAAGCCGAATCGCTGGAGCCGCAGCTATTGGCCCAAGTCTGGCGCGGCGAACTGGATGACGAATTCGGTCAGGCCACCGTGATCGGCACCGCCGCCATCGCCTTGAAATTATTGAGCAAGGCCGACGATCAAGCGCAGGCCGAAGCCCTGGCCGCCCAATTCTGGGCCGCGCGCGACCGCAACCGGTTTTAAGCCCCCACCCTGCGCCCCACGCGCAATCCGCAACTGAACATGTTAGACGGCCCTAGCACAAGCGTCGCCATCGTCGGTGCCGGCCCTGCCGGCCTGATGGCGGCCGAGGTGTTAAGTCAGGCCGGTATCAAGGTCAGCGTCTATGACGCGATGCCGTCGGCCGGACGCAAATTCCTGATGGCCGGCAAAGGCGGCATGAACATCACCCACGCCGAAGCCTTCGACGCCTTTGTGACCCGCTACCCCGCGCGCCGCGCCGAATTGGAACCGATACTCAAAGCCTTTACCCCGGACGATTTACGGGCCTGGATCAACCAGCTTGGTATCGATACCTTCGTCGGCAGTTCCGGCCGCGTGTTTCCGACCGAAATGAAAGCCGCGCCGTTGCTGCGCGCCTGGCTGCATCGGCTGCGAAGCGATGGCGTGCAATTCAAAATGCGCCACCGCTGGCTGGGCTGGGCGGACGGCGGGTTACGCTTCGCCACGCCGGACGGCGCACGTCTGATCCAGGCCGACGCAACCGTCTTGGCACTGGGCGGCGGTAGTTGGCCGCAACTGGGCGCGACCGGGGCCTGGACTGAAATTCTGGCCGAACGCGGCATCGGCTTGTCGCCGCTCCGCCCGGCCAACTGCGGCTTTGAAACCCGCTGGAGCGAGGTATTCCGCCAACGCTGCGCCGGCCAACCGCTCAAATCGGTGGTCGCGAGTTTTCGCAACGAAAGCGGCGAAATTTTCAGTCAGCAAGGCGAACTGACCGTTGCCGACTACGGCCTGGAAGGCGGCTTGATCTACGCCCTGTCGGCGCCGCTACGCGACGCAATCGCCTCTGCCGGTTCGGCGACGCTGTGGCTGGATTTATTGCCGGACCGCAGTCCGGAAAACATCGTCGAACGCCTGGCAAAACCGCGCGGCAAGGACAGCCTGAGCAACCACCTGCGCAAACGGCTCGGCATCGACGGCGTTAAAACCCTGCTGCTTCGCGAACTATTAACCGTCGACGAAATGAATGACTCGGCGCAACTGGCCGCCGCGCTCAAAGCCCTGCCCATTCAATTGCACAGCCCACGCCCGATCGCAGAAGCCATCAGCAGCGCCGGCGGCGTCGAATTCACCGAACTGGATCAAAACCTGATGCTGCGCAAACTGCCCGGCGTATTCTGCGCCGGCGAAATGCTGGATTGGGAAGCGCCGACCGGGGGGTATTTGTTGACGGCTTGTTTGGCTAGCGGGCGGATGGCTGGTATTGGCTTAGCCGAATGGTTGCAGGCGTGACCGGAAGATATTGTTCACCGACCTGGTGTTAAGCGACTTAAAGCAGCCGATAGCCAATGCCAAAATTCTTGTCACTCCCCGGTTTCTGCGACCGGGCATTGATATAGTAAAAAACCTTCCTTACAGGTTAACCACGGACAAGGCCCGCCGCCTAGCCTTGTCCGTGGTTCGAACGGCTTATGCTTTAGACCTTGGCCGAACCAAACAAGCGACGTCTCACGGTATAGAGCAAACCGGATAACATCAGCAGCGATGCGGGAGGCAGTGGAACTTGGGAGACCGGTTCGACCCAGTCGACTCTTGGCTTCCGGTCGCCTAGCGCGGTCCAACTGCTACCGCCATACGCAACTATCTGTAAATACCGTCCGGAGGCGGCAGCGAACTCAATCTCGTGGGTTTCAAAATGCGGTCCGAACCCTGACGTACCTATCCAGTCCGAGAACGTCGCTACCGGGGTTAAACTGTTGTAACTATTGCCTATGGCTGAATTTGACAGGTAAACCCAGTATTGCGCATTAGTGGCAGGCGCAACGGCGGCAGTGATCACCACTTTCGACAGGGTTTGACTGACCCCCATATCCGCCTGGATCCAGTGCTTGCCGTAGGTTCCTGCATTCCAAACTCCTCCATTGAACGCTGCCTGTGCCGAAGTGCCGGGATAGGTTAAATCGGCACTGTACTGGCCGCTAGCCAAATCGGCAGCAAACGGCGAAATGATAGGCGCTGCGTTGACATCGACAGCAAGCGTTAATCCTAATGCTGCCAGCATCAATGAAAGGTTTTTATTGGGCATCAAATACTCCTCAAGATATTTCGGATTGAAAGGTAACGGTTTATGGCCGGTATTTTTCTAAAAACACAAAGGCTGGAGTATTGTCCCGAAGTCCAGCCCGCGTGGTTTGTTTTAGTCGAGCGAAGTCGTACCGGCGCTAATTTCGTTCCGCCGATTACGCTGCACCGATCGGGGCTATCAACCAGCCAATCCTACCCCTACACTTTCAATCCCTACCTGCCGAATCCCGGCCCGGTTTGTTATCATGGGCGGCAAACGTGTTCCGGCACCGGGCGCGGGAAAACAACAATTAAAACTTGAGGAGCACCATGATCATCAAACCTCGCGTACGCGGCTTTATGTGCGTCACCACCCATCCGGCCGGCTGCGCCGCCAACGTCAAACAGCAAATCGATTACGTCAAAGCCAAAGGCGCGGTCGCGGGCGGCCCGAAAAACGTGCTGGTGCTGGGCGCATCGACCGGCTACGGTCTGGCCTCGCGCATCGTTTCTGCGTTCGGTTCCGGCGCGAACACGCTGGGCGTATTCTTCGAAAAAGAAGGCACGGCCGACAAACCCGGCAGTGCCGGCTGGTACAACTCGGCGGCGTTCCACCAATTCGCAGCAGCCGAGGGCTTGTATGCGAAAAGCATCAACGGCGACGCCTTTTCCGACGAAATCAAACAACGCGTGATCAATGCCATCAAACAAGACATGGGCCAGGTCGATCTAGTGGTTTACAGCCTGGCCGCGCCGCGCCGTACCCATCCCAAAACCGGCGAGGTGCATAACTCGACCTTGAAACCGATCGGCAAGGATTTGGTACAAATCGGCGTCGATACCGACAAGGAAATCATCAAGGAATTCACCTTGACTGCGGCAACCCAGGAAGAAATCGACAACACCGTCGCAGTGATGGGCGGCGAAGACTGGCAGATGTGGATCGATGCGCTGGCCGCAGCCGGCGTGCTGGCCGACGGCGCCAAAACCACCGCCTTTACCTATCTGGGCGAAAAAGTCACCTGGGACATTTACTGGGACGGCACTATCGGCGCGGCGAAAAAAGACCTGGATAAACGCGTGATCGACATCCGCGCCAAATTGGCCGCCATCGGCGGCGATGCCCGCGTCTCGGTATTGAAAGCGGTGGTGACTCAGGCCAGCGCGGCGATTCCGGTGATGCCGTTGTATCTGGCGCTATTGTTCAAAGTGATGAAGGCGCAAGGCACGCACGAAGGCTGCATCGAACAAGTCGACGGCCTGTTCCGCGACAGCCTGTACAACGAGGCGCCGATTCTGGACAGCGAAGGCCGCCTGCGCGCCGATTTGAAGGAACTCGATCCGAAAGTGCAGGACGAGGTCAGCCAACTGTGGCCGCAAGTCACCAGCGAAAACCTGAACCAACTTAGCGACTTCGCCGGCTACAAGCACGAGTTCCTGAAGTTGTTCGGTTTCGAAGTCGAAGGCGTGGATTACGACGCCGACGTGAACCCGGAAATGCCAATCGAGAACATGGGCTAATCACGCAGGCCGGAATCAGTTCGCCCGGCGCCAGCCAGGGCGGACCTTTCCGGCAAACACGCCGAAAGTATCCGGTCTCGCCCACGCCGTAACGGATGTAACCCGATCCACACCATTTCGAAGCCAATCATGTCCATCCAAACCACGCTGCAAAAACTGCTCGACCGTCAGGATCTCAGCGCCGAAGAAATGAGCGCCGCGATGCGGGCGATGATGAACGGCGAACTGACCGACGCCCAAATCGCCGGCTTTTTGATCGCCTTGCGTTGCAAGGGCGAAACGGTCGACGAAATCGCCGCAGCGGTCGGCGTATTGCGCGAATTGGTGCGCAATGTACCTATCGACGGCGAGCACGTCATCGACACTTGCGGCACCGGCGGCGACGGCGCCAACACCTTCAATATTTCGACTACAGCGGCTTTCGTGGTGGCGGCGGCCGGCGGCAAGGTCGCCAAACACGGCAACCGCTCGGTCTCCAGTTGCTGCGGCAGCGCCGATTTGCTGGAACTGGCCGGGGTCAATCTGGAGCTGCCGGCCGAGCGGGTGGCGCAATGCGTCAACGACATCGGCGTCGGTTTTCTGTTCGCCGCCAAGCACCACAGCGCGGTACGCCACACCGTCAAGGCCCGCAAGGAAATGGGCGTGCGCACCTTGTTCAATCTGATCGGTCCGCTGTCCAATCCGGCCAACGCCCCACACCAACTGATCGGCGTATTCGACAAACAATGGCTGGTGCCGGTCGCCGAAGTCCTGAAGCGCCTGGGCAGCCGCCACGTGCTGGTGGTGCATGCTCGCGACGGCCTCGACGAAATCAGCATCGCCGCGCCGACCGATGTGGCCGAACTGGTCGACGGCATCATTCATACCTACACCATCACGCCGGAGCAATTCGGCTTGCAGCGCGCCAAGCTGGAGACCTTATCCATCGGCTGCGCGGCAGACAGCCTGACAATCGTCAAAGCGGTGCTGAACAACCAACCCGGCCCGGCCCGCGACATCGTCGCCCTGAACGCCGGCGCCGCAATCTACGCCGCCGACCTGACCGATTCGCTGGATGCCGGTATTCGCCGGGCGCATCAGGTGTTGGCGGATGGGAGTGCGTTGAGGAAATTTGAGGCTTTGATTGGGTATTCCGAAACCGGTTAAAGTATTGACGCGATGTA
Source organism: Methylomonas sp. HW2-6 (assembly GCF_052474525.1). Classification (NCBI taxonomy): domain Bacteria; kingdom Pseudomonadati; phylum Pseudomonadota; class Gammaproteobacteria; order Methylococcales; family Methylococcaceae; genus Methylomonas; species Methylomonas sp. HW2-6. Next base: position 552,336 of record NZ_CP184124.1, read on the forward strand.
ATCGTTCGATTACATTTTCTGCATGTACACGATCAAACAACTCCCCGCATTCAGCGAATGGCTGTTTGGCTTGAAAGATGGATTGACGCACCGCCGGTTGGCGCGCCGACTGGAAAAAGCCCAACAAGGCAATCTCGGCGACGTGAAAGCGGTAGGCGAGGGTGTTTTTGAAATGCGTGAACATTTCGGTCCCGGCTGGCGAATGTACTACGTGCAGCGGGGCGAGGTGTTGATTGTGATGCTGGGCGGCGGCGATAAATCCAGTCAGGCTGCCGATATTACCAAAGCTCAGTGCCTAGCCGCGTTGTTGGAGGACTGAATCATGAATGAAAAAATCAAAATCGCCGACTTACCCGTGTTTGACATTACCGAACATCTGGATAGCGATCAAGCCATTGCCGAATACCTGACCGTGGTTCTGGAAGAAGATGACCCGGCGGCCTTGGCTCATGCACTCGGCAGCATTGCCAGAGCGCGAGGCATGACCGAAATTGCCAATGCCGCCGGCATCAGCCGCGAGGCTTTGTATAAAGCCTTGCGTGCCGACGCCCAACCCCGCTTCGAGACTATCGCCAAAGTTTGTAAGGCGCTTGGGGTTAAGTTGACGGTGCAGACGAGAGCGGCTTGATATTCGCCTGAGCGAGCGCAGTGGCTAATTTTGAGGCGTTAGTGGTGTATTCTTAAGTTTTGTGTCGCTATCGCGACGAATAGATTGAAGTCGGGTCTCGGCCCGACAGCCGAGATACTTTTCTTTGCTTGTCCAAAGAAAAGTATCCAAAAGAAAAGACACCCCGATGCCGCTTTAATCCTGCGCTCCGAAGGGTTTGAACGGGGTTTTCGGAAGGGCTATCCATAGCCCTCCGAAAACGAGCGGCATCCCTGCCGCTCCCCTGCGGGCTGATCCGTCCAAACCCTCCGGTGCTCGGCGCGGCATCAGGGGGATTAACCTCGTTGCGGTAGATAAAGTATTGTATGAATTTATAATTGAGACGTAGGGTTGGCAGTTTTGCCCACCGTTAACCTTTAATTCCGTGCGGGCACTAAATCGTGCCCAGCCTAAGGACTTGGGCTGAGCTTGGTTAATAATTTTTTATAGGGAAATTATGGATACGAATACAAGAATAAGCAATCTCTCAAGAAGTGAATTAACTACTCTCTGGAAAGATTGGCCATCAGATCAAATTGATGAACTTATCAAGAAAAGCAACCCAAAGGAGATATCCCAACTTTTTGGTCACATACCAGAGCAAGGTGTAACCAAAGTTTTAGATTCAATATCCCAAGAAAGCGTAAATCGTATTTTTAATTCTCTTTCCCCTGGCTCGATAAACAAGGTATTACTACTTTCTAATAACAGCTTAATAGCATCTCTACCCAAGGTACTAGACAATAAAACTTTCCTAAGAACAATCAAGGTAGTAAGTAGCGATCTAAGAAATAGAATTCTCAAGTCACTTCCAATAGAAAAACGGAATTTATTATTTGAGCTTTCTGAAGACGAGAAAGAGCTTGACGAAAATTTTAAATTTTATTTGTCGGAAAAGTTTGAGAATTCACTTGAGCGAGAGGCTCTTGCAAGAATTCAGGAAATTGAAGAAAAAGAAAGATTGATGGAAAGGCGTCTGCGCGCCAGAGAGGAACAATACGCAATTCAAATTGAGCAATTAAAAGAACAAATTGCAGAAACTGAGAGAGAACTTCATTCACGGCAAAACAAATTTAAAAACATCGAAAATAACTACTTGAAGCGGGAGTCCGAGTTACGGGATAAAATTCGACTTCTTCAAGAGGAGCATCAAAAGCAAGTTCAAGAAAAAATAGAAATAAAAGTTCCCGAGTTTGTTAAATCCGCATTGGAAGTTTTAGAGAAAAAGGAATCAGATTTCTCAAGAAAGTCAGATAAGTGGAACCGTCAAGCCAATATTGCCTTAGGTTGCGCAATTGCGACGGCTTTAGGGGCACTATTTTATGGGGCATTTGAATTTAACTCAGCAGCAAAAAACAATATAGACTGGTTGTTTTTTGGCTTTCTAATTCTAAAGGGATTGATTGTTGTAGCATTGTTCGGGGCATGGGCAAAACATGCATACAACCTTGGAAACGCATATATGCATGAGTCCCTAAAGAGAAGCGATCGAATGCACGCGATTAATTTCGGGAAGTTGTATTTGGAGGTTTATGGAAACAATGTAAATCAGTCAGATATGAAATCAATATTTGAAAACTGGAACATAAGCAGCGATAGCGCATTTACAAAAATAGAACAAACTAACTTTGACCCAAAGGTCATGGATAATGTAGTTAAAATGATAAAAGCAGTTAGCGATGCCACTTCAAATAATAAGAAAATCTGATTAAAGAGTTTTTATTTTTTCCATGTACTTTGCTTAGAAACTAATTTTTTTGGCGCTCCAGCGTCGGAATGATAAGAAACGAGACAGCTTTAAATTTGGGAACGGTTTTTCTCCCCGTTCAAAGCCTTCGGAGCGCAGGATACAAGCGGCATGGGGCGTCTTTTCTTTTGGATACTTTTTTTGGACAAGCACAAATTCGCCTGGAGCGAATTTGAACAGCCGATAGGCTGGCCCGAAGGGCGAAAACCAGGGATGGTTTTCGTAGAAAAAGTATCTCGGCTGTCGGGCCGAGACCCGACTTCAAATATAATCCGTCGCGATAGCGACACATAACCAAATCGAACAACACACCATGACCGATACTCCCGACATCCTAAAAACCATCCTCGCCAAAAAAACCGAAGAAGTCGCCCGCCGCAAGAACAACACGCCGATTTCAGTGTTGCAGGAAATTGCGACCGGCGTGCAAGGTCCGCGCGGTTTTTATCAGGCTTTGCGCAGCAAGGCAGACCAGCAAAAGCCGGCGATCATCGCCGAGATCAAGAAGGCTTCGCCCAGTCAGGGTGTGATCCGGGAAGATTTCAAGCCGGTCGAAATCGCGGTCGATTACGCTTTCAACGGCGCGACGTGCTTGTCGGTGCTGACCGACAAAGAGTTTTTTCAGGGTTCGGAAGCGAATCTGCAGATGGTGCGCGAAAGATGCCCGCTGCCGGCGATCCGCAAAGATTTCATGATCGACCCGTACCAAATCCACGAGTCGCGGGCATTGGGCGCCGATTGCGTGTTGCTGATCGTCGCTGCATTGGACGACGCGATGCTGCAGGAATTGGCCGATACCGCGACGGGACTGGGCATGGACGTACTGGTGGAAGTGCACGATGCCGCCGAATTGGAGCGGGCGTTGCGGCTGAACACCAACATGATTGGCATCAATAACCGCAACCTGCGTACCTTCGAGGTCTCGTTGCAAACCACGCTGGATTTGAAAAACACGATACCGGCCGACAAGCTGGTGGTTACCGAAAGCGGCATCCACACTCCGGCCGACGTCAAACTGATGCAGGATAACGGCATCTACACCTTCCTGGTCGGCGAAGCCTTCATGCGGGCGCCGTCGCCAGGGCAGAAAATGCGGGAACTGTTCTTTTAAGGTTGTCCGCCGGTCCGAACCGGGCCGGCATCGTCACCCAGACTTCGATGGACCACCGTATTCGCGACCTGATTCTACGCGCCGCCGCGGCGGCCGATATCAGCGGCGCCGAACCGGTGCAAAGGCTATGGAGCGGTTACGGCCAGATCGTGCGCTACCGCTTGGTCGGCGGCAATCGCGCCAGCGTGGTCGTCAAGCACGTAAAGTTGCCGGTGCAGCGCAACGAATCGGGCATATCCCATCAGCGCAAATTGCGTTCTTACCGGATCGAAACCACCTGGTACGGCCAATGGAGCCGCCGCTGCGATGGGCAGTGTCGGGTGCCGGCCTGTCTGACAGCAGAGTCGTTCGGCGACGAGATCTTGATCGTGCTGGAAGACTTGGACGCGGCTGGGTTTTCAGCGCGGCGCGCCCGTTTGACCGATACGGAACTCCGCGCCTGCCTGAATTGGCTGGCCCATTTTCACGCCACTTTCCTCGGCGTAAAACCGGATGGCCTGTGGCAAACCGGTACCTACTGGCATTTGGCAACCCGGCCGGACGAATTGCAGGCCTTGGCCGACCCCGGTTTAAAGCGCGCCGCGGCGGCGATCGACCGCAAACTCAATGCCAGCGTGCATCAAACCCTGGTCCACGGCGACGCCAAACTAGCCAATTTCTGTTTCTCGCAGGACGGCGAACGCGTCGCCGCGGTGGATTTTCAGTACGTCGGCGGCGGCTGCGGGATGAAAGATGTGGCCTATTTTATCGATAGTTGCCTGGACAGCCGTGCGGCGGAACGCCGCGAAGCCGAGTTGCTGGACTTCTATTTTCAAGCGCTGAGGACCGCTCTGCAAACCAAAGCTAACAACGTCGATGCGGATGCACTGGAACGCGAATGGCGGCTGTTGTACCCGCTTGCCTGGACCGATTTCCATCGTTTCCTGAAAGGCTGGAGCCCGCAGCATTGGCCGGCAGACAGTTACAGCGAACGGCTGGCGCGGCAAGTGATCGCGGAATTGACCGATAGCCCGGAACCCTGAATATGCGACTGTCGACAACCGAACTCAATTTACTCTGCCAGTGCGCCATTGCCGCGGCGTATCAGGCCGGACACATTATAGAAAGCCATGCCGGCCGCCGGATTGCGGTCGGCAATAAGACTGGCGGCGGCAGTCTGGCGGCGCAAGTGGTTACCGAAGTCGACCATCTGAGCCAGCAAACGATCTTGCAGGCCTTGCGCCCCGCCTGCGATATGTTCGATCTGGCCGTACTTTCGGAAGAGCAGGCCGACGACGGCAGCCGGCTGCGAAAAGACTACTTCTGGAGTATCGATCCGTTGGACGGCACCTTGCCGTTCGTCGAAGGCGTGCCGGGTTACTCGGTATCGATCGCATTGGTCGAGCGCGGCGGAACCGCGCTGATCGGCGTGGTTTACGATCCGCTGGCGCGAACCTTGTATCGGGCCGTGCAAAACGGCGGCGCCTGGCGCGATTCGCATCTGTTGGAGTTGCCTAAAGCAGGCGGGAGCGTCCTGAATTTCATCACCGACAAGAGCTTTGCCGCCGACCCGCTCTACCCCGCAGCCCGGATTGAACTGGAACGTCTGGCCGTCGCATTGGGTTATACCGGTGCCACTCTGACCTTGCAGGGCGGTGCCGCGCTGAACGCTTGCCAAGTCTTGACCGATGCGCCGGCCTGTTACTTCAAATTCCCGAAACCGCAACCCGGCGGCGGTAGCGTCTGGGATTATGCAGCCACGGCTTGCCTGTTCCGCGAGACCGGCGCCATCGCTTGCGACATGTTCGGCCGGGCCTTGCTATTGAATCCGGACGGCTCCTTGTTTATGAACCATTGCGGCGTGCTGTACTGCGCGGATCCAGCTTTAACGGAAGGCATGGTCGAACTTTACCGGAAGCTGAAAAACCGTTAAATCCGCGACGCCGGTAACATACCGAGAACGGAATATGCACCTTCAGGCAATTGTAATATTACCGACAATTGACAGCCGTTTTGGCTTTACAGTCGCTTCTGTGTGATAGACTGCTATAATCGGAACAACTAATTTTGGATTTTAACCTTCGGAATCAAGCACTATCCGTAAGATGTTAAACAGGAGATTATGGATGCTGAGACATAACTTAGAGAATGATGGCGATACGCAAGGCGAAGTGGAGCTGTCGCGACGCAGCTTTTTCGGCCGCCTGGCGCTGGGTGCCGTTTTATCTATCGCAATGCCCGGCGTAGCTCATGCTGCCAAAAGTGCGGCAGTTAAAGCCGACAAGAACCATAGAACCGGCAAGGCGGCTAAAAGCGCGGCGCGCCTGCCCAAACACGAGGCGATTCAAGCCGGCAAAGCAGCGCGGCATGCGGAGAAAAAAACGCTAACCGCCCATAACAGTCATAAATCGGCGAAAATCCAGCACGGCCGGATACAACTGGCCCACGCCGACCATCACGCACAATACCAAGCCAGAATCCGCGACGTTTACCACGGCAAAAAGCACGGGCTACGTACCGCACAGATCAGCCATAGCCATGAAAGCGGCGGCAGAGTGCATTCGGTGATTCGCCCCGGCCAACGCGAGCCGATGATTGCGTTGGATCAGGAACCGATGTTCCTCGCCGACCGCAGCAGAATGACTTCTCACCGTTCGCTGGCGTTTCAAAATCCGCATACCGGCGACAAGCTGAATCTGACTTATTTCGAGAAAGGCCGCTACCTGACCGACGCGTTGGATGAAATCAGTTTCTTACTGCGCGATTACCGTACCGACGATGTGCATCCGATCGACCCCGAGTTGCTCGACCAATTGCACGATCTGAAACAAATGCTGGGCTTGCAGCAGCCTTTCGGCGTCATCTGCGGCTACCGTTCGCCGTTGACCAACGCCAAACTGCACGCCGAACATACCGGTGTCGCTAACAACAGCTTCCACATGCACGGCCGAGCGGTGGACATCCGCATCGAACGTTTCGATCTGCGCCGAATCCACAACGCGGCGCTGGCCATGCATCGCGGCGGCGTCGGTTATTACCCGGAATCGAATTTTATCCATCTCGATACCGGTACTTTCCGGACCTGGACTTTTTAGTACCTTCGCGCTCAGCCGCATAAAAAAGCGCCGATCCCGGCGCTTTTTTATGCCCGGTCCAGTTTGCCCACTACTGACTGCTGGTTGCAGCCGCGGCTTTGCCGCTGGCGGCCAATTGGTTGGTGCCGGCAGTGGGTGCCTGCAATTTGTTCAAAGCCTTCTGCAGCAGTTCGTCCTGGCCGTAGATATCCGGATAGACGTGCAACTGGTCGGCGTGATCGATAAAGGTGGTCGCGTAATAAAACAGTACCGGCACCGAACGTTTTAAGGTGACGTGGCGGGTTTTCGGGGCCGACATGGCTTGTTCTATCGTGTCCTTATCCCAGCCCTGCTGGTCGCCCAGCACGAACTCGGCCAGACGCTTGGGCTCGGCGACCCGGACGCAGCCGTGGCTCAGATCGCGCCGCGGCCGGTTAAACGCGGCCCGGCTCGGCGTGTCGTGCAAATAAACGTCGGCGGTGTTCGGAAACACGAACTTGACCCGGCCCAACGGATTTTTCTTGCCGGGGCGCTGGCGGGCGCGCAGATAGCTGCCGCCGCCTTTTTCCTCGCTGTTTTGGTGCCGCACCAGTTCGATGTCCTGACTGGCTAAATAACCTTGGTTGTTCGCCGCTTTCGGTAAAATTTCCTTCTCGAAAATATTCTTCGGAATATTCCAGTACGGCATGAACTCCAGGTACTTCATTTCCTCCCACAGTACCGGGGTTTGTTTGTCCGGGGATTTGCCGACGATGACCTTCATATTCAACGGATTGGCATCGTCGGGCGAATTGAACGCCCACAATTCGAAGGCCGGGATATTCACCAGGATCATCGGCCCGTCGCTCGGATCCGGAATCCAGCGCGAGCGCTCCATCGCCAACTCCAACTGCGCCAATTTTTCCTGCGGCGGCCGGTTGAATAAGGCGGCAGTCGCGACGCCGATCACGCCGTCGGCTTTCAAGCCTTGTTGCTGTTGGACTTTTTTCACGGCTTCGACCAGATCGGCATCGTAAACCTTGCTTTCCGGATTGACGTTATCAGCGATCAGGCCCATTGCCAGCAGGTTTTGCCGCAGGTAAACAATATGGGGATGCTTATCGCCCGGGCGCAATTGCTTGCCGGGCTTGAATTCGTGCAGCGCAGATTGCCCGGCCAACAGTTGCATCCGGTTCCAAACCCGCTTCAATTGTTGATACTGCTTGGCTTTGGGTTCGAACACTGCCGCCAGTTCGCTCAGCGTCTGAGTTTCCAGATGTTGTTTCAACAAACCGGCAATATCCAACGCCGGCTTGGGGGCAATATGCACCGGGTATTGAACGTCGCGCGGATCGACCCGGCCTTGGCGCAAGTCGTGCAGAAACCGCACTAACGATACGGTCAAGGCCACGTCGTAGCCGGCAGCAGTCGCATTATCGGCGACCGGAGAACCCACGAATTGTTTCAGGCGCTCGACATCGTAGCTGGCGGGAGACAGCGCATTGCCAGCCGCGTTATCCAACATACCGAACAAATCGTTCAGGTTTTTTTCCGAGCGGTTGGCGTTAAGCCAAATCGGCTGAAAATTATTGGCTTGGTAGATTTGCACGACAAAGTCGCTAACCCGGCTGAAGTCGGCCCGCGCCAACAGCGGGTGTTGCCGGCTCAGTAGCAAACTGCCGATCGGGTTGTCGGCCGGAATAAAATTTGCCGCCGGCACCGGCGCCGCTTCAATCGCCGCTGGAGCTATCGCTTCCGCAGCCGCAGGCGGCATATCCGTCGCCGATACCGGTTCGATTCCGGCGTAAGACATGCAGGCAGCCAACGCCAGCCAGGCCCGGTTAGGGCGCGAATCTTTCAAGGCATACGGTGTGTTAATCATGATAACGCGAGTTCTATTCCCATATAAGGCTGCCTAAGACCGGAGCGGACCGTTCTCTGCAGAAAATACCCTGACCGGCCAGGACTAATCACTCCGGTAACGCTTGAATTTTAAACCAGTTGTCGGCAGACGCCAGGTGCATTCTGGCATTTCTTCGAAAATGACTGCGGCTGCGGACTGGTCAAAGCGCGGATTAAGCCAAACCGGCCAAAAAAGCGTCCCAGGCGGCGGCCACCAACTGCTGGTGATGGCGGCGCAACACGGTTTCATCGGGACAAGGGCCGTACTGTTGTTCGATCCGGTACCGGGCATCGGCCAGGAAATGACGCTTCAACACCGAATCTTCCGGGATCGCCCCGCCAGCGCCGACAGCATCCGCGGTTTGCTCGGCCGCAACCGGCTCGACCGCACGACCGGTATCGGCGTCCAGCACCTCGACCTGCAGGGCCGCCGCTTGTATCTGTCGGCAATGGCGCAGTAAAACCGAATCGGTCGGGTAGGGTTGCTCGATCGCGGCGCGCTCGGCGGCGCGTTGCGCCCAATAATGCCGATTCAATACCGAATCCTGCGGCACCTGCAATTCAACCGCTACCGGCAATAGGTCGGCATCCTGTTCAGCCGCGGACGCAGTGACGGCCGCCGGCATATCCGATTCGGCCGGCAGCGTTGGTTCGACTTCGGCGATAATGCCTTGGCTTGGTTCGGGCTTGGCTAGCGGCGGTTCGGAGCGCGGAACAGGCGAACCCGGTTGGCTTGGCCGGCCTTGGCCGGCTTGCTCGCTGACCAGCCTTTTCACGAACATCGAACCCCGGCTGGAAAAAATTTCCCGGTCGGTGACGACTTCCGGCGCGGTCAAATACGCTTTCGCGCCGTACAAGGCCGCCGCGACCAGAACCAAATCGAACAAAGTTTCCACGCCTTTCCCCCTATGTGATTATTATTGCCGCGCAATGGCCCGGCAACCGCGTTATCCGGGCCGGCATCAATTAAAATGCCATTGTCGAAGAATGGCTATCATTACATAAAGTTAGCAAAAATTTGATTAGTAATTTCTAGTAGGTTTTTTTCGATGGCGGCGGGCTGGCAGTTTTGGATCGACAGGGGCGGCACTTTTACCGATATCGTGGCGCTGGCCCCGGACGGAAAGGTGGCAGTTCGCAAGTGGCTTTCGGAAAATCCGGAACTCTATCCGGACGCCGCACTGCACGGCATAAGCCAGATTCTGCGGGAGTCCGGCACCGGCAATAAGGACCGGATAGCCGCCGTCAAAATGGGCACCACGGTCGGCACCAACGCCTTGCTGGAACGCAAGGGCGCCGCCATTGCGTTGGTTACGAACCGCGGCTTCCGCGATTGTCTGCGTATCGGCTACCAAAACCGACCCGATATTTTCGCGCTGCAGATTCGCCGGCCGGAGCCCCTCTATCAGGCGGTAGCCGAAATCGACGTCCGCGTCGGCGCCGACGGCCGGGTATTGCAGGAGCTGACTCAGGACCAAGCCAACGCCGAATTGCGGCGGCTTTACGACCTGGGCATTCGCAATCTCGCGGTCGTGTTGCTGCATGCCTGGCGCTACCCGCAACACGAATTGCTGCTAGCCGAGTTGGCCGCCGACATTGGTTTCGAGCATATTTCGTTATCGCATCTCGCCAGCCCGCTGCCGAAATTCGTCGCCCGCGGCGATACTACGGTGGTCGATGCCTATCTGTCGCCGGTGTTACGCCGTTACGTCGCGCAGGTCGAACGCGGCCTGCCAACTGGCGACTCGACCCCAAGCCTGTTGTTCATGCAATCGAACGGCGGTCTGGTGCGGGCGGACGCCTTCCACGGCAAGGACAGCATCCTATCCGGCCCGGCCGGCGGCGTGGTTGGCGCGATTGCGGCAGCCAAAGGCGCCGGGTTGGCCAAGATTATCGCCTTCGATATGGGCGGCACCTCCACCGATGTCGCCCATTACGCCGGCGAGCTGGAGCGCAGTTTCGACAACGAAGTCGCCGGCGTCCGCATGCGGACGCCAATGATGGCGATTCATACCGTCGCTGCCGGCGGCGGCTCAATTTTGCATTTCGACGGCTTGCGCTGCCGGGTGGGGCCGGACTCGGCCGGCGCCAATCCCGGTCCGGCTTGTTACCGGCGCGGCGGGCCGTTGACAGTGACCGACGCCAATCTGCTACTGGGCAAGTTACCGGATTTTCCGGCGGTGTTTGGCCCGAAGGGTAACTTGCCGCCGGACCGCGAGCGGGTAACGACGCTATTTTCCGCACTGGCGGCCGAAGTTTCCGCCGCCAGCGGCGAACGCCGCAGCCCGGAACAAGTCGCCGAGGGTTTTTTGGAGATCGCCGTCGAGCATATGGCCGAGGCCATCAAAAAAATCTCGGTGCAAAAGGGCTACCAGCTCGCCGACTACGCCTTGTGCTGTTACGGCGCGGCCGGCGCGCAACACGCCTGCCTGCTGGCCGAACGCCTGGGCATGCGCAAGGTATTGCTGCATCCGTTGGCCGGCGTGCTGTCGGCGTACGGCATTGGCCTGGCCGAGTTTCGGGTGCTGAAGCAAGCGGCATTGGAAGGTTTATGGCAGGAGGTGGATGCAGCCGAGTTGCGGCGGCGTTTCTCAGACTTGGAACAGGCTGCGCGGCGCGAGCTGGCCGCTCAGGGCCTGGACCCGGACCAATCCATTAGCCGCTGGCGCCTGGCACTGCGTTATCAAGGCAGCGATACCGCCTTGACGGTCGACTACGCCGAACCCGAGGCAATACTGCAGGATTTTGCCGCGGCATACCGGCGCCAATTCGGCTTTTGCTACGAGCGGCCGGTGGTGATTGCCAGCTTGCAGGTCGAAAGCATCGCTTGCGACTCGCGCTTTAGCGAGATAGCGCCAACTGTTGCAAATCGCCACGATGGCGAGGCGCAAGGCAGCACGCGCCTGTTCAGCCGCGGCCGTTGGCACGATGCGCCGGTCTACCGCCGGGAACGACTGGGCTGCGGGCAAGCAGTGGCGGGGCCGGCAGTGATATTGGAGCCGACTTCGACCATCGTGGTCGAGCCCGGCTGGCAAGCCCTGATGCAGCATAACGGCGATCTGCTGCTGAGCGGAAACAAATACTCGATCGCCGCCCCGTCCCTCGCCGCGGGCCCCGACCCGGTCATGCTGGAGATCTTCAACAAGCGCTTCATGTCGGTGGCCGAGCAGATGGGTTTCGTACTGCAAAACACCGCGCATTCGGTCAATATCAAGGAGCGGCTGGATTTTTCCTGCGCAGTGTTCGATGCCGGCGGCAATTTGATCGCCAATGCCCCGCACATCCCGGTCCATCTGGGATCGATGGGCGAAAGCGTCAAAGCCTTGGCGCTGAGCCATGGTAAAGACCTGGCACCCGGCGACGCCTACCTGCTGAATTCGCCTTACGCCGGCGGCACCCATCTACCCGATATCACCGTGGTGACGCCGGTATTCGACGCCGAGCGGCAACTGCTGTTTTTCGTCGCCTCGCGCGGTCACCATGCCGATGTCGGCGGCATTTCGCCGGGATCGATGCCGGCCGCCAGCCGGCATATCGACGATGAAGGCGTGATCAGCGCCGGACTGAAAATTCTGGACGGCGGCCGGTTTCGGGAAGCGGCGATTCTGGAATGGCTGGCCGGCAACCGCCACCCGACGCGCAATCCGCAGCAAAATCTGGCCGATCTGCAGGCACAAATCGCCGCCAATCTAAAAGGCACTCAGGAGTTATTGGCCATGGTCGGCGATTATTCGTTAGCGGTGGTACTTGCCTATATGCAACACGTGCAGGACCACGCCGAAGCCTGCGTCCGCCGCTTATTGAAAACGCTGGACGACGGCAGCTTCGCCTACCCATTGGATCAAGGCGGCACCATTGCCGTCAGCGTCTCCATAGATTGGGATACGGGCAGTGCACGGATCGATTTTTCCGCCACCTCGCCGCAGTTGGCGAACAATTTCAACGCGCCGGCGGCGGTATGCAAGGCTGCCGTGCTTTACGTAATGCGGACGCTGGTGCAGGACGACATTCCGTTAAATGCCGGCTGCCTGAAGCCGCTGGATATCTTGATTCCGGAAGGTTGTTTGTTGAATCCGCAATATCCGGCCGCCGTGGTGGCCGGCAACGTCGAGACATCACAGTACATCGTCGACGCCTTGTACGGCGCGTTGGGCGTGCTGGCCGCATCCCAAGGCACGATGAACAATCTGACCTTCGGCAACCGGGATTACCAGTACTACGAAACCATCTGCGGCGGCTCCGGAGCCGGGGACGGTTTCGCCGGCACCAGCGGTGTGCATACCCACATGACCAACTCGCGCATCACCGATCCGGAAATTCTGGAGCAACGGTTTCCGGTGCTATTGCGCGAGTTTTCGCTACGCGAGGGCAGCGGCGGTGACGGGCGTTATCGCGGCGGCGACGGCGTGCTACGCCGGATCGAATTTTGCCGGCCGATGACGGTAGCCATTCTCTCCAGCCACCGGCGCCAGCCGCCGTTCGGTATGCGCGGCGGTTGGCCTGGCGCGCCGGGTGTCAACCGTTTGCTCAAAGCCGGCGGCGAAACGGTCGAATTAGCCGGCTGCGCGGACATTCGAGTCGAAGCCGGCGACAGCATCGTCATTGAAACGCCGGGCGGCGGCGGTTTCGGCGCCAGCGATCGATCCGGGAACTGAACTTGCCGAATGCGTTTCGTCCGGTAGCCTATCGGGGATAGATCGTGGTCGATAACAGCCCCCGGTCCTTTGACGCACACAGGTAACGCGATGAACACCAACGCCGAATTCACTCTACTCTACGACGGCCACTGTCCGATTTGCCGGCGAGAAGTGGCTTGGCTACAGTCCAGAAACGCCGCCGGCCGCGTCGCGTTTCAGGATATCCACGCAAACAACTTCGTACCGGAATATTTGGGTTGTACCGAGGCCGAGTTGATGGCGGAAATTCACGGCGTGCGGGCCGATGGCTCGCTGGTGAAAGGCATCGATGCCTTCCACGCGACCTATAGCTTGCTGGGTCTGGCTTGGTTGGCTGCGCCGTTGCGTTGGCCTTTGACCCGGCCGCTGTTTGCCAAACTGTATGCGTATTTCGCCCGCTACCGTTTGCCGCTGGGGGCGTGGCTGGCGGGCAAGGCTTGTAAGGCCGATTGCCGGATTTGAGCCTGCGTCCGAGACGGCAGCAGTATCGTCAGCACGGCTCGCTTGCACCGGCGGCGCCTGCAATCATTCGTCGTAAAACTCGTTTCTAGCTCGCCGGCTGACTTGGTAGACGTTGCGGGTATCGAATACGTTGGTGTGGATTGGCGTTTCGTTGTCATGCTTGACGTTGCAGCGGCGATCGCCCTTGCGTTTTTCCAACATTTCGACCGTGACGATCTGTTGCCCGGCGCGGCGGTCGTTTTTTCCGGATCGAATGAAATACTCGCGCACTTCGACGATTTTGTTTTTGAAACGCTTGCCGTGCAATTTCTTGATCGCCTGGCGCCCGGCTTTATCGTCGTCGATAAAGACTCGGCCGTGAAACGACAGCACATTGGTTCTCAGGTTTTTCAGACAAAAAATATCGGTCTTCAAAATTCGGCCTACTTTGAACGGCAACCAAAAACAAAACCGCAAAGCCGGTGCAACGAAATCGGCCAATTCGTCTTCCTGGGAAGCAGAAGGAATATTTTTTACGATCAGTATCATAAGCCAATACCGCGATTCTGAGCGCCCGACCGGTGCGTGCCGGCGTTGAGCGTAACGACTGTAGGGATAGTCCGTTTTATAGCGTCAATCCGCTGGATTACTTTAACCTTAGCTGGGACTTGCGGCCACAGCAAATAATTCCCTGCCAGCCGAAGGCCGACAGCCGCAACGCAAAGCCGGGAAGGGAGGCATCGATAACGACACCAGAACTGGAGGGTTCGCTACAGGCCGCCAATCGTGCCTGCCGCTGTGTCTAAGGCAATAGCCGTTTATTTGTATATCGCTTGCGGATCTTTCAACACGGCTTCGCTGACTTGCCAATCGCCGTCTTTGAAACTGCGGAAGAAACAGCTCTCCCGGCCGGTATGGCAGGCGATGCCGCCTTCCTGTTCCACCTTCAATAAAATCACGTCGCCGTCGCAATCCAACTGCAGATCGACGATTCTTTGGCGATGACCCGATTCTTCGCCTTTGCGCCACAAACGCTGGCGGGAGCGCGACCAATACACGGCGTAGCCTTCGGCGACGGTGAGGGCCAGCGATTCCCGATTCATCCAGGCAAACATCAACACTCGGCCGCTGCTGTGGTCCTGGGCAATGGCCGGCACCAATCCGTCCTCGGTCCATTCGATTTGTTCCAGCCAAGTAGTCGTCATAACCGCACCTCGATACCGCGCGACTGCATGTGGCGTTTGGCCTGTTCTATCGTATATTCGGCGAAATGGAAAATACTGGCGGCCAACACCGCATCGGCCTTGCCTTCGATGATGCCGTCGGCCAAATGGTCCAGGTTGCCGACGCCGCCGGAGGCGATCACCGGAATACTGACCGCTTCGCTGATGGCGCGGGTCAAGGTCAGATCGAAGCCGGACTTGGTGCCGTCGCGGTCCATACTGGTCAACAGAATTTCGCCGGCACCGTAATCCTTCATCCGCACCGCCCATGCCACGGCATCGATGCCGGTGGGTTTGCGGCCGCCGTGGGTAAAAATTTCCCAGCGCTCCGCCTCGCCGTCCTGGCTGACTTTCTTGGCGTCGATCGCGACGACGATGCACTGCGAACCGAACTTGTCGGCGGCCTCCTTGACGAACTCAGGCCGGAACACCGCGGCACTGTTGATACCGACCTTATCGGCGCCGGCATTCAGCATACGGCGAATATCGTCCGAGCTACGGATACCGCCGCCCACGGTCAGCGGGATGAACACCTCGCTGGCAACCTGTTCGACCACATGGACCATCGTATCCCGGTTGTCGTGGGTGGCGGTGATATCGAGAAAGGTAAGTTCGTCGGCGCCCTCGCGGTCGTAGCGGCGGGCGATTTCGACCGGATCGCCGGCATCGCGGATATCGACGAATTTGACGCCTTTGACAACGCGGCCGTTATCGACGTCCAGGCAGGGAATGATGCGTTTGGCTAGGCTCATGGCGGGTTGCCGTTCAATCCTCGCCGCCGAAGGAAGCGGCCAGTTTGGCGCCTTCGGCGAAATCCAAGGTGCCTTCGTAGATTGCGCGGCCGGTAATCGCGCCCATGATGCCTTCTTGGGCCACGGCACCCAAAGCGCGGATATCGTCCAGATTGGTGATGCCGCCGGAGGCGATGACCGGGATGTGTACCGAACTGGCCAGCTTGGCGGTGGCTTCGACATTAACGCCCTGCATCATGCCGTCGCGGGAGATATCGGTGTAGATAATCGCCGCAACACCATTGGATTCGAATTTTTGCGCCATATCGATCACGTCGTGGCGAGACAGTTTGGACCAGCCGTCGATCGCCACCTTGCCGTCGCGGGCGTCCAGACCGATGATGATGTGGCCGGGAAATTCGATCGCTGCGTCGCGGACAAAATGCGGCTCGCTGACGGCTTTGGTGCCGATGATCACGTATTGTACGCCGGCTTCCAGGTAGGCTTGGATGGTGTCCTCGTCGCGGATGCCGCCGCCGATTTGAATCGGCACTTCCGGGTAAGCCTCGACGATGGCGTGAATAATGTCGGCGTTTTTCGGCTTGCCGGCAAAGGCGCCGTCCAAATCGACCAAGTGCAAACGCTTCGCGCCCGCTTCAACCCAGCGCCCCGCAACCGCCACCGGATCGTCGGAGAACACGGTGTCGTCTTCCATACGGCCCTGACGCAAGCGGACACATTTTCCTTCCTTCAAGTCAATTGCGGGTATCAGCAACATATCTAAATCTCGACAGTTAAATCACTATTTCAAAGGGTTAGTAAAGCCAACGCAGAAGGTTGGCGGTTACGCCGTCCCGTCCCAGGCCAGGAAGTTTTGCAACAATTGCAATCCGACCGTCTGGCTTTTTTCAGGATGAAATTGGACGGCAAACAGATTGCCATTGGCCAAGGCACAGGTGAAGGTTTGCGGATAATCTGCGGTTGCAGCAGTATGGCGCGCGTCGTCCGGCACCGCATAATAGCTGTGCACGAAATAGAAACGACTGCGGTCCGGGATATTTTTCCATAACGGATGCGGCTTCTGTTCGACTTGATTCCAGCCCATGTGCGGAATTTTCAGGACCTCGCCGTCACCGTCACGCAGATCGTCGGCGAAGCGCCGGACATGACCGGGTAATAGGCCGAGACAGGCGACACCGCCGTTTTCCTCGCTGTCGGTCAGCAGGGCTTGCATGCCCAGGCAAATTCCCAACATCGGTTTCGCGGCAGCCACCTCTTTAATGACCTCGGCCAAACCGCTGTCGTGCAGCGCATTGATGCAATCGCGAATTGCGCCGACGCCGGGAAACACCACCCGGTCCGCTCCGCGAATAATTTCCGGATCGGAGCTGACCAGTACTTGGCTTCGGCTATAGACATGTTGAAGCGCTTTGGCGATGGAATGCAGATTACCCATTCCGTAATCGATGACGGCAACTGACGGCATAACAGTTAGATATTTAAGGTCAAAAGTTCGAAGCGGCTGTGAAGAGTTTACAGAGTGCCTTTGGTGGACGGCATGATTCCGGCCATGCGCGGATCGGGGCTGATCGCCATCCGCACTGCCCGGCCGAATGCCTTGA
Source organism: Methylomonas sp. HW2-6 (assembly GCF_052474525.1). Classification (NCBI taxonomy): domain Bacteria; kingdom Pseudomonadati; phylum Pseudomonadota; class Gammaproteobacteria; order Methylococcales; family Methylococcaceae; genus Methylomonas; species Methylomonas sp. HW2-6. Next base: position 569,467 of record NZ_CP184124.1, read on the forward strand.
AAACGGTTTCGGCAATGTGGTGGGCGTTGCCGCCTTTCAGATTGTCGATATGCAAAGTCACGCCGGCGTGGTTGACGAAACCCTGAAAAAATTCTTTGAACAAATCCACGTCGAAATTGCCGATCAGCGCGCGCTTGAATTCGACATCGTAAAACAATCCCGGCCGGCCGGAAAAATCCACCACCACCCGCGACAAGGATTCGTCGAGCGGACAATAGGCGTGGCCGTAGCGGTAAATGCCTTTTTTATCGCCAAGCGCTTTGGCAACCGCCTGGCCCAAGGTGATGCCGATGTCTTCGACACTGTGGTGGGCATCAATGTGTAGATCGCCGTGAGACACGATTTCCATGTCGATCAAGCCGTGCCGGGCCACTTGGTCCAGCATGTGGTCCAAAAACGGCAGGCCGGTAGTGAACGCGGCTGAGCCGCTGCCGTCGAGATTAACCGAAATCTTGATCTGGGTTTCGAGGGTGTTGCGTTCAACCTGGGCGGTGCGTGGGTTCATGCTAATGCGGGTAACTGGGTCCGAAGCTAGTTTACGTGATTGTGACGGCTACGCCAAACTCTTGCTGGCAATCTCGTAGACATCTTTCGACAAATGTTCGGTAGCGACAATACGCTGTAATTCCTGTTTCATCAAGCTTTGCCGGTTGGCGTCGTAGCGCCGCCATTGCGCCAGACCGCTGACCATGCGCGAGGCGATTTGCGGATTCAACGCATTCAATTCGATCACGCGGTCGGCCAAAAACCGGTAGCCTTCGCCATTCGCAGCATGGAAATGCAACGGATTCGACTGGCTAAAGGCGCCGACCAAGGCCCGAACCCGGTTCGGCGTTTTCATATCGAAAGCCGGGTGCCGCATCAGATTCTGCACGGTGGCAAAGGTATTCGGCATGCTGCTGGTCGCCTGCAGCGCGAACCACTTGTCGATGACCAGCGCCTCCTGCTGCCATTGCCGGTAAAAACTGTCGAGGCAATCGGCTTTGTCCGGGTTGTAGCTGTTTACGATCGCCGACAATGCCGAGATTTGGTCGGTCATATTGCGGGCGCCGCGGAATTGCTGCTCGGCCAGACGGTGACTGTCCGGCGTTTCCAATTTACTCAGGTAGCTCAGGCAGGTGTTTTTCAGGCGGCGCCGGCCCACGGCGCCGGCATCGAAGCAACCGGATTCGTCGCGGTGGTGTTGGCGGTAAAGCGCCAGAAATTGATCCGCCAGACTGGTTGCCAGGGTTTTCTTGACGAACTCGCGGGCCTGGTGCACGGCGTCGACGTCAATAATTGCCATTTGGCCGGACAGATAACTCTCTTCCGGTAAAGCCAACAGCAAAGCCTGATAGGACAAATCGCCGCCGGCATCAGCCAGCACCTTGCGGTACGCTTCGATCACGATCGAATCCAGCTGCAGCGGCCGACACAATTCGATGCTGTCGATCAAATCGAAAATGGCTTGCGTCGCCAATTGCTGGCCGGCTTCCCAACGGTTGAAGGTGTCGCTATCGTGGCTGAGCAAAAAGGCCAGTTCGTCCAAACCGCGCGGCATTTTCAACGTCACCGGCGCGGAAAACCCGCGCAGCAACGAAACCACCGGCTTGCCGGCCAGATTGCCGAAGCTGAAGCTTTGTTCGGCTTCGGTCAGATTCAATGTGACCTCGGTGTGCCGCTCGCCGCCGAACTCGAATGCGGCCGGCGTCCCGTCTGGATTCAATAGCCCCAGTTTTACCGGAATATGTAACGGTTGTTTGACCGGCTGATTCGGCGTCGGCGGACAGCTTTGGCGCAGCGTCAGTTGCAAGCGGCCGCCGGCTGTATCGTAGTCCTGCTCGACTGCCAGCAACGGAGTGCCGGCCTGCGAATACCAGCGGCGGAATTGGCCGAATTCGACGCCGTTGGCGTCTTCCAGCGCCTTGACGAAATCCTCGCAGGTCACAGCCTGGCCGTCGTGGCGTTGGAAATATAAATCGCAGCCTTTGCGAAAACCTTCCGCACCGAGCAAGGTGTGCAGCATCCGCACCACTTCCGCGCCTTTTTCGTAGACGGTCAGCGTATAAAAGTTGTTGATTTCGATATAGGCTTCGGGACGCACCGGATGCGCCAAAGGGCCGGCGTCTTCGGCAAACTGGCGAGTCCGCAAGGCGTTGACGTCTTCGATCCGCTTCACGGCCGGCGAAGTCATGTCGCCGCTGAATTGCTGGTCGCGGAATACGGTAAAGCCTTCTTTCAGGCTCAACTGGAACCAATCGCGGCAGGTGACCCGGTTGCCGGACCAGTTATGAAAATATTCATGGCCGATCACGCCTTCAATGTGTTCGTAATCGCTGTCGGTAGCAGTATCCGGCCGGGCCAGCACGAACTTGGTGTTAAACACGTTCAGCCCCTTGTTTTCCATCGCGCCCATGTTGAAATGGTCGACGGCGACGATCATATACAAATCCAGATCGTATTCCAGGCCGTAGGTTTCCTCGTCCCAGCGCATCGCGTTCTTCAGCGATTGCATCGCGTGGGCGCATTTGTCGACGTTGTGTTGCTCGACGAAAATCTCCAGCGCAATCCGCCGGCCACTCATCGTCACGAACTCGTCGGCGACACATTCCAACTGGCCGGCGACCAACGCGAACAGGTAGCACGGCTTGGCGAACGGGTCTTCCCAACTGACCCAATGCCGATTGTTCTCCAACTCGCCGCCGCCGGTTTTGTTGCCGTTGGACAGTAATACCGGGTATTTGGCCTTGTCGGCGACCAGCGTGGTTTTGAAACGGCTCATCACGTCCGGCCGGTCCAGAAACCAAGTGATTTTACGAAAGCCCTGCGCCTCGCACTGGGTGCAGAGCATGCTGCTGGACAGAAACAACCCTTCCAGAGCGGTGTTGGCTTGCGGATTGATCAGATTTTCGATCAGGATGTCAAACGGCCTGTCCTGCGGCGCCTCGTGGAGAATCAACGCTTCGTCACCGACCAGATATTCGCTGGCGTTCAACGGCCGGCCGTCGACGGCGATGCTGAGCAATTGCAACTCCTCGCCCCACAGCTTTAGCGCGACACTGTCGGCCAAGCTCTGCGGATTGCGCCTGACGCTCATTTTGGCGCGCACCTTAGTGCGCTGGTCGTCCAAATCGAAATCCAATTCGACTTGGTCGATCAGATATTCCGGCGGCGTGTAGTCTTTCAGGTAGACAGTTTGCGGGCTGGCATCGCGCATGGCTTATCGCTCTTCAGTTTTGACGGGTTGCGGTTTATAGGAAATCAGCCAATAGGTCAGGCCCAGAGACACCGTTACAGCGGCAATCCCGACGGTATAAGCCGGGTCCAGGTCCTTGAAATCCAACATGATCACTTTTCGGGCCACGGCCATCAAGGCTGTGGCAATCACCATTTTAATCGGTAGCGTGTCGTGCTTGATGTACAAAGTGATGTTGATAAAAATCTCGATCGCGATCAGCACGGCCATGAACGAACCGAAAATCAACAATATGTCCGAGACCGTCAACATCATAAACGGTTCCGCGACCAAGCGTTGGTAGATCACATACACCACGTCGGCCACGCCCCACAAAATCACCAGCACCATCAGCACCGCCAGCACCCGAACCGCAAAATGGATCACGGCATGCAGTACTTTTAGCAGACCGTCTTCGACGACCGGCGCCAACTTGACTTCGGGTTCGTCGCGCGTGGTGCGGCTGGTTCCGGGCCGCGACGGCGAAGACGGGCGAACGGGCGGTTTGGATTCCATCGGTGACTCCTGCTTATTCTCGAAGCGCGACGTAGGCCAGCAGGCCCCATGCCGCCAAAAACGCCAGGCCGCCCAGCGGCGTAACCATACCCAGCCATTTGATATCGAATATCGCCAGCAAGTATAGACTGCCCGAAAACAGCAGGATGCCGAGCGCGAACAGCCTTCCCGCCCAACGCAGCGCCGCCCGCTCGGGTAATAAGGCTGCCAGTGCCAACGCCAGGCTATGCCACATCTGGTAATTTACCGCGGTTTTGTAGATATCCAATTGGTAATCGCTCAGCAGATGTTTCAAACCGTGGGCGCCGAAGGCACCCAGCGCCACTCCGCTAAAGCCGCCCACAGCAGCCAAGAATAAAAAAGTCCGGCGCATCATTTCTCCAGCAAACGAGGCATCAGTTGCACCAGATTACAAGGTCGGGTGCGGTAATCCAGTTGGTCTTTGATCAACGCCTCCCAGGCGGTGCGGCAAGCACCGGAAGAACCCGGCACGCAGAATATATATGTGGCATTGGCGACGCCGGCCAGCGCCCGCGACTGCATCGTCGAACTCTTGATGTCCTGGTAGGACAACATCCGAAACACCTCGCCGAAGCCGTCCAGCACCTTGTCCAGCAACGGCAACACCGCTTCCGGAGTACCGTCGCGCCCGGTTACGCCGGTTCCGCCGGTGGTGATGATTGCATTGACGTTGGGATCGGCGATCCATTGGCTGACGGCGGCGCGAATTTGATAAATATCGTCGCGCACGATTTTTTTATCCGCCAGGGAATGCCCGGCAGCTAGCAGGCCATCGACTAGCACGCGACCGGAAGTATCGTCCGCTTCGCTGCGGGTGTCGGATACGGTCAATACCGCGATATTGATCGGAATGAATTCACGGGGTTCGCTCACGGCAAGGGTCTCCAAAATGTCGCTGCCGCATTCTAGTGAATGCTTCGCCGGCCAAGCAAGCGCTGATTAAGCCGCAACCGGCAATACCGGCCGGCGCGATAATGCCGTAAACTCGGGACCAGTATTGTTAAACCGGTGCAGGCCGCCAATGAGCATGCAAAACACGCGTTACGAAAAAGCCGCCAGTCTGGCCGCACTGGGCCTGCTGTTGTTTGCCTGTTACCAGGTGCTGCAGCCGTTTGTGTTCGATTTGCTGTGGGCCGCCATCTTATGTTTCGTCACCTGGCCGCTCTATTCCCGCTTGCGGGAATGGCATTTTAGCGCCAATCGCGCCGCGGCCACCATGGTGCTGCCGATCGGTATCCTGCTGTTGACGCCGTTCGTTACCGCCGGATTCAGCTTTACCGAAGACATCAACCGCTTGTTGCAATGGCTCAACCAAAGCGTGCACACCTGGCCGGCAGCCCCGGAATGGCTGGAACGCCTGCCGTGGCTCGGCGACAGGGCCAAATCGGCTTGGCAAAATATAGGCGAAGACACCAGCCGGCTGGTGAATCTGGCCCGTCCCTACGCCCTCGGTGCCGGCACCTGGATTTTGCAGCAAGGCATCAAGCTCGGCGGCCAGTTGATGCATATGGGCCTGAGTATTCTGGTGTTGTTTTTTTTCTATCGCGACGGTGAACGGGTCGCCGAACACGTGGTGATTGCGGTTCGGCGCCTGGCCGGCGAACGCAGCCAACGCATTCTGCACATTGTCCGCTCCAGCTTGCGTGCCGTGGTATACGGCATTATCGGCACCGCGCTGGTTCAAGCCTTGGCGTCGATGCTCGGCTTCGTGCTTGCCGAAGTACCCTACGCCTTCGTGCTGGGCGTCGTCGCTTTCTTTTTGATGCTGCTTCCGGCCGCCGGCACCGTGGTCTGGCTGCCGGTTGCGTTATGGCTGCTGGTGGAAGGCGAAACCGGCCGGGCGATTTTTATCGCCCTGTGGTTCCTGTTGTTCGTCGGCACGATAGACAATTGGTTGCGGCCGGTCCTGATCAGCCGCGAAGTCGAATTGCCGTTCGTCCTGATCGTATTCGGCATCTTCGGCGGCCTGCTGGCCTTCGGCTTCATTGGCGTATTCATCGGCCCAACCCTGCTGGCGACCAGTTACGCCCTGGTGCTGGATTGGCTGATCAGCAAGGAGCGCGAGCAAAGTGGAGATGATGGCAGCTCAAGCTGATCGGTATCTCCGCGGCGGGGTTGGAATCCAACCGAGCGCAAGACTCTCCGCAACCTGATTCCGGCCTTTTGCCTGGGCTTATGCGAGCCGGTGCAAGCTCGCCGGCAACCCGCCTTTCGGCCGCAGGCTCACCATTAATTCGATCTCCGCCTCGCCCGGATCGAGTAATTCGATATCGTAATGGCGCACGATCAGACTCAGCAGCAACTGGCTCTCCAGCAAGGCGAAATGATTGCCGATACAAATCCGTTCGCCGGCGCCGAACGGCATAAAAGCAAAGCGGTGGCTACGGTTGCCGAGAAAGCGCTCCGGCTCGAAGCGCTCGGGATCGTCCCAGAATTGCGGATGGTGGTGCAGGTTGAAAATATTGAACAACGCCAAGCTCCCGGCGGCGAGCCGGTAACCTTCGAATTCGACATCTTGTGCGACCTTACGCATGATGATGCCGACCGGCGGCCGCAGCCGCAGCGATTCGTGCAGGACCGCCTTGCAGTATTCCAGGTTTTGCAGGTCGGCAAACTGCCAATCTTCCTCGGCCGGCAAAGCCTGCAACTCCCGCCGCAAACGGCCGAGCGCTTCCGGATGCCTGGCCAACAAGTACAAGGTCCAACTCAGTAAATTCGAGGTGGTCTCGTGGCCGGCGCTGAAAATGGTCAACACTTCGTCGCGTAGTTGGCGGTCGCTCATGCCGGCCCCGCTATCCTCGTCGCGCGCCTGCAACAACATGCCCAGCAAATCCTGGCCGGCGGGCGCCGGATGGGTGCGGCGCTGTTCGATGATGCCGTAAACCACGCCGTCCAACGTCGCCATGGCCCGGTTGAAGGCGCGGTTACGCGGCGTCGGCACCGATGGCGGCAAGGATAAAGGATTCAGCAGCGACGCGGCGGCGTGGCGCAATGCCGTGTCCAGCGCCGGAGCGATAGCCTCGATCCGATCCAGCACGCTGGTGCCGAACATGGTTTGGGTGATGACTTCCAGCGTCAGTCGCATCATTTCGTCGCACAGATTGACCTGGACCCCATCGCCCAAGCCTTGCCAGCGCAGCAGCATTTCGCGGCCAGCGGCGACGATTTGCGACTGCAATGCGCTCAGGTTGCCGCGCTGAAACACCGGCTGCATCAAACGCCGCTGATTGCGCCACAATTCGCCGCGACTGGTGACCAAGCCCTGGCCGAGCACCAACTCCAGGCCTTTGGGCTTTTGCGGGTCGTACATTTTGACGAACTTGCCGGCCTGACGGACCAAGGCCTGTTCCGCCATCTGCGGATGGCTGAACATATAGAATTGCCGGGTTAGTACTCGAAAACCGACCGCATCGCCGTAGTCGCGCCACCAGGCGGATAAGGTCAGAAACGGATCGGCGGCGAGCGGTCGCAAATTGCCGATCAGAAAATCGGCTTTGGCTTGTGGTATGGATTTGGCGTTGGGCATCGAAATTCGCGAACGGGTCCGGTAGCCGCCGTTGCCGTGGGGCAGGTCGGGCGGCAAACCGCGCCACTGTAACGGCTTACCCCGCCGTTACACAAGCGGTTCCGGCCGGACGCCGGCTTACTGCGCCAATGGCACGATGCCGGCGGTGGCGATAGCCAAGCCCAGTAGCAGCGCCGCCAGCGATTGGCGGCCCAGCCGGGTGGCGCCGGCCAGCAGCGTTTGCAACTCCCGGTTGGCGACCGCTTCGGCCCGGTCGTACAGGTCGAATACGCCGTTCAGTGTCTGCGTGGCGTTGGCGAAAAAGCCGGCCGGGTCGATTTCGGGGCGTTCGGTCGCCAGCAATTGCTGCTCGATATCGCCGACCAAACTGCCGATGCGCTGCTGCACCTCGCCGAAGCTGCGCCGAAATTCGGCACCGGCCATCGCCGACGGCGTTCGGGCAATACCGGACTCGAGGCGCTCTGCGGCATTGCGGATGCGGGTCAGCAAGTAGCCCAGTTTGATGCGTTCGGTGCTGAGACTGCGGCCGGCGGCGGCAATGCCGGTACCGATCGCCCGGGTTTGGCCGATCGCTTCGGCAGTGTCCGGCAACAAATGCCAAACAATCTCGACGAATCCGAACGGGCAGGCGCTATCGCAGTGCAATTGGCTGCGTTCGGCGATGTCGCGTATCAAATCCAGTACGGCCGAGATCAATTGGCAGTGATTGTCGAAGCTTTGCTCGCGGGTGCCGTGCAGTACGGTCGGGCTCAATGCGCGCCAGCGGGATTGAATCGACTCGAATCCGGCACGATGGGCCGGCAAGGCCTGCAAGCTGGCGGCGATTTGTTCGGCTTCGCGGTCGATTTCGGCCTGCAATGCCGAAATTTTATATTTGAAACTGGCATCGCCGTTCAGATAGCCGCTGACCATACCGCGGTGCTGTTGTATTTTGCCGAGTAATTGCTTTAGTTGGCGGTTGATGGCGATGCTGGTTTGTTGGCCGGCCAAGTGAGCGAGTCGGCTTCGGTTGCGGCAATGCCAGATCGCGGCAAACACCGAGCCGGCCGAGCCGGCGGCCGCGCATAACAAGATTAAGGTATTGGCCATCGGAATATCTGCGGTGCGGGTTAATGGGCTGCGACTTGCGCCAGTTTCGACAGGTGGCGGGCGATCGCCGCCGATTCCTGGGCGGCTTTGCTGTTTTCTTCGACATGCTGGGCGATGCTTTCCACGTTGCGACCGATCTCCAGACTGACTTGGCTTTGCTGTTCGGTGCTGGTGGCGATCATCGACACGTTGTCCAAGGCGCTGTCGGCATATTCCTTGATCCCGGCCAGCACGCGCTCTACGCTGTAAGCCTTGTCTATACCCTGCTCGGTGCGTTGCTGCGTGGCGTCGATCGAACGCACGGCGCGATCGATTTGCTCGCGCACCGCTTGGGTGGTGCCGGTGATCTCCTCGGCCGACAGCCTGACCCGTTGCGCCAGCGTCCGCACTTCGTCGGCCACAACGGCAAAACCGCGGCCGTATTCGCCGGCCCGCGCCGCTTCGATCGCCGCGTTCAGCGCCAGTAGATTGGTCTGTTCGGAAATGGCCTTGATCATCTCCGAGATTTGCGAGACCTGCTGGGAATGCTGTTCCAGGTTGCGCATCAAACCGGCCAGCTCCTCTATTTCCAGGAACAGTTGCTTGATATCGGCAATAAAACTATCGATCGAATGCTGGCCTTGCAGCGACAGTTGCTGCGTGGTCGAGGAAATCTTTTCGGTTTCCCGGCATTGGCCGGCCACGCCCAGGATGCTGGCCGACATTTGCTCGATGGCCGCCGCCATCATCGTCGTGCTTTTCCGCTGCAGGTCGAGTTGGTCGGCAACCTGGCCTGAGCCTTGGTGCAACTGGTCGGCGGCATAGGTCACTTCCTGGATCGACGCCTGCACCTTGTTCATCCGCCGGCCCAGTTCGCGTACCGTATCGTTAAAGCCAACGCCCAGTTCAGCCAACTCGTCGCGGCCGACGACCTGCAAGCGCACGTCGAAATCGCCGTTCGCAAGTTGGCGCTGTGCAGCAAGCAGACTTTGCAGCCGGTTACGCAATCCGGCGTAGAGGGCGTACAGCGCGATCATCCAGGGCAATTGGCCGGCAGTCGCCGCCAGCCACAGCTCCGGCGACAGGCCGGGGTAGCCGTTGGCGACCACGGCTGCACTAAGCATTGCCGGCAGTGCGATCAGGCCGGACAGGATCAGGAATTGATGGTGAAGCCGATAGTTGCCGAGAACGGCGGAAAGCAACGAAGCGGGCATGGGGTACTCGTCGAAAGTGGAGACTGGCTTTCTGTGCAGCAAATTTCTCGCCAGCCTTATCGACTCGCAAATACCGCTGGTCAGCGTCCGGCACCGCACCGGTTTGGACCGTTTGCCCGCCGTGCTGACCCGCTATGCACCATTTGGAGTCGCGGAACCGAAACGGCCGGCCCCGCTGGACGGTCAATCCGGAACCGGCGCCTGGGCCCCGGCGGTTTTGCCGCCGAAACAACGCCGCCACAGTAGCAGCGCGCATTGCTTACCGTCGTCCAGATAAGTAAACGCCACCGGAATCACCAACAAACTGAGCAAGGTCGAGGTGATCAGGCCGCCAATCACCGCGATCGCCATCGGGCTGCGGAACGAAGCATCGGCGTCGCCGGTACCGAGTGCGATCGGCAGCATCCCGGCGCCCATCGCGATGGTGGTCATCACAATCGGCCGGGCCCGTTTGCGGCAGGCATCCAGCAGCGCGTCGGCGCGACTCATGCCATGATCGCGGCGGGCGACGATGGCATATTCGACCAGCAGAATCGAGTTTTTGGTGGCGATGCCCATCAGCATCACCAAACCGATCAAGGACGGCATCGAGAAGGCCTTGCCGGTCAACAGCAAAGCGACGAAACCGCCGCCGAACGATAATGGCAGCGCGGCCAGGATAGTGATCGGCTGGATGAAATCCTTGAACAGCAGGATCAGCACCACCAGGATGCAGAGCAAGCCGGTCAGCATCGCCAAACCGAAACTGGAAAACAGCTCTTCCATCATCTCGGCGTCGCCGATGCTGATGCGTTTGACTCCGGCCGGCAGATTGCGGATGCTGGGCAGATTGGCGACCGCGGCGGTGACTTCGCCGAGCGGCTGGCCGGACAGTTCGATCTCGAAATTGACGTTGCGCGAACGGTCGTAACGGTCGATCACCGCCGGGCCGCTGGACAGTTCCAATTTCGCCACCTGGCCGACCAAGACCGTGCCGCTACCGCTTTTTGCCGACGGCACCGCCAGCCGTTCCAGCACCGCCAGATCGCGGCGGCCTTCGGCAGCCAGCTTCACCACCATCGGCACCTGGCGCTGGGCCAGATTCAGCTTGGACAGCGACCAGTCGTAATCGCCGACCGTGGCGATGCGCAACGTTTCGGCCAATGCGGCAGTAGTGACGCCCAAGTCGGCGGCGCGGGCGAAATCCGGCCTTACGGCAATTTCCGGCCGGACCAGCGCAGCGCTGGAGGCAATGCTACCCAGGCCCGGAATCGTCCGCAGATCGCGCTCGACGGCGCGGGCTGCGCTATACAAGGCTTGCGGATCGTCGCCGCTTAACACCAGCACGTATTTCTCGCCGGACGCCCCCAAACCGACTTTGGTACGCACCCCGGGTAATTTTTCCAAGGCTTGCCGAATCTGTTGTTCGATAACCTGTTTTCGGACCGGTCGGTCGCGGCGGCTGGCCAAGGTAATGGTCAACGTGGCTTTGCGCACTTCGCCGGCGCCCTGGTCGCCGGCCATCGGATCGCTACCGGCCGAGCCGGCGCCTATCGTGGTATAGACCGTCTTCACGTATTGAATGTCGGCCACCAGAAGCCGGGCGGCTTCCGCCAAGGCTTGGGTCTGGTTCAAGCTGGCACCCGGCGGCAATTCGACGAACACCTGGGTTTGCGGATTATCGTCGGCTGGAATGAAACCGGTCGGCAATAAGGGAATCAGCATCAGCGAGCCGACGAAAAACGCCGCAGCACCGCTGATCGTCAGCAGGCGGTGCCGCAGGCACCAGGCGGCGGCACGCATGTACCAGCGCATCAACGGTCCTTCGGCTATTTCCTGGTGGCCGGTGCCTTTCAACAGATAGGCGGACATCATCGGCGTCAACATCCGCGCCACCACCAGCGAGGCCATCACCGCCAACGCCGCGGTCCAACCGAATTGTTTGAAAAAACGGCCGGCAACGCCGCTCATGAACGCGGTCGGCAAAAACACCGCGACCAGGGCAAAGGTGGTGGCGACCACGGCCAGACCGATTTCGTCGGCGGCTTCCATTGCTGCCTGGTACGGCGTCTTGCCCATCCGCAGATGGCGGACGATGTTTTCCACTTCGACGATGGCGTCGTCGACCAGGATGCCTATCACCAGGGACAAGGCCAGCAAGGTGATCACGTTCAACGAAAACCCGAACAGGTCCATACCGATGAAGGCAGGCACCACCGACAAGGGCAAGGCTACCGCCGAGATGAAGGTAGCGCGCCAGTCGCGCAGAAACAGCCAGACCACCAGCACCGCCAGCAAACTGCCTTCGTAGAGCATGGCCATTGAGCCTTCAAATTCTTCCGCAACCGGATCGACGAAATTGAAGGCCTCGCTGAATTCGACGTCCGGATTCGCGGCCAACAATTCGTCCAAAGCCTTCTTCACACCGGCGCCGACCTCGACTTCGCCGGCACCGCGGCTGCGGGTGACCTCGAAACCGACCACCGGCTTGCCGTCCAGAAACGCCGCAGCCCGGCGTTCGGCCACCGAGTCTTCGACCGTGGCGACCTGATCCAGACGGATATGACGACCGTCCGGCAGCGCCAATTGCAGCGGCCGCATCTCATCCACCGAGAGCACGTTGGCCAAGGTGCGCACCGGCTGCTCGCCGCTGCCCAGATCGGTGCGGCCGCCGGCGCTTTCGCGCTGCATTTCGCGCAACTGGCGGGAAATGTCGGCCGCAGTCGCACCCAAAGCCTGCAATTTGACCGGATCGAGCGCAATCGTCACTTCCCGGCTGACGCCGCCGACCCGCGTCACGGCGCCAACGCCGTTTACAGCCAGTAAGCGCTTGGCGACGGTGTCTTCGACGAACCAGGACAAGGCTTCGTCGTCGCGCTGGTCGGAGCGCACGGTAAACGCCAGAATCGGCGAGCCGGCCAGATCGAGTTTATTGACGATAGGATCGCGCAGATCGCTGGGCAAATCGGTGCGCACCTTGGTCACGGCGGAACGCACATCCTCCACCGCCTCCTGCACCGGCTTTTCCAGGCGAAATTGGGCGGTGATGGTCGCACTGCCGTCCTGGACTTTGGTCATGATGTGCTTCAAACCCTGCAAGGTGGCAATGGCGTTTTCGATTTTGCGCGCCACCTCGGTTTCCAGTTGCGCCGGCGAGGCTCCGGGCAGCTTTGCCGTGACCGTAACCGTGGGTAAATCCAGATCCGGAAAGTTCTGGATTTTCATGGTTTTGAAGCTGTGCACGCCGCCGAACGACAGCAGCACGAACAGCATCAGCGCCGGGATCGGGTTGCGGATGCACCAAGCCGATACGTTCATGGCGCCACCACTCTGACGCTGTCGCCGTCGGCCAGGAAGGATGCGCCTCTGGCCACCAGGCGATCGCCGGGGTTCAGGCCTGCCAGCACTTCCAGTTTATCTCCGGCGCGGCGGCCCAATTGGACTTTGACCTGCTCGACCTTGGCCCGCTCGCCGCTCTGCTCGGTCAGGCGGAACACGTAACTGAAACCTTCGCGCAACGATAGCGCGTCTTGCGGTACGGTCAAGCCGGCACTGGAGCCGAGATGAAATTCGCCGCGACCGAACATGCCGGCCCGCAATCCGCTTTGCGCCGCGTTAGGCAGATCGACGTACACTAGGCCGTTACGGCTTTGTTCGTTCAGGGTCGGCGCCAGGAAACGCACACTTCCTCGGATGCTGCCGACATTCGGCACTTCGACCGTCACCGCGACGCCGGGCCGCAGTTGCGTCATTTCGGCAGCAGTGACTTCACCCCGCCATTCCAACCGGTTCTGCCGGATCAGTTTGAATAACTCCTGGCCCTTGGCCGCGACGGCGCCCAATGTCGCGCTACGCGACGAGATTACGCCATCGTCGCTGGCCAGAACCTTGGTGTACTTCAAGCGCAGTAATTGCACCTCCAGTTGCGCCTTGGCCGATTGCAGTTTGGCTTCGGCAGTCTTGGCGCCGGTCAAGTATTGGTCGACCTGTTGCGCGCTCAACGCACCTTTCTCCAGCACTTTGCGCGCGCGTTCGGCATTGGCCCGCGCTTCCGCCAGATTGGCTTCGGCTTCGGCAACGATGCCGCGGCTTTGCGCAATGTCGGCCAACACGCTTTCGTCGGCAAAGGTTGCCAACACCTGGCCTTTCTTCACGGTTTGCCCGACTTGCACGTTAACGGCGTTGAGCCGCAAGTCGCCGATTTCGGCACCGATCACCGCTTCCTGCCAAGCCGCGATCGAACCGTTGGCGGTCAGGGCAATCGGCATGTCCACCATTTGCGGCTGCACCGTGGTGACGCTAAGCGCCGGGTTGGCGGCCGGCAATGCGGCGGGCGCAGGTTCCTTAGCGCTGCCAACCGCCAGACCGAGCCCGATCATCGACAGCAAGGCAACGACCAATGCAATGATTTTTCCGTGGGTCATGGTTTTCCTCCAGTGAAATAGATCTGATTTAATGCGAATACCGGGCCTGGGCTGCAACGGGAAGCCGACGCCGTGCCGCCTCGCCGGCAACCATAGCCGTCGCGTAGCCGGCCAAACGTTCCGCCAGGATGTCGACTGCGTCGGGCGTATTCAACAACGGCGGCGAAACCGCGGCGATGACGTCTTGCCCGACGTAAAAATGCACGGCCATGCCGGTGATCGAGAACGCCAGCCGATGCAAATCGTCGTCGATTTCAGCCAGGCCAAAATGGGCTTGCAACAACGCCACCAAGCCATCGTGCTGCGGCTTGATCTCCGCATCGATCTCTTGCTGCCAAGCCCCGGTCGGCTCGATCATCTCCCGGAAATGCAACTTCATCACCAGCCCGAGCTCTTCGCCTTTTTTCAGGGGCTCCAGAAATTCGCTGAAGAAGCGGTAAAACACTTCGGGCAACGGCAAATCGGCATATTCGGCTATGTTCGCACCGCACAGGGATTCGCCCATCGGCTCGGTGAACGCGGCGCGGTACAAGCCGGCTTTGTCGCCGAAGTAATAGCGGATCGCGGAAATGTTGACGCCTGCCGCCTCGCAGATCTCGCGGGTGGAGGCGCCTTCGTAACCTTTTTCGGCAAACAGGCGCAGTGCAGCGCTAACCAGTCTGCTGCGGGAATCATGAGTATCGGTGTCGCAGGGGGTGGTTTTAGTCATGCCGCCGAATATCCAAGCAAGAAATCAATCGATTGATTTAGAAAATATCAATCAATCGATTGATTGTCAACGCGAGCCCACCATATGCCTTGAAACCAGCGAACATCCCGCGTCCAAATAGCCGCGCTACGGGTTCTACCTCGCCAAGTCCGCGGCCAAAAGCCGCGGCTTGCCAAAATTCAGTTGCGGTAATAAAGGCATCACCGCCGCCCGGCAAACGCATCCGCTTGGGAGGACCGCCGGTAACGCAAAAAATCCGGCGTCAACCCAGTCTGTCCGGTTACAGGTATGCCAGTACCAGCCCGGCAAATACGGCCAGACCAAACCAGTTGTTGTTCAAAAACGCTTTGAAACAATTGGGTTTGTCGAAATGGAAGATCAGCGTTTGCTGGTAAACCGCAAAACCGGTCGCGGCCAATAAACCGGCGTAATAGGGCCAGGCCAATTGCTGTCGCGTGCCGATCCAGACTAACAAGCCCAGTATGACGACTTGCAGACCGCCGGTGATTTCCCGCACCCGGCTGCCGAACAAAATCGCCGTGGATTTAACGCCGATTTTCAAGTCGTCGTCGATATCAACCATCGCATACATCGTGTCGTACACCAGCGCCCACAGCAAAACCGCCAGATATAAAACCCAGCCCACCAACGGGATGCTGTTGGTTTGGGCGGCAAACGCCATCGGTACCGCAAAACCGAATGCCGCGCCCAGATAGGCTTGCGGCAAATGGGTATAGCGTTTCATGAACGGATAGCTGGCCGCCAGAAAAGCGCCGACGAAGGACAGCGCTATCGTGTACCAGTTCATCAATAACACCAGGCCGAACGCGGTCAGGCACAGGACTGCAAATACCAGCAAGGCTTCCTTGGGCGTGACGCGGCCGGCGGCGATCGGCCGTTGCTTGCAGCGGTCGACATGCGGGTCGAAATCGCGGTCGGCATAATCGTTGATGACGCAGCCGGCCGCGCGCATCAGCACTACACCGGCAACGAATACCGTCAACACCAAGGAATCCGGCCTGCCGTTGCCGGCAATCCATAACGCCCATAAGGTGGGCCACAGCAAAATGAAAATGCCTATGGGTTTGTCGAAGCGGGCGAGAAGCCAGTATTGGCGAAGGCGCTCGGTAATTTTATTCATCGCTGGGCAAGGGTTGGGAAGTTACAAGGGCGATTGCGGGCCATGGCCGGGCATTCTAATCCAAAACCGGCGGTTTTAACCGAGTTGTCGACTAGTCTAACCGCAGCCGAATTCACGCCGGATTTTGCGGCGGCCAGCCCGTCGCCAGCAAGCTTTGCCGGGTAGCGACGCCCCGGCGCCCTTCCGCCCTGCGTACCGATTTCGGATATAATCGGGGCATTTTTACCAAACGAGTGGCTCTCAACGTGTCGACTAGCAAAAACGATGTCTCAACTTTTCAGGGCCTGATTCTGACTCTGCAGGAATACTGGTCGAATCAGGGGTGTGTGTTGTTGCAGCCTTTGGACCAGGAAGTGGGCGCCGGCACCTTCCATCCGGCGACGTTTTTGCGCGCGATCGGCCCGGAGCCTTGGAATTCGGCATACGTGCAGCCTTCGCGCCGGCCGACCGACGGCCGCTACGGCGAAAACCCGAACCGCTTGCAGCATTACTACCAATTCCAGGTGATCATGAAGCCGTCACCGGACAATATCCAGGAGCTTTACCTGGGATCGTTGCGCCATTTGGGGCTGGATCTGCTGGAACACGACATCCGCTTCGTCGAGGACAACTGGGAATCGCCAACCCTGGGCGCCTGGGGCTTGGGTTGGGAAGTGTGGCTGAACGGTATGGAAGTGACGCAATTTACCTATTTCCAACAAGTCGGCGGTTTGGAATGCCGGCCGGTAACCGGCGAGATTACTTATGGTCTGGAACGGATCGCGATGTATCTGCAAGGCGTCGAGTCCGTATTCGATCTGGTCTGGACTCAGGGCCCGCAAGGCATAGTCACTTACGGCGACGTATTTCACCAGAACGAGGTGGAAATGTCGGAGTTCAACTTCGACCTGGCCAACGTCGATTTCCTGTTCAACTGCTTCGACACCTACGAACGCGAATGCCTGATGTTGTTGGAAAAAAATCTGCCGCTGCCGGCCTATGAAATGGTGTTGAAAGCCTCGCACTCGTTTAACCTGCTCGACGCCCGCCACGCCATTTCCGTGACCGAGCGCCAACGCTATATCCTCAGGGTCCGCAATATGGCCAAATCGGTCGCCGAAGCTTATTACAACCGCCGGGAAGCGCTGGGCTTTCCGATTCTGGCCAGACAAGGAGCGTAATCATGACTGCGACCAATCATTTTCTATTCGAATTGGGCTGCGAGGAATTACCGCCGAAGTCTCTGAAACGCCTGAGCCAAGCCTTGCTGGACAACATCCTGGCCGGTCTGCAGGATGCCGGGTTGAGTTACGACTTGGCCCGCGCCTATGCCACTCCGCGTCGGTTATCAGTCTTGATCGACGATCTGCAAACCTTTCAGGCCGATAAGGTGGTCGAGAAACGCGGCCCGGCCCTGCAAGCGGCTTACGGGCCGGACGGCGCGGCCAGCAAGGCGGCCTTGGGCTTCGCGGCCAGTTGCGGCGCCAGTTTCGAGCAATTGGAAAAACTGGAGACCGACAAAGGCTCCTGGCTGATCTTCAAGCAGGCCGTAAAAGGTCAGGCCACCGCCGAATTATTACCGGACATCATCCGCAAGGCCTTGGCCAATCTGCCGATCGCCAAGCGCATGCGCTGGGGCAGTTTCGACGCCGAATTCGCCCGACCGGTACATTGGGCGGTGCTATTGTTCGGCAGCGAAATCATCGTTACCGACATCCTCGGCCGCACTACCGGCCGGATCACGCGCGGCCACCGCTTTCACGCGCCGCAGGATTTGAGCATTCACGATCCGCACGAGTATCTGGAGGTTTTAAGACTGCAGGGCAAGGTGCTGGCCGATTTCGAGGAACGGATGGCGGTGATTCGCGATGCGGCGAACCAAGCGGCGGAAAAAGTCGGCGGCGTCGCCCATATCGAGGCGGACCTGCTGGAAGAGGTTGCTGCGCTGAACGAATGGCCGGTGCCGGTGGTGGGCAATTTCGATTCCCGTTTTCTGGAATTGCCGCAGGAAGTATTGATCACGACGATGCAGGCCAACCAGAAATACTTCCCGGTGAAGAATGCGCAAGGCGGTTTGCTGCCGCATTTCATTACCTTCGCCAATATCGAAAGCTCGCGGCCGGATTCGATTCGGGCCGGCAACGAGCGGGTGGTATTGCCGCGTCTGGTCGATGCCGAATTTTTCTGGAAGCAGGATAGAAAGCAGTCGCTGGCGGAACGGGTGGAAAGCCTGAAAACCATCGTATTCCAGAAAGACCTGGGCACCTTGTTCGACAAAACCGAACGTGTCGCCAATCTGGCCGGCCTGATTGCTGAACAACTCGGCGCCGACACGGGCTTGGCCAAGCGCGCAGCCCTACTGGCGAAAACCGATCTGATAACTAATATGGTCGGCGAGTTCGCCAATCTGCAAGGCACGATGGGGCGCTATTATGCCGCGGCCGACGGCGAAGATTTGGCGGTGGCCCACGCGCTGGAAGAACAATATTTCCCGAAACAATCCGGTGGCGAAATTCCGCAGGCGCCGATCAGCATTGCGCTGGCGTTGGCGGAAAAAATCGACACGCTGGCCGGTATTTTCAGCGTTGGCCTGATTCCGACCGGCGATAAGGATCCGTATGCCTTACGCCGTGCCGCGATAGGTATCTTGCGGATACTGGTCGAAAACGGTTTGGCCTTGGACGTTGCGGAATTGCTGGATGCGGCGCTGGCGCAATTCAGCCACGCTTTCGACAAGGCCGAAATCCGGCAGAAACTGGTCGGCTTTATTTTCGACCGCCTGAAAGGCTATTGCCTGGACCAGGGCTTTTCCAGCGACGAATTCGAGGCAGTATTGGCGGTTAATCCGACCCGGCCGTTCGATTTTTGGCAGCGCATCCGCGCCGTACAAAATTTCCGCGCCCTGCCTGAAGCGGAAAGTTTGGCGGCAGCCAACAAACGGATCAGCAATATCCTGAAAAAGTCCGAGCAAGCGCCGGCCGAGCAGATCGGGACATTAGTCGAAGCGGCGGAGAAAAACCTGCTTATCGCCGCCGAACAGTCGGAGGCCGATATCGGGCCGTTATTGGCGGAACAAAATTATGCGCTGGCGCTAAGCCGCCTGGCGCAGCTGCGCGACAGCGTCGACGCTTTTTTCGATAACGTGATGGTCAATACCGACGATCCGGCACTGCGTAACAGCCGCTTGGCGCTGCTGGCCAAATTGTCCAACCAATTCTTGCGAATCGCCGACATTTCCAAGCTGCAAGCGTGAGCGGGCGTTACGTGATACTGGATCGGGACGGCACCATCAACGTCGATTCCGACGAGTTCATCAAATCCGCCGCTGAATGGCTGCCCTTACCGGGTAGCCTGGAAGCCATAGCCATGCTGAACCGCCATGGCTTTCGCGTAGCGGTGATCAGCAACCAGTCCGGCATTGCCCGAGGCTTGTTCGATTTGACAACGCTGGACGCAATCCACGCCAAAATGTTGCAACTGACCCGTGCTGCCGGCGGCGAAATCGAGGCAATCTATTACTGCCCGCACGGCCCCGGCGACATATGCGATTGCCGCAAACCCAAAGCCGGCTTGTTTCGCCGATTGGCGCAAGACAAGCAAATCGATTTAAGCGCTACTTTTGCCGTCGGCGATGCGTTGCGCGACATACAGGCCGCCCAAGCGGCCGGCGCCAAACCGGTGTTGGTCAAGACCGGTAAAGGCATGCAAACCCTTAACGACAACCCACAACTAGACGTTCCCGTTTTCGACAATCTTTATGACGCAGCGACATACATCGTCTCCGAAAGCCGACTTTAGAGTTTATCTGGGCTCTACCCTGCTATTCATTTACATCGTGATCTCGACGCTGATCGTCGGGGTGGCGATCCTGGGCGGGTTTTTCCTGCCGTTTCATTTGCGCTACAAATTCGCCGACATCTGGATAGACTGCCTGCTTCATATGTTAAAGCTGTGCTGCGGCCTGAGCTACGAGGTGGAGGGCCTGGAGCACATCCCGCAAGACCGGGCGGCGATCGTGCTGAGCAAACACCAATCGGCCTGGGAGACGGTGGCGCTGAGACAGTTTATTCGGCCGCAAACCGCTGTTTTAAAGAAATCCCTGCTACAGATTCCGTTCGGCGGCTGGGCTTTGGCGACATTGAAGCCAATCGCCATCGACCGGCAAAATCAGAAAGAAGCGCTGAAAATGTTGATCGATCAAGGTATCGAACGCTTACAGGAGGGCTTGTTCGTCGTGGTGTTTCCGGAAGGTACCAGGGTCGCGCCAGGCGCGCACAAAAAATTTAATGCCGGCGGCGCTATGCTGGCTCAGAAATCCGGCTTCCCGGTGATCCCTTTGGCGCACAACGCCGGCGAATTTTGGCCGCGCAACAGCTTTTTGAAGTATCCCGGCGTAATTAAGGTAAAAATCGGCCCGCCAATAACTACGGTCGATAAGAAATCGAAAGATATCAATGCTGAAGCCGAAGCCTGGATTTCTCAGGCCATGGCAGAAATCGAAGCGGAAAAAACCAAGGTTTAGTAACCGTTTGACACAAAAAAGGCCCGGATTCAACGGGCCTTTTTGTTAAGCAGGTTTGTTTACAGCTGTACTGATGAAGTAGCGCTGGAAACTTTTTGTTTTGACGCATCTGGATCGTCCATGCATCCGCTCAAGCCGGCAATCATCAGTGTCATAGCCAATAAAGACAGTACTTTTTTCATAATTCCTCCAAAAAATTTTAATTTTTACGTGCTCGTCAATCGAACACGGCAGGTTTTATAACACGGCTAAAAACAGATACGCAAATTCAGGGTTATTATAAAAATGTCAAGCCCTTAAACGAATAAGGCCCGCAAATGCGGGCCTTACATCAGGAGTCTGAAATCCTGTAACGGCTACGATTATTTTACACCGCCGCCTTGTTGGTTTGAAGAGCCGTAACCTTTTGGTTTTGGGTTGCCTTGGTCTGGATCGTCCATGCAACCGGCCAAGCTCACCATAACCATAACCATAGCCAAAACAGAAAATACTTTTTTCATAACATCCTCCAGATTTAATGGGTTTTTATAATTTTGAGTGTACTTAAACGAAGCACGCAAAATTTATAGCATGACCAATCTGCGCATGCAACACCCTTTTTCATATTGCGTCGATGTCCATAGGCAGGCTGATTTTGATTTCCCTACCGACCCAGTGCGCCGAGCCTATCGTTTGCCAGCTACCGGATAAATTATTGTTTCTTAAATCTTTCTCCCAGGTAAACGGCGCCCTGATTTTCTTCATTTTGATGATGAACTGGGTGTTATCCAGGTCCAAACCGCCTTTGATACCCCAGAAAGCAGTGATTTTCATGATGAATTTTTTCAGCCGCAATTCGTCGATATTCGGCGTAACGGCGATATTGGCCCACATCGAATGCACCCGCCCCCAGTTGGGAGCCAACAGCCGGCCCTGCTGGTCGACGAACGGTAACCAGTGCTCGGTACCATCCGCGTCGAGATAGGTAATCGCCAAAATATGGTCGTAGCCTTCGAAATGGTCGTGCAGATACAAAGCATGCGGCGTGATGCCGAGAAAGGTATGCGACATCATCAACAGTGCATTGCTCATATTGTTCAGCATGCTGGTCACCGGCGTTTGCCGGGTGTCGACGTGCAAGCGGTAAAGCAAACCGTAATGTATGCTGCTGTTGAGTTGAAACAAGAGCAATACCAACAACACTTTACTGATCTTGTGGACGCAACTTCTGGCCGAGATCGCATGCTCAGCCTCGAAAATTCGATGGTAAAGACTATTTTCGGCTACGTCGGCAACCGGCGGCGCGCAACTGCTGTCGCAGACTAGACGTTGTCGATTGTCGGCTATCGCCCGATAGCGCTTACAAATCCATCCGTAGAGCAACGGCAAGCGCATTGTCCAGCCTGCCAGCGCCGGGTAGCCCATCGCCACCAGAATTTGCGAATAAGTGTCGACACCTGCATAGACCCGGCCTAGACCGTCGACCGCGTAAAGATCCTTCATCAGTTGTTCCTGCCCCAAATGCGACAAGGCCGGATATTCGGCAGCATGGATTTGTGCGGGCTTGAAATCGATACGGCGCAATATGTCGAAATGGCTCAAGGTCAACACCGTGCGATTGCACAGCGGACATTGCTGGTCGTAAAACACGGTCAAAACCGCCTGTTTGGCGCAAAGCCGCGCTCCGATAAAACGGTACCATCCAAACGGCATCATGAGTGCATAGAAAATCAACATGCCCATACCGAACGGATAGATATTCAACGAGAGGGCGATGCCCAAATGCAGCGACAATCCCAGCAGAAAGTACAACCACCTGAAATTCCGGCGGAAGTACAAAAACAAGAAACTGAACTGGAAAACGATGATGGTGTAACCGATGGTCTGTTGCAGGATCTCGATGTTCAGCAGCCAGGACATATCGAGCGCGGATATGTAGTACGGCATGGAAGACGGTAGCCAGGCACCAAGGCCGTTGCGCCAATGCTCGGCGAACATTTTGTGAATCGCCGAATCGAAATATAAAAAGCCGAGGCAGACGATGACCGGTAAATGGTATGTCAAGGCCGAGACGGTTTCCGGTCCGTAGGCGGAATACTGAACGAACGGATTACGCAATTTGCGGCGTAATCCGTCGATGGCGAATGCCCGGTCCAGCGGCATGAAGATCAAACAGAAATTGGCACCGGTCATGAACAAATCGAAGCCGCCGTCAAAATCGCGTTGCATCGGGGTGAAATTGACGAAAACCAGCCAGAACAGATAGTTAGCAATACTGCTAACTTGGCAACGGTAACCCGCGGCCAGACATATGGCCACTACTGCCCACAGCCAGAGAAAGAACGGAATCATCGGAAATTCGACATCCAGGAACGGAATCGGATCGAAAATCAGATGGTTGAAATACAGCAGAAACAACACTTCCTGCAACGTTACCAAACCAAACAGCAGCCGAAACAAGCCGATGCCGGTTGCCGGAACCCTTTCCGAATAAAGCCTATTGATTTTTAGAACTAACGATTTGTACATGATGGATCGGCAGGCCAAAAGACTACCGATTATAAGGGATTTTGCCGAAAAGCCGGCTCAGAGGGCGAAAAAAAAGCGGCTACGGGATCTGTCCGTAGCCGCTTTTTCCAGAAAAGCTTTGTAAGCGCGAGCAGGAAACGTTGCTTATTCTTCGTCTTTAGGTTCAGCGAAAACCCATTTTACGAAGAAATAGCCAGCAGCGATGATTACTACCGCGCCGATCATGCCAGATGGTTCTTTCAGCATTTCTGTTAAATCTAAGATCGCTCCCATGGGTGCCTCCTACCTTAAAGTTAGTTGTTATAAAATGTGCCATTTCGTTGGCGGTCGAAGTTCATATGTTACTTTAGCCACCCTCAAAGTCAAGCAATTCGTGGCTGTTCGATAAAGATAGCGGCACAATTGCTATCCGGACCGAATATGGTAGTATGCCATTTCAACCTGAATTTTTAGAACAATAAAAAAGTACAAGGGGAATAAATATGATCGGTGGCATTGTAATGGTTTTGACCGCTATCTGGGTTTACCAGAGCATGATGAAGGCTAAAAAATCCAATGTTTTGATGTGGGTGGCCGCATGCGCTGCAGCATTTTTCGCAGTGGAATTTGTCGCCCAAATTTTCTGCATCGAGATCATCGATGCCCTGGGCGGCAAAGACATTGGCGACACTTATGACCGCGACTTGGCCAGCGTCAGCGACAGAAGAACCCAGGAAAACGCCGGCGGTTTCTTCGTCAACAGCTTGTGCGAATTATTTCCCTCGATAGCCGGCTTCCTCGTCGTCGCAGTCGTCCGCACCTTGGTGATTTTGAAAGAAGCTTTGACTCCGGCAAACCTGTTCAGCGGCGTCAAAGAGATGTTCATCAGCATCAAAGACAGCTTTAAAACCTCGTCCGGCAGCTAAGCCGTTCCGATTGGGCCAGTCCAAGGCAACTTGGGCTGGCCGCGGCAATCATTCAACCGCCAACGACGGCCGACACGATACTGACTATCGCCAAAATAAACAGTACCGTCGCAATCAAGCCGACGATCACGTAGGCCGGCAGCGAGCCATGCTGAAAATCGATCTCTCTGTTCTTGTTGCTTTGTACGCCAATCGCGGCGGCTATCACGCTTTTTACGACGTGCAACAGGCTGGGTTTAGACATGGTTTCCCTCAAATCTTGATTTGCCAAAATTTCCGATCAGCCGCCGTTCCAATATCACTCTTCGATTAACTGCCCGCATGAATAGCTCCGAACGTTTACACCAGCTTCTGTCACAGCGAATTTTATTTCTGGATGGCGCCATGGGCACCATGATACAGAGCTACAAGCTGGAGGAGAAGGACTATCGCGGCGAGCGCTTTGCCGACTGGCCGGTCGATCTGAAAGGCAATAATGACCTGCTGTCGATCACCCAACCCGATGTCATTCGCGCCATACACAAGGCCTATCTGGATGCCGGCACCGACATTCTGGAAACCAACACCTTCAATTCCACCAAGGTGGCGATGGCCGATTACCGGATGGAAGATCTGGCCTACGAAATCAACGTCGCCTCGGCCCGCGTCGCTAGACAAGCCGCCGATGCGGCAACCGCGCTGACACCGGACAAACCGCGTTTCGTCGCCGGCGTGCTGGGCCCGACCAACCGCACGTCGTCGATGTCACCTGACGTCAACGACCCGGGCTTTAGAAACATCACCTTCGACGACTTGGTTGACGCTTACAGCGAAGCCACCCGTGGCTTGATCGACGGCGGCGCGGATATTATTCTGATCGAAACCGTATTCGACACCCTGAATGCCAAGGCGGCGATATTCGCCGTCGAATCGGTATTCGACCAAATCGGTTACCAATTGCCGGTGATGATTTCCGGCACCATCACCGACGCCTCCGGCCGCACTCTGTCCGGCCAGACCGCCGCCGCATTCTGGACTTCGCTGAAACACGTCAAACCGATTTCGATCGGCTTCAATTGCGCTCTCGGCGCCCAGGAACTGCGCCAGTACATCGAAGAATTATCCAACATCGCTGACACCTACGTCTCGGCCCACCCCAACGCCGGCCTGCCCAACGAGTTCGGCGAATACGACGAAACCCCGGAAATGATGGCCGCCGAACTGGCCGACTGGGCTGCCAACGGTTATCTGAACATCATCGGCGGTTGCTGCGGCACCTCGCCCGACACGATCCGCGCCATCATCGCCGAACTGAGCAAATATCCGCCGCGTAAAATTCCCGAGTTGGAAAAACGCTGCCATCTGGCCGGCCTGGAAGCGATGAGCATCGGCCCGGAAACCTTGTTCGTCAACGTCGGCGAGCGCACTAACGTTACCGGTTCGGCGGTGTTCAAGAAGATGATCGTCGAAGAGCGTTACGAGGATGCCCTGGAAGTGGCGCGCCAACAGGTGGAAAACGGCGCGCAGATCATCGACATCAACATGGACGAAGGCATGCTCGATTCGAAGGCGGCGATGGTCCGCTTTCTGAATCTGCTGGCGGCCGAGCCGGACATCGCCAAAGTGCCGGTGATGCTGGATTCGTCGAAATGGGAAATTCTGGAAGCCGGCCTGAAATGCATCCAAGGCAAGGGTATCGTCAACTCGATTTCAATCAAGGAAGGCGAAGCCAAATTCATCGAGCAAGCCAAACTGGTACGCCGCTACGGCGCGGCGGTAATCGTGATGGCCTTCGACGAAGTCGGTCAGGCCGACACGATGGCGCGCAAGATCGAAATCTGCAGCCGCGCCTACAAGATTTTGACCGAGCAGGTCGGCTTTCCGCCGGAAGACATCATCTTCGACCCGAATATTTTCGCGGTCGCCACCGGCATCGAGGAACACAACAATTACGGCGTCGATTTCATCGAAGCCACCCGCGCCATCAAGCAAAACCTGCCGCATGCCTTGATTTCCGGCGGCGTATCCAACGTCTCGTTCTCGTTCCGCGGCAACAATCCGGTGCGGGAAGCGATCCACGCGGTATTTCTGTACCACGCGGTGCATGCCGGCATGGACATGGGCATCGTCAACGCCGGCCAACTGGCGATTTACGCCGACATTCCGGAAGAGTTGCGCAACGCAGTCGAGGACGTGATTCTGAACCGCACCCCGGACGGCACCGAAAGACTGCTGGACATCGCCGAAAAATATCGCGGTAGCGGCCAGGCGGCCAAGCAGGAAACCCTGGAATGGCGCGAATGGCCAGTTACTAAACGCCTGGAACACGCTTTGGTCAAAGGCATCGCCGACTTTATCGAGGAAGATACCGAAGCCGCCCGCCTGGAAGCGGAAAAGCCGTTGCACGTCATCGAAGGCCCGTTGATGGACGGTATGAACGTGGTCGGCGACCTGTTCGGCGAAGGCAAGATGTTTCTGCCGCAAGTCGTGAAGTCGGCGCGGGTCATGAAGAAAGCTGTCGCCTATCTGATGCCGTTCATGGACGCCGACAAGGACGGCGCCGCCCGCGAAACCAACGGCAAGGTGCTGATGGCCACCGTCAAGGGCGACGTGCATGACATCGGCAAAAACATCGTCACCGTGGTATTGCAATGCAACAACTACGAAGTAATAGATATGGGCGTGATGGTGCCGGCGGAAAACATCTTGAAAACAGCCCGCGAGGAAAAGGTCGACGTGATCGGCCTGAGCGGTTTGATCACGCCGTCGTTGGACGAAATGGTCCATGTCGCCAAGGAAATGCAGCGCCAGGGCTTCCAAATTCCGTTGTTGATCGGCGGTGCCACCACATCGCGCGCCCACACCGCGGTCAAGATCGAACCCAACTACGAGCATCCAACTGTTTATGTCACCGACGCCTCGCGTGCGGTCGGCGTAGTCAGTTCGCTGCTCAGCCAGGATTTAAAAGCCGACTTCGTCGCCAAAACCCGCGACGAATACGCCCAGGTCCGTGAACGCCATAAAGGCCGCCAGGCCAAGAATCCGCAGCATCCACTCGAAGCCGCGCGGCGTAACCGTTTCGACCATGCCGGGCACCAACCGGTGAAACCGAAGTTCCTCGGCACCCGGATTTTCGACCATTTCCCGCTGGCGACACTGGCACAATACATCGACTGGACGCCGTTCTTCCTGACCTGGGAATTGTCCGGCAGCTACCCGGCGATTCTGCATGACGCGGTCGTCGGCCAGGAAGCCAACAAATTATTCCAAGACGCGCAGGACATGCTGCAACACATCGTCAACGAAAACTGGGTGACCGCCAAAGCTGTGATCGGCTTTTTCCCGGCCAACAGCGAGGGCGACGACATCATCGTTTACACCGACGACAGCCGTAGCGAGCAGCTCGAAGTGCTACACCATTTGCGGCAGCAGAACGTCAAGGCGCCGGGCCGACCAAACTATTGTTTATCCGACTTCGTCGCACCGGTTGAAAGCGGCATCGCCGATTATATAGGCGGTTTTGCCGTCACCGCCGGCATCGGCATTGAAACCAAGCTGACCGAATTCGAACAGGACCACGACGATTACAGCGCCATCATGCTGAAGGCCCTGGCCGACCGCTTGGCCGAAGCCTTTGCCGAGTATATGCATTTGGCGGTACGTAAAGACTACTGGGGCTATGCCGAGGATGAAAATTACAACAACGCGGCGCTGATCGAAGAAGCCTACCGCGGCATCCGCCCGGCCCCCGGTTATCCGGCCTGCCCGGACCACACCGAAAAAGCCAAGTTGTTCGAACTGCTGAATGCCACCGAGCATACGACGATCACCTTGACCGAAAGTTTTGCAATGTATCCGGCGGCGGCCGTTAGCGGCTGGTACTTCTCACATCCGGAATCGCAGTACTTCAACGTCGGCAAGATCGACCGCGACCAGTTGGAAGATTATGCGCGGCGCAAAGGCATCAAGCTGGAAGTGGCGGAACGCTGGCTGGCGGCACACTTGAACCACTGATCAGGCCAAAATTGATGGCGGATTTTATTTTGTACGGCACCGAGGGCTGCCACTTATGCGAAGAAGCCGAAGAAATAGTCAGACTGGCCGGCTTGAGCTTCGACACGCAGGACATCATCGACGACCAAGCCTTGCTGCAGCGCTACGGGATTAAGATCCCGGTCTTGGCACACCCCGGCCGCGGCCTGGAACTGCACTGGCCGTTTGGCCCGGAACAGGTGCTTTGGCTTGTCGCCCAAACCCAGGCCTAATGTAGCCGCGACGCGTTAAAGCTTGGTGAAAATCAAATCCCAAACGCCGTGGCCCAAGCCTAAACCGCGATTCTCGAATTTGGTCAACGGCCGGTAATCCGGCCGCGGACAAAAATCCCCGCTCGGACTGCTATTCTTCAATCCCGCGCCTGCCGCCAAAATCGTCAGCATATCCTTGGCGTAATGCTCCCAATCGGTCGCCGCGTGAAAATAACCGCCGACCACCAATTTTTTATTCAGCAATTCGACAAAACCGGGGCGGACGATACGGCGCTTGTGGTGGCGGCGTTTTTGCCAAGGGTCGGGAAAAAACAAATGTACGCCGGCCAAACTGTGGTCGGCGACTTTTTGTTCCAGGATTTCGATCGCATCGTGATGGTAGATCCTGACATTGTCGATGCCGCGCTGCTCCAGCAACATCATCAAGTGGCCGACGCCCGGCCTATGCACTTCAATCCCCAAATAATTCAAATGCGGATTGGCTGCCGCCATCGCCGCCAGACTGTCGCCGTTACCAAAACCGATCTCGACGATCAGCGGCGCCTGCCGACCAAAGGCTGACACTGGATCGAACATCTGCTCCGGCGCCAGACAGTATTTCTGCCAATGGTGCTCCAGCGCGAATTTTTGGCCGGCAGTGGCGCGGCCCTGGCGGCGGATGAAACTGCGGATTTTGGACGGGTCGATACGTTGCGGTGCGGTCATTGATTCAAAAAGTCAAAACAGAAAAATGCGAAAGGCCGCCGCTAAGACAGAAGACCGTAACGATCAGCCGCCGAGGTCTACCTTGGACATCGCGATAGCGCTTTCCATGACAATTTTAAGCGCAATGCACGGGTCGATCACGGTTTTTCCGCCATGAATCGCATCCTGTATCGCCAAACCGAACAGAATCGGCCAATGTGCCGCAGCCGGACACAGCAGCTGTACCGTCGGCAGCAGGTTAGGCCACAAGGCCTTTAAGTAATTCAACGGTTTATCGGCCGGAGACTGCCGTAACGGCAGACGCAACACGCCGAATTCGGCACTGCCCAAAGTATTTGCGCTGTGGCGGAATAGTTCGCCAACATCCAGCAACGCTTGGCAGCCGGATTTTTGCGCCGCCGCTGCTGCCAAACCCCACACCGAATACTGCGACTCCGCCAACGGCGAGTTTAAAGCGTCGCCGTAAAAATAGCGGTTGCCATCGGTACCTTCAATCACAACGAAACCGGCCTCGGCAGCCAAACCTTCCGCCAAATTGCGCTGCCTGACGCTGGCCTGGCAAGCGTAACCGGCCAAAGCCCCCAGCGCGCACAACAGCGATTCGGCATGTATGCCTTTATCGTTCTGCATCGCCGCAGTCAAGCGATGGAAGACCTCTTGCGCAGCGATTTTGGCACCCGCCAGCGGATCCTCCTGACTGCGCTCACGAATCGCAGCGAGCAACGACTCGAAGGCCGGCAACTTGGTCTTGGCGTGTTGCAGGCGCCGCCGCTCGACCTGCTCGAGAAATTCGGCAAATTCCCCCGGTGCCGCGAACCAACCGGAATTGACCCGAGCTTCGCCGAAAGCCGAAACCACCACGGCCACGGTACGGCCGGACACGTTAAGCCGCTTGACCTGTTCGATTGCCGAATAGGGCATACAGATAATCGGCAACGTCAAAGATGCCTTAGGCAACAAGGCTTCTTCCTCCCGTAATTCGATGTAATGCGGTTTAAACGACGCTCTGGCAACGATCCAACCCAGCAAAACGGCGCATATACCGCTGGCAACAGTCAACAGGCCAATCAGACCGGCATACTGGGACAACGGCGCGCTGACGGCGAGATACGCCAAGCCGCAGGTCGGCGCAAGCGCCGCAAACAAAAGCGACACGGCGATACGACTAGGCAGCCGGTAGCGGTAACGAATTACTTCGCTCACGCCTGAAGCGGCCATGGCTGGTTAAAAATCGGCATCATTCATGCGTCCTCCGGAAATTGAGTATAGCCGCGCACGGCGTTGTTGCTAACTTCCGCCGGATACCGCCCGGGAAAGGCGGACATCATGGTTGCCCTCCGCTTTTTCCGAATGATAGGTAACTCGGCTGCCAGATACTCAATCCGCCAGCAATGGATAATCGGTATACCCTTCGCTCGGTCCGGCCTCGCCGTACAGGTAAAACGTCGAGGCGTCGAACGGCGTCAATGCCGCACCGGTCTTTAAGCGGTGCGGCAGATCGGGGTTGGCGATGAAGTGCTTGCCAAACGACACCGCGTCGGCATCGCCACTGGCGATGGCTTGCGCTGCAGTTTCGGCGCTGAAATTTTCGTTGGCGATCAGCACGCCGCCGAAGCGGCGTTTCAAAGCCGGACTGATGGCGTCGGGGCCCTGGGCTTCGCGCGTGAAGATAAAGGCCAGCTGACGTTTGCCCAATTGTTCGGCGACATAGCCAAAGGTAGTCAGCGGATCGGAGTCGCCCATGCTGTGCATATCGCAGCGCGGCGCCAAATGCACGCCGACCCTGCCGGCACCCCATACCGAAATCGCCGCATCGGTAACCTCCAACAACAGGCGGGCGCGATTTGCCACCGGCCCGCCGTAGGCGTCGTCGCGGCGGTTGGTACTGTCTTGCAGAAATTGGTCCAACAGGTAACCATTAGCGGCATGGATTTCGACGCCGTCGAAACCGGCCAATTTGGCGTTAGCAGCCCCCTGGCGAAACGCCTCGACGATGGCCGGCATCTCATCCAGCGCCAACGCGCGCGGAGTGACAAAATCGCGCATTGGCCGTAACAGGCTGACATGACCTTGCGCAGCAATCGCGCTGGGCGCAACCGGTAACTCGCCGTCCAGATAAAACGGATCGGATATCCGCCCGACGTGCCACAGTTGCAAAAACATGCGGCCGCCGGCGGCATGGACCGCTTCGGTAACACCGCGCCAGCCTTCGATCTGCGCCTCCGACCAGATACCCGGCGTATCCGGATAACCGACGCCTTGCGGACTGACGCACGTCGCTTCGCTAAGAATCAACCCGGCACTGGCGCGTTGCGCGTAGTATTGCGCCATCAGCGCGTTCGGTACCCGGCCGGCACCAGCACGGCAGCGGGTTAACGGCGCCATGACGATACGGTTGGGCAATTCGAGGTCGCCGATAAGGATGGGGTCGAACAATGGATTCATACGGTGCTCCTGCGTACTGAACTGATTAAAAAGCCGATATAGTAGCCGCAATGCGGATCAGGCAAGCGATTTGGCAGGCTATTCGGCAACCGATACCAGAGAGATCGGCCGGAAATGCTCCCATCGGCGCAATACCCCGACTTGGTAAACGGCGCCGTCATGCGCCTGAGATCGGGATTGATCGGCTAGCATGTCGAATTAACCCGGCTAGCGATGTATCATGCCTACCTTAGCCGTTTTCGTCAGTTACCAAGCCATGACATCAACCAAAACCGATACGGATGCCCTGCTTCCGAAGTTAAAAATTACGGTGCGTCTACTCCATAACCAGGAAATTGCGATGGGGCCGGGCAAAGCCGAACTGTTGGCCGCCATTCAAAAAACCGGTTCCATCATGGCAGCGGGTAAATCCATGAATATGAGCTACCGCCGGGCCTGGATGTTGGTGGATGTTATGAACCGTAGCTTTGCCGAGCCATTGGTGCACGCCGCAAAAGGTGGACGCCACGGCGGCGGCACGGTACTGACACCGCTAGGGCAGCAGGTGCTGGCGCAATATAGCAAGATGGTCGAAGCGGTTAATCATTCCGCGAATGACTACCTGCAACTGTTCTCCGGGTTGATGGCTCAACCGCAGCACACCCCGGCAGACGATACCGATTCCAAACTTGCCAACGTCGGTTGAACCCAGCCGCAGACCGAATACACTTCCATTCGTTACACCATCCATGAATATTTCTTTCGAAATCGTACCCAGAAGCCTACAGGCTTTCGACGAACAATACGCCTTTGTGCAAACCCTGAACCAAGGCATCAACATCATCAACGTGCCGGACATTCAACGCTTCGATACCCGAAGCTGGCAATTGGCGACGCGCATCGACCGCGGTAAATACCGCTTTATCCCGCATTTCCGGGCAATCGACTTCAAAATCGAAAGCGGCGAATTGTTCCGCATCATCGAAGACTACGGCCTGGACAGCGTGTTGCTGGTAACCGGCGATCCGCCGGAGGGCCTGAAACGGGCTTTCTACAATACCGACGTGGTCGATTTGATCCGGGCCGTACGCCGCCGCTTTCCGGAGCTAAATATTTACGCCGGTTTCGATCCGCATCGCCAGGGTTTGCAGGACGAGTGCGACTATATCTGGCGCAAGGCCGATGCCGGCGCCACCGGTTTTTTCTCGCAACCGTTTTACGATCCGCGCATGGTCGAGATTTATGCCGAGCATATGCATGGGCTGGAAACCTATATCGGCATCAGTCCGATCACCACTCAGGCCTCGCAGAATTATTGGGAAGTGAAAAATCGGGTCAAATTTCCGAAAAATTTCCGTCCGGATTACGACTGGAACGTCGAGTTCGCCAACAATCTGATCGCGACGGCCGCCGAGACCGGCTTGCACGTCTATTTCATGCCGATCCGGATCGATTTGGGTAAATATTTCCAAAGAATCAATATCGGCACGACTAAGTGACGCCAACCTCCGGCCGGCCGCACTATGCCGTTGCGACCGGCAACGCTTAGAATAGCCCGGTCTTCAATCGCACCCATACTACTGCAATGAAAATTGTCTCCTGGAACGTCAACGGCATCCGCGCCGTACAAGGCAAAGGTTTTGCCGAAACCCTGGCTCGAATCGACGCCGATTGCATCTTGTTGCAAGAAACCAAGGCCCAGGAAGACCAAGTGGCGCAGGCCCTGAACGGCATCGACGGTTACCACGTCCACGCCAACTCGGCCGAGCGTAAGGGTTATTCCGGCGTCGCGCTGCTGTGCCGACAGGAGCCCTTGCAAATTCTGCGCGACATCGGCCAAACCGACCACGACCTGGAAGGCCGGGTCATCGCCGCCGAGTACGAAGGGTTTTACTTGGTGAACGTCTATGTGCCGAATTCTGGCGACGGCCTGTCCCGACTGGATTACCGGCAAACCTGGGACCAGGCGTTCGGCGATTATCTGGCCGATCTGCAAAGCCGCAAACCGGTGATCGTCGGCGGCGATTTCAACGTCGCCCACCAAGCCATCGACATCGCCCGGCCCAAGGCCAATTACAACAAATCGGCCGGCTACACCCAGGCCGAGATCGACGGCTTCGACAGTATTCTGGCGCGCGGCCTGATCGACAGCTTCCGCCATTTCCATCCGGAGCAAGTGGCGTACAGTTGGTGGAGTTACCGCGCCAACGCCCGCGAAAAGAACATCGGTTGGCGGATCGATTACCTGTTGGCCAGCGAACCGCTAGTGCCGAGCATCCAAAGCGCCTTCATCCTGCCGGAGATCACTGGCTCGGACCACTGTCCGGTCGGCATCGACATTCAAATCGCTTGAGCGCGCTGCACCAGCATCGGGCCGCCTTGCTGGCCTGCCGCCGTTGTCCGGACATGGTCGGTCCGGTGGTATGCGGCCAGCCGGTAAGGTCGCAGGTGCTGCTAATCGGCCAGGCGCCGGGCGGCAAGGAAGGCCAGTTCGGCAAGCCGTTCGCCTGGACCGCCGGCAAGACGCTGTTCGGTTGGTTCGCCCGACTGGGCCTGGACGAAGCGCAATTCCGGCAACGGGTGTATATGGCGGCGGTGTGCCGCTGTTTCCCCGGCAAGCAGGCCAGTGGCGGCGACCGGGTGCCGAGCCCGGCCGAAATCGAAAACTGCTCGGCGTGGCTGCGTGCCGAAATCGAGATATTGCA
Organism: Methylomonas sp. HW2-6; assembly: GCF_052474525.1. Taxonomy (NCBI): domain Bacteria; kingdom Pseudomonadati; phylum Pseudomonadota; class Gammaproteobacteria; order Methylococcales; family Methylococcaceae; genus Methylomonas; species Methylomonas sp. HW2-6. Next base: position 603,271 of record NZ_CP184124.1, read on the forward strand.
ACCGCAACTGATCATCCCGGTCGGCAAACTGGCGATCCAGCAATGGCTGAAGGCCGACAAACTCAACACCGTCATCGGCAAGCAATTTCAGGTCGACGCCTACGGCCACGCTGCCGATTTGATCCCGCTGCCACACCCGTCCGGCGCCTCGACCTGGCACCGCACCGAGCCAGGCATTAGCCTGCTGGCCGAGGCCCTGGCCGCAATCGAACGCCATCCGGCCTGGCAAACTATTCGGCCAAGCGATTGACGCCGCTGATCAGCGCCTTGATCGACGCCGTCAGCAAATTATCGTCGATGCCGACGCCGTAACGCGGCGGCTGGCCATCCGGCCCGGCCAGTTCGACGAAGGCGCAAGCGCGGGCGTCGCCGCCGTGGCGGCTGGGGCCGAGCGAGCGCTCTTCGTAACAGCGGATGGTGACGGCGCAATCCAGCACCGCCAACGCGGCGACCGCCCCATCCAGCGGACCGTTGCCGTTGCCGGCCACACAGCGCGTTGCGCCGCGCCATTGCAGATCCAATTCGATTCGCTGGCCACCATCGATTTCGGCTAAACGGTGGCCGAGGTAACGGAGCGGCCCACCATCCGTCAAATAAGTCGCGTTGAACAAGCGCCAGATTTGCGCATGGCCGATCTCGCCGCCGCCGGCGTCGGCCTGTTGCTGTACCACTTGAGCAAATTCGACCTGCAAGCGGCGCGGCAGGACGATGCCGTAATGGCTTTCCAACAAATGGGCGATGCCGCCCTTGCCGGACTGGCTGTTGACCCGGATCACCGCATCGTAACCGCGGCCGACGTCGGCCGGATCGAACGGCAGATAAGGCACATTCCACAAGCCGCCAGTCTTCTGGGCGGCAAAGCCTTTCTTGATCGCATCCTGGTGCGAGCCGGAGAATGCGGTGAACACCAAATCGCCGGCATAAGGCTGGCGCGGCGGTACGCTCAAGCCGGTGCAAGCTTCGAAACTGCGCGCGACCGCATCGATATCGGAAAAATCCAGGCCCGGCGCAATGCCCTGGGTGTACAAATTCAAGGCCAAGGTTACCAAATCGACGTTGCCGGTGCGTTCGCCGTTGCCGAACAAACAGCCTTCGACCCGCTCGGCGCCGGCCATCAACGCCAATTCGGCGGCTGCCACCGCAGTGCCGCGGTCGTTGTGCGGATGCACGCTCAACACCACACTGTCGCGGCGGGCGATGCGACGGTGCATCCATTCGATCTGGTCGGCGTAGACGTTCGGCGTCGCGTGTTCCACCGACGACGGCAGGTTCAAAATGAGCTTGTTTTCCGGCGTCGCACCCCAGGCTTCGACGACGGCGTCGGCCACTTCCAGCGCGTAATCGAGTTCGGTGGCGGTGAAGGTTTCCAGGCTGTATTGCAACTGCCAGTCGGTAGCGGGTTGCGCGGCGGTCAATTCCTTGACCAAACACACCGCGTCGACCGCCATCGCCAAGACTTGAGCTTTGCTCATGCCCAGCACCAGCTCGCGGAACGGTTGCGAGGTGGCGTTGACGATATGTACGATGGCGTTGCGGGCGCCGCGCAAGCTTTCGACAGTGCGGCGCAACAACGGCGCGCGGGCATGGCTCAGCACTTCTATCGTCACGTGGTCGGGAACCCGCTGTTCGGCAATCAATTGGCGGACGAAGTCGAAATCGGTTTGCGAGGCGGACGGAAACGCCACTTCGATTTGCTTAAAGCCGATGCCGCACAAGGTTTCGAACAAGCGGAGTTTACGTGCCGCGTTCATCGGCTCGAACAAGGCCTGGTTGCCGTCACGCAAGTCGGTGCTCATCCAGATCGGAGCTTGAGCTATGGTTCGGTTCGGCCACCGCCGGTCCGGCAACGCCAGCGGCGGAAACGGTCGGTATTTCATGGAAGGGTTGGCTAGCATGGTCGGTCTCCTGTATTCGAGTTGGCGATACGATACGCCGAAGCGACAGACAGGCGATTGCGTTTATAGCGAAGATTGGCGGTAGAATTAAATTAATATTGCTGGATATTATCTTTTTAATTAAATTTATTGCCTTGATTAATGCGATATAGGCAATTTATGGAACTCGACCGCTACGATCGGCAAATTTTGACCGTGCTGCAAACCGACGGCCGGATCAGCAATCAGGAACTGGCCGACCGCATCGGCCTGTCGCCGTCGCCATGTCTACGCCGGGTACGGGTGCTGGAGGAAGCCGGCCTGATCGTCGGCTACCGGGCGCTATTGGATGCCAAGGCTTTGGGTTTGAGTCTGACCGCGTTGGTGCAGATTTCGATGGATCGGCACACGCCGGAGCGCTTTGCCGCTTTCGAGGCCGCCGTCGCCGAGATCCCGGAGGTGATGGAGTGCCTGCTGATTACCGGCCAGGCCGCCGATTACCAGCTCAAGGTCGCGGTCAAGGACTTGGACGCTTACCAGGAATTATTGCTGAAACGCATCACCGGCATTCCCGGCGTCAGCGGCGTGCATTCCAGCTTTGTATTGAGACGAGTCGTCGATAAGACTGCGTTTGCGGTGGCCGCAGCCGGATAAAACGGCCGCGGCGAGGTTCTTCAGCGCTGCAGAAAATTCCTGAGCATATCGTGGCCGTGCTCGGTCAGGATCGACTCGGGGTGGAATTGCACGCCTTCGATGTCCAAAGTTTTATGCCGCACCCCCATGATTTCGTCGATGTTGCCTTGTTCGTCCTGAGTCCAGGCGGTGATTTCCAGGCAATCGGGAATGGTCGCCTGCTCGATGACCAGCGAGTGATAGCGGGTGGCGGTGAAGGGGTTGCTCAGGCCTTTGAACACGCCCAAATCCTTGTGATACACCGGCGATACCTTGCCGTGCATGATTTGCTTGGCGTGGATGATGTTGCCGCCGAAGGCGTAGCCGATGCTTTGGTGGCCGAGGCAGACGCCCAGGATCGGGTATTTGCCGGCGTAGCGGTGGATGGTGTCCACGGAAATGCCGGCTTCCTTGGGCGTGCAGGGGCCGGGGGAAATGACGATCTTGTCCGGGCGCAAGCCCTCAATGTCTTCCACCGTGACTTCGTCGTTACGCACCACCACCACGTCGGCGCCGAGTTCGCCGAAATATTGCACCAGGTTGTAGGTGAACGAATCGTAGTTGTCGACCATCACCAATCTGACGCCGCTCATGCTTTGCCTCCGAGGCCGGCTTCGGCCATGCTGACGGCGCGGAATACCGCGCGGCCTTTGTTCATTGTTTCATCCCATTCGTTGCGCGGGATCGAATCGTAGACGATGCCGGCGCCGGCTTGAATGTGTAAAGTTTGGTCCTTGATCACGGCGGTACGGATCGCGATGGCGGTATCCAGGTTGCCGGACCAGGAAATGTAACCGACCGCGCCGGAATAGATGCCGCGCTTGACCGGCTCCAGTTCGTCGATGATTTCCATCGCCCTGATTTTCGGCGCGCCGCTGACGGTGCCGGCCGGAAAGGTCGCCGCCAACACGTCGAACGCGTTCTTGCCGTCCTGCAATTCGCCGGTGACGTTGGAAACGATGTGCATCACGTGCGAGTAGCGCTCGACGATCATCTTGTCGGTGAGTTTGACGCTGCCGATTTTGGCGACGCGGCCGGTATCGTTGCGGCCCAGGTCGATCAGCATCAAGTGTTCGGCAATTTCTTTCGGATCGGCCAGCAGTTCTTTTTCCAGCGCCAGATCCTGCTCGTGGGTTTCGCCGCGGCGGCGGGTGCCGGCGATCGGCCTGACCGTGACTTCGTTGTCTTCCAGCCGTACCAGAATCTCCGGCGACGAGCCGACCACATGCAAATCGCCCAGGTTCATGAAAAACATGTACGGCGACGGGTTCAGGCAACGCAGTGCCCGATACAAATCCAGCGGCGCGGCATTAAACGGAATCGACATGCGCTGCGACAACACCACCTGCATGCAGTCGCCGTCGGTGATGTATTGTTTGACTTTCAGTACCGCGTCTTCGTAGCCCTGCTGGGTAAATCCGGAGACGAAATCGGCTTCGTTGACCTGTTTTCCGGCCGCGTGCGGTTGCGGGTGGGCGTGCGGCTTGCGCAATTTTTCCACCAGTCGGTCCAGCCGGGCCTTGGCATTATGATAGGCGTTGTCCTGGGCCGGGTCGGCGTGAGTCAATAGCAACATTTTGCCGGACAGGTTGTCGAACACCAGCAAATCCTGCGACACCATCAACAGGATATCCGGCGCGCCGATCGGATCGGGTTTGCCGCTGGGTTGCAGGCGCGGCTCAATGTAACCGATGGTTTCGTAGCCGAAGTAACCGACCAAACCGCCGTTGAAACGCGGCAGACCGGGCACATCCGGCACCTTGTATTGCTGGCGGAATTCTTCTATCCACTGCAACGGTTGCTGGTGCTGGAACAGCTGGGTCTCGGCACCGTCGTTTTCGACAGTTATGTTATGACCGCTGATTTTGATCCGGGTCTGGCAGGGCAGGCCGATGATCGAATAGCGCCCCCATTGTTCGCCGCCGTGTACCGATTCGAACAGATAAGAATACGCGCCGTCGGCCAGCTTGAGATAAGCGCTGAGCGGCGTGTCCAGGTCGGCTAAAACTTCGCGCCAGACCGGGATGCGGTTATAGCCTTGTTGGGCATAGTCGGCAAATTGGGCGGGTGTCATCGGTGGAACTCAAAATGGGGCGGCCGGGCCGCGAACAATCAAGCGGCGATTGTACCCCACAACGCGCCGAGCGGCGAACGCCAACGCCCGCTTGCCGCCAATTTGCGGCCGATCGGCTAGAATGCCCGCTTTTTGGAACTGAACGGACTTTATGAAATTGGCGACTTTTCTGGACAACGGCGTGCGCAAAATCGGCGCGGTGGTGGGCGATGCGGTGGTGGCCGCCGGCGCGGAGGCGCCGAACGACATGCTGGCGTTTTTGGCGGCGGGCGACTCGGCACGGCAGGCGTTGCAAGCCTTGATCGATGCCGATGCGCCGCGCATCGCGCTGACCGATGTGACGCTGTTGGCGCCGATCCCGCGCCCGGGCAAATTGCTGGGCGTGGGTTTGAATTACGCCGACCACATCGGCGAAACCGGCTTGGAAAAACCGGAATACCCGACGTTTTTCACCAAGCAAAGCACCTGCGTCATCGGGCCCGGCGCGGCAATCCATATCCCGCCAATCTCGGATAAAGTCGATTACGAAGGCGAGTTGGCCATCGTCATCGGCCAGCGTTGTAAAAAGGTCCCGGCCGAACGCGCCGTCGAAGTGATTGCCGGCTATACGATTTGCAACGACGTCACGGTGCGCGACTGGCAGGCCCGTACGCCGACCTGGACCCTGGGTAAATCCTTCGACACCCACGGCCCGCTGGGCCCCTGGCTGATTACCGCCGACGAAATCGCCGACCCGCACAACCTGAGTCTGAAAACCTGGGTCGACGGCGAATTGCGCCAAAACGCTAATACCGGCGAGATGATTTTCAATTGTTACGAATTGATCGCCTATCTAAGCCAAGTCATGACCTTGGAGCCGGGCGACGTGATCAGCACCGGCACCCCGGCCGGCGTCGGCGTGAAGATGAAACCGCGCGGTTATTTAAAGCCGGGACAAACCGTGCGCATCCAAATCGAAGGGATTGGCGACCTGATTAATCCAGTGATTGCCGAACCGGCGGGTTTTTTGGTGCAGCCCGGAGTTTAAGCGCCGATTAAGTCTGCCTCGATACGCTGTAGCCAACTTAATCCAAGAGGGCCGCAAAGCCAAGAGGCAGTCATGAAAACCTTGAAAGTCACCATTTTTTCCATCGCAGCTATCGCCCTGTCGGGTTGTGCGACGGGCTACTACCAACGTGGCTATTCGGGTTACGGCAATGGCTATTATTCTTCCCCGACCTATTCGCGCAGTTACGGCGGCGGCAGCTATTACAGCCCAGGTACGACGATAACTTACGGTCGCTACTACCTGCCGCAAGGCCGGATTCACGACCACCATGACCACCACGACTGGCGGCGGCCGGATTTCGACCGCCACGACGACCGTCGCGGCGATTGGCGCGGCCGCTCGCCGGATCATGATCGGGACGATCATCAACCGGACCGGTCTGCGTGGCGGGGATATTTTTTGATGGCGCGGCCGGAGCCGGCCGAAGCCGGTGGCCGCAGGACTTGGCGCGAGCGCGGCGGTGATGGCGACGATCGCCGGCCCGGCGGCTGGCGCGGACGCCGCGATCAATAGTCCGCAGTAAGACTGACTACAACTCGATCCGAATGCCTAGCTCGATGACCCGGTCGACCGGGATTTTGAAATATTCGATCGCACTGCTGGAATTGTGAGTCAGGAAACTGAACAGGGAGCGCCGCCATTTCGGCATCGGACTTTTGCGGCGGAATGACAGGCGCTCGCTACCGATAAAAAACGATACGGTTTTCTGGTTGATATCCAGGCCTTCGTGGCAACAAAGCTGCAGCGCACGGCGGACGTCCTGTTCCTCCTGAAAGCCGAAATACAGTTTGACTCGATAAAAGTTGCCGCTGTCGCCAAACGAACGGATCTTGACCCGCTGCGCCTCTTCCACGTAAGGTTCCTCGCGGGTGACGATGGTCAATACGATCACCTTCTCGTGAATCACATGGTTATGCTCCAGGTTGTGCAGCAAAACCTGCGGTACACCATGTACGCTACGCGCCATATAAATCGCGGTACCGGGTACGGTAGCCAGCGGTTGGTCGCGCAAACGTTCCTCCAAGTCTTCGAACAGCACCCGGCGTTCGTCCAGGTAGCGGGCCAACAACTGCTTGCCCTTGATCCAGGTAGTCATCACCAAAAACAACACGGTGCCGACCACTAGCGGCAGCCAGCCGCCGTGCGGAATTTTCAGGCTGTTGGAGGACAGAAACAGTAAGTCGATGATCAAGAAGGTGGATAAAAACAGAATGCTGGTGGGCTTGTTCCATTGCCACAAACCCTGAATCACAATGAAGGCCAGTATAGTGTCCACGATCATGGTGCCGGTCACTGCGATGCCGTAAGCGGAAGCGAGTGCGGACGAGGATTTAAAGCTCAGTACCAATATAAACACCGATACCATCAACAGCCAATTGATAGCCGGAATGTATACTTGGCCCATTTCATCGCCGGAAGTATGGCGAATATTCATGCGCGGGCAATAGCCCAACTGGATGGCTTGGCGTGTCACCGAAAAGGCCCCGGAAATTACGGCTTGAGATGCGATAACCGTAGCCAAGGTCGACAAAATCAGCATTGGATACAAAGCCCAGTTCGGCGCCAATAAATAAAACGGGTTTTCGATGGCGCTCGGGTCGCCTATCAGCAAAGCTCCTTGACCGAAATAATTCAGCAGCAAAGCGGGAAAAACAAAGCTAAACCAAGCGAATTGGATCGGTTTCAATCCGAAATGCCCCATGTCGGCGTAGAGTGCCTCCGCTCCGGTGATGGACAGTACCACCGCCCCCATAATTAAAAAGCCTTTCCAGCCCAGTTCAATCAACAGGTGAACCGCATAGTAAGGATTAATCGCCATCAGTACATCCGGATGCTGGACGATATTTATCGCCCCCAAAACACCGAGCGTAGCAAACCAAAAGCACATAATCGGCGCGAACATCCGACCAACTTTACCCGTACCTTTGACCTGAATGATAAACAACACGCTGAGCACAACTATGGTTATGGGCAACACGTAGTTTTCTAGACGCGGCGCAACGATCTGCAAGCCTTCGACGGCGCTAAGCACCGAGATGGCTGGGGTAATCATGCTATCGCCGTAGAACAGCGCGGCGCCCAGCAAACCTATCGTGACAATGAACAGTTTACGTTCCGGATTATCCTTCGAACCATGCATCGCCAGCGCCATCAGCGCCATAATGCCGCCTTCTCCCTTGTTATCCGCGCGCATAATGAAGATGGCGTATTTGGTGGTAACCACCAGAGTGATGGCCCAAAAAATCAACGACAACACGCCCAGTACGTGGACCGTATCGGTAGGCAAGCCACCGTGAAAAACCTCTTTTACGGCATACAACGGACTGGTGCCGATGTCGCCGAAGACGACGCCGATGGCGCTAAACGCCAACGCAGCGATTTGCTCCTTGGTCTGGGAATGTTTTGCGGACATAGAAAATAGCGGAAGATTAGGGACGGGCCGGAAAATTATGCCACAGATCGCGATTTTGCCGCCAACCGCAAAGGTCGGGAGGGGGGATTTGAGGTTCTGAAACGTCTTAGTCTTTATTCGGCCCCCACTGCCGTCCGCGAGGTGGTGGCTGACGAGGGGGAGGTAATAACATACAATGTATGATTAAAAACCAATCGCGCATATTTTTGTACTGAACTGCTTATATGTTTTTATTTAAAAACCACGAGGATGCTTTGCCGGAAAATCACTTGGTATCGTTCGGCGGCGTGGGTCAGACAGGGGGGCGCGGTCAACATTGGTTTTGGCGAGGCTTATTCGGCGAAGAACGGCCCGCCAGTATGCTCAGATTATTGGCGGTCTTGGTATTACTGTTGCACATCTGGGGCCTGCAGCAATTGCTAAAGCCCGAAGAGAAACTGACCGAGGCCCAACCGCTGATCATGGAAGTCTCGATGATCGCAATGTCCGCCCCCAAACCTGCTGCGGCTCCGCCACCACCTGCACCGCCGCCGCCGGAAAAAAAACCGCCGCCCAAAAAACCGCAACCGAAACCGCTGCCGAAAAAGGCGCCGCCCATTGTGCAAAAAGCTCCGGAATTTGCGCCGGTAGAAGCTCCGGCCGAGCCGCAACCGGCACCGGTTAGCGCGCCGAGTGCCCCCAGCGCTCCGGCCACCAGTACGAGCAGCGTGCCGACCCGCGCCGAACAGTTTACTGAAGCAAATTATCGCGCCAATTACGCCCACAATCCGAAACCGGAATATCCGATGATCGCGAAGAGCCGCGGCTGGCAGGGTAAGGTGCTGCTAAAAGTCCAAGTTTCCGCGGATGGCCTGAGCGAAGCGGTCGCGGTGGATCAGAGCAGCGGCCACGAAATACTGGACGAATCGGCGGTGGAGGCCGTTAAAAAATGGAAATTCATTCCGGCCAAGCGCGGTGAAACGCCGGTGGACAGTTCGGTGATCGTGCCAATCATTTTTACACTACGTGAATAATAAAACTCGGAGAGAGTAATGCCTTACCATATAGCCCCAGAAGCTGTTATCGACGCCACCCTGTACACACTGGTGGTGTTTTCGCTGATAACCTGGACTCTGATTCTGTTCAAAATTTGGCAATTCGCCAAAAACAACTACTACAACAAAAAATACAACGCCGCTTTTTGGGACTCGGTCGATTTGAAAGCCGCTGAACAATTGCCCACCGAGACCGCGCGCGGCCCGAAAGCGCGCATTGCCCAATGCGGTTTCGCCTGGCTGGCGGAAATGAGCCACCCGGAGACCTGCGCCAGCCTGAAATTCCGCGGTTCGCCGCAGGATTTGCTGGAGCAGACCTTGCGCAAACAAACCCAGGACGAGCAACGCCGGATGGAAAGCGGTCTGACCATGCTCGCCAGCATCGGCAGCACGGCGCCGTTTGTCGGCTTATTCGGTACGGTATTGGGCATCATGCACGCAATGCATGACATCAGCGCCAGCGGCTCGGCCAGCCTGGATGTCGTGGCCGGCCCGATCGGCGACGCCTTGATCGCCACGGCCATCGGTATCGCAGTGGCGGTTCCGGCAGTCTTGGCCTACAATTTTTTCCTGAGGCGCGCCAAGCACCATCGGGCGTCGCTGGAGAATTTCGTGGACGGCTTTCTGCATATCGCCTTTGGCGACAACGGTAAAAACAAGGAGTAAATAAATGGGATTTAAAACGAATTCGGAAGACGACGAGGCGGTCAGTGAAATAAACGTCACGCCGTTAGTCGATGTCATGCTGGTGCTGGTGATCATCTTATTGGTAACCGCACCTTTGCTAACCCAATCGGTAAACGTAGCGCTGCCGAAAACGGCTTCCACCACCCCGGATACCGAAAAACAGCCGATGCAACTGGGTATCGACGCCCAGGGCGCGGTGACTCTGAACAAGAATTCGGTCGCCGATCTGGCCGTGCTGGACACTACGCTGAGAAGCGAACTGGCCGCCAACCCCGAACTGATCATCCATATCTATGCCGACCAAGGCGTCAACTACGGAAAAGTGGCGGAAGTGATGGCCACCGTGCAACACGCCGGCATCTCGAAGCTGGCTTTCGTCACGTTGGAACAGTAACGACTTTATTCCGAGCCCGGTTTTGTGCCGGGCTCTTATTACGCGGACTTGGCCTTTCCGGCGTTTTTCTCGATATATTCGATCATCAATCCAGCAATATCCTTGCCGCTGGTTTTTTCGATACCTTCCAGCCCCGGCGACGAATTGACTTCCATCACCAACGGTCCGCGTTTGGATCGCAGTAAATCGACACCGCACACGTCCAAGCCCATGATTTTCGCCGCTTGAACCGCTGCGGCGCGTTCTGCCGGCGCCAGCCTGATCAGTGTTGCGGTGCCGCCGCGATGCAAATTCGAGCGGAATTCGCCTTCGCGGCCTTGGCGCTTCATGGCCGCGACCACTTTGTCGCCGATCACGAAACAGCGAATGTCGCTGCCGGCCGCCTCCTGAACAAACTCCTGCACCATGATGTTGGCGTTCAAGCCCATGAAAGCCTGAATCACGCTATGCGCCGCGTTGTGGGTTTCTGCGAGTACCACACCGATGCCTTGCGAGCCTTCCACCAGTTTGATCACCAACGGCGCACCGCCGACTTCGGCGATGAGATCTTCGATGTTGTCGGGATTATGCGCAAACGCAGTGATCGGCAAATCGATGCCTTTGCGAGCCAGCAATTGGCTGGAGGCCATTTTGTCGCGGGAGCGGCTGATCGCCGCCGACTTGTTCAAGGTATAGACGCCCATCACTTCGAACTGGCGCAACACCGCCGTGCCGTAGAAGGTAATCGACGCACCGATACGCGGAATCACCGCATCGTAACCCAGCAAATCTTCCCCCATGTAATGAATCGACGGCTTCATCGATGTGATATTCATGTAGCAATGGGTCGGATCGAATATGCGTGCGTCATGGCCGCGTGCTTTGGCGGCCTCCATCAGCCGTACGCTGGAATACAGCGCCGGGTCGCGCGACAAGATGGCTATTTTCATAGGCCGTGCGGAGCCGGATCAGAACCGTATCGCATCGAAATCAGCCGCTTGCGGATGGTCGGCGCCGGCATCCGCCGTTTGGTCCCGCACCAGCCAGCGGGTAGCAAAGCCGGCAATACGCGCCGCATCCAGTTCTTCTTTGATGTCGGAAAGAAACAGAATCCGCGCAGCGGGCAAACCGAGTTCGTCGGCTATTTTTCGATAAGACTCGGCTTCGCGCTTGCCGCCGATGCGGGTGTCGAAATAGCCGGAGAACAACGGCGTCAAGTCGCCGAAATCACTGTAACCGAACAACAATTTCTGCGCCTGCACCGAGCCGGACGAATAAACGTACAGTTTCAAGCCGCGCTGCTGCCAAGCCCGCAAATTGCGCACCGCATCCGGGTAAACGTGGCCGGTAAAGTCGCCGTTTTGATAACCGTCCAACCAGATCAAGCCTTGCAGGGATTTAAGCGGCGTGATTTTCTGGTCGGCATCGATCCAAGCAATAAATTGTTCGATCAATGCCGCTTGTTCGAGTTGGCCTCCCGCGAGCCGATTGGCATCGTCTAGTAAGGCTTTTACCTCGGGATCGGCACAGTGCTCGGCGACGAAGGCGGGTAGGTGTTGGCGGGCGTAAGGGAACAGTACGTCCTTGACGAACGAAAGCGACGACGTGGTGCCTTCGATGTCGGTAACGATGGCTTCGATCATAATGCAGCGAGGTATTGGTCCAGCGTCGGGAAGCTATCTGCGATTTTATCGCCGGTAAAATCCGCTACCCAGCCGTCTTCGGTCGTGAACAGGCGGATGCATTTGAAATTAGGATTCTCGCCCATATCGAACCAATGCTTGGTGTCGGCGGGTACGCTGATCAAATCGCCTTGTTCGCACAACACGGCGTGGATCTGATCGCCGACGTGCAGGTAAAACAAGCCTTTGCCTTCGACAAAGAAGCGCACTTCGAAGTCGCTGTGGGTATGCTCGGCCAGGAATTTTTGCCGTAACGCATCCTTGTTCGGATGCTCGGCGTTCAGGCTGATCACGTCGACCGATTGAAAACCGTATTGCTGCTTCAATTTGTCGATCGAACTCTGGTAAGCCGCCAATACCGTGTCGGCGTGCGCATCGGCGGCAAAGGTTTGCTCGGCCTGCCAGCGCTCGAATTGCACGCCCAGTCCGCTCAGTTGGCCGGCAATCGCGTCAAAATCGCGCCAGGTTTGGCCTTGGCCGGGTTGGTTGGCGGGATAAGTAGTCAATGCGCTCATAAGCGTTTTACTCCATGCAGACGAATTTCAATATCGAACAAAAACTCCAGGGCTTCCAGATGCCGCAACGCGTCGTCAACCGAAGCGCCCCAAGTGTAAAAACCGTGGCCGGCGATGATGTAACCGTGAATGTCGCCGTGGGTGTCCAAATAGTCCTCGACCTTGGCCGCCAGACGCGGGATATCCTGGTCGTTGGCAAAGATCGGCACCACGATGCGGCTTTCGTGGGTATCGATGCCGGGCAAAGCCTTCAATAGTTCGTAATCTTCCAGGATGATTTCGTCTTGAAACAGCCGGGCGGTCAACGTGGCGTTGACCGAATGCGGATGCAACACGGCTTGCACATCAGGGTAACGCTGATAAATCGAGGTGTGCAGCAAGGTCTCGGCCGACGGCTTCTTGCCGTCCAGCGAGCGGCCTTGAGGGTCGATCAGCATGATGTCGTCGGCTTGCAAGCGACCTTTATGCCGACCGGAAACCGTAATCGCAATATTGCCGTCCGCCAATCGCGCCGAAAAATTACCGCTGGTGGCCGGCACCCAGCCCTTGCTGTCGATGAAGCGGCCGGCGGCGATCAGTTGCTCGGCCTTCAGGAAAAATTCGTCGGATTTTAAGGTCATGGAGTCTTTGCGGAAGGCAAAAGAATAGGGGAATGGAAGAGTTGGCCTGTAAGCCGGGTTCTGTCGTGAACAGCCATTCATCTAGGCGCTTGGTCACCCAAGCGCTCAAGCAATCTACCCAGGAGCAGCGCGGGCCACGCCAATGCTCCTCTATTTGATCTTGCTCCGGGTGGGGTTTACCCTGCCACACCTGTTACCAGTTGCGCGGTGCGCTCTTACCGCACCATTTCACCCTTACCGGGTCCGATACGAACCAGGCGGTATATTTTCTGCGGCACTTTCCGTAGGCTCGCGCCTCCCAGGCATTACCTGGCACCCTGCCCTATGGAGCCCGGACTTTCCTCCCTCCCGCTTGCGCGAAACGGCGACTGTTCGGCCAACTCTGGCGGGGATTATACAGGTTACACCGGGAAATAGTTCGTTCTGAGCTCGAACGAAGCCATGGCCGCTGGCAACAGCCGAACGCTAGCACGGCTATCCTTGATGCATAGAGCATCGATAACTCGGTACCTGGGCGCCAGCCAACGCATCCTGATCTTTTCAGCGACCAGGAACTTTAAGGAAATGAAGGTACGAACGCGGCGGCAGCAAATGATTTTGCATGTTTATTGCTTGCTATTTTTTTGGCGACCAGTATAATGCAGCACTATCAATCGCGGGGTGGAGCAGCTTGGTAGCTCGTCGGGCTCATAACCCGAAGGTCGTAGGTTCAAATCCTGCCCCCGCTACCAGACAAATAAAAGGCCTAGGTTTAACGACCTAGGCCTTTTTTGTTGCCCCAAGGTTTCTCGAATATAGCAACCAATACTAAGGCATTCGCCCAAGTTCAACTGTTGGCATTTTCGACCAAAAATAGCCCTGCTTGCCTATCGCGTAAGCTGTCAAGGGTAAGGCCACATCCCTGCCCCTGCGGCCTGCTTTTCCTGATTTCAGCATTTCCTGCACCCAACCAAGTGGCGCAGGCCTTGGGAATGCAAACCCAGTCAGTACAATGCTTGCATATGGCCTCCCAAAGGGTCTGATCCAACGCCACGCGCCGACCGAAACAATGGATGCAAGATAGCTGTTGCCAAATCAACAGAACGAGGCTGGCCTACAACCGTCTAGCAATGAGAATTTCTAAATCACTGGCTTAGCAGGTTGGTGAAAAACTCTTTTTTGGCTTTGAATGACTCTATATTTAGTGATGATGAAGCCGATTTCCTACTAAAAGTTGGTTCGATTGAGCAAAATTAGCGTCTCAAATATGGTTTTTCACCAACCTGTTAGCTTGACTAGGCAAAGCATTTGATTGTGCATAAAAATACGCAAGGCATAGTGATGCAAATCGACGTTAGCCCTGCTGCTCCTAAATGTGCAGAGCGATTTTCTCGATGCACTAAAAACCCGGCTGCTGGTTCCTGCCATCAAATTGTCCGAGAAAAAAGCCTATTACCCGTTTGAATCCAGTTTTTGAATTCGATCAACAGGAATGCTTGCTGGCAGTTCAGGAAATGGCTGCGATTCCGGCAAACAGCCTGGGTACAAAGGTTGCAGATGTGGGGGCATTGAGAAGCGAAATTTTGGCGACGTTGGATTTGTTAACTTCCGAATTGTTAAACGGCGGACAAGTTTTGCCAGTTTTTGCAATTCCTGATAACACTTCGACGCAGGTTGATAAGGCATCGCTAACAAAGGACGCTACCCTGGAACTAGAGCTACTCCAATATCGGGAGAAATTTGATCTACAATTCTGCGGTAAATTAATTGGCGAGGAAAGGGGGCTTGAAAGTCAAGGACCGCGACCAACCAATTGCCGCCGGGTTCGAACATTATTATTTTGCGAGTCGGAAGCATAATCCTTCGAAATCTCTATCACTAGGTAGGATAAAAAATTTTCCTGCCCTTAAAGATAGCGTCCAATCCCATTGAAAAGAAAGCTTTCCAAATTAGTAATATGCTTGACATTTAACTGTCATTTTCTGGTAGCTAATAATGTACTAGCAACCCCTGTTGTCGCGATTACAAATACTCCAAATGTGACCAGTGGCGGCTCTGGTATAAGCGCGAATGATTGGAAGGGGCTTATCTTTTCTACTCCCTCATGGGCTACCAGTGAAATCAGTTCCATTCAGCTAGGACTGAATTGCTCAGGGGTTGGATGCGGATATCCGCAGTCGACCAATATCCAAATTGACCTTTACTCGGTTGCGTCTGAGCTTCCAAATACCCAGCTCAATAGCCTCCCTCTCCAGCCAATAACCCTGTCAAGTGGTCAGCAAATGTATACATTTGCGATACCAAATTGGCTACTGACAGCGAATACTGCTTATGCACTTGTACTTAAATCAGACTCAAACGTTCCTGGGCTTTTCAATTTCAGATGGGGAAATACCGGAAACGCACCAGCCGGCACGCAACCATCTGGGTTTAATGGTTACACCTATCTTGGCTTGAAATCTTATTCAAATGGCGTCTGGACCTCGGCTGGTGAATTAAATGCCGTGGTAATTTATGTGTACCAACAACCAAACTTCATATCTACGGCAACCAATCAAAATCAGCTGGCGGTCGCTACCGGCTTAAACACAGCCTTAATTACTCCAGCATCAACTGCTGGCCAAAGCATTCTAAATCGCTTTGTTACAATGACAGCCCCACAAGTGCAGGCTGTTTTTGATTCAATATCCGGCGAAGGTATTTCTGCACAACAAACTGCCAGCTTTGATGCAACGAATATCACTGTGGATACAGTAAGAAGACAAGGTGCTTACTGGCTCATGGATGAATGCCAAGCAGGTGCCGGTGCTAAAAAGAACAAAGCACAATTCGACCTGGTTATCGGCCATTCCTGCGCAAATAACGACAACAGCCAGTTCCGAAGCTGGGCGGCTGGTGTGGGCGGATCAAATTCGTTGAGCGGCTCTTCAATCGTTGGCTCAGCTTCTGTATCAACACAAACAGGCGGCGGTCTTATTGGATTCGATTACGAGATTGGCCCTAACCTCTTGGTGGGTGCCATGGCAGGAGCTACATCGACTAGCTACAATGTATCCGCGCTCGCATCTTCCGGTTCAGTCGTATCAGGTCAGTTTGGCCTATATAGCGTAGCGAAATGGAATAAGTTTTACCTAAACAGCATCTTTGATTTCGGCTATTTCAGTAACTCATCGACGAGGTATGTCGCTGGTATTGGACCAACGACCGAGATAAGCTCCCACACTAATAGCAATGCATTTACAGGTAGGCTGGAGGCGGGATATCGGATTGAAAACCCATTAGTAAACATGATGCCTTTCATCGCAATTCAGGCTACTTCGTTACAAATGGGCCATTACAACGAATCGAACACAAATCACTTGGGTCTATCGGTTCAGAGCAAGAACGTTATGTCCGAGCAAGGCAGTTTAGGCGTTCAAGTCGACAAGGCGTACAACATCAACAAAGAGTGGTCTCTATACCCATTACTCAGAATGGCATGGATTCATGAATTCCAAACCGACCGCACTCTGACGGGATCGTTTCAAGCGTTACCGACAGGAATTTGGACTGTAAATGGCGCCAGTGCTGCTTCAGATTCAGCAGACCTAGGGATTAGCTTGCAAGTTACCAATAAAGATGGATTTGTGTTCTTCGCATCGGGCAACACTGTTGTTTCTTCAACCAATCAAGGCTACACGGGGCAGATTGGCTTAAAGATCATATTTTAGGGGTCGCTACGTGTTTATTTAACCGAGCCTGACGACTCGAGGAAAAGACGCGAACACCATACAAATCATGCCTTCGGCCCCTCCTCCCTGACGCACATTCCATAATTAACATCGAATGGGGGCATGGTTTTCTCTCTAAAAGCATAGTCGGATCGCCGCCAAAAAAGCCACCGCCGGACATCACGCTCAGCAGTTTCAGCACCCTCAACCGGTTGATAGCCGCCGAAACCCCACGCAAGATTGCCGCTGATCCAACACACATGGGCGCTCCATCTTGTCGGACAGTAGACTGTCACTGGACAGTTAACGTGGGCCAACTGCAAACGCCCGACTGCTTGTTATCGGTAGCCGTTATTGCTTGGCTTGCATCGCCGAGCCGGTGATGATTTGATAAGTCGTTTTAAGCTAACCATCATCATGCAAGAACTCTCCGACCAGCAACTCTTTGCAGCCCTTCAATACGCCAGAAGCCAAGACGAACAGTCAGGCCGGGCCATTTTGGAACGATTCCAAACCCGTCAACCGGCCTTTGCACAAACGATCTTGAATGTGTTTCCATCGGTGATGGTCGACTTGGATCAAGCGATGGCCCATTTATTTATGGATCTGTGCTTTGATGTCATTGCCGTTTATGAGCAGGCATTTGGCAAAGTCCCCGATCATCGTCTGGTCGGCAATCGTTGGTTTGAAGAACGCGCCGCACGACTGGATCGAGAGATGAAAATGGCGGTGGAGCAGGAAAAGCCAACCGATCCAGACCATGCCTTTGATCAGGAACATCAAACGGGACTGGTGAGGTTTTTACATGCCGCCATCGACCAACAACCGTGTCGCTCGACAGACGCGGTGCGCTTAGCCAAAACGATGATCTTTACCACGGTGCAGTTGTTCGACGCGCTATATGACGCTGTAGGTTCCCTTCAAAATACATCGGTAAATTGAACTACCGAATGTAACTGGTCTTTATGTCTTATCGGGCTGAATATTCAAAATTTTAACTTTCTACCGATTTGAGGGCGCGGGGGATTTAGCGTGAAGCGGGTAACGGACTTTAGGTGCGAGCCACAGTTAGGGCACATATAGAGCACAGAGCCAAAAACGCGGTTTAGGGAAAATCTCAAAATGGCGCGCCCGAGAGGATTCGAACCTCTGGCCTCAGCCTCCGGAGTGAAAATTAGCTAAGTTTTTTTAATTGATCTTAGTTAACTTTATCAAGCTTTTGGATGCCTTTTTTTTCGGCATAAATACGCAAATTACTGATATATATAATGAATTAATAAGGCTATTTAGGGCGATTAGTGACGCTTTATGGCATACCATAGTTGCCACTAGGATAATGTGCTAGCATTTTTGTCACAATCGTTGACTTTGTAATCTCTCGCCGTTGACAGCAACCCCCTACCAAACCATCCGGTCTTTGGACGAACTTTTGGCGCTGACCCGAGCGCCACAGGAACATCCGTTGCTGGGTTTTTTCTGCCGCTGTTTTCTACAACTTTTCAACCAAGCCGAAAGTATTTTGAACTCGGTAATCGATATCCAGGCGATTCGTCCGGAGATCGAACGTTATTCGCTCCTGCAACAAGATATTGCCAGCGCCACCTTGGCCAATCACGAATTAGCTGGCGTATTAAATCAGTATTATCTCTACGCGATATTTACCTCAACTGGTACTCCAGACAAGGATCCCATTGCACTCGCCATTATTCGTGCCCAATTAGTTTCGGTATTACATTGCCCGCAAGTGGCTCTTTCCGAAAATACTCTGAAAGTTTTATCGTCGATAACCCGCAACTACGGCAATTACGGCGCGAATACCAATCGCTTTTTTAATACCTTTCCAGGGTTGTCCGATCCGAGAGATCTGCAACGCACTTGGATTGCGCATTTACAGCAGCCGGTCGATTTTCCAGAGAGTTGGATTGCCGCCCTGACTCAATTACTCAGCCGTTTTTCACAAGCCTATCGCTGGTTTCAATCCTACGCCTATTCGCAGCCTAGACCTGCAGCTTCGGCGACTAAAACCACCATTCTTGCCAATCCGATAGAGTCATTGCTGGGCCCGAACCGCGACCAGGGATTTGTGCGTTTAGGTGCAGATTTCACGCCCGCGGATTTTGCTAGCCGTGCAGACGCAGAGTTGGCGGCGGCCGATCAGGTCGATACCGAAGTCCTAATTGCCTCGTTACCGGTTCCGATTGACGAAAGTCCGCCACTATCGGTGGTGGAACGCAGCCAAACCCTGATTAGCGAACAGTTTTCGTTTCAGGATTTTCTGGCCTATTCGAATCGGGTGCTGTTGCCGCATGAATTTGCCTTAGCGATGCAGCAACTCAAACTCGATCTCAGGCAAGCGATTAAAGTGCGCGACCTTGCGCTGATAGAAACCAACCTGTTGATGCAACTGACCGCCGCGACAGGTTGGTCGCTATCTACTTTACTCCAGCTCACCGACTTGGATGGCATCGACGAAGCCCAGGTTGTCGCCGATCCCTTCCTCGAAGGCATATCGATCCGACGCGGCGTTGTGGTCTTTCGGATTCCGGATGTCGACAAGTTTTGGAAACCCAGCGCGGCCTCACCGCTGTATCCGATCACTAGCGAGCGGATACAGCTGCAATTACCGCGTTCACTCGTTGCGGGTCTGCAAGTGTTGCGCAAACGGCAGCAGGCCGAACGGGTCGTCAGCCGCGGCCTCTTTCACCACACGTTCGACCAGCTGCAGCCGATGCAGCTAGTACTCAGGCAAAGGTTACGAGCCGTTGCCGGCTTGGAGCGCTTGAGTCTGGGGCGTTTACGAAGTTTCCTGCCGGTGCGCTTGTTTCAAACCACCCATGACACGGCTCTGGTAATGTTAGTCAGCGGGCAAACCCATGGGTTTTCGACGGCGCCCTTGCATTACTACCAAACCGACCATAGACATTTGCAGAGCATTTACCGGCAGGCGTTACCGGCCTTGTTTCCAGGGCCGGACCGCGCGGGACACTTTGGCGGTCGGCGTTATGGCTTGCCAGAACGGGTCGGGTCCCGATTACAGTTGTCAGATGCTGAAATCGCCGATTTCGTGTCCGGTTTGCTTAAACCGTTACGGACGCGGCCCAAAACCTTGCGTGATCAGCTGCAGCTGTTAAACCGTCTGGCACGTTACCTGACCTGGATGCTACTGGCAAGCACCGGTCATCGCGATACTACCGCGCTTGGCCGGTTAACGGTGGACGATCTGCTTCATGAAGGCGGCATGGCGCTGTTCAGCGATAAAGTGACCGATGCCGGCCATCGGGCGCGCTTGGTAGTGCTATCGACCGCACTTTGCGCGCAACTGGCGACGTATCGGCAGATTTGTCTCGGACTCAGCCAATGCTTATTGGAAAATGACGCCGATAATCCCTCGCAATCGATCTCGCTTAAACAGCGCCGCAGGCTTGCGCAATCCTTGCAGGCAGCCGCCAGTGGGCATGCCGGTCTCTTGATCCAGATTTCAGTCCACGGCGTCAGCCGTCCAATTGCTAACCAAGACCTTTATCGCGATCTCCCCGCGCACTGGGGCTGCAAACTGAATGTGTTTCGGCATCGACTATCTACGGGCTTACGCAATAACGGGGTGTTTGCCGAATACGTCAATCATCAAATGGGACACTGGGATTTGGGCATGCAGCCGTTTGGCCGGCAAAGCCTGCTGTCACCGACGGCATGGGTTGCCGCCCTTCAGCCGGAACTGGATCGGTTACTGGTAAAAGACGGGTGGCAATCGATCAACACCTGTTTGCCCAAGGCCGAGGCTATTGCGCCGGTCCGGCGCCTGTCCTTCAGCCATCGCGATCGGCAAACCGAGTTGCTAAAGGACGAACGCCACTATTGGCGAGGACAAGTGAAACGCCGCCTCGGTCAGAAGTTTGCGATGCGCGAGGCATTGGAGCGAGCCGTCGATCAAGCCTTAAATCAAGTCTGTAGCGGCTATCACCGTGCCTATCCGCCAACCGATGTCACCCTCAGCGATCAGCAATTGCAGCAGGTTGTGCAGCAGTTGCTGGCAACGGTGGGTGAGCAAGCGGACGCGCTGACCTGGCGCATGGATTTTCTACGTCGCCGCTTGCTCAGGCACCGCTACGACCAACGCTGGCATACGCCGCTTCCCGGCAAACTGTTTCGGACGTCGGTAGAACCCAGTCCATTTTTTCCGGGGAGTTTGGCCGCCTATCGTGATTGTCGGCAGTTACAGCAGTGGTTGTTGCAGCAATTTCCAACTGCAGAAGCAGCAGCGAGTAGGTTAGGTATATCTCTGGCGGACTACCGCTTGATTCGATTAGTACTGTCGCTGGTCTTAATCGGCGGCTATTTCGATATAGACCGGTTATTGGCGGTGTTGCAGGGATTGCGTGAGAGTGTGCTGCGCTCGCAAACCTTGCCCGGCGGCTTGATCGTGTCAACCACGCACACCACCGGCACGCGCCAAACTGTGGATGCCGGCACGCATGCGGAAATTCTCACCGGCGTGTGCGCCGCGGCGGCAGTGGCTTGGCTGAAAAGCCGGCCTGCGCTTATCCCGGAATTTCGCGACCTCTCTGGTTGGATACACGCGCTATTACCCGAGGGGATTAAACCCGCGGCAAAACTTCAAACGCTGTCCATGCTGGCGGCGCTGGCGAAAACCGCCAGACGCTTCGAGAGCAGTGGCTTCAGTGCTGCGGTCGAGTGCGGACAGCTGGCCTGCTCGGCATTGACGGCCAACGCAATGGTGAGCGCGCTGGACAATCAACGCTATGGTGAAGTGGATTTGGCTATTGACGAATCAAGCGCCACGGCCATTGAGCTGATGCCGTTACACCATGCTGAAGCCGACCGATTCACCGATTTTGGCACACACTATCGTAGCTTGATCCACATCCTCTATACCCGACCGGATCAAGTCAAAACCTTTGCGCTGTCCGGGATGCAACTACCGCCGACAACGTTTACGCACCGCTTACTCGCCGCAACGGTGCAGGAAGTGCGGTGTTGGTTAACCCAATCGGGTTATCGTCCGCCGATTCTGCAAGCCTTGGGTGCATGGGTCCTGCGCTTGCTGAGTGATCGGGGATTGGTGTCTGGGCGCGGACCGCTAAGGATCAGTTCGGCGCACACCTATTTGAGCCGCTTCGCCAGCGTATTGGTGGATTTAGTCCGCAATCAGCCTTTGTACCGGATGACTGGGGAAGACTTCGAAGCACTGTATATTTCGGTACTGCAGGCCAAACCGGCCGCGCAACGCCCGCAGGCTTTGAGCAGTATTTTGCGGTTTCACCGCTTCTTAGTCGATCAATACGGCTTAAGCCAGATCGACAGCGAAGCCTTGTTCGCCCTAGCCGGCGTGCCATCCGCCAGTGCCGATGCCCAAGTGATTACGCCGGCACAGTATCAACGGGCACTGGCCATTTTCGACCATTGGCTGGAACAGTCTGCGCACGATACGCTGATCGAAACCGCCCAATTGGCGCTGATTTGCCAATACCGGTTTTGGCTGCGCTCCGGCGAAGTGCAACGTTTACGCTTGAGCGATTTGAATCTGGATGAAACCGAGCCATATGTCCGGGTTGCCACCACCCATCGTGGCCGCACTAAGTCGTTGGCCGGCAAACGGATCGTACCCGGCCACCAGCGTCTGAATGCCACGGAACACCAAGCGCTAATCACTTGGCAACGCCGTATTACCGCTCTGTGGCAGGGCGAACCGCCTGCCAGCGCCTTGCTGTTTCCTGATCTGCGGGCGCTGGAGGTCTCTCCCGATTGGCAAAAAGTCGCGCAACTCATCGGCTGCGCGCTGAATGGTGGTGGCTCAGCCCGGCTGCGTCCGCATCACTGCCGGCACAGCGGATACAGTTATAGCTTGGCGGCGCAAGCAGTTGAGGGCGAGGTGTTTCGCGCCATGGCCGAAAGCGGTGCATTCGCTGCCTTGGGCGACACCGACCAAGCATCGCTTCGTCTCGCATGGCAACAAACCGAGCACGTCAGCGTGCGTCTTGTTCATCAACTGGCGGCAGCGATGGGGCATGCTTCGCCTACCACCGGTTTCGAGCATTATTTTCATCTGCATCCGCTACTGCAAAGTCCACTGCCGGAACAGTTGTGGCGCTTATTGGACATCCAGCAGCAAGCGGATTGGAGCAATACCGGCTACGCCGCCTTACGCCAGCGTTACGCGCGGGCCAAGCAGGCGTTTACTGATGCGCGCGCGGCATTGGATTATCAGGCGTTATCGGCTGGCCAAGTCAAGGACCCAAAATCCCGGCACGATGCGGACTTACCCCCGTTGCCGAACACCGGGGCAGCCCTGACCACCCTCGACTTGCAAGCTCTGGCGTCCCTGTTGCGGGATTTTAACGCCGGCATTCCGATGCCGGTGTTAGCGGCCGCGTATTCGCTGACGCCGTGGGCGGCCAAAACCTTACTGAGTGAACTGTCGGCCCTGCAAACCGAAACCCGATACGCGCTAATCGATAGCCAACGTTTGTATCAAGCCCGCCAAGCTTACGAAGGCCAACTGCCACCGCCCCTGGCGCTCCGTCCGGAAAAGGAACAAAACAACCTATTCGATCGGCGCGAATTTCGCACACTACTGGCGATCCTGAACACCCGTTGTTTGGGCAACTCACCCCTCATTGCCCGCTTACGTGAGCTTTTTAGAGACGGTTATCGGGTACAGCAATCCGAACTGGTGTTTTCCCGCATCGAATCGGCAGCCCACTATATCGAAATTCTTAATGCGCTGGCATTGGGCGAACCACAAGTCACTGTAGAGTACCGCGAAGCCGATCAGCTGTCCGAAATCGAGGATGCCCGTTTTCGTCGCGACATCAGTGCCCAATTGGCCATGCCATTGGCCGGCCCCCACTTTCGGCGCTTGCCCAATGCGCGGAAAAAAGCCGAGCTGATTCGCATCAAAATTGGCCTGTTCGGGGCATCCGAACAGCCAAAATGCGTACAACAACCGCTGTGGCAGGCCTTGATGCTGTTATGTTTGCATGGCCGATGTCTCGAAACGCCCTCGTTCGGTAGCCGCTGATACATACCGGTTGGATTGAATCCTGATAATCTTGACTGCTTGGAATCAACACAAAGCTAACATTGCAGAGATCAAGCAACAAGACAGGTAACGTAGCGCTACTCGCGCTATAGCGCTCGCAATTCTCCGAACCCGGAGACATTCTCCCAGTTTTGGGACTTGTTTTCCCAACTGTATTTCATAACAATTCGAAGAAAGAAGTATGGCGGAAAACCCTTCATACCCTAAGGGGGCGGCAATGACGTTACAACACGATGAATCCTTTATGACCGAGGCGCAATACCTTGCGAGTGAGCGCTTGTCCGAGAGCAAACACGAATATCTCGGCGGTCAGGTGCTGGCCATGGCCGGCGCTAATCACAACCATTCGCGGATTTCCGCTAACGTGCTTGGCGAATTTCGCAGCCACTTGAAAGGCAGGCCTTGCGAGACCTTCATGGCCGACACCAAGGTGAAAGCCAGCCAGAACTATTTTTATCCGGATGTCATGGTGGATTGCACCAATGCGGCCGGCGATGCGGATTTTCTATCGTCGCCCTTGCTGATTGTCGAAGTGCTATCGAATTCGTCTCGGAAAATTGATACTACTAAAAAGCTGCTCATCTACATCAATATTCCGTCGCTTGAGGAATACGTCTTGATTGAGCAAGATATTGCCGCGATCATCGTGATGCGCAGAAAACGCGACTGGCGTTCGGAGTATTATTACCTAGGGGATCAAGTGACCTTCGATTCCATTCAACTCACCTTGTCCGTGGAGGCTATTTACGATCGCGTCGACAATGATGACTTAAAGCAATTCAAACAGGCAAAGTTTGAAACCAATCATCAATAGTCGCCAAGTTCCAGAACAAGGCTGTATCGTCAATTGGTATCGTAACGGTCTTGGTACTGACAAGTACAGATGTTTATCGAGCTATCGTCAAATCTGGTGTTCAAGGCTAGCAGGCTGGTGAAAAACTCAGAAAGGCAAGCAATCCAAGGCCGGAAGTTGCCGGCAACTGGTAAAATAGGCTATCTAAATTGGAGATGCCCCAATGCGCGGACACGATGCCATCCAACACAGCTGGTTCAGCTATGTCAGCCTGGAAGACCGTATTCCCAAACAGCATCCGCTACGCCGCTTGCGGCTATTGGTCGATGGCGTCTTGGCCTCGATGGACTCGGTTTTCGCCGAGCGTTACTCCCACACTGGTCGCCCATCGATTGCCCCTGAAAAACTGTTGCGGGCCTTGCTGTTGCAAGTGCTCTATACCGTTCGCAGTGAGCGACAGTTGATGGAACAACTGGACTACAACCTGCTGTTTCGCTGGTTTGTGGGGCTGGGTATTGACGATACTGTTTGGGAACGCACGGTATTCAGCGCCAACCGCGAGCGCCTATTGTCCGAATCCCTCAGCCGCGAATTTTTCACCCGAGTGCTGGCCATAGCCGAATGGCAAAACCTGGTGTCCGACGAACACTTCAGTGTCGACGGCAGCCTGATCGAAGCCTGGGCCTCGCACAAAAGCTTCGTTAAAAAAGACGGTAGCGGTCCGGATAAGCCCGCCGGCCGCAATCCCGAGGTCGACTTCAGCGGCGAAAAGCGCAGCAACGCCACCCACCAAAGCACGACAGACCCGGAAGCGCGGCTCTACAAGAAAGGTGAATACACCGAAGCCAAACTGCGCTACATCACCCATGCCCTGTCCGAGAACCGTAACGGCCTGATTGTCGATGTCGAAACCACCCAAGCCACCGGCACCGCCGAAATCGAAGCCGCCCAAAAAATGATCAAACGCCGCGTGCCCAAAGGCGGCAGCGTCGGTGCCGACAAAGGCTACGACCAACCGGCGTTCGTCAACCAACTCAATGCGCAAGACATCAAAGCCCATGTGGCCCGCAAAAAGACCGGCAGTGCCATCGATGGCCGCACCGCGCGCGGCAAAGGCTATGCCCAAAGCCTGAAGCGCCGCAAAATCGTCGAAGAGGCCTTTGGCTGGATCAAGACGGTCGGAGGCCTGCGCAAAACCCGCCACATTGGTTTAGCCAAAGTGGCAGGCCAAGCCTTATTTTGCTTTGCCGCGTACAACCTGACACGGCTGCTGAACTTACTGGTATTCACGCCGAAACCGGCGTGGGCTACGCCCACCTAGGGCCAAGTGCGCCTGAAGACCGTCCAAAGACGGCTTCAGGTGGATAAAAAGGCCTCGAAACAAAGGCCTAACCGTTGAAACTCGATTTTATGACTGATTTCAACGCGAAAAAATCACGAGAACCGTGGGTAAGGGAAAATAGGCGCGAGTTTTTCACCAGCCTGTTAGGCCTCTAATTACACCGCCCATAACCACACTCGACACTGCTCCGAAACAAGACGGACAGTTCCCACTGGAATCAGTCAAATTGATCGGGTTATTCGTGAAGTAGGCGTACAGATTCATATCCGCGCTGTACCCAATCGGATCGGTCTGCAAGAACCGGCCGATGGCGGGCGAGTACATTCTGGCTTTGTAGTAGTACAGGTTGAGCGGGCCCAGCAGCTGCTGGCCAGTGTAGCGGAACCGGACGCCGATGGTGGCATTGGGTTCGCCGTAAGGGCCGTAGCTTAAGGTGGCGGACTGGTGCCGGCGCTGTTGGCGGTGGCGACGATGCTGCCCTGGTGGTCGCTGTATAGCCAGGTTTTGTTGGTGGTGACCGCGCCTTCGTACCAGACCAGAGGTTGGTCGACACCGGGGCCGTGTACGTAACGTCTCAGCAGGGCGCCGGTGCTATTGTATTCAGCCACCAGGTCGCTGCCGTCGTAGCTCAGGTTGGTGACGACGCCGGCCAGGGTGGTTTGACTCAAGCGGCCTGCGCCGTCGTAGGCCAGGCTGTTGGCCGAGCCGGTTTTGTTGGCGCTGGTTAATTGGTTGTCGAGGTTGTACCCTAAAGGGCATAAATAGGCGTAAGTCCACACCCCGTCGCCGCCGAGGTTGCCGTTGGCGTCGTAGCTCAGCGTGCTGCCGGCGGCCGTGGCGTATTGGTTCAGGCCGTTGGCGGTGTAGGCACGGGTGCCGTTGGTATAACCCGCCCATTGGTAGCTGTCGTTGGTCCAGCTGGCGGCCTTGATGTCCTGCACCTGGTTGCGGGTGTAGCTCCAGGTGTTGTCCTGGGCGGTGCCGACTGGGTGTCGTAGGCGTCGCTGGCCAGACTGACCGTGCCGTTTTCCAGCTCGGCCGGTTCAGGGCGTCGTAGCTGGCGGTGATGTAGAACGGGGTGGCTTCCGGCCAGGTGGTACAAATAAGACGGCCATCGGCGTCGCGAACGATGCGCCTCCTTACGTCGGCAGCATCCTATCGGCCATCGGGATTAGCACGTTATCGCGTTACCGATTGCGACTTACTTAGGAAGCGTTAAACCCCTATTTTCTAGCACTTCTTTATCTTCTGGATGAAGATAATATTCGGTAGGAGAGGTATAAGCTCTGCCAGCATAATCAACTACCCTGCCATTAAGTTCGTGAGCCAACTCGATCATCCAACTCAAGGTTGTTGAGTCAGGATTTTTGATCATACATTCGCCACTGTTCAAATAGAGTTTGCCTTTGGCTTTTCCACTGGGATCAACGACCAGAGTATCCTTTTCCTGTTTGGAACCAGTTTCGCTTGGCCGCAATTCCAAATCCTTGCGAACCTTAGCTAGCTCAATAAATTGTTCCCTCGTTGGCGGCAAAAGTCTATAGCTTTTTTTGCGGCCGAGAAACCACGGCGCGTAGCGGGTTTCTCGGCCAATGATTATCCAATAAAGCCCTTTTCTTACTGTCTTGGCCTTATCCTTATCGTTCATAAAAAGCTACTTCATCAATTTGTTTGCGGCTATGCCAATTCCTAGGCCAGAGTCTAATTTCCAATCATTGGTCAAACCCTGGCCGCGTTCATAAATCAAAGGGATACCAGAACCTGCGCCATATTGTCTTTCATGCTTCGCCCATTGACCTGCGGTAGTAAGGTCTGCCCACAAATTAGTACCAGACCAAGAGATATCAGCTCCCCCTCTAGCCCTATTTGCCCCTGTAAAAGCATTGGTCGCTCCGGAACTCAATATGTTGCCGTCGTTCAGGATATTTCCGACCATATCGTGATAACGCGATCCTTGAACCGCCGCATTTGAAGTTGTCGGTGCCATTCGCGTGACTTGATGTGCTACGTCGGCAACTTGAGATACATCGTATCCGATTTGGGCGGATGTTCGAATTGAATTCCCAGCCTCCAAGGATTTCAGGCCTGCGCTGACACCTGCCGGTAAGAACGGTATGGCCGTTGCCACGCTATCGTAAACAAGACCTGCCGCATCCAAAGTCGCCCATCCCCAATTGCCTTGGCTAACATTCGCGGCAAGCGATGTAGCCCCCAAAGCGATATTCGCAACATCCCAGGCAGTTTCGAGGAATAAACCGCTTGGATCGCGACGGTTAAACGGATTATTCCCCACATAGGCATACAGGTTCAAGTCATCTTTGTAGCCAATTGGATCGGTCTGCAAGAACCTGCCGATGGCAGGCGAGTACATCCGGGCTTTGTAGTAGTACAGGTTGAGCGGGCCCAGCAGCTGCTGGCCAGTGTAGCGGAACCGGACGCCGGTGGTGGCATTGGGTTCGCCGTAAGGGCCGTAGCTTAAGGTGGCGGTACTGGTGCCGGCACTGTTGGCGGTGGCGACGATGCTGCCTTGGTGGTCGCTGTACAGCCAGGTTTTGTTGGTGGTCACAGCGCCTTCGTACCAGACCAGGGGTTGGTCGACGCCAGGGCCGTGCACGTAACGTCTCAGCAGGGCGCCGGCGCTATTGTATTCAGCCACCAGGTCGCTGCCGTCGTAGCTCAGGTTGGTGACGACGCCGGCCAGGGTGGTTTGACTCAAGCGGCCTGCCCCGTCGTAAGCCAGGCTGTTGGCCGAGCCGGTTTTGTTGGCGCTGGTTAATTGGTTGTCGAGGTTATAGGCGTAAGTCCACACGCCGTCGCCACCCAGGTTGCCGTTGGCGTCGTAGCTCAGGTTGGTGACGACGCCGGCCAGGGTGGTTTGACTCAAGCGGCCTGCCCCGTCGTAAGCCAGGCTGTTGGCCGAGCCGGTTTTGTTGGCGCTGGTTAATTGGTTGTCGAGGTTATAGGCGTAAGTCCACACGCCGTCGCCACCCAGGTTGCCGTTGGCGTCGTAGCTCAGCGTGCTACCGGCGGCGGTGGCGTATTGGTTCAGGCCGTTGCTGGTGTAGCTTCGGGTGCCGTTGGTGTAACCGGTCCATTGGTAGCTGTCGTTCGTCCAGCTGGCCGCCTTGATGTCTTGCACCTGGTTGCGGGTGTAGCTCCAGGTGTTGTCCTGGGCGGTACCCGTCAGGTTTTGGGTGAGGCTGGCCAGCGCCGACTGGGCGTCGTAGCCGGTGACGGTGGTGGTGCCGTTGCCCAGTGTGACCGTGGTGCGCCGCGACGGGTCGTCGTAAGGTAGCTGGCCAGGTTGGCGTTGAAACTCCGCGTGGGCACGAAAAAACCGTGCCCACCCTTATATCTCGATTCTGACCGAAAAAAGAAGCAGAATCCCCGACTGATCATCGGGAGGGCGATGGAGAAGACGTGCCCACCCTGAGGCTTTAAAGCCTGCCTTGTAGATAGTTCTCTCCATCGCCCGCACTCACTTTAAAGTTCGAACGGTATTCTAAGGGCTTGGTTAACCTTGACCCTGTATGCATAAGGCTGAACTTTGCGAGTGTCCATTCTGATCCAGCGTTCGATTTTTGTTATTTCAGTTAGGTAGCGATCATGACTTCCATTATCATTGGCATCGATATTGCCAAGCTTAAATTCGACGTGGCCCGGCTCGCCGAAGGCA
This sequence comes from Methylomonas sp. HW2-6, assembly GCF_052474525.1. Taxonomy (NCBI): domain Bacteria; kingdom Pseudomonadati; phylum Pseudomonadota; class Gammaproteobacteria; order Methylococcales; family Methylococcaceae; genus Methylomonas; species Methylomonas sp. HW2-6. The sequence goes on from NZ_CP184124.1 coordinate 632,823, forward strand.
AATACAAGCATGCTAAGTTTGCCAACAATCCCGAGGGCTTTGCCGCGTTTGCCGTCTGGCTAGACGGCTTTGGCGACACCGACCCGCGTCTTTGCATGGAAGCCACTGGCGCTTACGGCCTACCCCTGGCAGAGTTTCTCGCCGACCGAGCCTACTTCGTCAGCGTGGTCAATCCTGCTCAAATTCATGCCTTCGGAAAAAGCGAACTCAGTCGCGCCAAAACCGATAAAGCCGATGCCAAGCTGATTGCCCGCTATGCCCTGCAAGCCGACCCGGTCGCCTGGAAACCACTACCCGCAAATCTGCGCCAGTTGCACGCCCTCACGCGTCGCTTAGAGCACTTGGGGGAAATGCAGCGCATGGAGCAGAACCGGTTGGAGACGGCTGACACCACCATCGTCCCTTCCATCAACACGGTGCTGGCGACATTGGCGGCCGAACTAAAGGCCACCCGTCAAGCCATCCAGGACCATATCGACAAGAATCCCGATCTCAAACAGCAAAGCGACCTGTTGACCTCCATTCCGGGGATCGGCCCCGCGACGACCGCCTATTTGCTCGTGGCTCTAAGCCCTCATCACGGCTACGTCAATGCCAAACAAATCGTGGCCCAAGCCGGACTCGCGCCCGCCATCCGTCAGTCAGGACAATGGCAAGGCAAAACCTGTATTGCCAAGACCGGTGACGCTCGGTTGCGCAAAGCGCTCTATCTACCCGCTTTGGTCGCCTGGCAACATAATCCAGCCATCCGCGTCCCATGCGAACGGCTCAAAGCCAACGGCAAAAACGGCAAGCTCATCGTCTGCGCCGCCATGCGTAAGCTCATTCATCTGGCTTTCGCTATCTTGAAATCCGGTAAACCTTTTGATCCTAATTTTTCCCTTGCATGAGCGGGTTTAAGACGGTATCTACCGGGCTGGATGCCTTGGTAACATGGCGGCCTCCGCCGGTTTACATATCGAGATGCGCGTGCTGGACGCGGCGTAACAATTTCCACCAATGAACTTATCCTGTCCGGAGGTCATTCGGACGTATTGCTAGGCTGTGGTTTCGCCGCCTGTAGTAGCGTTAAGCAGGCGACGTTTTAATCACATGCGTCCGAATACGCTTCGCTATTCGGACCTACGCGGGCTCCCCGCTGACGCTGATCGGTTTAGTTAACGGTTGCCGCCGAGCCGGTTGCCTTTGGCGTCATAGGTCGGAACACGGCTATCGCCGCTTCCGACCTACGCGGGCTTCTGCGGAACACTCAATTTTTGGGGCTACTCGTGACATCCCCCCAAGATTACATTATTAGCGGGCGGATTCAAAAGTGAAGTGCAACACCTCGATATTAATGAATGAGAGTTGACTGTTGCGAGCTGTTCAGCAGCAATTCCCTGTAAACAGCGAGCGGACAGCGTACCCCAAGACCTTTCCGGGGTCGAGAGTTGATTTGATCGGCAATGGCATCGAGTTGTTGTTGCGTGTAACCGGACAGATCAGTGCCCTTGGGCAAATACTGACGAACCAGGCCGTTCATATTTTCGTTGGAGCCGCGCTGCCAGGGGCTATGAGGATCGCAGAAGTACACGGCAATGCCGGTATTGGCCGAAAGCTGCTTGTGTAAAGCCATCTCGCGGCCTTGGTCATAAGTCATGCTCACCCGCATCGGTTGGGCAATGCTGTTGAGTTTGTCGGTAAAGGCTTGCAGTACGTTAGCGGCACTGGCGGGCTGCGGATGGGGTAGTTTGATCAACATCAGCAAGCGACTGGTACGTTCCACCAAGGTACCCACCGCGCTGGCATTACCCGCGCCTTTGATGAGATCGCCTTCCCAATGCCCTGGAAACTGGCGGTCTTCGATTTCAGGAGGCCGCAGGTGGATGCTGAGCATGTCCGGTATCTGACCTCGACGGTCTTGGCCCTTGCTGCGCGGCACCCGTTTGTTTTTGGCCTGGCGCAGACAGGCAATCAGGTCGCGCTTTAATTCGCCGACCGGTTGGGCATAGATGCAGTTGTAGATGGTTTCGTGTGACACGCGATACTCATGACCTTTGGGATAGAGAGCCGCCTGCGCCAGAGCAATCTGCTCCGGTGACCAGCCTTGCTGAAGGAAATATTTGACGACACCAAACAACACGCCATCGACATGCAGTTTCTGCCGAGGTCTGGATTGTCGCCGCCGACGTTGACAGGCCTGATGCGCTTGGACGCTGCCGTAATGACCGGATGCGCTATTACGACCCAGTTCTCGGCTGATGCAGCTGGCGGGACGTTTCAGCACCCGTGCTATGGCACGAACACCGTAGTTTTGTTGCTTCAGACTGCTGATCGTGACTCGCTCTTCAGGCTGAAGCTGTTGATAGCGCTTTGAGGTAATTTCCATGTGCATACCTTACTGGTGTTTTGGGTGTTGCACTTCACTTTTGAATCCGCCGCGCTTAATAATGCAGCTAAGCACTAGTTAAGTCGCAGGTATGGCCATCAAATCTAAATCTGATCCTGAGTCTATTTCCTCATCTGCTTTCAAAATAGAGAAATCAGTATCCCCTTTGTTAAATCTAATATTTATTTCAGGCACACAATTGTTTTCATATTGAAGAAACTCCACTTGTAAAACATATTGACCTGGTGATATTTCCAGAGGGGTTGACTCAGAAATTCCAGAAATTTCTATATTCCCATCCACTGTCTCAAAAGGCACTTTGAAAGCACGAATACAATTTGCCTGAAGTCTAGGTGGAATTGGCTCATCAATAAACACATTAATCTGATGGTCTCCGTCTTCAACTAAAGTTCGAAACGACGAGCTCCCAGGTCTCCATGAAAACCCCTGCGAAACGTTTCGCTCGCTCCAATCGTTAAATGGCTGATCTAACAAACTTGAAAATATACATACCTGTGCATAGGACAAATAGCTTTTAATAACTAGTTTCGCCATTAATCAGTTACCTTTATTCTAACTTTGTCACCATTTGAGAGTCCGCGACAAGCATTCCCAATACAAGCTCCTGCTGCCATGTTGTCTCGTGGATTAATTGCTCTTACACTTGCTCCAGCACCTCCCTCTTCAAACATGGCCGGTGGATACTCATCCAACTGTTTACCTGCGACTTTTGGCATGCCACCTATTGAAGCATTTCTATTTGCAGAGGCACCATCTTTTGCGATCGTCAAAACATCTGGATATCCAGCATTTTGAGCATCAGAAATATGATCAGCAGCTTCGCCATATTTTGCCCTAGAAATAGGTATCTCCTTTACAACATCGATAGCATTATCGGCCTTATTAGCAAACTTGCCTATCGTAGCGCCCCATCCCACAAAAGGAATGGCGGCACCATAGGAAAGCCCGGCATTGGCATATTGCCCACGCGCGGCATAGATACTACCGTTAACTAAGTCAACCGGCTCACCGAATCCTGGCACTAAGCCGACGACATCCAAACCCGTCTGGAAGGTATCCATATACCCGCCCAGCTTGCCGCCGAGCATTTGCATATCCGCCGCAATCAACCCACTGGGATCATTCCGATTAACCGGATTATTCCCCACATAGGCATACAGATTCAAGCCGTCCTGATAGCCAATCGGATCGGTCTGCAGGAACCGGCCAATGGCGGGCGAGTACATCCGGGCTTTGTAGTAGTACAGGTTCAGCGGACCCAGCAGCTGCTGGCCGGTGTAGCGGAAGCGCACGCCGGTGGTGGCATTGGGTTCGCCGTAAGGGCCGTAGCTTAAGGTGGCGGTACTGGTACCGGCACTGTTGGCGGTGGCGACGATGCTGCCTTGGTGGTCGCTGTACAGCCAGGTTTTGGCGGTGGTCACCGCGCCTTCGTACCAGACCAGGGGTTGGTCGACACCAGGGCCGTGTACGTAACGTCTCAGCAGGGTGCCGGTGCTATTGTATTCAGCCACCAGGTCGCTGCCGTCGTAGCTCAGGTTGGTGATAACACCGGCCAGGGTGGTTTGACTCAGGCGGCCTACCCCGTCGTAGGCCAGGCTGTTGGCCGAGCCGGTTTTGTTGGCGGCCGTCAGCTGGTTGTCGAGGTTGTAGGTGTAGGTCCACACCCCGTCGCCACCCAGGTTGCCGTTGGCGTCGTAGCTCAGCGTGCTGCCGGCGGCGGTGGCGTATTGGTTCAGGCCGTTGCTGGTGTAGCTACGGGTGCCGTTGGTGTAGCCGGTCCATTGGTAGCTGTCGTTAGTCCAGCTGGCTGCCTTGATGTCTTGCACCTGGTTGCGGGTGTAGCTCCAGGTGTTGTCCTGGGCGGTGCCGGCCAGGTTTTGGGTCAGGCTGGATAGCGCCGACTGGGTGTCGTAACCGTAGCCGGTGCTGGTGCCGTTACCCAGGGTGACGGTGGTGCGCCGCGACAGGTCGTCGTAGGCGTAGCTGGCCAGGCTGACGGTGCCGTTCTCCAGCAGGGCGGTCGGCCGGTTCAGGGCGTCGTAGCTGGCGGTGATGTAGAACGCGGTGGCTTCCGGCCAGGTGGTGCGGGTGCGGTTGCCGGCCGGGTCATATTGGTAGGCCAGGGTTTTGCCGCCGGCGGTAGTGCTGGTCAGGCGGCCGGCGTTGTCGTAGACATAGCCGATGGCGTAGCCGGTTTTGTTGGCGGCCGTTTTGCGGCCCAACAGGTCGTAACTGAAGCTGATGTTGTCGGCCGCAGTCGGATAGGTCCGGCTCAGCAGACGGTTCAGGTTGTCGTAGGCCAGGGTTATGCTTTGGCCGTTACGTTTGCGGATACTGGTAACGTTGCTGTTGGCGTCGTAGGCCACTTGTTCGTAGTCGGTCGCCGAGGAAGCACCGGCGGTGACTTTGTCCGGATACAGGGTTTTCAGTTTGCGGTCGTGACCGTCGTATTGGTAGGTGGTCAGCTGGTTTTTGGCATCCTTGACGGTGAGTGGCAGACCGTTGTTGCTGTAAGTGTAGGTCGCATAGTTCTGCGCGATACCGGTACCCACGGCTTTTTTGACGATCTGCACGCTGTCGTCGGCGTTGTAGACGGTCTGGGTGACGCGGTTGCCGCCGTCGGCCGCCGGCAGGTTTTCGGTCAGGGTGCTGAGCCTATCCAGGTTGTCGTAGACGTAGTCGGCGACGGTGACCGGTGCGGCCGTGGCCGGGCAGGTGGTGTCGGCGGTGGTTTGTGCCGGACCCCAGGCTTTCAGCAGTTTGCCGCTGGGGGTGTAGCTGTTGCAGGACACCAGCCATTGGGTGCCGATCTGCGCGGCCGTGCGGATCAGGCGGCCGTCGTTGTCGTAGGCTTGCTTGGTGAGTTTGCCCAAGGCGTTGGTCAGCTGAATCGGCCGGCGTTCGTTGTCGTAGGCGGTGGCCACGGTGTCGGTGACATCGGTGCGCGGGCCGTTGACTTGGGTCAGGTTACCCACCGCATCGTAGGTGTAGGTCGTGGTCAGGTTGAGCTTACCGGTACCGGCATCGGCGATGACGGTTTGCGGGACGTATTTGTTGGTGGCGTTATAAGCCGTGGTGTTGGTGACGCTGTTGGTCGCCGTGGTTTTTTCGGTCACGGCGGTCGGCAGATAAAACGCCGTGTAGCCGGCCGGGGTGAAGCTGGTGTAGGCGTAGGTCGTTACAGGGGCTACGCCGGCGACATCCACGGGACGGGTGACGGTGAAAGGCAGACCTTGCGCGGTGTAGGTGTAGCTGGTCACTTTGCCTTTCGGGTCGGTAACGCTGGCCAGGTTGTTAAACGCGCTCTCGTAGCTGTAACTGGTCAGCAGATTGGCCAGTCCGGAACCGGCTTTGGCGACACGGGTTTCGGTCTTGACGTTGTGGGTGCAACGTTTGTCGGCGGCGGCGCAGGTGGCGTCGTCATAGGTGTAGGTGACATAGTTGCCTTCGGGCAGAACCGATTTGGTCAAGCGCTCTTGACCGTCGTAGGTGTTGGTGACCACCTTGCCCAAAGGATTGATGGATTTCAGGACTTTGCCGAAGGCGTCGACATAGGAGACTTTGCTGCCATTTAAAGGATCAACTTCTTCCGAACGGCTGCCGGCAAAGTAATAGGTGTAGAGTTTGCCGTTGGCATTGGTCTGGGTTTGCACCCGGCCCAGGCTGTCATAAACATTGGTCGCGAAAGCCACGGTCGGATTGCTGGGATAGAAGAACTTGGTGATGCGGCCCGGCAAATCGTATTGGAAGGTGGTCGCCTTGGCCGTGGCGTCGGTAAAGGTGGTCAGGTTGCCGTTAGTGTCGTAGGCATAACTCACACTCCGACTGCCGTCGCCCACGGCGGTGACTCGGCCCGAGGTGTTGGTCAGGGTCAGGGTTCTGCCCAGGCTGTTTTGCACTTGGGTCAGGTCGTTGCCAGTGTAGGTGAATTTAACCTGCACGCCGCTGGCATGGTTGAAGGTGGCAATCTTGCCGGTGCTGTCGAAATTAAGCTTGTCCTTGTGCAGGGTTTCGTAGCTGTAGGTGTTGTCGGCATTTTTGATCAGCTTTGCGGCACTGCCTGGAGGCGCGTTGTAGGTGCCGTCCGGCAGTTTGACGAACACTTCGCCGTTCAGACCTTGTTTGACGATCACGGTGTTGCTCAGCAACTGATCGCCGAACCAGCGTTGGCCCAAGGTGGCCACCACCATTTTATCCAGCGGTTTAGCGGTGTCGTATAACAAGTCCAGCGAGACCAGTTTTTCCACAATGGTGTTCACTGCATCCAGTGCCGAGTCTTCGCCCAGGCCCTGGAAGCCATCGGAGTTGGCGGCCACGGTCGAGGCAAAGTTGTGAGTCCAACCTTTGCCTAACGGACCAGATTGAATACGGGCACCCGAGCTATACAGTTTTTGGAAGCTCAACGCATGCGGGAACGATCCGACACCGGTATTCAGGTCATCATGGGCATAGAGAAAGTTGCCTTTGGTCATGTCGATCGGATCGCCGAACGAATGATAAGTCGACTGCAATAAACTGCCGAATTGATTGATGGAACTTTTCAATGCGTTCGATGCATAGTCGACAGCTGATTGGAGATTGGATGAAAAGCCTCCCGCCAAACCACCGCCGATAATCGAACCCATACCGGAACCGTTCGCGGTTACCAAAATATCGAAGTAGCCAGTGCCGGTCCAGGTGCCTTCTGTCAAATTACAATTCGACGGCACAATCAGCCTGTGTCCGGCATTGACGGCATTTTGGAAGTTTGTCAACCAAGCGGCACAGGACACCAGATTCGGTTGTACTGCCGTAGTGTAGTTGGCCGAGGTGGCATTGTAGATCTTTTGGTTATTGGTCGCAGCGATGTCGATCAGCTTGACCGTGGAGACCGCGCTGACGCCGGAGGTTTGCTGGACGGCGGTCGATTCGAAGATACTGGAGTGCATCGCGGCATCGAAGAATACCGCCGCTTCCTTGGCCGCATCAGCGCTCTGACTGACGATACCGACAAAATTACCGGGCAAATCGACGTAAGACGCCGTGTTGTAGCCGGCGATACCCACTTGGTGGTGAAACAGGGTGTTGGTTTTGGCAATGCGATCGGCAATGTAGTCGGCCGTATCGACTTGGGCAATCCAGTTCGAGGACAATACGGCTAAGCTGGAACCCAAGACTAGCTCCGAGGTATCGGCTGTGCCTGCGGCCTTGGCTTCATCCAGCCGTTGGCGGTGTAATTCAATGATACCGCGACCCGCCGGCCCCCAGCCGTTGCCGATCAGGAACGTACCGCCGGCCTTGATTTGTTGGGTGAATGCCTGGTTGGCAAAGGTTTGGGCGTAAGCACTATGCGTTACGGTAAAACTGACATTGCCCACGGTACCCGGTGTGGTTGCCGTACCTGTGGCTTGCGCGACACCGTCCAGCATCAACACGGGTTGATTGGAACCGTTGTAGGTAATGGTCAGGCGCTTGCCGTAAATCGCATCCGAGGTATAGGTTTGATCGATACCTTGATATTGAAGGCGAAGCGTAGGCTTGTAATTGGCCGGGATATCGGTGGTCCATTCGGTTAGGGCCACGGTGGTATCTTGGTATGGCAGCACAGTTTGACGCAGATTGCCGCCGCTATGTGGATTAATGGTCATACCACCCACTGCGTCATCCAAAACACCGGCGGGTTGGTTGGTGCGTAAATAATTAGTCAGATTGGTTGCGTAGGTATTCAAGTTATTGCGGATATTGGTGCGATTGACCCCCTGGATATAGTCTGTTGTCAGGGTCGCGCCGGTTTTCGCCTGCGTGAGATAGGTGGCGGCGTTGTAGCCGCTCGCCGTGATCAGATTAATCCCGGCTTTCAGCGTGTGCGGCTTATAGCTGGGATCGAAGTAGTAATTGGTACCGCCAATATTGACTTTCACCCAGACGTGATCGAATCCCATGCTGACCAACGCAGCGGTCGATCCGGGGCAGCTACCGGCCGCTGTACCGGTCACCGAAGAGACAGGCACTTGCCCTTGGCCAAATAAATTCAGCACGGCGCAAAGATTGGTCGTATCCACACCCAACCACGCATTGATTTGAGCAGCCGTCATATTGACCCGGCCCCTGACATAGCTGGCGGTATAGCCGGCTTGCCGCAATAAGGACACCATCAAAGCCGCTTGATCGAACGCCGTCCCTTGATTATCTAAAATAGTACCGACAGCCCCTTTCTGAACGCCCCACACCGGATAGTATTCAATGTTATTACGGACATATTCGTAGATCAAATCCGGGTTATTTTTCAGCGCACGTGCTAATTCGGCAATCGAGGCCGGAGCGGTCGGCGCGGTATCACCACTGACGCGCAGTGCACTGGCGGCTACTGCCGTATCCGTGCTCGGCGTTGTCGTCGATTGCGACTGAATTAAGTCGCCAGCTAAAGGCCGGCTTTGTATGGCTTGTTCGGATTCGAGCGGCGTTACCGGCGTAAAAATAGCTCGATTAATGCCGGGCAGTTGCACTGTCTGTCCGCTAGGCGGGGCGATGTTGGCGGCTGCATTTTTATTTTTACCCCTAACTGACGAAGTCGTTGGCGAATCTGTCACGGCAGGCACACCACCGCCAAAAGTAATATTACCTTCTGCTTGAACCGTACCGCCTAACAGCAATAAAGCGAGCGCAACCACACTATTTACTTGCCAACGTAACATACCCGTATACTCCATTCGTGCACGGCCGGTCAGAATTGATCCTTCAAGCCTTTAGATTTAATAAATATTGAAAAACAAACAGCCGCTCTAAGGCCTCACCTGAAAACAGGCGAAGCTCTCAAAAGCAAAAAATCTAGGGAATTTACTCGACTAACTAGGGGCGCCGCTGACTACATAACTGCTGCGATTGCCGGCGGCATCGTAGACATAGGCAATCACGACCCCGTTGCTGTAGGCGGCTTGGGTAATACGACCCAATGAGTCATAGGTGTAAGTCACAGATCCTGCCCAGGCAGGCCCCATCAGACCGATCAAAAACAACCCCGCAAAAAAACGCCGCCTGATGGCGGCCATGTCCAAATGAATTTGGGGGGTACACACAGACAACACAGAACTGCTCATTGTTTTCCCTTTTGAGTGATCGTATTAAAAAATGTCTAGCGGAACGCTTTAGAAAATAGCGCTTGAAACGGTCATTCCGTGCCGATAGGTTTTTTGCTTATTGTCACGTCCCCCCATTCAATGCAGCATACCTACGCGCTAGGTCTGTCGAAACAAAACTTAACATGGATGCTTATAATGCTTGGGCAACAAACGCAAGCAACGCTAACTATCTGTGCAACTGGGTTTGTAATCTAGCTAAAAATTTCGTACCCTGCAAGCAAATTTTAAAAAAATTACTGCTTGGCCGGTCCAAGATTGAACTTATTGAGAAATTACATAGCACACAATTTAGTGAGGCCTTCTCAATGACCAATAAACCAATAAAATTTTCAACGCCTACGCATTATGAACATTGGCTTTTGCTTGCCTTTATGCCGATATTTCAATATTTAATAACACTACAATAATGACTGATAACGCTCTTGCTACTGGTGTTGTTAAAGAAAATTTGGTTGAACTCTTACTCAGAAAGCGGTTGATGACTGCTGAAGCCATTGAGAGAGTTCAGTCTGCTGCGCTGACGTCAAAAACCCCATTTTCTGCCGTAGCCACCAAATTAGGATTTGTCACTGAGCATGAAATGGCAGCGGTTTTTGCGGAAATGTTAAATATCGAAGTCGTGCGTAGAGCTGATTTTCCGGAAGGAATCTTAACCATCAAACGTCTCAATCCGCATTTTCTAAGGACTAAAAAGGTACTACCTTTACGGATTGATCAACAAACTTTGGCACTGGCCATGGCCGATCCTTCGGATGATGTTGCTGCCGCCTGTTTTGCGTTTGCATCCGGCTTACCTGTTAAAAGATACGCGGTTCTTGAATCTGAACTGGAAGATTTTTTTTATAAGCTGGACGCAGCAAATACCGAGATAGAAGAGTCAGTTGCATTGTCCGTTGTCGATGAAACAAGCATCACACAGGAGGACATTACAAAACTCAGCGATCTTGCATCGGATGCACCGGTGATTCGATTAGTCAATCGACTTATCATGGAAGCCAGTGATTTAGGTGCCTCGGATATTCATTTTGAACCCGAGAGCAGCGCCTTTTATATCCGCTTCCGGATTGACGGCTTGTTACAGAAAGTTGAAACACTATCCGCTCGCTGGGCCGATCCTGTCGCCTCCAGGATCAAGCTGATGGCTAAACTTGATATAGCGGAAAGACGTGTACCTCAGGATGGAAGAATCCGGTTTACGTCCAGAGGAAGGAGTATAGACCTGCGTATAGCCACATTCCCTTCGCTTCAAGGCGAGTCAATCGTTATCCGTTTATTAGGCCAACAGTCCGTTCAGTTAGATCTCGACACGCTTGATCTTTCATCCTATGGTCTGAATGCCTTAAAAAAAGCCTTAAAAAGACCCCATGGCATTATTCTAATCACAGGACCAACCGGTAGTGGCAAGACAACAACACTATATGCATCACTAAATGCCATTCTGAATCCAGCGCTCAAGATCGTCACCGTTGAAGATCCGATTGAATACGTGCTGGAGGGTGTTTCACAACTCCAAATCAAGCCGGAAATTGATTTAACTTATGCGGCGGCGCTTCGCTCGATTCTGAGAAATGATCCAGACATTATCATGATAGGCGAAATTCGTGATCGCGAAACGGCCGATATTGCCATACGTGCTGCATTAACGGGTCACTTAGTGTTATCGACCTTACATACCAATACTGCTGCCGGCGCAATCACTCGCTTACTTGATTTAGGCGTGGAAGCTTTTCTGCTGGCCTCGACTATAGAGCTGACTGCCGCACAGCGTTTAGTTAGAAAGTTATGCCCCTTCTGCAAAAGCCCAAGAGCCATTTCAAAAACTGAAGTCGAATATATCAGCGCTGCGGTCAATCGACTCGATATCCCTGATACTGTATATACCCCTACCGGTTGCAGTCATTGTAAAGGCCGCGGATATTCCGGCCGAACCTCTCTTTTCGAAGCCATCGAAATAGACGAAATGGAACGTGACATTATTCGATCAAAACAAGACGAGAGCGCATTAATCAAAGCATCGCGTCAACGAGGCGGCACCAGTCTTTGGCAACATGGCATTGAAAAGGCTCTCACCGGAGAAACCTCTCTTGAAGAAGTCCTAAGGGTTGTGGAATGGCGGAAAGTCTAAATAAATTTAGCGTCAAAGCTTTAACCAATTCTGGAGAAATGCGTGATTTGGAAATCACATCTATTTCAGAAGAAACAGTTGCACTTGAGCTTTTGCGCGCCGGGTTAACCCCTTTATCGATTACGGCCAACACCAGCAATTGGCTCGACTTACTCAATCGCCCCATCAAGTTTGATACCAAGCCCAATTTAGCAAACCTTGCCATGTTCACTGAACAATTGGCCGAAATGCTGAAGGCGGGACTTACCGTAGAACGCGCGCTGACTATTTTGGCTAAACAGCATAACAGTAAAACCATGACCGAATTGGTCAGTCGATTACTACGCCGCCTCTCCGAAGGCAGCACTTTATCGAATGCGATGGAGGCCGAAGCGTACTTGCCTCGTTATTTAATCGGCATTGTCCGGGCCTCCGAACAAGGTGGCCGTATGAGCGAGGGACTAACCGATGCCACGCGTTATTTGCAGCGACAAATGTTGACCAGAAGAGGGGTTATCAATGCATTAACCTACCCTGCAGTCGTTTTTGTGATGATCGTGATTTCCTTGACGTTTGTTCTAGGATTCGTCATTCCTGAGTTTGAATCAATTTTTGCCGGCGAAGAACATAGACTGCCGAAAATAACGCGCCTGGTATTGACCCTATCCCATTTAGTCACTGAACAAGGTTTCCAACTTTTAGTGACCCTGATTGGAGTACCTGTTTTGCTTTGGATTAGCATACAAAAAAGCGTCAAATTTAAAGTCTTCATTAGAAAAGCAGGTCTTCGTATATCGTTTTTCCGGTTGATAACTTATGTCGATATCGCAAACGTTTTGGGCGTCATGGGCGCTCTGATCGATAATGGCGTGGAAGTATCGGAATCTGTCCAGTTCGCGGCCCAAGCCGCATCAACACAACACATTCGGGAGCCGTTACAACATGTCTCAAGGATGCTTAGGGAGGGTGTTTCCGTATCGTTAGCGCTAAGACGTACCAACCTTATTCCTGAAACAACGTTATCTATTATTGAAGTAGGTGAACACACCGGTTCGTTAGGGACTGCTACAATGCGAGCGGCTCAATTGCTCGAAACGGACTCGATGTACAAAATCGATCGATTGATTACATTACTCAACCCCATCGCCATTGCGTTGCTTGGCTTAATTGTTGGCGCTGTGATATCCGGCGTTATGCTAGGCATCATGAGTATTAATCAACTGGCGGTAAAATAACAAATAGACAGACAGGGCGATACACTTGCTGAAACAACATAGACACAAATTAGAAGCCTCGATTCATTCTGGTTTCACGCTCTTGGAACTACTCATTGTTCTCGTAACATTGACGATGCTATCGGCAGTCGTTGCGCCACAGGTTATGAATATGTTCTCAGGCGCAAAAACGGATACCGCCGCACTCCAGGTCGATACGCTTTCAACCGCTTTACACTATTACCAAGTAGATGCGGGCGTTTACCCCACACAAGAACAAGGCCTTGAAGCCTTATGGAAACCGCCTTCTGACGTTGTTAAATGGCGTGGACCTTATATTCGTAAGCATGAGCATCTGTTGGACCCTTGGAAACATCCATTTCGCTATCGAGTTCCAGGCCAGAGAGCCCCCTTCGAGGTCTATTCATTCGGCGCCGACGATAAAGAAGGTGGTGAAGGCGAAAATGCAGATGTTGGCCTCGCAAAAGCACCATAATAAAGGATTTACTTTACTTGAGTTGTTGATAGTAATCTCGTTGCTTAGCCTGTTGTCCGCAGTGGGTGCGCGAGCTTATCGAGCGAGAAACAACACCCATTATTTCGACGCGATTATCAACACATTGGAAAACGCCAAATTGCGGGCTATCAACGAAGGCCGCCGAATTGACCTAACTTGCAATGAGATCGCATCCACCACCAAAACCGGCTTATCGCGTCAGTTTTATATGAGTTGCACGAGTACGCTCCCGTCGCCTCAAGAAAACACAACCCTCAGTTTTTTCCCCGATGGCTCATCTTCAGGCGGTTTAATCACTCTTAAAAATAGTGGGCAAAACAACACCATTAAAATTGACTGGCTCACAGGCAAGCTTGACCAAAGCTAAGGCCGGCAGGTTGCCTTGTCAGTCAGGGTTTGCTTTGCAAGAAGTCATTTTAGCCTTTGCGCTATCAGTATTTGTACTGGGCATTGCTCTTCCGGCAATATCACAAACTGTGGCCAAGCTTACGGAGCTTCGCCTGCATTCGACGGCGCTTTCTCTTGCGCATTCAAAACTCAAGGAATACGCATTTGATTGCGCAGAGTTACCCAGTGATTATCAGGGTGTTGAGAACGGTTTTTTTTGGCAAGTGTCTGTAAAAAAAACGCTACCGAATGGTATTGATGGCCCATTGATGGATATTTATTTTGTACAAAACATCAATGTAAAGGTCGCTTCTAATGAACATGCCGAGCCATTGATTAGCCTATCTGCACATAGGCTGGGCGGATTGAATCCGTGAGATCTGTTTCAACCTTACCATGCCGGATGCATGGTTTTACGCTTTTGGAATTATTGATCGCCTTAGCGGCTGGAATTTTACTGATTGCCGCATTATCGGACATATTAATTTCGATCAAAGACGGCTGGACCAGAGCCGTCCGTATTGAACAGCAATGGAGTGACGAAGCCTCTTCGCAGCAACTTATTTCTCGCATTTTAGAAGCGGCCATTCCTCCGGAACATCCGAATATCCAAGGCGTTCATTTTAAAGGTATGGAAAACTCAATTGAATTTAGCACGGTACCCTCGCAATCTGCCTTTGCATCGGGACGTATGGATGGACGCCTTTTTTTGGCACCTCACTCGAATGGACTTTTTACGCTCGAATTACGCTTGGATGCACCGGTATTGTCCCAATCTGCGGAAAAACCAAGTGGTCAAAATTGGACTTTGCTCACAGATCTCGAGACAGTTGAATTTTTTTACTTTTCCAAAGGTTCACGCCAGGGTAGCAAGCTTTGGGTAAATATGGACAAATTGCCGGAATTAATCAAGTTACATGTTGTTTTTGCTGACAAAACTAGACTCCCATTTTGGATAATTGCCCACCCCTATCAAACAATCAGTGGCAATTGTCTTTTAGACCAAACCAGTTTTATGTGTAGAGCATCCTGATGACTTTAGTATCTCAGCTGCATTTTGCAGATTTTCAAGCTTTAGCCAAATCAGGATTCACTTGGTGGTGGCAAGGGCTATCAGACCTGATTCCAGAGCATAAACGACTAACAACAAAAACCAAAAATCCGTTATTTCTAATAGTTGAATATCAGCAAACCACGCTGATTATGCCTGCCGATATAGCCAACTCTGCGGCGTCCATGAATAAAATTCATTTACCCAGCTTGTTCGATGAGAACTCCGAAGAGGCGTTGATTGCTTTAACAACCTTAACTAAGGGATATATTGTGGAGGTTTCATTAGATCCACAAGACATTTTACTGTTGGATATGTCGCTGCCTAAAACAGCCCAATCCAAATTAAGAGATGCAGTATCGTTCAAGTTAATCACTGAATCGCCACTTGATAGAGACTCGCTTTATTTCGACACGCAAACGAAACATCACCCTGCTACCGACGTGATTCATCTTGATGTTGCCCTTTGTATACGGGAAAAAGTGGATTATGTGTGCTCCACCCTTGAAAAAGCAGGTATCAACTCGGTAAGAATAGGTTTCTCAAAATCATCGGCAAATGCATTGGATTTCATTTTTTACGTATCCTCCGATATAGCATCCGCTCACTTACGTTTAAAGAAGCATCTTATTTTGTTCTCCAGTTTGATTCTGATAACAGCTGCTTTTTTACCTTTCACTTTTTTCGCAGCGTCCTGGATAGAACATGATATCCGCCAAGAAAACCAATCAATGCAGCAATCCTTAGATGCAAACTCACAATTACTTGCAAAACGCGCGCTGCTTGGAACAATAACAAGCGACTTAAATAAACAAATCCCGTCTCATCGCATGACAAACATATTGAATGACTTAGCAGCCGCTTTACCGAAAACATCATGGATTACATCAATCCAATACGACAAGGGCATCTTACAACTTACGGGGAATTCACCTAATGTGATAGAAATGATGCGAGAACTCAATAAAATATCAACACTGGATAGCTTAAAACTTATTTCGGTTACTAACTCTAACAGCCCTAGTATCCCTTCGCAATTTGAGTTGTCCATTGATTTTCATAGGTGAATACATTGAATATAGAACTTTCACCTCAAATAAGAAAATGGGTGGCGCTAGGATTACTGCTGGTTTTGATCTTCTCAATCTGGGGACTTATTTTCAAGCCCATCATCCACTTGACTGGGCAAGCAATAGACCAACTTTATGACGCACGCTTTGAATTAGCAAGAGCAAAACAACTTTCTGAAGATATTGTTAATATTCCGAAAGAAGACATTGAAGCGGAAAGTTCCGCACTAAGACCATTATTAATATGGACCGAAGCGAAATCTGACAAAGAATCTACGATGCAAGAGATTGTCGATAAAGTAATTCGCTCTAGCCATTTTAATCTCGAGTCTATGCGAATTGCTGAAACCCTTCAGCAAGGTAGCATTATGCGTGTATCCATTGAATTAAAAGGCGATGGAGAAGAATCTTCGATCATGGAGATGATTACCGAAATCGAGCGACATACACCGCTGATCGTTATTGACCAATTAACGTTACGTACTTCAAATACTAGCACATCGGATAGTCAAGGCACGATTGTTTCAAAACTTGCAGCTGAATTTCGTTTATCAGGATTTGGCAGCGATTTAGCCGGATTGGAATCCCCTAAACGATGACAAAAATTTCTAAAACGACTGCTTGGCTAGCTTGCGCCAATGGTATGGTCGTTATTATAGGCTTAGTGATAACCGAAAAATTACTTTTCGATCAGCCGCAAACTGATTTTTCAGAAACGAACAAGAGCAATCCAGAACTGCATGCTCAGGCACCTATCGAAAACCATTCATTGCTAGAAATCCCCTTGTTTCAACCTGGTCGAAAACCCATCATTGTGACCAGTGAGGCAATTGTACCGGTTGAAATGCCTCCCCCATCCCCTCCCCCCAAGCTCGTAGGTATTATTCAAACAGGAAAAGATCGAATGGTTCTGCTTGAAGACGGGGGGAAAAATGCCTCAGGATTAATCCATGAAGGGGAAAGTTTCGGTGATTGGAAAGTCAGGATTATCGAAAAGAAATCCGTCACAATTGGTCTCACTGAAGATGAGGCATTGACAATTTCACTGCATCCAGAGTATGCGAGCAGCCCTACCAGACAGGGCTTGCCCTGAACTGATCCACGCCGTGAATAGTGGACACTTTGAAAATAATACGGCCTTCCAGGCTGACATAGCTGAACCAGCTGTGTTGGATGGCATCGTGTCCACACATTGGGGCATCTCCAAATTTAGGTAGCCTATTTTAACCGGTACTAGCCGTTATCGGTCTCGGATTGCTTGGCTTTGGGAGTTTTTCACCAGCCTGCTATTGGCCAATCTGACAGCTATCTATCCAGTTCCACGATCTTATTAAATAAGGGACATCTCTCCTCCCCGTAATCATTACCTCAGCAGACAAATAATTCACTAATTGAGATACACGAGTGGCCACATTGATCCTAAAAACCTCGCCCGTCACCGATATGGTATTACCTTCCATGGCCGAATGTTTTTCATCTTCAATGCGACCAATCATTTTTTTTAATTGGTCAGATACCAAAGAGGCACGGGGCTCCGTTCTTCCCGAAAAAAGTGTTATGTAGGGATAAATACAAGAAAAAACAGCCCGCGGGATGTTTAAACTGACACTTAAATCTGAATAACTGGAATATCGGGATCCATCCTTTTTTGCCTGAATAGTAGGCGTATTTACGTGATCGACACTTGGTAAATTTGCGGATAGTATTTTTAACAATTTCTCATCTGCGGTATTTACATCGATTAACCCATGCACATTATTGCTGATTACCTCAACGGCCTGATTGTCGATCAATAACGTTTTTACTCTACCGTTCTCACGTATCCAGCGACTACGCTCGCCTTGTTCCAACAATTCAAAAATGACATCGTAAACAGCAGACTCTATCGCTAAATTAAGCCGAATATTTTTTTCATAACTCGATAGGCTGTTGGCCATATGACGTCCAGCTTGCAAAGTTGCCGCCATGATGCCGGCAACTAGCAATAAAAGCCATAAGGTATGAAGTAGAACAAAACCTTTACTTTTTCGTTTCTGGGGCAATGGGTAATACTCGATCAATAATTTGTGTGGCTGAACTCATCTCACTCACCATCGAATCGACGACAGACTGGGTTTCTGCCTGATTTCTCATAATATGAGGCACAAGTAACACAATCAGTTCAGTCCGTTTATTTCCAGAAGAATTATCTTTAAATAAATTACCAAAAACAGGAATATCCTTGATTAAGGGTACTCCACTATTGCTTTCGGAAATGTTATCTCGAATCAAACCGCCTAATGCAACTGTGTACCCATCATTCGTTAATACAGAGGTTTGGATTTTTCTCTTTTGGATGGTTGGCGAATTAATTCCGGATGTCGTCGTTTTAGCAACATCACTTACTTCTTGGGTTACATCTAGAAGTAAGCTGCCATTTTCATTAATACGCGGTTTTATATCCAAAATCACCCCTGTGTCGCGCATCTGAATCGAGCTGACTATTGGCGCCCCCGGTGCGCTTGTAGATTGGGATGTCTGTGTTAATATCGGCACTTGATCCCCAACTTGAAGATTGGCTTTTTGATTATTTAAAACCGATAATTTGGGAGCAGATATAACGCGCACATCAGTTTTTGACTGAAGTGCATTCAATATCACTCTAACATCTGACCCACCAGAATAAACATATGAAAATCCAGGAAACAAGGAGGAAATTCCTGTTTCGGCCGCACTTAGTTCCACGGAATTTTGCTTAGAATCAAAAAACCATTGCACACCATATCTCAAGTCGTCATTAAGGGTCACTTCAGCTAAAATAGCTTCAATCATAACTTGCCGAGGAGTAATATCTAGCTGAATTAGCGCATCCTTAATAACTCGAAACTCTTTTTCAGTGCCGAAGTAAAGGAGTGAATTAGTTTCTTCATTAGCAACCAATTTACTTGAACGGTTGGAAGTTTGATTTGAAGAATAGCCACCGGCCGGCATGGATGTCTTTTCGTAAGCATCCATTTTAGTCGGCGAATCCTGTTGCATAGACATGCCTTGAGCCCCAGATTCAGCTATATAGGATTTTTCAGACAGGCCCGAATCACCTTGTTGGTCACTAGCTGATGTTGTACCGCCACCACCAAACAACTGTCGGAGGGCAGACACAAGCTCTTTGGCATTACCATTTTGGACATTGTAAACAAATACGCGTTGTTCATCGGTTTTTGAAATATCTAATCGCTTAATCCAACTTTCTATGACTTCTAAGTCTGAACGATCCTTGGAAATTCCAAGCACAGCGTGCATTCTATTTAATGCAACAAAACGCACTCGACTCCCCACGACATCGATGGGCGATTGGAAGATTTGTTGTAACTCAGCGATTAACTGGGTAGGACTAGAATGTTCAACACGATACAAGGCAAAACTCATGCCTTGCAACCAATCCACATCAAAACTTTCAACCATACGCTGAACAGCCATGCGATCTTCGCTAGTACCAGAAATCACAAGATGATTGTATGTTTCATCTGTTTGAAGCACAGTTCCTTTAGGAAAAACAGTATTTATAATTTTCTGTACTTCTTGTGCTTTAACGTAACGAAGGGGCAAAATATCAATACCAAATCCAGGCGTCGCCGCTCCATTAGGGATTAGTCGATTTGCGCCCCTAACTCTTTGAGGCGCTAAATCCAAAGGCATAACATGGTAAATGCCGCCTTGCTGAACAATGGCAGCAGAAACGGAAAGCAAAGCGGTTTCTAGCACGGGAAGAAGAGCTGCCTTAGATAAAGGCCCTCTGGTATGTAGAGTAATTTTACCTTGTATCGAAGGATCGACTGTATAGTTCAATTTCAGTGCATCACCGAGAATTGCATCTATTACGCTGTGAATATCAGCATCGCGAAACTGGATATCAGTTCCGACTTCATTATTAAGGCTAGGATGAGGACTACTGCCTTTTGAAACCGATCGAAGGTTTTTTACATTACCAAAGTAAGTTGTATTTAATTCTGGCTTATCAAAGCTTTCCTTATCTTGAATATATTTAGATTCAAGCGATTGAGCTAAACCATGAGTTTCTTTCGGAGCTCGCCACGGTAATTTAATATCAATCGGATAGGGCGCGTCAATTGATGAGCAGGAAACTTCAATGCTGGCTATGCCAAAAATAAATAATATCCTTACAAATATACGGCGAATTGAAATATTATTAATTCCATCATACTTATACGTTTTTTCTGAATAAAAATTAGCATTCGAATTTAATTTCCATTGGCATAACAAATTATATTCAATAATTTTTCGTCCACTATTGTTTTCGCTCATTCAATCCGTCACTATTTGTTAAAATCGCATTCCATTTTAAAGCTAATTAAAAAATTTATCCGTCAATACTAATTGCAATTTAATGCTATCGTTTATCATCAGTTGCTTCAGTATTGCCATTTATCTTGTTATTTAATTTTAAATTACAAGAACCTTTGCTCTTAAATCAATTTTTCACACGCCGAGGCTGCCCATCATAAATGACCAATCCATACTGAATTTTCTAAGCAAGACTGTTAATTAAGCGTCTAGCAAAAAATTAGCACATATTTTGAGCGAAATCCACGGCCAATTTCATCAATGGTCAGCTCCAGTTCCTCAGGCGCATATGTTTTGAAAGGTAGCCATTCATATTTCATCTTATGCCACAGCAATTCGATTCGGTCCAACTCAGGACTGTAGGGAGGCAGAAAATAAAATCGCATGCCTTTCTCTTCCAATAAATCCCAATAAGGTTTCAGCTTTTTGGCGGTATCAATGGATGCATTGTCCAAAATCACCACCATCGGCTTGCTGCCCCCCACCATCAAAAACGAACAGATCAAGAAGCGAGTGTTTGTTTAAAATGGGCTTCAATTCTATCGGACTTTGGAATCCGTTGTCGGTTTCGATATATTCAAACACCGTTTGGCGCATGGCTTCACGGGTATCAAATCGCTCACCATGGATGGTCTCTACCTTGAGCGAATGAAAGAAGCTTGTAATGGTCAACAAAAACCGGACACCATTTCAGGCAGCGTTTCTATAAAAATCCAGCTCGAATTCAAGCGAGGATTGGTTCAGGGCGTCATAGCTGGCGGTAATGTAGAACGCGGTGGCTTCCAGCCAGGTGGTGCGGGTGCCGACCGGAATTAGCTAAAACAGCGGCGCATTGCCCGTTGGTTATTGCGTATATGGACTCCTCCCGTTTTGCAAGCATTTCCCCTGTTGGTTGATGGTACGACTGCACACCTATATCCGGCCTGTAAATGAGCGCAATTGGCTCGGGCCGTAATGGGCTGTTCGCGCGTTTGCTCCTTATCGCCCTATCGTGCTCTTGGGCACAGCGCAATAATCAGGTTTTGCAAACGCCGGTTCGACCGGCTGCCATCAGGGTCTAGCTCTGCAATCGGTTGGATTGCTCTTTTATCTCAATCGGTTTGGGCGTGACAGCTTGCTGTCATGCACAAGCCGATTCAGATGCCAGCCCGTTTTCAGTGGGCTGGTAATCCAGGCTCTTGGTTAATAACGCCCAGGCAATTCGGGCATTTTTATTCGCCAAGGCCACGGTGGCGATGTTTTTGTTACGCCGCTCGCTGAGACTTTGCAGCCAGCGGCTGCGTGGGTCGTCTTTTTGACTGGCGACTTTCAGGACGGCTCGCGCACCATGAATTAATAAGGTTCTCAAATAAGCATCACCACGCTTGCTAATCCCCAAGAGCCGTTCTTTGCCGCCACTGCTGTGCTGTCCGGGCGTCAAACCTAGCCAGGCCGCCATGTCACGACCTCGCTTGAATTGCTTGGCGTCGCCCACGCCACTGACCAAGGCGGTGGCGGTAATCGGGCCAATGCCGGGGATTTGTAGCAAACGCTTGGCGCCAGGATCGGTGTCGGCTTGTTGTTGAATCCGTTTGTCCAATGCCCTGACACGTTCATCAAGCGTCTGCAAGTCTTGACGAAGACCTGCTAGCAAGACTCTAAAGTCACTACTCAAGTGATTTTCGGCATCTTCCAATAAGTCTGGCAGCGCTTTTCGCAAGCATTCGATGCGTTGACCGACGACCATTCCGTATTCAGCCAGTAGACCGCGAATCTGATTGACCTTTTCGGTACGCTGACTCACCAGTTGGCTGCGTACCCGATGGGTGGCCTGTAAGTCTTGCTGCGCCAAACTCTTGATGGGAACGAAGCGCATACTCGGCCTCGATACCGCTTCACATATCGCTTCCGCATCATTGGCGTCGTTTTTGTTGGCTTTGACATAGGGTTTAACAAATTGCGGCGCAATCAATTTGACGGTGTGACCCAACTTTTGCAGTTCGCGAGCCCAATAGTGGGCGCTGCTACAGGCTTCCATACCGATTAGACAGGGCGGAATATCGCGAAAATAGCTCAGCATTTGCTCGCGCTTAAGCTTTTTCTTCAGCGCGGGTTGTTCGTGACTATCGACGCCATGTAATTGAAACACCTGTTTTGCTAAATCAAGGCCTATGCGTTTAATATTCATCTCGGACTCCTCCTCCGTTTGTTGGGTAACTCAATTTTACCCCTCTGGTACATCGATGCCGCTAGGTGGGAGGAGTCCATACCATTGCCTTACGGCCTTGGGCTATACCGCTGCCCACGGCTTTTTTGACGATCTGTACGCTGTTATCCAGGTTGTAGACGGTCTGGGTGACGCGGTCGGCGACGGTGACCGGCGCGGCGGCGGCCGGACAGGTGGTGTCTAGCGCGGTTTGTGCCGGCCCCCAGGCTTTCAGCAGTTTGCCGCTCGGGGTGTAGCTGTTACAGGACACCAGCCATTGGGTGCCAATCTGCGCCGCCGTGCGGATCAGGCGGCCGTCGGCATCTTAGGCGATGACCATCGCGTGCCGGTAGGCAAAAAACTTGTTGGAATATACGAAATTTTGTATATTCGTCCCCATGATGAATCCGAAACCTATCAACTTCCTGGGTAATGCGCTTGAAGAGCTTCGCGCATTCCCGGTATCCGTGCGGCGAGAAGCGGGTTTTCAACTCGACCAAGTGCAACATGGATACGAGCCTAGCGACTGGAAACCAATGAATACGGTGGGGTCGGGGGTTAAAGAAATTCGAATTCGCGACGTGACCGGAGCGTTTCGCGTGCTCTATGTCGCTAAATTTTTCGATGCTATCTACGTCATACACTGTTTTCAGAAGAAAACCCAGAAAACCAGCCAGTCGGATATCGATCTGGCCGCCAAACGTTATCGTGAGTTACTCAAGGAGCTTAACCAATGACCAACGAATCATTTTCCAGTGTCTGGAACGCAATCGAAGACACACCCGAAGAAGCCGAAAATCTGAAACTTCGCGCAAAGCTAATGATGGATTTGACAGATTACATTACTCGAACCGGATTGAACCAAGTCCAAGCCGCCAAACTGTTCGGCGTGACCCAGCCTCGTATTTCAGACCTGGTGCGTGGCAAAATCAACTTATTTGGGCTGGATGCCTTGGTTAACATGGCGGCCTCCGCCGGTTTACATATCGAGATGCGCGTGCTGGACGCGGCGTAACAATTTCCACCGATGAACTTATCCTGTCCGGAGGTCATTCGGACGTATTGGTAGGCTGTGGTTTCGCCGCCTGTAGTAGCGTTAAGCAGGCGACGTTTTAATCACATGCGTCCGAATACGCTTCGCTATTCGGACCTACGCGGGCTACCGCTCCGAATCCGCCTTACGGCCTTGGTTTATTTTCCCCAGTTATCTCCAACTAAATCAATATCCAATATTCTTTTCCCAGACTCATCCATCGAAAAATCTAGCGTAATTTTATCTGTGAAATTGCTTGTCAATAGAACGACAATTCCCTCTGGATTTGAATCGAATTCAAACCCAAAGTTAAAATCCAGAATTGAATCAATTTTATATGTTCCACAAGCCATTGTTAACGGCGTCCAAATATAAATATTAGATCGATTTTTTTCATATAGGCTTCCAACAAAATCCAAAAATTTTTCGTCATTTTTCTTATCGAAACCTATTCGATGTCGACGAACAATAGCTGTATCAAGAGCCTTAGAATTATCTCTGATATTCTGTGTTTCGTCTAAAGACAACAATTCATTTTCTACCGGCTTCTTTTTACAAAAACGGTTCAACTCTTGAAGATACTTAGCAATATTACGCTTGTAGGCAATATTTTTATCTTTTTCAATCATAATTAACTTTTGATTTGTCATTAGTTAATTTCGGCCTGCCATAGTCGTTCATTCGAACCTCGCCTGTCAGCGGGTCTGTTTTCACGCTACCGGCCTCCCAATGTCCTTGTCCTGGATGGCTACTGTCTAAAGTTTGTTGCTGGACAGATTTAACCTCAGTTCCACCACCAGATTTAGGTACTTCATATTGGTACTCATATCCAGAAGAATTACGAGACTGCGAAATTGGCTGCTGGCTTGTAGGAATACCTTGTTGCCTCATTACTTCCTTGCGAGCTTGCGAACTCGTAAATGCTTGCCCAGTGTCAATGACATTATCGGCCTTATTGGCAAACTTGCCTATCGTAGCGCCCCATCCTGCAAAAGGAATAGCGGCGCCATAGGAAAGAGCAGCATTGGCATATTGCCCACGCGCGGCATAGATACTACCGTTAACTAAGTCAACCGGCTCACCGAATCCTGGCACTAAGCCGACGACATCCAAACCCGTCTGGAAGGTATCCATATACCCGCCCAGCTTGCCGCCGAGCATTTGCATATCCGCCGCAATCAACCCACTGGGATCATTCCGATTAACCGGATTATTCCCCACATAGGCATACAGATTCAAGCCGTCCTGATAGCCAATCGGATCGGTCTGCAGGAACCGGCCAATGGCGGGCGAGTACATCCGGGCTTTGTAGTAGTACAGGTTCAGCGGACCCAGCAGCTGCTGGCCGGTGTAGCGGAAGCGCACGCCGGTGGTGGCATTGGGTTCGCCGTAAGGGCCGTAGCTTAAGGTGGCGGTACTGGTACCGGCACTGTTGGCGGTGGCGACGATGCTGCCTTGGTGGTCGCTGTACAGCCAGGTTTTGGCGGTGGTCACCGCGCCTTCGTACCAGACCAGGGGTTGGTCGACACCAGGGCCGTGTACGTAACGTCTCAGCAGGGTGCCGGTGCTATTGTATTCAGCCACCAGGTCGCTGCCGTCGTAGCTCAGGTTGGTGATAACACCGGCCAGGGTGGTTTGACTCAGGCGGCCTACCCCGTCGTAGGCCAGGCTGTTGGCCGAGCCGGTTTTGTTGGCGGCCGTCAGCTGGTTGTCGAGGTTGTAGGTGTAGGTCCACACCCCGTCGCCACCCAGGTTGCCGTTGGCGTCGTAGCTCAGCGTGCTGCCGGCGGCGGTGGCGTATTGGTTCAGGCCGTTGCTGGTGTAGCTACGGGTGCCGTTGGTGTAGCCGGTCCATTGGTAGCTGTCGTTAGTCCAGCTGGCTGCCTTGATGTCTTGCACCTGGTTGCGGGTGTAGCTCCAGGTGTTGTCCTGGGCGGTGCCGGCCAGGTTTTGGGTCAGGCTGGATAGCGCCGACTGGGTGTCGTAACCGTAGCCGGTGCTGGTGCCGTTACCCAGGGTGACGGTGGTGCGCCGCGACAGGTCGTCGTAGGCGTAGCTGGCCAGGCTGACGGTGCCGTTCTCCAGCAGGGCGGTCGGCCGGTTCAGGGCGTCGTAGCTGGCGGTGATGTAGAACGCGGTGGCTTCCGGCCAGGTGGTGCGGGTGCGGTTGCCGGCCGGGTCATATTGGTAGGCCAGGGTTTTGCCGCCGGCGGTAGTGCTGGTCAGGCGGCCGGCGTTGTCGTAGACATAGCCGATGGCGTAGCCGGTTTTGTTGGCGGCCGTTTTGCGGCCCAACAGGTCGTAACTGAAGCTGATGTTGTCGGCCGCAGTCGGATAGGTCCGGCTCAGCAGACGGTTCAGGTTGTCGTAGGCCAGGGTTATGCTTTGGCCGTTACGTTTGCGGATACTGGTAACGTTGCTGTTGGCGTCGTAGGCCACTTGTTCGTAGTCGGTCGCCGAGGAAGCACCGGCGGTGACTTTGTCCGGATACAGGGTTTTCAGTTTGCGGTCGTGACCGTCGTATTGGTAGGTGGTCAGCTGGTTTTTGGCATCCTTGACGGTGAGTGGCAGACCGTTGTTGCTGTAAGTGTAGGTCGCATAGTTCTGCGCGATACCGGTACCCACGGCTTTTTTGACGATCTGCACGCTGTCGTCGGCGTTGTAGACGGTCTGGGTGACGCGGTTGCCGCCGTCGGCCGCCGGCAGGTTTTCGGTCAGGGTGCTGAGCCTATCCAGGTTGTCGTAGACGTAGTCGGCGACGGTGACCGGTGCGGCCGTGGCCGGGCAGGTGGTGTCGGCGGTGGTTTGTGCCGGACCCCAGGCTTTCAGCAGTTTGCCGCTGGGGGTGTAGCTGTTGCAGGACACCAGCCATTGGGTGCCGATCTGCGCGGCCGTGCGGATCAGGCGGCCGTCGTTGTCGTAGGCTTGCTTGGTGAGTTTGCCCAAGGCGTTGGTCAGCTGAATCGGCCGGCGTTCGTTGTCGTAGGCGGTGGCCACGGTGTCGGTGACATCGGTGCGCGGGCCGTTGACTTGGGTCAGGTTACCCACCGCATCGTAGGTGTAGGTCGTGGTCAGGTTGAGCTTACCGGTACCGGCATCGGCGATGACGGTTTGCGGGACGTATTTGTTGGTGGCGTTATAAGCCGTGGTGTTGGTGACGCTGTTGGTCGCCGTGGTTTTTTCGGTCACGGCGGTCGGCAGATAAAACGCCGTGTAGCCGGCCGGGGTGAAGCTGGTGTAGGCGTAGGTCGTTACAGGGGCTACGCCGGCGACATCCACGGGACGGGTGACGGTGAAAGGCAGACCTTGCGCGGTGTAGGTGTAGCTGGTCACTTTGCCTTTCGGGTCGGTAACGCTGGCCAGGTTGTTAAACGCGCTCTCGTAGCTGTAACTGGTCAGCAGATTGGCCAGTCCGGAACCGGCTTTGGCGACACGGGTTTCGGTCTTGACGTTGTGGGTGCAACGTTTGTCGGCGGCGGCGCAGGTGGCGTCGTCATAGGTGTAGGTGACATAGTTGCCTTCGGGCAGAACCGATTTGGTCAAGCGCTCTTGACCGTCGTAGGTGTTGGTGACCACCTTGCCCAAAGGATTGATGGATTTCAGGACTTTGCCGAAGGCGTCGACATAGGAGACTTTGCTGCCATTTAAAGGATCAACTTCTTCCGAACGGCTGCCGGCAAAGTAATAGGTGTAGAGTTTGCCGTTGGCATTGGTCTGGGTTTGCACCCGGCCCAGGCTGTCATAAACATTGGTCGCGAAAGCCACGGTCGGATTGCTGGGATAGAAGAACTTGGTGATGCGGCCCGGCAAATCGTATTGGAAGGTGGTCGCCTTGGCCGTGGCGTCGGTAAAGGTGGTCAGGTTGCCGTTAGTGTCGTAGGCATAACTCACACTCCGACTGCCGTCGCCCACGGCGGTGACTCGGCCCGAGGTGTTGGTCAGGGTCAGGGTTCTGCCCAGGCTGTTTTGCACTTGGGTCAGGTCGTTGCCAGTGTAGGTGAATTTAACCTGCACGCCGCTGGCATGGTTGAAGGTGGCAATCTTGCCGGTGCTGTCGAAATTAAGCTTGTCCTTGTGCAGGGTTTCGTAGCTGTAGGTGTTGTCGGCATTTTTGATCAGCTTTGCGGCACTGCCTGGAGGCGCGTTGTAGGTGCCGTCCGGCAGTTTGACGAACACTTCGCCGTTCAGACCTTGTTTGACGATCACGGTGTTGCTCAGCAACTGATCGCCGAACCAGCGTTGGCCCAAGGTGGCCACCACCATTTTATCCAGCGGTTTAGCGGTGTCGTATAACAAGTCCAGCGAGACCAGTTTTTCCACAATGGTGTTCACTGCATCCAGTGCCGAGTCTTCGCCCAGGCCCTGGAAGCCATCGGAGTTGGCGGCCACGGTCGAGGCAAAGTTGTGAGTCCAACCTTTGCCTAACGGACCAGATTGAATACGGGCACCCGAGCTATACAGTTTTTGGAAGCTCAACGCATGCGGGAACGATCCGACACCGGTATTCAGGTCATCATGGGCATAGAGAAAGTTGCCTTTGGTCATGTCGATCGGATCGCCGAACGAATGATAAGTCGACTGCAATAAACTGCCGAATTGATTGATGGAACTTTTCAATGCGTTCGATGCATAGTCGACAGCTGATTGGAGATTGGATGAAAAGCCTCCCGCCAAACCACCGCCGATAATCGAACCCATACCGGAACCGTTCGCGGTTACCAAAATATCGAAGTAGCCAGTGCCGGTCCAGGTGCCTTCTGTCAAATTACAATTCGACGGCACAATCAGCCTGTGTCCGGCATTGACGGCATTTTGGAAGTTTGTCAACCAAGCGGCACAGGACACCAGATTCGGTTGTACTGCCGTAGTGTAGTTGGCCGAGGTGGCATTGTAGATCTTTTGGTTATTGGTCGCAGCGATGTCGATCAGCTTGACCGTGGAGACCGCGCTGACGCCGGAGGTTTGCTGGACGGCGGTCGATTCGAAGATACTGGAGTGCATCGCGGCATCGAAGAATACCGCCGCTTCCTTGGCCGCATCAGCGCTCTGACTGACGATACCGACAAAATTACCGGGCAAATCGACGTAAGACGCCGTGTTGTAGCCGGCGATACCCACTTGGTGGTGAAACAGGGTGTTGGTTTTGGCAATGCGATCGGCAATGTAGTCGGCCGTATCGACTTGGGCAATCCAGTTCGAGGACAATACGGCTAAGCTGGAACCCAAGACTAGCTCCGAGGTATCGGCTGTGCCTGCGGCCTTGGCTTCATCCAGCCGTTGGCGGTGTAATTCAATGATACCGCGACCCGCCGGCCCCCAGCCGTTGCCGATCAGGAACGTACCGCCGGCCTTGATTTGTTGGGTGAATGCCTGGTTGGCAAAGGTTTGGGCGTAAGCACTATGCGTTACGGTAAAACTGACATTGCCCACGGTACCCGGTGTGGTTGCCGTACCTGTGGCTTGCGCGACACCGTCCAGCATCAACACGGGTTGATTGGAACCGTTGTAGGTAATGGTCAGGCGCTTGCCGTAAATCGCATCCGAGGTATAGGTTTGATCGATACCTTGATATTGAAGGCGAAGCGTAGGCTTGTAATTGGCCGGGATATCGGTGGTCCATTCGGTTAGGGCCACGGTGGTATCTTGGTATGGCAGCACAGTTTGACGCAGATTGCCGCCGCTATGTGGATTAATGGTCATACCACCCACTGCGTCATCCAAAACACCGGCGGGTTGGTTGGTGCGTAAATAATTAGTCAGATTGGTTGCGTAGGTATTCAAGTTATTGCGGATATTGGTGCGATTGACCCCCTGGATATAGTCTGTTGTCAGGGTCGCGCCGGTTTTCGCCTGCGTGAGATAGGTGGCGGCGTTGTAGCCGCTCGCCGTGATCAGATTAATCCCGGCTTTCAGCGTGTGCGGCTTATAGCTGGGATCGAAGTAGTAATTGGTACCGCCAATATTGACTTTCACCCAGACGTGATCGAATCCCATGCTGACCAACGCAGCGGTCGATCCGGGGCAGCTACCGGCCGCTGTACCGGTCACCGAAGAGACAGGCACTTGCCCTTGGCCAAATAAATTCAGCACGGCGCAAAGATTGGTCGTATCCACACCCAACCACGCATTGATTTGAGCAGCCGTCATATTGACCCGGCCCCTGACATAGCTGGCGGTATAGCCGGCTTGCCGCAATAAGGACACCATCAAAGCCGCTTGATCGAACGCCGTCCCTTGATTATCTAAAATAGTACCGACAGCCCCTTTCTGAACGCCCCACACCGGATAGTATTCAATGTTATTACGGACATATTCGTAGATCAAATCCGGGTTATTTTTCAGCGCACGTGCTAATTCGGCAATCGAGGCCGGAGCGGTCGGCGCGGTATCACCACTGACGCGCAGTGCACTGGCGGCTACTGCCGTATCCGTGCTCGGCGTTGTCGTCGATTGCGACTGAATTAAGTCGCCAGCTAAAGGCCGGCTTTGTATGGCTTGTTCGGATTCGAGCGGCGTTACCGGCGTAAAAATAGCTCGATTAATGCCGGGCAGTTGCACTGTCTGTCCGCTAGGCGGGGCGATGTTGGCGGCTGCATTTTTATTTTTACCCCTAACTGACGAAGTCGTTGGCGAATCTGTCACGGCAGGCACACCACCGCCAAAAGTAATATTACCTTCTGCTTGAACCGTACCGCCTAACAGCAATAAAGCGAGCGCAACCACACTATTTACTTGCCAACGTAACATACCCGTATACTCCATTCGTGCACGGCCGGTCAGAATTGATCCTTCAAGCCTTTAGATTTAATAAATATTGAAAAACAAACAGCCGCTCTAAGGCCTCACCTGAAAACAGGCGAAGCTCTCAAAAGCAAAAAATCTAGGGAATTTACTCGACTAACTAGGGGCGCCGCTGACTACATAACTGCTGCGATTGCCGGCGGCATCGTAGACATAGGCAATCACGACCCCGTTGCTGTAGGCGGCTTGGGTAATACGACCCAATGAGTCATAGGTGTAAGTCACAGATCCTGCCCAGGCAGGCCCCATCAGACCGATCAAAAACAACCCCGCAAAAAAACGCCGCCTGATGGCGGCCATGTCCAAATGAATTTGGGGGGTACACACAGACAACACAGAACTGCTCATTGTTTTCCCTTTTGAGTGATCGTATTAAAAAATGTCTAGCGGAACGCTTTAGAAAATAGCGCTTGAAACGGTCATTCCGTGCCGATAGGTTTTTTGCTTATTGTCACGTCCCCCCATTCAATGCAGCATACCTACGCGCTAGGTCTGTCGAAACAAAACTTAACATGGATGCTTATAATGCTTGGGCAACAAACGCAAGCAACGCTAACTATCTGTGCAACTGGGTTTGTAATCTAGCTAAAAATTTCGTACCCTGCAAGCAAATTTTAAAAAAATTACTGCTTGGCCGGCTCAGGTGTTGAACTTATTGGGACCGTCAATCGAAGCTTCCGATCAGTCGGCAGGCCAAGCTATTGGCTATCAGTACTACCTGTCCAAGCCGGTTTCAGAGCGCGATTTGGACATCATGCGCCATCTCGACGAACTGCACCTGAAGCATCCCTTCATAGACGCTCGCCAATTGCGTGATCAGCTCAATCTGCAAGACATCAAGGTCGGTCGCAAGCATGTGAAAAGCTTGATACCGGAAGGCATTAACGCGTCGACGCAGTTGTTGTACCAGACTCT
This sequence comes from Methylomonas sp. HW2-6, assembly GCF_052474525.1. Classification (NCBI taxonomy): domain Bacteria; kingdom Pseudomonadati; phylum Pseudomonadota; class Gammaproteobacteria; order Methylococcales; family Methylococcaceae; genus Methylomonas; species Methylomonas sp. HW2-6. Next base: position 663,948 of record NZ_CP184124.1, read on the forward strand.
ATAACCCCGCAAATACGCCTAAGACCGCTGGCGTCTGATATGGCCTCAAAAACCGATTTTAGCCGGTTATATTGCCCCCGCAGGGGATTCCGCCTTTTGGCGGATTTCAGGCGCACGGCCGCCTAGGTGGTACTGTAACGCCAGCCGAAAACAGTCGCCCTTCGCGTTAGGTTATAGGGACAAAGGTAAAAATCGTTTGCGCGGCGACCTTCTTCAAGCCACGGAATTTGGTTTGGCGCAGCGGGCCAACGGTCTTGGCCCAACCGAAGACTTCTTCAATCCGCTTGCGGATTTTGAGGCTTTTCCGGTAACCCTCATGCCGTGTGGTGCGGCCGTCAATGGCTGAGCCTTTGTCTGTGCTGGCGACATGGGGCGTGACTTTACGCTGGCGTAGCTTGGCTACAAAATCCTGCGTATCGTAATTCTTGTCCGCACCCAAAGTCGCACCCGGTTTGTGGATCGTGCGCTTGACCATCGCGCGAGCCGCCTCGCGCTCCGCGGTGCCGGTGGCCAGCGTGACATCAACCACCAGACCGTTGCGGTTCTCCATCAGGGCATGACCGAGGAAAGCCAGCTGGGATTTGTCGCCCTCGCTCTTTTATACAGACGGGCATCGGAATCGGTGGTCGATGCATGGGTTTCGTTGCTGCGCTTCTCACCCTTGAAGTTGACCGTGGGATTGCGGCCGCTATCTTCCGGTGGCGGGGTCGAGCCGTCTTTTCTGACGAAACTTTTATGCGAAGCCCAAGCCTGAATCAGCGTGCCATCGACCGAAAAATGCTCGTCGGAGTGTAGCTTTTTCCAGTCCGTCAAGGCCAGCACCCGTTCGAAGAACAAACGACTGATCCGCTCATTGAGTAAACGGTCGCGGTTGGCGCTGAAGGTCGAGTGATCCCACACCTCGTCCATCGTCAAACCGACGAACCTGCGATACAAGAGGTTGAAGTCAATATACTCCACCAACTGCCGCTCCGAGCGGATGGAAAACAAGACTTGCAACAAACTGGCGCGGAGCAGGCACTCCGGCGGTATCGAATCCCGACTGCGGCGGGCGTAAAGCGCGTCGAACTCGTCATTTAGCGTAGCAAGTAACAGATCGACCACTTTTCGCAGTTTGCGGAGCGGATGCTTTTTGGGAATCCGGCTTTCCAGGGTTCGATAACTGAACAGTTGTTCTTGAGTAATGTCGGCGCCGCGTATGGGTTCAATGTAATCTATTGAAGATAGAACTACTTTATCATATACAACAATATCTTACGGATTGCTCTGACATCTGATTCAACGAGTCAATGCGGCTTGTGGGGGAGATAAAATCAACAGCCTGTTAAAGGCTTAATCGTTTTTAATTTATACACGGTGTTTTGTTTGATCCCGACCAAGTCCTGAAAAATATCGAATTCAAAACCGGCTTTTACGCCGTCCCCGTGCAGTTTGGCTAGGCGTTCGCCGAATTGCGCTTCTTCGAAATCGAACCGGATGTTGCCATTCGCCGATTTGATACCCGCGTATTCTTTGTGTTCCGAACGCCACACGCCGATGAGCTCGCCTTCTTGATATATCGTTTTACCGGTTTTGTGCAGCTGGCCTTGCACCAATTTATTGAGGTCGAAATGTAACCGATTATAGCGATCCTGCCCGAACAATTTGATGGCATCTTCGACGGCGAGCACCTTCACCAGAACGTCGGTTAATTTCAGCGCCAAGCTTTCCGCCTGCGCCCACTTCGCCTCACCGCATCGCAGCCTAAAACAATCGTCACCGATGAGTTCTAGGCTATCCAGGTAGTTAAGCCCTTTGTCAATGGCTTGGTTTATTCCGGCGGATAAGCTGTTCATCGCGCATTTAGCAAAATCGTTGTCGAATAAATCGGACTGTCCGTTGTACTTAAGGGTCAGATAAAAAATCAGATTTGAGCGGTAGATGGCGACACTCGGCAGCGACTGATTGTTCGAGAGAGCACCGACCGCCTTTAAAACCAACTTCAAATGCTTTGGGAATACGAGTTCTAGGCGACAGGGTATGGGGGCTTGAGATTCCGGGATGTAAATGAAATCCTTAACGAGCGTTATAAATAGGCCGCTTTCAATCAGAGATATTAGGTAATTATTTGCCATGATGCGTCCCTCCTACACACAAAACAGGCGGCAATTTGGAGGGCATGACGGATTAACTACACGGAAAAAAAGGCGAATAGCTAACATAATAATCCTCTGCTTTACTATTGAGGATTGGTATTATATGAGCACAAAAAATAAAAACCCGCTGGCTACATGCTTTACAGATGCACTTTCCCCGCGGGTTTTTGCCTGTGCGGTTATCAGTATCGCGATCATGAAGGTTGATCTTGATCCCCACCCGGGAAGGTCAATTGGTTTGGAGCGGGTTAGCCAGACTTTACCGGCATGCACGATCAAAACTACTCTTACGTTAGTGAAGGTTTAGTACCATGAGCCCTATGGCCGGAGGCGAGGCAAACGTGCAAGAATCAACAATTTCACGTCGTTGGATCTTGAGTATGATGCCTCGCCACCGGATGGATACAGGTTATTAAGTCGGCTGGCGGCGATGCCCGATCGGCTCAATCAAAAGCGCTACGCTCAGCAGAGCCGGTTGAACCACTGCACGCTACGCGGTGTTTTCAAGCAAGCCCAGGTGTAATGCGCTGGCAAACCCGCGAATGCCATGGTCCGTGCCGACAGTGCGCTGCTATATTGATCGGCCATTCTAACCAGTAGCATGCCCGGAAACTTAGGAAACTTTGCGCTGGCGTTTTTCCCGCCCAGCATCTGCCGCAAGCCGTGCGCCCCTTGCGGCCAAGCTTGTTCTAACTCGCCGAGTAGCGGCTCCAACAAGGTCAAGGTTAACACTTCGTGGGACGCCGTACGTCCCAACGGCGTGCCGCGCAGGGTCTCGACTTTGCCGAAATCGTGCAACAGCGCAGCTGTAACAGCTAACGCAGCTTCCTGACGGTCTAAGCTAATCTTGGCAATGCGCTCCACCCATTCCGCACATTCCACGCTATGCAGCAGCAATCCGCCGGGATGGCTATGGTGATGTTGCCGACTGGCCGGCAACCGAATGAAGGGTACACCTAAGCGCCGTTGCCGCAACACCCGAATCAGCCAATCCTGTAGTGGCGGAAGCTCGATACGGTTGATCAGCGCCAATAGCCTATCCAATGCCATCGGGCAAGCGGCGGCTTGGTACCACAAGGACAGCGCGTTCAACGGCAGCAGCTGCGGGACAGGCGTCCAGTAGTCTACTGGTATACAAGGCGCGTAGCGGTTGTCGCTCAGCCGGATGGTTCCATCGGCAATCGATGTCTGCTCGCTTTCAGGATCTCTAAATTCGACCCGCACTAGATCGCCAATCTGCGGCAAGCCTTCGGATTCAACCCTTGACCATTGGCCACGCCAGAGCTGACCGTCTGCCAGCATCAGCAACACGAAATGACAGTCGCTGTCACCGTTGTGTCGGGTCACCAGCGAATCGACTCGACCAATCAGTTGGCAACAGACCTCGCGGGACTCGGCTGTTTGCGAATAATCAAGCCGCTCAGGCGTGGCACTCGGATAGGCGGAAAGCGTGGATTTTGTCATACCGCCCCCCCCGGACCTATTGGCTTTGCATTCGTGATTAAAAAGGCATAACGCCTTTTTCAGGAGCTTAGGAAAACGCCTAGTCATTGGCCACCCCCTTGGCTTGTTCCAGATTGGCTGCCAACAGCCGTTCAAAGGCCGAGCCGTCTTTACGGGTTAAATTCGGCACAAACCGCGAGTACACGCGGAACAACATTTCCGTGGTGGTGTGTCCCATCTGCTTGGCGATCCATTCCGGATTTTCACCCGATGCCAGCCACAAGGTAGCTGCGGTATGCCGGGTCTGGTAGGCCTTGCGTCGGGGTAACTCGAGATAGCGCAATAATGGATGCCATACTCGGCGCGATACGTTGTTGTACTCCAATGGTTCGCCTGCACGGTTGACGAATACATAGTCGAACTTACCGCCCGTGAAGGCCCATTGCTGTTTAAAGGCCTCGTAGACCGGTTGGGACATCTCAATCTCTCGTTGCGATTCTTCGGTTTTGGCATATTCGACGACACCTTTAACCAGGGTTTCCCGAATCAAAATTTGTCGACGTTCGAAGTCCACATATTTCCATTTCAAGCCATCAATCTCGGCCGTCCGCATCCCGGTGAAAAAGCGGATGGTGTAGTACGGTTTAAAGTCCGATCGCACGGTGTCCAGTATTTTGTTCACTTCCTCCAATGAGAAGGGATCGATATGCGGCTTGGGTTTTTTTAACGGTTTGATCCCGCGGTAAGGTGACGTAAAATTAAATCGGTCAGCCGCTTCATCTAAAGGCATACGCAGAATCTTCATATACTTATTGATGTACTCTGCCGAGATTGTTTCTCCATCTTTGCGCACGACTTTGCCGAGACTGGCGCGAAATTTCAAAACATCGGCTTTGGTGATGCGGCTGACTTCCATTTCCCCAAAGTAATCCATGATCCGATCGCCCAGCAACCGCTTGACGGTGACCTTATGGGAGTTTCGCCAGCCGACCTCCATTTCGGCGTACCACTCCCAGGCGAAGTCTTTGAAAAATGGTGTAGCATCTTTTGCGTAGGATCGTCGTCTGGCATCCAATTCATCAAACTTGCTGGCGAAGCTGCTGTTGGGAAAATAATCCCGATATGCAAATTGCCCGAGCATGATTTCGGCATCAATTTTGTCCATCACTTTTTGCAGCTTGGCGCGATTGGCCTTGGTATCTTCCAGCGTGGTTTGCTCACGGCAACGAACGTTTTGGTATTTGAAATCAAAGAACAATTTGCCGGTTTCATTTCTGACCCGAATACTACCCATAGCACACCCCACCTTTGCTCAGAGGAATAGCAAAGTCGGACTGGGACTTCGCCATATCCGTCTCGATGTGTTCCCAGATGAACAGGATTTTGCGACCACCGAAAGGCCGGATGTAATGCCGACCTTCGAGTAAAACGCTATCTTTCAGGGTATTTCTGATGGTTCGAGCGTCATACTTGATCTTTTCTGACAGCTCTTCGGTTGTGAGATAAGTTAATGACATTTGCAATCTCCAGTGAATTGATCTGTAGTAGAATTTTCCACCCATTTAGGAGATCAAATATGATCTCCTGTAGATCATTATAGGCAGCAAAAGATCTTTTGCAAGCTTTTTTGATCTCCTGCGGGTCATTTTTTGGAGAAACAGATGATTAGATGCTACTTGTCGCGAATTCTAGGCGAAAGACGATTAAAGATAAGTGATGTTGCTCGAGACACTGATATCAATAGGGGGACTATTACTCGGCTTTATCACGAGACATTTACTCGAATTGAAATCGATGTGGTAAATACGCTATGTAAGTATCTACAATGCCGAATTGAAGATTTGTTTGAATTTTTGCCTGACGAGAAAGATGGTGACGATTATTAGCCTTACAGACGAGTAACTTTAGTTAAATGTCAGAAATTTTTTGATCCGTTTTAAAACCAATAAAAGCAAATTAATCTACCAGCAAGTAGTCATAAAGTAAGCGAGTTTTTAGTTCGCGTTGAATTCTACACTTTGATTTTTTCGCTTGAGGTACAAAACAGCATGCAAAACGACCAAGAATATGAGCTACAACTTTGAAAAGCCATTTGAATACTAGCGGGGTCAGTCTTAAGTTGATCGAAAGGCATCCACGATCTGGAATTGTTGTCCTGTACAAGTTCTGAGAATCGATAGTCGAAAGTTGTCTCAACGAAAGTTTAAATATTGAATTTTTTTCGGCTGTCTAGGCACAGGAGGGCGAAGGTCGAATCTTGCTCAGTGACAACAATAGACTTTAACTACGTGGCACAGTTAAGGCACATCCAGGGCACAGAGCTAAAAATGCGGTTTGGGGGAAGAGGTCAAAATGGCGCGCCCTAGAGGATTCGAACCTCTGGCCTCGGCCTCCGGAGGGCCGCGCTCTATCCAGCTGAGCTAAGGGCGCAATGTGATTTGCGGTCTAACGTTACAGTCACTTTGGTCAAACGGTCTTGGACGTTCTCTATAACCCTAAACCGGCTGACTGTCGTTTCCGGCGGGCCAGTCCCGATCTAGCAGCGGCTATGGAACCTTGTTTACAGCCGGCAATTATACGGGCAAAAGCCGGCAAAGTCATGGACCGCTTGCGCTTACGCAGAATTTTTTGCCGATCTCAATTTTGCCAGCATCTGTTTTTGCCGAAGTTGGCGTTCGGCTTTTTCTACTTCCAGCCTGGCCATACGCCGATTGCGCGCTTGATAGCGCAGGCGGGCACGTTCCGCATCTGCTGTCGCCCACTCGGGATTTGCAGCCTGAACCATGGCGATGCAATTCATCGGACACGGAGCAACGCACAATTCGCAGCCGGTACATAAATCGGTGATGACGGTGTGCATATGTTTGTTAGCGCCGAGGATGGCATCGGTCGGACACGGCGGCAGACATTTGGTACAGCCGATACATTCGGCTTCGTTAATCACTGCTACCAACCGCGGACGTTCCATGCCAAATGCAGGATTCAACGGCTTGACGTCAACCCCAAGCAAGTCGGCGAGCAACTGAATGCCCTTGGCCCCACCAGGCGGACATTGATTGATATCGGCTTCGCCGTTACCAATGGCTTCCGCATACGGCCGGCAACCGGGGTAGCCGCATTTGCCGCATTGGGTTTGCGGCAGAACGGCGTCGATGCGGTCGGCTAGCGTGGTTTCGATTGCGGTCATGCGCTTGGCTTTATTTAATCCGCATGCCCGGTTGCGCGCCTTGATCCGGCGATAGCACGAAGATATCCTTGCCGCCCGGACCAGCCGCCAGCACCATGCCTTCCGAGGTGCCGAAACGCATTTTGCGCGGCGCCAGGTTGGCGACCACAACCGTGAGCTTGCCTTCCAGTTGTTCCGGCGTGTAAGCCGATTTGATGCCGGCGAAGATATTGCGAGTTTCGTTGCCCAAATCGACGGTCAGTTGCAGCAGTTTTTCAGCACCTTCGACCGACTCGGCTTTGACGATTCGAGCGACGCGCAAATCGATTTTGGCGAAGTCGTCGATCTCAATCGGACTGGCGATCGGCTCGATGCCGGCGGCCGGCGCGGAAGATTCGGCCTTTGCCGGCTTGGCTTTGGCCGGTGGCGTTTTTTCCAGGTTCTCCTTGGACGCCTCGACAATCGCGGCGATTTTGTCCGGCTCGACCCGGGTCATCAACGGCGTAAAGGCGTTGATTTTGTGGCCGAGCAACGGTTCGACCTTGTTCGGCCAGGCCTGTGGCGGAATATTCAAAAAGCCCTCGGCGTTGGCGGCCAAGGTTGGAATCACCGGCCGCAGATAAACCACCAACATCCGGAACAGGTTGATGCCCATGCTGCAAGCGGCATGCAATTCGGCGTCTTTGCCTTCTTCCTTGGCGATCACCCAAGGCTTCTTCTCGTCTATGTACTGATTGGCTTTGTCAGCCAGCGCCATGATTTCCCGCATCGCCTTACCGAATTCGCGCCGCTCGTAAAGCTCGGCAATCGCAGAGTTGGCATCGACGAATTGCTGGAACAAAGCCGGTTCGGCGCAGGTGTCGGACAGCACACCATCGAAACGCTTGTGGATAAAACCGGCGCAGCGGCTGGCGATATTGACGACCTTGCCGACCACGTCGGAATTGACGCGCAGACAGAAATCGTCGAAGTTCAAATCGATGTCGTCGACGCCGGCACCGAGTTTGGCGGCGAAGTAATAACGCAAATATTCGGGATTCAAATGGTCCAAATAGGTGCGAGCTTTGATGAAGGTGCCGCGCGATTTCGACATTTTTTCGCCGTTAACCGTCAGGAAGCCGTGGGCGAAAATAGCGCTCGGGGTGCGGAAATCGGCGCCGGTCAGCATCGCCGGCCAGAACAAGGCATGAAAATAAATGATGTCCTTGCCGATGAAATGGTAAAGCTCGGCGTCGCTGTCCTTTTGCCAGAAGCTGTCGAAGTTCAAGCCCTGCCGGTCGCACAAATGCTTGAAGCTGGCCATGTAACCGATCGGCGCATCCAGCCAGACGTAGAAATATTTGCCCGGCGCATCGGGTATCTCGAACCCGAAATAGGGTGCGTCGCGGGAAATATCCCATTGCTGCAAGCCGTTTTCCAACCATTCCGCCATTTTGTTGGCAACTTCCGACTGCAAGTGGCCGGCGGTGGTCCACTCCCGTAGCATCTGCTCGAAATGGCCCAACTCGAAGAAGTAATGCTCGGATTCTTTTTCGATCGGCCGTTCGCCGGAAATGGCCGAAACCGCGTTTTTCAGCTCGGTCGGCGAATACGTAGCGCCGCAGGCTTCGCAACTGTCGCCATATTGATCCGGCGCGCCGCATTTAGGGCATTCGCCCTTGATGAAACGGTCCGGCAGAAACATGTTTTTCACCGGGTCATAGGCCTGGGTGATACTGCGTTGGCTAATATGGCCGCCGGCGCGCAGACGCTGGTAAATCAAGGCCGAAAACTCCCGGTTTTCCGGCGAATGGGTGCTGTGGTAATGGTCGAATGCGACGCCGAATTCGGCGAAATCCGCGCGGTGTTGTTTTTCGACTTCGGCGATAAGCTGTTCCGGAGTGATGCCTTCCTTGTCGGCACGGAGCATTATCGGCGTGCCGTGGGTGTCGTCGGCGCAGACATAAAAACACTCGTGGCCGCGTTGTTTTTGAAAACGCACCCAAATATCGGTCTGTATGTACTCCACAAGATGGCCCAAATGAATCGGGCCGTTGGCGTAAGGCAAGGCGCTGGTAACTAAGATTTTTCGCTTGGACATGGGGAAAATCGGCCGGAAAAAATGAGGGCGGATTATGGCACAAAACGCCGGGGGTTTCATGGAATGCCCGCCCGTGGCCAGACGGCGTTTCCTGCATCGGCTGCCGCAGCCTGGGTTTTCCAGCTTTTGGTTATGCCAAACCGTGCGGTACAATCGCCAGGGCTTTCCGCTCAAGCGTTGCGCCGGTTTGCTGACCCATAAACCGGTCCGATTGCGCCACAGCTTGAATAATTTTAAAAAGAGATGAGGTTACACCATGAAAAAAGGTTTGATTTTGGCCGCCGCTCTACTGGCGTCCGGCTCTGCGTTTGCTGCTACCGACCATTACATCTTGCGCGACGGCAATCATGTTCAACATTTGAAAATCACCAAACTGGGCAACGAATACAGCGTAACCGCCGATGTGGATTTCGAACCGAATCCGGATGAAGTGGGCAAACACGCCTGTTCCGCGCAGATTACAGGTGATGCCAAAGCGGCCGGCGAGAATGAATTGGTCTTGAAAAAGCACATCGAAGGCGAAGCGCGTTCCTGCACCGTCAAAGTTCATCTTACCCCCAACGGTGCCAAACTCGACCAATCCGAAGAGTGCACCTACTTCGCTGCCGGTATTTGCCACTTCTCCAGCGACGGCAAAGAGCTGTTGAAAATCAAATAAGCCCCAGCGCAAAGCGCAATAACCAAGCTTATTGCGCTTCACCCCCTTCGCGCCAAAACTAACGCGAAAACCAAGTCAAAGAGCACACGATTTTTCCATAAGTGCGTGATATCACGCAGGGTAGAGACATATTGTCGCGCGGCAATAGGCCACATTTTAAACGTTAGGCGTCTTTGCTAGATTATCGCCACCTCATGCAGGTACGCATGAGCGGAATCATTCCCGATAATCTACACAGCCAAGGAGTCTTTATGAAAAAAACACACGTGATGCTGATAACCGCCGCAGTGGTTCTGCTGGGGTCAACCGCTGCTCTGAACGTGACCGTTGCCAATGAGTCGGGCAAAGAAGACGCAAAATCGGTAGCTTGGTACGTGGCTAATATCCAGGAAGCCAAAGCCCAAAACCAAGCCTGCCACGATAGCCCGAGCAATCAAAGCAGTGAAAATTGCGCGAATGCGCTGCATGCACTAGAAATCACTTTCAAAGGCGGAAACTGATACGCTCTCACTCCAGCCTTTCCAGGCCTCGCGAATTCGTGCCTCCCCTACGCGACGACCCGCGACCAAAGGCTGGAGATTTTTTTCGATACAGTCAGTTACTCAGCCGCTGAAAGCAAACTCCAACTAAATCCTGCGACAACAACAAGCCTAAGAGCATCTGTTTGCCTCCGCTCATGGCGTGACTGATCAACCGCGAACGAAATCAACCGGTTCAGCGACTTCGGGACTTAGCTGAACACGCTAAAATTTAGCCGCACCAAGCCCGAGCAGCCAACTCAGTGTGCATTACGTTGCGGGATAGACGCTATTTTGATTAAAATTGTCCGGCAATGCGGGGCAATCAAAACCTCCAACGACATTCCTCCTCCAGAGGGACTCAGCCCCAAACATCCACAAGCCGGCATAGCTCAGCAGGTAGAGCAGCGCACTCGTAACGCGAAGGTCGTAGGTTCGATTCCTATTGCCGGCACCATTTGATTTGCCAATACCCGTTCAATAGCCTATTTTGCCGGCTTCAGCCTGCGTAAGCGCTTGCGGCGGAAAACGCAAGGATTGTCGAATCGGTTTCCAGGCCAACGGCATCCGCCAATCGATCACGGATTAACAAAAATGAACGGCGAAACCCATAGCCAACTGGCCAATTTTATTTGGAGCATTTGCAACCTGCTGCGCGGCCCTTACAAGCGCAACGAATACCGCAAAGTGATTCTGCCGCTGACTGTATTGCGGCGCTTCGATTGCCTGCTGGCGCCCAGCAAGGATGTCGTATTTGTCGAATCCCAAAAGCTACAAGGCAAGCCCGAGCGCGTCATCCAGGCTAGATTGCAATCGCTAACCGGCCACCGCTTCTACAACCTATCGCGGATGCAGTTCGATAAAAACGCCGATCATTCCCTGCTCAACGATCCAAACAATCTGGCGCCCAATCTAAATAGCTACATCAACGGTTTTTCGCCGAATGTCCGCGCCATCATGGAGAAGTTCAAATTCAGCGAGCAAATCGCCCACATGGCGGAAAAGAACATCCTGTTCGAAGTGGTCAAGGCCTTTGCCGCTATCGACCTGTCGCCGCAACGGGTCGATAACGTCCAGATGGGTTATGTCTTCGAAGAACTCATCCGTATCGGTGCCGAGCAATCGAACGAAGAAGCCGGAGAGCATTTCACCCCGCGTGAAGTCATCAAATTGATAGTTAACTTATTGTTGGACCCTGAACAGGACTTGGCGCAAAGTCATGTGGTTAAAACCATTTACGACCCGGCGTGCGGCACCGGCGGCATGCTATCGGTAGCCGAGGAATACATCCGCAAGCTCAATGCAGATGCTCAGCCAAAACTCTTTGGCCAGGATTTTAACGACGAGGCTTGGGCGGTCTGTAAGTCGGACATGCTGATCAAGGGTGAAGACGCCGACAACGTCATTCTCGGCGACACCTTCACCCGCGACGGTTTTGACCGCGACAGCGACGGCAACAAATGGACGTTCGACTACATGCTGGCCAACCCGCCGTTTGGTGTGGAATGGAAACAGCAACAGAAAGCCATCCAGCAGGAAGCCGATACCCTGGGTTTTGCCGGTCGCTTTGGTGCTGGCACACCGCGCATCAACGATGGTGCATTCCTGTTTCTGCAACACATGATTGCCAAAATGCGCCCTGTCGCGGCGGGTGGCAGCCGCATCGGCATTGTGTTTAACGGTTCGCCCTTATTTACCGGCGATGCGGGTAGCGGCGAAAGCGAAATCCGCCGCTGGATTATCGAAAACGACTGGCTGGAAGCCATTGTCGCCTTGCCGGAACAACTGTTCTACAACACCGGCATTTCCACGTACATCTGGATCATCAGCAACCGTAAGGAACCTCAGCGTAAAGGCAAAGTGCAGTTGATCGACGCCCGCAATTTCTGGGTGCCGATGGAAAAATCCCTGGGCAACAAACGCCGCCGCATTGGCGACCCCAGCGACAAAGCCAAAGACCCAGACCATATAGGCGAGATCACCCGCATTTATGCCAATTTCACCAATGGAGAAACGCGCCGTTTTGTCGTCGATGGCAAAGACAAAGAGCTTTTAGTTAGCAAAGTGTTCGACAACGAAGACTTTGGTTATCACAAGATCACTGTCGAGCGCCCGCTCAGGCTCAATTTTCAAGCCAGCGCCGAGCGCATCGCCCGCCTGGAACAGCAAACCGCATTCATTAACCTCGCCAGTAGCAGTAAAAAGAACGAAACCATCCGCCAGCAGGAAATCGAAGCCGGTCGTGCCCGCCAACAACAAATCCGCGATCTACTGGCCGCCTTTGCCGCACAGCATGGCGACACCCTATTTTTAGACCGCAAACAATTTTTGCTGACACTGCGCGACATCGACCGCGCCCATGACGTGCGCCTGTCTGCCCCGGAACTCAAAGCCGTGTTGGCTGCACTGAGCGAGCGTGACGACGCCGCACAGGGAAGTGCCAGTGTCGCGGGAGGCAGGATGCCGGGAGCGACGGCAAATATCTGCACCGACAAGCAAGGTAACCCGGAGCCGGATGCCGACTTGCGCGACACCGAAACCGTCCCGCTCAAGGAAAATATCGACGAATACTTTAAGCGTGAAGTGTTACCGCATGTCCCCGATGCCTGGATTGACCACAGCAAAACCAAAATTGGTTATGAAATCCCGCTGAATCGGCATTTCTACCGCTATGAACCGCCGCGCGAACTGGAAACCATCGAAGCCGAAATCAAGGCGCTGGAAGGCGAGATTGTTGATTTGCTAAGAGAGGTGACGGCGTGACGGACATGCAACCAATCCAAGGACAGGGTGAAGTTATTCTTTACCAAACCGACGATGGGCAAGCCAAAATCAACCTCAAGGCCATAGACGGCTCGGTTTGGCTCACGCAGTTGGAAATTGCCGAGCTGTTTGCCGCCACCAAACAGAACATCAGCTTGCATATCAAGAACATTCTTAAAGACGGCGAGTTGGTCGAAGCTTCAGTTGTCAAGGAATCCTTGACAACTGAAGCCGACGGCAAGAACTACAAAACCAAACTATTCAGCCTGCCGATGATACTGGCCATTGGTTACCGGGTTCGCTCGCCAAGAGGTACGCTGCATGTAGGATGGGCTGTTAAGCCCATCAACCGGCGTTTACGATGGGCTTCATTGGCATTCAGCCCATCCTACGTTGGCTTGCGGGAGGCAAGCCGATGAAATATCCGGCTTATCCGCAATACAAGGACAGCGGCGTGGCGTGGTTGGGCGAGGTGCCGGCACATTGGGAAGTCAAAAAAGTAAAGTATTTGGCCAAGGTTAAGATTGGCATTACTTATTCACCGGATGATATTGCTGATGAAAGTGACGGTGTCTTAGTTCTCAGGGCTTCAAATGTTCAAAATGGAAAATTAAGTTTTCACGATAACGTTTTTGTTTCTAACAAAATCAATAGCGATGATTTCGTTAGAACTGGCGACATTTTGATTTGCTCTCGAAATGGCAGTGAACATCTTGTCGGAAAATGCGCTTATATAGATAGCACCAATGTCGGCTATACGTTTGGTGCATTTATGTCCATTGTGCGATCAAATATTGGTTTATTTCTATATTACTTTTTTAATTCCGAAGTATTCAAAGCGCAATCAGGCTTATTTAAAACTAGCACAATTAACCAGTTAACCACTAGTACTCTTCAAAATCTGATGGCTGCTTTACCTAGCCTTCCAGAACAAACATCCATCGCCAATTTTCTGGATAGTGAAACCGGGCGGATCGATACGTTGGTGGCGAAAAAGCGCAAGCTGGTGGCATTGCTCAAGGAAAAACGCAGCGCGCTGATTTCCCGCACCGTCACCCGCGGCCTGCCCGCCGATGTGGCGCGGGAATTCGGTCTGACCACCGGCAATGCCGCAGTCCACGAAGCGCCCGGCCAATATTACGGTAGGGGCGATTTCAATCGCCCGCAGGCCGAGGCGAATGAATTCGCCCCTACCAGCGAACCCGCGTCATCCCAATCATTCAAAGATTCCGGGGTTGAGTGGTTGGGGGAAATCCCAGCAAATTGGGCAACACCTCCCTTATATTCTCGTTATTCAATAGAGCTAGGTAAGATGTTGAATGAAAGCAAGATTACGGGAAAGCACCTCTTACCTTATTTGAGGAATATTGATGTTCAATGGGATTCAATCAATTTCATTGATTTACCTGAAATGGACATTACTGAACCGGAATATTCCCGTTATACCCTCAAAGAAGGGGATCTTCTTGTTTGCGAAGGTGGCGAAGTTGGAAGGTCGGCTATAGTTGGCAAACTAGAATCGAAAATTGGTTTTCAAAAAGCATTGCATCGCATGCGGGTAATTAATTCGTTGATGGAGCACCCCAGATATATGTACTACCTGATGTACTGGGCAAATAAAACCGGTGTATTTAATTCCGGTGGAATATCAACCATTGCGCACTTGACCGGGGAACAATTAAGGAAATACCGTTTCCCAAAACCTCCTTTTCAAGAACAAACCGCCATTGCCGCCTACCTAGACCGTGAAACCGCCAAAATCGACCGGCTGGTGGCAAAAGTCGAAACCGCAATCGCCCGCTTGCAGGAATACCGTAGCGCATTGATCACCGCCGCCGTGACCGGCAAAATCGATGTGCGAGCCTATTCAGCGAAACAGGAAACGGCATGACTTTGGATCGGGATCAACACTATTTGCGCGGCCTGGTCGAGGAATTGCGTAAATTGCCGGATGAAACGACTTGGCTGGAATTCAAGGTCAATAATAGCGACCCGGATGAAATTGGCGAATACTTGTCCGCACTGTCGAATGCAGCAGCATTGGAAGGCAAAGCCAATGCCTATTTGCTTTGGGGCATTGCCGATAAAGACCACGCGATTGTCGGCACCGATTTTGCCCCGAGCAAGGCGCGCAAAGGTGGAGAAGAACTGGAAAGCTGGTTGCTACGCTTGTTAAGTCCACGTCTTCACTTCCGCTTCATGCCGGTGTTGATTGACGGCAAATCAGTGGTGATTTTGGAAATTCCGCGCGCCAACGGTAAGCCGACGCAGTTTTCCGGCAAGGAACTGATCCGGGTGGGTTCTAATAAAAAGCCGTTGAAAGATTATCCCGAATTGGAACGCTCGTTATGGCGGGTGTTCGACCAAACGCCTTTCGAAGCGTTGAAGGCCGCCGAAAACTTGGCTGCGGCCGATGCGTTGGCATTATTGGATTATCCTGCTTACTTCGATTTGTTAAACCAACCGTTGCCTACCGATCAAGCCGGCATACTGTCTCGTCTCGAAGATGCGGCTTTGTTGGCGCGGAATGTCGCAGGCGGCTGGGACATTACCAATTTGGGCGCAATCTTGTTTGCCAAGGATTTACACCGATTTCGCGGTTTGTCGCGCAAGGCGATGCGGGTGATTGCTTACCAAGGCAAAGGTCGGCATAGCCCCAAGCAACGCGAGCAGGAAGGCCGCAAAGGCTATGCGTCTGGATTCGAAGGTTTGATCGATTACGTCAATGCGCTATTGCCGAATAATGAAGTCATCGGCAAGGCGCTGCGACGGGACGTGCCAATGTACCCAAGTTTGGCGGTACGCGAACTGGTAGCCAATGCTTTAATCCACCAGGATTTTTCGATTACCGGAGCCGGGCCGATGGTGGAAATTTTTTCCGATCGGATGGAAATTACTAATCCCGGTTTGCCGCTGGTCAGAACCGAACGTTTTTTGGATAGCCCTCCGCGCTCCCGGAACGAGGCTTTGGCGTCGTTGATGCGATTGTTCGGTATTTGCGAGGAACGCGGCAGCGGGGTTGATAAAGTGGTGTTCGAAACCGAACTTTACCAATTGCCAGCTCCCAGTTTCGAAACGGCTGAAGAATCAACGCGAGTTGTACTATTTGCCCACAAAGCATACAAACACATGGATAGTCAGGATCGTATCCGCGCCTGTTATTTACATGCTTGCCTGCGTTATGTGCAACGCGATCCAATGACTAATGCCAGCCTTCGCGAGCGTTTTGGCATTGAGCCTGAGAACAGCGCGATGGTTTCCCGAGTCATCAAGGAAACGCTGCTGTCTGAATTGATTAAACCTTTCGATCCAGAACAAGGAAAGCGGCATGCCAAGTACCTGCCGTTTTGGGCTTAGCTCTTATTTGATGGTTATTTGACTAAAACAGACATTTTAGTAAACAACCAATGCTAACCAACTGATTTATAAGTACAGTTTATAGAGTTCTTTTTGACGGCTATTTGACTGGCACGTTTCGTAGCGGATATTAAGCCACCGTAACCAACCAGGAAAAATTGGCAATTAGTTAAGTAAAACGACTTTTCCTTAACTAAGCCTGGAATTAAGTTAAGAAACAACAAGGACACCTGAATGGCGCAAACCACCGAAAAAGCCTTCGAAAGCTACGTCGAGCAAATGTTACTAGCGAAAGGCTGGCAAGCGGGTTCGGTAAAGGACTGGGATAAGGCGCTGGCTTTATTCCCGGCGCAAATTATCGATTTTATCGCCGCCACCCAAAAGCCGCTTTGGGACAGCATGAGCGAGCAACATGGCGCTAATCTGCCAGCCCTGTTAATCAAAGAGCTGGTTAAGGAACTGGCGATTAAAGGCTCGCTGCATGTATTGCGCCACGGCTTTAAGTTTTACGGCAAGACTTTTCGGCTGGCCTATTTCAAACCGGCACACGGCTTGAATGCCGAGGTGCTGGCGCATTATCAGCAAAACCGGCTGACAGTGACTCGGCAAGTGCCTTGCCATCCGGGCGACCATAGTACGCTGGACATGCTGTTTGCGGTTAATGGTTTGCCGGTGGCAAGCTGCGAGCTGAAAAACCCTTGGACTGGGCAAAACTGGCGGCATGCGGAGAACCAGTATCGTAATGACCGCAATCCGCGCGCGCCGTTGTTTGAGTTTAAACAGCGGGCGCTGGTGCATTTTGCCGCCGACCCGGACGAAGTCCACATGACTACCCGACTGGCGGGCAAAAAGACCTTTTTTCTGCCGTTCAATCGTGGCAGTCATCCCGGCGAAGTGGTCTGCGGGGCGGGCAACCCACAGCATGCGTCCGGTTACCGCAGCGGTTATTTCTGGGAAGACGTGCTGGAACGCGAGCAGTTTCTGGACATTCTCGGTAATTTTATTTTCATTGAGCGCAAGGAAGAGAAAGTCGACGATGGCAAGGGTGGTAGTCGCTTGCTGCAAAAAGAAGCGGTGATTTTTCCGCGCTATCACCAGCTCGATGCCACCCGGCGACTGGTCGCTGCTGCACAATTGGAAGGCCCCGGCCGGAATTATCTGATCCAGCATTCAGCCGGCAGCGGTAAGACCAATTCGATTTCCTGGTTGTCGCATCGTTTGGCCAGCTTGCATGATGGCAACGATCACAAGGTGTTTGATTGTGTGATTGTGATTACCGACCGGCAAGTGTTGGACAGGCAATTACAAGATGCCATTTATCAAATCGAACACGCGCAAGGCGTGGTGAAGGCGATTGATCAGGATTCCAAGCAATTAGCGGCGGCACTGATTGATGGCACCAAGATTGTGATTACTACCTTGCAGAAGTTTCCGTTTGTGTTGCGCGGTTTATTGCATGCTGCTGGCGCTGATAACATCGACGCAGCGGACGAAATGGCAAAAACGCAAGCCAAAGCCTGGGAGCAGGAAATCGGCAAGCGGCGTTATGCGGTGATTGTCGATGAAGCGCACTCGTCGCAAACCGGTGAAACCGCCAGAGAACTCAAATCAATTTTGGGCAGATCGTCTCCTGTTGATCGTTCTGAAATCGATGCAGAAAGCTCCCTCTCCCTCCGGGAGAGGGCTGGGGTGAGGGGAGACAACCAACCAACGTCTAGTTTTATATCCCCTCATCCTAACCTTCTCCCGGAGGGAGAAGGAACCGTCTTGTATGGCTCGGGTAAACGGGAATCAGGTGAAACAGAAGAACCGGATTGGGAAGACCGATTGAATCAGGTCATGGCTTCGCGCGGCCGTCAGCCCAACATCAGCTTTTTTGCCTTTACCGCCACTCCGAAGGGCAAGACCTTGGAGCTGTTCGGTCGTATCGGCCATACCGGCAAACCGGAACCGTTTCATCTGTACAGCATGCGCCAAGCCATTGAGGAAGGTTTTATTCTTGACGTGTTGCAGAATTACACGACCTACAAAACCTATTTCAAATTGGTCAAAGCCATGGAGGACGACCCGAACCTGCCGAAGAAAAAGGCAGCGCGGGCCTTGGCTAAATTCCTGGTGCTGCATCCGACCAATATTTCGCAAAAAATCGAAATCATCGTCGAACATTTTCGCAACCACGTTAAACATCATTTGGGCGGCCAAGCCAAGGCGATGGTGGTGACCGGTTCACGCCTGCACGCCGTCAAATACATGCAGGCGTTTCAGGCTTATATCGAGCAGCATGGTTACCACGATGTACAGCCCTTGGTAGCGTTTAGCGGTACGGTGCTCGATCCCGAAACCGGGCAGGAATATACCGAACCGGGCATGAACGTCGACAGTGTGACCGGTAAAGCGATCAACGAAAAGCAATTGCCGGAGCGTTTTAATTCGCCCGATTATCAAGTACTGCTGGTGGCTAACAAGTACCAAACCGGTTTCGATCAGCCCAAGTTGATGGCGATGTATGTCGATAAGCGTTTGGATGGTGTGCAGGCGGTGCAAACCCTGTCGCGCCTGAATCGCATGCTGCCGGGTAAGGAAGCGCCGTTTGTGCTGGATTTTGTGAATGAAGCTGATGATATTTACCGCGCATTCAAACCTTATTACGACGCCACCAGTTTGCAGGAAACGTCCGACCCGGCTTTGCTGGAACAGGTCAAGCATGACTTGGACAGTATGCAGGTTTATTACTGGAACGAAGTGGAAGCGTTTGCCCGTATCTTCTACCGATCACCCAATAAGCAAAACCCGGCTGATCACGCCCATTTGCAACGCCATTTACAACCGGCAGTGGACCGCTTCAAGGCGATAAGCGATGAAGAGCAGCGCTCTGTATTTCGGGACAAGTTAAGTGGCTATGTCAATGTGTATGCTTTTTTGAGCCAGATCATGCCCTATGCCGATCCTGATCTGGAAATGCTGTATAGCTTTGGTCGCTTGTTATTACCGCATTTGCCGCTGGATCGGGATAACACCAACGTCAAGCTGGGCGACGAAGTCGATTTGCAGTATTACCGGCTGCAACGGGTGTTTTCCGGTGCGATTGATCTGGCGGATGAGCAAGGCGAGTACACGGTTAAAAGTCCGACCGATGTCGGCACCGGCAAAGCCAAGGACGAAAAAGCCCCATTATCGGAAATCATCGAGATATTAAACAACCGCTTTGGCACCAACTTTACCGAAGAAGACCGCTTGTTCTTCGAACAAATCAGAGAAAAAGCGACCAATTCGCCAGAGGTGATTCGGTTACGGCAAGCGAATCCGTTTGATAAATTTCAGCTAGGTTTACGCCAAGTGTTGGAAGATCTGATGATTCAACGGATGAATGAGAACGACAAGATTGTGACGCGATACATGGATGACAAAGCCTTCGAAGATGCGGCGTTTGCGGTTTTGTCTAAGGTGATTTTCCAGAGTATTCCTCACACTGGAGGATAAACGGGCTTTGCCAGATTTAACGCCTACCCGCGTATGACAGCAAGGGCCCTTCGCCGCGTTAGTACCCTTTATTGCGGCATTTCAGGGCCGGTTGAATAGACGAGAATGGCGAATCCTACTTCCCCCAAACAGGCAACATTCAGGAACACAATCGTGACCACAGACGCCACCTCTGCCCGCACGCCGGGAAGCCAAAGCACAACGATTATCTCGGTGCGCGGCGTACACAAAACTTACGCCGGCGGTTTTCAGGCCTTGCGCAATATCGATCTGGAGATCCGGCGCGGCGAGATTTTCGCATTGCTCGGGCCGAACGGTGCCGGCAAGACCACGCTGATCGGCATTATCTGCGGCATCGTCAATCCTTCCTCGGGAACCGTGATCGCCGCCGGCCATGACATCCGCAAAGATTACCGCGCCGCACGGGCGGCGATCGGTCTGGTGCCGCAGGAATTGCATACCGACGCGTTCGAATCGGTCTGGGCTACCGTCCGTTTCAGCCGCGGCTTGTTCGGCAAAGCGCCGAATCCGGATTACCTGGAGCGGATTCTGCGGGCTTTGTCGCTGTGGGATAAACGCGACGCCAAAATCATGGCGCTGTCCGGCGGCATGAAACGCCGGCTGCTGATTGCCAAAGCCTTGTCTCACGAACCGGAAATCCTGTTTCTCGACGAACCCAGCGCCGGCGTCGACGTCGAATTGCGCCACGACATGTGGCGGCTGGTGCGCGAACTGCGCGAGCAGGGCACCACCATCATTCTGACCACGCATTACATCGAAGAAGCCGAGGACATGGCCGACCGGATCGGCGTGATCAACAAAGGCGAACTGGTCGTAGTCGAAGACAAAACCGCGCTGATGCGCAAACTGGGCAAGAAGGAACTGGCCTTGACCTTGCGGCAACCGTTGACCGCATTGCCGGCAGAGCTGAATGCCTGGCCGCTGAACTTGTCCGCCGACGGCCAAACCTTGGTTTACACCTTCGACAGCCAGACCGAGGAAACCGGTATCGCCGAATTGTTGCGAGCCTTGAACCAACAAGGCATCGATTTCAAAGACTTGCGCTCCAGCGAAAGTTCGCTGGAAGACATCTTCGTCAGCCTGGTACAGCAAGCCAAGGGAGCTAAGCCATGAATTTTTACGGCATCCGCGCCATCTACCATTTCGAAATGGCCCGTACCTTTCGAACGCTGGCGGAAAGCATCGCCGCGCCGGTGCTTACCACTTCGTTGTACTTCATCGTCTTCGGCCGCGCCATCGGCTCGCGGATGGGCGAGATCGACAATGTCGGTTACGGCGCCTTCATCATTCCCGGCCTGGTCATGTTGAATCTGCTGAACGAGAGCATCTCCAACGCCTCGTTCGGCATCTACATGCCGAAATGGTCCGGCACGATCTACGAATTGCTGTCGGCGCCGGTGTCGTGGATCGAAGTACTGCTCGGCTACGTCGGCGCGGCCGCCACCAAATCGGTGATGCTGGGTCTGCTGATTCTGGGGACCGCCCGAGTCTTCGTGCCCTACCAAATCGCCCACCCCGGCTGGATGGTGGCGTTTTTATTACTGACTGCCGTCAGCTTCAGTCTGTTCGGCTTCATCATCGGCCTGTGGGCGGACAGCTTTCAGAAACTGCAAGTGGTGCCGATGCTGGTGGTGACGCCGCTGACCTTTCTCGGCGGCGCGTTTTATTCGATCAACATGCTGCCGCCGCTGTGGCAGAAAGTCACTTTGTTCAATCCGGTGGTCTACCTGATCAGCGGTTTCCGTTGGAGCTTTTACGGCATTGCCGATGTGGACGTGGCCATGAGCCTGGGGATGACCTTCGGCTTCTTGCTAGCCTGTCTGGCCTTCGTCTGGTGGGCGTTCAGAACCGGTTATAAGATCAGAAACTGACGCCGATCGGCCGCGAAGATGAGCAGGGTTTCCGGTTTGGCTGCGCTGGTTTCGGTCATCGCGTCGATACGCCGAGTTCTCGACCGAACTTTTCGCAGCCGCTGTTGTTTCGACGCCGGCGCGGCGATTTTATTTTTCGGCGCGCTGGCGCAGCAGCCGGCGCTGCAAAGCGATGCTTATCAAGCAATCCAGGAGCTGGCGGCACTCGGCTACCGTATCCCCAGCGCAGAGGCGCCGTTAAGAGTGTTCCCGGCATTGACCGACACCGAGTTCAGCGGCCGCCATGCCGGGGCCTGGCGGCCCGGCAGCATCTATTTACGCGACCGAACCCAGCCCGATTTCCCCGCACGGGCGTACCTGCGCCACGAGCTGTTTCACGAAGCCAGTTATCGCAGCTGTAACGGCCGCCTGCCGGAGTGGGCCGAAGAAATGGCTGCGATGCGTTTTAGCGGCGAACTGGCCGGCCGCGAGCAAGAGCCGCAGCCGAACACCACCGAATTGGAAGACCTGATCAGCCACATTCGGCAAAATTCGCCGCTGAACCAACGCGACCGGGACGTATTGGGGCGGCTGGCGCTGGATTACCCGTGGCCTGCCGAAATCTGCCAGGTTCCGGAAGCATTGAGCCGCCTATTGGGCGCGCCTTTTACTGCAGCCGGCTCCGGTTACGTCTTGGCTAGTCTGGTTTCCGGCCGGATTTTAGAAACCGGCGGCGACATTGCCACGCCAATGCCGCCCGGTTCGTTGTTGAAAATCCCCTATGCGGCGGCGTTGAACCAAGCCAATCCGCAAGTCCTGGCCGACGAACTGGCGGCCAGCGATACCGGCCAATTGTTGTTACGCCGCGCCGCGTTCCGGCCGGAACATTACCGGCTACTGTTATCCCCGATCAAACAGCAAAGCCTGACGCAACAAGCACCCGTAACCGAACGGGATTGGCGGGCATACCTCGGCGAACGCGGTGGCGACGGCGGTTTCGCGCTCGAAGCGTCATTGCCGGAACTGGTGTTGACGCTGCGGGCCGCCCTGCTGTCGCAGCCCGATTACTTCACAGGCCTGGTGCGGAACGGCGCCAATCCGAATTCGACTTTGGCCGGCATCAATGCCGCCGACAAACACACCTTCCGTGAGCTGAAAACCTTGGCCAAGACCGGTACGGTATCCAGCAGCGACGGCCAACCCTTGATCGGCCATTTAATGCTAGCCTGGCCGGCCGAGCATCCGGTGTATCTGGCGATTTTTCGCCAATCCGGCAGCAGTGGCGCCGCGATTGCCGCGAAAGCAGCCGGGTTACTGCGCGATTGGCAACGGCGGTTTCCGCCGCGCTACGCCGCCGTGCGGGTGCATCTGCTAGCGGCAACCGATCCGGCCAGTTGGCAGGCGCACAGCGATTGCCCGGAACTGGAATCCGGCCCGGCGCGCTTGAGTTTGTGCGGATCTTTTTCCGTCACCTCGACCGCCCGCGGCAGCCGCTCGGAACGGCAGGTAAGCGGCATATTGCACCAGCGCGCGGCGCGCGGCGCCAAGGTATTGGAAACCGATGCCGACAGTTACGCCGACGCGGTGCTGGCGGCCGAAGCCCAGCAATTAACAGGAGAGGCGCGCGAGGCGTTGCGAGCGGTGATCGTTTGGAACGGCAGCCGGGGCGGACACCGCCATCCGGAATCCCGCTCGCTCTGCGACACCACGCACTGCATGGTGTTTCTTGGCGAGGATGTGGATGTCGGCGGACCAAGCCGGCGCGGACACACCACCGACCCGAAATTACTCGGTTTATTGGATGAATTGGCCGCTAACCGCGAGTGGTTGCCGTTTGCCAACGGCGGCGCACAACACTGGCAACGCCAAATCCCAATCGCAGCGTTGCAGCGGCTGTTCGCCGAAGCGCACATTTTGGAGATTCGGCGGGAGCGGCGTAAGGACGGCGCTTTATACGTGCGCCTGGTCTATGCCGACAACGACGAAGCCGTGTCCTGTGAAATATTTCGCAATACGCTAAAGCTGCCGTCCTGCCCGGATTCGATTCAAGCCGCAGACAACCAGAGCTGGCTATTTCAAGGCATAGGCGCCGGCCATGGCGAGGGATTGTCCATCGAAACCGCCCGCGAACTGGCTGAAGCCGGCCGCAGTGCGGAACAGATTTTACGGGACGCTTACGCTAGTAAAGCTCCCCGCTAGGCGATTGACACCCAGCGGGAAACAGCGGCCAATCAGGTAATCACGTCCGGTTCGGCTCTACCGGTACGTTTTTTCACTTCGCACAGTTGTTCGGCAATGTCGATCAATTCGGCCAATGCTGCCTGGGCATCCTGATCGTGCTTGCGGACATCGCGCTCATAGCGCTCCAGGTAGATCCGCAAAGTCGCGCCGACGGTACCGGTGCCGGACAGGCGAAACACGATACGGGAACCGTTGACGAAGCCGATTCTAATGCCTTGCCGGCTGCTGACGCTGCCGTCGACCGGGTCGGTGTAGCTAAATTCGTCGGCGTATTTCACCTCGTAATCGCCCCAAGTCTTGCCGGGCAGGCTATCGAGCTGGCCGCGCAAATGGTCGACGATGGCATTGGCGATTTCGGTATCGACGGCTTCGTAATCGTGGCGGCAATAGATGTCGCGGCCGTAGGTTTGCCAATGTTCGCGGACGATGTCTTCCACCGATTCGCGTTTGCGGGCGATCAGATTCAGCCAGAACAATACCGCCCACAAACCGTCTTTCTCGCGCACATGGTTGGAACCGGAGCCGAAACTCTCTTCTCCGCATAGCGTGATTTTGTCTGCGTCGAGCAGGTTGCCGAAGAACTTCCAGCCGGTCGGGGTTTCGTAGCAAGGCAGACTGAGTTTGTCGGCGACCCGGTCCACGGCCTGGCTGGTCGGCATCGAACGCGCCACACCGCTGATGCCTTTGGCGTAAGCCGGGACCAATTTGGCGTTGGCGGCCATGATCGCCAGACTGTCGCTGGGCGTGACGAAGATATTGGCGCCCATGATCATGTTGCGGTCGCCGTCGCCGTCGGACGCGGCGCCGAAAGTCGGTGGGTTGGTGCCGAACATGATTTCGGCCAATTCATGGGCGTGCACCAGATTCGGGTCGGGATGGCCGCCGCCGAAATCCTCCTGCGGCACCGCGTTGAAGACCGAACCGGGCGCGGCGCCGAGTACCTCTTCCAGAATGTGCTTGGCGTAGGGGCCGGTGATCGCGTGCATCGCGTCGAATTTCAGCGTGATGAAGCCGTTCTGGATGCTTTGTTTCAATAGCTCGAAATCGAAAATCTGCGCCATCAATTCCGCATAATCGGCCACCGGATCGATAACGCGGATTTTGACGCCGCCTTTTTCGACCTCGCCGACCGTGTCCAAATCGATATCGCCGAAACGGGCTTTTTTGTAGCCGGTGATGGTTTTGGTATTCTCGTAAAGCTTGTCGGTGAACTTCTCCGGTGCCGGTCCGCCGTTGCCGACATTATATTTAATGCCAAAATCTTCTTCGGGGCCGCCGGGATTGTGACTAGCTGATAGAACAATACCGCCGAAGGCATTGTATTTCCTGATAATATTCGATGCGGCGGGGGTGGACAACAAGCCGCCTTGGCCTATAATGAGTTCACCGAAACCGTTGGCGGCCGCCATCTTGATGATGATTTGAATGGCTTTACGGTTGTAGTAACGGCCGTCGCCGCCAATCACCAAAGTTTGGCCTTGGTAGCCTTCCAGGCTGTCGAAGATGGATTGGACGAAATTTTCCAAATATTTGGGCTGCTGGAAGACTTTGACCTTCTTACGCAAGCCCGATGTGCCGGGCTTTTGATCGTCGTAGGGAGTGGTTTTGGTGATTGTTGTTGTCATATGCTACCCTTTGTAATACCACGTTTCGAAAGGGTTAAAGTACACCAAAATTTTGATTATTTACAGATTGCCATGTTAAAGAAAAAGTTACTAGGCGCTTTGATTGTACTGGGAAGTTCCGCGTCCGTTAACGCTTTCGCAACGGATGAAGTTTGGCTGCTAGTCGATACTCAGAAGCAAAATATGGAAATACGCAAGGGTGAGAAAACCGTTGCCGTACTCGAAAACATCGCCATCGGCCGCAATGGCGCCGGTGAAAAGAGCCACCGCGGCGACGACGTGACGCCGCTCGGCAATTACCGTATCGGCTGGATCAACGAAAAAAGCGCGTTTCGTAAATTTTTCGGCCTGACGTACCCCAACGTCGAACATGCCGACCACGCCCTAAAGCAAGGCAAGATCGACCTCGATACCTATGAGGCTATCGCCAGAGCTCATTCCTACGGGCAAGTACCGCCGCAAAACACCGGCCTGGGCGGGCAAATCGGCATTCATGGCTTGGGCAGCGGTAGTCTGTCCATCCACCGATCCATGAATTGGACACACGGATGTATCGCATTGACCAACGATCAAATCGATCAATTGAGCCAATGGGTAGAAAAAGGGACACTCGTAACCGTGAAATAATGTTGGTAAAATCCAAAAAAATGTTGGACAATTGCCACCGTTTTTCATTCTTTATTTTTTGAAACCACAATCAAGGGGAAATAAACCATGATGAGAGCTATTAAATTATCAGCAGTTGTTGCCGTTGCAGCTTTGGCTACCGGTTGCGCAAGCACTTCTGACCTGGAAGCTTTGGATGCACGCGTTGGCACTTTGGAAGGCAAAGTAGCTACCGCTTCTGCTGACGCTGCTTCTGCAAAAGCTGCTGCTGCTGAAGCTGCTGCTAAAGCCGCTGCTGCTGAAGCTGCTGCTAACCGCGCTGCTCAATATGCTCAAGACACCAACAGCAAATTGGACCGCATGTTCAAAAAATCACAACACAAATAAGCTTTAACGCTGTTGTCGATTTAAAAAGCCCGTGAGCCGCAAGGCCACGGGCTTTTTTATTGCCGTTAGTTTGCTGGCGCCGCTTGGCTTTGCACAACTGGCGGAGTTTGAACCGGACGCTCGTAGATCGCGGTCGGTATTCCGGTCGATTTTTCGATAGCTGCTTTCAAAATCGAACCCTTGATGACCGGCATTTTGCCGCCGTTAGCCTGCTCGATTAGATCCAATGCCACATGCAGGCGCTGCTCGAAAGTAGCGGGCGTTTCTTCCAGATCCGGATAGGCTTCAAGATAGAGTGTGTCGTGATACCAACCCACCTTGATCGATTGGTTGACGATATTGACCTGAGTACCGACTTTGACCATTGGGAAGAACTGCTCGATGTCGGCTGGATACATGCGCATGCAACCGTGACTGACACGCATGCCAATACCGTTCACTACGTTGGTGCTATGTATCAGGTAACCCGGCAAGCCCAGCTTAAACGCAAAGAGTCCTAGAGGGTTATTCGGGCCCGGCGGATAATAAGGATCCAGCACATCACCATCTGCTAAGTGTTCGGCGATGATGGAGGGTGGCGGCGTCCAGGAAGGATTTTCAGTCTTCCCGACAATCCGTGTTTTCCCGAGCGGGGTTTTCCAATTATCTTCTCGACCGATTCCGATCGCGTAAGTGACTACTTTACTGGCATCCGGAAAATAATAAATCCGCATCTCCGGTAAGTTGACGACGATGCCTTCCCGCGGCGCATTGGGCAAGATAAAACTGCTAGGAATCCGCACCTGAGTGCCTTCGCGCGGCAACCAGCGATCGACGTAAGGATTGGCCAGCACGATTTCATCCTGACCAAGCCTGAAATTGACTGCAATATCGATCAGCGTGTCTTCCTGCTTGGCGGCTACGTACTTGACCTCGTGCGGCGGATTACCGACCAGGCTGTCACCCGGACGATCCGGCGCCGGCAACGTTAATGCCGACACACTGGCACTCACGGCCCACAACAAGCTGGTGATTAAACGAATTTTCATCAGATAGCGCCCTCGGCGTTAAACAACTCAAGCAGACGCGGCAAAAACTGCGCAAGTTCCGCGGTCATAATGGAAAAATCGGCATCGAATTGCTCGGTCTCGTCAAATGCCTCGATATCGGCCGCTTGCTCCTGAATCAGATCCAGAAACTTCAAGCGTTTGACGGCGAGATTCTCGTCCAACACGAACGATAGACGTTCGGCCCAACTCATCGCTAATTTGATCACTTGCTTGCCGCTATCCAAGTGGTTTTTGATCTCCGGCAAAGCCAAGTCGTGCCGCTTGCAGCGAATAATGGCGCCTTCCTCTTCCGGAGAGCGCAACTCGCACTCGTCTTCGATCAGAATATCCTTGGGTGAGGCATTGTCAGTCAGCCATTGCGTCATCACGCCGGCCGGCTTTGCGGAGGCTGTTAACGGTACGACCGGTAAAGAACCCAGGCATTTCCGTAATTGGCTGAGCAAATCCTCGGCCTTTTTAGCCGACGCGGCATCCACCACCAGCCATCCGCCTTGGCTATCGATGTAGGCGTAGGTTTTTTTGGAAAACGAAAACGCCCGCGGCAACAATTCGAAGACCAATTCATCCTTGAGCCGGCTACGTTCCTTTGCCGGTAATTTACGGGCCTCTCGCTCTTCGATTTCGCTGATGCGCTCTTGCAGCATCTCGTTGATCACCGAACTTGGCACAACTTTTTCCTCTTTTTTGCCGCAAAGCATGAAAAAGCCATTGTTGGCATGCACCAAGGCATCGGCAGCTCTGCCCAACGGCGGAGTCCAACCGAAACTGAATTCGTCGTGACTACCGCAAGCACGAAATGGTTGTTGTTGCAGCTTTTGCTCCAACTCCTCGGCTTTCAGTTCGAACGGCTCGGAGAAACGGTAGACGGCCAAATTTTTAAACCACATGAAATCGCTCTTTTTCAAAACCGTCAATTATCTCAAATTTGCCCGGCCGCTTGCACCTGTGTCACTTAAAAAGCCGCGGAACGCCTCGCCTGCGCAGTTATACACACAAAGTCTTAGCCAATCCGCTTCAAATACCGCTTGACAAAATAACTCTTTGAAATAAAACAAAATAAACATAAGACGCTGATTCTTATAGAAAAAATCACCCTGTCCAAATTTTATACAATCTAACAAAAAGCCAGTATTTGCAGGCAACCGCCGCGGCTTTCGACATTCAACGCACAGAGTTATCCACAGACATTGTGATTAACCCAAGACCCATCGGTCACAGAAGCGCTCGCCATCCAACCCGAATTTGCCGACCACCCCAATTCGCTGCAAATCAACACAGACGCTTCGAATCAATCCTTCACCGCCTCGACTTGAATCAACACCTTGACCTGATCGGCTACCGCAGGCACATATTTATCGATACCGAACTCGGAACGCACGATCAGGGCCGAAGCATCGGCACCGCAACTGTACTTCATGCGCAACGGATTGATACCGCAATAAAAATGCTCAATCTCCAATCGTAGCGGCTTGCTGACACCGTGCAACGTCAACACGCCGTCGGCCCCGACCAACTTGTCACCTTGGAAAATCAGCCGATTGGATTTAAAACTCATCAGCGGATATTTTGCGCTGTCTAAAAAGTCCGGTCCGCGCAAATGCGCTTCCAGCTCCGCCAGCCCGGTACTGATTGAGGCGGTATTGACCGAGACATCTATGCTGCCGCTACCGGTCGCAGTATCCAGCAACACTTTGCCGGATGTTTCGTTAAAACGCCCGCGCTGAGTGGAGAAACCCAAATGGTTAATCTCGAAACTCGGAAACGTGTGCCGACTATCGATGGTGTAGCTTTCGACAGCCAACGCGGAACCGCCGAATAACGCCAGTGCAATCGCGCCAAATAAACGAGCCATCGCAAACCTCCAAACCCAATAAGACCAAACTGCATTATGGCAAAGAGTTTGTGATAATGAGCGGGTTTACACTCCACAGCTTGGCTCGCGCCACTTTCATGCAAAGAATCCATTACTACAATCTAGCGTTGGCCGGATTTTTCGGTCTATTTTTTTTGTTGATGGCATGGCACACCCTATTGGCGCCATCCAACCGCTTGCCAACGGCATTGATCCTGATTGCCAGCGTCGGCCCGTTGCTCCTACCCTTCAAAGGCTTGCTGAATCGCAACTTGAAAAGCTGCACCTGGATGAGTTACATAAGCCTGCCTTATTTTGCCCATGGTATCGCCGAATCTTACGTCAATCTGAGCCAACGCCCGTACGCACTATTGGAAGTGTTGTTCAGTTTGATGCTGTGTTTCGGCGCCGGTCTCTACGTCTATAAAGCGGAAAAAGCCTGAGCCGACGCCGATGCAAGTCCCGTTACAGTTCGAATTTCAGGCAAACCAGACCTTCAACAGCTATTACCCTGGAAACAACGGCGAAATTCTGGAGCAACTGCAGAAATTAGCTACCGGCGGCTCAGAACAACAAATTTTTCTGTGGGGCGACAACGGTAGCGGCAAGAGCCATTTGCTGCAAGCGTGCTGCCAACTCGCGACTAAGACCAATAAGGAGCCATTTTATTTAGAATTGGCAGCCGGCCGCTTGCCGAATCCGGCCCTGTTGGAAGGCTTGGAACATCTTGAACTGGTATGTTTGGACAACATCCAGCATATTGCCGACCATCCGGATTGGGAACACGCCTTTTTCAATTTCTACAACGCGCACCGGCAAGCGAATCACCAGCTGGTTCTGGCCGCAGACTGCCCCCCCAAATATTTAAGCTTCGAATTGCCGGACCTGAAGACTCGGATGGGCTGGGGACTGACGCTAAAAATTCAGCCATTACGTGAAGACCAATTGATCGACGCCTTGAGCCATAAAGCGCATTTTCTCGGCTTCGACATTCCCCCCACTGTCGGCCGCTTTCTGCTGAATCACTACGTACACGATGTGGCCGCCCTGTGGTTGTTGCTGGACCGAATCGACCGGGCGACCCTCGCCGCACAACGTAAATTGACCATCCCATTTTTGAAACAGATTTTGAGCAATAACGCGTGAGCGACAAAATCCTGATCATCGGCACCGGGGCCATAGGCGGCTTTTACGGTGCCTTGTTAGCCCGATCCGGCGCCGAAGTCAGCGTCGTTTGCCGCTCGGATTACGAAACCGTAAGCCGCCAAGGTTTCCAGATCGACAGCCATGCGCTGGGCCGATGGCGGTTTCAACCGGCGCAAGTCTTGCGCCGGGCGCACGACTATAAAGATTGCGCCGATTATCTGATACTGTGCAGCAAGGTCGTCGCAGACATCGACCGCGTAAATTTGATCCGCGCCGGCCTGTCCGACAAAACCGCGATCGCGTTCATCCAAAACGGCGTCGATATCGAAGCGGAATTGCTCGCCGCCTTCCCGGACAGAGTGTTGATCAGCGGCTTGGCATATATTTGCTGCAACCGGTTAGCGCCCGGCCATATCAGGCATCTGGCCTACGGCAAACTGACCATAGGCGCGCTAACTCCGGACGACGCGGGACTCAGCGAAAGACTGCGAGACTTGTTCATTGCCGGTGGCGGAGACTGCGAAATCAGCCACGACATTATCGCCAGCCGCTGGCAAAAGTGCGTCTGGAATGCGCCGTTCAACCCATTATCGGTACTCTCCGGCGGGCTCGCGACTCAGGCGATCCTGCAGAACCAGGAAAATTTCGTCCGGGAGGTGATGGAAGAGGTATGCCGGATAGCCGCCGCTTGCGACCACCCCTTGGCCGACGATACCGTCGACATCAATCTCGAGCGCACCCGCAACATGCCAGCTTACAAAACCAGCATGCTGCTGGATTTCGAACAAGGCCGGCCGATAGAAACGGAAGCCATTCTCGGCAATGCGATTCGCGCAGCGCAACGCCACCGCATCGAATGCCCACGGTTGCAGTCGCTGTATGCATTGATGCAGCTCAGAGAACTGCAAATCCATGAAAATCGGCCCCCAGATTAATTCACACAATTGACATTCCGTTTTTTTTGATTTTTCGGTTAGAATGTGAAGATTTTCATTGACCTTGTCATTGAAGAAGCCGTGTGCATTTCGCCTCATACCTAACAAAGCGAAGAGCGGCCGCATACTTCGCTAGGCTAGCAGCTATGTGATCCACAACGACCGTGGCAATGGTGCTGGGGTTTAAAGAGTTTTTATATTCAATATTTAGAGTAAAACCATGACTGATCTATCGCTTTACAGAAACATCGGTATCTTCGCGCACGTCGATGCCGGTAAAACCACCACGACCGAGCGGATTTTGAAGCTGACCGGAAAAATCCACAAAATCGGCGAAGTACACGATGGTGCGGCGACTACAGACTTCATGGTGCAAGAACAAGAGCGCGGCATCACCATTCAGTCTGCGGCAACCACCTGCATGTGGCCGGGCAGCACCAACCAATTTCCGGCGCACCGCTTCAATATCATCGACACCCCGGGCCACGTGGACTTTACGATCGAAGTGTATCGTTCCTTGAAAGTTCTGGACGGCGGTATCGGCGTATTCTGCGGCTCGGGCGGCGTTGAACCGCAATCCGAAACCAACTGGCGTTACGCGAACGATTCCAAAGTCGCTCGTGTTATCTACGTCAACAAACTGGACCGTCTGGGTGCGAACTTTTACCGCGTCGTCAAGCAAGTCGAAGACGTCCTGGGCGCGAAACCGGTTGTTATGACCTTGCCGATTGGCGAAGAAGAGAACTTCATTGGCGTGATTGACCTGTTGACCCGCAAAGCCTGGATCTGGGACAACTCCGGCGATCCGTTGAAGTACGAAATCCAAGACGTGCCAGCCGACATGACCGAGCAAGTCGAAGAATGGCGCGCGAAATTGATCGACCAAGTCGCCGACCAAGACGACGAGATCATGGAGAAATATCTGGAAGGCGAAGAGCCGACCATCGAAGAAATCAAAAAATGTATCCGTAAAGGTACCATCGCGATGGATTTCTTCCCGACCTTCTGCGGCTCTTCGTTCAAAAACAAAGGCGTGCAATTGGTACTGGACGGCGTCATCGAATACCTGCCGAATCCGACCGAAGTCAACCCGCAACCGGAAACCGACATCGAAGGCGTCCCAACCGGCGAACACGCGATCGTCGATCCGGAGCGTCCATTCCGCGGCCTGGTGTTCAAAATCATGGACGACCGCTTCGGCGCGCTGAACTTTGTCCGTATTTATTCCGGCAAATTGAAAAAAGGCGACACCGTTTTGAATACCTATACCGGCAAAACCGAACGGGTAGGCCGGATGGTGGAAATGCACGCCGACGACCGTAACGAGATCGAAACCGCGCAAGCCGGCGACATCGTCGCCCTGATCGGTTTGAAAAACGTGCAAACCGGCCACACGCTGTGCGATCCCGACAAACCGGCCACGCTGGAACCGATGGTATTCCCTGATCCCGTTATCTCGATCGCGATTTCGCCGAAAGACAAAGGCAGCAACGAGAAAATGGGTATCGCGATCGGCAAAATGGTGGCCGAAGACCCGTCTTTCCGCGTCGAAACCGACCAGGAGTCTGGCGAAACCATCATCAAAGGGATGGGCGAGTTGCACTTGGACATTAAAGTGGACATCCTGAAACGGACCCACGGCGTCGATGTTAACGTCGGCAAACCGCAGGTGGCTTACCGCGAAACCATTACCAAACGCGTCGAAGACGAATACGTCCACAAAAAACAATCCGGCGGTTCAGGCCAATACGCGAAAATCAACTACATCATCGAACCCGGCGAACCCGGCAGCGGCTTCCAATTCGAATCGTCCGTGGTTGGTGGTAACGTACCGCGCGAATACTGGCCGGCCGTCGAAAAAGGCTTCAAAGCCAGTATCGATAAAGGCGTGTTGGCGGGCTTCCCTTGCTTGGACTTCAAAGTCAATCTGACCGACGGCGCGTTCCACGCGGTCGACTCGTCATCCATCGCTTTCGAAATCGCCGCCCGCGCCGCGTATCGCCAATCCATCCCGAAAGGCGCACCGCAATTGCTAGAACCGATCATGAAAGTGGACGTGTTTACTCCGGAAGCTCACGTCGGCGACGTGATCGGCGACTTGAACCGCCGCCGCGGCATGATCAAATCGCAAGATCCGGGCGTCACCGGCGTTCGCATCAAGGCCGACGTGCCGCTGAGCGACATGTTCGGTTACATCGGCGATTTGCGCACCATGACGTCCGGCCGCGGCCAGTTCTCGATGGAGTTCTCGCATTACGCACCTTGTCCGAAAAACGTCGCTGACGAAGTCATCAAAGAAGTCAACGAACGCAATAAAAACAAGGAAAAGTAATTTTGCCGGAACCGGAGGCCTTGGCGCCTCCGGTTCGATTTGGGGTTCCGGCTCGCTAGCCGCCTGATTCACAAACAGGATTATTTTCAACCATAAAGTTTCCGCAACGTACGGAAACTTGTTCCAGTACCTAACCTTGGAAGAACATTATGGCTTTTGTAATTACCGAAAATTGCATTAAATGCAAATTCACCGACTGCGTTGACGTCTGTCCGGTGGACTGCTTTCACGAAGGGCCCAACTTCTTGGTCATCGACCCGGACGAGTGCATCGACTGCACGCTGTGCGAACCGGAATGTCCGGCAAACGCGATCCATGCCGAAGACGAATTGCCGGAAGGCCAAGAACATTTCGCCGCATTGAATGCGGAACTTGCCAAAGTCTGGCCGCTGATTACGGAAGTGAAAGACGCGATGCCAGACGCCGACGAATGGAACGGCAAACCCGGCAAGTTCGCTTTGTTGGAAAAATAAAAAACCGCTAACGCTCTAGAAGCATCCGGACCACTGCCCACATCGCGGCTTTGGTCCGACTTTGTCGTAGCGACACTGAGCTGCCGCTCGACCAAACCAGCGATACCATCGTATCCGCCGCAGCCTTAAATCTCGCCTTTCTCCACCACCGGCATGATCCAGTAATGGATGCCTGAGCCGGAAAACTCTTCTTTCAACCTTTCCAGCAAAGCCGATATCGCCATTTTTTCGGCGTAGATTTGGAAGCGCGCCGTTTGCTGTTCGTTCTCATCGGCCGCAGTGAGAAACTTGGTCATCCGGTGTTCACCGAAATTATCCCTATCGATTTCGAAGCCCGACAGACATTCCATCATCGCCACCTCCAAATCCGGAGGTACGATAAAAGATATCGAAAACTGCTGGTGGTTGACCGATTTGAAAAAGTCGTCTTCGCTGTTAAACCGATCAGAAGCGTTCTTGATAACTTGCAAATAGCGGCCGCGGCGGCGATCGCCTTTACGCTTATCGACGATACCGGCCGGTATCTCGGTCTGATTTTGGCGGGGATCGTTGTACCAAC
Organism: Methylomonas sp. HW2-6; assembly: GCF_052474525.1. NCBI lineage: Bacteria > Pseudomonadati > Pseudomonadota > Gammaproteobacteria > Methylococcales > Methylococcaceae > Methylomonas > Methylomonas sp. HW2-6. Next base: position 698,624 of record NZ_CP184124.1, read on the forward strand.
TGCGGTGGTAGTAAGGCCTGACCACCACCATACGGCCGTTAAATCGCCGGTTCTTTAAGGCCTTGACGACCCGTTGCACAGTGACTTCCGAATCCAGTGTTACCAAGCCGTGATATTCGATAGTGCCGACCCGAGTATCTTGCAGCGCCAGTATCTCCACATCCACGATTCGTCCCGACTTTCTGAAAAAACCGTTATTCAGCGCTGGCGCCACGAATTCGGAAATTTCTATATGCCGGGTATTGGCGGGAATTCTGCGCAAAAAAATGTTCATAACTCGTAATGTGGCATGAAAATTAGCTCATTTCACAACAATCAATGGCCGTCGAAGAACTTTAGCACTCCCTGCCGGTTTATGCATGCTTTATGCTTAAATTACGCCCTGTTCGATTGCCGGCACCAACCAGTATTGCAATCCGGAGCCGGCAAATTCATGCTTAAGTCTAGCCAACAATGCGGGGGCATGCTGCTTCTCGACATACATTTGAAAGCGGAGCTTGCGCTGGTGCCCGGCGACCTGTTCCGCCAACGACAAACCTCGGGCGTTGTAGTCATGGACATTGGCCGGATAACTGGAAAATCCCTGTTGCCATTCCAACGCCAGCAGACAGTCGACTAAAGCGTCTTCCAAAGTAGGCGGCGCAGTCACGGTCAGAATAAAAGCATCGCGGTTCATGGTTTAAGTTCCGGGTTACGGCCGAACAACTTATAAAGGATCGGCAGCAATATCAGTGTCAATAATGTGGACGACAACAAGCCGCCGGTCACCACAATCGCCAACGGCCGCTGGATTTCCGAGCCGGGGCCGGAGGCGAACAACAGCGGAATCAAACCGAAGGCGGCGATACTGGCGGTCATTAAGACCGGTCGCAACCGCCGCGCGGAACCCACGACGACGACGCGAGCGATGTCCATGCCGGTGGCGCACAATTGGTTGAAATAACTGACCATAACCACGCCGTTCAATACGGCGATACCCAGCAAGGCAATAAAGCCTACCGATGCCGGCACCGATAGATATTCGCCGGATAACCACAAGCCGAACACTCCGCCGATCAGAGCCAGCGGGATGTTCGACAACACCAGCACCGCTTGCCGAATCGAACCGAAGGTGGAAAACAACAATAGAAAGATCAAGCCCAGCGACAACGGAATCACCAGACTCAAGCGCGCCGATGCTCGCTGCTGATTTTCGAACTGGCCTCCGAATTCGACATGGAAACCGTGCGGTAACTTGACCCGTTCCGCGACGGCTTTGCGCGCCTCATCGACAAAACCGACCAGATCGCGGCCTTCCACGTTACTGCGAATCACGACGAAGCGTTGGCCTTTTTCCCGGTCTATCGAAACCACACCTTCCACCGGCTGAATCTTTGCCACTGCCGTAATCGGCACATGGCCGCCGTCGGGCAAAGTCAGTTGCAGATTATCGAAATTGGCGGTGTTGCTGGCCCCGCGCAACAACAACGGTGTGCGTTTGACACCTTCTTGGACGATGCCGAGTTGCACACCTTCGATTTGCGCGCGCAATAGGGTTTCGATGCCATTGGTATCCAAGCCGAACCGACCGGCAGCCTGCCGGTCGATATTGACCTGCAAAAACTGCATGCCCTCGTTCTTGCGGGTAAACACGTCGCTGGCACCGGGAATGGTCTTCAACACCGCTTCGATTTGCTCCGCCTTGCGGTTCAATGTATCCAAATCGGCGCCGAACAATTTAACCGCTACATCGCCACGGGTGCCGGTCAGCATTTCCGAAACCCGCATTTCGATAGGCTGGGTAAAACCGAACGCAATGCCTGGAGTGTGGACCATGATCTTGCGGATGTCGTCGATCAAAGCCTCTTTGCTGTCCATCCGCCATTCCGACTTCGGCTTCAAGATCAGGAACGTGTCGGTATCGTTCAGACTCATCGGGTCCAAACCCAATTCGTCGGCGCCGACCCGAGACACCACCGTGGCAACCTCGGGAATATGCTCGCGAATGTTTTTTTGGACCCGGCCATCGAGCGCAACCGAATCCTGCAAAGTTATCGACGGCAACTTTTCCAATTGAACGATGATATCGCCTTCGTCCAACGTCGGCATGAAGGTACTGCCGATCCGGGTAAACGCGATCAAACTTAACACCAGCATGGCGCCGGCACCGATGAACACTTTCCTAGTGTTACTCAAACACCAGGCCAATACCGGCTGATACCACCGCAGCAATTGGCGCGGCAACCAAGGCTCCTCGTGAGAAACTTGCTTCAGCAACAGCGAAGCCAGCACCGGAATTACCGTCAACGACAATACCAGCGAACCGCTCAAAGCAAATACGATGGTCATCGCCACCGGCCCGAATAACTTGCCCTCCAAGCCTTGCAAGGTCAGCAGCGGCAGAAACACGATGACGATGATCAAAATGCCTGAAGTCACCGGTAGCGCCACTTCGCGGCTAGCCCGGTAAATCATATGTAAACGCGGCAGGCGCTCGGCCTTGCGGTGGTCCGCAAGCTGGCTGATGACGTTCTCGACCACGACCACCGCACCGTCGACCAGCATCCCGATCGCAATCGCCAAGCCGCCCAGACTCATCAAATTGGCCGACATGCCGAACACATTCATCATGATGAAGGTCGCCAACGCCGCCAACGGTAGCGCCAAAGCCACGGTCAACGCCGCACGCATATCGCCCAGAAACAAAATCAACAACACGACCACCAGCACGATGGCCTCGGCCAAAGCTTTGGCAACGGTGTTTACCGCTTTGGCCACCAATACTCCGCGGTTATAGAACACATTGATATGTACACCCTCGGGCAAACTGGGCTGCAACTGCGCCAGCTTCTGTTCCAATTGTTCGATGGTCAATCTGGCATTGGCTCCGCGCAAGCCCAACACCACCGCGGTGACCACTTCACCGCTGCCGTCCTTACTGACCGCGCCGTATCGGGTCAACGCTCCAATCCGCACCTCGGCAATATCTTCCACCCGCACCGGCATGCCGTCATGCTGTTCCACGACGATCGATTTCACATCCTGTTCGTTTTTGATGCGGCCGTCGGCGCGGACGATCAGCGCTTCTTCACCTTCGGTCAACCTACCGGCGCCATCGTTACGGTTATTTTTTTCCAAAGCCGCCATCAATTGCTCGATGCCGATATTACGCGCCGCCATTCTGACGTTGTCCGGCACCACTTCGAAACTGCGCACCAAGCCGCCCAAGGCATTGACGTCGGCCACGCCTTTGACGGTGCGCAAGGCCGGACGGATGGTCCAATCCAGCAACTCCCGGCGCTGCATCAAATCAAGATCGCCGCCTTCGATCGCGAACATGAACATCTCGCCCAACGGCGTCGTCATCGGCGCGATCCCGCCCTGTACCCCGTCCGGCAAATTGCCCCACATGGCATTCAGGCGTTCCGCCACCTGCTGCCGGGCCCAGTAAATATCGGTGCCTTCCTCGAAGTCCAGGGTGATGTCGGTAATCGCGTATTTAGCCAGCGAACGCAGCATGGTTTGATGCGGAATTCCCAGCAACTCCACCTCGATCGGCGCGGTGATCCGGGCTTCGACCTCTTCCGGCGTCATACCGTTAGCTTTGACAATCACCTTGACCTGAGTCGGCGACACCTCGGGAAAAGCATCGATCGGCAGTTGTTTAAAGGCATAAATGCCACCGCCCATCAACAGCAGTACGCCTAATAACACCAACAAGCGCTGGGTCAGGGCAAAGCGAATCAATGCCGCCATTATTCATCGCTCCCCAAACCCAACCAATTGGCTTTCAACGCCACCGCGCCTTTGACGGCGATTTGTTCGTTGCCGGTCAGCGCGCCGCTGATCAGTGACTCGTCACCTTGCTTGCCATTGACGCTGACCTCGATCACAGCAAAGCCGTCATCGTTACGCACGAACACGTAACTACGGCCCTCGTTTTGCGACAAGGCCGAATTCGGCACAGTAAAGCCGGTCGTCGCACCGTGTTGCAGGATTTGTACATTGACGTTTTGCCCAAGCCGCAAACTTTGCGGCTTGCCGTCCACCACGGCCCGCGCCGATACCGTTTGATTGTCCGCGTTAACGCTTTGCCCCAACAGGCTGATGGTTGCCGACACATCGCTCGACTCCAACCGGACCCGATCCCCCACCTTGACCGTGATCAGGCGTTCCTGCGGGATACTGATTTCCAGCCATAATTCGGATAGATCGGCGATACGGAATAGGGGGGCCTGGATATCCAGCCGCGCGCCCAGATTGACCATACGCTGCAACACCACACCGTCGATCGGCGCCCGAATCGACAAACGATCGTCCAGTTTACGTGTGTGCGCCAACGTTTTAATCTCTGCGTCAGACATGCCGGCAAGCACCAACAATTGCTTAGCCTCGTCGGCGCGCGCCACTTTGCTTTGATACTGGGTTTGGGTCTCCTGCCAGCGCCGTTCGGCGATAACCCCTTCCTGCAACAATTTCTGGTCCCGGTTGCGCTCCAACCCGGACAAATTCAGCTCGCTGGCAGCAGCCAAATATCCCTGTTGCAAGCCAACCAGCTCGGGACTGCGCAATTGGGCTAGAACCTGGCCCTTGCGTACGCTGTCGCCGATATTCGCCACCAAATGCGTCACCAGACCGGGCTGGCTGCTGCTGACCAGCGCTTCGCGGTCGGCCGGCGTTACGACTTTTCCGGGCGCGTAAAATAACGGCACGCTGGAACTGGCAACCAACGGCGCGGTTTTGATATCCAGATTCTCGATCTGTTGCCGACTCATCCGAATTTGCGCATCCTGCGCCAAGGCGGAGGCAGCCAACAGCGATAAAAACAGTGTGGCCGGCATTCTCACGGCTGCACTCCGAGCGCTTGGTTATAAAACGCGATATTGCGCTGCAACTTCACTTCCTGCAATTTGGCATTGCGTACCGCTTCCAGGCTCCGGGCCTGAATTTTGATCAGATCCAGCAAGTTGATTTCGCCGGCCGAAAAGCTGACTTCGGTCATTTTCAAATGGGTTTCGGCGATTTGCTTCAATTCGTTGGCAATCGCCAATTCCGCCCGCGTCACCTCCAGCGCATGTTCCGCCTCGTGCAGATTCTTTTCCAGCTGGCGGTATAAATGTTCGCGCTGCGCCATGGCGTTGTTCAGTTCCAGATTGGCCTTGGCGATCTCCGGCGCGTTATAGGCATCGCCGCCGAACAACATCACCACGCCGACTCCGGCACTTTCGATATTCTGGCCGTCGCGGCCATCCCGGGTACTCTTGGCGCCGATATTCAACTTCGGCTGATTGATCGGATCCGTAGTTTTGATCCATTCCACCTCGGCGCGTTTACGTTCGATCACGGCATTAACCGCTTCCAGGACCGGGTGGCTCGGCATAATGCTTTTCAGCTCGCTTTGCCGTTCCAGATAATTGGCCGGAACCCGTGCCAACGTCGTCAGGCTGGAATAGGCTTTACGGCTGTGCATGACTTCCGCTTCGGCCTGGGTCACCAATCCGCGGTTCTGCAAATACTCCCCTTTGGCCAGTAACAGATCGGCGCGGGGCAAATCGCCCAGCTCAACCCGCCGCTCGACTTTTTTCATCAATTGCTCGGACACCGACAAAGCGTTCTGCGCCTGTTGCAAGCCGATGTTGGCGACCTCCATATTCCACAATGCTTCCCGCACCAGACGCGTCACCTCCAATTTAACCGCCGCCGACTGCTTTTGCGCCGATAAACCGGCCCGCTCGGCCACGGCTTGGCCGGCGTCGCGCTGACCCCAACTCCAGGTGGTGACTTCGACTTTGGCCGACATCTCGCGCGCGCCGCGGTCAGCCGCAACCCGGTCGTCGAAGTAGTCCAGAGCCAGCGCCGTCGACCCCGCCACCCAGGCGTCGCTGCGCTCGGTCAAAGCATCCGCTTCTTGAGTCAACGCTTCGCTTATCAGGCGGTCCGGATACTTTTCCAAGGTCAGTTCGACCAAGCCGGACAGGCTAAGGGACGGATCCGTGTCGATCGGGTCCATATGTTCGACAATCAGCTTGTCCGCCGCCATTGCACTGTGTGGCGCCGGGCTTTCACTCTCTTCGGTTTGCGCTACGCAAGGCAGGGTAGCTAACAGTAAAACAGGTAATCCATATTGAATATGACGGTATACGGTCATATCTCGCTCCAAAAAATTGATAGATGGCAAATCTGTCGCCGGCATTGACGCAGCGGCAGGTCGAGCGGTACAGGCAAAGGCTGACGGTTTACGCCTGGTTTCCCCGCCTCAGCAGCCAGGGGGAGCGCGGGAAGCGTTATCGGCGAGAAGGGGCGCTGTGGGCGGTGGCGAAACGAGAGATCGGTAAAAAGGTGGTCGGACTGGTGGGTAAAATTTTGGCTCGGCAACAGACGGCAACAGGAATCCAAGCGGCACCAACCGTTCGCGCATCATTTGCAGTTTGATGGCGGAACCGACACTGACAACGGCCGCTTGCTGATGCAATTCATGCCGGTTGTCTGGCAAGCTCCACTGATCCGGCTCGCTCTGCAAACTCTCCAGTCCATGCAGATGGATGCCGCAGTCCCCGGCGTCACCGCCGACATGGGCATGCACCAACGGCGCGGCTGTCTGCAGCAGCACCAGTAGCACGACCAGAAATTGACGCAGATATGCAACCATTTACGTTCTAAGAATGTCTGTGAACTCGCGCGTTCGGCCAAACCGCGGTTGTACCGGGCCGTGCGAAACGCTATTCTACTTGAAAAGCGCGATTCTACCCTGAATATAAGCAAACATTTACTCACATTAGGCGAAAAGCTATGAACAGAAAAATTGGCATTTTGGCAACGATATTCATTGCATTGGCCTTGACCCTGGGCGGCATCCAAGAAGCCCAAGCCAAACGCATGGGCGGCGGCAAATCCTTTGGCAGCCGTCCGAGCTACAGCGCTCCGTACCAACGTTCTACAACGCCGAACGACTTGGGCAACCAAACCGCGCGTTCGGCCAGCCAAACGCAGGCAGCCGCGCAAAACCAGGCCGCGCGCCAAAGTTGGGCCGGCCGCGGCGGTATGATGGGTATGCTCGGCGGCTTGGCCCTGGGGGGGCTGTTAGGCTCGCTGTTTTTTGGCGGCGCGTTTGAAGGCTTGAACCTGATGGATATGCTGGTATTCGCCGGCATCGCATTTCTGTTGTATCGCTTGTTTGCCTCCAAGGCCGGCCAGCAGACTGCAGCCAGCGGCGCTTTCAGCCAAGCCGATAGCCGGCGGGAGCCTCAGTATTACCGGGAAAATCAAACCGGAAACAACGGTCCGGCCGGTTTCAATACCGACGTGTTGTTCGGTAACAATAAAACGGGCGGCGGCAACGGCTTCCAAACCGCAGCCCCGGCAAGCGCTTTGCCGGCAGGATTCGACCAAGCAGCGTTCCTGAACGGTGCCGAAAAAGCCTATCGTTATCTGCAAGCCGCCTGGGACAACCGCGATCTGGCTGAGATTCGGGGCTTGACCACCGATAAAGTCTTCGCCGAAATTCAGCAGCAATTGCAGGCGTCCGGCGAGTCGAACCGAACCGAGATATTGTCGTTGAAGGCGGAGTTGCTTGAAGCGCGCGAAGCCGGTACCGAGCAGGAAGCCGCGGTACTGTTCGAAAGCCTGATCCGCGAAAATGGCGGCCAGCCCGAAAGCGTTCGCGAAGTCTGGCACTTCGTCAAACCCAAAAACAGCAGCCAAACCCGTTGGTTCCTGGACGGTATCCAACAAATCGAGGAGTAATGATGGTTGCGGCGAACAGCGAGCAGATCAAGCGGCGCTACGACAGGCTGGCACCTTGGTTTGACAGCCTGGAAGGCATTCTCGAAGGCTTGCTGTTTCGCCGCCTGCGTAAAAAACTATGGTCGCAGGCCGGCGGCAACCACATATTGGAAGTGGGTGTCGGCACCGGAAAGAATTTTGGGTTTTATCCGGACGGCGCCCGAATCACCGGCATCGACTTCAGCCCGAAGATGCTGGAACAAGCGCAACGCAAACGCCAACGCCAGCAAATCGCCGTCGATCTGACGCAGATGGATGTCCAGGCGCTGGATTACGCTGACAACAGCTTCGATACGGTGATCGCCAGCTTTGTATTCTGCTCGGTGCCGAAACCTCGCCGCGGCTTAAAAGAACTGTATCGGGTCTGCAAACCGGGCGGGCAGGTTCTGTTACTGGAACACGTACTCAGTTCCAACCGCTACATGGCGTTCATGATGAATCTGCTGAATCCGCTGATCGTCAGAACCCTGGGCGCCAATATCAACCGGGAAACGCTGAAAAACGTGCAAGCCTGCCCGTTTCGGAACGTTTACATCGACCCGGCCAGCAGCGACATGATCAAACTGATCCGGGCCGTAAAATAGCTGTCCTGGCTTGGCGCCGGAACATCCAAGCCGCTAGATTCCGCCAATCTAGCGAAATCGATCAGTCCGCCAAGTGCCAGGTTGCCGGGTTTTTATAACACCCGGATTGCCCAGTTCCCAGCAGACGCTGCCAAATAACGGGTTCAGCCTCCCCAGCTTAAGCGTTTCGCGGTTTGGCCCGCCCGGCGCTGCGCTTAGTCGGAGTTAGTCCCGGCAAACGCTTATGCTAAGGCCTCGAATTTGGCAACGGCCGTTGCGAAACCGTCAGGCACGGTTGCGCTTTGAACGTCGCCGTCTAAAATGCGTTTGGGCTTTTAATCGAATTTACCGGCTATGGCGAATTGCGCGAAGATGATTGGGGACATACGCTCGATTCTATTGCTATGTGCCGCCTTTAGCCAAACCCGGCAGGGACACGCCGGCGACGAGTCGCTGGACCGGCTGAAAACCTTATCGCTGCAGGAGTTGACTGCCACCACGGTTTCGCTGGCAGCCAAGAGCCAGCAAACGCTGCAAGAGGCCGCCGCTGCAGCCTACGTAATCAGTAACGAGGAAATCCGGCGCTCCGGTATGCAATCGATTCCTGAAATTCTGCGCAAAGTTCCCGGCCTGGAAGTGGCGCGGGTCGACGCCAACCAGTGGGCTATTACCAGCCGCGGCTTCAATGGGGCTTTCGCCAACAAATTGCTGGTCATGGTGGACGGCCGCACCGTTTACGATCCATTCAATTCCGGTGTGTATTGGAACGAACAGGATTATCCTTTAGAGGACATAGATCGCATCGAAGTGATTCGCGGCCCCGGCGCAACGATGTGGGGGTCGAATGCCGTTAACGGCGTGATCAACATCGTGACCCGTACTGCGCAGGAATCGCAGGGAACACTGGTATCTGCCGGCGCCTCGCAGGAAGAGCCGGGGTTCGGCACATTGCGTTACGGCGGCCAACTCAACCCGGATCTGCATTATCGGGTTTACGGCAAATACAACCACCGGGACGACTTTCATTTCAGCGACGGCAGCAAAGCTTCCGACAACTTGGATCTGGGCCGCGCCGGCTTCAGAAGCGACTGGACTCCGAATGCTCAGGAAACCCTGACGTTGCAGGGCGACTATTTCAACGGCACCATGCAACAAACCTTAACTGGCGCCGACGCCGCAATGCCCGACCGGATGCAAAAGCAGGGCGGCAATCTGCTGCTACGCTGGCAACGCACCTTGGCCAACGGTAACCGCGTACAGATCCGCAGTTATTTCGATCACGCCACCCGCCAACAAATGCGTCTGGATCACCGCCGCGACACCTTCGATTTCGATGTGCAACACAGCTTCCATTGGCATAGCCATGCTCCGACCTGGGGAGCCGGCTACCGATTCAACAGCGATCAACTCACGCAAAAACTGGCACTGTTAACATTCGATCAAGCCCGGCGCGACTTACACCTGTTCAACCTCTTCGCCCAAGACGAGTGGCGGCCGTTCGGCGACGCTTGGCGGCTGATTTACGGCGGCAAACTCGAGCATAACGACTTTACCGGCTTCGAACTGCAACCAACTGCACGGCTATTATGGAGTCCGGATCAGCAACACAGCGTTTGGGCGGCGGTTTCCCGGGCGGTAAGAGTACCGTCCCGGGTCGAGCACGACCTGAACTTGCTGTACAACTTCGCCCCCGGCGTGACAACCAACATCCGTGGCGGCGACAGCTTCAAGTCCGAAACGGCGCTCAGTTACGAACTGGGTTACCGCTTCTTCCCCAACCGTTCGTTCAATCTGGACACGACACTGTTCTACTGCGATTACGCCCGCCTGAGCACAACCGAGCCTCAGACTCCGATCATTGGCGTAGGCGGCATATTAATCCCGTACCAAATCGCCAATATGGCCCAAGGGGAAACCTACGGCTGGGAAACCGCGCTGAATTGGCGTGCCTCCGAGTTTTGGCGCCTGCAAGGCAGTTATAGCTTGTTCGGTATGGCTATCCACAAAGATCCGCAAAGCTTGGATAGCGCTGCCGCCATCGCCGAAGGCAACAGCCCACGCCAGCGCTTCAATCTGAGCGCTTACATCAATTTGCCCAACCAGTTGGAATTCGACAGTCACTGGTACTATACGGATAGACTCGCCAACGGCGTTCCTGCCTATCATAGGTTGGATTTGCGGCTGGGCTGGCAACCCAGCCTGCATCTGGAACTCGCCGCTGGCGTCCAGAATCTGCTGGACAATCGCCATCTGGAGTTCATTCCGCCGCAGGATAACCCGGTGCTGAGCAGCCAAATGGAACGCAATTATTATCTCAAAGCCACATTGCGCTTCTGAATGCGACTGCCATCGAATCGCCTTATATTACCAAGCCATCCCGCGACCGCATTCATGCGGCGGATTGCATTGCTGATTTTGAGCGCAATCGTCTGCACATTTTCTATGCCGAGTCCGGCTCAGCAATTCAACGAAACCGAATTGAAGGCCGCATATCTTTATAACTTTGCCTACTTCATTACCTGGCCGGAGCCGGCCGCCCCCGAATTTTTGTTTTGCAGCTATGCCAACACCCCGGTTACCGCAATTCTGTCGCGATTAATCGATGGCGAAAAAGTACATGACCGGCCGATCCGGCTACTGATCGATCCGTTACCCGAACAGTTGCACGAATGCCATATCGTGTTTATTCCGGTGCAACAGGAGCGGGTCCTGGCGACCACGCTGGACTATATCCACTCATTTCCGGTTTTGACCGTGAGCGATATTCCCGACTTCGACCAACGCGGCGGCATGGTGCGCCTGACGACAGAAGACCGGAGGATTCAACCGGTCATTCATTTGCAAAACGTTTCGCGCGCCCGGCTCTCGGTCAGTTCCAAGCTGTTGCGCAGTTCCCGGATTGCCGAATAATCATGGCAATCGGCGCCTTGTTCTCCTCCGGCTCCATCCGCCGCAAAATCTTCGCGATCGCCGCGTTCACGGCCTTATTGACGGCATTACTTACGCTGTTGTTGTTTTTGAGTACCGATTACCGCCACCAGAAATTGAAGCTGTTGGAACAAAGCCGGGTACTGTCGAAAATGCTCGCCAGCAATGTGTCGGCAGCGATCGTCTACCGTGATCCGAACACGGCCGAGGAAATTCTGTCGGCACTGAAAGAAAAAACCGACGTTCTGGACGCATACCTGTTTACCGAGGATCGCCAATTGTTCGCCGCCTACCATAACAAGGCCGCAGCGGGCCGGCAGCAAGCGGATTCCGGATTACAGGACCAATTCCGCCGTCAATTTGACCAATACCTGCAGCAAGGCAAAGACCACGCTTTCAGTAGCGACACGCTGGAATTGGTCGTTCCGGTCAGGGTCGACCAGCGCCGGATCGGCTTCGTCGCGCTGCATCTGTCGCTTGCGGCATTGCAACAAAGTTTCCGCTATACCGTGTTAGAAGCATTGGGGGCCATGGCATTGGCGATCTTAATCGCGGTGCTTCAAGCCCGCTGGCTGGGCGCGAAAATCAGCCGGCCCTTGCTGCAATTGACCGCCAACATCGAACAGATCAGCCGCGACAACACGTTCGATGCCCGTCTGCAGGTGGAGAGTAAGGACGAAACCGGGGTTTTGATCAACACCTTTAACTCGATGCTAGACAAACTGGAACGGCAGGAACACAACAAAAACGCGCTAATCGTCAACCTATCCCAGGCAAAGTGGGAGGCGGAACGAGCCAGCCGCGCCAAAACCGAATTCCTCTCGCGGATGAGTCACGAATTTCGCACCCCGTTGAATGCAGTAATCGGATTTAGCCAGCTGTTGGCTGGCGATTCCGAACACCCGTTGAACGCCGAACAGCAGGATTCCACTCGCCACATCCTTGATGCCGGTCTACATCTGCTGGACTTGGTCAGCGAATTGCTGGATTTGGCCGCGGTCGAGAGCGGCAAATTGACGCTGAATATTACCAGCGTCGCCTGCCGGCCTTTGGTCGCCGAATGTTTGGACTTAATTCGCCGGCAAGCCGAAGCGCGCGGAATTCAAATTACCAGTCGAGTCCCGGACCAGGAGATTTGGGCTGCGGCCGACCGGGTGCGCTTGAAACAATGTTTGTTGAACCTGCTCTCGAACGCAGTGAAATACAATCGGCCGCAGGGTCAAATTACATTAGGTATGGAACTTGAAAAGCAGCGGCTGCGGATTTGGGTGGCAGACAGCGGAGCAGGCATTGCCCCTGAGCAATTCGACCTGCTGTTTCAACCGTTCAGCCGCTTCCACCACGACCAGGATTTGATCGAAGGTACCGGCATCGGCCTGTTACTGACCAAGCACATGGCCGAATTGATGGGCGGGGAATTGGAAGTGGAAAGCCGACTGGGTCAAGGCAGCAAATTTACCCTGGTATTAAACCGCGCGACTGAGTTCGGGGCTGGGGAACCGGGGCATTAACCAGTGGCTGTGGTCAATCCTCAGTGCTTAACCCTATCGGGCGGCACGATCGCCCGATAGGTCCGGCGAAATCAACGTACGGCGTTGACGGTTCGCTCCAGTTCTTCCCGGCTCATATGCCGCACATCCTTGCCTTTGACCATGTAGATCACCTGTTCGCAGACGTTGCAAGCGTGATCGCCGATGCGTTCCAGCGCCCGGGCGGCCCACAACATATCCAAGGCGCGGGTGATATTGCGCGGATTTTCCATCATTTGCGTAATCAACTGGCGGGTGATACTGGTGTATTCGCGGTCCACCTTGGCGTCCTGCTCGGTAATCGCAATCACTTCTTCGACGTCGTTGCGGGCGTAGGCGTCCAACGCGCCGTTCAACATTTCTTTGACCAGATTCAGCAAATGCTCGATCTCGTAGTATTTGTCCTGGTAATAGTCGGCCCCTTCCAGACGCATCGTCATTTTGGCGATCCGCGCCGCTTCGTCGCCAATCCGTTCCAGATCGGTGATGATCTTGATCGTCGCGATCAACATCCGCAAATCGAAGGCAGCCGGCTGACGCTTGGCCATGATTTCGGTGCATTCGTGGTCGATGTCTTTTTCCATATCGTTGACTTGTTGGTCCTGCTGTACCACTTTTTCGGCATTCTCCATGTCGTAACCCATGAAGGCCTTGGTCGCCAAGTCCACTTGTTGCTCGACTAATCCGCCCATCGACAGGACTTTGTTGCGGATGTCCTCCATCTCCTCATTGAATTGGCGGGAGATGTGTTGTTTGATTTTGCTGTTATCCATTGTTTACCTCCTAACCGTACCTGCCGGTAATGTAATCTTCAGTTTGTTTTTTTGCCGGGTTGGTAAACAACTCGCTGGTTTCGCCAAATTCGATCAATTCGCCCATGTACATGAAGGCGGTGTAGTCAGACACCCGTGCCGCCTGTTGCATGTTATGGGTGACGATAACGATCGTGTATTTTTCTTTCAATTCGTTGATCAGTTCTTCGATCTTCAGGGTAGATATGGGATCCAGCGCCGATGCCGGTTCGTCGAGCAGGATCACTTCCGGCTCGATCGCAATGGCACGGGCAATCACCAGCCGCTGCTGCTGGCCGCCGGACATACCCAACGCATTGTCGTTCAACCGGTTTTTCACCTCGTCCCACAACGCCGCGCCGCGCAGGGATTTTTCGACCACCTCGTCGAGAATGTGGCGGTCGTTAATGCCCTGAATCCGTAAGCCGTAGGCCACGTTCTCGTAGATCGTCTTCGGAAACGGGTTCGGCTTTTGAAACACCATGCCGACCCGGCGCCGTAAAGCGGCGACGTTAACCGACTTGTCGTAGATATCTTCCCCGTCCAACAGAATTTTGCCCTGGATGCTGACGCCGTCCACCAAGTCGTTCATTCGGTTGATACAGCGCAGCAGTGTCGATTTGCCGCAGCCGCTAGGACCAATGTAGGCCGTGACTTTCCGGCGCGGCATTTCCATATTGACGCTATGCAAGGCCTGCTTCTGGCCGTAGAACAGATTCAGGTCTTCCACCTTGATACAGGTTTCGGTCTTTTCGGACGCGTTACGGTCGTCTCGATTCAACGCGCTGATATCGATGGCGTGAGTTTTGGTTTGGGCTGTGGTCATAATCCAAGGTTCCGGATAAGCGAGCGATATTAATTTTCCAGCGCACGATATTTTTCGCGCAGGTTATTGCGGATGGTGATGGCGAACATGTTCAGGCCGACGATGACCATCACCAAAAGCAGTGAGGTGGCATACACCAGGGGCCGCGCCGCCTCGACGTTCGGGCTCTGAAAGCCGACGTCGTAGATATGGAAGCCCAAATGCATGAATTTACGGTCCAGATGCAAATAAGGGAAATTACCGTCCAGCGGCAAGGTGGGGGCCAGTTTAACGACGCCGACCAGCATCAATGGCGCCACTTCGCCGGCGGCGCGGGCCACGGCCAGAATCAAGCCGGTCATGATCGCCGGGCTCGCCATCGGCAACACGGTACGCCACAAGGTCTCGGCCTTGGTCGCACCCAGTGCCAGACTACCTTCGCGTATCGATTTCGGAATCCGCGACAAACCTTCTTCAGTGGCAACGATGACGACCGGCAAAGTCATCAAGGCCAGCGTCAGCGAGGCCCATAGCAGGCCGGGCGTACCGAACACCGGGGCCGGCGCGGCTTCCGGAAAAAACAGGCGGTCGATGTTGCCGCCGATGATGTAAACGAAAAAGCCGAGGCCAAATACGCCGTAAACGATGGACGGCACGCCGGCCAGATTGTTGACGGCGATCCGGATAATCCGGGTCACGAAACCCTGCTTGGCATATTCGCGCAAATAAACCGCGGCGATGACGCCGAACGGCGTCACCACCACCGCCATCAGCAGCACCATCAGCACGGTACCGAATATCGCCGGAAATATGCCACCTTCGGTGTTGGCTTCGCGCGGCTCGTCGCTGACGAAGGTGACGAAGTTGCTGACGTACTCGACCATTTTATCCAGACCGCTCATCGCATTGGGTTGAGTCAGTTTGACGATGCGGTGCAGCGGCAAATTGATTTCCCGGCCGCCGGCCTCGACCGCGACCAAACTGGCGCGCTTCATTTCCTTGTTCAGCTTGGCCAACTGGGCCTGAATTTCCTGGTACTGTTGTTGGTAAGCCTGTTTCTGGGCGGCGAACTCTTGAGCGCGGTCGTCGTTCCATTCTCCTTTCAATTCCAGGGCGCGCTGTTTCAAGCGCAAGCGCTCCAGACCGTAATTGATCGCACCGACGTCCTTGTCCTGCAACACGTCGATCTGTTCGTGCAATTCCAACGCGGCCGCCAATTTTTCCTGGGCAACGGCCAGCGCGGCTTCACCTTCGGCGATGATGTTGCCGTCTTCCTTGACCGCCTTCAGCCTACCGTAGAAGTTACCCCATTCGCGGCGTTCGACGCTAATCAAATCCGCGGGCTCGGCTTTCTGTTTGATGTACTGTTGCTGAATCCAGCGGAAATCGCTGCCCAAAATATCGCGGTTACCGGTTTTAACCAGAAATTGCTCCAGATACTCGGCGCCGTTCAGTACCTGATGACCGGCAGCTTTGGCCTGCGCGGCCGGCAACAGCGAGGTGTCGACCTGTTCGCCGATGATGGTCGAACGGCCGTTTTGGTCCTCGTATTGGTACTCGACGATGTCGGCCGGCCAAAAATGACCCAAGCCGCGTAACGCAATCAATAACAATAGCCCGACAACCAATACCAGGTTGATCGTCACCGCGCCGGCAGTCAACCAAATCCAAGGCGAACCGCTTTTAAACCATTCTTTGATCATAGTGAACTGTATTTCTGTCTGAGATTTTGCCGAACCAATTCGGCCAGCGTATTGACGACGAAGGTGAACACGAACAATACCAGCGCCGCTAAAAACAACACCCGGTAATGGGTACTGTTGACTTCCGATTCCGGCATTTCCACCGCGATATTGGCGGACAAAGTGCGCAATCCCTGAAAAATACTCAAATCCATTACCGGTGTGTTGCCGGTGGCCATCAGCACGATCATGGTTTCACCCACTGCCCGGCCGAAGCCGATCATCACCGCGGAGAAAATACCGGGACTGGCGGTCAGTAGCACGACTTTGGTCATCGTTTGCCACGGCGTCGCCCCCAACGCCAGCGACCCGGTGGTCAAATGTTTCGGTACGCTAAAAATAGCGTCTTCGGCGATCGAAAAAATCATCGGAATCACGGCAAAGCCCATGGCCAATCCGACCACCAGCGTATTGCGCTGGTCGTAACCGATACCGAATTCCTCGCGCATCCAGACTCGCAAATCGCCGTGGAAAAACCAGGCTTCGAAGCTGGGCGCCAGTTCAAAAGCCAACCAGGCGCCGAAGATCACGACCGGTACTAAAACGATGGCGTCCCACCCGTCAGGGATTTTAAGACGAGTCGGTTCCGGAACCTGCTGCCACAGGTAAGCGAATACCATCACCGACAGCGGCACCACCATCAACATCGCGAAAATTCCGGCGAGATGGGATTCGACGAACGGCGCCAGCCATAAGCCGGCCAGAAAACCCAAAATCACGGTCGGTAATGCGCCCATGATCTCGATACCGGGCTTCACGTACTGCCGCACCCGCGGCGCCATGAAATAACCGGTGTAGATCGCGCCGAACAAAGCCAGCGGAATTCCCATCAGCATCGCGTAAAACGAAGCCTTCAAGGTGCCGAACACCAGCGGCGTCAGGCTCATTTTCGGTTCGAAATCGTTGCTGGCCGACGAAGATTGCCAAATGTAGTCGGGCTTCGGATAACTTTCGTACCAGACTTTGCCCCAGAGCGATTTCAGCGAAATCTCCGGATGCTCGTTTTCCAGGCGCCAACTCAGCACTTTGCCGCTAGCGTCTTCCACCAAAAAATAATCGGCTTTTGGAGATAAGGCCAACACCTGCGGCGCGGACTGCAGTAATTTGGTATTGACTAACTCACGCTCGGCCGTCGAGTTGTATACCGCCAATTGTCCCGCGTTATCGATCGCCAACATGCCGCGGCGGCGCTGTTCGGCGCTAACCGCTACGATAGGGTTGTCGGCCAACTTGAAGCTGCGCAGTTTTTGCATGTTGACGTAGTTCTGGTCGTTACGGACCAAGGACCATTGCGCCAGTTCGCCCTTGGAATCGCCAACCAACAACGAGTTTTCGCCGTTCAAGAATTCCATACTGGAAATTTCCTGACCGTTCTCGACCAGATTCAACTTGTGCTTGACCACCGGCGCCGAGGCGTCGCTGACATCGACGACGGTGATGCTTTGGCGGCTGGCTAAATACAGATTGCGCTGTTCTTTATCGAGCAGCAGGAATTCGATGTCGTCGCCGGCCACGTCCAATAAGGTATCGCTGGCTTCCAACGTCACTTCGTCATCAAACATCGACTCCTTTTTAGTGAGCCGGCTCAACAACACGCGGTTATCGGCCGTTTTCGCCACCAACGTGCTACGGTCGTCTGCCAGCGCCAGAGTGATTTTGGTCAAAGGCTGGCCGGATTTATCAATAGTCAGCGCTTGGTTGCCCAATGGATAACTGAGTGAAGGCGTAATCAGGCGCTTGCCGTCCGGATAGCTCAGTTTATATTCGTGTTTGACCACCACCGCCTTGCCATCCGATAAGCCGTATGCCACCACGCCTTTGTCGATGCTGCCATGGGCGAAACTGGCTATTTGGCCGTTTTCCGGCAGCGCTACGGTTTCGCTGCTAACGATCTCGCCGCTCTCTATTTTGAAAAAAACCGCTTTGCCGGCATCGGTAAATCTGACCGCAAGCTGGTTTTGTTCCTCGATGGCCGCGAACAGCGTTTTGCCCATTTCCAAGCCCGGAACGTTATAGCCGCCGTTATCGGCAGCCCTGAGCTGTGCCGGCAAAAGCAACGGAAAAACGACATACAACAAATAAAAGAAAATCAGCACCACCGCCAAGATAATACTCAACCCGCCGACCACCACTCCCCGCGCCGCTAATTTGTCTTTAACCAAACGCCAACGCTGGTAACTATCGCTGGTGGCTGTTTGAAACAGCGTCGGTTTGCTTTGAGTGGTTCGGGATTCAGTCATAACTGGACATCACAAAATTTGCGGGGGAAACGCACCGGAATGCTTACAAAAACAAAAAAGCCGATAATTTACACGCAATTATCGGCTTCGTTATTATACAAGATCAACCGCAATTGATTGGCGGCTACAAATAAGGGCGGCGATTTTTCGCGCCAGTCCTTTGAAGCGTCCCTGCATAAATTGTCCCTGATCAGGCCGGTCCTTGGCTTGATAAATCACTGAATTAAAGTCAAAGCTTTTTCAACTGCTTTGGCCGGCAACGGAATGTAGCCGTCTTTGATCACGACTTGCTGACCGGTTTTGGACAACACCATTTTGATGAACTCCTTCTCCAGCGGCGCCAACGGTTCGTTCGGCTTTTTGTTGACGTAGACGTAGAGAAAGCGCGACAGCGGATAAGCGCCTGAAGTGGCATTTTCCGGAGTCGCTTCGATAAAGGCTTCGCCGTCTTTATGCGACAGCGCAACAGCTCTTACGCCGGAAGTGGAGTAACCGATACCTGAATAACCGATACCGTTGGCAGAGGTGGTAACAGATTGCACCACCGATGCGGAACCGGGTTGCTCGTTAACGTTGCTTTTGAAATCGCCTTTACACAATGCTTCGTCCTTGAAGAAACCGTAAGTACCGGAAACCGAGTTACGGCCGTACAACTGAATCGGCCGGCTGGCCCAGGCGCCGGTCAATCCGGCTTGGCCCCAAGTCGTAATATCGTTGGCGCCGCCGCATTTACGGGTTGACGACATGATCGCGTCGACTTGCGGAATGCTTAAGCCTTTGACTGGGTTGTCCTTGTTGACGAATACCGCCAACGCGTCGATCGCAACCGGAATCGCGGTCGGTTTATAGCCGTATTTGCTTTCGAAATCGTCGATTTCGTTGTCTTTCATTTTCCGGCTCATCGGACCCAGGTTGGATGTGCCTTCGGTCAGAGCCGGCGGCGCGGTTGAAGAACCCGCCGCTTGAATTTGGATGTTGACGTTGGGGTAAATTTTGCCGAATTCTTCGGCCCACAAGGTCATCAGGTTCGCCAAAGTATCAGAGCCGACGCTGGACAGGTTGCCGGAAATACCGCTCGCTGCAGAATATTCCGGAAGAGCCGCATCCAAAGTTGCGGGGGCAGCCGCGGCCTCGCCGGCCAACAATGCGGCGGAGGCGATACCCAATCCCATAACCAGCGATTTCAGCTTGAATGTTTTATTCATATATTTTCTCGAAAATGTTTAAAACCAAGATCAGTGTGCCAAAGTGACATGACAATACTATGAAGCAAATATGACAGTTTTGTGACAAAACTTAAGGAATTGTAAGCGCAACCGAGGTTTTAACCAAAAACCCGATCCGGGTCGGCCGTATCGACACGGCGCAATTTCAAAAAACGGTAACTGAAGTCCACCTGACTGTCGTTTTCGATCTCTTCCCGACTGAGTTCCTGCCATTGGCGCCGATCGATATCCGGAAAAAAGGTATCGCCGCTAAAGCTGCGCTCAATCTCGGTCAAATAAAGGTAATCGGCAACCGGCAGCAAGGCTTGGTACAAGGTGGCGCCGCCAATCACGAATACCTCGTCCCGATCAGCCAAGTCTCTGAGCGCAGCCTCGATATCGGTAAACACCCGACATTGCGGCGCTTCATACTCGGCACTGCGGCTGATGACGATATTTTCCCGACCCGGCAAAGCCTTACCGATGGCCTCGAAGGTCTTGCGTCCCATCAACACCGGCGAGCCCATCGTGATTTGTTTGAAGCGTTTCAAATCAGCGGAGAGATGCCAAGGCATCCGGCCGTTCAGACCAATGGCGTTGTTGCTGGCCTTTGCCACAATTAGTGATAATTTCATGCCAAATACTTAAGATGCGGATTCAATCCGTAACCCGACATGATACTAGAAACGCCGAATATGAATAAAAACATCCTGCTGGTGTTCACCGGCGGCACCATAGGTTCGCAAGTGACGGGCAGCATCGTCGACACGTCGGCCGCCGCCGGTTTCAAACTGCTGGCATTGTTCGCCGACCACTACCCCGAGGCAGGTTCGATAACGTTCAAGTCTCAGCAACCTTTGCGAATCCTCAGCGAAAACCTGCATACCCAACACTGGCCGCAGATCATTGCGGCAATCGAAGCCGAGGACCTAAATCAATTCGACGGCATTATCGTTACCCACGGTACCGATACCCTGGCATTTAGCGCCGCGGCATTGGGACTGTATTTCCATAAGTTACCGATTCCGCTGTTGCTGGTCTCGAGCGATTTGCCACTGGACAGTCCGCAGGCCAACGGTTTAGCCAATTTTTGCTGCGCGGTGGAGTTCATCCGGCGCGGTGGTCAACCTGGGGTATACGTTCCGTACCGCAATCCCGGACAGGATCAGCAAGTTCATCTGGCAACCCGGCTCTCGTCCTGCCTGCCGTTAAGTAGCGACTTCATCAGCATCCAATCGCAGCCGTTTATGCGCTTCAGTGACGGACGGTTCGAAACGCTGGCGCAGCCGGATAGCTCAAGCCGTCAATCGGCCAACTTGAAACCCGATTTTTCGGCGCGAATTCTGTTGGTAAGGCCCTATCCGGGTCTCGACTACACCGCGTTCAATCCCGAAGGATTCGATGTGGTGCTGCACGACCTATACCATTCCGGCACGGCCTGCGCATCCAATAGCGCTGGCGACCGATTCAGCTTGGTCGCATTTATCCGCAAATGCCGGGAAAAAGACCGGAAAGTTTATTTGGCTCCGGCCTTACGATCGGAAAGCGCTTATGCCTCGACCAGCGATTTGATCGCTGCCGGGGCGGAGATGGTCTGGAATATGAGTTTAGAGGCGGCTTACGCCAAACTACTGTTGGCGCTCGGCAATTTTACCGAGTCTGAGCAAGTATCGGAGTTTTTACGGCTGGATCTGGCTTACGAACATGTCCAGCCTGCCTGAAATAAACGTGGAAGCGGCCACGGTCCAACGGCCGCTTCCCTGGACGGTTTATTGTTTAGGCTGGGGCTTGGTCGTCAGCACTTTGGCGTCTGGTCCCATTGCCACCGAGTAATCAGTCGAGGAAACCACGTTCTGGCTGGCGATATCGACCACCCGCAAGGAGACATAAACGTTATCGCGTCCCGGCGCGTACGAACCGATCACAATCGCTTTAGCACCGACATTATTTAAAGCTTCCTTGGTTTTTTCCGGCAATTCCAGAATGCCGGCTTCATTTTTGGCAAAAATCTCGGTCGGCAGCTCCATACCCATCACCCGGTAACCGGAACGGTGCAGCGCCGAAGAAAGCTGGTCGGAAATGATCCTGCCGAATGGCAGGGTTTGGCCCATGTCGTCGACGTTGACCAGGGAATTGATCACGACCAGACTGCCTTTAGGCAAGGGCTGGCGCAAATCGGCCAGCAGCCAGCCGACCGCATCGTAGCTGACTTCGACCAAGTCGTCGTCGTCAATGCTGCTCGAGTAGTAGTAAAGCCGGCTGCAACCGCTCAAAACGGTCAAACCTACCAACATCAACACCATTAATTTTTTCTTGAGCATGTAGCCTCTCCCCTGGAAATTGTGGGCTTTAATCAGAGCTTAAAACTATAGGCCAGTCAATCGATAAATGCCGAATTGGCGGTAAATTTTGCACCGAATTGCAACTTACATCCTGAAATCTACTGACCGCTTTCGGTGACGATCACGCCGATACCGTTTTTCTGCAGCAGTTCCTTAATCGTGGAGACGCTGGCAGGGTTATCGTACGGCCCCACTTTGACTCGATGCCAAATCACGTTGCCGACTTTGGCTTTTTCGACCCGCGACTCGATGCCGAGTAAGGCCAGTTTGGCTTTGTGACGTTCGGCTTCAGCCGCCTCTCTGAACGAACCGGCCTGCATGATGTATTTGGCAGCCTTGGTTTTGCCGACCAACTGCTCGCGGACCCGGGTTTTGATTTCATAGTCCGGCACCACGACTTCCGCCTGCGGCAGAATCGTATAAAAGTCGTAACGCGGCTCTTCCGGTTCGACCGGCTCGGCCGGTTTTTCCGTTTCGGCGGCGGTTTGGGGTTTTAGCGGCAACTCTTGCTTTTTCGGTTCGGCGGCGGGCTGGGTTTCCGGGCTGGGCTTGCCGGCGACCAATTCCGGCACCAGCTTACCGATCATATTCAAAAACACCACGAAGGCCGCTATCAGCATAATCACCAACAGCCAGCGCCATAATGCAACCGACGACGACTGCTTCGGCTTCCGCCGGCCGGCGCCGTAATTGGGGCTTTGTACGCGGTGCTTGTAATCTCTGGCCATTTACATCGCTTCGGGTGTATTGATTTTCAGCAGCGACATGGCATTGGCCAACACTTGCCGGACCGCGCAAACCAGGTTGATCCGGGCATTGCACAGCTTGTCGTCGTCGACCAAAAATTGGTGGGCGTTATAGTAACTATGGAATTGGTTGGCCAATTCGCGCAGATATTGAATCAATTGGTGCGGTTCGTAGTTCAACGCCGCCCGCTCCAGCGTTTCCGGATATCTGGACAATGTCGTCAATAGCGCGCTTTCCTGTTCCTCGACCAACAGATTCAGATGCTGCATGCCCAGCAACGGATCGCGTTGGCGACCTTTTTCGTCCAATTGGCGCAACACGCTGCACACCCGGGCATGCGCATACTGTACGTAATAGACCGGATTTTCGTTGGTTTTGGAGGTCGCCAGTTTCAAGTCGAAATCCATGTGCTGCTCGGACTTGCGCATCACATAGAAAAAACGGCAGGCGTCTTTGCCGACTTCGTTACGCAGTTGGCGCAAGGTGACGAATTCACCGGAACGGGTCGACATCTGCACTTTTTCGTCGCCGCGGTAGAGTACGGCAAATTGCACTAGCAACACTTTAAGTTTGGAATCGTCGGCACCCAGGGCCTGCATCGCGGCTTTGACCCGCGGAATATAGCCGTGGTGGTCGGCGCCCCAGATATCGACGATCTTGTCGAAGCCCCGATCCAGCTTGTTCATGTGGTAAGCGATATCGGACGCAAAATAGGTAGTTTGACCGTTGTCGCGCACTACCACCCGATCTTTTTCGTCGCCCAATCGGCTGGAAGCGAACCAGGTCGCCCCTTCCTGCCGGTACAGAAACCCTGCCTCGTCCAATCGCTGCAGCGCCCGGTCGATGGATTGGTCGTCCATCAACGAACGTTCCGAGAACCAACACTGATAACCGACGCCGAACTCGGCAAGGTCGTCTTTGATATCCAGCAAGATCTCGTTCAGGCCGGCTTGAAACACTTGCTCGTAGGCTTCCGGCCCCAACAACGTTTTAGCGCGTTCGATCAGCGCGTCGATATGCTTTTCCTTATCGCCGCCTTGCGCTTCGTCAGCCGGTAAATCCGCCAAAACCTGTGCGGCTGGCTGGCGGTACTTGTCGCCGGCGCTTCTGTGCAAATTGGCGGAAATATCTCTAACGTATTCGCCTCGGTAGCCGTTACTCGGAAAAGGCAATACCTCGCCGCAGGCTTCCAGGTAACGCAACCAGACGCTGGCCGCCAGAATATCCATTTGCCGGCCGGCGTCGTTGACGTAGTATTCACGCTCGACGCTGAAACCGGCCGCTTCCAACAGGTCGGCTACTGCGGAACCATAGGCGGCACCGCGGCCGTGGCCGACATGCAATGGCCCGGTCGGATTGGCGGAGACAAACTCGACTTGCACCCGCTGCCCGGCTCCAATCCGGCTCAAGCCGAAGCCGTCGCCTTGCTCCAGCACTTGGCGCACGATCTGGAACTGGCTATCGGGATTGATGAAAAAGTTGATGAATCCGGGCCCGGCGATCTCGACTTTGACCACTGCCGGGTCGGCAGGCAAGGCCGCGACGATTTTTTCGGCGAGTTGGCGCGGGTTTTGTTTGGCTGGTTTGGCCAGTAGCATCGCCAGATTGGTAGCGAAATCGCCGTGTTGCGGGTCTTTGGTGCGTTCTAACTGAATTTGGGCAATGAAATCGTTTTCGAGAATACCTTGAGTTTTGATACCTGCAACTGCCTGTTGTAAAAGGGATTCCAGCTTTTGTTTCATCGGGTCGGAGAATGGGGATTTGTCGGAAAATTGCCCGCATTATCCATGAAAAACAATTTATTGGCTAGGACGCGCACCGAACAGCGCCGTGCCGATCCTAACCATGGTGGCGCCTTCGGTGACCGCGGCCAGCAGATCGCCGCTCATGCCGAACGAAAACGTATCCAGCTGCGGCAGGTGCAATGCCGTTGCCGCTTGGTACAGGCGTCGGTAAGGAATGCGCTGCGTTTCGAAATCGGCCGCCGGCTCGGGAATAGCCATTACGCCGCGCAAACGCAGACGCGGCAATTGTGCCACTTGCTCAACCAAATCCGGCAACTCGGCCAGACCGACGCCGGATTTGGTAGCTTCGTCGCTGATATTGACTTGCAGGCAGATATTCAGCGGCGGCAAATAATCCGGGCGCTGCTCGCTGAGACGCTCGGCGATTTTGAAACGGTCGACGCTGTGCACCCAAGCGAAATGCGTGGCTATCTGCCGGGTTTTGTTGGATTGGATCGGGCCGATGAAATGCCAACTGATATCGAACGCGGCCAGTTGTTGCTGCTTCTTCAGCGCTTCCTGCAAATAATTTTCGCCGAAATGGCGCTGACCCAATCGATAAGCCGCGGCCAGGTCGGCCGCCGGTTTGGTTTTGCTGACGGCAAGCAATTGCACGCTACCCGGCAGGCGCCCGGCGGCGATTTCGGCATCGCGCAATTGGGCGCGGACCGCGGCAAAACGCCCGGCGATACTAACCATTGTTCTCGGCTGCGCGGTCGCGCCGGGTTATTAACCTGGAGAACAACAGGCCTGACTCGAACAACAACCACATCGGCACCGCCAACAAGGTTTGGGACAAGGCGTCGGGCGGCGTCAGGAACATCGCCACCACAAACACGCCGACGATCACGTAAGGCCGTTTCTCCGCCAAAGATTCCGGACTGATAATGCCGGTCCAGACCAGAACGATGGTCAACACCGGAATTTCGAAGGCCAGGCCGAACGCAAAAAACATCGCCAACACGAAATCCAAATAGGTGGCGATGTCGGTCATTACGGCGACCCCGGCCGGGGCGGCCGCCGTCAGGTAGGAAAATACCAACGGGAACACCAAAAAGTAGGCAAACGCCGCGCCGCCGTAAAACAATACCGTGCTGGCCAGCAACAGCGGCGCCACCATCATTTTCTCGTGGCGGTACAAGCCCGGCGCGACGAAGCCCCAAAACTGATAAAGGATGAAAGGGATGCTGGCGAACACGGCGACGACAAACGCCAGTTTAAACGGCGTAAAAAACGGCGAAGCCACGTCTATCGCAATCATGGAACTGTTTTTCGGCATATGCTGCAACAGCGGATCGGCCAAAAAAGCATAGATCTCGTTGGCGTAACTGGCGGTGCCGACAAACACCAGCAATACGCAGAGCACCATCTTTAACAGACGGTCGCGCAGTTCGACCAGATGGCTGAAAAAAGACTGTTCGTTATCCGGCTGAACTTGGTTTGTCATCGTGTTGATCGGTTTCGGTCGCAGCTTGAATGCTGAAATTGACGTCGTCGACAGCCGAACGGGTCTCGTCTATAACTTTTTGTACTTCGCCGGCGATGTTTTGCTGCATCAGTTGCCGCATCTCTTCAGCGGCCAGCTCCTGCTTGATTTCCGCCTTGGCGACTGCCAGCACACTACGTGCCTTACCGACCCATAGCCCGGCCAAGCGGGCAGCTCTGGGCAATTTTTCCGGGCCCAGTACCAATAAAGCCACCAAGCCGACCATCAGCAATTCGGAAAAACCGACATCGAACATAGTCGCGTTACACCTTGTCTTTTTCTTTACTGGAGACTTCGCCTTCCAGCACATCGTCTTCCTTATTGGCCAGCGTTTTGTCTTCGCCGCCTTCCTTGACAGCATTGCGGAAACCTCTGATGGCCTCGCCAAGGTCGGCGCCGACATTTTTCAAACGCTTGGTGCCGAACACCAACACGACAATCACCAACACCACCAATAAATGCGGAATACTAAAACCCATTACCTACTCCTGCTGTTTGCCTATTTAAGAGCTGCGTTGCGCTTTTTCCTGCAGACCGGACAAACCGAAACGCCGCTGCAGCTCGTTGATCACCTGTTCCGGCCCGAGTTCCTGGTGCGCCAACAAGACCATGGAGTGAAACCACAGATCAGCCACTTCGTAAACGATCTTATCCTTGTCGCCGTCTTTCGCCGCCATTACCGTTTCCGTGGCTTCTTCACCGATTTTTTTCAAAATATGGTCCAAACCTTTGGCGTACAAGCTTGCTACATAAGATTGATCGGCCGATTGCTGTTTGCGCTGCTCCAGCACCAATGCCAATT
Source organism: Methylomonas sp. HW2-6 (assembly GCF_052474525.1). Classification (NCBI taxonomy): domain Bacteria; kingdom Pseudomonadati; phylum Pseudomonadota; class Gammaproteobacteria; order Methylococcales; family Methylococcaceae; genus Methylomonas; species Methylomonas sp. HW2-6. Next base: position 725,349 of record NZ_CP184124.1, read on the forward strand.
GCTGTAAAACGTCGTTCATGACTGTTGATCTCGATTGCGAACGGGCTGAATCATAGCATGACGCCCAAAGTGCCGGAAAAACTGCGGACAAAAAAAACCTCCCAATGCTTGCGCAGAGGGAGGCAAGAAAACCAGCGGAGTGCTTGAAAGGAGGTTACCGCTCGTTAATTACAACACCAGGAGGTAGTTACAAATTCAGGGGGATCAGCGGCTCGCTTGAGTATTAAGCGAAATATTGCTGAACATTGACGTCGCTGCAAACAGGACAGTGGAAATTACAAACAGGCCGGAAAGAAAATTCAAAATACCGGCGACAAACAAAGTACCGACCAGTACGTCTTTTTTAAATTCGTTCATTGTGCTCAAATCCTCTGTTTAATCTTGCATTTGGCAAGATTTTCTGTGCTTTCTCGTTAAGTTGCTGCACACTATACCGGAGATAAAAAAGTTTACAATTAGGCATTTATTAAATAAATTGTATAAAATTAAGAAACAATAAAAATGTCAACGTTTTTTAGCACCTTTTAATGTCCCCGGAGGCAGAATGGACAAACTAACCAGCATGAACGTTTTTGTCCGTGTCGCCAAGGCCGGCAGCTTTGCCGGCGCCGCCAAGGATTTGGACATTTCCCGCGCCATGGCCACCAAGCACATCATGCAACTGGAAAGCGAGTTGAATACGCGCTTATTCAACCGTACGACCCGCAGCTTAAGCCTGACGGAAGCCGGCGAAGCCTATCTGGAACGCTGTCAACAAGTGCTGCTGGACGTTGCAGAAATGGAATCGGCCATCACCCATTTGCAAACCGAGCCGCGCGGCACGTTGAAAATTCTGGCGCCGCCGGTGATCGGCGCCAGCCATATCTCGCCGGGTCTGACCGAGTATCTGAAAAACTACCCGGATCTGTCGGTGGAGATGGTGCTAAAGGGTGGTCAGGTGGATTTGATCGACGAGGGCGTCGATCTGGCGATCTACTTGGGCCAACTCAACGACACCAGCCTGGTCGCCCGCAAATTGGCAAGTTCGTCATTGGTGGTCTGCGCCTCGCCGGAATACCTGAAAAAACACGGCATCCCGCAAGACCCGGAAGACCTGGAAGACCACAGCTGCCTGATCAACTGGGCGATTCCGCCGCGCAATAAATGGCGCTTCAAAGGCATCCTCGGCGAACGCACCGTCACCGTGACCGGCCGGATGCAAGCCAACATGGCCGACCCGATCCGCAATGCCGCGGTCAACGGCCTGGGCCTGATCATGCTGCCGCGCTACATCGTCGGCCGCGACATCGAACAAGGCCGTCTGCAAGTGGTGATGGAGCAATACGGCATCGCGCCGTTGGAAATCTACGCGGTCTATCCGCACCGCAAGTATTTGTCCGCCAAAGTCCGTTCCTTCCTGGAGTTCATCCAGGCCTGGCTGCCGCACCGGATCGGCATGAACCCGTGACCGAGCTGCAAAACAAGTGGGACGCGATTTACCGCAACGCAACGGCAGCACCCGCCGCGGCGGAGTTACTCGCCAACCACTTGCATTTGCTGCCACGACAGGGCAAAGCGCTGGATTTGGCCTGCGGCCTGGGCGGCAATGCGCTGCTATTGGCCGGATCAGGACTGAGCGTCGACGCCTGGGACGTGTCGCCGGTAGCGCTGGATAAACTCCGCCACTATGCCGATCGGCAAAGCCTCAGCGTCAACACCCGGCACTGCCAAATCGGCAGCGAATCGTTAGCGGATCACCACTACGATGTTATTGTCATATGCCGTTTTCTTGACCGCACCCTGTGTAATGCGATAATGGCGGCCTTGAATCCGGGCGGCCTGCTGTTTTATCAAACATTTACCCGCGACAAGCTTGACCAACACGGCCCCAGCAATCCCGATTACCTATTGGCGCGCAACGAGCTTCTCCAGCTGTTTCAGCCCCTGAGCGTGGTTTTTTACCAGGAATACGCCAGGATCGGTGACACGCGGCTCGGCAACCGAAACGAAGCCTGTTTCATCGGGCAAAAAACTTGAGCGGTAACCCATGATAGAAAATCTCGACCCCAAACAAGCCTGGGACTTGTTGCAAACCGATCCCAACGCCGTGCTGATCGACGTCCGCACCGCCATCGAACACGGCTTCGTCGGCCATCCGCCAAAGGCCATCCACGTCGCCTGGAAAGAATTCCCGGGGATGCAGTTGAACGCCGATTTCATTGCCCAGGTCCAGCAACACGCGCCGAATAAAGCGGCGCCGGTACTGTTGCTATGCCGCAGCGGACAGCGTTCTGTAGATGCCGCCAAAGCCCTGGAGGCCGCCGGCTACCAGCATTTGGTCAATATTCTGGAAGGCTTCGAAGGCCCGCTCGACGCCAACCAGCATCGGGGCAAGCTCGGCGGCTGGCGTTTCCACGGCCTGCCTTGGAGCCAAAGCTAATCCCCCCATTCACTGTAAATCCATAGCCACCCATTTCCGCGCCGGCTCGCATTTTTAGCAAAGCCGGCGCACGTTCTTTTGTAAAAAACTTAATAAATCCCGTGATAGAAAAACTCAGAAATATCGCCATCATCGCCCATGTCGACCATGGCAAAACCACCCTCGTCGATCAATTGTTGCAGCAATCCGGCACCTTCGACGCCCACGAAAAAGTCGACGAGCGGGTGATGGACTCCAATGCCCTGGAAAAAGAACGCGGGATTACGATCCTGGCGAAAAACACCGCCATCGATTGGAACGGCTACCACATCAACATCGTCGACACCCCGGGCCACGCCGACTTCGGCGGCGAAGTCGAACGGGTGCTATCCATGGTGGATTGCGTATTGCTATTGGTCGATGCGGTGGACGGCCCAATGCCACAAACCCGCTTCGTGACTCAGAAAGCTTTTGCCTTGGGCTTGAAACCCATCGTCGTGATTAACAAGGTCGACCGGCCCGGCGCTCGCCCGGATTGGGTGATCGACCAAACCTTCGATTTGTTCGACCGCTTGGGCGCCACCGACGAGCAACTGGATTTCCCCATCGTTTACGCCTCGGCGTTGAAGGGTTATGCCGGCTTGGAGCTGGAAAGTACAGTCGAAGGTGGCGACATGACGCCGCTGTTTCAAACCATCGTCGACAAAGTCAGCCCGCCGCCGGTCAACATCGACGGCCCGTTCCAAATGCAGGTGATCAGCCTGGATTACAACAGTTACGTTGGTGTGATCGGCATCGGCCGCATTCAGCGCGGTACCGTCAAATCCAACCAGCAACTGACCTTGATCAACCGCGAAGGCACTACCCGTAACGTGCGGATGCTGCAAATCTTCGGCTTCAAGGGTCTGGAACGGATCGAAGTGCCGCAAGCCCAAGCCGGCGACATTATCGCTTTCACCGGTATCGACAAGTTGGAGATTTCCGACACCCTGTGTCAGCAAGACGCGGTCGAAGCACTGCCGCCATTGAAAGTCGACGAGCCGACCGTCAGCATGACCTTTCAGGTCAACACCTCGCCGTTCGCCGGCAAGGAAGGCAAGTTCGTCACCTCACGGCAGATTCGCGACCGTTTACAAAAAGAATTGCAGCATAACGTGGCGTTGCGGGTCGAAGACACCGAGGACCCGGACAAATTCAAGGTTTCCGGCCGCGGCGAGCTGCATTTGTCGATCCTGATCGAAAACATGCGCCGCGAAGGTTACGAACTGGGCGTATCGCGTCCGGAAGTGATTTTGAAGGAAGTCGACGGCGAGATGCACGAACCGTTCGAGATGGTGACCATCGAACTGGAAGACGAACACCAGGGCGCGATCATGGAAAAGTTAGGCGAACGCAAGGGCGACCTGCTGAACATGGTGCCGGACGGCAAAGGCCGCACCCGCTTGGAATACATGGTGCCGTCGCGCGGCCTGATCGGTTTCCAAACCGAATTTTTGACCGCCACGTCCGGTTCCGGCTTGTTCTACCACGTCTACGACCACTACGGGCCGATGAAAAAAGGCAACGTTGGCGGCCGTATCAACGGCGTGCTGGTGTCGATGGTGCAAGGCAAATCGCTGGGCTATGCGTTGTTCAACTTGCAGGAACGCGGCCGTCTGTTCATCGAACACGCCACCGAAGTCTACGAAGGCATGGTCATCGGCATCCACTCGCGCGATAACGACTTGGTGGTCAACCCGACCAAAGCCAAGCAGTTGACCAATATCCGCGCCGCCGGCTCCGACGAGAACATCCTGTTGACCCCGCCGATCAAAATGAGCCTGGAACAAGCGCTGGAATTCATCGCCGACGACGAGTTGGTCGAAGTCACGCCGCAATCGATCCGCTTACGTAAAAAACTGCTGACCGAAAACGAGCGCAAACGCGCCTCGCGCGCCAGCGACTAAGCGCTAAACCGGTTGCGGCCTGGCTAATACTTGGCCGCAATCGGCATCTGCCGCCCGGCGCCGAAGGCGCGGGAGCGGACCCGGATGATGGGCGGCGCCTGACGCCGCTTGTATTCGTTGCGCGTCACCATCCGGCCGATGCGTTGGAACACCGCCTCGCCTTCGGCCGCACGCCGATAATCGCTAACAAAATCGCAGGCTCGGCGGTATTCCGCTTCCGCCAGCAAATCACCCTCGATCAATAGTTTCAATATTTCGTCCAGCACCGGATACGGCGGCAAACTGTCGGTATCTTTTTGGTCGAACGCTAATTCGGCCGAAGGCTCCTTAATCAGAATCGACTCCGGAATCAACGGCCGGCCGGCGCGCCGGTTCAGATAGTCCGCCAAGCGGTATACCTCGGTTTTGTACAAATCGCCGATCAAACCCAAGCCGCCGTTGGTGTCGCCGTACAAGGTGCAATAGCCGACCGAGATTTCGCTCTTGTTGCCGGTGGTCAGCACCAACGCGCCGAACCGGTTGGAATACGCCATCAACACGGTGCCGCGTATCCGCGCCTGTAAATTTTCCAACGGCAGACCCGCCAGCGGCGTGGCGAAGCTGGCTTGAAACTGGACTTTGAAGGCCGCGACCTGTTCCCGAATCGGATGCGTCAATAACCTTACCCCCAACGCGTCGCACAACAACTGCGAATCGGTGACGGAACCGGCGCTGGAATATTCGGAAGGCATCGTCACCGCGATCACGTTGTCCGGGCCGAGCGCTTCGGCCGCCAAGGCGATGGTCAACGCCGAATCGATACCGCCCGAGGAACCGACCACAACCTGTTGGAAGCCGCAGCGGCGGGCGTAATCGCGCAAACCCATAAGGATGTGCCGAACGACAAACTCCGGCTCCGGCAAAGGCTGGCCAGAGCCAAAGCCATGAAACACGCCGGCGCTAAACTCGACCGGCTCGACTGCCGCTTCGAAAGCCGGCAATTCGAACGCGAGCGTTCCGTCTGCATTTACTCCAAACGAAGCGCCGTCGAACACGATGCTATCCTGGCCGCCGACTTGGTTTACGTACAGAATCGGCAAGCGGTGGCGTCGCGCGGCACCGGCGATAATCCGGTGGCGTTGATCGCGCTTGCCGATATTGGACGGGCTGGCGTTGATGCTGACCACCAGGTCCGGCCCGATTGCGGCCAAAGCCTGGTAAGGATTGACCGGATAATCGTTGGCAGCGTCGTTCCAGCCGTCTTCGCAGATCATCAAACCTACTTTATAGCCGGCGACTTCGATGCTGGCGGCGGTGGCCGGCCCCGGCTCGAAGTGCCGCCGCTCGTCGAAAATGTTGTAGGTCGGTAACAATTGTTTGTGGTACGCGGCAAGCACTTGGCCGTTTGCCAGCGCAAGCAAGGAATTGTGCAGCGGCTTGCCCGGCCCGGAACGGGTTTGCGGCAAACCGGCGATAACGCTAATTCCCGGAAACCGGCGGGAAAGTTCCGCCAACTCTGCCAGAGCCCGCTCAGCCTCACGGATGAACGCCGCGTCGTTCAGCAAATCTCCCGGATAGTAGCCGCACAACGAAAGCTCCGGAAATACCAGCAACTGCGCTTGCAGCCGCTCGGCGTCGCGAAACGCCTGCTCGGCGATGCGCAGGTTGCCGGCAAAATCGCCGACGGTCGGATTGGTTTGGGCGACGGCGATACGCAATGGTGTTTGTCCCGGCATAACTGATCCCCGCTTCAGACGTAGTGGTTGAAAATCTGCCGCAAATAGGCGACGAAGGTCGGGTCGTCGCACAAGGTTTTGCCCGGCGCGTCCGATAACTTGGCCACCGGATCGCCGTTGCAGCGCATCAGTTTCATGACGATATTCAGCGGTTTGACGCCGAGATCGTTAGTCAAATTCGTGCCGATGCCGAACCCCAGCTGGATCCGGCCGGCGAATTGGCGGTACAGCCCGATCGCTTTCGGCATGTCCAGACCGTCGGAAAACACCAGACGCTTGGTGTGCGGATCGATTTTTAACGCTTGGTAATGGGCGATGGCTTTTTCGCCCCAAATGCCCGGATCGCCGGAATCGTGGCGCAAACCGTCGAACAGCTTGGCGAAATACAGATCGAAATCGCGCAAAAACGCATCCATGCCGATGGTATCGGTCAAGGCGATCCCCAAATTGCCGCGGAACTCCTGCGCCCAATCCTCCAGCGCCGTGCGTTGGAACTCGCGCAAGCGGACGATATGCGCCTGGTAAGATTGCAAATACTCGTGCGCCATCGTGCCGATCGGTTTCAGCCCGTATTTTTGGGCCAGATAAACATTCGAGGTGCCTTTGAACAAATTCGGCAATTCGGTCGACAAGGTCTGCACCACTTCTTCCTGCCAGCTGCCCCAGGCCCGGCGGCGCAAGCCGAAGTCGAAAAACTCGAACGGATGGGTTTCGGCCGGCTGTTCGGCAAAGTCTTTCAGCATCGCGATTTTTTGTTGCAGCCGGCGCCGGCCTTCGGCCAACAAGGCGGCTTGATCGAAACGGCGGAAATACAGTTCCGAGACGATGTATAAAACAAAAATCTCGAAATTCATCACGTGAACTTGCGGGCCGGCGGCATCGATTCTAAGCCGGTCACCCTCGGCATAGACTTGCAGATATTTGGGTTTGAAGCGGAACAGCGATAAAAACTCGATGAAATCCGGCTTCAAATAACTAAGCCCGCTTAAATACTCGAGTTCGTGGTCGGCGAATTGCAGTGTGCACAACTGCTCCAACTCGCACTTGACGTCGGCAACCAGTTCGGCCAGCGGATATTCCGGCGTGTTGCGGCAGACGAAACCGTATTCCGCGGTGGCTTCGGGGCGTTTATGCAGCATGGTTTGCCACATCGGAAATTTATAAAGATCGTTTTCCAACAAGCTTTTCACAATCGGGGCCATCGCTTCCTCCGTTACGGCCGGCCGCGGCCGAGTTCGCTAGTGGCGGCCAAGCGGACGCCCCGCTGCCGCACATCGTCAAAAAATTGCTCGGCCAATGCTTCGCAACCCGGCACCGGGCTCATGCAATCGGTCAGCAGCGTCAAACGCTCGGTAATATCGGCCGGGCCGTATTGCAACAGGTCCAACACGGTTTGCCTGACGCAGTGGCTGCTGGCCTGGCCGGCCACCCAGACCGGTTGCGGACCGGCCAACAGCTCGAGCAAGTGCCGGTTCAAGTCGGTATCGGCGTCGCCGGGGTAGGGAATCACCGCTTTCAACGCCGAAAAGCTTTCGGTCCAGATGTTGCGGCCTTTTTCGATCACATCGATAGCCTTAAAGCATTTGGATTCCCAGCGTTGCAGCGCACCGGCAAGTTCGGGGTTCAAATTTGCGCCCGGCGAGCCGACCAGACAATGCGGCGGCCACAGTGTCAACGCCAAACCGAGCTGCTCCAGATTTTGCAAATATTCCAGAATGTACTGCTCGGCGTCGGCGGATATTGCTGCCGCCAACGCGCGGTAACGGCCGTGGCGGACGTCCGCCGCCGTGACCTGGGTAAACGGCGGCGGCAAGGCGCCGTTCGCGTCGCGCCACATCGTGTAATGCGCCAGATCGATACTGTGGTGCAAATCGAGGCTGACGATGGCCGAATCTATCGCCTCGGCCAGCCGATCTATCAGCCGGACCAGACGCAGGCAGTCCTGATAGGCGCCGGGAACCGGCAAAGCCGGCAATGCGCCGGCGAAGGGACGGTCGCAAAAATCGTTTTGGGCGTCGATGATCAACAATTGGATCGCATTCATAATGCCTGCTCCGGCTATAAAATCGGGACGGGCTTAGCTTATTCCTGTTAGTTACATATTGCAACTATTAAAACAACGAAAAATATCTATAAAATAAGACTTACATTGCTAAATTTCACATTTTGTTACTAAACAGCCTGAAGGATAAACGCTCTCTATGTCCGAGCGGATGATTGCAACGATAGATGTGGTGCTGCTGACGATTCACCAGCAGCAATTGAGCGTGGCCCTGGCCAGGCGCGAACACGAGCCTTTCGCCGGCCTGGATGCCTTGCCGGGCGGCTACATCCACGCCGAGACCGACCGCGACAGCCTGGATGCGGCGCTGCGCATTCTGCGCCAGAAAGCCGGAGTGAATCCGCCTTACCTGGAACAGTTGCGTACCTTCGACGGCTGCGCCCGCGACCCCAGGGGCTGGTCGATTTCGATCGCTTATTTTGCGCTGGTCAACGCCGAATTGCTGCTGCAGGCCGAGCATCCCGGATTGTCGATTTGCCCGGTCGATGCGCTGCGGCGCTTACCCTTCGACCACAACGACATTGTCCAGGCCGCGGTGGAGCGCATCCGCAACAAATCGCAATATTCTTCGTTACCCTGCCACTTGGCCGGGGAACGCTTCACCTTGCCGAAATTGCAAAAAATCTACGAAGCCTGCCTGGGCGAGACCTTGAATAAAGTCAGCTTCCGCCGAAAAATGGACGAACTGGGGGTGTTGGAGGAAATAGCGGGGCAAACCGAAGCCAACGGCGCCCATCGGCCGGCACAGGTCTACCGGCTGAAAGCCGAATTTGCCAACGCCTTGAAGTTGTTGCAGCGAGGATTATGACAAGCTTGGCCCAAGGCGCGCTTCCGATCCGGATCAGGCGGCCTTGGTCCTAAGAATTACTGCAACACGAATTTGGTGCCGATCACCAGCAGCAAAGTCGCCAATACCGGCCGCAATACATGTTCCGGAATTTTCGCGCTCAAATGGCTGCCGATCCAAATCCCCGGCACCGACCCCAACAACAGACTAATCAGCAAATCCAGATCGAAATTGCCCAAACTCAAATGGCCGAGGCCGGCCACCGCGGTCAACGGAATCGCGTGGGCCAGATCGGTGCCGACGACTTTCAAAGTCGACATTCGCGGGTACAAGAACAGCAAAGCGACCGTGCCCAGCGCACCGGCACCAACCGAGGACAAGGTGACTAGCACGCCGAGTACGGCACCGGTCAGCACCGTCGCAATTTTCTCCCAGCGCGGCGAAAACCGGCCGCTGTTTTCCTGAGTGCTATGGTCGTCGTCGATCTGCTGTTTAGCGGCTTTGCGCAACAACAAACTGCGTACCAATAGAGCGCATGCTGTCAGCAGCAGCGCCACACCCAAGGTAAACGTGATCGCGCCGGTGGTTTCCTTGCCGACCGCCATCAGGTTTTTCAAGACATACAAGGTCGCACCGGCAAACGGCAGGCTACCCAGCCCCAGCCAGCCGACGATTTTCCAGTCCACCGAGCCGTGTTTGCCGTGGTGGACGAACACACCGGCGGTTTTGGTGATCGAGGCATAGAGCAAATCGGTACCCACTGCGACCGCCGGTTTGAAGCCGAACAAAAACACCAATAACGGCGTCATCAAAGAGCCGCCGCCGACGCCGGTAATGCCGACCAGCAAACCGACCGCGAAGCCGGATAAGGTATACATCAAATTCATTTTTTACCTTTTCAATTCGTAAAATTCGATAACGGCTGCATTATGCCAGCGCAAGCGATCAAACTATTAATGCTATATCGGCATATAGTTATCCGAAAATTAGATATTCGAGCCGGTAAGGCTAAGGGGCCGTTCGTGGCCGAAAGCGACGAACGGCCGGAATGGAAAATGCGAATCAAGAATCGGTTTGGGCGCCGGGGAGTGCGACCCGAAACCAGGCGGCATACAACGCCGGCAGAAACAGCAAGGTCAAAATGGTGGCGACGGTCAATCCGCCCATGATCGCAACGGCCATCGGCCCGAAAAACGCGCTGCGCGTCAGCGGTATCATCGCCAGAATCGCCGCCGCCGCGGTCAGCACGATAGGGCGGAACCGGCGCACGGTGGAATCGACGATGGCATCGAAGTCGCTGCTCCCGGCCCGCTTGTCCTGCTCGATCTGATCGACCAGGATCACCGAGTTGCGCATGATCATGCCGGACAACGCAATCGTGCCCAACATCGCCACGAAACCGAACGGCTGCTGGAACACCAGCAAGAACAAGGTCACGCCGATCATGCCCAAGGGCGCGGTCAGCAACACCAAGGCCACTCGCGAGAAACTTTGCAACTGGATAATCAACACCGTCAATACGCTGAACAAAAACAGCGGCATGCCCGCCGCGACCGAATCGCCGCCCTTGGCCGATTCCTCCACCGCGCCGCCGACTTCCAGGCGGTACCCGAGCGGCAACTGCCGCTTGATCTGGTCCAGTTGGCTCTCGACTTGGGCCGACACCACCGGCGCCTGGATAGTGCCGTACAGATTGGCGCGCACCGTCACGGTCGGCAACCGATTGCGGCGCCAGATCACGCCCTCTTCGAAACCGTATTCCAGTTTGGCAATCTGCGACAGCGGTACGCTGCGGCCGTCGGCGGACGGGATCATCAGATTTTCCAGCCGCGACAAATGCTTGCGTTCCGTGGCGGTGCCGCGCACCAGCAAATCGATACGTTCGATGCCTTCCCGAAACTCGCTGACGTATAAACCCTGCGAGGCGCCGTTGACCAGATTGGCGATGTCGCTGGATGTGATGCCCAACAAGCGGGCTTTGGACTGGTCGATATCGACGCGCACCACTTTCACCGGCTCTTCCCAATCGTGCTGCACATTCGACAGATGCGGATTGGCGCGCATCACCTCGGCGATCTGGCGGGCGATGGCCTGCAAAGTCGGCAAATCCGGGCCGGAGACGCGAAACTGCACCGGAAAGCCGACCGGCGGCCCGTTTTCCAAACGCAACACGCTGCCGCGCAAGCTTGAAAAATCCTGTTCGAACAAACGAATCAATTTTTCCCGCAACGCTTCGCGCTCGGCCGGACCTTTGGTCAAAACCACCAACTGGGCGAAACTGCGTTGGGCCAGTTGTTGGTCCAGCGGCAGATAGAAACGCGGGCTGCCGGTGCCGACATAGGCCACGTAATTGTCGATGCCGTCCTGCCGCTCCAGCCAGGCCTCCAGCTTTTTCACCTGAGTTTCGGTCGCGGCATAGGAAACGCCCTCGGCCAGACGCAAATCGACGATCAGTTCCGGCCGGGTCGAGTCCGGAAAAAACTGTTGCTGGACGAACTTGAAGCCGAAAATTGCCGCGCCGAAGATTGCTACAGTCAACAAAATCACCCAGCCCCGGTAAATCACGCAGGTTTCCACCACACCGCGGAAGCGCCGGTAAAACGGGGTTTGGTACAGATCTGCGTGAGCGGCTGCCGCAGCCGGCGTCTTTTTCCATTTCGCCCGGAGCCGGTTCAGGATCGAGTCCGGGCGCCGGCCTTCCCGAAATTCCGGCAACAAGTGAAAGCCCAAATACGGCACGAACACCACCGCCGCCAGCCAGGACACCAGTAATGCAATCACCACTACCTGGAACATGGAACGGGTGTATTCGCCGGTCGACGAGGCCGCGGTCGCAATCGGCAGAAAACCGGCCGCAGTGACCAAGGTTCCGCTCAACATCGGCATCGCGGTCGAGGTGTAGGTAAAGGCCGCGGCGCGGGCGCGTTCCCAGCCCTGTTCCATTTTTGAGGCCATCATCTCCACCGCAATAATGGCGTCGTCCACCAATAGCCCCAGCGCCAATATCAGCGCACCCAGTGAAATTTTGTGCAGCCCGACGCCGAACAAATGCATCAGCCAAAACGTCGCCGCCAATACCACCGGGATGCTGATCGCAACCACAATGCCGGTCCGCAGACCCAAGGACATCAGGCTGACGCCCAAGACGATGACCAAAGCCTCGACCAGCGATTTGACGAATTCGTTGACCGAGCGCTGCACCGCTTGCGGTTGCGACGATACCGGATGCAATTCCAGCCCGATAGGCAATAGGGCTTGCACCGCTTTGACTTCGGTATCCAGATTGCGGCCCAATTGAATGATATCGCCGCCGTCGCGCATCGATACCCCGATCAACAGCGCGTCGCGGCCTTGGTAGCGCACCCGGTCGTGCGGCGGATCTTCGAAACCGCGGCTGACGCTGGCGACGTCGCCCAGGCGGAATTCATTGCCATTGGCGCGCAATCTGAGGTCGCGCAATTGTTCCAGGCTGTCGTAACGGCCGCTGACGCCGATGCGGATATGCTCGTCACTGAAATCGAAACCGCCGCTGCCGGTCATCAGATTCTGGGATTGCAAAGTGCGGATCAGCGTCGCGGTATCGATGCCGATCGTCGCCAGTTTGGCGTTGGACAAATCGATGTAAATTCGTTGCTGCTGCTCACCGAAGAAGTCCACTTTCGCGACGTCCCCAACTCGTAGCAACTGGGCGCGTACCGCATCGGCATATCGCTTGAGCGCGGCATAATCGTAACCGTCGCCGACCAGGGCATAGAGGTTGCCGTAAACATCGCCGAATTCGTCGTTGAAGGTCGGCCCTTCCACCCCGTCGGGCAGGGTTTGGCGGATATCGAATATTTTTTTCCGCACCTGGTAAAAAATGTTCGGGACTTCCTCCGGCGGGGTCGAGTCCTTGGCCAACACGAATATCAGCGATTCGCCCGGCCGCGAGTAACTGCGCAGATTGTCCAGCCACGGCACTTCCTGTAGTTTTTTCTCCAGCTTGTCGGTGACTTGCAGTTCGACTTCGCGGGCGCTAGCGCCCGGCCAGCCGGTGCGTACCACCATCAGCTTGAAGGTGAAAGGCGGATCTTCGGATTGGCCGAGCCGGCTATAGGAAACGGCGCCGACTACTGTCAACACCAACAGCGCGTATAACACCAAAGCCGGGTGGCGTAACGACCATTCGGAAAGGTTGAAGCGTCCGGTCATGGCCGCTCCCGTCTAACCGGCTGCACAATCTGGCCCGGCACCAGGGTTTGGGCGCCAACCGCCACCACCCAATCGCCGCTCTGCAAGCCTTGGTTGACAATGGTGCCGTCCTCGCGGAACGGGCCGGTTTGTACCGGGCGCGGGGTAACGGCGCCGGTCGCCGGTTCGACCACCCAAACCACGGCCTGGCCGTCGCGCTGGGTCACGGCGGTCGACGGCAATAACCAGGCCTGATCGGCTGCCGCCTCGAAGCGAACCCCGGCCGTCATACCCAGATGAACGGCGGCATCGGCGTCGGCCAAAGCCACCCGCATCTGAAAGGTCCGCGTCACGCTGTCGGCGGCCGGCGCCACTTCCCGCACCGATCCGCGGTAAACCTTACTCGGTAGCGCCCATAGTTTGATTTCGGCCGCCGCACCAAGCGCTGCGCCGCCGATATGGGATTCCGGCGCGGAAATGGCTACTTCCAGGCTGTCGGTCGCCGCAATTCGCGCCACCACTTCCCCGGCCTCGACCACCTGGCCCGGTTCGGCCCGAATTTCAGTGACGACGCCGTCACGGTCGGCCTGCAATTGGGTATAACGGGATTGGTTACTGCGGACGGCGGCTTCGGCTGTAGTCTGTTTGACACGGGCTTGAGCCGATTTGAACTTGGCTTCCTGAATGTCCAACGCTTGGGCGGACACGAATTTACGTTGGAATAAACTGCGCTGGCGCTCCAACTCGGCCTGCGCCAGCGCCAAATCCGCCTCCGCCGCATGCAGCTCGGCTTGCGCCGAGCTGGCAGACAGGCTGGTATCCTTGTCGTCCAGTTTAGCTAGCACCTGTCCTTTCCTGACCACGGCGCCGCGTTCCACCAATCGCTGGACGATTTTGCCGGGTATCCGAAAACCTTGCGCGCTTTCGTAGCGGGAACGCACCTCGCCGACCAACACCGTCGGGGCCGCTCGGGTACGCTCGCCGACTTCAACAATCTCCGCCGGGCGGGGTTTCGGCGATATCGCAACTTCTTGTTCGCAGGCCGTTAACAACAAGAACGACATCGTCAGAAACACTCTCATCGCATCTCCTTGAAAAAAAATCCACAGAATTGCCAGTCATCATTTGTGCATCGCTTTAACGATCAGTTCCAGGGGCGTTAAGGAAATCAAGGCGCGGAACAATACCGCGTTGTCCGAACCGAACAAGCCGTAACATTCGTAATCCAGCGGAGTCGCCTTCGGGTCGCCGAAATCGTGAGCCGCCGACTCCTCCGCCGGCTTGATCAGAATATGTAGCGCGTCGTTACTTCTGAGTTGAGCCAGCAAACGCCTGTCGATACTGATTTTGTGCGAAGTATAGACCATGGGGTTGCGCTCGAAATCGTGCAGCCATTTCAGGGCTTTTTCCAATAACGCGCTGGACAGCAAGGCACACGGGAATATTTCCGGAAATTTGACTTTATCCTGCAACTCGTCGAAATACTCGGTTTGGTCGCGCAGCGACGCACACAGAAAATTCTTGGCGTTGCTGGTCATCATGAATTTACGCTTCAGGAAGAAGCCGTTCGGCAAAAAACAGCGATCCGGTTGAATCTTCAATTCGCCGATGCGCGACAAATTCGGATTCGGCAAAAACAGCGGCTCGACCGTTTCTTTTTTGTAGCCCATCAAGGCCAGATTGCCTTCGGCCTTGACCGCGATGCGATTACTCAATACCGGCTCGGGCTCGGCTTTGAATTGGCTGTCCTTGATCTCGACCTGAATCGTCTGGCCGGGCTTGATCGCATTGGCGAAGGAAAATTGATAGTTACTGAAATGCAGCCCATGCCGCTCGATCAAATCCACTTCGTCCCGGCTAGCGCGAAACGTTGCAAGTCGGCCTTCGATCAGAGACTCCAACTGGAAACCCAACGAAATCGGTCCGTCGAACGGATTGTCTTTAATCCGCTGCCATTTATGCGGATCGTGAAACAGATTGAAATCGTCGGTGGAATTGCGGGCGACATCGACATGGAGCTGGGTAAAAACGTCCTGAATCTTCGAATGCATCTAAGGGCCTCCGCAGTTTATGGTCCGGAACTTGACCCGGAAAAGGCTAGCACCGGATCGCCACTCCCACAAATCGGCCCACTCCGATAGAACACCCCCCGTTATTTTTCCCCGCCGCACAACCCGGCTAACCAAGCCTGCAAACGGTCGAAACCGACGTACTCCTGCTCGAGCCTGACATTTCGGCCGTAACGGTTGTCGCGCAGTGCGTCGTACAGCGCGCTTTCCTCGGCGCTCAGCTCAGATAAATCGGCCCGGCCGGGCGCGGCTTCTGTCACCCACGAGGCGCGGTGAGCCAGCAAGGTGGCTTGGTCCATCAACAGTGACCGGGTTTGCGGAAAA
This sequence comes from Methylomonas sp. HW2-6, assembly GCF_052474525.1. Classification (NCBI taxonomy): domain Bacteria; kingdom Pseudomonadati; phylum Pseudomonadota; class Gammaproteobacteria; order Methylococcales; family Methylococcaceae; genus Methylomonas; species Methylomonas sp. HW2-6. The sequence continues at coordinate 740,820 of NZ_CP184124.1, forward strand.
TACTGGCGAAACTGGCTCAGAATCGCAAAGCCGTGGCTGTCGATATCGCCCCAATAATGAATTTGTTTGTCGCGCAACCACTCGGCTTTCGCCAACGCGTCGAAGCCGTACCCCCTGCCGAAAATGACGATGCTGCCCTGAACATCCGGAAAGGCCAGACCGTTAATGTCGTTTTCGGTGACGAACACCCGCACTACCGGCAGATTCAAAACCGCAAACTCATCGGCGGTGACGCTTAAGTCGGTCAAGCCGGCGATGGCGAGCCGGCTATCCAACACCCGAAACCGAATCGTCGCCGGCTTCGCCAAAAAGCCGTAACGCGCTTCGAAACCGGCAACACCGGTTTGCGCGACGTCGATTGCCGACTCCGGCAACAGCAAATCCAGCCATTCGCCCAGCAATTTCTTGCGGCTCTCGATAAATTTGCTGTCGATGCCGGGCAGGCTGATCTGGCGCAGATAAATGCCGGGCCGGGGATGCGCGACCATCCAACCGGCCACGCTCAACAGTTTTTGCCATTCGCCCGCATGCTCCAGAGCCCGTAGCGGGTATTTCAACAGCCAGCCACGCAACACCGCGAAATCGCCAGTCAGCGTCGTCGCCAATTGCGCAAAAACCGCCAACTCCCTGGATTTTTTCAAATACGCCGCGGCATCCTCCGCCGTATCGAAAACCACCGCCGCCGGCAACCGATTCCGGCCCGACAGCCGATGATTGATCTCGCGCCATTCGACCGAAAAATGCCGGGCATCCGCCGCCAGCCAGGTTTCGACCCAAGCTTGCACCCCGCCAAAATCGGCGGCCAGTTGCGCCGGACTGGGTTGCTTCAGCGCGATTCGCAACGGAAATAAACCGTTCGGCGCCAAACTTTCCGCCAGAATTTGGCCGCGCTGCCAGCGCTTGTCCAGTTCTAAGCGCAGCTCGGCCGGCAAAGTCCAGACCGGCTGGCTCATCCGCCGCGCGCCGCGCGTTCGGCCCGATATTGTTCGATGCTGAGATTGCGCAGTTTCGAGGCGCGGCCTGCTTCGTTATGCACAAAGCCGACCGCCGCCACGTAAGGTTCGATGATGTGGATTTTCTGCAGCGGCGTGACGATCAGCAATTGCAGATTGAGATTCTCGAACAGTCGCAAACCGTATTGCGCCGATTCGTCGGAACCGCGGCCGAAGGCTTCGTCGATCACCACGAAACGGAACGAACGCGAGCGCAACGCACCCCATTCCAGGCCGAATTGATAGGCCAAGCTGGCCGCCAGAATGGTGTAGGCCAGCTTTTCCTTTTGGCCGCCGGACTTGCCGCCCGAGTCGGAATAATGTTCGTGCTCGCTGCCGTCTTCCCGCCACCGCTCGCTGGCGCCGAAATTGAACCAATTGCGCACGTCGGTCACTTTACCGGTCCAACGCCGGTCCTGCTCGGCTTGGCCTTCGCGGCCGCGAAAGCGTTCGATGATTTTTTTGACTTCGAGAAACTTGTTTTCCGAATATTGCTCGTCGTCGGAACCGGTCAACGCGCCCTCGGTGCAGGCGCGCAATTCGCTTTGAAAATCGCGCACGTCGGCATCCGGCGTCGGCTGCGCTTCCAGCACGATGTAGCGGTTGGTGTTGTAGTCGATCTGGGTCAGGGATTCGTTGATACGGGCGATGCGCTCCTTGATGGTCTCGCGCTCGCGGGCCAATTGCGACTGGAAGTTGGCGACCTCGCGGATGGTGTTTTCGTTGAGCAATTCCTTGAAACGGGCCTCGAAACGCGGCAAGTCGTCGGCTTGCAAGCTTTGCAACATGGCTTGATATTCGCCGCCGGCAGCGATGCCGACATCGACTTCCTGGGTTTCCAGCGGAAATGCCGCGCAATAGCCGCGCATCGCATCGATGATTTTGTCGCGCAGGTTGTTGAGTTTCTTGGTTTCGGCGTCGATCCTGGCTTGCAGCCAGCCGCGAAAATCCTGTTCGCGGTTGTCGCAGGATTCGATCGTCAGTTGCCGCTCGCCCAACACTTCGCCGCGCATCGCGTCGAGCGCCGGGTAATGCGCGGCATGTTCCGCGCCGGCCTCGCGCAAAATCTCGCCGGTTTCCGCCAGCAGCGCTTCGGCGGCCAGCTTGCGCTGTTCGGTGGCGCCGGTTTCCTTGATTTTGCCGTTTAACGCCTGCTCGGTATCGGCCAGCGCTTGTTGTAGCGTCTCCAACTGCTCGGTCAGTTGTTTGAGCAGATCGGACGCCGCTTCCAACTCGCGTTTTTCGTGTTCCAGCCGGGCAATCTCGCCGGCCAGCGGTCGCCAATCCAGCTCGCGGAAATCGCGGTACTCGCCCAAACTGGCCAAGGTCGCCAGTTGCGCCTTGACCGCTTGCCTCGCCTGGTCGATCTGCGCCAATTTGCCGGCCAAATCGGCCAGACGGCTTTCCAATAGCTTGGCCTTGGCTTCCAGCGCGGCGATCTTGGCGGCATTGGACCAGCCCAACACATAGCGGCTGCGGTCGTCCAGGCGATGGCGGTCGTCTTTTTCGTGGCGCTCGCCCGGCGCCTTGATTTGCCCGGCGCGGGTGACGGCCTTTTGCTCGCGGCGAAACTGCTCCTGGGTGGCGCAGCAGGCGACGTCGAAACGATGGGCGATTTCGCGCTCCAGCCAATCGTAAAACGCCGAGTCGGGCTTGATCGCCAGTTTGCGAACCAAGGAATCGCGGTGCAAATCCGGCAAATCGCCGCGTTGGCCGGACCGCACCCGGAAATACACCAGCCGGCCCCGCAACTGCGTCCGGTCCACCCAGTCGGCCACCGCCGCATAATGCGCATCCGGCACCAGCAAGGACAAGCCGAAATTGCGCAGCAGCCGTTCGGCGGCGCCTTCCCAATCCTTGTCCTCGTCGCGGACCTGGATCAGCTCGCCGGCGAACGGCATTTCGGCCTCGGCCAGATTCAATGCCAGACACAAGGCCTCGCGCATTTTGATTTGGGCATCGTCGATATTGCTGCGCCGGGTTTTCAGGCTGGTCAATTCCGCTTGCAGGGCTTGATGTTCATTGCGGCCCTGCGCAAACGCCACCCCGATTTCGCTGGCCTGGTTCTGCAAATCCGCCTCACGAGCGGAGGCGCTTTCCCGCAAATCGGCAAATTGCTTTTGCTGCGCCAGAAAGCCGTCGGCGTCTTCCGGGGCCGGCAAGTCCAAGGTTTGCAGCAATTTTTCGTAACGGGCGGACTTATCGCGGCGGCGCGCCATTTCATCTTGCAGACGCTCGATTTCCAAACCCAATTGAGCGATGCGGTCGCCGCCGTTGGCGGCAATCTGGCGTTGCAGTTCACCCACTTCCATTCGCTGTTGCCGCTTGCGCTCGCTCAGCCGGTCGAGCTGGGCGTTTTGGCGGGCAAGATCTTCATCCAATGTCACCAGACGCTTTTCCAGCAAGCTTTGTTTCAAGCCGGCGAAAAACGAACGCAAGGCTTCGCGGCAGGCGCGCAGGGTTTCGGTTTGTGCGTGCAGTTGTCCGTGACGCTGGCAATCGGCCACCAACGGCGTCAACAAACTCATCTGGCGCTTGGCTTTCAGCACCGCGTCGTGGGCGCGGTTCAGGTCGTCGAAATGATTGATCAACGCGGCAATGCGCGGCGCCACCTCGGACGGCTCCAGCATGTGGCTGCGGACGAAGTCGGTCAGATTGCCGACCGATTTCATCGACACGGTTTGATGGAACAATTCCAGCGCCTGCTCGTTGTCGATGCCGAAGCGGCGGCGGAACCAGGCGCCGTAAGGCGGAAAGCTGTCGTGCAACTCGGCGCCCAGGCCGCGCAGTTTCTTGCGCAATTGGCTTATGTCGCTGCCGAAGTCGGAAAAATCGCGGGCGATGCTCAAGTCCCGCTCGCAACCGGCATAGAGCCGGGCCGGCTGGCCCTGACGGTCGGCAATCCAGAACACTTGCGCCAGCGTCACGGTCTGGTCGTAGCCGGCGTTGTGAAATACGCCGAGGATCACCGAATAACTGTTGTCGCCGCGCAAGGCCACCGGCTTGGCGCTGCCGCTGACTTCGTTGCGCTCCGATTTGTAATGGCCCAGCACGTAGGAACGCAGGCTGCGCTCCTTGCTGTCCGCACCGGCCGCCTTGTTGTAAGCGATGCGTTGAGCCGGCACCAGCAGCGTCGTCACCGCATCGACCAAGGTCGATTTGCCGGAACCGATGTCGCCGGTCAACAGCGCGTTGCGGCCATTGAGCTGCAAGCTCCAGACCCGGCCGTCGAAAGTGCCCCAGTTATAGACTTCCAGCCGTTGCAAGCGGAAGCCGGACAGGGTGTCGTCGTCGACGAAATCCAGCGACAGTTGCAGGTCGTTTTGCATTATTCCCCGCCAGCGGTCAATTGGGTTTGGTATTCGGCCAGCCGGGCGTCGAATTCCGACAACCATTGCGCATCGACGAAAGCCTTGAGAATGCGCCTGACCTCGTAACTGGCGGATTGATTGGCAGCGGTCTTGAGTTTACGCAAAAAGCCCAGTTCGACCACCTTATTGATGTGGGTTTCGATCTGATCGATCAGCCGCGCTTCGTTGCTGCGTTGCGGCAAAAACACCCGGACCAATTCGACGATGTCCTCGCGCGACAACACCAGCCGGGTCTCGCCGCCGCCCCGGTCGAACTCGGCCAAACGCTTGCGCAACAAGGCCAGCAACAAACTGACCGGAAACGACAAGGGCCGGCGGGCGATCAAACGCGGCAACTTCGGCGCCGCCTCGTCGTCCACACCCTCCAGCTGGCGCGAACGCAAAAACGCATAGCCCTCAGCCTCGTCCAACACCAACTCCAAACCCAACACCGCCACGTAATCCCGCACCCTGGCTTGCAGATTCAGCAGCGCGCTCCACAATCCGCCGTCGGTTTCCTGGTAGATCACGCCTTTCAGCAAGGGAATCACAACGGCCGACAAATCGTATTGGAGGGCTATTTCGGGGTCGGTTTCGGCCATGCTTATGTCGTTTTGATCGAGCGGGCGTTGAATTGTGCGTATTTTAGGGTAAAACCCTCGATAAAAGAGACAATCTGCTTTTAGGCTTTCGATGCTACTATCCATTTCTAACTGAAAGCGGAATTTCACGAACTCAATCCACAAAGCCTTATGAAACGGAACCATGCTTTAGAGCTACTGAGAAAACTGAAACCCGTTGTCGCGCAACGGTTCGGCGTCACACAACTGGCTTTATTTGGCTCCACAGCGCGCGACGAAGCCGGGGACAATAGCGACGTGGACATTCTGGTCGGCTTCGATGGTCCCGCCACCTCCAGCCGTTATTTCGGAGTGCAATTTTATCTGGAAGATCAGTTGGGTTGCCCGGTGGATTTAGTCACCGATAAAGCCTTGCGCCCAGAATTGCGGCCATTCGTCGAAAAGGACGCCATCGATGTCTGAAACCGCCGCGCACGAATGGCGTTTTTATCAGGACGATATGCTGACGTTTGCCGAAAAAGTACTCATTTAGACCGAAGGCCTCGATCAGCAGCGCTTTATCGATAGCGGATTAAACTACGATGCCACTGTCCGCAACCTGGAATTGATCGGCGAAGCCGCAACCCATATTCCCGGCGAAATTCGCGAAAACAATCCGCAAATACCCTGGCGCATGATCATCGCCACCCGCAACCGATTGATTCATGGTTATCTCGGCATCGACAACGATACCCTATGGAGCATCATCCAAACCGATATTCCCGAATTGCTGCCTTTGCTTCAGCAGCTTCAGAAAACCGCAACTCATAACCGCCGGCAGCTTGTGTAGGTGCGATTAACGAAGCGTAATCGCGCGAATGTTACGAATTCATTCCTTAGGCAATTTCGATGCTTGTCGCCGGACTATTAGAAGACTATATTAAGTCCTTTATAAATTCATCGGTGCCTCCATGCGCTTCTCGTCTCAAGTCAAACCCATCAGTTACCTGAAAGCCAACGCCGCCGAAGTGCTGTTAAAACTGGCCGAATGCCGCGAACCTTTGGTCATTACCCAAAACGGCGAAGCCAAGGCGGTGTTGCAAGATGTCGCCTCCTATGAAGAAACCCAGGAAACCCTGGCCCTGCTAAAAATTCTGGCCTTGGGCAACCGGGACATTGCGGACGGCAACGCCAAACCCGCGGCCGAAGTCGCCGCCCGACTGCGCGCGAAAAAGACGAATCGCTGATGCCTGCTGCCTATCAAGTGCTGCTGACTCGCGGCGCCGAGCAGGATTTGGAAAGCCTTTACGATTACATCGCCGAATTCGATACGCCGGCCAATGCCGATGCCGTCCTGGACAAGTTGTTGCAAACGCTGGACGACTTGGCGAGTTTCCCGGAACGCGGCAATTTCCCGAAAGAACTTGCGGCGCTGGGGATACAGGAATACCGCCAAGTCTTCTTCAAACCCTACCGCATCGTCTATCGCATCATAGCCCCACTAGTCTATGTTTATCTGATCGCCGACGGACGGCGGGACATGCAGGCTTTGCTGGCGCGGCGGTTGCTCGGTGAATAAAGCCGGTCAGTCATGGAGCTTTATGGGGGCCGACGCTTGATGGTATAGGCAGACTTTGATTTATTTGTAGGGTGTGGTGAGTTTACGAACCGCACCAATCGCGAACGATGCGGTGCACGTTGTTTACCGCATATATGGACTCCTCCCCAATTGCAAGCCAAGTGTTATCAAAATTGATGTTTCCAACAGAGATCAAGATTGCAGCCATATATTCGGTCTCTTGATGAAGGTACTTGATAGGCCTTCGGACCCTGATGAATCTATCCGCGCGCTTTTTCCACTATCATCCTAACGGTTTCTTAAGAACTTATGCGCGGAACGGGATTTAAAAGCACCGGTCTGACCTGTTGAATGTCATCACTTTTGAGTTACTTGCCTCCGCAATCTGTTGAACTCTGTTTGTCTTGCCCTACACCGGATTGAGGGTTATCCACCCTTTGCCCGACGCCGGAGCCCTTCCCTCGCGTGGAGGCGTTGGGCAAAGGGTGGATAACCCGGCATCGAACGGTGGTTATGCCCCCGCTCGGTATGCTTTGCCCTGCGTCGCCATCGCCCAGAGTATCCGGGCATTCTTGTTGGCCAGCGCCACGGCGGCTTTGTTGAAGCCTCGTCGTTCGATCAGACCTTGCAGCCAGTGTAATGGTCAACAAAAACCGGACACCTGTTTAGGCAGCGTTTTTCGAAAAGTCCCGCTCGAATTCGATCGGGGATTGATAGCCCAATGTTGAGTGCGATCGACGACCGTTGTAAAAAGCCAAATAGTCGATCACGCTCAGTTTCGCCGCTTCCTGGGTTTTGAATTTTTCGTAGTTGAGCTGTTCATGTTTCAAGCTACGGAAAAAGCGTTCTGTCGGCGAATTATCCCAGCAATTGCCTTTTCGGCTCATGCTCTGTTCCATCTTCATCACTGCTAAATGCTGGCGATATTCCCGACTGGCATACTGGCTGCCGCGATCCGAATGATGCAGCAGACCCGGCGGCGGTTTGCGGCGCCAGGAGGCCATTTGTAATGCGTTGACACAGAGCGAGGTCCGCACTTGTGCCCTGTGGGTATGTGGTCGTCAATCGCCCAGCCCACCACTTGCCGGGAGAACAGATCGATAACGACCGCGACATAAAGCCAGCCCTGTAACGTCCAGACATAGGTAATATCCGTGGTCCACACTTGATTTGGCTGAGCGACCTTGAATTGCCGATCCAGCCGATTCGGGGATATGGCCTCATTGTGTTTACTGTCCGTGGTCACTTTAAATCGTTTGGGATAGCGGACCTGTAATTTTAAATCGCGCATGATCCGCCCCGTTTTGAAGCGGCCGACGGCAAAACCTTGTTTCTGCAATCGATCCGCTACACGACGCGAACCAAAGCACTGCTTGTTGTCGGTAAAAAGCTGCCGCACGCTATCGGCAAGCTGTTGATCTTGATGTTTTTTGTCTTCGTCTGTCGGACTGTTACACCAAGCATAATAAGCACTGGTGCTCACCTGCATCACTCGACACAGCACGGTCACGGGATACGTCTTCTGTTGCGCCTGAATAAATCCGTACTTTACTTGTGCCCTGTGGGTATTCGGCTTCTTTCGCAAAGAAGACGGCGGCCTTTTTTAATATCTCGCGCTCCATCCGCAGTTGTTCGTTTTCCTGGCGCAATCGGATCAATTCGTCATGATCCTCCAGATTCAGGCAAGATTTTTTTAGCGTAGATTCGTTCGCCGAAGGCTTGCGTTCCGCTCGTACCCAGCGTCCTAGGGCGCTTTGCGATATGCCCAGATGATCGGCCGCTTGCTGCTGACTGTAGCCTTTTTCCAAAACCAGCTTCGTAGCATCTTGCTTGAACTCAAGGCTATATTTGGGTCGATTGTGTTTTTTGTCGTTACTCATGGTCACCTCTGCTAGCAGTATAAATTCTGCCTTTAGAAGTGTCCGGGGTTATTAGACCATTTCAAACCACGATGCCATCGAGTTGACTATCAACTTTCTCGGCATCCTGTACCCCATTCAACTTGGCCTTCACCTCAGCTACCGTGGCGAAGTGGACAGTGACTACAGGAGTCGCGTCAGACGATCTCGTCAGTCGCCTGACTTGGTCGAAATGGCGAGCCTCAAGAAAGTAGGGGCTATGAGTCGCATAGGTCACTTGAATACGCTTACTGTCGTCTTCGGCGAGCGACCTAAGTACCTTTGCGAAAGCTTGCGCCTGGATCGGGTGCTGAAAGAGTTCCGGTTCCTCGATAGCCAGACAAATAACCCCCTCTGCCGACGCCGAACCAGACTGCGCCAAGAGTTGGAGCGCCGAGATCAGAATCGTGCGCTGAAAGCCATGCCCCTGTCGTTCCACGGCAGTCTCAGTTGTTCCATCCAGCACTGCCACCTCGAATGAGGTCCGGGGAGCTTTGAGTTCCACCTCCGCAGGAGAAACCGTGACAGCCCGTCCAGGTGAGTAAGAGGTGACTACCTCGTTAAGTTGCGTCGTAATGGTATCAAGTTGTTCCTTGAACTTCTCCTTGTAGACTTTCTGCTGTTTCGCACGCGACTCCTCGACAATTTTCGCGATTTCCTCATCAGCGGCAGCACGATCGACAGATCGCTCTAGAATTCGGCCAATGATGCTCGATTTACCGTCGATAGACTCCTCGCTTGCGCGAAGGTCTGCCGTCACCAAAACGAAGTCGAAGAGACCGCTCATTTTTCCGCCGCTGTTGAAGCCGAAGAAGTTGGTCTGCAGTGCTTCGGGAGCGTCCACGAGTTGATCGGTGTTGGAGGACTCCCAGGTCGTCATCGCCTGTTCAATGGCTGCGGCGGTAGTAGCTGACGGTAAACCTAAAGCTGGACTGTCCGCACGTAGTTTGGAATATAGTTCCTTTTTCGAGGCCGCACTGCTTGCCGCCTTAATTGCATTGAAATCCGGGAAACCCTTTGCATTGGCGGAGAGCACGTCGGAGCCATCAGGTGACCTACGCTTCCATGCGGTGAATGTAGCGACCCCTTCAGGCACGTACTTGCCAAGTGCCTCGCGGTCATTCTCAGTAAGTTCAGCAAATGTGACCTGAACTTCTATCTCTTCGTCAGTCGCCCCAAAAGAGCAGTCTTTTTCTGTCAGCGAGCCTACCTTGCCGTTAAAGAACCAATCAAGCGCACGAAGCACTGTTGACTTGCCAGCACCGTTCGGCCCGATAAAGGTCGTTACTGAATCGAAGGGAATCATCACGTCTTTCAACGCGCGGAAATTCTTGATGCGAACGGATTGAATCTTCATTACAGGTTACAGCTCCTTGTATCTTTCATGGAAGACTGAGTTAAGAATAACGATCACTGCTCGAATGAACAGTGATAATCATCCAATACATAATTCCATTATTTCTTATGATTTCATTTCACAATTGTGAGATTTTTTTTATCTATTTTGAAATCTGACATCCGCTCAATTTGGTTTGAGAAATCAAGTGTGCTGAATTTTTTCATTTTTTGTGTCACTAGCTTTTCACTAATTTGGCACACTTTTCACTTTTTGTGTCACTCGACATGTCAGATCTCATAATTTCTGAAAAAACCACCGCTATAAAAATCAATAAGTTGCATAAACTAAGCGCTTAACAACAAATAGGCATGCAGTAAAATAGCAGGGTTTTAGATACGGTGGTGGCGACGGAATGCGGGTAAGGCCCATAGAATTGAGAGAAAGCGAACGAGAGCAACTACAGCTAATCATCAAGAAAGGGAGTGATTGGCGAGAACGGGAGCGTGCGGAAACCATTTTGATGTTATCCGAGGGTCAAACAGTCGTTGCTATTGCAGAGCATCAGGGGGTGAAGCCGGAAGCAGTCCGCGAGCGGCGACGAAAGTGGTGGAGAAACGGACTAAACAGCTTACCGGATCAACCGCGTAGTGGTGCGCCGAGCAAGTTGACTGACGCGCATCGAAGCCAACTCAAGGAATGGATCGATGCGGAACCTTTGAACTGCCGGGTATTGGTTAGTCGTCTAACGACGGAGTGCGGAGTAACGATTAGTGCTGGCACCTTGCGGAACGAGTTAAAACGCATGGGCTATGTGTGGAAACGCACTCGTTACAGTTTAAAAAAAAGCGCGATCCCGAGCGCTTCGAGCAGGCCCGACAAGACATCGCTGAACTGATTAAGCAAGCTCAAGCTGGTGAAATTGAATTGGCCTATGTGGACGAAGCGGGGTTTGCGCCACAACCACCGAATCGTTCAGCTTGGACAAAAAGCGGAGAAGTCCATGCCATTACTGCTAAGCGTGCACTACGCTTGAATGTGATCAGTGCCATGCTGTCATCCGGCCGATTAATACTGGCTAAACTGTGGCAAAGCGTAAATGGTCTATGGTTCTTTGGCTTTCTGATGGCGTTGATCGACCGCGTCAGCAAACCCTTGGTAAGCGCTTAACAACAAATAGGCATGCAGTAAAATAGCAGGGTTTTAGATACGGTGGTGGCGACGGAATGCGGGTAAGGCCCATAGAATTGAGAGAAAGCGAACGAGAGCAACTACAGCTAATCATCAAGAAAGGGAGTGATTGGCGAGAACGGGAGCGTGCGGAAACCATTTTGATGTTATCCGAGGGTCAAACAGTCGTTGCTATTGCAGAGCATCAGGGGGTGAAGCCGGAAGCAGTCCGCGAGCGGCGACGAAAGTGGTGGAGAAACGGACTAAACAGCTTACCGGATCAACCGCGTAGTGGTGCGCCGAGCAAGTTGACTGACGCGCATCGAAGCCAACTCAAGGAATGGATCGATGCGGAACCTTTGAACTGCCGGGTATTGGTTAGTCGTCTAACGACGGAGTGCGGAGTAACGATTAGTGCTGGCACCTTGCGGAACGAGTTAAAACGCATGGGCTATGTGTGGAAACGCACTCGTTACAGTTTAAAAAAAAGCGCGATCCCGAGCGCTTCGAGCAGGCCCGACAAGACATCGCTGAACTGATTAAGCAAGCTCAAGCTGGTGAAATTGAATTGGCCTATGTGGACGAAGCGGGGTTTGCGCCACAACCACCGAATCGTTCAGCTTGGACAAAAAGCGGAGAAGTCCATGCCATTACTGCTAAGCGTGCACTACGCTTGAATGTGATCGGTGCCATGCTGTCATCCGGCCGATTAATACTGGCTAAACTGTGGCAAAGCGTAAATGGTCTATGGTTCTTTGGCTTTCTGATGGCGTTGATCGACCGCGTCAGCAAACCCTTGGTAGTGATTTTGGATAATGCATCCATTCATACTGCCAAGAAACTGAAACCTTATTGGGATTTGTTGGAAGAAAAAGGGATGCGATTTTATTTCCTGCCACCCTACAGTCCCGAGCTGAACCGGATTGAATTGCTGTGGCATAAAATGAAATATGAATGGCTGCCATTCAAGACATTTACGCCGGATGAACTTGAGCAAGCCATTGACGAAATTGGTCACGGGTTTGGCTCGCAATACACGTTAACTTTTTGCTAGGCGCTTATGAGATTTTCATTTCCTTAAAAAATCTCATAATTGAAGGTTAAAATCTAACAAAATCTCATAATTTGAGATAATGAAAATTTGTACCATTTAATTCAATAACTTACAGAAATAATAAAGCCGTCTGAGGACACACAACATTTATACTTAAGTGATATCCGAATTGCTGCCAGTTAGCCTGTTCAATGACGAGATAATTCAAATTTTTTGGTATTCGTCAAACATAAAATCATCGAATTTACTTCACATTAAAAGCAACAGCATCGGATACAAGTATTATTTCCTTATCACCTATTTCTTTTGCCTGTAGAAAATACCGCCCAGGTTTAATGGGCCACAAGAAATGACCTGTTTGTGTTATGGCGATGGATTTGCCATTTAGCAGCCACTCAACTTTGTGACCTGCTGTTATACCGTCTGCGACAAATTCGAATGCTTGAACATCGGCAGGGATGCGTGGGTCGTAGGCAAGTTGCAAGCCTTTGGTTGGTCTGATCAATTCAAGTCGGCTTGATGCGGTAGCAGGTTGATTAGGATGCGGTTCACTGCCGACGATGAAATATTCTGTGCGTGGAAAACAGTTATTTTTTCCGGCAGCTTGGTCGTGATCAGTGCATATTTCCTGCTGAATCAAATTGGGACTTAAGTAAAGTGGCTGCGGCATTTCGCGCCACGCAAGCTCTGCAAATAAGCTGTGTAGCACCAATGCCGGGCCGGTTGACCCGGTAATCCCATCCATCGGCGTTTGATCCAAATTGCCAAACCAAACTCCTACCGCGTAGTGCGAGTTAAAACCGATCGCCCAGGCGTCGTGATAATCGTTCGACGTTCCCGTTTTTACGGCGGTTTGCACCGGTAGGTTAAGCATGCTTTCCGAGCCGAATTCACGCCTGCGAGCAAATGGATCGGAGAGGATGTTGGCAATCAGTGAGGCGGCTTCAGGCGAGTAGATGGGGCTGTTTTTGCGTGTGACAGGCGACTGCGGCAACGGCGTCAAAGGCCGAAACGCGCCGCGATTTGCCAAGGCACTGTAGGCCTGGACCATTTCGAATAGCGTCACTTCACCATTGCCCAATGCAAGGCCTTCCTTATAAAACTCTACAGGCTGCATCAAGCTGGCGAAACCAAGTGAATGTAGGGTATTCAGATAGCGTGTAGGCGTGACAAAAGCGATCGTTTGCAATGCCGGAATATTGAGCGAATTGCCGAGCGCTTCTCTGAGGGAAATTTTGCCGTAAAACAGGTGACTGTAATTATGAAAATCGTGCAAGCCGGAACCGATAGCCTCAGCCATTGGCGCATCATCAAACTCAGTTGCCGGCGACCAGCCGGCATCTAACGCCAGCGCGTATAAAAACGGCTTCATTGCGGAACCAGGTTGGCGCGGCGAACGCACGGCATCTATCGACCCGCCGGGGGTTGCGTTATTAACGTGGCCGTTCTCGGCGCCACCGACTACCCAGACCAGGATTTCACCCGTACGATGATCCACCACCATGGCCGCGCCATTACGCACCTGTTTACGCGTTAGCGCTTTGATACGCTCATCCAGCAAACGTTGTGCTATTTGTTGCAAATCCACATCGAGGGTTGTCCGTAGCGCGCCATTGTCACTTAAATGATAGGGGACGCTCTCACGGATGTAGTTGATAAAATGGCTAGCATTCAAAGGCGGTAGCGGTGGTTCAAGGAAAATATTTTGCTTTGCCTGCTCTTGCCATTCCTGCGTGGGTAATTCACCGCGATCTGCCATGGCCTGAGCTAACCTTGAAATCGCCGGTTCAATGGCTTCAGGATTTTTATAGAGGTCGAGTGCTGAGGGGGCCCGCGGTAACACAGCCAACGCGAGCATCTCTTTATCCTTTAATGTGCCCAGATCGCGATTGAAGTAATAGCGGGCGGCTTGTGCGATACCCCGGCGATTAGCGGCATAAGGCACTTGATTAAGATAGAATTCAAGCAGTTCGCCTTTGCTGGCACGGTGCTCCAATAATGCCGCTTCGAACCCTTCAATCCAGCGTGACCAGAGAGTACGCGGACGCGGATGGATAATACGTACCACTTGTTCGGTAATCGTGCTTGCGCCACGCACTGACTTACCGGCACGAATGTTTTGCCATAAGGCGCTAGCCCGAGCTGTCCAGTTTACCCCGTGATGCTCAAAGAAATGCCTGTCTTCCGAGGTAACGAACGCTTGCCTTAGCCTTTCGGGTATTGCATGCAATGGTACGATAGCCGAGGTATTGAAACGGTTTTGGTATGAAATGCCAAGCGGCCTACCTTGGCGATCCAGAACCTGAAAACGCTGTGTCCCCGGGTTTGCGGTTCGCAACGATAACCGTGGCGTCTCGACATCCCATAGCGTTTTCAATGCGACGAGCGCAACCAGAACCAGGACTGCGCGAGCCACCATTTTTCCATAGCGTCCTGTCGCCATCGCAAATGCTTTAAGGCTTTACTTCCGACTCGCCAACCTGAAGGTTTATTCCCTCCGTTTTGCCGTAGACGTCGGGATCGTACATTTCTTGCGCCTGTGCCGGTAATACGCTGTATACACCCGACGCGATAGCCTGTGCCGTATAGGACAGATGATAATTTCCCGCTGGCAGGTAATCGGCATAAAAGCGCACGGAATCATGCCGAATTTCTTGATGGTAGAAACTCCAAAAGCTGGTACCGAAATCGATCCAGTCGGAATACTTAAACCAAAACGCCCCGCCCGCTAAATTGAAATCGCCTTTTTTGGCGTCTACTGCGGAAGCTGTTGCCAAGTCGCGATTTACTGGCTCTAAACCACCTGGCACCGAATCGTCTACCACCACGAAATTACGCGCCGCAGGGGCTGAAACGTAGAGATCGACGCGTATTAACTCGCCACGTTTAATCTTTACCGGTGGCGGCAGCAACTCCCATTTTCCCGCTCGCTCAACGCTGTATTCGCGATGCACTTCAATGCCGGCATTAGCGGCCTGATCCATTGCCGTTGGCAGCGCGTAGGCCAAGCGTGTCGCGTAGTAAAGTCGCCCCTGACCTATGCGCTCGATTTGCACGGACGATTTACGGCCTGCATCACCGGCTTTGATGGGGCGCTCCAGCTGTGCCGCTGGATCTCGGACATCCTTGAAAACCGCTTTGCCGAAGCTTTCGCCGTCCATGGCGGCTGTTACCGTCATTTCCGGTTTATCCTTTTCATAAACGCGCGCGAAATCAATCAGCGCATTCATACAGAACATATTTTCTTGGGTGTTTTCCCAATGGTCGCGGTTTTTGCGATCCTGAGTAATGGCGCGTACCAACTTAAACGGCACATCGCCAATCAGAGTCTTGCCGCTTTCAAGTTCGCCATAGGCCGTGAAGGCATTCAGTACGGCGCAGTTTTCGCGCAGTGGCGAAGCTAAGATGCGGGTATAGCTGTCATCCCATGTTTCGCTGAATACAAATTTGCCACCGGTTTCATTGGCGGCGGCTAGTATCGTCTTCGCCACATCCGGCGCATATTTTTCACCACCCTTAATCGCTAATGCGGCCTGTAAGAAGTGGCTCTTACCAAACAGGGACATCTTCTTCACATGCGGCTGGTAGCGCTCCATATCGGAAAGGTCGGCTTTGCCTCTTTCTGCCAATGCCGCCAAAGCCACGGCGCGTACTGTGGATGTCATGCCTTCAGAGTAAAAACCCGGTACGGCATCATTTTTAAGCAGGTTGCTCAAGTAAGTATGCAGTTTGCTTTCTACCTGCTCTGGAATCGTATAGCCACTTTTTCGTAGCCAGTTGAAGGCTATCGCCGTATAGGCACTCAAATAGGGGTCTACATATTGATCTTGGGCGACGAAATAGGTCATGCCCCCGTTTGCCGCTTGAAAACTAGCTGCTTGGTCAAGCGTTGCTTGCGGGATGTCATCACTACCTTCCCATGGCATCGAATCGGGCAGGTAGGCCTTTAGGTTCTTATAATGTGCGGCCATCACACCTTTGCTGAGTTTTTGTTCCCAACAGATATACGGGTAATCACGCATGTACTTAAATGCGCCAGAGACATTGCCTATAACAGTCGGCGAAGCAATAACACTTACACCGCCACTATCCGGCAGCATTTCTTTAGGGAACTGGATAGTCTCGTCAATCTTGTCCTGGATTGTGGTGCCGTAATTCGCCGCGACATTGAGGCTCCGGCGCTTATTGACCGGCAGGCTATGCACCATGCCATCACTGTCAAGCATATCACCCGCAGAGATAGTAAAGCGTAAGCTTCCGGCTGGCGTATCGCGCGTTTGCGCCACTGTCGTTGTTTGGATCGGCATCGACACCGTTATGCGCTTGTAAGGCTCAACGGTAACGGTCGTAGTCAGATCGGCAGGCGTTTTAGCCGCGTCAAGTTGACCTTCGGCGTGAATGCTTACCTTGAGGGTGCGCGGTTTATCAGTACGGTTCATCACGCTGAATCCGGCATCAAATGTATCGCCCTCCATCACTTGATTGGGCATCAAAGGACGCACTTCAGTTGGACGGTTGACTTTAAAGCTAGCATCACCCAAGCCGAAACGGTCGGTCGGCGTTGTGGCAATGGCAAGAATACGCCATCCGGTTAAATTATCCGGTGCCTCGAAGCTTAACGTTGCATCGCCGTTGTTGTCGGTTTTAAGTTCGGCGTTCCAATAACTGATGAATTTGAACAGTGATCGCATGCTCAAGGTAGCACCGCCATCACCGCCTGGATTTGCGCCTTTCTTCTCGAATCGCTGCCGACCGACCAATCGAGTTAGCAGGCTGTAATTTCTAAGGTCCAGGTTATCCAAGCTGTAGAAACCTTGATAGGGGTCGAAATAACCTTTACCTCCGGCAATCAGATCGAAAACCGATTCATCAAGTACCGCTACCGCCAATTCGATAGGCTCATTTTTATTCTTAATACGCGGCTCGGCATGAAGCTTTACGGTTACTTTGTTGCGAGGCTTGTAACTCTCCCGGTCAGCTTTAGCGGTAATCAGCATCTCTTTATAAGGATCTTTTACCGGTACCGACAGGTAACCCATACGGTAGGTTGGCTTGCCTAAGTCAACCTGGCCAGGATCCGATGGTTTGTCCACGCGCGGCGACACAATGACAACGGAAAGATAGAATCCCGGCAAGTAATCCGGCTTGATTTTGAATTCGACAACCGGTGTAGAGCTGTCAAAGGTTTGCACGAAATGATCGATAATGCCAAAGCGCTCGATGGTAATCAGCGCCTTGCTATTCGGATAGGGGTTTTTCACCAGATAACGCGCGGTATCTCCAACCTTATAAGACGTGCTTTCAGGAACGATAGTCAGGCCGCTATCGGTTTGATTGTTCCATACGACAAAATCATTTCCAACAGCATAAGTACTAAGTGTCGTGCTGTGATTATTGCCTTTGGTATCGTTAATTTTTGCTACTGCCCGATAAACCCCGGCTTTATTAGGTGTAAAGGTACAGCCAAGCGGAGCGTCTTCCGATACCCCCTGACAATGCCCCGCCGCTTCCCATTCATTATGATATTCCGTCAGATAGGCATTACCGGCACCCTTAACGCGTGCTGCTTTGGTTGTTTGGTGTTCTATCGCGATCTCCACCGCCGTGCCTTTGGCGGGGTTGCCGCGATCATCAACGACGACATATTGCAAGTTGCCTGCTTTGCCGACTTGATAGAGCCACTCGCTCGTATGAAGGCCAACCAGGCGGTCTACCCCTAGATAGTCCGCCCGTACCTGACCGCTGATGTACTTGCCTCGGTCGTCGGCAACCGCGCTTTCCACCAGCAGTTTGCCGTAGACCACCTTAGGCGTTCCAGTGGAAAAATTAAGTGTGCTTTCACCCTTGTCGTTGACCTTGTCGATTTTCTGAAAAATTTGCTGCGAAGAGGTTTCATTTTGGTAGCTGTCAAATTGGAAGTTTTTAGCTAACGGATGTTTGGTTGTAAATGGCGTACTTTCCAGCAACGCGGTAATCCGTGTGGCAGCATCGGTGTAAGCGCCACCGGAATGCAGTTCAGCATGGGTTGTCACGTTCACCGACTCGCCGGCATGAAATAGGTCGCCGTTCAGCTGGTTGCTGACTCTGAAGGGAGATGGTGTAAAGTCGCTGACCAGAACGCGCATGGGTAGCCAAGTTTTTTTGCTGGCACTGTCGCTATCTGCTTCGCTTTCCGGCTGCTCTTGAATAGTTTCTTGAGCGTTTTCCGGATTTTTAGCAAAGTCGCCCAGGAGTTTGAATTGATACCATCCTATCGCACCTTCTTTTGGCACGGTAAATTCCCCGCTAGTGCCGCCAAATGCCGATAAGCGAATATCCATGCGGTCATAAACCTCTTTACCCATAGGATCGATGACTTTCAGTCGATAAGAGCCAACCGGCGGCGCAATATAACCGTTGTTATCCTGATTGCGGACATAGAGTTTGTATTGAATGGTATCGCCCGCTCGATAAATACCTTGGGCAGTCATACCCCAGGCACGCATATGCCCATACAGCATTTGGTTGGATGGATACACCGCTTCACTTCCCGAAGCGCGATAGGCATCAATGATAAAAGAATGCGCTATCGGCAATAGCGCCATGTCGTCGTCTTTTTCCACGCGCAAGAAATAGCGATTTTCTTCATTCCTGTAACGTCGCGTGATAGATAGATCGGGGTCAAGCGTATCCGTTCCCGGCAATAGCGCTAATCCTGAGACATCTGTGGTTGCCCTCGCCGTTATGTCCGTCGCGGTATGCAACGTGGTAAAGGCATCCTGGTATAAGCTCACGTTGGCATCCGCCACAGGTTGACCCGTTGCCATATCAGTGACCCAGACAAGGGTATTGAAATGGCCCAGCTTGAGATGCACCTGATAAGGCGTTACTTGCGCAAATAGATAGGGATAATATTTTTTGGAAACCGGATCGGTTTGCAAAGAGCCAAATACCGCGCCGGTGTGGCCATCCAGCATCTCGCGCACACCGAAGGGAATGGCAAATTGCACATCTTGAACGCGGGGAATCTCTTTACGGAAAGTCTGTTGTTTGTCGCTACCTTTGGCTGTAATGCCACGGTAGTTGAAGCTGTAATTATTCAGGTTATTGACGTAAAAAGGTATTTCACTCGTTACCCCCTTCTCCAGCACGGCATTTGTGTAATCCATGACAAAATTAGGATTTCGATGGGCAGTCGCAAAACTCGCTGAAATAGGCTCGCGCAGCTTACGGCCAAATATATCCTGTACTTCAGCAACAGGAACTACGGGCTTAAACCATGATACTAGCCAATGCCAAAGCCGCTCAAAAAAACTCATTTCCGCTTGTGAGTGCGACTGTACAGTATAGTCTTGCGCGGCCTTCAGGCCACGGGGAATCCATGCATCATAAACCGCTCCCTTGCCATGCGGCCGTCTATACATATAGCCAATTTCAGCGCCGTCTTCACTCTGTTCCGACGCTTGAGTGATTGCCGCCGTCTCTTCTGATTTTTTTTTCCAGCCATCTACTGGCGGATTAAAAATTACCCTATCGTCTAGGGTTTCGCGCATTACCGGTGTGCTGAAAGAAAGATCCACCGGCTGCATCGGATCACATTTTCCGCTAGGTGTTTGACCAGCCTGAATTCGCAACTCTTCACCGCTATTAGTCGTACATTTAATGCCGAAAAAAGTAAATTCGGGATAAGTGTCGAGTTCCACTACAGGATTAAAGCTAACACTTGCCTCAGGCCCCATTGCAGACATTAGCCCCGGCTCTGTTTTAAGGACAATATGGGTATCTAACGGCAATTCTTGCACTGGTTCAACTAACCAGATTCTGCGCGCTTCCTTTCCTGAGTCTTTACGAAGATTATCATCACTTTTTTGTGGCGGCTGTTTGTTAAAAAATAGCAGGCTATTTTCTCCCGGAATCGGCATAAATTGAGGCGCTTCATGATCAGCCGTGTCGGCTTTGACTTTCGCGGCGACACGCTCAGCCTTGTCACCAAAGACCCAAAACACATGCTGTGCAACCGACTCCTGATCGACGGGTTGATTGAATACCAGCCGTAGAACAGGATGCCCTGGCGATACCCACTCCCGGAATTCATGCCAGCGCACGTCAGGCCGCTGAGTAATAAAGTCATGATGGAAGGTGTCAGGAATAGTCGCCCCATCTTCAGACTTAATTCCGGGTTTGATTTCAAGCGTGTAATGCGTTGCTTCTTTGAGTGGCGCCTTATCCGTTAAATTGCATGCCAGTGCCGAGGTGTTAAGCCATCGCCATTCGCAGGCAATAGCGGGAGTGATGACGACCGGAATTTCCGAAGGCGGACGCTCCATCTTTCCAATGGGAACGACGGGGCGATCAAACTGAATAACAATTTGTTTACCGGCAGGCACATCCTCGCCATCAGGAGTAATCCTTATGATCTGAAGATCTGAAAGTGCAGCGACGCCCATTGAATCGTATGCAGCATGAGTATCGGCGGCTGGCCAAGTTATCGAGAGAACGATAACAAATGCTAAAGTTTGGTAATTAAAACTCATAAAAGCCACAGCTAGGCTGCATCGCAGCATCAGAATAGGAAATAACCCATAACCTTTCGCCAAGAGCCAAAGATGATTTTTTATTAAGTATAGTCTCGCATTGGCATTCGTTAGCGACCAACTATCAGTGCGTATTCGAGCCCAAACCGGCCACCCATTCCGATCGAAAAGCGCCACCTGTTCCAATCCAAAGTGGCCAGTGATTCCAGTTACAAAACCGTCACTGGCGCCGACGGATTTTTACTGGGTTGAAGGCTCGGTATCGGCCAGAATATTCCAGGCGCGCTCATCCTCAATTTATGAGGCAGCTAGCGGCCAATTTGCGACATTCAAGCAAGCGAAAAATATTGATCATGAGTGGCTGGTTTTGAATGGGAAGCGGCCTTTGTTGTAAAGCTATTGCGCCGATAGTTCTGTGACTTATGTGTATGTCAAATATCACTTCTGACATATGGTTCTGAGCATCTGTTCGCTTGACCAAGTCCTCTGAGCATAATGATAATGCTATTCTTATGCGGCGAATTACTATGAAAGCTTGACGTTGGGAACAGAAAAATTAATGAGGATTGCATGTTCATCATGAATGGAAAATATCTTGGCGAAGTATACTCGACACTCACCTCTAAATTTATTGGTAGACTCGAAACGCACCGTTCTGATAGAGGCTAGGGGTGAAATTCCCCAGGCCTACTGACAAACTCCAAAAGCCAAGCAATGCAAGGCAGATTACTGCCAGCAACAGGTAAAATAGGCTACCTAAATTTGGAGCAGTCCAATGCGCGGACACGATGCCATTAAAATCAGCTGGTTTAGCTACATCAGCCTAGAAGATCGCATTCCCAAACAGCATCCGTTGCGGTGCTTACGATTGCTGGTTGATGGTGTGTTGGCGTCCATGGATGCTGTCTACGCTGAGCGTTACTCCCATACTGGTCGCCAGCAATGGCCCATCTTGTCATTTAATGATTTAGTGACCGTGCTCGAGCATCTATTGCCACGTCGACAACTCATTTCGGAACAATTGGCGGACGTTATCAATAAGCGGCATGATATGCGGCAAAAGGCCAGGGAATCCCACTACAAACGCTCTCAAGTGGCGCTGGAATGAAATCTAACAAAGTAGAACTAACCAATCCTTCAAAATATCATTTTTAAGTATTTTGAATAGTTTTTATGTAAGATAAAATTTAGCGGGTATATATTTAAACGCTTAATTACCGTTTTATACTAAATTAAATATTTCGATACATTTTTATAAATTGAAAATTTCCATAACTATCTAGAAATTATGACTGACATCATTAAAGCCGACCCAATCGCAAAAAGTTATGAAGAGCTTCAATCTGTCGAATTGCTCCGCTTAGCAATAGAAAACAGCCCAATAGATCGTCCATCCGCAGAGAGTTGTGTTCGAGTATTGTTAATGTCAGTTGAAATTGCCTTAATTAACTTAGATCATTTAGCTTCAGAAATCAAACGTGATTTCGATAATGAAAATATTCTACGCGCTGAAATACGAAGCCAATGGTTTCACAGTTTCCACAGAATTTTAGTGCATCTCGGGATGACAAGCTGGGAACTTGCCACACTTCAAGTTTTCAATTTCGAGGACTTTGTCGACAGTCCAAAATTTCAAAACTCTACTGCCTTGAAAAACTATTGTAATTCACTACAGGATATGGATTTAGCAGTAGATCGTTGTGTTCAGCGTACAAACATTAACCTCGGTGACATATTATCTTGCCAATGGGTCAATGAGCCTCTTGGAAGAATACTCCACTTTCTTCGTCTTTCTGCACAAGATTGCCGTATATGGGAGCATCATTGTTCAAGTATTCGCATCCCATTGACAAATATTGAGTACGATGAATATGTCGCCCGACCAACTTTATTTGATGCCGTAAATCGGGTTAGCCTAAATAGAGACACATTTTTGGAGCAATTTCGGGCGGCTCATCAAATCCCTGAGCTATTGATTTATGAGGTTAATAATCTTTTAGAGGTTGCTATTAAATTCCTTCGAGAGCATATTTGGGAGAGTTCTGTATTAAACCTCAGACTTGCAACTACACTGCTTGCTGAAACTTTACCTTGTCTAGAGACCATCAATGATTGCCTTCAAACCACTGATTACTATGCTATTCGCAATAATCTAGGTCTTACAAGCGGAAGCCATTCAGTAGCAATACACTATCATCTATTCCGTGATTTGTATCCCACGTGGTGCGAGACTGTAAAATCAGAGCTCAAATTTAAAAAAGCCGACGATAACATTCAAAAATTAATTTGGCTTGAGACCGGTAGACTACAAGTTCTTATTCACACATGGAGGAAAATGCATATGCATTTTCCAAGGAACTATTTAGGATCACACAATACTAAATCATTGATAGGCACAAAAGATGCTTTATTAACCGTACAAACATTTGCGCAAAAGGCTTATGCTAACGATACTTTATTAAGTATGAACTCAGGTTTGAATCAGACTTCTATTGCGCTTATAGCAACGCAATATCTTGATTCACAAAATTCAATGGATACTCTATTATTAGAAGCTACCGGTAAGATAGCACAAAGCAATTTCCCAGATGTTCAGAAGAGATCAGGATACTTTGCTAACTTTGTAAATTTTGACCCACCAAAAGAGAGAAACATATAATTAGGTAGAGCTGGTTGATGGAAATTTATTCAACCTATGATTCTAAGACCAAATAAATATTTTGAACGAATTTTTAAAGTGGAGGTTTTGTGTCAGTACTGCGCATTCTACAAGTAGGAAACTTGCCATCTAACTGGACTGTGCAACAGATAAGCTCTGCATTAGATAGCCTCTTTAATAGTCTCGAGAGAGATAATGCTGGATCACTACCAATAGATTATCTAGTAATTGGAGTTTCAAGTGATCTGCCACCTTTAGAGCGCGATATTTCTGCTATTAGTCAAGAAATTTTAACTTTCGCGCGCAAGATACTACACTCAACTTCAAACGATTTTTCTGAGCGCATCCTGGTTGTGCCACAAAAAGGTTCCCCACAATCTCTACAACTTCTTTCAAAACGATTTAGCAATGGCAGTACTAATTCAAACATACTGAATTCCCAAGCCGAATTTCCACTCTTTCAACAACTTAAGGATTGCACAATCCTTGGGCTTTCTGAGTGGAGTTACGACGAGTTGTGTCATACTTTTAAATACCTCAAAGAAAAACATCTTCCATTAGAGTTCATTGATAGACGACCACTTTTACTGCTTGGCGGGACGCCTTGGAGTGAACAAAATCCAAACAAAACCTGCGCATGCTCTCAAGATAATGACCCGAATATTTTCAGGAATGTTTTTGAGCGCCTGAAGTTGGACGGTCGTATTACGCTCCAACTATCAGATTTAGGTGTAGTTGGATGCGCGCCTCCTCAACCTTTGGCTCATCCCATTGTTGTACTTAGTACCCGACCATTGAATCAACATGTTCAAGGACTTTTTTGTGTGAACCTAATTACACTCCAGCACACTATGCCAAGTCGCTCTCAGATAAGTCCTTCGGACGTTGTTAGGTTGAAAGTGGATATTTGGGCCCAAGATATACAATTCACTAAAAAATGGGAGAAGCATGATTATCTTAGCGGTCAACTAGATAAATTTTTCCCTCCCCCATTAATTGTTTCAGAAGACCCTTTTTCTGACCTTCTTTTGAACCAAGTTCGTGAATTTTTTTTACCTCAACACCAATATCGTTTCATCCATATACACGGACTTCCGGGCGCAGGAAAAGAAGGGCTATTCAATATTTTTTTAAAACAAGAAGAGTTTTCATTCGGAAAAAAAACCGCTCGAATTATTAAATTGCGTTGGGACTATAAGACCCCAAACGAAGCATTAATATGCATTGATAACTTGACAAAGCATATGAAAGCCAAACACCCGAGTATCATTGTTATTTATGATCCAGCTTTAGATACCCAGTCTATTTCTGAGTTTGATGATACTCGAAATAAATTTGTGAAAACTGTTAATGAAATGATGAACACCAGTAAGTTTGAGATCAGGTTTGTCTATATTTGCACACAATGGGCTAGAACTTACAATGATCGTCCTCTGCATTATAAATCGTTAGAACTTCGCCACATCTCCGAAAACTCATGGCAAAATCTCATGAAACAGGTGCCAGCGATTGTACCTTTGAGCCGCGAAGGTTGGAAAATTTTAACAGGACAATTTGCCGGGTTCGGAACAAAACTATTGTACTCACTTGAACGTGAAATGAAAAACACCAAAGGTGCAACAATTCTGAACAAGGACGCTGT
The DNA here is from genome assembly GCF_052474525.1 of Methylomonas sp. HW2-6. Classification (NCBI taxonomy): domain Bacteria; kingdom Pseudomonadati; phylum Pseudomonadota; class Gammaproteobacteria; order Methylococcales; family Methylococcaceae; genus Methylomonas; species Methylomonas sp. HW2-6. The sequence continues at coordinate 765,573 of NZ_CP184124.1, forward strand.
ATTAGAGATTGTAATGCAGGCATGTCTTGATGAAGAATTTCAAAATGAATGTATATGGCTTGTTGATAGTATGGAAAGAAATCACTATGGGGCACTTTTACTCTGGTTTAATAAGTTAGTCAAAGATGAAATTCTAAAAGCTGCACGAACATCTACTGCAATTGATACAATTTCATTTACACAAAACGATGTGATAAATTTTCTGAGGCATACAAACGAACCATGGAGACCGGAACGAATAGAAAAAGCTTTGAATTCTTTGAAACAATATTCATTATTGGAAAGAGAGAATGATTGTTGGTATTTGCGATTCTGGATACCGTTTATTTTTGTCAACGTTCGCTACAAATACCGTGTTTTTATCTGTTATCCAGAGGAATTAAAGGAACTAGTTAAAGTTATTTCACGCATTTTAAAAAGTGAATTAAGTAAGAAAGGTTATGACCCGGATATCTATTTTTTTTCGGATTATTCAAAAGAAAGTTACAAAATTGATGGCAGGATAAAAAATGAAATCCGTACCAGAAGAAACCTAATTTATCTTTCTTTAAATAAACTCACAAACATTAGCTATTGGCAAAGTGGTGAAGTTCAGGATTGGGTTAGTAGTTTCGATATGAATACATCCTATGTATTGCCGATTACGGTAGGTGAACCTCATGATATAGCTCTTCAGCTTAAAGGTCAAAATGTTGTTCACCTTAATAATTATGACGACGATAAAGAAGTCAGAGTTATTTTGCGAAAAAACCTAACTAACTTCAAAGCTGAGACTAATCTTGAAGAGCAAAACCAACATAAAGTAATTAGGAATACAATTGCTCACTCAATTCTGGAACATTTTTGACATCATTTGCAACCTTTCAGAGGAATTTTATTTTGAATATTCAAAACAAAATATCAAAGCAACCAATTTCTTCATGCTTGTCTAATATATGTCAAATGGCAGCGAAAAAATTTGGAGTTAAAGCAATTGATAACATTAGCAATATATCGACTTACATACGTGTTCCAGCTAGTGTCAGTGACAATGAATTAATTTATCATCCGACCTCAACTAATGAGGTTACAATTTTAAATCCGCTTATCTTTCTGACTGGGATCACGGGAAAAGGTGAAATAGAATATAGAAGACAAACAATAATAAGCCCTCCTGCAATGACAATAGTTGTAGGGCACTATGGCGTTGGGAAAACAGAATTAGCACATCAGGTTTATAATTATACACAGGCTAATAAAAGTCACCAATTTATATTGCCAATTAACTTAGCGTTATTTCGCCAAGGAGAAGAAAAATTTACAAAATGGTTAAATAGCGATAAATTTCCAGTCTATCTTTTAAGATCTATTTTTGATAAAGACTTAGAAACCAGTAAAATATTCCCCGAACAATTAATGGAGTGCATTCGTCTTGGTCAGATTCTGCTTTATTTAGATGGGCTTGATGAACTAATTACATCTGCTCAGGATCACCGAGAGTATTTTCGTTCACTCGGAAAGTTTCTTTCTTCTAGTACAAGCGAGAAGCATAAGTTTCATGTCGTAGTAAGTATGCGAATGGAATATTTATCCTCTGTTGATAGCATGGATGGTAGTCAATTGATTGATTCTTTTTATAGCGGTTATGGTACAAAGGGGGCAAATATCCATTTCCTAATGCTCGACTTTTTTAATAATGATCTTCTCCATGAATATTTGATTCGTCGCAATCTTGGAGATGCAGATAAAATTGTTCAGCAGATTTTCGAAAATCAGCGACTCCTCGAAATGCTAAAACGCCCATTATTATTAAGGATATTCTGCGATTTACTTGAAAAAATTGACGAACCTTCACTTCTATTTAAGATTGAACGACATTCCGATCTTATCGAATCAATAGTTTCATCGGCGGCAAAAGATCCATTATTGATAACGGCTCAAGGAATAATGACTTCATTCATTTGGGATATCGAAAAACTAGCAAGTTGTACGTTGAAAATTTATCGAGAGTACAGAAATATATTCAACGTTACTGATGTTAAACAAATGCTTTCACCATTATCACCTGAATATGGGGGAATTGATAGCATTGTCGAAGCATCTGATCAATGGATATTTGATTGCGTTCACAAGTGTCCTTTTCTTGAACGAATCGATCAAAATCATATTCGATTTAGTCATAAAATTTTTTTGGAATATTTTACTGCAAAAGGAATTTCTTCAGAAGTGATAAATAAGGATAAGGATAGTCAATTTAATGCATTTGATGATATTGTATTAAATCCAGATATGCGGCTTATGCTTAGAGAAATACTAGGTCCAAAATATTGGATGGAAAGGACTCGTAAATCTTACGGACTTGATTCACATGATGAGTGGGAGTTTCCAAAAAACGCCCCCTCCAGACATGCCTTCTTAGATGATCTAAACAATAAACGCCAAATTTTATTGGATTCAATGACCACCCCTTCAAACCCACCGTTGGAAACGGAAGACACAATAGAATGGTATCTTAGTGAATGTAACTCATCTTGGCTTCATCCACGATTTTTGACTTATAACTCAGAGGCTGTGGCTGTTTACCTGTGGTACCATCGTTGGTCTCCAAAGTTTGATTTATTAAATAAAACTTTTATGAAGCATTTGAAGTTAACTGTTGAACGAGTAATTAAAAAAATCGAATTGCTCCAGTCTACACCTGAAATACATCAGCCCATTCAAGCTTATGAAATACTATTAGAAAGATACTTGGATATTGGAAAGCGCCTCCGCCATTCATGGTTTACAACTTTTTCTCAAGGAAAAGATAGTACAAAGTGTTTAGAATTGATTCAGACTCAGGACACAAGAAAAAGAATTATGGCAATTCTGGATATAATATAAAAAGTTAATTGTTACTACTTGAATTTCAACCGGAGAGTCGCTATTTTTTTCCTGATTACCCATAAGCCTCAGCCAATTTAAGCAAACGCCCCAGCATGGGCGGCTTATTGGCCGCAGCGATCAGGAAGCGGGGCATCATGGCTTGCAGATCGAATCGGCGGTTAAAGCGATAACAAAATTCGGCTAGATACCGGGGTAAATGTTTGGGGTTGATGGCGTGATAAGTCCCGTTGATCGAGCGTTTCACGTTGCCGATCATGGTATTGACCCAGGCGAATTCTTCTTTGGTCACACTGTCCGGGCCACCGCCAGTGACGATGGTGTAATGGTGACAACCGTGATTGATGGGGCTACACTAAACCGGACACAATTTTTAAAATATCCGAAAAAAATTGTGATCCAAAATGAGCAGAGAAAAACCCAATACCTATACGGCAGAATTTAGAGAGTCGGCAATCAAATTAGCTAATGAATCCGATCAATCGGTGGCTCAGGTAGCCAAAGAGCTTGGAATCAACGTCAATACGCTCCACACCTGGATTGCCAAATACAGCAAAGCCAAAACGACTGATAAACCTGAACGCACTGACGAGCATCTTTACGATGAATTAAAACGCTTGCGTAAAGAAGTAGCCCGCTTGACCGAGGAGCGCGATTTATTAAAAAAAGCCGCGGCGTACTTTGCCAAGGAGCAGCGGTGAAGTACGCCTGGATTAGCCAACATGCCGCCGATTTTGCCGTCAACAGGCTCTGTCGACTGATGAACGTTTCAAGAAGCAGCTATTACGCTTGGCTGCACCGTCCGCCGAGCGCTACAGTAAAAGATGACCAGAGCCTAACGAAAATCATTGTGGAAGCCTTTAAGAAGAGTCGGGAGACTTACGGAACTAGACGACTTAAAAAGGTGCTTTTTCGACAAGATCGAATGGTCAGTCGCCGCCGGATCGGTCGCTTGATGCGTGATGCCAAATTAGCTTGTACCCAAGGGCATAAATAAAACAAAGCGGAAATTTAAAGCGACGACAAACTCCAAGCATCATCTTCCGGTGGCCGATAACCATTTGGATCGGCAATTTGCAGTGCAGCGACCGAATCAGGTCTATGCGGGCGACATCACTTACATCCATACCCAGGAAGGTTGGTTGTATTTAGCCGTGGTCATCGATTTGTGTTCCCGGCACATCGTTGGCTGGTCAATGGCCGAACATATGCGGACCAAGCTGGTGAATGATGCGCTATTGATGGCCATTTGGAAGCGCAAACCGGCACAAGGCTAACTCTGGCATACCGACCGAGGGAGTCAATATGCTTCCGAAAGCCACCGGGCATTACTCAAGCAGTACGGCATTCGCCAGAGCATGAGCCGTAAAGGCAACTGTTGGGATAATGCCGTATCGGAAAGCTTCTTTCATACCTTGAAAACGGAGCTGATTCATCATCAGACTTTTCGTAATCGAGATGAGGCTAGGCAGGCTGTGTTTGAATATATTGAAGTGTTTTATAACCGCGAGCGACTACATTCAGCCAATGGCTATTTGTCACCCGCTGACTACGAATTGCAGCAAAAAGCTGCTTAACAGTGTGTCCGGTAAGGTGTTGACACACCAGTCTCTCGTGGTTGCTGTTATTCGATCTCGTCAATCTCATTTCAGCAGAGGACGCCACCTCTCTTCAAGCTTGACCGTACACCAGATTTAGTTATAACTCATGAACGCTTTCATCGTTTGGACGGGCGGTCGAGCTCCGCCTTTGCAAAATACGCCGACGCCTTACGCAGAATCTCGTTGGCCTGGCGTAACTCGCGGACTTCCCGCTCCAGTGCCTTGATCCGCTCCGATTCGCTGCCGGACGGCTCGTTAGGTTTTACGTGGGGCGTTTGCGACAGTCGCAGCCAGCGACGTAAGGTCTCAGCCGTACAGCCAAACTTGGCCGAAATCGATTGAATCGCTGCCCATTCCGACGAGTATTCGTCTTGATGCTCTCGCACCATACGAACCGCTCGTTCTCGAACTTCCGATGAATAATGCTTGGTGGTTTTCTCTTTCATTGCTCCATTCTCTCAAAGGTTGGAGCCTCCGAGAAAACCGGGGCGATTCACCAAATGTGGATTTCTTGTCGCGGCCGCTGAAATTCATGGAAACGGAGCGCTAGCGAAGTGATGAATTTTAGTCCCCGATAGGCGTAGCGCCGGGCGGGTTTTCGCAGAAAACCTGCAAGGCCTTGCGACACGCCGTCAAGTCATGCGAGAGCCGATGTTTCGACCCCTGGTTGGGTCGAAACGAAGCGACGCGGACGCATCGGGGCCGCCGAAGGCAATCACCGTGACGGTGGAATCCTGATTTTCGTCCCATGGATGGGCGAAAATCTTTCCGGACGGAAGCCGTCACTCGCCGGCTCACAAAGTAAGAGCAAGGCGATGCTGCCCTATCGCAAATAATCCCAAGCACCTTTATCCAAAGCGGGGTGAATTTACTGTAGCAGTGAGTCTGGAAAAGTATTGACACATCATTTCTTGATGCCACCATCGCAATATTAACTTAAAGCAATTACCGCTCCTCGGGCAATTTCGCGCCAACTTCCATCCCAATAGTCTACATACCTTTGGAATTGACGCTGTGTAGACTCAACCTGAAATGAATCAACTCCCATTAAATCGACAATGCTAAGACAATGTTTACGAACTCGCTCGGTAATGTCAGGAATTGCAGACTCATCCAACTCTTGGTGGTAAATTGATAGCATTTCAAGCTCTGCAAGAGTTCCATGTGCCCATGCCTGCTCAGAAGTCGATTCACTTTGAAGGCCAATTCGAGCTAAATGCATAACACCAATCAGCATGTCCGGATCTTTCGCAACTCCCAATACAGCGGTTAATGATAATACTTGGGATGCCACCCAATGATAACTTGATCCGGATGCCAATTCACGCATGGCTGATTGGTAATGACTTAATGCTATCTGTAGATTAACTTTTGCCTTCTCTTGATTTTTTTGAGCGGAATATAGCAATGAAATTCGCTTAAACGCCGACCCATGCATTCCAAAACATTCTGCACGCCGCGCGCGCTCAACAGCCCCTGACCCCATCCTGAGTCGGCGACGCCAAACATCCAAAAGTGCTTTAATTCTATTTAAAGTTATTTCAACTTCCTGACTCGAAAAATCACTATTAAATGACGCTAAGTTGTCCACTCGAGCAAAACTAATCTCGATAGCTCTTCGTGACTGGATTTCAAAAAATCTAGTAACACTATCGTCAAAGTTTTGGGGTATGACGGCGTAAGCAATCACACTAGCCCAATCGTGGTTACGCTGGGTATTTAAGAATAATTTGCGCCTTAACTCATGCAAAACAATTCGCGGATCATCACCCCGTAATAGCTTAGGGTATATTTCCTCAGCCATTAAAACTGAACCAGCTTTCGTTAACGGAAACTGAGAAGCTAATATCCAAGGGATTCCTTCACAATGTAATTCATGTGCGATACTGCCCCCTGGCACCAAAATCGATCCCGGATTCCCCGAATCACAGGTAGCGAGTGTTACCATCAATGGATTTGATCGCCAGCTTCCATCATTAGATTCAGCATGTAAAGCCTTTGCCAACCGCTTACCGCTAACGACGTCCACCTTAGAGCGATCTCGTTCATCACAAAGCACCACACCGAATTGCCGCTCTCCCGCTAATTCATATGCCCCACCATGTGCCAATATGTGAATATGGGTAAATTGCTCAGTTGCGCATGCCGAATAGATGTCTTCAAGACTAGCGTTGACCAAAACACGAATACGTTGTTTTACAAAAGGCAACCGCTTTTCTTCAGTAATTGGCCCCTCTGTATCACTCGGCCAATTAATCCACGGTTCAAGTGCGATTCGTATAGCATGAAGGTGTTCAGTCAGAGGAATTTCTAACCCACCGGGGGCCGCAGCCACTAACAAAATCTTTGGCTCTTGTTCCACATTCCAGTTAGTAAAAACTGGCTGAGTACGTCGCGTCTGACGAGTGGGTACAATCGGTAATGCCAGTTGCAAGCAAAACGGAAGTCCGTCTCCAGGATAAGCTTGAGGAGAAAATGCAATCTCGAAGGGGATCAATGCCAACTCATCCCCTCCTAATACCAAACTCAAATGGATAAATTGCGCTTCATCACTCGTTTTTTGTGCGACTATTTCACCTCGAGCAGTTGAAGTTTCCGCTAGAAGAGATCGTATCTCAGCAAGAATTTCTGCAACATCATCGCCAAGCTCATTTACTGCAGCCTCCCGCACTTTGTCTGGCACCGCCAACAAATCTTGTTCCTGAGCTATTACATACCGCAGACGCTCCAGTTTACTCAAAAAGCGATGGTGCTCGTGTTTAATCCGAACTGTGATTGGCGAACTGTTGCCGCATAATGCCAAATAGGGAGTCAAAGGTGACAGTAACTGGTTATGGGGTGGACCTGGCCTTAGCAGCTCAAGTTTGATTTGTCGAAAACGGTTCATATTTTCTACACAACGACCGGCACAATCGGATTATCGAAATTATCGTTTTGCACATTCAAACTGACTTGAAGTCGAGAATTGCCGGTCACTTGAAGCAAATCGCCTTGAGTTTTATTACCAACTGCTGAAATGCGCACGGCGTTAGTTTGATCATAAACCAGAGGTACTATGGTTCCACCAGGCCCGGGTATCTGGGCGTTATCTAAGGCATACATGGTTCCCGCTTTTAGTGCAGGCCATAACTCTTGCTCGAAGACGTCTTTATTAGAAAGGACATCGGGTGTCAATCGTAAAAGCCGAATCCATGTGCCGCAATTGTAGTAACCCCTTCCATCTGAAAACCGCAAAGCTCGAGCCAAATGGGTATGCCCTGTTATCGTAAAGTCTACATTACTGCTAACCCGATCTTTCATGTCTTTGAATAATCCACCGTCCTGTGTCGGATCAGTCGGATCATAAGTTTTATCCTTACTCAACCAATCTTTTAAAGCGAGCCTCAGCGCTTCCGGCTTGTCTAACAAACCAAGCCATCCGCGAATGTAATCTCCAAATCCTAAAGTTTCGGTTTTTCCTACACCATTTGAGACCGTTATCGAAGGGCGAACCCCACTTTGGGCAGCCGTTCCAGCTTTTAGAAGCAGGTCATCAGCGGAAGATGGATTGGTTGATTTAGCTGCGTTGATTGCCGTAAGCAGATTTTGTCCGGCGAGTTGCTGCAAAACTTCATCAGCAATCTGGGCACTCTGACCTGAGGGAACATCGTGTAAACCAAGGAGATCCTTGGTAATCGAACGACCCTTTAAAGCGTCTTTTAGGATGGGAAACGCATCACCTAGATTCACTTTTTTAAAGGTATCTGGATCAAGTGCCATCAGGACTCCCGCAATTGCAGAAGTCTCTGGTTTTAACAGGTCAACAAATGGATAGCTTTTCTTAACGATGTTCATTACGTCGATTACCAATCGCGTCCCTGCATTAGGTTTCCATTTTGATGGGTCGACATTTCTACCAGCCGAAATCGCGTTAGCCAACTGCCCCAATAAGCTGTAATCCACCCAATTCATTAGGTCAACTTCATTGCCATGGGTGCAAAATACGCGCGCACGTCCAACCATGCAAGCATAGCCACCGCCATGGGTTGAGAAAACTAAACGTGACTGCGCATCAATGTTTGAACCAGCCAATCGACTTCTTAAATCGGTTTCAACACTTGGCAACGCCAATTCAATATCGTGATTACCTAAAACGACAATTAGATGCCTTTTTGGTTTAGCCAAGAAGGCAATAAGAGCTTCCCAAACCATTGAAAAGGATGGGTCATTCCAAATCCGCTCGATTAAGCGAGCCGCGGTGGCATCATCAAGTGCAACATATCCAGGGACCACATCCTCCGCCAGAGAGTCAATAATGTCGCCGTTCAAAATAAGGGCAACGTCTTCATCGACTCGCTGCTCGGCGACTCTGTCAATGAATCCCGCTAGACGTTGGCCACGGTTAAAGATTTGAAAATTAGAATTAGCTGAAATCTCTCCGCCCAAATGGAGGTCGGAAATCGCATAAAGCTCGGCAAAACTTGGTAATTGACTCATCGCAATACTCCATTTTTATTGATATATTTGTTACCTTCCACTACAAAATTTTCAATCAATTACCCACCATCGTCAAATTGAATAGCCTTGCACGCTCATTGGTCCAAAGCTGCTTCAATATCATGCGTCCAAGCCAATATTTCCCCTCTTTTTGCTCTAGCGTGGGAAATCAGTCTAACATTTCTAAGCGTCGTCTCCGGCTCCCAAGACTCTCTAATTGATGCAAGCGCATTTGCTAAAGCAGTTGAAGCAGTGTCTTCATCCTTAGCAAGTACCGCTAACTCTAATAACGTCGCATAATCCCAATAATTTGGTTTTCCTGAGGCAATGCGTCGTTCAACAGCATAAGTCACAACTGGTAGTATCCTACCTTGTCGCACATCGGGTGGGTCTGCCATTTCCATTAAGGTTACTGCGTTAATCCCAGGGTATGCATCACGCCAATCAGCCTCGAAACCTTTCAGATAGGCATCAATCGCTTTTGTCAGTAACCCCTTAGCTAGCAAGGTTTTTCCATCTTTATTCGCTGTGTCCCAACGATCTTTGTATACCCTTCCCAAAATTCCATAGGTTTCGCTACTAGGACCTCTTTTATCGATCAAGTTGAGTAATACCGTTTCAGCCTCATTGCCTCTACCAACTCGATTTAAGGCCAATGCTAGTTGCTCTTGAACCATTACGGTATTTGCAAGCGGAGGAGACATCTTGGCGATTAGATTAATCATGTTCTGCCAAGCTTTGACGGCGCGATAAGAAAGGAAAAGATCAATTACAACACCAGCTTCTGTGTCGTCTATTGTTGAATTGGTTTCGAGTAGAAGCTCAACCGCAAGTACTCCTTCAACTCCGGTTTTACGAGCTGCTGCTAACCGTGATTTGATCTCCTCTGCATACTGAACACGATCCCGGAACACATCCGTTTTTAGATGCTGAATTTCAGGGAAGCCATCGACGAGTTGATAGACAGGGCTATCAGTTGTGAACTTACGAGCTTCAATCAACCGTTTTGAAAGCGATAAAACCACCGACATGCAATTATCGGGTTTACCGTCTGCACTAACCTCATAAGGAATGCCACGTAATAGTCCAACATCGAATGGAAGCTGCCCCGTATCTTTTGCAAAAATCAATACAGTAGAGGCAGGCCTAACTGCATGACGCAATCCCAATTCATAGAAAACATTCGCGTTAGCAGTAGTCAGATCAGCAATTGCATATTCACAGAGTATGAGTCTTTCATACATTGGTTTGTGGATGATGCCCCCCGCCATTTCCTCATCCGCACGTAAAGGCTCAAGATCAGCCGCTCGTATAGCTGGTGCTATCAGATCACGATATACTGCATCGAAATCAATGATTTTTCCTGCCGATGTGGGCTTTTGGCCAAACGGCATTAATACGAAGCAAAAAGGTTTAATAGTCATTATCCAACTCTGAAATGTAAGTGAAATCACATGCGTTTTGATTGGAAATGCTTTCGGCTCGCGTTGGGGAAAAACCACCTGAAGTATGAAGCTAATCTTCAGTCTATAGCAGACTCAAATAAAATAACTTTCAGCATCGCTCTAATTAGCTTTCACACATGATTACCGTTTTAAACTTGCATCCTCAATTGCCTTCATTACGGTGGCATGTTCCCAACTAACAGCCTTACATCCATTTTGCTGAAATGCCGGAGGTGTCCTAGTTGGAGGCGTGTCCCCTTTATATACACCGATTACACCTTTGCCACGTTTGAGACTTTCTTCAATCTCCCAGTTGACCCATTTACTTGTTGCCGATTTATCGGACAGGTAAACCACTGTAACAGAGCATCGATCAATTTTTTCACGAATATTTCGCTTTATGTAATCAGCATTATTGCTATCGTAAGGCTCTTTTACGGAGTGATCATCAAATTGCAGGTCCATGTTGTCATTTTTAGCCTGGCCTCGTAACAGATTTACATCGTTCAAATCTTCGTGATCAAAGCTAATAAAAACATGGCGACTTACTTCACCCTTTGCTTCAGCAAGGCGCTGCTTTACTTTTTCTTCTAAGCCTTTGATGTCCGAACCAAGCAAGCCGCCACCAGTTCCACCGCCCATATTAATCTCCTTGATTGAATTGAAACTCTAGGCAAGAGATACATTGCCCACAGGGTTGATTTGTGCCGGTGTGGCACGAGTAGGTTCCATTAACCCCTTTTTCATTGGCTAGCCTAACAACGTCTGCCTTACCGAAATCGAACAAAGGTGTCAAAACTTTGATTTGCCGTCCCATGGCAGTTCCAATAGCCGCTTCGGCCTGGGAAATAAATGCGGGACGTTGATCTGGAAACAAACTGAATTTTTCAGACAAAAGCCCAATTGCAACAGATGACACGCCAAGTTGATAGGCGTAAGCACTGCCCATTAGAAGAAACATCAGATTTCTTCCTGGCGTAAAAGCGTCGTTTTTGACGTCTAAATTGCTATTCGTCAGACCAGACGCAATGACTTGTCCAAAACCAGAGACATCCATTTTCGTAGGCTCTGGGAGCCCAAGCTGCTTATGAACTGCCTGACACGTTAACCACTCCCTACTGGATGCTCGCTGTCCATAGTCGATGAAAAGTGGGAAATGCTCAATGCTTTCCTCCCTCGCCATCACGCCGATCAAGGTTGAATCAAGCCCCCCTGAAACTAAATTTACAAAACTCACAAATAAGCCTCGCGCTTTGCCACCCGCATTGTTAGCCACGTCGCCAAGTCAACACAACCGACGGAATATCCAAATTCAATAGCAATTTCTCGAAAATCATCTTCAATTTCCTCATAGAATTGCAAACGACCGAGTTTGCTTGGAGAGATCGTGACGCCGCGAGTTATTCGTAGGTAATCCAATACATGCACATCAAGCACAGCTAGGTCCGCACAGTATCCAATTCGACGTAAAAATAGACTGGCTTGTTTGGGTCCAAAACCCCAAACATTTTGAACCAAAAGCTCCCGTGCCTCCTTTGCTGTTTCTGCCCTGAGCAACAATTGCCTGATTGTGTTCGACTTTCCGTAGATCTCAGAAATAGTCAGCGTCAGAAGCGAAGCTATACGATTCTTAAATCGTGGCTTTATCCAACGGGTGACACCGTTGTTATCAAATACTGGTAAGGGTTCTGACAAAGTATTAGCAATATTAGATTCTAGGGTGACGCAATCAAACCCCACCCTCTGTGGTAGTAAAAGGTAGGTATCGCGCAATCGATCGGCAATTGCTACGGCTGTCTCAAATTTCATTTGGCTACCGATTACACACACGGCTGCTTCGTACAAAAGTTCCTCTTCGGTGTTTAGCTGCCAGTTCTTAAGTCCCCGTCCCTGCGCTTTTATCTCTAAGCACATGTCGCGAATAGTTTGATTGATGACTGCTACTTTCACAATGTTCCCCATTCGCAGACCTGTGCGCATTGCCGAAACACGCGATCTGAAAAATTGTGGCGGCAAAAATCAACAACCATCTCACTTTCAATTGAGTTGCGCAATCGGTGCATCCATTCTGTATAGAACTCAAGGTTATGCGCCAGTGTACGCGCATGAAACGATAGATCAGTCTCAGCCCATCTCGTCTGACTGGTAAAAAAATCAGCTTGCGACAGGTGATAAAGTAATGCGGTATCGTGATCGACAACCGTTTGACACCACTCCAAGCCATCGAAACTATCAGCTCCCATAGCAGCATACAAAGCAATCGAAATCGGATTGCCTGTTCCCAGTAGATGCAGGCCAATATACCGCCCTTGCTTGTTCAATTCACGACGAATGGCTTGAACAGCTATAGCTCTTTCCATAATGCCGTCACCCAATCGACGCTCCGCTACTGCGAGTAATGAAACTCCAGTGTTTGCCGCGAGAGCGCCGCACAATGCCGGTAACTCATCGGCGGTTCCATGGATAATAGGTATGATCTGACAAGCGCCTGCCGCCGCCTGGTCCTCAACCCATCTTGAAACCACTAAGGAAATATGCTGATCAAAGTCGGCAGGCGGGTCCTGCTCGTCAAAACCAAAAGCGAGATCACAAGGGAATGATTTCAGAATTTTATGAAAATCGTTTTGTAGCCACCGACCCTGCGCATCTTTCCAAAAACTCTCATAGTTACCGGAATCCATCAAAGTCACGGCACCGGCTTCGTGGGCAGACCCCAGCATCTTTGCAACCACATCATTATTATCGATGGAAGCAAGATCATAAGCCGAAACCAAAAATTGGCTATTCAACCCAACGAATGTTGATAAAACCTGAAGGTAATCAATCGGCTGCAAAGCTGTTTTTACTGATGAAATAGACGGAAAATAGACAGGCAATTGCAGCTCTTTCTCACCGATTCGGAGCGAAGCAGGACGTCGCACATCCATTACTTACCTCCCAATTTCGTAGTAGCGGCTGAGCTCTTTGAAATTGGCATGCTCAATCGTAAAATGCTCATCAACCTCCTCCATCTCTAATACAGAGCGTTATGAATCGTACATTCCACACGATTGCTCCACTAAAGGAATACCATTCTGTCTTTCATTGTTATGGCCGCCACTATAGGTTCTGTTGAATAAACTGATACGCAGTTCGATCATAAAACTTTACAGGTTCGTGAAAAATCTTTTCCCCACCGCTAATAAAGTCAGAAGATGACTTTATTTAGTGTCATTGCAAGCCGTTTTATACGAAATATAGGTCAGTTTTAATCTTAAAAGAGTTTTCACCAACCTGCAAGTAATTACAATAAGAGTATTAACAGCAAAAGATAAATCAGCCCCCTTGTTAAAAATGCGATCCAAATTTCCCCCGTAGCAAGAGCGGCAAGAGGTATTAAAGTTATTAGAAACGCGCATCGAGTAGTCCACTATTGGAAGCCTAAAGCCAAGCATAGCCATAGGCAAAAGCTGCAGAGGGGAAACGACTGGCGCAGCTTTTTACCGTCTGTGTCTATGCTCTTGTTAGCGCATTAATCATAATTACGAATTGTATCCAGTTTCGTTGACATCATATTCTTCGATTTCTCCACCTTCTAAAATTCTAATTACTCTATCTTTCGGAAATCCATTTCTGGCATACATTTCAATAAAAAGTCGTGCATGAGTGTTGTGCGCTACGAGTTGATCGAAATCTTCATTTTGCATAATGCCATTAGGCCCCATGCTTATCATTTGAAGATCTTCTTCTGATGCCTTTGCCCACCGCAGTTCCTCTGAAGGCACTTCAATAATCTTTTTATTTATCCGATCTGGGGTATAGTCTATTTCCATTTTTTGAGACGGTCCAAAATCCCCATCGTGTTCTTTTACAAATAGAACCAAGTCAGATAACGATGCAATATATGAAAACCAAGCAAGCCAAGCTGGTATACCATGAATGTCGTACTCTAGCCCAGCGATATTATCTAGAAATAGAAATGTGCCATAGTAACCCCTTAGGTTTAAGCTAGTAACGACGTCAACACTGTTTTCATATACCGCGTAGGATAATTTTCCACGCCCCTTAAAAGGGTGAGAAACTAGTATTCTCGGTCCGCCTAGACCATAAACAACATATCCAGGCTTAGAGCCTGGACTGAATACCTTTCTCGCAGCCTCTGGGCTGAAAACGTTATGATCAAAGTTATTTAACTCATAACATGCCTTTAATATTGAATTATCGAATGATAAGGCTGGATGTGAGTCTTTTGTAAATTCAGAAAACATCTGGCTATCGAAAAAATCGAGAAATATTAGATTATCCATAACCAACCGAAATACATGATAAAATTCTTCTATTGAATTCGTTTGTGCGAGAAAAACAAGATTAAACAAGCCTTTTGGGCCGTAGCGCTTATCGACCCTCTCAATATCTTCTTTGGAAACAGACGTAATATTTTTGAACAGACGCGTATTTTCCACATCCGCATAGCCTAGTTTCCTGGCTTCAATTAAAGAGTCATAAAGCGAAAGAATTTCCTTGCGGCTTATCTCTTTTTCACCACCTCGATTAAGTGAATTTATTGGAATGCTATATGGTTGCGTCAGCATTGTTTTCCCCTTATACTAAGATATTCGCCTGAATTCTCGCTAACTAGTAATTAGATAGTTTCCGTATATCAACCGAAAAATGATGTACGAAACGATATTATTGATCAGCATATGAATTTCCATTATGTATATCATCGGCTCCAAATATATGGCAGATAAACACCAAAAGCGGTCTATCGATCTAGTTCCACTAATACCAGGTTAGGACCAAAAATCAGCCGCTTAGCACAAAGGTAAGGGGGCGTCCATTTGACTGTTTGGTTAGCCGTTGTCCTCAGGCAATAAAGCGCGAAACCTCTTTGAGAAGAGAAAGAGCAAAACGAGCAGTGTTCCAATGGCCATTGCTAAAACATGAAGGCATCCCAGAAATTGCAAACCACCATCTTGTTTAATGTTGTCCATTGCTGTTCCGGCATACGCAAATAGCAGGCTGTAGGCTAATCCAATGGGATACATGAAAAGCGCATCACCAAGGGGAGTTTTCATAAATTTCTCGATGAAGCTGAAAACCACGCCTGACAATGCAGCACTTAATATAGCAGTTATTATTTTTGCCAAATCCGCAAAGTCTGACGCTGTCTTTTGTACACAGATGGCAATGATTGTACCAACGAAGATACCCAGTGCTAGAAGGCCTACGTATTTCATAATCTTCCTCTTATTTTGTTATTCGGTTTTAGCGTGTTCTTTGCTGCGCCTTGGTGTACATCGGCAAAAAGACTGCTAACGCCAAGTTAGGTGGCTAGTTTGGCAAATAAATCACCATAGCCCCAGACCAGGGTTCCTATTATCGCAGCATAGAATCCCGTATGCCTGATCATACATTCAGATGAGAGTATCTTTACGTTAGGGGGCTTAGAATACTTCGACTCATGAACTGTCAGTTCGCCATCTATGTACAATGTATTTTTTTCGGACAATCTGAGGATATATCGACGCCGATAGAGATGAAGCAGGCAAGTAATGAAAGTATGATTAACGCTATTGAACTCATTTGGAAATTCGACTAACAAGTTATTAATCTGTTAACAGCATCTCTATCTAAAAATAAACGTTGTCTTGCTAATTTATTGATCGGCATATGATTTTCCCTTCTGTACATCATCGGCGATAGGCGGTTATGACTGATGACCATCTCATTGCTGCCATTGAATCAGAATGAGCGATGGACAGCAACGGGTCGATTTCGCCAGTTTGCCACGTCCAAAAGCAGTCATTCAAAACTGGCATAATCGTTCCGGAAACTATGGCTTGGTTTGATTTAGAAAACGTGTTTGATCGCACTGTATAACCCGCGCGACGTTCAAAGCGGCTAAGAGGTCGCGGCTCGGACTGATTCACCACTGATGTTGCGGACGCTCTAGGCCGAACAAATCATGAACTTCGTTGATGGCGCTGGAGGAAATCATGCCCATAACGACGCGATTCATTTTTTTGATAATTTCCGGCAATCGGGGGCTGTGAATGCCTTCATCTTCCAGGTGGCACAGGTAGAAAAAAGCCAGCTCGTTTAACGAGCCCAGCACTCGTCTGCTGTTGGTGTTGGCAAACCTGACTTCGGCAAAGTCGGGCATCAGATTTTGAATAAAGGTCTGCTCGAAACCTTCCTCGGCCAATACGCAATGCAGATAGGATTTAAACAGTTGGATCAGTTGGGTAGCGTCAAGCTGGGGTACATCGGCAATCAAGAAATTGAAAAGCGTTTGGTCGTTGGCTACCAACAGACAGGGGTGACCGTCGATCTCGATTAGATTGAGGTGCCACGAGCAGAAATTAGAGGTTTCGACACTCGCATCGACCAGGTCGGTTTTTTTCAGCTTGAGTGCAGTTTGCAGCTTTTTGGTACAGCGTAAAACCAGCATTATTTGCCGCCCCAACGGTTAAACAAGATACGCATGATCGCTGCGTTGGCCAATCGCCGGTCAAATCTCTCAGGGTCGAAATCGCCGTCTGCCCATTCGAGCAAATGGGCGGCTTCTTCAGAATTCGGTTCCTCCTGCAGGACTTCCAGAAAATCGGCATAACCCTCCGGGCCGCCGACATCTTCCGGAGGACCAGAGCGTGCGCCATCCAATACCCAGGCGCCGCCTTTGGGATCGTTGTCTAAGTCGTTGCGAATCTCCTCGACGGTCACCAGGTGTTCCCAGTTATCACCAAAATCGTAGCGATAGAGCATAGTGTCACCGGTAGCCAGCAAGCGATTCAAATAGGCTTTGCGCTCGTCCAGCATATCGAGCTCATCGCCTGGGTCCGGCAGGGCATAAATCTTGTCTCGAATTTTAAACTGATGCAGGT
Organism: Methylomonas sp. HW2-6; assembly: GCF_052474525.1. Taxonomy (NCBI): domain Bacteria; kingdom Pseudomonadati; phylum Pseudomonadota; class Gammaproteobacteria; order Methylococcales; family Methylococcaceae; genus Methylomonas; species Methylomonas sp. HW2-6. The sequence continues at coordinate 782,823 of NZ_CP184124.1, forward strand.
GATAGTCGCTCCAGCCAAAGGCGGCCTGAATAAAGTGGTGTAACTTCGCCAAACTGATACGGCCATCGACCTCCAACCTTCGCCAGATCGGTGGGCGAATTTCATTAGGCCTAAGCTCGATATGCAGCGTGTACAAGCATGGTTGATTGGTACTGTTGGTGTGTTTCTTACGAACGGGCTTTTGCTCGACCATGTCGAATCTCGATATATTAATGCGCTGTAGTTTAACTCTACGGCAACCGAATTCGAATCGACAATATTGATCGCGCGTTTTGATAAAGCGGCTTACACTACCCACCCGACTGATTCACCCGTGCAGGAGTTATCAGATGTCTTTATCCATGTTTGCCATTTCGGTTCCGCCCCTCGTCCGCAGTCTGACGCAATTACGATCCATTCTGGAAAAAGCGACTGATTTCGCAGAGACCAAAAAGTTTGATCCGTCGGTATTGGTCAACGCACGCCTATATCCCGACATGTACCCATTGAAGCGTCAGGTGCAAATTGCTAGTGACGTTTCCAAGGGTGCTGTTTCCCGTTTAGCCGGACAGGAGCCTCCGAAGTTCGACGATGTTGAAAACTCGTTTGCCGAGTTGATCGAGCGAGTTGATAAAACATTGGTGCATATCAACTCGTTTACCGCTGAAGAAATCGATGGATCGGAAGCCAAGACAATTTTGCTGCCCTTGCATGACCGAACATTGACTTTTACTGGCTTAACCTACGTGACAGACTTTGTGCTACCCAATGTATATTTTCACGTGACTACTACTTACGCCATTCTGCGGCACAATGGGTTGGAAATCGGCAAGAAGGATTACCTGGGTGACTTAGGTTGGTTGTGAAGTAAATCGAGAGCTGACATCCATTTTGTTTGGCTGACTGACAGCCAGACCCCGACAATTCGCGCTGATTGTCGGGGGGGTCCATCTGAAATTCTCGTTACGGTTTTGTTTCTGTTAGATATTGAACATAGTGGTAGAGCTTGTTCGACAGTAAAACGTCGGCACGGGCATATAAACGCTGCCGCAATTTGTCGGGTTCATTATGGTCAACGGGATAAATTTCGTCACGCTCCAGTAGCTCAATGATTTGACTTGAACTGTATTTCGATTTATCCGAAAGCTTAGATAGGATGACGAACTCCTGCCTGAACCGCCGTACATGGTCGGGAAAAATCATCTTGGCGTTACGCGAATCGAGCTTGTGTAACAAATGGCCACGATTGACTAGCTGATAAGCAAACTCTTCGTTGATACCAAGCACCGTCGCCGCTTCCGTGATCGTCATCGCCTCGCAATTGGGCTGTAATTGCTTTAACCATTGGTAAAACTCCGATTTATCCAACCAAAATTCGCGAAATGTTCGCGGTCTTCCATCCGGCTTTCTGACGATAATTTGTCCAGAGACAATACCTTTAAACAGTTGTAAGAATGGCATTTCGATAGTGCCCTGAATACGATTTTGCAGGGTCGAGGCCAGCAGTATGCCATCTTCCGAAGGTGGCGCCGCACTTTTATTAACCGTATCCATCAAAGTCTCCAGCTCGCGTTTGGAATATTTCCAGGTCGAGCAGTAGCCTTCACGCGGGGCGACTTCAAACTTGAAACATCCATTATTTTGCAACTGTACAAATTGTGCTTTGGTCACCCCCAATATGTCCATGGCATCGCGTGCGGTAATCATTTCCTTAAGATGCGGCAGGATTTTCTCCAGATCGGGGCGGTAAATCGCACACTTGGTATATTTGCCGCCGGTTGGTCCGTAGTGGGCTCTGACTTGTTTGTCGACAATGGCCCGATTTAACTCCGAATGGACCAAATCGTATTCATGGCAGGCTTTACTAAACGAGTACCAATGCTGAACTTTTTTGGCGTTAGGACTGAACAAGGTATGTTTTTCCGTAATATCCCGGATCAGGTTGATCGTCGCATAGTGTTCGACGATTTCTCTTAGCCGCTGAAATGCCGGTTCGGGAAATTCCTTGAAGCATTGGCGATAAAAATTCACCAACCGTTTTTGTTGAATATCCAACAGGCTGGCACCGGCGAGATGAATGGTTTGCAAGTAGCGCCAGAATCCATCCTGACCGGCACATAACGCATCCGCACTTCGTTCGGCTCTCAACCTAAATTCGGCCACTTGCTGAAAGTTCTGGCGACCCGGTTTATCTGCATCCCCACCTAATGTCAACCAACTCATCAGAAACCCCATCAATTCGCTACGTCGACGGAGAGCCAGCAATTGCTTCGTATCGAATAATTCGAGGTTCTGCTGTCTAACGCCATTTTCCAAAAAAAATTGCAACGCAATCACCGAATCTACAGCGGGTTCAATCTCAGCTTCTGTCAAGTATTTTAAGCACTGACAGGCTTGTTTACGTGTGCCAACAAAGCTGTAAGGTTTGTGGCATTGCGGGCATAAGTCCTGTAGCCAAATCCGATGCCGAACGCAAGCGACCGATAGTTTTAATTGCCAACCAATTCGCCAATAGTTAGCCTCCTGAAGACAAAGTGGGCAATAACGCAGCCGGGTAGCATTCAGATGAATATTGGGCAAGGCACAGACTTGCGCCAGTCCGAGATCAGCGTTTTGAAATCCTGTCCAACCGGCCTCTAGGAAGGTTTGATATAACTTTGCGTAATCGACAGTTTCAACCCCGTCACCCTCCAACAACCACCGGTAGGACGGATAGGTGTTCTTGTCGGCCAAGCGCATCAGGTAGCCGATCGGATTTTCATCGGGGTAGCTACTGGTACGAATCGGTGGACAAATCAACGTTAACGGCATGCCAGTCATAGTAGTTCCCCTTTTTTTGCCTTTGCCAATTCCACGGCCGGGGCTTTGTAGAACACCATGCCGCGCTGATCTAAGCGTTGACCGAAAAATTCAGCATTAAAGGGATTCAACTTGCCGACGCCTTCCACCCAAATCGATTCGCTGAACGCCGCTTGCAAACAGTTTCGGTCAATGCCTGGCGAGTCGACGTTAAGTGCAATCTGATAAGCACCCAGCATCAATTTGACCATGTAGTCCATGATGCCATTGGTCGCGAAATGCAATTGCCGGGCAATCCCGTCCTGCCGCAAGTCCAGCGGGGTGGGTAAGCCGAGCGTGGTGTCAATCTTTTTGACAACACCCAGAAAGTGACTACGGCTGTTGGCGCATTCGAGATCGAAAGGCTTGAGGTCAATTCGACGACAAAAGCGGCGGCGAAGCTGTTCATTAGAATCCAGAATGATTTGGGTTCGCTCCAGGCCCATGATCACGGTCGATATCTGGGCTTTATCGATCAAGGTCTTGAGCCAGTCGGCGACTTCGGCCGGCGCTCGCTTGTGCCCTCGGTCGATGAAATGCTGCATCTCGTCGAACACAATCAGTTTGACGTCACAGACCTTGATCAAATGCAGAATGCGAGTGGTTTTATCAATCGCCGATCCCCGATGAAACAGCGGATCGCCCAAATGCACCAAGATCTCTTCGGCGAGATTTTTGATAGTGGGCAATGCCGGAATATTAATGGCCAACACCGGAATACTCCGTCTATCGACCTGGTCAACCGGTGGAAATTCTTTTACCAACATATCCATCAAAGTGGTTTTGCCGGTCCCCGAAGGACCGACCAGCCAATAGTTCTTGGATAGCCCGGTTTGCTGATTAAAAAGGTAGGCATTCCTCAGCGCCTGATAGGCTTGGTTAAAGCCCGGATGTTTAATGATCAGGCGTGATAAGTTGGCCCAAGTCTGATTCAATTCGTTTTGTTCAATCATGATTCATCCCCTTCCTGTCCACATCAAAATCTGGGATTTCAAGCACTTGATAGTTCTCGTCGGAGGGTTTCTTGATTTTTTCCGGCAATGTGTTGGATGAGAACGGCGTTTCTTGCAGTGCTTTAGTATCGTAGCGAGCCGCTTTTTTACGCTGGCTGAGTTTCTTGCTAGTGTTAGCCATCGCGATAAGCTGACGCAGCTTTTCCTTACCGCGCTGGTAAAGGCTCACATCCACACGCTCTGCGCTGGTTTGGTTAGCATGCTGCCGAATCAATAGATGCTGGGCCAGGGTGAGATTATTGGCGTACTCCGGATAGGTGCAGGGCACGGTGAAATAATCACCTTGTTGTTCATCGAACACCCAAATGGCGCCCAGGTCTTCCGGGTTGATGCGGATGGTGGCCGATCCAACACCGCGTTTACGCAACACTGCCAGTTCCTCAGAGTTGTACATCAGACCTTTAAATTGCACGCCTTCATGATTCAGGTTACGGGTTTTCTGAGTCGCTAATATCAGGTCCAGCTTTTCCTTGCTTTCCGGTAGTACAGGCTCGATGATTTTCAGGCCATCTTGCCAAGCCAACGCCGGGGTGATGCCCAGACTTTTATGACGGGCTTGGCTATAGACATCAATAAGCCAAACATGCAGTAGCTTTTTAAACTCGGCCAGGGTCATGTTCGCTGCATTTTCGGCATCGTAATCCCCGCGCTCGGTAATATTGGAGAACGTGGTTCCGGCAATTTTGTGGCTCAGTTGCCGATTAAACGTCCCTAAGAATCGCTCAATAGCGCCTTTGTAGTGCGGCTGTTTTTTAGGGCAGTAGATGATTTCGATATTCAACTCAGCACACATGCGTTTCAGCTGCTCCGAATGGAATTCCAGACCGTTATCACAGACCAATGTGACCATGATGCCGTAAGCAAGCCATTGGTTTTCAACGTCAGGATACTGCTGGGCCACATAGTTTTTGGGCAGAATGGCATGCCGTAGCGCACGCATGACAGCCAGCTCTGACGGCGGCTCAAAGCCGATTTCAAAACCCAGCGGTAAACGGGTATGGCGATCAAGAATGAATGTCACCGTGGGTCGACCGATGGTTAAACCGGTCAATTCATCGTTGATCAATAAATCCAAGGGCGTATGGTCAACTTCGGCCCGCTCCAGGATATATTTGGGTTCGGGACCTCGACCCGTTGCCCGGAAATGCTTGTCGGCGGCTTGTTTGCCTTTTCGGGCCGCCATCACCAAGTATTCATCATAGGTGCCGATGTAACGATAGACGGTCGCGCGGCTGGGAATAGCGAGAGGGGTATTTCGATTGACGTTTAATGCCTTAATTTTTAGCGCTAATGCCTCATAGACATCGTTAATACTATTACCTTCGGGTTTGAGATAGATTTCATCAATAAGCTGTTGAAGCAGGTGCTCCAGCTCTTTGACGATTCTACGTTTGGTCTTCGGGCCCTTCGCATAGCTCACTAAAGCGGTAACTGAACGATTAGCTTTTATCCAGCGTTTCCACCAGCGATATAGACTGGTTATTGAAGGAGGAGCAAAGTCACCACTCTCATCAGACACTAACTTAATTACTCTGGATAATCCAGTACACGTGATTGCTTCGCCCAATAGTTCATCGGCTTTTTTCAAGTATCTAAGCCGATAATAGACTTGTTGCTGTATTGACTCCGGATAGGAAGACAAATCAGGCTCGATCCGCTGATTATTTTCCGGCGCCGTTGTAATCCGAGCCTGCCCTCCTAAAACAAGCTGCCCAGAGCTGACTAAACCCAGCAACGATGTTTTGGTATAACTGGCTAACGCTAAATCACTTTTGCGTTCTAACTGGCATTGCCCATCCTCAAGCATTCGAATCAGACAGTACGGCACATTGTTTAAAATCAGGTCCTGTCCGGTATGCAAAGAAGCAAGTTTCATGATGATCTCCAATTGGTATGAAAAGCTGAGTGCTGTTTTCAAGCGGCTGGTCAATGTCAAATCTGATGTCGAGCTGGGCGAGCAAAGCAAAGGCAGTGGTTTGCATTCCGACAAAGCAACTAAGTTCAGCGAAGGTCGGATTGTTACTCCGAGCCACCCATTCCTTAGCTTGTTCGGAAATGTAAGGAGGAATCTCAAAGCGCAGATATGGCCTCAGAATTGAAAAATTCCGAATTCGAGTGGGAAAATTCAATTCGTCTTCGGTCAAGACGATAAAGCGATAGCCCTTTTCGGCCAAAAACTGGTCGGCAGCCTGTAGCCGCTCCAGTACTTTTGGCGTGAACAATTTGGACAAAGGCTTTACCTCGACATAACAAATTTCGCCGTTATGCAAGATCAGTTCAAAGTCCGGTGTATACCGGAACATTCCTTTTGACGCAGGCAAGTAGAGAGTTTGCGGCTGCTCTCTAAATGCCTTGACCACGGGAGAAAATTCAAAGTGGAAGCAAGCTCTTTGTTCGAGCTGCGACTCCCAAGCGACCATGCGCTTCGTTTTGGTTGATGGGAATTGACCTCGGACCAGTCCCCGAGAGCGTGTCACAGGTTCTCGGGCTAGTTCGGCTTTGGGCTGCGGCATGATATTCAGGCGCAAGTGAGCGCACTGACCAGCGTTTTCGCGCTCGCCATACTTTTCAATAGACATAACGTTCCCTTTACTGCCTTTTTCGGCGCAGTGAAGTCTCTCTTATCGTCTTAACTAAGTACGACGACCATAGCCAAGTCGGTCAAGATCTGACCTATATTTGGAGGTGATTCGTCGCCGTGCTTTGACGAAGATTTTTAGGCAATAGAAGACAGTTAAGAATTGCTTGACCGATTATGAAGGAAGTGCGACACTGAGCTTGTCGAGGGCGAGTTCATCACTTGCTTTTAGAATCGGGGGCTGTCTTAATGATTTGTCCCCTTTTTTAATTTGTTGTTGTTCTAGTCATCGACTAGAACAATATTTTTACTACTTCATGTCATCATCTATCTCCAAACACATTGTTCTACCCGCTGACGATTGTACGTCAATAACTAGAACACCTCAACAAAAAGATGACTCTGTTCTTCTTGATGTCATCAAGGACGGTTTCGGGCTGGCAACTGATGCAGAACTAGCCGGTTTTTTGGGCATTACCAGAAGTGCTCTTTGTACTGTCCGTCATAAAACACATCGGTTAGGCCCAAAATCAAAATTCATTGTCTTGGATAAAATTTCATATTTAGGCGTTCGCAATTGGGTCGAACGTATATCTGGTTTATATATTGGTCAGAGGCTTCACATGATTAGCGTCACCAGAGCGCGACTTGCGGGGAAAAAAAATATCCCTGAAGATAATCTAATTGCAGCTGAAATGTCATTACCTGATGAAATAAAACAGTGCTTTAAAATGGCAACAGACGATGAGCTTGCGACATTTCTGGGAGTCAATCGCAATCATATATCAATGATTCGCAACGGAAAGTCCAAGCTAGGTATTGATCCAAAATTACGAGTCTTACAACGTATTGATCAAATCGATTGCGCAAAAGTGCAAGATGCTATTTCTGATCCCGACGTGTTAATCGAAGCTGTTAGGGCTCACGTTAAGAAACCATAAATTTAAGTTAGAACTGGGAATTAATTATTAACCCCATTGCGGATCAATAATACTGCCGTATATAGCTATACGCCTTGTCAAACAGCTCCTCATCGGCATGCTGTTTGTACTTGAACAAGGATCAGTATACGTTGATTCCGTGGATCGTCGCGGTTCAGGCGAGTGTTCTCGATAAGGAACGGCACCACATAGAACTGAGCGTTCTTCGTTGTTGCGTACTAGGTAGCTACGAGGTCGTCTGGCCCCAAATACACTATGTCAATCCGACCTGCGTCTTTAGACACTTGGGCACGTACCAGACCGGCCCTCCCGGGCGCAAGTGCAGCTTGCATGGTCCCCAGCGGCACACCGTCCGCAGCAAGCACGCGTGGCTGACCGCCCCAATAATGGAGTTGAAGTGGGGTTCCTGGCGGTGGCGGTACTCCGAGCCACGTCACCCCCACCCAGTATCGGCGGTCTGCCCAGACGCGGTTTGCACGAGGTGTGAAGCTTTGCGCAAACTCCACCCACATCTCCCTCGTCTCTGGTGTCGGCCAATCAGGTCTTGCGCTCCACGCCGCAAGATCATCCGAACCGAGCCAGTGCCGAAGTTCTTGGGCTGTTTGAAAGGTCGCCTCACTGTCCGCGACAGCCTTTATAGCGCCGAGCCGAGAGTTGAACCCCGCCTGAATGAGGATCGCAGCCGACCTATTCAACGTTCCGGTTTCGACGGCCGCCACTGCAAAGCCAAGCTCATAGTCCTCAAGAGAAAGGAGCCCGTCAATGGTGTCGCCGTTGGCAACTCCACGTACCCGAATAGCCTCCATTGCCCATGGGAGGCGGTAGACAAGGCCCCCTTCAATGAACTGTAACGTCTCCGACTCCTGACCGGCGGCGATGGCGAAAAGGGGCTCGCCGAGAAGCCAGGCGCGGAGAATGTCGCGCCAATTTCCCGGCATGGGATCTGGTATGAATGGATAGAAGACGAAGACGCGTTCCGCAATCGCTGTAATTGCGGCTATCGCCGCCTCAGCATCACCATTGAGAATGCTGCCGTTGGCCTGAATCAGTAGAAGGTTCGCATCCTCCGCAATGGCGTCCAGCGCCTGCCCGGTTCCCAACCCTACGCCAGCCAAGAAGTAGCCTCGGCGGCGCGCTGCAGTCGATTGGCTCCAGATATGCCGACTGCGAGAAACTAGGCCGGCTTTCAGAACCTGTTGAATGTGCTCGTTCTGCCGCAGAAGACGGCGATGCCACAGAGAGGATTGGAGGATGTCGTCCAGCGCCGCTGCAACCCCGTCGTCCGGAATGTCGTTTTCGCCAATGAGACTCAGGACGGCAGTGTCGAGCGTTGCAACATGCTGCTGCCAATCCGCAAGGGCGCGTTCGCGATCTTCTTGACTCTCGTTCGCGACTTCTGGGAAGGTCCACGCCATGGCGTTGTTCACGACATAGTCGATAAGCTGGTTCAGATCACCACCGACTTGGGCGCTCATGCGGGACAGCAGCGCCGCGACGAGTTGCACCAGTCCACTCTCCATATTGCGAGCACCGAGATCATTGATGAGCGTTTCCCAGTTGCTCCGCTTTCTCGGAATCTCGTCGAACATGGGAAAGAGCACGATGCCTTCCACGTCGACATAGGCCCGGCCGGCTCGCCCGATCACGTTCTTGAACTCGGAGATGTCGATCCTGGTTCCAGCACGGTGGAGGGAGTGCATGACCACAGCGGTAGCGGACAAGTTCAAGCCTTGAGCCAAGGTCGGTGACGAGATAGTGACTTTGAGGATATTGCTACGCAACAGGCCTTCGATCTCCTTCCGGTAGGCCGTCGGCAAAGCCCCGTGATGGAGCGCCACACCGAGACGTAGGCACTTGAGGATTGCACTGTCAGGGCCCAGCCATTCCTCACCAAGCGCTATTGCAGTAGCGAGAACAGCAGGGTCTGCTTCCAGCAACGACTGCAGCGCTCCGCGCTCATAAAGGTCGACAATCACGTCGGCAAACGGTTCGACGCTACGTCGTTCCGGGCAGAAGATGAGGACGGTCTGCCCGTCGTCTACCAGCCGCCAAGCTGTCGCTAGGCAGAGTTCTCGTTGATCGTCTGGAAAGAGCCTGGTTCGGCGCCGTTTGGGCGGCATCCACGTTGGCGGCGCCACTCCCGTGAGAAAGCGCTGAACCCAAGGGCGCTCTTCGCCGACACGCAAATTCAGTCGCGCATTGGGGGACGCCCAGACCACCTCGCCAAACCGCAACCGTGTTGGACGCCAGTCATGTTTGATCAAGCCACCAGGATGGTCTCGACGTAGCCATCCGGCGAAGTCGTCGAGTTGATCGCCGTCAGGAAGAATCGCCGAGAGACACACAATGCGCCGCTCATGTGCATCGGCGCGCCGGAGAAGCCGCTGGATTTGAACCTCATAGCGGACTTCCCGTTCGTTCAAGCCAATCATGTGCCCCTCGTCGAAGACAAGGAGACCAACGTCATCGAGGAGAGAGGGGTCGTTACGGAGCGCAAAGTCGAGTTTTTCTGGTGTCGCGACGACAATGTCACTTTCCCGGATCGCATCCTCGTCAAAGCCGCTGACCCCGATGCTGCCATAGAGTGCGGAGATCGTCTTGCCGAGTGGGCCAAAGGTTCTCTGAAGGGTTGTTTCGGTCTGCGCGGACAGTGCTCGCAGCGGCGTGATGAAGACTACACGCTTCCCGCCGGCGAGGCAGCGCAGAATGCATAGTTCAGCGATGCGCGTCTTGCCCGCGCTGGTAGGCAGGGAGACAACCAGATCGTCCGCTTGATCAACCGCGCGGTTTGCCGCATCGATCTGCGAAGGCCAGAGATCCACTTCGGCTTTCGGGCGACGTAACATCAGCGCGATGAATAGTTCGCGAAGCCTGGGCCAATCGTTCGCCTCACCGCCTGCTGGTTGATGCGGAACCCTCTCATGAAAGGTAGTCGACCACAGATCGGATAGGAGGTGGATGGTGATGCGATACGACCACCACTGCGGGAGCATATTCATCTCGGCGCAGATGGCCAGTCCGGTGCGGAGTCGCTCCAGCGCTTGTTCTAGCAATGGTCGCTCGCCACGTTCAAGCGCGAGCAGGAACAGGGCTATCGCCGCCATGAAGGTGTCAGTCAGCGCAATGTCAAGGCCATCGAAGACGAAGTCTTCGCCGCCTGCGATATTGACCGCCGCTTCAGCTTGATTGAGGCTTTCCTGGATTTTAGCGGCGATTCGAGCATCGCTACCTTCGCCCGACGCCCGGAAATCAAGCACCGTAGCGCGCAACGAGTCGAAATTCCGCCTCATCAACAGAGCAAGGACACGCTCCATAGGCGCAAAATTCTCATCCGCTTCAACGAGGGCCAACAGCGAATAGGCACGCGCGGACAGATGTGCGAGGTGATAGCTCGCTGCCGCCATGATGAAGTGGAAGTCGCGATCGATCTCTTGGCGATTGCCCTTTGCAATCACAGCTTCTAGGGCCGTGGCTGCTTGCTCGAAGGCGATCCGGGCTTGGGCCGCGTCTCCGCCGAGTTCTCGCAGGCGAAGACCCAGCCCGAAAAGAGCGTAGCCATAGGAATGCAGGTCGTGGCTAAGCTGCGCTGCGAAAGCCGGAGCATCTGGCGGGAGCACCCCGTCTCTCCAGATGATTGCTCGCGCCTGACCGCGCGCGATGAGACGGCCTCGGAAGCCGGCAGTCGCCGCCTCCATGATGTCAGCCGCGATTGTTTCAGGCGTTGTCGGCATCGGCAATTACTCGGTCATAGACTGTGCCGATGAAGGCAGCGTGCCCATCCACGTGCAGGCCGACACCCCACTGGGTTATCGGTCCAGGATAGGCCTGAAGAGACGCTACTAATAACGCATCCGGCGCGTTGCCGGAAAAGGTGAAAAGCAGATGGCGGACGTTCTGCGGCGGAATACCATGCTTCAACAATGCGTCATCAATCGCGTCAGCGAGCGGTAGTTGGTTCAATTCGTGCAGACGCGCCGAAATGAAGGACAGCGCATGCGCGGATGGCAGGCCGCCATCCTTGTCCAAACCGGCCCTCGCCTCGGTAAGGACTTGGGCGGTCAGTGCGACGCGGCTCTTTGCCTCTCTCTGTCTTAAGAAAGTGAAGACGTTGAGTCTGAGGGTCTTGAGAGATGCCGATAACGTCGTCGCCGCGCATTGCCATATTGCGATGGTCTTTCCATCGCAGCCGCTTGATCGGAGCGCGATAACCTCCGCTCTGCGCTTCGATCCATTCAGTAGCGTAAATCTCTCCGAGATCTCCGGAACGGATTGCCTTTGTAGTCGGAAGCTTGCCTTGAATTAGCGCAGCCGCTTCCGGTTTGCCAAGCCGTGCCAGTGCTCGCGCGACTTGCTCTTCCGATGCATAGTGCGTCGGCACAATGGCCGCAGTTGCCTGGATCGCAGTCGGAAGGTTCGCCTCCTGCGCGGTCATTACTCTGCAGAAATGGTTCCCTACCGGGGTATCTACCGAAAGGCACCAGTCGTTGAAATGCGCCACGTTCCACTCTCCTTTAAAATTCTTTTCCGAATCGGAGATCGGATCGACATAGGTGAACCCTTTGGTTGTCCTTCATTTGTCGTCTCTCCGGCTCATTCAGCCGTATCTGCTATGTTCTCTGCAGGTCGCAACAGTGCGGCCGTTCCCGCGCCCACACACTGCCGCAGACGCTCATTGTCCAAATTCCTTAAATCAGTAGCGCTACATACACCGATGGACAACAGCGCCAAGTGCTGGCCGCGTGTCAGTCTCACCGGGATCTTGGTGATGGGCAACGCGGCAGAAGGTAAACCGAATTCAAGCCGCTGAAGAATTTCGTCCAGACCTTGAAGAAAATCTGGTTGATCGGGGAAAAGCGTTGCCAGAATCTGATGCGCGGAACGCAGATGAAAGCGAGTCGCGTCGGCAATGCCGATGATGTTGCCGTAGCCAATCGCACCGCCAAACCGCGTCGTGGAGTAATGCCTCTCCAGCACATCGACGGGCGTCCCCTCAATCCAATCATGCAGCAGCGCGGCACGCTTGCATCGCGCCCAAAACTCGATCTGGTCACGACAGTACCGCTGCAGCGTTTGAGGTATCTGCTGTCCGAAGCGCTGTGCCACCTCGCCAGCGCGCACACTTTCGGTCTGCCCCTTCTTCATAACCGGCGTATAGATGGCATCCAGTTCGTCCAGCACTTGGACCATCGCGAGAAGGTGGCTGGGCGGTGTCTGCGCGACGTTCAGGCGTCCCATCAATTCGACCAGGCGCAGGCTCGACTCGAATGACAGAGACGAGGTGCCACAGGCGCGCCCAAGGAGCGTCAGGTGGATGAGATCGCCTTCGCGCTCGGCAAGCCCTGCCTGCAACAGGCGCTCAACCAGAGCGCTCACGTCCCGCTCTACCATCGCGACCCATTGTGGATTCGCTCGCGATGCCGAGTACCCTCCGAAAGTGTTGACCAGCAGTCCCGGGATCTCGTCAGCACGGACGCCGCGCACCTGACTGAGCAGACGCAGCGTCCATGTCGGCAGATCACGTTGCTGGAAGGAGGACCTTACGTCTTCGGGGACACCCAGCACATAGCGCTGGAAAAGCTGTGCACGTTCCATTGGCGTGTCCGCCAGGATGATCGCCTTGCCGGTCTCATTGAAGCCGAGTCGCCCAGCGCGACCCGCCATGTTCTTGTACTCGGCCACCGTGAACTGTCGACCGTCCTCGCCGACGAATTCATTCTCGGCGAGCACCACCGTTGAGGCTGGCGTGTTGATGCCGGCGGCCAAGGTCGTGGTGGCGACCAGGGCATGGATGCCCCCCATGGCGCTGCGATACCCTCGCTCGACCGCCTCGCGTTCCGCCCTTAGCAAATTGGTGTTGTGGAATGCGGTGCCACCGGCCAGGCATTCCCGCAAGTCCTGCGATGCGCCGGTCAGGTCTTGGGTGGGAAGTGCGTCCAGGATTGCGCTGGCCGGCGGCAGGCCAAGCTCCTTGGCAAGGTACTTCGCACACCCCTGGGCCGGACCGCGCATGTTGCGGAACACCAGTAGCTTCTCGCCCTGACCCACCAGTTGCTGCGCCAGAGGCACGATCACATCCTGCGAACTGGGTTTGTCGCGACGCTGCACGATGCGGTACGAAGGCAGTAAAGCCTCGGTCTTCGTAGTCCCGTCGGTATCGATATATTGGAATGTTCCTCGCCGGTCGAGAACGCCTTCGATCAACGGCACGGGCCGCTCACGCGACAACAGTAGCGGAACACCGAGCCAGCGATCGAAGCTATTCAGATTGCCAATGACTGCGGACAGGATCACGAGCTGCGGCTCGATGCCATGCTGCCGGGCCCGCAAGAGCAGAGAAAAGATCAGCTCAACCGTGATGCCGCGCTGCGGGTCCGTGATGAACTGCCCTTCGTCCAGCACAACCAGACCGAGCTGACTCAGTAGGCGAGGCGAGCCCAACGCTAGATTGAGGAAGGTCTCATAGGTAAAGAAGCCCAGGTCATAGCGCCCAGCCAAAACGGGCCCGATGCCGTCGGTTGCATCCCCACTGCAGCGGACCACGCGCAATCCTGCAGCCGAGTAGCGCTCAGTGAACTCCTCGAATTTCTCGTTGACCAGCGCTCGATAGGGCAATAGGAATGCCGCCTTCTTGCCGGACGTGACCGCCTGAATCGCCGCCACCTCGCCGACCATCGTCTTGCCGGAACTCGTCGGGGCAACAACCAACAAGGAGTTTCCGCTGAGCACGCCGAACTCGTTGACCGCTTTGAGTTGCAGCGCGTTGAGACCTTGAGGAAAGTCGGCTTCCCACCTCTCGACAATCTCGGGTGGGAAGCCGTGGGCGGAAAACTCCGCGAATGTTCCCGACATTTGATGGACAGCATTCGTAGGAAAAACCGCTGCGTAGTTGTCGCCACGCTTGAGTGTCGGGAACGTCAGACCTCCCTGCACACTACCCAAGAATACGGGGGTTTGCGTGACGCTGATTCGCTCGGCCTCCACACGCGCCAGTCGGATGATCTCCCCGGCGATCTCAGGAAAGCTGACTGAGTCGCCTACCGTGCCTGTCAACGCCTCAATCACGGCGTGGGTGAGCAAGCCATGCCCGGTGCCGGGCTGTTCCCAAGCAGATTCATTCGTCGCACAAGCCGCCAGAAGGATACGGCCTTCTCCATAGATGCCCGTAAGTGCGAATGCGTTGCGCGGGCGTGCCACCGTCTCCAGCACGCGCGCCGGTGCCTGGCCGCTGAAACAGCAATCAAGGATACATAGGACAGCGCGGGCCTTGGTCGTCTTGAAAGCATCTGCCAAGCCAGCCATCGATAAGGCTGTCCCAGCAAGGTCCCCCGCGTTCGTGTCGAACAACACTAAATTGCCATCTGGAGATCCGTGTCCCGCGAACGCGATAACCACCACGTCATCTGCACTCGCGGCGGCCAAGGTACCAAGCATAGCCCCTGACACTTCCGCGTGGGTGGCGGCCTCGTCCACCAGCAGACGGCCACTCAGGCCTTCGATCGTATCGGTGAACAGTGCCCACAAGGCCGTAGCATCACGGCGCGCTCCGCCCAGCTCGGGTATGGAGGTATCGAGATGCTTGTTAATGCCTACGAATACCGCCTTGATCGCCATACACACCCTTTACGGGTTATTCAATGCTAAGTTCGTGTCGGTCAGCAACGGCTGAACCTTGCCGCCAGCGATGTTCAGTGCATCCGCCACCAGTTCCAGCACCATCAATGCGCCATGTTCAGTTCGGATCTGCCAAGGCCAGGAAAGCCTAGCACCAGCGCAATTCTCGGCCCGATCAAAACCTATCTTCTTGAAGTTGTCTTCGAGTGTGTAACACGCATCGGTATAAGAGGACCATCCCAAAGTACATTTCATAAATTTTGAGATTTCATTTCACAATTGTGAGATTTTTTTCATCTATTTTGAGATCTGACACGACACATGTTTAAACATCCAAATTCGCCACATCCAAAGCATTCTTGACGATGAAATCCCGGCGGGGTTCGACGATGTCGCCCATCAGGGTGGTGAAGATTTCGTCGGCGGCGATGGCATCCTGGATTGTGACTTGCAGCAGGCGGCGGCTGTTGCTGTCCAGCGTGGTTTCCCAGAGTTGTTCCGGGTTCATTTCGCCCAAACCTTTGTAGCGCTGGATGTGTTGGCCTTTTTTGACTTCCCGCATCATCCATTCGAAGGCCTGTCTGAAATTGGCGACGTGTTGCTCGCGTTCGCCCATGCGCATGACTGAGTGTTCGCCGAACATGTTGGTGGTGTGTTCGACGTAAGCGGCGATTTTTTGGTAATCGTTACCGGAAAAGAACGGTGCGTGCAGGACGAAGGTTTTGGTGATGCCGTGTAGGCGTTTGTTGACGGTGACGTCGAAGTCTTCGCCGTCGCGGTAGTTCAACTCGCTACTGAATACGGCTTTGTGGTCGCCGGCGTTCAGGTTGCGTTCCAGTTGCGCGAACCAGGCCGACAACATTTGCGGGTTGGCTCTGATCGCGGCATTCAATACCGGCATGTAGGTCATTTGTTCCAGGTACAGGTCGTCGTAACGTCTGGACAGGCGTTGGATCGCGTTCATGACGTCGGCAAACTCGGTAGCGAGTTTTTCCAGGCCCGGCCCCTGAATAATCGGCGTGTCGGGATCGGTTTGCAATTGGGCTTTATCCAACGCCATTTGGATCAGGTACTGGTTTAAAGCATTGTCGTCTTTGACGTAATGTTCCTGTTTGCCTTTTTTGACTTTGTAGAGCGGCGGTTGGGCAATGTAAATATGGCCGCGTTCGACCAGTTCCGGCAGTTGCCGGTAGAAAAAGGTCAGCAGCAAAGTGCGGATGTGCGAACCGTCGACGTCGGCATCGGTCATGATGATGATGCGGTGGTAGCGGAGTTTGTCGACGTTGTATTCGTCTTTACCGATGCCGCAGCCCAGCGCGGTGATCAGGGTGCCGACTTCTTCCGATGAAATCATCCGGTCGAAGCGGGCGCGTTCCACATTAAGGATTTTACCTTTCAAGGGCAGGATGGCTTGAGTGCGGCGGTCGCGGCCCTGTTTGGCGGAGCCGCCGGCCGAGTCCCCTTCCACGATGAACAGTTCGGACAAGGCCGGATCTTTTTCCTGGCAATCGGCGAGTTTGCCGGGCAAGCCGGCGATGTCGAGCGTAGTCTTGCGACGGGTCATTTCCCTGGCTTTGCGGGCCGCTTCGCGGGCTCTCGCCGCATCGATGATTTTGCCGGCGATGGCTTTGGCGACTTGGGGTTGTTCCAGCAGGAATTCCTGGAGTTTTTCGTTCATCGTCGATTCCACCAGCGGCTTCACTTCCGACGACACCAATTTGTCTTTGGTTTGCGACGAGAATTTCGGGTCAGGTACTTTGACCGACAACACGGCGGTCAAACCTTCGCGAGCGTCGTCGCCGGTGGTGGCGACTTTTTCTTTTTTCGCCAGACCGTTGGTTTCGATGTATTGGTTGATGGTGCGGGTTAGCGCGGCGCGGAAGCCGGCCAAGTGGGTACCGCCGTCGCGTTGCGGAATGTTGTTGGTGTAGCAGAACACGTTTTCCTGATAGGAATCGTTCCACTGCATCGCGACTTCGACGGTGACGCCTTCTTTTTCGGCTTGAAAGTGAAACACTTTCTCGAACAGCGGGGTTTTGTTTTTGTTCAAGTGTTGCACGAAAGCGCTGATGCCGCCTTCGAATTCGAACACGTCTTCCTTGCCGCTGCGTTCGTCGCGCAGCGAGATTCTGACACCCGAGTTGAGGAAAGACAGTTCGCGCAGGCGCTTGGCGAGAATGTCGTAATGGAATTCGATGTTGGTAAAGATGGTCGGGCTGGGCTTGAAGTTGATATAGGTGCCGCTGCCTTCGGCATCGCCCACCACCGCCAGCGGTGCCACCGGTTCGCCTAGTACATATTTCTGCGTGTGCAGTTTGCCATTCTTGCGGATTTTCAGGGTCAGTTCTTCGGATAAGGCATTTACCACCGATACACCGACGCCGTGCAAACCGCCGGAGACTTTGTAAGCGTTGTCGTCGAATTTGCCGCCGGCATGCAGTACGGTCATGATCACTTCAGCGGCGGAGCGGCCCTCTTCCTTGTGAATGTCGACCGGGATGCCGCGGCCGTCGTCGGACACCGACACCGAGCCATTTTCGTGAATCACCACGTCGACGCCTTTGCAATATCCGGCCAATGCCTCGTCTATCGAGTTATCGACGACCTCGAATACCATGTGATGTAAACCGGAACCGTCAT
The DNA here is from genome assembly GCF_052474525.1 of Methylomonas sp. HW2-6. Classification (NCBI taxonomy): domain Bacteria; kingdom Pseudomonadati; phylum Pseudomonadota; class Gammaproteobacteria; order Methylococcales; family Methylococcaceae; genus Methylomonas; species Methylomonas sp. HW2-6. The sequence continues at coordinate 800,423 of NZ_CP184124.1, forward strand.
CGGTATCACCGATATACATGCCCGGACGTTTTCTGACCGCGTCCAGACCTTTCAGTACTGTGATATTCGAACTGTCGTATTGTTCACTCATGAGGGTATCCAGTGTGTTGTACCGCAAGGTGGTTTGTCGTTGCTATCGCATTCGACAGATCATGCGTTGGTGATGGAGGATTCTAGTTTTTATTGTTCGTTCCACGTGAAACATCAATGCTCGGTAATCTTGCCTTGTTCCACGTGAAACCATTTGTAGTTATCGATGTTACTCAAATCGCCGAAGTCGGCTATTCCAGTGCTGCTGATAAATATTTGGCATTCAAGTCCGACCAAGTATTTTAGCAATTTTGCCCTGTTATCTGCATCCAATTCCGCGGTAAGGTCGTCTATCAGGATACAGCAGGTATTGGGACTATCCCGATTCAACAAGGTAACTTGCGCTAACAACAAAGCTAATACCAACAGCTTCTGCTGACCGCGGGACAAGTAGTCCTTGGCTAAGCGTTTGCTAAAGTAGGTTTGGAAATCCGCTCGATGCGGACCGCTATGGGTAAAGCCGTAGCGCATGTCCTTGTCCAGATCGGTTTTTAACGCCTGCTCCAAATTCAATTTGTCGTCCCAGCCGGTGAGGACACGTAATGCCACGTCGTCGCCCCCTAAAAAATACCCGGCCATTTCCAGAAACACCGGCTGCAAAGCGTTCAAATAGCTCAGGCGGAACTCTTTGATCATCTGGCCGTATTCCGCCAGTTCCCGATCCCAAGCCGAAATTTGCCGAACTTGCCGGCTCTTCAGTAACGCATTGCGCTGCTGCAAGCCTTTACTGTAATTACGCCAGCAAGACAGAAAATTCCTGTTTTGATTGAAAATCCCCCAATCCAAAAACTCTCTTCTGATTTGCGGTCCGGAATCCAGTAAACGGTAGCTTTTCGGATGTATCAGCTGCACCGGTAGCGCATAAGCCAAATCGGCTTTCTGGCGGTTTTCCTGGTCGATACGGATTTCGCATTGCTTGCTATCGATCTGGATACCGAGCTGGCTGACCGAGCCGCTTTGCTGCCGATTTTGCGCCGCGACCGTCAATTGCGATTGATCGAAGGCGATGGCTTGCTTGATATGGGTGGTTCGAAACGACCGGGCGCGACCCAAGATGAAGATGGCTTCCAACAACGAACTTTTACCGCTGGCATTGGCCCCGGTAATGAAGTTGATGGACGGCGACGGCGAAATGCTGGCGGACTGGATGTTCCGCACCGCCAGAACATCCAACTTTAACAAAGTCATGCCGGGAAGCGGTTTACATCCGCATCGGCATTACGATGAATTTGAACAGGGCTTGTTCGGGCTCTTCGACAAAACAACTGCTGGCATTGCTGGCAATGGTCAAAACCGCCATTTCCGAATCCAGATTGGTCACCGCATCTAGCATGTATTGCGAATTGAACGAAATCGTCAAAGGCTCGCCCTGGTAATCGATCACCAATTCTTCCTCGGCTTCGTCATGCTCAGGATTGTGGGTACTCAGCTTCAGCGAATCGTCGGCAATATCGAAAGTAACGCCTTTGTATTTTTCGTTGGACAAAATCGCCACCCGGGTCAAGGCTTCCCGCAACAATTGTTTTTGTATCAACAGCGGCGACATGAAATTCTGGTTGAACACCTTGCTGAAATCCGGAAATTTGGCGTCTATCAATTTGGACGAGAACACCACATCCTTGTAATAGAGTTTGATGTGATTATTGGAGAACTGGATATTCAGCTCGGCTTCCGGGTCGTCCAACAGCCGGCTCAATTCCTGTACCGCTTTTCTCGGCAAAATGATGCGGGCTTCGCAGCCGGTGGCTTGGCCAATGTCGTCCTCGTAAATCGACAAGCGGTGGCCGTCGGACGCCACTAATTTCAATTTTGAATTGCTGACATGCAGCAACAAGCCGTTCAGATAGTAACGCACATCCTGGTTGGCCATACAAAACACGGTTTTTTCCAGCGCTTTCTTTAATTTGCCGGCGTTCAATATGAAATCGTATTCGTAGTTGGATTCGTTGAACTCCGGATAGTGTTCGGCCGGCAAGGTGCTCAACGAAAACCGGCTGCGCCCCGATACCAATTTCACCTTATCGTCCTGCAACTCGAAACTGACTTCGGCCGCAGGCGGCAGCAAGCGGCAAATATCCAGAAACTTCCGCGCCGGGACCGTGATCTCCCCCGACTTTAATATTGATTCGATATTTATCTTCGAGACAATTTGGATTTCAGTGTCGGTACCGGTCATTACCAATTGGTCGTCGCTGGCTTGCAACAGCACGTTGGAAAGAATGGGCATGGTTTGCCGTTTCTCGATAACGCTAACGATTTGCTGCAATGGAGCGAGAATTTGATCTCTGCCAATAATAAATTTCATATCAATATCTTTTCTCTATTGTTATTACTATGAAAGCAAAACCTGTGGAAAAATAGTTTTTATCTCTAAAAATCAATAGCTTTACAGCATATTGATTCTGTACGCTAACCGTCGCCGTGCTTGTTGAGCAGTTGTGGAAAACCGGCAACGGCAAACAAGGCTACAAGTTGTCCACATCTTTTGCCGACATTATCCAACATTCTTTTCAACAGTTCGCTCTCCTTATTATGGAGGAAACAGACATGCCTCTCATTGGAAATGTGGTTTGTTTGGATTCGTCTGTGGCTGTTCGGATTCGTACCGCGTATTTGTCGACCTTGATGCATCATCGTAAATTTCCGCCACTTCACAGTTGGCTAGCCGGACCGACCTCCCAACAGCCAATCATAAATAACTTATTAAATCTTTTATTTTTGTTATTACTATTAGGCGCCAAAAATTTGTGGATAAGTCAATTTTTATAATATTTTTCATATGGATGTAGTCCATTTAACTCTGTACATCCTGCGCATCGACGCCTGTTGCAAGATTGTGGATAACACCTCAGGTGGGTTTTATCCGGATGTTATCCACAAGATTTAACAAATTTTGCCGACACGCTTATCAACAATGTTTATAAGTCCGATGAGCTGAATTTGGGGCTCGAGCCGATAAACCCGTTGTAAGCCGGCCGATTGGCCTAAAATGGTAACGGCTCATTTTTTCAAGGAGAACTTATGCTGGTACTTGGCGTGGATATTGGCGGATCCGGGATCAAAGGTGCGATAGTCAACACCGAAACCGGAGAATTGGTGTCGGAACGGCATCGGATCGACACGCCGCAGCCGGCGACTCCGGAAGCGGTGGCTGCGGTGTTGGCGCAATTGGTGGTGCATTTTCACTGGAACGGACCGGTAGGCTGCGGGTTTCCGGCCGCGGTGCAACACGGCGTCGCCTTGACGGCCTCCAATATTTCCAAGGCGTTTATCCAAACCGATATCGACAAATTGTTTTCGGAAGCGACAACTTGCGCTTGTTTCAACGTCAACGACGCCGATGCCGCCGGCATTGCCGAAATGCGTTTCGGTCATGGCGTGGATCAAGCCGGCGTGGTGTTGCTGGTGACGGTAGGTACGGGTTTGGGGACCGCGTTGTTCACCGACGGTAAGTTATTGCCCAATACCGAGTTGGGCCATATCTTTTTGGAGAACGGCGTCAAAGCCGAACGTTATGCATCCGATGCGGCGCGCAAGATCGAGGACTTGGGTTGGAAGACCTGGGGTAAGCGTTTCAATATTTATTTAACGACGATGGAAAAGTTGTTCTGGCCCGACTTGATCATTCTGGGCGGCGGCGCCAGCAAAAAGCTCGATAAATTCCAGGACCAGCTCGCACTCAGCACACCGGTAAAACCGGCCGCATTTTTAAACCAGGCCGGCATCGTCGGTGCCGCACTGTTTGCCAAATCGAAACTTTAATCCGGGGTAAGCCAGCCGGCTTTGGCGTTGCGATTACTCGTCCGCCTTACCCGGTACGATGATTGCTTGGTTTTACGCCGGTTGGGGAAGCTTTTTACGGTCGGTGTGTCCTGGCAGCTAAGTTTCTCTAAATTTCCGCTCTATCCAACCGCAGGCGTTAACCATGGCAATCAGCGTTTTCGATATCTTTAAAATCGGGATAGGCCCTTCCAGCTCGCATACCGTTGGGCCGATGCGGGCCGCAATGGCCTTTGCCCGGAAATTGGAACAGCAAGGCCTAATCTCCGAAGTCCGCCGGATTCAGGTCGAACTTTACGGTTCCTTGGGTGCCACCGGTAAAGGCCACGGTACCGACAAAGCGGTGATGCTGGGTCTGGAAGGCGAAGCGCCGGACGCGGTCGATCCGGATTCGATACCGCAGCGGTTGGCGCAGATTCGCGAAACCGGTTCGGTGCGGTTGCTGGGCTTCCATCCGGTGGCGTTCAATGAAAAGTCCGATTTGCTGTTTCAACGTAAAGTGTTGCCCTACCATTCCAACGGCATGCGGCTGACCGTGTTCGATGCATCCGGCGCCGAATTGGTGCAGGCCGATTATTATTCGGTCGGCGGCGGCTTCGTCGTGACCGGACCGGAAGCGGCGATAGATCGCCTGAGCAACGACGATACCTGCCTGCCTTATCCGTTCAACACCGGCGATGGCTTGCTGAAATTGTGCGCGACCCATCGTAAATCGATCAGCGAATTGATGCTGAGCAACGAGAAGGCCTGGCTCAACGAATCTCAGATCCGCGAGCGGTTGCTGACGATCTGGCAGGTGATGCAAGCTTGTGTCGAACGCGGCTTACGCGAAGAAGGCATTCTGCCCGGCGGCATGAAAGTCAGACGCCGCGCCGCCAATCTGTATCGGCAACTGACCGGCGAAATTCCGCGGCAGACTCCGAGCATGCCGGTTGGGACTATGGAGTGGGTGAATTTGTTTGCACTGGCGGTCAGCGAAGAAAATGCGGCCGGCGGCCGCGTCGTCACCGCACCGACCAACGGTGCGGCCGGGATTATTCCGGCCGTACTGCATTATTACTGGAAATATTGCGACGGCGCCAACGAGGACGGCGTGATCCGCTTTTTATTGACCGCGGCGGCCATCGCGATTTTATATAAAGAAAACGCTTCGCTGTCCGGCGCGGAAGTCGGATGCCAGGGCGAAATTGGCGTGGCCTGTTCGATGGCGGCCGGCGCCTTGGCCGAGGTGTTGGGCGGGACGCCGGAGCAGGTCGAAAATGCCGCCGAGATCGGTATGGAACATAATCTGGGTTTGACTTGCGATCCGGTCGGTGGCTTGGTGCAAGTGCCTTGCATCGAACGCAACGCGATGGGCTCGGTCAAAGCCATCAATGCGGCGCGGATTGCCTTGCGCGGCGACGGCAAACATTTCGTTTCGCTGGACAAAGTCATCAAGACCATGCGCGAAACCGGCGCCGATATGAAAACCAAATATAAGGAAACCTCGCGCGGCGGTTTGGCGGTGAATTTGATCGAATGTTAAAACGGCGTTCGGTCACCGTTCATAATTCTATGCCGGATTAGCCCAGCGGTTTAACCGGTGGCGATTTTCGGTTCCGGCACCGCTATCGGTTGGTCGCGCAGATACCAACCGTAATACAAGGCGTAAGCCACCAAAAACACCAGATACCCGGACCAGAGTATGTCGGACAAGTAATGGCCGCCGGCGGTCATCCGGGTAAAACCCATGGTCCAGGCCAAACCCAACGTGAGAACCAAATACAGCGTTTTGTAGTTTTGTGCCAAAAAATACAGCGCAAAAAAAGCGTATCCCACCGAGCAATGTCCGCACACGAAGGATTTGTCCGGGCTATGGCCTAATTTTGCCGGCGGCACGTAAGCGTATTCGCCGCCGAATTCCTTGGTATGCACCGGCCGCGGCCGGCCCCAGTGATCTTTGACGATCAGATTGACGACCAAACCCGGACCTATCGCGATCACCAGCAAGATGTACAAGGCCTGACGCCGAAAACTGCGGAAATCGTCGTACAGATGGCTCATCAGGTACGTCAGAAGTGCAAACCCGCCGGCAGTGATGGTGAATGGAAAAGCGTAATCGTAAAGAAGTCGCCAGAACCACCAATCCTGTTTCGGCCAAACCCCGCCGGCGTTACCGGGGTAAAAAAACAAACCGGCCGCCCAACGGTCCAAATTGGTGAACCAAAACAATGAGGTTGTGGCCGCGGCCAGCACGGCCAGACCGATTAATTCATAGTAGTGACGCTTAGACGTTTCCATTCATTATCCTGGTTATTGTGGCGACTCCATTACAGTTAAGCCAGAAATGCGCCAGAAAGGTATACCAGACCTAAGCTCTTGAAAAACAACAGTCAGAAATCGGGCCGGCGGTTTTTTAATTGGTTTTTACCCGTGCATCGAGGTTTAGTTCAACCAATCAATCGGCCGATTTGCACCAGTTTCGTGCGTTACACGTGCACTATCGGGCACAGTCTAAATGACGAATCCAATCGTTATTTTTTAATTCCAAACTGTCGCTAAAAAGCGCGCAGTTTGGCAGCGGGCAAGTGTTAGCGCTCGTAACCACTTTCGTTTCATCCTGATTCATTCCTGTACTTGCCGGCAGCGGACTACACTTGTGAGTCAACCCGACGCCGGAAAGGCCGAAAGGTGAATGTCCAGTGACTTTAAAAGAATAAAGGAAGAAACCATGAAACCATTTCTATTGAATGCGGTACTTGCCGGTTTGTTGGGGTCTGCCGTTGCAGCGCAAGCTGCCGACGTCTGGCAAAAAGTCGAAGTAACTCCGGGCCAATATCCGGTGAAAATCGGCGATACGCAAAAACTGGTGACGCCCAGTTGCGCATTCGGCCAACCTTATTCGTTTTACGTAAAACCGGGTAAGGCCGACAAAGTCTTGTTGTACATGAATGGCGGCGGTGCTTGCTGGAATTACCAGACTTGCAAGATCGTGCCGGGCCAACAGGCGAGTTACGTACCGTCGGCCGATGTGGCGAATGATCCGAATCAAATGGCCGGTTTGTTGGACGCCGAAGATCCGGAGAACCCTTATAAAAACTGGACCATGGTGTTTGTGTCTTATTGTACTGGCGACGTATTTTTAGGTTCCAAGGATACGGTTTACCAAAATCCGTTTAACCCCGACCCGACCGATGCGGTAGTCATTAAACACCGCGGCTTCGATAACTTTCTTTACGTGGTGGATTACTTTAAACGCCAGCGGAAAAATAAATTCAGCCCGTTGAACGCCGGCGGAGAAGAAATCGACAAGATCTTGGTCGCCGGCTCCAGCGCAGGTTCCTACGGTGCCGCGTTGAATTATCCTTGGGTCCAAAAATTGTTGGGCAAGGACGCTAAAGTCTCATTGCTCAGCGACGGCGGCATGGGTGTGATTACCGACGGCTTTTTGGCTTCCGGCGTATTCGGCCCCAGTTCGGGTTGGAACATCGATACCAACCTGCATCCGATATTCAAAACCTTGCCGGCTGCTCCGGCTACCGATTTCCTGCCGAAAGTCTACAGAACCCTGGCAGCGCAATATCCGAAGGAACGATTTGCTCAATACACTACGGCTTACGATGTGGTGCAAAAATTATTCTTGAACATCATGGAACAAAGCGACGGTGTGCCGGCCGACCAAGTCTCCGGTTTCGGGAGTTGGAGTTTTAGAATGAACACAATTGCCGCCGGTTTAAAAACGGCCTTGCCGAAAAACTACCGGGCTTACATCGATCCGGGGTGCAATCACACGATATTCCGGTTCGACGAATTTTATACATCGGCCTTGAACGGCATCCGGTTCGTGGATTGGGCCAAGGCGATAGTCACCAACGATGCCGCCGACTGGCAAAATCTGAGTTGCACGCCCGGTGTCGATTGCGGCGAGCAGAATTTAACCCAGGCCGGGGTGTTGACTTGCTTGGCTAGAAGTTTCGGCACCCCTTAATGGACAATTCATTGACTCTCTAGCCGATCCGACCTGAACTTGCGGCGACGACGGTCTGCAAACGACTGGTCGCTCGCCACTTAAACCGGGTGCCTGAATCGGTGGCGCATTCTCATGATGCCACCGATGAAAACCGCCTGGTGTAACTTTTTTTACGTTCTTTCGAGTAAAGTAATCCGGAAAACTAAGAACGAACTGAAGATGCGACTCCGGTTGCGTTCGCAGTTTAGTGACAGCGGCCGGCATTTATCTTTCCAATCCGATCAGAGCGTAACGATGAACATACTGCAAACTCGAGGTGGACGCAGTTTTATTGCTTCGCCGAAAACAACGCTGCGTTGGACGCTAGCGCCGACTATTAACCCGGCCCTGTTTATCTCTGGTTTTCGGTTTGGGCCGAGGCTGTCGAAACCCGCAGCGGAATACTCTTCGATCAACTCGAAGCGAATGGTATTTAATGGCCGATCTAATAAGGGCGGCGGCTCGTTAACGGCTACCAGATCTGCGATTTTCGGCCTGGTTTGCCTCGCCGCTGCCTTTCCGCTTGCTGGCCGCGCCGAATTTATCACTCACCCGCTCGACCAGGCACCGCCAGCGGAGCCGGCCGAAACCTCGGCAACGCCATCGTCTCAAACCCCGCCGCCGGTTCAACCCAGCCAGACCGATATTCAGGCGCAGTTCGGCGCAAAGAAATTGGGCACTTGCAGCATGACCTACAAATTGGAGGGATTTTCTCTGGCGTATAAGCAATACGACGGCAGTGGCGAAATAAGCTGCCGTAACGGCGAAAAGGCAAAAGTCTTGCTGTCGTCGAAAAGCATCGGTTTTACCATCGGCTATTCCAAGATCGAAGGCGAAGGCTATTTCACCGACGTCAAATACCTCAGCGAAATATACGGCGACTACATTTCTTTGGGTAATCACTTCGGTTTTAAGAACTCGATCGATCGGCAAGTGCTAACCCGTGGCGAGATATCGTTGGTGTTGATCGGTAAAGGTCAAGGTTTCGATATCGGTTTTACCATTGGCGATTTGTCGATCAAACCGAAATAAATTGCAAATTTACTTAAGAGACTCTCGTTGATGGAAACAGGGAATGGGTTAGTGTTGGCCGCGTCGCTGCTGGGGGCGTTGGTGGGTTACGCGCTGTGCGCGTGGCGAGCCGGCAAACGGCAGCGGAATTGGTTTAACCAAATTGAGCAGCAGCAACAGCAGATACAGCAGCAAGCAGTAAAACTGGCGGTGGCCGAAGAACGCCTGGTCTTATTGGCTCAACGCGAGTCGGATGTGCAAGAGTTGCAGCAACAATTATTGGTTCTGAAAACCGAAAACGCCGAGCTAAATACCCGCCAGCAGGAACAGCACAAACATAACGAAGAAAAAATCCGCTTGCTGCAGGACGCGGAAAATCAACTTAAAACCCAGTTCGAAAATCTGGCGCATCGAATCTTCGAGGAACGCGGCAAGCAATTCGTCGAGCATAACAAGACCAGTATCGAAACCCTGGTGGCGCCGCTAAAGCAGCAGCTCGGCGAGTTCAAACAGCGGGTGGAAAGCGTTTACGACAACGAAACCAAGGACCGCATCAGCCTGCGCGAGGAAATCGTTTCATTGCGCCGCGATACCCAGAAAATGAACCAGGAAGCGCTGAATCTGACCCGCGCTTTGAAAGGCGACCACAAGGCCCAAGGCAATTGGGGCGAGATGATTCTGGAAAAAGTGCTGGAGCAATCCGGCCTGCGCAAGGGCATCGAATACGAAACTCAAGGCGCGTTCCGCGACGAGGACAACCGGTTGTTCAAACCCGACGTGATCGTGCGCCTGCCGGATAACAAGGACGTGGTGATCGATTCCAAGGTGTCGTTAAATGCTTACGAGCGCTACTGCTCCAGCGACGACGATGCCGAACGCACCGAAGCCCTGAAGCAACACGTCGAAGCGGTGCGCGCCCATATCAAAGGTCTCAGCGGTAAGGACTACTCCAGCCTGAAAGGCCTGCGCTCGCTGGACTTCGTGCTGCTGTTCATGCCGATCGAAGCCGCCTTCATGGCCGCCTTTCAAGGCGACGAAAAACTGTTCAACGACGCCTTCGAACATAAAATCGTCGTCGTTACCCCAACCACGCTGTTGGCAACTTTGCGCACGATTCAAAACATCTGGCGCTACGAACAACAAAACGAGAACGCCCGGCTGATCGCCGACAAGGCCGGCGCCCTGTACGACAAAATCCGCGGCTTCGTCGAAGACATCGAAAAACTCGGCAACCAACTCAGCACCGTGCAAAAAACTTACGACGGCATCGTCAACAAACTCAGCAGCGGCCAGGGCAATCTGTTGCGCCAAGCCGGCGCGCTCGAAGAACTGGGCGTGAAGGTCAAAAAGAAACTGCCCAAGAGCCTGACCGAACAAATGGACGCCGGTGACGACGCATGAGTTTGGACTACGCCACGCTGGAGCTGCTGAAACAAAACCATCCGGCCTGGCGCTTGCTGCGCTCCGACCATGCCCCGCTGATCGCCGGTTTTCTAAACCGGGCCTTTGTCGTCCCCAACCAGCGTCTGATCGGTCAGGCCGATCTGGCCGAAGCGCTGGAAGACGAGCTGTTTGCCTTACGCGAACGGCTGGGTAACGATGCTTTTCCCAAGCCTGCACTGGACTACCTGAACGATTGGGCCGGCAACGACAAGGCTTGGTTGCGCAAGTTTTACCGGCAAGGTTCCGACGAGCCGTTTTTCGACCTGACGCCGGCCACCGAAAAAGCCATCGCCTGGCTGGGCAGCCTGACTGAACGCGCCTTCGTCGGCACCGAATCGCGTTTGTTGACTTTATTCGAATTGCTCAAACAAATCAGCGAAGGCAGCGAAACCGACCCGGAAACCCGCATCGCCGAACTGGAAAAACGCCGCGCCGAACTGGACGCCGAAATCGCCCGTATTCGCGCCGGCGATCTGACCCTGCTGGACGACACCGCGTTGAAGGACCGCTTCCAGCAATTCACCGCACTGGCCAGGGAACTGCTCGGCGACTTTCGCGAAGTCGAACATAATTTTCGCGGCCTGGACCGGCGGGTGCGCGAGCGCATTGCCTTATGGGAAGGCGGCAAGGGCGAATTACTGCAAGACATCATGGGCGAGCGCGACGCCATCGCCGACTCCGACCAAGGTCGGAGTTTCCGCGCCTTCTGGGATTTTCTGATGTCCAGCCGCCGCCAGGAGGAACTGTCGAGCCTGCTGGAAAAAGTTCTGGCCCTGCAACCGGTCGCCGAACTAAGGCCCGACGCCCGCTTGCGCCGGGTGCATTACGACTGGCTGGAAGCCGGCGAACACACCCAGCGCACCGTCGCCGAACTCAGCCGGCAACTGCGCCGTTTTCTCGACGACCAGGCCTGGTTGGAAAATCGCCGCATCATGGAAATCCTGCACGGCATCGAAGTCAAGGCCCTGGCCTTGCGCGACAACCAGCCGCCCGGCGAACTGTTGGTCATCGCCGAAGCCGCCGCCGACATCGAGCTGCCGATGGAGCGCCCGCTGCATACGCCCGCCGTCAAACCGCGCATCGAAAGCATCGTCCCGCAAACCGGCGACGAAGAGCTGGACGCCGCCGCGCTGTTCTCGCAAATCGTCATCGACAAAACCCAACTGGCCCGCCACATCCGCCACGCCCTGCAAGACAAAGCGCAAATCACCTTGGCCGAACTCTGCCGCACCCGCCCGCTGCAACACGGCCTGGCGGAACTGGTGGCCTACCTGCAACTCGGCGGCGACAGCTTCAAAACCACGGTCGATGAAGCCGCCGAAGACGTGATCGTCTGGCAAACGCTGGACGGCGAAGGGCGGGAATTGAGCCGGCAGGCGCGGTTGCCGAGGGTGATTTTCGTTAGGTGATGATTGGCGGTCGTCACTTTTTTGTTGCTGGCCCGGAATGTAAATAGACTAATAAATTTCAATATGTTACGTTAATGAGTAAATTTACTCAGTAACGTAACATGAAATATTCCCGTCCCCAGGAAGCCCTACTCAAAACCCGTCTCAGCGATTCTGTTCACTTCATCAATCTACTCGCAGGCCCAAGGCAGGTTGGCAAAACCACCATTATCCGCGACATCGTTTTTGCCGAGCCGACGCAAGGCTATTACGTGTCCGTGGACGACGAACCGAACCTATCTCTCTATGAAATGGCTGGTGCGGTTGCAGCTATCTCGCCACCTCAAAGAAAGGATAAAGCCTGGTTGGCATTTCATTGGCAGGAAGCCAGAAATCGCGCCGCTGCCTGGCTTAAAACCGCGCAAAGCGATGAAGCCTTTGTGTTTGCGATAGACGAAATCCAAAAAATCGAGGATTGGTCCAACATCGTTAAGGGCCTATGGGATGCCGACCGCGCAAACGGCGTACCCATGCATGTGGTATTACTGGGTTCCGCACCGTTGCTGATGCAAAAAGGCTTATCCGAAAGTCTGGCCGGGCGCTACGAAACCTTGCCCGTTAGCCATTGGGGCTTTGCTGAAATGCAGGAAGCCTTTGGGCTGACGCTGGAACAATACGTCTACTTTGGCGGCTATCCAGGTAGCGCCTGGCTGATTAAAGACGAAACCCGCTGGCGCCGTTACGTACGCGACAGTTTGATTCAGCCCAATATCGAAAAAGACATCCTGCAAATGGTGCGCATCAAAAATCCGATGCTGCTGAAACAGTTATTCGAACTGGGTTGCCATTATTCAGGGCAGGAACTGTCATTGACCAAGATGATAGAAGCCATCATCGAAGCCAAGCATACAGAAACGCTGGCCGATTACTTACATCTATTGACCGAAACCAAGTTATTGGCCGGCCTGCATAAATATGCCGGACAGGAGGTGCGCAAGCGTAATTCGGCCCCCAAACTGAATGTGTTCAATACCGCCTTGATGTCGGCCTTGCAGGATTACAGTTTCGCCGAAGCTCAGGCCGATAGAAGTTATTGGGGGCGCTTGGTGGAAAGCAGCGTAGGTGCACACCTACTCAATACTATCGACGAAGATACAAAACTTTACTACTGGCGCGAAGGCAACCAAGAGGTCGATTTCGTGTTGGCCAAAGGCAAAAAATTGACGGCGATAGAGGTCAAAAGCGCACCCAAGCCGGTGGTATCGGCAGGATTGAACGTGTTTGGAGAAAAGTACCCGCATGCCAAAAAAATATTGGTTGGCGCTGGCGGAGTGACGTTGGCGGAATTCCTGTCTCAACCCGCCGAAGATTGGCTGGAATAATTCATGCTGTATCGCGTCTCCCGAACCGTTACCGAAAAAGCTGCGGACGACAGTCCCGCAGAAAGCCGTACTATCGCCGATTACAGAGACCGGCCGGCCTATGTATTGCTCGGTGAGCCCGGTGCAGGCAAATCCACGCTGTTCGAGCACGAAGCGAAGCTTACCGGCGGCTATTACATTTCAGCCAGAGACTTTATCGATTTGGATAGTGAGGAATGGCGGGAGACAACCTTGTTCATCGACGGCCTGGACGAGGCCCGAGCCGGCAATGACCACGCGAGAACGCCCTTGGGTGCTATTAGAGGCAAACTCAATAAATTGGCTTGCAAACGGTTCCGCATCTCCTGCCGCGAAGCCGATTGGCTGGGAGGACTGGATAACAAGGATTTAGCGAAAGTCAGCCCGTCCCAAGAAATCACCCATTTATACTTAAATCCATTAAGTATCGGCGACGTGACTGCGATACTCGCCAACGATGACCGTGTCGGCGATGCGGATGGTTTTATCGACAAAACTCAACGCTTCGGCCTATCCGGTTTGCTGGACAACCCGCAAACCTTGGATATGTTGATCGATGCCGTCAAGGGTGGACGGGAATGGCCTAAGACCAAGCAAGAGATTTATCGGCTGGCGGTCGAACAATTAGCTGTGGAATTTAACGATGAACATCGGGTTGCCGAAAAATCCCCCGTTCTTATTCCAGCCTTGCTCGATATGGCGGGCACGCTGTGCGCGATTCAATTGCTCGCCAACCTATCGGGCTTCAGCGAAGGTTATCCACAACGGGGCCGCGTCAGCCTTGTTTCTCTCGATCTTCCCCCGGCGACCCAAGCTGCCTTAAAGACCCGTTTGTTCAGAAAGGTGGGAGACGAATACAGCTATGTGCATCGTAGCATCGCTGAATATCTGGCGGCTTATTTCATCGCCGGCAAGATCAAGCAAGGTTTGTTGGTCAATCGAGTATTGGCATTAACGACCGGTGTAGACGGCGGCATTGTTGCCGCGTTGCGCGGCTTGATGGCTTGGTTGGCGGTATTGTCGGAGCCGGCGCGCGACCGCTTGATCGAAATCGATCCCTTGGGAGTGGTGTTGTATGGGGATGTGCAGTTATTTTCTACGGCAAGCAAAGTAAAACTGTTGAATGCTTTGAAAGTAGAAGTCACAAAAACGAGCTATTCGCGCTACGAATGGGACGAGCGATCTTTCGCTGCCATCACGACTAGAGACATGGCCCCATATTTATTTGAATTATTCAATAACCCTTCGCGGGAACAACCGGAGCAAAGTGTCTTAGATTGTGTGTTAGATGGTTTATACCACGGTGAAGTGATCGAAGAACTGAAGCCCTCGTTGTTAGCTGCAATTAGAGATAGTTCTTACTGGGAAGGGATTCGAGTTCGTGCATTACAGGCGTTTATGCACCAATACCCGCAAGACTCGAGTAATTTGTTGGCCCTCGCCGAGGAGATTCGTCAAAACAAAATTGAAGACAACAAGCGGCTTCTGGGTTTATTGCTTTATAAATTATTTCCAGATTTTATTCCTGCCAGGGATATATTGCAATATCTAAAGCCAATTCGAAATCACAATTTAGTGTCGCACTATGATATTTTTTGGCGAAGTGAATTTAGCAAGCGCGTGGCCGATGAAGATTTGCCAATTGTTCTTGATAAATTAGCTGGGCTTGGTGTCAATTTACTTAAAATCTCACCCGTGCAAGACCTATTTTCAATGGCTGGTGAATTGCTGGTTAGGGGGGTAAACACACACGGGGTATTTATTCCAACAGAAAGATTATATAGCTGGCTATGTATTGGACAGCATGATTACCACTCTAAATTACGGAGTGAACATAAGAAGAAAATACGTGAATGGCTTGAAAAACAACCGACTATTTATTTGTCTCTTTTCGAGTTTGGTATTTTACAAATAGAAAAAGGTACTAACAATATATCCAGCGAGTGGTATAAAAAAATCCGATCTCGGTTTTACGACGCCACCCCGCCGAACACCTTTGGAGTCTGGTCTTTGGCAAAGGCTGAAAATTGCGACGATTTTAAAATCGGTTGCGAACTCGTTCGCCAGGCTTTTACAGCTTTGATAGACGAGAGAAGCTATCATGGTTTGTCACTGGAATATTTTCAAGGTTGGATAAGCCAGCACGATCAATTTTGTAATTTTTACGAATCGTTAATTCTTAATCCTATCGAAGATTGGCAATATGAGCATGCACAGTCTGAAAATCACTGGGAAAATGAGCAAAAAAAACAATTAAAAGAAAGACTAGATTTTTTTAAGAAGCATAAAACTGAAATAACGGAAGGCGGAGCCCATCCTCATGTTTTTCATAATCTTGCATCAGCTTACTTTGACCATTTTAGCGGTATCAATGGAAGCACCGGAGAACAACGTTTATCGGACTTTTTAAACAACGATACCGAACTCATACAGGCTGCAAAAATCGGTTTAAGAAAAATATTAGATAGAAGAGATTTGCCTGAGCTCGATGAGATATTTGCGCTCGCCTTGGAGGGCTGTGAACATTATATTCGTTTGCCTTTCTTGGTATGCATGGAAAAAATCTATCAAGAAACCCCTTCTATATTATTTAACTTAACACCTGATTTGATCAGTAAGGCTCTAGCCTTTTGGTATACCTACGGATGCGGAGATGAGCCGGCATGGGTTAAACCATTAAGTTTATTGAATGAAGAATTAACCGCTAAAGTTTTAATTGCCTATGTTGGTGCCATGTTGGCCGGAAAAAAACAACATATCCATGGACTCTATCAGTTGGCACATGACGAAGCCTATAAGGAAATTGTCAAACTGTCGGTAATTCCTGTATTCAATAAGTATCCGATCAGGGCTACGGCGCAGCAAAGTAGTCATTTAGAATGCTTGCTCAAAGCAGCTATTAATTGGTTAGATAAAAATGAGTTAATGGTACTAATCGATAAAAAACTGGCTTGTAAGGGTATGGATGTAGCCCAGCGCGTCTATTGGCTGATTACTGGGTTGATTATTCGACCGGAAAAATATCAGGATTTATTCAAAAAGGAGTTGTTCGGTAAGGCAACACGCATCAATCATTTATCCGCTTTTTTATGCCCAAGTTGGAAGATAAGAAACGAAACTTACGCATTACCCGCTTCGGCCGTCGGTTTATTGATTGAAATGTTTGGACCTCGTTGCTCGCCGCGTATGGAAACTGGTGCTCATTTTGTTGGTAGAGCCGAAAATGAACGAGATTATGTTCGGTATTCTTTAAATTTGCTTGCGAGCGATCCAAGCGAAAGCAGTACTGAGGTTCTCTACTCTTTATCGACGCAATCAAAATTGGCCGCTTGGCACTCACTAATCCGCGACGCCCACCAAACTCAACAAATCAGCCGCCGCGAAGCCTTATTCAAACATCCCGACGCTTCCCAAGTCATCGAAACGTTGAACAATCAAAAACCGGCTAATGTCGCCGATTTGGCCGTGCTGGTGTTGGATTGTTTGCAGCAATTGGCGGAAGAAATGCATGGAGGCAGTACTAACCGCTACCAAAATTTTTGGAATTTAAAGGGCAAGGAAGTGTTAAGCCCTAAAAAACCTTACTCCGAGGAAGACCCTAGGTACGAAGAGGTTGGTCGCAATTATTTGGTTGATCTCCTGAAACCGATGCTCACGAAATACGCTGTCGCCGTCGAACCGGAAGCATTGCAAGCTAATGAAAAACGCGCCGACATTAAATTGACCTTCATCCACGAGGGCCGATCGTATTTCCTACCCATCGAAATCAAGCTCGATTACCACCGCGAACTGTGGAAAACCATTCATCAACAATTAATACCGCGCTACACCATCTCCCCGGAAACCGAAGGACGGGGCCTGTATCTGGTGCTTTGGTTTAATTTCAAAAAGCTGCCAACGCATCCCCAAGGCCTGCCGCCGCCCAAGTCCGCCTCCGAACTGGAAGAAATGCTGGAGGCCACATTGACGCCGGCGGAACGAAAATTAATTGATGTCTTTGTTTTAGACGTTTCGGCGTATACCGGGCCAAGCCGGTAAAATGTCGGCAAAATTCGCAATTGAGAATTTCTTAAGGCAATCATGACTGATACGGACGACGAAACTTCACCCCAATACGACCTCTCGGCAGTCGTAATCCCGCTATTCAAAGGCGTGATCTATCAGGAATCTGACAGGGTCGTAGGATGATGGCATGGACTCCTCCCCTCCCCACGCGGTGTCATACTGCGCCAGAGAATTTAAACGGAGCGACGAGGAGTCCGAAATGAATAGTAACGTGGTGGGTCTGGATACGGCAAAAAGCATTTTTCATCTGTACAGCCAGGCGGCGAACGACAGGCCGGTGAAAAAGAAACTGAGACGGGCAGAGATGCTGAGCTATTTCGCCAACTTGCCGGTTAGTCTGATTGGCCTAGAAGCTTGTGGCGGCGCTCACTACTGGGCGCGGGAGCTGACCAAACTCGGTCATGAAGTCGTGCTGCTGAATGCCAAGTTTGTGAAGGCTTTTGTAGTCGGCAACAAGAACGACTTTAACGATGCCGAAGCCATTTTCACGGCGGTCACCCGGCCCAATAAACGTAAGGTAGCGGTGAAAGACGATGCTCAACAAGATATGCAGATGCTTCACCGCTTGCGCCAAGAACGGGTAGCCGAGCGCACCGCGCCGGCGAACCAGATGCGCGGTTTTCTGGCCGAGCGCGGCATCGTGCTGGCAACAGGCCTTAACAGCGTGCGCAAAGCCTTACCGCTGATTCTGGAAGACGCCGACAATGCACTGACGTCCACGGGCCGCGAATTGTTTGCCGAACAGTATCAGCGTCTGGTAGCCATCGACGCTGACATTAAGGCCCACGAGCAACGTATCAGCCGCTTATGCGAGCAAAATGCGCTGAGTAAACGATTTCGGGACGTGTGCCGGGTGTTGGGCCGATCACCGCCACCATCCTGGCTTCGGACATTGGCGACGGCAAGGGCTATTGAAATGGTCTAATAACCCCGGACACTTCTAAAGGCAGAATTTATACTGCTAGCAGAGGTGACCATGAGTAACGACAAAAAACACAATCGACCCAAATATAGCCTTGAGTTCAAGCAAGATGCTACGAAGCTGGTTTTGGAAAAAGGCTACAGTCAGCAGCAAGCGGCCGATCATCTGGGCATATCGCAAAGCGCCCTAGGACGCTGGGTACGAGCGGAACGCAAGCCTTCGGCGAACGAATCTACGCTAAAAAAATCTTGCCTGAATCTGGGGGATCATGACGAATTGATCCGATTGCGCCAGGAAAACGAACAACTGCGGATGGAGCGCGAGATATTAAAAAAGGCCGCCGTCTTCTTTGCGAAAGAAGCCGAATACCCACAGGGCACAAGTAAAGTACGGATTTATTCAGGCGCAACAGAAGACGTATCCCGTGACCGTGCTGTGTCGAGTGATGCAGGTGAGCACCAGTGCTTATTATGCTTGGTGTAACAGTCCGACAGACGAAGACAAAAAACATCAAGATCAACAGCTTGCCGATAGCGTGCGGCAGCTTTTTACCGACAACAAGCAGTGCTTTGGTTCGCGTCGTGTAGCGGATCGATTGCAGAAACAAGGTTTTGCCGTCGGCCGCTTCAAAACGGGGCGGATCATGCGCGATTTAAAATTACAGGTCCGCTATCCCAAACGATTTAAAGTGACCACGGACAGTAAACACAATGAGGCCATATCCCCGAATCGGCTGGATCGGCAATTCAAGGTCGCTCAGCCAAATCAAGTGTGGACCACGGATATTACCTATGTCTGGACGTTACAGGGCTGGCTTTATGTCGCGGTCGTTATCGATCTGTTCTCCCGGCAAGTGGTGGGCTGGGCGATTGACGACCACATACCCACAGGGCACAAGTGCGGACCTCGCTCTGTGTCAACGCATTACAAATGGCCTCCTGGCGCCGCAAACCGCCGCCGGGTCTGCTGCATCATTCGGATCGTGGCAGCCAGTATGCCAGTCGGGAATATCGCCAGCATTTAGCAGTGATGAAGATGGAACAGGGCATGAGCCGAAAAGGCAATTGCTGGGATAATTCGCCGACAGAACGCTTTTTCCGTAGCTTGAAACATGAACAGCTCAACTACGAAAAATTCAAAACCCAGGAAGCGGCGAAACTGAGCGTGATCGACTATTTGGCTTTTTACAACGGTCGTCGATCGCACTCAACATTGGGCTATCAATCCCCGATCGAATTCGAGCGGGACTTTTCGAAAAACGCTGCCTAAACAGGTGTCCGGTTTTTGTTGACCATTACATTTTGATGTGTCAACACCTTACCGGACACACGGTTAAGCAGCTTTTTGCTGCAATTCGTAGTCAGCGGGTGACAAATAGCCATTGGCTGAATGTAGTCGCTCGCGGTTATAAAACACTTCAATATATTCAAACACTGCCTGCCTAGCCTCAACCCGATTACGAAAGGTTTGATGATGAATCAGCTCTGTTTTCAAGGTATGAAAGAAGCTTTCCGATACGGCATTGTCCCAACAGTTGCCTTTTCGGCTCATACTCTGGCAAATGCCGTGTTGCTTCAATAGCGCCCGGTGGCTTTCCGAAGCATATTGGCTCCCTCGGTCGGTATGCCAGAGTAAGCCTTGTGCCGGTTTACGCTTCCAAATGGCCATCAATAGCGCATCATTCACCAGCTTGGTCCGCATATGTTCGGCCATTGACCAGCCAACGATTTGCCGGGAACACAAATCGATGACCACGGCTAAATACAACCAACCTTCCTGGGTATGGATGTAAGTGATGTCGCCCGCATAGACCTGATTCGGTCGCTGCACTGCAAATTGCCGATCCAAGTGGTTATCGGCCACCGGAAGATGATGCTTGGAGTTTGTCGTCGCTTTAAATTTCCGCTTTGTTTTATTTATGCCCTTGGGTACAAGCTAATTTGGCATCACGCATCAAGCGACCGATCCGGCGGCGACTGACCATTCGATCTTGTCGAAAAAGCACCTTTTTAAGTCGTCTAGTTCCGTAAGTCTCCCGACTCTTCTTAAAGGCTTCCACAATGATTTTCGTTAGGCTCTGGTCATCTTTTACTGTAGCGCTCGGCCGACGGTGCAGCCAAGCGTAATAGCTGCTTCTTGAAACGTTCATCAGTCGACAGAGCCTGTTGACGGCAAAATCGGCGGCATGTTGGCTAATCCAGGCGTACTTCACCGCTGCTCCTTGGCAAAGTACGCCGCGGCTTTTTTTAATAAATCGCGCTCCTCGGTCAAGCGGGCTACTTCTTTACGCAAGCGTTTTAATTCATCGTAAAGATGCTCGTCAGTGCGTTCAGGTTTATCAGTCGTTTTGGCTTTGCTGTATTTGGCAATCCAGGTGTGGAGCGTATTGACGTTGATTCCAAGCTCTTTGGCTACCTGAGCCACCGATTGATCGGATTCATTAGCTAATTTGACTGCCGACTCTCTAAATTCTGCCGTATAGGTATTGGGTTTTTCTCTGCTCATTTTGGATCACAATTTTTTTCGGATATTTTAAAAATTGTGTCCGGTTTAGTGTAGCCCCATCAGTAATTCCATGTAAACAGCAAGCGGACAGCGTACCCCAAGACCTTTTCGGGGTCGAGTGTTGATTTGATCGGCAATCGCATCGAGTTGTTGTTGGGTGTAGCCCGATAGATCGGTGCCCTTGGGCAAATACTGGCGTACCAAGCCATTCATGTTTTCGTTGGAGCCGCGTTGCCAAGGACTATGGGGATCGCAGAAGTAGACGGCAATGCCGGTATTGGCGGTCAATTGTTGATGTAACGCCATTTCACGGCCTTGGTCATAAGTCATGCTCAACCGCATCGGCTGGGCGATGCTGTTGAGCTTGTCGGTAAACGCTTGAAGAACGTTTGCCGCACTGGCGGGTTGCGGATGGGGTAGTTTAACCAGCATCAGCAAGCGACTGGTTCGTTCCACCAAGGTGCCGACGGCGCTCGCGTTACCTGAACCTTTGATGAGGTCGCCTTCCCAATGCCCTGGAAATTGGCGGTCTTCGATGCTGGGTGGGCGCAGGTGGATGCTGAGCCTATCGGGTATCTGGCCGCGACGGTCTTGGCCCTTGCTGCGGGGAACTCGTTTGTTTTTAGCCTGGCGTAGACAAGCGATCAGCTCGCGCTTTAACTCGCCGACCGGTTGCGCATAGATGCAGTTGTAAATGGTTTCGTGTGACACGCGATACTCATACCCAAAGGGCACAAGTGACCTTTGGGATAGAGCGCGGCCTGGGCCAGCGCAATTTGCTCGGGGGACCAGCGTTGTTTCAGGAAATGCCGAACAACGCCAAACAACACGCTATCGACATGCAGTTTCTGTTGAGGTCGTGATTGTCGCCGTCGCCGCAGACAGGCTTGCTGGGCTTCGCGGCTCGCGTAATGCTCGTTCGTACTGTTACGCCCAAGCTCTCGACTGATGGTGCTGGTGGGGCGTTGCAGAACCCGTGCTATCGCTCGGATACTGTAGTTTTGTTGCTTCAGACTGCTGATCGTCACTCGCTCTTCAGGCTGAAGCTGTTGATAGTGTTTTGAAGTGCTTCCCATGTGCATACCTTACTGGCTTTTTGGGTGTTGCACTTCACTTTTGAATCCGCCGAATATGGGGAGTGGGATTGTGCGGGAGTTGTTGGAGCTGAAAGGGATGGTTGGATGAGAACTGCTCAGATAAAGCAACTATTCCGGATCATTGGTGGAAAGCCCGCCCCAAAAGGCGACAACGCATTCTCAGATGAGGGTACGCCTTTTATTAAGATGAAGGATCTTGGAAGAGCCCACTTTTCTAATAATCTCATTGAGATCGAGCAACGAGTGACTGATGACGTAGCAAAGAAGGAAGGGCTGAATCTTATTCGTAGGGGAGCTATTTTATTGCCGCGTAGCGGCTCGGTTGCGCTCAACCATCGTGCGGTACTTGGTATTGACGCCTATATGGTTAGCCACATCTGCGCGTTAGAAGTGATCGATCAAAAGGAAGTTAGTAATCTCTATGCTTACTACTACTTGCGCTCAATCAAAATGGATCGCATCAGTAAGAAGACAACAGGACTTGATGCGATCACTTTTGAAGACCTGGGTAAGCTATCAATACCACTTCCGCATCTAGACGATCAAATCCGCATTGCCCATCTGCTCGGCAAAGTGGAAGGGCTGATCGCCCAGCGCAAACAACACCTACAACAACTCGACGACCTGCTCAAAAGTGTTTTTCTCGAGATGTTTGGTAAATACCTAAAGGATGAGCACAGTTACCAGCCAATTACAGACGCTTGCGATTTTATTGATTGTAGGGGGAAGACACCTCCAAGAATCGAAGTCGGGGTACCCTTGATTAGTGCTAAGTGTGTGCGACGGGGTTACTTTGATGTTGAACGGCTAGATTTTATATCGGAAGAAACTTATAAAAGCTGGATGACAAGGGGGTTCCCAAAAGCAAATGATGTTCTCTTTACTACTGAGGGAGCGACCTTCGGTTATACGTGCAGAATTCCTAGGGACTTCAAAAAATTTGCTGTTGGGCAAAGGATTATAACGTTGGTGTGCAAAAAAGGATTTCAGCCAGAAGTCTTGGAGTTTATTCTGAATGATTTCCACATCCAGAAAAAATTGAGTAGTCGGCTATCTGGTAGTGCGGCCTTAGGTATTCGTTCTGCCGAACTTGCAAAAGTTTTAATTCCGTTTCCTCCTTATGGGCTTCATGATCAGTTTGCGTCAATTGTCGAAAAAGTCGAAAGCCTAAAATCCCGCTACCAACAAAGCCTGACCGACCTGGAAAACCTTTACGGCGGATTGAGCCAGCAAGCCTTCAAGGGTGAATTGGATTTATCGCAGGTGCCGTTGCCACTGGATAACGAAGCAGAACGGTAAAAACCCTTTCGCGATTTTCGTGTCTTTCGTGGTTAAAAATCCTGTTTTCGTGGTCAACCATCGCAACTTCAACCGGCCGTATTGATATCAAACCCTATCGCCTGCCGGTGTTGTTCCCAGGTGTTATCCAGCAACAGGAAATAACCGAATAACTGATATTGGTATTCCGCCGGGTCGGTGGCCGAGTGAAACGGCACCAGCAAGGCGGTGGAGTAAATCAATTGGCCCAGGAACAAGCCCTCGGCAATTTCCACCAGCTCGTCCAGGCAAGTGCCGATCGGGGCCGGTCCGCCGATCAGCGGGTAGCGGTAATGGAACTGGAATACTTGCTTCGGCTTATCCGGGCCGTTGTTCATCGGCAAGATCGACGGCCTGTCGTCCACCCCCAAAAAGCTGTAGCCCTGCCTGACGAACGGCGAGGGGCCGGCATCGGCCAATTGCTGGATGGAGGGGAGCGGCGGGTGGTAGTTCATATCCAAGACCCGGAACAGGGCGTCGGTGGGCAGGATGCGCGAGTCCTGGATGTTATTGCCGAATACCCAATGCTCGGCGGCTTCCCGTTCCCAGAACGCCTTGTCGGTTTTCGACATACCCCGGTCCCAACTGCCGCTGCGCAGATGTTCGGCGTAAACGCCCGGCTGTTGCCAATAATGTTCGCGGTTTTTCTCAACCAGCGCATAATGCGGAAAGCTGGCCGGATGGGCTTTCAGCTCTGCGACCCGCTCCGGATAGCGCTGGGCCAGATCGTCGCTTTCGTCCAGCAGCATGCTCAATTTGCGACCGCCGATGCGTTCGAAAGACTTGCCGGCCCACGGGAAAATAAAGCGGCCGATATTGGCCCACACCGCATTCAGCAAATTCGGCGCGCGCGGATCGGTTTGCAGCTTGTCGGCCAGCGCGGCCGGAATCATGCTGTGTTCCTGCAAAGAGCGGGCGATGTTGGCGATAAAACTGTCGCCAAAACCCCAATGCAAATTCAGCGTGGCGCCGTGGTAGTAATCGAAGCCGCGGCATGGATCGTCAGCGCCATACCAACTGCGTGCTTCCGGCGCGTCGAAGCGGGTGTTGTAACCTTTACCCTGGCCCTGGAATACGCCGTCGACAATGCCGGGCGCAACGCCGGCGCGAAACAGCCGATTCAACACCTCAAAATGCCGCAGATGGTCGTCGAAACCGCTGGCCGCGGAAATTTTGCCCTGCTGGCGTTGCAACATCTGCAAAATGGATTCGCCCGGCTGTAGAAATTCGCGCACATCGCCATCGTCACTTTTTGGCGATGCTTCCAGGCAAAACGTAGTGAATTTAAGCTGCAACTCGGGATCGTCGCGCCAACCGGTCGCCCAATCCACACCATCGGCTACGGCGCCCGGTTGGGCCGGCCTGGGTTTATCGTAGCCCAGCTCCTTCCAGCCGCACTCGCCGGGCCGCGGCCGCAAATTGGGGAAGGCGGCGTCGGCGAAGGCTTCCCTGGCGCGAGCGGTATCTATCATCAAAAAGAAGCCGTTATTCTGGTAGCCGTAATCGACCGAGTCGTCGCCGGTGTACGCTTCGCCCAGTTCCCATTCCGGCGGATGGTCGCCGAATAGAGGCATCTGCAACGTACCCAAGCTGTAATGATGCGTGGCCATGACCAATTGGCCCAGATAGACGCCGTCCTCGATCTGCACCAGCTCGTCGATTAAGCGGGTCATCGGGAAGGCCGGATGCAAAGCGTGCCAACGGTAATTAAGCTGATAAACGGCTTTGCCGTTCATCTCTCCAACTACGGACTTGCCAGGCAGGGACAGGAAAATCCCGCCGGTTTTTACATACGGAATGGCTTTTTCCTTGGCCAGATTTTGCCCAAGCAATTGACTATCGAAGCCCTGCGCTTTGGTATCCAAAGGCCGATCCCGCAAATTCCAGAACTGGGTCAGCACCGGCATGCCCAAGCTTTGAATGAAATTGGGATCGTCCGGTTCGCGGAAAAAATTCCGGCCGATGCGCGTCGTTTCCGGGTCGTAATTGGATAGCGCCACCGGATCGTGGCCGCATTTGGCGGCAAACACGTCTTTGGATACCGGTTCGAAGGTCTTGCCCATCCATAAGCCGGTACTTGCGTAAGTTACATTCCACAACGTTGCCATCCATTCCAGATGCGCCAGCATCGAACGGTTTTCGCCGTGTTGCTTGGCGGCTTCCTTGAAATAATCGCTATCGCGGATGGACATCGACACGCCGATCATCGGCCCGTCCAGCGGCGTGCTGGTGCCGCACTTGAACAGGGTCAGCAGTTTGTCGTGGATAGCGTCCCATTCTTCGCGGCGCAGGTTGTCGCCCAAAATCTTGCGATAGCTGCCGAGCATAGGCAGCGCGCCGTTTTTCAGATCGGTGGCGACTATGGCGTCGAGCGCGGCAGCCAGCGCTTGCCGTTCGGGCTCGGACGCGGTTGGGAAATTGGCGACACTGAGATAGTTGTTCATGGTCCTTCCCCTGTGCTTGTTATCTTTTTGGCTTGGGCCGGAGCTAACAGCTCCGTTTAAAAGCCTTGTTGTTTTAAGTCTTTGACGATTTCCAGATACACGGCCGGGATATTGAAATGTGTCAATAGCAGGCCGCGGTAGTCCACCAAGTCGCCGTGCGACAGGCCGCGGTCGGGATTGCTGTCGCCAATCAAGCCGCGAAACCGGCCCCATTGGCAGGATCGCGTGGAGACCATGCCGTCGTTATCGCCTTCTATCCGTTTCAGCAACGCATGGGTGGCGGCAAACACCGGGTCGTCTATAGGCCGGCGCATTAAGGTGCCGTAGCTTTGGTAGTAAACGCCGGGCATATCCGGCACTTGCCGATTGAATTCCGCCAGATAATGACGCGTCAGTTGCCTGATGGCCATGCCGGCTTGCGGGCTTTTGTCGCCGGTGATTCTGGCCAGGATGTCCATCGCCCCGAATCCCAAGCGCTGCGCCAGGCGTTTGAAGAAATTGACGCTCAACAGGTTTTCGGTATCGGGAATGTCGCCGGCCACCAAATCCGCCACGGCCGAGCCGCGATGCGGCGTGCAAACCGTGGTCAGGCTGGCGACCTTATCGGCCATATCCAGTTTGGAAATCAGATAGCGCGCTTCCAGTCCGCCCTTGGAGTGGGCGATGAGATTGGCCTTGGCCGAACCGGTTTGGCTGAGTATCTGCTCGATATTCGGTTGCAACGCCATTGCACTGTTTTCGTGGCTGTTCCAGGCATCCAGTCCGCCTTGAAACACCCTGGCGCCGGCGGCTTCCAATGTTTTCGGAATCCGGCCCCAGGAATTCAGCATCAACATGTCGTCGCGGTAACCGATACCGTGCAACAGCACGATGGGGTATAAAGTCCGGCAGGGTAGATCGGCTGCGGTGTTGGGGTTCATGGCGACTCTCCCGCTTGCCGGCTTAGCCGGCGCAAATGCCGTACTTGGGCAAAATGTCGTGCAGCACGGTCAAGCGATGCAGTTGCAACGCGTCGTGAAACAGCTTCCAGTGACTACTCAAAAATGCCGGCGTGTATTTATGTACCCGCATGTCCCAACTGCTGCCCAGCGCTTTTTCCTTCCAGGAATTGGCGCCTTCGGCGGCATAACTAATCTCCGCCGTACCGAAGCTGAATTTCTCGCCTTTGAAGCCGTTCTTGACGATCTCCAGCCATTGCCGATGGCGGGCTTTGTCGTCCTTGACCTTTAACTCCAGAAAGATTTTTTCCAGCAACGTTTTGTCGGCGGCCGGCAATCCGTTCTGGGCTTTGCCCAGATACTGCTGCATCACTTTGCACATCGCGTCCGCAGCCGTGCAAAAATCCGTGGGATTATCGCGAACGATCCAAACACCGCGACCGTTCCGATACTGCCAATGCAAGAACGGCAGGTCCGGAAAATCCTTGGCCCGGCCATGGCCCAGCGGCGGAATCACATCGTCCAGGATATCCTCCAATACATGCTGCAGCTGTTTGCTGTACATGCCGGAGCTTTTCAACTCCCGTGCGTGTTCCACTTCGTTGATTTCGTGTATCACCCCGGCAAAACCCTGGTGCGACCAGGTGTCGGCATACACATGCAAGGCAATTCCTAAACGATGCAGACTGTACGGCTTGCCTTTATCGTCGACCGCCGCTTGCACCATGTCCTTGGCCGGCGGGCTGTCGGGCAGACAGACGATTTTTTGGATAAACGTACCACCCGGATCTTCGCCCGGACCCTTGCCGCCGTTGCCCGGCAGAAAATGGAATGGTAACCAGATCAGGTGGTTGTAATCGTTGTTCAAATTGCCGACGTCGGTGCTTTTATGCGACGAATGAATCCTGGCATAAAAGGCGTTGTTATCGAAATGCACGACGCCTTCGCTGACGGCGTCGTCCACGTATTGCGCCGAATAAGCAACGATGTCGGCGTCCTGGTGAGTGAAGCCGGCGGTGCGGGCGGCGACATAAGTCACGGCATGATGGAAATCGGTTTGCATGACGACTCTCCTTGAAATCAACAGGCCTGCAAGCTATCGACGCAGCGTTCGATCTCGGCATCGCTCATGAAGGCGGCGTACCGATAGTCGGTATCGATCCCAAAGCGCTGCAGCTTGTCCAGCCATAAGGGGTTATAAGGCAGGGCGCTGACCTGTTCGATCCGGTGCTCCCGCAAGAACCGGGCGATGCCGCGCAGATTCTCGTCGGTGGCGGTAATGTTGGGGATTAATGGAATACGGACTTTGACCGGAATCTCGGCGCACTCGGTCAGGCGCAACAAATTGTCCAGAATCGGCCGGTTGGAATGGCCGGTGTGGCGGATGCTGGCCGCTTCGTCGATCAGTTTTAAGTCGAAATAGACCAAATCCAGCCATGGCAGCAGCAGGCGGGTAAAACGGCCGAAATTGAACATGCCGTTGGTTTCGATGGCGGTATGAATACCGGCGGCTTTCAGTTTTTTAAAAAAATGGTGCAGAAAATTCATGTGCGTGGTGCATTCGCCGCCGGACGCCGTGACGCCGCCGCCGGTAGCGTCGAAAAACGGTTTATCGATGGCGACTCGATAAAACAGCTCGTCCACACTCAGCCATTGGCCCACCCGCTCCAAGGCATGCTGCGAACATACCGCCGCGCAACGTCCACATTGGTCGCAACGTTCTCGATCGAGCCGCAGTTGTTGGTCTTGCAGCGTTAAGGCTTTTAATCGGCAAGCTTTAAGACAAGGTCGCTCGCACTGGTCCGGCCGGCATAACTCGGCACGAAAGGACAGGGACGGCCCCGGCGATATGCCCTCGGGGTTTTGACACCAACTGCAACTCAGCGGACAGCCTTTGAAAAACACCGTGGTCCGGATACCCGGCCCGTCCTCACTGCTGTTGCGTTTGATATCGAAGATGAAAGCTTTGTGGTCCATCTCCGCTCTCCAATGCTAGGCTGCTTTGGGAATATCCAGGGATAACTGGATGTCCGTGGCGATTGCGCCCAATTTAAACAGATGGCCGACGTGGCCGGTCAGTTGCACCAGGTTTTCCAGCAGCAAGCCGACGATGTCGACCCCGCCACGGCCCAGCAGGCCGATGATGGATTGCACGTCTTTAAATTTCACTACCAGATCGACTTTACTGGGATCGTTCTCGATCCGGTCGGCCTGGTTTTCGTCCAGCACTTCGGTATCCACCAGCGCCAGCGAATTCAATGCCCGGCCGAAGGGTGTGTCGATGTACAGGGCATCGGGATTGGGACAGAATTTGAGCAACACGTTCATGTCATCACCGCGCCGGCTGGTGCGGATCAGAAACTTGCCCTGATAGTAGCGTTGGCCGCCAGGCGCCAGGGGATCAATGATGATGAAGTTTTCCTCGAAAAAGGCATTGGCCTTGGCCGCTTGCTCGGCATCCAGCTGGCAATCGCGCAACAAATAGCCAAACCCCAAACGCAGCGCGACAGCCATGCCGCCGGCCAACAAGCGGCCTTGGGCTTTATCCAAAACAGCCGGCAGTTCGCCGGCATCAATCGCGGCATTGGCACCCAACTTCAAGGTTTTTTGTAAATTCGGTAATAAACAGGGAAATCCGGCATGCATGACAGTTCTCCTATTAAAGCGCGGCGAGCGTATGCTGCTCGGCGCCGGTGTCCAGCCCGAAATTGGCGCGTTGAATAATCTCTTTGCGCATCTGCGGACTCAGCGTGACGAAATACGCCGAGTAGCCGGCCACGCGTATCATCAGATCCTTGAACGGCTCCAGGGCTTTATGCTCGGCCTCGCCGGCGCCGGATTCCCCGGCGGCGGTGGCGGCGCGGTCGGCGGCGACCAAGTCGTTGATCGACGACACGCACATTTGCACTAGCACGCCGTTTTGGTCGGCAAAGGCCTTCATGTAGCGCGAGAACAATTCGGTGTCCTCTTCGAAATGGCCGCGATCGCGAGTGGTCAAGCTCAGGTTGTAGGTGTAGCCGTTCTGTACCGTGTTGGCGTTGACCGACGTGACCGACAGCATATGATCCAGCAGATTGACCGGCTCGCCGTTGGCTTTGACCACGCCCGGACACGGCGTGATGCCGCTGGCAAACGACTCGCCACTACGCCGGCCGTTCGGTGTGGCCTTGGTCAACATCCCAAAACCGGCATGGTTGGTCATGCTCCAGTAACCGGGCAGATAGCGTCCGCCGCGATGGGTGCGGTATTGGGCAAATACCTCTTGCAACATTTCGGTCAGCAGGTGGGTGTATTTGACGGCGGTAGCGTTGTTGTAAATGCCGCCCGGGGTTTGATCGATGCCGGCGCCATACTTGGGTGATAGCCGTATCATCTGTTTGATTTGATTGAGACGGTCGGCGCTTAATGTCGGTAATGGCAAGGGCGCGTCTTCTGGGTGCAGCCAGTTTTGCACCCGCTCCCGCAATGACGCCCAGAAACTTTTGGGCTGCAAGCTGCCGGCGTCGAAATCGGCCTGCATCGCCGCCAACAATTCGCCGGCCGTGACTTTGCCGCCGAATACCAGGGTGTCCAGCACGCAAAACGAATCGATCACGTCGGCCAGCCCGATCACGGCAATCCCCGCCGAATTGTATTTAGCACCGCCGGCGGAGACATCGCGAAAACTGGCGCCGTCACTGTCAGGGGTATTGGTCGGGCCGGTAAACAAGCCGGACAAAAACGGCGACTGCCGGGATTGTTCGTAGAAACGCCCGAAGTAATTGTTGCATTGCACGACGTGGCGGGCCATTTCGTTTAATTGAAACCTAAAGGCCTCGATAAAGGCTGGCATGCTATCGATTTGGAGCAGCGGCTGCGTGGTGTAACGGGCGTCGCCGTAAAACAGGTTGGGCGATTTTGGCGCCACGCCGTCGCTGCGATGTTTGCCGCCGTATAAGGCCAGCTCCAACACCGCCGGCAACACCATCAAAGTCGAGCCGGTGTTGCCGTAATGTTTGTGCGCGGCGTTTTCTTCGATGCATCCGATGGAGGTGTAATCGTAGGCATCGGCCAAGGCTTCTTCCGCGCTGATTCCGGCGTGCGCCGCATAGTAACTGGCCATGGCCGGCACCACAGCGGCGTCGCCATGCAGCGCCGGCGTGGCTCGGGTCAGAATATTGACCTGGCAAATCCGTTTCAGATACGGGTCCATTACTTCAACGGGCAGCGAATTGCCTTGGGCGTCGCGGTGGTGCACATCGCGGTGGTAGCGGGCATGCACGTTCGGGTCGCGGATAGCCAGGATCTCGGTGGCCTTGAGGATGATGTAAGTCATGTCGTTGACCGCATCGACGACCTGGCCGTTTTCGTAGCGGGTGCCGCCCACGGTCAACGCCTGATTGGAGCCGCTGCCGGCAAACAGCGTTTCCGAGCCGGAGGTGGAGAGCGGTACATGATCGGAGCAATGCAGGAAAAAATGGCTGACCAGTTCCACCGCCCGCCGGGTGTAGGCGTCCTGCGCTTGAGGGTTATCCAGTTTTTGCCAATCGGCCAGATAGAATGGGTTGAGGATTTGGTCCAGGCGGCCGATGGAAAAACCGAAATTGGTGTTTTCCTGCAACAGCAGGTGGTAGCAAATCCAGACCGCGGCCAGCGCTTCGTGCAAGGTTTCGGCGGGCTGCGCCGGAATCTTCCGGCAGATTGTCGCCAGCACTTGATTGCCGGCTTGCTCGGCAGCCTCGGCCAAGTGCTGGGCGTAAAGTTTGGCGCCTGCGTACACCTCAATCACGCCCTGCAGAAACTCGACTTGCTGCGGCGTAGCGGCCGCGCCGCTGGCGATATCCTGTTTGGCGCGTTCGATCAAGCCATCGAAACCGTACTTCAACACCCGTTCGAAATCCGGCACGGTATGGGACACGCAGGTGGCCTTATCGGACAGGAAGAACGCCACCCGCTCCATCAATTCCTGGGCTTTCGGGGTTTCTCCGGCTTTTTTACGCAAGGGCGGATCAATCGACTCCGGATAATTGCCGCCGATCCGGTCGCGGTTCTCATAGGCGGCGCTATCGTAATCGCTGTAACGAGCCAGTTCCTGGATTGGCTTTTGTTCCAGCCAGAATGGGAATATTTCCCGGTTTAGTCGCTCGGCCACTTCCGGGCGAATCTCGAATGGATTTTGGGCGCGGGTGGTGACGGTTTTCAGTTCCGGCCAAATGCAATAGCCTATGGTATCGGCGTAAACCACCGGGCCGACGAAGCTGGTGGTAGTTTGGCCGGGCAGCAAGTCGTCGGCATGCACGATTGCGGTTTTGTTGACGAAGATGTGGCGTAGCGCTTGGGCGCGCCGGGTGTAAGGCGGCAAGGTTTGGCTTTCGGGCCGGCGCAGAAATTCGGTTAATAGGCGCGGCAATTCATCGCAGATTTCCGGCGTACCTGCCGGCGAAAACAGCTTTTCGCGCCAGGCGCTGACGACCGGGAATTGGGCCAGCGTGATGCTGCGGAGCGCCAAGTCCTTCAGGGTTTTAATTTTCCGGAAGTCTGGATTGGCGATGGGAAA
Organism: Methylomonas sp. HW2-6; assembly: GCF_052474525.1. Taxonomy (NCBI): domain Bacteria; kingdom Pseudomonadati; phylum Pseudomonadota; class Gammaproteobacteria; order Methylococcales; family Methylococcaceae; genus Methylomonas; species Methylomonas sp. HW2-6. The sequence continues at coordinate 832,347 of NZ_CP184124.1, forward strand.
TAAATCGACTTTGCCGGACTCGGATGCCGGTCCTGCGGAACTCTTGCCGAGCTCTACCGAAATACCGCCGTCGGCTGCTGGATATGGAACAGACATGTTCACCCCCCTTTACCGCAGAGCGATCCCTCGAAAGCGTGTACCGGCAGCTTGCGGCGCGATTGCCAGCTCCCTGCCCCGGCTTTTTGTGATCTATGTCTAAATTATAGCCCAATCCTCACCAAACGTAAGGAAATATGTAGGGCGATCCCTTCAATTCCGCTGCATGAAAAACGCCTGGCGGGACCGCAATCGGCCCACGGCACAGCCACTACAGCCGGGCCGGTGCAAAAGCGTTTCATTTCTCCAATTAGCGGCTATGCTACTGCGAAATTAATGCCGGTTCGGGCGCGCTGCGCCGGGATTGGCAATCGATAATCGTCGGCCGGGAGGCGTTGAAATGTACCGATTTCTGAATGCAGTGTTGCGCGACCGGCTAGCGGGTTTTGCCGTGGCAATTGGGCTTGCGGTAGTTCTCGCACCGCTTGCCGCCGTCGCCGGCAGCCCGTTCTACCTGACCGCCGAACGCAGTTTCAGTAACAGCGAATCGCCCAGCATCCGCCTGGATTACACCGTCACCGACCAGCCGATGCTGATCCGGGTATTGAAAGCCGACAATCTGGAAAATTTTCTCGACGGCCAATTCAACGTCAGCCGCAGTTACGAGCAGCCGGTTAGCGAGCTCAATCCCGGCCATTATTTTGCAAAAGGATTGAACAACGCCGAATCGCCGCTGAAATTGCTGCGCGGCATGTTGGATGTGGAATTTCGCAAGTCCTTGAAAGACACGCCGTTCAGCGGTTCGGTACTGACCGTGACCGACAAGCCGTTGGCGGCCGTGCCGCAGCAAATCCTGGTCGCCCCGCCCAAGGGCTTTAAGGTGGTGAAAGAAACCTATCTGGACCTGTTGCGCAACGGCCAGCAAACCCACGACTTGGGCTGGTGGTTTAACGAGGACACCTGGAGCGAGCACCGCTACAAAGTTCGGCAGATCTCACTCGAGCCGTTGCCGGACGGCCTGTATCTGTTGCAGGCGGTGCAGGGCAAGACCGAGGCGCAGTGTCTGATTCAAGTCAGCAGCCTGGCGGTGCAGGTCAAGCAATCCAGCGAGCAATTGCTGGTGCGGGCGATGAACCGCGATTTGCAACCGCTGGCCAATGCCAAAGTCAGCGTCCGCGACGGCCGCGGCCGTTGGCAGAACTTGCCGGGGGTGACCGATGCCGCCGGCGAACTGCGCTTCAACAATCCCGACGGGGTGCTGGACGGCAAACTACTGGTGCGGGTCGACGCGCCGGCCGCCAACGCTAACGCAGCAGCGCGCACGGCGTTGACCGCGACCGATTTTCTGCCGACTCAGGCCAAGGACCATGCGGTATTCGTGATGACCGACCGGCCGATCTTCAAGCCCGGCGAAACCTTTTTCTACAAAGGCATCGTCCGCAATTTGCAGGACGGCCAGTTGCGGATTCCGGCCTTTCAATCCAAACAAACCGACGTGTCATTAGTCCGCGCCGACGGCAACGCCACCGGCTTGCAAGGCCACAGCCAATTGACCGACTTCGGCTCGTTTTCCGGCAGCTTCGATCTGGATCCCGGCCAGACACCCGGCCTTTACCGTTTGCTGGCCGAGATCGACCATAAAGCCTACGGCGGCGAATTTCGGGTGCGCGATTACATCAAACCGACCTTTTACCTGGAATGGCTGGAACGCAGCCCGACTGTGCAGGCCGGGCAACCGTTCAATCTGAAATTCCGCGCCAAGCGTTACAGCGGCGGTATCCCGCAGAACGTCAAATTCGAAGTGTTTTTGTACCGCAAAAAATTCGAGGCGCCGCAATTCGTGACGGAGGCCGGCGCCGGCTTGTCGGCCGGCAACGATTATTTCGGCCAGATTAAATCCGCCGCGCCGCTAACCCAGCCGCAGCGCCTGTTCAGTTCGATCGAAGCCCGCCAAGCCGCCGAAGCCAGCAATCCGTGGGAAACCGCCGCCAAATTGGCCGACAACGGCGACGGCAGTTTCGAATTTACCGTACCGGCCGAAGCCCAAACCGACGCCAAGTCGCCGAAACCGGAACAGGAATGGATTTATACATTAATGGTGCGCGCCCAGGATGCCGCCGGCGGCAGTGCGATTTTGACCGACAGCATTTACGCCACGCTGGCCGAAGCCCAGCCGGCGCTGAGGTTTAACAAAACCGTCGCGGCGGTCGGCGACCAGGATTTGCAGATTTTGCTGCAATCCAGTTACGCCGACGGCAAACCGGCAGCCAAAGCCGGCGGCGTGGTCGACGTGATGCTGGAACAGCCCGGCAGCGGCAAGCGCAGTCTGGTGAAACTGGATATTGCCACCGACGCCAACGGCCAGCAAAAACTCAGCATACCGGCGTTGAAAGAGTTCGGCCGCTTGACTGCCGTGGCCCGTCTGGAGACGTTGGACGGTCGCAGCATGAGCCATAGTTCCACTTCGCAACCGGCTACATTGATCGTCGCCGGCAACGGCGGCGAGGCGGTGGCCGACAATCCGGAACTGGAGCTGTACACGCCAACCACGATCCTCAGTCCCGGCGAGCAAGCCAAAGTGTTTGCCTTGCTGCCAAAAGCCTGGGGCAATAACGAGGCCGGCGCGATTTGGGAAACCGTGGCCGGCGCCAAATTGTTCGATAGCCGCAGCGCCCAGGCCCAAGGCCGCAGCCGCTGGTTCGAAGTGACTGCCAAACCCGAATACGGCACCGGCTTTTACCACACCGTCACGGTCCCGGTAGCCGGCGGCAAGTACAAGGAGCAGACGCTGGGTTTCCGCATCGTGCCCTGGGATAAGCGGCTGCAAATCGCCATCGAGCCGGCTCAAGCCGAAGCCGAACCGCTCAAACCCACCCAAATCAAATTGCAGGTCAAACGCGCCGACGGCAGCCCGGCGGCGAATACCGAGCTGGCGGTATCGATTGTTGATCGCGCCGTTTACGCGGTGCAAGCCGAATTCCGCCCCGGCATTTTCGACTTTTTCTATCCGCTGCAACGCAGCAATCTGTCGACCTACTATTCCGACGACTTGCAAGGCTACGGCTACGCCGACTTGCTGCGCAAACCCAATTTCGCGCTGAGTGCCTTGAAAAGCCAAAGCAAGCTGGCGAAAAAAGCCATGCGCGATACCGCCGGCTGGTTCCCGCACGTGGTCACCGACGCCAACGGCGCGGCGACGATCGACGTCGATATGCCGGCCAACGTCACCGAATGGCTGGTCACCGCCGTGGCCAGCGATAAGGACGGCCGCCTCGGCGAAACCACCGGCCAGTTCCGCACCAAAACCGACATCGCCGTGGATATGGTCGGCCCGCAATTTTTACGTAGCGGCGACGAGGTGGAATTGGCGGTTAAATTGACCAGCCATTGGCCCGGTCCGGTCAAAGTCTCCGGCAATTTGAGTTTGACCGACAATCTGCAAGGCCAGGATATCAACCTGACGCCGAGCGCCGACTTGGCCGCCAAAGCCGAGCAACTATGGCCGCTGCGTCTGACCGCCGGCCCGCAAGCCGGCAATGCCACCTTAAAAGCGGCGTTGACCGCGCCGAACACGGTCAAGGTCGGCGGTGCCGAGGAATTCGATTTGCCGATTCAGCCGGCGGCGATGGCGCAAGTCTATGCCGCCGAACGCCGCGACGGTCATTTGCATTTCGATATTCCGGAACAGGCCCAAGCCGCGCAACTGACGGTGCGGGTCAACTCCGGCCTGCTCGGCGCGGCCTTGCAGGCGGCGGCGATGCTGGTGCAATACCCGTACGGCTGCACCGAACAACTGGCGCACAGCACGGTGCCGAATCTGGTGTTGCTGGACCTGATCGAACGGGCCGGACTCAAGCCCGAGCAACTGGGGCCGCTGGAAAAACCCTTGCAGCGCGCCAAGCAGAATGCGGCGTTGGGCATCCGCAAACTGATCCAAAACCAAAAAGCCGACGGCGGCTTTGCGTTGTGGGCCAACGATCCGGAGCCCAGCGTGCCGGTGACGATGATCGCGATGCAGGCTTTGAAATACGCCGAGGAACTGAAGCTGGAAGGCACCACGTCGGCCTACAACAAGGGCGCGGAGTGGTTGGCCCAACAAGCCAATACCGAGCAAGTGCTGGACGGCTTTACGCTGGCCGCTTATTCGGCGGTGGGTTATATCTACCAGGCGCCGTGGGAGCGGCAAGCCGAGTTCGTCGAAAAAGTCGGCGCCGACCCGCAAGCCGGCGCCGAAGATTTGATTGCGGCGCTGCGCATCTTGGCGGCCTACAAAAACCAAAGCTGGCATGCCTTCAACCAGCAGCTGAAAAGCCAGCCCGATCTGGCCAAGCGCTTGGGCAAACGCCTGCAGCAGGCGCTGGAGGCGATCGATCTGGCCGCTTATCAGAGCCAACCCGGTCCATCCTACGACCGGCTCGGCTTCCGCTTCGGCTTGCCCAGCATAATATCCGCCGGGCTAGGCGCATTGCAGGCCGCCGGCGACTTGCCGCCGGCATTGGAAAGCAGACTGAAGCGGCTGTTGTTGCAGAGCCAGCAACACGGCTACTGGACTTCGACTTACGATACCGCCCAAGTCATCTTCAACACCCGCGAGTTATTGAGCAAGGAAGCCGCCGCCGCGCAAAGTCAAAAAGCCCGGACCTTGAAAGTCGCCAATGCATCCGCCGCGTTGGGCAGCTTGCAACCCATTCCCGGCGGCTATCTGGGCCGGTTCGACAAATTGCCGGCAGCCGCCGAACTGGCCGATCTGCATATCGCCGATCTCAGCGAAACCGATATCGCATCCGCCACCTTGCAAGTCGAACTGCCGTACCCGGCCGTCGTCGCCCGCGACAACGGCCTCAGCATCCAACGCAATTTCCGCCGGATTACCGCCGGCGGCAGCGAACCGGTCGATCTGAGCCAGACGCTGCACATCGGCGACGTCGTGGTCAGCGAAGTCAAAATCAAACGCAGCGCCGAACCCAGCCGCTTGCCGGCCGGCAGCGACTTCGTCGTGATCGAGGACGGCATCCCGTCGCTGGCGGAGGGCCAGGAAAACGACCAGACCTACCTGGCCGACGCCAAACTGCAAGCCGGCGACGACAGCTACTGGGCCGGCATCAAGGAAACCCAACGCTACCCGGACCGCATCGTCCGCGTCGCTAAATTGCAACCCAGCGCCGAATTGAAGCTATACCAAGTCTGGAAAGTCATGCGCCCAGGCAATGCCTCGATCCCGCCGGCCAGCGGGTTTGATATGTATAACGAGGCGGTCAGGGGAAATGGGGTGGCGGGGATGATGAGTGTTAAGTAGGGTGGGTACGCTAGTGCCCACGCGGTGAAGTTCCCAAAAAAATGGCGGACAACGCTTTTTTGCCTGCCATTAGGGGACATAGCCTCAATTAGGCGTGGGCACAAAAACCGTGCCCACCCTGACTATTTACCGATCTCCCAATATCCGATGAATTTCCGTTCGTTGCTCTCGCATTGATGAGGCGGCTTAGCAATTCTTATGTCCTTGACATTAAATGATTAACAAATATAGTGATGTGCAAGCTGATTATAGAGGCAAATGTGCCCGAATTTATGGCAAATATCCGGTTATCAAGGCAGATGTGCCCGGTTTGGCGGTTATCAGGGCAAAAGTGCCCGAAATGGCCGGCAATATCAACTTGTCGGGCAGATTTGCCTGATAATCAATAGTTAAATGCGGGCCAATCTCAAAAGGCTTAGAAAACAATAAAAGATGATTGCGAAGAAACGGCAAATAATAGCTGAAGAAATCATGAAAATATGCTATTACCTGGAGGGAAAAACCTTGCAGGTTAACATGCGTTCAACCAGACAAGGTTTTTCCCTCCAGGTTAAGCCATGATTTTCAGCGTCAGTCGAGTTTCTTTGCTTGAATCAGAATTGTTGTTTCGAAATGTCGCTACGGCATTTAACCAGTCGTTCAACCTGACCAAAACTCCGCTTCGCTCCATTTTGGCAGGTTAACTCTATTCGTTAAATGCGGGCCAATCTCAAAAGGCTTAGAAAACAATAAAAGATGATTGCGAAGAAACGGCAAATAATAGCTGAAGAAATCATGAAAATATGCTATTACCTGGAGGGAAAAACCTTGCAGGTTAACATGCGTTCAACCAGACAAGGTTTTTCCCTCCAGGTTAAGCCATGATTTTCAGCGTCAGTCGAGTTTCTTTGCTTGAATCAGAATTGTTGTTTCGAAATGTCGCTACGGCATTTAACCAGTCGTTCAACCTGACCAAAACTCCGCTTCGCTCCATTTTGGCAGGTTAACTCTATTCGTTAGATTACCTAATCCACAAAAAGGAGATGTTTATGGCGGCCAAATCCTGCTTTGTCATAATGGCAATTGGAGAGCAAATTGTTGACGATAAGACGGTCACATCTGCAAGCCTCAGAAGCAAGTACGACGATCTCATCAAGGAAGCCATTCTCAAAGCTCGTCCCTCGCTGGAGGTTATTCGAGCGGATGATGTTTCCCTACCAGGAACGATAACTACTGACATCATCACTCGTCTCATGCACTCGAACTATGTGGTCGCAGACGTCACGTTTCCGAACCCTAATGTCTTCTACGAGTTAGGTCTCAGGCACGCATGTCGTTCCGGGACTATCATTATCAAAGACAAAGCTGGGCCGCGCGTTCCTTTCGATATTGCGCATCTTCGTTATGTCGAATACGAAAATACGACGGCAGGTCTTAAAGCGTTATCATCACAATTGGCAGGTTACTTCGATCATTTTGATCGTGAGCCTACGAGGCCAGACAATCATTTCCAAGAACTGGCCAAGCTAACAGGCTATGCCTTTCCAGACTACAAAAAGGCCGAAGAAATGCCTCCTGAAATGCAGGCAATCATGGGGCTCATGGAGGCTCCCGAGCTACTGAATCTGATCATGCGTCAGCAGTCTGGTGAATCAATAGATCAAGGAGAGCTGGTCAGGTTAATGATCAGCAATCCCAAGGTTGTGCAGCCATTCATACAAGCCATGGTCAAGTCAGGAGAAATTTCTTTTTCTCAACCTTCGCCGCAAAAACGCGTGGGGCGTAAACGGTAATCTAACCCATCATTCAAGCGGGACGCCTAACGGCGCCCCTTAATTCAAACGTTAGCCATCAAGAGCCAAAAGGAAAATACACAATGTTTGGACTATTCAAGAAAAAGCCTGATCCATCGCTGATGTTTGCGGATGATAATTGGCAAGTGGCTCAGGGTGAGTATGATGGCAACCCCATCCTCGTCAGAATAAATGCAAATCTTCGTCCGTTTGTCGGTAAATCGGACCTCGTATTGAAAATTGGAATTGCAATTCCGTTAAATAATCCTCGCCTTGGTGAAATGCCCGATCCAGAAGAGAATAAAACAGTCAGTATTATTGAGGACAAAGCTTTAGATACGCTGAAATCAAAAGGTTCTGCTGTTCAAGCTTTGGCAATCACAACTGGCACGTTCAAAGAGTTTGTTTATTACACCAAACCTGAGATTGACGTTGCATCTTTCCATCAAGAATTAAAAATCGGAGCTCCTTCCCATGACGTGCAATGCATTGCTACCATTGAAAAAAATTGGGAAACCTACATGCAATGGGCTAATGGCTAACCAACGGGTAAACTTGACCGGCAAAAGCTACGCTCCTATCGTCGCTACGCTTTTGTCGTCAAGTTACCCTTATCGTTGAGCATCACTTAACTTTTACAGGATCACATAATAATATGGATTTGAAATTAACGAACAAGCTTGCGCTTGTTACTGGAAGTACCGCCGGAATCGGTTACGCCATTGCGGCAGTGCTCGCTGGAGAAGGTGCTAGGGTCATCGTCAATGGGCGTTCAAAAACCTCTGTTGATGCTGCCGTAACAGCAATTAGCTCTACTGTTGGTGGCACTATTCTCGGTTTCGTTGGTGACTTAAGCACTGCCGAAGCAGCAGAAGCACTAACTAAGCAATATCCCAATATAGAAATTCTGGTTAATAATCTCGGCATCTTCGAGCCTAAACCTTTCGAGGAAATTTCCGATGCTGACTGGATGCGATTCTTTGATGTCAATGTGATGAGCGGCATTCGCCTCTCGCGTTTATGCCTGCCCGCCATGAAAAGTGCAAACTGGGGGCGCATCATTTTCATTTCCAGCGAAAGTGGCGTTCAGATTCCAGCGGAGATGATCCACTATGGCGTAACCAAAACGGCACAGCTTGCAGTGTCGCGTGGCCTGGCCGAGGCAGTTGCGGGTACAGGCATCACCGTAAATAGCATTCTTCCAGGGCCTACCAAGTCACGCGGAGTGGGTGACTTCGTTGACGCTCTCGCTAAAGCTGAAGGCAAATCGTTCGATGAGTTTGAAAAAGAGTTTTTTGAGAAAGTACGGCCAACTTCGCTCATTAAGCGTTTCGCCTCTCCAGAGGAAGTGGCTGCTTTAGTGGTTTACATCGCTAGCCCTCTTGCTTCCGCCACAACAGGCGCGGCACTTCGCGTAGATGGCGGTGTGGTAAAAAGTGCATTCTGAGCTATTGGCACATAATGCCCAACATTACGCTCAAGCCGACCCGCTTCCGCTACGCTCCAGCGGTCGGCTTAGCTTTACGTTAACGGTCAGCGTGGACACAGTTTCAATTAAGTCATGTGACGATTCCACGACTCTCAGCTTTCGATTGTTGGGCCGGACAAACGACGCAATCGATTTTGTTGCATCGGTTACTGGAGCGCCGTTTGTTGGCGAGGTTCAGTCATCTACATATTTTTCGGGTCCGCCTAGCCTTTTGTTCCGAGAGATGGCTGAATCATGGAAAGGATGGAAAGGATGGAAAGGGGAAAAAGTATCGGAAAACAGGGTCAGGTCTAGCTTAGTAGCATTGCTTGCGCTGTATTCTGTTCATGACACGCATTAAATTGCCGGAAACGCCGTTCGGCTTGTTCAGGCCTACAGATTATCGGTCCGGGGCAAAACAAGGTCAGATCTAGCAATTAAGCTTCTTTGAAAGGTTTAGCTATATTTCTAGACCTAATGGAATGGTCCGCCCCACTTCACCAACCGGCTCATGTGGGCCAAGATAGTCATTTTAAAAATGACAGTTGAATTAGGGCAGATCATGAAAGAAACAAAAAATAAAGAGATCAAGGTATTAGGCATCGACTTGGCCAAGCAAAGCTTCCATGTATACGGTGTAGATGAAGCCGGCCGGAAGGTCATCAGCAAGAAGCTCAATCGCGCGCAACTGACCGCTTTTGTTGCTAACTTGGAGCCTTGTCTAATCGGGCTCGAAGCCTGCGGTGGTGCGCATCATTGGGTAAGAGTATTCACCCAATACGGTCATCAGGTGCGCATGATGGCACCTCAGTTCGTCAAACCGTATGTGAAATCGAACAAAAACGACGCGGTCGATGCGGAAGCCATCTGCGAGGCCGTGCAAAGACCGAACATGCGCTTCGTGCCGGTCAAACAGATCGAACAACAAGATATCCAAAGCCTCCATCGGGTTCGCAGCCAATTGGTCGGCAGACGAACCGCGCAAGCCAATCAGATTCGGGGCCTGTTGCTGGAGTATGGTTTGGTGATAGCCAAAGGAATTGGCCAGGTTAGAAAAGCGATACCCGTGATTCTCGAAGATGCCGATCAGACGTTAACGCCGCTGTTTCGGGAGTTGCTCAACGAGCTATACCAAGAGCTAATCCATTTGGATGAAAAAATCGCTTCGATTGAACGCAAACTGGCTGCGATCTGTACACAAAACGAAGATTGTCAGCGGTTATTGAGCATTCCGGGTATAGGCGTGTTAACGGCAACGGCGTTGATTGCCGCCATTGGCGACATCAAGGTATTCAAAAGCGGGCGCGAGTTAGCGGCCTGGTTAGGCCTAGTGCCGAAGCAATATTCCACCGGCGGCAAATCGACCCTGTTAGGCATTAGTAAGCGCGGCGACAGCTATCTACGTACGTTGCTGATTCACGGCGGACGTTCGGTCTCGCGAATAGCACACCGGCATCAGGATACGCGCAACCGTTGGATCTGTAGTATCAAGCAGCGACGCGGCGAGAACATTTCGAACGTGGCAGTCGCCAACAAGAATGCGCGAATTGCTTGGGCATTGTTGACCAACAAAGAAGGCTACCGGGCAGCCGCATGAGGGAACAAGCTATGAATTTATTTGAAGCACTCAAGCGGGGCGCCGCCCCGCGCCGTGCGGCTTACCCCGCCCTCGCCGGGAGGCAGGGTACGAAAGGCTTCGCACCCTGCACCAAGGGTAAAGCCGGTTTCGAGTGGATCAAGGACTACTCGGCGCGAGCGCCTGCGTTCCTCCTTGATCCATTCGAAACCGGCAAGAACAGCAAGTTATCAGTAACGACTATGTAAAGCAGGCAAAATAGGCAACCGTTTCAACGAATTGCGGAGATAAAGTTCAAGTGATGGCATAAAAGGTAACACCTGCATTCCATAGAACCTGACGGGGTCTAGGGCTCTTTAGAAGCCGAAGACCTGATGAGGTCGGAATGCGCGAAGTCCATCAGGGCCCGAGGTCGTTTAATCCTCAATTACAGGCCGGATATATGGGCGCAATATTTTCTTTATGTTACTGGTGAATTTTTTCTTGCAATACGGGGCGGACCATATATGACCCCTTTCTGCTCCTTTCTGCTACAGCCGCATCCCAGTCGCTAGTTACCAAAGTCGGCCGCTCGGCGTTATACATCTATACTTAACCGCCTTCCGACCTAAAGGGTGCCGGAGCGGTAAATGCGATTGAATTCAGACTTCAAGGGCGATTTTAACAATCGTCCATTGGCACTGGATGCAGGTGTCCGTCAGGCAAGCGGTTTTTCTGCATTACGACCGGCGCAGCAGCATGGGAACTAAGGCGAAGGCGTTTCGCGGCATTATTGAATACGGAAAAATATCATGAGTTTGAAAGGTTTGGCTTCAGCGTTTGCGCTAGTGTTATCGGTGGTCGCAACAGCTGTCGGGATTAGCATGCTGCAAAGCCATTTCGGCTGGTCGAATGCCACCATGTCTTGGCTTTTCTTAGGTATCGGTACGCTTGCCTCTGTGGTTTTGACGTACCAATTGAGGCATCTCGCGTTCGTCAATGCAATCCCGATCGACAAGAGCCGGCCGCTAAAACTAAAACCCTTGCATTACGTTGGCTTGGTCACGATGGCAGTGGGCGGGATATTGTCGGTAGTAAGCGTCACTGGCGTATTCGTGACGTTCCAGTATGCCGACAAATTCGTGCTACTGCTCGGCTTAGCGGTTTACATGGCCACTACCCCCGCGAACGGGCGGTCGATATTCCAAGCCAATCGGGCCGCGGACGTGTCCGCTAGGCTGAGATTGCTGGCTATCGCGGGTGCTTGCGTGTTGTTGCCGGCCATCGTCGGCTGCTTGGTCGACATCACATTGAGTACGATTCTACCCAGCGATTTGGGATTATCGGTCGGTATCGGTTACGGCGCGGTCCTGGCAATCGGCTTGGTGACTATGACCGAAATAACCCGCAACCGCGTCGGCACGCCTTACCAAGCCAATAAGCCATTCCAAAAGCTGCTGCAAAAAAGCTGGATTAGAATCCCGATTACCCTGGCAATGGGCCTTTATATCGGTGTCAGCGGAATTGGGCTTGGCGCGGCTTACGGTTACACCCATTTTTTCGGTGACGAGGTAAACAAGGTATTCAGAGTATCCGGCTGGCATTACGGCAGTTCGCGGAGTTGCGACAAACCGGAAATCGAAGGCCGACCGTTGCTGATTGGCAAAAAGGCGCTTTGCGTGCCAAAAGACGCCAGATTGAGTATGCCGGTTGGGACGGATCTGACAATAGCAGGCCGCGAATCGGTAATGGGTTTTAACGTCGATAAAATTAGTGCTTACCGGCCGCATATCGGTCCGGCGAACTAGCCACAAGGCTCTTTACCTTTGCATCCAAGGTCACTGAGCCATCGGGACGGAGCGGCAAACCGGCATTTCCGCTAGCACAAACGGAACACCGGTGGAAAAAATACGATTGAGTTATCAAGTTAGCGCTGCCGGCCCGATCCAGCGAACCGAGACTATACTTTGAAGCGCCTTAAGTTAAAGCCTAGTCTTGAGCCTTTCCGGCAACATTTTGAATTCGCCCTTCTGAGGAGTAAACGACTATGAGCAAATTCCGCGATGCCTTATTCGCAGGCATATTACTATCGAGCGCATTTTCCGGCGTTCAGGCTCACGACGCTGCAAATTGCGCTGCGCAAAGCCGACCCAAAATTGAGTTTGTCGAGATTCAATCGGAAAAGTTGGCTTTCAATCCGGGCGTTCCGGGTGGGGTGGTCAGTCAAGGCGCGTTAACCGTCAAAGCCAAGTTGTCGTTGCCGGGAAAGAGACACTGCCGCGGTAAGCACGCCGGTTTGCCGGCGGTGGTGATTTTACATGGCTCCGCCGGTGTGGATGCGCGCGGCGACTTCTATGCCAGCGAGCTGCAGCAGGCCGGTATTGCCACGCTGGAACTCGACATGTGGGAAGCCCGCGGCGTTGCCTCTGCCGCCAATCGTCCGGCCTTACCGATTCTGACCTATCCCGATGCCTTTGCCGCGCTGGAGTTTTTAAGCAACCAAGCCGAGATCGACCCGGAAAGAATCGGCGTATTGGGCTTTTCCTGGGGCGGCGTCATGACCCTGGCCAGCGCGACCGAACAGGTTACTCAACAATACGGCGGCGGTCGGCATTTCAAAGCCCACGTCGCCAACTATCCGTTATGTTACGGCTACAACAATCCGCGACTGCCTTATTTCAGTTTCGGTAGCCCGAACGGGAATCCGTTAACCGGCGCGCCGGTGCTGATCCAGATCGGCGAGTTGGACGAGTACGACGAAAGCGCCGCGCCTTGTCTGGCGTTGAAAGCAGGTCTTGCGGCCGACGAACAAGCGCTGGTGGATGTGCTTAGTTACCCAGATGCCACGCATGCTTGGGATCGATTAATGGTGCCGATTGCGATCACCGACAATTTTTCGCATTTGGGCCGGGGCGGTACGGTCAATATGATTCCGAATGTGGAGCAGGCCTATGACGCGCGCGAAAAAACGGTTCGTTTTTTTAAACGCAAGCTTTAGTCGAAGCTTGGGACTGCTTGTTTGCGGCCAGGCGAAGCGAACGGTGGGCGATGTTGCCCACCGTTTCCTAAGCCATTATTTCGGCCCCGGCAGCGAAATCATTCCGGTCGCCAGCGCGATCTCCCGTAAAAAGCACAGCAAGCCGCCGATCAAGGCCAGCATGGCGGCCACGAACAGAAACGAAACCACCGGAGACGGATCGACGGCGATTTCGGTACCGACGAACAGGGCGACGATGGACAGGCAGATCAACAAAGCGCATACGGTACACAAACTAATCGCCCAATGAATCCAGTGGGCGCGCCGGGCCAAAATCCGCATTTCCGGATAGTGTTCGTCGGCACCGTTTTCGAACAGCATATTCAAGGTTCTAAACCGATCCACCGCTCGTCCCAGGCGGCTGGTCAACACGCCGAGAATGCCGGCGACCCCGGTCAGCAGAAATACCGGTGCGACCGCCTGTTGAATCACGTGGGCCACGGTGGGGATGTTGGTTAGAGCGTCCATAATCGGCTTCCGGTTTGTAAGTTCTGAGGTTTAAAACCGCACTTCGCTAAATTTGGCTCCCGGCGTCAGTACCTCCAACTTGGCCAAGCGATTGGTTTCCACCCGCTCGGTATCGAGCTGCAAATATTCGCGTTTGTCTGCGGTCGTCACGGTGTCGACAGCTTTGCCTGCCACCACGCTGCCGTCTGTCAGTGTCAGTTTGACGCGGTAGCCGTAGATACAAGCAATTTCCAGGTAATCGTGCAGGTTGCAGGCGATGGGTTGGGTCATGGTTGTAGCGCCTGTTCGCGGAATTCGTTGATGTCGCGATTGTCGACCCGGTCGTAAATGTCCTCCACTTTCAGCGTTAGCCCGATCGAGGTAAACGTCACGTCGTCGCCGAGAAAGTAGTACTCGGACAGCCAGTGGTTGGCGCGGCGCAGGACTTGCACCGAAACGATGTCCGGTTCGATCAGCACGTATTCCTGCAACGACGGCAGGTTGATGTAGCGGATCAGTTTGGTGGTGGTGTCGGTTTTACGGGTGGAGCGGGACAAGACTTCGACAATGATGACCGGCGCCGTCGAAAATAGGTCGTTTCCGGACATTTTGCTGCAATCCACCAGTACGTCCGGGTAGACGTAATCCTTGCCGATCTGCAGTTTGATGTCGGCCATGAACGTCGCGCAGGGCGTACCTTTTAGATGACTTCTGAACTCGCCGAGAATGTTGGCCGCGATGCAATTGTGGTTATAACCGGCACCGGTCATCGCGCGGACCTGGCCGTCGATATACTCGCGCTTGACTTCGGCAGCCGCCTCGCTGACCAGATATTCGTCCTCCGTCAAATAAACATCGGATTGATCGGTGTGGAAAGCCATGATGCGCCCCGCCTAAAACTGTTCAAGGAAATAACCGAATGCCCGGCCGGCAGGCCGAGTGCCGGTATTGTTAGAGATCGGATTGGGAAATACAAGACGCGCCGAACCACGGCAAAGTTAACAAAGCCGGCGAAAAGACCTACTATCCAGGCTATTGCGACTGCCGGGCGGATATCTGCCATGAAAAACCACCACCGATTATTGCTCAGCCTCGGGTTGGGCGCCGCCGCCGGCCTGGCCTGCCACGGTTTTGCCGACCATGCCGGCTTGCAGGCATTCAACCGCTACCTATTGGAACCGGTCGGCCAGATTTTCCTGCGGCTGATCTTCATGATCGTGGTGCCGATGGTGATGAGCGGTTTGATGCTGGGCGTTTACCAGCTCAGCAGCCACCACGGTTTGGCGCGGGTTGCCCAGCGCACTTTGTTATTTACACTGATTGCCAGCTCGGCGTCGGTGGTGATCGGCGTGTCGCTAGTAAATCTGCTGCAGCCGGGCACCGGTCTGGATATTTCGCAACTGCTCGGCGACGAGGCCGGTGTGCACAAGATTCGCCAACACGTGGCGCAAGCCAAGCCGGTGGTGCAATCGTTGCTGGAGATCATCCCGAAAAACCCGTTCAACAGCGCCGTGCAGGCCCTGGACGGCGAAATGCTGTCGTTGATGTTTTTTTCGTTGGCGTTCGGCGCGGCGTTGGCGGCGACGAACGGCGGCAAACCGTCGCGTTGGCTGGAGTTGTTGGAAGAAACTTACGCCGCCTGCCTGCGGATAGTGGACGCGGCGATGCAATTCGCGCCGTGGGCGGTTTTTGCACTGGTGTTTCAATCCACCTTCAAATTCGGCCACCAGATTTTGTTCTCGCTGGGATTCTACGTGCTGGTGGTAGTCGCCGGCCTGCTGTTGCAACAAGGTCTGGTTTATAGCGCAATGTTAAGGCTATTCAGAGGTATCGCGCCCTGGCCATTTTTCCGGCAATGCCGCGACGTGTATTTGTATGCCTTCGCGACTGCGTCGTCCAACGCCACATTGCCGCGCTCATTGGAACTGGCGGAACGGGAATTGAAACTCAGCCCGGAAGTTTCGCGCTTTGTGCTGACGATAGGCTCCACCGCCAACCAGAACGGCACGGCGCTGTTCGAAGGCATTACCGTGTTGTTTCTGGCCCAGGTCTACGGCGTCGATCTATCGCTGACGCAACAGGTGCAGGTGGTATTGATGTCGATCCTGGCCGGCATCGGTACCGCCGGCGTGCCGGGCGGCTCGCTGCCTTTGATCATGATTCTGACCCAACAGGTCGGGATACCGGCCGAAGGCATGGGCCTGATTCTGGGGGTGGACCGCTTTCTGGACATGTGCCGCACCACCTTAAACGTCAGCGGCGATTTGGTCATCGCCGCGCTGGTCGATCAACCGCGGCAAAATTCAAGCTAATGCCGACCGGTTAAGGCAGCGACTCGGCCGGCGGCTGTTGGTTAAACGCCACGACGTCCTCGTTATCGACCTGCTCGTAAATGTCGGCCACGCTCAGGCTAAGATCCAGCGCTGCGAATTCGATCTGGTCGCCCAGATAGTAATAAAACGACTGCCAATGCTGGTTGCGGCGGAATACCTGAATCTCGCCTTTATCCTGCTCGACCAGCACGTATTCCTCCAGCGTCGGCAGGGTCTGGCAGCGCAGACGTTTGGCGGTCTGGTCGAATTTGCGCGTGGTTTTGGACAACACTTCCACGATCACGACCGGCGCGGTTTTGTAGTAGGCGTCCTGCTTGTCTTCGCCGCAAACCACCATCACGTCGGGGTAGAAGAAATCGTCGGCGATGCGCAGTTTCATATCGGACATGAAAGTCTTGCACGGCTTGCCTTTCAGGCCGTTTTTGAACAGATTGAAAATATTACCTTCCAGCAAGTTGTGGTTCTCACTGCCGCCGGTCATCGCATAGACTTCGCCGTCGATGAGCTGGTGGCGGAGCTCGGACTGGCGTTCGCCGGCCAGATAGTGTTCCGGGCTGATGCGGGTTTTGAGTTTGGCAAGGGCCATGGTCGTTCTCTGCTAAGTTGCGGATAGCAATAGTCTACTGCGCTAAGCACCGCCGAGAAAAGCGTGCGCCGGCGGCGTGTGAAATTCTACGCTTGCAGCGCTCTGGCTCGCCCTGTATCGTTCCGGCATCTATCTGTCTTTCGACCGCACATGTCCGATTCCGCCATCCATAAACTGATTCTCGTCGACGGTTCGTCGTTTCTGTTTCGCGCCTTTCACGCTGTACCGCCGCTGACCAACAGTAAAGGCGAACCGACCAACGCCATTTACGGCGTCTCCAACATGCTGCGCAAGCTGATCAACGACTACAACACGCCTTACTTCGCTGTGGTATTCGACGCGCCGGGCAAGACCTTCCGTCACGAGTTGTACGACCAATACAAGGCCCATCGGCCGCCGATGCCGGACGAATTGCGGGTGCAGATTCAACCGCTGCACGACTTGATCCGGTCTTTGGGGTTGCCGCTGATCATCGAACACGGGGTCGAGGCCGACGACGTGCTGGGCAGTCTGGCGCAAAACGCCGCCCGCCAGGGCTTAAATGTCATCATTTCCACCGGCGACAAGGACATGGCGCAATTGGTCAACGAGCAGATCATTCTGGAAAACTCGATGACCGGCGCGGTGATGGACATTGCCGGGGTGCAGGACAAATTCGGCGTCAAACCGGAACAAATCATCGATTATCTGGCTTTGATGGGCGATGCGGTGGACAACATCCCCGGCGTGCCCAAGGTCGGACCGAAAACCGCGGCCAAATGGCTGCAGGAATACGGCACGCTGGACAACCTGATCGCCAGCGCCGACCAAATCAAGGGCAAGATCGGCGACAACCTGCGCGAGGCCCTGGGCCAATTGCCGCTATCGCGGGAACTGACCACGATCAAATGCGACGTGGCCTTGCATTACAGCCTGGACGATCTGAAACGCAAGGAACCGGATATCACCGCGTTGAAGAGCCAGCTGGGTAGCCTGGGTTTCAGCAGTTGGTTGAAAACGCTGAACGGCGATGCTTCAGCGACGGCAGCCGAACCGACCGGACAAGCCGCAGCGCCGAAACCGGCGCCGGTCGCAAAAGATTACCAAACCATCCTCAGCCAAGCCGAATTCGATGCTTGGCTGGCCCGGCTGGAACAAGCCGAGTTGTTCGCGTTCGATACCGAAACCAGCAGCCTGAATTACAGCGAAGCCGAGATCGTCGGCGTTTCGTTTGCGATCGAAGCCGGCCAAGCCGCGTATTTACCGCTGGCGCACGATTATCCGGACGCGCCGGCGCAACTGGATCGGCAGAGCGTGCTGCAGGCCTTGAAACCGTTGCTGGAAAGCCCGGACCGCGCCAAACTCGGCCAAAACCTGAAATACGACGCCCACGTCCTGGCCAACCACGGCATCGCGTTGCGCGGTATCCGCCACGACACGATGCTGCAATCCTACGTGTTGAACAGTACCGCGACCAAACACAATATGGACGACCTGGCCAAGCACTACCTGGGCGTCGATACCATTCATTTCGAGGACGTTTGCGGCAAGGGCGCCAAGCAGATCGGTTTTGCCGAAGTGGCGATCGACCGCGCCACCGAATACGCCGCCGAAGACGCCGACATCACCTTGCGCCTGCATCAAACCCTGTCCGCCGAATTGCAGCAACGGCCCAGTTTGTGGGCCTTGTATAACGATATCGAGCTGCCGCTGGTCAAAGTGCTGGCCAAAATCGAGGAAAACGGCGTGCTGATCGACAGCGACATGCTGGCCCAGCAAAGCCAGGAATTGGCGGACCGGATGATAGGCCTGGAAATCCAGGCCCACGATCTGGCCGGCTCGGCTTTTAACCTGGGTTCGCCGAAGCAGATTCAGGAAATCCTGTACGACCGCTTGAATTTGCCGGTTTTGAAAAAAACCCCGAAAGGCCAGCCGTCGACCGATGAATCGGTATTGCAGGAATTGGCGGTGGATTTTGCGTTACCGCGGCTGATTCTGGAACACCGCGGCTTGAGTAAGTTGAAATCGACGTACACCGACAAACTGCCACAGCAGATCAACCGCAAAACCGGGCGGGTGCATACCTCCTACCACCAAGCGGTGGCTGCGACCGGGCGGTTGTCGTCGACCGACCCCAATCTGCAGAACATTCCGATCCGTAGCGAGGAAGGCCGCAAAATCCGCCAAGCCTTTATCGCCCCGTCCGGCTACAAAATCGTTGCGGCGGATTATTCGCAGATCGAATTGCGGATCATGGCGCATTTATCCGGCGACGCCGGTTTGCTGAAAGCCTTTGCCGCCGGCGAGGACGTGCACCGCGCCACGGCCGCCGAGGTGTTCGAAGTGGCGCCGGATCAGGTCACCCACGATTTGCGCCGCTCGGCCAAGGCGATCAACTTCGGCCTGATTTACGGCATGTCGGCCTTCGGCTTGGCGCAGCAATTGGGCTTGCCGCGCAATCAGGCCCAGTCCTATATCGACCTGTATTTCAGCCGTTACCCCGGCGTCAAGCACTACATGGACAGCACGCGGGAATTGGCCAAGCAGCAAGGCTATGTCGAAACCCTCTTCGGCCGCCGTCTGTATTTGCCGGACATCAACGCCCGCAACGCCGCGCAACGCCAGTACGCGGAACGCACCGCGATCAACGCGCCGATGCAGGGCAGCGCCGCCGACATCATCAAACGGGCGATGATCGCCTGCCACGACTGGATCGAAACCAGCGCCGCCGACCTGAAAATGATCATGCAGGTGCACGACGAACTGGTGTTCGAAGTGGCCGAGCCCATTCTCACGGACAGCATCGCCAAAATCACCGGCATCATGTCCGCTGCCGCCGAGTTGGCCGTGCCCTTGCTGGTGGAAGCCGGCACCGGCGCCAACTGGGACGAAGCGCATTAGGCCGGCAGGCATGAAGTTCAAGTTCTGGGGCGTCAGGGGCTCGATTGCCACGCCGGGGCCGAATACCGTGCGCTACGGCGGCAACACCACCTGCATCGAAATCACCAGCAGCGCCGGCGATCTGATCATTCTCGACGCCGGCACCGGTATCCATGCCCTGGCGCAAACGCTGCTGCACCGGCGCGATCTGACCGCGCATATTCTGATCACCCATACCCACTGGGACCATATCCAGGGCTTGCCGTTTTTCCTGCCGATGTTCCGAGCCGGTAACCGCATCAATATTTACGGCGGCCTGGAACCGGTAACCCATCAGGGCATCGAGCGGGCGATGCGGGTGCAGTTGCAGCACGCCTATTTCCCGATCAGCGAAGCGCAACTGAAGGCCGAGGTGCGTTACACCACGCTGAAAGCCGGGGAGCCGATCCGGATCGGCAGCGTCCGCGTCACGCCCACCGTGCTGAACCATCCGGTGTTCAACTTCGGTTACCGAATCGACGATGACGCCGGCGGTTCCTTGTTTTTCACCGGCGACTACGAGCCGCCGCTGAACCCTTATCCGGAACAGCACCCCGGTTACGAGGCGATGCAGGAATTGATCGATCAGAAGAACGAAGAAGTGATCGGAGCGATGGCCGGCGTCGACGCGCTGATCATCGACAGTTCCTACACCGACGCCGAATATGCCGACCGCCGTGGCTGGGGCCACGGCACCTACCGCTCGGCGCTGGAGATTGCCGCCGAAGCTCGGGTCAAACAACTGTTTTTGACTCACCACGAGCCGACCCGCAGCGACGCCGATCTGGATTCGATTTATGCCCGTCTGTTGCAAGCCGAGCGCTTAGGATTTCCGATCTGGTTGGCGCGGGAAGGCGACCAATATTCGTTGCCTTACCAGCCGGACCAGTCCGGCTAGGGTTCGGCAATCGAAATCAAGGCCGGGATTTATCGCGGATGGTCTGAATGATGCCGGTGGTCGAATGGCCTGCGATGAACGACAGTATCTTCACCTCGCCGCCCGCGGCCAGCACGCTGTCGTGGCCGGCGATGCTGGTGATGTCGCTATAGTCGCCGCCTTTGACCAGAATGTCGGGCAGTAACTGGTCGATGACGGCTTTAGGCGTGTCTTCCGCGAACGCCACTACCCAGTCCACGCATTCCAGCGCCGCCAGCATTTCCATCCGGTGTGCCAAATCGTTGACCGGGCGTTCCGGGCCTTTCAGACGCTTGACCGAATCGTCGCTGTTGACCAGCACCACCAGGCGGTCGCCCAGGGTTTTGGCTTGCTGCAAGTAACGGACGTGGCCGGGGTGGAGGATGTCGAAACAGCCGTTGGTGGCGACGATTTTTTCGCCGTTCTGTTTGGCGGCGGCGCGTTCCTTGAGCAGTTCCGGCAAGGTGCAGACGCCTTTGTGGCGCGCCCGCGGGCCTTGCAGCGCGGCGGCCAGTTCGTCGGTATCGACCGTGGCGGTACCCATTTTTCCGACCACGATGCCGGCACCGATGTTGGCCAGTTGGGTGGCTTCGGCCAGCGGTTTTTTTGCCGCCAGGCTGGCGGCCAGCACCGAAATCACGGTGTCGCCGGCGCCGGTGACGTCGAATACCTCGCGGGCATGGGTCGGCAAATGCAGCGGTTCGGCATCCTTGCAGAGCAGGCTCATGCCGTGCTCGCCGCGGGTGACCAGCAACGCATCCAGTGCGAGGGTATCGATCAGATTCAGGCCGCGTTCGACGATTTGCGCCTCGTTGCTGCAACGGCCGACCACGGCCTCGAATTCGCCCAGGTTCGGCGTGATCAAGGTCGCATTGCGGTAAATCGAAAAGTCGCTGCCTTTCGGATCGACCAGCACCGGCTTTTTCAGTTGCCGGGCCAGCGTAATAAATTGCTGCACTTGGTTTAAGGTGCCTTTGCCGTAATCGGACAGTACCGCCACCTGCGATTGCATCAGTTCGGCATGGTAAAGGTGCAGCAACGGCTCGCTGTCGATTTGCTGAAAGCCGTCTTCGAAATCGAGCCGGATCAGTTGTTGATGGCGGCTCATCACCCGCAGTTTGGTGATGGTCGGATAATTCGGTATTGCCTGGAACAGGCATAACACCCCGGCGTCCTTCAGTAATTTTTCCAGCGCGTTTGCCGCCTGATCTTCGCCGGTAAAACCCAGCACCGAGACTTTGGCGCCCAGGGCGGCAATGTTCAGCGCCACGTTGCCGGCGCCGCCGGCGCGGAATTCGTCCTGTTTGACATGCACTACCGGCACCGGCGCTTCCGGAGAAATACGCGAGGTCGGGCCGTGCCAGTAGCGGTCCAGCATCAGGTCGCCGACCACCAGCACCCGAGCGTTGGAATAGTTGGGTAATTGCATGGCTGTGTGAAGTTATCCGTGATTCGAAGGGTGCTATTATAGCCGCAACCCATTGCGATACAGGTGCGAAGCATGAGCGTGAAAATCTACCACAACCCGCGTTGCGGCAAATCCCGCGACACTTTGAAACTGTTGGAAGCCAACAATATTCAGCCCGAGATCGTCGAATATTTGAAAACCCCGCCGACCGCCGCCGAATTGCAGGATATTTTGCACAAGCTGGGGCTGAAACCGCGCGAGTTGATGCGTACCAAGGAACCCGAATACAAGGAAAACGGCTTGGACGACAAGTCCCTGAGCGACGCCGAGTTGATCGAAGCCATGGTCAGAATTCCGAAACTGATCGAGCGACCCATCGTATTGAAGGACGGCAAAGCCGCCGTCGGCCGTCCGCCCGAAGCTGTTTTGGGTATCCTGTGATGGCGAAAATCCTGGTCCTGTATTACAGCCGCGACGGCGGCACGGCGCGGATGGCGCAGCACATTGCCCGCGGCGTCGAGTCGGTGGCCGGAGCCGAAGCGCTGCTGCGCACGGTACCGGAAGTATCGGCGGTATCGGAAAAAGTCGCCGACAGCATTCCCGACAGCGGCGCGCCCTACGCATCGTTGAACGATCTGGAAAATTGCGACGGCCTGGCGCTGGGCAGCCCGACCCATTTCGGCAATATGGCGGCGGCGTTGAAGTATTTCCTGGATAGTTCGACGCCGCTGTGGTTTTCCGGCGCCTTGTCCGGCAAACCAGCCGGCGTGTTCACCTCAACCGGCAGCATGCACGGCGGCCACGAAACCACGCTGCTGTCGATGATGTTGCCGTTGATGCACCACGGCATGTTATTGCTGAGCCTGCCCTGCAACGAAATCGCGCTGCGGGAAACGGTCAGCGGCGGCACGCCTTACGGTCCCAGCCATTGCTCCGAAGCCGATGCCGAACTGACCGAGCACGAAAAGCGCTTGTGCTGGGTACTGGGTGAGCGTCTGGCGAGGGCGGCGCTGGCGTTGAAAGGCGCTTTCTAATTTGCCGGCCCGTTTCGATACTCGATTACTTTCGTCTGAAAACAAAAAATACCGGTTTTTTGTATCTCTGCAGAGTCGGCAAATTAGGGTTGACACGGTCCATAAATAGACTTATTTTTACATAAAGTTCAAATGAGTTGTATGGAGGGCTTATGTTATCGACCGCACAAGCAACATTACCGGCCGACAGTGCCGTCGTGGCGGGCGCCGCATTACGCACCTTTTTCAATATTGCCGACGTCTGGCGGCTAAATGCCGAGCAAGCCATGAAGTTGCTGGGGCTGGATTCGCGCAGCACCTATTTCAAATGGAAAAAAAGTCCGGAAAGCGCCAGCCTGAATCCGGACAAGCTGGAGCGGTTGTCTTACATTTTCGGTATCTATAAAGCCCTGCAAATTCTGCTGCCGCAAGCCGAAGCCGCCGACGCCTGGTTGCAGCAAGCCAATCAGGCCGCGCCGTTTTCCGGGCAAAGCGCGTTGCAGCGCATGTTGTCGGGCCGGGTCGCCGATTTATACGTGGTACGCCAATATCTGGACGCCCAGTGCGGTTGGGCATGAAATCGATCGCAACGGCGCGGATCGACTGGCGGCCGTGTTGGCGCTTGGTACCAAGCCGGTTTCCGCCGACCGGATTGTTCGACCGGGTGGCCGATCCGGCCGATCTGGAAGTGGTGTTCGCGATCGAAGCCTTGACCAACGACCGTCTGCGCGACGAGGCCGGCGAAATTCGGTTGGTGGCGGCGGCAGATAGAATCTCCGGCCCCGGTACCACGCCGATCATGGCCGCTTTCACCCATTTGAATCCGGAAGGCAGCCGCTTCTCCGACGGCAGTTTCGGCGTCTATTACGCGGCCAAGGATATCGATACCGCAATCGCCGAGACCGCTTTCCATCGCGCCCGCTTCTTGGCGGCGACCCGGCAAGCGCCAATCGAGATCGACATGCGTTCTTACGCCTCGGACCTGGACGCCGAACTGCACGACATCCGCGCTAAACAAACCGAACTGCCGGATATTTACGCTAGCGATACCGGGCATTACGCCGCGGCACAGGCCTTGGCCAAGCAACTGCGCGCTGACGGTTCGAATGGGATTGCCTATTCCAGCGTACGCAACGCCGGCGGCGAATGCGTCGCCGTGTTCAAACCGCGCTGGTTGTCTCCGGTGAAACAGGGGGCGCATTATTGTTACGTCTGGGACGGCAACCGGATCAGCGCCATGTATAAAAAAGAACTTTACCGCTCCGGCGTTTGACCCAATCAACCCGTATGCTCGATCTAACCGTTCCCAGCCCCGCCAACGATTTTCATAGCCGGCATATCGGCTTGGTATTGGACAGCTACCGGGAATTGCTCGGCACGCCGCTGCTGCAGCCGCGGCCAGGCCAGTCCTTGGGCGAGGCCGCCTTTCACGCCGAATTGGCGCTGCTGTCGCATACTGCCGATGCCGATCCGCTATTCAACTACGCCAACCGCCAAGCCCTGGCGCTGTTCGAATTCGAGTGGCAGGAGTTGGTCGGCCTGCCGTCGCGGTATTCGGCGGAACCGGTTAACCGCGCAGAACGCGAGCGCTTGTTGGCGCAAGTCTCCAGCCGCGGCTATATCGACGACTATTCCGGCGTGCGCATCGCCAAGTCCGGCAAGCGTTTTTTGATCGAGCATGCCGTGGTTTGGAATGTTTACGACCAGTGGCGACGCTATTACGGTCAGGCCGCTTGTTTTAGCGATTGGCGCTTGTTACCCTGACGCGCCTGCCTGAATTTCGAAAAACCTGCGGAGACTATTATGTTGAAAACCTTGCTCAAACATGGCGGCCGCATCGCGTGCGGTTTGACCATCGCCGCCGCTGCACCGGCGCTGGCCGACGAAGTCGGTTGCGTGACTACGGCCTGGAAGTTGATCGGCGCCAATCATAAAGTCTGCGTCGACGTATTCGAAGATCCGAAGATTCCGAACGTGATTTGCCATATCAGCCAGGCCAGAACCGGCGGCATCTCCGGCGGCTTGGGGCTGGCGGAAGACCCGTCGCAGTTTTCGCTGGCTTGCCGCCAGATCGGCCCGATTGCGTTGCCGGCCAAATTGCCCGACGAAGAAACCGTCTTTTCGGAAAGCACGTCGTTATTGTTCAAATCCACCAACATTACCCGGTTGTGGGACGCCAAACACAACACGCTGGTCTATCTGGCGATCAGCCGCAAGGTGATCGAAGGCGCGCCGGCCAACAGCGTATCGACCGTACCGGTCATGCCGTGGGGTAAGTAAGCCGAGGTTCAACCCGGCGGCGGGACCTCGACGGTTGGGTCGGCGCCCGGCTTGATCCATTTCAGCAATGCTTGGTAAAGAGTGGCCGGCAGAATCGGTTTGCCGATGAAATCATTCATGCCGGCTGCGGCGCACAGTTGCTGGTCGCCGGGCATGACGTTGGCGGTCATCGCAATGACCGGAATATCGCCGCAGCCCGCTATTTGCCTGAGCAGCCGGGTAGCCTGGTAACCGTCCATGACCGGCATCTGCACATCCATCAGTACGCAGTCGTAGCGGTTGTCTTGCAGTTTTTGCAACGCAATTTCGCCGTTCTCGGCGACATCGACCTGAATTTGCGCCTGTTCCAATAATTCGACCGCGACGATGCGGTTGATTTCGTTATCTTCCGCCAGCAATACCCGGCTACCGTATAGTGGCCGCAACAAGTCCGGATCGAAACCGTTGCGGTGGCGGCGCATCTGGAAATTGCGGATCGTGGCCAGATCGGTGACGCCGAGCAGCACATCGAAGGTAAATGTCGAACCGATCGTGGGCTGGCTGTCGACCCGGATGCTGCCTTGCATCTGTTCGATCAATTGCTTGGAAATAATCAGGCCCAAACCGGTGCCGCCGTAATTGCGGGTGACGCTGCTGTCGCCCTGACTGAAGGCCTGGAACAGCTTGTTTTGTTGCTCGGCGCTAATGCCGATACCGGTATCGCTGATGGCAAATTGCAGGCGTACCGTTGCCGCATCGCGCTCTAGTTCGGTGACGGCAACCCGGACTTCGCCGCGTTCGGTAAACTTGATTGCGTTCCCGACCAGATTGATGAAAATTTGCCGCAAACGCTGCGGGTCGCCGATCACGGCATGGTAGGCGTCGGTTTGTTCGGGCCGGATCAGGCGGATGCCTTTCTTGGCGCTGAGCTGCAACATGGTCGAGAACACGTGCTCCAGCGTCTCTTCCAATAAAAACGGAATCGTCTCCATCTGCATCTTGCCGGCTTCCATTTTGGAAAAGTCCAAAATGTCGTCGATCAGAGTCATCAGCGAATGGGCCGAAGATTCGACCCGCAGCAAGTACTCGCGCTGTTTAACGCTCAGTGCGCTGTTCAGACACAACTCGACCAGGCCGACGATCGCGTTCATCGGCGTGCGGATTTCGTGGCTCATATTCGCCAGGAACTGGCTTTTGGCCTGATTGGCCGATTCGGCGTCCAGCTTGGCGGCTTCCAGTTCCCGGGTACGGGTTTGGACCTGGATTTCCAGATCGGCTTCGTGGGCTTCGGTCTGGGCCAGCATGTTGTTGAAGGCCTCGGCCAGATCGCTGATTTCGTCGTTGCCGGCATAGGCCGAGCGCCGGCTGTAGTCCTGGTCCTGTTCGATCTGCCGGGCCGTTTCCGCCAGCTGTAGGATCGGCCGCAGAAACGAACGTTGCAGGCGTCGCACGTACAAGCCGACCACGCTCAATGCGATCAGGATAATGCTGGCGTTTAACACGGCGTTGAATAGCAGCGTGTGGTAGCTCTGTTTCAGACTGGCTTCCAGCGCGATATAACCGACCACCTGCTGGTTCTTGTGCAGAATGGGCTGGGTGATGGAGCGGGTTTTGGCGATTTGCTGCGGCCACCAGTCGTGCCAGGCCGAAGCCGGCTTGCGGTAACTGACCAGGATTTTGCCGGCGGTGTTCTGAATTTGGCCGGAAATGATGTCGGGGTCGTGTGCCAGTGCGTCCAGAATTTCTTGCGCGGTCTGGGCGTCGTCGAACAGCAGCGCGAAGCTGCTGTTTTGGCCGATCATGTTGGCAGTGAGCCGTAACTTGTAGCCGATGGCCTGCTGTAACGCCCCGTACTCGCGAATGGTCAGCGACACGGTCGCTACCATCAGACTCAGCATCACCATCAGGCGCAGAATATTGCCGAGCTTGCGGCTGATGGAGATTCGCGGTTGAGTCGAGGCTGTCATTCGATTAGTTCGGCCATCCGAAGCAATTTGGAGCTCAATTTTAAGTGGGCGGAATTTACCGGCGCTAAATTTACCACCAGTTTCAGTTTGTTGTCGCGCAAGCTGAATTGCACCATACCGCCGGCCGCGGCGAATCCTTCGCTGTCGCCGACCAGCAACACGTGCCTGGCCTGGGCTTGCGCGGCGACTTCCGCGGTCAGCAAGTCTTTTTCGGCCAGGAACAAAATGCTGCAGCTATCGATATCGGGACCGGGTTCGAGATCGACATGTACCGGCGCGCCGTCGATGGTTTGCCCTTCCAAAATCGGCAGAAATTTCCGTAACGGGCTGGAGCCGCGCAAACAGATGACGATGGGCCGGGCGTCCGGCCAGCGGGTCAATTCGGCGAAATGAAACAAATAGGCGGTTTTTAGTTGGTATTCGCGTTCGGCAGGACCTAATTCCGCCGCCTGGCCGCCCGTAACCGGCAGCCAAACGCAGAGGTTGAGTAGCATATATAGACAAAGGCGCATCGTCTTACTCAACCTAGAACCGCCAGGACAGTTGGGCAAAATAACCGCGTTGAATCTGGCTGGAGACCGGAATGTACACCACGTCGTTGAATTCCGGACGCTGCCCGTCCAGCAGATTTTGCCCGACCAGCGACAGTTCCAGATTCTTGGCCGGCCGCCAACCCAGCCGCAGATCCAGCGAAATGTAGTCCGGAATCCGGACTTGGTTGACGCTGATGCGGTCCACGTAACGCGCCCAGGCGTCCAGTTCGATATCGTCGGTCAGGTCCAGCATCGAGCGTAGCGACAAACTATGCTGCGGATTGACTTTTTCCTCGGCCAAGGGGTCCAGAAACCAGGGCTGCCGGCTGTCGGCGTCGTTGTCGAAGCGGATGCCGGTATAGGAGGCTTGCAGGCGCCACTCGTGGCTGACCCGGTAGTTGGCGGCCAGTTCCAGGCCGTAACTTTTCATTTGCCGGTAGTTGCCGACGCTGAGGTCGAGAATCGGCAGCGGAAAACCCGGCGCTTGAGCATTGGCGGTAAAACCGCTGGCCTTGACGCCTTGAATCCGGTCGTAAATGTTGTAAAACACGGTGCTGTCCAGATCCAGCCGGCTGTTGACTTGCCAGCGCCAGCCCAGCTCGTAAGCCACCACGTTTTCGGTGCGCATGTCCTGATTGGCGTCGGCCAGAAAAAATAAGGACTGTTGGCCGGGGACCGGCAAAAATAGCCGAATACTTTGCTGGGCGCGGTTGGGTAATGCCACGGCCCGGGAGACTCCGGCCCACAGCCGATGGTTTTTGTGCGGGGTCCAGATCAGCCGGGCGTTGGGTTCGGTTTCCCAACCGGTGTAAGTGAAGTGTTCGACCCGGTTACCCAGCGTCAATTGCAGATTGTCCAGCAGATCGATGTTGTCCTGGGCAAACAGGCCGATATTGTGCTGGGTAAAGCGGTCCGGCTCGAAACCCAGCGTCAGCGTATTGTCGAAACGGTCGTCGATGATCTGGTAATTCAGGCCCCACAGCAAATGGTGGTTGCCGAACAGAGGCTGGCTATGCTGAATGTCCAGGTTGTAATGCGAGCGGCTCATCCGGTTGGTGGCCATTTGCCAGTCGGTCTGGGTAAAAGCCATGTTCACCCGCAGTTCCCGCTCGCCGTCGAACTGGTGGGTCCAGTTGCCTTGCAGGCTGCCGGATACACCGTCCTTGCCGAAGTCGTCCTGGCGCCAGTAAGGCGGCGTAGCCGACGACACCCCGGTCAAAAAACCGTGCAGCCGGTAGCGGGTGGCGGTGGCTTCCAGCATCAGTTGATCGCGTTCGGTCAATTGGCTGTCCAGGCGGAAATTGGCGGTTTCGGCGTTGCCGGTATCGTGGGTATTGTGCAGGCCGGCCATATCCACGCTGGCGTCGCGCACCAGCGCATTGATGGAGCCGCGCAGATAAGTCGAATCGGACAGCTTTTGCCCGTAACGGACGCCGCCGAAGCCGCGCTCCTCGGTGCCGCCCCCGGCGGTCAGCAAGCCGCCCTCGGTGTCGGCCGCCGAGCGGGTGACGATATTGATCGCGCCGTTCACCGCATTCGCGCCCCACAGGCTGCCGCTGGGGCCGCGCAGCACTTCGATCCGCTCGATGTTTTGCAACAGCGGAATATGCTGGCCCCAGTAAACGCCGCTGATCAGCGGATCGTAAATGCTGCGGCCGTCTATCATGACCTGCAGTTTGTTGGCGTAGAGATCGTTGAAGCCGCGGGCGCTAACGCCCCAATTCCAGCTGTTGACGCGGGCCACGGCCATACCCGGCGCCATCCGCAACAGTTCCGGCAGGCTGGTGGCGCCGGAACGGCGAATATCTTCGGCGCTGATCACAAACGCCGCGGCTGGCGTGTCTTTGACGGTTTGCGCTTGGCGGGCCAGACCGGATACTTTCAGTTCGGTCAGTTCGTCCCAACTCAAGGACAGCAATTCGCTGGTGCTGTCCAGTGCGTCCGCGTCGTCGTCGGCGGCCATCGCCAGTTGCGCCGATAGCAGCGTCAGGCACAGGCCGGCGAATTGGCGAATCAGGCGAGTTGAGGCCATGGAATGGGATGAAGGCAAAAGTTGTCCCGCATTATAAGTGAGTCGCGGCCACAGGCAACGCGACTATGGTACGAACGACGTCGGACTATCCGGTCAAAACAGCGCCGAAATCGCCGCGCATTCGTCGGCGTCCAGCGTAAACTCGAAAATCGCCAAATCCTCGGCCATATGCGCTGCGGAGCAGGTCCCGGTCAGCGGAACGACACCGTGTTGGCGCAGATAACGGAAAAATATTTGCGCCGGCGTCCGGCCGCGTGCGCCGGCTGCAGCGGTTACTGCCGGATGCGCCAGCACCCGCGGGTTGGCAGTCAAGGTCCAAAAACTTTGGTAGACGATCTGCCGCTGCCGGCAGAAAGCGCGAATTTGTTTGTCGTAGCCGGTGTCGGCATAGAACCGGTTTTGCACCACGGCCGGCTTGATTTCGGCGGTTTGGTACAAATATTCGAACAGAGCAAAATCGTAGCAATTGCTGATGCCCAACTGCTTCACCTTGCCGGCCCCGGCCAGGGTTTCCATGGCTTGCCAGACCTCCAGCAACTGCTTGCGGTCGGCCAGCGGCGAGTGCAACACCAGGCCGTCCAGATAATCGGTCTGCAGATTGCGTTGCGAAACCGCGAACGATTGCGCGACTTGGTCCGCCAGACCGGCGCTCGGGTCGTACGGAATTCGTAGCGGATCGTGGCCGTTCAACGGCGTGAATTTGGTTTGCAAGTAAAGCTCGGCGCGGGTAAGCCCTGATTTAGCGCAGGCGGCGGCAATGCCTGCCCCGACGCCGGCTTCGTCGTAGTGCTTGGGCTGGCAGGCCGTGTCGATGCCGCGAAACCCAGCGGCAATCGCTTGCTCGACCAGTTCGGCCGTGCGTTCCTGTTTCCAGGCCGTGCCGTAAATGATGCCCGGCATGCGCACGCCGGCGGCGGAAACTACAAAAGCGTGGTCTGGCATGAGCGGCTCCCGAAAAAAGCTTGATCTTCGGCGATCGGCGTCGGGCCGTCAATTGCCGGCGTATTCGACGCCAAAACCGCGCCCATGCTAGGTAAAGAACTGCCGCCAGATGTGTTCAGACCAGGCCAGCGATGATGTCAGTTTTTGGGGGATGAAATGATGCAATCGACCCGTTGCGGCCAATCACTCAACCTGATTCAATGGCAGCAATCTCTTAGTCACTAGCGGTGTTCACTGTCACCTATGATATCCAGAAAGGAAAATCACACGGTGACTAGCATTTGTCGTGTAGAAGTGTGTTAGCTGTAAAATAAGCGCCTAGCAAAAAGTTAACGTGTATTGCGAGCCAAACCCGTGACCAATTTCGTCAATGGCTTGCTCAAGTTCATCCGGCGTAAATGTCTTGAATGGCAGCCATTCATATTTCATTTTATGCCACAGCAATTCAATCCGGTTCAGCTCGGGACTGTAGGGTGGCAGGAAATAAAATCGCATCCCTTTTTCTTCCAACAAATCCCAATAAGGTTTCAGTTTCTTGGCAGTATGAATGGATGCATTATCCAAAATCACTACCAAGGGTTTGCTGACGCGGTCGATCAACGCCATCAGAAAGCCAAAGAACCATAGACCATTTACGCTTTGCCACAGTTTAGCCAGTATTAATCGGCCGGATGACAGCATGGCACCGATCACATTCAAGCGTAGTGCACGCTTAGCAGTAATGGCATGGACTTCTCCGCTTTTTGTCCAAGCTGAACGATTCGGTGGTTGTGGCGCAAACCCCGCTTCGTCCACATAGGCCAATTCAATTTCACCAGCTTGAGCTTGCTTAATCAGTTCAGCGATGTCTTGTCGGGCCTGCTCGAAGCGCTCGGGATCGCGCTTTTTTTTAAACTGTAACGAGTGCGTTTCCACACATAGCCCATGCGTTTTAACTCGTTCCGCAAGGTGCCAGCACTAATCGTTACTCCGCACTCCGTCGTTAGACGACTAACCAATACCCGGCAGTTCAAAGGTTCCGCATCGATCCATTCCTTGAGTTGGCTTCGATGCGCGTCAGTCAACTTGCTCGGCGCACCACTACGCGGTTGATCCGGTAAGCTGTTTAGTCCGTTTCTCCACCACTTTCGTCGCCGCTCGCGGACTGCTTCCGGCTTCACCCCCTGATGCTCTGCAATAGCAACGACTGTTTGACCCTCGGATAACATCAAAATGGTTTCCGCACGCTCCCGTTCTCGCCAATCACTCCCTTTCTTGATGATTAGCTGTAGTTGCTCTCGTTCGCTTTCTCTCAATTCTATGGGCCTTACCCGCATTCCGTCGCCACCACCGTATCTAAAACCCTGCTATTTTACTGCATGCCTATTTGTTGTTAAGCGCTTATAGAGATTATGCTACATGAAAATTTACAGCCATATTGATAATTAAAAAAATTCATTGGGACGCAGCGGGATTTTACTGAAATCAAGCCATCATTAAGACTCAAAAACGTCGCCATTCCGCCCCTCAATGTTCGCCGGTCTCGCTTTAAAAATCACGTAATGGATTATTTGAAATAAAATCAAGAGGTACCTAATGCTAAAAGATGAATCCTATATTACCAAACCGTCATCAGCTACAAAGGCATTTGACGATCTATTGGATAATCTATGTAATTGCAGGGTCGTTATTCCTTTTTCCGGGATAATTCAAAAAATTTGCGAAGAGCAATTAACTGGTGTTGTGTATGCATTTATCAGGCACAAAAAATTACTTGAAACAAAAGGAAAGCTTGAGCATGGAGATTATCTGATCTTCCGAAGATTTTCATTTGGAGTCAAAAATGGTAGTTCTTTTATTTTAAAAGATCTACCAGATGACGAGCAAGTAACGTTAATAACAGATAATTATTCAAATTTAAATACGCTTGAATCAGATTACGTTAAATTAATTTATAGCGACGAATATAAAGGCGTCGCCAATACGCTGTTGAGTATTTTGCATAGTTTTTTTGTAACATCAGAAATGGATAAGTTCTTACTTCGATCTGCTATAAAACTAATTGAAAATGAATATGGGCCACATAATAACTACAATATCAGATTTGATCAACTCTTAGAAATTAATGCCAAAAGATTTGGAATTATGACTGCTTTTGCAAAGAAAAATGAAAGTGGTAAATCTGTGGTTTTTTTCTCTAACATTGACGAGGACTTATTGATAAATAGCAGAAATCTAATTAATGTTATTGATGTCACCATATCAGAAGGACAGTCAAATAGTGATGAAGCTATTGTGCGTAACAAAACCTATAGCCTAAGAACATTGCCATTAAGGTTTGGGAATGAAAATCATATTGGCGGATGCCTAATACTTATCTCGTCCAAGAATGGAATCCCAGTTTTTGCTGTTAAAACAAACGAATTAGTTGTAGATCATTTTAATGAGCAGCGTGTTATTGGCATTAGAATGCAATTTCAGGCGGAGTTACAGCAAAAAATTATTCAAGGAACCTCTAAAAAGCAAACAGACTTAATGACTAATCAAAATAATGAGAATCAACCATCTAATTTTTTTGATCTCGTTACTGCTGGCTTAATAAAAACCACTCACGCCCATAGTGTTACCATTAGGACATATAAGTCTTTTAAAGGTGTTCTTGAGTTAGTATCTTATGCAGACATATTAGAAGAGCGTAATGATTCAGAAATAATCTGTTGCGCAAATAAGCCAGAATATATATCTGGGTTAACATTCGACCCTAAAGAAAGCGTTGTTGGATTTTGTTATCAAAACACGGAAGACAAAGGTCATGTCTACCTCCGCGACGTAGATGATATTCCTGTGGAATACAAAAACAAGGGGCTTCTGAAATCCAGGAAATGCCGAACTTCCACAAAGTCTGAGCTATGTGTACCTATTGTTACTAAAAGGATGAGATTTGGGGTTATCAATCTAGAGGCGCCTTTTAATTCTGCATTCGAGCTTGATATAGAATATGTAAAAAATATTTCTTTTTTAGTGACCCAGTATCTTGAATTACTTCATTCTTCTGATGATAACTGGTGGCTTTCTCAGTTATCGTTCACACATCTTGCGACTCACGAATTGAAAGACTTTACGAATTTGCTTAATTCGACACAACAAGAAAGGCTTTCCAAGATCTTGTACTTTCTATCTCCCGACAATATTTTTAGCTATAAGAGCGACTTAAAGTGGGGTACGTTATTTCAAGATATTGAATCGTATCATCGAAGATTAACGAGGTGCTCATTAAATCAAATATGGACGATTTCCGGAATTGACCCAGATTGGCAGATTAGCTCAAGATTGCTAAATTCGCTTCGGCTGATCATTCTATCAATTCTAAATAATACAAAACATTCAGTATATGAAAGTAATAGAATAGTGCTGGAGTACTGTCAGGATGATATAAGGCTACCAGAATATAGGATAACTTATTACTCAAAGGTTTCATATATCGATCCGGAAAGATTATTAACCTTATTCAATGAGCCAACAGTTAGCGATGGTTGGCACTTTGGTCTATTTCTAATCGGTGTCCATACGCGACTTCTGGGAGGACAAATCGAGATTGATCCAGACTGTATGAAAGACGTAGACTTTTCTCCATTCACCTACAGAATTAGACTACCGAAGGATGATTATGAAACCGCTTGATATAGTTTTCTTTGATGATGACATCTCTCAATTAAACAGCTTTAGCAAGACATTAACGGCTATCTTTGACGAATATAATGTAGAAACAAAAACAGAATTGTATCAGCTTAAACAAATCCCCATAGACGAACAGCTTGCCAAAATCGCTCGTTATTTAGTGAATCGCGATAAAAGGCCTCACATCGTTATTGCAGATAATTTAATCCATCAAATTGGAGGTGCAGGCCAACGACTCATAGCAACACTTAAGCGCAGATTGCCGGACACTGTTTTTTGCCTGCTTACGAGAGAGAGTTTGAGCTCTGATAAATTTGGGCTTTTTTTTCCAAACCCTGATATGGTTATTTCAAAAGTCTATCTTCGAGCAGGAAGCGGCGCAGATGCTTACCGTAAATACATCGGGAGCACAATATTAGGCCTATTGCGTAGAACACCTAGATTTGCTTTCGAATGGGAAAGAAATATTCAGGATGTTTTTAAATCCATCCAAGATGAACGAGGTAAAAAGATAAAGATAGCAGAAGTAAATTCTGTAATCGAGCAAGTACTTTTTGACGGAAGCTTTTCTAAACCAGAAGAGGTACTGAGGATTTTTGAAGTAAGGGGGGGTAGAAGTGGTTCAATAGTATTAGGGTGTAGAATAGAAGGCCGTGTTCAAAATCCTATAACAGGAATATTGAAAATTTCAACGGCATCTAAAGCGAAACAAGAACTTGATAATTATCATAGTTATGTTAAATGGACTTTGCCGTATACATGGCGGGTTGATGTAATTGGAGAGGGGTTTTCAGAGAGTATTGGCGGTGTGTGTTACTCCTTTGCGTTTGAGGGGCAAGATAAGGTAGCACCAATATCTGCGTCCAATTTATTGCAAACAGGAGACTCAAAAATAATTAATGATATTTGTTGTTCCATTTTAAGTCCTGACAAAAAAACATGGTATAGCGAACTTAGAGCTTCAAAAAAGGATATATCTGCATACTTTTCATCATCTCCTTATTTCTCTACTTCTCAACAATTAGATGATAGAGAAAGTAAATTTATAAGCTTATTTGAAAAATATTTCCCGGACGATTTTGTTGCACGGGATAGCACATTAACATTTTGCGGATATGAGATTAGAAGACCTCATCAACTAATCTTAACCGAAGACTGGGGGTGTGTTGAAGAATGTATTTGCCACGGGGACATGCATGGTGGCAACATATTAGTCCAGCCTCGGAACCGCGCAATTGTGTTTATAGATTTTCAGAATACTGGGTATCATCATATATTCAAGGATTTTATTTCGCTTGAAAGCAGCATTAGAATTGACTGGCCAAATACTTTGAATAATTCCATCAAAGAAGTTATTGAGGACGAGATCAAGCTTGCTCTATACACACAAGATAGCTATAAAGAAGAATATTTAAATATGTGCAGCGTTATCCGAGATTCCGCTTTTAGTAATTTCCCAATTGACGGTCGGCCATCTCGGCTTAACACATATTTGGTTGCGGCATACATCCAATATTGCTGGCTTGCGACTAGGTTTGAGTGGACTGACGATGCAGTCAAGCGATTGCTCCTTGGAGCTTTTGCTTCGATTGTCGGTCTTGAACGGACA
The DNA here is from genome assembly GCF_052474525.1 of Methylomonas sp. HW2-6. NCBI lineage: Bacteria > Pseudomonadati > Pseudomonadota > Gammaproteobacteria > Methylococcales > Methylococcaceae > Methylomonas > Methylomonas sp. HW2-6. The sequence goes on from NZ_CP184124.1 coordinate 868,111, forward strand.
AAAGGTATGCCTTAAAAACGGTAAACTGGTAAAGTCACAAGTCCATAAGGTGCGCAAATTATAGGGTGCTACCGTCGGCGCACCGTTCGCGATTGTTGCGCCTCGCATGGCTCGGCACGACCTATAGGTGGTCGCACCTTTTTGGGATTACAGCTAGCGGGCGGCTATAGATCTATCAGCAGACCTTCGTCCAGAAAAACCATCTGTCTGCTTATGGCCGAGGCTGTGTAAAAACTCAAAGATAAAATACAAAAATAAAGAATTGCCCCACTTTGCCGGTTATTTTGCGGGTATATGAAATGAATTATTTCCACACAGTCATAAAATGGCGGAAATAAATCGACTTATTTTTCCACCGGCTTTTAGATTTTTATGTTTTTACACAGCCTTGGCCGTTTGGGCGAGGTCACCAACGACTGCTTTGTAGTCCTCCAGTTCGCAGAATCAGGATTTGCCTGACTGGCCGGTTTGGAGAAGCGCGACAGGCCGTTTTGGGTCGCCTGGCGACCGTCTTCTCTTCAGACTCATCGCCGGAAAGCGGTCATTCAAATCCGATCCCCGAAAGCGGCCAGTCGTCACTGAGTGCAGCCGACCCTTTGCCGCCTAGCGCTTCATGTGATTCAATGACGGCAAACTTATCCTTACCGGCCATTTATACTTCTCACCGATGATATACAGGATTTTCTAATTACTAGTTAGGTATTTATGATTCGCAAGGCTTATAAGGAAATATATTGAAAGCCATTAATATTTTATCCATGGTGCAAGGGAAATTGGCCGCTCGTCGCCACTGGCAATGTTGAAATTGGAACCGGTGGCGGATCTCATTGGAATCCGTACTTCCCTGCCATCTACCAGCTCCGCCCGGCGATGCACTGCGAAAAGTGTGCGCCAGCCAGCGCGGTGCTGCACTCGGTTTTTACATTTTCCCCTACGCCCAGTATGCTTTAGACCGTAACGGTTACGGAGCGTGCACAATGGCGCCGGCAAGTTTCGCCTATTTTCCCTCGATAGAGTTAGCCGCCATCGAAAGTCGGTTGGCGGAGTGGCGCGCGCTTTTTCCGGAAATGGGCGTGCTGGCCTTGTTGCCCGAAGCCGAAAAGGCGTCGATTCCGGCGTTGCAGGCCTTGTGCAACCGTGGCGGGCTGACGTTGTGCGGCGCGATGTTTCCGCAATTGATCTACGGTACCGGCTTTCGCAGCAGCGGTGTTTGTTTGTTGCGGTTCGACCGGATGCCCTACGCGGCCCTGTTCGACGTTGCCCGGCAGGATGCCATCGGTGCGGCCGAGGCCGCCGAGACCATAGCCGGCCATGTCGGCCGCCATCTGGAGGACGAGGTGCCGGCCACGCTGTTTTTAATGCCGGATGCGCTGCTGCCGAATATCGGCTCCCTGCTCGACGAGCTGTATCTGCGCCTGGCCAATCGGGTGCATTACGCCGGCGTCAACGCCGGTAGCGAGACTTTTCAAGCCATGCCCTGCCTGTTCGACAACCAGCGGATTATCGGCAACGGCGTGTTGGCGCTGTTGCTGAAGCCGCATGACGGGGCGGTGTTGGAGCACGGTTACCGCAGCGAAGCCGAAACCTTGCCGGCGACGTCCACCGACCGCAACCGGATCATACATATCGACTGGCGCCCGGCGTTTGAGGTATATCAGGAACTGGTGCGAGCCAAGTTCGGCGTTGAGATTACCCGCGATAACTTTTACCAATACGCGGTGCATTTTCCGTTCGGCATACTCAGGGCCAACCACACCACCGTGGTGCGGATTCCGGTCATGCTCGACGCCGATAACGCGCTGTATTGCATCGGCGAAGTACCGCCGCATTCGATGTTGGCCTTATTGGATGCGCCGCAAGTCGATTCGCCTGACACTTTGCAAAGCTTGCACGGCGGTCTTTCCAAACTCAGCGGCGATCCGGCCGGCCGCGAACTGCTGCTGTTTTATTGCGCCGGTCGGCGCCAACATCTCGGCGCAGCCAGCGCCGGCGAAGAATTGGCTATTTTTCAGAATTTGAGCCATGCGTCGGCAATCGCCGGCGGCCTGGCACTGGGCGAAATCGGCGACACCACGCTGTGGGGTTACCCTCTGTTCCATAATGCGACCGTCGTTACCGCCGCCTGGACCAATCCCACATGAGGCACGACGACGTCATTCCGGTTTTGTACGAAATGGCGATGACGATCGGTGGCGAGATCAGTTTGAAGCCGCTGCTGACCCGCACCCTGCAACGCCTGTTGTATTTCACGTCGTTTCCGGCCGGTTTCATCTGCCTGGATTTGTCCCCGAGCGCAACCGCCGGCAGCACTTGTCTGGATGCGGCGCTGTTGGCCGCGATCGGCGATTTTCAACTGATTAAACACATTGGCGAGACCATATCGTTGCCCGCAGACCTGGCGCTGGGGCCGGCGGCGCGGGAAGACGACCGGGCCGCACTATTTTCCGGATTGCCGGTGAGTCCGGACCGTTACCGGGCATTTTTGCGCTTGCCGATAACCGATATCGGCGTCGTGATTCTGATGGCACCGATCATGCCGGAAACCCATCTGCCGCTGACGCGGATGTTCGAGCCGATCATGGCGCATTTGGCCAGGGCGATATTGCTCTGCCGCCATTACGACCGGCATACCTCGCAACTGATCGCCGACAAACGCCAAGCCGACCAACGCGCCGATTTTCTGGCTTTGCACGACAGTTTGACTGCCCTGCCCAACCGGGTGTTGCTGCTCGACCGAATCCAGCAAGCGATGGCGATGGCCAGCCACAACGGCCAATACGGTGCGTTGTTGACGCTGAACCTCGACCATTTCAAGCAATTGAACGACATATACGGTTACGAGACTTGCGACAAGATCCTGGTCGAAACCGCGCGCCGGCTGGAGTATTGCGTGCGGGAGGGCGATACCGTGGCCCGTTTCGGCGGCGACGAATTCGTTTTGTTGCTGTGGCCGTTGTCGGTATCGAAGCAGGAAGCGGCGATTCAGGCCGAAGCCATTGCCCACAAGGCGCAGCAGGCGCTGCTAACGCCATACCAATGCGACTCGCGCGGTTTGCTGGCGACCTTCAGCATCGGCATCAGCCTGTTTCGGGCTCACGGCGACAGTCTGGAAAGTCTGCTGAAAAATGCCGAAACCTCGTTGTACCAAGCCAAAACCGCTGGCCGCAATACGATCCGCTTCTTCGATCCCGGAATTCAGGCGGCGATGATGCAGCGCTTGGAACTGGAAGCGGACTTGCTGGCGGCGATTCGCGGCAACCAACTGGAGCTGTATTACCAAGTCCAAGCCGACGACCGGAATCGGGCGACCGGCGCCGAAGCCTTGATCCGCTGGCACCATCCGCGGCGCGGCATGATATCTCCGGCCGTATTCATTCCGTTGGCGGAAGAAAACGGATCGATTATCGAAATGGGCGATTGGGTGTTGACCGAGGCCTGCCGCCGGCTCCTTGCCTGGCAAGCCGATCCCGTGCTCGGCCGGCTGGCGTTGGCGGTCAACGTCAGTGCGATTCAATTTCAACAACACGACTTCACCGCCAAGGTCGGCGCGCTGTTGGCCGACTATCCGTCGGTCTCGCAACGCTTGAAGCTGGAACTCACCGAAAGCGTGTTGCTGAACCGAGCCGAGGATGCGATCGATAAAATCCAGTTGCTGAAGAATCAGGGTATCCGCTTTTCGCTGGACGATTTCGGCACCGGTTATTCGTCGTTGGGCTATTTGAAGCGCTTGCCGCTGGACCAATTGAAAATCGACCAAAGTTTCGTCCGCGATATCGCCAGCGACCCGAGTGCCGCGGCAATCACCCAAACCATCATCGCGATGGCGCAAACCCTGGGCCTGGAAGTCATCGCCGAAGGCCTGGAAACTCCGGAACAGCTGGCGCTACTCAGCCGTTTCGGCTGCCGCCATTACCAGGGTTACCTGCTGAGCCGGCCGTTGCCGGTCGCCGAATTCGAGGCCTTGCTGGCCGGCGGCAGCCCTTGGTTAAACCCGGCCGGAGCGGGATGAGGCCAAACCCCGCCGCCGACTAAACCGGGGTCAAGCCATTGGGCCGGTGGGCTTGGCTTTAACCCGCCCGGACGCGGCTTTATGTTTCCGGCGACAACGCCGAGCCGGTTTCGGTATAGTGCCCTTGAATTTTTGCCGGATGACGACGATGAAAAAACTGTTGCTGACCCTGCTTGCCATTGCGTTGATTATCGAGGAATGGCTGTGGGATTTCCTGTCGGCTTGCGGCCACTATCTGGCGCTGTGGTTGCGGCTGGAACGGGTTGAAGTTTGGCTGAGCCGAACCTCGCCGCCGATGGCCTTGCTGGCGATTACGGTACCATTAATGATCGTGACGCCGATCAATCTCGCCGCGTTGTCGCTGCTGGTGCACGGCTTGCTGCTGCAAGGGATCTTGCTGGAAGTGTTCGCCAAACTGCTCGGCACCTTACTGGTGGCACGGGTGTTCAACCTGACCAAACCGCAACTGCTGACGTTTCGGCCAATCGCTTTTATCTACCACACCATTAGCGCTTGGTTGAGCTGGGCGCATGCCAAAATCGCCGATACCGCAATTTACCGCTTCGCCAAACAATTGAAAGCGGATGTCAAAGCCAAAGTCAAAGCCTGGCTGGCTTGATCGAAGGGTGGGTCGGGAGCAGGCGATGGCATTGGCATTTAGTAGGGCGGATGCGAACGACGCCGAGGCCTTGGCGGAGTTGATCAACTCCGCCTATCGCGGCGAAACCAGTCGCCTGGGTTGGACCACCGAGGCCGATTTGTTGGAAGGCCGCCGCATCGACGCCGCCGGCATCGTCAAGTTACTGGCTGCCGCCGACTCGTTGATTCTGGTCTGCAGGCAACACGGCCAATTGCTGGGTTCGGTGCATTTGCAATATGGCGCCGGCCAGGTGCAGATCGGCATGCTTGCGGTCAGTCCTTGCCACCAGGGCCAGGGCATCGGCAAACAGCTATTGCGTCAAGCCGAACAGTGGGCGGAGCAGGTCTGGCCGGTGCAGCGCTTTTCGATGGCCGTGATTCCGTTGCGCCAGGAGCTGATCGAGTTTTACCAACGCCGCGGCTACCGCCGCACCGGCCAAATCCAACCGTTTCCGCTCAACCCGGCGTTATGGACGCCTAAAGTCGGCGATTTATGCCTGGAGCGGCTGGAAAAACCGGCCCGGTTCAGCACAGAGTCGCCGCCGCCAAGCCGGGTTGCCGATACCGATGCTGCCGACGGCTAAGGGCTTGCGGTTTGCGCGATCAGCTTGCCGCTCAAGGTCGCCCCGGCGCTAGGCTCGGTAATCCGCCCGGCGTAACTCAAAATCGGCAGGCTGGCGAATAATTTGTCGCCGTCCTGGCGCATCGCGGCTTTGGCGGCTTCGTAGTCCTGTTGCCAGCGCGGGGCGAATTCGTTGGCGTCCTGGTTGGCACCGGCGCCGCCGGCCAGGAATAATTCGCGGGTAGCGGCGCCGGGATTGACGAAGGCGATCAACTGCGCGTCCTGCAACCGCGTTTTTTCGGCGCCGCGCTGCCAGTCCAGCGGGCTTAGCGACTGTTTGTTGCAGGCGTCTTTCATCCGCGTCAACAAGTTCGGCGAGCTGGCGGCCAGAAACAGGCTGCCGCCGCCGCATTCGGCGCCAAGGTCGGGATTTTTCAGATACTGGGCATAAGCGGCGCTGGCCTGCGGTTGGCTGGGGTTGGCGACGACGACGCCGACCGCACCGCTCGGGTCGTCCGGGCTGAAGTCCCATACCAGGCCGATGCCAGCCGCTTCCGGGCCGGGCGGATTGGCCGACGGGCCGGCAGCGGCCAGTTTGCGCCAATCCTCCGCAGTCAGGTCCGGCGGCAGCGCCAAGCTGGCGGCGAAGCCGGCGAAGGCGTCGTGCGGAATGCTGGCAACCACCCCTTCGAACAGCCGGCTGTGCAATTGACTCTGCCAAGTCGCGGCCGGCAAGTGCAACGCGCCCGGTGCGCCGGCAGCGAGCGCAAAATCCCAGCGCAACGGATAGGTTTCCGCCCCGGCGAACACCGGCAACAGATTGGCGACGAAGGCCTCGCTGCGCACGGTCAGGCTCAGCGGCGCATCACTGTCGGCCGGTTCCGGCACGGTGCTGTCCAACACATTCAGTAACGCTTCCAGGCTTTGCGCCAGATAAATCCGGCCGCGAAATTCGGTAAAGAACAGTTTTTGCAGGCCGATGCGGGCTTCCAGAATCGGTTCCGGCAACTTGGCGACCCGGTAGCCGCTGCTGGCCAGGACGCCGGCCAGCGCCGGCCGGGCTTGGTCGGCCAAGCCGCTGGCGCTGCGCCGATAACTGATGACCCAGCCCTGGCTGCCGTGAGCCATGTCGTAATGCAATTCGGCGTTGGCATTGACCGCGTCCCGCAGCACTTGCAGCAAGAAGTCGCCTTGCATGCCTTGTAAGTTGAGTTGTTCGGCTTTGACGTGCAGGCTTTGCAGCAGGCCGAAGAATAGGCCTTTGACGAAACGGTTTTCCACCATCTGCCGCACTTCGGGCTGATTGTCCCACCAGTTCAGAAACGCATCGCCGCGGTTGAAATAGAGCGTAAACGCCACCGGATGTTTGCGCACGTACCAGGCGGCGCGCTTGGGGCAATCAGCCGGGCGCTTGATCGACACGTCCACTGCGGTGGCGGAACCGATGTCGCCGCCGGTCAGCGCCGGGCAACGTTCGTCGCCGGCCGGCACCTCGTCATTGCTGCCGACTAGCGAAGCATTGGCGTCCAGATCATTCCGCGCTGCATCGCGCAATTTCACGGTCAAGTCCAACAACGGCAGGTCGGCGCGAACCAACTTGGCCAGAGGTTGCTTGGTCAAGTGCTGGTACAGCGCAACGCTCGCGCCGGCGGCCAATACAATACCGGCGGCGATGGCGGTCAGGCGCTTTGCGGGGGTAAGCGGTTCCATTCGTACACTCCTAGGAAATAGGGATTTTCCGGGCGGGGAATCCAGATCGGGTCCGGTGATTGCAGCAATTCGGCGACGCGCACCACCCGTACCTGGCCTTCGCTGCCTTGGGCGCCGTTATGGTAGACGGTCAGATTCTCGGCGCGGCCGGCGGCGAACAGCATCAGGTGGTAGGGTTCGTCGTTGATCAAGGGCTTTTGGTAGACCAGCAAATCGCCGCTTTGCGCTGCCGCCAGATCGCGCGATTTCAGCCGGAAGTTATAGCCGATCAGGGTTTCGGCGTCGGCGAAATGGCCGTAACGCGCGGCGCCGTTATTCAAACCGGTCTGCCAGATTTGCGGATAGCCGGGCAGGAGTTTGCGGGCCTGTTCGGAGACGGCCGGCAGTTTCAATTTGTTGGGGATGCCGAGTTTGGCGCTGCGGGCCGCATCGCGCGGCTCCAGAGCGGTACGGTAGGCGAAGCGGACCAGGCCGGCGCAGTCGCGTTGTTTGGGTTCCCATAGCGGGCTGAGCTTGCGGGCCTGTAGCAGGGCGACGTTGGTGACGCTCTCGCGCAAGGCCTCGGTGTCTTGTGGGGGCAGATAGCCCAGTTCTTCGGCGCTGTCCTCGGCTTCGCCTTCGCGCTTCGGTTCGTGTTTAATGTATTCGCGCACCTCGGCCGGCATGTCGCGCTCGGCGTCCTGGCCCGGCACGTAAATTTTCGCCGGCAGGCGGTTGCCTTGGATCGAGACGTAAGCCAGGGTTTGGGTTTCGCCGGGCCGGGCCAGCGGTTTTTGCACCCGGCGCCGGCTCTCGGTGGGCAGGCCTTCGTCGAGAATGATGTCCAGGTTCGCCAGCGTGTGTTGGACCGCGCCGCCCGGCCAATAATTGGTATCGATGCGGAAGACGCCGACCGGCGGCGCCGGATGCACGTATAGATACGGGCCGTAGCCGGCCTGGTCGAAGTTGTCGCCGTTGGAGTTCAAGAAGAAAATGCCGCCGCTGTTGGAGTTGGTATCGGCCCAATAGACGTGGCTTTTATCCGGTTCGTAGATATGCAGGTCGGTATAGACGCCGTCGCTGTCGCTGGTCAGGATCACTTTCAATGCGATCGGCGAAATCACCGCGTCTATCGTGGTCGAGGCCTTGGCGACGCCGGCGGCATTGGCGCATTCGGCGATGACGCTGTTTTTACCTTTCGCGGCCGGGAAGGCCCGGCTGAAACTGCCGTTGAGGTTGCGCACGTAGTAACGCACACCGTTGATGTTGACGACGATGGGGTCCGCGTTGGGGTCGGAGCAGGTACCGGCCACGGTAATCTGCAAGCCGCTGGTCCAGCCCCCGGCCGGTTTGCTCAGCGTAATGGCTGGCGCTTCGGTTTGGCCCGCGGCAAGCGGCCGTTGCTGGCCGCGGCGGGTCAGGATATCGGGGTCGTCGCTGGGAGCGGCCAGGCATTGCAGCGCGAAAGCCAAACCGGCCAGCATCAAGCCGGGTAGCCGGCATCGGTTGAACAAGGTAAATCTCCGCATCCAGGCCTCCACCGGCTATCGGACTCCAATTCGGTGCTGGAACTGTAGCAACCAAATCCGCTAACGGCAAATCTGGGTCTGGTTCGCCGATGTTGGCGGGGGCTTGCGGGGAAGCTGGCGTCCGGCCTAACCGGTCTCGGTTTCCTTGTCGTCGTCGGACGTCATTTCGGAAATTTCTTTCAGCCGGGCGACGGCTTTGAAGTTGACGCTGCCTTCCGGGTACTGGCCTTCGGCGTTCATCGCGCCGGCTTCCTGCCCGGTTAGCAGGCTCAAGGCTTCGTCGACGCTGGAAATGGCGTAAATCGCGAACAAGCCTTGTTCCACCGCGTCGATCACTTCCCGTTTCAGCATCAGATTGCGTTTGTTCGAGGCCGGAATGATCACTGCTTGCCGGCCGGTCAGGCCGCGCGCGGCGCAGAGTTCGAAGAAGCCTTCGATTTTTTCGTTGACGCCGCCGATGGCCTGCACTTCGCCGTATTGGTTGATCGAGCCGGTCATCGCAAAACCTTGCTTGATCGGGGTGCGGGTCAATGCCGAGATCAGACAGCACAATTCGGCCAACGAGGCGCTGTCGCCGTCGATGTGGCCGTAGGATTGCTCCATGGCGATGCTGGCCGAGATCGCCAGCGGAAATTGCTGGGCGTAGCAGTGGCCGAGGTAGCCGGTCAGAATCATCACGCCCTTGGAATGGATCGGCTGACCGAGTTCGACTTCGCGTTCGATGTCGACGATGCCGCGCGAGCCGGGATGCACCGTGGCGGTGATCCGCGCCGGCGCGCCGAAGCTGCTGCCGCCGATGTCCATCACGGTCAGGCCGTTGACCTTGCCGATGGCTTCGCCGTCGGTATCGATCAAAATCGTGCCGTCCAGCATTTCTTCCAGAATGGCTTCGGCGATGCGGCCGTTGCGTTGTTCGCGGGCGGCCATCGCCAGTTCGATTTCGGCCTTACCGATCTGCGCGGCGCCGGATTGGCTGCCCAGCAGGTTGGCTTCGGCGATGATTTCCAGACAGTTGTTGACGTGCGCCGACAGCCGTTGCTGGTTTTCGGCCAACCGGCAACTGTGTTCGATCAGTCTTACCAGGGCGCCGTCGGTCAGCGGTTTGGCGCCGGCATCGCGCGCCTGTTGTTTCATGACCCGCACGAATTGGCCGATGCTGTCCGGCGTGCGTTTGATGTAGTCGTCGAAGTCGGCCAAGACGCGGAACATCTCGTTGAATTCGCTATCCAGCTCTTCCAGCAGATAGTAAATGTCGCGGGTGCCGACCAGGATCACTTTGACGTTGAGCGGGATTACTTCCGGCTTCAAGGTGATGGTGTTGATGCCCAATTCCGAATACGGCGATTCGATCTCGATCTTGCCGGCTTTCAGTGCCCGTTTCAGGCCTTCCCAGACGAAGGGATAGGTCAGTATTTTTTCGGCGTCGAGGATCAGGTAACCGCCGTTGGCCCGGTGCAGCGAGCCGGGGCAAATGCGCCGGTAGTTGGTGATCAGCGTGCCTTGGTCGCTGATATATTCGATGCGGCCGAACAGGTTTTGGTAAATCGGGTGCGGTTCGTAGATGACCGGCGCGCCGGCGGCGTCGTGTTTGCAATCCACCAGGATGTTGGGCAGATATTGCTCGATCAACATCTGGCGCTTGGCGATGATTTCCCGGTTTTCCGGATTGCGAGTCGGCATCAGGAAATCGCTGATGGTGTTGCTCAGATTTTTCTCGACTTCCGCCAGATAGGTGATGACGTCGTCGACGTTCTGGTACTTGTCGGTCAGTTCGGCCAGTAGCGGTTCCAAGGCCAGTTTGATCGTGTCACTATCCAGTTGGCGGATTTCTTCGGCCAGCGTGCGCCGCCACTGCGGTAGTTCCAGCAGCACGTCGCCCAGATATTCTTCGAGTTCTTCGGTGTGTTGGTGGAAGGCGTCGCGTTCGGCTTCCGGCAGCAGCGTGAATTGCTCCTCGTCCAGTGCCTTGTTGTTACGGATCGGCAGGAAGGTGATCGAGTCGTTGTCGCGGTACAAGGCCACGCCCATCGCTCTGGCCTTGTTGTCGACCAAATCGATCGCCGCGTTGTAGCGCTGGTTGAAACGGCGCTCGATCGCGGTTTTCTTTTGCTGGTAACTGGGGCTTTCGAATGCGGCCGGAAAGGTGGCCAAGACGTTGTCGATCAGCTTTTCGATGTCTTTTGCAAAACTATGGCCTTCGCCGGACGGTAGTTCGACGGCGACCGGTTCCCGCGGGTTTTCGAAGTTCTCGACATAGGCGTAGGACAGCGGCGATTCTTGCTGTTCGGCATAACCATTCAGATAATGGCTGACCATCGACAACCGGCCGGTACCCGGATCGCCCATCACGAAGATGTTGTAACCCGGCGCCTTCATCGCGATGCCGAATGCCAGCGCCGACTGAGCGCGGTTTTGGCCGAGAATGCCGCTATACGGGCCGGCGGCGTCGGCCGGCAGGTCGATCGTCAGCTTCAGCGCTGCGGCCGGCAGTTTCAAGTGATCTAACATGTTGTTCAGGAACGGTCGGGTACCGACAACATGTGGCGCATGCGTTCGGCCTTGGTTTTCAGATAGTCGAGGTTGTCGCGGTGGATGCGGGTTTCGATGGCAATCCGGTTATTCACTTGCACGCCGAGTTTGGTCAGCTCGTCGATTTTTTGCGGATTATTGGTGATCAACTCGATCGAATGTACCTTCAGGTTGTCCAGGATCAGCGCGGCGATGTCGTATTGGCGCTCGTCGGCCAGATGGCCGAGTTTGATGTTGGCGTCGACGGTATCCAGACCTTGGTCTTGCAGGTTGTAGGCTTGCAGTTTTTTCAACAGGCCGATGCCTCGGCCTTCCTGGCGCAGGTAGATCAACACACCGTAGCCGGCCGTGTCGATCATGTCCAGTGCCATGTCCAACTGCTCGCCGCAGTCGCAACGGCGGGAGCCAAGCACGTCGCCGGTAAAGCATTCGGAATGGATGCGTACCGGCACGTCGTCCTTGCCGGCCACGTCGCCTTTAACGAAGGCCACGTGTTCTTTGTCGTCCAGGCTGTTGCTGTAGTAATGCAGGATGAATTCGCCGTGTTCGGTCGGAATCCGGGTTTGAACTTTGTCTTCTACGGTTGCTTTCACTGAGCTGGAAATCCTTGAAATGCGCGGGTTACGCGGCTAAGCCTTTTGCGATCGCCTCACGGGAAACGATGGCAAAAGGCTCCAGCCCGCGATGTTTGGCTTTGCGGCGGTATTGGGTTTTGTCGGCGTAGGTTTGCGCCTTGTTGAATTGGCGGGCGAATTTGGCGACCGGGTTATGCTTGGGTTTGGCCGGTAAACCCTGGCCGGGGTTTTGTTTTCTCATGCTTTTTTCTCGCTAAGCTATTAAAATAACGTTTTATTTGAACATAGATTGCCTGTGAAATTCCAGAAAGACTTTGACGTGATCGTGGTCGGCGGCGGCCATGCCGGCACCGAGGCGGCGCTGGCGGCGGCGCGTACCGGTGCACAAACGCTGTTGCTGACCCAAAACATCGAAACGTTGGGGCAGATGAGTTGCAACCCGGCGATCGGCGGCATCGGCAAGGGCCACTTGGTCAAGGAAGTCGATGCGTTGGGCGGCATCATGGCCAAGGCCATCGATTTGGGCGGTATCCAGTTCCGGATTTTGAACGCCAGTAAAGGCCCGGCGGTGCGGGCAACTCGGGCCCAGGCCGACCGTATGCTTTACAAACAAGCGGTGCGCAGCGCGTTGGAAAATCAGCCCAATCTGGCGCTGTTTCAACAAACCGTATCCGATTTGATCGTGCAAGGCGACCGCGTTACCGGCGTCAAAACCCAGATGGGTTTGGAATTTAACGCCAAGGCCGTGGTGTTGACCGCCGGCACCTTCTTGGCCGGCCGTATCCATATCGGCCTGGAAAATTACAGCGGCGGTCGCGCCGGCGATGCGGCTTCGATTGCATTGGCGGAGCGCCTGCGCGAATTGCCGTTCCGGATCGGCCGTTTGAAAACCGGTACCCCGGCCCGCATTGACGGCCGCACCATCGATTACAGTAAATTGCAGGAACAGCATGGCGACACGCCAGTGCCGGTATTTTCGTTCATGGGCAATCGCCAGCAGCATCCACGTCAGGTTTGTTGCCATATCACGCGGACCAATCAGGAAACCCACGACATCATTCGCTCCGGCTTGGATCGCTCGCCGATGTATTCCGGCATCATCGAAGGCGTCGGTCCGCGTTACTGCCCGTCGATCGAAGACAAAGTAGTGCGGTTTGCCGACCGCGATTCGCACCAGATTTTCGTCGAACCGGAAGGCTTGAATACCAACGAAGTCTATCCGAACGGCATTTCGACCAGCTTGCCGTTCGATATCCAGTATCGTTTCATTCGTACCATGCTCGGTTTCGAAAATGCCGAAATCGTCCGTCCCGGTTATGCCATCGAATACGACTTTTTCGATCCGCGCGATCTGAAGACGTCTCTGGAAACCAAGCACATGAATGCACTGTTCTTCGCCGGCCAGATCAACGGCACCACCGGCTATGAAGAAGCGGCGGCGCAAGGCTTGATCGCCGGTTTGAACGCCGCGCGGCTGGCAAAAGGCCTGGAAAGCTGGTGCCCCGGCCGCGAGGAAGCTTATATCGGCGTGATGATCGACGACTTGATTACCCGTGGCACCTCCGAGCCTTACCGAATGTTTACCAGCCGGGCCGAATACCGCTTGCAGTTGCGCGAAGATAACGCCGATCTGCGTCTGACCGAACAAGGCCGCGAATTGGGTTTGGTCGACGACGAACGCTGGCACCGGTTCGAGGAAAAGCGCGAAGCGATTGCCAATCTGCAAGGCAGGCTGGCGAAAAAGTGGATCAGAGCCGAATCCGACGAAGCGGCGTTGGCCGAGCAGTATTGGGGCAAAAAGCTGCTCAAGGAAGCCAGCTTGATGGATATGCTGCGCCGGCCGGAAGTCGATATCGAAAACCTGCTAACCTTCAGCGACGAAACCGAAGTCGACGAGCAAGTTGCCGAGCAGGTGGCGATTCAGGCCAAATATGCCGGTTACATCGACCGTCAACAAACCGAAATCAGCCGTACCCAGCGTTATGAGCATTTGAAATTGCCGGAAAACGTCGATTACAGTCTAGTGTCAGGTCTGTCCAATGAAGTCAGCGAAAAACTGAAAAAACAGCGCCCGGAAACCCTGGGTCAGGCGTCGCGGATACCCGGCATCACGCCGGCGGCGATTTCGCTGTTGTTGGTGCATCTGAAAAAGAAAAGCGCCTGATGCAAGCCTCTCGGGAAAAATTGCAGCAGGGCCTTGCGGCCTTGGCGTTGAATTTGTCTGCCGAGCAAATCGAATCGTTGCTCAAGTTCGTACAGCTGATTGCAAAATGGAACAAAGCCTATAACCTGACCGCCGTGCGCGAACCGCTGGAAATGGTCGGTTTGCATATTCTGGATAGTCTGGCCGTATTGCCGCATATCAAACCGTCCCGCATTGCCGACATCGGTACCGGTGCCGGTTTGCCCGGCATACCATTGGCGATTTGCCGCCCCGAATGCAAGTTCGTGCTGGTCGATTCCAATTCCAAGAAAACCCGTTTCGTACAGCAGGCTGTGCTGGAATTGAAGCTGAGCAATGTCGAAGTGGTGCATAGCCGGGTCGAGCAGTTCCAACCTGCCGAATTGTTTGACATGGTGTTGATGCGGGCTTTCGCCTCAATGCCGGACATCGTTAAAATGACCGGTCATTTATTGGCCGACGACGGCGTGCTATTGGCGATGAAAGGCCAGCAGCCTGTCGAAGAGTTAGCCGGAATAGACGCCGAATATCAAGTGATCCCGTTGGCGGTGCCTGGCATAGATGCCGAGCGTTGTCTGATTCGCATAGAGAGACTCAAGCATGGCTAAGATAATCGCGATCACCAACCAAAAAGGCGGTGTCGGCAAGACTACCACCAGCGTCAATCTGGCGGCGGCGTTGGCGGCGACCAAGCGCAAAATTCTGTTGATCGATCTCGATCCGCAGGGCAATGCCGCGATGGGCTGCGGCGTTAACAAGGACGAGCTGGAATATTCCAGTTGCGAGTTGTTGCTGGAAGAGGTGCCGGTCTCGGGTATCGTCGTCAAGAACAAGGATTTGGGGTTCGATTTGATTCCGGGTAATGCCGATCTGACTGCCGCCGAAGTGCAATTGATGACGGCCCAGCATCGGGAGCGGCGTCTGGCCGATGCGTTATTGCCGGTCAAAGACCAGTACGATTACATTTTGATCGACTGTCCGCCGTCGTTGAACATGCTGACGCTGAACGCCATGGTCGCCGCCCACAGCGTTTTGATTCCGATGCAATGCGAGTATTACTCTTTGGAAGGCTTGTCGTCGTTGATGTCGACCTTGCGCAATATTCGCGATACCGTGAATCCGGGTTTGCATTTGGAAGGCATACTCAGAACTATGGTCGATAGCCGGAGCCGGTTGGGCAAGGACGTGTCTGACCAATTGATCGAATATTTCGGCGACAAAGTGTTCCGGACCACGATTCCCCGGAATATCCGCCTGGCCGAGGCACCCAGCCACGGTGTGCCGGTCTTGGCTTACGATAAAGCGTCGCGCGGTGCGGTCGCCTATATCGCGCTGGCCGGCGAATTGATCCGCAAACACAAAGCAGCCAAATGATGAATCCGAAAAAACGCGGTTTGGGCCGAGGTTTGAGCGAGTTGCTCGGCGATGTTTCGGCGCCGGCTCCGGAAAAAACCCACGACACCCAAAAGTTGCCGATCGAATTTCTGCAACGCGGCAAGTACCAGCCGCGTAAGGATATGGATCCCGAAAAGCTGAAAGAGCTGTCCGATTCGATTGCTGCGCAAGGCATCATTCAACCGATTGTCGTGCGCAAAATCGCCGGCGAGAAATACGAAATCATCGCCGGGGAGCGGCGTTGGCGCGCCGCGCAGTTGGCCGAGTTGGCCGAAGTGCCGGTGTTGGTGAAAGACATCGACGACCGTTCGGTAATGGCGATTGCTTTGATCGAAAACATCCAACGCGAGGATTTGAATGCGCTGGAAGAGGCCGAAGCCTTGCATCGCTTGCAGGACGAGTTCGAGCTGACGCATCAACAGATCGCCGAAGCGGTCGGCAAGTCGCGCACCACGGTAACCAATTTACTGCGCTTGTTGGAATTGGCCGGCGAAGTCAAAACCATGCTGGGTAAAGGCTTGCTGGAAATGGGTCATGCTCGCGCCTTGCTGGGTTTGGACGAATCGAAACAGGTCGAGATTGCTCATAAAGCGGTCAAGCAAAGCTTGAGCGTGCGGGCGGTGGAAAAGCTGGTGCGTGAGATGCACGACGAAAAGCCGGTGGCTCAGGTGAAAAGAATCGACCCCGATACCTTGCGTTTGCAGCGCGAGCTGTCGGAACGCACCGGCGCCAAGGTCGAGATCAATCATCAGGCCGGCGGCAAGGGCAAGTTGATCATCAATTACACCAGCTTGGAAGAGTTGGAAGGGATTATCGGTAAAATCCATTGATGCGGTCGATTGTTGCAAGCCATTGTCGGTTTGTCGCATCTCCGACACGGTTTTTTCAACAAACCTTAGAAATGCTATTGATTTTGCCGCTGGCACGGCTATTGCTTTTGTTGTCGGGGCGTTAAACCAATTGCCGCTGTGGTTTCAATTTCTTGATTGTGGTTCAAAGCCTTAGCTCGGATGAGGCTTGAGTCGTGTAGCGGCCTTACCTTGCGTAAACCGCGATGGCTGGATATAATCGGCGCGCTTAACGGTCGAGGAGAGTTTTATGACAGTGGAAAATTCGTTTTCAACTGTCAGACGGGTGTTGTATGCGCAGGTCCTGATGGCTACGGTAGTGGCGTCGGGATTTTTATTGATAGGCGGCTGGAAATCCGCGATATCGCCACTGCTAGGTGGTGGTGTGGCCTTGATTCCCAATCTTTACTTTGCATACAAAGTTTATCTTGCCAGATATCAGGAAGCACCCGGCATCTTAAAGGCTTTTTATACCGGCGAAACGGTCAAGTTATTGCTCACGGCAGCATTGTTCGCGATGGTATTGCAGATCCCTTGGGTTAATTTTTTAACACTGCTGGTTGGCTATATCGCAGTGTTGTCGGTTTTTTGGTTCGCGCTTTTTTGTTGGCGCGGTTAGTTTTTATTTGAGAGGCAAAATGGCTAGTGAAGGCGGCGCAACCGGTTACATAGTCCACCACTTAACCCCGTTGTCGGTTGGTGAGGGATTTTGGAAATTGCATCTGGATACCTTGTTTTTTTCCGTGTTTTTGGGCGGATTGTTCATTTTGTTTTTTAAATCGGTTGCCGAACGGGCAACCTCCGGCGTTCCGGGGTTGGCGCAAAACATCGCCGAAATGCTGGTCGAATTTGTCGATACCCAGGTTAAAGACAGTTTTCACGGCCGTAGTGCGTTGATTGCACCGTTGGCACTGACCATCTTCTGCTGGGTATTCCTGTGGAATGCGATGGATATGCTGCCGGTGGATTTGCTGCCGATGATCGGTAGCCTGATGGGCATGGAATATATGCGGGTCGTGCCCAGCACCGATTTGAACGGCACCTTCGCCTTGTCTATCAGCGTATTTTTCCTGATTTTCTTTTACAGCATTAAAGTCAAGGGCTTGGCCGGTTTTGCCCGCGAAATGACTTGCACTCCGTTCGGTCCGAAAATGATGCCGTTCAATCTGCTGTTGAAAACCGTCGAAGAGCTGGCTAAACCGATCTCGCTGGGTTTGCGGCTATTCGGTAACCTGTATGCTGGCGAGTTGGTATTCATCCTGATCGCCTTGTTGCCCCCGATCGTGCAGCCTGTGTTGGGCTTCCCCTGGGCCGTATTCCACATTCTGGTGATCACTTTGCAGGCTTTTATATTCATGGTTTTGACCATCGTTTACCTGAGTCTGGCCTGCGAAGACCACTAACCGCTTTATTTTTTACATTCATATCAATCTTTAGGAGACATTATGGAACTCGCATCATTAATCGCCAACGTTCAAGGCTTCACCGTTATTGCCGTCGGTATCATTCTGGGTTTGGGCGCGATCGGTACTGCTATCGGTTTTGGCCTGTTGGGCGGTAAATTCCTGGAAGGTGCAGCCCGCCAACCTGAACTGGTGCCAATGCTGCAAGTGAAAATGTTCATCATCGCCGGTTTGCTTGACGCGGTAACCATGATCGGTGTGGGTTTGGCTCTGATGCTGACTTTCGCAAACCCGTTCCTTTCTGCCGTTCAATCCGTTGCAGGTTAATTAACCCAACCATCTGTAACCTAAGGCGTGAGCCTTTTGCGTGTCGTTTATGTACGACTGCGGACAGATAGACTAACAACGGCATTACGAGGAAAGCATCAATGAGTATCAATGCTACTCTGATCGGGCAGATGATCACTTTCACCCTTCTGGTGTGGTTCACCATGAAGTATGTCTGGCCGCCGATCATTGCTGCTCTGGAAGAGCGCAAAACCAAAATTGCGGAAGGTTTGGCTGCGGCTGAGAAGGGTCAGGAAGAAATTAAACTGGCTGAAAAGAAAGCTAAAAGCGTTTTGAAGGAAGCCAAGGAGCAGTCGGCCGAGATCGTCAGCGCCGCGCAAAAGCGCGCCAACCAATTAGTTGAAGAAGCCAAGGAACAAGCCAAGAAAGAAGGCGAGCGCCTGTTGGAAGCCGCGAAAGCTCAAATCGAACAGGAAATGTTGCACGCCAAGGAAAGTTTGCGTAAAGAAGTTTCCTCTTTGGCTTTGCGTGCCGCCGAGCAGATTTTGAAAGAAGAAATCGACAAGGCCAAGCACCAAGACATTATCAGTAAAGCGGCGGAACAATTGGGTTAAGCGATGGCTGAAATATCGACATTAGCAAGACCTTATGCTCAGGCCGCTTTCAAGCGGGCCAAAGAAGCCAATGCTGCCCAAAACTGGTCCGATTCTTTGACGTTTTTGGCTTTGCTGGTTCAGGACGAAGCTTTGGCTGGAATCGTCGCTAACCCCAGAGTCAACAAACAGAATACAGCACAGTTGGTCCTGGATATTTGCCAGGATCAAATTCACGATGAAGCCAAGAATCTTCTCAAGGTGTTGATCGAGAACGACAAATTGCCTTTGTTGCCTCAGATTTCGGTAATGTTCGAACAGTATAGGGCCGACGACGAAGGTTATGTCAATGTCGAGCTGCAAAGCGCATACCCGTTGACAAAAACCGAGCAAGGCAAGTACGTCGCCATGCTCGAGAAGTTTTTGCATAAAAAAGTCAACGCGTCAGTGTCTGTCGACAAATCGTTAATTGGGGGCATTCTCGCCAAAGCCGGCGACAAAGTCATCGACGGTTCCGTCAGAGGTCAGCTTCATCAATTAGCTAAAAGACTTTAAGAGTTAGAGCGGGAAAATAACATGCAATTAAATCCATCAGAAATAAGTGATCTGATCAAGAAGAAGATCGAGAACTTCGACGCCCACCTCGAAGCCCACACCGAGGGCACAGTGGTCAGCGTTACCGACGGTATCGTTCGGGTTCACGGTTTGTCTGAAGCAATGCAAGGTGAAATGCTGGAATTTCCTGGCGGCTCTTACGGCATGGCTTTAAACCTGGAAAGAGATTCTGTCGGCGTGGTGATGTTGGGTGCTTACCAGCACATCACTGAGGGCGACACCGTTAAATGCACCGGCCGGATTTTGGAAGTACCAGTCGGCGAAGCGCTGTTGGGCCGCGTGGTCGATGCGCTGGGCAACCCGATCGACGGCAAAGGCGCGATCGAGACCAATCTGACCTCCCCAATCGAAAAAATCGCACCGGGTGTTATCGCTCGCCAATCGGTCGACCAACCGGTGCAAATCGGTTTGAAATCCATCGATTCGATGATTCCGGTTGGCCGCGGCCAGCGGGAGTTGATCATCGGCGACCGTCAAACAGGTAAAACCGCGATTGCTGTCGATGCCATCATCAATCAAAAAGGCACCGGCATTAAATGTATTTATGTCGCGATCGGTCAAAAACGTTCGTCGATTGCCAACGTGGTGCGTAAATTGGAAGAACACGGCGCGATGGAGCACACCATCATCGTCGTCGCGTCGGCGTCCGAATCCGCTGCGTTGCAATTTATCGCACCGTACACCGGTTGTTCGATGGGCGAATACTTCCGCGACAATGGCCAAGACGCACTGATTATTTATGACGATTTGACCAAGCAAGCTTGGGCCTACCGCCAAATTTCTTTGTTGCTGCGCCGTCCGCCGGGACGTGAAGCTTATCCAGGTGACGTGTTCTACATCCACTCCCGTTTGCTGGAACGTGCTGCCCGTATCAATGCCGACGAAGTCGAGAAACTGACCGGCGGAAAAGTTAAGGGCAAAACCGGTTCGCTGACCGCACTGCCGATTATCGAAACCCAAGGCGGCGACGTTTCGGCCTTCGTTCCGACCAACGTGATTTCGATCACCGACGGCCAGATCTTTTTGGAGACCGGTCTGTTTAACTCCGGTATCCGTCCAGCGGTTAACGCGGGTCTGTCGGTCTCTCGGGTCGGTGGCGCGGCGCAAACCAAGATCATCAAAAAGTTGGGCGGCGGTATTCGTCTGGACTTGGCGCAGTTCCGCGAGTTGGCGGCATTCGCTCAGTTCGCTTCCGACTTGGACGAAAGCACCCGCAAACAGATCGAGCGCGGCCAACGCGTTACCGAATTGATGAAGCAGAACCAATATGCGCCGATGTCGGTCGCAGAGATGGGTGTTTCGCTGTATGCGGCCAATAATGGATTCCTGGATAGCCTGGAAGTCAAGCAAGTACGCGTATTCGAAGCGGCGCTGCTGGATTTCATGCGAAACGAAGAAGCCGAGTTGATGGCCAAAATCAACGAGAAAGGCGACTACAACGACGAAATCCAAAAAGGCATTCACGCGGCGATCGAGCGTTTCGTCAAGACTGCTAGCTGGTAAGGGACTCGCACATGGCTGTTGGTAAAGAGATACGATCAAAAATCGCGAGTATCAAGAATACTCAGAAGATTACTCGCGCCATGGAAATGGTGGCCGCGAGTAAGATGCGTAAAACCAAAGACCGTATGCAGGCTACCCGGCCTTACTCGAAAAAAATTGGCCAGATCATTCGGCATCTGGCCAAAGCCAATCCGGAGTACAAACATCCGTTCATGATCGAACGGGAAGTAAAACGGGTGGGCATTATCGTGGTGAGTTCCGACCGTGGTTTATGCGGTGGTTTGAACGCCAACCTGTTCCGAAAAGTGCTGGGCGAAATGCAGCGGTGGCAAAGCAAAGATATTGCCGTCGATGTCTGTGCGATTGGTGGTAAGGGTGCTGCGTTTTTCAGCATGATCAACGCCAATTTGGTTGGCCAAGTCTCGAAATTGGGCGACACGCCGCACCAGAGCGACATTATCGGCCCGATCAAAATCATGTTGGACGCGTTCACTAATGGCGATATCGACGAGCTATTTCTGCTCAGCAACGACTTTGTCAACACCATGACCCAAAAGCCGGTGATGCAGAAATTGTTGCCGGTATCGGTCGGCGAGCTGGGCGAAGAGAGCAAGGGCCGGTGGGATTACCTGTACGAACCCAACGCCAAAGACGTATTGGACAGCTTATTGATTCGCTACGTCGAGTCCGCGGTATTCCAGGGCTTGGTGGAAAACAACGCCTGCGAACAGGCTGCACGGATGGTGGCGATGAAAAGCGCCTCCGACAACGCCGGCAATATCATTAAAGAATTGCAACTGGTCTACAACAAAGCCAGACAGGCCGCGATCACGCAGGAAATTTCCGAAATCGTCGCCGGCGCCGCCGCGGTGTAACGCATTCAAGACAAGTTTAGATAGATTTTTATAGAGGACGACATAATGAGTTTGGGTAAAATCGTTCAAATCATCGGTGCGGTCGTCGACGTGGAATTTCCACGCGACAACTTGCCGAAAGTATATGACGCGTTGAATGTCGAGGGCGGTCTGGTTCTGGAAGTTCAACAACAACTGGGCGACGGCGTGGTACGGACCATTGCGATGGGTTCCACCGATGGTCTGAGCCGCGGCGTCAATGTCACCAACACCGGCGAGGCGATTAAAGTACCGGTAGGCCAAGCCACGCTGGGCCGCATCATGAACGTTCTCGGTGAAGCGATCGACGAAAAAGGCCCGATCGGCGAGAAAGAAAAGTGGACCATCCACCGCGATGCGCCATCCTATGACGAACAAGCCCCAGCCAACGAATTGTTGGAAACCGGTATCAAAGTTATCGATTTGGTTTGCCCGTTCGCGAAAGGCGGTAAAGTCGGCCTGTTCGGTGGCGCCGGCGTAGGCAAAACCGTCAACATGATGGAGTTGATTCGTAACATCGCGATTGAACACAGCGGTTATTCGGTATTTGCCGGCGTGGGCGAGCGGACTCGCGAAGGCAACGACTTCTACCACGAAATGACCGATTCCAACGTTATCGATAAAGTATCGTTGGTATACGGCCAGATGAACGAGCCACCGGGAAACCGTTTGCGGGTAGCGTTGACCGGTCTGACCATGGCCGAATTCTTCCGTGACGAAGGTCGCGACGTACTGTTCTTCGTCGATAACATCTACCGTTACACGCTGGCCGGTACCGAAGTTTCCGCGCTGTTGGGCCGGATGCCGTCTGCGGTAGGTTACCAGCCTACGCTGGCTGAAGAGATGGGTGTATTGCAAGAGCGGATTACTTCCACCAAGACCGGTTCTATCACCTCGATCCAAGCGGTATACGTACCTGCGGACGACTTGACCGACCCGTCGCCAGCTACCACCTTTGCCCACTTGGACGCGACCGTGGTATTGTCCCGTCAAATCGCCGAGCTGGGTATTTACCCTGCCATTGATCCGCTGGATTCCACCAGCCGTCAGCTGGATCCGTTGGTGATTGGTCAGGAACACTACGAAACTGCCCGGACCGTGCAAGGTATCCTGCAACGCTATAAAGAGCTGCGTGACATCATCGCGATCTTGGGTATGGACGAATTGTCGGAAGAAGACAAATTGACCGTGGCTCGGGCGCGTAAAATCCAGCGCTTCCTGTCGCAGCCGTTCTTCGTGGCCGAGGTCTTCACCGGTTCACCGGGCAAATACGTTTCGCTGAAAGATACCATTGCCGGCTTCAAAGGCATCATCAGTGGCGAATACGACAGCCTGCCGGAACAAGCTTTCTATATGGTCGGCACGATTGACGAAGCCGTCGAAAAAGCCAAAGGCATGTAATCCGGCTCATAGGAGAGTTTTAACATGGCAATGACAATACATGTGGACATCGTCAGCGCCGAGGCGGAAATCTTTTCCGGCTTGGCGGAGATGGTGTTCGCTCCTGCCGAGTTGGGTGAAGTCGGTATCGCGCCGCGCCATGCGCCGTTGATTACCAAACTGAAGCCCGGCGAAGTCAGGGTCAAAATCAGCGACAAAGAATCGCAGGCGTTTTTCGTGTCCGGCGGATTCTTGGAGGTCCAGCCGCATTTGGTGACTGTGCTGGCTGAAACCGCGATTAGAGCCCACGACATTGACGAAGCGGCGGCATTGCAAGCCAAAGCCAGAGCGGAAGAAATGTTGCAAGACAAGTCCGGCAAATACGACTACGCAATTGCCCAAGCCGAGTTGGCCCAAGCTGTTAACCAATTGAAAACTCTGGACAGACTCAGAAAGCGTGGCGCATAAAACACGAATTGCGTGAAAATTTAAGCCCGATAGCGTAACGTTATCGGGCTTTTTTTGTTTAAGGAATAGCGATGTCGATAAAAACCATTATTCTCGCCGCCGGCCAGGGTACGCGGATGCGCTCGTCCCGGCCGAAAGTACTGCACGAAATTGCAGACAAAGCGCTATTGCAACACGTCTACGAGACTGCGCGATCTCTGGAAAACAACCAAATCTACATCATCTACGGCCACGGTGGCGAGACGGTCAAGCAAACTCTGGCCGTGCTGGATGCCACCTGGATCGAACAAAAGCAGCAATTGGGTACCGGACACGCAGTGCAACAGGCCATCCACCATGTCGAAGATCCGGATACGGTGTTGATTTTGTACGGCGACGTGCCGTTACTGAAAGCGAAAACCCTAAACGCGCTGTTGCATAAAGTCAGCCTGACCTCTTTGGCCTTGTTGACGGTCAATCTGGACGACCCAACCGGCTACGGCCGCATCGTCCGCGACAAAGACCATGCGGTGGTGAAAATCGTCGAACAAAAAGACGCCAACGAAGCCGAATTGCAAATCACGGAAGGGAATACCGGCATTCTGGCTTGCAAAGGTAGTCAACTTAAACAATGGCTGGCCAGACTTGGCAATAACAATGCTCAAAACGAATATTATTTGACCGACATCATCGAAATGGCGGTGGAAGACGGTTTGACCGTCGAGACCAGTCAGGCCGGCAGTGCCGAGGAGGTGTTGGGCGTCAATAACCGGGTCCAACTCGCTCATCTGGAACGGGTCTATCAAGCCGAACAAGCGCAAGTGCTGATGGAAAAAGGTGTCACTCTCAGGGACCCGGCTCGTATCGACATCCGTGGTGAGTTTGCCGAATTGGGCCAGGACATCGATATTGACGTCAATGTGATTTTCGAAGGCACGAATCGGATCGGTTCCAATGTCAAAATCGGGCCGAACTGCTTGCTCAAAAATGCGACGATTGCCGACGGCGTAGAAATATTGGCGAACAGCGTACTTGAGGACGCCAGCGTTGGCAGTGGCAGCCGAATTGGTCCTTTTGCCCGGCTACGGCCGCAAACCGAATTGGCCGACCACGTTCATATCGGCAATTTCGTCGAGATTAAAAAATCCACGGTTGCCAGCGGTAGCAAAATCAACCACTTGAGCTATATTGGTGATAGCGAAGTCGGCAGCAAAGTCAATATCGGGGCCGGGACCATCACCTGCAATTACGATGGCGTCAATAAATTCAAAACCGTGATCGGCGACGGCGCGTTTATCGGCTCAGATACTCAATTGATAGCGCCGGTGACAGTGGGCAAAAATGCCACGATAGGTGCGGGTTCCACCATCACCAAGGATACGCCCGACGACCAATTGACGTTGAGCCGCACCAAGCAGCTTAGCGTACCGACTTGGCAGAGACCGGTAAAACTGGCGGAGATTGTTCCCGACAATGCTTCGCACTCCTCACATCCCTGTAAGTCGGCAGAGATTGTTCCGGACAATCTTCTGCACTCCCAACATCCCTGTCGGTCGGAGAAAGAATAATGTGTGGCATAGTCGCAGGTGTTGCTCAACGAAACGTGGTCCCGATTTTAATTGAAGGCTTAAAGCGCCTTGAGTATCGCGGGTACGACTCGGCCGGACTGGCTGTAATCCACAGCGGCGAAATATTCCGGAAGCGCGAATTGGGCAAGGTTAAAGGATTGGAAGAATTGATCGCGGCCGATCCGATCGAAGGCCGCATCGGCATCGCCCATACCCGTTGGGCAACCCACGGTAAGCCCAGCACCCGCAACGCCCACCCGCACATTAGCAAGGACCGGGTCGGAGTCGTGCATAACGGCATCATCGAAAACCACGATAACCTTCGGACCTCGCTGCAGGAAAACGGTTACGTTTTCACGTCCGAAACCGATACCGAAGTCATTGTCCACAAGGTTGCCGAAGAGCTAAAAGAGGCTGCTAGCCTGCTCGACGCGGTCGGCAAAACCATCAAAAGCTTGCGCGGTGCCTACGCTCTGGGAGTGATCGACAGCGAACAACCGGATGTGTTGGTCGCCTGCCGCAAGGGTAGTCCATTGGTAATCGGCATCGGCATCGGCGAATACTTCATCGCCTCCGATATCGCCGCGCTGTTGCCAGTGACGCAACGCTTCATCTTCCTGGAAGACGGCGATATCGCCGAATTGACCATCAACGGCGTGACGATATTCGACGAAGCCGGCCGTCGCGTGGTCCGCCCGGTCATCGAAAGCCAGCTCAAGGCCGACGCGGTCGACAAAGGCAAATATCGCCACTACATGCTCAAGGAAATCTATGAGCAAGCCTGGGCGGTATCGGAAACGTTGGAAGGCCGCTTCATCGACAACCGCTTGCAGGATAACGCCTTCGGCCATAACGCCGGCGAAGTGTTCGACCAGATCAAGTCGGTTCTGATTTTAGCCTGCGGTACCAGCTACCATGCCGGTTTGGTCGCCCGCTACTGGTTCGAAAAATACGCCAGGGTTCCCTGTGCAATCGAAATTGCCAGCGAATTCCGCTACCGCAACCCGGTCGTCGCCCCGGATACCCTGGTCGTCACCATTTCCCAGTCCGGCGAAACCGCCGATACTCTCGCCGCATTGCAGGAAGCCAAAAAGCTGGGTGTTAAACATTCCTTGGTGATCTGCAACGCGCCGGAAAGCTCGTTAGTGCGCGAATCGGACTTGGTGTTGATGACCCGCGCCGGCCCGGAAATCGGCGTCGCCTCCACCAAGGCCTTCACTACCCAGTTGGTGGCCTTATTGATGCTGATCATCGCCATCGGCCGTCGCTTCGAACTCAGCGCCGATAAAGAAGAGCACATCGTTTCGCAATTGTTCGCCTTGCCCGGCAACATCGAAAAAGTGCTAAAGCTCGACAATACCATCGAACTGCTGTCGCAGCGGTTCGCCGACAAGCACAACGCGCTGTTCCTCGGCCGCGGTACGCATTACCCAATCGCGATGGAAGGCGCCTTGAAGCTGAAGGAGATTTCCTATATCCACGCCGAAGCCTATCCGGCCGGGGAATTGAAGCACGGCCCGCTGGCCTTGATCGATGCCGAAATGCCGGTCGTCACGGTCGCACCCAACAATAACCTGCTGGAAAAGCTCAAATCCAACATCCAGGAAGTCAGCGCCCGCGGCGGTCAGTTGATTGTATTCATGGACGAAGACTTGGCCGAAAGCGACGCCGCCGACGAGAACGTGCAAATCGTCAAAATGCCCAGCGTCGCCAATGCCATCTCACCGATTATCTATACGATACCGCTACAACTGCTTTCGTATCACGTCGCCGTGCTAAAAGGCACCGACGTCGATCAGCCGAGGAACCTCGCAAAATCGGTCACGGTGGAATAGCGGAAGCGTCGACGGAATGGATTTGTTTTGTGAGATTAAAGTCGTAAAACGTTTAATAAAGTCATAAAAATTGTTTACACCAGTAGTCGTTTTTAAAGGGTTACTACTGGTGTAACCTCGCACTATACAGGCTGTTAATTATATTTAACCCTTGTAATCGGCAAGGCGGAGTATAGTATTTCCGCTTGTTCACGATCCGTAAGCTGATTGGCGAAGTAAGCGGCTACGCTGGACCTTGGGTACCCTGGGGCAAACGAAATTCCGTGGTTTGAATAATATTGGCCGCTAAAACCGTATTTACCTTCGCGATCTATCACCTGACACGCATGCGCATGATTTTCGAGTATATTCGATTTATCAATTGCAAACAGTACCAATCTTGACGAAGCCGAGGATTGCCGAAAACTTGAGTTTCGTTACTTGAACCGTCGATCAAAACTCGCTTGGCGCATGGCAATTACGTGGAACCATCGCCTAACAAAAGCGGCAGCAAGCAGAAAATGCCTGCCAGGAAATTTGGCCTGACGACGGTGCTGCGGACGGCAAAACATAGCGAAATCCGCCCGGATTAATAAAATTGAATGTTAAGTAGTTTTAATCTTGCCTGGTTTTTACGGAATGATTTCGGCGGGATTCAAGGATTGTTTGCGAATTTGTTGATTTGAATTGAGCTGTCCGCATGCGGCTAATACATCATCGCCTTTGGTGCCTCTAATTAAAGTCGGAATTTTGTAAGTATCTAAAACCGCTTTGAAATTTTCAATTGCCGCAGCATCAGGGCAAGTGTAACGCGATCCCGGAAATTCATTAAAAGGGATCAGGTTTATATATGCACTTTTACCGGCAAGCATCTTGCCGAGTTTATTCGCATCATCGGCGGTATCGTTGAAGCCTTTTATCAGAATATATTCATAGGTAATAAACTGCTTCTTTTGCAGCGGTATCTGGTCAATATATGATACTACTTCGGCTAGCGGGTACTTTTTGTTGAGTGGAATCAATTCATTTCGCTTTTCGGGAAAAGGCGAATGCAGTGATAGAGCCAGATTCACGCCAGGTATTTCCTGGCTCCATCTTTTAAGCCCAGGAATATACCCGGCCGTTGAGATCGTAATCTTTTGAGTGCCGATTGAGGTGCCGTATTGCGATAAAAAAATTTCGCAGGCTTTTTTGACGGCATCAAAGTTATGTAAAGGCTCGCCTTGCCCCATAAATACAATATTTAAAATCCGCTCTTCGCCGGGTCTGTTGGTTGCCAACCAGCGCCAAGCCTGAAGAAATTGGCCGATAATTTCGTTGGTCGCCAAATTTCTTTTAAGCCCTTGCTCTCCTGTAAAACAAAAGGAGCAATTCATGGCGCAACCGACCTGCGACGACAGGCAAATAGAATATTTGTTATTGAACGGAATGAGGACTGTTTCGACTTTGTGCTGATCTTTGAGTTTGAACAGAAATTTTACTGTTCGATCTTTGTTCGATTCATAGACCGTATCGATTTCCGGCAGCGAAAAATCGAAATGGGCATCGAAGAAAGCAGAAGATGATTTGGAAATTTTATTGCGGCAGCGATCAATTTCTTTTTTCTTGTAGTGCCAATTAAACAGGACTGCCGGCACTGAAGGGCTTAAATCATTTTCACTGGCAACGGCCTCTAAATCCGAATAACTCAGATCATAAAAGGATTGTTTCAAAAGGGGCTCTCCTGATGAGGATAATTGAGGATTTCAATTTGTTGCTAAAGGCGCTGTTCGTTACTCGGCCAATAACACCTCAATGGCGGCTTTGGCATTGCACTGGCTAATCGCTTCGGCCAGTTGGTCGGCCGTCAGTTTGTGGCGGAGGGCTTGAGTGCCTTGCCATTCGAATGCTTGGTATTCTTTCTGAGCGAAAGTGGCGATTTGGCATTTTTTGAACGGAGAATTTTCAAACGGCATGTTGGCATCCGCTGCTAAGGCTGCCATTGCTTCGGAACTAGGCGCGTAGATCAAGAAGTCTCCCTTCATCGCCAACACCGCACGGTATTGCCCGGCGGTCGTCAGGTACAAGCAACAGACTTCGATATCCGTTTGATTCAACCAGAGGTCTTTGTTTTTCTTCTGCTTTTTCATGCGTGATTCGGATAAGTTTTGAGCGGACTCAGGGTTTGCCATTCACCCGAAGTTTGGTCATTATAAAATCGGTATGAGAGACACCCAAAAGATCTGCAATTTTCCGCACCAGATATTCTTCTTGTGGGTCAAGTTGGCCGTCGGCATAGGCAATTTGCCAGAGCGATTGTATCAACCCGACCTTTTCGCCGGGACTGAAGCGTTTGTTGATCAGCGAGGTAAATTCGTAATAGTCGACCGCGTGTTGACGTTTTTGTTCTGCATTTGCCATCAAATGCTCGGCCTGTTCGGTCGATAACGAAAAACATTTTTTGGTGAGCGATAAAATCGCCGTCCGCTCGGTTTCCTGGCAAACATCGTCCATCGTCATCATTTCCATGAACAATGCAACCAAGGCCTGTTGAAGTTGGGCTTCTGCGGCAGCCGCCGGCAATGGCAAGGCGAGGTGTTTCTCAAAAAATAGTTTAATTTGGTCTAGCATCGGTCATAGTGAAAATGGGGTTGAAAAGTGTGTATAGGTTACCGGGCTAAAGGCCGATCGGGAATGGGGAATGCGACGAGGCGGCGGGTTGGGTCTACCGGCACCGGCGTTAGACAGGAGAAGCCCCCTGTTGCTTGAATTGTGGCTGTCGGCCGGCGCCGTTGGATGTTGAACGCCAAGATCAATGATTTTAGAACGGCTTCACCAGTCGCTGAGGCGGCGGCTAAGGCTTGAGGGCAGTATCAGCCGGCCTAATCCGAGTAGCGGCTGCTGCGCCGAAACCACACCGGGATCAGACTGGCGCTTGCCATTAGCGCCAGCGAACCGGCAGTATGCCATTCGAACAAGTCGGCCGCGGAGCGGATCTGTTCCAACCGTTCGCCGCCGTTCGCATAAATCAACGACGCTGGCACCACGCCAAGCAAGGTGCTGAGCAGATAATCCTTGACCGATAGTCTGGATAACC
Source organism: Methylomonas sp. HW2-6 (assembly GCF_052474525.1). Taxonomy (NCBI): domain Bacteria; kingdom Pseudomonadati; phylum Pseudomonadota; class Gammaproteobacteria; order Methylococcales; family Methylococcaceae; genus Methylomonas; species Methylomonas sp. HW2-6. Next base: position 897,648 of record NZ_CP184124.1, read on the forward strand.
CGGCGACGAAGTTGATCAGGAAATAGGGCACTACCATAGCGACGCGCAGGCTAAGGAAATAGTAAAAGCCGTTGCGTTCGATTTCGTGTTCGATGGCTTCCAGGCGGCTGTAAAACAAGCGCTCGAATCGGCTTCTGAGGGCGTAACGGCTCAGCCAAAATCCCATTAAACATGCCAATAGCGTTGCGCCGACGTTGTAAACCGCGCCCAGGTAAAATCCGAAGAAATAGCCGGACAGGATTTTCATGGCCGCGGCCAAAGGTAGCGGTGAGTTGATGAAAATCGTGCACAACAAAAAGAATAAAACGACCGCCGCCCCGTAATGGCTGTCGATGAAAAGGCCGATGGCCTGTTTGTGGAGTTCGATATCGTGCAATCCGGGCGTACCGTGTCGAAATGCGACGATGCCCAGCAAGGTTACCAACAAAATGGCGAGAATTGTCGACTGGGTGCGCATGCTTTTGGATCGGGTTCCGGTTGAGGGGACGGCTGAGCCAATATCGGCCGGGGAATACCTGCCGCAGGAATTGGCCTGCTATCCAAACATAGCGATATGACCGGGGTATGACAATCGGCCGGGTTTCGCCTTACTGCGGTTGATTGTAGCGTCGGCTATCGGTTTTATAATCGGCACTCGGCCTAACAGGTTGGTGAAAAACTCATTTTTGACCCTGACTCAGTCTGTATTTAGTTGAAGTATGATGCTGCAGACACTATATATTGATTAAGCTGACCAAAATTAGCGTCTGAAATATGGTTTTTCACCAACCTGTTAAATACATAAGCGGTCCCAATCTAACGTGGGCCGGTAATAATATTATTTTGATACTCCATGGATTGGGTTAAATTGTAGCCGTTATCGCTATATAGGTCGCCGGTAAAATACAAGTGTAAATCTATAATCCAGGCGATTCTTTTTTGCTTATTATTTTCGATAATGATTGTCGACAGTTTCGGGTTATTGTCGGTGACCTGGACTACCACGGTTTTCGGGTTATTGGGGTCTTCCTTCAATGCGCCGGTGACAATGCGCTGTGCAGTCTCCGGTGTCAGAAGCTGCCGTGCCACCTGATTCGACGCATTTTTTTCGTCGATCAGCGACTGGGCTTTGAAATAGCCGATATCGTAGGATATTTTGGAAATCAAACTTAAAACGATGGCTGCCGCCCAAAGCGACAACCCGATTTTCAGTCGCCTTCTAACTTGCGGATGCGAGAATCTTTTTAGAATAACGCGAAGTTTCATTATTAGTTTAGTTTCAAGATGTAATGTGGTCGATTTAGATTCAATCCGGGTAACGCCGGCGGTTTGTCGCCGCAGTTAAAATAACCAATAAACTCCAAAGCGACGGCGGAATATGCTTTACAAATCCGTCGTGTTTTCAATAATGCGGTGGATGCGTTTGGTGACGATGCCGATCGCGATCAAAATAAACGGGATAGCGATACCCTCGGCAATTTCGGGGTTCACGTGCCAGCCCGCGCTATGCAGGGCTTCGGCAATTTTACCGACCAAACTGGCGGCGTAATATGCGATCGCCACAATCGAAATCCCTTCGACCGTTTGTTGCATACGTAGTTGCATCTTGGCGCGCAAGGCCATCGACGACAGCAAGCCCTGGTTTTGGCGTTCGATGATGATATCGACTTTGGTACGCAACAGTTGGCTGGCGTTGCTGACCCGTTCCGAAACCAGGTTGAACCGGTGCGAGGTCGAGGCGCAGGTGTTCATTGCCGGCTCAAGGCGGCGTTTGATGAACTCGCCGAGGGTTTGAATGCCTTGAATCCGCGCTTCGCGCAAATCAGTCAGACGTTGGCCGACCAGATGGTAGTAAGCGCTGGCCGCCGCGAACCGGAACTGGTGCGACGAAATGTGGTTTTCCACTTCGGCGGCCAGTGCAGTCAGTTCGTCGAGCAATTTGGCGTCGTCGGCGTCCGGCTGGGTCATCGAGTTAGTGATTGCGTATAACTGGCGGTCGGCCCTTTTTAATTCGGGATAGAGTTTGCGGGCGATCGGAAAAGCCAGCAATGCCAGTACCCGGTAAACCTCGATGTCGAACAGACGGTGCAGCAGGCGGCCGGCTTGGGCGGTTTTCAGGTTTTGGTCGACCACCAGAAACCGGCTGAAGCCGTCCACATGGATCCGAAAATCGGTGAAGACCGACGCCGCGCCGCCGGTGACCTTGGAGCCGACGATCGGGTTGCCGGCAAAATAGGCGGACAGCGGGCTTAAATCCATGCCGTCCTGGTAATCGATGTCGGCGGCCGTCACCACGCAGGCATGGGCGGCCACCATGGTTTGGCCGGCGATTTTCGATAGCCAGTCCACCGGGACTTTTTTTAAGGCCGGTTCGGCAAAGGGTTCGCTCTCGCCGTCGTAGGCGTAAAAGGTGTAGGTGCTGAATTCCCCGTGCTGTTCCCAACTCATCTGAAACGCGTCGAAGCCGGCGCTGAAATGGTCGGCGTCGTGGTCTGGCGCTGCGACGCCGTAGCGTTGGCACAGCGCGATCAGATGCTGGCGTTCGCGCAGCTTTTCCTCGCCGGACAGCGCCAAGGCCAGGTAGCTGGCCCGCACCGGCAGGCTGCGAATCGATGAGGCGCGGGCATGGACTTCGTTATGCAGGACGAAGCGTTGCGGGTGGTTCGGCGGAATTTGAAATAAAGTAGCCACGGGACGTCGATTAAAAGTCTGGAAGATATGCCGCCAGACCGCAGCAAAACGTAACGCTGCGGCAGCGGGTCGAGTATGGTTTTCGATTTGTCGTGCCGGCTGGTTTAACCATGTGCCGCCTGCCATGCCGACCATTGCCGGACGATGTGCTGCATCTGCCGCAGGCCGTGCTGCAACACCGCGGGGCCGGGTTGCAGGATGTCGGCCGATTTGATTTCGCGGACGAAGCCGTCGCGTACTGCCGGAATAAGGTCCCAGCCGGGGCGGCCGGCAAGCTGTTCCGGGCGGAATTTCTTGCCGCACCAAGAGCCGACGATGATGTCGGGTTGGCGCTCGACGACCCGATTCGGGTCGTCAATGATCCGGCCTTTGGCCGAGGCCTGACCGGCCAGTTCGGCAAAGCAATCGTTGCCGCCGGCCAGTTCGACAATCTCCGAAACCCAACCGATGCCGCTAATCAGAGGCTCATTCCATTCCTCGAAATAAATTTTCGGCCTGACAGCCATCGATTCGGCTGCGGTGCGGGCCGAGGCGATCTGCCGCTCTAACTCGGCACGCAATGCGGCGGCGGCTTCGGCGGCATCGACCAGTGCGCCGAGCGTGGAAATCATTTGCAGGATGCCGACTAACGAACGTTGGTTGAAGGCATGCACTTCGATACCGGCTTTGATCAGTGCCGCGGCAATGTCGGCTTGCAGATTGGTGCAGGTCAACACTAAATCGGGGTTCAATGCCAGAATCTTGCCGATGTTGGCCGAGGTGAAGGCGGCGACTTTGGGTTTTTCTTTACGTGCTGCGGCCGGGCGGGTGGTGTAACCGGAGATGCCGGCAATCCGCCATTGCTGGTTCAGCAAATAAAGCACTTCCGTGGTTTCGCCGGTCAAACAGACGATGCGTTGCGGGCCGTTCATGTTGAATCCTTGATCTGTTCCTTATCGCTTACTCGGTCCTTTCCGCCATTTTCCATGCCGAGCGCGGATCGAGGCGCTCGTTGCCGGGCTGCGGCTAATTTGATCGGTTCGCCGGGTCGATATCGTCGCTCTGCGGCTGTTCGAACATTCTGAGCCAAAACCAAGCTTCGAATACGCCTCCGGCGATCGCCGCGGCAGCGCTGGTTTTGGAATAACCTACCAGATAAAGCAAGGTTGCGGCCAGAAAAATCGCGGCACTGAGTAGATGGCGTTTCAAGGTGCAGCCAACAGCGGGCAAAGCGGGTCAGGACCGATCAATGCGATAAGGTCCGCAGCAGGTTTTTGTAGTCTTCGGCCATTTTCACGTCCTCCTCCTTCAGTTCGGCGATGCGTTTGCAGGCGTTGATCACGGTGGTATGGTCGCGGCCGCCGAAAGCGTCGCCAATTTCCGGATAGCTGTGCGAAGTCAACTCGCGCGCCAGGCTCATCGCTACTTGGCGCGGCCGGGTGATCGATTGTTTGCGGTTTTTCGACGACAAATCGGCGACTCGAATCTTGAAGTACTCCGCCACGGTTTTCTGGATGTTGTCGATGCTGATCAATTTGTCCTGCAGGCTGATCAAATCGTGCAGCGCTTCTTTGGTGAACTCCAACGTGATTTCGCGGCCGGTGAATTGGGAGTTGGCCACCACCCGCCGCAGCGCGCCTTCCAGGTCACGCACGTTGGACGGAATGCGTTTGGCGATGAAAAAAGCGATTTCCTGATCCAGCTCGACGCCGACCTGCAAGGCTTTTTTAATCAGAATCGCGGTGCGGGTTTCCAAGTCCGGCGGCTCGATCGCCACCGGCAAGCCCCAGCCGAAGCGCGATTTCAGCCGGTCTTCCAGGCCGTCGATTTCCTTCGGGTATTTGTCGCAGGTCAGTACCACCTGGTGCTTGTTATCCAGCAGATTGTTGAAGGTATGGAAAAACTCCTCCTGCGAGCGCTCCTTGCCGGCCAGAAACTGGATGTCGTCCATCAACAAGATGTCGATGCTGCGGTAGTACTCTTTAAACTGATTGATGCTGTTCTGTTGCAGGGCCTTGACCATGTCCTGCACGAATTTTTCCGAGTGCAGGTAGACGATGTTGGCATCCGGTTTTTTCAGCAGCACCGCGTTGCCGATGGCATGCATCAAATGGGTTTTGCCCAGGCCGGAGCTGCCGTAGATGAACAGCGGGTTGTAGACCTTGCCGATATTGTCCGATACCGTGACCGATGCCGCCCGCGCCAACTGGTTGGATTTACCTTCGACGAAACTCTCGAAGGTGAAGGCCTTGTTCAGAAAATTGGGCTGGTTCTTTTTCTGGGTCGAACTCTTGCTCAAGGTCGGCGCTTTGATGGCCGGCGCTTTCTTGGAGCCGATCTCGAAATGCACCGACAGCGTCGCATTCGAGAATTCGTTGACCGCGTCTTCGATGATCGAAAAAAAGTGTTGTTTGATATGGTCGATAATGAAACGGTTGGGGGCGAGCAACTTCAGTTGGCTGTCGGACTCCACAGCTTGCAGCGGCCTGATCCAGGTACTGAAATCCGCGCTCGGGATTTCATGTTCCAGTTTGGCCAGGCAGTTGTTCCAAATCACACTCATCGGCGTTAAAGAAGGGGCAGAGAAAGGCCTTGCATCATACCACAGCACGCGGCGGGGCTTGACTCTTAGGCGTTATCAGAAAAGAATGGCGGCCGCATGGATAACCCTGAATAAATAAATGACTACGGGCAGACTTTATATCATTTCCGCACCGTCCGGCGCCGGTAAAACCAGCTTGGTCAAACAGCTGTTTACCGAACTGGACGGATTGACGGTGTCGGTCTCGCATACCACGCGGCCGATGCGTAGCGGCGAGCGTCACGGTACCGATTACTTTTTCGTCTCGGTCGCTGAATTCAAAACCATGATCGAAAACCAGGCGTTTCTGGAACACGCACAAGTGTTCGACAACTTTTACGGTACGGCGCAACAGACGGTGCAGGACAATCTGGCGTCCGGCCTGGACGTGATTCTGGAAATCGACTGGCAGGGTGCGCAGCAAGTGCGGCGTATGCTGCCGACCAGTCAATCGATCTTTATTTTGCCGCCGTCGATCGAAATACTGCGCGAACGTCTGCAAAACCGCGGCCAGGACAATGCTGAGGTCATCGCCCGGCGCATGCGCGACGCGGTAACCGAAATGAGCCATTATCCGGAGTTCGATTACCTGATCGTCAACGACGATTTCGAACTGGCCTTGCGCCAGTTGAAGAGCATCATCGTCGCCAATCGCTTGCGCCAGGATAGCCAGCAGCAAACGCTGGCCCCGTTGTTACAGGACTTACTCAACTAAAACCAAATCAGACAGCACACATCATGAAAAACAACTCGTTGAAACGGGCCCTCGCCCTCGCCTTGCTTCCTGCCCTATTACTGCTGTCGGCCTGCTCCGATGACAAAGCCGAAGCAGAAGCCCCGAAAGCTGCCAAAACCGGCGCCTTGAAAAAATCCGTACACCGCGACGACACCGGCGAAGCCAGCGGTGCGGAAAAACGCCAATTCGAAAAGGAGTTCTCGGCCAAATGCGTCGAGCGCGAGTTGAAAAACTCGGTCAATAAAGACGTCGACGAGCCGCGTTTCAAACAAACCTGCGATTGCATCGCCGAGCACATCATGAAAGACCTGTCGGAAATCGACGCCGAAAAATATATCGAGGACCACGAAGATACCCAGACCCTGGGCATCAAATTCGACGCTGCCGCATATTTCTGCTTGCAAAGCAAACCGCAGCCGAAAGGACCGCATTTGTTCGGCAAACCTTCGGATAATTCCGCCAACTAACGGCAAACGGGCCGCGGGCGCGTCCGGCAACACCGCCGGCGCCGGCGGCCCGATTCGCTCCGACTGCCCTGACCGGGCAGCTCGGCCGGCGCTCCTGCCAGCCGAGCGCTTCAGGCTCGATCAACTTCAATCCGATTGCACAGACCATGACACTATCCAGCGAACTATTCTCCCAAGCCCAACAAGTCATTCCCGGCGGCGTCAACTCGCCGGTGCGCGCCTTCAAGGGCGTCGGCGGTACCCCGGTTTACTTCGACCGCGCCCAGGGTGCCTACGTCTGGGACAGCGAAGGCAAGCGCTATATCGATTACGTCGGCTCCTGGGGACCGATGATCTTGGGCCACGCCCATCCGGCGGTGATCGACGCCGTCAAAGTGTCCGCCGAAAAAGGCCTCAGCTTCGGCGCGCCGACCGAGATCGAAACCGTGATGGCGCAAAAAGTCTGCGAGCTGCTGCCGTCCATTGACATGGTGCGCATGGTCAGCTCCGGCACCGAAGCGACGATGAGCGCCCTGCGGCTGGCGCGCGGCTACACCGGCCGCGACAAAATCGTCAAATTCGAAGGCTGCTACCACGGCCATTCCGATTCGTTGCTGGTCAAGGCCGGTTCCGGCGCGCTGACCCTGGGCGTGCCCAGCTCGCCGGGCGTGCCCGCCGCGCTGGCCGCAGACACCATCACCCTGGCTTACAACGACAGCGACGCGGTCAAACAAACCTTCGCCGAACTTGGCGAGCAAATCGCCTGCATCATCGTCGAGCCGGTGGCCGGCAACATGAACTGCATCCCGCCAGAACCGGGCTTTCTGCAAACCCTGCGCGAGGTCTGCGACCGCTACGGCAGCGTATTGATTTTCGACGAAGTCATGACCGGCTTCCGCGTCGGCCTGCAAGGCGCACAAGGCCTCTACGGCATCAAACCGGACCTGACCACGCTAGGCAAAATCATCGGCGGCGGCTTGCCGGTCGGCGCCTTCGGCGGCAGCCGCAAGATCATGGAATATTTGGCCCCGCTTGGCCCGGTTTATCAGGCCGGCACCCTGTCCGGCTGTCCGGTGGCAATGGCGGCGGGATTGAAAACCCTGGAACTGATTTCCGCGCCGGGTTTTTACGACGAGTTGGCCGCCAAAACCGCCAAATTGCTGCAAGGCCTGCAAACCGCCGCCGACCAAGCCGGCATCCCGTTCACCACCAACCAGGTCGGCGGCATGTTCGGTCTGTTCTTCAGCCCCGAAAAATCCATCACCCGTTTCGCCCAGGTCATGGCCTGCGATGTCGAGCGCTTCAAACGTTTTTTCCATGCGATGCTGGATCAGGGCGTGTATCTGGCGCCGTCGGCGTTCGAGGCGGGGTTTGTTTCGGCGGCGCATACCGATCAAGATTTGCAGGCTACCGTAGAGGCGGCCGCCACGGTCTTTAAGGTTTAGGCCGGTAGTCCGCCTGAGCGGAATCGGCGGCGGATAAGAAAGCGGGGGGAGTTGCTGGCGGCCGGTCGAATTCTGCGGCCGGGATCAGAGATCGCAGGCGGCTCCAGGCCGAATGGCCGTCGGAAGAGCCGCCCGCCGTCGGTTTTGGCCGGATTAGAGCAGATCCTGGTCCGTTGCAGTCTTTTGTACCTTAGGCTCTTGAATGGCCGTGGATTTGAAATCGATCACCGGTTTCATCGTGACCCGAGCCTTACCATGCAACGTACAAAAATCGTCGGTGTCGCTGACACGGTTGCAATGAGGGCATTTCTTCAACATACATTTTCTCCGTTAAGTCTGAATCTTTAAGGCTAATCAGCCCGATCTGGGGGGCCGGCCCGGTAACATGGAGGCGCCATCCCGGTTTTTCAATAGCGCTGCCGATTTTCGAGCGCCATTGTGCCGCGACTAATACGATTTCACGCCGGATTTGGCAAGGCTTGGCGGTACGGAAAGTAAAATCGCCGGCCGATATTTGTACGCCCGCTCAGGTTTCTCGGCGTCCAAATCTCGGACGACGCGCTTTTCCAGGCCAGCCAAACCGAATTAATTCATGACTTTTTGACCGCTCCGGCCAATACTTGTGCGGGTGACCAATTTCAGCGCGGGGGTGGAGCTATGAGTTTTGTCGAGATTTATTTCAACAGCTCGCTGCAAAACGTAGTCGAGATCGGCGATCAGGCCTGCAGTATCGGCCGGGCGACCTATAACCAGGTGTATATCGGCAACAAGGGTGTATCGCTGGTGCATGCGGCGATTTCCCGCCAAGACGGCGAATGGTGGCTGGAGGACATGAACAGCACCAACGGCACGTATTTAAACGGGACCAAGATTGCCGGCCGGCACAAACTCCGTTTCGGCGACGTCGTTACCGTCGGCAAGCATGATTTGAAATTTGTCGACCAACCCACGGCGCCAGGCCTGAACCCGGCCCTCTCCGCCCAATTAGACGATTTCGACCGCACGTTGCTGGTCAACCCGGCGACCGGCTCCGGCCAGCCAGCAGCGGCTGCTCGGCCCGGCAACCAGGCCTTGCTGATGCACGGCGAGGCACGCAATATCAATAAATTGTTGTTGAACAAGGATTACTACACGATAGGCAAAGGCCCGCAGTGTAACGTGCGGGTGGGCGGTTGGTTTACGCCGAAACTGATCGCAGAAATCATCCGCCTCGGCGACCACTATTACCTGACGCCCGTCGTCGACAAACACATCCGCCTGAACGGCCGCGAAGTCGGCCAGCAAGTTCGTCTGGTTCACGACGACAATATTCTGGTGAAAAAAGTATTGATGAAATACGTCGAGCAATAGAACGGCATTACTGGCAGATCAATATCACCGAGATATTGTCTTTACCGCCGGCGGCATTGGCGGCGGCAATTAAAGCCAGGGTTTTTGCTTCCAGATTTGCCGGGCTCAGACCCGCCAGCAAGGCCGCGATTTCAGCGTCCCCCAACATGCCGGTCAAACCGTCCGAACACAATAAAAAGCCGTCGCCGGGAGCTATCTCAACCACTTGGGTTTCCGGCTCGATTGCCGGATTGGGGCCGATAGCTTGGTATAAGCGGTTGCCGGGCGGCGGTTCGCCGATTCGGCCGGCATCCTGCCACTGCCGCAGCAACGAGTGGTCGGCGGTCAAGGCCTGTAACGCATCGCCGCGCCAGAGGTACAAACGGCTGTCGCCGATGTGAAATATCTGCATCGCCGCTAAGTCGGGCAGAAGCCGGCAGCCGACCAAGGTCGTGCCGCAACCGCTACCGTCGGCCGCTCCCCATTCGCAGTTGCTTCGGTAAAGCGTACGGTTGGCTTCGCGGATCAGGTCCGCCAGCAAATCGAGCTGCCGCGCCGGCAGATGGGGATCGGAGGGTTCGGCCGACTTGAACCAGCGGCCTAGCCAAGCCGGCGTTCGGCTGGCGGGCACGGGCGGCAGATGGCGGGCGATCAGACGCTCGACCTCGGCGACGGTCTGCTGGCTGGCAATATCGCCGCGGCCATGTCCGCCCATGCCGTCCGCCAGCAAACAGATCCCGGTTTCAGGACTGAGCAGGATGGTGTCTTCGTTAATCTCGCGTACTCGGCCCCGGTCGCTGGCGCCATAAACGAAGTAACGGTTGAAAATGGGTGCGGCCGGCATGGCGGTATCCTTCAGAACGGGCAATGTATCGAACTGCGCTAGCGAAAAGTGGCCGTAACCGGCCCAATTGTCAAGGTCGAGGCGCCGAATTGCCGGCCCCAACGCCAGCAAGCCGCATAAAAAAACCGCCCGCAGGCGGTTTCAGTTTGTACGGAATCGTCAGCAATCTATGCGCTACGTCGCTGCAAACCCAGTAGTCCGGCCAAGCCGGCGCCGAACAGCCACACTGCCGCCGGTAACGGCACCGGTGCCGCGATGTCGGCGTTGTCCAGCGTGAAATGGAAACCGGCGCCGAGATAGTCCTCGCCGCCGCTGGCAACCAACTCCAAAGTATCGATGCCGGCAAAGTTCAGGTTGAATAACTGTGCGGCGTCGGTGTTGACCAGCAATTGCTGTTGGTAAAGCAGGTCGCCGTTCCGGTAACCGCTGGCAGTGATCTGCAGGCCCCAGCGCGAAGCGGCAGCGAAATATGCAGAGCGGAAATCGAACAAGCTGTTCGAGCGAATACTGGCCGGGCCGCCGTCGGCGTTGAAGGCCGAATAGTCCGCCGATACCACGCCGTGGTAAAAGCCGGAATCGAAATCCGCGACCTGGGCCAATTGCGGGTTCTGCACCCAGAAATTGGACCAATTCAACCCGGCGTAGCCGTCGGCGATCGCTGCTTCCGCATCGGCGGTCACGTCGTCGAAACTCAAAATGGCGGCATCGGCGTTGCCGACCTTCAGGATGGATAAAGCGAAACAAAATAATGCGAGATGAAGTTTATTCATGGCCGTATCAGATAAAAGCGATTAAAGAATGGAAACCGGTGGATACCCGCCGCCGCGATGGCGCTGCGCCGACGGGTAGTCGGTAGCGCGACGGTTAGCGGGTCGGCGAGAATTTATTCACCACCAGTTTGCCGCCGGACATGACCAAATCCGGGTATTCCAGCAATTTGAAGCGTTCCAGCGCATTGCCCTTGACCGCGATCAAATCGGCCGGTGCATTCGCAGATAGCGTGCCGAGTCCGGGAATGCCGGTGGCCAAGCGGGCGGCGGCGGCCGAGGTAGCCGAGCGCAGTACGTTCAATACGTCGCTGAAATCGATCGAATCGCCGCTGCCGGTATGCAACATCAGATGCAATTCCTCGCCGTTGATCCCCCACGGCACGTTGTCGTGGGCGATTTCGGAGCCGTAAACCAGCGGGAAGGCCAAGCCTTCGCCGGCATGTTCCTGGTACACGTGGCCCACCGTATGGGCGTTTTGGTAGAGACCGGCGCCGCACGAGGCCAAGGTATCGATCGTGGTCATGAATTCCATGCCGTCGTTTACCGCGGAATGCAGCAATTCGGCGTTGAGCGCAGAACACGGCATATGAGCCAACATGTCGACGCCGGCCACGTAGGCGAGCTCGAAACCGCTGTTTTCGCCGACGTGAGCCAGTACCCGCTTGCCGTGGTTATGCGCTTCGCTGACTATCCAGGCCACTTGCTGCTGCGACAATACCGGCCAGGGTGCGGCCGGCACCTCGCCGTGGCCGTGCGACATCATCCACGGCGCACCGGCTTCGCCGCCCGGCTCCAATGCGATCTTGATCGCCGAGGCGCCGCCGGCCACCAGATTTTGCACGATGGCTCTGACCTGGCCTTCCGTGGCATTGGCGGCGATGGCCAAACCAACCTTGTCGTAACCGCCGCCGGTATCGTCCGGGGTGAACACATTCAGCGGATAACCGCCCTGCGCTTGCAGAATCGGCCCGGTGCTCAGCAGTCGCAGGCTGCCGTTGCCGCCTTGCGGAGGCAGCAACGGGCCGCCGGTATCCTGCACGGTGGTAATGCCGTGCTCGAGGATTTTGTCCTTGCTGACGTTCTGAAACGTGACGTGGGCGTGCGACTCGATGAAGCCCGGCAGAATCGTCGCGTCGCCCAGGTTGTAACGGGTTGCGCATTGGCCGCTCAGGCTGGCGTAATCGCCGACAGCCTTTACTTTGTCGCCGACCACCAGCACGCTTTTGTTGAATTGCACTTCGTTGCCGTCGAACAGGCGGGCAGCGCTGATTAATTTGCAGGATACCGGAGCGGTGGCGGCGAAGCTCGGGCAGGAGGCGGCCAATACGGCCAAAGCCAGGGTATTCAAGGTAAACGATCTTTGGGGGCGTGGCATAAGGTGTCCTTGTCGCGTGAGTTGTAGTTATGTCCGAAATAAAAAACCGGCTCGGCCGGCCGCATCGCCAAACTCAGTACATGATCAACTAAGTCATTGTGTTATCAGGCAATATTTGCTGGCTGGGCCGGTGGGTATGGTATCGGTTTAACCGCGCCCGGTTTTATGCGCAACGGAGTCTTTGTTATGGCAAACGGATTAAATCGGCGAAATGACTGCGAGCTTGATTGACAGGACGGCGGTCTGGACTAGCCGGCCCGGATTGGCTTGGGCGCCGGGCATTGGGCCGGACGGAACCCCAGGAGGAAAAATATCGGTGGTGTTTGTCGATTTCCGGGTTTGCCGTTCGACTAGCTGGCGAACCCTTTCATTTACGACACAGGAGTAAACGATGAACTCACCCGTCAAACCGATCCCCGAAGGCTACCAAAGCGTCACGCCTTATCTGACCGTCGACGATGCCGCCGCCGCATTGGCGTTTTACCAGCAGGCGTTCGGCGCCGTCGAAATCATGCGCCTGCTTATGCCCGGCGACAAAATCGGCCATGCCGAATTCACCATCGGCGTATCGCATTTCATGATTTCCGACGAATACCCGAATGCCGGCTCGGCCTCGCCGCACAAGTTGGGCGGTACCCCGGTCAAACTGCACATGTATCTCAACGACGTCGATGCCGGATTTGCCCAGGCCGTGGCGGCCGGCGCCACGCCGGTAATGGAACCAGCCGATCAATTCTGGGGCGACCGGATGGCGGTGGTTAGCGACCCGTTCGGCCACCAATGGATGTTGGCGACCCACGTCGCCGATGTCGACGGCAGCGAATTTCAAGCGAAGATGGATGAGTTGCTCGCCGCCGGCGGCGATTGCGCTTGAGGCAACCATGGCAACGATTACCCCGTGTCTCTGGTTTGACGACCAGGCCGAACCGGCCATGAATTTCTACCTGTCGGTATTCAAGGACGGCAAAGTCCTGAACCTCAGCCGTTACCCGGCCGGCGCGCCATTGCCGGAAGGCACGCTGATGACCGCCGGCTTTGTCCTGAACGGCCAGGAATTCGTCGCGTTGAACGGCGGCCCGGCATTCGGTTTCAATCAAGCGGTATCGTTTGTCGTCAATTGCGAAAGCCAGGACGAAGTCGACTACTACTGGGACAAACTGTCCGAGGGCGGCCAACCCAACCAATGCGGCTGGCTGGCCGACCGCTTCGGCGTACCTTGGCAAATCGTACCGACCGCGCTCGGCCGCTTGCTCGGCGATCCCGATCCGGCCAAGGCCGGGCGGGTGATGCAAGTGATGCTGCAAATGCGCAAGATCGATATCGCCGCGTTGGAACAGGCCGCCGCGGCCTGACTTTATTTTTAGGAGACAGCAAATGACCTTATTCGACCCGCAACTCGACCTGGTATTCGAACGTAGCGTCGACCTGTCCAGAGCACAAATCTGGCAGGCCTGGACCGTGCCGGAGCACCTGATGCCGTGGTTTTGCCCGCTGCCGTGGCAGACCGTAGCCTGCGAAATCGACTTGAAACCCGGCGGCGCCTTTTTGACCACGATGCGCTCGCCGGAAGGCGCCGAGTTTCCGCATGCCGGCTGCTACCTGGAAATCGTCGAACATCGGCGTTTGGTCTGGACCAATACGCTGCTGCCCGGCTTCCGGCCCAAACCGTTCGGCTCCGGCAATGCCGCAGCCTGCGGCGATTTTGCGATGACCGGCATCATCGAGTTGAGCGATCACCCGCAAGGCACGTTGTATCGAGCCACCGTACTGCACGCCGACCCCGCCGGCCGCGAGCAACACGCGGCGCTGGGCTTCGAGGCAGGCTGGGGCAAGGCGTTGGCGCAAATGCTGGCTTATCTGAAGAATCGCTAAGCGAAGGAGGTAACTTGAAATACCTGCTATTGATCTATTTTGAAGAACAAAACCTAGCCGAAGCCGAACGCCAAGCCTGTTACGACGAATCGCGGCAACTGGCGCAGGATTTGGCGGCCAAAGGCCAATTCGTCGCCGCCAGCCCGTTGCAACCGACCGCGCTGGCGACCAGCGTGCGGGTGCGGGACGGCAAGCTTCTGGTCACGGACGGTCCGTTTGCCGAAACCCGCGAGCAACTCGGCGGCTATTACCTGATCGACGTGCCGTACCTGGATCAAGCCCTGGCCGCGGCGGAACGCATCCCGATGGCGCGCAAGGGTACCGTCGAAGTCCGGCCGTTAATCGAACTGGACGGTTTGCCGGGGTCGTGATTTAGCCGCGCCGTAGCCTCGGAGCTGTCGGCTCAATTCAATTCGACCACGGCCAGCCGCACCCGCTTCAAGGCCGGATCGGTCCAGGCCAGGTAGGCTTGGTTGCCGATTACTTGCGTCGCCAGATACTTGCTGGGCCATTTCGGAAAGCCGCCGCGGTAGAGCGTGGTGCGCCGGCTGATTTTACCGTCCTCGCCGAGCTTGGCGACGCGTAACTCGTCGTCCGGCCCCTGCCGGCCGCGCCAACTGACCAGTGCCGAACCGTCTTCCAGCAACACGGCGTTGGCGTAACCGCTGGCGTCGGCATCCAATTCGATAGGCGCCCGGAACGTTTCGCCGCCGTCTTGCGAGAACGCCGCCTTGACCCGGCCCTTGCCGTCGGCGGCGCTGAACCAGGCCACCACCGCATTGGTCGGCGCCAGATCGACCGACGGCCCGTTGCTCGGGCAACCGCCGATCACCCAGCCGTCGGCGTGGACGTCGCCGATTTGCGGCGTTGCGTTAGCCGGTTGCCAGCGCACTGCGCTGATATCGCGGATTTCGCCGGCGGCATGGTCGCGGTACACCGTTAGCAAGCGTTCGCCCAGTGCCGCGGTGTAGCTGCGGCAGCAGGAACAAACGTCGTGGTCCAGAATCCGCTCGGGGCTGGCCTGCCACTCTTTGGCGACCACCGTCGACATCAACTGGTAACGGTTGGCTTTTTTATCGGCGTCCGGAGCGTGGCTGGCGAAGCGCATATCGGTCCAGACCAACGCCAGACGCGCCCCCGGCAGAGCCGCCAGCGACATTTGCGCGTCGTAGATCCGCGCCGCCTCGCCGTAAGGTTTCAGCGGCGGGCTCCAGCTCAGGCCGCCGTCGATCGAGCGCGCCAGGTAAATATCCGCTGCGTAGCGGTCCGCCGACTCCTTCGGATACGGCATCCAGGCCGCCGCCAGACTGCCGTCGCTCAAACCCAGCACCACCGGCGGATCGGCCAGTTTGCCGTCCTCGCGGGTTACCGTTAACGGCAGGCTCCAGCCGGATTTTTCCAGCACCGCAAATTTGGCGGTGCTGGCCCGGCCGTCGACTTCGACCCAACTCAGGATCAGTTCCCCGGCCGCGGTTTTTTCCAGATGGTGTTGTTGGCTGTTATCGGCCGCCGGCACGGCCAGTTCCCGCCACGGCATCGGCCGGTCGGCGAGGGCCGCGGAACTAGCGCTCGCCAGCAAAACCAGGACTGCAAATCGGGTTGTTTCCGCCCACTTGAATATGTTCATACCTAATGCCTCTGCATCGCTGCCGGATTAATATTCCACCCGAATCGAGCCACCGGCGCGGCTTAGGAATCGGGAACGGTAGATTAGCACTACGCCATATCCGGCATAATGCGAATGTCGAATTGGGCGGTCATCCTGGAACCGCCGATTGGGTGTTTATACGCCAAATCGCCTCTGTCCGCACTGAACCCCGCATCGGAAAGGCGTTGGCATTGTCGCTTTGTCGCAGCCCGACAACAACTCGGCTGATGCCGGAGCCGAATTGGCGTTTGCCGCCGCACCCGCTGAGTGGCTGTCCGGTCGAATGATATCGAGAGCAAGGCTCAGCAGTTCTCGCCCCAACTTGACGGCCTCGGTGCCGGCGGTGCATGCTGCAATCGATTCACCACCCGCCGCAATCGGCCGGCGCGGCGTTTGCGGCTATCGACAAAACAGGAGGCCCCATGTCCGAAACCACGTTAAACGGCAGTTGCTTGTGCGGCGCCGTAAAGTTTCAAGTCCGCGGCGAACCGCAACGTTTCTACCACTGCCACTGCCAGCGCTGCCGCAAAGCCTCCGGTAGCGGCCATGCCAGCAATCTATTTCTCAGCAACGCGACACTAAACTTTAGCCAAGGCGAAACGTTGCTGAAGCGTTACAAAGTACCCGAAGCGCAGCGCTTTGCCCGCCAGTTTTGCAGCGAATGCGGCTGCGCCGTGGCCCGTTTCGTGCCGGAATTGGCCGCGGTATTGATTCCGGCCGGCACCTTGGACGACGACGCGCCGATCCAGCCGCAAGCCCGGATTTTCTGGGATTCAAGAGCCGACTGGTCTTGCGCCGGCGACGATTTGCCGCGCTACGCCACGTACCCGACCTGAGCCACCTGTCCTCGATTTCAAGCCGATGGCAATCCGACTCGACGAAGTCCGCTGGGGCATGATCGGCTGCGGCGCGGTCGCCGAACGAAAAAGTGCGCCGGCTTTCAACAAGGTCGCCCATTCCCGACTGGTCGCGGTGATGGGCCGTAGCGCCGAGAAAGCGGCGGATTATGCGGCGCGCCACGGCGTGCCGCGCTGGTACGCGGATGCGAAAAAGCTGATAGCCGATCCGGCAGTCAATGCCGTGTATATCGCGACACCGCCGTCCAGCCATGCCGAATATGCGCTGCAAGCCTTGCGCGCCGGTAAGCCGGTTTACGTGGAAAAGCCGATGGCCTGCCGTTATGCCGATTGTCTGGTGATGAACCAAGCCGCCCGCGACGCCGGATTGCCGTTGTTCGTAGCCTATTACCGCCGCGCGTTGCCCTACTTCCTGCAGATCAAGGCGCTGATCGACGCCGCCGCGATCGGTACGGTATTGGCCGTCAACATCCGCCTAGTGCAAACGCCGCGCCCGGCCGACCGCAATCCGGAGCAATTGCCCTGGCGGGTTAATCCGGATATCGCCGGCGGCGGCTATTTTTACGATCTGGCCTGCCATACACTGGACGCGCTGGATTTCATTTTGGGTCCGATCGTCGACGTCACCGGCCATTGCGCCAATCGCGGCGGGCTTTACCGGGCAGAAGATACCGTTGCCGCGGCGTTTCGCTTTGCCAACGGCGCAATCGGCTCCGGTTTTTGGTGTTTTGCCGCCGCCGAAACCCGCCGGGCCGACAGCGTCGAAATTCTGGGCAGCGCCGGTGCGCTAAGTTTTTCCACTTTCGCCTTTACTCCGATCATGCTGGAAAACGCGGCCGGAACCCGGCAATTTCTGCCGCCCAATCCGGAAAACATCCAGTTGCACCTGATCGAAGCGATTGTCGCCGAATTACGCGGCCAGGGCTGCGCGTCGTCCACCGGCGAAACCGCGGCCAGAACCAACTGGGTGATGGACGCGATTTGCGGGCATTTGGGGTGAAAGTCACTCTTGCCAAACAAACGGTTAAACACTGAACACGTTCATCTCCTTCCAGTGTTGGCTGAAGGCCATGTCGGAGTTGACGATGTGCTTGGTCCAGCGCTCGATGAATTCCGGCAGGTCGGTTGGAGCCAGTTGGTCGTGCTGAATTTTTTTGTCCATTTCCAGTAGCTTCTCCAGCATCAGATTGTGTTCCTTGGCGTGGTTGGGGTAATGCTGGAAACCCGATTTTTTCATCAGCGCTTCTTCCTCGGCGAAATGTTCTTTGACATGCTGGTACAGCTCGAACATCAAATCAAGCCGTTCGTCCTTGTTGCGGGCCGCCAGCAGTTTGTCGGCAATCTTGAAGAAGTCTTGGTGTTGATTGTCCACTTGAGGGTCACCCATCGCATAACAATCCTGCCAAACGCAATGCGCCATGCTGCCGGGTACCGCCTTGGCCACGCCGGCCGGTTGGCGATGTTTGGCGAGGTAGTCCGCGGTTTTGTCGTCGCTTTTTTTGAAGACGAACGCTTTACGGGCCTGATGGTAGGCATCGCTGCCGTAAAAGTTGGCATACATTTGCGCCAACTCGAATTTCCGGTACGCCGCCAGCGGTTTGATGGCTTCGTCCCGGCAGCGGACCGCGGCTTTTTCGGCCAGCATTTTCTGCAGATTGGCCGGGTCGGCGATCAAGGTGTTTACCGAATGGCGGATTTGCGCGGCAAAGATCGCATGCTGCCGGTCGAGCACCTTGTCGACCATGCCCAGGTGCCAGGCCCGGCGAGCGCTGACCGGCATCCGCTGTTCGGTCAATTCGGCCGCGACGGCGTGGCCGACCCGCTTTGGCAACAAATAGGTCCAATATTCGGAGCCGTACAACTCGCCCATGTTTTTGTAGTGCGGGTTGAAGACGACGCCGTCGCGGACGAATACTTTATCCGGCGCCAGCGCCAGAATCGCGCCGCCTGCGCCGGCGTTGCCGGCCACCGCCGCAATAGTGATTTTGTCCATGGTGGTAATGATCTGCCGGATCAGGTCGTCGATCGCATTGATGTTGTCCCAGGATTCGTCGGCCGGATTGGCCGCAGCCTCGATCCGGTTCAAATGAATGCCGTTGGACCAGAAGTCGTCGCCGCCGGTCAAGACGATGGCTTTCACATCCAGCGTCGCCACGTGTTGATAAACCCGCAACAACAAGCGGCATTGCTCGGTGGACATGCCGCCGTTATGAAATTGAAAATGCAAGTAAGCGGCCTGACCGACGATTTCGTACCAGACTTCCTGCCAGGGATATTGTCGGCCTGGCTGGGTGTAATCCGGTTCGTGGCGCTTGACGGTTTTGCCGAACCAGCCGGACAGGCCGGCTGGCGGTTCCGGCAGCAAATCGGCCAATGCGGTTACCGCCGGCAGCTTGATTGCGCTGGTATCGCCGGTTTTGGGTTTCAGGTGGCCGATCCAGATCGAACCGTCCAGCGTGGCGCGGCAAATCGCGCCGGCGGCAACCGCGACGATTTCGCCGGGTTTGCCGCCGCAGCGTTCGCCGGCCGTGGCGTTGTATAAGTAAAACGGCCGGCCGTAGAGCTCGTCCAGCACGCCGGGGCTACCGTCGGCGGCATGGATTCTGGCCAGGATTTCGGCGGTCGTGTGCCGTTTCCAGTCGATACGGCGATCGGCTTGTTTCATGGCCGGCCGCAGCCGGCCTTTGACATCGGCCCGGTTGTAATCCAGCGGTTCCGGCCGGAAATGGGCCGAATCCAGATAGGTCATGGCTTCCCACAAGCAATCCACCGCGCACTGCGCTACCTCCCGATTGAATAGGCTGCTCTTGTTGGCTTGGCGTAGCGGGAAACATTTAGTCGCCCAGATGGCGCCGGCATCCATTTCCCGGTCGGCGGCCAGCAGCGTTACTCCCCATTCCGGTAGCCGTTCCTGAATCGCCCAGTCCAGCGACGACGGGCCGCGATCGCCTTTGATGCCGGGATGCACGATCAGGCAGAGATATTTGTGGTAGATGTTTTCCGGCAGGCGCCGGGTCAGGTAAGGGCAAAGAATCAGATCCGGTTTGAATAATTCCACGCCTTCGGTCAGTTGCGCGTCGTTGCCGTGATGCAATTCCACCGAGACGTCGTAACCGGCGTCGTCGAGTTCGGTGTAAAAGCGTTGAGTCAATCCCGAAAAGGCAGTTGAGATCAATAAAATGCGCATAACGGTTCTCCTGGGTGTGGTTACTGCCGGGCAAAGCGACGGCCTGCCCGGCCGGCTTTATGGCCGCGGTTACTGAGGGAACTCCGAAGCCGACGATAGCGCTCCGGGCACGAACGGAATCTGGCGGTTAACGTCCTTACTGTTGCCAGGCTTGGCCAATCACGGATGCGGCTCGACTGAATCGCTGTCGATAGTTTTGCGGATTGATGCCCAACTGACGGATAAATGTGCGTCGCATCCGCTCCGGATCTTTAAAACCGGTCTTTTTGGCGACGCTTTCGATGGACTGTTCGGTGGTTTCCAGAAAATGCCGGGCTTGGTCGATGCGGGCGGTTTCGACGAACTTGGCCGGTGTCATACCGGTTTCGTTCAGAAACACCCGGGCGAAATTACGCGGACTCATCGCCAAACGTTCCGCCATCGTCTCGACTTTCAGTTCGGTATGCAGATTGGCGATGATCCAGGATTGCAATTCGCGCAAGTCGGTACGCTGGAACGCTTCGTTGGATAAATAACTGCTGAACTGGGATTGGCCGCCCGGCCGTTTTAGGAATACAACCAGGAAACGGGCGACAAACAGCGCCAAATCCCGGCCCCAATCTTCCTCGAGTAAGGCCAACGCCAGATCGATGCCGGAGGTGATGCCGCCGGAGGTGAAAATATGGCCGTGTTTGATGAAAATCCGGTCCGCTTCGACCTGGATGTTCGGATAGCATTCCGCCAGTTGCTGGCTGTAATGCCAATGGGTGGTGGCAATCCGGCCGTCCAGCAAACCGGCTTCGGCCAACAAAAAGGCGCCGGTACACACCGAGGCGATGCGGCGAACCTTCGGTGCCATCGCGGCGATCCAGTCCAGCAGTTCCCGGTTGTGCAATTCCTGCGAAATGTCGCCGCCGGGAATCAACAAGGTGTCGTACTCGGTCGAAGTATCGCCGTAAATGTCTTCGGCGACGATTTGCAGGCCGGACAGCGTCGCCACCGGCCCCGGACTCCGGCCCAACAGTTTGATCGTGTAAATCGGGTCGCAGTCGATACCGTGCTGGCCCAAGCCGAGATTGGCGAAGTTGAACACTTCGAACGGGCCGGTGATGTCCAGCGATTCCACGCCGGGAAATACGACGATGCCGATGGTACGCGATTGGTATTTGAAGTTTTCCGGATGAGCAAAGCTAAATGTCGTCATGACATTTTCCCCCGTTAGCTGGTCTCGCTAACAAGCGTACTCGTTCTGGAGGATGATTCAATGACAACTTTCCCTCGTTTTCTGCCAACGCTGATTCTGGCGGACCCTACCAGGGTCGCCGTTGGGAGCTCGACCGAAATCCGGGATAACTCGACGAGTTGCGGCAAATGTCGTAACCCGCCGGCTCCGCGCCCGGTTTAGAACTCCACTTTGATCGAGCCGATCGCCATTAGCGGCGCGCCGGGATAAATACCGTTACGCGGCGAGACATTCGAATCCGGGTCGGTCGATTCGTAATAGGTTTTATCCAACAAGTTGCGGATATTGAATTGGGCGGTGACCGGGAATTTATGCACATTCCATTTGTAGGCGGCAAAGGCGTCCAGCCGCACATAACCGGGCAACTGGAACGGGCTGCCGTAGTAGGCATAGCTTCCCTCGCGCTTGCCGGCCAGCACGCCGCCGACAGCACTCTGCCGCGGCCTTCGGTCAGCGCCGGCAAGTTCGCCAGACTGCGGCAATTGCCACAGTCGATGCGGCATTTCCCGCAATTTTCAAGCGGCAAGTTTGTCTGCCGCGCGTCCAGCCCAGCCGATTCTTGTCTCCGCGACGCCGAATTTACCGGGCGTGCCGGGCAAAAGCGGCGCGAGGCGTTGATGCTGGCGAAAGTTTTGCTTCGGGAAAGCCGGTTTCCCTCCGCAATTTTTTGCCATGTTAAAACTCGACCAAGCCTTTGCCAGCACGCTGCTCGAACTTCACCGCGAGGAATTATTCGGTTTTGTGTTGAATCGGGTGAGATGCCCGGATGCGGCTGCCGACATCCTGCAAGACGCGTTCTTTCGCCTCAGGCAAGTCGAAGCCGATGCGCCGATCCGGAATCCGCGGGCGTTTCTGTACAAAGTGGTCGGCAATCTGGCGATAGACCATATCCGGAAAATTCAGCGGGAACAGGCGCGCCATGCCGACGCCGAGGAATTGGCCGAACATGCCGACGCTCAGCCCGGCCTGGAGCGCCAGCTCTACAGCCAGCAGCAGCTGGCCCACTTGCGTATCGCTATTGCGGAGCTGCCGCCGCGGTGTCGGGAAGTGTTCGTTCTGCATAAATTCAAACACTACCCCTATTCGCAGATCATGCGCGAACTGGATATCTCGGAAAACACCGTGTTGAAGCATATCGTCAAAGCGCTGGAGCATTGCCGGCGGCGGATGCAGGAACTGGAAGCCGGCGGTCCTGCCGACCGGTCGTAGCCGGAAGCCGGCCGATGGTGGACAATACCCCGGCCGAATTGCCGTGCCGATTTCCTTCAGACTCCCGCTTGCCGCCCATGCCAGACCGCCGACAGCAACATGCAGAACAACAGGCCATGGAATGGCAGGCCCGATTGAGTTCCGATCTGGCCGACGCTGCCGTGCACCAGGCGTTTCAGGCTTGGCTGGCTCAGGCTTCGGAAAACCGGCAGGCTTGGCGCGACGTCAACGACTTTTGGCGCGGCCTGGACCAATTGCCGCTTGCCGATACCGATTTAGCGCCGCCCATTGCGGCGGCCAGGCCGGTTACAAGACCGCGCAAGCGCTGGTCTAAAACCGGACTGGCCTTGGCGGCCTCCGCCTTACTGGGGTTGACGCTGGCCTATCCGCAATGGAGCCTGTTGCTGGCCGATTACCGCAGTGCAGTCGGCGAACAACGCCAGGTGCAACTCAGCGACGGTTCTACCGTATTGCTCAACAGCGGCAGCGCTTTTTCGGTCAACTTCTCCGCCGAGCGACGCCGGATCGAATTGGCACGCGGCGAAGCCTATTTCGAAGTGGCGGCCGACAAGCGGCGGCCATTTGTCGTCACCACCGAAGCCGGTGAAATCCAGGCCCTGGGTACCGCGTTCAGCGTCCGCTGCCGGGACGGCGGGGCCAGTGTCACCGTATTCGAGCATGCGGTAAAAATCACCACCGCCGGGGGCCGGACTCACGAGCGCCTGTCCGCCAACCAGCAGCTCGGCTTCGCCGGCGACCGGTTGGAGCCGGTGGCGGCTGTCAATCCGCAACGCGCCGGCGCTTGGCGGCAACGGCGCATGGTGTTTCAAGACCAAAAGCTGGCAGAGGTTATTGCCGAACTGGAGCGTTACCGGCCCGGCAAGATACTGATCGTCGATCGCCGCATCGCCGATTTGCCGCTGACCGGCGTGTTCGATATCGGCGATACCGATCAGGCGCTGCAAACCATTGCTCAGACTCTTCCCGTCAAAGTCACCACATTTGGTGACGCGCTGGTGTTGCTTTCCGCCGGCTGATTGTTTCGACGCCCGATATTTTTTTTCGGGCGGATGGATGCTCTACCGAGTTGATTTCGTCTTCATCGCAGGAGCCGGCGGCATAAGCCGCTGCCGGCCGAATCGGATATCAATCGACGGAGTCCCAATGATGCATGAAGCCAGTATCCCGCCGTTCGCCGCTGCCGCCAGCCCGGCCGCAAATGCCTGCCGCGAGCGGCGGGCGCAGGTCTGGGCCGCCCCGCTGCTTTGCGCCGGATTGTTGCTGACGGCCTTTCCGGTCCGCACGATCGCCGACACCACGGAAAAGTCGCCGCCGACGGTGGAGTTTAAGATTCCGGCCGGGGCGCTGGCCGATGCGTTGCTGCAGTTTTCCGAGGCCAGCGGCCAGCGATTGCTGATCAATGCCGATCTGCTGCGCGGATTGGTTTCGCCGGGCTTGCAGGGAACAATGACGCCGAGCCAGGCTTTGCAGCGCTTGTTGGCGGGCAGCGGTTTGACGGTCCGGCGTACCGAATCGGGCAGTCTGACCTTGGAAAAAGCCGCGGCCGCATCACCGCAGTCGGCCGCTTCCGTATTGCCCGGCGTGACGGTAACCGGCAGAGCCGAATACGCCGATACCGATCCGTACAACCCGCATTACAACCGGAGCGTTGCCAGCACGGCGACCAAGACCGACACGCCGGTGATGGAAACTCCGGTTTCGATCCAGGTGGTGCCGAAAGCGGTGCTGCAAGACCAGCAGGCGATCCGGGTCGGCGATGCACTGCGCAATGTCAGTGGTTATTTCGATACCCGCGGCGAGGAGTTTTTCTACGACACGGCTTTTCTGCGCGGTTTCGATACCGGTAGCAGCCAGTATATCGACGGCCTGCGCGACGTTTCCCAATCGCATTCGCTGGCCAACATCGAACAGGTCGAAGTTCTGAAAGGCCCGGCCGGCGCCTTGTACGGCCGATTACAACCGGGAGGTTTGATCAACTACGTTACCAAACGGCCGTTGGACACGCCTTACTACTCGGTGCAGCAGCAATTCGGTTCGTTCGATCTGTACCGGACCCTGGTCGATGCAACCGGTCCGGTCAACCAGGACGGCAGCCTGCGGTACCGCTTCAATATGGAGTATCTGGACAGCAATTCGTTCAGGGATGTGGTGCATAAAGAGCGCGGTTTCGTCGCGCCGTCGTTGGCTTGGATATTGTCGCCGCGCACCCGGCTGGATTTCGATTTTCGTTACCACGATGTCAACGGCCCGACGACTTTCGGCGTTCCGGCGGTCGGCAAGCGGCCGGCCAACGTACCGATCAGCCGTTATTTCGGCGAGCCGGCGCTGGACGGCGCCGATTTTAGCTTGCTTTACGGCGGCATGAGTCTGAGCCACGAATTCAACGAGCGCTGGAAGCTGGAAGCCAAGGCCGCTTACAACAGCAACCACCAATACAGCGCCGGCGTCGGCATCGAAGCCCTGGACGAAACCAGCGGCGAGGCTTCGCGCTGGTACAGCATGTACGATTACGACCAGGACAGCATTCAGGGTCTGATCAACCTGACCGGCAAATTTTCCCTGCTCGCTACGGAACATACGCTGGCGGTCGGCGGCGATATTTTTAAAATCGATTACCGCAACAACACCGCGTTGTTTCTGTGCGAAGTGGGCTGCGGCAATACTTTTCCGGCACGGATCAATATTTATCAGCCCATGGTTTACGGCCGGCCGGGCGTGGATTTGAGCCAGGAACAATACGATCCGACTTCGTCCGGCCGCGATTCCTGGTGGGGGCTGTACATCCAGGACCAGGTCAAAATCAGGGAAGATTGGCATGTGTTGTTCGGTACCCGTTACGACCAGGCCCGCACCAGCTGGGTCGATACGCCGACCACGGACGACGGCGAGTTCAGTCCGCGGGTCGGCTTGCTGTATCGGCCGTTGCAGTGGCTTTCGCTCTACGGCAACTACAGCAAAGCCCTGAACGCCGCCAACAGCGTGTTGGTGGCGCCCGGCACGCAGCGCAAACCGGAAATGTCGGAAGGTTACGAAGCCGGTCTGAAAGGCGAGTGGTGGGACGGCAGGCTCAACGCCAGCCTGGCGTTCTTCGAATTGACCAAAAAGAACGTGGCTCAGACCGACCCCGACGACCAACGCTACAGCATCTTCGTCGGCAAGGGCCGCAGCCGCGGCATAGAGTTCGATATGGCCGGCCGGGTCACCGAGCAGTGGAATCTAATCGCAACTTATTCCTATACCGACACCCGGGTGGTGGAAGACGCCGACTTCCGCGACAAACGCTTCATTAATGTGCCGCGCCATGCCGGCAGCCTGTGGTCGAAATACGAGTTTGCCGAACCGGCCTTGAAAGGCCTGTGGTCGGGTGCCGGCGTCTATCTGGTCGGCCAGCGCGAAGGCGACAACCTCAACTCGTTTCAATTGCCCGGCTACGCGCGGGTCGATGCCGCGTTGGGCTACGCCTTTCATGCCGGCCCTTCCAAGATCAGTCTGCAGTTCAATATCGACAATTTGCTGGATAAGCGCTATTACACCAACTCCACCTGGGGCAGCCGTACCGGCGGGATTCAACCGGGCGCGTCGCGCACCTTTTTAGGCTCGGTGCGGATCGAGTTTTGAACCCGGCAGGCTTACGGCGGCGGCAGACCCGCCGCAAAATCTGGCTCAAGCTGCACTTATATCTGGGGTTGAGCGCCGGGGCAATCGTCGCGCTGGCGGGTTTGACCGGGGCGATTCTGGTGTTCTATGAGGAGCTGCAGGAAATTCTGAACCGCGATCAAATCGTCGTTGTCGTGCCGGCACACCCTCAAGTCCGCTCGCTGGACGAGATGGTCGCGGCCGCCGATAGCCTGAAGCGGCCCGGCAGCCGCTTTTTTAAGGTCTATTATCCGCGCCGGCCGGGCTTGGCCTATAAGCTGTTGTATTACGCATCCGTAAGTGGCGAAGCGGACGGCGACGGCTATTACCTCTTCGTCGATCCGTACACGGCTCAGGTAACCGGCCGCCAATTGTGGCATCCCGCCGCCGGTTACTGGCGGCGGCCGCTGGTCAGCTTCATCATGCAACTGCACTATTGTCTGTTGCTGGATCGGTTTGGCGTGGTATTAGTCGGCATTGTCTCGGCGCTGTCGCTGGCTTCGTTATCGACCGGGCTGGTATTGTGGTGGCCGTCGACCGGCCGTTTTACCCGTGCCTTGGCGTGCAGACGCCGCGCCGGTTGGGTCAGACGCAACTACGATCTGCACAAACTGGCCGGTGTTTTGAGCTTTTGTGTGTTGTTTCCGGTGCTGTTTTCCGGGGTGTATTTCAATTTGCCGGAGCCGGTCAACCGGGTGGTCGGCAGGTTTTCGGTGTTGACGCGGCCGAATGCCTGGGAAGGGA
This sequence comes from Methylomonas sp. HW2-6, assembly GCF_052474525.1. Taxonomy (NCBI): domain Bacteria; kingdom Pseudomonadati; phylum Pseudomonadota; class Gammaproteobacteria; order Methylococcales; family Methylococcaceae; genus Methylomonas; species Methylomonas sp. HW2-6. The sequence goes on from NZ_CP184124.1 coordinate 924,219, forward strand.
TCGATAGCGAAAAGTTGTATTCGGAACCGGCCCTGGGCCGCGATCCGATCAGTTTTCAAGTGGCGGAAGCGGCCGTGAATCGGGCGTATCCCGGCGGCAGGTTGTGGATGTTGACCGCACCGACTGGGGAGCGGGGCGTGTTTCGGATTGCCAAACGCGACGCCGCCGAGTTAAGCGGTTTTGCCTTGGGCTATCGGGATTTCGCCGTCGACCAATACAGCGGCAGGTTATTACAAGTCTACGAAGCGGGGCGCGGCAGCTACGGCGATGTGTTTTTGGATTGGCAATGGCCGATCCACAGCGGCCAGGCTTTGGGTTGGAGCGGGCGGCTCGCCGTATTCGCGTCCGGTCTGGCTTGCCCGCTGTTGTATCTGACCGGGGTACTGCGATGGCTGCAAAAGCGGCGGGCCGCCCACGCACGGGAAAATTAAACTATGTTAGCTGCCGGCTGGATTGGGCGATATGCCGTATCTGCCAAGCGACATGGCGCGCAACATTTTGAATGTACAGGCGTTTTTCTGTGGCATGAAACTGGCTGTGTATTCGGCCGACCCCTCTTGCCTATTCCGCCCACCATGAGTTTGGATATTGCCGTACTGTACCGGAGTTACCGTAAAGAGTTGCTGCACCATTTGCAACGCATCGTACACTGCCCGGAGACGGCTCAGGATTTGGTGCAGGAAAGCTATCTGATTTTATGCCGTAACGCTGCCGATACCATTGAGCATCCGCGCGGCTTGCTGTACCGCATCGCCGGCAATCTGGCTTTGGACCATTTGCGCCACGGCCGCATCGTCGATCGGCACCGCGAAACCTGCGATGCGCCGGAAACGGACCGCTACCCGGACGCCGAGAGCCAAGTTGCGGATGCGCAGCGGCGGGCGTTATTGCATCAATCCATCGCCGAATTGCCGCCGCGCTGCCGGGATGCCTTCATCTTGAACAAACTGCGCGGCATGAGTTACCGCGACATCGCCCTGCTACTCGATATCTCCGAGAGCGCCGTGGAAAAACACGTCATCAAGGGCGTGACGTATTGCCGCAAGCGCCTCGGCGGCCAGGTTCGTCGGCGGGAAGCTTTGGCAACTCCGCGCGTTAGCGGTTCCAAGCATCTAGTGGCATAAAGGAGCGATCCATGAAATGGCGCCCGTTCTGGGTGGTTGTACACCGTTACGCCGGGCTGGCGACGACTGCTTTCCTGATTATTGTCGGTCTGACCGGCAGTTTGTTGGCTTTTTACCATGAGCTGGATACTTGGCTGAATCCGGCATTCTCAGTGCCTGCTGCCGGGCAGCCCCGGCTCGAATTGCCGGTCGTGCTGGAGCGAGTGGAACGGTTGGCGCCCAACGCCCGCTTACAGTCGGTAAATTTGGGGCACGACTTGGTCGAGGTTTGGCTCGAACCGAAAACCAACCCGATGAACGGCAAGCCTTACGCCTTGGATTACGACCAATTACTGCTGAATCCTTACAACGGCGACGAGTTGGGCCGGCGCAAGTGGGGCGATCTTAGTCAGGGTTTGACCAATTTGTTGCCGTTCGTCTACCGCTTGCACTACGCCTTGGCGTTGGACGAAATCGGCGGCTGGATCATGGGCATTACCGCGCTGGTATGGACGCTGGACAGCTTCGTCGGTTTTTACCTGACGCTGCCGCCCGCCCGGCGCAACGCTGCGGGAGCCCCGGCCAAGCCGTTTTGGCGGCGTTGGGCTGTGGCCTGGAAGATCAAATGGCAGGGTTCCGCGTATCGGATCAATTTCGATCTGCACCGCGCCGGCGGCCTGTGGCTGTGGTTATTGTTGCTGACCTTCGCTTGGTCCAGCGTTTACATGAATCTGAGCGACAGCGTTTACGCACCGGTGACGCGGACGCTGGTCGGCGAATACCATGAGCCTTGGATCGATGTTCCCGACCTCGACCAGCCGCTGGAAAACCCGGCCATCGGCTGGCGCGACGCCTACCGTATTGCCGGCGAATCGTTGGCCCAGGCCGCCCGTGGACGTGGCGTGGCAGTTAATGAGCCCGTGTCGTTTCGCTACAACGCCGCAAAGGGATTTTACGTTTACACGGCCCGCACCGGCGCCGACATTCAGGATACGGGCGGCGAGACCCGGCTGGTGCTGGACGCCACGACCGGCGCACCGAAATTGTTGCTGTTTCCCCGCGGCCAGTACGCCGGTAACACCGTAACCAGTTGGCTGGCCGCGTTACACATGGCCAAGGTGTTCGGCCTGCCTTACCGGATAGTGGTCTGCATCCTCGGCTTGGCGATCGTCATGCTGTCGGTGACCGGCGTGGTGATTTGGTTGAAGAAGCGGCGGGCGAGGTTGGTTAAATCTTGAATAACCGCTGAAATCAAAACCCCGGTTTGGATGGGCTATATCCCTACGAAGGCGACCATGAACGCAAGTCTAAAAGGTAGCCGAGTCATTCGGAGAAGTTTTATCCGACAATCGTCCGGGGTGGGCTGAGTAGATCAAATTCAACAGAGTTACTTTCTAAACATTGACCGTCTGGAACCCGAAACCAATAACAGCAAGCCGCTAAGCAGCATAAGAAACGACGGTGGCAGAGGCACACTAGCTAGTGTGCCAGCTGACATTATTGTAATCCCTCCAGAACTAAGAGAAATTTGCCCGCCAGCGGGAGGCACTAAAGAAATAGGTGGTCGAGCCAAGAAAGTAACTGATGGAGGCGAAATTTTAACAATTCCGGCCCCGCCCCTACCGGCGCTAATATCTCTACCAGTTGTCACCGTAATATCTCCACCTGATGACAGCGACGGTTCTGTCGGGCTGAAATTGCCGCCGATCAAGCGCGATTCTGGTGAAGAAATAAGAATGCTGGGCTGATTGCCGTTTCCTGCAAATGAAACATCAGAACCAATATGTAATGAATCTTCAGTATTCAACGTTATACGTGGTGCAGAGAGCTTAAAATTACTTAGCGAAAGCCTTCCCTTAGAAAATAAAGTAATCGCAGTATCCGATATTAAACTTCCCTGGCCGAGCGAAAAATCGCCCGTACAACTGAGAGCCAAGCCATTGCTGGAATCCAGAGATTGATCGCCAGAGCAAATAGAGCTACCAAGATCAATAAATGTTGAAGCTTGAATCGTAGACGTTGCTAACCCAAAAACGCAAACCAGAAACCATTTCGCACGCATACTAAATTTATCCTTTTCTAGAATTTAATCTCAGCGTACTACCTGATTATTTCAGCTCTGTGACATAAGCGCGGTCGTTCAATTTGCAACGATTAAAGATGGCTTGGTCATCGCTGGTTGGCCGGCTTCGACACAAAACAGTGCTTTCGTGACCGAACGGTTTATTCACAAACCTCCACCTCAAACTCCGTCCCTTTCACTGCGGTAACTTTGACTTTGGTGCCCACCGGGCTATCCGGGCCGCGAACTGTCCAGATCGTGTCGTCGACTTTGACTTTGCCGTGGCCGTTTTCGATCGGGGCGATCAGATTGAAAGTGCGGCCGACGTATTGGGCGCCGCGCCGATTCAATAACGGGTGGTCGCTAACGTCCGTGGCGCGGTTGCGGGCGTATCGGCGCCAGGCCAGTACCGACGATACCGCCAGCAGCGAAAACAGCAAGACCTGGATGTTGAACGTGGTTGCTTCGATCAGTAGCACCACGGAGCCGACGATGAAGGCAGAAACCGCCAGCCACAGAAAAAAGAAGCCGGTGGCCACAATTTCCAAAGCCAGAAAGCCGACCGCCAGCACCCACCAGTACCAAAATACGATGTCTTGTTCCACCATGTTCAGCCCTTCTTCTGCAAGGCTTCTTTAGCCAGCTCGCCGATGCCGCCCAAAGCGCCGATCACGCTGGAGGCCTCCAGCGGCATGAACACCAATTTGCTGTTACCGGCGGAGGCGACGTCTTTCAAGGATTCGATATATTTTTGGGCGACGAAGTAATTGATGGCCTGTACGTCGCCTTTGGAGATCGCTTCGGACACCATCAGCGTGGCGCGGGCTTCCGCTTCCGCCAGGCGTTCGCGGGCCTCGGCGTCGCGGAACGCGGCTTCCTTACGGCCTTCGGCTTCCAGAATCTTGCTTTGTTTTAAACCTTCGGCTTTCAGGATTTCCGCCTGACGCAGGCCTTCGGCTTCCAGAATTTGCGCGCGTTTTTCCCGCTCGGCTTTCATCTGCCGCGCCATCGAGTCGACTAAATCCTTGGGCGGCGCGATGTCTTTGATTTCGATCCGGGTGACTTTGATCCCCCACGGCGAGGTGGCATCGTCGACGACGGTCAACAGGCGAGCGTTGATTTCGTCGCGGCGGGACAGCAGTTCGTCCAGGTCCATCGAGCCCATCACGGTGCGGATGTTGGTCATCACCAGATTGATGATCGCCACGTCCAGAAAATTGACTTCGTACGCGGCCTTGGCGGCATCCATGATCTGGTAAAAGATCACGCCGTCGACCCGTACCATCGCGTTATCCTTGGTAATTACCTCCTGCGACGGCACGTCCAACACTTGCTCCATCATGTTCAGCTTGCGGCCGATCTGGTCGATGATCGGCACGATAATGTTCAAGCCGGGCGTCAAAGTCGCGGTATATTTACCGAAGCGCTCGACGGTATATTCCATCCCCTGGGGGACGGATTTGACGCTCATGAACACCATCAGTATGGCAAACACCAGTAACACGGTTACAAACAAGCCAAAGCCGCCCATAGCGCCTCCTAAATTTGAAGTTTATTTTTGTTTATTGCCAACGTTTGGTCGGCTAATAATAATGTATGTCCCTTTAACTTGCTGGAAACAGGACCCGGATACATGAATACCTTGATCTACTACAGTTTTAACGTGATGATCCTCGCGGTGGTGATATTGATCGTCGGGATGTTCAAGCCCAAGTGGATTCTGTTGTGGATGGATAAACCGGGGCGGTTGCCGGTAATCGCCATTGCCGGCGCGATTTTCATGGCCGCCGCAGTGATGTTCGGCGAGGGTAACAAGCAATTACAGACTGAAAAAGCCAAGCAGGCTCAATCGCAGCCCCAGCAAAAAGCCAAGGAAGAAGTGCCGGATCTTCATTAGCTCTCGCTCAAACCCGCAAGCCGCGAACCAGCGCTTTCAAGACCTGCAAGTCTTCGGCCGCAGTGCAAGGTTCGTAGCGCAGGCGGATAAAAACCGTTGCAATCCGTTCGATTGCGTCAGCCAAGTCCGGCCGCGCGATCTTGGCGCGTTGCGCCAGGGTCTGCGGGCCGTCGCCGGGACCGAAGTCGACGCCGGCCTGGCGCAGTTTGTCGCAAAACTGGCGGTAGGCCAGCAATACCGGGTCGCGCCGACGCCGGTTCGGCCTTAACAACCGCCAGGCCAACACGCCTCCTAACCCGCCCACGCTGAGCACCAGCCAATAACCCAGCTTGACGAAGTCGTCGATACCCAGGCTTTGCAACAAAGCCTGTTGATTGGCGGTATCGTAGTTGATGACCCAGCGCTGCCATTGGTAATCGACGTTCTGCCACAGTTGCCGGCTGCGTTGTAGCCAGGTCAAGGTGTTGGCATCGAGTTGAATCGGGCTGAAATTCACAGCACCGCTGGCGATCTGCAAATCAACGTTCACGCTTTGTTCGATCCGTTCCGGGGCTATCGCGGCGGTCGGGTCGAAACGCACCCAGCCCTTACCGTCCAGCCAGACTTCGGCCCAGGCATGGGCGTCGGCTTGGCGGATTTCCAGAAAACCGCCTAGCGTGTTAAAGCGGCCGCCTTGGTAGCCGCCGACCACCCGCGCCGGGATTTCGGCGGCCCGCAGCAGATAAACGAAAGCCGTGGCGTAATGGCTGCAAAACCCGGCGCGGCGTTCGAACAGAAACGTGTCGACCGGATGCTCCGGCATCGGCTCCGGATTCAAGGTATAGCGAAAATTTTCGCGGTGGAAGTGCTGCATCAAATTAGCGATCAGCACCTCCGGCGATGTCTCGCCGCCGCGCAACTGGGCGATCAAATTGCGAATTTGTTCGGAAGGCTTGCCGGGCAATTGCAAGTTTTCCCGACTCTCGGCCGGGTTGATGTCGCCGGTGTTGTATACCGGCGTTGATGAAATCCGATATTCGGCGCGGTCGCCGGGATCTTTGTTGGTGGTTAACTGGTACAACTCGTTGCGGCGCAGGCCGGCGCTGAATGTGCTCGGCAATTCCAAAGCAAACACCCAGTTTTGTTTTTGCGGTTCCATCATTAAGGTGTAAGCGTAAGTCTTGCCGCTGAAGACCGGCTGATCGGGATTGGCCGCGCGGAACAAGGCCGGCGCCGCCTTCCAGGCCGAGCCATCGAAAAGGCTATAAACCGGGCCGCGCCAGTAACGCTGGGTCGGCGGCGGCAGATCGCCGTCGAACTTGACCCGAAACACCAGTTCCGGGGACAGGCTCAATTCGGCGATCGAACCCGGTTCCAGCGTATCGCTCAAGCCGCTTTTGGCTTGATTGTCGGCATCCAGCCAACTCCAGCGCGGCGCTTCCAGCCTGGGAAACAACACAAACAACACCATGGCAATCGGCAGACTTTGCAGAATCAGCGCCGCGGCGGTTTTCAGGGCCGGAACGGTTTGCGGCGAGACGCTGTTTTGGGTGATCAACGTCGCCAACAGCACTGCGCAGACCAGCACAATGTAAAGCGCCATCAAGATGCTTTCTTCGTACAAAAACTGGGTTGCGGCGACTATGAAGGCCAGATAGACGATGACATACACATCGCGCTTACCCTGAATTTCCAGTAACTTAAGTCCCAGCGCTACGACAAACAACGCGGTGCCGGCGTCGCGGCCGAAAATGCCGCGGTGCTGGCTGTAGACCAAGCCAATGCCGGCCAACGTCAAGCCAAACAAGGCCAAACGATTCGGCAACCAGTCCGGCCGGCTTATCGCCAACAACCGCCAAAGCCAGGCCAAGCCAAAAAAACCAATCAACAACGGCGGAACATGCCAGGCATGCGGCAAGGTAATCAGGCCGATCGAACCCGATATGAACCATAACAGGCGGGAGGAGGGTTGGCCGTTCATGCTCAAAACAGGGCCAAGGCTTGCAGACATTGGCGGTAGTGGGCCGCGCCGGTATCGGGCTGCAGGCGTAGATTGGGCAGCACCAGCCCGTAGCGCAATCCGGCTTTTTCCGCATCGACGATCCAGCGGCAGAGTTGGCTGAGGCGTTCCTCGCGGTTGTGTCCCGGCGCCTGTTGATAGTCCAGCCATAGCTCGCTGGAACCGGCGCCGGCGTATTGCTTGCTGAAGACGCCCTGGCCCTTGGCGAACGTTTTCCAATGAATCTGCCGAATCGCATCGCCGCGTTGATAAGGGCGCAAGCCGTAAAATTCGTCGCCCTGACGCCGGCTCTGCCCCTCGGCGACGGCACCGTCGTCGCTCTGCGGAAACGGCAATTGCCGCTTGGCCGGTTTGGGATAAACCAGCAACGGGCTGTCGAATCGTAGCGGCGCCCAGGCTCGAAACAATCCCAACGGATACAGGCTGGATACCGTCAATGTCTGCGGTTGCAGCCAGCCGCGGCGAACTGTCGCTTGATACAAAGTTGCGGTTTGGGTTTCGGCCGGCGCCAGGCTGATAGTCAGCTCGGTTTGCAAATGTAGTTGCACGGCAAACCGGCTGAGCCGGCCGGGATTACTGATCTGAAAATTAAAGGCTCCCGCCTGGCCGGCAAACACGGCCGGTTGACGGCCGGCCCTGACGATCAACCCGGCCAGGGCTTTGAAGCTGTGCAAAATCGCGACAAAAAAAATGCTGGCTAACAAAAAGCCCAGTAAATAAGCCAGATTATTGCTGTAAACGAAGCCGATCAACAGCAGCAACAGGATCAGCAGAACGAACGCCAAGCCGCGCTGGGTTGGCAAGATAAAGATCCGGCGGTGGCTGAGCGTGATCGGGCCGGCGGCTGGCGCTTCGCCCCGGAAAAACCGCGACAGGCGAAAGCGGTCCGGTAACGATAACGCCGCCGAGTTCAATGAACCGGCACTTGCGCCAGTATCGGCGCGACGATGCCGACCGAATCGCTGGAGCCGGCATTCAAGCGATGGCCGGCCACTGCCGGTAACACGGCTTGCACATCTTCCGGTAGCACCGCGTGGCGCTTATCGATAAAAGCCCAGGCTTTGGCGGCGGCCAGTAAGCCGAGGCCGGCACGAGGCGACAAGCCGTTGACGAAATCGGGCGACTGCCGGGTGTAAGCCAACAGGGCTTGCAAATAATCCAGCAAAGCGGGCGAGGCGTGCACGCCAGCCGCCGCTTGTTGCAGTTCGACCAGCTGCGTCGGGCTCAGGGCTTCGGGCAGCTTATTAATCAACAGATGGCGAGGTTGGCCGGCCAACAATTCGCGCTCGGCCTGGCGGCTGGGATAGCCCAGTTCTATCCGCATCAGAAAACGATCCACTTGCGATTCCGGCAACGGAAAGGTGCCGATTTGATTGGCCGGATTTTGGGTCGCAATCACGAAAAACGGCTGCGGCAAAGTATAGGTCTGGCCCTCCACGGTTACTTGGCGCTCTTCCATCGCTTCCAGCAACGCACTCTGCGCCTTGGGTGTGGCACGATTGATTTCGTCGGCCAGAATCATTTGTTTGAAGATCGGGCCCGGGTGAAAGCTGAATTGCTGCTTATGAGTGTCGAATACCGTCGAGCCGATGATGTCGGCCGGTAAGATGTCGCTGGTAAATTGAATCCGCTGGTATTCCATGCCGAATAGTCGCGCCAAGGTGTGCGACAACGTGGTTTTGCCGACGCCGGGAATGTCTTCGATCAGCAAATGGCCCTTGGCCAGCAGGCAACAAACCGCCAGCTGAATTTGGCGTTCCTTGCCCAGAATGATCTGGTTGGCGGCGGCGAGTAGCCTGTCGAGAGCAAAGTCCATCGCGAGATTCATGGCAGAAATGTCGATGTTTCGAGTATAGACCAGCTTGGTTGCGCCGGCAGGAGCTTCGTTGTATAAACCAAAAGGCCGGCACCGGCCGGACCAAGCCATGCAGCACCGCTGCGGAGACTGAAATGAAAGAATATCAAGACGTGCGCGACCAACTGCTGAATATGCTGGAAGATCTCGACGACCGGCTGGGTAAGATTACCGCCGATGTGAAGCACGCCGAGCATCCGCTGGATAAGGATTTCTCCGAACAAGCCGTCGAAACCGAAAACGATCAAGTGCTGGATGCCTTGGGTAATGCGGCCCGCGACGAAGTCGAAAAAATCAAACAGGCCATTATCAGAATCGATGCCGGCACGTATGGGGTGTGTGTCAGCTGCGGCGAACCGATTCGGCAGGAGCGGCTGGCAGCGCTGCCGTTCGCCAACCAATGCCTGCGTTGCGCCGAACACAGCCAGAGCCGGCAATAGTCCGTTCCAGCTACGGCCGATCCCGGCTAGCGGAGGATTTTGCTGCCGCTATCGGCGGCACATGTCAGAGCGCTGCCACGGAAAATCCGAACCACTCGTCCAGAATCTGGTGCACGTCGTCGACGCCGACTTTGTCTAAGGCCGAAAACAGCTGCAAGCTCACGACAATATCGACCCGGCTCAACTCCTTCTGCACTTGTAGCAACGTGGTTTTAGCCGCGCCGAATTTGAGTTTGTCGGCCTTGGTCAACAAGATATGCAGCGGTAATTTGCGGTGTTCGCACCACTCGACCATTTGCCAGTCGAAGTCGGTCAACGGATGGCGGATATCCATTACCAACACGATGCCGCACAAAGCTTGGCGTTGGTTCAGATAGGTTTCCATCATTTTCCGCCACTCTTGTCTCATCGCTTCGGGGACTTTGGCGTAACCGTAACCGGGCAAATCCACCAGTTTTCGCTCTGGGTCGATTTCGAAGAAATTCAACAATTGAGTGCGGCCGGGTGTCTTACTGACTCGGGCGAGGGCATTCTGTTGTACCAGCGTATTGATCGCGCTGGATTTACCGGCATTGGAACGGCCGGCGAACGCAATTTCCTTGCCCTGATCCGGCGGCGCATCCTTCAGTTTGGGGGCGCTGTTGATGAACTTGGCCTGGTGGTAGATCGGATTCATCCAGTCTCGCTTACAGTGATTAAATCGGTTAGAATCCGGCCATTATAGCGCTTGGCGGCCGACGGCCGCGTGCTTTGTGCCGATCAACCTTTCCTGAGCAGGGGCCCATAATGATAAGAAAATTGCTGACTGTTTCCATCTCTTTGGCGTTGGCGTCCGCCGCCGGTTATGTCCACGCCCAAGGCAACGCCAGCGCCGGCAAGGCCAAGGCCGCCAGTTGCGCGGGTTGCCATGGTGAAGACGGTAACAGTACCATGCCAAGCTTCCCGAAGTTGGCCGGCCAGCACCAGGGCTATCTGGTGAAGCAATTGCAGGCCTTTAAGAACGGTAGTCGAATTGCGCCTATGATGGCGCCGTTGGCGGCCGGACTGGACGATCAAACCATTCAGGAAATCGCCGCTTACTACGCCGGCAATAAAATCTCCGCCAATCCTGCTCCGGTTTTGCCGGCCAGCGACGACGATGATGACGCTCCGGCCAAAACCGACGAGCAGAAAAAAGCCGAGTTGGCGGCATTGATCGCGCAGGGCAGCGATTTGTACCGCAACGGCAATTTAAGCCGGGAAGTCTCGGCTTGCGTGGCGTGTCACGGCCCTTATGCGGAAGGCAACAAACCGGCCTCGTTCCCGTCGCTGCATTCGCAACATGCCGATTATCTGATCAAAACCCTCACCGATTTCAAGACCGGCGCCCGTAGCAACAATCGGGAAAACATGATGCACATGATCGCCACCAAGATGACCGATGAGGATATCAAAGCGGTTTCTTATTACATCTCGACGATGAAATAAGCCCATCGAAGCCGATTGTCGGGATTATTTTTTACGGAGAACTTTGATGTTAAAAATTATTGCGTTGCTGGGGCTGTTCGGTTTTGCCACGTTGGCGAATGCGGAAGGCGGTTATGATCCCGTCTCGCCGGCGCAACCGGTGCAAAATCCGGCTAAAGTCGAAGTTATCGAGTTTTTCTGGTACGGCTGCCCGCACTGCTACAGTCTGGAGCCGGCAATGGTGGCGTGGCTGAAAACCAAGCCGGCCAACGTCGAATTTATCCGCCAACCGGCGGTGTTCAGCGAGCTGTGGGGCAAGCACGCTAAAGCTTATTACACCGCAGAAGCTCTGGGTGTATTGGAAAATGTGCATGCCGACCTGTTCAACACCGTCCAAGCAGCGCTTCGAGACAAAAAGCCGGCACTAACAGACGAAGACGACTTGGCGAAATTTTTTGCCGCCCACGGCGTGAAAGAGGAAGATTTCCGTGCCGCCTACAGCTCGTTTCTGGTCGACGCCAAATTGCGCCAGGCCGAATCGATCGGGCCGCGCTACGGCATTACCGGCGTGCCCTCTCTGGTGGTCAACGGCAAATACAAGGTGACCGCGCAGTCGGCCAAATCACAGGCCAATATGCTTAACGTGGTCAACCAGCTGATCGCCCAGGAAAGCCCCCAAAAATAAGGCTGCAACAGCCTTGGCAGCTTCCGGCAGGGACGCGGAAGCCGTCCGTCGCAATTTTGGCCATAGGCTATACTTGGCCCGATGAAAGTTTCGATATTGAGGCGGAGTTCATGGTTTTTTTCAAAAACAAGGAAGAAGGGCCGGAAAAGTGGAAGGAGAAATATCTCCGGCTTTTGGATGAGCAGGAACAAAGCGAAAAGCAGTTCAAAGCCAACGAAGAATTACTCTGCAAAACCATCGTCCGTTTTGCGTTAGCGGTGAAAGGGCTCAACCGGCAGTTAGACCCGCATTTGAACCGGATCCGCAATTTGTTGAAAAGCGGTCTGCAAAGCCAACAGCTACAACAGGAATTGGCTGCCTTCTCGGCCGCGTTGGCCAAATTGGAAGATTCGGCGGAAACCAATTTTGCCGATGCCGGCTTGTTATTCGAATTTCTCGGCAAACAATACCCGCCGTTGCAACTTCGCTTCGACCACGTTCGCGACGATTACGAAAACCGCCGGTTTAATAACAACCAAGGATTGTTCTTGGCGCTGTTGGAACTGATCGAAGCCGAAAACAAAGCTCAGGCGCTGCCGGCTCTCGGTATAGAGCTGCCGGCCGGCGACATCGATGTCGATGCGATCCACATTCAGTTGATACGCTTGCTGGACAATGCCGAGATCCCGTCGTTTTTCGCGGCGGACGCCGAGCGATTGAAACAGCGGATCCAGACCGAACGGCAGCCTTTGGGTCGGGTGTTCGACGATACCATCAGTCTGTTGCTGTCGATAAAAAGCCATCTGGAAGCCGAGCAGCGCGAAATGGCGGTATTTCTGGCCGCGTTAACCGAACAGTTGACGGAGCTTGGCATCAGAGCCACCGGCGTCAACTTGGCCGCCGAAAACAGTTTGAAAAAACGTAACCTGTTGGATCGCACCGTATCCGAACAGATTCAGGAATTGAAGGAAAAGGCCGAAAATGCCACCCAATTGGAACCGCTGAAGCAAGTCGTCAGCAGCCGGCTCAGTACCATCAGCGAGCAAATTCAGGAACACAATCGCCGGGAACAACAGGAACGCGATCGGGTGAGTCAAGAAATGCAGGCCTTGGCAAATAAATTGAAAGAAATGGAAACCGAATCCGGCGAATTGCGTTCGCGACTGGATGTCGCCCAGCAGCGGGCAACCCGCGATCCATTGACGGGTTTGCCGAATCGATTGGCTTTCGAAGACCGGCTCGCCGACGAAATCGCGCGTTGCAAGCGGCACAAGTCGCCGCTGACGATGATCGTCTGGGATGTGGATTTGTTCAAGGCTATCAACGACACTTACGGTCATAAGTCCGGAGATAAGGCGTTAGTCATTATCGCCAAGTTATTGACCGAACATTGCCGGCAAACCGACTTCGTTTCCCGTTTCGGCGGTGAAGAATTCGTCATGTTATTGCCTGACACCAATGCCGCGGCCGGACTGCAAGTCGCCGAAAAGCTGCGTAATACGGTACAAGGCTGCAGTTTCAACGCCAATGGCAACAAAGTGAACATTACCCTGTCCGGCGGCTTGAGTCAGTACCGGGAAGGCGATAGCACCGAGGCTTTATTCGAACGTGCCGATGCCGGTTTGTATCAGGCCAAGCATTCCGGTCGGAATCGTTGCGTCGTGGTTTAGAGCGATTGTACGATGGCAATTCAGTCCCCTTATTCCGCCCCGGTCGATATCGAAAAATTTCTGTATAAGTTGGTCATCCAACTTTTGATTTTCAGCCAAGGCAGCCACAAATTACTGGAGCCGCATCTGGTGACGATCGGCGCTAGATTGCGCAGCGGCGCAAATTTGCATGACTTGTTGCAGGAGCTGCAAGCCGTGTCGAAAACGTTGTTACAAATATCCAAGCAAGCCAAAGAAGAGCCCGGAAGCGATAGTTCGGCCGCTGCCCAGCATGACTATGTGTTTCAACGCCTGGAGGAACTGTTAGGCGAAGCTGAGGTGCCGCGGAGATTTCAGCAGCAGACTACGCTGCTCCGGCAACGCGTCCACGCCAGACAAACCGGGCAAGCGTATAAACGCGTAATCGACTCGGCGATCGAGTTGTTGTTGAACATCAAGGACTATGGAGCTTCCGAGAAAAAGGATCTTGATCTGTTTCTGGCCGACTTGACCGATCAACTGGGCGAAATCGAGCAACAGGCCGAAACCGCCAGCAAAGCCAACAAATTGTCGATGGACAATCGCAACGACCTGAGCGAAAGAATTTCGCGGCAGGTCGGTGATTTGAAGGACTCTGCACAATCGGCGCAAGGACTGGCCGAGTTGAAAACCCACACCAGCGAGCACCTCGACCGCTTACTGGAACAATTGCTCGAACACAAGCAGATGGAAGACTTGCGCCAGCTCGAAGCGCAGCAGGAAATCGAGATCATGACGCAAAAATTGCAGGCCTTGGAAACCGAGACCGAGACTTTGCGCACCAAGTTGAAAATCGAGCACGACAAAGCAATGTGCGATTCGCTGACCGGGTTGCCCAACCGTTTGGCTTACAACAACAGGGTGGAAATGGAAACGAATCGCTGGAAGCGCTACAAGGAGTCGTTGGCGTTGGTGATTTGGGATATCGACCATTTCAAGCAGATTAATGACAATTACGGCCACAAAGCCGGCGACAAGACTTTGGCTTTGGTCGGTCAATTATTGTCAAGCAACTGTCGGGAAACCGATTTCGTCGCCCGATACGGCGGCGAAGAGTTTGTGATGCTGATGCCCAACACCCCTGAAGACCAAGCCCTGGAAGTCGCAGACAGCATTCGCAGTATTGTGCAGCATTCCGGATTTCATTCCAACGGCGAGGAAATCAATTTAACCTTGAGTTGCGGCGTCAGCGAATTCAAGGAAGGCGACCAGCACGAAGACGTTTTCGTTCGAGCCGACCAAGCGTTGTACCGCTCCAAACAACAGGGCCGAAACCGTTGTACTTTATTCACCGACGATCTCGGCTAGGGGCGCGGCAAGCGCCCGCCTGCGCTATCTAACGTAATTGCCGGGCGGCAAGGCGGGATTAGTTGAAAAAGAAAGGGTAGCGGGCGGAACGGTAAGGCCGGGTAGCGGCCATACAGCGATCGAACACGGTAATTGCTTGGTCGCAGGAAATCACTTCTTGCTGACTGTCCAAAATGTAGTGGGCCAAATTCAAAATGCATTTCCAATGCCGGCGATCGTCGATAATGCGGAAGGCTTCGGCCAGTAATTCCTGCATTTTCTTTTCGCGCTCGGCCCTGGATGAAATGAAGTGCTCCAAATAGCTTGAGGCGGTCTCCAGATCGCTGTATCCGCCGTAGTTGTGCAGCGCGTTGAAATTAATCAGGTTGAGATTGAACACCTCGTCGTCGCGGATTGCCACGTATTTGGCTTCGGCTAACGGGCCGGCCAGCAGATTCACGACATCGGCTTCGTAAGCCCTTTGGCAACTGTGCTGTTGATGTTCTGCAAGTAATGAAAAACTTTCGACGACGGCGATCGGCAGGTTTTGGATCAGATTACCGTCCACCACTTTGGCAAAGAACTGGTCTTTACCCGCTCCGGGGCGTTGGACATGGATTTCGAAAAACACGGGAGGTAATTGCTTTTGCCGGTTGCCAAGGTAAATGGCCGCTGCGTGGCCGGCTTCGTGAAAAGCGGTGCGTAAGTCCAATTCGTCCGGATGCACGAAAGTGGACGTCGAAGAATGGTAGTTTCTTTCCATAATGACAACCTCGTCCAAAAAAAGATGCGGCGCAAGGCCGCATTGAGGAAGGATATTAAAACTCTTTACCCTTTAGGAGAGGGAGCGCATACATAAGAGTTGCATATAGTTTACTGGCGGGCTAGGGATTTGAGAATGTGACAAATTGCCGCGCGGCAAACTGTCGCTCGATATTGAGGCTTGGAAAACATCGCGCCGAGGGCACGGTTTCGGCAGCCGTAGTATCTAGCATTAGCGATCAGCGTTCTGCGGTTTGCCGAACCAAAACGGTAACGACAGCACCGCCAGATAGACCAGCCAAGTCGCTAATTGCCGGTTGTTCAGCGTGTAACTTAGCGCGACCGGCAAACCTTCGGCTATGCCGGGATGAGCCTGGATGAAATCCCGGCCCACCATAAATGCCAGGCTTTCGCCGACCACCATTCCGGCAATTGCGAAACACAGCAAGTAGGCGACGACACGGCTATGTTTGAGGCCTGATTCCCAGCCTATCAACTGATCGAACGCCAGCAAGCCGCCGTTGGATTTCCCAGGTCCCAACCATCGGGATACGATTAGCGCGACCAAGCCGGAAACCGGAACCGAAAACTGTTCGATCGGGAAGCTCAGATAGCGGCCATTGACTGCCAGGCCGTAAGTTTTGTACAGCGCCAAGCCGACAAACAGTAAGTATCCTGTCCGCAATGCCTTTGCCAGCTCCAGCGATCCGGGGCGGCCGGCCAGGATCTGCTGCACCCGGCCAAGCAACAACCCGGCCATTGCCGCGTTGGCCAACACTATTAATAAGGTGTACAACCTTTGCCAGTCGCTGTAGCTGGTATACCAAAGGAAATCGGCCAGCGTGACCAAACAGGCGCTGAAGGTCTGAATCGTCGCCAAAACCAGCAGCATCCCCCGCCAAGGCAAGGCTTGCAGCTTGTTAAAAAAGACTCCAATCACCGCCAAGCTAAGCAATGTGGCCGCCGCCAAGCGCCATGTCCAGTTCGGCGTTTCCAGCACCGGCCCGGTTAACGGAAATACCGGTTTGCGGGAAGCCGAGAACAGGCCCCAGTTAGCGCCGACCACGCCTTCCAACTCGCTTTTCCAGGGCTGATTGAAGGCTTCGACAATGTTGTAATCGAAATTATGGCGCTGGGCGACCTGGATCATGCCGCGGATGAACTTGGCTTCGTTGACCACGCTCGGTACTGCCAGACCGCGCTGGCGACCGGCACTGGGCCAGCCGGACTCGCCGATCAGAATCGGTTTGCCGGGGGCGATGCCGCGCGCTTCGTCTTCCACTTGTTTGACGATTTTCTCCAAATGTTGCGTCGCATTTTCCACCGAGATCGGCTCGTCCTCCCAATAGGGCAGAATATGAATGGTGATGAAATCGACCTCGTTGATCAGTTGCGGATGCTTCATATACATAGACCAGACGTCGGCATAAGACACCGGTTGCTTGACCGCCTGCTTCACGGCGCGGATGTAACCGATCAGCCGATCGACATCCATTTCGCCGCGCAACAAAACTTCATTGCCGACGATGACCCGTTTCACGACATCGGGATTCGCGTTCGCTGATTTGATCAAGGCTTCCATTTCCCGTTGGTTGTCGAGATAAATCGCATCGATCCAACAACCCTGAATCATCTGCAAACCGTATTTCCGTGCTAATTCGGGCGTGGGTTGCATGCCGCCCAGGCTGGAATAGGTGCGGATGGTTTCGGTTTTATCCGCCAATAAACGCAAATCCTCATCGACGTGTTCGGGCAGCGGAAACTTTGCCAGCAACGGATTGAAGCCTTCACGGAACGGCGCAAACGACAGACTCATCAACTTGCCGGCCGGAACGTCGGTGCCGGCATCCTGCGGGCGGTTACTGAGCCAGGCATAGCCGCCGTGAACTGATAAAATTAGGATCAAACAAAGCAGGAGTCGTAGGCTGGGCATAATGTCGCGTGCTGAATTAACGGGCAAATATTTTGTCCGACGATTAGCAAAAAGCGCCGGTTATGGAATTATAAGGCATAGCCGCTTCGCCCGATTGCAAGGTTTTCTCGGCTGGCGAACCGAGCCGCCTCGGCGGCAAAATTGTTAAATAATTTCTGTACTTTACCCATGGGTTCTGGTTACAGTATCGCGCTTTTTCTGATGTTCGGATGCCCTGTCGAGCTATCCGCTAATTTGTCTGTTTTATGAGGTTTTGTATGCATAAAAAGGTTATCCCCATGCTGTGTGGCGCGATGTTGCTGTCCGGTTCGCACTGGGTTTTGGCGGCGGCGGACAAGCTACCGGCAAGTACTAACGTCAAATTGGGGGCGGCAGAAGAGTTTTGTTCAGAATTTACCGATCCGAAATGGCGCGAGGCGCAAGTGATCGACGGTGTGGAAATTCAGGAGTCGCGGATGTGCAATCCGGACAACCCTGCCGAGATCGCTGCGTTTGTAAAAGGTACCAACAATATTTCCATGGCGACCCTGATGGAAACCCAGTTGGCCGCCGATGCGATCACCGTCAGCAACGACATGGACGGCGACGGCGATCCGGACCATTACATCATCAAGCTGGAAATCGCCGAGCTCAACGGCCATTCGCCGGACATGAAGGAACCGACCACGACTTTCGACATTGCCCCCGGCATTCAGCCCACGTTCTGGGTTTATGCGCCCAAAACCCGTGACATGTCGACTCTGAGCCTATACGAACCGGTGGCAAATCCGCTGTTGCGTGCACCGTCGCCGGTAATCCGCGTAGAGCAAGGCGACATCGTTTGGATTGTGTTGGAAAACAGTCATTACTTCCCGCATTCGATTCATTTGCACGGTATCGACCATCCTTACATGGACCATGGCGGCGAAGGCAACGACGGCGTCGGCCAGACCGGGCAAATGGACGTGATGCCGGGCCAAAGCAAAACCTATGTCATCAAACCCCGTCAGCCGGGCACGATGTATTACCATTGCCATGTTCAGCCCCACACGCATATTCCGATGGGGTTGCAAGGTATTTTTGTGGTGGAAGAAAACCGCCCGAATAACTGGGTCCAGGTGTTTAACGTCGGTGCCGGCCAAGTCCGCCATCCATCGGTAGCGGTCAAGGAAAAATACGCGGGCGAATACGATCTGCACTACCAATCCGCGGACAAGGAGCTGCATGAAATGGTGCGTTCCGCTAACGATCCGCGGATTATCGCCCGGCGCATGAATCAGGAATACGATATCACCGAAGCCAAGCCGGATTACTTCATGCTCAACGGCCGCTCGTTCCCGTACACTTTACGCGAATCGTTGATCCTGATGGAAGAGAACAAAAAGGTCAAAATTCGCGTCCTGAACGGCCATGAGGAAGAGTTCGCATTGCATATCCACGGCCATAAACCGATGGTGACACATTACGACGGCGTCGATAACGGCCCCTCCTCTTATATCAAGCGCGACGTGCATGGCATGGTGCCGGCACAACGACTTGATCTGGAACTTAGCGGCGTCGACGATGGCTTGAATAGTTTCGGCCAAGGCGTCTGGATGTTTCACGACCATGTCGAGAAATCGTTCACCACCAACGGTATCGGCGAAGGTGGCGACATTAGCTTGGTGGTTTACAAAGGCTACATGGATGAGCGCGGCATCCCCAAAGTTCACGGCATGAGCTTGGCGCCTTATTTCACCAAGGAATTCTGGCAAGGCAAATTCCCCGCTTGGCAGGATTACGATGCCTGGAAAAGCCTGGGTTTACCGGACATTTCCAACAAAAAACAAGCTGCATTCGTACCGCCACCGCCTGCACCGGCTAAAACCGATGTCGCTGGGCAACCGGCGTCCGCGGAACAATCGTCATTTTTCGGCCAATTGGTTACCGGCCTGATTTTAGGCGGTTTGGCTTATGTCGGTTTTGCCAATCGGCAACGTATCCTGGATTTATTCGGGAAAAAGTAATCCGCACTAGCCGCTAAACACGCCGGTGTCGAGCTTGTCTCGGCACCGGCGTTTTGTTTTCAGCCGATGTAATATTGGCGCATCATGCCCAAATCTTCGTGCTCCAGATTGTGGCAGTGATACAGGAATAAGCCCTTGTAATCCTGGAACGGCTTGATGATGTTCACCTCTTCTCCCGGCATCACCAATACCGTATCCTTCCAGCCCGAATCGATAAACCCGTCTTTCACCGTTGCATAGTCTGCGGCTTTGGTATTTGCACCGTTGCGGGACAGGATCTGGTACTGCTGGCCATGCAGGTGTATCGGATGGGCCATTTCCATCATCATGCCCCCCATTCCGCCCATGCCCCTGCGGTCCGATTCCGCGCCGCCGCGCATGCCGCCCATCCGGCCCATGCCCATACCGCCGCTGTGTTGGCCGTCCGCGCCACCATGGTCGTGGAAGATTCTGATTTTTTTGATCGAGCCCAGCGCCACTTTCTCGTAATCCATGACCCTGTCCATCGAGAACGAAAGTCCGTTCAATAGCGGCCGCATATGGCGAATCGACAAAGCTATCGGAATCGGGTTGTCCCGGTTGTCGACATTGGCTTCGCTTAGGCGCTGCAACGGCACCAGGGTTTTCGGCAACTTCGGCGAGTCGGCAACTTTTTCGCTGACCTTGAACGCCGCGATCGGAAATTTCGCGCCCTGCGCCAACTTGCCATGCATCATGCCCATGCCGCCATGCATCCCCGGCAAGGCGCCGGAATAGGCCAGGCTGTTTAGGGTCAAGCGCGTGCCAACGGCTCTGCCGCTGAAATCCAGCCACAAATCGACCCGCTCGCCCGGAGCCAGCATGATGTAGGGCCGGGTTTCCGGCTGCGCCAGCAATCCGGCATCGGTACCGATCGCTGTCAATGGCGTGCCGTCGTCCCAACCGAGTTTGTAGATTCTGGAATTGGAGCCGTTGACGGCACGAAACCGGTATGCGCGGGATTTGACGCTGAATTCGGCCTGCGGTTTGCCGTTGACCAATATCGTGTCGCCCAAAAAGCCCATCATCCGCTCCGGCATCGCCTGCAGATATTGCAATTGGTTTCGCTCGTCGAAACGCCGGTCTTGAATGACAAGCGGCAGATCGAATTCGCCGCGCGGCAAATCGAGCTTGGCTTCGTCGGCGTCGTTGACCACGATCAAGCCGGCCAAACCGCGATAAACTTGTTCGGCGGTCAAGTCGTGGGCGTGCGAATGGTACAAACTGGTGCCTGCCCGATTCAGTACTTCGAATTCGTAAACGTATTGCTCGCCGGGCTGTATCGAATACATCGGGTGGCCGTCGCTGTGCTGCGGCACATGCAGACCGTGCCAATGAATGATGGACGGTTCCTGCAGGCGGTTATTGAAAAATATCCGTACCTTCTGGCCCTGCTGCAAGTTTAGGATCGGGCCGAGATAATTGTCCGGCAGTGTCCGCAATGTGCTCGCCGGCCCCTTTAAAAGAGAGGCGCTGTAGGTTTGTACCCGGGTGGCCGGGCCGTCTGCAAAAACGCGTACTTGCGACGTTTGCGCGGAAAACTCGATTTCGACATCGGCATTAAATCCCGGCGTGGCTTTGCGCAGCAGGCTGCTGCCGGTCGCCGCCGACAATCCAGGCAGCGCCGCGAAGGCTGCTCCCGCTGCCGAAGTCTGCAAAAACCGCCGTCTGCTGTGGTTGGTTTGATGCGTCATTTTCCTCTCCCCCTGTTGGCCCTTTGAAAAAGCTCATAATTATTGGGTTTGAACATACTCCAAATTCCAGTGCCGAACAACTTGCCCTTAGGCCTTGACCGCCAGCCCGCGGCAACCCAATCACAATCCGGAATTGGGTGTTAGAATGCTCGGCGAGCGATATGCAAACGCCTAACCGGGCCGATTTAACTCCGGTCGGGGCCACGGCGGGCAAGCGTAAAACTATTAAAAGAGGACATTATGCGTAACTGGAAACTGTTGCCGGCGCTGATGGCGGCAACCCTGGTAGTAGCTGCCGTTTTGTACGTGGCGTTCTACTTCGTGTTTCTCGATTTTTTCGTCGATTTATGGTGGTTTCGCTCGCTGGAATTCGAAACCTACTTTTGGTTGAAGCTGCTCTATCGCTTTATCTTTTCCGGGGCGGTTACCGCATTCTTCTTTGCAATCTTCCTGTTTCATTTCTGGATCGCCTCCCGTTACCTGGGCCTTAACCCGCCTGACGACATCTTGATGGACGACGGCAAACGCCGCCGTTTTCAGCGTTTTGCCGATGTGTTTATGACCGGCTCGGCTAAGGTTTACACGCCGGTCTCGCTAGTGTTGGCCATCGCGATCGCGGTCCCTTTCTACTTGCAATGGGAACAAGCGCTACTGTTCTTCTTCGGCGAAGCCGCCGGCATCACCGACCCGGTATACGGCAACGATGTCAGCTTCTACATGTTTTCGTATCCGATTTACATGTTGATTCAAAAGGAATTACTGACTACGGCCGCGCTGGTGCTGTTGGCGACAGGCGTGTTGTATTGGCTGGAACACGTGTTTGTACCCAACCAAAGTAAGGAGTTTCCGCTCGGCGCCAAAATCCATCTGGCGGTTCTGTTCGGCTTTGTCGTGCTGTTCGTGATCTGGGGCTTTCTGCTAGACCGGTTTTCGCTGCTGTATTCCGACCAAAACGAACCGGTGTTTTTCGGCCCCGGCTTTGTCGAATTGCATTACCAATTGCCGTTGATTTGGCTGGAAATATTTTTCATCGCCGCGATCGCGGTCTCTATCGTGTTTTATGCATTTTCGGAACGGCACCGCAGCAAAACCCCGACCATCGTTGCCGTGCTCGGTTATCTGGCGGTCTGGGGGCTGAGCGGCTCGCATACCATTCCGGAAATGATCGAAAAGTTTATCGTCAAGCCTAATTTTACCCGGACAGAGGGCGATTCGATGCTGCACAACATCGATGCGACGATGGCGGCTTACGACCTGAACAACATCAAAGTCGTCGATTTCAAAGTCAATCTCGACGCGACCAAAGATATCGAGGCCTGGTCCAACGTCAAGCATTTCGAAAACATTCCGGTCTGGGATCGCGAGTTTTTGATCGACAGCTACATGCAGTTGCAGGGCTTGCGCTCGTACTACGTGTTTCCGACTGTCGACGAAGACCGCTATTTCATCAACGACCATTTTCAGCAAGTCAATCTGGCGGCGCGGGAAGTCAACATCGAGCGCATGCCGAAGGAAGCCCAAAACTGGGAGAACACCCATCTGCGCTTCACCCACGGTTACGGTGCGGTGGTTTCGCCGGCGGCGCAAGACGCCGGTATTCCAATCGTCTGGTATCTGCGCGATTTGAACATGAGCTCCGACGTCGGCTTTTCGGTCAAATATCCGGATATTTATTACGGTCTGGAAAAGTACCGTTATGCCATTGTGCCTAACCAACTGGCGGTATCCGATATCTCCACGTCGGCACCCGACGAAGGCAAAGATTACCGCGGCAATACCGGCATCCCGATCCCATCGCTGTTTAGAAAGCTGTTGTTTGCCTTTTATTTGAAAGACGAAAAAATCTTTTTCTCGCCAAGTATCTCGGGCGATAGCAAATTATTGCTGCGCCGCAATATCGACGAACGCATCAGCGCGTTGACTCCGTTCCTGCATCTGGACAAAGACCCGTATCTGGTCATCGACAAAGACCGGTTTTACTGGATCCAGGACGCCTATACGCTATCGAAATACTATCCGGTCTCGAAACCGGCCGCCGACGATTATCTGGACGGCAGCCACCAGTTCAATTACATCCGCAATTCGGTCAAAGTGGTGGTCGACGCTTACGACGGCAGCGTCGACTATTACATTGCCAACCCGGATGACCCGATTATCAAGGCATACAGCCGAGCCTACCCCGGACTGTTAAAAAACCTGAAGGAGATGCCGGATCACTTGCTGAAACATTTGCGCTATCCGCGCGATTTGTACTTCATGCAAATGAAGATTTACGCCAAGTACCACCAAAACACGCCGGAGTTGTTTTACGAGCAGGCCGAAACCTGGCAATACGCCACGGTCGACGGCCAATCGGTTTTGCCCTATTTCATTACGATGGATTTCAACCGTTGCAACGACACCGAAGAATTCGTCATGATCAATCCGATGACGCCGATTCGCCGCGACAATCTGAGCATGGTCGGCCTGGCCGGCACTTTGGACGAAGCCGACTGCGGCCGCGGTTACAAACCGGGTATTACCATCTTCAAATTTCCGAAGGATGTACAGGTCAACGGTCCGTCGCAGGTCAATGCCTTGATCGACCAGAATCCGGAAATCGCCGCCCAATTCACGCTTTGGAACCAACAGGGTTCTGAAGTGAAAAAAGGCCGCATGGTGATTTTGCCGATGGGCAATTCGATTTTGTACGTGCAGCCGATTTACATGCTGGCGACCAAAACCAAAATGCCCGAGTTAGCCCGAGTTATCGTCTCGATCGGCAATCAAGTGGTGATGGATAAGACGCTGCAGGCGGCATTCGACCATTTGAAAGCGCAGTTTATCAAAGGGGCTAACGGCCCGGCCTCCGGCATTTCGGCAGTCGGCGGCAAATAAGCCTTTGGTGGTTTCTACGGTTCAATGCAGCAGCATGGAGCAAAGCTGGTCTTCCAGCTCCATGCGTTCTGCCAAGTGCTCGCCGAGTACAGATAAGTCTTGCGCCAGATTATCGGTTTTGAATTTGCGCCGGCCTTCGTCGTAGGTGTCGCTGAACGATACCGCCGAGGCTGTGATCTTGGAAAACGCCGGATAAATCCGTTCCGCATAGTTCAGTGCCGTAGATTCGTCCTGTGTTTCGGTTAATAGATGCTCGTAAATGCCGAAATGGCCGAGTGAAATATAATCGATCAGTAGCTGAGAGAATTCGGATAGCACGGAGCGCAAATGACTGTCGCCATTGAATGGCAGCATTTTCCCTATCTGGCAATACAACTCCCAAACCGCGGAGCGTTCGGCCAATAATGTTTCGACCCAATGCCGGGCGCTGGCGCTTTTTTCGGCGCGGTAGACGTTAGACTCGATCACTGAAGTTCTCCCTAAATAAAATGACGAGCCTTAAATTTAAGTCACTTATTAACAATATTCAACAACACATTAAAAACAAAGCATTTTTTAATGAAAAATGTGAACGACTCAGCACCTGAGATTTTTGTTTTTGTGGCCCTGCCCTGTGAAGCAAAGCCCCTGGTTGCCGCCTGGAAGCTTAAAAAAAACACGCAAATACAAGCGTTTGTCACTTACCAGAATCAAAACAGCGTTCTTACGGTTAGCGGCCTGGGAAAAGTAGCGATGGCCGCAGCAGTGGCCTACACGCTGGCGCGCCACCCGGATGTCGCGCAACCCTTGTTGTTGAATTTGGGCGTGGCCGGACATCGCAATCTTCCGCTAGGCAGTTGCGTTTTGGCTGATCAAATCATTGACGCCGACAGCGGCCGGCGCTTTTATCCGCAGTTGCCTTTCTCGGTGCCGTGTCCGACCCACGCTTTAAAAACAATGTCCCAAGCAGATGAGACATATAGCGACGGCTACATCCGCGACATGGAAGCCTCCGCCTTTTTCGAAACCGCGGTTAAATTCAGTTCCAGCGAACTGGTTCATTGCTTGAAGGTGGTATCCGATAACGCCGACTCGCCGCTGGCGAACATCACTGAGGATGCGGTAACAAACTGGATTGACGGCCGGCTTTCGGTTGTGGCAGACCTGATAGTTGCGCTGAGGGAGTTGAGAGCTGTAATAGCGGTGCCTGACGGGCGGGATTGTCAAGGCATCCTGAGTCGATTTCATTTCACCGCGAGCAATGCTGCAAAATTACAATCGCTATTGAACCGGTGGCGTTTGATGAATGGGGTATCGGTGGATTTAGCGAAAATCGATGCCAAAAACGCAAAAGACTTGATTGCGCAACTGGAAGCCTTAGTGGCTGAAAAGCAATTTTATTTGTAACGGGAAGGCCGTTCTGGAACGGTAGAGCAGACGGGATAAAAAACAGGGCGCCGAAGCGCCCTGCCGCGAAACGATTACAGCAATTTTTTCAAGCCATCGATGCCGGCTTTCGCTTTTGCCAAGTGCTCTTTAGACTCTTGCAGGTTGGCGGCTTTAGCAGCGGTGATAGCGGCTTTCAGGTGAGATCTGACTTTTGAATTTTCTCTGGCAACTTTATCGTTGGCATTGATTTCTTCGGAAAAATCAGCGGCTTTTTTGATCAGGGCTGCAACTTCAGCGTCTTCAGCGCCGTTGTTAATCGCAGTCTCGGCAGCAGCGATACGCTCTAAAACGCCATTGATCGCATCAATAGGTTTGTAGGACGTTCTGCCGGCTTCGGCAACCGCAGCAGTCGAAAAAGAACCCATAGCGGCAGCCAAAGAGAACGCGATAACAGCACTTTTTAAAATTTTCATGTATTGAACCTCACAGTTATTTTTATAAGAACATATAGCTGCTAATCCAACCGATTTAGCCACCACATGTTGGGCCGGGATAATAGCATAGTTCATGCGCTTTGCTAGCGAGTTTATTGGCGAAAATCAGGGTTTTTCCGGCCCGTTTCGCCTCATTCGACGCTGACCAGTAACTTATCCAACCACGCTGTCGGCAGCAGGCGTTTCAGCCAGGCAAATAGATGGGTCGGGACCGTAACCCGGTAACGGATTTTAGGTCGCGCGGACTCCAATGCCGCCGCGACTTTTTCGGCGACCGCCGTGGCCGGCAAGGTAAACGGCGCCGCCGGACCTTGCTTTTGCAGGCGAGCCTCCATGGCTCGATAGGTTTCTTTGTGGACGCTGCGTTCCGGGTCGATGTTTTGCCGGTACAAGGCAAACGCGTTCTGCCTAAAACGGCTCTCGATCGGCCCCGGCTCGATCAATACCACATGCACGCCGCTGCCGCGCAATTCCAGACGTAAAGTATCGACCAAACCCTCCAGCGCGAACTTGCTGGCGTTATAGGCGCCGCGGAATTTCATCGCTACAAAACCCAGCACCGAACTGTTGTAAATGATCCGGCCGTGGCCTTGCCGACGCATCACCGGCAACAACAAATTGGTTAACTCGTGCACGCCGAAAAAGTTGGTTTCGAACTGGTTGCGCAATACATCCCGACTCAGATCCTCCACCGCTCCTGGTTGGCCGAACGCGCCGTTGTGAAACACCGCATCGAGCTTGCCGTCGGTTAACCTCAATAACTCGTCTACAGCAACACGAATGCTTTGCGAGTCGGCCAGATCGAGTTGCAGGCATTCGTAGCCCTCGCCGCGCAAGCGTTCGACATCCTCCGCTTTGCGCGCCGAGCAGATCACCCGGTGGCCGCGTAATTTCAGATAAAGCGCGGTGCTGTAACCGATGCCCGACGAGCAACCGGTAATAAAAATGATTTTGCCTTGGGTCATGGCTGGCTCAGGTCGCTTTCGCTGAAGGTATAGGTTTTACCGCTGCTGCAGTTGATCGAGAACACCAACTGGTCCAATTTGCTTTTGCCGTTCAGTTCGTCGGCTTCGACCCGTTGGCATTCGCCGCCGGCCAAGGCTTTCTGAGCTGCTAAACGCCGAAATTTCTCGACATCCGGCAGCCGGGTTTCGAACGGTTTGATTTCAACCGGTAATTTATCGGGATCGTAGGGCGGGACGGCAAAAGCGGAAAACTGCAGCGGATTTTGCTTGATCAGGCTTTGGGTTTGCTCGCTTTCCGATTTGGCCGCCTGCTTGGTTTGCGCGATCAAGTCCAGTTTGGCCTGCTGCGCCGCGCGCTCCTGCTCTGACTGCAATTTCTTCAATTCGGCTTCGTCGGCTTGCTTCTTCTCTTGTGCGGTGATGTCGACGCTGCTGCCGGTCTTGGGATTCATTTGCACCGCTTTATGTTGCTCGGTGCACGGCGACGACTGATAGTTAGTATGGCCGCTGGCATCGGTGCATTTATAAACGCCTGCCCAGCTGTCGCAAGACAGGCACAGGGCAAAAACAAAGAACAGATTTTTCATTGTATTCCTGTTGGTTAAACGCTACTGTAAAACTATCACTTAGCTTGCCCTTACTGTAAACAGATTTTTCAATCCGCCGATGTTCGTCCTGCACAGCTCCAACAAAACCGAAAACCTGCTGGAGCACTTGGTCACGGTCATTAGCGCCGCACCATTATCGTCGCCGTTCGCCGCCGAGTTGTTCTTGATTCAAAGTCAGGGTATGGAACGCTGGCTATCGCAGCAACTGGCAGCGCGGCTGAAGGTTTGGGGCCATTTCAGCTATTTGTTCCCGGCCAAATTCTTCGCCGAAATTGCCGCGACGCTGCACGACGAACTCTACGAGCCAGCCTTCGACCGCCATTGGATGCTATGGCGCTTCGAAGCCTTATTGCGCGATCTCGACGCCGAAGTGTATCAGGCTTTGCGGCAATATCTAGTCGGCGAAAACGCCGAGCTTAAGCGTTACCAATTGGCGCAACAATTGGCGCGGGTCTACGACCAATACCAGATGCTGCGGCCGGACCTGCTCGAGGCCTGGCAAGCGCGGCGCCTGCTATACGGTAGCCCGGCGGAAGCCTGGCAAGCCCAGTTGTGGCGAGCCGTCGTTGCCGAAATCGGCCAGCGTCACCGCGGTGTGCACTGGCTGCAAGCGATCGCCAAACTGCAGCAAGCGGAACCCGGTGCGTTCGCCGGGCAATTGCCGGAACGGGTTTCGGTATTCGGCGTCAACAGCTTGCCGCCGCTGATGCTGAACTACCTGCAGGCCTTGTCCCGCCATTGCCATGTCCACCTGTATCTACTAAATCCGGTCCAGGGTTACTGGGCCGACCTGCCGCCGAAGCGGCTGCTGGCCGAATTGCAACAGTTCGACGGCCATCCCTTACTGGTCCGGCTGGGTCAGCAAGGCCGCGAATTCCAGCAAATGTTGCTGGAGCAGGCCGAATTCGCCTTCGAACCCAGCAGCTTCGAGCCGGCTGAGCCCGAGACCGTGCTGCAATGCCTGCAAAACGACGTCCTCGCCAACCGGGTACCGCAGCAAATCCGGCTGGCGGCCGACGCTTCGATCGGTATTCACGCCTGCCACTCGCGCCTGCGCGAAGTGCAAGTGTTGAAAGACCAGCTATTGCAAACCCTGGAACAACACCCCGATCTGGATCTGCGCGACATTGTCGTGATGGCGCCGGACATCCAGGCCTACGCCCCGTTCATCAGCGCGGTATTCGACGACATCCAGCACGCCGTCGCCGACCGCAGCCTGAAAATCAGCGATCCGCTGCTGGACGCTTTCATCCGTTTTCTGAAACTGTCGCAAAGCCGGCTGGGCTGGCGCGCGGTCATGGATTTACTCGAGCAACCGCTGATTCACACAGGCTTCGGTTTGGCGGCTGCCGATCTGGAATTGATCGCCTATTGGCTGCAGGAGCTGCACGTGCGCTGGGGCCGGTCGGGCGAGGCCAAGCAAGCGCAGGGCCTGCCGCCGACGCCGCAGAATACCTGGCAGGCCGGCCTGGAGCGGTTGTTCATGGGTTATGCCCTGGCCGAAGACGAGTTCGTCGACGACATCCTGCCCTACCCGGATATCGAAGGCTCTTCGGCGCAGGCGCTGGGCGGCCTGAACGCTTTCCTGCAACTACTGTTCCGGGCCGGCGACGAGTTGGCGGCCGCGAAAACCCTGAGCGAATGGCAAACCTGCCTGAGCCGCTACGCCGACGGCCTGTTGGCCGGCGCCGACACGGCGCAACGCCAAGCGCTGAATGAGCTGCTGGCCGAAATGGCGGAGATGGCCGCGATTCACGACCGGCCGCTGGCTTTGGCCGTGATCGTCGCCTGGCTGCAAGGCCGGATGGACGAAACCAAATCCGGCGCCGGCTTTCTGCGCGGCCAACTGACTTTTTGCTCGATGCTGCCGATGCGGTCGATCCCGTTTCAGATCATCGCCTTGTTGGGTATG
The DNA here is from genome assembly GCF_052474525.1 of Methylomonas sp. HW2-6. Classification (NCBI taxonomy): domain Bacteria; kingdom Pseudomonadati; phylum Pseudomonadota; class Gammaproteobacteria; order Methylococcales; family Methylococcaceae; genus Methylomonas; species Methylomonas sp. HW2-6. Next base: position 953,276 of record NZ_CP184124.1, read on the forward strand.
AACGACGGCGAATTCCCGAAAATCGAACGCCAGCCGACCTTCGACCTGCTGGCTGCGCATCCGCGCTTGGGCGACCGTTCGCGCCGTGCCGACGACCGCTACCAATTTCTGGAAATACTGCTGTCCGCCCGCCGGCAACTGATCGTTACCTATCTGGGCCAATCGCTGCGCGACAATAGCGAAATTCCGCCGTCGCCCATCGTCAGCGAATTGCTCGAGGTACTGCGCGACGGTTACGGCCTGGACGGCATCGTGGTTCGCCACCCGTTGCACCCGTTCAGCCAGCGTTATTTCCTCGGCCAGGATCCCAACCTGTTCAGCTACGCCCGCCACGATTGCGACACCGCCCGCCGCCTGCGCGGCGAGAAACCGGCGCCGCAGCCCTGGTGGTCCGGCGCGTTGCCGGCCGAAACCGACACCGTGATCGAAATCGACCGCTTACGCCAGTTTTTCCACCACCCGCAACGCTATTTTTTCCGCCACTGCCTGGAACTGCAGCTTCCCGGTTTGATAGTCGACGCCGAAGAGCGCGAACCGTTTGCCTTGAACAGCCTGGAAGATTATTTGTTAGCCCAGGAGTGGCTCGATGCCGAACTGCAGGGCAAAGTATTTTCGCTGGCAAAATTGCAAGCCCGCGGTTTGTGGCCGGCCGGCGCCGCCGGCGAAATTGCCTGGCGCCGCCGCCAGCCGGCGATCGCCGAATTCGCCGCGATTATCGCCGGCAAACAACTGGGGGAACCGCTGCCGCCCCAGGCCATCGATCTGACCATCGGCGATTGCCGGCTGGTCGGCAAACTGGGGCGTTTACACCAACACGGCGGACTGATTTACCGCTTCGGCAAACTGAAAGGCCGCGATTTTTTCGGCGCCTGGTTACAGCATTTGATTGCCAACCGCATCGCGCCGCAAGCCACCCACTTGGTTTGTGCCGATGCCGATTTACGGTTTCCGGCCCAAGCCGACCCCGACGACGCGCTACCGCAATTGCTAGCGATTTTCCGGAGCGGCCAAATCCGGCCCGACGCGTTTTTTACCGAAGCGGCGCTGGATTTCGTGCGTCATAACGACCCGGAAACGGCGCTGGCGGCAACGGCCAAACGCCTGGCCGACGCCATCGAACAGGGTTACGAAGCGGAAATCGGCCAACTGTTCGCCTACCGCGACTTGAGCGATTTGCTCGGCGACGCATTTAGCGGGTTCTGCCGGGATTGGCTGGAACCGGCCTGGAGGGCGGCGCATGCAGAGTAAGGCCTTCGATGCCACTCGCGGCGAGCTGGAAACCGGGATCAATCTGATCGAAGCCAGTGCCGGTACCGGCAAGACCTACACCATTGCGATGCTGGTGCTGCGCTTTGTGGTCGAATGCCGGCTCGACATCAAGCAACTGCTGGTGGTGACCTTCACCAAAGCCGCCAGCGAAGAACTGAAGGACCGCATCCGCGCCCGCCTGGTCGAGGCCCGGCACATTCTGCTGCATCCGGCGCCGGACGACGATCCGGCGATTACCGCCTGGCTGGCAGGCTTGACGCAGGATAGCGCCAGCATTCGCCAACGCCTGGAACTGGCGCTGCTCGATATCGACCAGGCGGCGATTTTCACCATCCACGGTTTCTGCCAACGGGTGTTGGCCGAGCACGCACTGGAAAGCGGCCAGTTGTTCGATTGCGAACTGAGCGGCGACGTGGCCGAATTGAAGTTGCAGTGCGCCGACGACTTCTGGCGTCGGCAAATCTACCAACGCCCGGCCTGGCAAGCCGCATTGCTGCTGCGCGCCTATCCGACTCCGGACACCTTGCTGGATAGCGTGCTGCGCATCGATCTGCAGCAAAACGCCTACCCGCTGGATACCGATCTGGACGCCGATCTGGCGGCGCTGCCGGCCTTGCGCGCGGCGGCCGCTGCGCAATTGCCGACGGTAGCGGCAACCTTGATCGACGCGCTAGAAGCCGGCTACTTTAGCGCAAGCTTCGCCGCCGGTTTGCCGCAACGGCTGCAAGCCCTGGCAGAGTGGTTGCAAGACTCGGAGCAGGATTTGCCGGATTTCGACTGTCTGAACCAAGTCACGTTGCTGGCCGGTCTGAACGGCATCAAATTCCGCAGCAGCAAGAACAAGCCGTTGCCGGCCGAGGAGCAGAAGCAGCAGTACTTGGCTGGCCTGAATATCGATTGCGCGCCGTTCGAGGCTCTGGCCGACGCAGTGCGGCGGCTGCCGGTCGCGTTGCGCGCCGCGTTGTTGGCCAGCTTGCGCACGGAGCTGGACCGGCGCCTGTTGCGGGAGAACGTGTTGTCCTTCGACGACCTGATCACCCGCTTGGCGGCGGCGCTGGACGGCGACAACGGCGCCTTGCTGGCGGCGGAATTACGCTCGCGTTTCCGGGCAGCGTTGATCGACGAATTTCAGGACACCGACGCCAAGCAATGGCGGATCTTTTCCGGCGTGTTTGCCAGCGCGGAACATTACTTGTATTTAATCGGCGATCCGAAGCAGGCGATATACAAATTCCGCGGCGCCGATATTTTTTCCTACTTCGCCGCCCAACAACGCGCCGACCGGCATTACACGTTGCTGCACAATTGGCGCTCGCATCCGCATCTGGTACAGGCGGTGAACCGCTTGTTCCGCCGGCAAAAACCGTTTTTGTTCGATCAATTGGATTTCACGCCGGTCATGGCCGGCCGCCAGCCCGGCGACGGCAGCATCGCCGGTGCGCCGCTGGTCCTGTGGCAGCTCGATAAAAATCCCGGCAAGCAGGAGCATTGGACCGCGCGCAAAGGTAGTTCCGGGGAAGTCTCGGCGCTGATCGAGCACGCCGTCGTCGCCGAAATCAGCCGGCTACTGACGGCCGGCCGCATCGCCGAAAAGCACGGTGCGGAACGGCCGGTACAAGCCGGCGACATCGCGATTCTGGTGCGGAGCAATGCCGCTGCCGCGGCCTATCAACAGGCGTTGCTGGCAGCCGGCATACCGGCAGTATTGAACAGCAAGCAGTCGGTATTCGCCTCCATCCAAGCTTTCGAGTTGTACCACGTGCTGCGGGCCGTAGCCGGCGCCGGCCAAATCGATCTGTTGAAGCAGGCGTTGGCCACGCCTTGGTTCGGATTGGACGGCCAGCAATTGTACCGGCTGAGCCAGGACGAGGCGGAGCTGGACGCTTGGGTGTCGCGCTTTCAGGACTATCTGCAATGCTGGCGCAACCAGGGCCTGCTGGCGACGCTGCAGCAACTGCTGCGGCGGGAACGGATCGAACAACACCTGTCGGCGCAACCCCAAGCCGAACGGGTGCTGACCAATATCCACCATTTGGCCGAGCGGCTGCAGCAAGCGGCCATCGACGAGCATCTGGCGATCAACAAGACGCTGGACTGGCTGCGGTGGGCGATTCAGCAAGCGGCGCAAGACAGTAGCGAAGATCGCCAATTGCGGCTGGAAAGCGACGAGGACGCGGTCAAAATCGTCACGCTGCACAGTTCCAAAGGCCTGGAGTACCCGCTGGTGTTCTGTCCCGATCTATGGCGGCGCAGCGACCGGCTGAAAACCGAAACCGCTTTGGTGCAATGCCACGAACACGGGACGATGGTCGCCGACCTGGGGTCGGCACAATTCGCCGAACGCCGCGAACAAGCCTTGTTCGAAGAATTGGCCGAGGACCTGCGTTTGTTTTACGTGGCGCTAACCCGCGCCAAGTACCGCTGCTATCTGAATTGGGCCGACGTCCGCACCAAGGAGCGGGCCAACGATTCGGCCATGGCCTATTTATTCGAATTCGCCGACTGCGATTTCGCCGGCCAGCAGTGGGTGCTGCAACAGCTGGCAAGCGCAGAACCGGATTTATTCGAGTACCGCCTGCTACCGGCCGAAGCGGCCGGCGAGCTGGCCGAATTGCCGGCCGACCGCCGTGCTACCGACCTGGCGTTGGCGCATCGCCGCCAAACCCGCAGTCTGCACAGCATCTGGCAAATGAGCAGCTACACCGCGTTGGCGGCGCTGAGCCTGGAGCAGACGCCGGAACTGCCGGAGGATAAAGCCGAAGAAAGCCACGGCCAACCGGCCGGCGATGAAGCCCTGCCGCGCGGCGCCCACACCGGCAACGTGATCCACAGCCTGCTGGAGACTGTGGCGTTTGCCGACTTGGCCGGGCGCCGCGACATCGGCCGCGCCAGCGCCCAAGCCTGCCTGCGCTACGGTCTGCAGTTGGCGCAACCGCAAATTTTGAGCGAGGTGCTGTACCGGGTAACGGCCACACCGCTCAGCGAAGATCCGGGGTTTTGCCTGAAAAATCTGGCGCCGGCGCAGTGCATCAAGGAAATGCCGTTTTACCTGTTCATGCCGGGCCGGGTGGATACCGCCCGCATCAACCGGATCCTGGCCGCCTGTCCGGCCTATCAGGCGCTGGACGCCAAACAAATCAGCGGCTATCTGACCGGCTTCATCGATCTGGTCTGTTGTTACGGCGGCCGCTACTTTGTAATGGACTACAAAACCAACGCCTTGGCGGACTATAGCCAGGCCAGTCTGCTGCAGGCCATGCGCGAACACAATTACGGCCTGCAATATTGGCTGTACAGTCTGGTATTGCACGCATACCTGGACCAACGCCTGCCGGACTACGATTACGCCCGCCATTTCGGCGGCGTCAAATACTTGTTCGTGCGCGGCATGGAGCCCGAGCGGCCGGCAAGCGGCGTGTTCGCCGACCGCCCGGAGCAAGGTCTGCTTGGCGATCTGGCCGATGTGTTCTTCCGTACCTAGCCGATTTTCAGCGCTGCTACGATTTAAAAATCCGATTTTGCCTGTTCTCGTGGTGGCTTGGCGGCGTCGATCCGGCCAGGGACAATCTAAATATGTTAAATCACCCAGGCCGGTATCGGGATTTGCCGATATCAAGCCAAAGAGCCAGCCAATACAATAAGTTACCATTTGCCGCTTAGGGGGTGTTTGGGTTAAATCCCCTAACTTCCGTCGTCCGTTTCATCGCTTGGGCTTGTCGTCATCAGACCAAGCTGGAGCGGACATCCATTCTCTCAATCGCGACTCGAATCTCCCGTCCACCCTTTCCGGCCCCGCCGTTCCTAATATTTCAGCCGCTCGGCTTCCCGCTCCAGCCTGCTGAATCGGCATCTGGTTTTATTTGTTAGGACTGGCATGGTATCTGCTGAACTCCTGTTGTAGCGTTTGCCAGCGTTCTGGTGGCGGCTGTGGCCCGCCCGACCGGTGCGTTAGCAACCGCCGCTCACTAAAGGAATATGCCGTTCGGGGTCCAGCCGTCCGGTTTTCAAGGAGGGAGCACTTCGCCACATCCGCCGCAAGGTGGAGCCGGAAAGCCGCGGATCTCGGCAGCTCGAGACAGCCGGGCCGCCTCTCGTGCGAGAGTCATCGACGGCTTGAGTCGTTCAAGCCGCTTATAGCGTTTATATCTTTCATTTAGGAAAAAAGTATGCAAAAGATCGGATCGAAATCGCTGCGGCTACGCTGCGTACTGGCTGCCGGCGCGCTGGCAATCGCTAACGTGGCAAGTGCGGGCACGCTGAACGGCGGGGTATTCCAAATTTCCTATGACAATCCCGATGATTTGTTGTCGGGCTTGACCTTGGGCGACGGCGCGATCACTTCGTATTATGTCGCCAATTATTTCGACAAGTCGTTGGCGGACAATATGAATGTGTCGCAAATGCTTGGCGTGGCAAACGATACCTACCCGGCGCCTGCGACGCTGTCGTTCGACATCAACCCGTCCAGTTTGGCCGGTACCGGCATTCCGTTCGGTAGCGGCGGCCGCAACAACAAAGCGACCACTTTAACGTGGGGAAGCAGTCAGGACGCGTTGACCAACTCGTCGACCTTTACCGCCAGCGGCGTTGCCGGGCTAAACGGTGTGGTAATGACTCGCGGCAGTTTCACCGGTACGCTGCTATCCGGCGATTACCAATTCGGCTACGTCGCCGCTCGCAATAATGGCGTCAACAGCGGTTGGGCTCTGACCAACAACGTCAGCTTCTCGTCCACCACCTACGATACCCGCAACATCAGCGTCACCACCGACGGCGACAAACTGCTGTTTACCGGCGAACTGTGGTATTCCGCCAGCACCAGCGCCTTCCTGTTCGGCGGCGACGGCGTCAGCCAAGCCGGCCGCGCCGGTACCTTCAGCCTGATTTCTCCGGCTCCGTCTGCGGTTCCGGTGCCGGCAGCGGTCTGGTTGTTCGGTAGCGGTTTGTTCGGCGTGATGGCCTCCACTCGGCGTAAACGCAAAGCCATTCCGGCCTAAGCCGGCTTTCGCACCCGGCCATACCCGGGTGCTTTGTCTTGGCTGGCACCGTTTTTCGAGATTATTTCCCTCAGCATGACTATGAGTATTCATTTAGCTAGATTTTCGGCGCTCCGCTTCGGCTGGGGTATGTTGCTGGTCACGGCGTTGTTATCCCCGGCGGAGGCCGCCACGGTATCCGGCGGCTGGTTGGTCGTGAACTTGGATCGCGACGCGTTGGCCGCCGCCGTGGATATCGACGAAACGCCTGCCCGGTCGATGTACCTGGAAGAGTTTTTCGACGCGCAGGCCTCGCGCAGCCGGAGCTATAGCCAAATTTTGGAAGACCACCTGGTGCCCGGCGTGGCGGAGATTCCCGCAACCGGATTGACGTTTGCCGTTAACGGCAGCTCGGTCACCAACTTAACCAACCGGCGGAGCAAGCCGACGACCATCGACTTCGATCCGGCCGATTTCGAGGCCACGGTGACGGGTGCTATCGGCTTGGCCGGGGTGTTCCGGTTTCGGGTCGATACCGGCTCGGACTTCAATCGCATTTTATCCGGCGATTACACCTTGGAATACGCCGCCGCCAATATCGACCTTGCCAGCGGCCGCTCGGCCTGGAGTCTGTACAACCACGTTTCTTTCCGCTCGCAGTCTTACAACCTGTTCAACGTCGTGATGGGACTCGATTCCGGCCGCTTCAGTCTGTCGGGCGATCTGGGTTTGGGAGAGGGCTACGACCACCTGAACGGCACCCGCGATGCGATTGTCGGCAACTTCAAGCTGCAAACCGCGGTGGTGCCGCTGCCGCCGGCATTCGCGTTGTTCGCGGCCGGCTTGGCCGGGTTCGGTTTTTGCCGCAAGCCAAGAGGACACATGTTATGAAAATCGACCTAGGCCAAGCGGCTAGCACCTGTCCGCTCCGTTGCGCGCCCCCTGCGAAGCGCTTGGTGACAGCGTTGGCGGCTTCGATGCTGACCGCCGGCTGGACGCAGTCCGCGATCGCGAATCAATACAGCCAGGGCGCTTATATCAGTACCCAAGTCAATGTCACCGCCGACGGCAAAAATATCGTCGGCGATGCCGCCAACGAACCGAGTCTGGCGATCAATCCACTGGACCCGGCCAATATGGTGGTTTCCTGGCGCCAGTTCGATTCGGTGGACTCGTCGTTTCGGCAAGGCGGATGGGCTTATACCGCCGATGCCGGTGCGCATTGGCATTTCAACGGCACGATCACACCGGGCGAAGGCCGCAGCAATCCGACCCTGGATGTCGACGCCTTGGGCAATTTTTACTACCAGAGCCTGCATTTCGATCCGAGTTATACCTTTGTCCAAGACATCCAGGTCATCAAATCATTGGACGGTGGCCGCAGTTGGGAAGCGCCGGTGTTCGCTTACGGCCAAGGCGGCGACAAGGCCCAAATGGCCGTGGACCGCAGCGGCGGCACCAGCGACGGCCACGTCTACCTGAATTGGCGCGACTGTCTGGCGGAAAAATGCTTCGTCCGCTCGATCGACAGAGGCGCCAGCTTCCAGCCGCCGCTGGCAATCCCGGAGACCCCGACCTTCGGCACGATGCGGGTCGGCAACGACGGCGAGCTGTATCTGGCTGGCAGACGGGAGCCGCCGGAATTCGACGAGGAACACCAAGACCGTAACCTGCATCACCACCTGTTTTCCCGGTCATTGAATGCCCGCGATCCGGCGCAAACCCCGACCTTCGATACCCGCGAAATCGACTTGGGCGGTCTGGCTCCGCTGTTTTTGTTTAAGCAAAACCCCAACCAATACGGGCCTATCGGCGACGTCCAAGTCGGTGTCGATAGCTCGGCCGGCGCGATGCGCGGCCAGCTTTATGTTTTGGCGACGGTCGATCCGCCGGGGGCGGACAATCTCGACATTACCTTCGTCCGCAGCGGCGACGGCGGCGACACCTGGAGCGCGCCGATACGCATCAACGACGACGCGCAGAGCAAAAATAACTGGAATTGGTTCGGGATGATGGGCGTGGCGCCCAACTCGCGCATCGATGCCGTCTGGTACGACACCCGCGATAGCGGCAATTACAAGGTGTCGCGGCTGTATTACAGCTACTCCTGGGACGGTGGGCAAACCTGGAGCAAAAACGTTCCGGTTAGCCCGGCATTCGACACCACAATCGCTTACCCGCACGGCTCGACCAAGATCGGCGACTATTCCACCTTGGTGTCGGGCAAGGACGGGGCCAGCCTGGCCTACACCGCAACCTATAACGGCGAACAGGACGTGTACTACCTAAACGTGTTTCCGGACTGTAACCAAAACGGCCAATCGGATGTAACCGACATCGAGCGGCGCCGGGTCGGCGACACCAACACCAACCATGTGCCGGACGTGTGCGAGGCCATCACGGTGGCCGGCGATTTTGACGGCGACCGCGATGTCGATCAAGTCGACATTAACCGGATTCTGGCGGCGCGCGGCAGCAAGATCGCCGCCGGCGACCCGCGCGACATCGACCGTAACGGCGTCGTCAACCTTCTCGATGCCCGCAAACTGGTGCAATCCTGTACCCGGCCGAAGTGCGCGACCAACTGAACAAATTTCCACAGACCGCTGACCAGCCCATCAAACATAAGGAGATACCGCAAATGAAAAACCGTTTTAGCCTGACTCTGCTCACTGCGTGGTTATTATCGATATCGGGAACGGCAGGGGCCGCGATCGAATTGAGCCTGGTGCCGATCACGCAGACCGCTTCGTCGCTTAGCGTCGGCGTTTCGATATCCGGCTTGGGTAACGCTGCGGCGCCGTCGTTGGGAGCCTACGATTTGGACCTGGTTTTCGACGGCGATCATTTAGCGTATGTCGGCGCGGTATTCGGCGATCCGGTTTTGGGTAAGGCTTTGGACCTGCTGGATTTGGGTTTGAATCCGTCGGCGGCGGCACTGGCCGGCGCAGGCCGGTTGAATCTGTTCGAATTGTCTCTGGATAGTGCGGCGACACTAAACCAATTGCAGGCGGACAGTTTCATCCTGGCTGTGCTCAATTTCGATTTTCTGATGGCCGGTAGCAGCCAATTGAGCCTGAACATCAACGCCCTAGGGGATGCCAACGGCGATCCGTTGCAGGCCGCCGCGACGCCGATCGCTGTCACTTCCGTACCCTTGCCGCCGGCTTTTGCCTTGATGGCCGCCGGCTTGGGCTTATTGTACCGGCGCCGCGCTTAGTGCCGTTTCGACTCGGCCGCATCTCGATATTCCTTTATCTTGCCGCTGCGGTGTCGTGTGCATTACCCGAGGGTGTTATTCGACCGGCCGTGCTGTGAAAGGCAAGTATCGGCGGATAGGCGCCGCGTTTACCCGTCAGGAGGAGATCAAAATGTTGGGATCGATTCGCCGCGCGACCGTGCGTGGGCTCTGCTTTGTCATACTGCTGCCGGCAAACGCGCAATCCGGTTTTACCCTGTTTGAAAGCGGCCAAGTCCGGCCGTTGGCGCTGTCGCCGGACGGCAAGTTACTGTTTGCCTTGAACAAGCCGGATAACCGGCTGGAATTGTTCCGGGTCGGCGACCGCAGTGCAGTGCCGTTGGGATCGGTCCAGGTCGGGTTGGAGCCGGTCGCCTTGGCGGTCAGGAACGACAAGGAAATCTGGGTCGTCAACCATCTATCCGATAGCGTCAGTATCGTCAATCTGGACGAGAACGGCAGCGGCCGAGTGACCCGGACCCTGTTGGTTGGGGACGAGCCGCGCGACATCGTTTTTGCCGGTCCCGGCAAATCCCGCGCCTTCGTTACGACCGGCGATGTCGATAAAAACGACTTGAGTTTGCTGTTGGCAAGCAAAAATACGGCGGCGGCCATCGGCGATCCGAAAGATTTGGATTACGACGGCACGATCACCGCCCAGGATGCCCGTAAGTTGATTTCGCTGTGTAGCCTGGAGCGTTGCGCGCTGAATTGAAGCGCAGGTGCCGGAGCTACTGGTCATCCAGTGGTGAGGCTCGGCCTGATCACTCTGGAATCGGAATCAACGGATATTCGGCGCCGCTGTGCGACCGGCGGTAGCGGCCGGGGCTGGTGCCCAGGCAGCGTTTGAAGGCGCGGCTGAACGACGATAGCGAGTCGTAGCCGCAGCGGCTGGCGACTTTCTCGACCGTCATGCCGCTTTCGCTGAGCCAGTCGGCGGCGATCTGCATCCGCCAGCGCGTCAGATACTCCATCGGCGGCAATTGGAAATGGCGGTCGAATTTTTGGATCAATGCGGTTTTCGACAAACCGACCTGGGCGCACAGCCCGTTCAAAGTCCAATCCCGCCACGGCTCTTGGTGAATCAGAGCCAAAGCCTTTTCCAGCCGGGCGTCCGCCATGGCGCCGAACACGCCGCCCCGAACCGAACCGGACTCGATGCAGTGGCGCACCGCCAACAGGAAAATGCCGTCGCACAGGCGTTCGATCACGGCAAAGCTGCCGAAGCGGCCGCTGTCGGATTCGGCCGTGATCAATTCGATCAATTGCGCCAGAATCGGCCCGGCCTGCCGCTGCCTGACCACGATCTCGGTCGGCAAGGTCCGCCAGACCGGCAACGGCGCAACCCCTGGTTCGATCAGGCCGCAGACCATGCCGCTGTCGCCTTGCGGCCAGTGCGCGGTGCGGGCGCCGGGCAAATCCGGCCTCACGTCGCTCGGGCTGTAACTGAGATAGTGCTTGCGGGCGTGCGGCAAAAACAACACCAGATCGCCGGTTTCCAGCCGCAACGGCTCGGGCCAGGCCGGCGAGTGGACCCAGCCGCACCCTTTGGTCACCAAATGAAACCAGATCGCCTGTTCGGAATTATGGTCGACCACCCAGGGGCCGCACAGGCCGCCGGCAAATACCAGTCGCGCCCGCAGACTCAGACTGTGGAAAATTGCAGACAGGCCATCCATACGTCAACCTCGGTTAAACGGCCGGTCTCGGCAACAGCGCCGGCCTTTACGCCGCCGGCACATGATAGGACTGTTTCCGGACTGTGGGCAAAGGTTTGCCGGCGGGGTGTATTCGGGTGGGATTGAAGTCGAGGCGGAGAGTGATTTTGCGAAGGGGTGAGCCGTAACTGGTTTTTTGGGTTGTCTCAATGATCCTGACGTACGCATAGCGTATAAGGCTGTCATGCTATGATTCGGACTAGACTGATGCGCTAAGAACGCACCTTATCGCGTTGTCTGTAATAAGACCTTACTGATCTTGGTATGCGTTATGTTTTAGTACTCCTTTTAGAAGAAAAAATAGACTTATGACCGTCGCAAACATCAACACGACCATGCTGACCTGGGCGCGCGAGCGCTCCGGCATTGCCGTGTCTGAATTTGCCCGGAAATGCGGTGTCAGCGAAGATAAACTCAGAGAGTGGGAATCCGGCCACCGGCCGTTGACCTTCAAGCAGGCCATGACCTACGCTGAAAAGGCCCATATCCCGTTCGGTTATTTGTTCCTAGTCCAGCCTCCAATCGACGATTTGCCCATTCCCGATTTGAGAACGATCGAAGGCCAAATCGGCCGGAACCTTAGCGCAGAATTGCTCGACCTGATCAAGCTGATGCAACAGCGCCAGGAATGGTACAAAGACTATTTGCAACAACATTTTGTCGGTCCAAATCCTATCGTTGGCCGCTTTGCTGTCAAAGATGGAGTCAGAGCCATCGTCCGAGATATGCGCATCGCGCTTGGTGTCGGCAATCATCCGCAACGCGGCAGTTGGGAAGATTACTACCGCGATTTGGTCAGCCGTATCGAGTCTGTCGGGGTTTTGGTAATGCGCCAAAGCGATGTGGGCCACTACACGCGACCGTTGCGCGTCGAAGAGTTTAGAGGTTTTGCAATTGCTGATGATTACGCGCCGATCATTTTCGTCAACCATGCAGATGCCTTAGGTGCACGGCTATTCACCCTGATCCACGAACTCTGCCATATTTGGATCGGCCAGTCCGGCATTTCTGATGCCAGTACCCACGCGCATCGTGAAGAAGAAATACTTTGCAATGCCGTCGCCGCAGAATTTTTAGTGCCTGCGTCTGAATTTGAAATGCTATGGCAACCCGACCTGGAAAGCTGGCAGGCCAATTTGGCGACGCTGGAAGCACATTTCCACGTCAGCACCTGGACCTTGGCTCGACGCGCGCTGACACTGAATTTCATCACCCTGGACGAATACCAGCGCCACATTAGCGCCCAACAAGCAGCCTATCGGGATCGCGAAGATAGTGGCGGCCCTGGTTACTACCGCACCAAAAAAGCTCAAATCAGCCTGCGTTTTTCTCGTGCCGTCGTTAGCCAGGCGCTCTGCGGTCAACTTTTACTCCGTGAAGCCAGCCAGTTATTGGGCGGTATCAAACCTCACAAAATCGCTACCTTTGCCAAGGAGTTGGGCGTTTGAAATATCTTTTGGATTCCAATACCTACATTCAAGCCAAGAACTTCTATTACGGTATGGATATCTGCCCGGCCTACTGGGATTGGTTGGATCGGCAATTTCAATTGGGCTTGGTCGCCAGTGTGCAGATGATCGGAAAAGAACTCAGAGACGGTGACGACGATTTGGCAGAATGGGTCAAGCTCCGTCCGGCACACTTCATCGACAACGACGACACCGAAACTCAGTGGGTGTTTTCCGAAATTGTCCGAAGTGTCGCAACCGGCGATTACAATCCCGGCAACCGCGATAACTTCTTAGCGAAAGCTGATCCCTGGCTCATCGCCAAAGCTAAAACCCTGGGGGCGTCAGTGGTCACTCATGAAGCTTTGTTGGCGCCGAATACCAAGAAAGTTAAAGTTCCGAATATTTGCCGCCAATTCGGCGTGCAGTGCCTGGACACGTTTCAGTTTCTGCGGGAACTGAATGCCAAGTTCGTTTTAGAGCGTTAATTTTCAGCGAATTAGAAGAGAGCTAAACGGATCAAAACGCACTTAGTCTTTTCACTAATTTTTCGCGTCCAATCCCATTCCCACCGGTTTTGCCCTCGGTCTATTTCCGATCGATTTCGGGCCCACTCAAGGCATAGATCAAGTCAGCAAATTCGGACATAAAATGTGAAATAGCTAACATATTATTCGCTATTCCCGCGCGCTAGACTATCGCTGCCGTTTGGCCTTTACCTGCAATTTTCAGGAGGATTCCCAATGCGAAACCCTAGCGCTTATTCCCTGCTTTGCGGCGGCTTGCTAGCCTGCTTCAGTTTATCCGCCCACGCCGTCTCTCAAATCGGGGCGGCCGGTTATACCGATTTGGACGGCAACTTCGTTCGCGAAAATGTGACCGCGGATGCCGAACCCAGCCCGCCCGGTACGCCGTTCGACCGCTCGGTCGTCGCGGTTCAGGCCGGCGATCCGAACGGCGCGTTCTACTACAGTGCCTCGGCCGATATCGGCCTGCTGGAGTTGAAAGTGTTCGGCCAAATCGACAATACCGCGCAAGACGCTAAAGCCAACGGCGAAATTGGCGTACTCAGCGCTCGTGCCGAATTGGACGACGTGATTTCTCTGCACTCCGACCTGGCTACGCCTTATGAGGTGACTTTCGAACTGCAAGTGGACGGCATTTTGAGCATCTTAGGCGGCAGCGCCAACGGCTTCGCTTCGATCAATTTCGGACCGACCAGCGGCGCCGATGCTTTCGACTCCAGCTTTTATAGTAGCGACGGCGCCTTCAGCGATACCTTGTCGGTGACCAAAACTTTTACCGGCAACGTCGACGCCGATATCGGCGCCTTGTTGAGCTTCACGATATTTGCGGTCGATCAGAACGCCATCATCACCGGCGCCTTGAATAACACCGCGACGCTGAATCTGATTCTGCCGCAGGGTGTGACGATCGCCGCCTCCGAGTCAGGCACGTTCGGCATTCCGATCCAACCGGTGCCCTTACCGGCGGCGTTGCCGTTATTTTTGACCGGCATTGCCGCCACCTGGGCCGGCAGCTTCCGTCGCAACCGGCCGTGCAGCCGGTGTGCGGCCGAGGTTTAAACGGTCGGAGTATCCGTTTCGCGCCGGCGGTTGCCGGTGGGGCTAGGCGGCATCGGGCGCAAGCGCTTCCCGGCCGCTGTCCATCGCCGGTTCCTTCAAGATTAACCGCACAATCTTTCCGTTAGGTTGGTTATGATATCCGGGCCGCCATGCCGGCGGCTTTTTTGCCGATGCCACTAACTCAACCTTCTCTGCACGGAGCCTGCGATGAAATCCACGACCGAACGCCGCGAACACCTGGAAGCCCTGATCTGCCGCGCGGAGCGGGAAGCGCAGCAACGGCCCGATCTGTACCGGGCCAAAGTCGGCCTGATGGCACTATTGGGTTATCTGGTGATCTTCGGCGTGCTGTTTACCTTGTTGGCGCTCAGCGTCGGCATCGGCTGGGCCGCGTTGGCCAGCACCACCTTTGCGATTCTGTTGTTGAAGAAGAAATTGATCTTCGTGATTCTGGGTATGATCTACGTGCTGCTAAGGGCGCTGTGGGTCAAGTTCGAAGCGCCCGACGGTTACCGCCTGACCGCCAAGCAGTATCCGCAACTGTTCGACCGTCTGAAAACCCTGAGCCGGCAACTGCGCGCGCCGCGAATTCACCAAGTGATTCTGACGCCGGAAGCCAACGCCGCCATCGTACAAACTCCGCGGCTGGGTGTGTTCGGCTTTCCGAAAAACACATTGATACTCGGCCTGGAATTGTTGATGAGCCTGTCTCCGGCCCAGGCCGAAGCCGTGATCGCCCACGAACTGGGCCATCTGTCGGCCGCGCATGGCCGTTTCGGCGGCTGGATTTACCGGGTCAGGCTGGGTTGGCAACGCATCGTCGACGGCCTGGAACAACAACAAAACATCGGCGCATCCTTGATGCGGCGCTTTTTCGATTGGTATGCGCCGACCTTTGCCGCCTATTCGTTCGCGTTGGCCCGCAGCAACGAATTCGCCGCCGACGCCGTCGCCGCGCAACTGACCAGCCGCGCCGATGCGGCGCAGGCTTTGGTCAACAGCTACGTGGTCAGCGGTCTGGTCAACGAGAGGTTCTGGGCGCCGTTTTTCCAGCAGGCCGATTGCAACGAGCAGCCGGCTGCGCCGTTCGGCCCGTTGCGCGATTTCCTGAGCCAGGCCCCGTTTGCAGCCGACGAATTGCAGCGCAAATCCGCCGAAGCGATGGCGGTGGCGACCGGCCACTACGATACCCACCCGGCGCTGAGCGACCGGTTGCAGGCGCTGCAGGCCGGAACCCCGCTGCCGAAAATGCCGGCGCTGTCGGCAGCTCATGCCTGGTTGGGCGAACGCTTGACCACCGTATTGACCGACTTCGACCGGCTTTGGCTGCAACGCCACGGCGATAAGTGGCAGGAGCGCTTCAATTATTGTCAACAAGGCCGCAGCCAACTCGCGGAATTGACGCCATTGCCGGCCGAAACCCTGAGCCGCGACCAGCAATGGCGTTTGGCGACGCTGACCGAGGAATTCGCGCCCGATATCGATCCGCTGCCGCTGTTTCAGCGTTACCGCGCCGCCCATATCGACGCCAATGCCGACTTCGTGATCGGCCGATTGCTGTTGAAACGCGGCGATGCGGCCGGTATCGACGCAATCCAGGTGGCGATGCAGGCCAAGCCGGAATTGGCGCTCGACGGTTGTCGCTGGCTGGAATACTTTTACCGCAGCCGGGGCGAGGACGCTGCTGCGGAGCAGTGGGTACGCCGGGCGGAGCGGCAAATCGACGTCAACCATGCCGCGGCTATCGAGCGGCAAAACCTGACGCGCAAAGACGTGTTGATCATGCCCGATGCCGACGGCGACACCTTGGCCGTGTTGCGCGCAGCCGGGCAAAACTTGTCCGGCGTCAAGCGTATTTGGCTGGCGGAAAAACCGATGCAGCATTATCCCGAGGCCAAAACCTATGTCGTGGCGTTTGCCAAAACCCGCTTTGCCAACGAAAAAAAACTGACGCAGCAGCTGATTGCCGAACTCCAACTACCGCAAAACCTGTTCGTGCTGTGCAAATCCGGTGCTTATGCAGCCATTGCCAAACGGGCGATCAAGGCCGGTATCGAAGTTTACCGGCGCTAAGCCGCCGCCACGGGAATCCCGCCGCCGCCCGCTCCGGCTTCGGACGGGCGCCACAAAATCCGTCACCCACCGAACCCCATCCCGCGCTAAAATCGCGATCCCGGTGCGGCATGTCGCCGAGCCGAACGTTTTATCGCCACCATGCTCAATTTCAAAAACATCGCGATTCGCCGCGGCAGCCGCCAACTGTTCAGCGGGGCGTCTTTCACCATTCATAAGGGCCAGAAAATCGGCTTGACCGGCGCCAACGGTGCCGGCAAATCCAGCTTGTTCGCATTGTTGCGCGGCGAGCTGCATGCCGACGAAGGCGAGTTCTCGTTGCCGCCGAATCTGGAAATCGCCCATGTCGCCCAGGAAACTCCGGCATTGCCGTGTTCGGCGATCGATTACGTGCTGGACGGCGATCAGGCCTTGCGCCGGCTGCAGGCCGAGTTGGTTGCGGCGGAGCAGGCGCACGACGGTTTGAAACTGGCGGAATTGCATGTGGCACTGGAACACGCCGGCGGCTACACCGCCCAGGCCCGCGCCTCGCGGTTGTTGAACGGTCTGGGTTTTACCAGCGAGCAGGAAGCCCGGCCGGTCAGTTCGTTTTCCGGCGGCTGGCGGATGCGACTGAATCTGGCCCAGGCCCTGATGTGCCGCTCCGACGTGTTGTTGCTGGACGAACCCACCAACCACCTGGATCTGGACGCCGTGATTTATTTGCAGGACTGGCTGGTCAAATATCCCGGCACGCTGTTGCTGATTTCGCACGACCGCGATTTTCTGGATGCGATCACCGACCACATCGTCCATATCGAACAAGGCAAGGCCGAGATTTATACCGGCAATTATTCCGACTTCGAGCGGATGCGGGCCGAGAAACTGGCGCAGCAGCAATCCGCCTTCGAAAAGCAACAGCGCGAGATTGCCCACATCCAGAGCTTCATCGACCGCTTCAAGGCCAAAGCCACCAAGGCCCGCCAGGCGCAAAGCCGGATCAAGGCGCTGGAGCGGATGGAAATCATCGCCCAGGCCCACATCGATTCGCCGTTCGGATTCGCCTTCCCGCCGCCGAAACGGATGCCGAATCCGCTATTGAAGATCGAGGAAGCCGACATCGGTTACGGCGACAAGGTGGTGATCAAAAACGCCAGCCTGTCGATCTCGCCCGGCGACAGGATCGGCCTGCTCGGCCCTAACGGCGCCGGCAAATCCAGCTTAATCAAAGTTTTATCCGGGCAAATGCCGGCGTTGGCTGGTAAGCTGCAGACCGCCCAGGATTTGAACATCGGCTATTTCGCCCAGCACCAGCTCGAATTGCTGCGGCTGGAGGAGAGCCCGCTGTGGCATTTGCAGCAACTGGACAAACAAGCCACCGAGAAGGATTTGCGCAATTTTCTGGGCGGCTTCGATTTTCGCGGCGACAAGGTCAACGATCCGGTCGGGCCGTTTTCCGGCGGTGAAAAGGCCCGGCTGGTGCTGGCGATGCTGGTCTATCAAAATCCGAATCTGTTGTTGCTGGATGAGCCCACCAACCATCTGGATCTGGAAATGCGCCACGCCTTGAGCGTGGCCTTGCAGGAATACCAGGGTGCGTTGGTGGTGGTGTCGCACGATCGGCACTTGCTGCGTTCGGTCACCGACCAGTTGTTGTTGGTGGCCGGCGGCCGGCTGCAACCTTTCGACGGCGATCTGGACGATTACAAGCAATGGCTGGCGGAACAGAAGAGGGCTGCAGACGAACCGGCCGCCGGTAGCGACTCGACCGGCAACGTATCGCGCAAAGATCAACGCAAGCAGGATGCCGAACGCCGGCAACGGCTGAGGCCGCTGCTGGATGCGGTCAAAAAGGCCGAAGCGGCGGTGGAAAAGTTTCACCAGCAACAACGGGATCTGGAGGAAATGCTGGCGGATCCGGCGATTTATGCCGACGAACACAAGGAACAATTAAAACAACTGCTAAGCCGCAAAAGCCAGATCGACAGCGCGCTGGAACAAGCCGAGACGGATTGGCTGGCCGCGGAGGAAAACCTACAACAAGCGGAGTGACCATGTACCAACTGATTGTGTTGTTTTTCGAGATTACCATCCTGCGCAAAGGTCCGCAGGATGTACCGGCCGCTCCGGTGTTGTACCGGCTGGTTTTCTTACCCTATATCGGCGTCAATCTTTTGATTCTGCTGCTGGACGGCTCCTGGAGCAAAGCCATCGCTCAGATCGCAGTGGAAACGGCGCTACTGGTCGGGTTTTGTTATCCGCTGCTGTATTTCGCCGGCAAAACCGCCCGGTTTCCGCAGACCTTTACCGCCTTGCTCGGTACCGACGCCCTGATCAGCTTATGCGCAATTCCGGCCGTGGCCAGCCTGCAAACCCAGATCGGCGACGTTGCTTTCATCGTGGTGATGGGCATGATGATCTGGCATTGGCTGGTCAACGGCCACATCTTCCGCAATGCGCTGGATCGGCCCCTGCTATTCGGCTTGGCGTTGGCGTTTTTATATATACTGATTTCCTCGCAAGTAATGACCTTATTATTCGCCGGACCTACCGCCGATTAACCTGGAGCTTATTTATGACGCTGTACAAACATATCTTGCTGGCTGCCGATTTTTTCGAACACGGCGGTCAAGTCGCGGAAAAAGCCAAACGCCTTGCCGAACAAAATCAGGCCCAACTCAGCCTGGTACATGTGGTCGACAATCTGCCGATTACCGATCCGGCTTACGGGCCGATGATTCCGTTCGATGTCGATTTGACCCAGGAACTGATCGAAGCCACTAAAAAACGGCTGGCCGAATTGGGCGAAAAATTGGGCGTGCCGGCCGAGCGGCAATGGTTGGAGATGGGCAGCCCGAAACTGGAAATCGTCCGCGTCGCCGCGGAAAACCAAGTCGATTTGATCGTGGTCGGCTCGCACGGCCGCCACGGCCTGGCTTTGTTATTGGGCTCTACCGCCAACGGCGTGTTGCACCATGCCCAATGCGATGTGCTGGCGGTGCGCCTGGCCGATGATTGAATTGGTGCTCGGCGGCGCCCGTTCCGGCAAGAGCCGCTATGCCGAACAACAGGCGCTGGCCAGTGGTCTGCCGGTAGTCTATGTGGCGACCGCCGAAGCCGGCGACGCCGAAATGCAGGCGCGGATCGAGCACCATCGGCAGCGGCGGCCGGCCGAGTGGACCACGCTCGAAGAGCCGCTGGATTTGGCGCGGGTCATTACCGAATCGGCCGGCCGTGGCCAATGTTTGCTGGTGGATTGTCTGACCTTGTGGCTGTGTAATGCGCTGTTCGACCGGCAAGGGAATCTGCAGGCGGAGCGTTACCGCGACCTTAGCGATGCCTTGTGCAAGGCGCTGAGTATCGGCGGCCAGCGGGTGATTCTGGTCAGTAACGAAGTCGGCTTGGGCGTGGTCGCCGCCGATCCGATGACACGCCGCTTCGTCGACGAAGCCGGCTTCCTCCACCAAAAACTGGCCCAACTCTGCGATAAAGTGGTACTGGTCACCGCCGGTTTGCCGCAAATCCTGAAACAGGTTTAATCCCGCCGATGAATTGGATCTTCGAGCCGATTGCCGCGCCCGCGGCCGACTATTACCTGCAAGCCCAACAACGCCAGCAGCAACTGACCAAACCGCCCGGTTCCTTGGGCGTGTTGGAGGACTGCGCCGCCCGGCTGGCGGCGATGCAACGCAGCGCAGCGCCGGGCATAGACCGCATTCATATCAGCGTCTTTGCCGCCGACCACGGTATCGCCGCCGAGGGCGTATCGGCCTTTCCGCAAGCGGTTACCGCGGAAATGGTGAAAAACTTCGCCGCCGGGGGCGCCGCGGTCAATGTGCTGGCTCGCCATATCGGCGCTGATTTCGAAGTGGTCGATACCGGCTTACTGCAGCCGGTGGCGCTGCCGAACGTGATTGCCGACCGCGCCGGTTCCGGCACTGCCAATTTCATCGATAGCCCGGCGATGACCGCCGCCCAACTGGAATTCGCGCTGGCTGCCGGCCGCCGTGCCGTGGCGCGGGCGCTATCGAACGGCGCGCAACTGTTCGTCGGCGGCGAAATGGGCATCGCCAATACCACTAGCGCCAGCGCGTTGGCCGCGGCCTGTTTGGGTCTGCCGGCCGTGGAGATTACCGGCGCCGGGACCGGTTTGCTGCCGGAACAAATCGGCCGCAAAGCCGCGGTGATCGAGGCCGCGCTGCAACGCCACCGGCCGCTGTTGGATACGCCGCTTGCCATTCTGCAAACCTTGGGCGGTTTCGAAATCGCCGCACTGGCCGGCGCTTACATCGCCGCCGCGCAGCAGGGTTTGCCGGTTTTGGTCGACGGTTTCATCAGCAGCGTCGCCGCCTTGCTGGCAGCGCGGCTCAACCCCGGCTGCACGGCCTGGTTTTTCTTCGGCCATTGTTCGGCGGAAATGGGCCACGGCCGGGTGCTGCAGGCGTTGCAAGCCCGGCCGCTGCTGACGATGGACATGCGTCTGGGCGAGGGCAGCGGCGCGGCGTTGGCGGTACCTATCCTGCAAATGGCCTGCCGGCTGCACAACGAAATGGCGACCTTTGCCGAAGCCGGAGTATCCGCAGGCTGACGCCGGTAGCGAGCGTTGCGGACGATGGCAGGCCATGGCGCTTTCCCGTATCATGGCCGGCGCTGCAAATATCCGAGTCGCTCCGGCGCGGCAGAATAATAAAAACAACTCAAACCAATGCGGATTAGCCCATGCTAGGACATATCGAAAGTTACGACGAACGCTGCCAAACCGGCGTTATCAAATACCAAAACCAGTTTTACGAATTCCATATCGACCAATGGACCTCCCAAGAGCCGCCTAAAGCCGGCGACGACGTCGATTTCGATCAGGACGACGGCAAGGTCACCGAAGTCAGTCCGGTCGGCGCCTACTTGATGGAAGTCAAACCGGTAAAGAGCCGGATGTTGGCGGCCTTGCTGGGTATTGCTTTCGGCGCGATCGGTCTGCACCGGATTTATCTGGGGTTTTATATGCTGGGTCTGTTGCAAACCCTGGTCACGCTGGGCACCGGCGGTTTCGGCGTGATGTGGGGCTTTATCGAAGGCGTACTGATTTTTACCGGCCATATCGATAAAGACGCCAAGGGCCGGCATCTGAAATAACCGTGCAGGCATTCTGGCTGGCCTTACAGTTTCTGACTCGCATTCCGGTCCCGGACACCGGTCCGGCCGGGCCGCGGCGGCTGGGCCAATCCGCACTGTATTATCCGGCGGTGGGCCTGCTGCTGGGCTTGCTGCTGGCGCTGCTGGCGGCAATGCTGGCCGGCGGCCCGCACTTGGCCGGTGCCGCCCTGGTGCTGGCCGCCTGGGTGTTATTGACCGGCGGCCTGCATCTGGACGGTTTGGCCGATTGCGCCGATGCCTGGGTCGGCGGTTACGGCGACCGCGAGCGCAGCTTGCGGATTATGAAAGACCCCAGCTCCGGCCCGATTGCGGTTTGTCTCTTGTTGCTGGTGTTGCTGCTGAAATTCGCGGCGATCGAGGCACTGCTGGCCGAACAACGCTATGCCGCGCTGGTGTTGGCGCCGGTATTGGGTCGGGCGGCGATTTTGCTGTTGATGTGCAGCACCGCTTACGTCAATCCTCACGGCCTGGCTGCCAAACTGCTGGAACAGTTTCCGGCAGACGCGGCGCGTTGGCCGATCGCGGCCAGTGCGCTATTGGGCTTGGCGCTGGCGGGTTGGCCGGCGCTATTGGCCGCCGGGCTACTGCTGTTTTGGCTGCGCCGCACCGCCATCGCCCGCTTGGGCGGCTGCACCGGCGACGTCTACGGCGCGGCGGTGGAGTTGGTCGAAACCGCCGTGATTGTCGCCGCCGCATTTTGATGACGCAGTCGCCTTACCGCTTTTCCGAGCCGGAACTGAACGGCGTCTACCGCGCTATCGCCGAACGCCGCGACATGCGCCATTTCCTGGATCTCCCGGTCGATCCGCAAGTCCTGACGCGCTTGCTGCAAGCCGCGCATCAGGCCGGCAGCGTCGGTTTGATGCAACCCTGGCGATTTTTGCGGATCAGCGACCGCGAACTGCGCCGGCAGATCCATGAGTTGGTGGAAGCCGAGCGCCGCGCGACCGCAGAGGCGTTAGCCGAACGCCACGACGAATTCATGAAGCTGAAAGTGGAAGGCATCCTCGATTGCGGCGAGCTGTTGGTCGTCGCGTTGCCGGACCGGCGCGAACGTCACATCTTCGGTCGCCGCACCCTGCCGGAAATGGATTTGGCCTCGGCCTCTTGTGCGATCCAGAATCTGTGGCTGGCAGCCCGCGCCGAAGGTTTGGGCTTGGGCTGGGTATCGTTGTTCGAGCCGCAGGCGCTGGCAAATTTGTTGAACATGCCGGCCGGCAGCCGGCCGATAGCGATTTTATGTTTGGGCCACGTCGCCGAGTTTTACCCGAAGCCGATGCTGGAATTGGAAAATTGGGCCGCGCCGCAGCCGTTGTCGGCATTCGTTTACGAAAATAGCTGGCCTGATGACACCTAAGTCGCCGTTTCCGGCCTTGATGGTGCAGGGCACCACCTCCGATGCCGGCAAAAGCACGCTGGTCACGGCCTTATGCCGTTACTACCGGCGCCAGGGCGTCAGCCTAGCGCCATTCAAACCGCAAAACATGGCCTTGAACAGTGCCGTGACCGTAGACGGCGGCGAAATCGGCCGGGCCCAGGCGGCCCAGGCGGCCGCCTGCGGCTTGCCGCCGCATAGCGATATGAATCCGGTATTGCTGAAGCCCAATTCCGATACCACGGCCCAAGTCATCATCCATGGCAAAGTCCTGCAAAACCAGTCTGCGGCGCAGTACCACGACTATAAAAAAGTAGCGAAGCAAGCCGTGCTGGAGTCGTGGCGGCGCCTGACCGAACAATACGCGATGGTCATCGTCGAAGGCGCCGGCAGTCCGGCCGAAATCAATTTGCGCGCGGGCGATATCGCCAACATGGGCTTTGCCGAAGCGGTGGATTGTCCGGTGATTTTGATTGCCGATATCGACCGCGGCGGCGTGTTCGCCCATCTGGTCGGTACGCTGGAATTGCTGTCCGACAGCGAACGGCGGCGGGTGGTGGGATTCGTTATCAACCGTTTCCGCGGCGACATCGGTTTGCTGCAGCCCGGCCTGGACTGGCTGGAAACCAAAACCGGCAAGCCGGTGCTGGCGGTGTTGCCTTATCTGCACGACTTGTACCTGGAAGCGGAGGATGCGCTGTCCACCCGCCATGCTGCAGCCGACGCCGGCGGTTTTCAGGTGGTCGTGCCGCACCTGCCCAGTTTCAGCAACCATACCGATTTCGACCCGCTGCAATTGCATCCCGGCGTCAAAGTCAGCTTCGCCAAGCGGCCGGACCAGGTCGACGGCGCCGATCTGGTCGTACTGCCGGGCAGCAAAGCGGTGCGTAGCGATCTGGCGCAATTGCGCGAGCGCGGTTGGGATGGTTTTATTCGTCGGCATTTGCGCTACGGCGGCAAATTGCTGGGCATTTGCGGCGGTTTCCAGATGCTGGGCCAGACGATCGCCGATCCGCTCGGTCTGGAAGGCGCCCCCGGCCAAGCCGAAGGGTTGGGCTTGCTGGATATGGCGACCGAGTTGCAAGCCGAGAAATGCCTGAAGCGCACGGCCGGCCGTTTTTACCGGCAGAATACACCGGTGGCCGGCTACGAAATCCATCTCGGTATCAGTCGCGGCCCGGCCTTGTCCAGTCCATTATTCGAGCTGGCCGACGGGCCGGACGGCGCGGTTGCCGCCGACGGCCAAGTCGCCGGCAGCTATCTGCACGGTTTGTTCGATCTGCCGGAAGCTTGCGACGCATTGTTGGCCTGGGCCGGCTACAGCGCCAACCAGGCCGTGGATTTCAATGTGCTGCGCGAGGCCGGGATCGAGCGTCTGGCCGATTGCCTGGCCGAACACTGCGATTTCGCCAAGCTGGAAGCCGGCGTCCGCCGGTTCGGTTCAGAACGATAGTTCGCAATGCTCCAATAACTGGACGATCTCCAGATTCACTTCCAATAGCTGTTTAAACTGCTCGGCAGCTTCCGCGTTGCGGCCCTCTTGCCGGTTACGCCACATCAATTGCGCCAGCCGGTGTTGCTGCTGTTGCGCGCGTTCCAGCTGCTCCAGTAATTGCCGATCGACGTTGCGTTCGTTTTTCTGCCGCTCCAGCCAGCGGCCGAGGTGCGATTTTTTGGCCGTGGCAACCGGCCAGCGCGGTTTGATGTCGATAGCTTCGCCGTGCAGGCATTGCTCCAGCCGGCGCAACCAGTATTGCTGTTGCAATTTCAGCAATTCCAACTGTCTGTGCCAGGCGCTGCGCTGGGTTCCGGCGCAACGGCTCCAGGCTGGCGGATGGCGGTAATTGGCGACCCAGCCCAACACGGCGTTGGCCGGCATCGGCCGGGCAATGCCGTAGCCTTGGGCGACGCTGCAGCCCAAGTCGATCAGAAACACGCCGTGTTCGAGGTCTTCGACGCCTTCCGCCACCGCCTCTCGTTTAAAGGCTTTGGCGAGTGCGATCACGCTCTCGACGATGGCCATGTCGTCCGGATCGTCGATCATGTCGCGGACGAAGCTCTGGTCGATTTTGACGGTGTTGATGGTGAGGTGGCGCAGGTGGGCCAGCGATGAATAGCCGGTGCCGAAATCGTCCAGCGCGCAGGGTATGCCCAATTCGTGGAAGCACTGCTTCAAGACTTCGCCGACCGAAATCAAATCTTCCAACACGCTGCTTTCCAGCACTTCCAGTTCCAGTTGCCGGGACGATAGCTGCGGGAATTCGGCCAGCAGCGTCTCCAGATTCTTGATGAAATCCGGCCATTGCAGATGCCGCGGCGAGACATTGACGCTGATTTGCTGGTTCAAGCCTTGTTCGCGCCAGCTTTGCAATTGGATGAAGGCCTGACGCAGCACCCAGTTGCTGACGTCGATTTCCAGCGGCGTATTTTCGATGATCGGCAGGAATTCGGCCGGCGGCAACAGGCCGCGCTCTGGGTGGCGCCAGCGAATCAACGCTTCCATGCCGACGATCTCGCCCGATTTCAAATTGACCTTGGGCTGGTAATACAGGCGGAACTGATTTTGGGCCAAGGCTTGGCCGACTTCGGCCAAAGCCTGCTCCAGTCGGCTAGGGCGCTGGCTGTAGGCGCTGCTCGGCTGCGCCAGGTGTTCGTACAATTTGAAGCGGTTGCGGCCTTCGAGTTTAGCCTGGTACATGGCCTGATCGGCATGACGCAGCAGGATGTCCGGGTCTTCCATATCCAGCGGGTAGACCGTCACGCCGCTGCTGGCGGCGATACGGACGTGGCGTTCCACCAATTCGAACGGCTCGGCCAAGGCCTGGTGAATCCGGCTCAGGGTGTCTTCGCATTGTTGGATCGATTGCAGGTTCTCGAACAGCAAGGCGAATTCGTCGCCGCCCAGGCGGCAGACCGTGTCGCCTTCGCGCAGATTCATCTTGATGCGTTTGGCTACCTCGATCAACAACTGGTCGCCGGTTTCGTGGCCGAAATGGTCGTTGACCTGCTTGAAGCCGTCCAGATCCAGGTAACACAACGCCAACAACGAGTCGGCGCGCTTGCTGTGGGCGATGGCCTGGGCAAATCGGTCGGCAAACAGCGCGCGGTTCGGTAACTGGGTTAACGGATCGAAATGCGCCAGTACTTCCAGTTCCTGCTGTTGCTTTTTGGTTTCGGTGATGTCGGAAAACAAGCCAATGTAATTGATGACCGCGCCGGATTCGTCGCGCAATGCCGAGACCGTCAGCAGCTCGGCGTACAAGTCGCCGTTCTTACGCCGGTTCCAGATTTCGCCGCGCCAATGGCCGTTTTGGCTCAGGGTTTGCCACATCTGCGCATAAAACTCGTTGGACTGGCGGCCGGATTTGAGAAACCGCGGATTCCGGCCGATCGCTTCGTCGCGGCTGTAGCCGGTGATTTCGCTGAACGCGGTGTTGACGTCGATGATCAACGCATCGACATCGGTAATCATGATGCCTTCGTGGGCATCGGAAAATACCCGCGCCGACAGCCGCAGTTTTTCCTCGGCTTTTTTACGTTCGCTGATATCCTGGACGATACCGCGCATCCGCACCGGTTTGCCGGAAGCGTCGCGTTCGGCCTGACCCACCGAGCGCATCCAGCGCCGCTCGCCGCCGTTACCTTGAATCCGGTACTCCACCTCGTATTTGGCACCGGTTTCGATATGGCGTCGCGTCGCTTCAATCAATAAAGGCCGGTCTTCCGGGTAAACCACGGCCAGAAAATCGGCCCAGGTATGAATGTCTCTGACCGGAAACCCCAATTCGGAGGTGACGATCTCGGACCAGAACTGGCGGTTGGTTTGCAAATCCGATTCCCAAATGCCGACGCCGCCGTAGAACTGGCTGATACGAAACCGCTCTTCGCTTTGCTTCAGTGCCAGTTCGGTTTGCTTGCGTTCGGTAATATCTTGCACCAGGACGACGAAGCGGTCGTGACCGGCTTTGTAGCTGTCGATGGCGTACCAGCGGTCGATCTGCGCCACATGGTTTTCGAAGTGTTTCGGCTCGCCGCTGATGTCCAGGCCGTCGAAACTGTTGATCCAGGCCGCTTCGGTTTGCGGCAACACCTGTTTGACGGTCTTGCCGATCCAATTTTCGCGGCCAAGGCCGGTCATTTTTTCGAAAGCGGGATTAATGTCCAGGTAACGGTAGTCGACGATTTTGCCGCCGGGATCGCGAATCACCTGGTGCAGTGCAAATCCGAGAGACATGTTGGTGTACAAGCGCGCCAGATCGGCTTCACTGGTTTTGCGGGCCCGGATCTCGCGGCGTAAGCGGTAAACCCAGTAAAAGCAGAACAGCAAAGCCAATAGCAAGGCCAGCGCCGGTTTGGCCAAGGTTTTCAGGTCGGCGCCGGTGTCGGCCTGGATTCCCAGCCAGCGGTTGGTGATCTTGTCGCGTTCGGTTGGCTCGATCGCCGCCAAAGCTTTTTCCAGCAAACTTAACAATTCCGGGTGCGCTTTGGTCACAGCCAGCCGACTTTCGCCGACGTAGCCGGTCTGGCCGAGGATGCGCAGGTTGGACAGGCCTTGTTGTTTGATGATGAAGCTGGCGGAAGCGGCATCGCCGATGTATGCGTCAACTTTGCCCTCGTCCAATAGTCGCAGGCAGTCATTTACCGAACCGCCAACCGTCAGTTGCAAGTTCGGATAGTCGCGTTTAAGCAACTCCTGGACGAAATAGCCCTGTTCGACGGCGATCCGCCGTCCGGCCAGCATATGCAGCGACGTAATGAAGCCGTGGAATTTGTTGCCGATAACGACGGCCGGCATCGACAGATAGGGCTCGGTGAAGGATAGATATTGTTCGCGTTCCGGCGTCTTAAGCGCTGCGGCGACGGCGTCGAGTTCGCCGCGCTCGACCATTTCCATTATCTCTTGCCAGGTCTTGTTCTGCACCGGGACGAACTGGATGCCCAACCGCTTTTCGATCAATTGCAGAAAATCCGGGACAGCGCCGGTGTAGCGGCCTGCGGCGTCCAGGGTTTCATAGGGTGGTAAGTTCCGCTCGACGCCGAGTCGAATCGTCGGATGCTTGTTCAGCCAGATGCGTTCGGCCTCGGTCAAGGAGATGCCGTTCAAGCGGCCGCCGCTCAGAATGAAGCCGTCCAGCTGTTTCGGATTCAAGCTGGGCATTGATTTCAGATTGGAGAATATTTCCGCAACCCGCTGGAGCCGTGCCGCCTCGATTTGGCCGAGCGGAATCGTGTCGGCCTGAATCCGTTTGCGGGTTTCCTCGGCTTCGAACCGGAGTTGTCCGCGGCTGAGCTTACTGTGGTATTTGCTGCGGATTAGTTCGATAACGGCGTCCGGATGCTCCAGTGCATATTGCCAGCCTTTCAAGCTGGCGCGGCGAAACGCCTCGCTGCGGCCGGGATGCTTTTCCAGTTCGGCCTGACTGGTAAACAGGATGTCGCCGTAAAAATCGATGCCGTAGTTTTGCGGTGAGATCAGATTGAATTTGATCCCTTTTTGGCGCAAGCCAAAGGGCAGGTCAGTGACGTAGCCGGCCATCACATCGACTTTATTGCGGATCAAGTCCGAGTCGGCAAAGTTGTGGGCTACTTTTTGAAGCCGGGTTTCGTCGAGATGGGCCTCGGCCAACAGCGCGCGGATTTGGGCGTTGTTTTCGCCGGCCAGATCGTACATGACTCTTTTGCCGGACATTTCATAGGGGCTGAGGATGCCGGAAGATTGCTTGCTGAACAACGCCAGGGCGTCGTGCTGGAAGATGGCCGCCAAGGCGACAATCGGTTTGCCGTTGGCGTACCGGACGACCAAGCCGGAGTCGCCGATACCGTAATCGGCTTGGCCGGAAACGACTTGTTCGACGAAATCCTGCGCAGGATCGCGTTCACGGATCTCGACCTGCAAGCCTTCCTCGGCATAGTAGCCTTGTTCGAGCGCGGCGTAATAGCCGGCGAATTGAAACTGATGAAACCACTTAAGCTGCAGTGTTACCGGCTCCGGCGCCTGCCCGGCAGCGAGGGCTGCGGCATTGAACGACACGGCTAAAACCGTTGCCAGCCGAATAAAGCTTTTTGTCATGGGGCGGCACGCCGGAATGAAAGTAGGGTTATTCTACATCCAAAAATCGAACGCCCCAGCCGGTTTTAATCGGCGCTGTAGGTCGCGGTCGTAAATATCGCTTGAAATTTATTTTTGCCGGTATTCGATTTTCGTTGTTGCGTATTGGTCAGGGCCAGTTTGGCCTCGTTCTGCAATTGGCTGTCGGCAAAATACTGGTTTTTGCGTAACGGTGCTTGCACCGCTTTACGCAAATATTCTTCCGCTTCGGCACTGCGGTCTTGCTGCAGCAAATAATCGGCGTAGAAATAATTGGCATCAATGCCGTTGGGATTGATTTTCAGGCTGGCCTTTAACATTTGTTCGGCCAATTGGTTGTCCCCGAAAGAAATGGGCCAGCCGGGCGCCATGTAATACAAGGTGCCCAGCGTGACATAAGCGGCGCCATCCAATGCCTCGGGTTGCAATGCAATCGCTTCTTCCAACAAGCCTTTGGCAGCTCTCAGGCTAGCCAATGCATCCAATGATGACTGAAATTCGGCGTTGGTGGCGATGATGGTTGCTTGCCAGATTTTCGGTTCGGCGGCGCGCGGAAAGCGTTTGCCCAACTCGGCCGCTTTGTCGATCAAAGCCGGATAGGCTTTGCGCTGTAAGCTCTCGTCGTTCTGGTAATACACCTTGGCCCACTCACCCTCCAAATTGTCGATGGCATGGGTCAGCTCCGACGCCCAGATCGGGGTCGCGAAAAGTATCAAAAAAACAACAACAGTAGCTTTGCTCATACAGAAAATATAGAGCATTGCACCTCGCTTTTCAATACTTCTCGTAAATTATTGTTATTTATCCCAATCCTTGAACGGATTTTTTGCCAAATTATTGTTGTAATAGCGCAAATCGTCCGTCACTTCCTGGCCCAGCCAGGTCGGTTTTGCAAAAGATTCGCCAATTTGCGACAACTCGATCTCAGCCACGATCAAGCCTTGATTGTCGCCGAGGAATTCGTCGATTTCCCACAGATGCGGCTCGCGGCGTACGAAATGGCGGACTTTTTCAATCACCGGCTTATGGCAGAGCTCGGCCAGCAATTGCTCGGCGTCGGCCAACGGGATCTCGTATTCGAATTCGAGGCGATGGGTTCCGATCGTCGCGCTTTTAATATTCAACCAGGCTTGGCTGTCGGAAATCCGTACTCGGATCGAGCTGAGCGGACTCCCGCTCAGATAGCCTTGTTTGTATAAAACCGAATCCTCGACTTCGTCACGCCAAGCGTCGTTAGCCAATAAAAATTTGTGTTCCACTTCGAGCGCCATGCTGTGTTTCCTCGCGGCAAAAGCGACATGATAATGGCTGGGAGCGGACTTTTCAGGACTTCGGGTGGGCGAACCGGGCGCAGACGCCGACTCGGGGTAGACTGAGGCAGATGGAGGGCGCGCCGCCGAATTGCCGGACGGCGCATTGGAACTGTTGTGGATTATGCCGGCGAATCGGCGCTTTTGCGGCCGACGCCGAAGCTTTCCAGCAACATCAGGCCGACGCCGATGCAAATCGCCGAATCGGCGATATTGAACGCCGGCCAATGCCAGTTTTGGTAATAAACGTCGAGAAAATCGATCACGTAACCGTAAGCCACCCGGTCGATCAGATTGCCGATCGCGCCGCCAAGTACCAGCGACAAGGCCCAGGCCATCAGGGTTTCATATGGTTTCAGTCGGTACAACCAGACGCCGATGATACCGCTCATTACCACTGCCAGCCCGGCGAACAGCCAGCGCTGCCAGCCGCCGGCCTGAGCCAGAAAACTGAAGGCGGCGCCAGTATTGCGGGCGTAAGTCAGATTGAAATTCGGCAGCAACGGAATCGATTCGTAGAGTTGCATCGTTGCGTCGACCGTCAGTTTGCTGGCTTGGTCCAATATCAGCACCAGCGCCGAAACCCAAAGCCACTTAAGCATAACGACGGGTCTCACCATTGCCGGCCACGTTTTCCACGCAACGGCCGCACAACTCCGGATGCTCCGGATGCTCGCCGATGTCGTAACGTTGGTGCCAGCAGCGCACGCATTTTTGCTGCTCGGATACTCTGACCTTTATTCTCAAACCGTCGATATCGGTCGCAACCGCATCGTCCGGGCAGAACTGCATATCGGAAACGCCGGCATTGGAAGTGATGAAAATAAAGTGCAACTCTTTGCCCAGTTTGTTCAATTCGGCGCCGTAAACTTCGTTGCAATACAAATCGACTTCGGCATTCAACGATGCGCCGATCGCGCCGTCTTTGCGCAAGGCTTCAAGTTCCTTCGACACCGCCGCGCGCACCGCCATGACCCTGTCCCAGGTGTCGCGGTTGATCGCGGCATCGGCTTCCAGCGGGAACAAGCCTTGGTACCAGGTTTCCAGGAATACCGACTCGCCGCGTTGGCCGGGGATGAAGTGCCAGATTTCGTCGGCGGTATAGCTGGTGATTGGCGCCAGCCAGCGCACCAGTGCCTCAATGACATGGTACATCGCGGTCTGGCCGGAACGGCGCGCCAGGCAATCTTCCTTGGCGGTGTACTGGCGGTCCTTGACGATGTCCAGATAAAAACCGCCCAAGTCGATGCTGCAAAAATTCAGCACTTTTTGGTAGATCACCTGGAATTGGTATTCGTTATAAGCCACCTTGATTTCTTCCTGCAATTGCCAGGCTTTGTCGACGACCCAGCGGTCCAGCGCCACTAAATCGTCCTTGCCGACCAGATGTTGCGTCGGGTCGAAGCCGTCCAGGTTCGCCAATAAAAAGCGCGCGGTGTTGCGCAAGCGGCGGTAGGCGTCGGAGGTGCGTTTCAGAATCTCGTCGGACACCGACATTTCGTAGCGGTAGTCGGTGCTGGCCACCCACAAGCGCAACACGTCGGCACCCAGCGATTTCATCACCGTCTGCGGCAGTACCACGTTGCCCTTGGATTTGGACATTTTCTTGCCTTCGGCATCGACGGTGAAGCCGTGGGTCAGCACCTCTTTATACGGCGCGACGTCGTTCATCGCCACCGAGGCCATCAACGACGACTGGAACCAGCCGCGGTGCTGGTCGGAACCTTCCAGATACAAATCGGCCGGGAAGCGCAATTGCTCGCGGCGCTCCAACACGGCAGCATGAGTGACGCCGGAATCGAACCAAACGTCCAGCGTATCGGCGACTTTTTCGTAGTGCTCGGCGTCGGCGCCCAGCAATTCGGCCGCATCCAGTTCGAACCAGGCATCGATGCCTTGTTGTTCGATGCGCTGCGCGACTTGCTCGATCAATTCGGCGCTACGCGGATGCAGTTCGCCGCTTTCTTTATGCACGAAAAAGGCGATCGGCACGCCCCAGGTACGCTGGCGCGAGATGCACCAGTCCGGGCGGTTGGAAATCATCGCCTCGATCCGCGCCTGGCCCCAGTCCGGCACCCAATCGACGCGTTTGACTTCGTTCAAGGCGGTATCGCGCAAACCGTTCTTTTCCATCGAAATAAACCACTGCGGCGTGGCGCGGAAAATGATCGGGGTTTTGTGGCGCCAGCAATGCGGATAGCTGTGCAGCAAGGCGTGGTGGTGCAGCAAGCGGCCGCGCTCGCGTAACACTTCCAAGACCTTGTCGTTGGCGCTGAATACGTGCAGGCCGGCGAATAACTCGGTACCGGGCAGGAACACGCCGTTGCTGCCGACCGGATTGTCGACCGGCAGGTCGTATTTCATGCCGACCACATAGTCTTCCTGGCCGTGGCCGGGCGCGGTATGCACGGCGCCGGTGCCGGCGTCGGTGGTAACGTGGTCGCCGAGGATGATCGGCACCTGCCGGTCGTAGAACGGGTGCTGCAACAACAGGCCTTCCAGCGCGTTGCCCTTGCAGTAGCCGACGATGTGGTGCTCGCCGATGCCGTAGCGCAATACCGCATCTTTTAATAATGCTTCAGCCAGCAACAGCCGTTCGGTTTGGCCGTCGATTTCGCATTGCACCACCGCGTATTCCAGCTCCGGATTCAATGCCACCGCTTGGTTGGCCGGCAGAGTCCAGGGCGTGGTGGTCCAGATCACCACCGACAGCGGGCCTTGGCCTTCGCGATCGCCGGCATGATGGCACTTTTCCATGAAGGCATGCTCGTCGACGACGGCAAAACGCACGTCGATCGCCGGCGAATGCTTGTCCTCGTATTCTACTTCCGCTTCGGCCAGCGCCGAGCCGCAATCGGTACACCAATGCACCGGTTTGAAGCCCTTGCTCAGATGGCCCTTGGCGGCGATTCGGCCCAGGGCGCGGACGATGTCGGCCTCGAACGCGAAATCCATCGTCAAATAAGGATTGTCCCAATCGCCCAATACGCCCAAGCGGATGAATTCTTCTTTTTGAATGCCGACCTGTTTCTTGGCGTAAGCGCGGCACTCCTTGCGAAACTCGGCCGGCGATACTTTGACGCCGGCCTTGCCGACCGACTTTTCCACCATCAATTCGATCGGCAAGCCGTGGCAATCCCAGCCCGGCACGTAGGGGGCGTCGAAACCGGCCAGGGTTTTGGATTTGACGATGATGTCCTTCAACACCTTGTTCACCGCGTGGCCGATGTGAATCGCGCCGTTCGCATACGGCGGGCCGTCGTGCAGAATGAATTTGGGCCGGCCGGCGCAAGCCTCGCGAATCTTTTGATACAGTTGGTTTTCGTTCCACTGTTTCAGCATCTCCGGTTCGCGCTGAGCCAGATTGGCTTTCATCGCAAACTCGGTCTTGGGCAGGTTCAGGGTTTGTTTATAATCGATGGTCATGGTGTTTTCTGCGTAGCATTCCGGCGCGTAATCGCCGACACCGGCCGCTGAAGCCGAACGCTTGCGCCGATTTGCCGAACGGTTTAATAATGGTAAACGCGCGATTCTAGCACCAACCGGCAAGCGCTATAAAGCGCCGGCTGCGCGAAGCAGGGAACCGTAATGGCGAGGGTAGAGCTTTGCAGGGCCGCCGAATCGGTATTTTCGGCGGCGGATGATGGCGGCGGTTCAGGCCCGGTTACGCAGCCAGTACAGCCCGTATACCGCGCCGATCAGCAGGCTGACGCCGATTGCCGTCAACGGGTGG
Organism: Methylomonas sp. HW2-6; assembly: GCF_052474525.1. Lineage (NCBI taxonomy): Bacteria > Pseudomonadati > Pseudomonadota > Gammaproteobacteria > Methylococcales > Methylococcaceae > Methylomonas > Methylomonas sp. HW2-6. The sequence goes on from NZ_CP184124.1 coordinate 987,223, forward strand.
TCGTATTCGGAAGCGCTTGCGGCGAACACCGTCTCGAATGCCAGCAGGTTTGCCGCCCAAGAACGCCCCGGTCCGGCCGCGGCGGCCAGTGCGCAAATGCTGAATAACCACCACAGGCTTTTTTTTGGCATGATACCGCTCCCGGTTGAATTTATTGTTATAGTTTTGATTCGCTATCATGTTAGCGACAAAACCGGAACGCGCAAACCTTTTTTTCATTCCTGATTTCGGGTGATCCTTATGCATAGAAAACCAGCCCAAACCGCGGTCGAAATTAACGGCTTGATCGCCGAACGCTGGAGCCCGCGCGCGTTTGCCGCCGACCAACCGGTCAGCCGGCGCGATCTGACCGCTTTGCTGGAGGCGGCGCGGTGGGCGCCGTCCTGTTTCAACGACCAACCCTGGCGATTTATCGTGTGCGACAAATTCGGTGATGGGGCGGCATGGCAAATCGCGCTGAACGTCGTTGCCGAAAAGAACCGGCTATGGGCGCAAAACGCGCCGCTGTTGCTGCTGGCGGTAGCCATGAATAATTTTAATCACAACGGTAAGCCGAACCGTTGGGCAGCCTACGATACCGGCGCGGCCGCGTTGAGCATCTGCTTGCAGGCCACGGCGTTGGGTTTGGCGGCTCACCAAATGGGCGGTTTCGATGCCGATCTGGCCCGGCAAAGTTTCGGTCTGCCGGATGACTGCACGCCGATGGCGATGATTGCGGTGGGCTATCCGGCGGACGCCGCGATCCTGCCCGAGGATTTTCAGGCCGGCGAGCGCGGCGAACGCAGCCGGGCGGCTTTGGAGCAGCGCTTCTATTGCGGACACTGGGGCAAAACCTTCGACTAATCCGTACTCTTAACATCCAATCCGGCGGTTCGGCATGTTGGTGAAATCTGCAAAAACATCGTATGCGCGGAGCCTGATCGAGGCCAGTCTCGATCCGTTGGTCACCATCAGCGCCGACGGTAAAATCATGGACGTCAACAGCGCCACCGAAAAAGTTACTGGCGTGCCGCGCAAGGAGTTGATCGGCAGCGATTTCTCCAACTATTTCACCGATCCGCAAAAAGCCCGCGACGGTTACCGTCTGGCGTTTTCGCAAGGCAAGGTTACCGATTATCCGCTGGCGATTTGCCACGTTTCCGGCAAGATTACCGAGGTGCTGTACAACGCCTCGGTCTACCGCGACGAAGACGACAATATCGCCGGCATTTTTGCCGCTGCCCGCGACATTACGGCCTTGAACAAGGCTCAGCGCGAATTGGAAGCGGCGATCTTGCACATGCAATTGGTCCGGGAAATGACCGATCTGCTGCAGAGCTGCCAGAAAATGGACGAAGCCTATCCGATCATGAAGGCAGCGTTCGTCCGCCTGTTCCCGGAATCCAGCGGCGGGCTTTACATGCTGGACGCCGCCGGCAATTCGTTGGTGCTGGAAGACTCTTGGGGCGATACCCGGCTGGAAGCGGTATTCAACCCTGACGAATGCTGGGGCATGCGCCGCGGCCGTATCCACATCGCCCGTTGCGGTAATTCGATCAATCCCAGCTGCGGCCACGTTTGCTCCGAATCCGTTCCGTATCTATGCATCCCGTTGTTGGCCCACACCCGCGGCCTGGGATTGATCTATATCGAGCCCCGTTTCGCCGATCCCAAGGGCGACGACATTGAACGCACCCTATCTATCGCCGAAGCGGCGGCAGATAGCGCACGCTTGGCTTTGGCCAATCTGACCTTGCGCGAAGAACTGCACGAATTATCGATCCGCGACCCGTTGACCGGCTTGTTCAATCGCCGCTTTCTGGAGGAGGTGCTGGATCGGGAAATCTTGCGGATGGGGCGTAGCAACAAAATGTTGGCCGTGGCGATGATCGACATTGACCATTTCAAGGTTTTCAACGACAACTACGGCCACGATGCCGGCGACGAAGTTTTGACCAAAACCGGCCAATTGATGAACGGCTTTCGCGAGGGTAGCGACATCGTTTGCCGCTACGGCGGCGAGGAATTCGTCGTGGTTACTTCGGAAGTGGATCCGGATAAAATTTTGCGCCGGCTGGAGCGTTTACGGATGGAAGTGGAGCATCTGCATGTCAAGTTCGGCAATCAGCAACTGCCGGAACTGAGCGTCTCGATCGGGGTGGCAATTTTTCCGGATCACGGCAGCAACCGGACCGAGCTGCTGAACCGGGCCGACCAGGCGCTGTATGTCGCCAAGGAAGCCGGTCGTAACCGGCTGATCGTAGCCGGCTAGCGGCGGTCAAGTCTTCGGCCGGTAGGCGAACGGTTTGGCCAGCGGTTCGCCGACAAATATGCCTTGTCCCGGCTGCTGCACGCTCTTCCAGTACGCTTCGATCAAACTGCTGCCGCGCAGGTAAAAATACAGTACCACGCCGGGATTCGGAAACTTGGCCGGAAAATTACACGGTTCCACCACCGCGCCGTAGCTGGCCGTGGCCCCGGCGCTCAGCCACTCGGTGATGCTCATTTGGCCGCCGCCGGACAGCACGCCGCCGGCCGACGTCAAATGGTCGGCAATCGCCCCCGGCAGATAATGGTTTTCGGCCAGATGCGGCACATGGGTCAGGCCGGTGAAGTAAAACATCACGTCCTGGCGGCCGCTGATGTAGTCCTGCTCCAGATAGTGCACCGGCCAAAAATTCTGCAGCGCCTCGGCCACTTTCGGAAAGGTTTGGGCGCGGGAGCTGCGCGCCTTGTCCGAAGTTTTCAGCAGATAAGCGGCGCCTTGCGGATGCGAGTAATCGGACGCTACGCCGGTATCGATCAATTTCTTGGCCTCGGCGAAGGTTTTGCCGGCCACCGCCATGGTCGGCCGCCAGGCGTGGGCCTTAAACGGCTTATCGGTTTCGGAAGTGAAATAGGGGCTGTTGCGCGTGGTCTGGCAGCCTTTGGCGCAAAACGCCGGATCGTAACCGGCCGCGAATGCCGTCGTGATCGACATGCAATCCACCCGAAACGGCAGCAGCCAGGTCAAGGCATACGCCTGCACGTGGGCCGGGGTTTTGGCGTCGACCTGCTGTTTCAGGGCTTCGAAGGTACGTTGCGACATCACCGCCTGCCGCGGCGGAAACTGCAGATGGATGATCTGCTCGGCCGGAATTTGACGCTGCTGGCTGTAATATTCGCCGATCTGCCGGCTCAGTGGATCGGCATCGTTGACGATCACCGCCAGATCGTGCCCGCTTAGGGCCGGCGCCGGGCGGTACAACGGCGAAATCGCCTCGGCCTGCACGCTGCCGGGCAAGCAGGCCAAGGCCAATATCAGCCGCAATAATTGAAACGGTTTGGCGTTGAACACTCGATTCTCCTCCAGAAAAGGGCGGCCTGGTCCGATAAGCCGGCGGCCTGCTAAACCCCGAGCATAGCCGACGCCGCCTCGATTTCAAACCTGGAAGCGGCCGATTATCGATCCAATCGCCAATATCGCCTGTGCCGCTCCATTCCGGCTAGCGGCAGGCCGCGATTTTTGCCGACCGGCAGCGCCGCGGTTTCAAGTACAATCCGGGCTTCATTGCCGCGGCCGTTTGTGCCGCATCGTTCGCCATCGGGAATGCCTGACGCCATAGGCGCAACGGCGATTGCCCGCCAAGCCGAGAGCCATTATGACCACGATCCGCCAAGCCGATTTTATCCAAAGCATCGCCGATGCCTTGCAGTTCATTTCCTATTACCACCCCAAAGACTTCATTGACGCGCTGTACGCCGCGTATCAGCAAGAACAAAGCCCGGCGGCGAAGGATGCGATGGCGCAGATTCTGATCAACTCCAGGATGTGCGCCGAAGGCCGGCGGCCGATTTGCCAGGATACCGGTATCGTTACGGTGTTTTTGAAGATCGGCATGGACCTACGCTGGGACGCCACATTGAGCGTGACCGAGATGGTCAACGCCGGCGTGCGCCAGGCTTATCTGCATCCGGACAACGTGCTACGCGCCTCCATCCTGTCCGACCCGGCCGGCAAGCGCCTCAACACCAAAGACAACACGCCGGCGGTGGTGCATATGGAACTGGTGCCCGGCGATAAAGTGGACGTGGAAGTCGCGGCCAAAGGCGGCGGCTCGGAAGCCAAATCCAAGTTCGTCATGTTGAACCCGGCCGACAATATCGTCGATTGGGTGTTGAAAACCGTGCCGACCATGGGTGCCGGCTGGTGTCCGCCGGGTATCCTGGGTATCGGTATCGGCGGCACTGCCGAAAAAGCCATGATTTTGGCGAAGCAGGCCTGCATGGGCTCGATCGATATTCAGGATCTGATCGCCCGCGGGCCGGCCAATGCCATCGAGGAATTGCGCCTGGAGTTGTACGACAAAGTCAACGCGCTCGGCATCGGCGCCCAGGGCTTGGGCGGTCTGACCACGGTGCTGGACATCAAAATCCTGGATTACCCAACCCACGCCGCCAACAAACCGGTGGCGATGATCCCCAATTGCGCCGCGACCCGCCACGCCCATTTCGTGTTGGACGGTTCCGGGCCGGCCATCTTGACGCCCCCCAAACTGTCGGATTGGCCGGCCATCACCCAATCGGCCAGCACCGCCCGCCGCGTCAACATCGACGGCCTGACCAAGCAGGATGTTGCCGATTGGCAGCCCGGCGAAACCCTGCTGCTCAGCGGCACTTTGTTGACCGGCCGCGACGCCGCCCACAAACGCATCGTCGATTTGCTGAACAAAGGCGAGCCGTTACCGGACGGGGTCGATTTAAAGGACAAATTCATTTACTACGTCGGCCCGGTCGATCCGGTGCGCGAGGAAGTGGTCGGCCCGGCCGGGCCGACCACCGCGACGCGGATGGACAGCTTCACCGACACGGTGCTGGAACAGACCGGCCTGCTGGGCATGATCGGCAAATCCGAACGCGGCCCGCAAGCCATCGAGGCCATCGCCAAACACAAAGCGGTGTATTTGATTGCAGTCGGCGGCGCCGCTTATCTGGTATCCAAAGCCATCAAGCAAGCGCGGGTCGTGGCCTTTCCCGAATTGGGCATGGAAGCGATCCACGAATTCGTGGTCGAGGACATGCCGGTCACCGTGGCGGTGGACAGCCGCGGCGAGTCTATTCACAACAGCGCACCTAAGCTGTGGCAAGCGAAAATCGGCAAAATCAAGGTGGTCGCGGAGTAGGTAAGTCGCGCGCAAGCGCCTGACTTTACCGGGCGGACTCGGTGCCGGCGGCCGGTTGGAGTTCCCGATATATACGGCATATGCCCTATTTTTTGGCAAGTCGGTGGGGATTTTGACTTTTGAAACGTCTTAACTGAAGAGGCCCTGTAAGCAAAGGGCCGCCGCACTGTCCAAAACCGTTCATTCATCGACGCATGCCCTTACCCCGCAAACCGGCCCCGACTTTAACGCTCTGCGCTGGGCTGGTTGCGGCGGCGTGCGCTTGCCAGCCGCTGCCGCCCCGCGATCCCCAGGATCTCGCCTTTGCGACGCCGCCGCAATGGTCGGAACAGCCGACGCCGCCGGAGCAGTCGGTCTCGGCGTGGCTGGATCGCTTTGCCGACGCGCAATTGACGGCGTTAGTGGCCGATGGTCTGGCCGGCAATTTCGATCTGCAGGTCGCTGCGGCCCGTATCGATGCGGCCCGCGAACAAGCGGTGGTGGCCGGCGCCGGGCGTTGGCCGCAAGCTTATTTCAATCCGGGTTACCAACGCAGGCGCGATCTCGGCGTCGAATCCGGCCGCTTTGCCGCGCTATTCAACTTGAGTTGGGAGCTGGATGTCTGGGGCCGGATCAAGGCCGGACAGCAAGCCGCCATCAGTAACGCCGCCGCAGTCGCCGACGATTATCGGGCGGCCCGGCTCTCGCTGGCGGCGCGGATTGCCCAAGCTTATTTCGCCCTGGCCGAAGCCCGCTTGCAGGCTCATGTTGCGGCGCAATCGGTCCACGACCGCGGCGTGATCGTCGACCTGGTACGCGGCCGATTTAATAGAGGTTTGACCCGCGGTCTGGATTTGCGGCTGGCATTGACCGATCTGGCGAATGCCCAAGCCCAACTGGCCCAAGCCGAAAACGACGTGCAATTGTTGGCGCGGCTACTGCAAACCCTGCTCGGCCGTTATCCGGACGGCCGGATCGCTCAAACCGCGGCGAACGACCCAGCCGGCCAGACGCCGCACAGCTTGCCGGAGCCGCCGCCCGGTCTGGCCGCCGGCCTGCCGGCCGAGCTGATGCTGCGCCGCCCCGACATTACCGCCGCTTTCCAACGCTTGCAAGCTGCCGACTCCGGCCTGGAAAGCGCCGAAAAAGCGTTATTGCCACGGCTGACGTTGACGGCTGCCGGCGGCAGCGCCAGCCCGGCCCTGGCCGAAATTGTCGATCCGCGCGCAGCGGCCTGGAACTTGGCGGCTGGCCTGGCTCAACCCTTGTTCACCGGCGACCGTTTGCAAGCCGAGATTCGCTTGAATCAGGCCCGAGTTCGCGAGGCCTACCAACAATACCAGAGCGTGGCGTTGAACGCGTTCCGCGAAGTCGAACAAGCCCTGGCCGCCGAAACCCGCTTACGGGAGCAGGAACAGGCGCTACGCGAGGCCGTCGAGCAAACCGAAGCCAGCCGCAAGCTGGCGGTGTATTCCTACCAGCAGGGCTTGATCGAAATTCTGACCCTGCTGGACAGCTACCGCAGCACCCTGAACGCGCAAAGCGCGCATCTGGCGGTGCGGCGGCAATTACTAGCCAATCGCATCAACTTATATTTGGCCTTGGGCGGCCCGGTGTGAACGAAAAATCCCGTTGGTTACAAATCATCTTGCCGGCTGCGGTGTTGAGCGCGGCCTTTGGTGCGGCCTGGGCCATGATCGCCTTGCGGCCGAGCAGTTTGCCGGCGCCGGCCGAGCAGCCAATCCCGCGCGTCGAGTTCGTCAATGCCCAACCGCAAACCTTGAAACTGAACGTGCATTCGCAAGGCGTGGTTGCCCCGCGCGAAGCGATCGACCTGATCGCCCAAGTCTCTGGCAAAGTCGAGCAGATGCATCCGGCGCTGGTGTCCGGCGGTTTTTTCAAGGCCGACGAACTGTTGGCGACGATAGACCCGCGCGACTACGATTACGCCATCGTCGTCACCCAGGCCAAGATTGCCGAAGCCAAACGGGTACTGATCAACGAACGCGCCCAGGCCGAACAGGCGCTGAGCGAATGGCAGGCGCTGGGCCAGGGCGAAGCCAGCGATCTGGCCTTGCGCAAACCGCAACTGGCCGAAGCCGAAGCCAAATTGCAGGCCGCCGCAGCGGATCTGGCCAAAGCCAAACTCGACCGCAGCCGCTGCGAGATCCGGGCGCCGTTCTCCGGCCGGGTGTTGAGCAAGCAAGTCGGCCGCGGCCAGTTTCTGCCGGCCGGCGCGACGATTGCAAGGATTTACGCCAACGACATCGTCGAGATTCGGCTACCGGTCGGTATCAACGAACTGGCCTTTCTGGATTTGCCGCTGGGCCAAGCCGGCCGCGCGGCGCATTGGCCGGCGGTGACCTTGAGAGCGGAGGTGGCCGGCCAGCCGCAAACCTGGCGCGGGCGCATCGTCCGCAGCGAAGCCGAACTGGACAGCAGCAGCGGCCAGTTGTTTCTGGTCGCCCAGGTCGAGCAGCCCGATAACAGCCGCGACGGCGCCGCGCCGCTGTTGAGCGGCCTGTTCGTCCAAGCCGAAATCGAGGGTGTAGCCCGCGCCGGGCTGTATGCCTTGCCGCGTAGCGCATTGAACAATCTGCAGCAGGTCAAATTGGTCGATGCCGAGCAGCGCTTGGTGTTCCGCGATGTCGAGATCCTGCGCAGCGAGCCGGGGAGGGTCGTGGTCAAGTCCGGTTTGCAGGCCGGAGACCGGGTGGTGGTTTCGGAAATGCCGCTGCCGGTGGCCGGCATGCGGGTCGAAGCGGCGCCAAGCCAACCATGAGCGGCTCGAACGGCGCGGCCCGCCTGGGCGGGATTTTGGCCTGGTTTGCCGGCAATCCGGTCGCGGCCAATTTGTTGATGTTGCTGATCCTGGCCGGGGGCGTGATCGGCATGCTGGACGTCGACAAGGAAGTGTTTCCGCGCTTCAGTCCGCATCAGATCGAAATTACCGCCGTCTTCCCCGGCGCCGGGCCATCCGAAGTCGAGGAAGCAGTGTGCATCCCAATCGAAGAAGCGGTGCACGACCTGCCCGGCATCAAGCATTTGCACGGCGAAATTCAGGGCGATACCTGCACCTTGGCGGTTGAAATCCATGCCGACCGTGACCGCGAGCAAATGATGGCCTTGCTGCGCGCCAGGGTGCAAGCCATTCCGCGCCTGCCCAGGCAACTGGAAAAAATCGACGTATTGCCGGCCGACCGCAAAGACGACGACGGCGTGATCTGGGTGGCGCTGCACGGCGCTACCGATGCCTTTAAGCTGCAGCAGTTCGGCGACCGGATTCAACAGCAATTGTCGACGATACCGGGCGTCAGCCGGGTGCGCAATTACGGCGAACGCAATTACGAGATTGGTATCGAAGTCGCGCCGGAGCAAATGCGCAAATACCAACTGACGCTGGACGATGTCACCCAAGCCGTGCGCGCCGCGTCGGTCGACCTACCCGGCGGCCTGGTCCGCAATCCGGACGGCGAATTATTGTTGCGGGTGGCCGGCCGGGCCAAGGATGCCGACGCGGTCGGCGCGTTGATCGTCAAGACTTTGCCGGACGGCAACCGGCTGCGGCTGGACCAAATCGCCACGATCCGCGACGGCCTGGAGGAGCGCCTGTACGACTGGCGCCACAACGGCGAAACCGCGCAAGGTTGGGAGGTGCATACCGAACGCGACAGCGTGGCGGTGGCGCGCAAAGTCAAATCGGAAATCGCGGCCATGCGCGCCGGCCTGCCGGAAGGTTTGCGTCTGATTACCTGGTGGGACGATTCCCAGGCCTACGACGAACGCATCGGCACCTTGCTCGAAGACGGTTTGAGCGGCTTTTTGCTGGTGTGTCTGGTGTTGACGCTGTTCCTGCGAGTGCGGGTGGCGCTGTGGGCCGGCGTCGGCATTTTTACTTCGGTGCTGGGCGCGTTCTGGCTGATGCCGGCGTTGGATATTTCGCTGAACATGCTGTCCTTGTTCGGCTTTTTGCTGGCGATGGGCGTGCTGGTGGACGATGCGATCATCATCGGCGAAAGCGTGCACAGCCGCCAGCTCGAAGGCGGCGAAACCCCGTTGCAAGCCGCCGTCAACGGCGTGCGCGCCGTGGCCTTGCCGGTCACGCTGTCGGTGTTGATCGTGTTGGTGGCGTTTCTGCCGGGCTTGTATTTGCCGGGCTGGGCCGGGCAAATGATGCGGCCGATCTGCGTCATTATGATCCTGACGCTGGTGTTCTCGCTGGTCGAAGCCCTGCTGATCCTGCCCTCGCATCTGGTCGCGCCGGTATCGGCGCCGAGCGCCGCCCACGGCTTGCAGCGGTTGCGCACCCGGCTGAACGGCGGCCTGGACCGCTTCGTCGCGCGGGTGTACCGGCCGCTGCTGGCGGCCTCACTGCGCTGGCGTTATCTGACTGTCGCGCTGTTCGCCGCCCTGCTGATTATTTGCTGGGGGCTGGTGGCCAGCGACCGGGTGCGCCAGTCGATCAATCCGGACGTGTCCAAGGACAGTTTTTGGGTGTCGATCCGGCTGCCGCAAAGCGCGCCGTACAGCGAAACCCAAGCCTTGGCCAACCGGGTCGAAAACGCCTTGTTTGAATTGCGCGACGAACTGGACGGCGTGCCGCCCGGCGCCGGCAAGCGCGGCCAACACCCCGAGCACAGCGTCATTGTTGGTGTCGAAACCATCGTCTGGGAACACGGCGCCGGCCTGTGGCTGGAATTGTCGGCGGCCGGCCGCCAGCGCATCAAGGTCGAGGACTTCATCCGCGACTGGCGCCAGCGCATCGGCGACATTCAAATCGGCCAGGTCGATTTCATTTTCAAGGAGGGCGACCAACCCTACGACCTGGAGCTGACGGTCGGCGCCGACAATCCGGCTCAGCTCGGCCCGGCGGTCGAGCAGCTCAAACAACAGATCAAGGGCTTTCGCGGCGCCTACGACGTGATCGATTCCGGCGAACCCGGCAAGCCGGAGATTCACTTGACGCTAAAGCCCGACGCCGAACGGCTGGGCATGCGCCTGGAGCAACTGGCCGAGCAGGTCCGCAACGGCTATTACGGCGAGGAAGTGCATCGCTTCATGCGCGGCCGCAAGGAAGTCAAGGTGATGGTGCGTTTTCCGCTGCGCGAGCGGCGTTCGCTGGACCAACTCAAGGCCCAGCCGGTGCGCCTGCCCAACGGCGCCAGCGCACCGCTGGCCAGCTTGGCCGACGTTGAAGTGCTGCAAGGTTACGCCCGCATCGTGCGCGAAGACCGGCAACGGGTCTTGAAAGTCCAGGCCAGGGTCGATCCGACCCTGGCCGACGCCAACGAAGTTTACGCGGTGCTGGAGCGCGACGTGTTCCCGGCGCTGGAAAGCCGCTTTCCCGGCCTGAACGTCAAAATCGGCCAGCAACGCCAGGAACAGAAAGAGCTGCTGGCCGCTTTCGGCAAAAACACGCTGATCGCGCTGTTGGTGATCTACGCCTTGATCGCCGTGCCGTTTCGTTCATACGCCAAACCGCTGATCTTTCTGCTGGCCGCGCCGGTGGCCTGGTGCGGCGCGGTGCTGGCCCACTGGGCCGCCGGCCTGCCGCTGTCTATGGAATCCTTGGTCGGCATGATTGCCGCCAGCGGCGTGGTGGTTAACGACAGTCTGGTATTGCTGGACTATCTGCGCCAGCACGACGGCGACGACCGCCCGGTGGACGTGCTGATCGCCGAAGCCTGCTGCTCCCGCTTCCGGCCCATCCTGCTGGCCTTCCTGACCAACTTCGCCGGCTTCCTGCCCACCCTGCTGGAAACCAGCCCGCAAGCCCAATTCCTGATCCCGATGACGCTGTCCCTCTCCGCCGGCCTGCTGATCGGCATGGCGGCCAGTTTGATATTGACGCCGGCGTGTTATGCGGTGTTGGGGGAGAGGTGAGTTGGGGGCAGTTGCGAATAGGCAGTTCGACGCGTTGCGGTCTATCGGCCAATCTGATTCAATGACCGCAATTTGATGTTTGTTTACTTGGCTCTGATGATATACAGAAAGGAAATGCCTATGTTGATCAATAAATTGTCGCTTCGGGGCTATTTTCGGTAGATATACGGAACCATCTAATAACTAGTTAGCACTCAATTGAGAAAGGAGAGAAAAAATTGAGAAAACCAAGATTATTTATAGCATCTTCAGTAGAGAGCTTACCTATTGCCGAAGCTGTAAACGTAAATTTGGACCATGAATTTGAAATTACTCTCTGGAAAAATGGGACTTTTAAGCTTTCATCATCAACCGTTGACGACCTTGTTGAAAAGTCTTCATTTGTTGATTTCGCGTTATTTATATTTGCTCCTGACGACATATCTGAGATTAGAAGCAGAAAAGAGCATGTCGTAAGGGACAACGTAATATTCGAAATGGGCTTGTTTGTTGGTGCAATAGGGAAATCGCGTTCTTTTATATTAAAGCCGCGAGGTATTGATATGCATTTGCCAACGGACTTACTTGGTGTAACGCCAGCAGATTACGACGCGGGAAGATCCGATGGCGATTTAGTTTCATCAACAAACCGAGCTTGCTCCCTAATAAAATCCGAAGTAGAAAGGCTCGGTTTGATAAACCATGCAGCCCTATCAGAATCCAAAAAAATAGTAGCGAATCCAACAATCTATGAGCTAAAAGATCAAGACTATAGATATCTCGCTGCGTGCTTACAAAGTCATACGGTTGATCCGGTTGGATTGCCTTTCCATAGAATATCAAGTATTTTTCGCGGTATAAATGAAGCTGCTTTACAAATCTCACTCATCAAACTTCAACGCATGGGTTATGTGAGTAAAACCGTAGAAACTGATCATCACGATGGGTATGACTTTTTCGCTTATTCAATTACCGAAATGGGTATTGATGAACTATTGAAAAATGAAGAAGCTTTGCAACCCAAAGCACCGGAGCCACCAGAGAGTTTCGATGAAGATATACCGTTCTAGCCCGCGTAGGGCGCAATAACCAACGGGCATTGCGCCGCAGTTAATCTGATATTGATATTAAAAAATGGATTACCGGCGAATTTGGCATCCAGGCGGAACCTATTTTTTTACGATCAATTTGTTACAAAGAAAAAATAACGACTTATTGATAAGGCATATTCAACTTTTACGAGACTCGATCAAAACGGTAAAGGCGAATCACCCGTTTAAAATTCACGGTTGGGTGGTATTGCCCGAACATATGCATTGTTTGATTGAATTGCCGGAAAACGATACCGATTACGCGACAAGAATACGTTTGATAAAAATTGGATTTTCCAAGGCAATACCAAAAACAGAGCGAAGATCCGCGATCAGAATCAAACGTGGCGAACGCGGTATTTGGCAGCGGCGTTATTGGGAACACTTGATAAGAGATGAGGCGGATTTTCAAGCACACTTGAATTATATCCACTACAACCCTGTGAAACATGGTTGGGTAAACCAGGTAAAAGATTGGTCTTATTCGACCTTTCCTCGGTGGGTCGAGCGTGGCGTTTATCCTTTAAATTGGGCAGGAAATGACGGAGATTTATATGAGTTTGAATAGTTTGAAAATACGGCGCAATGCCCGCTGGTTATTGCGCCTTACGGCCTTGCGGTCTATCGGCTGATCTGATTCAATGACCGCAATTTCCTGTGTCTTTACTTGGCTCCGATGATATACAGAAAGGAAATGCCTATGTTGATCAATAAATTGTCGCTTCGGGGGCCATTTTCGGTAGATATATGGAACCATCTAATAACTGGTTGGGCGTCACACAGATAACCATGAGACCACGGACAATCATTGCTCTGGTCGTTGTATCGGTGGCGCTGTCCATAGCTGCCGCTATCGGTGTCTATGTTGAAAATCTTGGTCACCTGCGCTTATCCACCAACGATCCAGGACCTTGGGGTGAATTCGGTGACTATATTGGCGGCATCCTCAATCCATTGTTTGCGCTCATAAATGCAGCTGCTGTCACATATATTGGATTCACAATAAATCGGCTTGAATCTGAGCGCGAAAAAGAGGCGGAGCGACGGCAACAACTTGATAAGCAAGAGCGAATAGCTGCCGAACGCCGGAAAAATACAGTTCAATTGATCGATAGATTCCAGAACCTTCAATTCTACAAAGAGGTTTCTGCACCAGTTTGGGAGATTTTTGTTAAATGGCGCCATTGGAAAGGCCCGGATGGCACTCACTATCGATTTTCTGTAGTTACAGGCTTCGTCCACTACCAGCAAATGGATTTTCAATCGGAAGCCGAAAGGTCTCCTTTTGGCCACAACTTCGTTCGTTTTGTTGATCACTATCATCCAGCCGACTATGTACCTCCGAAATTGAGATCAACACGCGAGCCTGCGTACATTCAGTCGGCTCTTTCAGAACACCAGGCCTTGACTTGCTGGCTGGAGTACTGGGGTAACATTCACACTATGATTGACGCCGAACTCGTTGACGAACAAATACTAAGACGTGCACTATCAGACTGGTACGGATATTGGATGGAATTGGTGGCTGAGCTTCGATATATTGTTGAGACTCTCTATCGCGAAAAGCGGTCATCCAACGGTTTCATGGATAGCGTACATGAACCACTGCCAAACTGGATTGAAGAGACAAAGGCTATCGAAAAGTGCTTTTTCTCTGATGCTCCGAATAACTGGTACAAGTCAATCATGGAAGTCTGCGACTCTCGTGCGAAGCTGATATTTGAAGAAATTAATCCCTTGATATCAGAGAGAATTAATGTCAACAGCAAGAGCGATGCGGGTCGCTAGCAGGTTGGTGAAAAACTCTTTTTTGGCTTTGAATGACTCTATATTTAGGGCCGTAGGATGATGGCATGGACTCCTCCCCACCCCACGCGGTGTCATACTGCGCCAGAGAATTTAAACGGAGCGACGAGGAGTCCGAAATGAATAGTAACGTGGTGGGTCTGGATACGGCAAAAAGCATTTTTCATCTGTACAGCCAGGCGGCGAACGACAGGCCGGTGAAAAAGAAACTGAGACGGGCAGCCGCGTAGGGTGGGCACGGTTTTTGTGCCCACGCGGAATTTAAACTGGGATGAATATTGTTTCGCTGTCGCGAAGCCTAATTTATTGCCGGTTCGCGGACCGGCAACCGCGATACTTTTCTTTGCTTGTCCAAAGAAAAGCATCCAAAAGAAACGACACCCCATGCCGCTTGTGTCCTGCGCGCCTGCGGGTTTGAGCGGGGTTTTCGGAAGGGCTGTCCTAGCCCTCCGAAAACGCGCGGCATCCCTGCCGCGCCCCTGCCGGGCAACTACCGCTCAAACCCTCCGGTGCTCGGCGCGGCATCAGGGGACAAAACCCGTCCAGGTTACAACGTTGCTCAGCCAATCCGCGTAGCGTAGCTGCCATCATCCTACGGCCGATTGGTACAGTTTTCGGTTGATTCGATTGAATCCTCTGTAGAACAGGGCCGTAGGATGCGGTAAACAACGTGCACCGCATCGTTCGCGATTGATGCGGTTCGTTCCTCACCGCATCCTACGGCCAACTGATACAGTTTTCGGTTGATTCGATTGAGTCCTCTTTAGAACAGAATGATTGCCCAAAGCATCGTCATTCAAAGCCAGCCCATATCAAGTCGCACCTTAAATTCCAATAGGTCAAAATTTAAACCAGGCGAGTTTGGGCTCGCCTAGTTAGTTTCAGCCATTTGTCAGCCGTTCAATTCCGGAATATTGGCCGCCAACCGGGACCGTAACAAACCCAGCTGTCTTTGCAATTCGTCTTCGGCGTCGCCGATATTTTTGAAGGCCTGCAAGACTTTTTGATCGTTCAGCGCAGCCGGATAATTCGCGTCGACGAAATCCAGGATTTCGGAGTCCATTTCGCTCATGCTTTTGACGATTTCTTCCATTTTGTCCAAGACCGCGCGTAATTCGTTTAAATCTTTAGCCATAAATCTCTCATTCGTTTGGATTATTATCATCAGCTGACCGTTGGGCAACGTTGTCTATACGGTCTGGTTAGTCCGGCATTTGCGGCCGAATTCTTTTCTTCCTGGGTCATTCGCCAAATCGGCGTAACCGCGGATTACACTGTTGGCAACGCCAATTACGGCAGGCCAAACAGTACGTTAAGCCAAGGTCGCCGCTGCCATTGCCTGTTTGCCGGGTTCATTTACGATGCTCGTTCCAGTAAGGCATTGCGGGCTTCGGTAATTCGAATGAATTGCTCGTGGCTGCCGCCGACGTCGGGGTGGGTTTTTTGGGCGAGGCGCCGAAATGCGGTTTTAATCTGGGAGGCTTTCAGTACGCCGTCGAGCGGCAGGTGCAATGCTTCCCGGTGTCGCCGTTCGCTGAAGCGGCGATCCTGGCTGGGGTCCTGAAAACGGCTTTGGTGGTGCCGGGCCTGGTATTCGTAAAGTCTTTCCTGCGCCGCGCGGCGGAGTTTCAGCGACTCCCGGCGCAATTCCACTTGGTCGTCCTGCCATTTTTGCCGCGACATCACCGTGCAAGCTTCGAAGCCTATCCAACCGTTCGTTTCCAGCTCGTCGAGGTTGAACGGGCCGACCATGTCGTAGGGCTCTTCCAGCCAGGCATACCTCGCCTGCGGACTGGCTTTAATCAGGCCGATGGTCACGGTATCGACGATGCCGAGCGAGCCGTTCCAAATGACCCATAGCTGTTCTTCTTCCGGCCACGGATTGTGGTGCATGGTCTTTACCTGATTGGCTGATGAGCAAGAATTTTCTGTTAAGCCAGCAAGATGAATACCAAGCACGACAGCGGTTGGAGAAGTGTCGCCAGCCGTGGTTTGTTAGCGCGTTAAGCCCTATCCGGGCGAATGGAAATTTAGGGTTTGGGGTACGAATGGGTAGTGGAAAACTGACAAACTGTCAGGTTTGGAACAAGCCGGTTGGTTTGTCGATTTCTAAAGGGCTGCGGCCGAATCTGCCGAGCTTTGCGTTGTCAGTCCGCTTGGCCCATCCTGACCAGCCTGGACGGCGTTGCGCAATCCAGGCTCCGTGCGGCGTAATCAGAGCGTTCTGAGAGACATTCGACCCAGGCCGAGGCCAAGGGAGCGAGAATGGCTATGCCGGTAAAGCGTTCAAGATCGGGTCACCGACTATAGACGCCTGATATATCCATCGTCTCGAGCGCCAAACATTTGCTTCAGCCGCGGAAATTTTGCAATCGCGTTGGCTAATTTCATTAGCGTGGCGTAATCCTTCATATCCACGGGTTTGAAGACACTGCGGCTGACATGAAAATCCGAAAAACCATCGGGAGTTGGGTAAAAACCGGGAGTGGGCAGAGGCACTTCGCTTTGATGATAGGTTTCCTGCAGCCTTTTTCCCTTAATTTGGTTCGGACTAAAACCGTCTATCTTGTCCGGTTCGACGTTCATTATGCTGTAAGAATACGATTCGGTTACCAGCTCTCTGCCTATGTTGTTTGCCTGGCCATGCGCCTGTGTGATGTGGCCGTTCAGAAACAGAATCTGGGCGACGTCACCGACTTGTTTGGTTTTTATGGCCCCGTTTTCATCTCTCGATTCGGTAACAAAATACACCGTAGGATTATTGTCCAAGTCTCCACTGTAGCCAATTATGTTGTCCGGCCGATATAAATAGTCGCAATATCCCATCGTTTACCTACCTTCTTTAAGATTAAGCTTTTGTTGTTTTCCGCGGTTTGGTTTGGCTTTAGCAGGTTGGTGAAAAACTCTTTTTTGGCTTTGAATGACTCTATATTTAGTGGTGATGAAGCCAATTTCCTACTAAATGCTGGTTCGATTGAGCAAAATTAGCGTCTCAAATATGGTTTTTCACCAACCTGTTAGCCAGGGTAGCGCATAAATTCAGTTAAATTTTTGCGGGAGGTTCAACCGGTTTTCGCGCAAAACTCATTCAAGCGGTTTTGGGTTAACCGCTGGCTCCCTGCAACGCCAACGGCCAAGCAAAGTGCTGCAAACCTGATGCAATTTCCGGCCGTTTCGGGTGATTGCCGATTCCGTATCGACTTTCCGGTGATGCAGTTTGTTTGGCAGCAGCAAGCAAAACTGTAGTCGAAATCGGCGTTGGTGCCGGACAAAAATAGGAGCGGCTTTCGGAGTCCGTCATGGCGGCCCCACAGCCCCAAGTACAAGATACCCGTTAGCGTCCGGCTAAGCGGCCATTAAGCTGAACCGAGAACAATCTGCCGCAACTGAAACAGTCCGCGAAGGAGGATATATGTTCAGACTATTAGCAATCACGGTATTTTGTATATCGTTTTCCGGTGTGGCAGCCGCGCACGGCGGGGATTGGGGCTATGGTCGCCACCATCATCACCACAGACATCATCACCCCCGTTTCTGGGGCTACGACCGGCCTTACTATCCCGCGTACTCTCAGCCGTACTGGGGTGTTCGCCCCATACCGCCGGGGTATCGCGAGCTGACGCCGCCCAGATACTACCGCTATGACCGATCCGGCCCGTATCGGGATTTCGACTACCGGCGAGGCTGGTAGTCATGCGTCTCCACCTGCGTTTATTGTTTTTGCTGGCCGGACTGTTGTTGCTGTCGGGATGCGTGGCCTATGTGCCCTACGGCCAGCGTTCGGCCGGTTACTACGCGCCTTACGGCGGCTATGGCTACGACGCCGGCCCGCACCACGGCGGTTGGCATCATCGCCATCACCGCCACCATTGGCATCACTGATTGCCGTCGCTTAGCCGATCCTGACCGGGTGTCGGAATATTTGACGGCGTCAGCCGTGCGTGCGGGATCTGACGGCCGGCGTTGGCGCATCGGTCCTCGAATTTGCTGAGTTCTGACAGCCGATTGAGGCGATCGCGCTACGTTGCGCGTGTCGCGTTTTTTGACAATTGCCGCTGGGTCGCAGCGGTGTTCGGCTGTTGCGGCGGTTGTCGGCTTTGATTTTCAACAGGTTTTATGCCCAGGTTCGCTTTATGCAGGTGTTTTGACGCCAAAAAACCATATACCGGGGGCGATTATGAACACCTTACACCATCACCCGAAAATCGCAGATTTTGCCCAGGTTGCCGTAGTTCAAGCCAAAGCCATCGACGGGCATAAGATATTCGCTTACTTGGCTTGTTTTGCCGATGTCGCGCTGGCATTGACTGTCCTGATCTCGATTTGCTGTTCCAGCCTGTTATTGCTCTGCACCAGCTTGGGTGTGATTTAAGTACCCGAAGCACAGGCGATGCCGCTAAACCAATAGTTAGGGCTGCAATTGTCTGGGCAGTAGCCGAGCGGTCAGGTCCAAGATTATTACGGATCTGCCGGTCGGCTTTCATCAAATCCGGAGGCTTCATCGGCCGACATCGATTGACTTCCGCTACTCCGCCGATAAGCTAAGCCGATTTGGCTTGGGTGGCACGCAATATGGTCCGACGTATCGCTTGTTTGGATAATCTGCGCGGTTTGGTCATGATATTGATGACGCTAGACCATACTCGCGATTTTTTCAGCATCTCTCATTTCGATCCTACCGATTTGCAGAAAACCTCCGCGGCACTGTTCATGACCCGCTGGATTACCCATTTCTGCGCGGCGGTGTTCGTGTTTCTGGCCGGTACCAGCGCCTGGTTGTGGGCGGCTAAACGTGGGCCGGCCGCACCGGTCAGCGGCTTTCTGGCCAAGCGCGGTTTGTTATTGCTGCTGCTGGTGGTTACGGTTGAAGCTTGGGCCTGGAATTTTCGTGCCGATTTGCGCCACGTCGACGCCGGCGTGTTGTGGGCGCTGGGTTGGTCGATGATGGTTTTGGCGGTGCTGGTCAAATTGCCGCTGGGTTGGGTGGTCGCCATCGGCGGCTTGATGGTTGTCGGCCATAACGTGTTTGACGGCTTGAAACCGGCCGAGATGGGGTGGTTCGGGCCCTGGTGGTCGGTGTTACATACCGGCGATGACATCGATTTCGGCGGCGGGTTTGTGTTGAATCCTTACTACCCCCTGATTCCGTGGATCGGCGTGATGGCCTTGGGCTACGGTTTCGGCCATTTGTTGGATGCAGAGCAATGGCGCAAACCGCGGCGGCTGGCGTGGCTGGGCGGCGGCTTGTTTGCTGCCTTCATATTGTTGCGCTACAGCAATTTATACGGCGATCCGCAGCCGTGGCAAGCTTACCCCGATCCGGTATTTACGTTGTTGTCGTTTTTAAACTGCCACAAATATCCGCCTTCCTTGTTGTATCTATTGATGACGCTGGGGCCGGCATTGATGTTTCTGGCGCTTGCGTCCCGGCCGATAGCGGTGCTGCAGGTGTTCGGCAGAACGCCGTTGTTTTATTATCTGATCCATCTCTATGCAATCCACGGTTTGGCGGTGCTGGTGGCCTTGGTTAGCGGCGGACCGGTGGCGGTCGTGGCCGGCGGCGGTATCTGGCAAAAAGATTGGCCGGCCGATTACGGCTTCGGACTGCCCGGCGTTTACGGTGTCTGGCTGCTGGTGTTGATGATGCTGTATCCGGTTTGCCGTTGGTTCGAGGCGTTCAAAGCGGCGCGGCCGCAGTGGCGTTGGTTGCAATATTTATAGCCAAGGGCTGCCGGTACGTGCATAACCGTTTACGCGTTATCCCCCGTCCCCGTTATACTGAGGCAATTTGTCCGCTTAACTTGCTATGCAACCATATTTAGAGCTTCTGGCCGATATCATGGCCAACGGCGTCGATAAAAGCGACCGTACCGGCACCGGTACCCGTTCGGTTTTCGGCCGGCAAATCCGTTACAACCTGGCCGATGGGTTTCCGTTGTTAACCACCAAAAAACTGCACTTCAAGTCGATAGCTTACGAGTTGCTCTGGTTTTTGCGGGGCGACACCAATATCAAATATCTGAACGACCACGGCGTCACGATCTGGGACGAATGGGCAACGCCGGATGGCGAGCTGGGCCCGGTTTACGGCGCGCAGTGGCGCAACTGGTTGGGGCCGGATGGAAGGCGTTTCGATCAGATCGAGATTCTGGTCGATGGCTTGAAGCGCAAACCCGACTCGCGCCGGCACCTGGTCAGCGCCTGGAACGTGGGTTTTCTGCCGGACGAATCGATCGGGCCGCGCGAAAATGCGGCGGCCGGCAGGATGGCGTTGCCGCCGTGCCACGTGCTGTACCAGTTTTACGTGGCGAACGGTAAATTGTCCTGCATGATGACCCAACGCAGTGCCGACTGTTTTTTGGGCGTGCCTTACAACCAAGCCAGTGTGGCGTTATTGACGCACATGTTGGCCCAGCAATGCGGCTTCGAAGTCGGCGAATTGATCATGTCGTTCGGCGATGTACACGTCTACCGCAACCATTTTGCCCAAGTCGAGTTGCAGTTGAGTCGCCAACCTTTGCCGCCGCCGCGTTTGCAGTTCGGGCGCCGGCCGGAGTCGATTTTCGATTACCGATTCGCCGATTTGCAGTTATTGGAGTACCAAGCCCACCCGCACATCGCCGGAGCCGTGTCGGTATGATGGATTGCGGGTAGAGACGCAGTCGATGGCGTCTCTACCCGGCGGCCTCAGGCCGCGGTTGAATTCTGATTGCGGGAGTTTGGCGGGTTATTTATTGCCGGCCTTGATATGTTCGACGGCTTCCTCGGCGGCTTTGGTCGCAACGTCGGCATGGCCCATTTTTCCGTGTTCTATCGCGCTTTCCAACGATTTGACGCCGGCATCGAGATGAGTTTTGGCTTCGCCTTTGGCAACTTCGGCGCCTTTTTTGGCATGAGGCAGAGCGGCTTCGGCGTGTTCTACCAATACCGAGGCATGGCCGGCTTTGCCGTGGGTGACGGCCTGATTGGCGTGTTCCAGTGCGGTGGCGGCGTGTTCTTCTGCAAGGGCGCCGGTAGCGGCTAGCAACAGTGCGCTTAGGATAATGCTTGATAACGTTTTCATAATTCCCCCGAATTGATGTGTGTAGTGGTGCTGCGCACCCGCTTGGGTGCCAGCTAGAGACTGGCGGGGCGCGGAATGGTTCCGGCCAAATCCGCGTTATCGAATTTCAGGTGGCGGGCAGCAGAGGGATTGCCTGGACTTGCTTGCCGAATGTTTAATTGCCTGGAAAACTTAAACCCGAGGGTATCGATCCGGTATGAATAACGACAAACGCCTGGCCATTTTCGAACGTCTGGCCGAGGCCACGCCTAACCCCACGACAGAGTTAAATTACAGTTCGCCGTTCGAATTATTGGTGGCGGTGGTGCTGTCGGCACAGGCGACCGATAAGGGGGTTAATAAAGCTACCGCCAAGCTGTTTCCGGTGGCGAATACACCGCAGGCGATTTTGGCTTTGGGCGAAGACGGCTTAAAAGAACATATCAAAACCATCGGTTTATTTAACAGCAAGGCGGCAAATGTCATAAAACTTTGTCAGACTCTGTTGGAAAAGCACCAAGGCGAGGTGCCCCGCGAGCGAGAAGCGTTAGAGGCGCTGGCCGGCGTCGGCCGCAAGACGGCTAACGTGATTTTGAATACCGCGTTTGGGCAACCGACCATCGCGGTCGATACTCATATTTTCCGGGTCGCGAACCGCACCGGTCTGGCGCCGGGAAAAAACGTGCTTGAGGTGGAGAAAAAATTGGACAAGACGGTGCCGAAATCCCACAAGAAAGATGCACATCATTTGTTGATTCTGCACGGCCGCTACATCTGTATCGCCCGCAAACCCCGCTGCGAGGCTTGTTGTATTGCCGACCTTTGCGAATTTAAGGACAAGAATCTAGCGTGAGTATGCAATAATCAGAATCGAAGCAGCAGGACGTTTGCCCGTCGTAATGCGGCCGGACGAAGGCCGGATAACATAATTACAAAAACGCACGAGAGGATAGCTACATGAAAAAATTCAATAAATCTCCGTTGGCCGCTGCAATGGGCGGTGCCCTTTTGTCCGGTATCGCTGCGAACGCGCAAGCCGAGCCCAATCCGTTTGCGTTGTCGGAACTGGCCGGCGGTTACATGCAGGTTGCAACCTCACACGCCGAGCATTCCAACGGCAAAATCAGCCAAGGTGCCTGCGGTTCCAATGCGATGGACAGCAACGGTAAGAAAGTGGTTGCCGGCGCTAAAAAATCCGATGCGAAGAAAACCGAAGGTTCCTGTGGCGAAGGCATGTGCGGCGGCATGATGAGCGGCGGCAAAATGAAGCCGGGCATGGAAAACATGTGCGGTGCGATGATGAAAGGCAAGGAAGGCGCCTGCGGCATGGGCATGATGGGCGGTATGGATCATGGTAACGCCGACAAACCGAAACAAGCCGAAGAAGGTAGCTGCGGTGCGATGATGAATCCGGATAAAAAAGCCGGCGAACATAGCTGCGGCGCCATGATGAAAGGCGGTGAAGGCAGTTGCGGCAGCAAAATGGATGCCGACAAAGCGGCCGGCCATTAATTCTCCGACCTGACGGTATTGAATCGACGTTATGGATTTTCAGGATATACAGCAGCTGGTTATCGATTACGGTTATCTGGCCTTATTTATCGGTACCTATCTGGAAGGCGAAACCATTTTGGTGATTGCCGGCTTTTTGGCGCATAGCGGCTATTTGGCGTTGGAATGGGTCATGTTGACAGCGTTCCTCGGTACTTTTGCCGGCGACCAGACCTTTTTTTATCTGGGGCGGTGGAAAGGTATCTCCTTTTTGGAAAAAAGGCCGCTCTGGCACAGTAAAACCGACAAAGTGTTCGATCTGCTGCACAAGCACCAGATACCGGTGATTCTCGGTTTCCGCTTTCTTTACGGTGTGCGTAACGTCACGCCGTTCGTAATCGGCGCCAGCAAGATTCATCCGCTTAAGTTTTTTGCCTTGAATTTTTTGGGTGCGGCGATCTGGGCGATAGCCGTCGGTTACTTGGGTTATACCTTCGGCCAGTTTGCCGAGTCCATCATGGGCCAAGTCAAAAAATACGAAATGTATATCCTGGGCGTGCTGGTGGCGATAGGCTTGGCCTTGTTTTGGCGTTCGACGCATAAACCGGAAGAGTAAGCGATGCAAAGCGTCCGCAATCTGGTCCACGGTGTCGGCCTGGGTTTGCGTCGTTCGTTTTTGAGCGAGATTGTCGAGCAGCCGCCGGCGCAAGTCGGGTTTTACGAGGTAGCGCCGGAGAATTGGATGCCGATAGGCGGCAAGTTCGGCAAACAATTTCGGGCCATGACCGAGCGTTTCGACTTTGTTTGTCACGGCCTGTCTTTGTCCATCGGCAGCAGCGATCCGCTCGACGAGCAATTCGTGCGCGATTTGAAACGGTTCATGGCCGAACACGGCATCAAGTTTTACAGCGAACACCTCAGTTATTGCAGCCACGGCGGACATCTGTACGATTTGATGCCGATGCCGTTTACCGAGGATGCGGTCAAACATGTCGCCGCGCGAATTCGCCGGGTGCAAGACATTCTCGAACAGCGCATTGCCATCGAAAATATTTCTTACTATGCCGCGCCAGGCCGGGAGATGGCCGAGATTGATTTCTTCAATGCCGTCGTCGCAGAGGCCGATTGCGATGTGCTGATCGACATCAATAACATCTACGTCAATAGCGTCAACCACGGGTACGACGCGGAAGCCTTTCTACGGGCCATGCCCGGCGACCGAATCGCTTACGCCCACATCGCCGGCCATTACGTTGAAGCCGAAGACTTTTTGGTCGATACCCACGGCGCGACGGTGATCGATCCGGTTTGGAAGTTACTGGAGACGGCTTACCGCCTGTTCGGCGTTTTCCCAACCTTATTGGAACGGGATTTCAACATTCCACCTTTGGCCGAATTGTTACAGGAAGTGGACACGATCCGCGCCGTTCAACAGCATGCCGTTGCCGCGGAAAAACGGGTGGCGTGATGGCGGCATCTTTTCAAAGCACGCAACAGCGCTTTGCCGCCTATATCCGCGATCCGCATAGCAATCCGCCGCCAGCCGATGTGGAGCCTAGACGGATGGCGATGTACCGTGAATTGTTTTTCAACAATATCGACAGCTTCATCGCCAGCAATTTCCCGGTGGTCAGGGCGATTCTGGATGATGCCCAATGGCTGGAATTGACCCGGGATTTTTTTTCCCGCCACCATTGCCGGACGCCGTATTTTTCCGAGATTGCCGAAGAATTTTTAGACTATTTGCAAAACGAGCGCAGCAATCCGGAGGATTATCCCTTCCTGCTGGAGCTAGCGCATTACGAGTGGGTGGAAATGGCGCTGTCGATTGCCAAGGACGCGCCGAAACTAGGTGATCAAGCGTTTTTGGACAGCCTAACGACCCAACGGATTGCGCTGTCAGAACTGGCTTTGCCGTTGTTGTACCAATATCCGGTGCATCGGATCGGTCCCGATTTCCTGCCGTTGCAGCCGCCCGAGCAGACCACCTGTCTGGTCGTTTATCGCGACAAGACGGACCAAGTCCACTTTTTGCAGGTTAGCGGTCTGACGCTAAGCGTGTTGCAAATCCTGCAAGACCGGGGGCCAATGCCGGCCGCGCAATGTTTGCAAAACGTGGCAGCCGAGTTCCCGCAGATCGAGCCGCAACTGATTCAGAGCAACGGTCTATCGATGCTGCGGGAGCTGGCCGAAAAAGGGATTGTTATTCCGGCTGGCGACGCTTGAAGCAGTGCAGCCAGACCAAGCCGTCTTCGTTCCATTCCATGCCGCTGTGCATACGTAAGATCAAATCTTTGTACATCGCTAAATTCGGATAGCCCTCGGCGCGGGCGTCGGCGTCTGTCATATCGCGGATTCGTTGCCGCTCGACTCCCGTGACCTCGAATTCCACTCCTTCCAGAATAAACCTCTCGCCCGGATAGGCATAGAGGCCGTCGCGGCGTTGCTGGGTCTTTTCCCCGGCTAGCGCAGCCGCCACCAGTTTGGGGTGGCGGACCAACCGATCGATATCGCAAGTTTTTTCCGGATAGTCGTGCATAGTCATCTTCAAAGTGCGTAAAAGCGCCACACTTTAAGAGTCTTATTCAAGCATGACAAGCCTCAGCCGTAACTGATCCACAAAATTTATTGGCCGATTGCGGCGAGTCGGACATTTCCTACATGTCCGCATTAGCAATACGGAATTCTCTGTCTATACTGCTTGACACATGATTGCTACCGAATCTTTGAATAAATCCTAGCAATTCGATTAAACGGAAAAGGGAGGCGGATCCCGTGCCTATGTTTCAAGTAATACTATTGTTGCTCGCCTGCTCGTTGTTGAGCGCTTGGCTTGCTTCTTCGTATACCAAGCGCCGTTTGCTTTTGGAACAGGCCAGCATGCCCAAACCGCCGCCATCGTTGCCGGTTCCTGATGTGGAAAAATACCTTACCGGGATCGACAAGTTTGCCAACGAAGTCGCTCCGGTTTGGTCCAAGCACATTGAATCGTCGCGCCAGGAAATGGAACAGGCCATTGGCGAATTAACCGGGCGCTTTGCCGGCATCACCAGCGGCCTCGACGTCTTGGTTGGCTCTTCTAGCAATCCGGCATTCGGCCGCAACGAGGATATTTTTTCGACGAGTAACGCCAATCTGCAGAAAGTTGTCGGTTCACTGGACGCCGCGCTACAGGAAAATTTACAGGTACTGACCAAAATCCGTTCCTTAGCCGGTTTCATAGAAGAATTGAAAACCATGGCCAAAGAAGTGGCGCGGATCGCCGAGCAGACCAATTTGATCGCATTGAATGCGGCGATCGAGGCGGCCAGAGCCGGCGAAGCCGGCCGGGGATTTGCCGTGGTTGCCGATGAGGTGCGTAAGCTTTCCAACCTGTCCGGTGAGACCGGCAAACTGATCGGTTCTAAAGTCGATCAAGTCAGCGGAGCGATTCAAACCACCTTGGCAGCCGTGGAGAAAAGCACCGAAAACGAAACCGCGGCGGTTGCCGCGTCGCAAGGCAATATCCAAAACGTGATGAGTGCGTTGCACGGGGTGTTCGAAACGCTGCAGCGGCATTCCGAAGAGATGAATAAACAGGCCCGTGTGATCAAACGCGAGATCGACGAGTCGCTGGTGCAATTTCAATTTCAGGATCGGATTGGTCAGGTGTTGTCGCATGTGCGCGACAGCATCAGCGATCTGCCGCGCCATATCATGCGCAGCCAAGGCGACGGCGTTTTCGGGCTCAAGCCGTTGGCCACCGACGACATTCTGCACGAGTTGCGCAGCACATACACTATGGTTTCCGAGCACAGCGCCCACGGTGGTAGCGCGCACCACGAACAACCTTCTACCGAAATTACTTTTTTCTAGGAACAAAAAATGGCCAAAACAATTTTAGTGGTTGATGACTCAGCATCGGTCCGTCAAGTTGTCAGTATTGCTCTGAAAGGTGCCGGCTACGACGTTATCGAAGGCGTAGACGGCAAAGATGCGCTGAGCAAATTGAATGGGCAAAAAGTGCATTTGGTGATTTCTGACGTAAACATGCCGAATATGGACGGCATCACCTTCGTTAAAGAACTCAAGCAATTGCCCGCTTATAAGTTTACTCCGGTCATCATGCTGACCACCGAGTCGCAAGAAAGCAAGAAGCAAGAAGGGCAAGCCGCCGGTGCCAAAGCCTGGGTGGTTAAACCGTTTCAGCCGGCGCAAATGCTGGCTGCCGTGTCGAAATTGATTTTGCCCTAATAGCTTTTGCCGGTTATTCCAGGTCGACGGTTTCAGGCTTATCCAACTTATATGGCGAGGTTTTGACGATGCAAACGCTAACGATAGAAGATGAATTGACCATCTTTACCGCCGCGGAACAGAAATCCGGTCTGCTGAATTTTCTAGGGTCGGGCGACGATTTGGAAATCAATTTATCCCAGGTCTCCGAAATGGATACTGCCGGTTTGCAGTTGTTGATTCTGGCCAAACGGGAGGCGGCTCGCGCCGGGAAGGCCCTGCGTTTTGTCATGCATAGCAAGGTGGTTCTGGAAATTTTGGAACTCGCCAATCTGACCACGGCGTTTGGCGACCAAGTGGTAATTTCGCATAACGAGGACTAACCAAATGAGTATCGACGCCGAAATGAAGGCCGCTCTGGTCACGTTCACAATAGAGAGTCTGGAACTGTTGCAAGACATGGAAGACGGGCTCCTGAGTCTGGAAGACGGGGAAGACCCGACGGAACGGATCAATTCGATTTTCCGCGCCGCCCATACCATCAAGGGTTCGTCCGGTTTATTCGGCCTAGACCACATCGTCAAATTCACCCACGTGGTCGAAAGCATTCTGGATGCCGTACGCGAAGGTAAACTCGACGTCAGCTCCGATCTGGTGGCGGTATTGTTACCTTGTTGCGACCACATCGCACTATTGATTCGGGCTGTGGTTGACGGTGATGTCGACGAGAACCCCGATATGACCGCGGCCGGAGATGTGCTGTTGGCCGAACTGCGGCCGTTTCTGGACGGCAACAAAGCGGGCCAGGTGGCAACAGTGGCCCCGGCTCAGGAGCGGGTGGAAACCAGCGGCGGCGGTGAAGTCGAGACCGGCAATTGGCATATCTCGCTCCGGTTCGGCGAAGATTCTCTGCGCAACGGCATGGATCCGTTGTCTTTTATTCGTTATATGACGACGTTGGGAAGCATCGTTAACTTGACCACGATTACCAGCCGGATACCCGCTGTAGAAGAAATGGATCCGGAAACCAATTATCTGGGCTTCGAAATCGACGTGAAAAGCGATGCCGGTAAAGAAGCTCTGGAAAACGTATTCGAATTCGTCAGGGCCGACAGTATCATCCACATTTTGCCCTTGGAAAGCGCGATAGCCGATTACATCGAACTGATCCGTTCCTTGCCGGAAGACGATGTTTTCCTCGGCGAATTACTGGTGAAAAGCGGCGTGCTGACCAAACGCGAATTGGAAGACGGCCTGAGTAAACAGAAAAACGATTCCGAAACCAGTCATCAGGCGCAACCGATCGGAGAAATCCTGGTCGAGCAGCAAGTCGTGCAGCAGCCCTTGGTCACGGCGGCCCTGGAAAAGCAAAAACAGATCAAAGACAACAAAGCCCGCGAAAGCCAAAGCATTCGCGTCGATGCCGAACGTCTGGATAAATTGATCGACTTGATCGGCGAATTAGTGATTTCCAGCGCCGGCGTTAATCTGCGCGCCTTGCAAACCGCGCAATCGGCGTTGTTGGAAGCTACCGGCGAAATGATGCGGCTGGTAGAAGAAGTTCGCGACAGCGCGTTGCAATTGCGCATGGTGCCGATTGGGACCACATTCAGCCGTTTCCAACGGGTGGTTCGCGACGTTAGTAAAGAATTGGGTAAAGACATCAATTTGGTGATTACCGGCGGCGAAACCGAAGTCGACAAATCCGTGGTCGAAAAAATTGGCGATCCGCTGATGCACTTGGTGCGCAATGCAATGGATCACGGCATCGAATCGGCCGAAGTTCGTCATCAAAAAGGTAAACCCAGCCAGGGCACGCTACGGCTGAATGCCTATCACGAATCCGGAACTATTGCGATCGAAGTCAGCGACGATGGTGGCGGCTTGAATCGCGAGCGTATTCTGGCCAAAGCCGTCGAAAAAGGCATGGTCTCGGCCGATGCCAAGTTATCCGATCAAGAAGTCTACGCCTTGATCTTCGAACCTGGTTTCTCCACAGCCGCGCAAATTTCCAACCTGTCCGGCCGCGGCGTCGGTATGGACGTGGTGAAACGCAACGTGACCGATTTGCGCGGCAGTATCGAGGTCGACAGCGCTATCGGCGTCGGTACTACCATGCGTATCCGCTTGCCTTTAACGTTAGCGATTATCGACGGCTTTTTGGTCGGTGTGGGCAAGTCCTCGTTCGTAGTGCCGCTGGATCGGGTCGTAGAATGCGTGGAATTGACTAACGACACCGGCCACAACGACTACATGGATTTACGCGGCGAGGTATTGCCGTTCATCCGTTTGCGCAGCCTGTTCGGCATCAACGAGCAACCCCCGCGGCGGGCGAATGTGGTGGTGGTCGATGTTGCCGGGGCCAAGACCGGCTTGGTCGTAGACCGCTTGCTTGGCGAGTTTCAAACCGTGATTAAGCCGCTTGGAAAGCTGTTTGCTCATGTTCAGGGCTTGGGCGGTTCGACCATCCTCGGTAGCGGCGAAGTTGCGTTAATCCTCGATGTACCGGTTTTAGTGGGTTCGTTTGAACAGAAAATGCAGCGTCACGCCCTGTCCTTGTCGGCATGATGCTGTACCGATCATTCTCTTTGCGAATTGGGAATTAAGCCATGAGAAATAATCAACCTGTTACTAATATCGAATTAAATTTCGACGAAGACGAGATACTAAGTTCTACAACCGATTTAGAAGGGCATATCACCAGTGCCAGCCCGGCATTCGTTAAGTTGAGTGGATTTAGCGAACAAGAACTGATGGGCCAGCCCCACAACATTGTGCGCCATCCGGACATGCCCGAAGAAGCCTATGAATGGATGTGGCGCGACATCCAGGCCGGGAAAACCTGGCGAGGGCTAGTAAAGAACCGCTCCAAGCACGGGGATTTCTACTGGGTTGAGGCCAACGTCTCGCCGGTCTATAACGGCGGCAAAATCGTTGGTTATCGCTCTCTACGCTATAAACCCCGCCGTCAGGATATCGACGAGGCCGCAAAGCTATATGCCGGAATTAAATCCGGTCACATAAAAAATCCATTTCAACCAAAAACACTGAACACCATGCTGAGCAAGATCAAACTTTGGCAAAAATTTCTTGTGCTGATTGTACTGGCTACCATTATGTCTGCTGTACCAACCTACCTGTTGGTGGAGCGCAGTCTCAATGAAAAAGATGTCGCATTAAAGGAAAAAAAGGGCATCGATTACACAACTGCAACCATTAAGTTGATGCAACTTGCGATGGATCATCGCGGTATAAATGGGATGGTGATTGCAGGCAACGGTCAGGAGATATCTCGGAGAAACGCCAAACGTCAGGAAATTAATGAGCATCTCGCAAATATCACTGCGCTGGATAGCCGACTGTCGGATTTTGGATTGACCCAGTCGTGGCAAGCCTTGCAGGAAAAATGGCGCGATTTAGAGGCCGCGTCCAACACATTCGATACGCAGGCCAATTTTGGTAAACACGCCGAATTTATTAAACAGGTGCACGCTTTTACCCGTAGCGTGGCTGATGCGTCCGGATTGGCGCTGGACCCGGAACATAATACCTATTACGCGCAATTGTTGTCGGTTGATCTAATTCCGGATCTATGTGAGCAATTTGGTCTGATCAGAGGCCTAGGCGCTTCCATGCTGCAACGGAGAACATTTACGCCTGAGGAAGCTGCTTCTTTGCGCGAAATCATGGACTCTACCGAAGAGACCTTCGAGATAGTCAAAGAGAGTTCAGCCAAAATCGGCAATATGGATGACGCTTTCCGTTCAACACTCAAAAAAGCCAAGGACGAGGCCGAAAATGCCATTTCATTGGTCAAAAAGGGGATTCTGCAGACTAACAAAGTCGATATGTCTGCTGCCGATTACTTCAACACTATGACTGGCGTCGTACAACACAATTTCGACTTGTCCGCCAAATTTGGCGAACTGTTGCGTACTGGCTTGGACGACCGCATAGAAAGGGTGGACCGAAGCGTCAATAATGCACTAATCATAGCGTCCCTGTTGCTATTAGTTTTTCTTGCCGTGAGCTGGTCTATCGTAATGGGTGTGTTGCGGCCGGTAAGGTCAATGATCGATGCCGTGTCTATGTTGGGGCGCGGCGAGATGCCGCCCCGGGACGATAACAATTACGGCTTGGAATTCAATCAGCTTAACGAGGGTATTAAAGCCGCTGTGTTCTCGGTGCAGTCCTTGATTGCCGACGCCAGCATGCTGTCGCAAGCGGCGGTGGAAGGCAAATTGTCGACCCGAGCCGATGCCGGCAAACACCAAGGCGACTACCGTAAAATCGTCCAAGGCGTAAACAACACCCTGGACGCCGTGATCGGCCCGCTCAACGTCGCCGCCGACTACGTCGACAAAATCTCGCGCGGCGCCATCCCGGCCAAAATCACGGACAGCTACAACGGCGACTTCAACGTCATCAAAAACAACCTCAACACCTGTATTGATGCGGTGAACGCCCTGGTGGCGGACGCCAACCTGCTGGCGCAAGCGGCAGTGGAAGGCAAACTGTCGACCCGAGCCGACGCCAGCAAACACCAAGGCGACTTCCGCAAAGTGGTGGAAGGCGTCAACCATACCCTGGACGCCGTGATCGGCCCGCTCAACGTCGCCGCCGACTACGTCGACAACATCGCCAAAGGCGCCATCCCGGCCAAAATCAGCGACCACTACAACGGCGACTTCAACACCATCAAAAACAACCTGAACAACTGCATCGACGCCATCAGCAACATGGTGGCGGAAGCCGCCGCCCTGGAAAAAGCCGCGATCGAAGGCCGCCTGGCCACCCGTGCCGACGCCAGCCAATACCAAGGCGACTACCGTAAAATCGTCCAAGGCGTAAACAACACCCTGGATGCCGTGATCGGCCCGCTCAACGTCGCCGCCGACTACGTCGACAAAATCTCGCGCGGCGCCATCCCGGCCAAAATCACGGACAGCTACAACGGCGACTTCAACGTCATCAAAAACAACCTCAACACCTGTATTGATGCGGTGAACGCCCTGGTGGCGGACGCCAACCTGCTGGCGCAAGCGGCAGTGGAAGGCAAACTGTCGACCCGGGCCGACGCCAGCAAACACCAAGGCGACTTCCGCAAAGTGGTGGAAGGCGTCAACCACACCCTGGACGCCGTGATCGGCCCGCTCAACGTTGCTGCCGACTACGTCGACAACATCTCCAAAGGCGCCATCCCGGCCAAAATCAGCGACCACTACAACGGCGACTTCAACACCATCAAAAACAACCTGAACAACTGCATCGACGCCATCAGCAACATGGTGGCGGAAGCCGCCGCCCTGGAAAAAGCCGCGATCGAAGGCCGCCTGGCCACCCGTGCCGACGCCAGCCAATACCAAGGCGACTACCGTAAAATCGTCCAAGGCGTAAACAACACCCTGGATGCCGTGATCGGCCCGCTCAACGTGGCGGCGGACTACGTCGACAAAATCTCGCGCGGCGCCATCCCGGCCAAAATCACGGACAGCTACAACGGCGACTTCAACGTCATCAAAAACAACCTCAACACCTGTATTGATGCGGTGAACGCATTGGTAGCCGACGCCAACCTGCTGGCGCAAGCGGCAGTGGAAGGCAAACTGTCGACCCGGGCCGACGCCAGCAAACACCAAGGCGACTTCCGCAAAGTGGTGGAAGGCGTCAACCACACCCTGGACGCCGTGATCGGCCCGCTCAACGTTGCTGCCGACTACGTCGACAACATCGCCAAAGGCGCCATCCCGGCCAAAATCAGCGACCACTACAACGGCGACTTCAACACCATCAAAAACAACCTGAACAACTGCATCGACGCCATCAGCAACATGGTGGCGGAAGCCGCCGCCCTGGAAAAAGCCGCGATCGAAGGCCGCCTGGCCACCCGTGCCGACGCCAGCCAATACCAAGGCGACTACCGTAAAATCGTCCAAGGCGTAAACAACACCCTGGATGCCGTGATCGGCCCGCTCAACGTGGCGGCGGACTACGTCGACAAAATCTCGCGCGGCGCTATCCCGGCCAAAATCACGGACAGCTACAACGGCGACTTCAACGTCATCAAAAACAACCTCAACACCTGTATTGATGCGGTGAACGCCCTGGTGGCGGACGCCAACCTGCTGGCGCAAGCGGCAGTGGAAGGCAAACTGTCGACCCGGGCCGACGCCAGCAAACACCAAGGCGACTTCCGCAAAGTGGTGGAAGGCGTCAACCACACCCTGGACGCCGTGA
Organism: Methylomonas sp. HW2-6; assembly: GCF_052474525.1. NCBI lineage: Bacteria > Pseudomonadati > Pseudomonadota > Gammaproteobacteria > Methylococcales > Methylococcaceae > Methylomonas > Methylomonas sp. HW2-6. The sequence goes on from NZ_CP184124.1 coordinate 1,020,084, forward strand.
TCGGCCCGCTCAACGTTGCTGCCGACTACGTCGACAACATCGCCAAAGGCGCCATCCCGGCCAAAATCAGCGACCACTACAACGGCGACTTCAACACCATCAAAAACAACCTGAACAACTGCATCGACGCCATCAGCAACATGGTGGCGGAAGCCGCCGCCCTGGAAAAAGCCGCGATCGAAGGCCGCCTGGCCACCCGTGCCGACGCCAGCCAATACCAAGGCGACTACCGTAAAATCGTCCAAGGCGTGAACAACACCCTGGATGCCGTGATCGGCCCGCTCAACGTGGCGGCGGACTACGTCGACAAAATCTCGCGCGGCGCCATCCCGGCCAAAATCACGGACAGCTACAACGGCGACTTCAACGTCATCAAAAACAACCTCAACACCTGTATTGATGCGGTGAACGCCCTGGTGGCGGACGCCAACCTACTGGCGCAAGCGGCAGTGGAAGGCAAACTGTCGACCCGAGCCGACGCCAGCAAACACCAAGGCGACTTCCGCAAAATCGTCCAAGGGGTCAACGAAACCCTGGACGGCGTGATCCTGCCGCTGAACGAAGCGGTCGAAGTGCTGAGCTTGGTCGAACAAGGCGACCTGACCCGGACCGTCAACGGCGACTACAAAGGCCAATTGAGCGACTTCAAGGATACCGTCAACAACACCATCGCCAACCTGTCGAAAACCATCGGCGACGTCATCATCGCCGCCGACCAACTGACCAATGCCGCCGAGCAAATCAGCTCCACCTCGCAATCGTTGTCGCAAGCAGCCAGCGAACAAGCGGCCAGCGTCGAAGAGACCAGCGCCAGCATCGAAGAAATGGCCGCCAGCATCAACCAGAACGCCGAGAACGCCAAAGTTACCGACGGCATGGCCGGCAAAGCCTCCAAAGAAGCGGTGGAAGGCGGTGGCGCGGTCAAGCAAACCGTAGACGCGATGAAAGAAATCGCCGCCAAAATCGGCATCATCGACGACATCGCCTACCAAACCAACATGCTGGCGTTAAACGCCGCCATCGAAGCGGCGCGGGCCGGCGACCACGGCAAAGGCTTTGCCGTGGTGGCGGCGGAAGTGCGCAAACTGGCCGAACGCAGCCAAGTGGCGGCGCAGGAAATCGGCGAATTGGCGGACAGCAGCGTGAAAACGGCGGAAACCGCCGGCAAATTGCTCGACGAAATCGTACCGAGCATTGCCAAAACCTCGGACCTGGTGCAAGAGATCGCAGCGGCCTCGCAAGAACAATCGGCGGGAGTCAGCCAAGTCAACAACGCCATGAACCAAATGAACCAGATCACCCAGCAAAACGCGTCGGCGAGCGAACAATTGGCGGCGACGGCGGAAGAAATGACCGGGCAGTCGGAACAACTGCAAACGCTGATGGCCTTCTTCAAAATCGGCCACGGCAACAGCAGCGGGTCGCGCAGCAGCGCGAAAGCCTCGCGGCGGGTGGCAAAGGTCAAGCCGGTCTCGAGCCCTGCGTCCCACGACGAAGGCGAAGCCGAATTCGACCTCAGCCAGTTCGAACGTTTCTAGGAGGCAAGCGAAAGAATAACTGCGACAAACGCCAAACCAAAACAGAAATAAAAGCTTTGTAGTGGCTGGCGCAAGGAACGTTGTTTGGGCCGCGGCGGGAATGCTGCGCCGATTCAGGAACGCGGATGGAATCAAAGATTATTGTTTTTTAACGAGGATTCATCATGACAGTCACACAGCGTTTGTTGATATTAATCGGTTCGGCCGTATTGGGTCTGGCCGGATTGGCGGGCTTTAATTATGTCCAGATCGACAGAGTTTATACCGCGACAAATTTCAATACCGTCAACACCTTGCCTAGCGTATTGCTGCTGAACGATATCGTCGGCGAAATATCCGGTGTTCGCGCCCACGTTTGGCAGCATCTGACAGAGACCGACGATTCGGCGATGCAGAGCGTCGAACGAGAAATCGAAACCAGACGCCGAAATATCGATAAGTTGCTGAAAGATTATGAGCCAATGCTGGCGGACGACGAAGACAAGCGTTTGCTTCAGGACGATATAGCCCGGCTGGCCGAGTACGACAAACTGACCGCCAAAGTGCGCGACTTGTCGAGACAGAATAAAAACGCCGAAGCTCGCGATTTAATGATGGCGAACCAAGCGACAGTCGACACAATGCTGAGCGCATTCAAAAGCCATAGCGAATATAACCAGCGCTTGGGGAAAAATTCGTCGGACGAGGCTATCTCGATCAAATCATCTGCTGTTCTGGTTTCTACAATCATTGCGGTATTGGCTATTGCGGTGATGGGCTTGCTCGGACTATTCATCGCGCGCAGTCTGATGAGGCAATTGGGCGGCGAACCTGATTTCGTGGCGGATCTGGCTTACAAGATCTCGCAAGGCGACTTGAGTACCATGATTAGCTTGAAAGCCGGCGATCAAACCAGCGTCATGGCCAACATGAAAAGCCTGAGCGACAACATTAAAGCTTTGCTGGATGAAATGGAGCACATGGCCGCCGAACACGAAAAAGGCGATATCGATGTTGTCGTGAATACTTCTAAATTCCATGGCAGTTTTAAAACCGTGGCGAAAGGCGTTAATGATATGGTCAATGCGCATATCGCCGTTAAAAAGATGGCCGTTGGCGTATTCAAAGAGTTTGGTGAAGGTAATTTTGACGCCCCGATGGAAAAATTACCGGGTAAAAAGGCCTTTATCAACGAGACGGTCGAGTTGGTACGCGGTAATCTGAAAGCCGTTGTTGCCGACGCCAACCTGCTGGCGCAAGCGGCAGTGGAAGGCAAACTGTCGACCCGCGCCGACGCCAGCAAACACCAAGGTGATTTCAAAAAATTAGTTCAGGGCGTCAACGATACCCTGGACGCCGTGATCGGCCCGCTCAACGTTGCTGCCGACTACGTCGACAACATCTCCAAAGGTGCCATCCCGGCCAAAATCAGCGACCACTACAACGGCGACTTCAACACCATCAAAAACAACCTGAACAACTGCATCGACGCCATCAGCAACATGGTGGCGGAAGCCGCCGCCCTGGAAAAAGCCGCGATCGAAGGCCGCCTTGCCACCCGTGCCGACGCCAGCCAATACCAAGGCGACTACCGTAAAATCGTCCAAGGCGTAAACAACACCCTGGACGCCGTGATCGGCCCGCTCAACGTCGCCGCCGACTACGTCGACAAAATCTCGCGCGGCGCCATCCCGGCCAAAATCACGGACAGCTACAACGGCGACTTCAACGTCATCAAAAACAACCTCAACACCTGTATTGATGCGGTGAACGCCCTGGTGGCGGACGCCAACCTGCTGGCGCAAGCGGCGGTGGAAGGCAAACTGTCGACCCGAGCCGACGCCAGCAAACACCAAGGCGACTTCCGCAAAGTGGTGGAAGGCGTCAACCACACCCTGGACGCCGTGATCGGCCCGCTCAACGTTGCTGCCGACTACGTCGACAACATCTCCAAAGGCGCCATCCCGGCCAAAATCAGCGACCACTACAACGGCGACTTCAACACCATCAAAAACAACCTGAACAACTGCATCGACGCCATCAGCAACATGGTGGCGGAAGCCGCCGCCCTGGAAAAAGCCGCGATCGAAGGCCGCCTGGCCACCCGTGCCGACGCCAGCCAATACCAAGGCGACTACCGTAAAATCGTCCAAGGCGTAAACAACACCCTGGATGCCGTGATCGGCCCGCTCAACGTGGCGGCGGACTACGTCGACAAAATCTCGCGCGGCGCCATCCCGGCCAAAATCACGGACAGCTACAACGGCGACTTCAACGTCATCAAAAACAACCTCAACACCTGTATTGATGCGGTGAACGCCCTGGTGGCGGACGCCAACCTGCTGGCGCAAGCGGCAGTGGAAGGCAAACTGTCGACCCGAGCCGACGCCAGCAAACACCAAGGCGACTTCCGCAAAGTGGTGGAAGGCGTCAACCACACCCTGGACGCCGTGATCGGCCCGCTCAACGTTGCTGCCGACTACGTCGACAACATCGCCAAAGGCGCCATCCCGGCCAAAATCAGCGACCACTACAACGGCGACTTCAACACCATCAAAAACAACCTGAACAACTGCATCGACGCCATCAGCAACATGGTGGCGGAAGCCGCCGCCCTGGAAAAAGCCGCGATCGAAGGCCGCCTGGCCACCCGTGCCGACGCCAGCCAATACCAAGGCGACTACCGTAAAATCGTCCAAGGCGTAAACAACACCCTGGATGCCGTGATCGGCCCGCTCAACGTGGCGGCGGACTACGTCGACAAAATCTCGCGCGGCGCTATCCCGGCCAAAATCACGGACAGCTACAACGGCGACTTCAACGTCATCAAAAACAACCTCAACACCTGTATTGATGCGGTGAACGCCCTGGTGGCGGACGCCAACCTGCTGGCGCAAGCGGCAGTGGAAGGCAAACTGTCGACCCGGGCCGACGCCAGCAAACACCAAGGCGACTTCCGCAAAGTGGTGGAAGGCGTCAACCACACCCTGGACGCCGTGATCGGCCCGCTCAACGTTGCTGCCGACTACGTCGACAACATCGCCAAAGGCGCCATCCCGGCCAAAATCAGCGACCACTACAACGGCGACTTCAACACCATCAAAAACAACCTGAACAACTGCATCGACGCCATCAGCAACATGGTGGCGGAAGCCGCCGCCCTGGAAAAAGCCGCGATCGAAGGCCGCCTGGCCACCCGTGCCGACGCCAGCCAATACCAAGGCGACTACCGTAAAATCGTCCAAGGCGTGAACAACACCCTGGATGCCGTGATCGGCCCGCTCAACGTGGCGGCGGACTACGTCGACAAAATCTCGCGCGGCGCCATCCCGGCCAAAATCACGGACAGCTACAACGGCGACTTCAACGTCATCAAAAACAACCTCAACACCTGCATTGATGCGGTGAACGCCCTGGTGGCGGACGCCAACCTACTGGCGCAAGCGGCAGTGGAAGGCAAACTGTCGACCCGAGCCGACGCCAGCAAACACCAAGGCGACTTCCGCAAAATCGTCCAAGGGGTCAACGAAACCCTGGACGGCGTGATCCTGCCGCTGAACGAAGCGGTCGAAGTGCTGAGCTTGGTCGAACAAGGCGACCTGACCCGGACCGTCAACGGCGACTACAAAGGCCAATTGAGCGACTTCAAGGATACCGTCAACAACACCATCGCCAACCTGTCGAAAACCATCGGCGACGTCATCATCGCCGCCGACCAACTGACCAATGCCGCCGAGCAAATCAGCTCCACCTCGCAATCGTTGTCGCAAGCAGCCAGCGAACAAGCGGCCAGCGTCGAAGAGACCAGCGCCAGCATCGAAGAAATGGCCGCCAGCATCAACCAGAACGCCGAGAACGCCAAAGTTACCGACGGCATGGCCGGCAAAGCCTCCAAAGAAGCGGTGGAAGGCGGTGGCGCGGTCAAGCAAACCGTAGACGCGATGAAAGAAATCGCCGCCAAAATCGGCATCATCGACGACATCGCCTACCAAACCAACATGCTGGCGTTAAACGCCGCCATCGAAGCGGCGCGGGCCGGCGACCACGGCAAAGGCTTTGCCGTGGTGGCGGCGGAAGTGCGCAAACTGGCCGAACGCAGCCAAGTGGCGGCGCAGGAAATCGGCGAATTGGCGGACAGCAGCGTGAAAACGGCGGAAACCGCCGGCAAATTGCTCGACGAAATCGTACCGAGCATTGCCAAAACCTCGGACCTGGTGCAAGAGATCGCAGCGGCCTCGCAAGAACAATCGGCGGGAGTCAGCCAAGTCAACAACGCCATGAACCAAATGAACCAGATCACCCAGCAAAACGCGTCGGCGAGCGAACAATTGGCGGCGACGGCGGAAGAAATGACCGGGCAGTCGGAACAACTGCAAACGCTGATGGCCTTCTTCAAAATCGGCCACGGCAACAGCAGCGGGTCGCGCAGCAGCGCGAAAGCCTCGCGGCGGGTGGCAAAGGTCAAGCCGGTCTCGAGCCCTGCGTCCCACGACGAAGGCGAAGCCGAATTCGACCTCAGCCAGTTCGAACGTTTCTAGGGGGTCGGCATGGGTGCAATCGCGACAACATCAAGCCAACTGCCGGTGGCAGTAGAGTCCGTAGCTACTGCAGGCCAGTATTTGACATTTGTCCTTGGCGGCGAGGTTTATGCGCTGGGGATTTTGAATATCAAGGAAATTATCGATTACGGCCAACTGACCGAAGTACCGATGATGCCGTCTTTTGTGCGCGGCGTGATCAATCTGCGCGGTAGCGTGGTGCCGGTAATCGACTTGTTGGCCCGATTCGGCAAAGGTGCAACTCAAATTGCCAAGCGTACCGGTATTGTGATCGTCGAGACGGCAACGAGCGACCAGGAAGACGAGCATAGCCAGGATATCGGCATCATCGTCGACGCGGTCAACGAGGTGGTGGATATCGGTAATCAGGATATCGAGCCACCGCCAAGTTTCGGCGCCGGTATCCGGCCGGATTTCATTAACGGCATGGCAAAGTGCGATAGCAGTTTCGTAATTTTGTTGAACGTTAACAAAGTGCTATCGGTGGATGAAATGGCCGCGCTGGGGCAGACGGTTTCCGGGTTTGCTCAGGAAGGAATAGCCGATTAGGGAGGACGCAATGGCGGCCATTAGTCATCAATCCGGGTCGGCTCCTGTCTTGCAACAACATGAGTTTGTCTGGATCAAGGATTTTTTATACAAGCGCGCGGGAATCGTGCTCAACGACAATAAGCAGGCGATGGTGGTTGGGCGTTTGGAAAAACGCCTACGCCATCATGGCTTGACCAGCTATACCGAATATTTTCGTTTGTTCGGCCGGCCAGGATTCGAAAACGAAACCACGATGGCGATCGATTTGTTGACCACGAACGAAACATATTTTTTTCGTGAGCCCAAACATTTCGAATATTTGACTCAGCATATTCTGCCGAATCATTCGCCTAGTAGGACGTTCAGAGTCTGGAGTGCGGCCAGCTCGAGCGGTGAGGAAGCTTACACCTTGGCGATGTTGTTGGCCGATCATGCCCGGCTAGGGCCATGGGAAATCGTCGGGACCGACATTTCCAACCGGATTTTGGAGAAGGCGAGGCGGGGTTTGTACCCGACTCACGGTTCGGAAAAGATTCCGCCATCGTTGCTTAAAAAATATTGTTTGAAAGGTACCGGCGAGTTCGACGGATATTTTTTGATCGATCCGGCTTTGCGCAAGCATGTCAAATTTATCTATGCCAATTTGATTGGAAACTTGCCCAAGATGGAGATGTTCGACGTGATTTTTCTACGTAATGTCATGATTTACTTCGATATGGAAACCAAACAACGTTTGCTTGAGCGAATTACTAAATATTTGTTGCCGGGTGGTTACTTTTACGTCAGCCACTCCGAATCGTTGAACGGTATGAAAACCGATTTGCAGATAGTGACGCCATCCATCTACCGCAAGCCGGTAGAAGCTTGATTTTAGGAGAGGCATGAGCAAGCCGGAATTTTTTCTGGAGATTTTTTTACAACCGGGGGAGCTGTATTTCGGCGACAGGGAGACCAGAATTCGCACGGTTTTGGGTTCTTGCGTTGCAATCACATTGTGGCACCCCGCATTGCATATCGGCGGCATGTGCCATTTTATGTTGCCGGGAAGCCGGCGCCAGCAACGGTCCAACGAGTTGGACGGGCGTTACGCAGATGAAGCGGTATTGATGTTTATGCATGAGTTGCGGAAGTCCAAAACTTCGCCAAAGGATTACGAAGTAAAAGTGTTCGGCGGAGGGGACCAGTTCCCCGGACAAGCCAAGCCTAACCGGCTCAGCGTTTCCGATAACAATGTGATAGCCGCTAGGGAATTGCTGGCACATCATGGCTTTAAGATCAAAGCGGAGCACTTGGGCGGAACCGGTCACCGCAATGTGATTTTCGATTTGTGGAGCGGCCATGTCTGGATGAAGCACGTTTCGAAAGGGGCTTGAGCGAGTGAGAATATGAGCGAGAAGAAAATCAGAGTGCTGATCGTCGACGATTCAGCGGTCGTGCGCCAAGTGTTGACGCAAATTCTAAGTAAGTCGGCCGATATCGATGTCATCGGTTCGGTATCCGACCCGATTTTTGCGATGGCAAAAATGAATCAGGACTGGCCTGATGTGGTTGTGCTGGATGTGGAAATGCCGCGAATGGACGGTATTACCTTCCTGAAGAAGATTATGTCGGTTAGGCCGACGCCGGTGGTAATTTGCTCGACGTTGACTGAAAAAGGTGCCGAGACGACGATGCAAGCGCTGTCTGCAGGCGCTACCGGTATCGTGACCAAACCGAAAGCCGGTTTAAAGTCGTTTTTGGAGGACGACTGCGGCGATATCGTTCACGCCGTGAAAGCCGCGGCAATGACCGATATGCGGCGCATGAAAGCGATGACGATGGCCTCTCACGCGAAGCCGGTGAAAACCATGGACTCGGCCGCAACCGGAACGGGAGGCGTCGGGCATGCTTCGGCGATGGCTGCCACTACCGACCGGCTGGTTGCAATCGGCACGTCGACCGGCGGAACCCAGGCTTTGGAAGTGGTTTTGACTCAGTTGTCCCGGATCGCGCCGGGAATTGTGATCGTACAGCATATGCCGGAGAAGTTTACCGGCGCCTTTGCCGCCCGACTTAACAGTATTTGCGAAATTGAAGTCAAAGAAGCCGTCAGCGGCGACCGGGTAATACCGGGGCGGGCCTTGATTGCACCGGGCGGCAAACATATGTCGATATTGCGTAGTGGTGCCCAATACGTGGTCGAAGTCCAGGACGGGCCGTTGGTCAATCGGCATCGGCCGTCGGTGGATGTGTTGTTTCGTTCGGTAGCAAAATGGGCCGGTAAAAATGCGTTTGGAATCATTATGACCGGTATGGGGGACGACGGCGCGCGCGGTTTGAAAGAAATGCACTCGGCCGGAGCCCGCACAGCAGGCCAGGATGAAAAAACCTGCGTGGTCTACGGCATGCCCAGAGAAGCGGTGAAGTTGGGCGCTGTGCAGCAAGAAGTGCCGTTGCAAGCGATTGCCGGCCTGATCGAGCAATACGGCAAGTAAATCCGTTAAAAAATACAAATTTCGTTTCCGTCTCGGTCATAATTGCCGTTTTATTGCCGGGACCGTAAGCATGCGTTATTTACACACTATGGTGAGGGTGCGAGACCTTGCCGAATCGCTGGATTTTTATTGCAATAAGCTGGGTTTGACGGAAATTCGGCGGCTGGATAACGAGTCAGGCCGGTTTACTTTAGTGTATTTGGCTGCGCCGTTAGATCGGGAACGCGGCGCCGCGAACGGTGCTCCACTGTTGGAATTGACCTATAACTGGGATGCTGAGGATTACACCGGTGGCCGCAATTTCGGCCATCTGGCATTCGAAGTCGACGACATCTACGCAAGCTGCCAAAAGCTGGCGGATCAAGGTGTCACCATCAACCGCCCGCCGCGGGATGGCTTTATGGCCTTCATTCGTTCGCCGGACCAGATTTCCATCGAGTTGCTGCAAAAAGGCGCCGCGTTGCCCCCGCAAGAGCCCTGGGTCTCTATGGCGAATACCGGGGTTTGGTAAGGCATACACCTTTGCTACCCTTAGGTCTGTACATTCATTTTCCGTGGTGCATCCGCAAATGCCCTTATTGCGACTTCAATTCCCACGCCGTCAAACAACCAATCCCTGAACAGCTTTACGTCGATGCCTTGCTGGCCGACTTGCAAGCGGATTTGAATTTGCTGGCAATGCCGCGCGAAATCGCAAGTATTTTTATGGGGGGAGGTACCCCCAGCTTGTTTTCGCCGGACGCGCTCAACCGTTTGTTCGCCGGGATAAGACAACTGGCAGGGCTGACCGCCGATTGCGAGATCACGCTCGAAGCCAATCCGGGAACCTTCGAGAGCGCCAAATTTGCCGAATTCCGCGCTTTGGGCATCAACCGCTTATCTGTGGGCATCCAAACTTTTTCTGACCATCACTTGCAAGTTCTGGGAAGGGTGCACTCCTCCGCGGAAGCCATGGCGGCATCGGAGATTGCGATTCAGGCAGGGTTCGACAATTTCAATCTGGATCTGATGTTCGGTTTGCCGGAACAAAGTCCCGACCAGATGCTGGCTGATGTGCAAACCGCGATCAATCTGGCGCCGACGCATATTTCGTTTTATCAGTTGACGTTGGAACCCAATACCTACTTCCACAAATTTCCGCCGCAATTGCCGGACGGCGACGAGATATTCGCCGCGCAGAAGCGTTGCCAGAGCTTATTAGCAGATCACGGTTTTCAACAGTACGAAGTTTCGGCTTACGCCCAGGTTGGACGGCAATCCCGCCACAATAAAAACTATTGGCAATTCGGCGATTATTTGGGGATTGGCGCCGGCGCCCACGGCAAAATCAGTCGCCGTTTGCCGGACGATATCGTGCGTACTGTCAAGCCAAGGAGTCCGGAGCAGTATTTGCGCCGCGATTGGACGGCAATCGCGGAGCCGATAGCGGTTGGCCAATTGCCACTGGAGTTCTTGATGAATCAATTGCGCTTGAAAGCCGGTTTCGATTTGGCGCACTTTCGAGCAGCCACCGGATTAACGGCAGTCAGCTTACAGCCTGGATTGTCGCTATGTCTGCAGCAAGGCCTTTTGAGTCGACAAGAAAACCACTACGCCTGTACCGAGCGAGGCTGGGATCTGTTGGATTTGGTCCTAGAAAAATTTATCGATTAAAGGGGTGCGGTTATAATTGGTAGCCCGGATCTTTTGTTACTAGTATCCCGTTCGGGCTGAGCAGTTCTAAGCCCAAGGCGGTTCTAACTTGACATGCTCAGCCCGAACGGAATTCAAGGCCCGGGCAACAATGCCACTAACTCGCAATATTCCTACCATGCTCGATTACCAGAAACAGTTTATTCAGTACGCTTTGGCGTGCGGTGTACTGAAATTCGGCGAATTTCAATTAAAGTCGGGGCGGATCAGCCCTTATTTTTTTAATACCGGTTTATTCAATACCGGCGCCCAACTCGATAAGTTGGGCCAATTTTACGCGCAAACCTTGATTAACGCCGGGGTCGAAGTCGATGTGCTGTACGGCCCGGCGTATAAGGGCATCCCGTTGGTCAGCACGACGTCGATCGCTTATTCCCGGTTAAAAGCGGACATTCCGTTTGCCTTTAACCGCAAAGAAGCCAAAGACCATGGCGAGGGCGGCACCCTGGTCGGTGCACCACTGCAAGGCAAGGTCTGGATTCTGGATGACGTGATTACCGCCGGGACTTCAGTACGGGAATCGGTAGACATTATTCGTGCGGCCGGCGCCACCGTGGCCGGCGTGGTTATCGCGTTGGACCGCCAAGAAAAAGGCCAGAACGAGTTGTCGGCAGCGCAGGAAGTCTCGGCTCAATTCGATATTCCGGTGCTGGCAATTATCGGTTTGGCGGACATCATCGAGTTTATTAATCAAGAGCCGGCATTTGCCGGGAAATTGCCGGTGATTCGCGCTTACCGCCAGCAATACGGAATTTGAGCCGCGACGCGAGCTACCGGCGAAATGCTTGTGGATTATTGGTCTACACTTAGCCGTTATTATTAGCCCTTACATCGAGTACAGTCAGCACAAAGGCGAGCAATGAGAACTCTGGAATTTAAAGAACAGTTGCACGAATACACGCATTGGCGTGAACAACTGATTCAAGGCATCGAGATGTATCGCGACTGGCGCAATCGGTATCGGTTTAACGACCCGCAAAGCACCGATACGTTGCTGAATATTTTGCAGGGCTTGCATAACGACCGTGTGACGCTGGCGTTCGTCGCCGAGTTTTCCCGCGGCAAAACCGAATTGATCAACTCACTATTCTTCGCCGAAACCGGCGTACGCCTGCTGCCGTCCTCGCCGGGGCGCACGACGATGTCGCCCACCGAATTGTTTTGGGACGAGAAAGGCGGCAGTTACATCCGGTTGTTGAATATTGAAAGCCGTTTGGAAGACATTTCGCTGATGGACTACAAGCGTAACCCGGATCGGTGGACCCAAATCGATTTGAATTGCGACTCGCCAACCCAGATGCAGGAAGCCTTCCGCGAGTTGATTGCGACCAAAAAAGTGTCCAAGGATATGGCCGACAAACTCGGGCTCTGGAACGAACGCGAAGCCGCCGAACAGGGCATCATCAACCCGGAAGCCGTGGAAGTCCCGTGCTGGCGTCACGCGATGATCAGCTTTCCGCATCCCTTGCTGAAGGAGGGATTGTGTATTCTGGATACCCCAGGCCTTAACGCATTGGGTACCGAGCCGGAGTTGACCCTGAGCATGTTGCCCAGCGCCCAGGCCATCGTTTTCGTGTTGGCGGCCGATACCGGTGTGACCAAAAGCGATTTGGAAATGTGGAAGAGCCACGTTTGCAGTTCCCGCGGTAACCGTCGCCAGGGCTTAGCGGTGGTGATGAATAAAATCGATTCGATGTGGGACGACTTGGCCGGAGAAACCGGTTACGAAGCCGCGATCCAGAAGCAGATCGAAACGTCGGCGACAATTCTAAACCTGGAAAAAGACGTGATTTTCCCGGTGTCCGCCAAGCAGGCATTGCTGGCAAAAGTCAAAGGCGACGAAGCCTTGTTGGAAAAAAGCCGGCTGCGGCAATTGGAGAACTACCTTTCCGAAGACATTTTGAATCAGCGTCGCGATATCCTGAAAGGCGTTGTGGACAAAGAGATCGGTTTCTTGATCAGCGAATCGGTCAAGCTGATGGATGCCAAGATCAATCACGCCCAGAAGCAGTTGGAAGAATTCAAGCAGGTCGATTTCGAAAATCAGGAGTTGACCGGCAAGTTGATGGCGGAAACCCGCGATCGGCAAAACACTTATATGGCGAATATCGAGAACTTTCAGGCCAGTCGCAAAGTGTTTGCCGTTCAGGCGAAAATGCTGATCGATTCGTTCGCAAAAGAGAAAATTGACGAGATCATTCGCCGTACCAAAGAGGATATGAGCAAAAGCCTGACTACCTACGGCATGAAACAGAACATGCGCAAGTTGTTCGACGAGTTGCGCGACTTATTGCAGGATTCGGTGGATTTAACCGAGGAGACTCGGCGCCTGATCAAGGCAATTCACAAGAAATTCCAGGACGAATACGGTTTCAAGGAAATCGAGCCGCAGCTGTTTTCGATCAAACAGCATCAATTTGAATTGGAGCAGATTTTCGAGGAAGGCGAGGCGTTTCGCAATAGCGCCCGAACGACGATGACTGAGCAGAGCGTCGTGGTAAACAAGCTTTACAGCACGCTGATCGCCAAAGCCCGCAACATATTGCAGCAGGCGCAACGCGACGCCGTAACCTGGAGCAACAGCGTATTGTCGCCGTTGATGCACCAGATCAAAGACCACAAAAAGCAGATCGAAAGTCGGTTGATCATGCTGCGCAAAATTAACGAATCCAAAGGCGGTTTGGCGGAAAGTATCGCCCAATTGGAAGCCGAGTTGGGGCCGTTACAAACCCAGTATCAGGAATTGCTGGACATCATGAAATCGGTGCATTTGGCACCGCCCTCCGACTAGCTGTTTCGGCAGCGACTCGGCTATTGCGTCAGTTCAGTAAATCGTAAAAACGTTGCCAGTCGAACAATGGGCCGGGGTCGGCCTTGCGTAGCGGGGCAATGTCGCTGTGGCCGGCAATTCTTTGCGCCGATAAGCCAGGGTAGGTTGCCAGTAAGGTTTTGACTGCTTTGGCTAATTGTATGTACTGCGCGTCGGTGTAAGGTTGGGTTACCGAACCTTCCAGCTCGATACCGATAGAGAAATCGTTACACCGTTCGCGGCCTTGATAATTCGAAACTCCGGCATGCCAGGCGCGGCGGTTGAAGGGTACATATTGCCGGATGCTGCCGTCGCGACGGATCAGCAAGTGAGCGGACACCTGCAGTTGGTAAATTGCCTGGAAATAAGGATCGCTGTCGGGGTCAAGCTGGTTGCAGAACAATTGATCGATATAGGGGCCGCCGAATTGTTCCGGCGGCAAGCTGATGCAATGAATGACCAGTAGCGAGATGTCTTGCGCATCAGGCCTGTCGTCGCAGTTCGGCGATGGGACTTGGTGGGCTTGGTCCAGGTAATGGTCTTGAATTTTCATCGATCTCGCTCAGGCAATCGCGGCATTGTACAGCGCCAGGCCGAACCTCGCTCACGGCTTTGTTTATAATGTCCGTTTTGTTTCAGACAATTCGATACGGCATGCAACCTGATCCCGCAGAAATTGACCGCTTTTTAGCCGAAGATATCGGTGATGGCGATTTGACGGCCAATATCATTCCCGAAGCGATACAAGCCAGCGCGACAGTTGTCACTCGCGAGGGCATGGTGTTATGCGGTGGCGCTTGGTTCGATGCCGTGTTCGAACGGCTTAGCCCGCAGTTGATGATCGAATGGGTGGTTAGCGACGGCGATTGGGTGGCCGCCGATACGGTACTGTGCCGCCTGAGCGGTCCGGCGAGAGCTCTGTTGACTGGAGAACGTACTGCGCTGAATTTACTGCAAACCCTGTCCGCCACAGCCAGCGTCGCCCGCGAATATGCCAATGCGGTGGCTGGCACCGGCTGTAAGGTGCTGGATACGCGCAAAACCTTGCCCGGCTTGCGGCTGGCGCAAAAATACGCGGTCCGGTGTGGTGGCTGTTTCAATCACCGGATCGGCTTGTTCGATGCCATTTTGATCAAGGAAAACCATATTTTGGCCGCCGGGTCCATAGCGGAAGCGGTGCGTGAAGCCAGGAGTCAGGCAAACGTGCCGGTAGAGGTTGAGGTGGAAAATCTGGACGAGCTTGAGCAGGCTTTGGCGGCAAGGCCTGATAGGGTCATGCTGGACAACTTTAGCGTGGCGGAACTGGTGGCGGCGGTCAGTCGCAATCAAGGCCAAGTCGAATTGGAAGCTTCCGGCAATATCACGCTGCAAAATATCCGTAGTGTCGCTGAGACCGGAGTCGATTTTATTTCGATCGGCGCACTGACCAAAAATATCAAAGCGGTGGATTTGTCGATGCGCATCGACATGCGCATCGGCTGATCCGATCTCGCAAGTTTGGTCAGTTGACCGCGTTCAGCATCTCGTTTTCGTAGAGCCGCAATTTTTTCCAGTTGGCGAATTTGCTGTCGTCGAATTGCGCATCGTGGTCAATGGCGTGTTCGTAGCAGCTACGGAACAGGCGAGCGGTTCTGAAGGCGTGCAATTCGTCGTCTGCAGTCACCGTTTCGACATTGCCTACCTGGAAGGTTTTGTTGCGGGATTTGCTGTCTTTGACCCAGAAAACCGTGTAACAAAGATAGCTTTTGTCCTTCCGATGGTCGAATTTGATGGTTCTGGAAACGCCGGTCACGCCGGTGGTTGTTTTATTTTTCGGCGGTTTCAGGAAACGGGTCTTACTGCCTTTCAGCACCACCAGCATCTGGTCGCGCCAAGTGATGGCGGCCTTCAGTGACTTGGTTTTGCTGCCCCACAATTTGTGAGAAAAATAACGGCTGCTCTCTTTGCCGCGGCGGACGATGCGGACTTGAAAGCCGAATGCGTCGGGTTCAGTGATGTGTTTTACTTTTGCCATACGTTGTAAACCAGGTGTTTGACAACAGCCCGCATAATGGTGAATAACAATGTACGCAGACCGTCTGTTATTTATGTAAGCCGTGGATTACACGTTAGCGCGAAATTTACTGTCTTGCAAGCGGAATTTGATGGGATTATTGGCCGATTACCAACTATTTTAGTGTAGAATAGGGTTCAGCCTTCTCGCAGAGGCGGAAAAAAGGTCTTAACCTTCTGTTTTATAAATAAATATGGAGAAATTCGATGAGCGTTTTAGTAGGTAAGCAAGCCCCTGATTTTACAGTTCCTGCGGTGTTGGGCGATGGCCAAATTGTTGATTCTTTCAGCTTTTCTGAAGCAACTCGTGGCAAGTATGCGGTACTTTTCTTCTATCCGCTGGACTTCACTTTCGTTTGCCCTAGCGAATTGATCGCTTTGGATCACCGTATCGACGAATTCAAAAGCCGCGGCGTCGAAGTCATCGGCGTTTCCATCGATTCGCATTTCACCCACAACGCCTGGCGTAACACTCCGGTCAACCAAGGCGGTATCGGCCCGGTCCGTTATACCCTGGCGGCCGACCTGAAACATACGATCGCACAAGACTACGATGTCGAATCCGCCATCGGCGTGGCTTATCGCGGTAGCTTCCTGATCGACAAGGCCGGCGTAGTACGTCACCAAGTGGTTAACGATCTGCCGCTGGGCCGTAATTTCGACGAGATGCTGCGCATGGTCGACGCGCTGCAATTCCACGAAGAGCACGGCGAAGTCTGCCCGGCCGGTTGGAACAAAGGCGACGCCGGTATGAATGCCAACCCAGCGGGTGTGGCTGAATATCTGAGCAAAAATGCTGACAAATTGTAAGCGTTAGCCGGCATCGAAAAGCAGGGCGTATCGTTTCGGTGATACGCCTTTTTTTTGCCCTGAAGAATTTGCAGAGGCGGTGAGCCAACTGCACTAGCCAGCCGAATTATTGCTTGCCTGTCTGACCAATGCTAAGGTGCCGCGAATGGCATGTGATTCGACTCGACCTTAAACGGCGGATGGCGCAAATTACCGGAATACTACTGGCGGCGGGAGCGAGCCGACGCTTCGGCGGCGATAAACTCAGTTATACCCTTCCCAACGGCTCAGCCGTTGTCGAGCAAGCGTGTCGTAATTTAGGTCAAGCCGTGGATCGGGTGTTAGCCGTGGTGCGTCCAGGGGCCGATGTTGTCGCCGAGGCGCTGAAAGCAGCTGGAGCTCGGGTTGTGGTCTGCGCAGAAGCCGATAGCGGCATGGGCGCAAGTTTGGCTTGCGGGGTTGCGGCCAGCGCCGATGCCGATGCCTGGCTGGTCGCGTTAGCGGACATGCCTTGGATTGCGCCGCAAACCGTTGCTTCGGTAGCGGATGCGTTGCGAAACGGCGCGGCAATCGCTGCCCCCTGCCGACAAGGCCGGCGTGGCCATCCGGTCGGATTTGCCCGGCATTTGGCCGCCGATTTGCTCGCTTTGCACGGCGATAACGGGGCGAAGAGCGTAATCGAGCGCTACCGGGCGCAATTGCAATTGGTCGAAGTCGCCGATCCCGGTATTCTGCGCGATATCGATACGCCGACCGATCTTATCCAACTATAAAAAAACCGCGTGATTCCCGACATACTCGACTTGCAACTTTCGTTGCGTAAACAACGCCAGCCTTACGTTTTGGCCACCGTTACCGAAATTCTGGGTTCGTCATCGGCAAAGCCGGCGGCGAAGGCATTGTTGGATCACGACGGCAAGGTCTTGGCCGGTTGGGTTGGCGGCGGCTGCGCGCAGTCCATGGTGGCTCGCGCCGCGTTGGAGTGTCTGAAAACGGGAGAGCCGTGCGTGATCGATATTGATTTGAACGATGAAATATTCGGCGCCGGCATGCCTTGCGGCGGCGCGATGCGGGTGTACGTGGAGCCGGTGCTGCCCAAGCCGCAGCTTTGGTTACTGGGCCACGGCCGCATCGTCGAGGCGGTGTGCGAATTTGCCCATCGGCTTGGCTTCGACGTGATCGTCGACGACCCGCAAGCTTGCGCCGACCGCTTCCCGGCTGCGACCAGGCTGATCGATGATGATGTCCGCTACCGCCAACTTCAGCCCGGTTCTGGCGATTTCGTTGTGATCGCAACCCACCATAAAGGCGATTACGATGCGCTGAGCCAGGCGTTGCATTCCGAAGCCTGTTACATCGCGCTGGTTTCCAGCCGGAAAAGGGCGAAATTGGTGCTGGATCGACTGGCTGGCGAGGGCTTCTCTCAGACTACATTAGCCGCAGTCAGAGCGCCGGCCGGCCTGGATTTGGCGGCGAAATCGCCGGAAGAGATCGCCTTGTCCATCGTCAGCGAAATGGTCGCGCTTCGTCGCGGCGGTAGCGGCTTGCCGCTGAGTCGGGCCATAGCACCGGCCTGATCCGCCGACCTTTACCGGTCGCAAGCCGGCGTGTAACATCCTCGGCCAATTCCGGTGTAGCCACGTTCTTACCGCGTCCAACGAACCCAGGGGAGTGCCAGATGACCATACTCAACATCAACGGCAAAAGCCGAAAAACCCATTTGCCGCCCGACACGCCGCTATTGTGGCTGTTACGCGACGAATTGGGCTTGACCGGCACCAAGTTCGGTTGCGGTATCGCCATGTGCGGAGCTTGTACTGTACATATGGACGGCCAGCCGATCCGCGCTTGCGTGACGCCGATTTCGGCCGCAGAGGGCAAAGCCATCGTTACCATAGAGGCCATAGCTCAGGACGCCGTCGGTAAGAAGGTGCAGGATGCCTGGCTGGATTTATGCGTGCCGCAATGCGGTTATTGCCAATCGGGCCAGATCATGGCCGCGACTGCGTTGCTGAAGCAAAAGCCGCAGCCCGACGATGCCGACATCGATAAAGCCATGAGCGGTAATATCTGCCGTTGCGGTACCTACCCTAGAATCAGGGCCGCGATCAAACAGGTCGCTGCTAAAGCGGAGGTGCAGCCATGAACCGTTTGGCTCAGGATCTTGAGACTTCCGGCGTCAGCCCGGCCGACACCGATGGCTTTGAAATTGCCAACATCAGCCGCCGCGAGTTTTTGAAGGATTTAGCCTTGACCGGCTTGGTGTTGGCGGTCGGGGTGCCGCAGCTTTTGCAAGCCGACGAAACCGCCGCACCGGCGCAAGCCGAAAAGTTCGGCGCCGAGGCGATGCCGCATGGCTGGGTCGATAATCCTTTGGTATTCGTCGCGATTGCCGCCGACGGCGCCGTGACCATTGTCTGCCACCGCTCGGAAATGGGTCAGGGGGTGCGCACCAGTCTGCCGATGGTGGTCGCCGACGAAATGGAAGCCGATTGGGAGCGGGTCAAGGTGGTGCAAGCGCCTGGCGACGAGGTGCGCTTCGGCAACCAGGATACCGACGGCTCGCGCAGCACCCGCCACTTTTTTCTGCCGATGCGCCGGGTTGGCGCCGCCGCTCGGCAGATGCTGGAAACCGCAGCGGCCCGACATTGGCGGGTGGCGATCAGCGAAGTGCGGGCCGAGCGCCACGCCGTTTTGCATATACCGACCGGCCGCACCCTGGATTACGGCCCATTGGCCAAAGCTGCCGCGAAATTGCCGGTACCGGCGCGCGATAGCCTGCGCTTGAAAACTGCCGACCAGTTTCGTTACATCGGCAAGGGCAAGCAAGGTTTGTACGACGGTCGGGACATCGTGTCCGGCGCGGCGCAATACGGTATCGATATTCAGTTGAAAGATATGCTGTATGCCGTTGCCGCGCGGCCGCCGGTGCTGGGCGGTAAAGTGGTGAGCTACGACGCCAGCGCGGCCCTGAAAGTCCCCGGCGTGGTTAAAGTCGTGGAATTGCCGAGCAGTCCGTTGCCGGCCGATTTCAATCCGCTGGGCGGCGTTGCGGTGATTGCGCGCAATACCTGGGCGGCGATCCAGGGCCGTAAGGCCTTGAAGATCGAATGGGACCACGGACCGCACGCCGGCTACGATTCCGCCGCCTACAAGGCCGAATTGGAGGCAGCGGTGCGGGCGCCGGGCAAAGTGGTGCGGAACGAGGGCGACGTCGATACAGCGTTGCAAAATGCGGCCAAACGCCTGGAAGCCGAATATTACGCGCCGCATCTGGCGCAGGCGCCGATGGAACCGCCGGCCGCGACGGTGCGTATCGCCAACGGCGCCTGCGAAGTCTGGACCTGCACCCAAGCGCCGCAACTGACTCGCGAGCGGGTCGCCAAATGGTTGAAATTGCCGGTGGCGAAAGTCACGGTGCACGTCACGCTGCTCGGCGGCGGGTTCGGTCGCAAATCCAAACCGGACTACGTGATCGAAGCGGCTTTGTTGTCCAAGGCAATGCGCGGCAAGCCGGTGAAAATGACCTGGACTCGCGAAGACGATCTGCGCCATTCCTATTTTCATACCGTGTCGCTGGAGCGGCTGGAGGCCGGCCTGGATGCCGCCGGCAAGCCGGTGGCTTGGCTGCACCGCACCGCGGCGCCGTCGATCTCGTCGACCTTCGGTCCCGACAGCAAACAGCAGATGCCGGTGGAACTGGGCATGGGCGTTATCAATAACCCGTTCGCGATTCCGAACTTGCGGATCGAGAATCCGCCGGCCGCCGCCCATACCCGGATCGGCTGGTTTCGTTCTGTGTCGAATATTCCGCGCGCGTTCGCGATTCAATCCTTCGTCGCCGAACTGGCCGCCGCGGCCGGACGCGACCACCGCGATTTTCTGCTGGAACTGCTCGGCCCGGATCGCCGGATCGATCCGCGCGACCTGAAAGACATGTGGAACCAGGGCGAATCACCGGTTTTGTATCCGCTGGATACCGGTCGTTTGCGGCGGGTGATCGAAACCGCGACCCGCGAGGCCGGTTGGGGCCGGCCGGCTCAAGCCGGCCGCGGTTTGGGTTTGGCGGCGCATTACAGCTTCGTTACCTACGTGGCGGTGGTGGCTGACGTTGCCGTCGACGCCGGCGGCAAACTCAGCATTCCGCGGGTCGATATCGCCGTGGATTGCGGGCCGCAAGTCAATCCGGAGCGGATTCGCTCGCAATTGGAGGGCGCTTGCATCATGGGTGTCAGCTTGGCGACGCTGGGCGAGATCAGCTTCAAGGACGGTGCGGTAGTGCAGGATAATTTCCATACCTACCAATTGACCCGGATCGACGATGCCCCGCGCGAAATTCGGGTGCATTTGCTGCCGTCGGCGGAATACGACGCTCCGCTCGGCGGCGTCGGCGAACCCGGCGTGCCGCCGATCGCGCCGGCCTTGTGCAATGCGATTTTCGCCGCCACCGGCCAGCGCATCCGCCAGTTACCGATTCGCGACCAATTGTTGAAGGATTGAAGCGCTAGCGGTTGCGGTCCAGTTTACGGTAGCCGATCGCTTCGCTGAGGTGGGGGATTTCGATTGTCTTTGCGTCGGCCATGTCGGCGATAGTGCGGGCCAGTTTCAGGATGCGATGGTAGGCGCGATGCGACAAGCCGAATTTCTCCATGGCCTGCTCCAGCAATTGGTGGCCGGCGTCCGTCAGTTTGCATACGACTTTGACTTCGGCAGCCGTCAGTGCCGCGTTGGGTTTACCGCTGCGGGCATCAGCGATTTGCCGCGCCGCGACCACCCGGCGGCGGATGGTTTCGCTGCGTTCCTCGCCTTCCGCCGCGCCTTTGCGCAACATTTCCAGCGAGACTCGCGGCACTTCCAGGTGCATGTCGATCCGGTCCAGCAACGGCCCGGAGACTCGCGCCCGGTAGCGGGCGACTTGTTCCGAGGTGCAGCGGCAGCGGCCGGAGGCGTCGCCCAGATAGCCGCACGGGCAGGGGTTCATCGCCGCAATCAGTTGGAATCGGGCCGGAAAATCGGCTTGGCGATTGGCGCGGGATATCGTGATATGGCCGGTTTCCAGCGGTTCGCGCAACACTTCCAGCACTTTGCGGTCGAATTCGGGCAGTTCGTCCAAAAACAGCGCGCCGTTATGCGATAGCGAAATCTCGCCGGGTTTGGGGTTGCTGCCGCCGCCGACCAGGGCTGCGGCGGACGCGGTATGATGCGGTGCCCGAAACGGCGGTTGCCGCCAACGGCCGATGTCCAGACCATGGTCGCTGATCGAGGCGAGCGCGGCGGTTTCCTGGGCTTGTTGTTCGGTCAGTTCCGGCAGAATGGTCGGCAGCCGCGCTGCCAGCATCGATTTGCCGGTGCCTGGCGGGCCGAGCATCAGCAGATTATGTTGACCGCTGGCCGCGATTTCCAACGCCCGTTTGACGTGGTACTGGCCGTGAACGTCGGCGAAGTCGACTACAAAGGCCGCGGCGGTGCCGATTGTGCTCGGGGCGGGCGGTTCGATTGGCTTGTGTCCGCTCAAATGCGCGCAAACTTCCAGCAAATGTGCGGCCGGCAATAAGCCGGCGTCTTTGATTAAACTCGCCTCGGCAACGCAGCCAACTGGCAGAATCAGTTGCCTATGCGCGTCGCGGCAATGAATCGCCACTGGCAAGGCGCCGGGTATCGGCCGTAGCTCGCCACCCAGCGACAATTCGCCGATGCACTCGTATTCGGCCAACGAATTCTTCGGGATCTGGCCGGACGCGGCCAAAATCCCCAAGGCGATAGCCAAATCGAAGCGGCCGCCTTCTTTGGGCAGGTCGGCCGGCGCCAGATTGACCGTGATGCGTTGGATCGGAAATTCGAAATGCGAGTTGACGATCGCGCCGCGTACCCGATCCTTGCTTTCCTTCACCGCGGTTTCCGGCAAGCCGACGATGTTCAGCGCCGGTAAACCGTTGCTGACGTGGACCTCCACCGTTACCAACGGTGCGTCGATGCCGGACCGGCCCCGGCTGTAAACCACGGCCAGCGACATCGCTTATTCTGGCGACAGGCGCTGTTCCAGTTCGGCGATGCGTTGTTCCAGCTCTTCCAGGCGGGCGCGGGTTTTCGCCAACACGGCCTTTTGTACTTCGAATTCTTCGCGGCTGACCAGATCCAGTTTTGCCAAGCCGCTTTGCAGCAAGGCGTGGACGTTTTTTTCGACATCGTCCTTCAGGTTGGTCAGGCCGGGCGGAATGGCGCCGGCGATGCGCTCGGCTAAATTATCAATGGCTTTGGGATCGAACATGGTCATCACTCGTGGTCAATAAAGGGGTTGGGTGTCGGTAAATGGTCTCGGCAAATCTTGTCGGTATCATCCCGGTCTAGCGGTTGTTCGGTCAAGCCGCACTGGTAATGGTGCTGTTCCACTCGGAAATAATGGCAGGAACGGCACAAACCGAAACTTTTGGATTGGTTGACTTTTTGCAATAAGCCTAGCGCATTTTGCAAGGCCTCGCCCACACTGTCCACTTCCTGGCGGCTGATACGCGATTCGGCTTGCTTGAAGATGTCCAGCGGCTTCAATTCGTCGACCAAGCGTTTGCCGCTGGCAGTCAGGCTCAAATGGAAGATACGGCCGTCCAGCGTGTCGACCGACTTTTCCAAATACTGTTTGCGTTCCAGGATTTGGATGCTCTGTGACACGGTGCCCTTGGTCAGGCCCAGATATTCGGCAACCGCCGTATGCGTATTGCTGTAGCGGTTGCAGCGGGCCAAATATTCCAGAACCTGGCCGTGGACCGGTTGTAAGCCGATGGTTGCGTATTTTCGGCGTTCTTCCGAACGCAGTATGGCGCTGATCCGTTCGATCAGCTTGAAGGTTTCTAATTCATGCATCGGCCCGATTCTAACACAGGCCGGCCGGGCAGCCTTGAACTGCGGCCGGTCTGTGTCGGATAAACAGGCTTACATTAGTCGAGTTTGTCCATTTGGTCGCTCCAGTTGAGGTTATCGCGGACAAAATAACGGTATTCCGCCTGTTTTTGCAGATTCAACACGTACAGCGAGCGGCCGATGCCGCGCCGGCGGTAACCACCGTTTTCTTTGTCGACGATTTGATCGCGCCAGGCGCCGAAATTGACGTAGGTGAAGTTCTTGCGGGTCGGGCTGTCGATGTCGGCCTCGGCTTGCAGTGGGATATGGGTATGCCCCTCGCCGTGGATTTGGAAGCCCTGTTGCAATAGTGCTTCGTGAAAGGTCGGAAAGGCCAGCAAGTTTTTCAAACTGGCGCCGTCCTCGCTGTACACCGAGCTAGGCCGGATTCGTTCCAGCCAGTCCAGCACTTTCAGGACGCCACGCACGAACTGCAATTGAATGCGGTACATCAGGAAGGATTCGGTGAATTTCAGCCAGTATCTGGCCAGCGTCAAACCCAGGCGTTGCGAGCTTGGGGCGCTGGCCAGGGTATAGTCCCAATTCAGCCAGTCCTTCAAGGCTCGGAACAGCTGGTTTTCGATGATGTCGCGAATCCTGGCGTCGGTCGACGAACGGCTGGTTTCGTGCAGTATCCGGCTTACTGCGGCCGAACTGGGTCGGTACAGGTCCAACTCGTCCAAAATCCGGGTGATGCGGGCCAGATCCGGCGGAGCTGTGTCGGAGGTTTTGAATGCGTTCTCCAGCTCATCCTTGCTGCGCCAGATAAAGGTGGATAATACGCCGGCCGCCACGGTATCGCCGAAACAGGCTTCGGTGAACGGCCGGTAATTCAGCTTTTGCCAGGTTTTTGCTGCCCATCCGTCCTGGGTGTTCCAACCCGGCAGGCCGTCGGTGGCGGCGATGGCTAGACAATTGGCCCGGTCGCGCCACTGGCCGTGAGTGACGAACAGTCGCAAATCGGTGTCACCCCAGTAAAACGGCAGCCACGGCACGCTGTCGGCTGCGGTAAAGCGATCGGGGTCGCCGAAGTACATGTTGCCGATCCAGGCCCGGTATGCCGGTGTGAGTTCGCCAAGCGGCTGCCCCAGACAGTCTTCGTAAAACCGCTTCAGAATATCGGGATCGGCGAATATTTCCTTGTCGTGGTTGCCGAGCAATACCAGCACTTCCACCGTCGTAGGCGTGGTATCGGCACTGGTATTGAGCTTGCGTTTGGTTTTTTGGGCCTCGAGCAATTGCTTGGGAAGAGCTTTCAGGTGGTAGAAAAAACCGCCTGAATGCTCGCCTTTTGCCGGTGGCCGGTCGTGCAGAAGCAGAATCCCGTCCATGATCTTATGCAGGCATTCCTTGAATTCCGGCTTGCTGCGTTGCCACGGGTAAACCCCGGCTTCAGCCCAAACCGAGGTGCGGATCATATCCACGACATCGCCGTCCAATATCAGCGTCAATTGGTCGATGTGCTGGTTTTCGCAGGTGTCGGCCAGGTCGGAGAAAAAATCGGCCCAGACTGTTTCTTCGGCGCTTTGGGTGCCGACCGTGCCGTCGGTGAAATGGACGTCGCTAATTACGACGCAGAGCCGGTTCGAGGCCGTGCCGGAACCGGACGTTGCCGGTTGCAGCGTATCCAGCGTCAGCTGCAGATCTTCTTGGGTGATTGCCATGGTCGTATGCCTCAATTCCGGTGTTTGTTCAAAAATTCCACGAAGCGCGGAAACACGTCTTGCGCGGCGTTCTTACCCATGATGACGTCGGCATGGCCGTAGTCCGGGATCACGGCCAGCTCGTGGCGGCCCGGTACGATTTTTTCCAGGCGCTGGTGGCAGACGATGTTGGAGTCGCGGAACAGAGCGTTGTCCTGGCCGGCGACCAGCAGGCACGGGGTCTGGATGTCGGCGGCGTCGGCCAGATAGTTGTCCGGCAGGCTGCGGTAGCGCGGTTCGTTGGGCAGATACTTGACGGCGGTGTTGCCGGCGTTGACCATCTTCAACACGTGGCGGTAGTAATTGACTGAGCTGCCGCCGAACAGGTCGCCGCAGCGGCGGTGGGTGACGTCGTGCAGATTCTCGTGTTTGTACAGCACCGGAAATCCCCAGCCCCACATGAAACTCAGCATGTGGCATTCCGGCGAATCGCATTCGTGGTGGAAGGCCGAGATCGCCATCGCCAGCAATTTGCCGGCGCCGAAGCCGGGGTCGCGCCGCCAATGCGGATTCAGATAATCCACGCCCAAAATGTAATCGGCGGCCAACGGCCCCAAGTACAGTTTGATCTTGGCCGGTAGCGGCACGCACGGCGTCAGCGATACGCCGTTGGCGATCAGGCTGCGAATGCCGGTGACGGCTTTGCCGAACAGGCTCATGCTGAAGGCCAGCGCACCGAAGCAATGGCTGATCACATGGATCCTCACGTCCGGACCGACGGCTTGGCGCACGGTCGAGATCGCCGCCGGCATGTCGTACAAGGCCAGATCGTCGACGTTGTAGCGGTGGCGTTGCAGGTTGTACGAGTAGCGGTTGCTGATTCGGCCGTCCAGGGTCCAGACGTCGGTAAAGCCCTGGTCCAGCAGATAGCTGGTCAGGTTGTAATGTTCCGGCATGATGAACATGTCGCTGGCGGCAGTCAGGCCCGGAACCAGAACCACCACGTCGTTGCTCGG
This sequence comes from Methylomonas sp. HW2-6, assembly GCF_052474525.1. NCBI lineage: Bacteria > Pseudomonadati > Pseudomonadota > Gammaproteobacteria > Methylococcales > Methylococcaceae > Methylomonas > Methylomonas sp. HW2-6. Next base: position 1,046,060 of record NZ_CP184124.1, read on the forward strand.
CGCCCGCTTGAAGCGCAACAGGCTCAAGCCCAGTCGGTCGGCGGTGGTGAACGGGTGGGTCGAGACTTCGGCATCCTTGACGCCTTCCAGCGTATACAACGGAATTTCGCGGACGAAGGCGCCCATTTTCGGCGTCAGCGCCGGTTTATAGACTTCCCACAAGGCGCCTAGGAAAAAGCCGCCGAAGCGTTCCACGGCGTGCAGCCGGTCGGCTAAGGTATCGCCGCTGGCGCGGATCGTGGTCAATTGTTTGGCGAAGTCCATGATCTCGATGTGCAGGATACCGGTGGCGTAGACCTTGGCTTTGGCTTCCTGGTCGGCTTCGACGTGGCCTTTGAACAGGTTAGTGAACAAGGTCGTGGTGTCGGCCCACAGATCCGGTCCGACATTGTCCTGGATTTGTTTGGCGCCGCTCAGCGTCAGCTTTTGGCCGTTGCTGTCGGTGAAAAACAGCCGGTACAGCATTTGTTTGCGGTTGGCGTCGGCACTGTCGACGAACAGGTTGAACACGCCCTGGTCGACAGTGCGACGGCCGCCGACCAGATCGCCTTCCACCCAGCCGATAGCGGCGGCCTGGTGGCGATCGTTATCCAAAAACGTATCCAGATCATCGCTCTGGATGGTCAGATGAAACATGAAGTAATGGCCGTCGGTCTTGCCTTGGTCGTAACCGTCTTGAAATGCAGTTTGGCCGGGGCTGAGGTAGCCTTTCATTTCTTCGGTGAATTCGAACGAAGTTTTTGCGTTGGAGTCAGTCATGTCTGTGTCCTCTGGCGATGGGGCTACACGCCCAGGCTGGCGTCGGGTGCAATGCCGGTGATGCCTTCGGCAATCCACTCGGCAGTAGCGGAAATGGTGGCGATCGGATTGGCGCCGACTGCGCTTGGCAGGATGGAGCCGTCGGCTATGTATAGGCCTTGGTAACCGAAGGCCTGGCCGCGGCTGAGCGGGTCGGCGGAGACCACGCCTTTCTCTACCGAGTCGGCCAGGATACAGCCGCCCAACGGGTGCACCGTTACGTTGTGTTTGACCGGCAACTCCCAAGTCGGCAATGGCAAAAACAGCTTGCCTTTGATAAAGGCGTTAAAGCGTTTGCCGGTGTCGAGAATGGCCTGATACAGGCCCATGCTGGTCTCTTGCGGCCAGTCCAGGTCGATGCGGCCTTCTTGGTTCAGGGTCAGGGTGCCGTCGCCGTTATCCAATCCCATGCAGAGCAGCACGCCGCTTTTCGAAGACAAGTCGTCTTTCAGGATTTCGTGCAGCGAAAAGCCCAGCGAGCCGTTCCAGATACCGTTGACCAGATATTTTTTCAGCCAGGCAATTAATGCCTTCGCCGCACGGACCAGTTTACGCAACAGACTGGTCGGGAAGGCGCCTTCGATATACCAAGCCAATGTGGCCGGGTAAGAGGCGTCTTCCATTATGAAGGCCCGGTTGCGCTGGAAACGGTCGAACAGGTGGTAGTCGGTGTATTGGGTTATCACCGGGCCATAGTTCGGATCGGCGTCCTTTTTGCCTTCGATTGCGAACGACAGAAAATCGCCGTTGCCGGAAAACCAGCGGCCCAGTTGCGCGCTTAATTTCGGCAACGTGCCGAATACGTCGCGGCAGCGCAGCAATAGCTCGTTGGTGCCGAAGGTGCCGGCCGATACGACCACGCGCCGCGCGGTAACGCTTTGCAATGTGTCTGCTTCCAGATCGCGGAACTCAACCCGATAGCCGTGTTCGCCGCCCGCTTGCGGGTCGTCGCGGCCGTCGGCACCGAGCGGGACGATTTTCTCGGCTTGGCGGTCGGTCTGGATCTGGCCGCCGTGGTGGTGTTCGCCGGCGTAGAGGTAGTTCAGGTCCAGTGTGTTCTTGGAATGGGTGTTGCAGCCGATATCGCACTCGCCGCAGTAGGTGCAGGAGGTTTGAGTGGCGCCGTAGCGGTTTTTCTCCTGGAGGCCGATGGCCAGTGGTTGCTCCCGGCCGTTGTAGCTGTAATCGTTGCCGAAAAATACGCAAATGTCGGCCAGCTTACTGGTGCGGTTGTCGTGGGCGGCGAATTCCTGAAACAGTTCGGTGCGGACGATTTGGCGGCGCGGATCGGTTTGCCAGGAAGGTACCGGCCGTGCCCCCAGCACTTGCTTGGCCACCCGGTAATAGGGCTGTAGCGTGTCTTGGTTTATCGCCGCGGGCCAGCCTTGTTCGAAGACGTGGGCCGGCGGCTCCAAAAACACGTTGGCATAAATCAGCGAGCCGCCGCCCAGGCCGGCCGAAATCACCGCATCCATTTTTTTGTAGTTGCGGATGTCGAACAGCCCGCGCAATTTCTTGTCCTGAATGTGTTTGGGCCGCTTCACCCCGTTGCCGTCGATGCTCCAGAAACTGTCGGCAATTTGTTTCGGCGAGCGGGCGAAAGACGCCATCGGATAGCGCCGTCCGCGTTCCAACAGCAAGACCTTGCTGCCCCATTTCTGCGCCAAGCGGCAAAAACTGATGGAGCCGCCGAAGCCGCTGCCGATGATGATGGCTTCGTAATCTAAATCCGGACCGGCCATTGATACCTCCTCGAGAAAGATTTTTTTATTATTATCGGGATTAGCCGAGTCCGCTTGTTAACTAGTTAACTTGCAAAAAGCCCAATATTACAAAGCCTTGCACAATGGTCAGCCGACGCGGCGGAGCCAGTATAGACCAATTGACAATTGACTTCGACGATTAACTGTGAACTTGTCGGGCGCCGATTCGGAGAGACGGCGTTATACTGCAAGCTCGATTAGTAATGCGTCAGGAGCAGGGTATGCAGAAAATAAAGGTGAATAATCCGGTAGTGGAAATCGACGGCGACGAGATGACCAGGATTATCTGGCGTTTCATCAAGGACAAACTGATCCTGCCTTATCTGGAATTGCCGATCGAATATTACGATTTGGGTATCGAGCACCGTGACGCCACCGACGACCAGGTGACAATCGATGCCGCCAACGCTATTAAAAAACACGGCGTCGGCATCAAATGCGCGACGATTACGCCGGACGAAGCCCGTGTCGAAGAGTTTGGTTTGAAAAAAATGTACAAATCGCCGAACGGCACGATCCGCAATATCCTGGACGGTACCGTATTTCGCGAACCTATCATCTGCAAAAACGTGCCGCGGCTGGTGCCGAACTGGACCCAGCCGATTTGTATCGGCCGGCATGCCTTCGGCGACCAATACCGCGCCACCGATTTTGTCACCAAGGGCAAAGGCAAATTGACGATCAGTTTTAAACCGGACAACGGCGGCCCTGAACAAAGCTACGAGGTCTACCATTTCGCCGGCGACGGTGTGGCGCTGGCGATGTACAACACCGACGAATCGATCGCCGGCTTCGCCCGTAGCTGTTTCAACGTCGCGCTGGACCGGGGCTGGCCGTTATACCTGTCCACCAAAAACACCATCCTGAAAAAATACGATGGCCGCTTCAAGGACATTTTCGAAGCCATTTACCAAACCGAATACAAAGCCCAATTCGCCGTCAAAGGTATTGTTTACGAGCACAAATTGATCGACGACATGGTCGCGTCGGCCTTGAAATGGAACGGCGCTTTCGTCTGGGCCTGTAAAAATTACGACGGCGACGTGCAATCGGATACCGTCGCCCAAGGTTTCGGTTCGCTGGGGCTGATGACTTCGACGCTGGTGACGCCGGACGGTATGATCATGGAGGCCGAAGCCGCACACGGCACCGTTACTCGCCATTACCGGATGCACCAGCAGGGTAAGCAGACTTCGACCAATCCGATCGCGTCGATCTTCGCCTGGACCCGCGGCCTGGCCTTTCGCGGCAAACTGGACGGCAACGCTCAACTGATCGATTTTTGCCACACGCTGGAAAAGGTCTGCGTCGATACCGTCGAGTCCGGGCTGATGACCAAAGATTTGGCGGTATGCATACATGGCGACGCGGTCGACGATTCGCAATATTTAACCACCGAGGCTTTCTTGGCGACATTGCAAACCAATCTGGAGCGCAGTTTGGCGTTGTAACCGATTTCCGATTTGGCCGATCCGGCTTTCCGGCTGGCCGGCCGAAACGAAAAAAATCTTGTCGGTCACGGATTTCGTCGGCTTGCGTTACCGTTTGATTTGCTTGATAAATAGCGAGTCGAAATCTGTTTGGCTTGTTTCGGAACGTGATTCAGCGCAATTAATCACGCAAATTTCACAGAGTTTATCTGGAAAACGGTGCTATGATCGCGCAACCTGATTGGGAATGCCGCCTTTTCGCCGTTCTGGCGATGCCGTTGCCCAACCGGGTACTGTAGCAATCCGATAACCGTTCTCCAAGGGAGTGGTTTGGCGGCAAAGAGGGTTGAGGAAGCGGTTTAGCCTACTCTTCAAAACTTGGCCGCCGGATAGAGGGGCTGACCGGAAACTTACAGTTGGAATGACCAACAATTTCCAGGAACCATGCCGCCCACAGCCGCCTCGCCAGCGGGCTAAGGACGAATCCGAGCCTGGCTTAGCGAGACGAGATTTCATGACATCTGCCAATCCCCACCTGCTCCACATCAAATACCGCCCCGATATCGACGGCTTGCGCGCCGTTGCCGTGCTTTCGGTCGTGGTGTTCCACGCCTTTCCCAACGGTTTGAAAGGCGGGTTTATCGGCGTCGACATTTTCTTCGTCATTTCCGGCTATCTGATTTCCAGCATCATTTTTCAGAATCTGGAGAAAGGTACCTTCAGTTTCGGCGAATTCTACGCCCGTCGGGTCAAGCGCATCTTTCCGTCGCTGATTCTGGTGTTGGCCGCCAGTTATGCGTTCGGCTGGTTTGCGCTGTTTGCTGACGAATACAAAGAGTTGGGCAAGCATATCGCCGCCGGAGCCGGCTTTGTCTCCAACTTTGTGTTGTGGGGCGAAGACGGTTATTTCGATTATTCGGCGGAAGCCAAACCGTTGCTGCATTTGTGGAGCTTGGGGATAGAGGAGCAGTTTTATATCGTTTGGCCCTTCCTGATTTGGCTGGCGTGGCGGCGGAATTTCAATATTTTGACCGTCACTGTACTGGTCGCGCTGGCGTCCTTTTATCTGAATATGCGGGGAATACGCTTCGACAGCGTAGCCACTTTCTATTCGCCGCAAACCCGTTTTTGGGAGTTGTTGTGCGGCAGTATGTTGGCCTGGCTCGCGCTTTACCGGAAAGGCGCTTATGCCCCTTTCCGGGCCAAACTCGATGGCTGGTTGGCGAGCGTGGTGTATCGCGAGACGCACGAAGCGGACGGCAAGACCCTGGCCAACGTTCTCTCGTTTATCGGTTTGTTTTTGCTGATTTACGGATTTTCCATCATCAACCGCAATTTTTACTTTCCCGGCAAATGGGCGGTGATTCCGATGCTGGGTGCGGTTTTGATCATCTCGGCCGGGCCGCAAGCCTGGTTTAACCGGATTGTTTTGTCCAACCGTCTGGCGGTTTGGGTCGGCGTGATCAGTTTTCCGCTTTATTTGTGGCATTGGCCTTTGCTGTCGTTTGCGCGGGTTTTGGAAACGGAAGTGCCCAGTGTCAATATCCGTTTGGTCGCGGTGGCGCTGTCCGTGCTTTTGGCATGGTTGACGTACCGCTTGGTCGAGCAGCCGATTCGTTTCGGCAAGGGCAATAAATCCAAAACGGTCGTTCTCATAGGGATGATGTTGATCATCGGCAATATCGGTTACTTCTCTTACTTGAAAGACGGTTTCGAGTTTCGCCAAGCCGACGCCCCCAGTAAGACCACGTTATTTGCAGACGTCAAAGGCACGGTGTTGTTCAATACGCCGGATGATTGGGTCGACGATATCTGCAAAGCGGAATTGGGCGCCAGTTACGAGTATCTGATTTGTCGTTTTACGACTTCGACCCCGAAAACCTTGGTCGTCGGCGACAGCCACGCTGCGCAATTCGTTTACGACTCGATATCGAAAGGGGCCAACGATTTGGCGTTGGTGGCGGTAAACGGTTGTTTGCCCTTTGCCGATTTGGTCGCTATCAATCCGTACGAAGAGTTCTCGGATAAGGCCTCGCGCTGCAGAGTCGTGATGCCGATTGTGATGAAAGTTCTCAGAGATTTTCCGTCGATCCAGCAAGTGGTGTTTGCCACCAGAGGGGCAATGTATGTCGATGGCTCCGGTTACGGCGATATCGAGAAGAAAAATACCTACCGCATCATCAAAGAGCCGAACGACTTGCTGCCGGAAAATTACAACCGGTTTATTTCCGGTTATGTGGCGTCGATTAACGAGATTCTGAAATTCGGCAAACAGGTGATTTTCGTCGAGGACGTTCCGGAAATAGGCGTCGAAGCCAGAAGTTGCGTTGAAGACCGGCCGATAAAAATTACCGACAAAGAGCGGCCGGATTGCAACGTGCCGCGCAAATCGTTCGACCAGAGAAATACCAATTACCGGCATGCGGTCGGCTCGATTAATGCTGCGACCGAAAACCGGATCAAGATTTTCCCGGCCTACGAATATTTGTGCGACGAATCATCGTGCGGAGCGGGCTTGGAAGACGGTGTGTCTTACTTCTACGATGACGACCATCTTTCCCTGCGCGGCAGTCATTATATTTTCGGTAAGTTCTCCGAGTGGCTGACTAAGGCGTCGCAAAAGAAATAATCCCAATTTCGCTCCGAGTTAAGACTAAAGCTGAATAAGGCTTGGCCGGGCGGTCGTTGACAGAATCAGCCGACCGGGCGGGCCGCGCGTTGGTCTTCCCGGTTGCCGATATCCGCAAAATTTCATTGTTTCCCAGTTACCTGCCGGCTTGGCGCGAAGATGCACTCGCCAACCGCTACGGCAGAGTCTGATCGGGCCGATAGATATCGGCGTCCCGCCCGTCACGCGGTTCGGTTTGTCAAATAGCGCGTTTCGTTTTAGAGTTTGTGCTCAGTTGCTCGGCAGGCCAATTGCCTTGCTGGGTTTGATCCGCCACCGGTCGAACACACACTATTGATTTCGGAAACGCCATGGACGAACAATTTCGCGGTAAGCACCAATACGGTTTATATGCGCAAAGCTTACTCTATCTGGCGTTGACGGCTTGTGCCTCAATAGGAGTCAGCCTGTCGCCCGGCGGCGGGGATCTTCTGCAATATATCACTCCGGCCGGATTTGGCCTTATCGCTTGGTATTGCGGATATGCCGGGGTAAAACACTATCGGGGCGGATTCTGGTTTTTGGGGGGTAACCTGTTTTTGGCTGTGGCGGTGTTCATGTGCTGGGTGGCTTACGATGGCTACCGCAGGGCCGACGCCAACGTCATGGTCGGGAGCTGCGCAGTCATTGGGCTTGCAGTGCTGGTGGCTTTGCCGTTGTTTTGGCAGGGCCATCAACGTCATCGCCGTTGGTGGCGGGCCGCCCACGGTTTTCCCGAATTCGAAGCTGTCGCCGAAGCAAATCCGGCACCGGCGCTGCCCCCAGACAATACTCTGCCGTTACTCTACCCTCCGCAACCCAACTGGCGCTTATTATTATTGATGGTGTTTAGCGCGATGCTATATGCGCCGTTTTTGATGTACCGCATTGCCAGCGACATGTGTGCTTTGGGCGGATCCCGCCTCAATCCGCGCCGCTGCGCTTGGCAGATGCTGGTTCCTCTTTACAACTTCAATGTGTTTTACCAAATGGCCGCGCAAGTTAAACGCTTGGCGCAAAAGCGCGGAATGGTTTTCAAGTTTTCGCCGCCCGTTCTGGCATTGATGTTAGTTGCTGCGACATTCGGCAATTTCGCCATGCCGCAGTTTTTATTCTTACTCGGTTGCATCCTGGCGGCATTGCCGTGGTTGATCTTGAATGCTTGGATGAACCGCTTGCGCGTCGCGCAGCCGGCGCAATGGCGCGCTCCGCTCGATCGATACACCTGGCGGCAGCGTAGTTTGTTTTTGGCCGGTATTCCGCTTATCGCGCTGGGTCTGCTCGGTAGCAAAGCCGAGTTCGCTTATTTCAAGGCGCCGGCCTTGGCCGCCGAGCAGCTGGTGTCCGGACCGGCCGCAGACTATGTCTTGACGATACCGGACCGGCAGTGGCGCGTGGTCGAGCGAGGAACTTTGTATTCCGACACCGATCTCGAATTGGTCAATCGAGTGACCGGCGAATGGGTCGTGGTGCGCATCAGTCCCAGCCAGCAGCAAACCCTGGACGGCTTCGTCGACCAGCGCCAGGCGTTGGTGGCGGCCAATTGGAACGATTACGAGGTGCAGGAGACGCGGCGCTTTACGGATGACGGCCAAAGTTTTCCGATGTCGCTGGCCCGATACAGCTACAAGGGGCCGGTGCCGTCGCGGGATTCGCCATTGCTGGTAGCGACGGTGTTGACCCCCGAAAAAGTGTTCGAAGTGGTCGGCCACGGCGGGAAACAGCCGAATGCGAGTGCGATGCAATTGGTCGAGAGTTTTCGGTTGGCCGTGGGTGGGAAGAAGTCATGAAAATAGTATGGATGCTGGTTGGATGCCTGTTGCACAGCGCAGGCTACGCGGCGGACACGGGCCGCGATTTGAAATTGGCCGGCTACGCGCCGAATTTGGTGCGCTGGGCGCCGACAGGCCAGCATTTGGAGTATGCCAGTCTCGCGCCGCAGCCGGAGCGGATCGAAGCATTAAAACAGCTCGGTTACGGCAGTGTGGCTGTCGATGAAACTCACCGGCTTTATCTCAGCCGCGACCGTCGGGTAGAGGAAACCGTCAGCGTTGCCCAATTGTATCTGACGGTAAAAGGCATAGAGAGCGACGGCAATAACGGTTTCTGGCTGGATGCCAATCACCAACGGGCCGACATCGAAGCAGCCTACGTGGTGCAACCGGATGGCGCGATTACCGATATCGACCCGAACACGCTGCAAGTCAATAACCAGAATGTCTACAATATTTTCACCGATACCGTATATGTGACGGTGCCGTTTGCCCGGCTCAGGCCGGGCAACATTGCGGTACTGCGCTACAAGATCGTGTCGGATCGCAACAAGTTGGCGATGGCTTGGGCGCGCAACTTGTTTCCGGCCAATTTTTATCCGTTGGAACGTTTCCGCGCTGAAGTCCGCTGGGACGGCCCGGCGCAGAAGCCGGCCTGGCAAACCGATTACCCCAAACTGACTTGTCGCGAAGGGTCGCAGGAAATGGTCTGTACCAGTACGGAAGCGGCAGCGCCGGTTCCGGTCGATAACCAGATGCCGTCGGCTTTCGACGTCTTGCCGGTTTTAGTGTTGGCTGAGCCCGCCAGTTGGGCGGCGGTTGCCGCGAGTATGGACAAACTTGCCGCACCGGCGTTGAGTCAGGACGCCAAAATCGAAGAGTTGGCGATGCAGCTCCGCGGCGACGCCAGCGATGTAAGGCAAATCGTGAGCCGCTTGAGTGGATTCGTCTCGCGCGAAATCCGTTACGTCGGCTTGGAGCGCGGCAACGGCAGTGTCATTCCCAGGCCGACTTCAGCGACGCTGGAGCGCCGCTTCGGCGATTGCAAGGATAAGACCATGCTGTTCGTTGACTTGGCGCGTCATGCCGGGCTGGATGCCTATCCGGTGTTGGCCTCTACCGGGCGCATGTCGCTGACCAAACTGCTGTTGCCGAGCGGCGTGTATTTCAACCACATGTTGGCCTGCGTGAAATCGGTGCAGGCCGGCGAGATTTGCGTGGACCTGACCGATCCCGACACCGGCGGCGGTCATCTGCCTTACGCCTTGCAGGGGAGTGTCGCTTTGGCAGTCGGCCGCGACGCGGTCGCTCCGCATAAACTCGGCAGCGAACCGTTTACCTGGGTGGAGCAAACCAAGGCCGATAACCGGTTGATCGGTGACGGCAGTGTGCAGGAAAGCCTGGCCCGGACCTACGACACGCACTGGGCTGCGGAATTACGGCGTTCGTTGTCGGCGAAACCGCGGGAAGAGCGCGAGCGCTGGCTGCATGAAGATTACCGGTCGGTGATGGGCGACAAGGCCAAGCCCGAGTTCAGTGCGCAAGGATTGGAGGCGGTCGATTCCGGCGTCACGCTGGCGTCGAGCGCCGAATATCGGAATGTATTCGATCCGGCGATGCTCAAAATCTACCGTGACGTTGAACCCTGGTTGAATTCGTTGGTGAAAGACGTCAAGTCCCGGAATAAGTATTATCCGTACGCCTTTAAGGGCATTCATTACCGGAGCGAAATCCGTTACCAGTTGCCGGCCGGGAGAAGCGTCGGCAATGTCGGTCCGAAAGCCGATTACCTGTCGCCCTGGGGCGCGCTGCATCGGTATTACCGCCAGGAGGGGAATAGTGTGACCGCGTATACCGACCTGCAAATGCCGAGGGCGGACGTGCCGGTCGAAAAATTGGCCGAATTCAACCGCTTTCTGGAATTGGCCGGTCAGGAAACCCGAATCTCGTTCACGCTGCGGGCAGCGGATTCGGCGCCGCGCTAGGCTCGGTTCCGCGAATTCGTCGGCTGTTGTCGGCGCCTTTTGAAAATCCCGCCGCGACAAGGTAGGCTAGCTGCCAAAGCCGATTGGATCACGCCGAGTATGACTAAAAGAAACCTGATAATTCTCGCCGCCCTGTTGTCGGCCGGTATCGCGTTTATCTACGCCCGCCGCCCGCCGCTACTGGAAGTCGATACCTATACGCTGGCGGAGGGCGAAGTCAGGGCTAGCGTCTCCAATACCCGGGTCGGCACCGTCAAAGCCTGTCGCCGCGCCTATTTGGCGCCTGCCACCGGTGGTCAAGTCGCGGCATTGCATGTCAAGGAGGGTGCCAAGGTTGGCCAGGGCCAGGTTTTGCTGGAAGTCTGGAATCAGGATTTGAAAGCCCAGGTCGCATTGCAAAAGGCGCAAATCGCGGCCAGCCGGGCCAGTGCCGAACAGACTTGTCAGTTAGCCGGAGGGGCCGAGCGCGAGGCGGCGCGGATGACTAAGTTGCGACAGCGCAATAACGTCGTGTCGGAAGAGCAAGTCGATAAGTCGCAGACCGGCGGCAAATCGCAGCGCGCGGCATGCGGGGCTGCGTTGCGGAATATCGAAGTCGCCGAAGCGCAATTGGGCGTTGCCGAAGCCGCGGTGCAACGTACCTTGGTCAAGGCGCCTTTCGACGGCACGGTTGCGGAAGTCAATGCCGAGTTGGGCGAATTCGTGACACCTTCGCCGCCCGGCATTCCGACGCTGCCGCCGATCGATTTGCTCGATGTCAGTTGCCTGACCGTATCGGCGCCGATCGACGAAGTCGACGTGGCCCGGATCAAAACCGGTATGCCGGCTTGCGTTTCGCTCGATGCGTTTCCGGATAAACGTTGCTCAGGCATCGTCACGCGAGTTGCACCGTACGTGTTGGAAAAAGAAAAGCAGGCGCGGACCGTGGAAGTGGAAGTGACCTTGCGCGACCCGAAAGACTTGGCCGAATTGTTGCCCGGCTACAGTGCCGATATCGAAGTGTTGCTGGCCGGTAAGGACAAGGCGCTCCGGTTGCCGGCCGAAGCCATTCTGGAAGGCAATCGCGTGTTGCTGGTCGGTGCCGACAACGTATTGCGCGAACAGCGCTTCGAGCCAGGGTTGACCAATTGGAACTACACTGAGGTGCTGAGCGGACTGCGGGCCGGCGACCGGGTGGTATTGTCGGTGGGCAAGGAAGGCGTAGCGGCAGGCGTGACGGTGCGGGCCAAACCATGATCCGGCTCAGCGGCATCGAACGCCGGTTCCAGGTCGGCGAGCAGACCGTGCATGCGCTGAATGGTATCGATCTGGCTGTTAAGGCCGGCGAGTACATTTCGGTGATGGGGCCCTCCGGTTCCGGTAAATCGACGCTGCTGAACATCATCGCCTTGCTGGACCAACCCTCTGCCGGCCGATATTGGCTGAACGGCCGCGACGTCACCTGCCAGAGCGACAACGAGTTGGCTCACACTCGGCGGGATAATATCGGTTTCGTATTCCAGTTCTTTCATTTGATTCCGCGCCTGACTGCGGCCGAGAACATCGAAATGCCGCTGATTCTGGCCGGAATAGACCCCACGCGCCGCCGCGAGCAGGTGCAGCAGGCGCTCGCCGAGGTTAACCTGAGCGATCGAGCCGAGCATCGTCCCAATCAGTTGTCCGGCGGTCAATTACAGCGTATTGCGATCGCCCGGGCCATGATCATGCGGCCGCCGATTTTGTTGGCGGACGAGCCGACCGGCAATCTGGATAGCAAGGCCGGCCAGGACATCATCAATTTGTTGGAAGAGTTGAATCGGCAGGGGGTGACGCTGATGGTGATTACCCACGACCAGCAAATCGGCGGGCGTGCCGGACGCCGGTTGAAAATTGTCGACGGCCGCTTGGCCGATTAGGCCGGAATCAACGCAGAAAAGGCAGCAATACGCCGAATACGGCGATTAGCGCCGCGCCGAGCAAAGCGCTTTGGGCCGGAATTTGGTCGAACAGGGTCACGGCCCAGGCCAGACTCAAAACCGGTGCCAAATAACCGACCGAACTGACCAGGGCTGCGGGCGCCCGCTGATAGGCGCGGGTCATGAAATGTTGGGCGCCGCTGCCGAATACGCCGACCAATCCCAATAAGCCCCAAGACGGGTAGTCCCGCGGCAGCTCGGCGCCGAACGTCGCAAAATAGACTGCGTGCAGCGGCAGTGCGACCAGGCAAAAATAGAAAATCACCGTCTGCGGCGCGTTGCTGCGACCGGCCCGGGCCACCATCAGAAACGCCAGGGCAGAGAGGAGGCCGGATAACAAGGCCATGGATTGGCCGAGTAGATTGTGGCTGTCGTGCATATCGAACAGCAAAGACACTCCGGTAAATGCGCCGATAATCGCCAGCCAGACTCTTAAGGAGTTGTGCTGGCCGAGCACCAGCGGCCCGAGCAATGCGACAAACACACCGCTACTGGCGGTTAAAAATGCGCTTTCGCCGGGGCCGATGCGCACGATTGCGGCGAACGACAACATTAATGCCGCAGCGCCGAATAAGCCGCGTAACCACAGCGAGGGCCGGCCGTCGCCGAGCAGCGCCCTGGTTCGACCCCGGATCAAAGCCGGAAGCAGCAGGATCAGCAAATTGGCCAGAATCCGGAAAAAGCTGATCACGCCGGCCGGCAGCGTGGCATCGAAGACGCGGATGGCATAAACGCTGGCGTTCATCAGAGAAAACAACAGGCAAGCCAATACCATGTCCAGCAAGCCCCGGCGAATTCCGGACTTGCTGTTCGGCGACGGTAATGGATTCTTCACGCCGTCGCGTCCGGCTTAAACGGGACGGGCTCAACCGGATGCGGCGGTCTGGCGTTTGGCAATATGGCGGGGCGAGATTCCAAAATATTTGCTGAAGGCGGCGCTGAAGTTACTGGCGTGATTATATCCGACCAACTCCGCGGCCACATCGATTTGGCAGGTGCCGGCTTCCAAGATGCGGTAGGCGCTATGCATCCTAGTGTTCAGAACTATTCCGTAAGGTGTGTTCTCGAAATAATGGTGGAATAGTTTCTTTAATTTGAATGGATTGGTGCCGACGCGTTTGGCTAATTGCGCGACCGAAGGCGGCGAGCGAAACTCCTGAATTAAAATTGTGCGGGCCGCATAAGCCATGGCCCGGTCTTTTTCGGTAAAGCCCGACCGGTGATGAATGCTGTTTTGCCAGAGAGGATTTAATTCAGAGGCTAATATCGACATCGCTTGACCGTGCATGAACATGCGTTTTAACGGGGTCGAAACGTTGCAGGAAACTAATTGTTCGGCGGCGATTAGCGCCGTGCTGGAAATAGGTTTCTGGCTTAATAAATTAATGCCGCCGTTTTTAAATAAAGCTGCTGAAGCGTTTTCTCCGAGATATTGGTCCAGCCAGGTTTTGGTCAGAGAAAAACGCAATTGCCACATTTCGCATTCGGCTTGGTATTGGCGCTCCCCGTCACTGGCATTAAAAGCGGTAATCGAGGTATAGCCTTCGTTGAAAACGATTGCGGTGCCGCCGCGCTCGACGAAACGCGAGCAGCCCCGCATGCCTAGCGTTACTACCAGACGCGGCTCCTGCCGCTCGATCCGGGTCGAGACGGCCAAGTCCCGGTTTGGCCGGTAGCGGGTTTCGATAAAGCTCAAATCCGTGTCGAGTGGGAACACTGCCGAATGGCCACTACCGAGTGCGTCAGGTAAAGATTGCCGTAATTGGTCCGACAACTGTTGCGCCGGTAAATCGTGTTGATCGATTTTATATTGTCCGGTAGTTTTTATGGCAGCTTCCAGCATAATATCGGCCCTTATTAAACTGTGTTATTTGGCGTGGTTTTCGGTAATTTTATTGCGAATTGTGACAGCAAATTTTTATACCATAAAAAATTACTCGGCTTGCCGGTTTATCTGCCGCCGATCAAATTATTTTTGCAGGGAGATTTAATAATCTCCAGCAGGGTTTTTTCGAAAAGATGTTGAAGGTTGCAACCAAAGGTTGGCGGCGATTGCGGATCAGACCAGTCTGCCATTCCGGCTCCAGCGGGCGTCTTTGCCAGGCCAAGTCGTCAGCCGTTCTCCGCGGCAATCTGCCGGCGTTTTGCGACATGCGGCAAATCCGGCTTGAGGTACACTGTCGCCAACACCGTATCGGCAAAAGTCATGCTGCAGCGAGATTTACTGATTCAGGCTGTCAAAGCCATCCGCACCCAACCGATGCGCGCCGTACTGATTATTCTGGCGATGAGTATCGGCGTAGCGTCGGTCAACGTACTGACCGCGTTGGGCGACAGCGCCCGGCGTTATGTGGTGCATGAGTTCGAATCGTTGGGTACGCATCTGGTCATCGTATTGCCCGGACGCAACGAGACCACCGGCGGCCACCCGCCGCTGTTCGGCGAAACGCCGCGCGATTTGACGCTGGACGACGCCGCGGCCTTGTTCCGCAGCCGGCAAGTTGCCGCGATCGCGCCGGTCAGCATCGGTGCGGCGCCGGTGTCGGTGGCGGGATTGGAACGGGAAACCAATATCATGGGTTCGACCCATTCTTTGTTGCGGGTAAGGCACTTGACGATGGCCCAAGGCGTATTTTTGCCTGAGGCCGAAGCGGATAAGGAAATGCCGGTTTGCGTGATCGGCAAAAAAATCGCCGACGAGTTATTTGCCCGGCGTAAAGCCGTGGGGGAATGGCTGCGCATCAACGACCGTCGCTTCCGGGTCGTCGGCGTGTTGGCTAAGGAAGGCCAGTCGATCGGTACCGGATTCGACGAATTGGTGATTGTGCCGGTGGCATCGGCGCAGGCCTTATTCGATAGTCATTCGCTGTTTCGGATATTGATCGAAGCGCACACCGAAGCGGCAATGCATAAAGCGGTCGACGAGGTGCGGGCGATCATCAGATTACGCCACGAAGGAGAAGATGACGTGACCATCATCACCCAGGACAGCGTGGTCAATACCTTCGACAAAATCCTGACGGCATTGACCTTGACCGTGGCCGGGATTGCCGCAGTCAGCTTGGCGGTGGCCGGGGTGTTGGTCATGAACGTGATGCTGGTCAGCGTCAGTCAGCGCACCGCCGAAATCGGCTTGCTGAAGGCCTTGGGTGCGACCCGCGGCCAATTGTTGCGCTGGTTCCTGTGCGAGGCCGCATTACTGTCGTTGGCTGGGGCGTTGTGCGGCGTTTTGCTGGGAAGGGTCGGCCTCGCGGCACTGCAATGGTGGTTTCCGAACTTTCCGGTGGCCTTGCCGGCGTGGGCCATGTTGGCGGCACTGGCGGTAGCGCTGGTAACGGGGCTGGTGTTCGGCGTGATGCCGGCCCGCAAGGCGGCGGCCCTCGAACCGGTTGCGGCATTGAGTAGGCGCTGAGCGATGGCCTGGCAGGATTTGTTCAAACTCGCGCTCGGCAGCATCAGCAGCCACAGGCAGCGCTCGTTGCTGACGGCGTTGGGGCTGATCATCGGTATTGCCGCGGTGGTGATCTTGACCTCGATCGGCCGCGGCGTCCACGGCTTCGTCTTAGGCGAGTTCACCCAGTTCGGCACCCATTTATTGGCGGTTTATCCCGGCAAGACCACCACCTTCGGTTTATCCGGCGCCACCATCAGTACGGTGAGACCCCTGACGGCGGCCGATGCCGAAAGTTTGGGCGCGGTCGAATCCGTGTTGGCGGCGATGCCGCTGGTACAGGGTAATGCCAGGGTCGAGGCCGGCGATAAACAACGGCGCAGCAATGTGTTCGGCGTCGGTGCGGCATTGCCGCAGGTGTGGCGAATTGGCGTCGATATCGGCCGTTTTTTACCCGATGAAGGTGCCGACAACGCCAGACCGTTCGCCGTTCTCGGCAGTAAGGTGCGGCAGGAGTTGTTCGGCGGCGCCAGCCCGTTGGGGCAGCGCATCCGTATCGGCAGCGATCGGTTTCGGGTGATTGGCGTGATGCGCAGCAAGGGCCAGATGCTCGGCTTCGATCTGGACGATACGGTGTTCATTCCGAGCGCCAGAGCGATGGAGATGTTCGATCGCCAGGGGCTGATGGAAATCGACGTGCTGTATCGCGCGGACGCCAGCGTCGAGCGAGTCGAGCAGGCTGTCAGGCAGCGGATGTTGGCTCGGCACGGTGCGGAGGATTTTACGATCGTGACCCAGAACCAGATGCTGGAAAAAATGGATTCGGTGTTGAGCGTGCTGACTCTGGCGGTGGCGGCCTTGGGCGGAATCTCGTTGTTGGTCGGCTCGGTCGGGATCTTGACGATCATGACCATTGCCGTTTCGGAGCGAGTATCGGAGATCGGCTTGTTGCGGGCGATAGGTGCCGAACGCGCTGCAGTGTTGCGCTTGTTCCTTTCGGAAGCGGTGCTGCTGAGTCTGGCCGGCGGTGCGGGCGGCGTGGCCTTGGGCATAGGTGCCGTCAAACTCGTGGCCTTACTGGTGCCGGCTTTGCCGGTGCAACTGGCCTGGAACTACATCGCGCTGGCGTTTGCAGTATCGTTGGCGATCGGCGCCGCAGCCGGAGTGGCGCCGGCGATAAAAGCGGCGCGATTGAATCCGTTGGATGCCTTGCGCGCCGAATGAGGCCAAGGCCGCTAAATTCTGTTGTTACAGTTGATCCCGAAATTCCCGCACTCTGCCATCGAATTATGGCGGCTTAGCACGCAGGCTAGTATTTCTCCATTGGCGCCATGACAATTGCGCGCGGTCTAAGTGCTCCGGTTTTTAAGGTCTTTTCAAGCTTGGATCGCCGTTATGGCAACTGAGTCTACGAGAAAATCGTGGCTCGCTTGCTTTCAAAATACTTACATGGAACAGGATTAGTCATTTATGAGAACCATAACAAAAACTTCTTTGGCAATTTTCGGCGGTTTGGCAATGGCGATGAATGCCGGTGCGGCCTGGAGTTCGCCGACCCACGCTACCGCATTGATCGACTGGAGTTCGCTTACGATCAAGGCCGTGGGTTTGGGCGACGTCGCGCCGACTTACACGCTGAGCGGACTGGGCGGCAATTCCAATTCCAACACCAGCGATTGGCTGCGTTGGAGCAGCGATACCTCCACTTCGGGGAATGCGTTCGGTGCCGGTGTAGGCGGCAGTAGCCAAGGTAGCGGCTCGGCTTCGGCGCAACGCAGCGCCAATTTCACGATATCCGGCAGCGGTTTTCTGATGCTGTCGGCGAATTATTCGCTCAGCGCCGAGATCAACGGCAACAATTGCTACGATTACTACTGTTACGGTACGAACGCGGCCAGTGCCAGCGTCAGTTTCGATCTGACCAACGTGTCCGGCTCCCAAAACCACCAGTCCCGCGCCGCGCAGTCGCTAAACTTGGGCAATTATTGGCAACCGGGTTTGACTTCCGACAGCAAACAGGGTGTGTTATCGGTCGGAGTGATCGTCAATAACGGCGATGTATTGAATTTCTCCGCCGCGGTTGCCGCCTCGGCTTCGGATACCATCAGCGGGCAGACCGAATTGCCGGGGGCTGGTAGTGTGTTATTGAACAGTGGTTCCGGCTCGGCAACGACTACGTTGGTCACGTTCCCCGTGAATTTTCAATTGACTGCGGTACCTTTGCCGGCTAGCGTCTGGTTGATGGGAACCGCTCTGGCCGGGCTGCTGGGACTTGGCCGGAAACGTCAGGCCTTGCTAGCGTAACCTGGCGGCGCCGGCCCAGCCGCGTCGACGGTTGCGGCCCGGCCGGCTTCGTGGCGGCGGATTCTCGGCTATGCTTATCCCGCTACCGATCATCCGACCACGAGGCCATTATGCTGAACATCAATAATTACTATGAGCGGTTGGTCATCGACCGCTTGTGGAAACTCGCCGAGCAATCTAACGAGCCTTTCCGGCAGGCGTTTCAAGAGGATGTCGCTTGTCTGGCACTGAATAAATTGCCGCCGTGTTATGTGCGCAATACCATCGATAAAGGCATTAATGTCAGCGAAGAGCACTATTTGCAGATGGTCGCCGCAGTGGAAACCGCGGTCGAGCAAGCGATGCAACAGGTGTTGAGCCGGCCGCGCCTCGATCGGGAATCGGCCGAATGAAGTCCAGGTTGTCGGTGTTGTATTTGGGCGCTTGTCTGGCGGCTTGCAGTGGTCCGCAGTCGGAATCGACCTCGGACACCATATCGGCCAATGGCAGGTCGCAACAAAACGCCGCCGAAGCTTTGCAGCAGGCCAAACAGGCGGAAAGGCAGGTGTTCGACAGTGCCGAGCGACAGAAAAAACAGGCTGATGAGTTTTGACGAGATTCAGCCCCGCCGTGCCACACGGCGGGGCCGGGTTGGCGGGTTATTTCAGTTTAGGGCAGTCGATATAATCAGGATGCGCGGAAATAACCACGGCGACGCGGTGCTTTTGGTCCGCGGTGTTATCGGGGCCGCCCGCTTCGCCGATCGCTTTGACGATCAATTGCGTGGCTCTGGCGCCATTGCTAATCAACATTTCGCTAACGGTTTTGGCCCTTCTTTCCGATAACGCTTGGTTAGCGGCCGGTTTACCCACGGTGTCGGTAGATGCGGTAACAGTCGCTGTGGCATCGGGGTGGTCGTGTAAAAAGTGGCCGATATGGCTGATGGTGTCTTCCTTGGTTTTGAACGGCACGTGGCTACCGGTTTTGAAATAGGCCACGGTTTCATGAATGGTTTCCACGTGATGGTGGTTATGTGAATGCACCTCTGTCAGCCACGCACACATTTCTTTTTCGGACTCCAACCGATGCTGGGCTGCGGCATGAGCGGCTTCCAGTGCGGCTTGTTTCTCGTCGATATTCCAGTAGTAGCCCTTTTCCCAGTGCTCCAGAATCTCGTTGGCGGTTTCCAGGCTTTCTTCCGCCAATTCCTGGTGCAATATGGATTGGCCGTAGTGGCCGGCCATGGCCGCATCGATTTCGGCTTTCAGGGCGGAAGTGTCTTGCTTGGGCGTGCTGCAAGCGCTCAGCGTTAAGGCGATGGCCGCGGCAGGCAGATATATGTATTGTTTTTTCATGGTTGTATTCTCCTTAAACTCTTAGCGCTTAGCTTATTCGCCGTCGTCCAGAGGACCGTAATGGGTCCAGTAGCCGGGCAAATGCAGACCGAAGTAGCGGGTATCCTCGCTAAACCGCTCCCAAGGGTAAGCCGGGGAAATAAACTCGTCGCTAGGGATAGGGGCGCTAATAAATTCCACCGCGCCGATCAAGGTACGGTCAACCGTATGGGCTACGCCGCGCAGTAAACCCCAACTCATCCCCAGCAGGATGTTTTGTTCGCTGCTGATGTTGACGATATTTTTGGGTAATTCGAGGATGCCGCCGGCCATATTAAAAAAGCCCTGGCTGACTTTGCTGGTGAAACCGGACAAGTAGCTTTGATGGCCGTCGGCATTGACCGCCGGCGCCAGCAACATGCCGGTCAGGAGGCAGGTGATGACAAATTTGTTTTTTTTCATTGTAGTATCTCCCATGGTGTTGCAATGATGATTCCGGTTAGCATCTATAAGCATAGCAGTAGAATGCCGAACACATTGGCGTTCAGACACTAACCCATGCCGGGCACAATTGCAAACCTCAAGAGCGGCGGTTTGGCCGGGTTGCGGCGGCTGATCGAAGCCGTTTTTTGAAGGAGTGAGCGGTGCCGGCTCAGGCAGGGGCGGACTGGTTGCGGGTCACGGGCCGATTTCCACCCGGTTACGGCCGTTTTTTTTGGCGAGATACAAGGCGTCGTCGGCGGTGCGGATGATGTCGTCCAGCGCCATAGTGCCATCGATCCGGCGGGTACACAGGCCAATAGACAGCGTCGATGGGATCGTGAAATTCTGGTAGCGGAAGCAGTGTTGCAGCACGGTTACTCGAATGCGTTCCGCCAGCGCAACCGCGGCTTCGGCGGAAATTTCCCGCAGCAGCATAATGAATTCCTCGCCGCCGTAACGTGCTAGCAGATCTTCGCGGCGCATTTCCGCTTGCAGGATCTTCGCCAGATCGCGTAGAACCTGATCCCCGGCCAGATGGCCGTAGTTGTCGTTGGTCAGTTTGAAGTGGTCGGCGTCGCACATCATCACCGTCAACCGGCTCCGGTTGCGTTTGCAGTACGAAAACTCCTGCTGGGCCCGGGAAATAAAAGCGTTTCGGTTCAAGACCTGGGTCATCGAATCGATGTTGGCCGCTTCGTAAAGCGCCTGTTCCGACAGCGCTTCGTTCGGTAGCTTGTAATCGATTTTCAGGTAAGTGTCGCCGATGCGGATTCGATCCAGTAGTTGCACGAGATGGCGGGTAATGCGTCGGTTGTTGACGAAGGTGCCGTTGGTGGAGTTAAGGTCTTCCAGATGCACCTGTCTGCCGTCTAGCGAAAGCAGGCAATGGCGGCGCGATATTTTCGGGTCGGCGATCGCGATATCTGCGCTAAGCTCGCGGCCCAGAACGTGCCGGGTAGCCATCAGCGGGAATTGTTTGCCTTGGTCTCTGCCGGACAGCACTACCAAGTAAGGCTGCAAATCGGCGCCGTCGCGGCCGGTTTGGGTGGGGTTGCCGGTCAGCGTATTCGAAAATGCGTTTAGTGTGGGATCGGGAGGGGCGGTCATTGCCTGATTCGGCGGGGTGGCGCCGCGGCCGGTAACGTTGATTGGCGAAAATTCCATGCTTGGCCCAATCGGTTGCAGCGGGTAGCGGAGGCCGGCCAAAAACGGTTTTGCATGGTCAATATTCGTGATCTGCTGATACGGCGCCCAGTGTCGCAGATAGGCCGATTGCTCGCAAGCCGCGAGCTTTTAAATCGGCTGTTGCCGCAGGGCTGTTCCGCGGCAACAAGGCAAGGCCTTATGCAAAAGCCTTTTTGAAAAACTCCGGCATCGCCAGACTGGCTTTGTGGATATCGCTGTTGTAGTACACAGTGTCGAAACCTTTGTTGATTGCATCCTGTTCGCGGAACGCGGCGAAGGCGTTCTTGCCGGCCATGGTTGCGCTCCACCAGCCGGATGGATAGATGCATTGCGGGAAGAACACGGTCTGGTAATGGTTAAAACCGCCGGCCCGCATCTCGTCGCGCATTTCCCGCAGGATGTGCATGTGCAGCAAAGCCGATTCGCTTTGTTGGACGACGATGCCGTTTTCGGTCAAGGCTCTGAAGCAGTCCTTGTAAAAGTCGGCGCAGAACAAGCCCGCCGCCGGGCCTACCGGATCGGTACTGTCGACGATGATGATGTCCACGCTGTTAGGCGCTGCATCCTTCACCCATTTGATGCCGTCGATGAATTTCAGCTCGGCCCGTGGATCGTGGTTGGACTCGCACAATTCCGGGAAATAAATTTCGGACAAGCGGGTGACGCGTTCGTCGATGTCGATCTGCACGGCTTTTTCGACGCCTGGATGTTTCAGCACTTCGCGGAGCGTACCGCAGTCGCCGCCGCCGATGATCAGTACGTTTTTGGGGGCGGGGTGGGTAAACAATACCGGGTGACTCATCATCTCGTGGTAAAAGAAATTGTCCCGGGTCGAAACCATGGTGCAACCGTCAATCACCATCAAATTGCCGAATTGTTCGGTCTCGTAGATTTCCAGAAACTGAAACTCCGACTGCTCTTCGTGCAATTTGCGTTTGATTTTTAATGAAAAGGCGGAGCCTGACGGCTCTTGCGCTTCGCTGAACCAGGTGGCGTCGAGCATGAGTTGTCCTCAAAAAGTCATAAAAGTCGCGGCATTATACTTTAGAATCCCTGCATCTATATGACAGTACGGGGAACCTGAGTGCCGGCACAAGCATGGTCGATTGAACAGGCAAAACAGCTTTACGCGATTCAACAATGGGGCGACGGTTATTTTTCGATTAACCAACACGGCCATGTCTGCGTCAAACCGAGCAGCGACAATCCGTTGGCAATCGATTTGTTCGAAGTGGCCGAGGCCTTGCGCGGTAAAGGCTTGAATCTGCCGGTACTGGTACGCTTCACCGATATTCTGCCCGACCGCATTCGCCGGCTGCAGCAGGCTTTCGATCAGGCCAGAACTGCTCATGGCTACGCTGGACATTACACGCCGGTATATCCGATCAAGGTCAACCAACAGGGCAACGTGGTGGAGGCCATCCTGTCTGCCGACAATATCGGTCTGGAAGCCGGTAGTAAGCCGGAGTTGCTGGCGATTCTGGGTTTGGCCAAAACCAACGGCACCATCGTCTGCAACGGTTACAAGGACAGGCTTTACATCCGGATGGCGCTAATGGGCCAGCTGATGGGTTTGTCGGTGTTCATCGTCATCGAAAAGCCGTCCGAGCTGGAATTGATCCTGGAAGAAGCGGCCAAACTGCAGGTCAAACCGTTGATAGGTCTGCGGGTGCGGCTGTCGACCATCAGCGCCGGCAAATGGCAAAACAGCGGCGGCGAAAAGTCCAAATTCGGTTTGCATGCCAGTGAAGTGCTGCAGTTGGTCGAGTACTTGCGCCAGGCGCAGATGCTGGATTGCCTGCAACTGATGCATTTTCATATGGGCTCGCAGATCGCCAACATTCACGACATTAAATTGGCCTTGAAGGAAGCCGGCCAGTTTTATCTGCAATTGCGTCGGCTCGGTGCCGAAATCAGCACAGTGGACGCCGGGGGCGGCTTAGGCGTGGATTACGACGGCAGCGGCTCGCGGCGGGAATGTTCGATCAACTACAGCATGTCCGAGTACGCCGATAACATCGTCCGCGCCTTCGCCGAGGTCAGCCGACAGCACAATTTGCCGCAACCCAACATCATCACCGAGTCGGGCCGGGCCATTACCGCCCACCATGCCGTGCTGATCACTAACGTCACCGAAGTCGAGCGGTTGCAGGGAGCCGGCTTGGTTGCCAAGCATTTCGATAACGTTAGCGAGGCTTATCATAATGCTCAATTCGACATGGCCGAAGCCCGCGCCCGTTTCGTGCAAGGGGATATCGATTTAGCCGATTTGGCCGCGGCCGAGCGGCGCTACGTCGGATTATGTCAGCAGATTCAGGAGCAATTGAATCTGGATAACCACCATCATCGGGAAATTTTGCAGGAGCTCGACGAAAAACTGGCGGACAAGGTGTTTTGCAATTTCTCGCTGTTTCAGTCGATGCCGGATATCTGGGGCATCGATCAGATCTTCCCGATCATGCCGATTCACCGCTTACACGAGCAACCAATCCGGCGTGCGGTATTGCAGGATTTGACCTGCGATTCCGACGGCAGGATCGACCAGTATGTCGATCGGCAAAATATCAGCAACACCTTGGCGCTGCACGCAATCGGCGATGACGAAGATTACTTGATCGGCTTTTTCATGGTCGGCGCCTATCAGGAAATCCTGGGCGACATGCACAATCTGTTCGGCGATACTCACTCGGTCAACGTCGAACTGGCGGCCGGCGGCTACCGCTTCAGCGATTTTATGGAAGGCGAAGATGTCAGCGAGTTGCTGGATTACGTGCACATCGATGCCGAGGCGCTGAAAGCCGCTTATCGGCGTAAACTGGACGGCGCAGCGTTGACGGCAGAACAGAAAGCCGGCTTCGAACAGGAGTTGTCGGCCGGATTGAACGCTTATACCTACTTGGAAAAATAGCTTCCTTAGAGTGACACAGGACGGGCGCAGACGATGAAAACGGGATTTATCGGTTTGGGGGCAATGGGGCTGGGCATGGCCCGCAATCTGGCCAAGGCCGGTCATTTGGCTGCGGTGTATAACCGAACTGTGGAGAAAGCTGCGTCCTTGGCAGCGGAAACGGGTGCGGAGGCTTGCGGTAGCATAGAACAGCTCGCTGGCAATGCCGAGGTCATAATGATTTGCGTGTCGGCCGACCAAGACGTACTCGACGTGGTGGATGCCGTTTGCATCGGCGTCAAGCCGGGGACTGTGGTCGTCGATATGTCTACGGTCAGTGGCGAGACCGCGAGAATAGCGGCGGCAAAGCTTGCCGAAAAACAAGCGGAATTTCTGGACGCGCCGGTATCCGGTGGCGTAGAAGGCGCCAGAAACGGCACTTTGGCAATGATGGTCGGCGGCGACGCGGGAGTACTGGAGCGGGTGCGGCCGGTATTGACCGCGATGACCGCGCGGATCGAACACATGGGCGGCGTTGGTGCCGGCCAGGCTTGCAAGGCGGTTAACCAAATCATGTGCGCCGGCATCAATCAGGCCGTGACCGAAGCCTTGGCGTTCGCCGCCGCGCAGCAATTGCCGCTAGACAAGGTTGTAGACGTGATAGTGGGCGGGGCCGCCGGCAATTGGTTTTTGCAACATCGCGGCAAGACCATGACCAACAACCAATACGCGCCGGGTTTCAAGTTGGCGCTGCATCACAAGGATTTGCTCATCGCCGAACGGATGGCGGCGCAGGTTGGACTGACATGTCCGTTAACGGCAGCAACGCTGGCGGATTATGCCAAACTAATGGCAGAGGGTTACGGCGACGAGGATATCTCGGCGCTGTACCGGTTAAAACAGCAATGATCTTTCAATTAGCTTACAAGATGTAACAATGAAAATTACGGTATTTGGCAGTGGATACGTCGGTTTGGTCACGGGAGCCTGCTTGGGCGAAGTGGGTAATCAAGTGCTGTGCATGGACGTCGATCAACGGAAAATCGACCAGCTGAAACAGGGCGTTATCCCGATCTACGAGCCCGGTTTGGACGAAATGGTCAAGGATAATGTTGCCGCCGGCCGGCTAAGCTTTACCACCGACGTCAAAGAAGCCGTCGATTTCGGTTTGTTCCAATTCATCGCCGTCGGTACTCCACCGGACGAGGATGGGTCGGCCGATTTGAAATACGTGTTGGCGGTGGCGAAAAGCATTGCCGAACACATGAACGATTACAAAATCGTCGTCGACAAATCCACTGTGCCGGTCGGTACTGCCGATAAAGTGAAGCAGACCGTGGCCGACGCGCTGGCCCAGCGCGGCCAAAGCTTGGAATTCGATGTCGTGTCCAATCCGGAGTTTTTGAAGGAAGGCTCGGCGCTGGACGACTTCATGAAGCCCGACCGCATCATCATCGGCACCGACAACCCGCGTACCGCCGAGCTGCTGAAAGCGCTATACGCGCCGTTCAACCGCAGCCGCGAGCGGGTCATTACCATGGACATCCGCTCTGCGGAACTGACCAAGTACGCCGCCAACGCGATGCTGGCGACCAAAATCAGTTTCATGAACGAACTGGCCAATCTGGCCGAGCGGTTGGGTGCCGACATCGAACAGGTGCGCCACGGCATCGGTTCCGACAGCCGGATCGGTTATAGCTTTATCTATCCGGGTTGCGGCTACGGCGGTTCCTGCTTTCCGAAAGATGTCAAAGCCCTTGAGCGCACCGCCCGCGACAACGGCTATCACGCCGAGTTACTGAGTGCGGTCGAGAACGTCAACGACCGGCAGAAACACCGCTTGTTTGAAAAAATCAGCGCGCATTACCCGGATGGCGTTAAAGGCAAAACCTTTGCCTTGTGGGGCCTGGCCTTCAAGCCCAATACCGACGACATGCGCGAAGCACCTAGCCGGGTATTGCTGGAAGCGTTGATCGAGGCCGGAGCCGTGGTCCGGGCCTACGATCCGGAAGCGCTGCAAGAAGCGCAGCGGATCTATGGCGACAAGGCCGGTTTGGTTTATTGCGCGAAACAGAATGAAACCCTAAACGATGCCGACGCGCTGGTCATCGTTACCGAATGGAAACAATTCCGCAGCCCGGATTTTGATGACTTGGGGCATTTGTTAAAGGACAAGGTGATATTCGACGGGCGGAATATGTATGAGCCGAGGTTGGTTAAGCAGTTTGGGTTGCAGTATTACGCGATTGGGCGTTGATTAGTTTTTTCTTGGATTCCGTTCGCCCTGAGCTTGTCGAAGGGCTATCGAAGTTGAGGTGTGTCGCTGGCGCGACGGCTTGATTTAATGTCGGTTCTCGCACTGACGGGCGAGATACTTTTCTTTGCTTGTCCAAAGAAAAGTATCCAAAAGAAACGACACCCGGATTCCGCTTATTCCCTGCGCGCCGAAGCTTTTGAACGGGGTTGCCGAAAGGGGCTCCTGCCCCTTCGTCAACGTGCGGCATCCATGCCGCACCCCTTCGGGCTATTCCGTTCAAAAGCTTCGGTGCTCGGCGCGGCATACGGGAGAAGCCCCGTCGTGGGATTGGTGGAGTAGCTCCGAATAGCGAAGCGTATTCGGAGGAATGAGGGATTTTGATCTATTACCGATAGCGCGTATGTCGAAAGATTTAAATCCAACATGAGTCCGATTACGCTTAAGCTAATCGGACTTATCACGCTGATTCCGACGAAAGCTCCGGTGCTGGGCGCGGCATACGAGGGAAATACCATCGCGGACTTGAAAGGCTTTGGTGATTCTTTTCCTCGTTCCCACGCGCCGCGTGGGAATGCAGACAATCCGCGCCAGCGGTAACAATGACCAAGCTATTAAACGAGGTCAAATTCATGGGCCGCAGCCGTTACCGCATTCTCCAATCAGACCATCCCCATTTCATAACCTGCACCGTACTGAACTGGATACCATTATTCACGCGTCCGACTACGGTGCAAATCGTGCTGGACGCTTTGCTCTACCGCCAACAAATGCACAATTGGCGAATCTACGGCTATGTCATTCTGGAAAATCATCTGCACTTGCTGGTACAAGCTGACGATTTACCCAATCAAATAGCCCACTTCAAGTCTTATACCGCGCGGCAGTTGATCGATTATTTGCAAGCTATGAATGCCGAGCGCTTATTGAAGCAATTGAGCTGGTTTCGCAAGGCGCATAAAACTGATCGGGATTATCAATTGTGGGAAGAAGGTAGTCACCCGCAGCTGATCGACAGCCCCGATGTTTTGCAGCAGAAATTGGATTACATCCACCTGAATCCGGTTAAACGTGGTTATGTCGATTTGCCGGAGCATTGGCGGTATTCGAGTGCCCGGAATTATGCGGGGCAAGAAGGATTGTTGTCGATCTATCGGGATTGGTTTTAGCTGATGACCGCAGCGCGGTTTGTTTGCGTTCCCACGCGGCGCGTGGGAACGAGATATTATGCTTCGGGGCTGCGAGGCTTGCCAGCGTACGGTCCCCAAAGCCCGTCTGTGCGCCATACTTCGGCAAACTTGCTTTCTCGTCCGTCATCGCGACTAGTTGGATAGTACTCACCACCGATGTATTGATCTACGCTGGTTACCGAAGCCGAGTAGTCGGAATATGGCCCGGTCAGCGGATTGAAAGGGACATAGATATGTGGCTCCCTAACATACTCATCCCCAAGTTCGTCAATTTCCAGAATGGCTTCAAAAGGGATGAGTGCTTCCAACTCAAACCACGCTTGGTTCGTTTTGGGAATTTCGTTCCAGAATGAGTAGATCTCCTGTCGCAACTGCCAGTTGTCAGGGTTACCTCGCCAAGGGTCGTGGTGCGGACGAGCGTCATCAAGCACAAAGGCAGCATCCCAGGCAGTGCGGTCATCGTTAAGGTACGCGAAGTGCCGCCTGACCGTGAACAAGAGCCCGGAGTGGCTGAGCCTTTTGTAGCTTGCCATGATCCATGGCGGTTTCCGCTCAAAGTCCGGTATCAGATCGCTATACGGATAGTCGAGTGCATCTGGCGCGCGGAGCAGGACTTGTTGGTGACTGTGAGTCTCTAGCACTCGATGAGCTTTGCGCTTAATGGCCAGCCGGGCACGCAACTCAGTCTTCTGACTCCTGCGGCGGATTGCTAGTGAGACTCCGAAGTATGCAAAGAGCAGGGAATCGTTTCTGGGTTGGAACAGGAGGTCTTCGAGTTCTGCTTTGCCCCAGAGATGCCACTCCTCGATGCCAAGTTCTTCGCACCGCGCACGGAAGGTGTCGCGTGCGCGCTTGGAGAAGTCGCATGCTGCAGTGAACACGATCCCATGCAGTCTTTCGTCGGAGGCTAGCTTTGTGTCGTTCAGGTAGCCCTTCAGTTTGGCAGGAGAAATCGTCCGCTCCCTCTTGCATTGAATCAGCCATAGGCGATCGGTGCTGCCCGTGACCACCATCTGTTCGTCTGTTTCATTAGGCTCATCGTCCTGCGTAATCTCGAAGCCCCGGGCGTCAAAACCATCGTCGGAGCCAGCGCGGCCGGTTGCTTCTAGGCGGCGCCAACGCTTGAAGTCATACACTAACTGTCGCACTAGATCTTCGAAGCGCTTCGGCTCGAGGTCTTCAAAGTGTAATGGCCCCAAAGTACGAGTAACTGGCAATGCGTGCTCCTAAAGTCTGGCTGTTCCGTGTCGGCAAGCTTGAGAGATGGAATCCAAGGCCTAACAAGTAACTCAGGGCGAACGGAATAGTTGTAAGCCATTCAGCCCAAATAAAGTTAGTAAGACCGCAGCTGACTATGCTTCACCCCATACCCAAAATAAATCAAAAACCCTAGCAGCAGCCAAATCAATAACCTGATCCAGGTATCCATCGGCAAGCCCGCCATCAAGCTCAAGCACACTAAAATCCCGCCAATTGGCACATAGGGCACGGCCGGGCATTTGAAATGGCGTTCCATTTCCGGGTGGCTGTTACGCAAGATCCAGACACCGCCGCAGACCAGGACGAAGGCGAACAAGGTGCCGATGCTGACCAGTTCGCCAAGTTTCTCGATCGGCATGAAGCCGGCCAGCAAAGATACGGCGACGCCGACCAGGATGGTTGATAAATGCGGGGTTTGAAACTTGGGGTGGACTTGGGCGAACAACGGCGGCAGTAGTTGGTCTTTGGCCATCGAAAAGAAAATCCGGCTTTGGCCCATCAGCAATACCAGCATCACCGAGGTCAGGCCGGCGATGGCGGCGATTTTGATGATCGGCGACAGCCAGCCCATGCCGACGTGGTCGACCGCCAGTGCGATCGGTGCCGGGACATTGAGTTCGGTATAGGAAATGATGCCGGTCAATACGCCGGCGACCAGAATGTACAACAAGGTGCAGACCGCCAGCGAGCCGATGATGCCGATCGGTACGTCTCGTTGCGGGTTGATGGCTTCCTGGGCGGCGGTGGATACCGCATCGAAACCAATGTAAGCGAAAAAAATCACGCCGGCTCCGGTCAACACGCCGCCGAAGCCGAACGGTGTGAAATTCGACCAATTCGTGGTATCGACGTGGCCGGCGCCGGCGACGATGAAGATCACGATCACCGCCGATTTGATCAATACCATGACGAAATTGAAGATCGCGGATTGGCGGATGCCGAGCACCAATAATCCGGTCAGCAGCAGGATGATTGCGGCGGCGGGCAGGTTAACGAAGCCGGTTTCGGGATTGGCCAGATAAGCCGTGGTGAGATAGGTGGGTAGATGCACGCCTAACGCGTCGAAGAAGCTGGTCAAGTAGCCGGCCCAGCCGATCGCTACGGTGCTGCTGGCTAGCGCGTATTCCAGGATCAAGTCCCAGCCGATAATCCAGGCCATCAGTTCGCCCATCGTGGCGTAGGCGTAGCTGTAAGCGCTGCCGGACACCGGGATCATCGCCGCCAATTCGCTGTAACACATCGCTGCCAGACCGCAGGCGATACCGGCCAAAATAAACGAGACGACGATGGCCGGGCCGGCATATTTGGCGGCGGCGATGCCGGTCAGCACGAAGATGCCGGCTCCGATGACGGCGCCGATGCCGAGGATGGTCAAGTCTTTGGCGGTCAGGGTTTGTTTCAGGCCGTGCTCGACATCGGTCAATGCGTCGACCGATTTGCGTTGCAGCAGTTGCTTGGGAATTTGCATGAGCGGTCTCGGTTATTTAGTTTGGGCGGATGTGACGGAGTCGGGCAGATTCTTGGCGCCGTCGAAGCGGGTGCCTTGCAAATTCGCGCCGGTAAAAATTGCATCGTGCAATTTCGCTTCCGAGAAGTTGGCGTTGCTGAGGTCGGCTCCGCTCATATCGGCACCGTCCATTTCGGCGGAATACAGGTCGGCGTTCTGCAAATTGGCTTTCACCAATTTGGCGTGTTTCAGCATGGCTCGGCCGAGTTGAGCGTTGCGTAAATTGGCTCCGCTTAGGTTGGCACCCTTCAAGCTGGCGCGCATCAGACCCATCGATTGGTTTTTCATGTCGGCAGCCCACTGTACGTTGCTGAGATTGGCATTGCTCAGGTTGGCGCCATCCATGATCGCCACCACCCGGCTGCCGCTCATGTCGGCCTTGCTGAGGTCGGCGTGCATCAGACTGACCCCGAAAATGCTGGTATTGGCCAGATTGGCGCCGCTTAGCTGGATGCGGGTCATCACCGTCAGGTCCAGCGTCAGGCCTTGCAGATTAGATTTATTCAAATTCGAGCGCCTAAGATCCGCTCCCCACAAGTCGGCGTTGCGAAAATCCAGGTTGGATAAGTCCAGATCGGTCAGATCCTTTCGTCGCAGGTCGGCTGGGTGCTGCTTGTCGGCTTTTGCGAGCAGTTGTTCGACTTGGGCTCGATTAAGTTCGGCGGCTAGGGTTGGTATCGGGCCCATTGCAATTGGGATTGCAAAAAGCACCGCTTTGATTGGGAAGTTCATAAAGTCTCCTGGCCATTTGCAAGGGAGTTAGGCTGCTTGGGTTTGGAAAATACGATGATATTGGCGTGCTGCTCCGCAATTGAAAAACCGTGCGGAACAAGTATTTCCGCCATTTTCTGCTGCCAATCGATACTAACAGGCGCTCTGGCGATATCGTTGCTAGGTAGCGCTATAAAATAAAATGGTCTAACCGTTGTAACCGAGTTAGACATTTCTATAACATCCATTAAGCTCTTATCCAAATTTCTGGCGTTAAAGTCCAGGGTTCTGACCGGACGGCCGGTCACTCGGCGTAAAGCACCGCCGACATTCGATATTAATAAGGCATCTCCCGGAAGAGCGGATACGGTGTTCTGGATAATAGGATCTCGGCTAATTTTAAAGATAATTTCGTTCGATAGTATTTTATATTTTCCGGTAACTGGCTGCGCCGCGGCAACAATGTCTGTAGACTGGTTGAGGCTGTTCAGAATGTCTTCGGTTTTTTCGATGTCGGATTTAATAAAATATAAGTGGCCGGCAATAATGATGGTGCCAATAGCGACACCGACGGCTTTGTAATATGGGCCTTGATTTTTGACCCGAAACGCAACTAAAAACAGGGGGAAAAATATCCAGCTAAAAGGATATACGTGGCGGATCAGATCTCCCGGGTCCAGGCCGTGGTAAGTATGG
Source organism: Methylomonas sp. HW2-6 (assembly GCF_052474525.1). Lineage (NCBI taxonomy): Bacteria > Pseudomonadati > Pseudomonadota > Gammaproteobacteria > Methylococcales > Methylococcaceae > Methylomonas > Methylomonas sp. HW2-6. The sequence continues at coordinate 1,077,591 of NZ_CP184124.1, forward strand.
GCAATGACTAGCATTCCGCTCGAAGATGTGAGCAATAGCAGCGCGAATAAAATAAAGAACTTTTCGGTTAAATTGTAGCTATGCCGGTGTTTCCAACAAAAGTAAGCGAATAGAGTTGCCAGCGGAAGCCCGATTGAAATTAAGCGCAAAAAATCCCACGACAACATCGATATGTCCCGCGAGCCACTCAGGTCAAGTAGGATAGCTTCAATTAAAACGCGTAACGAAATCAGCGGCGTTGAAAAGTAACCTTGATTGACTTTGTAGGGTAGTGCTTCGCCAAATAGACTAATATTCCTCCAGAGTAAGGCTATTACGATAGGGGTCAAGCCCAATAGAAAAAATCCGAAAATTTTGGCAATCTTTTTCGGGCTTTCCTGTCTTAATGCTCCTAGTACTAGTAGTGCCGAAAAAAAAGATAAAAAATACGCCAAGCCAACGTTTCTGATGGCATAGGCAATGCCGGCGATAAATCCGGACAAAACAAATAATTTTAAACTTTTATGCTTATCTTCATATTGTAGGCTTCTAGTTGTTACGCCCAGGGAAATCAAGATCAGCAAGCTATAAACCGGCTCAGTAAATGGGCCTGGGCTGAATAAATAAAAGCTGGGGGCGCTTGCGATTATTGCTGCGGATAGAATCGAAAACGTCAGACCGATTAGCGGCCGTAGGAGAAAGACAAGGGCAGAGGGCGTTAATATCCAGCAAATCCGAGAAATCCACAGGTCGGCGTCGGTGGGTGGTAGACCGAATTGTGTAACCAGATAAATTAGTATTCCGTAGCCTGGCGGTTGATATATGGTTGGTTCGTAATCCACGGTGTAGTTGTTCGCCGCCCAAGGCGTTCTGGTTAAGCCGTGGCCCTTGATGAAATTTTGAGCTTCTTCGTAGTAGCTGTCGTTACTCGGGTAGAATCTTATCGAATCGATAAATGCTGTCAGATTCAATACGATAATTGTGCTTAATAGCAGCAACGGCAGGTATATGTAGAAAAAGTCCCGTAGATTGGGGCGAATATGCAAACTAGCCGTCAGACCGTTTTTCATGGTTTTTCCTGTGACTCTCAAGGTAATCGTATTGTATATCAATAATTTTAGGCTGGTAAGGCGGCGCCGGGAGGTGCTGCCGGAAACTGGCGATGTTAGTGAAATTGCCTATACTTGACCATTGATCGGTGTGTTGTTTCGGCTCTGGCGGGAATACGAAGCGGCAGTTTTTATTTTATAAGGGTCGAAAATACATTTGCGGCTATGCTGTTAAAATAGTCGCTATAAAATATAACAAATATTGAATGGTGGCATCATGTTATCGATAATTGTTCCGGCATATAACGAGCAGGAAGTGCTAGATCAGTTTTATGCTCGTGTGACGGTTGTGTTACAAACCGCCGCTCCGGACTACGAGTTGATTTTTGTCAATGACGGTAGCCGAGATGGCACTCTGCAGTTATTAGAGAGATTGTCGGAATCGGATCCGCGAGTTGTTGTTATCGATTTGAGCCGAAACTTCGGCAAAGAAATTGCTGTTTCGGCCGGGATTGACTTCTCGCGGGGCGATGCAGTGATTATTATCGATGCAGATTTACAGGATCCGCCTGAGTTAATCCCGGAGTTGTTGAAGCAATGGAATAGTGGCTTCGATAATGTTTATGCACGGAGAATTAGCCGAGACGGCGAGTCGGTAATCAAGAAAACGACTTCGTATCTGTTTTACCGGTTTATTCGAAGAATGACTAATATCGATATTCCTGCCGATACCGGAGATTTTCGGTTATTGAGCCGGCGCGCGGTCGATTCGTTGAAACAATTGCCTGAGCGGAATCGTTTCATGAAAGGCTTGTACGCTTGGATCGGTTATTCCTCTGTTGCGGTAGAGTATCGGCGTGATCCGCGCTATGCCGGCGAAACAAAATGGAATTATTGGAAGCTATGGAATTTCGCGTTGGAAGGGATTACTTCGTTTACAGAGGTTCCGCTTAAGGTAGCTAGTTATGTTGGCGTAGCTGTAGCATTTGCGGCATTTTGTTACGGAGTTTATATTATTATAAATACTATTTTGTATGGTAATCCGGTTGCAGGCTATCCGTCATTAATTGTGACGATTTTATTTCTCGGCGGAGTGCAATTAATATTTATCGGGGTATTGGGGGAGTATCTGGCGAGAGCCTTTTCTGAGTCCAAGCGTAGGCCCTTATACTTTGTTAACAAAGTTATCAGGAAATGAGGCTGTGGACGTTAAAGAAGAGTCAATATTAGGCGATGCTGTTTATACGCATTGGTATTACTTGTCCAAACTGAAAGCCATTCAAGGATTATTGGCGGATATTGTTTTTAAAAGAATTCTTGATGTTGGTGCAGGATCCGGAATTTTTTCGAAATTGTTGTTGATCGACGCTGGGTCGGCTGCGCGTTGCGTCGATACTGCATATGTCGATGATGAAAGGCGCGAGCTTTATCAGGGTAAGGATATCGTTTTTGTTAAGACAATCAATTCTGTCGATGAGGATGTCGTATTAATGATTGACGTTATTGAACACGTTGAGAACGATCGAGAGTTTTTAAAATATTATGTTGATAGAATGCCTGTGGGTGGGCATGTTTTAATTTCTGTGCCGGCGTTTAATTTGCTATGGTCGGGCCATGACGTTTTCTTGGAGCATAAGCGACGCTATTCTTTAGGGGAATTAGAATCGCTTGTAAAGAATGCAGGGCTACATGTAGTAAAAGGTCGGTATTTTTTTGGGTTGCTATTTCCTATTGTAGCCGCAATTCGAATATTTAGTAGATGGCGAGGCAGGACGAATAAAAATCAGGCGAAAAGCGATTTGACTAAGGCAAGTAATATTGTCAATAGTTTATTGATAATGATTCATCAGGTGGAAGCCAAGACTTTATTTTTGATCAATAGAGGTGCAGGGTTGTCTGCTTTTTGTTTGGCAAAGAAAGTGAGTTAGGAAAAAGCCCATTTTTTGTTGATAATGAAAGTCGTCACCGGAACTACTGTTACCATAAATAATATGGCGTAATGATAAGGTAATAACAACCGCTCGACGATAACCAGCACTCCCGCAGTATTTAGGCCCAATCCAATCAATGCGACGATCAAAAACTTGGTCATCTTTTTGGACCAATGCGTATCGCTGCTATTTCGAAAGGTCCAGTGGTATTGGCCTAAAAAGGATATTAAAAAGGCGACGGCAAAGGCGATAAAGTTAGCTTCTAGGGCTTGGGCTAACTGCGTTTCAATAACAAAGGCAAATATACCCGCATGCGTTGCTGTTGCTAAACCGCCGACGATGGCAAATTTTAAAATTTGCCATCGGGTTTGGCTTGATGGATTTCCGGATTTGGTTGGGACTGCAATATAACGCGGTTTCCCTTTGACTCGGTGATGTTTTTTTTGCTTTTTGGTTTTACGCATAGCTAACAGTTAACCGGGGTCTTTTTTCTATACCTGATCGACAGGTGGCTGATTGATATGTCGAAAATGTTTGCACCTATCTCAACAGACAGAAAGGTAAAATATTGTAACTGCGGTGTTGGTGCAAACTGATTGCCGTATTGTCGCAGATAAGTTTGAGCCAATTATGAATAAACCCAAAATATTCGGTTTTAAACCTGCAGCGGATTTTAATAAAAATCAGATTAGTTTATGCCTAAGCAACATTGCCAAGCAACGGGAATTGTTGGCAATCGTTCGAGCCGGATTACCGGATGATCTGTCGAAACACGTTTTGCATTGCGTTGCCTCGGATTCGGCGATTCTGCTCTACAGCGACTCCGCGAATTGGGCATCGCAAATTCGTTTTTTTGCGCGGAACATTCTGGAAAAGTTGCATGACGCCGGCGAGATGGGCTTGGTCAAACTGCAGGTTCGAATCGTGACCGCGGCTGTCGGCGCATCTGCGGCGCCCCGCAAGCCAAGGTTGCCTTCGGCGGAGGCCATCGAAGTACTTTGCCGGAGTGTTGACAGCGCTACCGGCGATGACGCGTTGGCAGTAGCGTTGAAGCGTTTGGGCGATACTTTGCGGCGGAGGACGCAGGAAGGCTAGTTGATGGAGGCGCTGCCCGGACGAACTAGAACCAGGCAGCGTCAAGATTGAGTCGGCGCGTTATCAGCCCGTGGCCCGTGCGGAAGACTGAGCCGAATGCAAGAAGGAAATCGGCGCGTCCTCGGCGTTTTCGAAGGTGACCTTTTCCCAGGCGTCGGTTTCGTTCAGTAGCGTCAATAACAATTTATTATTTAGCGCGTGGCCGGATTTGAAGCCCTGATATTCGCCGATCAGGCTGTGGCCCAGCAGATACAGGTCGCCGATCGCATCGAGAATCTTGTGTTTGACGAATTCGTCGGCGTAACGCAGACCGTCTTCGTTCAGCACCTTGTCGTCGTCGACCACGATGGCGTTATCCAGGCTGCCGCCCAGCGCCAGATTATTTTCCCGCAAAAACTCGATGTCTTTCATAAAGCCGAAGGTGCGGGCTCGGGCCACTTCCTTGACGAAAGTCGTCGTCGAGAAATCCATCACCGCGGTTTTCAAATGCTCGGAAAAAGCCGGATGTTCGAAATCGATCGTGAAAGTGACTTTAAAGCCTTCGAACGGCAGAAAAGCCGCCCATTTGTCGCCATCCTCGACCCGGACTTCGCGTTTGATCCGGATATATTGCTTGGGCGCGTCTTGTTCGACGACGCCGGCCGACTGCAGTAAAAATACAAAAGGCCCGGCGCTGCCGTCCATGATCGGTACTTCGGCGGCGCTGACATCGACGATCGCATTATCGATGCCCAGTCCGGCCAGAGCCGACAGTAAATGCTCTACCGTGGAAACCTTGACGCCGTCGCGTACCAACGTGGTGGATAGTTTGGTCTCGCCGACATTTTCGGGACGCGCGGAAATCATGACCGGCGCTTCCAAATCGACGCGGCGGAAGCGGATGCCGGTGTCCGGCTCGGACGGGTGCAGAGTCAGATAGACTTTGTCGCCGGTATGCAAGCCGACGCCGGTGGCTCTGATCGTGTTCTTCAAAGTACGCTGTTTAATCATGAAATGCCGACAATATGTAAAACAAGGCGGGGGAGTCTATCACAGATTGGGCGATAGCTCCCCCCGAACTTGGTGGGCCGCCTGAAGCGCTAAGCGGCGGACTTGCTTAGTCCGCTTGGCGACGCAAGAAGGCCGGTACGTCCAAGTAGTCCAGATCGACATCGTTTCTCGGTTGGGCGCCGAAACGCGACTCCCGGGTCGATTCCTGCTTTTGCTGGCGGATTACGGTTGGTTTTTCCAGTTGGCCGTAATCGACTTCGCCGGCCGCGACCTTTTTCACCAGACTGATCGGAGCGGCGTGTTTGGCTTTATCGCCCATGCCGGTCGCAACCACGGTGACTTTGATTTCGTTACCCAAGGTCGGATTAACCGCCATGCCGATTTTCATGTCGGCGTCTTCGGAAGCGAACGCGTGCATGATGCTGCCGATTTCGTCGAACTCGTTCAGGCCCAGGTCGCCGTTGGAGGTGACGTTAACCAGGATGCCGCGCGCGCCTTGCAGATTGTTGTCGTCCAGCAGCGGGCAGGCAATGGCTTTTTCCGCCGCCAAACGGGCCCGGTTTTCGCCGCTGGCGACGCCGGTACCCATGATCGCGCTACCCATGTTGGACATCACGGTACGGACGTCGGCAAAGTCGACGTTCATCAGGCCCGGATGGGTAATCAGCTCGGTGATGCCCTGAACCGCATCGCGCAATACGTCGTTGGCAGCGCGGAAGGCTTCGACCAGTGATTTGTTGTTGCCCAGAGTCGGCAGCAGTTTTTGGTTAGGAATGATGATCAAGGAATCGACCAGTTTTTCCAGTTCGCGCAAGCCGGCGTCGGCCACGCCTTTTTTCTTGGAACCTTCGAAGTCGAAAGGTTTGGATACCACGGCAACGGTCAGTACGCCCAACTCTTTGGCGACTTCGGCGAACACCGCAATCGCGCCGGTACCGGTACCGCCACCCATGCCGGCGGTCAGGAATACCATGTCGGCGCCAGAGATGACTTCGCGGATGCGGTCGCGGTTTTCTTCGGCCGCGGCCCTACCGATTTCCGGCCGGGTGCCGGCGCCCAAGCCTTTGGTCAGCTCTACACCCAGTTGGACGATGGATTCGACGTTCATTTCCCGCAGGGCCTGGGCATCGGTGTTGGCGCAGATAAACTGGACGCCGTCGATACCGTCGGCTGCCATGTGGTTGACCGCATTGCCGCCGCCGCCGCCGACGCCGATCACTTTAATCACAGCACTGCCGCTGCTATCCAATAATTCATATTTCATATTCACGCCCTCCAGACAAAAGATTAAAAATTACCTTGAAACCAGCTTTTTATTTTCGATAACAGATCGGCGCCGTCATCGTTTATGCCTAACGCCCGGCCGTGATGATCCTTGCCGTAAAGCAACAGACCGACCGCGGTCGAATAAATCGGGTTTTCCGCCACATCGGTCAATCCCGACACGTGCAGCGGTACGCCCATCCGAACCGGCATGTGGAAAATTTCCTCCGCCAATTCGACCAATCCCTTCACTTGGGAGCTGCCGCCGGTGATTACCATGCCGGCGGCGATCAGATCTTCATATCCACTTCTTCTCAATTCTGCTTGCACCAACAGCATCAACTCCTCGTAACGCGGCTCGACGATCTCGGCCAGGTTTTGCGCCGAGATTTTGCGCGGCTCGCGGTCGCCGATGCTCGGCACGTTGATGGTTTGTTGCGGATCGGCCAATTGGGTCAAGGCGCAGGCATACTGGCGCTTGATGTCCTCGGCGTTTTTGGTCGGCGTCCGTAACGCGACCGCGATATCGTTGGTGACCTGATCGCCGGCAATCGGAATCACCGCTGTGTGCTTGATCGCGCCTTCCGAAAAGATCGCCAGATCGGTGGTGCCGCCACCGATGTCGATCAGGCACACGCCCAGATCCTTCTCGTCGTCGGTCAATACCGCCGAACACGAAGCCAATTGCTCCAGCACGATGTCGTCGACGTCCAGACCGCATTTGCGGATGCATTTGACGATGTTTTGTTCGGCGCTGACGCTGCTGGTGACCATGTGTACCTTGGCTTCCAGGCGAATGCCGGACATGCCTATCGGTTCCTTGATGCCTTCCTGCTGGTCGATCACAAACTCCTGCGGCAGGATGTGCAGGATTTTCTGATCGGCCGGAATTGCCACCGCCCGCGCCGAATCGATCACCCGGTCGATGTCGTGCTGGGTGACTTCCTTTTCCTTGATCGCGACGATGCCGTGCGAATTCAGGCTTTTGATATGGCTGCCGGCGATGCCGGCGAAAACCGATTTGATCTGGCAACCGGCCATCAATTCGGCTTCCTCGACCGCGCGCTGGATCGAATGCACGGTCGATTCCAGATTGACCACGATGCCTTTTTTCAAGCCCTTGGACGGCGCGGTGCCGATACCGATCACTTCGATTTCGTCGCCGCCGCGGTATTCGCCGACGATGGCCGCGACCTTCGACGTGCCTATGTCCAATCCCACTAAAATATTTCGATCTGTCTTTTTGGCCATTGTTGTGTGCTCAGTAAGCGTTTAAATCAGGTTCTTATTCTTTTCTGCGATTGCTTTCCAATCGATAGCGGCGGCTTCCGGTTTCCAAGTCACGGCAAAGCCGTTCGGATAACGGGTGTCCACGCTCGCTATCATGGCGATTTGCTCCTCGCCCAATAAATCCATGGTCTTCAAAAAACGCTGCATATTCTCCAGCGGCGCCTTGCGGCCCAATTGCATCTCCATGCCGTTGGCCAGTTTAATCCGCCAAGCCCGGCGTTCGTTGACGTGGAACTCGGCCAATTGCATCGATTTATCCTTCAACACGATGTAAACGCCCTTCATGATTTCCAGCAGCTTTTTCTCCTGGCCTTCCGGGCCGGTAATCAACGGCAGATTCTTGAATTCCTCGATGTTGTCCGGAACCAGCAAATCGCCTTGTTTGTTCAATAGTGCCGAGTTGCCCCAGCGCACCACCGGCTTTTGTTCGGTGATTTTGATGTGCACCGCGTCCGGCCACACCCGTTTTACGTCCACCTTGTCCACCAACGGCAAGGCTTTGATCGCCTGATGGATGGCCTGCATATCGGCGTGGTAGTAACCCTGCTTCATCTGCGGCGCCAAAACCTGCTTCAATCTGTCCTTGCTGGTGTATTGGAACGCACCTTCGATGCGTACGTAACGGATCGGTTGGCCGCGCAGGGCTCTCTCGCCGAATTGCTGCCAACTCCACCAGCCGGCCCCGGCCAATACCAGGACCACAATCAAAAATCTAAGCCGCACCGGCCGATCCCGCCACGCTGGTCTCCAGGATTCGCCAGACCAATTCCTCGAAACTGACGCCAACCGCCTTGGCCGCCATCGGCACCAGGCTGTGGTCGGTCATGCCCGGCACGGTATTGACCTCGATCAATTGCAGCCGGCCGCTGTCGTCGATGAAGGCATCGACCCGGCCCCAACCGGTGACGCCGACGGTCTGACAGGCTCTCAGCGCCAGGGCTTGCAATTCCCGCTCGCGCTCCGGGCTCAAGCCGCACGGACAATGGTATTGCGTGGTGTTGGCGCGGTATTTGGCGTCAAAGTCGTAAAACGTATGCGGCGTTTCCAGCCGGATCGCCGGCAGCGCCTCGCCGTCCAGCATGCCGATGGTGAATTCCTGGCCCTGGATCCATTGCTCGGCATAGACCTCGCAGCGGTACTGGCTGGCGATTTTCAACGCCGCCAGCAATTCCTCGCGGTTATGGGCTTTGCTCATACCGATGCTGGAGCCTTCCTGGGCCGGCTTGACGATCACCGGAAAACCCAGCGCGTTGATACAGGTATCGATGTCGTGCTCGCCGCTCAACAAAAACCAGCGCGGAGTCGGCAGGCCGGCGCCTTGCCAGCATAATTTGGTGCGCAGCTTGTCCATCGCCAAGGCCGAGGCCAGTACGCCGGAGCCGGTGTAAGGCAAGTTCAGCGTCGCCAATACCGCCTGCAACACGCCGTCTTCGCCGCCGCGGCCGTGGATGATGTTGAACACCCGGTCGAAGTTGCGTCCTGCCAGGGCATCGATCGGGCTGCCGGTCACGTCTATTGCGGTGGCATCGATGCCTTGGGCTTGCAAGGCCCGGTATACGGCGTTGCCGCTGTTCAACGATACTTCGCGCTCGGCGGCGGAACCGCCCATCATCACCGCGACCTTGCCGAATGCGGCGGGATCTTTAATCCGTAAGGGCCTCATGTTTTGTCACCTATCCGGCAAACTTCGGTCTGCAGACTGACGCCGAACTTGGTTTGCACTTGCGTTTGAATATGTTCGATCAGAGCTTCGATATCCGCCGAACTGGCGTTACCCTGATTCTCGATAAAATTGGCGTGTTTTTCCGATACCACGGCGCCGCCCACTGCAAAGCCTTTCAAGCCGCAGGCTTCGATCAGCCGCGCGGCGAAGTCGCCGGGCGGATTCTTGAACACCGAGCCGCAGGTCGGCTTGTTGGTCGGCTGGGTCGCGTTGCGTTTCTCCAACAGTGCCTTGATATGCTGCTGGCTGGCTTCGCTATTGCCTTTGACCAATTTCAGTTGCACCGACAGAAACCATTCGTCTTCCAGGCCTTTGACCGAGCGGTAGGCGACTTCGAACTCGCCGTGATCGCGCTCGATCACTTCGCCGCGGGCGTTGACCATTTCCACCCGGTCGACGATGCGCCAGGTCTCGCCGCCGAAAGCGCCGGCATTCATTTTCAGGGCGCCGCCCATCGTGCCGGGGATACCGGCCAAAAATTCGGCGCCGGTCAGGCCCAAATCGGCGCAAAAGCGGGCGACGTGGGCACACGGCACGCCGGCTTCGACGTAAACCCGTTCCGAGTCGATCAGCCGCATCTCTTTCAAGCGGTTGCGGGTGTTGATCACTGTGCCTTTGATGCCGCCGTCGCGCACCAGCAAATTGCTGCCCAGGCCCAGCCAATACAAAGGCTCGCCTTCCGGCAGTTCGGCAATGAACTCGATCAGGTCGGCCTTATTCTCCGGAATGTACATGTGCTGCGCCGGGCCGCCGACCCGCCAACTGGTGTATTTGGCCAGCGGCTCGTCGTTCAGCAAGGTGCCTTTCCAGCTCGCCGGTGCCATCACTCGCTTCCTCTCAGTTCGGCCAGCGCCTCGGCCAGCTTTTGCGGCAGTTCGGCGGCGATTTGGCCGACGTTGCCGGCGCCCATGGTCAGGATCACGTCGTCTTTTTCGACGATGCCGGCCAGGATGGTGGCCAAATCCTCGCGGTTTTGCACGAATACCGGATCGACTTGGCCGCGCACCCGAATCGAGCGGCTCAAGGCTTTGCCGTCGGCGCCGGTGATCGGAGCTTCTCCGGCCGAGTAAACGTCCAGCAAAATCAACACATCGACCCCGGACAGCACTTCGACGAAATCTTCGAACAGATCGCGGGTGCGGGTATAGCGGTGGGGTTGGAATACCACGACTTTACGCCGACTCGGCCAGGCTTGGCGCAAGGCTTCCAAAGTGGCGGCCAGTTCGCGCGGGTGATGGCCGTAGTCGTCGACCAAGGTCAGTTTGCCGTCGGCGAAATCGACGTCGCCGTTAATTTGGAAGCGGCGGCCGACGCCTTTGAATTCGGCCAAGCTTTTCACAATGGCGGCGTCGTCCACGCCCAGCGCGGTAGCGATCGTGGTCGCCGCCAGCGCATTCAACATGTTGTGCCAGCCGGGCAAATTCAATGTGACTTGCAGCGGCGGCAGGTTGCCCCAGCGCAGCACGGTGAAATGGGTGCGCAGACCGTCTTGTTTGATGTCGACGGCGCGGACGTCGGCATAACTGCTGACACCATAGGTTTTTACCGGTTTCGAAATGTTCGGCAGCACGTCGCAAACGCCGGGGTCGTCCACGCACATCACGGCCAGTCCGTAGAACGGCAACTGGTGCAAAAATTTCAGGAAGGTGTCCTTCAGCTTGCTGTAACTGCCGCCGTAGGTCTCCATGTGGTCCTGATCGATATTGGTCACAATCGCCATCATCGGCTGCAGGAACAGAAACGAGGCGTCGCTTTCGTCGGCTTCGGCCACCAAATACTTGCCCAGGCCCAATTTGGCATTGGCGCCGGCACTGTTCAGGCGGCCGCCGATGACGAAAGTGGGGTCCAGGCCGCCTTCGGCCAGCATCATCGTGGTCAAACTGGTGGTGGTAGTTTTACCGTGAGTGCCGGCGACGGCAATGCCGAAGCGGAAGCGCATCAGTTCGGCCAACATTTCTGCGCGCGGAATCACCGGAATCCGGTTTTCGTAGGCCCTGACCACTTCCGGGTTGGTTTTATCTACCGCAGTGGAGGTGACGACGACATCGACATCGGCGACGTTTTCGGCCTTATGTTCCAGATAGACTTTGACGCCCAGGTTTTGCAAACGGTCGGTGACCGGCGAGGCCTTGATGTCGGAGCCGGATACGGTGTAGCCCAAGTTGCTCAGCACTTCGGCGATGCCGCTCATACCGGTGCCGCCGATACCGACGAAATGGATTTTGTCGATGTCGCCCAAGGCCTGATTGGCGGCGGGAATATTGGGGCGGTTCATCGCGCGGCCTCCGCGTGAGGCGCGGCAATTGCCGCGCAAATGTCGGCCACGGTTTGGGTGGCAGCGAGTCTGGCCTTGGCTTTCGCCGCTCGACTCATGGAATCTAAGGATGTCATGGCTTGGGTAATGGTTTTACGCAGGTTTTCCGCGTTCAATTCGGGTTGCGGCAGCAGTAAAGCGGCGCCGGCGTCGGCTAAATATTTGGCGTTCGCGGTTTGGTGGTCGTCGATGGCATGCAACAACGGCACGAAGATCGCCGGCAATCCGGCCGCCGCGACTTCGCTGACTGTCATCGCGCCGGCGCGGCAGACGATCAAATCGGCCCACCGGTAAGCGGCGGCCATGTCGTCGATGAAGGCTGCTACTTCGGCGTTTAGGCTGGTAGAGCGGTAAGCGGCGGCTACCTCGGTTTGCATCGCGGCACCGGTCTGGTGCTTGATCTCCAGATTGGCCAATGTCGCCAAGGCGGCTGGCACGGTCTCGTTCAATACTTTGGCGCCCTGGCTGCCGCCGAGAACCAGTATGCGCAGGTTACGGCCGGCGTCCGGCGTCCATGCCTGTTTGTCCGGCAATGCGCTGAAGCCGCTGCGCAACGGGTTGCCGGTGCATTCGGCGCCGAGATTCGGCGCAAAACTGGCGGGAAAGGCTTCCAGAATTTTGGTTGCCGCCAGTTTGGCCAGCCAGCGGTTGGTGGTGCCGGGCACCCGGTTTTGTTCGTGGATTACCAGCGGAATGCGCAGGCTCTTAGCCATCAGACCGCCGGGGCCGGCGACGAAGCCGCCCATGCCCAAAACCACATCCGGCCGGCGCTCGCGCAAAATCCGTTTGGCTTGGCGGCAGGCTTGCACCAATTTGACGATACCGCCGACTTTGGCTAACAAGCCTTTGCCGCGCAGGCCGGCCACCACCAGCCAGTCGATATCGATGCCGGCGGCCGGTACCACTTTGGCTTCCAGACCGGTCTGGGTGCCGAGCCAACTCACTTGCCAGCCGCGCGCAGCCATTTCCTGGGCCACCGCCAATGCCGGAAATACGTGGCCGCCGGTACCGCCCGCCATGATCACAATGCGGCCGCTCATGCCAGTTTCCCCTTGACGTTGCTCTTGTTGTGTTCGGTCACTTCGTAATGAATCCGAAACAACACCGCCACCGCGCCGCACATCACGATCATACTGCCGCCGCCGTAACTCATCAGCGGCAGGGTCAGGCCTTTGGTGGGCAACATGCCCATGTTGACGCCCATATTGACGAAGGACTGAAAGCCGAACCAGATACCCAAGCCGTAAGCCGCGAGCGAGTTAAAACGCAGGCCGGCCTGTTCCGCTTGTTCGCCGATCGCAAACGCGCGCACCACCAGGGCGCTGAACAGCGCGATGATGACCAGTACGCCGACCAAGCCCAGTTCTTCACCGAGTACCGAGAATAAAAAGTCGGTATGAGCTTCGGGCAGATAAAACAATTTTTGCAGGCCGTTGCCCAGGCCGACGCCGAAGAACTCGCCGCGGCCGAACGAAATCAAGGCTTGCGTCAACTGGAAGCCGGTGTCCTTGGCGTCGGCCCACGGGTCGAGGAAACTGGTGACCCGCGCCAGCCGGTAAGGCGAGACGATCACCAACATGACTGCCAGGCCGGCGACCAGCGCCAGCAGGATGACGAATTGCGAAATCCGCGCCCCGCCCAGAAACATCATGCCCATCGCGATGATCAGAATCACGACGGCGGAGCCGAAGTCCGGCTCCAGCAGCAACAGTACGCAAGCCACCGAAAACAGCATCAGCGGTTTGACCAGGCCGAAGGCGGAACGGCGCACGTGTTCGGCGTGGCGGGTGACGTAGCCGGCCATGTAAATCACCGAAATCAGTTTGACCACCTCGGACACCTGAATCCGCAGACCCAAAATCGATAACCAACGGATACTGCCGTTGACTTTGACGCCGACGCCGGGAATCAGCACCACCAGTAGCAGCGCCAGACCGGCGATGAACAGGGTTTGCCCCATTTTTTCCCAGCTTCTCATCGGCACGTTCAAGATAAAGCCGGCAAAGGCCAAGCCGAAGGCGATGTGCGCCAATTGTTTGAACGGATAATGCGAAATGTCGTCGGCCATCTTCACACCCAGGTGCAGCGAAGACGACGTGACCATCATGAAGCCGATACCGAGCAGGGCGAAGCAGGCCAGCATCAGTACCGGATCGGTATGCAAGCGGCTTTGCCGAGGCTTCGCTGCGGGCGTAGGCTTCAACATGACGGCAGCTCCATCACCGCTTCGGCAAATTTGTTGCCGCGGTCGACGTAACTGCGGTATTGGTCGAGGCTGGCGCAGGCCGGCGACAACAATACGCTGTCGCCGGCATCGGCCAGACTGGCGGCGGTTTTGACCGCTTCTTTCATGTTGCCGGCGAATTTGACCGGTACGTAATCGTGCAAGGCATCGGCGATCAATTGCGCATCCTTGCCGATCAAGACCACGGCTTTGGTTTTCTCGCGCACGGCCGGTGCCAATTCGGCCATGTCGGCACCTTTGGCGTCGCCCCCGGCGATCAGTATCACTTTACGGTCGTAGCCTTGCAGCGCGGCGATACAGGCGCCGATGTTGGTGGCTTTGGAGTCGTTGATCCAGTTGATGCCGGCTTTTTCGGCCACCTTCTGCATCCGGTGCGGCAGGCCTTTGAAGTTGCGCAGCGCGGTGCACATCGCGGTCATACTCAAACCGATGGCGCTGCCCAAGGCCAATGCGGCCAAGGCGTTGGCCAGATTGTGCGAACCTTCCAGACGCAAGTGAGAGGCCGGCATCAATACTTGATCGCCGTGCATCAGATTGATGGTTTCGCCGCGTTGCAGATAGAAATCGGCGGTGCTTTGGATCGAAAACGTCAAGCTCGGCCGGTTGGTGTCGCGCATCGCCATGACCAGCGCATCGTCCGCATTCAAAACCATCGTGCCGTCGCCGCGGAATATGCGTTGCTTTTCGGCGGCGTAGGTTTCGATGCTGGCATGGCGATCCAGATGGTCCGGACTGACGTTCAGCACGGTGGAGGCTTTGGCGTTCAAGGCTCGGGTGCGTTCCAACTGGAAACTGGACAGCTCCAGCACGTATAAATCGGCGTCCTGTTGTAATAAGTCCAGCGCTGGCGTGCCCAGATTGCCGCCGATGGCGGTTTTCACTCCGGCGGCGTTGGCCATTTCGCCGAGCATGGTCGTCACCGTGCTTTTGCCGTTCGAACCGGTGATGCCGATGATCGGCTTATCGGTGGCGCAGGCGAACAAATCGATGTCGCTGATGACTTTTACTCCGGCCTGCACGGCTTTGTGAATCGCGGTTTCGTGCAGCGATACGCCGGGACTGACGAGCAAGTGAGTGGCGACATCCAGCGCGGATTGATCGAAGCCGCCGGAAAACACGGGCACGTCCGGCATTTGTTCGCGCAGATTGTCGATCAACGGCGGTTGCTTGCGGCTGTCGACTACGGCGAACCGGATCGGGGTTTTTTGCAAAAATTGCGCGGCCGAATAGCCGGTCGCGCCCAGGCCGACGATCAGCAGTCGAGCGTTGGCCGGATCCAGTTGAAAATGGCGTTCCAGATTGGCGAGTAATTGTGCGGTATCCATGGCTATCTCAGTTTCAATGTCGCCAGGCCGATCAGGACCAAAATGACCGAAACGATCCAGAAGCGGACGATAATGCGCGGCTCGGGCCAGCCTTTCAATTCGTAATGATGGTGAATCGGGGCCATCAGAAATACCCGTTTTTTGCGGGTTTTATAGGAGGCGACCTGAATGATCACCGAAATGGTTTCGACCACAAAAATGCCGCCCATAATCACCAAAACGATTTCCTGGCGGACCAGCACGGCGACGATGCCCAGCGCGGCGCCCAATGCCAACGCGCCGACGTCGCCCATGAATACCATGGCCGGATAGGCGTTGAACCAGAGAAAGCCGAGGCCGGAGCCGATCAGCGCGGCGCAGAACACCACCAATTCGCCGGATTTGGGGATATGCGGTATTTGCAGATATTGGGCGAAATTGGCGTGGCCGGACAGATAGGCGAAGATCGCCAATGCGGCTGCGATCATCACGGTAGGCATGATCGCCAGGCCGTCGAGGCCGTCGGTCAAGTTCACCGCGTTACTGGAGCCGACGATGACGAAATAGGTCAACACGATGTACATCCAGCCCATGTCCAGCGTCACGTTTTTGAAAAACGGCACGATGAATTGGGTTTCGGCAGCGACTTGAGCGGTGCTGTACAAGTAGATGCCGGCACCCAGTGCGACCACCGACTGCCAGAAATATTTGGCTTTGGCCGACAGGCCGACGCTGTTGCCGAGCAGCACTTTCTTGTAATCGTCGATAAAACCGATGACGCCGTGCGCCAGCGTCACCAACAAAACCACCCAGATGTAACGATTGCTCAGATCGGCGCAGAGCAGGGTGCTGATCGCCACCGCGAACAGAATCATCGCCCCGCCCATGGTCGGGGTGCCCGATTTGGAGAAATGGCTTTGCGGACCGTCGTCGCGCACGCTTTGGCCGATTTTTCTGCGGGTCAGCTTTTCGATCACCATCGGGCCGCTCAGCAGCGAAATCGCCAAAGCGGTCAACACGCCCAGGATGGCGCGAAAGGTCAGGTAGTGTAAGACCCGGAAGCCGCTGTCGATACTGCTTAAAAAGTCTGCGAGTAAAAGTAACATTATGCCGCTCTAAAATTGTCGACCAGCGCCGCCACCACGTTTTCCATTTTTTGGGCGCGCGAGCCTTTAACCAGTAAAGTTTCCCCGCCGCTCAGTTCCGCGGTCAGGTCTGCAATCAATTGTTCCTGCGTGTCGTAATAACGCGCGCCGGCGCCGAAGCCGGCGACGCTGTGGCGGGCCAATTCGCCGGTGGCGAACAGGCGCTTGGCACCCATGGCTTTGACCAGTTCGCCCATCTCACGGTGTATTGCCGGACTATCCGGACCCAATTCGCCGAATGCGCCCAAAGCGACCCAGAGCTCGGTCTGGCTGCAGCCGTCGATGGCTTCCAAAGCGGCGCGCAGCGAACTCGGATTGGCGTTGTAGGTGTCGTCGACCACGATGTTGTTGCGGCGGCCGCGTAACGGCTGCATCCGGCCGACCACCGGCCGCAAGCCTTCCAGACCGGCTTTGATCGCGTCGAGCGCGATGTCGAATTGCCGCGCAACCGCCGCCGCTGCCAACGCGTTTTTGACGTTGTGGGCGCCGGCCAGATTCAAGCGGATAGTGATGCTCTCGCCGCCGGCTTGCAACTGGAAGCGGGTGGCGAAGCCGTCGGCATCAAGGCCGGTTTCGATTTGCTCGGCGCGTACGTCGGAAGCAGGATGGAAGCCGAAACTAACCGATTTGCGCAGGCCGGCCAGGGTGAGCCAGAAGTCGTAGAAGGCGTCGTCTCGATTCAACACCGCAACGCTTTCCGGGCTCAGGCTTTCGATGATCTCGCCCTTGGTTTTGGCCACGCCGTTCAGGTCGCCGAAACCCTCGATATGCGCCGCACCGACGTTATTGATCACGCTGACGTCGGCTTGGGCATAACGGCTGGTATAGGCGATTTCGCCGATGTGGTTGGCGCCCATCTCAATCACGGCATAGCGGTGGCCGGCATCGAGTTTCAGCAAAGTTAGCGGGACACCGATGTCGTTGTTCAAATTGCCTTGAGTCGATAAGGTGGGGCCTTGGGTAGCGAAAATCGCCGCGATCATTTCTTTGACCGTGGTTTTGCCGTTGCTGCCGGTGACGCCGGCAACTTTGACCGGCAATTGCCGGCGCCAGTAGCCGGCCAATTCGGCCAGCGCCAGGTGGCTGTTGTCGACCACGATTTGCGGTAGATCGGATGCGCAGGCGCGTTCTACCAGCAGCGCCGCGGCGCCGGCCTGTTGCGCTTGCTCGATAAAATCGTGGCCGTCGAAATTCTTGCCTTTCAAGGCCAGGTAAAGTTCGCCGGGTTTGAGCGTGCGGGTGTCGATGCTGACCGACTCGACGCTGCGGTCGGTTCCGGTCAGAGTGCCGTTGACGGCTCGGGCGATTTCGCTGAGCAGCATCTTCATGGTTTGCGCCACTCCGCCAAGGTTTTTTCCACCAGCGCGCTATCGCTGAACGGCCATTTTACGCCGGCGATTTCCTGGTAATCTTCGTGGCCCTTGCCGGCGATCAGTACGCAATCGTCGGGAGCTGATTGTTGTATGGCTGTGTTTATGGCCGTGGCCCTGTCGTTAATAACGGTTACTTTATCGCTACGGCAGCCCGCCAAAATGTCGGCGACGATGGCGGCCGGAGCTTCGCTTCGCGGATTGTCGTCGGTGACGATGACCTGATCCGCCCAGGTCTCGGCAATCCGGCCCATTTCCGGGCGTTTGCCTTTGTCGCGGTCGCCGCCGCAGCCGAACACCAGTTGCAACCGACTGTTGCCTTTGATGGCTTTCAAAACTTTTTCCAAGGCATCCGGGCTGTGGGCATAGTCCACGAACACGGTCGGTTTGCCCTGGCCGCCGAATTTTTCCATGCGGCCGGCAATGGCAGTTAGTGAGGCCAAGCGTGCTACGGCGGTTTCGAAACCAATGCCCTGGGCCAGCAATACGCACAGCACCGCCAGCAGATTTTCCAGATTGAAACTGCCGGCAATGCCGCTGGCGGCGGTTAGCCGTTTACCGCGCCAAACCGCGTCGAATTCGATGCCGGCGGCGCTAAATTTTGCATTTTCGGCCGTCACGCATTCGCAGCCCGGAAGCGTTCGTCCGCTGGCGCTGAAGGTCCACACCTGGACACCCTGGCCGATACTGTCCAATACCTGTGCGCTGCTGGCGTCATCCAAATTGATAGCGGCAAATTTCAAGCCCGGCGTCTTGAACAAGGCCAGCTTGGCTTGCAGATAGCTCTGCATATCGCCGTGATAATCCAGATGGTCCCGGCTCAAATTGGTGAATACCGCGCCCTTGAATTGCACGGCATTGACCCGGCCTTGCTGCAATCCATGCGAGGACACTTCCATGGCGACTGCGCGTTTGCCTTGGGCCGCCAATTCGGACAAGATCCGTTGTACGTCCAGCGCATCCGGGGTTGTATTTGCGGTCGGCTGTAACTTGCCGAATTCGCCCCAACCCAGCGTGCCGATCACGCCGCAATCGGGCAGCGCCTGCGCGAGCAGTTGGCTGCAGGTGGTTTTGCCGTTGGTGCCGGTGACTCCGATCACATCCAACTGCGCCGAAGGCCGGCCGTAAAACCGGGCGGCGATCTCGCCCAGACTGTCCGCCAATCCGGCAACGGCAAACAGCGGCGCAGCGAGCGGAGTCTGTAAGTGGGACGCACTCTGCTGCGGTTCGAATACTACGGCTTTGGCGCCGCGGCTGACCGCCTGCGCGGCATGGGTCAGGCCGTGTTGCCGGGAGCCGTTCAGGGCGATGAATACGTCGCCTGCGCGCGTGCAACGGCTATCCAGGCTCAAGCCGGTTATCTCCGCGTCCGTAGCTATATCAGTTAGTCCGTTCAGCAATTCGCTCAGCTTCATCGTTTGCTCAACAGTAAGTGCATGTTTTCCATGCCGTCCGGCTCCACGCCGTAAACTCGTAATGCTCCGGCCATGACCCGCGAGAAGGCCGGTGCGGCAACCAAACCGCCGTAATATTGGCCGCTGGTCGGCTCGTCAACCACGATCGCGATAATAAATCGCGGGTTACTGGCCGGCGCCATGCCGACGAATACCGATAAATATTTGTCGTCGGCGTAACCGCCGGCGGTGGCTTTTTTCACGGTGCCGGTTTTGCCGGCCACCCGGTAACCTTCGACTCTGGCTTGATAGGCCGTGCCTTCCTTGCTGATCACGTGCTCCAGCATTTCCCGGACTTTTCTGGCTGTCTCCGGCTTAAACACCCGTTGTGCGTCCGGATCTTCGTCGCGCTTCAATAGGGTCACCGAATGAATGATGCCGTCGTCGGCCAAGGCGGTATAGGCCCGGGCCAGTTGTAAAATCGAGGTGGATACCCCGTAACCGAACGATAAAATCGCTTGGTCGAATTCGTGCCAGCCTTGATAGTCGAGCAACGAGCCGCTGGCCTCGCCGGGGAAGCCGACGCCGGCCGAGGTGCCGAAGCCCAGTTTGTTGTAAACCCCCCAGAAATACTCCGGCGGCATGGTCATCGCGATCTGGGTCACCGCGATGTTGCTGGATTTTTGCAACACGTGGGTCAAATCCATCGTGCCGTAGTTATGCACGTCTTTGACCACGTTGCGGCCCAGGTGGTAAACGCCGTGGGTCTCGATCATCACATTCGGGTGGATATAGCCGCCGTCCAGCGCCGCCGCGATCACGAACGGTTTTACGGTCGAGCCGGGTTCGAAGCTGTCGACGATGGCCCGGTTGCGGTAACGGTTGCTGCTCAGTTCTTTCCGGTTGTTCGGGTTGAACGCCGGCTGGCTGACGCTGGCCAATACGTCGCCGTTTTTGGCATCCAATACCACCAGTGAGGCTGAATGCGCCTTGTTCTGGATTACTGCGTTCTGCAATTCCCGGTAAGCCAGGTATTGCAAGCGCTCGTCTATCGTCAGAATCAGGTCGCGGCCCGGCACCGCTGCTTCGATGTTTTCTACGTCTTTGATGATCTGGCCTTTGCCGTCTTTGATCACCCGTTTTTTGCCCGGTTGGCCGCGCAATATATGTTCGTAACCGTGTTCGATGCCTTCCTGGCCGATATCGTCGATATTGGTAAAGCCCAGCAAATGGCCGGAGACTGCCCCGGCAGGGTAATACCGCTTGAATTCGCGCTCGAAATAGACGCCGGTGATTTCCAGATCTTTAACTTTTTCGGCGATATCCGGATTAATCTGCCGGCGCAAATAGACAAAGCGCTTGTTGGCGTCTTTTTCTTTTTTCAACAGCGAGCGCAGCTCTTTTTCCGGGAAACCGAGGATTCTCGCCATCGGTGTCAGCTTGTCCTGTTCGCTGTCTTTCAATTGCCGTGGATTGACCCAGATCGATTGCACCGGGGTACTGATTGCCAACGGTTCGCCGTTACGGTCCTTGATCTGGCCGCGGTATGCCGACACCGACACGACGCCGATGTGTTGCATGTCGCCTTTATCCTGTAAAAAATCCTTGTCCAGGATTTGCAGATAAACCGCGCGGCCAACCAAGGCAGTCATCGCCAGCATCATTGTCGACAACAGCAGTTTTCGCCGTATCGGAAAATCGGTATTAAGGCGCGGTGCTGGGGCAGAACCGGTAAAAATTCGCATTACGGCTTGATGTAAATTATTTTGTCCTGCGGCGGCAAAGTCAGCATCAATCGCGACCTGGCCTCGACTTCAACTCGGTTTTCTTCGGTCAGCGTCGTCAATTCGAGCTGTAACCGTCCCCATTCGACTTCGTAATCGTCGAGTTCCTTTTCCTTTTTTTGGATCTCGATAAACAGCAGCCGCGATTGGTATTTGCTGTAAATCACCGCGATGCCGGATATAAGCAACACCGCTACCAGTATTGTCAGCAGGATGTTTCGAGCAAATATCATCAACGCTTCTCCGCGACTCGCATTACCGCGCTACGCGCTCTGGGGTTATCGCGCAATTCCTGCGCTTGGGCGCGTATCGATTTACCGATTTTGCGTAATTGCCCTTGTTCTATGTCCCGTTCTCTGACCGGCAATCTGCCGGGATCGGTTTTCGCCCCCGATTGGTCCCGAATAAACCGTTTGACGATCCTGTCTTCCAAAGAGTGAAACGAAATCACTACCAGTCGTCCGCCCGGCGCCAGTACCTCCAGCGCTTGCTGCAAACCTGCCTTGATCTGTTCCAGCTCCTGATTGATTTCGATCCTGATCGCCTGAAAGCTGCGTGTGGCAGGATGTTTGTGCTTGTCGCGAAACGGCACGCTTTGTTCAATCAATCTCGCCAGTTCCAGAGTGGTCGTGACCGGGGCCTGTTGGCGCTGGCCGACGATCGCCCGGGCGATGCGCTTGGCAAACCGTTCTTCGCCATATTCGAATAAAATCCGGACCAATTCCGGTTCGTCAACGCTAGCCAGGTACTCGGCAGCCGACAGTCCGCGTCCGGTGTCCATACGCATATCCAGCGGTCCGTCGCGTAAAAAACTGAAGCCGCGTTCGGCAATATCCAGTTGCGGCGACGATACGCCCAAGTCCATCAATATGCCGTCGATCTTGCCGGCGTATCCGTTACGTCTGGTTACTTCCGCCAATTCGGCAAAACTGGCATGACGTAATTCGAATCTGGGGTCCTGACGTAAACTCTCTGCCTCTTGGCTGTCAATCGCATCCGCGTCTCTATCCAGTGCCAACAACCGGCCCGATTCGCTCAGCTCGGCCAAAATGCCACGACTATGACCGCCCCGGCCGAAAGTGCAATCCAGATAGAGGCCGTCCGGTTTTATCGCGAGTTGCTCAAGCGCTTCCGCGTATAAAACGGTTTGGTGTGCCGGCATCTCCGTCAAAACGACAAAGAGCCAAGTTCTTCAAGGCCCTCGCTGTCGTTACCGTCCATCCATTCCTGTTCTTTGGCCTTCCAGGCGTCTTCGTTCCAGACTTCGAACTTGTTGAGTTGGCCGACCAGCACAATATGCTTTTCCAGGCCGGCGAACTCGCGCAATTTTTCCGGCAACAGCAGGCGGCCCTGGGCGTCCATTTCGCACTCCGAGGCGTTGCCTATGACAAAACGCCGCAACTTGCCGGCCATTTTGTTCAAGGTCGGTAAGCGGCTGATGGTTTGCTCCAGCTTTTCCCATTCGGGTAAAGGGTACAGCCAGAGGCAGCCCGGTTCGCCAACGCATTTATCGTCGACTGCAACGGTCACAACCAGTTGGCGGTCGCAGCACTCCTGTAACTCCTCCCGATAGCGGGTAGGAATCGCAACGCGCCCTTTCGCATCCAAACTGATTGAACTTATGCCTCGAAACAAATCAAACCCTCAAAAAGCCAAAAAAATCCATTTATGCCCACTTTACATCACTTTTGTACCACTATAGTTTTCAAAATGGGCTTAGTCAAGAGGCAGCTAGATTAAATTCTTTCTTTTTCTACAATGACTTAGGCCTGGTTGGGGGTTGGGTTTGAATGGGTGGTGAGGGAGGGGGTAAAACTGATTGGTATCAAAAAGTTAATGTCGATTTTTGATGTAAATCGCAATTAACGAAGGCTAATGCTTAAATTTATAAGGTTATTTTGTTCAAAACGGGAGAAGCGGCGCTTGCAGGAGCTCAGGGCGCCGAAAAAACTCGCGCTTGTTAGGGCGTGGTTTTCAGGGCGGATTGCTCTTTGAATGGGGGGCGAATTCAGGCTTGTTCGGGTTTTTGATCCCGGTTTAACAAGTTGTGTACGGCTTGTTTGGGTTGGAGGTTCTCGAAGAGTACTTTGTAAACCTGCGAGGTGATGGGCATTTCGACGCCGTATTTTTGCGATAACCCGAAGGTTTCGCGGGCAGCGGAGATGCCTTCCACTTCCTGGTTGATTTGTTTCAACGCTTGAGCCTGATCCTGGCCGCGTCCAAGGGCCAGGCCGAAACGGCGATTGCGGGATTGGTCGTCGGTGCAGGTCAGGATCAAGTCGCCGAGGCCGGCCAAGCCCATAAACGTGTCGGCTTGGCCGCCCAGACGGATGCCAAGGCGCATGATTTCGGTCAGGCCGCGGGTGATTAAAGCTGCGCGTGTGTTGGCGCCGAAACCCAAGCCGTCAGCGATTCCGGCGGCGATGGCTAATACGTTTTTGCAGGCGCCGCCGACCTGGACGCCAATAATGTCGTGGCTGGTGTAGACTCGAAAGCGTTGATTGTGCAGCATGGCGCTGAGTCGGGACGAAAATGCATCGGATGTCGAGGCGACGGTCACCGCTGTGGGCAAGTCTGCCGCGACTTCGGCGGCGAAAGTCGGCCCGGACAGCGCGGCGGTTTCGATATCTTCGCCCAGCGTTTCGGCGACGACTTGGCTTAACAGGGCGCCATCAAGCCCGTCGAAGCCTTTGGTGGCCCAAGCGACCATAGGTTTTTCCGCCAAAAAGGGTTTGATGCGAATCAAAGTATCCCGGAAGGCATGGCTGGGGACCGAAATCAAAAGTACCTGGCTGTAACTTACGGCTTTGCTGATGTCGGCGGTGAGTTCGAGATTCGCAGGCAACTGGGCGCCGGGCAGGTAGCGGCTGTTTTCGCGGGTTTGTTGCAGCGTAGCGATATGTTGCGGATTATGTCCCCATAGCGAGGTGCTGCAGCCATTTCTGGCTGCTTGGATAGCCAGGGCGGTCCCCCATGATCCGGCACCCAGGATGCTGATTGATGGCGGCATCCTGTCTTAGTTTAAAGTTTTGGCTTCGGCGTTTTGCGGAGCTTGTTGCGCCTGTTGTAAATGTTGCATGTACAGGGCGTCGAAATTAACCGGAGCCAGGACCAATTGCGGGAATCCGCCTTTGCTGACTAGGTCGGAGATGACTTCGCGGGCGTAGGGAAACAGGATGTTCGGGCAGAAGCTGCCCAGCATCGGTCCCATTTCCTGTTCGGTAAAGCCGGCGATCAGAAATACTCCGGACTGGTTGACTTCTACCAGATAAGCGGTGCTTTCGCCGACTTTGACGGTTACGGTCAGTGTGAGCGAGACTTCGAACATCGAGTTTTCGATCGGTAACACATTGGTGCCGAGATTCAGATCCAGCGCCGGCTCCCATTTTTGGGTAAAGATTTTGGGTGAATTTGGGGTTTCAAAAGAAATGTCTTTGGTATAGATCTTTTGAATGATGAATTGTTTTTCGCTGGATGCGTTGTTTTCGGCCATGGTCGTGGTTTGGGGTTGGTTGGTTAATCTTTGATTTTGCCCAGTTTGATCGGCAGTTTGTTGTCTTCCCATGATTGCATGCCGCCAATCATGTTATAGACCTGTTCGAATCCTGACTTAGTCAGGGTTTTGCAGGCAGCGGCCGAGCGGGCCCCGGTTTGGCAAGTCACGATCAGCGGATGCTTTTTGTGTTTCTCCAGGGCTGTGAGTTGTTCATCGATTTTGCCTAGCGGAATATTCAAAGCATTTTCGATGTGGCTTTTGCTGAATTCGTGCAATTCCCTGACGTCCAGAACGACGACGTCGTCACTGTTCATTTTGGTGACGGCAATTAGCGGCGAAATGTTTTCGTACTTATTAAAAGAATTGGCAAGCAAATCCTGAATTAGCAAGAAAATGACGCAGACCAGTGCAAATACCAGTAAATAATGGTTGGTGGCGAATTCGATATATTGTTCTATTGGTGCATTCATATTGTTGGTTATTGCTGTTTAAGCGCCGCAAAAAATGCTGCGCATCATTTGAATCAGATGAATAACGCGTTCGTCGTCGATAAAGTAATAAACGCGGTTGGCTTCCTTTTTATAATCAAGAATGCCTTTGTCCCGCAATATCGCCAAATGTTGCGAAATATTGCTCTGACTGGTTCCGACCTGTTCCACAATGTCTTGAACGCTGATCGAGTTGCTGCCCAATACGCAGAGGATTTTCAGTCGTAAAGGGTGGGACATGGCTTTCAGGCAGCGCGCGGCGCGGCTGATATCGCTGTCGTCATATTGAATACTATCGTCTTGATCTTCCATTTAATTACGATATAGCTTGGCAAAATTGGTCGCTAGGCGGCCTGTGGCATTTTTCGGATTTGGCGGCTGGTGGTGCTGGTATAATGCCTTGCTTAGATATGCAGCGGCCAAGCCGCCAACTTAGCGAGCAATACGAGGCCAGCAAATCTAACAGAGTAGGCCTTATTGTTCAATACCCGAGAATTGAGCCGGCGTAATTGTGCGGCAATGGCTGTCGCCGAGATCTGATTTTATAACCATTAGTGCTTGGAGTCCTTAATCCGATGGCAAACCGGCTTCCCCGCGCGCCGCTCGTTACCAACAGGTTTTCAGGGTCGAAAAACAGCGAATTATCGTCTCGGCTCGGGAGTATAAGAGTTGCCAAATACCCACCGATGGCGCTGGCGAGGGTAGTCGGTTGCCTGGTTTTCGCCGGGTTGGGGGGGGTAAGTCAGACATCATCGGCCGCTCCCGCAAACGACAAAACCTTGGCCGACGTCCAGTCGAAAATTCAACAGATCGGTGGCGACGTTCGCGACTTGCAAGCCGAAAAAAATCGGGCAGTGGAGCAGTTGCAAAAGCTGGAGATGCAATATGGCGAATTGGCAAATAGCCTGCGTGCATTGAAAGCCGAAATCAGGCAACAGGAGTCAGTGCTGCAGGAAGTGCGCGGCAAGAGCGCTGCGGCGCAACGCAGTATGCACGAACAACAGCAGGAACTCGAAGGGTTGCTCAAGGCGATCTACGCCATGGGCGGCGATAAGGAGGGCTGGAAAGTGATTCTGAACCAACGCGATCCGGCAGTGTCAAGTCGCATGGCGATTTACTTCGACTATATCAGTAAGGCGCGAGTGGAAAAACTCAAAGCGTTTGGCGAGGCCTTCAACGAACTTCGGCAGTTGGAGGCGCAAAAGGACGGCGAGTCTCAATTGCTTCAAGCTGCTTTGGTAAAGAAGCAGCAAGAGTCGGATGCAATGCTGGCGTTAAAGGGGCAACGCGAAGCCTTGTTAGCCAGAATTGAAAGCGATTATTCAGCCAAGGCCGACCAACTGCAGCGCTTGGTGGCTGACGAGAAAAAATTGCAGTCCTTGGTGGCGTCTTTGCAGAAAACTGATGATAATGCCGAGGACGAGTCTTCACCTGAGCCGCACAAGTCCGAACCAAGCACGAGCCCACCGCGGGTACTTTCCAAGCAAATGCCGGCTACTCCTCCGGTTGGCGCATCAGTAAGCCAGCCGTTTGCAGAGTTGCGCGGCCAATTGCCTTGGCCGGTGCAAGGGGCGGTGACGGAGCGGTTTGGCAGTCGGCGCTACGAAACCACTTGGGACGGCGTCGTTATCAGTGCCAGGGAAGGGGCTGACGTGCGTGCGGTGACGGGCGGCAAGGTAGTCTATGCTGATTGGCTGCGAGGTTACGGATTGATGATTATTGTCGATCACGGTAGAGGCTTTATGAGCTTGTACGCGTTCAGCCAAAGTTTACATAAAGGGGTTGGCGATCACGTTAGGGCCGGCGAGGTTTTGGCCTCGGTAGGTCGAAGCGGTGGCAGAGCCGATGCCGCCTTGTATTTTGGCATCCGAAAAAACGGACGGCCGGTCGATCCGGAGCAATGGTGCCGTAAACCGGACAAAGGTTAATTATTTTTAGGAAACAGGTTGTTGGAGTTCGAATTCAAATGTTAAAAAACAGAAACATATTAATCTTGCTGGTCGGATTTATTTTGGGCGTGGCGCTTAGTTTGTGCGGTAGCGTCTTTGCCGAAAAAGAGTCGCCGGCTTCGGTGAAAAGCGATGAGCTGCAGGCCTTGCCGTTTGACGAGCTGCGGACCTTCACCGAGATTTTCGGTCGCATCAAACAGGATTATGTAGAACCCGTTTCCGACAAGAAACTTTTGGAAGATGCGATTCGGGGCATGCTGTCCGGTTTGGACCCGCATTCGGCGTATCTTGCCAGCGAAGAGTATAAGGAGCTGCAAGAAGGCACCACGGGTCAATTCGGTGGTTTGGGTATAGAAGTCGGCATGGAAAACGGGTTTGTTAAAGTGGTTTCTCCTATAGACGATACGCCGGCGCAACGGGCCGGAATTAAAGCTGGAGACTTGATCGTTCGTCTCGACGATAAGCCGGTGAAAGGTATGACGCTGGCCGATGCGGTGAAAATCATGCGCGGCGAGCCAGGCAGCGAGATTGTGCTGACAGTGATTCGCGAAGGGGAAGAGGCGCCGCTGAAGTTCGCGTTGACTCGCGACATTATCAAAGTCAAAAGCGTCAAGAACAGGATTTTGGAAAAGAATTACGGGTATTTGCGGATCAGTAGTTTTCAGTCCGGCACTGGTCAAGGTTTATTGGATGCAATCGATGAGTTGAAAAAGGAGAACGAAGGCCCGCTGAAGGGTATTGTTCTGGATTTGCGCAACAATCCGGGGGGCGTTTTAAATGCGGCGGTGGATGTTAGTGATGCCTTTATCGATTCCGGGTTGATCGTTTATACCGAGGGACGGATCAAAAATTCGGAAATGCGTTTTAATGCCACTTCAGGCGATGTGATAAACGGTGCGCCTATCGTGGTGCTGATCAATGGCGGTTCGGCTTCGGCATCCGAAATTGTGGCCGGCGCATTGCAGGACCACAAGCGGGCCATCATCATGGGTGAGAAGTCGTTCGGCAAAGGCTCGGTGCAAACCATTTTGCCGACCAGTAACGGTGCGGCGGTCAAGTTGACTACGGCGCGCTATTTTACGCCTTCAGGTCGGTCTATTCAGGCCGAAGGTATCGAGCCCGATGTGACGTTGGCCAGAGTCAAACTGGCGGCAATGGATAAAGCGAAGCTGGATACCGTCAAAGAAGCGGATTTAACGCATCATTTGACCAACGGTAATGCTAAACCTGAGAAGAAGGTTGATGAAGAAGACGGTGATGACGCCAAAGATGCGCCGGAGAAAGATGGGGACGGGGCTGACTTGTCCGAGGCTGATATGCGCGATTACCCTCTGCATGAGGCGTTGAACTTGCTGAAAGGCATTAGCATCATGCGTCGTTAAGCGTTCGGTTTGATAAAGTCGTTCGCCGGAATCGCAGCGATTCCGGCGTCTTTGGCCAAAATAAAACCCCGAGTGGCTTTCGCCCGTCGGGGTTTTTTGTTTCAGGTCAGGCGGCTTTTTGTTAGCTGAGCGCGAAGTTCAATTGGTCGACGATTGATAACGCACTGAAAATTGATTCATGGCCGCCAAAACCAAATCTGCGTCGTTTTGGCTGCTTAAATCAAAGGCGTTGATGCCGACTCTGGACAAGTAGAATACTTGGTCGGGAAGGTATTGACCCACCGCGCGGAGCTCGCCTTGGTACCCGTCCCTGCTGCGTAGTAAGCGGGCCACGGAAAACAAGCGGCCGTCGCCGAAGATCGGAAAGTTCAGTTCGATCAAATCGATTTTATCCAGGTCCGAGTTCAAAGCGTCCAGTTGTTCGCCGGGAGCTACCCGGATGCCAACTTTGCTGTTACGTTCAAGGAGCTGGGCTTTCTCGCTGAGCCAGCGTTGCAGGCTGACCGTAATGTCTCCGCTGGGAAGCGGAGCAGCGTCTTCGATAAAAGTCCAGGTGTTGTTGATTAACTGTTGGTCTTTAATGATTTGCATAAACTCTTTCCCTAAACGGCTCCAGGCCGACGCGCTTTACGGTTTGTAAGAAGGCTTCGTCTTCTAAGCGTTGCTGAACATAAACGTCGAGGATGTCGGTAACGGCCGTGGTGATATCGCTTTTGGCAACTGCCGGTCCCAGGCGTTCGCCAATCGCGGCTTCGTTTTCGGATGAGCCGCCGAGTGTGATTTGGTACCACTCTTCGCCGTGCTTGTCGACACCGAGGATGCCGATATGGCCGACGCTTTGGTGTGCGCAACCGTTCATGCAGCCTGACATGTTGATTTTGATGTCGCCGATGTCGTGAATGTAATCAATGTCGTCGAGTTTGGAATTCAGTTCTTTGGCAACGCTGATCGAGCTGGCGTTGGCCAGGGAACAAAAGTCCAGGCCGGGGCAGCAAATAATGTCGGTTACTGTGCCGATATTGGGTGTCGCCAGCTTGAGTGCGTCGAGTTTTTGCCAGAGCGCAAATAAGTCGCTTTGTTTGACGTCGGCGAGCACGAGGTTTTGCCGATGGCTACTTCGGACTTCGCCGAAGCTATATTGGTCAGCCAAATCGGCCACGGCCTCCAGTTGTTCGGCGGTAATGTCGCCTGGCGGGGATTCGGGGGCTTTCAAAGAGATGTAAACGCCTTGGTAGCCGTCGATTTTGTGTTCGACTGTGTTGTATTTAGCCCATTTGGCGAAGTCGCTGTTAACGGCAAGGGTGTTGGCAAAATTCGGGTCGGGGCTTGCGATGGTTTCGTAAGCGGGCGGGGCGAAGTGGGCTTTAAGTTCGGCGATTCGTTCCTCGCTCAGTAACATGCTGTCGCGGATGCGTTCCCACTCCTGCTCGACCATGGCCTTGAATTTTTCCAGGCCGGTTTCCTTAACCAGAATCTTGATCCTGGCTTTGTACTTGTTATCACGGCGGCCGAACAGATTATATATCCGTAAAATCGCCTCCAGATAGGACAGCAGGTGCTGCTTTTCCAGATAAGGGCGAATGGTTTGGCCAATGATCGGGGTTCGGCCCAGGCCGCCGCCTACCAAAATTTGAAATCCGGTTACACCTGCGCTGTTTTTGACCAAGTAGACACCGATATCATGCAATTGGACTGCTGCTCGATCATGAGTTGCGCCGCTGACCGCGATTTTGAACTTGCGTGGTAGGAAAGCAAATTCGGGGTGCAAAGTGGTCCACTGTCTGATAATTTCGCAGTACGGCCGCGGGTCTTCGATTTCGTCTTTGCAAATGCCGGCCAAATGGTCCGATGTGGTGTTTCGTAGGCAATTGCCGCTGGTTTGAATGGCGTGCATCTGCACTGTTGCCAATTCGGCGAGCAGGTCTGGGACCCGTTCCAAAGCTGGCCAGTTATATTGAACGTTCTGCCGGGTTGTGAAGTGGCAGTATCCGCGGTCGTAATCGCGGGCCACCGATGCCAGCTTGCGCAATTGTTTCGAGGAAAGTAGGCCGTAAGGGACTGCGACCCTCAGCATCGGTGCATGGGTTTGCACGTAGAGGCCGTTCATCAGACGTAGTGCTCTGAATTGGTCGGCTTCCAGGTCCCCGTTCAGAAAGCGTTGGGTCTGGTCGCGAAACTCTCTAACGCGTTCTTCAATAAGTGTTTGATCTTTCTGGTTATATTGATACATTTAGCGATGATGCGTGGTTTACTGACTATTTTGCTAGGTATCTGAATAATATAACGGCCGGGATTAAATGACAAAGAATATTGTATGGTGATAACATGCCCGGTTAGTTTTTTTGCTTTTAATAACGACTAAAACATAGAGGATAAAGGGGGCTACCTTGTTGCGCTTATTGTTGATTTTGGCCGGGCTGTTGTTTGTGCCGCAAATGGCCATGGCCGAAGAGTTTCACAACCTCGGTCTGACCGGAACCGAGCGGGGGATATACACCGTTCTAATCTTTTTGGTGGCTTACGGCTTTGTCATGGCCGAAGAGTTCACTCATCTGCGCAAGTCCAAGCCGGTGATTTTTGCCGCGGCAGTGATTTGGGCGCATGTGGCCGTTCTGGCTAGCGAGGCCGGAGTTTCGGGCGAGGAGCTGCATAAAGCTTTCGAGCACGATTTGAAAGAATATGCTGAGCTGATGCTGTTTTTGCTGGTGGCGATGACTTATATCAACACCATGGCGGAACGTAATGTGTTCGAGGCGTTGCGCTCCTGGTTGATTCGGAAACAATTCGGTTACAAGCAGTTGTTTTGGATCACGGGCGTCATCACCTTTTTCTTGTCTTCCGTTGCTGACAACCTGACTTCGGCTTTATTGGTCGGCGCTGTGGTGATGGCGGTGGGTGCGGATAACGAAAAGTTTGTTTCTGTCGGTTTCGTCAATCTGGTTATCGCGGCAAATGCCGGCGGTGCGTTTTGCCCCTTCGGCGATATCACGACGCTGATGGTGTGGCAAGCCGGGTATGCCGAATTCTTTGATTTCTTTAAATTGTTTATCCCGTCGGTAGTCAACTTTGTCGTGCCTGCATTTTTCATGTCTCAGGCGGTTCCAGACGGTCAGCCGCAAGCCACCAACGAAGCGGCGGTAGAATTGAAGCCAGGTGGCTGGGTGGTCTGCGGTTTGTTCGCTGTAACCATTGGCTTGGCGGTCAGTTTTAAGCAGTTTTTGCACTTGCCGCCGTTCATGGGAATGATGGCCGGCTTATCGATTTTGATGTTGTTTAGCTATTACTTGAAAGTGCGCTTCCCGGCGGAAGACGGTTCTCGAGTCGATGTGTTCGATCGGGTCAAAGAAGCGGAATGGGATACCTTGTTGTTCTTTTTCGGCGTGGTATTTGCTGTCGGCGGTCTGGGTTATATCGGTTATCTGGAATTGCTGTCTGCGGCCATGTATGACGGTTTGGGGCAAACAACGGCTAACATTCTGGTCGGTATCATTTCCGCGGTAGTCGATAACATCCCGGTAATGTTTGCAGTGTTGAACATGAATCTGGATATGGATTTGTACCAATGGTTGCTAGTCACCTTGACCGCCGGCGTCGGCGGATCTTTGTTCTCGGTCGGTTCGGCCGCGGGTGTGGCGTTGATGGGGCAATCCAATCACAAATATACGTTCTTTAGTCACTTGAAATGGACGCCGGTTATCGCGGCCGGTTATGCGGCCAGTATCGTGACGCATTATTTGATCAACGGTTGATTTTAGGTCCTACCTAAAGTGCGTTGTTAGAGAAAGCGTATGGCGGAAACTGTAAGCAGTTGGCGCAGCGCTTTCTCTATCTATACCCAGCCGCGCGTGCTGGGTATGATTTGGCTGGGCTTTTCGGCCGGCCTTCCGTTCTCTTTGACGTCCTCTACTTTGTCGGCCTGGCTGGCTGACGCCGATGTTTCTCTGGCCGTAATCGGCTATTTCAGTTTGGTTGGTGTTGCATATTCGGTAAAGGTGTTGTGGGCGCCTGTGGTCGACCGATTGCCGTTACCGTTGTTTTGCCGGTGGTTGGGTAAGCGGCGGGGGTGGATATTCGGCGCTCAAATCGGCATAGCGTTGGGTTTGTTTGGGATGGGCGGCTTGGATGTTCATCAGGAGCTGGCGAAAATGGCTTGGTTGGCGATTTGGGTGGCATTCTGCTCCGCTACTCAGGACGTTGCAATCGACGCCTATCGGATTGAGATTGTAGCTCCGGAGATTCAGGGGGCGATGGCGGCGATGTACGTATTTGGTTACCGTCTGTCGCTATTGCTCGCTGGGGCTGGGGTGCTCTACATTGCGGAATATCAGAGTTGGTCTGCGGCATATCAGGGGATGGCGTTGACGATGTCGGTGGGCATGGTTGCGACGTTGCTGGCGCGCGAACCGGCCCGGCTGGTTGACGATCGGGTGGAGCGGCTCGAGCAAAGTGTGGAAGTTGCGCTTGGGGTGTCAGGGGTACGTAGCTTGTCGGCTAGTTTGCTACGTTGGTTTTCCGATGCGGTTGTCAGTCCGTTTGTCGAGTTTTTCCAGCGCAACGGCAAAAATGGCGCGCGGATTTTGCTGCTGATCGCTGTCTATAAAATGAGCGATATTGCGATGGGGGTCATGGCGAATCCGTTCTATTTGGAATTGGGGTTCAGCAAAAAAGATATCGCTGACGTCACCAAGGTATTCGGTTTTTTCATGACGATTGTGGGTACGTCGATAGGCGGGGTGTTGGTGGTTCGCTTCGGTATTATGCGGCCATTATTATTCGGGGCTGTGATTGTTGCGGCGACTAATTTGCTGTTTGCAGCTTTGGCTTTGGTGCAGCCCGATATCATGCTGTTGGCAGGCGTGATCAGTGCGGACAATTTGAGCGGCGGCATCGCTTCGGCCGCTTTTATTGCGTATTTGTCCAGTTTGACGAATTCGGCTTACACTGCAACGCAGTATGCGCTGTTTAGTTCGTTGATGACATTGCCGGCGAAGTTGATTGGGGGTGTTTCTGGCGACTTGGTCGCGCAGTTCGGTTATGCCGTTTTTTTCATGTATTCCACCGTTATCGGCGTACCGGCAATCGTCCTGGCGATCATGTTGGCGCGCTCCGCGTCGTTTGGCCGGCGAAATTAATTCATCTGAATACTGCTTTGGCTTGCGGTTCTGGTTGCTAAATCGTATCATAAGCAGTTCTCTATCAAGTATGTCTCCCGAAAAGGGTATGTGAGCGCTATGAAACCAGAAATTCATCCACAATATAAACAAATAACCGTGACATGCGGTTGCGGCAATACTTTCCAAACCGGTTCCGTTTTGGCTTCCGATTTGCACATTGAGGTATGCTCTTCATGCCACCCGTTTTTTACCGGTAAGCAACGCGTGGTCGACACTTCAGGTCGCGTGGATAAATTCCGCAAAAAATTCGGAAAATAAACGTCTTTCCGGCCTGCGCTCGGCCGCCAAGCCTTTGGCGGCTTTGAGTGTCGGCCAGCGTCAAAACAAGCTTTCTTCGTTAAATTCCTCTTCGAAGCTTTCTTCCGGTTGAATCGGCGCCGACATGGTTTTCGGTGCGGTTTCTTCTGCGAAATATTCCCAAATCCCGCCTTTTTCGTTTGGCTCTAGCAAAAGTCCGTCGCGCGGGTTGATATAGGCTTGCACAATTCCGGCGGGCGGAGTTTCCGGTTTTTCCGGAAAATGGTGTTGTACTGCTTTGATGAATTTAATCCACATTGGCAATGCAACTTTGCCGCCGGTTTCGCCGTGGCCTAATGGTAGGGAGTCGTCATATCCGATCCAGGTCGATGCGACGATTCCCGTGGCGAAACCATTAAACCAGGCGTCCCGCTGTTCGTTGGTGGTGCCGGTTTTTCCGGCGAGGTCGTTTCTGCCCAGTTGTTTGGCTTGGGTCGCTGTGCCGCGTTGCACGACATCGCGTAGCAAGCTGTTAATCAAGAAATTGGTCTTTGCTGAAATCGCACGTGGCGCTGATGTTTCTTGAGGTGGGTTCAGTTCGTTGCAATCGGCACACGCGATTGGCGGTTGGGCTTGAAATAACACAGCGCCGTCATTGTTTTCGATTCGCTCAATCAAATAAGGCGTTACCAGAAAGCCGCCGTTGGCAAACACGGCGTAGGCGGTGGCCATCCTTAAGGGCGATGCATAGCCGCTCCCCAGGGCGAGCGATAGCGTGGTCGGCAATTGTTCTTTGTCGAAGCCGAAACGTCTTGCCGTGTCTATGGCTTGCGTAACGCCGATTTCCTGCAATAACCGGATCGACACCAGGTTTATCGATTCACGGAGCGCTACCCGTAGCGGTGTCGGCCCCAAATAGCGCCGGTTATAGTTTTCCGGTCGCCAGTCGTTTTCTTGCGAAGGATCTTCGATCACAATCGGTGCATCATTAATAATGCTGGCCGGCGTAAAGCCTTTCTCAAAAGCCGCGGTGTAGATAATAGGTTTAAATCCGGAGCCAGGCTGTCGCTTAGATTGCGTGGCGCGGTTGTATTTGCTGTGGTAGAAATCGAAGCCGCCCGAGAGCGCCAATATGGCGCCATTGTTTGGGTTAAGCGCAGTTAAAGCCCCCTCTACTTCCGGTACTTGGGTCAATGCCCAATCGCCGCTATTGAGTCGTCTGACCCAAATCAAATCTCCGCTATGTAGGCTCGTTCGGTTAGCGCCGCTGCGCTTGATCCACTCGATGTTGCTGCGGTCGATTTGAATCCTGTCGCCGCCGTGAATTGTCGCGGTGATGCCTGACTCGGTAAGTCCAACAATTTGTGCTTGGCGGCAGTCGCCGATAACGGTATCGGTCAAGATAGCGCCGTTTCCGGAGGCGTTTTTGGTCAATGGGCCACGATATCCGTGGCGTTCGTCGTATTCGTGTACGGCTTCCTGAAGGGCGCGATCGGCAGCGCGTTGAAACTCGCTCGGCACCGTGGTGTATACCTTAAGGCCCAGTGTGTAGGCGGCATCGCCGAATTGCGCCATGATTTCTTGGCGGGCCATTTCGGCTACGTAAGGTGCTTGGAATTCGATATTGACCGGCTGCAATGCGGCGTCGTCCGCAGTGTTCAGCGCCGAGCGGTAGGTGTTTTCGTCGATATATTTTAACTCCAACATGCGCCGTAAAACGTAATTGCGCCGTTGCAGCGCGCGCTCGGGATTGGTGATCGGATTGTAGATGGACGGAGCCTTGGGTAGGCCGGCGATCATGGCTTGCTGCGGCAGGCTCAATTCGGAGAGGTTCTTGCCGTAATAGGTTTGTGCGGACGCGGCTAAACCGTAGGCCCGTTGCCCCATGTAAATTTTATTCAGATAAAGCTCGAGAATCTGATCCTTCGAATAGCGGCGCTCGATTTTTAAGGCCAGGAGGATTTCCTTCAATTTGCGCAAATAGGTTTTTTCGTTGCTTAGCAAAAAGTTACGCGCGACTTGCATTGTGATGGTACTACCGCCCTGGCGTTTTTTGCCTGTCAATACGAGCTGAGTAGCCGCTCTGGCCAGGCCGGTGGGGTCGATACCGATATGGGTAAAAAACCGGTCGTCCTCTGCCGCGATAAAGGCGTTAATTTGTTGCGGGGGGACTTGGTCGATGCTCACTGGCATTCGATGCTTTTCGCCGAATTGGCCAATCAACAAGCGATCTTGGCTGTAAATGCTGAAAGGCATTTGGTATTGCACGTTTTGTAACTGCTCGATATCCGGCAGTTCTTTGTCGAGTTCGGCAAAGAAAAAATAACTCGCTACAGCAAAAGTGGTGCAAAACGCTAAAACGCACAACGCCAGCCACTTGATCAGCGACTTCAGCAAAGAGCCTGATTTTGGAGCTTTTTTAATCGGCACAGCAGTACGAATGCGTTAAAAGATTTACAAGAATCGGTTCAGGAAATTCCTGTACATGGGGTCGATAAGCTAAAGTTACTTATAAAGTGGTTCATCTAACAGGATGAAAATAAAAAAACCATCTATACTTCGACCGTAGAGCTTCTGCGGGCCTCGGTTGCGCTGTGCGAGCTAAGTTTAGTCTTTTATGATTCAAAAAGGGTTTGTTCATGAGCTGGTTCAGCAGGAATCCGTCGGCTGTATTGGGAGTGGATATCAGTACGGCGGCGGTCAAGTTGTTGGAGCTAAGTCGGGCAGGTGCGCGATATAAAGTCGAGAGTTACGCCGTAGTGCCGCTACCCCAGGACGCCATCGTTGATAAGAATATCACTAATGTCGAGCAAATTGGCGGAGCGATCAAGGCAGCGGTCAAGCAATCGGCTACCAAGGCCAAGCATGCCAGTGTCGCTGTTGCCGGCTCGTCGGTAATGACGAAGATCATATCGATGCCGGCTTCGCTGACCGATGCCGAGATGGAAGAACAGATCATGGTCGAAGCGGACCAGTACATTCCTTATTCGCTTGACGAGGTGAATTTGGATTTCGAGGTGCAAGGGGTAACGAAAAGCAACCCGGATATGGTGGATGTGCTGCTTGCGGCGTCCCGGCGGGAAAATATCGAAGACCGCGTTGCAGCACTGGCTTATGCCGGCTTGAAAACGGTGGTGGTCGATGTCGAGGCATTTGCCATGGAAAATGCTTTTTCGCTGTTGATTGACCAACTGCCCGAAGGGATTGGCGGTATGACTGTCGCGATCGCCGATATCGGCGCGACGATGACGTCGTTGAATATATTGCATGCCGGAAAGACGGTTTACACCCGTGAACAGGGTTTCGGAGGCAAACAATTGACCGAGGAAATTCAACGCCGTTACGGACTTTCCTACGAAGAGGCGGGGTTGGCCAAGAAGCATGGCGGTTTGCCGGACAACTACGCGGCCGACGTACTGGAGCCTTTCAAAAAAGCCATGTTGCAGCAAATTGCTAGATCGCTCCAATTTTTCGTGTCTTCAAGCGCCAACCGTGGCGTCGACGCATTGATTCTGGCGGGCGGTTGCGCGTCTATCGCGGGGTTGGACAAATTAGTCGAGCGCGATTTGGGCATACCTTCTTACATAGCCAATCCGTTTATCAATATGGCGCTGTCCAATCGGGTAAAGCCGCAAAGTCTCAGTAACGATACGCCGGCGATGATGATTGCTTGCGGCTTGGCGTTAAGGAGTTTCGACTAATGGCCAGAATTAATTTACTGCCTTGGCGCGAGGAGCTCAGGAAAAGGCGGCAACAGGAATTTGTTGCCGGTATTGGCGCGGGAATAGTGGCCACCGCATTTATTTTGGTGGTTGTCTATTTATACATCGAAGGTTTGAAGGAATACCAGACCTTGCGTAACACAATGCTCCAAAACGAGATTTCCATTCTCGACAAGAGAATTCAGGAAATAAAAGATATCGAAGACAAGAAAAGCCGATTGTTGACCAAGATCGAAGTCATTCAAAAACTGCAGGAAAGCCGTCCGGAAGTGGTGCATCTGTTTGAAGAGCTTTCTAAAACTACGCCTGAAGGCGTTTATATAACTAAATTCGTTCAAGCGGGGGCTCTGATAACGTTGGACGGTAAGGCGGAATCCAATGCCAGGGTGTCGGCTTATATGCGGGCAATAGACAATTCTTTGTGGCTGAACGGCGCCGTACTCACAGTGATTCGGGGCGAGGGTAAGAAAAGCGGAACCATGAACGACTTTACGTTGACGGCAAAGCAGGGAAAGAAAGCCGATAACGTTCCAGGAGGGGCCGCAAAATGAATTTGTCGGAAGTCAATTGGGACGTCAATGCTGCGGGTAGTTGGCCGACACCGCTAAAAATTATCGTCATTGTCATTTTTTCGCTTCTGACCGCCGCTGCCGGCGTGTACTTGGTCACGATCCCGCAGTTGGATGAGTTGGAGGCGTTGGAAAAACAAGAGGCCAGTTTGAAGAGCGCATTCGAAGTCAAACAGAAGAAAGCCATTAATTTGCAGGATTACCGGGATCAACTCGAACAGATCGAGGCGTCGCTGGGCGACATGTTGAAGCAGATGCCGACCAAAGCGGAAGTGGCCAGTTTGCTGGTCGACATTTCCCAGACCGGGCTAGCCAGCGGCTTGGAATTCAAGTTGTTCCAACCCGGCGCGGAGGTTAATCGGGAGTTCTATTCGGAATTGCCGATCAACATTCAGGTTGTCGGCAAATATGAGGAACTGGGTTTATTTGTCAGCGGATTGGCGTCCTTGCCGCGTATCGTTACGGTACACGATGTGCAAATTACCCCGCTAGGTAAAGAAGGTAAAGACGGGATGACCATGGCGGCCATCATCAAAACCTACAACGAAAGCGAATCCGGGCAAGCCGGTGCGGCGGCGAAAAAACGGAGAGGACAGTGATGGGGATTGAGTGCAGAGTCGTCTCGACTCCGGCATGCTTGGCGTTCTTGTTGGTTCTTAGCGGTTGCGGTGGCGACGACGTCAGCGATCTGAATAAATATGTTCAGGAAGTCAAATCTCGGCCCAAGGCGCCGATAGAGCCTTTGCCTGAAATAAAAGTGGTGGAGTCGTTTATTTTTAAACCGGACGGTTTGCGCGATCCGTTCCGGCAGATCGAGAGAGCGAATGACGACAGCAGTGTCGACGTTTCCGGGGTGAGCGGTATTCATCCCGATACCGAACGCCGCAAAGAAGAGCTGGAGGCTTATCCGCTGGATACTTTACGCATGGTGGGAACGTTGCGCAACGAGAAGGGGTTCTGGGGACTGATCAGAGCGAATGACGGGACCATACACCGGGTTCAAGTTGGGAATCATATGGGGCAAAACTACGGCAAAATTTTGCGTATCCTCGACGACAAAATAGAGCTGATGGAGATCGTTCCGGACAAACCTGGCACTTGGCGCGAACAAGAGTCCGCGTTAGCGATGGCCGATGATAAAGGGTTATAAAATAATGAGTATCGAACTTAATAATGGCGTACGGATTGGCTTGGGACGGTTTTCGAGTCAACGATGGTTTCTGTTTTTGGTGTTGTTGCTGGCCGGGATGCCGGTGCGAGCCGAAGATGCGGCAATCAATAACCTCGAGTTCTCTTCGTTAGCCGGTAATCAAGTCCAAATCCAGTTGGAAACCAGTGGCGGATTGGTCGAGCCGAAAATATTTCAAACCGATAACCCGTCGAGAATTGCGTTAGATTTCGCTGGCGTCAAGAGTAATTTGGCGAAAAAAAGTTTTCCGATCAATCAAGGTGCCGCCGGCACCGTATATGTAGTGGAAGCATCCGGTCGTACCCGGGTCATTATTAACCTGATCGAGAAAGTGCCCTACGAGACTCGAGTTGAGGGCGATAAGTTTTACGTGCTACTGAAGTCGGCCGGTACGGTTTCCGCTGTCAACACGACAGTGCAACAAGCGCCTTCTGCGGCGAAGAATTCGGTGATCAGCAAGTTTTTGCCCGAGCAAAATATCAGGAGCATTGATTTTAGGCGGGGGCCGAATGGAGAAGGGCGCTTGCTGTTGGGTTTGTCGGCGGCCAACACCGTGGTGGACACCAAGCAGAGCGGCGGTAAAGTGGTGTTGAATTTTTTGAATACCCGTTTGCCGGAGTCATTGGTCAAGAGCTTTGATGTATCGGATTTTGCCACGCCAGTGCAAAGAATCGAGGCGGTTCCGAAAGGTGACAGCGTCAACGTTACGATAACGCCG
This sequence comes from Methylomonas sp. HW2-6, assembly GCF_052474525.1. Lineage (NCBI taxonomy): Bacteria > Pseudomonadati > Pseudomonadota > Gammaproteobacteria > Methylococcales > Methylococcaceae > Methylomonas > Methylomonas sp. HW2-6. The sequence goes on from NZ_CP184124.1 coordinate 1,117,391, forward strand.
AACAACGGCAATTACGAATATTCCTCGTATCAAGCCGATAACTTGTTGACGGTGGAGTTCAGACCGTTAACGCCAGCGGAAAAGGAAGCGCAACAAAAGGAAAAGTTTCCCTATGTCGGCAACAAACTGTCTTTGAATTTTCAGGATATCGAGGTTCGTTCGGTGCTCCAGATTCTGGCCGATTTTACCGAGCTGAACATCATCGCTGCCGATTCTGTGGCCGGGAACGTTACTCTACGGTTGAATGACGTGCCGTGGGATCAGGCTTTGGAGCTGATTTTGAAGGCCAAAGGCTTGGCGAAGCGCCAAAATGGCAACGTGGTGATGGTGGCGCCGGTAGCCGAGATCATGAAAATCGAGCAGGAAGAATTGGATTCGAAGAAGATTTTCGAAGAGCTGGAGCCGTTGAAAACTGAAAACGTCCAGATCAATTACGCCAAGGCTTCCGAAATTTGCGGTGTGCTGATGGGTATCGGCAACAACTCACAAGGCGGACAGTCGGGAGCGGGTGGTTCCAGTGGCGGCGGTGGTTGTGGTGGTGGCGGTGGCTCTGTTGCCAGTCCGGCAGGGTTGGGCGGCACGGGTCAAGCCGGCGGATTAGGAGGGGCGACCAGTATGCGATTGCTTTCGCCCCGTGGCACCGCGATCGTGGATGCCCGGACCAATACGTTGATTGTCAAAGATACTGCCAAAGCGATGGAAGACGTCCGTAAAATGATCAAATTATTGGACGTACCGGTGCGGCAAGTGTTGATCGAGTCGCGCATCGTGATCGCAGATACTTCCTTTGCCCAAAATCTGGGTACCAAATTCGGTGTTGCCCACAAGGCCGATGTCAACGGTGGAACGCAATACGGTATGACCGGCAGCGGTGTGGATACCAGTGAAAATTCGCAAATTCTGGCGGATTTAGGTTCGGCGTTGGCGGCGTCCAGCGGCGGTGCTCTGGCGTTGACCTTGGCTCGGGGCGCTGACTATTTGTTGAATTTGGAGATCAATGCGCTGCAGGACGACGGCAAGGGTGAGTTGGTATCCAATCCTCGGGTCATGACCAGCGACCGGGTTCAAGCTTCGATCAAACAAGGGGTGCAAATTCCTTATCAAACCCAAAGTCAAGCAACCGGACCGGTCACGCAGTTGGTCGATGCAGTGTTGGAGTTGAACGTAACTCCGCAAATTACCCCTAGCGGCAGCGTGATTATGCAGCTGGATATCAAAAAAGACTCGCCGGGTACGCCATTGGCGACCGGAGGCAACGCCACCGTACCGATCGATACGCGGCAGTTGAAAACCAAGGTGCAGGTCGAGGACGGCGAAACAGTTGTTCTGGGCGGTATTTACGAGTCTACTGTGCAGGATTCGTATAATACAGTGCCATGGGTGTCTGATCTTCCGGTAATTGGGTGGATGTTCAAAAAGAGCATAAAAACCGATAACAAGAAGGAGTTGCTGGTTTTCATAACGCCTAAGATCGTCAAGGAATCGTTGAGCGCAAAGTAATTGCGTTTGTCGCGGAGATGGTATCCGTAGAAAGGGGGCTTCAGCCCCCTTTTTCATGGTGAGTCCCAGATTGGCGGGACTCTCGTTCTTTCGGGGGGCTGGCTATGGTATATTCGATCGATCAATCTAAACCATCTCGTTTGCTTATGGCGACTGAAAGACTGCTTGCTTTAATTTTATGGTGTCTGCTTTTGCAGGCTTGTGGTCAGACCGGGCCGTTGTATATGCCCGATAGTCAGCCGCCGATTTACGTTCCCAAACAAGAAAAATAAACATGGATTTTTTTAACTATCGGCAACAGGCTTTGTTTGCCGAAAATGTTGCTGTTGAAAGCATTGCCGCCCAATACGGCACACCTTGCTACGTTTATTCGCGTGCCGCGTTGGAACAACAATGGCAAGCCTTTGATCGGGCTTTCGGCTCGCATCGGCATTTAATTTGTTACGCCGTGAAGGCCAACTCAAACATTGCGCTACTCAATTTGTTGGCCCGCTTGGGTTCGGGATTCGATATTGTTTCGTTCGGCGAAATGCAGAGAGTATTGGCGGCTGGAGGGCGTCCCGGCGACATCGTATTTTCTGGGGTAGGCAAGCGCGCGGACGAAATTTTGGCGGCTTTGCAAGTCGGCATCCGTTGTTTTAACGTTGAAGTCAGCGGTGAGCTCGATCGGATCAACGAGTTAGCCGGGCAACTTGGTGTTTTGGCGCCGGTATCGTTCCGAGTGAATCCCGATGTCGATGCCAAAACCCACCCTTACATCTCTACCGGCTTGAAGGAGAATAAATTCGGTATCGACATCGATAGTGCTATCCACGAATACCGGCGCGCGGCGGCTATGCCGAATATTCAAGTGGTCGGGATCGATTGCCATATAGGGTCTCAGCTGACAGGGCTCAATCCGTTTCTGGATGCATTGGATAGGGTGCTGGCGCTGGTGGATTTGCTTGCTGCGGAAGGAATCAAGCTGCATCATTTGGATTTAGGCGGTGGTTTAGGCATTCGCTATCGCGACGAAATGCCGCCGGCGCCGGCGGAATACGTCGATGCGTTGCTGCAGCGTTTGGGCAAATTAGATTTCGAGATTTTGTTGGAACCTGGCAGGGCGATTGTTGGCAATGCCGGTATTTTGCTGACCAAAGTCGAGTACCTAAAGCCAACCCCTAATAAAAATTTTGCGATAGTTGATGCGGCAATGAATGACTTGCTCAGGCCGGCACTTTACAGTGCATGGCAGGATATCGTGCCGGCTCGGTCGGTCAATTCCGGGCAAGAATTGGAATGGGACATTGTCGGCCCTGTTTGCGAGACCGGTGACTTCTTGGGTAAAGGCCGTGTGTTGACGCTGGCTCCGGGCGATTTGTTGGCGGTCCGCTCCGCAGGAGCGTACGGGTTTTCGATGAGCTCGAACTACAATTCCCGGCCTCGTGCGGCCGAGGTGATCGTTGACGGTAGTGACTGCCATCTGGTCCGTGAACGGGAGGGTGTTGAGCAATTATGGATTGGCGAACGCTTGTTGCCATAGGACGGTTATGGAGATTCGTTTTACCAAAATGCACGGCTTAGGTAATGATTTTATCGTCATTGATGCCGTTTCACAGCAGATCGATCTGAGTGCCGGTCAAGTGCGTTTTCTCTCTGACCGGCATTTCGGGGTCGGGTGCGACCAAGTATTGTTAGTCGAGAAGCCTGTCAGCGCAAATGCCGATTTTAAATATCGTATTTTTAACGCCGATGGCAGCGAAGTGTCTCAGTGCGGCAACGGGGCAAGATGTTTTGCCCGTTTCGTGCGGGAAAAAGCATTGTGCGACAAAGCGGAAATTGTCGTGGATACCGATGCCGGTCAATTGGTGTTGGGGTTCGATACTGACGGTTTGGTCCGGGTTAATATGGGGGTGCCGCGGCATGAACCGGAACAGATACCGCTAATCGCACCAAAACAACTACCGATTTATTCGTTATTGCTCGACGACGAATGCATCGAATTTGCCGCGGTTTCCATGGGTAATCCGCATGCGGTGCTGATTGTAGATGATGTTGAGCGAGCGCCTGTAGCGCAATTGGGGCCGCGGTTAGAGCGCCACGAATTTTTTCCGCAAAGGGCTAATATCGGTTTTATGCAGATCGTCGATCAATCATATGTTCGCTTGCGGGTCTATGAGCGAGGTGCTGCGGAAACGTTGGCTTGCGGCAGCGGTGCCTGTGCTGCGGTGGTGGCAGGTATAGAACTCGGCCTGTTGGATAGCCAGGTGACTGTGCGTTTGCCTGGCGGAGAGTTGCGGATCAATTGGTCGGGCAGGGGGTATCCGGTGTTCATGACCGGGCCGGCAGTTACGGTATTTGAGGGGCGAATAAGCATATGATTGACGAGCGGCGCGCGGATATCACGGATGCTTTGGTGGTCGACTACTTGCGGCTTCATCCGGATTTCTTTCATCACCATCTGGACTTGTTGGAGCAAATGCATATCCCGCATCCCAGTGGCAACGCAATTTCCTTGATATCCAAGCAGTTGGAAATCTTCCGGGTCAAGCATCAAGAGCAGGAAAGTCAGCTGAATGAGTTGATAGATATAGCCAGGGAAAATGATGCGTCGTTTAATCGCATGCATGAGTTGACACTGGCTATGTTGGAAGCGAATTCTCTGGAGGATGCGATTGCGAACTTGAGCGATGTGTTGTCAGAATGTTTTCTGACGGATTTTGTCGGAATCAAAATTATCAGGGGTGGCGTCTATTCGCCAATCAGTAATTTGTTTGTTACGGCGGATGAACCGAACTTGAAACATTTTGCCAACGAACTGGCGACCAATCAGCCCAAATGCGGGCGGCCGACGTTGGCGCAAGCGACTTTTTTGTTTGGTGATGTGGCCATGGAAGTCAAGTCGTGTGCGATTATCCCAATGGTGTTTACCCAGCTCGAAGGTCTATTGGCTATTGGTAGCCGCGACGAAAGTCGGTTTCATTACAGTATGGGAAGCGTATTTTTGACTCAGATGAGCGAGATTATTGGGACGCGGTTGATTTCGTTGTTGCAGCAGCTGGGTTAGTGCTGTGGATGCTGCTGCGCATAGCTTAGTAGACTTGTTCTTACGGTATCTGCGCGAAGAAAAGAGGGTTTCGGAGCATACTGCTGTCAATTACCTGCGCGATTTGGCGCGGTTTACCAATTTTTGTTGTTCTAAAGAAATCGGGAGTTGGGCTGATGTGCAGCCGGGCGAAGTGCGCCAATATGTCTCGGCTAGGCATAAGGATCGAATAAGCAGCAAAACCATCGGCCGAGATTTGGCTGCGTTGCGTAGCTTTTACCGATTTTTGCTCAAAGGAAACCATGTTGCGGCCAATCCCGTTTTGCATATTCGGGCGCCCAAGGCCCCAAAAAGATTGCCTAAGGTGTTGGATGTCGATCAGATGTCGGGAATGCTGGATGCAGTGGCTGATTCCGTGTATGAAATACGGGATCTTGCCATGTTCGAACTATTTTACTTATCAGGGCTTAGGCTAAGCGAATTGGTGAAGTTGGATCTGTCCGATGTCGACTTTGCGGCGGGGTTTTTGTTGGTGCGTTTCGGCAAAGGCGGTAAGCAAAGGCAGGTTCCGATTGGTTCCAGCGCCATTGTCGCGGTCAATTGCTGGCTAAATGTTCGCCCGGATTGTAATGAGTCGTCGCTGTTTATATCATTTTCAGGGCGAAGGCTAACCCAGCGTACCGTTCAGCTACGGTTGAGTCGGTGGGGTAAAAAAATAGGTTTGGAAGAGCATGTTCATCCACATATGCTGCGGCATTCTTTTGCTAGCCATCTTTTAGAGTCAAGTCAGGATATTCGGGCTGTTCAGGAGTTGCTCGGACACAGCAGCGTTGCAACGACTCAAATATACACGCATTTGGATTTCCAGCATCTGGCAAAGATTTACGACAGCGCGCATCCTCGGTCAAGAAAATCTCAAGAGAACGCTGAAAATTCGCCAAAGTGAAATTAAAATGTTGACAGGGTGGAGAGGTGTGGTTAGAATGAGCGGCTCTTCACTGCTGACGGTTTTGGGATTTGAAGGTTGAATCCTGGTTTGGTGGTGGCTTTGCTGGCTCTGTTGTTTTGGGGTCGGTAAGTTGGCGATTTCGATTTGGGGAGTTTGAATCGAAAGCCGCTGAAAAAGTGGTTGACATGATTTCTGATTGCTGTAGAATATGTCGGCTCAACAGGGCGAAATGCTCTGGCTCTTTAACAAACTGAATCGAAATAATTTGTGTGGGTATGTGTAGCGATCGATTTCTGTTAGAAATTATCGGTACAGACCACGTCAATTTAAGCTTATAAATTACGTTCTGTAATCGAGTCAAGATTGGTCGCTAATCTTTCTTAGCGACAAACCAAAATTAAACTGAAGAGTTTGATCATGGCTCAGATTGAACGCTGGCGGTATGCTTAACACATGCAAGTCGAACGCTGATAAGGTGCTTGCACCTTTGATGAGTGGCGGACGGGTGAGTAATGCATAGGAATCTGCCTATTAGTGGGGGACAACGTGGGGAAACTCACGCTAATACCGCATACGATCTACGGATGAAAGCAGGGGACCTTCGGGCCTTGCGCTAATAGATGAGCCTATGTCGGATTAGCTAGTTGGTGGGGTAAAGGCCTACCAAGGCGACGATCCGTAGCTGGTCTGAGAGGATGATCAGCCACACTGGGACTGAGACACGGCCCAGACTCCTACGGGAGGCAGCAGTGGGGAATATTGGACAATGGGCGAAAGCCTGATCCAGCAATACCGCGTGTGTGAAGAAGGCCTGAGGGTTGTAAAGCACTTTCAATGGGAAGGAATACCTATCGGTTAATACCCGGTAGACTGACATTACCCATACAAGAAGCACCGGCTAACTCCGTGCCAGCAGCCGCGGTAATACGGAGGGTGCAAGCGTTAATCGGAATTACTGGGCGTAAAGCGTGCGTAGGCGGTTGTTTAAGTCAGATGTGAAAGCCCCGGGCTTAACCTGGGAACTGCATTTGATACTGGATAACTAGAGTTGAGTAGAGGAGAGTGGAATTTCAGGTGTAGCGGTGAAATGCGTAGAGATCTGAAGGAACACCAGTGGCGAAGGCGGCTCTCTGGACTCAAACTGACGCTGAGGTACGAAAGCGTGGGTAGCAAACAGGATTAGATACCCTGGTAGTCCACGCCGTAAACGATGTCAACTAACTGTTGGGTTCTTAAAGAACTTAGTAGTGGAGCTAACGTATTAAGTTGACCGCCTGGGGAGTACGGCCGCAAGGCTAAAACTCAAATGAATTGACGGGGGCCCGCACAAGCGGTGGAGCATGTGGTTTAATTCGATGCAACGCGAAGAACCTTACCTACCCTTGACATCCTCGGAACTTGTCAGAGATGACTTGGTGCCTTCGGGAACCGAGAGACAGGTGCTGCATGGCTGTCGTCAGCTCGTGTTGTGAAATGTTGGGTTAAGTCCCGTAACGAGCGCAACCCTTATCCTTAGTTGCCAGCGAGTAATGTCGGGAACTCTAGGGAGACTGCCGGTGATAAACCGGAGGAAGGTGGGGACGACGTCAAGTCATCATGGCCCTTATGGGTAGGGCTACACACGTGCTACAATGGCCGGTACAGAGGGCAGCGAAACCGTGAGGTCAAGCAAATCCCACAAAGCCGGTCCCAGTCCGGATCGCAGTCTGCAACTCGACTGCGTGAAGTCGGAATCGCTAGTAATCGCGGATCAGAATGCCGCGGTGAATACGTTCCCGGGCCTTGTACACACCGCCCGTCACACCATGGGAGTGGGTTGCAAAAGAAGTAGGTAGTTTAACCTTCGGGAGGGCGCTTACCACTTTGTGATTCATGACTGGGGTGAAGTCGTAACAAGGTAGCCCTAGGGGAACCTGGGGCTGGATCACCTCCTTACAAAGACAGAATCCCGTTACACGTATCCACAACAAATTATTTCGATTGAAAGACGCACCTGGGTCTGTAGCTCAGTTGGTTAGAGCGCACCCCTGATAAGGGTGAGGTCGGAGGTTCAAATCCTCCCAGACCCACCAACGCGAAAAGCAAGACGAAAGCAACAAGGCAACTGAACACGCAAAAGACATTCGTCGGATTGCTGTTTTGATCTTGACGATTTCGGCTTTAGTCTTTTGACTGTTTTCGGGGCCATAGCTCAGCTGGGAGAGCGCCTGCCTTGCACGCAGGAGGTCGGGAGTTCGATCCTCCCTGGCTCCACCACTCGCCAGAGGCAAGCCAAGTGCCCGGGTCCAACGTATCCGTGAAGGCGATCAGCTCTATAATGCTTGAATACAGGCTTTATAGAATTGATCCTTAGATCAATACGCTCTTTAACAATATGGAAATCTGTAACCAAGTCTTGATCGGAAACGATCAAAACTGAAACGAGTTGCGGTTTATCGGAAGTGATTATCGAAAGATAAGCGCCGAAAGTAAATAGCAAGTCGTTCTCAAGCAACATCAGCGAACATGTCAGCTGACAAATAACTTAAATCGTAAGCCTAACAAAGCCGAAGATGAAAATCGGAAGCGAAGTAAAAGCAGACGTATTCGGGTTATATGGTCAAGTGAATAAGCGCATACGGTGGATGCCTAGGCAGTAAGAGGCGATGAAAGACGTGGTAGCCTGCGAAAAGCTTCGGGGAGGCGGCAAACAGCCTGTGATCCGGAGATGTCTGAATGGGGAAACCCGGCGAGGATAACCTCGTCATCTTTGAGTGAATACATAGCTCACTGAAGCGAACCCGGAGAACTGAAACATCTAAGTACCCGGAGGAAAAGAAATCAACCGAGATTCCCTTAGTAGTGGCGAGCGAACGGGGACCAGCCCTTAAGTGTTGATGACGTTAGTGGAACGGTCTGGAAAGTCCGGCGATACAGGGTGATAGCCCCGTACACGAAAACGTCTTCAGCATGAAATCGAGTAGGTCGGCGCACGTGAAACGTTGACTGAATATGGGGGGACCATCCTCCAAGGCTAAATACTCCTTACTGACCGATAGTGAACCAGTACCGTGAGGGAAAGGCGAAAAGAACCGCGGAGAGCGGAGTGAAATAGAACCTGAAACCGTATGCGTACAAGCAGTGGGAGCCCCTTCGTGGGGTGACTGCGTACCTTTTGTATAATGGGTCAGCGACTTACATTTTGTGGCAAGCTTAACCGAATAGGGGAGGCGTAGGGAAACCGAGTCTTAATAGGGCGTTTAGTCGCAAGGTGTAGACCCGAAACCGGGCGATCTATCCATGACCAGGTTGAAGGTGTGGTAACACACACTGGAGGACCGAACCCACTCCCGTTGAAAAGGTAGGGGATGAGTTGTGGATCGGAGTGAAAGGCTAATCAAGCTCGGAGATAGCTGGTTCTCCTCGAAAGCTATTTAGGTAGCGCCTCGTGTATAACTGCTGGGGGTAGAGCACTGTTTCGGCTAGGGGGTCATCCCGACTTACCAACCCGATGCAAACTCCGAATACCAGCAAGTTTCAGCACGGGAGACACACGGCGGGTGATAAGGTCCGTCGTGAAAAGGGAAACAGCCCAGACCGTCAGCTAAGGTCCCCAAATCTATGCTCAGTGGGAAACGATGTGGAAAGGCACAGACAGCCAGGAGGTTGGCTTAGAAGCAGCCACCCTTTAAAGAAAGCGTAATAGCTCACTGGTCGAGTCGGTCTGCGCGGAAGATTCACCGGGGCTAAGCATAGTACCGAAGCTACGGATTCACGCTTTGCGTGAGTGGTAGAGGAGCGTTCCGTACGCCTGCGAAGGTCGATTGAGAAGTCGGCTGGAGGTATCGGAAGTGCGAATGCTGACATAAGTAACGATAAAGGGGGTGAAAAACCCCCTCGCCGTAAACCCAAGGTTTCCTGCGCAACGTTAATCGACGCAGGGTTAGTCGGCACCTAAGGCGAGGCAGAAATGCGTAGTCGATGGAAAACAGGTTAATATTCCTGTACCAGTAGTAACTGCGATGGGGTGACGGAGAAGGCTATATCAGCGGTCGGTTGGAAGTGGCCGTTTAAGCAAGTAGGCATGTACCTTAGGCAAATCCGGGGTACTTTATGCTGAGATGTGATGACGAGTGTCTCGAAAGAAACGCGAAGTGATAGATGCCCTGCTTCCAGGAAAAACCTCTAAGCTTCAGGTTACTAGTGGCCGTACCCTAAACCGACACAGGTGGGTGGGATGAAAATTCTAAGGCGCTTGAGAGAACCCAGGTGAAGGAACTAGGCAAAATGATACCGTAACTTCGGGAGAAGGTATGCCCTCATTACGTGAAGGTCCTCGCGACTGGAGCGGAAGGGGGTTGCAAAAAATCGGTGGCTGCGACTGTTTAGCAAAAACATAGCACTCTGCAAACACGAAAGTGGACGTATAGGGTGTGACGCCTGCCCGGTGCTGGAAGGTTAATTGATGGGGTTATCTTCGGAGAAGCTCTTGATCGAAGCCCCAGTAAACGGCGGCCGTAACTATAACGGTCCTAAGGTAGCGAAATTCCTTGTCGGGTAAGTTCCGACCTGCACGAATGGCGTAACGATGGCCACACTGTCTCCACCTGGGACTCAGTGAAATTGAAATCGCTGTGAAGATGCAGTGTACCCGCGGCTAGACGGAAAGACCCCGTGCACCTTTACTATAGCTTGACACTGGACTTTGAACCTACTTGTGTAGGATAGGTGGGAGGCTGTGAAGCAGGAACGCCAGTTCTTGTGGAGCCATCCTTGAAATACCACCCTGGTATGTTTGGAGTTCTAACCTCGATCCATTATCTGGATTAGGGACAGTGTCTGGTGGGTAGTTTGACTGGGGCGGTCTCCTCCCAAAGAGTAACGGAGGAGCACGAAGGTACCCTCAGCCTGGTCGGAAATCAGGCAATGAGTGCAAAGGCATAAGGGTGCTTGACTGCGAGACGGACAAGTCGAGCAGGTACGAAAGTAGGTCTTAGTGATCCGGTGGTTCTGTATGGAAGGGCCATCGCTCAACGGATAAAAGGTACGCCGGGGATAACAGGCTGATACCGCCCAAGAGTTCATATCGACGGCGGTGTTTGGCACCTCGATGTCGGCTCATCACATCCTGGGGCTGAAGCAGGTCCCAAGGGTATGGCTGTTCGCCATTTAAAGTGGTACGCGAGCTGGGTTCAGAACGTCGTGAGACAGTTCGGTCCCTATCTGCCGTGGGCGTTTGAGATTTGAGGGAAGCTGCTTCTAGTACGAGAGGACCGAAGTGGACGAACCTCTGGTGTTCCGGTTGTCATGCCAATGGCATTGCCGGGTAGCCACGTTCGGACAGGATAACCGCTGAAAGCATCTAAGCGGGAAGCCCCTCCCAAGATGAGATCTCACTGGGACTTTAAGTCCCCTGAAGGGCCGTTGGAGACGACGACGTTGATAGGCACGGTGTGGAAGTCCAGTAATGGGCGTAGCTAACGTGTACTAATTGCCCGTGAGGCTTGACCATATAACACCCAATGCGTTTGGGTAGCAGTTGACTGCTGATAACAAACTGAGAACGACAAACTCGCTACAGATTTCCATGAGAACAGGTCAAGGGGCAAAGTCCCGCGAAGCCACACGCTTCGAACCTGTGCATGACGGCTGCAACAACAGCCTAACCAGTTTGCTTGGTGAACATAGCAAGCGTGAACCACCCGATCCCATCCCGAACTCGGAAGTGAAACCGCTTAGCGCCGATGATAGTGTGGCAGGTTGCCATGTGAAAGTAGGTCATCGCCAAGCTCTTAAACATAAAGCCCGTCTCAGACGGGCTTTTTTTTTGCCTAGACTCTTCTCACAGCTGCGTGCGCCAGGCAAGCTGCAGTACGCGATGGCTCAATCCAGGTACGGGACACGTAAGGCTGCTAATCCGCCTAGAGAGTCGTTCAATTCGACTACATTGCGGCAATTCGTGCTCGCCAGTCAGCTAAATTGAATCGACCAGTCACCCGAGAAACGACATTCCTTTCCCGGCCAATCAAAAAACTGCTGGGCGTCAACCATACATCCCCAAAGGCCCTCGCATGGACTCCTTCGATATCCAAGGCTACTGCATACGGCAATTTCCGCATTTCGCTCAACTGCTTTACTCGGCTGGGAATGTCGTAAGGCATCGCTACCGCAATTATTTGCAAACCCTTGTGGGCGAATTGTTGGTGCAAAGCGATTAAATCCGGAATTTCTTCGATACAGGCCCGGCAGTCGGTCGCCCAAAATGTGATCAATACTGGCTGACCGCCCAATTCTCGGAGCCCAATTTGCTCGCCACTTAGCGTGGTGAATACAGAATCGTTTAGACAATGCCTCCTATCGGGATGGGGGATAGCTATTACAAGAGTGATGGGCTATAAGCCAAAGCACTAACGACAGTCGTATAAGCCATCAATGAATGCATATAAGTCGCTTTTTAAGCTGAAAGCGCCGCTGCGTTTATAAGGTGTAGGCCGCAAAATAGTGTATCGAGAGCTAAGTTGAGGAGGCTATTTATGTGAGTGCCGGAAAAAATTGAAATTGTCTTGACAACAATTTGCTAGGTGGTAGACTGCCTCGCACCTTGAGGGACGTGGGTGTCTTCGAAAGAAGTCTGGTAATAAGGAAAAACAAAGAACTCCCGATTCGATCGGGGATTTAGATAATCTTTTAGGAGGTAGAAATGGCTGCTACAACTGAATCAGTTAAGGCTGATGCTGCGGAAGCACCGCTTTTAAATCAAAAAAACCTGTGGGCAGGCGTTGCTCTGTACTTGGTTTTTTATTCATTCATTCGTTGGTATGAAGGTGTTTACGGCTGGTCCGCTGGTCTTGACTCTTTCGCGCCTGAGTTTGAAACATACTGGATGAACATGCTGTACATCGAGATCGTTATCGAAGTACTGTTGTTTGCTGGTATCAACGGCTATATCTGGAAAACTCGTGATCGCAAAGTAATGTCAATCACTCCACGTGAAGAATTGCGTCGTCATTTCACACACTGGACTTGGTTGGTTTGCTACGGTTGGGCTATCTACTGGGGTGCTTCTTACTTCACCGAGCAAGACGGTACTTGGCACCAAACTATCGTTCGTGATACCGACTTTACTCCAAGTCATATCATCGAATTCTACCTGTCATACCCGATCTACATCATCACTGGTTCGGCTTCTTTTATGTATGCAAAAACAAGACTGCCTACATACCATGAAGGCCTGCATCTGATGTACTTGGTTGCGGTTATTGGTCCTTTCATGATTCTGCCTAACGTAGGTTTGAATGAGTGGGGTCACACATTCTGGTTTATGGAAGAGTTGTTCGTTGCTCCATTGCACTACGGTTTCGTATTCTTTGGTTGGGCTGCTCTGGCTGTAATGGGTGTTGTGAACACCGAAGTAATGGCAATTGCAAAATTGCTGAAAAAAGATCTGGCTTAATAGCTTATCTTTAAAAAGTAAAATACTATCTCCTTTCCTGCCGCTGCTTTAGCTGGTGGCGGTAGGATAAAGAGAAGTGAAAAAAATATAATTTTAATTCTTTAGGAGGTAAGCTAATGAGCGCATCTCAATCAGCTGTACGTTCTCGTGCGGAAGCGGTTCAAGTTTCCCGTACGTTTGACTGGATGATTCTTTTTACACTGTTCACCGCGGTTCTGGGTGGCTATCACATTCACTACATGTTGACCGGTGGTGACTGGGACTTCTGGACCGACTGGAAAGATAGACGTCTGTGGGTTACTGTAGCTCCTATCGTTTCTATTACATTCCCTGCGGCTGTTCAAGCTTGCTTGTGGTGGAGATACCGTTTGCCAATTGGCGCAACGATTTCTGTTGTTGCTCTGATGGTAGGTGAGTGGATCAACCGTTACATGAACTTCTGGGGTTGGACTTACTTCCCAGTTAACATTTGCTTCCCATCTAACCTGCTGCCAGGCGCTATCGTTCTGGACGTGGTTCTGATGTTGGGCAACAGCATGACTCTGACCGCTGTAATCGGTGGTTTGGCATACGGTTTGTTGTTCTACCCAGGCAACTGGCCTGTTATCGCTCCGTTGCACGTTCCTGTTGAATACAACGGCATGATGATGACTTTGGCTGACTTGCAAGGTTACCACTACGTACGTACCGGTACACCTGAGTACATCCGTATGGTTGAGAAAGGTACATTAAGAACTTTCGGTAAAGACGTTGCTCCTGTATCAGCGTTCTTCTCCGGTTTCGTTTCTATCATCATCTACTTCTTGTGGCACTTCTTCGGTCGTTGGTTTGCTAAAACTGACTTCATCGCTGACGACGCTTCTTAATTTGAAGTAGTAAGAAAATGAACTTGGCGGCAATATGTCGCCGTCAAAAAGTCTTAATTTAATTTCTCTAGTAATAGAGGAGGAAATATGAAAATAATAAAAGACAAAGTTGCAAAACTGTCCTTTGTCGCACTGTTGGTTGCAATGGCAACAGCGATGTTCTACGCTCCAGCAGCATCTGCTCATGGTGAAAAGTCACAGGCTGCGTTCATGCGTATGCGTACTATTCACTGGTTTGACCTGAACTGGTCAAAAGAAGAAGTGGCTGTCAACGATACAATGACAATTTCTGGTAAATTCCTGGTATTCGCAGGCTGGCCAGAAACTGTTGATAAACCAGAAGTTTCATTCTTGAACGTTGGTATCCCTGGTCCAGTATTTATCCGTGCTGGTTCTTGGATCGGTGGTCAACTGGTTCCTCGTTCAGTTTCTTTGGAACTCGGTGAAGTTTATGAGTTTAAAGTTCTGTTGAAAGCTCGTCGTCCTGGCGACTGGCACGTTCACTCAATGATGAACGTACAAGGCGGTGGTCCAATCATCGGTCCTGGTAAATGGGTAACTGTAACTGGTTCTATGAGCGAGTTCGTAAACCCAGTAACCACTTTGACTGGTCAAACCATCAACTTGGAAAACTACGCTCTGGATAACGTTTACTTCTGGCACGCTGTATGGTTCGCAATTGCGTTCGCATGGTTGCTGTTCTGGATCAAACGTCCTATCTTCGTTCCACGCCATATCGCTGTAAGCACTGGCAAAGCAGATTCTTTGATATCAGCTGGTGACAAAAAGGTCGGTATGTTGTTTGCTGTTGGTACCATGGTAATCGTAGCGGCTTCTATGGCTTCTACTAATGAAAAATACCCTGTTACTACTCCGCTGCAAGCTGGTTTGTTGCGTGGTATGAAAACTTACCAAATGCCTGAGTCAACTGTTTCTGTAAAAGTTGATGATGCTACTTATCGTGTTCCTGGTCGTGCAATGCAAATGACCTTGACCGTTACAAACAATGGCGATTCTGCTATTCGTTTGGGTGAGTTCAACACTGCTGGCGTTCGCTTCTTGGATCCTGCTGTTCACGAAGACGACACCAACTATCCTGATGACTTGTTGGCCGAAGAAGGCTTGTCTGTTAGCGATAACAGCCCGCTGGCTCCAGGTGAAACCCGCACTATCGAAGTTACCGCTTCTGATGCTGCTTGGGAAGTTTACCGTCTGGCTGACTTGATCTATGACCCAGACAGCCGTTTTGCTGGCTTGTTGTTCTTCTGGGATGCAAACGGCAACCGTCAATTGGTAACTGTTGACGCACCGCTGATCCCAACTTTCATCTAATATTTGAAAGTGTTCTAGGTTTGTAAAAACTTAGGATTGAAAAACAAACCCCCGCTATTGAAAGATAGCGGGGGTTTTTTTTGGAGTAAATTTCTGATAAAACACATAAATCAATGTTTTAATCGGAATGAATATTTGAGTTTAAGAGTACAGAGATGAAGAAAGTAATGTTAGTTTGTGTGATATTTTTATTGGTGGGGTGTGCGGAAAAGGAAGAATATCAAAATGTTGTGTTGGAACAGATGAAAGGAGATAAAGATATTAATGACTACAAAATAGCGCCCGAAAAGATGACAAAATGCGTAGTCCAAACTTCATCGTCAAATATGCCGGGATTGTTTTTTTTGGATCCATTGCGTAGGCAAGCGTATAAAAACTATACAAAGATGTTGCAGCTCAATAAAGCTAGCGACCCCAAAAAAAGCCTAGATGAGTTAAGGCACGAGTTTGGCGACGCAAAGAAGCTCTCGGAAGCGCATTCTAATTATGTAGAAAGTGTGGTTGATTGTATGTCCAATCTAGTTTCTTCTACAGAAGAAACTCAAAACAAGTAGTGGCGTCGGTTCTAGATCACTTATTCGGAAACCGCAAGATAGTCTGAGCGATAAGCTTAATTATTGATGGGATGTGATGTTGGCAAAATTAGCAAAAGCGAGTCGGGAGTTTTCTAAGCAAATGCATTTGCCAATTCTCTGCCTAATACTATATTAATACAATTGTCTGATATAGGAACTTGGTCGTGACGCTAAGATTAGTAGTGATCTCATATAAAGGTACTAGATTAACTGATAATGTAGTCGCCGAGTTTAATCAATCGGGTGGGGCAATAGGCAGGAAAAAAGAAAACACCTTGGTGTTAGGCGATCCGGAAAATTTTGTATCAGGTCGTCATGCCGAAATTTTGTATAACAATGGGCAATATCAATTAAAAGATATTAGTAAAAACGGTACCTATTTGGTTAATGCTAATGTCCAACTGAATGGCGAATCGATTACATTAAATGATAAAGAAGTTTTGCGAATAGGCGAATATGAGGTTTTAGTTGAGATAGACAGTGATCCGGCGGATATTTCAGCTATCGATTTTTCCGAGTTCGATAGGGGGCCTTTCTCTCAGGCTATCATGACGGAGGCGGGAGCACCTTTTGGCACTGAATCGGTTTCGGTCGGACTCGAGAAACTCTCGGAAGACACTAATAGACAATTTCCGCCGAGTCAAGCATTTCAAGACAGTTTTTCGGTGCCTAACGTCTTGATGGAAAATTCAGCACCGCCAGTTCAACCGGCTAAAGATATTGCCCAATTTCTGAAAGGGTTAGATGCGCTGGAGGATCCCAGACCTTTTGACATACCTATTGTCAATGGTGCAGCAATCGATAAGCGATTTACCGTTGAAAATTTCCCACAAGATGTATCCCCTCTATCGGGGATAGAGTTGAGCGAGCAGGCAGATCGAATAGCGCCTGAGTTACCGCAAGCGAGCAGTGTCTCTCGAGATAGGCAAGAGGAGGTTAGCAGTGTTAACGCAAGCCATCCAGGCGCAATCGACAATAGCGAATTGCTCAAATGTTTTTTGCAAGGTGCTGGGATTAGCGACACAGATTTTTTGCAAGAATCGCAGCGCCGCCAAGCGATGATGTCGGCTGGCCAACTCTTCAGAAATTTGATTGAAGGCTTGATGGACGTTCTGCGGGCACGCGCAGAAATGAAAAGTGAATTTCGTGTTTCTGTAACGACAATCCGGTCAACTGAAAATAACCCGCTAAAATTCAATCCTGATGTAGAAAGCGTGCTTAAACTCATGCTATCGCCGAATAACCCGGCATTCATCTCCCCGGATGTCGCAGTAGCAGAAGCATTTAGAGATATCAAGTATCACCAGATGGCGATTACCGCGGGCATTCAAGCTTCTCTTGCCGAAATACTGAGAAGATTCGAACCGGATACCTTTGAGAAAACGTTGGGTGAAGGATTAGTGTTTCAGAAGAAGGCGAGATGTTGGGAGCTTTATTGCGAAAAATATCCGGAATTAAAGTCCTTGGCGGTCAATGAGTTTTTTGGGGATGAATTTGCTGACGCATACGAGAAGCAGATGAATTTGTTTAGCCGGCGCTGAGCTTTAGCCTGATTAAGTTCCCATCTTAAGCCTATAACCGAGATCAACAGAGTATGTCTATCAACAATAAGATTGTTTGGACTGAAGGCATGTTCCTCCGGCCTCAACACTTTCAGCAACACGACCGTTATCTGGAAACACTGGTCGATGGACGTTGCCGTGGAATCAGAGCGCACGACTGGGGTTTTTCGACAATCGAGATTGACATCGCCCAATTGGCAATAGGTAAGATTTGCTTGAGCGAGGCGAGGGGTATCTTTCAAGACGGTACCCCATTTTACTTGCCACACGAAGATGAATTGCCATTACCTTTAGATGTCCCGCCAGGCACCAGTAATGAAATCGTTTACTTATCTTTGCCGTTGCAGCGCCCTGATGGTGTTGAAGTCGATAGCGAGCAAAACCCTGATGGGTTAGCACGCTATCGTCTAAACCACAGGGACGTCAGAGACAATAACGCTGGATATGATGGACGTTATCCGGTCCAAATAGCGAGTATACGTCCGAAGTTGTTGTTGAGTTCGCAAGAGCGCTCCGGATATTTGTGTTTGGGGATTGCGAATATCGTCGAAGTACGGGCGGACAAAACCGTCGTGTTGGATGAAAAATATATCCCTGTGACGCTGCAATCTAAGGCTAGCCGTATCCTAGCGGGCTTTGTACGCGAGTTGCAGGGATTGCTGCATACTCGCGGTGAGGCGTTAGCAACCCGAGTGGCGGGTGCCTCACATGGTGCCGCTGTGGCCGAAGTAGCGGATTTCATGTTGTTGCAAACGATTAACCGCTACGAACCATTACTCGAGCATTTAGCAGCAGACAGCTCGCTGCATCCGGAAAGCCTATTTTCTCTGTGTTTACAGCTAATGGGCGATCTGGCGACTTTTTATCGTTCAAGCAAGAGACCGATCGCCATTCCGCCTTATCAACATGACGATTTGCGTTGCAATTTCATTCCATTAATCGACGAGTTGCGGCGTTTGCTGAGCATGGTATTGGAGCAAAACGCGATTCAAATACCGCTCACCAAACACAGTCAATCGGTTTATTACTCCGGCCGCCCAGATGTACGACTACTGGAAAATGCGATCTATATACTCGCTGCCAATGCTCAAGTATCCTCGGAAATGCTGCGTATGCATTTCCCGCCCCAGGTTAAGATCGGTCCGGTTGAAGAGATAACGCAATTGGTCACCGCCGCATTGCCTGGAATTTCTATACATCCACTGCCGGTTGCGCCGAGGCAATTGCCATACCACTCAGGATGTTCATATTTCGAGCTCGATAAACAAAGTCCTTATTGGAAAAAAATGGCCGAATCGGGCGGATTTGCTTTTCATATCGGCGGCAATTTTCCAGGTCTGGAACTGGAGTTTTGGGCAATTAAAAAAGGGTAGGCTGCAATGACGCAAAATGGTCCATTCGGTGATGACGACAAAACCGTGTTACGCCCGTCGCCGGGCGGGCGTATGCCTGACTCCGCCACGATCAGTCGGGCTGTACAAAAATCGGTAACCCCGCCACCTGCCAGTTTTCAAAATCTGCCGCCAATAAGCGCGTTGAAGTTATCGGCATCCGCTTCGTTCTTGGATTTGGCTGCCGGCCTACTTTCGCTGGCCGCCAGATTAAAGACAATGGTCGCGTATTCGGCAATCGACGAATTAAAACAAAAACTCGCTAAGGAACTCAGCGAATTCGAGAACCGTGCACTTGCCTCAGGTCTACAACAAGAGCAAGTGCGTATCGCCAGCTATGGCCTATGTGCCTTTCTCGACGAAATTATCCAGAACACCCCGTGGGGATCACAAAGCAATTGGGGGCATCAAAGCTTGTTGATCGTGTTTCACAAGGAAGCCTGGGGGGGAGAGCGATTTTTTCAGATTCTCGATCAATTGGTAAGACAACCAGCACAAAATTTGGCTTTGATCGAGCTTTGTTATGTTTTATTGAGTTTCGGTTTCGAAGGCAAATACCGAATCATGGCTAACGGTATGAACGAGTTGGAAAAGCAACGGCTTGAACTATACCAATTGATCCAACGCGTTCGCGGAGACAGCCCGCCGGAATTGTCACCTCGCTGGCAAGGCCAGAAAACAGCAGTACAGCCGCTGCTAAACCGTATCCCTTTATGGGTGTTCGCAACCATAGCGGCCGGATTGGCCTTGCTGTGTTATTTGGGCTTTGTGTTCTTTATCAACGCCGCCTCAGATCCAACCTACAAAGAACTGCTCAAGTTGAGCAAGGAACCGATCTCGCTGGCTGCGGTGGAGTCTACTGCGCCGGCCGTCCCGGCGAGCCCATCGCCGATGCCAAACCGGGCGCAACGTTTTATTCCGCTATTGCACGACGAGATCGCCAGCAACATGGTAGAAGTAGTCGACGATAGCGTTATCCGTATCCGCAATTCATTTCCATCAGGTAGCGATCAGGTTAAACCCGAATTCATTCCGATGTTGAAAAAGATCGCTAAGGAACTCGAGAATCAGCGAGACTCGATACTCGTCACCGGGCATACAGATGATAAACCCATCGTGTCAGCCCGGTTTCCGTCCAATTGGCATTTGTCGACGGCGCGAGCCAAGAATGTATTGGCTATTTTGGTCGCTTCCGCTCAGTTGCGCGGAACCGCCCGGGCCGAGGGGCGCGCAGATGGAGAGCCGCTGGTGCCCAACGACAGCGCAGAACATCGCGCGCTTAACCGCCGTGTCGACATCCTGATTAAGTGAGAACTGCTCGTGGAACGGATATTCAATTTCTTCAAACGTAAATGGGTGTTGGAACTGATCGGCATACTGTTCCTATCGCTAATGATCTGGTTTATCGGGCCGCTGGTGGCAATTGCCGGTGTCGCGCCGTTGGAATCGGAATTGGCCAGAGGAATAACGATCGGGGTATTAGTATTTGTCTGGCTGATTTATCGGCTATTGGCCTACCGCTTCTCGCAACAACGCGACCATAAGCTGATGGCCGATTTGGCCGCAAAGGAGGGCAATGATAGTGCTAACGATACGGAAGCCGCCGCCACCGCAGAGTTGGATATCTTAGGCCGAGGTTTTGAACAAGCGTTAGCGTTGTTGAAAACTAGTGGGGGTAAGCAACAGCGAAGTACCCAGTTTCTGTACGAAATGCCTTGGTATGCAATTATCGGTGCGCCGGGGTCCGGTAAAACGACAGCATTGATCAATTCCGGTTTGCACTTCCCGTTGGCCGAGCGTTTGGGTACGCATTCGGTGAAAGGCGTCAGCGGTACCCGCGATTGCGATTGGTGGTTTTCCGACGAAGCGATATTGCTGGATACCGCCGGCCGCTACACCACGCAAGACAGTCATAAAGAGGTGGATGCGTCCGCTTGGCAGGGTTTCCTGCTGTTGCTTAAAAAATACCGGCCGCGCCGGCCATTAAACGGCGTATTCGTCGCGGTCAGCGTCAGCGACTTGATGCAACAGTCGGAAGAAGAATTGCGGCAGCATGCGGCGGCGGTCAGGCGCCGGATCATGGAGTTGAACGACCGCTTGGGTGTTCAGTTACCGGTTTACGTGTTGTTTACCAAAGCCGACTTAATTGCAGGTTTTAACGACTTTTTCGCCAACTTGACCGAAGACGAACGCAGCCAAGTATGGGGCGAAACTTTCCTGCGTACCGAAATGGCCACCGACAATCCGGCCGAACACATCCAGCAATTCGGACGTGGTTACGACGAGTTGATTGAGCGACTGACTCAGCGGCGTCTGAAACGGATGCAGGAAGAACGTGATGTTCAGAGGCGAGCGGCCATTTTCGATTTCCCGCAGCAAATGATGCTGTTCAAAACCGTTGCTACCGATTTTTTACAGGCTACGTTTTCCACCAACCGTTATGAAGAACCGTTTTTATTGCGCGGCGTGTACTTCAGCAGCGGCACCCAGGAAGGCACCCCTATCGACCGCATCATGTCGGCGCTGGCCGCCAGTTTTAGACTCGAGCGCCAAGCAGTTCCTTTATTGAGTGGCCGCGGCAAAAGTTATTTTCTGACCAAATTGTTGAAACAGGTGGTGTTTCCGGAAGCGGACCTGGTCGGCACCGATCCGCGGGTGGAGCGCCGATATCGCCTGATGACGTTTGCCGCCTACGGCGCTACCTTTGCGTTTGTTGCAATCGCCACCATTGTTTGGTCAATCAGTTTTACCGCCAATAAAATGGCGATAGCCGACGTCGACAAACAAATCGAAGCCTACCGTGCCAGTAATATCGTCGCTCAAGACGCCCGAAGCGGATTTTTGGCCTTGTTGCCGAAGCTAAACGCACTGCAGGCGGCGGGCGATGTTTATCGCCAAGCCGGCTGGAGTACAGGTTTTGGATTGGATCAAGGCGACAAGATCGGCTCCGGTGTGGACATGGCCTACCAGCGCTTGTTGAGGGAGGGCTTTGCGGTACAGATCGTCCAGCGCTTGCAACAACGCATGCAGAGCGACGAAGGTAGCAACCTGGATGTGTTATACCAGTTATTGCGAGTTTATCTGATGTTCGGCGAACCCCAACGGATGGACGTCAAGGTGGCTCAGCCCTGGATCAAGCTGGATTGGGAACAAATGTTCGCCACCGATCCGGAAACTCAAGCGAAATTGCAAACCCATTTGGATAATTTGCTGGCTTTGCCGTTGGATCCTGCCGCGATCGATAACAACTTTGTCGGCGCGGTTCGCAACAAACTGAGCCAAATACCGTTGGTCAATCAAGTCTACAGTCGCTTTAAAAGCGAGGCTTTGTTTGACCATAGCCACGATTTGATCGTTGCCGCCCAATTGGCGCCGAATGGCGGCCGGGTTTTCGTTGCGGCCAATGGCAAAGAGTTGGACTCAATCGTGGTACCCGGGGTGTTCACCGCTTATGGCTATACCGAGCTGTTTTTGAAAAAGGGTATGTCTTACGTCAAGGAAGCCAGCGAACAGAACTGGGTATTGGGTGTCGAAACCGGCAATTCCTTGACCGAAATCGACCGCTTGTACGGCGATTTCAAACGGTTGTATCTGGCCGATTATCAAAAAGCCTGGGATGGCGTCTTGGCCGCGGTCAAATTCCGGCCGCAAGCCGGGACCAGCCAACTGGTCGACACACTGGATCTGTTGTCCAGACCGGACTCGCCGTTGAAATTGTTGCTGGAGTTGGTCGAAAAAAATACTTCACTGAGCAAACTCTCGGCAGACTTGGCCGACAGCCTGAGCAAAGCCGCCGGCGCTGTCGCGGTGCCGGAGGCCGCCACCCAGAAATTGTTGGCGATGGCCAAACAGAACGAGCAAGGCATCGATCCGGTTAAAGCGTTAGAAGCTTATTTCGAGCCGTTTAACGCGCAAGTGCGCGGCGGCGCAGACCGGCCGGCGCCGATCGCTTCGGCGCTCTCCAGTATTAAAAATCTGCATGACTATTTGATGCAAATCGGCTCGGCCAGCAATGCCGGCGGCCAGGCCCTATCCACCGAAGCGGCCAAAGCCGCGGGCGGCGGTATTGATCCGCTGCAGGCGGCGAAGATGGAATTCGCCCGCTTACCGGGGCCTATTGCGGCCTCTTTAAACGCCTTGACCGCCACTGGCGGTCAACAAATCAAGAGCGGTGCAAAAAACCAGCTCAACGAAATGTTGAAAACCGCCGTAGCAATTCCCTGTAAGGCTGCCTTGTCCGGCCGCTATCCATTTGCGAAAAATACGCCTCAGGATGTGTTGTTGGCCGATTTTGGCAAGGTGTTTGCCGCTAACGGTATCGTCGACCAGTTTTTCAATGCCAATTTGAAACCGTTCGTCGATATTGCCGCTGTGCAGTGGCAAGAACTTAAATCCGATAACGCTCTGGGCTTGGCACCGGCCAGTATTCGCCAATTCCAGATCGCTGCTAAAATCCGCGATGCGTTTTTCCCGGGTGGCGGTGCCGTACCGCAAGTCCAGTTTGAATTGAAGCCGCTGTCCTTAGACGACCGGGTCGGGACCTTCCGGCTGAATGTCGAAGGCCAGGAATTGGTCTATCGCCACGGGCCGGAACAGCTGACTAAATTTCAATGGCCGGGAAGCAATAACAGCGCCGGAGTGCGAGTGGTATTCGAAACCCTGGACGGCAAACAAGTCAGCCGTGCCAAAGACGGGGCCTGGGCGCTGTTTCGTATGTTCGATGAATTCAACATTGAGCCGACAGGCCTGCCTGATCGCTTCAATCTGACCGTGCAAGTAGAAGGCCTCAGCGCCCGTTTCGAATTGCACGCCGCGAGCGTAAACAATCCGTTCGGCATTAGCGAATACCAAAGCTTCCGCTGCCCGGAGGCCTTGTGACGAATGTCGAACCGGCAACAGTCGGTTTTTTCGGCAAAGTTCCTAGCTTGGGCGATTTTGTTAGTCGGCGCTTGCCGCGCCAGTTCATCGAGCCCTGGGACCAATGGTTGCAATCGTCGTTGCGCGCCAGTCAGGATTCGCTGGGCGACAAGTGGCTATCGTCGTTTCTGGTCAGTCCTTTGTGGCGCTTCGCCCTCGGCCCCGGAGTTTGCGGCAACACTGCCTGGGCTGGCGTGATGATGCCCAGTGTCGACCGGGTCGGACGGTATTACCCGTTGACTTTGGCGCAGCCGGTGCCGAGCGACGCCGTGATGGGGTTGTTCCTGCCGGAGACGGATTGGTTCGCGCAATTGGAGGATGTGGCGCTGTCAGTTTTGAGCGAGTCCTTCGATTTGGAAGAATTCGACGCAGCGGTATCAAGTATTTCCTGGAACCGGCACGGTCCGCCCCATTATTTTCAAGGCAATTCTGATGCGGATTTCCGCCAACCCCAAGGTAAGTGGGCCGTTGGCTTCGAAATGCGTGATTTATCGCAAAGCGGGTTGGCGTATCCGTACTTGAGCCAAGCCTTGATGGCGAGGTTTTTAACGTGCTACAGCGTGTGGTCTTCGGCCGGCACCCAGGCCGGCCCTGCCAATCTGTTGTGTTGCGAAGGTTTGCCGCCCATCGAGACTTATGCCGATTTTTTAAAAGGCATCCCGCAAACCACGCGCTCCTGGCAATTACACAGCCATAAACAAACTTTGGAATCTCGTCAGATCGATCCGGCGGTCGTGACAAAGACCGAAATGGCCGCCGAATCGCCGCCGGCTACGCCGAGCTGGTCTTCCCATGGTGTAAGCGTGGTTGGCAATAAGCGCAAACACAACGAGGATGCGATGCTGAATTGCCCTGCGCAAGGGTTATGGGTCGTTGCCGATGGTATGGGAGGACACCAGTCAGGTGACTTGGCCAGCCGGCTGGTGGTTGACAGTCTATCGGCCATGGCGCCCACTGAGAGTTTAGACGGGCAAATTGAAGCGGCATTAGCGCGTTTGCAAAAGATCAACGAAGATCTACGCCGTTTTGCCTCCGGCCTGCAGCAGGGCGACATCATCGGTACCACGGTTGTGGCGCTTCTGGCCTGCGCGGCCGAATGCGCCGCGATTTGGGCGGGGGATAGCCGGCTGTACCAACTGCGGGGAGGGCGATTCCGGCAACTGACCCGCGATCACACGCTATTAGACGAATTGATGGATTCAGGCTTGATGACTCGGGAAGTGGCCGAGCAGCAGGTCGGAGCGAATGTGATTACCCGTGCCGTGGGTGGACAGCAGGATCTGGTTTTGGATGTGCTGAGATTCCGGGCCGAGGCGGGCGACCGTTACTTACTGTGTAGCGATGGCTTGGACAAAGAATTGAGTGAAGCCGAAATCGCCGCTTCGCTGGCGCTCGGCGATTGTCGGGAAGCCACTGATAGTCTGATCGATCAGGCCTTGGCGCGCAGCGGTAGGGACAACATCACGGTCGTTGTCGCCCAATTCGGCTGAAAGCCCTGTCCCAGGCTTTTACCCACGCCAGACGGCTGGCCGGTGTTAGCCGTTAGTCCCCACCTCAATTTACCAAATCCCGTATCGGGTACGACATATCGTGCCAACTGTGCGTTTAGACTTGATCGCCTGGCAGGTCCTGACTTTATGCGCTATTTCAATAATTATTATCTTTCAAACGCTTAGCTTTGGGTGGCCGATAAGCCGGCTTGGTTGGCATATTAATTGTGATAGTCCCTATCGTTGAGCGCCGATTGCTCAATTCGAGTGAGCGATGAATCCGGCAAGCACGTTTATTTCGAATTTCGGCACGCGTCGTAAAAGCGGCTACACTGGAAGCGCCGCAATCTGGGTAGAGCATGCCGGGAATTATGTTCGGCGACGTAAATTTGTAACCATGATGGGTTAATAATCAGTTGCGCGATGGCCGCATTTTCGGATCGCAACGCTCGTTGCGACTTGGCTGCCTTGTTTGCCGCTGGTGCTGGATTTTACCGATTTGGAGAATAGAACATGGCCGATTTATCAGGCTTGTTAAACGAAATAAGCCCGGATAACCCCTGCGGCGACAACTTGGAATATGACGCCGCCCGGATTGCGTTGGACACCGATATTCAAGGCACGCCGGAAAATCAGTTTACCGGCGAAAAAGCGATGCCGCCCAACTGGCGCGATATCCAAAAACAAACTCTGGCATTGTTGGAGAGAACCAGAGATCTGCAGGTGATTTTGTACTTGATCAGAGCGTTGATTCCGTTGGAAGGCTTGACCGGTTTTCGCGACGGGCTCGATCTGTTGCAGGAGTCGGTGAATCGGTATTGGGATAGCATTCACCCGCAACTCGACCCGGACGACGGCCTGGATCCGACGTTGCGGATCAATATCATCGAAGAGTTAGTGAATTTCGATTGGATCATCCGGCCGTTAAGTTTGACGCCGCTGGTCGAATCCAAAGCCGTAGGCCGTTTCTGTTTACGCGACATTCAGTATGCGACCGATAAGTTGGAGCCGCCGGAAGGCGTTGCCAAACCCGATATTAACGCCATCAAGGCCGCATTTTTGGATGTGGACGGTGAGGAATTGGGCGCAACGTTCCGGGCGATCGGCGAGAGTATTGCCAGCGTGGCGCAGTTAGAGAATTTTGTCAGCGAAAAAGTAGGTGTTGGCCAGGGCGCCAATTTGTCGGCGCTCCGATCCTTGCTTAAAGAAATCAGTTACCAGTTCGACCAACTCGCCGGCAGCCGACTGGAAAGCGAAGCCGAAAGCACCGAACAGAATGCCGAGCAAGACGAAGCCGACGCAACCAGTGGCAGCGCACCGGCTAAAGTCAAACAAGTGTCCGGGGCGATAGAGTCGCGTGCGGATGTCGTTCGGACGTTAGACTTGCTCTGCAAATATTACGCCGACTACGAGCCTTCCAGCCCGGTGCCTATTTTGCTGCAACGTGCCAAGTATCTTGCTACCGCGGATTTCCTGAGCATAGTCAATAACCTGATGCCGGATGCGCTGTCGCAAATTGATCTAATCAAAGGTCCCGATCTGAACTAAAGTGTTACTGTTGTTTACTATTTCAACTGGAGAAGAACATGGCTGAGAGTAGTCAGAAATTTATACAGCGAAACCGGGCGCCCCGGGTGCAGATTGAATACGATGTCGAATTGTATGGTTCGGAGAAGAAGGTACAGTTGCCGTTTGTGATGGGAGTGATGTCCGATTTGTCCGGCAAGCCTTCCGAACCGTTGGCTCCCGTGGCCGACCGCAAATTGCTGGAAATCGACGTCGACAATTTCAACGATCGTTTGAAATCGATGAAGCCGCGTGTTGCGTTCCAGGTCGCCAATACCCTGACCGGCGAAGGCAATTTGAGCGTCGATATCACCTTTGAAAGCATGGACGATTTCTCGCCGGCCGCGGTCGCGAAAAAGGTCGCCGGTCTGGATAAAATCCTGGAGGCCAGAACCCAGCTGTCGAATCTGATCACTTACATGGACGGCAAAACCGGCGCCGAAGAACTGATCGCCAAACTAATTAACGATCCGGCCTTGCTGCAAACCTTGGCGGCATCGGCCAAGCCAGCCGAATCCGGAGCTGAAACCACCGAAGGGCAAGGGGAATAAGCCATGGCAGAATTAGAATCGCAAAGCGCGCAAGGTGCAACCCAAACCCTGGAGTTCGACGATTTCTCCGCATTGCTGGCCAAGGAGTTCAAACCGGGTACCGAGGCGGCGAATCAGGTCAATACCGCCGTAGCGACCCTGGCCCAATACGCCTTGAAGGACGTCGCGAAAATTTCGGACGATGCCATCAAATCGATCCAGGCCATCATCGCCAGTCTGGACCAAAAAATCACCGAGCAGTTGAACTTGGTTCTGCATCACCCCGATTTCCAAAAACTGGAAGGCGCATGGCGCGGACTGCATTATCTGGTGAACAACACCGAAACCGACGAGATGTTGAAAATCAAGGTGTTGAATATTTCCAAAAACGAACTGGGCAAAACCCTGAAAAAATTCAAAGGGACCGCCTGGGACCAAAGTCCACTGTTCAAAAAACTGTACGAAGAAGAGTACGGCACCTTCGGCGGCGAACCTTTCGGTTGTTTGGTTGGCGATTACCATTTCGACCACAGCCCGCAAGACGTCGAATTGCTCGGCGAGATGGCGAAGATCAGCGCTTCGGCGCATACGCCTTTTATCTCCGGTGTCGCGCCTTCAGTGTTGCAAATGGAAAGCTGGTCTGAACTCGCCAATCCGCGCGACTTGACCAAAATTTTCCAAACGCCCGAGTACGCCGCGTGGCGGTCGCTACGCGAATCGGACGATTCACGCTATATCGGTTTGGCAATGCCGCGCTTCCTGAGCCGTTTGCCTTACGGCTCCAAAACCGATCCGGTCGAAGAATTCGATTTCGAAGAAGATACCTCCGGAGCCGACAGCGGCAAATATACCTGGTCCAACGCGGCCTACGCGATGGCGGTCAACATCAACCGCTCGTTCAAATATTACGGCTGGTGTTCGCAGATTCGCGGCGTCGAGTCCGGCGGTGCAGTGGAAGGTTTGCCGGTGCATTCGTTTCCGACCGACGACGGCGGCGTCGATATGAAATGCCCGACCGAAATCGCCATTACCGACCGCCGCGAAGCGGAACTGGCGAAAAGCGGATTCATGCCGTTGCTGCATAAGAAGAATACCGACTTTGCCGCGTTTATCGGCGCACAGTCCTTACAAAAACCGGCCGAATACGAAGATCCGGATGCAACCGCCAACGCCAATTTGGCCGCGCGTCTGCCTTACCTGTTCGCGACCTGCCGCTTCGCCCATTATCTGAAATGCATCGTCCGCGACAAGATCGGTTCTTTCAAGGAAAGGGAGGATATGGAGTCCTGGTTGAATACCTGGATCAGCCAATACGTACTGACCAATCCTGCCGTTGCTACCGAGAAAGACAAAGCCAGACGGCCTTTGGCCGGCGCCGAAGTGGTGGTGGAGGAAGTGGAAGGCAATCCCGGCTACTACCAATCCAAGTTTTTCTTGCGGCCGCATTACCAATTGGAAGGTCTGACGGTGTCTTTGCGTCTGACATCTAAATTGCCGTCGCAGAAAGGATAAATTGGATTGCTCGATTGAGCCGGATGCCTTGCGGATTGTTGTGATGAGCATTCGGCTCGCCGCGGTGAGCGGCAAGAAATTTTATAAATCCCGCATTGCCGGGACCTATAAATCCCGGGTGGCATACCCGTTTGTTTTAATGACCAAAGTGGAAAGGAGAGCAGTATGATTTTATTGAAATTTGCAACCGAAATTAAAGGCGACAGTACCGTCGAGGGCCACGCGGATTGGATCACGATTGATTCCCTGTCATGGGGCGTAGGCCGTGCGATCAGCACCAGCGGCGTCGGTAAAGACCGGGATACCAGTAATCCGTCTTTTTCGGAAGTGGCCATCAGCAAAAGCATGGACGTTGCGTCAGTGGACTTGTGGATGCAGGCCATTTGCGGCAAAAGCTTGGGCACTGCGACGATTCATTTCATTCAAACCGGCGGTGCCGATACTAAACAACAGGTCTATTTGGAGATCGAGCTTTCGGACGCCATCGTCAGCAGCTATAGCCAAAGCAGCGGCGGCGAGCGTCCCTCTGAATCGATTTCCCTCAACTTCAACCAGGCCAAAATGAAGTACAGCACCTTCGGCGTAGGCAAATCAGCCACCGCCGGCGCGTTCAAAGGCTGGGACTTGATGAAAAACCAAACCTTTTAATCGCCGTCCCCGGCAGCCTTCGCGTTGCCGGGGATATTTTTACGATCTATTGGAGAAGTCATGCTCAGTGTTTCGCAACTGATCGCAAACGGAGAACTGGATCCCGCTTTGCAGCAAACTCAGCAACAGATTCGCCAGAATCCGGCGGACGCCAAACTGCGGGTTTTATTGTTCCAGTTGTATTGCGTATCGGGCTGGTGGGACAAGGCTCTCAACCAACTCAACGTGTTGCGCGATCTGGATGCATCCTCTCTACTGATGGTCAGCACCTACGAGCAGGTTTTACAGTGCGAGGCCTTGCGTAAGGAAGTATTTGCCGCCCGCACCACACCACTGATTTTCGGCCAACCGCAGGAATGGATGGCCCTGATGCTGGAAGCGTTGAAATTGGAAATTGACGGCAACCACACCCTTGCAGCGGAATTACGCGGCCGTGCCATGCAACAGGCGCCGGCTACGCCCGGCTCCATCGACGGTACCCCATTCGCCTGGATTGCGGATGCCGACGTTCGGCTCGGTCCCAGTTTGGAGGCGATTATCAATGGTCGTTATTATTGGATTCCCTTCATGCAAATCAGCAAGATTCAGTTGGAACAGCCGACCGACTTGCGCGATTTGGTCTGGCTGCCTGCCCATTTCACCTGGGTTAACGGCGGCGAAGCCGAAGGCTTTATTCCGTCGCGTTACCCCGGTTCGGAACTGGCCGACGATGCCCGGATTCGCCTGTCTCGACTCACCGACTGGCAGTCGGTGGCGGCAGACGCTGCGCACGGCCTTGGCCAACGTTTATTGGCGACCGATGTCGACGATTATGCGCTGTTGGATGTGCGCAGCATCGAACTGGCCGCCGCAACGGAAGCACAATAATGGCCGATTTGCTTCACGCTGAGCGGTTACAGCCGTCCTTGTTGGACCGCTTGACCGATGATGCGCCGGAGAACCAAAAAGAAAGCCGGGAACAGCGCGTCATGTCGATGCGCCAGCTCCGGCAAAGCGTACTGCGCGATTTAAGTTGGCTGCTGAACACGGCGGCCTTGGAAAGCATGATCGATCTCGGCGACTACCCGTGCGTGGCTAATTCGGTTTTGAACTTCGGTTCGCCGGTGTTTTCCGGCGTATCGGTAACAGGGATCGATGCCAAACAGATCCAGAAAAAGGTTAAACAGGCGATAGCCAGTTTCGAACCGCGCATCCTGCCGGATTCGCTATCGGTGGAACTGGTGAAGGACGATGAGGAAATGAGCAACAAAGCCCTGTCTTTTACTATCGAAGGCGACCTGTGGGCGCAGCCCTTGCCGATTCATTTGTTTATCCGTAGCGACCTCGATCTGGAGACCGGGGAAATGAGTATTCAGGAATTGGATTAAGCGGCAATGGATCCGAAACTGCTTAAATACTACAACCGCGAATTGCAATACGTGCGGGAAGTCGGGGCCGAATTCGCCGCCGAATTTCCGAAAATTGCCGGCCGCCTGGGCCTGGATACCTTCGAGTGTTCCGATCCTTATGTCGAACGGCTGTTCGAAGGCTTTGCCTTCATGGCGGCGCGGGTACAGCTTAAAGTCGACGCCGAGTTTCCGAATTTTACCCAGCAGTTATTGCAAATTGTCTATCCGCATTATTTGTCGGCGACGCCGTCGATGACGGTGGTGGAATTCAAGCCCGATCTGGCCGAGGCGGCGTTGGCGGAAGGATTGACCATTGCTAAAGATACTGTGCTGCGCAGCTTGATTGCGAAAGGCGAACAAACCGCCTGCGAATATAGGACTTCGCAACCGGTGCAACTTTGGCCGCTGCAACTGGCGCAATTGGAATATTTGCCCAGTTTGGCGGCGATTTCCAGCAGCGGGCTGACACCGGGACGCTATCCGCCGACGGTCAAGGCCGCATTCCGCATCGTGTTGCGTACGGTCGGCGGCATTAAGTTCAGCAAGATGCCGCTGCAAAACTTGCCCTTGTTCTTGCGCGGTTCCGGCAATATTCCTTACCGCTTGTACGAGCAGTTTTTGGCCAACGCGGTGGGCTTGGCCGCAAAATTCAAAGCCGGCGCGTCCCATGGTTTCGAATACGCCAACGGCCGGGTGGCGCGTGGCATGGGCTTCAATCAGGAAGAGGCGTTGCTCAGGCAAACGCCGCGCTCGTTCGACGGTTACCGGATATTGCAGGAATATTTCGCGTTTCCGGATCGCTACCTGTTTGTCGAGTTGGAGCGGTTGAATCAGTTGACGGCGGCCTGCGACAGCGAGGAACTGGAGCTGTTCGTGCTGTTGGACCGGAGCGATTTGCAACTGGTCAACGCGTTGGACCAGAACAATTTGGCGCTGTTTTGCGCGCCGGCTATCAATTTGTTCCCGAAGCGCGCCGACCGCATGCACGTCGACCATCGCCAGTCCGAATACCATTTGGTAGTCGACCGCAGCCGGCCGATGGATTTCGAAGTGTACAGCGTTAACGAGGTTTGTGGCTACGGAAACGACCAAGCCGGCGAGCAACCATTTCTGCCGTTCTACGGTTCCAAATCGGCTTACCAGAATCAGGCTGAAACCGCATTTTATGCGCTAAGACGGACGAAACGGGTGTTGTCGTCCAAACAGCGCCGCAAAGGCGTGCGTTCCAGCTACATTGGCAGCGAAGTGTTTATCGCCCTGGTCGACGCGACCGAGGTCCCCTATTCCACCAAATTGGAGCAGTTGGGCGTTGAGACGCTCTGCACCAACCGCGATTTGCCTTTGGTCATGCCGGTTGGTTTGGGCGATACCGACTTTACGCTCCAGATCAGTGCGCCGGTCAAATCGATCCGTTGTATCGCCGGGCCAACCCGGCCGCTACCGGCAGCCTACGAGTCGGATACGGTGTGGCGCTTGATCAACCATTTGTCGCTGAATTACTTGTCCTTGATCGACAGCGATCAGAAAACCGGCGCCGCCGCATTGCGGGAATTATTGGGCTTGTATGCGGAAAGCCGCGAGCCGGCGATCAAGAAGCAAATCGAGGGTGTCATTTCGGTTAGCTCGAAGAATGTAGTCAGGCGCATCGATTCCAAAGGGCCGATGGTGTTCGGTCGCGGTCTGGAAATATCGGTCTTACTCGACGAATCGGCCTTCGAAGGCGGCGGGTATTTCTTAATGGGTACAGTGCTGGAGCAGTTCTTTGCCCGTTACGTGTCGATCAATTCCTTCGTCGAAACCGCGATTCGGACTACCGACCGCGGCGAAGTGGCCAGATGGCCGGTGAGGATGGGATGCCGCCAAACGTTTTGATCGACGAATTGCGGCAAGCCGCGGATCGCTTCGATTTTTTCGAAGCTTTGCGTTTGATAGAAACCTTGCACCCGGACAAGCCGCGGTTGGGCGAAAGTCTGAAAGCAGGGGATGATGCGATCCGCTTGTCTCAGGAACCCGGATTGGAGTTTCCGGCGTCGGCCATCTCGGCTTACGTCGCGGAGAGTGCTAATTCGGCAAAGCCCCGGCTGGCAGTCAACTTTATGGGATTGTTCGGCCCGAACGGTCCGTTGCCCTTGCATTTGACCGAATACGCCCGGCAACGTGCGCGCCACCATCACGACCCGACCCTGGCCCGGTTTGCCGATGTGTTTCACCATCGCATGATCAGCCTGTTTTACCGGGCTTGGGCCAATGCTCGACCGGAAGTGCATTACGATCGGCCGCACACCGACCGCTTTGCTTTTTATGTCGGTAGCTTGGCGGGCGTTGCCGGAGAAGCTTTCCAGCAGCGGGATGCGCTGGCGGATCGGGCGAAACTGTTTTATGCCGGCCATTTTTCCGTCCAAACCAAACATCCCGACGGATTGCGCGCCGTGATTGCCGATGTCCTGGGGCTAGGGGTGCGTATCGAGGAGTTCGTTGGCGAGTGGATGGATATCCAACCGGCCGAACAAACGCGCTTGGGTGCAAGTCCCGAAATTGCCAGCTTAGGCCAAACCGCTTTACTGGGTGCTTCGGTCTGGGGTTGTCAGCACAAATTCAAGGTCGTACTGGGGCCGATGGCGTTGGCCGATTATTTGGCATTGTTGCCGGGCGCGGTATTGTTCGAACAAGTCAAGTCCGCCGTACGGAATTACGTCGGTGATGAGTATGTGTGGGATGCCCAATTGGTATTGAAATGCGCAGAAGTACCGCCGGAAATGGCTCTGGGTGTGCCGCCGCAACAGGATAAGCGCAGTATGAACGGCTATGCCCAACTGGGCTGGAGTATGTGGCTGGGGCCGCGCAGTAGCGAATGCGACGCCGACGATTTATTGCTCGACCCATTTATCGCCGTAGGGGCGAACTGTTAAACCAACCTTAACTTTTGAACAGGAAATGTAGCGATGGCAGAAATTAGCCGAGTCAAGCTGTTTGGGAAACTCAACCGGGTTTGTTACAAAGCCGTCGAGAGCGCGACGGTGTTCTGCAAGCTGCGGGGGAACCCCTACGTCGAATTGGTGCATTGGTTGAGCCAATTGCTGCAATTGCCCGACTCCGACCTGCATCGGGCGATCAAGCATTACGGCCTGGACATGTCGCGGATTGCGAAAGAAGTCACCGAAGCGCTGGACAAGCTGCCGCGCGGCTCGACCTCGATTTCCGATTTCTCGCCGCATATCGAAGACAGCGTCGAACGCGGCTGGGTCTACGGCACGCTGTTATTCGGCGAAAACCAGGTACGTAGCGGCCATTTGCTGGTCGGCATGCTAAAAACCAAAGGTCTGCGCAACGAGCTGATCGGCATTTCCCGTGAATTTGAAAAACTGAAACCGGACAGCGTCTCCGACGAGCTGCCGAATGTGATTGCCGGTTCGCCGGAAGACGGCCAAACGGCAACCGACGGCAGCCATATCGCCGCGACGCCGGGCGAGGCCAGCGGTGCGATAGCGCCGGCGGCGATGGGCAAGCAGGAGGCCCTGAAACAATTCACCGTCGACCTGACCGAACAGGCCCGCCAAGGCAAGATTGATCCGATTGTCGGCCGCGACGAGGAAATCCGCCAGGTCATCGACATCCTGATGCGCCGCCGCCAGAACAATCCGATTCTGACCGGCGAGGCCGGGGTCGGCAAAACGGCGGTCGTCGAAGGTTTTGCTTTGAAAATTGTCGCCGGCGACGTGCCGCCGTCTTTGCGCGACGTCAGTTTGCGCACCTTGGACGTCGGCTTGCTGCAGGCCGGCGCCAGCATGAAAGGCGAATTCGAAAACCGCCTGCGCCAAGTCATCGAAGAAGTCCAAGCTTCGCCGAAACCGATCATTCTGTTCATCGACGAAGCTCACACGCTGGTCGGCGCCGGCGGCGCTGCCGGCACTGGCGATGCCGCCAATCTGTTGAAGCCGGCGTTGGCGCGCGGCCAATTGCGTACCGTCGCGGCGACCACCTGGGCCGAGTATAAAAAACATATCGAAAAAGACCCGGCCTTGACCCGCCGCTTTCAAGTCGTGCAAGTCCACGAGCCGGACGAAGCCAAGGCTATCCGCATGATGCGCGGCGTGGTTTCAGTACAGGAAAAACACCATCAGGTATTGATTCTGGATGAAGCGCTGGAAGCGGCGGTGAAATTATCGCACCGCTACATT
The DNA here is from genome assembly GCF_052474525.1 of Methylomonas sp. HW2-6. Classification (NCBI taxonomy): domain Bacteria; kingdom Pseudomonadati; phylum Pseudomonadota; class Gammaproteobacteria; order Methylococcales; family Methylococcaceae; genus Methylomonas; species Methylomonas sp. HW2-6. Next base: position 1,152,252 of record NZ_CP184124.1, read on the forward strand.
CCGGCTCGGCAACTGCCGGATAAGGCGGTCAGCCTGTTGGATACCGCTTGCGCCCGAGTCGGCGTCAGCCAGCACGCTGTGCCGGCCGAGGTCGACGACTGCCGCAAGCGTATCGAAGCGCTGGAAACCGAATTGGCGATCATCGGCCGCGAAAAAACCGTCGGTGTCGAAGTGGTTGGCCGCGAAGAGTCGGCCAACGAAAAATTGGTAGCCGAACGCGAGCGGCTGGTGGGTTTGGAGGAGCGTTGGAACGCCGAGAAAGAATTGGTCGGCAAGATTCTGGCGTTGCGCAGCAAATTGCGTTCGGCCGGACATGCGGTGGACGGTGCAGCCGAACCAACAACCGATTCGACTGACGCGCAGGAAGACCGCGATGCCTTGTTGGCCGAATTGAAAGACTTGCAAACGCAATTGCGTGAACAACAAGGCGAGTCGCCGTTGATCTTACCGACCGTCGACCATCAGGCCGTCGCCGCCGTGGTGCAGGATTGGACCGGGATTCCGGTCGGGCGGATGGTCAAGAACGAAATCGAAACCGTGCTGAAATTGGCCGACAATCTGGAACAACGCATCATCGGCCAGCGCCATGCGTTGGAGATGATTGCCAAGCGGATTCAGACTTCGCGCGCCGGATTGGACAATCCGAACAAACCGATCGGCGTGTTCATGTTGGCCGGTACGTCCGGCGTCGGCAAGACCGAGACCGCATTGGCTTTGGCCGAAGCCTTGTACGGCGGCGAGCAGAACGTCATTACCATCAACATGAGCGAATACCAGGAAGCGCATACCGTGTCGACATTGAAAGGTGCGCCTCCCGGCTACGTCGGTTACGGCGAGGGCGGGGTGTTGACCGAAGCGGTCCGGCGCCGGCCCTACAGCGTCGTGTTGCTGGACGAGGTCGAAAAAGCTCATCCCGACGTGCACGAAATCTTCTTCCAGGTGTTCGACAAGGGCTGGATGGAAGACGGCGAAGGCCGCGTCATCGACTTCAAAAACACGCTGATTTTATTGACCACCAACGCCGGTACCGACCTGATCGCCAATCTGTGCAAAGACCCGGATCTGATGCCGGAACCGGAAGGGATTGCCAAAGCGCTACGCGAACCGTTGCTGAAGGTGTTCCCGCCGGCGCTGCTCGGCCGTTTGGTGGTGATTCCGTACTATCCGTTAAACGACGAAATGATAGGCGCGATCGCCCGCTTGCAATTGAACCGGATCAAAAAGCGGGTCGAAGAAACCCACAAGGTCCCGTTCAACTACGACGACGACGTGATCAAACTGATCGCCAGCCGCTGCACCGAATTGGAAAGCGGCGGCCGGATGATAGATGCAATTTTGACCAATACCGTCCTGCCGAAAATCAGCGAGGAGTTTTTGACCCGGATGATGGAGGGTGCGCCGATCGAGCGGGTGCAGGTTAAGGTTGAGGGTGGGGATTTTGGATATGAGTTCTAATCGTGATGTGATGCTTTGAATACTCAGCTATTTCGCGTTATCAAATAACTGCGGATTCGTTTTTGTTGTGTTTTTGGAATAAAAAAGTTTTTCTTTGAAAGTGGAGATTTTAAGATGGCTAGAGCAAGAAAATATTCTAAACAAGAAGTCCATGCGATTTTAACTACGAGAGAAGGGCTGCCAAGTCCGGTTAGCAACGAACCTAGTCATATTCTGAGTTTGCATGTTGGTGTAAGTGGTTTGCAAATATCTGATCGCTTAAGCGGGACTTTAAAGAGCGATAGTACCCACCCCATCATTATGGGGCCTACTGGAGTAGTAAGGCCTGAGTCCGAACATCGTGATATTTGGAAGGCTCTTAATCCGGGTATGAATACTCAGCAAGCGAAAGGTGCATTTGGTAGTTTTATTGATAACTCAAAAGATAATTCAGGTTCGTTTCTAGATGTACAACAAGCGGTTGTTGTGGGTTGGTTTTTGCTTAACTCTGATGAAGGACAAGTCGAATTGGCGAAGCTAGATGGAGCCTCGAATAGAGTGAAGATTTCTAAATCATTGGATAGATTAGAGTTTGTTAAAGAAAATGCGTTTAAAATGAATTTTGCCAGTAAAGATTCGGATATAACTCACTTGGAAGATTTTAGTCAGGCGGTAATGATTGTGGATAAGCTGCCAATGGATGGCATCCATGTCCAGACCTTATACCCTGTTAGATGAATATAGTTGGTGATTTTTGCTGAAAATCTAAATTGAGTTTTTCCGCAATTCGCTTCCTAGGTGAGTTTTTGCTTTGGCAATTTATAGTGGGAAGCGGAACAAGATATTTCTAGCGTGTAGTGGTCTGTTTTATTTCTTCCGCTTTAGAGAAAAAGGCCAGTTTTTAATTCACATTTCAAAATTAGTTAGATGGCAACTTGTCTAGACTACGCAAAAATCGCAATCGCCGCATATTATAAAAGCGCCAACCAATATTACTCCGAGCCCCCAGGGCATATGGTGGACGATTGGCAGGTGCAGAAGTGGGAGTCGGGGACCTGGTATGGCGACGGGTTTCAAGGCGGCATCTGGTGCAGCAGCACGGATGTCGTGGTTGGTTGCTGCGGCACGAATCCGGGGCAAAAGGGAAAACTATTCTCGGATATTGGGGCGGATCTGAGAATCGGTCTACGTATTCTGCCCAACCAATGTTCGTCGGCGCGACAAATGCTGAAGGCCGCCAAACAAATTGCCAATGGCAGAAGAATATCGGTGACCGGGCACTCATTAGGAGGCGGGTTGGCTCAAGTGATTGGCGTTTGGGAAGGAGTGCCTTTCGTCACCTTTAATGCGCCGGCGATGGCTCAAGTGATCAAAGCAGCCCATGTCAATATACTCAAGCCGCAAATGATGATTCGAACCTGGAAATCGAAAAGCGCATCCGATTGTCCCGGCGTCAATTTTCGGATCGCTGGCGATTTAGTCAGTGTCGAGGGGTTGGCGGGCGACCATGTCGGCATGGTTGTGGATTTGCCGAATGCCACCGGCGGCGGTGCGCACGGTAAGGCTAATTGTTGGCAGGCGGTATTGCAAACGGATTGGGCCAATGTAAACCCGTTCGAAGCGCTTTAAACCGGGTAGCTAACTTGGCGTTCAACGGTTAAGATTTTTACTTGCAGATTCGCAATCACGACAGAGAAAATCCGAAATCAGACACGTTGGAGATGGGAGACAGCATGACAAGTGCGGTAAGTTTACGCAAAGTGACGATGCCCACGGCGGCGCAAATTTGCCGGGATATTCAGTTGGAGCCGGATGCGTTACGTTGTTTGGCCGAGGACCTGGCACCGGCGGCATTTTTGCGCAACTTGATCGAACTCAAACTGTTCCCCGATGCCGTTCGGTTTCTGGCAAGAGCCTTGCCCAAGCGGGAAGCAACCTGGTGGGCCTGCATCAGCGCCCGCAGCGTGGTCGGACCGGATACCAAGCCGGAAGTGGTGAAAGCCTTGGAGGCTGCCGAGTTATGGGTGTTCAAGCCGACCGAACCCAATCGCAGATTGGCGAACAGCGCAGCCCACGATGCGTCGTTCGAAAACCCGGCTGCTTGGGCGGCAATGGCGGCGTTCTGGAGTGAAGGCAGTATGGCGCCGGAAAACGTGCCGGCCGTGCCGCCGGCCGACAATTTGACCGGTAAGGCTGTGGCCGGGGCCGTGATGCTGGCCGCGGTGCTGACGCAGCCGGACAAATCCCAGGACAAATACCAGTTCTTTCTGGAGCAAGGTATCGATATCGCCAACGGCGGCAACGGCCGGGTCTGGCAAGCGGCTTGATGGAGGGACGATATGGGACAGCCCGCCGCACGCTTGACCGATATGCATGTTTGCCCAATGTTCACCGGACCGGTACCTCATGTGGGCGGGCCGATTTCCGGCCCCGGCGCCCCCACCGTTTTAATCGGTAATATGCCCGCTGCCCGTGCGACAGATATGGCGGTTTGCGTCGGACCTCCCGATACCATTGCGATGGGTTCCACGACAGTATTGATTGGCAATATGCCGGCCGCCCGTATGGGCGACACTTGCGCCCACGGCGGCACCATTGTCGTCGGTTACCCGACCGTATTGATCGGGTAACTCGCCGGGCTCGGTTCTTCAACAGTTTCATTTAGGATTTCGACATGTCCCTCTCTCAAGATCAACGTGTAGCCAAGGTGACCACGGCGCTGGGCGATGGTGTTTTCGCACTTTATCGGATGACCGGTAACGAAACCGTCAGCCGCTTGTTCGAATACGAATTGGAACTGTTGAGCGAAAGCGGTACCCTCGATTTGAAAGCTTTATTGGGTACCGGTTTGACGGTCGAACTGGCATTGGAGAACAGCGGTAGTCGCTGGTTTAACGGTATCGTCACTCGGGTCAATCAACTCGGCATGCTGGGCGACTTGTACAACTACCGGGTCTGGTTGCACCCCAAAGCCTGGTTGATGACCAGGGCGAGCAATTGCCGGGTTTTGTCGCCTTCTGTCGGCGAAGGCAACCAAGCCGCGCCGACGACCGCGTCCGAGATTGTCAAGAGCATACTTGGCGAATACGGCATCGTGCCAACCCTGAATCTGAACGAAACCTACCCGGAGCGTGAGTTCTGCGTGCAATATCGGGAGACGGATTTCAATTTGGTCAGCCGTTTGATGGAGGAGGAGGGTATCTATTACTACTTCCAACACCAGAACGGCAGCCACACCATGGTGTTGTGCGACAACATGCAGGCGCACCAGGCGCTTGCCGGCAATGCCACGGTCAAGTATTACCCGCCCGACAATCAGGGCGTGCGCGACGAAGAGCATATCTTCGACTGGACTTTCAGTCGGCAAATTCAAAGCGGTGGTTACCGCTTGAACGAATACGATTTCGAAGCCGCCACTGCCGATTTGAAGGTGGCGTCGTTGATTGATGGCGAGCACGCGGAGTCCGGGAAGGAAATTTACGATTATCCGGGCGAATATAAAACCGCTACGGAAGGCGAGCGCTATGCCAGGTTACGGATGGAACAGGCCCGTTCCGAGCACGAGCAGATCTTTGCCGGCGGTAATGTAAGAGGGCTGGCAACCGGTCTGACGTTCAGCTTGGCCGAATATCCCCGCGCCGACCAGAATAGCCAGTACATGGTGTTGTCTACCGATATCAGCATTCGCAATAACGGTTTCGACTCCGGTGTCGGCGGCGAGGAAGAGTACCTGTGTACCTATTCGGTGATCAATACGTCTTATGTTTACCGCCCGCCCCGATTGACGCGGGTTCCGGTGGTTCAAGGCGTGCAAACCGCCGTCGTGGTTGGCGGACAGGGCGACGAAATCCTGACCGACCAATACGGCCGGGTTAAAGTCCAATTCCATTGGGACCGGCTCGGCACCAAAAACGAGAATAGCTCCTGTTGGGTGCGCGTCGCGCAGATTTGGGCCGGCAAGAACTGGGGCAGCATGTTCATACCCCGAGTCGGCCAGGAGGTTGTGGTCGATTTTCTGGAAGGCAATCCGGACAATCCGATCATAACCGGCCGAGTTTACAACAGCGTCAATATGCCGCCGTACACGCTGGATGCCAATAAAACCCAAAGTGGTATCAAGACTCGCAGCACGCCTCAAGGCGGCACCGGAAACTTTAATGAACTCCGGTTCGAGGACAAGTATGGTGAAGAGGAAATCTATCTGCACGCGGAAAAAAACTTTACCCGTATCGTCGAGAACAACGACGTACAGAAAATTGGTTTTGATAAAAAAGATGCCGGCGATCAAACCATAGATATCTATAACCACCGCACCGTGACCCTGGATCAGGGTAATGATAAATTGACGGTCAAGACCGGTAACCGCACCGTCGAGATTCAGCAAGGCAACGACGAATTGACCGTCAGTTCCGGTAACCGTAGCGTCAAGTTGGGATCGGGCAATTTGACGGTTAAGCTCGATGCCGGCGCCATTTCGGAAGAGGCGGCGCAATCCATAGAACTGAAAGTAGGCTCCAACAGCATCAAGATTGACCAGAGCGGTGTGACGATTAAAGGCATGATGGTCAAAATCCAAGCCGACACTCAGGCTGAGCTGAAGGGTTTGCAGACTACCGTTAGCGGCGACGGCATGCTGACATTGAAAGGCGGCGTGGTGATGATCAACTAATGCGTGGCGGGTACTGCCGGGTGCTATTTTATAACACTTTGATTTGCTAGGGTTTTTAAAGGTTCTGGTTGCGGCAACGCCCGGCGCGGCCCTACGATCTGTTCTAAAAATACTAAGCTATTGAATTAAATGTGCTTTTTAAAACCAGAATAATTCTTTATTATAATGCTAGGTAATTAGGTTGGACCCGGTCCGCACCTAGTCACTGCTGCTGTTCAATCAATCTGGAGAATTAAAGATGAGTTTTGAATTACCTGCATTACCGTATGCCAAAGACGCTTTGGCGCCGCACATTTCCGCCGAAACCATCGAATACCACTACGGCAAACACCACCAAACCTATGTGACCAACCTGAACAATCTGGTTCCGGGTACCGAGTTCGAAGGTTTGTCTCTGGAAGAAATCGTCAAAAAATCGTCTGGTGGCGTGTTCAACAACGCAGCCCAAGTCTGGAACCATACATTCTATTGGAATAGCCTGTCTCCCAACGGCGGCGGCGAACCGACCGGCGGCTTGGCCAACGCGATCGAGAGAACCTTCGGTTCGTTCGAAAAATTCAAAGAAGAATTCACCAAGTGCGCCGTCACCACGTTCGGTTCCGGCTGGGCATGGCTGGTGAAAAACGACAAGGGCGGCCTGGAACTGGTCAGCACTAGCAACGCCGGTTGCCCATTGACCGACGGCAAGACTCCGATCTTGACCTGCGACGTTTGGGAGCACGCCTATTACATCGATTTCCGCAACTTGCGCCCTAAATATCTGGAAGCATTCTGGGCTTTGGTTAATTGGGAATTCGCCAGCGCCAATTACGAAGCTTAAGTTCTAACCCGGCGCGGACCGGCGTCCTCACAGGCCCGCCCGCGCCGTTTTTGGCTGAAAAGCACTACGGAACGGCAGAGTCTATTCCCCTGCCTTCTTACTCGGCGCCATTCTTTTGCAAACCAGGTTTTGCCGACGGGCTAAAATAGCCTGTACCGTTCAGGAAATGCCCTGCCACAGCGTGTGGCCCACGATGAAGTACGTCTGCTTCCATAACAAGGGCGGCAAAGGCGTGACCAGCTCTTCGATCATTCATAAATGGCTCCCAAACTCAATCCGCAACAACTCGCCGCGGTCAAAACCGTGGATCGTCCTTTGCTGGTGCTGGCCGGTGCCGGCAGCGGCAAGACCCGGGTAATTACCGAAAAGATTGCGTACCTGGTGCAACAAGGCACCGCAGCGCGACATATCGCCGCCGTCACCTTTACCAACAAGGCCGCGCGGGAGATGAAAAGTCGGGTCGGCCGTTTGATCGACGACAAGCAAAGCCGCGGCCTGCGGGTGTCGACGTTTCATTCCCTGGGTTTGGAAATTCTGCGTAAGGAACACAAGGCGCTGGGGTACAAGGCCGCGATCACCTTGTTCGACGAGCAGGACAAATTGAGTCTGCTGAAGCAATTGATCGGCCATGGTGCCGACGGTTGCGACATCGACGCCGTCGAGAGTTACAACCATAAGATAGGTCAGTGGAAAAACGCGTTCGTCAGTCCGGAGCAGGTCTTGAGCCGGGCCGACGACACAGAAACCGCCGCGGCGGCGCGCTTGTATCATCAATTCAACCGCAGTTTGAAGGCCTATAACGCGGTGGATTTCGACGACCTGATCGGCCTGCCGGTGGAATTGTTTCAACGGCATCCGGATGTTTTGGAAAAGTGGCAGCATCGGATTCGCTATTTGCTGGTCGATGAGTATCAGGATACTAATATCACCCAGTACCAGTTGGTGCGGGCGCTTGCTGGGTCCCTGGGCAGGTTTACCGTGGTCGGCGACGACGACCAGTCGATTTATGCCTGGCGCGGCGCCCAGCCCGAGAATCTGAGTCAGTTGCAAAAGGATTACAGCCGGTTGCAGGTGATCAAGCTGGAGCAGAACTACCGCTCGGCCGGGCGGATTTTGAAGGTGGCCAACCAATTGATCGCCAACAATCCGCATACCTTCGAGAAAAAATTGTGGAGCGAACTCGGCTACGGCGAGCCGTTGCGGGTGTTGAGCCATAAAAACGATCTGGCCGAGGCCAAGCAAATCACCGCCGAGATCGTTCACCACCGGTTCAAGACCGGCGGCAGCTACGGCGACTATGCCATTTTGTACCGCGGCAACCACCAGTCGCGCTTGTTCGAGAAGGAGCTGCGCGAAAACAACGTGCCGTATTTCATCAGCGGCAGCGCCTCGTTTTTTTCGTTCACCGAAATCAAAGATGTGTTGGCTTATCTACGCCTGTTGGTCAACCGCGAAGACGACGCGGCGTTCTTGCGGGTGATCAACACACCGCGGCGGGAGATCGGGCCGACCACTTTGGAAAAATTGGGCGCTTACGCCAACGAGCGGCATATCAGCTTGTTCCAGGCCTGTTCCGAGCTGGGCTTGCAGCAGCGGCTTTCGGAAAAATCGGTGCAGCGTTTGACCCGGTTCTGCGATTGGGTGCGGGATAAGGCGCTGAAGATCGAGCGCGGCGATACCTTTGCCGAAATCGAAAAAATGATCGACGAAATCCATTATCCGCAGTGGCTGGACGAGAACAGCAAAACCCCGGCCTCGGCCGAGCGCAAGCTGAAAAACGTCTACGAATTGATCGAGTGGCTGCGGCGCATCGCGACTAAAGAGGAGGGCCGCGAACAGTCGTTGGCGGATGTGATCGCTAAAGTGATGCTGCTGGATATCCTGGATCGTAACCAGGAGGAACAGGCCGGCGACCAGGTCAGTCTGATGACTTTGCACGCCGCCAAGGGGCTGGAGTTTCCGCACGTGTTTCTGATCGGCATGGAAGAAAACCTGTTGCCGCACCAGAACAGCATCGAAACCGGGAATATCGAGGAAGAGCGGCGCCTGGCTTACGTCGGCATCACCCGCGCCCAACAAACTCTGACCTTCAGTTATTGCACTCACCGCAAGCGCTACGGCGAATTGGCGGAATGCGAACCCAGCCGGTTTTTAGGCGAGTTGCCGGAGGAGGATTTGGAGTGGGCCAATAAAAAACAATTGGCCCCGGAGGAGATCAAGCAGCGCGGCAAGGCTAGCCTGGCCGCGCTGAAGTCGATGTTGACCTGACGCCGACTATTGCAGTACCACGAAGAACGCTTCGCCGCCGCGTTGCAGGTTGACCAGCAGCGGCGCGTTGGGATTGACCACCTGCTTCATTTCGTCCAGGTTTCGGACCCGGTAGCGGTTGGCGGTGACGATGACGTCGCCGGGGCGCAGGCCGGTTTTCCAGGCTTTCGAGTTTTGTTCCACTTTTTCGATCAGAACTCCTTCCACCTGCTCTTTCGGGGTGACGCCGAGCGTGGCGCCGCTCAGGATCGGATGCAGTTTGGCGCCTTCGAGCTGTGGCCGTTTCGGTTTGCCTATCGTGGCCTGCACGGTTTTGCGTTCTTCGCCGCGCATGATGTCCAATTCGGCAGTATCGCCGACTTGCAGCAGGCCGACCGCATTACGGATTTGGGTGCTACCGCCTTTTACATCCTGGCCGTTGATTGCGACGATGATGTCACCGGGTTCCAGCCCGGCTTTTTCGGCCGGCGATCCGGCTTCGACTCGGCTCACCACGGCGCCGTGCTGGCTTTTCAAGGAGAAGGCTTTGACCAAGTCCGGCGTCAGATCTTGGGTGGTGACGCCGAGCAGGCCGCGGCGCACCTCGCCGTGCTGCACCAAAGACTCCATTAAACGCAGCGCCATGTTGGACGGAATCGCGAAGCCGATGCCGACATTACCGCCGCTCGGCGCCAGGATGGCTGTGTTCATGCCGACGAATTCGCCGCGCAAGTTGACCAGTGCGCCGCCGGAGTTGCCGGGATTGATCGAGGCGTCGGTCTGGATGAAGTCTTCGTAACCTTCGATGCCGAGGCCGGAGCGGCCCAGGGCGCTGACGATGCCGGAGGTGACGGTTTGGCCCAGGCCGAACGGGTTGCCGATCGCGACGACGAAATCGCCGACTTTCAGTTGGCTGGAATCGGCGACTTTTAACGCAGTCAGATTGTCGGCCGGGATTTGGATTACTGCGACGTCGGCTTCCGGGTCGGTGCCGAGCAATTTAGCGTTCAGTTGGCGGCCGTCGGCCAGGGTTACGTTAATCTTGTCGGCTTTGTCGATCACGTGGTTGTTGGTCAACACGTAGCCTTGGTCCTTGTCGATGATCACGCCGGAGCCCAGGCTGTTGCGCTGTTGTTGCTTGGGGTTGTTGGGGATGTTGAAAAACCGGCGGAAGAGGGGGTCGTTCATCAGCGGGTTTGCCTGCATCCTCACGTTGGTGGAGGTGGAAATGTTGACCACGGCCGGCATGCTTTGCTCCAGCATCGGCGCCAGTGACGGGAGGTTGGTGCCATCGACCTGCAAGGGCAATGCGGCGTTGGACTGCCAACTACTCAAGCCAAGCAAAAATAGCAGAATGATTTTTCTCATGGTGGTTATGTTTTTGGGTTGTGGTTTGTTGGATTGCCGGCATGGACACGCCGGAGCCTAATTTGTTTCCCGGAGTTTAATTAATAATCGGCTATCATAGGTTATGTTCCGTCGTTGGATTCCATACTCTTCAATCCGCACCTGACTAGTGGCTGTCGACATCCATTCCGCCGAGGGCCGGATTATCCGGCAGTTAATTCCGCTCTCCACGCTGCCGTTCAGTAAATTTGAGGCGATATGCGCCCAAATCAATATCGAATCCGCCGAAGAAGGTAAATTTTTATTTCAACGCGGCGACGAACGCAACGAGTTGGTCTATTTGCTGGACGGCAGCGTGACCTTGCAGACCGAAGCGCTCACGATTGAAACCATCAGCGCCGACAGCCCGTCAGCCCGGTTTGCGCTGGCGCATCAGATTCCGCGAAAAGTGAACGCAGTCGCTAATAGTAGAATTCGGTTTTTACGTTTGAATACCGATATGGTGAAATCGGCGCAAGACGGCAATTTCGAGGAAAACGAGAGTTTTATGGTGGTAGACGAGGTGGAGGACAACGACGACTGGATGACGACTTTATTGAAGTCGCCGGTGTTTCGTGCGTTGCCGCCGGCAAACCTGCAGAAGATTTTGATCGGTATGCAGGAACTGCGCGTCGACGCCGGGGACGTGATCGTCAGGCAGGGCGACGCCGGCGATTATTTCTACATCATCAAGAGAGGGCGTTGCCAAGTCAGCCGCAGGCCGGCGCCGAATGCAAAAGATATTAAGCTCGCCCTGCTGAGCGATCAGGATACTTTCGGCGAAGATTCGCTGATTTCCGGGGAGCCGCGAAATGTGTCGGTGACCGCGCTGACCGATGTCAGTCTGTTGCGCTTGGAGAAAGAGTTGTTTTTGACCTTGATCAAGCAGCCGACGCTGAAATATATCAATTATCGAGAGTCTCAGGAATTAGTGGCTAAAGGCGCGGATTTGATCGACGTTCGCGAGCCGGACCACTATAAGCCGCTGCATTTGCCGTTGAGCATCAATATCCCGTTCTTTTCATTGCGAATGCATTTGAAAACCTTGAACCGGCAGCATCCGATCGTGGTGGTGTGCCAGAACGGCCGCATGAGCGAGGCGGCGGCTTTTATTTTGATGAGGCACAAATTCAATGCGCTGATTTTGGCCGGCGGTATTGACGAGATCGATCCGAGCTATTTGAAATCGCCGTCTTCGTTTCCGATCGACGATGGTATCGAGACTGGCAATTTCCGTGAGATTGCCGGCGACACCGCCATGTCAGCCGCCACTAGCCAAGTCTTCGCCGAGCCTTCGTCGCTGCAGGACGACATGCTAAAGCTGCGTCGCTATTTGCAACAACTAAAGACCAAATACAATATTCTGGAAGCAGAGAAAAAGGCTTTGGAGATGAAATACTTATCGCTTGCCAAGTATTCCGAAAGCCTGAAGGCCGAGCTGGAGGAAATCAAGAACGCCGGCAACCGGGGCTGACCGGAGATTCCGGCCGCCCGGCGGGCTAGAAGCGGAATTATTTGATTTTGGCTTCTTTGTACATTACGTGTCTGCGGACGACAGGATCGAATTTTTTGATCTCCATCTTTTCCGGCATGGTTTTTTTGTTTTTAGTGGTGGTGTAGAAGTGGCCGGTACCTTCAGTCGAAACCAATTTGATTTTGTCGCGCATTGTCTGTCTCCTTAAACTTGTTCGCCACGGCTACGGATGTCGGCCAAAACCGCATCAATGCCATTTTTGTCGATGATTCGCATGCCTTTTGAAGATACTCTCAAGCGTACCCAGCGGTTTTCGCTTTCCACCCAGAATCTGTGATGGTGCAGATTCGGCTCAAAACGGCGCTTGGTTTTGTTCATTGCGTGTGAAACGTTGTGCCCGCTCAGGGGGCGTTTACCTGTTACTTGGCATACTCTGGACATGACTACCTCAATGCGAGCTTTTGATTCAAAATAGCCGCGCTTTATATCAAAAAAACTTTTCCGGGTAAACCGCAGCCTGGAAAATAAATTTGATAAAATCCCCCGCATTCCCACTTGTTTCGCGTAATACAGGACTTTATGGCAATCAAACTCGGCATGGTCATGGATCCCATCGGCCAGATCAATATCAAAAAAGACACCAGTTTTGCCATGTTGCTGGAGGCTCAGGCCCGCGGCTGGGAGCTGCACTACATGGAGTTGTCCGATCTATTTATGCGTAACGGCCATGCCTATGCCCGCAGCCGCCTGCTCGAAGTCAAGCGCGACGAGAAACAATGGCATGCTTTCGGCGCCGAGCGGCAGATCGAACTGTCCGAGCTGGACGTGATCATGATGCGCAAGGATCCGCCGTTCAACCAGGAATATATTTACGCCACCTATATGCTGGAGCAAGCCGAACGCCAAGGTGTGTATGTAGTCAATAAGCCGCAGTCGCTACGCGATGCCAACGAAAAAATGTTTACCGCCTGGTTTCCACAATGCTGCACCGATACGTTGGTGGCGCGGGATCCGCAAAAAATCCGCAATTTTCTGGCCGAACAAGGCGAGATCATTTTGAAGCCGCTGGATGGCATGGGCGGCGCCTCGATTTTCCATGTGCGCGAGGGCGACCCTAATCTGAGCGTGATTCTGGAAACCATGACCGGCCACGGCAGCAGTTACATCATGGCGCAACGTTACTTACCGGCGGTGAGAGACGGCGACAAACGAATCTTGATGGTGAACGGCGAACCGGTGCCGTATTGCCTGGCGCGGATTCCGGCCAGCGGCGAAAGCCGCGGCAATCTGGCGGCGGGTGGACGCGGTGAGGGCCGCGAATTGAGCGCGCGCGACCGTTGGATTGCCGAACAGGTTGGGCCGACATTGCGGGAAAAAGGTTTGGTGTTCGTCGGCTTGGATGTGATCGGCGATTACCTGACCGAAGTCAATGTCACCAGCCCGACCTGCGTCCAGGAATTGGATAAGCAATTCGGCATCAATATCAGCGCGCAATTGATGGACCACATTGCCGCCCAAGTGCAAGGTTGAAATGCAGGTTCCGCAGTTGACGCCGACCCCGCTGTCGCAAGGCGATTCGCTGATCACGGCTTTGTTTCTGGCGGCGGTGGTGCACGTCGTGATTGTATTGGGTATCAACTTTACCTCGCCGAAACCGGCAAAGATGGATAAATCGCTGGAGATCACAGTGGCCCATACTCCGCTGAAAAAGGCGCCGAAGGATGCCAAGTATCTGGCTGCGGAGCATCAGCTCGGCGCCGGCGAGCAAACCCAAAAACCGGAGCCTTTGCAGCATAAAGAGGCGGTACCGTTTTCGCCGCCGAGTCCGCCGCAGAAAAAAGTGGTGCCGCAGCCGATGCCGATTCCGGCCAAACCGGTCACCGAAAAGGTGCTGGTCCAAGCCAGGGCGCCGGTTAAGATTGCGGCTGAGCCGGAACAGCCGGTGGAAACACCCGAGCCGGTTGAGGTCCATGACGCCGCCCCCAAATTATCCCCTGAAGCCCTACAGCAGCAGATCGCGCAACTGGGCGAGCGGATTCGTAACAGCCAGCAAAGTACCCAGGAATCGAAAATCAAATTCGTCAACTCGATCAGTACCCACAAATACCTGGCAGCGCAATACGTCAAGGATTGGGAAGACAAGGTTGAGCGTACCGGCAATCTGAATTATCCTGAGGCGGCTCGCAAAAAAGGGGCCTCGCAAATCTTGACGATGGATGTCGGCATCAGTGCCGACGGCAGTATTTACAGTATGCGGATTGTTAAATCGTCCGGAAATCCGGCGTTGGACGACGCTGCCAAGCGCATCGTCAAGATGAGTGCGCCGTTTGCGGCGTTACCGGACGAGTTGTTGAGAGAAGTGAACGTTTTGGTGATTACCAGGGTCTGGAAATTCTCGGACGAAACCGGTATGACCGCCCGTTAGCCTATGAGCACTGCCATGACAGACGCAACTTATTTGAACAATCAGTTTTTGATCGCGATGCCCGGCCTGGCCGACCCGCATTTCTTTCATACCGTCACTTACCTGTGCCAACATAATGCGGAAGGCGCGCTCGGTATCGTGATAAACCGGCCGACCGGTATGAAGTTGAAAGATATTTTCGAGCAGATGGGCATCAAATCCGAAATCGAAGCCGTGTTGAACACGCCGATTTTCGCCGGTGGCCCGGTGCAGCAGGAACGCGGCTTCGTGATTCACAATGCCTGCGAGCAGCGTTGGGATTCCAGTATTTCCACGGCGGAAAACATCACCTTGACCAGTTCCCGCGACATCCTGGAAGCCATCGCCCAAGGTAGAGGCCCAAGCCATTATCTGATCGCACTGGGTTATGCCGGTTGGGGTAGCGGCCAGTTGGAGAAAGAAATCGTCGAAAACGCCTGGTTGAATACGCCTTGCGGCGAAGCCATCCTCTATGAAACGCCGATCAGCCAGCGCTGGAATGCCGCGGCCGGTCAGCTCGGCATCGACATCAATCGTCTGACCACGCCGGCCGGACATGGTTAAACAAGACCCGCTGGCTGCCAAATTAAGCAGCGACGCCTATTTGGGATTCGATTTCGGCAATAAAAAAATCGGCGTAGCCGTCGGTTATGCCGGCAGCGGCATCGCCAGTCCGCTGCAAACCATTCGTTCCTTAAACCAGGTGCCGGACTGGAGCAGGATCGGCCAACTGATCGCCGAATGGCGGCCGGCCGGCTTGGTGGTCGGCATTTCCCGGCAAGCCGACGGTTCCGACAACGTGGTGACGCCGCGGATGCAGAAATTCTGTCGCCAGTTGCAGGGGCGTTACAATTTGCCGGTGCACCAGATCGACGAAGCGCTGACCACGTTTGCCGCCAAACAGATGCTGTTCGACGAACTGCAACTCAGTGCGACCAAACTATGGGCGGTCCAAGACCAGCTTGCCGCCCAATTGATTTTGCAAAGTTGGTTCGACCGATAACCGCGGATTTCGGTGCGGATTGGTTATGCCCCGCGCCCGGCCGCCAACAATAACAAAATGCTCAACCACACCATGTCTATCGATTCTTTGAACATCGACGTCCTGCTGGACAATCTGGAACTCGCCATCCGCCAGCAGATCGGCGAACGAAAACTGCAAAATCCGCTGCTGATCGGAATCCACAGCGGCGGGGCTTGGGTTGCCCGCCACATGCACTTGCGCTTGGGCATCAGCGAGCCCTTGGGTTTGCTGGACATCACCTTTTACCGCGACGATTTTTCCCAAATCGGCATGCATCCCAAAGTCAAAACCAGCCAATTGCCGCCACATCTGGAAGGGCGCGATATCATTCTGATCGACGACGTGTTTTACAGCGGCCGTACCAGCCGCGCCGCACTGAACGAGATTTTCGATTACGGCCGCCCCAATCAGGTCGTGCTGGCGGTGTTGATCGAGCGCAACGGCCGCCAAATTCCGTTGCAGCCGGATTGCCGCGGCATCCGTATCGATTTGGCCGAGGGCCAGCGGATTAAATTGACCGGCCCCGACCCGCTCGGCATCGAGATTCAGGATTTGGCCGGAGTCGCGGCATGACCCGGCATCTGCAACTGACCGAGCAAGGCAAACTCAAACACTTTCTGACCATCGAGGGTCTGGATCGGGAGTTGCTGACCGAGATTCTGGACACGGCCGAATCCTTCGTCGGCATGTCCGAGCATCAGGTCAAGAAAGTGCCGTTGCTGCGCGGCAAGACCATCGTCAATCTGTTTTTCGAGAACTCGACCCGCACCCGCACCACGTTCGAGCTGGCTGCCACCCGGCTGTCGGCCGACGTGTTGAACATGGATATCGCCCGTTCCGCCACATCCAAGGGCGAAAGCCTGCTCGACACCATCCGCAATTTGGAAGCGATGCAGGTCGACATGTTCGTCGTGCGCCACGCTTTGAGCGGCGCCGCCCACTTCATCGCTCAACAAGTGGCGCCCCACATCAGCGTAATCAATGCCGGCGACGGCCAGCATGCCCACCCGACCCAGGCCATGCTGGATATGTTCACGATTCGTCAACATAAAAAACAATTCGAGGGCCTGAAGGTCGCGATCGTCGGCGATATCCTGCATTCGCGGGTGGCGCGCTCGCAAATTCTGGCTTTGAATGCCTTGGGTGTGGCCGAGGTTAGAGTGATTGCGCCGAAAACGCTATTGCCGGCCCAGGTCAAAACCATGGGGGTGACGCCGATCCACGACATGGACGAGGGTTTGGCCGATGTGGATGTGGTAATCATGTTGCGTTTACAAAAGGAACGGATGAACTCGGCCTTTCTGCCCAGCGAAAGCGAATTTTTCCGCTGCTTCGGCTTGACCGAAGCCAAACTGCAACGGGCCAAACCCGATGCGATCGTCATGCATCCGGGCCCAATCAATCGCGGCGTCGAAATCGCCTCCAGTGTTGCCGACGGCCCGCAGTCGGTGATCCTGCAGCAAGTCAGCAACGGCGTGGCGGTAAGGATGGCGATCATGTCAATGACCATGCAAAGCGGAGGTACGGCATGACAAAATTTCAGGGCAGAAATTTTGCACTGCCGGCGGTAGCCCGTCAGAGTAGTGAGCATGGATGCGGCATGACAAAATTTCAGGATGGAAATTTTGCGCCGCCAACGGCGGCCCTCCAGGGTGCCGCACAAGGAGGTGCGGCATGAACAAAATCCGAATCGATCACGGCCGTATCGTCGATCCGGCCAGCGGCATCGACGCCATTGGCCCGGTCTATATCGCCGACGGCAAAATCGTGGCGGTTGGCGAAGCGCTGGCCGATTTCGCTGCCGAACAAGCTATCGATGCGACCGGCCAAGTGGTTTGCCCCGGCTTCGTCGACTTGAGCGTGCGCCTGCGCGAGCCGGGCCAGACCCAAAAAGGCAATATCCAATCCGAAACCCGCGCCGCGCTGGCCGCCGGCGTGACTTCGTTGTGTTTGCCACCCGACACCAAGCCCTGTATCGACACGCCGGCCGTGGTCGAATACATCAAGGACAAGGCCGAGCAGGCCGGTTATGCGCAAGTTTACAGTATCGGCGCGCTGACCCAGCGTCTGGACGGCAACGAGCTCAGCGCCATGTTTGCGCTGAAGCAGGCCGGCTGCATCGCAGTCGGCAATGCCAGTGCCCCGCTCGGCAATTTGCTGATCTTGCGGCGGGCGATGGAGTACGCCAGCAGCCACGATTTGCTGCTGATGTTCCGCGCCAACGAAGCGTCCTTGTCCGGCAAAGGCTGCGCCCACGAAGGCGCGGTCGCCAGCCGCTACGGCTTGCCCGGCATTCCGGAAGCGGCGGAATCGATTGCATTGGCGCAGTGTCTGGAATTGGCCGAATTGACCGGCTGCCGGGTGCATTTCAGCCAGATCAGTTGCAAGCAATCGGTGATCAAGATCCAGCAGGCCAAGAAGTATGGTTTGAACGTCACCGCCGACGTAGCGATACACCAACTGCACCTCACCGAAAACGACATGGCACCGTTCGACGGCAATTACCACGTGATGCCGCCGCTACGGGGCACGATAGACCGCCAGTATTTGCGGGAAGCGTTGGCCAACGGCACCATAGACGCGATTTGTTCCGACCACCAACCGCACGATCTGGACGCCAAGCTCGGCGCGTTTCCGGAAACCGAGTCCGGCGTCGCAGCGCTGGAAACGCTGGTGCCGTTGACGCTGGCCCTGACCGGCCAACACCGCATCGGCCTGGCGCAAGCGATTGCCGGCCTGACCTGCAACCCGGCGCGGATCATGGGCCTGGCCGCCGGTACCCTGGCCGTGGGCAGCAACGCCGACGTCTGTATTTTCGATCCGGCGCTGGTCTGGCGGGTCGAGCGCCCGGCCTGGCTTAGCGCCGGCTGCAACACGCCTTATTGGGGGCGCGAATTGACCGGGCGCGTGACCCACACCTTACAAGCCGGACGGATTGCTTACCGGTTGCAGGATATTTCAGCAGCTAACAGGGCTTGAACGCCGAACCCGTGACGGCGGGTAAACCTCGCCAAGGAATTAAACATGAGTTGCATTAGAAACCGAGCCAGCAGTTCCGCTTCGACCAGCATTATCGACGATTTGAAAGGCGACCAATCCTGGCGCATCTTCCGGATCATCAGCGAGTTTACCGAAGGCTTCGATGAATTATCCGGCCTGTGCGACGCGATCTCGATTTTCGGTTCGGCCCGCTTGAAACCGGATCATCCCTATTACGTCAAGACCGTCGAAATCGCCGACCTGCTCAGTAAACAGGGCTTTGCCATTATCAGCGGCGGCGGTCCGGGGGTGATGGAGGCGGCCAATAAAGGCGCGATTGCCAACGACCAACCCTCCATCGGTTTGAATATCGAATTGCCGATGGAGCAAAAACCCAACCCTTACCAGAATATCGCGCTGAATTTCCGTTACTTCTTCGTGCGCAAAGTCATGTTCGTGCGCTATTCGATCGGTTACGTCTGTATGCCGGGCGGTTTCGGTACGCTGGACGAATTCTTCGAAGCGCTGACGCTGATGCAGACCCACAAGGTCTATCCGATTCCGCTGGTGTTGTTCGGCAGCGACTTCTGGAACGGGCTGATGGACTGGATGAAGGCGAAAATGCTCGAATACGGCACCATTTCCGAAGAGGATTTAGCACTGATCACCGTCACCGATGATCCGCACGAAGTGGTCAACATCATGGTCGCCCATCGCGAATGGAAAGACCGGCAACGTAAAAACTAGCCGCAACGCAACTTTTCGGACCAAGGTCGGTCCCAACTCGGCAACATCAATCAAACCAATTCGACATGACTGCAACAAGTCCCGATTCCTGCCAAGCGGCGCTGCAACAACTCAAACACCATATCAATAGCCAAATCATCGGCCAGGAAGTCCTGGTAGAGCGGATGCTGATCGCGTTGCTGGCCGACGGCCACCTGTTGGTGGAAGGTGCGCCGGGGTTGGCCAAAACCCGCGCCATTAATGTCCTCAGCCAGGGCGTACAGGCCGATTTTCACCGTGTGCAATTTACCCCGGACCTGTTGCCGGCGGATTTGACCGGCACCGAAATTTACCGGCCGCAGCCCGGCAGCTTCGAATTTCAGAAAGGTCCATTATTCCATAATCTGATTCTGGCCGACGAGATCAACCGGGCGCCGGCAAAAGTGCAGGCCGCGTTGCTGGAAGCAATGGCCGAGCGGCAGATCACGGTCGGTAAAGCCACCTATCCGCTGCCGCAACTGTTCATGGTGATGGCGACCCAAAATCCGATCGAACAGGAAGGCACCTATCCGCTGCCGGAAGCGCAGCTCGACCGGTTTTTGCTGCACGTCAAAATCGATTATCCGGATGCCGGCCATGAACAAGCCATTCTGCACCTGGCTCGGGCCGAAGCCAAAGGTGCTTTGCAAAACGGCGACTACCAGGCGCCCAAAATCAGCCAGCAAACGCTGTTCGCCGCCCGTGGCGAGGTACTCGACTTATACATGGCCGATAGTCTGGAGCAATACTTATTGCAGATCGTATTAGCCACCCGTAAACCGGCGGCATACGGTCAGGACTTGGCCGGTTGGATCCAATACGGCGCCAGCCCGCGCGCCAGCATTGCGCTGGACCGCTGCGCCCGGGCCAAGGCCTGGCTGGCGCAGCGAGATTTCGTCGACCCGGCCGACATCCAGGACATGGCCTACGACGTACTTCGCCACCGGTTGATTTTGTCCTACGAGGCCGAGGCCGAGGGCGTCACTGCCGACTACGTGGTCAAGGAATTGATCGCCAGGATTGCCGTGCCCTGATGGATGCGCAACACACCGCCGATAACCCGCGGGTGGCGGTTACTCTGAAAGGCTTGGTCGATCTGGCCAAACCGGCCGCCGCGATCAGCCTGGGTCACGCCAATATCCGCGCCGTCCAGAGCGGTAATTACCTGTCGCATCTGAAAGGGCGCGGCATGGCCTTCGACGAAACCCGTCTGTACCAGCCCGGCGACGATGTGCGCCGCATCGATTGGCGCGTCACCGCCCGCACCGGCAAACCGCACAGCAAAATTTTCAAAGAGGAACGCGAGCGGCCGATGTTCATCGCCGTCGATTATCGGGCGGCGATGGCTTTCGCCACCCGCGGCGTGTTCAAGTCGGTGCAGGCCGCCCGTCTGGCCGCATTGCTGGCGTGGGCCGCATTGCAGCAGGGCGACCGCATCGGCGGCCAGATATTCAGCGAAGCCGGTTGCCTGGAGTTGCGTCCGCAAACCGGCAAGCCGGCCTTACTGCGGTTTTTGAATGCCTTGGTAAAACCGGCCTATAGCGGCGACCCGGCAGATCAACTCGATATTCCGTTGTCCAGGCTGCTCCATCACGCCCGCCCCGGTAGCCGGGTCTATATTCTCAGCGATTTTCGCGGTATGAATCCCGCCGCCGAACGGCATTTGACCAATTTGGCCAAGCACTGCGAAGTGGTCATGGTGCATATTGCCGACCCGTTGGAAATGCGCTTGCCCAGCAAGGGCCGCTACCGATTTACCGACGGCTTGCGGGAAATCCTGTTCGACAGCGCCGACCGGCAACGGGCGCAGTCCTATCAGCAACAGTTTGCCGATCGTCGGCGCCTGCTGCAGAAATTGTCCAGCCAATTGCACTCGCTGCTGATCCCCTGTAGCACGCAGCAAACCGCTCTGGACGTGCTGACCGGCGCCCGGCCGCATTGCCGCTAGAGGCCCAGTCCGCCATGTCCGGATCCGAAAATTTGCTGAGTCCCGCCAATTTAGCCGCCCCGGCGCCACAGGCGCGGCAAACCGGCGTTGCGCGACCGCTGCATTTTGCCGCCAGCATCGCTATGCTGGCGACCGCAATTTTTATCGGCGGCTGGCTGGGCATGAAACTGGTAATTCCGCCGGGTTATTCCAGTCCGCTCTGGCCGCCGGCGGGGATCGCACTGGCCGCCTTATTGATTTGGGGCCGCCGGTTGTGGCCGGGTATCTGGTTGGGCGCCGTGCTCAACGAATTGACCGCTGCCGCTAATTTTTCCGGGCAATTGAATTCGACTGCCGTCGCGGCCGCGCTGTTTATCGCTGGGGGTAGCACCTTACAAGCCGTGGTCGCCTCCGGCTTGTCGGAACGGTATTTGCGGCCGGGCTTGCCGAAACTGGAAACGCCGGGCCGGATCTTGACGTTTTTTGTGTTAGTCGGCCCTTTGGCTTGCGTGACCGCGCCGAGCATTGGCATTGGTGCCCTGTACGGTTTGCAGCTGATGCCCGGCGACGAGGTACAAAACTCCTGGCGCAATTGGTGGATCGGCGACAGCCTGGGCGTGATGGTGATCGCGCCGTTGCTGTTCTGCGCCTTCGGCCGGCCGCATGCCTTGTGGCGGGCCCGGCGCTTGAGCGTGGCTTTGCCGCTATTGGGCACTCTGCTGGCGCTGGTGTTAGTGTTCACGCAGGTGTTTCGCGCCGAGCAAACCCGAATCCAGCAGACCTTCGATAACCGGGCGGC
Source organism: Methylomonas sp. HW2-6 (assembly GCF_052474525.1). Lineage (NCBI taxonomy): Bacteria > Pseudomonadati > Pseudomonadota > Gammaproteobacteria > Methylococcales > Methylococcaceae > Methylomonas > Methylomonas sp. HW2-6. The sequence goes on from NZ_CP184124.1 coordinate 1,174,219, forward strand.
GGCCATCGAAACCCTATTGGCGGAATACACCACCCACGTCGTCGACAGTAGTCTGGCGCTGCGGGATGTATTCCTGGCGTCCAGCGATATCAGCCGCGAGCAATTTAGCGGCTTTGCTCGCGGCATCTTGGAGCGGCATCCGGAAATCCAGGCGTTGGAATGGTTGCCGAGAATACGCCAACCGCAACGCGCCGGCTTCGAAGCTAAATTGCGGCAGGAAGGCTACGCCGGATTCCGCATCACCGAACGCGACCCCGGCGGCCGTTCCGTGCCGGTCGGCGAACGCGCCGAATATTTTCCGGTGGCCTACGTCGAGCCGATGGCCGGAAACGAGAGATCCTTCGGGTTGGACTCGGTATCCAATCCGCTGAGTAAACAGGCCAAGGATGCCGCGCGGGCCAGCGGCAAGCCGACCGCATCGGCAGGGCTAAGTCTGGTGCAGGCCGATGGCGCAGTTCCGGGCGTACTGGTGTCTATCCCGGTATTCAAAATGGCGGCAGCGGCGGCAGACAGCGATTTCATCGGTTTCGTCTCGGCGGTAATTGTGCCGGCGCGGATGTTGGAGGTCGTCACCCAGGGCCTGAACACGCAGTCCTTGGATATCAGTATCGAGGATACCGCCGGCAACGGCGTCTACACCGAGTTGTTCGCCAAGCGCTTACCCTCGACGATGCGCCAGAATTACGCATTGCAGGATTGGCAACGAGTCTTCAAATTCGTCGACCGCGATTGGCGGGTGACGATAATGCCGAGCAGCCAATTCATCAACGAACAAGGGTCTTCGGTGTTATGGGTGACCTTGCTCGGCGGCCTATGCTTTACCAGTTTGTTGAATATCATGCTGCTGATCGTCAGCGGCCGCACCGCCGCCGTCGAAGCCCTGGTAGAACAGCGCACCCGCGATCTGGAAACGGCGGTATCCGAACAAAAAGCCGCGGCGCAACAGGCGCGCGAGTCCGAGCTTAAATTGCGTACTATCGTCGATTCGCAACCGGAGTCCGTGAAACTGCTGGCGCGCGACGGCCGGCTGCTGCAGATGAATCCGGCCGGCCTGGACATGATAGAAGCCGATTCGCTGCAACAGGCCCAGAATTGCCGATTGGAAGACTTGGTCGGCGCCAAATACCGGGACCAATTCAAAAAATTGATCCGTCGGGTGTTCGCCGGAGCGTCAGGCACCTTGGAATTCGAAATCACCGGATTGCGCGGCGGCCAGCACTGGCTGGACACTCATGCCGTTCCGATGCGCGACGCCGACGGCAACATTACCGCCTTGTTGGGCTTGTCGCGCGATATCACCGAACGCAAACTGGCCGAAGACGATTTAAAGCTGGCTGCCCGCGTGTTCAGCGAGGCTCACGAAGGGATTCTGATTACTGACGCCGAGGCCAACATCATCGACGTCAACCCCACCTTTTGCGAGATTACCGGTTACAGCCGCGACGAGATGGTCGGCAAAAAACCCAATATTCTGCAGTCGGGTAAATACGGTCCGGAATTCTACGCCGAGATGTGGCGCGACTTGCAGCAACAGCAGCATTGGCGCGGCGAATTATGGAACCGCAAAAAGAACGGTGATCTGTATGCGGAATGGTTGACGATTTCCGCATTGTGCGACAGCGACGGCCGCATCACGCATTACATCGGCCTGTTCTCCGACGTGACCCAAGCCAAACAACAGCAGCAGCTGTTGGAGCTGGTGGCGCATTACGATCCGTTGACCCGATTGCCGAACCGGATTCTGTTCGCCGACCGCTTGAGCCAGGCCATCGCTCACAGCAAACGAGAGAAGTCGTTGTTGGCGATCTGCTTTTTGGATCTGGACGGTTTCAAACCGGTCAACGACCTGTTCGGCCACGACATCGGCGATCGGGTGCTGGTGGAAGTCGCGGAGCGCATCAAGAATACGATTCGCGAGGAGGACAGCGTTTCGCGCCACGGCGGCGACGAATTTGCCTTGCTGCTGCGCGATATCGACACCCTTGAGCAATGCGAACAGGCCATTTTGCGTATCCATCAGGCGATCTCCGAACCCTTTTCGGTCGACGGCCAGCAAATCACGGTCGGTGCCAGCAGCGGCTACACCTTATATCCGCTGGACGATGCCGATCCGGACGGCTTGCTGCGGCATGCCGATCACGCCATGTATCAGGCCAAACTGGCTGGCAAGAACCGTTGCCAATTGTTCGATGCGACGCAGGACCAGCAAATCATGCATCGCCACCAACAATTGCGCGATATCGAAGCGGCCTTCGTGAATGGCGAAATGTGTTTGTATTACCAGCCCAAGGTTGATATCAAGCGCGGTCAGGTTGCCGGCGTCGAAGCCTTGATCCGTTGGTTGAGTCCGCAGCGCGGCATGGTGCCGCCGCTGGAGTTTCTGCCGGCCATTGCCTCTACGGATTTGGAAATCCGCATCGGCAACTGGGTGATCGAGCAGGCCTGCCGCGATCTGGCGGCCTGGCAGGCACTGGGCTTGAAATTGGAAGTCAGCGTCAATATCTCCTCCTACCATTTATTGTGGCCGGGAATTCAGGAGCACATAGCCGGCATCTTGCGGCAACATCCCGAAATCCGGGCACAGTCTTTGCAGCTCGAAATCCTGGAAAGTACCGCGCTGGACGATTTGAGCGCCGTGAACCGCATCATCAAGAATTGCCGCGAGCAGCTGAGTATCAGTGTGGCGCTGGACGACTTCGGCACCGGCTATTCGTCGCTGACCCATTTGCGGCATTTGTCGGTCGATACCGTGAAGATCGATCAAACCTTCGTCCGCGACATGCTTGATGATCCGGACGACTACGCCATCATCGACAGTGTGATTGATTTGAGCCAAGCCTTTAACCGTAAGGTGGTCGCCGAAGGCGTCGAAAATCAGGACCAAGGTGTGGTGTTGCTGTTGCTCGGCTGCCGATTGCTGCAAGGTTATGCGATTGCCAGGCCGATGCCGGCAGCGCAGATCGCCGATTGGGTGGCCGCCTACCGGCCTTTTGCCGACTGGGATTTCTATGCCAACGCCGAGTTGACGCCGGAGCAGACCATGATTGCGATTCGGCGTTGCGACGCCCGCCAGTGGTTGCAGCGGGTACGCGACTGCCTGTTTGCGGCCGGACAACAGCCGGTACCGGCCTGGCCGATCATGGATCGCCAGCGCACCCATTTGGGGCGCTGGCTGCGTCAGGCCCGGGAGGAGCGGCAGCACGCCGAGGACTGGCTGGAGCGGCTGCTGCAACTGCAGCAAAATTTGCACAGCCAGGCCGATCGCTTGCAACGATATTACGATGCCGGCGAGTTGGCCGCAGCCCAAACCGGTTTTGCTGATTTACAGGCGGTACAGCGGGAAATCGACGAAAGCCTGATCCTGTATACTCAACTGCCCTGAATTCGATAACGCCAACGATGGAACAATTGCCGTTAAGAGATATTCATTTGCCCGACGCCGTCGATTTTTGGCCACCGGCGCCCGGTTGGTGGGCTTTGGCGCTATTGCTGCCGGCATTAGTGTTCGGTTTGCGGCAGCTTTATCAACGAATACGTCGGCGCAGTGCCGTTAAAATCGCCGGTAAATTGCTAGAAGCCATGCGCAGCGAGCGCACAGGCGATGCCAGACAAACTGTGGCTGCCTTGTCCGCCTGGTTGCGCCGGGTTGCGCTGAGTACCGCACCGCGCCGCGACGTGGCCAGCCTGAGCGGCCATGCCTGGCTGCAATATCTGGATCGTTCTTTGCCGGATGCGCCGTTCACACAGGGGCTCGGACGTTGTCTGGCCGATGCCCACTACCGGCCGCAGCCGCCGAACGACGCGGAATTGGATGCCTTGTTCGAGCTATGCGAACGCTGGTTGAAACAGCAGGCGAAAAAATCATGATGACGCTGGCCTGGCCTTGGCTGTTGCTCCTGACACCGTTGCCGCTGTTGCTGCGCCGCTGGTTGCCGGCCCAGACTCCGGCCCGGCAGGCGGCATTGAAGACCCCGTTTCTGGACGATTTCGGCAGCGATCCGGGTCACATCGTCGGCAGCGAGCGGCGTTGGCCGTTGTGGCTGGCGGTTTGCGCCTGGCTTTGCCTGCTGTTGGCCGCGGCCCGGCCGCAGTGGCTGGGCGAACCGCTGGAGCAGACGGTCAGCGGCCGCGATCTGATGTTGGCGGTCGACGTCTCCGGCAGCATGCAGGAAGAGGACTTTTTGTTGGAGAAGCAGCGGGTCGACCGACTGACCGCGATCAAGCTGGTGGCGGGCGAATTCATCATGCGCCGCGCCGGCGACCGCCTCGGCCTGATTCTGTTCGGGACCCAGGCTTATCTGCACGTACCGCTGACTTTCGACCGCAAGACTGTACAGACCTTGCTCGGGGAGGCCTTTATCGGCATCACTGAAGACGAGCCGAAAACCTCCATCGGCGATGCCATCGGCCTGGCGATCAAGCGGCTGCAAGACCAGAAAGATGCCAGCCGGGTCTTGATCCTGTTGACCGACGGCGCCAACACCGCCGGCGAACTGACACCGCTGAAAGCCGCAGAGCTGGCAGCCGAAAACCACTTGAAAATCTATACCATCGGCATCGGCGCCGACGAAATTTTGGTGCGCAGCCTATTCGGCACCCGCCGGGTCAATCCGTCGCTGGATTTGGACGAGAAAACCTTGACCGCGATCGCCGAAGCCACCGGCGGCCATTACTTCCGCGCCCGCAACACCGAGGAATTGGAGCGCATCTACCAAATGCTGGACCAACTGGAACCGGTGGAAAAGGACAAACAATACTTCCGGCCGCGGAGCGAGCTGTTCCATTGGCCGTTGGGTTTGGCTTTGATATTGGCCGGCTTGATCGCGGCCGGGCGGTTACGGTGGAGCTGATGCCGGCAGAATTCCATTTTTTACGCCCGCTCTGGTTTCTGGCCTTGCTGCCGGCCGCCTTGCTGTTGCTGAAACTGGCCCGCCACCGGCAAAGCCGGGCGAATTGGACTGAGGTTTGCGATGCCGAGCTATTGCCGTTTGTGCTACAGGACCAGCCGTCGGCAGCGCAGCGGCGCTATGGCCTGATCGGTGCCGCGCTGGCGACCGTGCTGGCGATTGTTGCGTTGGCCGGGCCGACTTGGGAACGCTTGCCCAGCCCGGCTTTTCGCAACGATGCGGCACTGGTCATCGCCCTGGATTTGTCCAAATCGATGGACGCCGCTGATATCAAGCCCAGCCGCATCGGCAAGGCCCGCTACAAAATCGCCGACCTGCTGAAACAGCGCAAGGACGGCCAGACAGCACTGCTGGTCTACGGCGGCGATGCCTTTACCGTGACGCCGCTGACCACCGACACCGCCACCATCGACAGCCAGTTGTCGGCATTGACCACCGACATCATGCCCAGCCCCGGCAGTCATACCGCCATTGCCGTAGAACACGCCGCCAATTTGTTGCGTCAGGCCGGACTGGCCAAAGGCCATATCTTGTTGGTGACCGACGGCGCCGACGCCGACGTGGCGGCACAGGCCGAGCATTGGTTGCGCGGTTACCAATTATCAGTATTGGCGGTCGGTACCGCCGACGGCGCGCCGATCCAGGCGGCCGGCGGCGGTTTTTTGAAAGACCGCAGCGGCAATATCGTGGTGGCGAAGATGGACGAAGCGACCTTGGCGACTCTGGCTCGCAACGGCCGCGGCCTTTATCAGCCGGTAACGGCCGGCGACGAAGATGTCGAAGCCTTGAGCCGGGTGTTCAATTCCGCCGTAACCGATCCGCAAAATCAGGACTCCAATTTGCTGTTACAGCAATGGGACGAAAAAGGCCCATGGCTGGTACTGCTGGTGTTGCCGTGGGCGGCCGGGCAATTCAGGAAAGGCTTGTTGCTCTGGTGCCTGTTGAGTCTGGCGCCGCTGCCCAGAAACAGCTATGCGCTGGATTGGCAAAGCTTGTGGAAAAATCCCGACCAACGCGCCAAGCAGGCCTTCGAGCAGCAACAATACCAGCAGGCGGCCGAGCAATTCCAAGACCAGGCCTGGCGCGCCGCCGCCCAGTACAAAGCCGGCCAATACGAACAGGCCGCCGAGTCCCTGAAACACGCCAACAGCGCGGAAGGCCACTACAACCGCGGCAATGCGCTGGCCCTGGCCGGTCGTTTGCCGGAGGCGGTGCAGGCTTATCAGCAGGCCTTGCAACTCGATCCGCAGCATCAGGACGCAAAATACAATAAAGGATTGGTCGAGAAAAAATTGCAGGAGCAGCAGCAACAGCAACAACAGCCGAACCAGAGCCAGGACCGCCAGCCGCAGGACGGCGGACAAGAACAGCACGCGCAAGACCGGCAATCCCAGTCCGGTCAGGCAGACGGCGACCGGCAGAACGAAGCGGCCAAGCAGCAGCCGGGCGAGCAATCGGCGGCGGACCAGCGCAAGCAGGCCGAGCAACAATCAAAACCGGCGGAACAAAACCCCTCGGATAGCCGGCAAACTGCGCAGCCGGATCGGGCTCAAAATCAGCCCAAGGATGCCAAGTCGGAAGCGCAGCCGGCGGAAGCGGCCGCCGAGGTCGAGCGCAACGAAACCGAACGCGCCAACGAACAGCTATTGAAACGTATTCCCGACGAGCCCACCGGTTTGTTGCGGCGGAAATTCAAGTATCAATACAGCCAACGCAATCGCCGGAATCAGGCCGACAGCCCCTGGTAAAGCGATGCCCAAACCGTTCCACAGACTGACGAAAAGACGATGGATATTGGCCTGATAGTGTTTTTGATTGTGCTCAACGGCGTGTTTGCCATGTCGGAAATGGCCTTGGTGTCTTCCGGTTTGGCCCGCTTGCAGAGATTGGCCGGCGAGAAGCGGGCCGGCGCCGCCACCGCCTTGAAACTGCACCAAGACCCGTCGCGGTTTTTGTCCACGGTCCAGGTCGGTATCACCTCGGTCGGCATCCTCAGCGGCGCGCTCGGCGAAGACGCCCTGACCGAACCGTTGCAGCGCTATCTGGCCCAATTTCCCTGGTTGGCGCCTTACGCCGACAGCATCGCCCTGATCGCGACCGTGGTTGCCATCACCTATTTTTCGGTCGTGGTCGGCGAATTGGCGCCCAAGCGGCTGGCGCTGCTGAATCCGGAACGGATTGCGTTGGCCGTGGCCAAACCGATGAACACGTTGGCAGCGCTCGCCAGCCCGCTGGTGTGGTTGTTGTCCTCGTCCAGCTCGCTGCTGCTGCGTTTGTGCGGCGCCCAGCGGCCGCCGCAGGCCAGCGTGACCAACGAGGAAATCAAATTGCTGATGGAAATCGGCGCCGAGTCCGGCGTATTTCATGCCAGTGAGCGCCATCTGGTCGGCAATGTGATGAAGCTCGACGAGCAGCGGGTTGGCGCGGCGATGACGCCGCGGCTGCAGATTTACGCGGCCGACCTGGATGACGGCGATGCCGAGGTGCGGCGCAAGCTTGCCGAATGCCCCTATGCCAGAACCGTGATTTGCCGCGGCGGGCTGGACAACATCGCCGGGGTGCTGACCCGTAGCGAATTGCTGCAGCCGGCGATGAGCGGGGCGGCCTTCGAAATCGCACCGTTCGTGCACACGCCGCATTACGTGCCGGAGACGATGACTTTGGTGCAACTGCTGGAATATTTCAAAGCCAACCAGGTCGACCTGGCTTTGGTCGCCAACGAGTACGGCGATATCGAGGGCTTGGTCACGCTGAGCGACGTATTGAAAGCCATCGTCGGCGAATTGCCCGGCGCCGACCTGGATGTCGATATTGCCGAGCGGGCCGACGGCTCCTGGCTGGTCGACGGCGGCGTCTCGGTGCAGCGCTTGAAATCGCTGATCGGCTTCAGCGGCGAGCTCCCCGGCGAAGCCGACAATGCTTACCACACGGTGGGCGGATTCGTCTTGTTTTACCTGGAAGATATTCCGCGCATTGCCGAAGCCTTCGAGTACCGGGAATGGCGGTTCGAGATTGTCGATATCGACGGCGTGCGCATAGACAAAGTGCTGATCACGCCGCGGCCGGGCGAAGAATAAGTGCCGGGGTGGCCGATTGCGGCCGTGCCGGGCAAGCAGATTACTGACCAAAGGAAAAAACCATGCAAGCGCAGCGATTCTTAACCCTGATCTCCGCTTTATTGTGCTGGGCCGGGCCGGTGCCGGCCGCCGACATGAAACCGTTGCTGGAGGCCTCGCCGGCGTTGATGAAATTGTTGACGATTGACGAAGTCAGGCCCGGCGAGATGCGGGAGTCGTTGAGCCTGTCGGCGCGGGTGGATTTGGATCAGCATCGAGTGGCCCGGATCGGGGCCAGCGTGACCGGCCGCATCACCGAAATCAATGCGATGCTGGGCCAGAACGTCAAGAAGGGCGACCGGCTGGCGTTACTGAACAGCACCGAACTGAGCCAGGCCCAATCGGATTACCTGAAAGCCACGTCGCAAGTCAATCTGCGGCGAATCACGGTCAAGCGCGCCGAGCGGCTGCTGGAAAGCGGCGTGATCGCCGAAGCCGAACTGCAGGAACGCCAGGGCGTACTGGCCGAAGCCGAAGTGGATCTGCGCGCGGCCAGCGACCGCTTGCGGGTGATGGGCATGAACGAGGCCGATTTGAAGCGGCTGGACAAGCAGCGCAGCATCCATTCGTTTTCGCCGGTAACCTCCAGCATCGACGGCGTCGTGATCGAGCGTAACGTCGCCATCGGCCAGGTGGTGCAGCCGGCCGACAGCCTGTACACGGTCGCCGATTTGTCGCAACTATGGCTGGTGGCGGAAATTCCGGAACAGCAGGCGCACTGGGCCCGGCAGGGCGACCAGGTGCTGGCGGAAGTGCCGGCGTTGCCCGGCGAGAGCGTCAGCGGCAAACTGATCTACGTTTCCGATCTGGTCGATCCCGACACCCGCACCGTGACGGTCAGGATGGCGTTAGCCAATCCGCAGCGGCTGTTCAAGCCGCAGATGCTGGCGACTTTAAAAATCAGCAAGCCCGGCGCCCAGTCCCTGCTGATTCCAAGCCCGGCGGTGGTGCGGGAAGATGATAAAGACCACGTGTTCGTGCAGACTGCCGACAATCGGTTCGAATTGCGCCCGGTCAAACTCGGCCGCGAGGAAGCCCATAAGCGCGAACTAGTGGCCGGTCTGCGCCCCGGCGAAAAAATCGTCGTCAACGGCGCCTTTCATTTGAATAACGAACGCCTGCGTAGCGCGTTGGAGTAAGTCATGGTCAACCGTTTGATAGAACTGGCGCTGCAACAACGGATTTTGGTGGCGGTGCTGGCGGTGGCGGTGGCGCTGTTCGGCGTCCGCGCGGTGGGGCAGTTGTCGGTGGATGCGTTTCCGGATGTGACCAACATTCAGGTGCAAATCGCCACCGAAGCCACCGGAAAATCGCCGGACGAGGTCGAACGCTTGGTGACCGTGCCGTTGGAAATCGCCATGGCCGGTTTGCCGGGGCTGGAGGAAATGCGCTCGCTGAATAAAAACGGCCTGTCGCTGATTACGCTGATCTTCACCGACAAGACCGAAGTCTATTTCGCCCGGCAGTTGGTGATGGAACGCCTGATCGAAGTCAAACAGCAAATGCCTCCAGGCGTCAATCCGGTGCTGGGCCCGGTGTCGACCGGCCTGGGCGAAGTGTACCAATACACGCTGGATCGCGACGACGACGGCGAGCGGCCGTTGACTCAGGAAGAGTTGCAGTTTCGGCGTGAAGCACAGGATTGGGTGGTCAGGCCGCTGTTGCGCGGCATTCCCGGCGTCGCCGAGATCAATTCACAGGGCGGTTACGTCAAGCAATACCAGGTTCTGGTCAATCCCAACCGCTTGCACCACTACCGGATTTCGCTGAACGAGGTGTTCGAGGCCTTGGCCCGCAACAACGCCAACAGCGGCGGCGGCGTACTGCCGCATTATGCCGAGCAGTATTTGATCCGCGGCGTCGGCCTGATCAACGAGGTTAAGGACATCGCCAATATCGTGTTGAAGGAGGAAAACAGTGTGCCGGTGCATATGCACGACGTCGCCGAAATCAAAATAGGCCACGAAGTGCGGGTCGGTGCGGTGTTAAAAAACGGTTATACCGAATCGGTCGGCGGCGTGGTCATGATGCTGCGCGGCGGCAACGCCAAGGAAGTGGTGAGTAGGATCAAGGAACGGGTGGCGGAAATCAACGCCAAGGGCATGCTGCCGGGCGGTTTGAAAATCGTGCCGTATTACGACCGTAGCGATCTGGTCGACGCGGCCTTGCATACCGTGACCAAGGTGTTGATGGAAGGCATCGTCTTGGTCGTCATCATCCTGTTTCTGTTCCTGGGCGATGTGCGCTCCAGCCTGATCGTGGTCGGTACCCTGATCGTGACGCCGCTGGTGACTTTCATCATGATGAACCAATTGGGCTTGTCGGCCAACCTGATGTCCTTGGGCGGCCTGGCGATCGCGATCGGCTTGATGGTGGACGGTTCGGTGGTGGTGGTCGAGAACGCGTTCCGTTTGCTCGGCGAGCGCAAGGGCCGCGCCACCAGCCGGGTGCGGGTGGTACAGGCCGCGACCCAGGAAGTGGCGACGCCGGTGTTGTTCGGCGTCGGTATCATCGTCTTGGTGTTTTTGCCGTTGATGACGCTGCAGGGGATGGAAGGCAAGATGTTTGCGCCGCTGGCTTACACCATTGCGATCGCGCTGCTGATTTCGCTGGTGGTGTCGCTGACCTTGTCGCCGGTGTTGTGCGCGTTTGCGTTGGAGGGCCATGACGGCGAACACGATACCCGCTTGATTGCGTTCATCAAACGCCATTATCTGCGCTTGCTGGATTTTGCGATGGCCAACCGCCTCAAAGTGGTCGGCGCGGCCGTAGCGGCCTTTGTCGGCGCTTTGGTGTTGTTGCCCTTGCTCGGCACTTCGTTCATTCCGGAAATGAAGGAAGGCTCCATCGTGCCGGGTATTAACCGGATGCCGAATATCTCCTTGGAGGAAAGTATCAACGTCGAGATGCAGGCCATGAAAATGGTGATGCAGATTCCGGGCGTCAAAAACGTGGTGTCCGGCGTCGGCCGCGGCGAAAGTCCGGCCGATCCGCAATCGCAAAACGAGTCGACGCCGATTGTGACCTTGAAACCGCGCGAGGAATGGCCGCAAGGCTGGACTCAGGACGACATTGCCGATGCGATGAGCGACAAGCTGATTGAAAATCTGCCCGGCATGCAGGTGGTGATGGCGCAACCGATTTCCGACCGGGTCGACGAGATGGTGACCGGGGTGCGTTCCGACGTTGCGGTCAAGGTGTTCGGCGACGATCTGGCCGAACTCAAGCGGCTGGCCGATGCGATTGCCGGGGTGGCTAACGGCGTCAGCGGCGCCCGCGACATTCGGGTGGAACGGCTGACCGGGCAGCAATATTTGAACATTACCGTCGACCGCCAGGCGATTGCCCGCCACGGCCTGAATGCGTCGGACATTCACGACGTGATCGAAACCGCGATTGCCGGCAAAGTCGCGACCGAGATTTACCAGGGCGAGCGGCGCTTCTCTGCTGCGGTGAGATTACCGGAAGCCTTCCGCAACAATATCGCCGCGATCGACCAATTGATGTTGACCTCGACGAACGGGGCGCGGGTGCCGCTGGGCGACGTGACCAAGATCAGCCTGAACGACGGTCCGGCCCAGATCAGCCGGGAAATGGGCAAGCGGCGGATCGTGGTCGGCATCAACGTGCGCGACCGCGATTTGGGCGGCTTCGTCGCCGAGTTGCAAAAAGCCGTGGCCGATAAGGTCAAATTGCCGGAAGGATATTATTTGCAGTGGGGCGGCCAGTTTCAGAACATGGAGCGGGCTTTGGGCCATTTGCAAATGATCATTCCGGTGACGATTGCGGCGATTTTCTTTTTGTTGTTCATGCTGTTCAAATCGCTACGCTTTGCCGCGCTGATCATCCTGGTTTTGCCGTTTGCTTCGATCGGCGGTATCGTCACGTTGTTTTTGAGTGGTGAATATTTGTCGGTGCCGGCTTCGGTCGGTTTCATCGCCTTGTGGGGTATCGCGGTGTTGAACGGCGTGGTGCTGGTGTCCTATATCCGGGCCCAGCGCGAGAGCGGGCTGAGCCTGGAATATGCGGTGCGCCGCGGCTGCGAGCAGCGTTTCCGGCCGGTGATGATGACGGCGACGGTGGCCTTGTTGGGCTTGGTGCCGTTTCTGTTTGCGGTCGGGCCCGGTTCGGAAGTGCAAAAGCCGCTGGCCATCGTCGTGATCGGTGGTCTGATCAGTTCGACCTTATTGACTCTGGTGGTATTGCCGGTGTTGTACGGTTGGTTCGACGACCGTCAGGATGTTCATAAACCGTTTTCGATGAGATGAGCGGATTTTTGTCTATGCGTACTAGTGTGTCGCCCTGGTGGTTGGGGATATTGTGGTTTTGGCTGAGTGCCGTTGCCGGCGCCGCCGAGATCGGCGTTGCGGTCGACCGCAATCCGGTGGCTTTGAACGAGTCGTTTCAAATTACGTTTACCGCAACCGAGCAACCGGACGGCAATCCGGATCTCGAGCCCTTGCGGCAGGATTTCGAGATCGTCAACCAGCAACGCAGCAGCAGTGCCTCCTGGGTCAACGGCAAAAGTAACCGCAATGAACAATGGATTTTGACGGCGATGGCCAAGCGCAGCGGCGAGTTGACGATACCGGCCATTGCCTTCGGTGCCGACAGCAGCAAACCGTTGGCGCTGACGGTGACCGAAGCCGCGCAGCCGACCGCGAAGGACGATGAACTGTTCCTGGAAGTCTCGGCGACGCCGGAGCAGCCCTATGTGCAGGCGCAGGTGATTTATACGCTGAAACTGTTCCGCCGGGTGCAGATCACCCAGGCCAGTCTGGCGGAGCCGGAAATCAAGGATGCCCTGGTGGAAAAACTGGGCGAGGACAGTACTTACTCGACCCAAATCAAGGGTGTCGACTATTGGGTCACCGAGCGCAAATATGCAATTTTTCCGCAGCAGAGCGGCCTGTTCACGATTGCGCCGCTGGTGTTGAATGCGGAATACATCAGCAGCCGGCAGCAACCGCGTTTCAACGGCTTTTTCAACCGGCCCAGCACCGAGACCCGGCGAGTGGTCTCCAAAGCTGTGACATTGAACGTGCGCGCGGCGCCGGCCGAATTCAAAGGCGCCTGGCTTAGCGCAGAATCTTTGGAGTTAAGCCAGGGTTGGTCCGATTCCAGTTTGCAGGTCAAAGTCGGCGAGCCGCTGACTCGCACCTTGACCCTGAAGGCCAGGGGGGCGACGGTCGGCCAATTGCCCGAGTTGTTCGACAAAACCCCGATCGACGGCATCAAGACCTATCCCGACCAGCCGCTGTTGCACGAGGATAAACAAAGCGACGGTTTGACCGCGTCGCGCGAGGAGAAAATCGCCTTCATTCCGTCCAAACCCGGCGAGTACAGTTTGCCGGCGCTTAAGATCCAGTGGTTCAATTCCAAATCCCAGAAAATCGAGGTGGCGGCTTTGCCGGCCGTCAAAATCAAAGCTTTGGCGGCGGCCGAGGTCGCCACGCCGACGGCTTCCGCTGCCGAGTCCGAACCGGAGCAGGCCAGCCCGATAACGGCAACGCCGATCGCTGTCACTTCCGATAGCGGCGTTCGGCTGTGGCAGGCGGTTTCGGCTGTCCTGGCCATGGGCTGGTTGCTGACCGTAATCGGATTCGTAAGGTCCGGCCGGCAGCGGCGCCAAACTAGGGCTGCCAGTATGGCGCAGTCGGAAAGCGCGCTGGAAAAAGCGATAAAGCGAGCTTGTTGGGAAAATAATCCGCAAGCGGCCAAGCAGTTATTGCTGCAATGGGGCAGGGCCGAATTCGGCGCCGACAGTCTGGCCGGGTTGGCGAGCCGTTGCGATCAGCCGCTGTGCGACGAAATCAACGACTTGAATCGCTTGTTGTACGCACCCGGCGGGCAGGAGTGGCAGGGCCGCGACTTGTGGACCGCATTCAGCGGCCAAGCCCGCCGCGCAGCCGCGCCGGCGCCCCTCGGCGACGGCCTGGAGCCCTTATTCAAAATTTGAGCTAACCGCGCCGTTCGAGATGAGCCAGAGCCATGTACAGTGCGGCGATCGAACGGGCTTCGCTGCATTCGCCGCTGGCCAGCAGGCTGTCGATGCTGCGCAACGACCAGGGCACTACCTGTAATTCTTCCGGTTCGTCGCCTTCCAGCTTCTCCGGGTACAGTTCTTCGGCCAGGATGATGTCTATGGTGTGTTCCAGATAAGACGGCGCCAACGAGACCCGGTGCAGATGCTCCAGTTTGCCGGCGCCGTAGCCGATTTCTTCTTTCAATTCCCGGTTGGCGCCGCTGAGCATGTCCTCGCCGGCGTCGAGTTTGCCTTTCGGCAGTCCCAGTTCGTAGCGGTGGATGCCGGCGGCATATTCCCTGACCAGCAATACCGTTTCCGGGTCCAGCATCGGTACGATCAGTACCGCGCCGTGCGAGCTGTTGCGCGCCAGCCGTTCGTATTGGCGGCGTTCGCCGTTGCTGAATTCCAGATCCAGGGCTTCGATGCAGAATTGGCGGGTTTGGGCCAGCACCGTTTGTTTTAGAATTTTGGGTCGCTTGGGCATCGTGGGGCGGGTTTGGGTTAGTTAGGCCAAGTTTATGGCCGGAAGTTGTCCGCCGTATGTTCGGCAGCGGCCGGTATCGGCATGGGCTGGCCGAATCCGAGTCGGGGTTTAACTGTCAGTTTACGCATCATGCTTCTTGGGTCTAGCGCCTGGACTTGGGCAGGCATTGTAAAACGTTGCCGCTGCGGCGGATAGCATCGAATTCCCCGGCGCTGCCGCTTCGCGCGGTGTGCGGCTTATAATCGGCGAATATTTAACGGAGATCTCTAGCAATGTTGGATTGGCGGCAAATCGATACGGTGATGTTGGACATGGACGGCACCCTGCTGGACCTGAATTTCGATAACCATTTCTGGCAGGAATTCGTACCTTTGCGTTTTGCCGAGTTGCACGGCTTGACTCTGGAGCAGGCCAAGCAGGAGTTGGCGCCGCGGTTCAAGGCGATGGAAGGCCGTTTGGAATGGTATTGTCTGGATTACTGGAGTAGCGAACTCAATTTGAACATCGCCGGATTGAAGCAGGAATTGGCTGGTCTGATCGCGGTGCATCCCCATGTGGTGGAGTTTTTGGATGTGCTGCGCGGCCGGCGGCGGCTGTTATTGGTGACCAATGCCCATCGCGACAGTCTCAGTCTGAAAATGGAGAAGACCTGTCTGCACCGGTTTTTCGACGAGATTGTCAGTTCCCACGATTTCGGCTTTGCCAAGGAGCAGCAGGGATTCTGGCAAGCGCTGCAGGAGCGGCATGTATTCGAGAAGCAGCGCAGTTTATTGGTCGACGATAGCCTGGCCGTGCTGCACTCGGCCAGGCAATTCGGTATCGCTCATCTGGTCTCGATCAGCAAGCCGGACAGCCGGCGTCCGGTCAGGCCGATTGCGGAGTTTCCGGCGATTGAGGATTTTCGGGCGTTGATGCCGGGCTTGCTGCCGGATGCGGCCGATGTTCCCTAGGCTTACGGTCCGGCCGGGGCGGGCGTTTACCGTGCTGGACTACCCGTTCCCGCGGTTCGCGGCGCTCGGGCTTGGCGACCTGATCGGCCAGTAGTTCCGGTTCGATCGATGCTACCGGTACTTTTTCGCCGATGTAGTCTTCGATGTCCGGCATCGAGTAGGCGTATTCCTCGCAGATGAAGCTGATTGCTTCGCCGCTGGCGCCGAAGCGGGCGGTGCGGCCGATGCGGTGCACGTAATCTTCGACGTCTTGCGGCAGGTCGTAGTTGAACACGTGGGAGACGTCGGGAATATGCAGGCCGCGGGCGGCTACGTCGGTGGCGATCAGCAGGTTGACCTGGTTGTCCTGAAACGCGGCGAGCAGTTTTTGGCGCTTTTCCTGCGGCACGTCGCCGCTCAACATCGCGACTTTGTAGCCGTTGGCCTGCAGGTAGTCGTCCAGCCGTTCCGCGCAACGCTTGGTGTTGACGAAGACGATGCTGCGTTGCGGCTGGTGGTGTTTCAATAAGCCCAGCAGCAACGGAATTTTCTGGTCGTTGGCCGGGCAATAGGCGATTTGTCTGATCGCTTTCGAGGTGACTTCTTCCGGTTCGATCCGGATCAGCACCGGGTTGTTCATGTGTTCGTAAGCCAGTTCGGTGACTTTGTAGGACAGCGTGGCCGAGAACAACAGGTTCAGGCGTTTATCGGCCGGCGGCATCCGCCGTAGCAGAAAGCGAATGTCTTTGATAAAACCCAGGTCGAACATGCGATCGGCTTCGTCGAGTACCGTGACCTGGATGTTATCCAAGGTGAATGCGCCCTGTTTGTAAAAATCGATGATGCGTCCCGGCGTGCCGATGATGATGTCGACGTTGGTTTTGATCTTGTCCAGCTGTTTTTGGTAGTCGGTGCCGCCGTAGATCAACGCGAATTTCAGGTTCAGATACTTGCTCAACACCAGCGCGTCCTTGTGGATCTGGATCGCCAGCTCGCGGGTTGGCGCTAAGATCAAGGCTCGCGGGTTCTTGATTTTTTCGCTTTCGTCGTTGATCAGGTGCTGGAACGTCGCGAGCAGGAAGGTCGCGGTCTTGCCGGTGCCGGTTTGCGCTTGGCCGGCGATGTCTTTGCCGCGCAGGGATAAGGGTAACGACTTGTCCTGGATCGGGGTGCAGTTGATGAATCCCGCTTCTTTCAGACCTTTGATGATGGAGTCGGACAGCTCCAAATTGCTAAATCGCGTTTCCGTTAAGTGTGTTTTTTTCATAACTCGCTAGAATAACTCAAAACGCTGCGCGGTTGAAATCGATTGACAATTTAAGCGCGGCGAAACTATATTCATTGCTTTGCAAACTTATGGAGAATGGCGTGAGCGACCTAGTGCTTCATGTATCAGACGCTGATTTCAACGAAACTGTGTTAAAAGCCGGCTCGCCGGTATTGGTCGACTACTGGGCCGAATGGTGTGGCCCTTGCAAAATGATTGCTCCGGTGCTGGATGAAATTGCAGCCGAGTACCAAGGCAAACTGACCGTCGCCAAACTCAACATCGACGAAAACCCGAAAACCCCGCAACATTACGGTGTGCGCGGAATTCCCACTTTGATGATTTTCAAGGGCGGCGAAGTCGAGGCTACCAAAGTCGGCGCCTTGACCAAGTCGCAGTTGGCCGCGTTTATCGACAGCAACCTGTAAACAGGCTGTAACCGGACTTGTCGAAAATGTTTTGATAAGTCCGGTTATTGCGCTAGAATTCCGCCCGCTAGCTTCTCGCACCCCGATCGCCCGAGTTTTCCAACACACTTCTTCCGCCGTAAACAGCCTTCTGCTGTTTTGCATTTCTTCCATTTCCCTAAGTCAACATGAACCTTACCGAGTTAAAACTTAAACAACCGACAGAAATCATCGCTATCGCAGAATCACTGGGGTTGGAAAACATCGACAGAGCCCGAAAGCAGGAACTGATTTTCTCGATCTTGAAGAAGCAGGCGAAGAGCGGGGAGGATATATACGGTGACGGGGTACTGGAAATCTTGACCGACGGCTTCGGTTTTCTGCGCACGCCGGGTTGTTCTTATCTGGCAGGACCGGATGACATTTACGTATCGCCCAGCCAGATCCGCCGTTTCGGCTTGCGCACCGGCGATACCGTCAGCGGCAAGATTCGGCCGCCGAAAGAGGGTGAGCGTTACTTTGCGATGCTGAAGGTAGAGAGCATCAACTTCGAGTCTCCCGAGCAAGCCAAGAACAAAATTTCCTTTTCCAACCTGACACCCCTCTTCGCCAACAAACGTTTCCGCCTAGAGCAGGGCAACGGGACCAGCGAGGATTTGACCGCCCGCATCATCGATTTGATCGCGCCGATCGGCAAGGGCCAGCGCGGTTTGATCGTATCGCCGCCGAAAGCCGGTAAAACCATGATCATGCAAAGCATCGCCCATGCGATTGCCGAGAATAATCCGGAGTGTTATCTGATCGTATTGCTGATCGACGAGCGTCCGGAAGAGGTGACCGAGATGGAGCGTTGCGTGCGCGGCGAAGTGGTCTCCAGCACCTTCGACGAACCGGCTACCCGCCACGTCCAGGTCGCCGACATGGTGATCGAAAAAGCCCGGCGCATGGTTGAGCACAAGCACGACGTGGTTATTCTGTTAGACTCGATCACGCGTTTGGCTCGTGCTTACAACATGGTGGTGCCGTCTTCCGGCAAACTGCTGTCCGGCGGTGTCGATGCCAATGCCCTGGAAAAACCGAAGCGATTCTTCGGTGCTGCGCGTAATATCGAGGAAGGTGGCAGCCTGACCATCATTGCCACTGCGCTGGTCGAAACCGGTTCGCGGATGGACGAGGTGATTTTCGAGGAGTTCAAAGGTACCGGCAACATGGAACTGCATCTGGAGCGGAAAATCGCCGAGAAGCGGGTCTATCCGGCGATCAATATCAACCGTTCCGGCACCCGCCGCGAGGAATACCTGGTCGATCCGGACGAACTGCAAAAAACCTGGATTCTGCGCAAGATTCTGCAGCCGATGGACGAATTGGCGGCATCCGAATTCTTGTTGGGCAAACTTAAAGATTTCAAAACTAACGCCGCGTTTTTCGATTCGATGAAGCGTTAACGCTTGCTGCCGATGAGGCGAACGGCACTCCGCCTGCCGTTCGCTTCCGGTTCGCTCTACCCCCTCCAATCCCCCGTTGTCCCCGGTATTTCGCTGCCAAACCTAAAGAGTCCGATTCCGCTTCGAGTCGCGTTTGACATCCAACTGAAACATTTCTTGGTTGTGGATGTGCTTAATTTTGTTATATTGCGCCCCGACCTTAACGCGGAGAAATGGCCTTGCGAAACACTAGCAAATTTTTCATGCAGTTCGTCCGATTGGCGGGGCCTTTCTGGTATTCCGAAAACAAGGCCAGCATTCGCGGACTGTCGGCGGCGTTGATTGCGCTGACTGTCGCCCAAATCGCGATTTCAGTGATTATCACCGAATGGAGCGCCGATTTGTTCGACGCTCTGGAACAACGGTCGATGTCGCGGTTCTTTACCCAAATCGGTCTGATTGTGCTGATCTTTTTGGCGAACATTGCGATCACCGCGACGCACTTGGTCATTAAACGGCGGTTGCAATTGGGTTGGCGCGGCTGGTTGACCGATAAATTGATCGGCCAATGGATGCGAGACGGTCGCCACTATCTGGTGACCCACATTCCCGGCCAGCACGACAATCCGGACGGGCGTATCGCCGAAGATGTCCGGATTTCGACCGAATATGCGATCGATCTGCTGCACACAATTTTTTACTGTGTGTTGTTACTGGTTAGTTTTACCGAGATTTTATGGACCTTGTCCGGCAGCGTTGCCATCGATCTCGGCATCACCGAAATTCCGATTCAAGGTCATTTGGTCTGGTTGGCGCTGATCTACGCCGCCAGTGCCTCGGTTCTGGGCTGGTGGATAGGTCGACCGCTGACTACGGCGACCGATAATCGGCAAACCGTTGAAGCCAATTTCCGTTTTGCACTGGTCAAGGCCCGCGAAAATGCGCAAGCGATTGCCCTGATCCATGGGGAGCGCCACGAGAATCCGCATTTCCATCGCTTGTTCGGCAACATCGTCGACGCCTGGAATCAGCAAACCTTGGCCTGGCAACGGATCACCATGTTCAGTTCCGGCTATTCCATCCTGTCCATGGCCTTCCCCATCCTGGTGTCCGCGCCGCGCTTTATTCTGGGAACCATCAGTTTGGGCGCATTGATGCAATCGGCGCAGGCCTTCCAGCAGATGGTCGCCGCGCTGTCCTGGCCGGTCGATAACATGGGCAAGGTTGCGGAATGGCGGGCCTCGGTAGAACGCGTGCTTGGGTTGAGTAAGGCATTGGAACAATTGGAACGCGAAATCGCCAAACCCGATCCGCACCGCATTCGCAGAGTCAAGCAAGACAACTCGATGTTGGCATTCCGCAATTTGTGCATTAGTCGGCTGGACAACATCGTCTGTATTTCGATGCTAAACGAGGAAATCCGCGCCGGCGAAAGGGTGTTGATTGCCGGTAACGCCTTCTCCGGCAACAAATTGTTTAAGGCGATTGCAGGATTGTGGCCGTGGGGCGAAGGCACCATCGAACTGCCGGACGACGAACAGATGTTTTTCATGCCGCCCAAACCGTATTTGCCGACCGGCAACCTGCGCGCTTCAATTTGTTATCCGGCCGATGCCGGTAGCTTCGACCTCCAGCTATTGATCGACACGCTAGAACTGGCCGGCGTCGGCGAGTTGGCGGAGCAGTTGGATCGGCACGCCGATTGGGATAAGACTCTGGAGCGCGAGCAAAAGCAACGTTTGGGGTTGGTGCGCTTGCTGTTGCATAAACCGAAGTGGATATTGATGCAGGAAGCCTTTGATTCGCTCGATCCGGACGGCGAAGTGGAGATGGTCAATCTGATCAACAAAAAGTTGCCGCAAGCGGCGATGCTGACCATAACCAAACAACCGACGATACAGAACTTGCATAAACGCCGGATTACCCTGAGTTGAGCGCTTGCCGACAACCCGCTCGAACAAAATTTTTGCTCGAAAAGTGGGGTATTTGGTTTCTGAAACGTCTTAATGGATAAGGCGCCCGCCGATTGGCGGAGGCGCCGGGGTGTTAGTCCTTAAGAAAACTCTGAGCGATATGATTCTGCGGGCCGTGCGTAAACTGCTTTGAACGGAATCGACTCTATGTCGTTCGCTGAAACCTGGGGCAGCGTTTAATCGAAGCTTCCTCCTGTTCGGGTAATGTTATGAAACCAAGACATTCGCGCAGCAAGCCGGCGGATTTGGCCGCGGAAAAGTTGGAAGCCGCTTTTCCGTCGGCCCGCTATTTTCAAGTTCATTTCGAATATCTGCACGAAACCATCGCCGAGCTGAAGCAGCAGATCGAGACGGCGAATCGGCAAATTGCCGAGTTGCAGCGGCGGCTGCCGGAGGCGGAAGCGAAGCAGAGGATGGAATTGGACGGAAAGGCGGCCAACGCCTTTACGACTCAAGATTGGTGTTTGTAGCCGGAGCTGTTTTTATCCACCCAGCGTTGCTCGCCGTTGGTCAGCGTTTCCCGTTTCCAGAACGGCGCCCGGCTTTTCAGATTCTCCATGATGAAACGGCTGGCGTCGAAGGCGTCGCCGCGATGTTCGGACCAGGCCGCTACCAATACCAGCGAGTCGTTGGGTTCGACCCGGCCGACGCGATGCACGACCAGCGTATCCAAAACCCGCCATTGGCTTGTTGCCTGTTCGACTATATGCAGCAGTTGTTTCTCGGTCATGCCGGGGTAGTGTTCCAGGTACATGCCGGATACGGCATCGCCTTGGTTGAAATCGCGCATGGTGCCGACGAACACGGCCGTGGCGCCGTATTTTCCGGCCATGCCGGCCGCTTGTTGGTGGTTTGCGATTTCTTGCCAGGGATCGAAAACCGTATCCGATAATTTCACCGCCATAGTCTTCAACCTCCCGTCACCGGCGGAAAAAACGCCACCTCGTCGCCGTCCGCGACCAAGCTGTCCAGGTTGGCATAATTCATATTGATTGCCGCCAGCAATGCGCTGGGCCGTGCCAGATCGGGATTGGCCAACTGCCATAGTTCGCCCACCGAAACCGGGGTGGAAACGACAAATTCGTCGCCGTCACGACCGACGTATTCTTTCAAGCTTGCGAAGTACAGCACTTTGATCGACATTCTGTTTTACCGGGTAATACAATACGTTTATTTAATCTTTCAGCCTGTCATGTCCAATTCGCCGCTTACCCACTTCAACGCTGCCGGGGATGTCCACATGGTCGATGTCGGCGCCAAAGCCGTTACCCAACGCAGCGCGGTTTGCGAGGGCTATATCGAGATGCGGCCGGAAACGCTGGCATTGATTGTAAACGGCGCACATAAAAAAGGCGATGTGCTTGGCGTGGCCCGGATCGCCGGGATCATGGCCAGCAAGAAGACCGCCGAGCTGATTCCGTTGTGCCATCCGTTGCCACTGACCCATGTCGAAATCGACCTGCAGCCCCAGACCGCTCTGAATCGGGTTTACTGTCGAACCTTGGTCAAAACCAGCGGCCAGACCGGCGTCGAAATGGAAGCGCTGACCGCCACCCAAATTGCGCTATTGACCGTCTACGACATGTGCAAGGCGGTCGACCGCGGCATGACTATCCAAGGCGTGCGCCTGTTGGAAAAGAGTGGCGGCAAATCCGGCGACTGGCGGGCGGATGCCGTCGCCGCGCCTTAATTTTCCGGTTTGGCTTGCGGATTCCGGTTCAGAATTTTCTCGTCTATGGTTTTGTGCAGCAGGCGCAACAGCTCCGCCGAGCCGTCCTCGTCGGTCTCCATCTCTTCCGGTTTGGCCAGGGCCGCGTTAACGCGGACGCCGCCGGTTTGTTCCTGCAACGTGATCAAATATTCGGCTTCGGCGTAATGGTTGTTCAGTAAGGTTCTGATCAGGCTCAGATCCTTGCCGGCCGTGTCCGGGTCATAACGTACCTGGAATCTGCCGTCCTGCTGATTTTTGTCGAGGATCTCGATATCGGTGATTTTTAGTGCCGTTGCGATCATTTCCCAGGCCCGTTCTTCGCGGGTCTTCAAGGTGAGCAGCGGTTTGTCGCCGTCGGTGAAGGTCATCAGCCCGGCCAGAGCCGATTTCGGCTTCAGATCGTCGGAGTCGAGGGCCGGCTGCGGATTGGTGTGCTCGATCGGCAGCACCGGCGGTAATTCCAGATGGTGGGTATCGCGGTACTTCTCCGGCGTTTCGCCGCAGGCGGCCAACAGCAGGCAGGGAAGCGCGTGGCGGACTCGTTTCAACATAAACGGATTCACTCGCAAAAATAGCGTCTGTGTTCCAACACCGGGAACGACACCCGCATCTTTTCCAGTCGGTTCTTGTCGACTTCGCCGCAGACGAAGCCGGGGCCGGTCTTGTAGCAATCCAGCACCACGCCCCACGGGTCGATAACCATGCTGTGGCCGAAAGTTTGGCGGCCGTTCATATGAAAGCCGCCCTGGTTGGGCGCCAACACGTAGCACAGGTTTTCGATCGCCCGCGCCCGCAGCAGGACTTCCCAGTGCGCAGCGCCGGTTTTGGCGGTAAAGGCTGACGGAATCACCAGGATATCCAGGCCTTTGCGGGCCATCGGCCGGAAAAATTCCGGAAAACGCAGGTCGTAGCAGACCGCGACACCGAGGCGGCCGAATGGGGTATCGATCACGCAGGAACCTTCGCCGGCTTCCACCGAATCCGATTCCCGGTATTCCTCGGCGGTATCGGGGACGCTGACGTCGAACAAGTGCACCTTGTCGTAACGCGCCACACGTTGGCCCTGGTCGTTGTAGATCAGGCAGGCAGCGCGCACTTTATTCGGGACCGAGGCTTGCATCGGCATGGTGCCGCCAATGATCCAAGTGCCGTATTTTTTCGCCGTCGCAGCCAGGAACTCCTGAATCGGGCCCTGTCCGTCCGGCTCGCCGACCTTGACTTTGTCGTACTCGTTCATGCCCATGATGGCAAAGTTTTCCGGCAAAGCCACCAGCTTGGCGCCGGCTTTGACGGCTTCGGCAATTTGTTTTTCGGCTTCGAGCAAATTGGCGCTGACTTGCGGCCCGGAAGCCATTTGGATGGCGGCACATAGTGTCATGAGTGGTCCCTGATGGTATTTAGTTGGTTGCGTCGATCGGGGTGGGCAGTTCTCGCTGGCGCTGAACCGGTCATTTGCCGAGCGAATCCAGCCATTCGAAGCCGGTCAGGCTGCGCCAGGCTTTCTTCACCAAACCGTCCTGGTCGTGCAGCGGCGTTACTTCGACATTGCCCCATGGCCCGCTCAGTTTGTATTGCGAGCCGAAAAAATATCCCTCTTTGTAATCGTCGGTCACCGCTTGGGTAATCATCGCGGCGATGCCGCCGACGATTGTACCAGCAATGGGAACGGCGCCGGAACTCTTAGGTACCACGGCTACCCGCTGGTCCACGGTTTTATGGACCAAGTCGGCGTTGCCGGCGACACTGAGTTTGGCCGACACCGCGTCGATGACCAAATCGTCGGAATAGGCCAGGCCGTTACTGATCTTGACGGTACCGGTAATCGTATCGAAGGCCAGCCCCTGGCGGAAAACGTCGCTGAAATCCAGGCTCAGGCGTTTGGCCCATTGTTCCATCGCGATCAGCCCCAGCAAGCGGCCGAAGCCGGGTTCGATGCTGGAAATGCGGCCGTCGCTGAGTTTGAGCCGGAGTTGGCCGTTGACGCCGGCCAGCGAAAACTGCTGCGGGCCGCCGCGCCAACTGCCGTTAAAGCCGATTTCGGCGTCGGTGCCGCGAAAGTCGTCGGTAAAGCCCAGTTGCGACAGGAACAGACCGAAGCCTTTCATGTTCAATTTTCCGGTCAGTTGGGTGGAACTGGCGCTGCCCAATTTCAACCAGTCGGCGCTGAAGTCGATGGTTCCGGCCACGCTGGCCAGTTGCACGTGCTTGAAATGAATGCCGTTGATCAACCGTTCGGTGCGCAGTTTCAGATTGCCCAGGTCCACATTCCGCCACAGCAATTGCTTGCTATCGATATCGATCAGCGGCAAATCGCCGACGGCCGCCTCCTCGGCGCCGCCGAAATTGAGTCCTTCCATGGCGGTCAGATTAAGATGCTCCATTTGCAGGTGGATGCGCTCGGCGCCTCCGCGTTGGTCCGGAATCGTAAAGTGGCCGCGCGCCATCGTACTGTCTATCGAGCCTTGCCACGCTTGGTCGCTATGCTGCATCCGGCAGGCGACGGCACCTAAGCGGAGTCCTTGCCAAACCAGATCGCCGCTGTCCAGCACCAACTCCTGCAGTGCCGGCAGACGCGCTTGGTTGTCGCCGGAACCGAATGCGGCCAGCGCTTCGGATAATTTGAATTGGGGCTGGCGGATTTCCAATTTCAGGCCGGGACGGTCGAAAATTTCGGCGGCGCCTTCGCCGTAAACGATATGCGCCGAACGCAAGCCGTTACTTTGGCCGTCGATTTGCAAAGCTGCCTGCAGCTCCCGGCCGTAGCCGATATGCAACGGCACGAATTCGCCGTCGTCCAGTATGAAACGCAAGTTCAACGGGCGTTCCTCGCCGGCGGTTTTGCCGAGTCGCTCCGGCGCATCCAGGCTGACGCCCTGCAGATTGCTGGTAATTTGCAAGACGTCGGCCTGGTCGGCGGCGTAAGGCAGGGTCAGTGCGGCCTGGTAATTGAAGCCGCCCTTGGCCGCCTGGGTTTTCAAGAAAGAGAACTGCTTTTGTAAGCGCTCGACGTCGGTGACGCCGCTGATCAGCAATTGCGTTGCGCTCTGGTCGCTTTGCAACTGGCCGCGGATCGGATAGCCCAGGGTTCTGGCTTCCAGCGGGCTGCTACTGACGCGGTCTTCGGTGAAGTGCAGCACGCCGCCGATGTTGTCGACCATTAGATCGACCGGCTTCAGCAGCAGGCGCGCCTTATCCAGATGGGCATCGACTTTCACCGTGGTCGGCAGGGTGTCGTAATAGGCGATTTTCAGATCCAGGTCGACTTGGGTGTCGCCTTCCGGCGCCAGTACTTTGGCTAGCGGATCGGTTTTAACGTGCAGCGGGGTCTTTTGCAGATATTGCAGGCTTTGCGGCAGCTTGCTGTGTACTTGGCCCCAGACGTAGACGTAATCGCTGTCGGCCAGGTCCGGAATCGTCACGACGGCCTGATCGATACCCACTTCTTCGCTATGGCCGCCGTCGATCGCAACTTGCAAGTCGGCGCCAAGAAACTGCACGTCGGCATGCACCGCGCGCAAATGGGGCCATAAGGCATTGAACTGGATTTCGCCGTCGTCTATCGCAAACACCACTTCGAAACGGCCGGCGGCGGAGGTGAACGGAAAGTCCGCCAGCTTGCCCTGCAACCGCATTTCGCCCTTATCGATATGGCCGCCGACAAAGGCGTCGTCCAGCCAGGCTAATGCATCCTTGCCCATGATTTTGGCCGGCAGGTAGCGCGGCACCTGGCTGATGTCGGCGAAATTGCCGAAGCGGGTGCGCATGTCGATTACCGGACTGCCGCCGTCGTGCGGGATAATTAATTGCAGGCGGGTGGTGGTTTGGAAGTCGGCGCTATCCAACTGCAGGCCGTCGCTGGAAAATTGCCAATCGGTATTGGTTTGCACCCAGTCCAGCCGGCCGGTCAGGCGGGCGATTTCCAGTTGGTCCCGAAACATGGCCGGCGCGTCGAAACCGGCACGTTCGGTGTCGAAAACCAGCCGGCCCCCCTGGTCGCCGGCCGTGATGCTGCCGCGTAAGCCCTGCACTTGCGGCATGCCGTCGACCGCGTCGATGCCGAGCTCGGCAAATTCGCCGGTCACGGCGTAATGTTGCTGTGTGCTGTCGATATACAGCGCGGTGCTGCGCAATTCGCCGCGCGGATTCAGTTTCAACCAGCGTTCGAAGCCGGCGGCGTCTCCCAGAAACGGCGCCGTCAAATGGTCTAGGGCCTGTAGATTCAGGGTTTCGATACGGCCGCCGAGATTGCCTTCGGCGTCGCGCTGCAGGTAGAACTCGCCGCCGTGCCAGCGTTGGCGGTTGCTGACCGCGTTCATGTCGTAAACGCCCCAGCGCTGGCGGCCGTCGGTTTCGCTCCAGGCCAGATTGCCCTCGAAGGTGTCCAGTTGCAGGGCTTTGCCGGTCTGTTTGCCGAGCTTGATTTGCTGACCCTGCACGTAACCGGCAATCCGGTAGGGCGTCGAGTCGCGCCAATCGCTCCACAGCCGAATATCGCCCGAACCCGAATACAAATGCAGTCCGGCCGGTAAATCTTCGATCAACCAGGCCGGACCTTGCAGATTGTCGCCTTCGATATAAAGCCGACCGTTGAGGGCGTTGGCCTGGAAAATATTGCCGTGCAGTAGTGCGGAAATCCGCATGCTATCGCCTAAGGAATCCGGCAGCCGGCTGATTAAGTGGATTTCGTGGTCCTCGCTACGGTTTTCGATGCGCAAGTCGAAGTCGGCGATCGTCACCGGCGGCCGTTGTCGTTTAGAGTCCAGCCAGGTGACCTGGCTTTGCAGGATTTCGTATTGGCCGCCTTCCAGCAACCAGAGCGGTTGCTCGTCGCTGCTATGCAGGCCTTTGATGCGCAGGGCGCCGTCGGCATCGCGGATAATGTCCAGTTTGGCGCCGACCAGCGTGACCCAGCCGGAGGCCATCGCATCCTGGGTGAACAACCATTCCAGCAAATTGATGCCGATCCGTACCTGTTGCAAACTGATCGCCGGTTTGGTGACGGCTTCCGCGGCGTCTATCGTGATGTCGCGTAGTATCAATTCCGGGCTGAAGCCGCGCATCTTGGCGCTGAGCCGGCCTATGTGCAGCGGCACGCCGCTGATGCGCCGAATTTCGCTTTCCAGCCGTTGGCGGTGGTCGGCGATGTCGATCAGAAACAGCCTGACCGCGCTCAATGCCAGCGCCGCCGCGATCAGCGACCAGAACAGCAGGTGCCGGGTGGCCCGGCTGACATGGCGGTGGATAACCAAAACTTAGGCCTATAGCAACACCACGTCGTAGTGTTCCTGGTTGTATTCGGCTTCGGCGCGAATCTTGATCGCCACCTTCAGAAACACTTCCAGCTCGGCCAGCATGTCGGCTTCCTCGTCCAGCAGCATTTCCACCACCTGCTCCGAGGCCAGGACCAGAATTTGCTGCACGCTGTATTGGCGCACCACCCGGATGATTTCGCGGAAAATCTCCAGGCAGATCGATTCGGCGGTTTTCAGTACGCCGCGACCGCCGCAAGTCGAGCAAGGCTCGCACAGAATGTGCTCCAGGCTCTCGCGGGTGCGTTTGCGGGTCATTTCCACCAGACCCAGCGCCGATAC
The DNA here is from genome assembly GCF_052474525.1 of Methylomonas sp. HW2-6. NCBI lineage: Bacteria > Pseudomonadati > Pseudomonadota > Gammaproteobacteria > Methylococcales > Methylococcaceae > Methylomonas > Methylomonas sp. HW2-6. Next base: position 1,202,056 of record NZ_CP184124.1, read on the forward strand.
CTCGGTGATCTTGGTCTTGGCGTGGTCTTTTTCCAGATTGCGCTGCAGCGCGGCCAGCACTTGTTTCTTGTGCTCGTCGCTCTGCATGTCGATGAAATCGATGATGATGATACCGCCCAGATTGCGCAGCCGCAGCTGGCGGGAAATGGTTTGCGCCGCTTCCAGATTGGTCTTGAAGATGGTTTCTTCCAGGTTGCGGCCGCCGACGTAGCCGCCGGTATTGACGTCCACCGTCGTCATCGATTCGGTCTGGTCGAACACCAGATGGCCGCCGGACTTGAGCTTGACCTTACGGTCCAGGGCCTTGCTGATCTCGTCTTCGACGTTGTAGATGTCGAACACCGGCCGCTCGCCGGAGTAATGTTCGATCACCGAGACGATTTCCGGGACGAAGGTCTCGGCGAATTCGACCAGCTTCAAAAAGGTTTCCTTGGAATCGACCCGGATTTTTTCGATGCCGTCTTTGTACAAATCGCGCAAGGTGCGGATGCTGAGCGGCAGGTCTTCGTGGATCAAGGATTTGACTTTGGCCTTTTTGCTCTTGTCCAGGATCGATTCCCAGAGTTTGTGCAAGAAGGTCATGTCGGAATACAGAATCACTTCCTCGACGCATTCGGCGGCGGTGCGGGCGATGAAGCCACCCGGCACCTGGTGCTTTTGCTGGTAGGCCTCGATGCAGGCCCGCAGCCGGGTGCGCTCGGACTCGCATTCGATGCGCTGCGACACGCCGGAGTTGCCGGCATAAGGCATGTAGACCTGGTAGCGCGACGGAATCGAAATGTCGGTGGTGAGCCGGGCGCCCTTGTTGCCGAGCGGGTCTTTAGTGACTTGCACCACCAGTTTCTGGCCTTCCTTCAGGTAATGTTCGATATTCTCCGAGCCTTTTTCGGCCAGTTCCTGGCTACTGAAGTCGGATAAATGCAGAAAGGCGGCCTTGTCCAGGCCGATGTCGACGAAGGCGGCCTGCATGCCCGGCAATACCCGGCAGACCTCGCCCTTGTAAATGTTGCCGACCAGGCCCTTTTGGCGAACGCGCTCGATGATCAGTTCCTGCAATACGCCGTTTTCGATGACGGCGACCCGGGTTTCCGGCGGCGTCACATTGATTAATATTTCTTCGCTCATTGAATCACTTCTATGCCGGCTTGGCTCAACAGTTGTGCTGTTTCGAATAGCGGTAGGCCCATCACCCCGGAAAAACTGCCGGCGATCGACTCGATAAACACGCTGGCCAGTCCCTGAATCGCATAGGCACCGGCTTTATCGCAAGGTTCCCCGGTTTGCCAATAGGCCACGATCTCCTGGTGGCTGAGGGGGCGGAAACGCACTTCGCTGACGCTCAAGGCCTGCCAATGGGTTTGCCCGCTACGCAAGGATACCGCGCTATACACTTGGTGGCTGCGGCCGGACAGCCGGCTCAGCATTTCGATGGCATGTTGCAGATCGTCGGGCTTGCCCAGAATCCGGCCATCACAAATCACGCTGGTGTCGGCGGCCAGTATCGGTAACCGGCTGTCGCTTTGCGCCGCGCACACGGCCGATTTTTCGGCCGCGACCCGCTCGACATAGGTGGCCGGGGCCTCGCCGGGGAACGGGGTTTCGTCGATGTCGACGGCCATGACGGCGTGGCGGATGCCGATTTGGGCCAGTAATTCGCGGCGGCGCGGCGAGGCCGAGGCCAGGATCAATTGTGCTTGCATACCGTTAACGGTGGTAAGGGTGGTTGTTGAGCAGACTCCAGGCCCGGTAAATTTGTTCGGCAACGACGATACGCACCAGCGGATGCGGGAAGGTGAGCGGCGACAGGCTCCAGGATTCGCGCGCTAACTCTTTGACCTGCGGCGACAGGCCTTCCGGGCCGCCAACCATCAGCGCGACCGGCTGGCCATTACCGAGCCAGCGCTGCAAAGCCTGCGCCAGATCGGGGGTCGACCAGGGTTTGCCGGGAATATCCAGCGTCACCACGTGGGCGCGCGGCGGCAAGGCGGCGATCATCCGTTCGCCTTCGTCGCGGGTAATGCGGGCCACGTCGCCGCTTTTGCGCTTGTCCGGCGCGATTTCGCGCAGTAGCAACTCGCACTCGCGCGGCAGCCGCTTGGCGTACTCATTATAACCTTGCTGTACCCAGTCCGGCATTTTGCTGCCGACGGCGATCAGATGAATTTGCATGGCGGGGAGGATACACAGAAGCGGCAAAGCTGACAACGCAGGGCGGCCGGCAGAGGGCGGCGGCGCGGTTAAATTAAAGCGCCAAGTCGTCCAATGGGCTGACAACACCTTGGCCGCCTTGATTCAGCACATGGGTGTAAATCATTGTGGTTTCCAGCTCGCTATGTCCCAATAAGGCTTGAATGGTGCGAATATCGGTGCCGCGTTGCAGCAAGTGCGTAGCAAAACTGTGGCGGAACGTATGGGCCGATACTCGCTTGTTGAGGCCGGCCTGCCGAACCGCCGCTTTAATCGCCTTATTGATTAGCGATTGGTCTACATGATGGCGGCGAGTCTTGCCGGATAAAGGATCGACCGATAACGAACGGGCCGGGAACACATATTGCCAGCCCCATTCGCGCACGGCATTGGGGTATTTCTTGGTCAGTGCATGAGGCAGATACACTGCGCCGAAACCGGCTGCCAAATCCTGATCGTGAATTGCCTTGACCTTCTCCAGATGATTTTGCAGCATCGGCACCATGGCCGCCGAAAACGTCGTCACCCTGTCCTTATCGCCCTTGCCGGAGCGCACGGTAATCTGCCTGTAGGCGTAATCGATATCCTGCACTCGCAAGCGGACGGCTTCGGAAATGCGTAAACCGCTACCGTACAAAAACTTGACCACCAATTGCGCGACGCCTTCCACCCGCGGCAAAACCTGCTTGATCTCGTCCACCGACAACACCACCGGAATATGACGGCTGGATTTGGAGCGAATCGCTTCGATACGCTTGAGCAGAGGGACACCCAAAACCTGCTTGTACAAAAACACCAGTGCATTCATGGCTTGGTTCTGGGTGGCGGACGCCACCTGGCGCTCGGTGGCCAAGTAACTCAAAAACGCCTCGATCTTTGCCTCGGCATCCTCCAGTAAAGCAGCCCTTTCGCTAAGCCGATGAAACTTGACGAACTGCTTGATCCACTCGCAATAGGTGCGCTCGGTATGCAGCGAATAATGCTTGAGCCGCATAATGCGGCGCACGTCTTCCAGCAAGGTTGGCGATTTTGTGCTTGACATCAAATTATTAACGAATATAGTGAGGCGCAAGCTGATTATAGAGGCAAATGTGCCCGAATTTATGGCAAATATCCGGTTATCAAGGCAGATGTGCCCGGTTTGGCGGTTATCAGGGCAAAAGTGCCCGAAATGGCCGGCAATATCAACTTGTCGGGCAGATTTGCCTGATAATCAATAGTTAAATGCGGGCCAATCTCAAAAGGCTTAGAAAACAATAAAAGATGATTGCGAAGAAACGGCAAATAATAGCTGAAGAAATCATGAAAATATGCTATTACCTGGAGGGAAAAACCTTGCAGGTTAACATGCGTTCAACCAGACAAGGTTTTTCCCTCCAGGTTAAGCCATGATTTTCAGCGTCAGTCGAGTTTCTTTGCTTGAATCAGAATTGTTGTTTCGAAATGTCGCTACGGCATTTAACCAGTCGTTCAACCTGACCAAAACTCCGCTTCGCTCCATTTTGGCAGGTTAACTCTATTCGTTAGCCAATGGAAAAAGCGAATGAGCAAAAGTGAAGTCGTAATTGAAGTGGATGCAATTCAAAGCTCCATTCGTAACTCACTCAAGGAGTTCGGGTTCAAAGTTCGTGGGCGCACTTTTAATAGACAAACCCCTGATGGTCTTACGCAAGTTATAAATTTCCAAATGGGACAATCCGAACCTCCGGGTAGTGTATTCATTCCGGGTTTAAAAGAAAATTTCTACGGGCTGTTTACTGTAAACCTTGGTGTATATGTCCCCGAAGTTGCTGAATTTCACGGAGGGTGCTTAGCGAAATCATGGGTTCAAGAATACAATTGCTGTATTCGTGATCGTTTAGGACCCGTAAGTGGTTTAACCAAAGATATTTGGTGGCGAACCCAAAATACGCCTGCTGTAACCGAGGACATACGAACTTTATTGCTTACGTTCGGACTTAATTTTTTAAATCGGTTTGAAAGTCGAGCGTGTATTCTAAAAGAGCTAGAAGGTGCTGAAAATAATTTAAGCTACTGCAACACACCGAGAATAGTTAGTTCAATTATTTACACAAAGCAAAATGAAATAGAAAAAGCCAGAAACCTGCTACTGAAACAGGTTTTAGAGACTCATAATATACGCCATCCTGAATATGTAAGAGCGCTCGCTATACGTTTAGGTTTGGGTGTAATTTAACAAGGCTAACAAGTCGTTACAGCATCACTCCGGCGCTTCGCGCCTCCGTTGGACAGTTTTTAAGTCGCAGTTTTGTGGTTTTGCTGCGCAAAAAGTTTTCCACAAAACCACGACTTAAAAACTGCCGCTGAACTCGGCGTTATGCATCAAAGGAGTCTTGTAACGTATGAAAAATGTGAGTTTTAAAGGATTAACGATAGCTATTGCAGTGGCTCTAGCTATTGATATTACCGGCGGAGTTATTGCTGTACCACTATATGCGGAAGAGCTTACAGAAGAAGCTGTTGAATCTCTATTTCATCAAACCAATGTATTGGTTTACATGTTAATTATTGGCACAAGTAGTTCGTTTTTAGGTGGTTATATTTGTGCAAAATATGCCAAGTTGGCTCCATATAAAAACGCAAGTATTTTTGGACTTATTGGTGTAATTATTAGCCTTGCCATGGCTACATTTGATCCGATCTGGGTTGATGTGGTCGGCTGCTTATTAATTATTCCAGCGGCCATAATGGGCGCACGGCTAGTAGGCAACAATAATGCATAACCAGCGGGTCAACTTGACCGGCAAAAGCTCCGCTCCTATCGTCGCTACGCTTTCGCCGTCAAGTTACCCTTATCGTTATAAGTCTTGTGGCGCCTATGAATAATGACCAACAATTATTCGAGTTACAGCAAATCAAGAAAAAGTGGGGGTATTGCTACATTCCTGCGGTACTTGCGTTTGCTCTAACTGCAATATCTATAACCATGGGTGTTAGTTATAATGACGCTGTTAACTTTGTGCTCGTTCCTGGCGGCTTTCTTTCTTGGGGGCTTTTGTCGTATCACGTGATTACAACCAAATGCCCGAATTGTAAACAAAGGTTTTACAGCTTGTGGTGTTTAGCCGGTTCCGCCAATATTAGAAAACATTCCTGTTGTAACTGTAACTTCGCTTTGCAGCCAAACAATCCAACAAAACCTTATACTAAGGCCACAGGTGATGAATGGAACCAGTAAATCCTTATAACACGTCGCTCAAAGGGACGCTCCGCTTCGCTGCGCGCCCCTTAGCTTGGCGTTAGAGAAAATTAGGACAGTTCTATGATTGACCATGTAGGCTTAACAGTTAGCAACATCGAAAAAAGCAAAGAGTTTTACAAGCTTGCACTCGCCCCAATTGGTTTCCAGCTTTTAGCTGAAGTGCCAGCATCTATTTCAGGCAGCAAAGATTTTGCTGGCTTTGGTGAGCCGCCAAAACCAGAGTTTTGGATAGGCGGCGGCACCCCCAATGACCCACCAATTCACATTGCATTTCAAGCAAGCTCGCGAGCGCAAGTGGATAGTTTTCATACTGCCGCACTTTCTGCAGGTGGTCGTGATAATGGCGCTCCTGGAATTCGCGCCCATTACCATCCCAACTATTATGGGGCGTTTGTCTTAGACTTTGACGGCCACAACATCGAGGTTGTTTGTCATGTCTCAGCGTAACATTTTCTCTAACCCATCATTCAAGCGGGACGCCTAACGGCGCCCCTTAATTCACACGTTAGGTTGCTGAACCATGGACCAGCTTGATGACACAGATATTCGTCTTAGTGCGCAACGCTCGCTCTGGGGTAATGTGCCTTCAACTCTTCGTTCAGCATCTCTTGAAGTTTCCGATGCCGCTATCTCTTTTCGCTGCTACTTTGACAAGGGAGCGTCTGAAGATGACTACGAGCTTTTGCGGTGTGCCGGAACAGAGGTGATTTCAGATTATCCATCCGAGTACACAATTGATGAGCAGTTTATTTTTCTTCCTTGGCCTGAGAGAATGACCCATCTTAAGCATCTGGTGTTTCTTCGCCATGAAGCAACCTAACCCTACGCTCAAGCGGGACTGCGCAAAAGCGCGCAGCCCCTTAGCTTCACGTTATGCGTCAAAATAGCTTCGATGAAACAATCAACACTTGAACTGAAACGGAATAGACGTAAAGTTGTAGCCGGGCAAACGGGGCGGGATTACTTTGACTTCATCGTGGATGGAAAGTCTCTTATTGAAATACTAGAGCCGAGTGATTTAATTGGGTGCTTGGGCTGGGGGTGCCCGGAAATAGAAAAGCACACTATTGCGCAACTATTGGCGAAAGAATTGCCTGAGCCTGAAAGCGGACGGGTACCTATTTATATTTGTCCCGAGTGTGGTGATCTCGGGTGTGGCGCTGTAACCGCGAGAATATGTGAAGAATCGGAAAGTTATATATGGTCAGATTTCGCATTCGAGAACAATTACGAAGGTACTGTCGAGCTATATAGCGAAATCGGCCCATTTGCTTTCGACAAGGCCGCATATAGCAAAGTCTTGAAAAAGAGGGAAACTGAAATTGTCGCATAACATGTCGCTCAACCTCGCTCCCTTAGGTCGCTTGACGCTGCGCGATAAAGCCGCGCAGCGCCGGTTAGCTCTACGTTAGGCAACACGGCCATGCTCCGCTTCTCATCAGGTGACAACTTCCTCGAGATGGAGGTCCCGCTCGTTGAAGATGTCTCTGTTCACAGCGTAAACGGGGCGGTCGTGGTCTTGCGAGTTCGATCGAACGGGTACTCCGGCATGAACGATCTGTGGGTACATGCCCCGGACCTCAAGGCATTTGCCTCTGCCCTCGTCCAACTCGAGCGTTCACTTCGCGGCGAAGCACGCCTTGCGTCTATGTCGCCCAATGAGCTTGAGTTGCGTGTGTATGCCGCTTCCTCCACGGGACACCTCGCGGTCCACGGAACTATCGGCCAGCTTGTTAAGGGGGAGAACCAATCGTGCTGGCACTCAGTGACATTTGGCTTCGAGTTCGAGCTTGGGCAACTGAGTAACGCAATCAGTGAACCGTGGGTTCGGCAGAATGTCGCCTAACCGGTCATTGCAGCCGACCGCCTCCGGCGGCGGCTGAATTCCAACGTTATGCCCAATAGTCGGAACTGAAATGGAACAAAAAGTAGAAGAGTTATCGTCAGAGGACATCGCTCGGGTTGAGGCTCAAAGAAAATGGGTTCGGGAGCACTATCCACCCGAATCCGAAGAAAAATACCAAACCCTTGATGGGAAACTCGTGCTTCTGAACGCCATACTCAAGAACAAATGGATCGAGCCTAACGAAACCGCGAAATTTCAATGCTTGGGAATCACATTCGGCGACGCACTAGCACAAAAATTAGGCTTAAAATGGGTCGCTGTTGAAGACGAGTATGGTCGTGATCCAGCGCTTATAGCGGAAGGGACATCAATAATTACATTTCCACTTACTTCCATTTCAAAAAGAATCGAGAAAGGTGAAGAAGTTGATGTTTTTAATTTGTTTGAAAATGCTTGTGCAAAAATCAATGAACTCAAACAACAACTGGCATAACACGTCGCTCAAAGGGACGCTCCGCTTCGCTGCGCGCCCCTTAGCTAGGCGTTAGGCAGAAAATATGAGCTACATCGCTTCGTTTTACCTCGTGAAAGCTTCTCAAGCAGAAGAACTTGTCTCTTTGGCAGAGTTGATTCCAGCCCAGAAAAAATTTCTGGGGATATTTCCTAAAAAGGTGGTGGATACAAAAACGAAGTTCTGGGACTTCCTAGCTAACCACGTATCGGAGTTGAATGAATACGAATACTCTGGGTTTGCTTTTGTCGAGTTATTTGCGCTGCTCCCTGATGTTACCGCTATTAGTAAATCGTCTTTAGGCATTCGTATTGCCAAGGCGATGGACAGCACCTATTTATCGTTCACGGAACACGAAGCGCAGGAGGCTTTGTCGGCGCTGGGTTCTGAACCTCCCAGCGATGCTAAGATTCGAGCCTATTTCGAAGAAGATGACCGGGGCTATGACGCATCGGATTGGGTCATTCCCGTTCAGGAAGCGTGGAGCACTTTGAAGGAGTGGTTGCACCAAGTGCATGATAACGAAATTGGCTTGTTGTCAGTTGGCTAGTGTGCGCCACGGATGCCTAACCCGGCGCTCAAAGGTAAGCGATCTTCGAACGACGTACTTGAATTGAATTGGATAATGTCCTAGCAATTAGAAAGTGATTAAGCCGTTTGATCGGCGAGATTCCAAGGCAACAGTGCTTCGAAGTCCTCAGCGGTTTTCGCCGTGGGGAGCTCTCGGAACAGATCGACCAGATAGGTGTAAGGATCGATACGATTAGCCTTGCAGGTTTCGATCAGCGAATAGAGATTGGCGCTGGCTCGTGCGCCGGCTACCGTGTCGCAAAACAGCCAGTTGCGGCGGCCCACCACGAAAGGGCGTATGGCGTTTTCGCAGAGGTTGTTATCAATAGGCCACGCACCGTTCTCGACAAGACCGTAAGGCGCAATAACCAACGGGCATTGCGCCGAATGACGGAGGTCGACATACGGCGCAATGCGGCTATCGCCTATTGCGTATATGGACTCCTCCCGTTTTGCAAGCGGATCACTTCTGTTGGTAAAAGGTACGACTGCACACGTATATCCGGCCTTACTTGAGCATCATAGGCTCTGGCCATAATGGGCTATTCGCGCGCTGGTTCCTTATCGCCCTAACGTGCTCTTGGGCACAACGCAATAGTCAGGTTTTACCAGCGCCGGTTCGTCCGGTTGCCATCAGGGTGATGCTTCGCAATCGAGTGGATTGCTCTTTTATCTCAATCGGTTTGGGCGTGACAGTTTACTGTCAGGCCCAAGCCGATTCCCCAGCCGGCCGGTCTCGGTCCGGTTGGTAGTCGATGTTCTTGCTCAATAACGCCCAAGCAATTCGAGCGTTTTTATTGGCCAAGGCGACGGCGGCGATGTTTTTGTTACGCCGCTCGCTGAGGGTTTGCAGCCAACGGCTGCGCGGATCGTCTTTTTGCCCGGCGACTTTGAGCACGGCCCGTGCGCCGTGAATCAACAAGGTCCTCAAGTAGGCATCGCCGCGCTTGCTGATGCCCAACAGCCGTTCCTTGCCGCCACTGCTATGTTGACCTGGCGTCAAGCCTAGCCAAGCCGCCATGTCCCGTCCACGCTTGAATTGCTTGCCGTCACCCACGCCGCTGACCAGGGCTGTGGCGGTAATCGGGCCGATGCCCGGAATTTGCTGTAGACGTTTGGCGCCCGGATCGGTATCGGCTTGGCGTTGAATGCGTTTATCCAGATCTTTGACGCGCTCATCCAGGCCGATCAAATCGTCTTTTAAACCGTTGAGCAAACTTCGGAAGTGGCTGGTCAGGTGGTTGTCACCATCTTCCAATAAGCCCGGTAGCGCTTTGCGTAAGGTTTCCAGGCGTTGTCCGACGACGATGCCGTATTCGGCCAGCAAGCCGCGAATTTGATTGGCCTTCTCGGTGCGCTGACTGACCAATTGACTGCGTATGCGATGCGTGGCCTGTAGGTCTTGCTGAGCCACCGTCTTGATGGCTACGAAACGCATCGTTGGTCGCGAGACCGCTTCGCAGATCGCTTCCGCATCATTGGCGTCGTTTTTGTTCGCCTTGACATAGGGTTTGACGAATTGCGGCGCAATCAATTTGACGGTATGACCCAGTTTTTCGAGTTCTCGTCCCCAGTAGTGGGCACTGCTACAGGCTTCCAGGCCGATCAAACATGACGGCAAATCCCGAAAAAAAGCCAGCATTTGCACGCGTTTGAGCTTTTTCTTCAGTACCGGTTGCTCATGGCTATCGACGCCGTGCACTTGAAACACCTGCTTTGCCAAATCAATTCCTATACGTTTAACATTCATCTCGGACTCCTCCTTCCGCTTGTCGGATAGCTTTAGTCTATCCCTCTGGCACCCGATGCCGCTAGGAGGGAGGAGTCCATCCCATTGCCCTACGCGGGCTTTTGAGGGCAAAAGTGCCCGAAATGGCCGGCAATATCAACTTGTCGGGCAGATTTGCCTGATAATCAATAGTTATGGGTCAGTCTAAGAGAAAGCAATGAATCAAGAAAATAATCATACGGACATGGATATACAAGTAACGGCTAAAAAAGATGAGCTTTCACTAAAGGCTAAAGGTGCAGGTCTTCTAATACTGATAGCAATGTGTATAGTCGGAATAATTCTATTGTCGTTAAAAATGGCTGATATGGAAAAAGGTACGATTCTATTTGCGCCACTACTCTTTCTTCTTTATATAACCTACAACTTAATAGCTACTTTAGATGCAGTTCTAGGAATAACAGTTAGGTATAGGGATGACTAAAACCCATAACACGTCGCTCAAAGGGACGCTCCGCTTCGCTGCGCGCCCCTTAGCTTGGCGTTAGGCTTTGAGCTTCAACACAAGAGTGGCAAAATTTTTCACATGAGAACTTGAAATGAATAAAAGTTTAATTTTCTTTGGGTTATTCGCAGTTGGAGTAATAGTTGGCGCGTCCCTGAACTTTATTCCTATAAAAAATACCATTCATATAGATGTTGAGAAACGCACTATTGACTTGATACCACCGTCCCCAGATTCACTGTCTTTAACAGATGCTTTTGTTAGAGATGTGGCGGTTCGTCGTCTTAATAATGCCATCATCAACTCTAATAGAAAGGTAACTTATGAAATAACCAATGTTCGTGATGGTAAGATATTCTTCAATGAAACGAATGAAACAGAATTAGAAAATCCAGGAAAAGATGCCTTGACGGAAACCATAAAAATAGGCCAAAAACTTGATGAACCTTCTGTCGATCTAGTTGATGATGACGGGATTCCAATCAGCCCCATAAGAACTCAAAATGGGGAATTAGTTTTTCGAGAATATAAGGTAACCGTATTTCCTGGTAAAATCAAAAAGATCGTCGCAAAAATTCAAGACAGAATGGAGATTCTTCCGTTTAAAGATATAGATGTTTCGATGCGTCCAACTCGTCGTTCTGAACTAGTTATAGAGGGACAAAAGGAAATTATTGAACAACTTGAAATTAGTACAAACCCAATTACTTGGCTCGACAATTGGGAAAGGGCTGATCCTCCATCTAATGACTCAAGGACAAAATTTGGCTGGAGAACGAAAAGCGATGGCTTATTTCCTTTTCAAGGAGGATTATTAAAAATTGCTGTAAAAAAGAACTAAGGAACCTCTGAAAAACTGCCGTTTAGCAGGCTGGTGAAAAATTCAGAAAAGGAAACGAAAGATGGGGTCAGGTCTAGCTTAATAGCATTATTTGCACTATATTCTGCCCATGACCCGACCCATCAGAATCGAATTCTCAGGCGCGCTTTATCATGTGACGTCCCGTGGCGACCGTCGTGAAAACATCTATGAAGACGATGAGGACCGGGTTCAATTTCTCGATGTTTTGCGGCGGGTTGTGGACGATTTCAATTGGGTTTGCCACGCCTATTGTTTGATGACTAACCATTATCATTTGGTGGTAGAAACGCCTGATGCCAATCTGGCGAAAGGCATGCGACAGTTGAACGGCGTATTTACCCAAGCCTCGAATCGTCGCCACGGCCGCACCGGGCATTTGTTTCAAGGCCGTTACAAAGCAATATTGGTCGATGGCGAAAGCTATCTGTTAGAGCTGACGCGTTATGTCGTGCTCAACCCCGTCCGTGCCGGCATGGTCGCATCACCCGCAGACTGGTTATGGAGCAGTTACCGGGCAATGACCGGCGAAGCACCGGCGCCGTCCTGGTTGGCCACCGATGGCTTGTTGGCGCAGTTTTCAACGCATCGCGATACGGCAGTCAAACGCTATCGGGAATTTGTCTTGCAAGGGCTGGATCAAGAATCGATCTGGCGCGATCTAAAACGGCAAATATTTCTGGGCGAGGATGCCTTCGTATCGCAGATGCAGGCAAAAATTAAAGGGAAAAGCGAGGATGTCAATTTCGCAAAAGCGCAACGGCGGGCGCCGGCATTGCCGTTAGCCGAGTACCAAAAACGTTACGCCAGCCGGGATGAGGCGATTGTGTCGGCCTATGCTTCAGGAGAATACAGCTATCAACAACTGGCGGATTTTTTTGGTCTGCATTTTACAACAGTCGGTAGGATGATCAGGGCTGCAAGATCGAACGCAAAACTATAAATCCCGGTCCCCACGGTCCTTCGTTAGCCGTTTACGCCTCTTGTTTGATAGCCGTCATTTCGGCAGGGTGTCGAGCTGTCCTCTGCGGATAATGCAAATCCGCTTCAGGCAGAGTTGTGCTGGAGCCTTGGGCCGCGAAGCCAAAAGGATGGCTTGAAGCTACGGCCAAGGCACTGGATGCCCGCGTCCTGCGGGCATGACGGCCGTTGTGGATAACGATCAGCGCAAAGCGTGGGAAGAGGAAGTCATCGGACATCTCCCTGGCAAAACGCTCAAGCCGCGCGGCTTCCTCTGCGCTTCAACCCCTAAAGTACCTTCCGGCTAAGTCGGACAGCCTTCCATTTTGTAGATATAAAAGCCGTCGCGTTTGATGCTGTCGATCACGTCGGCCGGAGCGTTCTGGCTGTGGCAGAAACGGCACTCCCTGCTGCTAACCGTCGCGTCCGCTTCGCCGATCGACGCCAGCCATTGTTTGGCGTAGGCGATCGCTTGTTGGTCGTTGCGATCCGCGGTGAACACGTCGAAGTGCATCAAGCGGCCGTCGCCGGCGGTGACGTAAGTGTCGTAAACATGGATTTGCATGGTGGTTCTCCTGCTGCAAAAAATCGATATTGGCCGGCATATCCGGCTCGGCTATTTTATATCGAATCAATATCAATTTGCCGATTGCGTTGGAGCACGCGGCGGATCATTGCAACAACTCGACAAACCGGTCCACTTCGTCGGCGGTCGTGGCGAAGCTGGCGACCAGACGCAGCAACACCTCGTTTTCGGCGAGCAGGCCGGGATAGGCGTGCGGCGGATTCCACGGGTAGAACACCGCGCCGGCGGCGCGCAGCCGGTCGGCGTCGCTCCGCTCCAGTACTGCAAACACTTCGTTAGCCTCCGCCGGCCAGGCCAGCCGGGCGCGGCGGGCGGCGACAATGCCTTGCTGCAGTCGGGCTGCCATCGCGTTGGCGTGGCCGGCCAGTTCCAGCCAGAGGCCGTCTTGTAGATACGCTTCGAATTGGGCGGCAATGAAGCGGCTTTTGGAGAACAGTTGCGCGGCGCGTTTGCGGATGAAAGGTAAATCTTTGGCCGTGTCCGGGTCCATGAACACCAAAGCCTCGGCACACCAGCAGCCGTTTTTGGTGGCGCCGAACGAGACGATATCCACGCCGAGTTGCCAGGTCATTTGCGCCGGCGTCAATTGCAGCGCGGTCAGCGCGTTGGCGAAGCGGGCGCCGTCCATGTGCAAAGGCAGCCGGTGTTGGCGGGCGATCGCAGCGATGGCGGCGATTTCATCGGGCCGATACAGCGTGCCGATTTCGGTGGCCTGGGTGATCGAGACCGCCATCGGCTGGCCGGCGTGGATGAAGCCGGGCGGAAAGCGGCCGATTTCGGCGGCCAGCTTGGCCGGGTCGATCTTGCCCAGGTCGCCGTCGACCGGCGCCAGCCGGGCGCCGTGGGTGAAAAACTCCGGGGCGCCGCATTCGTCTTCCAGCATGTGCGCTTCGCGGTGACAAAACGAGACGCCGCCGGGGCGATTGATTGCGGCCAGGGCCAACGCATTGGCGGCGGTGCCGGTGCCGACGAAAAAGACTGCGACCTCACGTTCGAACAGTTCGCAGAAACGGCGTTCGATGTTGCGGTCCAGCTCGCTGGCGCCGTAAGGTGCGGCGAATCCGGCGCCGGCGGCCAGTAAATGTTGGGCGATGGCAGGGTGAGCGCCGGCCCAGTTGTCGGAAGCGAAGTTCATAGTGTGTTGCCGGGTTTGAATTGCGAGAAAAAGGTTTCCGGTTTAAGTCGATTTAGGCCGCAGTATCGGCGGCGCGGAGCAGATGCTACCCGCTGGCTGGTTTTTCTGGTTCATTTCAACCAATTTGCTTTTAAAAATGGCTTTTTTCAACCAATTGCCGGTAGAATGCCCTGCGTTTTCGACTCTATATCCCATAAACAATGGTCATACTCAGCACGCTGCTTTGGACCCCCGCTGCCGGGGCGCTATTGCTGGTGCTAATCCCCGCCCATCAAACCCAAGCAGTCCGCCTGACGGCGAATCTGTTTGCCGGCGTGGCTCTAATGCTGGCCTGCATGCTATTGGCGCACTACGACGCCGCCGATCCGGCTTTGCAACTGACCGAATTCTACCCGCTGAATCCCAAACTCGGTAGCGCCTACGCGCTAGGCATCGACGGCCTGTCGCTGCCGATGTTGATCCTGGCGGCCTTGTTAACCTCGATCTCTTTGATCGCGTCGTTCAATCTGGCCGACGGCGTCAAGGGTTACCACATCTGCATCCTGCTGCTGGAGTTCGGCATGCTCGGCGTGTTCATGGCCCAGGACTGGGCCTTGTTCTATATCTTCTGGGAAGTGACCTTAATCCCGCTGTTTTTTCTGATCGACCGTTGGGGCGGCAAACGCCGTCACGCCGCCAGTTTGAACTTCGTGCTGTACACAATGGGCGGCTCGGTATTCATGCTGCTGAGTCTGTTGGCGATCAGCCAGTACGATTTGCAGAACCAGGGCTCGTTGATGGCGTCGATGGGCCAGGCGGCGCAGAACATGCCGGCCGTCGAACAGGTACTGGTGTTGTTGGGCTTTCTGATCGGCTTCGGCGTGAAGATGCCGATTTTTCCGTTGCACGGCTGGTTGCCGCTGGCGCACGTCGAAGCGCCGAGCGCGGTCAGTATTTTGTTGTCCGGGATTTTATTGAAGATGGGCGCCTACGGCCTGCTGCGCTCGGTGGTGATGTTGCCGGTCGCCGCGCAACTGATTCAACCCTTGCTGATGTTTCTGGCCCTGTTCGGTATGGTTTACGGTGGCCTGCTGGCTTGGCGTCAGCCGGACATGAAAGCCATGGTGGCCTATTCCTCGTTGAGCCACATGGGCGTGGTGTTGCTCGGCATCGCCACATTGAACCAGACCGGCTTCATCGGCGCGATTCTGCATATGACTGCGCACGGCCTGATCGCCGGCGCCTTGTTCTTACTGGTCGGTTTGCTGTACGAACGCACCCACACCCGCAATATCCAGGATTACAGTTCGCTGGTGCAGGTCATGCCGCGCTTTGCCGGGCTGACGACGCTGGCGCTGCTGGCGGCAATGGGCCTGCCGGGCTCGATCGGCTTTGTCGCCGAATTGCACATGCTGATCGGCGGCTTTCAGCAATGGGGCGGCTGGATGGCATTTTTCAGCCTGAGCCTATTGATCAGCGCGGCTTATGCCATGCGCACCATCGGCCTGCTGTTCACCGGGCCGGTCAAGCCGCAGATGCGCGACATCGCCGATTTGACGCCGTCGGAGCTGGCGGCGTCGGCGGTATTGGTCGGCTGCATCGTCGTGTTCGGCTTGTTGCCGGCGCCGTTGATCGAATTGTCGGCCGCGTCGGTCGGGCGGATGCTGGCCGTGATCGGCGAGAGGTTGCTGTGATGCGGCCGCTATGTCTTGGCTTGGCAGGTCGGGGAGCGATTTGATGGCGGCGTCGGTTTGCGAGGCTGGCGATCTGCGCGACATTGTCCGTCATGCGATCGCACATTTGGACCACGTGTTGCCGGGCCAGGCGCCGATCCACGATTTCGTCCACCACAACACCTTGCACGGCTTTCAGCATTTGCCGTTCGAGCAGGCGTTGGCCGAGTTCACCGCGCTGACCGGAATCGATTGCTATCTGCCGGCCGACAAGTTCCGCGAGTTTTACCGGCAACAACGCATCACCGACCGCGATCTCGATGCGGCATTGCAGCATCGGTTCGGCAGTGCATTGGCCGAACCGCTGGCCGGTAGCGCCGGTATTGCCCGGCGCGAACTTTACCGGGCCGTGTTACTGCACGATTTACAGGCCATTAGCCCGCAGCAACTGGCCTGGCGGCTCGGCGAATCCGCCGAATTCGATGTCGCGACGGCCGGCGGCCGGCCGCTGCGCGAGGTGTGGCAGGCGGTTTCGGCGAAGTTGGCATTGCCGGCGGCAGAATTGCATCCCGAGGATTTGCTGGATCTATCTGCCGCGCCATTCGACAATGAATTGCCGCAAGCGGACGATGCCGATAACCCGGCGCTCTGGTTCGACCGGGTCGGCGTCACTTTGACCTGGCGCGGTGTGCTGCTGGCTTTGGCGGGCAAGGACATTTTGGAACTGGTGCGGCCGCAGTTGATTCGTTTGTGCGCATCGTTGCTGGACGAAGGTTTGGCGGCCTGGCGTTTGCCGGGACGCCAGGAATTGGGATTGTATGAGGCCTGGCGGCAGGCGCTGGACTACGATGCGCTGCCCTTGTTTCACGATCTGGCGGAGTGGCGCAGCGTTACGGCACGCTTGCCGGAAGATGCGACGGACGCCATCGTCCAGCAATTGCAGGCCATGGCCTTGCCGGCGGATCGCTGGGAAGGCTATTTGCAGCGGCTGGCGCTGGAATTGCCGGGCTGGTCCGGGTTGATCAACTGGCGGCAGCAGCACCCGGATTATCGGGAAGGGCGGCCGGTTCCGGTGCGGCTTACCGATTATCTGGCCATCCGGCTGGTATTGGATCGGCTTTACGCTCAGCCGTTGTGCCGCAGCCTGTGGCATGGTCCGGCTCAATTCGACCGCTTGCAGGCCTATTTCGAAAAACATCAAGCCGAATTCGGCGTCCGTCGGGCGCTGTTCGGCGGCGAGTTGCCGGAGTACCTGGCTCAGGCCGCTCAGCAATTGGTATCCGCGGCCGATAGCTCCCGGCAAGCCTGGCAAACGCTGGCGCAACGGATTCGGAGTTGGCGGCAAAGCCCGTTGGCGGCAGCCGATGGCAGACTCACCGCCCACGACCAGGGCTGGCGACTATTTTCGCTTTGTCGGAATTTAGGGTTGGGGCCCGATGCAGTGTCGGCTCTGGAAAAAAGCCAACTGCTGGCCTGGTTGACGCCGGTCGCCGAATTTGACGAACAACAACGGGCTTCGGTCTGGCTGGACGCTTACGAGCGGCATTATCGTCAGGATTTGTTACAAGCCTTGCACGCCAATCACGGCCGCGGCCGCTGGCGGCGGCGGGAGCGGCGGCCGCAAGCGCAGGTATTTTTCTGCATGGACGAGCGCGAGGAAAGTTTCCGTCGCCATCTGGAAGAGTGGAATCCGGCCATCGAAACCCTGGGCGCTGCCGGATTTTTCGGCGTGGCGATGGACTATCAGGGGTTGGACGACCATCATCCGACGCCGTTGTGTCCGGTGGTGGTGACGCCGGCGCATCGGGTAGCGGAGGTTTGCCTACCTAGCCGCGAGGATTTGCTGGCCGACCACCGTGCCGGCTTGAACCGGGCGCAAATCATCAGCGACTGGTTGCATCAAACCTTGCGCCGGCATCTGTTGCGGGCATATCCGCTGATATACCTGTTTGCGCCGCTGAAGTTGGCCGGGCTGTTGGGCAAGACCTTATGGCCGGACCTGCAATACCGCCTGGAACGGGCCTGGCAGGCGCGGCTGGTGCCGGCGGCACCGACCCGCTTGCAGTTTACCGCCGATGCCGCAGCGCCGGTCGCAGCGAAACCCGGTTTCAGCGACGAGGAGCAGGCGCAACGGGTCGGCCAATTCTTGCGCACCACCGGACTCAGCTACGGCTTTGCCCGGATCGTCGCCATTTTGGGCCACGGTTCCACCAGCCAAAACAATCCGCACGAGGCTGCCCACGATTGCGGCGCTTGCGGCGGCCGCCGCGGCGGCCCGAATGCCAGAGTATTCGCGGCGATGGCCAATCGGCCGCAGGTGCGGGCTTTGCTGGCCGGGCAGGGCATTGCGATTCCGGACGATACCTGGTTCGTCGGCGGCCAGCACGATACCTGCAGCGACGCGATCGTCTGGTACGACGCGGATCTGGTACCGGCTGCGCTGGTCGCCGATTTCACCCGCTTGCAAGCCGATCTGGCCGAGGCCGACCGGCGGGCCGCGGCCGAACGCTGCCGGCGCTTCGCCTCGTCGGGGTATCCGGTTTCGCCTGGGGCCGCGTTCCGCCACGTCCAGCGCCGTGCCGCCGACTTGAGCCAGGTGCGGCCGGAATTCGGCCATGCCACCAACGCCGCCGCCTTTATCGGCCGGCGTGCGGCGACGCAGGGCGTGTTTTTCGACCGCCGCCTGTTTTTGATTTCCTACGATCCGACTCAGGACGGCGACGGTACGATTCTGGAAAATATTTTGCTGACCGCCGGGCCGGTCGGCGCCGGCATCAATCTGGAATATTACTTCTCGACCGTCAACAACGACCGCCTCGGTTGCGGCACCAAGATTCCGCATAACGTCACCGGTTTGTTCGGGGTCATGGAGGGCGCGTTCAGCGATTTGCGCACCGGTTTGCCACTGCAGATGGTGGAGATTCACGAGGCGATGCGCCTGCAAATCGTGGTTGAAGCCAACACCGAGACCTTGGCGCGGATTTATACCCGGCAACCGGTGTTACAGGAGCTGGTCGGCGGCGGCTGGGTGCATCTGAATGCGCTCGACCCGGACGATGGCCGGATTTTCGTGTTCGACCGCCGCGAAGGTTTTCTGCCCTGGCAGCCGGAGGGCCACGAACTGCCGCTGCGCGATGATTCGGCAGCCTGCTACGCCGGGCAGGCCCAGGCCGTGGCGCCGATCCTGGTTCGGCAACCGGACATCGCAGGGGAATAACGACTATGGCCGGATACGCATTTTTGATTCCGTTGTTACCGCTGCTTGCCGCCTTATCGATTGGCGGCCTGCATTTTTTTAGTCTGCTGCGCGGCGAAGCCGGCGAAAAGCTCAGCGCCCGGTTGGCGGCCTGGGCGATCGGCTTGGCGGCTGCGCTGGCGCTGGGTTTGCTCGGGCTGGAGCTGGCCGGTAGCCCGAGCGGGTTGCAGGTCTACGGTAGTTGGCTGGCCAGCGGCAAGTTGGCGATAGGCTTTTCGTTGCAGGCCGGCGGCTTGAATATGGCATTGGCGGCATTATTCGGGTTGCTGTTGCTGGCCGTGGCCCGCTTTTCCCGGAATTACCTGCACCGCGAACCCGGCTTTCACCGCTTCTTCTTTATTCTGAGCCTGTTTGCCGCGGCAATGCTGTTGCTGGTGTTGTCCGGCAACGCGGTGTTCACCTTTGTCGGCTGGGAAATCGCCGGCGTCTGTTCTTATCTGCTGATCGCCTACGCCTACGAGCGGCCGGTGGCGGCGCACAATGCCACCCGCGTGTTTATCACCAACCGGGTCGGCGACGGCGGCTTTTTGCTGGGCATCGGCTTGATGCTGGCCTGGCTGGAATCTGCCGACTGGCAAACCTTGAATAACGGCGCGGCCGACCTGGACCGCGGCGATGCTACCTTGCTGGCCTTGAGTTTTGCCGTCGCCGCTTTCGCCAAATCGGCGCAGATTCCGTTCTCGCCCTGGCTGGCGCGGGCGATGGAAGGGCCGACTCCATCCAGCGCGATCTTTTACGGCGGCGCAATGGTGCATGCCGGGGTATTCCTGACCCTACAACTGCGACCGTTATTCGAGCAGGCCCCGGCGGCAATGGCCTTGCTGGCGGCGATCGGGGCGATGACCGCCATTTACGGCTATTGGGTAGGCTTGAGCCAGACCGACATCAAAAGCTCGCAAATCTTCGCCGCATCGGTGCAACTGGGCTTGATGTTCCTCGAATGCGGCTTAGGCTGGTGGACCTTGGCCGCCTGGCATTTGGCGGCGCATGCCGTGGTGCGTTGCTATCTGTTTCTGACCACACCGTCGATTTTGCATAACACCCATGGCCGGCCGCTCGAGCCGGTGCCGGCGGCGCTCGCCGACTGCCGCTGGGCCTTTGTGGCTTCGTTGCAGCGCGGCTGGCTGGAGCCGGCGGTGGATTGGCTGTTAGTGAAGCCAATCCTGCAACTGGCTAAGGATGCCCGTTACATCGAAGAGCGGATTCTGGACCCGTTGATGGGCTCGCCGGCACCGGCGATCAGGGCGATGTCGTCGTTGGCGCAGCGGGAAGAGCAAAAGATGGGCGCCAATCTGAGCAGTGCCGAAGACAGCTTTGCCCAGGGCAGCGGCCTGGCCGGCAAGCTGGCGCAATGGACTTCGGGCTTGCTGAACTGGTTTGAATACCATTTCATCTTGCGCGGCATCGGCGGCGAGTCGATTCGGGTCGGGCGCCGGCTGGGGCAGGCGGCGAACCGGTTCGAACAGTTGTTGTTGCGTGCCCGTTATCTGGCGCTGTTCGTGTTGATTACGTTGATGGTAGCTTTGGGGTACCGATGACGACCGATATCGTTTACTGGCAGGCGGCCGCGGCGTTTCCGGTGCTGAGCGTATTGACCGCGCTGCCGCTTCTGACCTGCGGCGTGGTTTTGGGCCTGAAAGGCTGGCGGCTGTGGCCGACGGCCTTGACCGGCGCGGTGGCGAACGTGTTGTTGAGCATTTACCTGCTGTGGGTGTTCGATGCCGAAGCGCCCGGCATCCATCTGGCCGAGAAAATCGACGGCCTGGGTTACCGGGTCGGCGTCGACGGCACCAATATCCTGTTTATTCCGTTGACGGCGGTGTTGGGTGCGCTGGCGCTGGTCTACACCCTGATCACCCGCCACCGCAACGACCGTTTATTCGTCGCCTGTCTGCTGGCTTACCAAGGCATCCTGATCGGGGCATTTGCGGCGCTGAACACGCTGCAATTCTGGTGCTGGAGCTTGTTGGAACTGGTGCCGGTGGCCTTGCTGACGATGGTTGCCGGTACCGGCCGCTTGCGCAACCAGGCCGTCAAAACCTTGCTGCAATATTGGTTGTCCGGTCTGGCGATGAGTCTGGCCGGCTTTCTGTTGCTCAGTTTCGGGCTGGCCGGCAACGGTATGGATTTGAGTTTCGATTGGCTGGCGCTGAAACACCATAATCTGGCGATTCCGAACGAAACCTTGATCTTTCTGCTGCTGTTCTTCGGCTTTGCGGTGCGGATGCCGCTGTTTCCGTTCCACGCCTGGTTGCCGGTCTTGGGCGAGCACGGTACCGCAGCCAGCGCGGCGATTTTTCTGCACGGGCTGAAGCTGGGCATCTATGCGCTGATCCGCTTCATCTTGCCGTTGACGCCGGGTGCGGCCGAGCAATGGACCCATTTCGTCGTCACGCTGGGTTTGATCGGGATTTTTTACGGGGCCTTGCTGGCCTTGATGCAAATCAATATGCGCCGCTTAATCGCGTTCGCGGTGATCAGCCATACCGGCATGTTGGCGATCGGCGTGTTTTCGTTCAACGATTTCGCGCTGGAGGGCAGCATTTTGTTGTCGGTGGCTTACGGCCTGGCTACCGCCGGCATGTTGTTCTGCATCGGCCTGATTTACGAGCGGACCCGGACTTCGTTCCTGCCGCGCCTCGGCGGGCTGTTCGAGACCAATTCGACCTTGGCTTTGCTGTTTCTGATCTCGGCGCTGAGTACGATGGTGATGCCGGGCACGCCGGGATTCGACGCCGCTCATTTGTTGATCGAGGGTACTATCGAAGAACACGGTTGGTGGATCGCGATCGCAATTCTGTTGGGCAACGTGTTGGGGGCGGCATTCTTGTTGTGGGCGTTTCAACGTCTGTTCATCGCTCACCCGAAACGCTTCGTGCAGCCTTACGGCAGCGTTCACCATCCGGTATTGAAGGAACGTATCATCGCCGTGACGGTGTGCGGCTTGTTGATCGGTACCGGTTTTTATACGACGCCGTGGCTGAAATACATCGACCAGGAGGCGCGGGAAATCGGCGAGCATTATCCGGCCCATCACAGCCACCATATCAACGAGACCCACCATGAATGAGGCTGTGCCGCTGCTGACGCTATGCCTGCTTTGGCCCTTGCTCGGCGCATTGGCGCTAGCCTGCGTCCGCGATGGCGGCCGGGCGAAGCGGCTGGCCTTGGTCGTGGCGGGGGTCGAGCTATTGTTGACCTTGGGCGTCGTCTTCGGCTTCGACCCGAGCGATGGCGGCTATCAATGGCAGGAACACCATTTGTGGATACCCAGCCTGAACGCCTATTACTCGGTCGGAGTGGACGGTATCTCGCTGTTGTTCCTGCCGATGACGGCCTTGTTGACCTTGATGGCGCTACTGGCCGGCTGGAATGCGGCAGCCCGGCTGCACCGATTTCAGTTGGCGCTGGTGCTGATCTTGGAGAGTGCCACCATCGGCGTGTTCGTCGCACTGGATATGGCGCTGTTTTTCCTGTTTTGGGAGTTGACGCTGCCGCCGATTTTCTTCCTGGCCGGTTTATGGGGGATCGGTGCCGAACGGCGCCAGGCTGCGCTGAAATACACTTTGTATATGCTGTTCGGCGGCGTACCGCTGTTGTTCGCGATCGCGACGCTGGCCTTGAACCACGCCCATTACACCGGCGGCGACGTGCCGGGCGGTCTGGTCTTCAGTTTGCCGGTGTTACTGAACACGCCGATGGATGCCGCGACCCAGGAGCTGGTGTTTTTTTTGCTGATGCTCGGTTTCGCGGTGAAAGCGCCGTTGGTACCGTTTCATACCTGGCTGCCGACCATGGCGATGGAAGGGCCGGCGTTTCTCACGGCCTTGCTGGTCGGGTTGAAGCTGGGCTTGTACGGCATTCTCCGCTTTGCCTTGCCGTTGGCGCCGCAAGCGGCGCTGGAGCATCGCTGGCTAGTGGCGATCGTCGGCGCCGTTACCTTGGTATACGCCGCCCTGATCGCGTTGCAGCAAACCAACTTACGCCGGTTGCTGGCCTATTCCAGCATCAGTCACGTCGGCTTGGTGCTGATGGGTTTGGCGGCATTCAATTATCAGGGGCAGCAAGGGGCGTTACTGCAATTGCTGAATTTCACGCTGGTCGCCGGCAGCCTGATGCTGATGGCCGGCATGCTGCAACAGCGCTTGGGCAGTTGCGAGCTGGTGCATCTGGGTGGCTTGGCCAAACCGGCGCCGCGTCTGGCTTGTTTGTTCTTCCTGTTTACGCTGGCTAGCCTGGGCGTACCGGGTACCAACGGTTTTCCGGCGGAATTGCTGGTTCTGATCGGCACCTTGCAGGCTTACCCGGCGTTGGCGATGGTGGCTTTGTTCGGCGCCGTGTTGAGTGCCGCCTACATGCTCGGTTTCGTCAGGAAAGCCTTGTTCGGGCCGACTAACGCTACGGCTCGCAACTGCCCGGATCTGACCCGGCGCGAGCTTTTGCTGTTGTTGGTCCCGGCCGTGCTGGTATTGCTGGTCGGACTCAGTCCAAAAAGCGTATTGGTCTGGCCGGAAAGCAGCTTGTTGATGCGGCAGCAGGCCGTGGCCGAAGCGGAATCGGTGCGAGCGGTTTCCGGGCTGGCGCCGGCTCGAGCCGCCACCGCGGATGCGGCCGACTCGATTTGAAAGCTGGCGGCGAAGGCTGGGACCGGTCCGGAAAATTGATTGGCATATAGTTTCGAATCGATATAATATTGACCCAAGCCCGGCGGTTTCAGGCCGGGAGCTCAAAAATACGTTACGGCATTGGGATTACCCCTAAAAGGACGATAAATATGCACACTCCCGCGAAATTATTATTAGAAAACAAAGCTTGGTCCGAAGAAATCAGTAGCAAAGACCCGGATTTTTTCGGTCAATTGGCCAAAGAGCAAAAGCCGGATTTTTTGTGGATCGGTTGTTCCGACAGCCGGGTACCGGCCGAGACCATCGTCAATGCGCAACCCGGCGAAATATTCGTCCATCGCAATATTGCCAACCAAGTCATCGTTACCGACTTCAATTGCCTGAGCGTTTTGCAATATGCGGTCAACGTGTTGAAAGTCAAACACGTGATCGTCTGCGGCCATTACGGTTGCGGCGGCGTCAAGGCGGCATTGCAGCCGCAAAAATCCGAATTGGTGATCACCAACAAATGGCTGATGCACATCAAGGATGTGTATCGGTTGCACGAGGAAGAATTGGAAACGGTGTCGCCCGAAGACAAAGTGAACCGTATGATCGAGCTGAACATCGTCGAACAGGTTTACCGGCTGGCGCATACCTCGATCATCCAATCCGCCTGGCGCCACGGCCACAAACCCACCTTGCACGGTTGGGTATACGGGCTGAACGACGGTTTGATCCAGGAATTGATCAAGCTCGACCATAACACCCAAATCAATCCGATTTACCGCTATGCGGATTAAGCGGCCTGCCCACTATTAACGACGGATTGAAACCAATGACAACGCATTTGAGTTATTACCTGAAACATTTGCACCAGGATCTGCCGGCCGGCATCGTGGTTTTTCTGGTGGCGTTACCGCTCTGCCTGGGGGTGGCCCTGGCCTCCGGTGCACCGCTGTTTTCCGGGATCATCGCCGGATTGGTCGGCGGCTTGCTGGTGTCCTGGGCTAGCGGCTCGCAACTGAGCGTGTCCGGTCCGGCGGCCGGCCTGACCGTGATCGTCTTCGAAGCCATCGAAACCTTAGGCGGCTTCGGCGGCTTCCTGTTGAGTGTGGTACTGGCCGGTGGCCTGCAGATTGTATTGGGCTTCTTGAAAGCCGGAGTCATCGGCGCGTTTTTTCCGGCGGCGGTGATCAAAGGCATGCTGGCGGCAATCGGTCTGATTTTGATCATCAAACAGACACCGCACGCCACCGGCTACGACACCAGTTTCGAAGGCGACGAAAGCTACATGCAAGAGACCGCCGAATCGAGTTTTTTCGAATTGTCGGAGGCCTTGGAGGGCATTACGCCCGGCGTGACGCTGGTTAGCGTGGTCGCGTTGTTGATCCTGATCGTTTGGGACAGCGCGCTCATCAAACGCTTCAAGGGTTTGAAGCTCGTGCCGGGGCCGTTGTTGGCTGTGATTTGGGGTGTCGGTTTCAATGCCGTGGCGCTGCAATACTTCCCGGAATTGGCGATCGGCGATAAGCATCTGGTGTCCTTGCCGGAACTGGGCACTACCGCCAATTTTGTCAACCAGTTGCGGTTGCCGGACTTCAGCTATTTCGGCAATCCGAAAGTTTATTCGATTGCGGTGACCATTGCGATTATCGCCAGCCTGGAAACCTTATTGAGTATCGAGGCGGTCGATAAGCTGGATCCGCACAAACGATTGGCGCCGACCAACCGCGAGCTGAAGGCGCAGGGCTTGGGCAATATGGTGAGCGGGATGATCGGCGGTTTGCCGATTACGGCCGTGATCGTGCGCAGTTCGGCCAATATCAACGCCGGCGGTCAGACCCGGCTGTCCTGCTTCTTCCACGGTCTGCTGTTGATGGTCAGCGTGCTGTTTTTCGCCAAGTACCTGAACATGATTCCGCTGGCCTGTCTGGCGGCGATTTTGCTGCAAACCGGTTACAAATTGGCCAAACCGGCCATGTTCGTCGAGTTTTACCGTAAGGGCTGGAACCAATTCCTGCCGTTTGTGATTACCGTCGCCGCGATTTTGTTAACCGATCTGCTGGTGGGCATTGCAATAGGCATGGGCTGCGGATTTTTCTTCGTGCTGCGCGCCAATTTTCACGCGGCGATTACCTTGACTCAGCACGGCCAGCATTACCTGCTGCGCTTGCATAAGGATGTATCGTTTTTGAATAAGGCCCTATTGCGCAAATGCCTGCAGGAGGTCCCAAATGACTGCGAACTGCTGATCGACGGTTACAAGGCGCAATTTGTCGATCTGGATATCTTAGAGACGATAGGCGATTTCATGTTGGCGGCGCCGGACCGGGGCATTCAAGTCGAGATTCAAGGCATCCCGCTGGAAGACATTACTCCGTCTGCCGGCCATTGATGCGTCAGCCCGCCCGTGTCGGGGCGGGCGGCGTTAGCTAGCGGTTGTCGGAGTCAATTTTGCTATCAGTTTCTCTATGGCGTCGCGTTGGCGTTCGATATCTCGCACCAGCTCGAATTGGGCCAGCGCCCGGCGCAGATTTTGGCCGGCGTCGTCCACTTTGAAGTAGCGGTTGCCCTGCAAATAATCGGTGAAGAAGCGCAAACCCAGTTCGAACGGAATCAGACGGATCGCCGGATACAGATAGCGGTAATCCGCCGCCGTGAAAAAATGGCCGGCCTCGGCCAGATAGTGCTCGAGAACCGCACTGCAACGCTGCAGATCGAAGCCGTTGGTGTCCGGAATATGGCAACAGGAGCGCAGGCAGTCGCCGATGTCGTAATGCACCAGACCGGGTTTCACGGTATCCAGATCGACCAAACCGATAATCCGGTCGCTGTTCGGCTCGAACAGAAAGTTGTTCAATTTCGGATCGCCGTGTATCACTCGATCCACCAATTCACCGCGCTGTCTGGCCTGTTCCAGCTCATGGATGCCTGCGCCGAAATCGGCGATGAAACGGCGGCAGCTTGCAAACTCGGGATCGCTCGGCACTTGCGGTGCTTGAGCCAACGCCGCCTGATACTGACGAAAATATTCGGGGGTGATGTGGAAGCCGGGCAGGGTGTCGTGCAGGGTTTCGGCGGCCAGGGTGCTGCACAAGCTATGAAAATGGCCGAGTGCGGCGCCGACTTCGCCGGCTTCGCTGAGATTGGCGAGCCGTTCCCGGCTTTCGGATGGCGTGATCCATTCCAGTGCCCGCCAGACCCGGCCGCTGTCGCGGTCGCGAATTTGCGCGTCGTCTGCAGCCGGCAGCAGTCGGGGGATGCGTAAACGAACCTCGACTGCGGTTTGTCGGCCGAGGTGGCGGTTCAATGCGGTTAGATTTTCCGCGATGCGTTCCGGATGCGGAAACACCCGGTCGTTGATGGCTTGCAAGACGAAGTTGTCGCCATCGGCTTCGACCAGGAAGGTATCGTTGATCAGGCCGTTACCGAGCGGCCTGATCGCGTGGATGTTCCGGCCGCCGGCGAAGCGGCGGGCAATCGGTTCCAGCCGGTTCACGGATTTAACTGCCGGGCCAGTGCGCGTAAGGCCTGGCCGCGGTGGCTCACCGCATTTTTGGTTTCCGGTGGCAGTTGCGCCGAGGAACATTGGAATTGGTCCAGCCAGAAAATCGGATCGTAGCCGAAGCCGTTTTCGCCGACCGCAGCAGGCAGGATCTTGCCTTCCCAGACGCCCTGGGCAATCAGCGGAGTCGGGTCCGCAGCGTGGCGCAGGTAAACCATCACGCAAATAAAGCGGGCGCTGCGCAAGGCGTCCGGCACATCGCGCATTTCCGCCAGCAGTTTCTCCAGATTGGCTCGGTCGTCGGCGCCGATGCCGGCATAGCGGGCGGAAATCACGCCGGGCGCGCCGTTGAGTGCGTCGACGACAATGCCGGAATCGTCGGCAATCGCCGGCAGCCGGCAATGCGCGGCGGCATTGCGGGCCTTGATGATCGCGTTTTCGATGAAGGTGGAGCCGGTTTCCTCGGGTTCGGCGACGTTAAATTGCGATTGCGGCAGAATCTTGTCGCTTTGCAGAATGGCCTGGATTTCCCGAATTTTGCCCGGATTGCCGCTAGCCAGTACGATCGAACTCATCGGCTTAGAATGCGATCGGTTTCGGCGCGGGTTTCTTCGCCTCTTCCAACGCCGCTTGTTGTTTTTCCAGTAATTGTTTGATGCCGTGTTCCGCCAGTTCCAGCATCGCATTCAGTTCGTCCTTTCTGAAGGCATGGCCTTCGGCCGTACCCTGGACTTCGATGAAGTGGCCGGCTTCGTTCATAACCACGTTCATGTCGGTCTCGGCCTGGTGGTCTTCGGCATAGTCCAGGTCCAACACCGGTACCCCGTTGTAAATGCCCACCGATACCGAAGCGACTTGGCCGTGCAGCGGGTTTTTCTTGATTTTGTGGGTTTTCAGCAGGTGGTCGATTGCAATCGACAAGGCAACGAAACCGCCGGTGATTGACGCGGTGCGGGTGCCGCCGTCGGCTTGAATCACGTCGCAATCGATGGTGATGGTATTTTCGCCGAGCGCCTTCAAGTCGATCGCGGCGCGCAGGGAGCGGCCGATCAGACGCTGGATTTCCAGAGTTCTGCCGCCTTGTTTGCCGCGGCCGGCTTCGCGGTCCATCCGGCTGTGGGTCGAGCGCGGCAGCATGCCGTATTCGGCGGTGACCCAACCCTCGCCTTTGCCTTTTAGGAAACGAGGGACGCTATTGTCGACGCTGGCGGTGCATAAGACCCGGGTGTCGCCGAATTCCACCAACACCGAGCCTTCGGCGTGTTTGGTGTAATGGCAGGTAAAACGAATTTCGCGTAATTGGTCCGGATTGCGTCCGCTTGGTCTCATATTGTTCTCGGCTGTATCAAAAGTTGCGGCATTATACTGGCTTTGCCGGGCCGATTTTTAACTATTGGGGGCTCAGCGCCTGCTGCAATTCGGCGACGGTTTGCGGCCGGTTTTCCGGAAAAATCGCCATGGCCCAATCGATCGCTTTTAACAGATATTCCGGGAAGCGGCGCTTGTGGGCTTTGACGGCCGGCGGCAAATTGTCCTGCTTGGCGCGGTCCGGCGACGGTATCGGGATTTTGTAGTCCAGGCAGGCGCGCATGCTGGCACCGACGGCGTAAATGTCGGACCAGGGGCCGAGATTGCCGTTGCTGTCGTATTGTTCGATCGGCGAATACCCGTTGGTCAGCACTTTGGCCCGGTTGCGCTGCGGGTCCAGCGTGATTTTGCGGATCGCGCCGAAATCCAGCAGCAGCGGATCGTTTTCGGCGCGGATCAGAATGTTGGCGGGTTTGATATCCAGATGCACCAAGCCTTTTTGATGAACCGCGTCGATACCGTTCAGCAACAATGGGAATACCGTCAACAGGAATTCTTCGGTAATCGGCAGGCTTTTGCGGTGTAGGATTTTATCCAGGGTGACGCCGTAGTCGTAGGTCATGACCATATACACGGTATCGTTGGCTTGGAAGAAGTTGATTACGTCGACGATGTTGTGATGCTTCAGCATCGCCAGAACTTTGGCTTCCTCGAAAAACAGCGCCCGGCCGCGCATGAATAACGCCTTGGCTTCTTCGCTATTCGGCGCCACCAGGTTATTCCAGGTACGGTGCGCCAGCTTGCGCGGCAAGTATTCCTTGATCGCCACCTGCGTCTGGTCGGACATTTGCCGGGCCAGATAGACCGAACTGAAGCCGCCGTGCGCCAATTCCCGCTCGATCATGTACTGATCTATAATGGTTCCCGATTGCAGGTAGTTCCATTGTTTCGGGTAGGTTTCCGGATCGTAGTATTCGGCCATAAGGAAAGCTGCGCGGGTAAAGCGTGAAGATTATAGGTGAAAAATGATTAGAAGCATGACCGCGTTCGCGGACGGCGAAATGAGCGCCGACAACCTGACTATCTTGTGCGAATTGCGTTCGGTTAACCACCGTTACAGCGACGTCAGCGTCAAATTGCCCGAGCGCTTGCGATTTGCCGAAGCCGACGTTCGCCGCTTGATAGCCGAAAAGCTGAAACGCGGCAAAATCGAATGTGCATTGAGTTACAAGAAGCAGACCGGCGAAGCCAGCTTCAATGTGAATCGGGAAAACGTGCGGCGTCTGTTGGCGGCTACCGCCGTTATCGAAGCCGAAATGAGCAAGCCGCAAGCTTTTTCGGCGCTCGATGTGTTGGCTTTTCCCGGTGTTCAGCAAGAGCAGGAGACCGACAAGGACGCGCTGCACGACAAAATCGTTCAGCTGCTGGAGGAAACTCTGGACAAAATGCTGGAGACTCGGGTTCGAGAGGGGGCGCAACTGGCACAATTGCTGGAAGACCGCTGCCAGAAGGTGTTGGTGTTGGTCGAAGCGGCGCATAAACGGATGCCCGAGGTATTGAACAATTTACGCAATAAATTGACCGCCAGAGTCCAGGAAATGGTTGCCGAGCCCAATTTCGACCGGCTGGAGCAGGAGCTGGTGCTGCTGGCACAAAAGTTCGATGTGGCCGAGGAATTGGACCGTCTGGAAACTCACGTCCTGGAAGTGCAGCGTGCGTTAAAGCAACCCGAACCCACTGGCCGGCGCCTGGATTTTTTGATGCAGGAAATGAACCGGGAAGCTAACACCCTCGGCTCCAAATCCGCCGACCGGGAAATGACCCAGATCTCGATCGATTTGAAAGTGCTGATCGAGCAGATGCGCGAGCAGATTCAGAATATTGAATGATGTTTCAGGCTGTCTAAACCAATCCAGCCAGACCATAAAGCCCAGTCAATCTGGGCTTTTTTGTGTCCGTAAGTTTCCCACGCTTGCTACTCGTTCGGTTTAATCGACAGGCAACAGCGTTCTCTCTGCAGCAACCGGCCGCCCGTTCAAGGCCAAATGTCATTGTCCCGCCTGAACCTTTCCAATCATTGAGACAGCCCAAGCGGCGGGATTGTGGGTCGCTTCGCGCGATCGGTACCCGAAACCGCCGCGAGAAGGGGATCAAACAAATATTTCATCAGCCTCCTGCTGCCGGATTGGGAACCGGCTCAAATTCAGCCGCGCTTGATCGGGGCGGTCAACCGTTAACGGTCATGGTATTCCAGCTCCGGATATGCTCGCTCGCCCGGCGGCTGGGTTTTTTCCGAATGGCGAAATAGATAATTTTGCAAGGTGCCGGGGTAGGTGATGCCGGCGTGGTAATCGTAGAATTCGTATTCGACTTCTTCTACCGGTGAGGTCTGGGTTTTCGCTACCGTATGTTCGCTGTGTTCGGCCCAAGCCGGCATCAGCCATAGTCCGCATAAAACGGTCAACCCCGCTGTTCTAAGTGTGTTGTTGTTTTTCATATCAGTCACCTCTGAGTCATTACAGCGGTTTCGGGCGAATTTCCGACCTTCTCGCTTGGAATTTAGTTCCTCGGCAATCGGCGTCTAGCCTACCAATCATTTGAAAAACACCCCCCGCAGGTAGGGCGAAACGTTAGCGTATCCCGGTTAATCTTGCTATCGACTGAAACGGAGACTGGCGAAGTGCCGGTCTCGACGTTTCAACCCTGATTTCCGCGAATTCAAGGTTTGTCGTGGCTGGACCCTGAGGTGCATTGGCATCGCATATTTCGCCAGGTCGTTCGCCGCGGCGATGCGTTGGCCACCGGCGGTTTAGCGGGCGAAGACCAAGCTCATCTTTTGGCATTGCGCGATGCGGTGGACGGTGATTGGACCGCGCCGCACTTTCTGGTTCGGGCGGTATTAGGTAACGAAGATCGTCCGGACCCTTTTTAAATTTTGGCACCGGGTTGCCGTCGTGAAAAGACCTTGCGACCGCGCCTTGGCTTCGGAGGTGCGGTCGTTTCTGAAGCTGACAACAACGGTGCAGCGGAATCCGCTCTAGGTCCTGCCCCCTAAGTCTGTAGGGTGTTGGCGGCAGGGATTTGCGGTTATCGTAAAAGAACTGAGTAAATTCGCTAGAATCTAGCGATTGCACTCGGCAACAACAGGAGCGCCATGAATGGCGACCTTATATTTTCATCGTTAGTCTTTGGAGTAGAGTATGAAACTGAAACACACATCGATGATCGTCGGCGCGTTGCTATCGGGCGGCTTGGCCAGTGCTGCGCATGCCGTACAGCAACCTAATTTTTACGAATGTTTCGGCCGCGGCGCCAACCTGACTCTGAGCATAGGCAGCAAGGCGGAAGTCGGCATTTTCCCGGCGGTGACCATACTCAATCTGGACCTGGGTAAAAAGAACTATTCCTTCAAAGAGGCCGACATCACGGTCGAATCCACTTTAATCGGCGAGCTGTGGGAGGTCACGCTGGAACACATTCCTGATTTGCGCATCGACCACGCCTCCGTGGTGATTCCGCAAATCAACTTGGGCGACGCTCCGCAGCATTTCGTCAGCCAGTTGATCCTGACCCGGGTTGCCACGCCGTTTACCGGTGAACCACCCAAAGGCGTGGTCAATGCGTCCCGATACATCGACCTGAGTTGCTCGGCGTCTGTGGTCTATTATTGATAACCCGATATTGCCATGCCGACGCAAGTCGGCATGCTTTCGCCCGGTTGCTTCCGTTTGATATCGACGTGTTGCAACGCTTGACCGCCCACCCCACATAGCTTGCGTATGACATTGTCTGCCACGTTAATTGCCGGAACCGCCTATTTCATGTTGGGCGGGCTTTGGTTCACGCCGCTGTTCGGCAAATACTGGGACCGGGCGGTCGGCTTTTGCCGTCCGCAACGCTGGCGGCCGCCGGCGATCTACTACCTGGGGCCATGGCTGGGCTGCCTGATTGCGGCTTTTGCCACTGCAATCCTGTTCGATTTAATCCGGCCGGCATCGTTGACCGATGCATTAAAAATCGGGTTTGCGATCGGTGCCGGCTACGGCGCCGCGCTTACCGCAGTCAATGCCATCTCGCCGAACATGCCGAAACCGGGGCTTTACGCACTGGTGGTCGGCGGTTACCACTGGCTGGGATTGACCTTATGCGCCGCAATTTTGTACGAATTGGCCTAACCGATCATGCCGAAAACGACTTGCACTTATTGGAATCCGTTATTTCCCGCCAAGCAGGACGGCTGGCAGCCGATTCCGGGTCTGGAAGGCCAGGCGGATCAATTGACGCTGAGCATCGATCCGGAAACCGGCGAATATACCCGCCTGACCCGCTTCCTGCCGGGGGCCGACACCGCCGAATTCGGCGGCAAGACCCACGACTACCCGGAAGAAGTGTTCATTGTCAGCGGCCGTTTGTACGACGCGGCTTTTGACCTGTGGCTGGAAGCCGGCCACTACGCCAGCCGACCGCCCGGCGAATTGCACGGTCCGTTCAAAACCGACCTTGGCTGCGTGGTGCTGGAAGTGTCGTTTCCGAATCGGGTCTGACGATAAACCCATGTCCGAATCTCCCGAACACATAAAAGACCTGTTATTGAGCGATGGCCTCCCGGCCGATGCCGAATGGCTGTTCGGGCTGTACCGCCAATCTATGCAGCTTTACATCGAAGCTACCTGGGGTTGGGACGAAGACTTTCAGAAAAGCGGTTTTAACCAAAACCTCAAGCCCAGCGATTGGCAGGTCATTTGGCGGGGCGAACACCGTATCGGCGGGTTCGTGTTGAACGAATGTAGCGACCATCTCCGGCTGGCGATGATCATGCTCGAGTCGGAATATCGACGCCAAGGACTCGGCCGAAAAATCCTTATTCACATACAACATATAGCCAGGCAAAAGGCATTGCCGGTCAGGCTCAATGTCATCAAAGCCAACCCCGTCTTGCCGTTTTATACCAAATTGGGTTTTCGCCAATACGCTGAAGACGAGGCGTGTTTCCGATTGCAGTGGGACGCCTAAACCTCAGGCGTTGTGCTGCCGCTTTTAGGTAGTCTGCGCTTGAAAATCGCTAAACGCGCTACCATGTCGCCGGCATCAGAACCCAATAGCCGGAGGCCGCCATGAACGATCCCAAGCAAACCCATTCTGCCGATCCCTTCGTCAAGCGCGTGCTCGCGGTTGGCGCAGTCGCCGCCGTACTACTAGCCGTTTGGAATTGGCGCCCAGGACTTTCGGCGCCGGAACCGGCATCGATCCGAACCGTGGCGGCGCGCGGCGATTTGGCGGCCGACGAGAAAAGCACCATCGAGCTATTCGAAAAATCCCGCGATTCGGTGGTTTACATCAGCACCGCCGCGCTGGTGCGCGACGCCTGGACCCGTAACGTATTTTCGGTACCCAAGGGTACCGGCTCCGGCTTTATCTGGGACGAAGCCGGCCACGTGGTGACCAACTTCCACGTCATCGCCGGCGCCAACGAAGCCACCGTCAAACTGGCCGACGGCCGCGATTACAAAGCCGCACTGGTCGGCGCCAGCCAGGTGCACGATATTGCTGTGTTGAAGATCGGTGTCGGCTTCAAACGGCCGCCGCCGGTGCCGATCGGTACTAGCAGCGATTTGAAGGTCGGGCAAAAAGTGTTCGCAATCGGCAACCCGTTCGGTCTGGACTGGACCTTGACCAGCGGTCTGGTATCGGCGCTGGACCGTTCGTTGGGCGGCCAGGAAGGTCCGGCCGTCGAGCATTTGATTCAAACCGACGCGGCGATCAATCCCGGCAATTCCGGCGGTCCGTTGCTGGATTCCGCCGGCCGCCTGATCGGCATCAATACCGCAATCTATAGCCCCAGCGGCGCCTCGGCCGGCATCGGTTTCGCGGTGCCGGTGGATACGGTGATGCGGGTGGTGCCGGAATTGATCAAACAGGGCAAATACATTCGTCCGGCCCTGGGCATCGAAATCGATCAACAGATGAACGAACGGCTGGCCGCTTTGACCGGCACGGCCGGCGTCGCGGTGTTGCGCGTACAACCCGGTTCGGCGGCGGATAAGGCCGGCTTGCGCGGCGTCGAACTCACGCCGAACGGGATAATCCCCGGCGACATCATCGTCGCGATCAACGGCAAGCCGGTCGACTCCTTGTCCAAATTGTTCGCCCGCCTGGACGAACAGAAAATCGGCGATGTCGTCAAAGTGCAGCTGGTCAACAACGGCCAGACCCGCGAAGTCGAAGTAACCTTGCAGCCGGGGAATTGATTGGGCTTGGTAGTTGGTTATAACTACCAAGCTACAAATGATCGAACCCCACCCTCGCTCCCGCGAACGCGGGAGCCCCGTTGCGCATTCGATTCGCACCTTGGCTGCAAAATCTCGCCAAATCCGGATCGACTGGTAAGCTCGCAGACTAAACGCCCGCATCTCGCCAGTCATGAACCCAACCAAACCGCCCAAACTCAATCCGCGTAAATTGCTGCTCAGCAAATGGACCGCCGTCGCGCCGCAAAATAAGGAAAAGCATTTCATCGTCAGTAAAGTGCTATGGCCCGACGATCCGACGTTGCCGTTGGAGTTGATCGAGCTGGAAGCGGTGCACAGCAAGCGCATCCAACTACTGCCGTGGCGGGCCTTGCAGGACACCGCCACCTGGCGCCAAGGCTGGCATTGAGCGATGAGTTACAACCTGGTCTGGTTCAAGCGCGATCTGCGCCTGCGCGACCACGCGCCGCTGTGGCAAGCTTGCCGCCATGGTCCGGTCCAGTGCCTGTACATCATCGAACCCAGCCTGTGGGCCGCGGCCGATGCGGCAAGCCAACATTACCTTTTTCTGCGGGAAAGTCTGTTAGACCTGGATTTGGCGCTACGAAAACGCGGTGGCGGCTTGCGGGTTGAAATCGGCGAAGCGGTCGATGTACTGGAACGGCTGTGGCGGCAGGCGCCATTCGCGGCCATATATTCGCATCAGGAAACCGGCAACTGGCTCAGCTTTCAGCGCGACTTGGCCGTGCAGCGCTGGTGCCGGACTCGGCGCTTACCCTGGCACGAATATCCCCAATTCGGGGTGGTGCGCCGCCTGCGGGATCGCGATTTGTGGCAGACCGAGTGGGAAAAACTGATGGCGGCGAATTGTCTGGAAGCACCGACAGGCGGTCAATGGCTGCAACCGGAGCGGCGGATGAGGTTGCCCGAGCCGCAGACCTTCGGCCTGACCCAATCCGATCCGCCGCAGCGGCAACAGGGCGGGCGCCGCCAGGGCATCGAAACCTTGCGCGATTTTCTGTTCGAACGCAGCCGCGGATATCGCGGCGGCATCTCCTCGCCATTATCGGCACCAACTGCCTGCTCGCGGCTGTCGCCGTATCTGGTCTTCGGTTGCCTGAGTCTGCGGGAAGTGGTGCAAGCCAGCCGCCGCCAGATCGCTGCCTTGCCGCAAGGCGACCCGCGCCGGGCCGGTCTGACGGCTTTCGTCAGCCGTCTTTACTGGCATTGCCATTTCATCCAGAAACTGGAAAGCGAGCCGGAGCTGGAATTCAGAAATATGCATCGCGGCTACGACGGTCTGCGCGAAGCCGATTGGAATCCGCATCATTTTCAAGCCCTGATCGACGGCCGCACCGGCTGGCCGCTGGTGGATGCCTGCGTGGCGATGTTGAAGCAGACCGGTTGGCTGAATTTCCGGATGCGGGCCATGCTGGTTTCGGTGGCCAGCTATCCGCTGTGGCTGCACTGGCAGCCGGTCGGCCATTGGCTTGCTGGGCAATTTCTGGATTACGAGCCTGGCATTCACTGGAGCCAAATGCAAATGCAGGCGGGCACCACCGGCATCAACGCCACCCGCGTCTATAACCCGATCAAACAAGCTCGCGACCACGACCCGCACGGCCACTTCGTTCGGAATTGGCTGCCGGCCATGCGGCGGGTGCCACAGGCATGGCTGTTCGAACCTTGGCGGATGCCGGCCAGACTGCAACAGCAACGCGGGGTCAAGGTCGGCGTCGATATTGCCGAACCGCCGGTCGATCTGGAAATCGCCACCCGACAAGCCAAAGCCAGACTTTATGCCGTGCGTGGCAAGGCAGAAGTCAAAGCCGCCAAGGCCGCCATCGTCGCCAAACACGGTTCGCGCCAGCGGCCGGCGCGGCGTCGAAAAGCTCGAGCCGCCAGCGGCTGGATGCAAACCGAATTGGAGTTTTGATGCATCGCAAGGCTTCGCTGCCGTCGAAAGTCTGCCCGGTCTGTAACCGGCCGTTTGCCTGGCGCAAGAAATGGGCAAAAGACTGGGATGCCGTGAAATATTGCTCGGAACGCTGCCGCCGGCAACGGCCAGCGGTAACCGCGCCATGACTACATTGCGCCTGATCCTGGGCGACCAGCTCAATCCGCTGCATAGCTGGTTGGTCGATAGCGACCCGAACGTGGTCTATACGCTGATGGAAATCCGTCAGGAAACCGATTACGTGCTGCACCATGCCCAAAAAATCATCGGCATTTTTGCGGCGATGCGCGACTTTGCTGGGCAATTGGCCGCTCGAGGCCATCGCGTCCATTACCTGAAAATCGACGATGCCGACAACCGGCAAGCGCTGCCCGCCAATCTGGATTGCTTGATCGACCGCTTTCAAGCGCAGCGCTTCGAATACCAGTTGCCCGACGAATGGCGGCTGGATCGGCAGTTACGGGAGTACTGCCAAAACCTGGCTATCGCCAGTCGGGCCTGCGACAGCGAACATTTCTACACCGAGCGAGACGAAGCCGCCCAATGCTTCGGCGCCCAGCCGCATTGGTTGCTGGAAAAATTCTATCGGCGGATGCGGGTCAAACACCGCGTATTGCTCGACGACAGGCAACGGCCGCTGGGCGGGCAATGGAATTTCGACCATGACAACCGCAAGGCCTGGCCCGGCGTGCCGGCGGTGGCTTACGACAACCGGCCGCGGCATGACCATAGCGCGCTGTGGCAAGACATCGTCGCTGCCGGCGTCAACAGTTTCGGCGCGGCCGACGCCGAAGACTTTCGCTGGCCGCTGAATCGGGCGGAAGCGTTACAGCAACTCGACGCTTTTATCAGCGACGGCTTGGCCCAGTTCGGCGATTTTCAGGACGCGATGAGCCGGCGCAGTTGGCGCCTGTTTCATTCGCTGCTGTCGTTTGCGTTGAACACTAAAATGCTCAGCCCGCGCGAAGTAGTCGAGCGAGCCGAAGCAGCCTATCGCCAGGGCCAAGCGCCGCTGGCGGCCGTCGAAGGTTTCATTCGGCAAATCATCGGTTGGCGCGAATATGTGCGCGGCGTGTACTGGGCCAAGATGCCGAATTATGCGCAACTCAATCATTTCGGTCATACCCGGCCGCTGCCGTCCTGGTTCTGGACCGGCGAAACCCGCATGAACTGTCTGGCGGCCTGCATCGGCCAGTCGCTGCAATACGCTTATGCCCACCATATTCTACGGCTGATGGTGATCGGTAATTTCGCGCTGTTGGCCGGCTTGGCGCCCGAGGCCGTACATCGCTGGTATCTGGGTGTGTATATCGACGCCTTCGAATGGGTGGAACTGCCCAACACGCTGGGCATGAGCCAGTTCGCCGACGGCGGCTTGCTGGCCACCAAACCTTACGTCTCCAGCGCGGCCTACATCGACCGGATGAGCGACTATTGCAAGGGTTGTCATTACGATAAAAAAGCCCGCAGCGGGGAGCGCGCTTGTCCATTCAACGCGCTGTACTGGCATTTTTTCATCCGCCACCGCGACCAGTTACAGCGCAATCCACGCCTGAGCATGGTCTATCGCAACCTGGACCGTTTTGCCGCAACCGAACGCGATGCGCTGGTTTGCCGGGCGCAGGTAGTGGTGACGGATCTGTCCGGGCTTTGAATGGGGCTTCGCCGCAAGGGCTTACAGATGATCTGAATATTCGCGGCTCCGGTCCAACCGCAGCTATTTGATTTGAGTTGCCTGAGCTTAAGGTGCCGGGGCAACCGCAAGCTTATGCTGCTCGCGCGGTTGCGCCGGTTTACTGTCGGACGAAGCGTCCGATCGATTCCGGAGAATTGGTTAATTATTGATTGGTATTGGCACCGGCCGGCGCGAAACCGTCCACGCTGATTTCCACAACGGGTTGGCCTTCCTGACCGGTTTGACGGAAGCGCAACGCGCCGGTCACGGCGGTCGGCGTTGCCGAAGTACAGCCGCTTTGCACGTAAAACCAAGACGAATCACGCATCGACGAGCCGTCCGGGTCCATGAAGTTAACGTCCGAGGTAAAGTCCACCCAGTTGTCGCTGATGGGGGCGACCGAGGTCAGTGGTTGCGCTACCGTGCTGCCGGCGACGTGGGCGACCGAGGTAGAGGTCAAGCCGACGCGGAATAAGACTTCATCCGATGCCGAGCCGCCGCGGGTGACGAAATTGTAGCCGGCGGAAACCGGGCCGCGATTGCGAAAGCCGGCGCGTTTGAAATCGTTGACTTCGAAATACTGGGTGCCGGCTGACGACGGGTTGTAGTCGACGTTGTTCAGGCGGATTTTAGCGGCGTAAACGCAACTGGTCCCGGCAGCGTTACGCCAGACTTGGTCGGTTACGGTACCGATGGTGATGTTGTTGATGCGGATATTGCGCGGGGTGCTGACGACCAGAGAGTAGCCGCTGACCGGCGGATTGTTGCTGGGCACCGCGCAGGTGTTGTTGGCGCCGCCGTTGGGCGAAAACGTTGGCGGAGTCGACTCCAAAGAGCCGAAGTCGCCGGTCAGGTTGCAGGTCGCGT
Source organism: Methylomonas sp. HW2-6 (assembly GCF_052474525.1). NCBI lineage: Bacteria > Pseudomonadati > Pseudomonadota > Gammaproteobacteria > Methylococcales > Methylococcaceae > Methylomonas > Methylomonas sp. HW2-6. The sequence continues at coordinate 1,241,242 of NZ_CP184124.1, forward strand.
AGGCCGAAGTGCCGCCGGGGACGGCAAAGCCGGTGGCCGGTAGCGTTACCAGGCCGGTGGCCATGGCCGATCCGGAGACGGCAAAGGCGGCGAGCATTGCTGCCGCAAGTGATGTGTGTTTCATGGTTTCTCCTTAGTTCGATAAATTGTGTGTCGTTGCTATTGAGGAGGGTTTGCTCGTCCTTGAGCATTGGAATCGGCTAGAAGCCGTGTCCAACGCAGGTGGTTACCTGGGTTCCGTCGACCGTCACGCCATCCGGACAGATGGCGGACAGAAATTGGGTGCGGCTATCGATAATGGCCCGCTCGCTGCCTTTGGCCGCCGAGAGGTCGGCGCCGCGTAAATCCGCGCCGGACAGATCGCTACCACCGAGTTCCGCCCCCGCTAAGTTGGCCTGTTGCAGATCGGCATCGGCAAGTAAGGCATCGTTTAAATTGGCGTCGGACAGATTAGCTTCCCGCAACCGGGTGTCGGTCAGTGCGGCGCCGGCTAAATTGGCGTAGCTGAGGTTGCTGTTACGCATGTCGGCGTTTGCCAATTGGGTGCCGCTGAGTTCCGCGCCGGTCATGGTGGCGTGGGCCAATTGCGCCTGGGACATGTCGGCGCCGGCCAGTTTGGCGCCGGACAAATTGGATTGGCTGAAGTTGGTTTGTTGCAGATTGGCCGATTCGGCGATCAGCGGGTTGTTGCCGTCGGATTGCAAGCTGGACAGATTGGCGCCGGCCACCCGGGTTTCGGCGCCGATGACCAGCGAACCGATCACTGCCGCGCCGGATAAATCGGCGCCGCTCAAATCAGCGCGGCCCAATTCGCCGCCCAAACGGGCTTTGAACAGCACGGCGCCGGCTAAATTTCGATCCTTCAGGCTCGTGTTCTCGCTAAAGTCGCAACGGGTCAGATCATCGCCGGCCTTGGCGGTTCGGCAAGTTTCCAGGTCAGCGGCCTTGTAGGTCTTTAACCAGCGCCAGTAGTTAGGGCTGCTGTCCGGCACTTGGTTTTGATTCTCGGCTTGTAGGCTCAAATAGGCCGAGCCGGCGTAGTTGACCCGGTCATTGGCGGCATAGATCGGGGTTTCCCCCCAGTCGCCGCGAAACACACCAGGTAATTTTCCCGCGGGAGCCGGATTTGGATCGTTAGGCGATAGGGTTGTCGGGTCGGTATCGGTCAATGCCAAGTCGGCATTGCTCGATGCATTGGCCGTTGCGGCGTTTGGTTGTGGCAGAGTCGGCTTTGCACCATTGCCAATCAAGAGCTTAGGGGTAGCGAGCGAGTTTTGGTCGTCGGTCGCCCATTGCAGGGCGCCGCCGAAAATCATGGCTACCGAAGCGATACCGGCGCCGGATAACACCGTCTTGTAAATATTCATAAGCGTGCTGACGAGTCGAAGAATTCGGTCTTCGCTACCGAGACCTGTTTTTCATTCTAGCAGGCATATTGCTGCATAAAGCGCAGGAAAAAATCCTAAAAAATTATTGAAATATAAGGAATTTTTCCTGTATCTCTCGAAGAGGTTGCCGATTAGAATCGCGCAGTTTTCGTTAGAGCCATCCTCGCAAGAGGCCAACTTACCAACCACTGACCTTTCCCATGTTGTCGCTTTCCGATCGCTATTCACCGCACTCAGTCTGCGGATGCCGAACTACGTTCTCTTGGTTGCTTCTAGCGTTGATCCTGATGTTTGGTGTCCGCCAATGTCCGGCGGCAGAGCGCGAAGTCGAAGCCAACGAATTGGATAGTGTCATCGTCGAAGGCAAACCTACCGCCAAGATCAGCCCGCTCGAAGGGTTGCAACTGGACAAAGAGCAAATCGCCGGCAACATTCAGTCGATCTCCGCCAAAGACATTAAGGAATCCCTGGCCACCAGCATGGGCGACTTGATGAACAGCCATTTGCAATCGGTTAACGTCAACGATTACCAGGGCAACCCGTTCCAGATGGACATCAGCTACCGCGGCTTTTCAGCGTCGCCGCAATTGGGTACGCCGCAAGGCCTGTCGGTATTTATCGACGGCGTCAGGGTGAACGAACCCTTCGGCGATATCGTCAATTGGGATTTGATCCCGATGAACGCCTTGTCCAGCATGGACGTATTTCCGGGGTCCAATCCGTTGTTCGGATTGAATACGCTGGGCGGCGCCTTGTCGCTACGCACCAAAAACGGTTTTGACGATAGCGGCGTCAACTTGCGGTTTACCGGCGGATCGTGGGACCGGAAGAAAGGCGAGCTGACCGCCGGTTGGAACAACGGTACCGTCGCCGCTTTTGTGTCCTTTACCGGATTCGACGAAGAAGGCTGGCGAGACAATTCGCCGTCCCAGGTTAACCAGGGTTTCGCTCGTTTCGATGTGCGCGGCGACAATTACAATCTGCGTTTCAGCACCTTGGTGGTGGGCAACAACCTGTTGGGAAACGGCTTGATTCCGACCGATTTGTACCGGCAGGATCCGGCCTCGGTGTTTACTTCGCCGGACAGCACCCAAAATCAGCTCCAGCAATACACCTTGGGCGGCGAACTGTTTTTGAACGACGAGTGGAGTGTCACCGGGCAAATATACCGCCGCGACAGTAACCGTAAATCGGTTGCCGGCGATATTTACGAGGGATTTTCCGACATGAGCGTCGACGGACCGGGAAAGGATCAAGTGGTGCAAGCGAACGGCACTTTGACCGGAGAGCCGGTGTGCCGCTACCAGGATGCCAATCACGACGGCATTATCGATTACGGTCTTTTTATCTACGACCCCTTTACCGGCACCAGTACCCTTGATCCGACGAGCATAAACAAAAAGAACTTGACGGTGGAGGAAAGTAATAATCTGTTTCCGTTGGATCCTTTGAATTTAAGTACCGGCTGCAGCACCGTGCGTTACGAGCGCGTGTCCGGCCCGCGCAACGGTGCGGCGGTTAACAACACCGATCCGATCGATCCCAATCCGATTTATTCGCCCGCCGGCTACATTCCTGGAACTCCGATCGGGGTATTGAGCAAAACCGACATCGGCCAGATCACCGACGGCGCCTCGCTGCAATTGAACTGGAACAACAAGCGGCATAAATTCATGTTCGGCGGCTCTATCGATTATGCCTCGACCGATTTCGACACCAGCCAGCGCCTTGGTTTGATCGACGCCAGTCACCGGGTGTATCTGGACCCGGCCAACATCGATCCGATTTACACCGCCAGCCAGCAGGACATCAATAACAACTCCTTCAGCGGCGTTTCCCGCACTCTCAGCGGCTATTTCAGCGAGACGTTTTCGCCGGTGGATAATCTGCACCTGAGCGTTTCCGGTCGCTTCAATCGCACCAACGTCAAAAACCGGATGCGGGCTCGTACCCGTGCCGGTTTCGAAAGTTTGAGCGATATCAAAGACCTCAATCAATACCGGCCGACGGTCATTTTGTGCAACGGCAGCGATCTGGCCTCGTGTGGGGACACGCCCAACTACAACGACGAGCGCTGGTTAAATGACGTTTATAACTCTCAAAACCCGTACTACGGCCTGGGCCAATATAGCGAAACCCCAACTTCGGAAAGCTTCGACTACACCTCGTTCAACCCGTCGGCCGGCTTTAGTTATCTGCCGTTCAAAAACCAGGATGTACCATACAAGGACTTGAATCCGTTCTTTAACTGGAGCCGGGGCACGCGGACGCCGTCCACTGTGGAACTGGGCTGCGCTTACGACGGCACCATGGTGCCGCAAGATCCGGGCGATCCCAACTCGCAATCAATACCTAAAAGCTTGGCGACAATCGGCGGCTCCTGCACCTTGCCGACCGCCTTGTCCGGCGATCCGTTTCTGCCGCAGATTTTCGCGAGTTCTTATGAATTTGGGGTGCGCGGCAAAGTTTTCGGCGATTGGAATTGGAATGCCGGCGTCTACCGCACCGATGTCAGCAACGACATTTATCTGGTCGGGATTACCGCCGACCGTAGCTTTTTCGACACCATCGGCGAGACCCGGCGGCAGGGGATCGAGTTCGGTTTTTCCGGCAAGGCCGGCATCGTCGATTTCTCGCTGAACTACGGCTATACCGACGCTACCTTCCAGTCGCATCTGTTCATGCTGAGTCCGCACAACAGCAGCGCCGCTCAGCGCGATGTCAATGCCGACTTCGGGCAGCAATTGTACGATTCGACCGGGAGGCCGATTGTGGCCTTGCAGGACATGATCGAAGTAAACCCCGGTGACCGTATGCCCGGTGTGCCGTTACACAACATCAACGCTTCGCTGAATTTTCATGTAACCGAGCAATGGCAGTTCGGCATCAACATGGTGGCGCACACCGCCTCCTTCGTGCGCGGTAACGAAAACAACGACCATCAGCAGGGCGCCTACCACTATTACTACACCACCGACCAACTGGGTAATTCGATCCTGGTCAGAGGCCGCCAATACAAAGATGCCGGCAGCGTCTCCGGCTTTGCCATCTTTAATTTGAAAACCCAATACCAAGTCAGTAAGACGGTCAAAGTGTTCGGCATGATCAATAACTTGTTCGATCGGCAATATGCGACGGCCGGGCGGCTGGGTACCAATCCGTTTTCGCCGTCGGAGCGCGGTGCCATCGGTCCGAGTGGCTGGAATTACAACTCCAGGGATTGGCTGAGCAGTACCTTCATCGGGCCCGGTGCGCCCAGAGCGTATTGGGTCGGAATCGAGATGTCGTTCTAAACCGCAACAAGCCAAGTCTTACCCCCAGATTGGCTTATCCCCCAAACGGTGAAAGGCTGACGGCGCGGAAACCCGGCCGTAGCACATTTTGCCGTTTGTGAAATATTCACCTGCAAATACCCTCTCTGGGGAGGGGGAAGCGCAGCGCCGGACCGATTACAGTATCCGCCCAGTAACCGGGCTAATGCGTCGAAGCACAACTCAAAGCACGCCCCCGGTTAACCGCAGTTCGGCAACGGCGATTCGCTCGCGGTTTCCGCGCTACTGCAAGTACCGACAGCTTCGGCGCATCCAGGCCGTGCTGTTGCATGCCGCCATAACCTTGCGGTTTGGCGGTTGTTGATGTTGATCTGCCCCCCCAAGGATGCGGCCAACATGTTTTAGTCCATTTCAATACTCAGGTGAATATGATGAATCTTGTTAAATCTTCGCTACTGGCCGTGCTGCTGTTGCCGGCGATCAGCTCCAACGCCAGCGCCGCCCTGGTGACGGTCGACGCCGCCAACTTCGGCATCTTCGAAAAAACCGTCAGCGGTGCCACGACTATTGTTTCCCATACCACGCCGGATAATCTGCCGCGCTACGACCTGGGCAGTCCTTTTTCCGACACGACGACCCAGATTACCATCCGTCATTATTTTGTTTACGACTTGAGCCAAATCACCGGCAAGATCGTCGGCGCGACCTTGAAAATCTTCTCGCCCAGTGACGCCAGATCGCCGAACGAAACCGATCACTACAAAATTTCCGCGGTTTCGACCGGCGTCGATGTGCTGACCAACGGCAATTCCAGCGCAGCGGAAAATCTGGCAGCCTTCGATGACATGAACGACGGCACCCTTTATGGCCAGGCCGACTTGAAGGCCTCCACCATCACCACCGGTTCGATTCTGACCATCGATTTGGCGGGGGCGCTGGCTGACTTGAACGCCAAACTGGGCGGCAAGTTCGCGTTGGGCGGGGCCATCGATCCTCTCGTCAGCCAAGATGACGGCAGCGGCAACTTGCTGGTGCCTTATTACTTCACGAGCGCGCAAAACAGCACCGATCCAGTACCGCAATTGATCCTGGAAACCGCGCCGGTGCCGCTGCCGGCGGCTTGGACCTTGTTCCTGGCCGGCGCAGCCGGTTTGTCGTTCGCCAAAAAACGGCGGCTGGCGGCCTGACGCAATCGGCGGCCTTTGCGGCCGCGGTCTCCATTTGCTGCCGGCCTGTACGACGAGGGCCGGCACGTTCCGATCCCGCCAGCGTCTTCCAGCTACCCTGGATTTTTGGTATTGAACACATCGGGAACTGACACCCCGCTATTTTGGTACGATGATGCCGCGGCGGTCGGCGCGTAGCCGGCGCCGCGCAAATCCTTCGGCAGATTAGCGGACACTTGGCATGACGAGTTCAATCAACAAATCGGCAAATCCCCAGGGCAAGGGCTTGGTCGCGCTATTGGACAGCTTGCAACAAGCCAAGCAGCAACTGGTCGTACCCGCCAAGAACCTTCAACAAATCAGCAGCGACTTGTTCACCTCGCTGTTCGTGTTAAACAGCCAGATTCGCTTCAAACCGACCGCCGGGCAAACCTATTGGCTGTACTTCAAGGATAACCAGTACCGGCTGTCGTTGATCGCGCCGGAGCAATGGCCGCCGGCCCAATCCGGCCGCTTCATCGGCGCATGCGAACTGCAAGCCGATTTGAGCTGGACCCTGGAATTGGCGGACGATTGCGTCAATGACAACGCGTTCCTGCAGGAAATCGCCGACCGCCGCCAACAACTGCAACAAGCCGAAACCATCGACGCCGCCTTGCCGGTATATCTGGAAACCCTGCCGTACCCTCGCCTCGGCACTGGCTTATTCGCTGAAACAATCGATGCAAAAATCCGGAATTTCCGGCTTGAGTTATCGGCAGGCGGAAAGGTTGCTCGCAGGGCCAAGCGAATAACAAATAACCCTGGATATGTGATTTTGAACGAGGCGATATGAAAAAAGCTCCGCCCCAAGCCGTGGTCATATTTGCCGCAACGATTGCGCAGCATATTGCCGATAGTTTACAACGCTCCGATAAGTCGGTATCCAGCCTACTAATCAATGCGATCAGAGCCGAGCTGGCCAAAACCTATTTTCGCCGCGAACTGCTGTTTCGAGACTTCGACAAGCGGAAAGAGCGCGACGATAGCCTGGACTTGATTTCCGGTACAGACGAATTCCCTGCGGAATTGGCATGCAACGAATCCGACCGTTCGCAGCCTGCTAACTATCCTAACGATTATCAGGCCCATACTTACATTGCCGAAGTACTGCTGCGTCCGCTTGAAACCGCGCCTAACCGAAAAGATGCTTTGCCGACGAATGTACATTCGCTGTTGCTGTTTCTAATCCGGCTCGCGCCCGACATACGCTGGCAAGCCGCGCGAATGGGCCGCGAACGCGGTTTGACTCAACGGATTAACGACGATTTTTTTAGGCCGGTCGCCTTGAAGCTCGCGGCGATAGCTAACAAGGCTAAAGCGCTTAAAGCCTTGGCCCTCAGCTTGCGCGAACAATACGGAAACCTATGGCTGAAGGCGGCCGATAATCGTCAGGAAGTTCCGGAAACTTTAACCCTGTTCGACGTTATCGAAACGGTGCCCAGGCCGCTAAGCCTGAAAATTGCTGACGACAAGTTTGTCGAAGGTTACCTGCCATTGATCGAGCATATCGTGCTATCGTTGAACGAAGGTTACGGATTGTTACGCTCGATTGGCCTGCCGCCCGACGAGTTTTTGCGGTTGTTATACGGAAGCGATGCCGATAAACAGCTTTCCATCGGCCGGTTGCGTGAATTAAAAGCTATAAAAAAAGCCGCCCATCGTTATCTGGCCCGCGGCGAGAAAACGACGCCTTACGCCGCTTATCGGCAGGTGTTTCAGGATATATCGGGCGGAGGCAGCGACTTGAGCAACGCCGGTTTCGACAGTTTTAGCGCGTTTGCCGCCAGCCCGGTCGGAGCGTATTTACTGCAAATGACTGAAGTGGAGTACCAAGCGCCGGACGATGAATCCGGTAGCGACGACCCCGGTCTGCAAGCGGAGCTGGAGCAACAACTGGCGCAAACCCTGGATAGGAACGACGCCAAGATAAGCCGGGTAGCGCGATATGCCGCCAAACGCTTGTTGACGGATCATTATTGTTACGATCAAGTATTCGCCGAACCCCAATTTCAGCAATTGCTGGTCAGCGATCCCAAGTACGCCCATTTAGGCAGGGATGCGGTGTTCACCAAAATTATGCGGGAAGTCGAAACCGTCCTGCGCAGCTTCGACTTTGACGATGAAGGTTATTGAGTAAACAGGTCGCTCCTCATGCCCATATCGGAAAAACAACTCTGGCAAGAAGTGTATCGAAGGCTGGAGCTTATCCAAGCTGAAACGCCGGTGTCGCAAACGACCATCGATAGTTATGCCGAAACATGGCCGGACCAACTAGCGGACGAAACCGCGGAGCAATGGTTCGGAAGAGCCCGGCGACTGGCCCAAGTGATTCCATTCCGGCCTGCCGTGTTCCAACCCCTCACCGAAATCCGCCGCCTGGCCGCCGATACCCTGGAAAGCGAGTTCCCGTTACCGTCCGCCCCCCTGCTATCGCAAGACCAACAGTTTCGGTTGACTATTCAGGCCCTAGCCGACGACAAATTGCAATTGACCTTGGAAACTCTGGGCATCGCCAGTCACCGATACGCCCATTGCGTGCTGGGAATAGCCGCCGCCGACTCCAAAAGCCAACTCATCTGTGCCGTACGTTTAAACGCTGACGGTGAAGGCGTCGATTCGTCTTTGCAGAATACCCCGGCCATTCGCAAAGCGCTGGTCAATCCAGTCATTGCCTTGATCGAATCTTCCGCAACTTAAATCCGAACGTCCGAGTTGATCCAGTTAGCAGGGTTAGGGCCATGTTTTTACGCCGATTCTTTTCGCCAAGTCCGCAGAGCTCGCACGTTTTCATTCCGTTAAAAAATCTTTCCCGGCACCACCACACGCTGCTGGAAATTTATGCAGAAGATCAGCCCCACGGCGGCTCGACGTCCGACCGGGAGGCAAAAGCCGTGGACAAAGGCTGGAATATCGTAGCCGCGCCATTAATGGCCAGCGGCCTGTATGCCGACGGCTTATCGGTGGTCAACGCCATCCGCCGCTTTCCCTTGCAGCCGGCTTGGTCGATTTTGGGCTGGACGCGCCGCGCCAATTGGCTGGACCGGCAGCGCCTATATGTGGCGAGCCAACCCGAAAACATCGAGGGCGACAGCGCGCAACTGGGTTTGGCCATCGCCTTGTTGATGAACGGCAGCGCTGGTCCGCATCGGTTCGCGATAGCCACCGGCCGTTTGAATGGTGGGCGTTTTATCGCCAACGACATCGGCATAGACGAAGTCAACGGCATTCCGGAAAAACTCGATATCGTGATCGACGCCTGCAACATCGGCCGATTTCCCAAGCAGGCTTTGTACTTTTTTACCCCGAAAACCTTTAGCCGTAACGACGAAAAGATTGCCGTTTTATCGTTACCGCAAATCGGCACCTTGCAAGCGCTCGGCATCACGGTATGTGCAATCGATACGCTCAGCGAGGCGCAAAAATGGCTGGGCGCACATCGACTGAGGATATCCGCGGCCGAGCGGCGGATAAACTTGGTCGCCAAGTTTACCGCCGTTCTGCTTGGGTTATGGCTTACCGGCTACGCATGGCTGCAAACGCCCATCGACTTGAAACTGCTAGCCCCCAAAGTCGGCATGGCTAAAGCGCCGTTCCTGGTATGCACGTCCGACGCTCCCAACGGGCGTAGCGTCAAATACCTTGACTTACCCAGAGACGGCAGCATGCCCTTGTTGCCGTTATTGGCCGAGAACACCCGACATGCGGAAGTCAGATTGGGCTTGTTACTGCGGGCCGAGGATAGCCTGTTGCCCATCGACTATTACCTCGCCTTAGTCAACTACGGCGAAAAAACCGGTTTAAACATCATGAGTACCAGGCAAGATAGTCCGCCTCCGAACACAATACGTATCGGCCCCGGCCAAGCCACGCCGCTGGAATGGGTGATGAAAGAACCGGCTCAAGCGGAAAACGACGTGTTCATCGTCTTGATCCAACACTTGCCATTTTCCGCAAGCGAGATCGAAAGCCAGTTTCATAGCCGCTTCCCCTATGATGGTCCGCCACCCTCGGTATCCGCAGTGATGAATTTTTTTCAAGCCGATTTTCCGGTGGGGTACAGTTTTTTCTATCAATCGAGCAACGACGACCCAACATGTATAAATCGATAAGCCTAATCGTGTCGTTCGTCTATGCCGGCTTGGCCTGTGCGGACACACAATCGCCCTGTTTGAGTTACCAAACCTTGAAAGCCGGCAGAATTGTATTTTTACAAAATCAAGCCGCTCATGCCGGAAAGCGGCATTACGCCTTGAGCATGACCGATGCAGCCGACGGCTATGCCGGCTTGAAGGAAGTCTTAGCCGGCGGCGAACCATTGATCGCGGTACCGGATCAATCCAAACCGGTCTATCAAATTCCCGATCGAGCCAAACGCATTCACGTTTTTACCGCCCATCGGCCGCTCGCCGCCGTCCCGCTGCAAGCCGCTATTGTCGCTCATCAACCTAACCGGCCCATCGATAAACGCAATACCGGGCCCATCGTGCAGGCCTTGACGCCGGAAACGGACCAGCCCGGCAGCATTCCGCCCACCGACTTGTTGTGCTATTTCACCATCGAATTACCCTGATTCCGGGAGCTGCCATGACGATTAACCCGGTGTTTGCTGTTACCGTTCTTTGGCGTGGGCTGAGCCGGTCCAAGCCTGAGGCGGCCCGTCCCGGCACGGTAGCTGCGGAGCATAAACATGAACGGCTATTTTACGGCCGGGTAAATCGTCTCGTGCCCTGGCTGGTGAGCGGGCTGATGCTGACGCTGTCCGGTTGCGCCGGGCAACCGACCAGTGGCAATGAGAACGCTGCCTTGCAGCAAGTCGATGCCCTCACTCTGGCCGGCGATTTTTGCGGCGCAGCCGAGGTGTTGTATGCCGAAATTCCGCGGCAGCCGCACCCCGGTTATATGGCTACCAAGGTTCGCCTATTGTTTTTGCAGCGATTGGGGGTTTGCGCACAACTGCGCGGCGCAACAGCCGAATCGGATAACCGGGCGCAACAGGTTCACGCCGAAGGCGTGGCAAAATTCGCGTTTGCCGACACCCAATTGACGGCCGATTTTCATCATGAACTTGCCAATTACTATTTCGTAACCGCTCGCATTGGCTACGGCGTACCGTGGCTGCTGCAAGAACTGCCTCTGAGAGAACGCCTGGGCGAGTATTTTCCGCTGGCCCGCGTACAAACCTTGTTAGGGTTTTATCACTACATCGTCGGGGCGGACCGGCAAGCCGAGCGTCTGTTGCGACAAGCCCGCGCAAACGCCGCACATTGCGAGTTTGCCGTGGCGGACGTGTTCGATCAATTGACGGTGGAACTGTTGAAAGCCCTGCCCAGCCAACGGGCGACGGCTAAAGAATTCGTGCAATTTATCAAAACCGACATCCGGCAAAAAAATCTGCCGCGAGCGGAATGGGAAGCCTACGTCAACAGCAACGCGGCGCAATTGTTCGAGGCATTCCAACACGGCAAAAAATTCAGTCTTAGCGACGGCACCAACCACATGGTTGGGTCGGACCAGCCGGAACAAGTACCCTACGATGCGGCAGGTAGCTATACCCAAATGATGACGCTGTGGCTACAAATCGGCGCATCGCGCGGTGACCGGGCGCAACTGGCCGAAATCTATCGGGACGTGGCGGCCAAAATCCGGAAGCATCCGGCCTTGAAGGCGCCGGTCGAGCAAGCCGCGGTCATCGCATTCGCCGAGGTCGGCGACCTGGACAATGCCTATGCCGGTTTGGCATCGGCCAAAAGCGATAGCGACGAGTTGGTAGCGTTAGCGCCCGGCATCAAATCTCTATTGGAGCAACAGCAGACCTGCTCCAGCGGCGGGGTGGAGCTAGCGGCGGGACATTATGTCGAGGCGATTGCCGCGCTCGAACAGTGCATAGCACAGGGAGAAAATTCCGACAAAACCTGGAATCAGGCCAGCCGCACCCGTTACCCGACGTATTTGGGGCTGGCCTACGAAGCCTCCGGCGACAACGATCGCGCCCAAGCCGCCTTCACCCATGCCGTGACCGCGTTCGAACCGATGCGCCGCAATATTCCGCTGGCCGACCGGGCGATCCTGTTTCGGGAAAAAAATCTGCGCGCGCCGTATTGGGGTTTGCTCAGGCTAGCGGCCAAACACGCCCAACAAACCCAGCGGGAAGCGGATTTTTTCGCGGCGCTGATCGCGGCCGACCAATTGCGCGCTCGTCAACTGGGCGATGTGTTGGCGCCGGACCAAGCCTTGTCCGCCACCGACTTGCAGGCGCTCAAAACTCGGCTGGGTTCCGATCAAGCGGTATTGATTTACACCGTGATGGACAAACATTGGGTCTTGCTGGGTTTCGACAACCAGCGCCACGTCGTCGCTATCAATCCAATTGACGCGGCCGGTTTTAACCAAACCCTGGGCGAGATTGCCGATGCGTTGGCGGACGAAACCTCTAACGCCGTCACTCTGCAAGGCAAGCTGGCCCAAGTGGGCAAGCTTCTGCTGGCACCGGCCGCTTCGGTGCTAGCCGATAAAAAGCAGTTGTTGGTCTTGACCGACGGCGCGCTGAACGGCATCCCGTTCGACGTATTGAGCTTGAGCTCCGATCTTTATCGGCCCTTGATCCAAGACTACGCAATCCGTACCGCACCGTCGTTGAAACTATTGGCCGGCGACCGCGAACGCGCCGCCACGCCGGCCGCCTTGTTTGCGCTGGGCGACCCTAAGTACCACGCCCGACCCGGTACCGCCGATGCGGCTGAGCCAGGGAACAATTCGCGGTTTTGGGACGACAGGCTGCAAGCCAGGCCTTTGCCGGAAACCCGTGCCGAAGTGCGAGCCGTCGCCGCCGCGTTTCCGCGCGTCGAAAAACAACTGCTTTTGGGTGCCGACGCCAGCGAATCCCAACTCAAACGGATTGACTTTAGCCGCTACGGTTATCTGCATTTCGCCACTCATGGCATCCTGGGCGGGACCATACCCGGCATTTGGGAGCCCGCGCTAATATTGGCCGAGGAAAACGGCGGCAACACCTTTCTGGTGGCCAGCGACGTCGAGCGCTTGCATCTCAACGCCGAGCTGGCGGTATTGTCCGCCTGCGAAACCGGCGAAGGCAGTTACATCGTCGGCGAAGGCACGTTGAGCATGGCGCGCGCCTTCATGAAAGCCGGGGCGCGCAATCTGGTCGCCTCGTTGTGGCAAGTGCCCTCGGCGAGCACCCGGGAAATAATGGAGTTGTTTTACCGCCAACTGCAACAAGGCGTAGCCGTCGATGCGGCCTTGCGCAACGCCAAACTGGCTTGGTTGCAAAGCCGGATGCAGCGAAACGAGGCAGCCAGCCATCCGGCGTATTGGGCGGCATTTGTATTGTTCGGCCGCTAGGGGGAATCGCCGATTACTTATTAAACGGCGGGAGCTATTTGCATTTTAGCGTTGGAAATCAGGCCGATCGCAATTTTTAAATCTCGCCAGTAGAACTGGGCTGGGAGGAATGCTCGTTAGCGGTTAAAAGCTGTCAGAAGGCGCTAAGGCTAAAATGCAGGCCGTGTTGAATTTACGAGCCGCACCGGTCGAGCGATGCAGTGCAGTTTTTACCTACAAGCTTGATCGTCTTGGAGGTCTTTTCCATTCATGATGGGGAGATGTTAATCCAGAATTTCATAGTCGATAGAATTTCGGATGTCCACCCAATAGCTCGGCTGCGATATCGCGAATAATCGCCCTTTCCAGGCTGCGAGGTGTTGTCCTTCACTGAGACACCAAGCGAATAACCAATGGCCGTCGGCCGTCATGCCGCGCAAGACTTGACGAGCTTTCGGGTTATCCCACGCGGTTTGTCCCGCATCCTGAAACTGATTCGCGGGATCGAAGGTGGCCGATACCGGTGGCGCCCGGCGGATTACCAGGCTGTGGGCAGTGGCCACGCTATCGTCTTTGTCCGTGGCACTTTGCAAAATTACCGGGTAACCTAAGATTTCGTCGCGCGCGGGATCGCGGGGCGCCGGCTCCATATCGGCGAGACGCAACACAGCCCACAACGGTTCGGCGCCACCCGTCAGGCTATACACCCGCCAGCGTACGTTTTTGTCATCGCCGCAGTTATCCTGGCACGTCGCCGTCAATCCGGCTTGCCGCACAGCGGTTTCGAAGCGGCGAATCATATCCAAGCGAGCAGTGACCGGGATGCTGAGTGAATTGGCATAGCTCTCGTCCATATACAAGCGGCCATACACTTTATACAAGTCGGCCGGCTTTGCAGAGGGTGTTAACAGGCTCAGTGCCAATCCCGCCATTCCGATGCCAGTGCTGACGTCCATTCCGGCCGGGGACAACGGTGCGCCAGTGGCCACCGCCCCGACGAAACTGGCGTCTTCGGCCATATTCCGTATCGGATTGGACCCACCGGCTGGTATCGCAGCCATTGTCTCTTTGCGGGTCTTAAACTGCTTGGCCTGGAATTGCTGATACATTAAATCCTGAACATCTTGCCTTTTACTCCGGCTACCGAGTACATCGCGAATTAAAAACGAAATTTGATGCGCTTCCTCGGTCGGCAGCACTTTACGGTGTGCCTCCGAAATCGCAATGGGCCGGGAGGCCGGAGCGCACGCCGTCAAGGACAACACGATGGTGGCGGCTAGCGAGCGAACGATGGTTGATGTCATGGCAGTTTTCCTTAAGGTTAAGACGGAGCCAGGCCTGGGTCCGAGATTTATGCGTTACCCATACCAAGCGACCTTTCATTTACCGGGGCTGTAGCCGTAATTCTGGGCAGTGCAGTAAACCGCAGTCACCCTATTGCGGTTAAATTAATCTATTTGACCATGATGGTCATCGCCGGGGAGCTTGTACAAGAAATTACAGCGGTAGCACCAATAACTCCGCTTATGTTTTTGCGTGTTGAAAGATAAGTCGGCCGCTTATCAACCCGGCCCTATTTATTCCTGGTTTTCCGTTCGGATTGAACTTGTCGAAGCCTAGTGTGGTGAACCCGATACGCTCAGCATCCTCAAGGCATAAAGACGAACAGAATTTAATGCCGGATCAATAAATGCGGCAACGTTGTTCACTCTCAAACCAATCGCAAAAAATTGCCAACCTACGCATCAAACCCCTGATTCCATCTTGAAAACAACAGTGCGACGCGAAAAAAACGACCGAGTTTTGAATTCGCGCCGCTCACTAGCCCGTGCGCAATGTCGATGGGCTGTTCAGTTACTGTTAACGGAATTCGCGAGGTGATTATGAAAATCGGATTATTCAGCCTTTTAGTTTGCCTGCCGGCCATGGCTTCGGCAAACGATTTGACGGCGGTGGAAGTCGATTATAACGGTCTGCCGGGCTTGGGTGGCAGTAATGCCCAATTGTCTCGTTGTGGAATCAGTCTCAACATACCCGCTGGTTACGTGCCGGTTCGCCACTACAACTCGTTTGAATGCAGAGACTACGGCAGCGGCATCAACACCACGTTATACGATCTACCCCGCGACCGCCTCTCTGTCTGCGGTATTCTTGGGGTCGGCACCCCACCATGGGTTCCCGTCGCCTACGAGATTAATTCAAGTTGTTACAAGGATACGACCAACGCCGGCGACACCACCGCCACGCTTATCCGCTTACCGAGCAACAATATGACCATTTGCGGCCTTGTCTCGCCTCCCGGATACGATGAATCGGCAAAAACCTACGATCCGTCGTGTAACGTCAACGGCATTTCGCAAAATCCGAATGCGATAGTTATTCAAGAGCAGAACGCAACGCTACCGCCTCCGCCCCCTCCACCGGTTACTCCCCCCTCTAAGTCCGATTGGGTACGAGTTTTTCCCGTGGATCGTAGCGAGCTCATCAAGGACGGAAAGTGATCCACCATTCGATAGGCCAAATTTGACGCTTATTGCTATTCCATCGCGTGATTTTACAGTTTGATTACGAGGTCAATATGAACAAGTCAATTTTACTAAGTGCCATTTTGTTATTCGCCAACATCACGGCGGCGTCAGCCGAAGGCGCTGACCCGGTGCTCGGCCAATATTTCATGACGGCGGCCTTGCTGGGTTTGCGCGACGGCACCATGAGTTCGAGCGAAGCCGCCGACTTATTTCGTTCCGCTGCGGATAACTTGAATGGGGTGAACGGCGTATTGGCCGGCGAACTCAGGCAAGCCGCCGATGCACTGGACGGCCCCGGCATTGCCGGCGAAGACTTGCAAAACACGATCGCCGATGCCGCAGGCCTGGGCAATGGCAACGAATCCGCAGACGGCGCCGAAGCCGGCTTGGGTTCCGGTGGCAGCGGAGCCGGACCGACCGGAAAACATAATCTCGAAAAAGAAGATGAGTCTTCCGAGTCTTACGAAAACTAACGAACCCTTGGATATGCGCGGCTAGCAGTAACCGGCATGCCGCGCTGATTTCATCGGGATAAACCGCAATCGGCAACGAGGTTAACCGCATGATAAGCAAGCATAAACACAGCCTAACCGGCCGCGGCGACACTCCGGGCATGAGCGAACCAGCCTCAGCACATGCCGGATTAAACGGCGGGATGGTATGCCTGGCGTTTTTGTTGGGCGCGACGCTGGGTAGCGGCGCCGCTTGGCTGGGGTTAACGCTCGCCGGCTGGGCGGCCGGCTCCGGCGTCGAGCAGGCCTCGCCGATTTTAGCTCTCGTATTGTTGGCATTGCTGGCGGTCGCCGCAACCCGTCCGGCATTTTATGCGGCGGAGAGTTCACAGCGGCCGCCGCTTGAATTTATCGTCTGGGTCGAATTGGGCATGGCCGTTTTTGGCGGCGTTTGTCTGGTATATCCGGCTTTGGGGGCGCTGGCATTCGCGTTATGGGTATAAAAAATCGTCGACGCAAATGGTAGGTGTAAGCATGGAACTGATTATTTTAAACATCTTGGTCACTGCCTCGGGCTTGTCTCAACAGCCGTATTTTTTGCCGCTGTTATTGGCGACGCCCGCCTCGGTAATCTGTTTTTATGCGTTGCGGTATTTATACCGTTTGCGGACATGGCATCAAACACACGGTTGGGTGATTCGCCGTTCCGGCCCGTCTGTCGATACTAGCGGGGATCAGATCAGAATTACTTATCGTGCCGAAGTGGCCTATCGGGTTAACGAAAACCTATATTGCGGCCAAGACTTTCATTTTTACGAAACGATCAACCTCGGCGACAGTGTGCCGGTGCTCTATCATCCCAAACAGCCGCAACGCTGCATGCAAAATGACCGAGACTCCAGGTTGCCGCTCATTGCCGTTTGGTTTATCGCCTTGGCGGCAATGGGTTCTTTGGCGCTACAACCCGATTCGAAAGCCGGCGCCTTACCCTGTGCCGATTGTCGCTCACCGCTAACGGAGCCGTTAATATGACTTACACCCTGCTGAACTCGGTACGCATCAAGCTTTACAGTCTGTCCGCAGTGCTGACGGTTTTATTCGGGCTCCGCTATTACCCCTTCGGCGGCGTAAGCCTCGGGGTTATGTTGGCGTTTTTTCTTATCTTCGTCGGCTTGCCGCTTTCCCGGCGGGTACGGGTGGACGGAAGCGG
The DNA here is from genome assembly GCF_052474525.1 of Methylomonas sp. HW2-6. Taxonomy (NCBI): domain Bacteria; kingdom Pseudomonadati; phylum Pseudomonadota; class Gammaproteobacteria; order Methylococcales; family Methylococcaceae; genus Methylomonas; species Methylomonas sp. HW2-6. The sequence goes on from NZ_CP184124.1 coordinate 1,258,638, forward strand.
CATCGAGTGCCGCAACTGGTTATTCGGCTGGCGGCTGAAATGGCCGGACATCGATTATTGGGAGATACAAGCGTATCCCCGCCAAGCCGACAAGCGGCCGCCCACCCTGTTTTTAATCGATAAAAGCGGGCAAACCCGCGCCTTGCCGCCGACCTGTATCGACCGGACACGGCTATTGGCGATCGAGCAAGTCTTGCAACAGCGGCTGCCGCATGCGCCGATACCCTGGCTGTCGACGCTTAGGTCCAGTCCGGAATGGTATCGGCCGCAAGCCAAACCAAGCGAAGCTTGAATCGGCCTTTGACTTAGCCGCAACGCGGCTAATCCTGGTTCCCACGCAGCGCGTGGGAACCAGGGGGCGGGTGCCGGGAAATCCAGACAAAATCATGCTATTGGCGTTAGCTGAAGCAAACAAAAAAGCCGCTGACAAAACCAGTTAAGCACGATTATTATTCCGCTATCTCTACAGCACGTATGTTAGGACTATTTTATGAAACTCCGTGGCTTGCCGATTGTGTTCACGCTCTCTGTCTTCCTGGCCGGCTGCGCGCGCGTACCGGCCGGCGTTACCTTTAACGACGCGCAACCGCGCTGGTCGTGGACAGGTACTTGGCGCGCCAGCGACAACACGGTGATGAATATTGTGCAGAAGGATAAGGAATGGGTGGCGTCCGGTACCGGCAACGCCATCAACGGGGTCGCCACGTTGAACGGCAACCTGGCCACGGGCCGTAGCTTACCCACCGACCCGGTGCCGCGCGAATTCGAATTCCGGCTATCGGACGACGGCATGTATGCGCAGGGGACGGTGAAATTCACATTAATCGGCTGGACGCAGGATCGGGTGCTGACCAGGATTTCGGGGGCGCCGGAGGCGCTTGATGGAGCGAACACAATGCAGGTTGTCATGCAACACTATACTGGGGTGGCTCCCCTAACCTCCAGTAATGCCCCCTCTACTTCTCAAATGGAAGACCCTGACGGCAAGGTAATTGAACCCTATGCAGTCCAAACGGATTTACGCAGCGAAGGTTCCATTGCGCACTCACGGTACAAATCTATTGGTACTTTTAAAATTATTGGCCGAGTTCATCGTATTGATAACTCTAGTTTAGTGATGCAGATAAAATCTCTGCATGGCGAACCGGACGAATTTAAAACGGTGAGTTGCGCCTTGGATACAAGAATTGTTGTACCTCCAGAGGTATTTGCGCTCAAGGAAGGCGATGGTATTAAAGTACGTGGCTATTATCGTAACGAATCGGGATCGTCCCACTTCGATCAATGCCGGATACTTGAGTCCTCATCAGCAGACCAATTGGATAAATGGGATCAGAAAAAAATCGATCAGATCAAATTTATTGTTGCACTGCAACGTAATCAAGGGGATTCAGAGAGTAATCGAGCTCAATTGGCTCGTTTAGAACAGGAAGAGGATCGCTTGTGGACTGAGCACGAACGCGCGAGCAAAGAATCTCGCCCCATGTGGGCCGACGCATATCAACGTGCCGCTGCCAAGCCGCAGCCAATCGCACCAACGCCGCCATCCGTTCCGTTAACCGCCACGGCCTCCGCTGCACCGGCAATCAGCGCCCCCGCAGCACCGGCGCTTCCTGCCAATGTTTTCACCGTGGACCAATTCAACGCGATCAAGCGTGAAAATTCCGTAGCCGCAGTGGCGCGCTTTTCCGCGTTGGGCGCCATTATTTTGGTAGGCAAAGTCAGTCGCGTCAGAGAGATCGGTATTCTTTTGGACGGCGATGAATTGGGCTCAGGCGATGCGGATTGCGAGTTCCCGGAAACCCGCAACGGTTGGGTCGTGCCGCCGCAAGCGGCGTCGTTGCGGAAGGGTGATTACGTCGTCATGCAAGGCACTTACGGCGGCGGCTTCAGGCATCCCGGCCTGGTGAATTGCCGAATTCTACAAATCAAGCGCATCGAAGAATTGGCGCAAATCGCCCGTCCCGTGGCCGCAAGCAGCGCCGCTCAAGTAGCCGCGCCGGACATTCAAGTCGGGCAAGGTTACATCGGCGTTAACTTGCAGGACTTGGCCGGCAAGTCTGGTGGTCAAATCACGCAGGTAACTTCGCAATCGCCGGCCGCCCAAGCAGGTTTAAAGGCTGGAGACGTCATCCTAATGATCAATGGCAAATTTGTCGACAATACCATGGCGATAAAGCGTCTGATTGCCGCATCGCCCAATATCCCGCTGAATCTGGACGTTCTACGTTCCGACAATCGCTTGCGGGTAACCGTTACGCCACAGTTATCAAAGTAGTCTCAAAAACCTGACATTCCTGCTGGGAGAGAATTATGAAAAGACCGTCGTTCGTTTATTACATACTGTTGTTTGTTGCCAGTGTGGCATCCGGTTCTGTACATGCGGGGTTTGACACCTCTGTAATGACTAACGTGTTACATAACATGGCGGTAAAGCAAGCCATGAAGAGCCAGCAAAAGCAGAGGCAACAACAGGATCAATCTAATAATTTGACCGCAACGTCTCCGGCCGGAATTAATCGACAGGGCGGTCAAATCAAAGCCTTAATTGTTACTGGGGAAGGCATGTATCCCGCCTCGAATAACCCCGCGCAAAGTCAAGCTTATCCGCAAATATTGGAAACGGTCGCCGGCAGCTTGAAAGATCATATAGTGTCTTCTGGGCAATCCGCCGATGTTTATATGCGCACTCAAAACGATCCGAACATCCGCGAATTCGTGCCGCGAATCCTTGAACACAAATTACATAACTCTCTCATTCAAGTCGCCATGTCGCGCGAAAACAATGGCGATATTTATATTGTACCCACGTTTAATCCCTTGGCGTTTCAAACCAATGACGTCCAAATCTTGCAAGGGATAGAAGGCAAATACCAAATTTACTCGGCGGCAAATCCCAACGCACCGATGCCTACGTTTCAGCAAGTGGCGGAGCGGTTTATTCTGGATTTGAAAAAAAACGGATACGTTAAGAATTAAAATCGGGTGGTGATATATGCATCCAAGATCGCCGGCCGTCCGGGCAAAGAACCAATCCTTGAACAAGCCCAGGGCTGAGGATTCAAGGCATTCGCGCGTGCCCATTGATTACGGGTATTTTTAGCCGCAACCCGGCAATTCGCGGTTTCCGCGTTCCGGGTCGGAACCGAGATAACAGGAAACACGAATCGATCATGTGGAAACGGCATCACCCCGGTGGGTTCCACAGCGATAAGCAACCGGCTGTCCACTGAGTGGAACAGCTATTTTTTTAACGAAGGAGAAAACCATGACATTTAAAAAACCTGTTTACATGTTGTTCGCCGGCTTGAGTTTGCTGCAATTCAACAATGAAGCGAACGCCGCCCTCGCCCAAGCCTCTGCGACGATAGATTGGAGCAGTTTTCAAATCACCCTGGCCGGTAACGGCACGGACCCCGCTCCGACCATTGTCTGGACCTATTTGACGTCGAATAGCGTCTCTCGCCTGACCAGTACTTCGCAACCCGGCGATCCGTTTCAGTACGCGTTCGATTGGACAAGCCCGTTACATACCGAATTGACTAGTGGCGGCACGTCGACCGCTTCGTCGATTTCCGGTTTGAGCTTGCAGAGCCAAGCCAGCGACGGCAATTTATCTCCGTCGACCTGGGCTCGCTCGGACAATCATCGTTACGGCGAATTCCAGGTTTTCGGAACCGGCTCCCTGAGCTTTTCGGTCGATTACGTGTTGGATGCGGCTATCGAGTCACCCGGCATAGCCTCCGGGGCAACACCTAATCAAGCAGTTGTTAACGCCTCGCTTTATCTTAGCGACTTAGGCGGAAACCAGCCGCAAACTGCCGAGGAATATTTGACCTTGCTGCCCGGCGACTTACCCGCTCACAAAGAAGGTACTTTACTTGTGACTTTGCAAATTGAGGACGGCGAGAAATATGCCTTTTCCGCGAATACCTCTGCCAACGCCAATGTATCGGCCGTGCCAGTCCCGGCAGCGGCTTGGTTATTCGGGTCGGGATTGATAGGACTTATGGCCGCGAGAAAACGGACGGGTTTCAAGGTTAGCAACTAGTCTGTTTTTTCAAGTCACCACATCCAATGGCGTAAGTTTCAAAATAACGCCAACCCCTTCTCGTCACCGAACCAGTCTCCCCCAATGACCTTAAGTTAAGGAACAGACCGGCTGGTTCACATCCTGTAGGAGCAGGCCATGCCTGCGATCGCAGGCGTTTGATCGCGGGCGTGGTCAGCTCCTACTATCCGTCACTTAACGATATTCGCCTCCCTCGCCAGGTAATATTTCACTCCCGCTACCCTCCCCACGTAGGGCGCTTCTAAAACCGGCAATTGTTACCTTATCCCCCAACGGACCCAGGCTGCGGCTGTTAGGTCCGCCGGTTTTTATTCATTCGTTTTGGGGGAACTCAGATGTACAGATTACTTGTTGGTAAACAACGCGCGGCTGGTCGCGCTTTCTGGTTAGCGGTTTTAGTGATCGGCGGCGCGAATGCGACCGCCGGCTGGGTAGCGACGGGTCCGGCTCAGTCGGTAACCGTAGCCTGGACTAGCGACGAAGATCCGGATGCCGGCGGCCAGGCGGCTTGAGCCGGCCTTGCTGAATCGGATTCGAACTGTTCCAGGAGATAACCATGTCATTCCCAATTTTTCAGATAAGACCTCTGCCTTGGGCTGTTGCGGCGGTGCTGGCCGGCGGATCGTTGGCGGCGGTTCCGGCCGCCGCCGCGGCACGCTACGATTTTGCCGGTACCGGTCTGCAAGGTGATCGCAACAGCGTTGCCCGCGACATCAACGACCAGGGCCAAATCCTGCTGTTGAACAATCTGCCCGGTAAGGACCGGGAACCAAGCGTTACCCGTTCCTACATTTACCGCAACGGTAGCGCCGAGGAAATCACCGTCGGCGGCAAATCGGTACAAGCTTACGCGATCAATAACCGGGGCGACGTCGTGGCCTCGGTCAATGTCGATGCCGACCATCCGTATACCAATCAGCTCTTTATCCGCCGGGACGGCGCCAACGAGATGACCGGCTTGAGCACGGATAGCCGTAAAGGTGTGTCATGGGCGATCAACGACCACGGCGATATCGCCGGCACGTTGATCGGCGGCGAGAGAGCCGAAGGCGTGATCTACCGCAACGGTACGTTGCTGAAAACCGGCGGTGCTGGGGCGAGTGCGATCAACAATCGCGGCGACGCCGCCGGTTACGTGGCCGGTCCGGGCGGGCTCGGTTCGGTTGCTCATTTGTATCGCGACGGCGTCGGCCAAGCTATCGGTGGCCTGGGGGGCTATAGCGGGCAAGGTTTGGCGATCAACGCCGGCGGCGAGGTGGTCGGCTACAGCTCGTTGAGCCCGGATGAGTACCTCCTCCACGCCTTCCATTACGCCAACGGCCGGATGCAAGACCTGGGCAGTCTGGGCGGCGACAGTCGGGCTTCGGACATCAACGATACCAGTCAGATCGTCGGCTATTCGCGCACCACCGACAACGCCATGCATGCCGTGCTGTGGAATAACGGCCGGATTTACGACTTGAACCGGCTGGCAGCCGACGGCTGGACCTTGCACCACGCCTTGGGCATCAACCGTTACGGCCAGATCGTCGGCTTCGGTTCGCACGAAGGGGCTGAAGCCGAAGGCTTTGTACTGACCTTGCATCCGGAATGGCAAGGTAACGGCAACGGGGCTTGGGACGATGCCGCGCGCTGGAATTACGCCGGCTTCGGCAGTTTCGGTTTCGCGCCCGGCCAACCGCACGATGTTGTCGTCAATCCGGGCGGTAACGCCACTATTTTGGGCAGCGCCCATGCCAGCGTGCGCAGTCTTGTCGTGAGCGGTAGCGCCGGCCAAAGCGTGGCGTTTGATTTGAATCGTGGCTATACCGCGGCCGAGCGCGGCACTCGTCTGCAAAATGCCGCGTTGACCGGGGCCGGTACGTTGGACGGCGGCTTGCAAATCGATGCCGCCAGCCGGGTGCAGGTCGGTAGCGGCGAGCAGATGCGCTTAGTGGGCGGCAGCGTCGACAACGCCGGCAGAATCCAATTGATCGGCGCCAGCGGCAATCTGGCCCGCTTGCACACCGATCGTATGTTGATCAATCAGGGCCAATTGCAACTGCAAAATGCCGCCGCCGATTTTGCCGGCGGCCTGGAAAATCGCGGCCAGCTGCAGGTCGGTTTCGGTGCCAATAGCGTAACCGGCGCCGTGACCAACGCCAAAACCGGCCGAATCGTGCTGTCCGGCAACGGCGAAACCGCATTCTGGGGCGATGTGACTTTGCAATCCGGCAGCGAATTGCGGGTCGGGCGCGATGCCGGCGCCGTGTTTTTCGGCCAGGTGGTGGTGCGCGACGGTGCCTTGTTGAGCGGCACCGGCACCAGTTATTACGAAGGCGGCCTGTCCTTGGGTAATTCGCCGGCCTTGGTGGCCAACAGCGGTAGCGCCAGCTTCGGCAGCGAGAACCTGTATCTGGCCGAAATCGGCGGTCTCGAAGCCGGTCAGCAGTTCGATCAATTGCAAGTAGCCGGCAACCTCAATTTCGGCGGCGTGCTGCAACTGATGTGGTGGGACAACTTCGCGGCCCAGGCCGGCGATGTGTTCGACTTGTTCGACTGGGGCAGCAGCTCCGGTAAGTTCACGCGGATCGATACTCGCTTCGCGACCTTGGCCAACGGTTTGCGCTGGGATTTTTCCAAGCTGTATACCACCGGCGAAATCGGCGTCGCGGCGGTACCGCTGCCCGGCGCTTTCTGGCTGTTCGGTTCGGCTCTGCTTGCTTTGGCCGGCCGCCGCCGCAACGCTTAATCCAATATTGTTAGGAGAATTATCATGAAAAACATTAAGTTAAAACAACACTCCATCCGCGGTTTGCTTGCTGTCGCCGGGCTGGGCCTGTTTTGGGTCGGCTCGGTTCAGGCCGGTACCCCCGGCCGCGGTTACAGCACCAAGCAACCCAAGCCGACGCCGATCCGCACTCAGGAATATCGGGCGCAAACCGCATGCCCGACCGCCGGCTGCGTAGAGTTCTTCGGGCCGCTGATTCGCGGCATCGGCAAGGGCGGTTAACCGCGATGTTGCCCGGCGGTTTGGCTGCGATGCCGTCGCCGGGCGTGTTTGTTGTCCCGCCCATCAATACCGTTTCACCCTGATGTTTTCGAAGGGCGTGCGTCATGGGCTACGACAGCCAGAAACGAGAGTAATCAGGAGTATCCCATGCGTATCTTATTAGTTTCCACAGCATTCTCAGGCCTGACCCAGCGTTTTTTTACCGAACTCAACGATGCCGGCCATGACGTCTCTGTCGAATTGCATTTAGGCGACGAAGCCCGGCTGTTGGAGGGGGTTGAGCTGTTTCATCCCGAACTTATCCTCTGCCCGTTTTTAACCCGGCGCATTCCGGCCACGATTTACCAGCGCTACACCTGTCTGATCGTACACCCCGGCATAAAAGGCGACCGCGGCCCGTCCTCGCTGGATTGGGCCATTCAGGAAGGTGTGCCGGAGTGGGGCGTAACCCTGCTGGCCGCCGACGCGGAAATGGACGCCGGGCCAATTTGGGCCAGCCGCACGTTTCCGATGCGCGCGGCCACCAAAAGTAGCCTGTTCAACCGGGAAGTGACGCAAGCCGCCGTCGAGTGTCTGTGGGAAGCCATGAGCTACATACAGGCTCCCAGCTTCCGCCCGGAACCCCTGGATTACGGCAATCCCAGCGTCACCGGCAGATTGCGCCCGGCGATGAAGCAGAGCGATCGCGCCATCGACTGGCAACAGCACGGCAGTGCCGAAATCGTGTCCAGAATTCGCGCTGCGGATGGCAGTCCCGGCGTACTGGATCAAGTGTGCGGTCAGCCGTTTTACCTGTTCAACGCCCATGCCGACGACCAGTTCATCGGTAAACCCGGCAGCATCGTGGCGATCGCCGAACAGGCTATTTGCCGGGCCACCATCGACGGCGCGGTCTGGATTGGCCACCTCAAACCAAAGCAGGCGGACGGAAAAGGCATTAAGTTGCCGGCCGCAATGGCATTGGGTGACCTGCTCCAAGCGCCACGGCAGGGCATGGCCCGCTGGTTCGCAACCGGGGTCAAACGCCTGACGATCGATCATTTGAAGCCGGGCCGACAATATCCGCTACAGGAGATATGGTACGAGTTGGAGGGGGACGTGGCCTTTCTGCACTTTACTTGCCACAACGGCGGTATGAGTACCGATCAATGCCGTTTACTGCTGAAAGTGTATCGCTATCTGGCGGGGCTAAGCGTCAAAGCAATCGTATTGATGGGCGGTGAGGATTTCTGGTCAAACGGCATTCACCTCAATCACATCGAGGCCGCCCAAAACCCGGCGGACGAATCCTGGCTGAATATCAACGCCATCGACGATCTGGTCAGACAAATCATCCAGACTCCCGACAAGCTCACCATCGTCGCTGTGGCCGGCAACGCCGGTGCTGGCGGGGCGATTCTGGCGTTAGCCGCCGATCTGGTTTGGGTGCGGGATGGGGTGGTGTTCAACCCGCATTACCGCAACATGGGCGGACTATACGGTTCGGAATATTGGACTTATCTCCTGCCCAGGAGGGTGGGTGCGGAGGCGGCGGAGCGTTTGTCGACAGCCTGTATTCCGCTCAGCGCCAGGAAAGCATGGCAACTGGGTATGGTCGATCAAGTGCTGGATAGTTCGCATGCCTTGTTTGTCGCCCAAGTCAAACACTTGGTACGCCACCGTCTCGAAAACGACGCGTTATTGCGGGAAGAACTGGGCGCCAAAGCCGGTCGCCGGTGCCGCGACGAAGCCGAAAAGCCGTTGGCGGCTTATCGTCAGGCAGAGTTAGCCCAAATGTTCGAAAACTTTTACGGCAGTGGCGATTACCACGAGGCCCGCAAGGCTTTCGTGTTTAAACAGGCGGCCAAAGACACGCCGCTTGCTATCGCCAGCCATCGGCAAGCGGAAGCCCAAGCCCAAATGGTTTGGCAACAGCCGCCGCGATCGGTATCGCCCGACAGATCGCGCAATGCCGGTGCGTTACAAAACTCCTGAGATTAATACTCAACCAGAGGTGAACGAAATGACTACCAATCTGCAATTGGATAACCCTTTAACCGCGAATTCTCAAGCGGTGACCGACCAAAACGGCAACCGCAGTTCTCTTAATATTTCCAGCGATAGGTTGGGCATCGGCACCGCCGACCCGAAAGCCAAACTGCACGTCAGCGCCGACATTGTGGCCGGCACGGACGCCAACGGCTATCGCTATATTTTCCACACCAGAACCCATGCCGGTGGCGATTTTCTGCATATCACCGGCGACGATGCGAATGGCAACTGGCAGTGGGATAGAGGGATTTCATTGGTTAAAGCGACCGGAAATATGGGCATCGGTACAACCCATGCCAGCCAGCGGCTGACGCTGGGATCAGGAAATGTGCAATTGCCAGCGCCTGTAGCTGGCGAGCATGGCAATCTGTATTTCGGCGGGATAACCGACCAAGGCCAGATAGGCATGCGTCTGTTCGGCGGCTACATAAACAACACCTACCAATCCGGCTTTATCGACGTGCGTGCCGGCAACCTGGAAAACGGCTTGGTATTCCGGGTCGACGACGTGCAAGGCGGTATGGAACGGATGCGGATCAACGCTAACGGTAACGTCGGTATCGGTACCCAAACCCCGGAAGAAGCCTTGCATGTGGCCGGCAATATTGCCGTAGACGGCGATATTCGCCTGCTCAACGCCGATTGCGCCGAGGACTTCGACATCTGCGACGCGGATATCGAAGCCGGAACCGTGATGGTATTGGGCGACGACGGCTCACTGCATCCCAGCAGCCAGGCCTACGACAAACGGGTGGCCGGCGTGGTATCCGGTGCCGGGCAATACCAGCCCGGCATCGTGCTGGACAAACAACCCACCGGCAAGCCGCGCAAGCCGATTGCGTTAATGGGCAAGGTGTATTGCAAGGTCGACGCCGCATTCGGTGCCATCGACGCCGGCGACTTGCTGACCACCTCACCGACGCCGGGCCATGCGATGAAAGCCGGCGATGCTGCACGCGCCTTCGGTACCGTCATCGGTAAAGCGCTGCGGCCGTTTGCAGATGGCCAAGGCTTGGTGCCGGTGTTGGTTGCGCTGCAGTAAGGGCAGTGCGCTAGCCAAACGTTTTCGGCCGTTTCCGGCCTGTATCCATCTATTTCTATGGGAGTAAAACCATGGCGACCAATTTGCAGCTAGAAAACGCCCTGAGCGACCAAGCTCAAGCGGTAACCGATCAAAACGGTACTCGCAGTTCCCTCAGTCTATCGGCCGAGCGGGTCGGTATCGGCACTGCGATCCCGCAGGGCAAACTCGACGTCGCCGGCAATCTGGTGTTAAACGGCAATCCCAACACCCAATTGTCGGCCAACGGCGACAGCATCAACTTGAAGGGCAACGGCAGTATCGTGCTCGATCTCAGCCCGATCGGCGGTGGGCAGTTGCATATTGCCTGCAACCGCGACGACAACAAAATTTATCTGGAAGGATTCAGTTCCGACGGCAATGGCCATGCGGCGGAGCTATTGATCACCGGGCGCTACACCCAGCCGATCCCGCAATTTACCGTGAACGCCAAAGCGGCCAAGATCGCCGGCAGCCCCTTGATTTTCGATTTGAGCGGCAGCGGCGGCGGCCAATTGTTGATCGGTAACAATTTGAACGATAACCGCATCTATCTGGAAGGCATCGGTAGCGACGGCCGCGGCACTGCCGCGGAGATTCTGATCACCGGCGCCTTTCCCAACAAGGTCCCGCGGTTTAGCGTGTTGGCGGACACGTCGTCCTTCAATGGCGATGTCGAAGTGTCCGGCGATATCCGTTTGCTGAACGCCGACTGCGCCGAGGATTTCGACATTTGCGACGCGGATATCGAAGCCGGAACCGTGATGGTATTGGGCGACGACGGCTCACTGCATCCCAGCAGCCAGGCCTACGACAAACGGGTGGCCGGCGTGGTGTCCGGCGCCGGGCAGTACAAGCCCGGCATCGTGCTGGACAAACAACCGACCGGCAAGCCGCGCAAGCCGATTGCCTTGATGGGCAAGGTGTATTGCAAGGTGGACGCCGAGTTCGGCGACATCGCCGTCGGCGATTTACTGACCACCTCGCCGACGCCGGGCCACGCGATGAAAGCCGGCGACGCCCTTAGCGCTTTTGGCGCGGTGATCGGTAAAGCCTTGCGTCCGTTGAAAGGCGGTAAGGGCTTGGTGCCGGTTTTGATTGCCTTGCAATAACCAACTTTAAGGAGGCGAACATGCCTAGTTTACGCAGTAGCGGATTAATAATCGGCTCATCGGTCAGTATTCGGCAACTGGCGAAACCCTACAAATTGCCGAAGCCGCTATCGGTAAGGCAGCTGATGGCGGCTATGGGTGTCCCCAATTACCTGGATGCCGGCATCAAACGACAACGGGTGTTACCGTTGGCATTGTTTCAGCGCAAATTCGACGAGTTTGTCAATTTGCGGGAACGCATGTTGTTTCAAGTGCGGCTCTCCGGTAGCCAATTCGGCGAAAACTGGGTGTTCGTGCATTTTGAGGACGAGGTTTACGGCACCCGGCGCCTGCTAACCAAGCAACGTATTGGGGGCAAATTTGTTCGGATCAACGACTTAGGTACCGATCGCATCCGTTTGACCATGGGTTCGCCGCAACCGGGTGCGCCCGCTGAGATCGGCATCGAAGTTGAGTTCGAGACCAAAGGCGTGGAGCCGGAAATCCAGATCGAATGGTTACCCGACGTCAACATCAAAAAACTGAAATTTAATTTTGCCGTACCGCTGATGCTTGATGGCGAGCAACGGCTATTGAATATCGCCGGCTTCGATGACTTGGTGAAGCAGGCTCTGCTTGGCGTTCAATACAAGGCGCTGGATAGCAGGCTTATGCTGGCAGTCGTCGAATTCAGAGGCAAGGTATTCAAGGCGACCGGTTCGGTCGGCGCTAAAGCTTCGCTGCGGGACGATTTGCGAGTGAAGCTTTACAAGGAATTCATCCGTGTCGACATAGACTTTGATTGGGTCCCCGGAGATAGTCTGATCATCAAGAAAGTCGAAAAACTGTTCACTGACATTGGCGCAGCAATACTGGTGCAACTGGCTAAGGGTAGACGGACCGCGAGCGGCCACGAGCCCGGCCTGAACCGCTACCTCAGCGAATGGTTGCTGGGCAAGGATACTGCGGTGGTCGGGGCGTGGTGCGACGGCAGCCGGCTGTTGATCGACTATTTGGGCGGAGAACAGCGTCCGCCGATCCCGGAAACGCCGCAGGTGCCGTTGCCGCCCGGCCGGTTGGCCAACATCGACCATATCGTAGTGCTGATGATGGAAAACCGATCCTTCGACCACATGCTGGGTTATCTGAGTAAAGAAGGCGGCGCCGACGGCCGGATTCGCAGCGACATCGACGGCCTGAACGGCAACGAAACCAATTCGTACAACGGCGTCGATTACCCGTCTTTTCCGTTGCCCGGTACGCTGTTCATCGAAGATCCTTGCCACGGTTTTACCTGCGTCAAGACCCAGGTCAACTGGGACGACGCTAACCCGCCAAAGGGCCGTATGGATGGTTTTGTCACCAGTTTTGCCGAAAAATTTGCCGCCAAAGGCACCGATCCGGGCAAAGTGATGGGCTATTATCAGGCGCCACAAGTGCCGGTATTCGATGCCTTGGCGCGGGAGTTCATGGTTTGCGACCGTTGGTTTTGCGCACATCCGGGGCCAACCTTTCCGAACCGTTTTTATCAAGTCACGGGCCGCTTGAGCCGCAACGCCGAGAATAAGTTTGAAGTGGGAAATCCCAAATTTTCCGGAGGCGCCACTTTGGCTGATGATAAAACCATTTTCGAACACCTGAGTGCGGCCGGTGTGTCCTGGCGTTATTACGAACACGGTTACGGTTTTCTGCGGCTGTTCGACCGTTACGTGTTCGACAATGACCGGGTATTGGATGCGCGCGATCCGGAGCATGGCTTTTATGCTGCCGCGCGCAACGGCACGCTGCCGGCGGTGACGTTTATCGACCCGGACTTCATCGATGCGCCGCCGGGCGCCGACGACCACCCTCCCACCGATATCGGCCACGGCCAGCGTTTGATCGGAGAATTGGTCAATGCCTTGATGGCCGGGCCGGGTTGGGACAAAACCTTGTTGATCATTACATACGACGAACACGGCGGTTTTTTCGATCACGTGTCGCCGCCTGAAGCGCCGCTGATTTCAGGTGCCGTGACAGAGAAGGGTATGGACCGCTATGGCCCCAGGGTACCCGCCTTGGTAGTATCGCCTTGGGTCGAGCGCGGCAGCGTCGCCAAAGAAACCTTCGACCATACCTCTATCCTGAAAACGATTGCCAAACGCTTTCTGCCGAATAACCCGCCGGATATGGGCGAACGCATGGCGCAAGCCAACGATCTGGAGCCGTTTCTGCGTGCCAGCCCGCGCGGCGACAGGCCAGCCATTCCGGTGCCGCCGCCGCCGGCGGTACCGGTGCGTCCGGTGCCGGATTTCTGGGAAGGCGCGGACGACGAGGATTTTCATGCGATGTTGTTCCGCAGACGCTACCAATTCTTCGCCGGCTCGACCCGTGCTAAAGAATGGGATGGCGATGGCGACGGCGATACCGGCCCGTTGCCGGACGGTGGTGGGCCGACTTCGCCGAAATAAGTCGACCGTTCCGGGTAAGGTCGATCGCCATTGAATCGACTCTGATATGTTTTAACCGGTCGCCTTGAGTGCAGTCGAAGGGCTCAGGGCGAAGGGACATAAAAACAGCGCAAGGTCGTATCAATACACCAAGCTCCGGCTGCCTCGAATTATTGGGTATGTTGACTTGTATATCACTATCCGCTTGCGATAATCGTTAGCCTCCGCTGTCGGCAACCGCTGGTAAATCGGCTAATGCCGTGCGATTGAAACGAGGTTAAACGCATGTCTGCCATAGAATCCAAATATCGAAACGAAATCGAAGTGGAGCGGTTGTGGGTGACGACCGTAATCAGCAATTCGGTGCTGTTAATGCTGCCGTTCCCGTTGCTGATTGTGATCGATCTGTGGCATACCGCGCCGCACAATCAATTGCTGGCATGGTTTGCGTTTTCATCCTTGACCCATTTATCGCGTTGGTCGATTTTGCATTACTACCGGTCCCGCAAGCAGCGCCTGGCGGCAAACATCACGCTGTACAAAATGTTGGTGTTATCGGCCGGCGCGCTGACCAGCTTGGGCTGGATACTGTGTATCGTTCTGTTTCTGGATATCGACGACCCCGCCAATGTGTTGCTGGTCTGCTTGCCGCCGATTATCCAGGCCGTAGGCGCGATGATGAGCTGGTTTGCTTACTATCCGGCCGTCTTGATGCTGTCGATACCGATCGGCCTGACTTTTGTCTTTGAGTTGCTCTATTACGGCGGCGAACATTTCGTTGCCGCGGCGATCACGATTTCGTTTTTACCGCTGTTAAGCTACTACTACACACAAAAATTTTCCAACATGCTCAACCACGCGCTGGAGTTGAGTTTCGAGAATGTCGCGCTGCGCCAGGAATCGGAAGAAAAATCGACCTTGTTGGAAACCGCGCTGGAAAACATGGGGCAGGGCATCGCGATGTCGGACGAGAACGATGGCTTGCGGATGTGGAATGCACGGTTCAGCGATACCTTGGCCGCGGTCGGTTGCCAAGTCGAACCCGGCACGAACCTGGCGCAGTTGTTGGCTGCAGCGAATCCGCCGCTGCCGGTCAGCGCCCAAGGCCCGGCCCATTACCATCTGCCCGGCGGCCCGGTATACGAAATTCTGCAGGTACTGTTACGCCACGGCGGCCGGGTGATCACGTTTACCGACATCAGTAACCTGATCAAGCGCGAGTTGGCTCTGGAGAATGCCCGGCGCGACGCGGAACGGGCGAATGCCGCCAAAACCCGGTTTCTGGCCGCGGCCAGCCACGATTTACGTCAGCCGATACATGCGCTGGGTTTGTTTTTCGGGGAATTGTCGGAGCGGGTACGCGGCGAGAACACGGCGCACTTGATTGATCGGATCGATGATGCCATCGACGCCGTCAATTCGATGCTGAGCGCCCTGCTGGATGTCTCTAAGCTGGATGCCGGCGTAGTCACGCCCGAACTGCAAGCCTGCGATCTCGCCGAGTTGTTCGAGCGGCTGCATGCGGAATTTCAGCCTTTGGCTCAGGAAAACCGCAATACCGTCCGCTTCCGGCCCGGCCGATACCCGGTCGCGACCGATCCGGCGATGTTGGAGCGGATGCTGCGCAATCTGATCGGCAATGCCTTGCGCTATACCGAGAACGGCCGGGTCTTGGTCGGCACCCGGCTGCGCGGAGCGGAACTGGAAATTCAGGTGATCGATACCGGCCGCGGCATACCGGAAGACCAGTTGCACGAAGTTTTCGTCGAATTTCACCAGCTGCATAATGCCGGCCGCAACCGCCGCCAGGGTTTGGGGCTGGGGTTGGCCATCGTCAAACGGCTGGCGCGGCTGCTCGGCCACCCGCTCCAGGTGCGTTCTGCGTTGGGCAAAGGCTCGTGCTTTTCGCTGAGGATGCCGCTGGCGCTAAAGTCTGCGCCGCGCCCGGCTCAAGCTCAGACCGGCCAACCGCTGCTGGCGACCTCGCTGCTGACCGGGAAGCAGGTGTTGTTGCTGGATGACGATAGCAGTGTGCTGGAGAGCATGAGCGGCCTGTTGTCGCGTTGGGGTTGCCGGGTATTGGCGGCGGCATCCTTGTCGCAAGCTTTGGACGAGCTGGCGCGGGCGGATTCGACGGTAGATTTGTTGATTACCGACTATCGGCTGGCCGATAGCGTTTCCGGGATCGATTTCGCGCGTGATTTGCGGGAAACGCTGGGCTACCGGTTCGAGGTGCTGGTCGTCACCGGCGATACCTGTCCCGAACGCTTACGCGAGGCCGATGCCAGCGGCTTTCCGTTGCTGCACAAGCCGGTCAATCCCGCCAAACTACGTGCAACCTTGCAGCACTTGCTTGGCGCGGCAAATGTCAGATCGTGAGGGGCGGCATCAAGCAAACTACGACGGCGCTCCAGCAAATTCGAAGTGATCTGCTTGCCAAAACGGGAGGAGTCCATATACGGATTCGGAGCGTAGCGACAATCCGCCAAAATCCAAACCAAGTGCAAGATCAAATGGCGCAGGTATATCGCAAGCCATCAATGGTGGATTGTTTTGCGAATCCACCTTATGCCAATCGTTTATCTGCCGTACGGCCGTGGAAATGAAAAACTGGACTTGAGTCCGTGGTCTGCAGATAGTGTTAAAGGCGTTGCCTCATCGGCAACGCCCATAACAGCTAAAGAAAGGTCTTACTATTTGAGAACTTGACAGTATCCTGCCGCGTTACCCGTGCCTTGGAAGTACCATTCATAACACCAAGCATGCCATTGCGTATCTCTTACATTAGATATGCGGCCATCGTTATAAACGAAGCGGTAGCTACGATTAGTTCCATCACCGAGGCAGAGGCCGGTGGCGCCAGAACAGTATTGCCATGTTTTCGATGGTGCCACGGTTTTCGCATCACCATAGAACTTCGTGAAACAACCTTTTACCGAATCGGTCTCACCACAGGCAATAAGATTTTGAACCGCCGGTATTGGTTGTAGACCTGCTGCTTGCCGCCCATCGCGGCCTATGGCAGGCAGCGTATACAGATCGTCCTTCGCTACGGTACGCGAGAAGGCCAATTCCGTTTCGACAAAGTTTTCGTCACCGATATGACCCAGCGGAATAATCAGTTCCGGATGGTCAAACGGCGCTTTCTCCCAGCGTACTCTTTCGTCTGTCAGCGAGCGCAGGAACGCGACCAATGCGGTCTTTTCGTCGCTGCTCAGGCCCAAACTGGTGATGTCTGGATCTAGGTTCGAACAGTTTTTATCAAGCCCTGTGGTATCGCACGGCGAGCCGTTTTGATCGACACCCGATGTGCGCCGCCAGTTGCCGCCGCGGTTATAGAACTCCACCAATTGCTCGAGAGTCAACTGATCCCCGTTGTGCATATAGGGGCCGGTCAATTCCACATTGCGCAAGATCGGTGTTTTGAAGGCGCCATCAACTGCATCACGCTCATTCGAGGTGACGGGTGAACCCGGATTTAACTCAAAACGATTAGGGTCGGTAAAGAAATTATCCGGTGCCAGATTTGCGTTGCCGCCCGCCCTGAATTTTTCCTGACGAGTGAAGGACAACGGATTGCCCCAAGGATCGCCGGCGCCGACACCGATATCCTCCACAGTGGGGGTAACGCCGATGTTGTAGAAGCCACTGTCATAAAGAGCCACAAAACCCTTCGCCGGGGTTCGTGTCAGTTTCTCACAGCGTCCGGTCGCGTTGCCTGCACCTGTGAAGAACCATTCATAACACCAAACAAACGCTGATGTCTCCTTCGTCGGAGAAATGCGACCGTCCGAATAGACAAAACGATAGGTGTGGGTGGCTCCGTCGCTCAGGCAATAGCCCCAGCTGTCGGCACAACGATTCCAGGTATCGACGGTGGCGCCACTCAGATTGGCCATGTGCATGCGTTCAACCAGCGCCCCTTGTGCGTTCGCGGTTTGCAGTCGGGTCGCCGCCGCAGAGAGCTCCGGGCCGTTATGGCAAGCGACGCACTTTCCTTTGTTCAGGAATACGTCAAGGCCTGCTTGTTCTTGCGAGTTCAGCACTGCGGAATTGCCATCCATGTACTGGTCGAATTTCGAGTCATTCGATACCAACGTAGCCTGATAGGCCTGTAGCGCTAGACCATAGAACAAGGAAAAGTTGGATTCGATCTGACTGAAACCATCAATACTGGCTCCGCCATTCCACCAGCCATCGTGAAACGCGGCTTGAACCAGTGAACGATAGGTGGTGTTCAAGCCTTTATCGGCTTTAGCCAGGTGGCCGAGCACGCTGTCGCTAGTAGACACCCGTTGCAACTCAAGTGGCTGCTTGGGAAGGAGTTTTCTGCCCACATGGCTGATCTGTTTTCCAGCACAATTCATTTCAAGTGTGGAAAGAATAGGGCCAACGGCTTGGGAAGCCAAGCTGGCGTTGGTCATCTCCACTGTCTGTTGGCTGTAGGTGTTATTACCGTTGTGCCAACGGACTACAGCATTCGGGTTCCGCGGTCCAAACGGGTCGACGCCGTTGAACTCATTGTTGGCCCGGCCATCCCAAAATTGCCGGAAGTTGAACACCGCGTTGATAGTCGAGGGGGTGTTGCGGGGTTCCACCTTCCGCGTATTGTAGCCATTCACGTGGAAAGTGATATCCGGATCCATCTTGCAATCGTCGTCTTTGCCGGTGATGCTGCTGGGAGGCAGATTCGACACACTCGCCTGGAAAGTACCCATTGACGTAACAGTGTCGTCAGTATCGTACAAAATCGTTGAGTTCCGATCAGCGGGGTTGCTAAGTGAAAACAACGGAAAATCACCGGTCTTCAAGGTGTAGTTGGGGCCTCCGGAGCCGGTTTTCATCGCGTCAAAATCTGAGTTCCCACTTGCTCCATGCGGGCTGATTTGATTTTTGAATCGCGAATCAGCGCCCGCATGGAAATGGCAACTGGCGCAAGCCTGTCCTTTAAATCCGGCGGCGTTGTCCCAAAATAAAGCTTTACCCAGCTGGACAAGGCTGTCTTGGTTTTTGACAAACCTGGATAGGTTAGACGGAGTTGGCACCGGAACAGTCTTCAGCGATCCAACGCTGGGCGCGATTTCTGCATTTGACCCGACGCTGAACGCTGCCGAGAGAAATGCACTTGCTAGTATTATTCTTCTCTTTTTATTCATTTTTTAATGATAAATTTTCGTTTTCTTGAATATGGATAGTGTTAATAAAATAAATTCTTTAATTGCTCCCCAGCATTTCATTTAGAACCAAACTTAAAAAGGTAAAAGTTATACGGTGACCCAATTGAAAAGTTAGAAATAAAAACGCCAATTAAAGAACCTAAATTCCAATACACATATGTACCAATTGAGCACGTTTAGATGTGAAAATTGAGTGGTGAGCCGTTCCAGGAAGGTCGGCTCAAAGCATGACAAGCAATAGCCATACCCGATAGAAAAAATGTAGACTGGATCACGGTTTGTCGGCAATCAGCCAGCTTTGTTTGGCTACGAGTGTAAAAAAGTACGACAATTCTTACAGCCGTGTAAGCATTTGCTTACTCTAGCCTTACAAGGAACTTCCGGACTCCCTCCTGTTCGCTGACCACTATCCAAGTCACACGGCTTCGCTTGGGGCCTGCGTCCTGGATTTTTAGCGTTGGAGTCTGTTCAAATCTATCAAGTGACAGGATCGCAGTGCGTTTTAACGAAAGCAGAACGCCGGGCGGGGCTAGGTTTTGGTAGATTGCGCTAGCGCTCCGCATCCTCATCACGACACACACCGTCCGATTCATCCGCCGTAAGCTGTAGTGGTCCATAAAACTGGACCCCGGAATAGGTTGATAAAATATCAACCCTCAAGGTGGGCACAACGAAACGAGAAAAGCGAAGTTTTGATGCGGCTTTCAAGGCAGGGTAGAGCAACGCGAAACCCAGCAGATACAAATTCACCAAGCCCTCCAGCCAATTGACCTGAGCCCCCTTTTCTCCAAGCCCCGGTAAGGGCGCTTGTGGAAACCGAATTGGCACTTGTGCCTTGATGGGTATTTAATGATCCGGAAAATAGGCTCGACCCAGGCTCTGCTCGACGCGTAGTTCCGGTTGTGCTTACGCTGGCTGTGCGACAGGTTGTTGCCGGGTTTGCCTTTGTCGTTGATGAACCAATTCAGGCCGAGATGCTGCGAGTCTTTCTTGTCGTCACGGAAGATTTAATCAGCGTTTCCCGCTGCGGCTAAAAGGTCAAATCGGCGCTAGCCGACGGGAAGAAACTCGACTTTGGGCGACTCTGAACATGGACTAGACTCTTTGTTAACGTCGTTCAAAACTTGGCGAAATGGTCCTTGCCGACCAAGCTTGACCCGACAAGAAAACGATTGGCAATTCGCTACTACCTTCACCGTAACCCCAGGAGAGTCTTATGCTACGGCGCTTTAAACCCCTGATAATCGTCACTGCCACTTTGATCAGCATGAGCGGCTGTGTTGTCAATCCGAATAATTCGAACGGAAGTTCTTATAACCACAATCTTGGTCAGGAGCTTAAAACCATCCTGGTCTACGACTTGAAGGGCAAAGACGTTTATCAAGCGGAAAACGAATTGCGTGATCGCGGATACGGCGAATACGGCCGGGAAGGTTCGCACAGTTGGTGGTTTAACGAGCAAAAAAATGAGTGTTATGAATTCGAAGAAGAGAACAACAAAGTTCATAAGATACATCTGAAAGGTCGGCATGATTGCGAGAATGCCCCGGGTAACCGTTACGGGCGGCATCACGATCAACAGCATAATTCCGAGCATAACCAGCGTTACAACAACCAATACAGCAATGGAAACAACAGCCACTTCGGACAAACGCCAAACAGTTTGTCCGACATGGTGGGTGCCCGTGCAGGACAGGCTGAAGGAGAGTTATCGCGGCGCGGCTACCACTTTTCGCGCTCGTCCTCCTCGGTTGACACGCCAACCCAGTTTTGGCGGGAAAACCACAGCGGCGCGTGCGTATCCATCGTCACAAACGAGGGCCGTTACCAGTCCATCGTTTACACGGCAGCCGATGCTTGCAACTGAGTCAATCCAAACAGGTTGGCCAGAGCCGTAGCTGTTTCGACGGGCGTTCGGCTTTGCTGCATGCACGGGATAGCCGCGGCCCGCCTAGCAAGTAGCCTGGATGGAGCGTAAGCGGAATCCGGGATTTGACGAATCGGAATCCGGCGCGGATTTATATCGTGCAATCCGGTTGGGTTTTAATTCGATCCTGTGTTCCGCGTTGCTTAATACGGGCTACGACACGAAATTTCCTGATCGCCGGATTGAGCACGTTCGGCTCAATCGCATGGCCGTAGTCTGGGTAGAGCAACGCGAAACCCAGCGGAGACTTAAATGACCAAGTTTCTTTGCATTTCATGCTACCGGCCATATTCCTTGCGCGTTGGAGCTCGGCCAACCGACCGGCCGCTGCCCGTTTGGGGTTGTTCGCAAGGGCGCAGGCAATGCCGAAGTCCGGATCAATCGCAACGGCCGCGGCGAGCGGCGTATCGAGTTCATTTCCGGTCAGCCGGCTTTTTACGACGACAATTTGACGTTGATATTCTAGCGCTCCGGCGATTTGTTTTTGATTCGAATCGGAAATGAGGAACGCTACGGAATCCCCGAAGCGGTGGTTACCGGTGGCTAGCGCATACGGTTTTCGGGCGCTATCCCCGTTTGTAGCGGTAACAAACGTGACCAATTGACATTGCCGGCGGATGTTATAGTCCGCAACGACCGGCTTGATTGTCCCTAATCGTCGTTAACTTGAAACAACGGAGTACACCATGACCCAATTACTCAGCTTACTCACCGGCATCGTGTTGACGATGAGCCTAGTAGCCACCGCCGAGGCGGCGAGCAAACCCGTGCAATTCCCAAAAGGCAAATCCAGCGCGACCATCAAAGGGACTGTCAAAGGCGGCGAAGACGTCGATTACGTGTTGCGAGCCAAGGCCGGCCAAACATTGAATGTGGATTTTAAAGCCGGCAAGGGCGCTGCCTATTTCAACGTCATCCCACCCGGTAGCACCTATGAAGCCCTATTTGTAGGCATGAACGAAGGCGACCATTATTCCGGGACGCTACCGAAAGACGGCGATTACATTATTCGCGTCTACCTGAAAGGCAATGCCAAAGACTCAGGCAAACCGGTCAGTTTCACTATTGACGTAGGTATCCCTGCCAGCAGTGCAAGTACCAGCAGCGCGGACAGCAATGTCAGCCTGACCAGCGCTGCGGAAAAGTCCTGTCTGGCGGCCGTTGCGAAACAAGTCGGCGCCGACAAAAGCCTGCTGAAGATTAAAGACATCTTTTCTTCTGAAGCCGGCATGGCGATTATGGTGCTGGTCCCCGAGGCCACCGCTCCCTGGAAATGCTTTTCCGACGTGAGAGGCAATGTGTCCGGGGTTGAATTCACCGGCTCGGAAGGCGCGTTGTAAATCTGCTTTAACCGATCACGCTGACGACTCCTTACCGAGTCGGTCTCCTGCGGCATCGATCTTGTGTTCGTCGAGATCGATGCAGTTTATCCGCTTCACCGCAGCCTCAATGCGCCTGGGCCGGCGTGGGCGCTTGGCCTAGTTGGGCCATCGCCTGATAGACATACGCCAACAAGGGCGGATCGATAAACGTACCAAAGAATAGGTAAGGCTCGACCTGATGCGCGGCACGAATTTTGGCATGAGTGTCCGGATTGTCGCCGGCGTAGGCCCGGAACAAACCCAGCCAGGTTCGCGCGAGTGCCTGCATCTCGGGGGCACTGGGCGGCGTGCTGTCATCCAAATGCTGGCGAATCGCGGCGATCAGTGGCGGCCAATCGTCGGCTTGCTTGCCGTAATTCGCGCACATCACGCTGAATTCGTCAGCGCTGAGGTATTTTTCGTAGATCCGCAATTTACTCTCAACGAAAGCGCTTTGGATGTAAGCCACAATGTCCGGAGTGACGCCGGTTTTGGTTTGCATGGTCGGCTCGCCCACCATCATGGCGTTCAGCTTCACCAGCAAGCGGGGATCGCCTTGGGTGTCGCGTACCAGCATGCCTATCCATTGCTTGGCCAAGGCCTGAGCCTGTGTGCTGTGCGCATCCAAACCTGTCTGCATCGCGGCTTGTACCTGCTCGACCAATGCCGCCCATTCGCCGGCGGTAGAAGTCTCGTCGATATCCAGCAGCGGCAGGCGCTTCAGATCGTTGGCGGAAAAATATTTATCATACATAGTCATCATCTCTAAAGTGGTTAGCCAATCAGCCAGCTCCGGCTCCTCGCCACGGGTCAATTGCCGTTGTAGCCCGGACAAACGATGGCGCAAAGCTTGGCTTTGGGCAATCTTTCGGTCCAGGGCTTCAAGCTGGCGTTCGACGATAGTCGCAAGATTCAGGTCGGGCGTTGCCAAAATGTCCCCGATCTCGGCCAGTGACAACCCAAACTGCCTTAAGGCTTGAATTTGATGCAATCTGGCAATGTCGCCCCGCTGATACAGCCGGTAGCCGGTATCGGAGCGCGCGGAAGGTTTAAGCAAACCAATGCTGTCGTAGTGATGCAGGGTGCGGACGGTCAGTCCGCAGCGTTTGGCGAGTTCGCCCACTTTAAGCAACACGATTTGCCTCCTGCCTGATGCGTGCCGTCAGCATAGAGCGTGACGCAACGTCAGGGTCAAGGGCCGTCAGAAAGATAATCCCTTCCCCGACTGCGACTGAATTCGTGAGGTTTTGATGACTCAGCCAAGACCGACTCAAGCCATCACGTCCAGTTTCGTCGGCAAGGCCATCCCATCCAGGCGTTTTACGTTGCTCAGCACCCGTTCCAGAAAGGCGGTGTCCTCGTGACGGTTTTTCCGGAATTCGATCAGTCCCTCTATCTGGCCTAAATAGTCCACCTTCACGTCGCCGGCATCCGTTGCGGCGCTTGGGTTGATGGTAGCGGTCGGCATGTAGGGCACGACATCCAGCAAACCATCCACGCCGGACTTGATCAAGGCATTGATTTCGTTTAGCGAGACATTGCGCATATCAACCGTAGGCGGCGACGGCTGTCTATCGCCGGCAGCATCCGTTTTGACTTGCGGTGGAGATGGCAAAGTTTTTCCGCTGACTGTTCGGGTTGCGGCAAGGTTGGGGCTTATGGTGGAAATATTCATGGCAAACTCCGGCTTTTAAGGTGGCGATCCAGCGTATCCAGCAAAATAGGCGCCATTTGCGTGAGTTCGCGCCAACGGCTTTACGCGTGGTCGTTGTCGGCCACCGGTAATATTCGACACAACAAGGCGTACAAGGCCTCCGGCTCCAACGGCTTATGCAGCACCAGATAGCCCTCCTGTTCGGCTTGGGCCAGGGCCGGCGAATCGAATTCGCCGCTGATCATGGCCCCGGCGGCTTCCGGGCAACGTTCCAACAGCGCTTGCAGTAATTCAAAGCCGCTCTCGCCGGAGCGCAGGCGCTGGTCGCAGAAGATGGCGTCCGGTGCAAAGCCCGCGTCCAACTCGGCAAAGGCTTCGCCGGCCGAAGCCACGCACACGGCGCTGATGCCCCAGGCGCAGAGCAAGGCTTCCCAGGCGCTGCGGACTTGCGGCTCGTCGTCGACCACCAGACAGCGGCCGTGCAGCCGGGTATCGCCGCCCAGCGCCAAGGGCAGCGTCTCGCGCACCGCCAAGCGGCGCTCGCCGGTCTCCGCCGCCGGCAGCCGCAACCAGAAGCGGGAGCCGCGGCCTTCGTGCGAATTCAAGCCCTGGCTGGCACCCATCAGATCGGCGCAGCGGGCCACCACCGCCAGCCCCAGGCCATGGCCGGCATTGTCGATGCGCCAGGCGTGTTCCGGGCGGAAGAACGGCGAATACACCCGCTGCTGATCGGCCTGAGCAATGCCGACCCCGGTATCCCAGACTTCGAATTGCCATTGCCCGGCGCGGCGGCGCACCGCCATCAGCACCCCGCCGCGCTGGGTATAGCGCAACGCGTTCTGCATCAGATTAATCATCGACTGCCGCAGCAACAATGGATCGGCGTTGACCAACGCCTTGCCGCCGCTGGTGCGGACCCGCAAGTCGATGCTGCGGGCCTGGGCTTCCTCCCGAAACAAGGTCGCGATATCGGTCATCAGCGGATCGATCGCCACCGGTTGCAGTTTCACCGGTTGCGCGCCGAGCTCGATCTTGGACAAATCAAGTAACGAATTGAACATCTGAGTCACGGACTGCACGCTTTGCCGCAAATCCTGCAGGGCCGGCCGCAACTCGGCAGCGCGGTTACGGCGGGAAATGGATTCGATCAAAAAGCCCATGGCATGCACCGGTTGGCGCAAGTCGTGAGCGGCCGTGGTCAGAAACCGATTTTTGGCATAGAGCGCCGCTTCGGCTTCTTCTTTGGCTTGCCGGTAATCTTCGGCCAGACGCTTGCTGTCTTCTTCCAATTTCACCTGTTGCAGGAAGAAGCGGTGGGCAATCGCCGAATGGCGATGGATGGACATGATGTAACTGACGCACAACGGCATGATCAAATGCCAATGCTCCGGAAACGCCCACGGCGTTAGCAGGGTGCAGCCACCCCAGCCGGCATTGAAGAAGCGCTTGAAAGCACTGTATACCGGCGATTGGTGGGTGGCGTTAGCGGCCATGACCGCCGCCAGGCTCATGTAAAGCAGCAACGCAAATTCGAACGGTACCCGGCCTGCGATCACCGCAACCAAAGCCGTCAGACCCAGGCCGTGGGCCAAGGCCATGCGCAAGATCACCGGCATCCATTTACCGATCGTTGCGTCCGGATCGAGACGGTTTCTATCTCGCCGGTAGTTCCGGTATTGCAATCGTGCCGCCGTCAACGCCACGAAATAGGACAGCGTCCACATCAGCAGGCCCCAGGCGTTTTGATCCAATTGGTACTTCCAGTAGACGAAGGGCATACCGACGAAGGGGATGATGGTAATGCCGTAGACCAATCGGTTGTGGGTAATGTCCAACAATCGGGCCTGGCTTCCGGCATTCAGGTCTTCGAAGCGCAAACGGCTGTTTGTTGAGTCGGTGGGATCGGAATCGACGATCATTCGCTTTCCAGGCTGCGTCCGCGAAGCTTGGTAATCACTTCGATCCTATTTTTCGCACCGAGACGTTCCAGGATGCCGGTGACGTGTTCTTTCACCGTGTGTTCCGACAAGGATAGATTCAGCGCGATTCGTTTGTTCGGTAAGCCTTTCAGCATCATCGCCAACACTTGCCCCTGCCGCGGCGTCAGGCCCAGCTCGGCGGCGGTGACCGGCAATTCTCGCGCCAGCGTCAGCGCAGCCGGGGACTGACCGCGGAACCAAATCTCGCCGGCCATCACCGCGGTTACGGCTTTGGCGAAGAGCTTAGGCGCGGCCTGTTTGTGAATGAAACCGTCGGTGCCCGTTGTGGCGATTTTTTCGGCGACGGTTCGGTCGTCGTCCGCGCTGATCGCCAGCACCCGAATCATCGGATGCCGTTGTTTCAATTCGGCCAGCAGCGGTAAGGAAGCGCCGTCCGGCAACCAAAAATCGACCACGGCCAGTGCCGGCGGCTGGTCGGTTTCCAGCAACGGCCAAAATTCGGCGATAGCCGATACCGGTTGCGCCCGGCTAAAACCGCAGTGCGTCACTAAAAAATCGGCGATGCCGTGCGCCACCAGCGGATGGTCGTCCACTACCACTGCCCAAGCCGAGTTGTCCACGATCATGTTCTCCTTGCAATTGAGTTCAGGCGGCCGAAGGTTTTATCTCGGCTCTTCCTGGAGAGTCAAGATTGCTTCTATACATGCAAATGATTTGCATCTTAACAGATTCCAACGGCTAAACTACCCCCACTGCGGTGGGGTTCCACCGCCGAAATCCCTTCTCGATAATGCCCGCCAACTGAAACAATTTTTGGTTATTTTTCCGGTTCGGAGCTTATCTTATGAAACTCAAATTGATGGCCAGCGCCGTCACCACTTGCGGCATCTTAGCGGCTCCGGCCGCGCAAGCCCAATTATTCGACCGCGGTGGCGGCCTGATTTACGACAGCGTCCAAAACATCACCTGGCTGGCGGACGCCAACTACGCCAAAACCAGCGGATACGATGAGGATGGGCGTATGACCTGGAACGAGGCGAACGCCTGGGTTGACGGCTTGGCGATCCACGACGCGGTTCGCAACGTCACTTACAGCGACTGGCGCTTGCCGACGCTCACCGATTTGGGCGCCCCCGGCTGCAACTACAGTTATAGCGGCAGCGATTGCGGCTTCAACGTCGACACCACCAGCTCAGAATTGGCTGGCCTGTTTTACGGAGCGCTCGGCAATAAGGCCTTGGTCAATGGCAGCGGCCAGCAGCAACTGGAATACGGCTTGATCGACGATCCGGCCAACCCCAACGACGAGTCCTTGTTTAGCAATCTCCAGTCCGACTACTACTGGTTCGGTACATCTTACTTCAGCTCATCCAGTTTGGCGTGGGGCTTTCGATTGTCCACCGGAGAGCAATATTACTTCTCATCCGCCGGCAGCGCGATGAGGGCTTGGGCGGTGCGCGACGGCGATGTGGCGGCGGTGCCGTTACCGGGCGCGGTCTGGCTGTTCGGCAGCATGCTGATGGGGTTGCTCTACACGCAACGATCGGGGAGTGGCAAGGTTTAGCCGCTAGAAGCAGCCTGTTCACTTAAAGTTTTGGAGAACTACGTATGAAAAAAACATTGATGGCTGCGCTGTTGACGGCGTCGCTAGGTAGCGGTCTGGCCAATGCGGCGACAACCGTGGTCGACTTCGAAGGCATCCGCGACTGGGATCTGGTCGATGGCTACGGCGGTTTGTCGGGCTGGGAATCGTTTCACGTACAGGTGTCGAGTTACTCAGAATTCGAAGCGCACGGCCCGGAATTGGGCGAGAGCCGTTTGCATGCTACAGCCGGCGAGCTGACGTTCGATCAAGGTCCGGTGATTTTTCAAGGTCTGTATTACAACTATTGGGGCTCCGATACCGACGTCAGTTTTTCGCTGTTTTACCGGGGGGAAAAAGTCTACAGCTCGCCGCTGGATGGCGACAATCAACCGCGCGATATCTATTGGCTGGCATCCGGCTACGCCGGACTGGTCGACAAAATCCAGTTCCACGGCCAGAGCGGCGACGGGTTCATCGTCGACAATCTGACCTATACCACTGCGCCGGTGCCATTGCCGGCCGCAGTCTGGTTGTTCGGCGCCGGCTTGCTCGGTTTGGTCGATATGCGGCGCTGGCGGGCTTAAGGAAACGGTTGCCGCTTGGTGGGCCTGTGTTGTGACAGGCCGATTTCTCAAGTCGGGACGAAAACCATGCAACGGCGCCGGATACCAACGAATCTTGGCGGCGCATTTTTTACCTAGCAAACGAGGAGACAGGTGATGTGGAATACTAGATGCCCCGAGACTGGGATTGGAAAATTGACGGTGCTCGCGCTATTCGCTGCGCTGCCTTATTCCGCTGAGGCGGCGCCGATATTTCTCGGGCCGAGCGCTTATGCAAGCGTTACCGATAGCCCGTTCCACGGACAAAATTTCGGCTATTTTCATCTCGAAGACTTTGAGGATGGCGTGTTGAGCACGCCGGGGGTCAGCCTCCGCGAAGTTTTCACCACTGGTATCACCACCGCGTTCAGCGATTCGGTAGACGGCGACGACGGCATCATCGACGGTGTCGCCAGCGGTCAAACCCGAAGTTTGTTCAGCAATTACAGAACCAGCAGTTTTACTTTCGATTTTTCCGCTGCAGCGCTGGGCGGTGCTCTGCCAACGCACGCCGGCATCGTTTGGACCGATGTCGGGCGAAACAACGGCGGCGCTCCGCGAGCCGCCGACCTGTCGGACAATACTATCTTTGAAGCATTCGACCATTTGGGTCGTTCCTTGGGCGTGTTCGGGCCTTACTCCCTGGGAGATTCCAGTATTTCCCGCACCACCGGCGAGGATCGCTTTTTCGGCGTGATAAACGCCAGCGGCATTTCCGCTATTCGAATTTCAATGCCCGGTAAAAACAATTGGGAGGTGGATCATTTGCAATACGGTTACGCGCCGGTGCCGGTGCCGGTGCCGGCAACGGTATTGCTGTTTCTATCCGGCTTGGGCTGCTTAGGCTTGGCGCGGCGCGGCCAATCGACGGTGAGTCCAAACGGCGACACGCTGGATAGCGTTTCGACTATCGGCTGACCGCCGCCTAGTCGTCGTGCGCTGGCTCAGTAGCATATTGGGCTTCCGGTTTTGGTCTGGGGGATTACCATCTTCCAGCGCACACCGCTGAGCCGCAGATATGCTGAGCCGGCAAGTCCTGCTATCGCGGACGTATTGTCCCGAGAAATCGACCTTATACCTTTCCGGTCTCAGAAAGAAACTGACGCAACAGCGTGTACAGCGCCTCCGGCTCCAACGGCTTATGCAGCACCAGATAGCCCTCCTGCTCGGCCTGCGCCAGAGCCGGCGAATCGAACTCGCCGCTGATCATGGCTCCGGCGGCTTCCGGGCAACGTTCCAACAGCGCTTGCAGTAATTCAAAGCCGCTCTCGCCGGAGCGCAGGCGCTGGTCGCAGAAGATGGCGTCCGGTGCAAAGCCCGCGTCCAGCTCGGCAAAGGCTTCGCCGGCCGAAGCCACGCACACGGCGCTGATGCCCCAGGCGCAGAGCAAGGCTTCCCAGGCGCTGCGGACTTGCGGCTCGTCGTCGACCACCAGACAGCGGCCGTGCAGCCGGGTATCGCCGCCCAGCGCTAAGGGCAGCGTCTCGCGCACCGCCAAGCGGCGCTCGCCGGTCTCCGCCGCCGGCAGCCGCAACCAGAAGCGGGAGCCGCGGCCTTCGTGCGAATTCAAGCCCTGGCTGGCACCCATCAGATCGGCGCAGCGGGCCACCACCGCCAGCCCCAGGCCATGGCCGGCATTGTCGATGCGCCAGGCGTGTTCCGGGCGGAAGAACGGCGAATACACCCGCTGCTGATCGGCCTGAGCAATGCCGACCCCGGTATCCCAGACTTCGAATTGCCATTGCCCGGCGCGGCGGCGCACCGCCATCAGCACCCCGCCGCGCTGGGTATAGCGCAACGCGTTCTGCATCAGATTAATCATCGACTGCCGCAGCAACAGCGGATCGGCGTTGACCAACGCCTTGCCGCCGCTGGTGCGGACCCGCAAGTCGATGGTGCGAGCCTGGGCTTCCTCCCGAAACAGGGTTGCGATATCGGTCATCAGCGGATCGATCGCCACCGGTTGCAGTTTCACCGGTTGCGCGCCGAGCTCGATCTTGGATAAATCGAGTAGCGAATTGAACATCTGGGTCACGGACTGCACGCTTTGCCGCAAATCCTGCAGGGCCGGCCGCAACTCGGCGGCGCGGTTACGGCGGGAAATGGATTCGATCAAAAAGCCCATGGCATGCACCGGTTGGCGCAAGTCGTGAGCGGCCGTGGTCAGAAACCGATTTTTGGCATAGAGCGCCGCTTCGGCTTCTTCCTTGGCTTGCCGGTAACCTTGCTCCAGTAAAATCTGCTGCAGAAAAAAGCGATGGACCAGTATGGCGTGTTTGTAGATCGAGAAGATATACAAGGCGGTCAACGGCATCACGTAGGGCCAATGTTCCGGAAATACCCAAGGGATTAATATGGTTGTGAT
Organism: Methylomonas sp. HW2-6; assembly: GCF_052474525.1. Lineage (NCBI taxonomy): Bacteria > Pseudomonadati > Pseudomonadota > Gammaproteobacteria > Methylococcales > Methylococcaceae > Methylomonas > Methylomonas sp. HW2-6. The sequence goes on from NZ_CP184124.1 coordinate 1,288,924, forward strand.
GCCCCAGCCGGCAGCGAAAAATCGCTTAAAACAACTGAGTACCGGCGACTGATGAGTGGCATTGCCGGCCACAATCGAGGCGCTGGTGACCAAAAACAGGATGGCAAACTCGAACGGGTAAGGAGCGCAGGACATGATTACTATCGGTAGCGACAAACCGAATCCATAGACTAGCGCCAGTCCATGCACCCGCGGTAACCAATGGCTGATCGCCTGCTCGGCGTCCAATCGCGTGCAATCGGCCTTGAAACGGTTAAACAGCAGTTTCACCAATAGCGCTACCAGGCTGAAGCAACCGGCCCAAGTCCAAAACGGCACTGCACTCCTGCCAATTTGGTATAACCAGACGATGAAAGGGGTTGCCACCACCGGGAACAAACTGAAACCCAACACGATGCGGGCAAAGCTGAGGTCCAATAGGCGCAATTGGCCGCTGGCGCTGATTTCCGACAAGCTACCCGCGCCTTGTCGAGCCGATTTCGCAATAAGTTTTGCCACTTCGCTACTCCAATACCGGTCAGGTGATTGCGGTGCCCGTATCTTTCCGAATTAATCCGTTTGCCAAGGGGCGGGCCGGCTGTCGGCAGCGGTGCAACGGGCGGCAAAGTCAAGCGGGCAACCTTGCCAAACCGCCGCGACAGAGTCGATCCGCTTGCACCGGCGCAGCGGATTATGTGCGCTTTTTAGAGCGAAAGGCAGCTATCGCAATCAGGCCGGATAGAAACGGCCATACCGCGGCTGGCAATGGCACCGGCGCCAGCGCCAATCTGGCTGACCAGTTATTGCTTGGAATGACCGGTCCGTTCCAGGTGCCGTTGATAATTTCCGTGCCGGATACAGCCAATTCCGCGAAGTAATTCGTCAAGCCGATGCCGCGCGCCGGTTGTACGATCTCGAATCCGGATAATTCGATTTCCCGATTGGCGAAAAGGGTTCCGGTGAACCGCTCGCGGCCGAATGAGCCGTTACTGCCCACCCAATCGAAATATCCGGTCAAGGACAGGCTGTCCCCGATCGCTATTTGCGTTTCGAACACCAGGGTCGAACCGTTCCAGCTGATGCCGCTGATGTCGCCCCCGGATACTAGCCAGCTACCGGAAGTCAAATCGACATTTACCGGAGCGGCATTCGCCGTTTGCGAAACCATCGCCAGAAGAACGAGAAGCAGCGTAAGCAAACGGATAGCGTTATTTTTTAAATTCATTGTTTGTACTCCAAAAAGGTAGAAGGTATTTAGAAATCTTTGAGCTGTTGGATATCTGGGTATCTGCTACCTCCTTCGGTCGCCTGCCGTTGCAATGAGTTTGAGTGGCGCCTGCGTTCCGTCGCCCCGCTTTTGGAGGCTGATGTGCATGCTCCATGCTGATGTCAGCGGCCAATCCCCAGTCTTCCAAATAGGTTGCGGTGCCGGGTAACGGCGGCAACCGGAACGGAAGCCGCCGTTACCTGACAAACCTTTCGATCTGCCGCTGGCAATCGGCCATCGCGATGGGCACTGGCCGGCAAGTGTCGTATGGCTCCGTTCGGCGTGAAGTGGCATAAGCGGAAGACGTGGTATTCAGCAAACACGCCGGATCTCGACATTGGCGTTGTTAGGTGACTTGGCGCCCGTGCCAATCGAATTTCAGACAATTCGTTCCAGATCAAACCTGGTTAAAACATACAATTAAATTGCATCTTAACAGGCCGGCTACGGCTTTCGATACCCCACTCCGGTAGGGTTCCCCAGCGCCATTTGCCTTTCGATAATGCCGGCCAGGCTTGGCATCCTTGACCGGTTTACCGAGTTGACGAATCCGCTCGAGAACTACTGTTTGGAGAAAAATGATGAAACCTAAAGCTTTTCGCACATGGCTGGCCTTGCTCGGCTCGCTGGCTGCCGGCAGTGTGCAGGCGCAGCTATTCGACCGCGGCGGCGGTCTGATCTACGACAGCGACCTTGATGTTACCTGGCTGGCCGACGCCAACTATGCCAATACCAGCGGCGCCTATACCCCCGGCAAGATGAGTTGGCAAAACGCCGTGGCCTGGGTGGATGGGCTGACTTACGCGGATAGCGTGCGCGGCACCACCTACGACGACTGGCGTTTGCCGACTTTCCAAGACTTGGGCGCGGCGGGCTGCGACTACGGCTACAGCGGCACCGACTGCGGTTTCAACGTCGCCTTAACCAGCTCGGAACTGGCCCATTTGTTCTACGGCGATTTCGGGAATAAGGGCTTTTCTGATTCGCGCGGCTTGCCCCAGCCCGGCTACGGTCTGGTCGACGATCCGGCCACGGCCGACGACGAAAGCCTGTTCAGCAATCTTCAGTCCTTCAGTTATTGGCTGGGCACCAGTTACAGCGGCGACAGCAACAAAGCCTGGTATCTGAGCACCGCGACCGGTATGCAAAACTACATCGGTAAAGGTAGCCAATTTTACGTCCTGGCCGTGCGCGACGGCGATGTCACCGCAGTACCGAACCCGGAAAGCTATGTCCTGTTTTTATCCGGCCTGGGCCTGATGGTCGGGCGGATCGGGCGCCGTCGCAGCGGCGCCAGTCCGATTGAATCGATCCACTTGCAAGGAAAAATCCTATGAATTGTAAACGCACCTTATTGGCGGTCGCGATGGCTGCCACGATCAACTTGACTGACGCCCAAGCGGCGTTGCTGGACCGCGGCGGCGGCATGCTGTACGACACCGTCCTGAACGTGACCTGGCTGCAGGACGCCAATTACGCCAATACCAGCGGCTACGACGCCGACGGCAAGATGAATTGGTACGAGGCGATGGCGTGGGCGGAACAACTGGAGTTCGGCGGCTTCGGCGATTGGCGGCTGGCCAGCATCAAACCGGTCAACGGCATTGCCTACAACGAGAACTTTTCCAACGACGGTTCTACCGATTACTCCTGGAACGTCACCAGTCCGAATTCGGAGCTGGGGTATATGTATTTCGTCAACCTGGGGTTAACTGCCTATCAGTTTCCAGATGGTAGCGACAACCCAAATTTCGGGATTTTCCGCGACGGCCGCACCGGCGGCCAAACCGATGTCGGCTTGGTCAAAAATCTGCAATCGGGTGATTACTGGTCCGGCAACGAGGTACCTAGCCGTACCGACGAAGCCTGGTTTTTCCCGACCACGATAGGCATGCAACAAACTTGGTACAAAAACAATCTCGCCTCAAGCATGTATGCCTGGGCAGTCCGCGACGGTGACGTTGCGGCGGTACCGCTCCCGGGTGCGGTCTGGCTGTTCGGCGCCGGTCTGGCCGGACTGTTGGGCAACGGCAGACGGCGCCTGACAGACTGAATAGCACGCTTCAATTAAGAAAATTCAACCAGGAAATCCAATGACGAATCAAAAAATTTGGCTGTATGCCGGTTTGTTTTTAACGCTTGGCGGCTGCGCGGCCTGGGCCGTGACCCAAGACGCGTTGGTGGATCGCACCGCCCACGCCTTGGGACTGGAAAAGAACCAGTTCAAAATCGAGAACCGGGTGGATGACGGCGTCACCACCCGCTATTCGGTGAAGACGGACAGCGGCCAGCAATACAATTGCTACGTCGGCGGCTCGATCTCGGTGCTGGGGCGGATGGTTTCGGAAGCGATCTGCAGCAAAAAAGGCGAGCCGGCCAGAAATCCGTTATTGGGCCAATGACGCGATTTCTGCAATGTGGGCTAGCCGTTCGGGCGGTATCGAACCGAGATCGCCGCGGCGGCGCTGCCGTCCCTGCAACTTCGGTTGATCGATTGCATCCCCGGCGATGAAACTAGCGCTTTCGAACGCGGCCATGCTGCCCTTGTTGGCCGGCCTGCTGAACGGCTGTGGCGGGAACCTTCCCCAGGTGGCGACGACCAATGTCGCCGGCCGCCAAGTCGAATTTGCCTTGAGCCGGCACGATAGCTTGCCGGTGGTGTTCGAAACCGGGCTGGGTGGACACTTCACTTGGTGGGAGGAGGTCTATCCGCCAATCGCCGAGTCGGCAACGGCCTTGGTTTACAACCGCGCCGGTATCGGCAACAGCGATGCAGTCGCATCGCCGCGCGACGGCCGCCATGTGGTGCAAGAGCTGCGCGAATTGCTGATTAGCCAGAAACTGGCGCCGCCCTATGTTCTGGTCGGCCATTCGCTGGGCGGTTTGTACCTGCAATGGTATGCCCGTTACTATCCGCAGGAAGTTGCGGCTTTGATTCTGGTGGATTCCACCCATCCAGCGCAACTGAAAGGCCAGGGGGCTGTGGAACATTGGCCGTTTTGGTGGCGTTGGCTGTTCGAAGTATCGTTGTCGGCCGCGGCCGAAGGCGAGTTTGCCGAAATCGATCGGACCGGCGATGAAGTACTCGCGGCGTCGGCATTTGGCGCCGTGCCGGTGATTGTGCTGAGCGCGGCGCAACCGTTGGCCGATACGTCGTCACTGGCCGTCGATAGCAATCGCAAACGAATGGAGCTGGCCCGGCTCTATCCGGGCGCAATTCAAATTTGGGTGGACAGCGGCCACGCCATGCCGCTGGAACGACCGGAGCCTATCATTTCGGCGATTCGCGAGGTGCTGGCCGCGGTACAGCCCAAGTCCGAACCGGTAACGACGCGGTCGGCGCAAACGCCGGCAGGCGCCGACACTTCGCGCTAAGCCGCTAGCCGGCCTGCGCCAGCAGCCTGGGCAACAACTCCTCGCGTTGGCCGATATCCAGTTTGGTGTAGATTTTGCCGATGTGGTCTTTGACCGTGGTCAGTTTGATGTGCAGGCGTTTGGCAATGTGATCGTAAGACAAGCCTTCGGCAACGCATTGCGCGACTTCCTGTTGCATCGGCGACAGCGGCAAGTCCTGCATCGCCCGCAGAATTTTCAAGGCCACCGGTTCCTGGTGTTCGATGGTGACGCCGATCAGTTGGGAGCCTTGGTCCTGGCAATCGAACAGGCGGTAAGCGCGGAACCAAAATCGGCCGTAAGGGTTGATGTGGCAGAACTGCGGCGGCGGTACGTTTTGGCCGCGATAAACGGCGGTGAGATTGGCGCAAAGTTGCGAGAGACGGCTCAACAAACGGTCTTCGCGGCGGCCGTCGACCAACAGGCGGGGTAATCTGGCCATGCTTAATAACTGTTCGGCTTCCCGGCTCTGGCTCAGCAGTTCGCCCTTGCTGTTCATGATCATCATGCCGGTACGGCCGTTCTCGCTGTATTGCGGTTCGGCATAGGCCGAATTGCCCAAGGCGTGGACGATGTATTGCTGCACGTGTCCGAGCAGCATTTGTTCCTTGGTGCCGAACGGAGCCTGGTTTTTGCTGCGGTATAAACCCAGCACGCCGACCGGCCGCCCGTTCTGTGCTACCGGCATCCATAACACGTGGTGCATATCGAACGGCCGGTAGACCAAGTTGTACATGTCGCTACGGTAAAATTCGGGGTCGACGGTGCGAGCGTCGGCGATTGCCGGGTGGTCTTTAAACCAGGCAATCGCCCGTTGCTGCCTTTCCTGAGTGTGGAATTCGGCGACGATGGCCGGAATGGTGTCACGCATCCCGGCCAAATCGAAGCCGGCGATGTGGTACTGCGGGTAGAGTCTGGCGTCGGTACCCGAAAACGTATTGTGGTGCGATTGAATCAGAGCCGGCAATGCCCGCAAGAATTCGGCAATCACAATCTCCTTACTCAAACCCGAACAGCACAGCCGGCGCAGATAGGCGATTGCGTTAGATTGTTTCATGGCTTATTTCCCCCACTGGTTATTGTTTTGGGCCGGTCGCCAAACGCTGGCGCTTGCCGGCCTTGCAGTTTCGGGAAAAAGTATGCTGGTATTCGGTAGCCCTAGAAAATATGGCTGACAGCCTATGCCTTTCGGGGTAATCGGCTTTTATGTTAGGGCTTTGTCTGTCTCGATCTTAGCGATAGGCGGGCGTGCAATCTCGGGCTTTGCGCGCCGTTTGCGGCCGGCAGCCGGCCGAGCGCGTTGCGAGGCTAGTCCGAAAGAGATAGGCCGTCGTATCGATTGCAGGGCAGCCGCTCAGCCATTATCCTGCAGCCAGCGAAAATGCTCTCCCGATCAAGCTCAGCAGGATCAGCCATGAATAACTCGGACCGGAATCTCGAAGCGCAAATTGAAGTGGAACGGCTATGGGTGACGACCCGGCAGGGCAAATATGTGTTTTTTGTGATGCTACCGTTTACGATCTTGATTGTGGTCGGCTTGTGGCAGACCGCCGCCCATGGCCTGCTGTTGCTTTGGGCTTTGGTTTTGACGGGTATCAACCTGTTTCGCTGGGTTGTCCTGCACTATTACCACGTGCATAAAACGGCGTTGGTCGACAACGTGCCGAAATTCAAACGCCTGATTATGCTGGGTGCCGCGCTCAACGGTTTTTGGTGGGTCATGTGCCAGGTGTTTTTTTTGGACGCCAACGATCCGGTCAACGTGCTGGTGATTACCGTGCCGACGATTACTCAGGTTGTCGGGGTCATGCTGACCTGGTTTACCTATTTTCCGGCAGTGTTGGTCGTCAACATTCCGGCGACGATTGCGATCGACTATTTCCTGTTAAGCGAAGGCGGCGGCAACTACATCGTACCGGCCATCATTTTTTCGGTGCTGCCGATTATCAGCATTCCCAGCTCGCTAAGGCTGGCCGGGATGCTGAACCATGCCCTCCGCCTGAATTTCGAAAATGCTGCCTTACGCCGCGAGTCCGAGGAAAAATCCCTGTTGCTGGAAACGGCGCTGGAAAATATGGGGCAGGGCATCACGATGTCGGATACGGACGATCTGCTGCGCATGTGGAACCGCCAATTTACCGCCTTGCTGGGCGACGGAGCTGGCACTGTGGACAGCCATGCCAGGCTTTCAGAGTTATTGGCGGCCGCCAACCCACCGATCACGATCAGCGCGGAAGGCTCGAGCAATTATCGCGGTCCTGACGGCAAGGTCTACGAAATCCGCCAATCCGGGTTGGCGCACGGCGGCCGAGTTGTCACTTACACCGACATCAGCGATTTAATCAAACGCGAACAAGCTTTGGAAAAAGCCAAGCGCGAGGCCGAACAGGCCAATGCTGCCAAAACCCGGTTTCTGGCTTCGGCCAGCCACGATTTGCGTCAGCCGATACACGCACTGGGCCTGTTCTTCGCCGAATTGTCCGACCGGGTGGCGGCGCCGGAAACCCAGGGTTTGCTGGCCCAGATTGACGATTCGATCGCCGCGATCAATTCGATGCTGAATGCTTTACTGGACGTATCGAAATTGGATGCCGGCGTGGTCAAGCCGGCGATCGAGCCGTTCGCGATGGATGACTTATTCCAACGCCTGCAAAGCGAATTTCAGCCGATCGCCGCGGAAAACCGCAACCAGCTCAAGATTCGCCACGCCCCATTGCTGGTCAACACCGACCCGGCCATGCTGGAGCGGATGTTACGCAATCTGATCGGGAACGCGTTACGCCATACCGGGCATGGCCGGGTATTGGTCGCTGCCCGCCGGCGTTGCGGCAGTGCCGAAATCCAGGTCATCGATACCGGCCCCGGTATTCCGGACAATCAGCTCGACGAGATCTTCGTCGAATTTCATCAACTGCATAATCCGGCCCGCGACCGCCGGCAAGGGTTGGGGTTGGGCTTGGCTATCGTCAAGCGTCTGGCGAAACTGCTGAACCATAAGATTCGAGTCAAATCCCGCTTGGGCCACGGCTCTTGTTTCTGTTTGACCTTGCCGTTGGTGGCGGAAGCCGCGATCACCTTGCCCGGTCCCGAGCCGCAAAATGCAGTGTCGCCGTTACATTTGCTGGAGGATAGACGGTTGTTGGTGATCGACGACGATGTCGCGGTGCGGGACGGCATGCGCGGCCTGCTGAGCCGTTGGGGCTGCCGCGTGTTTGCCGCGGCCGACCTGTACCAGGCTTTGGCCGAGATCGACGATCATCAATTGCGGCCCGAATTGGCGATCGTCGATTACCGCTTGCCGGGCGATTTGTCGGGGATCGAGGTGGCGCGGGAACTGCGCCGCCGGTTGGCATATCCGCTGCCGATACTGATCGTCACCGGCGATACCGGGCCGGAACGTTTGCGCGAAGCCGATGCCAGCGGTTTTCCGTTACTGCACAAACCGGTGCAACCGGCCAAGCTGCGCAGTACCTTGCAGTATATGCTCAGCAAACCCGGTAGGGACTGAGCTCGGCGGAATCAGAGTCCTGTGGCCAGCGGCAACAGGCCGAGCCGAGCCGCCGCGGTGACGGCTTGGGTGCGATTGCCGGCATCCAGCGCGCGTAAGATCGCTGCGACATGCAGTTTCACGGTGCCTTCGGCCAGATTCAAGCGGCGGGCGATCGATTTATTGGGCAGGCCTTGCGCCATCAGTTCCAGTACCTCGATCTGGCGTGCGGTCAACGGGTGTTGGCCGGCATCGGTCTCGACTTTCAGCGTTGGCGCAACGTCGAGCTTGCCGAGCAGGCGCGGCGGAACGTAAATATCGCCCTGCAACACGATGCGCAAGGCAGTCAACATCTCGTGGCCGCTGCAAGATTTCGGAATGTAGCCGACCGCGCCGGATTCCAGGGCGGCGTTGACGTGCTGCGAGCTTTCCGAGCCGGACAAAACCACGATAGGCACGGTCGGCGCCTGCTCCCGCATGCCCGGTAGGGCGCTGAGGCCGTCTTGTCCCGGCAGATCGATGTCGAGCAACACCAAATCCAGATTGCGGCGGTGGCTGAGCAGATTCGAGGCTTCGCCGGTATTGGCCGCTTCGTGGACCAGCACGTTGTTGTCCAGTTGCTTTAACACATGCAACAGCGCTTCCCGAAACAAGGTGTGGTCGTCGACGATTAATATTTGCATGGTTGGGACAAGTCCTGAAAGGTAACGGGTGGCCGCCGTCGGCGAGACATTCAGTCGAGGGTTGCGACTTAGGTTAGCCCGATACCGCTCGCGTCGCCAATATTCCGTGAGGGTGCGGCCTAAGCCCTCAGTGCCAGCAACTTCGGCAATACCTCGTCGCGCTGGCGGACGTCGAGTTTGCCGTAGATTTTTCCGACATGGTCCTTAACCGTAGCCGGCTTGATGTGCAGCGATTGGCCGATTTGCTCGAACGAAATGCCTTGCGTCAATAGCATTGCCACTTCCTTTTGCGTCGGCGACAACGCCGAATGCTGTAGCGAGCGCAGCAGTTTCAGCTTCAGCGGCTCGCGGTGTTCGGCGCTGATGCCGATCAGGCTGCCGCTTTCGCCGCTTTGGCTTTCCAGCCAGTAGGCCCGGAACAGAAATTCGCCGGCCGCACCGGTGTGGCGGTAACAGGGCGGGGCGGCGCTGTGGCCGCGGGAAACCGCTTGTAATTTCGCGCAGAGGCGGGCCAGTTCCGTCATTAACAAGGCTTTTCCCCGGTCGTGATTGGCGTCGAGCGCCGGGGTAGATGCGGCGTGCAGTAACTTTCTCGCCTCCGGGCTTTGAAATAAGATTTTGCCTTGCGGGTCCATGACGATCACTCCGCAACTCGCCTCGCGTTCGTAGCGGAACTGGGCGTCGTTGGCCGCTTTTATCGCGTGGGCCAGATAGGGGAGCAATTGGCCGGCCAGTGCTTGATCCTCTCGGCCGAAGGGTTTTTGGGTTTTCGGTCGGTACAGGCGCAGCACGCCATTCGGTTTGCCGTTGTCGATGGTAGGCAGCCATAGCACATGGTGCATGTCGAAGCGGCGGTAGACGACATTGTAGATATCGCTTTGGTAAAAGCGGTCGTCCAGCAGCAAGGGGTTGGTGATGGCCGGATGGCGTTTCAGCCATGCCGCGGCCCGGCTTAAGCGTTCCGGCGTATAAAACGCCGATACCACCTCGACCATCGTACCGGCCATTTCGCTCATGTCGAAATCGGCAATACAGTAAGTCGGCCTGAGCTGCGCATCGACGCCGGAAAAGACGTTGCTGGTGGAAGGTATCAGGATGGGCAAGGTGCGCAGAAATTCGTTGATCACCAATTCCTTGCTCAGTCCGGAACAGCAAAGTTGGCGCAGATAAGCCATTGCGTGATTTTTTTTCATCGAAACCGCTCCGTTTCGGCCGGGTAGAGTTGTTCGCTAGAGCTTGCGGAGGCCGCCAGCAGCTTAGGCAGTAATTCTTCCCGCTGGTGAATATTGAGTTTGGTGTAGATTTTGCCGATGTGGTCCCTGACGGTGGTCATTTTGATATGCAGGCGTTGGCCAATCTTTTCGAACGGTTCGCCCTGGGCCAATAGTAGCGCTACTTCGCGCTGGGCAGGCGACAGCGGTTGGTCGCGGAGAGCTCTGAGCAGTTTCAGCGTCAAAGGCTGGCGATACTCTACCGTCACGCCGATCAGGCGCTCCGGCTGGTCGCCGCAACCGTTCAGCCAATAGGCTTTGAACAGATATTGGCCGGTGGCGGCATGGTGGCTGAATGACGGTGGCGGCGCATCTTCGCCGCGGTAGATGCCGAGCAGGTTGCGGCATAGTTCGGCGAGTTTGGCCAGCAGGCGGTCCTGACCGCGCATATCCCGCAGTAACCTGGGGTAGCGGGCGAGCTCCAAGAGCCGCGTCGCCTCCGGGCTTTGGAATACGGTCTTGCCTTGAGTGTCCATCACCAACATCCCGGAGCCGCAAGGCGGGCCGAGCTGGAAACTGTTGTCGTTACCGGCGCGGAAGGCATGCGCCAGATAGGGCAATAAACTCAGCACCCGGGTCTGGTCGCGGCCGTCGAACGGTTTCTGATGCTGCGGCCGGTAAAGCCCAAGTACTCCGGCTGCGCCGCCGTCCAACGGGAGCGGCAGCCACAGCACGTGATGCATATCGAATCTGCGGTAGATCAGGTGGTAAAGATCGGTCGCATAAAATCCTTGTTCCATCACCCTGGGATCGCCGATGCAGGGATGAGAGGCGAACCAGACGTTGGCGCGTCGTTGGCGCTCGGGAGTATGGTAGGCGGCGATAATTTCCGGAGCCGTGGCCGCCATGTCGGCCAATTCGAATCCGGCTATGTGGTAGACCGGTCTCAATTGGCTGTCGCCGACCGAAAAGGTATTGCTGTTCGACGGCACTACCAGCGGCAAGGTTTTGAGAAATTCGCCGATCGCGAGCTCACGGCTCAAGCCTGAGCAACAGATTTGGCGCAAATAAGCTAAAGCGTGGCTTTGTTTCATACCTGAGCCTTTGGCAGGGCTGGAGCGCCAGCTGGCGGACGGATTCATTATTGAAACATATTCTGTGTAGTCAAACATCCTCCCTATGGAGGGTGTTTTTGTTAGTGGACGAATATTGGAGGCACAAACGGAAATTAAAATGTTTTTTTGAGAATGATTATCATTTGTGGTATGGTGTCAGCGTCTTTGTTTTAGGCGTAAAACCATTGTTTTCTGCCTGTTCACATTGATCGTTTATATCGATTCTAGCCAGCCTGCTTTCCTAATCGCCGGAAAGCCGCCAGCCAATGATGTTGCAAGGGGACGTAATCCGTCGCTCCCCGGCATCGGCCGGTGCAAGATGTGTTTTTCAGCTTCGTCTCGGTCTTGCCGATCCTTTGCGGATGACGGCCTGCCGTCGCGGTTCGACGTGTCCTTTGCAGCGTTTTCCCGGTCTCGCGTCAGAGCGAGCCAGTAACGTTGGCTTTTTAAAGGGAAAAACTACGTGGATACGCGCGCCGCTTTTCTGAAGACAGCGAAATTCCTGTCGCTCCTCACGCTACCGGGCGCATCAGTCGTCGAGCAATCGGCATGAGTGGGGCGGCCGCTTGGGAGGTTTTTGCCGAGGCGCTGACTTCGCCTCACTATCCGGTCGCCCAGAGCCGGGTACTACGCCAATTGATCGAAGCTTTGCTGTTCGAGCAGGTGCTGATTCCGGAAGTTATACCGGAAGGCCAAGGCATGGCATGCTTTCAGATTCCGGCTCGGACCCAGCAGGGACGTTTGATAGGCTATCGCTGCCATGGCCGTATCAGCGAAAGCTTCGGCCGCATTCGGCTGGACGACTCGCCCATTCTGCGCATCGGCCCGGATACCGAGAGATCGGTTACTTCGATACAGGAGTTTCTGTTCGAGGTCGCAGCCAATATCGATATCGACGAAGTCTTGCTGGTGCGGTTTCTGCATGAACTTCAGCAAACGTTACTGAAGGATACCCTGTCGCGTTATACGCGGCGCTCCCACGGGCACGACCGCGATTTGACGGCGTTGGAAGGCCAAATGCAAGACGGCCATCCTTACCACCCCTGCTACAAGTCGCGGGTGGGCTTCGACCCGCTTGACAACTTTGCCTATGGGCCGGAGTTCGAACCGGAGGTTCGTTTGCTTTGGCTGGCCTTACGGCGCAGGCATGCCAGCCTGGCCGTTTGCCGCGATATGGATATCGATGACTTGCTGCGCGAGGAATTGGGCGCGGCGCAGTATGCGCAGTTCACTTCCAAATTGCGCAGCCTCGGGCTGGCGCCGCACGATTACCTGTTGCTGCCGGTTCACCCCTGGCAATGGCGGGAAAAGATTGCAAGCGGACTATTTCCGCTGCTGCAGCGTCAGGATCTGGTGTGGTTGGGGATGGGGGAGGAACGCTACCGGCCTTTGCAATCGATCCGCTCGCTTGCCAATGCCGACCGGCCATGGGCGGCAAATATCAAGCTGCCGGTCGGTATCGTCAACACATCCGCAGACCGCATATTGTCATGCCACAACGTAGAGAATGCAGCGCCGGTGTCGGACTGGCTGTGCGATATCCGCGAGCGCGATGCCACACTAATCCGTTACGGCTTGGTTTTCTTGCGCGAAGTGGCCGGCGTCACTTACCGCGATCGGAATCTGCCGCCGCTGCTGCAAGCTCAACAGTACGGCATGCTGGGTGCGATCTGGCGGGAAAGCGTCGATAGACACCTGCAAATCGGCGAGTCGGCCGCGCCTTTTTCCGGACTCTGCCAATGCGAAGCGGACGGGCGGCCGTTCATCGCACCGTGGGTCGAACGCCAAGGTCTCGGGTGCTGGCTCGATGCCCTGCTGAAAGCAAGCCTGCCGCCTCTCGTGCATCTGCTGTACGCCCACGGTATCGGCATGGAAGCACATGCGCAAAACATCGTGTTAATCCATCGCGACGGCCAGCCCTGCCGGATTGCATTGAAGGATTTGCCCGGCGGTTTGCGTTTTATGCGGCAGTATCTGGAGCTGCCCGAGCGTTGTCCGCCATTCGCGCCGACGCCACCGTTTCGTAGACAGGCTAATGTCGGCGCCGGCATGGAAGCCGTCGCACCGGAACAGGTGCGCGATTATTTTTTCGATGCGGTGTTTTTCATCAATTTCGGCGAGTTATCGCTGTTCCTGCGTCAACATTATGATTTGAGCGAGGCCGATTTCTGGGGGCGGGTTGCCGCATGCCTCTTCGATTATCAGGCATGCCATCCCGAACTTGCCTCGCGCTTTGCCTGTTTCGATCTGTTCGCGCCGACCGTCCAGGTTGAGCAACTCGCCAAGCGGCGGCTGTTTGCGGAAACCGAGCTGCGCTTGCAAGCAGTGCCGAATCCCTTGCATCGTCACTGGCGTCAGGTCGGCAAAGAGATGTTATGAACAGCCGCCGCATTGTTGCCGCGACGCTGGCGGGCCATTTCGCTGCCGCCGTTGCAGCCTTGGGTATGCCGCCGTTCTACGATCGCATTCTGCGCGAAGCGCTGGGTAGCGACGCCGTTTACCTGGCGGGTTGGTTTTTCGTCATCCCGACCTTGCTGGCGGCATTCGCCAATCCGTGGTGGGGAGCGTTGGCAGACCGGTTCGGCAAACGCCGGCTGTTGCTGCGCGCCCACCTGGGGCTGGCGGCGAGTTTCTGGCTCACCAGTTTGGCCGGTACCGTTTGGCAATTCGGCTTGGCGCTGGCATTGCAGGGCTTACTTGGCGGTACCTTCGCCGCCTCCAACGCTTATTTGGCAAGCATCGTTTCCGGGCATAGGTTGACCCGGTTGCTGACCCTGATGCAAGGATCGGCGCGAGCCGCCTTGTTTCTCGGGCCGGCGTCTATGGGCCTACTGGCGTCGGACCCGGAGCCGCTGGTTTTGTACCGTTATCTGGCCATTTTTCCATTGATCTCGGCGCTGCTGGTTTGCTGCCTGCCGGCCAATGGGTGCCGGGGGACACCAGCTTCAACCGATGCTCCGGCAGACGCCGCGCCGACCTCCGGCGAACGCGTCGACCCAGGCGGGCTATACGGTCTCCAGTTTACCTTCATCTTTGCCACGGTGATCACGTTCCCCTACTTCGTTCCTTACGCGGAGCGGAGCTTGGCCGGGCTGCCAAGCTTTGCACCGGGATTTCTGTTCGGCTTGCCGCACCTGGTTTATCTGGTGTGCGCCCTGCCAATGTCACGCCATTTGGGGCGGCAACGGCTGCTCGCCACGCTGTTTGCCAGTCAAGCGGTGCTGATTGTCACCTTGTTGGGCCAGGCATGGAGCCATGAGGTGATTACGGTGGCGGGTTGGCGACTTGCGATGGGAGTCGCAATGACCGCCGGCTATATCGCGCTGCACGGCCTGATTGCCGCGATCACCGATGCCGGCAACGCCGGCCGGCGCTTCGGTTCCCTCGAAAGCAGTACCAAATGGGGTGCCGTTGCCGCCGGACTGGCGGCGGGCGTCGCCGCCGACCGTTGGGGACTGCATGCGCCTTTTCTGATCGGCGCCGCCACGCTGGTGTTGGCGAACATGCACGCGCTATTACTTATGTCCCGGCACAGCCGGGGTACTTTCAAACAGCCAGCGAGCAGGACAGATTGACTGCGGCCAGCCAGCAACCTTTATTGGAGAATTCAATGCCAAGCCTAGCATTACACCGCAGTCCTAACGTCTCGGCAGCTTATTGCGCCGCCAGTCAACGCAGCCTGGAAACGCTGCTCAACTGTTATTGCCGGGAAGTGGCGATTCCGGAAGGCCATGCCAGCGTCGGCTCGTTTTTCGGCCAGCAGGATTGGCCATTGTCTTTGCGTTGCGCACTGGCCAACGGCCCGGCCTTGCATATTCTGCTGCCGCGTCTCGACAGCCGCCTGGTGGTTACGGTGCAACATGATTCGCCTACCGGCAATTACCGCTATTTATCTCAGGTCTATGCCAAAACGGGCGAGCAAGCGTGGACGAGGTTGGATTGGCGGACGCTGGCCGGCCTGATAATTCGCGATTTGGCCGTGCAGAACGACCAGCCGTTTAACGAAGAACTACTGGCGCAGATCGAAGACAGCGTTCAGGTCACGACGACCATACTGGAAGCCCCTTGGACGAACGCCGTCCCGGCCGATCCGATGCAGGCCTATCTGGACTCGGAGCAGTCGCTTACCTACGGGCATCCGTTCCACCCGGCACCGAAAAGCCGTCAAGGTTTTTCGGCCGAAGACCTACGCCGCTACTCGCCGGAATTGCGCGGCGGCTTTCTGCTGCACTATTTCGCCGTGCATCGGGATGCCGTGCATCAACAGTCGACGTTGGACCGGCAATGCAGCGACATCGTCGCCGCCCACGCACCGCATGGATTGGCAGCGGATGACGGTTATCTGTTGATACCGGCACATCCCTGGCAAGCGCGCTGGTTGCTGGAAAAGCCGTTGATCGCGGCGGCGATGCGCGATGGACGAGTCCGCGACCTGGGGGAGGCGGGCGACTTCTATTACCCGACGTCGTCGGTACGGACGCTGTATCAGCCCGGCAATCCGTACTTCTACAAGTTCTCGCTGAACGTGCGCCTGACCAACTGCGTGCGCAAGAACGCCGTTTATGAGTTGGAAGGTGCGTTGCAGATCAATCGCATCGTCAACCGCTTGGCACCCGAATTGCGCGAACTGTTTCCGGGTACGGCAATCTTGGACGAGCCTGCCTTTCTGTCGGTCGATCTGCAGAACGGCAACCCGCAACTCGACCGGGAAGTAACCGAGGGTTTCGGCCTAATTCTGCGCCGAGGCTTCGGCGCCGACAATCTGCTGCCTGGCGCAGTACCGCAACTGAGCGGCGCTTTGTTCGGCAATCATGTGTTGGGTGAGGCGCGTCTGGCAGCTCTATTGCAGCGGGTTGCCGAACGCGAGCGCCTGACGCCGGAAGCGGTGGCGGAAGAATGGTTTTCGCGCTACGTGCGGCAATTAGTCTACCCGGTGCTGTATTGCTATTTCGCACACGGCCTCGTTTTCGAACCGCATCTGCAAAATGTCGTCATCGGCCTGGTCAACGATTGGCCGGCGCAAATTTTTCTGCGCGACTTCGAGGGCGTCAAACTGGTAGCCGAGCGCTATCCGGCCGACAGCTTGCCTGCGATCAGCCAGCGCGCGCGGGAGGCGTTGTGGTACCCGGTCGAATCCGGCTGGCAGCGGGTGGCGTATTGTTTGTTCGTCAATAATTTCTGCGAGGCCATCCATCAACTTGGCGCCGGCAAGCCGGCATTGCAAGAGCGTCTGTGGCAGACGGTGCGCCGGCATTTGCAGCTTTATCAAGCCCAATACGGCAGCAGCGACTCGGCTCAGCGCATTGCCGCCGTACTAGCCGGAGAGCCTTTGCCAAGCAAGGGCAATTTGCGTAACCGCTTCCTCAAGCAAGCGGACCGGGCGGCGGACTACGTGCCCTTTGCCAATCCATTCGGCTATACGCATGAGGGGGCGGTATGAAGCTGGATTGGGAACGGGCGATTGCAGCGGCGCGCGATGCCCATGCCGCAGCGGATTCCCCTTTATGCGCCTATCTGTACGACCTGAATGCCTTGGCCCAGCATGCGGCGCGCTTACGCGCAGACTTGCCGAAACACTGCGATTTATTTTACGCGATCAAAGCCAATTCGGAACTGCCGCTGCTGACCACGCTGGCGCCGTTGCTGGATGGCTTCGAAGCCTCGTCCGGCGGCGAAATTGCCTGGATACGGCGGCATTTTGCACAGCTGCCGCTGATCTTCAGCGGCCCTGGCAAGCTGGATTCGGAGTTGGAGCTGGCAATAAAACATGGCGCTACCGTGCATGTGGAGAGCCTGCATGAACTGGAGCGGCTGGCAGCATTGGCCCGCGCCAGCGGCCAATCGGTATCGCTACTGTTGCGGGTCAATCCGGCGCTGGCGGAGCTTGCGACAACGACGCTGGTGATGGGCGGCAAGCCGACCCAGTTCGGTATAGCAACCGAACACATACCCGCCTGTCTGGAGCGGCTGCAGCAGGAACCGGCGCTGATTTTGTGCGGCTTTCACTTTCATTTGCTGTCGCATCAGCTCAATGCGGACAAGCATTTGCAACTGCTTGCAGCCTATCTGCGCCAGACCCGGCAATGGTGCGAACAATACGGTCTGCACATTGAACACATCAATGTCGGCGGCGGCATCGGCGTTAATTACCGCGAACCGCACCAGCAATTCGATTGGCCGCGATTCAGCCGGGGATTGGCCGATCTGCCGTTGCCGGAATGGCGCGCCGGCGACAGCCGGTGCCAGCCGCGTCTGCGATTCGAACTGGGGCGTTTCGTCAGCGCGTTCTGTGGCTATTACGCGACCGAAGTTGTGGATATCAAGGATGCCGGAGAACGCACTTTTGCTGTCGTCCGCGGCGGCACGCATCACTTTCGCACGCCTGCTGCGCAAGGGCACAGCCATCCGTTCCGGATATTGGCCGTGGAGGATTGGCCGCGCATCTATCGCCGCCCTGCGGTACGGGGGCGCCCCGTCACTGTGGTTGGCCAACTCTGTACGCCGAAAGACGTGCTCGCCAGCGATACGCCGGTCGAGCGATTGCGGGTTGGCGATCTGTTGCTGTTCCCGTATGCCGGTGCCTACGCCTGGCATATCTCGCATCACGATTTTCTACGCCACCCGCATCCCCGGCATATCTACCTGCCGGCGGAGCAAACGATTTTTTAATGTCATTACTCAGGAACAATACTCATGCCATCCCAATATTTTCGTCCCCATAGTCTGGCTTTAAGTCTCTCGGTCGTTTTCTCCACCGTTATCCATGCCGACGACAACGAACTTGCTCCAGTCGTGGTCAAGGCTACACCCGGTTCCGATTCGGTGAGAGGCAGCGGCGGCAGTGCAACCAAGCTGGACGTGCCGTTACGCGACGTGCCGCAAGCGGTGCAGGTCGTCAGCAAAGAATTGATCCGGGAGCAGGGGGCGCTGGAAATGAAAGACGTGCTGCGCAACGTCAGCGGTGTCATGCCGGCCCAAGGCGAAGGACGGCGCGACCAGTTTTATATTCGCGGTTTCGACGCTTCCCGAGATATGCTGGTGGATGGCATGCGTGACGATAGCCCCTACTTTCGCGATCTGGGCAACGTCGAGCGCATCGAAGTAGTCAAGGGGCCGGCCGCGGTGCTTTATGGGCGCGGTTCTGCCGGTGGCGTCATCAATCGCGTCACCAAAAAACCGGTGGCCCGATCTGTACGTGAAATCGCCGTTAGTGGCGGGAGCTTCGATCAGCGCCGGGTCGATCTCGATTTTGGCGACGCCTTGAACTCGCAGGCGGCTTTTCGCGTCACGGGTGCTTACGAGGCGGGCGACAGTTTTCGAGATATCGTCGATTCGGAGCGTTTCGTATTGTCACCTTCCTTCAGTTGGTCTCCGGGAGCCGATACCCGCATCTTGCTGCAAACCGAGTTCCTGCACCAAAATCGCACCCCGGACCGTGGCATTCCCTCGGTTAACGGTCGCCCGGCGAGGGTGTCGATCCATCATTTTTACGGCGAGAGTTCTGACTTCGCCAATACCGATGCCGGCAGTGTAAGGCTTAATGTGGAGCATGCAGTCAGTGACAAACTGACGTTGCGCAACAACTTTCAGTTTTCGGCCGTGGACCTGGTTGCGGCGAATACTCGCTCGCTGGGTCTAATCAATAACAATACCCAGGTGCGTCGCCAAATCACTTATTTCCCCCAGGATCAGATCAACTATTTGAATCAGAGCGAGGCTGTCTATAAATTGGACACAGGGTTGTTGCGACACACTCTTCTGGGCGGGGTAGAGTTCGGCTATCAGACGCGTAACCTGTTGGCAGCGGGTGTCACTACCAGCCCCGTGAGTCTGCAAGATCCGCAACACGTGCTCGCCGAACCGAATTTGGCAAGTTTACCCGCGTTCATCGACAACGATTTTTCCGCCCGTACCGTAGGGGCATATGCGCAGGATTTGTTGGAGTTGGGCGATCACTGGAAGGCGTTGACCGGGGTGCGTTTCGACAATTTCGAGCAACAACAGGATAACCATCTCACCCGGCTCAGCCAGAGTCGAACCGACTCGGCATGGAGTCCCCGCGGCGGTTTGGTCTACCAACCCAATGCCGAACATGCTTTGTACGGCAATATCAGTCGTTCGTTTCAGCCGGTCGGCAACGACTTCTTTTTTAACGGCTCGGATTTGGCCGCGATCAAGCCGCTGGAATCTTTGCAATATGAAGTTGGCGTCAAAAGCGAGTGGCTAAGCGGCCGACTGGTTTCAACGCTCGCGCTGTTTGATATTACCCAGCGCAACGTAGTCACCAAAGACCCCAACGACCCGGCGGGTCTGCGCACCGTGCAGACCGGCGAACAGAACAACCGCGGTGTGGAGCTCGATTTATCGGGTACTCTGCTTACGGGATGGAAGGTTTTCGGCAGTTATGCTTTCACCGATGCGCGGATCACTCAGTCCAATAATTTTGCCGTCGGCAACCGCCCAGGCAATATTCCGGAGCATGCCGCCAGCTTTTGGAGCACCTATGCGCTCAGCGACGCCTTCACCTTGGGCGGTGGTGTCTTCTATGTGGGAGACCGTTATGCGTTGGAGGACAATGTCGTGCAATTACCCTCGTATGTGCGATTCGACGCCATGCTGGCCTATCGGTACAAGGGGTGGAGGCTGGGCTTGAATGTGAATAACCTGGGTGACAGTGTGTATTACGAGTCAGCCAACAACAACAATCAGATCCAGCCTGGCACGCCGCGAACCTTTATGTTCGCGGCTCGAGCCGAGTTCTGAGGTCAAGTCCCTTGAGAAGTGCGCAACCGTTTGTAAGCGTTGATCAGACCGTTGGTGGAACTGTCGTGGTCGGTCACCGTTTCGTCGTTTTTCAATTGCGGCAAAATGGCCTTGGCTAGCACTTTGCCCAATTCCACACCCATCTGGTCGAAGGAATTGATGTTCCAGACGACGCCCTGGACGAAGATTTTATGCTCGTAAAACGCGATCAGCATGCCCAGTGTGCGTGGCGTCAGTTTTTTGAACAGGAAGGCGTTGGAGGGCTTGTTGCCTTCGAATATCTTCGAAGCGATCAAGGCGTCGTCCAGGTTGGGCTCGTGGCTTAAATCGTGGCGCACTTCGGCTTCGGTTTTGCCGCGCATCAAGGCTTCGGCCTGGGCCAGAAAGTTGGAGATCAAGATATCGTGGTGGTCGGGGAGGTCGTAATGGCTTTGCGCCGCCGCCAGAAAATCGCCGGGGATCAGTTTGGTACCTTGGTGGATCAACTGGAAAAAGGCGTGCTGGCCGTTGGTGCCGGGTTGGCCCCAGATGATCGGTCCGGTGTTGTAATCCACCTTTTCGCCGTTGATCGTCGCGCTTTTGCCGTTGCTTTCCATGTCGCCTTGCTGGAAATAGTCGGCGAAGTATTTCAAGGATTGCGCATACGGCAGAATCGCGTAGGTTTCGGCTTCGAAGAAGTTGTTGTACCAGATGCCGAGCAGGCCCATGATCACCGGGATGTTTTGCTCGAACGGCGCACTACGGAAGTGTTCGTCGGCCAGATGCGCGCCCATCAGCAGTTCTTCGAAATTATCCATGCCGATGTACAGCGCGATCGACATGCCGATCACCGACCATAACGAGTAACGGCCACCGACCCAGTCCCAGAACTCGTACATGTTCTCCAGGTCGATGCCAAATTCCTTGACTTTGGCCTCGTTGGTGGAAATCGCGACAAAGTGTTTGGACATGTGTCCCTGCTCTTGCGCCGCTCTCAGGAACCAGTCGCGGGCCGAGCGGGCGTTGGTCATGGTCTCCTGGGTGGTGAAGGTTTTCGAGGAAATCAAAAACAGCGTGGTTTCCGGGTTCAGCGGTTTTAAGGTTTCGACGATGTCGGTCTGGTCGACGTTGGACACGAAATGGGCCTTCAAACCCTCTTTGCCGTAAGGAGCCAAGGCAGTATCAACCATTTTCGGGCCCAAGTCGGAGCCGCCAATACCGATATTGACGATGTCGGTGATTGTTTTGCCGGTGTAACCGGTCCAGGCGCCGGAACGGACTTGTTCGGTAAACACTCGCATTCTGGCCAGCACCTGGTTGATTTCCGGCATGACGTCCTGGCCGCGGAAATAAATCGGCTTGTTGCTGCGGTTGCGCAATGCGGTATGCAACACGGCGCGTTTTTCCGTGGTATTAATGATGGAACCGGAAAACATGGCTTCGGTCTTTTCCGAGAGCTGGGCGCGGTTGGCCAATTCGATCAACAGCGGCAGAGTCCGATCGGTGATCAGATTTTTTGAGTAGTCGAATAACAGATCGTTGAAGGTTATCGAAAACTTGTCGAATCGCTTGGGATCTTTGTCGAAGGCATCCTTCATGCAAAATTTGCCGGCAATCTCGCGGTGGTGTTGCTTGACGGCGTTCCATTCGGCAGAGTCTACTAATTTGGACATATGATTTGGTTGTTAATTGACCAGAGAGGTTAATTCGGTGGAAAAGATCGGGCGGAGGCTTTTCGAGGAACGGATCATAACCCCATTATAAGGATTGTCTTTGGCTGCTGACAAAAAAAATTAAGCAACGAATAGTGCCCGCCAAGTATGGAACGCCAACCTTTCTTTGCCTAGGGCGATGTGCTAGAGTTAGCCATTGTTTCGATCCAAATCAGGCATTTAGATTCGCCGGCGACGAAAACAGGTTTCATGCATAACCACATGAAAGATAATAAAAATTAAAGCATTTACTAATACAGGAAGGGGATTTATGAAAAGCTCTCGCATGATAAAAAACGGTTTCCTGGGCTTGCTGGGCCTGGTTTTTTCTGCGTCGGTTTGGGCGCACGGCGGTGCGGCCGGTACCGATACCGACCAATGTAAGTTCGAACTGGAAAAAGACCACTGGATCCACTATACGGCTTATCAGCCCAAAGCTTATCCGGCCGAAGAATTTTGCGGCAATATTCCCGACACCGGTTCGCTGACCCAATTGGTCTTCGATTACCAAGACCAACGTTACCGCGGTATGGCCGTCGAATTCGAAGTCACCAAAGAGCCGGAAGGCAAACGCGTATTCTTCCAGGCTGCCGAAAAACACAAATCCGGCACCGTGGTATTGAATCTGCCTGAGGGCGTGCCCGAAGTCGGCAAATACCTGATCCACATCACTCTGTTGCAAGATAGCGGCGAACGTTTGGATGCCCACATGAGCTTCAAAGCGGGTGGCGGCCAACCGACCAGCAAAGGCAGCTATGGCCTGTATGCATTGGTTCTGTTTGCCGGTCTTTACATCTTTTATTTGTCCAATGCCGGTTTCAAAAGCAAAGTTGACGGCATGCTCGGTAAAGCCAAAGAATTTTAAATGTTGACCCGCCCTTTGTCGGCCAAGCCGGTAGAGGGCGGATGCAGTAATCCACTAGTAAAACCCGCGGTTTGCGGTAGATTCATGATTCACCAACGCCTCACAGGTACTCGCGCCATGGTCAAATTTCTTTCACTAGCTTCTTTAGTCTGCGCTCTGTCGGTCTCGACTGTGTCTGCAAAGGAGGTTCAGGATCATAACCAGATGATGAACCACGGCGACGGACATTTGATGGATATGGACGGTGCGATGGTGATGGGCCAAAACACCGACACCCTGCCGGGCGGATGTGAAAAAATCGCCGCCACCAAGGAAATCACCGTGCGGGCCGGACACAAGTATTCGGAAAAATTTCCCGGCACCATGTTCGCGTTCGACCAGCAGGAATACCAGTTCGAGCCTTGCACCAAGCTGACCGTGCATTTCATCAACGAAGACGAAATACGCCACCAATGGATGATGCATGGCCTGCCTAAGTATTTATACCCAAAAGGCATGTTCCATCTGGAAGTCAGCGGACCGGGTAAAGTGTCCGGTACCCTGATCTTGCCGCCGGGCGATAAAACCTATTTGGTTCACTGCGATATCGCTCAGCACATGGAAAAAGGCATGAAAGGCCAGTTAAAGGTCGGTAAAGGCGGTGAAGATTTGCCGAGCATTCCGGGTGTCACCGCAAGCATTTTTCCAGACGATTACAGCGGTAAGCCTTACGATCCAAAGGTCGACGCTCCAGTAACTCCAGCGCCGGTTGCGGCGCAACCGGCGGCGGCCAAAGCCGTTTCGGCTCCGGTTCAGTCTGACGATTCAATCGTTTCCGGCGTTACCGTGATCGGCCTGGCCATCGGCTTGATTGCCGCACCTTGGTTGTCAAAGCGCTTTGCCGGCATGAGTGCCGGGGAAATCGTCGCGACGATTCTGGAGCAATCGGCGCATCTGGTTGGCTTGGTTGTGCAACTGATTAGCAAACTGGTGAAAATGGTCTCCGGCAAAAACGCTATCGCTCTGCCGGACAAATAGGCCACATGAGCAAAAGCCCCTGAAGCTTTGCGGTTTCAGGGGCTTTTTTATGGGACACGGAAATGCAATTCGAATCCTGGGGCCTGTTGGGCTTGTTCGCCAGCGCATTTATTTCGTCGACGGTCGCGCCTGGCGGTTCCGAAGCGGTGTTGGCTTACTTGGTCAGCCAGCAGCAAATTCCGGTAATCTCGCTGGTGGCCGTAGCCACAGTCGGCAATACCCTGGGGGCGCTGACCACCTGGTGGCTTGGATTGTGGGCGGCCGGCAAATATCCAGCCGAGACTGTGTTGGCTAGCGAGCGGCAGCGTTCGTTGCGCGCCGTGCGCCGCTGGGGCAGTTGGGCTTTATTGTTCTCCTGGTTGCCGCTGGTCGGCGACGGCTTGTGTTTCGCGGCCGGTTGGTTGCGTTTGTCCTGGTTTTCTTCGCTGCTGGCGATCTTTTTCGGTAAAGTGTTACGTTACCTCGCCGTGGCTTACGCCTTTATTTGATCCGCTATGAGTTTTTTTTCGCTACCCCATTTTCCGCCAGTCGATAGCTCAGCCGAGCACCGCCGCCGCGATTACCAAATCGCCGGATTCACCTTTGTGACTACGACGATTTGTTTGACCATGGATGGCTTCGCGCCGCAATTCATGCAATACGTGCTGGCTTTGTTCGGCTGGCTGTTTTTGTTCGCCTGGCTACGCGGCGAGTGCAAATACGTCCGTACTCAAGTGGCGGTTGCGGTGACGTTTGCTTTAATCGGCGAATATTTTGCTTCAGTCTACATGAAGGGATACATCTACCGTTTCGGCAACGTACCGGCTTATGTGCCGGCCGGCCACGGTTTAGTCTATTTGACTGCCGTCGCCTTGGGCCGCTCCGGTCTGTTCCAGCGCTACGCGCGGCGTATCGCTGTTTTCGTCGTCGCGGCTTGCGGCAGTTGGGCGGCCTGGGGCTTGAGCGGTTACACTCGGCCCGATGTGATTGGCGCGGTACTGTTTATCGTGTTCTTGGGCTACCTGTTCAAAGGCCGTTCGCCGATGGTTTACCTTGGTGCCTTTTTCATTACCTCGTGGTTGGAAATCGTCGGCACCAGCGCCGGGACTTGGGCTTGGGCCGAGATCGATCCCGCCTCGCATCTGCCGCAAGGCAATCCGCCCAGCGGCGTGGCCGCTTGGTATTGTCTGGTCGACGCGGTGGCGATTGCCGGCGCCGGGCCGCTGCTGCAAGTATTAAGTAAAACGGCGCTGGTACTGCAACGGCAACGGGCTTGATCAATCCGGGCGGGCGGTTTTTCCGGGCAGCGTTCTGACTGCGTGCAAACTGACGCGGTCGCCGATTCGGATCACGCCGCCGGCTAAGATTGTCGCAGTCATGCCGCCGTGGCCGCGCAAGGCGTTGTAACTGCCGGCACCTAATTCTGCCGCCATTTTCGAGCACGGGTCGCAAGGTCCGGTGATTCGAATCCTGACTTCGTCGCCGATGACCCATTCCAGTTGCGTATCCGGAAACGGCGAGCGCATGCCGACCAGATTCAAGCCGGAGATTAGCAGATTCCGCCGCAGCCGGAGCGGGTCCAGGTAGTCGAGTCCGCACCAACCGGCGACTAGCGGCAGGTGTTCGACTTGAAATAGCGTGATCTCGCGTTTCGACGATTGTCGTCCGGATTGTTTGGCGGCCGAGCGGCGGTCGCCGAGCAAGCCGCGGCCGGGTTCGGCGACGGCCTTGCTGACCGAAACCGCCGGTTCGCCGCGCGCCGGACGCAGAATAATTGCTTCGATACACCCGTCCGTAGCGAATTGTTGGCTGAGAGCGGAAAGGGTCATGATAGAGCTTGGGAAGGTAACCGAGGTCACCTTGGCGTGACCGTACCAATATACGGGTCGATCGCTCCGATGGCGTTTCCGCAATCGGAGCCAGGGCTTTAAAAGGTCTATACCGAACGGCGGCTACGAACCAAGAAGCCAGCCAAGGCAGAGCCGAACAACCAAACGGCGCCAGGCAACGGGACGGCGCTCACGCCATAATCAACTGCACCGATGCCCGTCCACCATGGGCTGGTCCATTCAATCCGATAGCCGCTGCTCGACGTCAAACTGTTGAAACTGAATAGATTCGATACATTACCTACGCCGATCAGTCCGGTAAATTCATACACCGGCACGGCTACGCCCAACTCATAGACTTTGACGGTCTCGGTTTTGCCGGGTGTCCCCGCCCATGAGCCAAGGCGAAAGCTATTCAAGGTTACGCTACTACCCCCCACCGCGGCGAGCTCGACTTCGGCTTTATCTCCCCCACTCTGGTTTCCGTTCCAAGCGGCAAACGGGAGCTCGTCATAGCCGCCAGGCCAGGTTCGCAGGCTGCTGGTATGTTTCCCTGTGTTGTCGTAATAGCGATAGGAAACGTCTACTCCAGCCTGGTCGCCGTAGGATTGATTGATGGGCCCGACACTACCGACTGGCAACAAGGGGCCTAAGCCGAAAGGATCGTTGCCAGCACTAGCAACTTGCTTGGTGGTGTAATCGAAATCCAGGACCGACGCCTGGCTGGCCGGTGAGGTGAAAATGCAAGCGGCGCCCAGGATCGCTAACAGCGAACGATTTCTGGCTCGGCGAGACATGATGTTGGCGGAATGAATGGTTGGTTTACTGTTTGGCATCTTTCGCTCCTGTAAAAAAAATCGACACAATCTACGACACGCTACATGATCTTGGCAGCGTAAAACCGTGCATAGCAGAGTTAGAGTGGTGGCTTTACATGCGTAATCACCACAGATCGACTAACGCCAATCTGACAGCACATATTGAGCCAACTTATCAATTCAACCTCGGCTTAGACATTGCTGACAGTCAAAACATGATTACTCGAGTTTTACAATCAACCTCAAGTGGCCTGGGCTGATGAATTCGTGGCAATCCAGACCAGTGTTCGAGAGAATTGGCTGACGCGATATCTGTCGTGCAGTTGCTGGACTCAGCCTTACGCCACTCCGTTAAGCCAATTTTTGGCTTGAGAACATGCAGGCTGACTGGATGTAAACATTTACGACAAAGTATTTTTACCGAATGCCAAACTGTCGGCCGCCAGCACGACTTTAACGCACCAAGCGGCTGATAAAGTTGTGAAATGCCAGCCCGCAGCGAATTTACGGGTAAAATAACTTCATTTAAACCCACGCCGATTCAACTCGAAAAATGGACAAAACCTATTCCCCGCACGCAATCGAACAAAGCTGGTACAAAATCTGGGAAGAAAACGGCTATTTCGCCGCCAACCGCGACGGTGCATCGTATTGCATCATGATCCCGCCGCCCAACGTTACCGGCAGCTTGCATATGGGACATGCGTTTCAGGACACCATCATGGATGCGCTGACCCGCTATCACCGGATGAAGGGCCATAACGCCTTGTGGCAACCGGGAACCGACCACGCCGGCATCGCCACCCAGATGGTGGTCGAACGCATCATCAATGCCGACGGCAAAACCCGCCACGATTACGGCCGCGACGCCTTCATCGAAAAAGTCTGGGAGTGGAAAGAACAATCCGGCGGCACCATCACCCGCCAGTTGCGGCGCATGGGCTCATCCTTAGATTGGGACAAGGAACGCTTCACGATGGACGACGGCATGTCCGCCGCCGTGCAGGAAGTGTTCATCAAATTGTACGAAGAGGGCCTGATTTACCGCGGCAAACGTTTGGTGAACTGGGACCCGGTGTTGCACACCGCGGTGTCCGACCTGGAAGTGTTGTCGGAAGAAGAAAACGGTTCGATGTGGCACATGCGCTATCCGCTGTCCAATGGCACCGGCCACTTGATCGTGGCGACCACCCGCCCGGAAACCATGCTCGGCGACGCGGCGGTAGCGGTGCATCCGGATGACGAACGCTACAAACACCTGATCGGCGAACTGGTCGAGCTGCCGTTGACCGGCCGCTTGATTCCGATCATCGCCGACGACTACGTCGATCCGGAATTCGGTACCGGCTGCGTCAAGATCACCCCGGCTCACGACTTCAACGACTATGAAGTCTGGTCGCGCCACAAGCAAATGAACGTGATCGCCGACCAACCGCACGGCGGCTTGATCAACATCTTTACCGTCGATGCGGCGATTCGAGGTAATGATGACGGCTTTAACATCATTCCCGAGGCCTATATTGGTCTGGATCGTTTCGAAGCCCGCAAACGCATCGTCGCCGATCTGGACGCCCAAGGCTTGCTGGAAAAAATCGCCGATCATAAGTTGATGGTGCCGCGCGGCGACCGTACCGGCGCGGTGATCGAACCCTTCCTAACCAACCAGTGGTACGTCAAAATCGCCCCGCTAGCCAAGCCGGCCATCGAAGCGGTCGAAACCGGCGCGATCAAATTCGTGCCGGACAACTGGAAAAATACCTATTTCGAATGGATGCGCAACATCCAGGACTGGTGCATCTCCCGGCAAATCTGGTGGGGTCACCGGATTCCGGCCTGGTACGACGATAAGGGCAATACCTACGTCGGCCATTCCGAATCTGAAATCCGCGCCAAGCACGGCTTGGCCGCCGATTATCCGCTGCAACAGGATGAAGACGTGCTGGACACCTGGTTCTCGTCGGCGCTGTGGCCGTTCTCGACCCTGGGCTGGCCGGACCAAACTCCGGAGTTAGCCGCACATTACCCGACCAGCGTACTGGTGACCGGTTTCGACATCATTTTCTTCTGGGTAGCGCGGATGATCATGATGGGCTTGAAATTCATGGGCGATGTGCCGTTCAAGGAAGTCTACATCCACGGCCTGGTGCGCGACGCCGAAGGCCAGAAAATGTCCAAATCCAAGGGCAACGTGTTGGATCCGATCGACATCATCGACGGCATCGAGCTGGATGCGTTGGTGGAAAAACGCGTGTCCGGCATGATGCAGCCGCATTTGGCCAAGAAAATCGAGCAAGCCACCCGCAAGCAGTTCCCGGACGGCATCCCGTCCTACGGTACCGATGCGCTGCGCTTTACTTTCGCCTCGCTGGCTTCGACCGGCCGCGACATCCGCTTCGATTTGCAGCGTACCGAGGGCTACCGCAACTTCTGCAACAAATTGTGGAACGCGGCGCGCTACGTGTTGATGAATACCGAAGGCCAGGACAACGGCGTCGATTGCGCCGAGTGCCGCTACAGCCCGGCCGATCATTGGATTTTGTCCCGACTGAACCGCACCATCGCCGACACCCGCAGCGCCATCGATAGCTATCGTTTCGACCTGGCGGCACAGGCGATTTACGAATTTACCTGGAACGAGTACTGCGACTGGTATCTGGAGCTGGCGAAAATCTCGCTGCAAAGCGACGATGCACTGCTGCAACGCGGCACCCGCCAAACCTTGTTGCGAGTCCTGGAAACCGTGCTGCGCCTGGCGCATCCGATCATGCCGTTCATCACCGAGGAAATCTGGCAACGGGTCGGGCCACTAGCTGGCGTCACAGCGGCAACCATCATGCTGCAGCCGTATCCGGACAGCGATACCACCGCCATCGACACCGCAGCCGAAACCCAAGTGCAATGGGCGATGGATATCATCCTCGGTATCCGCCGCATCCGCGGCGAGATGAACATCGCGCCGGGCAAGCCGTTGAATGTGTTGTTGCAAAACGGCTCCGCGACCGACCAAACCAATCTTAAAGAATTGGAAAGCTATCTTTTAAAGCTGGGCCGACTGGAAGGCATCGTTTGGTTGAACGCCGGCGACAACGCGCCGGAATCGGCGATTGCGCTGGTCGGCGAGATGAAAATTCTGATCCCGATGGCCGGCTTGATCGACAAAGACGCCGAACTGGCAAGGCTGGACAAGGAAATTCAACGCATCGAAAAAGAATTGCCGCGCATCGAAGGCAAACTCGGCAACGCCGCGTTTGTCGACAAGGCGCCGCCTGAAGTCATTGCCAAGGAGCGCGAGAAACTGGCCGGTTTGCAATCCTCGTTGACCAATCTGAAGGAACAGTACGCCAAAATCAAAGCCTTGTAAGCCGATGGGCGGACCACAAAAAGCCCCGGAAAACCTGGAAGACTGGACGGAGCTGTTGCGCGGCCAGGAAATGCCGATTTTCTCCAACACCGCGCACAATATTTATGCGGCGTTGGATGATCGCAAGAAAGGGGCAATGGAGTTGGCGACGGTGATTCTGCAAGACCCCAACCTGACCGCCAAGGTGCTGAAAGTCGGTAGCAGCCCGTACTACAATCCGTCCAAGCAGAAGATGAGCACCGTTTCGCGGGCTATTGTCGTGTTGGGTGCCGAAATCATCCGCGAATTGACGCTGGCATGTTCGTTTTTCGAAGCGATTTTGTCGACCAGCGATAAAAATCGGGCCAACCGGGAGATCGCCAAGGCTCTGCATGCGGCGGTCCAGGCCAAGAATCTTGCGGTCGCCGTGGGTGATATTTCGCCGGAGGAGGTGTTTGTTGCGGCCCTGCTGCACAATCTCGGCCACGTCGCGTTTTGGTGTTCCAGCGATCCGCATTCCAAGCAGGCGCACGCGAAACTCGAAAAATGCGGTTTGAGCGGCGCGGAAGCCGAGAAAAAAATCCTCGGCTTTTCGTTGCGCGATCTCGGCAAAAAGCTCAGCAAGTCCTGGAGCCTGGGTGGATTGATCGAAGAAGCGATCGCCAAACCCGATTCTGCGGACAAACGGGTGCAGATGGTCAAGTTGGGTCACGATATCTGCCAAGCGTTGCAGGCCGGCCCCGATTCGCCGCTAATGACCGCTTGTCTGACTAAGTTCAGCGAGCTCACCCGGCTGCCGCTACCGGAAATACGTGCCAGAATCGAGAAAAATACCCAAGAGGCGGCGCTGATCGCCCGCCAATTCGGTGCGGACGATGCGTCGCGCTTTATCAAAGTCGATGCGGTGGCCGACGAAACGCCGGTCGAAGAAGCGTTCGACAAGAAGCAATTGCAGTTTCAGATCCTGCAGGATATCAGCAGCCATATCAGCGGCCAAATCAACCTGAACCAGTTGTTCGAGATGGTGCTGGAAGGCATCCATCGCGGGGTGGAAATGGATAGGACCTTATTCATGCTGCTAAGTCCGGATAAACAGGCGCTGAACGAAAAATTTTCCTTGGGTTGGCGCAAACCGGTTCCGGAACAGAAGCTGCGGATTCTGAATTCGGAAAATTCCACCAATTTGTTTTTCAACGCCCTGCGCCAAACCGAAGGCGCCTGGCAATTTCCGGAGCAGCATCCCGGCCTTTATACCCCCCAAATCGTGCAGCATATCGGCCGCCACGAATGTTTTGTCTTTCCGATTCGGGCCGAGAACAAGATGGTCGGTCTGATCTATTGCGACCACTCCATTCATGGGCTACCTTTAACCCGCGAAGATTTTATCGCCGCCAACCATTTCGCCAAGCAAGCTCATATCGGCTTGACTCTCTACTGTATGAAGGGCCATTAATCCATGACCGATCGCGAGCTGTCGAATCTCCAAGTGTTTCTGGTGGAGCCGTCCCACACCCAACAGCTCATCATCATCCAATATTTACAGAGTTTCGGGATCAGCGACATCATTTGCGTCGCCAGCGGCCGGGAGTTGTTTCAGGGTTTGCAGCATAGCCGGCCCGATTTGGTGGTCAGTGCGATGTATTTGCCGGACATGACCGGTGTGGAATTGGTTCACGCCTTGCGCGAGGACAGTGCCTCCTACGAAATGGCCTTTTTGTTGATTTCCAGCGAGACCAATATCAAATACCTGGAGCCGATACGCCAAGCCGGTGCGATTGCGATTCTGCCCAAACCGTTCGGTCGCGAAGCCTTGCGTACGGCCTTGCAGTCCACGCTCGAATACGTGCATCCGGAAAAGCTCGGGCTGGAGCATATCGATATCGAAGACTTGCGGGTGCTGCTGGTCGACGACAGCGATTTTTCTTTGAAATATCTGACCAAGGTGTTTAACAACATCGGCGTTGACCAATTGACCGTTGCCCACGACGGCAAACAAGGCTTGCAGCTTTTCAGCCAGCACTATTTCGATCTGATTGTCACGGATTACAACATGCCGGAAATGGACGGCTTGCAATTGGTCGAACATATCCGTAACCATCCGGAGCGAGGCTCCACGCCGGTCCTGATGGTGACCAGCGAACAGAACCAAAGCCGGCTGGCCGCTATCGAAAAATCGGATGTGTCTGCCATTCTCGACAAGCCGTTCGAACCGGCGTCGATCAAGCGGTTATTGATTAATCTGCTGAATTGACCCATTCCCGCAGGCGTGCGGATATTTCACGACGCACACGGCAAAAAGCGGCATTTGCGTACCCCCCAAAACCGGAAATTCAGCTAGATTTAGTAATGTTATTTCCTGAACGGTGCGCCCATGAAACCCGGAATTACTCCCAACAATCATGAAAAAAAACTGGGCGACGAGGATTTTATCGTCTCCAAAACCGACCCTGCCGGGCGAATTACCTACGCCAACCGGATTTTCATGGAGATTGCCGGCTATCCGGAACACGAACTGCTCGGCATACAGCACAACATCATTCGTCATCCCGACATGCCGCGCGGCGTATTCCGATTTATGTGGAATACCTTGAAAGCCGGCGACGAGTTTTTCGGATTCGCTAAAAACCTGTGTGCCGACGGCGGTTACTATTGGGTGTTCGCCAACATCACGCCCGACTACGACCGTAACGGCAAGTTGCAAGGTTACTATTCGGTGCGGCGCAATCCGCCGCGCTCGGCGTTGGAGGTGCTGATTCCGATTTACCGGGAGATGCTCGCCATCGAAAAGCGCAGCTCCGCCAAGGATGCCCCGGACTTATCCCTGGCGTACCTTCTGGATCAGGTCAAGCAAACCGGGGCTAAGCATTACAACAGTTTAGTGCTCAACCTGTACAAGCCCAACGGAGTTTAAGCGATGAGTTCCAATGCCAACATTCCGTTTTTAAGAACCAAGCTGAATTATGCGGTAGCGGCGATACTGGTCTCGGCGCTGGGTGCCTTGGTTTACTCCGTGATCATGTTCGGTTTTTCCTGGATCATGTTGCTGCTGTTATTGCCGTTGCCGCTGGTGGCTCTGATCGCCTGGCAGACCGGCAGACAAAGTCTGCTGGTGTTGGAGCGGATGGAGCAAGTGCTGAAGCATACCAATGACGGAGAGCTCTACCATCGGGTCACCAAAACCCGCGGCATGGGCGAAATCGGCAAGGTGGCCTGGGAGTTGAACGAGACACTGGACATCATGGAATGTTATTTCAAGGAAATCAGTACCTGTTTCAGTCATGCCTCGCAAGGTAACCATGAACGCTATGCTCTGGTCGACGGTTTGCCGGGTTTGCTGAAGCAGTCGGCCAAAAACATGAATGCGGCGATCAAGTTGATGGACGAAAACGACCAGCTAATGATCAAAAACCGCTTGTCGGCCGGCTTGCACGCGCTGAATACCTCCAATTTGCTGACTAATCTGAAAGGCAACCAAAACGATCTGATCAATATCACCGAGCAGATGCAAAAGGTGGAGAGCATCGCCACCGAAACCGGACGCAACGCCGACGATAGTTTGGCCACTGTAGAAACGATCAGCCACTCGTTGGCCGATATCAATTCCAACGTGCATTCGGTGTCCGACGTGATCGGAGCCTTGATCAGCGACAGTAAAAAAATTACCGAATCCTTATCGATGATCACCGGGATTGCCGACCAAACCAACCTGTTGGCATTGAACGCGTCGATCGAAGCGGCACGGGCCGGGGAACACGGTCGTGGCTTTGCGGTGGTGGCGGACGAGGTGAAAAACTTGTCCGAGCATACCAAGGACGCGGCAATGGAAGTCTCGAAGACGCTGAGGGCCTTTAACTCGCGCGTCGAACAAATGCATGGAGAAGCCGAAACTTCAGCGGCCATTTCGCAGGAGATCATGGCCCAAGTCAGCTCGTTCCGGCAACAGTTTTCCAACCTGTCGCAATCCGCCAAAGCTTCGCTGGGCTTTATCGCCTACGCCAAGGACAAATCCTTCGGTTTGCTGACCAAGTTGGACCATATCATCTACAAGCAGAACGGCTATATTTCGATAGAAACGCCTAGCGATTGTCCGCAACGTCAGGCCATTATGGTCGACAACCATAATTGCCGATTGGGCAAGTGGTATTACGAAGGACTGGGCTACGAATCTTTTCGGCATACCGCGGCTTACGCCAAACTGAACCAACCGCATGCCGACGTCCACACCACAACCCAGCGCGCATACCAAATCTCACGCGGCAAGTGGCAGGAAGATCAAGCCATGCTGAACGAAATCATCCATCAGATGCAGTTGGCCGAAAACGCCAGCGCCGACGTTATGCTGATGATCGACGCCATGGTCGAGGAAAAGCATAAAGGTAGCTGATGCCATGCCGGTCAGGTTTTGGCTGATTTGCGCCAAATCTCCCCCGCCGCAAAACAGGCCCAGCCCCAACGTAACCAGTTCAACATAGCCGCCGCCAGCCACAGCGCCCAAGCCAGCATCAGGCCGCGGTACGCTGCCAGCGGCAGGCTGAGTACCGTGGCGCTGGGCAACTGCGGGTCGTTGCGGTCCTGGTACCAATTCAGTTGGTAAGCCGTCGAATGGTTGCCGGCGATTTGCATCTCCGGGCTACCGAGCAGGCCTTGTTCCACCGCCCAGGCCAATACCAGCAAAGCCAATACGCTGCCGCTTGCCAGACCGATTTGTA
Source organism: Methylomonas sp. HW2-6 (assembly GCF_052474525.1). Classification (NCBI taxonomy): domain Bacteria; kingdom Pseudomonadati; phylum Pseudomonadota; class Gammaproteobacteria; order Methylococcales; family Methylococcaceae; genus Methylomonas; species Methylomonas sp. HW2-6. Next base: position 1,323,070 of record NZ_CP184124.1, read on the forward strand.
ACAGGTTGAAGCGGTATACTCCGGCAGGCGGCTGCCTGGCGCGCCATTGCAACGCAAACAGCCAGCCGGTGATGAAAATGCCGGCGGCAACGTGCAATTGGCTCAGGCCGGTCAGCAGTAAAAACCATTCCCAGTGCTTCAGCGGCGTGGCTCCTGTTTTGCTCAGACCGAAGTCGATCAGAGCCAGTACCAACAACAAGCCCCAGATTAAAGCAGCCGGGCCGAATGAGGGGCCTGCGGTCCACAGCAGCCAGCGGTTTTGCGGCATGATCAACTGAATGCGGCTATTGACGCTGGCGCTGCCGAGATTGGCACTGGGCGTGGAGGTCGTGAAACCGAGTGGCAGCGGGGTCTGCCACTTTAACACCGCTTGCTGGTGACCGGGCCGCAACGGCAGGCTGACACTGGTGCCTTGCTGGCGTATCGGCTGGCTGACGCCGTCGATCGCCACTTCTTGCAGTTGGGCGGTGTCCGGCAAAATGATCGTGTGTCGGCCGCCTTTCGAACTGCGGATAGCCAGCGTGAGTTCCGCAGTCTGATTACGTGCGCCGGGCTGAACTAACAATTCGCTGTTGTCTATCGTCAGCGTGGCCCCGGCGACCGCCGCCGGGCGTTCTACTTTCAACGATACGCGCTCGCCGGGCCAGGGATGCCACTCCGGCAGCCAGGGGCCTTGCGGATTTTCCCGGTAAATCGGAGCCGGGCCGTCGCTATGCAGGCGCCAAACCGGGCTTACCTCGACCTGCCAGACTTCGTGCCATTGGCCGCCGGCATCGGCCAGCAAGTCGATTTGGTCCGATTTTTCCAGGACCGACTCCCATTCTGCGCTGCCTTCGCTGGCGGCAATATTCACCAATACCTTGCCGTCCTTGACTCGGACTAGCGGTGTGGTTACCGCCTCGCCTTTTAGCAACGGTAGTTCGAACATGATCGGATTGCCGGATTCGGCCAGTGATTCGACTCGGGTGTTGATGCGCCAATCCAGGCCCAGGTGCAGAGTGCGGCTGACGCGGACGAACGCCGGCAGCGCCGTTTGCGGCAGGACTTTACCGGCCGGTGTTTCGGTTTGCAGCCGGCTGAATTCCAGTTGCGGACCGACTTTGCCGTCTTCGTAGCCGCCGTCGATACGCCAGCCGTCGGCGGCGAGGCTGACATGTTGCGGGATCAGCGGCAACGGCAGTGTGAACTTGACCGGTTCCCGGTAGCGGCCTTGCATCGACACACTGTGTACGCCGCGCGGCAACGCCAGCCAGACGTCGCCGGAGGCATTGCGGAACAGGGCCTGCCCCGGTGTGCCGTCGACCTCAACCGTTTCCGGCAGCCATTGGTCGGCCTGTGCCGGCAACGGCACCGCCAGCGCTTGCTGGGCGTGGATTTGCAATTGCAGGTGCAGCAGGTCCGGTTTGGCTTGCACTTGCATTTCCGCGATCTGAGCACAGTCGGGCAAGCAAGCGGGAGCTTGCAACAGCCGGGTTTTCAGCTCGGCCAGCAATTGCGGATCGGGCAAATCCGCATATGCCGGTCGGCTCGGCATAGCCAGCAGCGGCGCCAGCACCACACAGGCAGCAGTGGGCGCCATCCGGCGCCAGCAGCCACCGAGCGTGACGTCGGTCAGCCTTAGAAGCAGCGCCAGGGTTATCCCGGCCTGCAAAAAATGCAGCAACATCATGGCCCAGGGCGGCAGGTACCACAGCTGCACTTGCTGTTGGCTATCCACCCCGCCGTTCCAGGCCAGATGGACGCTACGCCAATGCCAGTTCGGCAGACCGGGGCCGGTTTGCAGATTGGCGTCGGGATCGGTCCGCTCCAGGTCGGCGGAGCTGCTGACTCCGCCGCCAGCTTGGGATTTCGTCGAGTAACTGCGTTTCAATACTCTTGCCTCGGGCAGCGCGGCAGCCAGTTCTGCCGGCGCCGCATCGCTTTGCAACGCTTCAGGTGCGGCGGGCGCGCTGGTGTAGGCGGCGCTCGGCTCGATCTGTTCCGGCTGCTCCAGTTGCGGATAAATGCCGATCCGGATTTGGTCCACTACGAATGGAACCGCCAACGCAACCAGCGTCAGCCAACACAAATTGCGGCAAGCGGCCAACCAGTGCCGGGCTTTGCCTTCTGGTAATACCCGCAGCAAGCCCAGCGTTGCCAGAGTCAGCAGCCAAATCAGGCGCGGTGCATCGGGTTCGTGCCAGATCAGACTCAAGCCGAGCAGGGCCGTGCCGCCCCATGGCCAAGACCACAGGCGTCCGGCCGCCAGGCCGCCGATCAACACCAGAAACAAATCCAGCAAGGTCCAGCGGTTCAGCCAGGTGTCCGGGGCGTTGTCGACCCCGGTCACCGCCAGTAAGCGCCAGCCGGGCGGTGTTTTCAGTTCAGCCCGGACCTGCTGAAAGCGTTGCTGCCAGCCGCTGGCGGACAAACTCGAGATATCGGTCTCGATCCGGCTGTCGGCATTCAGTTGCAGATTGCCGCTACGAATTTCCACGCCTTGGCTATGGTCGGGCAATTGAGTGACCAGCTGGTTTTGACCGTTCAGTTGTACTTGGCCGAGATGTAACTCCGGCTCCGCGTTCAGCCGCCAGTCGCGGCGCATGCTGCCGCTAATCCGGTCGTTGACCGTGTAACCGGTGCCGGCAAAATCCAGCCACAGGGTGCGGGTCAGGGCTAGCTGGTTGGGTTCGGGTTCGGGATCGCCGCGGCGGATTACATTGAATACCATGCTATCGCCTTGGTGCAAACGGTAGGTCGGCAAATGCCGCCAGTCCTCAGGCAGGTTGGTCTGGCTGCCGTCGATCGCCGCAGGTTGGGCGATTTCGGTCAACCGCAGGGAGGGTAAGGCTTGAAACGTCCATAATTCTTCCTGCGGCCAGCCGGCATCGTCGATTGCCAGCTCCAGTTGCGTCAAATACTGCGGATGGCGGCTGTGGATATCGATGATCCAGTGACCGGGGCGGACTTGGGCGAATAAGCGGCCGTTTCCGTCCAGCCGGGCCGGCAATGGGCTGTTGACATTGATCGGAATAAAGCCCGGTAACAAGGCATGGCCAAATTCAAGCTCGCGCGCGGCGCCGGAGACTTCCAGGTCCAGCCGGGTGATGATTTGCAGCGGGGATTCGTCGATAACTTGGCGAAAAACGTGCAGTTCCAGGCGGTTCTCCCGATTGCCGGCGTCGGCTGCGGCCCGCTCCGCCAGCCAGACCGCGCCCTGTTCGATCCGCGGATAATCCACCGGCCGGCTGTCGATACTAAGCCGAAGTAAGCCGGAGGCCTCCGGGATGGCCAGTTGTTCCGGAAGCTGGTCCCAAACAAATTGGCCGCTGATCCGGTAATGTCCTGCCGGTAATTCCAGGGCCGGCCTGCCATCCTTGATCCCAACCGGAACGGCTTGTTGGTCTACCGTCACGGCTTGCGGCCAGTGGCGTTCGTCGCCGGGTAGCGGGATCCAACTTTTGCGGTAAAGTGTCCACTCGGACTCGAAATTGCCGCGGTTGGGTTGCAGGTTTAGCACGAATCGACCGGGCCAGGCGCATTGCTTGTTTTGGAGGTCGTTGAACCAGAACGGGCAGCCGTGTTGCGGTTGGTCGTGCAGCACCCAGCCGATCCAGGGTTTTAAGGGTTCCGGGGTATCCTGAAGTTCCCAAGCGTTAGCCGGCTGCCGCATGCCTTGCCAGGCCAAAAGAATAACCAACCAAATCCAGCGCTCCATCTTGTCCTCCCCGGAATCAACCCGGTTTCAGTGAATTGGAAAACCCCTGCTATAGAGGTCTTTTTGTAAACAATCCCGATCTTAAGCTGTGTTTATTCGCTAATTGCAATAGAATAAGTCGCGTACCCCGTTTAAAACGCTCGTTATTACCGGAGAAATTTGACATGACTGATCAAAAAGTGACGTTAAAACACGATGGCCAGGAACAGGCCGTCGAATTGCCGGTTACTGCTGGCACCATGGGGCCGTCGGTCATCGACATTCGCTCGCTGTACGCGCAAACCGGTTGTTTCACTTACGACCCCGGTTTTACTTCCACTGCCAGTTGTACCTCGAAAATCACCTTTATCGACGGCGACGCCGGTGTGTTGCTGTACCGCGGCTATCCTATCGAACAATTGGCCGAGAAATGCGACTTTCTGGAAGTCTGTTACCTGTTATTGAACGGCGATCTGCCCAACGGCGCGGAAATGAAGGGCTTCGTCACGACCATCAGCCAGCATGTCATGGTCCACGAGCAGTTGATCAAATTTTATAGCGGATTCCGCCGCGATGCCCACCCGATGGCGGTATTGGTCGGCGTCGTCGGTGCGCTGTCGGCGTTCTACCACGACGTGATGGATATTACCTGCAAAGAAGATCGTTACATGTCCGCGATTCGGCTGATCGCAAAAATGCCGACCATGGTAGCGATGTGCTACAAATACAGCATCGGCATGCCGTTCATTTATCCGAAGCGCAAACTGGGCTACGCCGAAAACTTCATGCGCATGATGCACGGCGATCCGGGCGAGGATTATCTGGCCAATCCGGTATTGATGCGGGCGCTGGACCGGATTCTGATCTTGCACGCTGATCACGAGCAAAATGCTTCGACCTCGACGGTACGTCTGGCCGGTTCCAGCGGCGCCAATCCTTACGCCTGCGTCGCCGCCGGTATCGCCTGTCTGTGGGGTGCAGCGCATGGCGGTGCCAACGAAGCGGTATTGAATATGCTGGAAGAAATCGGCGACGTGTCGCGAATCGGCGAATATGTGGCCAAGGCCAAGGATAAAAACGATCCGTTCCGGTTGATGGGTTTCGGTCACCGGGTCTACAAAAACTACGATCCGCGCGCCAAGCTGATGCGGCAAACCTGCCATGAAGTGCTGGATGAGCTGAATCTGAACGACGACCGTTTGTTCAAGCTGGCGATGGAATTGGAGCGGATCGCGCTGGAAGATCCGTATTTCGTCGAGAAAAAACTGTACCCGAACGTGGATTTCTATTCCGGTATCGTGTTGCGGGCTCTGGGGATTCCGACCGAAATGTTCACCGCGATTTTCGCGTTGGCGCGCTCGGTGGGCTGGATCGCGCAATGGGACGAAATGATCTCCGATCCGGAACTGAAAATCGGCCGGCCGCGCCAGTTGTACAAAGGCGTGACCACCCGCGACGTCAAACCGATCTCGGCCCGTTAAAGCGTTCGGCTGCTCGGCGATCCGCGTGAAGCGGATCGTCCGCTCGGCCAAAAACTGCCGCCGCGGCGGCGGCAGTTTTAGTATCCTAGCCGACCCACTTGTTCCGGTCGCCCATCATGACGCAATACCCTCTTTACGCTACTGCGCCCAAGGCGCTGGAAGGCATCCTCGCCAATGAAATCCGCAGCCTCGGCGGCCAAAACGTCAAGGAAAAGCTGGCCGGGGTGGCCTTCGACGGCGATTTGGCGCTGGCCTACCGGGTGTGTTTGTGGTCCAGGGTCGCCAACCGGATCTTTCTGCCATTGAGCAGTTTCGAGGTCAAATCCCAGCAGGACTTGTACGACGGCGTCAAACGCATCAACTGGTTCGAGCATATGAAGCCGGACGACAGTCTGGCGGTGTCGTTCAGCAGCAAGAACAGTCCTGCCATCAACAACACCCATTTCGGCGCGCAAAAGGTCAAAGACGCCATCGTCGACCAGATGCGCGCCAAATTCAACAAACGGCCCAGTGTCGAGACCGAGCGGCCCTCGCTGCGGGTCAATGTTTATCTGCACAACGACTTGGCCCAGCTCAGCCTGGATTTGTCCGGCGAGAGTTTGCACAAGCGCGGTTTTCGCGACGTCAGCATTGCCGCGCCGATCAAGGAAAACCTGGCAGCGGCGATTTTGCTGCGCGCCGGCTGGCCGAAGATTGCCGAACAAGGCGGCACGTTGCTGGATCCGATGTGCGGTTCCGGGACGATGCTGCTGGAAGGCGCCTTGATTGCCGCCGACATCGCGCCGGGTTTGCAGCGCGATTATTTTGGTTTTCTGGGCTGGAAGAAACACGATGCCGAGTTGTGGCAAGGCTTGCTCGACGAAGCACGGCAACGCCGCGAGGCCGGGCTGGCAAAACTGCCTACCATCGTCGGTTTCGACCAGGACCGGCGTACCGTCGCCACTGCGGTTCAGCACGTCGAAAACGCCGGCTTGTCCGGCAAGATTCATATCGAAAAACGCGACATCGGCGATGCGGCCGCGGCGGAAAGCTGGCTCAAAGGTTTGATCGCCTGTAATCCGCCCTACGGCGAACGCTTGGGCGACGAAGCGGAAACCGCCGCGTTGTATCGCCGCTTCGGCGAGGTGTTGAAACAGCGCTTCACCGGCTGGCAGGCGGCGATGATCATCAGCGACCCGGAGCTGGGCTTTAGGCTGGGCATCCGCTCGCAGAAGCCGATCACGTTGTTCAACGGGGCGCTGGAATGCAAGTTGTTGCGTTTTAACATCGAGGAAAAAGCTTTCTTCGAGCCCAAGGCCAAATCGCAACAGGAGCGCGCCGAATCCATCTGGCGCCGCGCCCAAGCCGAACAGGTCGATCCGCAAGCGGACATGTTCGGCAACCGTTTGCGCAAGAATCTGAAAAAGCTGGCGAAATGGGCCAAGCAGAATAACGTGCATTGCTATCGCTTGTACGATGCCGATTTGCCGGAATACGCGGTCGCGGTGGATGTTTATCAGGGCGAGAATACCTGGGTCAACGTTCAGGAATACGAATCGCCGAAAACCATCGATCCAGCCAAGGCCAACCAGCGTCTGGCCGGCGCAATGGCGGAAATACCCAAGGTGCTGGAAATCCCGGCCAACCAGGTGTTTTTGAAAATCCGCCGCAAGCAAAAAGCCAGCGACCAATACGAAAAGCAAGGCGATTCCGGCCGCTTCCAGGTCGTTGAGGAAGGCGGTTGCAAGTTCTGGGTCAACTTCGAGGATTATCTGGATACCGGCCTGTTTCTGGATCACCGGCCGATGCGTTTGCGCATTCAACAGGAAGCCAAGGGCAAACGCTTTTTGAATCTGTTCGCCTACACCGGCAGCGCCACGGTGCATGCGGCGGTTGGTGGTGCGGTGGCGTCGGTCACGGTCGATATGTCCAACACCTATCTGGACTGGGCCAAGCGTAATTTCGAATTGAACGGCATTCGCGGCGACCATAAACTGGTGCGGGCGGATTGCCCAAAATGGCTGGCCGAGCAAGCGGCGTTAAAAAGTCGGCCGCAATTTGACCTGATTTTTCTCGATCCGCCGACCTTTTCCAACTCCAAGAAAATGGACGAGGTCTTCGATATCCAAAGCGATCATGTCGCGTTGCTGAAAAACGCCGCGGCCTTACTGGCGCCCAGCGGGGTTTTGTATTTCTCGACCAACTTCCGCCGTTTCAAATTGGACCGCGAGGCTTTGGCCGGTCTGCACTTCGAAGATATAACTGCGGCCACGATCCCGGACGATTTCGCTCGCGACCAAAAAATTCATTATTGCTGGAGGATCAGCCGATGACGGATTGTGTGCATATCATCGTTAAAGGCCGGGTGCAGGGCGTCTATTTTCGGGCCTATACCCAGAAGCAGGCGGTAAAGCTCAATCTATCCGGCTTCGTCCGCAACTTGGCTGACGGTTCCGTGGAAATTGTCGCCAGGGGTGATCCGGAAGGAATGCAAAAGCTAGTGGCCTGGTGCCATCGAGGGCCGCTGTTGGCCAAAGTCGGAGAGGTGACGGTGATGCAGCATCACAGCGATGAACATTTTGTGGGTTTCGAAATTCGTTGAGCTTGGTGACGGTATCGGTCGGCTGTTTTTCAAAAGCCATGGCTCAATATCAATGCGAGCGATGCCAACAGAAAAATCGCCGCCAGCGCGGCCTGACGAATGTTAGGCGGGTCGGCACTGAGGCCGGTCGCCAAGGCGGCGAACGACAACAAAGCCATCGGATACGCCAACAGGTCTGAAACGCCGAATGCCTCGCGGCCAGCGTCAGCCTCCGCCGCGGCGTAGTAGGTAAAGCAGCCGATGCTGGGTATTGCGGCAATCAGGCCGACGATTGCTAGCAGGCGTATCGCTCTCTCCATTGGAAACTCCTCTTTATTAGCCAAGGTTAACCGGAATTGCAGTGAATCGGGAATTGCTTGCTGCGATACGCTGCCAGCTGTGCCAAAAGCACGATGCTGGACGGTTTTGGTGCAGGATAACTTCTAACCCCGTTTCCCGGAGAATCGGATTACAATAGCCGCCATTTATTCTCAACTCAGGGTGCGGGTGGTTCCCGCCCGAATCGGCAGGAGCTATTTTGGCTGACAGAATCATTCGAATCGCCACCCGGCAAAGTCCGCTGGCTTTGTGGCAGGCCGAGCACGTCGCCGAGCGCTTGCGTCAGGCTTTTCCGGGCTTGCAGACCGAACTGGTGAAGATGGTGACCCGCGGCGACAAAATCCTGGATGCGCCGTTGGCGAAAGTGGGCGGCAAGGGTTTGTTCGTCAAGGAACTGGAACAGGGCATGCTGGAAGGGGCGGCCGATATTGCCGTGCACTCGATGAAAGACGTGCCGGTCGAATTTCCGGATGGCTTGCATCTGGCGGTGATCCTGGAACGCGAAGATCCGACCGACGCCTTCGTCTCCAACCGTTACCGGGCTTTGGCCGAGCTGCCGGCGGATGCCCGAATCGGCACCTCCAGTTTGCGTCGTCAATGCCAAATTAAGGAAAAATTCCCGAATGCCGAAATTTTGAGCCTGCGTGGTAACGTCAATACCCGTCTGGCCAAACTCGATGCCGGCGAATACGACGCGATTATTCTGGCCTCGGCCGGACTGAAACGGCTGAATTTGGCGGAACGCATCACCGCCCGCTTGCTGCCGGAGGAGTCCTTGCCGGCCATGGGCCAAGGCGCGATCGGCATCGAATGCCGGATCGACGATGCCGAGATTCATCAGTACCTAAAGGTATTGCACGACGAAGAGACCAGCATCCGTGTCGGCGCGGAACGGGCTATGAACGCCAGGCTAAATGGCGGTTGCCAGGTGCCGATCGCCGGTTTTGCCGAAGTCAAAGGCCAGCGCTTGTTCATGCGTGGTTTAGTCGGTAGTCCCGACGGTTCCGTTTTGTACCGTGCCGAGGCTGAGAGCAGTTTGGCGCAGGCTGAGGCATTGGGCCGGGCGGTAGCGGACGATTTATTGGCGCAAGGGGCCGATCAGATACTCCGCGAGCTTTACCAGTGATGCCCGGTTTGAACGGCGCGCGCGTTTTAGTAACCCGGCCTGCCGGTCAAGCCGAGCATTTGTGCGAATTAATCGAAAGCCGTGGCGGCATTCCGGTGCGGTTTCCGACCTTGCTGATCGTTGCGCATCAGCCTGAGGCACAAGCTCTGGCTGATGCCGCAGCCAGCGATTGGCTGATTTTTACCAGTAGTAACGCTGTGGATTTTGCTATACCGGCGTTCGGTGGCAAAATGCCGGGTTGGCGTGGAGCCAGACTGGCGGCTGTCGGCGCCGCAACCGCGGAAGCGTTGCGGCAGGCTGGCTGCGAGGTGGCGTGTGTGCCGGCCAGGGAATTCAGTAGCGACGGTTTGCTAGCCGAGCCGGCACTGCAGCAGGTTGCAGGCTTGCGCTGCACTATTGTGCGCGGCTGCGGCGGCCGGGAAAAATTGGCGGACGGACTACGTGGCCGCGGTGCCGAAGTGATGTATTTGGAAGTCTACAGCCGGAGCCGGCCGGAGGCCGATGCCGCTGGATTGCGGGCCGATCTGCAAGGAAACCGGCTGGCAGCGGTGACGGTGACCAGCGTTGAGGCGCTGCAAAATTTGTTGGCAATGCTGGACGGCGAGTCGGTTGAACGATTGCGGCAAATCGGATTAGTGGTGGTGAGCGAGCGTATCGGCAAAACTGCGCTACAGCTAGGATTTAAACGGGTGGCAGTCAGCTCGCAAGCGACGGATGCGGCGATATTAGAGACCTTGACGACGTTATTGAACGGGGAAAACAGTGGCGGAAGTAATTGAAGAAAAACAAGAAGCTCCAGCTCAGGTGGTAGTGGTTAAGAAGTCGCACGCCGGTCTTTGGATAGGCATACTTTCCATCGCCCTGGTTGTGGCGGTGGCGGCGGCGGGTTTTTATTATTTGCAGCAATTACGAGCCAGCCAAGACACCGAGAATAGTCAGGACAATCAGAAAATCATCGAACTGGACCGGGAGTTGAACGGCTTGCGCGATCAGTTGGCCGGGGTGCAATCCCAGATCGCCAACGTCAATGCCGAAATGACCGGCAAGGACAACCATTTCAACCAAACCTTGGCCGAGTTCTCCCAGTTGCACGAAGAGCGTTTGACGACAGCCCGCAAGGAATTGGAGAACTCTATATTGGTGGTGCAGCGCCAATTGGGTAAAACACGCGGCGATTGGCTGCTGGCGGATGCCGAATACTTGTTGACAGTCGCGAATCAGCGGTTGCAGCTGGTCGGCGACGTCAATACCACGCGTCAGGCGCTGGAAGCGGCCGACCAACGGCTGCGCGAAAGTGGAGATGCGGCGGTATTCAAGGTCAGAGAGCAAATTGCCAAAGAACTGTCGTTGTTGAACAGTGCCATCGTGCCGGATATCGTCGGCCTTTACGCGCAAATCCAACAATTGCAGGATTCGGTAGAAAGCTTGGCGGTGTTTCTGCCGCACGCCGGCAAAGCCTTGGAAAAACCGGAAGCGGCCAATCAGGATTTGTCCGAACACGGTCATGAAATCCTGCAACAGGTTGCCAAGCAATTGGAGGGCTATGTGGTATTGCGCCATACCGACCAGCCGGTCAATGCCGTGCTGACCCCGGAAGAAGCTCACTTTATCAAACAGCAATTGAAAGTTCGGTTGGAAATGATCCAGATTGCCTTGGTGCAACAGAATGATGCCTTGTTTTCCAGCAGCGTTGCCGACGCCAAACAATGGCTGAAGAAGAATTTTGCCGAAAACCAACAGACCGATAACTTTGCCGTTGAGCTGGATAAACTGGCCGGGGTTCAGATTCGTAGCCAGTACCCGGACGTCAGCGGCTCGCTGAAGCTACTGAAGGACATTAGCAAGCTGCGGATCGAGACCGATAAGGCCGTGTTCAACAATCCGCCGGCGCCGGCCGAAGCCGCAACGGCCGGCCAGTAATCAGCGGTGGCGCCATGAAGAATCTTGTTTATTTCCTCGGCTCGCTGCTTTGTGCGGTTGTTGCGGCGTATTGGCTGCACAGCTGGTTGGCCGAGTATAACGATCCCGGCTATGTCTTGATCGGTTTCGGCCATTGGTCGTTGGAAACCTCGCTGACGGTATTTGCCGTGGCGTCGGTGATCGGTTTTTTTGCGTTGTATAACTTCTTCCGGTTACTGGGCGTATTGCTCAGACTGCCGGGGCAGCTATCCAAACGCCGGCGCAACATCAAATTCAACCGTTCCCAGGAAGCGTTAATCGCCGGTCTGTTCGATGCCGCTGACGGCAACTGGGAGCGGGCCGAGAAAATTCTGGTCAAGCACGCCGCGAATAGCGGCGCGCCGCTGCTGCACTATTTGACCGCAGCGAGGGCGGCGCAATCGCGGGGGGCGCTGGACAAACGCGACGAGTATTTGCAAAAAGCCGCGGCGCAATCGTCCGATACCAGCATCACGGTTGGCTTGACTCAAGCGGAGTTGCACCTTTCCGAACAACAATTTGAGCAGGCGTTGGAGACTTTGGGCAAATTGCATTCAATCAACCCCGGCCATGCCAGGGTGTTGAAAATGATGCATCAGGCTTACCAGCACCTGGGCGATTGGGAAGGCCTGAGCAAGCTGTTGCCCTCCTTGCAGCAACATAAAGTGCTGATGGAAGCCGACGTCAAGTTGCTGGAAACCGAGACCTTCAGCCGGTTGTTGAAACAAGCGGCCGAGCAGAACGACGCCCAAGCCGTTCAAGCTTGTTGGGAGACCGTGCCGGACCATATCAAAATCTTGCCGGGTATTGCCAATATTTACTTTGCGGCAATGATCGGTGCCGGCGCTGGCGAAAGCGTCGAGCCGGCGATGCTGAAACAGTTGGGCCGGCGCTGGGATGATACCTTGCTGGTGTTGTTGGCTAACGTCGAAACCTCCGACTCCGCCAAGCAATTGCAGTCGATAGAACAATGGTTGGCAGTGCATCCGGCCAATGCCGTGTTGCTGCGCGTGCTCGGCAAACTGGCTTTGAAAGTGCAACAAATGGAAAAAGCCGAACAGTACTTGTTGAAAAGCCTGAATATTGAACCGTCGGTCGCTGCTTACCAATTACTCGGCGAAGTGCAGTTCAGCCGCGGCGAAAAAGACCTGGCGTGCGAGAGTTTCAAGCGCGGTTTGGTATTGGCTTCCGATGAGGTGGTCGGCAATATCGAAGCCGTTACCGGCTAGGCTTTGCCGAATGGCCGAGATCGGGATTCGTTTGCCGGCTTAACAAAGCTCCGGTTGGCCGGTGTTAACCGGCAGCGGAGTTCGGGTTTGGGTGGGTTACCAGCCTGTTTCGGCCCCCGGCTTTGGCCTGGTAAAGCGCTTTGTCCGCCCTGTCCAGCAAGTGGGCCGGCTCAGTTTGGTGGTCGATATGGGTTAGGCCGATGCTGACAGTGACTTGGCCGGCAACCGGAAATTGCTGACGCTCGATTGCGGTGCGGAACCGCTCGAAGGTCGACACGGCGTCGGCCTGATTGACCAGATTCAATATCACGACAAATTCCTCGCCGCCGAAACGGAACAAAAAATCGTTGTAGCGGAAATGTCTTTCCATTGCCTGGCTGAACATCAGCAATACTTCGTCGCCGTATAAATGGCCGTGAGTGTCGTTTATCCGTTTGAAATGATCGATATCCAGCATGGCAATCCAGGAGCTCTTCTCCAAGTAGCAATCCTTGATCGGATGCGAGCGGAAATAATCGCAGACCTGTAACATGCGGGCGTCGAACGACTGGCGGTTAGGCAATTTGGTCAATGGGTCGCGTTCCTTGCGGTCGTGTAGCGCCACCAGATTCCGGTAAATCGAGATTAGATCGGTAAGCAGTGCCAAGGCCGGTGGATCGAACGTTCCCTTCAGTAGTAAGGCCCGGTCGGGTCCGCCCAGCTCGCGTACCGGAGCGACGATTTGGGTGAACAGCCCAGCTGCATTGGGTTTGCTAGGCGTCAGATCGGCACTGCTGTTAAATTCCTTAAGCAGGTCGATGTCCTCTTCCTGCGGCTGCTCGGCAAAATCCAACGGAAAGCGCCGCACCAGTTGCTCGCTGGTACACCGGGCTTCGCCGGTTTTTAGGTTGCGTTCGCCGTAGACTTCGTAGGCAGCTGCCTGGTCGATCCAGGGCAAATCTTCCAATAAATGCAGGAAGCGGTAAGTCAGGCCTTGGTAGTCGGGTTGTTCGCTCAACGCGATCGCCCAATGCGAAATTTGCCGGTAGTCGGGATGTAGGTTCAATTGCGCGAGCCTTTGGTCGGCAGAGTTATAAGTACCCGCATATTCTGCTTGAATCGCAGGTGGTTTCGAAAGACATTTTTTAATAACGTTCGATGCGTGTGGCGTGTTGGGGCGCTGGCGAGGCCCCGGCGGAGATTCGGCCGCTCCAGGGTGGAACGTTATACGCAGCGTATTGCCATGCAGGAGATGTCGTCGTGGGCTTCGCGAATTGCCAAATGGCGTTCCAGCGCCGCTTTGACGGCATCGATGCGTTGGCCGGCCGGAGTGGCCGCCAAGGTCTCGAGCAAGCCGCCTTGACCGAAACATGCGTGGTCTGGATCTTGGGCGTCGGTCAGGCCGTCGGAATAGACAAATAACTCGCAAGCCGATTCCCATTGCCAAAGTTCGCAGCGGTCATCGAATTCCTCGTCGGCCAGGATGCCGGCAAAGGTATGGCGAGATTTAAAGGAATGCATCGCGGTGCCGGCAGAGTCGAGGACCAATGCGCTAGGCAAGCCGCCATTCCACAATTCTATCGATTTCCGCGTGCTGTCTATCATGCCGATAGCCAGCGCCACAAAGCGATCCGGCGGTATCTGCGTGAACAATAAGCGGTTTATTTCCCTGACGATAACGGGAATTGCCAAGCCTTTTCGGGTCATGGCCTGAAATGCCTGATTGACTATGACGGTCGGAATCGCCGCCGCCAAGCCGTGGCCGGTTGAATCGGCCAGCATGAAATATATTTGCTGTTGGCTGACGCGGCGGGCACAAATCAAATCGCCGCTGAAGCGGTTGGCCGGTTTCAACCAAAATTGCAGATAGTCGTCTTTCAGATCGTTTTGCCTGATCAAGCGGGCAAAAATGCTTTGCAGGAACAATTGCTCGGTTTCGTTCCGGTCGTGGTACATCTTCAATTGCGCCGTGTCGGCGGCAATGACGCGTTGCATATCCAAAAAACGCTGCACCGAGTTGAGCTTGGCTTGCAGGATGGCTTGATTGAACGGTTTCGGTAAATAGTCGTCGGCCCCCGCTTCCAGACCGGCGACGACGTCTTCGGTTTCGGTCAATGCGCTGATGACGAAAATCGGCGTCCATTTGCTGCTATTCAGTGCGCGGATGGCTTTGATTGCCTGGATGCCGTCGAGTGTCGGCATTATGATGTCCATCAGTATCAGATCGGGATCGGTGGCGGCGAACTGGTCGACGGCTTCCTGACCGTTTGCCGCCAAGATAACCCGATGCTGCATCCGGGTCAGCAATTTCTCCAGCAGTATTCTGTTTTCCGGCAGGTCGTCGGCGACCAATATTTTCATTACGGCGACTACAGTTAATTACGGAAAGTCTGCAGTCTACATTAACTGAACAGCGAATCCCACATTGCGTCGACTTTTTTTATGACCTCCGGCCGCATCACAATCGGCCGCCCCCATTCGCGTGCGGTTTCGCCGGGCCATTTGTTGGTAGCGTCGAAGCCGACTTTGGAGCCCAGGCCGGATACCGGCGAGGCGAAATCCAGGTAATCGATCGGCGTATTCTCCAAAATCGTCAAATCCCGGGCCGGGTCCATGCGAGTGGTGATGGCCCAGATCACGTCCTGCCAGTTGCGCACGTCCACGTCGTCGTCGACCACGATGACGAATTTGGTGTACATGAACTGGCGCAAGTAGGACCAAGTACCGAGCATGACCCGCTTGGCGTGGCCGGCATATTGTTTCTTCATGCTGATGACCGCCATCCGGTAGGAACAGCCTTCCGGCGGCAGGTAGAAATCGACGATTTCCGGAAACTGCTTCTGCAGAATCGGCACGAACACTTCGTTCAAGGCCACACCCAAAATCGCCGGCTCGTCGGGTGGCCGGCCGGTGTAAGTGCTGTGGTAAATCGGCACCTGGCGCTGGGTGATGCGTTCGATGGTGAACACCGGAAACTCGTCAACTTCATTGTAATAGCCGGTATGGTCGCCGTAGGGGCCTTCCGGCGCGGTTTCGTTTGGGTAGATAAAGCCTTCGAGGACGATTTCGGCGCTGGCCGGTACTTGCAGATCGTTGCTCAGGCATTTGGTCACTTCGGTCTTGCTGCCGCGCAGCAGGCCGGCGAAGGCGTATTCCGACAAAGGGTCGGGTACCGGGGTGACTGCCGCCAGTATCGTCGCCGGATCGGCGCCGAGTGCCACCGCGACCGGAAACGGCTCGCCGGGGCGTTGTTGTTGCCATTCCCGAAAATCCAGTGCGCCGCCGCGATGGGCCAGCCAGCGCATGATGACTTTGTTTTTGCCGATGACTTGCTGGCGGTAGATGCCGAGGTTTTGCCGTTCTTTGTTCGGCCCGCGCGTGATCACCAGCGGCCAGGTAATCAGGGGGGCGGCGTCTTCCGGCCAACAGGTCTGAATCGGGTAATCGGCCAGATCGATTTCGTCGCCGATTCTGATCACTTCCTGACAGGGCGGATTATTGACGACTTTCGGCGCCATGTTCAGCACTTGTTTGAACACCGGCAGCTTTTCCAGTGCGTCCTTCACGCCTTTGGGCGGTTCCGGTTCCTTCAGGTAAGCCAATACTTCGCCGATCGCCCGTAACTCGGAGATATCCTTGGCGCCCATTCCCATCGCCACCCGCTTGGTCGTGCCGAACAGATTGCCGAGTACGGCAATATTCGAGCCTTTCGGGTTTTCGAATAACAATGCCGGGCCGCCTTGTTTCAGCACCCGGTCGCAAATGACGGTCATTTCCAGAACCGGATTGATTTCGTGTTTGATGCGCTTCAGTTCGCCCTGTTTTTCCAGTTGCTGAATGAAATCGCGTAGGTCTTTATATTTCATACCAAAGTAGATGATTGGATGTCCGAGGGAAAGGTTGGACCGCTGGTATCGCATTCGCCCGCAAAGTGTAACGGAATCCGCAATGCCGGGTTTAGTTCGTAGGCTCGCCGGTCCAATTGTTCAAGCGGGTACCGAAAACGTAATCGAACCAGGGCCAAGTTACGCACCAATTGCCGTTACCTGCCTGCAGATGGTGCTGGTAGTGCCAGGGTAAGTGCCGCTTTGCCCAATCGGGATCGAGATGGGCGCGGCGGTGTTTGTAGTAATACAGCGCCAGCGAAGCATAGAGTGCTAGCAGGAAGAACGGCAGGTCGAGCGCCAAAGGCAGGTGCAGCGTTACGATAAGCGCCAATATTGCCAATTCTTTGGTCTGCGCGTTCCAGGTCCAGCGTAAGCTGCGATAGCCTGGATCGCGCATACCTTGTTCCGCGCAAATCCTGTGGTGCTGGTGCCAGTGGTAAGCCCAAATGCTGCCGGGATTCTTACCCAGGCCATGCAGCAGGTACTTATGCATTAGCCATTCGCCGAGATTCGCGTAGAGCAGGGCGGCCAGTATTTGCAATGCTGCCATCCGGATTCGACCGTCAAATCACCGGCACGATCAGGACGAACAGAAAAGCGATGACGGTCCACAACACGATTTTGGTCCGCAACGGCGTTTTGCGCCATAACGCGGCCAATTCTTGTTTCATCGCCTGTTTGCGGTCGGTTGCGGCGCGGATGCGTTTGATTGCTCCGGCCAGGGTGTCGCGTTCCAGGCGCTGCTGTTCCTCGAACAGCAACTCGTCCAGCTGCGAATAAAACACGTCGCAGTTCGGGCATTTGAATTCCTCGCCGATTCGGGCCTGACCGCACTGAGGGCAATTTTTCATGGTTGCTCCTGAGAGTAAAAAATCCGGCCGTTTGGCAACTCGGCCAAACAGCCGCTGGGGCCGTTATGCGGCAATGCCGTTGTGGCGCAATAACGCATCGATATTCGGTTCGCGGCCGCGGAAGTTTTTGAACAAGGTCATCGCGTCGGCGCTGCCGCCCTGCTCAAGGATATTGTGCAAGAATGCCTCGCCGGTCGCCTGGTCGAAGATGCCGTTTTCTTCGAACAGCGAGAAGGCATCGGCCGACAGCACTTCCGCCCATTTGTAACTGTAATAGCCCGCCGCGTAGCCGCCGGCGAAGATATGGGAAAAGCTGTGGGCGAAGCGGTTGAACTCGGGCGGCTTGACCACCGCGACCTGCTCGCGCACTTGCTGTAAAGTCGGATAGATCCGGCCGCCCTTGGCTGGATCGAAATGTTGGTGGATTTTGAAGTCGAACAAGCTGAATTCGAGTTGCCGCACCATCATCATCCCGGCCTGGAAATTTTTGGCGGCCAGCATTTTGGCATATAGCGTGTCCGGTAACGGTGCGTCGGTTTGGTAGTGGCCGGAAATCAAGCCCAGCGCTTCTCGATCCCAACACCAGTTTTCCAGGAATTGACTGGGCAACTCAACTGCATCCCATTCCACGCCGTTGATGCCGGAAACGCCCAGGTAATCGATCTGAGTCAGCATGTGGTGTAAGCCGTGGCCGAATTCGTGGAACAGGGTTTCCACTTCGTCGTGGGTCAGCAGGGCGGGATCGTTGCCGGTCGGCGGCGTGAAGTTGCAAGTCAGGTACGCTACCGGGGTTTGCAAATGGCCGTCCGTGGATTTCTTGCGGCAGACGCAGTCGTCCATCCAGGCGCCGCCGCGCTTTTTGGCACGGGCATATAAATCGAGGAAGAAGCGGCCGCGCAGTTGGCCGTTGCGGTCGAGAATTTGGTAAAAGCGGACGTCGGGATGCCAGGTGTCGAAGTCTTTGAGCTCGGAAATTTGGAGGCCGAACAGTCGCTCTACAATCGCAAACAGGCCCGGCACCACTTTGCTGTCGGGGAAATAAGCTTTTACTTCTTCTTGCGACAACTGATAGTAATGTTGGCGCATTTTTTCCGAGTAATAACCGATATCCCAGGCTTGCAAATCTTGCAGGCCGTGTTGTTGCGCGGCGTATTCTTTCAGTTCCGCCAGATCGCGGCGGGCTTGGCGCCAGGATTTGTCCGCCAGATCTTCCAGAAATTGAACGACATCCTCGGTGGACTTGGCCATTTTGGTGGCGAGCGAATACTCGGCGTAATTGTCGAAGCCCAGCAATTGGGCTTTTTCGTGGCGTAAGGCCAGGATCTGCTCCATGATTTCCGAGTTGTCCCAGCGTCCGGCGTGCGGACCTTGGTCCGAGGCACGGGTACAGAAGGCTTCGTAATGTTCGCGGCGTAAATCGCGGTTATCGGCGTAGGTCATGATCGCCAGATAGGACGGGAATTGCAGGTTGATCAGCCAGCCGTCCTTGCCCTCGGCTTCGGCCGCCTGCTTGGCTTGCGCCAACGCGGATTCCGGTAGCCCGGCCAGATCGTCGACATGGGTGATTTGTTTGTGCCAGGCGTTGGTAGCATCCAGCAGATTTTCCTCGAACTGGCTGGCGAGTTTGGACAATTGCTGGCTGATTTCCTTGAAGCGGGCTTGTTTGTCCGCCGGCAGATCGACGCCTGAAAGATGAAAGTCGCGTAATGCATTGTCGATAATCTTTTGTTGGGCGCGATCCAGCGCAGCGAATTCGGTGCTGTCGCGGACGGCTTTATAGGCCTGTTGCAGCGCCTTGTTCTGGCCGACTTCGGTCGAATATGCGCTCAATTTGCCCAGGCAGGCGTTGTAAGCGTCGCGCATGGCTTCGCTGTTGACTACCGAATTCATGTGGCTGACCGGCGACCAGGCTTTATTCAGCCGGTCTTCGGCAGTTTCGATAGGGTCGATCAGGTTGTGCCAAGAGTAGGCCTCGCCGCCTGCGAGTTGTTTTTCGATCGTGGCTCTAGCCTCGGCCAGTAATTGGTCGATGGCCGGTTCGACGTGTTCGGGCAGTATTTTGGAAAATTGGGGCAATTCGGTTTGTACGAGTAACGGGTTGGTCATGTCGGTGCCAATTTAGATGAAAAAATGAAAAACGATGTCAGCACGGCAGCAGCGTCGCTCGACCCTCGGTGTGGGTGTCGTGCGATATCGCCGACGCAAAATCCTGATGCAATTTGCTTAGGTTGAGCCTGCTAGCGTCGGGATTTGCGTCGAACTCCGGGGAGCCTTTGCACTGGGCTTGCGCCGTAAGCCGGGATCAGTGACGCCGGTTGTGTTGGTTCCGTTCGGCTGCGGCACAAGCAGTTTTCCGCACGATGCGGATATTGCCACTATATTCCGGAAATTCGAACGATTTGTACAGGAGCAAACGGCTGGGTAGCGCCGTAAGCTGGAAAGTGTCTGGCTTGCCAAGTAAGGATGCGAGGGCTTGAGGCAGCCCGCGTCCGGGGCGCTTAGCGTTGTTGCACGGGCTGGTATCAGGTCCGGAAGAAATTCAGCGCCTCCGCTATTTGCTGTTTGGCATCTTGCAGCGCTTTCAAGGACATGTCGGGCGTCAGTGTATTGTCGCCCAGTTTTTGGAAGGCCGGTAAAGTGTTCAGTGGCGGCAAGTTCTGGCTTAGCGGGCCGCCGAGCCGGCTGTGGAATTTTGCCAGCAAGACGATATCGTTGACTTGCAGCGACTTGGCGTCGTCGAAATACCAGTTATCGGTGCTTAATGGAATCTGTTGCAGGCTGTCCGGAAAGTGCCATTTCTTAAGGATAAAAGCACCAACCACACCCTGCAAATGATCGATAGCGGCTCGCAGTTCGGTTTCGTTGTATTCGGCCGGGTCCAGCGTTTCAGTCAGGGTTACGATCGGGAGGGCGCCGATGTTATGAGTCAAGCCGGCCAGCAAGGCTTCGTCGGCATTGATTTTGCCGCTGAGCCCGGCCAGGGTGTAACTGAGGCTGGCAACCTGGATGCTTTGTTTCCACAACGACTGAACCAGTTGGTTCAACTGTTTGTTCCGGCTTTTGAATAACTGATGCAAGCTGATGCTGGTGACCAGATTTTGCGTGGTCTTGAAGCCGAGCCGGTTGACGGCGTCGTGGCTGCTGGTGATCGGCCGGTTGCTGCGATAGATTGGGCTGTTGGCGACCTGGATCAGTTTCGAGGAAATCACCGGATCCAAATTCAGGATTTTGACCGCATCGCCGATGCTGATGTCTTTTTGCAACGCGCTACGCAGCCTCAGTGCCACGTCGGGCAGGCTGGGGACGTGCAGGTTGTCGGCCTTGAAAGCTTGGCAGAAGCGTTGGAACAACACCGTATTGCGCAAGGCTTGCGGGACTTGTTCCAGATTCAGGGCGGTCTGGTCGGCCAGTTTGCTGCTGCGTTGCAAGGCCGACAGCGGCAGGTAGACGGCTTGCAACGCAGATTTGGCGATGGCGTTGAAGTTCTGTTCGCCGGAGGTCGCCAGCGGATAGCAAGCTTTGAAGGTGCCGGCTTCCACCATGTATCCAGCACCGTTGGCGGCTTCCATAAATACTTGGCCGCTGTAAAGGTATGCCACTTCCTCCGTCTGCTCGCCGCGGTTGAACAGCAAGTCCCCTGGATTGAAATTACGCAATCTGATGGGCAAGGTTTTCAGCTCCGTGACCGGTAATTCGCCCACCGGGATCAGCTGCTGCAAAAACTGGAGCGGTAATTGCGCTGTCGTTGCTTCGCGAGTTTTTTCCGCTCGCTGGCTCGGTTCGGCGGTTTTTTTAAATAGCTTTAAGAACATGCGGTCAGGTCGAGAAAATACTCAGGGCTTCGTGAATTTTGGCTTTGGCGTCGTGTAGGATCGCCAGTGTGTTTTCCGGAGACAACGAGAAATTTTTCAGTTTGCTGGCGGCCGGAATGGCAGTGATCGCCGGCAACTCGGAAGACGCGGTTTTGCCTATCTGCGCATGCAGGCGCGACAACACCACGATATCGGTCAGCGTCAGTTTTTCATGGCTGTTTTGGTACCAATTGCTGCTGGACAGGGCAACGTCGAGGAATTCTTCCGCAAAATCCCATTCTTTTAAGACCACGGCGCCGACCGGCCCCTTGATGACCGGGATGGCTTGTTCGATCTCGCTTTCGTTGTGGTATTCGTTAGGCAGGTTGGCGACGAAGTTCAGGAACGGGATCACGCCGATGTCGCAAACCAAGCCCGCCAACAGCGCGTTCTCCGGATTTTGTTCGCGGGTATGGCTGGCCAGCACATGGCAAAGGCCCGACAAATACAGGCTTTGTTTCCATAAGTTTTCCAAATGGCTTTTGATCAGTGGCGATTTGCTTTTGAAAATTTGCCGCATGCTCAATGCGGTGACCAAATTGCGGGTGGCGTTCAAGCCGATGCGGACCACGGCCTCTTTGCAGTTTTTGGCGCGCACCGTCGTCAAGTACAGTGGGCAGTTGGCAACTTCGATCAATTTGGCGGAGATCGCGGGATCGAGTTGGATGATCTTGACCGCTTCGTCGATATTGACATCTTTTTGGATGGCCTTGCGCAGATTGATGGCGACTTCCGGCAGGGACGGTATTTCGATTTCGTGGTCGGAATTCTGGAAGTGTTCGGCGAACAACGCCAGCAGGCGGTTGTCATGCAACTCTTCGGGTATTTCCAGTTTGCCGTGGTCCTGCCGACTGGGCGTCAACATGATTTTCAACGATACCCGCAGGATGTCGACGTCGGTTTTGGCGGTCGCGGTGGCGGTGTGCTTGGTGCCGCTACAGATTGGAAACTTGGCTTGGGCGCTGCCGGCCACGATTTCGTAACTCTTGCCGTTGTGGTCGGCCAGCGTGACGGTGCCCTGCAACAGGTAAATCGCGCAGGTGGCCTGTTCGTTAACGTTATACAGGATACTACCCGCGCTGAGGCTTTCCACGTGGTTGTCGGTGGAAAAGGTTTGCAGGATTTCGTCGCTGAGATTCCGGATCGGAAATAGCTGTTTCAACGTCTCCGGTGTAATGGGTTGTCCGGCGTGTTGCTTGTGCAGCTTGGCCTGGGCTTTTTCGAAAAAAGATCTGATTCCACTCATGCTGTTCCAATAACCGTATAGAAGTCGTTTTGCGGGTGATTGTCGCCGTTTGTCGGCGTGTTTGTCATTTGTCCGGGTTCAGTTGGTCTCTCGGCGTTCTTGGTCGAGCAAGCCGATCACCGGTGCGGTGGCAGGGCGGACTCCTCGCCAAATATAGAACGCCTCGGCGGCTTGTTCCACCAACATGCCTAAACCGTCGACACTTTTTGCCGCGCCATTGGCCAAGCCCCAGCGCACGAAGGCGGTCGGCCGGTTGGCGTAAGCCAAGTCGTAGCAGGTGCCATTTTCGGCGAGCAGTCCGGCGGGAAGCGGCGGGAGTTCGTCGCTGAGGCTGGCCGCGGTGGCGTTGATGATCAGATCGAAACAGCGGCCGGCCAGGGCGTCGTAACCGCAGGCGTCCACCGCGCCGAGAGAATTGAAGTCGTCGGCGATGGTATGAGCTTTGGCAGGTGTCCGATTGGCGATCACCAGGCTGGCCGGCTTTTGCTTCAGCAACGGGGCGACAATGCCGCGGCAGGCGCCGCCTGCACCGAGGATCAGAATGGCGGTTCCCGGCAGATTGAGCTGGAGGTTCGCGGTCAGGTCGTTCAACAGGCCGGTGCCGTCGGTATTCTCGCCCAAAATGCTGCCGTCGGCGGTCAACGCCAGGGTGTTTACCGCCTTGGCCGCTTCGGCGGCCTCGCTGAGCCGGTCTGCATAACGCCACGCCAGTTCTTTCAATGGCACCGTGCAGTTCAGGCCTTTGCCGCCGGCGCTAAAAAAAGCATCTGCCGCGGCTGTAAAGTTGTCCGCGGGGACGTCCTGTGCCGAGTACGCCAGATTTTGCCCGGTTTGCTCGGCAAACAGTTTGTGTATTCTGGGCGATTTACTGTGGTTGATCGGATGGCCGAATACCGCGTATCGATCGGATAGGC
Organism: Methylomonas sp. HW2-6; assembly: GCF_052474525.1. Taxonomy (NCBI): domain Bacteria; kingdom Pseudomonadati; phylum Pseudomonadota; class Gammaproteobacteria; order Methylococcales; family Methylococcaceae; genus Methylomonas; species Methylomonas sp. HW2-6. The sequence goes on from NZ_CP184124.1 coordinate 1,346,147, forward strand.
TCGAGTCGGGGATGTTGGCGAAGCTGTTGCGGTTATCGTTCATGCCGGAGATCATCCTCGGATGAGCCACTGGGCGGCGGCTTTGGCGTAATAGGTCAGGATGGCGTCGCAGCCGGCGCGTTTGAAGGCCAGCAGCGATTCCAGCACGACTTGCCGTTCGTCCAGCCAGCCGTTGCCGCTGGCAGCCTTCAGCATGGCGTATTCGCCGCTGACCTGATAGGCGAAGGTCGGTACGCCAAAGTGGTCTTTGGCGCGGCGGATGATGTCCAGATAAGGCATGCCGGGTTTGACCATGATCATGTCGGCGCCTTCCTGCAGATCCAGCGCGATTTCGCGCAGGGCTTCGTCCGAATTGGCCGGGTCCATCTGGTAGCTGTATTTGTTGCCGCCGGCCAAGTTACCGGCCGAGCCGACCGCATCACGGAACGGACCGTAAAAACTGGAGGCGTATTTGGCCGAATAAGCCAGAATCCGGGTGTTGGTAAAACCGTGGTTCTCCAAAGTATTACGAATCGCACCGATCCGGCCGTCCATCATGTCCGATGGCGCGACAATGTCGGCGCCGGCTTCGGCGTGGGACAAGGCCTGCTTGCATAGCACGGCCACGGTTTCGTCGTTGACTACGTAGCCTTGTTCATTCAGCAGGCCGTCTTGGCCGTGCGATGTGAACGGGTCCAAGGCGATATCGGTGATTACGCCGAGTTCCGGCAGCTCAGCTTTCAGCGCTCTTACGCAGCGTTGCGCTAAGCCGTCCGGGTTGAATGCTTCCTCTGCCGCCAAGGACTTCTGGGCCGGATCAATCACCGGAAACAAGGCTATCGCGGGTATGCCCAGCTCCAACAAGGTTTCCGCTTCCTTGAGTAATAAGTCTATCGACAACCGGTTGACACCGGGCATTGAGGCGACGGATTGCTGCTGGTTTTGGCCTTCGATGACAAACAGCGGGCAAATCAAGTCGTCACAGCTTAGGCGGTTCTCCTGCATCAGCCGGCGGGAAAAAGTCTGAAAGCGCATGCGCCGCATCCGGGTGGCTGGGAAAAAGTCTTTAGGGTGTGGCATCTGATCCATAGTAATATAATAGGGCATTGGTCGATCCAAGGAGGGTGGACCGAAGTCTTTCGCTTGACCGGCTCAGGCCTTTATTCTAGCAGTGTATCGAATCGGGGCACTCTAATTTAGCCGGCAATTCCTTTTGAGATGATTTTATGAGTATCCGAACTTATATGCGTTTTATGTCTGTGTTGGTTTTTAGCGTATTTGCAGTCTTGTCTACGATCGCGCCGGTAGCGGCCGCCGACCTAAGCGAACCGCAAATGGCGATTGAAGACGCTTCCAATAAGCTCAAGCAACGTCTGCAGGACCCGAATTTTCCGCACGATTTCCAAAAAATCAATGCCTTCGTTCAAGAGGTGATTTATCCGCATGTGGATTTCGATCTGATTTCGTCGCTGGTGCTGGGTAAGCTGTGGAAGGACGCTTCCCCCTCTGAGAAGGAAAGTTTCAAAAAGGAATTTCAAACTTTGTTGATCAGAACTTATTCCAGAGCGTTTTTCGAGTTTAAAGATTGGTCGATCCGGTTTTTGCCGGTGACGCCGGAAGAGGACGAGCGCAAAGTCTTGATCAAAACCGAAGTATTGCAGCCGGGGCTGCAGCCCATTGCGGTCAATTACCGGATGTTGAACGTTAAAGGCCAGTGGAAAGCTTACGATATCATGATCGAAGGCGTCAGTTTAGTGACCAACTATCGGACCAGTTTCAAAAACGAAGTCGAGCGTACCGGTTCGTTGCAGGAAGTGATCAATCAGTTGGCGAAACGCAATACTGAAGCGCTAAACGCCAAAAACAACTCCTAAGTGTTCTCCTCGGATTCCGGCCGCGCCTGCAGGTGGGGCCGGAATCCAGCTTCCTGTTCATGTCATCCCTCAAAGATTCTCTTTACGCCAATCCGCTTGGCGAAGTCGGCGCATTTAAATTCGATGAAGCCGTGGTCAAGGTGTTTCCGGACATGATTCAGCGTTCGGTGCCCGGCTATCCGGCGATTATCTCGGCCATCGGCCTGTTGGCTGGCCGCTTTGCCAGGGATGACAGCGTTTGCTTCGACTTGGGCTGTTCTCTGGGGGCGGCGAGTCTGGCTATGCGGCGGCAAATCACCGCGAAGAATTGCCGTGTCGTGGCCGTCGATTGTTCTGAAGCAATGGTCGAGCAGTGCCGGAAAAATCTAGCGGACTCTGCGGTCGCGGGGGTGGATGTGGTGTGTGCCGACATTCGCGACATCCCGATCGAGAACGCGTCGGTCGTGGTGTTGAATTTTACGCTGCAATTTATTCCGTTGGCGGACCGGGAGGCTTTCTTGGCCAAGCTCTATGGTGGATTGCTGCCCGGCGGAATTTTGATTTTGTCGGAAAAATTGGCGTTCGACGATACGCGGCAACAGGAATTGCAGACCGAGATGCACCACTTGTTCAAAAAGGCACAGGGCTACAGCGAGCTGGAAATCAGCCAAAAGCGCAGTGCGCTGGAAAACGTGCTGATTCCGGAAACGTTTGCAGTGCATCGGCAGCGCTTGGTTTCGCTAGGCTTTTCCAGTGTCGAGGTCTGGTTCCAGTATTTCAACTTCGCATCGATGATTGCTTTGAAATGCTAGGTTACGACGATTTGTACACCTCACTACGGGAGGCGGGCGACCGGGTTTGGGGTGAGAGTTTGCCCGGACAATTGGCTGCGGCGTTTAACGATGCCGCGCACGGCGATTTGCCGCGTTGGCGCCAGGTGGTTGATGATTTGCCGCGTTACCCGGCCTCCAGTATCGATTTGGCGAATGCGGTGCGGATCGGTGTCGATTCGGATATTTCCGATGTTGCCAGACAGCAATTGCGCGAACAGCTGATGAAGTTGCATCCTTGGCGGAAAGGGCCTTACCGGATATTTGGTATCGATATCGATACCGAATGGCGTTCCGATTGGAAATGGGAGCGGCTGAAAAATGGGATCGCTCCGCTGTCAAACCGGGCTGTGCTCGACGTCGGCTGCGGTAATGGTTACCACTGTTGGCGAATGCTGGGAGCCGGGGCGCGGATGGTGGTTGGCATCGATCCTACCTTGCTCAGCGTGATGCAGTTTCAGGCGATACGTAAGCTTCACGGGCCGGCGCCGATTTACGTCTTGCCGCTGGGGATCGAAGACGTGCCGGCCAATTTGGGATGGTTCGATACCGTGTTTTCGATGGGGGTGTTGTACCACAGGCGCTCGCCGATCGATCATTTGTTGGAATTGAAAGGTTGTTTGCGGCCGGGCGGCGAATTGGTTCTGGAAACGCTGGTGGTCGAGGGTGACGAGCGCCAAGTTTTGCTGCCGGCCGGCCGTTACGCGCAAATGCGCAACGTCTGGTTTTTGCCCAGTTGTCAGGCGCTGGAGTTATGGATGCAGCGTTGCGGTTATAAGGATATTCAGTTGCTGCATGTCGGCAAAACCACGGTCGAGGAGCAGCGCAGTACGGAATGGATGCGGTTTCATTCCTTGGCCGATTTTCTCGATCCGGGCTCTCCCAAGTTGACCAGCGAAGGTTTGCCGGCGCCGATGCGGGCGATTCTGAAGGCTAGCGTTTAAATATAGGTTGGCAATTCTAAATTATTGTAATTCGACAATAACACTCTAGAATTGCCTAGCTTGAAAAATGCGCCGACATGGGTTCGGTTTTTTCAGGCAGTCAACCATTAAAACGGGAGTCCAAATATGAAAAAATTATTTACCATTTTGATGTTATGTTCCTTCTCTGTGTTTGCCGAGCCGATTGACATCAATCGAGCGGATGCCGAGACCATCGCTAAGGAGTTAACCGGAATCGGGCCGAAGAAAGCGGAAGCGATTTTGCAGTACCGAAAGGAACATGGAGATTTTAAGACGCCAAAGGATCTGGAAAATGTCCCTGGTATCGGTGCAAAAACGGTTCAGCAAAACGAGAAGAACATAATATTCGGCGATTCAGCGGCAGCGGAAAAGCCAGCGAAACCGGAAAAGCCGGCAGAACCGAAAAAAGCCAAATAGGCGCCTGATTTCAGGCTCTTGATTGAATTGCGTTGCGGCTGGTGCCGCAACCGATTGCTCCGCCCCCTGGAGGTCGATCGGCTGTTTTATAGGGGGCGGGCTTTAGCCGAAAGTGCCGCCGTTCCAGCCCCAAAATTCCGCCGGACAATTACTGAACTCGATATAAATCCGATCCGGCTTGATCTCCAGTTTATTTGACAGGAGCTGGCACAGCTCTGCGGCTAAGTTTTGTGCTTGGTTTTTGGTCAAGCCGATACTTTTGCATTCCAAATAGGCCAGGGGCTGGTCGTTGCCGGCGAAAAGCATCGAGCCCTCGCTGGCCAATTGAACCATCACGTAGCGTTCGGGTTTACCGGTCTCGGTTGCGACAAGTTTGGATAATTCGCCGAGTAATTCCTTGGCTTGCTCGACATTTACTGGGGAGTTGGTGTTGAGTTTCAGATAAGGCATGCGCTCTCCTTCACGAGTTTATGCATTGATGTCGTGCCATCGTTCGACGATCCGGTATTCTACGCCCGAAGGGGTATGGAGGGATTCTGCCAGGCAAAATCCGTTCGATTGCCACAACACAGGGGTTATGTTCAATTCGGGGTTGCAGCGGGCTTTTTTGGTTAACGTGGCATGTGGTTTGTAAGGCCGGCAGTCGGTAACAATGCCGCTTCGGTCGGCAATCTTAGCCAGTTCGGTGTGGAATCGCACGAAGTTTGGGTCGAAAGCGCTGGCTGTCAGGCACAGGACTTTCGGTTTTTCCCAGAAATCTAGTCGGTCCAATACAAGCTCGGTTGGAATATCTTTGAGTTTGGCCGCTTCCAGCGTCAACTCTGCCTGTTGCTTGGCGTTGACGTTGCCCAAAAACAGCAAGGTAACGTGCAGATTGTGTGTTGCAACCGGTTTGCCGCAACCAGCCCGTTGTTTGCAAACGGCTGCGCATGCCGAACGCGTGGCCGGAGTGGGCCAAAGTGCAAAAAACAGGCGTCTCAATCAGCCATCCTCCTGTGTCCGAAGTGTAGTGTCGAAGTGTGCGGTTTGTTGCCGAGTTTTGCAATTCCGGTTTGGCAATAACGCGATCGATTGCGGTGTAGTTCCGAGGTGCGGGGTGAGAAGGGTTTTTAGTGGCATGCGATCTCTCCGTTACGCAAATGTAGCATTTCAATTGCGTCGTCAGCCTATATGGCGCTTGCGGTTGCTAAGGATTGACATACCTGCTGTTTCTATCTTACAGTTACAGATGCATCACACGTACGTGACAAGCCTAGCGGGTTGTGGCAATTTGCAAGAATCGGCTATTACTAAAAATTAAAAACTTTCGGAGCACATCACATGGCAAGACCATTAATTCAAATGGCGTTGGACTCACTGGATTTCAACCAAACTGTGGCATTGGCTGACCAAGTCGCCCCTTATGTCGATATCTTTGAAATCGGTACCCCTTGCATCAAATATAACGGCGTCAACCTAGTGAAAGAGTTGAGAAACCGTTACCCAGACAAATTGTTGTTGGTCGACCTGAAAACCATGGACGCCGGCGAATACGAAGCAGGCGCTTTCTACGCAGCTGGCGCAGATATCTGCACCGTATTGGGCGTATCCGGTTTGGCTACCATCGGTGGCGTAATCAAAGCGGCAAAAAAATATGCTGCGGAAGTACAGGTTGACCTGATCAACGTGCCAAGCAAATCCGAGTGCGCACGCGAATCAGCCAAACTGGGCGCGCAAATCATGGGTGTTCACACCGGTCTGGACGCGCAAGCGGCTGGTCAAACCCCATTCACCGACTTGAATGAAGTCGCTTCTTTGGGTTTGAACGTTCGCGTTTCTGTTGCTGGCGGTATCAAACCGGCAACCATCGACCAAACCGTTAAAGCCGGTGCCAATATCATCGTCGTCGGTGCGGCTATTTACGGTGCGCCATCACCTGCCGAAGCGGCTCGTGAAATCCGTGAATTGGTTGACGCGGCGGCGGTGTAAGCCATGCATCAAGAGTTAATCATAAACAAAATTTCCAGCATTCTGGAAGCTACACCCGATTCGCACGACAAAGCTTTGGTCGATATGCTGGATCAAGCCAAGAGAATCTTCGTCTCTGGTGCCGGTCGCTCGAAGCTTGTTGGTAATTTCTTCGCCATGCGCTTGATGCACGGCGGTTATGACGTCAGTGTTGTTGGGGAAATTGTAACGCCGAGCATTAAAAACGGTGATTTGTTAATCATCATTTCCGGTTCGGGCGAGACAGAGCAATTGATCGCGTTTACCAAAAAAGCGAAAGAAGTCGGCGCTAAAATCGTATTGATTTCAGCCAAGGACGACTCGACTATTGGCGATATGGCGGATATTACGCTGCAAATCGGCCGTTCCGAGCAATACGGCAAAGTTAAAGGCATGCCTATGGGTACTGTGTTTGAATTGTCCACCTTGCTGTTTTTGGAAGCTACCATTTCTCACGTAATTCACGAGAAAGGTATTCCCGAAGAGGAAATGAGATCAAGACACGCCAATTTGGAATAATTGCGTATAGCCTACGGTCTGGCGCAGCCTGCCGTAGGCCCAACAGATAACAAGTGGGCGTCAAGGTGATACCGATTCCAGCAGTCTAAGAGCAAGAGTGTGGTATTGGTCTTCCTTGAAATTTACCAAGCCTCAGCCAGAGCAGCGTTTGACACCACAAACGTGCACTTAAAATAACAAGTTAAAGGAGACCAACATGCCTTCGCGTCGAGACTTAGCGAACGCCATCCGCGCACTTAGCATGGACGCGGTACAAAAAGCCAATTCAGGACACCCTGGAGCCCCGATGGGGATGGCCGATATCGCCGAAGTACTGTGGAACGATTTTCTGAACCACAACCCCAATAACCCGAAATGGGCCAACCGCGACCGCTTCGTGCTGTCCAACGGTCACGGCTCCATGCTGATTTACTCATTGTTGCACCTGTCGGGCTACAACCTGCCGATCGACGAACTGAAACAGTTCCGTCAACTGCATTCCAAAACCCCGGGCCACCCTGAATACGGCTATACCGACGGCGTCGAAACCACCACCGGCCCGCTGGGCCAAGGCATCACCAATGCCGTCGGTTTCGCCATCGCCGAACGCGCCCTGGCCGGCCAATTCAACCGCCCCGGTCATGACATCGTCGACCACCACACCTACGTATTCCTGGGTGACGGCTGCCTGATGGAAGGCATCTCCCACGAAGCCTGCTCGCTGGCCGGCTCCATGAAACTGGGCAAACTGATCGCCATCTACGACGACAACAACATCTCCATCGACGGCGAAGTCCGCGGTCACGGCGACGTCACCGGCTGGTTCCTGGACAACACCCCGGCCCGATTCGAAGCCTACGGCTGGCACGTCATCCCCAAAGTCGACGGCCACGACCCGGAAGCGGTGAAAAAAGCCATCGAAGAAGCCAAAAAAGTCAGCGACAAACCGTCCATCATCTGCTGCCAAACCATCATCGGCTTCGGCTCGCCGAACAAACAAGGCAAAGAAGAATGCCACGGCGCTGCGCTGGGTGAAGCCGAAGTGGCTGCGACCCGCGAACAACTGGGCTGGCCGCACGCCCCGTTCGAAATTCCGGCCGACATCTACGCCGGATGGGACGCCAAAGCCAAAGGCGACCGTTTGGAAAGCGCCTGGAACGCCAAATTCGCCGCCTACCAAGCCGCGCATCCGGAACTGGCCGCCGAATTCGAACGCCGCATGGCCGGTGAACTGCCGAAAGACTGGAGCGAAAAAGCGAACGCCTTCATCGCCGACGTCAACGCCAAAGCTGAAACCATCGCCAGCCGCAAAGCTTCGCAAAACACCCTGAACGGCTTCGGCCCGTTGCTGCCGGAACTGCTGGGCGGCTCCGCCGACCTGGCCGGCTCCAACCTGACCCTGTGGAAAGGCTGCAAAGACATCAACGCCCCCGGTCACGACGGCAACTACGCCTACTACGGCGTGCGCGAATTCGGCATGAGCGCCATCATGAACGGCATCACCCTGCACGGCGGCTTCAAAGCCTACGGCGCCACCTTCCTGATGTTCAGCGAATACGCCCGTAACGCCCTGCGCATGGCCGCCCTGATGAAAGCGCCGACCATCTTCGTCTACACCCACGACTCCATCGGCCTGGGCGAAGACGGTCCGACCCACCAACCGATCGAACAAACCGCCACCTTGCGCATGATTCCGAACATGCACGTCTGGCGTCCGTGCGACGCGGTCGAATCGGCGATTTGCTGGAAAGCGGCGATCGAACGCCAAGACGGCCCGAGCACCCTGATCTTCTCACGGCAAAACCTGCCACACATGACCCGTAGCCAAGCCCAGATCGACGCGATTGCCAAAGGCGGTTACATCCTGAAAGACAGCAACGGCACCCCGGATGCGATCATCATCGCCACCGGCTCCGAAGTCGAACTGGCCGTCAAAGCCGCCGAAGCGCTGGCCGCGAAAGGCAAAAACATCCGCGTGGTGTCCATGCCGTCGACCAACGTGTTCGAAGCCCAGGACCAGGCCTACAAAGACAGCGTACTGCCAGCGAGCGTGACCAAACGCGTCGTGGTCGAAGCGGGCGTGACCGACAGCTGGTGGAAATATGCCGGCAGCCAAGGCCGCGTGGTGGGCATGGACCGTTTCGGCGAATCGGCCCCGGCCGGCCAGCTCTTCAAAGAGTTCGGCTTCACCGTGGACAATGTCGTCGCTAACGTCGAAGCCGTTCTTTAATTTTGATAATCAGTAGGCGAAGCTCCGGCTTTTGAAATATCAAATGGCCGGGCTTCTCTTTTCCAACAGCTATAGGTGAAAGACGTGAAAATGAATGAATTGACAAAAGGCGTAATGGCGGCGTTATTGCTGACCAGTTCCGTAGCAATGGCAGAGTCGGATTATCCGGCGGCTGATTATCAGCCAAAAGTTCTGTATACCAATCCGGATTACAAACCGGAAGCAGCTCCCGCCGCTAAAGCAGCCGCGCCTGCGCCGGCTGCTAAAGCTGTAGAAGTCGTAGAAAACGATCCAAATTATCCTGCGACCAATTTCCAGCCCAAAGTAGTTTTCAGCGACTCGGCTTATAAACACGATAAGACCGCTCCGCAAGCACTTGGTGCCCGTTCGTCTTCCGCATCGTCTGCGTCGGCAGCGAGCAGCGACGCTAGCGAGGAGGTAAGTTCAAGTGCCGGAGAAAAAGGTTCGTCCAACAACAGTTTGTTGGGCTTGGTCGCCTTGGCCGCTGTTGGCTTCTTCCTGTTTAACAAGAAAGGTGGAGCCGGTTCCGCATCCGGCGGTGGTTCAGACGCGACTTACGGCGATGCTAGCGGCTCTACAGGCGTCGAAAAATATATCGACAGACTGGGTATTAATAAAACCGGCGTTGCTAAGTATTTGGAGAAACAAGACTCCACTCCTGCAACCGGTGTTGCTAAATATATGGCGAAGCAAATCATCAAGGACAGAGAAGGCGCTGCGGCGAAAGCCACAGGCGTGGAAAAGTATTTGCGCGATAAAGTGTAATTTATCGCGAATTATTCTTAGGTAGAAGTCCGGTGGGATGATTGTCCCGCCGTTATCTGCGGAATCGCCACTTAGCGTGTTTTGGAGAGCCGAATGGCCTCAAAATATGTCAAGTGGCGATTCAGTCTCATATACCCAATTTTGGAAAAACTCCCCATCAAGCATCAAGTGCGAATCGGTAGCTGAAGCGTTCCAGTTCAGCAACGGTTTTGCCGACGCAAAGGGAATACATTAACCGAGGATATTTTTATGGCAAAAAACTTATTAGAACAACTTCGTGAAATGACTGTCGTGGTGGCCGACACCGGCGACATTCAAGCAATCGAAACTTTCAAGCCGCGCGATGCGACTACCAACCCATCTTTGATTACCGCTGCAGCACAAATGCCACAATATCAAGGCATCGTCGACGATACCTTGAAATCGGCTCGCGCAACTTTGGGCGCTAGCGCTTCTCCTGCGGAAGTCGCTTCCTTGGCTTTCGATCGTCTGGCGGTTTCATTCGGTTTAAAAATACTGGAAATCATTGAAGGCCGCGTTTCAACCGAAGTTGACGCTCGTTTGTCTTACGACACCGAAGGTACTCTGGCCAAGGCTCGCGACATTATCGCTCAGTATAAAGCTGCCGGTATCGACACCGAGAAACGGATTCTGATCAAGATCGCTGCGACTTGGGAAGGCATTCAAGCTGCCGCGGTGCTGGAAAAGGAAAACATTCACACCAACCTCACCCTGCTGTTTGGCATGCATCAAGCGATCGCGTGCGCTGAAAACGGTATTCAGCTGATCTCGCCTTTCGTCGGCCGTATCCTGGACTGGTACAAAAAAGACACCGGTCGCGATTCTTACGCACCGGCTGAAGATCCAGGTGTCTTGTCGGTAACTGAAGTTTACAACTATTACAAAAAATTCGGCTATAAGACTGAAGTAATGGGTGCAAGCTTCCGTAACCTCGGCGAAATTACCGAACTGGCTGGTTGCGATTTGTTGACCATTGCGCCTTCCTTGCTGGCTGAGCTGCAATCTGTTGAAGGCGAACTGCCGCGCAAACTGGATCCGGCCAAAGCTGCGTCCGCTTCTATCGAGAAAATCAGTGTTGATAAAGCGACTTTCGAGCGTATGCACGAAGAAAACCGCATGGCAAATGAGAAATTGAAAGAAGGTATCGACGGTTTCGCCAAGGCATTGGAAACTCTAGAGAAATTGTTGGCCGACCGTTTGGCGGCGCTGGAAGCGTAAGCGCTGTAATCGCGCACAATCAATGTTGTGCGCGACTTAAGTTGATATGCAAGGCCGCCGAATCGAGTACGCGGCCTTTGTTCATTGTTATATAGGTAAAATTCATGGCAAAAATTTTAGATGTAGTAAAACCTGGCGTCGTCACCGGTGAAGATGTGCAAAAAGTCTTTGCGATCTGCAAAGAAAACAAATTTGCACTGCCAGCGGTTAACGTAATCAGCACCGATACCATTAACTCCGTTTTAGAAGCGGCGGCCAAAGCCAAATCACCTGTTATCGTCCAGTTTTCCAACGGCGGTGCGGCGTTTGTTGCCGGCAAAGGCTTGAAATTGGAAGGCCAAGGCTGTTCGATTCACGGTGCAATCTCCGGCGCGCACCATGTTCACCGGATGGCGGAACTCTATGGCGTGCCTGTGATTTTACATACCGACCATGCCGCTAAAAAATTGCTGCCTTGGGTAGACGGTATGCTGGATGAAGGTGAAAGACATTTCGCAGCGACCGGCAAACCGCTATTCAGCTCGCACATGTTGGATCTTTCCGAAGAAAGCCTGGAAGAAAATATCGAAATTTGCGGTAAATATCTGGAGCGCATGTCGAAAATGGGCATGACGCTGGAAATCGAATTGGGTTGCACCGGCGGCGAAGAAGACGGCGTCGATAACAGCGGCATGGACCACTCTGCGTTGTACACCCAACCGGAGGATGTTGCCTACGCTTACGAGCGCTTGAGCAAAATCAGCCACCGCTTCACCATTGCCGCATCATTCGGTAATGTTCACGGCGTGTACTCGCCCGGTAACGTTAAACTGACCCCAAAAATTTTGGACAACTCGCAAAAATACGTGTCCGAAAAATTCGGCCTGCCGAATAACTCATTGACCTTTGTCTTCCACGGCGGCTCGGGTTCTTCTCCGGAGGAAATCAAAGAATCCATCAGCTATGGTGTCGTCAAAATGAATATCGACACCGATACCCAATGGGCTTCATGGGAAGGTGTAATGAACTATTACAAGAAGAACGAAGGCTATTTGCAAGGCCAAATCGGCAATCCGGAAGGCGCCGATAAGCCGAACAAAAAATACTATGATCCTCGAGTATGGCAACGCGCCGGCCAAGAAGGCATGGTTGTCCGTCTGCAGCAAGCGTTCCAAGAACTGAACGCCGTCAACTCTTTGTAACAAGTGCTATCCAGCTGCAAAAGCATTCTGCTTTTGCAGCTTCCCGCTTACTCGTCGTTGGCAATTAGTCAAATTGTTGACGATCCGTTCCGTCAGTCCATGCTGTCTCAGCACGCTAAATTCGGTTTTGTAGCCTCGCCGTATTCGTTCGGCCGACTATACTATCATTCTAAAACCATGATTTTTCTTGTATGATCGAAAAACACTGAGTCGGCATACTCTTGGTTTTCGGTTTGACCAATAACGTGGCATGCGTTGTGCTTTAAGAGTAAAAAAGGTGAAAAATGGCTGAAACTCAAGGAAAAGACGAAGGAAAAAAATCATCCAAAAAACTGATAATCATTATTGCGGTGGTTGTCTTGGCGTTGGGTGGCGGTGGAGCCGCTTATTTTTTCTTGGCCAAACCGGCCGAGAATGGCAAAGAAGCGGCCGAGGCAAAACATGGCGAGGATAAACATGCCGAGTCGTCCGCGCATGAAGCCGAAACGGATCACGACAAGCCGGCCGAGCCCGATGTGTATTATGCGTTTCCTACCCCCCTACTGGTCGACTATCCGAGCGGGGCGAGTGCCCGGGTCATCAAAATTTCGCTGACCGTTTTAACCAAAGGCGAAGCCAGCATAGAAGCCATGAAAAAACACGAGCCGATGATCCGGAACAATTTACTGATGGTCATTAGCTCGGTGGGTGCCGACAAAGCGAAGACATTGGAAGGTAAGCAGGAATTGCGGGCAATGATGCAACAAGAGATTGGCAAGGTTTTGGAAAAGATGGCAGGCAAGAATACGCTTAAAGAAGTCTATTTCACTGATTTCATAATGCAATAAATGTCTACCGCCGATTTACTCTCCCAGGATGAAATTGATGCGCTGCTGCACGGCGTAGACGACGGCGATGTCGAAACGGCGGCCGACGACGACGAACGCGGTCGCGGGGCGACCAGACTTTACGATTTCAATAGCCAAGAACGAATCGTTCGCGGCAGGATGCCGACCTTGGAAATGGTCAACGAGCGTTTCGCTCGCCATTTCCGTATCGCATTGTTTAACTTTTTGCGCCGTGCGGCCGAGATATCGGTATCCGGGATACAGGTACAGAAGTTTTCCGAATTCATTCAGGGTTTGTTCGTTCCGACCAATTTGAACGTGATCAGGATGTCGCCATTGCGCGGCCGGGCGTTGATTGTGATGGAACCGCGCTTGGTATTCACTGCCGTGGATAACTTTTTTGGCGGTGGCGGCCAGTTTTACAACAAGGTCGAAGGTCGCGAGTTCACGCCTACCGAGATGCGGATCATCCGCTTGATTATCGACATGATTTTCAAGGACTTGGCTGAAGCCTGGAAGCCGGTGATGGATGTCGAGTTCGAATACATTAATTCCGAAGTAAACCCGCAATTTGCCAATATCGTCAGCCCTTCCGAGATCGTAGTCATATCGACGATACACGTGGAATTGGAGGGCGGCGGCGGCGACATCAACATCGCGATGCCGTATTCGATGATTGAGCCGATCAGAGAGTTATTAGACGCTGTCACCAGCGACCGAGGAGAAGTCGATGGTCGTTGGCAGGAATCGTTACGGGTCGAAATCATGCGTAGCGAAGTCACATTGAACAGCAAATTAGTTGAAAAAGAAATGTTTATCAGCGAAGTCATCGCGCTTAAAAAAGGCGATGTAATACCGATCGAATTGCCGGAGACCGTGTTGTTGGAGGTTGAGAACGTGCCGGTATTTCGCGGTAAGCTAGGCTTGTCGGATGGCAATTATGCTATTGAAATTATTGACAAAATGACGCTCGATAATATTTGAGACATGGGAAGGGATTGAGATGAGCGAGAACGACGAAATTGGTGACGATTGGGCCGCGGCCATGAACGAGCAGGCGGAAGCCGAAGCGGAAGCGGATTGGGGCGATGCCTTGAAGGAACAAGCGGCTGTGTCGAAGGGGTCAAGCGGCTATTCCACCGCCGAATTTCCGGACTTGGGCGACAGTAAGCCCAAGCCGACCGCTGGCGGCGAAGAGGTGAAGCTGGACGTAATTTTGGATGTGCCGGTTACCGTGTCGCTGGAAATCGGCAGAACCAAGATCAATATCCGTAACCTGTTGCAGCTTAACCAGGGTTCGGTAGTGGAATTGGACCGTTTCGCGGGAGAACCGATGGACGTGCTGGTTAACGGGACGCTTGTGGCCCACGGCGAGGTGGTTGTGGTAAACGACAAATTCGGTATCCGTTTGACCGATATTATCAGCCCTTCGGAACGGGTGCGAAAACTGGGTTGAGTATTGTGCAAAGTCTGGCAAGGTTGATATTTGCGATGGGGCTGGTGTCCTGTGCTTGGGCCGAAGACTTGCCCACCGCGCCCAAGGCGGGGGCCAAACTCGTGACCTCAGCGGACGTGGCGCAATGGGTGTTGGCCTTGCTGTTGGTGTTGGCGCTGTTTTTGTCGTTGGCCTGGGCGCTGAAAAAAACCGGGGGATTGGGTTTTACCGGCAAAAACAAATTAGCGGTACTGGCTGGGCTGTCACTGGGCTTGAGGGAAAAGCTGATTTTGGTCCGCGTCGGCGAAAAAGAATTATTGTTAGGTGTCAGCAGCGGCCGTATCGACAAATTACTCGAGTTGGAAGGCGAGCAACGCTTATTCGCCGACCAGTCCGACCCGCAAAGTGTCAGCCCGTTTGCGAAGAAATTATTGCAAGCCATGCAAAGTAAAGCTGATGAACGGGCCTAGTAAGCTGATTTTGGTTTTGCTGGGAGGCTGCGGATTACTGTGGGCTGCGGGGGTGCAGGCGGTGCCCGGTGTGGATGCGATTACGGTGACCAGTAATTCCAAAGGCGGCGAAACCTATACGGTCACAATCCAGATTTTGGCGCTGATGACGCTATTGACGCTGCTGCCGGCGTTATTGTTGTCAATGACCGCGTTTACCCGGGTCATGATCGTGTTGGGGCTATTGCGGCAGGCGATTGGCGCAGCGCAAGCTCCCAGCAACCAAGTCTTGCTGGGGTTGTCGTTATTCCTGACGATTTTCATTATGACCCCGGTGCTGGACAAGGTGAACGAAACCGCGGTACAGCCTTACCTGGAAGAAAAGATCGATGCAGTCACCGCGTTGCAAAAGGCGTCGGAACCTTTCAAACAATTCATGTTAAAGCAAACGCGCGAGGCGGATTTGGATACCTTCGTCCGGATATCCGGCCGCGAGCAAATCAACAAACCCGAAGACGTGCCGTTTTCGTTGTTGGTGCCGGCATATGTCACCAGTGAATTGAAAACCGCATTTCAGATCGGCTTTCTGATTTTCCTGCCGTTTCTGGTGATCGATCTGGTTGTGGCCAGCGTACTGATGTCGATGGGGATGATGATGCTGTCGCCTATGATCGTGTCCTTGCCGTTTAAAATCATGTTGTTCGTGCTGGCCGACGGTTGGACCATGGTCATGGAAATGCTGGCGGCCAGTTTTTACGTGTAGGCCTGAATGTGACTCCGGAAACGATCTCAAACGTAGCGCAGGACACGGTATTGATCGGCCTGAAACTGATGGGGCCGATATTGATCGCTTCCCTGGTCGTGGGCTTGCTGGTTTCGATGTTTCAGGCGGCAACCTCGATCCAGGAGCAGACTCTGACCTTCATCCCCAAGTTGGTCGCGATTATCGTGGTACTAATGATTGCGGGTCCGGGGATGCTGCAAATGCTGATCGATTATTTCCAGGACTTGATGCGCGATATTCCCTCCTTGATCGGATGAACGTCACCGAAAACGAGATATTGGGCTATCTCGCCGGTTTCATCTGGCCATTCTTTCGCATTAGTTCGATGTTCATCACCATCCCGGTTTTCAGCGTTAACGCCTTGCCGGCCCGGGTCCGCGTGATCGCCAGCCTGCTGATCACTTTGGCGATATTTCCGACTTTGCCGACCATGCCGACAATCGACGTATTCGGTTACCAAGGTTTACTGGTCGCCGTCCAACAGGTTGCCCTGGGCGCTACTGCCGGCTTCATTCTGCAAATGGTGTTTTCAATCATGCTGTTCGCCGGTCAGGCCATCGCCTACAGCATGGGGCTTGGCTTCGCCTCGATGGTCGATCCGGTCTCGGGCGTGCAAGTCCCGGTCGTGGCGCAATTGTTCGTGATCAGCGGCAGTCTGTTGTTTTTGGCCGTGGACGGTCATTTGCTGTTGATCGAAATGCTGGCGCAAAGCTTCCATACTCTGCCGATTGCGGCAACCGGAATCGGAAAAGCCGATTTGTGGCGGGTGGCGTTATGGGGCGGCACCATATTCGCCGATGGCTTATTGTTGGCAATGCCGGTGATGGCAGCGTTGCTGTTCGTCAATATCAGTTTTGGCGTGGCTTCCAAAGCTGCGCCGCAATTGCAGATTTTCGGCGTCGGCTTTCCGGTAACCATCATGTTGGGGATGGTCTTGATTTGGGTAGGATTACCGACCTTGCTGGAAGTCTTCGCCGATATGTTGCACCAGGGCTTCGCGTTGGTGAACGAGTTGTTGAGGTTGCAGTAAGTGGCGGAAGAATCCGGTCAGGACAAAACCGAAGACCCCACCGGCAAGCGGCTAACCGACTCGCGTAAAAAAGGCCAGGTTCCCCGCTCCAAAGAACTGAATACCTTTGTCACGCTGATGGTCAGTTCGGCGCTGTTCTTTTATGCCGGCCAGGGCATGTGGCATGGTTTGTTGGAGGTGATGAAGCGGCCGCTGCGAGTATCGCGCGAGCAAATTTTCGACCCGGTGACCTTGACCACCTACCTAAAAACGGCTTTTGCCGACGGCGTTTGGATCATTCTGCCGTTCTTGGCGGTGTTGGCGGTTTTCGATTTGCTGGCGGCGACGCTGTTGGGCGGCTGGAACTTTACCAGCGAAGGCTTTGCCTTTAATTTCGCCAAATTGAATCCTTTGGCCGGTGTCAAAAAAATTCTCGGCGTCCAGGGTGTGGTCGAATTGGTCAAGGCGGTGTTGAAGACCGTATTGGTGGCGCTGGTGGCGTGGAATCTGTTCAAATGGAATTTCGACGAATTCATGGCATTGAGCAGGCTGCCGATTGCGCAGTCGGTGCAGCAGGCCGGCGAAATGATATCGGTCTCGCTGCTGATTTTAAGCGCCACGTTCGTGTTGCTGGTGATGTTGGATGCGCCTTACCAACTGTGGAATTACCAGCGGCAACTGAAAATGACCAAGCAGGAAGTCCGCGACGAATCCAAGGAGCAGGAGGGCAGTCCGGAGGTCAAAGGCCGGCAACGGCGGCTGCAAATGGAAGCGGCGCAACGGCGGATGATGGACGCAGTTCCCAGTGCGGATGTCATCGTTACCAATCCGACCCATTTTGCTGTTGCATTGAAATACGAACAGAGCGGCAACGGAGCGCCGGTGCTGGTCGCCAAAGGCGTCGATTTGATTGCCGCGCAGATCCGGCAGTTGGCGATAGGCGCCAAAGTGCCGCTGGTAGCGGCGCCGTCGTTGGCCCGCGCTTTGTACTATTCCACCGATTTGAACCGGGAAATCCCGCGCGGCCTGTTTTTGGCGGTCGCGCAGGTATTGGCCTATGTTTACCAATTACGCGCTTCCTCTCAATACGGCTGGATCAAGCCGGTGCCGCCGGGCGACGTCCCGGTGCCCGATGATTTCAAACAATAGCGCCTTACCGAGCCCGTTATGGATTTCAGCAAATTAACCAATGCCTTGAAAATGGTCACCGGCCTCGGCCTGGGTGCGCCGCTGCTGATCATCATGCTGTTGTCGCTGTTGATCCTGCCGCTACCGCCGTTCGTGCTGGACCTGTTTTTTACCTTCAACATCGCGTTTTCGCTGATTATCCTGCTGGTGGTGGTTTACACCCTGAAGCCGTTGGAATTCGCCTCGTTTCCGACCGTGATTCTGATCGCGACGTTGCTGCGGTTGGCGTTGAACGTGGCGTCGACCAGGGTTGTGCTGATTCGCGGCCACGAGGGCGGCGATGCGGCCGGCAAAGTGATCGAGGCGTTCGGCTCGTTCGTGATCGGTGGCAATTTTGCAGTCGGTATCGTCGTGTTTGTGATCCTGATCGTGATCAATTTCATGGTGGTGACCAAGGGTGCCGGGCGGGTGGCCGAAGTCAGCGCGCGGTTTACCCTGGACGCGATGCCCGGCAAGCAAATGGCGATCGACGCGGACTTGAATTCCGGCCTGATCAATCAGGACGAAGCCCGGGCCCGGCGCGAAGAGGTGGCCGCCGAGGCCGACTTCTACGGTTCTATGGACGGTGCCAGCAAATTCGTGCGCGGCGATGCGGTGGCCGGCATCATCATCATGTTCGTTAACATGATCGGCGGGTTGGCGATCGGTGTTGGCCAACACGGCATGAGTTTCTCCGATGCGGCCAACGTCTATGTGTTGTTGACGATTGGCGACGGCTTGGTCGCCCAGATTCCGTCCTTGTTACTGTCGGTGGCCGCGGCGATGGTCGTAACCAGGGTACGCGGCGCCAAACAGGACATCGGCAAGCAATTGACCTCGCAGATGTTCGAGGACCCGAAAACCCTGTTGGTCACCGCGGCAGTGATGGGCTTGCTCGGCATCATTCCCGGCATGCCCAATTTGGTATTCATCCTGCTGGCGTCGACTTTGGCCGGCGGCGCTTATTTGATTGATCGCCGCCGCAAATTGGAGGAGGAAACCGCCTTGGCGGCGGTGAATATCGCCTCGCCGCAAGCGGCTAAGACCGAAATCAAAGAGCTCGGATGGGACGATGTGATGCCGGTCGACGCGATCGGTTTAGAGGTTGGCTACCGGCTGATTCCGCTGGTGGACCGCAACCAGGGCGGCCAGTTGATGATGCGGATCAAAGGCGTGCGCAAGAAATTGTCGCAAGAACTCGGGTTCCTGATTCCGTCGGTACATATTCGCGACAACCTGGATCTGGCGCCCACGGAATACCGGATTTCGTTGATGGGGGTCAGCGTCGGCGAGGCCAATATCATGCCGGAAAAAGAAATGGCGATTAACCCCGGTCGGGTGTTCGGCAGTTTGCCTGGTGCGCCTTGCAAGGACCCGGCTTTCGGTTTGGATGCGGTCTGGATAGACGGCAATCAAAAAGACCAGGCGCAGACTCTGGGTTACACAGTGGTCGATCCGAGCACCGTCGTCGCCACTCATCTCAGCCATGTCTTGCAAAGCAATGCCCACGAACTGTTCGGTTACGAAGAGGCGCAGCAGTTACTGGATAACCTGGCCAAGCTGGCGCCGAAGTTGGTCGAGGATTTGGTGCCGAAAACCCTGCCGTTGGGCGTGTTGGTAAAAGTGTTGCAAAACCTGCTGCAAGAGCGGGTCTCGATTCGGGATATGCGCACGATCGCCGAAACTTTGGCGGAGTACGGGGTCAAGAGTCAAGATCCGGACATCTTAACTTCGGCGGTGCGTGCCTCGTTAGGCCGGTCAATTGTGCATGAAATCAATGGGGTACAGGTTGAAATTCCTGTTATTACCCTCGATCCAGGATTGGAACAGATATTGCATAAGTCATTGCAAACGGCGGGCGAGAGCGGGGCCGGCTTGGAGCCGGGTCTGGCCGAGCAGATGCACAAATCCCTGGAGGACAGTGCGCAGCGGATGGAAATGGAAGGGCAAGCACCGGTTTTGCTGGTGTCTTCCTTCATCCGTCCTTGGTTGGCTCGCTTCGTTCGCCATTCGATACCGGGGCTACATGTGCTGGCTTATAACGAAATTCCCCAAGATCGGCAGATCAGGGTGGTTTCGACAGTGGGGCAGCGTTAATAAAACAGAGGTTGCGCAATGAAAATAAAACGCTTTTTTGCAGCAGACATACGGCAGGCCATGCGCATGGTCAAAGAAGAATTGGGCGCCGATGCGGTGATTATGTCCAACAAGTCGGTGGACGGCGGTGTCGAAATCGTGGCGGCCCGCGATTTCGACGAGCAGGTGATCCACCGGAATCTGAAACAGCGCGAGGAAGAAAAGGCGCCGGCGCCGGCGCCGGTGCGCGAACCGAAGAAAGTCGATTTGCCCGATTTCGATGGTGACAAAAAACCGTTACATGTGTTGCCCAGCGCCAGAAAACGTAATGCGGACGGTTCGCTGCCGGAAAATCCGATTCGACGCCACATGGACCAGTACATCGGCTACGCTGAAAAACTCCAGGTCGGCAATAGTCAGGCGCAGAAAATAGCTGAAAAAGTCCGTCCTGCGGAAAAACCGGCTTGGGCCGGCGCC
Organism: Methylomonas sp. HW2-6; assembly: GCF_052474525.1. NCBI lineage: Bacteria > Pseudomonadati > Pseudomonadota > Gammaproteobacteria > Methylococcales > Methylococcaceae > Methylomonas > Methylomonas sp. HW2-6. Next base: position 1,366,335 of record NZ_CP184124.1, read on the forward strand.
GACCCGAAATTGAAACCGGCGCCGCTCGATCCGCGGCCGGTTCAAGCCACTGCGCCGGACAAATTCATCCACGAAATGCGCCAGGAAATGAAGGAACTGCGCAGTATGTTGGACGCCAAGCTGTCCGGTATCGTCATGCAAATGCCGCAGCATGGTCAGACCATGCACGAGGAATTGCGCGAACGTCTGGGTGACTACGGTTTCTCCAGACATTTGTCCGGCAAAATTGCCAACCGCCTGGGTAGCCATAAAAACCTCGAGTTGGCGATGGATAAGGCCAGAGAAATGTTGGCCGGGCTGGTGCCGATTGCCGACGATCGCTTGCTGGAGCAAGGCGGTATCGCGGCGTTGGTCGGCTCTACCGGCGTCGGCAAAACCACGACTGTCGCCAAATTGGCGGCACAATTCATTCTAAAGCACGGCTCCCGCCAAATCGCATTGATCACCACCGATAATTACCGGATCGGGGCTCATGAGCAAATTAACACCTACGGCAGAATTCTGGATGTCCCGGTGCGAGTGGCCGGCGATGCGGAAGAGTTGCGTCGGCACATCGATAGCTTTGCCGACAAACGCCTGATTTTGATCGATACGGCCGGCATGAGTCAGCGCGATATGCGGTTGGCCGAACAGCTGAAAACTCTACAACACGGCGATTTGCCGATCCGTTCTTACCTGGTGATGTCGGCAACGACGCAATACAAAGCAATGCTGGAAATTATGGATGCGTTCCGAATACTCGAGCCACAAGCGACTATACTTACCAAGATGGACGAGGCTGTCAGTAAGGGAACTGCGTTGTCGGCTGTTATCGAACGGCGGATGCCGGTGTCGTTTATTACCGATGGCCAACAAGTACCGGAGGATATTTATCAGCCGGAAGCCGACACCTTGATTCGGCAGTGCATGAGCGGTAGCGAAGGCGACAGTCCGTATGGCGGCGAATTGAATTACGGCGAGTGGTTGGCGGAAAGCCATGCATAAGCCATTCGATCAAGCAGCTGGAATAAGACAGATGAGACATATGAAACCGGTACGAGTGATCGCCGTGACTAGCGGCAAGGGCGGGGTAGGCAAAACCAACCTTTCCGTGAATATTGGCGTGGCGCTGGCCAAGATCGGCCGGCGGGTCGCCATACTCGATGCCGATATGGGATTGGCCAACGTAGACATTCTATTGGGCCTGTTTCCGGAATTTAACTTGTCGCACGTACTGAACGGCGAGAAAAGCTTGCAAGACATCATGATGACCGGTCCTGCCGGGCTGAAAATTATTCCGGCGTCTTCCGGGATACAACGTATGTCGGATCTGTCCAGTGTCGAGCAGGCCGGTGTAATTCGCGCGTTCAGCGAGATCGATAGAGAACTGGACGTGCTGATTGTCGATACCGCGGCCGGCATTTCGGCCAGCGTGGTCAATTTCGCCCGCGCCTGCCAGGAAATTATCGTCGTGGTTTGCGACGAACCGACTTCGCTGGCCGACGCCTATGCTTATATCAAATTGCTGAACCGAGACTACGGTTTAAACAGCTTTCACATTATTACCAACATGGTGCAGTCGGCAGAGCACGGCCAGGCGTTGTTCAATAAATTGAGCAAGGTGACCGACCGCTACCTGGACGTGGCTTTGCAATTTGTCGGCGCGGTGCCGCAAGACGAATACTTGAAAAAATCGGTGCAAAAACAGGTGCCGGTGGTGGAAGCATTTCCGCAAAGCAAAGCGGCACTGGCAATCAAAAATTTGGCGAGAAAGATCGACCATTGGCCGATCAAACCGAAAGCTGGCGGCTACTTGGAGTTTTTTGTCGAACGCATGATCCAGTACAGCGCAAAAGAGGACGTTGCATGAGTGGAGCGGCAATGTATGCGGCCGTACAGTCCGCAAATATTGACGCTTTAGTGGCGCAGCATACGCCATTGGTAAAACGGATTGCCTACCACTTGATGGGCCGCTTGCCGGATACGGTACAGCTCGACGATTTGATCCAATCCGGCATGCTGGGGTTGCTGGAGGCGCTGAAACATTACGACGCCGGCCAGGGTGCCAGCTTCGAGACCTATGCCGGCATTCGGATTCGCGGTGCGATGCTGGACGAATTGCGCCGCTCGGACTGGACCCCGCGTTCCGTACATAAAAAGGCGCGCATGGTTGCGGAAGCTATACGCGAGCTTGAGAATTCCTTGGGACGCGACGCCAAGGATGCCGAAGTCGCCAAGCATATGGGGATCGATCTGGGCGAATACCACCAGATTTTGCAGGACGCAGTGTCTTGTAAGACCTTTAGCGTCGAAGAATTGATCCAGGGCGAAGACAGTATCATCGACGATGTTCAAGGCCATCACCAGCCGGATGAACTATTGTTACAGCAGAGTTTTCGCAAGGCCTTGGCCAAAGCGATAGCGGAATTGCCGGAGCGGGAACGTCTGGTGATCTCGCTTTATTACGATGAAGAGCTAAATTTACGTGAGATCGGCAAGGTTCTCGATGTCAGCGAGTCGAGAGTCAGCCAAATCTGCAGCCAAGCCATGTTGCGCTTGCGTGCTAGGCTTGCGGATTGGATAGAACGGAAAGATAATGAAAAGTCCTGCTAAATTGCGGTTATTTCAAGGTTTTTTTCGTGAGTTTCGGCAATTTGCCTGGTTGTTTCTTAATAAATAATGTGATCTGGGTGGAGATTTTCCTTGGATAAAAATATGCGCATTCTGATTGTCGACGATTTTTCGACAATGCGGAGAATAGTAAAAAACTTGTTAAAAGATCTCGGTTTTACCAACACGGTAGAAGCGGACGACGGTAAATCCGCGCTGCCAATTTTGGAAAAAGGCGGGATCGATTTCCTGATTACCGACTGGAATATGCCCGGTATGACCGGCATAGACCTGCTTAAGGCGGTCAGATCGACGCCGAGTCTGGCCAATCTCCCTGTTCTGATGGTGACCGCCGAAGCCAAACGCGAGCAGATCATCATGGCTGCGCAAGCTGGCGTAAACGGGTATGTGATCAAACCGTTTACGGCTGCGACGTTGAAAGAAAAAATCGAAAAGATTTTCGAACGTATCGACGGCTAACACCAGGAAGCGCGCTATGAATAATGAGCTATTGCAATTGGCCCGGGAACTGGTTTCAGCCTTGGAAAAAGGTGACGAAGCGACTGCCGACCAGATTCTGGATCAGGTTGCCGGCGTCAGAGAGACGCAGTTGTTCCAGGAAGTCGGGCGCTTGACTCGGCAATTGCACGACACCATGGTGAGTTTCTCGGTCGATTCGAAGATTACCGAAATGACCGAGCACGACATACCGGATGCCAAGGAGCGCTTGCAGTATGTCATTGCGATGACCGAACAGGCCGCTAACCAAACCTTGACGGCGGTGGAAGAACTGCTGCCGGTTTCGGACGAATTGAGTAATCGGGTCAATCAACTGGCGGGACAATGGAACCGTTTTCTCGATCGGGAAATGCCGTTCGACGAATTCAAGGCCATGAGCGCCGATTTGAGCCAGTATTTCAATCAGTCGCGGCTGGAACTGGACAAAATTCAGGCGGGCTTGAACGACATCTTGATGGCTCAAGGGTTCCAGGACATCACCGGCCAAATCATTCGCCGTGTTATCGATTTGGTGCAGGATCTGGAAAACAGCATGGTCAATCTGATCAAAATTTCCAGCCGTAAAGTCGGGCCAAGTCCGCAGAAGTCGGCCCACGAGAACGAATTGCCGGGGCCGGTGGTGCCAGGTGTGGATGATAGAGAGGGCGATGTTGCGACGAGCCAGGTCGATGTCGATGACTTATTGTCTAGTCTAGGTTTTTGAGGAAAAACGTTATGGCGATCGATCTGGACGATGAAATTTTGCAGGATTTTCTGGTTGAGGCCGGAGAAATTCTGGATTTGCTGGGCGAGCAGCTGGTTGAGCTGGAACAGTCGCCCGACGATCTGGATTTACTGAATGCGATTTTTCGAGGCTTTCATACGATTAAAGGCGGTGCGGGATTTCTGGCGATTAGCGAATTGGTGGATGTTTGCCACAATGCTGAAGATGTATTTAACGTATTGCGGCAGGGCGATCGCCAAGTTACGCCGGATTTGATGGACGTGATCCTGCAAGTGGTTGATATCGTCAACGAAATGTTCGGCCAGGTCCGATCCGGCAATGCACCCAGACCTGCGGACAAAGGCCTGTTGACCCGTTTGAAGGCTTACGCCGAGCCTGCCGGACCGGGGGAGATGGCGGTAGCCGTTGAAACGCCCGTGGAGCCGGTGCCGCCGATTGTCGCGCAAAGCTCTGCGATGCAGGATTTCGACGCCATGCTGGATCCGGAGGAGTTGTTGGCCGGCGACGAATCGGCAGCCGATTCCGACGAGATTACCGAACAAGAGTTTGAAAATTTATTGGATGCGTTGCACGGTAAAGGCGGCTCGCCGACGGCAAAAACGCAACCCGCCGTATCCGCTCCAGCAGCTGCCGACGACGAAATAACCGAAGAAGAATTTGAAAATTTGCTCGATGAATTGCATGGAAAAGGCAAGTTTTCGGGTGGCGTCGAAACTGCGACAGAGCCGCAGCCAAGTACTCCGGCGGCCGACTCCGGCGACATCACTGAACACGAGTTCGATCAGATCCTTGATCAATTGCACGGCAAAGGTAAATTCGATGCCGCCAATCTGCAAACTATCGATGTATCCACAGCTCCCGCCGCTGAGCTGCGCAGCGAGGATACGCCGAGCGCAGAGCCGCCTGCTGAGCCGGTTGTTGCCAAGCCAGCCGCTCGAGCCAAACCTGAGCCGGTTGCGGTTACTCCGGTAGCTGCCGACGATGCCGAACGTCCGACCAACAAGGCTACAGCGATGGACCCAGGCCTGGATAAAGCCAAGGCCGCACCGCAAGCCGACACTACCGTGAGGGTCGACACCCAGATCCTGGACGACATCATGAATATGGTAGGGGAATTGGTGTTGGTGCGTAATCGGTTCCAGACCTTAAAGGCCAACGCCGAGGCCGGCGAACAGTTGTCCAAGGCGATATCCAATTTGGACGTGGTGACCGCCGATTTGCAATTGGCGGTGATGAAAACCCGCATGCAGCCGATCAAAAAAGTGTTCGGCCGTTTTCCGCGCGTCGTGCGCGACTTGGCGCGCAGCCTAAGAAAGGAAATTCGCTTGGAGCTGGTCGGGGAAGAAACCGATCTTGATAAAAATCTGGTCGAAGCTTTGGCCGATCCGTTGGTGCATCTGGTCAGAAACGCCGTCGATCACGGTATCGAGTCGCCGGATGAGCGGGAGGCAAAAGGCAAGCCGCGCGAGGGCGTTGTGATCCTGAAAGCCTCGCAAGAAGGCGATCACATCCAACTATCGATTAAGGACGACGGTAAAGGCATGAATCCGGATTTGTTGCGGGCTAAAGTCGTAGAAAAAGGCCTGATGGATGAAGAGTCTGCCGCGCGACTGGACGATAAGGAATGTTACAACCTGATTTTTCTGCCCGGATTTTCCACCAAGAACGAAATTTCCGACGTTTCCGGCCGCGGTGTCGGTATGGATGTCGTAAAAACCCGGATCGCGCAAATGAACGGTGTGGTCGAAATCGATTCGGTCGAAGGCAAGGGCAGCACGATCATTATCAAAGTACCGTTGACGTTGGCGATCATGCCGACGCTGATGGTGAAGTTGCGCGGTCAGGCGTTTGCTTTGCCGCTGGCCAGCGTGTTGGAAATTCTGGATTTGGATCTGAGTAAAACTAACAAGGTGGACGGCCAGTTGGTGGTTATGGTCAGGAACAAGGCCTTGCCTTTGTTCTATCTCAGCGAATGGTTGGTTAAGGATTATTACGCCAGCAGCGAAGTCCAAGCCACTAGCCACGTCGTCGTGGTCAATGCCGGCGGCCGTCATATCGGATTTGTGGTGGATCAGTTAATCGGCCAGGAAGAGGTGGTAATCAAAGCGTTAGGCGCCAAATTACACGGTCTGGAAGGGCTGGCGGGAGCGACTATTACCGGCGACGGTAAAATCGCGCTGATTTTGGATGTGCCGGGCTTGATGAAAAAGTACGCGGTTTGATCTGGCGATATGGCCATTCGGGTATTGGTAGTCGATGATTCCCATTTCATCTGCCACAGAATCACCGAAATTCTGGAAGAAGACCAAGAATTCAAAGTAGTGGGCGTGGCCCACGACGGGCGGCAAGCGGTCGATATGGCGGCAGCGCTACAGCCGGATGTTATTACCATGGATGTGGATATGCCGGTGATGGACGGTATTTCCGCCGTCAAGCGCATCATGAGTACCCGGCCGGTGCCGATTCTGATGTTTTCGGCTATGACTCAGGTTGGTGCCAAGGCGACGCTGGATGCGCTTAGCGCCGGCGCCATTGATTTTCTACCCAAGCAATTGGAGGACATCGATGCCAACCGGGAAACCGCCCGCTACCTGTTGCGGTACCGGGTCAGAATGGTCGCGGGACAGGGAGTGAAACTGAATTCTGCTAAAACGAACGGTGAGACCGGCATCAGCAGAGACAGCGGTTTCCTGACCGGGACCCGCACGCCGGTTGCCGGCAAAGATTTTGGGTTGGCGGCCAAACCGACGCCAGCCGGACACGGCAAAGTCGATCTGTTGGCCGTCGCCGCTTCGACCGGAGGGCCGGTGGCTATGCAATATGTGTTGAGTCGGATTCCGGCTGACTGCTCGTTGCCGATCCTGCTGGTGCAGCACATGCCGCCCAACTTCACTAAGAGCTTTGCCGAGCGACTGAACTCGCTATGCAACATCGAAGTCAGAGAGGCTCAGGACGGCGATATGCTACAACCCGGACTGGCGCTGTTAAGTCCCGGCGCCGCACAAATGCAACTCAAACAAACGCCGGGCTCCCGCCAAATAACCTTGCGGCCCAAACAATCCGGCGAAATCTACAGCCCCAGTGTCGATATCACATTTAGCTCGTTGGCCGATAACTTCAATGGCCGGGTGTTAGCTGTGGTGCTGACCGGCATGGGGGCTGACGGCAAACTCGGCGCGATGAAATTGCGCCAGCACGGTGCGCAGATTTGGGCGCAGGACGAAGCCAGCAGCACGATTTACGGCATGCCGAAAGCGATTGCCGAAGCCGGGCTGGCCGATCATGTTTATTCACTGGACGAGATTGCGAACCAATTTAACAAATTGCACTGATGGATATTCTTAGCGTTCTGGGGGTTTTGATCGGGTTTGCCGCGATAATCGGCGGCAATCTGATGGGCGGCGGCGAGATCGGTGCCCTGGTCAATTTTCACGCCTTCGTCATCGTGGTGGGCGGGACTTTGGGGGCGACCTTGCTGCAATTTCCGCCCAAGGTGTTTCTGCGCAGCATGCGCATTTTGGCTTGGATTTTTATGCCGCAAAATCTGCAGTTGAAAAAACAGATCGATAAGATCGTGCGTTGGAGCACTCTGGCCAGAAAAGAGGGCTTGCTCGGTTTGGAAGCCGTCATCGATAGCGAAAAAGACACCTTCGCCAAAAAAGGCCTGCAACTTTTGGTAGACGGCAACGAGCCGGAAGTGATTCGCGATTGTTTGGAAGTGGAGTTAACGACCAAGGAGCACTTGGATAATCAGGCCGCCCGCGTATTCGAGGCCATGGGCGGCTACGCGCCGACCATCGGCATTATCGGCGCGGTAATCGGCTTGATACACGTGATGCAGAATTTAGCCAAACCCGAGTTATTGGGCAGCGGCATCGCCACCGCATTTGTGGCGACGATATACGGCGTCGGCCTAGCCAATTTGCTGTTCATTCCGATCTCCAATAAGCTGAAAAGTCTGATTTTCGAGGTCTCCCAAGCGCGAGAGATGGTGATCGAGGGGATTTCTTCGATTGCCGAAGGCGAAAACCCGCGCAACATCGAGCTGAAGTTATCCGGGTTCTTGATAGAAAAGTAGGGAATTGGGAATGAGCCGGCGCAAACGCGTTAAATCTTCGCTACCGACCGACAACCATGACCGCTGGATGGTGTCGTACGCCGATTTTGTCACCTTGTTGTTTGCGTTTTTCGTCGTGATGTATTCGATTTCGTCAGTCAACAAAGGCAAATACGAGACATTTTCCGAATCGTTGGATCAGGCATTATTTCACAACGAGAAAGTTGAGAAGGAAGCGGAGCCGATCCAAATCGGCACCATTCCCACCGCGATCCAGCCGATCGAGCTGCCAAATCTGGCCACCGCAGAAGAGCGCGAACTCAGCGAAGAAATATTGCAGGAAAAGCAGCGGTTGAGCGAGGTTTCCGAACAATTTCAGGGGGCTTTGCAGCCTTACGTCGAGAGCAAACTGGTTGGTATTAAAAAGCACGATTTTTGGGTCGAGCTGGAGATGAATAGCGAATTGCTCTTCGCCAGCGGTAAGGCTGAATTATCGAGTAAAGCACTTCCGGTGCTGGCCAAGGTGGCGGAAGTCGTGCGCGACGTGCCAAATGTCATAAACGTTGAGGGCTACACCGACAATGTGCCGATTTCCAGTGGAATATATCCGTCGAATTGGGACCTGTCCTCGGCGCGCGCCACCAGTGTGGTTAAGGAGTTGGTGAAAAATAATATCCCGGCCACGCGTTTATCGGCGGTCGGCTATGGAGAATTCCATCCTATTGCCGATAACAAAGATGAAGACGGGCGGTTCAAGAATCGTCGGGTGGTGTTGGTTTTGATGTCGCAAGCCTTTGCCCGTTATGGCATGTCGGACGACGAGCGAGCCAGAGCATTGAATTTGGCGCCGCAGTCGGACTCGTCATCGCCAACTCCCGAGCCCATTACCGAAAGCGCACCGGCGGCACCGGTACCACAATTATGAAGATCTGGTCTGTTTCCAATCAAAAAGGCGGCGTCGGCAAAACGACTACCGTGGTGACGCTGGGAGGCTTGCTATCCTCCTGGGGGTTCCGGACTTTACTGGTGGATTTAGACCCGCACGGCTCCTTGAGTAGTTATTTCGGGATCAACCCCGAAGAAGTCGAGTTGGGCGTTTACAATCTGTTTCTCGATGCCAGCGAAAAGAAGAAGAATATCGATCCCCAGGTGTATGTCGCCAAGACCCGCTTCGACGGTATCGACGTGTTGCCGGCCGCTACGGCGATCGCGACATTGGATCGGCAGGTAGCGGCGATCGGCGGAATGGGCTTGGTCGTTTCGACCGCACTACACAAAATGGACGACCGCTACGATTACGTAATTATCGACAGCCCGCCGATGTTGGGTGTGCTGATGATCAACGCCTTGGCGGCTTGCGACCATCTGGTGATTCCGGTGTTGGCCGAATTTTTGGCGCTTAAAGGTTTGGATCGGATGGTGCATACCATCAAAATGGTGTTTCACTCGCGTAAAACTCCGCCCAAGTTCACCATTGTGCCGACCATGTTCGATAAGCGGACCAAGGCCGCCCGCGATAGCTTGGCAGCGTTGTACCAGCAATATCCGGAAAATGCTTGGCGGTCGGTGATCCCAGTGGACACCAAGGTCAGGGATGCCAGCCAAGCGGGGGCGCCGCTGCCGCTGTTGGATAAAAATGCGCGGGCAGCCGAAGCCTATACCGAATTGTTGGAATTGTTATTGCTTGAGAAAAGTGGAGACAAAACCTTGGCGCCGCGTTCATGAAGCAAAAATCTCCTCCCAGTATCGTCAAACAGCAACTTGCGCTTGACGTATATCTGCAGACTCTACTCGACGACGTACCCGATGCGGACGAAAATTTTGAGCTTGAGGCGCTAGCTAAGCCCACAGAAAAACCGGTAATCGTCGCAACGCCGTCTTCCAAACCACTTGCCGGGGCGACGCTGCCGCAGCCGGTGGTGCGGCCATTGGAAAAAGTGGTTCCGACGCGAAAGGTTCGACCTAGCACCACGCTTGTCGCCACTGAAAATCCGGCTAAACTTCAAGCGTTGTCGGTAATGCCGGATTGGTCGCAGTACGAGTTTCAAGCGTTGTTTTTCAAAGTCGACCAGCTGATATTGGCTACTCCACTGGTTGAATTGGCTCGAACGATCAAAATCGATCGCAGGCCCAGCCAAATTCCCGGCCAGCCTTCCTGGTTCCTGGGGTTGGTCGACGAACACGACAGCCGGATCGGCGTGTTGGATACCAGCCAGTTAATCTTCGGTAAAAGCCGCGCCAGGATGCGAAATTTCGAAGATTCTCCCGCTAGCCGCATCTTGATTACGCAGGACAAGAGATGGGGTTTGATCTGCGACGAAATATTGTCTATCGGTAGAGTCAAGCCGGACGGTGTTCGTTGGCGCACGGCCAGGCAAAAAAAGCCGTGGTTAATCGGTACGGTAATAGACGAACTGACAGCAATTGTCGATGTTAAACAATTGGTGCCACATCGAAAATAATTTAACTGCCTTTGGATGAACAAGATGAGTGAAGATAGAAAACAAGGCGATCCAGTGATGCAATGGGTGACTTTTTGTCTGGGCGATGAAAAGTACGGTATCAATGTGATGCAGGTTCAGGAGGTATTGCGGATTACCGAGATTGCGCCGGTACCGGGTGCTCCTTCCTACGTTCTGGGAATTATCAATTTGCGCGGCAACGTGGTTACCGTGATCGATACCCGCAACCGGTTCGGTTTGCCGTCGAAAGAGACTGACGATGCCTCCCGGGTGGTGATTATCGAAACTGATCGGCATATTATCGGTATCTTGGTGGACAGCGTGGCCGAAGTGGTAGAGATGCGCGCATCGGAAATCGAAACCGCCCCTAACGTCGGTAACGAAGAAAGCTCAAAGTATATTCAAGGCGTGACTAGTCGCGATAACCAGCTGTTGATCTTGGTGGATTTGAACAAATTCCTCAGTGACGACGAGAAGGCTGAGTTGGATATGTTTTAGTAGGAAGCTACCGGCTGAATAGGGTGGGAGGGCTTTATGACAGAGATCGCGCCGATAACAGCTTATCCGCCGGTAACTGCGCCCTTGAAAGTGGAACGAGAGCCGCGCGACAAGCGTAACCCGGATAAACGGCCGCCGCGCGCAAAGGCAGAGCGCGGCCAAAACGATGCGAACCAAGGTCCCGCCGAGCACATAGACGAAATAGTGTAATGACCGATTACTTAGTTTGGGGTTTGGCGGCAAGCGTGTTGGTTACCTTGGCCGTGTTACTGCGCCTGATCGGTAACCAAAAACGGCTGGAGCAGGAGCTCAAGCTTTTGCAAGAGCGTTTGCAGCGCAGCAACGAGGATCTGGCGGGGTTGTGTTCGGCTGCCGTCGCGGTAGACCGTAGGTTGGCGGCCAACGACAATCGGCTTGACACGATTGCGGATCGAGTGAACAGACCGGCTCCTGCTGCGCCGTATCAGCACCATTCCGTCCAGGATGAGCCTGCTTCAGCTCAAGGGTACGAAGATGTCATCCAAAAAATTCGCCGTGGGGCCGAGATAGACGAATTAGTCAGAGATTGCGGCCTGACCCGAGATGAGGCTTTGTTGTTGATGCGCCTGCACGGTGGTAGTAAGCGTTAACGGCTATCGTTTATTTCTTCCAAATGTTGCCTGACGCCGCGTTCGGCAAGAATGATTCGCGGATCGGCAACTCGTTCCAACAGCCGCCGATAATTTTGGTCGTGCTGGCTTCTGTCGTTGTAGGGATGCCAAAGGTGTAGCACCGGCACGGCAAAGCGGCCCTCCTTGCGTTTGCAGCCGAAGTGAATCAAGCGAATCACCAAATCGGAATCTTCATATCCCCACCCTTCGAACTTTTCATCGAAACCGTTAACGGCCAGAAAATCGGATTTCCACAGCGCAAGGTTGCAGGTCATGGCTTTTTCCCAACCGTAGGGATTGAGGTAACGCCAAGTGTGAAACGTTAGGTTGATCAAGGGTAGCAAGCGGTTTAGTTGCCGTTTGAGCCACAAGCCGATGAAAAAGACCAATGGCTTGAGGTGTAACGCCGCGTTGCCGTTCAAGGCATCTTCGGTACCCTGGGCGTTGATGAGCAATCGGTTGCCGGGCACGAAATACCCGGTTTCGGCCAGCAGCCGGTGTCGTGCGATAAAACTCGGAAAGGCGATGCAATCGCCGTCCATAAATATTAGATAGTCGCCGTTGGCATTAGCCGCCGCCTTATTGCGAATGGTGCCGGCGCGGAAGCCCTTGTCTTCATGCCAGATGTGGCGGATCGGTATCGGGCTGGCCTTACCTTCCCGCTCGATTAGCTGGCTGGTGGCTTCGCCAGACCCATCATCCGCGACTAGGACTTCGAAATTTCTATCCAATTGGTCTTGCAGGCTGCGCAAACAAGCAAGCAAAGCAGGAGGCCGGTTGTAGGTGGTGACGATGACGGAAATCAATTGCGGGGCTTGCGACATGGCTTGGTTTATCGCTCGTCAGGCGTCCAATTCATTGTCGCGGTAGCTGCTTTTGCGTAGCGGTAAAAGGTGCCCTCGAAATTGCCCAGTGCCAAGACGAATCCGGCCCAGCCGTCGAGAAAGCCGAGTTTTAAGACGTAAATTCGAAAGAACGCCCATAAGCCGTGCAACAGAGCCGTCGTCATAGTCGGGTGTTTACCCGCACGTTCCAATTTGCGTGCCCCTAGTGTCGAATAGCGCTGCATCTTGTGTATTAGTTGTTCCAGATTCAGAAACGGCACCTGGATGATCGCCGAATTGAAATAGCCAATATTGCCGTTTACCGTGAAGCCTTCGTGAACTTCGGCATGATCGTCGAAAACCATGGCTTGCTTGCGGAACAACTGCGGTTGCCGATAATCCGGATACCAGCCGCAATGCTCGATCCAGCGGCCCATGAACCAGTTGCGGCGCGGTACATAGTAAGCATCTGCCTCGGGAGCGGATAACAGGCGCTCGATTTCGGCCCTTGCCTCCGGCGTGCAGCGTTCGTCGGCGTCCAGGCTGAACACCCAGTCGTGGCTGCAGGCGGCAATTGCGTCGTTACGCAACTTACCGAAGGTTGTGAACGGGATTTGTTGCACGGTTGCACCCAAGTCGGCGGCTATTGTCGCAGTGCTGTCGGTGCTGTTCGAGTCAAGCACCAGCACTTCGTCCGCCCACAGCACACTCTGCACCGCGGCGGCGATTTTGTCGGCCTCGTTATAGGCGATGATGTAGACGCTCAGCTTCGAACGAGGCCCGGTTTGAACGTGATTGGCGGATGTTTCTGTCATAACGTGGCCGTAAAAATCTATTGATGGTGCTTTGAGCTAAGGTCTAAGGCTTGGTAGCGAATTTTGGTCAATGCCACGCTATTGCCAGTTAAAGTCGCCGTTGAGCCGAATGCCATGCATGGTCATGCCGAATTGCGCCAGCTCGCTGTCACGCCATTGATTGGCTTGGCGGATACGGGCCATTTTCCCTAATTTCCGTTCCAGCCAGCTTTGCTGCAGCAGACGGTAATTGTAGCGGTTGCCCAAGCCTTGTTTGTCGGATAAGCCCCGTTCCTGCTTCATTGCGGTTTGGGTTACCGACCCGTAATGGTGTAGCCAGGATGCGCCGGTGATCGCACAAGCAATGCCGGCTTTCTCGGCCTCGTGGAAAAACAGAGTATCTTCGTAGCCGAGTAATTTGGGTACCGGTTGAAAATAGCCGATTTCGCGCCAGACCGAATCGTGGATTGCCAAACAGACGGCATGTTTTCCGCTCAGACGTAGCGCATTGACCATTTTTAGCGAGGCATGGCCGGCAAACTCGTCGAAGTCGTAATCCAGCTTGCCTTCCACCAATGCCGGTGAAATGATTTTCAGCCGATTTTGCTCGGCGGTTTCGATCAGGTTTTCCAGCCAATTGGCGCTGACCAGCACATCGTTATTCATCACTACGGTCCATTCCGCCTGGAGCGCCAGGGCGCCCTGGTTCCAGGCCACACCGCAGCCGAGGTTGGATTTGTTCAGGATCAATCCGCCGAGATCCAGTGTGCTCAGATAATCGCACGTGCCGTCGCTGGACCCGTTATCCACGATCACCAAGCGTTTTAGATCCAAGCCGTGTCTGACCATGCTGTCGATGCATTGGCGTGTATAGTCGATTTGGTTGTAGCAGGCGAAAGTGATGGCGTATTTATCGGGTTTCATGCGTTCGAATGATAGGGAGCGGGCAGATGTTAATCGCGCGGGGTTTGGGTTTGGGCCGATATGATTTGCGCCGAAATTCCGGCGATGATCAGGCCGTAAAAGGAACTGGTGTATTTAAAGGTCAGCACTTCGCTGCTGATACTGCATAAAATCAGGCTGCCGACGTACGCCAAGCCTAAGTGGCTGGCAAATTTTGACTTTTCCATGTGTCTGTTTCGCCAGAAAATTGTAAGAGGAACCAAGAATAAAGCCACTACGGAAATCCCGCCCATCACTCCCGAGCGCACTAAATTTGCCAGTAGTTCGTTATGTGGACCGTTATAAAGCATGGTCTCGGTCGCTTCGTTGCTGGCAAACGCTCCTATCCAAGGCGCATGAAGATACGCTTGAAAATTGTGGTCGCCATATCCTTTTAAGGGATTATGTTTGAAGAGCTCCCAGGTTATTTGCCACATCGTCAGTCGCAAGCCGGTTGAGGTTTCGGTGTTGCTGCCGTTGAGCCAGGAGCTTAATTCGTAAATGCCACTGAATATTCTGTCGAGAGTGTAAGGCTTTAATAAACAAACAACGGCGAACCCGGTAATGGTCAACAACCCCAGATAACACAGAGTTTTACGCGGTAAATTCTTCCGGTTTAAAACCACCCATAAAACCAGTAAAGGCGGTATTGCAATCCAGCTGCCGCGTGTGCCGGAACCCAGAAGCAGATAAATGCCGGCCAGGGCTCCGGCAATTTGGTACACCAAGAGTTTGAGGCTAAGTTTATCGGCTTGGGTTTCTATGCTGAACAAACAAAAGGCTGTCAAAACCAAGGTATAGGTACCGAATTCGGTGGGGTCTACAGCCGGCGTGGCGAATCTGCCGATCCAGCGTTCCAATACCTCCGGGTGAGAATAAACGACCGGAATCAAAATGAACAATGCGATTGGCGCTGAAAGAGTAACGATTTTGGAAAAGTTAAGTTTTATATGTAAAAAATAGAACAATACCGGAATGCAAAGCAATATCCGGAACGGGCCGTCGTAGGGTTTAAGTGCCCATTCTTGTCTTAATGTTTGGCTGATGAATATTGCCAGCATCGGTAATGTCATAACGACAACGAACGGCAATATCGAGTTTATATGTTTTTCGCTGCTGGCGCCGTTCCATGCCTTCTTAAAAAAAACAAGCGCAGGGATTAACAATAGGAAAACTGTAATATTGGTCCAGCTTCGGACCGATAAATAAGCAATGATGCTGCTGGCGGTTAATACGATAACCGGCCAATCAAACCAAGATAGCATGGGATTTTCGATAAACTGGTTGCGAGTTATATCGATTTTTCGCATTGGTTTTTGCATTACGCTGTATATATTATCCAAGACCTGGCCTTTTGTTATTGTTCTGCTGAGTCAGAATTTGGTGAATTTGGTTCGGTGTGGCCCATACTTATAGTACTAAACTCGGTATCCGCAATATCGGGCCGGCTGGAAGGTTATTTTTGTTTCTCTAAAAAATAGTCGGCTATTTGCTTTCGAAAAATATTGGGTTCGCTTTTTAAGTATGCGCGATAGCTGTCGAAGTTGCGGTTATGAGTTGTAAAATCGGCCAATATGTCTGCGGCCAATTTTGAAAATTCCGCGACGAATCCGGCTTCAGAGCTATCCAATTTATAGTGCCTGGGGATTGGCAGGTCGACATCGTTACCGGCCGATCCTAGGAGGCCGGTGATCAGGCAGCAGCCGTGCATAGCCGCTTCCCTCGGCATCCGGTCTCGGCCCGGATGGTGACCGAAGTCGATGTAGAGTTTCGCCGCATACAACTGTTGTGACAATTGCTCGCGGTCAAGTCCTTTGAGTGGGACGAATTGCCATTGCGGATTCGCCGCAATCAATTTATCCGTTACCTTCTTACCTTTATTCGGGTTGTACAGGATGATGTCCCGTTTGGTGCTGGCGTACGCCAGATGGTTATCGTTCAAAAAATCTTCGTTGATGGAGTCGATCAACGGTATCGGTTCGATGCCGCACTGATTGAGATATTCGGTTGCGTGTTGGGTTTGCGAGAAATGGATCATATGCTTCAAGGATTTTGCCCCCCTTAGTGGCCGTCGTCCTTGAAATACGCGTTTGATATAACGCACCTTATCGTGTAGTGGCCAGATATGGCGCCGTTCCAGAAAGTTTTCCAGGGACAACCACCAGATTGCCGCTTTGGCATAGCGTACTTTATCGGCTAATTGCGGATAAACCTCCGGAAAAATAATCAGGTTGCCGGCCGCATCTTCGTAATTGGCTACCGGGGCCGTATATCGCAGGTAGGGCTCCGGTGTGCTTGCCGCCTGGTCGAACGGCAAATAAGTAATGTACGCCGGCAAGCCAAGCTGGTTCATGTGATCGACCAACTGGTGCAAAGCTTCAGGTCCGCCGGTCACGGCACCTGCCGGGCATACGACTAATATTTTATTGAATCTGGTCACTGTGATTATCTGTAGGGTCGATTGTTACAATCAAACTTTACATGGTTGTGAATAAAGTTTATCCGATTGGTACGGTAAATGGAGGCCAAACGGCAGCGTCTGGCGTCTTATATGCTCGGGCGGTTTTGCTTCAAAGCCTCGGCAACGGTGTCGATGACTTTATCTGCCGGCAGCCGGTCCAGGCATTCGCTGTGGCTATTGCGGTGGCGGTCGCACCCCTCCAGTTGGCATGGGACGCAGTTGCGCTCGGAAAATCCCTGCAACAAGTAAACGTTAGCGATGCGTTTGCTGCCAACCTTGAAAAACGGGCTGGTTGGTCCGGCATAGCCATATGGCCACGGTGCCCATTTTTTCGGGTCGGTCGGACCGTATAAAGCGATGGTTTGGGTGCCGGTGGCGGTAGCGAGATGGGTGATACCGGTATCCGGCCCGATAAACAGCGCCGCTTGCGCGATCAATTCCGCCAACTGAGCCAGGGACAGTTGGCCGGCCATATTGGTTACAGGGAAGGCCAAGTGTTGTTGCAGTTCACGCAAGCTTTCCAATTCGGCCGGTTGTCCGCTACCGGTCAGTACCACCTGATAGCCTGACCGATTCAAAAATTCCATTAGGCTAAGCCAACCGTCGCGGTGCCATTGCTTATAACGCCACTGCGGCATAGTGTGCAGTACGACGTAAGGTTTTGTTGGCGGATGCGGCATTGGCTTTGAACTGCGCGGCGGGGTTAACCGGTAGCTGGGTTCGATGTTCAACACCCTGCAGAAGCGCAGGTTTTCCAATACGGCATGATCGTAATCGGCGCCGAATACCAGCGTTCGGTCCAGCAACAGATTTTTCCACCAAGCTTTACCTGCTTCGTCCGGCACAAAACCTAGCGCCGTCTTGCCCGCGGCACGCGCGATCAAGGTCGGGCGGTCGCCGGCTTGGGTGGAGATCGCCAAATCATAGTTGCGGCGGATGCTGAACAGCAGTTTTACGAATTGGCTCAGGCTAGGTTTGCTCGGCAGTCGGATCAATTGGCGGATATCCGGGTTGCCTTCCAGCATGCCGGCGTTGGCGGCGGGCAGCAATACGTCGATTTCGGCATCCGTATAGGCTTGTTTCAAAGCGCCGATCAGCGGGGTAACCAGTAAAGTGTCGCCCAAGTAACGCAAGGTTATTACTAAAATGCGTTTCGGATGTATATTGAGCGGCTTTTGGTTTGGCATTGAGCGCTGGTTGATCGACATAAGCGCACATTTTAAAGGTAAATATATTGGACACGTTACAAAATTCGCAACGCACGATGACCGATAGTCAGGTTTACCGGCGCTTGCTGAAGTTCGTGCTGCCCTACTGGCGCTTGTTTTTGCTGGTGGCAGTTGGCTTTGCGATTTATGCCGGTACCGAGCCGGCTGTGGTGATGATCATTCAACGCATCATAGACAGCTTCGGTGCTCCGGACCGTTCGAGCATCCAATATTTGCCGCTGGCGTTTGTGGTGCTGTTTCTGGTACGCGGCATCGGCTCTTTTTTGGGGAACTACTATCTAGCAAGGATCTCCGGCAATCTGATTCATAAATTGCGCTGCGAAATCTTCAACCAATATACGCGCCTGTCGGTCCAGTATTTCGATAGCCACAACAGCGGCTATATGATTTCGCGGATCACCAATAACATCGGCGAAGTGACCAGAGCGACGTCCGATTCGATCCGTTCCTTCGTGCGGGAGGGCTTTACCGCGCTGGGACTGCTGGCTTATCTGGCTTATACCAATTGGCAATTGTCGCTGGTGTTCCTGGCGCTGGCGCCGGTGGTGGCGACGATGGTGCGCTATGTAGGTAAACGCTTAAAACGTTTGAGCCGCAATATGCAAGATACCGTCGGCGACTTGACCCAAATAACCTCGGAAACCGTGGCCGGCAACCGCATCGTCAAAAGCTTTGTCGGCGAGCCTTACGAGCGGCAGCGCTTTAAAGCCGCGAGTCTGGAAAACCGGGCCCAGCACCGCAAGTTGATGATGACGATTTCGCTGAACAATCCGTTGATGCAATTGGTGATTTCCTTTGCCTTGGCTGGCATGATGTATCTGGCCTTGATCATGATGAAGTCATCCAGCCCTGGTGAGTTCGTTGGTTTCTTTACTGCGGCCTTTTTGTTGCCTAAACCGATCCGCCAATTGAGTGACGCCAATTCCGAAATCCTGCGCGGCATCGCCGCCGCCGAGTCGTTGTTCGAGGTGCTGGACGAGCCGGCGGAGATTGATGAGGGCGATGTAGAGATCGATCGCTGCCAAGGTCGAATCGAATTTCGGAATTTAAGTTTTCGTTATCCCGGCAGCGACACGCCCGCTCTGAATGGCATCGATCTGACCATTGAGCCCGGACAGACCGTGGCCTTGGTGGGTGCTTCCGGCGGCGGTAAAAGCACGTTGATCAATCTGTTGCCGCGTTTTTACGATTATGCGGAAGGCGAAATTCTGATCGACGGCGTCGAACTGAAGCGGTATCGGTTGGAAAGTTTGCGTCGGCAGATTGCGTTGGTCACGCAAAACGTCACCTTGTTCAACACCTCGGTCGCCAACAATATCGCCTACGGCGCATTGCAGGGCGCGGAGCGGAGCAAGATCGAGCAAGCGGCGATCGACGCCTACGCGATGGATTTCATTGCCCGCATGCCGCTGGGCCTGGATACCGAGATCGGCGAAAACGGCGTGAAATTGTCCGGCGGCCAGCGCCAGCGTCTGGCACTCGCCCGCGCCTTGCTGAAGGATGCGCCGATTCTGATTCTGGACGAAGCCACCTCGGCGCTGGATACCGAATCGGAACGCTATATTCAAGCGGCATTAAATCGGGTGATGCAAGGCCGGACGACCTTAGTGGTAGCGCACCGTCTGTCGACTATCGAAAATGCCGATGTGATATTGGTGATGGATAAGGGGCGAATTGTCGAACAAGGCTCCCATCGGGATTTGCTGGCGAGGGAGGACGGCGCCTATGCGAAATTGCACAAGATGCAATTTCAGGATGTGGCCTCCTCCGGCTCGGCCGAAACCTGAGCTGGGCATCGGCTGAGCAATCTTGGGCTATTAAAACTGCCGCGAGTTTTTGGAATTACGGAACACCAGCGGCTTTTCGTTGCCGGGCAACGACGCGGCGCGGGCTGAGGCGATTGCTTCGTCTATGCGATGCCGCTCTGGCGATTTGGAGCAAACCGGATCGGTGCTGTACATGTCGCCATTAAACAAATAGGCCTGACAGCGGCAACCGCCGAAATCCTTGTGTTTTTCGTCGCAGCTGCGGCAAGGCTCCTGCATCCATTCGGTGCCGCGGAAGAAATTAAAGGTTTTCGATTCGTTCCAGATTTGTTCGATGCTGTAATCCTTGACGTTGGGGCAGTCCAGTCCCGGCAATTCGCGAGCGGAATGGCAGGGCAGCGCGGTGCCGTCCGGAGCGATGGTCAGAAACGTCGTGCCCCAGCCGTTCATGCAGGCTTTCGGACGGTCTTCGTAGTAATCCGGCACCACGTAATAAATCTTCATTTTGCCGGCGACTTTTTCTTTATAGGCCTGGGCAATTTTCTCGGCTTCCTCGAACTGTTCTCTGGTCGGCAGCAGCGCATCGCGGTTGATGTGGGCCCAGCCGTAGTATTGGGTATTGGCCAGTTCCAGATAATCGGCGCCGAGGTTTTCGGCCATTTCCAGAATTTGCGGCATTTGGTGGATGTTTTCGCGGTGAATCACCACGCACAACACCATCGGGTAGCCGTGTTTCTTGATTAAACGTGCGACTTCCTGTTTTTGCTCGTAGGTCGCGGTGCCGGCGATGTGGTCGTTCAGTTCCTGGGTGCTGGCCTGGATGCTGATCTGGATGTGATCGAGGCCGGCCTGTTTCAAATCGACGATTTTCTGTTCGGTCAGGCCGTAGCCGGAGGTGATCAGATTGGAGTAATAACCCAGCTCGCGGGCATGGCCCACCAGCTCTACCAAGTCTTGGCGGGTGAGCGGCTCGCCGCCGGAAAAGCCCAGTTGCACCGCGCCCATTTTTCGGGCTTGACTGAGTACCCGCTTCCAGTCGTCGGTGCTTAGTTCTTCAGGATATTTGGCGTAGTCCAGCGGATTAGAGCAATACGGGCATTGCAGCGGGCATTTGTAGCTCAGTTCCGCCAGCAGCCAGCGCGGCGGGGTAATGTCAGCCTTGTTTGATCCAGCCATTTTGCAGGGCGATGTTCAGAAAGTTGTGGATGTCGTTGCTCAAGCCGCTGGTTTCGAATTTGGCTTCCAGTTCGGCGACGATTTGTGCCGAGTTATGGACGCCGTCGCACAGCTTGAGGATTTCCGCCGAGCTTTGGTTCAGTTCGACCATGCCTTCCGGGTAAAGAATCACGTATTTTTGCTGGGCTTCTTCCCATTGCAGGCGGTGCAGCGGCGAGAATTGCAGGATTTGGTCGGGGTTGATCGTCATTGGGCTTCGGATTTGGAAAAGGTGATTGCCGGTTTACGCGGCTTCGATGTCTTCAAAAATTTCCGCCATTGGCAGGCTCACGCCAAGGCTGATCAATTCGCAATCGGCTTCGCCGACGTAATCGTGCAACAGCCAGTCATTGTCGGCAGTGCGGCGGAAGCATTCCACGCGGCGGGCTTCGATATCGACGATCAGGTATTCCTTTAGCGAATCCAGCTTGCGGTAGGCGACGAACTTGCCGCCGCGGTCGTAGTCGGCGGTGGAGTCGGACAACACTTCGACGACGAGCGATGGGTTTGAAATATAGTGTTGGTTACCCAAGTCGCCGGGGTGACAGGACACCATCACGTCGGGGTAGAAAAATGCGTCTGCCGCTTCGACCTTCAATTTCAGATCAGTGACGTAAGGCCGGCATGGCGTGCCGCGCAAACGTTGTTTTAACGCGGCGAAAATGTTGCCGGCAACGACAGCATGATCCTGCCGCGCGCCGACCATGGCAAACACCTCGCCGGCGACGAATTCATGCTTCTCGGCCTGGGTTGCTTCCCAAGCCAGGTAATCTTCGGCACTGAAACGTAGTCGCTCGGCGGTTTGCATGTTATTGCTCGATATTGAAATAGGGCGGCATGTCGGCGACGTAGGCCAGATACATCGCGTCGGCCATGGTCCATAACACGTCAAGCTTGAATTTCAGGATGTCCAGCATACGCTCTTGTTGCTCGCGGGTCTTGTACCAGTCCAAAGTCAATTCAAGACCATGTTCAACGTCGCGGCGCGCCTCGGTCAAGCGTTTACGGAAGTAAGCATAACCTTCCGGTTCGACCCACGGATACACGTCCGGCCAGTTGTCCAGGCGCTGTTGATGGATTTTCGGCGCGAATAGTTCCGTCAGCGACGAGCTGGCGGCTTCGTGCCATTCGGCGCGGCGGGCGAAATTGACGTAGGCGTCCACGGCAAAACGCACGCCGGGCAACACATGTTTCAGTGATGTAATGTCCTCGCGACTCAAACCCACTGCGATACCAAGTTGTATCCAGGCCTCAATGCCGCCGGTGTCGCCGGGATGGCCGTCGTGGTCGAGTATGCGCTGCACCCATTTGGCGCGCGTCTCGCGGTCCGGGCAATTGGCCATGATGTTGGCGTCCTTGATCGGAATCATGACTTGGTAATAAAAGCGGTTGGCGACCCAGCCTTGCAATTGTTGCTTGGTCAGCTTGCCTTCGTTCATTAGCACATGCATCGGATGATGAATGTGGTAGTACTTTTCCATGCCGCGCAATTTGGCTTCGAATTCTTCGCGGCTCCAGGGTTGATTATCAGCAGTCATGTAACACCTTTGTTATAAGTCGATTTCCAAACCGTCGTAAGCCACTTCGATGCCGTTGGCAGCCAGGGTTTTACGCTCCGGCGAATCTTCGTCGAGAATCGGGTTGGTGTTATTGATATGAATCAAAATCTTACGAGCGTTTGGCACGCCGTTCAACACTTCGATCATGCCGCCGGGGCCGGATTGCGGCAAATGGCCGATTTCGCGGGCGCGTTTCTGGCTGATGCCGCGCGTGACCATTTCGTTGTCGGTCCAGAAGGTGCCGTCCACCATCAGGCAGTTAACGTTTTGCATGGCCTTGAACACATGCGGCTCGATTTCGCCGAGGCCAGGCGAGTAATACAGCTTTTTACCGGTCGAGATTTGCTCGACGATGACGCCAATATTGTCGCCGTCGTGCGGATCGTGGCGGTGGGGCGAATAGGGCGGCGCCTTGCTTTTTAACGCGTGGGCGTAGATGCGGATGTCGTCGATGCCGGGAATTTCGAACGGCGTTTCGTCGCAGGCAATCGGATGATGGTTGACGGTGCAGTAATCCTTCAGCATCGTGAACAGCGGAAAACCGGTTGTCAAATCTTGTCTGACCATCTCGGTGCAATACACGTTTAAGGGCTTGCCTTCGCGCAGCATCAGCATGCCGGTAGTGTGGTCGATCTGGCTGTCGATCAGCAGGACGGCCTTAATGCCGGTATCGCGAATGCCTTCTTTAGGCTGAATCGCAGGAAAGGCTTCCAGTTGGGCGCGGATATCGGGCGAAGTATTGAACAGCAGCCAGTTGCGGTTGTCGGTGCTGATCGCAATCGACGACTGGGTGCGGGCTTTGCCGTTGAATTCGCCTCTGCGGTAACGGCCGCAATTGTCGCAATTGCAATTCCATTGCGGGAAGCCGCCGCCGGCGCCGGCGCCGAGAACTCTGATTTTCATGTCGGATTCGGATTGGTGAACGAGCGCCGCATGATACGGGATTGAAAAACGCCAGGCAAAAAAAAGGGGCAGGAATTTGCCCCTTTTTGTGGTCAACCGTAATAATTAACGGTTGTAGATGTACATGGTAACTTCAAAACCGAAACGCATGTCGTTGTAAGCTGGTGTTTCCCATTTCATTTGTATACCCTCCAGAGGTTTTGTTGTTGTGTGCGATAGCTTGGTCGAGAAAGCTGCACCGAAGTATACGATGAAGTTTTTCTTTGCGCAACCAAGCGGATTCGAGACTATCGGCACGATTCCGAGCTGTTTTCGTTCCGAAAAGTTCCCGGTTGGTTACGCCGCTTGCAATGCCTTGGAAGCCTTATCAGGCAGGGTGGGGTGTTGCCCGTTGGGCTGAGTCGGGGCTCGCGTATTTGATTCGCTGGTGTAGAAAAAAGGTCCGGGCTGGTTGGGGAGATTAACAGCTCAGCGAAAGTCGGCGTATGAGGCTAGGGCTGAATCACTCTCGGTGGCGTTTTCAGAGATTTCCGCAGGTGGAATAAGCCGGACGCTATGCTGGCGACTCATTTATACTGTGCGTTTTTTAGTGCGGATTTGTTGGGTATGAAAACATATCTGGTCGGCGGCGCGGTGCGTGATCGTTTACTGGATTATCCGGTCGAGGAGCGCGATTGGCTGGTGGTCGGCGAAACGGCCGAGGCGATGGTGGCGCGCGGTTTTCGGCCGGTAGGAAAAGACTTTCCGGTATTTTTGCATCCGGAAACCCACGAAGAATATGCTTTGGCCAGGACCGAGCGCAAAACCGGCATGGGTTATAAAGGCTTTGCCGTGCATGCCGATCCTGACGTGACCTTGGAAGAAGATCTGCAGCGGCGCGATTTGACGATCAACGCGATGGCAATCGGCGACGATGGCGTACTGATCGATCCGTTTTGCGGCCGGCTTGATTTAGAGCAAAAGCTGTTGCGGCATGTATCTCCCGCGTTTAGTGAAGATCCCGTTCGGATTTTACGTGCGGCACGCTTTGCTGCACGCTACGCGCATCTGGGATTTCGCGTGGCTGACGAAACCATGATGTTAATGAAGCATATGGTTGCTGCGGGCGAGGCTGATTACTTAGTGTCGGAGCGGGTCTGGGCGGAGCTGCATAAAGCACTGTTGGAGCGTACGCCTCAGGCGTTTTTTCAAGTTTTGCGGGACTGCGGTGCACTGGGCGTTGTGTTCCCCGAGATCGATGCCCTGTTCGGTGTACCGCAACCGGAAAAATACCATCCGGAAATCGATACCGGTGTACATGCCTTAATGGTATTGGAGCAAGCCGTTCGTCTGTCTGCGAAAGCCGAGGTGCGTTTGGCTGCGCTGTTGCACGATTTGGGCAAGGCTTTGACGCCCAGAGAGCATTGGCCCAGTCACCACGGTCACGAAAAAAAAGGTTTGCGGGTGTTGGAGCGCTTTTGCGAACGTTTGCGGGTTCCCAAACCCTTCAAAAGTTTGAGCATGCAAGTCATGGAATACCACACGCATTGCCATAGGGCCCTGGAACTACGTTCGGATACCTTGACCGATATGTTGCAAGCGATAGCGGCCTTCAAACCTGAAAATCGGCTCGACGAGTTTTTGTCGGCCTGCGAGGCGGATGCCAGAGGACGCAGCGGCTTCGAAGACCGCAGTTATCCTCAAGCCGAATACATTCGTGGCGCGGCGGCAGCGGCTGCCGGCGTGGACACTGGAGCGGCCTTGCGGCAAGGGCTGCAAGGCGAACAGATCGGGGCGGCGATCCGCCGGTCGCGAATACAAGCCGTCGACGATTTTAAGAAATGCTACCAATCGGCCGTTTCATGAATGCCGTGCTGATTTCCGCCGGCCTTCTCGTTTGCAGTAACGTGTTTATGACTTTTGCCTGGTACGCGCACTTGAAGGAGTTGAATGGCCAGCCTTGGATGGTGGCGGCGCTCCTGAGCTGGGGCGTGGCTTTGTTCGAGTACCTGTTGCAAGTTCCGGCGAATCGCATCGGCTATAGCTCGCTTAGCCTGGGGCAGTTGAAGATTATGCAGGAGGTGATCGCGTTGGGCGTGTTCGTGCCGTTCTCGGTGTACTACATGAAGGAGCCGTTGAAACTGGACTATCTCTGGGCCGGATTGTGTTTGCTCGGGGCAGTGTTTTTTATCTTCAGGGCCAAATTCAATTAAACGTATACGGCAGCCGCCGGCACCACGGATATCCAAATATGCTCAGTTACCGACACGGTTTTCACGCCGGCAATTTTGCCGATGTTTTAAAACATAGCCTGCTGGCCTTGACCGTTGCGGTGTTAAAACAAAAGTCCAAGCCTTTTGTTTACATCGATACTCACGCCGGCGCCGGCAAGTACTCATTTAAATCGGAATTCGCCGAAAAGACCGGCGAGTATCGGCAAGGTATCTCCAGGGTGTGGCGCGAGCCTGAGCCTCCCGCCGAGTTGCACGATTATCTGGCGGCGGTGCGCGCCGAAAATACCGGCAGGCAATTGGCGCGTTATCCCGGTTCCCCGCAATTGGTTAAGCGCTTGGCCCGCCCCCAAGATCGGTTATTATTGTCGGAATTGCACGGCTCGGACGTTGCCGCGTTGCAGCAATTGTTCGCCGGGGACAAACAGGTAAGCGTCACTAAGGAAGACGGTCTGCAAATGTTGCCGAAAAAGCTGCCGCCGATTCAGCGCCGCGGATTGATTTTGATCGACCCCAGTTACGAGATGAGAGACGAATATAAAAAAGTGGTCGCTACTCTGGTCAGTGGCCATCGGCATTTCGCCACCGGAATCTTTGCGGTCTGGTATCCCGTTATCGAGCGGGCCGCAACCGAAGCTTTCATCGGTAAACTGGCCGGAAGCGGTATTCCCAAACAGTTACGCATCGAACATTGTGTTGCTGAAGACGGTGCTGGAAGAGGAATGACGGGGTCTGGCATGCTGTTTATCAATCCGCCGTGGTTGCTGGCAAGCCAAGCAGAAACGCTGCTGCCTTGGTTGGACCGGGTTCTGGCCGACGGCGCAGGACGTTGGAAAGTCGAGTGGACGGTGCCCGAGACCGGCGCGGACGGCGTGTAGCGGAATTAGCCATGTTGAAAAAGAATCTCGACCTGATCATCGTCGGTTGCATCGCTTTGGCGCTGGTCATGTACGACGTGACGCTGGAATTGCTGGGGGAGTTGATGCATCTGCTGTTCGAAGGTCTGCACGTGGCTTTCGAATACGTCGAGTTGGGAATAGAAGAAGCGGTCGAGTTGGTTTTTCACATTTTGGATATCGGCGAAATTGTCGAATATTTGTTCGAATCCGATCGCCACGGCAGTCAGGTCGTGACGTTTTACATCCTGCTCTCGATTTTCGGTTTCGGATTTTACAAATTGTGGAAGACTCTGCCGCGGTTACACGCTTTTTTAAAGCAACGGCTACTGAATATCTGGGTCCGGCGCAAAACCGAGTTGCAACTGTATTGGTTGTCGCTCACGACGCGTAACAAAGTGACCCTCGCACTAACCGCATTGCTCGTCGCTTACATCGCGTCGTTTTTCGTGATGTAGCCGGACGCGCTTTACCATCCCGTTTCGAGCTATCTGATGCCATTAGAACAAGTCAAGCAATCCATTTTGGCCGGCAACGGCCTGCAAACTCAGGATATCGATCGAGTCATGTCCGCGTTGCTGAGCGCGCCGGTCGATGCCGCCGATATCTATTTTCAGTCTAGCCACTTCGAATCCTGGTCTTTGGAGGGCGGGATTATCAAGGAAGGCAGTCATTCGATCGAGCACGGCGCCGGGGTGCGCGCCGTCAGCGGCGATAAAACCGGATTTGCCTACAGCGATCGGATCGAGTTGCCGATTTTGCTGGAAGCGGCCAATAACGTGAAAGCCATTGTCCGCCATGGTCAACAGGCGCAGCGCAAGGTGGATACCTTTCGCGCAGCGCCGTGTCTGTACCGCCCCGTGAATCCTTTAAAGTCTTTGGACGATCGGCAAAAAATCGAACTGTTGATGCGCGTCGATCGGGAAACCCGAAAGTTGGATTCGCGCATCGAAGAAGTCATGGTCAGTCTGATTGCTGCCTATGACCACGTGCTGATCGCGAATCAAGACGGCTCGTTGGCGGCCGACATTCGGCCGCTGGTGCGAATGAATGTCACGGTGATCATGGCCGAAAACGGCCGGCGCGAGCAAGGCAGTATGGGCGGCGGCGGCCGCTGCGACTATTCCTATTTTCTGGAGAGCGACCGCGGCCTGGAATACGGCAAAGAAGCGGTCCGTCAGGCGCAAGTCAACTTGCAGGCTGAGGAAGCCCCCGCGGGTAATATGACCGTGGTTTTGGGTTCCGGCTGGCCGGGGATTTTGTTGCACGAGGCCATCGGTCATGGCTTGGAGGGGGACTTCAATCGCAAGGGGACTTCGGCTTTCAGTGGCCGAGTCGGCGAGCGGGTGGCTTCCGATCTGTGTACCGTGGTGGACGACGGCACGTTGCAAGGTCGGCGCGGTTCGTTGAACATCGACGACGAAGGGACGCCGACTGAAAATACCGTGTTGATCGAGAAGGGCATTCTGAAAGGCTACATGCAGGATAAGTTGAATGCCCGGTTGATGGGGGTGGCGCCGACCGGTAACGGCCGCCGCGAATCCTATGCCCATCTGCCGATGCCGCGCATGACCAACACTTACATGCTGCCAGGACAGAGCGATCCGGAAGAGATTATCGCCTCGGTGAAAAAAGGCCTGTACGCGCGCAACTTCGGCGGCGGCCAAGTGGATATCACTTCCGGCAAGTTCGTGTTCTCGGCCAGCGAAGCGTACCTGATCGAAAACGGCAAAATCACCCGGCCGGTGAAAGGGGCGACGCTGATCGGCAACGGTCCCGACGTATTGACCAAAGTGTCCATGGTCGGCAACGACATGGCGCTGGATAGCGGCGTCGGCACTTGCGGCAAGGACGGCCAAAGCGTTCCGGTCGGCGTCGGCCAGCCGACGTTGAAAATCGACGGCTTAACGGTTGGCGGTACCAGCGTCTGAAATACAGGGTGCAGCCATTCGGCTTGTGCGCGTAACGACTAAACAAGAGATTTGCCGTGCAAAATCAGGAAGAAATCAATCGTTTGAAAAATGTGGTTCAACAATTGTTGGACGAAGCCAAACTACAGGGAGCCACTGCCGCAGAAGCGGCATTCAGCGTGGACAATGGGCTGTCGGTGTCGGCTCGACTCGGGGAAGTGGAAACCGTGGAGTACCACTGCGATCAAGGCATTGGCGTCACCGTGTATTTCGGCAAAAGGAAGGGCTCTGCCAGTACCAATGACATTTCCGGCGAATCGTTGAAGGAAACCGTCAAGGCGGCGTGCAGTATCGCCCACTACGCCAGCGAAGACGAGTTTGCCGGCCTGCCCGATCCCGAGCGGTTGGCTACGGAATTTCCCGATCTCGATTTAAACCATCCGTGGCAGCTCAATGCCGAGCAAGCTATCGAGCTGGCGATCGAGTGCGAAAACGCGGCGCGCAGTTATAGCTCTGTGATCAGCAACTCCGAGGGGGCTTCAGTCAATACCCATCAGGGCACACGGGTGTTCGGCAATTCATTGGGTTTTTTGCAGGGTTACCAGTCCAGCCGGCACTCCTTGAGTTGCTCGGTACTCGCCGGCAGCGGCGACGCCATGCAACGAGACTATTGGTATAGTGTGGCGCGTAACCCGAGTGATCTGGAAGCTGCCGCACAAGTCGGCGGAAAAGCCGCGCAACGTACGCTAGCGCGGTTAGACGCCCGGCCTCTCGGCACCCGGCAATGTCCGGTGTTGTTTGCGCCGGAAATGGCCTCCAGTTTGATCGGAGCGTTGCTGGGCGCGATCAGCGGCGGTAGTCTGTACCGGAAGTCATCTTTTTTATTGGATAGCCTCGGAACGCAAATTCTGCCGGAGTTTGTGCGGATACACGAGCAGCCGTTGTTAAAGCGGGCGTTGGGAAGCGCGAGCTACGACGCGGAAGGTGTCGCGACCCGGGCTCGAGACATCGTCAGTAGCGGTATTTTGCAATCTTACATACTCAGTAGCTATTCGGCGCGCAAGTTGGGCATGCAAACTACCGGTAACGCCGGCGGGGTACATAATCTGATTGTCGAGCCGGGCGACCGCGATTTCGCCGAAATGTTGCGGCTGTTGGGCACCGGCTTGCTGGTCACCGAACTGATGGGGCAGGGCGTGAATCGGGTGACCGGCGATTATTCCCGCGGCGCGTCCGGGTTTTGGGTCGAAAACGGCGTTATCCAATACCCCGTCCAAGAAATCACCATTGCCGGCAATTTAAAGTCCATGCTGCGCAATATCGTGGCGATCGGCAACGACGTTGATCTGCGCGGCAATGTCCGGGTCGGCTCGATTTTGCTTGAGCAAATGGCGATTGCCGGCGAATAAGCTTAGCCTTTGAAAAGCAGCAGGACCTTAAAACTTTCGTTGGGCCGCTGCAGATTTGCAGCGGCCTTGTAAATCAAGAGATTCAGGTACGGTGGCGTTAGCGCCCAGGGATGTAAATCCTTAGGGTTACACGAACAGCTAACGCACGTTTTCGTACCTTTGGACTTCAATCTGCTTAGCCCTCTCAGAAAGCATTAAAAAGCTTACTGCGCTTAGCATGCCTGAGATCAATCCTCCAATCGCTATAATGGAAAAAAGGACGTCCATGTTCTGGTGATAAAGAAATACAATGATGGAGCCGCATGCAGCGAATGCAAAGCGCGTAAAAATTGCGGTTATCGGCCAGAACACTTTGCCCGCGCCTTGCCCGGCAAAATAAAACGCAAATAGAAAGGCAACCATACCGTACACCGGCCCGACTGCTTTTAGGTACTTTTCACCAACGAACAGAACATCCGTCGAGCTAGTGAACAAGTTCATCCAAATGCCTGGATGGTATGCCAAGGACAAACCGACCAGTTCAACCATAGCGCCAACAAACAGGGCATTGAGTAACGCCGCTTGCCTTGCTCTTTTGATATTGCCGGCACCGATGTTGGTACCCACTATCGTCAATACCGCTGTACCAAACCCAAACATGACCGGTATTAGCAAATACTCCATACGCGAGGCAATGCCATAGCCAGCCAAGGCCGGTACGCCAAAAACACCGACCACCGAGGTAATCGCGGTCACCGACAAGTTGGAAAAAATAGCACTGAGTGATGACGGCAAGCCGACGGCCAAAATTTGCTTGAAATAGTGATAACGAATTCGGTGCCGCCGTAACCGTAAAATACTGCTTGACGAGCGCATGTAACCAATAATTAAAAGCAGTGAGGCAGCATTGCAAATCAGTTGGGCATAGCCCGCACCTGCAATTCCTAACTTCGGCGTACCCAATAGTCCCAATATCAATACGGGCGATAGTAATAGACAGGCTAGGACATTTCCCAGCGTTATCAACGCAGGCACTTTGACATTGCCTGCCCCGCGTAAAGCAGACTGCAGCAATATATAAACCCAGTTAATGGTGGCCGAACCAAACAGTATGTCCGAATAAAGCAGTGCTTGTTGTAAGGCATCTCCGGTTCCACCCAGCGATGCGTAAATCGGGCGGCCAAATACCAGTAGCACAAGGGTAAATAGCCCGCCAAATGCGATACCTATCAAGGTAGCGTGATAGGCCAATCGTTCCGCACTTTCTATATCACTGGCACCGATGGCTCGAGCGACTGCGGAAGATACTCCCCCGCCTATGCCTCCATTCGACATCATTATCATCAACATAACCATCGGTATCACCAATGATGCGCCCGCAATCGAATCTACCCCTAACGAACTGACAAAATAAGTTTCTGCAACGCTAACCAGTGCCGACAGAAACATGACGCCAACTGTCGGCAATGCCAATTTAACCAATACCGGAAACAAGGGGCCCGATAAGATCATCGTCACATGTTTTTCCCTGTTTGATATCAGTTTGGACTGGATTTTCAGCTGTGAGCAATCATCACTATTTCCGTGCTGGACTTGCTGATCGTTTAATTTTGAAAGCCTTGGCTTTTTCATGTAATGGTTTAGAAGTTATCTTGAATGAAGTCAGGCCTGGAGATACCAAATTCCGCATTCTTGGTGCCTGGCGGATTAAGGCATCTCCTTTAGCTCTCCAACATATGGGGTTTATTTAAGATGGGATGACCGGCCCCCACGGCGAAGCGCCGGGCGGTGCGACATTGATCAATTTTTCGTTTACAAACTCGTAAAAACCGCGCTCCGATAACTCGCGGCCAAACCCCGAGTTTTTGATCCCGCCAAACGGCAGTTCCGGGGCAGTCCAGGCGGGCTGGTTGATGAAAACCATGCCGCTTTCAATTTGAGCCGCGACTTCACGGCCGTGTTCGGCATTGGCGGTAAAAATGGAGGCTCCGAGGCCGTATGAAGTGGCATTGGCCAATGCAATGGCTTGCGCCTCGCTATCGACCACGTAAATGGCGGCGACCGGGCCAAACAGTTCTTGTTGATAGATCGGATTATTGCCGTCTATTTCGGTGATGACGGTAGGCTCAAGAAAGTAGCCTGGTCTGTCGATTCTTTTACCGCCAAGTACGACGTTGGCACCGCCGGCTTGGGCCTGAGCAATCTGATCGAGCAGCAGCTTCAGCGCTTTTTCCGAGGATAGCGGCGCCAACGTCGTGGCCGGATTCAGTGGATCGCCGGCGTGCAAGGACGACATGCGTTCGACAAAACCTTCCAGAAACGCCTTGCCGCGCGCTTGCCCCACCACAATAAGGCGTTTCGAGCCGACGCAACATTGGCCGCAGTTGAACATACGGCCAAACAAGGCGCTGTCGAGCGTGGACTCAAGCGGAGCATCTTCCAGTACCAATAGCGGATCACTCCCGCCCATTTCCGCCACAACTTTTTTCAATGCTCCCCCGGCGCGTCCCGCTACCGCGGCACCGGCAGTTTCGCTACCGGTGATCGTGACGCCGTGCACCCGAGGATCATCGATGACGCGGCCGATTTGTTCGATAGTCGCGAATAGATTGGTGTACACACCGGCCGGGGCGCCGGCTTCTTCGAATAGCCTGGCTAAGGCCAGTGCCGACTGCGGGACGTTTTCCGCATGTTTCAGCAATAATACGTTGCCGGCCATCAATTGCGGGCCAGCAACGCGCGCAACTTGGTAATAAGGGAAATTCCAGGGTTCTATACCCAGAATCACCCCTATCGATTCGATCGATACTTGGGCGGTCGGTGCTTCAGGCAAGGCTTTCGGTGCAAGATATTCTTTCGCATTTTTGGCGTAGTACTGGAGTATCCCGGCGGTAATGTCTACTTCTGCGTACGCTTCGCCGATGAGCTTACCCATTTCTAACGTCAAATATTGCGCGTGCTCTTCTTTCCTTTCCAGCAGAATCGATGCTGCTTTCGTCATAACCTTAGCGCGTTCATCGACCGAATAATGGTGCCACTCCTCCCGATAGGCTTGATCGGCTTTCGAAATCGCAAGCTCAAGATCAGAATCGGATACTTCAGGATAAACTGCTAGTAATTCGCCGGATGACGGATTGATGGATTGATAAGCCATATTTCTATCTCGTTTTAGTCGATACCGCCTTACTAAGAGGCATAAAGCCAGACCAATAGTGCGATCAGAAACGTGTATCGACGATTGTGGAAAAAGTGACCGGGTCACAATGAACCGGTCACTCGGATGAATTAACCCGTTACGCCTGGAGACAGTAAAAAGTGACCCGCGGGTAGTTTTTCTTGGTATGTGTAAGGGCTAGCCTTGTTTTCCGCAACCCAACGTTTTTCGGCTATCGATTCGAAGGGCGGGGGTAATTCGCCTTGTAGCGACCAAAGATCGAATGGGGTTTCGTCAATTGAAATTTCCCAATCGAATCCGCGCTCTTTAACAAATGGCGCAATGACTTCGTCAAGCGTTCGCATCCACCATTCTCGTATGATGGGGCCCGGCAATGTCCGGGCGATTTGGTCGATCTTGAAGCGAATAAACTTGTCATTACGTACTCCACCGACAAAACAATTACCTTTGGATACTTCTTCGAAAATGACGACGGCGTAAAATCTTGGGATGGGTACGCCCGCATAGACGTTAGTGATTTGTTCGGCCAGTTCCTGTTTGTCTTCTGCGCTGAAGGCTCCGCTGGGATGATAGACTTTCCACAAAGGCATAATGATTCTCCTGATATTTGAGTATGTTTTGGTGATCCTATTAACCACCTTGTTTTTCTCAATCAGCATTCCGCCAAAACCCGGCGCTTGATGCACGATTGAGAGTTAGGCGACGCGCCACCGCGCTAACCTGCAAATTCCTTGGGGGGAAGCTAAGCGTCGGCGGCTGCGTCGGCGATAAATTTATGCCTGAGACGGCAGACGGTAAAATGCTTTGTATTCATGCGCCTATGAAAATAATTGATGCCAAACGCCCCCGGCATTTAGGTAACATAGCCCGCGCTTATATTCCGGAAACCCAACTATGGCCGACTTAAGAACGTTTGATTTGAATCTATTGATCGCTTTCGATCTGCTGATGAAGGAACGCAACGTGTCGCGGGCGGCGGAAAAAATGTTCATTAGCCAATCGGCAATGAGTCACGTGCTGCAACGCTTGCGGCATCAATTGGAAGATCCGTTGCTGGTGAAAACCCCAGCGGGTATGACACCGACACTACGCGCCCAGTCCCTAGTGGCTCCGGTATCGGCGGTACTCAAAGATGTGGAAGGCTTGATCCGCGCGCCGGCGCCGTTCGATCCCGCCACTTGTCGGCGCTCTTTTACCATTGCGGCGACAGATTACGTGGAAGCTCTGCTCCTGCCGATATTGGCACCGCGCATGGCCCAACAGGCACCGGGCGTGGATATTCATTTCAAACGTACCAGCAGCCATTTTCCTTCGCATGCGCTGGAGCAAGGTGAGATAGACCTGATACTGGGTTTTGAAGTGATGTTGAATCCCTCCAAGCATCTACATTGCGAACGGCTGTTCGATGATTTCATGGTCTGCGTGGCGCGCATCGGCCACCCGCGAGTGAATGCGGCATTAACGCTGGAAGACTATATAGACCTACCGCATATTCTGGTGTCCAGAACCGGCGCCAGTACCGGGCAGGTAGACAGCTGGTTGGCGGAACATGGCCGCGAGCGGCGTGTGGCGCTGACCGTGTCGCATTTTTTATCCGCGTCGATGATTGTGGCGCAAACGGACATGGTCATGGCTTTTCCCAAACGCACGGCCGAACAATTTGCTCAGACTTTGCCTTTACAATTGGTGCCCTTGCCGCTGGATTTACCGCATTACGACACGGTAATGGTCTGGCATCCGCTGCAAGACCAGGAGTTTGCCAATCGCTGGCTACGAGAAGAAATCCGTGCGGCTTGCGCCACGCTGGACCATCAATCGCCAAACTTAGGTTCGCCCAATTCGGGAAAATAGCGTTCTTGAATGCGCCGACAATAATCGACTAAGGCGGATTGGGTTAAGGCATAATCCTTGACCGGCGAACTGACCGGGCAGGCCAATAGATTGATCAATACGCCGAAGGCCGAGGCATCGACGCTAGAGGGCCGATCGCCCAGTAAAAACATCTTGTTTTGAAGCGCGGCGGACACAGCCGCTAGATCGTGCCGGCCCAATTCGAAAATATGTGCGGCAGGTAGCCGGCCAATGCCTTGGCCGCGTAGTTGCCCCCGAATCCGCAGCCGATAGAGTGCGGCCACCACATCCGCCCAGGGTTGCTGTAAACCTTGGAAGATCGCCTGTTTATTGATGTGCCAATTTTCCGCTCCGTATTGCCAACGGCTGTACATGCACACCCAGTACAAATGTTCTTCCAATAAACGTTGCCAGGCCAGCGCTTGCGCACTTTGCTCGGCCGACAAATGCCCATCCAGGCTATCGCCGTAATGCTCTCGCAGATAGCCGATAATCAGCCGGCTATCAGCAAGCTTTTGACCGTTGTCTTCTATGAAGGGTAGCTTGCCGAAGGGCGCAAAGAGGGGCAAAGTTTCGGCAATCCGGTATTCGATGCCGGCCATGCGCAGATAGGTTTCCAGCTTGACGCAAAACTGGCCGGGGTTGGGAATGTTCCAGGCTCTGGGAAATTGATACAACGTAATCATGTGGAACTTCGTTTCCGCCTCACTACGACTGACGACATGCGCCTTAGAAATGGCCAGCTATTGTATCTGTTAAAAAGGGGTTGCCGGGTGAATTGATCAGCCTTCGTCCGGCAACACAAAGCGTAACGGCCGCGAGCCTATCTTTGCCCCCGTCACCTCGTCGATGGCCACCGGTTTAATATACTCTCCCGTTTCAACATCCTGGATACGCACCAACGGACCGTCGCCGCGATACTGGCTCCCCCAGGCGCCAATCATCATGAGCACCGGCAGAAAGTCGCGGCCGGCGGCCGTCAATACATACTCCTCGCGCGGCGGCCGCTCCGAATAAAGCCGTTTTTCCAATAATCCTTCCTCAGTTAACGTCGCCAAACGCCGGGTCAGTATCGTCGGCGCTATACCGAGACTTTTCCGAAATTGGTCGAAGCGGGTCAGGCCGAAATGGGCGTCCCGCAGTATCAATAAACTCCAGGTGTCGCCAAGAAAAGCTAGGCAGCGAGCGATCGGACAAGGGTCGGCGCAATTATTTTTATCGTTCATACATTTTTAGTAGTGACTTGGTTTCATTTTGATAGTAAGATTGCTTTCAAAATGATAGTAACACTTAGTCGACGGACTATCCACCCTCAAAAGGAGATTCGATATGAGCAATAAAGACAATGCTGTAGCCCTGGTCACCGGCGCATCTTCGGGCATCGGGCTGGTAACGGCCAAGGCCCTGCAACAAGCCGGTTACCGCGTATTCGGCACCAGCCGCAAGGCGCTTGCAAGCGCCGATGGCATCACGATGTTGACCTGCGACGTGACCGACGAAGCGTCGGTCAAGAACACGGTAGCCGAGGTTTTGAAACAGACCGGCCGCATCGATCTGCTGGTCAACAATGCCGGCGTCGGCTTGCTCGGCGGCGCGGAAGAGTCTTCAACCGCGCAAACCCAGGCGCTGTTCGACGTCAACGTCTTCGGTATTACCCGTGTGACCAACGCCGTGCTGCCCACCATGCGTAGTCAAGGGAAAGGCAGAATCGTCAATATCAGCTCGGTCCTGGGCTTGATCCCTGCGCCTTACAACGCGCTCTATGCCGCGACCAAGCATGCGGTTGAAGGCTATTCCGAATCGCTTGACCACGAACTGCGCACCTTCGGCATCCGAGTGGTGCTGGTGGAACCGGCGTTTACCCGTACATCGTTCGAAGCAAGCATCACCAAGCCCGATCAACCGCTGGCCGTTTATGACGCCGTACGTACCCGAATGGCGACTCTGATGCGGATTGGCGTGAGTGCGGGCGATGCCCCTAGCGTGGTCGCTGAAACGGTATTGAAAGCCGCAACCGCCGTAGTTCCCAGAAGGCGCTATACCGCCGGAAAACAAGCAAGCCAAGTGCGTTTTCTGCGTCGTTTCCTTCCGGAGGCCATGGTAGACAAGAGTTTGCGCAAGTTTAACCAACTGCCGATGGTCTGAAAAATGGAAGGATAGCGAGATGATTCAATTATTTACAACGTCCGTGAAGACTAAGAGCCGGCTTCAAGGCGGATTTTTGCTGCTGCTGATGGTAAGCGCAGGATGCAGCGACCAGCACGGACCAACATCAGCGGTTGCTCGCCCGGTAAAAGTATTTCGAACCGAGGGAAACACCGCTTCAGGCGCTAGAAGTTTTGCCGGCGAAGTTCGGGCAAGAATTGAGACGCCCTTATCATTCCGGGTAGCAGGTAAATTGCTGGCGCGCAAAGTGGATGTTGGCGATCCGGTGCGTAAAGGCCAGTTGCTGGCGACACTGGACGGCAACGATTATGGCCTCGCCGTACAGGCCATTAAGGCTCAGTTGGCTGCCGCGCAAGCCGACAGCAACTTCTTGCACGACGATTTGGCCAGATACCGCGAATTGCTAGCCCAGCGAGTCATCAGTCCGCCGGAGTTCGAGCGGCATGAAACCGCTTATACCACGGCACGGGAACGGGCGGCGGCGCTGGCAGCGCAATTGGCCGAGGCGAACAACCAGCTGAGTTACACCGAATTGCATGCTGACCGCGACGGTGTGGTCACGGCCTTGGCTGTCGAGGCCGGGCAGGTGTTGGCTGCCGGCCAGGCCGTAGTGACACTGGCCCAGCTCGACGATAAGGAAGTCCATTTCGACGTACCTGAGCATCGCTTGCTGGAAATCCAACGCAAACAAGCCGTTAGCGTGTCTTTGTGGTCAGACGACGGACGGCGGCTCAAGGCTAAAATTCGCGAAATCGCCTCGGCCGCCGACCCGACCAGCCGCACCTATCGCGTCAAGGCAAGTTTGCTGGAAGGGCTGGACGTCGCGCAATTGGGCATGACGGCGACCGTCCATCTCGCGGCGAACACCGTTTCCGGTATCGCCATACCGCTTTCCGCCGTCTATACCCCGCAAAACCAGCCCGATCGTCCTTTAGTCTGGCTGGTCGACGAGCAGGCGGCTACCGTCAAATCCATGCCGGTTAAGCTGGGCGAAACGCTGGCCGGCGAACGCATCGCCGTCGAGGGACTCGCCGCCGGCCAATTGCTGGTCAGCGCCGGCGTCCAGCGTCTGGCCGAGGGCCAGTCTGTCCGCTTACCGGCAGAAAATGCACCGGCTAAGCAGGGTACAACAGAGGCACAACTATGAAAGAGTTCAACCTCAGCGAATGGGTGCTTAAACACCGCTCCTTCACCGGCTTTATACTCGCACTGGTGGTGCTCGGCGGGATGTTCGCTTATTCCATGCTGGGCCAGCAGGAAGATCCGCCGTTCACCTTCCGCATCATGGTGGTCAAGACCCTTTATCCCGGCGCCACCGCGCTGGAAGTCGAGCAGCAGTTGACCGACAGGCTGGAAAAGAAAATCCAGGAACTGCCTGACCTGGATTACTTGCGCAGTTATTCCAAACCCGGCGAATCGGTGATTTTCGTCACGCCGCGCGAAGATACGCCGCCCAAGGACATTCCCGAGCTTTGGTATCAAGTGCGCAAGAAGGTCGACGACATCCGCATGACGCTGCCACCCGGTAGCATCGGGCCTTTTTTCAACGACGAATTCGGCGATACCTATAGCCTGATCTACGCCTTTTCCGGCGAGGGTTTTAATTATGCCGATCTGAAATTGGCGGCCGATTCGGTTCGCCAACAGCTGTTGCGGGTCAAGGATGTCGAGAAGGTCGATTTGATCGGCGTACAGGATGAAAAGATTTTCGTCGAGTTTTCCGACAAAAAGCTGGCTGAACTGGGCCTGGATGCGGCGGCGGTCGCCCAAGCCTTGCAGGCGCAGAACGGCATGGCGGCGGCCGGCACGGTGTTTTCCGAGCAACGTAATCTGCCGATACGTCTGACCGGCTCGTTCGATTCGGAACATAGCGTCGCCAATATGGCGGTGCGCATCGCTAATCGAACCTTCAAGGTCGGCGACTTTGCCAAGGTGACGCGCGGCTATGTCGATCCCGCGGAATTCAAGATGCGTTTCAACGGCAAACCGGCGCTTGGTCTCGGCGTGACGATGAACAAGAAAGGCAACGTCATCGATCTGGAACAAGCCTTGGATGAGACGCTGGCCCGCATAACAACCGAGTTGCCGTTGGGTATGGATGTAGAGCCGGTCGCCAATCAAGGCCATGTGGTTAAAAATCAGATGGCGGAATTCGGTCGTACTTTCTTCGAAGCCTTGGCTACCGTATTGGTGGTCAGTTTCTTGAGCCTGGGTTGGCGTACCGGTTCCGTAGTGGCGCTGACCGTGCCGCTGGTGCTGGCCGCCACCTTGCTGGTCATGCTGCTGTGCGGCATCGATCTGCAACGGATTTCGTTGGGCGCCTTGATTCTGGCGCTGGGCCTGCTGGTGGACGATGCGATGATTGCCGTCGAGATGATGGCCCGCAAGCTGGAAGAAGGTTGGGACCGGATGCGCGCCGCGACTTATGCTTACGCCGCCACCGCCTTTCCGATGCTGACCGGTACCTTGATCACCATCGCCGGTTTCCTGCCAGTGGGTTTGGCACAGTCCTCGGCCGGTGAATACACGGTAGCGATTTTTCAGGTGGTCGGCATATCTTTGTTACTGTCTTGGATAGGCGCAGTGGTATTCACACCATATTTGGGCTATTTGATCCTCAAGGTGCATGTCAACGCCGATGGCCCGATCCATGACTTATTTGATACGCCGTTCTACAACCGCTTGCGGCGGTGGGTGAATGCCTGCGTAGTACACCGCAAGAAAGTCATTGTCGCCACGCTGGCATTGTTCGGTCTCGGTGTTGTGGCTTTAACCCACGTCCCCGAACAATTCTTCCCGCTGTCCAACCGCCCGGAAGTCATCGTCGACCTGTGGCTGCCGGAGGGCAGTGCCTTTGAACAAACCGAAGCCGCCGCCAAACGCATGGAGGCAATGCTGGCCAAGGACGAGGATGTTGAACATGTTGCCAGCTATATCGGTAGCGGCACGCCGAGGTTTTTCATGTTGATCGTGCAGCAACTGGCGAATACCAATCTGGCCGAATTGGTGGTGATGACTAAGGATAACCAGGCCCGCGAACGGGTGATGCAGCGAGTCCGGCAAATTCTTGAGACGGATTTTCCGAATGTCCGCGGCCGAGTGAAGCGCCTCAATGTCGGGCCGCCGATGGATTATCCGTTGGCGTTCAGAGTGCTAGGTGAAAACCCCAATATCGTGCGCGGCATTGCCGACCGGGTGGCCGAGGTTGTACGCGACCATCCCGGCACAGTGGATGTCAACGACGATTGGCATGATCGAATGCCCTCGTTCCACTTAGCTTTGGATCAGGACAAGGCTCGCGCCCTCGGCGTTTCAACCGCCAGCTTGTCGCAAGCCTTGCAGGCGCATTACGCCGGCATTCCGGTCGGGCAACTGCGCGAGCAGGATAAATTGATCGACATCGTCTGGCGGGCCAGTCCCGAATTGCGCAGCGCCGCCGACGAATTGCCGGACGTCGCGATCCGCACCAACAACGGCAAGTCGGTTTCGCTGGCGCAGTTCGTCAAATTCGAGACCGTGTTCGAGGACGGCGTACGTTGGCGTCGTAACCGCTTCCCAACCATCTCGGTGCGCGCCGACGTGGCCGACGGCAAGATGGCCCCGGACGTGGCGGCGGAAATCATCCCGAAACTTAAACCGATACAGGATAGCTTGCCGGCCGGTTATTTCATCGAAACCGGCGGCTCCAAGGAAGACGCGGTGACCGCGCAAAAATCGATTCTGATCTGGATTCCGCTAGTACTGATCGTCACGCTGATTTTGTTGATGATGCAGTTGCAGAATCTATCCAGGACTTTCATGGTGTTCAGTACCGCACCTCTGGGCGTGATCGGCGCGGCCTTCGCCTTGCTGTTGTTCCGGGCGCCGTTCGGTTTTGTGGCCTTGCTCGGCATCCTGGCGCTGGCCGGCATGATCATGCGCAACTCGGTGATTCTGGTGGATCAGATCGATCAGGACGAAAAATCGGGGCTCGACACTTGGTCGGCCATCGTGGAATCGACGGTGCGGCGGTTCCGGCCGATCATGCTGACCGCAGCCGCAGCCATCCTGGCGATGATACCGTTGTCACGCAACGACTTCTTCGGCCCGCAAGCCATCGCCATCATGGGCGGGCTGACGGTGGCGACCGCGTTGACGGTTTTCTTCCTGCCGGCATTGTATGCGGCGTGGTTTAGGGTGGAGCGTGGACAGGCTGATGCCGACGCAAAAGCCCCTCTCCTCGCGGGAGAGGGGTTGGGGTGAGGGGAAATGAAGCCCAACGTTTTGATTTTGTTGGGTTACGCTTCGCTAACCCAACCTACATTTTTGGCGTATGCGACCACGGAGTTTTGCAATGAATAATAGAGTTTTAACACCGCTAACCCTTCTGTCCTTGGCTAGTCTAATTGCCTGCACGCCAACCCGCGTGGGCGACCAAGTGGCGCTCAATAGCCCGGCAACATGGCAACACGCGGCTAATGCCAAAACCGCCCAAACCGCCGAAGCGGTTGACCTGAAGACTTGGTGGCAAGGTTTCAACGATCCCTTGCTGAATGAATTGATAGACCAAGCCTTGGCCACCAACCACGATCTGAAGATCGCCACCGCCCGCGTCCGCGAAGCCAACGCGATGGTCACCGTCGCCGAAGCGGCGCTGTATCCGAGTCTGGATTTCTCTCTATCGGGCGGCCGGGAAAAACGCATCGACCGTATCGTCGGCGTGCCGAGCGGGCAAGGCATCAAATTGATCACGCCGATCGCCGATGCCGTCAGCGGCGGCTTGGCGGCGCACTGGGAAATCGACGTGTTCGGCGGCCGGCATTTGGAAGCGGAAGCCGCCGCCGCGCAAGCAGAAGGCAGCAAGGAAGGCTTGCATGCGGCGCAAGTCGGTCTGCTGGCCCAGGTGGCAACCAACTATCTGGAACTGCGCGGCGTGCAGCAACGTACCGGCATTCTGCAAAGCAATATAGCTTTGCAGCGCGAACGGCTGAGGGCTTTGCAGGTATTTGTTAAAGCCGGACTGGCTAACGAGGCGGATTTGGCCCGCCAGCAAACGCTGTTGCAAACCACCGAAGCGACGCTGCCGCAATTGGTCAACGCCGGGCAAAAGCTGATCCATCGCTTGGGCGTGTTGCTGGGCGAGCCACCGGAAAATCTGGAACAGCGGCTGGCCGTCACCGGCTCTTTGTCGAAGCAAATGCCGACTATGCCCAAGCTGCTGCCGGCCGATCTATTGGCGCAACGGCCGGATTTGCGGCTGGCGCAAACCGAAGTCAGCGCGGCAGCGGCCAGCCTGGGTTCGGCACGCGCCGATCTTTATCCGAAGCTGGTGCTGTCTGCAAGTGGCGGTGTCGGTGCGCTGGCGGTCGGCGGTTTTCCGAGTCTGGCCGAGAGTGTCTACGCGCTGGGCTCTGGCCTTTCGGCGCCGATCTTCAACGCCGGCCGCATCCGCGCCCATATCGCCGCCGCCGATGCCCGGCTGGACCAAGTCGCCACCAATTACGAGAAGACTTTTTTGCTGGCATTAGAGGACGTGGAAAACGCTTTCGTCGCCCATCGCTCCGCCACGGAGAGCTTGGGCCAATTGACCGCAGCGGAAGCCTCGGCGGAAAAGGCTTACCGACTGGTCGATGCCTTGTATCAGCATGGCGCGGGCGATTATCTGGCAGTACTGGACGCCCAACGCAGCAAACTGGCCGTCAGCGACGAGCGGGCCAAAGCCGAAACCGCGGTCGGCGTGGCGATGGTGTCGCTGTACCGGGCTTTTGGCGGCGGCTGGTCGATGGATGCGTCGGTGAGGGCCTTCGAAAACGCCTCTGCAAGGTGATTCGCGGCGAGTTGGCATCGGCTAGCGAGCCCTGAAAGTGCCGAAGACGATGAATGATCGAGTGATCTTGCCAAATAGAGGGGGGTCGTAAAACGTAGGTTATGCTTCATGCTATGAAGCCCAACATTTTGATTTTGTTGGGTTACGCTACGCTAACCCAACCTACATTTTGACTTTTACGACAGCCTCAAATAGATGGGTTTGATAAGGTCAGGGGGCTAGCGGATTAGATGGTGTTCAATATATCTTCGATCAGTTGCGGTCCTTTGTAAATCAAGCCGCTGTAAATCTGCACCAAGCTGGCGCCAGCGGCTAATTTCGCCTGGGCATCTTCACCGCTCAAAATTCCGCCGGCGGCGATAATCGGCAGTTTTCCGCCCAATTCCGCCGCCAGGCCTTTAACGACGCGCGTCGAACTTTCCCTGGCCGGTGCGCCGCTCAAGCCGCCGGTTTCGTTGGCGTGCTTATGGCCTTTAATGTGGTCGCGGGCGATGGTGGTGTTGGTGGCAATCACACCGTCAATCGCAAATTCCATTAGTAAGCCCGCAATATGGCTTATTTCCTCGTCAGTTAAATCTGGGGCTATCTTCACGGCGATAGGCGTGTATTTACCCTGCGCGGTTTGCAGCTTTAATTGTTCTTCTTTCAGAGCGCTCAATAATTGTTTGATCTCGTCGCCTTGCTGCAATTGCCGCAAGTTCTTGGTGTTGGGCGAGGAAATGTTGATAGTGATATAGCTAGCCGCTGCATAGCTTTTTCTTAAGCCGATCAAATAGTCTTCGGTGGCATTTTCCAAGGGGGTGTCGGCGTTCTTGCCGATATTGATACCCAATATTCCGCGATACTGGCATTTGCCGACTTGTGCCAGCAAATGGTCGATGCCGAAATTGTTAAACCCCATCCGGTTAATGATGGCTTCATGTTCCGGGAGCCGAAACAGCCGTGGCTTGGGGTTCCCCGGTTGCGGGCGCGGTGTGACCGTGCCAATTTCGATAAAGCCAAAGCCCAAATCGGCCAACGCGTCGATATAGTCGCCGTTTTTATCCAGACCGGCCGCCAGTCCGAGCGGATTTTTAAAATTCAAGCCCATTACCTCGACCGGCTTGCTGCTCGATTTCGCCCGGCTTAGCGTGGACAGGCCGGTTTGTTTCGCCAGTTTCAGCAAGTCTAGAGTGACATGATGGGCGGTTTCCGGGTCAAGCGAAAACAGTAACGGGCGCAGGTAGGGATATAGGTTCATGATGCGGTAGCAGGTTTTAACGAATAAGGAGAAGGATCCAGGTCGGTTGGCCGTTGCAGAACCAGATCGGCCAGTAATTTGGCGGATGCCGGCCCCATGACCAAGCCATTGCGGAAATGACCGGC
The DNA here is from genome assembly GCF_052474525.1 of Methylomonas sp. HW2-6. Taxonomy (NCBI): domain Bacteria; kingdom Pseudomonadati; phylum Pseudomonadota; class Gammaproteobacteria; order Methylococcales; family Methylococcaceae; genus Methylomonas; species Methylomonas sp. HW2-6. The sequence goes on from NZ_CP184124.1 coordinate 1,410,294, forward strand.
ATTGATGTAAAGATTTTCGATGTCCGGATGTCGGCCAATAAAAGGGATGCCCTGCGGGCTGCCGGGACGCAGACCGGCCCAATGGTGACTGACCGGGAACTGCTTCAGGGTTGGCAGCAGTTGCGTGGCGAACCGATAGAGTTGTTCGCGAGCCTGTTCCGTGGTGGTTTTGTCGAAACCGGCCTGTTCGACTGTGCTGCCTACCAGAATCTTGCCGTCGCGGCGGGGAATCAAATACTGGTCGCCGTCCAGAACCATATACTGCAGTGTGTCAGGCTTGGCGTCGAATAGCAGCATTTGGCCTCGAACCGGGCGGATGTTGATATCGACCGGCCAATCCGGCAGCAAATTGTTTAAAAATTCGCGAGTCCAGGCGCCAGTGCTGACGACCAGTTCGTTCACCGTAAAGCGACCGTGTCTGGTTTTTACGCCGGCGATGCGGCGATTGACGACGTCGATTTCCTCGATTTCGGTATCGCTGATGAATTGGGTGCCGAGTTGGGACAAATATGCGGATAGAGATTTCAGCAGGCGCGGATTGCGGGCCTGAGCGATACCCGGAAGCCATATCGGTTGCTCGAGTCGGGTTGTGAGCGCTGCGGTCAGTTCGGCGGAAGCTGTCTGGAATGCCACGTCGTAGTGACGGCACCAGTGTTCCGCCGCTTCAAAATCGGGATTCTTGCAAATCAGCATGCCGCACTCCCGCCATTCCGGGTCGATCCCGGTACTGGCTAGCAGTTCTGCACTTAACTGCGGATACAGTTTCAAACTTTGTATTGCCAGCTCGGAAATGGCTGCAGCTTGCCGCCATGGATAAATCGGCAGCAAAATGCCGCCGCCTGCCCACGAGGATTCGGTGCCGGGGCCGGCTTTGTCTAGCAGGGTAGCTTCGCGTCCGGCTTTGCGAAATTCGCGGGCGGCAAGTTGGCCGCTAATGCCGGCGCCGATGATCAAAATGTCCAGATGATGGGTCATGCAGATAAAGGGAATGTCGGACTAAAGATGCTTTTTTAAGGTATCACGAAGCTATTGCGCTAGATAGGTTTTAGGCATTGGTGGTGGCTGTGTGAAAAAACAAAAAAATGTTGTTTATTTTTGACATTATTTGATTCAGGATTACAAATGCTTCATATATTATTGATTTAAATCAATTTTTTTTGGTCAAAAAAATAAGCTTAAAACTTGTATGGCTGGTGTTTTGCTGCTATTATTGCCCACGTGAAGAAATCCTGTGTTGCTTTAAAGCTAATTCAGTCTTAACAATAACAACCCTTGGGGGGGAACAACAATGAGTTTTACTAAAACCAAATTAGCGCTGGGTGTTGCTGCAGCGACTTTGACAATGGCTGGAGCGATGGTTGCCCCGCAAGCCCAAGCAGCTGACAACAAAGCCGAGCGCGTTGCCGACGCCGCCGCCAGAAAAGCTGAAGCTCTGGAAGCGCAAATGCAACAAATGGCCGAGCAAATGCAAGCCATGCAAGCGGAATTGAGCCGTGTTAAGTCGTCTTCCACAAAAGACTCTACCGAAACTGCCAAAATTCAAGAACTGGATCAGTGGATGGCGTCTGTTAAAGCTGCCCCGGCCGCTTCCGGTGCCAAAGACAACTTGGTTGCGGTTCGTGGTGGTTGGACCACTCTGGATCAAGACCGTGGTGGCTCTTTGGTTCAAAAAGGTTCATTGCTTTCGAACAATAGCAATAATGATGGTTTCTACTTTGGTGGTGCGTTCGATTTCAATGTCAACAATGACTTGTTCGGTTTGATGGATGATACTTCGTTCGCTATTGAGCTGGGTGTCGAGTACGCACAATATGGCACAGGCCAAAACACATTGACTAACGGTACTGTTACAGCCCTTTTGACTTCTAACGGCGCTCAGATTCCAGTTAATGCTGGCAATGGAACCTCTACTGATGCACGATTGAGAATTAACGCGTCTCCAAAAATCAAATTCATGCACGGCAGCAAGCTGCGTCCATGGATTATTCCGGTCGGCCTTGATATCAATATCCTGGGTGTTCCTTCCAACGCGGTTTCCGTGTTGAATGCTGGCATGAACTTCGGTGCCGGTGCTGAGTATGACCTCTTCAGGGGCATCGTTCTGGGTACTGATGTGCGTTACCACTATTCAACCAGCAGTTTGGATGGTACGCCAACCGACGGTTTGAATGCTGGCGGTTATGTAGGTTTCAAATTCTAAATCCACAAGCCGCTGGATTATCCAAAAAGGGAAGGTTTCGCCTTCCCTTTTTTTATGCCGTAAAGGTTTTGTTATACTGCTCGGTCCCAGTGCGGCGTCGGTCGGTTGCGTAAGTTCTATCCTCAAAGGCAATGAAATCTCTTTATCCTGAAATTTCTCCATTTCATACCTTTTTTCTGGAAACCGGGAGCGACCATCGCGTCTATGTCGAGCAATCCGGCAACCCGGCCGGAATTCCGGCGATATTTTTGCACGGCGGTCCCTGTTCCGGAACCAAGCCGGACCATCGCCGTTTCTTTGATCCTGAGCGCTACCACATCATTTTGATGGACCAGCGCGGATGCGGTCTGTCCGAGCCTTTCGGCGAGCTGGCGGGGAATACGACGCAAGATTTGCTGGTAGACATGGAATGTATCCGCGCACGTTTGGAAATTCGACAGTGGTTGTTGTTCGGTGGTTCTTGGGGAGGCGCCTTAGCTTTGCTCTACGCACAGCACTACCCTGAGAATGTGTTGGCCATGATTTTGCGTGGTGTGTTTTTGGCGCGGCGGGGCGATTTGGAATGGTTTCTCGGCGAATATGGCGTGAACCGGGTCTATCCGGAATTGTGGCAGGAGCTGCAGGAGAATTTGCCGGAGCTACCGGGCGGCACAATGCTGGAGCGCTTCTGCGAGGCGGTGTTTAGTTCCGATCAGGAGCTTGCCAAGAGTGCGGCTAGGCTATGGCAGGCTTGGAGTGGTCAGGTGGCGCTTGGCGCTGATTATCAGGAGAGTTTGGAGGCCGTCAGCGAAAAGACGTTGCGGCAAGTCAAGATGGAATTACACTACGCCGTCCACGATTACTTTATCGCTGAAAATCAGATTTTGGCCAACTGCCCCAAATTGCGGGGAGTTCCGGCGATTGTAATCCATGGGCGTAACGATTTGACTTGCCCGATAGAGGCCGGGTGGCGGTTGTGCAAAGCATTGCCCCAAGCACGCTTCCAGGTGTTGCCCCATGCCGGCCATATTGCTCGCGGCGAGGAAATGATCGACGCGTTGGTTTCCGCCGCGGACGAGATGGCGATGGTTTTGGCTTGAGAATTGACGGCGGGAGCATGGAACATAGAAAACGGATTGTCATCGGCATGACCGGCGCTACCGGTGCGATTTACGGTGTGCGGATGCTGGAAATTTTACGCGAACGCGGTGGCTGGGAAACTCATTTGGTGATTTCTTCCGCCGGCTTGGTCAACTTGAAATACGAGTTGGGCATGGATCGAGCCGAGCTTTACGGAATGGCCGACGTTACCCACGGCATCAATGATATTGCCTCTTGCATTGCCAGTGGCTCGTTCAAGACCGAAGGGGTGGTGATCGCGCCCTGTTCAATGAAGACCTTGGCCGCGGTGGCGCACGGTTTTGGCGATAACCTGATTTCCCGTGCCGCAGACGTGGCGCTGAAAGAGCGGCGCAAAACCGTGCTGGTGCCGCGGGAGACGCCCTTGAATTTGGCGCATATTCGCAATATGGCGGCCGTGACTGAAATGGGCGGGACTATTTTTCCGCCGATGCCGGCGTTCTATAACAAGAGCGATTCGTTACGTGCCATGGTTGACGAAGGTGTTGGGCGTATCCTGGAGATGTTCGGTGTCGATGCCTGCGGATTGTATAAACCTTGGGGCGGTCTTTCCGGCTGAAGCTTGCTTATCCCGCTATCGATTGGGGTTTTTCGCTTTGAAATAGCAGCTCTTCAATTGACAGGGTGCTACGTTCTGATTTAGAGTTGCCCCACTCGCTTAAACCGCCCACTGACAAAGGCTTGCGGCGCTCTCCATTCGGTAACGAATGAGAGATTCACGGAAGGGGTGGGTCTCAAAAACAATAACTGTAACTACAACAATCGGAGCACATTAATATGGCAAGACCATTAATTCAAATGGCGTTGGACTCACTGGATTTCGACCAAACCGTAGCATTGGCAGATAAAGTAGCGCCTTACGTCGACATTTTTGAAATCGGTACCCCTTGCATCAAATATAACGGTATTAACTTGGTTAAAGAACTGAGAAACCGTTACCCAGACAAATTGTTGTTGGTCGACCTGAAAACCATGGACGCCGGCGAATACGAAGCAGGCGCTTTCTACGCAGCCGGCGCAGATATCTGCACCGTATTGGGCGTATCCGGTTTGGCTACCATCGGTGGCGTAATCAAAGCGGCAAAAAAATATGCTGCGGAAGTACAAGTTGACCTGATCAACGTGCCAAGCAAATCCGAGTGCGCACGCGAATCAGCCAAACTGGGCGCGCAAATCATGGGCGTTCACACCGGTCTGGACGCGCAAGCGGCTGGTCAAACTCCGTTCGGCGACCTGAACGAAGTCGCTTCTTTGGGCTTGAACGTTCGCGTTTCTGTTGCCGGCGGTATCAAACCGGCAACCATCGATCAAACCGTTAAAGCCGGCGCCAACATCATCGTTGTCGGTGCAGCTATCTACGGTGCGCCATGCCCAGCCACAGCGGCTAAAGAAATCCGCGAATTGGTAGACGCTGCAGCTGCATAAGCCAAATTTGGCAACGCCTAGTTTCTAGGAAATATCGAGGACGGGTGGTTCGCGCCACTCGTCCTTTTGTTTGTTATATCCCCAGTTTTTTAGTGCGGTCCCGATAAGGGGCCGCTAGCACCGTATAAGATTCAATTTAGGAGACCAACATGCCTTCGCGTCGAGACTTAGCGAACGCCATCCGCGCACTTAGCATGGACGCGGTACAAAAAGCCAATTCAGGACACCCTGGAGCCCCGATGGGGATGGCCGATATCGCCGAAGTACTGTGGAACGATTTTCTGAACCACAACCCCAATAACCCGAAATGGGCCAACCGCGACCGCTTCGTGCTGTCCAACGGTCACGGCTCCATGCTGATTTACTCATTGTTGCACCTGTCGGGCTACAACCTGCCGATCGACGAACTGAAACAGTTCCGTCAACTGCATTCCAAAACCCCGGGCCACCCTGAATACGGCTACACCGACGGCGTCGAAACCACCACCGGCCCGCTGGGCCAAGGCATCACCAATGCCGTCGGTTTCGCCATCGCCGAACGCGCCCTGGCCGGCCAATTCAACCGCCCCGGCCACGACATCGTCGACCACCACACCTACGTATTCCTGGGTGACGGCTGCCTGATGGAAGGCATCTCCCACGAAGCCTGCTCGCTGGCCGGCTCCATGAAACTGGGCAAACTGATCGCCATCTACGACGACAACAACATCTCCATCGACGGCGAAGTCCGCGGTCACGGCGACGTCACCGGCTGGTTCCTGGACAACACCCCGGCCCGCTTCGAAGCCTACGGCTGGCACGTCATCCCCAAAGTCGACGGCCACGACCCGGAAGCGGTGAAAAAAGCCATCGAAGAAGCCAAAAAAGTCAGCGACAAACCGTCCATCATCTGCTGCCAAACCATCATCGGCTTCGGCTCGCCGAACAAACAAGGCAAAGAAGAGTGCCATGGTGCTGCGCTGGGTGAAGCCGAAGTGGCTGCGACCCGCGAACAACTGGGCTGGCCGCACGCCCCGTTCGAAATTCCGGCCGACATCTACGCCGGATGGGACGCCAAAGCCAAAGGCGACCGCCTGGAAAGCGCCTGGAACGACAAATTCGCGGCCTACCAAGCCGCGCACCCGGAACTGGCTGCCGAATTCGAACGCCGCATGGCCGGTAAATTACCAGCCGACTGGAGCGAAAAAGCCAACGCCTTCATCGCCGACGTCAACGCCAAAGCCGAAACCATCGCCAGCCGCAAAGCCTCGCAAAACACCCTGAACGGCTTCGGCCCGTTGCTGCCGGAACTGCTGGGCGGCTCCGCCGACCTGGCCGGCTCCAACCTGACCCTGTGGAAAGGCTGCAAAGACATCAACGCCCCTGGTCACGACGGCAACTACGCCTACTACGGCGTGCGCGAATTCGGCATGAGCGCCATCATGAACGGCATCACCCTGCACGGCGGCTTCAAAGCCTACGGCGCCACCTTCCTGATGTTCAGCGAATACGCCCGTAACGCCCTGCGCATGGCCGCCCTGATGAAAGCGCCGACCATCTTCGTCTACACCCACGACTCCATCGGCCTGGGCGAAGACGGTCCGACCCACCAACCGATCGAACAAACCGCCACCTTGCGCATGATTCCGAACATGCACGTCTGGCGTCCGTGCGACGCGGTCGAATCGGCGATTTGCTGGAAAGCGGCGATCGAACGCCAAGACGGCCCGAGCACCCTGATCTTCTCACGGCAAAACCTGCCGCACATGGCCCGTAGCCAAGCCCAGATCGACGCGATTGCCAAAGGCGGTTACATCCTGAAAGACAGCAACGGCACCCCGGATGCGATCATCATCGCCACCGGCTCCGAAGTCGAACTGGCCGTCAAAGCTGCCGAAGCGCTGGCCGCGAAAGGCAAAAACATCCGCGTGGTGTCCATGCCGTCGACCAACGTGTTCGAAGCTCAGGACCAGGCCTACAAAGACAGCGTATTGCCAGCGAGCGTGACCAAACGCGTCGTGGTCGAAGCGGGCGTGACCGACAGCTGGTGGAAATATGCCGGCAGCCAAGGCCGCGTGGTGGGCATGGACCGTTTCGGCGAATCGGCCCCGGCCGGCCAGCTCTTCAAAGAGTTCGGCTTCACCGTGGACAATGTCGTCGCTAACGTCGAAGCAGTGCTTTAAACTACTAGGTCGTATGCCCCCCTTGCCGGCTTGCCGGCAAGGGGATATTTGAATAGTAAGGTAAGGTGGAGAATATGAAAGACACTAAACTAGCCGCTGTCGCTTTTGTTGTATCGCTGCTCGCCGCGCCGTCCGTAGGGGCTGTTGATTACCCGGCGGCGGATTTTCAGCCGAAAGTTGTTTATCGCGATTCTTCTGTTGCCGAAGTGGCGCCTGCTGCGGCCAACTCTGCCGCCGCCGCGAGTAGCGCGGCTCCATGCGTTAACCAGACACAGCAATCCGAGGTCGATCCGAAATTTCCGGCTGCCAATTTTCAGCCCAAGATCGTCTACAGCGGCACGGGATCGTAGCGTTAATAACGGTTTTATGGCACTCTGTTAGTAGTGGTCCGCCGCAGTTGGTGTGTAGGTCGCAACATATAAAAATTATTACATTCAGGAGTATTCTCAAATGACAACAAGCAGTTTGATGAATAGCTTATTCGGCTTTTTATTCGACAAACCTACTGACGACGGTAGCTGGCTGGATGCTGATTCAAGCGTCGGCGATGCGCAACTGACCGGTGTTGCCCGTTATTTGCAAAAACTCGAACCGCCAAAGCCGGAAGTGGACGAAAATGGTGAGCCATTGACAGGAGTGGCCAAGTATTTGGCAATGCAACGGCAAGCTGAACAGGCAGCGCAGTCGGTCGTCGAGGCAACTGAGATTGAGGCGGTCGTTGAAGAAGTTGAAGAAATCGAAGAAGTGGCCGCGGAAATCGAGATTGAACCCGTGGCTGTCACTGTACCAACTGGCGTCGAGAAGTATCTTAGCCAGCAGGCCGACAATCCGGTGACTCGGGTTACCAAGTACTTGATCAAAGAATCGATTCAAGCCAAGTCCGCGCCTGTTACCGGCGTATCCAAATATGTCACCAAGCATGATCGCGAAGAGCCAGGGGTGACGGGGGTTGCCAAGTATGTGATCCGCCAGAATATGGCGCAGCAACCGGCAGTGACCGGAGTTGCCAAGTATGTGCTCAAAAAAGACCTTGCGGCTAAAGATGCGCCATCGGCAACTTCAGTGAGCAAGTATCTGGCTAAGCAAACCTTGGTAAACAAGGATGCGCCGATTGTCACTGGGGTTGAAAAATACTTGATGCGCCAGGAACGTCTGTTGAAAGAACAGGAGCCGGTAACCGGCGTGGCCAAGTTTCTGGCCGAGCAGGCGCTGGCAGCGAAAAAGGCTGCGGCAGCCGCGCTGGTGGCCCGTTACGTTGAGGCCGAAGCGAAATTACAAGCCGAGAAGGCGGAGGCTCTGATGAACCAATCGCAACAAGAAGAGTTGATTGCCGACCGTGAAGTGATTATCGAGGGCTCGGCCGTCGATCGCTATCTGGCGCGGCAGGCCGCGGCCCAGGAGAGTGCGCCTAAGCCGACCGGAGTGGCGAAATATTTGGCGAAACAAGTGCAGTTGCAAAGCCAGGCAGAGCCTCTTACCGGAGTAGCGCGTTACTTGGTAAAACAAGCAATTGCGGCCAAACAAATGCCCACACCTACCGGGGTGGCTAAATATGTCGCTAAACAACGCCTGACGGTCAATCCGGTGCAACCGCTCAGTTCGGTAGCCAAATACGTGGCAAAACATCACGCGGAGGAAAAAGCGGCCGGTGAGGTCACGGGGGTTGCCAAATACATGGCCAAGCAAGACGTCAGGCAGGTGGAATCTGTCGGTCTTTCCGGCGTAGCCAAATACGTGGCGAAACAAGCGTTGAGCGATAGTGACACCGGCTTTGCCCGGACTACCGGCGTCGAAAAATATTTGCGCAAGCAAGCCTAAGTCTTGCGAGACGGCGAACCGGCATCTCTAGTGAGTTGCCGGTTTTTTTGTGCCCGCGGTCTTTTCGGTCGGTAGTCGGCGGTTGCCGATACAGCAGGCGAAAACTGTATTATTATGACCTACCGTAATTAGCCTCAGAGATTCCGATGCGCCTTTTAATTCGCTGCGTACCGTTTGTTTTCGCTCCCTTCGTCGCAGCGTGGGGGGCGCCGGATGAGCCGGCGCCGGTGCCCGAGCCGCCCGATTTGCCGGCGCCGGTGCAATCGGGCGAGGAAATGGAACCGGACATCACCATTATTCGCAAAGGTAAAGATACGATTCAGGAGTTCCGGCGTAACGGTAAACTGTACATGGTTAAGATTCAGCCCCAGGTCGGGCCGCCTTACTATATGCTCGATACCAACGGCGACGGTGAAATGGATGTGAAGAAGAACGACTTGGACGACAACACCAACATCAATAAATGGACCTTGTTCGAGTGGGATTGGCCTTGATGATCCCGGTGCCCTTCACCAGATAGTCAGTTGGGCGCCGAGTGTTGTTAATCCGAAACTTTGAGTAGCCAGCCTTCTTCGGCGCTGCATTTTTCGAATTTCGCTTTCAAACTGACCGATACCCGGACGGTGGTATTTTTGATGTCAGCGGGCAATTTGCCTTTCACTAGATAAAACGTATCTTTATCCTCCACCGTTATCGGAACGGCTTGTTGCTTAATGCTAACGTGGATGTGGCCGGGGCCGTTGCTACCCGACGCGGCAAACGAAAATTCTGAGCCCGGCGCGACGCTGGACAGGTGTTCCGGTTTGATGCGGCTGACTTTGGCTCGGATACAGCCTGATTCGCTGGCATTGCCGCCATGGCCTATGTGGCCGGTCGATTGGCTCAAGCTCGGTTGGCTGAAACCGAGAGCCAAGATTGCCATCAGAATTTTTGAAATTTGCATGGTTCCCCCTTGATTCGATAGTAATTGTTGCCAAGCGCCCTCGATTATAGGCTTCGGGATGGTAACTTAGAAGTGGAGGGAGTCATTGGCTGTCCCGGCGACGAGATTGATGTTTCTATGCAAATTGATTACATTGAAATTTGCTGTTTACGATCGGTTTTCATAACAATAAAACGATGAGGATGGAGGGGGCATGTATTTTTTAGCGAAGCTGTTCGGAATCTTAACCTTGGTTTGGTTTTACCTGACGGCAAAAAACCAGAATGCGCCGTTGCTTAACTGGTCGATCATTGGCTTGGTGGGGTATTGGTTGACTTGGTGGCTGGCCAAATTTTTCGTGCTGGAGCCCCTGTCTAAATTGGTTGCCAAACATTCGGTGATGGAAATGGTCTTGACCCAAGTGCCGGTAGCTTGTGCCGTAGTGGCGTGCATATTGATTCGCAAGAGGTTGATAGCCAGTATTTCGGCAAATTAGAACGCTTGGATGCCTAACGTAGTGCTTGTCACCGGCGCGGCCCGACGCATCGGCGCAGCTTGCGCCCGTATGTTGCATGCTGCGGGGTATAACGTAGTTTTACACTTTAAAAGTTCGGAGTCCGACGCGATAGCGCTGTGCGAGGCATTAAATAATCTGCGTTACGCTTCGGCGGTATCGGTCAAAGCCGATTTGCAGAGTGCAAGTGACGTCGAACGGTTGGCAACGGTGGCTGCGTCAACCTGGGGCGGGCTGGATGCGTTGGTGAACAGCGCTTCGGTGTTTTACCCGCAACCGGTAGGTAAGGTGGTCGAACAGGATTGGGAGCAAGTCTTTGCCACTAACCTGAAAGCGCCATTCTTTTTGTCGCAGGCGTTGTTGCCTACCCTCAGAGCAAGGCGAGGCTGTATCGTGAATATCGCCGATATTCACGCCGAAACCGGCTTGCCTGGCTTTCCTGTCTATAGTATTGCCAAAGCCGGGTTGTTGGCGATGACGCGTTGTCTGGCCAAAGACATGGCGCCTGAAGTCAGGGTCAATGCTGTTTCGCCTGGAGCTATTTTGTGGCCGGAACACGGTGGCAGTGAAGCAGAGCGTGCGGCGATCTTGAGTAAAATTGCGTTGGGCCGCCAGGGAGAGGCTGACGACATAGCCAAGGCGGTTAAGTTTTTGATTCAAGACGCCGGGTATATTACCGGTCAAACCATCAACGTTGACGGTGGGCGGAGTTTATACCGTTAGCGGAAATCAGTCCGGCTGAAGGCTTTTGATCCATGGGCCGGTTTCAAGCCTGAGAATTCACTGTTAATTTTTTTTGTTTGACGTCTTTTTTATCGAATTGGTGCCATAGCTCGGCATAGCTTTTTTGGGTATTGGGATGGGTCAAGTTAGGTGCGATTTCGGCCAGCGGTTCCAATACGAACGCATATTTTTCGATTTCATCCCTTGGTATTTGCAGGCGACCGTCGTTGATGATTTCATCGCCGTACAGGATCAAGTCCAAGTCCAGCGTTCTGGCGGAAAACTTTTGGCTGTCCCTGCTGCGGCCGTGGTCAAGTTCCACCTGCCTAAGTAATTTGGCGACGCTTTTGGCCGGCAGATCGGACTGAAACCCAATCACAAGGTTGTAAAAGCTGTCGCCGACGAAGCCGACCGGTTCGCTTTCGTAGATACTGGATACCGTTAGTTCGCCGAATAAGTCGCGCAGTGCGTTTAGGCTCGACGGAATATGGGTTTCCTTGTCGATGTTACTGCCGATGCTGATGTATCCGGTGGGCATGAGCTATCTTTGGCCGCGTTCGATGATAATGCCGACATCTCGAGCCCGACTGATGGCGCCTTTTTTGTTCAAGGTGATTTTTACCCAAGGAATTTGGAATTCGCCCAGCAGAATGTTGGCTATTTCTTCGATCAAGGTTTCCACCAGGTAAAATTCACTGCGTTCCACGAATTCCACTACCCGATCAGAGACGGTTTTATAGTCGAGGGCGTGGGCGATATCGTCGCTGGCTGCCGCTTTGCGGATGTCGAAGCCCATTTCGATGTCCAAGATAACTTTTTGCTTGATTTTCCGTTCCCACTCGTAAATTCCTATCACGGTGTCTATTTCGAGGCCGCCTAAAAAGATGATGTCCATCGTTGCTTTCCGGTTATTATATTTCGTAACAAAATCGCCGCAGTATCGAGTAAATGGCTGCGCTGTACAAGTATTGATATGAGGTTGTTTGAATGATGGAGTGGTTGTTGGTGCCGTTGGCCTATTTGGCCGGTTCGGTGTCGAGTGCGATTATTGTCTGTAAAATGATGGGCTTGGCCGATCCGCGAGAAAACGGTTCCGGCAATCCCGGGGCGACCAATGTGATGCGCATCGGCGGAAAAAAAGCTGCGGCGATTACGCTGGTCGGCGATGCGCTAAAAGGTTTGTTGCCGGTGTTGGTTGCCAAAGCATTAGCGGTCGATAGCTTGGTATTGTCCGCAGTGGTGTTTGCCGCTTTCATCGGTCATTTGTATCCGGTATTTTTTCAATTTAAAGGCGGTAAGGGCGTCGCGACTTCGTTGGGCGTGACGTTGGGAGTGGCTTGGCTGCTGGGTGTGGCTGTCGCCGGAACTTGGTTTATCGTCTATAAATTGGGCAAAATCTCGTCGTTATCTGCACTGGTGGCCGCGACGTTGGCTCCGATCTACACCTGGCTGATCGTCGGTGATGCGTATTTGACGGCCACGTTTACTTTAATATCCCTGATTTTGCTTTGGCGCCACAAAAGCAACATCCAGCGGCTTTTGGCTGGTCAGGAGTCCTGATCACAACTGCGGCAGCTGTTCCATCGGCCAGCGCGGCCGGGCAAAGATTTCCAGGTTTTGCGTTTGTCCGGCCATCAAGCGTTGGGCGCCGGCATAAGCGATCATGGCGCCGTTGTCGGTGCAGAAGTCCGGGCGCGGGAAATAGATCCGGGTATTCGCGCTGTCGGCCATAGCTGAAAGTTGGTGGCGAATTTCGCGGTTGGCGCTGACGCCGCCGGCAACAACCAGGGTTTTCAGGCCGGTGATTTGAAGTGCGCGCCGGCATTTGATGGTCAAAGTCTCGGCAACGGCCTGCTGAAAGGCAAAAGCGATGTCGGCTTTGTCTTGCGGCGATTGGTCGGTTTCGTGCAATGCGTTTAGGGTAAAGGTCTTTAGGCCGCTGAAGCTGAAATCCAGGCCTGGGCGATCGGTCATTGGGCGTGGAAATTTGAAGCGGGACAGGCCTTGTTCGGCTAGTTTTGCTAATCTGGGGCCGCCGGGGTAGTCGAGCCCCAGCATCTTGGCGGTTTTGTCGAAGGCTTCGCCGGCGGCGTCGTCCAGCGACTCGCCCAACAAGCGGTAATGACCGATGCCGGTAACTTCGATCAGCATTGTGTGGCCGCCGGATATAAGCAGGGCGACAAACGGGAATGCTGGCGGATTGTCCTCCAGCATGGGCGCCAACAAATGGCCTTCCATGTGGTGGACGGCGATGGCCGGTACCTGCCAGGTCCAAGCCAAACTTCTGGCTGTGGCGGCGCCGACTAGTAGCGAACCCATTAAGCCGGGGCCGGCCGTATAAGCGATGCCGCCGATATCCGTGGCTTGCAGTGAGGCGTCGGCCAGTACGGCTCTGATCAACGGTACTAGTTTGCGAATATGGTCGCGCGAAGCCAGTTCCGGTACTACGCCGCCGTACTCGGCATGGGTGGCAACTTGGCTGAACAGGGTATGGGCAATCAAGCCTCGATTGGCGTGGTAAACCGCGACCGCCGTTTCGTCGCAAGAGGTTTCTAGGCCGAGAACAAACATTAGTTTTTGGAATAAAGGATATTTATGAGTATAATCGGTCGTTTTCGGTGGGCAAGGTTCGCCGATTGCTTGAAAAGATACTAACACAATTCGGATTATTGCTAATGCCATCAGTTAAAGTTAAAGAAAACGAACATTTCGACATCGCGATTCGCCGCTTTAAACGTGCCTGCGAGAAGGCTGGCGTCTTGGCGGAAGTGCGCCGCCGTGAGTTTTACGAAAAACCGACTACCGAGCGTAAGCGCAAGGGTGCGGCGGCGGTAAAGCGCCACCTGAAAAAATTGGCTCGCGAACGCTATGCGCTGAAAAATTTGCGCCGCGGTCGTCCGCAGGTTTAAGGCTGTTAGATGGATGTGTTGAAGGAACGTATCAAGGAAGATATGAAGGCCGCGATGAAAAGCGGCGACAAGGCTCGGCTCGGTGTGATTCGTATGATCTTGGCTGCGATTAAGCAAGTTGAGGTTGATGAAAGGATCGAGTTGAGCGACGATCGAATCATTTCAGTACTAGACAAAATGCTCAAGCAGCGCCGGGAATCGATCAAACAGTTCCGTGATGCGGAACGCCATGATCTAGCCGATATTGAGGAGGCTGAAGTGCTGGTAATACAGGACTTTCTGCCGCAGCAGTTTACCGATGCCGAAATAGATGCCATGGTTGTCGAGGCGGTCACTCAGGTTGGTGCAACTTCGGTGAAAGAGATGGGCAGCGTCATGGCTTTGTTGAAGCCGAAAATGCAAGGCAAGGCCGATATGGCGGTCGTTAGTGCTCGAATCAAGGCGCGTTTTATAGCCTAATGTCCTGTCGGTAATATGTCCGGCAGAATACCTCGCCAGTTTATCGATGATCTGTTGGTGCGGGTCGATATTGTTGATTTAATCGACTCGCGCGTCCCCTTAAAAAAGTCAGGTGCCAATTACGTTGCGCGCTGCCCTTTTCATACCGAGAAAACTCCCAGTTTTTCCGTAAATCGCACGAGACAGATTTATCACTGCTTCGGTTGTGGTGCTAGCGGTAATGCCATCGGATTTTTGATGGAGTTCAATCATTTGGGCTTCGTTGAGGCGGTCGAGGATTTGGCGAATTTTGCCGGAGTGGATGTGCCGCGGGAGGTGGGCGGCGGTTTTAGTGTGCCGGTGTCTGATAAGCAGGGGTTGGTAAGGCTCTACGATGTATTGGCGGACGTTGCCAGGTTTTACGCCGAGCAATTGCGGTCCAGTCCGGAGGGGCGGCGGGCGCAAGAATATTTGAATAAGCGCGGTGTCGGCGGCGAAATAGCAGAGGAATTTATGCTTGGTTATGCGCCGGACCGTTGGGATGGGGTGCTGACACGATTCAGTCGCGCTGAGTTGAGCGAAGCTGGGCTGCTTGTAGCCAGAGATGATGGAAAGATCTACGACCGGTTTCGCGGGCGGTTGATGTTTCCGATTCGTGACAAACGTAAGCGTGTTATTGGATTTGGGGCTCGAGTCCTCGATGATTCTCTGCCCAAATATCTGAATTCACCGGAAACTCCGGTTTTTTCCAAAGGTAAAGAGCTTTACGGGTTATGCGAGCTATTGCAGCGCAATTCCAAGCCGGCTCGGATTTTGGTGGTCGAGGGATATATGGATGTTATCGCTTTGGCTCAATTCGGCATCGCTTATGCCGTGGCTGCGCTCGGAACGGCGACGTCAAAGAGTCAGATCGATTTGCTGTTTCGCTTCACCTCCGAATTGGTGTTTTGCTTCGATGGCGACAATGCCGGGAGGCAAGCGGCGTGGAAGGCGGTAGATGCATCTTTGCCCTGTTTGCGCGACGGCCGGCAGATCAAAATCATGTTGTTGCCGCAAGGGCAAGACCCCGATTCTTTGTTGCGGTCGGACGGAGTAGAAAGTTTTTTGGAACGAATCGGCTCGGCGCAGGTCTTGTCGGATTACTTTTTTGCAAATATCGGGTCGGGTGCCGATAGGGCGACTGTTGAAGGTAGGGCGCAGGTGTTGGCTGCCGCCAAGCCGGCGCTGGATAAAGTCCCTTCTGGTTTTTTTCGGGAAATGATGTTTGCAAGGTTGCAGGCTTTGGTGGCGGTGCCCGGAGTCATCGACCTTGGCGAAAAGCGGTCTACACTTAAGGGTGGGCGTGGCGATGCGTCAGCAGTCAAGGATTCGGTCAGGCTATCGCTTCCGCGTAAAGTGATCGCACTGTTGGTGCAGCATCCTGGGCTCGCTATTTTGCTCGAACGGCAGGGTGTCGAGCTTGAAGCGTTGGATTTTTCTGGTATCGCGGTGCTCAAGGATGTGTTGCGGGTTATTGCACTTGAAAAGCCGGAAAACAGCGCCATCTTGTTGGAAGCTTTCCGCGGGTCGGCTCAGGAAAAGACGGTAAAGGCGTTGGCGGCGCTGGAGTTGGGGGTGCCGGCTGGGGGCGAAGAGGCTGAATTCAGTGGGGCGTTACAGCAGCTTTGCCGGCAAACCAGGGAGCAAATGCTGAATCGCCTGATAGACAAGGAGGGTCGTGAAGGTCTGGCGCCTGATGAGAGAGAGTTGCTGAGAGAATTGTTGAAAGAAAAGCTTTAGGGAACTGAGCTGATGTGATGTTTTAAAGGGCAACAGCGCGGGTCTCTTGTTTTGACGGTGGCCGGTGCGAACAATGGCTTTTAGGTGACCGGGTCGGGGTTTATCGTTATAATTTCCTGTTCTGCGGCGCTTGGTGCTGAAAACGTATTGTGAGTAAAGAATGAATCAAGAACAACAGCAATCCCAATTAAAACAACTGATAGCGAAAGGCAAGGCGCAGGGTTATTTGACTTATGCCGAGGTTAACGACCACCTGCCTAGCGATATTATCGATCCCGAGCAAATCGACGATATTATCGGGATGATCAACGACATGGGGATTCAGGTTTATGAGGTTGCGCCCGACGACGACGATTCCCTGATTACCTCCGATGCGGTTGTGACCGCTGACGACGACGAAGAGGTTGCGGAAGTCGCGGCTTTGGCTTCGGTCGACAGCGAGTTCGGTCGAACCACTGATCCGGTGCGGCTCTACATGCGCGAAATGGGGTCTGTAGAGTTATTAACCCGTGAAGAAGAATTAAAAATTGCCAAGCGTATCGAAGAAGGGCAGCGGCAGGTTGTCGGGGCGATTGCTCGTTCCGGTTTTATCGTCGAATCGTTTATCGAGGCTTTCGATTCGGTGAAAGACGACGACTCCGGTGTTCGCCTCAACGATTTGGTGATGGGCTTTGTCGACTTGACCGAAGTTGAGGATATCGACGTCAGCGGCATTGAAATGGAAGCGCCGGCCGAAGAGACAGAAGAAGAGTCCAAAACTATCGACTACGAAGAAGTGAAACTGAAGGTCGATGCGCTACGTAAGGCGTTGAAAGCGGCGTTCGCGTCAGTGAAAAAGCATGGTTACGGACACGATAAGTCCGAAAAAGCGTTTGATGCCATGGATGAGATATTCTGCGAGTTCAAGTGGACTCCGCAATATCTGAAAAAAATGGTATCCGTTTCCGAAGAGTTGATGGCCGCTATTCGTGAAGAAGAGCGAGTCATTTTGGATATTTGCGTCAAGAAAGCGAAGTTGCCGCGCAAAGACTTTATCAATGCGTTTACCGCAAATGAGACTAATCTCGAATGGTTGAATCAGTTTGTCAACAGCCACGCTGCATACGCCGGAACGCTTGCCGAGAATGCAGAGGCGATTAAGGCAGCTCAGCAAAGATTGGCGGAACTTGAGGCGCGTTACGGGTTGAGCATTGCGGTTCTGAAAAGTATTTGCCGGAACATTTCGTTGGGCGAAGCCAAGGCTCGGCGAGCCAAAAAAGAAATGATAGAGGCCAATTTGCGATTGGTTATATCGATTGCAAAAAAATATACCAACCGTGGCTTGCAGTTCCTCGATTTGATCCAGGAGGGTAACATCGGCTTGATGAAGGCCGTCGATAAGTTTGAATATCGCCGCGGTTACAAATTTTCGACCTATGCTACGTGGTGGATACGTCAGGCTATAACCCGATCTATAGCCGACCAAGCTCGTACCATTCGGATTCCGGTGCACATGATTGAGACTATCAATAAGCTGAATCGGGTGTCGCGGCAAATTTTGCAGGAACTTGGCCGGGAGGCAACGCCGGAAGAGTTGGCCGAACGAATGGAAATGCCTGAAGACAAGATTCGCAAAGTGCTGAAAATTGCTAAGGAGCCAATATCGATGGAGACACCGATTGGCGACGACGAAGATTCGCATCTTGGCGATTTTATTGAAGATTCGAAGATGCTATCCCCTGTCGAATCTGCTACAATCGCCGGCCTTCGCGAATCGACGCAGAACGTTTTGGCGGGCTTGACCGCCCGGGAAGCCAAGGTTCTGCGGATGCGTTTTGGCATCAACATGAACACCGACCACACGCTGGAAGAGGTTGGCAAGCAGTTTGACGTTACCCGGGAACGGATTCGCCAGATTGAGGCCAAGGCTTTACGTAAGTTGCGGCATCCGTCGCGCTCCGAACAATTGAGATGTTTTCTCGACGGTGAGTAAGGCGTTGTAGCGTCGTCGATACACCGACAATTTCGGGCCCTTAGCTCAGTTGGTCAGAGCTTCCGACTCATAATCGGCAGGTCGTAGGTTCAAGTCCTACAGGGCCCACCATGATACCAGGCCGTTTAAGCGGCCTTTTTTTATACGCGCAAGTTTTCTTTTGACGAGGGTGTTAACCGTGAATAAAAACTACCTTTTTACCTCAGAATCCGTATCGGAAGGCCATCCGGATAAAGTAGCGGACCAGATTTCCGACGCCGTGGTCGATGCTTTGTTGGCTCAGGACCCTCGTTCGCGGGTGGCTTGCGAAACTTTGGTTAAAACCGGCATGGTCGTATTGGCCGGTGAAATTACCACCAACGCCTGGGTCGATACCGAAGAGTTGGTTAGAAAGGTAGTTTGCGAAATCGGTTACGATTCCGGTGATATCGGTTTCGATGGCAATAGCTGCGCGGTGTTAAACGCAATTGGCAAACAATCTGCTGACATCGCCATGGGCGTGGATGAATCCGAAAACCACGAACAAGGCGCCGGCGACCAAGGCCTAATGTTTGGTTATGCCAGTAACGAAACCGACGTGCTGATGCCAGCACCGATTACCTATGCTCACCGCTTAGTTGAGCGGCAAGCGCAGATTCGTAAAAATAAAACCCTGCCGTGGTTGCGCCCGGATGCTAAAAGCCAGGTGACTTTCCGTTACGAAAACAACAAGCCGGTAGCGATTGATGCAGTGGTATTGTCTACTCAGCACTCGCCGGAAATCGGCGGCAAACAGCTCGAAGAAGCGGTGATGGATGAAATCATCCTGCCGACGCTGCCGAAAGAATGGCTGCATAAAGACACCAAGTATTTCATCAATCCAACCGGCCAGTTCATCATCGGCGGTCCGGTCGGTGACTGCGGATTGACCGGTCGTAAAATTATCGTCGACACCTACGGCGGTATGGCTCGTCACGGCGGTGGTGCCTTCTCCGGTAAAGATCCATCCAAAGTCGACCGTTCGGCGGCCTATATGGGACGCTATGTGGCCAAGAACATCGTGGCCGCCGGCCTGGCCGAACGTTGCGAGATCCAAGTGTCTTACGCCATCGGCGTTGCCGAGCCGACCTCGATCAGCATCGAAACTTTCGGTACCGGCAAAATCGACGAAGAACGTTTGGTCAAAATCGTCCGCGAACACTTCGATTTACGTCCGAAAGGCTTGATCGCTCAACTCGGCTTGTTGAAACCGATTTACCGCCCGACCGCGGCCTACGGCCACTTTGGCCGCAACGAAGCGACCTTCAGCTGGGAAAAAACCGACAAAGCCGAGGCTTTGAAAGACGCGGCTGGCATCTAAATTCAGGATCAGGAAACTCAAATGACTCAAACCGATTACAAAGTAGCGGACATGGCTCTGGCCGATTGGGGCCGTAAGGAAATCAAAATCGCTGAAACCGAAATGCCGGGTTTGATGGCCTTGCGCGCCGAATACGGTGCTCAGCAGCCGTTAAAAGGCGCCCGCATTGCCGGCTGTTTGCATATGACGATTCAAACCGCGGTGTTGATCGAGACCTTGACTGCCCTGGGTGCCGAAGTGCGGTGGTCGTCTTGCAACATCTTCTCTACTCAAGACCATGCCGCAGCGGCGATTGCCGCAGCCGGTATCCCGGTATTTGCTTGGAAAGGCGAGACCGAAGCCGAAGCCGAATGGTGCATCGAACAAACCATTCTGGGCCCTAACGGTTGGCGTCCGAACATGATTCTGGACGACGGCGGCGACCTGACCAATATGATGCACGACAAGTTTCCGGAGCTAATGGCAGACGTCAAAGGCCTGTCGGAAGAAACCACCACCGGCGTATTGCGTTTGACCGAAAGGGTTGCCAAAGGCAGTTTGAAAGTCCCAGCGTTCAACGTCAACGACTCTGTGACCAAATCCAAATTCGACAACCTGTATGGTTGCCGCGAATCCTTGGTCGATGGCATCAAGCGTGCCACTGACGTGATGGTCGCTGGCAAAATTGCCATCGTCTGTGGTTATGGGGACGTGGGTAAAGGCTGTGCGCAATCACTGCGCGGCTTGGGTGCTACCGTTTGGATTACCGAAATCGACCCGATTTGCGCGTTACAGGCGGCGATGGAAGGCTATCGCGTGGTAACGATGGACGAAGCCGCTTCACAAGGTAACATTTTCGTCACCGCGACCGGTAACGTCCATGTCATCACCCATGACCATATGAAAGCGATGCGCGATCAGGCCATCGTCTGCAATATCGGTCATTTCGATTCCGAAATCGATATCGCTTCGTTGCGCCATTACACCTGGGAAAACATCAAACCGCAGGTCGACCACGTGATTTTCCCGGACGGTAAGCGCATCATCGTGTTGGCAGAAGGCCGCTTGGTAAATCTGGGTTGCGCAACCGGCCACCCGAGCTTTGTAATGTCCAACTCGTTCTGCAATCAGGTATTGGCGCAGATCGAACTGTGGACCAACGCTTCGGCTTACGAAAACAAAGTCTACATTCTGCCGAAAAAGCTCGACGAAAAAGTGGCGCGCTCGCATTTGGCGCAAATCGGCGTGAAATTGACCCAGTTGTCGCCGGAGCAGGCCGCTTATATCAACGTGCCGGTCGAAGGTCCGTACAAACCGGAACATTACCGTTACTAAACGGGCATTAATCCGCTATAAAGGGGCGCAAGCCCCTTTTTTGTGTCAGCCATGAACAATAAAACCATTGTCGAACGCGATCTCGCCGTGCTCTGGCACCCGTGTAGCCAGATGAAGGATCACGAGCGTAATATGCCGATGATTCCGATCAAGTCCGGTCAGGGGGTCTGGCTGGAAGATTTCGAAGGTAAGCGCTATCTGGACGCCATCAGTTCTTGGTGGGTCAATCTGTTCGGTCACAGCAATCCCACCATCAACCAGGCACTCAAGACTCAACTCGACACGCTGGAGCATGTCATCTTGGGTGGTTTTACCCATCAAGCAGCGCTGGAGCTGGCGGAAAAGTTGGTCGAGATTACACCGCCGGGCCTGGATAAATGCTTTTATGCCGACAACGGCTCGTCGGCGATCGAAATTGCGCTGAAGATGAGCTTTCATTATTGGCGTAATCTCGGTCAAAGTCGAAAAACCAAATTCATCACGCTGGAAAACAGTTACCACGGCGAAACCCTGGGGGCTTTGGCGGTTGGGAATGTCGCGTTGTACAAGGAGACTTACGGACCGCTGTTGATGGAGGTTATCACGGTTCCCGGGCCGGACTGTTACTACCGTGAGCCCGGCGAAAGTTGGGAGGCCTACTCGATTCGGCGGTTCGCCGACATGGATCGGGCGCTAGCCGAACACGCGGATCAGGCTTGCGCCGTCATCGTCGAACCGCTGGTACAGTGTGCCGGCAATATGCGCATGTATCACCCCGTTTATTTAAAAATGTTGCGCGAGGCTTGCGATAAATACGGCGTGCATCTGATTGCCGATGAAGTCGCGGTCGGCTTCGGGCGGACCGGCACTCTGTTCGCTTGCGAGCAGGCCGGCATCAGCCCCGATTTCATCTGTCTTTCCAAAGGTTTGACCGGCGGCTACTTGCCGTTGTCGGCGGTCTTGACCGGCAACCCGATTTATCAGGCGTTTTACGACGATTATCAAAATTTGACCGCATTTCTGCATTCCCATAGTTACACCGGTAATGCTTTGGGCTGCCGAGCGGCGCTGGCGACCATCGACATATTCCAAACTAAGGACGTTTTGGGCAGAAACCGCACCTTGGCGGCGGTGATGGCAAATGCCCTGGATCGTTTTCGCGATCACCCAAATGTCGGCGAAGTCCGGCAAACCGGCATGATTGCCGCGATCGAGTTGGTAAAAGACAAACAGAGCCGAGAAGCGTATCCCTGGCAGCAGCGGCGGGGATTGCGGGTTTACCGCCATGCGCTGGCGCAAGGGGTATTGTTAAGGCCGCTCGGCAACGTGATTTATTTCATGCCGCCTTACGTGATAACCGAACAGGAGATAGAGCTGATGGTGGACACGGCCTGGCAAGGCATTCAATTGGCGGTGCAAGACTGATGCGGGTATCGCGCTTATACGTTGACCTGGCGCTGAACGTTGGTCGACATATTGAGTTGAACGATGCGGCCGGACATTACCTGCGCACGGTGCTGCGATTGAAACAGGATCAGGAGATCGTGCTGTTCAACGGCCGTGGTGGCGAATATCGCTGCCGGCTCGAGGAAGTGAGCCGGAAGCGGGTAAGCGTGGCCGTCGAACAATTTATCGACCGTTCGGTCGAGTCGCCGCTGGCGATCAATCTGGGGTTGGGTATTTCGCGCGGCGACAGGATGGATTGGGCCTTACAAAAAGCGGTCGAATTGGGGGTGGCCAGTTTGACGCCGTTGATTAGCGAGCGCTGCGTGATCAAGTTCGACGACGACAAGAAGCAGCAACGGCAACAGCATTGGCAAAGCATCATTCAGCATGCTGCCGAGCAATCGGGGCGGACGCATTTGCCGGAATTAAATCCTCCGCTCGCATTAGCTGATTGGGTCGACGGTCAATGCGGGCTCAAGTTGTTTTTGGATCCTTATGCCAAGCAAGTGTTCTCCGAACTTAATCCGGGGGGCGAGGGCGTGACTTTAATGTCCGGGCCGGAAGGCGGAT
Organism: Methylomonas sp. HW2-6; assembly: GCF_052474525.1. Taxonomy (NCBI): domain Bacteria; kingdom Pseudomonadati; phylum Pseudomonadota; class Gammaproteobacteria; order Methylococcales; family Methylococcaceae; genus Methylomonas; species Methylomonas sp. HW2-6. The sequence continues at coordinate 1,432,923 of NZ_CP184124.1, forward strand.
TTAGCGACCAGGAACGCGAATACGCCAAAGCGGCCGGCTTTATCCCGGTTAGAATGGGTGGCAGAATTTTGCGCACCGAAACCGCGGTGCTGGCCGCGTTGGCCGCCGTGCAAACCTTATGGGGCGATTTTCGTTGATGCGCGGGTTGGCTTCCGCTCTGGCGCCTTTGCTGTTGTTGGTAATGCTGGCGATGCTGGCCAGCGTGCTGGGTTACGCTGTGCTGAAGCTGGCCGGAGACGTTTTGTCCCTGGCCAAGATTGTCAGCAAAATTACGCTGGTATTGCTGCTGCTCAGCGTATTTCCGTTAAAAAAGTATCTGCAACTCAGTTGGACGGATTTGGGATTCGCGCCGTTGCCCCATTTTCTCAAGCAAGTCGGCAAGGGTTTTGCACTGAGTTTGGTCACTTTGCTACCGGTCTTGCTGATTTTGTACCTGCTGCAAGTGCATGTCTGGGACGATAGCCGGATTTGGGCTTGGGAAGCGTTTGCTGGTAAAGCTTTGCTGGCATTGCTATTGGCGATGTTGATCGCCGTCGGCGAAGAATTGTTGTTTCGCGGTTTGCTGTTGAGCGGCCTGCGCCGGCAAATGCCGTTGTATGCGGCTATGTTTGCCAGTTCGCTGTACTATGCCGCGTTGCATTTCTTGAAAAGTTCGACGCCAATCGCTTATGCCGATATCACACCATTTAGCGGCTTGCCGTTGCTTGCTGAGGCATTTGCCAATTGGTTCAATCCGGCAATCGTTAGTGCCTTTATTGCTTTATTCGCGGTCGGACTATTCCTCGCCGTACTAAGAAGTCGTGAGGGGCAAGGATTGGGGTGGTCGATTGGCTGTCATGCCGGGTGGGTCTGGCAGATCAAACTCAGTCGGGATTTGTGCAACGTCAATTTGCAGGCTGATTCGGTTTATCTGGTCAACACCTATTACGACGGTGTGATTGGCCCACTGGTGGCTGTCTGGCTGACGTCGGTATTGATTGGTTACGGGTTGTATGTCAGCTACATGAGGTCACGCTAAGCCAAGCGGCGGCGGGAGGGTGGATTGAAAAAACCGTTGCAACAGTTCGCACTGTTTTGCAATATTCCGTTTAATTTTTGTTTTTACTGCGTAACAAGAGGACATGATCATGCGCAATAACAACTATCTGCTGGTTTCCCTTATCATGCCCGTTTCGGCGTTGCTGCTCGGCGGTTGCGCCAGCGAGCCGGCGCCGAAAGCGTCCGCCGAAAAGATCTTGTCTGGCGAACAAATGCTACGCGACAGCCAGGGCATCGCTCAATTGGGCAGTCGTTGGCAGGAAGGCAAGCAAATGGTCGAGCGCGGGCAGGCCATGCAGCGCGAGGGTCAGATCAAAATCGACGAAGGGCGGAATTTGATTGAAGAAGGCCAGAAAATCATGCGCGAGAGCGAAGAAGGCTACAAAAATCTGAAGCAGTGATCTTGGCTAAAAAACCGGCCCGAAGCCTTGACGGTTGGGCCGGTTTTTTAATGCCGATTGTAGCCGGATGAATGCAGTGGAGAGTATGCCGGTAGAGTCGGATTAAACCGGAGAACAGGTTCTTGGTTTCGGTTTGCGGGCGAGGCGTATGACGGTTTTGGCTTTCGGTTGCTTGGTCGCATGGATTTCAATCGCTTCCGAAACAATATTACTGCACAGCGCGCACAGAGACGTATCCGGCAAAAACCGCAATTCGTCGGCCGTGATGTCGTCACCGCAACGCGAGCAAAAGGTTAGCGGCTTTGAAATCGGTTTCATAATATCCCTCCTGGTGGTCTGACGGGTGAGGATAAACTCAATCCAAGCTACCTTTTGTCGATATGTCGTCACTTCTGAAGATGCACTGTTTGGGTACTGTGAAAAGGTCGAAAGTTCCGGCCTCGAGTCTGCTTAAGCGCGTAACAAGTGTGTGTTTTGACTGCTCCCCGAACGTCGGTCCGGCCGCTGTATGATAGCGCTACGAACGCCAAGTGCATATGATCTTCTGGCGTGAGTGATTGCTGCCAAACCCGTTTTGTCGCATTTGCGAAAAAATGCGGCCTATTTTCGAATTTAATCTTCACCTCGATTCGAAATGAGCGCTATTATTTATTGAAAGCATTCGAAGAATGCTGGTCAATAACCTTGACGACAGTGCTCTGAGCTCTCAGCGTTAAATCGGAATCCAAAAGCAAAAATGAATCGACTTTTCTTGCGCATATCATTACTGACGGTTGCGGCAATTCTACTGAATGCTTGCGGCGGCGGCGCACCGGTCAAGCGCGATAAAATTGCCAGTGCCCGTCCCAATTACGTACCGCAGCGCCAGGCTTACCAAGCGCCGCCTCAGAGCTACCGGCCTGCCAGCTATTCTGGGGTTTTTCTGAAGCCGGCGTCGTTGGAGCCGGCCGTGGAATTCTGGCGTAAAACCTATGCAGTCTGGCAGCGTTCCGAAGTCGCTTTCCACGACGACCGCTATTTGGACGTGATTTATGAAGTCATGACCTTGCCCGGTTACGTTGCGGAAGGTCTGACCGTCGAACAAAAAGATCTGATCAGTCAGCGGCGTGATTACTGGAAGGCGCAATTGGCGGGATTGGAAAGCAAATTACGCTACGGCGCGGCTTTGACCCCCGGGGATAGGCTGTTGATTGCGAAACTGGAAGCCAACGGGCGCTCTTTGTCCAGTGTGCTGGCTGGTGCAGATGCTCGGGTGCGTTCGCAGCGCGGGACGCGTGAGCGGTTTAAGCGCGGGTTGGAAATTAGCGGGCGTTACGATTTGCAGTTCAGAAAAGTGTTCCGCGATGCCGGTTTGCCTGAAGACTTGGCCTATCTGCCGCACGTCGAATCCTCATTTCAACCGGGCGCCAAGTCCTCGGCCGGTGCGGTCGGCATGTGGCAGTTCACCAAAGCAGCCGCTAAAACCTTTATGCCCGGCGGTGGTGTAGTCGATCAACGTTTCGATCCTTTCGCATCGGCAAACGGTGCCGCGCGATATTTGAGTTATGCGTATGGAAAGCTGGGCGACTGGCCGGCTGCGGTTACCTCTTACAATCACGGTATCGGTGGTATGAAGCGGGCTCAAAACCAGGTTGGCAGAGATTTCGCTCAAATCGTGGAAACTTACGATGGACCGGCATTCGGTTTTGCGTCCCGGAACTATTACGCGCAGTTTCTGGCTGCACGCGAAATTGCCTCGAATCCTGAACCGTATTTTCCGGAGGGTGTGCGCTACGAAACACCGCTGGCTCCGGGGCAATATTTGGCCGAAGAGTAGTCTTGCACCCTGCTTAATGCCGAAAGCCTCAAGTGGCGACGGCGTCTATGCAGAGCCTGGTCTAGGGTAATGGGCTTTGCTTGCTAGTTGGTTCCAGACAGAGCTTCAGCGACACTATTAACCAAACGGTTTTTTAAGTTGTCGCCGCTTAACCTCCAATAGCTCGCCGGGAGTAACTTCATGAGTAATCTTGCCCGGCGTTTCCGGCGGTGTTTGGTGGAAAGGCTCAATTTTTCTCCCAGCGTCAGATGCGCGGTTAGAACGCAGCTCTGCGGCTAAGTCGATGGTGTGCTCAATAGCAGCATGCGCCCGCAGAAAATTGACTGACCTCCATTCAAGCTATTGGCTGTGGCTTTGTCGGTTTAGGCACGCTTGGTGCCGAGTTTTTGTCATAAAAAGGTAATATAGCGCTGCTAAATTCCGCATATTCTCGGAATCATTACACTTAAGATGACTATGTCGAATTTGAACGTCCTGGTTGTGGAAGACGAAGACGCCATTAGGGAAATGCTGGTGATGGTGTTGGAGCAAGCGTCGTTTAAAGTGTTGGCGGTAGCCAGTGCGGAGCAGGCGCGGGAAAGTCTGGCGGATAATATGGTGGATTTGATTGTGCTGGATTGGATGTTGCCCGGAATCAGCGGCGTTGAAATGGCCAGACGCTTGAAAAGCGAACCTGGCTATAAGGATCTGCCAATCATTTTGCTGACGGCGCGCGGCGAGGAAGAGGATAAGATCCGCGGCCTGGAGATCGGTGCCGACGACTACATCACCAAACCCTTTTCGCCCCGGGAATTGATTGCCCGGATTAAGGCCGTAATGCGGCGTAGCGGCAAACTCTCCGAATCGGGTCAATTGAGCATTGGCGACTTGACGCTGGATGCCGAGCAGCACAAGCTGACGATAGACGGTCGAAGCCTGGAAGTCAGCCCGACGGAGTTCAGACTGATGCAGTTTTTTATGACCAATCCAGACAAAGTCTACAGCCGTACCCATCTACTGGATCAAGTTTGGGGGCGTAGCGTTTACATCGAAGAACGCACGGTGGATGTGCATATCCGCCGCCTGCGCAAAATTCTGGCGGAATACGGCCGCGAAGAACTGATACAAACGGTACGCGGCTTCGGCTACCGGTTTTCCTTAGCGAATTAATCTTACATGCAGCGTTGGCGGCGGGAAAGAAACATTGCGATCGCGCTGGTCGTGCCGGCTTTTGTGGCCAGCGTCTTTGTTGGTCATTTGAGCGAATTGCTATTGCTCGTGATTTCTTACCTGCATATCAGCCAGACGGCAAGCATCAATAAATTGGAACGCTGGCTGAGCCAGGGCGGCCAAGGCGAAAAGCCCGATTTCAAAGGAATCTGGAGCGATATTTACTATCACGTCTATAAAATCAGGAAGAGTCAGAAGCGGCGTAAGAAAAAGCTGGGCAAGATGCTGGACAGCTTTCGCAAATCCACTGGCGCCTTACCTGATGCGGTCGTCGTATTGGGCAGCTACGGCGAAATCGAATGGAGCAACAAAGTCGCTCATGATTTTTTGGGTTTGAAAAAGTCCGACAACGGTCAACGTATTCCCAATTTGGTTCGTCATCCCTTGTTCATCCAGTATTTAAAAGAGCAGGATTACCGCCACAAGATTTGCATCCCGTCGCCGGTCAATGAAAACATGTTTTTGCAGATCGGTATCGTGCCGTACGGCTCGGGTTTGCGATTGTTGATGGCTCAGGACATCACCTTGCAAAAAAACATCGAACGGATGCGTACCGATTTTGTGGCAAACGTTTCGCACGAACTACGTACGCCGTTGACCGTGTTGCGCGGTTATCTGGAAACGCTGCAGGAAATGGACAGCGGCAGTGGGGTTTACAGCCGCTCGTTTCAAAACATGGCAGCCCAGACCGAACGCATGCAGGCTTTGATCGACGACTTATTGCTCTTGGCACGGTTGGAAAGTAAGCAGAAGAAGTCGGAGTCGGTAGCCGTAGCCGCGTTATTGCATGAGGTTTGTCAGGAGAGCGATTTACTGGAAAAGGACGAACGCCGCGTCGAATTGCATGTCGCCAGTGGCGCCAACCTGCTGGGTGACGCCTCCGAGCTGCGCAGTGCCTTCAGCAATCTGTTGGTCAACGCGTTGAAATATTCGCCGGCGACTTCGCCCGTCAAGGTCGTTTGGCAAGACAGCGCCGATGGCGGGGCGTTTTTGGAAGTCGAAGATTTCGGGCCGGGTATCCCTGCAGTCGATATTCCTAGGATTACCGAGCGCTTTTATCGAGTCGATGTGAAACGCAACCAGAAGATCGTTGGTACCGGTTTGGGATTGGCCATTGTCAAGCACGTGTTGGTAAGGCACGATGCCAAATTGGATATCGACAGCCAGTTGGGGCGGGGTAGCCGCTTCCGTTGCCAGTTTCCGAAGCAGCGTATTTGCTGATTCGAATTAGATGTCAACAAGGCTTTCCGGCTTAAATTTCGTCCGTCATGTTGGCGAAGGCATGGCCGGCCGGAGCGCTGCTTTTCAGCGCTTGTGCGGCGACTTGCTGTAAGCGGTCGGCGGCGTCGGCGTCGTCGGGACACACCGCAATCCCGATGCGGCAGTACAATTGTAAATCCTGCGCTTGCTCGTCAACCACAAACGGCTCGCCGAGTTTTTGGCTGATCGTGTCGGCGATGCGTTCGATATGATCGATTTTTTCCAGATCGGTCAGGATCAGCCCGAATTCAACACCGTCCATTCGCGCGACTAAATCGGTTTCCCTGACGCTACGCAAGATGCGTTGTGCCGCTTCTCGTAAAATTTGGTCTCCGGCTGTGTAGCCCAAGCGGTCGTTCACCTCCTTGAACTTGTCGATGTCGATCAGCAGCAGTGCCAGAAACAGGCCGCTGCGATGAGCTTTTTTGATTTCCTGGTCCAATCGGTCGTAAAACATGCGGCGGTTGCCGATACCGGTCAAAGGATCGAAGTAGGCTTGTTTGCGTAATTGTTCTTCGTTAAGTTTGCGTTGGGTTACGTCGAAAAATAGGCCGATGCGGCGTAGCGGCAAGCCGTTGGCATCGAAAACGGTATTGATGCTGAGTTGTTCGACGTATAGTTCGCCGTTTTTACGACGGTTCCAAATTTCTCCGTGCCACTGGCCCAGGCTGTTGATGGTTTGCCACATGTCCTGAAAGAATCCGGAATCGTGGCGGCCGGAACCGAGAATACTGGCGTTTTTACCAATGACGTCTGCCGCTTCGTAGCCTGTAATCTCGCTGAAAGCCGGATTGACCGAAACAATTGTCGCATCCACTTCGGTAATCATCATCCCCTCGTTGCAATTCTGGTAGAAAAGCATGGCCAATTGGCGGTTTTCGTCGGCAAGTTTTTGAAGCGTGATGTCCTGGATGATCCCCGTCATTCTTGGGTATAGGCTATGGTGGCGACCGGAACCGCGAATCCAGCGAATTTCGCCATCCAATCGGCGAATTTTGCATTCGAAATTCCAATTGCTGCGGTCGCGGCGGGCGTGGCCGAAGTCTTGGTCGACGGTGTCCCGGTATGCCGATACGACATGACCGAGAAAGGTTTGGTAAGTCCAGACCGGTAACAAGTCGTCGTAGCCGAAAATCCGGTCGTGGATCGGAGTGCGCATCACGGTTTCTGTTTCAAGGTCGAGATCCCAGGCGCCGGTGTCTATGGTTTGCAACGCAAAACTCAGGCGGTTTTCGCTTTCTTGCAGTGCTTGGGCTTTTTGCTCGCGGTCGTAAAGCATTAACGCCAACGGAATGCCGACACAGGCCAGGACCAGTAAATAGAGCCAAATATTCAGCAGACCGGCTTGCAAATCGCCGGAGGCAAACAGGCCGCACTGGCGTTCCAATCCCCACAGAGACTGGATCGCGGTCATGCCAATCAGGAGCATGACGCCGTGGCGTCCGAAGCGAGCCGCCGCCCAAACCACAAACAGAAAAGTCCAATACCCGCGGGCGTAACCGCTGATTACATCCGGACACCAACTCAGAAATATCGCTTGGCCGCTGAAAAAACTCAGCGCCAAGAAGGTCGCAGTTTCCGGCAGACGTTTGACGACGAACCAGCCAGTTGGCCATTTTCGCCAAATCAGAATGCAAGGGGTTACTAAAGCGATACCAAACAAATCGGCCATCCACCAATGCAGCATGCTCGGAAACAACTGGTCTTGAGTCAGGTAACCACCCAGCAACAACGCCATCGGCCCGATCAGCGCACTGAAACAGGCGGCAACCGCGCCGGTGACGGCCAGCCAGGCGAAGTCGCTCGGGTGGCGCAGTTTGATCGAAAAACCGGGGTTGCCAAGCAGGAGCCAAGCGCCGATCCACGATTCCAGCGTGTTGCCGGCCGCAATAAAGGCCGAGATTGTCCACGAGTCGCCGACCAACAACCCCGCGATGAAAGCGCCTGACAGTACGCCGGCCCAATAATGTTTGGCATTCAACAAAAATGCGGCCAGACCCAGGCCAGCCGGAAACCAGATCAATGTGACGTTTCCGCGGTCGGAAAAAAAAGCCAATACCAGCTTGGCCAAGCCGGCGTAAAGTAGCGCCAAGCCAATGATTTTCAGTCCGATTATCCAGCGGGGCGGGAGCTTCATGGAGTGTCGTAAACGCGGCCGTAGTCCGTCAAAGTTTATATCAGTGCCGCTTATTCTCCATGGTCTGGCGGCCGATATAATGCGACTTGATCGAGAAAAACGCAGACAAACGGGCGGATAATTTTATAATTGCCGCCATTTTGAGCTTGGCCTAGAGGTAGGAATGGTTTCCGAAACGGTTATTGAATTATCTCGCTCGCAGTTTGCGATCAATGCAGTACAGCATTTTCTGTTTGTACCGCTGACGGTAGGCTTATCGTTTTTCTTACTGGTATTGGAAACTTGGGGGCTGGCTGGCGGCAGGGGTGATTACCAAACCTTATGCCGGTTTTGGGGCAAGTTGTTCGCACTCAGTTTCGGATTGAGTCTAGCGTCGAGTGTGGCCATGCTGTTCCAATTCGGTGGCAATTGGTCGTATTTTGCTCACTATGCCGGCGATGCCTTTGCCGGGCCGGTGCTGGTCGGAGTTTTGGCTGGCTTGTTTACGGCGGCGAACGCTTTGGGCTGGATGTTGTACGGCTGGGACAGGTTGGGTGGCTTTCCGCATCTACTCGCTACCCTGGCGGTGTGCTTGGGTTGCCATTTGATATTGTTTGGCTTTTCGGTCGCCAGCGGCTGGATGCAATATCCGGTCGGTGCCGAATTCGACGTACAGGCGTTGCGGATGGAGATGGCAGACTGGCGTGCCGTGTTATGCAATCCGGTGGCGCTGGCCAAATTCGCCCATAGCTTGCTTTCCAGCTATGCGTTGGCAGCCGGGTTCGTGTTGGCTATCAGCGCCTATTACCGGCTAAGGTCGGCCGGAACGGGGTTGTCCGGGCCGTCGTATTCCATTGCAGTGGGGCTGGGCTTGCTGGCGATTGTCGCTACCTTGTTGTTGGGAGATGCCGGCATTTACAAACAAAGTTCGTTTCAGCGCGGCAAGCTGATGGCAATTAATGGCCTGCCTGCCGACGACATTCTGGCGCAAAACCTGCAACGAATCGAAAACGGTGTCCGCGCTTACGCCATGTTGCAACAATTGCGCGACGATAACCCGCAAGCGCAATTGTGGGAGGAATTCGGTGCCGCTAAAGCCGATCTTGGTTACGGATTGTTGCTGAAACGTTGGCGAGACGGTGTGGTCGATGCTAGTCCGACGCAAATTGAGCAGGCGGCGCAAGCCAGTTTGCCGCCGGCAGCGCCCTTGTATTGGGGGCATAAGGCCATGATCGTGTTCGGTGTGTTGGCATTAGTGACGTTTTTGACAGCCGGTTTCGGTGTCGTCACCGGCAGCCGGCAGCCGTGGGTGCTGAAGTCGGCGATGTACGCATTGCCTGCTACTTGGTTGGCCAGCGTTGGCGGTTGGTTCATCTCCGAATTCGGCGACCAGCCTTGGATTGTGGTCGACATTTTGCCGACATGGTTGGCGGTATCGACTTTAACGACTAGCGACTTGGTACTCGGTTTGGCTGTTTACGCCTTAGCGTATTCCGGGTTACTGGCCCTGGTGATTCTGCTGGCGATGCAATTGATAAAACAGGGAGCGGCGTCAGCTCAGGAGGGCGGCGATGCTTGATTACGATATTTTGCGCTTGTTGTGCTGGGGACTGCTCGGTTTATTTACGGTCGGTTTTGCGTTGAGTAGCGGTCTGGAAATGGGCGTGGCGCTGTTGTTGCCGTTTTTGCAATTGTCCGAACCCCAACGGCGGCAGATCGCTGCCAGAATGGCGCCGCTCAGCGCGGGAAATCAAGCCTGGCTGGCTGCAGTGATCGCGGTGTTGTATGCGGGCTGGCCTACGGTCTATGCCGTGGTGTTTTCCAGCTTCCAGAATTTGCTGTTGTGCGTGATACTGGCCGTCTGTATCAGGCCGATCGGTCTTTACTTTAGAAATAGCCTCGAGCATCCGGATTGGCTGCCGTATTGGGATAAGGCGCTATTTCTCAGTGGATTATTGCCCGTCGTCGTGTTGGGCCTGCTGGCGGGAAATTTGTTGAAGGGCTTTCCGTTTCATCTGAGCAGCGACATGCATATCGCTTTTTTGGGTAGTCTGGCCGGCCTGTTCAACCCGTTTGCAATGTTGGTTGCGGCCTGTTGTCTGGCGTTGTTGGCCGCTTACGCAGCAGTCTATTTGCAATTGCACGGCGATCCTGCGTTACAGTTACGCGCAAAAGCGGTGGCGCAAACTACGGTAATTCTGTTTTTATTGTTATTTGCTTTGTGTGGCGGTTGGATTACCCATTTGGAAGGCTACCACGTCACTACCGAAATCCTGCCGGACGGCGTTTCCAATCCGTTGGCTAAATTCGTCAAGCGCGGCGACGGCTTGTGGCTGGATAATTACGAACACGAGCCGGCGTTGTGGGTGATCCCCGGTCTGGCTTTCCTGGCCGGCATCGGCGCCTGGGTGCTGTGTAAGTTCGATCGGGCGTATTGGGCGTTGTTAGCGGTGGCGGTGGCGCTGGCGCTGGCAGTGCTGACCTTAGGCGTATCCATGTTCCCGTTTCTGGCGCCGTCCAATATATCGTTAAACAGTTCGCTGACGCTTTGGGACGCCAGCGCCAGTCAAACCGCATTGACGGGGTTGCTGGGGTTTGCCGGGCCGGCTCTGCTGGTTATGGCGGTAGCGACGCGGGGGCTGTTCAGAATTCTGCGTTAGGCCGTTTTGACGGAGCCGGGCTAACTGGCGCTTTCTAATCAGGCTTAACTTTGATAAAACCGTATATCGATAACAACAATAACTAATGAGGTAGGCGCATCATGAAGAAAATTCTGAACCACACCCTGATCGGCGTATTAGCGTTCATTCCGATTATGGTGATCGTGCAAATCGTGCTGTTCGTTAAAGACCGGCTGGCCGATTTGTTCCAGTTCGTATACGGCTATTCAGACAACTACTTGGTGACCTTTCTGCTATTTGCGGCCAGCTTCGCCACCATCACTTATGTCGGCCACCGCGTAAGCCTCGGCCGCTTTTCGATTATCGCAATGTTCGAACATCTGATCGAACGCATTCCACTTTTGAGTACGATTTACCGGGTCACCAAAAAACTGGTGAACATGATTGCCGGCCACCAGTTGCAGGAACCGCGCGAAGTGGTTTATGTCGAGTATCCGAAAGAGGGCATTTGGGTACCGGCTTACGTGACCAACAAAACCGACGATCGATACGTACTGTTTGTGCCGACTTCTCCAAACCCTACATCCGGGTTTGCCATCATCGTCCACGAATCGAAAGTGGTTAAATCCGAAATGAGCATCGAACAGGTCACCAGCTTCATCATCAGCGTCGGTGCCGACTTCGAAAAAGTCGGCGAAGTCAAAAAGCTGCCGCAATGATGACCGGCAATAGTGCCGGGAGAAGATACTGCTGCGGGCAGGCCTTGGGGCGTTGATGCGCGATCCGGGTTATCTTTTGTCCGAGCAGCTCGGCGAGGGTTTGCGAGGTTCGAACCGGGTATTGGGTTTGGCCGAGTCATGTACCGGGGGCGGCATCTCTGCGGCCATCACCGATGTGCCCGGCAGTTCCGCTTGGTTCGACCGCGGTTTTGTCACCTACAGCAATGCGGCCAAGGTCGAACTACTGGGGGTACATCCGCAGACATTGCAACGTTACGGCGCGGTTAGCGCCGAGACCGCCGGAGAAATGGCGGCCGGCGTCCTCGCACACAGCTCGGCTGACTTGGCTTTGGCCGTTACCGGCATCGCCGGCCCGGATGGCGGCACGGCCGAAAAGCCAGTGGGGACGGTTTTCGTTGCCTGGCGGCAGCGGGGTGGCGAGCAAGCTGTGTGCGTAAGAAAGCAGTTTTCCGGCGACAGGCAAAACATTCGGCAGCAGACCGTGTTGTTTTGTTTGCAGCAACTTCTGCAACTGGTGCGGGCGGGGTAGGCGCAAACCAGCGTCCGTTCGGCTTTTCGTAAGGTCATCTGAGTGCTCAGTTTATTGTGCGCTATTCCCTCCAGCTGGCATGGCCAAAAAGCGTGTAACCCCCTGGCGAGTTAGGCTAAAATGGCCGGCCATTTCTCTGCGGGTAGTTAAGCCATGTTGACTAGAAATTTGCTTATCGCTGCCGGTTTCGTATTGCTCAATAGTTGTGCAACCAGTCCGACCGGCCGCACCCAGTTTATTTATATGCCCGACAACCAAGTCGACCAAATGGGTTTGCAGGCCTTCGACAGCATGAAGAGCAAAAACCCGGTCAGCCGCAATTCTCGCGTCAACCAATTTGCCCAGTGCGTGGCTTATGCAATTACCCAACAAACCGGCGGCCAGTGGGAAGTGGTTGTGTTCGAAGACGAAACCCTGAACGCATTCGCGTTGCCCGGTAATAAAATCGGCGTGCATACCGGTTTGATCAATCTGGTCGACAATGCCGACCAGCTGGCGGCGGTCGTCGGCCATGAAGTGGGTCACGTCCTGTCGCGCCACAGTAACGAGCGCTTGTCTCAGGAAACCGCTGTCAGCACCGGTCTGGCGATGGTGCAGGCCGTGACGCAGCCGCAGACAGCCATGGGGCAAACGGCATTGGGCTTGCTCGGTGTTGGCGCCCAGTACGGGGTGATCCTGCCTTACAGTCGGATTCACGAGACCGAAGCCGATACCATTGGTTTGGATTTGATGGCTCGCGCCGGCTTCGACCCGAGGCAAAGCATTAATTTGTGGTTGAAGATGGACAAGGCCGCGCAAGGGGGGCAGCCGATCGAATTCATGTCGACCCACCCGTCGCATGCCAGCCGCATCGACAATCTGCAACAGAGCATGAACCGCGCGTTGCAAATTCAACAGCAAGCCTGGAACCAAGGACGCCAACCGCGTTGTAGCAAATAAAGCATGAATCCGTATTTATCCGCCTTACACCCGTACCCGTTTGAAAAGCTGGCAACGCTGAAACAAGGCATTACGCCGCCGGCCGACAAAGCTCATATCGCTTTGTCGATTGGCGAGCCTAAGCATGCTACGCCGCATTTCATCCAAGAAGCCTTGCTACGGCATTTGCATGGCCTGACTCAGTACCCCACCACCAAGGGCCTGCCGGAACTGCGTCAAGCGATAGCCGATTGGACTTGCCGCCGTTTTGGGATTCCGGCGGGCGGTGTGGATGCCGAAACCCAAGTGCTGCCGGTAAATGGCACCCGCGAGGCCTTGTTTTCGCTAGTGCAAGCCGTGGTCGATCCGGCTGACAAGCCGGTAGTGATCATGCCCAACCCGTTTTATCAGATCTACGAAGGCGCGGCGCTGTTGGCCGGCGCCGAGCCGTATTATCTGAACACGGTTGAGGCCGATGGTTATTTGCCGGATTTTGACAGCGTGCCGGAAACGATTTGGCAACGCTGCCAACTGATGTTTATTTGCTCGCCCGGCAATCCGACCGGCACGGTGCTGACACAGGCCGATCATCTGAAATTATTGGCTTTGGCCGACAGGTACGATTTTGTCATCGCCTCCGACGAGTGTTACACCGAACTGTACGACGACGAAGCCAATCCGCCGCAAGGTTTGCTGCAAAGCGCTTACGCCGCCGGCAGTACGGATTTCAAACGTTGCGTGATTTTTCATAGCCTGTCCAAACGCTCGAACGCGCCCGGTCTGCGCTCAGGGTTTGTGGCCGGTGATGCCGAGGTGCTGAAACAGTATTTCAAATACCGCACCTATCACGGCTGCCCGATGCCGGTGCCGACTCAGCATGCCAGCATCGCCGCCTGGAACGACGAGGAACACGTCAAGCACAACCGGCAGTTATACCGCGCTAAATTCACCGCGTTTATCGAGATATTGCAAGACGTTTGCGAAATCGAGCGGCCGCCGGCAAGCTTTTACATATGGCTGAAAACGCCGATGTCCGATACCGAGTTTGCCCAAAAACTGTTTGCCAAGCAAAACATCACGGTGCTGCCTGGCAGTTACTTATCCCGTGATAGCGGCGGCATCAATCCCGGCGCCAATCATGTCCGTATCGCGTTGGTTGCGCCTATCGAAGAATGTGTCGAGGCTGCGCAGCGTATTAAAGATTTTCTCAATGAAAACACCGCGTAGGTTGGGTTAGGCGTAAGCCGTAACCCAACGAGAGGCCTTAATTGTTGGGTTACGCTTCGCTTTTATGCCCTACGGGTAAACCCAACCTACATTCTTTTTTATCCAACCCACGAAATACCATGTCAAACCTGGAAAACATCATCAACGACGCCTTCGAAAACCGCGCCGAAATCAGCCCGTCTACCGTCTCCGCCGAAGTCCGCAACGCGGTTGCCGAAGTGTTGAACATGCTCGACAAGGGCGAAATGCGCGTCGCCGAGAAAAAAGACGGCGATTGGGTCACCAATCAATGGCTGAAAAAAGCCGTGCTGCTATCGTTCCGGATCAACGAAAACAAAGTGATCGAAAGCGGCGACGTGCGCTACTACGACAAAGTGCCGACCAAATTTGGTAGCTACAGCGAGGCTGATTTTGCTCAAGCCGGCGTTCGCGTCGTGCCTAACGCGGTAGCCCGTTACGGTTCCTACGTCGCCCCTGGCGCGATCCTGATGCCCTCCTATGTCAACATCGGTGCTTATGTCGATAGCGGCACCATGGTCGACACCTGGGTAACCGTGGGTTCTTGCGCGCAAATCGGTAAAAACGTCCACTTGTCCGGCGGCGTCGGCATCGGCGGCGTGCTGGAACCGCTGCAAGCCAACCCGACCATCATCGGTGACAACTGCTTCATCGGCGCCCGCTCCGAGATCGTCGAAGGTGTGATCGTCGAAGACAACTGCGTGGTCTCGATGGGCGTCTACATCGGCCAAAGCACCAAGATCTTCAACCGTATGACCGGCGAAGTGACTTACGGCCGCATCCCGGCCGGCTCGGTGGTAGTCTCCGGCAACCTGCCATCCAAAGACGGCAGCCACAGCTTGTATTGCGCGGTGATTATCAAGCAAGTGGACGAGAAAACCCGCAGTAAAACCGGTATTAACGAGTTGTTGCGGGATTAACCGCTCGCCCTCCGGCGCATGGTGCTCGTTTGGGTGGCATGCGCTACAAAGCGGTTACCGATTTCTTGTTAAGCGCGTGATACCATTGATGCCTCGAAATTTGTGCTACTTTAAAATCAGCCGGTTTTAACGAGGCTCAAGCCGAAGTCACTACTGAAATGCAAAAAGAAGTCGTAGATAACACGCTTCATCTCGACGATGTTGCCACCAAACGCGATTTAAAAGACTTGGAAGGTGTATTGCGTAGTGAAATCAAAGCGCTAGAGTCCGAGTTAGTCTACAAAATAGAATTGCTCAGGGCCGACACCAGTTGCAACCAAGCGGTAACCAAAGCCGATTTGACCAGCTGGATTATTGCCGCCGGTTTCTTGCAAACTACTGTTATCGTCGCGGTGTTGCTGAAAATAGCGCGTTTGATTTAATTCCGATCTTTGCCAAGTTCTTAAGGCTAGCAAGTAGTCTGGATGAAGAAGAGTGGAGTCGAGCGTTTTTGGCTTCCAATCGGCTTGGAGCTTAGGGCTTTCAAAATGAAAAAATTAAAGGATTGGCCATGTTTTATTTGTTAATCACGCTTGCAGGATTAATTTTTCTGATCTGGGCGCCGGTAAATGTGTCGATAATTACTGGACTCGTCCTACTTCTGATCCCTATGGTAGTTCGCTACAGTGCAAAGTTAATAACAGGACTTGATGTTTCCTTTGGCGAAGCTTTTAAAGCAGTTACTCTTTCATTGTGTCTACCTGTCGTCGGGCTAATTTGGCTGGTGGCGACCTTAGGCAGTCTTGGGGCTAATATTGAGCTTTCTGGCGTTGGTTCAGTCATTTTTCCGATGGGTCTTTTTGCAGCCTATACGCTCGGATATAAGATAAGTCTTGGTCTAGATTTCAAACCGAGCATGGCAATTGCTGGATTATCGGCCCTGCTTTCCATTCCAGGGTTACTACTTATAGGTTCGTTTTTTTAGTTTACCCAGTCGACATTCTCCCGCTTAGAATGCGGGAAGAATGTCGACCGCGAGTTTCAGTGACATTGCGCTTCGCACAACAAGGCTAGCGAATCACCGTTTGGCGTTTGGTAACGTAACGGCAATTTTTGTACTCTCCGCCCGAATCGTAAACACCATCAATAACTCCTCGTTCTGTGTTAGCTCCAATGGCGTCGGCAGGCCATCTGCGCCGAGTTGCTTGCCGATAATCGGCTCTATACAAACATACTCCGCTTTTTTATCGCTCCACACGCCGAACGCCAGTGCTATCGGCTGCGACAGCGGGCTGATCTCGCAGGCCATAGATACGGCAAATTCCTCGGTGCTGAGTTTGACCGGGTCACTCGGTGTTACTGCCGGATAAGCCCGCATACTGTCGTGCGGCAGCGTGGTCACGTCTATCCGGGTGCCGGCAATATCCACGAAACTGTTCGGTGTAATCGAAAAATACGGGTGAAAGCCGGGCCTTACCAGGGCGGTTTCCGAGAGGGCGCGGATGGTGGTGGTGACTTTCAGCGTTTTGCTATGTTGTTCGTCGGTTTCTTCCCAATCGGTAACCACCTCGATGTTGCCCCAGTCGTTTTCGTTGGATGCTGCCAGATTCTTTTGATGCGGCAGCGTGACGTCGCAAACCGTGGTGCGGTATTCGCCGTGCTTGATGCTGAACGGCGGCGACAGTTCCTCGAAATTGGGGATACAAAGATATACCCCGCCGCGCGAGCCGCCGCCCGGCTTGTCGTGGAGCGGTGCGACAACGTCGATATCGTCCAGTTGCCATCTGATCAGAGTGCCGGTATCGGTGAATTGCATGGTGAAGTTTGTCCTTGTCTTTGGCTGGATTTGGGATACAGCCGGTGTCGGGGCTTGCATAGTGCGTAACAAGAGCTGTCGCGTTGTGTTTAAACCGTTAGGTGCCGGCTCGCAGCCGATTATTGTAAACTGCAAGCATTCATATCAGGTAATCGAATGCAGAATAATTTACTTAGGCGAATTAAACCCGACGGTCATTCGTGATTGTTGCCGCTGTTTTTCTATAGGAATTGCATGCGCGTGATCGAGCTTTTTTCTCTGGCCAGCCATGCCGGCGATTACCGGAATTGGCCGCTGCAAACCCGGCTATTACGGCATGGTGTGCCGACTGCTTGCCATGTCCCCGGCTATCGGCTGTTACATCAGTTCCAAACCGAAGCCGGCGACTATTTGCTGATTTGCGATTGGGATTGCCCGTTCGAAGAAGCCAGCGAATGCGTGTTGCTGAGCCGGGAATTGCAGGTTCTGGCCCGGCGCAGCCTGGGCCTGCCGTATGCGTCGTTGGTGTTGGATGCTGTGGAAATCGTCGGCCCGGACGAATTGCGTCTGAATTATTATCCGGATCGAAAATGGGCGTTACGTGTCATGAGCCCCATCAAATGGCTGCCCGGTTATCTCAGTCGATGCCGATTTTTCGGGTGCAATCGGCGGCTGCACTTGCGGCGTTTGGCCTGACCCGACAAACTCGGTCATCGGTGCACTCGGAATGCCGGGATTTTGCCGGTTTTATCCGGCATACTGTCGTTCAACGGCGCGGTGTATCGTTCACACTTGCCGATCGGCCCCAACGATAGAGACTTGTATGGCATTGAACCTGTTGCTGTTCTGCAAAGAAGACATTTGGCGGCTGGATGAACGGAGCCTGACTTGCTGGCCGGCGCTTGGCATCCGCTGTTTGAAAATCGCGTTGTTGGCGGTGCAAGGCTTTCGCCGCGATTTATGCCAACTGCGAGCCTCGGCGCTGACCTTGTACAGCATCCTGTCTATCGTGCCGGTGATTGCGATGTTGTTCGGCATCGCCAAGGGCTTCGGTTTCGAAAAGCTGCTGCAGCGACAATTACTGGAGCGGGCGCCGCAGCAGGACGAGCTGATGTTGCGTTTGATCGGCTTTGCCCAAAATTTGCTGGCCAAGACTCAGGGCGAAGTGGTGGCCGGCATCGGTATCGCGGTTTTGTTTTGGACCGTGGTCAGCCTGATCGCCAATATCGAGGAGTCGTTCAACTACATCTGGAAAATCGATCAGGGCCGCAGTTGGGGGCGCAAATGCAGCGATTATTTGTCGCTAATGTTGCTGGGGCCGGTACTGCTGATGGCTGCCAGCGGCCTGACCGTGTTCCTGCAAACCCAGGTAGGCTGGTTGGCCGGGGCGATACATCTGCCGGCTTTCGGCGTCTGGCTGGTATTGAAAGCCTTGGGGCTGTCGCCGTTACTGCTGATGATCGTGCTGTTCACGGTGGTATTCGTGTTCATGCCGAACCACGCCATCGATTACCGGGCCGGGCTGGCTGCCGGCGCCGTGACCGGCATGCTCTACCACGGTTTGCAGTGGGCCTATTTGAGCCTGCAAATCGGCGTGTCCAGCTATAACGCGATCTACGGCAGTTTCGCCGCCTTGCCGCTGTTTGTGGTCTGGCTGCAAAGCTGTTGGATGATCGTGTTGTTCGGTTGCGAGATGGCGTTTTATATCCAGAACTACCCGATTCACCGCCACGGCGACCGTTTCCGCAATCTGAGTTTTTCGTTGAAGAAAATCCTGGCGCTGCAAATCGCACATGCCCTGGTTAAACGCTTCGTCAACCAGGAGGCGCCGCCGTCGGCCGAGGAATTGGCGCGGGATTTGATGATTCCGCTGGCTTTGGTGCAGGCGTTGCTGCATAAGCTGATTGCCAGTCGCATCGTCGTCGAATTCTGCCATCCGGAACAAACCGTTTCGGTCTACCAGCCGGCGGTCGACATCAATATTCTCAGTATCGGCTATGTAGCCGATGCGCTGGAAAGCTGCGGCCAAAACCAGTTGCCGGATATCCAGCCGGAACCGGCTTTTGCCGAGGCCGTCGATCATTTCCGCCAGGCGATGGCGGATAGCCCGGGCAACCGCTTGTTGAAAAACATTTGACGCCGAACGCCGCGGTTAACATCGCTCGCCGGCAATGCGTTACAATGCGGCCAAATTCGATGGAGGCGGTACTTGCATGCATGCAACGACTATTGCCGGGTTAGCTCGGCGCCAATCCTAGCGGCCTCCTGCTCAGTTCTGTTCTTCCATTTCAACCTGCGAGCACACCATGCCAGAAAATATTTCGAATAATGCCTTGATCCTTGCGCTGCTGTCCTTGAACGGCGAAATCGCGATCCAGAAAGACTATTTGGAATCCGACGAGATTCCGGAAGACGAAGTGACCGACGAGGAGGAAGTGTTGGACGATCTCGAACAAGCGTTTATGGAGTTCGTCGATGTCTACAAAGCCCGCGCTCAGGCCGATAAAAGCTTGCCTAGCCTGGACGAACTGTTGGCCGGCGAGGCATAACCGGCAATGAAGGTGTTGTACGGTATCAAGAACTGCGACACGGTGAAGAAAGCCAGAGCATTGCTGGATTCGCGCCGTATCGAGTACCGCTTTCACGATTACCGGGTGGACGGGCTGGAGCAGGCCTTGCTGCAAAAGTTCGTCGATGCGCTCGGAGTCGATGCCGTTCTAAACCAGCGCAGCACCAGTTGGCGCCAACTCGACGACGAGCAAAAACGCGACTTAACGCCTGAAAAAGCCGTGCAGTTGATGTTGGCAGTACCGACTTTGATCAAGCGTCCAATCCTGGACGACGGCCGACAACTAATGGTCGGTTTCAATCCCGAGCAATATCCCAGCGCATAATGACAGAAACGCTTTCCCTGCTGGAGCAACTGATTCGGCGCGAATCGGTGACTCCCAACGACGCCGGTTGCCAGGATTTGCTGGCCGAACGTCTCAGTAAACTTGGCTTCAACGACGAACGCCTGAATTTTGCCGATACCCAAAACCTGTGGCTGCGTCGCGGCAGCGAGCCGCCATTGTTTGTGTTTTTGGGGCATACCGACGTGGTACCGACCGGGCCGTTGGCGGCCTGGGATTCGCCGCCGTTCGAACCGACTATCCGCGACGGCAAGCTCTATGGTCGCGGCGCGGCCGATATGAAAGGCGGCATTGCCGCATTCGTCACCGCGGTTGAGCGCTTTATCGGCCAATATCCGCAGCACAAGGGTTCGATAGCGATCATGATGACCAGCGACGAGGAAGGTGCTGCCACGCACGGTGTCGTCAAAGTGGTCGAGGTGCTGGAGCAACGCGGCGAAAAGATCGACTGGTGCCTGGTCGGCGAACCTTCCAGCGACAAAGCTGTCGGCGACGTCATTCGCGTTGGCCGCCGCGGTTCGCTCTGTGCCAAACTCACCGTATTCGGCATTCAAGGCCATGTGGCGTATCCGGAATTGGCGGAAAATCCGATCCATACCTTCGCGCCGGCTTTGAAAGAACTGACCGAAGAAGTCTGGGACCACGGCAACGCGTTTTTTCCGCCGACCCGGTTGCAGGTGTCCAATATCAACGCCGGCACCGGCGCCGAAAATATCATTCCGGGCCAAGCCGAAGTACAGTTTAATCTGCGGTTTTGTACCGAGCTGGACGAAGCGACCATCAAAGCCCGTACCCAGGCTATTCTGGATAAACACGGCTTCAAATACGACTTGCAATGGCGGCTGTCGGGCAATCCGTTTTTGACGGCGCGCGGCGAATTGATCGACGCTACCCACGCGGCGATCGAAACCGTGTGCGGCTTTCAAACTCAGGACGACACCGGCGGAGGTACCTCGGACGGGCGTTTCATCGCACCCACCGGTGCCCAGGTCATCGAGCTGGGGCCGTTAAATGCCAGCATTCATAAAGTCAACGAGCATATCGGCCTGGACGATTTGGAAACGTTGAGCCGGATATACCAGCAGATTTTGGTCAATCTGCTGGTCTAGCCAGGCCTGCGCCGACTGGTCGGCACAACGAAAGAACGTTGTGCCGGACCTAGCCATGCTTCGAAAATCATATACTCTTAAATCCTGAAAATTTGCCGAAAATTCATTGGTGCCAAGCCGATACCGCGGCGTTTGTTTGATCGCAAAACGGGTCGTTGATTTGGTTGCCGTCCGTCTGCCATGATGGTCGAAGCGCTGCGTGCGCTGGTGATTCGAGACAAGTCCTAGAAACCACCCAATAAGCAGCTGATAAGGCGTGGGGGTATGCCATGGTAAGCTCAGTCGGGAAGCTGTCGACGTTGCGTTACCGGCACTATATGCCGGTGCTGTTGGTGCTATCGGTTTCGGCAGCGTTTTTATTTTTTGCGTGGCAAGCTCTCGAACGGCATTATCAACAACGACTTCGCGAATATTTCGAATTCGAAGTCGAGCGCATCACCTCGAATATCAGCGAACGCATGGCATTGCATGCGCTAACACTGCGGAGTGCGGCCGGCGTATTTGCCGCCAGCAACGAAGTGAGCCGCGCCGACTGGCGGGCTTTCGTCGAAATGTTGGGCTTGGACCAAAACCATCCCGGCGTGCAAGGCGTCGGTTACGCACAGTGGATTCCGGCGAATGAGTTGCAAAGTCATATTTTGCAGATTCGCAGCCAGGGATTTCCGGATTACGTCGTTGCTCCGGCGACTCCGCGGCCTCATTACAGCAGTATCGTTTACCTGGAGCCGTTCTACGGGCGCAATTTGCGGGCCTTCGGCTTCGACATGTTTTCCGAGCCGGTACGGCGCGAGGCGATGGAACGGGCGCGGGATAGCGGAGACTTGGCTTACTCCGGTAAGGTCACCTTGGTGCAGGATTCCAAAGCCAATCCTCAGGCCGGAATGTTGGCGTTTTTTCCGGTTTACCGTCATGGGAGCATTCCGCAAACGCCGGAACAACGCCGAATTGCCATCCAGGGTTGGGTCTATATACCTTATCGGATGAATGATTTGCTTCGAGCCATACTCGGAAAGCAATTGTCGGCGTTGCGGCTGGAAATTTTCGATTCCGACCGTGCCGACGCGGAAAGTTTGTTGTACGACAGTAGCGATACCCTAGATTTTCAGCAGCAAAGTCTCGGATTTGGCCATTTGCGTCTGGAGCGGCGGCTGGAGTTGGCGGGGAGGCATTGGACTTTGCGCTTCACCGAATTGGCCGGCTTCAGTAAAGCGAGTAAATTGGAACCGCCTTGGGGCGAGTTTCTGGCCGCCGCGTTTATCAGTTTTCTGCCGGTATTTTTCTGCGCGGCCTATATCAAGGCCCGCCGCAGCAGTCTGATCGCGTTACATCTCACCGAATCCTTGAAACAAAGCGAACGCCGCTTCCGCAGTCTGTTCGAGAACTCGCCGGTGGCCTATATGGCATTGGACCGGCACGGTTGCCTGCTGGATGCGAATCCGCAATTGTGCGCATTGTTGGATTACCCGGGCGACGAGTTGATAGGGAAAAAATTGCCGGATTTTTTAGTTGACGACGCCGATGCCGGGGCCGATTTCGGCTTGAAACTGCAAATGTTGAACCATTACGGCGTGTTGGAGTGCGAACTGATGCTGCGCAGAAAATCCGGCGGCACCATCACGGTGATATTGGACGGCCGCCTGCAAAGCCGTAAATCAGGGCCGGCGATCATTCACTGTATTTTGACCAATATTACCGAGCGTAAGCGCGCCGAGGGCAAATTACAGTTGGCGGCACGCGTGTTTGCCGATGCGCACGAAGGGATCACCATCACCGATGCCGACGGGATTATCATCGACGCCAACCCGACCTTTTGTGCGATAACCGGGTATCCGCGCGACGAAGTGATCGGCCGCAACCACAACTTCCTCAAATCCGGCAAACACGATGCCGAATTTTATAAAAACCTGTGGCAAACCCTGCAAACCGAGGGCTGTTGGCAGGGCGAGATATGGAACCGCAAGAAAAACGGGGAATTGTATGTGGAATTGTTGACGATCTCGGCGATGCGCAACCAGAAAGGTGAAGCGGTCAATTACGTCGGTTTGTTCTCCGATATTACCCAGTCGAAGTTGCATCAACAGGCATTGGAGGAGATGGCACATCACGACCCGTTGACGCATTTGCCTAACCGGACCTTGTTCACCGACCGTTTTCAGCAGGCCATGGCACGCTGCAAGCGAGACAATTCCTTGCTGGGCGTGGTGTACATGGATTTGGACGGCTTCAAGCAAATTAACGATAATCTGGGCCACGAGGCCGGCGATCAGTTGCTGGTGGAAGTCGCGGCGCGGTTGCGGGCCGGGCTGCGCGAAGAAGATACCGTGTGCCGTTTGGGTGGCGACGAGTTTGCAGTGTTGATGTGCGGCGTCGAATCGAAGCAGCAGTGCATACAGGCGCTGGAGCGGATTCACCAGAACGTTGCCCGCAGCTACCCGATTGCCGGGCAGCAGGTACAAGTAGGGGTTAGTAGCGGCGTGACCATTTATCCTTACGATCCCAGCAATCCGGATTACTTGTTGCGGCATGCCGACGAAGCCATGTATATCGCCAAGCAACAGGGTCGCAATCGTTTCGAGTTTTATCAGGCCGGCTGCAATCGGGAGTCGGTGCAGCCCGATCAGGCGTTTTCCAATCAGAGTTGATTTTTTGCGGAGAGTTTATGAATTGCCACGAAGTTGATTACCGGATCGTCGGCCACGATATTCAGATGGTCGAAATCGAACTGGATCCGAACGAAACCGTTGTTGCCGAAGCCGGCGCGATGACCTATCTGGAGCAGGATATCGAATTCGAAACCAAAATGGGCGACGGTTCCGGCGGCGTGATGGATAAGCTGTTGGGTATCGGCAAGCGCTTGTTGACCGGCGAATCGGTTTTTCTGACCCATTTCAGCAACCGCGGCGGCCAAAAACGGCAAGTGGCTTTTGCCGCACCGTTTCCGGGCACCATCATTGCGTTAAATATGGCTGAGTTGGGGCAGGAAGTGATCTGCCAGAAATCGGCATTTTTGGCGGCGGCGTTCGGTACCCAGGTCGACATCGCTTTTAACAAGCGGCTGGGCAGCGGTTTTTTTGGCGGCGAAGGTTTTATTTTGCAGCGCCTGCGCGGCGACGGGATGGCCTTCATCCACGCCGGCGGTACGGTGGTGCGTAAAGAATTGCGTAACGAAACCCTGCGGTTGGATACCGGTTGTCTGGTCGCTTTCAGCGGCGACATCGATTACAACATCGCCCTGAGCGGCGGCCTGAAAAGCATGCTGTTCGGCGGTGAGGGTCTGTTTCTGGCAACCTTGAAAGGCACGGGATCGGTTTGGATCCAAAGCATGCCGTTTTCGCGGTTGGCGGAACGGGTGTTAAGCCAGTATCGACCGCTAGGTCAGGATAGCTAATAAAGCCGGTTACAGCAGGCCGTGTTCGGCGAACGAGAACGGCGGACCGTCGCCAACGATGAAATGGTCCAACACCCGGATATCGAACAAGCCCAGGGCTTGTTTCAGTTTCTCGGTAATCTGCCGGTCGGCCTGGCTGGGTTCGTTGATCCCTGAAGGATGGTTATGAGCGAATATCACCGCCGCAGCATGGTGAAACAACGCCCGTTTGGCGACTTCGCGCGGATAAACGCTGGCGCCGTCTATCGTGCCGCGAAACAATTCTTCCCATTGAATCACCCGGTGCTGGTTGTCGAGAAACAGACAGGCGAAAATTTCGTAGCTGTGGCCGCGTAGTTGTGCGCTCAGGTAAGCGCGGGTGATATCCGGGCTGGTCAGCGCGTTGCCGCGTTGCAGAATTTCGGCGAAATGGCGGCGGGCCATTTCCAGCACCGCCTGCAATTGCGCATACTTGGCGTCGCCCAGGCCGTGGCTCTGGCAAAATCGCTGCTGGTCGGCGCCTAGCAGCGCGCGCAACGAACCGTATTCGCTGAGTAGTTCCCGTGCCATATCCACCGCCGATTTACCGGCCGTGCCGGTACGCAAGAAAATCGCCAGCAATTCGGCATCTGTCAAGGCGCCGGCGCCGCGCTGCAACAGTTTTTCCCGCGGGCGTTCGTCGGCAGGCCAATTTTTAATGCTCATCAACTCGCTCCGGCCGCTAAGAAACGGTTTTAAGCGTAGAAGAATCGGACCGACTTTGCCATAATTCCATAATTAGCCATTTTGGGGCGTGTTATTAACAAGCGAATTTTACTGGGAGTTTGCGGCGGTATCGCGGCCTATAAAGCGGCGGAATTGCTGCGCCTGCTGCGCAAGCAAGGCTGCGAGGTCAGGGTGGTGATGACCGCCGCCGCCGCCCGGTTCGTGGCTCCGCTGACTTTCCAGGCCCTGAGCGGACATAGCGTGCACAGCGAATTGCTTGATCCGGAGCAGGAACAGGCGATGAGCCATATCCAACTGGCGCGCTGGGCCGATCTGCTCCTGATTGCACCGGCAACTGCGGATACATTGGCCAAAATGGCGCACGGATTGGCCGACGATTTGTTGTCGACTTTGTATCTGGCCGCCGAATGTCCGGTTTACGTGGCGCCGGCCATGAACCAGGCGATGTGGGGCAAGCCGGTTACCCAAGAAAGTATCGCTCGTTTGCAGCAGCACGGAGTGACGGTGATTGGCCCGGCTGCGGGCGAGCAAGCCTGCGGCGAGCAGGGATACGGGCGCATGGTCGAGCCGGCCGAAATCGTCCAAAGCGTATTGATCCAGTCCACTAGCGGTTTACTTGCCGGTGTGAAGCTGGTGGTCAGCGCCGGTCCGACCCGCGAGCCGTTGGATCCGGTGCGGTTTATCAGTAACCGTAGTTCCGGCAAGATGGGTTATGCGTTGACCAAAGCCGCTGTCGCCGCCGGCGCCAATGTGACTTTGGTCAGTGGCCCGGTGCATCTGCCGGCGCCGGCCGGCGCCAAATTCATTCAGGTCGAGACTGCATTGCAGATGTACCAGGCCGTGCTGAACGCTTGCTCTGATGCAGAACTTTATATCGGTGCGGCGGCAGTGGCTGATTATCGAGCCAAACAGGTCGCCGGGCGCAAACTGAAGAAAGGTGAAGCCGAAGACAGCGTGATTGAGTTGGAAAAGAATCCGGATATCGTCGCCGCGGTTGCACGACTACTGCCCAAACCTTGGGTCGTCGGTTTTGCCGCCGAAACCGACGACCTTGAGAACTACGCGCTGGGCAAGCTGCACAGTAAAAATCTGGACATGATTGCCGCTAACTGGGTAGGGCGGGCCGAAGGCGGCTTCGATTCCGAGCGCAACGCCTTGCAGGTGTTCTGGCGGGATGGCCGAAAAACGCTGGAGATGGCCGACAAAACCAGTCTGGCGGTGCAGTTGTTGCAATTGATTGCCGAGAGAATGCATGAAAAAAATCCAATTAAAAATCCTTGATTCACGCTTGGGCGAGCAGATCCCGTTGCCGGCTTACGCTACGCCGGGTTCGGCCGGGCTGGATTTGCGGGCCTGTCTGGAACAGGCGTTGACGTTGCAGCCCGGCCAGACTGCGCTGATTCCGACCGGTCTGGCGATTCATATCGACGATCCGCATTTGGCGGCAATGCTGCTGCCTCGATCCGGCTTGGGCCACAAACACGGCATCGTGTTGGGTAACCTGGTCGGTTTGATCGATTCGGATTACCAGGGCCAGGTGTTCGTGTCCTGTTGGAATCGCGGCACTGAGCCATTCACCGTCGAAGTGGGCGAACGCGTCGCCCAAATGGTGTTCGTGCCGGTTGCGCAAGTGGAATTCGAATGCGTTGCCGAATTCGATGCCAGCCATCGCGGTAGCGGCGGTTTCGGGCATAGCGGTCGGCATTGATCGAGGGCAACCATGGGGCGCATATTCAGCATCGTCGCCGGCATTGCCGTCTTTATGGTCTTATTGGCCGGCGGCGGCGCATATTGGTTCTCGGCGGCCAAAGTCGCTGAGACGCAACAAACCAGCGTTACAGCCGTAGCGAACGGCATGGCCGTCAGTTTGTCGACCCAAATCGACACCTTGCAACACGTTGTCGATGGCCTGGCACTAGCGCCGGACGTAATTGCCGTGTTCAGCCCCGAGACTCAGGATGCTGCAAACCGCATTACCGTGGCAGCCAGATTGCAGAGCGTGATCCCGAACGCATTGAAAGTGCGTTTGCTGCCGGCGAATGTAAGTGAGCCGGATTTGACTCAAGCGCCGAACATGGGGTTTGCCGACTTGGAAATGGTCAGGGCGACGCTCGCCGCCAAACAAAAGCCGTCGGTGCAAGGCGAGGGCGAACACCGACACCTGGCGATAACCAGCTTGGTCATTAAAGATCAGCAGCCGATCGGCGTGATACTGGTCAGTTTGAAACCTGATGCATTGCAATTGTTAATCGGCAAAACCAGTTTCAGCGGCGGTTTTGTCGAAGTTCGCCAAGACAGTGCCGTATTGGCCACTGCCGGCAATTCCGCAGCCAAACTTGACGATCCCCAGACCCTGCCGTTGCTTAACAGTCGCTGGCAACTGGATTTGTGGACAGGTGAGGCTACCGAGCCTGCCGATTTGGTGCTGTTTCTGTGCATTATCCTGATCCCGGCGTTGTTGTTGAGTCTGGCGTTTTTTATCGGTTACCGAAAATTGGCCGACTATTTGCGGCACGACCAGAGCAGTATATTGAAGGCTGCCAAGGATATGATGACCGGCAAAAGTGCGGGGCATTATCCGGTGCAACTGGACGAGATGCGTCCGATCGTGTCCACCTTGGCCCAATTCAAACGAATTCTGGAACATGAAAAGCAACCCGAGAAGCCGGTCGAAGTCGACGAGGATTTCGATTTTTTCGAGGAATCGTTCGATATGGATTTTGTCGAGCCCTCCAAGTCTGCCGCGGTTGCAGAGCATTACGCCAGCGTGCCGATAGCGTTGTCCTCGGCGCCGGTTAGTCTGCCCGAGCCGACGCCTGTGGCCGAGGTAAAGCCTGCCAAGCCCGCGGGCAAGAGTGGCGATATTTTTAAAGCTTATGATATTCGCGGCGTAGTCGGTCGCGACCTGACGGCAGAAACGGTGCGGGCGATCGGCTTGGTGCTGGCGAACGAGGCTCGGCAACAGCAGGTCAGGACCATCGTGTTGGGCCGAGACGGCCGTTTGACCAGTCCCGAGTTAGCGGATGCCATGGCTCAAGGTTTGACAGCCGGCGGCTGCGATGTGCTCGACATCGGTTTGGTGCCGACGCCGCTGTTGTACTTTGTCGCTCACCACAGCGAAGGCGCTAGCGGCGTGATGGTGACCGGCAGCCATAATCCGAAAGAATACAACGGCCTCAAACTGGTTTTGAACGGCGAGACCTTATCCGGCGAAAAGTTGCAACAATTGAAACAGCGTCTGGAAGCGGGCGACTACAGCCAGACCGAGCCCGGCTCGATTCAACGCAACAGCCTGTTCGGCAACGAATATATCGGCATGATTACGGAAGATCTGCATCTGGTGCGACCGATGAAGGTCGTCGTCGATTGCGGGAACGGTGCGGCCGGACGGTTGGCGCCGATGTTGCTGAAAACCCTGGGTTGCGAAGTGGTCGAGCTGTTTTGCGAGATCGACGGCAATTTTCCCAATCACCATCCGGATCCCAGCAAGCCGGAAAACCTGACCGACTTGGTGTCTGCCGTCAAACATTACGAGGCCGATATCGGCTTGGCTTTCGACGGCGACGGCGATCGTTTGGGCGTGGTGGACTCGACCGGTAAAATTATCTGGCCGGACCGGCAAATGATGTTGTTCGCCCGCGATGTGCTGACGCATAAGCCTGGGTCGGAGATCATTTATGACGTGAAATGCTCCCGGCATTTGCACGATCAGATTGTTAAACGCGGAGGTCGGCCCTTGATGTGGAAAAGCGGCCATTCGCTGGTGAAAGCCAAGCTGAAAGAAACTGCGGCGGCCCTGGCCGGAGAAATGAGCGGCCATATATTTTTCAACGATCGGTGGTTCGGTTTCGACGATGCGCTGTATGCCGGCGCCCGGCTGGTCGAGATCCTTTCCAACGATATGCGAAGTAGCGGCGAGTTGTTTGCCGATCTGCCGGACAGTGTCAACACCCCGGAACTGCACGTGCCGGTGGCGGAAGGCCAAGGAGCCGGTTTGATGGAGCGCTTATTCGCTCAAGCCGAGTTCAAGGGTGGGAAAATCGTCAATATCGACGGTATGCGCGTCGAGTTTGCCGATGGCTGGGGCTTGGTCCGCGCCTCGAATACCACGCCGGTGTTGACCGTCCGGTTCGAAGCCGACACCCAGGAAGCGATGCAGCAAATTCAGGCGCAGTTCAGGCAACTGCTGCTGAAAGTGAATCCCGACCTTCATTTGCCATTTTAATTGTTAGAGACCATGAAAGAAAAAACCGCACACCAGATTGCCCACGTCCTGATCGAAGCCCTGCCGTACATTCAAAAATTCAAAGGCCGGACGGTCGTGATCAAATTCGGCGGTAATGCCATGGTCGACGATGCGTTGAAGCACAGCTTCGCGCGTGACATCGTGTTAATGAAGCTGGTGGGTATCAACCCTATCGTCGTACACGGTGGCGGCCCGCAGATCGGGAACCTGCTGGGGCGGCTGGGCAAGACCTCAGAGTTTGTCGACGGTATGCGCGTGACCGACAGTGAAACCATGGACGTGGTGGAAATGGTTTTAGGCGGCTTGGTCAACAAAGAGATCGTCAATTTGATCAATCTGCAAGGCGGTAAGGCGGTAGGTTTGACCGGAAAGGACGGCAACTTCATTCACGCCCGCAAAATCAATATCACCAAAGCCGGCGCGTCGCTGGACGATGCGCCGGAAATCATTGATTTAGGCCATGTCGGCGAGGTCAGCAGCATCGATCCGGCGGTGGTGGAAATGCTGGGCAACAGCGATTTTATTCCGGTGATAGCGCCGATCGGTGTTGGCAAGGACGGTCATTCCTACAATATCAACGCCGATCTGGTGGCGGGCAAGGTTGCCGAGGTGTTGAAAGCCGAAAAGCTGATGCTGCTGACTAATACCCCGGGTATTTTGGATAAACAGGGCAACTTGCTGACCGGATTGACCTTGACCGACATCGACAACTTAATCGCTGACGGTACGATATCGGGCGGCATGATTCCGAAAACCCGCTGTGCGACTGATGCGTTGAAAGGCGGTGTCACCAGCGTCCATATCATTGACGGCAGGGTTGACCATGCCGTGTTACTGGAGTTGTTTACCGACCAGGGCGTCGGTACATTACTGCTGCGCCGCTAATTGGGATTGGATAAACGGGGCGAACGCTTCGCGAATGGCTTGGGCTTTGGCGCTGGCGCACAGTTCCAAACCTAGGCTGGATTGGCGGCAGCGTATGTCGAGAAATATCTGGCGGACGTCGTTCCTTTCCAGTAGAGACGCCGACAGGCTTAGATCGGTATCGGTTTGCGGTGCCGCCCGCATGATCAGTTTTTCGCTTTCCACGTCTTGGCCGGTAGTGGAGTTGCTGGCGACAAATTCGCCGGCGATTTTCCAGGCCTTTTCGCATTGAACCGCATCTTCGCAGACGAACAAGCCTAGTTCGTTACTGGCGTTGCTGGCGGCTAGAGAGGATTTGTCGGTTTTCCCGGTTTTTTGCGATTGGGTCAAAAACTGGAAGCGGGCAACATCGGCTTTGAACTCTTTTTCGCTGTTTTGCCGTTCCAATTGGTGGCGTTGCAGATCTTGTTTGGCCGCGTCTATTTGTTGTTTGCTGGCGGCAATGTCGCCGAGTAGTTTGTCGGGCAATTTGCTGCCGCTACGTTCTAGATTGGCGGCCTGTTGTTGCTGTTGCCGTAATTGCGATTCCAGTAAATCGATGTTGCCCTCGATCACCTTACGCGCCGCATCGATCGCGGCTAATTTGTTGGCGATCGCTTTTTCCAAATCGTCGACGCTGCGGAAGGTGCTGAGTAAGACTTTATCGTTGGCCGCTTGTTTCGTGATGATCTTCTCCTGCTCCTTGCGCAGTTCGTCCAGGCGTTTTTGCTGGGTGAGTTGCTCTGCGGTTTTGGCTTTTTCTACCACATCCGTCACCCGTGCCTTTTCGTTTAGGGTTTCCCGTTTGTGCTGGACCTGATCGGGCGGAACTTGGTCGGAAAAATAAACGTTACCGCTGTCGTCGACCCAACGATACATTTTTTTGGCAAAGGCCGGATCGGCAGCCAACATCGGCATGACCAGAGCGAGCGCTAGCAGGATGCGTTTGGCGGTGTTGTTCGGTGTGCCCATATTTTTCGGCGATCCGACCTAGCCCAAGATCGTGGCCAGCTGATGTAATGGCGGTAATATCATCATTTTTGCCAGTTGCAACAACACCAGTGCTGCCAAAGGCGACAAGTCAATGCCGCCTAAATCGGGCAATACTCTGCGGCAAACGTTCAGCAGCGGTTCGGTCAAACTGTACAAGATCGATGAGGCGCTGCTGTAACTGCCCGCTGCGAACCAGCTCAGGATCGCTGCGGCAAAAATGGCGTAGACAAAAATGTCCAACAGCATTTTTACTAGGTCGGTAAACGACAGCAACAGCAAAGCGACTACGCTGATCGATAAACTCTTCAGTGCCAGAATCGAAAAATTGGCGATCATTTGCAGTACCAGAGCCAGAACCAGCGAGGAACTGTCGATACGGCCGATCGCCGGGATAAAGCGCCGCATGATCCTTAACGGCGGATGGGTGATTTTGACCAGAAACTGCGAAATCGGATTGTAAAAATCGGCTTGGGTCCATTGCAGCAAAAACCGCAAAGCGACCGCCAGGATGTAGAGCGAGAACAGGGTGTCGATCAAAAACACCAAGGGATCTGTCATGTAGTTACTGCCCATCAGTCGGCTCCGAGTTGTTTTGACATTTCAATCGAGCGGTCCCTGGCGGCATGCAGGGCTTTCGATACCAAATCTACGAAGCCGTGTTGCAGAAAGGTCTCTACGGCTCGCTGCGTTGTACCGCCTGGCGATGTTACTCGGGCCCGCAGTTGTGCCGGAGATTCGGCGGATTCCAGGGCGATTTTCGCCGCGCCCAACGCAGTTTGCTGAATTAATAAACGCGCGGAATGTTCGTCCAGACCCAATTCCAAAGCGGCCTGCTCCATCGCTTCCATTAATAGAAAAAAATAGGCCGGGCCGCTGCCGGAGACGGCAGTAACGGCGTCGAGTTTGGCCTCGTCCCCGAACCATAACGTCAAGCCGACGGCGCGCAGGATGTTCTCGGCCAGGTCTTTCTGTTCCTCGTTGACTTGCGGATTGGCGTGCAATGCCGTGGCACCGGTTTGAACCAAAGCCGGGGTGTTGGGCATGCAACGGACGATGGCGGTGTTTGCGCCCAGCCATAGCGCCAAGCTTTGTTGACCGATGCCGGCGGCGATCGACACTACCAGAACGTTCTTTTGTTTCAGTTGCGGTGCGATTTGCAAGCAGACGTCTCGCAGAATCTGCGGTTTGACCGCCAGAACCACGACGTCGGCTTCGTTGGCGATATCAGCGTTATCGGCGGAAATATTGACGTGCAATTGATCGGCGTGGGACTTCAGCATGTCGGGAGCGGCATCGGATACCCAAATTTGCTGGGGCGAGTGGCCGCTGGCTATCAGACCGCGCATCAAGCTGGTTGCCATGTTGCCGCCGCCGATAAAGCCGATTGTTTTAGTGTTCATAGCTTACTGAAAAATAAATTGTATCGTGATGGAAACCGCTGTTGGCAGCGCATTCTACATGACAATGGTGGCCGCGGATTAAATCTCAAGCCGTGGCCGATTCCCGGAATCCGATATGCCGCGGGCGGAAACCGGATAGTAGCAGAGCGCTGCCGTAAACGATTATCGCCAAGCCGATTGTCGCCGCCAAGTTCAGGCCGCGTTGAGCGGCGTTCCAATTCAGCCATAAGCCGGCATCGACAAAATAGTACAAAAATGCCGACATGGCTGCATTGGCCGCCACAATCCGTCCAATATAACCGTACCAACCGGCGCAAGGTTGGTAAATGCGCGTCGTAACCAGGTTGCGTAACAATAGCAGTGCGTTGAGATAGGCGGATAAGGTGGTCGCCAAGGCGACTCCGGCATGAGCCAAAGGCCAGACCAAAATCAAGTTGAAGGCCACATTGGCAAGCATCGAATACCCGCCGAATCTTGTCGGTGTGCGGGTGTCGTGGCGGGAGGTAAAGCCGGGGGCCAGCACTTTAATTAGCATAAAAGCCAACAAGCCCAGCGAATACGCGATCAAGCTGCGGCCGGCCATCTTGACGTCGCCGCTGTCGAATTCGTTGTATTGGAACAAGGTGGAAAGTAAAGGTTCGGCCAGAAATGCCAATCCCAAAGTGGCCGGCATGCCGATTAGTAGCGTCAGTTTCAAGCCCCAATCCAATGCCTTGGAAAATCCAAGCTGGTCCGACGTGGCATGATGTGCCGACAGATGCGGCAAAATCACGGTGGCGACGGCAATGCCGAGGATTCCAAGCGGGAATTCGACCAGGCGGTCTGAGTAATACAGCCAGGACACGCTGCCCGGAGCCAGAAAAGAAGCTACCAAAGTGCCGAACAGCAAGTTGACCTGCACCACCGAGACGCCGAAAATAGCCGACGGCATCCGCGTCAGCATGCGTCTTACGTCCGGGTCGCGGTAGGCCCAGCGTGGCCGCGGTAGCAAGCCGAGGCGCAACAACGGCGGAATTTGAAATGCCAACTGTATCGCTCCGGCCGCGAATACGCCCCAAGCCAGCGCGACAATCGGTTGGTCCATCAGCGGTGCCAGCCAGATTGCGGCAGCGATCATCCCGAGGTTCAAGATCACCGGTGTCAAAGCCGGAACCGCAAATCGGCCTTGGGCATTCAATATTGCGCCGGCAAAAGCGACCAATGTGACGAAAAACAGGTAAGGAAATGTGATGCGCAGCATTTGTACGGTCAACTCGTATTGGCTGCCTTCCCACAAAAATCCCGGCGCAAACACCAGGATTAACAAGGGGGCTGCAACGACTCCGGCCAGCGCGACCGGAGCCAGTAACGCTGCCAAGGTGCCTGAGCTGCGGTCTATGAACTGGCGTAATGCTTCTCTAGTACCTTTCTGATGGTAATCGGACAGCAGCGGTACGAAGGCTTGAGCGAAAGCGCCTTCGGCAAATAAACGGCGTAAAAAATTGGGAATCCGGAACGCGACGAAGAAAGCATCGGTGGCAGCATTAACCCCGAAAATATTGGCGAACAGCATGTCTCTGGCGAAGCCCATCAACCGCGAAATCAATGTCATACTGCCGACAATGGCGGTTGATTTGAAAAGCTGTTTACTCACGAATCTTCCCGTCTATTCAGACGCACCTAAAAATTTGACAATCATAGCATTCAAAAAGATAATATGCGGTTCCAAATTCACTGAAACAAATTGATAGACTATGGCGAATTCACCACAAGCTAGAAAAAGAGCGCGTCAGGCAGAGAAAAGCCGTATTCGCAATGCCGGACAGCGCAGCAACTTACGCACTTTCATCAAAAAAGTGATCGCCGCTGTTAGAGCAGGCGATAAAGAGCAAGCGCAAGCCGCGTTCAAAGTGGCTGTCCCTGTTATCGATTCAGCCGTCAACAAAGGCTTGATCCACAAAAATAAAGCCGCCCGCGGTAAAAGCAGATTGAATAACAGACTGCGCGCCATGGCTTAATTTTGGTTTAGGCATAATCGATTGCAAAAGGCCCGGATGGAAACGTCCGGGCCTTTTTTGTGCCTGGCGTTTTTTCAGTTGCCGAGTGATGTTTTAGTCGTCGCACTTGGCGCCACGTTTTCGGACAATCGTTTGCTCGCCGCGGAAGACTTTTTTCCGGTCGCGTTTGCGGCTGTTAAACAAGCTGCTAATCTGTTACTGCTTAAGAATATCAGTAAAAGGTAATCGCCATGAATAACCAAGATCAAGCCAAGCTGCGCTGGGGAATACTCGGGGCGGCGCGTATCAACGAGCGCCTGCTGCCGGCTATAGTCGAGGCTCAGAATTCCGAATTGGTCGGGATAGCCAGCCGGCGGCCGGGAGCCGCCGCGCAAACTTTGGCTCAATACGCTCCTTGCCATCCCAATATTCAAAGTTACGACAATCTGGACAGCCTGCTCAACGACGACGACGTGCAAGCCATATATTTGCCGATGGCCAACCACGAACACGCGGAATGGGCCCTACGAGCCATCGAGCACCGCAAACACGTACTCTGCGAAAAACCGATGGCTTTGGCCGTGGCCGACATCGATGCCATCGAAACCGCCGCCCGCCGCTATCGGGTGACGGTCATGGAAGGGTTTATGTACCGTTTCCATCCGCAGCATGCTCGGGTATTGGAATTGATCGGCTCCGGCTTGATCGGCGAGGTGCGTTCGGTACGAGCTAGCTATTCGTTCATGATGCGGCCGGCGCGGATGTACCGGCTGGCGGAGGATGTTTCGCGCGGCGGCGGTGCGATGTGGGATATCGGCTGCTATGCGATCCATTCGTTGCGGATGTTTTTTCAGCAGGCGCCGCGCACGGTTACTGCTTTATCCAAGTATGTCGAAAGCGGTGCCGACATCACCACCAGCGGGGTGCTGGATTTTGGAGACGGCAAATTTGGCCACTTCGATTTCAGTTTCGAGCGGGCGCGGCGTTGCGAATACGAAATCATCGGCACCCGGGGCGGCATAAAATGCCACGTCGTCTGGCAATTGCCGGGCGATATCCCGATTATTTCCTGGTGGACCGAGGACGGCCGC
Organism: Methylomonas sp. HW2-6; assembly: GCF_052474525.1. Lineage (NCBI taxonomy): Bacteria > Pseudomonadati > Pseudomonadota > Gammaproteobacteria > Methylococcales > Methylococcaceae > Methylomonas > Methylomonas sp. HW2-6. Next base: position 1,468,233 of record NZ_CP184124.1, read on the forward strand.
TTCGCCGAAGAACGGATGCCGGCAGCGAACCATTTTCGTTTGGAGATCGAACATTTCAGCGATTGCGTGCTAAACGGCAAGCAGCCGCAATTGTCGTTCGACGATGCCCGCGACAATTGCCGGACGATTGTCGCTGCGTTGCAAGCGGCCGCCGAAGGGCGGACGGTAAAAATTTAGCGGAACCCGCGCCGGCCCGGACTTGAATCCGGGCCGGCGCGGCGGGCTTATTTGCTGAAGGTCAGGCCGTCGTTGGCAACATCGATTTTTATCGTATTGCCCGGCAAGAAACGGCCGGCCAATATTTTGTTAGCCAACGGATTTTCCAATTGGCGTTGTATCGCCCGTTTCAATGGCCGTGCGCCGTAGACCGGATCGAAGCCGGCCTCGCCGAGTAGATCCAAGGCCGGTTCGCTGACGGCCAAGCCGATCTCCTTCTCTTGCAGACGACGGCGCAGCAAATCGATCTGGATTTTGCAGATTGCCCGAATCTGGTCTTGCTCCAGCGGATGGAACACCACGGCCTCGTCGACCCGGTTGATAAATTCCGGGCGGAAATGCTGGCCGACGATGTCCATTACCGCGTCTTTCATTTCGGCATAGTTGTCTTCGCCCGCCAGTTCCTGAATCACGCTGGAGCCCAGGTTGGACGTCATCACCACCACCGTGTTCTTGAAATCCACGGTGCGGCCCTGGCCGTCGGTCAATCGGCCGTCGTCAAGGACTTGCAGCAATACATTGAACACGTCGTTGTGGGCTTTTTCGATTTCGTCGAGCAGGATCACAGAGTAGGGCTTACGACGTACGGCTTCGGTCAGGTAACCGCCTTCTTCGTAGCCGACGTAACCCGGCGGTGCGCCGATCAAACGCGCGACCGAATGTTTCTCCATGAATTCCGACATATCGATGCGCACCATGGCTTCTTCGGTGTCGAACATGAATTCGGCCAAGGCCTTGCACAACTCGGTTTTACCGACGCCGGTCGGTCCCAAGAACAGGAACGAGCCGTTCGGCCGGTTCGGGTCGGAAAGCCCGGCGCGGGAGCGGCGGATCGCGTTGCTGACCGCTTTCAAGGCTTCAGTTTGGCCGATCACGCGTTTGCCCAGCTCTTCTTCCATTCGCAACAATTTCTCCCGCTCGCCTTCCATCATTTTCGAGACCGGGATGCCGGTCCATTTCGATACGACTTCGGCGATTTCCTCATCCGTGACTTTGCTGCGCAATAATTTGGCTTCCTGCATTTCGGCTTGCGATGCCAAGTCCAGCTCCTTCTCCAGTTTCGGAATCTCGCCGTATTGCAGCTCCGACATCCGGGTGTAATCCTGATTGCGGCGGGCAGCTTCCAACTCCAGGCGGGCGTGTTCCAGCCGCTCTTTAATCGTCGCCGTGCCTTGCAGCGCCGCCTTTTCAGCTTTCCAGATTTCGTCGAGATCGGAATATTCTTTCTCCAATTCGGCAATGTCTTCCTGCAAGGTTTCCAGGCGTTTTTTCGAGGCTGGGTCGCTTTCGTTTTTCATCGCTTCGCGTTCGATTTTCAGCTGAATCAGGCGGCGGTCGAGTTTATCCATCGCTTCCGGTTTGGAATCCATTTCCATCCGAATCCGGCTGGCGGCTTCGTCGATCAGATCAATGGCCTTGTCCGGCAATTGCCGGTCGGAGATATAACGGTGCGAAAGCATCGCCGCGGCGACGATGGCCGGGTCGGTGATATCGACGCTGTGGTGGATTTCGTAACGTTCCTTCAAGCCGCGCAGGATGGCGATGGTGTCTTCGACACTGGGCTCGTCGACCAGGACTTTTTGGAAGCGGCGTTCCAATGCGGCGTCCTTTTCGATGTATTGGCGGTATTCGTCCAGCGTCGTCGCACCCACGCAATGCAGCTCGCCGCGCGCCAGGGCAGGCTTGAGCATATTGCCGGCGTCCATCGCCCCTTCGGCTTTGCCGGCGCCGACCATGGTATGCAACTCGTCGATGAACAGAATCACCTGGCCTTCCAGCTTGGCGATGTCGTTCAAGACGGCTTTCAGGCGCTCCTCGAACTCGCCGCGGAATTTGGCGCCAGCGATCAGCGCCGCCATGTCCAGCGACAGCAATTGTTTGCCCTTGATGCCTTCCGGCACCTCGCCGTTGACGATGCGTTGGGCCAGGCCTTCGACGATCGCAGTTTTACCGACGCCGGGCTCGCCGATCAACACCGGGTTGTTCTTGGTGCGGCGTTGCAAGACTTGTATCGTGCGGCGGATTTCGTCGTCGCGGCCGATCACCGGATCCAGCTTGCCTTGCTCGGCCCGCTCGGTCAGATTGATCGTGTATTTTTTTAAAGCCTGGCGCTGGTCTTCGGCATTGGCATCGTTGACGTTCTGGCCGCCGCGCATGTTGTCGATGGCTTTTTCGACGGCCGATGCGGTGACGCCGGCCTTTTTCAGCAGGTTCTGCAAGGTTCCGTTGGTGTCCAGCGCCGCTAACAGGAACAGTTCGCTGGAGATGTAGGCGTCTTTGCGCTTTTGTGCCAGTTTGTCGGTCAGATTCAGCATCCGCGACAATTCGTTGGAAATCTGCACGTCGCCGCCGGCGCCTGAAACGCTGGCCAAACGGTCGATCTCTTTCAACAGATCGTTGCGCAAGGCGTTGACCTGAACCCCGACCTGCTGCAACAAAGGTTTGATACTGCCGCCTTCCTGGTCGATCAAGGCCTGCATGACATGCAATGGCTCAATGAACTGGTGGTCTTTGCCGAGCGCCAGACTTTGCGCGTCGCCGAGAGCCTGTTGAAATTTACTGGTTAATTTATCCATTCGCATGCAGCGTACCTCGTTAGGAAAATAAGTTTGGTTGCGACCGACATGGGGCGGCATGAGTCGGTTTTCAAGCGTCGAGGCTTGGGCTGGACAAAATTTCCGCTTAGTCTTCAGGGGAATGCCCGAATATCGCCGGTAGCTTAGACCATTGATTCAAAGTACAATGCCCGCGCTCAGATAATAGATGTTCGCGGCTTATCGCCACTGCTTCAGGCAGCAACGGTTGCCATTAATGTCGGTCTGCGTAACCAATAGTTTTATTTTGTAGGAGTTTTAAGATGGCAACAGGCACTGTAAAGTGGTTTAACAACACCAAAGGTTTTGGATTTATCGAGCCTTCCGAAGGAAAAGAAGATGTGTTCGTACATCATTCCGTGATTTTGGGAGAAGGTTTTAAAACCTTGTCGCCTGGCCAATCGGTCCAGTTCGATATCGAATCCGGCCCCAAAGGCTTGACCGCCACCAATGTGTCGCCCAGATAAACCTTAACGGTTACGGAAACAAAAGGCTCTTGATTGTTCAAGGGCCTTTTTTATGCGCGAAACAAAGCCGTTTCGCTAGGGGACGGCCCGTCCAGCAAGCTATAATGCAGACTCCTTTTCTAAACTGGGATTAGAGTATGGCACGCGAATTTTCATCGTTAAAACAATTGGATATCCCGGTTAAAGTGCTGTTCACCGGTTATTTGACAACGGTGGCGGTCGGTTATCTGGTGGCGTTGATTCAGATCCTGTTTACCCACGGGATGGCCGACGGTAAATTCGGCTTGTCGATAGACGACATCGTCTACAGCTACTACGGGAACCGCTCCGGCACGGTGTTGGAGACCAAACTGAATGGTTCGATGAAGGAAAACGCCTCGGAACAGGAGCGGTTTCAAATCATTCAATGGGTGCGCGACGGCGCCGACCAGGACGAATACGAAGAGTCCGGCGTGGCCAAGATCATTCAGGAACGCTGCGTGATGTGCCACAACAAGGAATCGTCGCTGCCGGATTTCACCGATTTCAAGGTTCTGAAGGAGTTGACCAAAGAGGACGAAGGCGCCACCTTCGGCTCGTTGACTCGGGTGTCGCATATCCATTTGTTCGGCATCAGTTTCATATTCATGTTTGTCGGCTTGATTTTCAGTTTTGCCGAAACCAGTACCGTCAAATACAAGTCGATCGCGATCGGCATGCCATATGTTTTCCTGCTAGTGGATATTTTGTCGTGGTGGTTGACCAAATTGCATCCGATATTTGCTTGGCTGGTGGTATTGGCCGGCGGCGGCATGGCGGTATCGTTTGCGTTTATGTGGACGGTGTCGGTGGCGGAAATGTGGCTATTCGACAAAGTGTTTCTGGATGGGCAAGGCCAACCCAGGCCGCAGTGGAGTACCATCGTCGAAACCAAATTCGAGGAGTTAGGCGGCATTGATGCTTACCGCAAATTGGCCGCTTGGGCCAAGCGGACGGGCTCGTCTGCATGCGCGCTCTGCCAAAGCAAGTTGGCGCCTTACCTGCAAGGTTTGTGTGCAAAAATCTTTAAAAAAGACAAATAGTTAACGAGTGTGATTGCGTCTGCAAAATGCTGACAAAAATTAAAGTTATGGGCTGTCGGCCGCTACGCTAAGCGGTATGATGCAAACCTGTTTTGCAGGAGGTGTACCATGATTACCAACGCTCTGAATAGTGCCACCAGCCTGATCTCGCAAGCTCAGCAAAAGGCCAGTACCGCTGCGCAAACTATCGCAAGTCTGCCGGTTCAGGAGCAGGAGGTCGGTGGTTCTAAAGATGTCGGTTCGGCGGAGATGTTCAAGCCGGTGTTGAGTTTGAAAGAAGCCGAATTGGAAACTTCGGCCGGCGTCAAAATCATCAAGGCCCACGAAAAAATGCTGGGTTCGATATTAGATATTCGCGCTTAATAACTGACGCTGACGTCATAGCCCAGGGCGCTGACGTCGGCTGCCAAAGCATCCATGCTAGCTGCGGATGCTTTGGCCAATTCCGCCGCTTCCGCTTGTAGAGACGGTCGCGCCAAGCTGTAAAGCATGATCTGCTCAATCTCTATTCCCATCTGCCGCAATTGTTTTAACAAACTCAAATAAGCTTGTTTCTCTTGGTCTGACCACGCAAATCGATAGCTGAAAACGCAGGTCTGTAATTTGGTTCGGCAAAGTTTTGCGGCGATTCGCAAGTGCTCCAACAGTTTCTGCTGGCTTTGCCCGGTCTGATTGATCAGCTTGCGGCCCGACTCGGTCGCGCTATCCAGCTTGAACCAAAGCTCGCCGTTGTAACGCGCCAAGGTTCTCAGTCCTTGTTGGACCGCGGATTGATGAATCAAACTGCCGTTACTGATCAGTACATAACGACTTTCCGGAAACAGGCCGGCTTGACTGGCGATCCCGCCTATGAGGTCGGCGGCGCGGTCGAAATTCTTCAAACTGGTGGGTTCGCCGTTACCGGAGATGGCGATGTCCTTAATCACGCGCTGCGGTTCCGGGATATTGAAGCGCTGATAAAAGTCGCCGTTTAAGACCTGATTCAGGAACTCTCGCAGCTCTTGCTCCAACAACGCAAAATCCAATTCCGGCGCATTACCGCGCTGCAGGCCGGGGACTTGGCAGTAGACGCAATGCCAGTTGCAGGCGTTGTTGGGATTGAAATTAATCCCAATCGACAGGCCGCCGGCGCGGCGGGAAATTACCGGATAAACGTAGCGCAGGCCGGCAATGTTCCGGTCGTGGTCGTTGGTGCTGAGAGTTTTCGGCATTCAAAATAGCTACTGCCGACCGGGCGGGAGCCGGCCGGCATTGACTGGCCGCTTAAAGTTTGACCAGAATTTCCCCGCGCCCGGCTTCGGCCATATCGCCGCCGAAGCGGCGCACCCGATTGAAGGCAATAGCTTTGTCGGCGAAGCGGGAGTTCAGCGATTTGAACGACGCGAACAGCATCGGCAGGAAGGCCAGCGTATGCGAGCCGCAATCGTTGAACGTGGCAGGCAATTGCGGTTGGTTCCACAATAGCAAAGTGCCGCGCCGCATGGCATAACCGGCGTAACGGCCAACTTGGCCCATCACGGCAATGGTTCCGGCGACCATGCGGGAGCCGCAATAGTCGCCGGCATTACCTTCGATCAAAATTTGGCCGCGGCGCAGGTGGTCGCCGCAACGCTGGCCGACGTTACCTTTGACCAGGATCGTGCCGCCTTTCATGCCTTGCTTGTTGCCAGGCAGCGCACCGCCGAGGAAATCTCCGGCATCGCCTTCGATTTGAATCAGACCGTTCTTCATTTCGCAGCCGGCATAAAGGCCTACATCGCCGATCACGTTGATCGTGCCGCCCTTCATCTGCATGCCCAAATAGGCGCCGGCTTCACCCTGTACGCTGATGCTGCCGTTTGCCAATTCTTTGCCGATGAAATCCAGCTTGCCGATGCTACCGACGATACTGATGTCGTCGGCATTGCTACCGGTAATATGAAACAATTGAGCGACCCGCAGCTTTTGCTTGCCGCATTGCAGTTCGATCGCTGCAATTTGGTCCAGACTCAGGCCGGCCAGTTTGTGGCAGACCAGCGGCGACATGTCGATGCGCTGCGCCGGCGGCGTTTCGATCAAAGTAAATGTCAACGAGGTCATGCCATGATCTCCTGCAAGTGAAAGTGGAATGGGCCGAGTTTGCCGCCGTAGTTACCGGCGCTGATGCGCTTGATGCCGTTGGCCGCACCCAGATCGCAAACCGCCTGAATGCCGACCCGCATCGCCTTGTCGATGTCTTCCTTGCTCAAACCGTCGATGACGATTTCCATCACCGATTCGATTTCCGGCGACAGATCGGTTTTGGTCACGCCTTTCAGCGTCGGGCAAAACGCATCGTTGGTCGAGGCGCTCAAGGCTTTGTATTTGGAGCCTACCTTCGATCCGGAGCGAACCACGCCGCCGGGGAAGGGCATGATCACGTTGGGGATTTTTTTCATCGCTTCGATCGCCGCTTCGCAGGCCGCCAGGGCTTGCGGTTGTGATTCTGCCAATACCAGAAAGTTACCGCCGCCGACCGCGTCAACCATGCCGGTCGTCGCTTCGGTCAGAAATTCGCCGTCCATTACCGGCACCCGCCAGTAACGTTTGCCACCGATTTTTTTTGCAATCTGAAAGCCGTCGCCAAAGAAGCGCAGGTTTTTACCCAGCGGAATCGGCTTGCCGCCTTCGATGCCGGCGAATAGTGCAGACGTCGGCGAAGTCAGCACGCACTGGCCGGCTCGGGTTTCCAATTGTTTGGCCAAGCCTTTGCCGCCCATCGCATAAATCATGATCGCGACGCCGGGGCGGCCGTCCGGGGTTTCGTCCGGACTCAACACCCGTTCGATGCCGGCTTCGCAGCCGCAGGCAATGACCGAGGTGGCGAAGCCGGTCATTGCCTGTGCGGAAATCATCGCCCATTTTTCGTTCTGGGCGGTGATGATGGCGCGCGTCGCTTTCATCGGGAAGGCTTCGGCGAAAGTTTTATCTATGGTGACGCCGTTAATTATCATCGTGGTTACTCATAGTCCGGAGTTCTGTATATCGATTTGCCGCGGTGGTTTAATCGAATTGGTTTTGATTGATTTGGTAGATCACGTGCCGCCCCGCGTGGTTATAAGTTTCGGCAACGGTGTTTACGTTAAAGCCATACTCGGGCGCGACGTGTTTCGGATCGTGTTCGGCGCCGACAAAATCGGAAAAGGGAATAAATATCTGCGCGTCCGGCTCCAGATAATCCGGTACTTCGCGAAAAAAACGGCGCAGTATTTGTTGGCCGCCGTCCTCGTTCAAGCCGAATGTACCGTTGGAGGGGTAATAATTGAAATTGAAAACAATCATGCCGAAACGTTTGGCCGGAACCGAGGCGAATAAATCGCTATGGATGAAGGCGCTCGGCGCTATATCCGGATTCAATGAACCGTTGTGGCGGGCACAGGCGACGGCGTCCGGATTAAAGTCGACACCGATAACCTCTTCGCAGCCGATTTTTTTCAATATAAACGCGAAATAGCCGCTGCCGCAGCCCATATCCAGTCCGGTCTTCACCGGTCTTTGCTGCAGCATGAAGTCGCCGAAAAAGGAGCTGGTCAAGCCGAAATCCGAGGGAAATACATTTTTCGCAATACTCAGAGTAATGCCATCCTGCTCGACCAGATAAGGCTGGCGTGCCAGATAATCGGCCAGCTCGGCTTCTCTGTCGGCGATTGTGATCGATGTTAGAGTCATCTTGTTCCTTGGGTTCCGATTGACCTATACGCCGATATGCAACGGATGCGTCGTCAAGCTGCCGCGGCCGTCTTCGCTAATCTCATCATCGCTGATTTTAAAGTTGCCGAGTTTCATGGTCAGGTATTTATCGAAATACGGTTTCAGTTCGTTTTCGATAGACAGGTCGTAGTCAGGTCTGACGATGTGGGTGGTACCCCAGGTGACTTTGACGACTTCGCCGTCTTTCACCACCAGTTCGCCGTCTTTGAATACGTAATCCGGTTTCGAGAACATGGTCTCTCGATTGTCGTTTTCGGTATAGACAGTAATGTCGGCGAAGTTGCCGGGGCTGAGCGCACCGCGATCTTTCAGGCCGATGATGCGAGCGGCGCCGGCGCGGGTCATGATGGCAATTTCGTTCAAGCTGTATTCGCGCTCGATCGATGCCAGCGTGGTCATCTTTTGTGCTTCCGGATGAATAGTCGCCAGCATGTCATTGCGGAAACTACGGTCCATCAGCAAACGGATCAAATGCGGATAGCTGGTGAACGGCGCGCCGTTGGGGTGGTCGGTGGTCAGGAAGATCCGCCACGGGTCTTCGACCAGCAGGAAGATTTCCAAGCCAATCGCCCATTGCAAGGCGTTGACGAAGTTCTGGTCCTTATACTTGAACGGCACCACGCCACAGCCGGCATCGCATTCGATGTCCATACACACCCACTTGTTCGGACTGGCGAACTTGTGGTTGGCGTGTTGGCGCATGTTGTCGCCGGAGGCAGTGACGGTCTGGCCGAACAAGATTTGGCCGACGTCGGCGGTGATATTTTTATTCTTGTTGATCGCCTCTGCGATTTGCGCCGCGCCGGAGGAGAATTTGAAGTCGCCTTCGGTGCCGTAGCTGTGGAACTGAATATGAGTCAGATGCATCGGCAGGCCGTCGATGCCTTCGATTGTGTTCAAGGTGGTATCGACGTTGCCGGGGACGCCCAGGTTGCAGCCGTGCACGTGCAGGGGATGAGTCACGCCCAGTTCATTGACCGCGCGGGCCAGGGTTTGCAGCACTTGCCGCGGAGTGACGCCGTAATGAGCGTTTTGCTCGTCCAGCTCCAGCTTGCGTTGGTTGAATTTGAAGGCGTTGATGCCGCCGGCGTTAACCACTTTGACCCCGATGGCTTTGGCGGCGTTCAGCGTCCAGGCCACGTAATCGTTGACGGCTTTCTGGTCTTTTTTGGCGGTCAGCATACGCAGCAAAAAGTCGTCACTGCCCAGCATCACGTAGCCGCCTTTGTCGATGATCGGCGTATCGCCCATTTCCATGTGGGCCTGACGGGCGTTGACCGGTAATACTGCTGGTTCAAAGCAGGCGGTGTAGCCCATTTCGGCGTAACGGTAACCGGTGACGAAACTTGAAGGCATCGCATGGCCGGTGCCGGAACGGGTCAAATGAGTGCGGTGCACCGGATCGGCCCGGTGATCTTCCGGCAGCAGGGTACGGGCGATGTTGCCCTTGCCGCCGCCGATGTGGGTGTGCATGTCGATGGCGCCCGACATGACGACTTTGCCGCGCAAGTCGTATTCCCGATCTACCGGGCGGCCGTCCTTGGGCGCTTCGACGATGCGGCCGTCCTGAATGTAAATATCCTGTTGCTGACCGGCAATGCCGCTGGCCGGATCATAAATGGTGCCACCTGTGAGTTTTATCAGCATGTCGGTATCCTAAAGTGCTTGTTCAATGGCATTCAGCACCTCGGCGGTGCTAGGCAGACCGGAGTCGCGCAATTTTTTCAAGCGCAAGGCGACTACACTATCCATCCGATAAACATGACCGGCGTGATCGATCCCCGGCGTACCGACTGGAATGAATACGTCGGGCTCGGCTTCGAGTTGCATGCCGGAACGGCCGACAACGATGGTCGGCAAGCCTGTTCGTGGTGGCGTCGCCGTTGCGTTATAGGCCTGCACCCATACCAAGGCATCGGCTTCGCCGTTGGCAATCATGGCCTGACTATCGAACAGAAACGGATCGTATTCCGGATAGCCTCTGGCGAAATTGACTCGTGCTGGATAACCGGTGGTCCAGCCGCAAACCTGATTGGCGGTGTAATCGCCTTCCTTGCCGCCCAGCGGCAGGCCGGAGCAACGGGTAGCCTGCATATTGATGTCTTTGACGATATTGCAGATCGTCTGGACAGTTAACTCAGCGTGTTCGAATGCCAGTTTACCTGCGCTCCACAATACGACGCCATAACGTGCCTGGCGTAATCTGTCGGCTACTTTTTGCAGTGCCGAAACCGCAATATTGCCGACGGTTTCAACCTGTAATGGTTGATTCCTGACCAGAGCAGACAGCACCGCCACCACGTCAGGTAGGTCGGCGTCATCGCAGGCCAGCACGGTTGGTGTTTTGCCAGTAGGCGAAACAGCGGCCTTGCCCGCGGGTGTTTTGCCAAGATAAATCACGTCACGTTGATCAGTGCTTTCTAGGAACATCGCGTGTTCGTTCCATAAAAAGCGTTCGAAAAAGCGCGGTGCAAAGACTTCCGGATCGGTACCGATGATCAACAGCAAATCACAGCGATTCTTGACCTCGGCCAAAGTGGTGTTCATCCAGCCGGAGTCCTGCATCGCCAGCAAATTGCGGCGAGCCGCGTTGAAGTTGATGTTATCGACCACCGCGCCAGCCTTGTCCGCCAGCGCCAGCAAGGCGCGCATGCCGTTGACGTCGGTCGCGCAGCCGCCGATGACTGGTTGCCGGGTGTCGCGCAGCAATTCGGCGGCTTTGGCGACGGCAGCCTCCAGGCTGGCAGTTTGGCCGGCGATGCGCGGTGCGGTATCGCTAATCGGCTGTTCGAAGGCGGGGGTGTTGACCGCGCAACCGTTGGCGGTTACTGTCACGGCCAAGCCTTCCACCTTGATACTCAGATCGTCGGTGCCGATGCCGCAAAACGGGCTGGGTACCTCGGTGATTTCAGTCATCGTGCTGTCCTCAGTCTTTTTTAATGTATTTGAAACGCGGATCGTCCGGCGTGCCCTCGAAAATGCCGTCGGATTCGGCGGCGGCGTCCCACAACACCACCTGCTCGATTTTTTTTGCCAGTGCGAAATCCATTTCGGTCACGCCTTTGGCGGCATGGGTGACCAGTTTGACGATCACGAATGCGTAGGAAACCGTTAAATCCGGATGGTGCCAGGCTTTCTCCGCCAGATGGCCGACGGTATTGACGACCATCAACGTGGCTTTCCAGCCGCTGGTTTTGAATTTGCGCCGAATCCAGCCGTTCTCGTAATACCAGTGCGGCAAGTCGCGACTCAATCGTTCGGCAATTTCGGCTTCGCTATAAACTTTGAGTGTATCGTGAGGCATTGCCTATCCTCCGGGTAGAATCAATTCAACATTCTATCGCACAGTTTGGTCTGGTGTCTTTATGGCGCGTGGCTTCAGAATAGACTATTTAGCCGTGTCGGTGTAAAGCGGCGAGCCGTTTTGTAGTTTCCAATGTTCAAGCGTGCTGCGATCCGGATTGGTATAGCGGTTTGGCTTGTAACGACACCAACCAACCCGGTTTTGGTTGGTACGGGGGTAAGCGAAATCTTTGCGGATCGCAGTCACAGTTTGCAAAAGGGCGGATTGCAGGTTTTTCAGTTCCGGCCGCTTAATTGAGTACGCGATGCCGGTGCAATAACGACGATGTCGCTGTTGAACAGGGCGGCATTGAAAAACAGCCTGATCGCCGCCAAGTCCGGCATTGAACTCAAAAACCGCTGTCGCGGTTATTTCACGAAACGGGGGATACAGAATGTCCACGATGACTTTCGAGGCTTTATTGCAAACCGTGGCCGAACAGGAAGGCCAGATCGCAGAATTGAAAAGCCAATTGATTTGGCTGCAAGCCTTGCTGGAAAACCAGCGCCGGTTACAGTTAGCGCAGGAATTAGTGCAGATGGTCAGTCAGTATCCGGGCAAATTAAATTGTCCGATGGTGGTTTCGACCGAGGTGCACTGATTTAAGCCAGCATGGCTTGGTTTGCTGATGGCCGGCAGGAGAGGCCGATGTTTGGAGCCGATACGAGGCGCCAAGCAACCGAGCCGATCATCCCAGTCCGGGACGCAGGGCTCAGCCCTTTGATAGCCACTCGTTGCGCATTTCTTCCACCCGCCGCATCATCTCGTCGAGCGCTTTGACGGATTCTTTGTGGAGCGGGTGAGCGCGGTTATGGACCGGATGCTTGGTATCGTTGAGCAATTCCTCGATAAACCGCTCGTATTCCATCAGTTCGGCGGGTATGGAGTCTGGCTTTTCTTTCATCAGCATAACGACAAGTAGAATTGAAAGTATAAGAACATAAAAAAGCCCACATTGTAGTGGGCTCCGTCCGGTGTTTTTATGTTTTTTTGATGGACGCCTACCCGATGTAGCGGTAGGTTAAAGTGTTGCGCTGTTTTTCTTGTTATACCGCCGAAACGGTCGCTTACCTCCTCCCCCTTTTTAAAGATACGCCCTTGCAAGGCGTATTGACCTAAGTCAAGGTGGGCGCATTCTAGTGAAGAAAAATGCACTTGTCCAGAAAAACGCGACAATTTGTCGCATAATAAATTTAAGGGTTTTGTTCGGCGCTTAAATCCTGTTCGCAAGTCGCGGCCGCAGTTTGATTTGCTTCAATTTGCCGCCGAACTTTTGTGCGGTATAAATGGCCTGGCAACTGACTGGAAACAGGCCGCTGGAGGATAAAACATGGACACCATTCACCACATCGCGATTCAAGTCGACGATATTCAACAAAGCGTGGACTGGTACACCAGCCGTTACCAAGTGCGTGTGGCGTATCAGGACCAAACCTGGGCCTTGCTGCAATTTGCCAACGTAGCGCTGGCATTGGTGCTGCCCAACCAACACCCGCCGCATTTCGCCATCGTCTCCGAACATGCGGAGGATTACGGCCCATTGCAAACCCATCGCGACGGGACTGCATCGGTTTACATTCAAGACCCGGCCGGCAATCAGATCGAGATGATCCGGCTGGCAAAGATGGCCAACGATTAAACCCGGTCGTCTTCCTGCAACATCGCATAGGCGGCATTGATTCTTCGGGTTTCTTCTTCCGCCACTTGCCTGATTTTCGCGCCCAGGTTTTCGACCTTGTCCGGGTGGTATTCCGAAATTTTCTTCTTGTAAGCAGCGCGGATGTCCAGCGGAATCGCGTCCGGCTTCACTTCCAGAATTGCAAAGCATTCGTCCAAGGTTTTGACCGCGGTATCGTCGTCCGGCAGCTTGATTTCGGTGATATAGACGTTGTTATGCGCGTCGACGTCCAATTTGAATTGTGCCGCGCACTTGCGGCATTGGGCCTTATTGCTTTTGACCGGTAGCGTGAATTTGATTTGCTGAGCGCAGGCCGGGCAGGAGATGACCCGGTCATTGGGATTGGGCTTGGCTACGGCCGGTTTCGGCGATTTCTCCCGCTTCTGCTTGATCCGGCGCTTGATCAGCAAGTAGCCTAGGGCCATCGCGGCCGCGAATGCCGTTGCGGCGAAAATAAACGGGTTCATTGGCGGGATGTCTGCGAAGCTTCGAGCGCGGGTTGCGGATGTCGGCAAGTTTAGCCGATAGCGGCACAATACGTTGCACGGCTCGAAACCGAATCCGGGGCCGCCGCCGCTAGAAAGTCGGGACGCGCGCTTAAACCTCAGCCCACATTCGCAGCAGGTTGTGGTAGCAGCCGGTCAGATTGACCACCGGCTCGCTGTCGCCACCGGAGTTGCGTAACTGCAGGATGGCCATGTCCATTTCGAACAGCAGCCGGCGGCGTTCGGTTTCGCGCACCATGCTTTCCAGCCAGAAAAACGACGCTACCCTGGCGCCGCCCGTCACCGGCTCCACCCGGTGCAGACTGGAGCCGGGATACAGCACCATGTCGCCGGCGGCCAGCTTGACGGCATGCTGGCCGTAGGTGTCTTCGATCACCAGTTCGCCGCCGTCGTAACTGTCCGGATCGGCCAAAAAAATCGTCGCCGACAAATCGGTGCGTACCCGCTGGCCGGTGACCGGACAATGCCGAACCGCATTGTCGATATGGTTGCCGAAGGTGTTGTGTTCACCTTCGTAACGGTTGAATAGGGGCGGGAAGATGCGCTTCGGCAGCGCCGCAGACAGGAACAAGGCGTTGCGATTCAGCGCGTCCAGCAAAATAGTGCGGGCCGCCGCGCTTTGGCTGGATTGTTCCGGCAACTGCCAGTTGTTTTTGACTTGCGCCGACTGGCTGCCGGCTGTGATCCGGCCGTCGGCCCAAGCCGCATCGGCCAGAATCCCGCGGACTCGGCTGAGTTCGTCCGGGTTCAGCACCTGCGGAATTTCGATCAACATGGCTCAAGCTCCGATCGCATCGATGGCGAAATACAGCATCAGGCTCAAAGAGCCCAAGCCCAAACCCGCCGCGGCCAGCCGATTACCGTGCAATCGCGTCCACAACAAAGTGCCGGTCAGACTGAGCAGAATCAGGCCGCCGGCCAGGGTATCGACCAGCAACACCCAGCCCACGCCCATCCCGACGCCCTTGTGCAGATTGTTCAGGGTTTGCAGCAGATTGGCGTCGCTTTGTTTAACCGTGACAAAAGCATTCCCTTCCCAGTAATCGGCCGACAACATATGTTGCGGGTTGCGCAGATTGATCTGCCACGAGGCCGGCTGTTGCACGGTCTGGTTATTCCAGGTCACGGTCCTGCCCGGTTCTTTTCGCGCTCTGGCGTGGCTGGTGTCGACGTTAAGTGTCTGGCCCAGCCAGGCCGCCAGCGCTTTCGGATCGGCCGGTTTCGGCTCGGGCAAGGCGATTTGGATTTCCTTGGGCTCCATCCGGCCGATCGGAATTTTCATCACCTCGCGGTGGTTCATCAAAATCCCGGTAAAACCGAACAGCAAACCCATCGCCGCGCCCCACAGCCCAAGCCAGGCGTGGGTGCGGCGCAGCCATTTCAAAAAAGCGCCGCGCGAAAGATTTTTGGGCAGGAATAAATAGCCGCCGTTGGTTTTCTTCGGCGGGCGGTTGGCTGGCGTGATCGATTGAGTAGTTGTTGTATCCATTAGGTGCTAATTGGTCTGTGTGATTCCCACATCCATGCGCGGCTGGACTGCAAACAGTCTGGGGTGAAAGAACGTACGTGGGTTTTAGTTTGTTGCCATCCCTGGCAGATTCTGGGTTCAAGAGTTTTTAAAACTTCATACTCACGCCGGCATTGACCGCAATCGGCGAGCCTGGGGTGATGTTGGTATTGCTATTGGCGGTTGCGTAGTACTGCTTATCCAAGAGATTTTCGATGTTGACTTGCAACTGGATATTTTTGGTTGCTTTGTAATAAGCAGCGGCATCAAAACGCAGGAAACCCGGCAGAGACACAGCATTGTCGCTGGCTGCAAACATTTTGCTGCGATAAACAGAGCCCAGTCCAACCCCCCATTTTTCGGTGATGTCATAACGATTCCACAATGAGAAGGTATGTTCCGGAACTTGAGCCAGAGTATTGCCCGCAGGCGCGGTGGCGGACAGGCTCTTGGTATATTCGGCATTTTGATAGGCGTAGCCGCCGATGACTTTCCAGGCTTCGGTGATGTTGCCGCTAAATCCAAGTTCTATGCCTCGAGTCCGTTGGCCATCCACCAAAAAGGACACCGCCGGATTGTTTGGGTCAGTGGCAACCGCGTTGAGGCGATCGAGCTGGAAAAACGCCAGTGTGGTGGAAAGATCCGCTGTGATGTCCCACTTGGCCCCCAGTTCATAATTTCTGAATTCTTCCGGTTTGAGTGCCTGGTTTGATAAGGATAGTGAGGATAATTGATCTCCCGCCCTCGGCACATAAGCGATACTGTAGTTGGCGTACAAAGAAAAATCTTCGCCGAAGGGTTTGTAGATCAGGCCCCCGCGTGGCGAAACCAAATCATCATTGGTCGCAAAGTTTTGGCCGTTGCGTTTATTTGTGAAATCAACTTCAAAGCGGTCGTATCGCAAGCCCATAATAGCTTGCCAATGTTCGCTGAGTTGGATTTGATCCTGCACGTAACCCGCTGCTATCGTTGCCACCCCGTGATTATTGGCGTCGGTGGCGCTCTGTCTGAAAACCACATTGCCTCTGTAGATGGGATCAGTCAACTTTACCAAGACAGAGGTCGTGTTGGGGCCAATCTCGTTAAAGTAACCGGTATTGCGAAAATTGTCGGTTTCCTGCCGCCCAAATTCCATGCCTGTCAGAAGCTTGTGTTTGAATGGACCGGTGTTTATTGAAAATGTCAGATCGGTTTGGTTGAAAAAGTTCTCGCGCTGGGTTGCATTGTTATAAGCCGAGATTGTGACCTGTGTGCCGGCAGCGTTGACAGCGCCGGGAAAGATATTTTGATAGAACTTATCGTAGGTGGCGTAACGGGTGCGGTTGCGAACAGATACACCGTTGCCAAAGTCGTGATCTAGCAAAGCATTGAACGAGTCGACTGTCGCGCCGGTCGGGCTACGGTCCGGGTCGCCAAAAAAAGTCGAGGAAGCGGTATTGACTGGCCGACCACCGAAAGACGAGATGCCTCGGTCGGCAGTTCTGGCGTCCTCGTAATGTTCGTAACCTAAAGTGATCTTGGTTTGATCGCTAGGACGCCAGCTTACCGTCGGATTGACACCCCACCGTGCCGCATCAAAGCCCTCGCGATAGCTGCGCGAGTTTTCCCACATACTCGTCAGGCGCACTGCGAAACTGTCGCTAATGACGTGATCGAAGTCTCCGGACAGTCGGTATTTATCGAACGAACCAAATTGCACGTTCATTTCGTGCGTGTTACTCCAGTCCGCCATTTTTGTGGCGCGGTTGATTAAACCACCGGAACCGCCACGGCCAAAGACCATCGCATTGGGGCCTTTCAAAACATCGACTCGTTCGATGTTATACAAGTCGCGGAAATACTGTACGTCATCGCGGATGCCATCGACATACATATCGCCTGTCGAACTGTTGCCGCGAAAAATAGGCGTATCGCGATTGCCTTCGCCTTGGGCTATACCCACGCCGGGTACGTAGCGAATCGTGTCGGCGATGCTCTGCATGTTTTGGTCTTTAATCAGGTCCTGGGTAATGACGGTTAAGGATTGCGGAAGATCGATCAGTTTGGTATCGGTTTTGACTGCTGCGTTGTTGGTTTTGGCTTGATAACCTTTTACGGTATTGGCTTTTTTCTCCCGAACGGATTTGACCTTGACATCTTTTAAGATGACTTCCTGGTCCTTGTCGGCAACGGTGTTGGCTGTAGGTTCGGCTAGGGCAATGCCGCTCAAGGCGGCGCCGAGCGGCAGAAGGGCGCCCAGCCGCCATTTGGCGTTGCCGGATTTGCTACGGAGTGGTTTGGTGTCTGACATACGTTCCCCTAAGTTGGCATAGATTCGGTTGGCTGCCTGGCGAGGAACGCTGGGTGGCTATAAAGGCGTTGCAATGCTGGTCTCGCGCACTAATTCGGGCGGGAGCGCAATGCTCTGAGAAAGATGCTGCACGGAGCGTAATTGAAATCGTTCTCAAATAATAACGATTCTCATTTTATGTGTTTCGATTTGCTTGTCAATTGTTGCTGAGTCGCAACGGCTTGGCCCAGACCCTAAATTTCCATTTCAGATACGCCGGCCCCACAGTCCGCTCGGAGTGCAAAATCTGCCGCCAAAATCAGAGATTACCTGAAGCTTGGCCGCTATCGCTTCGCTCGCACCTGGGCCTGATTTGGCATTGTTGCGCGCTTTGAAAAAAATAATTTCGCGCAGAGAGGGAAAAGTGCTTTACGACTTAAATGAGAATAATTATCATTTAATTCAAATTCACTGCCTGTTAGCAATCGTGAAACGACTATTTTCATTTTGGGACAAAACGGATTGCGTCAATCTGGCGATTGCGCCCGACGTACTTGCAACGCTGGTCGAAACAGGCCAACTGCACGCCACCGATTTTCGTTGTCTGGATCTGGGGTCCAAGCAAATTGTCTGGAAGATGTTTTTATCGCTGGCCGCTGCAAAACTGGGTGGTCGGCAAGCTTTGGCGGATTTTTCTCTTAAATTAAGGAGCGAGCGATGAGCAAGAAACCCTGCAACCATGAATACCTGGCGGCCACCGAATTCGGTAAAGTCCAGATTTGCCGCGAATGCGGCGTCGTCCACTTCCACGTGCAGAATTTGACGATGCGGTTTGAAGTGGCCGATTTTCTCGGGCTGGCGGACACGTTGGCCGATGCGGCAATCCAAGCCAGAACCGGCGGCGATAAGGACAAGGCCAGCCGCGCCGGCTTTACCGTGATCAAGCCCAGCCAGCGTTTGAATTGACCGGGCGAAGCGATGCGCTACCACCCGCAGGCGCTTGTCATCGCCATTTTATCGGCAACGATAGGCTGCAACTTCGTCGTTAAGATCCTGTTTCCGGAAGCCGGCGCCAAAATCGCCGAGGCATTGCAAAGCGATACAGCGCCAGTGCTTGGTGTCGCCGCGGTACTGGTGCTGATCGCCCTGGGACTTTTTGTTAAGTCCAACAGGAGCACCATCGATCGGGTATTGACCGGCCGCGCCGAACCGGCGGAAGTATGGCGCGTGTTTTTCAAACCCAGTGTTGCCCGCCGCCGCGATCCGAAATAACGGATGCTATTCGTGGTTGGCCGCTGCTGCCCGAATGGCAGCAACCCCTGCAAATCGTCCTGCAACAGCGCCGTCTCAATCGCGCAAACCCTCGCGCTGCTTTCTTGCAGCGGGTAGATCGCCAATAGAGCGCATAGACCGAGTCCAACACCAAGCAATCCCCGCCTCGAACCCACCCATAACGGCGCGAACAAGCCGCAGTATAGTTACAACTGCCACCAGACCGATTTTACCTGCGCCCGGTTTGTCGGCTAATCTGTCGCCTTGCCGCTCGTTTCCGGAGTTATCCATATGACCGAACTACCGTTCCCCGTCGCCGTTGCCGCCGAGCAAGTGCCGCCGCGGCCGCGAAAATCCTTGTATCCCCAAGCCATTCTCGATCTACATGGCACCCGCTTGGCGGGGCGGGAAAAGACGCCGCTCGGGGACGTGTTCGGGCTGCAAAACTTCGGCGTCAACCTGACCAAACTGGAACCCGGCGCGATTTCCGCCCTGCGCCACGCCCACGCCAAGCAGGACGAATTTATTTACATACTGCAAGGCACGCCGACGCTCTATACCGACGAGGGCGCGACACGGCTGGCGCCGGGCATGTGCGCCGGCTTCCAGGCCGGCAGCGGCAACGCCCATCGCTTGGTCAACGAATCGGCGGACGACGTGCTCTATCTGGAAATTGGCGACCGCACGCCGGGCGACCGGGTCGAATATCCGGACGACGACTTGCGGGCAGTCGGCACGGCCGGCGGTTGGCAGTTTACCCATAACAACGGCGAGCCGTATCCATGACGGCGCCACCACCCGCGCGCATCGTTCTGCTGCGGCACGGCCGGCCGAGCGTAGCGCTGACCGGCATTTTGCGGGCGACCGATCTCGCGCGCTTGGCCGATGCTTACCGCGTCGCCGGCATCGTCGATGCGCCGCCGCCGGCAACCCGCGCAGTGCTAAAAGACATCGGCATGGCCTTGTGCAGCGATCTGCCGCGTTCCCGGCAATCGGCTCAGGCACTGGGATTTGGGGAAAATCCGGTCGCCGATGCCCTGTTCGGCGAAGCCCAATTGCCGCACTTTCACCATGGCCGGATTCGCCTGCCGGCAGCCGTGTGGCTGCCCGTGTTGCGCCTGCTATGGCTGGCCGGCTTTTCCCGCAACGGCGAATCCTACGCCGCAGCCAAACGCCGTGCCCGCTCGGCCGCGCAGCGATTGATCGATTATGCCCATATTCACGGCAGCGTAGCGTTGGTGGGACACGGCGTGATGAATCATTTGATCGGCCGCGAACTGCGCGCCCAGGGCTGGTGCTGCAGCCTGCGCCCCGGCAAGGACTATTGGGCTTACGCCGTTTATGAGGCGAATTGACGCACGGAGCTAAAGAAGGATGTGCCGGGCGGAGCGCGCTTCAATCGAGGTAACTCGCGAACGATGAGTATCTCGTTGTTCGTTACATCCGATAAGTGCATCTTACGGCTGCCGAGGGTAGTGATCGGCCAAGAGCCGCCACAGAACACTCATTGCGGAATGACGGCAAACGAGTCCATTGCCGCCGATGGTTGCATCATAAATCCAGAGGGCTTTTTGCGTCCTTGATTGTCCCACTGGGCACGGTAAGCGTGTAGATCATGGTCGTTCGCAAATCTCTGTGACCTAATAGTTCTTGAATGGTGCGAATATCGACGTTGGCTTGTGGGAGATGACTGGCAAAGCTATGGCGAAACGTTTGCACCGATGCACGTTTGGCAATTCGGCTTCTGCGCACCGCGAGTTTAAGGGCTTGTTGCACATGAGACTCCTGCAAATGCCAACGCCGATACTCTTCATTGGAAGGAACCAGGGTATTCGACTTTGCAGGGAACAACCATTGCCAGGCAAATTCTTTGGGGGCGTTTTTATATTTGCCATCCAGCGCTTTGGGCAAGAAGACACCGACGGTGTTCGCCGCCAAATCCAGTTCATGCAACGCCGCCACTTGCTCTAGTTGGGCGGCAATCTTATCCGTCAACATTGATGGCATAGGCAGGGTACGTTCTTTTTGGCCTTTGCCATCGTGCACGGTCAACACCTTCAACCTTGCCAAACTCCTTTTGTAACATGTTCTTGAATAAAAACAGTAGCCCATTGAAGGCTTGATTCTGGCTAGACGCCGTGACCTGTTTGTTCACAGCGAGATGACTCAAAAAGCCTTTGACTTCGTCCATGCCTAACAAGCCGGCATCTTTGCTCTTGGTAAAGGTTTGAAACTACTGTAGCCAATAGTGGTAGGCTTGCCATGTGTTGTTCGAACAATGGAGTACCTTGATAGCGTTCTTCAGTTGCTCATAAATGGCTTCCCAGTTGGCACCGGTCAATTTTAGCGGCTGACCCGTCACTCAAGACAGTGGCATTTCCCGTTTTGTCACAGACAGACTGACCTGACTGGAAGAGCTGGGATTCCGGCGTGCCTGAAGACGTCGAAGGCAGTGGATTGTTAGCGGTTAAATTGCCGGACCGTGCTGACGGCGATTGAAGAGTGCCAATCTTTCGGTAATAAATCGCAAAATTCCGGCGAGCTTCCATTCTTTGCGCATCGGACTGCCCCTTGATCTTCAGTTTTTCGTCAAACCCGGCAAAGCTAGCGGTAAGTTTCGGGTACAAAGTGTACTTATTGTAAAAATCCAGATAAAACCTAAGCCACTTATGAAAAATTATGGCGTTGCTGATCCGAAATATTGTGTAAGGTAAGCTGTGACTCGAACGCCTGACTTAGTAATGCGGTAGTAGTCAACATGACAACCTCCAATTTCACCTTTTGGCTCAGTTTGGATGATATACGGAAGGGAAAAATCCTTACAGTTCCTGTCCAGAATTTATTGTTGCGACCCAGGTTTCGTGGTAGAAATATTGTTAACAGCTAAATAACTTGTTAGGTCTTATAACCGATACTGTTTTCCCATATTTTACCAAGGAGAGTTTTATGAATTCCGAAACGTTCGATGATGATGTGCAAACTTCTATTGAAGGCCCTAGGCAAATCGGTAAGGCTAATCATCACACCACTGCAGCGTCCATCACTTTAACCACTTATCTACCCTTAGTCGCTAGTGTTAAGTGGGTTCGGGCTTACATACGAAATCTGCCCTGGGGTCAGGGTCAATGCACTCTGGGCAGTGCCGAATGGGTGCAAGCACCTCTCGATGGTCGTGAGCCAATGGGCTGGTGTCGAGCAGAAGGTCGTGGGCAAGGAACAACCGAGCATGCGCGGTGGGTGTCTGTTGAGTTCTTCAGCTGGAGTCATTGCAACAGCAGAGAGGCTAAACTTGAAGTGGGGTATTACATGCCAAAATATCACGGCGAGCATTCGGAAGTTATCGAAATTGCAGAAATCCTCTGGCAAGAACCTAGTCTTGGGTACACGAACACCCCGACTTAACATTGTGCTCAAGCCGACCCGCTTCGGCATACATGCAAGTTGAGATCAAGGATATCTTCAAATGACCAAGCTCGACGAATATCTTAAAAAGCCCGTCTCTGAATTAGTGGCTGACTCGCCACGTCTAATTTCCCCAGAAGAAATGGAGAGACACAATGTTTACTCACTGCTCTTAATGAGCATGGTTGCATTCAACTGGAATTCAAATAAACGGGGCGTTGATGATTCCCAAAAACCATCCCCCAGCAAAGACTACGGGAACAACTTACTGCTATCCACACCGGAAAAGCCAGTACCGCGAGGGAAGAGCCTTAAAGGCGATTATCTCGGCCATAACATTGCTGCTTTTGCCGTTGATAGAGATGGTTTTGTGATCGACTTTGATTTCAATCACAACGAGATATTCAACAGTTCTACGCAGCACGCTGAGGCACGATTGTTAAACCGAATATTCTCCCTTAATCAAATTAACGACTCTTGGAACATAGGAGCTCCCTCTGAAGCCACATCCAGTAGCTACGGCCAGTTACTTCAAGGTGTAACTGTCTACACCTCACTTGAGTCATGTGCTCAGTGCTCTGGAATAATGACCCTAGGAAATGCAAAGGAAGTGATCTATTTACAAGAAGATCCAGGTCAATACAAAATCGGAAACATCATGTTCAGGCTTACGGAGTCAAACGACCCAAACAGAAAAGCACTGGCTCCACGCCCGATACCGGCAAATTCATTCGGGTTTAATTACTATTCAGTGCTTTCAGATAAGTTTGGCGAATACAAGAAAGCCACTGGCAACTCAAGTATTACGTCGTTTTTATGCACCGAGGCCGCATATCTAGTTTTCCTTGAAGCGGAGAATGAGTTCCATCATTTAGCTCGTAGCGTGCTTAAGTTTCCAGACTGGAAGGCAAAATTAGTAACCGGAAGCGAATCCCGGTTAAGCAACAAAGACGTGTTGGAAGAGTGCATAGGCTTCTATAAATACTTTGCAGAAAAAGGGCGCAGAGGGACTCCCCACTGAATATCTAACCCCTTATCGCACCGGACACGCGCAATAAGGTCGGAGAGTCGCTATTTTTGCCGAAAGATTTTTTCGGGCATCCTGCTGGAAAAAATCGGCAAAAATCACGCGACCGCTTATGCCTTCGGCGCCCCGATTCGTCCGCGTCACCTCGTTTCGACCCAACAGGGGGATCGAAACATCGGCTCTCGCATGACTTGACGCCGTTTCGCGATGCCTTGCAGGTTTTCTCCGCTTCGCTGCGAAAACCCGCCCGGCGCTACGGCTATCGGGGACTAAAAATCTTCACTTCGCTAGCGCTCCGTTTCCAAGATTTTCAGCGTGCGTAGATCGGTGTGTGAAGTCAAATATTTAGCCGTAACTAACTGGTAAAGCAACCAGAAGGAGGATGTATGTCGTTCACTTGGAAACCCACCAATGCTCCAAATGCTTCGAGCCGCACCGACGATATTTGGTTCCTGAATGAGGAGCATGGGTGGGCTGTAAATAGCAACGGTCAAGCGCTGTACACCGCCGACGGTGGCAGTACCTGGGCCATCAAGTATACCTTCCCCTCGAGGACCTACCTCCGTTGTGTTACGTTCACTTCGCCAAACCACGGCTGGATCGGGGCACTCTCGGGTCCATATCGACTCTACCGGACGACGGACGGGGGAACTACTTGGACGCCGATAACTAACTTGCCGCCGACCCCTAACGCGATCTGTGGGATCTGGGCCGTGAGCGACACTATCCTGTACGCATCGGGTACCAACTATCCAGACCGTCCTCCGGCTCTAATCAAGTCTGTTGATGGCGGTGCGACTTGGACCCACATCGAAATGCACGATCACGCCACGCTGCTGGTCGATGTATATTTTCGCGATGAACTGCACGGCTGGGTCGTCGGAGGCTCGGGCGGGTCGACTCGCCCAAAGGTCAAGCCTGTGGTCCTTTATACGCAGGATGGCGGAAGCACGTGGGTTAATCAACTCGCTAGTCAAAGCGCCGAATTTCCGTTTGGCGAATGGGGCTGGAAGATCCAGTTCCTTCAGGATGGCACCGGTTTCATCTCTCTTGAAAATTTCGAAGAGGGCGCAATCCTCAAGTCGGTTGATGATGGCAAAACTTGGACCCGTCTTTCGGTGAACGACGCTCAGCGCAACGCGAACCTCGAAGGCATTGGATTCATTGATGCAAATCATGGTTGGGTTGGCGGATGGGGGGATCGCCAGTTCCAGGGCGGTTACAGTAGCGAAACATCCAACGGCGGTGGTACCTGGCGCAACGCGAATCATGTTGGTAAGTTTATAAATCGTTTTCGCTTCATCGGTAGTCCATTGCGCGTGGGCTATGCCTCCGGCGATACCGTCTATAAGTACGATGAGTTTGCAACGGCGATCCAGAGCCAGCCTTTTTCGCCTACAGGTGCGCGGCGGCTAGTCCTGAACAAGCATGCCGAAGCAGTGACGAAAGAACTGGGCATCTTGCTTGATGTGCCAGAAGGCACTCAGCAACTGTCCGTCAACGTGTGGGACCGATTTGGCTCGCACGTGGCCACGCTCGTCGAGGAGACGGCGCCGGCTACAGGTCCGAGGTATGTATCATGGGGATTTCCGGTTCGACTAGGCCTTCCCGACACGGAGGGGCACTTCATTTACCGAGTTAATGCTGACGATCTAATCGAAAGCCGTATCGTGCTACACTCGCCCAACTGTGGCCAGACGAGAGTATCCGTCTGTGCTAGCACTGATGACGCCCTCTCGTCGCTCGAGTTTCGTCTCATGACGCTGCCCGCTGGAAACCAGACAAAGCTCCCCCTTCCGACTGTTGAAGAAGAAAAGGAGGCGTTCTACCGAGTCGCAAACATTGAAGATTATCCCGAGTTTCGCCCGACGGCGCTGAAGCTCGCTAGGGCTTACCTAGCAAACGCGGATTACGATGCAGACGATCTCTATAGACCGTTCGACTATACGCCGGAGGCGTTCGATGATCGAATGCGCGCCATCTACGAGGCCCTCCTGCCTGGCATGGACCAGCCGTACTCTTACGACCGCGATGTCATTACCTGGCGCAACGGCAAACGTTACAGAATCGGGCGTGCTTCCGATGCCGTTGTACGAGACCAACTCCTGCAGCTAGCGCCGTTCAATCTCATGGATGGCGTTTGGCTTCAAGGCATTCTGCAGGCTGGACCATCAGATGAAATCCGGTCGCGGCTATTTAGTATCTGGGCCGACGAGGTCGGCGACGGACATACACGTCAAAATCACTCGAATGTCTACCAAGACTTGCTGCGCAGCCAGGGGATGTATCTTCCACCAATCACCTCGCGCGCCTTCTTGGATCTTGATCTAGCACCGGGTGCATGGCGGACCCCTGTGTTCCAGGCAGTTATTGGAATGTTCCCTCAGATGTTCTTTCCCGAGCTAATCGGAATGACTCTGTTTCTCGAGTGGGAGGCGACCCCAACACTTCAGCCCAAAGTGCGCATGCTTCGAAATCGCGGAATGAACCCACTCTTCTATTCGCTGCACGTCGCGATCGACAACATTAGTGAAGGTCATGGCGCTATCGCCAAAGAGGCGGTGAAGCTCTTCTTGGCAGACAAGCTTGAGGAGGGTGGGGACCAAGCAGTGCAAGAGAACTGGCGGCGCATCTGGAACGGGTACGTGACATGGGCAACGGCCGGCTTCAACGGTGAGGGGCTCGCGGAGCGACGGCTGCTTATCGACAAGAAGTCGATCAATATCGGGAACCCTGAGGCACCCGACTGCTTCCCGAAGTGGAGCACATATTATCGCGATCGAATGATCCGGCTAATCCAAAGAAAAGCGCCTGTCGCGGCACAGGTTCACGGTAGAAGGATGCTCGGAGGCGTTTTGCTGAACGATCTCTTTGCGAAGCCAGAGGAGTTACTAGACAGGCTAATTGCCACGAAGACTGTCGACATCGATAACCCGCGGCGAAGCAGGCTGTTTGATCTCATGTCATTTGAGGGTCCGATGTACCGGGTCTTCACTGAGGAAGAGAAGGACATCATCCTCGACTGGCTTGAGTCGCTATCGGCGAAGCCACAGCCATGCATCGAACCTATTCCAGACAACCCGGCTGGTCAACCATGGTCTGAAAAAATGGCCCAGCTAATTGCGAACTACGCACGCGTGGCCAAGCGAGCCCACGACAAGCTTAGTTTGCCTGACGTTCAAGGCCGCCCAGTCGCTTTGGTTGATATTCTCGACGACCCCGCCGAAGTGATGCGGGGCATAGTTCGCGGCGGCTGGGTAGTCCCTGGGGAGCCCGAACGGAGTATGTTCTTGACCCGCATCATGGAAAACGGCGGCCCCATGGAGGGAGTATTCGCCGCCGAAGACGTTGAGACAGTTAGGCAATGGATCTTAGCGGGGGCTACCCCGCCCGAACCGACTGGAACGCAACTGGCTTTGGACAGTAAAGGCATGACCGATGACGGTACTTTGACGCTGCTCGACAAGCGCTCTTTCATTGGGCAAGGTTCGGTCCACTAATTTGACCGTACAAAGCGTGGAGCTCCTGAGTCGGTGGAGGACGCGCGCCTAGGCAGGGATTCCACTGCCTAACAAAAGCATCTAACGGACGGCGCTACGCGCCGCCGCTGATGCTCGCGTTGAATGGCAACTAATTGAATACCAACGGACATAGAGCGCAAAGCACCGACTGTCAACTAGGGGTCGTTAGCGTCACAGTCTTCGTTATCTGCTCCACCTCCAATCCACAGCCTCCAAGCCCCTTAGCCGTTGGTCTCTCACAAAAAGGTGCCGCCATCCCTGGCGGCTTTTGTTAACGCATTCATCCGAACACGCTAAAACCGGTATTCCTCCGCTCAAGTGAGCGTCAGCCGCATGGACCGACGCTCTCATTGCGCCGGCATGCCGGGCGCGGCTTGCCGTTGCGGTATTACTAACAGCGCCTGCGGGTGTTGCGGGTGGCTGGCGATGCTGACCGGGTAGTCGAACACTTGCCGGATCGACGTGCTGTTCAAGGTTTGCGCCGGGGTGCCGATGGCGGTCAAGCGGCCCTGGTGCAGCAGGGCGATGCGGTCGGCGTAGAGCGCGGCCAGGTTCAGGTCGTGTAACACCGCCAATACCCCGGCCTGTTGCCGGTCGGCAAAACGGCGGGCGATGGCTAACACGGCGTGTTGGTGGGCCAGATCCAGCGCGGAGGTAGGTTCGTCCAGCAGCAAATAACGCTGCAGCGGGTGTTGCGGCTCCCAGATTTGCGCCAGCACCCGCGCCAATTGCACCCGTTGCCGCTCGCCGCCGGACAACGTGGTGTAGATGCGCTCGGCCAGATGGCCGGTGTCGGTCAGCGCTAAAGCTTGGTCGGCGATGGCTAGATTTTGCGCGGCGCTGTGGGTTTTACGTTGCGGGCTGCGGCCCATCAAAACCACGTCACGCACGCTAAAGCGGAAGGCCAGTCCGGAACTTTGCGGCAACACCCCGCGCAAACGCGCCGCTTGCTTGGGCGGCCAGTCGGCCAGCGGCCGGCCGTTCATCAGCACTTGGCCGGCGCTCGGCGCCAGTTCGCCGCTCAAGGCCCGCAGCAGGCTGGATTTGCCGGCGCCGTTGGGGCCGGCCACGGCTAACACTTCGCCGGGACGCAGTTCCAGCGTCACGCCGGCCAGCAAGGTTTTCGGGCCGGCGCGCAAGTTCAGATCGATCGCTTGCAGCATGTCAACGCCCCATCAGTTTTTGCCGAAACAGCAGCCACAGAAAAAACGGACTGCCGAGCAGGCCGGTGACGATGCCGATCGGAATCTCGGCCGGCGCCGCCAAGCTGCGGGCCAGATAGTCGGCGCAGATCAGCAACAAGGCACCGAGCAAGCCGGAAGCCGGCAACAGCCAGCGGTGATCCGGACCCAACGCCAGCCGCAACAGATGCGGCACCACCAGGCCGACGAAGCCGATCACGCCGGACAAGGCCACCGCGGCGCCGACACCGAGCGCGACCAAAGCCACCACCCCGGTCTTGATCCGTTCCACCGGAAAACCGAGATGGCCGGCTTCGGCCTCGCCGAGCAGCAATGCGTTCAGCGCGTCGGCCAGCCACGGTAACAGCAGCAGATTCGCCAGTAAAAACGGCGCACCCAACATGACGCTGTCCCAGCCGGCACCGTTCAGGCTGCCCAGGCTCCAGAAGGTCAAGCTGCGCAATTGGTCGTCGTCGGCCAGATAAACCAGCAGGCCGGTGGCGGAGCCGGCCAGGGCGTTGATGGCGATGCCGGATAACAACAGTGAGGCCACGTCCAGCCGGTCGCCGCTGTCGGCCAGCCGGTACACCAGCCAACTGACGCCAAAGCCGCCGGCAATGGCCGCGACCGGCAACAAATAGGCGCCGAATGCGCCGGCCAGCGCGCCGAACCAGCTGTCGCGCAGCACGATCACCGCCACCGCGGCCAGCGCCGCACCGCTGGAGACGCCGATCAAGCCCGGATCGGCCAGCGGGTTGCGGAATAAGCCCTGCATCGCCGCGCCGGATGCGGCCAAGGCGGCGCCGACCAGCAGGCCAAGCACCAGACGCGGTGCGCGGATCGCCAACAACACCGCTTGTTGTTCGGCGGCGAAGGGCCAGGGCAGGGCGATACCGAAGCGGTCGGCAACAATCGCGGTGGCCTGGCCGGCCGAGATCGCCACCGCGCCGCTACCCAGCGCAGCCAAGGCCGCCAAACCCAATAGGAGCGCCAGCAGCCAACACAGGCTGGCCCGGCTCAAGGCCGGTTTCAGCCACTGGCTCGGTCTGGCGGCCTGGGTTGCGGAACAGGCAGTCATCGATTGGCTCCCGCGTCGGCGGCAACCGCCGGCTCGCCGTGCAATTGCATCGCCAGTTCCAGGATGGCCTGCCCGCTGTGCAAACCAAAGCCGAGCAAGGCCAAGGTATCGACAACCCGGATGTTGCGGTTCCGTCCGGCCGGAGTTTGAGCAATGCCGGGTTGTCGGTAGAACGCGTCCAGGCCGCCGATGGCATTGGCGGCGACATCGGTCAACAAAATCACCTCCGGCGCGGCAGCGATCATCGCCTCGGTACTGATAGGTTTGTTACCTTGCAATTCAGCGGCGGCATTGCGGGCGCCGACCAGTTCCAACACCGCATCGGCGGCGGTGCCACGGCCGGACGCCAGCGGTGCGCCGTGGGCGACCGCCATCAAAAACAAGGCCTTGGGTTGCTCGCTGTGTTGCGCGCGCCACTGCGCCAGCCGTGCGAAATCGGCTTGCACTTGCCCGGCCAGTTCCCGGCCGCGCTCGGGCCGTTCCAGCAAGCCGGCAATCGTATCGATTTTGGCGGCGATGCCGGCGGCGGAATAATCCTCGGCCAGGGTTTCGATCCGCAGCCCGGCCGCGTGCAATTGCGCCAATACCGCCGGTGGCCCGGCGTGGGCGCTGGCCAGCAACAAGTCGGGGCGCAGCGACAGCACGCCTTCGGCGGACAGCGAGCGCATGTAACCGACTTGCGGTAACGCTTTGGCGGCGTCCGGGGTCAGGCTGGTGCTGTCGACGCCGACCAGACGCTCCTCGCCGCCCAGGGCGTAGACAATCTCGGTCAACGCGCCGCCGACCGAAACGATGCGGGCCGGTGCGGCGGCCGATACCGGCGTGGCCGCCGCCAGCCAGATTAGGGCGGCGAACGCGTTTCTGCGGGCAAGGCTTAGCGATAGGCTGAGTTTCATCTGCAAATCCCTGCCGCTTATGCCGGCGCTTCGATCGGTGCGCGGGACTTGTGACCGACATCGTTCATGTGGCGGATTTGGCTCAGATCGTCACCTTCTATCGCAAAAGCCTTGGCAAAGCCTTGCACAAAGCTGCCGCGCTGCGGCTGGATGCGGAACAAATGGAAGTCCTGCATGCTCTGCAACTGACGGATGAAGGCGCCGAATTTTTCTTCGAACAGACTCATCAGGTTTTCGAAGGCGGCGCTGTCGCGGTCGATTTCGCCGGCCTTGCAGTGGTAGGTGACGCGCTGGCGGGCGAACAGATGCATGGCTTTGTCCTCGTCCTCAAGGAACAGCAAGCAGACCTTGCCGTTGGCGAGCAAGTTACGGGTGTGGGCCGACAGCTCGCTGACGTAGATGTAGTAGTCGCCGTCGTGTTGCAGATAGGCGGCATAACTGGCTTCGGGTTCGCCGTCGGCGCTGACGGTGGCCAGCAAGACCGAGGAAAAGCTTTGCGCCAACGCGCTGTAGCTTTGGCGGATTTGGTCGAGGTCTATCGTTTTTGGATTCATGGTCTTATCCTGTGCCCGGAGACGACCGGGCTGTTAATTGAAAATACGATTGCCGGGCAGGGCGTCGATGAATTCCTGCCACAACAGACTCTCACCGTCGACGGGGTCGTAAGCGCCGAAAACGGTCGCCGCGGTGTAGCCGAGGCGGTCGCGTAACAGCAAACCGCGCAGCGTGTGCCGGCCGTGGCCGAGCTGGATGATGGCGGTCTCGGCCACGCCTTTTTCGTTCAGATGCAAATTGAAGCCCTGATCCAGCACGTTGAACCAAGGCTCGGTAATCCGCAGGTTCTGCACCGGGCCGGTGTGCAACTGCAGCGTGCCGGGGCTGGGGACCAGGATTTGCAGCGGCATCGCCAGCCGCGCCAATTGCTGCAGCAGTTCCCGGAATTGTTGCCCGGAGATGAAGCCGACGGTTTGCAGCCTGCCGGCCAGCGGCCGGCTCAGACGTTGCCATAACTCCGGCAGGCGCTCGGTTGTCGCCCAGTCGATATCGGCGGGTCTGGAAATATTCAGGGGCTCCACCGTCGGCGCTTGGTCGGCGGCGGCGAAGGTGGCGACCAAGCGCCGGTAACGCCCGGCATCGGACTGTTCGGTCAGGTAGATCTTGTGCACGGCCTCGCCTTCTGCGTCGAAAAACTGCAGGCTCTGCCGCGGACCGATCCGGCTTTGCTCGGTCACCGCGTAGCCGGAATGCCAGCGGCCGGTCAGCAGACACAGTTCTAGGTTATGCCCGGACACCAACAGCAGATCGCCGCACAAACGCAGCCGCTCGTACCGGCCGGTTTTTTCGTGTACGGCAACGTCGTTGCGGGTCAAGGCCATCACCGGTCCGAGCCCGCCGACGGCATCGATCAGAGCCGGCCAGTCCGGACGCAGCCGGACGGCGTTGTCGCCGCAGCCGGTCGCGACCAGTTCGGCCTCGCTGACGCCAAGGCTGCTGGCTGCGTCGCGCGGCCGCAGATGGGGGTGGTCGGCCAACAGGTCGCGCCAGGCCAGTTTCAATTCGTAGGCGGCGCTGGCGTTTTGGGTAGCGGTCGTATTCAGCATCATGTTTAACTCCGGTTGCTAAAATGCGATGCCGCTGTGGCGGGCATCGCGGTAGTCGGGCTTGGCGCCGACGGCGCCAAGCGCAAACGGCGGCCTAGGCCGCCAAGCCTTTTTTACGATTGACGCCCAGTACGGCCATCAGTCCGGCGCCGAACATCCACACTGCGGCCGGCAGCGGTACCCCGGAAATTGGGCCGGTATTCGGGCCGATGTCGATTGCGATCTGGGCCAGGCTCATGCTGTGTTCGGCGCTGTTGAAGTCGAATGCGTAACTGGCCGCCGCGGTTGGCAGATCCCAGATCGCCAGATACTGGACCAGATCGACAGGGCCGAAAGAAGTGGCATAGTTGGCCTCGAAATAGGTCGTGTCGACATAGGTCGGCGCAGCGCCGTTCAGCAAAATGCTGTCGTAATCCATTGGTACGCCCCAGGTTTCGAATTGCAGGGCTACGCGTAGCGGGCCTGACGCCGTGCTGCCGCTTAACGACGCCGTGAAGTCTTCAATGACACTGAAGCTGTAGAGATTGCCCGACCCGGCGGCGAAGGTACCGGCATTCCAGGCGATATTGGCGTTGCTGCTGCCGGCGCTGCCGACATCGGGTGCGGCGGTGCGAGTACCGGGATAGGAGTTGTCAACAAAGGTATCCCATTCGGCGTAGAGCGTGCCGGCATCGCCGCGAGTCCAGCCGCCCCAAGTCGCTTCGGTGGGTGTGTCGAAACCGTAGCCGGCGGCGTAGGGATTCGGGCCGTTGGTGATATCCGCGAAGGCCGCGCCGGACAGCGATAACAGGCCGGCGATCAAAGTCAGTTGATGAGTCGCTTTCATAATGTTTTCCTATGCTTGATTGAATTAGCGTTGCTCTTCGCCGTGAAGACGCCGCGCCGGTTTTGCCAAAAATTGTTTCCGCCGTTTCGGCCCCGTGCCGGCGATCCGCGTCTGTGGTTGCGGTGGCGGAAATTTAAAAATCAATCCGGTTTTCCCGGCTCCGCAGCGGATTGCGCCGCGCGATTTACCCTGGCCGCATCCCGTGCTTGAAAGTCCACGACGTAGCGGTACTGTTTGCCGCAGTAAATAATCACTTCCTTCTGGCCGCGTTTCAGCAGGCGCATTTCCACCCGCAAATCGCCGAAACCGTCGTGGTCCAGCAGTTCGCCGAACAGGGTTTCCAGTTTGCGTTGGGCCGCCTGTTTGGCCCTGGCTGTTGTGCTCATCGGTTTGTCCTCGATCAAAATGCCAGTTTCATGGAGACGCCGAGGTTGCGGCCCGGCCGGGAATAGCGGTCGGCCCAATAGCGGGCATCGGCGAAATTGCCCAGCGTGCTATGCGGGTCGCCGGCGCGGGTGTTGATGTCTTCCCAGTCGATATATTTTTTGTCCAACAGGTTGAATAACCCCACGTTGAAAGATAAATGGCGGCTGATGTGGTAATAGGCGTTGAAATCGATCACGCCGTAGCCGCTGGGTAGAAACAGGGCGTCGCTGGGCGCGGTCCGCCGCTGCTTGGTGCTGACCAGGGTCAGATTCAATTCTGTGCCCCAATTGCCGTCGGGTTGGGCGTAGCGCAGCCCGATGACCGCCTTCATTGGGCTGATTTGTCTTAGGGCATCGTCGTCGCTACGTTGGGTATGAAGATTCCGACCTTCTAGGTATGAGCCGCTAAACAGCAGGCTGGTCCCCATCAGAGCGGGATTTAACCAGTCCAAATAAAGCTGGCTTTTTACTTCGATACCCTGAATCCGAATCGGGTCTGGGCTATTGATGTTCTGATAAGTAGTAAAGCCTAGCGGCGGACAAGACGCTGTGGCTGGGTTGCAAATCACCGCGTTGTAGATGAATTGTTCGTAATCGTTGCGGAACAAGCTCACGTCGAATTGTCCGGCCGCGCCTTGGCCGCGCAGACCTACTTCGGCGCCGACGCTGGTTTCGGGTTGGATGTTGTAATTCGGTAGATTGGCGTATCCGCCGGTGACATTGGTAAAGCCGAGGTTGCTCTCGCTAAAATTCGGGCCGCGAAAGCCGTGGCTGTATTGCCCGTGCACGGTAAAAATATCGTTAAGGTGCAGCAAGGCGCCGAATTTGGGCAGGAAAGCATGCGCGTCGATGACGCTGGGCACAATCGGATCGGCACCTTCTGCAACCGCCGCATCCGAGGCTTTTTGAAACAGGTAATCCACTTTTGGCAACAAGCGGAAATATTCGAAGCGGCCGCCCGGAATCAGTTCGATGCGTTTGTCGAGTAAGCCGATGTTATCCTCGATGTAAGCCCCGGCCTTGGTGACGGTGGATAGTGGAAAATCCCGCACCGGAAATTCGTCAGGTGTGACGGTTTTGCTGATTCTGCCTTTGGGGCAGGTGGCAGTGGGCAGGCCGCTGACCGGGTGAAATGATCCGCTGATGCAGGTATAACTGCCGTCTCGTAACTGGGCGATGCTGTTTTGGCTGATTTGGCCGCCGTAGTGCACTGTGTGGTGCGTGTCCGCCCAGTCAAAGTTTTTGCCCAGTTTCAACTCGCCGCCGAAATCGTCATTGGCGAAATCGAAAATCCGTTCGGTGAGCGTATTGCCGTCGGTTCTCGCGGTGCGGTCTTGCAGGGTCACTTGGCCGGTGGCGGATTTTTGGGTGTAAAACTTCCACATGGCATCATCGACGAATGCTGTGTCCAGATGCTTCAGGGTGTGGTCCAGCGTTAGCCGCCGGCGCGACTGCGTATCGGTGGTCAGCATGCTGTTGACCGTGCGCAGACTAATGTCGGGGCCGCGTAGATACAGGGCATCCACATCGGATTGGCTGTCCAGCCATTCGCCGGTCAGGCGTAGCACGTTGTCGTCGTTAAAGCGGTACAGCAGTTTGGCCAGCAGGTTGTAGCTTTGGTTATCCTGCGGGCTGGGGGTGGTGCGGTCGCCGCCCATCGTATCGATGTCGCCTTTGTTGTCGGTTTCGTTGCTGGCCATGTGCGTGAATAACGCCATGCTCTCCCAGCCGCCCAGTGCGCTAGCGACGGTGGCGGTTTGGGTAAAGCCGTTATCGGTGGTGTTGTAGTTCAGTTTCAGGCCGGTGTAATAGTCCTTGCCGAACACGTTCAAGTAGTCCCGCGGGTCTTTGGTGACGAAATTGACCGTACCGCCCATGGCGTCGCCGCCGTAATAGGCCGAGCCCGAGCCGCGCACGATTTCCACCGCCTTCAGCGCGTCCATGTCCACCGCGTTGCGAGTGGCGTTGGCGAACGAGCCGATACTGAAAGCTTCCGGCAGCCGCACGCCGTCGATCTGCATCAACACCCGGTTGCCGCCCAGGCCGCGGATCGTAAAACCGCTGGCGCCGAAGCGCTGCGGATCGTTACCGACGTTGACGCCGGGTTCGTAACGAATCAAATCCTTGATATTGCGGACCATGCGTTGCTCGATGGTTTTGGCGTCTATCGTCGATTGGGTGCCGGGCGGCGCGGCGGCCGGTTTTTCGGCTTGAACTTTGACCGTGACGGTTTCCAGCTCGAGTTCTTCGGGCGCCTCGACGACTTCGGGTTCGACCGGTTCGGCCGCCAACGGTGTAGCGGCCAGCAGCCATAGCAGCGTGCACAGTGCGGCGCGGCTGCAAGTCTCGGCAGATTCGGCGCAGGCCGCATAGGGGCAGCGGCCGAGTGTTGTCGATGAGTAATTCAGTTTGGTTGCCATGGCATACAGTGGTTACTGCTGGCTGCCTGGCGCGACGGCTAGGGGGCTGGCGGGTTGTTTCGGTTGGTACTGCTTGCCGGCTATTCGGTGCCGGCTGTTAATTTATCCGTGTAGGGTGACATCCTTGTCAGCCGACGGGTCCTTGTCGGTGTCCTGCACCGCGCAGGCCGGCGCCGGGCAGATCGGCGCAACGGCTGGCGGCATCGTTGCTACCAGTGCTCGGTTGTTCACCGCCGGTTTGCAGCGGCACGAAAGCGGTCGGAATTTTCCTTACTATTTTTGATCCGGCTCCGAGACGAAACCGATCTTGCTGACGCCGGCATTCGCCGCATCGGCCAGAGTTTCGGCGATAAAGTGGTAAGCCACGTTGCGGTCGGCGCGGATATGCACTTCCGGGGCGTCGGCTTGCTGGCCCAGCGGCTGCAAGCGTTGTTGCAATTGCTCGCGGCTGACGGCTTCCCGGTTCCAGAACAATTGGCCGTCGGCATTTATCGCCAGATTCACCGGCTCGACCGGTGTTGGCGGTTGCACCTGGCTGCTGGCTTTGGGCAGATCGATTTTGACGCTGTGGGTCATCATCGGCGCCGTGATCATGAAGATCACCAGCAGCACCAGCATCACGTCGATCAGCGGCACCATGTTGATTTCGGCCATCGAATGGCCGCCGGCTTTGTTTTGGTCGAAGTTGCCGAAGGCCATTATTCCGCTCCCACGCTAACCAGCGTCAGTTTCTGCGCGGTATTGACCGGCTGGGCGCTGGATGCGATCGCCGAACCAGTGGTCAGAAACGCAAACAGGTCGTGGGCGAAGGCATCGAGTTGCGCCAGCAATACCCGGTTGGAACGGACGCAATCGTTGTAGGCCAGCACGGCCGGGATGGCGACGGCCAAGCCCAGGCCGGTCATGATCAGCGCTTCGCCGACCGGGCCGGCGATTTGTTCCAGCGAACCCTGGCCGCTTTGGCCGATGCCGATCAAGGCGTGGTAAACACCCCAGACCGTGCCGAACAAGCCGACGAACGGTGCGGTGCTGGCGATCGAGGCCAGTACGGTCAGGCCCCATTCCAGCTTGGCGGTTTCCTCGTCGATGACCCGGCGCATGGCGCGGGTCAGGAATTCGCTGGCCGAACCGGCTTCCTGCAGGCGTTGTTTGCCGTGCTTGGCGTGGTGGCGGCTGGCGCTGATAGCGTGGTATGCCAGATGCGAAAACGGTTCGTCGTCGCGGTGTTGGTGCAGCGAGTGCGCCACTTCGTCCAGCGAGGCGGCATTCCAGAATTGGTTCAGGAATTGTTTGCTGCTTCGCCGCGCCTGCAAGCCTTGCCAGGCTTTGACGGCGATAAAATACCAACTGGTGACCGACATCACCAGCAGCAGCCCGAACAGGGTTTGGCCGACGGCGTCGCTTTGCGACAAAAAATGACTGAGATTTTGGTTGAACGACATGGCTTTATCCCTCAAGGCTGAATGAAATCGGTACTACCACCCAAGCGGCGACGGCTTGTTCGGCGCGTTTGGCCGGCACGAAACGCCATTTTTTGACGGTTTCCTGGGCAGCGGCGTCCAGGCGTTCGTGGCCGCTGGTTTTGCGTAACGTGACTTGATCGACGTTGCCTTCGACATTGACCAAGACCCGCAAATAGACTTTGCCTTGTTCACCCAATTGGCGGGAGATCGGCGGGTAGGCCGGCGGCGGGTTGTTCAGGTAGTCGGCGTTCAGATTGGGCAGGGTCAATGGCGCCTGATTGTTGTCGGTTTCGCTGGTTTTGGCTGCGGCCGGTGTGGCTTCTGCTGTCGAAACGGCGGCAGGTGCCGGCAGCTCGGGTGCGGGCAGCGGTTCGGCCGGCATGCTGATCGGCGAGGCGGTTTCGCTGGGCGTGGCCAGTATCGGTTTCGGTTTGGCAGCCTGAGGCAAGGGTTTGGTTTTGGGTTTGACCGCTTCCGGTTTCGCTTGGGCGGCGGCCGGCGGCGGAGCCGGAGTAGGCGCTTTGGCGGCCGGTGCGGCGATCCAATTCACCATGATGGCCTGCGGCGGCGTGATTTTGGGTTCGGGCTGGCTGTCCGGAATCAGGCATAGACCGGCAATGTGCAAGGCAAGGACTAAGCTCAGGCCCAGCCAATGGCCGGATGCTGAAGGCTGCGGCTGCGAACCGGCATGGCGGAACGCGGGTTGCCGTTGCGGACTGGTTGCTACGGCGCTGGCTTGTAGAAAACACAGATTGACGGTCATATAGCCTCGACTATTGCGTGGGTTGGTTACGCTTGGCTGGCTACCGTCCGGTTGGCTGGCTATGCGGTACTACGGTTTATTTGGTCAAAATCAATTTGCCGTTGCTGGTGATGCGTAAGCGATATTCTTCGCCTTGGTGCTCGATAATCACTTCGCTCTGGGCGGCGAACAACTCGCGGGTAGTGATACGCGGGCGGTTGGCGACGGTGGCGGCGATTCGAACGTCTTTGTTTTTAGGGTTAAGCTCATTCATAACAAGGTTCAGTGGTAAACGGCGGTTTGCCGCTGTTGCTGCTTATGGTCTATCAATTGTTGGGTCACTCCTTGCCAGTGCGTCAGTAGTTGTTGGTATAGCTCGCGGCTTTCGGACCGCGTTTGCGATTGCGGATGGGATAACAAATGGCCGAGCTGGCTGACGATCTGCTGCGACAGTTTCGGGCAGTGCCGGCCGCTGATGAACTGAGTCATCAACAGGCAAGTGGTCGCATGCAACCGGGTCAATTCCGCTTGTGATCCGGCCGTGGTTTCGGCTTCGTCCATAGAGACCTCGTTATCAGGGTGCTAACCCGGCGGCCGCTTTACTGTTAGCGAGGACGCCGGATTAACGGGCTTAAAAAACCGCATGCTCCAAGCGAGACCGAAGATGCGGAGATGCCACCGCGAGAGAAGCAATAGCATTTGATACAAATGATAATGATTCGCAATTATAAGTCAAGCAAAAATATATTCCCGCGCGAACGCTCGAGCCGGACGCGGCCGAATGCAAGCGTCAGCGGATGAAAATTCGGGATGGATGCGGAGAGATTGAGGTCTGCGCGCCGGCCGGACCAAAGCCGCAGAACGCCAGGAACCAGGACGCCCGCCGGCAAGACCCCGCTAGGGGCGGCTATCGAAGACGCGTAGGTCGAGGTTTGCCGGTTGGTCGCTGGCTTCCTGTAACCGGACCTGGAATTGTTCCAGCGGCAGCGGCCGGCCGAACAGAAAGCCCTGGTAGAAATGGCAGCCGTGGGCTTTCAGAAAGGCGAGCTGTTCTTCGGTTTCGACGCCTTCGGCCAGGCTCTCGATACCCAAATTGTCGGCCATGCCGATGATGGTCTGGACGATGACCGCGTCGTTTTGGCTCACGCCCAGATTGTGCACGAAGGAACGGTCGATTTTTAACTGATCGAACGGCAGCTTGGTCAGGTAATACAGCGACGAATAGCCGGTGCCGAAATCGTCCATCGAAAAACTGACGCCGCTTTCCCTGAGTTGTTGCATTTTGACGATGGTATCGTCGATATCGTCCAATACCAGGCTTTCGGTGAGTTCCAGTTTCAGGCGGCTGGGACAGAGTCCGTGGCGGGTAATAGTTCGGCGGACTTGGGCGACGAAATCGGCCTGGCGAAATTGCGGCGCGCTGACGTTGACCGCCAGTTGCAGGCCGTCGAATCCGGCTTGGCCCTCCCAATTTTTCAACTGGGCGCAGGCGCTATCTACCACCCAATTGCCGATCGGCACGATCAGCCCGGTTTCCTCGGCCAGCGGGATGAATTCCGCCGGCGCGACCAGGCCGCGTTGCGGATGTTGCCAACGGATCAAGACTTCGGCGCCGACAATGTTGCCGTCCTGGTCGACTTGCGGCTGAAAATAGAGCAGGAAACCGTCTTCTTCCAGCGCCCGGCGTAAGTCGTTTTCCAGTGCAGCTTTGGCTTCCAGCGCTTGTTGCATTGCCGGGTCGTAAAACTGCAGGCTGTTGCGGCCGCTCCGTTTTGCCTGGTACAGCGCGGTATCGATGCATTTCAGCAGTTCTTCTACCGTGGTATCCGGATCGCGAAACAAGCCGACGCCCATGCTGGCCGAGCAATGGTGCTCGTAGCCTTGCAGCGGGTAGGGGCGACTTATGGCCGCCAGGATTTTGCTGCCTATCATTTTGGTTTGGGCCGAGGCTTGCCCCGGATCGCCGTTCAGTCCGTTCAAAATCACGACGAACTCGTCGCCCCCCAGCCTGGCTACGGTGTCGCCTTCGCGAACGCTCGCTTCCAGACGGCGAGCCACTTCGATCAGCAACAGATCGCCGTGGTTATGGCCTTTGGTGTCGTTCAGCGTCTTGAAATTGTCCAGATCGATGAAGAGCGCCGCACCGTGGCTGGCGGCGCGGGCATTGGCAACGACGGCCTGATGCAGGCGGTCGTAAAGCAGGCGGCGGTTGGGTAGGCCGGTCAGCGGATCGTAAAACGCCAGCCGCTCTATTTCGGCTTCGGCTTGTTGCTGGGCCCTGCTGCGGCTGAAGTTGTCCAAAGCAATATCGATGTCCGTAGCCATTTCCAATAACAGGTCGCGGGCGTCGGCGTCGAAAGCGTCCACTTCGTCGGCATACAACACGAACACGCCGGCGCCCTGGTGCAAGGGCAGAGCGGCAGACGATTTCCAATTGGCTTTTAGCGCTTGGGCTCGCCATGGCAGCGTTAACGGATCGTTTTGAAAGTCCTGGCACCAATAAGGCCGTTGTTCGCGGATCGCAACGCTGGTGGGACTGCGGCCGAAGGTGCTGCCGGCGGTCAAGGCCATGTCGATGGTTTGCAGTTCGTCGGCGCCCTCGCCGAAACTGGCGCATGGGCGAAGCGCGCTCCGGTCGGCATTCAGCAGGCCGACCCATGCCATCTTCATGCCGCCGAATTCCACCGCAGCCTGACAAACGCTGAGGAAAAGGTCCGCCTCGTCGGCGGACTGGACGATGGCTTTATTGCACCGGCTCAATGCGGCGTAGAGTTGCATGTGGCGCTGGATTTTGGCCTGGGCCGCCCGGCGTTCGCTAATGTCGCGGGCGATACCCAGCACGCCGATCAACTTGCCGTTTCGGTCCAGTACCGGAGTTTTCAGGGTTTCGAACAGGCCGCGGTAGCCGTTGTCGGCAAATTCCAGCCATTCCTCGTTGGCGCATACCTTGCCGGCCCGCACTGCTTTTTGGTCGTTGTCGCGGAAAAAGTCGGCCAGTTCGGCGGAGACGAAGTCGCGGTCGGTTTTGCCGACGATCTCGGCTTCGCCGGCACCGTACAGGCGTTCGAATTGGAGGTTACAGGTCAAATACACCCCGTTCGGATCTTTCAGCCAGACCAGATCGGGAATGGTATCCAGCAGGGTGTGCAATTGGGTGTGGGCTGAAATGTAATCGTCCAGCGTGGTTCTGAGTTTTTGCTCGCTCTGGTAAAGTTGGCTGCTGCGTTCCGCCACCGCCTCTTCCAGCCGGTTGCGCAGGCGTTCGATTTCCAGATGGGTCCGCACCCGCGCCAGCAGTTCTTCGCGCTGATAAGGCTTGGACACATAGTCCACCGCCCCCAAATGGAAGCCTTGTACTTTTTCTTCGGTTTCCGAGAGCGTACTGACGAAGATGACCGGCACTTGCCGCGTGGCCGGGTGCGCTTTCAGCCGACGGCAGACTTCGAAGCCGTCGATGCCGGGCATCATGATGTCCAACATCACCAGATCCGGTGGGTTGTCGAACGCCGATTCCAGTGCCAATTCGCCGTCGATGGCGGAGCGGACCTCGTAGCCTTCCGCCCGCAGCAGTTCCGACAACAGCTTCAGCGATGCCGGGGTGTCGTCGACGACAAGAATTCTGGATTGACGGCTGGTCATGTCGAATCGCCTCGATTGGCTCGCAATGCTTTCAATATCGCTGGATAGTTATAGTTTTCGGCCTGCAGCGCCAGTGCTGCGGCCAGTTGCTCATCATGCGCCCGGACTTGGCCGATGGCATCGGCGATACGTTGGTTTTCCAGGCTTTTCAAGGCATTTTCCAGATCGTAGCGCACCGCAGCCGGCAGCTTGCGCAGGCTCTCCGTGCTGAAGGCCGGCGTCTCGGTGGCCGGCGCATTGGCACAGCGGTAACGTACCCCCAATTGCCGGGCCAGGCAATCGTAGATTTCGGCCGGATGGTAGGGCTTGCCGATAAATTCGTCCATGCCCGCTGCCAAAATTTCGTCGCGCTGTTCGGCAAATGCCGACGCCGACACACCGATGATTTTTACCGCATTGCCGCCCGGTAAGGCCCGAATGGTTTGGGTGGCTTCCAGACCGTCCATCACCGGCATTTGCCGATCCATCCAGATCAGGTGCGGTTTCCAACTTTGGAACAGTTCCACCCCGTCCCGGCCGTTTTCGGCCAATTTGACCTTGAAACCGACGGCTTCCAAGATCCAGGAAAGCAGCAGTTGATTGTCGGTCTGGTCTTCGACGATCAGAATCCGGTACTCCGGTTGGTCCGGTGCCAGCCCCAACACTTCGCGTTCGTCTGCCGCGGCCTGCTGAGGGGCGCCTTTGGCCGGTTCCGATATGCGTAGCGGCAGTTCGACTCGGAACAGCGATCCCTGGCCCTCGACGCTTTCCAGCCCGATACTGCCGTTCATCAATTGTACGAATTGGCGGGTGATGCTCAGGCCCAGACCGGTGCCTTTGCTCGCGGTGGTTTGGCCGATCTGGACGAAGGGTTCGAAGATGCGTTGCCGGTCTTGCTCGGCGATACCGATGCCGGTGTCTTCTACCTCTATCAGCAGGTGCGCAGTGGCGTTAAGTTTGCTGCGCAGGCGAACGGTGACGCCGCCCTTGACCGTGAATTTCAACGCATTGCCGACCAGATTGATCAAGACTTGGCGTAAGCGGGATTGGTCGCCGACGATGAACTGCGGAAACGCCGATGCCGGATCGAGCGCCAGGCTGAGCCCTTTTTCGGTGGCGCGCGCGCGCATCATGTTCAGCACGTCGTCGACCATCGCCTGCAGGTCGAAAGTCGCTTCCGCCAACGGCACTTGGCCGGATTCGATTTTGGCCATTTCCAACACTTGGTTGATCAGGCTGAGGAGATGTTCGCCGCTACGATTGATGATGTCCAGATTGCGCAGATCGCGCTCCGCCAGTTGTGCGCTTTTACGCATCAGGCTGGAGAACCCCAGAATCGCGTTCAACGGTGTGCGCAGTTCGTGGCTCATATTAGCCAGGAATGCGCTCTTGGCTTTATTCGCAGTTTCCGCCGCATCTCGCGCCATTTGCAGTTCTTCGGTACGGTGCTGCACGGTTTCTTCCAAGCGGTCGCGGTAATGGCGCAGTTCTTCTTCGGTTCGCTTGCGCTGGCTGATGTCGCGGCAGATCGCCAAATTGTAAGTTTTGCCGTCGAACTCGAAAGCGTTGCCGGTGATTTCCACCGGAAACACGCGGCCTTGACGGGTGCAATGCATGGATTCGAACTGAATTTGCCGGTGTTCCAACAACTGCGGCCAGAATTCTCGCCACATTTCCGGCGTCCAAGTCGGGTCGATGTCGTACACGCTCATGCCCCCTGTCAATTCGGCGACACTGTAACCCAGGGTATGGGCTCCGCTTTGATTGACGTACAAAAACCGCGGGTCGTTTTCGCCCATCAGCAGGATGGTTTCCCTGACTTTGTCCAGTGCGAAACTCAGCAATTGCAAACGCTGTTGCGCCTGTTTGCGTTCGGACAGATCATAAAACAAGCCGACGAAGCCGACGAAGCCGCCGATACGGCCGCTTTCGTCGCGCAATGCCGTCACCGAAAGATTGACCGGCAAGCGGCTGCCATCGCTGCGGATAAACGTCCATTGGCGTTCTTCAGGCGAATGATATTGCGCCAGGGCAGTGAACACGCCGAAGTCCGGCGCTATGGTTTGGCCGAATTGCGCCGAGGGCTCGCCAGCGCATAGCGCGATCTCTTCGCTATCGTGCCACAACGCCGG
Organism: Methylomonas sp. HW2-6; assembly: GCF_052474525.1. NCBI lineage: Bacteria > Pseudomonadati > Pseudomonadota > Gammaproteobacteria > Methylococcales > Methylococcaceae > Methylomonas > Methylomonas sp. HW2-6. The sequence continues at coordinate 1,511,207 of NZ_CP184124.1, forward strand.
TGTTGCCCGCCCGACCACCTCTGCGGCCTGGTAGCCCAACAACCGTTCCGCGGCCGGGTTAAAACTGGTGACGATACCGTCGCAGTTGGTGGATACGATACCGTGGGCGGCGTTGTCCAGAATAGTGCGTTGAAACAGGTTGAGCCGGTGCAAGGCGTCGTCGCGTTGTTGAATCGCCGCCATCATGGCGTTGAAATTGCGGCCGAGCCGGGCCAGTTCGTCGTTGCCGTCGGCCGGTACCCTTTGCCGGTAATCGGCTTCGGCTCGCACCCGCTCGGTGGCTTCGGTCAACGCCGCGATCGGCCTTACCACCGTGCGGCGCAAAACCATCAACTGGCTCCAGGTAACTCCCATCAGGATCAAGACCCCGGCGCCGAATAACCACAGGGTCTGACGCGTTTCGCGGTTCAATTGTTTCAGATTCATGCTCAGGCGCAGACGGGCGCCGCTGGGGAGGGTTTGCACCCAGTCGGCATGAGCCGAAGCCAGATAAATGCCGTCGCGGTTGTCGAGGCCGGCGAAATTGGTTTCAGCCTGATTGCCGAGCTGAGCCAGCAGTCGGCCGTCGCTGAGGACGATGTGTGCCCCCAGCAATTGCGGATTGTGTTTCAGCGTATCCAGAATTTCCTGGGCGCGTTGGCCGTCCTCGAAAGCCACCGCGCTGTCGGTGCCGACCGCGATCAATTCTGCGTAGGGTTCCATGATCTGATGGACCCGTTGCTCCAAAGTCAGGTTTTGATATATCAGCAAACCGCCGCCGAGCAATATGAAGATCAAGACAGCCGATCCCCACAGTATCAGAGATAGCCGGTGGTGAATGTTCAATCGCATCGGCATTGCTTACCTCATCCGGCGCAAGGCGCCGTTGAACAGGACGCTGGTGGACACCTCCAGCATCTTGGTTTGAATGGTCAGCGAAACCGCTCGCGCTTGGTCCAGATTGATGCTCATGCCCACCCGGTCATCGACAACGAAGCCCACGACTCCGCCGGCGTCGAGAAAATCCGGCGCGTCGCCGATCGTCAATACCGGCTTGTTGCGCAATTCGGCGAGTGCTTGTTGGCGTTGCCAAGGTTCCGGGTAAGCAATGTAAACCAATTGGCAAGCCGGCAATTCCGCCGGCCGCTGGGCGCGAACGATGCGGAAGCCGCGGCCTTGCTCGGTGCGGTTGCGCAAGGTATCGTCCAGAATCTCGCCGAACGGGTCCGGACCGAGGATGCCGACGCACCAGGGGGCACCGTTGTCCGGCAAGGCTTGGTCCGGCCAGACCACATAATGGGCGAAATTGCGCAGAAAGGCGGCTTTGACCCGGTACGGGTTTTCCTGAGTCGAGGCCGGAGCCGGCGCTAACGCGCAGAGCAGCAGTGTCAGCAGCCCGAATGCCCGGATTCGGCCGGAGCCGCTATGCGAAAACTTGATGCCGTATTGCATGCTCGTGCCGCCGCAGTCAGTACTTGACCGAAAAGTTGACCATCAACTCTTGCGGTCGACCGCGGCTGCTCTGCGACGGCCGGTAATGTTCGTCGAGCAGGTTTTTACCGATCAGGTCGACGCTGATGCTGTGGCCGCCCACTTGCCAAGTGTAACCGACCAAGGCATTCAGTAGCGCGTAGGTTTGGTAGGCCGAACTCGGCGTGTCCGGTAACAAGGTCTGGTCGAACACCAAGTTGACGCCAGCGCCGATATGCAGCCCTTGCAGCGGGCCGGCGTCGAAATCGTAGCGGGTCCACAGATTGGCCAGATGCGGCGCGCTCATTTGTAGCGGCGCATTGTGAAAGCGCAACGCGTTCTTGTAATAGGCGCGGCCGGTCGCGTCCAGCGTGTTCGGATCCTGGGCCAGGATCGCGGCGTCGTTGCCGGTGAATTCGGTAATCTTGGCATCCATGAAACTATAGGACAGGTACAACTGCCAGTTCTCGGCCAGCTTGGCCGTAGCGTCCCATTCGATACCGCGCGAACGTTGCTTGCCGGTGGGGACGCCGTAGATGGTGGTGATACCCAAGCCGTCGGTTACGGCCAGATCGTTGACGATGTTTTTGTTTTCGATGTCGAAGAAGGTCAGCGTGCTCGACAGGCGGCCGTCGAACAGGTCGGCTTTCAGGCCGATGTCGACCCCGCGGCCTTCGCTCGGTTCAGGGATGCCGCGGCTGCCGTCCAGGTTGTTGACCAAAAACGTGGCGGGAACGAAGGATTCGGCATAGGTGGCGAAGGCGGTCCATTCCGGCGTGATTTTGTAGAGCAGGCCGTACTGGGGCGTGAGTTTGCTGACGCTGGTTTGCGGTTGGGCGACATTGGTCAGACCGTCGCTGACTTGGCTGGTCGTGGAAGTCCAGCGCCAGCCGGCCAACGCCAGTAGCCGGTCGCCGAACAGGCCCAGGGTGCCGCCGCCGTAAACCGATTTATCAACGGCGCCGACGTCCTGGTTGAAGCGGCCGGCGGTCAAGGCCGCTAGCGGAATCGCGGTATTGCGGTTCCAGGTTGCCGGGTTGCCCAAGTCCCACCGCGGTAGCGGCGAGGCGATCGGGTTGTTGCCCAAGGCCGGATCGTTCGGCGCCTGGCCGGCATTGCGGTGGAAATTGCGGTCCACGTACTGGCCGCCGAGCAACAAGCGCAGGCTGGCGAAACCCAGGTCGTATTTACCGACGCCCTGAATTTCGACGGTGTCGTCGCGGTTGGTATAGTTTTGCAGCCGTACCCGCCGGCCTTGTATTAGCGTGGCGTTGTTCGACATACCCAGGTTGCCGCTGAACACGGCTTCGATATCGTATTCCAGATGCGAATAGCCGGCGCGCAGATTCCAGTGTTCGTCGGCTTTGACGTCGATCCAACTGCTGAAATTATTGGTTTTGCTGTGGCGGAAGTCGCTGTAGGCCATGCTGTTCCAGGTGTCCGCCAGCCCCGGCACGTCGACGCCGGACAGGTTCGGGTCCGCCGTGCTGGGGATCAGTCCGGCCCAGGTGCTGTAGCCGGGTTTTTGCATCAATTGCGGTTCTTCGATCTTTTCGAAATGTTCGAATTTCAGCGAGACGCTGAGCCGGTCGCTAGGCTGCCACAGCAGGGATGGCGATAGGTTCCAGGAATGGGCGTCGTAAGCATCCCAGTAATGCATGTCCTGGTCGTAGGATGCCGCCAGGCGGTAGGCCAGCGTGGCGGAGGCCGGGCCGGTGACGTCGGCATCGAAGCGGTATTCGCCGTAAGAGCCGTAGCGGGCGTCGGCGCTGGCGGCAAACCGGCGCTGCGGTTGTTTGGTGATGACGTTGACGATGCCGCCCGGCGCGACCTGGCCGTATAAAAACGAGGCCGGGCCTTTAACCACCTCGACCCGCGAAATATTGGTGAAGTCGAATATCGACGGGCCGTGCACGCCGTCACGCAGGATCTGGATATTGCCGCCGGCCAGCGAGCCCACGGTGAAGCCGCGGATGGCCAGATTGGCATTGCCTTCGTTGAAATCGTTGCTGCGGTAGGTGACGCCGGGCGAATAGCGGGCGATATCGAAAATGTCGCGCGGTTTCTGGTCGGCAATGAACGACTCGGTGAAGGCCTGCAAAGCGAACGGCAGCTCGCGGATCGGCGAATCGAAACGGGAGCCGGATACCGAATTGGAGGCGCTGTAACCGCGGTCGAGTTGGCTGGATACTTCGAACGGCGAGACCTTGACGCCGACCAGTTCGTCGATGTCCATGTCGGCGACGTTTTTGGTTGTTGCTGCCGCTTCCGGGGTGGATGCCGGCCGGTAAACCTCGCCGACTTCCGCGCTCGTTTTCGCCGTCGGCGCGACCCCGAGCGCCAAACCGGTCGCAACCGCGCCAAGTCCACCGAATCTTGGCCAACGTCGCGTCATATTTGAGCCTCCCCAACAGCGGTTAGTCAACGTTGCCGTCCGGTTTGGCCGATCAAATTCCTCCGGTCGCTACCCGCGCGGGCAGGGCGATCTAAGGCATCATAGCACGGGGTCGCCGCAACGGATTACTGTTGCACCCGGCTTGCGGTTTACACCGGAAACCGTTCACAGCATATAGTGTCGCCACAGCCGCTCGACTTCGCCGCGCAATTCGGCAAACTCGGCGCCGTCTGCGGTGGCGCTGAGCCCTTGCAGGACCTGGTGATGGCCGTAATCCCGGTAAGCGCAGTAGGCTTGCTTCAGCAAGTCTGCGTCGGCGGCCGGCATCAAACCGTGCTGTTGCAAGCCTGCTAACAGACGCACGTTGTCGGTGTAGGTGGCAAGGTCCGGATAGTGTGCGGTGCCGGCCAGAATCGAGTATTGGACGATGAATTCGATGTCGGCGATGCCGCCGGCACTGTGTTTCAGGTCGAATACCGCCGGGTCTTTCGGCGCCAGATTGTCGCGCATCTTTTCCCGCATTTCCCGCACCTGGGTCTGCAATTCGGCCGGATCGCGCGGCAGGGCCAGAATCCGGGCCCGAATCGCTTCGTAGCCGGCTTTCAACTTTTGGTCGCCCGCCACGAAGCGGCCGCGCACCAGTGCCTGGTGTTCCCAGGTCCAGGCTTCGTCCTTCAGATAGGCTTCGTAATGGCCGATATGGGTCACCAACAAACCGGAATCGCCGTTCGGCCGCAGCCGCAGGTCGGCCTCGTACAGCACGCCGGACAGCATCTTGGTATCCAGGATATGGCGGATTTTCTGGCCCAGCCGCAAATAGAACTGGGCCGTGCCGATCGGTTTCTCGCCGTCGGTGGCAGCGTTGCCGTCGGCGCAATCGTACAGAAACACCAGGTCCAGGTCGGAGCCGTAACCGAGTTCGATGCCGCCGAATTTGCCGAACGCAATCACGGCGAAAGCGGCCGGGTCCGGGCCGGTGCCGGGCGGGCAGCCGTGTTTGGCGGCCAGCATGTGCCAGGCCCGTTCCAATACCTGCTCCAGAATCGCTTCGGCGATCCAGGTCAGATAATCGCTGACGATCATGACCGGAATCGCGCCCATGATGTCGGCGGCGGCGACCCGCAACACATTCAGGTGTTTGAACTGGCGCAACGCAATCATCAACTGTTCGCCATCCTGCTGGTCGACCTTATTCAGCGCCCGCTGCAAGTCTTCGCGCAAGGCCTGTTTCTGCAATGGCTCGTATAACGAGCGGGTGTCCAGCAGTTCGTCGAACAAGATCGGATACTGTGCCAGATACTCGCAGATCCAGGGACTGGCCGCGGCCAGCGTGATCAGTTGTTGCAAGGCATCGGGATTTTCCGCGAGCAAGGCCAGATAGACGTTACGGCCGGATACGGCTTCGAACAGTTGCAAGATGCGCAGCAAGGTGGTGTCGGCGTGCTCGCTGCCGGCAACCTGTTCGATCAGCTTCGGCATCAGCCGGTCCAGCACGCCGGCGCCTTTGGCGGTCATCCGTTTTACCGCGTGGGAGTCCTTGAAATCGGCGACGGCTTTTTGCATGGCCAGCGGGTCGGCGAAACCGTAATCGGCCAGCGCCTCCAGCGCCTGTTCGTCGTCGGCCCCGGCGGTCCAGATCAGGCGCGCGCTTTGCCGCTTGTTGTCCTGGTCGCTGAGCGAGAACACCTGTTCGAAAATTTCGTGGACCGAGGCACGCACCCGATCCAGTTCCTGCTTGAATTCCTGCCAGTCGGCGAAATCCAGCGAATAGGCCAGCAACAGCTGCGCCCGCGGCTCGGCGGGCAAATCGTGGGTTTGTTTGTCCTGGTATTCCTGGATGTGGTTTTCCACCCGGCGCAAAAAGCGGTAACCGAATTTCAGCGTGGCGACGTCGTCGTCGCCCATCAATTGCAAATCGCGCAGTACGTCCAATACGGTCTGGATTTCCCGTTGCTGCAGCGCGATGTCCTGGCCGCCGCGGATCAGTTGGAAGGCCTGGCCGATGAACTCCACTTCGCGGATACCGCCGGGGCCGAGCTTGACGTTTTCCATCCGGTCTTTGCGCCGCAACTCCTGGGTGATCTGGAATTTCAGCGAACGCAGTTCCTCGAAGGCGCCGTAATCCAGATAGCGCCGGTAAACGAAGGGTTTGATCATCGCCGCCAGTTGCTTGCCGCTGGCGAAATCGCCGGCTACCTGGCGGGCCTTGATCATCGCGTAGCGCTCCCATTCCCGGGCTTGAGTCAGGTAATACTGCTCCATGCCGTCGAAGTTCATGATCAGCGGGCCGCTGTCGCCGAACGGTCGCAACCGGACGTCGGTGCGGAACACGAAACCGTCCACGGTGATTTCGTCCAGCATTTTCACCAGCGAGCGGCAGAGACGGGTGAAGAATTCCTCGTAGCTGATTTCTTTTTTGCCGCTCAGCACGCCGTCCTCGGCGTAGGCGAAAATCAGGTCGATGTCGGACGAATAATTCAGCTCCCAGGCGCCGAGTTTGCCCATGCCCAATACCACGATATTGAACGGAGTGCCGTCGGCCAGCGTCGGCGTGCCCCAGCGCTGACAGGCCTGGCGGTATAAAAAATCCAGCGCGGTCTGGATGCAGGTTTCGGCCAGTGCGGTCAGATCGGCCAGGGTTTCGTCCAGGTCGGACCAGCCGGCCAGATCGCGCCAGGCGATTCTGACCATTTCCCGGCGCCGAAACAGCCGCAACGCGCGGGCCAGAGTCGGTTCAGAATCGGCCGAGCCCACGCTCGGCGCCAGCGCGGCGGCGTAGTCCTGCCGGCGTAGCGGAGCGAACAGGTCGCCCGAGTCGACCAGTTCCGGCAGCAGACCGGGGTGGCGCAGCCAGTTGTCGCTGATGAACTGGCTGCAGGCGCAAACCTTCAATATCGAAGCGCGGAAGCGGTCGTCGCCGAATGCGGCCAGATGCTCGGGGCTAGAACCCTCGGCCAGTCTGGCGCAAAAATCGCCGGCCCAGGCTTGCAATTCATCGGGTAAATGCGCCGAATGCTGCGACAACGTATCGAAAAGCGTCATTGGCCGGTTCCTGTAGTTGTAAACGGAAGGGCATGATACCTAAACTGCTGAGGTCTGAATAACAATATCCACACTATGATTAAGGCATGTTTCCGCAGCGTTTTCCCGGCATACCGGCGTTGACGCTTTGCGCCTGCACGCAGCCAGCCCAAAGGGGGCTCTCACCATGAAAAAAATTTACCCGATACTCGTTTTATCCGCGGCAGCGGCGGCCTGTTCGGCGCCGGAGCCAAAAAGCCTGGCTAGCTCAAGCGGTTGGAGCCAAACCGGAACGCCGGCCCTGCATGCGGTTCGCGACGGCAAATTACGTGAACTGATGGATCGAATGGACAGCCTGATGCATGAGCGATTTATGACGGAGACCCAAATCGATGCCGAGCGGCGCAAGTACGCGCGGCAGATTGCCGAGACTGCGCATAGCCTGTCGGCGAATGTCGACACGATCATCGCCAGTATGCCCAGTCTGAACCTGACCGCGGACGAACAAACCGCATTTCGGGCGTTGGCTGCAAAACTGCGTAGCGAAATGAGCTTGTTGCAACAGCAAGCCGAATCGAATCGTATCGATCAAATCAGCGACAACCTGCATGAAATCAACACCACCTGTACCTCGTGCCACGCCTTGTTCCGCAAACTGGGAGGCTAGTGTGAGTAGAGCGGGCGATTTTTTACTGAAATTGGCGGCGCTGCTTGCCTTGTGCGGAGCGTTGTCCGGTTCGGCGGCAGCGGACGACGACATTAAGGCCCTATTGGGGGCGATGAGCCGGCAGATCGAGGACTTGAAACAACAGGTGGCGCAGTCCAATCAGCGCATCGGCCAGTTGGAGCAGGCGCTGAAGGTCTATAAAAGCGAGCAGCAATCGCCAAAAGCCAATTTGGTCGGGGCTGCGGGCGTTCAGCCAGTACCGGCCTCGGCCGCCGGCGCCGGCAATTCCAAGGAAAAAGCGGTTGTAACGGTTGGCGATACTAAAGGCACATTCAAAATTCCGGGGACCGATACTTCGTTAGGTCTGGGCGGTTTTGTCAAAACCGACCTGCTGTTCAACAGCGTCAGCGCCGGTCGCGACCGTTTGGGCGACCAGCAATTGATCATGTCGCAAATTCCGGTCGGCGCCGCCGGCGAACGCGGGCAGGTTACTTTTCTAGCCAAGGAAAGCCGTTTGTGGTTCAAGTCGTTTACGCCGAGTGAGTGGGGCGACGTCAATACCTTCGTCGAACTGGATTTTTACGGCGATCCGGCCACCTATAGTTATACGCCGCGCTTGCGCCATGCCTACGGTTCGTTCGGCCATCTGCTGGCCGGCCAAACCTGGACTACGTTTTTGAACGCGTCGGCTTTGCCCGACAACCTGGATGTGGGCGGCTCGGCCGGCGCCCTGGCTAGTCTGCGTCAGCCTCTGGTGCGCTGGACCGAGCCGTTTACCTGGCTGGATACGCCGATGGAAGGGCTACTGGCGCTGGAAACGCCGCGCAGCCGGCTATGGGTGGATAACCATCTGGAGACGGGAACCGCGAACCGGGCGGCGGCCGGCGATCCTAATCTGGATGCCGCCTATTGGACGACGCCGAACGCGGATCGCTATCCGGATTTGGTTGCTCGCCTGAATTTGAATCCGGAATGGGGCAACATGTCGCTGGCCGCATTGGGCAGGCAGTTGCGTTACACCAATAGCAGCAACGGTTATCGCCAGGATGCTTGGGGCGGCGGTGTCAATTTATCCGGCAGGATCAATACCGTCGGCCTGGATAACATCCGTTTCATGGCGCATTACGGCAAGGGCGATGCTCGTTACGTGTCGACAACCAACACCTTCGCCGATGCGGCGCTGGATAGCCACGGCGCGATAGAGTTGTCGGAGAGCTACGGCGCTATGCTGGCCTACCAGCATTGGTGGGACAAGCAATGGCGTTCCAGCCTGACTTACGGCTTCGCCCAAACCGACTATCCGTACTATGCCAATCCGGTATTGACCCGGCAGGTGCAATCGCTGCACGCGAATTTGTTATGGAGCCCGGTCAGCCAGGCCATGCTGGGCGTGGAATACACCTATGCCGACCGAGAACTGATCGACGGCCGCGACGGGGTGCTGCAACGGGTGCAGTTTTCGGCGAAATATAGTTTCTGAGGTGGGCAAGTTGGCCCAGCGTTCGAGCCTGTAATAAGTCGGAGCCGAAATGTCGCGGCGAATCAGCCCCGCAACAACGGCGATTGCAGGATCAGCGCTGCCGTAATCAGCACCGCGGCGCCGAAGATGGCGCGCAGGGTGCGGGTGTTGTTGCGCTTGAGTTGTTTGCGCAATTGGATCATTTCCTTTTGCTGGTGTTGCAATTGCTGCTGCATATGCGCGGCGCTTTGCAGGGCTTGAAACACCAGGCCCGGCACTTCCGGCAGTTGTTCGCCGATTTCCGGAAACTTGCCCAGCAATTCCTTGATTTTCTTTTCCGGACCGATGCGTTGTTTGAACCAGTTTTCCAGGAACGGCTTGGCGGTTTGCCACAGGTCCAATTCCGGATAAAGCTGGCGGCCCAGGCCTTCGATGTTGAGCAGGGTTTTTTGCAGCAGTACCAGTTGCGGTTGTACCACCATGTCGAAACGGCGCGCGGTCTGGAACAGGCGCAGCAACAGCAGGCCGAAGGAAATGTCCTTCAACGGTTTTTCGAAAATCGGTTCGCATACCGCGCGGATCGCCGCTTCGAATTCCTCGATCCGGGTGGTTGGCGGCACCCAGCCCGATTCGATATGCATTTTCGCCACTTTCCGGTAGTCGTGATTGAAAAACGCCAGAAAGTTTTCGGCCAGATAACGCTGGTCGCTGTCCGACAAGCTGCCGACGATACCGAAATCCACGGCCAGGTATTTATCCGGCAGTTGCACGAAAATGTTGCCGGGATGCATGTCGGCATGAAAGAAATTGTCGCGGAACACCTGGGTGAAGAAAATTTCGACGCCGCGCTCGGCCAGCTTTTTGAAATCGGCCCCGCCGCGGCGCAAGGCATCGATATCGCCGACCGGGACGCCGTAGATGCGTTCCATCACCAGTACTTTCCGCCGGGTCAACGGCCAATGGATTTCCGGGATGTACAGCATCTCCGAGTTTTTGAAATTGGCTCGGATCGCGCTGGCGTTGGCCGCTTCGCGGACCAGATCCAGTTCGTCGAGTATGGTTTTCTCGAATTCGGCAACGATTTCCATTGCCCGCAGCCGGCGGGCGTCGGCCCAGAAGCGTTCGGCCAGGCGAGCCAATTCGTACAACAAGCCGACGTCGGAATGGATTTTGTCTTCGATATCGGGCCGCAATACTTTAACGATGACTTTCTCGCCGCTGGGCAAAGTCGCGGTATGGACTTGGGCCACCGAGGCCGAAGCCAGCGGCGTCGGGTCGAATTCGGCGAAAGCTTCCTCTATCGACTGGCCGAGCTGCTGTTCGATGATTTTGCGGGCGATGTCGATCGAGAACGGCGGCACCCGGTCCTGCAATTTGATCAATTCTTCGGCGATGTCTTCCGGCAGCAAATCCTTGCGGGTCGACAGGGTCTGGCCGAATTTGACGTAAATCGGCCCCAGGTCTTCCAGGGTGCGACGGATACGTACGCCGCGCGGTTCGCGCGAGTTGCGGGTCCAGTAATTCGGCGAAAAGAACGCCAGAAACCGGATCGGTCGGAACAGATGAGTTCTGAGTACGATTTCGTCCAGACCGTGAAACATCATCACCCAATTGATATGCATCAGGCGTAGCAGTATTTTGGGGCGAATCACGGTGTCGGTCCTTTAGTCAGACTCAGAGGTGTTGTCGGAAGTTGTGGTCAGCCGATCCAGCCGGGCGGCAAGGCGGTCGCAATCGCTACGGCAGGCGTCGATGCCGCGGAACAGCAATTCGGCTTCGGCCTTGGCCGGCAGTTCGCGGGTTTCTTCCTGCAGAAATTCTTCCAGGTTTAGCCGCAGCGTATGCAGGCTTTGACCGGTCCAGCGTTTGCCGCCGCGAACGATATCGCCCAGTTGCCGCGCCAGTCGCTCGCCGGTGACGCGGGCCAGTTTGCCCTGCAGATCGATATCGAGTTTTTCGAACAGGCGCTGGAATTTGCGGGCCAGTTGTACGTCGCCGGCCAGGCGCACTTCGCCCTTGAACAGCGAACGCATCGGCGTGGTGCTGAGGCCCATCAGGCCCAGCGACGATAAGGAACCGCTCAGGGTGGCGTCGGCCGCCGCCGGATAACTGTCCAGGATACGGATAGTGTCGCTGCCGGGGCATAAAAACAGGCTGCTGCCGAAGGTATCGATCCGCAATTCAATGACCTTGCCCGCCATCGGCGCCAGATATTGTTCGCTGTGGCTGTCCAGCGCCAGATAGCGGACCAGTGCCGCTTCGAGCGCGGATATCAGCAGTGGTTTCAGCGAGCCGGGCATTTATTGAGCCTGCTGCTGCTGTTGTTGCTGCAGATAATCCCGCATGTCTTCGTTATCGATCCGATGGTATAAATCGGCGACGGCTAAGCTCAGACCGACGCTGTCGAAGCTGATATTGTCGCCGAGAGAGGAGTGCGTCGGGCGCCAATCGGCTTCGCTGATCGGGTATTGCGCCTGTTGCAGAGCCATCTTCGAATCTCGCTACCGGGTCCGTGGGTCGGCTTAAAACTTGTAACCCCGGTGCACGGCAACGATGCCTTGGGTCATGTTGAAATACTCGCAACGTTCCAGGCCGGCGTTTTCCATCATCTGCTTCAATTCGTCCTGCTTCGGGTGCATCCGGATCGATTCGGCCAGATAGCGGTAACTGTCCTCGTCCTTGGCCACCACGGCGCCGATTTTCGGCAGGATGTTGAACGAATAAAAGTCGTAGACTTTTTCGGTGATCGGGTCGATCGGATGCGAGAACTCCAGCACGATGACGCGGCCGCCCGGCTTCAAAACCCGGTACATCGAACGCAACGCGGCGTCTTTATCGGTGACGTTGCGTAAGCCGAAGCCTATTGTCACGCAGTCGAAAGTATTGTCGGCGAATGGCAGGCATTCGGCGTTGACCTGGGCGTAACGGATATTGCCGGCAACGCCTTTGTCGATCAAGCGATCGCGGCCGGTGCGCAGCATTTCCGAATTGATGTCGGCCAATACCACCTGGCCGGATTTGCCGACCCGTTTCTCGAACAGCAAGGTCAGGTCGCCGGTACCGCCGGCCAAGTCCAAAACCTTATCGCCCTCGCGAACATTGGCCAGTTGCACCGCAACCCGTTTCCAAATCCGGTGGATGCCGAGCGACATCAGGTCGTTCATCACGTCGTATTGGCGGGCGACCGAGTCGAATACGCCGCGCACCAGCGCGACTTTATCTGCCTTGGGAACCTGTTTGAAGCCGAAATGGGTGGTATTGTCGTTAGTCATGATTCGATTCAGTTGTGTAAGGGCGAGCGGCGGCTGATGCCGGCGGCTTGCAATGCTTCCAGGTAAGCCGACCACAGCAGCGGGAAATCGGAACCAAGCTTGTACAGCAAGTCCCAGCTATAAATGCCGGTGTCGTGGCCGTCGCTGAAGATGAGTTTCACCGCGTAATTGCCGACCGGCTGAATGTCGGTAATGGTGACGTCTTCCTTGCCGGTCTGCAGAGTTTCCTGACCGGGGCCGTGGCCGACCGCTTCCGCGGATTGGGTGAAAACTCGCAGATACTCGCTGGGCATCTCGAAGATGCTGCCGTCGTCGAAATGGATTTCCAAAATCGCCGACACTTTGTGCAGCTTGATTTCGGTAGGTTGGCAATGGCAGGGAGTGATGGCTACGCGCATGGTCGGTTATAAAATGTAGCGGCTCAAGTCTTCGTCGTCGGCCAGTTCCAATAGGTGGGCGTCGACGTAAGCGGCGTCGATGACGACCGATTTCTCCGGCAGATCCGGCGCGCTGAAGGAAATGTCTTCCAGCAGTTTTTCCAGAATCGTATGCAGGCGGCGGGCACCGATGTTCTCGGTCTTTTCGTTGACTTGCCAGCCTAGTTCGGCAATGCGTTTGATGCCGTCGGCGGTAAATTGCAGATCGACGCCTTCGGTTTTTAGCAAGGCTTGGTACTGCTCGGTCAAGGACGCATCCGGTTCGGTCAGAATGCGGACGAAGTCGTCGGCGCTGAGTGCGTTCAACTCGACCCGGATCGGAAAACGGCCTTGCAGCTCCGGGATCAGGTCGGACGGTTTGGTTAAATGGAACGCGCCGGAGGCGATGAACAGGATATGGTCGGTCTTGATCATGCCGTATTTGGTGGTGACGGTGCTGCCCTCGACCAGCGGCAGCAAATCGCGCTGCACGCCTTCGCGGGAGACTTCGCCGCCGCCCGTTTCCGCGCGTTTGCAAATCTTGTCGATCTCGTCCAGAAACACGATGCCGTGCTGTTCAACCGCTTCCAGCGCCGATTGTTTGATTTCCTCTTCGTTGACCAATTTGCCGGCTTCCTCTTCCTGAAGCAGTTTCAGCGCGTCCTTGATTTTCAGTTTGCGCGATTTGGTGCGGCCGCTGTTCAGGTTCTGAAACATGCCCTGCAACTGGCTGGTCATTTCTTCCATGCCCGGCGGTGCCATGATTTCGACGCCGACCGACGGTGCGGACACGTCGATTTGGATTTCCTTATCGTTCAAATCACCTTCGCGCAATTTTTTGCGCATTTTCTGCCGGGTGGATTCCTCGGTATCCGACAGCATGCCGCCCTCGGCCCGCGGCAAAAGAATGTCCAGTACTTTGTCTTCGGCGGCGTCGGCGGCGCGGTTTTGCACCTTTTCCATGGCCGATACCCGCGTCATTTTTACTGCGCTGTCGATCAGATCGCGGATGATGGATTCCACGTCGCGGCCAACATAGCCGACCTCGGTGAATTTGGTGGCCTCAATCTTGATAAACGGCGCATTGGCCAGTTTGGCCAGGCGGCGGGCGATTTCGGTTTTACCGACACCGGTCGGGCCTATCATCAGGATGTTTTTCGGCGTGATTTCGTCGCGCAACTCGGGCGCGACCTGACTACGGCGCCAGCGGTTGCGCAAGGCAATGGCGACTGAACGCTTGGCGTCGGCTTGACCGACGATGTGTTTGTCCAGTTCGCTGACGATTTCTCTCGGGGTCATTTGACTCATGGTTTACTCTTGCGGCGCCGCTTGCGGTTCGGCGTCCAATTCTTCGATGCGTAAGTTGTGGTTGGTATAAATGCAGATGTCGGCGGCGATATTCAAGGCCTTTTCGACGATGTCGCGCGCACTAAGTTCGGTGTTTTCCAGCAACGCGCGGGCGGCGCTTTGGGCGAAGGCGCCGCCGGAGCCGATGGCGATGAAATCGTGTTCCGGTTCGATCACGTCGCCGGTGCCGGAGATGACCAGGGACGTTTTGCTGTCGGCGATGATCAGCAGTGCTTCCAGTTTACGCAGGGCTCGGTCGGTACGCCAGTCTTTGGCCATTTCTACAGCGGCGCGGGTCAGGTTGCCGCGGTGTTTTTCCAGTTTGCCTTCGAAATGTTCGAACAGGGTGAAGGCGTCGGCAGTGGCCCCAGCGAAACCGGCTATCACTTTGTCGTGGTACAAGCGTCTGACTTTTCTGGCATTGCCTTTCATTACGGTGTTGCCCAAAGTAACCTGACCGTCGCCGCCGATCACGACCTTGTCGCCGCGCCGGACCGATAGAATTGTGGTGCCTCTGAAGTTGGTCATAAGCTGGGAAACTGAAAACGGAAAGGCGGCGATTTTACATGTTCTGGGCCCGGATGGGTTAGAAGTTTAGCAAGCGCAGGCCTTGTCGGAAAAAGGTTCGGAGATTGAACAAAGCACTAAAACTGATTAAAGTTGAAACTGCTGGTATTTTAAGGATGCGCCGTTTTGTCGGGCGCTTCCAACATTACAACAACAATAACAACAAGAGGCTAGTCATGAATTTGTCGATTCGCTGGAAAAGCGCGCTGCTGTTGGGCGCGATGGTTTTTTCGAGTGTGGCGTTGGCGCTGACACCGGAGGAGGAGGAACGGTTAAAGGAATGCAAACGGCCCAAATTTCGCGATTTCGTTCCGGAACATAAAGCCGAAGTCGATGCTGGGGTCGATATGTCGTTCCATGTCTCGCACAATGCCGATCCGTTGTCCATCAGTGCCGAGGCCCGCGGCGAGAAAATGAAGGTCGAGGTGGTCGATAAAAAGACTTTTTATTTCGTTAAATCCAAATTGCCGCAACTCAGTCCGGGATTCGCCCGGATCCACGTCATGGCCAAATCGGCCGAAAGCAAAGTCGAGTCCGGCTGCTGGGGGCAGGACGGCTGGTTGATCAAAATCAAGGGTGAAGAGGCTGCGGCCAAGCCGGCAGCTCCGGCAGCGGCTCAGTAGCGGATTTTATCGGTCTGGATTTGCCATAAGCGGAACGGTTCCGCGGCAGATTCGAGTGGCAGATGCCGCATAACGATCTGGCGCTGCTCGGCAGGTTTATCGATTTCAGTGTAAATCAGGCTGTCGTCAAAGCCGGCTTGGGCGGCATCGTCGCGGCTACTGGCGAAATAGACTGCGTCCAGCCGGGACCAATAAATCGCGCCCAGACACATCGGGCAGGGTTCACAACTGGTGTAGAGCACGCAGTGTTTCAATTGAAAGTCTTGCAAATACTGGCAGGCTTGGCGGATCGCCAGCACCTCGGCATGGGCGGTGGGGTCCATGTTCTCGGTGACGCGATTGCCGCTGGCGGCGATGATGCGCTGGTCTCGCACGATCAGCGCGCCGAACGGGCCGCCGCCGTTGCTGACGTTGAAGCAAGCCAGTTCTACCGCTTGATGCAGAAAGTCCTGGTGCATCACAGGCCCAGCGGATTGCGCGGATCGACGCCGTCCATGAACGGCAGTCGGCGGTCTTCGTTGGTGATTTGGTAGACCTTGCCCAGCCAGTTGTTGAATACGGCTTTGGCCGAGTCGCGCCAGGTGATGTCCAGACGTTCGACGATTTGCTCCTCCGGCATTGCTTTTAGCTGCCGGCCGCCGTGGCGGGCGGCCTGGACGTGGCTGGCGTAGTCGGCCAGCATGCGTTGCGCCGCTTCGTCGAAATAGTGTTCCGGATAGGGCGGATAATCGTCGCGTTCGGCGCGGTAATAGCGCAGCACCTCGCGTTTATATTCCTTCAACAAGCTGATGTCGTCGTACTCCGGATGGCCCTGGAAGAACACGATCCGGAAGCCGTCCGGGCTGACCGCCAAATGTACGCCGGCCTGGTCGCTGGCGACTAATACCTTTAAGCCTTGTTTTTCCATGTCGCTACGGAAAACCTCGTTGAACCGAGAATGCGGTACATCGAAGCGGGTATTGATTTCGGATACCAGCGGGTGGTTGCGATCGACCACCTTGTGCGAGTAGACCCCCCAACGCTTGGCCGGCAGCCGGGTGCGTTCGATACCGTAACAATGCTGAATCAGAGCATGGGTGGCGAGGCAGGAACAGAGCACCGAAGTGACGTTTTCCTTGGCCCACTCGAACACTTCGGTCAGCGGCCGCCAAAAATCCTCTTCCTGTAAATGGTCGTGGGTGACGTTGGCGCCGCTGATGATCAAGGCGTCCAGGCCGTCGCGTTTGATCTGTTCGAAGCTTTCGTAATACTTGGCGATATGCGCCAGAGCTTCCGGGCCGCGCTCCAGGCCGTCGATGGTAAACGGGTGGACGTGGAACTGGGCAATTTGGTTGCAGGCGCCGACCAGACGGAAAAACTGGCGTTCGGTGGCTTCCAGCGCGGCATCCGGCATGATGTTCAACAGGCCGATGTGCAATTCGCGGATGGATTGGTGGGCGGCGCGGTCCGGCGTCAGAATCTCTTCGCCTTCTTCCTGCAAGCGGCGGAAAGTCGGTAATTCGGTATGAGCGACTAAAGGCATGTCAGTGGGCCGCTCAAGCGCTTTGGCGGGCGATCGCCGCGGCGATCAGTTGGACGAAATCGTCCTCGGTTTGCACTTTGGCGGTTTCGTCGGCGCTGATCGTGTAACCGTATTGGGCGGCGATTGCCTCGTAACGCGGCACCCGCGCCTTGAACAATTCCGGAAACACCCAGCTGACGAATTCGTCCGGCGGAATCTGGTCGGTGTTCTGGTAGTTGCGTTCGCGCATGAATTGCGCCAGCTTTTCATCGACGAATTCCGGCCGGTAATACAGCGGTTTCGGATCTTGCTTGGCGCGGTCGATGATGGTCTGTTCCAATGCCGGCGGAATTTTGATGTAAACGATCAGCGTATGCTTAGCCAGGTTTTCCAGCACTTCCGGGCAATCCAGTTCGCAGACGCTGCCGCCGGCATCGTTGATGAAATGTTTGTAGCCGTAAATGGCTTCGGCTTTATGGATGAAATCCGGCACGTCGTTCATCGCCGCGATTTCGGCTTGATGGTGCAGGGCCTGACGGCGCTTGAATTCGGCCTGGCTCAAGCCGCCTTTGCCGGGGTCGCCGATTTTGCCGAGGAAGCTGGATACCGGCGCCAGATTGTCGACGGTGATGTTGCTGCAAATATAGATCGAGTCGGACTTAAGCAGGTCCCGCAAAAACGGCACGCCCATCGCTTGTTGTTTGATGTTGTCCAGTATCGGTTCTTCCAGATATTTGGTGCCGATCCGGTAGTCGCCGGAATAATGGAACCATTTGTCTTTGGGCAGTTTGGCCGATAGCGTGGTTTTGCCGGCGCCGGACATGGCTAACAGGGTGATGCTTTTGGACTCCCAGTCCAAAAACTGTTGCGGGGTCATTCTCATAAGGTCGTGTTTAATCCAAAAAGTCGCTGATATCCAAATCTTCCGAATCGGCCCGGCTGTGGCGGTCCGGATCGGTATAGCCGAGATCGTCGGCTTCCAGATCGTCGAACGGTGCGCTCCAGTCGTCCGGATCTTCGATGTAATCGATGGTCGAGCCGTACCAAGACTCGTTATCGTACTCGCCTAAATCGCCGTTGGCGTATTGCACTTCGATCGATTCGTCGGCTCCTTCGATCGCCACTACCTTGAAAGTAAGATTGCTTTCCAAATCTTTATACCAACGGCCGATGACCGGATCTGCAATGGTTGTCATGGTTGCATCCTCGCTGTGTTGATGTGGTGGGCAATGATAGCGAGTTTGGCGGGGCGGTGCGAGTGCGCAGGCGTAAAACCGCGATCAAATTCGATTAGAATGTGCCATTACTTGCAGCTTTAGGCCGTTATGAACGAAGAACGCATTATCGAATTGGAGATTAAGCAAGCGTATCAGGAAGACCTGATTCAGGCTTTGAACCAAGTGGTGGCCGACCAGCAAAAACAGATCGGCAAATTGGAGGAGACCTGCAAGTTGCTGCACGACAAGATCAAGAGTTTGGCGCTGAGCATGGCCGAGCGGCCGTTGCTGCCGCTCGACGAAAAGCCGCCGCATTACTGAGCGGCGGCCGGTTAAGACTTGGAGCGGTTGCGGTGGCCGATTTTGCCGTGGTTGCCGGTCGCAGCCACGGTTTGTTTCGGTTGCGGAAAGGAGCTGCAATCCAGATTTTTGCCGTGCAGGCGGCGGCAGAAATCGCGGCTGTCGTCCTGTTGCAGGCCGGTCCATTGGCTGAGCCAGACGGTGCCTCTTTTGTTTTTGCTCTTGACGATACGCGGTTGACCGCTTTTTGCCAACGGGCCTAATGCGTTGCGGACCCGCTGCAGGTTGACGTCGGCATCGATTTTGCGCGGAAAGCTGCCCAGGCTGACGTTCCATGATGCGGCGCTATAGCGGGGCTGCGGCTTGTTTGCCGCCAGCAGCCGGCGCTCGCGGCTTTCCGGCGTTTCGTTGATCCTAATCGGTTCGTAACGGCTGATGGCGCCGGAGTCTGCGCCCATTTGCGCGGCACTGCCGGCGCAACGGTTAGATGCCAATTGAAACGGCGGTGGCAATTGCGTGGTATCGTGCAATTGCGAGATGTGTTCGCCCAACTGGCTGTTGCCGCTCTTGGCAAAGCCCATATCCAACAGGTTGCCCATTTGCTCGAAACGTTCGCCGCTGCTGTGGGCGCCGAGCAGTACGCCGATGATCCGGTGGCCGTTGCGTTTGGCCGAAGCGATCAGGTTATAGCCGGAGCCGCAGGTAAAACCGGTTTTGAAGCCGTCGGCGTCGGGGTAGGTTTTCAGGATTTTGTTGGTATTCGGCATTACCCGGCCCTTGTAACGGAATTCGGTGGCCGAAAAGTAATGGTAATACTGCGGAAAATCGCGCAGTACCGCCGCCGATAACAATGCCAGGTCGCGGGCGCTGCTGATTTGGCCGTCGTCCGGCAGGCCGCTGGCATTTTCGAACGAACTGCTGCTCATGCCCAGGCGGTGCGCGGTTTGCGTCATCATCGCCGCGAAATTGGATTCGGTTCCGCCCAGTCTTTCCGCCAACACCACCGCCGCATCGTTGGCCGAGCGGGTGGTGACGGCCATGATCGCTTGTTCGACGGTCAGGCTTTGCCCGGCGCGCAAGCCCAGCTTGGAACTGGGCATAGATGCGGCGTGTTTCGACGCGTAAACCGTATCGGTTAGTTTCAGGTTGCCTGATTCGAGCGCGGCAAACGTCATGTACATGGTCATGACTTTGGTCAGCGAGGCCGGATACCAGCGCTGGGTGGATTCATTCTCGTGTATCACCCGGCCGCTGTCGGCGTCGATGACAATGGCCGCATAGCGGGCGGCCGCAAACGGGCTCTGCAGCATCAGGCAAGCCAGGGATATCAGGGCGAAACGGGGCTTAGGCAGGCGGCTCAAGTTATTACTTTGCTCCAGGAAGGTTGTGTAAGCGTTTGACGATATTATTTAATCAGAAATTTCAATTTCGACAAAGGCGGATTTCGTGGCGGGTTGGATGGATTCGACTGGCCGAGTGGTGGATTTTTACCGGAATCGGCCCGG
The DNA here is from genome assembly GCF_052474525.1 of Methylomonas sp. HW2-6. Classification (NCBI taxonomy): domain Bacteria; kingdom Pseudomonadati; phylum Pseudomonadota; class Gammaproteobacteria; order Methylococcales; family Methylococcaceae; genus Methylomonas; species Methylomonas sp. HW2-6. The sequence goes on from NZ_CP184124.1 coordinate 1,530,946, forward strand.
AAAACCCGGCTCTACCGTAACGTAGTGCCAATCTTGGCGCCGAAATCGCCCGCCGCCGGCACCGATCGGCAAAATAGCAAAAACCGGCGGCGCTCGGGTCAGACGCTGCTGCGCAGTTTGAATTTGTGACGGGCTTGGCGTTTTTGCAGCCAGCGAATCAGGCCGGTGACGAACAGCAGCGGACAGGCCAATCCGGAAATCAACACCAGCAATTGTCCGGTCAAGCCGAAGGCTTCGCCGGTATGCAAGGGATGCAGCCAGTTGATCAGCGTGTCGGAACCGCCCAGCTCGGCGGGATTGCTGACCGCCAATACTCGGCCGCTGTATTGATCCACCCAGACATTGGTTTTCGGGAAGCGTTGGCTGGGCTCGCCGTCTTGGCGCAGATTGATGCGGAAACTGCCGCCAGCATCGTGCGGAGTTTCGATCCAGCACAAGCGGGCGTCGGGAAAAACCGACTGGCCGGCGGCGACGGCTTGATCGAGGCTTATCCGCTGCTGTCCGGCGCGGGCCGGGAAAGATTGTGGTTTGGGCGTGGGCTGCAGGGGCGAAAAATAGCCGAACAGCGGATTGGCGTATTGTGGGATTTCCAGGGCAACGCCGCTCAGCGCCAAAACCAGCATCACGATGAAAGTGTAAAAACCCGCCAATTTATGCAGATCGTAATTCAGCCTTTCCTTGCTGGCCTTGGCCTTAACCGTCAGCGCGGTTTTTAGTTTGCTTAGCGGCGGCCACCACAGGTAGAGGCCGGAGATCAGCGAAATCAACAAAAAGCCGCCGACAATCGCCATCAAAATTTTACCGGGCTCGTCCAGTAACAGTTTGTAATGCAGGTCGTACAGCCAGGTCATCGCAAACTCGCCCCAAAAGCGGTTCGCCAGCACCTGGCCGGTGTAAGGGTCCAGCGAAACCATCAAAGGGGCGAAACCGTGGTGGGCGGTTTCTTCCGGTTTGTAATAGCGGGCGGTGACGGCGCGGTGCGGGTCTGCAGGAATTTCCAGGCGCCAGCCGCGTTGCCGGCCAGGTTCCGCCTGGCGTAAAGCCTGGTACAGGGCTTCGTAGCTTTGCCGCTGTGCATTGGGCTGGGCGATTACCAATTGCGGATTCAGCCATTCGTCGAGATCCAGATAGAACACCAACAGGCTGCCGGTCAGACCGGCGACTGCAATAACCAAGCCCAAGCTCAGACCCAAATGAAGATGGACCGCCAACCAAAGCTGGCGGGCGGTCTGTTTCCTTTTGGCTGTTAAAGCTGGCGCAGCCATGTTTTAGTAGTCGAACTTGACACTGACTGCGCCGTAGAAAGCGCGGCCGTCACCCGGTGAGTAAAAGGCATAACGTTGGCCGGCGCCATAACTTTCGTCATACCACAGGTATTCGCGCTGGGCGTCAGTCAGATTTTTGGCCTGGAATTGCAATTCGACTTCCTTGGTTACCTGATAGCCCAAGTCCAGATTCAATAGGGCGTATTCGCCATGTTTACCGGCGTCGTTGGCTTGATCGACGAAGTAGTTACCTTGGCCGCTGGTCCATAGCGATGAACGCAGTTGTTCGGTGACTTGGTAATCGATGCCGGCCGAAAACAGATAATTCGGCGTATTCACGACCTGGTTGCCGACCGTGTATTCCATGGTATTGGTGACAACCGCCGGTGGGTTGGTTATCTTGGCTTCCTGCAAGGAATAGGCCGCCCAGATGCCAAAGCGATCGGTCGGATAAACCTTGATTTCGATGTCGACGCCCTGGCGTTTGGTGGGACCAATCAAGGTCGAATCAGCACTGGCCAGATTACGGCTGATCTCGTTGCTGGCATCCTGCATCCAGTAGGCTACCCGGCCTTCCGCCCAGTCGACCGGTTGCAGTTTAAAGCCGACTTCCCAGCCGTCGTTCAGAGAAGGACCGGTATTTGATTGGTTGCGCCCGATAAAGGTGGCTTGCCCAAGTCCGACTTGGAAGGTTCGGCCCCAGTTGCCATACAGACTGTAACCCTCGATTGGCGTGATCACCGCGCCTATTTTGGGTTGTGAGATGGTGCCATAATCGTTGATCGGATAGGCGCCAAAGGTAGCGCCGGGACGGTAGCTGAAAAAGTTGCCGTCAATGACGTCGGCGCGATAGCCGGGCGTCAGTTTCAGCCATCGGGTGGGCTTGATTACCGCCTGAATGTAACCACCGTAATTCAGAAACGTCCAATGCTCGTCGTTGCGGATGTTGGTCGCACTGCTCGGGTTGGGTATGCCGTTGGTGGTTCGGTACTGTTTGTAGCGGTTTTCCTGTTGTTGGAAATCAAAGCCGGTTTCAATCGAGAAATCGTCCAGCCAACTGATTTGTGGGTGATAGGTCAACGACGTGATCGCACCGTACTGCACCTCGTCACGGTCGCGTTTGACTTGGGAGAACACCGGGTGAAATCGCACCAGGCGCTGATCATCGAAAATATTGCCGTACGCCTTGTTCGACCAGAACAAAGTTTCGCTCAAGTTGACGTCGAGATGGGCGCTAACCTGGCCTATTGTGCGCTTGCTGTAATCCAGCGGGTTGTGCGGTGTGGACTGAGTGGTACTGGCTAATTGCTGTTGATAACTCAGATAGCCCGGCTCTTGCGCGCCGGCCTCGCTCCAACGGGCGATTAAACCGGCTTTATATTTATCGGTTGGTGCGTAAAACCACTTGCCGGAAAAGCTGTTCTTATCCGAATCGCTACGATCGCGATAGCTGTCGCTGGCGCGATACGAAATCTGGTAGTTCTGAGAAAAGCCGTCCTTTTCGTAACCTAAACCGGATTGGATTTCGTGGGTGTCGAAACTGCCGTAACTCATCCGGCCTTTGACGTAATTGCCGCCGGTGGTGGTGGTCATGTTGACGTTACCGGCAACGTTATGCAGGCCGTAACGCGGATCGTTGGTGCCCCGCACCACCTCGATCGATTCGATATCCAGCGGAAACAAGGCATCCAAATAAGGCATGTTGCCGTCGTTCGAGTTGCTGGGAATGCCGTCGATCAGCAATTTCACCGCGTTGATCCTGCCTTCGCCGTTGAAGCCGCGGAACGAAAATTTGCCGGTGGTGGTGCCTTGGCCGAATTGGGTGATTTGGATGCCCGGCATCCGATGCATTAAGTCGAATGCGGTCAATACGTTCTGGTCGGCGATCTTGTCGGCATAGAGGATGTCGACTGATGTCGCGATGTCCTTGCTAGTCAATTTGCCGTTGTCCGGCTGTTCGTTGACCGTAACTTCGCCGAGCGAGATGATCGAATCGTCGCGGATGGCTTGAGGTTTCGGCGCCGGCGGGGCCTTCTTGATGGTAATCACGCCGCCGACAATCTCCGACTGCAGCCCGTGTTTATGCAGCAACCGGTCCAGCGCTTGCTGTACGGTGAATTCACCGCGCAGCGCATCGGCTTGAATGCCGTTGACGATCGAGTCGGCGTAGATCAATTTGGCGCCGCTGGTCTTTGCCAAACTGTCCAGGCTGGCGGCGAGGCTTTGGGCCGGCAGATCGAGTTTGCTCGATACGGCTTCGCCGGCCCAGGTATTGCTGGCGATTGCCAGAGACAGGGCCAGCATCGGCAAAACGATGCGGCGTCCGCTGCGCTGCCGGTCAGTTGGACTACTTGATAGAGTCATTTTCATCTCCTGATTTATGAAGGTTGGCCAGATCTGTGCCTGGGCATACCGTTCATAACGAAGCAGAACAAGGAAACTGGACAGTTTTGCCGAAAAAAATTGGTTCGGGGGAGTTCCGCGTAGCGGCTGCGCTTAGTGTTTGTGCAGTACGATAGTGTCTTTACTGCGTTGTACCCGTAGCGGCAATATGCTTTGCACGGCCTGTAGAAACGGCTGGAGATCGGTGGCGTCGAAACGTCCGCTTAGGGTTTGTCGGCCGAGCGACGCGTCGGCGAGCACGAAGTGAAGGCTATGGTAGCGTTCTAGTTCTTTGATTACGTCGGCTAGCGGCGTGTGGTCGAATAATAACTGGCCGCGGGTCCAGGCCAAAACCGGTTCGGCGTCGACTTTTTCCTGCCTCTGCCAGTGTCCCTCCGGATCGAGGCGGCGGCTGAATCCGGCGCGCAATGGTTCTCCCAGCCAACGGCTGCCGACCCGCATTTCCACTTCCCCTTCCAACACCGCAACGGAGGTGCCGTCGGCATCCTGATGGCGGACATTGAACAGCGTGCCGATATCGCTAATGTGCAGTTTCCCGGCATGGACCCGAAACGGACGCCAGCGCTCGTGGGCGACCTCGAATACCGCTTCGCCTTGCTCCAGTTCGATATCTCGGCGTAACCAGGATATGCGGGTTCGCAGGCGAGTAGCGGTGTTCATTTCCAAGCGCGAGCCGTCCGCCAGCGCCAATGTGCGGCGTTCGCCGATTCCGGTTTGGTAAGTAGTGGTTGGTGTGGAGAATTCCTGCCATGCTCCGCCGAGTACCGTCGCCAGTAATATCCCGGACAAGAGTTGCCGGCTATGGCGCCATCGTTGCGGACGAACCGATCTGGCCTGGTTCAATTCCGCCAAGTCTTGCGACTTCAGCGTGTCCAGATTGCCCCAAACTTGTTCGACTTCGCAAAAGGCGCGGCGATGCTCCGCACTTGCCGCCAGCCATTGCTCGAATTGCTGGCGTTCTGCGGCGGCGACATGCTCTGATTGCAGCGCTACGAACCAAGTCGTGGCCTGCCTCAGAGTGCGTTGCGAGGGCGAGGTTGATGACATCGGGTGGTACCAGGTTAGTCAACGGAGTTAACTCTTAGTCAGTTTAGCCGGTTTTGCTAAACAAGAGTTGAGACGTATCGGTCGTGGGGTGCTAAGGCAACATGTCCAGGCAATATTGGTGGCAATGCAGCATCGCTTTGACCAACTGGCGCTGTACGGTTTTTTCGGATACGCCCAGCCGATCGGCAATTTCGCGGTAACCGAGTTCGTCTACCTTGCGTAGCAACAATATGTGGCGGCATTGCGCCGGCAAGGCGGCGATCGCTTCCAGTACCCGGCGGTAACGCTGAGTGACGATTGCGGCGTCCTCCGGTTGCGGCAGCGGGCAAAGGGCGTCTTCCGCTAACGGCTCTTGGCGGGCGCTGTGGCGCTGGTTGTGGCGGACGAAATCGATTGCCAGCCGCTCGGCGGTGCGGAACAGGTAACCGCTCAGGTTGTCGGTATGGACCAGCCCGTCTTTCCGCAACAGGCGTAAATAGGTTTCCTGGCTCAAGTCCTGTGCCGTGTCGGGGCATTTGACGCGCTGTAACAGAAAATGCACGATCGCTTCCTTATGGTCGCGGAATAGTGCGGCAACCTGATCGGCGGGAATGGCGGCAGCGGACAAGACGGGCTCCGGTGAGAACAGATGGAGTTAGATTGAAGCAATAAATTTGCCAGTCGAGCAATCGGGATATAAGTAGCGGATTTCAAGGCCGCGGGAGGATCAGCCGGCAGAAGAACGTAGGTAGAATAATTAATCTAAGTTAAATGACTCAATCGTGTCGGCATATCACGCAGTTTTATGCGCTTCAAAATATTCGACTACGAACCAAATCGGCCAAGGTTAGGCCGCCGATACGGAATTTTGCCGGGAGGTGTATGACGGCCGCCGATAGCTTGCTGACCTCGGCTTGGGGTTTGCTATATCATGCCGCTACCATCAATTAAAAAATTCCAAGGGGGAGGCTATGGATAAACTCAGAGCGCTGGGTCTGGGACCCGCCGGTCAAGACGAGCAGGCGGTGAAACGCCAATTGCATCTTTACATCAATTTAAAACTGGCATCCTGCGGCCAGCCGACATGTATTGATCACGCGTCGGCCCAATTCATGGATACCGCTCAGGATTTATTGAACAGCTACCTGGAAAAAAGCCGGCAATTGGCCAGTTCCTCGTTGTACCCGGCCGACCGTCGGATTCAGGATTTTCTCGAGCGTTATTTAGGCGATGTGGGTCTGGACAAGATATCTTCGTTGCCGACCATGACCTTCGAGCTGGATCGCCACGGCGTAGCGCGCGAATTGTCGCTGCCGATGGGCGAAGATGAATTTCGTTCCGAAATCGTGTCCAGTTTCCGCGTCAAACAGGGGGTGTTGCATAATCCGGCCAGCGACCGCCGTACCACCCAAGGCTCGTTTCATATCGCCGAAGGCGGTTTGCCGGTGCCCGGCGACAAAAAACAGGTGCCGAAGCTGACCTTCGCCTTGATGCTGGCCGAAGCTCTGAATCCGCCGCCAGACTTGCTGACCCTGCCGTTTACCGCCAATCAGCCCCAGCCGGCGCGCATGTTCGCCTCCTTGCTGCTGCGGCCGGTGGTTTGCCCGGAAATCCCTGGCGTTGCAGCCGAAAAATCGATGGAAATCCGTTTTTTCGCCCCTGGAAATCTGGTCAGCAACCTCGATTTCGTCGAGAGTATTTTCGGCAACGGCGGCAATCCGGCCTTGCCGGAATGCGACGCGGCGCTGGACGTCGAACATTGGTCCGGCCACAGCGGCTGCGTGATTCTGGCGCCGCATCTGGTCAAGCTCACCAAAAAACAGTTGGGCTTGCCGCACTGGGATGATGCCAGCGAACGCCAGCGCGCCGAAGGCATGTGTTGGCAGAACCCGGCCGAACTGTATAACGACGGCCAGGCCTTTAAACTGACCGCCCGCGATCGTTCCGGCGTCATTGTCACGCTCGTCGCCGACAACTATTACGGCTACTGCAAAAAGGAAGTGAAAACCCAAATCAGCTATGCCGCCAATCTGTTCGGTTTGGCCGAGGAGGAGCATGCCGGCGGCGCGCTGGCCTTCCGCCGCTTCAACCACGGCGACGAATTCGGCATCGGTAGCCTGACCCGCGAGCCGGGCTATGATTTCGACGACATGGTTTATCGTTACGGCGCCATCATGGACATGCAGCCGGAAGGCTACGCCATCGACAAGCAATATCCGGACATCATTTACGTGCCGCAAGACCTGCGGATGAGCCTGAACAACCAGAAAATCACCTGGATCAGAAACGGCCAGAGCCATAGCATCCGGCTGCAACCGGGCAAGATTTACGTGCAGCCCAACGGCTATAAGATCGAGATGTGCAAGCACCCCGGCGCGCCGTCCTGGCGGTTGATCGGTACCGTCGCCGAAGGTACCTTTTGCCACAAGCCGTGTACCGTGTCCGGCGGCGGCAAGTCGGAAATTTCCAAATCCATCGAGGATGCGGTGATTTACGGGCCGTTGTTCGTCGACGACTTGCAGCACGATCTGGACCGGGTGCAGGCGATTTTCGACAAGGATTACACCGGCCGCTTCCTGCCGGGCTACGAGCACGAAGATCGCGATTCGGCCCGCAAGATTCTGAGTCCGGAGCGCAGCCTGGGCTCGGTGATCAAATTATTGACGCCGTCCAGTTATCACACCCCGGAGTTCAACAACTGGCTGAAATCGATTCCGCCCAGCATTCTGGCGTTGGTGTTCCTGATCAAACGTTTTTACCGCGAGGAGTGGGGCGAACACTGGCGTGACCATTTGTCGGTGGATGTCATCGACGGTGCGCCGGGCCACGAGCTGAAACTGAACCAGCGGAAGATCGTCGCCACCTATTTGCGGGTCGGTTTCGACGCCGAAGGCGGCTGGCGTACGTTTAAAGTTCGCCAGGACTACATCGCCTGCGAGAAAGTGCAGATGGAAGACGATATCAGCGCCTCGGTGGTGGTACCGACCACGTCAGTACAGCCGTGGTTACCGGATACCGGTTACCAGATGAGCTTGAAACTGGTCACCAACTGCGAATACCGGCTGTTTCAGCGGCCGGACGATGCGATCATCCCCGGCTACGACAAGCAGACCGAAGCCAACATGTCCGGCCCCGGCAATTTCATGGCTAATTTCGAGCCGTTGGATCCGGCAAAACTGGCCGCGGTGGTCGAAGACGTGATGACCTTCTCCAAATTTACCCCGCCGATGCAAAACCTGTTGAGCGATGCCTATCAGGACGGCAAGGGCTTTGTCGTGTCTTCCGCGCATCCGCGTTTGGTGGATGGCAAACCCTCGAAAAATCCGCGCTACCTGGAAACCCGGGTCGATGTGGTCAAGCCGCTGCGTAAATATGTCGCCGAAGTCGGGGCCCGCCTGCACCGGAAGATTCCGCTGAATCAGCCCTTGTGCCATCCGGTCGATGCGGTGCTGACCGGCCGGCGCAACAATCCGCCCGAGCCTGGAATCCGGCCGCTGGCGGTTTACAACCCGATTCATTACCAGGAGTTGCCGGAGCTGTTCATGGACTTCATCAGCTCGCTGACCGGCAAGTCGCCGTCGACCACCGGCGCCGGCAGCGAGGGCGCGCTGACCAAAGGCCCGTTCAACGCCTTGCGCGGCATCACCGACCTGAACAACACCTTGGTGTCTTATATCCTGACCGGCTATCCGGGGTTTTCCAGCTCGGCCGGTCATATCGGCCCCGACACCCGGGTCGACCACGACATCAGCTTGTTGATTCCGGAAATCTGGGCCCGCTTGTCGCGGCAGGAACGCGAAGCCGATTACCTGTTGCAACACGGTTACCTGGAGCCGTTGACCGATTTTGAGTACAAAGGTCAACTGGTCATGGCCAGCCGGCTCGGCTACCGCATCACCAGCCATTTCGTGCATAGCCTGATGGGCAAGATCTTCGACAATCCTTACGCGGTGTTCACCGACGAGATCCTGCAACCGGAACGGCAAGACCTGGAGGTGTTCGTCGACGGCGTCAACAACATCGTCGAGACCCAGCAGCGGGTGGCCCAGCAATATCTGGACGACGGCAGTATCGAAGACGCCTGCCCGCCATTGTATGCGCTGCTGCACATCATGGCGCTCGGCCATTACGAAGGTAAGGACGCTCACCATCCGGAGATCAGAGCCATGTTTAGCCGCGAGTATCTGCTGGCGGCGGATTGGTACCATGAGCGGCTGGAACTCAAACAGCAGCGGGAAATGGCTTTGTGGCGGCGCCACGTCGGCTATCTGGAGGGATTTTTACGCGACAACAGTCATCAGGCCGTGGTTGGCGAATTGAAGCTGGCGGAACGGTTGCAGCAAGCGCAACGCAAACTGCAGCAAGTGTCGGGTCCCGAGTATTTGAAATCGCTGGTCGGTACTTTGGGCGCCGATCCGCTGGGGCCTTACCGCTGCCTTAACGCATAAAGCCCGATAGCCTTCTGGCCGTCCGGATCCTTAAAACCGGGCGAACAGCCGGCGAAATTCGTCTATTGGCAGCGGCTTGTGGAAGAAATAGCCCTGGCCGCGGTCGCAGTTGTTCTGCTTCAATAAGGTCAATTGTTGCTCGGTTTCGACGCCTTCGGCTTGGACTTTCAGGTTCAAGCCGTGCCCCAAGCCGATGATCGAGCGCACGATGCAGGCGTCGTTCTGGTTGTCGTAAATGTCGGCGACGAAGGATTTGTCGATTTTCAGCGTGTCCACCGGAAACCGTTTCAAATAACTGAGTGATGAAAAGCCCGTGCCGAAATCGTCGATCGCCAGCCGAATGCCGAGGTTTTTCAAGTCTTGCATGTGCTTGATGGCGGTCTCGATGTCGTCCACCAGCATGCTCTCGGTAATTTCCAGTTCCAGGCGTTCGGCCGGAAAACCCGTTTCGCGCAGAATGTCGCCCACACTGTCGACCAGTGTGGTTTTCTTGAACTGCCGCACCGACAGGTTGATAGCCAATAGCAGGTTGCGCTCCCGCAACGGTGAACACATATAGTCGCGGCAGGCCGTGCGTATCACCCATTCGCCGATTTCGACGATTAAGCCGCTGTTCTCGGCGATCGGGATGAATTCGTCCGGACCGACGGCGCCGAGCTCCGGCGTCCAGCGCAGTAATACCTCAGAGCCGATGATGCTGCCGCTGGCCAGATCGACTTGAGGTTGGTAGACCAGCGAGAATTCGTTGCGGGCCAGGCCGTGGCGCAAATGATTTTCCAGGTTAAGCCGGCGCAGAGATAAGGCGTTGGACGCGGCGTTGTAGAATTCGAAAGTGTTACGGCCGTGCTGTTTTGCCAGATACAGTGCGTCGTCGGCGTGTTTCAGCAATTGTTCGCTGGTGGTGGCGTCCTGCGGATACACGCTGATACCGAGGCTGGTGCCGACGAACAATTGGTGGTCGTCGATGAAATACGGCTCGTTGATGGTGTTGATCACGCGTTGGGCGATGTCGCCGGCGTCGGCGGGACTGGTCAGGTTCAGGCCGATCAGTGCGAATTCGTCGCCGCCGAGGCGAGCGACGGTTTCTTGCTGGCGCAAGCAGGCCGCAATTCGTTTCCCGACTTCGATCAGCAATTTGTCGCCGACCAAATGTCCCAGGGTATCGTTAATGTTTTTGAAACGGTCCAGATCCAGGTAGAACAGCGCAAAGATCTGCGGATTGCGCTTGGCCAGGTGGATGGCTTGTTCGAGCCGTTCGTTGAACAGCGAGCGGTTGGCCAGATCGGTCAACGGGTCGTAGTACGCCATATGGCGAATGATTTCCTCGGTATCCTTGCGGTCGCTGATGTCGTGAATGATGGAAACGAAATGGCTGATCGAATTGTCGTCGGCCAGGATCGGGGCGATCGATTCCAGACACCAAAACAGTTCGCCGTTTTTCTTGCGGTTCAAAAATTCGCCGTGCCAGGCGGTGCCGCTCAACAGGGTGGTCCAAAGATTCTTGTAGGTGTCTTCGGCGGTCAGGTCTGACTTCAGCAGATTGGCTCGGCGCCCGATCACTTCGTCCGCCGTGTAGCCGGTAATCTGGTAGAAGGCGGGATTGCAATATTCGATTTGGGTTTGCGCATCGGTGACCATCACCATGCTGGAGCTGTATTGCATCGCCAGGGTGAGTTTGCGCAGCTCGCGTTCGGTGTTTTTGTGATTCTCGATCTCCCTGGCCAGCGCCGAATTTGCCGCGACCAATTGCGCTTGGCTGGGGATAGCCAGGATTTTCGGAACCAACGGCCAAACTAACGCGGCTGTGCTGATCGAAACCATTGCCGTCGCCAGTTTGACGAAACCGGACAGCCAATAGTCCGGTATCCAGACATTCCAGATGCTGAGCAAGTGGGTCGTGCCGCATAGAAAGATGAACAGGCCGAACAGCCAGTAAATCCAGCTGAACGGAATGTCCAGGCGCTTTTTCAGGATGTAGAGCAGTGCGAACGGGATCGAGTAATAAGACAAAACGATTAGCGCGTCGGACACCACGTGCAGCATCAGCAGATCGCTTTGCCACATATAACATTGGCCGTGCGGCATGTACGGGTGAATGTCGAACAGGTGATCTGGCATGTTTCGCTCGCTTTGGAGTTTCTCGAGCGCCGGAAAGCTGTCGGGCGAGGCACCGACGATCCGGCCCTGCGGGTTGGGATACTCGCGTTCCGTGCGGCTGGCTGGCAAGCTTAACGTAAATTTTCGCTAAAACAAACAAGTTAAGCGGCGGAGGCTATCGGCACCGGAAAGGCTGTCCAAGTGCCGTAGATCGGGATGCACCGCCCGCCGCAGCCTAGCCGGAAGCGTGCGGGCTTTAATCCCGTGGAGATAGATATGTCGGCGCGACCCGGCAGACTAAAGCGTTATGCAGGGCTGCAGGCTGGGTTTGACGAGCGTCAAGGAGGCGACACCCGCCGGATCAGCCTTTGCGCTTGGCTTTCTTGCCCTTGTTTTTAATCGATTCCTGAGCGATCAAAGAGCGGGCCAGTTTGCGCAAACCGTTGGAAGAAACTTCCAAGCCCAACGGTGAGCCGATCGATTCCAATTCGTACATCAAGTCGGTCGCGGCAATCAGCGTGACGTAACGCAATTTTTCGCCGCCCGGCAATTGGCTGGAGGCGTCGCGCAACAACGGGGCGAAGGTATCCCACGAGCTGTTGAAAAACTTGCGCACCGGGTCGTTCTCGGCGACCGATTCGCTGCTCAGGCCTTGCTCGAAGGCCGTGCCGGCTTTTTGCAACACTTCGTGCAGTTTGGCTCGGGTGTCCTCGGCATTGCCGCCCAACTGGGCAGTGGCGATCGATTTGTCCAGGGAAGCCTGCCAGTTTTGCCAAAGCGCGCGCCATTGTTTCAACTCGGTTTCGGTTAGAACTGCGGCCGGTTTGACGTTGTTCGGGTTCGGGTTGTCGGCCGTGTAGCCCAAATTGATTTGTAAGCCGTTGGCGTCGGCCTTGGCTTGGTTGAAGCGCAAGCTGTTGATCGTATCGTGCAAGTCTTCGCTGTGATCGGCGGCGATGTAAGGCACCAGAGCTTTAGCGATGTCCGGCCGGACCTGGTTCAAGTCGATTTTCAAACCGGACAGTTTCGGTTCGGCGGCTTTCTTGATCAAGGATTGCAACTGGCTGATATTCAGCGGCTGGCCGTTGCGGTCGAACGCGTTGAGCTGGGTGACCGGAAAGCTCAGCACATTTCCCGAAGCGTCCACGGTGGGTTGCTGAAAGGTCTGCAGGATACCGGACCATTCCACCAGCGCCATGCATTTGCCGCCCAAAGCAGTGCCGATTCGGGCCTGGACGTTGTTCTGGATTTTGACTTGGCCGTTTTCGCCGCTGATTTGCGGATGGTCCAGGTCGAGATAGCTGCATTGTTTGCCGTCTTTCCAGGCCCGCACCGATTCGTCCGGGCCGGTGTAGAGTTGGTTAACCAAAACGCTCTTGATAAAGCGGTATTCCATCGGCACTGGAATATTAATTTCGCGGGCTAGACCGTTCTCAGCCGTCAGCAGCAGTGCGGTAGAGATTAAAACGGTACGCAATATTGACATGAATTTACTCCTTAACGTTGTCGGGCGCTGTTGGATTAAGCGCGGCGGTGCCGCGGTAAGCCGATGAAATGGGGTAACGCCGGTCGCGGCCGAAGGCTCTGGGCGTAATGCGAATGCCCGGCGGCGATTGCCGGCGTTTGTACTCGTTGCGGTCGACCAGCGAGATGGCGCGTTCGACCGCGTCGCGCGGATAGCCCAGGGCGACGATGTCGGCGGCTGATTGGTCCTGCTCGATGTAGAGGGCCAGAATCGGATCCAGAATCGAGTAGGGCGGCAGCGAGTCTTCGTCTTTTTGGTCCGGCGCCAGTTCGGCCGACGGCGGCCGGGTGATGACCCGCTCCGGAATCACCGGCGACAGGCTGTTGCGGTATTCGGCCAGTTTATAAACCATCAATTTGGACACATCCTTCAACGGCGCAAAACCGCCGGCCATGTCGCCGTAAAGCGTGGCGTAGCCAACGCTCATTTCGCTCTTGTTGCCGGTGGTCAGCAGCAGTTTACCCTGCTTGTTGGATAAGGCCATCAGCAATACGCCGCGGCAGCGGGCCTGGATATTTTCCTCGGTGGTGTCTTTCCGGCTGCCGGCGAACAGGGGCGCCAGCATCTGGTTAAAGGCGTTGACTGCCGGTTCGATCGGTAGGGTATGGAATTTCACGCCGAGGGCTTCGGCTTCCAGTCTGGCGTCTTCGTTGCTGATGTCGGCGGTATAGCGCGACGGCATCGCCACCGCCTCCACCCGGTTGGCGCCGAGCGCGTCGGCGGCCAGTGCCAGTACCAGCGCCGAATCGATGCCGCCGGACAGGCCCAGAATGGCGCCGTGAAAGCCGTTCTTGCGCACGTAGTCGCGAATCCCAAGCAACAAGGCCTTGTATTCGCTGACGATGGGCTGGTACAGCGCAACGATGCCGGTTCGGGCCGGTAAAGTGCCGTCGAATTCGACTACATCGAGTTGCTCTTCGAATTCCGCCGCGCGATAAACCACTTCGCCGCTTTTATCGGCGACGAACGAGGCGCCGTCGAATATCAGTTCGTCCTGGCCGCCGATCTGGTTGACGTACACCAGCGGGATGCCGGCGGCGCGGACATGATTGCAGATGATGTCCTCGCGCTGCTGCATCTTGCCGGCGTGGAACGGCGACGCATTCAAGGCCAGCACGATGTCGGCGCCGGCATCGCGGTTAGCGGCCATGGTGGCGGGCAGCCAGACATCCTCGCAGATCGTCAGTGCCAACTTGCGGCCATTGGCTTCGAATACGCAACAGCCGGTTCCGGGCTCGAAATAGCGTTGCTCGTCGAACACGCCGTAGTTGGGCAGCGCGGTTTTATGGTATTCGGCGACGATGGCGCCGTCGCGGATGGCAGCCGCGGCGTTGTACAACTTGCCATCCCGGCGGCGCGGGAAGCCGATCACGGCGACGATGCCTTGAATTTGCGCGACCAGTTGCCGAACGGCCTGTTCCGATTGAGCCAAGAAATCGGCTCGCAGCAACAGGTCTTCCGGCGGATAGCCGGTCACGCACAATTCGGGGAACACGACGATGTCGGCTCGCCGCTCGCGGGCTTGTTCGGCTGCGGCCAGGATTTTGCCGACGTTGCCGACAATGTCGGCAACGGTGAAATTGAGTTGGGCTAACGCGATTTTCAACGGCATTGGCTACTTCGAAAAACAATCCCGCATGGCCGCACCGATATCCGACGGCGAACTGACCATGCTGACGCCGGCCGCTTTCATCGCTGCGACCTTGCCTTCTGCCGTGCCGCTGCCGCCGGTGACGATGGCTCCGGCGTGGCCCATGCGTTTACCGGGCGGTGCAGTCTGGCCGGCGATGTAACCGACCACCGGTTTCGTGACCTGGGCTTTGATGAATTCCGCGGCCTGTTCCTCGTCGCTACCGCCGATTTCGCCGACCATGACGATGCCCTCGGTTTGTGGATCGTCCTGGAACCGGCGCAACACGTCGATGAAGTTCATGCCGTGGATCGGGTCGCCGCCGATGCCGACGCAGGTGCTCTGGCCCAAGCCTTCGCGGGTGGTTTGGTGCACCGCTTCGTAGGTCAGGGTGCCGGAGCGGGAGACGATGCCGATTTTGCCGGGCTGGTGAATATGGCCGGGCATGATGCCGATCTTGCATTGGCCGGGCGTGATCACGCCGGGGCAGTTGGGGCCGACCAGTAAGGATTGGGTGCCCTGCATCGCGGCTTTGACTTTCAGCATCTGCAGTACCGGAATACCCTCGGTGATGCAGACGATCAATTCGATGCAGGCCGCGACCGCTTCCAAAATCGCATCGGCGGCGAAAAACGGCGGCACGTAAATCATCGTCGCATTGGCGCCGGTGGCTTTGACCGCTTGCTCCACCGTATCGAACACCGGTAGTTCCAGGTGAGTGGAACCGCCGCGGCCCGGCGTGACGCCGCCGACCAGTTGGGTGCCGTAGGCCAGGGCCTGTTCGGAGTGGAAGGTGCCTTGTTTGCCGGTAAAACCCTGGCAAATGACTTTAGTGTTTTTGTCGATCAAAATGCTCATCAGGCCACCTCCTGCGCCAGTTTCACCGCCAATTCGGCGGCTTGGTTCAAATTGTCCGCCGGCACCAGCCCGAGCCCGGACTGGCTTAACATGGTTTTGCCCTGCTCGACGTTGGTGCCTTCCAAGCGCACCACGACCGGAATGGTCAAATGCATTTCCTCGACCGCAGCCAGAATGCCGGCGGCGATCACATCGCATTTGACGATGCCACCGAAAATATTGACCAGCACGGCCTTGACGGTGCCGTCCGACAAAATCAGTTTGAAGGCCTCTTTGACCTTGTCTTTGTTGGTGCCGCCGCCGACGTCCAGGAAATTGGCCGGCGCGCCGCCTTTTAATTTGACCATGTCCATCGTCGCCATCGCCAGGCCGGCGCCGTTGACCATGCAGCCGATGTTGCCGCCCAGCGTGACGTAGTTCAGATCGAATTGCTTGGCCTCGGCTTCCTTGGCGTCTTCCTGCGATGCGTCGCGCAGCGCGGCGATGTCGGGATGCAAAGCGATTGCGTTATCGTCGAAATTGATTTTGGCGTCCAAGGCGACCAGTCTGCCGTCTGCGGTTTCGATCAGCGGATTGATCTCGATCTGGCTGCAATCCTTGGCCAGAAACAACTGGTACATGCCGTTCAAGATGGTTTGCAGTTGGCCCTGTTGTTCCTTGCCCAAACCGAGTGCGGCGCCGATTTGCCGGCCTTGGTAAGCTTGCAGTCCGGCCGCCGGATGCACCGGCACTTTGACGATTTTTTCCGGGGTTTGGGCGGCGACTGCTTCGATATCCATGCCGCCGGCCGCCGAGGCGATGAAAATCAGGCGTTCGCTTTCCCTATCCAGCAGCAGGCTCAAATAAAACTCGGATTTGATCGCAGACGCCTCTTCGATCCAGACGCTGTTCACCGGCAAGCCGGCGGCATCGGTCTGGTGGGTAACCAAACGCTTGCCCAGCATCTCTGTGCTGAATTGGCCCGCTTCTGCTGGGCTGTCGGCGAGTTTTACGCCGCCGGCTTTGCCGCGGGCGCCGGCGTGGACTTGGGCTTTGACCACGCACTTTACCCCACCCAATTGCCGAGCGGCTTCCTGAGCTTCCGCGGCACTGGCCGCGACCAATCCGCGCGGAACCGGGATGGCAAAGTCGTTAAATAGTTGTTTCGCCTGGTATTCGTGAATATTCATCTAGGTGCTCCATATTGAGGCGGGCATCGCGGCGTTTTGAGTTGGTGCTATGATTGCCGGACGCTAATTTTAACCAACTCCTGAAAAAACGACGGGCAATGCGAATGCCAGCGGCCGATACTTTATACCCCTGTCCCTTTTCCAAAGGTTACGGTATTCCCAGTCGGCAGGCCTGGTTGATGCTGAAAATCTTTGCCTTGTACCGTTTCGTAACCGCCAGCCTGTTCGCAATGCTGTTTTATTTGCGTTTCGGTCCGTCCCTACTCGGCTCTTACGACACCGCATTGTACCAGTTCGCCAGTTTGGCTTATTTGGCGATTTCGCTGATTGCCGCGCCAATCGCATTTAGGCTGCGGCTGGGTTACGCCCGATTGGCTCAGATTTTTATCTTTACCGATATCATCTTGATTACGCTGATGATGCATGCCAGCGGCGGGGTCGGCAGCGGAATTGGCATCTTGCTGGCGATTTCGATTGCGGCCGGCGGGCTGTTGGTTGGCGGGCGGTGTGCGATCTTGTTTGCCGCGTTGGCGAGTGTGGCGATTCTGACCGAAGAGGTTTACGCGATCCAGACCCGGGCGTTTGAAACTACCACACTGACCTATGCCGGCATGCTTGGCGTCGCATTCTTTTCGATCGCCTATCTGTCGGTGATACTGGCGCAGCGGGCCGAGCAGGCCGTGATTCTGGCGCAACGTCACGCGCAGACCATTGCCCGGCTGGAAAGCTTGAACCGCTACATCATTCAGCATTTACAATCCGGCATCATGATTGTCGACGACGGCGAGGCGACCCAGCTATCCAACCACTCGGCATTGCGTTTATTGGGGCTGGAACGGCAGCCAGCCACCCTAGCCGACATTTCGCCGCAACTGCAACAGGCTTTCGAATTGTGGCGCGAACAACGGGAGCAGGATTTTGCCATCGTGTCTTTGCCCGATCGAAGTGAAATTCAAGTCCGGTTCTCGGCACTTATGATGGACGGCGAAAACTTGAATATGTTGATTTTCGAAGACATCGCCCTCTACAACCAGCGTCTGCAACAAAGCAAACTGGCTTCTTTGGGCCGATTGACGGCGAGTATTGCCCACGAAATTCGTAACCCGCTATCGGCGATCAGTCATGCCGGCCAATTGCTGGCCGAGTCCCGCGCCTTGGACGCCCAGGATTTACGCTTAACCGAGATCGTCCGGGTTCATTGCCAGCGGGTGAATGGTATTATCGAGGACATTCTCAAGCTGTCGCGGCGCACGCCCTCGCATAAGCAGACAATCGCGCTGGACCAGTGGCTGCCGGCCTACTTGAGCGAGCAACGGCTGAATCTGGGGCTGAAAAAAGACACGTTTAACTTGTCGTTTAAGGCCCAAGGCCTGGATGCCTACATCGACGGCGGCCATTTGAAACAGATTCTGGATAATTTGTGCGCCAACGCGCTGAAGTATGGTCGCCCGGAAGCTGGATCGCTGATGATCGAAGCGGGCCTGGCTCAAGGCTCGCCTTACATCAGCGTGATAGACAACGGCCCGGGCATCGGCGCCGACAATCTGCAGCATCTGTTCGAACCGTTTTTCACCACGTCTCACCAGGGTACCGGGCTGGGGCTTTATATCTCCAGGGAATTGGCCGAATTGAATCGGGCGGAGTTGTATTACGCGCCCGGCGAAAAATCCTGTTTTACCTTGTTATTGGCGAACGCCGATCGTGCGGCGATTGAAATATGAATATGCCTGTTACTTTGTTGGTTGACGACGAACCCGATATTCGGGAGTTATTGGAGATCACGCTAAACCGGATGCAAATCCAAACCTGCTGCGCGGCGACGCTAGCCGAAGCCAAGCATTGGTTAGCCAGCCGATCTTTCGATTTATGTCTGACCGACATGCGCTTGCCGGATGGCGACGGCCTGGAACTGGTCGATTACATTCAGAGCCAAGGCTTGCAATTGCCGGTGGCGGTGATTACGGCCCACGGCAGCATGGATGTTGCGATCAAAGCCATGAAAAAAGGCGCTTTCGATTTTCTGTCCAAACCGGTCGATCTGGCGGTATTGCGGCAGTTGGTCAGTCATGCCTTGCAAATCTCGCTGAACCGGGTGGCGGAAAAAGAACGCCGCACCCGCGATTTGTTGCTGGGCGAGTCGATGCCAATGCGCAATATCCGCTCGAAGATCGATAAGGTCGCGCGGAATCAGGCGCCGGTATATATCAGCGGCGAGTCCGGTTCCGGCAAGGAGTTGGTGGCACGACTGATCCATCAGCAAAGCCCCCGTAGCGATAAGGCATTCGTCGCCATCAACTGCGGAGCGATCCCGCATGAATTGATGGAAAGCGAGTTCTTCGGCCATAAAAAGGGCAGTTTCACCGGGGCGGTCAGCGACAAGCAGGGCTTGTTCCAAGCTGCGGACGGCGGCACCCTGTTTCTGGACGAAGTGGCCGATTTGCCGTTGGCGTTGCAAGTCAAATTACTGAGAGCGATACAAGAAAAGAAAATCCGGCCGATTGGCGAACAACACGAGATTCCGGTGGATGTGCGTCTGTTGAGTGCCACCCACCGGGATTTAGCCAAAATGGTTCAGGAAGGCAGTTTTCGGCAGGACTTGTATTACCGGATCAACGTCATCGAACTGAATTTGCCGCCGTTACGGGCACGGGCGGCCGATATTCCGCAATTGACCGCACATTTGTTGCAAGGGTTGGCCCGTAACAACGGCATTGCCAAGCCGGAATTATCCGATGCGGCGCTCAGCGCGTTGAAGCAATATTATTTTCCCGGCAACGTTCGCGAATTGGAAAATATTCTGGAGCGAGCTTTGGCGTTACATGAGGGCGGCGTGATTCAGGTAGACGATCTGAATTTGCCGATGGGCTTGGATTTGGCTGTGGCCGAAGATTTCAATGCCGAAAAAATGTCGCTGGAAAGCTATTTGGAAGATATCGAGAAAAAGGCATTGAGCTCGGCCCTGGAAGAAAACCGCTGGAACAAAACGGCGACAGCCAAATATTTGGGGATGAGTTTCCGCTCATTGCGTTACCGCTTGAAGAAACTCGGCCTGGAATAAGGGCCGGCAGCCTGTCGCCCGCAAGGCTGCCGCAGGCGCTGCGTGGTTACTGGTATTTGTCCAATGTTCTCAATTGTTGCAGCGCGGCCTGAATTTTGGCATTGGCGGCCTCGTCCAGCTCATTGTTCTTGTAAACCTTGTCCAGCAGGCCTTCTTCTACCAGTGCATCTTTAATCCAGCGTTTGGCAAAGGCGTAGCTGGCCGGAAACTTGGCGACTTCGCCGGTTTTCGGATTTTTCAGGCTGTCGGCGTTAGCGGCCGGTTTGGTTGTGGCCGGTTTGGCCGGAGCGGCCTTGGTTGCGGTTTTTGCGGAAGGTTTGGCGGGGGCTGGTTTTGCGGATTTTTCTGCGGTTTTGACGGCGGCGGGCGGGGCGGCTGGTTCCGGCTGCGGCGCCGGTTTGACGGCTTCAGGTTTTGCTGCCTCGGCTTGCGGGCTTTCCGACGTGTCTTTCTTCCCCCCCAGCACTACAAATATCACATAAGCCACAAAAATAGTGGTCGCTATGAAAAGCAATTCAGCCATAGTCCTTCCCCCCTTGTTTTAATTTTATTTATTAAAGTTTAAGCACGATGTAAAGGCAAATATTGTTGCCGAATCCGAATATACCAGAGCAAAGCATGCCGGTAAACTAATTGGCCGGCCGATATCAACGGGAATTTTCCCCGAATAACTCTAATTGATCGTGGTCGTCGACTTCGGGGCAGCGAACAATATTGCATTGGAAACCTGGCTGTCGATTAAATTGCGGTCGGGTTTCCCGAATGCGTAACCCTGGCCGAAATTAACGCCAATTTCTTTTAACTTGAGTGCGGTACCGGTGGATTCGACAAATTCGGCAATGGTTTTCTTGCCCAGTTTGGAAGCGATTTCTACCATCGATTTCACCAGAATCTGGTCGGTTTCGTTTTCCAGCAGGTTTCTAATAAATTGGCCGTCGATTTTTACGTAATCGACCGGAAAGGTTTTCAGGTAATTGAAGGAACAAAATCCGGCGCCGAAATCGTCGAGCGCGAATTTACAGCCCAAGGAGCGGATTTTGTTGATCATGTGCCGGGTCTTGTCGAAGTTGTCGACGGCGGCGGTTTCGGTAATTTCGAAGGTCAGGCGGCCGGCATCGATCCAGGTCATTTCCAGCTTGTCGCTGATCGTAGACAACAAATCCGGGTATTGAAAAGCGGTACTCGACAGGTTAATGGCCAGCGACACGTATGACATATACGACGGCAACGCCGCCAGAAAATCGATCGCGCTTTCCACCACCCATAAGTCGATTGCATGGATTAAACCGGTGCGCTCAGCGACCGGAATGAATTGGTCCGGGGTGATGATCTCGTCGCCCTCGCCGCGCATTCTGAGCAAAACTTCGTAATGGGAAATATTGCCGTCGGTCAACTGCACCACGGGCTGGAACACCAGAAACAAATTGTTGTCGCGCAATGCCCTACGGATTAACGGCACCCAATAGATATCGCGTCGCCTTTCCTTGACGGTAACGTCTTCGCTGTTATACACGCAGACCTTGTCGCGGCCTGTATTTTTCGCGAAATTGCAGGCCTGGCGTGCATGCAGGATCATTTCCCCCGGATGAAAGGCCGATACCGAGTTGTCCAGCGTGGCAATACCGATCGAAACCGAGGCGCTGTAGCAAACCTCGCCGGTGAAAAAACGGAAATTGTCGACCGTATTTTTGATGGTTTCGGCCAGTATCTGCGCCTGCTTTTTGGTCTTGTTCTCGACGAACAGGCAAAACTCGTCGGCACCGATGCGGGCGAACAGGCTGGCCGGGGGGGTTAGTTTGCGGACCAGAATGGCCAGCTCCACCAGCAGACGGTCGCCGACTTCGAAACCTTCCAACTCGTTGATCAGGCTGAAGCGGTCAACGTCGATGAACAACAACGCGCCGTCTTTTTGGGTTTTGTTGCTGCGATTCAAAATCAGCCGCAACTGGCGTTCGAAGCTGCTGCGATTGAACAAGCCGGTTAGTTCGTCGTGCGCGACCAGAAACTTGAGTTTGGCGTCGATGACGTTTTTTGCCGCCAACTCGTTAATCAATTGCTCTTCCTGGCGCTGACGAAGTTGGCGTTCTTGTTTCAGACTCAGCAGAAATTTCACCGCCAGCAACAACTCCTGAGTATTGACCGGGGTGTGGATTCTATAAGTGAGGCAATCGGTTTCCGGTTCGATCGAACAGTGATCGGAGGGGCAATCGAAGTTTTCGTTGTCCAACAAGACCACGGGAATCACCGAAGCCGCCGCGGTGCTGGAAAGGTTGCGGCACATTTCATGGACTTTGCACAGTGGCAAAGCCGTATTCAAGACGATCAGGCCGATGGCTTCCGGGGTGCTGCTGTGCGGGCGCAGTAGTTGGTAAATTTGCTCGCCGCTGCCGGCTTGGCTGATATTGGTAAAGCCTTTGGCCTTAAGCGTGGAAACGATCTTCAACGCCGAGATTTCGTCGTGTTCCGCTACGACGATGAGTTTTTCTTTGAGCGCGTCACTGGCAAACATTTAATACCATCCAGGTATTTGTTGAAAATGGGGGGGCTTCAAACATGGGTAGGGAGGGCGGCCGGCATTTGCAAAGCTTGTAATTCCATTGAAATGGACTAGGGTTAACCGCAAACTTTAAAGTCGTTTCTATGCTATCGCTTGCTAGTATAGGTGCAAATTCATAATTTTAGAATTGTTGATGATAGTATCCTCACCATCCACGTTAACCATTACCGATCTGTTGCGGGGCGATCTTCAACTCGCTTCGCCGCCGAATGTTTATTTTCAGCTCAAGAAGGTGGTGGAGGATCCGACCAAGACCGCGAAGGACGCGGCGTTTGTGATCGAAAACGACGCGGCACTGGCCGCCAAGTTGTTGAAGATCGTGAATAGCGCGTTTTACGGTTTTTCGGCTCAGATCGGTTCGATCGCCAAGGCGATCACGCTGATCGGTACCCGCGAGCTGCAGAACCTGGTGCTGGGGGCGGTCGTCGTCGAGCGCTTTTCCGACTTGCCCGGCCAAGTTTTCACCATCCACGATTTTTGGGCGCGTAATCTGCGTTGCGCGCTGATTGCCAGGGAGCTGGATCTGCAATTCGGCAAGCACTATACGGATGTTGCCTTCATCTGCGGTTTGCTCCATAACCTGGGGCAGTTGGTGTTCTACCGCCGGATTCCGGTTTTGGCTCGCGAAGTGGATTTATTACTACAATCCCAGTCGCATCTGGAGGTCGACGACGACGTACACATCGAACAAAACGTGATCGGCTTCGACCACTTTCAGGTCGGTGCACAACTATGCCAGCTGTGGAATTTGCCGGAAGCCATCGTCGAAAGCATCCGCTTGCATTGTTTTCCCGATACGATCGGTCCGTTTTCGGATTTGGCGGCGATGGTCCGCTTGGCCAATTGTCTGAGCCGGATCGAAAATCCCTATGACGCTTTCGCGGTCAGCGCGCTCAATCTGTCCCCGGAACAAATCAGTTTCGTGCTGGATAAGATCAGCGACGAATTCGAAGTCATTTTTAAACTGTTTTACCCCTCCCGCTAATTTCCCCGATTGTCCGCGCCGGCTCGTTCAAGTTTCCGGCCGGATGTGTGACGCAAATATTACGGCCGTTTTCCCGCCGCTTCTTACGCTAATCCGCAAATTACAGTTCCGTGGCATTGTTGCGGCTGACAAGCTGCGCGGTCGAATCTGTGTGTGGCGTCGAATATTATCGATCCGGTTTGGTAAAGGCGTTGCATTCAAGCAACATTTGCGTTGCTAAAACCGAATTGTCACAAAGCTGTCATATTACCCCCCTAAAATGCCTCCAAACTCGCCGGTCAAGCCGGTTGGTCTGTCTTAATTTATTGATTTGTTTAAATTTTGGAGCATTTTTTGATGAAACTTTCCAAGCTCAGTTTGGCCATTGTGGCAGTGATGGGTGCCGGCAGCTTCGCCGAAGCCATCGCATTGGACCTATACGTCGACGAAAAAACCAAGCAGATTTTTGCCGAACCCGGCCCTGGACGGACCAAATTGGGGTCGTTCGAGAAAGTCGAAGACAGCGCCAAACAAAAAGCCGATTTGACCGCGATTCAGACCGACCTCGAATTGAAAACCAACGAGTTGAAAGCCATCGAAGAACATATCGTGGCGCAGCGCGAGGATAAGGCCAAGAACGACGAAAAGTGGTTCAACAAGATCAATATGCGCGGTTATACCCAAATGCGTTATAACCAACCGCTGAGTGGGGACCGTGTCGCCGGCGAGCCGGAACTGAAATCGGTCGGTGACGGTTCAATCGGTAACAACAGCAACTTCTCATTGCGCCGGGTGCGTTTGGTCTTCTCCGGCGATATCAACGAATACATCTCGTTATATCTGCAACCGGACTTCGCTACCACCAACGGCGATTTGCACTTTGCCCAGTTACGCGATGCCTATGCCGACTTGGCGTTCGACAAAGCTCATGAATACCGGATTCGTGCCGGCCAATCCAAAGTGCCGTTCGGTTGGGAAAACTTGCAGTCATCGCAAAACCGGATTGCGCTCGATCGCGACGATGCTCTGAACAGCGCGGTGCCCAGCGAACGAGATTTGGGCTTGTTCGCCTATTGGAGCCCATCCGACGTGCAGAAACTGTGGAAAGACCTAACCAAGAAAGGCTTGAAAACCTCGGGTGATTACGGTGTTTTGGGTGTCGGTGTATATAACGGTCAAGGTATCAACAAGGCCGAAGCCAACGATGGCATGTATCTGGTCGCCCACTCCACATACCCGTTCGACTTGGGATTTCTCGGTAGTGCAATGCGGGGCCAAGTCTTGGAGGTTGGTGCGGACGCGTTGTCGGGCCGGTTTAACCGATCCACTGCGGCGTATACCAGCCGCTTCGGTTCCGGTACTCCGACCGCGCGGGATAACAGTGAAGACCGGGTAGGCGTCCATGCTGTCTTATTCCCGCAACCATTTGGCTTGCAAGCGGAATGGAACTGGGGGGCTGGCTCCACGCTAGACCCGATGACCAATGTCATAGATCGCAAGCATTTGGAAGGCGGTTATGTGCAGGCAATGTACAAAATCGACGAAGTATTCGGCACCAAAGGCACAATGTTTCCTTATGTGAAATGGCAAACCTACGACGGCGCGTGGAAAGGCGTTACCAATGCCCCAAGAGTGTCGGTTGATGAAGTCGAGGCAGGTGTCGAGTATCAAATCAATAAGGCGTTGGAGCTGACTTTGGCTTACTCGACCATGAGCCGCACCCAAATCCAGACTCAAACAACCGCAGCCGGATTCTTGCAACAAGCCAGTGGCGACATGATTCGTACCCAGTTGCAGTTCAACTACTAAATTCAACAGCGGGAGTTCCCCGCAGTTGAATGAATCATCAGAACGCCTCGTTTCTCCGGGAACGCGGCGTTTTTTTGTGCGTAACAAAACCCGCTATTCGGCTAACGCCTTCGCACGAGGTCGGTTAAACTCGCCAGTTATCTCGCGATTACCCGGTATCCGCCTATGTACCCTACCATGCGTGGCCTGTTATTCAGGCCGGTCATCTTTGTCAGCTTTGTCTTGGGCCTGTTGGTAATTGCCGAATTGCTGGCAATCGGCCGCCTGACCTGGGTCAACGATCAGCGTATCCACATCATCGAACGCGACATCGGCCGCGGCCATCATTTGGAAGATACGCTGTTCGAACTGCTGCAGCTGCAATTGACGCTGTCGACCAATCAGAGCGCTTCCGAGGTCGAGAAAAGTCAGTTAGCCGATATTCAGGAGCAATTGATCGGCGGTTTGAGCGATTACGACAGTGCGATACCGGCCAATCTGCAGCAACTGCAGGAAGTGTTCGGCAAGGCGGTGCAGGGCGACCAGGCTAATTTGGTCACCGCGTTGCAGTTGATTAAACAGGTTCTGGACCGGCAGGCTCAGGAAGAAGAGCGCTTGTTGATCAATATTGAAGACGACGGCGAATTGGAAATGCAGTTGGCGATCTTGTTGCCGCTGTTGTTGTTGTGGATCGTCGGCTACTTCTTTCGCACCAATGTGTTGGAACCGCTGGACTGCTTGAAAGAACTGTTGTCCGGCCTGGCCGAGGGCGAGATGAAACCGATCAACCGGAGCACCTCGGACCCGTTGCTGCACGCCTTGTTCGATCGCTACAACCATTTGGTTTCGCGTCTGGTCGAGTTGGAACGCGAACATCTGGAGCACACCGAATTGCTCGAATACCGGGTCCGGCAAACCAGCCACGCCTTGCTGGAGCGCAGCCAACAGTTGGCCAAGGCCGAGCGTTTGGCCGCACTGGCTGAATTGGCGGCCAGCACCGCCCATGAACTGCGCAATCCGCTGGCCAGTATCCAATTGGCGATGGAGAACATGCTGGAAGAATGCCGCGACAGTGATCTGGCGGAACGGTTGCAGATGGTATACCGCGAAGTGCAACGCCTGACCCGCAATTTGAACGATCTATTGGCCTCTGCTCGCAGTAACGGCGAGACATCGCAACGTGTCGCCGTGCAGCCGTTGTTGGAAGAATTGTTGACCTTGCTGAAATATCAGGCGCGGGAAAACGTGAGCTTCAACTGTCGGGTGGCCGAAGAACTGTATGTGTTTTTGCCGGAGAGCGAGTTCCGTCAGGCGGTGTTGAACTTGCTGTTGAACGCGGTCCAGGCTATCGGGGCTAGCAATGGCGAAGTCAATGTCAACGCCGACATCCTTGACGGTAAATTGGAGCTTACTGTGGTCGATTCCGGACCGGGTTTCAGCGCCGACTTTTTACGCCACGGCATTCGGCCTTTCGTCAGTCTGAAAGACGGCGGCAGCGGTTTGGGGCTGGCGATGGTAAGACGTTTCGTCAAAGACCACCAAGGGGGGATGCGTTTACAAAACGACGAACAGGGCCACGCTTGCGTGACCTTGACTTTCCCGCTCGCTGCCTGAATCGGTCCGGTGCGACGCAGTCTGCTAAAATTCGATTCTTTATGCATGTCCTCCGCTAATGGCTAACGCACCGAAGTCTCTCGCCGCCTACGGTTGGCTCTCCATCGCCGCAGCCGTGTCTACCATCGGCCTGAAAAGCTACGCCTATTGGCTGACCGGTTCGGTGGGCTTACTGTCCGACGCGCTGGAATCTGTAATCAATTTGGTGGCGGCGGTGATTATGGTCGCGGTGTTGAGTATTTCCGCGCGGCCGCCGGACGATACCCACGCCTACGGCCATGAGAAAATCGAGTACTTTTCCAGCGGTGCCGAGGGTGTGATGATTCTGTTGGCGGCGTTCAGTATCGGTTTTTCGGCTTGGGAGCGTTTATGGCACCCGCAGGCTTTGCAACAACTGGATTTGGGTATCGCGGTCTCGGTGTTTGCGTCGCTGATCAATCTGGCGGTAGCGCGGGTACTGATCGGTGTCGGGCGGAAGCGGCAGTCGATCACCCTGGAAGCCGACGGCAAGCATTTGATGACCGACGTCTGGACCACGGTCGGCATCTTGGTCGGTATTGCTTTGATCTCGGTGGGTAACCGCTTCGAAGCCAGTTTGAATCTGGCGCAAAGTTTGGGTATGACCGGCTGGGAAATTTTGGATCCGTTGCTGGCGATCGGCGTCGCCTTCCATATCGTCTGGGCCGGATTGCAGTTGATCCGGCGTACCGTTTCCGGATTGCTCGATGCGGCGTTGCCCGCAGACGAAGTGAAAGCCATCGTCGCGGTGTTGGAGCAATATGTTGCCAGCCATGCCATCGCTTATCACGCCTTGCGTACCCGTTACGCCGGCGCTCGTCGCTTCATGTCGGTACATGTACTGGTGCCCGGCCAATGGAGCGTGCAGCAGGGTCACGATTTGCTGGAGGATATCGAGCGGCAAATCATGGACAATTTGGACAATATCGATATCGATACCCACCTGGAACCGATCGAAGACCTTGCCTCCTGGGAGCATAAATAAAGCCTATGCCGGATACGCTGTTAATCATTGAAGACGAGGCTCTGCTCGGTTCCGAGCTGGCGCGTTTCTTTCGGAAAAAAAATTGGGAAGTTACGGTCAGCGAGAATTTGCAGCAAGCCGAGCGACATTTGCTGAGCCAGACTACCGACCCGTTGGTGGTGTTGTCCGACATGAACTTACCGGACGGCAATGCCCTGGATTTGTTGGAAAGAATCAAGGACAAGATCGGCAGCAGCGAATGGGTGTTTTTGACCGGTTACGGCGGAGTGGCCGATTCGGTGCGGGCGGTGCGGCTGGGGGCTTACGATTTCGTCGAAAAGCCTTGCGAACTGGAGCGCTTGAACCTGTTGGTCGAAGGGGCGGCGCGCAGTGCTCGAGCCCAGCGCCAAGTGCAGCAGCAAGCCATGGCCCGCAACAGCAAGCATACGGTGGACGCCCTGGTCGGCAGTAGTCAGGCCGCCACTTTGCTGCGGACTATGATTTCGCAAGTGGCGAAAACGCCGTTTTCCAGCTTGATCATTTCCGGCGAAACCGGCACCGGCAAGGGTTTGATCGCACGCATACTGCATGCGTCCGGCAGCCGGGCCAATGCGCCGCTGGTCGAAGTCAACTGTGCCGCGCTGCCGCGGGAGCTGCTGGAATCGGAATTATTCGGTTATGAAGCCGGTGCTTTTACCGGCGCCAAAAAGCGCCATCGCGGCTTGTTCGAGCAAGCCCACACCGGCACGCTGTTCCTCGACGAAATCGGCGAGATGGATCTGGATTTGCAGACCAAGTTGCTGAAGGCGGTGGAAGACCTCCGGATTCGGCGGTTGGGCGGCGAGGCCGAAATTGCGATAGACGTGCAAATTGTCGCCGCCACTAATTTGAATTTGCTGCAAAAAGTCGAGCTGGGCTTGTTCCGCAGCGATTTGTACCACCGCTTGAACGTGATGAGCTTGCGGGTGCCGGCGTTACGCGAGCGCAAGCAGGATTTGGACGAGCTGGTGCCGTTTTTTATCGCCGAGAGCAACCGCAAGTCGGCGAAAAATGTCAGCAAAATTTCCAAACAGGCCTGGGCTTTGTTGAAAGCTTACGATTGGCCCGGCAACGTCCGCGAACTGCGGAATGTGATCGAGCGTTGCGTATTGCTCGCGAGCGACGAAAATTTTCCGGAGCATTGGCTGCAACTGCCGAATGCGCCGAGCAGCCCGACCGTGCAGCAAAACGAAAACGGTATTTTCCTGCCGTTGGACGGCAGCCTGAGCCTGCACGATATGGAGAAATACTTGATCCAGGAAGTATTGAACCGCACCGACGAAAACGTCACCGCCGCGGCGCGGATGCTGGGTACCACCCGCGAGACTTTGCGTTACCGGGTACAGAAATATAACTTGAAGTGCAAGGGCTCCTAGGCTTCGATCAGATTCAACACGGCTTCGGTGACGCTATTGCCGTCGATTTTGAAACCGCGCATTTCCAATACGCCTTTGGTGTTCAAGGAAATAATCAGATTCAGCGCATTCGGATAAGCCGCTTCGGCAATGTCGGTGGCCGAGGGCGTGGCCGGCGTGTCCGGATGCGAGTGGTAAATCGCAAACAGGCTTTCGCCGTTTTCCCGCATTTGTTTCATCGCCGCGATTTGTTCGGCGGCATCCAGTAAAAACCGGCGTTTCGGGTCGGCGGCGCCGTTATTGACCGGATAGCAAGCGACCGGTTTGCCGCTGGCGTCGGCGCCGATCAAGCCGCAGACTTCCGCTTCCGGGGACAGTTGCGCCAGATGCAACAGTTGGTTGGTTAATTTGCGCGGCAGGCTGATTTCTAAAGTATTGGTCATGGATTCCATACCCCTCTGGTAACGCGAGGATTATTTGCTAAATCGTGGTGCGTGGCGACGTGCCGGTAACCGAGCGCCGCTAAGATTGCCCGGACATCGGCCGCTTGATTGTAACCGTGTTCGAGCAATAGTTGACCATGCGGTTTCAACCGACTGCGAGCCTGCTCGGCGATCAGGCGGATATCTTTAAGGCCGTTTTCGGCGCTGATCAAAGCGTTGGCCGGTTCGAAGCGAACATCGCCTTGCCGCAGATGCGGGTCGTCCGCCGCGATGTAGGGTGGGTTGCTCACTACCAGGTCAAAATCGGATTCGGCTATGTCCGCAAACCAATTCGAAACGGCGAAATTAACGTTGGCCACCTGCAGCCGTCCGGCATTGCGTTGGGCCGTCTCCAGTGCCGCATAGCTGACATCCACACCGACTACATGCGCCAGCGGGCGCTCGACGGCGAGGGTGATGGCCAATATCCCGGAGCCGGTGCCCAGATCGATGACTCGGCAAGGCCGATCGCTCGGCAGCAAGTCGAGGCTAAGTTCGACCAGCAGCTCGGTATCCGGGCGCGGAATCAGCACCTCCGGACCGACCAGAAACTCGCGCGACCAGAATTCTCGGTGGCCGGTCAAATAGGCCACCGGAACACCTTGCCGGCGCTGCTCGAGCAAACGGCGGAATTCCGAGGCCTGCTCGGCATCCGGACTGCGCTCCGGCCAAGCGCGCAGAAACGCCCGCGGTTTATCCAGGCAATGGCAGAGCAGGACTTCGGCGTCGAGTTGGGCGGTTTCGGAGATGTCGGCCAATGCCGCTGCGGCGGAAGCCAGCAACTCGGCGATGGTTTCCGGCCGGACGCGATCGCCGTCAAGCATTGCCTAGCTGGGTCAGCAATTCTGCTTGGTGTTCGTGGATTAGCGGTTGGATGACTTGGTCCAGCGCCCCTTCCATGATGTCTTCCAGTTTGTACAAGGTCAGGTTGATGCGGTGGTCGGTCAGCCGGCCTTGCGGGTAATTGTAAGTGCGGATGCGCTCAGAGCGGTCGCCGCTGCCGACCTGCAATTTCCGGCTTTCCGACTGTTCGGCGTGGATTTTTTCCTGTTCGGCGGCCAATAAGCGCGCCTGCAATACCGACATCGCTCTGGCCCGGTTTTTGTGCTGCGAACGTTCGTCCTGGCATTCCACCACGACGCCGGTTGGGATGTGGGTGATGCGGATGGCCGAGTCGGTACGGTTGACGTGCTGGCCGCCGGCGCCGGAAGCGCGGTAGGTGTCGATGCGCAAATCGGCCGGGTTGATCTCGATTTCGTCGACGCTGTCGACTTCGGGCATGATCGCCACGGTGCAGGCCGAGGTATGCACCCGGCCTTGCGATTCGGTTTCCGGTACCCGCTGCACGCGATGGGTGCCGGATTCGAACTTCAATTGCGAATATACGTTCTGGCCGGCCACGCGCATGATGATCTCTTTATAACCGCCGTGTTCGCCGCGGTTTTCGTTGATGATTTCCACATTCCAGCCCTGGCGTTCGGCATAGCGTTGATACATTCGCGCCAGATCGCCGGAGAAAATTGCTGCTTCGTCGCCGCCGGTACCGGCCCGGACCTCCAAAAAGACGTTGTGATTATCGTTGGGGTCTTTCGGTAGCAATAGGATTTGTAGTTCTTGTTCCAAGGCCTCGCGCCGGCTGTCTGCCGCAGCGATTTCTTCCTTCGCCATCTCGCGTAGCTCCGGATCGCTGTCCTTGGCCATTTCCCTGGCCGATTCCAAATCGGTTGCGTTATCTTGATATTGTCTGTAGCAGGCGACGATCGGTTCCAGCTGAGCGTATTCCTGACTCAGGCTGCGAAATTGGTTTTGGTTGCTTTGCACTTCCGGTTGGGTGAGCAGCGCGGTAATTTCTTCGAAGCGCTCGCCGAGGTTTTCCAGCTTGGTTTGTATCGAGGGTTTCATCAACGGTTATCTTAATTTGAAAATTTCGCGCGAGGCGGCGATCAGGTCGTGGCGTTCGTTGGCGCCGGCGTCGCGCAGTTGCGCGCAGGGCGTGTGGATCAATTTGTTGGTTAAGGTATGGGCTAAACGTTGTAACACGTCTTCGGCATTTGCGCCGGTATTTAGTTGGGCCAGGGCTCTTTGCAGTGCCTCGTCGCGGGTCTTTTCCGCTTGCGCTCGGAAATCGCGGATGGTTTCCTGAGCGCCCTGCGAGCGCAACCAGGCCAGAAAATGTTCGACTTGGGTGTCGATGATTTCTTCGGCTTGTTCCGCCGCGCGGCGGCGCGAGTCCATGTTCTGGTTGACGGTGTGTTGCAGGTCGTCGACGGTGTATAGGTAAACGTCGCGCAATTGGCCGACTTCGGCTTCGATATCGCGCGGCACGGCCAGATCGACCATGAACATCGGCTTGTGTTTGCGGATTTTGATTGCGCTCTCGACCCGGCCCTTGCCCAGGATCGGCAACTGGCTGGCGGTGGAGGAGACGACGATGTCGGCTTCGGCCAGATGGTTGGGGAGTTCCGCCAACGAGATAGCGTAGCCGTTGAACTGGGTGGCAAGTGCGTGCGCTTTGTCGTAGGTGCGGTTGGCGATGATGATCCGGCCGATGCCGTGTTGGAACAAATGGCGGGCCGTGAGCTCTATGGTTTCGCCGGCTCCGATCAGTAACGCGGTTTGGTCGCTTAGCTTGTCGAAAATTTGCTGAGCCAGTTGTACTGCGGCGAAAGCGACCGAGACCGGGCTGGAGCCGATTGCGGTGTCGGTACGCACCTTTTTAGCAGCGGAAAAGGTATGCTGGAACAACTTACTCAGATTGCGACCCAGCGTGCCGGCTTGAGATGCCGCGTGATAGGCGGTTTTCATTTGGCCTAAAATCTGCGGTTCGCCGAGTATCATCGAGTCCAGGCCGCAGGCGACGCGGAACATGTGGCGAATCGATTGGCTGTCTTTGTAGCTATAAAGGTAAGGTGTAAATTCGGCGGGCGTGATCCGCTTGGTGTCGGCAATCCACTCCACCAGCGAGCTTTGGGCGTCGTGTTCGGCCTGACAATACAATTCGGTGCGGTTGCAGGTTGAGAGTATCGCGGCCTCGCTGATTTCACGGATGCTCCACAGATTTTTCAGCGTGGCCTCCAGGGCTTCCGACGGGAACGCCAGCCTTTCGCGAACGGCGACCGGCGCGGTGTTGTAATTTATCCCTACGGCGAGAAGAGTCATCGAATACGCATAAACACTTAAGAAAATTCCTGTATTTTAAGGAATGCGCAGTTTTTGTCCAAATCCAATCAAACAGCGGTCCGACTCGCCGGGGTTTTTCTGGTAATCTATAAAAAACAATTTTCTGAACACAGGTCGATTGATTGCATGAATAAATGGATAGCCATAGCAATAGTTTTGTCTGCAGCGGGATGTGCTGTTGCGCCTGACAAGGATGCTGCGGTCGAGAATCAGCCGGCGAAGGTTGATGGCCTGCAAAGCCGGGTTAACCGCAACACCGTCATTGACGAAGAGGTTTTATACCTGTTGATGGCGGCTGAGTTGGCGGGCCAGCGCAACCAGTACGATTTGGCGATGGATGCCTATTTGCAGGCCGCAAAGCGGGTCGACGATCCGCGAATTGCCGAAAGAGCAGTGAAAATCGGTTTGTTCCTAAAGGATGAGGCGCGGACGCGGGAAGCGTTGACGGTTTGGTTGTCTAAGGACGGCAAAAATTTGGCAGCCAGAAAGTTTGCGGTGTTGTTGGCTATTAAGAATTCCGATCATAAGGCAGCGCTGGATAATCTCGACGCGATGTTGGCCGACGATCCTGCCGGTTTTGAAGCCGGATTGCTGGAGATGAGCAAGCTGCTTGAAAAAGAGGGGCGGACTCAGTTTACTTACGATGTGTTGGATGAGTTGGCGCAAATGCGTCCGGCGCATGCCGGCATCTTTTTCGTCCAGGCGGTATTGGCTTCGGTATTGCAGCAGAGCGAACTGGCCCAACAAAAAATCAGTCAGGCCTTGTTGTTGGAGCCCGATTGGAACAAGGCGGTTATTTTTCAGGCGCAGTTGGCGGGTCGGGCGGGCGACTTGGCTAAGGCCAGAGAATATCTGGAAAAAGCCGTGAAACAGGCGCCGAACGACAAACAGCTCCGAAAAATGTTGTTGGAGGTTTTGGTTAATAGTCGCGATTATGACGACGCGATCAAGCTTTGCCAGTCAGTGCTTGAAGATAAGCCGGACGATCCGGAGACCTTGTTTGCTCTGGCTTTGATTCATATGCAGCTAAACCAGGTAGATAAGGCCGAAAACACTTTGGAGAGGTTGTTGCCCAATCCGGACTGGGAAGGCCAGGCTAGCTTTTACCTGGGCAAAATAGCGCTGGAGCAACAGCGTCCGGAAAAAGCTTTGGCTTGGTTCGACCGGGTCGAAGAGGGGAGTTACGCTTTCGACGCCGACATGGCCGCAGTCTCACTTTTAATGAATCAGAAGCGATTGGATGATGTCGAAGCGCGAGTCAATAGAATGGATGTCAAATATCCGGAGCAGCGTTTGCGGATACTGATGGTAAAGGCCGAATTGTATAACCAGTCCGGGCGCTATCAGGATGCGTTCGATGCTCTGACGTCAGCGTTGAAAGAGGCGCCGGATAACCGTGACGTGCTTTACGCTCGGGCTCTGGTGGCTGAGCGTTTGGATAAGCTCGACGTGCTTGAGGCAGATTTGCTGAAGATTCTGGAGAAAAAGCCGGAAGACGTCGCGGCTCTGAATGCTTTGGGTTATACCTTGGTCGACCGAACCCAACGTTATGATGAGGCCGCCAAATATCTTGGAAAGGCCATCGAGTTGCAGCCGGAAGAACCGGTGATCGTCGATAGCTACGGTTGGTTGCTCTATAAACAAGGCAAGTTGGAATTGGCCTTGGAATATTTGCGTAAAGCCTACGACAAGCAGCCTGAAAATGAGATTGCCGCCCATATTGCCGAGGTGTTGTGGGAGATGGGTGATAAAAAGCAGGCCAAGGAATTGTTTGACGCCGCTTTTAAAAAATCTCCAGAGGACGAATATTTGCTCGAATTCAAAAAGCGCTTTCTGCAGAGCGGCCAATAATGATGATTCTGCGTGGGCTGGCGGTGTGTTGTATTTTGGCGTTGTCAGCTTGCTCGCTGGTTTCAGAGTCGGAAGTAAACGTTTATCGTCCCTTTGAAACCCATGCCTTGCAGGCTCACGGTCGTTGGGCATTCTCGGGAAGATTGGCGGTTGCCGATGAGCGAGAGTCGTTTTCTGCATCGGTCAATTGGCGGCATCTTGGCGGCAGGGATGATATCGAGTTGTTGGGGCCGTTGGCGCAGGGGCGTTTGGCGATTAGTGTGGTCGATGGCGCGGTCACAATCGACGATGGCGAGAATCGGCAAGAATTTTACGGTTCGGCAGAGCAGGTTTTGTCGGAGCGGTTGGGAGTGGTGATGCCTGTCGACTCGTTGAGGTATTGGGTATTCGGGATTCTCGATCCGGGTTTGCAGGGCGTCGAATTGGATGCTGGTTTTATGCAGGCGGGTTGGAGGGTCACTTTTAGGGACGTGTATAAGGTAGCGTCGGATTCTCTGCCTAAGAAAATCAATATTGAAAAAGATCGTACAAAAATAAAATTGATAGTGGATCAATGGGATTTGTCGTGACTGAAAGTCAATTAAATTCGAAGGGATGGGGCGAGAAGTGGCCAGCTCCGGCAAAACTAAACCTGATGTTGAGAATTATCGGCCGTCGCCCGGATGGCTATCATTTGTTGCAAACGGTGTTCCGAATTATCGACTTGTGTGATTGGATTAGGTTTAGTCCTGCGGAGGATGGCAAAGTCAGGCTCCGTAACCCGATTCCTGGGGTGTCTGAGAGCGATGATTTGACTGTTCGTGCTGCTAATTTACTCAAAGAATATACTGGAAGCCGTGAGGGCGTGTGGATTGAAATTGAAAAGAATCTTCCAATGGGCGGTGGATTGGGGGGTGGAAGTTCGGATGCTGCCACGACGCTACTGGTACTAAATAAGCTTTGGGGATTGAACCTTTCTCTTGAGACTTTAATGGAGCTGGGGTTGCGATTGGGCGCCGATGTGCCTGTTTTTGTGTTTGGTCGAACCTCTTGGGCTGAGGGAGTTGGAGAAAAGTTGACTGAGGTGAGCGTTCCAGGCAGGTGGGTTGTTGTGATTAAGCCGGATTGCCACGTAAACACCAAACAAATTTTTTTGGCTAATGGGTTGACAAGAAATAGTAAACCAATCAAAATGACTGACTTTCTTGCAGGGGATGCAAGGAACGATTGTCTTTCGGTTGTGAGTGAGTTGTATCCTCCGATTGTAAAGGCTATTCATGCTTTGTCGGAATTCGGAGAGGCTAAGTTAACCGGTACCGGTGCCTGTGTTTTTGCGGAATTTGATTCCGAAGATGCGGCAAAGTGTGCGTATTCCGGGCTGATTGAAGAGTGGATGGTTTATCTCGCCAAGGAGGTGGATAAGTCGCCGCTTCACGTTAAGTTGGAACAGGGAGTGTTTTAAGTCAAATATTGGGCTGTCGCCAAGCGGTAAGGCACGGGGTTTTGATCCCCGCATACCTAGGTTCGAATCCTAGCAGCCCAGCCATAATTTCCAAATTTAAATCCCTTGGGAGTGCTTTAATGCGCGAGGCTTCGGTAATGGTATTCTCTGGCAATGCCAATAAGGCTTTGTCTGAAGGTATCGTGAAAAAGCTGAACATGCGCCTTGGCATGGCTAGTGTCGGTCGCTTTAGCGATGGCGAGATTTTTGTAGAGATCCAGGAAAACGTTAGGGGAAGGGATGTCTTTGTAATTCAGCCAACCTGTTCTCCCACCAACGAAAATTTGATGGAGTTGTTGGTGATGATCGATGCTCTTCGGCGCGCCTCTGCGGCCCGGATTACTGCAGTGATGCCTTACTACGGCTATGCGCGGCAGGATAGAAGGTCTCGGTCTGCGCGAGTGCCGATTACGGCGCGTTTAGTGGCCGACATGATAGGCAATGCTGGTGCTGATCGAGCCTTAACGGTAGATTTGCACTCCGACCAGATTATGGGTTTTTTCGGAATTCCGGTCGACAATGTATATGCTTCTCCAATTCTGCTTGGCGATATATGGCGGCAAGAATATCCGGACTTGATTGTGGTGTCACCGGATGTTGGTGGTGTGGTGAGGGCTCGAGCAATTGCAAAGCGCTTGGGTGATGCGGACTTGGCGATTATCGATAAGCGCCGCCCTCGGCCTAACGTGTCTGAAATCATGCACATTATCGGTGATGTCGACGGTAGGACTTGTGTGATGGTCGATGATCTGGTGGATACTGCTGGTACGCTGTGTCACGCCGCTGCGGCATTAAAAAAGCACGGGGCAAAAAAAGTTGTGGCTTATTGCACTCATCCGGTGCTTTCTGGAGCTGCGGCTGAAAATGTCAAGCAGTCGGTGCTTGATGAGCTGGTCGTCACAGATACGATTCCCTTAACCGATGAGTTGTTGGGTGTCAGTAAAATCAGGCAGTTGAGTGTCGCTGAAATGTTGGCTGAAACCATAAGGCGAATAGCGGTTGGAGAATCCGTAAGTTCGTTATATGTTGATTAAATTGAGAATTAAAGTAGTGCTTGTGTGGCAAGCGTGAGGAGAAATAATGGCAAACGTGTTTGAATTTATTGCAGAGGCTCGTGTTGGTGTTGGTAGTGCTTCGGCGAAAGCGGTGCGTCGGCAAGGTAAGGTTCCTGCGGTTATTTACGGCGGTTCTGCTTCTCCTTTGATGCTGGTTCTTGATCATAACGAGGTCGTTAAGCATCTGGCTCACGAAGCGGTTTACTCTCATGTTCTGGATGTGATGGTTGATGGTGCGGCCGAAAAAGCGGTGCTGAAGCACATCCAGCGTCACCCGGCTAAGCCTCAGATTTTGCATATGGATTTCATGCGTGTCGATGAGTCTCACAAGCTGAAGGTTCATGTTCCGTTGCATTTTGTTAACGAGGCTGTGTGCGTTGGCGTTAAAAAAGGTGGGGTTGTGACGCATGCGATGACTGATGTTGAGGTTATATGCATGCCTTCTGTGTTGCCCGAGTTTATTGAGGTGGATTTGGCAGCTATCGATATCGGTGAGACTATTCATTTGTCTGACTTGGTGTTGC
The DNA here is from genome assembly GCF_052474525.1 of Methylomonas sp. HW2-6. Taxonomy (NCBI): domain Bacteria; kingdom Pseudomonadati; phylum Pseudomonadota; class Gammaproteobacteria; order Methylococcales; family Methylococcaceae; genus Methylomonas; species Methylomonas sp. HW2-6. The sequence goes on from NZ_CP184124.1 coordinate 1,568,296, forward strand.
CTGCTGGCGTAGAGTTGCCTGCTTTGGCTCATGGTTCTGAGCACAATCATCCTGTGGCTCAGGTTGTTAAAACCAGGGGTGCTGAAGAATCTGTGTAATTGCCAAAGTCATTGAATGATTAGGTTGATTGTTGGTTTAGGTAATCCTGGTCAGCAGTACGAAAGAACCCGGCATAATGCCGGGTTTTTGTTTGTGGATCGTTTGGCTGAAGTGCATGGAGCGCGCTGGTCTCGCTCGGCTCAGTTTCAAGGGGATGTTGCAGATTGCAGCATTGGTCTTGGTAGGGTGTTGTTGCTGAAGCCAGTGACCTTTATGAACAGAAGTGGTGCATCGGTCGGTGCTCTGATGCGGTTTTATAAGATGGATTGCAGCGAGCTTTTGGTTGTTCATGATGAGCTTGAGTTGGCGGAAGGCGTGGTGAGGCTCAAGCGCAATGGTGGTCATGCTGGGCATAACGGTCTGCGAGACATAATATCCAACACTGGGACCAAAGATTTTTTCCGGTTGCGGATTGGTATAGGTCGGCCGTCTGAGGGAGGGGTGGCTGATTACGTTTTGTCTGGTTTTTCTAATGGCGCGATGCTCAGGTTTATGGCTTTGTGCGATATGTTGCTCAAGGATGTTGAGGCGTTGGTGGCTGGTGATTTGGCGCGAATTAATTCGCTTGCGTAAGAAGCCGTATAAAAAGCTTGACCTCTTTTGTAAAAAAGAGGAAAATTGATCGAATAAGTACGGAGGGGTTCCCGAGCGGCCAAAGGGATCAGACTGTAAATCTGCCGGTTCTACCTTCGGAGGTTCGAATCCTCCCCCCTCCACCATCTAATTTTGAGGAATCCTGCGGGTGTAGTTCAATGGTAGAACTCCAGCCTTCCAAGCTGATTGCGTGGGTTCGATTCCCATCACCCGCTCCATTCTGAGTAGGTTGTTTTTGCTCATATAGCTCAGCAGGTAGAGCACTTCCTTGGTAAGGAAGAGGTCACCGGTTCAAATCCGGTTATGAGCTCCAGTTTATTTTGATCGTATTGTTGTAGGTGTTTCGAAATGGCTAAAGAAAAATTTGAAAGAAAGAAACCGCACGTAAACGTAGGAACGATTGGCCACGTTGACCACGGCAAAACAACCTTGACTGCTGCGCTGACCAAGGTTATGGCCGAACTGCAAGGTGGCGAAGCAAAAGCGTTTGATCAAATCGACAATGCTCCCGAAGAGCGCGCGCGCGGTATCACCATTTCGACCTCACACGTAGAATACGAGTCAGCCAACCGCCACTATGCGCACGTTGACTGCCCGGGCCATGCTGACTACGTCAAAAACATGATTACCGGTGCGGCGCAAATGGACGGTGCGATTCTGGTTTGCTCCGCGGCTGATGGTCCGATGCCGCAAACGCGCGAGCACATCCTGCTGTCTCGTCAGGTCGGCGTTCCATACATCGTCGTGTTCTTGAACAAAGCGGACATGGTCGATGATGCCGAGCTGATTGAGCTGGTTGAAATGGAAATTCGCGAACTGTTGAACCAGTACGAATTTCCGGGCGACGATACCCCAATCATCGTTGGTTCTGCGCTGAAAGCGTTGGAAGGCGAGCAAAGCGAAATCGGTGTTCAGTCGGTTGTTAAACTGGTTGAAGCTTTGGATAGCTATATTCCTGAGCCGCAACGCGCAATCGATGGCAAATTCCTGATGCCAATCGAAGACGTATTTTCGATTTCCGGTCGTGGTACGGTAGTAACCGGCCGTGTTGAACGCGGTATTATCAAAGTCGGCGAAGAGGTTGAAATCGTTGGTATCAAAGATACCGTGAAAACCACCTGTACCGGTGTTGAAATGTTCCGCAAATTGCTGGATCAAGGTCAGGCTGGCGACAACGTGGGTATCCTGCTGCGTGGCACCAAGCGCGACGACGTAGAGCGTGGTCAAGTATTGGCTCACGTAAACAGCATCAAGCCACACTCGCATTTCAAAGCCGAAATCTACGTATTGTCGAAAGAAGAAGGTGGTCGTCACACGCCATTCTTTAACGGTTACCGTCCACAGTTCTACTTCAGAACCACCGACGTGACTGGTGCGGTTGAGCTGCCTGAAGGTGTTGAAATGGTAATGCCAGGTGACAACATCTCGGTCACAGTAAAATTGATCTCACCGATCGCGATGGAAGACGGCTTGCGCTTCGCAATTCGTGAAGGTGGCCGTACCGTCGGTGCGGGTGTTGTGGCTTCTATTGTCGAGTAATTCTCGGTTTTTGGCTGAAAGTACATTTTCTGAAATAGGTCAGTAGTTCAATTGGTAGAGCAGCGGTCTCCAAAACCGCAAGTTGGGGGTTCGAGTCCCTCCTGGCCTGCCACTCAGAAAATTATTTCAATTTATTTCAAATCTGATAAATGAACGCACACGCAGAAGAAGTCACCTCTGTAGGTGATATTGTAAAACTGTCATTGTCTTTGCTGGTTGTCGTAGCGAGCGTTGTCGCGTTCTACTATTTTTCCGACATTCCGCTGCTTTATAGAGTCCTGGCTTTGTTGGCTTTGCTGGTTGCGGCAGCTGGTCTTTGCTTTGCTACGGCCAAAGGGCGTGGTTTGTGGGGTTTTATTTTAGAGTCAAAACAAGAATTCAAGCGGATTGTTTGGCCAACAAAAGACGAAGCCGTTCGCACGACGCTAATGGTGTTCTTGATGGTCTTTGTGGTCGGTTTGATACTCTGGTTGCTTGATATGTTTCTGTTTTGGGGTGTCCAGCTACTGATGGGCCAGGGAGTTAAGTAATGTCGCTTCGCTGGTATGTGGTTCACGCATATTCCAATTTTGAGAATAAAGTAAAGCAAGCTCTGGAAGAGCGAATCAAGCGAGAAGGCTTGCAAGAATATTTCGGTAAGATCCTTGTGCCGACCGAAGAGGTTGTTGAGATGAGGATGGGGCAGCAGCGTAAAAGCGAGCGGAAATTCTTTCCGGGTTACGTGCTTGTCCAAATGGAATTGAATGACGAGACGTGGCATCTTGTTCGGAATGTGCCTAGAGTTTTAGGCTTTATCGGTGGTGCTTCGGATAGGCCCTCGCCTATCTCAGAGAAGGAAGCGATGGCGATATTGAGCAGGGTTGAAGAAGGTGTCAATAAGCCGCGGCCTAAAGTGCTATTTGAAGTGGGCGAAGTAGTAAGAATCATAGATGGTCCATTCAAAGACTTTAACGGCAATATCGAAGAAGTAAATTACGAAAAAAGCCGTTTACGGGTTTCTGTTTTGATTTTTGGTCGTTCTACTCCTGTTGAGCTTGAGTTCGGCCAAGTCGAAAAAATTTAATTCAGTGATGTTTCATTAAAAATCCCTGCCATTCGCGTGGCCGGGATTTTTGTTTCTTGGGGAGCTTGTAAAGCGCTATAACCCGTTCGGAGTATAAGATGGCAAAAAAAATTGATTCCTATATCAAATTACAGGTAAAGGCTGGTGAGGCTAATCCGAGTCCGCCAGTCGGGCCAGCGTTGGGTCAACGTGGCGTCAATATTATGGAGTTCTGTAAGGCGTTCAATGCCAGGACCCAGGATGTGGAAAAGGGCTTGCCTTTACCCGTTGTAATCACTGTTTACAGTGATAAAAGTTTTACTTTCGTTACTAAAACCCCGCCAGCTTCCATATTGCTGAAAAAAGCAGTTGGCATTAAAAGCGGAAGCAGCAAGCCAAATTCCAATAAAGTTGGCACTGTCACCAGAGCGCAATTGGAAGAAATAGCGAAAACCAAGATGGAAGACTTGAATGCAGCTGATATGGAAGCCGCGATCAGAATTATCGCGGGAAGCGCTCGTAGCATGGGCTTGAACGTGGAGGGCGTGTAATGGCTAAAATTTCGAAAAAAGCTAAAGCAATTAAAGAAAAGGTTGTGCGTAGCAAACAATATTCTGTTGGCGAAGCGGTGGCTCTGCTGAAAGAATTTGCTAATAGCAAATTTGATGAATCCATCGATGTCAGCGTTAACTTGGGCGTCGATCCGCGCAAATCTGACCAAAACGTGCGCGGCGCTTCTGTTTTGCCTCATGGTACAGGGAAAACAGTAAGAGTTGCCGTTTTCACTCAAGGGCCGAATGCTGATGCTGCACGCGAAGCCGGCGCTGACGTAGTTGGAATGGACGATCTTGCCGAACAAGTAAAACGTGGTGAAATGAATTTCGACGTCGTTATTGCTTCTCCAGACGCTATGCGTGTTGTGGGTCAGTTAGGTCAGATATTGGGTCCAAGAGGCCTGATGCCAAACCCGAAAGTGGGCACTGTTACCCCGGACGTCGTGACGGCGGTAAAAAACGCAAAGTCTGGTCAAGTCCGATATCGTACCGATAAGGCTGGCATTATCCATTGTTCAATCGGTAAGGTTTCGTTTGACGAAAATGCGCTCAAACAAAACCTCGAGTTTTTGATTGCCGATTTGAAAAAAGCCAAGCCGACTGCGGCAAAAGGTATTTATCTGAAAAAAATCTCACTGTCTTCGACCATGGGGCCGGGGCTGTGGATCGATCAAGCTAGCATCGAGATTTAATATTCAAAAACTTTGGGTTGCCGGACTACACCGGCAACCGTCAAAGACCGTAGGGGCTTAGACTTAATTATCCTACGCAGACGGGAGCTGGAACCAAAAGGTGAAAGATACCCGTAAGGGGCATCGCAAAGATGCGTTTTATTGATTCTGATGAAAATCAGAAACACACCGGAGATAGATGTGGCACTCAATTTAGATGGCAAAAAAGTTGTCGTAGAGGAAGTTGCTGAATTCGCCGCTAAAGCCCTTTCTGCGGTAGCCGCAGAATATCGTGGTTTGACTGTTACTGAGCTAACCAAGCTTAGAAAAACCGCGAGAGAGACGGGTGTTTATTTGCGAGTCGTAAAGAATACGCTGGCAAAACGCGCAGTCGCCGGAACCGAATTCGAATGTATGCAAGATGGGTTGGTTGGGCCACTGATCTTGGCTTTTTCGATGGAAGATCCAGGCTCTGCCGCTCGGCTGGTGAACGATTTCGCGAAAGAAAACAACAAGCTCGTCGCCAAAGTGGTAGCGATCGGCGGCCAAGCGTTTGGCGGATCGGAGCTGGAGCGGTTGGCGAGATTGCCGACACGCGATCAAGGTATCAGTATGCTGATGTCTGTAATGAAAGCCCCTGTCGAGAAATTGGCTCGTACATTGGCGGCTGTCAGAGACGAAAAAGAAGCGGCATAAATTCGCAACCTACGATATACAACTTTTAAATATTAGAGGACTAATAAAATGGCAATTTCAAAAGAAGACATCTTAGAAGCAGTTGCGAATATGACTGTGATGGAAATCGTCGACCTGATTTCCGCGATGGAAGAAAAATTTGGCGTTTCTGCAGCCGCTGCGGTCGCAGTTGCGGCACCCGCTGCAGCTGCGGCTGTAGTTGAAGAACAAACCGAGTTCGATGTAATTCTTACAGGTTTCGGTGATAACAAAGTCGCTGTAATTAAAGCAGTTCGTGGTCTGACCGGTCTGGGTCTGAAAGAAGCTAAAGACGCCGTAGAAGGCGCTCCAACCACATTGAAAGAAGGCGTCAGCAAAGCTGAAGCTGAAGCAGCTAAGAAGGAACTTGAAGAAGCTGGCGCAACCGCCGAAATTAAATAAGCATCTTGATTGCTGCATATCTGGCGTAAGCCTACCAAACCGGGCTGACGGCATCTTGCCGTCGGCCTTTTACTGCTTGTAAAAAGCAGTACAAATAATCTCTGACGACGAAGGTATAGAAGCAATATGGCCTATTCTTTTACCGAAAAAAAGCGTATCCGTAATAATTTTGGGAAAGGTACAGAGGTACTTGACGTCCCATATCTGTTAGCGACACAAATAGATTCCTATGCGAATTTCCTGCAGTCCGGTGTGGAGCCCGATAAACGGCGAAGCCAAGGATTGCATGCTGCGTTCTCCAGCGTATTTCCGGTGGTCAGCCACTCCGGTTACGCCGTATTGGAATATGTTAAGTATCGCTTGGGAGAGCCTGCTTTTGACGTAAGAGAATGTCAGCAACGCGGTGCGACGTTTTCGGCGCCGCTCAGAGTGTTGGTGCGTCTGGTCATTTACGATAAGGATGCGCCCGCCAATACGAAAGTTGTCAAGGATATTCGCGAACAGGAAGTCTACATGGGTGAACTGCCCTTGATGACTGACAACGGCACTTTCGTGATTAACGGCACCGAGCGAGTTATCGTTTCCCAATTGCATCGGTCGCCCGGTGTATTCTTCGACCACGACAAAGGCAAAACTCATTCATCTGGAAAGCTGCTATTTAACGCGCGGGTAATTCCGTATCGCGGCTCTTGGTTGGATTTCGAGTTCGATCACAAGGACGCCGTATACGTGCGTATCGATCGGAGACGTAAAATCCCAGCCACTATTTTATTGAGAGCGTTGGGATACGAAAACGAAGAGATGATCAAGATTTTCTTCGATACCAATAAGTTCTCTTTAAGCGCCGATAAATTGATGTTCCATCTGATTCCTGATCGCTTGCGCGGCGAAATGGCTGTGTTCGATATCAAGTACGACGGCAAGGTGTTGATCGAAGAGGGCCGGAGAATTACCGCGAAGCATGTTCGGCAGTTGGAAAAAGCTGGCGTGACCGAAATCGAAGTGCCTCGCGACTATTTGTACGGCAAAATTCTGGGACACAACGTTATCGACAAGTCAACCGGCGAATTGCTGGCCAGCGTCAACGATGAAATTACCGATAACCTGCTGCAAAAACTGATCGACGCCGGCGTACCCGAGATTAACACTCTGTACGTAAACGATCTGGATCGTGGGCCTTACATTTCCAATTCAATGCGTTTGGACACCACAACCAATCGGTTGGAAGCGTTGGTTGAGATATATCGGATGATGCGCCCGGGCGAGCCGCCTACCGTGGAGTCGGCCGAAAATTTATTTGAAAACCTGTTTTTTACCGACGAGCGTTACGATCTGTCTGCAGTCGGACGAATGAAATTTAATCGCCGTTTAGGTCGGGAAGAGACTGACGGTCCCGGCACCCTTAGCAAAGAAGATATTATCGATGTCCTGAAGGAGCTGATTAAAATCCGGAACGGCAATGGCACCGTGGACGATATCGACCATTTGGGAAATCGTCGCGTCCGCTCTGTCGGCGAAATGATCGAAAACCAATTCCGCATCGGTTTGGTGCGGGTCGAGCGCGCAGTCAGAGAGCGTTTGACCCTGGCCGATTCTGAAGGCTACATGCCGCAGGAAATTATCAACGCCAAACCGGTGTCGGCGGCAGTGAAGGAATTTTTCGGCTCCAGCCAGTTGTCGCAGTTCATGGACCAAAACAATCCCTTGTCACAGGTGACGCACAAACGCCGGGTGTCTGCCTTGGGGCCCGGCGGTTTGGCCAGAGAGCGCGCGGGCTTCGAGGTTCGCGACGTTCATACCACGCACTACGGACGGGTTTGTCCAATCGAGACGCCCGAGGGCCCAAATATTGGTTTGATTAACTCGTTGTCTGTTTATGCCAGAACCAACGAGTACGGTTTCCTGGAGACGCCTTACCGGAAGGTGGTGGACGGCAAAGTGACCGATCAAGTCGATTACATTTCCGCTATTGAAGAAGGCGAATATGTCATCGCTCAGTCCAGCGTGGCTGTCGACGAGAACGGTAAATTGGTAGAAGGCCTGGTGTCGTGCCGTTATAAGGACGAATTTACCTTGGCCTCTTCAGAAACCGTGCAATATATGGATGTGTCCTCCAAGCAGATCGTCTCTGTAGCGGCATCGATCATTCCGTTCTTGGAGCATGACGACGCTAACCGCGCCTTGATGGGTTCTAACATGCAACGCCAAGCGGTTCCGACTTTGCGTGCGGAGAAGCCTTTGGTCGGTACCGGTATGGAGCGGGTTGTAGCAAAAGACTCTGGGGTGACGGTGGTTGCTACCCGTGGCGGTAGGGTCGAAGCTGTCGATGCCGGCCGGATCGTGGTTCGTGCGAACGACGACGAGACGGTCGCCGGCGTACCGGGTGTCGATATCTATAATTTGATCAAATATACCCGCTCCAACCAAAACACCTGTATCAATCAAAAACCATTGGTCAAACTGGGCGACATCGTTAACAAGGGCGACATCCTGGCCGACGGCCCATCCACCGATTTGGGTGAGCTGGCATTGGGCCAAAACATGTTGATCGCTTTCATGCCATGGAACGGTTACAACTTCGAGGACTCGATTCTGGTATCGGAGCGGGTCGTGAAGGAAGACCGTTTCACGACGATTCACATCGAAGAAAAAACCTGCGTGGCGCGGGAAACCAAACATAGTCCGGAAGAAATCACAGCCGATATTCCAAACGTCAGCGAGGAAGCGCTTTCCAAGTTGGACGAGTCGGGGATTGTTTATGTCGGGGCCGAAGTGAAAGGCGGCGACATTCTGGTCGGTAAGGTAACTCCAAAAGGCGAAACTCAACTGACGCCGGAAGAAAAGCTGTTACGGGCGATTTTCGGCGAGAAGGCTGCCGATGTGAAAGATACTTCTTTGCGGGTGCCAGGCAACGTTCGCGGTACGGTGATCGACGTACAGGTCTTCACTCGCGATGGCGTTAAGAAAGACAAACGAGCGCTGGAAATCGAAGAAGCGGAAATCAAGCGTTACCGTAAAGATTTGGATGACCAGTTGAAAATCGTAGAGCACGACATTTTCGCCCGGGTTAAGACGCTGCTGACCGGTAAAAAAGCCGAAAAGGGGCCGAACGGTTTGAAAAAAGGCGAGGAAATCAGTGCCGATTATTTGGATCAATTGACTCATTCCGAACTGCTGAAAATCAGAACGCTGGATGAAGATGCGAACCTGCAATTGGAAACCGTTGCCGAGCAGGTCGAACAGCAGCGTAAGGAATTCGACGAGCGCTTCGAACAGAAGAAGAAAAAAATCACAATGGGTGACGATCTCGCTCCAGGGGTGCTGAAAATGGTCAAGGTTTATTTGGCCGTGAAAAAACGCATCCAGCCTGGCGATAAAATGGCCGGCCGGCACGGTAACAAAGGGGTTATCTCGCAAATCGTGCCGATCGAAGACATGCCCTACACGGCCGATGGCAACCCGGTCGACATTTTGCTCAATCCTCTCGGCGTACCGTCGCGGATGAATGTAGGGCAGGTGTTGGAAACCCACTTGGGCTGGGCGGCGAAAGGTTTGGGTATCAAGATCGGCAAAATGTTGGAGGCGCAAGCCAAGGTCGCTGAAATTCGCGGTTTCCTGGAAAAGATTTATAACTGCAGCGGCAAAAAAGAAGATTTGAGCCTGTTCAGTGATAAAGACATTTTGGAATTGGCGCTGAATTTGGTCAGCGGTGTACCGATGGCAACACCGGTATTCGACGGTGCTTCCGAAGAAGACATTCGTACCATGTTGCGGCTTGCCGATTTACCGGAGCATGGCCAAACGGTGCTGTACGACGGCCTTACTGGGGAACCGTTCGAGCGCGAAGTGACGGTAGGCTATATGTACATGCTTAAACTGAACCACTTGGTGGACGACAAAATGCATGCCCGTTCGACCGGTCCATACAGTCTGGTGACCCAGCAACCGTTGGGCGGTAAAGCCCAGTTCGGTGGCCAGCGCTTCGGCGAGATGGAGGTTTGGGCATTGGAAGCCTACGGCGCAGCCTACACATTGCAGGAAATGTTGACGGTCAAGTCGGACGACGTGACAGGCCGAACCCGAATGTACAAAAACATTGTCGACGGCAACCATTCCATGGAAGCCGGCATGCCGGAATCGTTTAACGTATTGGTCAAAGAGATACGTTCCTTGGCGGTAAATATCGAGATGGAGCAAGAGTAGTCGGTCTAACGCGACTAGATTTCGGACGATATCGGTAACATTTTGAAGAGGGTGAGCTCTTGAAAGATTTAATGAATTTCTTAAAGCGTCAAGGCCGTACAGACGATTTTGACACTATACGTATCGGTTTGGCTTCTCCGGACATGATTCGCTCATGGTCTTACGGTGAAGTCAAAAAGCCTGAGACGATCAATTACCGCACCTTCAAGCCGGAACGCGACGGTTTGTTCTGCGCAAAAATTTTCGGGCCGATTAGCGATTACGAGTGCTTGTGCGGTAAATATAAGCGCTTGAAACACCGTGGCGTGATCTGCGAAAAATGCGGCGTCGAAGTGACTTTGTCCAAAGTTCGGCGCGAACGTATGGGCCATATCGATTTGGCTAGCCCGGTAGCGCATATTTGGTTCTTGAAGTCTTTGCCGTCGCGTATCGCGCTGCTGCTGGATATGACTCTGCGTTCGATCGAGCGCGTGCTTTATTTCGAAACGTTTGTGGTGATCGATCCCGGCATGTCTCCGCTGGAGAAAGGCCAGTTATTGACCGACGAAGAATATTTGAACGCGGTTGAAGAGCATGGCGACGATTTCGTCGCGAAAATGGGTGCCGAGGCTATCTACGATTTGTTGAAGTCGATCGATTTGAAAGACGAAATCAACAAGTTGCGCGAAGAGATTAATTCGACCAATTCCGACACCAAAATCAAGAAATTTTCGAAGCGATTGAAGGTGATCGACTCCTTGCTGGCATCGAATAATCGCCCGGAATGGATGATTATGACGGTGTTGCCGGTGTTGCCGCCCGAATTAAGGCCTTTGGTGCCATTGGACGGCGGCCGCTTTGCGACGTCGGACTTGAACGATTTATACCGCCGCGTTATCAACCGCAATAACCGTTTGACGAGGTTGTTGGATTTGAACGCCCCCGACATCATCGTGCGTAACGAAAAGCGGATGCTGCAGGAAGCGGTGGATGCATTATTGGACAACGGCCGCCGCGGCCGGGCCATCACCGGTAGCAATCGTCGGCCGTTAAAGTCCTTGGCCGATATGATCAAGGGCAAGCAAGGTCGTTTCCGGCAGAACCTGCTGGGGAAACGGGTGGACTACTCCGGCCGTTCCGTAATCGTGGTAGGACCGACGCTGCGTCTGCACCAGTGCGGATTGCCAAAAAAAATGGCGCTGGAGCTATTCAAGCCGTTTATTTTCAGTAAGTTGCAGCTGCGTGGCTTGGCGACAACCATCAAGGCGGCCAAAAAGATGGTCGAGCGCGAAGGCGCTGAAGTTTGGGACATTCTCGAAGAAGTGATCCGCGAACATCCGGTGCTGTTGAACCGTGCGCCGACGTTGCACCGTTTGGGCATTCAGGCATTCGAGCCGACCTTAATCGAAGGAAAGGCCATCCAGTTACATCCTTTGGTTTGTAGCGCTTTCAATGCCGACTTCGACGGCGACCAGATGGCGGTTCATATCCCGTTGTCTGTGGAAGCACAGTTGGAAGCCCGTACTCTGATGATGGCGACCAATAATATTCTGTCTCCCGCAAACGGCGAGCCGGTTATCAATCCGTCGCAGGACGTGGTTTTGGGGCTCTATTACATTAGCCGCGAGAAAATTAACGCGGTTGGTGAAGGTAGCGTTTTCTCCGATGTGTCCGAAGTCATGCTGGCTTTGGATAGCAAAGCAGTCGAATTGCAGACCAAGATTCAGGTGCGAATTACCGAAAAGCTAAAAAACACCGAAGGTGAATTCGAAACGATTGTCAGCCGTAAGCAAACTACAGTCGGGCGTTCCATCATCTGGGGTATCGTGCCAGACGGCATGCCTTATGAGTTGGTCAATGTCGATATGACTAAAAAGAATATATCGCGGCTGATCAACTATAGCTACCGTTACCTGGGGATCAAAGAGACCGTTATTCTGGCCGATAAGATCATGTATCTTGGCTTTAAGTACGCGACTCGCGCCGGTGTGTCATTTGGTATCGAAGACATGGAAATTCCGCTGAAAAAGGCCGACATTATTCGGGCTGCGGACGCCGAGGTGAGCGAAATTCAGAATCAGTACGCATCCGGTTTGGTTACCGACGGCGAACGCTATAACAAAGTTGTCGATATTTGGTCCAGAGCCAATGACCAAGTGGCGAAAGTCATGATGGAAGGCTTGGGGGAGGATGAGGTCGTCAATAAAGCGGGTGAAACCGTCAAGCAAAAATCGTTCAACTCCATCTTTATGATGGCCGAGTCGGGAGCGCGGGGTTCCGCGGCTCAAATCCGGCAGTTAGCCGGGATGCGCGGTTTGATGGCGAAGCCGGACGGTTCGATTATTGAAACGCCTATTACGGCTAACTTCCGCGAAGGTCTGGATGTATTGCAATACTTTATTTCGACCCACGGCGCTCGCAAAGGTCTGGCTGACACGGCGCTTAAAACGGCGAACTCTGGGTATTTGACCCGGCGCTTGGTCGACGTCGCCCAGGACCTGGTCATTGCCGAGTTCGATTGCGGTACTCAAAATGGTTTGACCATGATGCCGATTATCGAAGGCGGCGATGTAGTAGAGCCTTTGGTTGATCGAGTTTTGGGGCGTGTGGCTGCAATTGATGTTACCGAGCCTGCCGGGAATAAAGTTTTAATACCGGCGGGTACAATGATCGATGAAAATTTGGTCACTGTGCTGGAAGAGAACGGTATCGATAAAATGCTGGTTCGCTCGGTAATCACTTGTGAGTCGCGGCATGGTGTCTGTGCTAAATGCTACGGCCGGGATTTGGGTCGAGGTCATTTGGTCAATATTGGCGAAGCTATCGGTGTTGTAGCTGCGCAGTCGATTGGTGAGCCGGGCACGCAATTGACTATGCGTACCTTCCATATTGGCGGTGCGGCATCGCGTTCGGCTGCGGTCAGCAACGTCCAGGTTAAATCGAGTGGTACGGCGAAGCTCAATAATTTGAAGACTGTTAAAAACCGCGAGAATAACTTGGTTGCTGTATCCAGATCCGGCGAGGTCGGCGTGATGGATGACTACGGCCGTGAGCGCGAGCGTTACAAGATTCCTTACGGCGCCGTTTTGTCGGTAGCCGACGGTACACCGGTTAGTGCTGGTGACATCATCGTCAATTGGGATCCACATACTCATCCGGTCATTACTGAGGTGGATGGTTTCATCCAATTGATCGACTTTATGGATGGAATCACAGTACAGGAGCAGTCTGACGAGGTTACTGGTCTGACGTCTCGGGTGGTTACGGATCCAAAGCAACGGACCTCGGCCGGTAAAGAGCTGCGACCAATGGTTCGGTTGATAGATGAGCAAGGCGGCCAGATTAATTTGCCTGGGACTGATATCCCGGCTCAGTATTTCTTGCCAGCCGGCGCTATCGTAGGCGTTAAAGATGGCGGTGAAGTTAAGGTCGGTGACGTATTGGCGAGAATTCCGCAAGAATCTAGTAAAACTCGCGATATTACCGGTGGTTTGCCACGTGTTGCCGATTTATTCGAAGCTCGCAAAACCAAGGATCCTGCCATTCTTGCAGAAGCAACCGGTATGGTGTCGTTCGGTAAAGAAACCAAGGGTAAGCAACGCGTCATTATTACTGATTCCGAAGGTGAGCAGTACGAGACATTGATTCCCAAATGGCGGCATATCACGGTGTTCGAGGGTGAATTTGTCGACAAAGGTGAAACGATCGCCGAAGGCGAGCTGACTCCTCACGACATCCTGCGTCTGCGTGGAATTGAAGAGCTAGCCGATTACTTGGTTAAAGAGATTCAAGACGTTTATCGCCTGCAGGGTGTAAAAATCAATGACAAGCACATTGAGGCAATCATCCGGCAAATGCTGAGAAAGGTTGAAATTACCGCCTCGGGAGATACTGATTTTGTTAAGGGCGAGCAGGTAGAGCGGACCTTGATTAACGCGGTTAACGATCAAATTGAAAGGGAAGGAAAAATCCCTGCAAGTTACGACTCGTTATTGCTGGGTATCACTAAAGCTTCTCTTGCTACAGAGTCGTTTATTTCTGCGGCTTCGTTCCAAGAAACTACTCGAGTGCTTACCGATGCGGCAGTGCGCGGCATCAGTGACAGCCTGAACGGACTGAAAGAGAACGTTATCGTTGGGCGCTTGATTCCTGCTGGAACCGGGCTGGCCTACCACGAGCAGCGACGGAAAAGAAGGTCTGCTGAGTTCGCATCCTCGGCGGACGCCTCTAGTCAGGCCATGGAAGCCGTTGATGTGGAAGAGGCCTTGAAACAGGCGTTGAATATTGAATAGCCTTAAAAAGACTTGACCTGATTACCGTGTAAAGGTATCATGCTCTGCTCGAATCGACCAAGTGATTTGGGCGGAGTAATGTCATTTGTGGAAAGATATTACTTATTAACATTGCATATTCGGAGTAGTTAAGAATGGCCACGATCAATCAGTTGGTCCGTAAGCCTCGCGCTAAAAAAATAGAAAAAACCAATGTTCCGGCATTGGAGGCGTGCCCGCAAAGAAGGGGTGTTTGTACGCGCGTGTACACCACGACGCCAAAAAAACCTAACTCGGCGTTGCGCAAAGTTGCGCGGGTTCGGTTAACCAATGGCGCTGAGGTAAGTAGCTATATCGGCGGCGAAGGGCACAATTTGCAGGAGCACTCTGTGGTCTTGATAAGAGGTGGTCGGGTGAAAGATTTGCCGGGTGTGCGCTATCACGTGGTTCGCGGTAGTCTTGATACGTCGGGCGTAAAGGATAGAAAGTGCGGTCGTTCAAAGTACGGCGCAAAAAGGCCTAAGAAATAAGGGTTGGTAACAGATGTCAAGAAGAAGAGTTGCTGCAAAAAGAGTAATAAATCCTGATCCGCGCTTTGGTAGCGATATGCTTTCAAAGTTTATGAACATGATTATGGTAGATGGCAAAAAATCAGTTGCCGAAAAAATCGTGTACGGTGCGCTCGATGTTATCGAGAGCAAAGGGCACAAAGAGTCTCTGGAGTTGGTTTCCAAGGCGCTAGAAAATGTTCAGCCTCGGGTCGAGGTTAAGTCAAGAAGGGTGGGTGGTGCGACTTATCAGGTCCCAGTAGAGGTCCGTCCTGCACGAAGATTGGCTCTTTCTATGCGTTGGTTGATTGATGCATCCCGCAAAAGGAATGAAAGGACAATGGCTGCCAAATTGGCCGGTGAGTTACTGGATGCCTCTGAAGGTCGCGGTGCGGCAGCTAAGAAGCGGGAAGATACCCACAGAATGGCTGAGGCTAATAAGGCGTTTGCGCATTATCGTTGGTAATCAGGTCTAGGTTTCGTTGTGTCTCGAAAGACGCCTATAGAGCGTTATCGTAATATAGGCATAATGGCGCATATAGACGCTGGAAAAACAACGACTACTGAACGGATACTCTACTACACTGGGGTCTCGCACAAAATTGGCGAGGTTCATGATGGCGCTGCTACCATGGATTGGATGGAGCAAGAGCAAGAGCGTGGCATAACTATTACATCCGCGGCTACTACCTGTTTTTGGGCTGGGATGGGTGGTGGGCGAGACCAGTATCGTATCAATATTATCGATACTCCGGGTCATGTCGATTTTACCATTGAGGTTGAGCGTTCGCTTAGAGTGCTTGATGGTGCCTGCGCGGTGTTCTGCGCAGTCGGAGGTGTAGAGCCGCAATCCGAGACAGTTTGGCGGCAGGCTAACAAATACAAAGTGCCCCGTGTTGTATTCGTCAACAAGATGGATCGAGTCGGGGCAGATTTTCTTCGGGTGGTCGAGCAAATAAAAAGTCGCTTGGGGGCTTCGGTTGTTCCAATGCAGTTACCGATAGGCTCTGAAGACGCTTTTAAAGGTGTGATTGATCTTCTGAAGATGAAGGCCATTTACTGGTCTGAAGCCGATATGGGTTTGGCATTTACCGAATCGGAAATTCCGGAAGAATTGGTTGCCAATAGCCTTAAGTGGCGCGAATACATGTTTGAGTCGGCGGCCGAAGGAAGTGACTCATTAATGGATAAGTATCTGGAGCAAGGAGAGCTTACGGATGCAGAGGTAATATCAGGAATACGGGCCCAGGTTCTAGCAAATAAGCTGGTGCCTGCCTATTGCGGTTCAGCCTTTAAAAATAAAGGTGTGCAGTGCCTGCTGGATGCGGTAATAGACTTTTTGCCGTCACCAGTCGATATCGGTTCGGTTTGTGGATTGAACGATGCGGGCGAAAGTGTTTATAGGTCGGCAGCAGATAACGATTCGTTTTCCGCCTTGGCTTTTAAAATCGCATCCGATCCATTCGTAGGAACGTTAACCTTTATTCGGGTTTATTCGGGGGTGCTTAAATCAGGCGATACGGTGCTCAATTCGACGAAGAATAAAAGAGAGCGCGTCGGCCGTATCGTGCAGATGCACGCCAATAGCAGGGTAGAGATAAACCAAGTTAGGGCGGGTGATATTGCGGCCTTGGTTGGTTTGAAGGAGGTTACGACAGGTGACACCTTTTGTGATTTGGCGGCGCCTGTGTTGTTGGAAAAAATGGAGTTTCCGGAGCCGGTTATTTCCGTTGCAGTAGAGCCAAAAACCAAAGCAGATCAAGACAAATTGGCGGTTGCGCTGGCAAAGCTGGCCCAAGAGGATCCTTCCTTTCGCGTAAGTACCGATCCTGAGTCCGGGCAAACAATTATTGCTGGCATGGGCGAGCTACATCTTGAGATTATCGTTGATCGGATGAAAAGGGAATTTAGTGTTGCCGCCAACGTAGGGGCTCCCCAGGTCGCTTATCGTGAAACAGTGACGAAAGTCGTTGAAGCAGAAGGTAAATTTGTTAGGCAAACCGGGGGCAAAGGGCAGTACGGCCACGTTTGGTTGCGCATTGAGCCTGGTGAGCTAGGCTCAGGTTACCAGTTCGTCAATGAGATAGTGGGTGGCATAGTTCCTAAAGAGTATGTCCCGGCCATTGACAAAGGTATTCAGGAGCAAATGGAAAACGGAGTGTTGGCTGGTTTTCCAGTGGTTGATGTAAAGGTTAGTTTATTCGATGGTTCATATCATGATGTCGATTCGAATGAAATGGCTTTCAAAATAGCAGGATCTATCGGCTTTAGGGATGGAGCAAAAGCTGCAAACCCAGTGTTGCTGGAGCCTATCATGAAAGTAGAGGTAGTGACTCCCGAGGAAAATATGGGAGATGTCGTCGGCGACATTAACAGGCGCAGAGGGCTGATTCACGGCGTGGATGATGTTCCAGCTGGTAAAGTGGTCCAGTGCGAAGTGCCTCTAGCGGAAATGTTCGGTTACGCTACCGATCTTAGGTCGGCCACGCAAGGACGTGCCACTTATAGTATGCAGTTTGAAAAATATAACGAAGCACCTGCAAATATTGCGGAAGCGATTATTAGAAAAGTATCTTAAGTTTTTAAATATCAGGTATTGAATCATGGCTAAAGAAAAATTTGAAAGAAAGAAACCGCACGTAAACGTAGGAACGATTGGCCACGTTGACCACGGCAAAACAACCTTGACTGCTGCGCTGACCAAGGTTATGGCCGAACTGCAAGGTGGCGAAGCAAAAGCGTTTGATCAAATCGACAATGCTCCCGAAGAGCGCGCGCGCGGTATCACCATTTCGACCTCACACGTAGAATACGAGTCAGCCAACCGCCACTATGCGCACGTTGACTGCCCGGGCCATGCTGACTACGTCAAAAACATGATTACCGGTGCGGCGCAAATGGACGGTGCGATTCTGGTTTGCTCCGCGGCTGATGGTCCGATGCCGCAAACGCGCGAGCACATCCTGCTGTCTCGTCAGGTCGGCGTTCCATACATCGTCGTGTTCTTGAACAAAGCGGACATGGTCGATGATGCCGAGCTGATTGAGCTGGTTGAAATGGAAATTCGCGAACTGTTGAACCAGTACGAATTTCCGGGCGACGATACCCCAATCATCGTTGGTTCTGCGCTGAAAGCGTTGGAAGGCGAGCAAAGCGAAATCGGTGTTCAGTCGGTTGTTAAACTGGTTGAAGCTCTGGATAGCTATATTCCTGAGCCGCAACGCGCAATCGATGGCAAATTCCTGATGCCAATCGAAGACGTATTTTCGATTTCCGGTCGTGGTACGGTAGTAACCGGCCGTGTTGAACGCGGTATTATCAAAGTCGGCGAAGAGGTTGAAATCGTTGGTATCAAAGATACCGTGAAAACCACCTGTACCGGTGTTGAAATGTTCCGCAAATTGCTGGATCAAGGTCAGGCTGGCGACAACGTGGGTATCCTGCTGCGTGGCACCAAGCGCGACGACGTAGAGCGTGGTCAAGTATTGGCTCACGTAAACAGCATCAAGCCACACTCGCATTTCAAAGCCGAAATCTACGTATTGTCGAAAGAAGAAGGTGGTCGTCACACGCCATTCTTTAACGGTTACCGTCCACAGTTCTACTTCAGAACCACCGACGTGACTGGTGCGGTTGAGCTGCCTGAAGGTGTTGAAATGGTAATGCCAGGTGACAACATCTCGGTCACAGTAAAATTGATCTCACCGATCGCGATGGAAGACGGCTTGCGCTTCGCAATTCGTGAAGGTGGCCGTACCGTCGGTGCGGGTGTTGTGGCTTCCATTGTTGAGTAATTGAAGATGGCAAATCAAACTATCAGAATCCAATTGAAAGCCTTTGATCATAAATTGATCGATCAGTCGGCGGGAGAGATAGTAGAAACAGCAAAGCGGACCGGCGCCCAAGTGAAAGGCCCGATTCCTTTGCCTACTAGAAAAGAGCGCTTTACTGTACTGATTTCGCCACACGTCAATAAAGACGCGCGCGATCAATACGAATTGAGAACATACAAACGGTTGTTGGACATCGTCGAACCTACCGATAAGACTGTTGACGCCTTGATGAAGCTTGATCTGGCGGCTGGGGTTGATGTTCAAATTAAGCTGAAATAACGAAAAGTTATAGATTAGAGGGATTGGCAGATGTCAATAGGTCTTATTGGTCGTAAATGTGGTATGACCAGAATTTTTTGCGAAGATGGTTCTTCTGTACCTGTAACCGTGCTTCATATCGACTCAAACCGAGTCATTCAGGTAAAGAGCGTCGAAAACGACGGTTACCGCGCCGTACAAGTGGCTGCAGGCGATGTAAAGTCTTCTAAGGTCAATAAAGCAATGGCGGGTCACTATGCTTCTGCCAATGTCACAGCTGGTCGGGGGCTTTGGGAGTTTCGTCTCGGCGAGAATGAGGGTGGGGAGTTAGTCCCTGGAGCTGAGCTCAAGGTTGACGTATTTTCCGCAGGGCAAATTGTCGATGTTGCCGGTACGAGTATCGGTAAGGGCTTTGCAGGTACAGTTAAGCGCCACAATTTTAGAACGCAGGATGCCACCCATGGTAACTCTCGTTCGCACAGGGTGCCCGGTTCCAGCGGTATGAACCAAACGCCAGGACGAGTATTTAAAGGCAAAAAAATGTGCGGCCACATGGGGGCAGTTAAGACGACTGTTCAAAATCTGAAGATTCACGCCATAGACGTCGAGCGCAATTTGATTCTGGTTAGGGGCGCCGTTCCCGGGGCGAAAGGCGGCGACGTGGTTATCACCCCTGCGGTGAAAATGATCAATAAAGGTTAATTTATGGCATTACAAATACCTGCAATCAACGGTGGCGGTTCCTCTCAGGCACTCGATGTGTCAGATGAAGTATTTGGTCAGGATTTCAATGAAACCTTGGTCCATCAATTGGTCACTAAATATCTTTCAAGTGCACGCGCTGGCACAAAGGCGCAAAAAAACCGCTCTGCCGTTAGCGGTGGCGGTTTGAAGCCCTTTCGCCAAAAAGGCACTGGCCGTGCGCGTGCCGGTACAACCCGCAGCCCGATCTGGCGCACGGGTGGTGTCACGTTCGCGGCTCAGCCGCGCTCGTTCGACCAGAAGTTGAACAAAAAAATGTACAAGGTCGGTATCCGATCCATATTCTCAGAATTATTGCGTCAGGGACGGATCGCAGTTTGTGATGACATCGTGCCGGCATCCCCAAAAACAAAAGACTTCTTGGCAAAAATTAAAGGTATCGAAGCCAAACGGTTGCTGGTTGTAGCGGATGACCTGAACGAAAATTTGATTTTGGCGGCAAGGAATTTGCCATATGTAGCGGTGGTAACACCTACTAGTATCGACCCGGTGTCGCTAGTTGCCGCTGACAAAGTCATAGCAACGGCTACAGCCTTGAAGCAAATTGAGGAGCGTTTAGCATGAGTGAACAAAAAGTTAAATTAGCGAACGTTTTGTACGCGCCGATCATTTCGGAAAAAAGCTCAAATGCCGCGGACCAAAATAATCAATTTGTGTTTAAAGTGCAAAAGACAGCAACCAAACTGCAGATTAAAAAAGCAGTCGAGTTGATGTTCGGTGTGAAAGTCGAATCGGTTCGCGTACTAAACGTCAAAGGAAAAATCAAGCGCTTCGGACGCGCTTTGGGTAAGCGCTCAGACTGGAAAAAAGCATATGTGAAATTGCAGTCGGGCCACAATATCGAACTTGCAACAGCATAACTTTTTAAAGCAAATAGGAGCGGTAGAAGAGCATGGCTATTCTAAAATCAAAGCCGACATCTCCAGGTTCTCGGTTTGTAGTACGTGTACAAAATAATGATTTGCATAAGGGTAAGCCATTTGCACAACTACTAGACAAAAAGAACAATACTGGTGGACGTAACAATCAGGGTAGAGTGACAACCCGCCACATCGGTGGGGGACACAAAAAGTTTTATCGTATTATCGATTTCAAGCGCGATAAAGCTGATGTTCCGGCCATTATCGAGCGAATAGAATACGATCCAAACAGAACAGCTAACATCGCACTGGTTTTATTTAAAGACGGTGAGCGGAGATACATAATAGCGCCCAAAGGGATAGAAGTTGGTCAGGAAATACTAAGTTCCGAAACCACCCCCGTCAAAGTTGGAAATTGCATGCCGTTACGTAATATGCCACTGGGTACCACCCTGCATTGTGTCGAATTGAAGCCCGGCAAAGGTGCTCAGTTGGCACGAAGCGCAGGTACTTCTGTCCAATTGGTGGCTAAGGATGGAGCTTATGTGACAGTAAGATTGCGTTCCGGTGAGATGAGAAAATTGCCTTCCGACTGCAAAGGTGTGGTTGGCGAAGTTTCGAATTCTGAGCACAATTTGATTTCCCTGGGTAAAGCTGGCGCCAAGAGGTGGAGAGGTGTAAGGCCTACAGTCCGAGGCGTTGCCATGAACCCGGTTGACCACCCGCATGGAGGCGGTGAAGGCCGAACTTCAGGCGGGCGCCATCCTGTGTCGCCATGGGGAACTCCAACTAAGGGCTACAAAACCCGAAAAAATAAACGTACTGACAACATGATTGTCAGACGCCGTAAGCAAAAATAAGAGGTATCTGACGTGCCACGTTCAATTAAAAAAGGTCCATTTATTGATCATCACTTGCTTAAAAAAGTTGAAGAGGCGGTGAGAACAAATAATCGGAAACCGATTAAAACCTGGTCTAGACGCTCGATGATCAGCCCTGATATGTTGGGGCTGACCATTGCAGTGCACAATGGTAAGCAACATGTGCCAGTGTTGATTTCTGAAAATATGGTCGGCCATAAATTAGGTGAGTTCTCCCCGACGAGAACTTATAAAGGCCATATCGCTGACAAAAAATCCAGATAAGGAGTGAACGTGGAAGTATCGGCTAAATTGAGTAACGCTCCCTTGTCTGCGCAGAAAGCGCGTTTGGTAGGAGATCAGATTAGAGGGTTGCCTGTTGAAAACGCCTTAAACCTTTTGAATTTTAGCTCCAAAAAAGCGGCTGCAATCTTCAAAAAGGTTCTTGAATCAGCTATAGCGAACGCCGAGCATAACGAAAACGCAGACATAGACGAACTAAAAGTGTCTACCGTTTTCGTGAACGAAGGGCGCACAATGAAGAGAATCTCTGCTCGAGCAAAGGGGCGCGCCAACCACATTCTGAAAAGAACTTGCCATATAACAATCAAAGTAGCTGAGAAATAGAGGTATAAGATGGGACAAAAGGTTCATCCCACTGGGATTCGTCTCGGGATCGTAAAAGATTGGACTTCGAGATGGTATGCAAATAGCCAGAATTACCCTGTGCTTCTGCTGCAAGATTTGAAAGTTCGTGAATATATCAAGCAAAAATTGGCGCACGCTTCAGTTAGTCGTGTCCAGATTAATCGACCTGCGAACAATGCAAACATAACTGTGCACACTGCGCGGCCTGGCATCGTAATTGGAAAAAAAGGCGAGGATATCGATATCTTGCGTCAGAATATTTCCGCGATGATGGGTGTTCCCGTTCAGCTGAATGTCGAGGAAATTAGAAAGCCTGAGCTCGACGCCTACTTGGTCGCAGAGAGTATTGCCCAGCAGTTGGAAAAACGGATTATGTATCGCCGGGCAATGAAGCGGGCGGTGACAAACACTATGCGATTGGGTGCGGAAGGTATCAAAATCACCGTGGCGGGACGTTTGAACGGTGCTGAAATCGCCAGAACTGAATGGTACCGTGAAGGGCGCGTGCCGCTGCACACCTTGCGGGCTGACATCGATTACGGAACCGCAGAGGCGAAAACCACTTACGGAATCATCGGTATTAAGGTCTGGATCTTCAAAGGTGAGGTGTTCGATATGGATGCTCATACCGCTTCGCTCAACGCAGACTCAAAAAAATAAGTTGAACGGGAATAGACAAAATGCTTCAACCAAAAAGAACTAAGTTTCGTAAACAACATACCGGACGTAATAACGGCACCGCGTTGCGTGGGTCCTCAGTCAGCTTCGGTGAGTATGGTTTGAAATCTATAAGTCGTGGTAGAATGACGGCCCGCCAAATTGAGGCGGCTCGGCGAGCTATCAGCAGGCATGTTAAGCGTGGTGGTAAAATTTGGATCCGTATTTTTCCAGATAAGCCAATTACAAAAAAACCATTAGAAGTTCGTATGGGTAAAGGTAAAGGTAGTGTAGAATACTGGGTTGCTCAAATTAAGCCAGGCACCATGCTGTTCGAGATTGAAGGGGTTTCTGAAGAGTTGGCCCGTGAGGCTTTTGAACTTGCAGCTGCGAAGTTACCTGTAAAAACAACGTTTTCTGCTCGGACAATAATGTAATGAAAGCAAAAGAACTGAGAACCAAAAGTAAAGACGAATTGAAAGGGACTTTGTTGGAGTTGTCCAAGGAGCAGTTTAATTTAAGAATGCAGAAAGGTACCGGGCAGTTAAGTAAATCTAGTCAAGTAAAAACCGTTCGGCGCCAAATTGCTCGCATTAATACGATCTTAAGTGAAATGGCGAGGGCGTGATCATGAGCGAAAACATAGAAAGTACACGTAAAGTAACCGGACGCGTCGTTAGCAATAAAATGGATAAGACGGCGTCGGTTTTAGTCGAGCGGTTGGTGAAGCATCCGGTGTACGGCAAATATATCAAACGGTCTACGAAGCTGCTGGTGCATGACGAGAACAATATTTGCCAAGAGGGCGATATAGTAACAATCGCTTCGTGTCGACCGATTTCGAAAAATAAATCGTTTAAGTTGCTGGAAGTCGTCGAGGCTTCCAACAAATAATTAATATCTTTAGTTGGGAATTTAAAAATGATTCAGATGCAAACTAGCCTTGACGTCGCCGATAATAGTGGCGCAAAAAAGGTCATGTGTATCAAGGTTCTTGGAGGATCGCATCGCCGCTATGCCGGTATCGGTGACATCATCAAAGTCAGTGTTAAAGACGCAATGCCTCGCACCCGCGTGAAAAAAGGCGACGTTTACAATGCCTTGGTCGTAAGAACAAAAAGAGGTGTTCGTAGAGCTGATGGTTCAGTGATTAGATTCGACGGTAACGCTGCGGTAATTTTAAATAACCAACTGCAACCAATCGGTACACGTATCTTTGGGCCTGTCACACGCGAGCTGAGAGGGGATAAGTTTATGAAAATTATTTCTCTAGCCCCAGAAGTACTATAAGACGGAGGCCCAAAGATGCAAAAAATCAAACAAGGTGACGAAGTTATTGTCTGCGTTGGAAGAGAAAAAGGCAAGCTTGGACGCGTTTCTAAAGTGCTTGAAAATAATAGAGTGCTGGTCGAAGGCGTTAATTTGGTTAAGAAGCACCAAAGAGGCAATCCTAACCTCGGTATCTCTGGCGGCATCGTAGACAAAAATATGCCCATTCATATTTCGAATATAGCGATATTCAATCCCAAAACAAAAAAAGCTGATCGGATCGGTTTTAGGTTGAATGCTGATGGCAAAAAAGTTAGGTTTTTTAAATCTAACAATGAAACTATCGGGGATTGAGGAGACAAGCTATGTCGAGATTAGAAAAGAAATACAAAGACGAAATAGTGCCGGCATTGATAAGTCAATTCGGATATAAAACCGTAATGCAAGTGCCTAAATTAACCAAAATCACTCTTAATATGGGTGTTGGTGGTGCGGTAGCGGACAAGAAAGTGCTGCAATCTGCCGTGTCTGATATGGAGAAAATCTCTGGACAGAAGGCCGTAGTTACTTTGGCGCGTAAATCTATAGCAGGGTTTAAAATCCGCGACGACATGCCTATTGGATGTAAGGTGACTTTGCGTAGCGATAGAATGTACGAGTTTTTGGATAGGTTAATTACCATTTCTATACCGCGTATTCGTGATTTTAGAGGGATGAGTTCCAAAAGTTTCGATGGCAGAGGGAACTATTCTGTCGGTATTAAGGAGCAAATAATTTTCCCGGAAATCGACTACGATAAAATCGACACCCTTCGAGGGATGGATATTTGCATCACTACGACAGCCCAAACCGACGAGGAAGGTCTGGCGTTGTTGAAGTTATTCAATTTTCCATTTAAAAGCTGAGGGTGCACTGATGGCAAAAAAATCGATGATAGCTCGCGAATCAAAGCGTGCTAGTTTAATTAAAAAATACGACAGCAAGCGCAGTGCGTTAAAGGGAGTTATACGTTCGCCAAATGCGACGTTCGAGGAGAAGGAAAGCGCGCAAATTCAGCTGCAAAAATTACCCAGGGACTCTAGTAAATCTAGATTACGTAATCGCTGTAAGCTCACCGGTAGACCTCATGGTTACTATAGAAAGTTTGGGTTGAGCAGGAATAAGCTTAGAGAAGCGACCATGCGAGGCGATGTGCCTGGTCTGTCTAAAGCTAGCTGGTAACTATCGTTACGTAAAAGGTTGTTGGGGAATTAATAATGAGTATGACAGATCCTATTGCAGATATGTTGACCAGAATAAGAAATGGTCAGTCTGCTGGTAAAAAGAGCGTGAAAATGCCGTCCTCTAAATTAAAGCTTGCTATAGCAAAAGTTTTAAAAGAAGAGGGTTATATCAACGATTACAAAACCGAAGTAAACGGTAGTCATACAGAGATGACAATCGAGCTCAAATATTACAACGGTGTCCCGGTAATTGAGAGTGTGAAAAGAATTAGTAGGCCGGGTTTGAGGATTTACAAATCTAAAGACGAGCTTCCAAAAGTTCTCGGCGGCCTCGGTATTGCGATCGTATCAACTTCAAACGGCGTAATGACTGATCGGGCTGCTCGTGCCATTGGGCACGGTGGCGAAGTCATTTGTACCGTCTGCTAAGAGTTTTAAAGGATATATCATGTCACGAGTAGCTAACGCGCCGATTGTATTGCCGGCCGGCGTAGAGATAAAACTGGACGGTAAACACACAGTCATAAAAGGCAAACTGGGTGAGCTTTCATTCCGCCTTTCGCCATCAGTTGAACTTGAATTGAGCGGCAATGTTATCAGCGTAAAATGGGATAGTGCGGTGAAAGGTGCGAAGGCGCATGCCGGTACTGCTCGCGCGTCAATCAACAATATGGTTAAGGGTGTTTCGGAGGGCTTCGTTAAGAAGATGCTTTTGGTTGGCGTCGGTTATAGGGCGCAGGTCAAAGATAATCTCCTGACTTTGTCTTTGGGTTATTCCAATCCAGTGGAATATCTGATTCCCGAAGGTGTCACCGTTGAGGCGCCGTCCCAAACCGAGCTTTTGGTAAAAAGTAGCGACAAGCAGAAACTGGGGCAAGTGGCTTCTGAAATTCGCGCTTTCAGGCCGCCGGAGCCTTACAAGGGTAAAGGTGTCAGAATTGCCGATGAATATGTGGCTCGAAAAGAAGCCAAGAAGAAATAGGTAACAAAATGGATAAGAAAAATTCCAGGCTAAAGCGAGCGCTAAAGCTTCGTTGCAAAATCAAAAAACTGAACGTCAACAGATTGACCATACATCGCACTTCACAGCATATCTATGCACAAGTGTTGAGTGTTGATGGAACAATGACCCTCGCTTCTGCTTCTACTGTGCTCGCGGATATTAAAACAAAGGTAAAAAATACCAGTAATATCGATGCGGCGACAGCAGTAGGTACGCTAATTGCGGAGCGAGCCCTGGCTGCTGGGGTTCAGGAGGTCGCGTTTGATCGATCGGGTTTTAAATATCATGGCCGTGTGAAAGCGTTGGCAGATGCTGCTCGCGAAGCCGGGTTGAAGTTCTAGGGGAAGATTATGGCAACAGCACCATCTCAAGGTAGTACTGACGGTTTGCAGGAGAAATTAGTTTCTGTTCGTCGAGTGGCAAAAGTGGTTAAAGGCGGTAGGGTATTTGGGTTTGCTGCTCTTACAGTCGTAGGTGACGGCGACGGTCGGGTCGGTTACGGCGTATCAAAGGCCAGGGAGGTGCCGGTAGCAATCCAGAAGTCCCTGGAGCAAGCACGAAAAAATATGAGAAAAGTCGCGCTGAAGGAAGGTACTTTGCAATATTCCATTATGTCCAACACTGGTGCGGCTAAAGTCTATATGCAGCCGGCGTCGGAAGGTACTGGTATTATCGCTGGAGGGGCTATGCGTGCGGTTTTTGAGGTCGTAGGTGTGCACAATGTACTGGCCAAATGCATAGGTACTAGTAATCCAATTAATGTTGTCAGAGCTACGATCAACGGTCTCACTGCTATGCAGGATGCGAAGAGGATTGCCGCTAAACGCGGTTTGACTGTTGAGCAAATTACAGGATAAGAAGACATGTCCGGCAAAAAGTTAAACGTAATGATGACTAAAAGTAAAAATGGTAGATTGAAAAGTCATCAACAATGCCTGAAAGGCTTGGGGTTAAGCAAAATTCGCCAAGTTGTTGAGGTGAGCGATACTCCTGAAAACAGAGGCATGATTAACAAAATCGCTTATATGCTTAAAGTAGAGGAAGTCTAAATGTTTTTAAACACGATACAGGCTGCATACGGCGCAAGAAAAAAGGCTAAGCGCGTTGGTCGCGGAATAGGCTCTACTGACGGCAAGACCTGCGGTCGCGGTCACAAAGGGCAAAAAGCGCGTGCTGGCGGTTTTCATAAGGTAGGCTTTGAAGGCGGGCAGATGCCCTTGCAAAGGAGGCTGCCTAAAGTTGGTTTTACCTCTCGCACCAAGAAGTTTTCCGCAGAAGTACGGTTGAGCGAAATTAGTTCACTAAACGTCGACGTTGTAGACCTTCAGGTTTTGATTAGCAGTAATCTTGTCCCTGTGTTCACAAAGAAAGTTAAGGTTGTCAATACGGGTGTGTTGTCAAGAGGTTTAACTTTGAAAGGCCTTGGTGTAACTGTAGGTGCGAAGTCAACAATAGAAGCTGCTGGTGGCAAAGTAGAGGCATAGGTGAGTGCTAAAGGTTATGAAGTTTCCGCGGGTGCTTTCCGTTTTGGGGAGCTAAAGTCTAGGTTGCTGTTTGTTTTAGGCGCTTTTGTTGTGTATCGGGTTGGTGCTCACATTCCGGTGCCGGGGATTGATCCAAAGGCGCTTGCTACAATGTTTGAGCAGCAGTCCGGTTCGATCTTAAACATGTTCAACATGTTTTCCGGCGGGGCTTTGATGAGGCTAAGCTTGTTTGCGCTTGGCATCATGCCTTATATTTCTGCCTCCATCATTATGCAGTTGATGACTATCGTTATTCCCGCGATGGAGCAGTTAAAGAAAGAAGGTGAGTCTGGTAGGAGAAAAATCTCTCAATATACGCGCTACGGGACGGTTGTTCTGGCGATGTTTCAGTCGGTGGGTATTTCTGTAGCGTTGCAAAATCAAACCGCAGGCGGACTTGCTGTGGTTTTGCAGCCCGGTTTAGGGTTCGTGGTTGTTACTACCATTACGTTAGTAACTGGGACAATCTTTCTGATGTGGCTTGGTGAACAGGTGACAGAGCGGGGAATTGGCAACGGCATATCGCTACTAATCTTTGCCGGTATCGTATCAGGACTTCCCTCTGCAATAGGTGGGACGTTGGAGCTTGCTCGTACTGGAGAGATGAATGGTGCATTTATTGTGTTGCTTTTCGCGTTAGCGATTTTTGTCACAGGCATTGTGGTATTTGTTGAGCGCGGACAAAGACGGATCACGATTAATTACCCCAAGCGTCAGCAGGGCAATAAGGTGTATGCAGGGCAGAGTTCGTTTCTGCCTTTAAAATTAAATATGGCTGGCGTTATACCGCCTATCTTCGCTTCAAGTATTATCTTGTTTCCAGCAACTATTGCAGGCTGGTTTGGTAATGTAGATGGTTTTTCGTGGTTGCAAGATGTGGCATCTGTTCTCTCTCCCGGTCAGCCTGTCTACGTCTTGTGCTACGCGTTGGCTATAGTGTTTTTTTGCTTTTTCTACACCGCGCTGGTGTTTAATTCTAAAGAAACAGCGGAGAACCTTAAGAAATCCGGTGCCTTTTTGCCTGGTATCAGGCCGGGGATGCATACCACTAGTTACATTGATAAGGTAATGACTAGGCTTACCCTGATTGGTGCAGTCTACATTACATTGATTTGTCTGTTGCCCGAATTTCTGATTGTTTATTGGAATGTTCCATTTTCTTTTGGCGGTACTTCACTGTTAATCATTGTTGTGGTTGTAATGGATTTTATATCGCAAATGCAGACCCATCTGATGTCTCAACAGTATGAAGGGTTGATGAAAAAAGCCAATCTGAAGAAATCTTAATTTAAGGAGTTAGCCGTGAAAGTACGTGCTTCAATTAAAGCCATTTGTAAGAGCTGCAAAGTTATAAAAAGGAATGGCGTAGTAAGGGTCATCTGTAAAGATGGTCGTCACAAGCAAAGACAAGGTTAGTTGTTTTTGCGATTTATTTTTCGGAGTGTTATACTTCTCCGTTTAACCTTATAGTATCGTTTTTGGAGTGTTTGAATGGCTCGTATTGCTGGTATAAACGTGGCTGATCATAAGCATGCGGAGATAGCTTTAACAGCTATTTACGGAATTGGTAGGCAGACTGCTAGAGATATATGCAGTGAAGTAGGGGTTAACCCCGCTGTCAAAATCAGGGATCTGACTGAAGATCAAGTTGAGGCAATACGCAAAGTCATTTCTGGTATGACCGTCGAAGGCGATTTGCGTAGGGAAGTCTCTATGAACATAAAGAGACTTATGGATCTTGGCTGCTATCGCGGGATTCGGCATCGTCGGGGGTTGCCGTTGAGAGGTCAGCGGACTCGGACAAATGCGAGGACTAGAAAAGGGCCTCGTAAATCGGTCACCAAGTAGTAATTAAAATAGATAGGCAATTTGATGGCAACCCAAAATCGAGTTAAGAAACGGATAAAAAAGGAAGTTGCAGACGGCATAGTGCATGTTCATGCTTCCTTTAATAATACGATCGTTACAATTACAGACCGGAAAGGTAACGCGTTGTCTTGGGCTACGTCAGGTGGCTCCGGATTTCGCGGGTCGAGAAAGAGCACTCCATTTGCAGCTCAGGTGGCCGCTGAGAAAGCCGGCGCGGTGGCGCAGGAATATGGCATGAAAAACCTCGACGTCATGATCAAAGGGCCTGGTCCAGGCAGGGAGTCCGCTGTTCGTTCATTAAACAGCATGGGCTTTAAAATTTCGAATATTGTGGATGTGACTCCGATTCCTCACAACGGATGCCGTCCTCCAAAAAAGCGTCGCGTTTAGGTAGTGGAGTAAATAATGGCAAGATATCTTGGTCCTGCGTGTAAGTTAAGTCGCAGAGAGGGCACTGATCTTTTTTTAAAAAGCAGAGGTAAATCTCTGGAGAGTAAGTGCAAATTGGATCAGCGTCCCGGTCAGCATGGGGCTAAGCGCACGAGAAACTCTGACTACGCTATGCAATTGCGCGCAAAACAGCGTTTGCGCAGGATTTATGGCGTTTTGGAAAAGCAATTTAGAAATTATTACAAAGCGGCCGACTTGCAGAAGGGTGCGACTGGTCAAAATTTGTTGGATTTCCTGGAGTCCAGGCTGGATAACGTTGTTTATCGCATGGGTTACGCGGCCACTCGAGCAGAGGCTAGGCAGTTGGTGTCGCACAAAGCAATCTTGGTCAATGATCGTCTGATCAACATCCCCTCGTATCAGCTTTCCGCAGGCGACGTGGTTAAAATCAGAGAGAAAGCTAAGAGTCAACAGAGAATTAAGGATGCGTTGGTCGTTGCGGAACAATACGGATTTCCGGTATGGGTGGAAGTTAACGCTAAAGAAATGAGCGGCGTATTCAAATCCGTGCCTGATCGCGTCGATTTGGGGTCTGACATCAACGAACAGTTGGTTGTCGAGCTCTATTCTAAGTAATAAACAGGGCTAGGATACAATATATGCAGAGTTCTATTGGTGGCCTTCTTAAGCCAAGATTAGTTGAAGTCGTAAACGAATCGGCCAATCATTCGCGGATTGTGATCGAGCCGCTTGAAAGAGGCTTTGGCCACTCGCTCGGCAACGCTTTGAGAAGGGTCATGCTCTCTTCAATTCCTGGTTGCGCAGTTACAGAAATATCTATAGATGGTGTGCTGCACGAATTTACCACGATCGAAGGCGTTCAAGAAGATGTTATCGATATCATCTTGAATTTGAAAAAGCTGGCCGTAATTGTCCATTCTAAAGACGAGGTAACATTAACCTTATCAAAAAAGGGAGCGGGTGTTGTTACTGCTGGTGATATAGAATTGCCTCATAACGTTGAAATCGCCAATCCTGAATTGGTCATCGCTAACGTTACACAAGATATCGGCTTGAACATAAAAATTAAAGTTGAAAGAGGGCGGGGCTACGTTCCAGCAAGCGTCAGAAAGGAAGCGTTCGACGACGCTCCCGTTGGCGTTCTCATGTTGGATGCCGCTTTCAGTCCGATTGTTAAAGTGGCTTATCACGTAGAGAGCACCCGGGTTGAGCAGCGGACCAATCTCGATCGCTTAGTTATCGAGTTGGAAACTAATGGCACTGTAGATCCAGAGCATGCGATAAAGACGGCCGCGTCAATCTTGCACGATCAGCTTTCTGTTTTCGTTGATTTCGAAAAGGTCAACGAGCAAGTTCAGGAGGAAGTTGCGGTAGAAGAGGACTCTTTCGACCCCGTACTATTACGTCCGGTAGATGATTTGGAACTGACGGTTCGTTCAGCGAATTGCCTAAAAGCAGAAAATATCTTTTATATCGGCGATTTAATCCAGCGAAC
The DNA here is from genome assembly GCF_052474525.1 of Methylomonas sp. HW2-6. Taxonomy (NCBI): domain Bacteria; kingdom Pseudomonadati; phylum Pseudomonadota; class Gammaproteobacteria; order Methylococcales; family Methylococcaceae; genus Methylomonas; species Methylomonas sp. HW2-6. The sequence continues at coordinate 1,599,583 of NZ_CP184124.1, forward strand.
AGAAGTCGAGCTGTTACGGACTCCCAACTTAGGCAAGAAGTCTCTCACCGAGATAAAAGACATCCTTGCTATTAAAGGACTGTCTTTAGGCATGCGGCTGGAAAACTGGCCGCCTGAGAACTTGGCAGACCAATCCCAAGCTGGAATTTGAATATAAGGCACTGAAAAATGAGACACCGTAAATCTGGAAGACAGTTAAACAAAAACAGCAGCCATAGAAAAGCGCTGTTTAGCAACATGGCTTGCTCACTTTTTAAGCATGAGTTGATTAAAACCACGCTTCCGAAAGCAAAAGAATTAAGAATGATTGCAGAGCCGTTGATCACTCTGTCGAAAAATGATTCAGTCGCAAAACGTCGTCAAGCTTTCTCCAAGTTGCGTGATCGCGATGTGGTGACTAAGTTGTTTAACGAACTGGGTCCACGCTACTCTGCCAGAACTGGTGGTTACTTGCGTATCATTAAGTGCGGCTTTCGGCCAGGTGACGATGCACCAATGGCTTATGTAGAGTTGGTTGATCGACCGGAGCCTGTGGCTGCGTCAGAATAAACTTATTAACTTTACTAGAGGTTTTTATTTAAAGGCCTAGCCTAATTTGGTTAGGCCTTTTTATTTAGAAGTGCATTTTATCCGTCGCTTTTCGGATAGCTAATTCAATATAAGCTTCCATATTTCCAGCTTCCGTTCCAATGATAATGCGGCATTGGCCGGGCTGGTTGATGGTAGTCTTCTGTAGTTGCGTATGTCATCGCATACCTTCAGCGTGGTAGTTAAATAAAATTTCCTAAACAGGTTTTCTGCTGTAGCACCGTTGAAGAACACGCTACGTATCGATGGGTGTCTTTGGAAAAATATAACGAAATCGTTGGGAACGATCGTTTGTTTAACAATAGCGGAATCTAGACTGCCAGAACGAGAGCAGTCTTTTATCACGTCCCACACGGCAATGCCGTTGTCATTGAGAGCATTTAATCTGGATTCATAAGGAAGTAACGCATCGATTCCTAGTAATCTACAGACAATCGGCCAGAATTGATTGCGGGGATGGGCGTAATATTCACCGGCGTTAAGCGAAGCTAATCCTGGCATGCTGCCGAGAATCAAGATTCGGGCGCGCTCCGTCGCAATTGGAGGAAATCCGCTTATAGGGTTCATTCAGAGCGTTGTGTGGGGTGGTTCTGCGTTGCTGACTTCAACACACCGAGTACGTCCAAAACTCTACAGCTGTATGCGTGTTCGTTATCGTGCATTATCGATAATCCGATTTGCCTTTGCTGATTAATTGTGAGCTGCGCCATCAACAAAATTGCAGAGAAATCTGTTCGCATGTAGTCGATGCTTGCTTTTTGATGGCCCCACGCCCCGTAGTCACAGCAAATGATTCCGGATAATTGGTTGTTAGCATATCGCTCAAATAGTTCTATGCACTGATCTCGGCTAGCATCCGTTGCCAAGTATGCAGTAAAGTCGATCACCGACACTATTGCTGTTGGGACGCGGTAGGAAACGGCTTCCAACTTGCCCGCCAAATTTGGTAAGACGAGAGCTGTCGACTTGGCAACATTGGTGCCGGTGGGGATGATCGAAGCGGCACAGCCTCGCCCAAGCTGTGAAGATGAGTGGTAGCCGTCCAAGACCCTCTGGTCAGAGAGTTGGGGGTGTATGGTGGCGATACGCGCCGATACTATTCCAAAATGTTTATCCAGAATGTGGCAAATCGGTACCATTGCATTTCCGGTGCAGGTACTTGCGGAGATAACGTGGTGCTTATCCGGTAGGTAATCAGTCTGATTAACCCCGTAAACGAGGCTGATGTCGCACCCGGTAACGTTCCATGTGCATAACACCTTGCGGGCGATGCCCCGTTCCAAAATGGTTCTGAAATCATTGATGCTAGCGGTGCCGGTGGCGTCGAATAAAACATCGAGATCAAATTCCTTCAAACTGTCCAAGCCATGTTCGGATGGGCCGCTGCGTCGTCTATCGACCCGTTGATAGCGTATTCTTTTCCCATCCAAAATCAGGTCGTTGCCATCGCACTCAACTTGAAACGGAGGTCTGCCGTACGTACTGTCATTTGCCAGTAAATACGCGACATGGTCAATCGTCATCACGTCGCACACCACGCAAATCTGATGTCGGCCTCCACTTTGCTGGGAAAAGTTCGTACGTAATACGCCGCGGCCGATACGGCCGAGGCCGACGATTGCTACCTTCAAACTCATAAGCGGATACCTCCCGGTGCGGGGCCGGCTAATAATCGAGTGTTTTTGTTACCGCGAGAAATGAGGGCAATTGTCATCGCTGATGTGGGTGTTTTTAGACAGGTGTAGCGTTTCGGTGCTAAAAAGCTAGAGCAAGTTCACGGCCTCGTCAAGGTAAGCGGTCCTTACATAAAACGGTTCTGCGCCAAACAACTTGTTGGTGAGCTTCATTGATTTAGATATCTTCTTCGTGGGCGCCAAATTTGGCGGAGAATCGCAGCAATACGAATACGGCTCCGGAGCCCCCGGCTTTTGGCGGTGCCGAACAGAAGGCCAATACGTCTTGATGTTGGCGTAACCACAAATTGATATCATTTTTTAACACCGGCTGACTGGCGGGCGAGTTATATCCCTTGCCGTGAATCACGTGAACGCAGCGGATTCCGTTTTCGACGCAGTCATGCAAGAAATTTAATAATTGTTGTTTGGCGTTTCGGCTAGTCAAACCGTGCAGATCGATTTCGGCGTCCAAGCCATACTGCCCCTTGCGTAGCTTCTTCAGCACGTTTTTTTGCAGGCCCGGCGCTAGAAAGGCAATCCGGTCTTCCTGAAACAGCATGTCCAACTTTTCAGAAATATCTTTTTGCAGCGGGTCTATTTGTTCGAGCGGCTTAGTTTTCGGAAATGGGCGAGGCTTGCCGGCGGGTTGCAGACTCACCGTATTGGTATCGATAGTTTTAACTTTGCCTACCGTGTTTCTGAACAGCGCGGAGTCATCCGGCGAAGTGGTTTTTTTTGTCACGTAAGCTGCTGGTTTTGCGGTTTTTTTGCTAAGATGCTGCAATTTTAATGCGTTTTAATGCGGTATGCACATTCTGATTAGTAACGACGACGGCTATTTGGCGCAAGGGATCAACACATTGGCGCAAGCATTGAGTCAACATGCCGAAATATCCGTCGTTGCACCGGACAAGAACCGCAGCGCGGCCAGCAACTCGTTGACTTTGGACATGCCGTTGCGCGCTACGGCATGTGACAATGGTTTTGTCCGTGTCGATGGTACACCGACCGATTGCGTACACTTGGCGATTACCGGCTTATTGAAAACCGAACCCGACATGGTGTTCGCTGGTATTAACCATGGCGCCAACCTGGGCGACGACGTGCTGTACTCCGGAACCGTCGCGGCAGCGACTGAAGGCCGATTTTTGGGATTGCCTGCGGTCGCTATTTCGCTAGCAGCCAGCGACCCCAAACATTTCGATACCGCGGCCGCGGTTGCAATCGCCTTAATGCAAAAAATTCTGGCTCATCCGCTGCCGGAGGACACCTTATTGAATGTGAATGTACCCGATGTGCCGTTGCGCGAATTGAAAGGGTATCAAGCAACCCGCCTTGGCCAGCGGCACAAGGCGGAAGCGGTGGTTCGTGCCAGCGACCCGCGCGGGCATACTATTTACTGGGTGGGGCCGCCGGGTAGCGAGCAGGATGCCGGGCCGGGTACGGATTTCGATGCGATCCGTAACGGTTTTGTATCGGTCACGCCGCTACAACTGGATTTGACCCGTTATGAGCGTTTGGCAGGCCTGAGCGAATGGTTGGCATTGGAGGCATAGGTATGAGTCGGCGTCTACAAGGCATCGGCATGACGTCGCGCCGCACCCGGGAGCGCATGATCTCCCGGCTGCGGCAGCAGGGCATAACAAACGGTAACGTGTTGGCGGTGATGGCGGATACGCCGCGGCATATTTTTGTCGACGAGGCTCTGGAAAGTCGGGCTTACGAAGATACGGCGCTGCCGATCGGTCATAACCAAACCATCTCCCAGCCCTACATCGTGGCGAAAATGACCGAGTTATTGCTGGAATTCGGACCGCGGAAAAACGTATTGGAAATCGGCACCGGTTGCGGCTACCAGACCGCGATATTGGCTAACTTGGTCGGTCAGCTTTATTCGGTCGAGCGGATTGCGCCGTTGATGAAAAAAGCTCGAGACACGCTATGGGAACTGGGCATAAAAACGGTGGGGTTCAAGCATAGCGACGGTGGTTGGGGCTGGCCGGAGCACGCTCCGTTCGATGGCATTTTGGCCGCTGCGGCGCCACCGGAAGTTCCGCCGGCATTATTGGAACAACTCGCAGTCGGTGGCGTCTTGGTTATCCCGGTCGGATTGGAAGGCATGCAGGAATTACACAGAATCACGCGTACCGAACACGGCTTTGAAGACGAAGTCATCGAGCGGGTAACCTTCGTGCCGTTCTTGTCGGGCGTCAGCCGTTAGTTTCGGTTTTTTCTTAGCCCGGACAGTCGCAGACCTGCAGCGGCAAAATTAGCGATTAGCCCTGGTGCTCCACATTTCCCGCATGGCTTGGGCAAATTGCTCGGCAAATTGCCTGCCGGCAAACAGCGGTGAATATTCCAGCCGGTCCCGTAATTCCGAGCGCAGCTGGCTAAGCAGACCGAGATCGGCGGCAAAACCAGCGGCTTTCTGCAGATAATCCGACTGGTCTGCCGCGATCCAGTCGGCCAGCCCGGCATTGGTAGCGATCGATTCCGCGGCGCGCGCCAGTAAACCGCCGCCGCGTAGAGTCAGCACCGGCACTCCCATCCATAACGCTTCCACGCTGGTAGTCACGCCGGGATACGGAAACGTGTCCAATGCAATATCGACAGACTGGTAAGCCGCCAAATGTTGTGTCCGGTCGCTAAAAGGCGGGCTCAAAACCAACCTATCCCTGTCGATACCGTGGCCGGCAAAGCGGTCGATGGTCCGTTCCCGAACCAAAGCCTCGTTTAACTGGCTGGCTTTCAGAAACAATTTGGCATCAGGGACATGCCGCAACACTTGCGCCCACAGCTCTACCGTATCGTCGCTGATTTTGGTCAGATTGTTGAAGCTGCCGAAGGTGATATAACCATTTTGCAACGCCGGTAGCGGCCCAACCTCGACGGCCTGTTGCGGCGGCGTAAAACATAAACAAGTCTGCGGCAGACGCCAGACCGCTTCGGTAAAGTGCTGTTCGTCTTCGGCCGGAATCGAATAAGGGTCGCTCAACACGTAATCGATGGCCGGCAGCCCGGTCGAAGCCAAATAGCCCAGCCAACTAATCTGAACCGGTGCCGGCTTCCAGGCGAATAAGGGCAGCCGATTGTGGGCGCTGTGGCCGGCAAGATCGATCAGGATATGCACCGCGTCGCCGCGTATCAGCTCGGCAGCGGTTGCGTCAGTCAAACCGCCAATATTTTTCCATTCGCGTAGATAGGGTTGCAAACGCATCGAATAGTGGTCGGTTCCGGGCTGAGTTGCGTAGGCAATAAATTCGACTTGCTGTGCGTCGCTGTCGCGCAATAACGCCAACAGAAAATGCCCGACCGGATGATCGCGTAAATCCCCGGACACCAATCCGATCCGTAACCGCTCCGGATTGTCGTCGCATAGCCAATCGGCAAACGGCCGCGCCGCATGCTCGGCCATCTCGGCGAATTTCTGCGCTTCTTCCAGATAATTGCAGTTAGGCGTGTGTGCGCTGTAGTTCAAATGAAACAACAAACCGCTTTGGGTGGCGATTTGATCTGGATTCAGGGCCAAGCTGCGGCGCCAGCAGGCCTCGGCTTCGGCAATGCGGCCCTGGCTTTGCAGATTAATGCCGAGATTGGTAACTGCGTCGACATAAGCCGGATTCAGTTCCAGCGCCCGGCGATAACTGGATTCGGCTTCAATAAGCCGCCGCTGCATTTGTAAGGTGGTGCCGAGATTGTTCAGCGCTTCCGGATAATCGGCTTGCTTGGCCAACGCGTTGCGGAAATGAGTTTCGGCTTGGACCAAATCGCCGGCTTCGTAATATAACGAACCCAGCGTACAAAACGCTTCCGCATACTCCGGATTCAATACCAGCGCTTGCTGGCAGGCCGCAAAGGCCTCAGCCGCCCTGGCCTGGCTTTTCAATACTACCGCTAATTGGTAGTGGACTTCGGCCTGGAAAGGGGCTTTAGCCAATGCTTTGCGAAACACTTGCTCGGCAGCGGCGAATTGGCTTTGCGCCTGTTGGCTCAGACCCAAGCGCAACCAAGCGTCGATTGCGTCGGGAGTTAGCGCCGTCAGCCGGGTAAAACAAGTCTCGGCTTCGGCGTAACGGCCCAGATTGTAGAGCAGGCTGCCCAGATTGGCATATGCAGGCACGTTATTAGGCTCGAGTTGCAAGGAGCGGCGGTAGGCGTCGATGGCTTCCGCAAAGCAGCCCTGACCGTGCAAAGCTGAGGCGTAATTGAGCTGGGCTTCGGCGTCATCGGCCAACAGATCTGCGGCGCGGCCTAAAGCCTGCAGGGCTTCCGGGAAAATCTGCTGTTGCAGCAGGAACAAGCCCAGGATTTTACAGACGATACCCGATTCAGGAAAGAGGGCGAGCAAACGGCGGGCAAGTTGTTCGCCTTCGGCATAACGGCCTTGTTGAAAGTGGGCGTACAACGCCTGCAAATCCGGCCCGGCTGGGGCGGCCAGGACCTGTTCCATCGCCGCAATATCCGGCACGCCTAAACCGTAGCGCTGCTTGGCTTGCTGCAGCAGCTCTCGTGCTTGCGGATAACGCTCGCCCTGAACCAGCGCCTGCAAATAGCTACGCTGGTACTTGTGTTGCGCCGGGTCGGTTGCCATAGCGCGTTCAAGGTGGTTCAGGGCAATGTCGAATTGGCCGACCTGCAACGCCAGAACACCCATGTTGTGATGGGTTTGGGCGTGTTCGGGTTGCAACTGCAATATCTGAAGATACAAAGCTTGCGCCTCTGCCAGTCGCCCGGCTTGGTGCTGGGCGATGGCGATTTGCAACAGCTGTTGCAGTTTTTCGGCAGACACTATCGTTTGTTGCTGGTCAGGCGGGCCGGTGCTGATCTGCTAATAGCTGGCGCAGGGTTTGTTCCAGGTTGCGGCAGAACAGTTCGGTGTCGAACAAGGGATGGCTTTTTTGATTCTCGAGGAGTTTGGCTTTAATGCCGGCCAGATAAGCGCTGTCGGTGGCCAGTTTCAACGCCAAAGTCTCGTACTCTTCCAGCGACTGAGCGATCAACTCGGGCAAGCCGATCGAATGCAACAAACTGGCTGCGACCCGGCCGGAAAAGGTGTTGCCCAGGTAGGTCACCACCGGCAGTCCGACCCGCAAGGCGTCGCTGGCCGTGGTATGTGCGTTGTAAGGCGTGGTATCGAGAAACATATCCGCCAGCCGATAGCGGGCCAGATGGTCTGCCACGGCCGGGACCCGGGTGGCGAATACCAGCCGATTCGGATCGATCCCGCGCTGTTCCGCTTCCCGGCGCAAATTGCGTTGCGCCGGTTCGTTCAACTTCATCAGCCACAACACGCTGCCCGGAACTTGTTTGAGCAGGCGCATCCAGATGTCGAACATCGGCGGATTGATCTTGTAATCATGGTTGAACGAGCAAAAGATAACGCCGGTTTCCGGCAAGCCCATTTCCGCTCGGGTTGGCGTGCGCTCGGCAATCTTCAGATTCGAGTCGGTCGGCAGATACGCATTGGGCAGATAGGCCACTTTCTCGCTGTAATATTTTTGATGCTGTTCCGGGATGACGATGCGGTCCGCCAGGATATAGTCCATGTAGTCCAGACCCAGCGAACCGGGGTAACCCAGGAAATTGACATGAATCGGCGCCGGCCGGTAACTGAAAATGTCGGTGCGGGAGTCGGCGGTATAGCCGGCCAAATCGATTAGGATATCCACTTCCAGATCTCGGATCAGTTCCGCGATTTCCCAGGATTTTTTACCGCGTACATCGATGAATTTGCTAAACGCATTTTCGAAGCGTTGCCGCAATGCGCCTTTGTCGTCCAGTCCCAACGAAATGGCAATGGTCTCGAATTGGGATTGGTCGTGGTGCTCGATGATGCCGGCCATCAAATGTCCGACCGGATGTTCGCGAAAATCCGGCGACACGTAGGCGAGGCGGATTTTATCGTGCCGGTAGCTTTCGCCATTCCATAACGCCTTGTTTTTCGGCGGAAACAAATGTTCGGCGAAAATCTTGACGCATTGCTGCAGAGCTTCGGGCGAGTTGGACAAGGACATAAACGGCAGCGTTTTACAGACCTTGCGTTGTTCGCGGACGCCGGTTTCGATAATGTCGCGGCTTTCCTCGAACCGGCGCCAGTCGCAGCAATGCTGCTCGGCGTGAAATAGCAAACCTCTGCCGTAATCGAAATCCGGATTCGCCGTCAACAGTTGTTCGAATAGCGGAATGGCATCCTCATAACGGTTCATTTCGGTCAGGATAATGCCCAGACCGGCCAGCGCCTTGTCGGATGTCGGATTGACTTTTAACGCCTCGTTGAAGCTCTCGACCGCTTTGACGTGCTGTTTGATCTCGTAGTACAGGTTGCTGCGGTTGATCATCGCGCTTTCGTAGGCCGGGTCCAAGGCAATCGCCTGCTGGTATGCCGCCAATGATTCGTCGAATCGCCCAAGAGATTGCAGTACCACGGCCTGGACGAAATGCGCCGGCGCATAACTTCTGCCGGTGTCGGTGGCAATGGCTTTGCCGATCCAATCCAAGGCCTCCTGTTGTTCGTCGGCTTGCGAGGCAAGGACCGCGAGCGAATACAGGGCCGGAAAGTTTTGTGCTTGCAGTTGCAACACTTCCAGAAAAAATTGCCTGGCTCCGGGGGCGTCGTTGCTGTTTTGCAACTCCAGCGCTCTCATGGTTTTTTGCTGGACCAGGGTGGCGTCGTTGGTGCTGAGTACGGCGGTCGGCGTGGTCAGCGCGAAGTGGCTAGGCAGATTGTTGGTGTACTGGTCGGCTAAATTAGAGCCTTCGCGGCGGTCCAGCTCTTTCAGTACCAGCAGGCAGAAATCCGGCGACTGCACGACGCTGTCCAATATCGCTGCCAGTTTGCGCAATTGCAGGTTACTGAGTCGGTCCAGCTTTTGAAAGTCTCTGACGAATACGGCGTCGGACCAGATTGCTTGTTTGATGCCTGCATACGGGTTGTCTTTCAAAACCAGTGGTTTGAAACTGCGCGGCACGATGCCGGTGAAGCAATGGAACATAAAACCTTGCGAGCGCAGGAATTGTTCGACTTCGGCAAACAAGGGCTGGCCTTCGTATAACTCGACGAATTCGACTTCGGTCCAAATCACCAAGGTGTCGGCCAAGGCGTTGCTGCCGCCTTTGAATACGTCGAGTTCGCCACCCTGTACGTCGATTTTGATCATGTCGACGTTGCCCAAGTCGGTCAGTTGGTCCAGGCTGACGGTCTCGACCGGATGTTCCGCGACCAACTGCACCACGTCGCCGAGTTGAAAAAAAGCGTCCAGCAACGGTTTGTTCGGCTTGTACAACGAGCCGGTCATGAACCAGTTAGTTTCGTAGTAGGTCGCCGGACCGCCCTTGCCGACGAAATAGGGCAGGTAGCGGTAGGCGTCGTTGCCGGCGTAGATCTCGCATAACTTGGCGTGGGCCTCCGGGTCCGGTTCGAATCCGACCACGGTCGCTAAATCGGCCTGCATCAACGGCGCGTAGGGTTCGGTCAACTGGCCGTGGGAACTGGCGCCGATATCGACGATGTTGACCCGTATCGGCTTGTCGTCTGTTTTTAACAAGGCGTCGAGCAGATTGAAAGCTTGCGGCAGGTTTAACAGCTCGCGCCAAATCGTGGCATTGTTGCGATTGTGTTGGACGATTAATTGCTTGATGTGCTCGGGAACCGGTTTTTGCCGGCGCAAACTGGCCAAGGCGTAGCGGCGGGCCATGCCGACCGATAAATTCGGGCTGTTTTGAATCAGATCCAGGACGCTAAGCGGGTCGGCCAGAAAATACGATGAAAAGCTGCGTTTGGCTTCGTAGAACTCGATCAACACGCATTTCAACCATTCGCCAAGCGAACCGACGACCGGGCGATTTAAGTCCCGGCTCAGCGGCGGCAGAAACGGGTGGCGGAAGTCGGTCAACACGTTGATATTCAGCAACAATGTCGCTGCGGTGGACAATGCTGCCGCACGCATGCCCAGTTTGTAGTAAACATAGACCAGCATGACCAGCCAGGGCGTTTTTTCGGCCTCTGTGGCGATGTTCAGTGTGTTGTACGGTTCGGCTAAAACTCTGGCCTGTTGCAGCAATTTCAACTTCTCGTGCGCAGCGAGCTTGCCCGATTCGTAGGCTGCACAAAGCGATATTAGTTGGCGAAATTCCGGCGCCAATTCGCTGCTATCGAGCGGCAAACAATAGTGCGAGTACTCGTAACCGGCAAAAAATGCACTGGGGTCGAAGCTATCTGGGGTTACTGCCGGTTGCGGATCCCGGTCCAGTAACAAGCCGCGCTGGCGTAATAATGCCGCCCGGTCCGGTTTGCAGGCGAACAGGTTTAAGGTCTCGCTGTGTTGATCGGCATCGAATTCGACCAAAACGTTGGGTTCGGCGATCAAACGGTAAATCCCGAATCCGAATTGACGGACGGCGTCGATCAAGCCGTGATTGATTTGGCTGCCGTGCATTAACTCGAACATCAACAGCGGCGACTGTTCGCTGAAAAAGCGTTGGCCGCCTTTCAGGACGTTGATTTCTTCGCCTTCGGCGTCCATTTTGACGAAATCGATCATTACCCCCGGCGCATATTCGGCCAAGCTGTCGTCCAGGGTACGTAATTGGATGGTTTCCTTATTTTGGCCGCTACCGTTCAACGAGTTGAGTTCGCTGTTGGCCGATACGCTGATCTCCGCGGCGCGAGTCGTGTCGGATAAGCCGAAACGCAGCAGGTTGACCTTGCCGCTAAAGCCATTCAATTCGATGCTGCGCTGCAGCATCGTCCCCGGTGCCGAAGTCGGTTCAAATGCCCAGACTCTACCGCCCTCGAGCCGTTTGGCGATGCTGAGGGCGTACACGCCGTGATTGGCGCCGATATCAAGGCTGTGCATGCCCGGCTCGATGTAGCTCCGGATAAAATCCATTTCGTCTTCGAACCAATCCTCCTGTTCCAGCAAAACATAAGGGGTCATCAAATTGATGTCGCTGGCCGCACACACGGTGACGTCGTTCTCGATTTTGATCGGCCAAAAAAGGGGGTTCTCCATTTATCTACCTTGTTTTGCGTTGCGATTGCAGGTTTAGGGAAATCGACCGGGCTAAGAAGTCGGTTCCGGTTGTGGGTACGGCGGCGGTGTCTATTGCGAAACATGGCATTTCGACAGCGGCCGGATTGCAGAAATTATAGACGGCTATTGCCAAGCAAGAAGATTCCCGGATTTTAGGCAATAAAAAAGCCGTCCCCGCTCACGCAGAGGACGGCTTCCGAGCTTTAGTGGTTAAGGCTTATCCGATCAGGATGTCGTTAGCGCCGGTGCCGGAGGTTGCCAATGCGTCGGCCGCGGCGATACCGGTCAATTTGATCAACAAATCGCCACCGGTGTTCTCCTGGAACACATAAGTATCGCCGCCGAAAGCGAAGGCACTGGTGGCGCCGTCTGCCGTGGTCATCAACTTGGCTACTTCAACCCATTCCGCCAGCGTATCGATGTCGGCAGCGTCGGCACCTCCCAATGTGATGACACCGTCGGTACTGTCAGCCGTCAGCACTTTCGCCGGGGTAACACCGCTGATTGCCAGTTTCACGTCGACAGCCGTTACGTTGGCAATAATCGTCGGCGTACCTTCAAGGTTTAATGTATCCGGGCCTGTGCCGTCAGCCAGGGTGAAACCGTTTACCGTATCGAAGCTGCCGCTTTGGATATTGCCACTGTCACCTGCCGCGAACACGAAGGTATCAGCACCTGTGCCGCCCGTCATGGTGTCGGCACCGGCACCGCCGGTAATGTTATCGGCCAAACTGGTACCGGTGATCGTGTTCGCATCGGAATCGCCGGTGATATTGACAATGTCGGTACCGGTATCGAAGGCGTTGCCGGAACCGAATGCGGTAAAGGTTAGGCCCGCCAAACTCACCGCGGTACCGCCGACGACATTGACTTGCAAGGTAGCCGCTCCGGCCGCCGTAGCGTTAACCAGCAAGGTTGAGCCGGTCAATTGTGCACCGGTAAACGTTGCGGTTTGGCCGGAGGTGATTATCAATTGCTCGACGTTGGTGATACCGCTGTTGCCCGCACCGGCGAAATCGGTGCTGGTCACGACTTTCAACGCGTCGAAATCAGCCCCGCCGTTAATGGTTTCGCCGAAGCTGACGTCGCCAGTGTTGAACAGGAAGGTATCGTTACCTGCGCCACCGGTTAGGTCATCTGCACCGGCGTCGCCATCGATGGTTTGAGCGCCGTCGCCGCCAACGATCACGTCAGCTACTGTGGTACCCGTTACTGTCGAGGTGGTTTCGATTCCGACCGTGTCGATCGTGCTGTAACCCAGCGTTGCCAACCTAGTCACTTGAGCCCCGGTCAGGAAATCCAGTTGGTTGGCGGTAATCGCGCCGATTTGGGTCGAGGTCAAGGCATCGAGCTGGCTGGTGGTCAGTACCGCAAACTGCGCTGAGGTCAAAGCCTGAATATCGAAAGTCGTCAATGCGTTCAACTGGGTTGCCGTCAGTTTGGGCAATTGGGCAGTAGTCAGCGCTTCCACTTGAGTCGTCGTCAATGCGTCGATTTGCGCGGTTGTCAACTTATCGATCACGCTGGTCGAAATCGCTCTGATCTGATCGGTCGTCATTTTTTGCAAATCGGCGACTTCGATTGAGGCGATTTGATCCGAGGTCAAAGCGCCGACTTGGGTTGTGCTCAACTGGCTGATTTGCGACGTGGTCAGCGATGCAATTTGCCCGCCGGCCCCGGCAGACAAGGCCGCGATTTGAGTAGTGGACAGAGCAGCCAGCTGAGTTGTATTCAGAGCCTGAATTTGCGATGAAGTCAGCGCGGTGAGGCCGCCGGTAGCCAACAGGCCTGCCACGTTGACGAAAGCCATGTCGCCGACTTCAACTTTAGCCACTTGCGCATTCGACAGTGCCGATACCTGGGTCGAGGTCAGCGCCGAAACTTGCAAGGTATCCAGGGCCACGACTTGGTCTGTGGTTAGTGCCCCCATCTGGTCGGTCGTCAATGCATTGATTTGGGTTAGCGACAGCTTTTGCAGATCGGCGGTTTGAATCGCTTCGATTTGCCGCGTAGTCAGTTGCGCTATTTGCGTTGCCGACAGTGCCGCGAACTGGGCAGAAGACAAGGTCGCGATTTGGCCGTCGGTTCCCAGCGTCAATGCCTGCAATTGGTTGGAGGTCAAGGCTCGCAACTGGTCTGTGGTCAGCGCTGCTATCTGGCCGTTGGTTGCCGTGGTCAAGGCTTGCAATGCCGAAATCGACAAGCCCTTGATCGCGTCGGTGGTGACTGCTCGTAAATCGGTCGTCTCCATTTTCGCGATTTGGTCGGCGCTCAGCGCACCTATTTGGGTTGAACTTAGAGCTTGTACTTGACTGCTGGTCAGTTTCTCTACTTGCGAAGTCGTTAACGCCGCCACTTGTGTTGACGTGAACGCCTCTATTTGTGCAGTCTTCAACGCGGCCAGATCTGTCGTTTCCAGAGCTTGGATCTGGTTAGTCGTCAGTTTTTGCAATTGGGTCGCTGTCAATGCCGCGGCTTGCTCGGTAGTCAGCGCAGCGACCTGACCGCCAGCACCCAGGGTCAAAGCCTGAATCTGCGTCGTTGTCAGCGCTGCAACTTGGGCAGTGGTCAGCGCGGCGATCTGGCCGTTCGTCGCTGTGGTTAGCGCTTGCAGACTATCGGTTGTCAGACTTTGCAGAGCCGTGGCCGAGATTGCGCGCAGATCGGTCGTTTCCAGTCCGGCGATTTGGCCTGGCGTCAGTGCTGCAACCTGAGTACCGCTCAAGTTGGCCGCCTGATCGGAGGTTAACGCGGTAACCTGTGCCGAAGTCAATGCGGCGACTTGAGCCGTCGTCAAAGCCTGAATTTGCGGAGTTTTCAACGCCGCGATGTCTGCGGTTTCCAAGGCCTGGATTTGCTTGGTGGTTAACTTGCTGACTTGTGTGGTCGTTAAATTGGCAATCTGATCGGTCGTCAACGAGGCAATTTGGCCATTGGCTTCCACAGTCAGGGCGGTCAGTTGCGTCGTGGTTAACGCAGCCACTTGGTTTGTGGTCAGCGAGGCGATTTGGCCGTTGGTGCCGGTGCTCAGAGCCTGCAGTGCGTCGGTCGTCAAACTTTGAATCGCAGTGTTGGTAACCGCGCTCAAATCTTCGGTTTCGAAGCCGGCCACTTGGCCCGGCGTCAACGAAGCCACTTGAGCGCCGCTCAATTTTGCCGCTTGGTCCGAAGTCAATGCGGCGATTTGAGTAGAGCTCAAGGCTGCCACTTGGCCGGTTGCTCCGGTAGTCAAGGCCTGGATTTGAGCCGCTTTCAACGCCGCGATATCCGCCGTTTCCAGCGCCTGGATTTGGTCCGTCGTCAGCGATGCGATTTGGCTAGCTTGCAAATTCAACACTTGGGTTGAGGTCAGTGCGGCAATTTGGCCACCGGCGCCGGCAGTCAGCGAAGTCAGCTGGCTACTGGTCAGTTCGGTCAGTTGTCTGGTTGTCAGTGCAGCGATTTGGCCGTTGGTTGCCGTTGTCAAGGCTTGAATCGCCGAGCTCGACAAGCCTTTGATCGCGTCGATCGTTACTTGCGCCAAGTCTTCGGTTTCCATTGCCGCGACTTGGTCGGCCCGCAACGACGCCATTTGCGCCGAGGTCAAAGCGCCGGCCTGGGTTGTGGTCAGTTTTTGCACTTGGGTGCTGGTTAGCGCTGCGATTTGACCGCCGGTGCCGGTTGTCAGGGCCTTGATTTGGTCCACCGTCAGCTTCTGCAGATCAGTGGTTTCAATCGCGGCGATCTGATCCGGCAACAGTTGCGAAATCTGCGTGGTTGTCAGTTTTTGAATCTGCTCGGTGGTCAGAGCGGCGATTTGGCCGGCGGTACCGACCGACAATGCCTGCAACTGGTCAGAGGTCAGTGCTTTGATTTGCGATGTGGTCAAACCGGCGATTTGGTTGCTGGTCAGCGCCGAGATTTGGTCGGTTGACAATCCGCTGATGGCTGTTGACGCGAGATAAGCCAAGTCGCCGGAATCCAACGCAGCAATTTGGGCGTCGGTCAACGAAGCAATTTGGCTGGAGGTCAGGGCTTCGACCTGGCTCGTCGTCAGGCTCTGCACTTGGGCTGTGGTCAATGCCGCGATTTGGCCCGTGGCACCTGTGGTCAGTGCCGCGATTTGAACCTTGCTCATCGCTACCAAGTCGTTGGTTTCCAGCGCCGTGATTTGAGCGATCCTCAATGCCGCGATCTGTGTGGTACTTAGTTGTTGAACCTGGTCTGCACTTAAGCTGGCGATTTGGCCGGCCGTGCCTTCGGTTAATGCCTGCACCTGGGTGGTGGTCAACGCGGCGATCTGGTCCGGCGTCAAGGCGGCGATTTGCACCGTCGACAACTCGGTGATTTTATCGGTCGATAGCGCCCGCAACGATGTGGTCGACATATTGGCGATGACGGTGGTCGTCAAGGCCGCAAAGTCTACCGCCTGCATGTTTTCGACTTGGCTGGAGGTAAATTTATTGAACTGGGTATAGGTCAACGATGCGGCTTGGCTGGTCGTCAAGGCCTGAATCTGGTTCGCGTTCAGGACTGCTACTGCATCGGTGGTCAGCTTGGCTAGAGCGCCGGTGGCCCCAGTGGTCAGTGCGGCGAACGATGGAGTCGGCAAGTTGGCGACTTGGGTCGCGGTTAATTTCGAAGCCTGGTCTGCAGTCAATGCTGCCGCTTGGCTAGTGGTCAATGCGGCAACTTGCTGTGTGGTCAGGCCTTGCAGTTGGGTGCTGGTCAGTGCGGCAATCGCTTCGGTTTTCAGCGCAGAAATATCGGTAGTTTCGATTTTCGCCAACTGAGTGACGCTGAATTTGGTGACTTGATCCGAGGTTAGAGAATTAACTTGGGCGGTCGTAAATTTCGCGATTTGCGAGGTTGTGAGCGCCGCAATTTGTGATGACGTCAAGGCGGCAACCTGGCCGGTTGCTCCGGTGGTCAGAATTGCGACTTGGTCTGTCGCCAACGCAGCGAGGACCGCGGTTGCCAAGCCTTTGATAGCCGTCGTGGAGATCGCAGTGAAGTCAGCGGTTTCCATGCTGGCAATTTGCACAGAACTCATTCTCGCCAGTTGAGTCGAGGTCAACGCGGCCGATTGCGCCGTAGTGAATTTCGGCAATTGATCCGTTGTTAGTGCAGCAATTTGAGTGGTGGTCAGGCCCGCAACTTGATCTGTGGTCAGGTTAGCGATCTGGGTCGTAGTCAAGGAGGCGATTACGTTAGAACTCAAGCCTTTAATTGCATCGCTGCTCAATTTTTGGAAATCGGCGGATTCCAGGTTGGCGACTTGAGTCGTAGTCAAGCCGGTCAGTTGGCTGGAACTGAACGACGCGGCCTGGTTGGTGGTCAGTGCGACAATTTGGTCGGTGGTCAGCGCGGCAACCTGCAAACTGGTCAAGCCGGCGACTTGGCCGGCGCTGCCGGTGGTCAGCAATTGGATTTGATCGGTGGTCAGATTGGAAATGACTCCGGTCGACAAGCCTCTGATACCGCTGGACGAGAAGTTGACGAAATCCGCGGAATCGGTGGTTTCGCTGATCAACACACTGAATTGGCTGGTGCTAAGTGCCGCTACCTGAGCCGACGTCAGCGAAGCTTCCTGGCCGGAGCTCAAAGCGTCCAATTGTGTCGAAGTCAAGGCCGCAATCTGAGCGGTCGACAAACCGGCCAACAAGCCGGTGGCGCCAGTCGACATGCTGGCGATTTGGGCGGTAGTCAAGCCGGCGATCGTCGCAGTGGATAAGCCTTTGACGCCGGCCGGAGACAGTTTTGCGAAATCCGCGGATTCCATCGACGCGAATTGGTCGGAGGTGAATTTCGCGACTTGAGTCGATGTCAGCGATGCGGCTTGGTCGGTGGTCAACGCTGCGATTTGGCCGTTGGTGCCGGTAGTTAAAACGGCGATTTGTGCGGTAGTCAGTGCAGCAATCTGGCCGTTGGTGCCGGTAGTCAAGCTGGCGAATTGAGTGGTGGTCAAATTCGACACAATGTCGGTCGAAAGGCCTCTAATCCCCTGCGATGTAATCGCGGCAAAATCGCTGGCTTCCATCGACGCGAATTGGGCGGTGCTCAAGATTGCGACTTGGCTGGACGTCAAAGAACCGGCTTGCGCGGTCGTCAAGGCTTCGATTTGCGTCGGGGTCAACGCCTGGATTTGAGCAGTGGTCAGCGCGGCGATTTGACCGGTTGCGCCGGTAGTTAAGGCCTGAATTTGCGACGTAGTCAACGCGGCCACGGCATCGGTCGTCATGCCTCTGATGCTGGCAACTTTGACTTTCGCCAAATCGGCCGTTTCGAAACTGGTGATTTGCGCAGCGCTGAATGCACCCATTGCGGCGGATGTCAGCGACGCGGCCTGTTCGGTGGTCAGAGCGGCAATCTGGCCGGTCGCGCCGGTCGTCAAGGCTGCGATTTGCGCTGTGGTAAAGCCGGCTACGGCGGCATTGGACAGCTCCGCAAAGTCTGCGGTTTCAATGGCTTGAACTTGGCCGGTGGATAGTCTGGCGATTTGGGTAGCAGTCAACGCCGGTGCTTGCGTGGTAGATAGAGCGGCGATTTGGCTGGTAGTCAAAGACGAGATATTGGTTGTGGAAATGCCGGCGATCGCGCTGGAGCTCAGAGCCGCGAAATCCGCCGTTTCCATGTCGCTCAATTGGTCGGAACTGAATCTGCCGACTTGGGCCGCCGTTAACGAGGCCGCTTGGCCTGTGGTCAGCGCCTTAATATGGCCACTGGCGCCAGTCGTCAATGCGGCGATGGCAGTGGTGGTTAACTTTGATAATGCGCCGGTGGAGCCGGTGGTCAATGCCGCGAAATCCGCGGTCTCCATGTTCGCAACTTGAGTGGATGTCAACGCGGCAGCCTGGGTACTGGTTAACGATCCGGCTTGCGACGAGCCGAATGCCACAATTTGGTCGCTGGTCAGGGCCGCAATTTGGGTAGTGGTTAAGCCGGCAACTTGTCCGGCGGTACCTGTGGTCAGTTTTTGGATTTGGGTGGTGCTCAACGAGGTCAGCGCTGAGGTGGTCATGCCTCTGATTGCACTGCTGGAGATCGCAACCAGGTCGGTCGATTCCATCGCCGCAAACTGGCCGGAAGACAATGCCGCAACTTGCGCCGAGGTGAATGCTGCCGCCTGTTGTGTCGACAAGGCCACGATCTGGCCGTCGCTTGCGGTGGATAGTGCGGCGACTGCAGCGGTGGACAAGCCTCTGATGGCATCGGAATCCAATGCGGCGAAGGCGGAGGTCGACAAGGTGCCGATTTGGGCCGATGTGATCGCAGCTGCTTGTGCAGAAGTCAGCGCGGCGGCTTGAGCCGAAGTCAAAGCGTCGAATTGGGTTGATTTCAGGGCGGCGATTTGCGCGGTTGTCAACGCGGCGATTTGTCCGGCGCTACCGGTTGTCAGCGCGGCCAGTTGGGCGTCGGTCAGGCTGGCAACTGCTGAAGCAGTCAGGCCTTTAATCGCGGTGGTTGTAATATTCGCCAGAGCGTCGGTCGAAATTTGTACCGCTTGAGCGGAACTCAATCTGCCGACTTGAGCAGCCGTCAAGCCGTCGGACTGACTCGAAGTCAGGTTTTGAATTTGGCTGGTGGTGATCGAAGAAATGGCCGTGGTCGTTATCTGGCTGAGTGCGGAATCGGTTAACGCGCCGAAATCGGCGTCGTCGAGCGCTGCGATTTGGGCGCCGCTGAGAACCTTGGCCTGGTTAGACGTCAGCGATGCCACTTGGCCGAAGGAGAGTGCTTTGACTTGGGCCGTGGTCAATGCAGCGATTTGTCCGGCGCTACCCACGCTCAAACCGGCGATTTGACCATTGGTGCCGGTGGTCAGCAATTGAATCTGTGTCGTCGTCAGTCCGCTCAGGACGGCGGTAGTCATGCCGGAGATCGCGGCTGATGAGATTGCGCTTAGATCGGCATTTTCCATCACGCTGATCTGTGCGGACGAGAATTTGCTGATCTGCGAAGCGGAAAGTTTGTTGATCGCCTCTGTCGTGAAAGAAGGTATCTGGTCGGTCGTCAATGCGGCTATTTGAGCCGCGCTTAAAGACGGAATCTGGGTCGTCAATAAAGCCGCGATCTGTCCGGTAGCGCCTGTGGTCAGAGCCGCAATTTCAGTGGTGGTCAGAGCCGCAATCTGGGCTGGCGTCAAAGTGGTAATGTCTGTATCGGTAGTGATAGCCATAGTTGCGGTCCTGTATGATGGATTCTGAAATTCGGCGGCGTCAATCAAGCGTCAAGGCAACGCCGGAATATGTGTTTAGCTTTTCGGTAGCAGGCAAAAAAACTTTAGCGGTTTTTTACTGGCGAAAAGTTATAGCAGCATCTAGGCTGTTTAATTATCAGCCCTCTTTGACCACTGTCACAGTTTGGCCAATTGTCACGAAGTGTAGACACAAAACTGAGTGGCGCATCTAAATTTGCCGGGCGGCAAATTGCGCCGGATTTGGTGCGGCGCTGACGAGTGTGTAAAAATCGAGCCGTTTTCGCGAACCTTAAACCGCTAACCAAGGTATGAATTCCCCCCAATCCGATTTGATCGAAGCGTTACGGCTGTGTAAGGGCGCGTTTATATCTGCTGCCGGTTTTAGTTTTGTGATCAACGTATTGCAACTGGTGCCGACCATTTACATGTTGCAGGTTTACGACCGGGTGGTGCCGACCGGCAATCTGACGACCCTGTCGCTGTTGACGCTGATTTTGATGGTGTTGTTCGTGACCATGGGGGTGTTGGAGTGGGTGCGGTCGCAAATTTTGGTTAGGGTCAGCACCCGCATCGAGGTTCTGCTCAGCGAACGGTTATTGAAAGTGGCCTACAAAATGGCCCTTTATTCCAACGGCCAGCGCGCCAGCATCCAACCGCTCGACGATTTGACCGCACTACGCCAATTCATGACCGGTAGCGGCTTGTTCGCCTTCTTTGATGCGCCCTGGCTACCGATCTACTTGGCGGTGATGTTCATGTTTCATCCCTGGTACGGTTGGGCCGGAGTGGCGACTGCGATCCTGTTGGTGATCGTCGCCTACGTCCAAGAAAAGACCACCAGCCGGATGCTGAGCGAAGCCAACAGCACCGCGCTGAACGCACGTAACCTGGTCAGTAAAAATTTGCGAAATGCGGAAGTGCTGGATGCGATGGGCATGCTGCCCAACATCCAGGGACGTTGGTTGAACAGCGTGCATAAAGTGCTGCGGCTGCAGGCTATCGCCAGTTCCCGCGCCGGTCTGGTCAACGCCGTTTCCAAGTTGGTACGCTTGTCGTCGCAATCTTTGATATTGGCGCTTGGCGCCTATCTGGTCATCGAAAACGAGATTTCCTCCGGCCTGATGATCGCCGGTTCCATCCTGCTGGGTCGAGCCCTGGCGCCGATCGATATCGTGATCGGCACCTGGAAAGGCTTTATCAACGCCCGCGGCCAATACAACCGGCTGAACGAGTTGCTGATACAGATGCCGGCCGAATCGAAAAAAATGACCTTGCCCGATCCGGTCGGCGCCTTTCAACTCGATATGGCGCAAGTCACGCCGCCGGGGGCGAAAACGCCGGTCATCAAAGGCATCAGTATGGCCATCGCCAAAGGCGACGTGGTCGGCGTGATCGGCCCCAGCGGCGCCGGCAAATCGACCTTTGCTCGCGCCTTGCTCGGTATCTGGCCGACTTCCAGCGGCACGATCCGCCTGGACGGTGCCGAAATCTTCAATTGGAACCGGGACGAACTGGGGCCGCACATCGGTTACTTGCCGCAGGACATCGAATTGTTCGAAGGTAGCATCAGCCAAAACATTGCCCGCTTCGGCGAAGTCGAGCCGGAGAAAGTGATTGCCGCGGCAAAGATGGCCGACGTCCACGAACTGGTGCTGCATTTGCCGGACGGCTACAACACCGTGATCGGTGCCAACGGCGGCAACTTGTCGGGCGGCCAGCGCCAGCGCATCGGTTTGGCGCGGGCTTTGTACGGCAATCCGGTCGTGGTGGTATTGGACGAACCTAACTCCAATCTGGACGAACAGGGCGAAATCGCCTTGGGCCGGACCATCCAGCGGCTGAAAGCCAATAAGGTCACGGTGATCGTAATCACCCACCGCAACAACGTCCTGAATAACGTCGACAAGTTGCTGTTGCTCAGCGACGGCCAATTGTCGGTTTACGGGCCGAAAGACCAGGTTGTAGCCCACTTGCAAAAGGTTGCATTGCAAACCGCGCAGCAAGCAAGGGCCGAACATGTCCAAGCCGGAGCCTAAACGATGAGTCAATCCCCGGAGCTGGAAACCATTTCTTTAGTCATCGACGACCGGCCGATCCGCAATATCGGTAACGCTGTGATATTTGCCACCCTCGGTATCTTCGGCGTCTGGAGTTATTTCGCGCCGTTGGACAGCTCGGCAATGGCGCCGGGTTATGTGGCGGTCAAATCCCATCGCAAAACCGTGCAACATCTGGACGGCGGCATGGTCAGCGAGTTGCTGGTCAAAGAGGGCGATTTCGTCAAGGCAGGCGATGTGATGATCCGGCTCGACGATACCTCGATCCGCGCGGAGCAGGATATTTTGCGCAGCCAGCAGATTACGTTGTCGGCCCAGGTCGCCAGGCTCAGCGCGGAGCGCGACCGCAAGCCGGCCGTCGAATTTCCGGATACCCTGCAGGACGACGCCGACGCCCGCACGCTGGAGGCCAAACAAGCCGAGAGCCGGATTTTTCTGGCGCGAAAACTTTCCCACGAAGGGGAAATCTCGGTGCTTAAGCAACGCAGTACCCAATTGGCCAGCCGGGTCGAGGGCTTGCGCGGGCAACGCGCGGCCAAACAAGCTTTGGCCGAGTCGTATAAAGACGAACTCAAGGACTTGCGCGAATTGCTGGCGGAAGGTTTCACCGGCAAACAACGGGTGCGCGATATCGAGCGTAATTTGACATTAGCGTCCGGCGAGATTGCGGCGCTGACCGCCGAAATCGCCGGCAACGAAATGCAGATCGGCGAAACCCAGTTGCAGATTTTGCAACTGGAGAAACAATTCCAGGAAGGAATCGCCGCCAAGCTCGGCGAGTCCCAAGCCCAACTTTTCGACGTGACGCAACGCTTGACCGCGGCCCGGGAAAGACTGGCCCGAACCGAAATCCGCGCGCCGGCCGCCGGCCGCGTGCTGGGTTTGACCTTACATAACGTCGGCACCGTGGTCGGTCCCGGTCGGCCGATTCTGGATTTGGTACCGCAGAACGAAGACCTGATCGTCAATGCCCAGGTGTCGACGATGGACATCGACCGGGTGCACGAAGGCCTCAAAGCCGAAGTCCGGTTCAGTTCTTTCAAACAATCGGTAGTGCCCAAACTCGACGGTATCGTCACCAATCTCTCCGCCGACCGGCTCAGCGACGAAAAATCGGGGATGGCTTATTACCAAGCCCAAATCGAATTGACTCCGGACAGCTACGCAAAACTGGGCGAAGTGGAATTGTTGCCGGGCATGCCGGCCGAGGTGCTGATCACGACCGGCGAGCGCACCGTGCTGGAATACCTGCTGCAACCGATTACCAACGCGGTGGCCCGCGCCTTCAACGAAGACTGATGAAACCGGCTTGGAGTTTTGCCTTAGCATTGGCGGTGTCGAGTGTCGGTCAGGCGCTTGCCGACGACCTAATCAGCGTTTACCAGCAGGCGCTAGCCGGCGATCCGAAATTGAAAGCCGCCGGTTTGAAACTGAATATCGGTACCGCGCAGAAAGAACAATCCTTCGGCGAGTTCTTGCCGCAAGTCACGGCGACCGGCAACTGGTCGCACAACGACCAGACCGTCAGCGGCAGTGGCCGCGAGGTCAACACGACTTATCCCGGCAAGCGCTACTACATCTCGGTCAACCAGTCGCTGGTCGACCTCGCCAAATTCTGGAACTGGCGCCGGGCCAAGGAAACCGAGAACGTCTTCATCGAAGAACAAGTCGAAGCCGAAAACACGCTGATCGACGATGTGGTCGAGCGTTACTTTGATCTGTTGCAAGCCGAGGACCAACTGAATTTGCTGCGCGGCGAAACCGAAGCCTTGGCCGTGCAGCACGAACAAATCAAACATCAATTTGCCAAGCAACTGGTCAAAATTACCGATCTCTATGAAGTCGAGGCCAGACTCGACCAATTGCAGGCCAGCCAGATCGAAGCGGAAACCGTACTGGTTAAGGCTCGGGAAAATTTGCGGGAGATGACCGGCAATCTGCCGCAAGACTTGGCGCGGTTACGCGAGGATATTGACTACCAGCCGCTGCAGGGTAATCTGGATGACTGGATCGCCGTCGCGAAAAGCGAGAATCCGCTGCTACGCGCCCAACTCAGTGCGATCGAAGCGGCCAGCGACGATGTGGCGATGCAACGCTCCCGGCATCTGCCGGTAGTCGATTTGCAATTTAATTACTTCAACAGCGATACCGGCTTTCAAAGTTCGCGCACGCCACAAACCGAGGTGCAGACCGCCGGCATCAACGTCAGCGTGCCGATTTTCAGCGGCGGGGTGATTGCGGAAAAAACCAACGAAGCCCAGCACCGGTTGGAGTTGGCAAAAAACGAAAACGAAAGCAAAATCCGGGCTCTGGTCAAGGAAATCAGCGATGCGTTTTTAACCTCCAACACCAGCGTGCGGCGGATTGCTGCGTCGGGCAAAGCTCTGGAGTCGGCCAAAAAATCGCGCGAAGCCAAGGAAAAAGGCTTTAAATTCGGCCTGGAAACCATCAGCGATGTGCTCGACGCGCAGCAAGCCGAATTCCGCGCCAGGCGCGATTTGGCTCAGGGCCGTTACAGTTACGTCAAAAATCGGATGCGTTTTTTACACGCGGTGGGTGTGATCTCGCCGCAGAACCTGGAAGAAGTCAACCAATGGCTGCATAAGCCGCAATCCACCAGCCCGAACTAAGCATTTTGAATACCTCAGCCAGCCAATATTTAATAGGTATCGATCTGGGTACCACCCATACCGTCGTGGCCTATGCCGCTGTCGGCGATCCGCACAAGACCATACGCCTGTTCGAAATACCGCAGATGACTGCGCCGGGCGAAGTCGGGTCCAAACCGCTGCTGCCGTCGGTGCGTTACCATCCGGCTGCGGGCGAACTGAGTGCGGAAGCCGGTTTCCTGTTGGCCGAGGACGGAGCCGTGCTGGGCGAAGCCGCGCGACTGCTGGGCGCCAAATCGCAAGGCCGCTTGGTCACCAGCGCCAAGAGCTGGCTGTCGCATACTGCGGTCGACCATATGGCGCCGATTTTGCCGTGGGGGAGTGACGAGTCGGTATTCAAGGTCTCGCCGCTGGCGGCCAGTGCGAGTTATTTGCAGCACGTGCGGACGGTTTGGGAGCAGCGCTTTCCCGACGCGCCGTTGGCGCGGCAAACCCTTGTCGTCACCGTGCCGGCCTCGTTCGACGAATCGGCCCGTTCTCTGACCTTGGAGGCGGCGAAATTGGCCGGTCTGGCTGACGTGCGTCTGCTGGAGGAACCGCAGGCCGTATGTTACGACTGGTTGCGCCGCCATGCCGGCAGTATCGAGCCCAGCCTGGCCGGCAGCCGCTTGATGCTGGTCTGCGACGTCGGCGGCGGTACTACCGACTTGACTCTGATCAAAATCGAATACGGCGCCGGCGAACCGAAATTGACCCGCATCGGCGTCGGCGACCACTTGATGCTGGGCGGCGACAATATCGATCTGGCCCTGGCGCACTTGGCCGAGAGTCGGCTGCGCGGCGCCGAACGCAAACTGTCCAGCGCCGATCTGGCGCAATTGTTGGAGCAATGCCGGATCGCCAAAGAGCGGCTGTTGGCCGACGATGCACCGGAACAGATGGCGGTGACCTTGCTCGGCGGTGGGTCCAAATTGATCGGCGGCAGCAAAACCGCGGCGTTGAGCCGGGAAGAGGTCAGGCAGATTGCGCTGGAGGGTTTCCTGCCTTTGTCGGGGTTGCAGGAACTGCCGGACAAGAAGCGCAGCGGCGTGGTCGAATTCGGCCTGCCCTACGCGGCCGAGCCGGCCATCAGCAAGCACATTGCCGGCTTTTTGCAGTCGCATTCCCATGCCGCGCAACAGGCCCTCGGCGAGACCGGCATTGTGCCTGATGCGGTGTTGTTGAACGGCGGTGTGTTCCGCAGCCGGGCGCTGGTGCAGCGGGTAACGGCGCTGCTGTCGGCTTGGCGCGGCGGCCGGGCGCCGACCGTGCTGGACAATCCGGACCCGGAATTGGCGGTTGCCTACGGTGCAGTCAGCTACGCCATCGCCCGCCGCGACAAAAAATTGCGGATCGGCGGCGGCGCGGCGCGCAGTTACTTCTTGTTGGTCGACAGTGCCGGGCAAAGCCGGCGCGGCGTCTGCATTTTGCCGAAAGGCAGCGAAGAAGGGCATGAAGTGTTGCTGGCCGGCCGCCAATTTGCGTTACGCGTCGGCCAGCCGGTGCGCTTCCATTTGCTGTCGGCCAGTGGCGACGGCGATTACCGCACCGGCGACCTGGTCGAACTCGACGACGACCGCTTCCACAGCCTGCCGCCATTGGCGGTGGCGTTCGAAGGCCAACAGCGGGCCGAAGTCGCCGTGCAGTTGTCGGCAACCTATACCGAAGTCGGCACCTTGCGTTTGCAATGCGTCTCACTGGATGGCGAGCAGCAGCGGTGGGATGTCGAATTTCAGATCCGCAAGGCCAAATCCGCGTTGGTAAATGCCGATTTGCCCGCGCAACTGCCGCAAGCCCTGGAAAAGATTCAGGCCGTATTCGGCGCCAAATCCAAACAAGTCGACCCGCAGGCGGTCAAAACCTTGCGCGCGGACTTGGAAAAAGTATTGGCGGCCCCGCGCGGCGATTGGCAAACCCCGCTGCTGCGCGAATTATTCAATGCCTTGTTGGATGGCAGCAAATACCGCCGGCGTAGCGAGCAGCACGAGCGATTGTGGTTCAGCCTGGCCGGGTTTTGCCTGCGGCCCGGTTTCGGTTACCCGTTGGACGACTGGCGGATCGAACAACTGTGGAAGCTGTATCCGGAAGGCCTGCAGTTCGTCAACGAAAAACAGAATTGGGCCGAATGGTGGACCTTGTGGCGGCGAGTCGCCGGCGGTTTGCCGGCCGAGGCCCAGCAACGCATTTTTAACGATATCGGCAAGTTCATCAATCCGGCCTCGGCCCGCCAGCCGGGGCTGGCGAAGCAACTCGCAACCCGCGGCTACGAGGACATACTGCGGTTGGCGGCATCGCTGGAGCGTTTGGCGGTGGCCGATAAATTGCAATTAGGCGAATGGCTGCTGAAACGTTTGGCCAAAGCCGGCGAACCCGAACAAAGCTGGTGGGCCTTGGGCCGGATCGGGGCGCGGATACTGTTTCACGGCAATAACCACGATGTGATACCGCAGGCTCAGGCGTCCGCTTGGTTAAACCAATTGCTGGCTGCCGATTGGAAAAAGCAGGTGCAGATCGGCTTCGCCGCGACCTTGCTGGCGCGGCGTTGCGACGACCGCGTCCGCGATATCGACGACGACTTGCGCCGGCAAGTGCTAGATAAATTGAAACAGGCCAAAGCCCCGGCGTCGTGGCAGGACATGGTGGCCGAATACACAGCGCTTGACGAAAGCCAGGAAAAACAAATCTTCGGCGAAGCCTTGCCGCCGGGTTTGAAACTGATTTAGCGCTGGGAGATAGGGCATGGCGCAAGCATTCGATTTACTGGTCGTGGTTCCGGCACGGAGCGGCTCCAAAGGTTTGCCGGACAAAAATGTCCGGCCGCTGGCCGGCAAGCCGCTGTTGGAATGGACCGCGCAAGCCATTAGTCGGGCCGGGTTGCCGCAGTCGTTGGCGCTGTTGTCGACCGATGCCGAAGCGTATGCCGAGATCGGCCGTAACGCCGGGCTGGCGGTGCCGTTTCTACGCCCGGCCTGTCATGCGACGGACGGTGCGTCGTCGCTGCAAGTGGTGGAACATGCCTTGGATTGGTTTCGCGGGAATCAGGGTTATTTGCCGGCTTGGGTCATGTTGTTGCAGCCAACCTCGCCGTTCCGCAGTCCGGCTATACTTCGCCAGGCGATGGCATTGGCCAATGGCGGTAACGTCGATGCGGTGATCGGTTGCAAGGAAATCCAGCGCAACCTGACCACGTTGTTCCAATTGCGCGACGGTTTCATGCAAGTGCTGGACAACCGGCAACCGACTCAAGCCAGCCGGCAACAAACCCAGCCGTTGTTGACTCCGAATGGGGCGATGTATCTGGTTCGGACCGACTACTTGCTGGAACATAAATCGTTCTATCCGCCGCAGACCGTGCCGTTGGTGATGAACGCCATTCAAAGCCTGGACATCGACACCGCAGAAGACTGGGCTATCGCCGAGGCCTTTGTTAAACAAGGATTGGTATGAAAAAAGTATTAGTGACCGGCGCCGACGGTTTCATCGGCTCGCATTTGACCGAAATGCTGGCGACGCGCGGCTGCGAGGTACGGGCTTTGGCGCAATACAATTCGTTTAATTCCTGGGGCTGGCTGGACGATGCCGCCTGCAAACACGACATCGAAGTAGTGTGTGGCGACGTGCGCGATCCGGCGTTCTGCCGCAGCATTTGCCAGGGCGTCGATACCGTATTTCATTTGGCGGCGTTGATTGCGATTCCGTATTCCTATGTCGCGCCGGACAGTTATGTCGATACCAATATCCGTGGCACCTTGAACATCTGCCAGGCGGCGCGTGATGTCGGCGTTAGCCGGGTGATCCATACCTCGACCAGCGAGGTTTACGGCACCGCGCAATACGTACCGATCGACGAAAAACATCCGCTGCAACCGCAATCGCCTTACAGTGCCTCGAAGATTGCCGCCGATGCGATGGCGATGAGTTTTTTCAATGCTTTCAATCTGCCGTTGACGATTGCCCGGCCGTTCAACACTTACGGACCGCGCCAGTCCGCCAGAGCGGTGATTCCGACCATCATCAGCCAGATCGCCGCCGGTAAAAAGCAAATCCAGCTCGGCGACGTCACGCCGACTCGCGATTTCAACTACGTCGAAGATACGTGCCGCGGCTTCATCGCGCTGGCCGAGTCGGACAAAACCGTCGGCGAGACAGTGAACATCGGTTCCAATTTCGAAATTTCGGTGGGCGACACCTTGAATCTGATCAAAGCCATCATGGCCAGTGACGTCGAATTTCTGGTCGACGAGCAACGTTTGCGGCCGGAAAAGTCCGAAGTCAACCGGTTGTGGTGCGATAACAGCAAGATCAGAGCATTAACCGGGTTTAACCCGGAAGTCAGCTTGGAAGAAGGCCTGCGCCGCACCGTGGATTGGTTTTGCCGGCCCGAGAATCTGAAAAAGTACAAAACGGATATTTACAATGTTTGAGCGTTTGGTCGGTTTCGTCAGGGAGATTTACCAAACCGACGCTTTCATTCCGTTGCACGAACCGCGTTTTGCCGGCAACGAAAAACGCTATTTGAACGACGTGATCGACAGCACCTTCGTCTCCAGCGTCGGGCCGTATGTCAGTGAATTCGAGCGCAAGATTGCCGAATATTGCGGCGCCAAGCATGCGGTGGCTACCGTCAACGGCACTGCCGCGCTGCATATCGCATTATTGCTGGCCGGCGTCGAACCCGGCGACGAGGTGGTCACCCAGGCGGTGACCTTTATTGCCACCTGCAATGCGATTCACTACTGCGGCGCCGAGCCGGTCTTCGTCGACGTCGATAGCGCGACTCTAGGCCTGTCGCCGGCGGCGTTGGCAGCGTTTCTGGAGCAACACGGCGAGCGCCGCGACGGCGGGGTTTATAACAAAACCAGCGGCAAGCGTATCGCCGCCTGCCTGCCGATGCATACCTTCGGCCATCCTTGCGATATGGCGGGCTTGCTTAAGGTCTGCGGCGACTATGGAATCGCCGTCGTCGAGGATGCGGCCGAAGCGTTGGGTAGCCGGCTCGGCGATCGGGATTGCGGTACGTTCGGCAAACTCGGCGTGCTCAGCTTCAACGGCAACAAGATCATCACCACCGGCGGCGGCGGCATGATTCTGACCGACGATGACGAACAGGCCCGGCAGGCCAAGCACCTGACGACCACAGCCAAACTGGCCCACGCCTGGAAATTCGAACACGACCAAATCGGCTACAACTACCGGATGCCGAATCTGAACGCTGCGTTGGGTTTGGCACAACTGGAGCAATTGCCGGAATTCGTCAAGGCCAAGCGCGAACTGGCGGCCCGTTATCTGGCTTGGGGCGAGGCGAACGGCGCCGAAATAATTCGGGAGCCTGCCGGAGCACACGCCAATTACTGGCTCAACGCAGTGCTGCTGGAGGATCTGGCCGCGCGCGATGCGTTTCTGGAATACGCCAATCACCATGGCGTGATGACCCGGCCCTTGTGGGAACTGATGCCGGATTTGCCGATGTATCGCCATTGCCAAACCGATGGTCTCACGCAATCGCGAAGTGTCGTCAGGAGGTTGGTGAATATTCCCAGCAGCGTGCTATTCTGAATTGAATTCGTTGCTTACAAACTTGGGAGAAGAGATGGCAACAAGAAAGCAGCGAGGATTTGGTCTTATCTAATTCGGGATAATTTCGTGCTTTACCAGAATGAACAAACAATCGGTTTTGATTCCAGGCTTTATGCAAGCGAACGGGATTGAATGATTAGATTGATGTTGTGCCTAAGCCCGAAAAATTCAAAATGCTTGGTTCGGGTTGCGGTATTGGTTGTTGGCTTGGGATTCTAGGGTGCCATAGATATCGAAACATGCCGGATTTAACTGAGAAAGTCGTAGTACCTGCTATGAGTACGAGTAGGGTCGGTCCAGTCTTAGTTTATCTCGCCAAAATTGAATGTTTGATTGACGGGCTGTTGGAGAATTATGGAGTTTAGAGGCCTTTACAAGGGATTAGATTTCGCGCAACCACTTTAATAGTGCTCAGGAGAGCTTGATGAAACCATTGATAGAAAAATATCCCGCACCCATCAACTCCAAACTGGATAATTTCGAAAAATATGTCAGGCGCCAAGCCCTTTCACGATTTCTGGTTAGGTACGAATTGTTCCAGATGCAGCTTCATATCAAGGGCAGCATTATTGAATGCGGTGTTCATCATGGTGGCGGATTGATGGCGTGGGCCAAGCTTTCGGCTGCACTCGAGCCGTTTGCCTTGGATAGGCGTATCTTCGGCTTCGATACATTCGAGGGGTTTCCGTCGGTAAACGACAAGGATATCGGCTTGGCCACCAATGAACAAACCAAAGTCGGCGGACTTTCTACTTCATATGACGTCTATGCTGAATTACAGGAGCTGATCGGCGAATTCGATGAAAATCGGGTGCTTAACCAATTCGAGAAGGTGTTCTTGGTCAAGGGGAATGCCATGCAGACCATTCCAACGTTTTTGGAGCAGAATCCCCACGTTCTGATTAGTTTGCTGTTTCTGGATTTCGATCTTTACGAGCCGACTAAAGTGGCTCTGCAGTACTTTCTACCGCGCATGCCAAAAGGTTCTATTCTGGCGTTCGACGAAATCAATAATCCTTGGTGGCCGGGTGAAACCATGGCCATGCTGGAGTTCCTGGATATCGGGCAAAAAGAGATAAGACGTTTCTCGTTCGATCCAAACATTGCCTATATCGTAATGTGATAAACATGATGCGCAAGAAGGTTTTGACTGAGGCGTCGGGTAGTTTGGTAAGCGGCTATTTGCTTAAAGCGATCAAAGACGCCGGTCATATCGCCGTGGCGTCCGATATCGATGAACAGTGCGTAGGGCGTTATCTGGCCGACGAATTCGTAAAAATGCCGTCGAAGCACGCTCCGGATTTATGGGTAATCGTTTCGGCTATTCTTGCTGAAAATCGCATCGATGTCGTCATACCTTCGCTGGATGAAACGCTGTTGGGTTGGGCAGAGAACAAACATCGGTTTGCCGCACAAGGTGTCGAAGTCATCATCTCTGATCCATCGGTGATCGAAACCTTTGTTGATAAATGGTTGGCGTACCGTTTTTTTGTTGAGAACGGCATACCAACGCCGGATTCCAGTTTGAACCAGGACTATCCGTTGGTCAAACCCCGTAACGGCAGAGGTGGACAAGGCGTTTGCGTCACCTCTGAGCCGGTCGATATGAACGGGATGTTGTCGCAGGAGTTACTGGAGGGAGAGGAATATACGGTCGATGTGCTGTGCGATAAGGCGTCGCGGCCGCTGTATATCGTGCCTCGCCGACGCATCGGAGTGAAAGACGGTAAATCGACACAGGGCATCGTCGTTAATCATGCGGAAATCGTAAAGGTAGTTAATGCATTGTGTCAGGCTACTCAATTTGTCGGTCCAATCAATGTCCAGTGTTTTTGCTGTAACGACGGTACGGTAAAAGTCGTTGAGGTCAATCCGCGCATTGCCGGTGGGATGGCGCTAGGATTTGCGGCGACGGAAAACTGGGTCGCGGTGTTGTGCAACAAACTGACTGGCGAAACGTTATATCGAGCCAAGCCGATTAACTACGGGCTCAGGATGCTGAGGTACTATGCTGAAGTCTTTGTATCCGAGCATTGACTGGCAGAATGTCAAGGCCGTCGGCTTTGATCTCGACGGTACACTTTACGACGAATTCGATTTCATATACCAGGTCTACCGGCCGATTGCGGAAAAGCTCTCCGCCGTGGTGGGAGCGGAGCCGGCAGACACTTATAGCGATTTGCTCAGATGTTGGCTTGACAAAGGCAGTTCGTATAACCGGATTTTTTCGGACGTGTTGGCGGCTGCCGGGATCGAACAGGGGAACGCAGAGCGGACTATTGGAGAGTGCCTTGAGCTGTTCAGAGCCTTCCGGCCGGTTTTGCAATTAAATCATCGCGTCGTGAGCCTGCTGGAGTTTATGGCCGAGTACTATCCGTTATTTTTGGTTAGCGACGGTTCTTGCGCACTTCAGCGCGCTAAATTTGACGCTCTGGGTTTGGGGTCTTGGTTTAGGCCGGAAAACATTGCTATTTCGGGGTGCCTGACTTGCCGATCCGAAAAACCGGCTGCCGTTGCCGTGGATCATATCGCGATTTTCAATGGGGCTTGTGATCCCTCCGAGGTTGTTTTTTTCGGCGATCGGACCGTCGATCGCTTGTTTGCCGAGGCGGCGGGGTTCAAATTCGTTGGTGTTAAATGTATGTGGCCTGTTTGAGGATGGATCGGCATGGGTAAGAGGATGGTGCTTGGCGTTACGGGTATTCGTTCCGAGTACGACATTCTGTCTTCGGTGTTTAGCGCAATTGATCGCCACCCGATGCTGGAATTGGAAGTCGCGGTGACCGGTGCGCATTTGGCTGATGCCTACGGTTATACGGTGGCTGAAATTCGCAAAGACGGGTTTAAGGTCGCCGATGAGATCGAGAGTCTGGTCAACGGCGATCGAGCGTCGTCGCGAGTCAAGGGGTTGGCTTTTCAGTTGCAAGGGTTGGTGCAAACGGTTAGCAGAGTAAAACCGGATTTTCTGTTGGTTTTAGGGGATCGGGAAGAGGCGATGTCGACAGCATTGGTAGGTGCCTACATGAATGTGCCGGTGGCGCATATAGCTGGCGGGGACAGAGTGGTAGGCAATGTCGACGATCAAGTGCGGCATGCGGTTACCAAGCTAGCACATCTTCACTTTGTCACCAATCAGGAAAGTTACCAGCGGATTATTCGTCTCGGCGAACAGCCGTTCAGGGTGTATGACACCGGCAATCCGGGGCTGGATCGATTGTTGCAAGTGCCGATTCTTACTGCGGAACAACTTTCGGCGCGTTTGGGGTTTGCCGTCGAGGACGGTGAACCGTTGATTTTGTTAATTCAACACGTTATTTCAACCGAAATCGAACAGGCTTATTGGCAAATGCGGCAAACCTTGGAAGCTGTTAAGGCTCTGGGTATCAAAACGGTTTTGATTTATCCCAACTCCGATGCCGGAGGTCAACAGATTATTAAGGCCATCCGAGAGTATGAAGACTTGCCGTTTCTGCATGCTGTTAAAAATATGCCTCGGTTGGAATTTGTTAACGTCATGCGCCGGGCCAGTTGTATGCTCGGCAATTCCAGCGCCGGTATTTTGGAATCACCCTTGTTGAAGCTGCCTGTGATTAACGTAGGCAATCGGCAAAAAGGCCGTTTGCATGCCGAAAATGTCGAGTTCGTGCCTCACGATGTCGACTCGATCATCGCCGCGGTGAAAAAGGCCGCGTTTGATGCGGATTACCGAAAACAGGTCGGCCGCTGCCGCAACCCTTACGGCGATGGCCGATCCTCACAGCGGATCGCCGATATTCTGGCGAGCATCGCAATCGACGAAAGCTTGTTGATCAAGGACATAACGTACTAATGACAAACGTAATAGCGGTGGCTCCGCATGCCGATGACGAAACCTTAGGTTGCGGTGGCACTTTGCTCAGGCACGCTCGGGCCGGCGATCGAATCCATTGGTTGTTGTTGACCAAAATGACGGCGGAGCAGGGTTTTAGCGAAGCGCGTATTTCAGCCAGAGATCGGGAAATTGCCGAAGTGTCGCGTCATTACGGGTTTGCTTCAGTCGATGTGCTTGATTTTCCGTGTACCCGTTTGGACTCGATTGCCAAGGGTGACTTGATTGCGAAGATCTCGAGCGTATTCCAAACGCTGCGGCCGGAAGTTGTTTATTTGCCGTTCCGCGGTGACGTGCATTCCGATCATGCGGTTGCCGCCGATGCGGTCATGTCGTGCTGCAAGTGGTTTCGTAACGGCACAATCAAACGCATTTTGGCTTACGAAACCTTATCGGAAACCGAGTTCGGTATCAGGCCCGACACTTTAGGTTTTCGACCGAATGTGTTTGTGAATATTGAAGATTATTTAGAGCAGAAGCTCGAAATATTGCAAATTTTTGCCGGCGAACTCGGCGAGTTTCCGTTTCCGAGAAGTATTGAAGCCTTGCGTGCGCTGGCGATGTTGCGTGGCGCGACAGCCGGTTGTCAGGCTGCGGAAGCGTTTGTGCTGTTGAGAGAAATCATCTGATCGGCATAAAAAACGATAAAGCCTCATGAAAATTTTAGCG
This sequence comes from Methylomonas sp. HW2-6, assembly GCF_052474525.1. Taxonomy (NCBI): domain Bacteria; kingdom Pseudomonadati; phylum Pseudomonadota; class Gammaproteobacteria; order Methylococcales; family Methylococcaceae; genus Methylomonas; species Methylomonas sp. HW2-6. The sequence goes on from NZ_CP184124.1 coordinate 1,633,877, forward strand.
TTCATACCGGCACGCAAAGGCAGCAAACGTATCACGGATAAAAATATCAGGCTGCTCAGCGGCAAACCGTTGATTGCCTGGACGATAGAAGCGACCTTGGCTGCCGGCTTGGATATGGATGTCGTGGTATCGACCGATTCTACGGAGATTGCTGCCATCGCCGAACAGTACGGTGCCCAAGTACCGTTTCTGAGACCTGAACAACTCGCCGGTGATACTACGCCGACCTTCGACGTACTCGAATACACGTTGAATGCCTTAAAAATGGTCGGCAAAAACTACGATGCAGTTGTGCTGCTGCAACCGACCTCACCATTGCGTAAGGCAATACATATTGCCGAGGCCTTGCAGTTGTTGGAACAGCCCGAGGTACGTTCGGTGGTGTCGGTATCGGAGTTGGACTACCCGGTAGAATGGAGCATGCCGTTACCTGAAGATCGGAGCATGGACAATTTTATTGTTCAAAACGAACAAGCGTTAAGGACGCGTAGTCAGGATTTTTCCAAGCGCTATCGGTTGAACGGTGCGGTTTACTGCGCCAGAACCGCTGATATTTTGCAGCACAAAAGCTTTTATATGCGGCAAGGAACTCGAGCCTACATTATGGATAAGGCGTTTGCGGTTGATATAGACGATTTGTTTGACTTTGAATATGCGGAGTTTTTGATCAAGAGGTAGAGAAGGGGGTATTTATCGACGCTTCAATTACAAATCAAAATGCCCCCAGTCAAACTCAGACTCTAGTGTTTGCCCATTCTTTGCAATCCTTGGAAGCGGCCATCCTCTGCCCGTAACGTCGTTGAATTTAGCAACAAGCTGGCTGGCTCAAATCCTGTAGAAGCAGGCGATGTCTGAGAGCGAAGGTGTTTGTTCGCGGGCATGACTTCCTCCTACCAACCTTAACTGAACGGACATTACCCACGCCACCGATCGATCATCCGCTGTAACGCTGGGCCATTGCGCTTAATGGCAACGGTTTGATCTTGCCGGCGTGGCCGGCCGAGCCGAAGGCTTGGTAGCGCTCTTGACAGAGCTTTTGCATCGCATCTCTGGCCGCCGCGAAGGTCTTACGCGCATCCAATTCGGCGACATTGTCAGGCTGGGCCAGAAAGCGGCGCATGGCGCCGGTCGAGGCCATGCGCAGGTCGGTGTCGATGTTGACCTTACGTACGCCGTACTTGATGCCTTCGACGATTTCGGCGACCGGCACGCCATAGGTTTGCCGAATCTCGCCGCCGTGGGCGTTGATGACTGCCAGCCATTCCTGCGGCACGGAACTGGAGCCGTGCATGACGAAATGCATGTTGGGCAGGCGTTGCTGCAATTCGCGCAATCGGCTGATGACTAACACCTCGCCGGTGGGCGGCTTGCTGAATTTGTAAGCGCCGTGGCTGGTGCCGATGGCAACGGCCAATGCATCGACTCGCGTCAGTTCGACGAACTGAGTGGCTTCGGCGGGGTCGGTCAACAGTCGGCTGTGGTCGGTATCAGCTTCCAGCGAACCCAGACAGCCGATTTCGCCTTCCACCGACACGCCGCAAGCATGGGCCATGTCGACCACTTTACGAGTGACTTCGACGTTGTATTCGAAAGACGCCGGGGTTTTCATGTCCTCCAGCAGCGAGCCGTCCATCATTACCGAGCTGAAGCCGTTTTGGATCGCTTGCGCGCAAAGTGCCGGACTCGGAGCGTGGTCGCGGTGCATCACCAGCGGAATATGCGGATATTGCTCAACGGCAGCCTGGATCAAGTGGCGCAGGAAAATTTCGCCGGCATAACGGTTGGCGCCGGCCGAACCCTGCATGATCACCGGGCTGTCGCAAGCGTCGGCGGCCTGCATGATGGCCTGCACTTGTTCCATGTTGCTGATATTGAAGGCGGGTACTGCGAAATTGTGCTCGGCTGCGTAGTCGAGCAGTTGTCTGAGTGAAACCAGGGCCATAATGGATTTTTAGTTCGATGGAGCGGAAAGATTGATCGTGTTGCTTCGGCGCGGTTTGGGCCGCCGCAGGTTGATAATACTTGGATTTTACACGTTTTGCCGGGCGGGCTTGGTAGCGAAGGGGGTGGTAGGCGGCTTCTACAATTAAGAATAGCCAGGGAAACCGCTGTCAACTTAGTGGTGATGTTTGAGCAGAGCCGGGGATATACTGTGGTCGCGATTCGGATGCAAGCGAGCGGACACCGATTTGCAGGTTATGCCTAAGCGTTCGAAATCCGGATTGCGCCTAAACTTAGGCTACTGGCATGGAACCATCAATTTAGGAGTGTGACTATGAAACAAGCTAAGCGCGGTATCTTTCCCTGTTTGCTGATAGGGTTGCTGGCAACGGTCGCGGCACCGGCGAGTGCGTCGTACCAAGTAGTGAATGTTGCAGCCACCGCAGGGCCGTGGATGTGGGAGGCGGGGGGCTTGAACGACAGCTACCGTTACGGTCTCGGCGCCGACGGCAGTCCGGCCGCGCCCGACTATACGGCACCGTCGCGGCTTAAATTGGCGGATATTGGCATCGGGGCGGGTGATGCCGTGTTCATCGGGTATAGAAGCGGTCTTACCAGCGCCATCGGCGGGGTACCGGCGGTGGATAACAGCGGCTATGTGGGCAGTTCGTATAAAGACGACCAGCCTGGATCGAGCGGGCAGGTGTTACCGAGTTTCTACCTGCCCGGCGAATGGGGCGTGGCGCAAAATCCAGCGAACCCCGCCTCTTACGGTGTGTTCTTGCAAGCCTTGCTCGGTGCGCTCACCGATGACGCCGGCAATATTGTTGAGCTGTTCAGTCTGGGGACGGTGGTTGACGACAACGGCAATCCCACGCCGGTAAGCGGCGTCGCGTTTACCGTCCCGGTCGGCGTTAGCTATATTCAATTCGGTTTTAACGACGATATCTTTCGTGACAACACCGGGTCGGTCAGTGTCTGTGTCAATGGCGACGACGCGCAATGTACCGCGCCGGTGCCATTGCCCGCTGCCGCTTGGTTGTTCGGCGTCGGCATAGCGGGTATGTTGGGGTATCGGCCGCGGCGGCGATTTCGGGGTTGATTCTCCCGATTTTTAGGCTGCCAACTTCGCTTTTAAGGCAGCGGGCCATTGCCGATTGGACTAACCTTAAGGTTTTAGTCAGTCGTGGCCGGAAACGGCCGGGGAGTCAAGCAAGGCATGAGCCGGGTTTTTATCATCGCCGAGGCGGGAGTTAATCATAACGGAGATCTGGAAACCGCGATGCGACTTGTCGATGTGGCGGCGGCGGCGGGAGCCGATGCGGTAAAATTCCAGACCTTCAAGGCCGAAAAATTGGTAACGCAAACTGCAGCCAAGGCCGATTACCAAAAACATACGACCGATGCTTCGGAAAGCCAACTCGATATGCTGCGCAAGTTGGAGTTGAAGTACGAGTTTCACCTCCTCTTGCGCGATTACTGCCGCAGTCGCGCTATCGAATTTCTGTCTACCGCCTTCGATATCGACAGTTTGCGGTTTTTGGTCGACGAAGTCGGTGTGGCCAGACTCAAAATTCCGTCCGGAGAAATTACCAACGGCCCGTTCTTGCTGGCCCATGCCGAAACCGGCAAGGACATTATTGTTTCCACTGGTATGGCGACGATGGGGGAAGTGGAGACTGCGTTGGGGGTTTTAGCCTTCGGCTATCTCGGGTGGAGCCAGCCCGGTCTGGCCCGGTTTCGCGAGGCTTACGCTTCGGCGCAAGGCCAAAGCGTGTTGCGGCAAAAAGTTACCTTGCTACATTGCACCAGCGAATATCCGACGCCGCCGGAGCACGCGCATTTGCGGGCCATGGATACGCTGGCCCAGGCTTTCGGCTTGCCGGCCGGGTACTCGGATCATACCGAGGGATTGGCGGTGCCGATCGCTGCCGCGGCCCGCGGTGCGGTGTTAATTGAGAAACATTTCACGTTGGACCGCAGCTTGAAAGGGCCGGATCATCAAGTCTCATTGGAGCCGGACGAGCTGAAACAAATGGTCGAAGCCGTCAGAGTAGTGGAGCATGCGCTTGGCTCGCCGCTGAAAGTACCGCAACCGGTTGAGTTGAAAACTCGCGATGTCGCTCGAAAAAGTCTGGTCGCGGCCGAGGTTATCGCCGCCGGCGATGCGTTTAGTGTCGAAAATTTGGCGTGCAAGCGTCCCGGTACCGGCTTAAGCCCGATGGAATATTGGCGGCTTTTGGGGGTTGTCAGCCCACAAAGCTACCAGGTCGACGATTTGATTGCCAGCGGGCGGGAGCCGCAATGAAAAAGCCGGTGATATTGCTGGGGAGCGGCGGCCATGCCAAGGTGTTGTTGGGCATGTTGCAACGCTGCGGTTTCGAAATCGTTGGCGTGACCGATCCGGCGCGGCTGCCCGGCAGCGAATGGCTGGGCTGCCGAGTTCTGGGCGGAGACGAGGCGGTACGCGGCTTCGAGCCGGATCAAGTGTTGCTGGTCAATGGCATCGGTTCCTTACCGCACGACAACCGCATGCGCAGCACCTTGTTCGACGACTTTAGCGCCGCCGGCTACCGCTTCCAAAGCGTGTTGGACCCGGCGGCGTTTGTGGCCGGGCAAGTGCGTCTGGCAGCCGGGGTGCAGGTCATGGCCGGTGCTGTGATACAAGTTGGCGCGTTAATTGCTGAGAACTGTATCGTCAACAGCGGAGCAATTGTTGACCACGAGTGCCGGATCGGCCGTCACGTCCACATTGCACCGGGGGCGGTGCTTAGCGGGGGCGTTGAAATCGGCGATGGTACGCATATTGGTACCGGGGCGGTGGTGATTCAGGGTATACGTATCGGCAGCGGCAGTATCGTCGGCGCCGGCAGCGTCGTCACCAAGGACATCGGCGCGCGCCAGATCGTGTATCCGGCTCGTTCTCAGATTCAGGATTTATAAACATGAAGCAGCATTGGCAACAGGTATTGATCAGGCCGGAAGCGAGCCTGCGGACGACGATAGAAGTGATCGACCGTGGCGCGTTGCAAATTGCGTTGGTGGTGGACGACCTGGAAAAATTGGTCGGGGTCGTCACCGACGGCGATATCCGCCGGGCGCTGATTCGCGGTTTGTCGTTGGAACACCCGGTGGTCGATGTGATGAACAAGCGGCCTAAGGTCGCGAGTTTACACGACAGTAAAACTCAGTTGATTGCGATGATGGAAGGGCATCATCTCTATCAATTGCCGGTGGTCGACGATCAGGGCAGGGTGATGCGGCTGGAGTCGCTTCAAGCGCTGTATAAACAACCGTCGTTTCCGAACCCGGTATTTCTGATGGCCGGCGGTTTTGGTAAGCGCTTGCGGCCTTACACCGACGATTGCCCGAAGCCGTTGTTGGAAATCGGCGGCAAGCCTATTTTGCAAACCATCATTGAGAATTTCGTGAAATCCGGTTTCCGCCAGTTTTTCATCGCGGTGCACTACAAGGCCGACCAAATCAAAAACTATTTCGGTGACGGCGGCCGCTGGGGGATTTCGATCAGTTATATCGACGAAGCCGAGCCGATGGGGACTGCCGGTGCGATCGGCTTATTGCCGGACGAGTTGCCGGATGTGCCGCTGATCGTGATGAACGGCGACATTCTGACTCAAATCGATTTTTCCCGTTTGCTGGCTTACCACAACGAACAGCAGGCGATCGCGACGATGTGCGTCCGGCATTACGAGTACCAAATACCGTACGGCGTGGTCTCGGCCGAACAGCAACGCATCGTCGGCATTGAGGAAAAGCCGCTGCAGAGCTGTTTGGCGAACGCGGGAATTTATGTGTTAGATCACAGTTTGGTAAAGAGCATTGCCGAGCAGAAAAAGCTGGATATGCCGACCCTTTTTAATCAGCAAATCGCTCTAGGCGAGGCGGTGTCTATGTTTGCGGTCAATGACTACTGGTTGGACATCGGCCGCGAAGCCGACTTTTTACGCGCCCAAGGCGAATTTGCCCAGTATTTTTGAAAGTGCGAGGTTAAAGGAATTCAAAACGACGCCGATACATCCTTCGAGTTCGAAATGAATCATTTTTCTTCAGTCACTTAACCAACATCAGTCGTTTCCGCTCACGTAGCCGGACGTACTAGGAGGATAACATCATGTCAATGGTCATCAACACCAACGTAGCTTCATTAACCAGCCAACGGTTATTGAGCAATACCACTAGCTCGCTGAAAACCTCCATGGAGAGATTGTCCTCCGGTTTGCGGGTTAACTCTGCCAAAGACGACGCTGCGGGCTTGGCGATCAGCGACGGTATGACCTCGCAAATCAGAGGTATGACCGTGGCGATCCGTAATGCCAACGACGGTATTTCGATGGCGCAAACGGCAGAGAGCGCAATGGGTTCTATCACCGAGACCATGCAACGGATGCGGGACTTGGCGGTACAGGCTTCCAACTTCGGTGCGGTAAGCTCTAGCGATCGGGAAAAATTGCAGACCGAATTCAAACAGTTGGGCGATGAGATTGGCCGTATCATCAAGAATACCGAGTTCAACGGTAAAAAAGTGTTGAACGGTTCATTGGCTAACGTCAATTTCCAAGTGGGGGCCGGAACCTCGGCCAACAACCAGATTTCGATCAACGTCAGTGATTTGGCTACCGCTTCAGGTATACAATCGTTGTTCAGTACCGGTGCGGTTTCTATCGGTTCCGGCGCCGCTTCCGGCGATACCAGGGATGCGATCGACGCCATTGATAACGCGATCAAAAAGATCGATACTTTCCGCTCGACTTTGGGTGCTATCCAAAACCGCTTTACCACGACTATCGGCAATTTGCAGTCTTCGATCGAAAACCAAAGCGCCGCACGGTCTAGAATTATGGATGCCGATTTCGCAACCGAAACTTCTAACCTGAGCCGGACCCAAATTCTGCAACAAGCCGGTACGGCGATGCTGGCGCAAGCCAATCAGTCATCGCAAACGGTGCTCAGCTTGCTTAGATAAGGTTAGTAGGAAGGCTGCTTAACCGCGGCCTTCCATCATGTTTACTTAACAAGGGTTAATGTCATGAACAGTGAAATTACAAATGTGTTGAAACTGGTTCCTGTGACTACCGTAAAAACCGATAAGCAAGAGACGGGTAAAGTACTACCGCAAAACGCGAAGGCGACAAACGATCAGGGCGGCAGCAATGTCGCCGCTTTATCTCAAGACAAACAAGGCGCGGTAACCGCTTTGGCTGGAAACGAGAAAAAAGACAAAGCCGATCAAAAGCCGCCGCTGGAGGTAGTCCGGCAAGCCGCAAAAGAGGGAAATTCCATACTGCAAGCGACTCAACGCAATTTGCAGTTCAAAATCGACTCCGATACCAAAGAAGTTGTGGTCAAGATCGTCGATAGCGAAAGTGGAGAATTGGTGCGGCAAATTCCATCCGAAGAAATGTTGGCTTTTATCAAGCGGATGCAGGAACTGGAAGGCGATCAGGGTTCGGTGATTCAGGACCGAGCTTAGTCGGTTTGGGAGGGTGTCATGGGCATAGTGTCTTCTACGGGTCTCGGCAGCGGTATCGATATTCAAGGGCTGGTCTCGCAACTGGCTAGGGCGGAGACTCAACCGCAGTTGAATGCGATTCAACGGCAACGAGATACCGCCAGCGCCAGGCTGAGCGGCTTGGGGACATTAAAAAGCGCACTATCCGACTTTCAAACGGCAATCAATGCCTTGAAAGACGGTAGTGCCTTTCGTGCGCATACCAGCTCGTCTTCGGACGAGTCCAAACTCAAAATTACGGCGGACGCGTTTGCCGCTAGCGGAACTTATGCGCTGGAAATCACGCAGCTGGCCAAGGCGCAGAAAGCCGTTGCCAACGTCGAGTTTGCCGGAGTGACGAGTGCATTGAACTCGGGCACGCTATCGTTCTCGGCGACCTCGGGCGACAGCTTCAATATTACGGTCGACAGCAGTAACAATACCTTGGAAAAACTGCGCGATGCGATCAACAAAGCCGACGGCAATACTTTTGTTTCGGCCAGTATCGTCAATGTCGACAACGCGACCCATACTGGTACCGTGTCCAAATTGGTATTAACAGCAAAAAACACGGGTACCGCCAGCGGCTTCACCGTGAGTGGCACCGATGACGGCAATATCGGCGGTAACGTCAGTCTGGCGCAACTATCTTCCGCCAACCTGGATATCAAAACTGTCGCGCAGGACGCCGTGATTTCAATCGATGGTCAAACCGCGACCAGAAGCAGTAATAGTATTACCGATGTATTGCCCGGTGTGACGTTGAATCTGGCCGCGCAAACCGAGGCGAACAAGCCGGTGACTATCAACGTCGGCGTCGATAACGATGCGATAGCGAATAGCATCAATGCTTTCGTCACCGCCTACAACAAATTGAATAGCACGGTAAAAAATCTCGGCAAATACGGCGGTAGTACCGACGGTAGCGGCAACGGCGCATTGATCGGCGATTCGACCTTGCGTTATGTTGCGACCCAGATTCGGCAGAACACGTCCGGAACCGTATCCTCCGCCAGTGGGGACTACAATTCCTTGGCGATGATCGGGGTTTCCGTCAACAAGGACGGCGTGATGTCCTTGGACAGTTCCAAATTAAAAACCGCATTGGCCGCCAATTTTCAGTCTGTTAGCGATGTGTTTTCGTCTACCGACGGCGTCGCGACTCGATTGGCTTCCAAACTGTCCGGGTTGTTGCAATCCGGCGGCTCGATAGACAGCCAGCAAACGTCGTTGAACAAAACCATTTCCAAGCTGGACGACCGGAAAGACGACGTCAATGTCAGGTTCGAGCGGGTGCAGGCGGCTTTACAGAAACAATTTATCGCAATGGATAGTGCGGTCGGACAATTTAAGAATACGGGTAGTTTTCTGACGAATTGGATTAACTCGTTGTAATAGGGGATTAATATGTACGCAATGGCGAAAACTCGAAACGGTGCAAGGCAGTACGCAGATGTACATACCTCTAGCGGCTTAGGCGAAGAGTCACCGCATCGGCTGATACAAATGTTGATGGAAGGCTTTCTAGCCAGAATCAACTCCGCAAAAGGTGCGATCGCTCACGGCGATTTGGAAGCCAAGAGCGTTTATATCTCCAAAGCCATGGGTATCATCGGCGGCTTGAATGAAGCCGTCGATATCGAACAAGGCGGAGACATCGCCGCCAATCTGAACCAGCTGTATAACTACATTAACCTGCGTTTGTTGCAAGCCAGCGGCGAGAACAGCGAACAGATTCTGGATGAAGTGGCGTCGTTGATGAAAGACATCAAAGAGGCGTGGGATGCCATCGGTTGAGTCGGTAAACCCCGAGCTTGGGCTCGAGCTCGATAACTATGAGGCAGTACTGCTGGGTTTCAAACGTCGGATCGAACAATGCCTGGCCGCCGCCGAATGGGACGAGCTTCCCGCCATTTTGGCGTCCAGGCAGTCTTATCTGGAACGCATCGCCGGCCAGCAAATACCCGCTGAGCGTCGGGAATGGGTTAAGCAAGTTGCCCTGTCGACATTAGCCGACGATGCCGGATTTTTGAGTAAGGTCGAAGCCGACAAATCGGCGATGGCAAAACAACAGCAATCGCTGGAGCGCGGGATCCGCGCCACCCAGGCTTACAAAAACACTTGATATCCGCCATTTTCCGCCGGCTACTGCGCGTAACGCTGTTTAAGCACTGAGCGTCAGAACCAACTTTCCGGCGTAGCCGGAGCAACACCGGCACTCCCTTCCTCTCATCTGCCGGCCTCCGGCGAAGCCGCCGAAATTGCCGCCTCCGCCAATCCGCTATAATGCGGAACCGCTTTCTCGAACCGATTTTCTTCATGCCCAATTCCACCAGAGATCAGGATATCCGCCGCGCAGCGGAGGCACCGCCATTGCCTTGCCGGCCGTGGCGATTCGTATTGTTTTGCTTGCGGCCTTTCGGCTGGCTGTTGCTGTTGATGCTGGTATTGGAAACCGGCCAGGCCGCCGGCAGTATTCTGGTGCCGTACGCGATCAAGGCCTTGATGGATGCGGTCGCAGCGCAGACGCTGCCGGTCGGCGATTGGCTGGAAACCTTCAAACAACCTCTGCTGATCCTGGTAGGCTTGAATGTCGCGGAGATCGTCTCCAGTCGGGCCAGCGGCGCGGTGCTGATCATGATGGGGCCGCGCTTGCGCCAGAGAACTACCCGCCTGCTGTTTGCTTATCTGCAATACCACGCGCCGCGTTATTTCGGTAACCACTTCGCCGGTGCGCTGGCGCATCGTATCAGCGAAACGGCGATGAGCGTCAACCATACCACCTGGGCCGTGATCTGCGATTTCTGGCCGATTGCCGTGACCTTTTCGGTTTCCGTAGCGCTATTGCTGCAAGAGCATCAAGGTCTGGGCCTGTTCGTTGCAGGCTGGGTCGCCGGCTATGTTCTGGTTTCTTACTGGCTGGCGACGCGCTGTCAGCCCTACGCCCAGGAATTCGCCGCCACCCGCAGCATGGTCAACGGCAAAATCGTCGATGCGGTAACCAATATTCTGAACGCCAAATTGTTCGCCCGCTTGCACCACGAGCGCGAATACCTGGACGAATTCCTGGCGACCGAACTGAAAAGTGCCCGCCGCACCTTCTGGTACATGGAGCGGGTGCGCTGGTTTCAATTCAGCGCCGCGGCCGTGCTGAAAATCGGCACGATCGGCTATGCCTTGCAATTATGGCAAGCCGGCGAAATCAGCGTCGGCGCATTTGCGATGAGTACCGGGCTGGCGCTGTTGGTCATCGGCGATGCTCGTAACCTGAGCCGGCGTTTTCTCGAGTTCTTCGAGTACGTCGGCAACGTCGCCAATGGGGTTGAGACCATCGTCAAGCGCCACGAGATCGTCGACAGTGCCGACGCCAAACCGTTAAAGATCGGTCGCGGCCGGATCGAATTCAGGAACGTCGATTTTTGCTACGAACCCGGCCGGCCGGTGTTTCAAGGTTTGAGTCTGACCATAGAACCGGGCCAGCGGGTCGGCTTGGTCGGCTTTTCCGGCTCCGGCAAATCCACCTTCGTCAACCTGATCCTGCGCCATTTCGAGCCGCAAAGCGGGCAAATATTGATCGACGGCCAGGATATTCTGCAAGCCACGCAAGATTCGTTGCACGAACAGGTCAGCTTGATACCGCAAGACCCCAGCCTGTTCCACCGCAGCTTGCGCGAGAACATCGGCTACGGTCGCCTGGACGCGGAGATGGCCGAGATCGCCGAAGCCGCGCGCCTGGCCCATGCCGACGCTTTCATCGACGCCATGCCGGAAGGTTACGAGTCCCTGGTCGGCGAGCGCGGCGTCAAATTGTCCGGCGGCCAGCGCCAGCGCATCGCCATCGCCCGGGTCATGTTGAAAGACGCGCCGATTCTAATTCTGGACGAAGCCACTTCCAGTCTGGACTCGGTCACTGAAAAAACCATCCAGGAAAATCTGGACCGGGTCATGGGCCGCAAAACCGTCATCGCCATTGCTCATCGCTTGTCCACCATCGCCCATCTGGACCGGATTCTGGTATTCGACCAGGGCCGCATCGTCGAAGACGGCAGCCACCAGGAGTTGCTCGACAAGCGAGGCTGTTATTACCGGCTGTGGACCATGCAGGCCGGCGGCTTCTTGCCGGAGGAAGTGTATTAGCCGATTTTGCTTCGTCCGGCCGAGGCCCTGGCTCGCTTATGCCGGGTAATACGGCGAATTCATGCCGATGTTGGCTTCACGGGTGATTTCGCCGTCGAACGATTTGACCAAGAGATTGCCGTCGACGGTCCGGTTGTTGATCCCGCTAAGCCAGGTTTTCGACTTCAGGCCGGGCAATGTCCGCGAATTGGAAAACACCCTGGAACGTAGCGTGTTGTTCTGCAAGAGCAGCGAACTGACGCGTCTCGAGTTGGATCAGCCTGCCCCGGCCGCAGTCGGCAGCGACTGGAACGATCGCAAGCACAATTTATTGAAAGACGCCGAACAGGCCTTTCTGCAACAAGCCCTGCAAAGCCATCACGGCAACGTCAAGCAAGTTGCGGAAGCGATGGGTATTACGCCTAGAGAGGTTTACGCCAAATTAAAAAAACTGGACATCAAGCCCGGGCAATTTCGCTAGGCGGTTGCAGCCGGGTAACGGGGCGGCCAGCTTATTCCCAGCTAAAGGCCGGCACAAAGGCGCTGGGAATTGGGTTGGTTGCCAGCAACTGGACAATCCGCGCCTTTGCCAATAAGCTGGGCTTTTTGCAATCATCCGGAGTTCGGTATGGACATTTCCTGCTACCGCAGTACGCCGAAAATCGTCGGCGCATTCATCGAGGTACTTTATCAAAACCCGACCCTGGTGTTCGCCGTGGTGGTTGGGCTGAGCGGGTTGGTCGGAATTTGGCGCTATAAAGCCAATAACAAACCGGAATAGTCGCTGACGGTCCGGATGCAGGTAGTCGGGTTGGATTAATGCGCAAGCTCGACTGTGTCCAGAAAGCCGGGTGATGTTGCCGCTACCGGTACATTGCCAGATCTTTTTTGCACCAATTTGAAAGAGTCGTGCTGCTGCTGTTGCACTACGGTTGTGCAGGATTTGTCTGCAGACTGCTTGAGTTCCGTGTTAAGTGACTGATTTATAACGGTACGGATAATTGGCACTCTTTCTGCTGTAGATCATAACGAAACACGTGAGGTGCGATCAGAAAAGCACCTTGTCAAAATGGCGACTAGGGTTCCGGCTCGTTTTCGAGTGTCAGCGACCGAGAGTTGCCGGCTTCTTTCGGGGAGCTACACGGCGGGATAAAAGCCCGGGAGGTCAGACGGTTTAATCAACCGGTCCGCCTCTACGTGTGGCTTTTTCAACCCGACCGGAGCTGCTCATGACCTCAAATTCCCACCGCAATTTCTCTCGATTCCCGGCATTGGTGCTTGCCGCGGCGTTGTTTTGTCTGTCGATCCCGGCGCGCGCCGAAATCAAGGTCGGCGTCAGCGATTGGCCCGGCTGGGTGGCATGGTACGTCGCCGAGAAAAACGGCTATTTCAAAAAATACGGGGCCAAGGTCAAATTGGTGTGGTTTGCCAATTACACCGACTCGATCTCGGCCTTGTCGGCCGGCCAGTTGGACGCCAATTGCCAAACCTGGTCCGACACCATGGCGCCGCTCAGTAAGAACGTGCCGGTCAAAGCGATTCTGGTCAATGACAATTCCGACGGCAACGACGCCTTGATGGTCAATCCCACTATCAAAAGCTTTGCCGACCTGAAAGGCAAAACCATCGCCCTCGAGCAGTATTCGATTTCCCATTTCGTGCTCGCCACCGCGCTGAGCAAAAACGGCTTGAGTTTCGACGACATCAAAACCGTGAATCTGTCGGCCGGCGATGCCGCGGCGGCATTTCTGAGCGGCCGGGTCGATGCGACGGTGGTATGGAATCCCTGGGTCAATAATATCCAGGCCAGCGGCAAGGGCGCGGCGTTGTTCACATCCAAAGACATGCCCGGCCTGATCCCCGATTTGCTGGTCGCTCGAGTCAAAGCCATCGAAACTCACCGCGCCGAATTGGTCGGCATGATTAAAGCCTGGCAAGACACACAGCGCTTTATCCGCGAACAACCCGACCAAGCCGTTGCGATCATGGCCAAGGTGGTCGGCATGAAACCGGAGGCCTACAAAGTGTTTCTGCCGGGCACCCGTTTCTTTACCCTCGAAGACAATCTCAAAGCCATGGCCGCGGCCAGCGAACCAGCCTCGCTGGCCGCGGTCGGCCCGACCATCGCCAGCTTTCTGAAAGACAATCGCCTGATCGAATCCGTGCCCGATTTAGCCGCCGGCTTTGACGCCTCGTTGGTGACCGAAGCGCTCGCTGCTCATTAGCTCAAGGTGGCGACTATGACTGACAATTTGAATCCGCGCCGACCGCTGTGGGCGATACGCGGCAGCTTGGATCGGCGTATCCATTGGCTGATCGCCTGCAGCGGCTTGCTGCTGGCGCTGCTGGCTTGGTGGCTGGCTTCGACCGGCGGCGCGATAGACCCGGTGTTTTTGCCGACCCCGCCACTGGTGCTGAACAGCGCCTGGGAATGGCTGCATGACGGCGATCTGTTCGGTGACGTGGCGATCAGCGTTTACCGGGTGATGGCCGGATTTTTATTGTCGGCGGTACTGGCCTTGCCCTTGGGCGTCCTGGTCGGCACTTATGCGCCGGTCAAGGCCTTGTTCGAACCCCTGACCGATTTCATCCGCTACATGCCGGCGGCGGCCTTCATTCCGCTGGTGATGCTGTGGGTGGGCATCGACGAAGGCGCTAAGATCGCGATTATTTTCATCGGTACTTTTTTCCAGATGCTGCTGATGATCGCCGAGGACGTGCGCAGGGTGCCGATGGAGCAAATCGAAGCGGCGCAAACCATGGGCGCCGACCGCGACGAAATCGTGATGCGGGTGATCATGCCGTCGGCCAAACCGGCGATTCTGGATACCTTACGGGTAACGATTGGCTGGGCCTGGACTTACCTGGTGGTGGCCGAGTTGGTTGCGGCCAATTCCGGGCTGGGTTTTGCGGTCTTGAAGGCGCAACGCTTTTTGCAAACCGACAAAATCTTCGCCGGCATCATCTTGATCGGCCTGTTCGGACTGGCCACCGACCAATGCTTCCGCTGGGCGCATCGCCGCAGCTTCCCTTGGTTGTACCGGAGATAGCCGCGATGACGCCTCCCATTATCCAAATCCGCCAATTGCAAAAACGCTTTGCCGCTAACGGCGCGGACATCGTCGCGCTGCAAAATGCCGATCTCGACATCGCGCCCGGCGAGTTCGTCACCCTGGTCGGCGCCTCCGGCTGCGGCAAGTCGACCTTGCTACGCATCGTCGGCGGCCTGGAACCGGCCAGCGGCGGCAGCGTCAGCGTCGACGGCGCGGCAATTGCCGGCCCCGGTATCGACCGGGCCATGGTGTTCCAACATTACAGCCTGTATCCGTGGCTGACCGTCACCGAGAACATCACGTTTTGCAGGCAACTGAAGGTACACCGCGACGTGTCGACGCTGAGCGATGTCGAATCCGCCGAAGGCCGGGCCGACGCCTTGATCCGCTTGATGGGCCTGAGCCACGTGGCCGGCGCCTATCCCAACCAACTATCCGGCGGCATGCAGCAGCGGGTGGCCATCGCCAGGGCCTTGATGGCACGGCCGCGCATCCTGTTGATGGACGAGCCGTTCGGCGCGCTGGACGCCCAGACCCGCGAGGTGATGCACGATCTGATCCTACACGTTTCCATCCTGGAAAAAACCACGGTGCTGTTCGTCACCCACGACGTCGAAGAAGCGATTTATCTGGCGCACCGGGTGGTGTTGATGGCGCCCCGGCCGGGACGCATCGCCGCGGTGCATACGGTACCGTTGCCGGATCACCGCGACCAGGACATGAAGCAGAATCCAGACTTCATTGCCTTAAAAAAACAAATTCTGGCCGGCATCCGCGAGACTTCCGGCATGCACACCGATTACGAACTACTCGAGCGTCTGGGCCAAAGCCCGACGCTATAACCGATTCAGGAGACTACGATGAGCTTAGCCTCGATCAATACCACCGACCTGCTATGGAGCGAAACCCTGCCGGCCGGCGCCCATACCTCGTTCCGGATGCGGCGCGGCAATCGGCTGCGGCTGACCGACAGCGAAGGCGGCGCCAATCTGGCGGCCTTGTTTATCAACTACGACGAACGCAGCGAACGCTACAACATGGCCGACACCCTAAAGGCCCAGCATACCTTTCATCTGACTGAAGGCTTTGTCTGTTATTCGGACATGGGCCGGGTGTTGTGCTCGATTACCGGGGACACGCTGGGCTGGCACGATACCGTATGCGGGGTGTCCGATGCCGCGCACGTGCTGGCCAAATACGGTACCGCCAGCTATCAAAGCCATCGCAACGCGATGTACCGCAACGGTCGCGACAGCCTGCTGATCGAATTGGAAAAATGGGGCTTGGGCAAACGCGATCTGGTCGCCAACCTCAACTTCTTCAGCAAGGTCGCGGTCGGCGCGGACGGCAATCTGCAGTTTCAGGTGGGTCATTCCGCCCCAGGCAGCCAAGTGGAGCTGCGTTTTGAAATGGACACGCTGGTGCTGCTCAGCACCTGTCCGCACCCGTTGGACCCCAATCCGCACTACCAGCCCAAACCGGTGTTGCTGGAGGCCTATCGCGGCGCTTTGCCGGATCTAGACGACAAGTGCCGCAATTTCCGCCCGGAAAACGGTCGCGGTTTTACCAATACCGAACGTTATTACCTGTAACACCGATTTTACGAGGAATACCCTATGCCCATCGTCGAAAGCACCCTCGATCCGAGCCGCGCCATATACGATTACACCCTGCCGGCAGGCGAACCGTGGCTGCATACCATCAAACAAGGCCAGACCTTTCGCATCCTGGATCTGGAAGGCAACCAAGCCGTCGACACCTTGTTTTACAGCGCGGCCGACCATGAAGAACGCTACAGCGCCAGCGACTCTATCCGCCGGCAAGGCAATCTGTACCTGAGCGCCGGCACCCGGCTGATTTCCGGCGAGGGCAACGTTTTATTGACCATCGTCGCCGACACCTGCGGCCGTCACGATACCTTGGGCGGCGCCTGTGCCGCCGAGAGCAACACGGTGCGCTATGCCCTGGATAAGAAGCACATGCATAGCTGCCGCGACAGCTTTCTATTGGCCATCGGCCATGCCGACTGTGGCCTGGCCAAGCGTGACATCGCCAGCAATATCAATTTTTTCATGAACGTGCCGGTCACGCCCGACGGCCAATTGACCTTTGCCGACGGCATTTCCGCGCCGGGCAAGTATGTCGAAATGCGGGCGGAGATGGACGTGATCGCGCTGATTTCCAATTGTCCGCAGTTGAACAACCCGTGTAACGCCTACAACCCGACGCCGGTGCGGCTGCTGATCTGGGATTGATTTTTCATCCGCCGCCGGGACGACCCGGCGCCGGTATGTCAAGGCGGGACGGCCCGCCAAACGAGGATTCATGTTTAACAAGGTTTTGATCGCCAATCGCGGCGAAATCGCCTGCCGCATCATGCGGACCTTAAAAGAATTGGGCGTCGCCAGCGTTGCGGTGTATTCCGAAGCCGATGCCCACGCCCGCCACGTTCGGGAAGCCGACGAATCGATGTGCGTCGGCGGCGCAGCGGCGGCCGACAGCTATTTGCGCGGCGAGCGGATTTTGGCAGCGGCATTGGCTACCGGCGCCGAGGCCATTCATCCCGGCTACGGCTTCCTGAGCGAAAACGCCGAGTTCGCCGAGCAATGCGCGGCCGCCGGCATCGTGTTCATCGGCCCGACGCCGGAACAATTGCGGCGCTTTGGTTTGAAGCACACCGCCCGCGAGATCGCCAAAACCTGCGGCGTGCCCTTACTGCCGGGCACCGGCTTACTGGCGGACATCGATCAGGCCGTGGCGGCGGCGAGTGCGATCGGCTACCCGGTGATGCTGAAAAGCACCGCCGGCGGCGGCGGTATCGGCATGCGCTTGTGCCGCACCGAGGCCGAGCTATGCGAGGCATTTGCGGTGGTGCAGCGCTTGAGCGCGGCCAATTTCAAGGACAGCGGCTTGTATCTGGAAAAATTCATCGAGCGCGCCCGTCACATCGAGGTACAGATTTTCGGCGACGGCGCCGGGCGGGTGATCCATTTGGGCGAGCGCGATTGTTCGGTACAGCGTCGTAACCAGAAAGTGATCGAGGAAACCCCGGCACCGGGACTAACCGAAACCACTCGCGCGGCACTTTACCGCCATGCTCTGGCGCTGGCCGAGGCGGTTGATTACCGCTCCGCCGGCACGGTCGAATTCGTTTACGACCAAGACAGCGGCGAATTTTATTTCCTGGAAGTCAACACCCGCTTGCAAGTCGAACACGGCGTCACCGAGCAAGTCACCGGCACCGATCTGGTAGCCTGGATGCTGCGGTTGGCGGCCGGCGATAGCGCATTTCTGGATCAATACCGGCATGCGCCACAAGGCTGGGCTATGCAAGTCAGGGTGTACGCCGAAGACCCGAACAAAAATTTCCAGCCTTCATCCGGCCTGCTGACCGATTGCCGGTTTCCCGAGGCGGTCAGGGTCGACCATTGGCTGGAGAACGGTCTGGAAGTCACGCCGCATTACGATCCCTTGCTGGCTAAAGTCATCGTCCACGCCGCCGACCGCGAACAGGCCCTGGCGCAAATGGATAGCGCTTTGGCCGACACCCGCCTGTACGGCATCGAAACCAATCTGGCCTATTTGCGGCAGATCGTCGCCGACGACGTGTTTCGTAGCGGCCGGCAGATCACCGCTTACCTGGCCGGCTTGAGCTACCAGCCTCGCACCCTGGACGTACTGGAAGCCGGCACCCAAAGCATGATCCAGGATTATCCGGGTCGCTTGGGTTATTGGGACGTCGGCGTGCCGCCGTCCGGGCCGATGGATATGCTGGCCTTTCGCATGGCGAACCGGATTTTGGGTAACCCGGAGGATGCGCCCGGACTGGAAATGGCCATCAACGGCCCCAGCCTGCGCTTCAATTTTGTCACCCGCATCGTGTTAACCGGCGCGGCGATGCAAGCCGAGTTGAACGGTCAAGCCTTACCGTTCTGGCAGGCGATTGCGGTGGCGGCCGGCGACGTGTTGAAACTGGGCGCTATCGCCGGCCAGGGCTGCCGCAGTTATCTGGCGATACAAGGCGGCTTCGACGTGCCGGAATACCTGGGCAGCCGAGCCACCTTCACGCTGGGCCAGTTCGGCGGCCACGGCGGTCGGGTGCTGCGAGTCGGCGACGTGTTGCCGGTTGCGGCGGAAACCGCTATGGCAGAGGAAATTGTGCTTAATCCAGACGCGCTGCCCCGTTACGCCGAACACTGGCAAATCGGCGTGCTGTACGGGCCGCACGGCGCGCCGGACTTTTTTACCGACGAGGACATCGCCGAATTTTTCGCGACCGATTGGGAGGTGCATTACAACTCCAACCGCACCGGCATCCGCTTGATCGGCCCGAAACCACGCTGGGCCCGTAGCGACGGCGGCGAAGCTGGTTTGCATCCGTCCAACATCCACGACAATGCCTACGCCATCGGCGCGGTGGATTTCACCGGCGACATGCCGGTCATCCTCGGTCCGGACGGCCCGAGTTTGGGCGGTTTTGTCTGCCCGGCTACCGTGGTCGCGGCAGAATTGTGGAAACTGGGCCAATTGAAGCCCGGCAATACCGTGCGTTTTATCCGCTTGAACCGCGCACAAGCGGCGAAACTGGATGCCCAGGTCGAGCAGGCCTTGGCCGATCCAGCTCATGTAGCGTTACCGGAACTGCCGGCACCACCCGATTTCGCGGAAAGCTGCATCCTGGCCCAGCGTCCAGCCGGCCAAGACCGGGTGGCGGTAACCTATCGCCAGGCCGGCGACCGCAATCTGCTGATCGAGTACGGTCCCTTGGTATTGGACCTGAATCTGCGGTTTCGGGTGCATGCCTTGATGACCTGGTTACAACAGCGCGCCATAGCCGGCATCGCCGATCTGACGCCGGGCATCCGCTCCTTGCAAGTGCATTACGACCGCCGCCTGGCGCTGGACGAACTGCTGCGGATTCTGGCGCAAGCCGAAGCCGAACTGCCGGCCATCGAAGACATGGAAGTGCCGACCCGCATCGTCCACCTGCCGCTGTCCTGGGACGACCCATCCACGCAACTGGCGATCGAAAAATACATGCAGTCGGTGCGCAAGGACGCGCCGTGGTGCCCGAACAATATCGAGTTCATCCGCCGCATCAACGGTCTGGACAGTATCGATCAGGTCAAGGACATCCTGTTCAACGCCAGTTATCTGGTGATGGGCTTGGGTGACGTCTATCTGGGCGCGCCGGTGGCGACGCCGATCGATCCACGCCACCGGCTGGTGACGACCAAATACAACCCGGCCCGGACCTGGACCCCGGAGAACGCGGTCGGCATCGGCGGTGCTTATCTGTGCGTCTACGGCATGGAAGGCCCCGGCGGCTACCAGTTCGTCGGCCGCACCGTGCCGATGTGGAACCGCTACCGGCAAACCGCCGATTTTCGCGACGGCAAGCCGTGGCTGCTGCGCTTTTTCGACCAAATTCGGTTTTATCCGGTATCCGCCGAGGAATTGCTACGTTACCGGCAGGATGTGATCAGCGGCAAGCTTAAGCTGGACATCCGCGAGGAAACCTTCAGTTTGCGCCAGTACAACGACTTTCTGCGCACACACGCCGGCGAGATCGCCGCATGTAAAAGCCGGCAACAGGCGGCCTTCGACGCCGAACGCGAACGCTGGGCGCAAGCCGGCCAAGTTTACGCCGACGATCAGGCCGTCGCGGCGGCGGCCATCGATACCGAGCTGGACTTGCCGGCCGGCGCTCGTGCCGTTGCCAGCCATATTGCCGGCAACGTCTGGCAAGTACTGGTCAAGCCCGGCGATAGCGTCAAGCAAGGCGACGCCTTGGTGGTGGTCGAATCGATGAAAATGGAATTTCCGGTCACGGCGCCGGAAGACGGCACGGTCTGGCAAGTGTTTTGCGCCGAAGGCGGACAAATCAGCGCCGGCCAGGATTTGCTGGTGTTGCAGGCAGAGGAGGAGGTATGACAATCTGGCGCGAATTACCGGAAGTCCTGAGCATCGTCAGCCTTAGCCAGGCTTACCGGGACGGCGCGTTGACGCCGGCGGCGCTGGTGAACATGCTCTGGCAGCGCCTGGAATCGGCTCCAGAGCGCGGAGTCTGGATCAGCCGCGTGCCGCTCGAAAGGCTGCAGGCTTATACCGCGGCATTGGCGGACCAATCGCCGGACGAGTTGCCCTTGTACGGAATTCCGTTTGCGATCAAGGACAATATCGATCTGGTGGATTTACCGACCACAGCAGCTTGCCCGGCCTATGCCTACCAGCCCGAGCAATCGGCGTTCGTGGTACGGCGATTGATCGCCGCCGGCGCGATTCCGCTGGGCAAAACCAATCTGGACCAATTCGCGACCGGCTTGGTCGGCACCCGCTCTTCCTTCGGCGTGTGCTGTAACAGTTTTGATCCAGAATACATCGCCGGTGGTTCCAGTTCCGGTTCGGCGGTCGCGGTGGCAACGGGGCTGGCCAGTTTTGCCTTGGGTACCGACACAGCCGGGTCCGGTCGGGTGCCAGCGGCCTTCAATAACTTGGTCGGCGTCAAACCAACGCGGGGCTTGTTAAGTACGTCGGGCGTGGTGCCGGCTTGTCGTAGTTTGGATTGCGTCTCGGTGTTTGCGTTGACGGCCGCCGACGCCGAGCGGGTGCTACAGGTCGCCAATGTGTACGACTCTGCGGACGCTTACAACCGCCCAGACCAGCCCTTGCCGGTGCCGCCCGGCTTTGCCGGCGGCTTTCGCTGCGGTTTGCCGAAGCCGGAGCAATTGCAATTTTTCGGCGACGATGCGGCGGAAGCCTTGTTTGCCGAGGCTGTCGCGCAATTGCAGGCCCAAGGCGGCAGCATGGTCGAAGTGGACATTCAGCCCTTACTGGATACCGCCGGCTTGCTCTATGTCGGGCCGTGGCTGGCCGAGCGTTATCTGGTGGCCGGCGAACTATTGCAATCCAACCCTGATGCTTTATTTCCGGTTACCAGGGACATTCTGGCCAAAGCGTCGGACTTGTCGGCCGCCGACGCCTGGCGCGCGTTTTACCGCTTACAGGACTTGAAGCGGCAAAGCGATGCAATCTGGCGACAGGTCGATGTGCTGGTCACGCCGACCACCGGCACGATTTACCCGATTGCCGCTGTCGAAGCCAATCCGGTCGAATTGAACAGTCGGCTGGGCTATTACACCAATTTCATGAATCTGCTCGACCTCAGCGCCATCGCGTTGCCAGGCGGTTTTCGTACCAACGGTTTGCCGTTTGGAATTACGGTATGCGCGCCGGCCTTTGCCGACCGGGCTTTGTTGGCGTTGGCAAAACGCCGAGAACAGTTGGCGCCGCATAAATTGGGTGTCTCCGAAACCTTAAGTTCAGAATTTGCCGTAGTGGACGGCGACGACTTGGCCGGCTTTGTCCCGGTCGCGGTGTGCGGCGCGCATCTGTCCGGCCTGCCGCTGAATCATCTGTTGACCGGCCGCGGAGGCATCTTGCTGCAACGCACGCACACCGCGCCGACTTACCGGCTTTACGCATTGCCAGACGGCAAGCGGCCCGGCATGGTGCGCGACGACACCGGCGCGGCCATCGCTGTCGAGGTGTGGGCTTTGCCAATTCACCGATACGGCGAATTCGTCGCCGAAATCCCGGCGCCGCTGGGCATAGGCCGCGTGCAATTGCAGGACGGTTCCAGCGTGCAAGGCTTTGTCTGCGAAGCGGCCGCGGTGCGCGAGGCACTGGACATCACCGGCTTCGGCGGCTGGCGCGCTTATCTCACCCGGCCCGACTAAACTGCCGGCTATAACCCTTGCTATTTCCGAAACCCAAGCATTCAAGTCCGATTTGCCGGCTTGCGGGAGCGTTTGCGCCCGAAAAAGTGTTACTCACTCATTACCTGATAGGAGAACTCCGATGCCAACCCCTATTTACCGAACTCGCGGCTGGCTGTACGCCGCACCTTTATTATTGGCGATGTCGCCCCTGCCGGCAGAGGAACGCGCCGGCTTGTTGAACGGCTTGTCGCTGATTAATGACCTGCCCTGGATGAAAGCCGCTGGCTTGCGCGTCCACAGTTGGGCCGACGCCGGTATCGTTTACAACGCCAACGATCCGGGCGATGGTTATAACGGTACCGTGGTGTTTGCCGACCGGGCCAACGAATTCAATTTGCACCAGCTCGGTGGCGAGTTGATTCGTGATGTTGATACCGCTGGTGACCATTGGGACATCGGCGGCAAACTGACGCTGATGTACGGCAGCGATGCCCGCTTTAACACCATCAATCCTTACGGCGGCGGGCATTGGGACAGTCGCCTGATCGGTTCCGACGAGCGCTTCTATAAACTGGCGATCCCGAACGCTTATCTGGACATCTTCACGCCGATCGGCAAGGGTTTGACCACGCGCATCGGCCGGTTTTACACGATCATGGGTTACGAGACCGGATTGTCGCCGGACAATTTCTTCTACACCCATCCTTACACCTTCCAATACGGCGAACCGTTTACCCATTTCGGTATGACCACCACCTATCCGGTCCACCAAAATCTAAGCGTGACCTTGGGCGCGGTGACCGGCGGCCACACCAAACTCAACGGCGTGCTGGACGGCAACGGCGCCTGGGACGGCTTTGACAAAAATATGGAAAACTGGAATTTCCTGGGCGGCGCCACCTGGACCAGCGACGATGCGGCGACCTCGTTCACCGCCACGGTGATCACCGGCGACGTCAACAGCGACAACAATCTGCGCGAATTCCAGCGCCAGACCGGCATCAACAAGCGCGACAATCGCACCTTTTACAGCTTGGTATTCCAGCACAACTTCGCCGAACGCTGGCATTACGTGCTGCAGCATGACCACGGTATCGAGCAGCAGCATCCGTTGAACAATTTCGCCGACGCCGAATGGTACGGTATTCATTCGCAGCTGAAATACGATGTGTCCGATACGGTGGGTGTGGGCCTGCGGGGCGAATGGTTTCGCGACGACGACGGCGTTCGGGTTGGTCAAATGTGTCCCAGTTGCGCGGTGTTGGCCACCGGGCCGGCTAACTATTATGCGGCAACGCTTGGTGTGAACTGGAAGCCCGTCAAATGGCTGATGTTACGGCCGGAAGCGCGCTATGACTGGTCTCAAGGCGTCGATGCTTACGACGAGCGTAACAAGGACAGCCAGTTTATTTTCGGTGCCGACGTGGTGGTGACCTTCTAGAGCGGCCTTACCAAACTTTAAGCCGGTAACCCAGCCCGGATTCGGTCAGCAGCAGTTTGGGCTGGGCGGGGTCGGCTTCCAGTTTTTGCCGGAGCTGGCTCATGTAAATCCGCGGGTAGTGGGCGTGCTCCTGGTAATTGGGGCCCCAGACTTCTCGGAGAATTTGCTGGTGGGTTAGTACCTTGCCGGCATTTTTTACCAGTACCGACAGCAGCCGGTATTGGATCGGCGTCAGGTGGATTTCGCGGTCGTCGACTTTAACCACCCGGTTGCTCAGGTCGACCTGCAAATTGCCGGTGGTAAACACGGACTCCGGCGCCGAGTCCGGCGGACGTAAGGCGTGGCGCAGAGCTACCCGAATCCGCGCCTGCAATTCGCCGAAACCGAAGGGTTTGGTCAGGTAGTCGTCCGCTCCGGCGTCGAGTGCGTCGATTTTCTGTTGTTCGCCGCTGCGGGCCGAGAGGATGATGATCGGTAGCGCCGACCAGGCCCGCACCGCCTTGATCACGTCGACGCCGTCCATATCCGGCAGCCCCAGGTCCAGGATCAGCAAGTCCGGCTTGCGCACGCCCAATTCGACCAAGCCTTGTTTGCCGGTCTCGGCATCGAACACCTTATAGCCGTTGCTGTGCAGACTGGTGCGCAGAAAGCGGCGGATGGCCGGGTCGTCTTCGATGACGATGATAACGGGGTCGGTTTTGGACATGGCGCGGTTTTCCGTTGTGCTTTATTCCTCGGGTTCGACTTCGGGTGGGGCTTGATCCAGCGGCAGCTTGAACGCGAATACCGCACCGCCTTCCGGCCGGTTGTGCGCGCGGATGGTGCCGCCGTGGATTTCGACGATCGCGCGGCAGATCGCCAAGCCCAGGCCGACGCCGCTTTGCGCCGTCTCCTGACGGCCTTGGTAGAACTTTTCGAACAGGCGTTCTTCCAGGCCGCGCGGAATGCCGGGGCCGCGGTCGGCGACGGCGATTTCCACCGAACTGTCGCCGAAGTCGGCCGAAATTTCCAGCGCGCTGCCCGCCGGGGTATAGCGTACGGCGTTTTCCAGCAGATTGATCAAGACCTGTTCGATCATCACTGAATCGACCAGCACCAACGGTATGCCGGGCGGCAGCTTGACCGTGACCGGCCGGCCGGCCAGTTGAGCTTGTAACTGGTTCAATGCGGTACCGACGATTTCCTCCAGCGGGTACCATTGCTTGTTCAACTCCAGCACGCCGGCTTCGAGCTTGGCCATGTCCAGGATGTTGTTGACCAGATTCGCCATCCGTTCGGCTTCGTCGACAATGCCCTGGCCGAGTTCGACGATGTCATGCGGCGCCAGTTTCTGCTGGCTGTGAGCGATGGTGCTGGCCGAACCGATGATGGTCGCCAGCGGCGTGCGCAAATCGTGGGAAATCGCGCTGAGCAGGGAGTTGCGCAGGCGCTCCGCTTCCATTTGCATCTGGGTGGAGCGGGCCCTTTCCGAGAAGCGGATGCGGCTGATGGCCTGGCCGATCTGGCGCAGAAAAGTTTCCAGCAGTTTTTGCTGTTCCGGCAAAAACACCCGGCGCAGATTGACCGGCAACAAGGCCAGCACGCCCAATACCTGGTCGTCGCCGTGTATCGGGAAGTAGACGGCAGAGGCGCCGGGCAGGGTGTCGGTGCCTTGTCCGGCGATTTCGTTGTGGTCGAATACCCATTGGGCCACGCTCAAATCGGCGCCCAGCAGCGATTCGGCGATGGCTTTTCCAGCCGGGAATACCATGCGGCCGTTGGCGTTCGGAAACAGAATCACGTTGCGGCTGCTGAATTCGGCATACAAATGTTTTACCGCGACCCGCACTACGTCGGTTTCGTTCTGGCTGCTAGCCAACTCCCGGCTCATCGAATACAAAGCCGCGGCCCGGCGTTCGCGGTGCGCGGCCACCTTGGCTTGCGAACGCACGTTCGCGGTCAGGTTGCTGACCACGATGCCGACCGCCAGCATCGCCGACAGCGTAATCAGGTACTGGCTGTCGGCCACCGAAAAACTGTAGTACGGCTGTACGAAGAGTAAGTCGAAGCAGCCGACGCCGAGCACCGAGGCCAGCACCGACGGACCGCGGCCGAAGCGGCTGGCGACGAAAATCACGCCCAACAAATACACCATCACCAGATTGGCCGGTTCCAGGCGGCCCAGCAGCAGATAGCCGGCCGCGGTGACCAGTCCGGTGACGGCAAAGGCCGACAGGTAGCCCAAGTAACGGCGCTTGGTTTTGGCCGGGATGCGTTGGCGCAGGCCGGGCAGGGGGCTTTTGCCGAACAGCGACAGTTCCGGCGCGGCTTGGCCGCGTTCTCGCGTTTGCGGGCTGCCGAGCAGATACAGGTTGATATTGTGAGCCCGGCTGACCAGGGTATCGACCACCGACCCGAACAGCCAGCGCCGCCAGCCGCGCCGGCTGGGTTTGCCGATCACGATCTTGCCGATATTGCGTTGCCGGGAAAAGCGGATCAAGGCTTCGCTCATATCCGGCGAACTCAGGGTCACGGTTTCCGCGCCGAGTTGTTCCGCCAGACGCAGAATGCGCAGCACGCCGTCGCGCTTTTCGGCCGGCAAGCGCTGCAACTGCGGGGTTTCGACGTAGGCCACGATCCATTCCGCGCGCAGGCTGGTCGCCAGACGTTTGCCGGCGCGGACCAGGCGCTCGGCCAATGGGTTCGGGCCGATGCAGACCAGAATCCGTTCGCTGACCTGCCAGACCTCGCGGATGGCGTGGTCTTCCCGATAATCCAGCATTTCGGCGTCGACCCGGCTGGCCGTCTGGCGCAAGGCCAATTCCCGCAGCGCGATCAGATTGCCTTTGCGAAAGAAATGGTTGATCGCTTCCTGGGCCTGTTGTGGCAGGTAAACCTTGCCTTCCTTGAGCCGGTTCAGTAGTTCGTCCGGCGGCAGATCGACCAACTCGACTTCGTCGGCGTCCTCGAACACGGTATCCGGTACCGTTTCCCAGACCCGGATGCCGGAGATCTGGCCGATGTCGTCGTTCAAACTCTCCAGGTGTTGCACGTTCAGCGCGGTGTAGACGTCGATGCCGGCTTCGAGCAGTTCGTGGATGTCCTGCCAGCGCTTGGGATGGCGGGAGCCGGGCGCGTTGGAATGGGCCAATTCGTCGACCAGGATGATGGCCGGCCGCCGCTTCAACGCGGCATCCAAATCGAATTCGTGCAGCACGGTGCCTTTGTAGTCGATCCGGCGCAGCGGCAACGTTTCCAATCCGGCCAGCAGCGCCTGGGTTTCTTTACGGCCATGGGTTTCGACGATGCCAACCACGACGTCAAGATTGTCGGCACGGCGTTCCCGGGCCGCCAGCAACATCGCAAAGGTCTTGCCGACGCCGGCCGCGGCGCCGAAGAAAATCTTCAGCCGGCCGCGTTTGGCCTTGGCCTGGTCGCGTGCAAACCGGGCTAGCAGGACATCTGGGTCGGGGCGGGGTTGTTCCATAGCGGTTCCGAAAAGCGGTGCGGATGGTTCGGGCAGGCTCAGTTTACGGACGGATCGATAAAAATGCCGTAAAGATTTGGTGAGTGGCTAGGGGGGGCGGGCCCAGCGGCCAGTAAGATTTGCGCCTGTCATTTTTGTCATGGTCCCTAAGTACCATGTTAAGGACCTGCTACAAAATTTAAGATTTGAGCACCTCTTCAATAATTTATAGGAAATAAACCATGACGAAAGTTAAAAAAGTTCTGAAAGCGGGTTTAGCGGTCGGTTTGTTGGTCGCGTCCAGTGCAAGCTCGGCCAGCGTATGGGCGCCGACGGATAACGATGCGCAGTTCGCCAATCCCTTTGCCCTGCTATTCAACATCCCAAGCGGAGAAAAGTTCGGTATTTTCGAAGATACCGCGTCGTTGAGCAGCACATTAGGGAATGCGGCGATTACCCCGGTATTGAGTTTCACCGACGCCGCGACAGTGCTGTTTACTCAAAACGGCAGTAATGTCGACATCAAGACCGATAGCTCGAACGGCACCTTGCTCGGTTCCAGCAATTTTCAATTAGGCTGGTGGTCGCCGGCTGGTTGGGTCACCGAGCATTCCAGCAGCATGCTGAATTTGCTAGGTAAAACCTCTTGGAGTCTGGCTTTCGTCGATCCGACTCACCAAGGTGCCGGTAACGAACACCGCTTGTTTGCGTTCGACATTCAAGCTTCCCAAGCCACCTCAGACGGCGGCGCTCCGGTGCCGCTACCCGCATCGGTTTGGTTCATGACCAGTGCGCTACTCGGCTTTTTGGCTAAAGGCCGTCGCAAATCCAGCGTTTTTGCCTAATGTCGTTAGGCCTTTGCACCCCGCCGTCGGGTGCAAAGGCCGTTTCCTGCCAAATCATTGTCGGCAGGGCGATCGTCACCTGCTACAGTCCGGTAAACCCTCGCCACAATCCAGCGTGTCAGTAAGGCCCGGGCAACTCTATAGCGAGTAACTGATACTAAATCCCACCCTGACGTCCTGATCCAGAATCGGCAACGCACTCCGTTTATTCGCAAAGGTAGCAATCACCGTCCCCATTACCGACCAGTGGTCGTCGATAGCATAGCTCAGCATTGCGCTGCTCAGCGCTTGACCGGCATTCAGCGTGCCTTGGTTGAAGGAAGTGAAGGTCAGGGTATCGTTCAAAAAACGGCAGTTGTAGCGTATCAGCCAGGTGCCGAAGATATCGCCGTTGGCGGTGCGTTCGCCGGGAGCCAAGCCGCTGTCGTGGGCCAGAAACGAGCGCGCCAGCACCGAAGCGTTGATGCTTTGGTCGTTGGTCAGTGCGTAATCGAAGCCCAAGGATGCGCCGATTTGGTCTTTTCGCACCGTCGAGGTATGCGGAATCGGCCAGTAGACTGTCGTATCTTCCAGCAAGCCGACGCTGTAGGCCAGATCCAACTTCAACAATAATTTGCCGATGGCCCGGTTGACGCTGGCGCCGAGTAGCCAGTAACCGTTGTCCTTGGCCTGAATATGGCCGGAAAGTCTGACTGGCGTCAGGTAATGCAGTTGGTTTTCATACAGATACGCCGCCATCAGCGAAACATCGCTATGTTCGACCGACCACTGCATCCGCGCCCCGGCCTCGACCCGGTGGCGGTCCGAGTCGGGGGCGTCGATCGGAAACAAGGGGGCCACGTAGGCCGGACTGCCTTTGCGCGGCAGCGGGTTGAATTGCGGATTCAGATTGACGAACATCGCCCAACGCCTGGCGTCGGCGAAATGCTCCCACACCGCAAACCATTGGTTGATACGGGCGTCTTCGACCTCTATCGTGCTGAGGTCGCGGTATTCCAGCACGTTCAAGGTGTCCAGCACCGAATTGCCTTCGGCCTCGCCCCAGACCAAGGTCTGCCGGCCCAGCTTGAAGGTGTGGCTGCCGAAGGTCTTGCTCAGGTATAGCTCGTTCAGCCGCATTTCGAGGTTGTCCAGGCGTTGCTCCATTTCGATCGACTGGCTGCTCAAGCCTTCGAAGTCGTAATCCGACGGCCAATACAATTTGGCTTGGCCGCTGCCTTGCAGATTCCAACCTGGCGCGAACGGATTCTGGTATTTGATTAACAGGCCGAGCCGGTTGTCTTCCACAGTCGCTTGTTTCAACGCGCCGGAATCGGTTTTGTGCGTGTGGACCTGCGCGTAAACCAGTTGGGTGAATTTGAAGGTGAATTTGTCCCAAAATTCGGAACCGGCATCTGCTGCCGCTAAGACCGCGTTATCGTCGAACGCCAGCGAGCCGGTGCCCGGCAAGTCAAGCGTCGGCTCGGCCCGAGCGGCGGTCGTCAACGCCAGGGCGAGGGCCAGCCAGCGTAATGGCCGGTTCCGGCCTATCGTCTTGGCGGACGGCAACGGATCACCGTTAATTCACTTGAGCCCGTAGTTGTGCCAACGTGGTTTCCCGGAAGGCCACATCGGTCAAGGTTCGCTGGGTCAGAAAGTCTTCCGGAATGTTGACGCCGTTGTTGATTTCGCTACGGGCCATATTCGATAAGCGATTGGTGACCAGATTCATCATGGTTTGCGAACGCGCGGTCCAGACCCCTTTGATTTCCTCGACCTTGGACGTCAGCAAGCGCTTGATTTCCTTGTTTTGCTTGTCGTACAGCTCGACCCGCAACGATACGTAGCGCTCCTTGTCGACGTACATCACCCGGCGGCCGTAGCGGGTCTTGCGGGCGCGCTCGGCGTTCGGGATGGTTTCGATTTTCCAGACCGGCCGGCCGGCTTCCGCGGCTTCGCCCAGCACGTTGATCGTGTAATCGTCCAGTTTGCCGGTTTCGGTGTCTTCGGTGGTGAACTCCGAGCCGAACAGCGAGGCCGGCTCGGAATCCTCGTCGGAATTGCCGCTGGCGATGCGTTTGACCTTCCCCAGCGCCGACAAATACAGCCAGGTTTCGTTATCCTTGCCGGTTTCGTCGTAGCTGTAATTCAACATGCCCACGCCTTTTTCGGCGGCCGGTTCCAGCACGATGGTTACCGCCTTGGTGTCTTTTTTATTCTTGCCGTCGTTGATGCCGACCGCTTCCAGCAGTTTTTCTCGCGGCGTCTCGGCGCAGGTGATTTTGTTGTCCTTGATGCCGTATTGGCAACTGGACAAGCGCGATTTGACGAAGGCCGAGTTGGTGATGCTGCGCTGATAGTCGGACAGCTTTTCCAATATGGCCCGCCCGTCCGGCGCGCCGCCTTCCTCGGCCGCCGCCGGCTGAGCCATGACAGCGCAGATCGTCGCCAGAATCAGCCGATTTGCAAGGGTATTACGCATGCTTGAACCTCATAAATTGACGGTCGTATCGACCTGTTTGAGACCGAATTTCGGTTTGAAGGCTACCAGCAGGGCCGGCAGCAAAAACAGTTCGCACAAGATCCCGACGAAAATCGCCAAGCCGCCGAAGATGCCCATCTTCGCGGTGCCGAGGTAGTCGGAAAAACCTTGAATCGAAAAACCCAGGCCCAATACCATGCCGGTAAACAGTATCGACGGGCCGACTTCCTCTATCGTTTCCCGCAAGGCTTCGGCCATCTGCCGGGTCTTGATCAGCGCCTGTCGGTAATGGGTCATGAAATGGATGGTGTCGTCCACCGCCAAGCCGATGATGACCGGCGCCAACAGCAAGGTATCGGTGTCGAGCGGAATGTCCAGCAAGCCCATCAGGCCGTAGGTGAACAAGGCCGGAATCACGTTGGGAATCAAGGACAGCAAACCGGCCTGCACCGAACCCAGCGTCAGGAAGATAATCACGCTGATGACGCCCAGCGCCAACAAAAAGCCGTCGTATTGAGAATGGGCGATGATGGCCTGGGTGCGCATCGCCAGCGGTACCGTGCCGGTCAAAGTCACTTCCAGATTGGGAAACTCGCTCTTCACGTCCCCGAACACCAGTTCGATTTCGCGGTTCACTTCGTCGAAGAAGGCCTGGTACTGCGAAGAGCCGGCGCTGTAGACATTGACGCTGATATGCGATTGGCTGTAGTCGTCCGAGACGATGCCGCGCCGGTCGGCCGGATTGACGCTGTTAAACAGGTACAACAATTGCGCCACCATCGTCTGTGAGTCCGGGATACGGTAAAACTCCGGCCGGTCTTCGTTCAGCACCCGGTAACTGTCCTTGACCAGATTCGCCAGCGAGTAGGTGCGGCTCACCTGGTCCGGATATTTTTCGGCGATTTTTTGTTGCAGCCTATCGATCCGCGTCAGAATTTTCGGATCGAGAATGCCGTCCGCGGTTTTGGTGTCCAGCATGATTTCCATGTTTTGGGTACCGGCCATTTTGCTGTCGGCGGTCTGGTAGGCTACGCGGATGCTGCTGCCTTCCCGGGTCAGTTCGGTGACGTTGGAGTCGATGCGCAATTGGCTTTCGCCGTACCAGCAGGCCGCCACCAATACGCCGAACAACAGCAAGGACAGCCGAAATTGCCGCGAGGCCAAGCGCGGCGCGGCTGTCAACAAGCGTTTCTGGCCGCGTACCACGCCGTAGGTCAACACCGAAATCAGCGCGATGTAGCCGCCCACGCTCAAGCCCAAAGCCAACATGGCCAAGCCGACGTAGCCGATGCCGCAAGCCGTGCGAACCGGCGCGGATAGCGCCAGCCAACGATTTGCGATACGCCGCGTCCAGCCCGGTTTGGCCGAGGCATCGGCCACGCCGGGATGCCAGAAGTCCAGCAGGATAGGCAACAGCACCACCGAAAATAAGTAGGCCAGCCCGACGCCCAAGGTGGACATCGCCGCGAACACCCGGATCGGATAAAGCTCGGACGAAATCAGCGAAAAAGTACCGGTCATATTGGTGATGCTGGTAATCAACATCGGCAAGCCGGCGGTGGCGTACGCATCCGAGAGCGCCTGCCGGTGATGGTCGCCTTGCTGGCGGCGCGCTTGGTAAATGCTGATGACGTGGATGCAGTCGGCCATGCAGCAAACGAACACCAACATCACGGTCAGACTGATCATCGTCGATAGACTCTTGCCGGCCCAGGCCACCGCGCCGGTGACCCAGACGATGCTGAACAGCACGATCAACACCGGCCACAGCACCGCGCTGAACGAGCGGAACAACACCCACAGCAGTACCACGTTGATCAGAATCATGCCCAGGTTTAAGCCGGCCGATTGCTGCAGCACTTGCTGCACGAATTCCATCAGCGGCGGATAACCGACCGAATAAAATTCGAAGTCGTTGTCATAACGTTGGTAGACGGCTTTCAAGGCCTTGACGAAGCGGGCGTAAACAAAGTTATCGACCTTCTCGTACTGGATGGTTTGCACCTCGGCGCTATCGTCGAACTTCAGCGTGTCGGCACCGCCCGCCACATCGCCGAAGCTGTCGTCCAGCGCCACGCCGTCGCCATTGACCTTGGGCACGTAGTCCTTGACCGGGATCGCGCCGAAATCGGTTTGGATCAACACCGCCGCGTATTGGCCGTCCGGCGAGTAAAACGCCAGCCGATAGTCTTTTTGCGCCAGCGCCTTGGCTTTGATTGCGGCGAATTCGGCCGGACTGTCGGGCAATTGCCGCGGCACCAAGCGGTTGGAATGCAGGGTGTCGCCGTCGGCGCTTTGCACCCGGATGTTGCTTAAGGATTGCACCCGGCGAATATGGCGCAAATCGTCCAAGTTTGCGGTCTGGCCGCCGGCATCCTTGACCTGGTCGCCAAGCTCGCGCCAGTTTTCCAAGTCGTCGGTCAAGGCTTGCAGGGTTTCCAACGAACGCCGCGAGAACACGTCGCCGTCCTTGGACCGGTAAACCAAAAACACCGAGTCGTCGCTACCGAACTGGCGGCGAAACTTATCCAACGCGACGATGGCTGGGTCACTCCGGTCCAGAAAGCTGTTGGCGGCGGTGTTGATGCTGGTGCGAGTCAGCGCGCCGAATAGCAAAAACAGGGTTAGCGCGAGAGTGGTCAGTAAAATCGCCCACTTAAACCGGATTGCCCTTAGCGGGACACCGGCAAAATATTCGTTCAGGCTGTCGAACCATTTCTCCATCATGACTCCATCGCGGCGGCGTTTCGACCGCGCAGCCGGTTCTTTGAATTAGCAGTTAGCGAGGCGCCGGATAAGGCGCGTTGGCCGCCGGCAATAGCGCGTTAGACCGGCAAGGCTGGAAGCCGCACACGAAACGACTCCGCAGCGCACACCAGAAAAGCAAATACCGAGCCAAAGGGCCGGCGGCAAGGATATTGGCGGTCGCGGGTTCAGTACCCAGCCCGTGAGTTACTAAACTAGGTTATTTAACAGTGGCGTTGTGTGTAATGGCCTATCTGCGGGACTGAGGCGGCCGGACGGCGGAGCGATATGCTCCGCCGAATTGAATGCAGCCGATCCTAACGATTGCCAACTTGGTAGCGACGCAGTGCCGGATCGGCCTCGATCTCGGCATTGCGGAACAAACAGGGGCGCCAGCCTTTGCTGGAAAACAAGGTCGTCTGATCGGCGTAATGCGGCGACTCCGGGTCCGCAGACTGGGAAAACGCCATCACGGCTTGGGCGGACGGACCTTGCGCCGTCAATTCCACCGCCAGCAAAAACGAGGTGCCGTAATTGACCACGTAGCCTTGATCGGTCAAACCGGTGGCCGGATTCAGCACTTTTCCTCTGGGTGTGGCCGGCAGCAAGCTGTCGTTCGAGCCGCTGTAGGCCGCCATATTTAAAATGCCTTCCTGGCCTTGGCCGCCGTGGATCGGTATTTTGACGGCGTTTTTCGGGCTGAATTGCACATCGCCCAATCTGGCATCCAACTCGATGCCGGCTTGTTTTAACCTTTGCGCGGCCCTGGCCAGGGCCAGCAAAGCGGGGTCCGGAGCGCTTTTCGGCGCTGGGGCCAATCCGCTGGGCGTGGCGAGCGGTTCGGCCGGGTCGAAGGCCTGGGCAAAGATTTGGCGGTTCGCCGTCATCAGCGTATCTTCGTGGCCGCCGGCTTCGGGACGGAAGCCGCTCAAAAACTCGCGAAACAGCACCGCGCCGCGGCTATCCGGATCGAAGCGTTCGTCCCAGTTAGCCAGTACCCGACAAGCCTCGGCCAAATCGATGGTTTTGCCGTCCACTTTAACGGCTTTGGTTTTCCGGCAGCGTTCGACCAAGGCCGATCGGAACAATTGGCCGGCCAAGGCCTGATTGGACAAAGCCGCATCCTTGACCGCTTGCAACGTAAATTTGCCGGTTTGGCCGGTGAGCGTGCGTGCGTTCATCCGGGTGCGCAACGAAGGCGGTTGGTGCTCGTCGCCGTACAGTGGGTAAAAGCCTTCCAGCGGCTGCTTGGGGTTGGTCAGCCAATGGCTGTCATTGGCGTTGAACACGAAGTCGCGCCGGGCCAGTTGCGGGGCGCGCTCGAACGGCACCAACCCCGGTTTGCGGGCGGCAGGATCGTTGACCCATTCATCGCGCGACGTGCTGCCGTCCAACAGATAGATGCCGTGAAACGCGAAGAGCGCGGCAACGCCCGGATCGCTTAGCCTGGCTTGCCGCCAGGCCTGTAAAGTTGCCGGCGACAAATGCGGTACCGGCGAGCTGTCGGCGTACCAAGCCTTACCTTCGACCGACGCGGCGACGGTGTTGGAGAAGGGCACGCTGCCGGCCCAGCGCCGGTGGGCGTCGATCAGGCCGTCCATGTTCGCCGCCTTGGTCATGTCGAAAAATTGGGCGAGCATCGAGTCGTTGTCGATATTGGCGTCGCGGTAGGTCAATACATGTTGGGCGTTCCAGGCGTAATCGGCCATGCCGCCGGTCAGGGCCGCCGGAATCGACAGGATGGGTCCGTAATGGCTGCGCCATAACTTGCGGGTTTTTGGTTCCAACGTCCCCGCTTTACTCAATAGCTCAATCGTATACTCGGCCGGCTCCAATGCCCGCACCTGACCGTCGTAGTAATAACGGGTGGCATCGCCCGGCAGCAGATTCAATTGATATAGCGTGGCCTTGGGCGAGGTGGTTACGGTCAAGGTCCAGGCCACCGCGGCATTGAAGCCCACCAGCGTGTTCGGTACGCCGGGGACGGTGATGCCGTACACATCAAGTTGACCCGGCACCGTGACATGCGACTCCCAAGCCTGCAAGGCACCTTCCCAGGGAAAATGTGGCTGAGCCAGCAACATGCCGTGGCCCGATTCGGTCATGTCGGCGCCGATCGCCCAACCGTTGCTACCCGGTCTTTCCGCGTTGGCGGCTGGTGCGGCCGGTGCCGTTACCGGCGTGCCGGCGGCTTGCGGCGGTTGGGCGTTACTGATAAAGGGCGTCAGAAACCGGCTGCTCAGAAAGATGCTGAAGTCGGTGGCGATCGCCAATAGGTCGGCCGCACTGACTGTCACGTGCTGGCGCGGATCGCGGCAGGCTGCGGGTAATTTGGCGGTATCGGTAACGGCCAGATACCGATTGATGCCGGCAGCGTGCGCGGTCAACATGCTTTGAATTTCGTTGGGCAGGCCGGGCAAGCGTTTTTCCGCGTCCGCCAGCAGCCGCAAATGCCGGTAGGCAAAGTCGCTTTCGACGTTGGCTTCGTACTCGCCGGGGCCGAAGTAGCGTGCGCGTTCGCCGCGCACCTTGATCACCTGATCCAGCAACACGCAAAGCCGGTCTTCCGCCATCGCGTAGCCTTGGCCGAACCAGGCTCCAGCTAAATCTTGAGCCGTAATGTGCGGAACTCCGTAGCGGGTGCGCCGAATAGTCGCCGAATAGCTGATCTCGTCGGCAGCAGCAGAGAGTTTCTCCCGGGTATCCATAGTCGTTAAAACCTCCGATTGACACGGTCCGCTGATGAATATTGCGGAAAAAAAACAAGTGAACAAGCAATGATGTATTAAGGGCTTTTTAGTATCCATAAAACTATAATAAAAATTCGGTTTTAATGACAGATATCGGTTTTATCGATGGAGTTTTTTTAGAAATATTCGATTATTTCGCCTGGTTAATTTTGAAACAAAGTTTATGAGTTTATGGCAAAACCTATACTATTAATTTCAATGTATCGGCATGCTGTTTTTTTCGGATGTAAAGCGATTTATATTTCGTAATTATTAAAAAATAAAATAGAGCGTAAGATTAGCCGCCGATAGGGCGGGCAGCACTGAAACTTGGTGTTTCCTGAAGCCGAGATGGTCGGCTTTCACTGGTAAATGTAGCATTTTCAAGGCCAATTATGCTTGGTTTTGCCAAAAATAGGCTGGACGAGGCGAGCCTGTCGCCGCACGAGGCGGCTGGTTCTGGAGCTTTGCAGACGAGCTTGGCGGCTTAATTTGACGGCTAGTATCAAATCGATTTTTTCTTGGCATGCTGTCCGGTTTTAGGGCATATGACTCAAGTTTTAATAGATTGCGGCATATGCCCTAAAAAATATGCTTTTTTGAGTGATATGAAATAGTTATTTGCCGCGATTTTTTGAGTTTTTCGGCGAGAATTTTGGTGCGACAATTTGCCTCATTGAAACTCTGTAAATCTCGGTGGAAACTTCGCGCCGACTCCGATGGAGTCAGTGGGAGTGTTAGAGTTCTTTAATCGCTTGGCGGCCAAATTAATAATCGCCAATTTATGTTTGATTTGGAAATTAAAGTTTTCAGTCAAAACAAAGGAGAAAAAATGAATATCCGCAACAAAAAGCATTTAAGCCTGTTTGCGCTGAGCGCGATTTCCGTCACGTTAATTTCAGTGGGTGCCAATGTGACCGACGAGCAGGCATCGCCCCCTGAAAACTCAAAGTATCCATCAGAATTATGAACAAAATTACGCAAAAGATTTGCATTTGCTAAAACAGGATCAGCGGTTCAGGGATAGAAAATGCAGGTATAAAACTAATCTGGAGCTTGATACTGATCAAGAGTTTTGTACCCAAAGTAGGCGCAGTAAGGGTATGCGCGATATTAACCGCCAATCCTGCAATGGGTTTGTCGTCCTCGGTAGTTTATGAGCAAACCTAAATAGTTAATCAATTTATCAGGAAAAATTAATGAAAAACGTCAATCTAAAAATGATCAAAGCCGGACTTTTTACCTTAACCGGATTGTCTAGCGCTCTGTTGGCTTTCGATGCAAGTGCGGTTTGCGGTGGGTCGGCATCCGTTACCTTGAACAAGGGTGTTTTAGCTTCAATGCAAGGGGATTCTACTAAACGCATACCTGCTGGTTCAGTCTTTTCTCCAGTCCCTTCAAACAGCGATACCGGCACCGGCGCATGGTCAACTTATGGCAACCGCTACATCTATCTGAATGCCTTTATCGAAGAAAGAACCGGTGCAACACCTTCACCAACCACATGGAGTTATTCAGGCACGGTCCCGGATAATACTACTCCGACCACTAATGCGCCTGGTGTAAACGGCGATGCGGCAGGAACCGACTATTACGGCCCTTATAGCCTGCCAGTGGTATGCGCAACCTCGGCGACGCCTAACTACACTTCGACATTTAAAGTTGGTAATACCGTTTCAAACTACAGCGGCGTTACGGGAACAGGTAATATTGGATTGGCTGGGGTGTTCAAATTTCGCAGCTCATTTCAAAATCCAACCCTATCTTTAAGAATGGGTAAACTCAGGCTTACCAAAGTAGGTACAGACTGGGAGCTATGGGATGATCATAATGGGCTGAGTTTCCTCAAGCTTACTGAAGTTAACTATGTTCATACCGCGGCAACTAAAACCGTCACCCTGAAAGCCAACCTTCGTTTTGCCGATGCCGTTGATACTTGGCTCACTCCTTCGTCTGCCAATACCACCGATTGGGGACGATGCTACCGGGGGACGCCAAACAGTGCTCCATGCGCTGCACCCGATGGCGGCACAGGCACTTGGTGGATCACTTCCGGCCTAAATTCAACGGATAATGCGCTAATGATGGGTCCCGGCACCGGCCTTACCACGCCAACAGGTACAGGCGTATTAACTGGACTTGTTCCCAATGCTTATAAAACTTCGGCAGGCGCAACCCCTACTGGTTCAGAGGCTCTTGCTTTAGTCGGTAGAATTTCTGTGACATATACCTACAACTAAAAGTCTATTGATTCAGTTTTACTAGACTGCGGTTGATCGATAAATTGAAACCATTTGAGTGAATTAGCAAAACACCTCGGG
Source organism: Methylomonas sp. HW2-6 (assembly GCF_052474525.1). Lineage (NCBI taxonomy): Bacteria > Pseudomonadati > Pseudomonadota > Gammaproteobacteria > Methylococcales > Methylococcaceae > Methylomonas > Methylomonas sp. HW2-6. The sequence goes on from NZ_CP184124.1 coordinate 1,672,204, forward strand.
TGGTTTCAGTTTTAAAGCGCGGTAGTTTGAGGTTACCGCGAGTGAAGCCCAATAATTCGAAGCGGCAAATGTTGGGGTTCGAAAAATTACCCACCACCTGCAAAAATCCACCATACCTGCAGCTAGCCAAGCCTGATTTATTTTCAATAAGTTTTAATTAGCTTTAAATTCATTGCACCCTTTTTGTCCATCTTAGTTTAAAAGGAAAATTGACTATGCCATCAACAAAACCCGTTAAAAAACACGCATTATTAGTTTTGATAAATTCGCTGCTACTATCCACGCAAGTTTTCGCCTCAACAGTATTCGAACCCACTTATTTCCCTCCAGGGTTTATAGGCGGGGAAGCGCATTTGACCTATGACCGTCAAGCCTGGGCCACCTTGCTGCCGACGCGGGCTCGAACCGATATCCATGGAATCCCCATAGAGGGGTCTGAAGGACCGACGTCGGATACCAAGGGCAATCGTTTTTTATATCCGCAGCTATTTTTGGATCATAACTCGCCTACCGCCATTAAGCGTTCGGAGCTTGCCTCGGAGGCGCGTATAGCCAATGGCACAGCCGATCCGGAAGCCGTGGCGCAATGGCGTATCTACAATCAAGATGAGTGGGTGCCCCTTGATCAACCGCCAGGCGGCTTTACCATGCAAGTCGATGATTTGCGAGCAGGGGTCTGGTGGCCTGAAAAATCCGGTTGGGTACCCAGCAGTTATAATCCCTATCCCGGCGAGGAAACGCCTTTAACAATCGGCCTGGGCGGCTCACTGCGCCTGCACAGCGATTTTATCGCACCGGGCGCCTCGCTGTGGTTTGCCAGCCTGGATATCCGCCTGCAACAAGATCGGATGACTCAGGAATACAAATGGTACATCGGTAGCAGTGGCGGCGTGGCGCCTGGAAGCATATTTGAACTAATCAACCCGGTGTTCGGCGTCGATCCGACAACGGGCTATACGACCTTAAGCGCGGATTACAAATGGGGCGCGTCTCAATGGAGTAACTTTTTTCATTTCAATGCCTATCCTGGTGATATCACCGAGAAAGTGATGGGGCATATTACGATGAATCTCGGCGCGGAAACGGCACCGGTGCCGGTGCCCGCAGCCGTGTGGTTATTCGGAAGTGCCTTGGCGGGCTGGCTGGGTTTTAAACGCCGTACCGCACTACCTGCTTGATAGACGTTTTTAGTGGCTTGGAGCAGGCGGCAATGGACGCAGCACGCCTGCTTCAGCGGGATACCTTTCGTTTGCGAAGCTTCGCGGGAGTCTTTGAAAATTATGCCTAATTCCAAAATTTTATCGCTGTCTCTCCTTATGGCGGCATTCGGTGCCGGGTATTGCGTTCGCGGAATTGATTTCTCAGGCGCAGCGAGTCTCGCCAATCAAAGCGCCTCTGAGCCCACGACACCACGCCCGCTTGCCGCCAACCGCAAAAGCGAGCAATCGGGCAAAATTTCACGACTGGCAGCATCGGCATCCGGCATTCGCCTTTCAGAACAGGCTGTAAACCGTGGCACTGCTGTTTCTCGGACTCAGGCTTTACCCATGGCTGAGACTGAAGCAGCCCCTCGGGACACGCATGAATTATTGGGGGCTTTGGACGCCAAACTGGCGCAAAATCCGGATATGGACGCTTTGCGCAATAGCCCGGAATTCCAGCAACTCATCGCGCATTTACAAAGCGATCCGGCTGCGCGCAACCAAGTCATCTCCCAATTCCTGCATGCCAGCGGCACAGATTTAGGCAACACCTTGAGCGAAATATTGGCCATGTCCGGCGGCGTAGAAGTGATGCCGGAGCTAAAAGACGCCGCTTCGCAACTCCTGCGCGACGGCAACGACGAGCAACGCTTGAATGCCTTGCAGTTGATCGGCGGCGCGGCCGGCAACGATCCTAAACTTCGTTCGCAAGTCATAGACATGCTGCACAAGGTTGCCGATAGCGATCCCCGGCTGGCCAGCGCGGCGATTTCCAGTTTAAATCGGCAAGGCGTCTCCACCCGCACCGAGCATCAGGACGTGATTCGAGCGGTTTCGCCGCTGGCCGCCAGTGCCGATCCCGAAGTGCGCCGCAATAGCTTACAAGTGCTGACACAATGGACCGGCAAAGACCAGTCCACGTTGGAAATTTTTACCAAAGCCGCGCGGGATTCCGATACTGGCGTGCGCAGCTTGGCGGTATCGGCGCTGGGTAACGGCAGCTTTAGTTACGAAAATGTCCGCGATTCCTTGTTAGCCGTACTCCAAAACCCGAGCGAAGACCTAAAAGTCCAAGCCGCTGCTCAACAGGCCCTTTCGAGTTTTCCATTGGACGAACGAGCGCTCAAAATTTATCAGGAGTACATGGCAAGCGTTAAAACGGAAGGAGGCAGCGCAAGCGGCGCTTTTAATTGAAGTCACGGCTGACTGGGCAGTTACCCTGCTTGAAGTAGTGGCGGGTTGGAATCACGGGAGCAAGGGCAGACCGATGCCGACGATCCAAATTATTAAGGGTATCTGGCTGCCGGCGCTCCGGCTCAAGCCAATTTGGGTTTCAACTAAACCATATTCCGAACCAATTCCGCTTCCTGATCGTGGCTGATTCAAGCCGCTCCCGCGCGGCGGGCACCTATCTTCATTTCATCCGCCTGATCCTCCTCCCGATCGTCAAGCTGCAGTATTGGCCATAGATGCCGGTCAGCCGGTTTGGCGAAAAATTCCCTGAGATCGGATTCCGATATTTCGGCAGCAGCCAGGAAAGGTCTTATCGTCCGCTTCGATGCTCGGGCTGGCTGAAAACGAGCGCGGTTTTTGAGCTATGTGATTTGACTCAAAAAAATTACGCCAAAACACCCATTTTTCTTGCTAGATATGTTGGCGGCCGGTTACGCCGCTGAGCGGGGCCGATTTGCCGGTTCAAGCCCGGTGAGCTTAGTCAGTTTTTAATTAAATAAATTTAATTAAATCAATATATTGAGTTTTATGTGCCGATTTATGCTGCCACGGAAATTCCGGGTGGCATTCTAGTTGCTTTATGTAAAAGCATCATACTTATCTCTAGCAAGCACAATGACGTTATCAGCCCCGGAAACTCTGGCCGGAATCTCGGCTTGGCAAGCGCAACAGCGTGGCGATGCGACCGCTTTCGTGTTCGAAGACTGTCGTTCGACGTTTGGTCAGTTCGACCGGCATGCCAATCAAGTTGCTGCCGGATTAGTCGCCGAGGGGATTATGCCGCAAGCTCGGGTTGCGGTTTTAGCCAAGGACAGTATCGACAGCTATCAAATTTTATTTGGCTGCGCCAAGGCGCGGGCCGTGCTGATCGGGATTAACTGGCGCCTGTCCGCGGCGGAAAGCGTTTATATCCTGCAAAACGGCGAAGTCGAAATCGTGTTTGTGGCTAAAGATTTTCTCGAACGTGTTGCCGCGGCAAAACACGCACTGCCGCGGCTGCGCACAATTGTCGTGTTAGACGCGGAACTGGGCGAATACCCAAGTTTTCAGGGTTGGCGGGACCGGTTTCCGCCAACGCCGCCGGCTTTGCAGCCTCGTCCGGAAGATGTGGTGGTGCAAATGTATACCAGCGGTACCACCGGCCATCCGAAAGGGGTGCAGTTGCAAAATGATGCGTTCTTCAGGCTGATGCGGGGCATGCGCGAACGAGGCGACCTTTGGATGGATCTGAATCCGGAAGACCGGCTGTTGATATCGTTGCCGCAATTCCATATGGGCGGGATCTGGTGGGCGATACAGGGATTCATTGCCGGCGCGCAAGGCATTGTCATCGACACCTTTGTGGCCTGGAAAGTGTTGGAATTGATCGAGCGCCACCGGATCAGCAAAGTGCCGATGGTGCCGGCCATGATTCAGACCACGCTGGCGGAACCGACCTGCGATAGCACGGATTTGTCGTCGGTAAAGGGCTTTCTCTACGGCGGCTCGCCGATCGCGCCGGCCTTGCTGAAGAAGGCGATGGCGCGGTTCGGTTGCGGCTTTTTCCAAATCTACGGCATGACCGAAACCGGCAATATGGCGGTCTGCTTACGCCCCGAGGACCATGAGCCGGCAAACCCCAAGCGTTTGGAATCTGCCGGCCGGGCTTTGCCGGGGGTGGAGCTGCGGGTGATCGACGCCGAAGGCCGTTGCCTGCCGCCGCTTGGGATAGGCGAGATCTGCATCAAGTCGCCGGCCAATATGGTCGGATATTGGAACAATCCGGCGGCAACGCGGGAATGTCTGTCCGCCGACGGTTGGGTTCGCACCGGCGATGCCGGTTATCTCGACGACCAGGGCTATTTGTTTATCTGCGACCGGCTCAAGGACATGATCATTTACGGCGGCGAGAACATCTATCCGGCCGAAATCGAAGCTGCGCTATGCGAGCACGACGGCGTCGCCGAGGCGGCGGTTATCGGCGTCCCGGACGAACGTTGGGGCGAAGTCGTTAAGGCGTTTGTGGTGTTGCGACCGGGTTGGACGATCAAGCCGCGAGAATTGATCAATTTTACCCGCCAGCGCATTGCCGACTTCAAAGCGCCGAAATCGATCGACTTTCTGGAAAAGCTGCCTCGGAATCCAAGCGGAAAAATATTGAAGCGGGAATTGAGGACGCCTTACTGGACCGCACAATCCCGGCAAGTCAATTAGGCCACGCCCGCTATTGGCGGCCGACTTGGATTGCAGGGCCAAATCGGTAGCGTCGTGCGCCAGTCGACACCTGCCGGGAGTACCAACCCACCACCATCACTGGAGCTTATAGGAGTGCCTGAATGAGCGTTGAAACCATCGAAATCGAAGTGATCGAGTCTAAACCCGGCAAAATCGGTGCCGAAATCCGTGGCCTGGACATAAACGCCTTGTCCGCCGAAGCGCCTGAATTCGGGATGATTCGGAGTCTGATCTACCGCAATAAACTGGTCGTGTTGCGTAACCAGGAACTGGACGAAGCCAAGTATGTGGCATTCGCCCGTAAACTGGGCCGGCCGCAGGTTTATTTCCAACCGCAGTACCACCATCCGAATTACCCCGAAATTTTTGTTTCGTCCAACGTGCCGGATCAAAACGGCAACAAAATCGGCGTGTCCGGTACTGGAAAATATTGGCATACCGATTGTGCTTTCGAAAAACATCCTTTGTCGTTTACCTCGGTTTATCCCTTGGTATTTCCGAAAATGTCGCGGGAAACTTCGTACATCGATATGGTGCAGGTGTTGAAAAATCTTCCGGCGGAATTAAAACAATATGTCGAAGATAAAACCTATATTCACGCCGGCCAACTCAGATATAAGGTTCAGGCCAGCGATATCGATAAATCGCTGGCGGAGTTACTGGAGCGCATCAATACCGAAGTGCCTCCGGTCGAACATCCGGCCGTCATTCAACATCCGGTAACCGGAGAATTCTCGTTGTATATCAGTAGCGGTTTTACGATAAAAATCGCCGGACTGGACCATGAAGAAAATCAAATGGCGCTGAAGGCATTGTTCGAGTTTATCGAGCGGCCCGAGCACGTGCATACCCATTATTGGGAAGAGGGCGATTTAATCATTTGGGATAACCGTTCGGTGATTCATAAGGCCTCGGGGGTTAAACCGGGCGAGACCAGCAAAATGTATCGGGTTGGTATTTACGACGATTTGCCTTTTTACGTTGGTATCGGCAATTGACGTTCGAGAATATATTGCCGGTAATACTGTTTACTTTTGGCGAAATTATTGAAATTGGAATAAGCGAATGACTACTGAAACTTCAGGCCTGGAAATTAAAGAAGCAAGGCCCGGTAATATCGGCGCCGAAATTATTGGATTGGATGTTAACGAATTGTCTGACCATGCGCCGGAGTTAGCGCTGATAAGGCAGTTGATTTATAAAAACAAACTGGTGGTGTTGCGCGGTCAAGAATTGACGGCGGAACGTTATGTGACGTTCACCCGCAAACTGGGTCGGCCGCAAGTGTATTTTCAGCCGCAGTACCATCATCCCGACCATGCCGAGATCTTCGTCTCGTCCAACGTGATAGAGGCGGACGGCAAAAAGCTTGGCGTGGCGGGCACCGGGCGCTACTGGCACACCGATTGCGCGTTCGAACCCCACCCGCTGTCTTTCACGTCGGTCTATCCCTTGGTGTTCCCGAAATCCGCCCGGGAAACGTCCTATATCGACATGGCCGCGGTATACGCAAAATTGCCGGCCGAATTAAAAGCCTATGTCGAAACGGCAAGCGCCGTTCACGAAGGCAAACTGCGTTACAAAGTTCAAGCGTCGGATATCGACAAGTCGTTGGCCGAGTTACTCGACCGGATCCATAACGAAGTACCGCCGGTTATTCATCCGGCGGTGATACAGCATCCGGTCACAGGCGAAAAGATTCTCTATATCAGTAGCGGTTTTACCACCAAATTGGCCGGTTTAACTTACGAAGAAAATCAAAAGGTAATGCAGGCCTTATTCGACTTCGCCGAGCAGCCGGAACATATTCATACGCATTATTGGGAGGAAGGCGATTTGATTATCTGGGATAACCGGCCGCTGGTGCATAAAGCATCTTCGGTAAAACCGGGCGAGAAAAGCAAGAGCTATCGCATCGGTATTTACGACGACTTACCTTTTTACGTAGGAATAAACTCATGAGTGCAATTACTGAATTAGCGGAATGCGATGCGCTGACGTTAACCGATATCGAAGGTTCCTTCGTCAATCAGGTATTGTCGCCATATCGGCAGCACTGCCAATATCTGAAAAAGGCTTATTTTCAGCAGCAAGAAGGGCTGGGATTACAAGGTATGTTGATGAATGGCGAGTTTTCGATTCCGGAATCCTGCTATATCGACGATACCGGGCATTTTAACGCCGTCGAATACAATATTTGTTACAACCAAATCGCTTATGTTCATTTGGGATATTGCATCAAGCACGGTTTAATTCCGGAGTTAAACGAATACGAGCCGGATTCTTTTTTCGAGAAGCAGTTGTCCAACTTTCTAATTGCGAATTTAAACTCCAGCTATCAAAGCTTTATTAATGCCAAACGGTTTTACGGAACCTTCGGCATTAGTTTGGTGAAGAAAACCTCTCGCTGCACGTTTTTGAAGACGTTCTGCCATTTTCACGACGACAAGCTTGGCAAATCCAAAGGCGAGGTAACGTTGGCGGTGTTACGCCCGGATGCTTAACGGAACGCCGATTCCGCACATCGATTTTGCGCCAACTATCCATAGTTTTTGACTCTATTCAGACCACGATGGGGACGGATATACAGTTTGCGGACGCCTACTGCGAAGCGCATGAAGCATTCAGCGTGTTAGACCGGCTTGCCCAAGCGCAGCCGGATTTGCGCCGACGCATCTTGATCGATTTTATCCGCGGTTTGCTGGTCGAGTTTTTGGAATTGGACGATCCCGACGATGTCGCCGACGACCGGAACTTCGGCGAACTCGGCGCAGACTCCATGCAGGCGGTCGACTTTAAAGTGGAACTGGAACAGCGCTTGCACTGCGCGTTGCGGTCGACCGTGCTATTCGATTATCCGCGTTTGGACTTGCTTGCGGATTATTTGCTTGCGGAGGTGTTGGACTTGGCGGCGGTGGCGACGGACTGCCGGCCTGTGACTGTGCCGGCGGCATTGGTGGTGCGACCGCAGCCGGCGCAAGCCGCCATGGCGATTGCCGTGGTCGGCATGGCCGGGATTTTCCCGGAAGCCGAAAATGCCGTTGCGTTATGGCAAAAGGTGTTGACCGGGGTGCCGTTGCAGGTCTCGGGCCGCTCGGAAGCGCCGGAACTTGCCTATGGCCGAATCGACCTTGGCAGGCGGCACGCGCCGGAGGCATTGCCGATCTCGGAAGCCGAGTATGCAGCCTTGCCGCGGCAGGAGCAATTGCTGTATCGGTGTATCGCGGACGCTTTGCTGGAGTATCGGCTCGACCTTGCGGGATTGGCGAACACTCCGACCGCGGTTTTCATCGGCTGTCGGGAAACGGCGCCGACGGCAGACGTGGCGTATCGGATTCCGCTTGCCAACAAAATTTCGTTTCGGCTGAACCTGAAAGGGCCGAGCGAGACGGTCAATTCCTTTTGCATCAGCGTCTACCTGGCCTTGCACCGGGCGGTGCAAAGTTTGCGGGCCGGGGAATGCCGGCAGGCGATTGTCGGCGGCGTCAACCTGATTGCTGCGGACGAATTCGCTCAGGCGGCGCGACAGGGACTTTACCGCGATATTCTCAGCCGCGACAACCAGACCAAAAGTTTCGGCGCTACCGCCAACGGTTATCTGCGTAGCGAAGGCGGCGGCGTGTTGATCCTGAAACCCTTGGCCGATGCCGAGCAGGATGGCAACCGCATTTTGGGCGTAGTCAAAGGGTCGGCGGTTTACCACGGCGGCCGCGGCTATTCGTTCGAGGCGCCGAATCCGCAAGGGCTTAAGGAAGCGATTCGATTGAGCCTAGCCAATGCCGGCTGCAGCGCCGACTCGATCGATTACGTCGAGGCGCACGGTATCGGCAATCCGATGGCCGATGCGTTGGAATTGGGCGCTGTCGACCAAAGCTACCGGCAAGCCAGCGCCGATTCCGACAAACGCTGGCACGTCAGCAGCGTAAAACCCAGCATCGGCCACCCGGAAGCCGCTTCCGGGATGGCGTCGATTATCAAAGTGTTAAAAGCTTTTGAGCACAGCCTGTTGCCCGGTATCGCCGGTCTCGATGCGGTCAATAGCGATTTGGCCGCCGGGCATGCGTTGATTCTGCAACGCCAGGGTCGGCCTTGGCCGAGTTCCGATCAGCCGAAACGCGCGGCCCTGAACAGCTATGCCATCGGCGGGGTAAACGCCCATGTCGTTCTGGAGGAATACCGGGCCGACGCCGCGGTTGCCGCCAGCGGCATCACCCAGCGCGCAGCGCGGGCCTCCGATCGGCCCTTGGCGGAGTTGGGGCTCGATCCATCCAGCGCCGCGGTGCTAGCCGAGTTGGTTCAAGACATTTTTAAGCTGGAGCTGGGCTCGCTCGACTTGTCGCTTTCCCTGATCGATTACGGTTTCGATTCCATCGACGTGGTGCAGTTCGTCGGCCGTTTGAACGAGTCGCTGGGGTTGGACATCAAATTCAGCCAGGTGCTGGGTGTCGACGACTTTGCCGGGTTTTTTGCGCTGTTGGCGCTGAAACTGCAGCAAAAAACGCCGGCCGGCAGCACCGGCTCAAGCGGGGAGACGCCGGGTTTGGCCGATGCGGCTATCTGCGGTCCGTTGTCGGAGGTGCAAAAGGGTCTGTGGTACGTCAATCAACTGGCGCCGGAGTCGATCGCGTTTAACGTGCCGTTGACGTTCAAAGTCTCAGGCAACGTCGATGCCGTCTTATTGCAGCAAGCGCTTGCGGCGATGCTGGCCGAGTACCCCATGCTTACCGTGGCGCTCGAGGTCGACGCCGAGACCGGCGCTTGCGTGCAGCGGATTCGGCCGGTCGCAGCATGTATCAACTGTCACGAAATGCGACTGGAATCGGCGGCGGTGCTGGACGCCTGCTTGTGGGAATTGTTGCGGCAGCCTTTCGATTTGTCCAAGGACGCGCCGGTCAGGCTGTATGCGATCGATGCGGCCGAGTCCGGGACTTACGTCTATTTCGTCATTCACCACATTGTGTTCGACGGCACCTCCGGGGCCTTGTTTATCGCCGCGTTCTGGCAGAAATATCACGCCTTACGGGCCGGTGCGACCTTGGTTTGCCGCGCTCCCGATCTGGCGTTTCTGGATTTTGTCGATTGGGAACGGCGCTATCTGGCCGGCGCTGACGGGGCGGCAGACGCACGCTGGTGGCGTGAATTATTGGCCGATCGAGCGGCGACCTTGAATCTGCCTTACGATTATTTGCCGCAAGCCAGTTTGTCGGCCGCCGGTATCGGTTGTCAAAAGTTCAGGCTGGACGGTGCCGAGCTGGCAGCCCTGAAGCGCTTGGCGACGCGTGGTAAAACCAGCTTGGCGGTGTTGTTCCTGGCGTTGTTTCAAGTCTTTTTATACAAGCTGACCCGGCACGCGGCGCCGGCGGTGACGACGCCGGTACGCGGGCGGCCCAAATCGGCCTACGAACACAGTATCGGTTGTTACATCAACGTCATGGTCGTACCGTGCCAAGTGCAGCCGGCAGCTTCCTTCAATCAGTTAATGCAGCAAGCCCGGCGCCGGTTTTTCGAGTGCCTGGACCATGCGCACTATCCGTTTCCCAGGCTGTTGTCGGACTTGGGCTTGCATTTGGCCAATCCCCAGGAAAACCCGTTTCCGGTGTCCTACACCTACCAGAATTTTTTCGACGAGCTGTTACATAACGCCGACGCGCTGCAGGGCGTCGAGACTTTTTACGAGGTGTTTCAGCAAACCGAGGACAATTACACGCTCGAAATTTACGATTTCAGGCACAGCCTGCAAATCAACATCAAGTACAAGCGCAGCTTGTTCGACGATGCCAGCGTTGTCCGGCACTTGGCCTGTTTCAAACAGTTAATGGCCGGTGTGGTTGCCAATCCGGATCAAGCCGTCAGCGCCATCGAAATCCTGCCGGCGGCCGAAAAGCAACGTCTGTTGACCGGGTTCAATGCGACGCAGACGGTCGCGGTTCCCGCCGCCTGCCTGCACCAGCTATTCGTCCGCCAGGCGTTGAAAACCCCGGAACAGGTGGCGGTGATCGGCGAGGAGAGTTCGCTCAGCTACCGGGAACTGCACCAGCAAAGCGACCGGCTGGCCGTTTATCTGCAACAGCTTGGCGTCCAGGCCGATACCCTGGTGGCGGTGTGTCTGCGCCGTTCGCCGCTGATGCTGGTCGGCCTGCTGGGCGTCCTCAAGGCCGGCGGCGCCTATCTGCCGCTGGACGCCAACACCCCAACCGAACGCGGCAAACTGCTGCTGGCGGACAGCGGCGCCAAACTGATATTGACCGAAGCGGCGCTGGAGTCGGCTGCCGGCGAGATGACCCAGGGCCTGGACCTGCCGCGGGTTGCCGTGGACCGGGACTGGCCGCGGATCGCCCAAATCGACGAGCCGCCGCGGCAATTGGCGCGTCCCGAGCATCTGGCCTATGTCATCTACACTTCCGGTTCCAGCGGCCGGCCCAAAGGCGTCATGGTCGAGCACCGCAACGTCGTCAATCACAACCTGGCCGTCATCGCCGCCTACCAACTCAGCGGCAGCGACCGGGTGCTGCAATTTTCGACCATAGGCTTCGATATTTTCGTGGAAGAAGTGTTTCCGACCCTGCTCAGCGGCGGTGCGGTGGTGATGATGGACGGCGAACGCTTTACCGACGCCGGCTACCTGAAAAGCCTGGTACAGCGGCAGCGGGTCAGCCTGATCAACCTGCCCACCGCCTACTGGCATACGCTGGTGGAGCAAGACTTCAGCGACACCGCGCTAAGCCGGGTCGTGATCGGCGGCGAAAAAGCCGAAGCCGAAAAGTATCGGGTCTGGCGGCAACGCAACCCGAATATCCGGGTCATCAACAGCTACGGCCCGACCGAAACCACCGTCATCGCCACGCTGTACCCCATCGAAGCGGCCGCCGCCGACCAGCCGATCCCGCTGGGCCGGCCGCTGGCGAACACCCAAGTCTACGTCCTGGACAGCGACCTGCAACCGGTCCCGATCGGCGTACCCGGCGAATTGCACATTGCCGGCGCCGGTGTTACCCGCGGCTATCTCAATCAGCCCGAATTGACCGCCGAAAAATTCATCGCCAACCCCTTCGGTCCGGGCCGGCTGTACAAGACCGGCGACTTGGTACGCTGGCGCGACGACGGCCAGTTGCTGTTCATCGGCCGGCAAGACCAGCAGGTGAAAATTCGCGGCTTTCGAGTCGAACTCGGCGAAATCGAACAGGCCTTGCTATTGCATCCGAACATTCGCCACGCCGTCGTCGTTGCCCGGGAATTTGCCGGTGGCAAACAGTTGGTGGCCTATTTCCAGGCCGGGATAGCGCTCGAGACGGCGGAATTGATCGCTTATTTGCGCCAGCGCTTGCCCGATTACATGGTGCCCGCCGCCTGGGTGGCGTTGGCGCAAATGCCGTTGACCGATAACGGCAAGGTCGATCGCAAAGCGTTGCTGGCGCTGCCGGTCGAGCGCTCGGCAGAGGCGGGTTACGTCGCGCCGAGCAACGCCATCGAGGCCACTTTGGCCGACATTTGGCAGGACGTATTGGGTATCGGCCGGATCGGGATTCAGGACAATTTTTTCGCGTTGGGCGGCCATTCCTTGTTGGCGATCCAAATCGTGTTGCGGGCCAAGGCGGCGTTGGGTGTCGAACTGGCGCTAAGTACTTTGTTCGAGGCGGCGGACATTCAACAACTGGCCGTGGCGATTGCGAACAGCGGCCGCGCCCCGGCCGAAGATTCGTTGGCTAACTATCTGAAACATCTGGAGGCATTCGTTGTTTAACGGCATACGGCATCGGTGGTGCGATTCGGTTTCTGATCGCAGCCTGGGATTCATCCAATTCGCGGCAGCAAGTCCATGTTGAGCGAGTTGATCGCTAACGGCGCGCGCTTGACCGGGTCGCCGGCCGGAGATTTGTGCGTCGAAGCCGGCGCCGGCCTGCTGACCGACGCGGTGAAGTCCGCGCTAAAGGCGGAGAAGGCCGGGGTTCTGAGCTATCTGGCCGGCGACAAGATCGCCTGTCAGTCGTTTTCGCAGGAGCGCTTGTGGTTTCTGGACCGGCTGGGTTTCGGCGGCCAATACCATGTGCCGGGTTTGGGCAAGATCGAAGGGCCGTTGGATATCGGCGCGCTGGCCAAGGCTCTGGATTTTATTTACGCCCGGCACGAAGCCTTGCGCACCAATTTTTCGGTGCTGGACAACACGCCGTTGCAACGAATCCGGCCGGCGGCGGCGGTCGCCATCGAACAACACGATCTCAGCCGGTTTAGCGGCGAACTGCAACGCCGCGAACAAAAACAACGGCTGCAAAGCTTTATCGAGCAGCCATTCAATCTGGAGACTTCCGCATTATTCAGGGCGATGCTGCTGCGCCTGGCGGCGGAAACCCACATCCTGGCCTTGTGCTTGCACCACATCGTGACCGACGGCTGGTCGATGCGGGTGTTATTGAACGATCTGGCGGCAGCCTACGCCGCGTTTGTCGAAGGTAAACCGCCCGCGTTGCCGGCCTTGCCGGTCGATTACGCCCAGTATGCCGGTTGGGAGCGGGAAACCCACACGGATGCCAAACTGACGCGCGAACTGGCTTACTGGCAACGCCAGTTATCCGGTTACCAGAATCTTGAGATGCCGTTGGATTTTGCGCGTCCGGCTAGCGCCAGCGGGCGCGGCGCTTACTTCCAGTTCGAGTTGAGTTCGGACCAGGGCAAATTGGTTAAACAAGCGGCCAGGACGCGCAAAACCACTCCGTTCACCTTGTTTATGGCCGCGGTCTATCTGCTGTTAAAAAAATACAGCGGCCAGGACGACATTTGCTTGGGCATGCCGGTGGCCAACCGCAATCAGCGCGAAATCGAAGCTGTCGTCGGTTTTTTCGTCAATACCGTGGTGATGCGGATTAACCCGCTGGAACAAACCGGTTTGACGGTGAACGCCTTGCTCGAGCAGGTTCACACCGTGATTGTCGAAGGCCAGGAAAACCAGCAGGTGCCGATCGAGAAGATTTTCGATTTGCTGCAACCGGAGCGCGATTTAAGCCGCAGCCCCTTGTTTCAAGTCCTGATCAACTACACCCCGCTTCGGCTCAGCGGCTTACCGTTCGGCAATTGCCGCCTGGAGCCCTTGTTCGATTTCGAGATCAATGAAGCGAAGTTCGAGTTGACCTTCACCTATAACGAATTCGAAGACGAGCATGCGCTGATCGGGATCGAATACGCCGCCGATCTGTATCGGCCGCAGACGGTGCAGCGGATGGCGGAGCATCTGACCAGCATCATGCGCTACCTGGTCGAGTCGCCGCACGGCATGCTCGAGGAACTGGAGCTGCTGGATGCCGACGAACGGCGCAAGATCCTGGACGACTGGAGCCGCTCGACCGCCAATCAGGTTCCCGACGCCTGCCTCCACGAGCTGTTCGTCCGCCAAGCCTTGAAAACCCCGGAACAGGTGGCGGTGATCGGCGAGGAGAGTTCGCTCAGTTATCGGGAATTGCACGAGCAAAGCGACCGGCTGGCCGTTTATCTGCAACAGCTAGGCGTCCAGGCCGATACCCTGGTGGCGGTGTGTCTGCGCCGTTCGCCGTTGATGCTGGTCGGCTTGCTCGGCATTCTAAAGGCCGGCGGCGCCTATCTGCCGCTGGACGCCAATACCCCCGTCGAACGTAGCAAAGTCTTGCTGTTGGACAGCGGCGCTCGATTGTTGTTGACTGAAGCCGGCCTGGTCGAAGGCTTGCGTGAGATCCGCACCGGTCCGGCGATTCAGACCGTGGCGCTGGATAGCGACTGGCCGTTGATCGCCCAAAGTATCGGGCAACCGCGTCCCAGCGCGGCTCCCGAGCATCTGGCGTATGTGATTTATACCTCCGGTTCCACCGGCCAACCCAAAGGGGTGATGGTCGAACACCGCAACGTGGTCAATCACAATCTGGCCGTCATCGCCGCCTACCGTCTCAACGAGCGCGACCGGGTGTTGCAGTTTTCGACGATCAGCTTCGATATCTTCGTCGAGGAAGTGTTTCCGACCCTGCTCAGCGGCGGGGCGGTGGTGATGATGGACGGCGAGCGATTCACCGATGTGGCTTACTTAAAAAGCCTGCTGCAACGCCACCGAGTCAGTCTGATCAACCTGCCCACCGCCTACTGGCATACCCTGGTGGAGCAAGACTTCAGCGACACCGCGCTGAGCCGGGTGGTGATCGGCGGCGAAAAAGCCGAAGCGCAAAACTATCGGGCCTGGCGGCAACGCAACCCCAACATCGCGGTGATCAACACCTACGGCCCGACCGAAACCACAGTGATCTCGTTGCTGCATCCGATAGATCCGGCCCACGAGCCCGACCAAGCGATACCGCTCGGCAAGCCGCTGGCCAACACCCAAGTCTACGTGCTGGACAGCGCACTCAAACCGGTGCCGATCGGCGTGCCGGGCGAACTGCACATCGCCGGTGCCGGCGTCGCTCGCGGCTATCTGAATCAGCCCGAATTGACCGCGGAGAAATTCATCGCCAACCCGTTTGGGGCCGGCAAACTGTATAAAACCGGCGATCTGGTGCGCTGGCTGGACGACGGCAACCTGGCCTTTATCGGCCGCCGCGACCATCAGGTCAAGATTCGCGGGTTTCGGGTGGAATTGGGCGAGGTCGAAAGCGCGTTGGCCGAGCATCCGGCGGTTCGCTTGGCCGTCGTCATCGTCAGCGAACGCCAAGGCAACAAACAATTGTTGGGGTTTTATACCCACGCCGGCCAACCGCCCGAGCCAGAAGTCATGAAGGCTTTTCTGCGCCAAACCTTGCCCGATTACATGGTGCCGCTGGCGGTGCTGGCACTCGATACCCTGCCGATGACGCCGGGCGGCAAAATTGACCGTAAGGCACTGGCACAGCAAGCCGAGAGTTGGCTGGCCGGGCGCGGGGATTTCAGCCCGCCGCGCGGCCAACTCGAACAACAACTGGCCGAGATTTGGCGGCAGCTGTTGAACGTCGAGCGGGTCGGCGTGAACGACAATTTTTTTGAGTTGGGCGGCCACTCCTTGCTGACCGTGCAACTGATCAGCCGGATTAACGCCATTCTCCCCGACAGCTCACTGAATCTTGCCGATATTTTCAAATATCCGACGATAAAAGCCTTGACCGATTATCTAGAGCGCCCGCTGGAAAAACTGACCAATTCAGCGTATTTGCTTAATCTGCGCTCGGGGATTCCGACGTTTATCGTGCCGGGCATGCCCGGCTTGAGCGACGGCTATTTCGAACTGGCGGAGTGCCTGAAGCGGGAAGGGCCGGTTTACGGCTTGCAAATGAAAGGCTATAGCGACGAGCCGCCGGCGACGACGGTCGAGGACATGGCCGCGCACAATATCGCCCAGATCGAACGCGTCTGGCCGCAAGGGCGGATCAATTTGTACGCGCACAGTTACGGCGGCACCGTGGTCTACGAAATGCTGCGCCAGTTGCAAGATTCGGCCTACGAAATCGGCGAAGTGGTGTTGATCGATAGCGGTTTGTTGCTGCGGCAAAGCAGCGTGGACAAGGCCTCGGTCAAGGCATTCTGTAACTTCATGCTGACGAACGCCGGTATTTCGCCCGAGCCCTATCGCGGCGCGATCGCCGAAATTTTAAAAACCAAGCCCTACGCGGAGTGGAAAGACTGCTTTGCGTCATTATTGGCGGACATCATTCCGAATCTGGACGCCGGGCATTTTCGGAAAATCTGGCAAGTGACCGAGGCTTCGATTACCGCCCGTTACCGTTACACCGCCAAGTTGCCGTATCGGGTGACGCTGGTGATCGCGGAAGGCAGTAAAGGTTGGTTGGCGGCCAACGAGTGGAACGATTATTTTCAAGCCGTCAATGTGATCAAGGCCAAGGGCGAACACTTCTCGGTGGTCAAGCAGCCGTATTGCGCGGCGTGGTTGCGAGAGCTGAATCCCGAAGCGGCGGCTCAGTCGTCAATGCTCGCCGCGCCGCCGCTGGTCGAGCCGGACCAGACTAGCAGTCTGCTGAGCGTCAGAGGCTTGGAGAAACACTATGGCGAAGTGGCGGCGGTTGCCGGCGTCAGTTTCGAGCTGCAAGCTGGGACCTGCTTTGGCTTGCTGGGGCCGAACGGCGCCGGCAAAACCTCCACGCTGGAAATGCTGGAGGGCATACTCAAACCGAGCAAAGGCGACATCCTGTTTCGCGGCAAACCGATCGATAGACGCTACAGCCAGCACATCGGGATTCAGTTTCAACATACCGCCTTGCCGGAAACCTTGACGGTGAAGGAATGCTTGCAACTGTTTCAGAAACTGTACCCGCGTAGTCTGCCGCTCGACGACATTATCGAGGCCTGCGCGCTAGGGGACTACATCAACCGCGATTCCCGCAAGCTGTCCGGCGGCCAGCGGCAACGCTTGTTGCTGGGCATCGCCTTGATCAACGATCCGGACATTTTGTTTCTGGACGAACCGACTACCGGTCTGGACCCGCAATCGCGCCACAACTTCTGGAGCTTGATTCGGGACATCAAACAGCGCGGCAAGACCATCGTCCTGACCACGCATTACATGGAGGAAGCCGAGCAGCTTTGCGACGAAATCGCCATCATGGATCAAGGCCGAATTATCGTGCAGGACACGCCGGAGAACTTATTGCAGGAATATTTCGACGGCGTGCTGATCCGTCTGCCGCGGGCCAGCGGGCTGGCGGAGCTTCCAGGCTTGCCGTTCGCGGTGAGTGCCGGCGCCGAAACGGTGGAGTTCGTCACCGCCAATGTGGAAGCGGCGATCTCCCAACTGACTCGACTGAATATCTCGTTGGAAGGTTTGACGGTCGCCACGCCGAATCTGGAAAACCTGTTTCTTAAATTAACCGGCCACTCATTGAGAAGTTGAGATGAAGCATTTTTTGGCACTGCTAACAGCCCGCAATATCGAATTGATCCGCGACAAAGCCACCTGGGTCTGGAATTTCGTGTTTCCGGTGGTGTTGATCGTCGGCATCGCGGCGATATTCGACGACAAGGATACCGCGCTGTTCAAAGTGGGCGTGGTCGGCGAGGCCAGCGCGCAGATCAGCGCGTTCAAGGCCACCCAATATTTGCAGTTCATCGACTACCCCGAGCTGGATAAGGCGCTAGCCAAACTGCAGCACCATCAGTTGGACATGGTGATCCGGGGCGGTTCGGAAAGCGGTTACTGGATCAACGACAGTGCCGCGCAAGGCTACTTGTTGGAAAAAATCCTACTGGCCGGCGATCAAGCCATTACCTGGAAAAAGCAAGTGGTTTCCGGGCGGCAGGTGCGCTACCTAGACTGGGTTTTGCCCGGCATTCTAGCGATCAATATCATGCACAGCAGTCTGTTCGGCGTCGGTTTCACCATCGTCAGATACCGTAAAAACGGCGTGCTTAAACGCTTGAAAGCCTCACCGGTCAACGCCTTCGAATTCCTGTCGGCGCAAGTCGTCAGCCGGTTGGCGATGTTGATGCTGGCGATCGTGCTGCAATTTGTGGCGATGCACGCCTTGTTCGACTTTTTAGTCCAGGGTGCTTTTGCGCTGTTGGCGCTGATTGCGGTACTCGGTTCGGTAACCCTGATCAGCCTCGGCCTGTTGATGGCGAGTAGAACGAGTAGCGAAGAATTGGCCTTGGGCATCCTCAACCTGCTGACCTTGCCGATGATTTTGCTTTCCGGGGTCTGGTTTTCGCTGGAAGGCGCGCCGGCGCTGTTGCAGAACCTGACGCTGATTTTCCCGCTGACCCACATGCTGCAAGCCGCGCGCGCCGTGATGATAGACGGTGCCGGATTAAGCGATATTGCGCCGGCGTTGTTGACGCTCTCGGCAATGACGCTGCTGTTTCTGACCAGCGCTGCGCTGCGCTTCAGATGGGTGGAAGAGTAGCACCCGGAATCGCGTCAGTTCCGGCGGCGGCGCGGGATTTCACGCGGCGATTGCGTGAGATAACTTAGTTTTCGAGGACCGGCGCCGGATTCGCCGTGCCAAGCCTTGTTATTCCAGGCGAATCAGATTTGGCCTAGTGTTTGCTCGTCGCTAATTGATTCGAAAACCCGACTTTAATCTGCCTTCGCGGCCTTTCCGTTGCAGCGTCGCTACGCCGCAACTCCGCCTGCGTTTTGTGAGGAGATCGTCGGGAGCTCGAGTTATTGGAAGGAATTGCTGGAAGCTCAGGAAGTAATCGTTCGCGGAAGCAGCGATGCCGCAAGGATTGCGGCGCAACGCCACACCCGCCGCGAGGCGGAGCCGGAAAGCCACGGGTCTTGGAACAAGACGGCCGGGTTACCGGCGGGCAAGGTTTGCCGATAGACACGGCGTCGGCCGCGTCGATTTACAAACTTGGAACCCGCCGCATAACTTAACCATCGATAAATCTACAAGGAAAAACCATGTATCTATTTAAAAAACATAGCCACAAATTGGCCTCGGCCGGCGTTCTGGCAATCGGTCTATTCGGCGGACTGTTGACAACAACCGATGCCAACGCGGCTCTTGTTAGCGGCGTGGCGAATTTAACAATCGACAATTCCGCCTTTACTTCGGCTGTACCGGGTAGCGAAGGTTGGTATATCGCTAATTTCTGGGATAAAAACCATAACGCCACGCCGATCACTCTGGATACAACCGGAGGTGTCGCGCTGAGCCAGACCGGAACCTTTAGCGTGTCGTTGGCGGTCAATACCAATACCTCGACCATCAACTACGGGGCCGCTCGCAAGCAACAAGCCACGACGATGGACGCCGGCAACACCGCGGCCGGTCAAATCGGCTTGAGCGGTGCTTTCCGGATGGAGCCGGCGGCTGGCGGCACCTATCTCAATCCCGCCGATTTCTTTTTGAAAAAAACCGCCGGTCAATGGGACATCTATACCTACAGCAGCGGCTTTGGCCAACCGGCACTGTTCCGTTTGGTCAATGCCTCGGAATCGGTTAACGCCAACGGCGAGTTATCGCTGAGCGGCGACGTGTATTTCACGGCTCAATCCTTTTCCTGGAACTTGCTGTTGAATGGTAGCCAGTCGGTCAAGCTGGGTACTTTCAGTCTGGCGCCATCGGCAGTGCCGGTACCGGCGGCCGTTTGGCTATTCGGCAGCGGATTGTTGGGGCTATTGGGTTCAGCGCGCGGAAAAATCAGATTGTCCGCCTAAGCCGCCAGCCGGCACCGTCGTCGATCTGCCCGGCAATATCGGCGGTGCCGATCCAATTTATCCCAGCCGCCAGTTACACCGGTTCAATCCCGGCGTCGGATGTAGCGCCGAGCGTTGAACGCTTTCGCCAGCAATGGCGCGGGCGCCTGGGATTTTCAGTTAGGGCCGGTATTGAAATCACCTCTAAATCAAGGAAACAAAATGAAATCTTTAAACGTTGTCGTGATCGCCGCATCGCTGCTCGCGACATCCGCGCACGCCGCCACCGTGGCCGGCGGTTCGTTGATCCTCAACCTGGACCGGAACGCGTTCGCAGCCGGAATCGACTTGGATAACACGCCGGCGCCGTCGATTTATGTAGAAGAGTATTTCGACGCTTCGGCGGCTTCGAAAACATTTGCGCAGTTGCGCGACTCCAACACGCCGGTCGATCTCACGAACTATACGGCGAACGAAATCTCCGCAATCGGCCTTGAGTTCACCGTGAACGGCGCAAGCGTCGCACCCAATCCGACCAATCGGCACAACAGCCCGACGACTTTTAGCTTCGATCCCAATAACATCGCCGCCACCGCGACCGGAAACATCGGCTTGGCCGGCGGGATGCGTTATCGAGTCGATGTCGATCCACCGACCAACAGAGTCTTAATGGCCGATATGATCCTGGCATATAACCCGGCGGAGCAGCAAAAAACGCCGGAAAGTTCGGCGTGGGTAATCTATAACCAAGTCGGTTTTTCGGCCGTCGCTTTCGAATTGTTCGACGTGACAACGCAGTTAAACGGCAATGTTCTGACCTTGAACGGCAGTTTGGGGTATGGCTGGGGCTTCGATCATCTGGGCGCCGAAGTCGCTAGAGCCGCCAACGCCCGCATCGGCACCTTCAGTTTTCAAACCACGGTAGTCCCGCTGCCTGCCGCCGTCTGGATGTTCCTGAGCGGCGCACTCGGATTGGGCGCGGCCGGCTATCGGAAAAAAGCCGCTTGATGCGGATGTCGATAAACGAACGGCTGGGTTATTCCGAGTCGTTCATCGGCGTTGTTACGGCCTGAGCGACACTGTCAGCCGATGTTGAGAATTTTCCGCGAATGGTTGTCGAAAAGTTCCCAATTAGAACCTAGGTTTGTGGGGATGCTGAGGCCTTTTTCCGTTGCTTGAACCGGTAGGAGTCGTTGCCAGTTTCAAGGATGCCGCCGTGATGAGTAATACGGTCTGGCAAGCATAAAAAACCCGCGAAGCCAGACCCTTTCGCAGGGTTTGATACGTCTTCGGTATTTCCGGGGCCTATTGGCCCGCGCTCCAAGCCTCGCTGAGCACCTCGGCTTGTTTTAAACACAATTCAACCGCTTCATCGGCTTTATCCGGCGGATACTTCCAGCGCCGCAAAGCCCTTCTGACCAGATTCCGCAATCGGGCCCGCACACTGTCACGCTTGGCCCAATCGACGGTGGTGCTGTTGCGCAATTGCTCGGTAATGTATTTGGCCAGTTCGCGCAGGTTGTTATCGCCCAGCTCACGTACCGCCGATTCATTTTGAATCAAAGCCCGGTAAAAGGCGATTTCGTCCGGATTTAACCCCAGTTTTTCGGCTTGCGCCCAATCCGCCTGCATGTCCTTGGCGATGGCTATCAGCTCTTCGATGACCTGCGCGGTTTCGATGGCGCGGTTATGGTATTTGCGCAACGATTCCAGAATGCGCTCGGAATATTTTTTCTCGGAGACCACATCGGTTTTCATGCGGGCTTTCACTTCATCGCGCAGCAAGCGCTCCAACAAATCCACCGCCAGATTTTTTTCCTTCAGCTTTGCGACATCATCCATAAACTCTGGCGACAGCAAGCCAATATTCGGCTTGTCCAAACCCACCAAACTGAAAATATCGTCCACACCCTCAGCGACTATCGCGTTATCGATGATCTGCTTCAGCGCCGAATTTTTCTCTTCATCGCTGCGGCGTTTATCCACCGTGGTAAATTTGCTAATCGCCGCTTTGACCGCACTGAAAAACGCGATTTCCTTTTTCAGCGGCTCGACTTCGTCCAGCGTCGAGCACAAGGTATAGGCACTGCTCAACGCGGTCATCACATCCAAAAAGCGCTTTTTACCGTCCAGTTCGCCACTCGCGCCTTGCAAACTTAAAATATGATTCATCGCGCCGGGCAACAGCTGCAAAGCCTGGGTTTCAAACGCGCTGTAATCAAAGCCCTGCATCATGCCCTGCACAATATCCAGTTTTTCCAGTAGCAGCGCATAGGCCTCGTGCGTATCGAACGTGGGAGCGCCTTTGCCTTTGGAATCGGTATAGGTTTTCAGCGCCTGCTTCAGCTCGCTGGCGATGCCGATATAGTCCACCACCAAACCGCCGGGCTTGTCTTTAAATACCCGATTCACCCGTGCAATCGCCTGCATCAGGTTATGGCCTTTCATCGGCTTGTCGATATACATGGTATGGCAACACGGCGCATCAAAACCCGTCAGCCACATATCGCGGACAATCACCAATTGCAGCGGGTCGCCCGCGTCTTTAAAGCGTTTTTCAAACAGCTTTTTGGTGGTTTTGCTATAGATATGCGGCTGCAACTTGGCATGGTCAGAGGCCGAACCGGTCATGACAATTTTGATCGCCCCCTTGTTGGGGTCGGCATCGTGCCATTCGGGCTTAAGCGCCACGATGGCGTTATACAGCTCCACACAAATATCCCGGCTCATGCACACCATCATGGCTTTGCCCGGCATACTGGCAATGCGAGTTTCAAAATGACTCACCAAATCCTTAGCCACCTGTTCCACTCGCGGCGCACTGCCGACCAGCTTTTCCAAGGCCGCCCATTTGGATTTGGTATTTTCGCGGCTGGCGATGTCTTCTTCGTCTTCGATAACCTCGTCCACTTCCGCATTCAAAGCTTCGATGTCTGCCGTGTTGATGTCCAGCTTGGCCAGCCGCGATTCATAATAAATCGGCACCGTCGCGCCATCATCCACCGCGTCTTGAATATCGTAAATCGACACATAATCGCCAAACACCGCCCGCGTGTCTTTATCTTGCGCGGCAATCGGCGTGCCGGTAAAACCAATAAAACTGGCGCTGGGCAAGGCATCGCGCAAATGTTTGGAATAACCAAAGGTGTACTGACCCTTGGCATTTAATTTGGCCTTATCGCCATACTGACTGCGGTGTGCCTCATCACTAATCACCACGATGTTGTGGCGATTACTCAATACCGGATGGCTGGTTTCATCGACCAGCAAGGCAAATTTTTGGATGGTAGTGAAAATAATCCCGCCCGCTTGCCGCGCCGCCAGCATCTCGCGCAAATCGTCACGATCACCCGCCTGCACCGGGGTTTGCTTCAGGGTTTCGACTGCCATACTGAAGGTATTAAACAACTGACCGTCCAGATCGTTTCGATCCGTCACCACTACGATGGTGGGATTATTCATCTCCGGTTGCGCCAATAGCTTGCTGGCATAACACACCATCGAAATCGACTTGCCCGAACCCTGGGTATGCCACACCACCCCCGCTTTCCCGGAACCCGGCACCACCCGCTGTGCATAATCGGCGCGGGGCTCGGCGGAACGGTTTCCTGTCTGTTGCGCCGCAATAACGGTGGCTTTCACCGCCTCGCGCACCGCATGAAACTGATGATACCCGGCGATCTTTTTAATCAGCTGGCCGTCGTCCTGCTCAAACAAAATAAAGTAATGCAGATAATCTAAAAACAACTCCGGCTGAAAAAAGCCCTTCACCAAGGTTTCCAGGCGGTATTCAAACAGCGGCTTGTCGTCTTCATTCGCCAGTGTGCGCCACGGCAAAAACCGCTCTTTGTTAGCGGTCAGCGAACCCACCCGCGCATGTAAACCGTCACTCACCACCAGCGCCGCGTTAAAAATGAACAAATCGCTGATCTCATCCTTATAGGTTTGCAACTGCTGATAAGCCGCCCAAATATCGGCGTTTAGGTCTGCCGGATTCTTCAGCTCCAGCACCGCCAACGGCAAGCCATTGACAAACACCAGCACATCCGGGCGGCGGTGGCCTTTGCTGCCGGCCAGCGTGTATTGATTCACCACCAAAAACTGGTTATTGCTGAGCGTGGCAAAATCCAGCAACGCCACGTAATCGGTTTTTTCCTCGCCGTCGATTTTAAAATCAACCTTCACACCCTCTAATAACAGGCGATGAAACACATGGTTGCTTTTGATTAATACAGGGGATTCCGGCTTGGCGATTTGCTGGGATACGCGCTCCAGTACATCGAGCGGAATATGTGGGTTGATTTTTTGCAGCTGGTTGAGCAAGCGCTCAAACAACACCACTTGCCGGTAATCGACCCGCTCCGGGCGGTCGCCATCGGGGGCAAGGTCATAACCGTTCACATAGCTATAGCCTATGGCTTGAAACCAGGTTAGGCAGAGTTGTTCCAGTTGGTCTTCCGAGATCATGTACTGTCCTTGCAGCGCATCCGTTTCAAGAGGCCAGCAAAGCCTTATTGGCTTGCCAAACCGCGTTTAATTGCCGGGTAATCAGCGTTATCGTTTGCCTGTCAACCTCCAGCGCCCTGGCAGCCTCAGCAAAACCGGCTACCGCATCGACGACTTCCGCAATCGCTTGCTGCGCCCGTTTCCAGTTGGCAAACCCGGCATGGCGGGCCAGCGCCTGCACGGCGCTCAGCGGAGGATTTTTTCCGTAGCCCGCAAATGCCGTGGCATGTTCGCCATACGGATGCGGACTAAAGGTCACATCATAAAACGGTGCCAAGCGCCAAGCGCCGCTGTCATCCTGCAAAAAGGCCCAGTTTTTACTGTGATCGTCCTGATTACAGGCAAACAAATTAAACAACGCCCGCCGAAATTGCCGTTGCCCCAGCACAGGCGATTTGCACAACTGGCGGCTGGCCTTAATCAAATCGGCATAATCCAGGCTGGGGCTGCGAAAATCGGCATCCAACAAACCGCAAGCACTGTGTAAATGATAACGCCCGGCCTGATGCCCTGCGCGCTCCAGCCAATCAAAGCGTTTTAACGCCAACCAGGAACGCGACCCACGATGGGTAGGCATGTGTAACAACTGCCATTCCGGCGGCTCAAGCTGTGCCCGCTGCGCCAACTGCAAATACGCAGCTTCGCATAAACCCTCCGCATGCCCCAACGGCAGACTTTGTGACGTGAACTTTACCAGCCACGCCTCATCGCCCGGCTGAGGCCGCGTCCGCCACTGTTGCGGCTGATCCGCTGATCGAAACAGTTGCGCCTTGGGTCTGGCACCACCCGAACTGCCTACCGCCACCAACTCGGCCAGCACCTGCTCGGTTTCCCCCTCAAACAGCGTCTGCGCCTCAACACCCAAGCTCGCCAAATCAATCGCCTCGTCGGTGTCAGGCAGCCAATCCGCTACCGGCTCAAAACTCAGCGCCCCCATGCCGTGTTGCCCGACAAACGCCAGCCGGTCCATCGCGGTCACTTGCGCAGCCAAAATACCGTGCTGCCTAAATACCCGATCTTGTAACAGCAATCCCCAACCATCCGGCAGGCAATCGGCAAACACCCCGTGCAGGCCTTGATGCGGCTCAGCCGGTGCCCGCTGTAATTGCGTATCCGGCGTTAAAGTAAACGGCGACAGGTTGCCGTAGCGTTCAAGGTACTTGGCATCGTATTGAAAAAACACCCCCTGGCGATTTTGCGCCAGTACCCCCACCGCCACCGAATCGCCAGTAGACAAGGTGCGGCGAATATCCAGCTTTTGGATGGGCTTAAAACGCATCGTTCAGCACCTCAGCAATCGAACTGGGCATTGCCCGGCCCTTGCTTGCGGGCTGAGTCAAGGCATACAAACGCTGCAAATCATCCAGGCATTGCCAAAGCAGCAGCAATTGCCGAAAAGCAATCTGCCCGGTGCGTTCGAACTTCTTGATGGTCGCCGCAGGCACACCGCTACGCTCGGCCAGCGCCTCTCTCGACCATTTCGCCTGTTCACGCAGGCCGCGCAAATGCGCAGCAAACGCCTGCTGTACCTCCGCCTCATCCAACAATAACAATCGACGCATGACTTTTGAACGTTATGGATATAATGGTATCCATTATAGGCGATATGGGTATGAATTGGACATGATTGTGTCCATTTATACAGTTCCCTCACCCTCACCCTAGCCCTCTCCCAGAGGGAGAGGGAATAAACCGATTCCTTGTTCCAGGGTGTGTCGTAAAAGTCTCTTCTCGCAGCGGAAACTGTTGTAAAAACGCCCTCTCCCTTTGGGAGAGGGTTGGGTGAGGGGAAATAAAAACGACCAAATTTGAATAATTACAAATTGCTCAGATTAATTTCGCCGGAGAGGAGTTTGGGTAAAAGCGAATCTCGCACTTTAGACAAAAAATTTTGTTGGTAACAGTTTGCCAAAATTTCTGAAATCATAGGTTCAACCACCAGGGCAAAATGTTGTAACACCTTAACATCAGGCTTAATTATTTCAATTTTAGAAAAGTTTCCAGTATTTAAATTTAACGTTGCACTTCCACCGCTAGCCAAGTCATGAAGTTGAGCTTTAAGGTCTGACATTGAGAAATACAAATAAGCCATAAAATTTTTATCAGAGGGAACAATGCTATTAATTTGTTGATTTGTGTAGCTGTCTTCGCACGTTATAAGAACTTGTCCGACTGTTGCAATACAGCTAACGCAAATGCTTCCTTTAGGAAGACGTTTTTTAATTTGCGATTTAGCTCCAGAAAATGTAAGGGTATCTGTTGTTTCGACAGCAAACATTGTCCCGTGCATATCTGGTATTTTGATAAATGGAATATCCCCTCCGTAATATTCATTTTTTATTGTTGGCGGTGTTTTGCCACATATAATTTCGCCCCAAGATGATAATGGAGCAATATCCCACCCCTCCGGTATTTTTCCCAACTCAGAATCCACCAAGGCATCGGGGAATAAGGCGGCGGTGGTTTTGAGTTGTTGCAGGGTTTGCGGGTCGAGTTGGGCGAGTTGTTCCGGGGTTTTGCCGCTGATGGCGCAGATGGCGGCTTGTTCGGCGAGTTCTTGGCCCCTCGCCCCAGCCCTCTCCCGGAGGGAGAGGGAGCTTAAAGCGGCGACTTTGGCTTTCACCGGTTCAAAATCGACAAACCAGCTTTTAAAAATGGCTTGGGCAATTTGTTCCAGGGTGTGGTTGGTTTGGCGGTTGAGTTCGATTTTGTTATCAATCGCAAGTAAGTGTTTTATGACTTCCTTTTGCTCTGTAATAGATGGAATATCAACTTCCATTTTTCCAACTCTGGATATATAAATGTGTTTTATTACTGTTCCATCAGCGTCACCTATTAACTCTTGTTGATATTTTGGGGTGGACAACAAGTAATAAAGATATTCAGATAAAATCTTTTCATTTGGCCTTAATACCGCAACAGACTGATTTATACATATATTATTTTCTTTAACAATTGCCAAACGCCCCAATGTTCCATCTTTAGTTAGCAAAACATCTCCAACTTTAGGCCTGCTTTTATTTGTTAATTCGTTATCAAAAGCATATTGCGTAGTTTTTCTTGCAGTATTGAAATTAATTTTGCCGTCAACAACATCCTTAGCTGTAATTTTCCAGGGGCCATCTTTGGCATCAGGCATTGGATTTGTGAATCCATAGGTAACAAGCTCTAAATAATCATCAAGGGTAGTGCCGTAGGTTGGGGTGAGCGTGCGAGCCCCAACACTGGCTTGCTCATTCATTGGGGTTCGTTCCTCACCCCAACCTACGATGTGTGACGTTTGGTTGATGGTAGACGCTTTAGGTGGACGATCATCTGTTTTTGATGTGTTGTTTTTTAACTTATCGGTAGACCGATCAGAATTTATTACCAAACCCTTTTCAAGATAATGGCCCTCCACCAAAACCACATACCCCTCCTGAATATTCCGCTGAATATTTTCCGGCAGCTTATCCCACACCAATAAATCCACCCGAAACGGCAAGTTGCTTTCTTCAAAGGCTTCTTTCAGGGCGGAAACCTGCGGGGCTTGCTGTGGGGTGGCGAAGGCGACTAGGTCCAGGTCGGAGTTGGATCGGGTGGTCCATTTAACGCGCGAGCCAAACGCCCAAATCGGGGTATTGGGGAGGTGTTGCTGGATTAAATCGAGAACAAGCCGGCGTTGTTCAGCGCTTATATCGATGCTGGCAGTTATTCCCATGTGTTACCTGTCATGGTTTGATAAAGGCCAATGGCATCGTCGATAAAGTCGTTCAGCAGCGCCAGGCATTGTGCGGCTTTTTTTTCGTCGTAATCATGGGCGGTATTGACTCGGGTGTCGGCATAGTTAAGCCATTGCTCAATCGGCGAGGCAAAAAGCTGATTCTCGAACGCCAATCTCAGGATGGGCTTGGGGCTATTCGGTACTTCAGGGATACCCAATTCTTCCACTAAATAACGCTTTAACGTTTTCCACAAGGTGTCATAACAGGTTTCAAAACGCTGAATGGTAGATTCGGCGATGCCCTCTTTATCCAATTCGCTGAGTTCGTCTCGATATTGGGCATTGCAATAATTTTCATACTGCAATTCCAGATGTTTCAGGGATTTTTGTAGTTTGCTGTAATCGATCATCACCGTCTCCCAATCAAAGCGTTATCACAGCTCATACCCCAACCCCGCCAAGTTCTTTTTAATCTCAGCCTCCAGCTTATCGCTCTGTTCAAACTGGCTTTTCAGCTGTGCCGTCAAGCGTGCCATTTTATCGGCAAAAGCTTCATCATCTTCTTCCACGTCCGCCGCACCAACATAGCGACCTGGGGTCAACACGTAATCGTGTTTTTGTACTTCCCCCAAATCAACCGACTTACAAAAACCAGCAACATCCAAATAAGCCCCAATCGCTGAAGCCTCCGCAGAATAAGCCCTCTCCCCCCGGGAGAGGGTTTGGGTGAGGGCTTGATAAATCACCTCCAACACGCTTTCCGTTTCCTGTAACACCTGCCGATTATCAAACCGCAACACACGAATACCCTGCTGCTCAAGATACTGGGTGCGCTGAGCATCATTTTCTAAGCCTTGCTCAGTAAAATGCTGACCACCATCCAGTTCAATGACCAATTTCTGTTCATGACAATAAAAATCAGCAATGTAGTTGCCAATCGGGTGTTGGCGCCTGAATTTGGCATCGGCGATTTGGCGATTGCGCAGTAATTGCCAGATGAGTTGCTCGGCATCGGTTTGGTTTTTTCTGAGTTCTCTGGCGAATTCCAGGAGTTTGGGCGGTGTGGGTGGTTTTTTATGTTCGCCCTCACCCCGGCCCTCTCCCGGGGGGAGAGGGGGATTCATTTGCCAGTTGTGGTAGGTTTGGGTGATTTTGTTTAAATCGTCCTGGCTAAAGTCGCGCAATACGCGGTCTTTCATGTAGCCCAGATTGCGGGCATCGATGAACAGGATTTCGCCTTTGCGGTCGCGCAAGGTTCTGCCGCTGGCGGAGGTGCGCGGGCCTTTGTTTTTGGTTAAAAACCAGATGCAGGCGGGGATTTGGGTGTTGGTGAACAATTGGCCGGGCAAGGCGACCATACATTCCACCAAGTCGTTTTCGATCAGCGCTTTGCGGATTTCGCCTTCGTTGTTGGTGTTGGAACTCATGGAGCCGTTGGCCAGCAACAAGCCCATGCTGCCGTTGGGCGCGAGGTGATAGAGCATGTGTTGCAGCCAGGCAAAGTTGGCGTTGCCGCTGGGCGGTTTGCCGTATACCCAGCGCGGGTCGTCGTCACTGACGCCGGTATCCCACTCGCGCATGTTGAACGGCGGGTTGGCCATCACAAAATCGGCGCGTAAATCGGGGTGTTGGTCGTTGGTGTAGGTGTTGGCGGGTTCTTTGCCAAAGTTAAAGTCGATGCCACGGATCACCATATTCATGGCGGCCAGTTGCCAAGTGGTGTGGTTGTATTCTTGGCCGTAAATGGACACGTCGCCAATGCGGCCTTGATGCTCGCGGATAAAGCTTTCCGATTGCACAAAAAAGCCGCCGCTGCCCATCGCCGGGTCGTAGACGCGGCCTTTAAACGGTTCCAGCATTTGCACGATCAGGCTGACGATGGATTTGGGCGTGTAAAACTGCCCGCCTTTTTTGCCTTCGGCCAAAGCAAATTGGCCGAGAAAATATTCGTAAACATGACCGAGAATGTCTTTGCTGCTGAGGCTGGCGTGTTTAAACGGTATGGTGGCGATCAGGTCAATCAGTTCACCCAGTTTGGCAGGGTCGATTTGCAGGCCGGTATAGCGTTTGTTGAGGATGCCTTTGAGTTTGGCGTTGTCCTGTTCGATGGCTTCCAGCGCGTGGTCGATTAGCTGCCCGACCGAGCTAATGCGGGTGCACAGACGTTTTTCGGTTTCGTCTTCCGGCGCTTGGATCAGTACCTCACCGGCTTTGCTTAGCCAAATGACGCTGTTAATGACGACTTTGTTCTGGTTTTGCAAGAACTCCCAGCGTGCCACTTTCGGCACCCAAAATACGTTGGTTTCAGCGTAGTAGTCGCGTTGTTCCAGTTCGGCGTTGATTTCGGCTTGGTAATCGGCGCTGTCCTCGCCGCCAAAGTCGGCGGGGTCCAGGTAGTATTCGTGGTCCGGGTTTTTAAATTGCTCGGTAAGCTCAGCGCGGCGAATATCAAACGAGTCGCTGACGTATTTTAAAAAGATCAAACCCAGTACCGTGTGTTTGTATTGCGCGGCATCCAGCGTGGAGCGCAGCTTGTCGGCGCTGGTCCAGAGTTTTTTATCGAGGTTGTTTAAAAACTGTTGTTCGTCGGTGTTGACCATGGGTATTCGATATTTTTTAAAGTGGCCGCGAAGTCTAGTGGGATTAATCGGTGTTTACGAAAAACTACAAATAAGGTTGGACGAAACGTTTCACTGAATCCAGCACATCGAGAAGGGAGGCTGTTAGATCAAGCGCCTTGTTGATGATTTCCGCTTTGAGTTCAGGATCATCAGGGTAATCATGTGCAAAGGCGTTTTTGACTTCACGCAGCAGCAACCAATCATCCGTCGATGGAATCGCGCCAATTTTTTCAAGGCGATGCAATTTGTCTATAAATGCTTTTAACTCGCCGGGTTCTTTGGCCAGTTCTAACACCGCCGGAAACAGCTTGGCGCTCATTGCATCCCGCAATTTCCCAAATCGGACAGAAAATTGATCCAGGACGGCAATCTCAGTATCGGTCAAACGACTTAAGCCATGTTCGTCAAATGGGGCACGACATTGCAGTTGACTGACAGCCCAGCGCAACCTGTCGGCAGGACGGTCACAGATTTTTAATATCTCTTGTATGGCTGTAATCACTGCAATTGAATCCCGGTTTGCTTGGCAATTTGATAGGTCGGTAACTCAATCGAGCCATTGGCCTTACGCAACACCGCGTCGATTTTTTGATCACCGAGTCGTTTGTGTAAATAACGCAGAAACTTCAATTTGCTGGTGATTAAGTCCGCCGCCGATTGCGCCTGGACCTCAATATAGAGGTCGATATCGCCACCTTTCTCGTCATCCCGGACTCTTGAGCCAAACAACCAGGCATGGGCGTCTTCACCGAAGTTGCATAGGACGCTTTCACGTATTGCTTGGACTTGAGATTGTGATAACCGCATGGTGTATCGCTCCTTTAACCGCATCCGTAAGCCTTTCGGGCATGCAATAAAGAATAAAGGCTGTTGCCATGATTTTAATAGACCACACCGGGCATAAAAAACCCCGCGAAGCTAGATACTTCGCAGGGTTCGGTACGTCTTGGGTATTTCTGGTACTAATAATTGGTGGAGGTGGGGGGAATTGAACCCCCGTCCGCAAGCACTCCGCCACAAGCTCTACATGCTTATCCCGCGCTTTTAATTTAACTGTTGACTACCCGTCGGGCCAAGAGGATCAACAGCGATTTCGATTGGATTTAGCGCTTCAGGCTCCGAACTAAGCCCTGGCGCGATCTTATGTAATATGATCCCTGAGCGTTCCCCGAGAGGAACTCCAGACGCATAAGTACATCTGGTCAGAGAAGTGGTGCAGGTTTTAAGCTGCTAAGGCCACTGAGTAGTTTTCGTCGTTTGCGAATACTTGTTTTCAGTAGGTTTTACGAGCTGTACTGTGCTCGGCATGCACCTGAGGTTTTGCTACCCACGTCGAAGCCATGTCACCCCCGGAACCTTCATTCTATCAAATCGATAAAAGAATTGCTGCGTAAGATGGGTGCTGATCCGATTGGTTCAAGCCGTTTGCGCTTCAAGCCAGGTTCTTGATTTTTATTCGAATGGCCGACATTTCATTTCTCGATGATCGGGCCGGGAGGAGGGTGGTCCGCATTTGCCGATTGTCCATCCGATCGCTATCGGTTATAAGAACCCGGCTCAGCTGAGTTTGGCGGCTTCAGTCACTGGAGGCGTGGCGTGCAATACAAAGATTATTACCAGATTTTGGGCGTCGGCCGCGATGCGGCTTTGGCCGATATCAAAAAGGCCTATCGTAAATTAGCCCGTAAATACCATCCGGACATTTCCAAAGAGCCGGATGCCGAAGCGCGGATGAAGGAAGTCAACGAGGCATATGCCGTCTTGTCCGACACCGAGAAACGCGCGGCCTACGATCAACTCGGCCGTGGTTACCGGTCCGGCCAGGAGTTTCATCCGCCGCCGAACTGGGACGCCGGCTTCGAGTTTTCCAGCGGCGATACGGCCGATTTCGGCGATTTTTTCAGTCAGTTGTTCGGCCGCATGGGCGCGGGCGGCCGCGGCGGTCCGTTCGAAGCTCACGCCGGTAGTTTTCAGGCCCAGGGCGAGGATCATCACGCCAAAGTATTGCTCGATATCGAAGACGCTTTTCATGGCGCCAGTCGTCAGATCAGTTTGCGGGTGCCGGCGATGGATGCCGGCGGCCACGTTACACTGAACACCCGCACCTTGAACGTCAAAATCCCCAGGGGCGTCTACGAAGGCCAGATCATTCGCCTGGCCGGTCAGGGCTCGCCGGGCGTCGGCAACGGCAAGTCCGGCGACCTGTTGCTGGAAGTCCATTTCAATCCGCATCCGCAACTGCGCGTCGATGGTAACAATCTGCATATGACTTTGGCGGTGACGCCATGGGAAGCGGCACTCGGCGCGGTGTTGCCGGTCAATTTGTTCGAGACCGGGTTGAAAGTGCGGATTCCGGAGGGTACTCAGAGCGGCCAGCAATTGAGGGTGCGCGGCAAGGGTATCCCCAGCGCGACGCCCGGCGATTTGCTGTTGGATATACACGTGGTTCTGCCGCCGGCCAACACCGCCAAAGCCAGAGAACTTTACCAAACCATGGCGCGCGAATTGGCTTTCGATCCGCGCGCCGCACACGGGAGCTGAGTCATGTCTGGATCGTTGACCGCCATCGCCATAGACGCCATTCTTGAAGAGCACGGCCTGACGTTACGGCAACTTGCCGCGTTGGCCGCGGTGGATCACGAATGGATCAGCCACCACGTTGCGGAGGGCTTGCTGACGCCAAGCCGACACGGCGAAGAGTGGCGTTTCTCCAGTGCCACGCTGCTGCGGGTAAAGCGTATCGCTAACATCGAGCGCCAGTTCGAGGCGATACCGGAACTGGCCGCGCTGGT
Source organism: Methylomonas sp. HW2-6 (assembly GCF_052474525.1). Classification (NCBI taxonomy): domain Bacteria; kingdom Pseudomonadati; phylum Pseudomonadota; class Gammaproteobacteria; order Methylococcales; family Methylococcaceae; genus Methylomonas; species Methylomonas sp. HW2-6. The sequence goes on from NZ_CP184124.1 coordinate 1,705,554, forward strand.
CGCCGACATGCAGGAAGAAATCGACGACCTGCGGCGCCGTCTCCGCCGCGCCGGCTTGGAGTAGTCATGAATCGCGCTATTCGCCGCAGCCATCGCTGGCTGAATCGGCTGCAAACCGTTTTATTGGTTGCCGCGTTGTTGGGTATTTGCGCGCTGGCCGGCAGTCTGTTATTCGGCGACGACGGTATCTGGATGGCCCTGGCGGCGGCCGGCTTCGGTTTGTTGATTACACCCAGCACCGCTTGGCGTCTGACCTTGAGTTTTTATCGGGCCCGGCCGATTTATCCGCAAGAAGCCCCGGTACTTTGGCAAATGCTGGAAACGCTGGCCGAACGTGCCGAACTGCCCAGCGCACCGACGCCTTACTTCTTCCCCAGTCCGGTCATCAACGCCTTTGCCGTGGGCAGCCGTAAGCAATCGGCGATCGCGCTGAGCGACAGCCTGTTGCAGCGCCTATCGACCCGAGAACTGGCGGGTGTGTTGGCCCACGAAATCTCGCATATTGCCAACAATGATTTGCGGGTGATGAGTCTGGCTGATGCGGTTAGCCGTATCACTGCGGTGTTTGCGAGTTTAGGGCAATTGTTTCTACTGCTAAGTATTCCGGCCATGCTGTTTGCCGATGTCGTATTCGAGTTTAACTGGCCGGCGATACTGCTATTGTTGTTTTCGCCGCACTTGGCTCTGCTGGCGCAACTGGGCTTGTCCCGTACTCGCGAATACGACGCCGATTTGAATGCGGCCATGCTGACCGGCGACCCGCTGGGTTTGGCGCAAGCGCTGGCCCATATCGAACAAGCCAGCAAGGGCTGGCTGGCCGTGTTGTTTCCCGGTTGGGGCAACCCGGAACCTTCCTGGCTGCGCACCCATCCGCCGACCGAAGAACGGATTCGTCGGCTACAGGCCTTGGTGCCGGCGGCGCCGAGTCACTGGCTGGACTATGCACCGTTACTGGGTTACCGCGTAATTCCGGCACGGCGGGCGCCGCGCTGGCGAATCGGCGGTTTGTGGCGATAATTTCGATCGGCCTCTTGTTTTTAGCAGCACCGCCCTAAGTTTAAGCGGCAATCCCTTCGCCGCCGCGAAGGCTACCCGTCCCTATTCCGAGGCCAATATGAGCGAATCGATTCACCTAGCCTGCCCGCATTGCGCGGCCATCAACCGCCTGCCTGCCGCACGGCTGGCTCAGCACCCAAAATGCGGCCAATGCCATCAAGCGCTGTTTACCGGCCATCCGCTGGAATTGACCGCCGCCAATTTCGACAAACATCTGCGTTCGAGCGAGATACCGCTGCTGGTGGATTTTTGGGCGGCTTGGTGCGGGCCTTGCCGGATGATGGCGCCGGCCTTTGCCCAGGCGGCCGGCTTATTGGAACCGACGATGCGCCTGGGAAAAATCGACACCGAAGCCCAGGCCGAGTTGAGCGCGCATTACCAGATCCGCAGCATCCCGACGCTGATGTTGTTCAAGGGCGGCCGCGAAATTGCCCGCCAGGCCGGGGCGATGTCAGCCCAAGACATCGTGCGCTGGGCAAAAAGTCACGCTTGAACTGATTTGTTACGGCAATTGTTTCAGCGGAATTTGAAAACGTTGCCGGGCAATGTCGCCAATCCGGCCGCTGTAACGGCTCAAATACAAATCCCGGCCGCAGACGTGCGGTAAAGCCGAACAGCGGCCTGTCACCGCAAATCGCTCGCCGGCCAAACGAAAGGTCAGCGGTACGCAATCGTCGCGCAAAATCGGCCCGGCCATCTGCAAGTCGAGGCGTTGTTCGAAGTGTTCGTAAAGCAGCGTATCGGCTTCCAAGCTCAGCTCGGCCAGCACGATGCGGTCGTCGTCACCAATGCTGCCGAATATCGTGCAACGGCATTCGCGCAGGTCATCCAGTAAGCATTCCGCCAACTTTGCCAGTGTCGGCCGGCCGGCGATTGCTGCCCGTAGAGTTTCCAAGCCGTGGTACTGTCTCATAAGCTTTGCCGATGGCGTCGATAGGGGTTTGCCATTAAAATAGCGCACTAACCTTTGCATGCAAACAGGCCGCGCGCCCCGGATAATTGATGACCGATTATAAACTGACCCACCTGAAACAGCTCGAAGCCGAAAGTATCCACATCATCCGCGAAGTGGCGGCGGAATTCGAAAAGCCCGTCATGCTGTATTCCATCGGCAAGGACTCGGCGGTCATGCTGCATCTGACCCGCAAAGCCTTCTTTCCCGGCAAGCCGCCGTTCCCGTTGTTGCACGTCGATACCACCTGGAAATTCCGGGAAATGATCCAATTCCGTGATCAACTGGCGAAAGACCTGGGCTGGGATTTGATCGTCCACATCAACCAGGAAGGCGTCGCGCAGGGTATCGGCCCGTTCACCCACGGCAGTAAGAAGCATACCGACGTGATGAAAACCGACTCGCTGAAACAGGCCTTGAACAAATACCAGTTCGACGCCGCTTTCGGCGGTGCCCGCCGCGACGAGGAAAAATCCCGCGCCAAGGAGCGGGTTTACTCGTTTCGCGACAAGAACCACCGCTGGGACCCAAAAAACCAGCGCCCGGAGCTTTGGAACATCTACAACGGCAAGATCGACAAGGGCGAATCGATTCGGGTATTCCCGCTGTCCAACTGGACTGAATTGGATATCTGGCAATACATCCATCTGGAAAACATCCCCATCGTCCCGCTGTACTTCGCCAAGGAGCGCCCGGTGGTCAATAAGGATGGCATGCTGATCATGGTCGACGACGACCGCATGCCGATCGGCCCCGAAGACAAAGTTGAAATGAAAATGGTGCGCTTCCGCACCCTGGGCTGTTACCCACTGACCGGCGCCGTCGAATCGACCGCAACGACGTTGCCGGAGATCATTCAAGAAATGTTGCTGACCACCACGTCCGAGCGTCAAGGTCGCTTGATCGACCACGATCAGGCCGGATCGATGGAACAGAAGAAGCGGGAAGGGTATTTTTAACAGGAACCTTGCCAACCAGCAAAACTCGGTGGAAGCTTTCATGCAACTGCACGAAGAAATCCAACAGCACCTCGTGAATCTCGAACCCGGCCTGCAAGCCGAGGTACTGGATTTCGTGCTGTTTCTGGAACAAAAACAAAAGAAACAACAGTCTGACCAGCGCGTGACTGAAGCACAAGCCCTGCAAATTCATCAGCAGTTAATGAGCCAGTACGCCGATGCGTTTGCCAAGCTGGCCCAATAGATGGCCGAGTTGTTTTTCATCTCGAAAGCATTGGCGTTACAGATACATCGTCAACAGATAGAACGCTTTGGCGGTGCTTTGGGTATTCGAGACGAAGCGCTGTTGGCATCGGCGCTTGGTGCGGCACGGCAGACTTGGCATTACTGCGGCGATATCTTCCAGATCGCGGCCCAGTATTGTTATTCGCTGGCCAACCAAAAACGACCGACCATGGATAATGACCAGCTTTACGACTGGGGCATTAATACGGCAACCCAACAAGTCAGTCGCGAAGAACTGGCTGACTTTTTAAAACAGCATTGCGCGTAATACAACTTTCGAACAAATTTAGGCATTCAGGAAACCCATGTCCCATCAATCCGACCTCATCGCCACCGACATCAACGCCTACTTGGCGCAACACGAACGCAAGGAGTTGCTGCGATTTTTGACCTGCGGCAACGTCGACGACGGCAAGAGTACCTTGATCGGCCGCTTGTTGCACGACTCGAAGATGATCTACGAAGACCAGTTGGCCGCCGTACAGGCCGACAGCGTCAAGTCCGGTACCACCGGCGCCGGCAAGATCGACCTGGCCTTGTTGGTCGACGGTCTGCAGGCCGAGCGCGAGCAGGGCATCACCATCGACGTCGCTTACCGTTATTTCTCGACCTCGACCCGCAAATTCATCATCGCCGACACCCCCGGCCACGAGCAATACACGCGCAACATGGCCACCGGCGCCTCGACCTGCGATTTGGCGGTGATCCTGATCGACGCCCGTTACGGCGTGCAAACCCAAACCAAACGCCACAGTTTCATCGCCTCGCTGCTGGGCATCAAGCATATCATCGTCGCGGTCAACAAGATGGACTTGGTCGGCTACAGCCAGGAAACCTTTGAAAAGATTCGCGACGATTACATGGCTTTCGTCAAACATCTGGATTTGCATGATATCCATTTCATTCCGATGTCGGCTTTGGACGGCGACAACGTCGTCAACCCCAGCGCCAATATGCCTTGGTTCAGCGGCCTGCCGATGATGGAATTGCTGAATAGCATCGAAATCGCCAGCGACCATAATTTCGACGACGCCCGCTTTCCGGTGCAGTACGTCAACCGGCCGAATCTGGATTTCCGCGGCTTCTGCGGTACGGTCGCGTCGGGTATTTTCCATCAAGGCGATACGATTACCGCGCTACCGTCCGGCAAAACCAGCACGATTAAATCGATCGTGACTTTCGACGGCGATCTGCAACAAGCTTTCGCCGGCATGGCCGTGACCTTGACGCTGAACGACGAGATCGACATCAGCCGCGGCGACGTCATCCTGGGCCAGCAACAAACCACACCCAGCGTCGCCGATAAATTCAAGGCCAACATCGTCTGGATGACCGAACAAGCCATGTTGCCCGGCCGCCAGTACGTGATCAAGCTGGCCACCCGCAGCGTGTCCGGTTCGGTGGCGACGATTCACCATCGCATCGACGTCAACACCTTAGAACACCACGACACCGACGAATTGAAACTGAACGAAATCGGCCTGTGCACCGTGGCGGTCAACGCGCCGGTGGTGTTCGAACCCTATAAGCGCAATAAAGCCACCGGCTCATTCATCGTCATCGACCGTTTGACCAACGTCACTGTTGGCGCCGGCATGATCGTCGGCGATGCCAGCAAGGACGAATGGGCGCCGGTGACCGCAGAAGAACGCGCCAGCCGCTTCGGTCAAACCGCCACCATCGTCGCCCTCGCTGGCGCTGATGCCAAAACTATGGCTTATCATCTGGAGCGCCGCCTGTTCGACACCGGCCACGCCGCAACGGTATTGGAGCAAGCCGATTCGGCACTGGCCGCGGCGATTAAAAACGCTGGTTTGATCTGCTTGGCGGTAGGTTTCGCAGCCGATGCCGCCGATTTGGTCTTCGACGCTGACCAAATGAGCGTCGACGACATTTACGGCGCATTGAAACAGCGCGAAGTGGTGCGTTAAATCCGTTTGCCGCCAGGTCTTGCGGCCTGGCGGTTGCCGGCGGCGAGTTTGCCGCTCAACCACCTGTAACCAGCACACGGGTATCGACTGACGATGAAAGCCCAGCCCAAACAACCGCAACCGGCGGAATTACAGGCCATCCATCAACTGTACCAGGCCGGCCAAATCCCGTTGGCGGAAACCAAGGCGCAAGGCTTGCTGAGCGCATTCCCCAAATCCTTGCCTTTACTGAATCTGTTGGGCATGTGCCAACAGGTGCAAGGCAAGTTGCGCGAGGCGGCGGCTAGCTTCCGCAAGATGATCGCCATCGATCCCAATATCGCCGAAATCCATTTCAACCTCGGCGCGATTTATACCCAACTCAACGACGCCAAAGGCGCCATCGCCGCTTACCACAAGGCGCTACAAACCAAGCCGGATCTGACCGTTGCTCATTTCAATTTGGGCGCGCTGTTGCAGCAGCAAAACCAATGGCAGGATGCAGCCAAGCATTATCGAACGGCCGTCGAGCAACAACCCGGTTATTACCAGGCTTGGGCCAATTGGGGCGCGGTGCTGCAAACGCTTGGCGACCTGAAAGCGGCCGAGCAATGTTACCGCAAAGCCCTGGAGATCAATGCCGATGCGCTGGGCTATTTCAATCTCGGCACCAATCTTTACGACCAGGGCGCGCACGGCCAAGCCATCGAAGCTTTCAAAGCAGCGTTGCGGCTGGATCCGCAATTCGCCGATGCCTGGAACGACCTGGGTGAAATTTACCGCGACCAAGGCAACATGGAGGAAGCGGTGCGTTGTTACCGCGCCGCGCTGCAAGCCAATCCCGAGCACGGCCGTGCCAATTACAATCTGGGCGAGAGTTATTGTTTGGGAGGCCAGTTCGAGCAGGCGATCCCTTGCTTCTCGGCGTCGGATTTCGCCGACGCTCAAGAGCGGGTGTTGTTGTGTTTGTATAAAACGCGTCAATTCGACGCGTTCAAACAGCGCCTGGATGAATTGATCGGCCAAGACCGCCACAACTCGGTATTGCTGGGCAGTTTGGCGACCCACTACGCCACCAATTTCCGGCAATCCGACGTGTACGGCTACTGTCGCGATCCGATGGCGTTTGTTCAGCACACCCGGATAGCCGAACTGACGGAACCCGGCAGCGCCTTGCTGAACCAATTGCTGGATGACGTCAAACACCTGGCCATCGCCGAACGCAAGCAGGGGCGTTTGTATTACGGCATGCAGTCGGCAGGAAATTTGTTACAGCGGCCGGAAGCCTCGTTTCAGCAGTTGGCGACACTGATCCGCGCCAAGGTCAAAGCCTACCAACAACACTTTGCCGGGAGTAATGACGCGTTGATTCGTTTGTTTCCCAAATCGCTGGAATTCGCCAGCTCCTGGTATTTGCGCATGGACCAGGGCGGCTATCTGACCTCACACATCCACGAAGAAGGCTGGATTAGCGGTTGCGTTTATTTGCAACTACCGGACAAATGCAACAACCATGAAGGCAGTTTCGAATACGGTACCGACGGCGATGACTACCCGCGGCTGCACGACGACTTTCCGACCCAAATCGTCGATCAACAAGTCGGCGATCTGGTGTTATTTCCATCTTCGTTGTTTCATCGCACAATTCCATTCAATTCCGACCAGGAACGAATTTGTATTGCATTTGACATTAAGCCGGATAGATAGGATTTAGAGTCTTGAAGCTACTGCAGGCGAAAACAAATCGTTTGCGGATACGGCTTGTTTTAGGTGGGGCAGGTGGGGGGCTTGTCTTTTTGAGCAGTTAAGTCAGGGCGCGGGCAAAATATTGGCCGGTGACTTGATTGGAACAAAGGCTTGACTTTCAAGAGTATGGTGGGGTGAACGATGGGGCTCGAACCCACGACAACCGGAATCACAATCCGGGGCTCTACCAACTGAGCTACGCTCACCATTATGATGATTTTTGCGATGGCACGCTTGGCAGGACTCGAACCTGCGACCCTCGGCTTAGAAGGCCGATGCTCTATCCGGCTGAGCTACAAGCGCAAATCTTGGTCGGGGTAGAGAGATTCGAACTCCCGACATTCTGCTCCCAAAGCAGACGCGCTACCAGACTGCGCTATACCCCGAATTGACCTTCTTTTTATCCCCGAAGAGCCTTGGCGCTTCAGAAAGATCGCCATCATAGGCTGTTATTCGAAGCGCGTCAACCACTTTTTAAATTAAGCCGGCTTTGCCTGTTTCCGATTCTCGGCGATATTGCAAAAAACTCATGTCGAAAAAAGTAGTAACTTTTTGAAAGAAATGGTTTTATCGGCTATTCGGCTACAAATTCCAGAGCATCGACTTTTTGGAATCCTCTCGGCAGAGATGCGCCGCGATTTGCGCGATTGCCGGCATACTGTTCGATATCGATTTTCTTCAATGTAACAAAACGTTTGCCGGAGACCACCTTAAGCTCGCCGTCCGCCGAAATCGCCGTGACAGCGACTACGGCATCTTTGCCGCTCGCCAAATCGGCGGTTGGGATTTGAATCAGCTTATTGCCTTTGCCTTTGGCCAGTTCCGGTAAATCCTGGACCGGGAAGATCAGCAGCCGGCCCTGTAACGTCGCTACTGCCAGCAAATCTCGTTCGGCCGGAATCGGAGTCGGGGTCAACACTTTGGATTTGTCCGGAACCGACAGTACCGCCTTGCCGGCCTTGTTTTTACTGTACAGCTCTTTCAATTGCACCCGAAAGCCGTAACCGGCGCTGCTGCCCATCAAGACCCAGTCGTCCGCTTGCCCGGTGAATACAGCGGTAAACAGGCTGCCCGGCGGCGGATTCAGGCGGCCGGTCAAAGGTTCGCCCTGGCTGCGTGCCGACGGCAAATCGTGCGTCGTGACGGTATAGACCCGGCCGGTCGAATCTAGTACGTAGGCCGGTTGCGTGGTGCGGCCCTTGGCCGACGACAGGTAGCCGTCGCCGGCGCGGTAACTCAAACCTTCGGCTTCGATATCGTAGCCCTTGGCTGCTCTGATCCAGCCCTTTTGCGAAAGGATCACGGTGACCGGTTCGTTGGCGATCAGTTCGGTGGTGTCCAGCGCTTGTGCCGCTTCGCGCTCGATGATCGGCGAGCGGCGGGCATCGCCGTATTTTTCGGCATCGCGTTCGATTTCCTTTCTAATCAACCGATTCAACAAATGCGCGGAGCCCAGGGTTTTCTCCAACGCCTGGCGTTCCTGTTCCAGTTCATCCTGCTCGCCGCGAATCTTCATTTCCTCCAGTTTGGCCAGATGGCGTAGCTTCAACTCCAAAATGGCTTCGGCTTGGACATCGGTCAACCCGAACCGCGCCATCAACACCGGTTTGGGATGGTCTTCGTGGCGGATGATGGCGATGACTTCGTCGATGTTCAGGTAGGCAATCAACAAGCCTTCCAGAATATGCAAGCGCGCCAACACCTTGTCCAAACGGTATTGCAAACGTCGACGCACGGTTTCGGTCCGGAATGTAATCCACTCGGTCAGGATTTGCCGCAGATTTTTCACTTGCGGCTTACCGTTCAGGCCGATCATGTTCAGGTTGACCCGGTAGTTTTTCTCCAGATCGGTGGTGGCGAATAGATGCGACATCACCGCGTCGACGTCGGTACGCTTGGTTTTGGGAATGATCAGCAGCCGGGTCGGATTCTCGTGGTCGGACTCGTCGCGCAGGTCCTCGATCATCGGCAGTTTTTTTGCCAGCATCTGCGCGGCAATCTGCTCCAGCAACTTGGCGCCGGAGACTTGGTGCGGCAGCGCGGTGATGACGATGTTGCCGTCTTCGACTTCGTATTTGGCCCGCATCTTCACCGAGCCGTTGCCGGTGGTGTAAAGCCGTTGAATGTCGGCGGCCGGGGTGACGATTTCGGCGTCGGTCGGAAAATCCGGGCCTTTGATGTGTGCCAACAAACCTTCCAGCGGCGTTTCCGGTTCGTCCAGCAGTTGCAGCACGGCGGCAGCGACTTCGCGCAAATTATGCGGCGGAATGTCGGTGGCCATGCCGACGGCGATGCCGGTGGTGCCGTTCAGCAGCACGTTGGGCAGGCGCGCCGGCAGCAAGGCCGGTTCCTGCAAGGTTCCGTCGAAATTGTCGACCCACTCCACCGTGCCCTGGCCCAACTCGCTGAGCAAGGTTTGGGCGTACGCGGTCAGCCTCGATTCGGTGTAACGCATTGCCGCGAACGATTTCGGATCGTCCGGCGAACCCCAGTTGCCCTGGCCGTCGATCAGCGGGTAGCGATAGGAAAAATCCTGCGCCATCAACACCATCGCTTCGTAACAGGCCGAATCGCCGTGCGGGTGGTATTTACCCAGCACGTCACCGACGGTACGGGCCGACTTTTTGTATTTGGCCAGTGCGGTCAGGCCCAGCTCGGACATTGCGTAGACGATGCGGCGTTGCACCGGTTTCAGACCGTCGCCGATATGCGGCAGGGCCCGGTCCAAAATCACATACATCGAGTAGTCGAGGTAGGCTTTTTCGGTGAAATCTTTTAAAGGGAGTTGTTCGAAGTTTTCTTGTGCACCCATGAATTGCTGACTTTCCTTGGAATGAGGCTCGGGACGGCGGATTTGCGGGCGCTACGATACCACACCGGCGCTAATTTAAACCGGCAATCGAATCCCACAGCATGATGCGCAGGATGGGATTAACCGTCAAGTTCGACGATCCTGCGCTGCAGAAAACGCTGTTCCGGCTCTTGTTTTGCCAATGCCAGCGCTTTTTGGTATGCGCCGAGTGCCGAGTCGGCTTGACCCAGCCGACGCAATAAATCGGCGCGAGCGGCATGGGCCAGATGGTAGTCGACCAAATCGCCAGCGGCGAGGATGGCGTCGATCAAAGCCAGGCCGGCAGCTGGGCCGTCGCGCATTGCAACGGCAACCGCGCGGTTCAATGCGACGACAGGCGACGGCGCCAGCTTCAGCAACACCTCGTATAAGCCGGCGATTTGCCGCCAGTCGGTAGCGGCTGCTTCGCTTGCGCCCGCATGCACCGCCGCGATAGCGGCTTGTAGGCTGTAGACGCCGAAACCCGGCTGGCGCAAGGCCTGTTCCACAAGTCGCAGGCCCTCGGCGATCAATTCGCGATTCCATAACCGCCGGTCCTGGTCTTCCAGCAAAACCAATTCGCCATCGGCGCCGCTGCGAGCCGCCCGGCGGGACTCGTGCAACAGCATCAATGCCAACAAGCCTTGTACTTCGGCTTCCGGTAATAATTCGAGCAATAGCCGGCCCAGCCGAATTGCTTCCGCCGACAAGTCGGGACGGTTAAGTTCCGGGCCGGACGACGCCGAATAGCCTTCGTTGAATACCAGATAAACCACCTGCAGCACCGGTGGCAAGCGCTCGGCCAGCTCGTCGGGTTCCGGCGTCCGGTAAGGAATTTTGGCATCGCGGATTTTGGCCTTGGCGCGGACGATGCGTTGCGCCAAGGTCGGCGTCGGCAACAAAAAAGCGCGGGCGATTTCCTCGGTGGCCAAGCCGCAGACTTCGCGCAGCGTCAGCGCGACTTGGGCTTCGGCCGCCAGCGCCGGGTGACAGCAGGTAAAAATCAGCCGCAGCCGGTCGTCCTCCGGGCCGTCGCCATCCGGATCGGGCGGCGCCGATTCGGTTTCGGCAATATCGGCCATGTCTGCGTGTAAGTCGTAGCGGCTTTGCCGGCGCAGTTTGTCGATGCCTTTGAAGCGGCCGGCGGAAACCAGCCAGGCGCGCGGATTGTGGGGAATGCCGGCATCCGGCCATTGCTCCAATGCGCTACGAAACGCATCGTGCAGCGCTTCCTCGGCGACGTCGAAATCGCCGAGCAGCCGAATCAACGTGGCAAATACCCGTCGCGATTCGGAGCGGTAAAGCCCATCGATATGGGCGCGGACGGCTGCGGCGGTTTCGGCGGTCGGATTCATGGCTGTTGACGATTCGGATTTCGCATATCGGCTGTAAAGGGCGTAGGCAGTATGGCGATTGGTGCTACATGCTACCAAACCAAGTCAGTGGATTTGGCAAAATCTGGCCGCGGCCGGTTTTGTCCGGACCGGGTCAGGTTGGCGCGGTGGAATTGGGAGTGGCGGAAAAATCGCGCCTCCGGCCATCGCAGCCGGAGGCGCTTACGATATCAACGGTGTTGGCGATTGTGCCGGCCACGGTGGCCGCAAGATTCGATATTGCTGCCGGTATTGGTCGACGCATCCCGCGCGGCGACGCCGGTGTCCGGAAAGTCGGTAAACAAGCCGTCCACGCCCAAATCGTAGTAATAGGTCATTTCCGCTTGTGGATCGGCAAAGCCGTAACCGCTGGCGTCGTTGCGGAAAGTCCAGGTATGGACTTTCAAGCCTTTGTCGTGGGCCATTTCCAATACGCCGGTGCTGCCGTCGACCCGGCGGTCGTTGAGGTTGACCACGCCGTCGTTGTTGCGGTCGACGTTATCCGCCACGGTTTTCACCAGATAGGGTTTCCACGGGCCGATTGCGTCGGCGTAGGATTTAACAAAATCCAGTCCGTCCTCGCTCAACAGGTCGGCAAAGGTGCGCGAGTCGCCGGCTTTGACAAAGTCGTAGGGTTGTTTGTAGGGCGGTACCAACGAGATCGAGCCGTCGGCATTGACGTCGTCGGCATCGATCAATTGCACCAGATTGATTTCGGTTTTCTTGCTCAGGTATTGCAGATTGCCGACTTCGAACGACTGGATGAAGACCGGTGCGCATTCGCTGTTGCCGTATTCGGCGTGCAATTTGGCAAGCAGCCGATTTTCGAAATAATGGCGGCCGAATTGGCGACGGCCGCTGGCGTTGCGCAAATCGGCGTGGTAGGTGGAATGTTTGATTTCCGGATAAATGCCTATTGTGCGGCCGCTCAGGCGCGATTGGCGTTTGGCCAGGGTGATGACTTCGTCCAGGGTCGGGATTTGATACAGGCCGTTGAATTCCTGCGGGCGGCTGGCGCGGGGCTGCACGGCGCGCAGGGTTTTGATCTCGGCCAGGGTAAAGTCGCTGGCGAACCAGTCTTCCACTTCGACGCCGTCCAACATGCGTTTGGTTTTGCGGTCGGCGAATTCGGGGTGGCTGGCGACATCGGTGGTGGCGCCTATCATCGGTTCGTGGCGGGCGATCATTTTGCCGTCCTTGGTCAAGACCAAGTCCGGTTCGATGAAGTCGGCGCCCAACTCGATGGCTTTGGCGTAGCTTTCCAGGGTGTGTTCCGGCAAATAGCCGGACGCGCCGCGATGACCGATCACCAGTGGCGCCTGCTTGTGCGGCTGGTGGTGGGGATGTTTGAAATCGGCATCGGCAATTGCTGGCATGGCAAAACTGGAGGCTAAGGCTAAAGGTAATAGACGGAATGCGTAAGATTTTGGCATGGTTGGTTCCTTAAAGTAATTCGGTAACAGAGTTAAAACTGGAGCGGCCGGACGACGCAGCGTCCGGCCTCAGTGTTAGTCGCGGTCCCACGCGTATTTGCGGTCGCGGCCGGTTTGCGCCGGCAAGGTTTTGCTGAACACGACGGCGCCGTTCAGGTCTTTGAGTTGTACGGTCATGGCGCGGCTGCGTTGATCGATATCGACTTGGCCGAAGAATTGCAACCCGGCATACGGCGACAGGTTGGCTTGGCCGGCCGGCGGTGCCTTGCTGAATACCACTTGCGGGCCGAAAGTGCCGTCGGTACTGTTGGGGCCGAACGAGCCGGCATTTAAAGGGCCGGAGACGAATTCCCAAAACGGCAGGAAGTCCTTGCTGGCGGCTTTGGCGGGGTCGTAGAAATGGGCGGCGGCGTAATGCACGTCGGCGGTCAGCCAGACGATGTTTTTGATCCGCGCGTCCTTGATGAATTTCAACAAACGGGCGATTTCCAGTTCGCGGCCGGCGGCCGGGCCGTGGTTGCCGTTGGCGATCGCTTCCCAGCGCGGCGTGCCGTCCGGTAACTGGCCGTCGCCGATGTTCAAGCCAATCGGCATGTCGGCGGAAATGACTTTCCAGGTCGCATCCGAGTTTGCCAGTTCCTCTTGCAGCCAGGCCAATTGCTCTTCGCCCAGAAATGCGGTGTCCAGGCTTTCGCTGGTTTGCAGATTGGCGGTGTTGGGGCCGCGGTAGCTGCGCATATCGATCACAAATACATCCAGCAATTTGCCGTAGGACAGTTTGCGGTAGACGCGTTCGGACTCTTCGGCGCCGTGCGGACGCAGTGGAGCGTACTCGTGGAAAGCCTGGGTGGCTCTGGCGATCAAGGTTGGGATGTTTTTCTCGGTGTAACGGGCGTCATTGCTCAAGTCTTTGGCGTCGGACCAGTTGTTGACCACCTCGTGGTCGTCCCATTGCCAGATTTGCGGCACTTCGGCATTAAAGCGGCGCACATTCGCGTCCAGCAGGTTGTACTTGTAACGGCCGCGGAATTCGTTCAAGGTTTCGGCCACTTTGCTGACTTCCGGCGTGACCAAGTTGGTCCAAACCTGGCCGTTCTCTGCTACCCGGCTTTCCGGGATTGGCCCGTCCGAATAGACGCTGTCGCCGCTTTCGATGAAGAATTGCGGCCGCACCTGGCGCATCGCTTCGTAAATTTTCATGCCGCCGAAGCTTTCGTTGATGCCCCAGCCTTGGCCGGCGATATCACCGCCCCAGACGAAACGGATGTTGTCGCGTTTACCCAGGGTATGGAATTTGCCGTTCACCGCTTCGCTTTTATTGCGGGCATTGGACAGGTCTTGGAACCAGACCTTGACGTAAACGTCCTTACCGGGCTCCAGTCCGGTCAAATCCTGGCGGGCGGTGAAATCGGACTCGGCCGTCGCATGCGGGCCGCGGATCAGCACCGAGTCGATAAATTGCGGATTGTAGGCGTACTCGACGAACATTCGCGCAGGGCGGTCGGCACGGCTCCAAATGATGGCGCGGCCCGGCGCCAAATCGCCGATCTGTATGCCTTGCTCGAGCTGCGGCGCGGCGGCGGTTTCGGCGTGGGCCGGTAGTAATCCGGCAAGACTCAAGGCCAAAGCCAGCGGGGTAAAGCGGAATTTACGGAAATGTCGCATTCGAAAGGCTCCCAAGCGGTTTGATAAGCCGCGGATTATAGGAAGCTCGGGATGACAGGACGGTTAAGGTCCGGTTACAGAAAGATTGCAATGTGGTTAACGTGGAGCAAGCGTCTGCGCGTTAGGCCTGCGCTTGCTGGAAGGCGGCGGTTTTTGTGAACTAGATCTCCTTACGGCATGGTTGTTGCTTATGGTAATTTTTCACTTTCACTTTTTATTTCAATTAGTTACGATTAATCTATCATATTTCGGTCTTAAATCGGCGGGCGATGGTTGGCGGCGGTGACGCCGCCGAAGCGGCCATTGTCGGCAGTGGCGGAGATATGCTGCCAAGCAGGGAATGCACACAATAACTATAAACAACGAGGTAGGAAGCATGATCAGACCCGGAAACACGCGGCGCGGAGCCCGTTCCAAAAAATTGAATCGCCTGCTGACGATTCCGACATCCCATATTTGCGAGTTGGTACGCTGGGTCTTGGAATCCGGCGGCGTACCTTACCGCGAACAAGGCAGCGCGCCGGTATTGCATTTGCTGCCGTTTCGACTGGCCGGTGGCGGCGGTCAGGCCATGCCGGTGTTCGTCAGCAGCGAGGCGACGCTGGATAACTGGCGCGACATCGTCGGATACGTCGACGCCCGCTTGCCGGCCGATCAGCGTCTGTTCCCGGCCGGTAACGCGGAGCGGCAAGCCACCGCTGAATTACTGAGCAAACTGGATGCCCTGGGTCTGGCGACTCGCGATTACGCCTATTCGATGTTGCTGCCGCACCCGCAGATTTTACTGCCGGCCTGGCGGCGGGGCATTGCGGGCTGGCAGCAAGCCATTCTGGAAAAAGCCTATCCGTATATCCGCGCGGCGATGCAGAAAAATCTGCCGGTCGGCGCCGAACACATTCAACCCAACCGGACCAAAATCGAAACGCTATTCGGCGAATTCGATGCCTTGTTGAACGACGGCCGGGCTTATCTTGCCGGCGCAAAACCGGGAATTGCCGATTACGCCTTGGCGGCGCTGTCGGCGCCGGTGATTTTTCCGGACCAATACGGCGGCGAGTTTCCGGCCTTCGCCAGTTTGCCTGAAGAATATCAGGCGTTTTGCCGACAGTTGCGCGCTACCCGCAGCGGCGAACTGGCGTTGAAGATGTACCGCGAATACCGGCCGCCACGCCAGGCCGAGTTGGATCACCACCCGACCTCGACCACGCCGCAGAATCTGTTTTCGTACTATTTGGCGCGCGGCATCGCCCAATTGACCGGGGCCAAGGTACAGCGGCCATTGTTCGCCTGGTTGCGCGAGCACAAGCCGGTATTGGTGCTCGGCAAATACGGCATCGTCACCCGCGACGCCGACGTGCGCGAGACACTGGCGCGCGATACCGAATTCACCATCGCCGAAATCAACGCACCGAACATGCAGCGCCTGAACGGGCCGTTTTTCCTGGGCATGGACCGGTCCGAACAATACAGCCGCGAGCAGGGCGCATTGCGGCGGGTGATCCAGCCCAACGAAGCCGAGTTGATCCGCCGTATCGTCCGTAAACACTGCGACGAGCTGGTGCAAGCCGCACTGCCGGTGGGCCGGATCGATATGGTGTCGCAACTGGCGCGGCCGGCGGCACGGCGCTTCATCAGCGATTACCTGGGCGTGCCGGGGCCGGACGAAGTGACGATGATGCGCTGGATGCGCTCGCTGTTTCACGATCTGTTCCTGAACTTGAGCAACAACCGCGCGATTCAGCAAACCGCCGAACAATCCTTCCGGGAGATGGGGCCGTATCTGCTGAATCTGATTGTCGAGCGCCGGCAGCGTTTGCAAAACGGCGAGGTCTGCGAAGACTTTTTGTCCCGCCTGATCAAAATGGGCCTGGACGGCCAGCACGATCTGGACGACGACGGTATCCGCCGCAATATTTCCGGCCTGATCGTCGGCGCTTTGGACACCACGTCGATGGCCAGTAGCTTGATCGTCGAACAATTGCTGGCCCAGCCGGAGGTCTTGGCCCGGGCCAAGCAAGCGGTCGATGACGAGGACAAATTGTTGCATCTGTGCTTCGACGTGTTCCGCTTCAATACCATGGCTGCGGCGATGCGCCGCCACTGTAAATACGGTGCGGAAATCGGCGGCGTCAAGATTCCGCAAGGAACCGAAGTGTTTGCCTTCACCGCCTCGGCGATGTTCGACGAAAGCGCCTGGCCGGAACCGTTCAGCGTCCGCGACGACCGCGCGCTGGATCGCTATATGCACTTTGGCGACGGCATGCACCGCTGTTTCGGCGAGTACGTCAACCGCATCCAGATTCCGTTGATAGTGGGCAGTTTGCTGAGACTGAACAATCTCAGGAAATGCGGGTGCCTGTTGTACGACGGTCCGTTCCCCGATCAGTTCGTGCTGGCGTTCGATCGGTAATTTCGACCAGACCATAATAATTTCAAGAGGACTTTGCTATGCAACAGAATCCGATGACCGTTATCACGGAAATTTTGCCGGACAAGCTGGAGGAGCTGAAAAGCTATCTGGAGCCGATCGGGCTGGATATCAAAAACAAGAAAGGCCAGGAGATATCCTTCGCCGCCTACGAGCATCTGCATTACTGCACTTTTTTCGTCATACCCGGCGACCATCCGTCGCCGGGCAGTTCGCCGGCACCGGCCTTGCTGGCGTTCGAGGCCAATATCGACGGCGAGGTCAAGGCTTTCGTCAACGAACTGATCGCGAAGAATCCGCAGTTCGTCAACAAGGTGTATAGCTGTTGCGCCGGTTATCCCGGCAGCGATGCCGGCCAGTTGGCGGCTTACTTGCTGGCCAACGATCAGGGCGCCAATGCGTTTTACGTTGCCCATCCCGGCCAGAACCGCAATACGATTTACCGGCAGCGCGAAATCCGCGGCCATATCCAAAAATTCATCGACGAAAACCGCAGCCAGTTGGTCGGCCAAAGCGAAACGCAAATCCACGCCGCGGTGGTGCAGCACTTGAATACGGTGTATCCGGGCGGCATTCCCAAGATCGAGGCTCAGCCGTTCTTTACGCTCTATGGCGATAAAGTCTTCAATGCGCTGTTGGCGGTGGTCGGCATCGTCCTGGTCGGCGGCTTTTTCGGCTGGTTCGGGCCGTTTACCGAATTTTTGACGACCACGGCCGTGTTGGGCGCAATCGCGTTCGGCGTCGTGCTGCGCTGGCATGAAATGCGCGACAAACAGGACGACAAACCTTGGGTGGTGTCCGAGCAAATGCAGGCGATTCAGCGGGTCGAAGACCGCCAGTTGCAAAACCATCTGACCAGCGTGATCGAAATCAAGCCCGGCAACTTCCGGTTCTACACGTTGAAAGTGGTGTTGGCCGGCATCAATCTGGTCGCCAAATTGGTGGCGACCAAAGGCAATTTGAGCGGCATCGTTACGATCCATTTTGCGCGTTGGGTGATTCTGCCCGGTAATGCCGGCGGCCGCCGACGCCTGCTGTTCATGAGTAATTACGACGGCAGTTGGGAAAACTACCTGGGCGAATTCATCGACCACGCCAGCGTCGGTTTGACCGCGGTCTGGAGCAACACCCAGCAAGCCAAGGATAGAGGTTTTCCGGATACGCAATGGTTGGCGTTGCGCGGCGGTTCCCGCGACGAACAGCGTTTCAAAAACTTCGCCCGTAACAGCCAGTTGCCGGAATTGGTCTGGTACAGCGCCTATACCGATTTGTCGGTGAAAAACATCGATAACAACCGCCGCATCCATGGCGGTTTGTTCTCCACCGCCGATCTGGCCGCCTGGCTGAAATGCTTATAAGGAACTGAACCATGACAACGATAAAACTAGACGAAGTACAAGGCATCGTATTCAGCGGCTACAACAAATACATGGCCAATGCCAGCTATTATCTGCTCCGGATCGAGGATGCCGCCAAAACCAAAGCCTGGTTGAAAAATCTGGTCGCTAGCGGCCAGATCAGTCACGGCGCCGAAAAACCGGACGACACCACCGAAAACCGTCTGAACTTGGCCATCAGCTATCCCGGCTACTGCAAACTGGAGGCGGACGAGGCCAAACGCTACAGTTTCGAACTGTCGTTCCGCGAAGGAATGAATTCCGAACACCGTTCGGCCTTGCTCGGCGACCGCGGCCCCAACGACCCGGCGCAATGGAGTTGGGGCAACGGCAATAAGGAAGTCGATATTCTGCTGATTCTGTTTTCCAAGGATGATGCGATTCACGCCGCCAGTTGCAGCAGTTTCGAAAAAGGCTTAAAAGCGGCCGGCTTGAGTAAAATCGACCGTCTGGATGCCGGCGCCAAGGTGCAAAACCAGCACGGTTTCGTGCGGGAGCATTTCGGTTTTGCCGACGGTATTTCCGATCCGCTGGTCGACGGCTTTCCAACCGTGCCCGGCGCCGGCGAAATCGCGACCGGGGAGTTTCTATTGGGCTACCCGAACCAGTACGACGGCAAGAAGACCCAGATGCCGGTCAGCGAACAATTCGGCGCCAATGGTACCTACCTGGTGTTCCGCCAATTGAAACAGAACGTCGGCGAATTCTGGCAGTTCATTAACGACGAGGCGGCACGGCAGGGCATCGATCCGGAATATCTGGCCGCCAAGTTCGTCGGCCGCTGGAAAAGCGGTGCGGTGGTCGAGCCGGGGGAAAAGACCGATTCCAATAAAATCGACAACAGCTTTACCTTCGCTAACGACAAGGACGGCACCGGTTGCCCGTTCGGCTCGCACATTCGCCGCGCCAATCCGCGCGGGGTGGGTTTGGGCGAAAACGAGGCCGAATCGCTGAAAGTGGCCAACCGCCACCGCATCTTGCGCCGCGGCCGCAGCTACGGCAGCTATCTGGAAGATCCGAGCCAGGACACCGGCAAGGACGAGCGCGGTCTGCTGTTCATCTGCCTGAACGCCAACATCGAACGTCAGTTCGAATTCGTGCAACATACCTGGATCAACAACGTCAAATTTGCCGGCTTGTACGACGAAGACGATCCGTTGATCGGCAGCGCAGTGGAAACCGACCGCAAATTCACCATTCAGGACCAACCGTTACGGCGCCGGGTCTGCGGCTTCCAGCAGTTCGTCACGACCCGCGGCGGGGCTTATTTCTTCCTGCCCAGTCTGACGGCGTTGGCGATGCTGGCCAATACCTGATGACTTTTGGTTCGTGCCAACCGCGTCGTTCGCAGTAGCGTTTCCAGCCACGGCTCCCGTCAGCGCGGGAGCCAATTGCATCGGTCCGGCAAACCACCCCGAAAAATCAAGCTGCTAGTACCTGGCAACCGGTAATCCGCAGCTTTGCAGGGACCGATGCGACCTGCCTAGCCGCACTTCCTGGTGCTAGTGGTCACGCCAAGATCGACGGCTCTCGATAAATCATGCAAACTGGCTGAGACTGTTTTAAGCAGCGCCATTTCGGCAAGGAGTCAGAGCCATGAATACCGATCCCTGTACCTACGTGATTTTCGGCGCCACCGGCAATCTCGCCCGGCTGAAATTGATGCCCGGGTTTTATCATTTGCAACTGGAAAAAAAACTGCCGGACGACACCCGCATCCTGGCCGTCGGCCGGCGGCCGTGGGATCGGGCGACCTGGCTGGCCGAAGTAAAAACCTTGTTGCAGGAGCAGTCGAAAACGCCGCTGGACGAAGCCGAATTCGCCCGTTTCGCCGAACGCCTGGATTACCACCGTGGTGACCTGGACCAGGCCGAATGCTACCAAGCGCTGGCGGAAACCCTGGGCGGTCGCCCGCAATTTTCCCGCAATATCGCGTTTTATTTGGCGATCGGCCCCAGCGATTTCGGCAACGTGATCGAATCGCTGAGTAACGTCGGCCTGCTCAACGAAGAGTACGGTTGGCGCCGGGTCGTGATCGAAAAGCCGTTCGGTTACGATCTGGAGAGCGCGCAAGCGCTGCAAAAACGCCTGAACCGCTATCTGAGCGAGGACCAGATTTACCGGATCGACCACTATCTGGGCAAGGGCATGGTGCAGAACGTCCTGGTGTTCCGTTTCGCCAACGTGATGCTGGAGCCGTTGTGGAATCGCAATTACATCGATCACGTGCAGATCACCCATGCCGAAGAACTGGGCATCGGCAGCCGCGGCGACTATTACGACAGTGCCGGCGCGTTGCGCGATATGGTGCAAAGCCATTTGCTGCAACTATTGACCTTGGTGGCGATGGAACCGCCGGTATCGATGGACGCCGAATCGCTGCGTGACGAGAAAGTCAAAGTCCTGAAATCGATCCGGCCGATTCCGAAGTCGGCCGTGCATGCCCACGCCTTCCGCGGCCAATATGCCAAAGGCAACATCGCCGGCCAAAAAGTCCCGGCCTACCTGGAAGAACCCAATATCCCGGCCGAAAGCACGACCGAGACCTACGCCGCTGTGAAATTGCTGATCGACAACTGGCGTTGGCGCGGCGTACCGTTTTATCTGCGGACCGGTAAGCGTATGGCCAAGGGCCAGTCGTCGATTTCGATTTGTTTTCGCCATCCGCCCTTGCAGTTTTTCCGCGACACCCAGGTGCAATGCATGACGCCGAACTGGGTATTGATGGGGATTCAGCCTGACGAATGCATCCGGATGGAAATGACCGTCAAAGAAGCCGGGCTGGAGATGCGCACCCGCACTACCAGCCTGGATGCCAGTTTCCGCCAACCCGACGAGCGTCGGGTCGACGCTTACGAGGATCTGTTGCTGGACGTGATGAAAGGCGATCGCTCGCTGTTCCTGCGCTTCGACGAAGTGGAGTATGCCTGGCGTATCGTCGATCCGATCCTGCAAAACTGGGCAATCGAACGCGACTATATCCCTACCTATCCGGCCGGTTCCTGGGGGCCGGAAGAAAGCCGGCGTTTGTTCGAGAAAGAAGGCCAATACTGGCGAAGTTCGCTGTTGCCGGAGTGCCATCCATAGAGGGCTTTGCCCCATCTGGCGGCAAATCCGTGATTGGCCTTATTTTGATCAGCAGGGCAGCATGATTGCGCTCCTGCTGATCAGACCGGAGTCCAGCTCAATTCAAGTGGCTTTCGATTCCTCATCCTGCGATTTCATACTCTATAATTTTCTCGACCGTATTCGGCGCCGAGTTAGCTTCAGGTCAGTGACATTGCGTTAAGTCAATGGTTTAGGATGTTTTTCGTCGGTTGTGATAACCGCCTTCAGCTGAATCACACAAAGCGGTTTGCCTCAAACCAAAGCGCAAGACGGACGCCGGAATTGCCTGCCGTTTTTTTACGAACTGACACGTGGTTGTCGGAGAACCAGTCCCATGGAGTCTGTATTTTCCGACCGACTTGACTTCCTCTGACGCCACGTCCAAGTTGCGTAGGTTTTGAATAGAGTTTGTTGGTATTGGGGGTGCGATTGCTGGATCGGGTCAGGGCTCTAAGCCCAAACAGATTCGACGACATTCGGATGGGCCGGACGGGGCGCCGGGTGTTCCGAGTTACCTGAGTTGAAGAGGCAATATTGATGCCGTTGGCCTTAGAATTGGAACAGCGTTTTTCGCGGATGGCGGCCCATCTGCCGGGCTTTGTGTTTACCTTTCGCTTATCGCGGGATGGCCGTTTCAGCTTTCCCTATGCGAGTAGCGGCATATGCGATTTATATGGTTTGCAAGCGGAGCAGGTGGCCGAGGACATGGCTCCGTTGCATGCTATGGCCCATCCGGATGACAGGGAAATGATCGAGGCCGCGTTGGCCAACTCGGTGAAACAGCGGGGGCTGTTTCATATCGAGTTTCGTATCATTCACCCCGCCAAGGGAATCCGCTGGCTCGAAGCCAAGTCCGCCCCAGCCCCGGATCTGGGCCCCGAGGGTGAGATCGAGTGGCATGGCATCATGCTGGATATCACCGAGCGCAAGCAGATCGAACAAGCCTTGCAGTCCAGTCGAGTGGCGCTGGAAGAAGCCCAACGCATCGGTCATATTGGCAGTTGGGATGTCGATATCGTCAATGATGTGTTGACCTGGTCGGACGAGACCTTTCGCATCTGGGAAATCGACAAGACCCGGTTCGCTGCAACGTTTGAATCCTTCGTCGACACGGTTCATCCCGACGACAGAGCGCGAGTGGTGCAGGTGTATAACGCATCGATTGTGCAACGGACGCACTATGAAGTCGAACATCGTTTGTTGTTCCCGGATGGTCGCGTCAAATACATCCTCGAACGCGGTCAACCTTACTACGATGCCGACGGCAAGCCGGTGCGCTTTATCGGCACATCGCTCGATATCACTGAACGCAAGCACATCGAGAACACCCTGCAATTCATTGCGCAACGGCGTTGGCAGGCCGACGGCGAATCGTTTTTGTCGGCACTTGCCCGTTACTTGGGCGAGACGCTGGCAATGGATTATGTAGTCGTCAACCGGTTGCTGAAAGGCTCGGGGACTGCCGAAACCGTAGCGATGTACGCTAAGGGGGCTATGTTGCCCAATACCCAATACGACTTAAAAGGGACGCCTTGCGCCAACGTGATCGAGGGCGGCGCGTTGTGTTGTTACACGGAGCAGATACGGCGCCTGTTCCCGGAAGATGGATTGCTGGTTGAAATGGATGTCGAGAGCTATGTCGGTCTACCGCTGCTGGATTCCTCGGGCCAGGCGGTCGGTTTGATTGCCGTGATGGACGGCAAGCCGATGCACGACCTCGCCGGTGTGACCGCCTTGTTGCAACTGGTGGCGACCCGTGCGGCAGCTGAGCTGGAACGCGAGCAGTCGGAACGCCTGCTCAATGAGTCCCACCAATTTCTCGACAGGGTGATCGAAACGATCGCCGACCCGGTGTTCGTCAAAGACCGTGAGCATCGCTGGGTCAGGCTCAACCAGGCTTTTTGCGAGTTCATCGGCCAGCCGATGGACACCTTATTGGGGCAGCGCGATTGCGATTTTTTTTCCGCGCAAGAGGCCACCGTATTCCGGATTAATGACGATGCGGTGTTCGCCAGCGGCGAGGAGAATGTCAGCGAGGTGACGTTTACCGACCGTGCAGGCACCGCCCATACCATCATCATCAAGAAAACCCGCTGCAACGACGAGCGTGGCCAACAGTTCCTGGTGGGTACCATCCTGGACATCACCGAGCGCAAACGACACGAGCAAGAGCTGGCTCGCCTGCACTATGCCATCGATCGGGTCGAGGAATCGGTTTGTCTGATCGACGCCCATGCCCGCATCCGATACGTCAATGCGCACGCCTGCCAAGCACTGGGTTATAGCAAAGACGAAATGTTGGGCTTGAGCGTCCCGGATATCGACCCCAACTACCAGCATGCGATCTGGCCCGAACATTGGCGCGAGCTGCGGGAGAACGGCTCCTTGACCTTTGAGTCCTGCCACCAGACCAAGGACGGGCGGATGTTTCCGGTCGAGGTGGTCGCCAACTATTTCGAAGCCGACGGCCAAGGCTACAACATGGCGATGGTCCGTAACATCAGCGAACGCAAGCAGATGGAGTCTGCACTGGCCGAACGCCAACAAGAATTTCGCACACTGATCGAAAACTTGCCGACCTACGTGCTGCGTCTGGACTGGAGCTTGCACCACACCTACGTCAATCCGGCTTTCGTGGAAGCTGTCGATCTACCGGAAGCAGACATCCTGGGTTCGCATGTAACCGCATTCTGGCGGGCGACCAATGTGACGGTCGATGATTACATCGCCTTGTTGCGGCGGGTGTTGTCGTCCGGCAAACGTGAAGATGTGACGTTGGAATGGCGCAATAAGCAGGAGGTCTTGTACAGCCATCTGGTGCGTATCTCGCCGGAGTGTAATGCAAACGGGGAAATACGCGGTTTGCTGGTGTTGGGTTTCGACATGACCAAACATCGACGAGAGCAACTGTTGGATATTGAACGTCGACGGGTGTTCGAGCGCATGGCTCAAAGCGGTGACCTGTGCGAGATACTCACCCAAATCGCACTCTATGTCGAGTCTGCCTGTCCCGGTTGTCGTTGTCGGATTCAATTGCTGGATCAAACTGGCAAGCGTTTGATTCAGGGGGTGGCGCCGTCGTTTTCCATTCCCTGCCCCGTGCATGGGCAAGGCGTGGCAGTGGGCGAGCCGGGTTGCGGCTGTGCCATGGTATTCGATCGGGCCGAGCCTTTGATCATAGAGGATATGCGCTTGGCCACGGCTTCCGAAAAGTGTCGCGCGTTTGCCGCGGCAACCGGAATGGTCTCCAGTTGGTCGGATCCGATTATCGGCTCTTCCGGCCAGCAATTGGGCGTCATCACCCTGTATCGCGGCCAACCCGGCGAGCCGAATGAATTGAACCTGGGACGACTGCGCTATGCCAGTCATTTGAGCGCTATCGCTATCGAGCGCAAGCGCATCGAAGAACAGATGCAACATCAGGCCAGCTACGACACTTTGACCGGATTGCCCAACCGGCGCATGTTTCGCGACCGCTTGCACGAAGAAATCGGCAAAGCCGCCCGTGGCGGCGAGAGCCTGGCTCTGCTATTTATCGATTTGGATCGTTTCAAGGAAGTCAACGACACGCTGGGTCACGAAATCGGCGATCTGTTATTAGTCGAAGCCGCCCAGCGGATTCGTGCCTCTGTTCGCGAAACCGATACTGTCGCTCGGCTGGGCGGGGACGAATTCATTGTCATCTTACCGCGGGTGGATGACATGTCGCACCTCGGTCGAATCGCGCAAAACATCGTCGGCGACATTAGCAAGCCATTCAGCTTGGATATACACACCGTGTATATTTCCGCCAGCATCGGGATTGCCGCTTATCCTTTCGATACAGTCAATGCCGACAGCTTGGTCGGTTGCGCCGACCAGGCCATGTATGCCGTCAAACAACAGGGGCGCAACGGTTTTAGCTTTTTCACGCCCGCCATGCAGCAACAAGCGCAAAACCGCTTGCAACTTGCTAGTGATTTACGGGAGGCCTGGGTCAAAAGCCAATTGCAAGTTCACTATCAACCGATTGTCGACATTGCCAGCGGCCAAATCGTCAAGGCCGAAGCGCTTCTGCGTTGGCGGCATCCGCAACGCGGCATGGTGCCGCCCGACCAATTCATCTCGATTGCCGAAGAAAACGGGCTGATCCACGACATCGGCGATTGGGTCTTTCGTCAGGCCGTGGAAACCGCCCGGCGTTGGAACGCCGACAGTCGGCTCATCCGGCAAATTAGCGTCAATTTGTCGCCGCGCCAATTTATCAAGGGTGACTTTTACGTGTCTTGGCTGGCTGATTTGGCGCAAACCGGGCTCACGCCGGCACACATCGTCATCGAAATCACCGAGGGCTTATTGCTGGACGATCGTCCCGACATCCTGCAAATCATCAAACATCTGGGTCAGGTCGGCATGCAGGTGGCGTTAGACGACTTCGGCACCGGCTATTCGGCGATGGCTTACTTAAAAAGATTCCCCATCGACTACCTAAAGATCGATCGTTCGTTTGTGCGCGACCTGGAAAGCGATTCCAACGATCGTGCGATCGCCGAAGCGATTGTCGTGATGGCACACAAGTTGGGTTTAAAAACCATTGCCGAAGGAGTGGAGACAGTGGGGCAGCGTGATCTTCTGGCGGCGGCCGGTTGCGACTTCGTGCAAGGCTATCTGTATGCCAAGCCCATGCCGGCCGAGGAATTATTGGCGTTTCCGCTGACAGCTTCCCACTTTTCATAAAAGTTTCATGGCAACCAGCCGCGGCTCGTAAGGATCGGAAGAATGCCGGCGTCTGGTGCTGCATGACTGTCGGTATTTGCCTCGTTTTTCATTACCGGAATGTCTTTTAAACCAACCGGTACATGCTTAAATTCGCTAAACTGGAGATCTAAGTAGCGGAGACCGTACTGATGACCGGAGAGCCGTTTAAGGAAGCTAACATCGCGCAAAATCGTGCCATTGCCCGCGCCTTGATCAGGCGCTACGCCGTGGCGTTGCTGTTGGTTGCTGCGTCGTCTACCGCCGCCTGGTTCAGTTTGCGCTTGGTGATTGCAGAGCAGCAAAGCACGGCCGCGATCGTTAATGTCAGCGGCCGCCAGCGTATGCTCAGTCAGCGTACTGCATTGTTTGCCAATTTGTTGGTAATGACGCCGCCGGCCGGCCGGCCGGCCATCCGGGCCAGTTTGCAGGACGCTGTGGATTTGATGGAGCGTTCGCACCGGGCGCTGACGCTTGGCGATCCCGCCATGGGGTTGCCCGCCAACCATTCGCCGACGGTAGAGGCCATGTATTTTGCCGGTGCCGACGGCGTCGACGCTCAGGTGAACCGTTACGTCGCCGCGGTTCGGCAGTTGCTGGAACTAAGCGACGACGCGTTGACGACAAACCACCCGTTGCTGTTGCAGATCACGCGTACCGCGCCAACCACGCTGGTGTCGGCGCTGGACGGAATGGTCAAGCAATATCAGGCAGAGGGCGAGGCCAATGTCAGGCGCATCGAAGCCACCGAAACGGCGGTTTGGCTGCTGACTTTAGCCTTGCTCGTGCTCGAAGCGGGGTTGATTTTTCAACCGTTTGCCAGCCATATCAAACGCGTGGTCGGCAAACTGCAATTGCTTACCGACGAATTGCAACACCATCGGGATCACCTTGAAGAATTGGTGCGGCAACGTACCACGGAGTTGCAGAACAAAAGCGCGGAACTGGCGGAAAGCATGGAAAAGTTCCGCTTGATTAGTTCTGCGGCGCAGGATGCGATTGTCATCATCGGCAGGAACGCCGAGGTGGTGCACTGGAATCTGGCGGCGGAAAGAATTTTCGGTTACACCGAAACCGAAGCGCTGGGCCGAAACCTGCATGAGTTGATCGTGCCGTTACCGATGCGCGAGCTCGCGCATGCCGGTTACCGGACCTTCGAAAGCACCGGCCAGGGCATCATGATCGGTAAAACCCTGCAAACCATGTCGCTCAGAAAAAACGGGGACGAGTTTCCGATAGAGCTGTCGGTGTCGGCGATCAAATTGCAGAATAACTGGCATGCACTCAGCATTATTCGTGACGTTACTCAGCGGAAGGGCGACGAGGACAGTTTACGCAGCAGCGAGGAGCAGCTCAGATTTGTGTTGGAAGGCGCCGAATTGGGCTATTGGGATTGGAATATCAGCACCGGCGAAGTAATCCGTAATTCCCGTTGGGCGGAAATGTTGGGATACAGTCACGAGGAAATCCGCCATACCACCCAACAATGGAGCGATTTCGTGCATCCGGACGACCGGGCGGCGGCGTGGCAGTCAATTCGCGATGTGATCGAAGGTCGGTCGCCGTCGCACAAGCTGGAATACCGTATGCTGCACAAGGACGGCAGTATTCTTTGGGTTTTGGACCAAGCCAAAGTCATGCAGCGCGATGTGGCCGGCAAACCGGTTCGGATGAGCGGCACCCATTCCGATATCACCGAACGCAAAAGGCTGGAGGCGGAGCTGACCCGGCAGGCGCGTACCGACTATTTGACCGGTATCAGTAGCCGCGGGTATTTCTTGGAACAGGCCGAGCAGGAACTCGCCAGCGCGTTGCGTTACGGCAACCCGTTGACGATGTTGATGATGGATGTGGATTTCTTCAAACAAGTCAACGATATTCACGGCCACCGCGCCGGAGACGCAGTATTGAAAAAATTGGCGGACGTTTGCCGGGAGACCTTGCGCGAAGCGGACATCATCGGCCGGCTGGGCGGCGAGGAGTTCGCGATCCTGTTGCCGCAAACCGATAAGGGAAGCGCGGTCGAGGCGGCTGAGCGGCTGAAAGAGGTGCTCGGCACTGCGCAAGTCCCGCACGATGGCGGCAAGCCGCTGAGTTTTACCGTTTCGATCGGTGCGGCCGCCTTAACCGGCGGAGACGACAGCGTCGATGCGCTGCTGAATCGGGCCGATCAGGCGCTTTACCGAGCCAAGGAAAGCGGGCGCAATCGGGTCTGCGCAGCCGTTGACTAGCGCTCGATTCGACGCGGGCTTGGTTGGCAAGGCCCATCGTTCGAAGGTTTCGATCTGAGAGGCCACGCGCGATAAGGGGCGGGGTATTCGGCCGATCGGGAAAATACTGCTTGACTCGCGCCGGTTAGGCATCCATACTCCAGCCAGCTCCAAAATTAAGATTTACCCTGCTGATTACCATTTCGATGCCGCTTCCACCGAAGTCGCAACTCGCTCTGATTTCATAAAGTAAGTTCCAATTTTACCGGCTACACCTGCCATCTAGGCAGTATTTCACATTTATCAAGGACTTACTCATGTCTACAATCACGACTGGCACCGTAAAATGGTTCAATTCCGATAAAGGCTTCGGCTTTATCGAGCAACAATCCGGCCCCGACGTTTTCGTTCATTTCAAAAACATCATCAACTCCGGCGGTTACAAAACTCTGGAAGAAAACCAAAAGGTCGAATTCAGCATCGGCCGTGGCCCTAAAGGCCTTCAAGCTGAAAACGTAAAAGTCATTTAATCGATGGCTCTGCAGGTTGCCGGTAGCTTACGCGGCAACCTGTATTCAATACCGAACCAATCCGCACGGACAACGAATCAACCGAGTTAAAGCGATATCGCTGGCTTTGTTGCCTCAACGTTTTGATTTTCCAGTGCCGCGCCAATGGTCTGGAAAGTTCGCCAATCCCGCCTCCGTTACGCGCTCTGCCCAAAGCAGCAGCCGCATACTGATCCCCCAACTCAGGACTCATTTTGAAAAGAATATTTGTCGGCAATCTGCCTAGCGACGCGACCGAATCCACTGTCACGGCCCTGTTCTCCGAATTCGGCAAGGTGCATTCCATCGAACTCGTCATCGATATGTTCAGCGGCAAATGCCGCGGCTTCGGTTACATCGGGATGGAAGGCCATGAAGCCAGAGCGGCGATAGCCAAACTGAGCGGTTTTCAATTCGGCGGCAATATGCTCAGAGTCGGTTTCGAAAGTGCCGGCGGCAAACAAGGCAGACGCCGTTAACCGCGATCACACCCTGATACGACTTCAATCAGACACCGATGTTTCGGTGTCTTACCCTTTTCGCTGACCGGATGCTCCGGTTAGGGATTCCTTTTTTTCACGGGATTTCACTCCCGCACATCGAGAATTATTCATGCCATTTTCCAATCTCGGCTTGGCCGAGCCTTTAATCCGCGCCGTCCGCGAAGCCGGTTACAGCGCGGCGACGCCGATTCAACAACAAGCAATCCCGCTGGTGCTTTCGGGTCGCGACTTGCTCGCCGCCGCCCAAACCGGCACCGGCAAAACCGCCAGCTTCACCTTGCCGATTCTGCAGCGTTTGGCGACCAATCCCGGCGCCAGCCGCAATCGGCCGGTCAGGGCGCTGATACTGACGCCAACCCGCGAATTAGCGGCGCAAGTGGCCGAATCGGTCGCCAAGTACGGCGTTCATCAACAGCCGCGCTTGAAATCCGATGTCGTGTTCGGTGGCGTCAAAATCAATCCGCAGATGCTGCGTTTGCGCGGCGGCGTTGATATCCTGACCGCGACGCCGGGACGCCTGCTCGATTTGGTCGGCCAGAATGCCGTCAAACTGAATCAAGTTGAAATGCTGGTGCTGGACGAAGCGGACCGCATGCTGGACATGGGCTTCATCCGCGACATCAACAAAATTTTGGCCTTGCTGCCGAAAAACCGGCAGAACCTGCTGTTCTCCGCCACCTTTTCCGCCGACATTCGCCGATTGGCGCAAACGCTGCTGCGCAATCCGGCCCAAGTCGAAATCGCCGCCGAAAACGCCGCGGCCGACAGCGTCGAACAAATTGCCTATGCCGTGGAAAAACCGGCTAAAGCCGGGGTGCTGGCGCATTTGATTAAAAGCAACGACTGGCGGCAAGTGTTGGTTTTTACCAGCACCAAACACAATGCCAACCGCCTGACCGAGAAATTGAACGCGGCCCAAATCAGCGCCAAGGCGATCCACGGCAATAAAAGCCAGGGCGCCCGTACCAGCGCCTTGGCCGACTTCAAAACCGGCGACATCCGGGTGTTGGTCGCGACCGATGTGGCGGCACGCGGCATCGATATCGCCAAACTGCCGCACGTGGTCAATTTCGAGCTGCCGCGTTCCTCCGCCGACTACGTGCACCGCATCGGCCGCACCGGCCGGGCCGGGCGGAGCGGGCTTGCCGTGTCCCTGGTTGCCGCCGACGAACGCAGTGCGTTACGGCAAGTGGAAAAATTGATCGGTAATAAAATCGCCTTCGGCTCGATTGCCGCTGCTGCCCCCGCTGCTCCTGCGGAAGCGAAGCCCGTTCGGCCGAGTTCCGCCGGAAAATAAGCGCCCTTCGCTTTTGGGATTGAATTTGCCTGAGCCGAAATATTAATTGGCGCAGGCAAAACCCGGTTGGAATCCAAGGCAACAGATCATCTGTTACAGGCCATTGTATGGCTGAAGCCCTTGGTCGCCGAGGCTTTCTCGGTGTCGGCGGCGCTACAAATGGTGGCGACCACCACTTTATCCAGCGGATTGGCGGTGTTGTAGAGCAAGTATAACGAGACCGGTTTTCAACAATGGTGGTCACCGCGTCCTGTCTGTAAAATAGTGCTCCAAGGTGAAACTACTAGCTTGACACTAACCAATGTCAGACAAGCCTAGAATGCCATCAGCGACTAAAGGAGACGTTCACCATGCAGCTAAACACCGCTAAACAAGAAGCCCTCGCCATCATTCAGCGTTTACCTGATACCGCCGACATGGAGGAAATTATGTACCGGCTCTATGTGCTGGAAAGCATTCGGCGCGGCCAAATGGACGCTGAACAGGGCAGAGCCCTACCCGCCGAACAGGTACTAAGAGATATTCAGGCCTGGTAAAGTGGACCGATCACGCATCGGCCCAGCTTCGTCATATTCACGACTATATTGCGCAGGATTCGCCGCTTTATGCCAAGCGGGTGGCTGCGCTGGTTAGTAAAACGATTGGCTTGGATAAACTGCCGTCTTGGACTTATAGTGCCAGAATTAAGCAACGAGGCTGTGCGTGAACTTTCGCTCTATTCTTACCGCATTCTTTACGAGATCAAAACTACCCATATCGAAGTGCTCGCGGTGATTCATAAGCGCCGCGACTTACAACCTGACGAGATTCTGCGCGAGCAGTAATATAGAACCGGGCGACTTCCGCCAAAATGGTAGGCATACGGTCGCCGGGTGCGATTTGTTAAAACATATTGGGCAATAGGGCTACGCCTATTGTCAACCTAGCAATTGCGACTTACGGCCTTCGCACTCGAACAACTGGGCAATCGCTTTGAATGCGTGGCCAATCCCAGTGGCAGCGCCGCCGGCGCGCACCAACTGCTGGCGACAAGTCTTACAGTTGGCTGCTACCCGTTATACAAGGGATTGGCGGCATTCGCTCATTCGGCGCAGGCCGGGAGCAGGAATGATCCTTGCCGATGGTGCTTTTGGGTATCGGTGCCACGCGTTACCGCGGGATAGAGCTTTGTTTATCGCACCAGCCCATTGGGCATTTCGTTTGGCTTGGATGTCTCGGTGTTAGATTCGGCCCCGAATCGTGTACTCGTTTTTCCGCCCCCACAGCACGAACAGCGACAGACTTAATAAAACCAGGTTGATCGGCAACACGGCAAACTCACCACGCGACAAGTGAAATAACATCGCGCAAATCTGTAAAGTGGAACAGCCGGTAGCGGCCCAGACGGTTAAGCCGGGCTTTATACGGGTCAGCGCCGGGACAAGGATGCCGATCCCGCCCGCCAAGTCTATCAGCCCAATCACACGCACAAAGCTTTCCGGGGTAACGCCTGTCCACGGAATGGACACTGCGAGTTCGGCAATCGGTTGGGTAACTTTCATTGATCCGGCAGCGATATACACCAGTGCCAGCAGAACTTGCGCACCCCATAGCGTTACGTTCATCAGTTTGCCGGCGGGTTGGGGAATGACGGTTGTATTCATAGCAATGTTCTCTGCAAAAATTGGGAGGTCGTAGTCTAAGGCTTTCCTTTCATTGGATCATTCCCCATATAATTGATCTTGTCTTTCTCCTGAGGAAACAATTAATGGACAGACTTACCAGCATTCAAGTGTTTCTAAACGTCGTCGAATGCCGGAGCTTCGTCGCAGCGGCGGATCGAATGCAGATTTCCCCGGCAATGGCGAGCAAGCACGTAATGGCTTTGGAGCGTCATTTAGGTACCCGATTGTTAAATCGGACGAGTCGTAGCTTAAGTCTTACCGATGATGGCAGGCTTTATTTTGAGCAATGTCGTCACCTGCTGGATGGGCTAGAAGAGGTGGAGGCCAGTATCACTCAATCGAAATTTGTTCCGAAAGGCTTACTTCACCTCAGCGCACCGGTGTGGTTTGCCAACGCCACTTTCGTCGGCATTCTGGCCGATTTTCGTAAGCAATATCCGGAGGTGCGCTTCGATCTGGATATATCGGGGCGGTTCGTTAATCTGGTGGAAGAAGGTGTCGACCTTGCATTGCGGGTTTCGCAATCACTAGGCGACACCCTGATCGCCAGACCGGTCGGCTCGGTAACCTTCAACATGCTGGCGAGTCCAGATTATCTGCGACGTGCGGGAACCCCGACAACAGCGGCGGAATTGGTCGCTCATGACATGTTATGGTATTCCCTTCTCCCAACCGATTTGGGTAATTTGGGGTTTCCCTCCGTTAAAATAACTCCGGTTTTATCCAGTACCGATGAGTCCTTGTTGCGCTACGCGACTCTCCAGGGAATGGGCATCTCGGTGTTGCCCACCTGGCTCGCCGAAGAGGATATTCGCGCTGGCCGCTTAACGACGGTACTTTCCTCCAGTATGGATCGCCAAGTTAGCATCTATGGTGTCTACCCCTCACGAAAAAATCTGTCTTTCAAAGTGCGCGCATTCCTGGAGTTTCTCGCCCACGATCCGCGGATGAAAACTTAGATGGCACGTACTGCGGGTTTGTTCTGGGCTCAGGTCAAGCCTGTGCCAGCGTCGGCTTCAGCATCGAGGTCTTGCCGACCATGATGTCCACCGCCTTTAGCAGGCGTTTGAATACCGAATCCTGGCAATAAGGGATGCCGTGGTGGGCGCAGAGGGCTTTGACCTGGGGTTGCAGCTTTTGGTATTGACTCAACGGCAAATCCGGCCACAGGTGGTGCTCGATCTGGTAGTTCAGCCAGCCGTATAAAAAGTCGTTGGCGTTGGACCCGGTCGGGTAGTTGACCGAACCCAGGATTTGCCGCAGATAAAATTCGCCTTTGCTGTGTGCTTTTTCGTCGAAGCCCATCACGTCGTCGCCGGCGTGGTTGGGGATCATCACCAGAAAGGTATGCATGTTGGTGAAAATTTCCGCCAGGATGGAATTCAACAATACGCTGGTGGCGGCCACCGTGCCGAGCGGCAGGAACAGCGCCGGCAGCAACAGGAAACGATATGCCGCGTAAGGCAAAATGCTTTGTAGCCACAGGCCGCGGCCTTGCGGGGTGAACAGGCTCCAGGCGCCGAGCCGGGTCATTTGCGGTGCCGGTTGGTGCTGATGGCGGGCCTGTTCCAGGCGCAATTCCTTGTGGGTACGCGGTGTGTAATAGCTCAGCTTCCAGACGCCGGAGAACAGCGCCACAATCACGTAACGCAACCACATCGGCAAGCCGGATTGGCGCAGCCATTGCATATTGTGCTGGGCGTTATTGGGGTCGGCAGTCTCGCCCAAACGGTAATGGTGCAGCACGTCGTGTTCGTGGTGCCAGCCGGCCGGCGTCATCCAGTCCGGCCAATCCAGAAACCGGCGCCAACCTTTGGCAAAGCCTTTGCTTTGGTAGCGCGGCTTAGCCTGCTTGATTTTGTCGTAGCCGCGATGCTGGATCGGATGCGCCACCTGGGTCCAGCGGGCAAAACTGCCCTGGCTGATCAACAGTGCCGACAGCGGGTTCGGTGCGATCCAGGCCGTAGCGTAGCCGAGCAGCGAACAGGCTTGGCCCCAGCGCTCCATCCGCTGCATGTGGCGGTAATCTTCAGGCCCCAGATCGTCCTGGGCTTGTCGGTAAAGTTGTTTGATATCGTGCGCAAGCTGTTCGCGGTCGACGTTGCGGTAACTGGATAAACTCAAAAGAACCTCGTGGGTACACTAGCGGCGGAAAATCCCAGTGATCAGATTCGCCGTCGACACTGTCCCTGCGTCGGTGCCAAAACGTAATCGGGGTTGAGTGCCCTGAACGCGCTGGTAGCGTTGATGCGGAGTGGTGGATAACTTACGAAACACAACTGAGCCAATTGCCTGGCCGGGTCTGGTCTGGAAGCGAATAACGACTCTGGTTCGCTATGTCGTTTTAATCGGACGCGCTTAACTCGATTCTCCGAATTTTTAGCCCAGCAAGGCAGCCGGCAATTTTACTGCAAACGTCGGGAAAATATCTGAATTTGCTATATCCGGAGGTCAAAGCCGGTTCAAATCCGGCTCTGGCAAGGGTAGCGGGGATTACCGTCGCTCCGCGAATGGGGCGCGTGTTGGCTGGTGCTGCAGCCTCGATTGTGTGCGGTTAATCAGTTCGACCTATCGCCGCCGGCAATTGGCCGGCCAAATGCCTGTCCCACATGGCTTGATACAACGCTTCCAGGTCCAGTGTGTACGCCGCATTGTCGAATAAGGCGACCGATAAACGGTTTTGCTGCAGTTGCTGTCTGATTTCGGCCAGGCGTTGCGGATTGCTGCTGAGTGCCAGTGCCAACGCATAATAGGCATCCGCATCTTCGGCGATCAACTCTTCCAGATCCACCGCCCGCAGTAGGCTGCCCGCCACCCGAGACGCGAAAGTGTCGCCGGTAAACGTCACCAGCGGTACGCCGACCCACAAGGCGTCGCTGGCCGTGGTATGGGCGTTGTAAGGCGCCGTATCCAACACCAGATCGGCCAGACTCAAGCGCGCCAAATGCTCGGGCTGCGGCGCCTCGTCGGCAAAAATCAGCCGCTCCGGCGATATGCCGCGCTGATAGGCTTCGTTACGGAGCCGGCCTTTAGCCTGCGAGTTTTTCAGCAGCCACAGCACACTGCCGGGAGTGTTGTATAGCAGCCGGCACCAAATATCGAAGGTCTCGGGCATGATTTTGTAAGCCTGGTTAAAGCAACAAAACACGAAACCGTCGGCGGGTAGACCCTGTTCGGCTCGGCTGCTCGGTTGGCCGATCGCCACATCGCAGCCGTGCGGTTGATAGCTGCCGGGCATGCAAGCGAACGCTTCGCTGTAATCGCCGGCGCTGGCAGGTGGCGTTACATAATTATCGGTAATGATGTAATCGCAGAAATCGCCGCCCATCGTGCCCGGATAACCCAAATAATTCACCTGAATCGGCGCTGGACGGTAGGTCAGAATTTCGGTGCGGGTGCCGCGGGTATAACCTTTTAAGTCGATCAGAATGTCGATCCGGTCCGCGTAAATTGCTTTGGCGCAGGCGGCGATGGACAATTCCCCAAGATCGATGAAACGGTCGAAACAGCGTTCCAGGCGCTGGCGCATAGTGCCGTCGTCGGCGGCGCCGTAGGAATAGGCGTAAAGTTCGAAACGGTCGCGATCGTGGGCTTCCAGCGTTTCGGCCAGCAGGTAGGCGGTGGCGTGTTCCTGAAAGTCGGCGGATAGGTAACCCAGGCGAATTTTGCCGCGCGGCAAGCGGTCGAAAATGAACTCTAAATTTGCCCGTTCCGCCGAGCTGGCGGCCAAGCGATCGGACATCCAGACATCGGCACATTGGCGCTGTTCGGCAGCAGTGAATCCGGTCAGAGATAACAAATGAAACGGCGAAATCCGGCTTGTTTCGCCGCCGGCGAGGCTGCTGCGGATTTTGTCCCGCCATTCGTCCAGCCGTTCCCATTCGCAGATGCTCCGGCTGCGATCGTAGTACTTCATCATCGGGATCCACTCCGGTATCGGCGGTCAGCCTGGAAAGGCCCGACGTGCAGTCCGGGGCTGTCTGGCATCGTACTCCGATTCGCCGAAAATGCCGAGCAATTCCGCAGCAGTGCTCGAGTCCAGTTTGCGGCCGGCTGAATAGCCGGCGCGGTTGGCGCAAATGCGTATTTGCGGAAGTGCGTTACTGCGTCGGCTGCGAGTCGCCAGGCACCAATAAGCCTCGTAATGGTAAGCCGCCGGACGGCAGGTAGAACGCTATGCCAGCGGCTCGAATCCGCCGGCCGTCGCTGTGGCGCCAACGCTCGAAACCGGCTGCCACACAATCCGTTGTCCTTTGTTCGCCGGCTTCGGGCGGATTGCCAAGCATCTCGGTATAGTCCTGCAAGCCTTCTTGCAGCAGAATCAAGTGCATGCGCACGCGCGGAATCGGTGCGACCGGGTCCAAGCCGGCCTCGCGAAAATTTGCGCTGAAGAACTGAGGAGTGGATTTATCCGCGCTCGCCATGTCGGGCGTGAATTCGGTTGTGGCTGTCCTAGCGTCGGACTGCAGCCACGATAGCCGCAAATAC
This sequence comes from Methylomonas sp. HW2-6, assembly GCF_052474525.1. Lineage (NCBI taxonomy): Bacteria > Pseudomonadati > Pseudomonadota > Gammaproteobacteria > Methylococcales > Methylococcaceae > Methylomonas > Methylomonas sp. HW2-6. The sequence continues at coordinate 1,742,140 of NZ_CP184124.1, forward strand.
GGCGGCGGCTCTTGCGCCGACCACATCAGATGAACGTCGTTGCCCTGTGTGCAGTAATTGGGGTGCTCGACATCGTATGCGGGCCAGTATCCGCCGAGACGTTGCTCGACGCGTTGCAAGCGGATGCCGGGTTCTGCCCGTAGCGATTGGGTGTATATCAGGCCGGCACCGGGCATCGTATAGGGCGTGACCGGCTCTACGCGATACGGCAGCGGTGGGTTGTCCGGCGGCAATTCCCGGCGCAAACCGATCTGCCGGGCGGCGGCGTGCAATGGGTTTTGCGCCGCGAAATAGGCCGTCAACGGCACGGCTAGAATCGCCAAGCCGCTGAAACCCAGCGCGATACTTTCGTTTCGGGAAAAACCGGGGCTTACCAGGCTGCCGCAAACGATGTGGCAACCGAACCAGAGCAACGGCGCCGCCGTGAACAGCGAGAGATAGAATACGGCAAGGCCTTCCATGCCGCTGACCGCTTGGGCCGGCAATACCAGAACGGCAAAGGTGAGCGGTGCGGCAATCAGCGACGCGATCCGCACTGCCAGCCAACTGCCGGCTCGGCCGCGGCGGCCAAAAACCCGGCTTTCCAGCCAGAGCAGGATGGCTACCGTTGCCGCCACGCCGGCCGTCGCCACTCGCCATTGGCGGCGTTCGGCCGGTGTGATTGCGTTCAGAATATCGAGAATTTGTGTCCAGTCCATATTGCAACCTCTAGTTGCCGGTGTTGACCAGGGACAGCAACGGCGAATTGGCTTGGTTCCGGCGAGTAGTGTCGGACGCGCGCTTTAACTTGGCGGCATTTAGGCGCTGGACAGGGGATTACGGTTTCGGATGCACTTCCACCCATTCGATGCGCGGGCCTTGCATTTCCTTGACCACGATTTCGAAATCGTTGAAAGCGATACGTTCGCCGACATCGGGTATGTCGCGCAATTGCGCCAGAATCATGCCGCCGACGGAATCGACATCGTCCAGGTCCAATTCTTCGTTTTCGATGTCGACGCCGAGAATGCGCTCCAAGGAGAAGATCGGCAGGCTGCCCTTGCCTAACAGGCTGCCGTCATCCTGCCGGGTCCAGTCGCTTTCCGATTGGCAGAATTCGTCGCGGATCTCACCGACTATCGCCGACAGCAGATTGTCCAGGGTGATGAAGCCCAACGGTTTTTGGCCTTTCTGGCCGATGACCGCAAAGTGGGGGGAGCCTTGGGTAAAGCGGCGGAATAGTTCCAATGCCGGCATGTGCGCGGAAATATGTAGAATCGGGCGCAGGTAGGCTTCCAGGTCGTGCAGCGGATCGCCTTTTTGCTGGGCCAGAAACAAATCCTTCAGGTGGATGATGCCTAACGCATCCATTCCGTTGCTGTCGAAGTACGGAAAGCGGCTGTAGCAACTGCTGGAAACGATTTCCAGCATTTCCTGCGGCGACTGGCCGCGTTGCAGTGCGGTGATTTCGTGGATCGGCCGCATCAAGTCAGAGACTTCCAGTTTGCCGAAATCCAGGGTTTTGGCTAACACCTTATATTCTTCGCCGGTAAAATTCTCGGCCGATCGGGTGGAACGCAGGATGAGTTTCAGTTCATCGGTGGAGTAATGGCTGTCGTGGTGGTGGCCCTCGCACAGCCCGCTCAAGCGCAAGACCAGGGTGGCGCTACCGTTCAGCAGCCAGATGGCCGGATACATCAACCAGTACAGCGCATACAGCGGCCCCGCGCTCCACAGACCGATGCCCTCCGGATTGCGAATCGCCAGCGATTTGGGGGCTTGTTCGCCGACCACGATATGCAGGAACGAGATGGTGCAGAAGGCAAAGGCGAAAGAAATATTGTGGATTAATTCGGGCGAAGTGATTTGCAACTGATCGAACAAGGGTATCAGTAAATCGGCGAAGGCCGGCTCGCCGATCCAGCCCAGGCCCAGAGAGGCCAGCGTGATGCCGAGCTGACAGGCCGATAAATAGGCGTCGAGTTGTTTGTGAACTTTGGCCAGAATCCGGCCGCGCCAGCCTTCGTTTTGTTCGATGGCTTTGATTCGGGTCTGCCGCAACTTTACCAGACTGAATTCCACGGCCACGAAAAAGCCGTTCAACAACACCAGCAGCAAGGCGCAGGCGACCAGAAAAACATTACTCATATACAGCTAAAGGATTACAACGGAAGATTCATTATACCGGTAATTGTGGGGTTTGCTTGACAGGCGTGGCGGCGGCCAAATGCCGGCCTGGTTTTAGCGGATGACGCGGCGCAGCAGACGTGCTGTAATCCGGGCTCTCGCCGGCCAAGCGATTCGTCGGCCGTTCTCAGGATAAACTTCTCGTCGTTTGGAGGAAGCCGTCATGCCCGGACAACGCCCTGGCCCCGTCTGTAACAGCAGAGGAAACGAAACCATAGACCAAGGTACCAGTTGTCGGGCGGTATCGCCGCGGCCGGGGCCGGTCGGTGCCTTCTCGGGAGCGGTCGGCATGGCGGCGAAGCCCATCAGTTTTGCCCGGTTGTGGGCCGGCTATCCGGACGAAGCGCCTTACCGCGACGGCAACGGCAACGTGCCTGTGGGGTATGAAAACCAATGCGCGATTAAAGTCAGCGCGGCATTGTATGCGGCCGGTGCCAAGCTGGATGGCTTTACCGGGGCTACGGTCAGCGTTGGCGGTAACCGGTTGGCGATTCGGGCGCAGGAAATGGCGGACTGGCTGCAGACGGCTTCGGTTAAGGTGCTGCAAAGCCGGGTTGCCGATGTCACCGGTCAGGATTGGCAAACCAAAATCAAGGGTAAGACCGGTATCGTCTATTTTCAGAATTATTGGTTGCGCCCCGGCGAAAAAACGCCTTCCGGCGACCATATCGATCTGTGGAACGGTAGCCGGCTGACGGCGTCCGGGTTTCAAGGGACGGTGGTGACCGTGTTGCGCTTCGGTTTGGGGGTGGCGTCCGGACCGGGTTTTTCCGATTTGAGTAAGTCGCAAAAGATTCTGTTTTGGGAGGTACCGTGAGTTTGCGCTTTCTATCTCGCTTGGCCGGTGCCGGTTTGGCGGTCGGCTTGGGCGTTGGTTTGTGGCGCTATTGGACCGGAATTTGTAACGAGGCCTGTGCCGCGGAACGGGCGCTGGCGATGATTTTGTTGAGTTTCCTGTTGCCGGCCGCGGCGTATTGGACCCTGCTGGTTTGGACCGCCGCCAGTCCGCGGCCGCGCGCGCGGGTTTTTGCCGCGTTGTTGACTGGCGTGTGTCTCGCGATATCGATCTGGTTGAGCGTTACCGGCTGATGCCGGCGGTTGGCGGCTTACTCGCGGTCGCCGATTTTCGGCAGCCGGTCGGCCAAGCCCATCGCGTGGCGGGCCAGCATTTGCTTGGCGAAGGGCAGGTGGTCCAATAAGGTCAGGCCGGCGTTGCGGACTGCGGCCAGCGGCAGGTTGCCGTTGGAGAAGATCTTGACCAAGTTGTCGGTGAAGCCGATGGTTCTGCCGTGGTCTTGCTGGCGCTGCCGGCTGTAGTTTTTCAGCATGCGGGCATCGCCGATATCGCGGTTATGCTGGTGTTGCTCGGTCAGCATTTCCGCCAGCAAAGCCACATCGCGGATGCCCAGGTTAAACCCTTGTCCGGCCACCGGATGCAGTTGGTGAACGGCGTTGCCGATGATCACGGTACGGCCAGAGACCATGCTCTCGGCCCGAATCAGGCTGAGCGGAAACGCCCGGCGCGGCGCGGCCAATTTCAGTTCGCCCAGCCGATAGCCGAAGCAATCCTGCAGTTCGGCAAGAAATTCGCGGTCGTTGGCATTGAGCAGAGTTTCGGCTTGCTCGTGGCTGCGGGTCCAGACGACGGCCGATTGCTTGCCGGCTACCGGCAACAAGGCCAGCGGGCCGAACTCGGTGAAACGTTCGAAGGCGGTGTTGCGGTGTGGCAGCGCCGAATGCACGGTGGTGACCAGCGCGGTCTGGCCGTATTCGGTGACTTGCTGCGGAATTTCCAACAGTTTGCGTACCGTGGAATTGCCACCGTCGGCGCCGACCAGTAATTGTGCGCTGACGTTCAGCGAACTGCCGTCGTGCTGCTTCAAGCTGACGTTGACCGCATCGCGGCCCGACATCAATCCGGCGACCCGGGTCTGGTGCAGGCAAACGGTATCGGTTTTCTCGGCCAAGTCGGCCATGTGCTGTTCGATGTCGCGGGCGACGATCACATAACCCAGGGCATCGACGCCCTCGGTTTCGGCCGATAGCCGGGTTTTGCCGAAATGACCGCGGTCGGAAACGTGGATGTGTTTGATCGGAGTGGCTTTGTCGGCTACGCCGCGCCAGGCCCCCAAGGCGTTCAACAATTCGACGGTGCCGGCCGCGAGGGCCAAGGCGCGGTCGCCGGCCGGCGAATTTCGCAACTGCTCGCGGCTGGCGGCTTCGACCAACGCGATCTTCAATCCGCTGCGCTTCAGGGCCAGAGCCAGGCAGTTGCCGGCCAAACCGGCGCCGACGATGATCAGATCGAAGTCGTGTTGCATTGTCTAGCCCGTCATTAGCGCTTCGATGGCGTCTATCGACTTCGGTACTCCGCCGGTCAATATCTCATGACCGTCCTTGGTGACCAGCACGTCGTCCTCAATGCGGATGCCGATGCCGCGCCATTGTTTATCCACCGTTTCGCAGTCGGCGGCGACGTAGAGGCCCGGCTCGACGGTCAACACCATGCCGGGTTCGAGCAGGCGCCATTCGTCTTTGATTTTATAATCGCCGACGTCATGCACGTCCATCCCCAGCCAGTGGCCGATGCGGTGCATGTAGAACTGTTTGTACTTTTCGTCTTTGATCAGTTTTTTCACCCTGCCTTTGAGCAGGCCCAGTTCCACCAAACCCCTGGTCAAAGTTTCCACCGAAGCGTCGTGGGCCTTGTTCCACGGATTGCCGGGTTTGATCTCGGCCAAAGCCGCGGCTTGGGCGTCCAGCACCAGTTGGTACAACAAGCGTTGCGGCTCGCTGAATTTGCCGGACACCGGGAAGGTGCGGGTGATGTCGGCGGCGTAATGGTCGCATTCGACGCCGGCGTCGATCAGCAACAGGTCGCCTTTGTTGAGTTTGTCGTTATTTTCGGTGTAATGCAGCACGCAGGCGTTTCTGCCGCCGGCGACGATGGACGGGTAGGCCACTGCGCGCAAGCCATCTTGCACAAATTCGTGCATCAGTTCTGCTTCGATCTGGTATTCGTATAAACCCGGCTTGCAGGCCCGCATGGCCCGAACATGGGCCTTGGCCGAGACTTCGGCGGCGCGGCGCATCAATTTCAATTCCTCGGCGCTTTTGAACAGCCGCATCTCGTGCAGGATGTGTTCCAGCGACACCAATTCGCCCGGCGCCGTGATACCGGAACGGGATTGCTTGCGGATGTTGTTGATCCATTCCATCAGCTTGTGGTCGAGATCGCTGTCCTTGCCCATCGGGTAGAACACCTTGCTCTTGTTTTCCAGCATGCCGGGCAGGATGTCGTCCAGATCGTCGATCGGAAACGAATCGTCGGCTTCGTAATGTTTGGTGGCACCTTCCAAACCGGCATGGGCGCCTTCCCACAAGGCCTTTTTCTCGTCGAATTCGCGGCAGAACAGGATGTATTCGCCTTGTTCGCGGCCGGGAATAAACACGGCCATCGATTCGGCTTCGTTGAAGCCGGTCAGGTAGTAAAAGTCGCTATCCTGGCGGAATGGGTAATGCACGTCGCGGTTGCGGGTGCGGTGGGGGGCGCTGGCAATGATGGCGATATTGCCTTTGCCGATTTGTTTCATCAGGCTGGCGCGGCGCTTTTTGAATTCGCTTTGTTTCATCGGGGCGGCGGCTTAGTGAGTTTGTAGCGGGTGTTGTTCGGCGAACTGGTCGCGTACGGTAAATACGGCAGCGCGCACGTATTCGCGGATTTCGATTAGCGCGTTTTCGTCGTCTTCTTCGCCAAGGTCGCTGTCGATTTTAGTCAGTTCGATCATGTCCCGCATCACCTCTGCCGTGTCGCCCGGCCAGTCGGCGTCGGTTTGGGCGTAGCCTACGCCGAACAGAAATCCCTGGCACCAACAGCGCAGGGCTTCGATCTGTTCCGCCAATGCCTCGTCCTCGTCCGGCAGCAGCAAGTCGAACGCGAACTCGTCGTTTTGATTTTCCAGTAAAGTGCGGGTTTGTTCGAAGACGCCGCACAGCAGGTTCTTGTCTCCCTCAATCAATTGTTCAATCTCGGCAAACAATTCCCGGAGCCAGTTTTCCACGTCGGCTTTAATTTCGACGCAGAGCATGCCGGTAGCGACGCCGTGTGCCTCCGCGGCGCCGACGTCCGCGTCGTGTTGTTGCAGAATTTCGCTGATCGCGCTGTATGTCATTGGATACGTGTTTCCTGTCAAGGAGCTGTTCAAATACCTGGCTTATGCTAACATTCCTAGCCGAACGTGAGGATTATAACGTCATATCAGCCCATACTTCTGACTATGTCTCAACTCGATAAAGATCCGTCTACCGAACTCGAAGCGCTGGAAAATAAACTGGATGTGCTGATCGCTCAGTTCAATCAAGTCAAAAATGAGAACAAGTCGTTGAAAGTCAAACAGGATGCCTTGGTTAAGGAGAAAGCCAAATTGCTGGAAAAAACCACGCTGGCCAAAGCCCGAGTCGAAGCGATGATCGCTCGCCTGAAAGCGATGGAACACGACTCATGAGTAAAGCCGTTCACCCCGTCTCGTTGAATATTCTGGACAAGGAATACAAGATCGCCTGTGCGCCGGACGAGAGAGATTCGTTGATTAGTTCCGCTCGCGAGCTCGACAAGCAAATGCGCAAGATCCGCGATACCGGTAAAGTCAGCGGGGCCGACCGTATTGCCGTGCTGGCGGCGTTGAATCTGGCTCACGATTGGGCTGCGGAAGCCCATAAGCCCACCGGCGACAGCGATATGGCGAATCGCTTGGCAGATTTGCGCATCAAAATAGAAAACGTTTTGGAAAACCCGTAAATCCGGTAAACTACAAGTCCAATCTCCTGCAGCGTTCGAGCAGTACTGGGTGTTTCCTGAACCTGCATTTGCCCCGGAAGCTTTTTACCCGTCATGGTGTGCATGCCTGTTCGTTCAGGAAGCCTGATTGGCGGGAATCGGTTTCCACTTGAACCTCCGGTTCAAGGACGAAAGTATCAGACGGCGCAGGCGGGAGATCTCTTTACCTTTCAAATCCCGCTCTTCTTCCCCCAAATAAAGTTTCGGATGGCGTTGGTTTTGCTGCGCCTATTGCGCGTGGGCGCCAGCCTCAAGACTGACCGATCCGCTCTCAGCTGAAATATTCAAGTGCCACCGCGCGATGTGGCTTTCGTGATGAGCGCCACATATTTAAATTCAATCTGAAGTCGGTTTTTTATTATTCGGCCTATGTCTCGGAAATCCGGTTTTTTGTGCGGAAGCCTATGGTTTTTTGGTTGAAATATGCGAAATGTATTAAATAACGGAAGATCGGTGCTGGCAGTAACTGAAGTTTTGGATTTTACTTAACTCACGTTGCCGCTTGAGGTGGCGAGAATGGATTTAACAGCGTTTTGGGTCGGACGTGTTTGCATATTAATTTATCGTAGGGTGGTCGCAATGAATGAATTTAAAAAAGACGTGTTTGTTGGCTTGGTTTCTTTCTCCGGCATACTGAGTTTTATTTTCGGGCAATTTATAATTTCAACCATGCTGTTCGGTATCGCGGCGCTTTCCAGCAACATGTTGCTGGAAAGTCGCGCCAAGCTCGAAAGGTTTTAAAAGTTTCTCCATTTGGCGGAGATTCGCAGGTAGATATTCTAAATATTTGCTTGCTTTTGCTCCCGTATCGGCCCTCCGGTACGGGAGTTTTTTTATGCCAAATACTCTAGTACGGACAATTGCGAAGATAGTATTGCAATCACCGGTTCCCGCTGCCGGTTTTTTATTGCTTCCGTAAAAACTCCAGTTTATCTTTTATCTTTACTTCCAGGCCGCGTTCTACCGGAAAATAATAACGTTTGCCTTTTAAAGGTTCCGGTAAATAGTTTTCGCCGGCGGCATAGGCGTTTTTCTCGTCGTGAGCGTAACGATACTCGGCGCCGTGTCCCAGTTCTTTCATGAGTTTGGTTGGCGCATTGCGCAAATGGATCGGCACCTCCAACGAGCCGCTGGTTCGAGCATCGGCCATTGCCGCCTTATAAGCGACGTACACGGCATTGCTTTTCGGCGCACAGGCTAGATAGACGATGGCTTGCGCCAGCGACAACTCGCCTTCCGGACTGCCCAGGCGCTCGTAGGCGTGAGCGGCATTCAGCGCCAGTTCCAGGCCGCGCGGGTCGGCGTTGCCGATGTCTTCCGACGCCATCCGCACCACCCGGCGGGCGATGTACAACGGGTCGCAACCGCCGTCTATCATCCGGCAGAACCAGTACAATGCCGCGTCCGGGTCGGTGCCGCGCACCGATTTGTGCAGCGCGGAAATCTGGTCGTAGAAAATATCCCCGCCCTTATCGAAACGAGCCGCATGGCCTTGCAAAACTTCGCCGATCACCTCGCGGTCGACGACTTCCCGGCCGTCCACGGTTTCCGCCAGGTCGGCGGCAATTTGCAGAATGTTAAGGCAGCGACGGGCGTCGCCGTCGGCCGCCTTCGCGATCATTGTCAGCACGTCGTCGCTGATTGCCAGTTTGCGCTTACCCAAACCGCGGGTTGGATCGGTCAACGCTTGGTGCAGAAGGTCCACCAAATCCTCATCTTCGATGCTGCGCATCACGTAAACCCGTAGCCTTGATAGCAGCGCGTTGTTGAGTTCGAACGACGGATTTTCGGTGGTGGCGCCGAACAGGATGATCGCCCCGCTCTCGATCGGCGCCAGCAATGAATCCTGCTGGCTTTTCGAGAAGCGGTGGATCTCGTCGATAAACACCACGGTGTTCAGGTTCCGGCTGAGCTTGACCTCCTCGGCCTCCGCCACCGCGGCGCGGATTTCCTTGACCCCTGCCATCACCGCCGACAGTTCGATGAAATGGCAATGGGCGCTGGCGGCGATAATTTTCGCCAGCGTGGTCTTGCCAACGCCCGGCGGCCCCCAAAACACCAGCGAATGCGGCACGCCCTGGTCAATCGCGGCGCGGAGCGACTTGCCCTTCGCCAGCAAATGCTGCTGGCCGATGTATTGGTCCAGATTGGTCGGACGCATGCGGGCGGCCAACGGCGCGTGCGGATTGATGTCGAAGGCGGTCTGGTTCATGATCCGGTAAAACTGATAGGCAATGGCAGCATTTTTCTTTAAAATCGCCGGCCATTTTATTGATTCTCTGGCCGGATTGACATGGATTTAAAATTCTTAGATTTCGAACAGCCCATCGCCGAATTGCAAGCCAAAATCGAAGAGCTGCGCAAGGTGGAGCTGGACAATAATTTCGACATTTCCGAGACGCTGAAACAGCTCGAGCAAAAATGCGAAATGCTGACCGAGAGCATTTTCAGCAACCTGTCCGACTGGCAGATTTCGCAATTGTCCCGCCATCCTGGCCGTCCCTACACATTAGATTACGTCAATCTGATGTTCACCGACTTCCACGAACTGCACGGTGACCGGGCGTTTGCCGACGATCAGGCCATCGTCTGCGGCTTGGCGCGGCTGGAAGGTCAGCCGGTGGTGGTGATCGGCCACCAAAAAGGTCGCGACACCAAGGAAAAAATCCATCGCAACTTCGGCATGCCGCGTCCGGAGGGTTATCGCAAAGCCTTGCGGGTCATGAAGATGGCCGAGCGTTTCAAGTTGCCGATTATCTGCCTGATCGACACTCCGGGCGCCTATCCCGGCATTGGCGCTGAGGAGCGCGGCCAAAGCGAGGCGATTGCCCGCAATCTGTTCGAAATGTCCAAATTGCGCACGCCGATCATCTGCACGGTCATCGGCGAAGGCGGCTCCGGCGGCGCGCTGGCGATTGGCGTTGGCGACCGCTTGTTGATGCTGGAATACAGCACCTACGCGGTCATTTCGCCGGAAGGTTGCGCCTCGATTTTATGGAAAAGCGCCGACAAAGCCCAGTTGGCGGCGGAAGCCATGGGCATTACCTCCGACCGAGTGCGCGAGCAAGGCTTTTTGGACGAGGTGGTGCGTGAGCCGGTCGGCGGCGGTCACCGTAATTTTCAGAAGATTGCCGAAAATTTGCAGGAGGCGTTATTGAGGCACTTGGCGGAATTGAACCAGGAGGCGGCTGCCAACATGGATCAAATGTTGGAAAAACGCTACCAGCGGATCATGCGCTTTGGCTCCTACATTGAAGAGCCGGTTAAATAGTCCGGCCACATTCGTCAGCTTAGATAAAAGGCCGGCTGCGTTCGGCCTTTTTTTATGAACCCGAAAATCTCTAGTCTCGACCCGGGTCTGATCACTGCGCTATTGCCGCCGGATTGTCGAACGGTTTACGTGGCCTATAGCGGCGGCGTGGATTCGCATGTGTTGCTCCATTTGGCCGCAGTCGGAGCCGGACTACAAGAGCGCATTGTCGCCGTATATGTCAACCACGGTTTGCAAGCCAGCGCCGATGCGTGGGGCGAGCATTGCCGCCGCCAGTGCCTGGAATTGCAGGTGGCGTTTCAAATTGTCAAGGTCGACGCCGTTGCCCGAAACGGTGAAGGCCCCGAGGCTGCGGCGCGCGAAGCAAGGTACCGGGCTTTGCGTCCATTGTTGGAGGAGGGCGACGTGTTGTTGCTGGCGCAACATCGCGAGGACCAAGCGGAGACGTTGTTGCTGCAATTGTTCAGGGGGGCGGGGGTGGCCGGCTTGGCTGGCATGCCTGTCGATGCGGCATTTGGCCGCGGGCGTATGCTGCGGCCTTTTTTGGATGCGTCCAAAAAAGATATCTGCGACTATGCGCGCGCCAATCATCTGCAATGGGTGGATGATCCGAGTAACCAAAGCAGCGATTTCGATCGCAACTTTCTGCGCAATCAAATCCTGCCGTTGTTGAAGCAGCGCTGGCCGGCGCTGGATAAAACAGTGGCGCGTTCGGCCGCGCATTGCGGCGAAGCCTCACTGATGTTAGAGGATTGGGTAGGACCGGTTTTGGCGGAAATGCTCGACCCTGAAAGCAAAAGTATCTGTCTTGCCGGTTTAAGCCGGCTCAGTGACTCGCAGCGCCGCTTTGTGTTGCGGAAGTGGCTGACCTCATTCGGGTTGAAGCCGCCGAGTGCCGCAGTGATCGATGCGCTGACGGCGCAAGTCGCCAACCGTCAGGGTAAAACATCGGCGCCGCAGCTCCAAATTCAGGGGTATCATGTCCTCGGTTATCGGCAAAAATTGTTTTGCATCCCGGCGGCCGAGTTGGATAAATTCGCAGGTAATTTGTTGTGGCCGAAACCGGATGCCCGGTTAGATTTGGGAAACGGCTATGGTTTGGTCAGGGCGGAAGCCTGTTCCGGAGTCGCCAAGGCTCATTGGGACGGAGCCGAAGTGTCGGTAAAGGCTCGAGTTGGCGGCGAAAGGCTCAAGTTACCCGGACGTGCTGGGCATCATTGTCTGAAGAAGTTGTACCAGGAGGCGGCTATTCCGCCCTGGGAACGTGATCAGCGGCCGTTGCTCTATATGGACGGGCGTCTGGCGGCGGTAGCGGGCTTATGGGTCGCGGAATGGGCTTGGGCCAGCGGTGAGGCGGCTTGTTATCGAGTGGATTGGAAGGCCAGTCGCTGGCTTGATGATTCCGTTTTTTGACCAGGGGGTGGAGATGTTTCCGGATGTTCTGCAGAGTGCGATTGTCGGGATGATGGTGGCGATCCCGACCATCGTGGTTTATAAAAAGGCCGGTTTGCATCCGGCTTGGGCTGCGTTGGTATTTTTGCCGGTGTTCGGCTTGTTGTTGGTATTCTTGCAGTTGGCGTTCCAAGGATGGCCTAGCCTGAAACAGGAGCGGTGACCATGGAATTGTTTTTTATCCTTTTGCCGGCCTACATTCTCTTCTGTCTTTGGCTGGGCAATCGCATTTTGCAAAAAGCCGGGTTCGACGGGCGTTGGGCGCTAGTGTTGCTGGTGCCGGTGGTGAACATCATCATGATTTGGGTGTTCGCATTCGGCTCCTGGCCGAATTTGCGGTCGGGCGCAAAGTTGGAATGATCGGGAGTTGCCGGCCTGTTAAGCAAAGTCGGCCTTCGGGTTCCGCTTGGGTGCTGTTTGGATTGATCGGGCTAATTTAGCGGCAAGCTGCGGCCAAAGCTGCTAAAATCGTCGTTTGTTTTGATCCTGCTATTCGCTAAACAGGGCGCAAATCCTTAATGACAAAATTCATCTTTATCACCGGCGGCGTGGTGTCTTCCTTGGGAAAAGGCATTGCCGCTTCATCGCTGGCGGCGATTCTGGAAGATCGCGGCCTGAAAGTCACCATCACCAAACTCGATCCTTACATCAATGTCGATCCCGGCACGATGAGCCCGTTCCAGCACGGCGAAGTGTTCGTCACCGAGGACGGCGCCGAGACCGACCTCGACCTGGGCCATTACGAGCGGTTTTTGAAAACCACGATGGCCAAGAAAAACAACTTCACCACCGGCCAGGTTTACGAGCAGGTTCTACGTAACGAACGTAAAGGTGAATACCTTGGTGCCACGGTGCAGGTCATTCCGCACATCACCGACGAAATCAAACGCCGGGTGTTCGCCAGTGCCGAAGGCATGGACATCGGCATCATTGAGGTCGGCGGCACGGTCGGCGACATCGAGTCGCTGCCGTTCCTGGAAACCATTCGCCAAATGGGCGTGGAATTGGGCCGCGACCGCGCGGTATTCATCCATTTGACGCTGGTGCCCTACATCAAGTCGGCCGGCGAACTCAAAACCAAGCCAACGCAGCACTCGGTCAAGGAACTGCGCACGATCGGTATCCAGCCGGACATTCTGATCTGCCGCTCCGAGCAGCCGATTCCGGCCAGCGAGCGTCGCAAGATCGCGCTGTTCACCAACGTCAGCGAAAAAGCCGTGATTTCGGCGATCGACGCCGACACCATTTATCGCATCCCGCTGTTATTGCGCGAACAAGGCCTGGACGACCTGGTGGTGCATCAGTTGCGCCTCGATGTGCCACCGGCCGATTTGACCGCATGGGAAAAAGTCGTCGACGGCCTGACCCATCCGACCGACGAGGTGCAAATCGCCATCGTCGGTAAATACGTCGACCACACCGACGCCTATAAATCGCTGAACGAAGCGCTGTTGCACGCCGGTATCCATACCCGGCATAAGGTCGAAATCAAATACATCGACTCGGAAACCATCGAGCAGGAAGGCACGGCGCAATTGAAAGACGTCGACGCGATTCTGGTGCCGGGCGGTTTTGGCGAGCGTGGCGTCGAAGGCAAAATTTCCACCGTGCGTTTCGCCCGCGAGCACAAAATTCCTTACCTCGGCATCTGCCTGGGCATGCAATCGGCGGTGATCGAGTTCGCCAGAAACGTGGTTGGTTTGGAAGGCGCGCACAGTACCGAATTTTTGCCGAAAAGCCCGCATCCGGTGATCGGTTTGATTACCGAATGGATGGACGAAGCCGGTGAACTGGTGACCCGCGACGAAGATTCCGACATCGGCGGCACCATGCGCCTGGGCGCGCAGAAATGCCGGTTGAAGTCCGATTCGCTGGCCTTCGATGTGTATCAGAAGGATGTGATCACCGAGCGTCACCGCCACCGTTACGAATTCAACAACCAGTATTTGAAACAATTGGAAGCCGCCGGCATGCGTTTTTCCGGCAAATCGCTGGACGGTCGTTTGGTCGAGATCGTCGAATTGGCCGACCACCCTTGGTTCCTGGCTTGCCAGTTCCATCCTGAATTCACCTCGACGCCGCGCAACGGCCATCCGTTGTTTTCCGGTTTCGTCGAAGCGGCCGCCAAGCACAAACAGCATTCATCCGCATCCAATTAATCAAGGTCAAGCATGCAACTTTGCAATTTCGAAGTCGGACTCGACAAACCGTTATTTCTGATCGCCGGCACTTGCGTCATCGAAAGCGAACAGATGACGCTGGATACCGCCGGTAAACTCAAGGAAATCACCGGCGAGCTCGGCATCCCGTTCATTTACAAATCCTCGTTCGACAAAGCCAATCGCTCGTCGATTAGCAGTTTCCGCGGCCTGGGCCTGGAAACTGGCTTGCAGATTCTGGAAAAGGTCAAGCAACAACTGAATGTGCCGGTATTGACCGACGTGCATGAGGACACGCCGTTGGCCGAAGTTGCCGCCGTCGTCGACGTGATGCAAACCCCGGCTTTCCTGTGCCGGCAAACCAATTTCATCCAAAGTGTCGCGGCCCAAGGCATACCGGTCAATATCAAGAAAGGCCAGTTCATGGCGCCCTGGGACATGGGCAATGTGGTTGCCAAGGCCAAGGCTACCGGTAACGACAAGATCATGGTCTGCGAGCGCGGTGTCTCTTTCGGTTACAACAATCTGGTGTCCGATATGCGTTCGTTGGCAGTGATGCGCGACACTGATTGTCCGGTGGTGTTCGACGCCACCCACTCGGTGCAGTTACCGGGTGGGCAGGGCAGTTGTTCCGGCGGCCAGCGCGAGCATGTGCCGGTGTTGGCGCGGGCGGCAGTGGCGGTCGGCGTTGCCGGCCTGTTCATGGAGACCCATCCGAAGCCGGAAGAAGCCCTGAGCGACGGTCCCAACTCCTGGCCGCTGCACCGGATGAAAGAATTGCTGGAAACCTTGATGACCATAGACCGCGCCGTTAAAGCTCAGGCCTTCATCGAAACCACCTTAGGCTGAAAAAATTAATAACTAATCCATCCTTACCACGGAGCAAGCAAAGATCATGAGAATCGTTGATGTAAAAGCTAGAGAAGTTCTGGACTCGCGCGGCAACCCCAGCGTCGAAGCCGAAGTGTATTTGGATTCCGGCGTCGTCGGCAGCGCGATGGTGCCGTCAGGCGCCTCCACCGGCGAGCGCGAAGCCATCGAATTGCGCGACGGCGACAAAAGCCGCTACCTGGGCAAAGGCGTGTTGAAAGCCGTCAATAACGTCAATACGGCGTTGAAAGACGCTGTCGTGGGCATGCAAGCCGACGATCAAGCGGCGCTGGATCAAAAAATGATCGATCTGGACGGCACCAATGCGAAAAGCAACCTGGGCGCCAACGCCATCTTGGGCGTATCGATGGCCGCCGCCCGCGCTGCCGCGCAAGAAGCCGGCAAACCGTTGTACCAGTTCATGAACAAATCCGGCGAATTCATCCTGCCGGTGCCGATGATGAACATCATCAACGGCGGTTCGCACGCCGACAACAGTGTCGACCTGCAAGAATTCATGATTCTGCCGGTCGGCGCTCCAACCTTCCGCGAAGCGATCCGTTACGGCGCCGAAGTGTTTCATAACCTGGCCAAAGTGTTGAAAGGCAAAGGCCTGGCCACCACCGTCGGCGACGAAGGCGGTTTCGCGCCTAACCTGCGATCCAACGAAGAAGCCATCGAAGTCATCCTGGAAGCGATCGAAAAAGCCGGTTACAAAGCGGGCCAAGACATCTACCTGGGTATGGACGCGGCCGCTTCCGAGTATTTCGAAAACGATAAATACTTCCTGTCCGCCGAAAACCGCAGCTTTACTTCCACCGAGATGGTCGATTTCCTGGCCGCCTGGGTTGATAAATATCCGATTATTTCGATTGAAGACGGTCTGGACGAAAACGACTGGGACGGTTGGAAATATCAAACCGAAAAACTGGGTAATCGCATTCAATTGGTCGGTGACGACTTGTTTGTGACCAACCCGGCCATTTTGAAAGAAGGCATCGAAAAAGGTATCGCCAACTCGATTTTGATCAAAGTCAACCAAATCGGTACCCTGACCGAGACCCTGGAAGCGATCAACATGGCTGGTGCGGCTGGCTACAGCGCCGTGGTTTCTCATCGCTCCGGCGAAACCGAAGACACCACCATTGCCGACTTGGTTGTCGCCACCGGCACCGGCCAAATCAAAACCGGTTCCTTGAGCCGCTCCGACCGCGTCGCCAAGTACAACCGTCTGATGAAAATCGAAGACGAGTTGGGTGCGAAAGCCCGCTATGCCGGCCGTAGCGCATTTAAAATGCTGAAATAAAAGCGTAGGTTGGGTTTACCCAAAGGGCATATAACGCGCTAGCCGTAACCCAACACGTCGGCTTTTAAGTTGGGTTACACCCTTCGCTACCGCTCAGGGTTAACCCAACCTACATTTTCGAGATAACGCCATCAAAACTCTGATCCTTGTCATCATTGTCCTGACGCTGCACTTCCAATACCGGTTGTGGTTCGGCGATGCCAGTCTGTCGCAAATTCGCGAATATCGCGCGCGGTTGGAGGAATTGACCAAGGAAGCTCAAGAGAAAAAAGAGCGTAACGATACTTTGTATGCCGAGGTTAAAGACTTGCGCAAGGGTCTGGAAACCATCGAAGAACGCGCCCGCTACGAACTGGGCATGATCAAGGAAAACGAAACTTTCTTTCAAGTGCTGGAATAGCGCATGAACCAAATTCCCCAATGCTGGGCTGTAGTGCCTGCAGCCGGAGTCGGCAAACGCATGCAAGCCGATCGCCCCAAACAATATCTGCCGCTGGCCGGCAAGACCGTCATCGAACACACTTTGAGTCGCTTGCTGGCATCCGGCGCGTTTCAAAAAGTCGCGGTGGCGATTTCCGTTGAAGACCCGTATTGGCCGGAACTGGAAATCTCCAAACATCCCGACGTGATTACCGCTCCCGGCGGCAAGGAACGCGCCGATTCGGTGTTGTCGGCTTTGAAAGCGTTGCAAGGCCTAGCTGAGGAAGACGATTGGGTGTTGGTCCACGATGCCGCGAGGCCGTGTTTGACCGCCTCCGATATTCATCTGCAAATCGACAGCCTGAAAGATGACGCCGTCGGCGGCATCCTGGCCTTGAGTTCGCACGACACCCTGAAACACGTCGACGGCGATACCATCACTGCGACCATCGACCGCAAGCACGTCTGGCGGGCGCTGACGCCGCAAATGTTCAAATACGCCATGCTGCGCGACGCGCTGCAACAGACCGAAGGCAATCCGGCCGTGACCGACGAAGCCAGCGCGCTGGAAATCCTGGGCTACAAGCCTAAAATCGTCGAAGGCCGCCCCGACAACATCAAAATCACCCGCCCGGAAGATCTGGCCCTGGCGCAATTCTATATGGAGCAACAAGCATGATCCGAGTCGGCATGGGCTACGATGTCCACCGTTTCAACGACGGCGACCACATCATTCTCGGCGGCGTCACCATTCCTTATGAAAAAGGCCTGGAAGCCCATTCCGACGGCGACGTGGTATTGCACGCGCTGGCGGATGCTATCCTGGGCGCGGCGACGCTGGGCGACATCGGCAAGCATTTTCCGGATACCGACCCCGAATTCAAGGGCGCCGACAGCCGGGTGTTGTTGCGCCACGTTTACGGCATCGTTAAGGAAAAAGGCTACAAACTGGTCAACGCCGACGTCACCATCATCGCCCAGGCGCCGAAAATGCTGCCGCACGTCCCGGCCATGCGCGCCAACATCGCCGCCGACCTGGAAACCGACATCGACTTCATCAACGTCAAAGCCACCACCACCGAGAAACTGGGCTTCGAGGGCCGTAAGGAAGGCATCGCGGTGCAGGCGGTGGTGCTTATTGAGAAATAAGCTTGGCGGAATTTGATGCGGAACCGGATTTGTCTCCCTAATTTGAAATTGGCTTTTGTTGGATTGACGGCAATCTGCCTCTCATATTCAGCGTTGGCAGACGAAAAATTCGCCAAAACGTTATGTGGTGGGGCTTCTGTCGAAGTAAGCGCAGAGAGATTTCCGGATGCCAAGTTAGCCTTATCTAAAATAGTCCTCTCCGCCAGCTCCGGGAAAGAATCAATTCGTTTGGTTTTTGACAACACGGTCGACGGTCCAAAAGCAGCCGAGTACTTTTTTGCCGCTTGTCTAAAAGGAAAAGATCAACGTTCGTACATCGTTTTCCAAAATTATTGCGGTGGTTCCGGATGCCATGATTTGGACAACTTTGGCATTATCGATGCGGCGTCACTGCGCGTATTGTTGGCACCGTCGGATAACAATCATTCTCTTGCTGACCAAATTATCGGTCATCCCGTCCAGCCTCTTTTTGACTATAAGGAACGTTTTTTCTGAGCCGCTTGCCGTTAAATTTGGAATCAAGCGGTTTTGATTTAATTTGCGGGCCATACGCCCACGGCGGCCCATCCGGCATTGGCGAAATCAAAACCACTCCCGACGACTTCATCGTCGAAGAAATCCTTGGCTTCGAACCGGAAGGCAGCGGCGAGCACGTTTTCCTTTACATCGAAAAAATCGGCGAAAACACCGAATACATCGCCCGCCTGTTAGCCCGCCATGCTGGGGTCAGGCAACGCGACATCGGCTACGCCGGCCTGAAAGATCGCCATGGCCGCACCCGGCAATGGTTCAGTGTCTGGCTACCGGGCAAAGACGATCCCGATTGGTCGGCGGTCGAATCGGAAACGCTAACAGTCCTGCAAGCGGTTCGCCATCCGCGCAAACTGAAGCGCGGCGTGTTGGTCGGCAACCGTTTCGAAATTCTGCTCCGCAACTGGCAGGGCGACCGCACGCAAACCGAATCCCAACTGCGACAGATCCAAGCGCATGGCTTCCCCAATTACTTCGGCCCGCAACGCTTCGGCCACCAAGGGCGCAACCTCGAGAAAGCTCTGGCGCTGTTCGCCGGCGCCAAAATTAAACGCGAGCAAGCATCGATCTATCTGTCCGCTGCCCGTTCCTATTTGTTCAATCTGATCCTGGCCGAGCGCGTCCGCCAAGGCTGCTGGAACCGCGCTTTAGCCGGTGATGTGTTCAAGCTGGCGGCAAGCAATAGCGTGTTTGCCGACGAAGCGGCGGATGCCGGCCTGTCAGCGCGGGTGGTGGCCGGCGAGATTCATCCGACCGCCGTGCTGTACGGCAAATCCGGCTTGTTTGCCGTGGCCGATGCCGGCGAAATAGAACAATCGGTTTTAAACAATAATCCGCTATTGGTCGAGGGCTTGCGAGATCATGCGGATGCCGCCGACCGTCGGGCATTGCGGGTGATACCGGGCGAACTGCGCTGGAACTGGGAAAGCGAGGGCCTGCGGTTAGTTTTTTCGCTGCCGGCCGGCAGTTATGCTACGGCGTTAGTGAGGGAGTTGATCGGCTGCGACGACGCTGGAGATCTGTAAATTTCAAAGTAAATTGGACTTGGGTACAAGTGTTGGTAGGAATGTGATCTTAATCAATTTATAATCTGGAGCCGAAGCCGGACCGGTTCCACTATAAAAATAATCACTACCGACCCAATAACCCGATGCCCGATAGCCTGCAGAGTGTAGGACCTGCCAATCCCAAGTTTGACGATCCGCTATTGCTGGCACTGCTCTCGGTCTGCAAAATTCTGCATATTCCGCAAACCGAGACTGCGCTGGTGGCGGGTTTGCCGTTGCAGAATCATAAACTCACTCCGGAATTGTTCCAACGTGCCGCCGAGCGCGCCGGCTTGCGCAGCAGCCTGCTGCGTAGACCTTTGGCGCGGATTTCCAATCTGGTATTGCCGGTCGTACTGTTGCTGAAGGACGGCAACACCTGCGTTCTGGTTGGCAGGGAAGGCGATCGCTGTAGCGTCGTCGTGCCGGAAACCGAAAGCGGCGAAAAAATCGTCGATGCCGGCGAACTGGAGGCCTTGTACAGCGGTATGGCGTTCTTCGTGCAACTTAACCACCGCTTCGATGCCAGAAGCGAGGAATCCGCGCTGCCAAAAGCCAAGCATTGGTTTTGGGATGTTATCGCCAAGTCCTGGCCGATTTACGCTGAAGTGGTGGCGGCGTCGTTATTGGTGAATCTGTTCGCGTTAGCGACGCCGCTGTTTTTTATGAACGTTTACGATCGGGTGGTACCGAACCGCGCCTTGGAGACTCTGTGGGTGCTGGCGATCGGTATTTTGATTGTATTCGGCTTCGAATTGGCGATGAAATTGCTCCGCAGCTACTTTATAGATTCGGCCGGCAAGCGGGCCGATATCATCCTGTCCGCGACTATTTTCGAGAAACTGATGGGGTTACGGATGGAGGCCAAGCCGGCCTCGGTCGGCGGTTTTGCCAATAATCTGAGCGAATTCGAGTCGTTTCGCGAATTTTTAACCTCGGCGACCCTCGCAACCCTGATCGATCTGCCGTTTCTGGTACTGTTTTTGTTGATTATCTCCAGCATCGGCGGCCATCTGGCTTGGATTCCGTTCGGCATATTGCCGCTGGCGGTGTTGATCGGCGTCACCTTGCAAGCACCGTTGAAGGCTACGATTCAAGCCCTGTTTAAAGCTGGCGCCGAGAAAAACGCCACGCTGGTCGAAGCGCTTACCAATCTGGAGACGATCAAAGCCGCCGGCGCCGAAGGTCAGTTGCAGGCGCGTTGGGAAAAAGGCATCGGCGAGATCGCACGCTTGGGTTTGAAGTCGCGGTTCTACTCAGGATTGGCGGTCAACTTAACCGCATTCTTTCAGCAATTGGCCTCGGTGATGATGGTTGTGGCCGGCGTTTACCTGATTGCCGACGGCGATTTGACCACCGGCGGGCTGGTAGCGTGCACGATGTTGACCTCGCGCGCTTTGGCGCCGGTCGGCCAGGTCGCGGCACTGTTGACCCGCTATCATCAGGCGCGTGCGGCGCTGGATTCCTTGACCCGGATGATGGCCTTGCCGGTCGAACGTGAAGCCGGGCGCGACTATTTGCATCGGCCGCGCTTTGCCGGCGATATCGAATTCAAAAACGTGGTGTTCAATTACCCGCAGCAGCCGGTCAACGCACTGGAAGGCGTCTCGTTCAAAATTAAAGCCGGCGAACGGGTCGGCGTCATCGGCCGTATCGGCTCCGGCAAGAGTACGCTGGAGCGCCTGATCCTAGGCCTTTACCAGGTCCGGCAGGGGGCGGTATTGATCGACGGCACCGATATTCGCCAACTCGATCCGGCCGACTTGCGCCGCCAGATCGGTTATGTGCCGCAGGATATTTCGTTACTCTACGGCAGCGTCAAAGACAATATCACGCTCGGTTCCGGTTTCGCCGACGACCAACAAGTGTTGCGAGCGGCGCGGATTGCTGGCGTAGACGCGTTCGTGAACAAACATCCGGCCGGTTTCGATTTGCAGGTCGGCGAAGGTGGTGCCAATTTATCCGGCGGCCAGCGCCAGAGCATCGCATTGGCCAGAGCGCTGGTGTTGTCGCCGCCGATTTTCGTATTGGACGAACCGACCAATGCGATGGACAACAGTAGCGAGGAAGGTTTCAAACAGCGTTTTGCCGCCGAGCTCCAAGGCCAGACGCTGATTTTGGTCACGCATCGCATGTCGCTGTTGAGCTTGGTCGACCGGCTGATCGTAATGGATGGCGGCCATATCGTGGCTGACGGTCCGAAAGATCATGTGCTGGAAGCCTTGCGCCAGGGCCAGATCAAGGTTGCGGCATGACGCTGTTGCGGAAGATCGCCGCATGGCGGGCTGCCAAGCGTTACCGCGCCGAAGATCAGAATTTTCTGAACGACGTCAACGCGGCCAATCTGTACGAAGTGCCGCTGCAAGGTCACCTGATTTTGTGGCTGACGCTGGCTTTTGTGGCGATCGCCTTAATCTGGGCCGGGTGTGCTCCTATCGACGAAGTGACCCGCGGCCAGGGAAAAACCATTCCCTCCAGCCAGGTTCAGGTGGTGCAGAATCTGGAGGGCGGCATCGTTTCCGACATTCTGGTGCAGGAAGGACAACTGGTGGAAAAAGACCAGGTGCTGCTGCAATTGGACGAAGTCAGATTCGCCTCGTCGTTCAAGGAAACCAAACTGAAATATTACGAGCTGCTGGCCGCCACCGCTCGGCTGAATGCCGAAATCAACGGCACGCCGCTGCAGATTCCGGCCGATGTGGCAAAGCATGCGCCGCAGATTGTCGAAAACGCCAAGCAATTGCTGCTGTCGCGGCAGAACGAACTCAAATCCAACAGCGATATCCTTGCCGAGCAAGTCCGGCAAAAAGAGCAGGAAATTGTCGAGCTGCAATCGAAGAGCGAGCAATTGGCTCGCAGCTACCACTTATTGCAGGACGAGGTAAAAATGTCGGAGCCGTTGGTGGCCGACGGCGCCATGTCGCAAGTGGAATTGCTCAGGCTGCAGCGCGCCGCCAACGATTTGAAGGGCGATTTGAATTCGGCCAATCTGGCGATACCGCGCTTGCGTTCGTCGTTGGACGAAGCGCGCAATAAACTGGCGGAAATCAAAATCCGCTACCGCACCGAAGCGTTGAAGGAGCTGAACGAAGTCAAGGCCGAACTGGACCGCACGTCGGAATCGGCAGTGGCGCTGGAAGACCGCGTCAGCCGCACCCGGGTGTTGTCGCCGGTGAAGGGCACCGTCAAGCGCATCAAAGTGGCGACGGTCGGTGGCGTGATCCAGCCCGGCATGGATTTGCTGGAAATCGTGCCGGTGGAAGACCAGCTCCTGATCGAAGCCAAAATCCGCCCGGCCGATATTGCTTTTCTTCACCCCGGACAACCAGCTGTGGTAAAACTAAGCGCGTACGATTTTTCGATATACGGCGGTCTGGATGCGACGTTGGAGCATATCAGCGCCGACAGTATTCCGGGTGAGCGCAAGGACGAGGAAAACTATTACTTGATCCGCTTGCGGACGGCAAGGAATTATCTGGAAAAAAACGGCCAACGTCTTGATATCATTGCCGGGATGACGGCGGAAGTCGATATTTTGACCGGCAAGAAAACCGTACTGGACTACCTGTTGAAACCGATATTGAAAGCCAGAGATCGGGCCTTCAGAGAACGATAACTTTAGACGATATTCATACTACTCACTGTGGCTAACATACTGATTTATTCCAATAACCCTCAGTTGACCGCGCAATGGACGCATGCGTTACTGGCTGAGTACAGTGTCAGTATGCTCCACAGCATTCGCAGCGATTTTCAAGCCGACGCCGTCATCTTCGATGCCAAAAAGCTGGACGAGGACGCCAGCCTGCTGACGGTTTTTGCCAATAAACGGACCCGCTTCTTGGTGATTGGTTCCGACTGGCCGGAAGAGAAGCAAATCAACATTTTGATCAACGGTGCAGCCGGTTATTGCGAGCAGGCGGAGGCGCCTGCTCTGTTGGCGCGGGCGGTTGCCAGCATCCTGGCTGGCGACATCTGGATCCGCCGGGCGCTGGTACCGAAAGTGATCGGCGCTCTGACCGGGGCGCGGCGAATGCAGTCGGCACCCGCCAGTACGGTGGATTGCGATCGAAAACTGCAGATGCTGGCCGCGTTGTCGGCCCGCGAATTGGAAGTGGCAAATATGATACGCCAGGGCGAAAGCAATAAACGCATCGCGTTGGCGTTGAATATATCGGAACGGACGGTGAAAGCCCATTTATCTTCGATTTTTAGGAAACTGGAAGTCGACGATAGATTGCGCTTGGCCATATTGTTGAAAGAGATCGATCAATATCAGAGAGGAACGTCATGAAATTTGCTTTGGGAATTGGCATCGGCGTAGCCATGCAGATGGGTTGTGTAACTGCGAGTCACGCATTGAGCTTGCAGCAATCAATACAAAAAGTTCTGGACGATAACCCGAAAATCCAGGCTGCCAAGTCGGAACGGCGTGCGGTCGAAGAGGAAATCGACCAGGCTAGGGCTGGCTACTTTCCCACCGTCGATGTGACAGCCGGCATCGGCTGGGAGGAGTCCAACAATCCGACCACCCGCGGCCGCGGCGACGGCTCAGTGTTTTACCATCGCGAAGAAGGCGCGATTCAAGTCA
Source organism: Methylomonas sp. HW2-6 (assembly GCF_052474525.1). Classification (NCBI taxonomy): domain Bacteria; kingdom Pseudomonadati; phylum Pseudomonadota; class Gammaproteobacteria; order Methylococcales; family Methylococcaceae; genus Methylomonas; species Methylomonas sp. HW2-6. Next base: position 1,765,938 of record NZ_CP184124.1, read on the forward strand.
GGCAAATGCTGTTCGACGGCTTGGCGACGCCGAACGAAGTCGAACGTCAGGAAAAGCGCACCGATTCGCGTGCTTATACCGTATTTGGCCAATCCGAAATCACCGCGCTGGAAGGCGTCGAAGCTTATTTGAAAGTATTGCGTCGCCAGGAACTACTGAATCTGGCCAAGGACAACCTGCAATTGCATTTGCGCACCAACGAGCAGATCAAATTGCGCAGCGAGCGCGGCGTCGGTAAACGCGCCGACGTCGACCAATCCATGGGCCGGGTGGCATTGGCCGAAAAAAATGTCTGGTCCGAAACCGGTAATCTGAGAGACGCCGAAACCGGCTTTCAACGGGTGATCGGCATCCTGCCGGATGCGGTCGAGCCGGTGGCTGCGCCGACCGCGGCGTTGCCGGCGACGATGGAGCAAGCCATCGACGAAGCCCTGGCCGAACATCCGATTTTGAAATCGGCCAACTCCGATATCGAATCGGCCTTCGCTCAACACGAAACCGCGAAGGCGCCGTATTTCCCGCGCTTCGATATCGAGACCGGCGTCAGCCATAACTACAATCTGGACGGTATTCGCGGCACCAACTCCGACATGACGGCAATGCTGCGCATGCGCTACAACATCTTCAACGGCGGCAAGGACATCGCCCGCCGCGAACAAACCGCGCAATTAATCAATCAGGCCAAGGACATCCGCGATAACACCCATCGGCAAGTGGTGGAAAGCATGCGCTTGTCGTGGGTGGCGTACGAGACCGTGAAAAGCCAGATGGATTTTTTCAAACAGCATGCCGAGTCTGCTGAAAAAACCATTACCGCCTACCAGCAGCAATTCAACATCGGCCAGCGCACCTTGTTGGACTTGCTCGATACCTTCAACGAAATGTACATCGCCAAAAGTTCGCTAATCAATGCCAAGTACGACGAGTTGTTCTCGCAATACCGGATTCTGGCGAGCAAAGGCCAGTTGAACAAATATCTGGGTACCCAGTTGCCGGCTGAGGTGCAGCCGGTGAGTTTGGCGGAATAGGGGCGTTATCTGGCCGTTTGGGAATTGCCTGCCATCCGGCACTTCGGGTGGCAGGCTTTCTGATCGCAAAGTGGCCGCCTAGTCCGGACCTTGATGTTCGTGCGAATTAGAGCTTAATCGGGATATGGTGGGTAATTGATGATATACATGTGCGAGGAGCGGTTGCTCGTAAATATGCGGTTAACCGTTTAATAGCTAGTTAGGCCTCTTAAATTCCATGGATGATCTGCCCCTGATTGGCTACTTGATCCTCGCTCCATTCATTCTTTGTTGGGTGGGCGGCGTCATTAGTTGGGGTTTCGCCGCGTACTACATGTTCAAAACCATGGCTCGGTTCCGCCCTGATCGCCAGTGGGGAAGATACGTTCCTTACTCAATATTCTTCTCGTCCTTTTTCACTGAAGAGGGAAATATCTACCGGGTGAAACTCCTTAAAGCTGGCGGAATGTTCGTCCTCCTTCTTGCCATGGGCGGGGCTACCGGCTTTGGCATTAAAATTCTCACTGGGCATTAGCGCAGTGTCGAAGCCGAGGGTGGGCACGGCATTTTGTGCCCACGCGGTAAATAGGCCTTCGTGTCTTGTGTCGCTAACGCGACGGTTGCTTTGAATGTCGGTTCGCGGACCGACAACCGCGATACTTTCTTTTGTTTGGCGAGCCACATGGATGTGGCGAATGCCGAAAATGCAGAAGCAATTTCTCGCCAAATCCTCCGGTGCTCGGCGCGTCATCAGGGGTGGAAAACCGGCCCGACTTCCCGGTGTTCCTGGTTCCCTCGGTCCACCGCTAGCCGTCTACACATCTTTGTTTGTAACCGTCATTCCGGCAGGGATTGCCGGAATCCATGCTGCAAGGATAGCTTGAAGCTACCATCCATGGCACTGGATGCCCGCGTCCTGCGGGCATGACGGCACTTGTGTATAACGATGAGCGAGAATCCATACAGCGTTGGAATTGGTTGCCCAGCAAAAGCGATGTAGGCTGGAATAAGCCTAGCGTTTCCGGCAGGTTCTGAAGTCGAGTAGATACCGTCTTAAACCCGCTCATGCAATGGAAAAATTAGGATCAAAAGGTTTACCGGATTTCAAGATAGCGAAAGCCAGATGAATGAGCTTACGCATGGCGGCGCAGACGATGAGCTTGCCGTTTTTGCCGTTGGCTTTGAGCCGTTCGCATGGGACGCGGATGGCTGGATTATGTTGCCAGGCGACCAAAGCGGGTAGATAGAGCGCTTTGCGCAACCGAGCGTCACCGGTCTTGGCAATACAGGTTTTGCCTTGCCATTGTCCTGACTGACGGATGGCGGGCGCGAGTCCGGCTTGGGCCACGATTTGTTTGGCATTGACGTAGCCGTGATGAGGGCTTAGAGCCACGAGCAAATAGGCGGTCGTCGCGGGGCCGATCCCCGGAATGGAGGTCAACAGGTCGCTTTGCTGTTTGAGATCGGGATTCTTGTCGATATGGTCCTGGATGGCTTGACGGGTGGCCTTTAGTTCGGCCGCCAATGTCGCCAGCACCGTGTTGATGGAAGGGACGATGGTGGTGTCAGCCGTCTCCAACCGGTTCTGCTCCATGCGCTGCATTTCCCCCAAGTGCTCTAAGCGACGCGTGAGGGCGTGCAACTGGCGCAGATTTGCGGGTAGTGGTTTCCAGGCGACCGGGTCGGCTTGCAGGGCATAGCGGGCAATCAGCTTGGCATCGGCTTTATCGGTTTTGGCGCGACTGAGTTCGCTTTTTCCGAAGGCATGAATTTGAGCAGGATTGACCACGCTGACGAAGTAGGCTCGGTCGGCGAGAAACTCTGCCAGGGGTAGGCCGTAAGCGCCAGTGGCTTCCATGCAAAGACGCGGGTCGGTGTCGCCAAAGCCGTCTAGCCAGACGGCAAACGCGGCAAAGCCCTCGGGATTGTTGGCAAACTTAGCATGCTTGTATTTGCCTTCGGCGAGCCGGGCCACGTCGAATTTAAGCTTGGCAATATCGATGCCAATGATAATGGAAGTCATGATCGCTACCTAACTGAAATAACAAAAATCGAACGCTGGATCAGAATGGACACTCGCAAAGTTCAGCCTTATGCATACAGGGTCAAGGTTAACCAAGCCCTTAGAATACCGTTCGAACTTTAAAGTGAGTGCGGGCGATGGAGAGAACTATCTACAAGGCAGGCTTTAAAGCCTCAGGGTGGGCACGTCTTCTCCATCGCCCTCCCGATGATCAGTCGGGGATTCTGCCTCTTTTTTCGGTCAGAATCGAGATATAAGGGTGGGCACGGCATTTTGTGCCCACGCGGTAAATAGGCCTTCGTGTCTTGTGTCGCTAACGCGACGGTTCCTTTGAATGTCGGTTCGCGGACCGACAACCGCGATACTTTCTTTTGCGTGGCCAAAAGAAAGTATCCAAAGAAAAGGCCACCCCATGCCGCGTTGGTCCTGCGCTCCTGCGGATTTGGCGAGGGTTTTCGGAAGGGCTGTCCTAGCCCTCCGAAAACGAGCGGCATCCCTGCTGCTCCCCTACGGGCAATTTCTCGCCAAATCCTCCGGTGCTCGGCGCGTCATCAGGGGAGGAAAACCGTCCCGACTTCCCGGTGTTCCTGGGTCCCTCGGTCCCTCGGTCCACCGCTAGGCGTCTATACATCTTTGTTTGTAACCGTCATTCCGGCAGGGATTGCCGGAATCCAGGCTGCAAGGATAGCTCGAAGCTACCATCCATGGCACTGGATGCCCGCGTCCTGCGGGCATGACGGCACTTGTGTATAACGATGAGCGGTCCTCCGTGGGAGAATCCATACAGCGTTGGAATTGGTTGCCCAGCAAAAGCGATGTAGGCTGGGAATAAGCCTAGCGTTTCCGGCAGGTTCTGAAGTCGTTGGAGGTTGGAGGATAGGGGCGTAAGCCGAGACCTATCCTTTGATCGGAAAAAACGGTTGCCTTGGCTCAGGGCTTTTGGGCGATGCGTTTGACGGCTTCGGCGACGATGTCGAGCAATTCGTTGCCGCCGTGCTGGATGTATTCGACGATTTGCTTGCGCATTCTGGGCTCCCAGAAATTGCGGATGTGCTGTTCGACGCCGGCTACGGCCACATCGTGCTCCGGTTCGGATTTAAAAAAGGCGCCAATGTTGTTAGCCATTTTGATCAAATTGCTGTGATTGTCCATGATGCTATGCGACGGATGTTTGTAAATGTTGTAGGCGAAAAGGATGAGTATAAATCGTGTGGTTATCGTTGCGGGTAAAGCCGACCAGGGTTAAGCCGCACTCGTCCGCCAAACGGATCGCGAGGGCGGTCGGCGCCGAGATGGCGGCCAGCAAGGTGATGCCGACGCTGGCGGCTTTTTGTACCATTTCGTAACTGGCGCGGCTGGTGACCAACAGCCAGCCGGCGGAAAAATCGCAGCCGCTTTTGGCGAGGGCACCGATCAGCTTGTCCAGCGCATTGTGGCGGCCGACGTCTTCGCGCACCGCGGTTATGCCTTTTTCGGAATCTAGCCAGGCGGCGGCGTGTACGGCCCCGGTCAATAAATTCAACGCTTGTTGCTGACGCATCGTTTCAAAAGCGTCGCGCAGTAGCGGTGCGTCCAGAACCAAGCCTTTGCCAACCGTGCGTGGCGGACGGATGGCTTGTTCCAACGTCGTAGCCCCGCACAAGCCGCAGCCGGTGCGGCCGGTCAGGTTTTTGCCTTTACCGTGCAGTTTGTCGAAACGTTCCTCGGGAATTTGCATGCGGACTTCGATGCCCTTGGAGCGCTGTACGACCTTGATTGACTGGATCTCGGACGGATGACGGACGATGTCTTCGGTCAAGCTGAAGCCAAGGCCGAAATCCTCGAGATTGAGCGGTGTGGTCAGCATGACCACGTGAGGTATCGTGTTGTAGACCAGGACTACCGGCACCTCTTCGGCGACGTAGTCCTGTTTGCGGCTATGCTCCGGGCCGCGCCAGCTATCGAACGTTCCGGTCCGATAGCTGGTCCAGCCTAGTTCCGCGGGTACTGGATCCATGCTAGGTTTTGCTTGGATTTAGCCGGCGGTGACGATACGGTTATCCAGCAAGGATTGCTGGTCGTCGGAGAAGGCCTGGTATTCCTTCTGCCACTCGGACGGTTGCGCCACTTTCGCGACGTGTACCGCCGTAACCTTGTATTCCGGGCAGTTGGTGGCCCAGTCCGAGTTGTCGGTGGTGATCACGTTCGCGCCGGAATGCGGGAAGTGGAAAGTGGTGTAGACCACGCCAGGCTGCATCCGGTCGGTAACCAGTGCCCGTAGCACGGTCTCGCCCGAACGGCTTTTTACGCCGCACCAGTCGCCGTCCACGATGCCCAGAACTTCGGCATCGTGCGGATGGATTTCCAGACGGTCCTCCTGATGCCATGCCACGTTTTCGGTACGACGGGTTTGGGCGCCGACGTTGTATTGCGACAAAATGCGACCGGTAGTCAGAATCAGCGGATATTTGCTGTTGGTGCGTTCACTGGTAGCAACATACTCGGTCAACAGGAAACGGCCCTTGCCGCGTACGAACTGATCGGCGTGCATGATTGGCGTGCCGTCCGGGTGTTCCTCGTTGCAAGGCCATTGAATGCTGCCCATTTCGTCGATTTTCGCGTAGCTGACACCGGCAAATTGCGGGGTCAGGCGAGCGATCTCGTCCATGATTTCCGACGGATGTGCATAATTCATCGGATAGCCTAGCGCGTTAGACAGGTCTTGGGTGACTTCCCAATCTTCTTTGCCGGCTAAGGGCTTCATGACTTTACGCACCGGTGAGATCCGCCGTTCGGCATTAGTGAAGGTACCGTTCTTCTCCAGGAACGATGAACCGGGCAGGAACACGTGAGCGAACTTGGCGGTTTCGTTGAGGAAAATGTCTTGCACGATCAGGCATTCCAGTTCGCGCAGGGCGTGGTGAACGTGGTTGATGTCCGGGTCGGATTGGGCGATGTCCTCGCCTTGTACGTACAGGCCTTTGAAGCTGCCTTCGATCGCGGCAGCGAACATGTTCGGAATCCGCAGGCCGGGTTCGGAAGCCAGGTTGACGCCCCATTCCGCTTCGAACTGGGCGCGGGTGGCGCCATCGGAAACGTGGCGGTAGCCGACGAATTCGTGCGGGAAGGAGCCCATGTCGCAAGAACCTTGCACGTTGTTTTGGCCGCGTAGTGGGTTGACGCCGACGCCTTCGCGACCGATGTTGCCGGTGGCCATCGCCAGGTTGGCAATGCCGATCACGGTGGTCGAACCTTGGCTGTGTTCGGTAACGCCCAAGCCGTAGTAGATCGCGCCGTTGCCGCCGGTGGCATATAAACGCGCCGCGCCGCGCAACAATTCAGCGGGTACGCCGGTCAATTCGGCCATGGCTTCCGGAGAGTTTTCCGGTTTGGCGACGAAGGTGCGCCATTTGCCGAAGGATTCGACGTCGCAACGTTCGTTGACGAACGCTTCGTCGACCAAGCCTTCAGTAACGATGACGTGAGCCAGCGCGGTGACCACGGCGACGTTGGTGCCGGGACGCAGTTTCAGGTGGTAATCAGCTTTGATGTGCGGGCTATTGCGCACCAAGTCGATTTCGCGCGGGTCGACCACAATCAATTTGGCGCCTTGGCGCAGGCGGCGTTTCATCAATGAACCGAATACCGGATGGCCGTCGGTCGGGTTGGCGCCGATGACCAGGATTACGTCGGATTGCAACACCGAGTCAAAGGTTTGGGTGCCTGACGATTCTCCGAAAGTGGTTTTCAAACCGTAACCGGTCGGCGAGTGGCAGACGCGGGCGCAGGTGTCGACGTTGTTGTTGCCAAAACCGGCGCGGATCAGTTTTTGTACCAGATAGGTCTCTTCGTTGGTACAGCGGGAAGAGGTAATGCCACCTACCGCGTCTTTGCCGTACTTGGCTTGAATCCCTTTCAAGCGGCTGGCTGCAGTTTCGATCGCTTCTTCCCAGCTCACTTCGCGCCATGGGTCGGTGATTTTATCGCGCACCATTGGTTTGGTGATGCGGTCTTTATGGGTGGCGTAACCGAAGGCGAAGCGGCCTTTCACGCAAGAGTGACCGTGGTTGGCTTGGCCGTTTTTGTCCGGAACCATGCGCACCAGTTGTTCGCCTTTCATCTCGGCTTTGAACGAGCAGCCGACGCCGCAATAGGCGCAGGTGGTAATCGCGCTGTGTTCGGGTTGGCCGTGGTCGATCACGGCTTTTTCCATCAGCGTTGCCGTCGGGCAAGCTTGGACGCAGGCGCCACAAGACACGCACTCCGACTCCATAAACGGCTGGTTTTGGCCCGGAGAGACTTTCGACTCGAAGCCGCGGCCATCGATCGTCAACGCAAAAGTACCTTGCACTTCTTCACAGGCTCTGACGCAACGCGAACAGACGATGCATTTCGAAGGGTCGAACGAGAAATAGGGGTTGCTTTCGTCTTTTTCGGCTTGTAGATGGTTTTCGCCTTCGAAACCGTAACGCACTTCCCGCAGACCGACCGCGCCGACCGTATCTTGCAGTTCGCAATTGCCGTTGGCGGAGCAGGTCAAGCAATCCAGCGGATGGTCGGAGATATACAGCTCGGCAATGCCTTTACGCAGCTTCGCCAGCTTTTCATTTTGCGTGGTCACCTTCATGCCGGCGGCGACTGGTGTAGTGCAAGAGGCGGGGTAGCCGCGTGCGCCTTCGATTTGTACCAGACACATTCGGCAAGAGCCGAACGGGTCCAAACGGTCGGTGGCGCACAATTTCGGAATGCTGATGCCGGCCTCAGCGGCCGCACGCATTACCGAAGTGCCGGCATTGACGGTCACTTTGTGGCCGTCGATTTCCAGGGAGACTTGTTCAGCCGACGCGCTGGCCGGCGTGCCGTAGTCGATTTCGTTGTTTAATGACATAGCTACCTCCGGGAGGATAGATCAGGCTTTGGCGGGGTGTAAGCCAAAGTCTTCGGGGAAATGGTTCAATGCGCTCAACACCGGATACGGTGTCATGCCGCCCATCGCGCACAGCGAGCCGCACAACATCGTGTCGCACAGGTCGCGCAGCAATTCGGTGTTTTTGGCCTTGTCGACGTTGGCGACGATGCGGTCGATGACTTCGACGCCGCGGGTCGAGCCGATCCGGCACGGCGTGCATTTGCCGCAGGATTCCTCGACGCAGAATTCCATCGCGTAACGGGCCATGTCTGCCAGATTGGTCGTGTCGTCGTGAACGACCAAACCGCCGTGGCCCAAAACCGCGCCGATGGCGGCGAAGGCTTCGTAATCCAGCGGTGTATCGAATTGGCTTTCCGGCATGTAGGCGCCCAACGGGCCGCCGACCTGCACCGCCCGGATCGGTCGACCGCTGGCGGAACCGCCGCCGTAGTCGTAGAGTAGTTCGCGTAAGGTCATACCGAATGCGGCTTCGAACAGACCGGGATGTTTGATGTTGCCGGCCAGTTGCAACGGCAGCGTGCCGCGCGAGCGGCCCATGCCGTAATTTTTGTAGTACTCGCCGCCCTTGTCCAGAATGATCGGCACGGACGCCAGAGAAATCACGTTGTTGACGATGGTCGGTTTGCCGAACAGGCCGACGATGGCGGGAAGCGGCGGTTTGAACCGCACTAGGCCGCGTTTGCCTTCCAGGCTTTCCAATAATGATGTCTCTTCGCCGCAGACGTAAGCGCCGGCGCCGCTGCGGACTTCCAAGTGGAAAGTCTTGCCGCTGCCTTGGATGTTTTCGCCCAGATAGCCGTTTTTGTAGGCGGCTTCGATGGCTTGGTTCAAGGCAATTTTGGCGTGGGGGTATTCGACGCGCAGATAGATGTAACCTTGGGTGGCGCCGACCGCAACGCCGGCGATGGTCATGCCTTCGATCAGTACAAACGGATCGCCTTCCATGATCATCCGGTCGGAGAAGGTGCCAGAGTCGCCTTCGTCGGCGTTGCAAACGATATATTTCTGGTCGCCGGTGGCGTTCAGCACGGTATTCCATTTGATGCCGGTCGGGAATGCTGCGCCGCCGCGGCCGCGTAGGCCTGAGTCGGTAACATGTTTGACGATTTCGGCCGGTTGCAGCGCTAAAGCGTTTTTCAGGCCTTTGTAGCCGTCGTTGGCCAGATAGTCTTCGAGACTGACCGGGTCGGTGATGCCGACACGGGCGAAAGTCAGCCGGTTTTGGTTTTTGAAATAGGGGAGCTCTTCGATATTGCCCAGGTAAAGCGGATGTGATTTTCCTTCCAATAATCCGGCTTCGAGCAGCGAAGCGACATCTTCTTCCTGCACCGGGCCGTAAGCGATGCGGCCATTCGGTGTTTCGACTTCTACCAGAGGTTCCAGCCAGAACAAGCCGCGCGAGCCGTTACGAACGATTTGTACCGATTGGCCGCGGTCGGCCGTATGTTGAGCGAAGGCGTTGGCGACTTGTTCGGCGCCCAGTGACAGCGCGGTGGAGTCGCGGGAAATAAACAGGCGGGTCATGTTAAGCACCTTTGAATTTTGCAATCAGACTGTCGAATTTATCCGGCGTGACGCGGCCGAATACTTGGTCGTCTATCGTAATGGATGGCGAGCAGGCGCAATTGCCCAGGCAATAGACCGGTTCCAGCGAGAAGGCTTGGTCTGCGGTAGTTTCGTGATAATCGATGCCGAGCACCTGTTTGGCGTGGTTTTCCAGGGCGGTGCTGTTCATCGATTGGCAGGATTCGGCACGGCAGATGCGCACGGTGTGTTTGCCTGGCGGAGTGTCGCGGAAGTAATGATAAAAACTAATAACCCCGTGTACTTCGGCTTGCGACAAATTCAGAGAACTTGCGATGTCTGCCACGGCAGCCGGAGGAATGTAGCCCAGGGTGTCCTGAATGCCGTGCAGAATCGGTAATAAGCTGCCCGGCATCGTTCGGTGAGCGTCCAGTATTTCCAGCACAGTGGCTTGTTGGGTTTGATAGTCTTGCATCATTGGCTCTTGTAAATGACGAAAAGGTTATCAGAGTATTTAAGCACGAAAAAACCCGCCAACGCAATTGGGATTCATGGCTCAATCCCGCGAATTTCCTAAGCATCGCAAGGTAATCCGGCGTTTCGACTAAGAGCGTTTGGCTTAGTTCGGTACCAGAAAAAAATGCCGCCGGCATCACTTTACTTTTAAATGATAATTGTTATCATTAATCCAAAATGATCTGGAGATTTTTGTATGTATGTGTGCGTGTGCAAAGCGGTTACCGATAAGCAGGTTGCTCAAGCGATCAGCCAGGGTGTTTGCAGTCGTAGACAGGTCATGGAGTGTACCGGGGCTGGCGGCGTTTGCGGTAAATGTTCCGCCAGTATCAAGGCGATGTTGGATGAGAAGTGCCAAAATCAGGCGTTGAGGGCGCAGGCAGCTTAGTCCGCTGCTATAGGATTCAGAGGAACAGGGCGGGTGTCCGCCCTGTATTGCCACGCAGGCTGTTTGGTTATTTTGCGGCTGCCGGGTCCGCGGGTTTGGTTTCCGTTGACGGGGTTGCCGGTTCGGATGGAGCGGCTGGCTGATCGGCCGGTGCCGCGGCAGGTTGTTCAGCTGGAGCTGCAGGTTGCGATTCGGCCGGAGCTGCAGGTTGCGCTTCTTCTGGTTTAGCCGGTGTCGGCGGCAACATCACTTCCACTTTTGCGTTCTTGCGCAGGTTTTCGATCATTGCTTGAGCTTTTTGCCGTTGCAACATCGGCCGGATTTGTTCTTTGACGGCGTCCAGCGGCGGTGGGGTCAAAGCTCTGGATTCTTCGCGCAAAATCACGTGCCAGCCGAACTGGGTTTGCACCGGTTGTTTGCTGTATTTGCCGTTCTCCAGCGCTACCACCGCTTCGGAGAATGGCGGCACCATCCGGTCGGCGGTAAACCAGCCTAAATCGCCACCTTCCGAGCCCATCGGGTCGATCGAATGTTTTTTAGCCAGTTCGTTAAAGTTGCCGCCTTTATCCAGCTCGGCGATCAATTTTTTGGCTTCGTCTTCGGTTTTGACCAGAATATGGCGGGCCTTGTATTCGCTGCCCATATTGGCCATTTTCGAATCGTATTCGGCTTTGATCTCTTCATCGGTGACCGGGTTGGCTTTCAGGTAATCCTGCAACGCTGCTTGCGACAGCAAGGAATTTCTGACGGTTGCCATCCGCTCGATCACTTCCGGCGTTTTATCCAACTGCTTCTGCAGCGCCTGTTGAATCAACAATTCGCGTTGAATCAACTCTTCCAATAATTGTTCCTTCGGAAAGGTTTGGCCTTGGCTACGTTCCGAAATCTCTTTTTCCAACGTTTCCAGGGTTTTTTTGCTGATGTAGGTGCCGTTGACCGAAGCGACTGCATCTTCTTTGCTGACTGTCGGGGTTGCGGGGGCAGCCTCTTTGGCTTTTTCTTCGAAGCAGCCCGGCAGCAGAGCGGCGCCGGCCAGAACCAGAGGGACAAGTTTCAATTTCATATCAAGAATTTCCTTTGCTGTTTTCAGAGGGAGTTAAAGCGTTAATGCTCAAGGCGTGAATCTCAGCCTTCATCATATCGCCCAAGGCTTGGTAGACCAATTGGTGGCGTTGCACCAACGATTTGTTTTCGAACTGCGTTGAAACCAGGGTGACGTGGTAATGGCCGCCGCCTTGGTTTCCGGCATGTCCTGCATGCGCGGCGCTATGGTCGATAATTTCGATTAATTCCGGCTGGAAAGCGTCTTCCAGCTTGTGTCTGATGATATCGGCAGTCATTGGGGAAATACTTGTTTAAAAGGTTTGACGGTAACGCCGGCGTAAACGCCGGTGGCAAAATAGGGATCGGCATCGGCCCATGTCTTGGCGCTCTGCAGATCGGGAAACTCGGCAACGATCAGGCTGCCGCTAAAGCCGGCTTCGCCGGGGTTTTCGGCGTCGATTGCCGGATGCGGCCCGGCCAGCACCAATCGGCCCTGGTCTTGCAAAGCCTGTAGTCTCGCCAAGTGGGCGGGGCGTGTCGCCAGGCGTTTGCTCAGGCTGTCGGCCGCGTCTTCAGCAATAATGGCGTAAAGCATCATTCCTTCGCTTCCGGAGTCGGCACATGTTTATAGAGAAATGCCATTTGTACGCCAATAAACAACACCATCAGGCCCGGTACGCCGAAGGTCTTGAAGCTGACCCAGTCGTCGGTGCTGTAATGGTGCATCACGTATAAATTCAAAAAGCCGACGCCGATGAAAAACAAGGCCCAGCTTAGGTTCAGTCGTTTCCAGATACGGGCCGGCAGCTCCAGATTGGCGCCCATCATACGTTCGATGAAGGTTTTATTGCCGACGAATTGGCTGGCCAAGAACGCGCCGCCGAACAACCATTCGATGATGGTCAGTTTCCATTTGATGAATTGTTCGTCTTGCAAATACAGTGTGGCGCCGCCCATGACCAGGATCAATCCCAGCGTAATCCATTGCATCGTTTCGACTTTGCGGTAGAGCAGCCAGTACAGGCAGACCTGAACGACGGTTGCGGCAATCACCACGCCGGTGGCAACGTAGATGTCGTAGAGCTTGTAGGCGACAAAAAACAAAACGATGGGAAAGAACTCTAAAAGCGGTTTCATGATGGATGGTTAAGCAGAATAGTTAGGCGTAAAGATCGATACCGGAAATTGTTTGGTTGAGCTGTTCTTGAACGAGTTGGTTGCGGTTTTCGGTATAAGCGTTCAGGGCTTTCAAAGTGCGCGAATTGGTCGGTACGTTACGGGGTTCAAGCATCAATTCGGTTTCGGCCAAGGCTGCCTGGATTTGCGCGGTGGACGAAGGTTGGCGTTGGCTTTGCGGTTGCCGGTTTGTCAGCTCCGCTTCGGTAATCGCTATCGGCGGCTGTTCGCGTTTGGCGTCTGACGGTCCGGCCTGCGGATATTTATAGCCGACCGGATAGTAGGCCAATGACGAACTGTGTATGGTGCTCACTGGAGTGACGTTAGGGGCCGAAGTAACGATGCTTCATTGTAGAATCTTTGTTTGCAATTGTACATGAGCCGGGCGGCTTTGCTGCTAAAATGCCGAATTTAAAGGAGGATTTCATGTCAGATACCCATAGCACCGAGTTGGAGGCCGCTGCTTTCCGACAACTGCTTGCCCATTTGCAAAAGCACACCGAAGTACAAAATATCGAATTGATGATCCTCGCGGATTTCTGTCGCAACTGTCTGGCCAAATGGTATGCGGCTGCGGCGGCCGAACGCGGTATTGCCGTCGATTACGAACAGGCCCGGGAGATCGTCTACGGCATGCCGTATGCCGAATGGAAGGAAAAATACCAGCTTGAAGCTACCCCTGAACAATTGGCGGCTTACCAGGCTCGGCAAAAACTCAAGGACGATAAATGAGTGCCGATAACCCGTTCGATGCGATGTTCTCCGGCGTGATCGGTCGGGAATACGACATGCTGAAACTGATCTGTCCGTTCGCGACGGAAATGAGTCGTCTGGTCGGCTTGGAAATCGGCGATTTTTGCCGGGGCCACGCTAGCCCGGCCAGTGTGGTCGAGTTGGGCGGCGGTACCGGTATTACCACGCTGGCTATATTGTCGGCGGCGGAAAATTGTCGGGTATTGAGCATCGACAGCGAACCGACGATGCAAAACCAAGCCAAATTGAGCTTGCAAGACTGGGTGCAACAGGGGCGGCTCGATTTTTCCGGGCAAGACGCCTTGAGCGCATTGCGCGATTTGCCCGCAGACAGCGCCGATGCGGTGGCATCCGCCTATACCTTGCATAACTTCGAGGCGGGTTACCGGCGTCAAGTGTTGGCCGAGATTTACCGGGTGTTGAAACCGGGCGGCATCTTCGTCAACGGCGACCGCTACGGCCTGGACGACATCGACGCACACACCCGTGCCACGCAACAGGAAGTCGCCGGTTACTTCAAAGTCTTAACCGGCATCGATCGCTTGGATTTATTGGAGCATTGGATCATACATCTGTTCAGCGACGAATCCGAAAACCACGTGATGCGCGAGTCTATCGCTCTGGCACAGATGGCGGAAGCCGGTTTCGGCAAGATCCAACTCAAGCGGAGGATGGACGTGAATGCGCTGGTGACTGCCGCCAAGAATGCCGGATAAACCTCGCGCAACAGACGCTTAATTCGGGCGCGTAAGCGGCCGCCCGACCGAACCGAGAAAACTCATGGCTGAACCGACTGGTAATAAAAGCAAGAAAACTCTGGATGCCTTCGCCGACGACCTGGATGCGATGTTGAACATCAGCGAGCCGGCCGGCCGCGAGGTTGGCGAAATCGACGACGACGAAGCGATAGACCGCTTACTGGTCGGCGACGAAACCTTGGGTCGCGAAGCGGATGAGCAGATCGACGAGTTCGGCGATTTCGACAACCTGTTGGAAATCGACCTGCCGGCCGGCAAGAACCGGCCGCTTGACGATATCGACGAATTCGGCGACGAATTCGATACTGAGATTGCCGAGATCGCAATCAATCCCGGTCGGGAGTCGGACGATCTGGCCGACGAAGTTGCCGATGCCGTCGGTGCCGACATTCAACGCGAGTTGGAAGAGGCCGACGCCATTGCCGACGCGGCCGAATTGACAGCGGCCGACGCCATCGACGACATCGACGAATTCGCCGACATCGATTCGGTGCCCGCGGCTAGCGCTGCCGAGCCGGGCCGGGCCGGCCAGGAAAGCGTGGCAGATATCGACGAATTTGGCGATGAACCGGAGTCGGCCGGTAACACGGCGGATTTTCTGATGGCGGATTTCGATATTACCGCGGACGACGATTTGGCCGAGCCCGCTGCCGAAACTGCCGAGGCGGAGCCAAGCGAGGCCTTTACCGAAACCGATGCCGCCGAAGCGCTAGCCCCTGCTGCCGTCGGTGAAGCGAACCAGCCGGAACCGAATATTCCGGTAGAGCCGGCAGCGGCGGCTGAAGCCGACGACGGCGATATTCTGATTGCCGGCGACGACGAGCCGGAGCTGGCGGCCGTTGCCGCAGCAGCCTCGGTAGCCGCTGCCGCGGTTACCCCACCGCCGCCGCCGCCGCCGGCCGTCGACTACAGCGGCGACATTACGGCATTGAACCGCCAAGTCGGCGAGTTGAAACGGCAATTGCAGCAGTTGAAGCATGAATTGGCCGAGAAACCGGACAGGACTCAACTTGGCGAGTGCCAGACCGGCCTGGAAAACCTGCAAGTCGAACAGAAAAAAACCAAACGCGGCTTGGATGCGCTCACTGCCAAAAAACCGGTGCTGGCCTACGCGGCGGCTGGTGTGGCCGGTGTCGCATTGCTGGCGAGTATCGGTCTGGGGGTGCAGGGCTTTATTACCAAATCCCAAGTCGGCGAACTGGTCACCATTATCGGAAAATTGCAGGAACAGGCAAATGCCGCGCCGACCAACGATGCGGCCGAGATGGCAATGATGCAAAAACAATTGGACGAATTGACGGTCAGTGCCGGCGTCATGTCGACCCAGATTACGGAATTGAGCAAAGTGCCGCACGCCAACGCTGGGGCTGCGCCGGCACCTGCTGGCGACCAGGCGACTAAACTGACCGAGCTGGCTAATCAGAACTTGCAGATCGGTGCGGCGATAGAAACTTTGCAGAACAAGGTCAGCGCTTTGGAAAAAGGCCGGACCGTTGTCGCGGCCGCGCCGAAACCGGAAAAGAAAAAACCGGAACCGGTCGAAGAGAACTGGGCAGTCAACCTGGTGGCATTCAAGCAGGATTGGTACGCCAAAAGCAAGGCCCAGGAGTTCGCCGGCAAAGGCGTACCGGCCAAGGTCAGCAAGACCGAAACCAAGGGCGAAAACTGGTACCGCCTCAGCGTCGACGGTTTTAAAACTCAGTACGAAGCGGCAGCCTACGCCGCAAAGGTTAAGAAAACCTTGAACCTCGATTCGGTCTGGGTCACTCGTGTCAAGGATTGAGGCTGCCGGGATGAGTAACCAGAAACTGGTGGTGGCGGTATCGTCGCGGGCCTTATTCGACCTGGACGAGTCGCACGCAATTTTCGAAACCCAGGGCAAAGAAGCGTTTTGCCGCTACCAGATCGAACACGAAAACGAAATCCTGCAACCGGGGTTCGGCTTTTCGCTGGTCAAAAAATTTCTCGACATCAATAAAGCCTTTCCCGGTTCGCCGCTGGTCGAGATCATACTGTTGTCGCAGAACAGCGCCGACACCGGCCTGCGCATTTTCAACTCGATCAACCATTACGACTTGGCGATTACCCGGGCCGCGTTTACCAGCGGCGTGTCGCCCTACGAATACATTCCGGCCTTCGGCGCCCATCTGTTTCTGTCCGCCAACAACGAAGACGTCCGCAAAGCGCTGGCCGCCGGCTATGCCGCGGCGACCATCGTTTCCGGTGCCGTAGCCAATCCGTCGCCGCAATTGCGGATTGCCTTCGACGGCGATGCGGTGCTGTTTTCGGACGAATCGGAACGGATATACCAGCAACACGGTCTGGCTGCATTTGCCGCCAACGAACGTAGCGAAGCGCACAAGCCGTTGTCCGGCGGGCCGTTAAAGGAATTTCTCAGCGCCTTGCATCGGATTCAAACCCATTTCGATCAGGAGGTTTCGCCGATTCGCACGGCTTTGGTCACGGCCCGCGCCGCGCCGGCGCACGAACGGGTAGTGCGCACCTTGCGCGCTTGGGGGATTCGGATCGACGAAGCCTTGTTTTTGGGCGGAATGTCCAAGGGCGCCTTTCTGAAGGCGTTCGGCGCCGATATTTTTTTCGACGACCAGAAAGGCCATTGCGATTCGGCCGAACGGCATCAGGTCGCGGCCGCGCATGTGCCGCACGGCGTCACGAATCAAGAGTGACGCGGAAGCGAGCGTAGTATTCGTTAAATTCCAGACAGCTTTTCAATTGCAAGCTCGGTCCGTGCGCCAAGCTTATTTTGCTTTCCAGCGAGTATTTGCCTTTGGGCAGAAATACTTCGGTACCGCTTTCGGCATTGACCAGAACGGCTTGCAGGGTGTTGCCGTCGCCGATGGAGAAGTCGTAGATCGACAATTCGCCTAACACCGGTTCCAACGCGATCAGCGAAGTATTTTCGAATGCCACCTGGCGCCGTACCAGCATCAACCTGGGTGCTTGCTGCTCCCGGCTCAGCATGCCGATGTCGCCGGTATTGAATGCGGCATCGGCACTTTCGGCCACGACAAATTGCTTACTATGGTTGCGTAGCAGCGTTACGGTAAAGCCGGGTTGATTGCTGAAGTTGGAAACGTGGCCGGTACTCGGTTTGTAAAAGTTTTTTTCGTGCTCCAACGGCACCAGACTCATGTCGCGCATGGCGCTCCGGTTCGCCGTTTGTCCGCTTAGGCGCATGATTTTCGACAATTTATCCTGGCTCGACAAATAGGCCTGAACGCTGCTCAAACCCGGAAAAAACTGCGCCGGCAATATCGGCGGCTTTAAATCCACGGTCGCGAACAATTGGTCGTAGCCGCAAAGGTGTTGCGTCAGTTTGTTTAGCGCAGCCTGCGGCAGTTCGCTGCTGATTTCGCCCAGGCGCAGAGCGTGACCTAGTCGATGGCTGCGGATCGCTACCGTGCCGCGCGAGGTGTGCCAATGACCGCGTTTGGCCGGATAGGGTTCGCCGTCTTTCAATTCCCAGCAAAAATCCGGATTCCGGCTCGGTTGCATGCTGGTTTCCAGCAAGGGTTGAGCGATGGCGGCAAGTTTGAATAGTTGTTCGATCTCCACGGCCGGGTAGCGGTTGGGAGCGCAAATCGCGAATAACAGATTGCGTTTGACCACGCCTTCAATTGAATTCGGTTGTCTCAAATCCGCGAACTTGGCGACGATCTCCCGCTGCAGCCAATCTTGTTTCGATGCAATCTGGTAGAGCAGGGCGGTTTTTTTCCATAACGTGGCCGAGGGCGGTTCGTAAAACAAGGCGCTAATACGTTGGCAATAGCCGATCAGTTGTAGGGCGTGGAAGATTGCGATCGGCTGCGATTCCGCCGTCAGATGATTGGATTCGACCGTCCGGCACAACGCCAAACTCAAATGGCGCAGGAGCTGTACAGCCAGTTTGGCGATTTTATAGGCTTTACCCTGGGCTTCGGCGCGGGCCAGATTGGCCAGACTGTTGGCGAGGTGCAGCGTCAGCGGGCTCAGATTGATTAACAACGGCAGCAACGGGGCGGCATCGGCGTTGGTCCGCGCCAATTCTTTCAGGGCCAGATTGAGCTGGTTGGCGGCAACGGCCGGCGCCAGCGAACTGAGCGATTTCAACCAGCCTGCCAGCGATTCGCTGGTCAGTTGGAACGGCAAGGATGCGGTGTCTGTCATGAACGGCGCGTTGATATGCATAGTAAAACCCAAACAAGTTTAGAACAGAATAACCGCTGCAACGTTGGCGGATTTTGAATAAGCGCACGCGGCTGCATAAAATGCCGCTCCATTTGCACTCCGGTTTGTTCATGTTTCGAATCTTTCGTCACCGCCCCGAAATCGCCGCGCTCGGCAGCGGCAGCTTTTTGACTCTGGCCTTCGCCCCATACGCCTACGCCTATCTTGCGCCTATTGCGCTGGCCTTACTTTATCTGAGCTGGAGCGGGCGCACTCCCCGGCAAGCGGCTTTGGTTGGCTATTGCTTCGGTTTGGGCTTGTTCGGTTCCGGGATTTGGTGGGTGTTTATCAGTATTCACCAGTTCGGCGGCGCCGACGCGGTCAGTGCCGCTGCCTTGACCGCGTTGCTGGTGGCGGTATGGGCCTTGTTTCCGGCGCTGGCGGCTTGGTTGATTGCGATGACGCCGTGGCCTGGCGTTTGGTCGCGGGTTGCCGGAGCCGCCTTGCTGTGGTTGGCGGTCGAGTACTTCCGCGGCAATTATGTGCTCAATGGTTTCCCCTGGCTGCAGATCGGTTATAGCCAGACCGCTACGCCGCTGGCCGGCTTCGCTCCGCTCGGCGGCGCCTATTCGGTCGGCTTTTTGCTGGCGTGGTCCGGGTTTGCGATGGCGGAGATCGTCCAAAGCCGATTGTCTAGGCGGCTCGGTTCGGCGATGTTGCTGGCGATATGGGTTGGCGGTGCCGGTATGCAGGCTATCGCCTGGACTGAAGCCGCCGGCGCGCCGATCGATATTACTTTGGTGCAGGGCAATATCGGCCAAGGCGACAAATGGCAGGCGAACCAGCAGCTGGCAACCTTGAAGTTGTACCGTAAGCTGACCGAACAACACTGGGATTCCGACGTTATCATCTGGCCGGAGACCTCGATCCCGGCTTTTCTGGAAGATGTGAAGCCGTTTTTTATCGACCCTCTGCACGCCGCAGCTCGCGAGCGCGGCGTCGATATCGTGGTCGGTTTGCCCAGCAGCGGCCAGGGTAAGGATTACTACAACAGCGTGTTGGCTCTGGGCGAAACGCAAGCGCTCTACCACAAAATCCATCTGCTGCCGTTCGGCGAATATTTACCGTTGCAACCCTTGTCGGGTTGGGTGTTGGACCAATTGGCGATCCCGCTTGGCGATTTCGCCGCCGGCGGCGCCCGCCAACCGCTGTTGCGGGCCGGCGGCCATGCCTTTGTCACGACCATTTGTTACGAAGATGCATTCGGCGAACTGGTCGCGCGTCAGGCGGCCGAGGCCGGGTATATCGTCAACATGACCAACGACGCCTGGTTCGGCGACTCGGCCCAACCCCACCAGCATCTGCAGATGGCGCAGATGCGGGCGCTGGAAACCGGCCGCTATTTGGTGCGGGCCACCAACACGGGCGTGACCGGCTTCATTGCCCCGGACGGAACCGTCAAGCGCCAAGCGCCGTTGTTCAGCACCGTCGCAATTACCGACCGTATTGTGCCGATGCGCGGTGCTACGCCTTACCTGCGTTTAGGCGACAGCGGCGCGTTTGCGGCCATGGCGCTGCTGGCGTTATCGATTGCTGCCGGCGAGCGCCGCCAGACCCGGCGCGCAATGTGCGAAACCGTGTAATACATTTCGCCAAACCTTAACCGGATTGACACCTTGTTTTGTTGCGAGCGGATTAAGATCGGTAACAAGCGACGGTGCGGTTTGGTTTTTCGATTCCGTAGCGTCCGCTTGCCGATGCCGCCGCCCGGCAAACCCTCGCCACAGGGATGTGAGCTTATCGAGTCTTGTCTGGTTTAGATTTGGCCGGGTAACCTCAATCGAGCGCAGGCTTGAAAGGCGACTGCCGCAGCCATTTGCTCCGCCGCAAGTTCAAGCCCTTGCAACGGCAGCCGCTCGATTCGACGAGGAGTTACCGGCGAGAGCGACGATCCGGTAACGACACGCTCCGGGGCTGAAAGCCGGTTATCGTTAGCGCAGGATTTTTTGCCACTGTTCGCGAAATAGGTGTAACAGCCGTTGCCAGACAGTCTCCCCGGCATCGACTGCGGCGGGCGATGCGGGATCGGCTATCGCCGACTTGACGTCGTCGACGACGATAAACGTACCCGGAATCATGCCCATCCAGCAGCTCCACGCTACCACGCCGGCTTCAGGCGGAGTGAATTCGACCACTTGCGTACCTTGCCGCAGCTGAATTTCCAGGCCGTAGTCGCGGACTACGATTTCTTTGTTGCATTGATTGAGCTCTTTGACGTCAATGACCCATTTCACCGGGACGCCTTTGCGCAAGGTGAATTTGTTCGGAGAAAAACGGTTTTCCAGCACCTCCATACGGATGGTTTGTTCGTTCTCGCAGCTCTGTGTTTGCGCCGAGGTCGGGGCGAATTCCAGCGAGAGCCGCGCCAGCAGCGTGTTGAAATCCGCACCGCTGCCCGTTACCGACAGCCCCCGGTTCAGCATAATGACCCCCAAAGCGATCACAATCACGCCGGATGCTTTCAGCAATTTGGGGGTCAAATTAGCCGATAACAGGCTGGTCAAAACACCGAAGCCCATCAACAGTGGCAAGGTGCCCAGACCGAAAAACAACAGAATGGCGGCGCCTTGCAACCAACTGCCGCTGCCGGCCGCCATCACGTACATGGCTTGCAGCGGGCCGCAAATAATCATCAGGCCGTTCAGCAGTCCGATCACGAACGGATTGCTGTGCTTGCGGTATTCTTTGCCGACGAAACGCATGACAAAAGCCGGTGTCTTGAACTGGAAATGGTGCAAAGCCGGAAATATTTCCAACATGTGGATGCCGAACAGAATCAGGAAAAAGCCGGCGGCCACGCCGATCACGCCTTGGGTAAACGGGGTGAAGGCGACGATGGCGCCGAATGCGCCGAACAGCGCGCCGATCGACGCGTAGGAAACCGTCTTGCCGGCGCCGTATAACAGATGGGCCGTATGCGAATGTTGCCCGGCCTTGGCACTTTTGGCGATATAACCCAGGATCAACGGGCCGCACATGCCGACGCAGTGGAAGCTGGTCAAAAAACCGATCAGAAACAGCAGGCCGAAATTCAGGTCGCCGTTCAAATCCGGCATGCCGGTATGATCCATGAACCAGCTGTCCAGCCACAAGATCAGCCCGATTCCGACCAAGGCAAAACCGATAGTCAGTATTTTTTTAAAAACGCTGCCGGAACCGGGTGGGGTAGGGGCTGATGGCATAGTGGAATCTCGGATAATTGATTTGGCGGCTAAATTTAAGGGAATTGACCGCACAACAAAACTGGAGAAAGATTAGTGAAGTCTGATATATCGGTCAAGCCTGTGCCAGATCGTAGCCGGCCACTTTGGCGTCGACTGCATGGCGCAGGCCAATTCCCGTTGCCAACACGGAGACAGTTATGAGCGACCACAGCATTACCGCCCACGAACAGCAAGATCCCCGTAAAAAATCCGGAACCGGCGGCCGCAAAACCAAACGGATGGCGCCGCCGACCCGAGGCGAGGCCTTGGTCAAAGGCGTATTCATGGGCATCGTCATTTCCGGCTTGACCCACGCCAGCAAAAGCATTACTGGGGCCTTGGTTCGCCACCCGTTGGCCTTGTTCGCCACCGGCGTGGTCAGCGGTTACCTGACCCACAAATACCGTAAAGAAATCATCGTCGTCGGCAGCCGCACAGCTGTGGAGAGTAAAAACTTCCTGTTGCGGCAACGCGAGAGTGTGCTGGATTTGGTTGCCGAAAGCCGCGAATATGCCGCCCGGCGCGATGCAGCCGACCCAACAGGCCCGGCCGCTAAAGCGGTTTCGGATCCAGCCGGAGACCGGCTGAACCGGAGGCTTGCATTACTTTATTTTTATAGCGATTGAGGTGATTACCATGGCACATGTACACGGAGCAAAAGCGGCGGTCGAGGCTGGCGGCAAAATGGTCGGCACGGCCATGAAAATGGGGGAAGGCATGATGCATCCGGCGCTGGCCGGCGCCGTGGCGGGGGCGGTTGCCACCACCAAGGCCGGCTTGGTCAGAAAAATTCTGCGGCACCCGCTGGTCTGGTTCAGTGCCGGCGTGGCGTTGGGTGTGGTGGCCTATAAATACCGCCGGGAATTGGCTGAAAAAGCGGAGCACGGCGAGTAGGTGTCCGGCATCGACCGGAGCAATAGCAGCCTACTTCGGAAATTCAGCTCCGGAAACTTGGCACCATGACCGCTTCCGGATCGGAATACTTTGGTTGATGTCGTGCATCCGGCGCCCATCCGCCCTAGCCGACGGCGGGGAACAAGCGTTTTCGAAACCAAAATGCCACGTTGACCAGACCCACCATCACCGGAACCTCGATCAACGGACCGATCACAGCGGCAAAGGCGGCGCCGCTGTCGATGCCGAACACCGCCACCGCCACTGCAATAGCGAGTTCGAAGTTGTTGCTGGCGGCGGTGAAAGCCAAGGTGGTGGTTTGGCCGTAGTCGGCGCCGATCAATTTGCCGCTGGCAAAGCTCACCAGAAACATCACCACGAAATACACCAGCAGCGGTAGCGCGATGCGCAATACGTCGAGCGGCAGTTGCACGATCAGTTCGCCTTTCAACGAGAACATCACCACAATCGTGAACAGCAGCGCAATCAAGGTCAGCGGGCTGATTTTCGGCACGAACAGCTCTTGGTACCAAACCTTGCCCTTGGCTCTGATCAGAATCCAGCGGGTGCTAAAACCGGCCAGGAACGGGATGCCCAGATAAATAAACACGCTGTGGGCGATATCGCCGATGGTAATGTCTACCAGACTGCCGGGCAGGCCGAACAGCGGTGGCAGCACCGTGACGAACAGCCAGGCGTAGACGCTGAAGAACAACACCTGAAATACGCTATTAAACGCGACCAGCGCTGCGCAATATTGGTTGTCGCCGCGCGCCAGTTCGTTCCAGACGATCACCATCGCAATGCAGCGCGCCAGGCCGATCATGATCAACCCGGCCATATATTCCGGATAGTCGCGCAAAAATAAAATCGCCAGGCCGAACATCAAAATCGGCCCGATCACCCAGTTTTGCACCAGCGACAGCGCCAATACTCGCCAATTGCGGAAAACATCGCCCAATTCTTCGTAATGTACCTTGGCCAGCGGCGGATACATCATCAGGATCAGACCGATCGCGATTGGGATATTGGTGGTGCCGACGGAAACCGTTTCGTTGATCTGCTTGACCTGCTCGGGCAATGCAAAGCCCAGGCCGACGCCGATGGCCATCGCGAGAAAAATCCAGAGCGTCAAAAACCGGTCCAGGAACGATAAACGCGGGCTAGGGCAGAGTGGGGTATTCATATCAAATTTCCTCCAAACGGTTTTTCGGAAAGGGTGTCCGAATCATTGCAAACGATCACTGGCTGGGATCGTTCTGCGTAGAGCCGCAGCAGGGCGCAGCCGGCGGCATCTGGATCACATCGTCTGCGCCGAACATCGGGATCTGTTCCAGGGAGTGGAAGGCTTCCCAGGCAATGCCCTGCGGGTCCACCGTCCAATACTTGTCCGACTTGGTGTAGCAGCAGGCGGCCTGCTTTTGCTCGGCCAGCGGTACCGCCGCAGCGGTCAAGCCCGACTGCACCGCTTCCAGCTCCGGCGCCGATTCGACTTGTATGCCCAGATGATCCAGGCCCGGTTTGCGTCCGCGCTGCGATATGGCAAAGTTGACGCGCGGATCGTCCAGCAGCCACTTGGCGTAATCGTTCTGCCGCACTGTGGGTTCGGCTTGAAATAGTGCGTTATAAAAGCGGATATTGGCTTCGAGGTCGTCGACGGCGATATGGATATGAAAACGTTTCATGGCGGCAATATCCTCGGTTCGGAAGGTGAGTGGCTGTCGGCGGCACTGCGGCCGATTTCGTCGATTCTTTGGGTTAGGGTCAGACTGTCCAAGGTCGGCAGCGGTAACGCGCAAAACAATTCGATACGGCGTTTCAACAGGCTGTAAACCTCGAAAAACAATTGCTTGCGTTGCTGTTCGGAGCCGTAGAGTAGTGCCGGGTCCGGCACGCCCCAATGGGCCCTTGCCCGTTTCGGCCAGACCGGACAGGGTTCGCCGGCCGCTTTGTCGCAAACGGTGAACACAAAATCCATTGGCGGTGCCTCGGTACCGCTGAATTCGGACCAATGTTTGCTGCGTAAGGGTCGTGTCTCGTAACCCAGCCGGTTCAACAGCTCGATGGTCAACGGATGCACGCTGCCGGCGGGCTCGCTGCCCGCGCTGAATGCCTGGAATCTGCCGCGGCCCACTCGATTGAGGATGGCCTCGGCCATGATGCTGCGCGCCGAGTTGGCCGTACACAGAAATAAAACAGTCGCAATTCGTTCCGGCATCGAAAAATCTCAGTGATCCGAGCCGGTCAACTGTTGCAGGCGGGCGATTCCGACCGGCTCGTCCTGCAGCAACGGTACCACGGCGTAGCGCGGCGCATGGCGGCTGGCAACGGCGGCAATTTCGGCCAGTTCGTTACTGGCGCGTTGCCGCAATAGCGGCGAGGTCGCGTTGGCGGCGGCGATGCTGTTATTGATTATCCAGGCCCAGGGCTCGATACCCGCCCGGCGCAAATCCTGTTGCAGATTGGCGGCTTCCAGCACCGGCGTGGTTTCCGCCAGCGTGGCAATCAGCACTTTGGTTTGTCGGCTATCCTGCAATTGCATCATCGGTGTCTGATAGTGAATACCGGGTTGCATTTGCCGCGCCACCTCGCGATGGTAGGCGCCGGTGGCGTCCAGTAACAGCAGCGTATGGCCGGTCGGCGCGGTATCCATCACCACGAATTGCCGGCATGCCTCGCGGATGATGCGGGAGAAGGCCTGGAACACGGCGATTTCCTCGGTACACGGCGAACGCAGATCTTCTTCCAGCAGCGCCCGGCCTTGGGTGTCCAGGTGTGCGCCCTTGGTAGCCAATACCTGCTGGCGGTAGCGTTCGGTTGCCTCGGCCGGATCGATCCGGCTGACGGTCAACTGTTCCAGCGCGCCGGCCAGCGTTTCCTGCAAATGCGCGGCCGGATCGGAGGTCGTTAAATGCACCGGCAGGCCGCGCCGGGCCAGATCGACTGCAATTGCCGCTGCCAGCGTGGTCTTGCCGACGCCGCCTTTGCCCATCAGCATGATCAGGCCGTGACCTGCTTGGGCGATTTCTTCGACTAATTCGGCCAAACCGGGATGAGCGTCGGGCCGGCAAGGCTCGCCGGCCGGGGCCAGGCCTGCGCCGTCGCCGGTTAGCAAGTGGCGCAACGCAGCCAATCCCACCATGTTGAAGGGCCGCAGCATCACTGCGTCGCTAGGCAAGGCGGCGAGGACGTCGGGCATGTTCGCCAATGCGGCTTGTTCGCGTTGATGAATCGCCATTGCCAGCGGGTCGTCGGCGACTTGCTCGGCCGGCAGTATCGCGTTGATCAGCAAATATTGACTGCGCAGGCCGATCTCGGCCAGTTCCCGATGGGTTCGCGCCATTTCCCGCAATGTGGATTGCTGGGCGCGAGCCACCAGAATCAAGCGGGTACGGGTGCTGTCCGCCAGCGCATCCACCGCGGCTTTGTACTGAGCGCGCTGTTTGTCGAGGCCGGCCAGCGGCCCCAGGCAAGAGGCGTCGCCTTTGCCCGCTTCCAGAAAGCCGCTCCAGGCGCCGGGCAATTGCAACAGGCGAATGGTGTGGCCGGTAGGCGCGGTATCGAAGACGATGTGGTCGTAACCCGCTACCAACTCGGCATCGGTCAATAAACCGGCGAATTGGTCGAAGGCGGCGATTTCGGTGGTGCAGGCGCCGGAGAGCTGTTCTTCGATCCCCTTGACCACGTTATCCGGCAACAAGCCTTTGACCGGGCCGACGATGCGGTCGCGGTAAGCTTGGGCGGCGGCTTGCGGGTCGATTTCCAGGGCGCTTAAACCGGAGACGGCGGGAACGGCGGCGATGCGGTTGCCGATGTCCAGGCCGAAAACCTGGCCGACGTTCGAGGCCGGGTCGGTGCTGACCAATAGCACTTTAGATCCGCTATCGGCCAAATGAACGGCGCTGGCGCAAGCCACCGAGGTCTTGCCGACGCCGCCCTTGCCGGTGAAAAACAGAAAGCGCGGCGCTTGCTGCAGAAAGTTCAAGGCAGGCCCCGGCCGATCAGCAGCAGCGGCTGCCACTGCAGCAGGCCGCTTCCGGTTTGTCCGTCGCCGGGTCGAGCGCGGCCCAGCGCGCCAATTCGTTTCGATTCGGATAGCGGCCGGTCAAGGCAATTTCACCGTCGACCAGAATCAGCGGTAATCCCTCCGCGCCCGACCGCTCCAGGAAAGCTTTCACAACCGGATTTTCGGCAAAGGCCAAAGGCTGCTGCGCCAGATTGAAGCGTTCGATGGCGGCACCGCTTTGCTGGGCCCAGGCGATGTCGGCGGCGACATCGACCAGTTGCTGATCGACCTCCACGCCGCAGACGCCGCTGCTGCAGCACAGCGAGGGATCGAAGATTTGAATGCTGCTCATGGCTGTTCTCCTGCTGGTTAAGGTAAAGACACGCCGATCCGGTCCATCTCCGCTTTCAAGCGTACCGGGTCGTGTTGCAATTCGGTCAACGGTAAAGCCAGAAATTGTTCGATGCGATAGCGCAGAATGGCGTAGGCCGTTTCGAATGCGGCTTTGATTTCGGCCTCGGTGCCTTCGGCATGGGCTGGATCTTCCACGCCCCAATGGCTGCGCAGCACCGGGCCCAGATAGGCAGGGCAAGTTTCGTTGGCGGCATTGCCGCAGACGCTGATGACGATGTCGGGCGTGACCGGCAGATCGTTCCAGGACTTGCTGTAGTAGCCGGCGGTGGCAATGCCTTTTTCCTCCAGCAAGGCTACGGCGCCGGGATTGAGCCGGCCAAGCGGCTTGCTGCCAGCGCTGATGGCATGCCAACCTTGCGGCGCCAGATGGTTGAAAATCGCTTCGCCCATCAGCGAGCGGCAGGAGTTACCGGTACAAAGAAAGAGAACGTTCATCATAGATTGGGATGCTGAATTGAGATTAGGTTTATCGTGACGAGCGACCGCTCCGGCAATCGCCCGGATTTCATGTTTGGGGCTCGCAGCGGCTGACCGAGGCCGCCGAACAGTCGTTTCCGCCGCAGCAGTTCTCGCTCAAAAATGCCAGTAGCTGGTTCATCGCAGCGAAATTGGCCGAATAGATCACGAAGCGGCTTTCGTTGCGGGACTCGATCAAACCGGCATGGACCAATTCTTTTAAATGAAACGACAACGATGACGGCGAAATTCCCAGCATTTCGCTGATCTTGCCCGCTGCCAAACCGGCCGGCCCGGCCTGGACCAGGGCACGGAACAGCGATAAGCGGGTCTCTTGGGCCAGTGCGGCGAGGGCGGTAACGGCGGTTTTATTTTCCATATTTCAAAATTAGTTGAAATATGGAAATAAGTCAACCCGTTTCACGAAATTGTCATGTTCGGCCATTAAGCTGCCGGTTTCCGAATCTAATGTTGGAGCCAACACATGAAACAAGCCAAACTAGCCGCGGCGCTGGGCGCCTTTGGTATTACGCTTTCAATTGCCGCGGTAGCAGACGACAACTACCGACACCATCACGACTTACCGGCGGGCCAAGTTCCGGAATCCGCCAGCGAATGGTTCCAAGCCGGCCAAGCAGCTGTCAGGCTTAACAAATACGAGTTGCCTAATCTGCGCAGAGCCAAAAATGTGATTTTGTTCGTCGGCGACGGTATGGGCGTTTCCACCGTTACCGCCGCCCGCATCCTGGAAGGCCAGATGAACGGGCGCGACGGCGAATTCAACCGGCTCAGTTTCGAAAGATTCAACCACACGGCGCATTCGGTTACCGCTAGCGCCAACCAGCAGACTTCCGACTCGGCGCCGACTGCGACAGCGATGGTCTCTGGCGTCAAAGCCAACGATGGTGCGATTTCTGTCGATCAAAGTGTTGCCCGTACCGAAACGAGTGCCGACGTCACCGCAGCGAAGAGTGTAAAAACCATCCTCGAGCGTGCCGAGGAGCGGGGTATGTCTACCGGGGTTGTGACGACCGCCCGCTTTACCCACGCCACTCCGGCCGTCAATTATGCTCACATTGCCGATCGCGACTGGGAGGCTGACAGCAATCTGCCGGCCGGCGCGACGGTGAAAGACATCGCCCGCCAATTGCTCGAGTTCCCCTACGGCGACGGTTTGGAAGTGGCCTTGGGCGGCGGCCGCAGCTACTTCATGCCGAAAACGGCGACCGATCCGGAATATCCGACCCAAAAGGGCCGCCGGGCCGATAGCCGCGATTTGACAGCCGAGTGGACGGCCAAATACAACAACTCGGAGTATGTTTGGAACCAAGCCCAATTCGATGCGGTGAATCCGGCTAAGACCGATCATCTGTTGGGTCTGTTCGAACGCTCGCACATGCGTTATGAAGCGGATCGGAAAGACGATGCTGCAGGCGAGCCTTCCTTGGCGGAAATGACCGAAAAAGCGATCAAAGTTCTGCAAAAAAACCGCAAAGGCTTTTACTTGATGGTTGAGGGCGGACGGGTTGACCATGGTCATCATGCCGGCAACGCTTACCGGGCATTGACAGACGCGATAGCGCTGTCCGATGCAGTGAAAAAAGCCAAGCAACTGACCAACGACAAGGACACCCTGATCCTGGTTACCGCCGACCACAGTCATGTGTTCACCATCGCCGGTTACCCATCGCGCGGTAATCCTATTCTGGGCAAGACGGCAATCGACGGCGTCGAATCGAAAGATTCTTTGGGCTTGCCGTATACCACCTTATCCTATGCCAATGGCCCGGGCTGGACCGGCGGCCTGCAACGCAAGGAATTCAACCCGGCCAATGAAGGCACTGTGGCGGCAGAGTATGCCGGCAACAAGCTGCGCCCGGATTTGAGCGCGGTAGACACCGAAAATCCTAACTATATGCAAGAAGCAACCGTGCCGATGGGTTCGGAAACCCATGCCGGCGAAGACGTGACGATCTATGCCGACGGTCCCGGTGCCTACCTGGTGCGCGGCACGTTGGAGCAAAACGTGATCTACCACATCATGGCGGACGCGCTGGGCTGGAACGACCGCCGCTAACGGCAGTCGCTATTGCTTTGTCGGGGGCGGCTACAATGCCCCCGGTGTTTTCGTCAATCCCGTATCCGCTTATTCATGGCTCAAATTGTTAATTCGCTTTCCAAGCTCCTCTTTGTCTTCGTTACGGCGGTAATTCTGGCCGCATGTAGCCAGACACCCCATCATCAAGCCGTGCCCGGCGGACTTGTCGACTTAGCATCCACCAACCTGCCGCCCGCCGCGGCCGAATATAGAACCACGCTGTCCAAAGGACCAGGCGAGCATGGACACGATTTGGCCGACGCGGACGCGGAACCTGTGACGTGGCGGTTTTGGCGGGATGCCAAGCAAATCGTCATCGAGCGGCCGCAACTCGGTTTGGGCGAGCTCTGGCAACGCGACGGCAAGACTTTAATTCACCGCAAGCTGTATCACGGCGACCGCCGGGCGCTCGAATTTCAAGAAGACGATTTGAAAATGCTCGGCAGCAAACCGGCTTGGCAGAAATTGGCGCTATTGATCGATCCGGCCGTGTTGGAGCGGTTGGAAGCCGGTAGCGAGGATCGACTGGACGGCAAACCGGTGCGTGAATACCAAGGTACCGTGGCCGGTGCCAAATGGCATGTCGTAATTCGGCTGGATCTAGGCCTGCCGGTGTTGATCGAACGCGAAACCGCCACTGCGGCCGAACGGACCGAATTGCTGAACGCCTACGCCCTCGGCTCCGCTCCCTGGCAACCGATTCCGAGCGACAGCTATGAGATTGTCGATTTCGCGGACCTGGGCGATAAGGAATACGATCCGTTCGTCGTCAAAGTCCAGGCGCAAATGGGACACGATCACCGTCACTGACCGGCAGCGGGCAGCCATTCAGGGATTGACGGCGTAAGAGGTACCGGGAGCGGTGGGAGAACGGGGAATAGGGACCGGACAGCGTTGCTACCGGGTGTGAGAGGCTGCCATGATTTGAGTGCCGATTTCACAACGGCCTAATTCCGGGCATTCGGTGCAGCGATTTGCCGCGTCGGATAAAATCTCGATTTGTCCGGACTCGGCGATAGATCGCAACAGCTGTGCCGTGAAAGTAACGTCCGGCAAGTTCCGGATAAAATCCGGATAACCAAATCCGCACAGCAAGGCGCCGGCAAACTGCGATTTACGGCCGCCGGCGTCTAACATCGATATTTTCTGCAAATAACGGGTAAGCGGGCAGTTCTGCCCGAAATCTATTTTGTCCATTGTCTAACTTGTTGCGCGTCCAACATAGGGCAAGCATAAGACAAAGGTACAAAAAAATAACCACCATAATGTGGTAACTCCGTAGCGTATATATGCTAATTTCTGCGCGCAGCCGACTAGGCCGGCTTATTTGGAAGGAAGTAGGCCGTGATCGATTGCAAACTTGGTGACTTCGGCGGTGCTGTGCAGATCCAGCTTCGCCATGAGGTTGCGGCGGTGCGAAATGACCGTTGGCGTCGCCAGATGCAAGCGCTTGCCGATTTCAGCCGAAGTCATGCCGATCGCGATCAGTCCCAGGATCTGCCGCTGGCGTTTGGTCAGACTTTCCGCGGTTTTGCCTTCTGCCGTTGCTGCAGAGGGGGACGATGAACTGTCGCGTATCAACGATTCGATCCGCTTCAACAAATCCATGCCTTCTTCGTTCAGACGCTTGCGCATCGTAATATCTTGAATGGTGCCGACCATGCGCAAGGGCATGCCGTCCTTGTCCCGGCGAGTCACCTTGCCTTTGGCTTCGACCGTAACCCAATGTCCGTCTTTATGCCGCAACTGGTGTTCGCTTTCGAAGCTGGCGGTTTCGCCTTGCAAATGTGCTTGAAGTTTGTGGCTAAAGCGTTCCAGGTCCCGAGGATTTATTAAGGCCATCCAGTCGTCTTCGTCCGTACCCAGTTCCGCGTCGGTGTAGCCGAGTAAGTCGAACCAGCGATTCCCGGCGGTGACCTTGCGTTCAGGTATATTCCAGTCCCATAGCACCAGCCCCGAGGCTGCCAACGCCATTTCCAGCCGCTCGTCGCTTTCGCGCAAGTCCGATTCGATTTGTTTCAGACGCGTGATATCGCGGCCGACCGACTGAATTTCTTTCAGATTTCCGTTCTCGTCGTAAAAGCCGCGATTGACGAATTGCATCCAGCGCAGTTCGCCGCCGGCGATGAACACCCGGTTCTCGATCACGATGACGGGCTGATCCGGCGACATTGTGCCCAGTCCGGTTTCGATCATCGGCACGTCGTCGGGATGGGCTACGGGTTGCCAGCGGTGGCCGATCAATTCGGCGGCGGATTTTCCGAATAGCCGGCAATAGATCTCGTTGACGAACAAGAACGTACCGTCCGGCAAAAAGCGGCTGATGACCTCGGTCTGGTCTTCCACGACCGACCGGTAGCGCGATTCGCTCTGTTCGAGTTTTTGCACCTCGCGATAGCAGGCGGTGCGGTCGACGATGGCGCCTACGGCCATGTCAGGACAGCCGGCGAGGCCGGAAACGTTGAATTCGTACCAGCCCGTCGTGCCGTCCTTGCGTCTTTGCGGGATGGTTCCGGTATAGGTTTGGCCAGCCGCTATCGCCGAATACGCCTCGTGGCCGAAGGCCTCGTACCCTGCCTGATCCAGAAACAGCTGGCGAGTGGCTTGGCCTACCAATTCGCCCGGTGCGTAACCGAATATACGATGCATCGCGGCGTTGGCCCAGACGACGTGCCGGTCTTTGACGATCGCAATGGCGATGAAGTCGCTGTCTAGAATTGCGGCGGACTGGCCGATGGCGTTTTCGGGCATAGGAGGCTTTGGCCTTGTCTGGCACTGAATGTTCAGGTGGAAGAATGCGGTTTTTGCGGCTTGGAGCGCCGGTTACTCATGGTATGGCGCGGGAGTTTAAGCCGCGATCAAGGCGCTCGGCTCGCAAAAAATGCACGGTAACCCAACTATACCCTATGCCATGATCGGCTTCCAAAAACGCCGAATTGTTAAAGTTCGAACCGAAGCAACTGGCCCTTTTCAGCGGGGCCGCGACGCCGTCAGAATCGCCTGCACCGCGCGTTGGGCCATTTCGACTGCGCCGTTGGAATGGGTGTCTTCGCTAAAGTCGCCGGCGAAATAGATTCTGCCTTGGCCTGCGCGCAGCGTATCGGCCAGTTCGTCGAAGCGCGAGCGCCCCACCGGCCACGAGGCGATGGCCCGCGGATGATAGCGGTAGAACTGCATCCGCTTGATCGCCGGCCGCACGCCGGGCCAGAGCTGGTCGAACGCGACCAGCAATTCCTCCCGAATTTGGTCCGGGTCGTTGACGCGGGAATTGAAGCGCTCCGCGCTGGCACCGTTGACCAGCAGATTCAACAAGATGTCGCGGCCGGGCTGGGACTGACCGGCATAAATCACGCCCAGCGGGCCGTCGCTGAGGATGGGCAGCACGCTCTGGCCTTGCACGGTCCAGAACCGGGCGGCGTCGGGGTCGAGAAAGACGTGGGCCGTGAAATAGGCGCCGGCGGATTGGGTTCGAATCGCCTGTTTGCGCTCGGCACTCAACGGCGGTTCGAATTGGATATCGTTCAGACGGAACAACGGAATGGCGGTAATTACGTAACTGGCCCGGTAAATCCGCTGGCGAAAATTGCTTTGATCGACGGCGGTGACTTCCACGCCTTCCGCCGTGGCGGTGATATGCGTCACCAATTGGTTCAACCTGATCCGCTTGCGGCCGACCACATCGGCCAACCTTTCCGCGGCGCGCTGGTTGCCGCCGATTACGTGGTACGGCGTCGCGCCGTCGCCGGAGAACAAGCGCCATTCGGCGATGCCTTCCAACGCGCTGATCTTGCGCCAGGAGGTGGCGAATTCCGGTTCGGTTTCGATCCGCACCAACTGCTGCGCGGTTTCCGGAAAGCCGCTGCGGGTTTCGATCCATTCGGCGAACGAGATATCCTGCAAGGCCCGCAATTCGGGACTCAGCGGTTTTTGTTCCAGTTGCCGCTGCAAAGCCGACATGTTGCTATCCCAGGCTTGGTAAGCCTTCAGCTCGGCCGGATCAAGCACCGATTCCAGAAACGCCCGGTTGGAATTCTGAGTAAACGGATACAAACGGCCCTGGCGGTAAAAGCTGGAAAAACTGCTGTACGAGGTTTCCAACGGAATCTTCAGCGCCCGGAACAACTCGATGGCCGGGCTGTTGCTCCAAAACTCTTCCAGGCCGATTTCGGCATGGGCGCCGTCCGGATAGTGTGCGGTCCGAATCCGGCCGCCGATATGCGGGCTCATTTCCAGCAGTGTCACGCTGTTCCCGGCCTGCTGCAAATAGTAGGCGGCGCTGAGCCCGGATAGACCGGCGCCGACGATGACGACGTGCTGGCGCTGATTCTTTGCTGCGGCTGGCGGTATGGCAAATGCCAGCATTAACAGCAGGCATATTGAAATCTCGAATCTACGGCTGCGAATGGCGGGCGGGTTCGTACCGATACTCGCCATGCCATTTTCGGAAAATTCGGGCATGACTACGCTCTCTAACTTGTGGTTTCGGCCGAGATTAGCCGGGTTATATGGCGGCATGATGAACATGCTTCGGTATTGGTTCCAGAAGCGAATTTTATCGGGACGCCATATTCCGAAGGCGGGATAACTGCAATCGCTGAAAATCTTGGAAAGGTAGCGTAAGCGAAGTGAAAATTTTCAGCGCGCGACAGCCTAAGTTTCGATCCCCTTGTTGGCTCGAAGCGAGCTGATGCGCACGAATCGCGGCCGCCTCCGGCGCAGCCGAGCAGATCAACTCCGACAATTACAAGATGATGTCGGCGTGGGCCAATAAGCTGTTTGCGGAAGTATTCTGATTAACAGTCGGTAAACCGATCCCGGTTTCTCGCTGGTCTAGCCGGGTCAGCCAAAATTGGCAAGCCCGGTTTTTTTTCGATCTCAAAAAGGGCGATGTGAAGACAGGGTTGGAAATGATCTCAACACGCGTTAAAGCCGCAGTAGCCGGTTAATGCATGCTGGGTTGAAATCGAAGGGAATTTAGCGTCAATAACTTTCCTGAGATTGGTTGGAACTCTCGGTCT
This sequence comes from Methylomonas sp. HW2-6, assembly GCF_052474525.1. Lineage (NCBI taxonomy): Bacteria > Pseudomonadati > Pseudomonadota > Gammaproteobacteria > Methylococcales > Methylococcaceae > Methylomonas > Methylomonas sp. HW2-6. Next base: position 1,800,352 of record NZ_CP184124.1, read on the forward strand.
TTAGGCTCCTGCCGACCAAAAGCCGGGACACGAAACAAAATTGCCAATGTCAACAGTCCAGCCCAAAGCAGGCGTAGGGTGTGGTGAGTTTACGAACCGCACCGATCGCGAACGATGCGGTGCACGTTGTTTACCGCATCCTACCGTGGTCCGGGTTGGAGGCCCGCGTGCAACGCAGACTGCATGTCATCGGCTAGGCCGGCGACGCCCCGGACGACACCTGGGCCGCCATTCTTCCAGTGCACGACAAACTGGCGCACTTCAGCGGCTGACTGAGGCGAGTATTCAGCAATGCGCAGGACCACTTCGGTTCCGCCTTCAACCAGCGCCAGAGACGACAGGAGTTTGACAATCGGGCCCAGCTCGCGGACCTCAATGCCAACTACCGAGCCGACCGGCTCGCGTGTGTTGCCAAGCGCCGCTTGGACTGTCGCCGGCGCCAGCGCCTGCACCCTGCGGAGCTCAGTGCGGGCGAAACAGCCCGATTGAGCAAAGAACTGGTTCAGACCGGAGGCGGCAGCTTCCTCGCGTGCGGTCCGGTCCTTTTGATCGGGACGCCAGTGAGGCGCCCACAGGACGAGCGCTTCGGTCGAGGAAATGCAGACAGGAGCCTGTGGCGTGGGCTGCAAAGTAATCGTTGTGCTGGCGCACCCGGCAAGTAGAGCGCAAGCCGCGAGGGTAGCGAATCGGGGTGCGATGCAGTAAAGGCTCGGGTTGACCGACATGTTAGGCTGTATTTGGGCGGCCCCGCACCAGCGCCCAGCGCTCGTGGTCGCGCCAGCGGCCGCCGAGCTTGAGATACGCAGGCGAGTAGCCTTCCTGCCTGAAGCCGCAGGCCCGAACAAGTGCGATTGAGGCTAGATTACCGGGCTGAATGTTTGCTTCCAGGCGATGTAGCCTGAGCTCGCGGAAGGCGTGGCGTACGACAAGAGACAAACCCCGCTTCATGTAACCACGGCCTTCGTGGCCCTGGAATGCGAAGTAGCCGAGGTAGCCGCTCTGAAACAGCCCGTAGACCACGTTCGTGAGGTTGATCGCACCAACGAGTTCCCCGGACTTGGCAAGCACGACCACGAAGCCAAAGTGGTTCCGGGCATCGAAGCGGGCAAGGTAGCGCGTGAACGCCGCTTCATCGCCAGGTGCCGATGTCCATGGCCGATGAAGCTCACGGCTTCGTCGTGCAGCCAAAATGAACTCATGCTGGTCTGACGCAGCCACGGCTCGAATCGCAATCGTCGGAGACATGCAGCCTAACGTTAAGCTAAGCCGACCGCTTGAGCAGAGCGGAAGCGGGTTGGCTTGAGCGGCGTGTTATGTGTTTTTTGCTAAATATTCTTCGGCTATTTCCCATAGAGGTTTACCTGACTCATTTACCCAATGCCAATTACCATTAACCCCACCGGGATCCTTCTTGTTTGGATGTGTGTCTTTAAATATTTTCCAAGCTAATGCAGAAATTGAATATTCTTCACCGTCTTCTGCCCACCGTACGGCATTGCTTTGACCTAATTTGCCAGTTATTTCTGCTTCAAACATTCGGTTGCCTTCCTCGTATTTTAAATGTGAAGGCAGGCCATTTTTTAAAAAGATTTTGTCACCCTCTTGAACAAGTAGATTCTCAATAAGAATCTTCATTGTTTTTGGGCGATACTTTCTACCAGATTGCTCCTTAACCTCTTCTTTTCTTTTTATGTCAATTAGATACTGCTTTGCTTCTTCAAGCGGAATCACTACCTTTGGAACAATTAAAATCTGTTCTTCTATTTTATATGGCGTTATTTTAACGCAACTAATATCAATGTCAGATTCTCTGAGCCACAGTACAGTTGCTGTTATTTCTTGCGAAAATCCTTCCGAACATAAAATTATGCGTGGCTTATTAGAAAGCTCTGAAAATGAATCGGATTCAACAAATTCAACAATTTGATCTTTTGCCTCCCCATCTGTGAGATTTTCAGCATAGTATTTTTTTCGATATGCAACGTAATACGGTATTAATACCTCTACTGTCATAGATGAAACCATTGCTGCGTAGCGTATTGCTTGTAAGTCGGCATACCCTGCTGCCGAGTCCCTTTTCAGTTCTATGACTACTAGGTTTCCTTCTCTATCAAGAGCTAGTACATCTAGGCGATCATTGCTGTTTGAAAATCGATCGAATTCAATACTTACTACCAATAGATCCTCGCCGAGCATCTCAGGGTTTGTTCTAACCCATTCTTCAATATGTTGGCGTTCCCAGATATTTAAGCCTGTAAAGCTACTTTCTGAAATTTTATTGGCTTTATCCAAGTTGCTTGATATAGAGAAGATCATTCGTTTTCCTTTTAAGAAGAAAAGGGGGCAGGTCTAGAAATATAGCAAAACCTTTCAAGGATGCTTAACAGGTTGGTGAAAAACCATATTTGAGACGCTAATTTTGCTCAATCGAACCAGCATTTAGTAGGAAATCGGCTTCATCGCCACTAAATATAGAGTCATTCAAAGCCAAAAAAGAGTTTTTCACCAACCTGTTAATTGCTAGACCTAATGGAATGGTCCGCCCCACTTCACCAACCGGCTCAAGTGGGCCAAGATAGTCATGGCGGATTCAAAAGTGAAGTGCAACACCCAAAACACCAGTAAGGTATGCACATGGAAATTACCTCAAAGCGCTATCAACAGCTTCAGCCTGAAGAGCGAGTCACGATCAGCAGTCTGAAGCAACAAAACTACGGTGTTCGTGCCATAGCACGGGTGCTGAAACGTCCCGCCAGCTGCATCAGCCGAGAACTGGGTCGTAATAGCGCATCCGGTCATTACGGCAGCGTCCAAGCGCATCAGGCCTGTCAACGTCGGCGGCGACAATCCAGACCTCGGCAGAAACTGCATGTCGATGGCGTGTTGTTTGGTGTCGTCAAATATTTCCTTCAGCAAGGCTGGTCACCGGAGCAGATTGCTCTGGCGCAGGCGGCTCTCTATCCCAAAGGTCATGAGTATCGCGTGTCACACGAAACCATCTACAACTGCATCTATGCCCAACCGGTCGGCGAATTAAAGCGCGACCTGATTGCCTGTCTGCGCCAGGCCAAAAACAAACGGGTGCCGCGCAGCAAGGGCCAAGACCGTCGAGGTCAGATACCGGACATGCTCAGCATCCACCTGCGGCCTCCTGAAATCGAAGACCGCCAGTTTCCAGGGCATTGGGAAGGCGATCTCATCAAAGGCGCGGGTAATGCCAGCGCGGTGGGTACCTTGGTGGAACGTACCAGTCGCTTGCTGATGTTGATCAAACTACCCCATCCGCAGCCCGCCAGTGCCGCTAACGTACTGCAAGCCTTTACCGACAAACTCAACAGCATTGCCCAACCGATGCGGGTGAGCATGACTTATGACCAAGGCCGCGAGATGGCTTTACACAAGCAGCTTTCGGCCAATACCGGCATTGCCGTGTACTTCTGCGATCCTCATAGCCCCTGGCAGCGCGGCTCCAACGAAAATATGAACGGCCTGGTTCGTCAGTATTTGCCCAAGGGCACTGATCTGTCCGGTTACACGCAACAACAACTCGATGCCATTGCCGATCAAATCAACTCTCGACCCCGGAAAGGTCTTGGGGTACGCTGTCCGCTCGCTGTTTACAGGGAATTGCTGCTGAACAGCTCGCAACAGTCAACTCTCATTCATTAATATCGAGGTGTTGCACTTCACTTTTGAATCCGCCCATTTTAAAATGACAGTTGAATTAGCGCAGATCATGAAAGAAACAAAAAATAAAGAGATCAAGGTATTAGGCATCGACTTGGCCAAGCAAAGCTTCCATGTATACGGTGTAGATGAAGCCGGCCGGAAGGTCATCAGCAAGAAGCTCAATCGCGCGCAACTGACCGCTTTTGTTGCTAACTTGGAGCCTTGTCTAATCGGGCTCGAAGCCTGCGGTGGTGCGCATCATTGGGTAAGAGTATTCACCCAATACGGTCATCAGGTGCGCATGATGGCACCTCAGTTCGTCAAACCGTATGTGAAATCGAACAAAAACGACGCGGTCGATGCGGAAGCCATCTGCGAGGCCGTGCAAAGACCGAACATGCGCTTCGTGCCGGTCAAACAGATCGAACAACAAGATATCCAAAGCCTCCATCGGGTTCGCAGCCAATTGGTCGGCAGACGAACCGCGCAAGCCAATCAGATTCGGGGCCTGTTGCTGGAGTATGGTTTGGTGATAGCCAAAGGAATTGGCCAGGTTAGAAAAGCGATACCCGTGATTCTCGAAGATGCCGATCAGACGTTAACGCCGCTGTTTCGGGAGTTGCTCAACGAGCTATACCAAGAGCTAATCCATTTGGATGAAAAAATCGCTTCGATTGAACGCAAACTGGCTGCGATCTGTACACAAAACGAAGATTGTCAGCGGTTATTGAGCATTCCGGGTATAGGCGTGTTAACGGCAACGGCGTTGATTGCCGCCATTGGCGACATCAAGGTATTCAAAAGCGGGCGCGAGTTAGCGGCCTGGTTAGGCCTAGTGCCGAAGCAATATTCCACCGGCGGCAAATCGACCCTGTTAGGCATTAGTAAGCGCGGCGACAGCTATCTACGTACGTTGCTGATTCACGGCGGACGTTCGGTCTCGCGAATAGCACACCGGCATCAGGATACGCGCAACCGTTGGATCTGTAGTATCAAGCAGCGACGCGGCGAGAACATTTCGAACGTGGCAGTCGCCAACAAGAATGCGCGAATTGCTTGGGCATTGTTGACCAACAAAGAAGGCTACCGGGCAGCCGCATGAGGGAACAAGCTATGAATTTATTTGAAGCACTCAAGCGGGGCGCCGCCCCGCGCCGTGCGGCTTACCCCGCCCTCGCCGGGAGGCAGGGTACGAAAGGCTTCGCACCCTGCACCAAGGGTAGAGCCGGTTTCGAGTGGATCAAGGACTACTCGGCGCGAGCGCCTGCGTTCCTCCTTGATCCATTCGGAACCGGCAAGAACAGCAAGTTATCAGTAACGACTATGTAAAGCAGGCAAAATAGGCAACCGTTTCAACGAATTGCGGAGATAAAGTTCAAGTGATGGCATAAAAGGTAACCCCTGCATTCCATAGAACCTGACGGGGTCTAGGGCTCTTTAGAAGCCGAAGACCTGATGAGGTCGGAATGCGCGAAGTCCATCAGGGCCCGAGGTCGTTTAATCCTCAATTACAGGCCGGATATATGGGCGCAATATTTTCTTTATGTTACTGGTGAATTTTTTCTTGCAATACGGGGCGGACCATATATGACCCCGTTCTGCTACGCGAGTTATATGAACTTCGTAACCCACAGAAATACTTCTTGAAAGCTAACGCCGAAAATCAGCAGGGGAGCGAACGAAGTGAGCGAATCCGCTGTATTTGCATTGTTATGCTAATTGATAAGTTTCTAACATAATTCAAAAAATTCATATTTATGGCCCAAAAACCTTATTTCACCTAATTTATAAGCAACCGTTGAAACTGTTGAAAGAACAGCGATAATCGTCACCAAAATTGCGATAACCTCAGATGTAGGACCGTAGGGTGTTTTCGCGATAGCAAAACGCCGGGTGGTTTCGAGGTTTTTGGCGGATTGTCGCTACCGCTCCGAATCCGCCTTACGGCCTTAGGTTGTGTCGGGAGGGCAAGAGAGAAACTCGCCCTTACCCGACTAGGTTCTTACCCTAGTAACTTTCAAAGAACGCGCAGAATCGTCGAGAACAAATTGACCAGTAACCTCCCTCAAATATTCATCGACAGCTTTTCTACAGCCACCCCAGTCGTGATAGTCGTCAAGAATTATGCTGCCTCCTAAAACGAGATTTGGAAAAACGCGCCTTATGCATGTCATTACTGGCTCATACCAATCAACATCAATATGTGCGAATGCAACTGGTTGATCGATCTTCATAGTGTCCTGAACCAATCCTTTTATTAGCGACACAGACTGTTCTTCGCGGTTAATTCCAAACGCTCCTAGATTCGATTTGACGGTATCGTAAAGGTTATCTTGGTAGCCATAGTATTTATCTCCGTCAATTCCGGTGGATTTTCCCTCCACGATTGTTCTGTAGCGATCATGCACATCCTGAGTATCTTCTTTCGTTGGCGGTGGGATCATTCCGAAAACATCATAAATAAAGAAAGGGCGTACTGTATTTTTCGTGGTTGCAATCAGAACTGCAGAGCCACCAAGCGCGCAGCCAGCTTCGATAAAGATACCAGGCAAGTTAGCCTCCTCAATTGCGCGGCATGTATTCAGAAGACTGGCCAGCTTCCTCTCTGACAAGTAGGTAAGTTTCCTTGATCGGATGTCAGCTATTAGTTCACTATCCTCGGGAGTCAATCCGGTCAGTGGTTTCTCCCTACCTATCGAACGAGCGATCTTCTTGATGAATCCTTTGATGGGTTGAATCATGACTTCTCCTTTGAAAGCTAACGATAAGGGTAACTTGGCGGCGAAAGCATAACGACGATAGGAGTGCAGCTTTTGCCGGTCAAGTTGACCCGTTAGTTATGCATTTTTGTTTTTCTTTGTCTTATTGTGATTTTTCAATATGAATTCACACTCTTCCTTTGTTGGTAGTGGGCGAGATTCATCAATAACGTGCCAACCACCACAAGTAGGGCAAGTACAACCGCATACTACCGAATAAACATGAAAGCTCTCTTTACCTTCCCTTTTTTTAATCGCATTAGTACGCTCCTCGCTTTTTTTGAGGTCGTACATCTGCTTGCCATTTAGAAAAATGCCTGCCATACGATTATTCTCTTCTATGCATAACTAGTAATTAGATGGTTCTGTATATCTACCGAAAAATGATCCTCGAAACGATAAGTTATTGATCAGCATATGGGTTTCCCTTCTGTATATCATCGGAACCTGGTAGGCATGCCTGGTAAACATCAGGCTGAGGCCATTGAATCAGATTAGGCGATAGACCGCAACGGGCCGTTTTACTCGTTCGCGTAAGCAAAAGCTGGAATGTCATCCATAGAGCTAGCTAAATTCGCGAGTTCGACCAAAGCGGCCCGCGTTGAATTCCAACCGCAGTTTGCGCGAATCAGACCTTGCGAATCAGGTGGTGCGTCAACCCGGTATTGCACTACTCGGGTAATCATGGCTTTGGATGGGCTTTGGGCTATCCAGCCTTAGAATGCACAACGCAAAAAAAAAGCCCGCCGTAAGCCTACCGGCGGGCAAAGTGCTGCAGAGCTTTAGCCTGAAACTTTAAGGTGTCGGCGCCAACAAGATGCGGTTGCGCGGGCCGGGATTGACGCTGCCGTTGGCGAGGAAGTAGCTTTCCAGGGCGTCCAAATCCAAGGCGCCGCCCAAGCGATTACTGCCTTGAGTCAACACGTAGTATTGGTCGCCGCCGTCGGCCATGAAATTGTTGACGGTCACCCGGTAGCTGGCGGCCGGATCGACCACGACGCCGTTGATTTTGATGCTGGCCGGATCGACGTTATCGCACGGTGTGCCTTTTTCCGACCACTCGTAACTAAAACCTCCCGAAACTTGCATGATCCGGTTGAACGGCTGGCCGCTAGCCGGCGCGCCGGCCGGGTAACCCGCGGTGCAACCGGTGAATTGCTGTTCCAGCAAAGTGTGGATTTGGGCGCCGGTCAGGGTCAACGTGACCAAGGTGTTGCCGAACGGTTGCACGGTAAAGGCTTCGGCGTAAGTGACCTTGCCGTCGCCTTCGCCGGCGCTGCTGCCGGGATAGGTCAAATCGGCACGGATGCCGCCCGGATTCATAAACGAAACCACCGCTTCGCCGAAACCGGCCGGGCTGGTCGCTGCCAATTGGGCGTCGGCGATCACGTCGCCCAGTGCCGATTCGCCGGCAGCCGTTGCGGTACGGGTAATCGCCGCGCTGATCGTGCCGATCACCCGGTTGGCGATCGGCGTAGCCAGGGCTTTGTAGTTGTCGACGATGGTTTTGATGCCGGCATTCGGCGTGATGGCCGAATTATTGCGCACGACCGCGATGTTCTCGGCATTGACCGCGCTGACTTCGCCGTTAGCGGTGTTGATCGTGACGTCGATGTCGGTCAATACCCGGCCTTGGGAGTTGGCGCTGGTCACAGAAATCAAACGGCCGGCTTTGTTAGCAATTTGGCAGTTATAGGCTTGGTGAGTGTGGCCGGAAATCACCAAGTCCACCTCGTCGTCCAATTGGTTGACGATGGTTTTGATAGGGGAATCGGCCAAACCGTTGTCGCAGTTGTTAATCGTCGCGACGCTTTGCGTGATCGGTATCGTACCGCCTTGGTGAATCAACACCACTACCGCCTCGACGCCGCGGGCGCGCAGTTTCGGGATCAACGCATTGACGGTGGCGGCTTCGTCGGTAAACGTCAAGCCGGCGACTCCGGTCGGGGTGACAATGGTCGGGGTTTCTTTCAAGGTCATGCCAATGAAGCCGACCCGGACGCCGCCGACGACTTTTATCGCGTACTGCGGAAACAGGGTTTTGCCGTTGGCGGTTTCGACCACGTTGGCGGCCAGGAATTTGAATTTGGCGCCTTCGAACGGCACCGGCGTCCCGACCTCGGCACCTTTGCAGCTATTCGGATCGGTCGGATGGCAGCCGCCGGTTTGCATCCGCTTCAATTCGTTCTTGCCTTCGTCGAATTCATGGTTGCCGACCGCGTTAAATTCCAGGCCGAGGCGGTTCATGGTTTCGATGGTCGGCTCGTCATGGAACAGTGCCGAAACCAGCGGCGTGGCGCCGATGATGTCGCCGGCCGAGACGACGATGGTGCTGGGGTTTTGCGCTTTCAGGTCGGCCACGTAGCCGGCCATCCAATCGACGCCGCCGACCGGGATGGTCGAAGCCGCATCGGTCGGCAGGTTGCGGAAATTGCCCGGCGATTCCAGTTGGCCGTGGAAGTCGTTGAAGGCGACGATTTTGATCGTCGTGGCCGGCATGGTGGTTACCGCTTGGGCGGTTGCGGCGCTCAGGCCCAAAGCGATGGCGCCGGCTAAGGTATGCAGATTCATGCGCTTAAACTCCGGATTTGGATTGGCGGCGGGCGGTCAAGCCCAGCAGGCCGGTTCCGGCCAGATACAACCAGGCGGCGGCCGGTAACGGCACGGCGGTCAGGCTGATCGCTCCGACCGTGGCATTGATGGCGCCGGCGCTGTCGTCCAGCGCCGATTGGCTCAGTAAGCCGCTGATGCTGTAACTGCCCGGCCCCAGCAGGAATACGCCGCGGCTGTATCGGTTGTCGGCAAAGGCTGCGTCGAAATCCAGGCCCAGCGAGTCGGGGTAATTATTGCTGGCCGCCGAGGTCCGGCCCAGCAGCAGGTTGCCGTTTAACACGTCGAAACGGTCGCCGGCAAAGCCGCCGTCGACGATTCTTAAAATGGCCGAGCCGGTCAGGGTAAAGTCGAAACTCAAGGCGTTGCCGTCCAGGTCTATCCAGTCCAGACCGGCGGATGCCGAGACAGCTTCGTCGACGTCGAACGGATGCCATTGGCCGTCGGCATTCAGCACCGCGGCGCCGGCATTGGCGGATAGCGCCGACAGTAACACTGCCTGGCAAAGAAATTTTTGGTTGAACATTTAAGCGGCTCCGGTTGTGTTTGGTGTTGAGTGGCGGCCGCTGCAGTGAATGGGGGACACTGCGGCAACAAAGGTTCGTCCGATCGCCTCGCCACAAAACAAAAATCCTAATTGGTGGGCCGCAGCAGTCCGTTAGCGGTCGGCACGCCGGGCACAATAGGGATGTTTTGTGATGGAGTTGTGATTGTTCGATGAAGATTTGGTGAAACGTATTACAAATGCGGGCAAAGCCTGATAAAGCGTCGGCGAAAGTTGCGCCTAACGCCAATTCCGGTCCCGGCTTATTTTTCGCGGCCGCCGCGATAGAATAGCCGCTGCCCGTGCCGCCTAACCTTAGGCGTCCAGCCGATCAATTCTAATCAGCCCGCTCACCGAATCATGCCGTCTCCATCCAACCTTTCCCAACGCCGCCGGCATCCCGCCCGGCCCAAAGTCAGCACTCAAGCAGCGCAGCCCGAAAACCTGCGGGAATACGCCGCAGCCTGGAGCGATTACGAATTGCTGGATGCCGGCGGCGGCCGGAAATTGGAACGGTGGGGCGAGGTGGTGACGATCCGGCCCGAGGTCAACGCCGCCGCCGCCGCGTTATGGCCGCTTACCGAATGGCGGGAACTGGCGCACTGGGAGTTTGTGGAAACGTCCTCGACTCAAGGCCGTTGGCAAAAAATGCGCGCCGATGCGCCGGAGAGTTGGAGCATCGGCTACCGGCAACTGCGCTTTAATTTGAAGCTGACCCAATTCAAACACCTCGGCCTGTTTCCGGAACAACAGGCCAATTGGCGCTTTATCGCCGAGCGGGTCGCACCCGGCGCCAGAATTTTGAATCTGTTTGCCTACACCGGCGCCGCCTCGCTGGTGGCGCGGGCGGGCGGCGCCGACGTGACCCATGTCGATTCGGTCCGGCAAATGCTGGATTGGGCCAACGCCAACCAGGCGCTGAGCGGCTTGGCCGATATCAAGTGGGTGTTGGAAGACGCCTTGAAATTCGCCGGTCGCGAACTGAAACGCGGCAAGCGCTACGACGGCATTATCATGGACCCGCCGGCCTGGGGGCTGGGCGCCAACGGCGAGAAGTGGAAGCTGGAACACCAGTTGCCGCGGCTGGCGGAAACCGCGCGCGGCCTGCTGCAGCCCGGCGGCTTTCTGGTGTTGAATACCTACTCGCCGCAAGTTGGGCTGCAGGAATTGGCCGCCGCGGCCGGACTGCATTTTGGACAAGGTCAAAGCGAGACCAGGCAACTCTGGGCGCGCAGCCGGACCGGCAACGCCTTGTATTACGGCAATTTGCTGCGGGCCGTGGTTTGACCGGCGGTTTCGAGTGCGCCGGGACGCCCGCGCTTGGCGGTTTGCCCGTCGTTGCCGGTGCTGGGTTAGCGCGATCGCTTGATGCGGCCGAATCGGCTGACGGCCGCCAGCGCCGAACCGAACAACCATAGCGCAGCGGGTACCGGTACCTGGCTGGGATCGATTTGATTCAGCAACAGCTGGCGGGTTTGCGAACTGGCGCTCGGGAATGCGTCGGACCAGTCAAAACCGTTGACGAAAATGTAGCCGGCGCCGTAACTGCCGCCGACAATGACAGGCGCGCCGGAGCTACCCCTTGTCGCCAAGATGCTGCCGCTGCCTAACGCATCGAAGTCCTGAAAAAATTCTGTCCGATCGCCATCGCGGTAACTGGCCCCGATGAGTTGTCCCAAACCCAGCGCCAATCCGCTGGCGCTGAAATTTATCGAGTCGTTGGTGATGTAGCCGTCGTAATTATCGCTGGCGCGGCCGCCCAGCAAATTCATGCCATATTGCGAGCTGCTCCATTCGGTAATTAACTTGCCGCCGGCATAAATGAAGTCGGCCAAAGCGATGTTGCCGCTGATGGTGCGGTCCATGATTACAACATCCACATCCAGCAGGTCGGTGCCGGTAATCTCCGCTTCGCCGCGATTGCTGGCGGCGTTACCGGTGGTGTTGAGCCAATTGGTTATGTCGGTTGCGTAGTAGCCGCCGTAAACAGCGATGTTGGCGGCGTTTGCGTCGAACGTCGTACTTAAAGTAACGACCACTATCCATTTTAAAATCGATTGCAGCTTCATACCGGCTCCTGGAAAAACGGGTTAAAAGCCGTCCGTCGGTTTGGCAATGGGACTGTTGCGCATTGCGTTAAAACTGGCGGTCGGCGTTAGCTTGGAACCGACTCGGCGTAGTCGCTTGCATCGCACGCCAGGGCCTGATTCCAACGGATTTTCCCCCGATTCGCGGTTTGATCCTTATCACCGCGGGTTGCGGGTTCGCCTACCTGGGTACAACTAGTCCTTCCCGGCGGCGAGCCTGCGACTCAGTTATAAGTTAGTCAGAAAATATGTCAAATTAATTTTATTGCGAGTGATTCGTGAAAAATTTTGTTGGCGTTGCAGATGGGCGGTGGCGGGGTAGAGATAAGGCGGCGCCGCTTGGATCGCTCGGCATCGGCTTAAGTTGAAGGTGAGGGCGGAGAGGCCTTGTCGGCCGGGCAAACGGCATCGTCCAAAAACTAGGCCTGCATCTGCCGGTAATCGCTGGGCGTGCAGCCGAAATGGCGTTTGAAGGCGCGGCTGAAGTGGGCCATGTCGTTAAATCCCCAGCGCAGGGCAATTTCGGTCAAACTGCGGCCGACATGTTGCTCGGACCGCAGTTCCTCGGCGCAATGTTGCAGCCGGCGCAGCCAGACGTAGCGCATCAGCGAGGTGTTTTCGCCGTTGAACAGCGCGTTGAGGTAACGCGGCGACAGGTGCGCCGTGCGGGCGATTGCCGCGCTGTCCAGCGCCGGGTCGGTCAGCCGGGCTTCGATCAGGCGTTTGATGCGGTTCAGGGTCAACGTGCGGTGGTCGGCCAATTCGAACCGACCCGGTCGCTGCGAGCTTAGCGTTAAAGTTAACAAATCCAGCGCCTGACCGGCCAGCGGTGCAAACCGGGCGGCGTCGATGCAATCGGCCTGGCGCGCGGCGCTGCGCAAGAAATCGGCGGTTACCGCGCCGAGGCCGGAGTCGCCCGGAATCTGCAACGCCGAACAATGCTCGACGCCGGCCAGGCGTTGTTGCAGCAGTTGGCGCGGAATCGATACCAACAGCTTGGCAAACGGCTCCGGACAATCGATCCGGTGTGGCCGGGTGGCGTCGTACAGCGCGATGTCGCCGGGTTGCAATTCCGCCTCGCGGCCGTCCTGCTGCAGCCGGTAGCGGCCGCTCAGCAATACCACTGCGAAATAAGCATCCTGGCTGGCGGTTTCAGGTTCGCACGGCGGGCAGTGCAGGCCGATGCTGTGCGAGCGGATCGCCGACAGCCGCAGTTCCCGCCACGGGTAAATCGTCATCTCATTGAACAGCTCGGCTTGCTGCGGCGGCGTGATCCGGACCTTGGCGTACTCGCGGCCGATCACCTCGTGTAACCAGTCCCGCCGCTGTGCCGGCGGCAGGTCGGCGGTCGACAGGCGTAACGCCGGATTGGCGGATGGCTTCACGGTATAGCTCCCTAAATTCGATGTGCCCATGATAGCCGTGCCGGCACCGTTGCAGTCAAGCGATAGCGCCGTCCCGGTCAAGCCGGCTGCGTGTCTGGCGGCTAGGATAACCGCATCGATTGATAGAACCGAGGGAGGAGAAGATGGCTACGAACAATCCGGCGCCGACCGACATTTTGTTGTTGAAAGGCGCGGCGTTATGGCTGTTGGCGGCGTTGCTGCTGGCCTGGTGTCTGGTGGGCTTGAACCTGGAACTGACGCCGTTGCAGGCGTTGTTCTCCGGCAAGCCTGCACGCTTGTTGCAGGCGCATTTGGACTACCTGCTGATGAGCGCGTTGCTGTTCGGCTTCGCGGCGGCCGGCATCGGCTTGCCCCGACTGGTGGCGTGGGCGATGGTGGTCGGCGCCTGCACCAATTCCAGCCTGTTCTTGCTGATGGCGCTGTTTCCGCACCTGGACGGCCCGCAGCCGCAAGCGGACGGCTGGTTGCTGTTATTTAAACTCTATACCTTTGCCAGTATCGTCACGACCAGTTACGGCTTCGGCCGCGCCGCCTGGTTGTTGTTGGCCTGGACCCGGCAGCGGCCGGGTGCGGCTTAAGCGGCGCTTGGTCGGCCGGCGGCGAAAAACGGCCGGGTCGCGAAGATACGGTCGGCAAAGCGTTTGCCTTGCCAGGACAAGCTGCGTTTCAACACGAAATCGAAGCGAAACGGATGGTAGTCCTGCAGGGTTTGCAGCGGTGCTATCGCCGTTTCCGGCAACAGGCCGGCCTCGGCTAAGGCCGGCACCGAAATCAACGGCAAGATACCGGTCAGCGGGTAATCGGAGCCGAACAGCAGCCGGTCGTGCCAGCCGGATTCGTTGAGCAGGGTTTTGATGACCTCCGGATCGCGGTTGCGCAGCACGATTGCGGAAATGTCGCCGAACAAGCGGCCCTGCCATTGGCGCTCGCTCATGAGCTGGGCGAATAAATCGAAACTTCTGACTTCGCGGCCGTCGGCATCGACGTCCTGGCCGATTGTGGCGCAATGGGCGATCACCACCCGCACCCCGGCTTCCAGTGCCCGCCGCAGTCGTAACGGATTGCCGAACAACGGTTGGTCGGCACCGTGCAAGGCCTTCTCCTCGCCGCCGTGGGTGATGATCGGCATATTCAATGCCGCCGCGGCTTTGTAAAAGCGGTCGCACAGCGGCGAGGCCGGATCGATCCCCATCACCGGCGGTAGCCATTTCACCGCCCGCGCGCCGTTGGCGGCGGCTTGCTGCAGAGCATCGACGCAATCGGCGCGGTAGGGATGGATGCTGGCGACCCATTCGAAGCGGTCCGGATCAGCCTTGGCCAGGCGTTGGGCGTATTCGTTCGGTACAAAAAACGCCGTGTTGGCGTGATCCGGGTCGCCGGTGGCGCCGTGGGCGCGGTCGAAGGCGTATAACATGGCCTTGGCGCCTTTGGGCATGGTGTCCATCAAGGCCCGCAGCCGATCGACGAAGGCCTGGTCTTGATTGGTGTCCGGAATGCAGGCGGCATTGGCGTAGGCCCAATGCTGCAGGGTTTGAATCGGATGGCGCAACGGCGCGTGCATGTCCGGGGTTTGGGTGATACCGCTGCCGCCGTCGCCGGAGCCGACGATATGAGTATGGCAATCCCACCAATCGGTCGGATCGATACCTTGCCAGGCGGCTGTTTCCAACTCCAGCATCGGCGTTTCAGTCGGATTCAGACAAGGGTTATTCAGGCGGAACAGCGCATTTGCCGCCGGGCTCAGCGCTGCCAGGCCGGCTGCGCCGAGTTGCAGGAAACGGCGCCGGGCCGGGTGAAATGGGGCGAAACGCGAATCGATAGTCATGTCGGATGTTGGCGGTTGCAAGGCGGACGTTGAATGAACGCAACGGTTAGGGGTTGCAGACGGCAAATATAGCCCGGCTTACAAATTCCGTTGCGTTTACACACGCCGATTTGCTGTCGCAGGATGGTTCCGCGCTATCCGTTGACGCTGGGCGTAACCGCAAGCTTTGCGGCGCAAGCGGCCATCTCAGTCGGCGCGCCCTGTAGCAGGTCCAGTGCAAAGCGGGTGGCCTGGGCCAGATTGGCCTGAGCGGCCGGGCTCAAGGCTTCGCCCAGTTCGAAACTGCGGCCGCCGATGCTGAGCAGGTAAGCTGGTGGCGGTTCGCCGTGGAGCGAGCGGTAAACGCCGAGCAATGCCGCCGGACTCAGCGCGTGGGTGGTATGGCTCAGGGCTGGTGCAGGCGTCAGCATGGTGAATTCGAAACTTGGCTCCCGAACCGACGCGTCGATGAAAATCACCAGTTGCCGGTCCTGCAAGTCCAGCGAGTGTTCGATCTGCAATTGAAAGTCGACGATGCATTCGACCAGGTCCGGATCGATATGCTCGGCCAGCGCCTCGAGCAATAACGGCCCCACGGCGTCGTCGCCCCGGCTGGGATTGCCGCAGGCCAGCAGCAAAACCGGTTTGGCCGCCATCAAACCGCGTCGCCGCGGGCGAATTCGCCGTTGCTGTGTCGAATCAAGCGATCGATGACTTGGCCGGCGGCATCGACCAATTCCACCTGCAACGGCATCTTGCCGACCGCATGCGTCGCGCAGGACAGGCAGGGATCGTAGGCGCGGATCGCCACTTCCAACTGGTTCAGCAGCGGTTCGGTCAATTCCCGGCCGGACAGGTATTCGGCGGCAACCTGGCGTACCGATTCGTTCATGCCGGTGTTGTTGCTGGTGGTGGAGACGATCAGATTGGCTTTGGTGACGATGTCGTTGTCGTCGACTTGATAATGGTGGAACAAGGTGCCGCGCGGCGCCTCGATCACGCCGATGCCTTGGTAACGCTTGCTGCCTTGGGCGACCAGATCGCTGCTGAGCAAATCCGGGTCGGCCAGCAATTGTTCGATGCTTTCGGCGCAGTGCAGCAGCTCGATCATGCGCGCCCAGTGGAAGGCCAGGGTACTGTGGACCAGCGCTTGGCCGGCGTGGTGATGTTTGAACTCGATCCGCGCCGCCTCGGCCAGCGGCGTGTCGATGAAATCGCAGTTGTTGACCCTGGCCAGCGGCCCGACCCGGTACCAGCCGTCGGCTTTGCCCAGAGCGGTTAGGTAGGGGAATTTCATATAGGTCCACGACCGCACTTCCTCGCGAATCAAATCCTGGTAGTCGCAGTAATCGTAATGGTCGAACAGGGTCGCGCCGTCGGCGTTTTTGGCGCGAATGCCGCCGTGGTAAAGCTCCAGCGCGCCGTTGGCTTTGACCAGCCCCAGGTAATTGCTGCGGATCGTGGCAAATTGGTCGTTAAACGGCCGGTTGGCGCTATGCAAGCGCTTGACCAAGGCCACCGCCGCCTGTGCCCAAGCCATAATCTGGCCGATGTCCTGCAACAAATAGTCGCGCTCCTCGCGGCTCAGCGCCTTGTTCATGCCGCCCGGAATCGCGCCGGTGCCGTGCACGCGCTTGCCGGATACCATGCGGATCACTTCCTGGCCGTATTTGCGCAGCTTGACGCCCTGCAAGCCGATCTCGGGATGGTCGGCCAGTACCGCGACGATGCTGCGCTGGCCGATCTCGCTGTCGAAGCCGAACAGCAAGTCCGGGCTGGACAGGTAAAAAAAGTGCAACGCATGCGATTGCAGAACTTGGCCGAAATGCAGCAGCCGGCGCAGTTTGTCGGCGGCGGGCGGCAGATCGGCCGGATCGATGCCGACCAACTGGTCGATGGCTTTGGCCGCCGCCAAGTGGTGGCTGACCGGGCAAATCCCGCACAGCCGTTGCACCAGCGCCGGCAGCTCCCAATAGGGCCGGCCCTGAATGAATTTCTCGAAGCCGCGAAACTCGACGATATGCAGTCGGGCCTGTTGCACCCGGTTCTGGTCATCCAGCAACAAGGTGACTTTGCCGTGGCCCTCGACCCGGGAGACCGGATCGACCGCGACCCGCTTCAGGCCGGCGGGGTTGGCGGCGGTTTCCAAATGTTCGTACATAAGGGTTCCTTATCAGTCGTAATGGACTAATTCATAAGGCAAGCTCGGTTCGCGGCCTTCGATCAGCGCGCTCAGGAAAGTCCAGAACACGTCGGCGGACGGCGGGCAGCCGGGCATGAAGTAATCGACCTTGACGATCTCGTGGATCGGATGCACTTTGTCCAGCAACAACGGCAACTCTGGATCGCTCGGGATTTGCGGGTTGTCCACGCCGATGCCGTCGCGGTAGGCTTCCAGCAAACAGGCCTCGACCGAAACGAAATTTCTTAACGCCGGCAGACCGCCGTTGATCGCGCAGGCGCCGACCGCGACCAGCACCTTGCAATTCTTGCGGAACTCGCGCAGTACGTGCACGTTCTCCGAATTGCAGACGCCGCCTTCGATCAGGCCGATGTCGCAGGGGCCGCAGTGTTCGATGTCGGTCAGCGGCGAGCGGTCGAATTCCACCACTTCCGCCAACACGGTAATCCGCTCGTCGATATCCAGAAACGACATGTGGCAGCCGAAGCAGCCGGCCAGCGAGGTGGTCGCGATTTTGATTTTAGGGCTCATGGTCAGCCTCCGCGGACAGCGCAACCTCGCTGATTTGGCGCTGGTCGTACAGGCGTTGGCCGATCGGCAACTGGTAGCCGCTACGCTTGATCAGAATCGCGCCGGTCGGGCAGACCTGGGTGGCTTGGTCGGCGACGCTGATGGCGCTGTCTTTCAGCTTGCCGCTGGCCGAATTGACGATCAAGCGTTTGTTGATACCGCGCCCGGCGATGGCGAACACGTTTTTGCCGTCTTTATCCCGGCTGGCCCGCACGCACAGATTGCAGAAAATGCAGCGGTTGTGGTCCAGCAAAATGTCCGGATGCGAAGCGTCCACTTCCCGCTGCGGGTAGAAAAGCGGGTAGTGGTTGTCCAGCATGCGCAAATGGTAGGCCACGCCTTGTAGTTGGCAATTGCCGGACTTTTCGCAGGACGGGCAGAAATGGTTACCTTCGACGAACAGCATCTGGGTCAGGCGCAACCGGTCCTGCTGCAGTTCCGGGGTATCGCTGACCACGTTCTGGCCGGCCGCCGCCGGATAGGTGCAGGCCGAGCATTTGCGGCCGTTGACGAACACTGTGCACAGCTTGCAACTGCCGTGCGGCGCGTAGCCCGGCTTGTGGCACAGGTGAGGAATGTAGACGCCGGCACAACGCGCGGCTTCGATCACGCTTTGCCCTTCCGCGAACGGAATGGTCTTGCCGTCTATGGTCAGCGTGCCGCTCATGTCAATTCTCCACTTGGTTCAAATGCGCAGCGGCATCGTCGCGCTGCGCCAGGCGGCGGGCCGCCGCCAAGGTCGCGTCCAGATCGAAGCCGGGCGCGAATTCCCTGGCTTGCAATTGTTGCAGGTAGAGCTCCGGATAACTCAGCAGCGTGGTCAATATCGGATTGGCGGCCGACTCGCCCAAGCCGCAGTGGCTATTGTTTTTGACCACTTCGCATAAGGCGCTGAGCTGTTCCAGGTCTTCGGTGGCGCCGTGGCCGTCGGCAATTTTTGCCAACTGGTTTTTCAGCAGCGAAGTGCCGACCCGGCACGGGGTACAGAAGCCGCAACTCTCGTGGGCGAAAAAGTCGATAAAGTTTTGGGCGATGGCGAAAAGGTTGCGCGAGCGGTTGAACACCATGAACGAACCTGCCGTCGATAGATCTTCGAACGCCAGGACCCGGTCCAGTTCCCGGTTCGAGATAAAAGTGCCGGACGGGCCGCCGACTTGCACGCCCATCACTTCGTCGGCGCCGCAATCCAGCAGAATCTGGCGCACCGGGGTGCCGAACGGGTATTCGTAAATTCCCGGCCGCCGGCAGTCGCCGCTGATGCTGAGTAGTTTGGTGCCGGTCGACTGCGGCGTGCCGACGTCGGCAAACCACTGTCCGCCTTGAATGGCGATGTGGGTGGCGGCAAAAAAGGTTTCGACGTTGTCGACTACGGTCGGTTTGCGCTGGTAGCCGCACACCACCGAATTCGGCGGCTTGGTGCGCGGGATGCCGGGCTTGCCTTCCAGCGATTCGATTTGGGCCGAAGCCTCGCCGCAAATGTAGGCGCCGGCGCCCATGCGGATTTCGATGTCGAAATCGAAGTCTTCCCGGCCCAAGATCGCCTTGCCGAGCAAGCCTTGCTCGCGCCGGGCCTGCAGCACCGCCAGCAGCTTGTCGCGCAGGAACAGGTATTCCGCCCGCAGGTAGACCAGGCCGTGGCTGGAGCCGATGATCGCGGCGCAGACGGTCATGCCTTCGAAAACCTGATCGGCGTATAGGTCGAGCAACATGCGGTCTTTGAAGGTGCCCGGCTCGCCTTCGTCGGCGTTGCAAATCACATAGCGCGGCGTCGCCGCTTGCTGCGAGCAGGTGCGCCACTTCAACGCGGTTTTAAAGCCGGCGCCGCCGCGGCCGCGCAAATTCGATAGGTCGACTTCGGCCAGGGTCTCGGCCAGCCCGCGGGCGAACGTGGTCTGCAACGCCTCGCCGCTGCTGAACGGCTGCTTCAACAGCAAGTCCGCGCGGTAAATCGGTTCGTCGACCTGAAATAAGTCTGCGGGCCAGTCCGCCAGCGGCACTTGCTGTTCGATCAACGCCGCTAGCGTGTCGATTTTGGCCGGGGTCAGACGCGGCAGCGGATAGCCGTTGACCAGCCCGGCCGGGCCCTGGTCGCACATGCCGGTGCAGGAAGTGCGGTTCAGGCTGACCAGACCGTCGCCGCGCACGCTGCCGACTTGGACTTGCAAGCGTGCGGCCAGCGCGTCCAGCACTTGCCGGTTGCCGAGCATGCGGTCGGTAATCGAGTCGGAGACCAGCAGATCGTAGCGGCCTTGCGGCGTCAGATGCAGGAAGCTGTAAAACTCGGCGACCGCGATGATTTGCGTGCGCGGAATTTGCAAACTCGCAGCTATCTGCGCTATGGCCGGCTCCGGAATGTGGCGGAATTCGGCTTGCACCGCCCGCAAAATTTCCAGCAATCGGGCCGGCTGAAATTCGGCCTGGGTCAGAACCTTGTCTACAAAAGTCTTCATGGTCTGTTTTTTCTTCCTGTTAGCGGCAATCGCGGTCGAAACGAGTCTGCCAAATCAAGGCCGGGTCCGGCGCCGCGGCAAGCGGGCGTTAGCCCAGGCTGGCCCGACGGACAATTTATCGAAATTGGCGACATTAATAAACCACCGAATTCGGCAATAGACTGTATGCCGGTTCAGCACTGCTGCGGCCTTGGTCGGCCGATTCGGCGTTGACCGGGCAAGCCGATTCGGGCTAATAATGTCGGGGTCGTTCCATAAACAGGCAGGTGGATATGAATCCGTGGTTGTTATTAGCCGTGGCAATCGGCAGCGAGGTGGTGGCGACTTCGGCGCTGAAAGCCAGCGACGGCTTTACCCGGCTTTGGCCGGCGCTGATCGTGGTGGCCGGTTACGCGGTGTCGTTCTTTTTTATGGCGCTGGCTTTGCGCTATATCCCGATCGGCATCGTCTACTCGGTCTGGGCCGGAGTCGGCATCGTTTTGATCGCGTCGGTGGGTTGGCTGTTGTTCGGCCAGCAACTGGATGTTCCGGCGCTGGCCGGCATGTTTCTGATCGTGTCCGGCGTGGTGGTGATCCGGGTGTTTTCCAAAGCCGCCGCCCTGTAGTCGCCAAAAAAAGGTGCCGGACCCGGACTACTCGTCGTCCTGGCAACCGAAGTGGTATTGGTAATCGGCCATGGCCCGTTTTATCACTTCATGCGCTTCTTCGCGGTTGTAAACGTGGGTGATTTCGCAGACGTTCTTCTCGCTGGGCAGATGTTTGTAGGTCAAAAAATAATGTTTCAGCCGATTGATGTAGGAATCCGGGCAGTCCGAAACATCGCGCCATTGCCGGTAAAACTCGTCGCCCTTCATCACCGCAATGATCTTGTCGTCGGCCTCGCCGCCGTCCAGCAGCCGGAAACCGCCGATCGGGATCGCTTGCAGCAGGATGTCGCCGTGGGTCACGCTACGTTCGCTCAATACGCAAATATCCAGCGGGTCGCCGTCGCCCTTGGTCACGTCACGGCCGGAACGGCTGGCGGCGAATTCGGCGATGCGTTCCGCACAATAACTGCGCGGAATGAAACCGTATAAAGTCGGAATCATGTTGGAAAACTTCTGCGGCCGGTCGATCTTCAGATAACCGCTGTCTTTATCGATTTCGTATTTGACCGTGTCCGACGGCACGATCTCGATGAAGGCCGTGACGATGTCCGGCGCATTGTCGCCGGGATGGATGCCGTGCCAGGGGTGTGCTTTGTGTTTAATATTCATCAGGGTTTTAGGGCTGGGGAGGAAACTGGTTACCGGCTTGGTTTACCAGGGCCGGGATGATGTGCAAGGCTGGCGGGGGCGGCGGCATGCCGGTCGCCGCCAATCGACCGGCGTCGTCATGATTATTCTGCCGCCACGGTCGCCGGTTTGCGTTTCAAATCTTTGTTCAGACGCTGCAGGCGTTTGACCATCTCCTTTTTCATTTGCTCGCGGCCGATCGAGTGTTTCAGGCTGCTACCCATGCCGGCGACCTGGTCGGTGGAACTGCGGATCGAATAGAACACCAGCGTACCGTCTTTATAGGGCAAACCGCCGGCGACGACCTGGCTGGAGTTGTAGGAGTGGCCGACGTAAAACTGGCGGGACAGGATGATACCGCCGGCATCGCCGACTGAGATTAGCCTATGATTCAGAATCGCGGTGGGCCGGTCTTCCACCCGCCGATTCAACCAAATGAATTGCTCGGTCGTGTTGGCAGGTAATGCGGCCGGATAAGTCAACCAGGCTTGCTGCAATTCCGGAAAGTAGCGGGCCCAGGCTTTGCTGTTGACGGCGTCGGTGCGCAACTCGGCGGCGGGGTCGGCGCTGCCGCCGTCGCGGATGTAGGCGGCGATGCCGTTCAGGCCGTTTTTTTTGTACGCCAGCAGGCGCTGCAGCAAGAACTCGCGGTAGGTCTGGTTGGCGGTTTTCAACAGGGTCTTGTCGTCGGCGTCTTCCAGTTGGGCTTGCAGGCTGTTCAGGCGGTCCAGCTCGGCTTTGGACAGGTTGAATTCGTCGCCGGCTTCGGCGGCCAGAAAGGCCTTGGCTTCGTCCAGTTGTTTGTCGGTGAAGGCGAATTTTTTAAAGCTGTCGCTGCTCGGATTCGGGCCCAGCGTCGCGCTGGCCAGAATGTCGCTTTCGATCGCATTCATATTGCCCTTCTTGATGTAATCGGCAATCTGCGCCAACGGCACCGGCAATACCATTGCCACCCCTATCGCCAACTCCTTTTGGCTGGTTTCGCTGACGTCGTAGCCGACAATCTCGCCGCGGTCCAACTGGGCGATTTGCTCGGCGCCGATGCCGAAGTTTTGCAGAGCTTGCAGCGGCGAAGGCGCCTCCTGAGCTGTGGCCGGCGCGGCGGCCATTACGCAGCTCAACAGCAGTGCTGCGGCGAATGGGATCTTGATCGGCATACAGGCTCCTTTGCAGCGGGGCGCCGGATTGGCCCCGGTTTCGACCCTAAGTGTCGGCCATCAGCCGCCGTTTGACAACCGTCAATCGCGTTCGGGCTCGCCGTCGGCCGATCTGTTAGCGGCGGAATCGCCGTCGGCGGCGGCTTGGGCCTCGATCAGGTTGCTACCGAACAAGTCGGCAAATTTTTCCGCCGGTAACGGCTTGGAGAACAGATGGCCCTGGCCGTAATCGCAACCGGCGGCCCGCAACAGCTGCATTTGCTGCCGGGTTTCGATGCCCTCGGCCACGACTTTCAGGCCCAATTTGTGGGCCATGACAATGATCGCTTCGCACAATGCCAGATCGCTGGCGTCAAACCCCAGATTGCGGACGAAGCTTCGGTCGATTTTCAGGTAATCGATGTCGAATTTTTTCAAATACGACAGCGACGAATAGCCGGTACCGAAATCGTCGATCGCAACCTGGATCCCGGCATCGCGGTAGGCGTACAAGTGGTCGCGGATCACGTTGTCGGCATCCAGCAACAGACCTTCGGTGATCTCGATCACGATGGCCTGCCCGGCCAGACCCAGCGATTGCAAGTAAGCCAGCCACTCGCTGTCGACTCGGTTATGGCGGGCGAACTGGACCGGCGATTTGTTGATGCTGATTTTGAAATCCGGCGCGTGGCTGGCGCGCCAGCGGGCGATTTGCTGGGCCGCCACCCGGAACACCCAGTCACCGATGTCGACGATCAGGCCGGTTTCCTCAGCCAGCGGTACGAACTCGGCCGGACTGACTCTGCCGCGCTTCGGATGGCGCCAGCGCAACAACGCTTCGGCTTTATGCATGGCGCCGGTGGTCAGGTCCACGACCGGCTGGTAATGCAGTTCCAATTCGCCGTTGACCAAAGCTTGGCGCAGATCGTTGGTCAGTCGCATGCGGTTTTGCGCGACTTGTTCCATCTCGGCGGTAAAGTAACTGTAGCGGTTGCGGCCTTGCTGCTTGGCGCTATACATGGCCTGATCGGCGTTTTTCATCAACTGCTCGGCGGCGGTGGCATCCTGCGGATACAGGGTGATGCCGATACTGACCGAGATATACGCGAGTTCGGCGTCCAAGCGGAACGGCTCGCTGAGACTGTGCAGAATGGCCTGCGCCACCCGGTCGGTGTCGGCCTGCGATTCCAGTTCGCCGAGGATGATGGTGAATTCGTCGCCGCCCAGGCGGGCCACGGTGTCGGCTTGGCGAACGCAATCGAGCAGGCGTTTGGCCGCTTCCTTCAATAATACGTCGCCCATACCGTGGCCCAGCGTATCGTTGACTTCCTTGAATCGGTCCAGATCCAGTAGCATTACCGCCAAGCCTGTGCGGTCGCGTGCCGATTTTTTGATCTCCTGGTTCAGCCGGTCCTGAAACATGCGGCGGTTGGCCAGATCGGTCAGCGGATCGAAATTGGCCTGGCGCCAGATGGCCTGTTCCACGTGTTTTTGTTCGGTAATTTCGGAGAACATGGCCACGCGGCGTTCCAGCTCGCCGTTTTCGTTATAGATACTGTTGATCACCAGCCACTCGTGGTAAATCTCGCCGTTTTTGCGTTTGTTCCAAATTTCGCCTTGCCAGTGGCCGGTCTGCAGCAACGAATGCCACATATGCTGGTAGAAGTCGGGGCTGTGGCGGCCGGATTTCAAAATATCGGTGGTTTTGCCGATCACTTCCTCTTCACGGTAACCGGTCAGGCGGGTAAAGGCGTCGTTTATGGCGATAATCCGATTGTTGGCGTCGGCGACCATCACCGCTTCGCCGATGGCTTGGTGGATCATCGCCATCAATTGCATTTCCCGTTCCAGGCGTTTGCGTTCGCTAACGTCGTGCACCGATACCAATACGGTGTGTTGATTGTTGATCTCGAGCGGGTTCAGACTGATTTCCACCGGAAACTGGCTGCCGTCGGCACGCAGTGCCGCTAGCGAGCGGTTGGCGCTCATCGGCCTGGCTACGTCATCCCGCATGAAACGCTCGCGCAACGCGGCGTGGTTCAGGCTGGCCGGAAACGGCACCAAATCGTCGACGTTACGGCCGATCAGGACCTCGCGCGCATAACCGAAAACCGTTGCCGCCGGTTGATTGGCCAGCAGAATGCTGCCGCTGGCTGCGACCAGTAGCGCCGCTTCCGGCGCGCCGGCGACGATTTTTTCCAATTGTTGCCATTGCAGTAGCTTACGTTTGGAAATATCGGTGTGAGTGCCGATCATCCGCAGGGCCTCGCCGTTGGCGTCGCGTTCGATGACCAGGCCGCGACTCAAGATCCAGCGCCAGTCGCCGTCGACTTTGATTCGGTGTTCGTTACTGAAACGTGGGTTCAGATTATTCAGATGGGCCTGCAAATCGGCCATCAGTTTCGGGCTGTCTTCCGGATGGATGCTGGCTTTCCAATGCCGGTAGTTATTGCGGGCGTCGAGTTCGTCGAAATTGAGGATTTCCATGCAGCGCGGCGATAGAAACACTTGGCCGCTGGCCAGGTCCCAGTCCCAGACCCCGTCGCCGCCGCTTTCCAAGGCGAATTTCCAACGCCGCTCGCTTTCTTGCAGCCGTTTTTCGGCCGCCTTGCGCTCGCTGATGTCGGTGCAAATGCCGCAGACTGCGTAGATGTCGCCGCCGGGGGTGCGTAGCGGGAACTTATGCGCCAAGTAGGTTCGGAGCGTACCGTCCCGGTGCGGGACTTGTTCTTCGAAGATCATGGGCTGCCCGGCCTCTAATACCATGCGGTCGTTGCCGCTCAGGCTGGCGGCAATCTCGGCCGGGAACAGGTCGGCATCGAAATGGCCGCGCACCTCGTCTTCGTTCAGGCCGAATATTGCAGCTAATTGCCGGTTGACCATTTGGTAGGCGCCGTCCGGGGTTTTCGTGAAAATCATCGTCGGCGTATGGTCCAGAATGCTCTGGAACCGGGCTTCCGATGTGGATAGCGATTGGCCGAACTGGATTTGCGTCGACTCGTCCTTCACCAGTTCGATTACCCCGACGATGCGGTCGTCGGCGTCGCGCAACGGTGTCTGCACCGAACCGAGCCAACGACCGTCCACGCTCTGGAACGGGGCGTGGTAGACGGTTTCTCCTTTCAGGGCGCGCTTGATCCCGGCCGGGACCTCGGTTGCCGCCAGCCAGGGAAATTTTTCCAGCGGTGTCCGGCCCAAACAGTCGTCTTCGCCGATGCCGGTCAGGGTCTGCATAAAACGGTTCCATAGCTGGTAGCGGCCATCAGCATCGTAGACCACCACGCCTTGTTGCACCGACTCCAGAATCTGCCGGTTAAACGCGCTCAGCGATTTGGCGGCCAGCTCCGCGCGTTTGTGGTTTTCGACGGCCAGGGAGTAGGGAGGGGGTGGAAACGGGACGGGTTAACTAACCCCATTTCGCCCGGAAACCCCCGAAAACACTAGATTCTCACCGAAACATCAAAAATCTTGAATTCCGGACAAAATCGGGCTCAATTGTAGGAAATATCCCGAGAATATCGGCATAAATTAGCCGCGTAATACGGGTATTTTCCCCCGGTTTTCGCTTGAAAACCTGCCGCAACAGAGCGTCAATACCGTCAACACAACACAACGACGGAGAGAAACAATGGCGCAAATCATCCCTCAAACACACAATACCGAATGGGGCTTTTGGGGCACTTTAGATGGGCATACCGACCCGGCCGCCGCATGGCCCATAGCGGTCGAAAAAATTGCCAATGCCACCCATCAGCCATTCGAAACCATCCAACCCTTTTTAGACAGCCGGTACGGCCGACAATTTGGCGATACCGTCCTAAACCATCTTTTACTAAAGCCCGACCTAACCGATGCGATCGCCGCCGCCGTCGACCAATGGATGAATTGGAAGATCAGCAAAATGACCTCGAAAGAATACGGCATACCGAAAGGCGTGCCATATCTAACCGGCTTCGTTATCCATTGTGAAGTCATCGAATACGCCGATTAAATCCCCTTCAAACGATCATCGAACCCGGTTTAAAACCCGGGTGAGATGATCGATCGTCACATGCTCCACCAAATTCTTGTCGCTCTCCGGAAAGCCCAGCAACTCCCGTTTGGGTAAGCCTGGATGATTCACCCGCCGCCGCACAATCCCCCCAAACGCCAACGCTTGCTTATTTCGCGGCCGAATCACATAGGGATCGGTACCGCCGTGGTGAATTGCCGCTAGCTTGGCATCCCTGGCACCGTCAAACCCCAAAATCAACGTATTCGCCGACACCTGATAATTCAAACTCGCCAACATCCGCCCGGTTTTTTTCAGCGGTCCACCTTTGCGCTTGCCCTCAGCCAACGTCATCGTAGACAGCGGCTTCCACGCCTTACCCTCCGGATCGACACCTTTTTCATGCCGCTTTCGATTAACCCGCAACAACGACTCGCCGATACTGCCCAGCATCTCCTCCGGTGTTGCAATCTCACGCCTGGCCGCTTCCAAAATATGATCCAAGTGACTGGTATCAAACTCGATCTCAAATTGCATAATCGTTCATCGCCTATATAATAAGTATCATGGTGACGGAGCTGCGGTTCTGCATGGCCCTCAAACCCGATCCTGCTGCCAAGTTTGTGCAGAAGCTTGGCTCAATCACCCTTCTTGAACACCAAGCGGCCGTTGCGCTGCTTATCGAAATACTCCTCGCGTAAATCCTCTGTCGGCTGATTCGTCATAAACGTTGTCGAACCCGTCCAGCCATTGCTGCCCCACTCAAATACCGTCACGGCATAGGTTTTCTCGCCATCGACCGTGAATGCGCGCAGATAACGCCGCTTGAGCCGCCACTTACCTTTTTCGTGATGATCTTTAACCCATAGCCACCAGATTTCATCCGGCTCAATCAAGGCCATCGCCATCAAATTGATATACCGCAACCGTTCGGCTTTGCGTTCGCTGGCCAGCCATTTGAAATCGCCTTTGCCGTCTTGAAATAGCGCCTTGGTAATCGCCAAGGTACTGCCAGCCGCATCGGTAAATGCCACGCCTTGATCCATCGTCGCCCCAAAAATATCCAGATATTCAGCTACGGCTTCTTCCGGAACGGCGCCCGGAGGATTAATGATCTTGGATGAAACATTTGTCGCCTTTGATTTGCCCGGCTTTACAAAATCCGTTGGCCATGGCTTATCGCGCTGTTTCAACACCGCGTCGTAACCCGTCAACGGCGGCACCGTCAGCGGTTCCAGATACGCCTTGCCGGGGTTATACGCAAAGCCGGGGTCGATCCCTTTCGGCACTCGTACAGTGCGCGGCGACGCACCTTTGCTGCCGACCGTCTTTTCTTCCCATTCGAGTACCAAATTATCAGGCCCGGACATACCCTTGGCAGTCCACAACTGCTCCGCCTCCCATTGCGACAACGAATTCCAGCGACATTTGCAGCCCCAACCGTTCTGCGGTGAAATGACGTCAACTACTGGATCATCAACCGAAAAAATCAGACCATCCCAGGCCTTATGCTCCAGGCGCGGATGCTCAATGGAGGTATGGTCATACTCTAAATAAGGCCGCAAGTGTTTAACAGCCTGTATTTGCTGCCACCGTCCCGCGTTGTACGATTGATTGATATTGGTGTCGTAGATGATTTTGCTCCGCCAGCCGGCGGAACCGTTATAACTCCAGCCGTGCTTGGCCACGATATCGTCAAACCGCCCGCGAAAATCCTCATACCCGCCGCCGTTCTGCTTGGCGTCGAAAATCGCGTTATAGAAGTCTTCGACCAGCGCATCGTGGGCGGCGCCGGCCACGACAAACGCATGGCTATGCTGTTGTTCCCAAATATCGGTCCAACTGGCGGTTGGCAGCTGGATTTTGGCTTTGTAAAAGTCGATGGCCTCATTAAACGGCAGCTTGGCCGGCGAATCGGTCACAACGGTATCTCCCACAGTGCCAGTTGGCCCTTGGTGCGGATCACTCTGCCGCCGTAAGGCACTTTGCGGCCGATCTTGCGCCAGCAATGCACCAACTCAAACCCGGCCGCGGCTAATTCGGCTTTCAAATCGGCGATATCGCCGCGACTGAGTTTACGTTGCGACAAATCCGCCGACAGCAGCACCGTATCCGGCCCGATTTTGTCCAATTTCACGACGGATACGAACGGCGCCGCATCCTCGAAGCGCTTGCCGGGATCGAACGTCCGCGCCACGCCCTGCGTCCATTCGATATGCACACTCATTTTGCACCGCCGATATCGCCGCGCCCGGCCATATGCGCCGCCGCCATCCCCAACTGCAACGATCCAGCCCAAGCTTTACTGTCCAGATTCAGCGCCTCAATGCCGGCAATCGCCTCATCAAACGACCCCGCTGCCGCCACCACCGCCGCAATCTGCTGAATCGCCGCCTCTTCGTGCGGCATGCATAGCGCTGCCAATTGCTGGCTGTAATTGCCGACGATATCACCGTCTTGTTGTTGCCTGGCCAGCGCCGCCAGACGGGACAACGCCGCCCCGGCCGGACTCGGCGCCGCAGCACGGCCCGCCGTCGTCAAAATCTTTGCCTGATCGCCTGCGCGCGGAATCTGCAACGCCCGGTGTGCCCAATCGACATCGATTTCCATGCCCAACGCCGCACCTTTCTCCAACACCTCCACCATCGCCTTTTGGTCCACTTCGTCGGACGTGTCGTAGCAAAATTCCGGGATGCGATCTTCAGCAAACATCCCGTTCAACAGCACAATCGGCCGGACGATATCGCGGTTGACGGTCGGTTGAATCTGCTGCACGTCGTGCAGCATGATTTCGCGCCGCACCTTGTCATGAATCGCACCCAGCGCATTGGTACTGGTCTTGCCGTCGGCCTGGCTGGTCAACGTCCCGCCCAGGATGGCCATCGATTGCTTGCGCTCCCAATACTGGATCGCGTTTAAAAAATCGGTGACATTGCCGGTCGAGCTTTGGGTGACGAAATCGATGGTCATGGTGCTGGGCACGATGCCGGCGCCGTCGTTGCCAATATTGCGCACCGCGCGCAATAACTGGTCGCGTTCGGTCTTGCCAATGCCGGCCGGATACTTACCCAAGCGCAGCGGCATGCCGTACACTTCCAGGAATCGCTGCATGTCGCGCACGTTGTAGGCTTTGTAGGCATAAGTCCACGCCAGGACCCGGAACAGCGCGGCCTGCTCGATGTAGCCCGACTTCGCCCGGTGCTCGTGAATCACCCAGCCCCACTCGCGTAGCGACTCCGGCATGCCGTTTTTGCGGTACATCAACTCGCCGCTTTTGATATCGATTTGAAACTCCCGCTGCGGCACCCAATGCAAGGCCGCCGGCACCCATTCCGCGCCGGTGCGCCACTGAATCTCTTGTGCCGCCAAACCTTTACCGATCGCATCCGTTAAATCGAACAGCACGTCGGAAAAGCTTTGGTATTTTCGCTGCCCGGAATCGTCAACGCCTTTGATCTGGCACAGCATGTCTTTCAGCTCTTTTGCCCGATCGATCTCGGCCTGAGTGGCATCGTCTTTCGGATGCAAGTCCCAGTTCAACCCGGTCACCGCGCGGCGGCGCTTGGCCAGCTCGGAGAAAATATGCGCGTCCTGCTCTTCGACCAACTCGAACAGCGTCGCCTGATCGGTGATGTAACCCTGGTCGGCCTGGGCAAAGGCGTTCGCCAGCCGGGTCGGGTCCAGCGTGTTGACGCTGTTGTAATTCATCGGCGTGCTTTGCGTGGAGCGAGCGCCGGCTTGCAGCACTTGCAGACCTTTTTTACTGACACCCGCCAGCGCGGCCAGGGCGGCTTTGGCTTGTTTAATCATTGGTCATATCCTCATCGCATCCATCAAACCAATCGGTGCCGTACCATTCGATTGACAAATCCTCATGTACATACGACGTCGAATCGTCTGCTAAAACCCAAAAAGCCCAGCCGCACTTACCTTTCGCCGAGTCTTCAGAACCATCTTCGATCAGACTGAATGGCGGAACAATGCCGTCGAATATCTCCGCTAGAAATTCTGAGATAACGTTAATCGCGGCAACTTCGGTCGGTCTTCTTTTAGTCATCATCCCAATCCTCATCATAATCAGCACTCCGACGGCTGGTAGACCGGCGTTTGCCGCGTCCGCCGCCCGCCGGGGTGTATTCAAATTCGCCGCCAAACTGTTTGGCGATCTGCCACAGCATTTCCAGCGCATCCGGGCCGTCGTCGTGAGTGGCCTCGGGCCAGAACTTCAATTGCTCGGTCATGGTTGACTGATTCCGATGTAACCGAATCAGGCCATTATTAACGTATGGCTGCAAACTGATAATCCGCAGCGCTTTGTCAGTATCCGGCTGCACCGGAATTCCCGGAAATGCAATAGAACGGCGCGCCGCCTCTTTTATTAACTGTGTATGCAGAAAAAATTGAAACTGCACAGTTTCTACCGCCCACGCCAGGCATTGATACTCAATCTGATAGTCAATTGCTCTGGTAATGATTAACTCTGGAACCCGCTTGCAGATATCGGCTTCCACCACGTCCAGCGTCATCTTCTTGCGGTCCAAACCACCGACCAGAATCGCCGACGGGTCGCCCTTGACCGTGCCTTTCTTGCCCAATGACGGGTCTATCGAACCGAAAAACACCCAATCCGCCAACCGGTTAACCCAAAACTGAATATCCTTAAACGGCGCGTTTTCATCGTTGCCGGCCTCGTTTTGCTGTTCCTGGCTGAAGGCGTCGTGATTAATCGCCCGCATGCACATCAACCGGTACAGCGGCCGTACCTCCGGCCAACTGACCACCGCGCCGGCATCCATTTCCGCCTTGTTGGCTTCGTAAAACGCCAGCGCCTCGGCTTCGAACCGTTCCTTTTCATCGTCGTCGCCGCTGCGGGTGTACAGCGCTTCCCACTGGTCCCAAAGGTCCATCCGGTCCGGCCATTTCAAAATCGACCGAAACACCTTCCGCCGCCAGCCCGGCGCGCGGCTGACACGGTTGATCGCCGCGTCATAATGCAAACTGGTACCCACCCAAAACACATCCATGCCGCCGCCCGGTCCGGCCAAACCCAGCACCGCGCTTAAAACGTACTTCTGCACCTTGTCGCGCTGGCCTTTGTCGCGGACGTTCTCGTCGTTTTCCAGATCGTCCAGGAAGATCAGGTCCGGCCGGTGCGGTCCGTGTTTCATCCCGCGCACTTTTTTGCCTGTGCCGCCGATGCGAATCTTGCGATTATTGGCGGTGATGGCCGTCGTCGCCTGCCACACCCGACCGCGTCCGCACGCCTCCGGAAAGTCCATCATCAAGCGCGGATTGGTATCCAACTCCGCCTTGATGCTTTCCAGCATCTCCGCCGCCTG
Organism: Methylomonas sp. HW2-6; assembly: GCF_052474525.1. Classification (NCBI taxonomy): domain Bacteria; kingdom Pseudomonadati; phylum Pseudomonadota; class Gammaproteobacteria; order Methylococcales; family Methylococcaceae; genus Methylomonas; species Methylomonas sp. HW2-6. The sequence continues at coordinate 1,832,173 of NZ_CP184124.1, forward strand.
TTCCTCGGTGTTCATGATGATGCCGATCATGTGCTTGCGGCCGGTGACGATGCACCACAAGCTGCCGAGCTGGGTTTCGTAGGTCGATTTCGCCTCGCCCCGTGGCGCTTGATGCACCTCGCGGGCGTCGGCGGCACCGTCGATCACTTGCGGGAAGCGCAGAAAGATGAACTCGTGAAACTGGCTGAAATGCGGCGTCGGCACATAGTGCGGGAAATAGGTTTTGCAGAAATAGCCGTAGTCGTTCCAGGCCCGTTCTCGCCGCTCGCGGCTCGCCGCCGGATCGGTGGCAAACGCCTCGCACTCCAGCTCTATCTGCTGGCGGATTTGCTCGCCGAGAACGGCCAGCTCTTTTTCGAACTCGCGCCAATTGCGAACTTCTTGGATGTCGATGGATTCAGACATGGCGTTCAATTAGCCTTCGTGACTTTCCAAGGAGTAGTCGATACCTTTTCAGATATGTAATCCGTCGTACCTTGCATCCTGGCAACCGCATCGGCATGACCAACAACCGCCACCATGCCAATACCGCATATGCTCGCCAACTTCATTAGCACATTGGCAACATCCTCTTCGGTTTGGCAATGGCAGGCGTTGACATAATCGGTCATGGCCTGCTTGGCTAAGATTTCCGCTTCGGCCGCAGTAATCATGGACTATCCCAACTTCGCCCGAACCAGACAGTCTTTAGCCTCCAGCAGCTTGCGCAATCCGGCGCTTTTTTCCGCGCCATCCGGCAACGATTCATCCATCTGCCTGGCTAAATCGCCGATGGGTTTGCTGATTTCCTGCAAATGCTCCGGCAGGTGTTCGTAGTTAAAATATTTCATGATTGGCGACATACACACCTCGCGTTATTGTCATTGGATTGGCGGGTTACGCTATCGCTAACCCGCCCTACATTTTTTGAATTTTGTTGAGTCATCGCACAGCCGCAGCCATCGCAAAATGCCCACCCCTCTTCCATGGTGTAAGCGTCTGACTGTTTCTCGCAAACTGGAGTCGTGCATACCCAATCACCCATACCTCTTCCCCAACACCGCCCCAATCTCCTCAATATGCGGCTGCAAGGCCCGCAACGCTTGCGGGTCGCGCTTTTGCAACAAATCCACCACGGTTTTCAATGTATCCAGCGCCACGCTCAGCCCGCTAAACTGCGGATTGATGCGCGAAAAGGCCTTGGCGAACTTGGCATGGGCGTCGGCCAGCTGCGACAGCACGCCGGCTTTTTCATGGGCCGGAATCGGCGAATTGTCCAGCTCACGCGTCGTGGTCAACACCAGCCGGGCAAAATCCTCGATCATGTTCTTGTTCAGCTCGTCGATGCCTTGCTCGCTGATGCGATAGGCCGCCCGCGCCGTATCCCAATCGTCGCCGCGTTCCTTGCCCAGCCGCTTCCACTCGCGCGCCGTGTCGTAGCTGACATTGCAGCAAGCGGCAGCGGCCGTCAGCGCCATGCCCTCCACGTACATGCGGCGGACGTTGGCCCGTGTTTCCGGCGTGTGGGCCATGTGCTAGACCACTCGCTTCAAAATCTCGACCAGCCCGGCTACCAGCGCGCCGCTGGCACCGCCACCCAAGGCGCCCAGCTTGGCCACCTTCTCGATGATGCGTTTGTCCTCGCTTTGCAGCTCGCCGATCTTGGTTTCCACCGCATCCAACCGACCGGACAACCGATCTTCCAGACGCTCGATGCGCTTGTTGCTGGTGTCTTCCAGCCGGCGCATGTCCTCGCGCAAATGTTCAATGCTGGCCAGTACCGCCGCATGCATGGCGCGGATTTCGCCGGTCAAGTGGCCAATCTGTTGGGCCAGCGCGGCTTCGTTATTGTTCTGTTCGGTCATCGGGACGTCCTTCTTCGTAATCGATCAATGCGCCGAGCCGGGCTCGGCAGGTTTCGTATTGGCCTTGGGCGTTGCCGATCCAGCCGGCGACGTCGGTATCGGTGGCAATGGCGGCACTCTCTGCAACAGATGCGCCGGCGGTTTCGGACACGGTTGGATCGTCACGCGGGGCGCGGTTGAGCAGGCGGACAGCAGCATCGCCAAGACAAGCGCGACCAGTAGTAACTTTAGAAACGGCACGGGTCACCTCCAGGGTGCGTAGGTTTAAATCGGATTCGGTGTGCGCCAACCGGTTGGACAGCGCATCGCCGCGGACTTGCTCGTCGACAAACCGGCGGTGGTAAATTTGCGCGGATGCCGCCACAGCCTTGGCCTGGCTGGCTTCCATGATTGCAATCCGTTCGCCCATCGCGGCTCCGGTCACATAGACGCCGCCGCCCAGGCCGCAGATCAGGCCGGCCAAGCCGGCTATCGCTAATGGATTCATGCGTCCTCCGCCAATAGATCGCCCACCATACGGATGGGCATGGATAATTGCGTCGCCACTTCATGCTCCAGCTGGGCGCCGCGCGATTGCTCCCAATTCGGTAAAAACACGGCCATGTCGCAGGTCAACATCTGCCGAATGGATAGCCGCATATACTCACGCCAACTGTTGCCCTCGGGCACCGGATTCTCGGCCGGGTTTTCCACGTGGTAACCCTTGGCGCGCAGCTTTTCGGCGGTTGCGTTGAACAGCGGGTAATTGAAGTCAGCGATGCCGGACATCGGGCCGGCGAGATAAATGCGAGTCATGGCGTAACCTCCCCGCCCCAAGCGGAGTAGAGAGGTTGCAGAGTAAATAGAATGCGCCGGGGATAACCCAGGTTTTCGGCGCAATGCACGGCCGCGCGGCTGGCCGATCCGCAAGCGCGGTCCACCTCCGCGCGCTGATAGCTGCCGGCGTTTTTAGCCTCGTTCAACCAATGTCCCAGGCCGCCGTTGTAACTGCGCAATGCTGCCCAATGCCGGTCGAAATCAGAATCACCCGATACCCGTTGATACAGCCAGCGGTCATACCCCACCAAGGCACGCATCGACCAAACCGGATTGGCCGGCTGGCAATCCTCGGCCGGCGGGCGCTGCACCTGGCACCACCACACCGCCGTGGCCGGCATGAACTGTGCCATGCCCCTGGCGCCGACGCGGGACACCGCCTCCGGCCGCCAGCCACTCTCTTGATGGATTTGTGCGGCAAACGCCGCCACCGGCGCAGCCAATCCCCATTCGGCATGGGCGATGCGCGTCAGATCGGACCGGTAAGCGATAGCGGCGCGCGGTACGATAGGTGCGGCCTGGGCCGGACCGGACAGCAAATGCACGCCCATCAATATCACCAGAATGCCGCCGAACAACGCCAGCAATTCGCGGGCGATGTCGGCCAAATGTAAGCTGCGGCGTGCCATTACGCCCCCAAGCCCACGGCCAACATCGCGGCGGCCACGATCAGCGCCCGGCGGATCATTGCGAGGGCAAAGACCAGGTGATAGCCCTCGTTGACGCGGATATCGGCATCATTTTTGTTGGCCAGAGGCTTGTAGCGGTTATGAAAGTGTTCGGCCAAATACCCATCCGGCCGCGCATACGGAAACAACGACCGGTCCAGGTAATAACCCACCACGCCGGCCGTCGTCACCAAGCTCACTTTGAACACGGCCACGCCGATCTGCTGCGGATACAGCAGCGCAATCACGACCAACAGCAGCAGGCTTATGCCCGCCCACACAGACAATCTCGGTAATTTCATCTCAGTCTCCTGCGTTAATGACGATTCAAAAACGAATCAAATGCAGGGTGAAATTTACGCGCGCGCGCGAAGGCCGGTCAGGCTGGAAACGTTTCCAGGGTAAGCAACGGCAGGCCGCCGGCGTATCGTTCGCCGCGTCTTAACCCAACAGGAAACTCCGATGACACTCACACGCAGAATCATGCAATGGCTGCTGTACCTGCCGCTGCATTTGCTGGTCGCCGTTGCCCGCTACCCGCTGGCGCCCATTGCCGTGGCGTCTTTTACCACCAACGACAAACGCTTTTTGCTGTTCCCATTCACGTGGCTGGAAACCATCGACAACGATCTGTCCGGCGACGACGGCTGGCGCACCGAGCATATCCGGCCCGGCAGCGACCCGCTCAGCCTCTGGAACCGTATCCGCTGGCTGTGGCGCAACGGCGGCAACCGAGTTAACTACATGGTGCTGGGATGTCCGGACGATCCGAACTTTCGCGCTGATTGGAGCAACATGCAGGACCGCGAGGCGTTCTGGATACGCGATGACGGCTATTGGATGATCAGAGGCCATATCCCGATCGGCCGCAAATACCTGTATCTGTTTGTCGGCTGGTCGTTATTCGGGCCGCTATGCGCGCGCTGTAAGTTCACCTGCACCATCCGGATCAAAGCCAATAAGCCGGGGTAATGCGTGATGACGCCTGACGACTTGAAAAAAATCGCAAACAAAATCGCCAAATGTCTGGCCCTGGCGAGTAGCGACAACCCGGCGGAAGCCGAAGCCGCGAAACGCCAGGCCGATGCTTTGATGCAGAAGTACAACCTCACCAGTGGTGACGTGGCCGCGGCCAATGTCCATGACGAAACGGTCGATACCGGTGCCGCCTTTAAGTTGCCGCCCTATCTGGGCGATCTGTCCGTCATTATTGCCAAGGCCTTTGGCTGCGGCGTGGTCTGCGAGTTGGGTTTCATCAATATCCATACCCAGGTGCGTTTTTTTGGGCTGGGTATCAAGCCGGAGCTGGCCGCGTACACCTACGATGTGTTGCGCCGCCATGTGCAGCGCGACCGCGCGGCATTCAACGCCGGCCAGAGCAGCCGCCTGAAACGCCCAACGAAAATCAGGCGCGCCGACTTGTTCTGCCAGGCCTGGGTTAATCGCATCGCCAAGCAGGTCAACGAATTCGCCGGTAATGAAGCCGAGCGACAAGCCATTGCCGCCTTCAAGCAGCAAAAGTACGGAGACATGTTGAGCGACGATACACGGCCCGGCGCATCCACCAAGCACGGCAACGACTGGCAAGCCAGCGCCGCCGGCTACCAAGCGGCGGCCGACGTGTCATTGCATAAACCGGTGCAGGCTAGGCGCGGCGCGTTGTTGGGGGTGTCGCCATGAAAGCCGGCGTGCTGTTTCGCTGGGGTAGCGTGTGGATCGGCGCGCATTGGTCGCCGTACAACAAGCGCCTTTGCCTCAACGTCCTGCCGTGCGTGACTGTTTGGATTGTGTTTCCGGGAGGGAATCCGCCATGACACATACCTGGCGCTGGCGCAAATGGCTGCCGGACCGCTCGGTGCGCAGGGTCGCAATATGAACGCGCTGCTACATCGCGAAAACGGATTCGACCGGCTGTCGGTGGAAGACGCCTACGTCTTCGGATTTTTTACACCCCCAACCCTCAATCTAAAACCCTTACCCATTTCCGATCCGGATCATCCGTTTTTGCTACCGGGCGATATGTTGAGCGCAATCGGCGGCGAAAGGCGCTCGGCCGGCTTCAAGCAGATCGAGTTTATCAATAGTTGGATGGAGTATTGCGGTTCGGTCAAATTTGGCGATTTCGAGTTGCTCTGTTTCGACTATTACCTACGCGGAGAGTACAAGCCGTTGCAGTTTCATCATCGGGATTCATTGCACTACGCCGCCGCGTATTACGGCTGGCTACGCATGTCCGTCGACGAATGGTTTGTCTCCAATACGGCCGGCGCCGGCCGGATCATTGAAACAAAGCGCGTAGTGCTGCTATGACCTGGCAGGAACGAGCCGACCGCAACTACCAGCGCATCCAGGCGTTTTACGAGAGCAAGGGCGGGACGAAATGGCACGAAGTCACCGCAGACCCCAGGGTTTTCAATCGAGTTTGGCGGCATATGCTTGGATTGCCAAAAGGCGATGATCCGCCGCCAATCGATAGGAGATAAATTATGTTAGAAAAGCCAATCCAAGGCGTTAAAGTTCAACTGCTGCCTTTGGGAGTTCTTGGTGCTGAAGAATTCCTAGCGACGTTTAATGTTGATATGCGGAATATTCGCAAGCCCCTTTCCTTATTTCTTCGTCGATTCTATCCATGACATTTTCTTGGCTTCCAAGTAATAGCCCAACCGTTTCAAGTTCCCACCTGGTGTTATAGGTAAATCCCATTACAGCTGCGCCGAAATTTTCGTCGATATCGGTTTCCGTTAGGTCGAGATACTGTATATAAAAGCGAGACCAATTCCATTTACCTTTGACCGCTTTATCTTCACGCATGGCCTTCCATATTTCATGCGGATTTTGAATAGTATCCGCTAATACTCGGGAAAATCTCCGCTGCTCCGGCGACATAGCCATAAGTAAACCCGCAATTTGTTCTTGCGAGAAGTAAACAAAAACTCCAGTTACATCACGATACTCAATTTGAGCCATTGGCTACCGGTCAACTGCAATATGAGTGGTCCACATATTGTTTTTTGCCGCTACCGTTGTACGTGTAGCAGCCGCCACGAGGACCGATGTGATAATTACCGCTGCCGGTCGGTGCGCTGGGTGCGTTGCCGCCATATCCGGAGCCACCGGTCGAATGCTTGCCTGTTGTCGATTTCCGCTTGCTAAAAAAGCCGGATGATGAACGGCGACCTCTAACATCCATAAGCCCAGGACAATCGGAACGCTCCCATTTATCTTTGGCTTTTGCGTCGGCCGTGGTTTGCCATTGCATATTTGTTGGTGCATCTGCGCCGCCGCAGGCCAATGGTTCTATGTGATCAATCACATAACCGGGGCATGCGCCTTTAGTATTGCCATTGGTGGGGCAAGGATGCGCCTGTTTAAAATCCCTAATTGCTGTTTGGCTTCGGGCTTGGGCAGCTTCGGCACTGCCGATTATGAAAGAAATTACAGTTACGATAGTCAGGATAGTCCGTTTCATAAAAATTCCGTTTTAGTCCAATTTGCCAAATTTAGTATTTTCAGCAATCTCCGCCGCAAAGTGGCTGGCATGTTGTTTCGCAGTTTCCAGTAAATCGGGCTCCAGTTTGCCGCAGTAGATTTCGGCATTGCTCGCGTCGCCGATACCTAAATGTTTGCTGCCTGAGTTCAGCACGACCAAATACCATGCGCACGCCAAAACCGGATTTTTCTGTTGGCCATGATAGGGCTGTGCGGCAAACCCGTAAGCTATATTGCGTTGCGCCTGGTAATTGCCTCGCAGTGCCAACTGCATAACTTGACCGAAATTGTCCGGGTCGGTTTGGTCAACCCCATAAGGGTAACCGTCTGGCACAGGCGTAGAAGTTGCATCGGGTTGGGATGCCAGTTGAGTGGCGGGTGCAGTTGTTGGCAAATAGTCGGCTTGTTCTTTGGTAGCCATGTAGGCGATGGCGGCAATACCTATTACGAGGCCGCCTAGGACTTCATACCATTTCAGATCGATATTCATATTCCATTACCCTCGCCGGCAAAGCCTTCGCTATGCACAGCACTCGAATGAGTACCCAGCCCTAAACCTGAGATCGGGAGCTCCGGGTACTGAGCCAAAGAGTTTGCCCGGTCGACCGCTCTGCCGGTCTCTGCCAAAAGTTTGCTGACACCCAATTGCACGTCGTGCGCGCTATGCCGGTAATTATCCAGCAGCGCAACCTCCATTGGTGTCACCGCCGCATTCTGTATACGTTTACCGGTCAATAAATAGGCAATATCCACCCCGATTTCGGCAATGGCCGCCAGGTAATTCGAGTCCGGACAACGTTCCCCTTTCTCATAATTGAATTGTGCTTGTTTGCGCACGCCGCCGATTTCACCGAATGCACTTTGACTCAGTTGCAGCCGATCCCGCTCTTCCTTCAATCGATCACCAAAATTACTCATACGGATACCAAAAAAGAGTTGACAGTTACTCGAACGAGTAACACAATGTATGCAACTGAATTACATTGTGGAGATTAACACATGTCTGCATTGCTGGACAGAGACGCGGTTCTGCATGCGCTGCGTAAGCGCGGATCGAACTTGACCAAATGGGCGGAAGCCGAGGGGCACGGCTATCGCAATGCCTCCAACGTACTACGCGGCGTCAGCCGGGCTCATTTCGGCCAAGGCCGGGAAATTTTTCAAAAACTCAAAAAACTAGAAGCGGAGGGATTAGCAGATGGCTGATCAAGAAATCGATCTGGGGATTGGCGCGTTGAGGGTTGGCACCAGCGAGTTAGACGGGGGCCTTCCATCGATATCCACGTTTATTGATGGAGTAGAGGTTGACTCTGAGACGCTAGTGCGACGCGGCGCACTCAATAATCAGTTAGCCGCATGCCTAGACGAATTTGGCATTGCCGGCTTGTCTTCCGAAGAACTCTTTCAGACTGGCATTGAAGAGCTCAATCGCAGCGTTTGGCATTCCTGCCGCGCCGGATTTGCGTTTTGGGCCACTCAAGAGTCAATAAAAAGCACTGCCAGCGCACTGGAAGGTGACAATGAAGAGCGAGTGCGACGCGGCGCACTGGGTACTTTTATCGAATGGATTGACGCCGCCGGCATGCCGAAAGAGCGGGTTTACGAGGCAATTCGTATCGCCAAGTTCTTTAGCCGTCTACCGACATCCAAGCGCGCACAAATGCTCAAGCTGGGCAAAAAGCCGGTGCTGCTGCTGGCAAAAATGCCGCAAGAAGTCATCGATCAGGTCGCGGAAAACGGCAAGGACATTCTCGACGAAGCCGAAACAATGACCTACGACCAACTGCGCGATTTGCTGAAAGCCGCCGAGCGGCGCAATCAGCAATTGAACGCCGAGGTCGAGCACCGCGACGCGGTTATCAACAAGTTCAAACAGCGCGACAACCGCGACTACCAGTTCCACTGGAAAACCCACACCGTCCGCGAAGAGTGCTTGGCGTACCAAGCCGAATGCGAAGTGGCGTTAAACAGCCTGCAAGCGGTGTTTAACGAGCAGATGAACGATATGGAAGTGGCCGAGAAAGAGCTGCGGATCGAGCAGCTGTGGGTAACCGCCAACGTCATCGCCGCCCGCGCCGCTACGGTGATGGAGCATATCCGCCTAAATAGCTTGGTCGATCTGCCGAACACTATCACCAGCAAGCACATGCTGACCGACGACGAGGCGCAGCGCTGGCTGCTGGATTACCCGTTGATTGAGCGCAAGCACGAAGCGGCCAAAGCCAAGCGCGAAGACGCCCGGCCCAACCGGCCAGGCCGGCCGAGCAAAAAGGACAAATAGAGGGCATGAGCCATGCGCCGCAACGCCAATCCACTCGTACAACAGATGGCCGATAACAGCCTCGCCGTGCGCCCCACTGCCCAGGTCATCGCGCTACGCCAGCGCGACCCCTGGAAAGAGGCCAACGACAGCCAGCGGGCGGTCGCTACGGCACGGTTCGATATCGTCAACACCATTCTGGACATGGAGCGCAACGGGTTTAGCGCCAACAAAGCGATCGAAACCTTGCTGGCCCGCGCGGAAACCGGCGCGCTGCATCCTTACCTGCAGAACGCGATGAAGACCGCCGCCAAAGCCAACCGCCTGGCGCCAACCCGCAGCGTGTTGTTCGAATGGTTGAAGGTGGTCAAAGCCGGCGGCGGTAGAGTCGATCTGTTGGAGCAACACAAGGGCCGCGTCGTCACCGAACAGCCGGCCTGGTGGGGGCCGGCGCTGGAGTATTACAACCAGCCCAGCCAACCGGAAATGTCCGTCGTCTGGCGACAGCTGGCGGAGGTGGACGGCTTTGCTTGCACCTACGACCAAGTGCGGCATTACCTGGGCAGCGTGCCGGCCATGCTCGGCCGCCACAGCCCGGCGCGGATTGGTCGCAAGCTGTACCGCCTGACCGAGAAGGCCTACATCCGTCGCTGCACCGAGCGCGCCTTGCCGGGCGACGTGTACGTCGCCGACGGCTACATGGCCGATATTTATCTGGTCAACCCCATCGACGGCAAATTCCCCTGGCGCCCGGAGCTGACCGTGGCGATGGATCTGCGCAGCCGCTTTATCGTCGGCTGGCGGGCCGACGAGCACGAAGGCACCACGGCCGTGCAGAACTTGTGGGCGGAAACCTTCGCCCGCTGGAACCACGTGCCGCTGTTCCTCTACGTGGACAACGGTTCCGGCCATAAGAACAAACTCATGTCCGACGACATGACCGGCTTTTATGCACGCCACAACATCGAAGTGATTCATGCCATACCCGGCAACCCGCACGGCAAAGGCTGGATCGAACGTTTCTTTGTGGAAGTGAAGCGCGACTTTCTGAAAGCCTGGCGGCCGGCGTTTTACTGCGGCGACGACATGTGCGACGAGGCCCGCGCCGAAACCATCAAAGCCGTCAAAGGTGGCAAGTTGCAACCTCCCACCTTGATGGAATTTGCCGAGGCATTTAACGGCTGGATCTCGCGCTACGTGCAACGCCAACACCCGGAGAACAAGCACGTCAGCCGCGCCCAGGTGTGGGGCGAGTTGTCGCCGCTGCCGCCGCATGCCGACCTGCTGGAAATGAAGCGGCAGGCGGTGTTGCTGACCGTGCGCCGGGCCAGTATCACCCATAACAAGCGCCAATACGGCCATCCGGACCTGCATGCTTACAACCACCTGCAAGTGGTGCTGGAGTACGACCTGATGGACAACAGCGTCGCCGTCATTCGCACCCAGGACGGTCGCTGGATCTGCGATGCGCATTTGATCAACAGCGTCGATGCCGTGGACAAGAGCCGGTTGGAAGAGCGCCGCGACAAGCGGGTGGAAGACCAACGCAAACGCTTGCAGCGCAAGGTGGACGAACTCAACGCCCGCGCCGGCCTGGTCATCGACGCCGACGCCGTCGCCAGCGATGCGCAAACCCTGTTGAACCAAACCCCGGCGCTGCCGGAAACCATTGAGATTGATCTTTTTAGCTTTGAGTGAGGCAAACCCTATGAGCACATTTACCGATGCATTTTTAGTCAACCGACGGCTAGCCATTCAGTTGGGCGAATCGATGGTATGGGCGGTTGTCAGAATGGACATTGATAGCCGAGAGCTGCTATCGCTGGATTATCAGAGTGAGTTTCACGAGCAGCAGCGCACGGCGTACCAGCCGGTCAGCAAGCCACACGTTAAAGGCGCTATTGAATTGTTTTTGGGGAAATTAGATCGCGCGGTGCTGATGAAAACCGAGGCCAAGAACCTGGACCAGTTGCGGTATGACACCCGCGAATTCCTGGACATTCTGCGCAACGCGGACGGCAAGGTGGTTTTATGAGCAACTATCCCCAACACTACACGCCGGACGATATCGCCCTGATCGAACAGATCAAAGGCTGGTTGGCCGAGCGCGACTACAAACAAGCGGCCCTGGCCAGGCTGGCCCGCGTCTCGGCCAGCACGCTGAGCCAAATCCTGGGCGGCAGTTATGCCACCAGCCCCAGCAAAATGCTAGTCAACGTCGCCAACGCGATGAAACACGCCGACGACACCGCCAGCGATACCGTGGCGCCGGTGGAAACCAGCGTGTTTCGTTTGGCCTTGACCGCCTGCCAAATGGCCCGTCGCTACCGCAACTTCGCAGTATTGAGCGCCTTCGTCGGCACCGGCAAGACCTTTGCCGTCAAGCATTACCAACGCACCACGCCCAATACCTATCTGATCGAAGCCACACCGACCATGACCGTGCAAAGCCTGATCCAGCTGCTGGCACGCACCGTGGCCGGCTACGAGGGCAAAGGCAGCATCGACGACAAATTCCAGTCGGTCATCAACAGCCTGCAGAACACCGACAGCCTGTTGATCGTCGACGAGGCCGACACGCTGACGCCGCACGTGCTGCACACGCTGCGCCGGCTGCGCGACCTGGCCAACATCGGCATCGTGCTGGCCGGCACCGAACACCTGACCGGCCTGATCAGACCAGCCCACGGCCAGTTCGACCAAATCCGCAGCCGCACCGGCTTCTGGCCGGAAACGGTGAAAGGCATCACCGCCGACGATGCCGCCGCATTGACCCAGGCCGCGTTCGGCGACGAGGACGTCAGCGACGACGTGGTCAAGCGCCTGTATGCCTACAGCAAGGGCAGCGCTCGGATGCTGATCGAGGGCTTGGTTGCCGCCATCCAGCAATTCCGCGGTAACCGCGAGTTGAACGTGGCCCTGGTGGATGCGGTGGCCAAACAGGCGTTGTGCCTGCAATCGGTCGCGTAGGAGGCTCCGTGGCTATTTACCTGATCAAAATCCGCGACACCGAACACGGCGTTGAAATCGAAGGCACCGAAGTCGCCAACCCCGGCGAGCGCAACGCGCCGTCGGCGGTGCTGGGCGAGGCCATGGTCGCCAACGCCACCCGCTATCTGGAACAACACGGCCGGCATATCACGCTGGCCGAGACGGTTACCCGCCATTGAGGCCGCCATGAACAACTATCTCGTCAATCGATTTCTGCGCGGCGACTACGCCGGCAAAACCCAGCGCCAGGCCAACCAGCTCAAGCGGTTGGTGGCCCGGCAATGCCACAAACCGCACAACCGGCTGCGCGTGCGCGTGCAATCGGACTGGGCTTTCTACTAGGAGAGACGCCATGCCTTTGGTTAACCAAATGATCGAACAACGCCGCCGCCGCCAGCAAATTGAACGCGACCAACGCCTGTCCGGGCACGACCGGATCATCGACGACCTGCTCGGCAAAGAGGGCCGTTTGCGCCACCAGCTCACCGATACCCGCTGGATCGCTGCCATCGGCTGGGCCGCGTTTGCCTACCTGGCGTATTGCCATTGGGCCGCGCCGATCATGGTGGTCGCCGGCCTGGAGTGCCGCCTGTGAGCAACGCCTGCGCCATCCCGTGCCCGTACTGCGGCAAGGACGTCGATATCGTCCAGGCGCTGGAAGTGGCGGCCGGCAACGAATGGACCGGTTTACTCAACGGCCTGCCGATCAGCCTGGTCGGTGCGCTGCTGCGCTACCTGGAGCTGTTCAAGCCCACCAAGCAGGAACTGCGCTGGTCCAGACGTTTGGCCTTGACCAAAGAATTGGTGCCGCTGATCAAGGACGCGCAGATCAAGCGCAACGGCATCGCCTATTCGGCGCCGGCAGCGATTTGGGAAGCGGAGATGATGAAACTGGTCGTCAACCGTCCCGAATCGTTAGTGCTGCCGCTCAAGTCCAACGGCTATCTGCTGAGCATGATCGCCGGCCGCGGCGAGCGGGCGGCCGCCAAGCTGGAGCAAGACAAAATCGAGCAACAGCGCAATCGCAGCAATGTGGGCGGTGCGCCGGTGTCGGTGGTCAGTCTCGCCGCCCAGGCACAAACCAAAACCAAGAGCAAGCCGCCGGCCGGCTGGAAAGGCCCGGTGGCGCCGCCGGACACCTCGTAGGGTGGGCACGATAGAGCCCACCGTTATTTCCGCGTGGGCACATAAACCGTGCCCACCCTACGCATAACCCACAAGGATAAGACCATGACCGCAATCAACCCCGAAGAATTGACCGAGCAGCAACTGCAAGACCTGCTGGCCAAGGTGCAGACCAAAAAGGCAAAAGACCGTGAGGCCTATAAAGCCATCGTCGCCAATACCGTGCCTCAGGCCGTGGATTTGCTGCTCAAGGCCAGCGAAGACCTGACCGCAATCAAAACCCACATCTTCAATCTGTTCCGCGACGTACTGACGCTGAAGGCCTCGGCATACGACATCAAAGACCAGCAGCAGAGCCATACCTTTACTGCCGACAAATACAGCATCACCCTCGGCTACCGGGTATTGGATGCCTGGGACGACACGTGCCACACCGGCATTCAAAAGGTCAACGCCTTTCTGGAAACCCTGGCCAAGGACGAAAACAGCGCCAAGTTGGTCGAGACCGTGTTTCGTCTGTTGCGCAAGGATGCTAAGGGCAACCTACGCGCCAACCGGGTGATCGAACTGCAAAAGATGGCCGAAAAGTTCAACGACGCCGGCTTCAAGGACGGCGTCGATATCATCCTCAAGGCTTATCAACCCAAGCGTTCCTGCTGGTTCATCGAAGCGTTTTACACCAACGATGCCGGCGAAAAGGTGGGCATCCCGCTGTCGATATCGGCGGTGGATTTTGCTGAAGATTTCGAATTCGACTTCGCGCCGGCTGCGGTCTAACCATGGCAGACATCCTCGCGCACTACATCCAGCTGGTCGGCATCGCCAAAAGCTGGGCAGAGAAGCACTTGCCCGGTTGGGACGACGACATGCACCGCACCGTACTGGCGCGCCACGGCGCCACCGAGCACAACGGCCATATCAGCGCCAAAACGCTGAACGTGCCGCAACTGGCTAACGTGCTGGAGGATTATGTCGCCCGCGGCTGGCCGCGGCGGAACACCTACGGTGCTGGCAATAGCACTAAAGCCGTATCGCCGCAGATCGGTCTGATCGTTAAGCTATGGGGCAAGATCGGCCGGGCGGGCAAAATCACCAACGCCTCTCGCCCGGCGCTGCTGGCCTTTTGCGCTAGACAAACCGCCCACAACGTACCCGACCTGGACAGCCTGACCGACATGGAGCGGCAGGCCATTATCGAAGCACTCAAAGCCTGGATGGCTAGATAGAAATGGATTTCCCCGACGTCGCCCCCGAACTGCTATCCACGCTGCCGCCCGTGTTGCGGGCGATCGTGCGCGCGCTCGGGTTCGTCCGCGCCCAGGAATGGCTGCGCGACCACGGCGGCGTCAATGTGGAAATCCCCAAATACAAATCGGTGGCGCTGGGGCTGACTCCGGAGGAATTGCAGCGCATGGCATCCGTGCTGGAGCCGCATCTGGATGCCGATCGCCGCTTTTGGTGTCCCAAGGCGGACAAGCTGTTCAATCTGAGCCGCAATGCGGCGATTATCGCCACCGCTCACCGCGACAGCATCAACCGCCAGGCCCGGCAATTCAACCTGTCCAGCCGGCAGATCACCAACATTCGCCGCCAGGCCGACACCGGCGTGCAGCTGGATTTATTCGATTGATCGACCATTTTCGTGGCCTCACGAAAATGATGCAGAACAAGCCCTACAGGGGCACGGCTCCAGCGGGCGGTGAGCCAGCTACAAAAAACACCCGCAGCGGTCCCGGTGACTACCTCCCATCGGCGCAACCGTCGGCATGGCCCCACGAGACGGGGCCGTTTATACTGGTCCGGAGTTGCCGCGCCGGACCGCTTTTATTGAGTTTGTAGGGTTTATGATGAAAATTTCCGAGCTGATCGAATTATTGAAAACATTCCAAAACCAGCATGGAGACCTGCCCGTGAATGTTGTTTGGGAAGGCGTGAAACACGGCGTTGACCGAGACTGTCTGTACGTGAGCGGTGACATACTGTTTATCGACGGCGAAGGCGGGGAATGGTTGATGCCCGTCAGCCAAAACCGAGAGGATCATACCCGGTGACTACCTCCCATCGGCGCAACCGTCGGCATGGCCCCACGAGACGGGGCCGGTTTTTCATAAATCGAAATACACGCCGCACACGGCGCTTAACGGTATTGATCGCCCCCGTTGCATAGCCCAAAAACGTTTAAACGCGCCTGCGAGGTTTTAAACGGGGTTTTGCCGCCAATGCAATCGGGTTATTATCGATAACTCGTTCGGATACTAACAACCCGCCCCTGGAAACATTTCCAGCCTCTTTTTACACCCCTCAAACCCGGATACTGGCCTCAACTGATTTACCGAGGCCGTCATGTCCAAACCCGCTGTCAAAGTTGTTGCCCTGGCTTTTGAAATTGCTGCCGATGCTGCTGCGCCAACGACGGCGCATTTATTGCCGGTAGGACCGTTTCGCGCCACCGACGGCCGCCCTTACGACTGCGAAGCCTGGCAACTGGATGCTTCCATTGCCGCCAATGTGATCCTGCGTTTGCGCGATCGCGCCAACGATACCTTGATCGACTACGAGCACCAATCCCTTCGCACCGAATACAACGGCCAGCCCGTTATCGCTGCCGGCTGGTTTCACGATATGGAATGGCGTGACGGCAAAGGCCTCTACGCCATCGGCGTCGACTGGACTGCAGTCGCCAAACAACGCATCGCCGACAAAGAGTATCGCTACATCAGCACCGTTTTTTTATATCTGGCCACCACCGGCGAAGTGCTGGACGTCATTTCCGTGGCCCTGACCAATACCCCTGCTGTCGATGGCCTGGATGATCTGGGCGAAGACGGTATGGCGGCTTTGAGTAAACGCTTTTCTTTACCCGACCCCGATCCGGAGCATACCGATATGGCCACACCGCAAGAAGAACTCGCGGCGCTGCGCGTCACGCACGCCCAAACCGAAACCGCCCTGGCGGCACTCACCGCCGAACGCGACACGCTGAGCGCCAAAGTCGCCGCGTTGACCACCGAGCGCGATACCGCGCTGGGCGAATTGGCCGCGCTGAACAAGCAAATCAACGACGACAGAGCCGCGGCCGAAGCCCAGCAAAAAACCGACCTGATCACCGCCGCGTTGACCGACGGCCGCATGGCGCCGGCATTGAAACCCTGGGCGGAAAAGCAAAGCCTGGCCGCGTTGACCGAGTTTTTGCAAACCACCGCGCCGTTGCCGATCACCGAACGCCAGGCCGGCGCCGGCCATGCCACCGGCACCGCGGCATTAACCGCCGAGCAAAAGGCTGTTGCCGAAAAAATGGGCGTGACGGAAGAAGAGTTTCTGGCCACGCAAAAAAAACACGCCCGCTAATCGCCGGCACCGCACTTTAACTTAGGAGATACCGATGCTGACGCAAGCGCAACTCGACGCACTCAAAACCTCGCTTCAGGCCAATTTTGATAAGGGCTTGGTTGATACTCCCTCGAACTGGGCCATGATCGCTGAGCTGATGAAATCCACCAGCAAAAACAGCACCTACGCCTGGTTGACGCAATGGCCGTCGTTCCGCAAGTGGGTCGGCTCCAGGTTGCATAAAGCGATCGCCGAAAAAGCGTATACCGTCTTCAACGACAAATACGAGGCGACCATCGACGTGCAGCGGACGGATATCGAGGACGACGATTTCGGCCACTATGCCAATTCCGCCCGCGGTCATGGTAAAGCCGCCGCGCGCTTGAAAGACGAGCTGATTTTTGGCGCGCTGCTGGCCGGTTGGTCGACCAACTGCTACGACGATCAGTACTTTTTCGACACCGATCATCCGGTCTATGCCAATGCCGATGGCACCGGAGCCGTGACCGCAACCTCCAATATCCAGGCCGGCGCCGGCGCGCCGTGGTACCTGTTCTCCGATGCCGCCCCGGCGCTGTTTTTACAAGAACGGGTGCCGGCACAATTGGAGGCTATGGGCGCCGGAACGACCAATTATTTCGAGAATGACGTGTTCAGTTTCGGCGGCCGTTGGCGCGGCGCGGCAGCGTACGGGTTTTGGCAATGCTGCTACGGCTCAAAGGCGACGCTGAACGCGGCCAATTTCGACGATCTGTACAACCGCATGTTTGCCCAGGTCGGCGATGGCGGCATCAAGCTCGGCACGGTGCCCACTCTGCTGGTCTGTGGCCCAACCAATCGGGCTGCCGCGGAAACGCTGCTCGACAAAGAATATCTGGCCGGCGGCGAGAGCAACACCAACTATCAGCGCGTCAAACTGCTGGTGACTCCGTGGGTGGCGTAGGCCAATAACCGTAGGCCGGGTAGCGCGCTCGCGAAACCCGGCACAACCAATCCGAGGATTAGAACATGTCGAATACGAAATACGTCCGTATCAACCCGCGCACCCAATTGACGACCCGCCACCGTGCCGGCATCGGCTTTAGCCAAACCTGGAAGCAGGTGGACGTCGACGCCGCCACACTGGAGGCCATCGAAGAAGACCCCTATCTGGAAGTAACCGACCACCCGACGGTGCTGGTCGAGCTGCCGGCCGTCAGCCAGATCGGAGCGATCGAAGCCGGACAAGAGCCAAATAACACACCCGAGAGCACTGCAACTGATGAGGGATCGACTGGGGAGACTGCGGCGGAAGGAACCGATACCGGTACCGCCTCCCCGGTGGCCAATGCGGCCGACGCTGAAACGGGCAACGAAAACCCAACCGAAACAGGTCCGGAGGCCGACGGGTCCGAGGGCCTCACTACCGGCGACGAAATTAAAACGGGCGACGACGCCCCGGTGGCCGATGCGGCCGACGCTGAAACGGGCAACGAAAACCCAACCGAAACAGGTCCGGAGGCCGACGGGTCCGAGGGCCTCACTACCGGCGACGAAATTAAAACGGGCGACGACGCCCCGGTGGCCGATGCCGCTGACGCTGGAGCGGATGGCACCGCTGCCACGGATGGCGAACAACCGGCGAACACCGCTGAAAAAACCGCAGCCGAGCTCAGAATTGAGCAAATCAAAGGTGCAATCGAGGTGTTGAATCCGAACGTTGCCGAAAACTGGCTGGGGGACGGTCGCCCGGCAACGAAAGCCATTGATCTGATTCTCGGTGCGCCGTTGTCTCCGGTCTCCGCCGCAGAACGGGACGCCATTTGGGCTGAAATCCAATCCGCCCGGAGCGCCGGCTAATGCCCTTCGCCAGCCGCGCCGATCTGCTGGCCCGTACCAACGCCCGTCGCCTGGCGCAGCTGGCGGTACCGGCCGACATGGCGATGCCGCCCGAGGCCGCGCTGCGCGTCGCCATCGACGGCGGCAGCCTGGCCGGCTACAGCGCGGACGAACAAACCGCGCTGGCCGGCGCGCTGGATGCGATCGACACATGCCTTGCCGATGCCGATGCATTGATCCTCAGCTACGGCATTCCGGACACGGTGCAAACAACGCTGATCGCCCGGCTGTCGTCCACTGTTGCGCTCTACTATCTGCACGGCGCCGAGCGGATGACCGACGATGCCGCCAAAGCGTATCAAGGCGTCATGGATACGCTGAATGCTCATGCTACCGGCCGATTGAGTTTGATCCCACCAGAGCCGCCGTTGCCGACCGACCCGGTCGTATCCGACGACCTGGTGCAGTTCGAAAGCTCGGCCCGCCGTTACGGCGTCACATCGACCGTGATTGAGGACTGGTAACGTGATTTCGCTGACGCCTGTGCTCGAACACCTGCGCACCAAACCCGCTGCATTTCCGCACGCCTGGTTCCGCGACTTCGGCCTGGCCGCCGAGTACGCGCAGATCGATCCGGACCGGCTGCCGCTGCCGGCGTTGTGGCTGGTGCGCGCCGCCGATAAGTCCGACGAGCTGGACGCCGAGGCTCGCGCCGCGAATATCACCCTCGGCTTCGATGCGGTGATTGCGATCGAGAACATTCGCGCCGAGCGTGCCGGCGAAACCGATGATGTGCTGCTGTCCTATCGCGACGCCGTCCGCACCAAATTGCAAGGCTGGGAGATCGAGGCCGGCGTGCGACCGATCAAATTCAAGGGCGGCAAGGTGTTGGAGTATTCCGCCCAAGACATTTACTGGGCCGATCGATACGAATTCTCGGCCCTGATCACCAACTATTTACCCGACCCAGGCGCCTACGACAGCCTGGTCTACACTGGAGCCCCCGCGCTATGACTATCTCATTTGACAATATCCCGCAGGCGCTACGCTATCCGGGCGTCTATATCGAAATCGACGGCAGCCAGGCCGGCCTGGGCGACGACATTCCGGCGGTGTTGCTTGTCGGCCAAAAACTGGCGGCCGGTAGCGCCGTGGCCGGCGAGATTACCCGGATTAGTTCGGTCTATGACGCAGTGCAAAAAGCCGGCGCCGGCTCGATGTTAGCGCAGATGGCGGCGCGTTACCGGGCCATCGACGCGACGCTGGATATGTACATGCTGCCTTACAGCGACAACGGCGCCGGCGTTGCCGCGACCGGTACCATTGCCGTGACCAACGCCGCCACGGCCGACGGCACACTCTCATTATATATAGGCGGCCGATTGGTCTCGGTAGGCGTGACCAGCACCATGACCACCGCCCAAATCGCTACCGCGATTGCCGCCGCGTTTACCGATGCCGATTTACCGGTCACGGCCGCCGCCGTGGCCAGCGTCGTCACGTTGACCGCAAAGCACAAAGGCACCTGCGGCAATAACATCGATATGCGGCTGAATCTGTACGGCGAACTCAAGCCGACCGGTTTGGCGTTGACCCTGGCTGCGATGGCCGGCGGCTCCGGCGACCCGGCGCCGGGCAACCTGGCGACATTGCTGGGCGCCAACCGCTGGTACCGTTACATCGCGCTGGGCATCAACGACGCCGCCACCCTGGCCGCCTGGCACACCGAAAGCCAGCGCCGGTATCAACCGCCTGTGCAGGCCGGCTTTAGGTGCTTCACCGCCCATCGCGGCGATTACGCCGCAGCGGCAGCGTTTGGCGAAACCAAAAACTACGAGCACATCTGCCACCTGTCGCTGGAGATCAACCCAACTCCAACTTGGGAAGCGGCGGCGATATTGTGCGCGGCGGCCGCGCCCAAACTTTACAACAGCCCGGTGCAATCGCTGGAAGGTGTGGCGCTGACCGGCATGGTTGGTGTGACCTATCACGACTGGACCAACGCCAACAGCTTGCTGTTTAAAGGCATGTCGGTGATGCAGATCGCCCAGGACGGCAGTTGCTACATCAAGCGGCTGATTACCCTGCACCAGCGCCGGCCGGACGGTTCGCCGGACGATGCCTACCTGGACGTCAATACGCCGGAGACATTGGAGCGCGTGCGCTACGAGCAACGCATCGGCGCCATCAAAGCGTTCGTCGGCACCGCCGCGGCCAAAACCAACGAAGGCTACCGTCCAGGGCTGCGCATCACCACAGAAGACTCGGTGCGGGCGTATTTGCTGAGCCTGTATCAAAACGTGCTGATGCGCGAATACGGCTGGGTGCAGAACTACGACCACTACAAAACCACGCTGGTCGTCGAACAAGACGCCGACAATCCGAGCCGGTTCAACTATCTGGATACGCCGATCCTGCTATCGCCGTTCTACATCCTGGCCGGCCGCGCGCAGTTTGCGAAACGGGTTTAACGGTCGGGCAAACGCATTTGAAACGGGATTTATTGGAGATTTAAACCATGGCCGAATTAAACAACATCCGCACCGTCTCGGTGCCGTCCATCGGCAAATTGCCGCTGGCAACGCCGCCCGGCACCTTCACCCCGGCCGGCGAATCGCGCGAACACAAACCCGGCCGCCTGCCGGAGGACGGCGGCTTTTTGACCGGCTACAAACCGGCCGTGCTGGAGCTGAACATCAATCTGCAAGCCGGCGTCGATCTGGATGCTATCAACGCCATCAAAAATGAGACAGTCACGATCCGGCTGGAAAGCGGCCAAGTCTATATGATGCCGCAAGCGTTCCGCTCCGGCGATCCGGCCGGCTGGGGCGATGGTGAAAGCAAGATCACCATCATGAGTAATACGTCTGAGCGGATTGGGTAGGGGGAGGCCATGATCGGAAGACAAGCGCGGATTGCAACTCAATACGACGATTTGGCGGCATTCGTTGCGGATGGCGGCGCCTCGAATTACGGGGACGGTCCGGTCGGCATCGGTAACCAAAGTTTTCGTTGCCATCAACGATTTTTATTGCCGGTGAGCCATGGTGTGGCGGAGAAAGCAGCCGGTTTTGATGTGATCAACGGCTCCGGTGTACTGAACAACAAAGTGACTGATAGCGGCCACACCTGGTCTTTATCCGGTACGGGCGTCAATAACGCGATTATTGCCGACGATCATGTTGAATCCACGGCCAATACTTACCTGTATATCAATACCGGGCAACCCGTAAGACGTATCATTCAACGCAGTTCCGGCCATGGTGCGACGCTGGCGTTTCTGTTGACCCACGCCTCGCTCGCGGACATGATCCATGTCAATTTCGTATCGGGCGGCGCTCGCAGAATCAGTCATTGGAAAACCGGTACCGGTAGCGATATTGATCCTATTTGGTCTATTCCCTACGGTTCGATGCCGGCGTTCGGCGACGGCAATATTCACGAATTCATGGCGGAGATCATCGACGGTGTCGTCTTCGGCTATATAGACAAACAGCTTGTGATCGTGGCTTACCACCCGGACTACAAAACGGTATCGGGTAACTCGATCATGCTGCAGCTACACGATGCCGGCACGGGCAATGCTTTTGTCGACGACAAGATTTACGAATTTGCGGCTTACACGCACACTCAGTTTGACGATGCGCTTTTACCCAATCCGGTGGCGAATTGCATACGGACCAAGGCGTTGCTCTCATATCAGTTCCAGTTGGGCAACCCTAGCGGTGCCGGATTCAGCCCGCAATCGCGTTCGTATTTCTGGACCGACGATGCCAATGGCCATTTTTTCAGCGGCTCCAGCATTGCCACCGTCCGGATCAAGTCACAAGCGGCCGGCTACGCTGCAAATCTAATCGTCGAAGCAAATATCGGCAGCGCTAGCCGGGTCGAAATCACGGCTGGCAATGACGCGGTCGGCAAAATCCGCCACGGCGGCGTGGACAAAATAACGTTCCCGAACGGTATCACGCGAGCAGATTTCGCCGGCCGTGTGCGTGTGGCGGCGTTGCCGACGTCGGCCGCAGGTCTATCGTCAGGCGAACTGTGGAACAACGGTGGCACACTGGCTATCGTCCCTTAATCTGTTGATGGATCGAGTATGAATTTGAAGCTAACAAACCCGCTGAAAATTGGCAAAACTGAAATCGCGTCTCTGGAGTTTCGAGACTACACCACCGCCGAAGATTACCTCAGCTTCGACCAGCGCGGCGGCGTGGCGCAACGGATTGCGTTGATCGCCTCGCTGACCGGTACCGACGTGGCGTTGATCCGGCAGTTGCGCGGGCCGGATTACATCCGCGCCGAGCAGATGGTCAGCGACATGTTGGAGGCCGATGCCACAGCGGCAAGCGAGGCTAACGCCAATCGCGTCAAGCTGTTGTCCCGGTTGACTGGCGCGACCGAAAGTGAGGTGGCGAAGATCCTCGGCGTGTTGACCGAAAAGGCTGCGTCGGCCGCAACCAGCAACGAGGGCGATGCCGAAAAAAAGTTGTCAGAATCATCACCGCAGTCGGTTTAGTTGCCAAAGTGATGAACCAGCCGCTGCCGATCGTCAAGCGCATGCCGCTGGCCGAGTTGTTCATGTGGGCCAGGATGGCGGCGGCAATGGACGGGCGGAAGTTTGATTAATCCAATGTAGGGGGGGGTTACCCCGGAAACATTTCCAGCCTAAGCGCGCATCCCATAACTCAATAAACTCCTGTTACATCCCGTAACCGGAGTTTTTTTATGTCCAACGCTGCCGACGTCGAGTTGCGCGTCAAGTTTGTCGATAAGACCGGCAACGGCTTCGACAAATACGTCAAGCACGTCGAGCAAACCACCCGGCGCACGGAAACCACCGTCACCCAGTCCAATGCGCGCCAGCGCACCTCATTCGAGAGAACGTCGCTTGCCCGCGAGACCTTAGGCGTTCGCTCAGAGCAGCGCATCCAGCGCGAAATTCAACAGACCGAGGCCGCCTACAAGCGCTTGGCAGCGTCCGGCAAGCTCAGCCAGGACGAACTGACCCGCGCCGCCGAAAAGACCCGGCAAAAGATCACCGGCTTGACCAATGAGATGGGCAAGCTGACCAAAGAGCAGCAGCGCGCCGCCAAGGCCGCGAAGGACTTCGAGGTCGCGCAAGGGCGGATCAGAACAGGAGCAGCCGTTGGCGCCGGTTTGGTGGCCGGCGGGTATGCACTAAAAGCGCCGATTGCCAATGCGCTGTCGTTCGACGAGCGGCTGGCCAGCATGGCTAACACTGCCTATCCGGAGCGCACCGCCACCGGCCGCTTGCAGGGCGCCAAAGAGTTGGAAGCGGTTATCAATCGTTCCGTGGACCTGAAACAAGGCGGCGGCGGTACCCGCGACCAGGCTGCCGAGGCGCTGGATGCGTTGATTGCCAAAGGCACGCTGTCGCGCGAGCAATCGCTGGCATTTTTGCCGACCGTGATGCGCACGGCTTACGGTTCGTCGTCAGCTCCGATCGATATCGCCAATCTGGTCAGCGCGTTGGTCGGCCAGGGTGTCGTCGGCAATGAACGCGATTTAATGCGGGCGTTGAACATGGTCACCGCATCCGGCCAAGCTGGCGGTTTCGAGATTAAAGACATGGCCAGGGCGTTGCCCGGCCAACTTGCGGTCGGCAAAACGGCGGGCTTGGTGGGTTTGCCTGGCCTGCAAAAAATCCTGACCATGAACCAGGCGGCGTTGCTGCCCTCCAGCGATGCCGCGACGGCCGGCAACAATGTGCTGAATCTGTTGACCAAGCTGTCGTCCAGCGACACCGCCAAGGACTTCGAGAAAGCCGGTCGCGGCGATCTGGCCAAGTTTTTGGTGGAGCAACGATTGAAAGGCGTGGATGCTGTAGATGCGTGGATGAATCTGATTGATCAGGAATCGACGAAAAGCCCGCTATTAAAAAGCGCATTGGCCAAACTGAAGGGAGCCGGCAACAAAGCCGACCAAGCAGCAGCTATCGAGGCGATCAGCCAGCTGTCGGAGGGGAATGTCATCGGCCAGTTCTTTCAAGACATGCAGGCGCGTGGCGCTCTGTTCGGCATGCGTAACAAGGCGTTGACCGAGCGCGTGAGCGCGTTTATTGGCAAAAACAATAGCGAATTCGGCGCCAACGACCTCAACTACCAAACCATGGCCGGCACCGGCGCCGCGGCGATCCGCAACGCCGAACAGGAAGCGGCGATCAAGCAAAAGGAAGCGATGGAGCGCTTGATCCCTACCATCACCCGGGCGGCCGATATCTTTGTCGACCTGTCGCAGAAATATCCTGATCTGAGTGCGGCAGTGGTCGGCGCCACGCCGCCGATTATTGCATTGGGTACCGCCGCCGGCGTGTCGGCATTGGCGATGGGTGGCGGGGCTGGCGGTAGGTTTTTGAGCATGGCCGGCAAAGGCGTTAGCGCGTTGGCGGTGGCTGGCGCCGGTGCGGCGGGTTATGGCGCAGGCAGTTTGTTTGTTAAGCCGGCTGTAGACAACGTCACTCGGTTTTTGTCCGGCGATAACAACGCCACACTCGGCACCGCGTTATTCGATTATTTCAACAAAGGCCAGCCCAATAAGTCCGAAGTGCATCTGACTGTGGAGTCGACCACGCCCGGCTTTATGGTCAAGCAAAAATCCAAATCCGACGGCGTCAGTGTGACGACTCGCGGCAGCACCGGCAACATTTTCAGCGGAGCCCCTGAATAATATGGCCGAGCAATCCTACCTTGACCGCTGGGCGCCGGCGCAATGGCGCGATATCGAGTTTTTGACCGACCGCCATGACGACAAGGGTGGTCGGCGCCTGGTGGTGCATGAATTTCCCGGTGCTGAAGAGCCACTGGTCGAAGATCTGGGCGGCAAGGCCTGGGACTACCAGCTGAACGCTTATTTTCTCGGCAATGATTACGACCTCGAGGTCGATGCGCTGATTGCGGAGCTGAATAAGCCGGGCGCGGATTGGCTGGTGCATCCCTGGCTGGGGCGGTTATGGCTGCGGCCGCAAACCTGGTCGCGGCAAGAAAGCAGCGATGCCAACGGCTATTGCACGCTGACCATCGGCTGGGCGCCCGGCGGCGGAGCGCCGCAGGTGCCGCGTCCGGATGCGGCCGATCTGGCCATGGCCTCATTGGCGGAATGGGCCAGCAGCGCCGAGGACGATTTCGATTTGTTGGCGATGGGCGAAGACGCCCTGGCGGCGTTCAGTTCCATCACCCAATCCGGCATGGAAATGGTGCGCCAGGCGATATCTCTGTCAGCGTTGCCGTTGTCGTTTGCGCAAAAGGTCATGACCGGCGCGCTCGGCTTTCAACACGATATCGCTACGCTGGCGGCAGTACCGCGCAGCTATTCCAACGCCTTGCGCGGCCTGTTGGGCGGTATCGGCCTCGGTGCCGACGATGTCGGCCTGGCTCCCGGTAGCCGGGTGCGGTTGGTGTCTCGGCTGGCAGGCTTGGCCGTGGCCAGTGCGTCCCCGACATTCATCACCCCGGCCGGCGTGTCGCTGATCGATACCACCGCGCGCACTAACATCGTCGCGGCCGCCGAGTTGCAAAGCCGGCTACTGTTCGGCGCCGCGATGCAAACGGCGCTGGCCGACTTCACTACCGAGCTCGACCGCGACATGGCCGTGCTGGCAATCGACACCGCCTATGATGCGTTGCTGCCGGCGCTGCCAGATACCTTGTTCCAAGCCGCCGTATCCGCCCGTGCCGCGGTCGTAAAAGCGGTGATGGCACAGGACTTAAAGCCGCAGCAGATCCGCGATATCGTCTCGCCGCTGCCGTCCACGGTGTTGGCGCATCGGATGCAGATCGATGAGGCCGTGTTTTTAGAGCGCAATGCGGTGCGGCATCCATTGTTTGTGCAAGGGCGTATGTATGGTTGAGTTGCGGTTTAACGGCCAGCGCTACGCCTATTGGCAAAAGGTGTACATCAAAAGCTCGGTGGACGATTTGGTTGCCGATATGAACTTTGCCGTGACCCGCGACGGCCTGGGCAAACTATCGGCGCTGGATGAAAACACGGTGGTGCAGGTGTTGATCGACGATCATTTGGTGTCGACGATTCGCCCCGATATCGTCAACGAAACGGTGCGCGCGCAAAGCCACAGTATCGAGATCGACGGCCGGTCGCTGGGCCGCGAGTTTGTCGACTGTAAATATTCGAAAAGCCTGTCCGGATTGAAGCTCGACGAGATTGTAAAGCAGCTTTGCAGCACGTTTAACGTGCCGGTACAGATCGATGCCGAAACCGCCGTGGTCGCCGATTTTGCGATGCAATGCGAAACGCCCGCGAATGCGCTGATCAACGCCGCCCGCGCGGCCAACCTGTTGTTGTATCCCACCCCGGACGGCGGTCTGAAACTGACCAAGCCGACCGCAGCCGCGCCGGTGGCCACGCTGGTCTATGGCGACCATATCGAAAGCTATAGCGTGGTCGACGAATACCGGCTGCGCTACTCCGATTATCTGGTTAAAGGCTACGACTACGCCGCCAATCAGGCCTTGAAAGGTGCGGTAAAGGATGGCGGTCTGACCTATTTCCGGCCGCTGCATATCATGGCGGACAAGCTGGGAAAAAGCCTGGGCGGCTGCGATCGGCGCGCCGAACTGGAACGCAACCGGCGCTTGGCCCGCGCCCATCGCATCGATCTGGACGTGTACGGCTGGACCCACTCCGGCGGAGTATGGGAGATCAATACCCAGGTGCGGGTGGTAATCCCCTATCGCAACATCGATGGCGTGTATTTGATTGGCGACCGGATTTTTACGTTGGACGATCAGGGCGGCAGCATGACGCGATTGACGGTGATGCAGCGCGATGCCTTTATCGGCGAAGACAAGCCTGCCGCTCACAGCAAACGCAGCGCGGCCAAGAAGCCGACCAAACAGCAGACGATTTATGCATCAGATTTGGAATAGATTGCAGCTGTTGTTCTCGCAGGGCGTGGCGACGTTGGTCGGCGCCGATACGGTGCAGGCGCGGGTGCTGGATAACGAGGTACTGGATAACCTGGCGCGGATCGAGCCGTATGGCTTCAGTTATCGGCCAAAGCCGGGCGCGCAGGTCTATCTGGCGTTCCCGGCCGGCGACCGCAGCTATGGCGTGGCGTTGGTGGTGGGCGACAAGCGGTATCAAGTGGAATTACAAGCGGGCGAAGTGGCGCTGCATGACGATATCGGCCACGTCATAAAACTGGGGCGCGATGGAATTTCGATCGATGGCGGCGGCCATGACTTGAACATTGTCAATACACCACGCGTGTTGATTCCGGACGGCGATATCGTCGTCAATGACATTTCGTTTTTAGATCATGCCCACGGCAACGTGCAAAACGGTGGCGGCAATACCAGTCCGCCGGTGGGAGGCTAAATGTTGAAATTGGTCCAAGTCGATAACGGCGTATTCGATCTGCAATTCGACGATCCGGCATTGAACGATGCCGATGCCGCGATTCGCACGGTCGTTTATGCGGCGTTGTTTTCCGATGCCGAAGCCCCGGCGCGGCGCGTGCCGGATCGATACGAGCGCCGCGGCTGGTGGGCCGATCCGGAAGCCGGAAGCGGATTGTGGCATGTGCGCTGGCAAGGGCTAAGCGACGCGGCCCGGCGCGAAGCGCTGTTTATGGTGCGGCAGGCTTTGTTGGACCATGGCGTTTCCGATGTTGTCGTGGTTGAGCAGGCTGTCCCTGGAAATGTTTCCAGCCTCTTTATGCGCATCTCCGGTGCTCATAATGGCCGCAACTTCGATCTGAGCATTGAGCTGTGACCAATTACGTCCGCCCGTCGTATTCCGAATTAAAGGCCCGCATCCAAAACGACCTGGCAGCGCTACCGGCTGTGTTGGCCGGACCGTTGGCGGCCGCCTGGGCGCGAGCCTGCCACGGCGTGCACGGCAATCTGGACTGGATCGATCGCCAATGCTCGCCGCTGACCTGCGAGCTGGAACGGTTGTACGACTGGGCGGCGCTGTACGGCGTCGATCGTTTGGCCGCGACGGCGGCCACCGGTCACGTGCTGGTCACCGGTACCGCCGGCACCGATCTGCTGGCCGACACCCTGCTGCGCGGCCAAAACGGCCTTGATTACAAGGTGCTGGCTGCCGTGGAATTGGGCGCCGGCGCCACGCCAGTGGCGGTGCGCTGCCAGACAGCCGGTTCCGCCGGCAATTTGATTGCCGGCCAGAGTTTGACGCTGGTCGATCCGGTACCCGGCATCGCCGGTTCGTTGACGGTCGACAGTAACGGGCTGACCGGCGGCGCAGCAGAAGAAACGCTCGAAGATTGGCGGATAAGGGTTGCCGATGAATGGCAGGTGATGGTTATTCGGGGCGGCCGCTCCGGCAAGTCCGCGGATTATCGATTCTGGGCCAAAACCGCGCATCCCTCAGTAACCGGCGCTTTGGTGCAGCCCCATGCGTTGGGTATCGGTACGGTCATCGTCCGCCCCATTTGTAACGGCCTGCTGGACCGGTTGCCCACCCCGGCGGTGTTGGATGCGGTAGCGGCGTATCTGGCCGATATCGCCCCGGCCACCGCTGATTGGCGGGTGGCCGCTCCGATCGTCAAGCGCGTGTCCGTGACGATCGATCTTTTGCCTGGTTACGACAGCCAGGCGAATCGTGATGCCATTCAGGCAGCGTTGGCCGCGTTGGTGTTATCGGAATCGTCGGAAGCGGCTGTATTGACCATGGCCGAAATCGATGCGGCGATTGCCAGCGTGACGCAACAGTACACACGTTTAGCACCCCTGGCCGATTTACACGTCGCTGCCGGCGATTTGTTCGTATTGAATCCGGTGACCTGGGCATGATGCAAATTCGTCCGCATAGCGCCGACGACTATGCGACCGCCATCCAATCGTTGCTGCCGCCGGGTGCGGCGTGGCGATGGCCGACTAACGGTGTCGGCCATGCGATGTTGTTGGGGACCGGCCAGGAACTGGCCCGCGTCGAAGCCGAGACCCAACAGGTGTTGGATCGCGCGGTAGAGATTCATCGGCCGCGGGCTGCCAATTGGCATATCAGTACGTACCGGGCGGTAGCAAACAATGCCGTGGCCGACGTCGTAGAGACTATTCCGCGCAAACCGATTCGGGTTGGCAGTCGAGTGGGCGAGCGGCTGTGGCGGGCAGATGCGGTGTTTCCGGTGCCATTGGTGCAAGTCGACCATCTATTTGGTCCGCTCCGCGTCGGCAGCCGCGTCGGCGATAGGGTGTGGGGTACGCGATCGAGGTATGTGCTGCGGGTGCGGTATTACCGATCTGTTGTTAACCCAAAAGCATTGTGGCGGGCGCTGAACGAGTTCAAGCAATCCCACGTTTTTCTCTGGTTCGAAGACATTACCGGGATCGGTGGTGAGGTGAGTTATGCACAAGATTGACGGCGCCGGCAATATCGGCGGCATGTTCGTTTGGGAAGATCCGGATCTGAATCGGCCACCGACCGAATTGACGGCTGAATGGCTCAACGCCGTGCAGCAAGAACTTATCAACGTGATTTTGTGGGCCGAGCTGGACTTAAACAAGTCGGATAACTCGCAATTGCTGCAAGCGCTGCAAGCCAAGTTTGCGTCGATCGATCCCGGCGGCGATTACGCGGCCAAGGCGGCCGTGCAATCAGACGACTATAAGATCGCGGACGCCACCGGGACCGCTAATGCAATCGTGGGTGCGTTTTTTCCGGCGATCACGTCGCTGGCCTCGGCTCATGGCACGTCCTTATTTGTGAGGGCCTCGGCAGCGAATACGATCGCGGCGCCGACCTTTACTCCGAACACTGGCACGGTCCCGGCCAAGGCCATCGTAAAAGGCAACAATCTGCCGTTGGCGCCCGGCGATATCGCCGGCGCCGGGTATTGGATGGAGTTGCGTTACGACTCGGCTTTCGATAAATGGGTGCTGGCCAACCCGGCCCGTGGCTTGTCGAGTGCGTCGGCGGCGGTATCAGGCAGTGCGAAGAATTTGCGTTCATCGGCCACCGGCGCCAGTGTGAGCATTTCGATTTCGGCCGATGAGATCGTAGTGAAAAACACGTTGGGCGAATCAGTGACGCTGGAGAACGTCGCGGTGGTGCTGAATACTGCGTCGGTGGGCGTGAACGGACTGGATAGCGGTATTTTGGCGGCTAACACCTGGTACGACCGCTACATCATTTATGACGGCGCGACGCCGGCGGCGTTAATGTGCGTGTCCGGTAATAGTCCGGTGCTGCCGGCTGGGTATGCATTTAAAGCGTATGTTGGCGCGTTCCGGACGGACAACACCGTCAATAAATTTCCTGTGGGGTTTACTCAGGCCGGCGGAATGTTTCAGCCTCGGGTGTCTGCCAGCGGGAATCTGCCGGCGTTGCCCGTGATGGCGAACGGGGTGGTTGGTTCCGGTATGTCGTCGGCTACGCCGACATGGGGCGCTGTAGCCGTCAGAGGTGTTGTAGCGCCCCCCAACGCCACTGCGGTGCATTTTGTCGTGGGGTGTTTTACGAATACCTCCGGCGCTCAATTCATTGTGGCTCCGAATAACCAATATGGTGGCCTGGGGCTGACGAATAGTCCGGCGCCCATCGCCTCTAACGGTTACGGCTTTGCGAATTTTCAAGGCCGCTTGCTGTTGGAGTCGAATAATATTTTTTACGTATCCGGGAGTGCGTCGTTGACGATGTATTGCTTCGGATGGGAGGAGGCGTTATGAGTTTTGCGGTGCGAGTAGATGGGCTCGGATTTCGCACGGTGGGCGGTGTCGACGAATTGTTGCCCGGCGAGTTTTTCAGCGAAACCCAGCCGCAGTTGATTGGCATGGGCGACGATCTGGCGCAGCGTCGGGCGTTGATGGTGGTCGATGCCTGGCGTATTTTGCGAGCGCTCACCGTGTTGGGGTGGCGTGACGACGTGGAATCGCTCATTGCCGTCAGCAGCCAGGACGTGAAAGATATGTACACTCGGGCGCCTGTTTTTCGGCGCTTGTCGCCCTTCGTCGAGTTGGTGGCGGCCGCTATGAATAAAACGGATGCCGACGTCGACGAGTTGTTCGAGCTGGCAGCGACGATCGAGTAAAACCGGTGCGACCTGACGCGATGTTCGAGCATCGTGCCAGGCCACCTTTCGCAGGGATGAGCTGCTTCAGGCCTAGTCACCGTGCCGTGTACACAGCGTGACAAGCCTAGTTGAAAGTGGCTATTTATGGAAATTGTGCGTTGCGGCCATTGCGGCCGAAAATTGGCCGAAGCCGAATTTGTTCGGTTGGCTATTAAGTGTCCCCGTTGCGGGACGTTGAATACCTTGAAGGCCGTCGAGCCTCTTACCCGTGCGCCACGAGCGCCCGACTGCTAGTGTTACGATGGCAAAACCAATTGTCCCGTGGGTGGGCGGCAAACGCCGCCTGGCTAAACATATCCTGCCGTTGTTTCCCGAGCATGGCTGCTACGTCGAGCCGTTCGCTGGGGGCGCAGCTTTGTTCTTTATGAAGCAGCAGGCCGAAACCGAGGTGTTGAACGATATCAACGGCGATTTGGTGAACCTTTACAGGGTCGTCAAACACCATTTGGAGGAGTTTGTACGCCAGTTTAAATGGGCGCTGATCAGCCGGCAGATATACGCCTGGTTGCGCGATACGCCGATCGACACTTTGACCGATATCCAGCGCGCCGCCCGGTTTTACTACCTGCAAAAGCTGGCGTTCGGCGGCAAGGTGTCGGATCAAACTTTTGGCACCGCTACAACAGGTAAGCCGCGTCTGAATTTGCTGCGCATCGAAGAAGAACTGTCGGCGGCGCACTTGCGCCTGTCGCGTGTGTTTATCGAGCACTTGGCATGGGACGAATGCATCCGGCGTTACGATCGACCGCACACGCTGTTCTATCTCGATCCGCCGTATTGGGGAACGGAGGGCTACGGCGTGGGGTTTGGGCTAGAGCAATACGATTTGATGGCGGCGTTGGCCAGGTCCACCGAAGGCAGAATGGTGATATCGGTGAACGATATCCCTGAGATGCGCCAGGCGTTTGCCGGTTTGGAAATTGACCAGGTCGACATTAATTACACCGTCGGCGGCGGCGCAAAGCGCAAGGCGGCAAGGGAATTAATTATCCGGAATTGGTCCGATTAATTCGTTGTCCGGTTTTCAAGGCAAATCGGCGTTTATTCCCCGTCCGAAATTCAACGCCGCTTTGTCCGGAATTCAAACGCGCTTTACTCAGGGCCAGCATGATGCCGAGGACCGCGCAGAGCAACAGGTAGGACCACTCCAGGTAGGGCCCGCTGTGAGGATCGACGCCGGCGAAGTAACCGCGGCCGAGTGCGGCGCCGAGCAGCGTTTGCATCGCCATTGTCGCGACCAAGGGCAAAACGCCGGGCAGGCCGAAATTCAATGCCCCGTAACCGATAAAGGCCAGCAGGTAAAAGGCTTTGCCGAAAGCGCCCGGATAAAGCGGCCAATTTAAAAAGACGATATGGCCGGCCAAGAGGGCTAGTGCCAGATGGGCCGCGCCGTGGCTGTAACGCCAGACATTCCAGCGGACCAGGGGACGGTATTGCCGGAGCAGCAGTATGGGGGTGGCGATGGCGATGCCCAGCAAATCCGCCATCCACCAATGCAGCCAGTCGTTGGTCCACTGTCCGGCCGGGCTCAATTCGAAAACACGTAACGCCGTGGCGGCGCAAAATGCCGAGATGACCGATACCAGGCTGCCGCAGAGCAGTAAGCGCAGGAAATCCTGCGGGGTTTGCAACAGAGTGGGGGAATGGCGCAATAAACGCTGGCCGGCCAATGCCGATACGGCGGCTCCGCCGGCGAAGGCCAATGCCGCCAGCGGCGGGCTGCCGGCCCACAGATTGCCGGCCAGAGCGCCAGAAAACACGGCAGGCCAGTAGCGGCGGCCGGCCAGCAACAATCCGCCCAAGGCAATCCCGCTGGCCGGCCAGATAATGGCGACCGTGCCATAGGACGTAAAAAAATCAGCCGCCAGCTTTGCCGCCAGCGCGTAGGCCAAGGCCAGTGCGGTTGCTGCAAGCGGATTGCCGCTGAAAGGGGAAAATATAGTTTGCAAACAAATACCTTGGGTCAAAACGAAGAGCCGGGATTCGGGGTGCCGAAACCGACCGTTTATCGCACAAATGATAAGGTTTTGTCATCCATTGCAGCCGGCCGCGGAGGCTGGCCGGTTGAAAGCGGCGCCGGTTCGCTCAATTGATAGCGCCTTTGGTCCCTTGGGTAGGGAGTGTTTCGAAGTGCGGGTCAGCTGGGCCTTAGACAGGTTCAGCCCGAACCGAATACCCGCAATAAACCGCGCCGGTTTATTGGCCCAGGTTTTCCATTTCGACGCTGACGCTCAATTCGTGGTCCTGGCCGCCGAAAATGACGCCTTTCAGCGGCGTGACGTCGCTGTAGTCGCGGCCCCAGGCGACGACGATGTGCTGGTCGCCAGGGGTTTGGTTGTTGGTCGGGTCGAAGTCCATCCAGCCCAGGTCCGGCAAATACACCGAAAACCAGGCGTGCGAGGCGTCGGCGCCGACCAGCTTCGGTTGGCCCGGCGGTGGCAGCGTTTCGATGTAGCCGCTAACGTAACGCGCGGCCAGCCCCTGGGAGCGGATGCAGCCAATCGCCAAGTGGGCGAAATCCTGGCAGACGCCGCGCCGGTGTTCCAAGACGGTTGCCAGTGGCGTGCTCAAAGTGGTGAATTCCGGATCGAAGGTGAAATCGCGGTAGATGCGTTGCATCAAATCGCGTATCGCTTCCGGTAGCGCTCTGCCCGGTGCGAAGGATGGCTTTGCATACGCCGCCAGCTCCGGGCCGGCGCTGACCAGCGGCGAATCCAACGCATATTGGCGCGCGTCCAAGGTCGGTTCGCTGATCTCGCTGTGCAGTATCTGTTTGGCGGTTTCCCAGGCGACGCCGTGACTGAGATCCATTTGTGCCGGCTGGCGGATGACCCGGACTTCGCTGACGGCGGTGACTTCGAACGTCTGGTGCGGTTCGCGGATCGAAAACCAGGCCACCTGGTTACCGAAAAAATCGTTCCGTACCCGGTATTCGCTGGGGCTGGGCAAAATCTGCAATTGGGTGTCGATCACCTGCTGATTCGGGGTCGGCCGCGGCAACATGCGGACTTCGTTGTAGGACAATCCGACCGTTTGCTGGTAGCTGTAAGCCGTGGTATGAGTCACCTTATAACGCATGGCAAGCCCTCAAAGCAGCGATTGCGGCGCATCGCCGTGGCGGAAATAGGTCGCCGTCAGCGTTTCCGACAGGTTGGCCAATAGCCCGTATATTTTGCCGAGTTGGCTGTCCAACGCTTCGCGGCTGCCGCTTGCGGCGACAGTCTGCAATTCTTCGATGTTGGCGATGTGCAAAATGCAACTGGCCTCCAGCAGCAAACGTTCTTCGGCACCGATGCGGCGGTTGCCGGCCTCGCGCGGCAGCTTGGCGACGTGTTCTTGTAGCCGGCCGATTTGGTAAGCCAGGGAACGCGGATTGTTCGGGTCCAGCAACAGCAATTCCAGAAAAGGCGCCAGCTCCAGGTTGGCGCGGTAATGTTGCCGGTAGCAGATCAGATTGTCGCTGCTGTCCAGCAAGGATTCGATTAGCCGGGTTTCGGCGGCTTCGCTTTGCGGTTCGGCGAATGCGGTGCGCAGCAGCGACACCAGTTGCAGGCCGCGTTCCAGGCGGCGGCCGATGTCCAGAAACAGCCAGCCGTCGCCGCGGGTCATGCTTTCCATGGCCAGGCCGCTGAAGGCGGACAAGGTCGTGACCAATTGGTCCATCTGTTCCTGCATCGACCACAGTCCGGACTTGCGCAGGCGTTGCGCCGCGGCGATCTGCTCTTCGATTTCGTCCACCACCCGCCAGGTATCCGACGACCACAAGTCGCGCACGGCATAGGCCGACTGCGCCATGCGGTTGATGGTATCGGGCAGGCTGCCGATGCGCTCGGCATCGGTGGCCAATGCCAGCAACTCGGCTTCCGGCGCCTTCAGCAATTCCTCGGCATCTTCGCCGAAGAAACCGGGGTAGGAACCGGTGGTACCGGTGACGCAGCGTAGCAGGGTATGCATGCTGTGTTGGTAATCGGGATTGTCGCGTTCCGGATTGATGAATAATTTTTTGATCGTGGCCCGGATCAGGCGAATGCCGCCTTCCGCGCGTTCCGCGTTGCGGCCGACCCAGAAAATATTATCGGCCGCGCGGCTGGGCAGGGCGCTGGCATGGCCGCTGAGGCCGTTATCGCCGGCTTGCGGCAGGGTAGTGATTTGCGGTTCGCTGGCGATGACCCAGGTATCCTTGCTGATGCTGCCCATCTGGTTCGTGATCAGCATTTCGCCGTAACTGTGGGCGCTGCGGGTCAAACCGCCCGGCATTAAGGTATAGCCGTCGGCTCGAGCCACCATGAAGCAGCGCAACAAGGATTGCCGCGGCTGATAGCTGCCTTCGGCCAGACTGGGCGCAGTGGAAAAGCTTTCGTACTCCTGGCCGACGTAGAAAGCCGGCCGGGCCTGAATCCGCTGGCGCCAGGCGGCCAGTTCGGCCCGGCTCAGTTTGTGGCCGAACACGGCGTGCTCGCCGGGTTTGCGGTAAATCGGCTTGATCACCAGCCGTGGCAAGTTGGCCAACACGTAGCTCAGTTCCAGACTTTGCCCGCACCACCAGGTCGCGATTGAATTCAATTTCAGCGACTGGCCCAGAAAGTATTCGGCGATACCGGGCAGGAAGGCCATCAGACCGGGGTTTTCCAGCACGCCGCTGCCCAGCGGGTTGGCGATGGCGACATTGCCGCGGCGGACGACCTCCAACAAACCGGGTACGCCCAACCGCGAGTCTTCCCGCAGTTCCAGCGGATCGCAGTAATTGTCGTCGACCCGGCGCAGGATCACGTCGACCCGTTGCAGGCCGGTCAGGGATTTCAGCCAGACGCAGCCGTCACGCACGGTGAGGTCGTCGCCTTGGACCAGCGGATAGCCCAGGTAGGCAGCCAGATAGGCGTGTTCGAAAAAGGTTTCGTTCAGCGGCCCCGGCGTCAATACCACGACCCGCGGCAATTCGTGGTGCTTTGGCGCGATTGCGTTCAGGCCGGCGCGTAGCGACTGGAAAAAACGCGCCAGCCGATGGACTTGGTTGTCGCGAAACAAGCTGGGCAGTACTCGGGACATAGCCAGCCGGTTTTCCAGCGCATAGCCGGCGCCGGACGGCGCTTGGGTCCGGTCGCCCAACACCCACATTTTTCGATCCGGGCCGCGAGCCAGATCGGCGGCATAAAGTATCAGTTGGTGCTGCCCGGCCAAGCGAATCTGGTTGCAGACCCGCAAAAAGCCGCCGTGGTTGTAAACCAGTTCCAGCGGCAACAGGTTCTTTTTGATCAGCTCGCGCGGGCCGTAGAGGTCGGCCAGGATCAAGTTCAGCAATTCGGCCCGTTGCAACAGGCCGGCTTCGATATCGAACCATTCGTCGCTGGAGACCAGCAGCGGCACCGGGTCCAATCCCCACGGGCGGCTGGCGCCGTCCGGGTCGCCGTAGACATTGTAGGTGACGCCGTTCTCCCGCAGCAGCCGCAATGCTTCGCGGTGGCGTTGCGCCACCTCGTCCGGGCCAAGCTGGATCAAGGCTTGCATCAAATGCAGCCAATGGCCGCGGATCTGGCCGCTCTCGTCCAGCATTTCGTCGTAGCACTCGGGCTGTTGGCGGTACGCGGATGCGAAAGCTTCTGGCAGGCTGAAAGTGGTCATGGCGACGAGTTTGCCGGTTTAAGGCGAATTACGCAATCGATAGTGGCAGTCTCGGTTGCTTGGCCGCTGCCGGTTTTCCGACAGCAAATGTCGTGCCGCTGCGTTCGGATTGGGGCGTCGGATTCCGGAATGGGCGGTACGCGGCTGGCAGGCGGCATACCGCGGGTGGCGCAGCAATATCAAGGCCGCGCCAAACCGGAGCGCTGTGCTCGCTATCGGGGCAATGGCGCGAGCGGGTTCGGCGCCTGCAGAAAAGGGCTGGTCGATTTAGTAGTGGTAGCCAAATTCGCAATTGCCGCCGAGGCGTTCGCTGAGCGGGGCGGTACCGAGGGTGTTTTGGTTTAAATCCATATTGCAGTCGACGTCGACATTGGATTTGCGGCTTTTCCGCGAACCAATCAAATTTTGCTCGCGGTTATCGGCCAACGTCGGGCCACTTTGCGCCGGCCGTTCGTCCAGCCAGCGGTCCGATGGCATGCTGAGGATCAATTCCGGGCGGGATTCGGGCGCCGCGGTGGGGGTGGCGCCGGTAGTGCCGGGCCAAACGGCAAAAACGGCGATGACTGCCAACAACTTGGCGGGGTGGGCAACAAGTAGGGTTTTCATGGCACTCTCCTCAAGCCCCTTAGGCTTGGATGACGAGTTTTTTGGTGTAAAAGGCTTTAAAAATGGCCTGTAAGGCTTGGAAAAGTATAGACAAAATTTTCAGATTGTGGATGATTTTTTCCGGATTCTGGCGTGTTGAAATTTGACGGCAACGCTGATCCAACCGCGGTTGGACAGTGTTGGCGGGCGTTATATCCCGCTGGGCGGCGGACCGGTTGGCGTGCGTAGAGTCCAAGTTGGACGCCGGAAGGTTGGGCCCGGCCGAAAGAGTCAGGCCGGGCGGCGAGGGGGGTATAGTCTGGGGGCGTTCAGCAATTCATCGGTAGCGGCCGGGAGTCGGCCTTGCTGAATTGCGGCAGCGTCGCGAATGCTTCCTTCAGCTTTTCATGCCACATGCGGCGCAGTTGAATCAGGTACTCGTTATCTTCCTGGAAGCAGTAGTATTCGTCGAGAGTCAGGCTGTCCTTGTGATAGACCAGCAGTTCCACCGGTGCGCCGACGCTGGCGTTGCTGCGCATGGTCGAGTCCATCGAAATCAGACAGCAGCGGCCGGCTTCCTGCAGCGATGTTTCGATTTTCAGAAACCGGTCGAGGACCGGTTTGCCGTATTTGTTTTCACCGATTTGCAAATAGGGGGTTTGGCGGGAGGTGGTAATGCAATTGCCTTCCGGATACACCAGATAGGCGCCGTGCGGCTCCTGGCCGATCTGCCCCGCCAGGATGAAGGTGGCCGAGGGGTTGAAACTGCTTTGGCCTTCATCGACATGCCGCCGTTGTTTTTCGACGCTGACATGGCCGACGTAATCGGCGGCTTCCGACAAATAGCTGACGCTGTCCAAATTGACTTCGGCCTGCTCCTTGATGTCCCGTTTCAATTGGTCGATCACCGCCTGCGTGGTCGCCAGATTGCCGGCACTGAGCAGGATGATCTTGCGATCGCTGGCCGTGGTAAAGGCATGCATTTTGCCGTAGGTGCTGACGTTGTCGATGCCGGCGTTGGTTCGGGAATCCGAGGTTAACACCAATCCGTCCTTCAGAGAGACGGCGATACAGTAAGTCATAAGCGCAGAGTCTGAAACATTAGGTTAACCGCAGTGTACTAGAGATAAACCGCAAAGGCCAACGCCGGTCTTGGTGGACTGAGGCCGAGAGTTTGGCCGGATCGCGGCTACCGGGTCCGACGTCCGGCCGTCAAAACACGATGTCGTCATCGGCCGTGATTTGTAAGGTCTGCTTGGTTTCCTGCACGGTGCTCTCGCGGGTTTTGTCCAGATAGCCTTTGGCCTTGTCGATTTCCGTGCTCAGCGAGGCCACGGTTTGTTTCATGTTGGCGAGGGCTTCCAGTTTGTAATTGGCCACCGTGTCCATCGTGTGGTAGATGTTTTTGAAGGCCACGGCCAGTTGATCCAGGCTGACCGCAGCCGTGCCGGCCTGTTGCTGGATTTGCCCGGCCTGCTGCTTGAGCAGCGCCGAGGTGGATTCGATCAGGTTGCCGGTGGTGGCACGCAGCGCGCCAATCTGATCCAACACCAGTTTTTGGTTAGCCAGCGCTTGCGCCACGATCACGGCGGTGCGCAAGGCGGAGATGGTGGTGGTCGTGGCCCGGTCGACGCCCTTGATCAACTCCAGATTGTTCTTGCGGATCAGATCCATCGCCAGATAACCCTGGATGGTCACGGCGAGCTGGGTCATCAAATCCTGCACCTTCTGCCGCAAGTAAAACAGCAGTTCTTCGCGAATGACGCGCGCCTTTTCCGGGTCGGCCGGCTCGATCTCGGCCAGCTTGGCTTCCAGCGCCGCGTCGATGCTGCGGCCGACGTGGATGTATTGCTCCAGCTTTTCCATGGTGTGCCAGGCGTTGACTTTCTCTTCTTCGATGGCGGCGTTGTCCTTGCGCAGTTCGTCCTGGCCGCCGTAAAGGGCGACGATGATGGCATCGATATGCTGCTGGGCCGATTGGTATTGCTGGAAATAATCGTGCAGCCGGTTGCCCCACGGAATCAAGCCCAGCAATTTGCGCGGTTGCAGCAAGTCGCCCTGACGGCTGGGATCGAGCGCTTCCACCTGGTTGCGCAGATCGACCAGCGAACGGGAGATTTTCGAACCCTCGGTGAACACGCCGGCATCCAGCGCTTGGGTAGGACGCGCCAGCAGGCGATTGGAAATGGCGGCGGCCTCCTTAATTTCGCCGGCACCAAGCTGGTGAACGCTATCCACCTTGGCCTTGAAGGCCGGGCTTTGGCTGGATTCCGCCAACACCGTATCGATGAATTCGGCGACGCGCTGGTCCAGTTTGACCACGGTTTCGGTCGGCAGTTTGACCATGGAAACCGCTTGCTCCTTGGCGATCGGCAACACCGGGGCCGGTGCGGTCAGGGTTTCCGGCGGGGTCAATTCGGGGATGTTGCTCATCGTGGGTCTCCCTGGTGCTGTCGTTAAATGTGGGCGGGTCCGGAACCGGATTGCTAGTGCCGATCTGCGCCGGCAAGTGGCGACCAGCGGCGCGGACTATGATAACCCGGATTGGATTGGCGCCCGATCGCGTTCAGCCGCGCGGCCCGTTTCGGTTCGGATTGGCTGGCGAATTGGGGTATGATCGGCTTTCGACACGTCTCGCCAAAACCCAACTTTTTGAGGGCGCCATGCCAATATTCCCGGAAGCTGCCGCAAGCCGCAAACTCGAACGCGATCTCGACCGACGCCGGTTGGGCGGCGTCTGCAGCGGTTTGGCGCGTTATACCGGTTTTAGCGTCACCGCCGTGCGGTTTATTTTTCTCGGCTCGATATTTTTCAGTTTCAGTCTGACGTTTTGGCTTTACCTGGTGTTATGGATCGTACTGCCGGGGCGACGCTCGTCGGTATCGGAATTGTCCTGGAGCCTCCGGCGCAAGGCCCGGCGCCTGGAAAAACTGATCGAGACCACCCAGGCCCGCTTGCGCCAGCCCGCGGCCCGGTCGGCGCTGGAACATACCCATCAACTGGTACTGAACCTGCTGCCGGATTTCGACGGTCTGTCCAATCGCAGCAGTAATGAACTGGCCGCGGCCAAACGCGCGGTATTGGAACAGTTGCCGACTATGCTAGAACACTACCTGCGTCTGCCGCCGTCCGATCCGGAACCGGCGGGCGGTTCCGCGGCCGAGGAACGCTTGGGCCAGGAGTTGCAACGCCTGGAAACGCAATTGCGCGGGACGGCGGAAACGCTGTATTACCAGCGGATCGAGAAAGCCGCGGCAAATTCCGCCGCCCACCAAACCCCAACGCAGCACGCCGTTCCGTTGCTGGTTCGTCAGCAACTGGAATCTCTGCAGCGCCGCGTTGCCGGCAGGGTCGACGACGAGGTGGAACGCAAAATCGCCGGTATCGTCGATACCTTGCTGACGCTATTGTCCCGCCTGCCACAAACCGCCGATGCTACCGACCCCGACCATTACAATCTGCAGCAAATCGCCCGCGACTACCTGCCTGGCGCCATCGAACGCTATCTGGCCCTGCCGCCCGCGCTGGCCCGCACCGAACCGGTGAGCCAGGGCAAAACCGCGCATGCCTTATTGGCGGAACAATTGGACCTGCTCGACCGCTCGCTGCATAGCATGCTGACCAGCCTGTATCGGCACGACGCCCAAGGCCTGTCGATCCACGGCCGCTTCCTGCGCGACAAATTTGTGGAAAATGCGGAGGATTGGTCGACGTGAATTGGCAATCGCCACGGTTTATCGCAAATCTCGTCAACGTTTCAGGTGACTCGGAAAACGCATGCGCAATAAATTTTTAAACACCGGCCAACCCGGCTACCACCCGCTACGCAAAATCAAGGTGTGCCTGTCCGGCTTGCGTTACGCCGTTGTTTACGACTTTAGCGTCGCTTACAAATGCGTGCTGTCGGTGCCGGTATTGGCCGCATGTTTTTATTACCGGCAATGGCTCGATTTTTTGTCGGTGTTTGCCGCGACCGGCTTGATGCTGATCGCGGAAATGTTCAACACCACCATCGAAGCGCTGTGCGATTTCGTCGAATCCGGCCATAACGACAAAATTGGTATCATCAAGGATATCTCCGCCGCCGCAACCGGCATTGCCATATTGATCTGGATTGCGGTTATCGGCGCGGAATTGAACAGGCTATGGCAGGCGTTAACCTGAGCCGCAATTAAATTGCGTATACAGGTCGGCGCTTCGCCTGCCGGTTTTCCGATT
This sequence comes from Methylomonas sp. HW2-6, assembly GCF_052474525.1. Classification (NCBI taxonomy): domain Bacteria; kingdom Pseudomonadati; phylum Pseudomonadota; class Gammaproteobacteria; order Methylococcales; family Methylococcaceae; genus Methylomonas; species Methylomonas sp. HW2-6. The sequence goes on from NZ_CP184124.1 coordinate 1,874,011, forward strand.
GGCAAAGGCTTCGGTCGTGCACGGTGAAGCAGGCGACGACAGCGAAATTTTTTGCTGGGTTCGACTTTGTCGGAACAGGTTGGACTAATAGCGGCGCTTTCAAACGATCTGGCCCGTAAGGTTGATGTGATGCGAGAGCGAACAATAAATATTTACGGCGAAGTGCCTTGCGGGTAGCCCGGCCGTGATGAAAGATCGCTCACTCTATCGGGAAATGGCAAATGCCTTTGGTAAGGCAGATATCCTTGTAGGATGCGGTGAGGAACGAACCGCATCGATCGAGAAAGGAGTTAAATAACAACGATGACAGACTACCGCTGCTTTCAATATCCCGGAGCCACGTGGTTTTTACGGTCAATCTGGCTGAGCGTCGTGGCAACCGATTGCTGACCGACCAGATCGATCAACTACGAACCGCCTTCGCGCAGGTTAAAAGCCGCCACGCTTTTGAAATTGACGCGATTGTTGTGCTGCCAGAGCATTTGCATTGCATTTTGACCTTGCCGGTTGGCGATTCCGATTTTTCTACCCGCTGGGGATTAATCAAAGCCAATTTTTCCCGGCGAGTCGCCAAAGGCGAGAGAATATCGAAAAGTCGAGAAAAACGAGGCGAACGGGGTGTCTGGCAAAGGCGATTCTGGGAGCATCTGATTCGCGATGAAACCGACTACCGGCAGCATATCGATTATATTCATTGGAACCCAGTCAAACATGGATGGGTTCAGGTAGTCAAAGATTGGCCTTATTCCAGCTTTCATCGTTATGTGAAATTAGGTTTGTATGCCGAGAATTGGGGGCATGAAATCAACTTATCGAAGATAGCGGCGAGAGAGTGACGCGATCGATGCGGTTCACCGCATCCTAAGTGCTCTCGTTTTAAATTTTTTTTCGTGGGTAAGACTATTTATGACAGGCTTGAACAATAAATTACAAGTAATTTTTAATCATATTAAAGAGTCAATTCCTTGTCTTCAAGACTTATTCAGAGCTGAGGAAATTGTAATCGAATCTCTTCTTTATGGGAAATCTGCCGAATGTGGAATAAAAAAGGGTGGAGGCATTGCTTGTAAAGGGCTTGTTCGAGCAGAGGTTTTAAGATTTCTATGTACGGACAGCTTAGTGTTGTCAAACGCCGATCCCAGGGGGATTCACATTAGAAATGCAGTAATAAAATGCGGTTTTGATAAGGACAGGGTTGCCAAGCAACGAGGAGATTTAGATATTGATCTAGACTCTACAAACATACCTTTTACATTATATTTATTTCACTGTTTTATACCGGGGGGTATTCAATGTCGGGATGCAATTACAAAGATGATTGCTTTACCAGGTTGCAACGTTTCTAAACTTAAGTTTGATCGGATAAAAAGTAATGGCCCTGTTTGGTTATGTTCGACAAAACCTGGCAAAAATAATGATGTAATTTATCCGTTTATATGTAATGGAGAATTGTCAATAAATTCTGCGGTCATTAATGGGGATCTATTGCTTTCAGGGGGGCAATATGGGTCAGAGAAAATTGATAGTAATTTTAAGCTTAGTGTTAAAGAGTCCGAAATAAAGGGAACGTTAAGCTTGGCTGACTCAATGATATCTGGTGAGATGTTATTAACAGACACTAAAACAAGGATTTTTAAAGACAGTGAAAAAGCTTATAAAAGTTTAAGGAATTATAATATTGATGGGTTTTGTTATGAACGAATTTTGCTGATGGATAATCATAACTTAGAGTATAATAACTTTAAATGGAGACGTGAGGTATGGGTTTCGTCGCAGAAGTTAAGTCGCACGTTTAAAAGTCAACCATTTGAACAGTTAGCTAATGTCCTCAAAAAGGAGGGCTATGAAAATGAATCTATAAATGTTTTAGTTAGCAAGCAAGATAGTTATTTTAAACATAAAATAAAGCAGGCTGGTTTTATATACTGGCCTTTTTTATATGTGCAGAAACTTAGTTGGAAGTATTTGGCTGGTTATGGGTATAAGCCAATTCGTGCATTTGTGTTTATTTCCATTTTATGGGTGGTGTGCTCATTTTTGTATAAAAGCTTGTATGAAGAAGGTTGTATTGGGCCTGGTAATCCTGCGATTTATTGGAGAGATGAGTATAGTGAATGTAAAAAAAATTGGAGTAAATGTGATAAAAAAATTCAAGGCTATCCAAGCTTTATTCCCTTGGTTTATTCCCTGGATGTGCTAATACCTTTTGTGGATTTTAAGCAGAATAATAATTGGATTCCTTATGATTCAACTACATGTTCTTCTATGCCTTGGATTCTTTATTGGATAGAGACCGTGCTTGGCTGGTTAGGAAGTTTTTTCTTTCTAGCGTTAGCATCTGGCCTAGTGAAAATTAAATAGATCACCAAATAGCAGGTGCAGCTGAAGAATGATTGGGCATTGTATCAATAGGAGATGCGCTTATAAGCAAAACATGTCATTGCATTTTAAATCAGGGCCGTAGGATGTGCTGAACAGAGTGAAGCGCATCGTTCGCGATTGGTGCTGGTCTTAAACTCACCACACCCTGCCTGCTTTGGGCGGATCAACGCCTGGCAAAATCAATGTGCGACTTTCCGACTCCAGATGAATCGCAGCGGACCAACGGATTTTTTGCGCAATCGGCCCCAACGGGGCGTGCCACAGGGAATCCATCCAGCGTCTTAACCCGGACTCGGCCATTGGCTATACTGCAGGCTTCAGGACAATTGGCGGGTAGCGGAGCGTGGCGACGAAACGAAGGTTGGCGATTATCGGTGCGTTACTCGCGGTTGGCGCAGTCGGCCTGGGCTGGCAGGGCAGCCGAAACGGCGGCGATCCGGATGTGTTGCTGCTGCACGGCAATATCGATATCCGCCAGGTCGAGTTGAGTTTTCGCGACCCGGAGCGGATCGAGCGGGTCGAGGTGCAGGAGGGTGAGCGGGTGGAACGCGGCCAGTTGTTGGCGACGCAAGCGCTGGAGCGTTTTCAATATACCAAGGATCAAGCGGCGGCGACGCTGGCCGTGCGCCAACACCAGCTCGACAAGTTGTTGCACGGCTCCCGGCCGCAGGAAATCCGCAAAGCCGGTAACGACGTCAAAGCCGCCGAAGCCGCCGTGGTGCTGGCCGAGAAGGAGTTGGCCCGCTTGAAAACCCTGGTGGCGCGCAAACTCAGTTCCGTAGAGTCGGTGGATCGGGCCAAGGCTCAATACGACTCGGCGCGGGAGTCGCTGCACGCCTTGCAGCAGCAGTACGCATTGGCCGAGATTGGACCGCGGCGCGAGGATATCCGGGCGGCCCAGGCCCAGGTCGAGGCCGACCGCGCCGCGCTGCAACTGGCGGAAAAAGCCTGGACCGACGCCCATCTTTACGCACCGCAGACCGGCGTCGTCCAAAACCGCATCCTGGAACCGGGCGACATGGCCGGCCCGCAGACGCCGGTGCTGACCCTGGCCCTGCCGGAGCCGCTGTGGGCCAGAACCTATCTGGCCGAAACCGATCTGGGCAAGGTTCGCCCCGGGGCGCCGGCCAGCGTCTACAGCGACAGCTTTCCCGGCAAGGCTTATCCCGGCTGGGTGGGCTATATCTCGCCGACCGCCGAATTCACTCCGAAAAGCGTCGAAACCAGCGAACTGCGCACCAGTCTGGTCTACCAGATCCGGGTATTCGTCTGCGATAGCCAGGACCAGTTGCGTTTGGGGATGCCGGTCAGCGTGACGATCGATACCCGGCAGCAACCGTTGGCGCAACCGGGCTGCGGCCCACGGCCGTGAACCAATCCGCTAGTGCCTGCGCGCTGCGCTTTGCTGCGGTCAGCAAGGCGTTTGCCGATACCGGCCCGGCCCTGCGCGACATCGACCTTGCCTTGCCGGTCGGCGGCATCACGGCGCTGGTCGGACCCGACGGCGCCGGCAAAACCACGTTGCTGCGTTTGGCGGCCGGACTGCTGTTGCCGGACCGCGGCCGCATCGAAAGCTTTGGTTTGGATAGCGTCACCGCCAGCGGCCGGTTGCACAGTCTGATCGGCTACATGCCGCAGCGCTTCGGCCTCTACGAAGACCTCAGCGTGCAGGAGAACCTGCAACTCTATGCCGACCTTTACGGCATTGCGCAAGCCGAGCGCCACAGCCGCTTCGCCGATTTGATGCGGATGACCAATCTGGCCAAGTTCGGCGAGCGACTGGCCGGCCGCTTGTCCGGCGGCATGAAACAAAAGCTGGGCTTGGCCTGCACTTTATTGAACCGGCCGCGGCTGCTGTTGCTGGACGAACCGTCGGTCGGCGTCGATCCGCTGTCGCGCCGCGAGTTGTGGCAGATCATCGCCACCCTGGTCGCCGAATTCGGTACCACGGTGTTGCTCAGCACCGCTTACATGGACGAAGCCGAACGCTGCCAGCGGGTGGTGTTGCTGGACCGCGGCGAAATCCTGCACCAGGACGCGCCGGCTGCATTCCACGCACTGGCTAGCGATTGCAGTTTCCTGTTGTCCAGCCCCCGCACTTCGAACCGGGCCTTGCAACAACGCTTGGCGACGCATGCCGACGTGGTCGACAGCGTCGTGCAAAGCGGCGCGGTGCGCACCGTGGTCAGGCCGGGTAGTCGGCCGGATTGGTCCAAGTTGTTTCCGGGCGCCGAGACCGTGGTCAGCCGGCCGGTGGCGCCGCGTTTGGAGGATGCCTTTATTTTGTTGCTGACCCGGCGCCGCAGCAGCGTAGCGGATGCGGAGACGGTTTGTTTCAACCCTCACGGCACAGGTGTCAAACTCGAAGGTAGCAGGGCTCCGGTGATCGAGGTCGATCAGGTCGACCGCTGGTTCGGCCGGTTCCAGGCCGTGAAAAAATTGTCGTTTCAGGTCGGCCGCGGCGAAATCTTTGGCTTGTTGGGTGCCAACGGCGCCGGCAAGACCACGACCTTCCGCATGCTGTGCGGTCTGCTGCCGGCCAGCAACGGCACATTGCAGGTGGCCGGGCTGGATTTGCGCCGCGCCGCCTCGCAGGCCCGAGCCCGGCTGGGCTACATGTCGCAAAAATTCTCGCTGTACGGCCAATTGTCGGTCCGGCAGAACCTGGAGTTTTTCAGCCAGGCCTACGGCCTGCATCAAGGCCGGCGCCGGGAGCGGATCGATTGGGCGGTGGGCCAGTTCGGCTTGCAAGCCTTTCTGGAACATAACAGCGCCGATCTGCCCCTGGGCTACAAGCAGCGCTTGGCGTTGGCCTGCGCGTTGATGCACGAGCCGGAAATCCTGTTTCTGGACGAACCGACTTCCGGCATCGACCCGCTGGCGCGGCGCGAATTCTGGGCCAGGATCAATCAATTGGCGGCGCAGGGCGTGACGATTCTGGTCACGACCCATTTCATGGAAGAAGCCGAATACTGCGACCGCTTGCTGATCATGCGCGAAGGCGACATTCTGGCGGCCGGCACGCCGGCCGAGATCAAACAGCGCAGCCAGGCCGGCGGCGCAGAGCCGGTAACGACGATGGAAGACGCCTTTATCCGGCTGGTCGAAGCCGGCGGCGAGGCCGGCGGATGAGCGGTTTCGGTTTGCGTTTGCGCGGTTTGATGCGCAAGGAGTTCCTGCAAGTCTGGCGTGACCCCAGCAGTCTGGCGATTGCCTTCGCGATGCCGGTGTTTCTGCTGTTGCTGTTCGGTTACGGCGTCTCGCTCGACGCCAAACAGGTGCCGATCGGCCTGGTCATCGAGCAAACCTCGCCGGCCGCGCGCGAATTCGTCGGCGGCTTCGCGCAGTCCGACTATTTCGCGCCGCGCTATTTTTCCAATCTGCACGAGGCGGAAGCGGCTTTGCTGGCGCGGCAGATCAACGGCATCGTCCATTTGCAAAGCGATTTCGCCCGGCGTTTGCAGGCCAATGGGCCGGCGCCGATTCAAGTGATTTTGAACGGCGTCGACGCCAATACCGCCAGGCTGGTGTCCGGTTATGTGCAAGGCGTGTGGGACAAATGGCTGGGCGCCGATGCCGAACGCGCCGGCCGGACGGCAAACCGGCCGGTACAGATGGAAGCGCGGATCTGGTTCAATAGCGCGTTGCGCAGTCGCAATTTTCTGGTGCCGGGCTTGATCGCCGTGATCATGACCCTGATCGGCGCCTTGTTGACCGCATTGGTGGTGGCGCGGGAATGGGAGCGCGGCACGATGGAAGCCTTGATTTCGACGCCGGTGACGGTGCGCGAGGTGCTGCTGGGCAAACTGTTGCCGTATTACCTGTTGGGCATGGGCGGCATGTTGTTGTCGATCGGCATGGCGGTGTTTTTGTTTCAGGTGCCGCTGGCCGGCTCGCTGTGGGTTTTGCTGCTGGCCGGTACCTTGTTTTTGCTGGCGGCGTTGGGCATGGGCCTGTTGATTTCGATTGCCGCCAAAAACCAGTTCGTCGCCGGCCAGATCGCGATTATCGTCACCTTTCTGCCGGCTTTTATCTTGTCCGGCTTTATATTCAATATCGACAGCATGCCGCCGGCGGTGCAACTGATCACGCATCTGGTTGCGGCGCGCTATTTCGTGGCGATTTTGCAGACAGTGTTCCTGGCCGGCGACGTCTGGGAGGTGATTCTGCCCAATGCCTTGGCCTTGTTGGTGATGGCCGCGGCCTTTCTGGCCCTGGCCCTGTGGCGCGCGCCGCGCCGCTTGGAGTAAGCCATGTGGTGGCGGGTTTATGCCTTGTTGGCCAAAGAGTTTTTGAATTTGCTGCGCGACAAGAAAAGTCGCTTCGTGCTGATCGTGCCGCCGTTGGTGCAATTGTTCGTGCTCAGTTACGCCGCCACCTTCGATCTGAACCAAATGCCGATTGCGATTTACAACGAAGACAGCGGACAAGCGGCGCGGGATTTGATCGCCCGCTTTACCGGCGCGCCGGCCTTCCGCGAAGAGCTGCGGATTACCCGGCAGGAGCAGATCGCCGTCGCGCTGGACAGCAAGCGGGTGTTGCTGGTGTTGCACATCGGCCGCAATTTCAGTCGCGATCTGCTCGGCGGGCACCAGCCGGCCAGTCTGCAAGTGTTGCTGGACGGGCGCGATTCGAATACCGCGCAGATTGCGCAGGGTTATCTGCGTTCGGTATTGAGCCGGTTCAATAACGATTGGACGGCCGGCCGCGGCCAGGCCGGGCCGCCGGCGGAACTGGTGGTGCGGGCCTGGTTCAACCCCAATCTGGAAAGCCGCTGGTTCATCGTGCCGGGCATCGTCGGCCTGCTGACCCTGGTGGTGACGATGACGGTCTCGGCCTTGTCGGTGGCGCGGGAGCGGGAGCAGGGCACCTTCGACCAGCTGTTGGTCACGCCGTTTACCCCGACCGAAATTCTGCTGGGCAAGGCGATACCGGGCCTGATCATCGGCGTGCTGGAAGCCTCGCTCAGTATCTTTTTCGCGGTGTTCTGGTTTCAGGTGCCGTTGTTGGGCAGCCTGCCGGCGCTGTATCTGGGGATCGTGCTGTACGTGTTTTCGGTGATCGGCGTCGGCCTGATGATTTCGTCGCTGTCGCTGACCCAGCAACAAGGCCTGCTCGGCGGCTTTCTGGTGATCGTGCCCGGCGTGATTTTGTCCGGCTACGCCACGCCGATCGAAAACATGCCCGAGCTGGTGCAGCATTTCACGCTGATCAATCCGCTGCGCTATTTTCTGGTCATCATCCGCGGCGTGTTTCTGCAAGGCTTGCAGACCGCCGACTTGCTCGACCAATACTGGCCGCTGGCGATCATTGGCCTGTTCTGTCTGAGCTGCGCCGGCTGGTTGTTTCGCAAGCGCTTGTATTGAGCGCCGCCGTCAGCGCAGTACCCGGATCGAACCGAGCGTGCCGGTTTCCACCGTGACGCTGAGTCGGGTGATTTTGCTGACCCGAATCGCGTTTTTCGGTTGCGAGGGGTCGAAATTGAATTCGTCGCCCTCGCGGACCATGAAGGTGCCGACGCCGGTGACTTCCAGCAAGGCGATAAAGGGCTTGCCTCTTCGTTTGTCTTTTAGAAATGGATATTGAATAGATACCCTTACTTTTTATTTAAATTCCGTCCAGTCCAAATCGACATCCAATCCTACCCACGCTGCCAAGGGCGCGCCCGGTCCAATAAAGGTGGTTTTATTCCAAGCATCAGAATCAGTAATAAAGTTACCTGCGGAGTCAAAGCTGTTGCGGCCTAAATCGCCTGCAGTGGCATATTTTTTATTAAACAGGTTATCTACTTTGGCAAACAGGGTAATGCTTTTATTAAACTTATAATTCGCTCTCAGGTTAAACACGATATAGCCTGCAGTTTTACCACCACCGATATAGTCGTTTGGGTCGCGATTAAAGCCACCGCCAGTGGCATTACTGGCGGCTCTTGGTTGATGGTCATTATTTTCGTTGCCGCGTACAAAGGCTGATGAATGCGCTACCATATTAATAGTGAAATCAAATTTGTCGTTGAACTGATGACTCCAGCCGGCTTGAATGATATGGTTAGGCAGGCCTGGTAAAGAATCACCAGGTTCTATTTGGTTATACGCCTGCAAGGTTATTGGCGCGGTGTTGCTACTATTGCTCTCATTGATTGTGCGCGCTGCAGATTCAAAGGTCGCTTCTAAAAACGTGTAGCTCAAATGCAGCTTGTTTTTGCCCAAAGTCCCATCCAGTCCCATCTCAAGGCCTTCACGCCGGGTACCCCCAAAATTATCAAATAAACCCCGGTTTTTACGGCCTAGCGGCACAAATAAAATATCGTTTGTTAAATCGGTACGAAACCAGCCCACGTTCCATTGCAAAATGTCTGTAGCACCGCGAAAGCCAGCCTCGAATGCAGTGGAGCGCACCTGCTCCAAATAAGGATCGGATGATAACGCGGTGGGAATCGAACAGCCATATTGATAATTGGTGCTGCCGAGACTATTGTCTTTAGTTTTATCGTTGGCGCAACCCAATTCAATGACCGTAGGCGTTCTTGCGCCTCTGCTGACGTTGGCATAAACAGCCAAATCTTGCTTCGCTTGCCAGGTAATACCAAGGGCCGGGTTGAAACTTTGATAATTGTAATCTCCTTCACTACAGATAAAGCGGGCACGAAAATCAGCTGAATTTAGTGCGCAACGCTGTCGGAGAGGGTCTAGCAATCCTCGATTGGGTTGGCTCGGATCAACGGCAAATTGGTATAAATCGATGCCGCGATCTGATGTCAAGTTATTGGTCACATTAGTCCAGTTATAACGTGCGCCAAAAGTAATATGCAAGTCATCAAGCGGTGACCAAGTATCTGTAAAGAAGATACTTTTTGTTGTGCTTTGTCCATTCAGATCATTTCTAGTAACGGGAAATTTTGCCGCATACAAGCCCTCAATAGAATAAGCCTCGTCTCTAACCGGCGTCACGACATGCGATATGTCGTTGATTTCGCCAAACTTTTGCCCTTGCAAAAAATGGATTTTATTACTATCCAACGTTGCGCCAAGCACCATTTGATGTTTGTTAGAATCTAACATCATTTGCAAGGCCAAACCTTCAGAACTTTGCTTTAGATCAGATAAATTGAATACGCCTTTTATATATTCAACGCCTGCTACACGCCCTTGTAAAGCATTGTAAGTATCATAAATATCACCATTAACCGCCGATTGGTCTATCTTACGGCTATACGCCATACCCGTTAGGCTGATGGCGTCGCTTAAATAAGCTTGCGCATTAACATTATAGTGGCTCATGTCATTTCTCGATTCGTCGGGCGAGGTAAACACGGCTTCTCGATTAATATCAGCGGTTTCATACGGTAATAAGCCATTACCGACTAGTTTGTTGTCTATATTAAGGGCACTGACATTAAGTTCGCCGAAAGGTAATCGAAGTGTTAACTGGTTATACAATTGTCGGATATTGCTAGGCGAATTAACACGCCAACCGTCTTCTTTTAATTGGTTATAGGCAGTAAATAACCCAAAAGTACCATTATTTATACCGTTAGAAATCTGCGTTTGCAGCCTGCCCCAACTACCACCTAGTACTTGCGCTCTAGTATGTTCGTCACTGAAGCCAGTTTTGGTTCTTAATGCCAAGGCACCACCCAACGTATTTAAGCCGAACATGGGATTGGTGCCAGGAATCAAATCCAAACTGGCTAATGCATTCATGGGAATTAAACCCCAATTTACAATTTCGCCAAATGGCTCATTAATGCGAACGCCATCCATATAAACCGAAATGCCTTGCGGCGTTCCGATAGCAGGTGACGCAGTAAAGCCGCGGAAATTGAGATCCTGCTGAAAAGGATTGCCAGCATAGTCCGTAACGCTAACCGATTGCATTTGACTATTCAAAAATTCGGTTACATTCAACGCTTTAGATTCTGCCAACTCTTTATCGGATGCACTTTGTATATTGGTGGTTGACATGCCGCGATCAATTGCCAATCCAGGTAGAGGTGTGATAATGCGAAGACGACGTTCTGTAACTATAACGTCTTCTAATTGGGAAACATCTTTTTGCTGGTCGGTTGATTGATCTGGTATTTGATTTGGCGGCTCGGAGGAGTCTTGCGAGGCTTCAAGTTTAACTTCCGATTTTGCAGGCTGTTGTGAGCCTTGTGTTTGATTTTCAGGGGGTGATTGCCCGCTTTCCAAAACAATATTTTCTATCGGATCGGCTGCACTTTCATTTGCTTTTGCTTTAAAAGATAACAACGTAGTGCTAGCTGCACTATAAAACACAATACCTGCAATAAAATACTTTTTCACAATATATGTAGCCATAGATAAGCTAGTTCTTATTCATTCTTAGGCCTTTGCACTAATTCCAGCGCTCATGAATACGACTGTTTGAAACGGCCTCTCGATTCGGCTAATTGACTATCAGCAATCCAGGTGTTGCCGTGCCGGCATCAATGAAGGGAGATGTAAGACCGGTCATCCCATGGACATTGAAATGCCGGTCAGAAGAAATAAACCAAGAACGAAGTCTTAACCGACCTTTCGCGCCCTCAGCAGACCGATACCTAGCAATGCACTAGTAAATAGTGGCAGCGCTGCAGGAACAGGGACGGGGGCTATTACATCAAGACGATAGGAATTCGCGGTGCTTGCTGAATTACCCCAATAGCCGCTCGCGGCAATACCGCGCAATGACGGATCGATGTTGGTCGTTCCGCGAATTTTAATCCAGGCATAAGTATCCGGAAGGCTCGGGTCGTTGCCATTAGTAACCGGATTGCTGAGTAGGCTAGCCACACTGATGTTGGACAAACCAGCTCCATTGAAGATATCAATGGTGGAGGTCTTGCCTTGGGTCAGGCTGTCGGCAGTGAATGTCGATCCGCTGAAATTGAATTCCTGGGCAAAAACCTGCCAACCATTGGTGGCGCCCCCTTCTTGCCACTCGATGCCGCCACTACCTAAGGGTGTGCCGCTAACATTTGCCCAACGATTTCCGACGCCTGCACTGTCGTATCCATTGAGACCATTCTCTTCGTGATCCATGGTGCCCGGAAAATTTAGCACATAAGAACCGATCCACGTGGCGGTGCCTGCCGCGCCGCTACCGAACTGATTGGTTCCGAGATTTGTGATTGTTGCTCTGACTCCCCCAGAGCCCTCCCCCGCTGAGGCCAGTTGTGCCGGCGTGAGTATGTCTGCAAGGTCTGTAATGGTCAGTGAGGCGACCGGAGATACGCCTGCGCTGCCATACTTATTGGTCGCTATATAATTGAAATTCAAGTTAACCGTGGCTGACCATGCACTGGGGGCATTTAAAGCAAACGCACTAATCAGCGTTAAATATTTAATCGAATTTTTCATGACTGTTAATTAATATTGTAATAACGAATGTTGCAAACAAAATGTTCGAGTCCGATTTTCGGGAAATTTATAACCAAAGACAAGGGAATAATTCCTTTTTTATGCTTTGGCGAAAAAATCATTGCGAATTGCAGTGTTTGCCGGCTGTTGGTTTTGCAAAAAACGAATTGCCAAGCACTACATTTAGTGTTTTTTTATAAGCCCTGTGCCATATATTGTGAGCGGTTAGCACTAAAAATCAATTTTTCAACAGTCTGCCAACCTTGAGAGTTAGCTTGCTGTTGTAAAATAGACGAAGGCGGGTCAATTATTGTTTGTTCCGGGAAAAATTCCTTTTCTTTTTCTTTAGGTCTGCTAGATCAAACTCAAGGGATATTTGTGATAATTTATGTGTCGCTATAAGTAATTTGCTCCTATTCTACAAGTTCTATCCATTTATTATCCAGGACAGGTTTTTGGTTCTGGCCGAAAATTCCGCTGACTATAATGGGTTTTTTAGTTTTCTCATTTGTGGATGAATTAGTAGTGATGTGGGGTTGTTAATATAGTGTTTTAAATTTTTTCAAGCAAAACGGATATCAATTTTTAAGGAGACGTCCATGAAAGTTAAGTTAAAAAACTTAGGTGTGCAGGCCTTACTGGCAACAGCGTTTTTTGCAGGGTCGACAACATCCCAAGCGGGGAATTTTGTGACTTTAAACAACGGTGTTGGAGGCAGTTTAACCACCGGTAACGGCGGCATCGTTTCTGGGACAACTAATCAAAATGTGGATAAATTGTTTATAGAGACCACTTCTGCGATCTATTTAAACGGTTTTGATCCTTCAAATTTAACGGGTGAGGTAGTAGCCAGTTCGCTGAGCTATCGCGCATTTACAGGCGCAAATACAATTTCTACCGGCACCTTGACTTTGCTGGATTGGCAGGTTACGCGTGATGTGGCCTTGTCGCAGCCTGGCCAATTTGATTATTTCGATTTTGTGTATCGCGATAGTGCAGACAACAAACTGGTGTTTGGTACACGCGCACTCAATCAACTTGATAATAATGAGGAGGCAAACTTTCTATATCGCTATGGCTTTTCCGGGTTTGAAACAGCATCGGCCTGGACATATTTAACCGATTTTGACTTAAGGCAGTATCAGGCGGCGCGCACTGATAGCTTAAGCCCCGCTCCGACTTTGCCTTTTGATGCCGATGCGGTTCGCCAAAGAAGTGATATAAGCTTATCTGAAGGTAATCCTTGGAGTGGATTATATCTTGTGAAAACAGATGCAACTAATTACGCCTTGGGTGAAAAAGCAATCGGTTTTGGACAAGCCGGTGAAGAAGGTCAAGCGGTTGTACGCGGATATATCGGCGGGTATATTCCAACTGCTACCACCGCCCCCGTCCCTTTACCGGGAGCTTTCGTCCTGATAGCAACAGGTTTGAGTTTTTTGGGTTTCTCAGCGCGCCGAGGGAATAAAGCTTGATTGGTTAACTAAGTAATTATACTCTTTGCATGACCAGGTTTTATGTAAAACAATATGCTATATATTGTCAAATTAAACTTTGAAGTGCTGAGAGTATATTACACGCATGCGCCCATCTAGCCACTCCAATGTTTGCTATCTTCCGTATTATTTTTAAATAAGTTTGGGATGCAAAATAACAACAAAAATCTAGGCTTCATAAAATCCTTATTTTTATTGTTAACTGTCGGAGATACCCGAGACAATTCGACTGTCGATTTGAGCTAGTTGCGTGCGGTGAGTTGCATTTAGTTCCGGTCGAAATTGCGCCGAATGCTGAAACTGGGATTCCAACTACGCAAGGATGCGCAATTCTATTCTTTTTGCTTAGCTAACCAAGGCCCAGAGCCTGCTGTGTTGCCTGAATCCGGCTCTGAAGGCGGACAACTCTTCCCCGGTTTTTTGTTTCCTTACAAACATTGCTCTGGTCGCTGGTTTTGACGATGAGCTGGTTGTGTGTTCCTGGTTGACGGTGACGAACACCACTTTATTGGCGCCGGCGACTTCGGCAAACTTGTTGCTATCGATATGTTTGCCGTCCTAGACGCTCATGTTTCCAGGCACCTGGTCCTGAAAGGTCAGATTGCCCATCTGCTGCCCATCACCGGGTTGAAGCTGACTCGAACCCGAGGCGCGTACAGGTTTTGAATGGTCATGGCAATGGCGAGGATGTTGGGGGTGAGGAGTTGAAACACTTTGATATTGTCGTCCTGGCCCAGCATCAAATCTTGGCTGTACTGGTCCTTGGTCATCAGTCGGTAAGTGCCGGGACCGCCTTCGTCCTGGCGGTACCAGAGTTCGCTGATGCGACAGATCGCGCGAAGGGCGTCTTCGAGCGCGATTTTCTTCAGAAAGATGGTGACTTCTTTTTTACCGGCTTCGGGGGTGGCGACGATGTTTACCTTGGCGTCTTCGGACAGCACGCGGATGATGTCGGCGACCTGGGTATTTTTGAACTCCAGTTCTTCGATAATAAAGGCGTTGCCGGCTGCCTGCGTATCGGCGCTAATCATCAAAACCATGATCGTCAATAGGAATATGCACTTCGTGAACTTGTCCAACAAGCCAAGCATCCTTTGTTTTTCTTATTTGCCGCCAATTTGGCGGGGTAATCACTCTTGGGTTTCCGGTTTGTTTTGCTGGGCGGGGCGGCCTGATCCGCGCTTACGTCCAAAAAAAATCTGCGGTGCATACCGAGGTTGCATCGCAGATTTTTAAAACAAACGGAGGAAACACAATTAATTCAACAACGCATCCTGCAACGTCCTTGTCGTTACTTCTCCTGAGTAATCCGTTAACCGAGTCACATTTTAAGCGGGTGGGAATTATGGCTAGTAGGGAATAAAACCCAAATTTGGCCGGGAAAATTTCCCGATATAAAGCGATACTAAATATTGTAAGGCCGCGGTTTTAGTGCGAGTAGAGCGATAAGTCCCGAATCTTCTGCGGAATTTTTCGGAAATTTTATCGGCATTCGGCGAATTGACACCGGGTTTAGGCTTACAAAGCGTAGTCCGTCGGCGTCGAGGTTGGCGGCTGCGATTGTTTCAGGGATTCGGTCTGCCGTCTCTTTCCTGTTCCTTTTCACTTATCATCGCAATCTGCAAGGTCCGGATGTGGCTATCCGCTTATTGGTCGTCGATTCAGAATCCAGCGCAAATACGTTCGATGTCGCCGCCTTAGCGGCAGAGGGAGTGCTGGCCGATGTTACCGAATTCGCCAGCCCGGACTGCGATCGGCCGCAGCCGGACGTGATTTGGTTCGCCGACCGGGCTGAACGCGGGGCGGTCGCGCGCGTCGCCGAGATTAAGGCAATCGCTCCGGAATGCCGGGCGCTGCTGGTAGCCGGCGCTTGTGGCAGCCGGGCCTTGGCCTACCTGCAGGCTGGCGTGGTCGGAGTCGCCGATTTCGGTACCGATACGCAACGTCTGGCCGAAATAGCCCATCGAGTTCTGGGCGGGGCCTATTATCTGGACCCGGATATCGCCCAAGTCTTGGCGATCCGCCACGTCAAGCGCTTGTTGGAGCCGTTCAACACATTGAGTTCGCGCGAGTTCGACGTGTTTTGCATGTTGGCCGAGGGATTTGCCTTGCAAGACATCGCCGAGCAGTTGGGCATCAGTTCCAAGACCGTTTCCAACTGTCAGACCTCGTTGAAGCTGAAACTTGGCTTGGACGGTCGGGACGCGATGAAAAAATTTGCCCAAAGCCATGGCTTGATCTCGGGTTGAAGGGTATGATTCCCGTCGTTCGGGAATTTTTCCTTTTTTTATGTGAGGTGAGTTATGAAGAAGATATCGGTAAAAACCGCGGTAATGGTCGGTTTGGGTTTGTTGTCGCTGGGTGCGGTGGCGGCCGATCAGGGTTTGGAAAGCTGTATCCAGGCGGTGAAAAAAGAAAAATCCGGTGACTTGGTCAAGTTGGAGAAGTTGAACGTGGCCGGCAAGGGTGTATACGAGCTGGAATTACGCGACGGCAACCGTCAGGAATGGGAATTCATGTGCGACGCCGATAGCGGCAAATTGACCGAGCGGGAATCGGAAGTCGCCGATCCGAATAGTCAGGCCTTCAAAAAGAGCGTCAAGGTTACTGAAGAAGACGCCGCGGCGACCGCATTGAAAGCCAATCCCGGCACGATAGAAGAAGTCGAATATGAGATCGAGGAAAACGGCGCCGCGTCTTATGAGTTCGATATCGTCAACGACAAAGGCGTCGAAACCAAGATAGAAGTCGATGCCGCCAGCGGCAAGATCATCGAGACTGCCACCGAGGAATGGGAAATCGGCGAGGAGGCCGACGAACGGCGTTAAGCAATAATCTCCCCGATTGCGACAGCCCTGTTGCAATCGCTTCCTCTCTTCAGCTACCAGGGGGCGGAGGAGGTTTTCTAAACAAATCTCCTCTCCACTCTGCTTATTTCCGGCCCCGACATCAGAACTCGAACCTTACCCCGGCATTGATGGCGTGGCGCGAGGTATTCTCCAGGCCCAAGGTCGTATCGTACTGCACGAAGGCCGAGCCGCCGTAGGGCAACTGCGCGGAAACCGCGGCCCTGACGTTCAAATAATCCTGATCGACCACGTAGGACGCGGTGGTGAATTTGACGTTGGGCTGGTCGGCAAAACCGGTCTTCATGCTGGGCAACTTATCTATCCATTGCCGCTCGTATTCGACGTTGATTTGCGACACCAGCACCCCGAACGGCAGGCTGAAACTGCGCATGACGACGGCGCCGACCGCGCTGGTCAGCGAATCGTATTTTTGGTCGTCGATAATCAGATTCATGCCCAAATTGGCGCCGTGTTCCTTCCGTCCGGCGATGGATATACGCGCGTATTCGCCGCGAGCCCGCAAACCGAAGGTCCACTCGCCGACCGGCAAATCGTAGCCGCTGGACAGGCTGAACTGTTGTTGCCAGCCGTCGGTTTTGCTTTTTGCGGTTTCGTTGACCGCAATGCCGTTGGCGTCGGTATAGGCCGTGGTGCGGTTGGTATGGTATTGGTTGTAAGTCAGGTTGCCGACGGCATCGATATACCAGTTGTCGGTCAGATTCAGCGAGCTGAACAGCGATGCGGTATAGCCGCCGATGGATTGGTCGCCGCCGTTGTTGGCGACCTCGGCGTAAGTGTTGCCGTAACCGATTGAGGTACCCAATAAAAACCGCTGGCTGAAGCGGTAGTCGGCGCCGGCCGTGACGCCGTAAAGCGCCGAGCGGTAGCCGCGCTGCACCAGTATCGAGCTGCGATCCACCCATTCGAACTGGCCGTTCAGGAAAAAACCCAGGTTCTTGAACGACGACAACAAATCGGGCGGGCTGTCCCGGTCGCTTTGCAGATTGATCGACAGCGCGCCGGAACCGGGCGTGGCGCCGGGCGCCTGGCCGGAGCGGTCAGCGCTTGTCGGTGCGCCGCCTGCGGGAGAGGGGGCGGACGTGGGCGCCGCTGCCGGTGACCGGGCCGTTCAACACCAGGTTGTTGCCATTGGCGCCTAGCGTACCCTGGTTGACCAACTGGCCGCCGACGCTACCGTTGCCGCGCAAAACTCCGGCCTGGATCTCGGTCAAGGCCTGGGTCCAGTTGCCGTCGACTTGGGTGGTGCCGGCGGTCTGCCGGTAGCTGCCGTTGCCTTGCAGCGCGGCGGTCGCGGCGACCACGACATTGCCGCTATTGATCAAGGTGGATTGGTTATCCAATTGGAAATTGCCGGTCAACTGCAGGTTGGTCGAAGTGCCGCCGTTGCCGTCGATGATAAATTTGCCGGGCCCGAGCATGGAACCGCCGGACAAAGTCGCCGAAGACACTCTCAATTCGCCCGGTCCGGATAAGGTGCCGCCGGTCTGAATGTACTGGTCGACTTCGGTGACGGCCGCGGCGAAAGTGACGTGGCCGTCGTTAATCACCAGGGTCTGACCCAATACCGCCGGCGTCGATGAGGCGAAATTGACTTTGCCGCCATTGATTGTCGTGGTGCCGCTGACGGTGTAGCCGGCGTTGATATCGGTGGTGTCGACGGTTTCGTCGCCGCTAAAAGTCGCATTGGTCGCGGTTAGCGCTGCGTTCAGGGTGTTGGTACCGCCGCTGGCGGTGAACGAAGTAACGGATAAGGCTTTGTCGATAGTGTTGTTGCCGCCGCTCAAGGTAATGTTGGCGGATGTGACGCCGGCGCCGCTGGTGATGTGGTTGCTACCGCCGCTCAGCGTAAAATTGGCGGTGGCGATGGTCGCGCCGGTCGCGAACTGGTTGGTGCCGCCGGCAAATTCCAAGGTGCCGGCGCCGGTATAACTGCCGGTAAGCGTGTGGTTGCCGCTGCCGTTGAAAATCAAGGTCCCGGCGTTGACCTGGGTCGTGCCGGTGTAAGTGTTGGCGCCGCTCAAGGTGACGCTGCCGGCCGTGGTTTTGTTGGCGCCCTGGTTGCCGGCGAGAATGGCGCTGACCGTGCCGGATTGCAAATCGAATGCGCTGTTCGAAGTCAACGGCCCGCTACCTTGCAGTACGGCGCTGGCGGAAGCCAGGGTGAATTTTTGGACGGTCGCGGCAACATCCAGATCCAGGTTGTCGTCGGTATTCAGCACCGCGTCGTCGGCATTGCCAGGCACGGCCGCGCAGCTCCAGTTACCGGGGGTGGACCAGACCGAGTCGCCGCCCTCCCAGGTACAGACCGCGGCAAGGGCCGGCCCCGGCAAGGACAGAAACGCTACGCCCAACCGGACCGAAAATCCTAAAACGCCCATCGCGGCGGGAGAACGAAACCTGTTCATAAGCGTTGGCCCAGCTCCATATTAAGGTCGTAGACGCGTTATCCGTTGGCCAGCAGCGCAGCCCTATTCACCGGGGAGGCGAATGTTGATTTATGTGAAGTCTATCACGCATATTGTGGCGCCACACTCAAAATAAGTAGGGTTTTCGTCGCGAACTTGCCGCGTTGGGCCAGGCTATATCCGACCGCAAATCCCAATGGTTTCCGAAATTTCGACAATTCGACGCGATGGTTTGTGCTCTTACAAACATCGGCATGTGATATTTGCGACAAGTCGCAGGGTTCTTGATTTAAAAAAACAAATAAATCATACGGTTACGATATAAAAATAACTGGCATGGCCTGTGCTATCTCTCTTGCAACCCATTTAAGCGAGGTGAAGATCATGGAATTGCCAGTTTTGAACGAAACTCCAGCGGCCAGCGGCGGCGGCTGCTCCTCCCACTCCTGCGGCTCATCGGACGACCAATTAGGCCACTTGTCCGATGAGATCCGGGCCAAAGTGGAAAACCATCCGTGCTATTCGGAAGACGCCCACCACTATTTCGCGCGGATGCACGTCGCGGTGGCACCGGCCTGTAACATCCAATGCCATTATTGCAACCGCAAATACGATTGCTCCAACGAATCGCGTCCGGGCGTGGTATCGGAGTTGCTGACTCCCGATCAGGCCGTGAAAAAAACCATGGCGGTGGCTGCCAACATTCCGCAAATGACCGTACTCGGCATCGCCGGCCCCGGCGACCCGCTGGCCAATCCGGAACGCACCTTCGAAACCTTCCGTCGGCTGAGTGCCGAAGCGCCGGACATCAAACTATGCGTTTCAACCAACGGTCTGGCCTTGCCGGAATCGGTCGAGGAATTGTCCAAACACAACATCGACCATGTGACGATCACGATCAACTGCGTCGATCCCGAAATCGGTGCCCAAATCTATCCGTGGATTTTCTGGGAGAACAAGCGGATCAAGGGCGTCAAAGGCGCGAAAATTCTGATCGAGCAGCAGCAAAAAGGCCTGGAAATGCTGACGGCCCGGGGCATTCTGGTCAAAGTCAACTCGGTGATGATTCCCGGCGTCAACGACAAGCATTTGGCTGAAGTCAGCAAAATCGTCAAAGCCAAGGGCGCTTTCCTGCACAACGTGATGCCGCTGATCGCCGAAGCCGAACACGGCACTTTCTACGGCGTGATGGGCCAACGCGGCCCGACTCAGGACGAGTTGATGGATCTGCAGGACGCCTGTTCCGGCGACATGAACATGATGCGCCACTGCCGCCAATGCCGGGCCGACGCGGTCGGTCTGCTGGGTGAAGACCGCGGCGACGAGTTCACGATGGACAAGATCGAGGCGATGGAGATCGATTACCAATCGGCGATGGAAAAACGCAAAGTCATCCACGAAGCGATTGCCGAGGAAATGCATAGCAAGCGCGCCGCCAAAGCTGAAAAAGCCGCCGGCCATGCCGACGAGCCCAAACTCAATACTCGTCCGGTGTTGATGGCCATCGCCACCAGTGGCCAGGGCGTGATCAACCAGCACTTCGGCCACGCCAAAGAGTTCCTGATCTACGAAGCCTCACCGGACGGTGTGCGCTTCATGAGTCACCGCAAAACCGATTTGTACTGCAGCGGTGACGACACTTGCGGCGACGGCGAGAGCGTGTTGCAACGCACGATCCGGGCGCTGGAAGGCTGCGAAGTTGTGCTGTGCTCCAAAATCGGCTACGAGCCCTGGGACATGCTGGAACAAGCCGGTATCCAACCCAACGGCGAGCATGCGATGGAACCGATCGAGGATGCGGTGATGGCGGTTTACAAAGAGTTGGCCGCCGCCGGCAAGCTGGACGAGAGCGCTACCGAAGAGCGGGCAACCGCTTAATAAACCTCGGCCGGGTTAGTGTTAACGCGCGACCCGGCCATCGAATCCAATGCCGGGTTACGGCCGTAACCCGGCCTGCATAGGACGAACGTCATGGCTCTACAAATCATTGAATCCTGTGTCAACTGTTACGCCTGCGAGCCTTTGTGCCCGAGCAAGGCGATTTTCATGTCCAGCAAAGCCGGACATTTTCGGATCAATCCGAACAAATGCACCGAATGCGAAGGCGATTACCAGGATACCCAATGCGCCAGCATCTGCCCGATCGAGGGTGCGATCCTGGATGCAAACGGTTTGGCGATCAATCCGCCCGGTTCGTTGACCGGCATTCCACCGGAGAGAATGGCCGAGGTGATGGCGGAACTCCAAGCCCACTGACGGCTATGGCTACCGTCCACTTTTACGAGAAGCCGGGCTGTTTGAACAACACCCGGCAAAAGCAGCTATTGAGCGCAGCCGGCCATTTGCTGGTGGTCTACGACTTGTTGCAGCAGCCCTGGGCCAAGCAGCAGGTCAAGCTGCGTTCGTTTTTCGGCGACAAGCCGGTCGCGGAATGGTTTAACCGCAGCGCGCCGGCGATCAAGCAGGGTCTGATCGACCCGGCAACACTCGACGAACAGCAGGCGATCGCCTTGATGGTGGAACAACCCTTGTTGATCCGGCGGCCGTTGATGGAATCCGGTCTGCGGCAGGTGTCCGGCTTCGACGAAGCCGAAGTCGATGCCTGGCTGGGATTGAAATCGGCGCCCAGCGGCAGAGATCTGGAGACCTGCCCGCGCCAGGCCCGCGCCGAGGCGTACGGGCCATGAAGGGCGTCAAGCTGGAAGGCGACGACGGCACACCGATTGCCGTGCCGCTGTCCGAGCGGGTGTATTGGGTCGGTGCCTTCGATCCCAATCTGCGCATCTTCGACATCATTTTAAAAACCGCCAACGGCACCAGCTACAACGCCTACGTCATCCGCGGCAGCGAAGGCGTCGCGGTAATCGACACGGTCAAGGAAGGCTTCGCCGGCGATTTTTTTGCCCGGCTGGAAAGCGTCGCCGACTACAGCGAAATCAAAGTCATCGTCCTCAACCATCTGGAACCGGATCACACCGGGGCGCTGCCGGAACTGATGCGGCGGGCGCCGCAGGCGCAATTGTTCATTTCCCAAAAAGCCCAAACCATGCTGAAAGGCCTGCTGAAGCAGGACGCGTTGAGCTTTACGCCGGTGGTAACCGGCGATTCGGTATCGTTGGGCGACCGTCGGCTGGAGTTTTTGCACACGCCGTATCTGCATTGGCCCGATACCCAGTGCACCTATTCCCCGGAAGAAAAAATGCTGTTTTCCGGCGACGTGTTCGGTTGCCATTTCTGCGACAAGCGTCTGTTCAACGACAGCGTCGGCGATTTCCGTTTCTCGTTCGAATACTACTACGCCCACATCATGCGGCCGTTCAAGGAGTATGTGGTGCGGGCGCTGGAATTGATCGAACCGTTGCCGCTGACGCTGATCGCGCCGACCCACGGCCCGATTCTGCGCGACCGGCCGCAGCACTACATCCAGCGCTACCGGCAACTGTCCAGCCCGGCCTTGCACAACGAACTCAGCCCCAACCAGAAAACCCTGCTGATTTTTTACATCAGCTCCTACGGCAATACCCGGCGCATGGCCGAGGCGATTTACCAGGGAGCGATGCAGGTCGAGGATGTGCGGGTGTCGCTGTACGACCTGGAAGGTGGGGAGGTCGGGCCGTTCGTCGATCTGATCGAGGAAGCGGACGGCCTGGTGCTGGGCACGCCGACCATCAACGGCGACGCGGTCAAGCCGATCTGGGACCTGTTGTCGTCGCTGGCGGTGGTGAATCTGAAGAACAAACTGGGCGGCGTGTTCGGTTCCTACGGCTGGACCGGCGAGGGCGTGCGTCTGGTCGAGGACCGCTTGCGCGGCCTGAAATTGCGGGTGCCGATTCCGGGCTTGCGGGTGAAATTGATCCCGACCGACGACGAAATCCTGGAATGCACGGCCTTTGGCTTGGAACTGGCGCAGGAATTGACCGGCGCCCGCTTATCCAAAGTGATTAATTTTGCGGATCTGGCCTGAGCTGGATGCGACTTCAATAGTTTTAGACATACGTCACGCGTTGAGCCGGTGCAGTAAGGCCGGCTAAGCCGATCCCAGGACGGATAGGCGAACCCCGCCGGCTTTCGAGTCGGCGGGAATCGGGAATCTTTGCGGATTCCAAAACGGCAGTCCTCA
This sequence comes from Methylomonas sp. HW2-6, assembly GCF_052474525.1. Taxonomy (NCBI): domain Bacteria; kingdom Pseudomonadati; phylum Pseudomonadota; class Gammaproteobacteria; order Methylococcales; family Methylococcaceae; genus Methylomonas; species Methylomonas sp. HW2-6. Next base: position 1,896,646 of record NZ_CP184124.1, read on the forward strand.
GATTGGAGGTTGCCGAGATGACACTTAAACAGCGTAAGGAGTTTTTTCAATGGCCAAAGCGACCATTACATTCGAAGACATCAATGTCACCGTCACCGTACCCGCCGGCACTCGCATCATCGAAGTGTCCGAGAAGGTCGGTTCCGGCATTACCTACGGCTGCCGAGAGGGCGATTGCGGCACCTGCATCATGAAAGTGACGTCGGGCTGGAATCATCTGACCGAACCCTCGGTATTGGAAGACAAAATTCTGCGGGAAAACATGGCCGGCAAGCACAACCGTCTGGCCTGTCAGGCGCAGGTGCTGGGCGGCGAAATTTCCGTCAAACCGGTGTAAGCCGTTCAAGGAGACAACACATGGCATTAGTCACATTTTCAAGCCCGGAATACCGGGATAAAACCGTTTACGCCGTCGCCGGCAGCCACACCCAAACCGTGTTGAAGCTGGCGCTGGAAAACAAGATCCCCATCCACTTCGAATGCGAAGACGGGGAATGCGGTACCTGTCTGGTCAAAGTCACCAGTATCGACAAGAAAAACCAACGCATGGGCGGCCCGCTGACCGAAAAAGAAAAAGCGGTGCTGAAACAGCTCGGCAAGGTCACCGGCGAAGAGCTGGAAAAAATGATCGTCGACGATCTGCCCTGCGAATGGCGTCTGGCCTGCCAGATGATCGTCAGGGACGAAGACATCCGCGTTGAGTATTAGTCCGTTCCATCCCTAAACGCCGGAGGACCGAAATGAATTGCATGCCTGCTCTAGAACCGACCCAAACCATTCCCAGTCTAGCGGTTACGCCAAAGTCACGGCAGCAAATTTATCAGGAACTCGCGGCGTGCGCCGGCCGGTCGCCCAACAGCGTCTGGCTGGCGCAAATCATCGCCAGTTGGGCGGTGGGAGAGGGCGCGTTGCCGGATCGGCTGGGTTTGGCGGCGGAGCAATTCGTCGCGTTGCTGGCCAGCCATTTTCCCGGGTACGCATTGGCCGAGTCCGCTGTGTCGGGCCTTACGCTGGATTACAGCCGGATGCTGGAAAAGCAGGATCTGGAAACGCTATTGCGCCAATTCGCCGCGCAACCGGGCACCGATACCGAATGGCTGATCGCGCTGATCGTCGCCGCCTGCCTGGGCAGCGATCATTTATGGCAGGACTTGGGTTTGTGGTCGCGCGCCGATCTGTCGGCGATGCTGGCCTGCAACTTCCCCGACCTGGTCGCGCGCAACAGCAAGGATATGAAATGGAAGAAATTTTTGTACAAACAGCTCTGCGAAGCCGAGGGTTTGTACGTCTGCCGGGCGCCGTCCTGCGAAGTCTGTAAGGACTACCAGCAGTGTTTTGGGTCGGAGGATTGAGGGGGCGGAGGTAAATTCCGGTTAGAGCCGCCGGGCAAATCAAAAATGCTAATGCTAGGTGGCAGACTTAGGGGGGGAGTTTGTGAACCGGGCCAAGCGCGAATAATGAGGTAAGTTGTATACGGTATCCCTATATGTGCGGTCTTAAGTCATAACCTGATTTCATCCACCATATTTGATACGCTCAGACTCGATGTAGAACCGACTTACCTCTTCCACATCTCCAGGATTGCAGGTAACTGTCCCGAAATTGCCATTCTTGTTGCGGCGCCGAAATCTAGGCTCTGGCATTGCCATTAGTTTCTCAAGCGCAACCCAATAACTCTGTATTTCGCGCTCCTTGTCTTTGTATCTTGCTCCGATTTCATAACCTTTCGTCATTCTGCAATCTGGCAGAAAGAACGTCTTGCTTCCGTCTTCTTCCAATTTATACGGAACTTTTACAAATTGTTCACTCATATTTTCTCTCCTGGCTTGTCTAGCTCTGTATCCGAAAGTTTTTTGAAACTCAAAACTATCGGCTTGCAAGCAGGGTTTCATTGTCACTTAACGTTGCCCAATCCTTGCCACTACCGGAAAACCGTAAATATAGGCGGCAGAGCCAAACTTCGGTTTTCCGGCGAGGATTCGCTAATACCAATACGCGCTGATCAGAAACTTATTGCACCTTCGATGAAGAACGTCCGTTGCGGATAGGGATGGACGACGTAGGCGGTTTTGTCGGTCAAGTTGTTGATACCGAAAGACACCCGGCTTTTTGCCGGTTTACCCAATAGGTCGTATTTGAACCGGTAGCTGGTTTTGAAATCCAGGAAGAAAAAGCCGTCTTGGGCGCCGAAGACGTGGTTGACATAGTCTTTATTGTCGATGTCGTTGAACGAGTCGCTGGTATATCTGCCGGCCATCGATACATCCCAGACTTCGCTAACATGGTAAGTCGCCAAGGCGTTGAAACGCCATTCGGGCAGGCGGATGCGCTGTTTGCCGGTAAGGTTGAAACTGGTAGGTGTAGAGCTGAAGGCCTCCAGAAAGCCCAAATTGGGACCGCCGTCTTCTACAATCGCATTCATCCAAGTGGCGTTAAAATTCAAATCGAAGTCGGAATCCATCACCCTAGCTTGGTCATATACCAACTCTACGCCAGTGGTGCTGGTGGCGGGTATGTTTTGAAACGCGTTATCAGTAAAGGCACCGGACGCGCGGCGGACTTGCTGGATCGTGTTGCGTATATCATCCCGGAACACATTGACCCTTACGTAGCCGTTATTCAGCCCGTATTCGATCGTGAAGTTATGATGCCAACCGTCCTCGGGCTGCAAGCTAGCGTTGGCAATCGTTCTGCTGGTCGCGTTCGTAATATTTTGATACATCTCGGCGATGACCGGGAACCGGTAGGCCCGGCCAAACGAGTACCGAAACTTCCAGTTTGCGGGTTCGAAGCCCAGAGAGGCCTTGGGTGAAATGGCATCGGCACTGCGGTCAGGCAAGGGCGCTCCAGCGCCTACACCACTGTTTGCCAACCACCATTCGTAACGTGCGCCCAAGGTCAAATCCCAATCGGGAGCAAAGTGATAGGCGAACTGACCGAACATGGCGTTGGTTGTCACCTCGCCTTGATTACGTCTATCTAACTGTTCTGAGCCAAGCTGATTTGCCGAATATTTGACATAACCAAATTGCTTGAAATTCATGTTGTAGTTATCGAAGTGGTAACCACCTAAAAACTCCAAGGGTTTCCAGCCTAAAAATTCCCGGGTGCTGAGCTTCAAGTCATAATTTTTCCAATTGAAGTCATCAAAAACTTGCAATTGCCCGTTTCTACCCAGCGCACTGCTAACATTTAGAGGGTCGTCGGGAGCGAAGTTTGCGGATCGGCGAACGTCTTTTATGACATCCAGATAGCTAAACGTGGTGTCGATGTCCCATCTGTCAGAAATAGCCCCTTTCACCTGCATGCCGATTTGCATGGTTTGCCTTTCGTCGTCTGAGGGACCGAAGCCGCTGTTTTGAACATTGAACGCTCTTCCGTCAAAGACTGCCTCACGAGTGCTATTTAACGTGTTGTCGTTATTGCCATAGAAGGCATTGCCGTTCGCAGTAGTCAGGTAATTACGCGGGCTCTCGGTTTTGCGGGTGCGTTCCTCGAATGCGCCGGTAAAGATGGCCTGTAAGTCAGGGGTGATGTCGTAACCGACTTTGAGTTTCATTAAGTCGGTGTTAACCAATTCAGGGCCTGTGTCGCCGTAGATGTAACTGGGGGTGCCCCGGGTGTCCAAAGTGGGCACTGCGCCGTTGACCGCAGTTTGCGAGCCGTTTGGATTGCGTAGGCCTGTATTATCAAGGAAGTAGCTCATCGGTTGGCTCTCGGCTTCCAGGCGGTTATAAGACAACAACGCAGACCACTTGTCCAAACGATTGCCGTAAGAGAAATACTGCCGGTTGCCGTCGAAGGTACCATTGTCGGCGCCTATATTCTCCCAGGGCTGCACGAAATAGCTGGTCTCGGCATAGTATTCCTCTTTCATCGGCATATGGGTTTTGATATTTACCACCCCTCCGATCGAGTTGCCGCTGTATTCGGCCGAGAACGGGCCGTAAACCACGTCTACTGCATCGATTTCGTTAGGGCCGACCATGGACCAACGTGGGGCGCCGTTAAACGAGGCCTGCAATTGGTTGTGTAAGGGTAATCCATCTGCGTAAACCATGTTTCTCGCGGTCGAGAACATGTCGGCGCCGCGGATGCCGAGCACGCCATTCGGATCGCCGATGTAGCGTTGCCGGATTTGCAGGCTCGGCTGATATTTGACTGCCTCTTCGGTGGTTTGGGCGTTCTGCCGTTCGATGTCGGCCCGTTTCAATCGCGTCGACGGAGAGGTGAAGTGAGAATCCTTGGCTACGGCTTCAGTGACCACCATCTCTTCCATGACATCAATGTTGTCAGCCACTTTGTCCGACGAGGCTTGGGTTTTCTTGGCTTGTTTAGCCTGAGTTGGGTCGTCCGCTTCTTTTACGCTTTGATTTGGATTGCTCTTGTTCTGGGTGTTATCCGCGGCGGCATTGCCGGCGAAGAGCGCTAACAAAATCGCGGTAGATAAAGGACTTCTTGGCAAGTAAGAGTATGGAACGTAACTAAATGAGTATTTTCGATTCTTCACGCGTAATCTCTGTTGTTGTTATGTATGTTTCATTTACCAGCGATTCCGCCGACAAACGTTGTCGAACTCATAAGAGCATTGAACTTCAGCTTGAGGCTGCGGGCTCCAGCCAGTCTTTATCTGCCAAGAGGTGCCAGACCTGTCCGATGCGATGCGTGTCGCCAATTGATGAGCGGTGCTGACGCGTAAGCAGGACTTGAGCCAAATAATAATGTATTGATTTTATTGAATAAATTTCGTGATAAGTTAAAAAACTATGTTAAATAACTTATTCAACTGCGTGATATGCATGGTTTAGTGTGATTTCTTTGCTTGTTACGGTTTATGGAGTCGCGATTGACGACACTTTCGAGTGCCTTCAGCGCTAAGCCCAGTGAGGCATTAATGCTTATTCCTGGAGAATTGCCGGAGGTGAGTTCCGCGAGCTCGACTTATAATTAATCTATGTTAAATAATGTAATTCTGTGTAAGGAAATCTTTACAAATGACAGGATAGTGTTTGGGTAACTTTTACGCGGCAGGTCTTCGAAGTAAACTGGATGTCGGTCGGCCTGGATATAGAGGTAAAATGGGTCGGGATGAGCGTTAGAGCAAGCGAATCAGTTCGAGTCGGGGGACGCCTGATTCAATCGATTCATTTTCCAGGGGAAACAATTAATGACAATTAGGCAAATCGTTTTTACATTTGCGTTAGTGCTGGGCCACATTGCGTATGCGCCGGCCGATCAAACACCGATAAAACCCTTCATCCCCGGCAGTTACCAGCAAATTCTGGCGGCGAATGCCGGCAAGCCGTTGATGCTGGCGATCTGGTCGGTGGATTGCCCGTCGTGCCTGAGGGACATGGCGGCCATCAATCAATTGCACGACAAACACCCGGCGTTGAAGATCGTGATGCTGGCGGCCGACGAGGGGGATGCCTTGCCCGAGATTCAGCGGATCGTCGACACTCATAAGCTTGGCAGTATGGAAAATTGGGCTTTTAGCGGGGACAATTCGGAAAAATTACGCTATGAGATCGATCCGGCTTGGTATGGAGAGTTGCCGAGGACTTATTTCTTTGATGCAGGACACCAGCGCTACGGTAAAAGCGGGGCGATGACGCTCGAAGAATTCGAGGCTCAGCTCGCCAAGATGAAAATCTGAAACAAGTTGCCGCCGCGTTTCGGCTTTGCTTAACCCAGTAACGATTCAGCCGGCCCTATTTCCACTGGCGTTCCGTTTTAGCCGTCGAAGCTTGGCTACGCCATTCGCTCGGCTCTGTGCCATCGTGGGCAACAGGTAACGGTATGGTTTCGGCTTTGGTGTGTCAGGTCTGAAGCAACCAAACTCAAATCCTACCGGTTCAAGGCCAGGGGAATGCCAGGTGGATTGCGGGCCAAGCAACCGCAGCCCTCCATTCGGCTAGTCGGGCCGTCTGTCCGCTGATAAATTATGTTACTTTTATGTCGTGGCCGGTTATGCCGGTACGATAGGTTTCTATCTCGGAAACGAGAGCTAGCGCACGGCGGAAAACTTGGGTAACGTTGGACATACCGGTATTATCCGGCCCAATTCGGCTGGCGCCAGATGACGGCGATTTCGCCTTGGTCAGGAAAGCGCATTCCATCTTCTTCGGTAAATCGAATCACATGCCTATAACAAACTGGTGGCCGTTCCGTCGCAACAAGAAAAAAACGGTACAGAGCACTGTCAACGTTTACGACGTTAACCAGCGGGTTTATACGCCGGTGGCTCAGCTCAAGCTGGGCATGTATGTGATCGAATTGGACCGGCCCTGGCTGGACAGTCCGTTTTTGTTTCAGGGTTTCGAATTGCAAACCGAGGACGATATTCGCAAGGTGCGCGAGGTTTGCGAGTACGTGTATATCGACGTCACCAAGAGCCGTAAAAAAGTAGTCGAGTACAAAGGTGGGCAAGAAAATCTATCCTTAGACAGCATCGCCGATTTCCCGCCGCCACCGCCGAAATTGAGCGTGTTCGAAAAGGAAATCGAACGGGCCGAATCGGTTTACCAGGAGATGGGGGAGCTGGTTTCCGATTTTATGGAGCGTATCGCTCGCGGCGAGGGCGTCGATACTAAGGCCGCCAAGGCTGCCGTGGCCGAATGCGTGAACAGTATTTTGCATTCGCCGGATGCTTTTCTTTGGCTAAGCCAGCTGAAAAACCGGGACGAATATACCGCTCAACATAGTTTGAACGTCTGCGCTTTGTCCATTGTGTTGGGCCGGCACCTGAACTTTTCGGTGTCCAACCTGAATTTGGTAGGCTTGTGCGGCATGATGCACGATATGGGCAAGATGTTGATTCCGCTTGAGATTTTAAACAAGCCCGGCAAGTTGGATGAGGATGAAATGGAAATTATGCGTTCGCATACCTCGCTGGGTCACGAGTTGTTGAAATCGAGCTCGGATATGTATTTGGGCGCGATCGAAACGGCTTTAACCCATCACGAAACCCTGGACGGTAAAGGTTATCCGCGGCGGATCAAAGACAAAGGCATTTCGTTATTTACCCGGATGGTGACGATTGTCGATATGTACGATGCAATGACCAGCGACCGTGTCTATCAAAAGGGCCGGACTCATCTGGAGGCCACCAGCATCATGTCGAATTTGAGCGGCAGCCAGTTGGACGGTCGGCTGGTCGTCAAATTTATCGAAGCCTTGGGGGTTTATCCGCCGGGCAGTCTGGTGCAGATGACCAATGGCGCAATTGCGATTGTGGTCGAAGTCAACGAGCTGGCGCGCCTGAGGCCTAAGGTCATCATTTTGCTCGATTCGGAAGGGCAGCCGGTCGAAGAAAGAGTGGTCAATTTGGCCGAAATGGTACTCGACAAGCGCGGTAACGTGCTGACCATAAAAGGGATCGTTCGGCCGCAGGATTACGGTATCGACATCAGTAAATATTATCGGCAGGGCGTTTTGCAAAAGGGGTTTGCCCAAAGCCGAGCTTAAAATCGCCGAAACCGGCCCAAGCCTTATCCTGACTGGGTCGGCTTTTCGGCCACAAATTACCCAGGCGGGTTCGGCAATCAAAAAAGGCATCCGCAGATGCCTTTTCGATCAGTGCCAGCCTGCGGCAACAATCAATCGTAGTGGTAATGTTTGCGTAGCGGTTTGACGACTTCCCAATGGCTGTCGAGGCCGGCGTGAAACATGACCAAATCGCCCGGCAGAATGCGGACCGGCTCGCCGCCGGTCGGCGTGACGATGATTTCACCCTCCAGCACGTAGGCGGTTTCGGTCTCGTCGAAATCGATGGTGAAGGTAGAGATTTCTTTTTCCCAGATCGGCCAGCTTGCTACACCCAGTTCCTGCAAACGCTCTTCGCTGGGGTTGTGCTCTACGGTAATGAGGCTCATGAATTTCCTTTTGGCTTGAGTTTAACAAAAGCCGGATTCTAGCATTGATGCTGCGGTAGCGCCTAGGAATGGGACGGATCGTCGGGTAGAGGTTTCGGATCGTCCCAGCGCCTTAGTTTTTTGACTTGGTCGAACTCCACGTGGGGCGGGGCCGGATGTTCTGTCAGTTGAGGGTCGGCTTGGTGGTAGATTTGGTATTCGGTGACGCTGTTGATCGTCGCCAGCATCGGTTCCCTGTTCAGGTAATCGCGCAGCCAGACGACCAATAACGCCAGCATCAGACTGGCGGCAGCGGCGATTGCGGCTTCCGCCGTGTAGTCTGGCCTGATCGGCGTTTCCGGTAACGAGGCCCAGTCGACCACATCCAGCTGCGGATTACTTTGTCGCTGTTTTACTTCGATTTCGACCAGTCGTTGCCGAGTTTGCCTTTGCAGCTCTTCCACTTTGGCCAGCTGTTCCAACATTGCCTGATGCTGGGCAAAACGGTCGGTGTAAGCGGCTGCCTGTTGTTTATGCCGTTCCAGTTCCTGGCGCAGATTTTTCACAGCGGCTTGGGCCGCATTGTAATTATTCTCCGCCTCCTGTTCGGCGAAGCGGCTGGCCGATTGCTCCTTCTCGGCGATTTTTCGTTCCAGTTCGGCCAGTTGGATTTTAACCGTACGTAGCGTCGGGTGAAAATCGATGTATTCGTCGGTGTATTGGCTGCGTTGGCGCTCCAGCGCTGCGCGTAAGGTTTCTGCTTGCGCCGTCAATACTGCCAGGGTTTGCGAATCGGTATCGGTCACCACGGCTTTGCCGGCCGCTAAAGCATCGCGGATCGCTTCGAGTCTGGCCTTGGCCTTGACTTCCTCTTCCTGGGCGTTGTTCAACGCGCCGTTTAGTCCTTGCAACCGGGCGTGGGCTTCGTTATCCGGGCTTTGCAGCGAAACGATGTCGTGTTCGCGGCGGAAGGTTTCAACGCTGCGGCGCTGGTCTTGTACTTGCCGGTCCAGGCGCATCAGTTCGGCGTTGATGTCGACCGTGGCTTTATCGCTGATTTCGGCAATATATTCGCTGCGGATTTGTTGGTAGGCCCTAATCCAGGTATTTAAGGCTTTTTGCAAAAAATGCGGTTCGTGGCCCTCGGCGCTGAGTTGTACCAGATTGGTATCCGCGATCGGGCTGACCTGAAATAAGGTTTTTAGTTGGTTGACCCCGATATGCGGGGAATTCTCCGTGCTATTCAGTACTGCCACGGTTTGATCCAGCACGTTTTGCCCCAGCAGTACCTGTTTTTGGATATTGACGTGTTCCAGATCCGCGACGGCGTGGGTTTGGTCTATATCGCTCGCCGCCGTGGTCAATACCAGCGCTTGGCTTTGATAGACGGCAGGTTGCAGAAACACATAGCATTCGGTCGCGGCTAAAGCCGGCAGCAGGACCAGAAAAAACAGGTGTCTGCGGCGCAAACGTTTCGGTGCCGGCTCGGGGCTGTAAAATTCGTCGGCGTCGACTTGGAAATCGTTGTGATTCAACAGCATAACGATTCTCTCCGGGAAAATGGCCGATCTGGCGCTATTCTTATTGTTCGTAAGCATGTGGCGACGACTGCCGAAATCGGTTTCGGCCTGAGGTTGCCGGCATGTTGGAAATGCAGTGTAAACCTTTATCCGAATCTGGCAATTGAATTATTACCGCCGGAAGTCCATGGGTTCGCTTGGTGTGGCCTGACTGCATGCACTAGCCGAATCTTCCGATTCTAACTGTGAATTGCCGCATACTTGACGATGCAATTTTGCGGGATCGGCGTCGTATGACTATAGGGTTCGGCTGCTGACTGTATTAAGCTGTATCCATTGCTGAAATGTGTAAACGTGTTGGGATGTGTCGCAGGTATGAGTAGTAAAGACGACGGTGAGCTCAGAATTCATGTCTACGAATTGAGAGTCGGTATGTGCGTATGCCGATTGGAGGAGCCGCGGAAAGAATCGCCGTTCATGTTCGATCGTATCGTGATCGAAAGCCCAGCCGATATTAAGTTGATTCAGGATATTTGCGATTACGTCTATATCGACGTCAAATGGCAAAAGTCGTCGGCCGGAGCAATTCCGACCCGAAACAGCGATTCGCTCAAGCACTTGAGTTTTGCCAGATCGTTCAACCAGACCGCAAATACGTTCAACCGAACCGGTAGTCTGATTAAAACGGTGCTGGATGACATCCGCTTCGGCAATCAGTTCAGCGTCAGCGCGGTGAAGCAGGCCGTGGCGGAAACGGTGGATCAAGTTTTGGAGAATCCGGATGCCATGCTGTTGTTAACCCAGCTCAAGGATCAGGATCAATATACCGCTCAACATTCTATGAATGTCTGCGTGTTGTCGATATTGCTGGGGCGCGAGTTGAAGCTCTCGGTCCAGGAATTGAACAAACTCGGATTTTGTGGGTTGATGCACGATGTCGGCAAAATGCGAGTACCGCTGGAAATTCTGAACAAACCCGGCAGGTTGGAAGACGACGAAATGGCCATCATGCGCCAGCATACGCTGCATGGACGCAATGTGCTGATGTCGGCGCGCAACGCCTATCCCGGCGCGGTGGATGTGGCCTATGCTCACCACGAGCATCTGGCGGGCACCGGCTATCCGCGCGGATTGGGAAAAGAAGCGCTATCGTTGTTCACGCGCTTGGTGACGGTGGTCGATACTTACGACGCGATCACCAGCGACCGGGTTTACCAAAAAGGCAAACCGCATTTGGAGGCGCTGGGCATCTTGGTAAAAGGCATGAATCAGCACTACGAGGCCAATTTCGTTACTCAATTCATTAACTGCATCGGATTTTACCCGCAAGGCAATTTAGCCGAGTTGAGTAACGGCGAAGTTGGCGTCATTGTCGAACAAAACCGAGCCGACCGGCTGAAGCCGAAAATTTTGCTGATTCAAGACGAGAACAAACAGCCAATCGCCGAGCACATCCTCGATCTGGCGGTGACCGCTACCGACAAAAACGGTAAGCGTTACGGGATCAAACAAATCATGCGGCCGCAGGATTACGGGATCGACTTAAACCAATACTGCCGGGACGGTAAATTCAGCCAAGCGTATCCGGAAGTTTCCTGAAGCCCGCTCGCGGCTGCACAACAGACCGTTTCGACTCTTTGCCATGGTAAAAAAAATCGCCACCAGCCAACTGCGTAAAGGCATGTATCTATGCGGTACTGACCGCAAATGGATAGACATTCCGTTTCTCACCACCAAGTTTTTAATCCGCTCTGACGCCGACATCGATACCTTAAGGCAGTATTGCCGCGAAGTGTTCATCGATTTGGCGAAGGGGCTGGACGTAGCCGAGCCGGAACACGATTACACAACCCCGTCTGACCGGTCGGCGCCGGCCGCGCCGGAACCGGGGCCGTTGCTGCAGTTCCGGAGCCGTTTCGAAACGGTGTTGGGCAGGATTCGCGCCGGCGCCGGCTTGGATTTCGCCGCCGTCGAAGACATTGCCTGCGAAATTGTGTCTGTGCTGGATAGCGGCAGCATCTCGCTAAACCGGGTTGAAGGCTGGCACCAGAGTGGTGACAGGTTGGCGCACAAAGCGGTCAACGTCTGTTTTCTGGCCGCAGCTCTGGCACAGCGGCAGGCATTGGCGCCGGAGCTGGTGCGGCATACCGCAATCGGCGCGCTATTGCATGATCTCGGTTTGCTAAAGCTGCCGCAAGCCATCTTAGGCAAAGCCTCGGTGCTGACCGACGCGGAGCAGCTAGAAATTCGGCAACATCTAACGACGGGATTGGCGCTGCTGGCGACGACGCCGGAGGTGCCGAGCACGGTGCTGGAGGTTGTCGGGGATCACCACGAACGGCCGGACGGTGCAGGCTATCCGCGCGGTTTGGCCGGCGGGCAAATCGGCTTGCCGGCCCGGCTGGTGGGCGCGGCATCGGTCTATGAAGCCCTGCTTAGCGATCGCGCCGACCGGCCGGCGCAAAGCAAAGTCGAAGCGCTCCGGTATCTATATCAGGCGAGTCCGACACAATTCGATGCCGTCGCGGTGGCTGGCTTGATCGAGGCCGTCACCGTCTATCCGCCGGGATGTGTTGTCGAATTGTCCAATGGCGTGTTGGCGATGGTGGATCAGATGCCGGCTGATGATCCAGGCCGGCCGGCGTGCCGCGTCATTGCCGACTCCAACAAACAGTTGCTGTTTCAGGAACAACGCATCGATTTGAGTCAAGCCGTGCATTCCAATTTAGCCATAGCGAGGCTTCCGGCAACCGACGAGCCGTTTATCGAATTGCTCGCCAGCTTTGCGGCGATGGAGCGGCTTTAACTTTCTGCCGTTTCGGCGGCAGGCTTTGGCAACAATTGTTTGGCCAAGGCCACGATATCGGCTACCGGAATTTCGCCGATCGAAAAATCGTTTTTGTTCAGCTTGAACGGATCGACCACGGACGGCGATTTCAGCACTTGGTTGATTTCGGTCTGGTATACCCGGCTGACAGGTGTCGGGCCGAACAAGGTGATAGACGGCCGGTTCATGCCCCAGGCCATGTGGGTCGGGCCGGTGTCGTTGCCGATCACCAGATCGGATTTGGCCACGACCGCTTTCAAGTCGTTCAGGTTCATCTGCGGCAACACTCGCGCCAGACTGCGTTCCGCCAGCCATTGCGCCATCCAGTGTTCCTTTTCGTTACCCCAGCAGATCAGAAAATTGGCTTCCACGCCGAAAATCACCTGCAGATATTTTTCCAGCGGATAATTGCGGCTGGGCCAGGTCGAGCCAACCACCAGCAGGATATTGCTTTGTTGCTTGGAAAAATAGTCTTCCAGCCTGATTCGCGGCGGTCGAAAAAACAGAAAAGGCTGTTTTTCCAGGATGCGATCGGTCCCGACCTCCAGCCCGAGCGGCCGGGTCAGCACCGTCACATTGCGGTCTATGGTGTTGGCATCGTAAGGGCAGGCGACGGTCTGAGCGTAAAACCAGGCCGCCGATTTTTCGCGGATCGAATTGCGATCGAAGCCGGCGCAATTGGCGGCCAGCAGCCGGCTGACCAAGGCCGATTTGATCAAGCCCTGGGCGTCGATTACCAGATCGTAGCCGTGCTTGGCATAACCGCGGACCTTGCCGATTTCGCCGAATATGCGCAGCTTATCGGTTTTCAAGGCCTTCAAATTCAGCGGCAGCACCTGATCGATATGCGGATTGTCTGCCAGCAGCCCGGCGAAACGTTCTTCGACGATCCAGTCGATTGTCAGATCCGGATAGGCGGCCTTGATGAACTGCAAGGCTACCATCGCATGCACGATATCACCCAATGCCGATAGTTTGACGACCGCGATTTTCATCGGTCGGCTTCCAGTGCGGCCAGAACTTGCTCGGGGCGCAGGTCGACCAGACAGCGGGTGTGGCTGAAAGGGCAGTCGCGCTTGAAGCAGGGCGAACATTCCAATTTCAGGGTCAGAATATGCGCGGCCGGATTCAGCGGCGGGGTAAAGCCCGGATCGGAGGAGCCGTAAACGGCGACGATTTTTTTGTCCAGCGCGGCGGCCACGTGCATCAAGCCCGAGTCGTTGCTGACTACGGCGTCGGCCAGCGACAGCAAGTCGACCGCTTCGGCCAGCGAGGTGTCACCGGCGAAATTGCGGCAGACGCCGCCGGTCAAATTCACGATGGTGTCGGCGACCGGCCGGTCTTTATCGGAACCGAACAACCAGACCTGCCAGCCTTCGCCGATTTTGGCATTGGCGACGGCGGCGAAATGCTCAGCCGGCCAGCGCTTGGCCGGACCGTATTCGGCGCCGGGGCACAGTGCCAGGATTTTTTTGTCGTCATCGATGCGGAATTTGTCGCAGACTTGTCGGCGCTGTTCGGCGCTGATCGCCAGTTGCGGAATCGGATAGGCCGGCGGCTGTTCGTTTGCAGCGGGCAGTCCCAGCGCGACAAAGCGTTGCACCGTCATGGCCAGCTGGTTTTTATCCAGTCGGCGGGCGTCGTTGAGCAGACCCCAGCGCAATTCGCCAAGATAGCCGGTGCGTAGCGGGATGCCGGCAAAAAACGGCACCAGCCCCGACTTCCAGGAGTTGGGCAGGACGATGGCTTGGTCGTAACGGCCGCGAAGCTGACGGCCCAAGCCAAACCGGGCGCCGAGGCCGAATTGGCCGTGGCCGAGCGGCATGGCTATGCCTTGTCGCACTTGCGGCATTCTTGCCAATAACGGCAAAGACCAGGCCGGCGCCAGGACGTCGATATGAGAATCGGGGAGGCGTTGTTTTAGCTTGATGAACAGGCTTTGCGCCATCACCATGTCGCCGACCCAGGATGGGCCGACGACCAGGATGTTATGCGGGGCAGGCACGTCGGTTTAGGATACCAGCGTCAACCATTCCTTGTGGTCGGCGCGGCGGCCTTGGACGTAGTCGAAATATAAGGCTTGCAACTTCTCGGTAATCGGGCCGCGGCTGCCGGAGCCGATGTCGCGGTTATCGTATTGGCGAATCGGCGTCACTTCGGCGGCGGAACCGGTGAAGAAGGCTTCGTCGGCGACATAAACTTCGTCGCGGGTGATGCGCTTTTCGATCACTTCGTAGCCTTGTTCGCGAGCTATCGTCATCAGTGTGTCGCGGGTGATGCCTTCCAGCGCCGAGGTGGTTTCCGGGGTATAAATCTTGCCGTTGCGGACGATGAACAGATTCTCGCCGCTGCCTTCGGCGCAGAAACCTTCGTGGTCCAGCAGCAGCGCTTCGTCGTAACCGGTCGATAGCGCTTCCTGCAAGGCCAGGATCGAGTTGATGTAATTGCCGTTGGCCTTGGCCTTGCACATCGTGCTGTTGACATGGTTGCGGGTGTAGGACGAGGTGCGGATGCGGATGCCTTTTTCCATGTTTTCCGCGCCCAGATAAGCGCCCCAGGTCCAGGCCGCGATCATAACGTGGACTTTCAAGTTGTCGGCGCGCAGGCCCATGCCTTCGGAACCGAAGAACACCATGCTGCGGATATAGGCCGACTCCAGGTTGTTCTTGGCGACCGCGTCGCGGTGGGCCTGGTTGATCTCGTCCTTGGAATACGGCATTTTCATGTTCATGATATGCGCGGAACGGAACAGACGGTCGGTATGTTCGGCCAGTTTGAAAATGGCGGTGCCGTTGTCGGTTTTGTAAGCGCGCAGACCTTCGAAGACGCCACAGCCGTAATGCAGGGTGTGGGTCAGGACGTGGACTTTCGCGTCACGCCAGTCAACCCATTTCCCGTCTAGCCATATCAAACCGTCTCTATCATCCATCGTTGCCATTTGTCTGAACCCGTTTTGTGAAAAAATCGTGCGCCGCCGTCGCGGCCGAAAACTGCCCGAAATTGTACTATAAAGCCGCGGCCGGCAATACCGGCGGCGTTTACTGCCAGGGGAAGGCGTGATCGGGGGCAGGGCGCCAGAAACCGAATAACTGTTCGCGGCGAGCGACAAATTCGCCGATCAACTGGTTTTGGCGCTGCCGATAGTGTGCCAACGCCGATTCCGGTGGATTTCCGCCGTAGAAGCTCTGCAGCGCCGCGAGCATGACGACGGTATTCTGGATCTCGCCCATGGCGGTCAAATAGCGTTGCAAGCGTTGGTCGTGGTCGGCCGGCAATCGCGGGACGGTTGCCGCCATCGCGGCGATGGCATAGCGTAGTTTTTTAACGGAGATACGCAGGCGGTGGATGCTGTGCAGGTCTTCGACAGAAACCGTAGCGTAGCGCGCCATCGCTTCCGCATAAATTCGGTCCAATGCGTTGAGTACGTCGGCAGAGATTTGGTTTCGGTGGGCTTTGGGATGCCGAAATTGGCGCGCCGCCTTATCGATTTTTCGGCGCAGTTTGGCTTGGCGCAGCTCGGCAAGGAGCGCAGGTAAACGTGTCAGTTGTTGTTGCTCGCGTCGGTGCAGGTGATCGAGGAAGTCGCTTAATTCCGGCAATTGCGGCAGCTTGCCGGCCACTTCGTAGAGCATGACCTGCACGTCGCGCAGATCGTCGAAGCTGTCCAGTTGGTGTTTTAGCGTCTTGCGTAACGGCGTCAGCGGCCGGCAAGGGCCGATTTGTTGTAATAGCCCGAGAATGCTCAACAAACGGCGGATGCCGGTGCGCAAAGAGTGGACGTGGTCTTCGCTGCACGTTTGGCAGCAGGCTTTCAGGCGTTTGCGATATTGGCGCCACTGACGGTAAAGCGCTGTACTCAGCAAATTACCGTCGGCGTCGGCCACGTCTAGCCCTTGCGGCTTTGTAGCCGGCGTTTGCGCATTACCAGCGTGATGATAGGGCCGGATGCGGCGTAACCGACCGACAGCAGGAACAGCATGCGTTGCGGCTGAGCCATGACAAAGCTGATGACCAGCATCGCGATAATGGCGACGATGAACGGCACTTTGTTTTTCAGATCGATTTCTTTGAAGCTGGAATAGCGGAAATTGCTGACCATCAGCAGGCCGGTGGTGATGGTGGCCAGCAACACCAGATATTTGAAGTTTTCTACGTCGTAGCCGTTCTCGACGCAAAACCACAGGCCGCCGGCCAGAATCGCTGCCGCTGCCGGGCTGGGTAGGCCCTGGAAGTAGCGTTTGTCGGCGACTTCGACTTGCGTGTTGAAGCGCGCCAGCCGCAATGCGCCGCCGGCCATATGCACAAAAGCCGCGAACAAACCGGCCTGGCCCATGCTGGATAGAGTCCACAAATACATGACGATGGCCGGTGCGGCGCCGAAGGAAACCATGTCCGACAAACTGTCGTATTGCACCCCGAACTCGCTCTGGGTGTTGGTCAAGCGGGCGACCCGTCCGTCCAGGCCGTCAAGTACCATGGCGATGAACAACGAAATCGCCGCCGTTTCGAAGCGGCCGTTAATCGCCGACGTAATCGCGTAAAAACCGGCAAACATGGCGCCTGTGGTAAATAGGTTGGGCAGCAGATAGATGCCGCGGTGGCGTTTCGGTTGAGGATTTTTCAGCATGGCGGTTGCAAGCGGTAACAAGTTGGCGGCATTTTACATGCTCGGTCCGGGGCGTGCTATTGCGATTGCGTGACAGGGCGGGATTGCGCGCTCTAAAGCGGATAGTGCGGCAATCTGTTTCCAGATAGTATGGTCGCCCTCGAACCGTTCAGAATTTCCAGACCAGCAAAGCCTGCGGCACATTGTCGTGCAAGCCTTTGATGCCGTACTTGTTATGCCAATATTGGTATTCCAGGCCGATGAATAGATGGCCGGCGTCACCCCAGAAATCGCCCAGGTCCAATCTCAATTGCGGTTGGGCCAGCGCCTGGCGAGCGGCGGTCTGGTTGCGACCGATGAAATCGGCGAAGCCTTCGAAACTCCATTTCGTGCCGGCGATTTGAAACGGTAATTGCCAGTATGGGGTGATTTGCCAGGAGGTACCAATGTCGGCGGTTTCGGTGACGCGTTGGCGCAGAAAATCGATGTTGAAGTAATTGAAGCCGGGCAGGTCGAAATCGACGCTGATGCCGTACAGCCAAGCCCGAAAACCGCTTTGCCGGCTGTTCATGTCCTCGCCAAGATTGATGCCGGCGGTCAGGCCAAAGTCTTTGAAAATCCCGTACGATAAATCCAGGCCGCCGATTTTACTCAAACTGAAGGTGCTGTAGGCTTCGCCGTATAAATGGGTTTGCGCCTGTTGGCCGGATTCGCTGAACAGCGTGTCCATGAAGAAAAAGTTGCGGCCGTAAGCCCAGCCGTGGGCATGAGTGATCGTGACGATGGCTTGGCTGACGTCGTTAGGATTGAAAGGCTCGTGGTAGTTGCTGCCGTGCAGATATTGGATTTCGCTGTTGCTCCATTGCATGAAGTCGGCGGAGGCCTGCTCAGCTAGCGTTGCGGCTAGTAGGGTGATGCAGAGCGAAGGCGCAAGATTGGTCATATTTGAAATCCTGCAGGCAAAAAAAAGCCCATCGTGTAGATGGGCTTTAATCCTAGCCGATAAGCTTAGTTTTTGCTTTTGTCGACGATTTGGTTGGCTTTGATCCAAGGCATCATCGCCCGCAGTTTGGCGCCGACGGTTTCGATCGGGTGCTCGGCGTTCAGGCGGCGGCGTGCGGTCATTTCCGGATAGCCGGTGGCGCCTTCCTGGATGAATTGCTTGGCATAGCGGCCTTCCTGGATGTTTTTCAGGGCTTCCTTCATCGCTTTGCGGCTTTCGTCGTTGATCACGCGTGGACCGGTGACGTATTCGCCGTACTCGGCGTTGTTGGAGATCGAATAGTTCATATTGGCGATGCCGCCTTCGTACATCAAATCCACGATCAATTTCAGTTCGTGCAAGCACTCGAAGTAGGCCATTTCGGGTGGGTAGCCCGCTTCGGTCAGGGTTTCGAAACCGGCTTTGACCAGTTCCACCGCGCCGCCGCACAGTACTGCTTGTTCGCCGAACAGGTCGGTTTCGCATTCGTCGCGGAAGGTGGTTTCGATGATGCCGGAACGGCCGCCGCCGATCGCGGATGCATAAGACAAGCACAATTCTTTGGCTTGGCCGGAAGCGTTTTGATGCACGGCGATCAAGTCAGGGATACCGCCGCCTTTGGTGAATTCGGAACGCACGGTGTGGCCCGGCGCTTTCGGGGCGATCATGATCACGTCCAGGTCGGCGCGCGGTACGACTTGGTTGTACAGGATGGAGAAACCGTGGGCGAAAGCCAGGGCCGCGCCTTGTTTGATGTTAGGCTCGATTTCTTCTTTGTACAGTTTGGATTGGAATTCGTCCGGGGTCAGGATCATGACCACGTCGGCGCCGGCGATGGCTTCCGGTACATCTTTCACGATCAGGCCGCTGTTGGTGGCTTTGGCGACGGACGCGGAGTTGGAGCGCAAGCCGACCACGACGTCAACGCCGGAGTCTTTCAGGTTGTTGGCATGGGCGTGGCCTTGCGAGCCGTAGCCGATGATGGCAACTTTTTTGCTGCGGATGATCGAGAGATCGGCGTCTTTGTCGTAATAAACTTGCATAGTGTTTCTCGTTACTCTTGGTGTGAATTAAAAATTGTATTTGGCTGTCGACGTGCGGAGCGCAGTGGGTTTGCGCTCCGCTAGCGTTTAAAGATGTAAGCCTTTCTCGCCGCGGGAAATCCCGGTCGGTCCGGAACGCGCCACTTCGATGATGCTGCCTTCCTCGAAGCCGTGAATGAAGGCGTCCAGTTTGTTTGATTGGCCGGTCATTTCGACCACATAGCTGTTCGGCGTCACGTCGATGATCTTGCCGCGGAAAATGTCGACCATGCGTTTCACTTCCTCGCGGGTGTCGTGCGTGGTTTTGATCTTGACCAGCATCAATTCGCGCTCGATATGGGCCGACTCGGCCAGATCGATCAATTTGACCACATCAATCAGTTTGTTCAATTGCTTGGTGATCTGCTCGATGATCTCGTCGCTGCCGCTGGTGACCAGGGTCATCCGCGACAGACTGGGATCTTCGGTCGGGGCGACGGTCAGCGATTCGATGTTGTAGCCGCGCGCCGAGAACAGGCCGGCCACCCGCGACAGGGCGCCGGATTCGTTTTCGATCAAGATGGAGATGATATGGCGCATCAGGACAACTCCCTCTCGACCGGGGTGCCGGGCGCGACGCGCAATTTCATGTCGTGGTGAGCTTTGCCGGCTTCAATCATCGGGTATACGTTTTCGGTTCTATCGGTAATGAAATCGAGGAACACAGTTCTGTCCTTCATTTCGAATGCTTGTTTCAAGGCGTCGCGCACTTCTTCCGGTTTTTCGACGCGGATGCCGACATGGCCGTAGGCTTCGGATAGTTTGACGAAATCCGGGATCGTGTCCATGTACGAGTGCGAGTAACGGCTTTGGTAAGAAAATTCCTGCCACTGGCGAACCATACCCATGTAACGGTTGTTCAGGTTGATGATCTTGACCGGTGTTTTGTATTGCAACGCGGTCGACAGTTCCTGAATACACATCTGGATGCTGGCCTCGCCGGTGATGCACGCCACATCGGAATCCGGAAACGCCAGTTTGACGCCGATTGCCGCTGGTAAGCCGAAGCCCATTGTGCCCAGGCCGCCGGAGTTGATCCAGCGCCGCGGTTTGTCGAACTTGTAATACTGCGCTGCGTACATTTGATGCTGGCCGACGTCGGAAGTCACGAACGCTTCGCCGTTGGTCACTTCATATAGCTGTTCGACGACGTATTGCGGCTTGATGATCCGGCTTTCGCGGTCGTATTCCAGACAATTGACGTCGCGCCAGCTTTGGATCAATTGCCACCAAGATTCCAGCGCCGCTTTTGACGGCTTGGTTTTGCTGTCCTTGACCAGTTCGATCATTTGTTGCAACACCGGTTTGACTTCGCCGACGATCGGTACGTCCACTTTCACGGTTTTTGAGATCGAGGCTGGATCGACGTCGATGTGGATGATCTTGGCATAGGGGCAAAACTCGGCCAGTTTGCCGGTGACACGATCGTCGAAGCGGGCGCCGACCGCCAAAATCACGTCGGCTTCGTGCATGCCCATATTGGCTTCGTAAGTACCGTGCATGCCGAGCATGCCGACGAACTGCTTGTCGGTGGCCGGATAGGCGCCCAAGCCCATCAGCGTGTTGGTGATCGGATAACCCAGCATCCGGGTCAACTCGGTCAATTCTTCATGGGCTTCGCCCAAGATCACGCCGCCGCCGGAATAAATCATCGGTCGTTGCGCACCCAACAGCATTTCCACGGCGCGTTTGATCTGACCCTTGTGGCCGGTAACCACCGGGTTGTAAGAGCGCATACTGACTTTTTTCGGATATTTGTAAGGTATCTTGATATTGGGATCAGTGATGTCCTTGGGTACGTCGACCAAAACCGGGCCGGGGCGGCCAGTGGTGGCCACGTAAAACGCTTTCTTGATCGTTTCAGCCAGGTCGTTGACGTCCTTGACCAGGAAGTTGTGTTTGACGCAGGGGCGAGTGATGCCGACCGTATCGACTTCCTGAAACGCGTCGCTGCCGATTACCGGCGACGGCACCTGACCGGAAATGATCACCATCGGGATCGAATCCATATAGGCTGTCGCGATGCCGGTTACGGCGTTGGTCGCACCCGGGCCGGAGGTGACCAGCACCACGCCCGGTTTGCCGGTCGCGCGCGCGTAAGCGTCGGCCGAATGGGTGGCGCCTTGCTCATGCCGCACCAGGATGTGTTTTACGTCGTCTTGATGGAAAATGGCATCGTAGATGTGCAAGACAGAGCCACCCGGATAGCCAAATACAAATTCGACACCTTCATCTTTAAGACATTGGACAAGAATTTGTCCGCCACTGAGTTCCAATTTTATGCCCTCGAAAAGCTAACCAAAGCGTGAAATGCGGATTTTACAAAAAAGGTTGGATAAGCTACTGTCTTTGGCCGATTTCGTCAAGGAAAACCAAGGGTTTTGCTTGGTTTCGCGGTAAGCAGCGACAGGTTTTGAAAATGAGGGATGTTTTGCGGGCGCAATTTGTTGATGTTTGGCATGCCGAGTTGAGGGGGCTGGATTCTAAGGCCTTAACCTTTTGGGATGCCTTATTGTCGGATCAGGAGCGACAGCGGAGCCAAGAGTATAAGCGCCCGGAGCGGCGCCAGGGCTTTGTTGCGGTGCGGGGGTTGTTGCGTTGCACATTGGCCGGGTATTTGGATGTCGAGCCGCGGGAATTGGTGTTCGAGTCGGGCGAGTACGGCAAGCCGGCGTTAGCCGGAGCAAGGCTGCATTTTAATATTTCCCATTCCGGAGATCATTTGCTGATTGCGGTGTCCGATCTCGGCGAGTTGGGGGTTGATGTTGAGAGTCTGCGAGTCGGGCGAAATCTGCATGCGCTCGCCGGGCGTTGTTTCTCGGTGCGGGAATATCGGGAGTGGGCGGCGTTGCCGACCGAGCAGCAATTGCCGACTTTTTACCGTCTCTGGGTCAAGAAGGAGGCGTTTGTTAAGGCGGTCGGGCGTGGGATTGCGGCAGGTTTGGACTTGTGCGAGTTTGCGCTGGAAGCGGGCGGACAGCTTGTTGCGATTCCTGGCGAATTCGGGGGTATCGACGCTTGGTCGGTGGTCGAGTTACCGGTTGCCAATGCTGCTGCGGCGTTGGTCGCGCCGAACAAGTCCGGTATGTTCTGCTTTCGCGAGTTGGGGCTGGGTGTTTGACGAGGCCTATGCGGCAGTCGAAAAAAAAGCCGCTGGTGTGCGGCTTTTTGTGATCGATCGTTTCTTAACGTTTCGAGTATTGCGGACGCTTTCTGGCGCCGTGCAAACCGATTTTTTTACGCTCGACTTCGCGGGCGTCGCGAGTCACGTAACCGGCTTTTCTCAATGGAGAGCGGAGGGATTCGTCGTATTCCATCAGTGCGCGGGTCAGGCCGTGGCGAATAGCGCCCGCTTGGCCGGAAGGGCCTCCGCCGGAGACGATGATGTTGATGTCGAAGTCGCCGGATTTTGCCAGCAGTTCCAGAGGTTGTCTGGCGATCATTTCATCGGTTTTGCGGCCGAAGTATTGGTCTACAGGGCGGTTGTTGATGATGAACTTGCCTGTGCCGACCGTTGCGTAAACGCGGGCTACCGAGCTTTTGCGGCGACCTGTTCCGTAGTATTGAGCTGCCATAAACTATCTACCTGCTTAGAATTCTAAAACTTTAGGTTGTTGAGACTGATGATTGTGCTCCGGACCGGCATACACTTTCAATTTTTTGAACATCGCCCGGCCCAGTGGGTTTTTAGGCAGCATGCCTTGCACTGCGGTAGTGATGATGCGGTCGGGGAAGGTTTGTCTCAATTTGCCCAAAGAGGCGGACTTCATGTTGCCGACATAACCGGTGTGGCGGTAATACATTTTGTCTTTTTCTTTGTTGCCGGTAACGCCGATTTTTTCGGCATTGACGACGATGATGTAGTCGCCGGTGTCGACGTGCGGGGTGTATTCTGGTTTATGTTTGCCGCGAAGACGTCGTGCAATTTCAGTAGCAAGGCGACCCAATGTCTTTCCTTCTGCATCAATCACGTACCAATCGCGCTTAACTTCTGCGGGCTTTGCACTAAATGTTTTCATCGTTGCTTTCTTAAAATCGGTTGAAGCTGTAAAAGCATGGCATTCTACTTAAACCGGCCGCTAACTTCAAGTTGCAATTACAGCTTGATTTTCAGCGAATGCAGTTTCCGGTACAAATGGGTCCGTTCCATGCCGATCGCCGCAGCTAACTTGGCAACGCTGCCGCCGTTTTTTTCGAAATGGTACTCCAGATAGGATTTTTCGAAATGGTCGCGGGCCTCTTTTAGCGGCAGGTTGAAAAATTCCGGCACGTTCAAACCCAGTTTGGGCTGCTCGGCAATCGAACCTAGCGCTGCTTTGACTTCGTCCAACTCGATGTCATCGCCGGCACCCAGAATCATCAGCCGCTGCACCAGATTGCGCAATTCTCGGACATTGCCGGGCCAACTGTAGTTGCGCAGATAATTTTGCGCCGCCATCGAAAAACGGCGGAACGGCAGTTTTTCGTGCACAACGAAATGATCGACGTAAAAATTCAGCAGACTCGGTACATCCTCGCTGTGCTCGCGCAGCGGCGGAATTTCTAACGTCACCACGTTCAGTAGGTAGTACAAGTCCTGGCGGAAGCGGCCGCTGTTGACTTCTTCCTCCAGCGCCATTCGGGTCGAGGCGACCACGCGCACGTCGACCCGCACGGCCTGGCTGCCGCCGACGCGCAGGAACGAACTCGATTCCAAAGCACTGAGCAAACGGGTTTGGGTTTCCGGGTCCATGCCGCCGATTTCGCCCAGGAACAGCGTGCCGCGGTCGGCCTGCTCCAGCAGGCCGCGGTAAATCCGGCCGTTGTCTTCGCGGCCGAAAAATTCGACCGCCGCGTTTTCCGGGGAGATGCTGCCGACCGAGACGTCGACAAAGGCGCCGTCGCGGCGGGAGCTGTTGTTGTGCAGGTAGCGGGCGTACATTTCCTTGCCGACGCCGGCTTCGCCGACCAGCAGCACGCGGGCGTCGTGTTGCGCCAGACGTTTCAGTTTGTCTTTGGTGCGCTCGACCACGGCGCTTTTGCCGACCGGCTCCACGCCTATCATCAATTGCTGCTTCAGGCCGGCGTTTTCCCGCTGCAAGGAACTGGTCTCCAGGGCGCGCTCGACGATCAATAGCAATTTTGCCATCGACAACGGTTTTTCCAGAAAATCGTAAGCGCCGAGGCGGGTGGCTTCGACTGCCGACTCGACCGAGCCGTGGCCGGACATCATGATTACCGGACAGAGTGAGCTGTCTTCGCCGACCCATTCCCGCAACAGCGTGATGCCGTCGCTATCGGGCATCCAGATGTCCAACAAAATCAGATTCGGCTGGCGCTGGTTTTTCAGTTTCTTCGCTTCCGTGGCATTTTCGGCCATCGCGACTTGATAGCCCTCGTCTTCCAAAATCTCCGACACCAGTTCGCGAATATCCTGTTCGTCGTCGACCACCAATATGTAGGGCGCTTGTTTATTCATGCATCGTTCCAAATTCAAAAACCGGTAGCTGGAGCAGAAAGCCCGCGCCGCCATTATATGCCGTATCCACCCAAATCACGCCGCCGTGTTCTTCCACGATTTTTTTGACGATGGCCAGGCCCAAACCAGTACCCTTGGATTTGCTGGTGACGTAGGGTTCGAAAATGGTTTCGATCTGATCGGCATTCAGGCCGCTACCGTTGTCGTACAAACCGACTTCGACATAATCGGTGTTATTGCGCGTGACTTTGCCGATTTTAATGGCGATATGGCATTTTTCCCCAGTGGCTTCTTGTGCGTTCTTGATCAGGTTATGCAGCACCTGGCGAATGCTGACCGGATCGACTTCGACAATGACGTGCTGGTTGGCGGCGGCCATCGCGAAGCTAATTCCGGACGGCAGGTACAGCGTAGTGATCTGCTGGATCAAATCCACCAGGTTGATTTTTTCGACCTGCTTTTTCGACGGGCGGGCGTACTCGGAGAAGTCGTCGACCATGCGTTTCATCGCTTCCACTTGCTGGACGATGGTGCGGGTGCCGCGTTGCAGAAACTCGGCTGAGCCATCCTGCAGTTCTTTGGACAACTTGTGCTGCAAACGTTCTGCGGACAGTTGGATCGGCGTCAATGGATTCTTGATTTCGTGGGCCAGACGCCGGGCGACTTCGCCCCAAGCGGCGTTTTTCTGGGCTTGAATCAAATCGGTGACGTCGTCGAACACCACCACGGCGCCGGTGTGGGCGCCGTGTTGCGAAAACAGCGGCGTACCGCGGCACAGTAGCTCTTGGCGGCCGTTCGGGCCGAGAAAGACGATGCGCTGCTCCCAGATGTCATCGGCTTTTTCCAGCAGGCTTTGGATTGCTGTCAACACGTCGGCCAGCTCGGGATGCAGCTCGGCCAAGGCGGGTAGATTCTGGCCGACGAAATGGCTGACCGGGATGTGCAAAATGCGGTAGGCGGCCTGATTTGCAGTGCGGATGAAGTATGCCGCGTCGAAACTGATTACGCCGGCGGTCAGGTTGGCGAGGATGGTTTCCAGGTAGGCGCGCTGATTTTCCACCTCCAGGCCGGCGGCGCGGGTTTCGTCGCGGGAACGAGCGATGCGCCGGGTCATCTGGTTGAACGATTCGACCAGAAAGCCCAGGTCGTCCTGGCTCATCACCGGCAATTGCTGCTGATAATCGCCGTCGGCGACGGCCTGGGTGCCTTTTACCAATTCCCTGACCGGAGCGACGATGTTGCGGATGCTGATAAAGGCCACCCAGATCGCCGCCAGCATGCTCAACAGCAGCACCAGCAGCAGGATCAGCGAAAAACTGGTTTTCAGCGAATCGCGCAGGAAATTCATTTCCTGGTAGCGAATGAAGGCGAATTCGATCGAATCGGCCAAATCGGTGACCCGCACCGGAATCGGATACAAAACCTGGAGAAACCGGCTTTGGTCGGCTTCGATCGCGACGATGATGCGCACCAACATTTCGTCGTTGTCGCCGGGATCGAAGGCAAAATATTCCTTGTTCTGTTTCAACTGCAGCCAGATTTGCTCGTCGGGCAAATGCGGCAGAATGTCGCTGGGGTTGATGCTGCTGGAGGCCAGAATTCGGCCCTGGTTGTTGAATACCGCCAGTTCCAGCGCCCCCGATTCGCGCCACAACGAACCGACTTCCAATGCAATCAGCGTTTCTGATTTGTGCTGCAAATGCTCGGCCATTTGCTTGGTTTGCTTGATGTGCCAATTCATGCGCTGATTCATCGCCGACTGGCTCAGTTCCAGCGCGTCGTCCATGGCCCGGTCGATTTCGACGTTAAACCAACTGTCGATACCTTGGTGCAGGAATTGCACCGAGAAGTAGAACACGATTGCGGCTGGTGCCAGCGCCAACAACACGAATAGCGAGACCATGCGCGTGGTGAGTTTCGAGCCGGCTTCCTTCTTCTTCAGTTCGCGGACCAGCGAGTAGGCGTTGACGACGACGAGGCCCAGCAGAATGATCGAGCCCAAAGTGTTGATCACCAGCAGCCAGGAATAGAGCTCGCCGAGTTCCGAAGACTCCTGGGTGGCGCTGCTCATCAGTTGCAGCGATAACAGCACGAAACCGAACAGTATGACGATGGATGCGCTGGCCGGCAGTTTCATTTTTGAATAGGCCATAAGCTCCAATGGCTGGAAAGAAACCAGCGGTGATCCAGATACGCCACCGGGCGCAACGGGATTGGCAACGCCTCGCGTTTGAACTCGCTACGCACCGCCAGTTGGTAGTAGCGGTCGGTTTGCAGTGCGGCGGCCGGGATCGGTTGTTGGTCGCGCACGCTGGCCATGAAATGCAGCGCGGCGCTCAGGGTCAAAAACATCTCGCTGTGGTTTTGCGGGGTTTGCACCGCGTATTGGTTCAATAGTGCGTGAAACTGCAGCCGGTAGCGCTGCTTGCTGCGATAGGCCACGCTGTCCCACAGCCAGCCCGGTTCGCGCAATTCCATGATCACATCCCAAGTTAACGGCACGCCTTTGTCCAGCGCCTCTTTGGCGACGGGACTCAGTCGATACTCGATCTGGCTGGCGATGGTCGCCGCATCGCCTTCGGTTTGTAGTTCGGCGTATTCTATCCGGGCGGCGTAGTCACCGGCCCAGGCCGGCGTCGAGCCCAGGGCCAGGCATAGCGCAAACAGGCCGGGGCTAAACCGCTTTGCGCAGCTTGGCATAATAAAAGCCGTCCATTTGCCGTTCTCCGGTCAAGATTTGCCGGCCGTGCGGGCGGGCCAGGCCCCAATGAGCGTCTATCGTCAGTTCTTCGGCGTCGGTTTGGGTCGCCAGAAACGCGGCGATTTGCTGCTCGTTTTCGACTTTCAGCACCGAGCAGGTAGCGTAAAGTAGAACGCCGCCGGGAGTGAGTAGTTGCCATGCGGCCTGCAGGATTTTGGCTTGCGTGGCCTGCAATACCGCTATGTCATCCGGTCGACGCAGCAATTTGATGTCCGGGTGGCGGCGGATTACGCCGAAACCGGAGCAGGGAGCGTCCAGCAAAATTCGCTGAAAACGGCGTGGATCGGCCCAATCGGCGGGGTTTCCGGCGTCGGCCACCAAGGTTTCGGCCTGCAAATGCAGCCGGGCCAGATTTTCCTCGACCCGTTGCAGGCGCTGGGCGTCGACGTCGATCGCCATTAGTCCGGTCAATGCCGGTTGCCGTTCCAGAATCGCTGCGGTCTTGCCGCCAGGTGCCGCGCACATGTCCAGTACCCAGTCGCCGGCTTGGGCGTCGAGGAGTTCGGCTGCCAGTTGCGCGGCGCTGTCCTGTACCGAGACCCGGCCGTCGCTGAAGCCGGGCAATTGCTCGACCGCCACGGCCTGATCCAGACGAATCGCCGTATCGCAGCAATCGACCGGCTGCCCGGCAATGCCTTGCGCCGCCAATTGGTCCAGGTAGGTTTCGCGACTGGTCTGCCGTTGATTGACCCGCAAAAACATCGGTGCGGCTTGGTCGTTGGCGTGCAGAATTTTTTCGTGGCGTTCGGGCCAGTCGCGGCACAGCGCGTCGATAATCCATTGCGGATGGTTGAGTCGGGCCTGTTGATCCCGGTCTGCGGCTTGCAACAAGTTGTCTGCGTCGCGTAAATACTGCCGGAGTATGCCGTTGACCAAGCCTCTGGCCCAAGGTTTGTGGCTGGTGGCGGCGACGGTTTCCGAGACGGCGGCGTGCGGTTTGACCCGCATGTGTTGCAATTGGTAGAGGCCGACCAGCAGCAGGGTTTTGATGTCGGCGTCCTTGGCTTTTAGCGGTTTGCCGAGCAGTTTGCCTAACGCGAAATCCAGTGCGTAATAATGGCGCACCACGCCGTAGCATAAGGCTTGGACGAAGGCCCTGTCTTTGCTGTCTTTCAGCTTGGGCAAGCCGTGCTCCAGGGCGGCGGTCAGCGACTGGCCGTCGCCGATGACCTTGGCCAAAATTTGCGCCGCGCAGCCGCGAAGATTCATAAGCCGAGTACGACGCCGGCGGCAGGATGCGCGTTCAGAAAATCCTTGCCGTTGATACGCTTGCCGCCTGGCAGTTGCACTTCCAGTAACCGAAGCATGCCGTCGCCGGTAGCGACGTCCAGGGCTTGCGCCGAACTGTCTATCGCGCCGGGCGCTAAGGTCGCCGCCTTCTCCAAGACTTCGCTGCGCCAAACGCGCAAGATCTGGCCGGAAAAGGTGGTTTGCGCTACCGGCCAGGCGTTGAGGCCGCGAATTTTTCGGTCCAGTTCGACCGCCGATTGTCGCCAATCGATTAACGCTTCCTGTTTTTCCAGCTTATGGGCATAGGTGACCAGGCTCTCGTCCTGAGCTTCGGCTTGCAACGCACCGCGTTCAATCATGTCCACCACTTGCAGCAAACCTTGGGCGCCGAGTTCGGCCAGGCGGTCGTGCAATTCGCTGGAGGTGGCGTCGGCACTGATCGGGCATTCCAGCTTGAGCAGCATATCGCCGGCATCGAGTTTTTTGACGACTTTCATGATCGTGACGCCGGTTTTGGCATCGCCGGCCATCACGGCACGATGGATCGGTGCCGCGCCGCGCCAGCGCGGTAATAATGAGCCGTGGACATTGATGCAGCCGAACTTGGGAATATCGAGCACCGCTTGCGGCAAAATCAGGCCGTAGGCGACCACAACCAGCAACTCGGGCTTTAAATCGGCCAAGGCTTGGATGGCTTCGGCGGTTTTGAAGTTTTCCGGCTGGGCGACCGGGATGCCGGCCGTCAACGCCAAATCTTTGATCGGGCTGGCCGTCAATTTACGGCCGCGGCCGGCCGGCCGGTCCGGTTGGGTATAGGCGGCGACAACTTCGTGCGGCGAATCTATCAGGGTTTGCAACGTTGGCACCGCGAATTCCGGGGTGCCGGCAAAAACGATTTTCATGGTTGTCCTTATACGCCCTGTGAGCGGTGGATCTTATCCAGTTTGGATTTTATTCGGTTACGCTTGAATGCCGACAGGTAATCGACGAACAGCTTACCTTCCAGATGGTCCATTTCGTGTTGGATGCAAACCGCCAACAAGTCGCGGGCTTCGAGTTCGAAACTGTCGCCGTTACGATCGAGCGCTTTGACTTTGATCTGTTCGGCGCGGCTGACTTTTTCGAAGAAGCCGGGTACGGACAAGCAGCCTTCTTCGGATTCTTCAACGCCGTCGCGTTCGACGATTTGCGGGTTGATCAGGCAGATTGGATTGTCTTTGTTTTCGGAGACATCCATCACGATCACGCGTTTATGGACGTTGACCTGGGTTGCGGCCAGGCCGACGCCCTTGGCCGAATACATGGTTTCGATCATGTCGTCGACCAGTTTTCTGATGCTGTCGTCGACTTGCTCCACCTCGCTGGCGACCGTGCGCAAGCGTTTGTCGGGGAACTCCAAAATCGTAAGAATACTCACGCCTTACTCCGAATTGCTGAAATCAATGCTGACGATTTTATCCGAAATCAGCTTGGGTTTGCATGCAGCGGCCGGCGAAGGCCAGGTTGGCGAGCCGCCGCGTCTGCTGGCAATCTGCGTCAATTCATCTAAACTGTGCGGCAAATTCTATTGGCGGCCGGCGGCGATAGCGCCGGCCGGCTCATACTACACCCGGTTTCGGCTGTTAGAGATCGGATCGAACACGTTACTGGCTTCGGCAGGATAGATATATGTTGCTTCGCACCGCTCTGGGTATTGCATTTTCGTTGTTGGCCGCGGCAACTGCACGCGCCGACGAATTGCAGATCAACCCCAATCATCCCGACCAATACACGGTGGTAAAAGGCGACACGCTGTGGGATATCTCCGGCAAGTTTTTGCAACACCCTTGGCAATGGCCCGAGCTCTGGCATAACAATCCGCAAGTTAAAGACCCGCACTGGATTTATCCGGGTGATACTTTGTACTTTTCTTATGTTGATGGCAAACCCAGGTTAAGTTTCGCTCCGGGCGATGCAACTGAAGAAAAACTGTTGCCACGGGTTCGCGAATCTTCGGTCGAACAAGCCATACGGATGGTGCCGAGTGATGCGATTATCCAGTTTCTGAATTCGCCGAAAGTGGTGACGGCCGATGAATTGCATCGTGCGCCCTACGTGATCGGTTTTGTTGGCGAGCATCTGATCGCCGGTGCTGGCGACGGGGTTTACGTGCGGGCGATCGAGGAGCCACAGGGCTTGGGTTATACGATCTACCGGCAGGGCAAACCTTACATCAGCCCGGTTACCAAAGAGATTTTGGGTTACGAGGCGCAGTTCATTGCCGATACCACGTTGCAACAGCCCGGCGATCCGGCGACGCTGCTCATCAATAAATCGGATATGGAGGTTCAGCGCGGCGACCGCTTGATGCTGACGTCCGAAGGCGAATTGGCGTTGAACTACTTCCCGCGGCCGCCGGAAAAACAAATCGTCGGCAGTATTATCCGGGTGATGGGCGGCGTATCCCAGATCGGCCAGCACGACGTGGTGGTGATCGATAAAGGAACGGCCGACGGTATCGAAGTCGGCCATGTATTCGACGTTTACCGGCGCGGTAACTTCTTGGTGGACCGCTACCGGTCTCCGGAAGGGGTTGCTGTGAAAATGCCGGACGAGCTGGCCGGCGAACTGATGGTGTTCCGGACCTTCGAGCGGGTCAGCTATGCCTTGGTGATGAAAGCGTCGGCCGCGATGCACACCTTGGACCGGGTGCAGACGCCTTGACCTTTACGGTATGGCGCGACCTGATCCTAAGTGCTCCGGGGCGAGCGGCTCGATCGGTTGACTGAATTGGACCTGGCGCGCGATTCCGAGCTGAAATACTGGTTGGCCTTGTTGCGCATGCCGGGCATCGGCGGCGGAACGATTCAACGCTTGCTGGAGCATTTTCAACCTGAAGCTATTTTTACCGCCTCCCGCGCCAGCCTTGGCGCTCTCGGAATCAGCGACAAGTTAATCTCCGTGTTGCAAGCGCCCGACTGGCAGGCCGTCGAAACGGATCTGGCTTGGCTGGCACAAACCGGTAACCATGCGTTTACGCTGCGGGATCCGGACTATCCTCCCCAATTGAAAGAAATCGACCGGCCGCCGCCGGTGCTGTTCGTCAAAGGCGATCCGGCCGTATTGGCCGAGCCGCAATTGGCGATCGTCGGCAGTCGCAATCCGTCCCCGGTCGGGGTCAGTACCGCGCTGCAATTTGCCGAAACGCTGGCGGCCGCCGGGTTGGTCATTACCAGCGGTTTGGCGTTGGGCATCGATGCCGCCAGCCACCAAGGGGCTTTGAACGCCAACGGCCGTACCGTTGCCGTGGCCGGCACCGGGCTGGACCGGGTATATCCGGCCCGGCACAAGGACTTGGCCACGCAAATCGTCGAGCACGGCGCTTTGGTGTCCGAATTTCCGCCCGGCACCGGCGCCAAGGCCAGTCATTTCCCGCTCAGGAATCGCATCATCAGCGGCCTATGCCTGGGCTTGCTGGTGGTGGAGGCGGCGCAGCAGAGCGGGTCGCTGATCACGGCGCGGCTGGCGCTGGAGCAGAATCGGGAGGTGTTTGCGATTCCGGGTTCGATCCATAACCCGCTGGCACGCGGCTGCAATGCCCTGATTCGGCAAGGTGCGAAACTGGTGGAGACCGTCGAGGATATTTTTGAAGAATTAGGCCAATATAATCAACAAAGTATGCGAACCGAGCCGGAATCGGCGCAGACTGTGCTTGACCTGGAACAACAAAATCTATTGAATTTGATTCCGTATAGCCCCACAACGGTAGATGCTTTGGTGCACGCAGGTACTTGGACGGTCGAAGAGGTCTCCTCGATGTTGCTGGTGTTGGAGCTGCAGGGCTACGTGGCCGGTATCGCCGGCGGTAGCTACCTTCGAATCAAATAAAGGTTCTAATGAAAGAAGATATTTTTGATGTGCTGATATATCTGTTTGAAAACTATCTGGATGGCGACAGCGATAACTACCCTGATACTTCAATCATTGCCAGCGAATTGTTGGATGCCGGTTTTCAGCAGCCGGACGTCAATAAAGCCTTCGATTGGCTGGAGTCGCTCGCGGAAATGGACAGCATATCGCCGGCGATTTCGTCGTCTTTCCGGATTTTTAGCCAGCAGGAAAACGCTGTTTTCGATTTGGAATGCCGTGACTTTCTGATGTACTTGGAACACGCCGGCATTCTGACTCCGGGCAACCGCGAGATCGCCATCGACCGGGCGATGGCATTGAAAGACGAAAATATCACCCTAGACAAATTGAAGTGGATCGTGTTGATGGTGCTATTGAGCCAACCCGGTGACAGTGCCGCTTTTTCCAGAATGGAAGACATCGTCTACGATTTGATACCTAGTTCTTTACACTGAGGCTTTTACGACTGTATGAGCAAAAGTTTAGTCATTGTAGAGTCGCCTGCGAAATGCAAAACCATCGAAAAATACCTGGGTAAAGATTTTCAGGTTCTCGCCTCCTACGGCCATGTTCGCGATTTGATACCCAAAGAAGGCGCAGTCGATCCGGAGAACGGCTTTGCGATGAAGTATCAGGTTATCGACCGCAACCAGCGCCATCTGCAGGAAATCGGTAAGGCCATTAAAGATGTCGATACACTCTATTTGGCGACCGACCCGGATCGGGAAGGCGAGGCGATTTCCTGGCACGTTTTCGAGCATTTGAAGGAGAAAAAACTCCTGAAGGATAAAGAGGTACGGCGGGTGGTGTTTCACGAAATCACCAAGAAGGCCGTGACTGAAGCCATTGCCCATCCGACCGAGTTATCCAACAGTCTGGTCAATGCCCAACAGGCGCGGCGGGCCTTGGATTATCTAGTGGGCTTCAATTTGTCGCCGTTGCTGTGGAAGAAAATCCGCCGCGGTTTGTCCGCCGGCCGGGTGCAAAGTCCGGCGTTGCGGATGATCGTCGAACGCGAGATGGAGATCGAAGCGTTTAAGACCCGAGAATACTGGTCGCATACTGCCGAGGCCAATGCCCAGGGTCAGCCTTTCAAAGCCAAACTGACGCATTTCAACGGCGAAAAACTCAACCAATTCAGCTTTACTGAAGAAGCGCAGGCCCATCAGGTCAAACAGACTTTGTTGGCCGAAGCCGACGGCCAGCTGATCGTTGCCAAGCTGGAGAAGAAGCAGCGCAACAGGAATCCGGCGCCGCCGTTTATCACGTCGACCCTGCAACAGGAAGCGGCGCGGAAACTGGGGTTTACCACCAAGCGCACGATGATGGTTGCCCAGCAGTTGTACGAAGGTATTGATCTCGGTGGCGAAACCGTCGGTTTAATCTCTTATATGCGTACCGACTCGGTGAATCTGGCAGAAGAAGCTGTTGCCGATATTCGCGCTCTGATTGCCGAGAAATACGGTGCCGAGAACGTGCCGAAACAGCCGCGCGAATTTAAAACCAAGTCAAAAAACGCACAAGAAGCTCACGAGGCTATTCGGCCGACTTCGGTGCAACGTTTGCCTGAGCAGGTCAAAGGCCGGCTGACGGCTGAGCAGTACAAACTTTACGATTTAATCTGGAAGCGTACCGTAGCCTGTCAGATGATCCATGCCACTCTGAATCTTGTGGCCGTGGATTTGAACTGCGGTAGCGAAAAAAATGTGTTTCGCGCCACCGGTTCCACCGTGACCAATCCCGGCTTCATGATGGTTTATCTGGAAGGCGTCGACGACAGCAAAGAAGCGGCGGACGACCAGGAAAGTATTCTGCCGCCTATGGAGGAAGGACGGCCGGTCAAGCTGCAGGAGATCGTCGCCACCCAGCATTTTACCGAGCCGCCGCCGCGTTATAGCGAGGCCAGTTTGGTCAAGGCTTTGGAAGAACACGGCATCGGTCGGCCTTCGACCTATGCGACCATCATTTCGACACTGCAAAATCGCGAATATGTGACGATAGAAAACAAGCGTTTCTATCCGACCGATGTCGGTCGCATCGTCAACAAATTCCTGACGGAGCATTTCACCAAGTACGTTGACTACGGTTTTACCGCTAATCTGGAGGACGAACTGGACGCGGTATCCCGCGGCGAAAAGGATTGGATTCCGTTGATGAACGATTTCTGGCGGCCGTTTACCCAGTTGATCAACGAGAAAGAAGAAAGCGTACAGCGCAAGGATGTCACGCAAGAAAGTATCGACGAAAAATGCCCGGAATGCGGCAGCGCCTTGTCGATCCGGTTGGGCCGGAACGGCCGTTTCATCGGTTGTACTAATTATCCGACTTGTTCTTACACCCGCAATCTCGGCGAAGACAATGCGGTGGCGGCTAACGAGCCGGAAGTGGTCGAAGGTCGCGTCTGCCCGAAGTGCGAGTCGGCGTTGGTGATCAAGACTGGGCGTTACGGCAAGTTTGTCGGTTGCAGCGCTTATCCGAAATGCAAGCACATCGAACCGCTGGAAAAGCCCCAGGATACCGGGGTCGAATGCCCGCAGTGCAAAAAAGGCGCGATTTTGAAGCGCAAGGCACGCAGCGGTAAGATTTTCTACTCCTGTTCGGAATACCCAAAATGCGATTATGCGTTATGGGATGCGCCGATCAAGGAAGAATGTCCGGATTGTCATTGGCCTATTCTGACCTTGAAAACCACGAAGCGCCGGGGCACCGAAAAAGTCTGCCCGCAGAAGGAATGCAAATACGCAACGCCGTATGAAGGCGATGCCGAGGATGTCAATGGGCCTTAATCCCTGTCGGCAGTAGCTAGGCCGTCGGGCAAGACCAATTTCTGGCCGATGCCGATTGCGTGCCGGTCGATAAAGCCGGCCGGCAATTCCAGCATGTACTGCGCCGGAATCTGCGAGTCGTAGATCCGGCAAGGGTCGATTCTGCAGGGAGGCAGGTTTTTCAGGACGGCTGCGATCCTGGCGTCTGCGGAGACGAATAGCACGTCGAGCGCGATCATCGTATTTTTCATCCACATGCTGCGCGGGCGTTGTTCCGCATAAACGAATAGCATGCCTTGGTCCGGGCCGAGCTCGCGGCGGAACATCAAACCCAATTCCCGTTGCTCGGCGCTATTGGCGATAGCCACGTAGACCGGATGTTGTTGATTCTCAAAAATCAGTTTGTGGGCGAATGGGGTTTGTCCGTCCGCCAGTGCCGGCTTTGCGCCCGTCGTAAGGGCTAATGCCAAAGCGGCGATTGCGCCGCGCAGTCGAATATTCATGCTGGAAGTGGCGTGTTGCCTCATAGAAAAAGGTAACCGAAGTTGTTTTTGCCGGGTCGGCTGATTATAATGCCGCGTTCTTTTGTTTTGCGAGCGTGGCGAAATTGGTAGACGCGCTGGATTTAGGTTCCAGTGGTAACCCCGTGAGAGTTCGAGTCTCTCCGCTCGCACCATACCCGCTTAATGCGTCACTTTACGACCGTAAAGCTCCCCGGATTTGAACATCGTCGACGATTCTCCCGAATCATAAATTCCTATTTTTTTAGTTATCGAGGTAAAGCAATGCAAGTTTCTGTCGAGAAGACATCAGAATTAAGCCGGAAAATGACTGTCAGCATTCCAGACGCCGTAGTTCAGGAAAAAATGGAAACTCGCTTTAAAACACTGGCGCGCACCGTCAAAGTGGATGGATTCCGCCCGGGTAAAGTGCCTGCGAGTATGGTGAAAAAACTTTATGGCGATCGGGTCAGAAACGAAGTCACCGGCGACTTGATTCAGTCGACTTACTTTGAAGCTTTGCAGCAGCAGGATTTGAATCCGGCTGGTCATCCTCATATCCATCCCAGCGAGAAAACCGAGGGATTCGAATACGTCGCCGAGTTTGAAGTGTATCCGGAAATCGCGTTGGACGGCATCGGCAACTTGCAAATCGAGCGGCCTAATGCGAGCGTCGAAGAAAGCGATGTCGATAACATGGTCGAAAAGTTGCGGCAACAGAAGAAAACCTGGAACGGCGTCGAACGCGCATCGCAGGAAGGCGATAGAGTTTCGATCCATTTTTCCGGTGTTTGCGAAGGCGAAAACTTCACCGACGGCAAGGTTGAAAACTATCAGGTCGAGATCGGCGGCAAGCAAATGATCCCCGGTTTCGAAGACGAGCTGAAAGGCCTGAACGTCGGCGAAAGCAAAACATTTGCTGTGACTTTTCCGGAAAAATACAACAGTGAAAAGCTGGCCGGCAAACCGGCTGAGTTCGAAGTCGAATTGGTTAAAGTCGAGGAGCCTGTGTTGCCCGAAGTCGATGCCGACTTCATCAAAGCCTACGGCGTCGAAGACGGCGATGCGGTAACCTTCCGCGCCGATGTGCGCGCCAACATGGAGCGGGAGTTGGTGCAAGGCTTGAAAAACAAATTGAAAACCGCCGTGATGGATGCGTTGTTCGAGCACATTTCGGTGTCGATCCCAAATGCATTGATCGACCAGGAAATTCAAGCCCTGATGAAGCCTTACGCGGAACGGGCCAAGAACATGCGTTTGAAATTGGAAGACCTGAATCTGCCGCGGGATATGTTCGAAGAGCAAGCCAAGCGCCGCGTGGCCTTGGGCTTGATTTTGGGCGAAGTGATTCATAAAAACGAATTGAAGGTTGATGCCGACAAAGTTCGTTCGGTTATCGAAGACATGGCGAAGAGTTATGAGCGCCCTGAAGACGTCGTGAACTGGTATTATGCAGACAAGTCTCGGCTGAACGACGTGCAACAAATGGTTCTCGAGGATCAGGCTGTGGCATGGATCGTAAGTCAGGCTAAAGTCGCCGACGTGACCGTCGGTTTTGATCAGGTAATGGAACGATAGTGACAATGAGGGCTTAACGTGTTTAACCAAAATGTGATTAGCGAAATGATGGCGCCGCAAGCGGCGGGCGGTCTAGTGCCGATAGTGGTTGAACAAACAGCCCGTGGGGAAAGATCGTTTGATATATACTCCCGCTTACTGAAGGAGCGGGTCATTTTTCTGGTGGGCAAGGTTGAGGATTACATGGCCAATCTGGTTGTGGCCCAACTATTGTTCCTGGAATCGGAAAACCCGGATAAGGATATTCACCTGTACATCAATTCGCCAGGCGGTTCGGTAACTGCGGGTATGGCGATCTACGACACGATGCAGTTTATCAAGCCGGACGTCAGCACCATGTGCATCGGCCAGGCGGCCAGTATGGGAGCGTTGTTGTTGGCGGGCGGTGCGGCCGGAAAGCGCTATTGCTTGCCGCATTCCCGGGTCATGATTCATCAGCCTCTGGGTGGTTTCCAGGGACAGGCCTCGGATATCGACATCCATGCAAGAGAAATCCTGCAGATTCGGGATCGGTTGAACAAGGTGTTGGCGCACCACACCGGCCAGTCCTTGCAGAAGATCGAACAGGATACCGATAGGGATAATTTTCTGAGTGCGGAACAGGCCGTGGATTACGGTTTGATCGATAAGGTGTTGACCAGTCGTAGCGGTTAACAGCAACGCACCCCGGTTGCCGCGATGTGCGGGGGAGTTTACTATTGGTTTTTGAAGTATTTCATCTCTGTGATGAAGCGAAGTGAAACGGTGGAGTCTGTCTATGAGTAGAGACAAGAAAGGTAAAGACGACGAAAAGCTTCTTTACTGTTCTTTTTGCGGTAAAAGCCAAAATGAAGTGCGGAAACTGATTGCCGGGCCATCCGTTTATGTTTGCGACGAGTGTGTCGAGCTTTGTAACGACATCATCAGGGATGAATTGCTCGAAGACGAAATGGCGGTATCCGGCGGTGCGTTACCTAAGCCCAAAGAAATCAAAGCTGAATTGGATAATTATGTAATCGGCCAGGAAAACGCCAAGAAAATTTTGGCAGTCGCCGTTTACAATCATTACAAACGCCTGCGAAGCAACAGCAAGAAAAGCGATGTCGAGTTGGCGAAAAGTAATATTCTGTTGATAGGTCCGACCGGTTCCGGTAAGACCCTGCTCGCGGAAACGCTGGCCAGATTGTTGGATGTACCCTTTACGATCGCAGACGCGACGACTTTGACCGAAGCCGGATATGTCGGGGAAGACGTCGAAAATATCATCCTGAAGATCCTGCAAAAGTGCGACTACGATGTGGAAAAAGCCGAAACCGGCATCGTCTACATTGACGAGATTGATAAAATTTCCCGTAAGGCCGATAACCCGTCAATTACGCGGGATGTATCCGGCGAAGGGGTGCAGCAGGCCCTGCTGAAGCTGATCGAAGGCACGGTAGCTTCGGTGCCGCCGCAAGGCGGACGCAAGCACCCGCAGCAGGATTTTCTGCAAGTGAATACCGCCAATATTTTGTTTATCGTCGGCGGGGCTTTTGCCGGACTGGATAAAGTCATCAAAAACCGCACCGAAAAAGGTGGTATCGGTTTTTCTGCTGAAGTCAAAACCAAAGACGATAACAGAAACGTGGGCGAAATTTTTGCTGACGTGCGCTCAGAGGATTTGATCAAATATGGTCTGATTCCGGAGTTCGTCGGCCGTTTGCCGGTTATCGCGACGTTGGATGAATTGGATGAGGCAGCGCTGATTCAAATTCTGACGCAGCCGAAAAATGCGTTGATCAAGCAGTACAAACATTTGTTTGAAATGGAAGGTGCCGAACTGGAATTCAGAGACGACTCGTTGGCGGCGATTGCCCGCAAGTCGATGGAACGAAAGACCGGTGCCCGCGGTTTGCGTACTATCGTCGAAAACGTTTTGCTGGATACGATGTACGAGTTGCCGTCCAACGACAAAATTTCGAAAGTCGTGATCGACGAAAGCGTGATATCGGGTAATTCCGACCCGATTCTGGTTTACGAAACCGAGCCGAAAATGGCCGTTTCCGACGCTTCTTAGTCTTAAACAGCCGGCTTTTCGTTGAGCCGAAACAAAAATCAGGGAGTTTGGCCGATGCCAAGCTCCTTTTTTTTGCGCTGAATTTAAGATACTTGTTTTCTCCAGGATCGTCCTCATATAGGATTGGGTGTGTATTGACGTGCTCCGGGAGCAATTGAAATGACCGATTTGAAAAACCAAGACGAACTGATTCCAGTCCTGCCTTTACGGGACGTGGTGGTTTACCCGCACATGGTAATCCCGTTGTTTGTCGGCCGAGGCATGTCTATCGACGCACTCGATGCCGCTATCAAGCAAGATAAGCAGGTGCTGCTGGTAGCCCAGAAACAAGCCGATGTCGACGAACCGGGCTTCGACGATCTGTATAAGGTCGGAACGTTGGCCAATATCCTGCAATTACTGAAATTGCCGGACGGCACCGTGAAAGTGTTGGTGGAGGGTAGTCAACGGTGTTCAGTGATCCAATACTGCGAAATCGACAGTTATTGCGCTGCCAGTGTCGTCGAATTAGCCGACGAAATGAATATTTCCGAGCAGGAAGCGGAAGTGCTGCAACGCACTGCGATCAACTCGTTCGATCAGTACGTGAAACTGAATAACAAAATTCCGCCCGAAGTATTGAATTCTTTGTCCGGCATTGACGATCCCAGTCGTCTGGCCGATACGATGGCTGCGCATATGGCGTTGAAGGTCGAGGAAAAACAGGAGATGCTGGAAATGGTCGACGTTGCCAAGCGTCTGGAAAACCTGATGACGCTGATGGAGGGCGAAGTCGATATTCTGGAAATGGAGAAGAAGATTCGTGGCCGCGTCAAAAAACAGATGGAAAAGAACCAGCGGGAATACTATCTGAATGAGCAAATGAAGGCGATTCAGAAAGAGTTGGGCGAAATGGATGAGGCCGGCAACGAAATCGAAGAGCTGGAAAAGAAAATCGCCGCTGCGGGTATGAGTGCGGAAGCGAAAACCAAGGCAACCGCCGAGCTGAACAAATTGAAGATGATGTCGCCGATGTCCGCGGAAGCTACAGTGGTTCGGAATTATATCGACTGGATGGTTAATGTGCCTTGGAAGAAAAAAACCAAGGTTCGCCACGATTTGAAAGTGGCCGAAGAGGTATTGGAAGCCGAACATTTCGGTCTGGAAAAAGTCAAGGAACGCATTCTCGAATACCTCGCGGTTCAACAACGGGTCAAAGCGTTGAAAGGGCCGATTTTGTGCTTGGTCGGACCTCCGGGGGTCGGTAAAACCTCGTTGGGGCAATCGATTGCGCGGGCCACCAATCGTAAATATGTACGCATGGCCCTGGGCGGCGTCCGAGACGAGGCGGAGATTCGCGGTCATCGCCGGACCTACATCGGTTCGATGCCGGGTAAGATTCTGCAGAATCTGGCGAAGATCAAAACCCGCAATCCGATGTTCCTGCTCGACGAAATCGACAAAATGGCCGCGGATTTTCGCGGTGACCCGGCATCGGCGCTGTTGGAGGTGCTGGACCCCGAGCAGAACCACACTTTTTCCGATCACTATTTGGAGGTCGATTTCGATTTGTCTGACGTCATGTTCGTTGCTACCGCCAACACAATGAATATTCCGCCAGCCTTGCTGGACAGAATGGAAATCATTCGCTTGGCCGGCTACACCGAAGACGAGAAGATCAATATAGCGACCCGGTTTTTAATTCCGAAGCAGATCAAGAGTAACGGCTTGGTCGAGTCGGAAATCCATATCTCGGAAGGCGCGGTCAAAGATATTGTGCGTTACTACACTCGGGAAGCCGGGGTGCGCGGCCTGGAGCGGGAAATATCGAAGATTTGCCGTAAAGTAGTTAAGGATTTGTTGCTGAAAGCGAAAAAGTCGCGGACCTCCATTACCGAAAAGAACTTGGACAAGTACC
Source organism: Methylomonas sp. HW2-6 (assembly GCF_052474525.1). Lineage (NCBI taxonomy): Bacteria > Pseudomonadati > Pseudomonadota > Gammaproteobacteria > Methylococcales > Methylococcaceae > Methylomonas > Methylomonas sp. HW2-6. The sequence continues at coordinate 1,937,628 of NZ_CP184124.1, forward strand.
TTGGTGTGCGCCGCTTCAGCTACGGCATGGCCGAGGATAGCGACCAAATCGGCCAAGTAACCGGTCTGGCTTGGACCGAAGTCGGCGGCGAACTGCTGACGATAGAGACCGCAGTCATGCCTGGTAAGGGTAAGCAATTGGCTACCGGCAAGCTTGGCGATGTGATGAAGGAGTCTATCGAAGCCGCCGTAACGGTTGCGCGCAGTCGGGCCGGTATATTAGGTATCGACAGCGAAGTGTTCCAGAAGAGCGACATTCACATCCACGTTCCGGAAGGAGCGACGCCGAAAGACGGACCGAGCGCCGGTATTGGTATGTGCACCGCGATTATCTCGGCGCTGACCAAGATTCCGGTGCGGGCCGACGTGGCTATGACCGGCGAGATTACCCTGCGCGGGGAGGTCTTGCCCATCGGTGGTTTGAAGGAAAAACTGCTTGCCGCACACCGAGGCGGCATTGCTACCGTGGTCATTCCTGCCGAAAACGAAAAAGACTTGGCTGAGATTCCGGAAAACATCAAACGCAATCTGGCGATCAAGTGCGTACGTTGGATCGACGAAGTTTTGGAATTGGCCTTACAACGTATGCCAACCCCTCTTTCTCCGGCTGAATTGGCCGATGCGACTAGCGCAAAGGTCGAGGTAAAACAGTCCGGGGTAGTGGCACATTAAGCATGGGTTAAAATCCTTGGAAACCGCAAAAATCGTGGTTTCCAAGGCTCCTAACGCTTGACACCGATCGCAGCCCGTTGATATAAATGTCGGCCTCTCGCAGAGGAGAGGCCGTATTCGGGTTGGTGGAATAACCGGTGGGCGGGCAAAACACGTGTTTGTTTGCCGAGCATAATTAATACAACGACATCCTAAGGGGAAATAAATGAATAAATCGGAACTTATTGACGCTATTGCCAGTGCGTCACAGTTGACAAAAGCCGATGCTGGTCGGGCTCTGGATGGTTTTATCAAAGCCGTTGAAGACGCATTGAAACAAGGCGATTCCGTTGCCCTGGTTGGTTTCGGTACTTTCGATGTTAAAGAAAGAGCGGAACGTAAAGGTCGCAACCCGCAAACCGGCGAAGAGATCACTATTAAAGCCGCAAAAATTCCTTCATTTAAAGCTGGCAAATCTTTAAAAGATGCTGTAAACTAGTCGTTCTTTAGTCGGGTGCTTAGCTCAGCTGGGAGAGCATCGCCCTTACAAGGCGAGGGTCGGGGGTTCGAACCCCTCAGCACCCACCAGACTTTGGAGCGGTAGTTCAGTTGGTTAGAATACCGGCCTGTCACGCCGGGGGTCGCGGGTTCGAGCCCCGTCCGCTCCGCCAAAACAGAAACCTCGGGCCGTACGGTCCGAGGTTTTTTTTTGCGTGTAATTTTATCGCCTTTAGCGATCGGGTTTAATTCTGTTTAAGGAAAGCGTTTATGCTTTTAGAAATAAGAGAAAAGGTGCATGGAGTTTTTGCATCGATCATATTGATATTTATTTGCGTGCTGTTCGGTTTGTGGGGCATTCAAAATTATCTCGGCGGCGGCAAAGAAGCGCCGGTAGTGACGGTGGAAGGCAAGGAGTTTTTCCAGCGCGACGTCAATCAGGCCTACCAGCAATATGCCCAAAACTTGGCGGGCATGAAATTCGATGAAGAAACGCTGAAAAAGCAAGCTCTGGAAAAGCTGGTGCGCGACGAAGTATTGCTGCAGTACGTGCAGAATGAAAACCTGATCGTCAGCGACGACACTGCCAGGGATTTCATTCAATCGCTGGAGTATTTCCAAAAAGACGGCAAGTTCGACAAAACCCAATACCAAACGCTGTTGGGCTCGCAGGGCATGTCATCCGCTGAGTTCGTCAATCGCATCAAGAAAGCCTTGGTCATGGAACAGTTTCAGCGCGCCATCATCGATAGCAGTTTCGCGACACCTGCCGAAATCGCCGGTTTCTTCAAAATCCAAAACCAAACCCGCGATATTGAATATGTGACGGTCCCGTTGGTTCAGGTCTCGCAACAGCCTGGCGACGACGAACTTACCGCTTATTACCAGCAGCATCAGGACGATTACCGTACCGACGAACAGGTTTCGGTCGAGTATGTCGAACTCTCGGTGGATAAACTGGCATCCGGTATTGCGGCCGACGACGAACAGCTGAAGGCCTATTACGAAGACCAAAAAGCTCAATTCACGACCCAGGAGCGTCGCAAAATCAGCCATATCCTGTTTGCTTTCGGTAAAGACAAGGATGCAGACGCTCAAGCGCTGCAAAGAGCCGTAAAAGCCAAGCAGGATTTGCAAACCAAGGATTTTGCCGCATTGGCGGCCGAAGTGTCGGACGACAAATTGACGGCGAAAAACGGCGGCGATTTGGGTCTGTTCAACGTCGGCGTGATGGAAAAGGCCTTCGAGGACGCGGCCAGCAAGCTGAAGCTGGGCGAAATATCCGAGCCGGTGCGTTCCGCTTTCGGTTACCACCTGATCAAAGTGACCGAACTGGTTCCGGGCGAAACCAAGCCCTACGAAGCGGTCAAAGCCGAAGTCGCCAAGGCCTATCAAAAGAGCCAAGCCGAAACCAAATTCAATACCTTGGCTGAGAAGTTGGCCGAAGTCAGCTACGAGAATCCGGACAGTCTGGCGGCCGCAGCCGATTTACTGGGCGGCCCGGTACAAAAAACGGCTGAGTTTACCCGGGCAAACGGCGAAGGCATCGCCGCCGAAGAAAAGGTTCGTGCCGCCGCATTCTCTGAAGATGTGTTGAAGGGCGGCAACAGCGAGCCGATCGAAGTCGGTGGCGATAAGCTGGTGGTATTGCGCGTAGCCTCGCACCAGCCGGCAGCAGTTAAGGAATTGAAAGATGTCAAAAAAGAGCTGATTGCCGCTATTCAACGCGACAAGGCCAGTCAGCAAGCCGTCGCGGTGGCGGATCAGGTCAAACAGGATCTGGCGTCGGGAAAAACGCTGGCCCAGGCGGCCGAAGCCAGAAAATTGGTTTCGAAAAAACTGGATGGTTTGGCGCGTAACGCCACTCAGTTACCTGCGCCGGTCGTCCAGGAAATATTCAAAGCCGCCAAGCCGCATGCCGGTCAACCGAGTATTGCTGTGCTGGATAATGCCGACGGCGGCAAATTGGTGCTGGCCATTCACAAAGTCAACGAAGGCGTAATGTCCGAGGCCGACAAAAACAAGCAAGCTGCGATCTCGAAAAACATCGCCGCGGCTTTCGGTAAGGCGCAACTCGAAGCAGTGTTGAACGCGTTGCAAGCCAAAGCCGAAATTGTGGTTCGGCCGGAAAAGCAATAATTTTTCAGCCGAGACTTGAAAAGGGAGCGTAAAGCTCCCTTTTTTGTACCTGCGCTACGGCGGCGCCTGACTACGGGCTCCGTCAGGCGCAATCGGTAAAACGGAGGCTTGGAAGCACGAAGCGATTTTGCAAATCGCCGGCCTGAAGGTAAAGTACAGCAGCTTTTGCGGCAGTTTCTGGAAATTGATACCGGTTGCCGTTGTGGTCAGCGTCAATATAAACTCCGCTCCCTTCGCCTCGAAACTTTCGGACAGATTTACCATGGAAAAACCATTCGCTTCTCGGGATTGGACGCTTTACGGCTTGGTTTGCTTGGCACTCGTTTTGATCGTATTGACGATGTACCAGATAGACCGGCAATGGTTGAAGCTTAGCGAAATGCAGACCGCATTGGCCGAACAAGCCCAGGCCATGCGCGAGTTGCACACTCTAGCAGCTAGCGGTGCGTTGACTGGGCAGACGCAAACCGCACAATCCGGCGGCATTGCCCCGGCCTTTCAACGAGCGCATGCCGCAACCAAGCTGCCGGATTATGCCGCAGGCGACTGGAGTGTCGAAGCCTTCGGCACTAACCTGAAAACCATTACGCCGCTGGTATCGACCGATGCCTACGCCTCGAATGTACAAAGCTACGTCCAGGAAAGCCTGATTACCCGCAACCCGGATACGCTGGCCTGGGAAGGTTTGATCGCCAAAAGCTGGACGGTTAGCGAAGACGGTCTCACCATTGCTTTCGAGTTGCGCGACGACGTCACTTTCTCCGACGGCCAGTCGCTGACCGCCGACGATGTGGTGTTCAGCTTCAGTTTCATCATGACCGAGGCGATCCAGGCGCCCCGCGAGCGTGCCTATTTGCAGAAGATTCAGTCGGTCAAGGCCGAGGGCAAATACCGGGTGGTGTTCACCTACAAGGAACCGTATTTCGAAGCACTGTCCCTGGCCGGCGGCATGAATATTCTGCCCAAGCATTTTTACGAACCCTACCTGAAAGAACCGCAAAAATTCAACGAATCCAAAGGTCTGTTGCTGGGCAGCGGTCCCTATAAACTGGCCGATCCGAAAAGCTGGACCCCGGACCAAGGCAACGTCGAGCTGGTCCGTAACGAGCGCTACTGGGGCGACGTGCAGCCGGCCTACAACCGCATTTTGTGGAAAATCATCCAAAACGACAGCGCCCGCCTGACGACCTACCGTAACGGCGACATCGACTCCTACTCGGCGCGAGCCTCCGAATACAAACAACTGCAAAGCGACGCCCAGATTCAAGCCAAGAGCCAAAGCTTCGAATACATGCCGCCAGTGGTGGGTTATAGCTACATCGGCTGGAACCAGATGCGCGGCGGCAAACCGACCCGCTTCGCCGACAAGCGCGTGCGCCAGGCCATGAGCTATTTGACCGACACCGGCCGCATCATCAAGGATGTGTTTCTAGGCTACGCCGAGCCGGCGGTCAGCCCGTTCGGCAACGCCAGCAAGCAGCACGACGCTACCTTGCAGCCGTATCAAGCCAATCTCGATAAAGCCAAGGCCTTGCTGAAAGAAGCCGGCTACGAAGACCGCAACCAGGACGGCGTGTTGGAAGACAAAACAGGTCAGCCCTTCGAATTCAAACTGACTTACTTTCAGGCCAACGAAGACACCAGCCGCATGGTGCTGTTGTTGAAGGATCTGTACGCCAAAGCCGGCGTCAAACTGGTGCCGTTCCCGCAGGAATGGCCGGTGATGCTGGAGAACCTGGATAAAAAAGACTTCGACGCCATCACCCTGGGCTGGACCAGCAGCATCGAAACCGACCTGTACCAAGCCTTCCATAGCTCGCAGGCGATCAGCAAGGGTGATAATTTCATCGGCTACCAAAATCCGGAACTGGACAAATTGATCGACGCCGCGCGCCGTACCGTCGACGAAGGCAAACGCATGCCGCTGTGGCAGCAGGCCGAACGCATCCTCTACGAAGACCAGCCCTATACCTTCCTGATGCGCCGCAAAAGCCTGTTGTTCGTCGACAAGCGTATTCACAATCTGCAAATGACCAAACTGGGCTTGAACCTGGGTTCGCTGCCGCTGGAAAACTACGTGCCGCTGGCCCAGCAAAAATACACTCAATAAGCCGGAGGACGCCGGATGCTGACTTATCTGCTGCGCCGCCTGCTGTTGATGGTGCCGACTTTGCTGGGTATCACCATCGTCGTGTTCACGGTGATGGCCGCGTCGCCGGGCGGCATCAGCGCCCAAACCCTGGTCGGCGGCATGGACATGAAGCCGCAGGAAAAGCAGGCCCTGCTGGACTATTACAACAAGCGCTACGGCCTGGACCAGCCGGCGCCGCTGCAATACCTGCGCTGGCTGAACAACGTCTCGCCGGTCGGTTTCGTCGCCGACGAACAGGGCCACCAGTCGTTCTCGCTGACCAAGGGCATGGACCTAGGCACCAGCTTTCAATACGGCCGGCCGGTAGCCGATATCCTTGTTGAGCGCATTCCGATCACCTTGCTACTCAATCTGGTGACGATACCGTTCACCTACGCGCTGGCGATCTGGATCGGCATGAAATCGGCGACCGAACGCGGCGGCGCCTTCGATGTCGGTTCCAGCCTGGCGATGCTGGGCTTGTGGTCGATCCCGACCATGCTGGCCGGCGTCCTGCTGCTGGGTTTCTTTGCCAACGTCCAATATTTTCAATGGTTTCCCACTGCCGGCCTTAGCGCCCGCGAAGCGCTGGACATGCCGTTTTTGCCGCATTGGGACGACAGCGGTTTCGTGCGCGGCTTTTTGCTGGATCGCATCTGGCACTTGGTGTTGCCGGTGATTTGTCTGTCCTACGGCGGTTTTGCCGCGCTGGCCAAGCTGACCCGCACCTCGATCCTGGAAAACTTGCACGCCGACTACGCCCGTACCGCCCGCGCCAAGGGCCTGGCCGAAAACGATGTGCTGTGGAAGCACGTGTTCCGCAACAGCCTGTTGCCGCTGATTACCGTCTCGGCTGGCTTGCTGCCGAGTTTGCTGGCCGGCTCGTTGATCGTCGAGAACATTTTCAGCATCAACGGCATGGGCCAACTGGCGGTGGAAGCCGTGAAGGGCAGGGACCGCGAACTGGTGCTATCGATCACCTGGATCAGCGGCTTTCTGACTCTGATCGGCTATCTGATCGCCGACTTCTGCTATACCCTGGCCGACCCGAGGGTGAGTTATGACTAAGCCCATTATCAGCCGGCAATCCTTCGCCGCCCGCATCTGGCGCCGAACCCTGGACGGGGTCGGCGTCAAATTCGGCCTGGCCTGGGTTGGCGTGCTGGTGTTCTTTGCGGTGTTCGCGCCATTTTTGGCCAACTCGATGCCGTTATTGATGAGCAAAAACGGCGAGATTACGGCGCCGGTGTTGCGCTATCTATCGATCGAGGACGCCTGGATTCTGGCGGGGTTTTTCATCGCGTTGGCGGTGTCGCGGTTGCCGTTGGCAGGCGGCACCAAGTTTTTCCTGTTTCTGGCCGGCACCGGGCTGGCCGCTTTGATTGCCAACCTGACTGTGCAACCGCCAGCCTTGGTGATTTACGACGATTTTCGCGGCCCGGAATACAGCCAGGTCGATTGGAAAATCATGCCGCCGATTCCCTATGCACCCGGCGATTACCTGCGCGACCTCGGTAGCAAGGGTCTGGAAGCGCCGTTCGCCAGCGAAGGCCATAAGCACTGGATGGGCACCGAAGAAAACGGCGCCGACGTGTTGAGCCGGATGATCCACGCCAGCCGCATCGCGCTCAGCATCGGTTTCATCGCCACCGGCATCGCCTTGGCGATCGGCATCGTCGTTGGCGGCCTGATGGGCTATTTCTCCGGCGTGGTCGATATGCTCGGCATGCGTTTGGTGGAAATCTTCGAGGACATTCCTACGCTATTTCTACTGCTAACCTTCGTCGCCTTCTTCGGCCGCAGTTTGTACATGATGATGGTCATCATCGGCGTCACCGGCTGGTCGGGTTACGCCCGCTACGTACGCACCGAGTTTCTGAAACTGCGCAAGCAGGATTACGTGCAGGCCGCCATCGCCAGCGGCTTGCCGCTGCCGTCTATCTTGTTCCGTCACATGCTGCCCAACGGCGTCGCGCCCTTGCTGGTAGCGGTCAGCTTTGGCGTGGCTGGGGCGATATTGTCGGAAGCGACCTTGAGTTTCTTGGGGTTGGGGGTGGTCGATGCGCCGTCGTGGGGGGCGATGCTGGATCAGGCCGTAAAATCCTCGACTTTCAACTGGTGGATGGCGGTGTTTCCCGGCGGGGCGATTTTCATGACGGTGTTCGCCTACAACCTGATCGGCGAAGCGTTCAGGGACGCGATCGATCCGAAATTGTCGCGCCGTAACGGAGGCGAGTCGTGAGCGCGCCGTTATTGCAAGTCAAAAACCTGCGCACCTACCTGCACACCGGCGCCGAGCCGGTTAAAGCCGTGGAAGACGTCAGCTTCGAGATTCCGCAAGGCGAAACCTTTTGCCTGGTCGGCGAATCCGGCAGCGGCAAGTCGATCAGCGCCTTGTCGGTGATCCGCTTGTTGCCGGACGGTATCGCCAACCATCCCAGCGGCCAGATTCTGTTCGAGGGCCGCGACCTGCTGACCTTGCCCGATGCCGATATCCGCCAAGTGCGCGGCGCGCAGATCGCGATGATCTTCCAGGAACCGATGACTTCGCTGAACCCGGTGTTGACCATCGGCGAGCAAATCATCGAAGCGCTGCAACTGCATTACCCGGACATGAACCCGGACGAGGCCGAGCAACGCGCGGTCGCAGCCCTGACTCAGGTACAGATACCCAATCCCGGCTCGCGCTTTCGCGATTACCCGCACCAACTGTCCGGCGGCCAGCGCCAGCGAGTGATGATTGCGATGGCGCTGGCCTGCCAGCCCAAACTGCTGATCGCCGACGAGCCGACCACTGCGCTGGACGTCACCGTGCAGGCCGAGATTCTAAGGCTGATGCGGCAGCTGCAAGACGACACCGGCATGAGCATGCTGTTCATCACCCACGACTTCGGCGTGGTTGCGCAAATGGCGCACTGGGTCGGCGTGATGCAATACGGTCGCCTGGTCGAAGCCGGCCGTTGCCGCGACGTGTTGGGTCGTCCGCAACATCCGTACACGCAGAAACTGTTGGCCTCGGTGCCGGAGAATCTGGCCAAGCCCGATGTCTCCGCATCCCCGAAAGCCGTTCGCGCTGAGCCCGTCGAAGCGCCGCCGCAGCTCGCAGAAGAAACACAGCCACCTCACTCCGCTCACGCTGAGAAAGATCGAAAATCGCTTTCCGTTCTGGAAAGGGCCGGTCTGAAGCTGCAGTCGGCATCGGCTACCGGAGTTGATGTTATTCCCGTCGAGGCACAGGCAGCCGCTGCGCGGGTTGAACCCACTGCGAATCTGCAACCAGCCGAGCCTGCAATTGGAACAAAACCGCAAGCCGCTACCGAAAGCGACGCGCTAATCCAGATCCGCAACCTGAAAGTCTGGTTCCCGGTGCGCAAGGGTCTGTTGCGCCGCGTGGTCGATCACATCAAAGCCGTCGACGACGTGTCGCTGGACATTCCGCGCGGCGAAATCGTCGCGCTGGTCGGCGAATCCGGTTGCGGCAAAACCACGTTGGGCCGGGCCGTGCTGCAACTGGAGCCGCCGACCGAGGGCAGCATCAAGATAGCCGGCCGGGAGCTGGTCGGATTGTCCGCCAAAGAGCTGCGGCCGTTGCGTCGGCAGATGCAGATCGCCTTCCAAGACCCGCAATCGTCGTTGAATCCGCGATTATTGATCGAAACCACCTTGACCGAACCGATGCAGGTGCACGGCATCGGCGCCAGCCGCGACGAGCGCATCGCTCTGGCCGAACAACTGCTGGACGACATGCAACTCGGCCGCGAGGCGCTGTGGCGCTACCCGCACGAATTCTCCGGCGGCCAGCGCCAGCGCATCGGCCTGGCCCGCGCCCTGGCCTTGAACCCGGAATTCATCGTCTGCGACGAAATCACCAGCGCGCTGGATGTCTCGGTGCAGGCGGAAATTCTGCAGCTGTTATTGGACATCCGCCGCCGGCGTAATCTGACTTTGCTGTTTATCACCCATAACATTGGCGTCGTCGAGTATCTCAGCGATCGGACGGTGGTGATGTATCGGGGGAAGATCGTCGAACAGGGGGCGACTTCTTCAGTTTGCGGGGCGCCGGAGCATGAGTATACGCAGAGGTTGTTGGCGGCGGTGCCGAGGTTGGTGGTTTAAGGTTATGATAAACAGTACTTTTGCTTGCGAAGTCGCGGTAATGTGGGTCGGCGACAGTACCTTCTTTATTAGCGTCATTGCTGCTATCCGATAGAGTTTCAATCATTCAGCTCTTAGGATGCTGCGGCATGCCCCTCTCAACTTATATTTTAATATGTGTATGTATGAAATCATTATTGCCATTGTTTATTTCATTTTTTTCTTCTGTTACAGCTATAAAGGTAGAAGGATATTTTCGAGCGCAGGGGGTAGAGGCATCAACAAGCATAATGTTTGCAGTAATAATAGCTTCAGTCATCTATCTAGCATTTACATATCTTCTCTTAAAGTTTCCAAAGAGATTCAAAACGACTCGGCTTTTGTTATCTAAAGCAGCAGCTCTAGAAGGTCACTGGTATGAGGAAGTCGATAAAGAAGAAAATCCTTATAGTTATGCCTGTATTGAGTATGATTATGGCAGTGATAAATTTCTCTATTATGGAAAGAACTACGATAGGGATATGAGTTTACATGCAACTTTCAGAGCAATTGATGTGCGCATAGAAGAAGCAAATAATGAAATGAGATGGTTATTTAATGCTCAGATGCATGCTGAAGGAAAAGATGAGGTTACGGGCTTCGGAAGTATTACTTTCTATAAAGATGGTCATAATTCCTTTAATAGAGGTGCTGGATACATTATAGATTCAGCGGCCGGAAGCGTACGGAAAATACAGTTGAATTTATCAAGGGTCAGCAAAAAAAAATTAAGAGAGATCATTGATAAAAATTATATTGAAACAGACGAGGATAGCTATAAACTTGTGGATTATTTTCGAAAAAAACCGGAATATAATCGTTTTATATTACGTAATCAATCAAAGCCTGCGTAGGTAATATTAGTGGTAGCGTAATCGTACGCATGGTGTGAATTTGCCACGACCTGTTTTTATGTCGGGTCTCGGCCCGACAGCCGAGATACTTTTCTTTGCTTGTCCAAAGAAAAGTATCCAAAAGAAAAGACACCCGGATGCCGCTTTTATCCTGCGCTCCTCGCTTTTGAACGGGGTTGCCGAAAGGGGCTTCCTGCCCCTTCGGCAACGCGCCGCATCCCTGCGGCGCCCCTAACGGGCTGATCCGTTCAAAAGCTCCGGTGCTCGGCGCGGCATACGGGAAGAAAACCACCCCGATTTCATGGATGCTGGTTGTAAAAGGCTTTTGTGCCGGCGCGGCGATTTGGGGTTGAACGGTTTACCTTTGAAAAAGCCCGCATAGGTACGATTAGATATCGTAGATACCGTCTTAAACCCGCTCATGCAAGGGAAAAATTAGGATCAAAAGGTTTACCGGATTTCAAGATAGCGAAAGCCAGATGAATGAGCTTACGCATGGCGGCGCAGACGATGAGCTTGCCGTTTTTGCCGTTGGCTTTGAGCCGTTCGCATGGGACGCGGATGGCTGGATTATGTTGCCAGGCGACCAAAGCGGGTAGATAGAGCGCTTTGCGCAACCGAGCGTCACCGGTCTTGGCAATACAGGTTTTGCCTTGCCATTGTCCTGACTGACGGATGGCGGGCGCGAGTCCGGCTTGGGCCACGATTTGTTTGGCATTGACGTAGCCGTGATGAGGGCTTAGAGCCACGAGCAAATAGGCGGTCGTCGCGGGGCCGATCCCCGGAATGGAGGTCAACAGGTCGCTTTGCTGTTTGAGATCGGGATTCTTGTCGATATGGTCCTGGATGGCTTGACGGGTGGCCTTTAGTTCGGCCGCCAATGTCGCCAGCACCGTGTTGATGGAAGGGACGATGGTGGTGTCAGCCGTCTCCAACCGGTTCTGCTCCATGCGCTGCATTTCCCCCAAGTGCTCTAAGCGACGCGTGAGGGCGTGCAACTGGCGCAGATTTGCGGGTAGTGGTTTCCAGGCGACCGGGTCGGCTTGCAGGGCATAGCGGGCAATCAGCTTGGCATCGGCTTTATCGGTTTTGGCGCGACTGAGTTCGCTTTTTCCGAAGGCATGAATTTGAGCAGGATTGACCACGCTGACGAAGTAGGCTCGGTCGGCGAGAAACTCTGCCAGGGGTAGGCCGTAAGCGCCAGTGGCTTCCATGCAAAGACGCGGGTCGGTGTCGCCAAAGCCGTCTAGCCAGACGGCAAACGCGGCAAAGCCCTCGGGATTGTTGGCAAACTTAGCATGCTTGTATTTGCCTTCGGCGAGCCGGGCCACGTCGAATTTAAGCTTGGCAATATCGATGCCAATGATAATGGAAGTCATGATCGCTACCTAACTGAAATAACAAAAATCGAACGCTGGATCAGAATGGACACTCGCAAAGTTCAGCCTTATGCATACAGGGTCAAGGTTAACCAAGCCCTTAGAATACCGTTCGAACTTTAAAGTGAGTGCGGGCGATGGAGAGAACTATCTACAAGGCAGGCTTTAAAGCCTCAGGGTGGGCACGTCTTCTCCATCGCCCTCCCGATGATCAGTCGGGGATTCTGCTTCTTTTTTCGGTCAGAATCGAGATATAAGGGTGGGCACGGGTTTTGTGCCCACGCGGTTAATAGACCTTCCTGTCTTGTGTCGCTGACACGACGGTTACTTTCAATGTCGGTTCGCGGACCGACAACCGCGATTCACCCCTGCATAGCCCCCTGTCGGGCTGTTCCACTCAAACCCTCCGGTGCTGGCCGCGGCACCAGGGGATGAAAACCATCCCGATTGCGCGGTATGCCGGAGTACGCCTATCTGGGCGCGTGGATTTTAGCAGCGTGGCAACCGCAACAATCGCAACGATTGGCTTGGGCGGCAGTTGCGAGAGGAGGCGGCCGGGGGCGTTCATGAAGTCTTTGCGGTCGAATAATCGCAAGTCAGACCGGCCCAGGAAGCGTCAGCTCGCGGTGCTTATTTTTTGGTCATGAAGAAATAGATCGACTGGCATTTCAAGACCATTTTGCTGCCGTCTTTTGTGGTGGCGGCGCAGGTTTCCATTTTCGAGCGGCCTGGAGCAGCCTGTTTTTTCAATTTGCCGTCTTCGACGCTGTAGTTCAGTACCGCTTTGAGTTGCTCGATGCGGGCGTGGGAGTCGTTTTCTTGGGAAATGCCTTCCATGGTGCCGTCGTTTCTGAAGGTCCATGTCGTGTTCAGGCCGCGGGCGCCGCTACCGTCGGCGTTGACCGATTCTTTTTCGATTTGCCAGGTGCCCAGCAGGTCGGCTTGGGTCAGCGGAATTTCCGCGGCGCCGGCGGCGAAAGAGGCGGAGAACAACAGCAAGCCGATGAGTTTGATGGAGGGCATAAAATTCCTGTGAGTTGATATGGATGAGGTACGGATTGTATCACGTACGAATGTCAGGGTTTTTGCTGCATCTGTTGTCGCCGTCGGTAGCAGATGAAGTTTACTGGCCGAGACTGTCGGTGTTTTGCGCTGGTGCCCTTCTGAAGGTGTTTTTTAAACCGGGCGGTGAGGAGGGAGTCGACTGGCTAGTTGTCGAGGGAAGCGGCCGGATCAACTCTGTTCGTATCCGGCCGCTCCGCGTCGAGGCATCAAGCCAGGCTGCCGGCGAATATTCGCGTCGAATATTCCTGTTCGCGGAGCAGGATGGTCTCGTTTTTGACGTCTTTGAGTTTTTTTACCAGAACTTTGCCGGATTCCGGAAAGAAATAGATCTTGCGCGGATAGATATCCAGCGTGTCGGCGGCAACGATCGGGATGTCGCGTTCGGCCAGGTAATTACGCAAGAATTGCGCACTACGGGCGCCGACGTTGTCGCGGTGCAGGCCGTTCAGAATATTGCCGCCGCCGAAGACTTTAGCTTCCAGCTGGTGCGCCTCCGCACCGATGTCGAGCAGATGGTCGATGAACTTATCCATCGCCGCGACCGCCTGGTGTTCCAGGCGCGCATTCAGCGGTTGGCCTTCGTTGGTGTTGGCCACCATGATGTGGTTCATGCCGCCTATGCCTTTGTTGCGGTCGCGGATACAGGCAGTGACGCAAGAGCCCAGCACGGTGACGATCACCGAACCGGCCGTGGCGAGGCAGTATTCGCCGGGGATGATTTTCTGGGCGCGGGTGCGCCAGTAAGGGTCGAAATAGGTTTCGGAGCGCTTTTTCAGGTACATGGCTCGGTGAATTCGGTAGTCGAGAGTATGAAAAATAACAAACAAAAATCGGGCCAGTCTTGAATAATGCCCTAAGCTCAAAATCTTGGCACTGAGCGATGTTGGTCGGCGGCGAACTTTGTAAAGCGGATTGACAATCTGTCGTTTTGGTCTACGCGCTCCGCACTGTTTGAGAGCAGATCGGTGCGGTATCGATTCCTGCCGAATCCAGACTGTTATTTACGGGGTAAAGTTTCGTCCCCTGCTATTTGGCATTGCTCCGGTTTGCCGTCGGCAAATGCCGGCGAAATACTGACCGGTTCGGTCAAACTTTTCATCAACAGTAGATAGGCTTGGCCGTCGATGCAGACCTTGTTTAGGTTCCAAGTCTTGATCTGGCCTTGGAGGTCGATGCGTTCGATGCTGATTCGATCCAGCGGTAGCGAACGGTTGGCCGGCGGGATGGCGTTGGCATTGGTGCCAGCAGCGGCCAGAACGGCGGTAAATATCAGTTTTCTCATGGCTCGGGCCTCATCGATAGATTGTTGACCGACCCGCCAAGATGCCTGTCGGAGCGGATTCGGGCGCAGCGGATCAATAGGGGTTCACGGGCGACAGTTTCTCCTCGGTTTCGTCGAGATCTAAAATGTCGGTGTCAGTGACGTTGCCGTCGTTGACCAGGTAATCGCGCTGCGAAAAATAGGCGCCGCGGAAAAATCCGTAGCGGTCCACCGCGGCTTCGCTGGCGATTTTTTCGGTTTCGAGGTTGTCGGCCCGCAAATCGGCGGCATTGACGCCGCCCAAGCCGCCGGAGATCGCCGTCGACAATGCCGACGACTGGGTAAACAGGCCGGTGTAGCTGATCGGGTTGGCGGCGGTGTCGCCGATCAAGCCAATCACGCCGCGCGGCGAACTCGACCCCAATAGCGGCAGCACGATATAAGGGCCGGTCGGTATGCCCCAATAGCCCAGGGTCTGGTCGAAATCTTCATGGTGTTTGGGCAAGTCGATGGCGCTGGCCGGATCGAACCAGCCGGCGATGCCGACCGTGGTATTGACCAGGAAACGCGCCGTATCCATGCCGGCTTGCCGAAATTTTCCTTGCAGAACATCGTTGATCGAGACCCGGATGTCGGCGATATTACTGAAAAAATTGCTGATGCCGGCATCGACGAAATCCGGCGTAATCCAGCGGTAGCCACGGGCCACCGGTTTCATCAGGTAATCGTCGACCCGGTCGTTGAAGGTTTGCATCGGCCGGTTCCAGCTTTCCCAAGGATCGCGCGGATCGGAAGCCGGAACGCTGGCGCAACCGGACAGCGTGGTTGCCGCGCTTAGCAACAGAGTCAGGGCAGGGATGGTTCCGTTTCGCATAAGGTGTGCTCCAGTAACTGACGACTGATGTGTAAAGGTTAACGTATTGCCGGGGTGTTTGTCTTGCCAGCCGGCGCGGATTTTATCGCGCGGCGGACGCGTCGAGTAGGCCGCTTGTGCGGGACAGTAAACCGGTTTCCAACCGCTAACAATCTGGATTATGACTCTTGCCGATGCGTTACGTTTACTGCTCCTGGCTGCGATTTGGGGCGGATCTTTTCTATTGATGCGGATATCCGCGCCGATTCTGGGGCTGGCCTATGTCGCGGAAGGCCGAGTGTTCTCGGCAGCGTTGTTTTTATCGGTACTGGCCGTGTTTGGCAAACGGCTGGGCGGCCTGTGGCGGAACTGGCGCTATTTACTGGTGATGGGTTTTTTCAATGTCGCGCTGCCGTTTAGTTTGTTTGCCTATGCGGCGGCGACATTGTCGACCTCGCAATTGTCGGTGTTGAACGCAACGGCGCCGATTTGGGCTTATGCGATCGGATTGACGCTCGGTATCGAGAAACTGGCGTGGAAACGGATTTGCGGCATGTTCATGGCGCTGTCCGGGGTGGCTCTGCTGTTCTGGGGCTTGCTGGCTGTCAGCCCCGGCCAATTTTTGCTGCCGGTCATCAGTTCGCTGGCCGCCGCATTCTCCTACGGGATTGCCACCAATTACGCCAAGGCCAGAGCCAGGCTGGCGCCGTTCGACACTGCTCACGGCAGCCTGTGGGCAGCGGCGTTGCTGCTGCTGCCGATGGTGTTTCTGTGGCCGTTAAAGCAACTGCCGACCGTGGAATCCATTATGGCTGTCGCCGGTTTGGGCATTGTCTGCACCGGCATCGCCTTTCCGCTCTATTACCGATTGATTCGGGATATCGGTGCCTCGTCCGCGTTGACCGTCACCTTTCTGAATCCGATGTTCGCGACCCTGTGGGGCGCGCTGTACTTGGCCGAAACGGTCACGCCGCGGCATATCCTCGGTATGGCGGTGATTCTGGTCGGAACCGCACTGTCTACCGGGTTTCAGGCCCGCAGTCTTCTCAAACGGCGGGTACCCGTCTAACGTTGGCTGCCTGAGCGACCAAATCAAGCAGCGCTTTGGCGGCTGAATCGAACCGGACGTTGCCGCGGGCGGTACCATTCCTTGAAATCCACCGGCGGTTCAAGCAACGGGGCACTGACGCAGAAGCGCAAGCTGCCGTCGGTGGTCAGATACGGCGCGGTGCGGATGCGGGTAATTCCTTTCTGCGAGTCTTTCATATCGGCTCCTGTTTGACTTGGCAGATAGTTTGGCAAGCGGCCGCTTAAGGCCGACTTAATCCGCGGTTAGCGGCGCGGGAGTTTGCCGGAACGCTGGCCGGATCGTCCGGCTTATGATTTGTCGCGCGGACGGCCGCCGAGTTTGGCGGCGGTGGCGGATAATTCCGTCGTGCAATCAAGCTGGTATACTGAACCGTTAGGTTCAAGAGCAGGTGCCGGGTTCCTTGGGTGGGGCCCCGGGTCTTCATTATAAAAATTATATTTAGCCGGGATTTTCTATGGACGCATATTTACCGATGATTCAAAGCATATTGTTGGATTGGTACCAATTAACCCTTGCCAATCCGGAATATGCCGGAGCCGTGGCCGTTGCGGTTTGGTTGCTGACTTCGATTTTTTACAGTATCCGCATTTACTTTCTGAAAAAAGCCAACGCCACCCTGGTGAAACTGCGTCTCGGCTTACAGTCCGATCTGGAAACGGCACAACAGCAATTGCAAAGCAGCCAGGCCGAATTGGCCGCCAGCGTTCAGCAATTGGCCGAGGTACAAACCGCCGCCGAAGAGTCCGCCCAACGCGCTGCCGGCTTGGAGGAGAAAGTGGTCGCCGGTAATCGGCAATTGATCGACAGCATCAAGGCTTTGGCCAACAAATTCGAATTGACCGAGCCGAGTTTGCCCGCGGCGAACAACGCCGACAGCGGCGATTTGTGGAGCCGTTACGCGGCGATTAGCGAGCAGGCGGTCGAACGTTTCCAAGCCGAGCAAAAAGGCAAGACCGATCTGCAATTGTCGTTGTGGGCCGAAACTGCGAAGTTGGCGGAGAAAGACGCATTGCTGGAGCCCTTGCAGCGTAAGGTGGAAGAGCAAACCGCGCAGGTCGCCAAATTGGAGTTGGCGTTGGAAGAACAGAAAATTCGGTTCGAACGCCAACAGGCCAACGCCGAAAAAGCCCTGGCCGAAACCGTCAGCCGCTATCAAACCGAGGTGGGCCAACGGGATAATCCGGTGAATCAGCCGGCCCCTGCCGCGGTTGCGCCGCAGCCGATTGTCGCGCCGATTCCGGAATCGAACCCCGCTGTTATCCAGCCGCCGATTGCTGTCGTTTCGGCGCCTGAAGTGGCGGTCCCGGTCGAACCGATGCCTATGCCAGAGCCAACTTCGGCTCCGGTGGTTACGACTGAGCCGGCACCGGTAACCCCGGCTGCAGCTGCCGCAACCGTCGCCCCGAGCAAACAAGCGTCGGTCGATAAGGCGGTCGAGAAAAGCGGCGGCTTCGGTAAGTTCAAGCAATTGTTGAACAACACCATGCAGCAAATGGCCAAACTGGATCAGAAACTGGGTACCCAAACTACGGTGGAAGTAGCCGAACTCGTCGAGGAAGCTGCCGTTCCGGCCGCGGAACCGGTCGCCGAGCCAGTGCCGGAGCAGCCGGTTGTCGTTGCCGAGCCGGTAGTCGATGCGGCTGCGCCGGCACCGGCCAAAGCCAGCAAATTGAAAAGCCTGTTCGGTAAAAGCAAACCTGCCGAAGAACCGCAACCGGCGCCAGTAGCCGCTCCGGAGCCGCCTCCGGCACCTGCGCCTGCGCCAATCCCGGCCGCAGCCAAGCAAGACAAGCTGAAAGATTTGTTTTCGAAATGGAAATAAGCGTTTAAGCCATTCCTTCCCGCCGGGCCGTTACGGCCCGGCCCGCTGTAGGATCAGACCTCCGGCACGAAAAAGAACGGGCTGCCTTCATGCCCGGCATGTTGCAACGGCGCATATTGCGGTTTTTGTTCGAAGCCGCCGCGCGCCGCCGACGCCTGGACCTGATTCGCCACATCCCGGAAAATATCGTAATCCTCGATAATCCGTTTGTTGCTGCGCAACACCTTCAAAAATGCATTGGCAAACACCGAGTGCTCGCCACCACCCTGATCCATAACCGGCTTGACGCCACCGGATGTCAGCACGGTACGAGCTTTGCGGCTGTTCATCGCCTTCAACCAGCGCTCGCGCTTGGCATCGTCCATACCCTCCGGCAGTTTGGCCACGGCGGAACCGGTCAAGGCGCCGGAATAACAGGAGTCGGCCACTACCATGATGTGTTTGGCCGGCATGATGCTCAGGAATTCGGTGATGCTTTGGCTGGAGATCCAGTTGGCGCTGTTGCCGGTCTCGGAATCGACCGGCAGCCAGTAGGCGGTTTGGCTGCGCTTGTCGATTTCGCCGTGGCCGGCGTAATAAATCAGCAGATTGTCCTGTTCGGTCAGTTTTTGGTTCAGCTCGTTCAGCGCCGACATGATCGCGTGGCGGTTGGCGTTCAGCAGCAGTTTGGTTTTAAAGCCGTAGCGCTCGCGCAGCAGCAATTCCAGACTTTTCGCGTCGGCCATTGGCGTCTTCAAAGACGGATAGGCGCCGTAGTCGTTGTTGCCGATGATGATCGCGTAAAACTTGCCGAACTGGATGTCGCCGCTGCGTTTCAAGTCGCTGCCGCTGCCGTTGCTGCTCGGAAACGGTTCGGCGCTGATCCCGCTGCTGGCGGCCAGCAGGCGCAAGCTCAAGTCGCTGTGTTGGTTGCGTTTGTCGGTCGCGCTGATCCGCACCACGGTTTCGTCACCTTGCAGACTGACGTCGGTTTCGAAACGGCCGTTAGCGTCGACCTTGACCGGTTTGTCGTTCAATAATAAGCGGTTGAGGCCGGTACTGGCGTCGATTTTGCCGATAATGCGTTTGCTGCTTTCGCCGACGGCGAATTGGATGCTGGGAATACCGCGGGTCACGGTCACGGCCGGTTCGATCAGCTCGATATTCGGGCCGGAGCCGGATGCCAACAAGGTACTGCGCGATTGTTCCAGTTTTTCTTTCAGCGCGGCGATTTCCTTGGCTTGCTGTTGCAGCGCCAGTTTGCGGCTGTCGATCTGGTTGCGGTCGAGCTTGTCCGGCGATGTCAGCCAGCCGGTCAGTTCGGCCGATTGTTTCTGGAAGGTTTCGATCTTCTCGTTCAGCCGGTTTTCCAGTTCGTTGGCCTTGCTGTCAGCGGTTTTGGCCGCGGGATTTTCCTGCCGGGCCGCGTCCAGCTCGCGCTTCATGCGTTGCCGTTCCTGACTCAAGGTTTGGGTCAACGAACCGAGCTTGGCTTGTTGGTCTTTGAGTTGCGACTCTTTTTCGCGCAGTTGTTTTTCCAGCAGCTCGATATCGCTGGAATTGCCCGGCGCAGTCGATTTTTGTTGTTGCAGTTTGTTGCGCAGCGCTTCCAGCTCGCTTTGCGCCTTACGCAGACTTTCCTGCTGGTCCAGGGTCTGTTGGCGGGTGTCTTGCAATTGCTCGCGCAGTTGCTCGGCTTCGCGGCGCGACTCGGCGACTTCGCTGCGCAGCGTCTCCAGCTCCTGAGAGTTTACCGCCGGGGCGAATTGGATGCCGGCATCTTCCAGGCCGGCCGATTTGCGATACCAGCGTAACGCCGCCTCCTTGTCCGGCGCGACGCCGAGGCCTTTTTCGTAGAGATGGCCCAGGTTCAATTGCGCTTGCGAGTTGCCTTGCCGGGCGGCTTTTTCGTACCACTGCGCGGCCGCTTTATAGTCGGCTTGGCTGCCCAAGCCCTTTTCGAAAATTTCGCCGACCGCCAATTGCGCGGCGGCGTCGCCTTCCTGGGCTTTCGGCAGCCAGATGTTCAATGCGCTGGCGTAATTGGCGCGGTCGTAGGCCACGTATTCGCCGCCGCGGACTTCGCAATCCGCCGCGGTGGTGCGAATCGGCCGGCGTGCGCTGAGGTAGGTCATTTGCGAACCGAGTTTGCGGACTTGGCCGGGCAGCAGGCAATCCACCACAAACAGTTTATTGGTATCGGCCACGATGTAGCCTTCGGTGGCCCTGGCCATTTCTTCCTGGCTGACGTCGCGGGCGCAAGCCGCCATGAGTATGCTGCCGATCGCCAACGCGAGCGTACGATTTTGATACATCTTCTGAGCCATAACGAGCCGCCTTTTGCTGTGAAGGGTTAGGCCGGCAACGATAGCAGAAAACCGCCGGGCCGCAATAGCGCTTATCTCGCGCTGGGCAAGCGTCGCAACATTTCCGGCCAGATTGCTTGCCAGCCGCGGTTATGGTCGGCATCGACCCGGATTACATGGGCATGCGGGCGGGCGCGCAGGGCCGACTCGAACAGTGCCGGCGGGATGGTCGTATCGCGCTCGCCGAGCAGGTGCCACTCGGGAACGCGGCCCGCCGGCCTTATGGCCGGATTCAGCGAGTTTTGCAAGCGCTGGTAGCCGTGGTAATCGGTCCAGCGGTCGATGTCGTAATTGCCGGCCAAAGTGATGACGGCCAAGGTTTGCGGCAAACGTTCCGCCAGTAACAACGCCAGCGTGCCGCCGCCGCTGTGGCCGATCAATACCAGTTCGCGGTATCCGTTTTGCTCGGCGAAGTTCAGCAAGGCCTGCGCCATGCTGGCAACGACGGATTCGCCGTAACGGCCGCCGGTCCACAACTCCGAACCGCAGCCGGGGTCTTCAGTGTGGCCGTTATAGCAAGGCCGGCCCAGATACAGACTGGGCGCCGGGTCGCCGGCCATCAGCGGCAGGATTACCGAATCGCGCGTGGTCGGTTCGGCCGCCGGAATCAGGCCGCGCTCCCACGGCCGGCCGTCGCCTTCCAGGTAAACGTGTAAACGTTCTGTGGCCTGTGCCGGCCGATTCCGGAATCCGCGCAGCGTAAATTTGCCGCCGTCGAGATCCAACGCGACCAGATCCAGGTCGCGTGCTTGTTGATGCAGTTTGGCGACCGGCGAGACGCAGCCCGCCAGCGATATCGCCAGCGTAAGGCTTGCCGCCAACAGATAGCGTCCGGCGCGTGGTTTCAGCATATTTGAGCTGTAGCTGTGGTGGAATCGGGCGGTTGCCGATAGCGGCAGCGACACAAAACGAGGTCTTCGGCTAAAATCCTTGGACAATTTGGTTTTGGGTTGGTCATGGCAGCATTTGATAGCGCATTAAACGCGTTCCGGCAATCGCAAATTTCATTCGACGAGTTATTGGCGGCGGCCCGCGTTGCGGCAGGACAATCGGCCGCGGAAGTGGCGGCCGCGTTGCAACATGTGGAAGCGGCATACCGTGGTGGCGGCCTGGCGGCCGAGCGTTATTTCGCGTTGCAGTCGGCTTTGCAGGACGAGACCCGTTTGGCGGTTGCGCCGGTTGCGCCGCCGCCAGTCGCCGGCGACGACGAAACCTTACTGGCGCCGCGGCCCGCGCCGGCCGACGATGCAACATCGGTCGAGTCCGCGCCTTTGGCGGCGCCGATTGCTGCCGAGCCGACCCTGGTGCAAACTCAGGCGCCGACCTTGACCACCGAATCCCTGTTACAAGGTCTGGACCCGAACCAACCGCAAGCGGAGTTGACGGTGGGCTGTACCCTGAAAAACCGCTTTGTACTGGAAGAGTTGCTCGGCGTCGGCGGTATGGGCATGGTGTTCAAAGCGACCGACTTGCGTAAAGTCGAGGCGGCGGACAAAGACCCGTTCGTGGCGTTGAAGGTGTTGAACCAGGATTTTCAATTCAATCCGATGGCTTTGGTCGGGCTGCAGCGCGAAACCAAGCGGGCGCAAACCCTTTCCCATCCCAACATCATTAAAGTGTACGACTTCGACCGGGACGGCGCTTACGTCTTCATGTCGATGGAGTATCTGCAAGGTCGGCCCTTGAGCCATTTGATCCGCGACCACGTCGAAACCGGCCTGCCGTTCAAAAAAGCTTGGCCGATTATCAGCGCCATGGCCGAAGCCTTGGGCCATGCGCACAAAAAAAACATCGTCCATTCCGATTTCAAACCCGGCAACGTCTTCGTCAGCGACGAAGGCGAGATCCGGGTGTTGGATTTCGGTATCGCCTGCGCCATCGGTCGGAGCGAGAAAGACGGCCACGACGCGACCGTGTTCAACGCCCGTGATTTGGGGGCGATGACGCCGGCTTATGCCAGTCTGGAGCAATTGCAACATAGCGCGCCGGATCCGCGCGACGACATTTATGCGCTGGCCTGCATCACTTACGAGCTGTTGGCGGGCAAACACCCGTTCGGCCGCTTGTCCGCCGAAAAGGCCAGGGAACTGAATTTACAGCCCAAGCCGATTCCGCAGTTGTCGCGGCGGCAGTGGAAAGCCTTACAAAAAGGTCTGGCGTTCAAGCAGGAAAACCGTAGCGCCAGCATCGACGAGTTCATTTCCTCTATCGGCCCACGTTCCTCGGTTTACTACGGTCTGTGGACCAGCGCCTTGATTATCGCGTGTTCGATCGGCGTCAACGTCTATTGGACTTTGACCGAGAAGACGGCAGTGGCCGAGCCGCCGAAAGTAGTGCCGAGTCTGACTGCGGAGCAACTGCAAAAGATCAAGGATTTATTGGAGCTGGCCGAGATTCATTTCGACGTCGGCTACTTGACCGCTCCGACCGGCAGTAACGCCTTCTGGGCCTATCAGGAAGTGTTGAAGATCGATCCGTACAACAAGGCCGCGATCGCCGGCTTGAACAAGATCGCCGATACCCTGGAGCAACAGGCCTGGGAGTTTTACGAGAAAAGCGACCGTTCCGAAGCCCTGAAGAAAGTTCAGGAAGGTTTGGAAGTCAATCCGGGGCACAAAGGTTTGCTGAGTCTGCAGGAAAAACTTCGATTCAATTAACAGGCAACGACCGGATTATGTTGACAATCCGGTTTTATAGGTTGGGCTATTTATATGATTTTGCAGAATAATTAAGCTTTTTCGATTTTGCGGAATGTGGGCCGGCGTGTAAGATATTAAAAACACATCTTTGAGGAGAGAATCATGTATTACCCCAATTTAAAGCCGGTTCGCTCGGTCGACGCCGAGGCTTCGGTCCGGCCACCGGTCTACTTGCAGCTTTGTAGGGCGATAGGTTTGGCCGTGATGACATTATCGTCGGCATCCACCAGTGCCGTGCCGAGTTTTTCGCAGAATCTGAATCCGAATCAACAGTCGGTCGATACGGCCTTGTCCAATTGTTCGTCTTTTTATTCGGATTCGAACGATCCCACCCCAACCGTGTGTCAGGCGGGATTTTCCGACATCCAAAGCCTGACTCCGGACCAAGTCCTGGGTATGGGCAACTCGATTACCCGACTGGACGGCGGCCGTAATCCGGTGCCTTACGACTATTACAGTAACAATCAAACCTCGAGATTGGGCGGTGGTAGCGGCGACGCCGATTTTCCGCCGTTGAATTTTTGGACCAAGGTCGATAGCGGCTTCGGTGCCCACGACAATACCGCGCTGAACAATGGTGGTTTCAAGTACGACAACCATAATTTCATGGCTGGCGTCGATTACCGGATCAGCGACAGTTGGGTCAGCGGCGCCGTCTTCAACTACCGCCATAGTAATGCCGCATTCAACGCCGGCCGCGGCGAAACCCTGGGCGATAGTTACACCGGTATGCTCTATACCTCTTACTTCGTGACCGAGGCCTTGCATTTGGATGCCACGGCTTCTTACGGCGGCCATGAATTCGAAACCACCCGTAATATCACGTTGAATGGTGTGTCTTCGGTGGCCAAGGCCAAGCCCAACGCCGACCAATATTCGTTCAGTTGGGGCGGCGGATACGATTGGCACCACCAGGCTTTGAGCGTTTCGCCTTATGCGCGCGGCGAATACACGGCTATGAACATCGACGGCTACGCCGAATCCGGCAGTGTGGCCGCGGTTCGATTCGGCAAGCAGAATATCGAATCGTTGATTTCTACCGTCGGTGTGCAAACTGCTTATACCTTCAGCTTTCCATGGGGTGTTTTGATTCCGCAATTGCGCGGCGAGTGGCATCACCAGTTTCTTGACGGCCGGCGTAATGTGTCCGGCAGCTTCATTGCCGACGGCTCCGGCTCCACTTTTAGTTTGGTCAATGACGCGCCTACCCGAGATTATTACACCTTCGGCGCCGAAGTGTCGACGGTGCTGCCCGGCGGTGTGTCTGCGTTCCTGGCTTACGAGACATTGCAAAGTTACCGCCATGTCGAAAGCAACCGCTTGATGCTGGGCGGCCGTTTAGAGTTTTAAGCTCGTGGCCAGTGGGACGGTCGGGCGTCTCTGGACGGCGCCCCGGTTGTCCGTTGGCGGTGGTTAGGCCGTGTTTTAGAGTGCCGGTGGCTGGATAAACCCCAGATATCTCGCGGTTTGGGCGGCGATTTTTCGGCCGGCTCGGTTTCGGCCCGTGTTAAAATCCGGAGGATTATGACTTCATGTTCGCCGAATCCTGTGGCCTCTCCATTATTCCCCGCTTCGATTGAATCCGCTCCCGCTCGAGTGCGGGAAATTCCCTACAACTACACCTCGTTTTCCGACCGCGAAATTGTGATTCGCCTGCTGGGGGAAGAGATGTGGTCGATTTTGGATTCCTTGCGCGAGGAGCGGATCACCGGCCGTTCCGCCCGGATGCTTTACGAAGTCTTGGGCGATATCTGGGCGGTGCGGCGCAACCCCTATTTGGAAGACGATCTGCTCGACAATGCCAAACGTCGGCGGGCTTTGTTGCAAGCCCTGCGTCATCGTTTACAGCAAATGCAAGCCAGACACGCCGAAGCCGAGAACCAAAATCCCGACCGGGCCGAGCGCGTCGCCAAATTAATCTGCGCCGCGCATCAGGCGGTAGACGAATTCGATGCCCACTTCGAACGCACCGCTCAATTGCGGCGCAGCGTGATGACGCTGTTGTCGCGATACACCCGTAAAGACAATATCAGTTTCGACGGCTTCGCCCGGGTCAGCCATGTCACCGACGCCACCGACTGGCGGGTGGAGTATCCGTTCGTTGTCTTGTATCCCTGTTCCGAAGACGAGGTCGGCCATCTGGTACGCGGTTGTATCGAGCTGGGTTTGACCATCATTCCGCGCGGCGGCGGTACCGGTTATACCGGCGGTGCGGTGCCGCTGAACGCCTATTCCGCAGTAATCAACACCGAAAAACTGCTGGCGATGGGCCAGGTGGAGCGCCAGACTTTATTGCCCGGCGTCGATAAATCCTACGCCACGATCCATACCGGCGCCGGCGTTGTCACCCGGCGGGTGATGGATGCCGCCGAGCAGGCCGGCTTGGTGTTCGCCTGCGATCCGACCTCGGCCGATGCTTCCTGCATCGGCGGCAATATCGCGATGAACGCCGGCGGCAAGAAAGCCGTGCTGTGGGGCACTGCATTGGACAATCTGGCTTCCTGGCGCATGGTAACGCCGGACGGCAATTGGCTGGAAATCGAGCGGTTGAACCACAATCTGGGCAAGATTCACGAGCAGGAAACCGCTGCATTTCTGTTGAAGCGGTTCGACGCTAGCGGCAAGCAATTGCTAGGCGAAGAGAGCCTGGAAATCTCCGGCAGTTTTTTCCGCAAAACCGGGTTGGGCAAAGACGTTACCGACAAGTTTCTGGGCGGTTTGCCCGGCGTGCAGAAAGAAGGCTGCGACGGCATCATCACCTCGGCCCGCTGGATTCTGCATGAAATGCCACCGGTGACCCGAACCTTTTGCCTGGAGTTTTTCGGTCAGGTGCGGGAAGCGGTGCCGGCGATCGTCGAGATTCGCGACTATCTGGAAAGCCTGCCGAAAGACGGCGCGCAACGGGTCATGCTGGCCGGTCTGGAGCATCTGGACGAGCGTTACGTCAAAGCGGTGGGCTACGCCACTAAAGCCAAACGCCACGGCCGGCCGAAGATGGTATTGATCGGCGATATCGTCGGCGACGACGAGAACCAGGTGGCTCTGGCCGCTTCGGAAGTGGTGCGTCTGTGCAATGCCCGCGGCGCGGAGGGCTTTATCGCCGTGTCGGCCGAGACCCGCAAAAAATTCTGGCTGGACCGGGCCCGGACCGCGGCGATCGCCAAACATACCAACGCCTTTAAAATCAACGAAGACGTGGTGATTCCGTTGCCGCGGATGGGCGATTATTGCGATGGCATCGAGCGGATCAACATCGAATTGTCGCTGCACAATAAGCTGCGCTTGTGCGCGGCATTGAACGAATTTTTGGCCGGCGATTTGCCGATGCGCGCTTACGAAGAGGGCGTAGACTGGCGGGAATTGCTCGGCGAGCGCCGGGCTCAGGCGCTGGAAACGCTAGCCATGGTGCGCCAGCGCTGGACTTGGCTATACGACAATTTGGATTTGCCGCTGCTCCAGGCGGAAGCCGAGTTCGGCAAATACGGGATTCAGGCTGGCGAGTTAAGCAATCGCGCCGCAGAGCCGACTTTGTTTCACCGCTTGCAGGATTACTCCATCAGGGTGTCATGGAAGCAGGAACTGCTGCCGCGCTTGCGCGAGATTTTCGAGGGCGACAATTTTCGGCCTATCGTCGAGCGCATCGAAGCCCTACATAAGGAAATCTTGCGCGGCCGCGTGTTCGTGGCCTTGCATATGCATGCCGGCGACGGCAACGTGCATACCAATCTACCGGTCAATTCCGACCATTACGAAATGTTGCAGGAAGCCAATGCGGCGGTGGCGCGGATTATGGAACTGGCGCGGGCGTTGGGTGGGGCGATTTCCGGCGAGCACGGCATCGGCATCACCAAATACGAGTTCCTGACCGAGGCCGAACTGGCCGATTTTCATGCTTATAAAAACCGGATCGATCCGGAAGGGCGCTTCAATCGCGGTAAATTGATGCCGGGTGCCGATTTGCGCTCGGCTTACACCACCTCGTTTAGCCTGATGGGCTATGAGTCGCTGATCATGCAGCAGAGCGATATCGGTGCGATTTCGGAGTCGGTCAAGGACTGCCTGCGCTGCGGCAAATGCAAACCGGTCTGCGCGACTCATGTGCCGCCGGCGAATTTGCTGTATTCGCCGCGTAACAAGATTCTGGCCACCTCGTTGTTGATCGAGGCCTTCTTGTACGAGGAGCAGACCCGGCGCGGCATTTCGATCACCCACTGGAAGGAATTCGAAGACGTTGCCGATCATTGCACCGTCTGCCATAAGTGTTTCAATCCGTGTCCGGTTGACATCGACTTCGGCGACGTCTCGATGAATATGCGCAATCTGCTGCGCAAAATGGGCAAGCAAAGTTTCAATCCGGCCAAGACCATGGCGCTGGCCTTTTTGACCGCGTCCAAGCCGGGCAACGTCAAAGCCATGCGCAAGGCGATGATCGATTGGACCTACAAAGCGCAGCGTATCGGCAATAGCTTTTTGCAGCATTGGGGCAGGGCGCAGATCGCGCAGCCGCCGGCGACGGTCGGCAAGCCGCCGGTGCGGGAGCAGGTGATTCATTTCATGAACCGGAAAATGCCGGGCGAATTGCCGAACAAAACGGCGCGGGCTTTGTTGGATATCGAGGACAACCAAATCGTGCCGATCATCCGCAACCACGAGAAAACCAAAGCCGACTCCGAGGCCGTGTTTTATTTCCCAGGTTGCGGTTCCGAGCGTTTGTTTTCCCAAGTCGGGCTGGCGACGCAGGCGATGCTGTACGAAATAGGGGTGCAAACGGTATTGCCGCCGGGTTATTTGTGTTGCGGTTATCCGCAACGGGCGGGCGGCCAATTCGACAAGGCGCAGAAGATAACCACCGATAACCGGGTGTTGTTTCACCGAGTGGCGAACACCCTGAATTATCTGGATATCAAGACTGTCGTGGTCAGTTGCGGTACCTGCCAGGATCAATTGCAGGATTACGAATTCGACAAGATTTTCCCCGGTTGCCGATTGATCGATATTCACGAATATCTGTTGGAAAAAGGCGTGAAATTGGATGGCGTGAATGGTCAGCGCTACCTTTATCACGACCCTTGCCATAGTCCGTTCAAGCAACAAGACGGAGTTAAAGTAGTAAACCAGTTGTTGGGGGCGCCGGTCAGCAAGTCAGAACGTTGCTGCGGCGAGTCCGGCACGCTGGCAGTGGCGCGGCCGGACATCTCGACGCAGATTCGTTTCCGCAAGGCCGAAGAACTGCAAAAGGATGCCAGCAAATTACGCGGCGACGGTTATGCCGGGCCGGTAAAAATGTTGACCTCGTGCCCATCCTGCATGCAGGGCTTGCAGCGTTTTCAAGATGAGGTGGAAACCTTGGAAGTCGATTACATCGTTGTCGAAATCGCCAAGCACGTGCTGGGCGACAACTGGATGCCGGAATATGTCGAACGGGTGACTCAGGGCGGCGTCGAGCGGGTGTTGGTCTGATGGCGATGCCTGTCGCCCGCTGAGCAAGTAGCGCTCTCGGGGGTGGGCCGGAGGAGGTTGGTTTACTTGAGCCACTTTCTCCCGGTCGGCTCCCAAGATGGAGCGTGAGCGGGCTTCTGACGGGCACAAAAAAAGCCGCGATATTCGCGGCTTTTTATGAATTTGGAGCGGGAAACGAGACTCGAACTCGCGACCCCGACCTTGGCAAGGTCGTGCTCTACCAACTGAGCTATTCCCGCATGTCTATATGGAGGCTGCGACCGGAATCGAACCGGTGTATACGGCTTTGCAGGCCGCTGCATAACCACTTTGCTACGCAGCCTTAATCGGTCAAACAAAAAAGCCGCGTTTTGCCGCGGCTTATCGAATTTGGAGCGGGAAACGAGACTCGAACTCGCGACCCCGACCTTGGCAAGGTCGTGCTCTACCAACTGAGCTATTCCCGCTTGGCTAACTATCCTGCCTATTATAAAAGCTAAATTTTTTGTGTCAACACTTATTGCAGGTTGATTGAAGACGTCCAAGCGCGCCGGCCTTGGCATTCTCCGCTGGCGGATATTTCGACTTCGGCCCACACCAGGTTTTTGTCGGACGGATCGTTTTGGATTTGGGTCAATTTGACCGGTGTATTCATTGGCATATGTTTGCAGGCGCCATCGCGATCGTTTTCCTCGGTATCGTCGTAGGCAGCCAACGAACCCGGAACCGAAACCAATCTGACAGTTGCGTTTGGATCGTAGGTGTTGGGGCTTTTCAGCACATAATTTTGGCCTGAGACCAGCGGTTTTTGTTGATGGACCGGCAGTTTCGGGTCGGAGCCGCCGCTAAATACTAGGGCAAGCAGAACCACTGCGGCGCCGCCGATCGCGCCGTAAAATACTTTAGGATTGGATTCCTTCAAAGCTAAAAAACCGGCCAAGGCATTTCCGGCAGCGGCGGCAGGAGCAGCAGCAGGCGCGGCGGCGGCCTGATTCGGCTCCTCGGCTTGATTTGCGGTTTCGTTGGTGTTTTCGTCAAGGCTCATGCGCTGTATCCTCTCAAGCTAATTATTATTATGGAAGGTTATTGGGTGAGTGCCTAAAGTTACCATGATGACCAAACATTTCAAGCATTCATTTCTAAGGCTTAGAGACTATCTTAACTGGAATAGCGGCAATATCGGATTTGCACGAATAAAAAAGCCAGCAGAGAAAAGATTTGGCCTATAATATTAGGAAATACTTAATTACTAACATTTGGCAGTGCTATGCGAATGATTGTGAAACATGCCGTTTTACCGCTTGCGGTCACGCTAAGTCTAATCGGACCGGTTGCCTGGGCTGCCGGTACTTACACGCTGGAGCAAGCCGTGGAGCAGGCGTTGGCCAACAATCCGGAACTGCACATCATGCAGGAGCGGATCGAGCAAGCCGACGCCCAGTTGGGGCAGGCGCTGGCCAATTTTTATCCGCAAATCAAAACCAGCCTGTCCTACCAGCACAGCGATAATCCAGCGATGGCATTCTCGATGATTATTGCCCAGCGGCGTTTGAATCTGAACGGCGGCGATTTTAATCATCCGGGCGGTGTCGACAATTACCGGCCGCAAGTCACGGCGACTTATTCGCTGTTCCGCGGCGGCCAGGATTACTATTTGAGCCAGGCCGCACAACTTGGCGTGGAAAGTTCCGAACTGGAAAGGGCCGCCACCCGCAACCGGTTGGTGAACAACGTCACCGCGGCGTATTACGGCGGTTTGGCGGCGATCGAAGCGCACCAAGTCAATAACCGCGCAATTGAAGCGGTGCAGAGCGAATTGAATCAATCCAAGATTCAATACGACGCCGGCGTGGTGCTGAAATCCGATGTGCTGTCGTTGGAAACGCAACTTGCCGAGGCTAGAGACGCCGAAATCCAGTCGGCGCATGCCATCGAACTGGCGCAGAGTCTGTTAAAGACCCTGTTGGGCTTGAACGCCAACGAGGCATTCGATTTCGCCGGCAATGTGAAACCCGACCTGCCGGGCAGCCCTGCCGGTTTCGACGAGTTGCTGAACCAAGCGCTGGCGCAACACCCCGAGTTGAAAAACGCCGAGAAACGCGCCGCTATCGCCGAACAGCAATTGGCGGCCGCCAAAGCGGCGCATTTACCGCGCGCCGATGCCTATGTCAGTTACGGTTCGGACAGCAAGGACTTGGCGTTCAGCAGCAACCGCGACAACGTCAGCGCCGGCGTCATGGTCGAAGTGGACGTGTTTTCCGGATTCGCTACCCAGGAAAAAGTCCGTAAGGCCGAGCACGAACTGACCGCCGCCCAAGAAACCGTCAGGCAGACCCGGTTGCGCATCGAAAACCAGCTCAAGTCGGCGCAGCTTGGCTTGCAGCAGGCTTTAAACCGGGCTGAGGTTAGCGATGTCGCGGTGCGCGCCGCCGAGGAAGCGTTGCGTTTGGTCAACGAGCAACGCCGGGCCGGCGTCGTCACCGTCACCCGCTACCTGGAGGCTGAAGTCGCCCGAGATCGCGCGCGCACCCGGCAAATCAGCGCCCGCTACGATGCCTTGCGCGCCGAAGCGGACCTGAAACAAGCCCTCGGCTTTTGGCAATAAACTCTCGTAGGCATACCCACATGGCCCAACATCTTTCTCTTTCCGACAAACCAAAGTGGCTGATGCCGGTGGCGGCGATCGGCGGCTTGTTATTGGTCATTCTGCTGGCGCTTGGTGTTTTGGGCGGCGCAAGCAAGATTGAGCCCGGTACTACCGCGGTAGCGCCCCGCAGCGTTCCCGCCGATGCACCGACTGTGCGCTTGACCAGCCAGGCGGCCGCCGGCACTTCGGTGTGGCAGGGTACCGTGCGATCCCGGCTGGCGATAAAAATTGCGCCGAAGCTGAATGCCAGAATCCTGGAAATGCCGGCCCATCCCGGCGACCGTTTGAAAAAGGGCCAATTGCTCGCCAAATTGGACGACCGCGACTTGCAGGCCGCCTACAATGCCGCCAATGCCGCCTACGCCGCGGCCCAAGCCCAGGCGGCGCAGGCCGGCGCCGACGAGAAACGTATCGTCGATCTGTACCAAAAGCAGGCCGCCACCCGGCAAAATTACGACGCGGTCATGGCTCAGGCCAAAGCGGCGCGGGCCATGGCAAATCAGGCCGCCAGCGCCGCGCAGCAGAGCAAGGTCATGCTCGGCGAGAATCTGTTGTACGCGCCGTTCGACGGCGTGGTCGGTGAACGCTTCCAGGAGCCCGGCGACATGGCCGCGCCGAATCAGCCTTTGCTTAGTTTTCACCAACCCGACGATTTGCGGCTGGAAGCGGCGATAGCCAGTCAATGCGCCGCCCAGCTTGAACTGGGCGCGACGGTATCGGTCAGAATCGACGCCTTGCGGCAGACGTTGTCGGGCACGATAGACGAAATCGGCCCGGAGATCGATCCGCAAACCCTGACCCAACCAGTCAAAGTCAATTTGCCGAAAACATCAGGCCTGCAACACGGCCAGTTCGCCTGGCTGGAAACCAATTGCCAGGGTCCGCAAACCGTGTTGCTGGTGCCGGCCAGCGCCATCGTCCGATACGGCCAGTTGCAGGCGGTGCGCGTGGTCGAAGGCGGGCAATGGCAGATGCGGCATATCCGTAGCGGCAAACGTTACGGCGATCAATTGGAAGTGCTGTCCGGTTTGCGGGACGGCGAAACCATCTTGTTGCAAGGCGAGCTCGGGCAATGAATTCCAACGAAACCAAAAAAGACAGCCTGACGGTTGCCATCGTCCGGTTGTTTACCACTTCGCACCTGTCGTTGCTGTTTTTGCTGATCTCGTTATTGGCCGGCGCCGCGGCGCTGATGTTGACGCCGCGCGAGGAAGACCCGCAAATCGTGGTGCCGGTGATGGACGTGTTCGTGCAGGCGCCGGGCGCTTCGGCCGACGAAGTCGAAAAGCAGATCACGACGCCGCTGGAAGTGTTGCTGCGCCAGATCCAGGGTGTGGAATACGTCTATTCGGTATCGCGGCCCGGTCAGGCGGTGGTCACGGTGCGCTATTACGTCGGCGAGAACCTGGAAAACAGCCTGATCAAGACCCGGGATAAATTGCTGGCCAACCAGGACATCATTCCGCCCGGCGTCAGCGATTGGCTGGTCAAGCCGGTGGAAATCGACGACGTACCCATTTTATTGCTGAGCCTGTCGCCGCAGAACACCAACGTCGATGAAATGGGCTTGCGCCGTATCGCCGACGAATTGATCGAGCGCTTGCGAGCGGTAGATAACGTCGGCAAAAGCTGGGTGGTCGGCGCCGCGCCGCGGCGGATTTCGGTTTATCCCGATCCGGCCAAATTGCAGGCCGGCGGTATCGGTCTGGCCGATGTGCAACGCGCGTTGCAGCAGAACAACCTGAATCTGCAGGTAGGCCAAACCACCGCCAACGACCGCGAAATCGTCTTGGAAGCCGGACCCTACTACCAAAGCGCGGAGCAGGTCGGCAATACCGTAGTGGCCGGCGGCAACGGCCGCCTGCTGCATTTGCGCGACGTGGCTGAAGTGATCGACGGACCGGCCGACACTGATTACTACACCCGCATCGGCTTCGGCCCGGCCGTGGCGCAGATGCACACGCTCGGCGAGCCCGGTCGCTTGCCGCAGGCCGGCGAGGAACGGCCGTTGGCGACCATCGCCATCGCCAAACGCCGCGGCGCCAACGCCGTCAGCGTGGCCGAACAAGTGCTGGCGCTGACCGAAGAGCTGAAAGGCTCCTTGATTCCGGACGACGTGTTACTGACCGTGACCCGCAACTACGGCGAAACCGCCGACCATAAGGTCAACGAACTGGTCATGCATCTGGGCATCGCCATTTTGACCATCATCGTGTTGTTGGCCTTGTCGCTCGGTTTTAAGGAATCGCTGATCGTATCGCTGGCGGTGCCGATGACGTTTGCGATCACGCTGCTGTGCGATCTGATCTTCGGATACACGATCAACCGGGTGACCTTGTTTGCCTTGATCTTGTCGCTGGGTTTGTTGGTCGACGACCCTATCGTCGATGTCGAAAACATTCACCGCCATTACAAGCTGCGCAAAGAGCCGCCGTTGCAAGCCTTGCTCAGCGCGGTCGACGAGATCAGGCCGCCGACCATATTGGCGACGTTTGCGGTGATCATGTCCTTCGTGCCGATGTTTTTCATCACCGGCATGATGGGGCCGTACATGGCGCCGATGGCGTTTAACGTGCCGATCGCAATGCTGTTGTCGCTGGTGATTGCCTTCAGCGTTACGCCCTGGGCCAGTTACCGGTTATTGAAGGGCGATTACGGCAAAGACCACGGCCCGGCATTCGATTTGAAACAAAGCCGGGGATTCAGGATTTACCAAGCGATCCTGGCACCGCTGCTGGCGGACAAAGCCAAAGCTTGGTGGTTTTTGGCGGCGGTGATCGTGGCCTTCGTGTTGTCGGCCTTGATGGCGGTGACCCGAGTGGTGCCGCTTAAATTGCTGCCGTTCGACAACAAAAACGAGCTGCAACTGGTCATCGACATGCCCAAGGGTTCGTCGCTGGAAGCCACCGACCGCGTTGCCGCGGAGCTGGGCCGCTATCTGGCGACGGTCAACGAAATCAGCAGCTACCAAAGCTATGTCGGTTTGTCGTCGCCGATGGATTTCAACGGCATGGTCCGCCATTATTATTTGCGCCAGGGCGCCAATGTCGGCGACATCCGCATCGTGCTGGCCGATAAAACCCGCCGCGAGCAAGGCTCGCACGAAATCGCGCTGCGGATGCGGCCGGAGATCGACCGCATCGAAAAACAATTCGGCGCCAACATCAAGATCGTGGAAATGCCGCCGGGGCCGCCGGTTCTGTCCACCGTCGTCGCCGAAGTCTACGGCCCGCCGCAAGCCGATTATGCCGATATCATTAACGTGGCCAACCGGGTGCGGGCGGACATGCAGCAAACCGAGGGTGTGGTCGACGTCGACGATTTCGTCGAAGCCGATTACCACAAATGGCAGTTTCTGGTCGAACACGAAAAGGCCGCGGCGTTGGGCGTGACTGCCGCGCAAATCGCCCAAACCTTGCAGTTGGCGCTGGCCGGTGCCGATGTCGGATTACTACACATTGAGAACGAGCGGCAACCTCTGGCCATCAGGTTGCAATTGCCCCGCGCCGCGCGTTCGGCCGAAGCCGATCTGCTGGCTCTGTCGGTCAAAACCGCCAACGGCGTATTGGTGCATCTGAGCGAGTTGGGCTGGTTCGAGCGCCAGAGCGGGCAAAAGGCCATTTACCACAAGAACCTGCAACGCGTGGCTTACGTCACCGCGGAAATGGCCGGCCGCAGTCCGGTCGAGGCGATTCTGGATTTGTTCGACGTGTTCGAAGCCAAACCGCTGCCGGCCGGTTATAAAGCCGAAATGGCCGGCGAGGGCGAATGGAAAATTACCGTCGACGTGTTCCGCGATTTGGGCTTGGCTTTTGCCGCGGCGATGGTGATGATCTACATCTTGCTGGTCGGCCAGACCGGCTCTTTGGGAGTGCCGCTGATCATGATGATCGCGATTCCGCTGACCGTAATCGGCATCATGCCCGGTTTTTGGTTGATCAATCTGTTCGCCGGCGACGTCGGCGAATACGCCAGCCCGATCTATTTCACGGCCACGGCGATGATCGGCATGATCGCGCTGGCCGGCATCGTCGTGCGCAACTCGATCATCCTGATCGACTTCATCGAGAACATCTACCGCGGCAACCCGGAGATTTCGCTGGCCGACGCCATCGTCGAAGCCGGCGCCACCCGTTTGAACCCGATCTTTCTGACCGCTGCCTCTGCGGTATTGGGTTCGATGATGATCGTATTGGACCCGATCTTCTCCGGCCTGGCCTGGAGCTTTATCTTCGGCATCATCGCTTCCACCTTGTTTTCTTTGGTGGTGATTCCGCTGGTGTATTTCTTGATTAATCGGAATATGCCGAAACAAGTGCAGGTGGACGAGTAGTGGTTGGTAAAGGTAAAGGTTGTACAATCCCGGGCAAATATAAAATCGGGTTGGGCGATTGAAGCTGTCTCCAGTCGGCCTGTTAAATCGGATGAGGAGTTTTTATGTCGGTCCCGCTTGCAAAACCGCTGCGCATGACAGCGGAAGAGTATCTGGCAATGGAAATGTCCAGTCAGGTCAGGCACGAATACGTGGCCGGTGAAATCTTTGCGATGACGGGCGGCAGCGACAGCCATAACCTGATCGCCGGCAATCTGTACATTTTGTTTCGAGAGCACTTGCGCGGCACGTCTTGCCGGGTGTTCATGTCAGATCTGAAGCTAAAGGTCGAGGCCGCCGATGCATATCTTTATCCCGATTTGATGGTGACTTGCGAAACCGCTAAGGACAGCCATTTTCGGGAGGAGCCCAAATTGGTCGTCGAAGTGCTGTCCGATTCGACCGCCAAATACGACCGGGAGCACAAGCGCCGAATGTACCAAACCCTGGCAAGCCTGCAGGAATACGTGCTGGTGGCGCAAAGCTGCATGGACGTACGCATTTACCGGCGCACCGCCGAGGGCTGGGACATGGCCATTTACACCGACGGCGCCAAAATCCCGCTGCAATCCATCGAACTGGACATCCCGATAGATCGGATTTACGAATCGGTTTGGAATTGAAGCCAGTTGATGTCGCTGGTTAGTTATGCTTCATCGCGTTTTTCAATAGCTTCTCTGGCGCCCTCTGGCAGCGCCCCGTATAGAGCCTCAATATGTTTTGGCCTTGATATTCTGTCTTCTACAATTACATTGATAAGACGAAAAAGCGAATGTGCAATTTCAGGCGTATCGTCAATAATAATTTCCCCTGGATGTACCGCATTATTTCCAACTACCCTGCATATATCCAATGACTTCTGAATTAACGGAGGAAGTCCTGCTTTCACAAGATTGGCTATATCGCTATTGATATTTTTACCTGATTCACCCAGATGGACCATAAGTTTTTGAACGCATAAGCGCAGTAATGCAACAGCGCCTTTTGGAGATAAAGAAACTATTTCTCTAGCCTCCATATAGTCACTTCTACAATCTTCAGGTAAATCTGCGCTTGGCATTTCTACTGGACTTGTCCCCGGCACTATCAACTTCTGTCCATACCAGTATGCCGGCTCGCCACAATGACCACAAATAGATATAGAAGCCTTAGTATCGTAGCGGGAACCATGTAGACCGTATGTAAGTTTTGCCCATTGCTGATGGGCATAGACAGAGCATATGGGGCAGTGGAAGTCATTTGCTCCATACGATGGTGGGTAGTACTTCAAAATTCTCTCCTATCAGGTCTAACAGGCGATTCTATCGTTTCTTTACCTGCTCTCAATCCAGAATTATACACGTCCAATTTTTGCGTAAGCTGAACGGCAGAGTATTCGAAAGCCGTCCGCATCCAATATTCAGGGTGCGGGTGTGGTAGCACCTTGGGGCCAGAAGGCTCCAAAACTCAGCTCCTGAAACCTCGATCAATCCGAACGCGATAACCGTATTATTCCGTCAAAGTCTCACCGAAACACACTGGAACCCCTTCGTATCGCCATCGTCGCTCAACAATTCGACCCGATCCGTTTGTCCCGGAAAAAAGAACGCCGCTTCGACATTCAATTCGCCAAGGTCGGCGTCCAAACGCTTGGGCTTATGGGTTGGTTTGTTGCTATGCCACAGATACAGCCGATGCTTCTCGCTCCGGTCTTCGTTGGTATGGTAGGGCCCGGCGGCGATCAGGTATTCGTCGCCTTGGCGCCAGGCGATGTCGCGGATGCCGTAGCCGCCGAGGTCCAGGTCGATCGGGTCGCCGAATTTTGCGGCTTGGCCTTGCAGAAGGTTTAGCGGATTCAGCAGCGGTACGATCAGGGCCTTGCCGTCTTGTAGTCGGCCGTTTTTCTCGGTGCCGCCGGCCAGCGGATTGCGGAAACCGATCAGCAAACTTTGCTCCGGCGTGGCCGCCAAACCTTCGATACTGAGGCCGCCCAAGGCTTTGGGCGCGATGCCGACTGCCTTATCCAACCGATAGGGTTTAAACCGGCGGTCCAGGATCAGGTCGTCGATCAAGGTCCGATAAATTTGCCCATAACCTTGTCCGCTGAATTCGCCGACGGCGTTGCGCTGGATTTGCAGCGCGAACAGGCGGTGGCGGCTGGGGCGGCGTTCGCCGTCTTTGTTGGTGCTGTGCGAGCCGATCCAGAAATAAACGTCGCCGATCGCGGCGGCGCCTTCCAAATCGATTTCGCAGCCTTTGCCGTCTTCGATTTCGCCGGCAAACAATTCGGACAACGCGATGCGGGGCGGCAAGACTTGTTCATGGCTGCTGTCGAACACGCCGAGCAGGTTGCCTTCATCGTCGGCGACGACGAAATGGTTGGCGTCGATGGCAACGGCGCCGGAAACGTTGGTACAGCCGCGATAACGTTTTGGGTCCATAGCAAGTCTCGGAATGGGTTATGGGTAGGAAGCCGCTGCGGCAGGTCCTGGCGCGGTTACAGTTGTTTTATGACGTAGTCCGCCGCCAGCCGGCCGGTTTGGGCGCCGCCTTCCATGAAGCCGTAATAAGCATCGCTCAGATGTTCGCCGACGAACAGCAGCCGGTCGAACACCACTTGTTGCGCCGCAGCAGGATTGGCCTCGACCCAGAAATAGTCGGCAAATTCGCTGAGCTGACCAGGAGCGAAGTTGGCGTAGCCGCCGCCGGTGTAACGGCTGTTACCCCAGGCGCTGCGAATATTGGCGCCGTTGGCGGAAACGGTGGCGCCCGGTACGAATTGATCCAAGTCGGCGATGAAGCGGTCGGCTACGGCGTTGAAATTGGATGTGCGGTTGAATTGGCGGGCTTGGTCGCCGCCCAAAAAGAAATTCAAGGCGCCGTCCGCGCGCTGGGGTTGGCGCTGCGATTCGTCCCAAACTTCGGCGAAGCCGAGGTCGGTCCAGGCCGCCAGGCTAAAGCCGTTCGGCTGCTGCCAGAAGCGCCGGTCGAATCCGGCGATCAGCTTCTCGTTAACGCCCAGGCCGGTTTCGGCGATGAAGCGGCGGAACCGCGCCGGCAACGAAACGCGCAAATCGACGCGGCGCAAGGCCGGGAACGGCAGCGTGATAATGACGATGTCGGCTTCGGCTTGGCTTCGATCGGCAAACTGCAGCGCGTAGCGGCCGTTGTGCCGGTCGATACCGTGCAGGGCTGTGCCGAACCGGATTTGGCCGGCCAAGGTGGCGGCGAGCGCATCGGTAATCGACGCCGAGCCGCCCTGCACGGCAAAGGCTTCGTCGCTGTAACTGAGCAGTTCGACCGTTTGACCGTTTACGACCGGTAACAGAAACAACAACTGTAATGCCGAGGACTCGGTCGCTTCGACGCCGTATTCGGTCCGAATCGCGTTTTCCAGCAGGGCGCGGACATAGGGTTGGGGGATTTTATCGGCGTGGCGGTCGAGATAATCGGCGACCGAGAGTTGGTCGAATGCCGGGGCATAGGTATCCCAATCGCTGTCCAGCAAGCCGGCGTCGTCGTTAATCTGCCCGGCCAGATCGGCCAGGTCCAACGCGAGCTGCGCTTCGCTGTAAGCCTCGCCGTCGAAGAAGTAGGTTTCTTTCGGATAGGGCAGGCGATTGGCGTCTTTCAGTTTGTTGAACAGCGGAATATTGAAGGCTTTGGCCAGGGCGCGCATGTCGTGGTGATCGGTATTGATCAATTCCGCGCCTAAATCGACGGTCAAACCGCTATTGATGCTGGTCGAAAGCATACGGCCGCCGGGGCGGTTGCGGGCTTCGTAGACCGTTGCGGTTATGCCGGCCCGTTGCAAGCGATAGGCGGCGTTTAAACCTGCGATGCCGGCGCCAATAATTGCGACGCTTTGTCGCGGGCGGTTATTGCCGGCGCTGGCCGGTAAAGGCAGACTTTGGCCGAGCAGGCCGGCGATACCGGCCGCGACCGAGGTTTTGACGAAGCGGCGTCGATTCCAGCCAAGTTCGCTGCCCGCAGCCGGTGCCGGGCGCTGCTGAGTCTGGAGGTGTTGGCGGCGGGCCGCTTGTAAGGCCAATATCAGCCGGCGAAATGACAAAGAATGCGCCATGGTCGAACTCCCGATTGCTGTGCAACGATGGCGCATTGTGCTACCGGGCCGGCCAATTCGCAAACCGGGGTTGGTTGCCGGTGTGGCGATTGAGGCGTGATCCGTGCCGGTATGGCAAGCGCCGGGTATCGATGTCAGAATGCCGGTACCGCGAACCACCGCATCACTTAAGACATGCCCGACATCAGCCGTTACGGCCACAGCACCAATTTAATCGGCGTAGCGACCGCCTGCATTGCCAGCCAATTGTTCAACGACCATCCCAAGTCTTTGCATATTGCCGGTACCCGGGAGTCGGCGCCGGGGTTATTCGACCAATTGGCGCAACAAGCGACTTTGGCTGCTTGCGGCAGGGTGTTTCAGGATTATATGTGTGTGGTGTTTGGCTTCGAAACCGAACAGCGCTTGCGCGACGATGCTCAGGGCCGGCGGCGTTACCGTAACAGTTACCTGCGTTTGATCCAGGATTGGGGGATGGATTCCAACAATGCCCAGGGTGCGGTAATGAAGGGCTGGGTGGAAAGCCGCTTCGGTTTGTTTCCCAACTTTCATAAAACCCGGATTCGCAATTTCATCAGCAATGATTGGCTGACTTACATCGAAGAAAAGATGAGCAGCCGTTACCACAACAACTGTATCTATATGCAGTTGGATCTGGTTTACGAGTTTTGCCAGTGGGTGGTCGAGCGGTTTCAGGTGCCGGCCGCGACTCACAAAACCCTTTACCGGGGCGTGGACGCGTTGGAAGATTACGTCGTCAAGGAAGAGGGCCGGCACGACAAAATCGTCCGCTTCAACAGTATCGTCTCGTTTACCGATCGGCCCGGCATCGCCAGCGAATTCGGCGCCAATATTTTGGAAGTGCAAGTGCCGATGGTGAAGTTGGTGTTTTTTAACGAACTGCTGCCGCATCATGCCTTGCGCGGCGAAGCGGAATATCTGGCGATCGGCGGCGATTACCGGGTCAAGGTGTTGAGTTGATGAACGAACAGATTCTAGGGCGGGCGCTGGGGGCTTACCTGGGCTTTGCCTGCGGCGATGCCTTGGGGGCAACGGTCGAATTCATGTCGCCCAAACGGATTCAAAAGCATTACGGCGTGCACCGCGATATCGTCGGCGGCGGTTGGTTGGGTTTGGCGCCGGGCCAGGTGACCGACGACACCCAGATGTGTTTGGCTTTGGGGCAGGCGATCATCGACAACCAAGGCTGGAATTTGCTGGCGGTGGCGGAGAATTTTCTGGCCTGGCTGGAAAGCCGGCCGGTCGACGTCGGCAATACCTGCCGGCGCGGTATTCTCCGGTTTCGTGACCGGGGCGAACTGTCGGGCGAACCGCGCGACGACGAAGCCGGGAACGGCGCCTGCATGCGCAATCTGCCGGTGGTGTTGGCGACCTTGCAGCGGCCGGAACTGTTCGAGCAGTGGAGTTTGCAACAAAGCCGGATCACCCACCACCATGCCTTATCCGATGCGGCGACGTTGGCCTTGGGGAGGATGGCCGGGTTATTGATCGGCGGCCGTGACGAGGCCGCCTGCCGAGAGGTCGCCGCAGGCTTGATAGAACGTTACGCTGAATTCGGCTACAACCCTTATCCGGGACGAGCGTCGGGCTATATCGTCGATACCGCGCAGACCGTACTACACCATTTTTTCAACAGCGACAGTTTCGAATCCTGTCTGGTCGCCACCGTCAACCAAGGCGGCGACGCCGATACTACCGGGGCTTTGGCGGGGATGCTGGCCGGCGCCAAATACGGTGTCGATAATATTCCGCAGCGTTGGCTGTCGGCGCTGGATCCCGCCGTAACCGAACAGGTACGGCGACAGACCTTGGATTTACTGATGCTGGCTGACATCGTTTGACGGAAGCGTCGGTGGTCGCCAGAGCCTGTGCCGACCGTTTTCGCGGCAGTCTTCATTGCAGTTCGTTTGCCCGTTTTTCCTGTTCTTCCGCGTGGTTGCGGCCCCAGACTTCCATATACTCGGAGCCGTGGGTTTTCGATTCTTCCTCTAGCGCCCGGTATTCTTCCGCGCGGCGGCGGTGGAAATCCAACGCTTCTTGCCTCAGGCGCTGGTTTTCCAGGATTTGCATCTGGGTATTGATTTCCTGGGCGTTCCTGCGGTCCACGCCTTTCGCCATGTTGTCCAATTCCTGACGGCGGCGAGCGGCTTCTTGCGACTCCATTTGGCGATTGAGCTTTTTCTCTTCTGTATCGTTATCGATTTTGACCGCTTTGCCTTCTCCGGCACACGGCGATTGTTGGTAGACGACTTTGCCCACCACGGTGCATTTGTAAGCGGCGGCATTTGCAGCGGGTGGAATTGCCATAACGCAGGCAGCGGCGACGATGTATAACAAAGGCTTCATAAGTTTTTCCCGGAAAGAAATGCGATGAAATGCTACGGCGAATACGTTAGCGCGGTTTGATTAAGCAGTCATTAACGGTTTGGATCGGAGCGGCCAGACTTGTTCGGTGCGGCGGAGCCTTTCTGATCCGCCGCAATCGGCCTAGAATAACGGCCTGTCCCCAAACATCCAGCAGCTTGAAATGAAAGCACAGTCGTTTACTTTCGAACAAATTCACATCGAAGTCGCCCGCAACGCCTCGGACGATTTCAATCTGTTTCACGACAAGCATAAATGGTTGCAGATCACCCATAACCCGTTCAAGGGCCCGATCGTGTTGGGGTTTCAATTGAACACGCTAATCGAGCACCAAATGCGCCTGTATCGCGAGGTGCAGCACGAAGATCAGATCATCGCCGAGAAGCAGCTGCGGTTTAGCAACTACCAAATTACCTTCGTCAACGCGTTGCGTCCGCGCCAGGAAATGACGCTGGACATCAAGAAAACGCTGATCAACACCATACCGGAATTGACCTTGACCAACCGAGTGGCGATCAAATCGCTGGGTAAGACCATTCTGCTGGGCTACAAAAAGGAAACCAAATCGCCGCTATTTCTGGCGGATGTGGATTTGAGCGGTTTGCCCGATTTGAACGGCATCGCCGATAAAACCGTGGTGCCGGGCACGGATTTGTTCTTGAAACGGAAATGGATGAATAACGGCAACGTCAAAAACTTTTTGTCGGGATCGTTGGCCGAGCAATCGGATTATTTCGATGAATTGACCCATGTCGCGCATTATCCAGAAGTCTATCCGTGCAGTCTGACTTCCGGCGCTTTGCTGGAAAAAGCGCAGTTGGAGAACCATGATTTCAAACGCAATCCGATGGTGTATACCTCGCACGACATTTCGGTGGACCGCGTACACTTGGCCAGAGTCAAAAACAACGACAAACTGCATATTCTGGTGAAGCAATTGCCGGAATCGAAAGACAATACGCTGAACCAAACCAACATCATGCTGCGTACTTACGAGTGCTTTGGGGTGTTGGAAGACGGCGCGATTTTGTACCGGATCAAGCTGAATTTGGTGCCTTTGGAAGAAATTTTGAAAAATTTGCGCGGTAAGGCGGCATAGTGGCGCGGGCCGGCCTAATGTTGTGAAATTTTTGGAACATCAAGTATAATCCGCGAAGTCGTTAGGCTAGGCCAGTGACGAGATAGCAAATTCAATTAATACAACACTAAAGATAAGGTAAGTGCTTGCAGTCGGGCATTTGCATTGTTCGAGGAAAAACATATGAGTAATATCGAAGAACGAGTAAAAAAGATTGTCGCGGAACAATTAGGCGTAAAGGAAGAAATCGCAAACGATGCGTCTTTTGTCGACGATCTTGGTGCTGATTCTTTAGACACAGTTGAACTCGTCATGGCTCTGGAAGAAGAATTTGAATGCGAAATTCCGGACGAAGAAGCCGAAAAAATCACCACCGTCCAATTGGCTATCGATTACATCAACGCCAATCTGCAATAACAGCAAGTTGTTTCCAAACGCTAGTGGATGACGCCATCCACTAGCCGATATATCCCCCTTCTCTGGTTGTCTTCTTTATTTACCGGTAGTTTACTGTGAGCACACGTCGAGTTGTAATTACGGGCTTAGGCGCCGTTACGCCGTTAGCCAACAATGTTGCGGATACCTGGGACGGTATTGTCAATGGCAGAAGCGGCATTGGGCCGATCGATTCTTTTGATATTTCACCGTTTGCAACGACTTTTGGCGGCGTGATTCGAAATTTCAACATCGGCGACTACATTCCGGAGAAGGATGCCAAGCGGATGGACGGTTTCGTCCATTACGGTATTGCCGCCGGCTGCCAGGCGATTGAGGACTCCGGCATCGTCGTTACCGAAGAAAACGCCGAGCGCATCGGCATTGCGATCGGCGCCGGCATCGGCGGCATTACCGGAATCGAGGAATGCTATGCCACCTACGTGGCGGGTGGACCGCGCCGGATTTCGCCGTTTTTCGTCCCCGGCAATATTATCAACATGATCTCCGGCAACCTGTCGATCAAATACGGCATGAAAGGGCCGAATTTCGCGATCGTTACGGCTTGCTCAACCGGTACCCATAACATCGGCGATGCGGCGCGTCTGATCAAATACGGCGATGCCGACGTGATGGTCGCCGGCGGCGCCGAGCGTTGCACTACCTCGCCGACGGCGATGGGCGGCTTTGCTTCGGCGAAAGCGCTGTCGCGGCGTAACGACGATCCGCAGCGCGCCAGCCGGCCCTGGGACCGCGACCGTGACGGTTTCGTCCTCAGCGACGGCGCCGGTGTGATCGTGCTGGAAGAGCTGGAACACGCCAAGGCTCGCGGCGCCAAGATTTATGCGGAACTGGTCGGTTACGGCATGAGCGGCGACGCTTACCATATCACTTCGCCGTCCGAAGGTGGCGAAGGCGCCGCGCGCTGTATGCGTAACGCGATGCGCGACGCCAAAATCAACCCGGAACAGGTCGATTACATCAACGCCCACGGCACTTCGACGCCGGCCGGCGACGTTGGCGAAACCCACGCCATGAAAAAAGCATTGGGCGATCACGCCTACAAACTGGCGGTCAGTTCGACCAAATCGATGATCGGCCATCTGTTGGG
This sequence comes from Methylomonas sp. HW2-6, assembly GCF_052474525.1. Lineage (NCBI taxonomy): Bacteria > Pseudomonadati > Pseudomonadota > Gammaproteobacteria > Methylococcales > Methylococcaceae > Methylomonas > Methylomonas sp. HW2-6. Next base: position 1,982,078 of record NZ_CP184124.1, read on the forward strand.
AGCTGCCGGTGGTATCGAAGCGGTACTGACGGCGCTGGCGATCAAACACCAAATCGCGCCGCCGACCATTAATCTGGAAAACCAGGATCCCGATTGCGATCTGGATTACGTGCCCAACACGGCCAGAAACATGAAAATCGATCTGGCCATTTCCAATTCGTTCGGCTTCGGCGGCACCAACGGTTCGTTGGTTTTCAAGCGTTTCGAATAAGCGGTCCCGAACTAACAGTGTCCGGCTATGTATCTGTTGAATGGCGAACCCGGACACTACGTCGACGCTGCCGATCGCGGCTTTCAGTACGGTGACGGCCTGTTCGAAACCATCGAGGTTGTCGAGGGTAGGCCGCTGTTTCTCGATCGGCATCTGCGTCGATTGGCTCTCGGTTGTCAGCGCCTGCTGATTCCGGCTCCGGCAGTCGATTTGCTCGCGGCGGAGGCCGCCAAGCTGGCAAAGCAGGCCGAACGCGCGGTACTCAAAATCATCGTCACCCGCGGTTCCGGCGGTCGGGGTTATCGCCAACCTGAACCGATTCAGCCCACCCGATTACTTAGCCTGCATCCTTATCCCGATTACCCGGACATATTCCAAACCGACGGCATTCGCGCCCGTTTCTGTTGGCACCGCTTGTCGATCAATACTGCGCTCGCCGGCATCAAACACTTGAATCGATTGGAGCAAATTCTGGCTCGAGCAGAATGGCGCGACGACGATATTCAGGAAGGCTTGATGCTGGATAGCGAAGATCGCGTGGTTGAGGGTGTGATGAGCAATCTATTTGCCGTCAAGGCCGGCCAGTTGTATACGCCGAGCTTGGCCGGTTGCGGCGTGGCCGGGATCATCCGGGAGTTGGTGATCGGTTTTGCTCGCGATATCGGTGTCCAGTTGCATGAAATTCCGCTTGACCCAGTCGACGTATTGGCAGCGGAGGAATTGTTCGTGACCAATTCGGTGATCGGCATTTGGCCGATCAAGCGGTTGGAGCAACGCGTACTGGCGGCCGGACCGTTGACCCGGCGAATGCAGGACTTATTGAATCAGGCCAGAGCGGCGGAGGTGCAAGGGTGTTCCGTAGCATAGTCGCCTTCACCTTACTGATGGTTCTGGGCTTGGTATCGATCTGGGCCGGCATGCACTATCACATCATCGAGAAAAAGCCGATTGTGATCGGCGAGACGGTCATCGAAATCAAGAAGGGCGATACCCTGGAAACGGTGATCAAAACCTTGCGCAATCAACGGGTGATGGTGAATCGGTTTTGGTTCAAACTGTTTGCCTACCGCAAGCAGCTGGACCGCACCTTGAAAGTCGGCGAATATGTGCTGGCCAAGGGCGCCACTGCTGCCGACGTATTGCAACAACTTACCGAAGGCCGCACCCGGCAATATTCGATTACGTTTCCGGAGGGTTGGACGTTCAAGCAGATGTTCCAGGCCATTAAGGATAATCCGAATTTACAGCATACCTTGAGCGACAAGGAGCTGAAGGACTTGATGGCGAAAATCGGTTCCGACAAGAATCACCCGGAAGGCCTGTTTTTTCCCGACACCTATTTTTTCGAAAAAAATACCTCGGACGTGGATTTGCTGAAACGAGCGCATGACCGGATGCAGGCCGTGCTGCGCGAGGAATGGCGCAAGCGCGATCGAAACGTGCCGCTGGACGATCCTTACCAAGCGCTGATTCTGGCGTCGATTGTCGAGAAAGAAACCGGTGCCGGCGAAGAACGGCGCCAAATCGCCGGCGTATTCGCCCGCCGCTTGAAGAAGGGGATGCTATTGCAAACCGATCCGACCGTGATTTACGGCATGGGCGATGATTACCACGGCGATATTCGCCATAAGGACTTGCGCGAGCCGACGCCTTACAACACTTACGTGATCGAAGGACTGCCGCCGACGCCGATCGCAATGCCCGGCAAACAGTCGATTGCCGCCGCTTTGCACCCTGACGACGGCGATGCTTTGTTTTTCGTCGCCCGCGGCAATGGCCGCCACGCCTTTTCGGCAACCCTGGCCGAGCACGAAAAGTACGTGGACCGTTACCAACGATGAAGCTCGGCAGATTCATCACCTTGGAAGGCGGCGAAGGCGTCGGCAAGTCCACCAATTTGCAATTCATCCGCCAATGTCTGGCCGAGCGCAATATTCCGCTGCTGGTTACCCGTGAGCCGGGCGGTACGCCGATTGCCGAGAAGATTCGTGCCATTCTGTTGGACCATAGCGAGGAAGCGTTGAGCGAACAGGCGGAGCTGCTGTTGGTATTCGCAGCAAGGTCCCAGCACATCCGCCACGTGATCCAGCCGGCCTTGCAACGCGGACAGTGGGTGGTTTGCGATCGCTTCACCGATGCGACATACGCCTACCAAGGCGCCGGGCGCAATATGGACCCGGCTGCAATTGCCTGGTTGGAGCGAATGGTTCAGGGCGGACTGCGCCCGGACTTGACCTTCGTACTCGACGCGCCGGTCGAGACCGGATTGCAGCGGGCCAAACGCCGCGGCGAACTGGACCGTTTCGAAACCGAACAAGGGGATTTTTTCGAACGTATTCGCCAAAGCTATTTGCAGCGTGCCGCCGACGATCCAGCGCGGTACAGAGTCGTCGATGCGGCGTTGCCGTTGTCGCAAGTTCAGGCCCGTCTGCTGGCCGAGCTGGAAATGTTATGGGTAAGCTGACGCTTTACCCGTGGCAGGAGCAACACTGGCATCGGCTGCGAAGTTATATTCAGCAGAATAGAATTCCGCAAGCCCTGCTGTTTTCCGGCCCGGCTGGACAGGGCCGTCGCCATCTGGCCGAATATTACGCCCGTGCCTTGCTATGTCATGCGCTGCAAGACGAAGGTACACCCTGCGGCGCTTGCTCTGCCTGCAAATTATTCGACGGTGGTACTCATCCGGACTTCATCGCGGTCGAGCCCGACGAACCCGGCAAGGCCATCGGTATCGATAAAGTCAGGCAGTTAATCGGCAAACTGGCGTTGAAGCCACAGTACCATGTATACCGGGTCGCGATATTTCAGCCGGCCGATGCGCTGAACACGGCGTCGGCGAACGCGTTTCTGAAATGTCTGGAAGAGCCCGGCGAACGCACCTGTTTGTTGTTGATCAGCGAGCAGCCGGCCCGTCTGCCGGCGACGATACGCAGTCGCTGTCAGAAGATCGTCTGCGAAATACCGGAGCGCGATGCGGCCTTACGCTGGCTGCACGGTGCGGGAGTGCGGGAGCAGGCGGAGCTGCTGCTGGATTTGGCCGGCGGGGCGCCGCTACTGGCCAAGCAATATGCCGAAACCGGCATTGCGGCGCTACGGCAAGAATATTTTCAGGCTTGGCTGCAAATTGGCGAGGGCAAGGCCGATTGGCTAGCCGTCGCCGAGCGCTGGCACAAGCAGGAACAAATCGAGTTGAATGTGGTTTTGGCCTGGCTGGCTGGCTGGCTGGCCGATATCGTCAAATGCGCCTATCGGGCCGATTCGGCGCATTTGACCAATCCCGATCTGAAAAACAGCTTGCAAGGCGTTGCCGAGCGGCTAGAATTGCAGCGAGTTTACCGATTCTACGACCGTGTGCTGACGGCGAAAGCGCAGTTGGCGACGCAATTGAATCAACAACTGATGCTAGAACAACTGTTAATCGACTGGTCTCAACTTAACCCACACTGACATTATGGCGGAAGCAGCCCCCCGGCAAGGTATCCTGTCGCTATCGATCAAGGATAAAAACGCGCTTTATGCGGCTTATATGCCGTTCGTCAAAAACGGCGGTCTGTTCATCCCGACCAAGCGTGAATACGAAATGGGCGAGGAAGTGTTTATGTTGTTGAATTTAATGGAAGAGACCGAGCGCTTGCCGATCGCCGGCAAAATTATCTGGAAGACGCCCAACGGTGCCGAAGGTTACCGTGCCGCCGGTATTGGCGTCCAATTCAGCGACCAGGACGGCGGTGCGGCGCGCAATAAAATCGAAACCTATCTGGCCGGTGCGCTGGAGTCGGACCGCTCCACCCACACCATGTAATCCTGACCGGGCGGTTGCCGCTCGGCACTAACGTTTCCCAAGCTTCATGTTCATCGATTCCCACTGCCATCTCGACCGTATTGACTTGGCGCCTTATGCCGACGATTTCGACGTTTTTGTCCGCGCGGCCCGGACAGCCGGCATCCAGCATATGCTTTGCATTGCCATCGATCTGGAGTCCTATCCGGCGATGTTGGCGCAAACCGCGCCATATCCGGATATCTCGCTGTCGGTGGGCGTGCATCCGAATGTCACCGATGGTCGCGAGCCTGACATCGACGAATTGCTGGGATTGGCGGCAAATGACAAGGTGATTGCGATCGGCGAAACCGGCCTGGATTATTTTCATAGTAAGGGCGATCTGGAGTGGCAATTTCGGCGTTTTCGCAACCATATCGCGGTGGCCAAGCAGTTGCACAAGCCCTTGATCATTCATACTCGGGAGGCCGGGCAGGATGCTTTGGACGTGTTGCAGGCGGAGGGCGCCGATACGGTGGGCGGCGTGATTCATTGCTTTACCGAGGACTGGGCCTACGCCCAACGCGCTGTCGATTTGAACTTTTACGTGTCGTTCTCCGGCATCGTTACGTTCAAAAATGCCGCAGCGATCCAAGATGTGGCGCGTAGAATTCCGGCCGACCGCTTCCTGATCGAAACCGATTCGCCTTATCTGGCGCCGGTGCCTTACCGCGGCAAACCCAACTATCCGACCTACGTGCGCCACGTAGCCGAATATATTGCCGAATTGCGCGGCACCTCGGTCGAAGCGGTGGCGAAGCAATCCAGCGAAAATTTTTACCGGTTGTTCGGGCTTGAAGCCGGACTCTGCAATTTGGCCGCGTAAAAAAATGCGGTAGCACCGGATACGGCGCTACCGCACAAAGAGGTGGGGTATAACTCTCATTTTCCCGAAGGACGCATACAAGAGTTGCTATCAGTGTACTGGAGCATTCTAACGTTGAAAATGTGGCAATTTGCCGCGTGACAATTTGTCGCTGACTTCGATCCAGGCTCTACGTCTCCCATTTTCCGAACTTGATCACCGATGGAACAGCAATTCAGCGTCCCGCAGGGCTGTTTTCGGCTAACGCGCCAACCCCACCGAAAAAACGAATTGTTGCAGGCCTGGGATGCGGCCGACGACTATGTGCTGCATCATCTGGCCGAAACCGAAGTGCTTGCCGGTCAGAGTGTTGTCATCCTGAACGATAACTTCGGGGCGCTGGCCGTGGCGTTGAGCGAATTTCGACCGACGGCCATTTCCGACTCCTGGTTATCGCAGCAGGCGACGCGCGAAAATTTGGCCGCGAACGCGATAGCGGCCGACCGGGTGTTGCTGTTGGACAGTCTGTCATTGCCGTCGCCACCGATCGATCTGTTGCTCATCAAGATTCCGAAGACTTTGGCTTTGCTGGAATACCAGTTGCATAGACTCAGGCCGTTGTTGCAGCCGAATAGCCGCGTCGTTGCGGCGGGCATGGTCAAGGCTTTACCGGCCAATGCCTGGAAGCTGTTGGAACGGCTGGTCGGCCCGACCGTACCGTCGTTGGCCAGAAAAAAGGCCAGGCTGATTTTCACCAGCCTCGACCCGAATATCCGCTTGCCGCAAAATCCCTACCCCAGTTACTACCGCCTGGCGGCCGACGAGCCGCCGCTTTGCAACCATGCCAATGTGTTTTCCCGGGAAAGTTTGGATATCGGTGCCCGCTTTCTGTTGCAACATCTCCCGGACCAGCCCGGCTATCGAGACTACATCGATCTGGGATGCGGCAACGGCGTGATCGGCTTGCGCCTTGCCGAATCGAATCCGGCAGCCAATATCATGTTTGTCGACGAATCGTTCATGGCTATCGCCTCGGCAACGGAAAATTTTCGCAGCCGGTTCGGCGATGCGCCGCGGGCGAAGTTCGTCGTCGGCGATTGCCTGAGCGGTTTTGCGCCGGCCAGTGCCGATTGCATCGTCTGCAATCCGCCGTTTCATCAACAGCACGCGATCGGCGACCATATCGCCTGGCGCATGTTTCAACAGGCGCATGCGGTGTTACGGCCCGGCGGCGAGTTGCGGGTGATCGGAAACCGCCACCTCAACTACCATATCACGCTGAAAAAACTGTTCGGCCGCTGCCGGCAAGTGGCGGCGAATGCCAAGTTCGTCATTTTCAGTTGTGAAAAGGCTTGATCCGGCTATTCGATGTTTTTGTAATGCAGAGACGAGATTTGCTCAGAGACGATGCCGATCAGGAAAGTGACGATGGCGGATAGGAATAGCACGGCGCTCATGTTGGTGAAACGAGCTTCAGTGATATAGGTGTAGGCGTAATAACCCAAGCCGACGCCGAAAATCGACATGCTGATCGGCAGGAACAACCGCATCGGCGAGAACAGTACGCCGATACGCAGAATGATGATAAAGAAACGTAAGCCGTCGTGTAGCAGGCGAATGTGGCTCTTGCCGCTACGTTTGCCGGCATGGATCGGGACGTAGGCCACCGGAAATCCGGAGCGGAAAAACGCCATGGTACTGGTGGTCGGATAGGAAAATCCGTTCGGTAGCAGGTAAAGGAATTTACGGAATTTGTCGGCGCGCGCGGCGCGAAAGCCGGAGGTCAGGTCGTCGATCCGGTGGCCGGTCATCAATGACGCCAGCTTATTGTAGAACCTATTAGCAATGCGCCTGAACCACGAAGCATGGCTGCGGGCGTTTCTGGCGCCGACTGCCATGTCGTAGCCTTCATTTATTTTTGCCAATAACGCGGCAATATCGTGCGGGTCGTGTTGGCCGTCGGCGTCCATGAACACCAGAACTTCGCCCTTCGCTTGTCTGGCCCCGGTTTTGATCGACGCGCCGTTACCCATGCAATAGGGGTGGCGGATCACCTTGACTCCGGCGTCGTTGGCAATGGCTCCGGTGTCGTCGCTGGAACCGTCGTCGACCACTAAAATTTCGGCCTGCGGGTACAACTCCAGCAATTTCGGCAGAAAAGCCGGCAGATTTGCCGCTTCGTTCTTGGCGGGCAGGACAATACTCAGCGACTCAGGTGTTTTCATCGAGCGGTCAATTTACGGTGGAAACCACCGTGCAGTTTAGCAGACTTCGCCAGTACCGGCTGCCGCGGGCTTTAGCGAAACAGGTCCTTCTGCCGGCGTATCGCAGTAAAAACCGCCAATGCCGAAGCCGTCGGCAGGGCGAGGTTTTGCCGGATCTCCGAGCTGTGCTCGCGCAGAAACGGATTGGTCGCCAATTCCCGGCCGATAGTGGAGGGCAGGCTGGGAGCGTTGCTGCGCCGGAGTTGGCAGACCTCGGCGTAACGCTGTTGCAATAGCGGATTGCCGGGTTCCAGCGTCAAGGCGAAGCGGGCGTTGGCTTCGGTATATTCGTGCGCACAATAGATCTTGGTCTCGGCCGGGAGTGCCTTCAGTTTTTGCAGCGATTGCCACATTTGTTCGGGGCTGCCTTCGAACAGGCGGCCGCAACCCAATGAAAACAAAGTATCGCCGCAAAACAAGGCGTTACTGCCGGCGCTGTAGTAGACGATATGACCAATGGTGTGGCCCGGCGTATCGATGGCTGCCAGTGTTTCGCCGCCGAGTGCTATCCGGTCGCCATCGCCTAGCGCGATGTCGATGCCCGGAATTCTGGAATGGTCGGACTTGGCGCCGACGATCTTGCAACCGGTTGCGGCTTTCAGTTCCAGATTGGCGCCAATATGGTCGTTGTGGTGGTGGGTATTGAAAATGTAATTCAGTGCCAAACCGCGCCGTTGCAGTTCGGCCATGACCGGGGCCGATGTTGCCGGGTCCACCACTGCAGTTAGGCCGCTATCCGGTTCCTGCAACAGGTAGATATAGTTGTCGGTCAGGGCCGGAATGATGCTGATATCTAACATAACGGACAGCGGCTTTACCTATCGCCGGTTACGATCGCTACTGCCTCCGCCATGGCGGGCTGGTACGAGGATTCAAGATACCCCGCCAGCACGTGCTGCCTAAGCGCAAAAAGCTTCGATCTGCTGGTGGATGCCGTTGGCATCGAGCCGGCACAGGCTGAGCAATTCCTCGCGGGAACCCTGCTCGACGAAGCGGTCGGGCAGGCCGATGTTCAACACCGGCATCAGAATCTTTTGCTGTTGCAGGAATTGCAGTACCGCACTGCCGGCGCCGCCGGCAATGACGTTTTCCTCGACCGTGACGAACACGTCGTGGCTTTTGGCCAACTGCAGGATCAAGTCTTCGTCGATCGGTTTCACAAAGCGCATGTTCGCCACCGTGGCGCCCAGTTGCTTGCCGGCTTCGACGGCGGGCGTCACCATCGCCCCCCAGGCCAGAATCGCAATCCGCCCGCCCTGGTGGCGGATTTCACCCTTGCCGATTTCCAGCGTGCTGAGTTCCGGGTTGACCGCCGCACCGGGACCCTTGCCGCGCGGATAACGCACCGCGGCCGGGCCGTGGTGGTGGAAGCCGGTGGTCAGCATCTGCCTGCATTCGTTCTCGTCGGCCGGGGCCATCACCAGCAGATTGGGGATACAGCGCATATAGCTGTAATCGAAGGCGCCGGCATGGGTCGGGCCGTCCGGTCCCACCAGACCGGCTCTATCCAGCGCAAACAGTACATCCAGGTTCTGCAAAGCCACGTCGTGAATCAACTGATCGTAACCGCGTTGCAAAAAGGTCGAATAAATCGCCACCACCGGCTTGGCACCCTGGCAAGCCTGACCGGCGGCCAAGGTCACCGCGTGCTGCTCGGCAATCGCCACGTCGAAATAACGCTTCGGAAATTTCTGCGAAAACTCGACCAAGCCCGAACCTTCGCGCATCGCCGGGGTGATACCCAACAGCCGCTCGTCTTGCGCCGCCATATCGCACAACCAACGGCCGAACACCTCGGTATAGGTCGGATGCGGCGACGGTGCCGCCTTCGGCAGAAAATCCTGGGTCGGGTCGAAGGCCGGCACGCCGTGATAGGCCAGCGGATCCTTCTCGGCCGGGGCATAGCCCTTGCCCTTCTTGGTCACCACATGCAGGAACACCGGCCCGGTCAAATCCTTCAGATTCTCCAGGGTCGACACCAGCATCTCCAGATCGTGACCGTCGATCGGCCCGAAATAATTGAAACCCAGTTCCTCGAACAAAGTACCCGGCACGATCATGCCTTTGACATGTTCTTCCGCTTTCCGCGCCAACTCCCAAACACTGGGCATACTGGACAACGCCTTCTTGCTTTCCTTCTTGACCGACGAATAAAACTTGCTGGATAAAATCTTGGTCAGGTAATTATTCATTGCCCCGACCGGCGGCGAGATCGACATCTCGTTATCGTTCAGAATCACCAACAGATTGGCATTGACGTCGCCGGCATGGTTCATCGCCTCGAACGCCATGCCGCCGGTGATCGAACCGTCGCCGATGATCGCCACCATCTTCTTGTCCTCACCGCGCAACTGCGAGGCGATCGCCATACCCAGCGCCGCACTGATCGAGGTCGAGGAATGGCCGACGCCAAACGCGTCGTACTCGCTCTCGTCGCGCGACGGAAACGCCGATACCCCGCCCAGCGTGCGAATCGTCGTCATCCGATCCTTGCGGCCGGTCAGAATCTTGTGCGGATAAGCCTGATGGCCCACATCCCACACCAACTGGTCCACCGGGGTATCGAACACATAATGCAAGGCCACGGTCAGTTCCACCGTACCCAGGCCCGCGGCGAAATGGCCGCCGGAAATGCTGACCGTGTGCGTCAAATACGAACGCACCTCATCGGCCAACTGCGGCAGTTGCTCTTTCTTCAGGGCACGGATGTCGGTCGGGCCGGCGATGGTGTTCAGCAGAGGAAATTCTTGAGTCTGTTTCATATCAGTACAGGGGTTCGCGGTAGAACATCAGAATCACGCCGATTTGGAACAAGGCGAAAACCGAGATAAAGCCGGCAATGTTCTTGCCGGGGGCGTCCAGCTTGAGTTCCAGCCAGCGGCCGCAGGCCAGAATCAGCGCAAACACGCCCATCAAGGTATGGCCGACTTGGATCAGGAACGCGGTTTTGGCCTCGAAGCCGACGTGCGAGTGGGCTAACAGCATCATGCCGCCGAAGGCCGACATCAGCGGGAACAAATAGGGCAGAATGCCGGGATCGGCTTTGACTCGGGCCCGGGTCTCGTACAAGCCCAGCATGAATACCAGGAAGGTGGCAATCCGGTGCTGCAGAATTTCGCCGTTGTTGAAGGTACTGTCCCAAAAACCGATCGGGCCCAATGGCCAGCTCTCGGCGTCGGAACGGAAGAACAGAAAGATGCCGAGGCCCATGAAGCCGATCGGCCAATAACGCGTCCAACGGTGAAAACGCTCCGAATACGACAACATCGCGAAGAAACTCATCACGGTCAGGAAGATGCCCGAGATATTGTGGTTGTAATCCGACCAGGCGGTGGCGGCTTCCGACGGAATCTGGCCGACGATGGCAGTCCGGCCGGCCTCGCCGGCGATCAGGGCTTCGTGGGTCGGCGATTCCCAGCGCGGAACCCGCGGATGGAACATGTTCAACACTTCTTCCCAGGTCGCGGTCAGGTGCGGAATGTCGACCGACGGCGGCTGCGAAGCCAAACTGGCCGCCGTGAACAGAATGGTCAGCAGAATCAGGGTTTCCGCTTCAATGTAGTATGGGACGCGCACGGTCAGGGCGTAGAGGCTGCGGCTGGCAAAATACTCTTCCACCGCTTGGCGGTTGATCCAGGCAAAACCCAAGGCCAGGCCCATCATCATGATTTTGACCATCAACAGGTTACCGTAACCGGCGCCGATGAAGCCTTGGAAGGTACGGATGTAGTACCACGCAAGGGGTGTACCGGTTACCAGCAATAGAGCAACGGCGACGAAGCCGACGGTCGAGAAGCGCTTGAGCAGCAAAGGCCACAGTTCTTCGGCGATCGCATTTTGCTTTTTCAGGCCCCACAGCGCCAGAATTTGGAAAATGCCGCCAACCCAAGCTGCGGCGGCAATCTGATGGCTGACGGTCAGCGTCATCAGCAGACCGCGGTCTTCCAGGCGACTGGCGCCGTGCACCAGCCAGGCCGCGGCCATCACCAACGGGATCACGATCGCCGTGGCCACCAGCCAATGGGTTTTAGAGCGCAGATTGGCTTTTAACGCTTGTTTGATGAACAGGTACAAGGCGAACGCAAAGGTGGCGCGTGCCAGGCCGGCGTTGAATTGCACGGTATGGAAAAAAGCCGGAAACGGCGATTTGCCCAATGTCACGGCCATTAACCAGATTTTCAGGCCGATTTTCGACAGCTGGGTGATAACCAATGCCTTGCTGCCGAAATGAATCAGGTTGATAGTTTTCTGCAGCAAGGCGCTGTTGTAGTTGGCATTTTCATCCCACGGCCGCAGGACGAATAGACCCCACAGCAAACCGCCGATGGCGATCGAGTAAAACGTCAGATCGACGCCGCCGATCAGCGAGTCGAGATAATTAGCTATACCTTCCATATCCGGTTATTTGGGTTCTTTGACGAAAAAGCGCAGCAAGTCCTCGCTCAGATGACCGTCCGCGGCAAAAATTTTTAATTTGATGGCGTATTCGCCCGGGGCCAAGGCCGGTAAATCCAGCAGTACCTGACCGGGTTTGGCGCCGGGAGAAGCACTGATGGAGGTCATCACGTCGCCGGCGCTGACCAGAAACACTTCGGACAAATCCAGTTCGACTTTGGAGTTGAACGACAACTCGACCTGGCTGGCCTGATTGACCGGCACCGGTTTCAGTTTCAGCGAATTGTGGGTGACTACGGCATGGCCGAAGGCGGCTTGGCTGGCGGCCAGAGTCAAAGCCAATAAAATCCTAATTACAAAACGCATACTGATCTCCTTATTTTTTGTTTTTCAAAGCGTGGCCGGCCAGGTTTTTGCCCAAAGTCCAGATTGAACCGGTGACGTTGTGAGTGTCGGCGATGGTTTTTTCTACCGAGTTGACAATCCAGTCGCGGTCTTTTTCGGTCAAAATCAGCGGCGGCAGGAATTTGACCACGTTCATACCGTGGCCGGCGACTTGCGCCAGCACCCGGTGTTCCTTGAACAGCGGAATCAGGATCATTTGGCAAAACAGGCCTTTGTTGGCGGCTTCCAGCATCGCCCAGGCGGCTTTCAGGCCTAAGCTTTTCGGGGCATGGAATTCGATGGCGATCATCGAGCCCTTGCCGCGAGCTTCTTTCAGGAACTCGTATTTCGGCACCATCGCGTTGACGGCGGCGATGATCTCGTTGCCGATTTTGGCGCTGTTTTCGACCAGTTTTTCCTGATGGACCACATGCAGTGCGGCCAAACCAGCCGCCATTGCCATGTTGTTTTTGGAGAAGGTCGAGCCGTGCACCACGGCGCGGTCCATCCGGTTGAACACGGTGTCCATGATTTTGCTGGTCATCGCCACGCCGCCGACCGGGACGAAGCCGCCGGACAGGGCTTTGGCCATTAATATCATGTCGGGTTTGACGCCCCAGTGTTCGATGGCCCAGAACTTGCCGGTACGGCCGATGCCGGTCTGGATTTCGTCGGCGACGAACAGGGTGCCGTATTTTTTACACAGGCGCTCGACTTCCGGCAGGTAATTATCATCAGGGACGTTGACGCCCTTGCCTTGAATCGGTTCGACGATGAACGCGGCTACGTCCTTGCTGCTCAGCGCATTTTCCACGGCTTCGAGATCGTTGAACGGCACCGAACCTGTATCCGGTAGCAGCGGGCCGAAGCCTTCGCGGAAAATGTGCTCGCCGGTCAGCGACAGCGAGCCCATCGTCAGGCCGTGGTAACTGTGTTCGCAATGCAGGATCCGAGAGCGTTTGGTGGTGTAGCGGGCGAATTTGATCGCCGCTTCCACGGCTTCGGTACCGGAATTGCAGAAGAACATTTTTTCCAGATTATCCGGGCAGGTAGCCAGGATTTCCTTGGCCAGCAAGCCGCTCAACAGCGACACATCCATTTGCACCAGATTCGGCAATTCCATGGTCAGGGTTTCCTGCAAGGCGCTGACGATGGTGGGATGGTTGCGGCCCATCGCGAACACGCCGAAACCGCTAAGCAAATCCAGGTATTCGTTGCCGTCTTCGTCGTAGAGGTATTGGCCGATCGCCCGCTTGTAGTTGCGGTCGTAACCGATAGTGCGCAGCACCCGTACCATCTGGTTGTTGAGATATTGCTCGTGCAGTTCGAATTTTTCCCCGAAGTGCTGAGTAAAAAGATCGGCAATGCTAAAGGACATGTAATACCTCGTGGTGGTGCGTCGGCTGGCGCTTGATCTCGGCGCCGGCAACGCTGATTTTGCTAATAAATGGCGATTTCGTTTAAATGCCTGGCGATGGTTTTCAGGGTTTTTTGTGCGGCGTGAAAATGCAGGCCAAGCTTGACCAGTGCCGGCACTTCCCAGGGGTGTAGCGCCAGATGGCGCAGCAGCTTGCCCAGCTCGACCTGCCCCTGTTCGTTCATGGCCCGGGACACGGCTGGCGGTAAGTCCAGCGTCACCGGGTCGGCGATGGCGCGCAACACCAAACACGGCAGATTGGACTGGCTGGCGACCTTGGCAATCGCGCCGCTCTCCATGTCCAGCGCCACGGCGCCGGTGTTGCTGTGGATGGCTTGCTTGTCTTCGCTTAGCGCCACGATGCGGGTTTCGGTGACCAGTTTGCCGTGGCCGACAGCGAGTTTTTCGCCGAGCCGGCTACTCACCTTATCCGACCAGAATTTGTCGGCTTCGTAAATCTGCTGGTCGAAAAAGATCCGGTCGGCGATCACCAATTGCCCCGGCCGCAGTTGCGGCGCCAGCGCAGCGGCGCAACCCCAACTGATCAAACGATTGGCGCCCTTGGCAATCAACAGATTTGCCGCGTTGGCGGCGTTGTGCGGCCCGGCGCCGGCGTAGGCGACCAGCGTGTCGTCGCAAAGTCTCAAGCATTCGCCCTGCGCTAATTTGCGGCTGGTCAGGGTCGCAAGTTCTTCCGGCAGCGCAACGACGATTCCGCAACTCACGTTAGTGTTTGTGCAATTCGTTACGGTATCTGGCCAGTGCCCACAACGGGAAGAATTTGTCGTAGCCGTGGTATTTCAAATAGAACACGCGCGGGAAACCCGGTGCGGTAAAGCAGGGATCGTTCCAAACGCCGTCGGCTTGCTGGCTGCGCAACAAAAACTCGATGCCGGCCTTGACTTCTTTGCTGTGTACTTCGCCGGCGGCAATCAGGCCCAACACCGCCCAGGCGGTTTGAAAGGCGGTGCTGAAGTGGTAGCGGCCGCGGTATTTCCGGTCGTCGTGGTAGCTCAGATTGTCTTCGCCCCAGCCGCCGTCCTCGCGCTGCACGCTTTTCAGCCATGCGGCGGCTTTGACGTACATCGGGTCGGTTTTCGGTACGTCGGTTTGCTCCAGACCCAACAAAGCGGACCAGGTGCCGTAAATGTAGTTGGTGCCCCAGCGGCCGAACCAGGAGCCGTCGGCTTCCTGTTCGCTACGGATATATTCGATGGTGCGTTGCAACGCCGGGCGGTATTCGTCGTGGCCTTTGGCGACGCGGGCCATCAGCATCGCGCAGCGGGCGCTGACGTCGACGGTTGGCGGGTCGAGCAGGGCGCCGTGGTCGGCGAACGGAATTTCGTTCAGATAGTAATAGGTGTTGTCGACATCGAACGCGCCGTAACCGCCGTTTTTGGACTGCATGCCGACGATCCAGCGGGTAGCGCGGTGGATGGATTCGTCCAAACCGTCTTGCTCGGATTCGGCCATCGCGAAACCGACGATTGCGGTATCGTCGACATCGGGATAATGCGGGTTGGCGAATTGGAATGCCCAGCCGCCACCGGCCAAATCAGGTTTGCTGACGCGCCAGTCGCCCGGTTCGTCGGACAGTTGCACGCTTTTCAGCCAGTCGTTGGCTTGTGCCAGTTGCGGTGCGTTACCGCGCTTGTCGGCTTCGATCAGCGCCATGCTGGCCAGGGCAGTATCCCAGACCGGGGACAGGCAAGGCTGGCAATACGCTTCGTCTTCCTTAATCACCAACAGTTTGTCGATGGATTTGCGGGCGATTGTGACATTTGGATGGTCGTGCGGCATACCGAGCAGCAGCATGGCCTCGTAGGCGTTGACCATGGCCGGAAAGATGCCGCCCAAGCCGTCTTCGCCGTTCAAACGCTCGGTAAACCAAGTCAAGGCCTTGTCTATCGCGCGCTTACGCATGCTCTGCGGAATCAACGGTTCGGTCACGCGGCCCAGTTGGTCCAGCGCCAGAAAGCATTTATTCAGCAGCGTACGCTCAGGAAAGTAATGCTTTTCTTCGTCCGGATGCACCACGAACAATTCCAGGATGTCGACATTATGCGGATTCTTGGCTTTGGCCTTCAGCGTGCACAGGATGAACAGCGGTACCATCACGGTGCGCGACCAATAAGACACTTTGTCCAAGTGGAACGGAAACCACTTGGGCAGCAGCATGATTTCGACCGGAATGTAGGGTACGCCGCGCCAAGGCAGTTGCTCGAATATTGCCAGTGCGATTCGGGTGAAGACGTTGGCGCGCGCCGCGCCGCCTTGGCTCAGGATCCAGTTGCGCAGTTGCACCATATGCGGCGCGTCGATCGGATCGCCGGCCATTTTCAAGGCGTAATACACCTTGACGCTACAACTGATGTCGCCCTGGCCGCCGGTGAATAGCGGATAGCTGCCATCCGGATTTTGCCGGCTACGCAGATAAACTGCGATCTTGGCTTGGAGTTCTTCGTTAATGTCGTCCAGGTAATGCATCATCATGATGTATTCGGACGGAATGGTGCAGTCGGCTTCGAGTTCGAATACCCAATAGCCGGCCGGATTTTGCAAGCCGAGCAGTTTCGCCTGCGCTCGGTCGATCGCGGCTTGAATTTTGCCCGGGCTGATGGCAGCCGCCGAGCTGTGTTGGGAAAAGTCGTGATTGCTGGTCTCTACAGGGGCTTCAGTAAACATGGCGATTCCTTATGGTCCAGTGTGAGATACGGGTGAATACTGCCAGTCAGGGGTTTTTAAGCCGCTGCTGGTGAGATTGAAAAGCAGTGACAGCAGCCAGTTGCTGCGTGCCGATAATTTGCTGGCGATAATCGTGGCCTTGACGCTGTTGCGACTGATCTTGACCTGATTGGATTCGTTGAAGTCCAGGTGCTGTTTGATCTTCTTTAAGGTCAACACCGCCATGCCCAGTGCCCACAGGCAGAAGTTGCGGATGCCGGTTTCGTGGCTGGGCAACAGTTGGGTGTAGGTCAATGCGTTTTGCAAATGGCCGTGGGCGATACCGATCAGGCGCTCCAGGCCCTTGCGGAAGCGTTCGTCGTTGGTGGTCGGCGTCAGATCGGCCAAATCGAAGCCGGTTTCATCGAATATGTCCTGCGGCAGCCAGCATACTCCGCGTTTGGCGTCGTCCCAGATGTCTTTCAGAATGTTGGTCATTTGCAAGCCTTGGCCGAACGAGACCGATAGCTTCAGCAGTTCCGGCCGATGCTGATCGATTTCCGGCGAGTAGTGGCAGAACAGTTTTGCCAGCATTTCGCCAACACAGCCGGCCACGTAGTAGCAATAGTCATCCATGTCTTTCATGGTTTTCAGACCGGCGTGCAGGTTGAGGGCCTGGTACACCGGCATGCCGCCGGCCATGGTTTCCACACAACACGCCAACGCGTCTATTTGCGGGGTCGAGAGGCTGTGGGTGATGGCGATGACGCGGGGGATCAGCCGGATCAGGCTGTGTTCGGCCGGAATGGTTTGTGCGGACAGCAGCGGAGCCAATTCGGCGGCAAACGCCTCAGCACCGCGGCCGGTCTTAACGATGTCAATAAAACGGTCGCAGAAGCCCTTTTTTTGTGCTGGGCTAAGGGAAACTTCGTCTTCGATAGTGTCGACGATTCTACAGAGTAGATAAGCATTGGCCACGGCCGGATAGAGCGTTTTCGGCAACTGCGGAATGGTCAGCGCAAACGTACGCGACACGCCTTCAAGCAGCACGGCTTGAAGTTCTTGGTCGGATAGCTGTTTCAGCAATTCCGGGTTATCGATGGGGGGGTGAAATCCGTTCATTTACTTTTTAGTCTAACTATCGGTAGCGGCAATGATAGACTGTTTGTTGGGGTTTTGCAAAGCGATGTTGCTTTAAGGCAAATTTGCTGGGATTGATATTGCTGTTTGGGATTTTGGTTCTTGTTTGGTGTGCTTTCGTTATGATTTATAAGGCATATTTTGTAGGGCTGGGTTTGCAGGCGGCGGGGTTTGAATCTGTGATGGTTGTGGTTTTGCAAAGTGCTTCCCAAGTAGGTTGTTGTTTTTTGCGTATTTCGACTGGAGCAAGGTATAAAAAAGTAGTATTCTTACCACATCTAGTTGTGCGTCCGCTTGTTTCTCTGGCTTGGTGGTCGTTGGTTTGGGCGCGCTCCCGATAGTAATGGCTCGAATGCTGTTGTTTTTTTGTAACAGCGTCGTAGCTGAAAGTCTTGAAAGTTTTTGGAGAATAATGCCGTGAGTGTTCCTTTACGTCAGCAATTGGCTGTGGGTAGTTATCTGATCAAGCAAAAAATTAAAGGAGTCAAAAAGTACCCTTTGGTTTTGATGCTGGAGCCTTTGTTCAGATGTAATCTGGCTTGTGCCGGTTGCGGTAAGATCGACTATCCTGACGACATTTTGGATAAGCGCTTGTCTGTGCAAGAGTGTCTGGATGCAGTGGATGAATGCGGTGCGCCGATGGTTTCTATTCCGGGCGGGGAACCATTGATTCACAAGGAAATGCCGCAAATCGTCGAAGGCATCGTTGCCAGAAAGAAATTCGTCTACTTGTGCACCAATGCATTGTTGCTCAGAAAGCGCATCAATGATTACAAACCGTCGCCGTATCTGACGTTTTCGGTGCATTTGGACGGTTTGAAAAACCGCCACGACGCCTCTGTTTGTCAGGACGGTGTATTCGATATTGCGGTGGAAGCGATCAAATTGGCTCTGAGCAAGGGTTTTCGCGTAACCATTAACTGCACGCTATTCCAAGGCGAAACGCCGGAAGAAGTCGCTGAGTTTCTGGATTATGCGATGGAACTCGGCGTGGAAGGCGTAACGATTGCGCCGGGCTTCAGCTACGAGAGGGCGCCGCGCCAAGACGTATTTATTAAAGGCTTGGAAGTCAAAAACTTGTTCCGCGGCATTTTCAAAATCGGCAAGACCAGAAAGTGGAAGCTGAACCACTCCTCGCTTTATCTGGATTTTCTGGCCGGCAATCAGAACTACGATTGCACACCGTGGGGTAATCCAACCCGCAATGTGTTCGGGTGGCAAAAACCTTGCTATTTGTTAGCGGACGAGGGCAATGCTTCCTCGTTTCAGGAACTGTTGGACTCTACGCCGTGGGAGAAATACGGCACCGTGAAGAATCCCAAATGCGCTAACTGCATGGCGCATTGCGGTTATGAAGCTACTGCGGTTGAAGATACCTTGGCTAATCCGTTGAAAGCCCTGCTTGCAAAGATTCGCGGGCCGAAAACTGCGGGGGACATGTTGCCGGAGAAGCAGCCCGAGTTCGTGATGAATTACAAAAAAAGTTCGATTTCGGAAATTCCGGTCAAAGTCGAATCTTAAAATGGTCGCTCTAAATATGAGGTTTCGATAAGCGTTATGTTCAACAGAATGTATTCCGTACTGGGCTTGCTTGTGTTTCTAATGTTCTCTCCGTTGGCGACGGCGGAAGAGCAGACTGCGAGACAGGTGGTCGACGAGTTTCAAAACGAATTGCTGGGCATAATGAAGCAAGGCAAAACCTTGGGCTTCAACGGCCGTTATGACAAATTGGACGTACTGGTTAAGAAGAGTCACGATTTGCCAAAAATCGCTCGTATTGTGGTCGGTAAGCAGTGGGAGGAGTTGACTCCAGAGCAACAGGAAAAATTGGAAACAGTGTTCAGTCGGCTCAGCGTTTCCGCGTATGCGCATAATTTCAAAGATTTTTCCGGGGAATCGTTTAATTTCGTTTCTGAGGAAGAGACTGGCCGCGGCGGCGTGGTAATCCATACCAATCTATTGATTCCCGGCGAGAAAGACGTCAAATTCGACTACATGATGAAGAAAAAGGACGATGGTTGGCGAATTATCAATATAATAGCGGATGGTGTCAGCGATTTGGCATTGAAAAGGTCGGAATATACCAGTGTTTTGAGTCGGGAAGGTTTCGATGCTTTGATTGCCAAAATCAACGAAAAAATTGAAAGTTACGCGAAACAATAGTTTGCCAGGAATTGTGAGTGATGTTTTTTAACCCCTGTTATCAAGGTAAAAGCCAAGCCGGCTTGATGTGGGCCGCGCTGTTTTCCGGCGCTTTATCGGTCGGCGGTTGCGCGAGTACGGAACCAAAAGATCTAGGAGCCACCAATATTGCCGAGTCCAAAACCAATTCGGTCGATCCTTACGAGGGTTTCAACCGATCGATGTATGGTTTCAACATGGGCCTGGATAAGTATTTGCTTAAACCGGTAGCCGACGGTTACAAATTCATTACTCCGGATTTCATGGAAACCGGCGTGACTAATTTTTTCACCAATTTGAAGGGTATCAACGTCGTTTTGAATGACTTCCTGCAAGGTAAGGTTAGTCAGGGAGCGTCCGATACTGGCCGGTTTTTGACCAACTCGACTATCGGTTTGTTGGGGCTGTTCGATGTTGCCAGTGATTTGGGCATGCAAAGCAATGTCGAGGATTTCGGTCAGACTCTGGCGGTATGGGGAGTCGATCAGGGAGCTTATTTGGTGCTGCCGATTTTAGGCCCGACCACAATTCGCGACGGTTCGGCCAGCATTCTCGATCGGGCGGCAAACCCGAGTACTTACCTGCCGGGCACTGGTATTGTCGAGGGGATTAACGACAGGGCTAATGCCGAAGGCGCATTAAATTTCATCGACGAGGCGGCGTTGGATCCTTACGTGTTTACCCGCGAATCGTTTTTGCAATACCGGCAGAATCTGGTTAACGACGGTAAGCACTCCGCCGAAACTTACGATATCGATGTGGATTCGGCGATAGAGGACGAAACGAGTTCGGCAAAGCCGGCAAAGGCGGTCGACAAGCCGAAGCGGCCGGCCGGAAGCGGTTCGTTAGGTCCTCAATCCAGCTTGAATCCTGCTATCGGTGGCAACGCGACAAAATCTGACGCTTTCGAGAATATGTCGCAGTCTTTCGAAAAGGCCGAGGCTCAGTTCGAACAGGCCGCTGCGAAGATGGATGAATTCAGCAGTAAAAAAAAAATGCGGCGTAAACGCCGTTGATTTAGTTTAGAGACGCACGGAGGCGTCTTTTAGTCTAAATCAGTAGTGCAACAGGGAATGCACTTCGTAGCCCGCCAGTTTTTCCCGTCCCGCCAAAAAATCTAATTCCACGACGAAAGCGCAGGCAACCACTTCGGCCCCCAGCTTTTCTATCAATTCGCAACTGGCTTTGGCCGTGCCGCCGGTAGCCAGCAAGTCGTCGATCAATAGCACTTTGTCGTCGCTGTCGACGGCGTCGATATGGACTTCCAGTTCGGCCGAGCCGTATTCCAGGTCGTAAGACACGCTTTGTACGTCGTAAGGCAGTTTGCCGGGTTTGCGCAGCGGTACGAACGGAATGCCCAGCTCCCAGGCGACTAAGGCGCCGAAAATGAAGCCTCTGGCCTCCATGCCGGCCACCGCAGTAATGTCGCGGCCTAAGAACGGATGCAGCAACTGGTGGACCGACAAACGCATCGTGGCCGGGTCTTTGACCAGCGGCGTAATGTCTTTAAAGATAATGCCGGGCTTGGGGAAATCAGGAATATCGCGGATTTTATTGCGTAAACGGTCCATTTTTCACCTCGTGATTATGCGCAAAAAGCTTCGATCTGCTGGCGGATGCCGTTGGCATCGAGCCGGCACAGGCTGAGCAATTCCTCGCGGGAACCCTGCTCGACGAAGCGGTCGGGCAGGCCGATGTTCAGTACCGGCATCAGAATCTTCTGCTGTTGCAGGAACTGCAGTACTGCACTACCGGCGCCGCCGGCAATGACGTTTTCCTCGACCGTGACGAACACGTCGTGGCTTTTGGCCAACTGCAGGATCAAGTCTTCGTCGATCGGTTTCACAAAGCGCATGTTCGCCACTGTGGCGCCCAGTTGCTTGCCGGCTTCGACGGCCGGCGTCACCATCGCCCCCCAGGCCAGAATCGCAATCCGCCCGCCCTGGTGTCTGATTTCACCCTTGCCGATTTCCAGCGTGCTGAGTTCCGGGTTGATCGCCGCACCGGGACCCTTGCCGCGCGGATAACGCACCGCGGCCGGGCCGTGGTGGTGGAAGCCGGTGGTCAGCATCTGCCGGCATTCGTTCTCGTCGGCCGGGGCCATCACCAGCAGATTGGGGATGCAGCGCATGTAACTGTAATCGAACGCCCCGGCATGGGTCGGGCCGTCTGGACCGACCAGACCGGCGCGGTCCAAGGCGAACAACACGTCCAGATTCTGCAACGCCACGTCGTGAATCAACTGATCGTAACCGCGTTGCAAAAAGGTCGAATAAATCGCTACCACCGGCTTAGCACCTTGGCAAGCCTGACCGGCGGCCAAGGTGACCGCGTGTTGCTCTGCAATCGCCACGTCGAAATAACGTTTCGGAAACTTCTGCGAAAACTCGACCAGGCCGGAACCCTCCCGCATCGCCGGGGTGATGCCCAATAAGCGCTCGTCTTGCGCCGCCATATCGCACAACCAGCGGCCGAACACCTCGGTATAAGTCGGATGCGGCGACGGCGCCGCCTTGGGTAGAAAATCCTGGGTCGGATCGAAGGCCGGCACGCCGTGATAGGCCAGCGGATCTTTCTCAGCCGGCGCGTAACCCTTGCCTTTCTTGGTCACCACATGCAAAAACACCGGCCCGGTCAAATCCTTCAGATTCTCCAGGGTCGAGACCAGCATCTCCAGATCGTGACCGTCGATCGGCCCGAAATAATTGAAACCCAGCTCCTCGAACAAAGTACCCGGCACGATCATGCCTTTGACATGTTCTTCCGCTTTCCGCGCCAATTCCCAGACGCTGGGCATACTGGACAACGCCTTCTTGCTTTCCTTCTTGACCGACGAATAAAACTTGCTGGATAAAATCTTGGTCAAGTAATTATTCATCGCCCCGACCGGCGGTGAAATCGACATCTCATTGTCGTTCAGAATCACCAACAGATTGGCATTGACGTCGCCGGCATGATTCATCGCCTCGAAGGCCATGCCGCCGGTAATCGACCCGTCGCCGATGATCGCCACCATCTTCTTGTCCTCGCCGCGCAATTGCGAGGCGATCGCCATACCTAGCGCCGCACTGATCGAGGTCGACGAATGGCCGACGCCAAACGCGTCATACTCACTCTCGTCGCGCGACGGAAACGCCGACACCCCGCCGAGGGTGCGAATCGTCGTCATCCGATCCTTACGCCCGGTCAGAATCTTATGCGGATAAGCCTGATGGCCCACATCCCACACCAACTGGTCCACCGGGGTATCGAACACATAATGCAAGGCCACGGTCAGCTCCACCGTACCCAGGCCCGCGGCGAAATGGCCGCCGGAAATGCTGACCGTGTGCGTCAAATACGAACGCACCTCATCGGCCAACTGCGGCAGTTGCTCTTTCTTCAGGGCGCGGATGTCGGTCGGGCCGGCGATGGTGTCGAGTAGCGGGAAGTTTCCGGAAGATGTCATGTTGTTATTATTTCCTTGGGGCCGCAGGGCAGCGAGAAAAGCAGGGGTCTAGTGGGTGCGCTCGATGATGTACAGGGATAGTTCCCTTAACAGGTCGGCTTCCGGACCGAAATCGGCCAAACTGGCCACCGCTTGCTCGTGCAGTGCCTGGGCTTTTTCTTTTGCTCCGGCCAGACCCAATAAAGCCGGGTAGGTCGGCTTGTCGTTATCCACGTCCTTGCCCTGCGTTTTACCCAGCGTTGCCGTGTCGGCTTCAATGTCGAGAATGTCGTCTTTGACTTGAAACGATAAGCCGATGCATTTGGCGTAATGGTCCAGTTTTTTGGCGGCGTCGGCATCCAGGCCCGGTTTGGACAGGGCCGCTAAGTTGACGCTGGCCCGGATCAAGGCACCGGTTTTGTGAATATGCATGTTTTCCAGTTCTGGCAAAGTCAGTTTGCGTCCGACCGAGCCCAAATCGATGGCTTGGCCGCCGACCATGCCTTGCGAACCGCTGGCGCGGGTCAATGCCGCGATCATCTTGACTCTGGCTTCCGCGCCGACCTTGATGGCGGCGTCGTTGGCCAACACGTCGAAAGCCAGGGCCTGCAGGGCGTCGCCGGCCAGGATCGCCGTGGCTTCGTCGAATGCCTTATGGCAGGTCGGCTTGCCGCGGCGCAGGTCGTCGTTGTCCATCGCCGGCAAGTCGTCGTGGATCAGGGAGTAAACGTGGATGAATTCCACCGCACAGGCCTGGGCGTCCAATTCTTCTTCGCTCAAACCCACGGCCACGCCGGTGGCGTAGGTCAGCAACGGCCGGGTGCGCTTGCCGCCGTCTAAAACGCTGTAGCGCATCGCGGCATGCAGCGTCTGCGGCAAAATGTTGTCGCCGGGCAAGCGGGCGTCCAACGCGCGTTCGACGCGGTTCTGGCAGGCGACTAAATATTCTTTCAACTTACTCATCGGTGAATGGCTCCAAAGTTTGCTGGCCGTTTTTCTCTAATAAAATCTGTACTTTCTGTTCGGCTTCCTGCAAAGCTTGCTGGCAGGTCCGGGTTAAACCGACGCCGCGTTCGAAGAATTTCAACGATTCTTCCAGCGTGATATCGCCGCGCTCCATCTGTTCGACCAACTTTTCCAGTTCGGCCATGGCCTCTTCAAATTGGGCAGCGTTTTTGCGTCTCGACATGGTTTGCGCGGCTATGCTCGAAAAAATGACCGAGCATTATAGTATGTTTTGCCGAGCGGTTGAGTCCGGATTGAGATTGCCGCGTTCCGCCATCGGCAGCCGAGATTGAGGCCCCGCTCTCGACCGAGTCCGCCAGTTGCCAATTGGCGGCGGGCCTGCTTGTCCACTGCCTTAGGCGACCTATATAGCGCAACAGTGCAATCACGAACGCATTGGTTTTGTTGCCCTGTCGTAATAGTCCGGGGCGATGCCGAAAAGATACCCGCGATTGGAACCGGGGTAATTGAGCTTTCGAATTTCGTACGATATTTCGTGTAAAAGCGATATGTCGTGGTCAGCAGGCGTTATGGGGGCTGATGTTTCCTGGGTGGTTTTTGTAAATAATTGCGTGTATTCAATGGGTTGGTTTTTGTTGGTCTCGGTTTGCCAAACATGGCACCGCCCTTGCCAATACAAATTGAAGTCCATCGATTGTGACGACAGATTTTTTAACTGTCGTATCGGCGGCTCTCTTCCAAACCAAATTATCTAACCTTTTGAGGATATGTCATGAAAACAGCTAGCCGTTTTATAAGTGTTGTCTTAGGTGCCGTGATGGCCTCGTCAGCCAGTGCCGCTGCCACTGAGGATGTTGTCAACAATTCGGGCCTGTCGGTCTATTACGAATTTAGCGCCGGCGGTATTTCCGCCTATTTCACCGATTGCAAAGGCATGGGGTCGCAGAACGAAGTGGAGCAAACCAGGGTTAATCCGCGCGAAGAGAGCACTACTAAGCTTCCTGGGCGTCTGCAGGTCAAAAATCTTACCTGTAGCAGAGGCTTGACCAAGTCGATGGATTTGTGGAGCTGGCGGCAACAAGTTGCCAGTGGACGGTCGGCCCGGTCGCGGGTCGATGCGACTTTGATTGCCTATGACCAGACGATGACTCCCATCGCGGAATGGAGCTTTAGCCGGGTTTGGCCGGCATCGATCGATTTCAACGACACGACACCCGGCAGAGAAACCATCGTATTCGCCGCCGACCAAGTGCAACGCCTGCGCTGATCTAAACCGTGGTGGCCGCCAAGATGGTTGGCTGGCATTCGAAACAGCAAACGCGCTCTGCGGAATGTCGTTCGTCCGGACTTTCGTATGGCCTTTCCTTCCACCCTTCATAGACCGGCAATTTGATCCGGAACTAGCGGGACTTGGCTCGGCATGAGTCCCGGCGGTCCCGAACCCGCGGTTACGGGCCCGGACATTTGCCCTTGGCCGAGTTTGCGCGGGTAGGTTGACATATAATGGTCCGCCGACACTGGCTGACTACCTTCAAAAACATATCATGACCCAAGAATACAATGCCGCCGCGATCGAGGTGCTGAGCGGCCTGGACCCGGTGCGTAAGCGCCCCGGCATGTATACCGATACCACCCGGCCCAACCATTTGGTGCAGGAAGTGGTCGATAACAGCGTCGACGAAGCGCTGGCCGGATACGCAAAAAACATTGAAGTAACCTTGTTTAAAGACGGCTCGGTCAAGGTCGTCGACGACGGCCGCGGCATGCCGGTCGATATGCATCCGGAACAAGGCATTCCCGGCGTCGAAGTGATCCTGACTCAGCTCCACGCCGGCGGTAAATTTTCCAACAAGAACTACCAGTTCTCCGGCGGTTTGCACGGCGTTGGCGTGTCGGTGGTCAATGCCCTGTCCGAAAAGCTATTGGTCGAAATCAAGCGCGGCGGCGGCGTTTACCAAATGGAATTTGCCGGCGGCGACAAGGTCGGCGAATTGCAGCAAACCGGCAATGTCGGCAAAAACAACACCGGCACCAGCGTGCATTTTTGGCCGGACGCCAAATATTTCGATTCCAACCGGGTTTCCGTCAGCAAGCTCAAGCACGTATTGCGCGCCAAGGCCGTTTTGTGTCCGGGCCTGAAAATCGTGCTGCTGTCCGAACTCAGCGACGAGCGGCTGGAATGGTGTTACCAGAACGGCTTACAGGAATATCTGCTGGACCGGGTCGGCGACGCCGAAATTTTTCCGCAGCCGCCGTTCATGGCCAATATGGCCGCCAGCAACGAGGCGGTGGAATGGGGCATCGTCTGGACTCCCGACAGTCTGCCGGAGGCGGTGGCGGAAAGTTACGTCAATCTGGTGCCGACCGCGCAGGGCGGTACCCACGTCAACGGCCTGCGCGCCGGTTTGACCGAAGCGATCCGCGAGTTCCTGGATTTTCGCAATCTGCTGCCGCGCGGCGTCAAGATCGCGCCGGAAGACGTCTGGGAAAACTGCCATTTCGTGCTGTCGGTGAAACTGGAAGATCCGCAATTCTCCGGGCAAACCAAGGAGCGTTTGAGTTCGCGCGAATGCGTGACTTTCGTCTCCGGTGTGGCCAAGGATACCTTCAGCCTGTGGCTGAACCAGCATCCGCAGGAAGGCGAGAAAATCGCCGAGATCATCCTCGCCAGCGCCCAAAAGCGCTTGCGTTCGGCTAAGAAAATCGTGCGTAAGAAAATCACGGCCGGGCCGGCTTTACCCGGCAAACTGGCCGATTGCTCAGGACAGGATCTCAGCCGTACCGAACTGTTCCTGGTCGAGGGCGATTCGGCCGGCGGTTCCGCCAAACAGGCCCGAGACCGCGAGTTCCAGGCCATCATGCCGCTTAGAGGCAAAATTTTGAACACCTGGGAGGTCGATTCCGGCGAGGTCATGGCTTCGCAAGAGGTGCACGACATCGCCGTGGCGCTGGGCATTGAGCCCGATAGCGACGATTTGCAAAACCTGCGTTACGGCAAGGTCTGCATCCTGGCCGATGCCGATTCCGACGGCAACCATATCGCCACCTTGATTTGCGCGTTGTTTTATAAACACTTCAAGGCCTTGGTCGAAGCCGGCCACGTGTTCGTGGCGATGCCGCCGCTGTACCGGATCGACGTCGGCAAAAAGGTGTTTTACGCCTTGGACGAATCGGAACGCTTGGGTGTGCTGGCGCGGATCGAAGCCGAAAAACTCAGCGGCAAGGTCAATATTCAACGCTTCAAAGGCTTGGGCGAAATGAATCCGTCGCAACTGCGCGAAACCACGATGAACCCGGATACGCGCCGGCTGGTGCAGTTGACGGTGCCGGACCACGCCGAGGCGTTTCAGCAGATGGATTTGTTGCTGGCGAAGAAACGCGCCGGCGACCGCAAAAGTTGGCTGGAAGATAAGGGAAATCTGGCCGAGATTTTGTAGTGCAGGGCGGGTACCGAGTTGGTGCCCGCCCGGAGACCGGTCAAATATCCATCAACAGCATTGGAATGCCGTAAGTCAGGATGAAGTAACTGAATGCGTAAATCAGGCTGACACTCATGGTGTATTTGAAAAAACCGCGGAAGATGTAACTGACGATACTGATATACCAAACCACCAGAAATACCGCGATGCCAATGCCGATTTCCTCGCGGTAGGGATGGTGTTTCAACACCAGCCAGTAGTCCAGGCCTTCGGCGGCGATGGCCAGGGTCATGATGAAGTTTTCGCAGACGAAAATCGACGTGTACAACTGGCTGAACAGACTCCATTTTCTTTCGGTCAGCAGCAATACCGCCACGGAACTGAAAGCCATAATAGTGCGGCCCAATACTTCCAGAGTGCCGTCGGCCGGATCGGCAATCAAACTTTCGACGATGATGCCGGACATTAAATAGAACGCCACGTTTTTCCACATAAAGGAATTGGGCGGGACTAAGTCCGCCGGATTATTCAGAAACCAGCAGGAGGACAGGTATTTGAGTAATAAAGTCATGGTGTGAGCTTGCACTCGGTTTCGAGCGCCGTAACGTGCTGAAAAAACCGGCCATTATAGTCGGTCGTAGCGCTAAATCGATTGAGCTGCGTCAATTGTTGCCGATTTATCGCAGCGTAAGTCGCGGTCAGCCCCGGCGCGATTGCTTGTATAATGCGGCTTCACTAGTTTTCCAACGCCGGTGCCATGCGGCCGGTCTCGTCTCAATCTCCCGGAATCCCATGATCGAATTAGGTAAAGTTAATGCGTTAACCGTGCTTAGCCGGCGCGATAACCAATATTATTTGGACGGCGGCGAATTGGGAGAGATCGCGTTGGCCGATAAACCGCCCGTCACGGAATTGGCGGTCGGTGCAAAAGTCGATGCGTTTGTTTATGTCGACGGCAAAGGCCAAACTTTGGCGACCTTGCAAATGCCGCTGGTGCAAGCCGGCGAGGTGGCTTGGTTAAAGTGCGTCTCGTTGAGCCATGCCGGGGCATTTTTGGATTGGGGATTGCCCAAGGACTTGTTGCTGCCGTTCAGCGAACAAAAAGGCAAGGTCATAGAAGGCCGCTCCTATCTGGTTCGCTTGTTTCTGGACGAGGACAACCGTATCGCTGCGTCGATGGTGTTGGACGATTTCATTCAGGATCAGGCGTTTTACTACAAGGAAGGCCAGGCCGTGCAATTGGTAATCGCCGAGCATACTGAACTGGGTTTCAAAGCGGTGGTAGACCACCAATACTGGGGCGTGTTGTATAAAAACGAAGTGTTCCAGCCGCTGAAAAAAGGCCAGAAATTGACCGGCTACATCAAGAAGATCCGCCCGGACCACAAACTGGATTTAATCCTCAGCCAGGAAAAGTACGGGCAGAAAGTGGACACCACCTCGGCGAAGATACTGGATATCCTGGCCCGACGCGGCGGCTATGTGGCGTTGACCGACAAAAGCGATCCGGAGCTGATCTACGACACCTTTGCGGTCAGTAAGAAGGTGTTCAAACAGGCTATTGGCGGTTTGTACAAACAGCGGCGGATATTGATCGAGGCGGACGGTATTCGTTTGCTGGATCAAGCCACGGCCAAATAAGTCGAGCGATAGAGGCGCCGGCAATCGGCGCCTGACCGACGGCCGGAAAATCCGGATCAGGGCCGGTATTGAGAAAACACGTAGTCGGTTTTTTGCTCGGAGGCGTGGCAGGCAAAGCAACTCGCTCCGCCATCCTGGACCAGGCGTTCGGTCTTGCTGTTGCCGGCAAAGCCCTCGAAGCCCCAGCCGCCGGTCGCGGCATATTTTTTCGAATCTTTCTGCATCACACCCAGTAGTTTGCGCTCGCCTTCCTGAATGGTTTTATCCTGTTCCTGGTATTGCAACAGATCGAATACCAGCACCGAACCGTCTTGATATTTACCGGATTTCAATCCGCTTTCGGCTTTTTTATTGGCATAGACGTGGTGCAGACCTTGAAACGGGTTTTCCAGGGCATGGCCGGGCTGGATCAGCATGGTTTTGGCATGCAGCCAGGTGCGGTAGCCTTCCGGGTAAGCCACGCTGTGTTCGACGGCTTGGGCGGAAGCGAAAAGAGTCAGGAACAGTCCGGCGGCGGACAGTGAAAGGCGCGTATTCATAGCAAAATCTCCCCTGTAGACAAGACAAACTGATTTCGAATCGAAATTAGTTTGTCTTTTTAGGCGGATTTTGCCGGTCTGTCAAATTAATATTGATCCGCTATTAGTGCGTGACGGGGCGGCGCGCGCTTAAATCTTGCCGTCCAGACCCATTTGAAAGTACTTGTGGACGATTTTTTCCTGGTTTTCCAGCAGCCAATCGATGTCCGGGGTGTTGGTCATGGCTTTGTGGATGGCTTTGGCCATGGCTTGACGGTGGATGTCGAACAGAATGCGGTGGTCGAGTTTGTCATCCTTGATCACGCTCGGGTTCAGCCATACCGAGCAAATGATGCCGAGGTCGTTGGCTTTTTCTTTCGGGATGTCGCCGGCGCGCACCGCGTCCAACACGCCGTTGGCGATTGCCGCCTGCACAGTACCCATCAAAATATTGGTATAGCGGCTGTTCTTGACCGTGACCTTGCTCACCATCAACGTCACCGGCCGCACTTGGATATCGGTATTCAAAATCGCGAACACCCGGCTATGGCCCTGGACTTGGTCGCCGGTCAAGGTGGCGATCGCGGTGCCGACCGGCCCGTCCAACTCGCCGATGATGATTTCCGGCTCGGCAGCGGTGCCGGCCGGGCCGCCGGCGACCAAGGCTTCGCCGGTACGCATAACGATTCTTTCGCTCATGTGGGTCTCCAATTTGAAGTGAGTCAGTTAAGGTTTTTAGCAGTTACTCTGTTCGAAAGCGTGGTCTGGCGCGGGATCAAAGCTCACCCTTCGCCGCGTTGCACCATCTCCCCGTACTGTTCCGGCGTAATACTACCGCCCAGGTTCTCGGCGATTTGTTTATCGCAGGCCGGCAACACGTCCTGCACGGCGTCGATCCGTTTCCACTGCGGCAGCGGCGTATCTTTTCCGGCTTCCGGCACGTATTGGGAACTGGCGACGCGGCTCATTTTGTGAATGTAACGCGGACAGTTGATAAAAATCTCGCTGAGCGCCACCCGTACGATCGATTCCGCGCCGGCATAGTCGGCCAGCAGCGGATCGTCGGCCTGAATACGGGCGTCGCCATGGAGCCGAAGCCGATGCGGCGTTTCGAAATCGATGAACAACAGGCCGATTTTCGGGTTGCCGTTGATATTGCCCAGCGATAAAAACATGCCGTTACCGTCGTAGTTCGGAAACGCCAATTCCTGCGGACCGATCACTCTGACCAAGCCGGGATGGCCGCCTTTATAGGAACAGGTCGGATAACCGCGGTGGTCGATCGTGGTCAGAAAGAAAAAGTCGCGGCTTTCGATGAAAGCCTGGTGTTGCTCGTTGATGTGCTGTTCTACGATGATTTGCTGTAAGCGGTCCGCCAAGCGGACGGTATCGTGTTGCGTTTGCAGTTCCCGTTGTTGCGGGCTATAGAATTCGTCCATCACCGCTGACTCCCGAATCGAAAAGCCGCCATTCTAACCGAGATTGCCGGGAACGCCCCTTCAGCTAGCGGCAATGGCGAGCCGCAGTGTTGTGTCAGACAAGTGGCAGGAAAGATCGAACGTGAGTTAAACGCGGTGCTTGCCGTATCTGCAGCCGCCCAGACTGTAAATGACCGCGCAGCCGAACCGGAATCGAGTTTTTAGGTATGGGCCTAAACGACGCGGCCGAGGCTAAAACTCCCAGGTAATTTTGCCGTAAACTCCGCGTTGAACTTCGGTAGCCTGGGTGAAAGTTTCCTGGATGTACTCCAGATGGCGGTTGTCCAGCAGGTTTTGTCCAACTAGTGCGAGTTCGACGCCGCGGCTCAACTTCCAGCCCAGCCGCAGATCCAGTGTGGTGTAGGAGCGGATATGGGCGGGGCCTGTCAGCGTGAAGGCGCTGGCGTTATCGACGTAACGCAGCCAGGCGTCCAGCGTAACATTGGATGTCGGATTCACACTCGCCCGCAACGAGATTTTATGTTGCGGCGAGACGGCTTCCTGGTAGTAGGCGTTGCTGCTGAGTTCGGTTTGCAGTGCGCTGTAGCTGATGTCCCAGCGCCACCAGTCCAGCATTTTCATGACCGCCGAGGTTTCGATGCCGTAGGTGCGACCGGCGTTGCCATTGTTAATGTAAAACGGCTGGCTTAGAGCAGCCGGCAATTGCGAAGTATCGATTGCGCCGGGTTGGAATGAGCGCAGGGTGCTGTAGTTGTTGTAAAAGCCGGCGACGTCTATCGAGAAGGCCGGATTCGGGCTGAAGCGGTAACCGATTTCGTAAGCCAGCACTTGTTCGGCCTTGTAAGTCTCCGAACCCATCACCGCAAGCTCCAGCGGAAACGGCGTGACGTTCTGGCCGCTAAACGGCGGCAGGATTTGACCGACCAGACTCATATCGGCGTCGACCCGCGACGGAATCCGCACCCCGCGGGAGATAGCCCCCCACAAGCGGTGGTGCGGGTGGGGAGCCCACATCAAGCGTGCGGTGGGCTGAACTTCGAAGCCGGTAAAATCGTTATGTTCCAGTTTGGACCCCAGGGTCAACCATAGGGTGTCGTCGATTAGCGTCAGTTGGTCTTGCAAAAAGCCACTGTAATAGCTGTTATCGCGGTCGCTAGGTCTGAAGGAGATCAGATCTGGGCGGATATCCGTTACGTCGGAAGACGAGTAGCGGAATCCTAAGCCCCAGATAATGTCATTCCACGCGTTCAGCGCGAAATGGTGTTGAAAATCCAGATCGGTGGTATGGCGTTCCTCGTCGATGAAGCCTTCGCGCCGGTTGTAGGAATCGAGATACAACTGCAGTGTCGTGTTTGAGGTATCCGAGAAATCATGTTGCCAGCGGCTGACGATATTGCCGCCGCTGGCCATGGCCCGGTCGCCGACCACTTGTCGATAGGGCGCGGTTAGCGTAGCGAGCGAGAGTTGTTGGTTTAAGTCGGCGGAGTACATGTCGCCTTGTACGGTTAGCGAATCCGCGTCCGACACCTCGGAATCGAGGCGGAAGCCGCCCTGCATCTTGCTCCAATAATCTCCGGCACTGCTACCGTTGGCCCGCGCCAATGCGTCGCGCTCAAACCCCTTCAGATAGGCACGGGCGGTAGTCGTATCGTTTAGCCGGGTACCGTAGCGAAATGCACCGAATGCTCTTTCTTCGGTACCGCCGCCGGCGTTGACGAGTCCGCCCTGGGTGTCGGCACTGTGTCTGGTGATGATATTGATTACCCCATTGACGGCGTTGGCGCCCCACAACGCGGCGCCGGAACCGCGGACCACTTCGATGCGCTCGACGTCTTCCAACATCACATCTTGCAGTTCCCAATACACGCCGGCAAATGCTGGGGTATACAGGTTCCTGCCGTCGATCAGCACCAGCAGTTTATTGGCAAAGCGGCCGTTGAAGCCGCGCGAACTGACCGCCCATTTGTTGGAGTCGATCCGACCGACGTCGATGCCGGGCGCCAAGCGCAACGCGTCCGGAATGCTGGTGGCGCCGGAGCGTTTGATGTCTTCGTTGCTGATCACGAATACCGCGGCGGCCGAATCCTGCAAGGACTGGACTTTTTTTGCCACCGAAGTAATTTTTACCGCCATCAGTTCTTCCAAGTTCAGATCGGTCAGGTCGGCATCCGCATGCGGGCTGCCCGGTAGCCAAACCAAAATCGCAGTCGCGATCCGAAATAAAGACGGAAGAGTTTTTTTCATGAAATGCCAGGAAAACGAATACTTCTAGCTGAGCAGTGGTGGTGAAGAAATAAGGATAACTGTAGTGAAAGATCGGAGATGCGCAAGATTCTATTTTTTGTGCGGAACTGCTTGAATTTTATTGGAGAATCGATAACGGCAGCTGCAAGCCGACCCGGTCGAGCGATGCGAAGCGGCCTGGCCGGAATGGGTGCCCGTGAAACAGGCGCCGGGTCAACAGTCAATTGTGTCGGATTTGTTGACCGCGAACGAAAGCCGTTCTGCCCCCATTTCGCCAAGGCCATGGCTGGGGCCGCACCAGCACAAGCTGCGGTTTAGAGGCAGATTAGGCGACGGGCTCCGAGATATTGGAGCCCGTGCTGAAAGGATCTAGTCGGCGGCAGGCTCGGCAACGGCTTCCCAACCGCCGCCCAGCGCCTTGTAGACTGCGGCCAGCGCCGTCGCCGCGGCGGTTTCGCTTTGTGCCAACTGGCTTTGGTCTTGCAGCAGCCGCTGCTCGGCATCCAGTACCGTCAGAAAATCGCTGATGCCTTCCTGATAGCGCAATTGCGCCAGCTCGCGGGCCTTGGCGCTGGCGGCCGCGGCTTTGCTTAAATCCGCTCGCCGGCTCAATTCCTGGCGATAAGCCACCAGGCTGTTTTCGGTTTCTTCCAGCGCGTTCAGCACGGTTTGCTCGTACTGCGCCAGAGTGGCTTCGGCGCGGGCGTCGGCTGCTTTGATTCGGGCATAAACCCGGCCCAGATCGAACGCCGCCCAAGTAATACGGGGACCGATCGAATAGGCATCGCCGCCCGGCGCGACCAAATGGGTCAAGGTGTTGCCTTCCAGAGCAATGCTGCCGACGAAAGTTACGCGCGGAAACAGGTCGGCGGTGGCGACGCCGATTTGTGCGGTCGCTGCGGCCAGTTGGCGCTCGGCCATGCGAATGTCCGGCCGCCGCCGCAGCAGTTGCGCCGGATCGCCGATCCGGATCGTTTCCGGCGCTTTGGGTAATGCTTGTTCGGTGCTTAACCTAGTAACCAAGGCATCCGGCATCTGCCCGCTCAACACGCTCAAGCGGTGGATGGCCTGGGAGATGGCATTTTCCAGCGGCGGGATGCCGGCCCGGGTGCTTTGCAATTGCGCCTCGGCCCGCGACGTGTCCAGTTCGGTGCCGCGGCCGTTGTCGAATTTAACCTGAGTGATTTCGAGGGTTTGCGCTTGATTGTCGGCATTACGTTTCGCCACGGCCAACTGGTTTTGCAGGCCGCGCAACGCAAAGTAATTGCGGGCGACTTCGCCGATCAGGCTGACCTCGACATCGCGTAAACTGGCCTCCTCGGCGGCGACCTGGTCGTCGGCAGCTTCGACGCCGCGCCGGACCCGGCCGAAGAAATCCAATTCCCACGAGGCGTCGAAGCCCATGCTGTACAGTTTCAACTCGCGCGGCACGAAAGCCCGGTTATTCAACGAGCCGGCGCTACGTTTCTGTTCGTTGTAGCTGGCGCGCGAGGTAACGGTCGGCAGCAGGCTCAGGCCGGATTCCAGATACAAGGCTCTGGCCTCGGCCAGATTGGCTTTGGCGGCTTGCAAATCGCGGTTGTGGTTCAGGCTTTGCTCGACCAGCTGTTCCAGCAAACCGTCATTGAACAACTTCCACCAGGCCACCTCGCTGCTGTCCGCCGCAAACAGCGGGGCAGGGGCGTTGACGAATTGGCCGGGCAAAGCGGCGGTGGCCGGCGTTTGGTAATCCGGGCCGACCGCGCAGCCGGCAAGCAGACCGGTGGCAAGCATAGACTGGGCCAACGGGCGAAGCTTCAAATTAAGATTCATGGCATTGACTCCGCGCTGGCCTGTTGCCCGCTGGCATTGCGGCGCAGTTTGGCCGCCAGCCCTTGGACCGCGACGAAAAACACCGGCGTCAGCAGCAAACCGAAAATTGTCACGCCGATCATGCCGCTGAATACCGCCGTGCCCAGCAAGTGCCGGGATTCGGCGCCGGCGCCCTTGGCGATCACCAACGGAAACACGCCCATCACGAAAGCGAACGAGGTCATCAAAATCGGTCGCAACCGAATCCGCGCCGCCTCGACTGCTGCATCGAAGCGGCTCAAGCCCGATTCCTGGCGATGTTTGGCGAATTCGACGATCAGAATCGCGTTCTTGCTGGCCAGGCCTACCAAGACGATGAAGCCGATCTGGGTGAAGATGTTGTTGTCCATGCCGCCGATCCAGACCCCGGTCATCGACGACAAAATACACATCGGCACGATCAGAATCACCGCGAACGGCAGGGCCCAGCTTTCGTATTGCGCTGCCAGGGCCAGGAACACGAAGATCACGCTGAGCGGGAACACCAGCAACGCCACGTTGCCGGCCAACACCTGTTGCAGGCTGAGCTCGGTCCATTCGAAGTCGAAACCGGGCGGCAGGTTGTCGCGCAATACCCGGCCCATTTTCTCGATGGCATCGCCGGAGCTGACGCCGGGCAGGGTGCTGCCGTTGATTTCGGCGGCGGTGTACATGTTGTAGCGGGTAATTTTGTCCGGACCGCTGATTTCCTTGACGTCGGCGACCGCGCCCAACGGCACCATGCCGCCGCTCAGGTTTTTGGTTTTGAGCTGGGTGATGTCGCTAGGCAGCATCCGAAAATCGGCATCGGCCTGGGCCGTGACCTGATAGGTGCGGCCGAAGATGTTGAAATCGTTGACGTACAACGAGCCCAGATAAATCTGCAAGGTGTCAAACACGTCTTTCAATGGCAGGTTCATCGATTTGACCTGAGTGCGGTCGACGTCGACGAACAACTGCGGCACGCCGGCGCGGAAGGTGGTGAACAAGCCGACCAAACCCGGTTGCTGGTTGCCTTTTTCGATCATTTCGCCGGTGACTTTTTGCAACTCGTCGATGCCGGCGTTATTGCGATCCTGCACTTGCAATTTGAAACCGCCGACCGAACTCATGCCGCGGATCGGCGGTGGCGTGAACACGGCGATGCGGGCGTTGGGGATGGCGGCCAATCGCTGGTTCAGGGTTTTGACGACTTGCGAGGCATGCAGATCGGGGCGGTGAGCGCGGCTGTCGAACGAATCCAACCGGGCAAACATGGTCGCGACATTCGATTGGTTGGCACCGCTCAGAATCGACCAGCCGGCGTAGGCGTTGATATGGCTGACGCCTTCGGTGTCCAGCACGATTTTACTGGCTTGTTGCACCACATCCTTGGTGCGGGCCAGCGATGCGGCGTCGGGCAATTGCGCGTACAAGATCAAATAGCCTTGATCCTGGTCCGGAATGAAGCCGGTCGGCACTTTTTCGAAGGCCAGAAAATTCAGGCCGTTCAAACCTACGTACAGAACCAGAACCACGGCGACCATCCGGATCAGTCGCGCCACCAGTCTGGAATAGCCGAGGCTGAAACGGTCGAAGAAGCGGTTGAAGCGGACGAAAAACCAGCCGAATAACTTGTCGAACAGTTTGGTGAAGGTGTCCTTGTTCTCGTGGGCGCGGTCCAGCAATAACGCGCACAGGGCCGGGCTCAAAGTCAGCGAGTTGAAGGCCGAGATCACCGTCGAGACGGCAATGGTCAAGGCAAACTGTTTGTAAAACGCGCCGGAGACGCCGGTGATGAAGGCGGTTGGTACGAATACGGCGACCAGTACCAAGGCCGTGGCGACGACCGGCCCC
This sequence comes from Methylomonas sp. HW2-6, assembly GCF_052474525.1. Lineage (NCBI taxonomy): Bacteria > Pseudomonadati > Pseudomonadota > Gammaproteobacteria > Methylococcales > Methylococcaceae > Methylomonas > Methylomonas sp. HW2-6. The sequence goes on from NZ_CP184124.1 coordinate 2,018,679, forward strand.
ACCACTTCGCTCATCGCCAGCCGGGTGGCTTCGCGGGCGCGCATGCCTTCGGCAATATGGCGTTCGACGTTTTCGACCACGACGATGGCATCGTCAACCACGATACCGATCGCCAGTACCAGGCCGAACAACGACAATGTATTCAGCGACAAACCCAAGCCGGCCATCACGGCAAAGGCGCCGATCAGCGACACCGGGACCGCCAGTAACGGAATCACCGCCGCCCGCCAGTTTTGCAGGAAGACGATCACCACCAACACCACCAAACCCAGCGCTTCGAACAGGGTCTCGACCACGGCGTCGATCGATTGCTGAACGAACACCACGGTGTCGTAGACCAGCACGTAATCCAGACCTTCCGGGAAGCGGGTTTTCAGTTTCTCCATCGCTTCGACCACGGCCTTTTTGGTGTCGATGGCGTTGGAGCCGGGCAATTGGAAGATCGCCAGGCCGACGGTATCTTCACCGTCCAGGAACAGGCCGGAGTTGTAGTCCTTGGCGCCGAGTTCAATGCGGGCTACGTCCTTGAGTTTAGTGATCTGGCCGTTGGCGCCGGGTTTAATCACGATTTCGCCGAACTGTTCCGGATCGCTCAAGCGGCCCAGCGTGCTAACCGTATATTGGTATTCGGCTGCGGTCGGCGACGGTTGCTGACCGACCACGCCGGCCGCGACTTGCACGTTTTGTTCGCGCACGGCATTGACCACCTCGGCGGCGGTCAGATTGCGGGCGGCGACTTTTTCCGGGTTCAGCCACAGACGCATGCTGTAGTCGCGGGCGCCGAACAACAGAATATCGCCGACGCCGGGCAGCCGGGCCAGCGTATCGCGGATTTGCAATAGCGCGTAGTTGCTCATGTAAACGCTGTCGTAGCGTTTATCCGGCGATACCAGATTCACCACCAGGCTTAGGTCCGGGCTGCGTTTTTTCACGCTCAAGCCTTGACGGCGCACTTCTTCCGGCAGTTTGGGTTCGGCCAGTGCCACCCGGTTTTGTACCAACACCTGGGCTTTGTCGAGGTTGGTGCCGGGTTTGAAGGTGATGGTCAAGGCCATGACGCCGCTATTGGTCGATTGCGACGACATGTACAGCATGTCCTCGACGCCGTTGACTTCCTGTTCGACCGGGGTTGCCACCGTTTCGGCGACGACTTTGGCGTTGGCGCCGGGGTAGCTGGCGGTGACAACCACGGTGGGCGGAGCGATTTCCGGATATTGGGCAATCGGCAGGCCGATCAGCGCCAGGCCGCCGACCAGCACGATCACAATCGACAGTACCGAGGCGAAGATCGGCCGGTCGATAAAAAAGTGGCTGAATTTATCCATGGTTTATTGGCCTCCCTGGCCGTCGAGCGCGGTTTTTTCCGGAACGACGGTGGCGCCGGGCCGCAGTTTTTGCAGGCCTTCGACCACGACCCAGTCGTCGGCTTTCAAACCTTCGCGTACGACACGCAACTGACCGATGCGGGCGCCGGGCTTGACCGGCCGGTATTCGGCCTGGTTATTGGCGTTGACCACCCAAACGAAGCGTTGGGCCTGGTCGGCACCGATGGCGCGGTCCGGCACCAACAGGGCAGGGTAAGCCGCCGAACCTTTCAGGCGCAGGCGGGCGAAGAAGCCGGGGCTGAGCAGTTCGTCGGGATTGGCAAACACGCCGCGCAGGGTCAAGGTGCCGGTGGCGGCGTCGGCGCGCGGGGAGATGTAGTCCAGTTTGCCCTGGTGGGGAAAGCCGTCTTCGTCGGCCACCGCCGCTTCGACCGCCGCGCCGTGCAGATCGGCGGTGGCGTTGCCTGCCTGCTTGGCCTGGCGCCGGTATTTCAACACCGATTGTTCGTCGGCATCGACGTAGACGTAGACCGGATCGGTCGATACCAATTGGGTTAACAGGGTGTCGTCGGCTTTGACCAGATTGCCGACCGTTAACAGCTCGCGGCCGACCCGGCCGCTGATCGGGGCGCGGATTTCGGTGTATTCCAGATTGAGTTTGGCGGTGTAGGCGCTGGCTTCGGCCGAAACCACGGCGGCGGCGGCTTCGCGCAGGCCTTTGCTGCGGGCGTCGTATTCTTCGGCGGAAATGGCTTTGGCTTTGAGCAGGTTCTCGGCGCGGGCCAGATCGTTTTTCGCCAGTTCGCGTTTGGTTTTGGCCCGTTCCAGTTCGGCGTTGGCGAAATTCAATTGCGCCTGCAACGGTTTGGGGTCGATCAGAAACAGCAGGTCGCCTTTTTTGACTTTATCGCCGGCATGGAAATTAACCTTTTCCAGGTAACCGCCGACCCGGGCGCGGACATCGACGGCATTGACGGCTTCGATGCGGCCGGTGTACTCGTCCCAGTCGCTGGTTTCCCGGCTCAGGGGTTGGGCAATTTTGACGTTGGCCGGCGGCATGGCGGCTGCGGTATTGCCCGGCGCGCCGGAATCGCCGCAACCGGATACGGCCAATTGCAGAGTGAATGCGAAGATGCTGAGACCAAGTCCTCGTCTGGCAAAGCGGGTCGGGCCTACTTGTGTTGCGGGGATGCGCGGATAAGCCCCCACTACCGATTCCAAAATAAATGCCATGCCCTCTCCCCTGAAATGCCTCAACTAAAAATGGTAATACCTATTACCGTTTAGTCTAGGGTATCATCGTTTGGCAAGTCAATTTATTTCATGAGTACGACAGCATGGTTAAATGTGGCCGCCCGTGTAAGGGCGACGAGCAACAAAGCCGGGATAGATTACTCGACGCGGCGCTGCAGCTTTTTTTGGAACACGGCTACGGCAATTTGAGTATGGAAACCATCGCCCGCGACGCGCGGGTCTCGCTACGGACCGTTTACAGCCAATTCGGCGGCAAAGCCGGCTTGTTCGGCGCGTTGATCCGCCGCTGCAGCGACCAGTTCATCGGGAGTCTGTGCGGCGAGTCGCCGCCGGAACAGGCTTTGCAAAGCTTTGCCTGCCAGTTTTTGTTTCGCATCACCCGTCCCGACGTATTGCGGATGCGGGCGATTCTGATCGGCGAGTCGCCGCGATTTCCGGAATTGGCGACCCAATTTTACGAACAGGGGCCGCGGCGGACGTTGGCGGCGCTGGCGCAGTTTTTCCGCCGCCACCAGCAAGCCGGTGCGATTGCCGATATCGACCCCGATTTTCTCGCCGACCAGTTCGTCAGTGCCGTGCGCGGCGAGCGGTTGCAGCGCCTGCAATTGGGCCTGGAGCCAACGCCGGATGCCGCCGAAATCGAACGCTGGGTGACGCCGGCTGTACGCCTGTTTCTGGCGGGTTGCCTGCTCAAGTAAGGTTTGGACCAGAGAGTCAAGGGTTCTCGTCGGGGGAGCCGGTCGGGTTGGCGCCGCGAATGTCCGACTTGCTGGATACGCTGCCGCGATCGCCGACCAGGCCGGAGATCGCGATGCGGCCGCGGTTCACGGCGCGTTGCAAATCTTGCGGCAAGTCTCCGATGGCGAGTTGCCGGTGAAATGCGAGTTCCAGACGTTCTGCGGCTTCCCAAATCGCTACCAGAGCCAGATTGGCGGCCGACCCTTTAAGTTTGTGAACCAGCGCGCGGGCTTGTTCGCCGTCACCGGCGGCGATTGCTTCGGCTATCGCATCGCCGTCGCGGCCGTGGTTGGCGATAAACTTTTCCAGATAGGTTTTATAGACGTCCAGTTCCCGCCAGGCCCGCAAACCTTTTTGCAGATCGATAACCGGCGCGGCATCGGCCGCCGGGACATCAGGCCCAGTCTCAGTCTCAGTCGGTGAAGATTGTGCCGGTCGTGAGGCATATTGCCGAAGGTAGGCGATCAACTTGTCGACGTCGAACGGTTTGGCGATAAAACCGTTCATCCCGGCAGCCAGCGAGGCCTCGATTTGAGATTGAAAGGCGCCGGCCGTCAGGGCGATCACCGGCAGCGCGGTTAATCCCAGCTGTTCGCGGATGCGGCGGGTGGCTTCGTGGCCGTCCATCTCCGGCATCTGCACGTCCATCAGCACCACATCGGCGCAACCGGGGTTGGCTTTCAGCCAGGCCAGTGCCGCGACACCGTCGTCGGCCAAAAACACTTCGGCCGCTTCCGATTCCAGAATCCGCTTCGCCATATCGCGGTTGATTTCGCTGTCGTCGACCACCAGTACCCGCAGCTGCCGGAGTTGGCCCTGGCTGGCCGTATCGCTCGGCCGCTGGCCGCGGTTACCTTGCGCATGACGCCTGGCTTCGCTGATTGCGTTGTACAGGGCCGATGCGGTGACCGGTTTGTTCAAAATCGCATCCGCCAATTCCGAGCCCGGTTCGTGGCTCAAGACTTCGCGGTCGTGCGCGGTGGCCATTACGATCAACGGCGCCTCCGGCGCGCCACCAAGTATCTGCTTGATTTCTTTGCCGGCCTGTAAGCCGTCCAGACCAGGCATCCGCCAGTCCAGCAACAGGATGTCCGGCAGTTTGCCGTGGCCGGCAGCCCGGCTGCGGATGCGCTCGACCGCTTCTGCGCCGGATGCGACCACCTCCGGGTTCCAGCCCAGGCTGCGTACCGTTGCTGCCAGCATTTCCCGGGCCAGCGGATGATCGTCGGCAATCAAGACGTTTTGGAAGGTCAGCGCCGGATGGGCGTAATCCTGCGCATCTACCGGTGTCGTTGGAATTTCGAACCAGAACTCGCTGCCTTTACCTAACTCGCTGCTGACGCCGATCTCGCCGCCCATCATTTGCACCAGGCAACGGCAGATCGACAAGCCCAGGCCGGTACCGCCGAACCGGCGGGTGGTGGAGGTGTCTTCTTGCGAAAAAGCGTTAAATATTTCGGCTTGTTTATCGGCGGCGATGCCCTTGCCGGTGTCGGTGACACTGAAGCGCAAGCCCGGCTTGCCGCCGACGCTGCAGCGGGCGACGGCCAGCGCGACGCTGCCGTGGGCGGTGAATTTCAGTGCGTTGCCGGTCAGGTTGACCAGTACTTGCTCCAGCCGCAAGGCATCGCCGAGCAGGTATTCGATGCCCTCCGGGGCCGGCCCCATGATGAATTCGACGTCGTCGTTGGCCGCGACCGAAGACATCAAGGTCGCGACATTATCCAGCACATCGTTGAGCCGGAACGGCGTGCGCTCGATTTCCAGCCGGCCGGATTCGATTTTGGAAAAATCGAGTATGTCGTTGATGATCCCCATCAGCGACCGTCCCGCCATGCGGATTTTTCTGACCAGTGCCAATTCCTCGGCGCCGAGCGGGGCTTTTTCCAATAAATAAGCGATGCCGAGAATCGCGTTCATCGGCGTGCGGATTTCGTGGCTCATATTGGCCAGGAAATTGCCTTTGACGTGGGCCAGACGTTCCGCTTCCCGCCGCGCGGTCTGCAATTCGGCGGTGCGTTCGGCGACACGTTGTTCCAGTGTTTCGTTCATTCGCAGGATTTCGTCCTGGGTCCGCTTGCGTTCAGAAATATCGACGATGGTCGCCAGCACGAAGAACTGTTTATTGTCCCAGAACGGGCTTAGGCCGATTTCCAGGGCGAATTGGCTGCCGTCTTTGCGGGTGCCGTACAAATCGCGGCCGGCTCCCATCGTCCGGCTGGACGGCTCCCGCATATATTGCGCGCGTTTTAACGCGTGGCCGGCACGGTCGGCGTTGGCCAGCAGCACTTCCACCGGCTGTCCCAGCAGCTCGGCCAGGCGGTAGCCGAACATGGCCTCGAAGGCGGGATTGCCCATGGCGATCCGGCCCTCGGCATCGACTACCAATAGACCGTTGGTATTGGCTTCGAACAGCATCCGGAAACCGGCTTGAGCTTGATGCAGCCGCAAGGCCGAATCGGCCTCGCTCCGCGCCAGTGCGGCGTCTTTTTCGGCATTGGCTTGCGCGGATTTGGCCTGAACCAGCCGGTGGATGCCGAGCCCGAATAGCGCCAGTAATACCAGCGCCCCGCTGATTTTGGCCGGCCATACCCGAAGTGCCAATTCGGTCAGCGTCCGTTCCGGCAAATGCGTAACGATGGTCCAGCGGATGTTGTGAGCCAAGGGTGCGTCGCCGTTCGGTACCGGTGAGGCCGTGCTCCAGGTCCACAAGCCATCGCCGAGTCTGATTTGGCCGCGGTTTTGTTGCGACACTGCGGCCCAGGCGGCCGGATTTTTGGCGGCCAGCGTCAGGTCGCGCTGGAACATGAAACCCCACTCGTCGGCCGGATTGGGGCTTTTCAGCCAGTAGCCGTCGGCGTTGAGCAGCATTAGCCGATCGGCGGCAGGGCCGGCGCTGGCGACGAAAGCCTGCAACATCGAGCGGGCGGCGACGTTGATCATCAAAATCCCCGCGGGGCTGCCGTCGGCTTGAAACACATGGGTGGCAACCCGTAATGTCGGCTTGTACGGGACTTCAATCTGGTCGCGGTCCACATTCAAGTCCAGCGGCGAAATGTAGATTGCTCCGCGGTTGAGCCGAATCGACTCCTGGAAGAAATAGCGCTGCTGCTTGTTCTGAAGTTCGTGTTGCGGAACCGGGTAGGGGTGGCCGTCGACGTTGTTGATCCGGACTTTTTCCCTGCCGGATTCGTCGATCCAGCGGATTTTGTCGTAGCTGGGATTCCGCGACATCAATGACAGGAAGGCTTCCACCATGGGTTGAAAATCGCTATTTTCGCCAGCCTCGTAGACCTGGCGTACCGGCCTTTCGCCGGCCAGACTTAGCAAATGCCGAATCGGCACTGCTAATTCCTGGTCCAGTCGGCCCTGGCTTAAGTCGACATAGGTACGCTCCTCGGCCATCAACATTGTCAACTCGCTGTGCACCCGCGCTTCGCCCAGGGTCCAGGCTCCGACCGCAATCAGAGCGGCGATCGGCAGAAACAACAGTAGAAAGTCTTTTAAGCTGCCGCGCTGCCTGTAACCTCCCGGTAAATCGGACGATTTGTTTGCAGTCGGTGACACTCGCTCCATATTCTGCTCACTTGGTGGTCGGTTCGGTAGGCGGTGGCTCTAGCATTGATGCTGCGTTAGCCGATGCCTGAAACTCTTGCTGAAACCCGGCCGCCCGGCATGCCGGAATCAATCCGGAACCGGTCTTGGGCTCTGCACTTTATACACTAGACTCGGTGCCAATGAAAACAGCGGAATCTTGAACAAACTAAGTCTTTGGGCCTAGTGCTGTGCGCGACCGCGGCCGGCGTTCAATTCGGCTTGCAATCTTTCCCGGTCCAGCTCGCGCTCGGAGTGGGAGATGACAATCGCCGCCACGGCGTTGCCGATCAAATTGGTCAGGGCCCGGGCTTCGGACATGAAACGGTCGATGCCGAGTATCAACGACAAAGCGGCCACCGGCACCGCCGGCACCACGCTCAGCGTCGCCGCCAGCGTGATGAACCCGGCGCCGCTGACGCCGGACGCACCCTTGCTGGTCAGCATCGCCACCAGCAACAGGCTCAGTTGCTGGCCGAGCGGCAGCTCGATATTCAGGGCCTGGGCCATGAACAGCGCCGCCATCGTCAGATAAATGTTGGTACCGTCCAGATTGAACGAATAACCCGCCGGAACCACCAGACCGACCACCGAACGCGAGCAGCCCAGCCGCTCCAGTTTCTGCATTAGCGGCGGCAAAGCCGACTCCGACGACGAGGTGCCGAGGACGATTAGCAGTTCCGCCCGGAGATAGCTTAAAAGTTTGAACAGGTTGAAACCGGTGAGTGCGGCAATACTGCCCAATCCCAAACCGATAAATAGGATGCAGCTCAAGTAAAAACACCCCATCAATGCTGCCAGCGGTTTCAGCGCGGCAATGCCGTATTTGCCGACTGTAAACGCCATGGCGGCACCGGCACCGAGCGGTGCCAGTTTCATCACCAGATTCAGCATCGCGAAAAACAACTGTGCGCTTTCCTCGACGAAGCGGTGCACCGAGCCGCCGGCTGCGCCCATCCGCTGCAGGGCGAAGCCGAACAGGGTCGATACCAACAATACTTGCAGCAAATCGCCGGAACCGGTGAAAGCGTCGGTGAAGGTTTTCGGAATGATGTGCAACAGAAAATCGGCAAGCCGTTGCTCGGAGGCCTGTTTGGCGAAGCCGGCTACTGCTTGCGGATCTAAGGTGGCCGGGTCGGCGTTAAACCCGGCGCCCGGTTTCAGCAGGTTGGCGAGCAACAGGCCCACGCCAAGGGCGAAGGTGGAGACGATTTCAAAATACAGCAAGGCTTTGATCCCGATGCGGCCGGCTTTTTTCATGTCCTCGGCCCCGGCGATGCCAAGCACGATGGTGCAGAAAATCACCGGCCCGATCAGCATTTTTACTAACCCAATAAAAGCGTCGCCGATGGGTTTGAGCAGCACGGCATGGTCGGCATCCAGTGCGCCGAACAAGGCTCCGCAGAAGATAGCGGCCAACACGGCAAGATAAAGGCGCGGCGAAGTCGGGGCAGGGTGCGGTAAGTGAGTCATGGGGCGAATGAATGGCGGCGGATCCGGTTGATCAGGTTATTATGGTACGGGATTGCAGGCAAAGCGTCTGCGCGGAAATGGCCGCCAGCGGCCACGGGAGACTGAACACATGGGCGGATTGGGCCGGACCCGGCTTATCGGTATTTTCTTAATTGGTTTGGCCGGTTGCGCCGAGCTGGCCGTGATCGACGGCACCTTGGTCTTTACATCGGCCGATACCGGCTGTATCGGCAAGGTCGCAACCCCGGCCGCGGGGCTGGAGCCGGTCGTCGACGACAGGCTGGTCGAAATAGCGTACGGCGCTCCCGGTCAGGGACAATTGTGCACCGGCCAAGCCTTTATGGTGTCGGCGCCGTTGACCGTTTACCGGGTCTGGGACAGCGGCCGGCCCTACAGCGAATACGGCAATTGGTGGACGTTTGCGGCGCCGGTCGCCGGTCTGGAACAATACCGCGAACTGGAAGCCATCTGTCCGGAATGGAGCGCGCCGGACCGGCTCAGCGTCTGCCAGATCAAGGTCGGAACCCGGATTGCGGTCGGGCCGGGCCAAAGCGTGCAATGTGCCGACGGTTCGAATTACCCGCCCGCCACCGCGAACCAGATTTATATTCCGAACGACGCCGCCAAGGGGAAAATGTATCTCGAGCATTGTGCGCCGGCTGTCCCCTGGCCGCAGTAGCAGCGCAATAAATCGAAAGACGGATGCCCACAGGCTGATCAGGCGGGCGACCTCGTCGTACCGGTCGTCGGTGCGGCGGCCGTCGTTATGGGTCAGGCGATCGAACTGGCCGCCGGGGCTCGAAGCTCAGCAGAAGGTAAGCCCGAGGATTCAAATTGGTTCGCTTGCCATCAGGGCGTTGCTTCCCAATTGATTTGGGCGCGAATGTTGATTGTCAGGCTCAAATCGATTCAGGCGCCAGCGCCATTTCGGCAGGCCGGCAACCAAATCCTTGCTCAATAACACCCAGGCACTCCGGGCATTTTTATTTAGCCAGCCGCTACGGCGGAGTATTTCTGTTACGCCGTTCGCTGAGGCTTTGCAGGCAACGCCCGTTCCTTGCTGCCATCGCAATGCTGACTGCCGCCAACCCAGTCAGGCCGCCAAGTCTGGGCCATGCTGGAATTGCTTAGCGTCAGCTGGATTGCCTTCCACTTGCTGACCGAATTTCGAAGCCCGGCCTGACTTGGCGGCAAAAATCAGGGCGGTTTAGAAACCAAATGTCAAATTCCCCCAATAGCTTTGGTAATCGGCGTTGGGATCATTTTCAACCGGGACTAGATGTACCGTGCTGACCATCCAATCGCCCGTGTCGGTTAAAGGAAAAGTCAGTAAGCCTTTGGCGTCGGTGTAATGCGTTTGCGGTTTGGCTGCATCGCTGGCGGTGTGCTTGTGCCAGGTCAGGATCATTTTGTTAGTCAGCGGTTTGCCTGCAAATAAGACTTGTACCGTCAAATTGTCGCCTTGCTTTAAGCGATAGGGATTTTGTAGCGGGATCAGTTCCAGTGGCATGCCCAAGACGCGCTTGAAGGTATCATCCGTTTTGGTGCCGACTTGTACCAAGGTTTTGGCGCAACGCCGGTAGTTTTCCCTGGAGGCGACATGCGCCGTACCGTTTTTTTCACGCCATTGATAAACGGCTTCGTTACCGTCTTCTTTGAGGTAATGATTAAATTTGTCAGCTTCCAGGGAAATGAAGGAGTTGTTGGATTCCATCGCCAATAAATGCGTGCCTTCGCTTTCAAACTGTAAGGCGATAGGGATGGTATCGCTTTGAAAAGTGGACGGCGTTAAATCGAATGCATGATTTTTAGTGTAATGCATTAGGGTCAGCGTGCGTTCCGCGCGCTTTGCCCAAACGTTGCCAATAAAATCTTCACCCACCCGAAAAACAAGTTGGTTGGCTGCGCCGCTGCTATCGAGTTTGAATTTATCGGGCATGAGCCAGAATTCATGCGCTGCCAGCGGATAACTGAACAGGAAGCAGACGTTAAAGGCACAGGATAGGAAGGTTTTGTTCATAGTCGCGATGGGCTTATGCAGTTTTTCGATGGAATACGTTGACCGGATTATAGTCGTTAGGGACGGGCGCTGTGTTTAGATCAAGCCTCCCCGTCCAGACAAGTCCTGTCCCTGAAGTAACCTCTAATGTTTCGGTAAGTCAATATGCGGACGATATTCCGACAGCACGCCGTATCGGGCACCGAGTATCCGGAACGGTCTCAACCCGGCACCGTCGACAATCACTTTTTAGTCAGTTGTCAGAGTCTGCCCAATCGGGCAAATCACGCAGCTGGCAGCATGTGATTGTGTGAAATCACCTGTTTTTCCGATTTTAGAATGGCTCAATTTAAGATTACTACTTGATTATTATTCAATTTATTTGCTCGGCACAAAATTAGCTCGTTCACGCGTTCGAAGCCAATGGCTGTACGTATCAAGTGTCGTTTTTAAGCTAATTTTTAATCTGAATAGGGCAGAGTAATGAATAATAAGGCGCATTTTGCTTGGCTGTTAGCCGTTCTCATCAGCGAAGTGTCCGCTCAAACCAAACAACAGGACGATAGTACACCGCTCGCAGAGCTGGATACTATGGTGGTTACCGCCACGCCGGGACGCAGTCTGGCGGTCAAAGACGTACAAGCCAGTGTCGAAGTCATCACTCCGCAACGGTTAAAAAGCCTTTCGCTACGCACCTTGCCGCAGATTTTGCAATATGCCGCCGGTACCGGGTTTGTGGCCGATTCCGGCACTAACTCACGGATTAACCTGCGTGGCTCCTCGAATAACCAGACCTTGATTTTAGTGGATGGCTTGCGTAGAACCGGGAAATTCGGCACCTCCGATTTGACGGGTTTGAGCATCGAAAATATTCAGCAGATCGAGATTATTCGCGGCCCGATGTCGGCCTTATACGGTGCCGATTCAATCGGCGGGGTGATTAACATCATTACCAAGGCGCCGGGCGAGCAATTTGGTGCAACCGGCAGTTTTACCTGGGGGCAGGCGGAACGAGGTCAGCGTGATACCTTTATTGAGCGGGCGGGCGTTTCGACCGGTGATTTTCATGGTCTGAAAAATCGTTTTTCTGCTGAGGTGTTTAATAAAAACGATTTAAGAGTGGATACCAGTGTTCCTACGACAACGCTCAAGGATATTGATCGCTACTACGTGAATTACGCGGGCTCTTATGACTTCACGCCCCAGCGCAAACTGCGCTGGACCGGCGAGCTGATGGAACAAAACGACACGGGTATGGCATTTAACCGAGCTCGTAATGTTGAGAATGAAGACCGCAAACAAATCAGCCTAACCTACGATGATGTCTATGACTGGGGCAGCGCACGTTTGTTGGGTACCTACGGTCAAACCCTGGCAAACGTCGGACGGAATGCTCAGGACCCCACTGATATTGAAAAAACCAAATTCGAATTGGGCCAAATTGAAGGCTTTTTAAACTGGTTTGCCGCCGATAACTTGACAGTCACCTTGGGTACCGGGGGACGGTTTCAGGATCTATACATATCGACGTTCGATCGCAACCGCTTTCCCGGCGCCCAAACGCGCCATGTGTTTCACGCCCTATCGCAGATCGACTGGGACATTATCCGTGATGTGAAACTGGTGGCGGGTGTGCGTTACGACACTTTTAGCGATTTTGGCGACGCGCTCAATCCTCGAGCCAGTTTATCCTGGTCTCCCGGCGATCTTAATTTTCGGGTTGGCTATGGTTCCGCTTTTAAAGCGCCAGAGTTTGTCAATATGTTTCCCACCTTTGTCCGTACTAGCCGACGAGGTCCGTTCACCAGTGTGTCTACGATTAACGGCAACCCAAGCTTAAGACCGGAAAAGTCTGAAACACTGGAAATGGCCGCCAAATACAGTTTTGACCATAACGATGTCTACGGTAGCTTGGAAGCGATTGGTCACGTCACCTGGTACGAGGATTTAATCCAGTCTATCAATACCGGCAATCGCACTGTGGGCACAGTCATATTCTCGGATTTTAATAACTTCAATACCGGACAGGCCAAGGTACGTGGCACCGAGATCATTTTTAACTTGGGTGTTAAGGAGTATTACAATCTATTCGCTTCTTACGAATATCTGGATGCCGAAGACACTCAAACCCACGAGCGCCTGATCGACCGATCACGTCATGCGTTTCGCTTTCAAAATACCTTTCATCTGCATCCGCAAGTGGATTTGTCACTGAATGGCCGATTTTATGACGGCTATGTCGGCAACAATGCCAATCGTGTGCGTGAGTCTGCTTACCACCATGAGTTCGATGCCAAACTGGATTATGCCGCTACCCAGTGGCTGACCGCCTTTGTCGGCGTCGACAACGTATTTAATCGTGTCACGCCCTATGTCATGGGCTTGCAAGGCACGCCCAATGATCCGGGTGGCCGCTTTTATTACACCGGTTTTAACGTCAGTTACTAGGAGGCGACATGCCGTATTGGTTTATTTTAATCGGCGCGCTGAGTGCCGTGACTGCCTGGGCTGAGGATGCCCCCAAAGCGCATGCTATGCCGCATCACGGCGGTAATCAGCATGCCACCTACTTAAGCGAACCCAGCGCGATTCGCTATTACTTGCCGGATTTAAGCAGTCAGGTGTTGGAAAAGCTGGAATTGCCCAAGCTGGGCTTTGAAGGCTATTACGCCTTGGTCTTGGAAAAACAGCAGCCCGGCCTGCTTGAAGCCGAGGTGCGCTACAGCTATAAAAACGGTCGCCCGATGAAGGCCAAGCCTCAAGCCTTGTTTGGCTTGCAGAAAACCGCGCTGGAAATAGAACCCGATCCGCATCCCGCCGAGCATGCCCGCTACTACAGTGGCAAAACCTGGCACTTTAAAGTGCGCTTTCAGGGCCAGCCCTTACCGAATCAGCCGGTGCGATTTCGTTCGCAAAACGGCACTCAATTGAGCGCAACGACCGACCCGCAAGGCCGTGTGGCGTTTGAATTGCCGGACGACTTTAGTGCCATCGAGCCGGGACTAACGGCCAATCCGCTCGCCGAGTTTGCGATCAGCACCGAATTGAATGCCAACGACCAACGCTATCGCTCCACCCTCAAAGGCGATTATTACGTATCGCCGCTGCATTGGCAGTCCGTGCCTTGGGGGGCGGGCTTGGCCGGGGTGGGTGTTGTGGTGGGCTTGTGGTTAAACAGACGTTTGTCCAACAAACCGTTAAAAGTCAAAAAATATGCGAGTGCTGCGTCATGAATCTATCCGTAATGCGTAAAACGGTGCAAGGGGCGTTGTTTTTCTTAATGGTTTATGGCGGCTACTGGTTAGGTCCCTATACCACCGACAAGCTCAGCAAAGCCTTGCCGGCACTCAGTTGTGCCTATGATCCGTTAAGTGCCGATTATTGTGCCCTGGTGCCGCTACAACACCAGATTCATCATGGCTTGGAACGGGTATTCGCCGGACAAATGCCGGTCTGGATGGCCTTGCTGCCCATTGCCATTACCCTGGGCACCTTTCTGGTGTTGTTTGTGCTGTTTAGCAAAGCCTTTTGTGGCTGGGTGTGTCCGTTGGGCTTCTTCCAGGACATGCTGAGCATTGTCGGCCAAAAATTGGGTTTGCAAGGCAAGCAAAGCTTAACCGATAGTACCGTCGATAAAATTCGGCCCGTTAAGTGGTTGATGCTGTCGTTGCTGGTGTTTGGCTTTCCGTTGCTGGCAGCCGCCGGTTATGTCGATGAAGCCTGGGGCGCGCCGTTTTGTGCGGTCTGCCCAAGCCGCATCATGACTACCTTGATGACCGGTAGTACTGATCAGCTGTATGTGGATTCGGCCAGCGCCAGTTTGACCGGCTTGTCGATAGTCGGGGTGTTTCTGTTTGGCTTGGTCATCTCGCTGGGCTTGACGGTGCGCCAGCCGTTTTGCCGGGTTTGCCCCATGCTGGCGCTGCAAGCGATTTTTCGTAAAGTGGGGCTGTTGCGCCTGGTCAAAAACGCCACGCCCCGTTGTGATAAATGCGGTTTATGCGCCAATGCCTGCCCGATGGATATTCGGGAAATCCATACCGAAATGCACAAATACGATATTACTTATCCCGATTGCACGCTGTGTGGTCGTTGTGTGGAGTTTTGCCCTGACGACAAAGTCCTGCAATTGCGTTATGCCGGATTGCCGGTTTTTTCTTCGAGCAGCCAGTATTTCAAAGACCGCAAACAAAGCCAAAAACAATGGGAAACCATTTCCCTGGCCAAGCTGCACCGCAAACCTAAAGCCCCGCAAGAGATTCGGTAGCTATGGAAGCGACCAGCCTTACCATGAGCGCCGCGTTTATACTGGGTTTTACCTATGGTGCCGGCGCCTGCAATATCGCCTGTCTGCCGTATTTGGGGCCGGTGTTTTTCGCCAGCGAATCCGGCGGGTTAAAACAGGCCTGGCGCCGGGTCACCCCGTTTTCGGTGGGGCGCCTGGTGGGCTATGCCTGTGCCGGTTTATTGGCGGGCCTGTTGGGCGACTTATTGGCCGATACCTTGCAACAAACCGGTTTGCGCTGGCTGTTGGGACTGGCCACTTTGTGGGTGGCGATTGCGCTGTTTCGCGGCAAACGCGCTGCGCACAAGCCTTGCGCCACCACCCGCCAAACACCCAATCGCCGCTTTGGTTTGGGTACCGGCTTATTTGTAATGGGGCTGGGCATGGCTTTTAATCCGTGTGCGCCGCTCAGTGCCTTGTTAGTGGCGGCAGCCACGGCGGGCAGTGCACTTTCCGGCTTCGGACTTGGCTTGGCGTTTGGGGCGGGGGCGGTGATTTTGCCCACTTTGATTTTCAGCATCGGCGTCGCGCATTTTGCCAGCGAGCTGCGCGCCAACTGGGGGCGCTGGCGTCCGCATCTGGAATACGCCAGCGCGGGGATGATGCTGTTGATGGGTTTGGGCACCTGGATGGGCTGGATTAGCCCTTAGCGCTGGGCAATTTTGCCAGCAAGCGGTCTAAATCGGCTTCACTTAAAGCACCTAAATGCCGTGCCACGATTTTGCCTTGCGGATTGACCAACACGGTAAAAGGCAGCCCTTGACGCTGGTTGCCCAATTTAAAGGCCAGATCAATGCCGCGTTCATCCACCCACTGCGGGTAATCAATCGCCGTGGTTTGCATAAACTGGCTGACGTTTTCCGGGCTGTCCACCGCAAACCCCAAGATCGCCAGCCGCTGGGGATCGGTTTGCGCAAAACGCCGGTTGAAATACGGAATTTCGGTGCGACAGGGCTGACACCAAGTCGCCCAAAAGTTAATCAGCAACCAACGCCCTCGCCATTGCTCCAGGCTTTGGGGTTCGCCTTGTAGATTGGTATAGCGCACCGACTCAAGCCGCTCGACTGGCCGATGTGATTGACTATAGAACCAGACCGCCGAACTCAACACGACTGCAAATATCAGATGGGGGAGCCAAAATTTCATGATGGATTGGAAAATACAGGTTTAGTTTGAACGGCAGCAGGTATGGCGCAATAGCCAACGGGCATTGCGCCGTCTGTTTTGAACGTGCTCCCCGCGGCCAATTTCGATTCAAATTGAACCGTTACCTGGCAATAGGTTTAGTTTAAAGGGTTTTCAGCGCTGCTCGCGCATATTGATTGAGCGTCCAAGTTTTTTGATGGATTGATTTTTTAACGAGGTATACATAATGAACAAAGGATGGATGATTTTGGCGGGTTTACTTGGGCTGCAAGTCGCGAATGCGGATCAGCTTGTGGTAGTGGCCGGGGCCACCGGGCGCACTGGCGTGCATGTGGTGCAGCAACTTCAGGGACAGGGGATTAAAGTGCGGGCCTTGGTGCGCGATGCCAACAAAGCCAAAGAAACCCTGGGCGATGGTGTGGAAACCGTCATCGCGGATGTTAAAGATCCGGCCAGTTTACAAGGTGCTTTAGTCGGCGCGACGGCGGTGGTCTCGGCCATAGGCTCGGGCGGGGATTGGTTTGGTGATAACGGCCCGGAATTCGTTGATTACGCGGGTAACAAAAATCTGGCTTTAGCCGCCAAAGCTGCCGGTGTTCAACATATGGTGCTGGTGTCTTCGATGGGTATCAGCAATTTGCAACACCCTTTAAATCGACGCTTTAACAACGTGCTGATCTGGAAATACCTGGGCGAGGAAGCGCTCAGGAAAAGCGGCGTGCCGTACACCATTATTCGCCCTGGCGGCCTGAAAGACGACGCCGTTGGGACACGAGGCATTCGGCTAACCGGTGCCGACCAAACGGGACAAGGTACCGTTAATCGCGCCGATGTGGCATTGGCTTGTGTCAAAGCATTGTTCAACCCAGCCGCACAAGGTAAAACCTTTGAGCTGACCAACACGGATCAAACCGGCGAGCTTAGCGATTGGTCGGCTTTATTTGCGGGCGTGGAGCAGGACAAACAATGAGCCTGCGCAGCGGTTTAAGCAAATGGCTGATGCTCGGATTATGGGCAACCAGTCTGACAGCCAGCGCCGATAAAATCCTGGTTGCCGGTGCCACCGGCGGCACCGGGCAACACATCGTGCATCATTTGCTGCAACAAGGGCAGGCGGTGCGGATTTTTGCTCGCGATGCCGACAAGGTACAACTCTTGTTTGGCTCGACCGCGGGCTTGGAAATTCAAATCGGCGACATTCGCGACCCGCAAGCCGTCGGGCAGGCCGTGCAAGGGGCCACGCATATTATTTCGGCGGTCGGTGCCCGTAGCCAGGATGAAGACGATCCCAACAGTGCGCGCTATGTCGATTACGAAGGGACGCAACATCTGGTCAAAGCCGCTCAGCACTATGGCATCCAGCAGATTATCTTGGTGTCGAGCGCAGGTTTGAGTGATTCGGTGTACGCCGAATCGGTCAAAAATCGGCCAATTTTGTTGTGGAAAAAACAAGCCGAGCAAGCTGTTCAATCAAGTGGCATTCCTTACACCTTGGTGCGTCCCGGCCGTTTACTGGATGAAGACGGTGGACAATTTGGCATCCGCGTCACGCAAGGCGATTATCAACGCGGAGACGGCATTGCCCGCAATGATGTGGCGCGGGTCTGTGTCGCCGCACTAAATCAACCGGCAGCGCATGGTAAAACCTTTGAAATTACAGGCGATCGCAGTCAAGCGCCGGTCACTGATTGGCCGGCGTTTTTTCAAGCCATGCGACACGATTAAACCATGCAGCCTTTAAAAATCCGTTTTGCCGCGCTCGACGCGCGCGGCCAGTCCCGGCTTGCGGCTTGGGTGGGCTTTGCGTATTTCTTTTTTCTGCTCAGTAGCTATTACGTGTTACGGCCGGTGCGGGAAATGCTGGGGGTGAGTGGCGGCACTAAAAATCTGCCCTGGTTATTTAGCGCTACCTTTGCCGCCATGCTGTTAGCCGTACCGGCCTACGGCTGGATTTGCAGCCGTTTTCCACGCCGTCGGTTTTTGCCCTGGGTGTATGGCTTTTTTATCAGCCATTTACTGCTGTTCTATGGATTGTTGCAATGGGACCTCAACAATCTCTGGGTCGCCAGAGGCTTTTTTGTCTGGCTGAGCGTGTTTAGTCTGTTTACGGTGTCGGTGTTCTGGAGCTTTATGACCGACGTATTCGACAAGCAGCACGCACAGCGCTTGTTTGGCTTTATTTCCGCTGGCGGTAGCTTGGGGGCTATGGTGGGGCCGTTGTTGGCAACCGGTTTTGTGGGCGTTATTGGCCCGGCCAGCTTGTTACTGTTGTCCGCCGTATTGCTGGCTTTGACTTTGCCCTGCATTCATTTTTTGTTGTACTGGCAAGCCGGACAAGCAACCGACCAGTCAGGCCGATTTGCCGGAGATCAGCCCGTGGCGGGAGGTATCTTGTCCGGTTTGGGCTTGCTGTTGCGCAGTCCCTACCTGTTGGGCATTAGTGGCTTTATTTTGCTGGCCAGTGCCAACGGCACGTTTTTGTATCTGCTCCAGGCCGATTTTGTCGCCAACACCTTTACCGACAAAACCCAGCAGACTCAAGTATTTGGGGCTATAGACAGCGTGGTGAACGGCTTGTCGATTCTGGTGCAACTGATCTTCACCCGCCGCATCATTGCATCACTGGGTGCCGCCTGGACACTGGCTAGTATCCCCATCATCATGGCACTCGGCTTTGCCGCATTTGGCTGGAACCCGAGTTTGCCCCTGTTGCTGGGGTTGATGATTTTACGTCGGGTCGGGGATTACGCCATTCTAAGGCCAGCACGGGAAATGTTGTTCGCCCCGCTTGATCGGGTCACCAAATACAAGGCCAAAAACATCATCGATACCGTCGTTTTTCGCGGGGGTGATGCCCTGACCAGCTGGCTATACGCGCCATTCGGCGCTTTAGGCATTGGCTTGATCGCCGCTGCTATTGCCAGCGTTTGGGCGGGTTTGGGCTTTGTTTTGGGCCGACGACATCAACAGACCCAACGCTGAAAAGCGCATGATTTGCGTGGGTTAGGTGCAGGGGCCTATTTCATTCCAGACCAGCTACCCATTCCGACTCAAGCCAAGTCCCGTCATCGATTCCGATACGATTACGCCAGCACTGAATGACTGCTTTTGGACGAGGCTAATTGGCGGGATCGAGCCTGACTGGACACTGATCTAAAGCAATAGGAAAAGCTATTGGTCTGTCCGCCAATACAATAATTGAGCTCCTGTTCTTGATAACTCAGTTTTTCATTTGAAAGGCTGGAAAATTGGTCTAAAATTCATTTATTTCTCGTTGTAGACAACGTAAATGACTGAGGTTCAAGCCATACAATTTACGCAAGATCAAGCAAGAACCATCACGGGTATTTCTTCGGAAACCTTGCGGCATTGGCGTAAAAACATTCCATATCTGGCGGAAAAATCTGGAAAGGCGGCTCGGTTTAGCTTTTCTGATTTGATTTGCCTCGCATCGACCGCCCAAGCTATCGAAGACTTTGGAGCCTCAATCAGTAACATCGGGCCGGTAATTGACAACTTGTTCCGAAAACTGGCCGAATCGCGTCCAGCTATGCTGCAAAACCAAGCCATTATTATCAGAGGGACAAACGCCACCATTTGCCATGTCGATGAGATAGGCAAGCTTGATTTTTCCACCCCCGTCATGGTGATTCCTTTGGCCAAATTAACGGAATCCATGCGGCAATGCCTGTTACCTGAACTATCCGCTCAACAGCAACTGGATATACCGTTTACGCTGCAAAGCGTGCGAGGCTAACGCCATGGGGCTCCGATAGTAATGAAGATGGACTGGATTAATGAGCTAAGAAATTTCGGCGCGAGAAGCGAAGACGTTGTCGTGTTGGAAGGCAACCAAAGTCCTTCTATATTGCCTTATCTCGACCTGGTGGAAGGGCGCTCAAAACGACCCTTATTGATGCCCGAGGCCGTGGTGGAAGTTCAGCATCAGCCTCTGCTGTATCTATATTCTGAAGCGCATTTCAGTGTTGACCAGCAATTCGATAATCGCCTGTCACAAATAAAAAGGCTTATGGCAATGCGGGGGGATGCCGCGTTAATCGGTATCTTACGGCACGGAGTTCTGGAGTTACATTCAACGGGGTTGACTTCAAAAAAGGATAACCAGCCAGTCGATATAAGACAGCAAGATGTTGATGCCGGGTGGTTAATTCCTCGGCTTGCCCAAGGGAACTCTCCTGTTCCCTTCGGTGAAAAACTTATTGAGACGGAATTATTTAGGCTACTTGAGGAGTCTGCTAAAGAGTTACGGGAAGCGGGTTTACCTGTGGCGGAAATAGTCTCTTTAACTGGCCGCGCTGTGTTTCTGCGGTTTTTATTGGATCGCGAAATCTTGCCTCGTAACCAACCTGTACCGTTTCTTGCTTTGGGAAATTGTTCACCGGATAGCGCTTTTGATAATCCACAAAACGCAGCGGCAACTTGCCTTTGGCTGGATCAAACCTTTAACGGCGATTTATTGCCGTTACCGAATAAGGACTTAAACGCTTACTTTGATAGCCTACTGCAAGGCAAGAACGGCAATCATATTTTTAAAGCCCTGCAGGCCATCCTGCATTTTGATGATCCACTGGGCGATGGCGTTTATCAAGGCCGATTTAATTGGGAGGATTTGCATCTTGCCCACGTCCCGGTTGGCCTGCTGAGTCAAGTCTACGAGCGCTACATGGAAATGTTCTATCCCAAAGAACGCAAAGCCACGAGCGCCTATTACACCCCGAGACATATCGCGGAAATCATGGTTGACGAGGCATTTTTCGGCCTTGAATTGCCTCATCGGGCTAAAGTGCTCGACCCGGCAGCTGGAGCAGGCGTTTTTTTAGTAGCGGCTTTTCACAAACTGGTCGAAGCCCGTTGGCGTCAGGAAGGTAAACGCCCTAATCGCGCTGTGTTACGGGAAATTCTCAATCAGCAAATACGCGGCTTCGATGTCAATTGTCACGCACTAAAACTCGCCGCGCTGTCCCTCTACCTGACTCGCCTGGAACTTGATCCTGAACCCTCACCAATGGAAGCCTTACGCTTCGAATCTTTGCAAGGCAAGGTGCTGTTCAATTGGTCTAGTGCAGATCATTCAGAACAAGATTTGTTAAGCCCTGTCGCAGGAAGCTTGGGTGATCATGTTGGCTCTGAGCATAACGGTGCATATGACATTGTGATCGGCAACCCGCCGTGGAGTGCTCACGATAAAGGCCACAAGAATTTAAAAAAGGTTTACACCGATGTATCGCGCAGGGTTGCTGTTAGCCGGCAAATACCCAATGCTGATAGATATACCAATCCTGACGGGGTGCCTGATTTGCCGTTTTTATGGCGGGCGATGGAATGGGCTAGACCGGGCGGGCGCATTGCTTTCGCCTTGCATGGACGGTGGTTGTTCAAGCAATCGAAACAGGGAATTCAGTCGCGCAACGCCATCTTAGAAGCTCTAAACATCACGGGCATACTGAATGGCGCAGCACTCAGAAGTACGGAGGTTTGGCCTCGGGTAACGGCTCCGTTTTGTCTAGTTTTCGCTGAAAATTGTTTACCAAATTTAAATGCTGGATTTTTCTTCGTATCCCCGCAGCTCGATCCTGCGTTAAATAAAGAAGGTCGGTTGCGCATTGATGCACAAGCTGCTGAGCCGGTGTTGAGACGGGACGTAATCGATAAGCCTTGGTTACTAAAGTCGTTGTTCCGTGGAAATAGGTTAAGTAGTAGTGTAATTGACAAAATTAAATGCCGAAATTGGCCCACTATTGAAGACTACTGGAAAGAAAACAAATTGGCTCTAGGCGAGGGGTATCAATCCACCGCTTCAGGAACGATAGATGCCTCTTATCTGAAGGGACGGCTTGATGTTAACGCCTTTTATGAGGCTCATCCTTTTTCAATTTCCCAAGAAAAACTCGTCGAATTTCAGTTTACTCATATTTATCGTCGAAAAAAAACTGAAATATTTCAACAGCCGTTGGTGTTAGTGCGTGAAGGTTCTAGATATGATCGTAATCGAGGTCGTGCTCTTTTAGTTAAAAACTTAAATGAAATTATATATAGCGTATCTTTTTTTGGATTTAGTTGCTTTGGAAGTCCACAAGCAGCGCTGCTTGCACAATATGTTTTAATTTTATTTCACAGTAAATTTTTCTTGTTCTTTCAATTAGCAACAAGCAGTAGGTTTGGTGTGGAGAGAGACGCATCACTTACTGAAGACTTAAGAAGAATGCCATTCGTACCAATCGAATCACTCAATTCAAGCCAAAAAGAACAGATAATTTCTTTTGCAAATCAAATGATAACCGATCCTTCGTCGCCTCCTTGGGAGGAAATCGACGAATTGGTTGCAGAGATTTATGGTTTAAACCGTTGGGATCGCCAAGTTATAGACGATTCGCTAACTATGGATTTACCTGACGGTACCGAAGAATCGAAACAAGCCTCGATCCCCTGTTCTAATGAACAAAAGGCGGCCTTCAAAAACGCCTTACACGCTTCTATGGACCCATTTTTCAGCGTAACCGGACGCGAGCTGAATATTTCGCTTTGCGACAACGGAAACACCAAACCTTGGGTCTTTATTGATATAGACACATCCGGCCAACTGCCACAAGTTTCCGATAATTTATCGCCAAATATATTAGACAAAGCCGACGATTTAATGGTTAGCCGCATTATCCAAACTTGGGAAAGTTATCCGGGTTGCTTGCGTGTCGGTATTCTCGATCAAGCACGCTATTGGACGGTAACGCAAGCGAGATTGTTAGCCGCCGATTTATTGCGTAATTACGGTCATCAACTCGAACAAGGACGTTAAATGCGAGGATTGTTTTCAGGCAGTGTGTGGCTTGGCAATGCCAAATTGCCTCATCCTCCGATCATGGAAGGTATGATTGAAATCATTGAAAATGCAATAAGAGCCGCATGGAAGCAAGTTATCGAAACTATCGATTTAAACGGCATAAAGACTGAAGATGCCTACGAAGATCAAATAACCGAAGCGCTTTGTAAATACCTCGAAGGTATTCGCTTGAAAAGCTCATCTGGATTTTGTCCAGACCAATTCGAATCGGTGCAAAGAGAAAGCAACTGGCGAGATTATCAAAACTTCAGCATCGATAAGCAACCAGATTTGGTTTTCAAATTCTTTGGAAAACGACCAGGCGTAGATTTTGATAGCGCTTATTACGATGGCTTGTTCATTGAATGCAAACCAATTGATTCTAAACACCCAATTCAAGGACATTATCTTGACAAAGGTTTATCACGCTTTGTCGACGGAACCTATGCGTGGGCAATGCAAAACGCGATGATGCTAGGCTACACGAATCACGGTAATAACTTGAACAGTAAACTGATACCAGTCCTGTCGAAATCATCGGTACAAGAATCCCTAAAAATGTGCGATCCGCCGTCACCTTGCATAAACGATACAGTTATTTTTGATCGATGCGAAACTCGCCATACCCGAGATTGGATATATCAACACAATGGCGAAAAAGCCGGCTTTATTCGAATAAGGCATTTATGGCTTGGATATCAAAGAACACCTTGAAAATCTTCATCTTTTGCCTCTATTGCCTCTATCCAGAATGCAATGATTTAGCGTTCGGGCGTGTGAGTAATTTGATGCCTTCGGCTGACCGCTTATCGCCAATCCAACGCTTTCAAAATCTGCCAGGGTTTGTATCGGAATCGTTGGCGGCTTTGTGATCGGTACGAATCCTACACCAGCGGGCATGCTGGTTTTCCTCAGCCGTCGCTTGACTCCAATGGATTAGGCCGCTAATTTCAGGCGGCACCCAGCAGATTTCGGTCATAAAGAATCTAGTTTTCCATGATGTTTACTGGCGGGGGCAATCTAGTCTTTGCGTTGGTTCGTCTCCGATGCGGCGAAGAATTAAAGATCGTTGCGTACCCCACCAAGGCTGATCCGATTCTGCGCATTTTGATGTTTAACGCGTAGAAAACATCGGGTTTTGTCTAGCTGTTGAGAAAAAGCCACATGCTTTCGTTTTCAATAATTAAAACTGAGCTCCACCAGAAAGTTACGCCCCGGATTGGGGGCAAATTGGAAATATTGCTCGTTGCTTAAGTTATTGGCCATGAAGCCGACGCTGACGTTTTTAGTGGGGCTGTATTTGATTTTGGCATCCATTAACCAAAAGGCCTGAAAACCACCGTATACATCGTGCACCACGTCAATGTTTTCAGCCGTATCAAATGATTCGGAAACATGCCGGCCAATCAAGCTGCCGGACCATTCATGCCAATTGGCTTCCAGGCCAACGGTCAATAAATGTTCCGGTGAATTGGGCAAGCGTTTGCCTTCTGCGGCGGGGGTGCCAGGACTGGACAGCGTGGTTGTGGTGGGGGTCCAGGTGTAATTGCTGAACAGCGACAGCCAATCAGTCAGGTTCTGGTCAAGCGACAATTCCACGCCTCGGGTAATGGCTTCAGCGGCATTGATGCGTTGCGAGCCGGTAAAGTTGGCGCGGCGTTCGATTACTTTGTTTGAAATTAAATCGGATAAATGGTTTTCAAAAAACGTGGCTTTAATCTGGGTGTCGGTTGCCGCGATTTTCTGCTCAACACCCACTTCCCAAGATAAGTTGCTTTCGGGCGTCAGATTGGGATTCGACAATGTCGTGGCGACCACGCCGCGGCGTGAATCAACATACAGGTCCTGCAAGGTGGGTGGGCGGAAAGATTTACCTGCCGATGCGCGTAAAGTGGCCCCTTCCCAGGCATCTTTGTAGATCAGTGACAGCTTGGGATTGACTTCGACACTTTCCTGCGTGGATTCGGGCTTGAAAGTATTAAATGCGTAATCTTTGCTGATCCCTGTGGCTTGCCACCAATCGACCCGCGTGCCCAAATAGGCGGTAAATTGATCGGTAAAACGGATTTCGTCTTGCGCAAAAAATGAAGTGGTGTCGGTTGAGGCGTCGGCCACCAGGCGAGTACCTGTCCGGCTGTAGCGGTCGTTCCATTGGCTCAGATCGTAATCTTTACGATCCATTTCACCATGATCCACTTCAAACCCCGTGGTGATCATTTGACTTTTGGTCAATGGAAATACCAGCTGCGCCCGACCGTTGACCATCGTGCTTCTAGTGTGGTTTGACGTACCCGGACCACCCCCTAAACCGGAGGTGGTGAGGACGTTGGTAAACCAGGTGTCCCGGGATGTGTGGTTGAAGTTGACCGTTAATGCCGTATCGGCACTGAAATTGTGTTCAAACTTCCAAAAGCTGCGCAAATCGTCTTCATGCGATGGCGAATTCAGAAAAACGTTTGGCGTTACTTGCCCCAATAAGGTGCCATTCTGCCGAATTCTGCCGCTGATTACCGGATTGCCGTTGGCGTCGCGCAGATAGCTGTTAAACGGGTCTTGGCTGTAACCAATGTCGGAGTAGAAGTAATGGAGACCCGCCGAAAGACGCGTGTAGTCATTAAAATCATAATAGGCTTTGATATGACTGTTGTGCGATTCCCATGGTGCGCGGCCATGATCCCCTACTAAATAAGCAGTTTGTCCTTGCGCGGTGGTTGTGGGGATGGCGCCCGTGACATTGGTAATTGGGCCGCCGCCGCCCGGATTGGCAAAACCCCAGATGTCACGAATGCCGTCATTGAGCTCGTGGTGGTGGCCCAGGCTGATGGACAAGCCGTTGTCGAACACATCCCGGTAGATGCCGCTGGCAGTCATGCCCTCGGCGGCATCAAACTGATAGGTGCCTTTCACCAATACTTCGCGTTTGGTAGGTTTTTTGGTGACGATGCGCATGGTGCCTGCAAACGCATTTCCGCCATACAGCGCTGAGCCGGCTCCGGGCACCAATTCGACTTGTTCGACATCCTCTGAAAAGATTGCGCCGTAGTTAACGGTGCCAAAACTCGGATCGTTCATTTTTTGGTCGTCGAGCAGGACAACGGTGCGCGCCGTGCCGCTAATGCCGCGGATGGACTGGCGTACCGCGCGGTTGGCGGCAGGCGGTAATGCACTGGTGGCGCCAATCGCCATGTATACGCCGGGCATTTCTCGCACAATGTCACCGATACGACGTACATCGCGGAGTGCGATTTGTTTATCGTCAATCAAGTGCAGGGTGCCTGGCACTTCGTCGATTGATTTTTCCGATAAGGTTGCTGAAACCACCATGGTACTCAGCTCGGTGGCTTGGTCTTTTTTGGGCGCTTCCGATGTTGCAACGGGCTGATCTTTGGAAGCGTTTGTTTCCGACTCGGCCAAACTGACCTGGCAGCATAATGCCAGACTAATGGCAGCCGCCAGTGGATGGTATTGCATAGGGTTGTTCATAACAGTAAAGGGTGGGGTTTATTTAGAATTTGACCTAGGTGTTGATGGCTGACTTCGCGAATACCCGAGCGTGTGCCGCAGCGACAGACGTCTGGTGATAAGCAACCAGTATTTGCTGGACATTTTCAGTAAGCGCCTTTTACGGTGCTTTTGCGGTGAGTCGCTGCTTATGCACGCGTCGGGATGCGCGTTTTTTCAGCCAATGGATGATGCCGGTAATCAATAAGGCCAGCGGCGCAAAGCCAACAATCAGCACAGCCACTTGGCCGGGCGTACCGAGGATTTCGCCGTTATGAAGAGGTAACTGGATATTGATAAACGCATCGCCCGCGGCAAATTGATTGGGGTCGCGGACCATGAGTACTTCGCCGCTGTATTGATCCAGCCAAAGCATGGTTGCGCCTTTACTGCGGGTTTCGTTGGCTTGTTTGCCGCTGACCATGAAACTGCCATTGGCGTCGGCAGGCAGGTACAAGCGCTGTAGTTGCAGATTGGGAAAGCGCAGTAGTGCATTGCTCAAAATGGTTTCGTAGGCCAGCACCTCGCTGCCGATGGTTTTGGATTTAACGGCACGCGGTACTTCGTGCACACTGGAAAACACGTTGACGGCTGGCTTGAAGACGTCCGGGAAATTGAAGTAAAAGCCGGAAAGCGACACGGCAAATAAGACGACGGCGGTATAAAGCCCGACGGTTTTGTGCAGATCAAAATTGAAGCGGGTAAAGCTGGCATTGCGTTTAATGACCAGTGCTTGCAGCCATTTGCCGGTTTTGGGCCACCAAAGGTAAATGCCGGTAATGGTCAAAACCAAGGTCAGCAGGGCGGTGATGCCCATCAGCCATTTGCCGAACGGGTCCACCAACAACTTGTAGTGCAGGCGCAAAATAAAGTTAATCAGTGAGTCGTTGCGGTCGCGATGGCCCAGCGCTTGGCCGGTGTAGGGATTCACCATGACTTCGTGGAAGTGATGATTGTGTCCGGGGCCCGCGTGGGGCACTTGGTAACGCACAATCAGGGCTTCATCGGGATGTTTGGGAAGTTGAATATGGTGGGCTGGGTGCTTGATGGGGGAGACTTGATCGGCGGTGGCCAGGATGTTTTGCAAGGGTTGTCGGGATGATCCGGCTGCTACGGCCAGGATGTCGCTGTTCAGCCAATGATCAATCTCTTCGCCGTAAACCAGTATGCTGCCGGTCAAGCCGGCAATGGCCAGAAACAAACCCAGCCATAACGAGATGTATAAATGCAGTTTGAGCAAGACCTTGCGCAAGGTGACTTTCTGCAACCAGTCCAGGCGTTTTGCAGCGGCGACCGGACGATGAACGATTGAGTTTTCCTTCGCGGTAAACGGATCGATGACAGACATAACAAGCTCCCTTAGGAATCAGCACAACTTGGGTGTGCCAATTGAGCGAGGTCTGTGCCATAACTAAAAAAACAAACAATCTCAGTGATTTGCTGTGCGCTAAATCGGCTAGGACTTAAGTAGAGTGGGTTATTTCACACACCATTCGGTTTGCGGTGTGTGAAATACCCTATTTGTGGATTTAAACGGGGTGACGACCGTTACCCAGTGGTATTAAAAAAACCGCCGCCCGGCCAGTGAGGCGCCGAAGTGCGCTACCGCTATAAAATCCCTAGCCCCATCAAAGCGAAGCCTCAAGCCTTATTGGCTTGCAGAAAACCGTGCTGGAAAGTGACCTGATCGGCATCCCGCCGAGCATGCCTGTTACGACAGAGGCAAAACGCGGTACTTCAAAGTGCGTAGGGTAGAAATATAACGGCACGTTGCCGCGACTGGAACCGGGATTGCGGTCGGGGCAGGCCAACCTGCGCCGGCTGTCCCCTGGCCGCAGTAGCGAAGCATCAGACCGATCCCAAGCCTTTACGCAATAGCGGTTTCATTGCCAAAATCGCCAAGCCGGTGCCGATGCCCAGGCCGGCCAACAGCAGAAAAAATGCTTGTCTGGGCATGGTCTGATAAAAGCTGCCGATATAACCCGAAAGTAAATTGCCGAAGAAGGATGACAGGAACCAAATCCCCATCAACAAACCGACCAGTCCGGGCGGCGAGATTTTGCTGACCAGCGACAAACCGACCGGCGACAGGTATAACTCGCCCAAGGTATAAATCAGGGTACATAACGCCAGCCACAAGAAACTGATTTTGACTGACGGGTCGCTATCGTTGGCGGCATAAATCAGCACGAAAAACGATGCACCCAACAAGCCGGCGCCCAGCGCCATTTTGCCGATGCTGGACGGCTGGCGGCCGCGCGCGGTCTGCCAACGGGATAGCGTGTCGAGCAAAGGCGCCAGTATGAAAATGAAGGCCGGATTCAGGGACTGAAACCAGGTGGAAGGCATTTCCCAGCCAAACAAGTGCCAATCGGTTTCGTGTTCGGCGAACAGTTGCAGGGTGTTCCCTTGCTGTTCGTAGACCGCCCAGAACATCACGTTCAGTATCGCGATGGCGCCGAGCGCCGCGATGGCACGGTAATCTTTGCCGGATAGCGTGCCGTCAGTGCTGGGCGTTGATGACAGGCGCGCTTCTGTCGCCGGCAAATGAGGTCGGCCCAATCCGTAAACCAGCAAACCCAGTAACATGCCGACCCCGGCGGCGGCGAAGCCGTAATGCCAGCCGTAGCGCTGGCCCAGGGTGCCGCAGACCAGCGGCGAGAAAAACGCGCCCAGATTGACGCCCATGTAAAAAATGGTGAAGGCGCTGTCGCGGCGGGGGTCGCCGGGCGGATACAAGTCGCCGACCTGACCGGAGATATTGGGTTTGAAGCAGCCGTTACCGACGATCAAAAACAGTAAGGCCAACAGAAACCAGCTTTCCCCGGCCATCAGAAAATGGCCGACCGCCATCAGGCTGCCACCCAACAGCACGGCACGGCGCCGGCCCAGCACCCGGTCTGCCAGCATGCCGCCGAACAACGGCGTCAGGTAGACCAAGCCGGTGTAAAGACCGTAAATCTGCGACGCCAAAGCTTGGTCGCCTAGCGGACCGAAAGCGGCTTGCAAAACCCGTTTCAACTGGGGCAAGCCAAACACTGGCCGGCCGTTTTGCGCCGCCTTTAGCAGGTGTTCGGTCATGTACAGTACCAACAGCGCGCGCATGCCGTAGTAGGAAAAGCGTTCCCACATTTCAGTGAAAAACAGCACGAACAGGCCGGCCGGATGGCCGAAAAAGCGTTTTTGCGGCATCGGGCTAAGTGTTGCCGCCTTGGGACCGGCTACCCTCACTCGAAATCGCCGATACGCTTGCCGATTTTGAACAAGCTCCAGGCCAGTACCAGCGCGACCGATGCGATTGCCAGGCCCAGAAACCAGCGGCTGTTGACCCATCCCGCCCAGTCGAATTCCGGTTCGGGCTGAGCCAGCGCGATTGCTTCGCCCAATTCGGCGCTGCTGCTTTGGTAGCCGCGGCGCAACAGTTCCTGGATCGGTGCGATGTCGTAATTCGGCGCTTCGGCTTTGTCGACGCCGTAGCCGAGCTGGTAGTTGTGGCCGGCCTGGGCCAGAAACAACAAGCGGTAGCCGTGGCCGATGCCGGCCACCGAGTTGATGTGCAACGGCGGGTTATCCTCGTTGTAGATCAGGATCCGGTAATGCTCGCGGCGGGTTTCGGCGAATTCGATTATGTTTTGGTCGCGATTGAAGCCTTGGAAGTGCAGGGCTTGCAAATACCCCAGACCTAGGGTTCGGGTCCGGGTTTCCAGGCCATGGCTTTCGTCGATCTGTACCTCGGTGCGGCGGTTGAAATTGGGGCTGAAGCTTTGTACGCTGAATCCGATCAGGGGTAGGCGTTTGCTGTCGATATCGATCACACTGGCCTTGAGCTCGACGTCCTGGCTGATTTTGAAGGCGACGGGGTAGTCGAAGCGTTGCGCTGCGTCGGCCAAGGTTTCCGTAAGTTTTTGCCAGAATTCGATGCGGTCGATGTGTAAGGGCTCGTTGCGAAGTTCTATGCTTTCGCTACGTTGTTGCTCGGAGCCGTTTTGCATGGTTCGGGTCAGTTCGGTCAAACCGCTGCTGCGGGTTTGGCTGGCCTGGGCCACGACCAGCTTGAATTGGCGGTAGTTGTTGGCCGGCAGTTCGATGTCGTTGTTGCCGATCTGGGCGTAGCGCGAGTAATCGAAAATCCGGCCGTTATCGACTAGCGGCTGCCAGGTTTTGCCGTCCGCCGAACCGAAGACGTGTAAGCCGTATTCGTAATCGCGTTGCGCGGTGACGATGCTCAGGCCGTCGGCACCGGCGGCGGTTTTGTCCAGTGCCACGATCAGTTCGATGCCGTTCTCGCCGGTCCGGTTCAGGCTGACAATTTTGCCGGTGCTGGGGAGGCGCCGGGCCACAGCCTTTTGTTCGGCAATTTTTTGCAATAAATAGGGCGTTTCGACACCGTTTTGGTCGGTCAGACGCAGGTCGCGGAAGTCGGCGGCGCTGGCGGCGTAAACCGCACTATCCAGCGTTACAGCCAACAAGGTCTGGTCTGCTTGCTCTGTATGGATCACTGCGCGGCTGAAACGTTGCGGTAGCGACCGCTCGGCCGCGGTGGCCGACAGGGTCAGACAGAACAAGATAACGAGTTTGGCGATCATGGCGATTTCTCTGCAGTATCGTTGCCGATAAAAGTTTGTTGGTAACGCATGTAAAAAAACGCGCCGCCCAGCGCCAGCATGCCCAGCACGATAAAGGCGACGATCCGGTAGATTTGCTCCAGCCGGGCCAAATCGACGAAAAACACCTTCCAGGCCACCAGCGCGAACAGGCCCAGGCCGACCAGACGCAGAGCCGGTATCCGCCGCTTGATGCCATTGAACACCAGCGCCAGCGCGAATATCGACCATAAGATGGTCACGCCGCCGGAGCGCAAACCCGGCACATATTGATACAAAATCGAGTTGATCTCCAGACTCAGGAAGGTAAACAGCAAGGCCAGCGCCGAGCCGCCCAGCCAGAGCCGGAAATTGCCGGCATCCCGCTCCGCGCCGGCCAAACGGCTGAGCGCAAACAGCAAGAAGGCGATGATCGCAGCGAAGTCGAACAGGCGCATCAATGCCGATTCGAAGCGGTAGTCGCCGGCATAACGCAGCGTGAATAAATCGTCGCCGCCGCCGATGGCGCCCAAGGCCAGATCCCAGGACGGCAAATCGAACAACAACAGCTTGACGGCAACGCCAACCAAAAACCACTTTAACGCCGGTAGCAACCAGGCGCCGGAGCCGGCCAGAAAGCGCTGCAGCAGCAACCAGCACATCGCCAGCCAGACCAGACTCAGCATCGGCAGTTGCAGCGGCGGGTACAGATAGGCGAAGCTGCGGTAAAGCTCCAGTTGCAACGCCACGAACAGCAAACCGGCGCCGGCGATGGCAATGGCCTGCAGCAGCCAGTTATCCTTGATCCACAGCGGGGTGTCGGTTTCCGGGGTGCAGGCCAGCGGCGAAGCGGCGGCCGGCTGCTCGATCAAGCGGTAGGCGGCCGCCAGGGATGCAATTGGGATGCCGAAACTGGCCAGGCGTTGCAACAAGCCGAACAAAAACCCGCCCAGGCTGGCGCCGTAGTCGCTGGCGGCGGCGTACTGGCCCGGCAAGTCGACCAAGCAGAAGCGGCCGATCACGATTAGATACAGCAGATACGCGGCTTGGCGCAGAAAGGCGCTGTTGACCTTGCCGGCCATCCAGACCATGGCCAGCGCTTGCAGCGACCAACTCGCGGTCAGCCACGGCGCCGACAACAACAGCGGCAGCGTCACGCTCAGGAAAAACGCCGCCAGGCCGATGAAGCTGACCAGCAATTCGCGGTCGGCAATTTTTCGCGCCAGGCAGTAATAAGCGTGGCCGACATAAAACCCAGCCAGCAAGACGGCGAGCAGCGCGGTCCAGATTTGGCCGTAAGCCTCGTCTATCAGTTGGTAGGCGGTGGCGAAGAAAATCGCGGCGTTGACTAGCAACGCAATCAAATCCAGCAAGGTCGATTTGCTGCGATTGACCAGGCAAAACAGGAACACCATGGTCGAATACAGTACGAAAAAACCGGTCAGAAACGGTAACACCTGCCAGAAATGCTCGATTTGGTATTTCTGCATCGCGCCGAAAAACAGCAGGTAGTTGCAAGCGAAACTCAGGAAATTCAGGAGGTGCCATTGCTTGTACCAGTTGATCGCCAGCATGCCGCCGCCAAGCAGCAGCATGTAACCGAACAGGCCGGGGAAATTGACCTGGCCGGTCGAGAGCAGCAGCGGCGTGCAATAGCCGCCGATGATGGCGAAGATTGCCACCAGCATCGAATCCAAACGTACCGCCAGAAAGGCCGCGCTGGCGGTGACCAGGACCATCAACGCGAAAGTCGGATACACGCCCAGCAGGTGATAGAAGGTGAAGGCGGCGAACACGCCGAAATAGAGCACGGCGATACCGCCGCCCAGCAAGCCCTGGCCGAACAAATGGTATTGGCCGCCGACCAGTCTGACGCCGCCGGCCACCATGCCGACCCCGGCCAGCAAGGTCAAAGCGACCCGCGCCTGTTCGCCGATCAGGCCGTTGTCTATCGAATATTTCAAGAAGAAACCGATACCGGTGACCAGGATCAACACGCCGATCCGCAGCAGCCAGTTGCTGGCCACGGCGTATTCCATCGCTGCGCCTTGCGGGCGGTGGCCTTCGCCGACGATGATCCAGTTCCAGATTTGTTTCAGGATTTTCTGTGCGGCCAGCTCGAACTGGCTGGGTTCGGCCGCTTGCCAGTCCGCAGTTTGCCAGGGATCGGCCGCGGCTGGCTCTGGTTGGACTGTGGGTGTGGCGGCGGGAATCGGTTCCGGCATATCGGCCATTGCGGTCGGCGGCGGCGCGATGGTCTCGGCCGATTCGGATGCGGTTTCGGCTACCGCAGCGGGCGCTTGCTCGGCTGCTAACGCCGGTTGCGGCTGATGCGCGCTCAGCCGTTCCAGCAAGTGTTGCTGCTCGCGCAAACGTCGCTCGATGCTGTCCAGCGCGACACTCAATTCCTCCCGCGCCTGCCGCTGCCGCGACAGCAGCATGCCCAATAGCACAAACAGGGCAATAGGCAATGCCAGCAGTAAGACGGCGATAAACCCCCAAAAATCGTCCACGGTAACGCTCCTGGAAATCCAAAATCTCGACAGCCGGCAGCATAGCCGCTTGCCGAACGGAATGCGAATAAAGATGTCATGCGCGACACGCTTTTTGGCGGCGGCTTGGGCTATGCTTGTCAGTGCAAGATTACAGGCTGCCGGTTCGGACAATGTATTGAGTTTTGCCAGCCGCGGCCGATAATGAAATTGGATGTCCCCTTAAATTCAGAACAGCCGGCCGATATTTCATGACTAACCATTCCACGATCCAATCCAAAATCCTGCTCAGCATCGCCAGCGTGTTTCTGTTGCTGATGTTCGTCAGTACCTTGTTTATGGCCGACCGGCAGAAAGACATGGTGGCCAGTCTGGCGACCGGCAGAGCGCAGGATACCGCCAACAGTTATTTCGACGGCCTGAATACCTTGATGTTGACCGGTGCCATGGCACAGAGCGATGTATTGCGCGACAAGGCCCGTGCCCGTGCCGACATCGCCGAAGTCCGCCTGCTGCGAGGCAAGGCCATCACCGATGCTTACGGGCCCGGCAAAGCCGAGCAACGCCCGAACGATAGCCTGGACCAGCGCGCATTGGCCGGAGAAGCCATTACCGATTACGGCAATAACGATGCCGGTCGGCTGATCACGGTGCTGGAACCGATCAAGGCTAGCGCGGATTTTCGCGGTACCAATTGTCTGAACTGCCATGCGGTGCCGGAAGGTACCGTGTTGGGTGCGGTCCGGGTCTCGTATTCGCTCGCCAATCTGGATGCGCAAATCAACAGCCATCTGGTTACTGCGTCGGCGATTTCGCTGGCGATGTTTGCCGCCGGCCTGTTGCTGGTGAACGTGTTGATGCGCAAGATCGTCGTCAATCCGTTGGTGGCGATGCGCAACGCCGTGAATGCCATTGCCGGCCAGTCCGATTTGCGTAAACGCCTGGTCGTCGAATCGGGCGACGAGATCGGTCAGGTCAGCGAATCGTTCAATTCCATGTTGGCGCATTTTGCCGACAGCTTGGAACAAGTCTCGACCGTCAGCCAGCAATTGGCCACGGCCAGCGATCGCATTGCCGACGTCGCCCGTCAAACCGCGCAGGCCGCCAGCCAGCAGCGGAGCGAGACCGAATCGGTGGTGCGCGCGATCCACGAGTTGGAATCTTCGGTGCGGGAAGTCCGCAGCGGTGCCAACGGTGCGGCGCAAGCGTCGGTCGAAGCCGACCAGCACGCAGCGCAGGGGGCGGCAACCACCAAAAACGCGATCGACGGCATCTACGGTTTGGTCAACGAAATCGAACGGGCCAGCGAGGTCATCAAACGGCTGGACCAACGCAGCAACGGCGTCGGCGCGGTGCTGGATGTGATCAAAGGTTTGGCCGAGCAGACCAATCTGCTGGCCTTGAATGCGGCGATCGAAGCGGCGCGCGCCGGCGAGCAGGGCAGGGGCTTTGCCGTGGTTGCCGACGAAGTGCGGACCCTCGCCACCCGTTCGCATCAGGCTACCGAGGAAATCCATAAAATCATCGAGCAACTGCAGCACGAGGCCAAAGATGCGGTGAACGTGATGAGTAAGGCCAAAATCAGTGCCGAGCAGCGTCGCGAGCAGGTACAAAGCGCCGATCAGGGTTTGAGTACCATCGCCGAGCGCGTCACCCAAATCCGCCACCTGAACTCGAAAATGTCGGAAGCGGCCGACATTCAAAGCCGGATGGCGCAGCATGTCGGCCAGAGCGTCGGCAACATCGGCCAACTAACCGAACGTACCTCGCGCGATGCCGAGCAAACCAACGCTGCGATTGGCGAACTGGTGAAACTGGCCGGGCAGTTGAACCAGTTGGTCGGGCAATTTAAACGCTAGCGCTCCGCTTGCGGAAATGGCTTCGGATTCGGTTGCAGGCTTGGGAATCTGCGGTTTGGGCTCTCGCTGAGTTGCGGGAGTCCCCTCCGGGCCGCCGTTGAAGCTCAAACGGTGTTGGATTGTTGCTCAGTGGGAGTATCGGCTGTCGCCAGGAACAGCCGACTCGCGCGGTCTCAGCATCTGGCGGAGAGCGACAATCAGCGCTTGGTCGGCAAATGCCCTGCCATGCCGGTGGTTGCCGGCGGCGGGTTGGTGGCGACCTTAGGGGCTTCGAACCCGAAACTGGCGATGCAATTGACGCCGCCAACCAGTTCGTCGTCGGGATTGGGTAGCGTCATGCGCACGGTGAAACTGCCGCTGGCCGGATCGATTAATGGGTCGACTTTGGTGACGGTTGCTTTCACGACTTTCTTGGCCGGCAATTCAGGCCGCACTTCCACTTCCAGGCCAGGCTGAATCAAACCGAAGTATTCGGTAGGGGCAATCAATTCGACGCGCAACGGATTCACTTGGGCTAATTTCATGATGGCGCGATCGCTTACCGATTCGCCCGGCATGGCATAGCGTTCGATAACCACGCCGTCGATTGGGCTTTTGATGGTTTTCACTTCAAGCTGAGCTTTGGCCAGTTCCAAGGCCAGCGCCGCCGAATTTTTACGCTCGGTGGCTTTTTTTAGTTCGATTTCCGCCAACGCGACTTCGGTTTCGACCTTATCTTTTTCGATTTGAGAAATAACATTGGTGGTGAACAGACTGCGATAACGGGTTCGATTCCGCGTGGCGTAATCCAATTTCACTTTCTGGTTGCGCAAATCGCTGTTGGTTTCGGCATCGGCCTTGGCCTGATTGAATTTTGCTCGTTCCACCGAGGCCTCCAATTGCACGACCGCCTGACCTCGGCTGACGCGGTCGCCTTTATCGACTAGCAAGGTCTCCACGATTCCGGCCACCGGGCTGCTCAACTCCACATACATTTCCGGTTTGACCATGCAGTCCAGGTTGGCGGCGGAGACGTCAGCACGATTGAGAAGGAGCCCTGGTACTGCGCAGATTAAGAATAGCCGGTTGATTCTACTCATGTCGTTTAAAAGGTGTGGCGATTGGCCTGATTGGGTTGCAGATGCCGCTTTTTAGCAAAAACGCCGGCAGCAGGCTACGGCCGTTATTCGAATTTGCCGGAGAATGCCAGGATGCGGGCCAAATGTTTGTCCTGATGCATTAATCGTTTTCGAACCAGGCGCTGTTGCCGTTCCTTGACCAATTGGGGTATGCGTAACACCATTTTTCCCAAAAAAGCCGGCAAAGGTTCGGCTGCAGCGGTCCAGCCCGCTAAGACCCTGAGCATAGCAGAGGAATAAAACTCCTGCAGGGTGGGGTCTTCAAGGGACAGAATGGCTTCGCAGCTGCCTGGATCGCCCTGGCGCGCGCAACGGCCGTAAAGTTGGCGGTCGATCCGGCGGGATTCGTTGCAGTGAAGCGAGATCACGTGCAACCCGCCCAGTTCCGCCACGCCCAGGCCCAGCCCAATGTCGGTGCCGCGCCCCGCCATATTGGTTGCCACGGTGATGGCATTTAGCTGGCCGGCATGGGCTACGATCTCCGCTTCGTGTTTATCTTGCTCGGCATTCAGTACCCGGTGCGGCAGATTTAGCCGATTCAGCCAGGCGCTGACTTCCAACGATTCGGCCACCGAGCCGGTTCCAACCAAGATCGGCCGGCCCTGCTGGTGCAAGCTGCTGACCCGTTGCAAGAATGCCTGTTGTTTGGCCGTCGTTGTGGCATAAACCCGTTCGGCGAGGAGTAATCTGGTCGATGGGCGGTGGGTTGGCACTTTCACGGTATGGATACCGTAAACGCGGTGCATTTCCGCAGCGACTTCCCGCACCGTACCCGACGTCCCCGCCAGTTTCAGATAACGGCTGAAAAAGCGTTGATAACTGATCCGTGCCAATGGCTCGCGTTGTTCGGAGATCAGATAGCCCTCCTTGGCTTCTATCATTTGTTGCAAGCCCTGTTCCCAGGCTCGGTCGGGCATGACTCGGCCGGTAAACTCATCGATGATTTGGATCTTGTTGTCTTTCACAATGTAGTGTTTGTTGCGTTTGAAGCAATATTCGGCAAGCAAGGCCTGCTTGATCATCGCTTCCCGCCAGCGTTTGTTTTTCCAGACGGGGCCTAAGCCGACCACTAAGTCTGCGATGGTGTTTTCGCCGTGCGGTGTCAGTTCGATGTCCCGGGTTTTGGGAATCATGACAAAGTCTTCGTTGATGAACAGCGATGAGGCGACATACAAGGCGTCGCCGTAAGTCTCGGGCGATTCTGCGTTCGGCTTGGTTTGGGTGATGATCAGCGGAGTTTTGGCTTCGTCGATCAATACGCTGTCCGCTTCATCGATGATGGCAAAGCATAAACCGCGCAAGATGAGCGGGCCGGATTGCGCTTGCTTTAATTCCCGCTGGATTTGCCGAAACTGAAATTTCAACGGTCCGGTGTCTTCCCCCATTTCGATCCGATCGCGCAGGTAGTCGAAGGCAATCTGCTTGTTAGTGGTGTGTACGATCGGCAAGCTATAAGTTTTTCGGCGCTGTTCCAGTTCCATGCCGTCGACCACCGCGCCGGATTTCAGTCCAAGACGCAGGTAGAGCGGCTGCAAAATCTCGGCGTCGCGAGCGGCCAAATAATCGTTTGCCGTGATCACATGGACCGGGATGCCCGCTAATGCAGCGGTACAGGCCGGTAGGGTCGCGGTCAGGGTTTTACCCTCGCCGGTTTCCATTTCCGCCAACATGCCGTTGATCATCAACCAGCCGCCAAATAGCTGCACATCGAAGTGTCTTTTATTCAAGGTGCGTGCAGCGGTCTCGCGAATCACGGCAAACGCTCGCACGATCAGCCGTTCGGTCAGGCCGTGCTTATGCAGTTCCTCGCGTAACTCCAGAATCGCCAGCGTGAGTTGTTGCTCGTTGAAGTGGCTCAAGTGGGTTTCGTGCTGCTTTACCCGGCTGACAATGTACGCTTGGCTGTAACGCTCGCGCCCCAGCCGTTTACGTATTTTGTCGATCAGAACCGCCGCGCCCTGCTCGAAGTCTGTCAAGCGGCTTTCCGGCTTTTGCGGGTAACTGCCGTAGCGCACTCCGGGGCGCATGACTGACTCAGACACTGAATTGCCTCAAAAAGACTTGGCGGATGCGCCGATAAAGCTGGGCCGCAATCGCTTCGCCACCATGATTGATCCGCACGTAGGCGCGAGTGCCTATCGGCAGATTCGTCGGCGCCGAAAAATCCAAGTCGACCAAAAAGATTTTCTGCAGGGTTTGCATTGCTTGCTCGTCTTGCGAGTTGACCCGAATTCTGCCGCCGCTGGTGGTTGCCAATGCCGGGCTGGGCAGGGTATTCGTCGCCTCCGGCGCCAAGCGGATGATGGTGGCAGGGTATTCCCGAAACGGTTCGCTGGCCAAGCGGACGCTGATTTGCGGGACGCGTTGGCGAATCAGGCCGATATCGTCCTGGGGTACCGCCATCCGGATCGTCGGGGCCTGCGAATCCAGAATGTAGCCGATCGGTTCGCCGTGTTTTAAAAAACTGCCCGGCAGATCATCGCCATCCGGCAACAGGATGTATCCGGATTTTGCGGCAGTGACGATCATGGCATTGGACTTTGCGTTCAAATGATCCAGTTCCGATTCGGCAACCCGCAGCGATTCTTTCAGAATTTCGGCTTTGACTAAATCCGCTTCTCTCTCGGCCCGATATTGACTTTGCAATTCGGCGACCCTGGCACGGGCGATTTTGGTCTTTGCTTCTAACGCATCGTCATGCAGGTAGAGCAGCGCGTCGCCTTGATTGACCAATTGATTGGGTTTGACCAGTAGTTCGCCGACAAAACCATCTTGTTCGACTTTGATTTGGGCTTCATCCGGCAGCCATACGACGCCTTCCGCCAGCGTGTAATGCGGAATCGGCACAACGCCGATAAGTAATATCAAGCCCGTGGCCAAGCCGGCGGCGGTCAGCAGTGTTTTTTGTTTCTTTCGGCCGAGGG
Organism: Methylomonas sp. HW2-6; assembly: GCF_052474525.1. Lineage (NCBI taxonomy): Bacteria > Pseudomonadati > Pseudomonadota > Gammaproteobacteria > Methylococcales > Methylococcaceae > Methylomonas > Methylomonas sp. HW2-6. Next base: position 2,057,808 of record NZ_CP184124.1, read on the forward strand.
ATGGGCTGGTCAAAACGAATTTTACCGCCCTGAACAAAGGCCAGCCGATTTGGAATAGTGCCATAGCGGAGGCGACGACTATTCCCAGGGCAAAGAATTTTTCGGTCAAATAAATGCCGACAAACCATAGCATCGAAAGCCGGTAACTCAACGAAGCCAAGCTATAGACGACGAACCAGGCGGTTTCTCCCGGTGCCGAAGCCGGCGAAGCCACCTGGCGCAAATCGAATAGATAGCGCTGGAAAAAATACGGCCAAATTCGGCTCGAACGCTGGTAGAGATTCGGAATGCCGAGCGCGTCTGCCAGGACGTAATAGCCATCGTACTTTAGGAGCGGATTGCCATTAAAGAATAACGATGAAACACCCCCGGTCAGCATCACGTTGAAGCCGATATCCTGGACTACCCCGATTTCGCTGCCCAGAAATAAAAACAAACCCAGTGCCGCCAGAAACGATTCCACCAAAATACCGGCAGCACTGATCAGAATCCGATCGAATTTGTTTCGCAAATGGTTCGCCGCGGAGACATTGACATAGGGTACCGGCATGAACAGTAAGAAATTGATGCCCATCTCATGGACTTCGCCACCCTTCAGTTTCATCGCAAAACCGTGGCCGAATTCATGCGCAATTTTGATCAGTGGGTAAAGTAAGAACAGAATCAAAACGTTATAAGGAGCTAACGCATTCAGTTCCAGGTGGTGAGCGATTGCCGCCGAATTGGCGGCGGCTTGCAACAGCGCGGCGAAAACAACCAGCAACCAGACCAAGCCGAATTTTGCATTGAATAAAATGGCGGCCTTGGCTGCGTGTCTGGCGAGAAACTCGTCCGGATCCCACAGCGCCAATTTCAATGACAGCGGGTTCAGCAGACGTTGATTGAGCTTGGTTTGATTCAGCCGGGCTTGGCGCTCGAACAGTTCTTCGGTGTTAACCAGGGCTTCGGTTTGCATCAAATCGGCCTGATGCAACTGGCCGAGCAACTGCACGATGTCCTGCTGGCTCGGTGCATAGTCGCCTAATTGGTGGTTCAGCGCATCGGCAATTTCCTGCACGCTGAGTTTGCCGTCCAACAGGCCGATGAATTGATAGGCCAGGCTATTGAAGCGTTGATGGCGGCCGGTGTTGGTGTCTTCCAGGATGTACCAGATCAGCCCCCGATACTCATGGCGATGAATCTCGATATGGCTGTGCAGCCTGGGCCTGAGCTTGGCGACGCGGTACCAATGTGGGCTGAACATATTATCTGACACGGCTGAACCTCTTCGGCGCGATCACCAGGACCAAATCCACAGACGTAACCAAGCCAGCATTTCGTGACTCCAAATCCATAACCAGCTGGCGCGGCCAGTCTCGATTTTGCCGACGCCTTCCATGCCGGGCCTTAACAGCTCGGGGGCGTTTTCCAGACTGGCTTCGACGCGGAATATGTTTCTTCCGCTATCGGTCTTCGCCACGGCGGTGATTTTTTGGACCACCAGGCTAAACGTTTGACTCGGCATGCTTGCCAGCACTAACGAACCCTTTTGACCTTCGCGCACATACGAAATTGCGCTTTCATCGACTTTGAGGATGATGCGGTAACCCTCCAGCGGCGCGATTTTGAACAAGGTGCTGCCGCGATCCACCGGCGATCCCAGTTTTTGGCTCAAATCGCCCTCGATCACTACCCCATCGAAAGGGGCGGTCAAGACGATCTTTTGCAATTGCTGACGGGTAAGTTCCATTTCCGCGTCGGCCTGATCGATTTGAGCGCTAATCACCCGTACCTTGACCAGATCGCCGCTGGACAATGCTTCGCGGTATTCGCGGCGGAACTTCTGTAATTGGCCGTCCAGCTTATTCAATTCCAACTGCAGTTCGGCATCGTCTAGGCTTGCCATGACTTCGCCCTGGCGTACCGTATCGCCGGCGCGTACCGCGGCCGATTGCAAAAATCCGGAAATTGGCGCCGCGACCACACGTTGAATTTTGCCCTCCAGCACGGCGTCGGCCGTCACCCGAAAATCGCCGCGCAGTATCGAGGCAAGCAGCAGAAACACCAGCAGACCAACGCCGGTGAGCTTGAGCGCCAATCCCTTTAATCCGAAAAATTCTTTCAGGCCTTGCTTCAGACTGACGCCCATCTTGGTGGTCAAGGCCTGCTCGTCGATTTTTTTGAGCGCCATGTAGGGCGCGATCAAAGCCAGCGCCTGTTCGCACAGGCGGACGCTACGGCTGTCGAAGGGGCGCTGTTCGCTACGCAAGAGTGTGACCGCGCCGATGAATTCGCCGCAATGCAGCATAGGTAGGGTCAATAACGAACCGTAACCGTACTTTCTCGCCACTTCCAGGTGAGCGCGTTGAATGATGGCCGAAACGGTGTTGGGCACCACCACGATGCTATCCTGCTCGATCGCTTCATCCATCGCATCAGCGATCTTTTGCAGCAGATTCGTCTGCGGGTCGAGCTGTGCGTTGTGCGAAATAGCGACGACCTTGGTGTAATTGTCGTGAAATTCGCCAATGGCCACCCGCTCGCAATCCAAGGTCTGCGCCAGTTCCGTCGCCAGCCGGATCAGAACTTCAGGGTAGCTGTTCTGCTCCATGCAGCCGGCCAGCAGGTTGACGACCGCGGCGTAAAAATCGTCGCTGAACTGTGATTGGCCCTGAGCCAATTGCCACCATTGCACGCTTTGCTGCAACGTGTCGAAAACAGCTTGCTGACGCTCCACGGCTGAGTGTTGCAACTTGAGGGCGATTACGCCCAATAACGCAGAGCCTACCACGACCGGCATGGCGAAAAAGTCGCAACGCGTTTCGTCCGGCTGCAGCGCATCAATGATGCTAGCGGGTTGATTCGTCGCGAGTGCGCGCTGGCAAATCGGCGACAGATCGCCCGGCGTCGCGCCATCCGCAAGCCATTTCGCCACGGGTCGCATTTTTTTGGTGCCGGGCTCCAGCGCCATCAGGGCGGCGGCCTGCGTGTCCGCTACCTGTTGGCACAGGATGTTCAACCATTGCTGAGCGAAGCGGTTACTCATGGCGCTGAAGCTCCCTGATTCGCAACGAAATTCAGTGGGCAGAGCATTTGATATACCTCATCGAGGTGCTGGGCTATTTCTTGCGCCACCACGTCTTTGGCATTTGCCGGAATCGGGCCAAATTGGTCATCTTTGAGTGGCACGGCTGCAAGGGTTTTCGAAAAATGCTCCGGTGCGTTGAAAAGTTGTTGGGCGAAGTAGATCAGATAAGTCTCGTTCCGGTAGGGCGGTGCGCTGAGTTCAGGATGCAGGTAGTGGCCGATAATGTGCGAATAGACTTCCGGCAAATGCCAAAGCCGCGTCAGCTCCGCTCCGAGCTGGCAATAATCAAAACCGAATATTTTGCGCTCTTGGGCGTCAATCGGCAGCCCCTGGTCGCGGCTGGTTAGCAATGCTTCGAGAGCTTGCTCCGGTGCTTTGACGAACATGGCGGCATGACCGATTTCAAGTAACAGGCCCAGCGTAAAAAAACGGTTTCCAGCCGGGACGTGACTGAGTCTGGCGATAGTTTGGCAGGCAATCCCCGATTCGATGGCCTGTCGCCAGAACTGGCGTAAATCCAGTACCGGGCTGGGCATATTGCAAAAGGTGCGCATGCATAAGCTGCTCAACAACAAATCATGGAGTTGAATGGTACCAATCAGGCTGATCGCCTCGTCAAGGTCTGCGGCCTGGCGCTTGAAGCCGAAGAACTCACTGTTGGCGATGCGGATCATCCGGATGGCTAACATCGGGTCGGTTTGCAAGGCTTTAACGTAATCGTCGATTCTTGCGCCGGGTTTTTCCAGTAAAACCCGGATTTTCAGATAGACCTCAGGCATGGAAATCCTCTCGGCCAGATCGCATAGAAAACGCTGTTCGGCTCTCATGTCGGATTTAGTTCAACATAACCTTTTCCATCTCCCTGCAGACTTCCCGGGTCCGTTCGATGGCTTCTTCCAGTTGTTCCGCAGTGAGCCCTAAATCCTGCAGGGCGGTGGCGGTTTCATCGCCCGTTTGCGTTAGCCCGGCGCGAGCGAAAACAGCTCTTTCGGCACAACGGTGTACCAGATGCAGCAACGCGGTTTCCTTACGGTAGGTTTCCGCGTGATCCGGAGTGGGTTGGTAATGAACGATATTCTGAAAATGTCCCGGCAATTGCCATTGAGCCATTAGCTTGGCGCCAATTTCGCCGTAATGCATTCCTAACAACTGTTCCTCGACCAAGTGCAGTTGCCGTTGGCCGGATCGGGCGCTTTCCAACGCGCGTTTGGCCAGTTCCGGTAACTTGGCATAGATCACCAAATGACCGATTTCGTGAAGCAAACCGATCACAAACAAACGCTCGCCTTGGGGGATTTTTAAATGACGTGCCAATAATCGGGTCAATACCGCCGAGAACAAGCTGAAACGCCAGAATGCTTTCAATGGCACGATTTCGTTAGGCAGTTGCAAGGAGCCGATCGCGGAGGTTGCCAAGACCAAATCATGCAATTGGCCGATACCCAACATACTGACGGCTTGATTGAGGCTGCCGATTTTTCCGGGAAAGCCAAAAAAAGCGCTGTTGGCGACTTTAAGTACGGCGACCGTCAAATTGGGGTCGGAACTTACCACCTCGACAAACTGGTCGATATCGGACTTCGGATCGTCGATCAAGGTTCTGAGTCTTTGGTAAATCTCCGGCAGGGAAATCAAGCCTTTGATTTCCTCTAATATTTTCTCAATCGCGCTGGCTTCAGAGGCGGGGGCGACGGGTTTAAGCAACATAATTCTCCAACACGGGCATTAAACAGTCGATCCAGAGTATAGAGGGTAAACGGGAAACTGTGCCGATGCGGTTGCCAAGACGGGGAGGGCCATTGCCGGGCAAGAGCCAAGGCCGGGTCGGCAAAGTGGCGGGCCATGCGGTTAGGTTACCGATTACTCGTCTCAATCACAGACTGAATCTGCCGGAACGGCTAAACTCTGCCTATATCTCGGCAGCCGGACATTGATGGTGCCGGCTATTTTCAGTCTACCGGCGTGAGTTTGGGACTATGCATTCGAAATTGCGTCAAACACATTATCATTCCAAACCGATTCTGGAGGAGTTGGAAGCCCGGCAATTGTTTTCTGCCGGCGTCGAAGGTCTGCTCACCGAGCCGATGCTGGACCCGAACGCGGTCTATGCCAATGCCAATCCGGCGCCGGTCGCGGAAACCCAACAGCCGCCGGCACAGAATTCCGGCAATCAAGCTCCCCGCAATGAAATCGTATTTGTCGACACCCGCGTGGACGGCTACCAGACGCTGCTCAACGATATCAAAAGCAGCGATGTCTCCGACCGCAACCTGGAAATCATTGCGCTGGACAGCAACAGTGACGGGATCCAACAAATCAGCCAAGTTCTGGCCGAGCGGGACAACCTGGATGCGGTACACATCATCTCTCACGGTAGCGACGGCAGCCTGGATTTGGGTAACAGCCAACTCAATTTCGACACCTTAATTCGGAACCAAACCGACATCAGCGCCTGGGGCGATTCGTTCAATCAAAACGGCGACATCCTGCTCTACGGCTGTAATGTCGCGGAAACCCAGTTCGGGCAGAGCTTTGTCGACTATTTGGCCGGGATTACCAATACCGAAATCGCCGCATCGGAGGATGCTACCGGCAGCGCGGATTTGGGTGGCGATTGGCAGCTGGAATATCAAACCGGCGCCATTGAAAGCCAGGTCGCTGTTAGTGCGACAGAGCAAACCGATTGGACCGGGTTGATGGCGGTGACTGCAAACGGTTCCATTTCCTCGACCAATTCGACCGGCACCAACAGTCTGACTTGGTCGCACGGTGTTGCGACCGGGACCGACCGGGCGTTGTTCGTGCAAATTGCGCTCGACGACCCGAACGTCAGCGTCAACAGCGTGACTTACGGCGGCGTCGCCTTAACGCAGGTAGGCAGAAGTGCCGTCAACCACGCCGTGGAAATTTGGTCTTTGGTAAATCCCACGGTAGGCTCCGCTAATATAGTGGTTTCCTTGTCAGGCACGACCGGCGTGGCCGCCGGTGCGACAACTTACAACGGCGTTGCTCAATCTACCGCCTATTACGGGTTTGTCGGTGCTAGCGGTACGGGGACCACGTCTTCCGTAACGGCAGCCAGCGCCACTGGGGATCTGGTGATCGACGCTCAATATTGGCAAGGGATACCTAGCGGCGGAGCTGTGGGAAGTGGTCAAACACTTCTGTGGCAAAGGCAAAACGCCGTGTTGACTGGTGGCTCGACTTCCGAGGCCGGAGCTGCCTCTGTAGTAATGAGCGGCAGCTTTTCGTCTTCCGCCCAATGGGAAATCGCGGCGGTGTCGATCAAGGCAGCATCGGCCTCGGCGCCAACGATCACCACCAGCGGCGGGTCGCTGGCCTATACCGAGAATGCTGCAGCAACCGTGATCGATAGCGCCCTGACGGTCTCGGATATTGATAGCACGCATCTCTCCAGAGCAACAGTCAGCATTTCCTCCGGTTTTGTTAGCGGTCAAGATACGTTGGCGTTTACCAATCAAAACGGCATTACCGGTAGTTGGAACGCCAGCACCGGGATTCTAACGCTGACCGGCAACGCGACCGTCGCCAATTACCAAACCGCGCTGCGCAGTATTACCTACACAAACTCATCCGACGCGCCCAATACCGCGACCCGGACGGTCTCGTTTGTCGTGAATGACGGTTCCAATGCCAGTGCCGCTGCTACAAGGACTATCTCGATTACCGCCGTCAACGACGCGCCCAGCGATCTCTACGCCATTAGCGGTGTAGCCGAATCGAGTCTAATCGGCGTTTATGGATTCACCAACCCAAGCAATCTGGGACGCGATGCCGCCGGCAACAACGCGCCGATGACCTTATACGGTAACCCGGGCCAGACCATGGGCCCCAGCGGCAACGGCGCACTCGACCTGGCGGGAGGGGCATCCGGACAATATGGCGATATTGTCGGGATTACCACCGGCGGCGCCATGACCTTTGCCGCTTCGGTGAAATTCGATAGTACCGGGGATTGGCAACGGGTGTTCGACTTCGGCCAAACCACCAGCGGTGGTATCGGCAACGTTTATGTCGGTCGGGAATGGAACACCAACAACCTGACCTTCACCATCGAAAAAAATGGCGTTTACACTTATCGCGCCACCGCCAATAGTGTCATCACCAATGGCTCATGGCTGCATTTCGCCGCCACGGTGGATGCTTCCGGCAACATGAACCTGTATGTCAACGGCAACTTGGCGGCCTCCACCACCGGCGTGGCGCTGGAGACAGGGGTTCGCAGCAATAACTTCATCGGCAAATCGCATTGGGGCGCCGACGCGGCGTTTGATGGTGCCATCGATAATTTCGTCGTCGCCAATGGCGTCATGACTGCCAGTCAAGTGGCGGCGCTGTATCAACAAACCAGCGGCTTTACCGTAGCCGAGAACGCCGCCAACGGCACCGTGATTGGCACGGTGGTGGGCTTCGATGTCGATGCCAGCGCCAATCCCAGCTACAGCCTGACCGACAGCGCCGGCGGACGCTTTGCTATCAACTCAACCAATGGCACGCTAACGGTAGCGGACGGTTCCTTGCTGAATTACGAGGCCGCCACCAGCCACTCCATTACCGTGCAGGTTACCGACTCCCTGGGTGCCAGCTATTCAGAAACCTATACCGTCAGCCTGTCGAACGTGGTTGACGGACCGACGGCAACCAACCTCAACGCATCGGAAACCTATACCGAGGATACCGCGCTTAATCTGACCGATATCGTCATCACCCGCGGCGACAGCGCTACCGTTACCGCCACCTTGACCTTATCCAATGCCGCTGCCGGCAGCTTGAACACCGGCACCTCGGGCGCAGTGACCTCAACCTACAACGCCGCTACCGGTGTTTGGACCGCCAGCGGCGCCGTCGCCGACGTCAACACCTTGTTGGCCGGCCTGACCTTTACCCCGGCAAGCAACTTCAACAGCAATTTCACTATCGCCACCAGCATCAGTGACGGCGTGCTGGCGGCCGTGACCGGCACCAAAGCCATGACCGGCGTTGCTGTGAATGATGCCCCGGTATTCAGTAACCTGAACGGCTCGCCTACCTTTATCGAAAACGGTTCGGCGGTGGTCCTCGATGCCGATGTCAGCCTGTTCGATTCCGAGTTGTCGGTCGCCGATAATTTCAGCGGCTCTACCCTCACTTTGGCCCGCCATGGTGGCGCCAACGCCGATGATGCCTTGGCTTTTGACGGCATCACCGTGACGGTCAGCGGTGCCAATGTGTATGTCAGCGGGGTCCAGGTCGGCACCTACACCTTTACCGGCGGCCAGATGGACATCACCTTCGGCGCCAATGCGACCAATGCCCGGGTCAACACCTTGATGCGCAACACCGTCTATTGGAACTGGAGCGACACCCCGCCAGCCAGCGTGCAAATCGACTGGACCTTCAGCGACGCCAACGCCAGCGCGCAGGGCAGCGGCGGGGCGCTGACCGCAACCGGCAGCACCACGGTAAATATTACCGCCGTGAACGATGCGCCGGTTATTAATGTCGTTAGCGCCAGAACCACCGATGAAGACGTCGTAAAGCGTTTTTCGGCTTGGATTGGTAATGCCATTACGATCTCTGATGCTGATGCCGGTTCCTCTAATCTGGAGATGACGATTTCCGCTACTAACGGCACAGTCACTTTAGGCGGGTTGGTCGGATTGACATTTTCTGTTGGCGATGGCGCAGCGGATACCACAATGACGTTCCGTGGCACTCTAGCGGCCATCAACACTGCCCTGGATAACATCGATTACATGCCAGACCCCAACTACAGTGGGCCGGGCGGTATGCAATTTACACTCAATGATTTAGGCAATACCGGAACCGGTGGTGGGCTGGTAGCAACCGCGACTCAGGTTATCACCGTCAATCCGGTCAACGACGCGCCGACGGCAACGATTAGCCCTGCCAGCTACAGCGCCACCGAACAAATCAGCCTGACCCTGCACGGCACGGGGCTGAGTATCGCGGATGTCGATGCCGGTAGTTCCAGCGTGCAGGCAACCCTATCGGTGGTATCCGGCACGTTGACGGCCGGCGCCGGCACGACGGGGGTGACCGTGTCCGGCTCCGGCACCGGTTCAATCACTTTGACCGGCAGCCTAAGCCAAATCAACAATCTGCTGGCCGGTAATGCCAGTGGTTCGTTGAGCTATATCATCAATTCCGATACGCCACCCGCCACCGATACCTTAACTCTGAGCGTTAACGACCAGGGTAACACCGGCTCGGGCGGTGTGCTGACTGGTTTTGATGTCGCCACGATTAACATCACGGCGGTCAATGACGCGCCCAAGCTTGATGCAGGTAGCAGCCCCGCGCTGAATCCTCAAACCGAGGACGCCGGTTATCCGGCGGGTGCCGTCGGCACGCTGGTGTCCGACCTCGTCGACTTCGCATCGCCAGCGGGACAGGTCGACAACGTGTTCGATGCAGACGCCGGTGCCAAAACCGGTATCGCCATTACCGCTGCGGACACAACCAATGGGCTTTGGTTTTATTCGACTGACAATGGAACAACATGGAATGCCCTTGGTGCGGTAAGCGGCTCGAACGCGCTGTTGCTGGCGGCCGATTCAGCCACACGGCTTTACTTTCAGCCCAACGCCAACTTTACCGGCACCATTGCCCAAGCAATTACCTTTCACGCCTGGGATCAAACAACGGGGATCAACGGAGGCAGAACGAATATTGCCGACGGCACCGCGTCCGATCAATTCAGCACCGTTTCATACAGCAACAACAATGGCACAACCCAATGGCGCAGCAATTGGGTCGAAACGGACAGCAATGGTGGCGGAGCATCTGGTGGTCGAATTTTGGTGCGCTCGGCGGGTGATCTGGAAATCCGCGCACGTACGGTTGGTGACAATATTTATCGTGAAGTCGATCTCAGTGGAGCCAGTTCAGCATTACTGAGATTCGATTACGTCAACTCACTCGGAAGTGGCGACACGATCGTCGTGCAAGTCTCCAGTAATGGTGGCAGTAGCTATACGACACTGGCTGGAGGGACGTTCTCGTCATCTTTGAATTCCGGAAGTGGAACATTCAGCCTTGATATTTCAGCCCATGCAGTCTCCAATACCAGAGTTCGTTTTTACGTCTCCGCTACCGGCGACGAAAATCGGCTTTATATAGACAATGTACAGGTGTTGACCCCTAGCAATGATACGGGCGGCACCACCGCCTTCAGTGTGGACTCGGATACAGCGGCGATCACGGTCAATGCTGTCAACGATGCACCGACGGTCGTCAATCCCATCGCCGACCAAAGCGCCAGCGAGGACAGTGCCTTCTCGTTCCAGGTCCCGGCCAACAGCTTCGCCGATGTTGATGTCGGCGATGCGCTGAGCTATACCGCGACTTTAGCCGATGGTTCGGCGCTGCCGGCTTGGCTGTCGTTCAATGCAGCCACGCGGACCTTCTCCGGCACACCCGCCAATGCCGACGTGGGCTCGCTCAGTGTCCGCGTCACCGCTACTGACAGCAACGGTGCCACGGTTTACGACGATTTCGCCCTTAGCGTGGCCAATGTCAACGATGCGCCAGTGCTATCGGCCATCGAAGCCACGACATTGAGCTATACCGAGAACGGTAACGCCACGGTGATAACCGCGACCCTGGCTTTGAACGATGCCGACAACGCCAACCTGACCGGCGCCACGGTGCAAATCACCGGCAATTACGCGTCCGGACAAGACGTGCTGGCATTCAGCGATCAAAACGGCATCACCGGCAGTTGGAATGCTACTACCGGCACGCTGACCTTATCCGGAACGGCCACCGTCGCTCAATATCAGACCGCACTGCGTTCGGTGACCTATCAAAACACCAGCGATGCGCCGTCCACCGCCAGCCGTACCGTGAGTTTCAGTGTCACCGACGGCACGACATCAAGCAACACCGCAACGCGCAACGTCTCGGTGGCGGCGGTCAACGACGCGCCGACGGCAACGATCACTCCGAGCAACTACAGCGCTACCGAACAAACCAGCCTAACTCTACACGGTACCGGGCTGAGTATCGCCGATGTCGATGCCGGTAGTTCCAGCGTGCAGGCAACCCTATCGGTGGTATCCGGCACCTTGACAGCCAGCGCCGGCACGACGGGGGTGACCGTGTCCGGCTCCGGCACCAGTTCAATCACTTTGACCGGCAGCCTCAGCCAAATCAACAATCTGCTGGCCGGGAATGCCAGCGGATCGCTGAGCTATATCATCAATTCCGATACCCCGCCGGCCACCGATACCTTGACCCTGAGCGTCAACGACCAGGGCAACACCGGCTCAGGCGGCGCACTGACCGGTTTTGATGTAGCCACGATCAACATCACGGCGGTCAACGATGCACCGGTCAATACCGTTTACGGCGATGGCACCATTGTGCCTGAAGACTCGGTGATTCAATTGCTGGGCTCGGTGGTGATCGCCGATGCCGACAGCGGCTCGGGTACCATGACGACCACTCTATCGGTCAGCGCCGGCGCCGGTGTGCTTTCCGCAACCTCCGCCTCCGGTGTGACGGTAAGCGGTAGCGGCACCAATACTTTGGTATTGTCCGGCGATGTGGCGTCGATCAACGCCTATTTTGCCTCGGCGGCCACCGCGCCGGTGTTCACCGCAACGGCTGACTATAACGGCGCGGTTTCTTTTACCGTCGTGACCACGGACAACGGCAATTCCGGCAGCGGCGGCGCCTTGTCGGATAGCGATACCATCAGCGGTTCAATCTCGGCCGTTGCCGATATCGTTAACGACAGCGTTACCACCAATGAAGATACCCCGGTGACCTTCAACCCGCTGGCTAACGATACCTTTGAAAATGCCGGCCGCTATATTTCGGCTATCGACGGCACCAGCGTCAGTAGCGGCCAAACGCTCGCCATCACCGGCGGCAGCGTCGCACTTAATGCCAACGGCACCTTGACCTTCACGCCCACCACCAACAGCAACGGCGCGACCAGCTTCAGCTATACCGTGACATCCGGGGTTACCACCGAGACCGCGACCGTTGCGCTGACGGTTAATCCGGTCAACGATGCCCCGGTGTTGACCAGCGCCAGCCTCACCTTGAACGAGGGCCAAACCGTCACCCTGACGGCGGCCAACTTCGGCGTGACCGATCCGGATAACAGCAGTTTTACCTACACGCTCAGCAGCATCTCGGGTGGCTATTTCCAGCTGAAAACCAATCCCGGCGTCGCCGTTACCAGTTTCACCACCGCCCAACTCGGCGCTGGACAAGTCCAGTTCGTCGATGACGGCAACGAAGTCGCGCCTAGTTTCAGCGTGACCGCGAGTGATGGCGTTTTGGATTCCAACACCCTGGCAGCCACGGTGAACTACACCTCTGTCAACGACGCGCCTCATGTCACCTGGGCAGGTAATTATCCGTTCGGCACCGATGAAGACACCGCTTCCGCAGGGATTAGCGTCAATACCTTAATCATGAACGGACCTGTCGGTTCAGTCGGATATAGTGATGCGGATGGCAGTTCTGTGAAGGGTATGGCGGTCATCGCGAAGACGGGTAGTGGCAGTTGGGAGTATTCGACTGACGGCGTAAGCTGGAACGACTTTGGTGCGGTATCCAACACCCATGCCTTGCTCTTGGAAAGTAATACCCAAGTTCGGTATGTCCCGAACGGTTCCGGTGCAGAGGTAGCCCAACTTCAAATTCGCGGCTGGGATCAAACGACGGATACTGCATCCTCAAATCTTGCCGCATCCTATGGCAATGCATCGATCAACGATTACGATCATGCCTATTCCTATGAAATTGCAACGGTGACATGCACGGTTTCAAGCATCAACGACGCACCGACCCTAGCGAACGCCATCGCCGATCAGAACGTCACCGAAGACAGCGCCTTCTCGTTCCAGGTTCCGGCCAATAGCTTTGCCGATATCGATGCGGGAGATAGCTTGAGCTACAGCGCCACGCTGGCGGATGGCTCCGCGCTGCCGAGTTGGCTCGCCTTCAACCCGGTTAACCGAACCTTCAGCGGCACACCGTTGAACGCTGACGTCGGCAGCATCAGCGTCCGCGTCACCGTCACCGACAGCAGCAACGCCAGCGTGTTCGATGACTTCACGATTACCGTCGCCAACAGCAACGACGCACCAACCGTGGCCAACCCCATCGCCGATCAGAACGCCAGCGAAGACAGCGCCTTCTCGTTCCAGGTTTCGGCCAACACCTTCGCCGATGTCGATGTCGGCGATGCACTGAGCTATACCGCGACCTTGGCCGATGGCTCGGCACTGCCGAACTGGCTGACGTTCAATGCAGCCACGCAGACTTTCTCCGGCACTCCCGCCAATGCCGACGTGGGCTCGATCAGCGTACGCGTCACGGCTACCGACAACAACGGTGCCACGGTTTACGACGATTTCACCCTGACCGTGACTAATGTCAACGATGCGCCGGTTCTGAATCTGACTAACACCGTATTTAATTTTGTGGAGGGGGCCTCCCATGTCAGGATTGGCAGCAGCGCCACGCTGGCTGATGTTGACTCGTCCGATTTCGCTGGCGGGACCTTGACAGCGACTATATCGGGCAATGGCACAGCGGATGACCGACTCTTTTTAGTCACCCAAGGAAGCGGCCCCGGCCAGGTCCAAGTCGTCAACGCCAATGTTTTCATTGATGGAAATTTGGTTGCTACCACGGTGGGCGGAGCAGGGGCAGGAAGCTCGTTGGTGGTATCATTTACCGCGAATGCCGATGCGTCCGCCGTGCAGGCGGTCGCGAATCGTGTGAGTTTCCGCAATGTCAGCGAGAACCCCAGCGGCTTACAACGCACGGTGGAGATGGTGGTGACCGATGGTGATGGCGGCACCAGTAATACCGATTCGGTGCTGATCAACGTCACCCCAGTCAACGACGCACCAGTCATTACCGGTGCATCGCTCACACTGAACGAAGGCCAGACCGTCACGCTGACAGGTGCCAACTTCAGCATCAGCGATCCTGACAACACCAGCTTCATCTACACGGTCAGCGGTGTTACAGGCGGTTACTTCCAGTTGAGCGGCAATGCCGGTGTCAGTGTCACCAGATTCAGCAGCGCGGATCTGACCGGCGGTCTGGTGCAGTTCGTTGACGATGGCAACGAGGTCGCGCCGAGTTTCAGTGTCACGGTCAATGATGGCGCCCTCGACTCCAATACTCTGGCCGCTACGATCAATTACACGGCCGTCAACGACAATACCCCGGTGATCAGCTCCGGCAGCAGCGCCAGCGTGAATGAGAACAGCACCGTCAACACGGTGGTTTACACCGCCAGCGGCAGCGATGCCGACGGGGATAGCCTGAGCTGGAGTCTGAGTGGAGCTGACGCGGCCTTGCTGAGCATCGACGCCACCACCGGCGAAGTGACCCTCAACGCCGCGGCGGATTACGAAAGCAAAACCAGCTACAGTTTCAACGTCGTGGCCAGCGACGGCACGTTCAGCAGCAGTCAGGCCGCTACTTTGACGGTCATCAACCTAAACGACAACACTGTCAGCACCATCACTGATAGCAACGCCACGGTCAACAGCGTGACTGAAAACGCCGCCAACGGCACGGTCGTCGGCGTTACGGCTCTGGCGACCGACGCCGACAGCGGCGCGACCATCAGTTACAGCCTCAGCGACGATGCCGGCGGCCGCTTTGCCATCGACAGCAGCACCGGTGTCGTCACCGTGGCCGACGGCAGCTTGCTGGATTACGAGACCGCCACCAGCCACAGCATCACGGTGCTGGCGACCAGTTCGGATGGTTCGACCAATACTGAAAGCTTTACGATCAATCTCAGCAACCTCAACGACAACCCGGTCGGCACCCTCACGGACAGCAACGCCACGATCAACAGCGTGGCGGAGAACGCCGCCAACGGCACCGTGGTCGGCATCACCGCCCTGGCGACCGATGCCGATAGTGGCACCACCATCAGCTACAGCCTGACCGACGATGCCGGCGGCCGCTTCGCCATCGACAGCAGCACGGGTGTCGTCACCGTCGCCGACGGCAGTTTGTTGGATTACGAAACGGCGACCAGCCACAGCATTACGATACTGGCAACCAGTTCGGACGGTTCCACCAACAGTCAGACCTTCAGCATCGCCGTGACCAATGTCAACGACAATCCGGTCAGCATCATCACCGACAGCGATACTGCTCTCAATACAATCAGTGAGAACGCCGCCAATGGCACGGTCGTCGGCATTACCGCCCTGGCGAGCGATGCCGATGCCGGTGCCTCGATCAGTTACAGCCTCAGCGACAATGCCGGCGGCCGCTTCGCCATCGACAGCACGACCGGTGTCGTCACCGTGGCCGACGGCAGCTTGCTGGATTACGAGACCGCCACCAGCCATAGCATCACGGTGCTGGCGACCAGTTCGGATGGCTCGACCAACAGTCAGACCTTCAGCATTGCCGTGACCAATGTCAACGACAATGCCCCGGTTCTAAGCAGTGCCGATATGACGTTAAGCGAAGGTCAGACTGTGACTCTTGCTGTATCCAACTTTGGCGTCAGTGATCCGGATAACACCAGTTTTAGCTATATTGTGAGCAATGTTAGCGGCGGTTATTTCCAAATAGCCAGTAATCCAGGTGTCGCCATCACCAGCTTCACAACCGCCCAGCTAGCCTCCGCTCAAATTCAGTTTGTCGACGATGGCAATGAAGTGGCGCCGAGCTTCAGTGTTACGGTCAATGATGGCGCGTTGGAATCCAATACCGTGGCCGCGACGATCAACTATACCGGCGTCAACGATGCGCCAGTCATCGGTAGCGCGACACTGACCTTGAGCCAAGGCCAGACCGTTACGCTGAGTGCCGCCAATTTCGGCGTCAGCGACCCTGATAGCGCCAGCTTCACTTACACAGTCTCCAGCGTCAGCGGCGGTTACTTCCAATTGACCGGTAACCCCGGTGCCAGCGTCACCAGCTTCAGTAGCGTCCAGTTGGCTGCCGGCCAAGTGCAATTTGTCGACGACGGCAATGAGGTGGTTCCGAATTTCAGCGTCACCGTCAACGATGGCGGCGCGAGTTCTAACCTGGTGAATGCCGAAATTACCTACTCAAGTAGTGACGATAACACAAACGGTTTTCGTGAAATAATTAGATACAATCAGACAAATGGTTCGGATCGTAAAGATCAAACCGAGCAGTCTGTAGGCGATAAAGTTCTAAGTTCCGTCGCTATTTTCGATCAAGTTAATAATGTTTTTGGCGAAAGTGTTGCTGTTAGTCAAATAGTCAATAACGAGATTGAAGGGATAAATAATGTTGATATTTTAGTTTCGGTGGATCAAGGCTCATCGGAAGTTGACAAAAGTAATGTCAAGTTATCAGGTTATGTGCCGGATAATCTATTGCAGGAACAGCGTCGCGATAGCGTCAGAAAACAGAACTTTCAATTAAAAAACGCCGCTTTGGAGCAATACAGCATCGATACCGAATCTGTCCTGTCCGAACAAGAGGAAATAGAGTTTTGGAATAGATTGGATCACATTCGCCAGCAGATGAGCGATCCTGACGCCGTTGCGGATGCTAACCCGGTAAACGTTAAAATCATACTGGGTACTAGCGCGAGCCTGACTGCCGGTTTTGTGAGCTGGATACTACGCGCAGGATCGCTGATGGCGAGCTTTATGTCTACCGTGCCGTTGTTAAAACGGTTTGATCCTTTGCCGGTTCTAAGATCCGCCAGGAAAGATTCGGATTCTGTAGCCGGAAGCAAAAAAGATCAATCATCAAACCCGGCCGACTCGGAAGATAGCGATAAATAAGTATCGATTTATTTGGGTTTAGTATTTTGCCGTAGTTTTTTTAATATCATGGATTCAGTAAAAAATACCATTGGCGTTTTGTTGCCGGCAATGCGAATAAGTTTTGCATTGGTAATGCTGGCAATCTGCTTGTTATTTGCAGCGGAAATGCTGGGGTTTATGCCTGATAAGTCTAAATTTCTATTAGAATCGCGCAAGCATGTTAGCGAGTCTTTGGCGATTCAGTTTTCCACTTTGGCTGCTGATCAAGATCCTCAAAAAATAGAGAGGATGCTCAATTTATTGATTAAGCGTAATTCCGATATTTTATCTTCCGGTATTCGGCTCCAGAATGGAGAATTGATTTTTCAAACTGGGGGCCATAGTCAGGAGTGGCGCGATTACGATAGTCAAAAATCGACCTCGACTTATTTGGTGGTTCCAATTTATCGAAATTCTGAAAAGTGGGGCGAAATCGAATTTAAATTTGTACCGATATCCGGTGAGTCGTTATCGGATTTTCTTGAACACCCCAGCTTTAAAATAGCGATATTTTTTCTGGTCGTCGGCTTCTTTATTTATCTGGCGTTCATGCTCAGAACTTTAAAAATGCTTGATCCGAGTGCCGTGATTCCGGATCGGGTCAACGCGGCTTTCGATACGCTGGCAGAGGGGGTCATTATCATCGACGAGCGGCAGCAAATTGTTCTGGCGAATCGCTCGCTGCTGCAGAAGATCGGCAGTCCTATCGGTGCCTTACTCGGCAAAAATGCTTCCAAACTGAATTGGAAAAGTGCGGATGAAACCGACTCCGAGGTTTATTTACCTTGGCAAACCGTGCTGAAATCAGGGAAAAGTTCCAAAGGCGCTCATCTGAAGTTGGTGAATCCCAACGGCGAAAGCTTTAAATTTGCGATCAACGCCTCGCCGATTTGGGGTGGGAACGATACCGCGCAAGGCGTGTTGATAACACTCGACGATATTACGGAGTTGGAGGAGCGTAACAGTCGACTACAGACCATGGTCAACAGGCTTGAAGAGAGTCAGGCGCAAGTCCAACAGCAGAATAAGGAATTGCATTTTCTCGCGACCCGCGATTCGCTGACTGGCTGCTTGAACCGTCGCGCTTTTTTCGAACTTTTCGATAAATCCTTTAACGAAGCCTTACAAAACGACCTTGAGCTGTCTTGCGTCATGGTGGACATTGATCACTTCAAGGCGGTAAACGACAACTACGGCCATGCGACCGGAGATGTGGTCATCAAGCTGCTGGCCGAGGTGCTGACCACCAATACCCGCAAGGTCGACTTGGTGGGGCGCTATGGCGGCGAGGAATTTTGCCTGGTGTTGCCCGGTTTGAGCGTGCAGGAGGCCGTTACGGTTGCAGAGCGTATTCGTCTGCGGATTAAGGCTGAATCGGCCGCCCGTTTCGAAAATGGACCCTGGGTTACCGCCAGCCTGGGGGTGGCCGGCATTGTCGATAAACCGATCGATCCGGCGGAATTGAACAAGTTTGCCGACGAGGCGCTCTATGTTGCCAAGGAATCCGGTAGAAACAGAGTCGTGCGCTGGCAGTTAAAAAATCAGTTTTCCGAAAATGCGAAACCGGAAACGCCTCTCCCAGAGAGCCAGCCGGCTACCGGCAACGATACCGCTTTAACAAGCGGCACCGTTTCCGAGTTGCAATCCCGTGTCGACGAACTGGAACTGATCGCGTCGCAGATTTCCAGCGAACTCGATTATTCCAAGCACTATGACCAACTGACCGGTTTGCCCAATCAGGTTTTGTTCTACGACCGGGTGCGCCAAGTCATCGAGCGGGGGCAACGCTATAGTCATTTGGCGGCGATATTCGTGGTCGATATCGGTATGTTCGGCATGATTAACGCATCCTTGGGGAATGTTGCCGGCGACCATATTTTGCAAGAAGTTGCCAATCGGCTGAATTCTACCTTCAGAAAAAGCGATGACATCTCGCGGCTAACGCTCTCTCGGATCGGTGGGGACGTGTTTGCGGTCTTGATCCCCGAGTTGCCCAATAAAGAGGTCATCACTTGGATGGTCGAGCGCTTGATGGCGGCCTTGGCGACGGCGATCGAAGTCGATCAAACCAGTATTTACCTTACCAGTCACGTCGGCATCAGCGTATATCCCGCCGATGCCAGTACGGTAGACAGCTTAATCAACAACGCGATTGTCGCGAAAACCTTTTGCAAAAAGACAACATCCGAAACCGGTTTCCAGTTTTTCGACAACCACATGCAGGATTTGTCGATCCGGCATTTGCGTCTGGATAAGGAGATACGCAACGCGATTCAAAACCAGGAATGGGAGTTGTTCTATCAACCGAAAATGGACATCGCCAACAAAACCATTGTCGGGGTGGAAGCTTTGATTCGTTGGCGGCACCCTAGCCGTGGGCTATTGGCGCCGTTCGAGTTTATCGATTTTGCCGAGCAGCGGGGTTTGATTGTCGCGATTGGAGAATGGGTGATCCGAGCCGCGTGCGAAAAGTTGAAGTATTGGAGCGAACTGGGATATTCGGACCTTTGTATTGCGGTGAATTTATCCCCGGTGCAACTAAAGCAAGACGATTTTGTTGACAGGGTTTTTGCCATCATTGCGGAGTATCAGATTTCGCCGCGGCAACTGGAATTAGAAGTAACCGAAACTACCCTGATGAGTAACTTTCAGGCGGCATTGACCTCGCTAAAGCGGCTCAGCAGTAGAGGAATTGCAATATCGATTGATGATTTTGGCACGGGTTATTCCTCTCTCAGCTATCTGAAAAATTTGCCGGTCGATAACCTCAAAATCGATCGCTCTTTTATCAAAGATCTATGCCACGACGAGAATGATCAAAAAATCGTCAAGATGTTGATTAACATTGCCCACTCAATGAGTATGATCGTGATTGCCGAAGGCGTGGAAACACAGGGCCAGTTCGATATTCTGGCCGACTACGGTTGCGACGAAATTCAGGGATATTTGCTCAGCCAACCAGTACCTGCCGGGGAAGTGATACACATGTTGGCTAAAGGACGGCCCAAGTAGGCACCTGATTTCACCGGCTAACATCGCTCGGCCGCTCTGGACAACAGACGACGTTCAAAATCGGCGATTGGCCCGGATTGAACGAGCGCTTATCTCGGTGCCCATGAGTTCCTTACCCGACCCTGTTTCAACACTGGATTCCGTTGGGCTGCATGGGGCCAAGCCCTGAGGCCAATGTCGTTAAGTTAAGCCGCTCGTGGTGAACTTGTCGAACCATGAATGGCTTAACCATTCGCCCTTCGACGGGCTCAGGTCGAACGGTTAAACCTAAACTTAACGACATTGGTCCTGAGGGGGCGTCTTTCGACAGGTTTAGCCTCCGCAAAAGCGCAAAGGCAATCAGTATTCCGGGCCGGGTGAATCGTGAGCCAAGCGCAGTCGGGGGACGGAAACCGTCACGCCGATGTAACAAACGCCGGATAAAGTTGAGAATCCGATCACAAGATTTTCAACCATTCAGGAATCCGTTATGCGTGTTACACCCAGTTTGCTGATGGCCGGTTTGCTGCTGGCCGATACCGTTTCCGCCGCGCCGACCTTTGTCAACGGTTTGGCAATTTCCGGCGCTACCGCCGACCAGTTCGGCAGCAGCGTCAACGACGGCCGGGTCGGCTTCTTTTCCGACATTTATTACGACACCCACCGTAACGAGTGGTGGGGCCTGTCCGATCGCGGTCCGGGCGGCGGCAGCTTGAACTACGAAACTCGGGTGCAGCGCTTCACGCTGGACATCAATCCGGTATCCGGTGCGATTTCGAACTTCCAGATTGCGCAGACTTTGAAACTCAGCAAAAACGGTGCTGCCCTGAACGGCTTGGCGCCCAATCCGACCAACGCACTGGGTAACGCTTTCGATCCGGAAGGCATTGTGGTCAATCCCAAAAACGGCAATTTACTGGTGTCCGACGAGTACGGCCCGTCGCTGTACGAAATCGACCGCAATAGCGGCGCCGTCGTCAAAACCTACGCCACACCGACCAATCTGATGCCGCGCAATGCCGCCAGCGGCGTCGCCAATTACGCCGCCGATACCGGCAACAACGCCGGCAAACGCACCAATCGCGGCTTCGAAGGCTTGGCCGTCAGCCCGGACGGCAAATATGCGTTTGCAATGTTGCAAAGTGCGATTTTGGACGAAGGCGCCAGCAGCGGTTCCGTTAACCGTATCGTCAAATTCGATACCGCGACCGGCGAGGCCGTAGCGCAATACGCCTACCAAATGAAACGCTCCGGCCAAGGCCAGGGCGTGTCGGCGCTGGTGGCCCTGAACGACCACGAGTTTTTGGTGTTGGAACGTAACAACCGCGGCATCGGCGTCGGCGCCGATCTGGCGACCGCCGACAAGGAAGTTTATAAAATCGATCTGGCCGGAGCCACCGATGTGTCCGGTATCGATCTGGATGCGGTCGGCGCGGTTTACACCAAGGTCGCCAAATCCAGCCAATTCCTGGACCTGGACGCCAATACCCTGGCCGAACTGGGCAATAAGTCTCCGGAAAAATGGGAAGGCCTGGCGATCGGGCCGAAACTGGCCGACGGCAGCTACCTGTTGCTGGCCGGCACCGACAACGATTACAGCGTCACCCAAAATGCCGGCGGCACCCAGTTCGACGTCTATTTCCGCTTCAGCGATGCCGACCCTTACGCCGGCTCGATTCAATGCCCGTTGGGCCAGACCGAGGCCTGCGTCTGGACCGCAAACGGCAGCGCGGCGACGCTGAGCGCCGAGTACCAACTGCTGCCCGGCGTGCTGCATGCTTATAAAGTATCCGCGGCCGACTTGGGCAATTACGCGGCGCCAGTGCCGGTCCCGGCGGCGGTGTGGTTGTTCGGCAGCGGTGTGCTGGGCATGTTGCGCCTGACCGCCAAACGTAAAGTCGCCGCGTAACGGCTGTACCCCGAGCCTTGCGCGCCGCCGGTCAAACCCGCGGCCGCAAGCTTAAGCTCAGCGAACTGTGGCGCTGAGTACAGCTTTGGTGACGCGATTTACAAGGATGTGTTATTCGCACCGTATTAGACCAGTCGCCCGCACCCCTAACGCGGCTCGAGAAGATTGACCGGCGCGAGCCGGGGCCTTTACTATCTGTATCTTCCGCCACACCGCCGGACTTAACTATGGGCCAAGAAACCCGCGCCGCTGCGTATCAGGAAGCCGATTTCGACCGGTTTTGCCGGCGTTTGCAGACCGAGACCGAATTGCTCGGTCGTTTGATCCGCGACAAAGCCTGTGCGGAAGCTGCGCCGGTGGCCGGTTTCGAGATAGAAGCTTGGTTGTTGGACGGCGATATGCGGCCGGCGCCGGCTAACCAGACGTATTTGCAATCCTTCGGTCAGCCGCTGCTGGCCGGTCCGGAGCTGGCCAAGTTCAATATCGAACTGAACACGCCGCCGCAAGCCTTGACCGGCGCTGCGTTCGGCGCGATGCACAAGCAATTGCAACAGACTTGGCAAGACGCGGCCGGGCATGCCCGGCAAATGGATTTGCACCTATTGGCGATCGGTACGCTGCCGACCTTGGAACAGTGCGATTTGCATCTGGGCAATATGTCGGACATGAACCGTTACCGGGCTTTGAACCAGCAGATTTTGCAAAACCGCGGCCGGCCGATTTGTCTGGATATATGCGGTCACGAGCATCTGAAACTGGAACACCACGACGTGATGCTGGAAGCGGCCACTACCTCGCTGCAGTTGCATATCCAGTGTCCGCTTAGTCAGGCCCACCACATTTACAACGCCTCCATCATTGCCTCGGCGGCGATGGTGGCGCTGGCGGCGAATGCGCCGTATCTGTTCGGCAAGGATTTATGGGCCGAGACCCGGATTCCGATGTTCGAGCAGGCCATCGCTGCCGGCGGTTATAGCGGTGCGGCGGACGGGCCACTGCACCGGGTCGGTTTCGGTTCGGATTACGCCCGGCACTCGATCCAGGAATGTTTTATCGAGAATTTGCAGCATTTTCCGGTGCTGTTGCCGGAACAATTCGACGATGCGCCGGAGGCGTTTCGCTATCTGCGCCTGCACAACGGTACCATCTGGCGCTGGAACCGGCCGCTGGTGGGGTTCGACGCCGACGGCACGCCGCATATCCGTATCGAACACCGCACGCCGGCAGCGGGGCCGACCGTGATCGATATGGTCGCCAATGCCGCGTTTTTCTATGGGCTGGTGAAGAATCTGGCCGACGAACGGGCGGAGGGCGGGGCGGCATTGCCTTTCGCTCAAGCCAAGGACAATTTCTATCAGGCCGCCCGCCACGGGCTGGATTGCCATGTGGTCTGGTTCGGCAACCGCAAGCAGCGGCTGGCCAAGCTGATCGAACAGGAATTGCTGCCGCGCGCCGGCCTGGGGCTGGACGCGCTCGGCATCCGCAACCGCGACGCGTTGGACTACCTTGGCATCGTCCGCCGCCGTGTCGCCAGCCGGCAAACCGGCAGCCAGTGGCAGCGGCGCTTTATCGAAGCCCATCCCGGCGAATTTAGCGCAATGACGCGGGAGTATTTGCTGCGCCAGCTCGGCGGCGAGCCGGTCTCGGGCTGGGGGCTCTGAGCGTCCGCCGCCGAACGGCGCATTGCGGTTGCTCTCGGCCGACTATTCAGGCATGTTGAGTCGCTGAACGGACTTTGGACACCTCGGCCATGCAATCGAACCTCTCCGCACATTCTGCTCTGAAACAATTCGACGCCCTGCCGCCGGGTTTGCTGGACATTCCGGTCGAAGCCCTGCATACCCTGGTGCCGGAACCGGCCTTGTTCCATCTGCCCGGCAAGCGGCCGGAGACGCTGTTCGTGTCGGTGCTGCTGCACGGCAACGAATCGACCGGCTTTCTGGCCGTGCAACAGTTATTGCGCAAATACCAAGGCCAAAATTTGCCGCGCGGGCTGACCCTGTTTTTTGGGAATACCCAGGCCGCCCGCCACAATCTGCGCCGACTGGACGGCCAGCCCGACTTCAACCGGATCTGGCCGGGTAGCGGCCTGGCACCGTCGCCGGAAACGGCTTGGGCGGCGCAGATTTGCGAGATCATGCGCCGGCGCGGCGTGTTCGCCAGCGTCGACGTGCATAACAATACCGGCCGCAACCCGCATTACGCCTGCATCAACAAACTGGACCGGGAGTTTCTGCATCTGGGGGCCTTGTTCGGCCGCTTGCTGGTCTACTTTACCCACCCCAAAGGCATCCAATCCGGCGCGTTCGCCGAGTTTTGCCCGGCCGTGACGCTGGAATGCGGCCGTCCCGGCCAGCCGCACGGCACCGAACATGCGCTCGAGTTTTTGGATAGCTGTCTGCACTTACACGAATTTCCGGCGCATCCGGTCGCCCGCCAGGACGTGGACATCTACCACACCGTGGCCCAGGTCTGTATCGCCGAGGATGCCAGTTTCAGCTTTACCGAGCGCAGCGCCGATTTGCTGCTGGACAGCGGGTTGGAGCGATTGAACTTCACCGAAATTGCCGTCGGCACCGCGTTCGGTAACATCTCGACGGCGCGCGTGCCGGTGGTCGCCAGGGATAACGCCGGGATACCGGTCACCGAGCGGTTTTTCGAAATTCGGGACGGGCAGTTGGTGTTGAAGCGGCCGACGATGCCGTCGATGTTGACCTTGGACGAACGGGTGATCCGCCAGGATTGCCTGTGCTACTTGATGGAGCGGCTGCCGCTGGAGGGCGTCTGATTTTGGCGATTGGGCCGAATGGTCTAAGCTTTACGGTTTATGCTGCGGGCTGCTGCCGACCAAAGCTTCGGTTGCGGTTGCAGCGGACCGTCTAACGGGGTAGGGGAGAAAACTGATGTTGAAGTCCTTGGATATATTGCTGGGCTTGTCGGTGGTGATGCTGATCGCCAGCATGGCCGTTACGCTGATCAGCCAGGCCATACTCAAGCTGCTCGCCAGCCGCGGCCGTAACCTGCACCACGGTTTGACCGATCTGCTGGAAGTGCTGGACCCGCGTTTGGCGCGGACCGACGCGGCAGCGATCGCCGGTAAAGTGTTGAGCCAACAGACCATTGGCGGCCGGTTTCGCAGTTGGCTGCCGCCGCGGCTGCGTTTCTTGTCTTATGGCGAGGTGATCCACCGCGAAGAATTCGTCAAAAGCCTGCTGGAATTGGCCGCAGCCTACGATGCCGGCATCAAAGCCGAATTCGACCGGGTCAACGCCGAATTGGCGAACGGGGCGATTACCGTCAACGTCGGCTTGGCGGCACTGGAGAACAAGTTGCGCGAGTATCCGGCGTTTTTGAAGAGCCTGGAAGCCGGCCGGCTGATCCAGCAGGTCAAGACCGAAACCGGCGTCAATAAACAAAAGCGGCTTTATCAAAAATTGAAAGGCATCATCGCCAAGCACATCGATTTGGCGGAAAAGCTGGGGCAGGCATTGGGCAGCAATGGGGTCGAGAACCCGACCGCGACGTTGAAAAACGTGAGAATGCTGGCACTGCAATTCGAAAAATCCAATCCGGAACTGGCGCAGGACGTGCGGGAAGCCAACGCCTTGCTGCAAGAGGCCGCCAGCGAGTTTTTGGCGGTGATCCACATGAATTTCGACAATTTGCTGGATCGGGTCGCGGTGCGTTTCTCGTCGACGGCGCGCACGGTCAGCGTATTCAGTGCGGCTTTGCTGGCGGTCGGATTACAACTGGATGCGCTCGTCATCATCAATCGCTTGGCCATGGACGAACAAATGCGCAGCGCCTTCGTGCAATTGGCGCCGACCTTTGCCCAGGACGAGACCATCAAAGCCAAGGTGATGGCGGACGCCAAGAGCCAGCCCAAAACCGGAGCAAGCAGTGATGCGTCGGCCGAACCGGTCAAATCCGCCGCCGGCATCGAAACCGAAAAATATTACTTGAACGTGCTGGCCGACCGCGGCCTGATCACCTGGCCCAAGGATTGGCAAGCCTGGCGGGACAATTGGCAGCAGAATGCCAGTGTCCCCGGCGTGGTGTTGTCGATGTTTCTGTTAAGCATGGGCGGGCCGTTTTGGTACAACGTGTTGAGCAAACTGTTGCAGTTGCGTTCCGGTCTGGCGCGCAAGGACGACGAGCAAAAAGCCATCCGTCAAAGCTCCCAGCTTGCGGCGACTGCGGATGCGTTGTCGCCGACTGCCGCCAACCCGTTGCAGGGCGAGCGCGGCGATTTGAAGGCGTTGGGCTGAGGAGGGCGGTATGCAAATCGACTGGATAGGCTGCGCCGCCGACAATTTCCGCCCCGGTCGGCCCGGCGGATTCAAGCCGGATGCGATCGTGTTGCACAGCGTCGCCGATCTGGCCCAGGCCGAAACCGGTTATCGCAGCGGCGGCAGCTTGGTCTCGACCCACTATGCGATCGCCGGCGACGGCCGGGTCAGGCAGTACGTCGACGAGAAAGACACCGCCTTTCACGCCGGCTTGGTGGTCAATCCCAGCGCGGCCTTGGTCCAACAGCGGCCGAACAGCAACCCGAACTATTATTCGATCGGCATCGTGTTGGAGATGGCCGCCGGCCAAGGCTTCCCGGCCGGGCAGCAGGCGGTTTGCGCCCGGCTGTTGCGCGAGATTGCCGACCGCTGGCGCATCGAGCTGGATACCGAGCACGTGTTGCCGCACAGTGCCATCCGGGCCTCGGCAGCTTGTCCGGCGACGGCGTTGAATCTGACCGAACTGCTGGCGGCAGCGGTACCGGAACCTGAGTTTGCCGGCCTGAGCGGCAAGCAAATCGGCCTGCTGGTGAACGTCAAATTGCGGGAAAGCCCGGCCTTGAGCGGCGCGCTGGTCAAAGTATTGCCGGCCGGCAGCCGGGTGGAGATCAGTGGCTTTGCGGTTGGCGAAACGGTATCCGGCAATAGTTTCTGGTACCGCGATTTGGACGGGCATTTTTTCTGGGCCGGCGCCAGCGAACGGCCCAATCCGCGGGCGCTGTTGGCTACCGATCCGGCCGGACTCAGCACCGATACGATGCCGCCAGCGACAACAGTAAGTGCCGCACCGGCGTTGGCGATCAACCGCAGCCGCTTCCGGTTGCCGGCCGGGCAATATTACAGCGACCGGCCGCACAAGGATTTGATCGTGCTGCATTTTACCGCCGGCTCCAGCGCCAAATCGGCCTTCGATACCTGGAACGGCGACGCCGGCCGTATCGGCGCGGCCTATCTGGTGGATGTGGACGGTACGGTGTACGAAGTATTCGACCCGGCGCAATGGGCCTACCATCTTGGAGTCCAGGGCAGCGGCGGTCGCCACGACAAGCGCTCGATTGCGATCGAAATCGCCAACGTCGGCCCGTTGCGGCCGGCGGCGGATAATCCGGATATTTTGAACTGGTGGCCGCCGAAGCGGGGCGACACCGCGCCGTTCGGCACCCGCTACTGCGAACTGAGTCAGACCGAAAAATACCGGAAACTAAGCTTCCGCGGCGAGCATTATTTCGCCGCCTTTCCGGCCGGGCAAACCGAATCGATCCGGCTGTTGATGCAGGACTTGTGCGCCCGCTTCAATATCCCGCGCACCTTGCCGCCGACGGCGAAACAATTCGAACGCGATCCGGATTTCTTCCAGAACTACAGCGGCATCGCCAGCCACATCAATTTTCGGCAGGATAAGTGGGATATCGGGCCGGCCTTCGATTGGCCGGCCTTGCAAATCCCGAATGCCTGAGGCGGTTTAACCTGGGTTTGC
The DNA here is from genome assembly GCF_052474525.1 of Methylomonas sp. HW2-6. Lineage (NCBI taxonomy): Bacteria > Pseudomonadati > Pseudomonadota > Gammaproteobacteria > Methylococcales > Methylococcaceae > Methylomonas > Methylomonas sp. HW2-6. The sequence goes on from NZ_CP184124.1 coordinate 2,085,355, forward strand.
GCCGGCTCAGGCTGCGGCCAGCATGCCTTGGCGGACGATGAAGTCGATAATCCGCTCCAAGCCGTGGCCGGTTTTGATGTTGCTGAACACGAACGGCCGCTCGCCGCGCATCTTTTTCGCATCCCGGTCCATCACGTCCAGCGACGCGCCGACATAAGGTGCCAAGTCGATCTTGTTAATCACCAGCAAATCCGATTTGGTGATGCCGGGGCCGCCCTTGCGCGGAATCTTGTCGCCGGCCGAGACGTCGATCACGTAAAGCGTCAGATCGGCGAGTTCCGGGCTGAAGGTGGCACTGAGATTGTCGCCGCCGCTTTCCACCAACACAAAGTCCAGTTCCGGGAAACGCTCGCACAACTCGTCGACCGCCGCCAGATTCATCGATGCATCTTCGCGGATCGCGGTATGCGGGCAGCCGCCGGTTTCCACGCCCAGAATTCGCTCTTCCGGCAAGGCCTGGCTACGAATCAAAAACTGCTGGTCTTCGCGGGTGTAAATGTCGTTGGTCACGACGCCGATTTGGTAATCGTCGCGCATGCGTTTACACAAGGCATCCACCAGCGCGGTTTTGCCGGAGCCTACCGGGCCGCCGACGCCGATTCTCAATACGTGTTTGTCGTTCATGTTTTCTCCAGTAGTCCGGATGCCATCCGGGGTTAAGGTTGCTCAAACCTCGATTGCGCTTGCGCTGCATCGAGGCATTATTGTTATTTCACGATCGGAACAGCCGCGAATACTGCATCTCATGCCGGCTGCTGGCCAGGGCCAGCCCGAAACAACTGCCGCCGATCTGGTCGTCGGTCATGATCAGGGTTTGCCCAACCAAAGCCGGCAATTCGCCGGCCAGACGCTGTAATAATTGCTGCCCGGCGACTTGCCCCAACGGCACCAATTTGATCGCGCCCAGCACCTGGTTTTCCAGCCAGCCCCACAGGTAACCGCTCACCGTGTCGGCCTTGTCGATTTGCCAACGCACCGCCGCCAAGCCAAACAAAGTCGCCAGGGTCGCGTCCGGCCGTTTCTGCCAAGCCTGCGCTTCCGGCATCTCCAGATTGACCAGCAAACGCGCCAAGGCTTGGCCGGTCTGCTTGTCCTCGGCGCGCAATTCGGCGGTTTCCCGATAGGCATTAAGAGTCTGGCTCCAGTGCTCGACGGCTTGCATATCGCCAGCTTGCCAGGCATCGTACAACCGCGCCAGCAGTGGCGCATCGACCTTGCCCAAAGCGTTGTGCAGCAAACCGCGCAGCCAGTCGCCGGTTTGCTCGGCGTTGGTCACCCAACCGTCCTGCACCGCAGTTTCCAGCCCCTGCGAATAGCTGTACATGCCAATCGGCAAACTGGGGCTGACCAGTTGCAGGAGCCGCAGCAACGACAGATTAGTGACCATGGCTGTGGTACGCGCCGGCTTCCGGTTCGAACGGCAGGGTGTGATGTTCGACGGTCAACCCCAAACCGACCAACATTTGATCGAGTACATGATCGGCCAGATAACGCAGTTCGTCCGGCAGAATTTGCAGGGCGATGTGGCGGTTGCCCAGGTGGTAGCAGGCGCGGGCAAATAACAGCGGGTCGCTGCATTTGACGACCGATAATTGTTCCGGCGCCGCATCGATGCGCACTTTAAAGCCTTGGCCGTTGGTCAGGATTGCGCCGTGTTTCAGGGTTTGGCCCCTGGGTAAAAATACGCCGACTTGGATGCCGCCTTTGGTAGTCGCCGGTTGGCGAGATTTTTGGCGGGCGTCGTAAGGCAAGGTCAGGGTGTCGTCTGGCTGGTCTTCGGTGTTAGTGGTTTCGGTGAGTTTTAGCATTGTTTTATTTTATGTAGGTTGGGTTAGTGAAGCGTAACCCAACACGACGGCTTTTGGATTATTTGATGTCTTTTGGTTTTGTTGTGTCGCTGTCGCGACGGGTGTTTTCAATGTCGGTTCGCGGACCGACAACCGCGATACTTTCTTTTGCGTGGCGAGCCACAAGGATGTGGCGAATGCCGAAAACGCAGGAGCAATTTTCTGCCAAAAGAAAGTATCCAAAGAAAAGGCCACCCGACATTCCGCCTTAATCCTGCCCCTCCGAAAACGAGCGGCATCCCTGTCGCTCCCCTGCGGGCTATTCTCGCCAAAAGCTCCGATACTCGGGGCGGAATAACGGGAGGAAAACCACCTCCAATTTTAAAAGGTACTACAAAAATCTCTTTCGTAGGTCCGATTAGCGAAGCGTAATCGGACGCATGTTAATCATCTCCATCCACGGTTATATCCAAATCCCCTCCCCAATGCGCCGGATAAACACCCTTTTCAACATAGCGATGAAAACTGGAATACGGCCAATCCTTAACTCTGGTAACTAACCCATGTTTAAGCGGATTAACGTGCACGTAATCGACATGGCGTTCAAAATCTTGCTCGTCACGAATGCAATGCTCCCAAAGATGCCGCTGCCAGATTCCACGCTCACCCGCCATCTTTCGAACATTCGACCGATACTCTGTTTTCGGCAAGGCCCGCGAAAATCCGCTTTTTATCAATCGCCAACGCTTGCTGAAATCCGCATCACCGGGTGGCAATGTCCAGACGGCATGCATATGTTCCGGCAACACTACCCACGCGTCGATTTGGAATGGGTAGCGATTTCGTACCGCCCGAATAGTTGCCCGCAGCAAATCGATTTCGCGAACCAACAAATCGTTGTTTTTACGCTCCAGCAAATTCACCGTAAAAAACCATGTGCCACCGGGAATAAATGAGCGTCGGTAATTGGGCATGGCTTATTGCGATTTTTAAATATCGTTTGGTCACCTTCGTCCGATTACGCTGCGCTAATCGGACCTACGCCGGCTCAATGTTTATAATTTAGAACGGAATGTCATCATCAAATTCATCAACGTACGGATTAAAGCTTTTTCCATAGCCTAACTCATCGAGCTCTATTTCATCTGAAATACGTAAGCCGCAAAATTCGCAACGAATGAGCCTTACAAATTCCCCAGCGACCAATTTTTCGGCATTTTCCAAATCAACTATATAGTCAGCCTCTGCAAAAAGCACAGCACTCTGATTACAGGCTGGGCAAGTAGTTTCGTACCTACGAACAGACTCCAAAAGCTCATCGGTTCTAGCTCTCATTTGATTGATTATTTCTTGGTTTCGGCTGATAGAATTCCATTTCTTTTCATATTCTTCTAGCTTTATTCTGAGGAGATTCGCTCTGTCTTCTTGGTATAACTTTGAGATTTCTCTTATTCTATCCTCGTTATTACCAAAAAGATCCTTTCTTGGAATGCCAATCTCATCTGAAAAATCAAGCAAGATAAAATAGAAATCTCTTTTCATTAATAAGCTAGCTTTGGCTTTATCTATCCAGTCTAAGTCGTTATGTACAATAATATCTCTGAGGTTAGACAGGCCGAATAAACGGTTTTTATTTTTCTGAGTCGCTCTAGAAATTTCAGCAGCTCTTAGTAATGAATTTTTAAAAGTTATTACGTCAGCAGTTGGTGTGTTTGCTAAGATAGAATCTCTTTCATTGTTGTTAATGATTTTGTCTTTGTATAAAACTCTTAAGGAATGGTTAAATTCAGGAGTAACAAGTATATAGGTAGGATTTATGCTAAAAATTATCCCTTTAAGTAAACGTTCCATACCGATCGCAAAATTTAATACGGACTGAAAAATATCCATATTTGTCATTTTCTCGTTTATCCGAATTGCGCTTTCTTGAAAAAAGAGATGTGCACTTTCCGTATATTGATTTTTTGCTGTCTGTAACATTTTATGTTTCACTGAAATAGGCTTTGGTGACACCGACCCTAGGCATGGTTTTAAACGTAAAACCCAGCAATATGGCTAAATTACCTTTGCTACACGAAATAACCGTTGGAGCAAGCATTCCCGTTATTCCGCCCCGAGCATCGCAGCTTTTGGCGAGATCGGCCCACAGGGGAGCGGCAAGGATGCCGCTCGTTTTCGGAGGGGCAGGAAGCCCCTTCCGAAAACCCTCGCCAAAAGCTAGAAGCGCAGGATTAAGGCGGAATGTCGGGTGGCCTTTTCTTTGGATACTTTCTTTTGGCAGAAAATTGCTCCTGCATTTTCGGCATTCGCCACATCCTTGTGGCTCGCCACGCAAAAGAAAGTATCTCGGCTGTCGGGCCGAGACCCGACTTCAAATAAACCGCGCCAGCGACACCAAACTAAAACAAAAAATACCGCTGCGCCATCGGCAACACCACCGCCGGCTCGCACGTCAACAACACCCCGTCCGCCCTGACCTGATACGTCTGCGGACAAACCTCCATCACCGGCTGGTAGTCGTTCAGCTTCATATCGGATTTACCGATGTTGCGTGTATTCCGAACCGTGCCCACCCGCTTTTGCAAACCCAATTGTCCCGCCACGCCGGTAGATACGGCGGCTTGCGGCAGGAAGATCATCGAGGTATTGGCGGCGGTGCGGCCAAAACTGCCGAACATGGGGCGGTAATGCACCGGTTGCGGGGTGGGTATCGAGGCATTGGCGTCGCCCATCGGCGCGGCGGCGATCAGGCCGCCTTTGATAACCAGGCTGGGTTTGACGCCGAAAAAAGCCGGTTGCCACAGGACCAGGTCGGCCAGTTTGCCGGCTTCGATGGAGCCCACTTCGTGAGAAATGCCGTGGCTGATCGCCGGGTTGATGGTGTATTTGGCGATGTAGCGTTTGATGCGCTGGTTGTCGCTGGTGGCCGGGTCGCCGGCCAGCGCGCCGCGTTGCACCTTCATTTTGTGCGCGGTCTGCCAAGTGCGGATGATCACTTCACCGACCCTGCCCATGGCTTGCGAGTCGGACGAGATCATCGAAAACGCGCCCAGGTCTTGCAGAATGTCCTCGGCGGCGATGGTTTCGCGGCGGATGCGCGATTCGGCAAAGGCCACGTCTTCCGGGATGCTGGGGTCGAGGTGGTGGCAGACCATTAGCATGTCCAGATGCTCGTCGACGGTGTTGATCGTGTAGGGCCGGGTCGGGTTGGTCGACGACGGCAGCACGTTGTTCAGGCCGCAGGCTTTGATGATATCCGGGGCGTGGCCGCCGCCGGCGCCTTCGGTGTGGTAAGTGTGGATGGTGCGGCCCTTGAAGGCGGCGATGGTGTCTTCCACGAAACCAGATTCATTCAGCGTGTCGGTGTGAATGGCAATCTGCACGTCGAAACGCTCGGCCACGCTCAGGCAACAATCGATCGCCGCCGGCGTGGTGCCCCAGTCTTCGTGCAGTTTCAAGCCCATCACCCCGGCCTGGATTTGCTCATCCAAGGCGCCGGGCAGGCTGGCGTTGCCTTTGCCGAGCAAACCAAAGTTCATCGGCAAACCGTCCAGCGCTTTCAGCATTTGTTGGATATGCCACGGCCCCGGTGTGCAGGTGGTGGCGTTGGTACCGGTGGCTGGGCCGGTGCCGCCACCGACCATCGTCGTCACGCCGGAACACAGCGCTTCTTCGATTTGCTGCGGGCAGATGAAATGGATGTGGGCGTCGATGCCGCCGGCGGTGAGAATCTGGCCTTCGCCGGCAATGACTTCGGTGCCGGGGCCGACGATGATGTCGACGCCGGGCTGCACGTCCGGGTTGCCGGCCTTGCCAATTTTAAAGATGCGGCCGTCCTTCACGCCGACGTCGGCCTTGACGATACCCCAGTAATCGATGATCAGCGCATTGGTAATCACCAAATCCACGGCCTGATCGTTACCCAGCTGACTTTGGCCCATGCCGTCGCGAATCACCTTGCCGCCGCCGAATTTCACTTCGTCGCCGTAGACGGTGTAATCGGCTTCCACTTCCAGGATCAAATCGGTGTCGGCCAGCCGTAGCCGGTCGCCGGTGGTGGGGCCGAACATGTCGGCATAGGCTTGTCTGCTGATTTTGCTCATGCGCTTTTCTCCAACGGGCCCATCACTTCCCCGCGAAAGCCATAGACTTTACGTTCGCCGGCAAACGCCACCAACTGCACCTCGCGCTGTTGGCCTGGCTCGAAACGCACGGCGGTGCCGGCCGGAATATCCAGCCGAAAGCCCAGAGCCACGCTACGGTCGAAATGCAAGGCCGGGTTGGTTTCGTAAAAATGGTAATGCGAGCCGACCTGAATCGGCCGGTCGCCGCTATTGGCGACCAGGACTTTGAACGTGGCGCGGCCGGCGTTGAGTTCGATGTCGCCAGCGGCGGGGAAGATTTCTCCGGGGATCATGGGGGCTCCTGTTAAATTTGGTTTTCCGCGTGGGCACGATAAATCGTGTCCACCCTACATGTTGGATTTTCTTTGCTTTCTGACAGATTTTCGTAGGGTGGGCACGTGCTTTTTGTGCCCACGCGATGACTATACAATTGGGTCATGCACTGTTACCAATTTGGTGCCATCCGGAAACGTTGCCTCCACCTGCACGTCGGGAATCATTTCCGCCACGCCGTCCATCACGTCGTCGATGCTCAATAGCGTCCGACCATAAGCCATCAACTCGGCCACGGTCTGGCCGTCACGAGCACCTTCCATGATCGCGGCGGAGATATAAGCCACGGCTTCCGGGTAATTGAGTTTCAAACCTCTGGCTTTGCGGCGCTCGGCGAGGAGGGCGGCAGTGAAGAGGAGGAGTTTGTCTTTTTCTCTGGGGGTTAATTGCATAGTCGTTTCGTTAATGTGACGTTTTCGTAGGGTGGGCACGTTTAATCGTGCCCACGCGTGTTTCCAATTTGCAGTAGCCAACCGTCGACGTTAAGCTATCGTACACTTTTTTGTACAACAGGAGCATCAATGGACGCCATCAGTTACAGCGCCGCTCGCGCCAATTTGGCTAAAACCATGGACAAGGTTTGCGCCGACCATGCCCCCATCATCATCACCCGCAAAAGCGAATCCCCGGTGGTAATGCTGTCTCTGGAAGACTACCAAGCCATGGAGGAAACCGCCTACCTGCTACGTTCCCCAGCTAACGCCCGCCGCTTGCTGGAATCCATCGCCGAGCTGGAATCCGGCCAAGGCACGGAGCGCGAATTAATCGAGTGAAAATCACTTTTTCCTCCGACGCCTGGGATAGCTATCTCTACTGGCAAGCCACCGACAAGGCCATTCTTAAGCGTATCAACCAACTGATCAAGGAAATCCAGCGCCAGCCATTCGAGGGCATCGGTAAGCCGGAACCTTTGAAACACGGCTTGTCCGGCTATTGGTCGCGGCGGATTAACGACGAGCATCGGATCGTTTATAAAGTTGCCGGGGATACCTTGTTGATTGCGCAGTTGCGGTTTCATTATGAGTATTGAGCTTGTTTTGTGTCGCTATCGCGACGGTTGTTTTTAATGTCGGGTCTCGGCCCGACAGCCGAGGTACTTTTCTTTGGACGGCCAAAGAAAAGTACCCAAAAGAAAGGCCGCCCCATGCCGCTTTTATCCTGCGCTCCGAAGGGTTTGAACGGGGTTTTCGGAAGGGCTATCCATAGCCCTCCGAAAACGCGATGCATCCCTGCATCGCCCCTGCGGGCTGCTCACTCGGTACATCCATTTACCTCGCCCTTCGGGTGCTGCGCATGCAAATCGGCTATCCTGCCGATTTGTCCGTCCAAACCCTTCGGTGCTCGGCGCGGCATCAGGGGATCAAAACCATCCCGAAATTAAAGGTTCAAAATCAATCTCGGTAGGTCCGATTAGCGAAGCGTAATCGGACGCATGTTAATCATCCCCTTCCACCGCCAAATCCAAATTTCCACCCCAACTTGGCGGATAAATTCCCTTTTCCACATATCGATGGAAACTCGAATACGGCCACTCGACGGCTTTGGCGACATGCCCATGTTTAACCGGATTGATATGCACATAATCAACATGGCGTTCAAAATCTGTTTCGTCGCGTATCGAATGTTCCTAAAAATGTCGCTGCCAGATTCCACGTTCGCCAGCCATCTTTCGAACATTCGACCGGTACTCGGTTTTTGGCAATGCCCGAGAAAATCCGCTTTTGATCAATCGCCAGCGTTTGCTGAAATCCGCATCACCCGGCGGCAACGTCCAAACCGCGTGCATATGTTCCGGTAATACCACCCAGGCATCAATTTGAAAGGAGTAACGCTTCCGCACCGCCCGCACCGTGTCTCGCAATAAATCGATTTCCCGGAGCAACAAATCGTTATTCTTTCTCACCAACAAATTCACCGTAAAAAACCAGGTGCCACCCGGAATAAAAGCGCGTCGGTAATTGGGCATGGTTTTTTAGTGTTTTAAGAGTTTGAGTGTTTTTTAGGTTTAAACATTCGTCCGATTACGCTTCGCTAATCGGACCTACGGCCTTCGGTACATCCATGTACCTCGCCCTTCGGGTGCTGCGCATGCAAATCGGCAATCCTGCCGATTTGTCCGTCCAAACCCTTCGGTGCTCGGCGCGGCATCAGGGAATAAAACCATCCTGATATTTTCAGCACATCAATATTTGGAAATCAATTGGCTGGGTTTCATTTCATTTACGCCAGCCTATTGGGCTTTCGTCTACCATAAATTGCGCCACATAAGTGAATGCTATCTGGTTCCATACCATTGGAATCATAATAAGCAGACCTTACTTTATTATTAACTCTATCAATATATTTAACATGAATAAACGTTAATCCAAATCGGGGGTTTCTAATTTCTCGACATGAAACTATATTTTTCAATTCTATTTCTGTCTTGAAAAAATACCCATTAACTCTAAGGCTTTCTCTAGACAAAATGAAACGTGGTGTCATTTTAAATAGCTGTGACAACGAATAAAAGAACAAACAACCGTTAACGACTGATAAACCTATATTTATCGCATCATACAAAATTCCGAGCTGTACTCGACTGAAAACAAGAAAAATCAAAAAGCCTATAAAACCGCATAAGCTTAAAAGAAAATATCCAACTCGACCATTAAGCGAAATATTAAATGTGACGGGCTTAATTAATGAATACATCAAATTGAACCTATGCTTTTGTCGTAATAGCCGAAGCCACACCAATGTTACCGTCAACGATGTAATACTCTTTTGCCTCCTGCCCACGCAGCACGTAGGATGTGCTGAGCCAAAGTGAAGCGCATCGTTCGCGACAGATGCGCCTCCTATCGTCGGCAGCATCCTACAATAGAACTCGAAACCTAAAACACAAATTTATCTAATAAATTTTCTTCGCGCGAGGGGTTCTCTTCCCCTTTTGCCGCGCAGAGCACCGGAGGGTTTGGGCGGACAAATCGGCAGGATTGCCGATTTGCATGCGCAGCACCCGCAGGGCGAGGTACATGGATGTATCGAGTGAACAGCCCGTAGGGGCGATGCAGGGATGCATCGCGTTTTCGGAGGGCTATGGATAGCCCTTCCGAAAACCCCGTTCAAACCCTTCGGCGCGCAGGATCAAAGCGGCATGGGGTAGCCTGCTGACTCGCGCCGTCCGGGCGCTCGCACTTCGTGCGCCGTTGGCGTCCAAATCCGCTCCCGGCGGATTTGTCTTTGGATACTTTCTTTTGGCCGAAAATTGCTCCTGCATTTTCGGCATTCGCCACATCCATGTGGCTTGCCAAACAAAAGAAAGTATCTCGGCTGTCGGGCTGACAAATCGGCAGGATTGCCGATTTGCATGCGCAGCACCCGCAGGGCGAAACACATGGATGTGTTTCGTGAAACCGACATTAAAAAAGCCGTCTCGGCAGCGACACCAATTTGACTTAAGGAAAGAATTTATATATTTCCTTCCTATGCATCACCGTCGCCACAACCACTAAATCATCCTTAACAATCAATCCCACCCGATAATCGCCAAACCGTACTTTATAAAACCCAACATAACCCTGCATTTTCTCGATTTTTCCCAATTCAAAAATGCTATTTGCTTGGGCTAAGTCCTCAAATACAAATTGCTCAATTTTCGGTCGAACCGAGGCCGGCAAATCGGCCAATTGCTTTAAAAACTTTTTGCGATATTCAACCTGCATCAAGCCTTATCCAGGCTGGCGTAATACTTTTTAGCATCCGCGATATTTAATGTTTCGCTGTCGTCGGCATTTATTAATTGCACCAAGGCGTAATTTTCCAGAACATTTTCAATCTTTTCGAAGGTGTCAATATCCAGCTGTACAGCGACTCTTTGGCTGTCTTCGTTAACGATATATTGCCTTTTAAATTCCATAACTGTCTCCCAGGAAAGGTGAGTGGTCACGATACCCATCCACTAGAGAAAAATCAAACTGGCTTAGGTCGCCCAAATTCTCGGCGCACAAACCGCTTTCCCAATAACATCCCCCCGCACCAATCCCCAAACCGCCTCAAAAAACGATTTCAACAAATCCGCCCGTCTATCTAAACCCCGACAAATCAACAAACCCTCAATAAAAGTCACCCCACGATTAGCCTCATCGCCAATCAGTTCCTGCACCGCCGCCAACTGCAAAGCCGAAGCTGGATATACAAACATCGTCCCGCAAGCCGAATGCCCGAATAAACCCCAGCGGGCCTGAAACGCTTCGGCATCCAGGCGCAAGCGTTCCAGGTAAAACAAACGCCCGGCGCGGCTGATGTGCCAATTCAAGGTGGCGGTGCCGTTGGCAAAGCCCTCGCCGGCCGCCGGGCGACCTAGAGCCAAGATTTCCCAGCCGATGAAGCGGGCGTGCTCGGCCAACTCGATATGCATGCTGGAATTTAAGCGCGCGCCTTCGTAAACGATGGTTTCCTGCGGCAACCATTCCAGGCCGGCGTGTTCTGAAACCTTGAGATTGACGGTTTGCCGGGCTTCGCCGCCGCCGCTGCGGTAAAACTTGCCGGCGGCGGGCGTGGTGATGAGTGCTTGGGCTGTGGTGTCCACAGCGGCAGTAATGCTCAACTGATCGCCGGCCACCACGCCGCCGGGCGGATGCAGCAGATAGACGTGGCAGACACCGCCTTCCGGGTAGAAGGGTCGCTGCACGGTCAAAGGCCCGCGGTGCTCGCTGTTAGCCAAGACGGTTTTGTCGCCGCGTTGGCTAAAGCCCAGCCTTAACTCGGCCTCCCATGCTGCTGGTTCTGAGGTGGCATCGGGAATGGATGAAACGGCGAGGTTTACAGGCATGGATGAGCGGCAGCGTTATCAGTTTTTGGATTTCGGCGTGATCGCCGATTTTTCCGACAACAGCGGTGGCTCAGATTTTTGAGCGTGCCGTTGCCGGGCGAGGTGCAATATAACCGGGCCAAATACAAATCCCAAAATTAATACGCTAATCAACAAAGCGGGTAAATTGGGGATTTCGAAAAAGGGATGCAGGGCGGCATGGGTCAACTGCATCAGGTTGCCGCCTGCCATCACGGCTTCGTAACTGCCATGCGCCTCGCTCCGCATCGACCAAACCAATAACAATGCCCCGACCGCCAGCCAATATTGTTCGGATTTCATGTCTATTTCTCCTTGATCCTGCTGTGAGTTTGAATGATGGCCGATGCCCGTTTTTGCCCAAGTCCCTTTTTTTGAAAGGGGCTTGGTTGGGTCACACCGTCAAATACCGTTTCACCATGTCATCCGCCAATTCGTCCATCGCGCCCACCGCCACATGCCGCCCCCGGTCCATGATGCAGAATTGATTGGCCACCTTGCGCGCAAACGGTAGTTTTTGTTCGACCAGCAATACCGTCACGCCCAGTTCTTTGTGGATGCGATCGATGGCTTGATGGATTTCGCCGGTTTCCGGTTTGGGCACGGCGACAGGTTGGCCGCGCGACTTGTTCAGACGAATAATCACATCGCCGATTTCGCTGACGATGTTGGGCTGGATGCCTTCGGTGGGTTCGTCCAGGATCAGCAGGCGTGGGTTCAGCACCAGCGCCCGGCCAATGGCTAATTGCTGTTGCTGGCCGCCGGACAGGTCGCCGCCGCGGCGTTTCAGCATTTGTTTCAGTACCGGAAAAATCTCGAAGATGCTGTCGGGGATTTTTTTGATGCCGTGTTTGTTGGCCGCGCGTAGGCCGGTTTTCAGGTTTTCTTCCACAGTTAATAAGGGAAAGATTTCCCGGCCTTGCGGCACGTAACCGATGCCCAGTTCGGCGCGAGACTCTGCCTTGGCCTTGGCCAGTTCCACGCCGTCGAATTGGATGCTGCCGTCGGCCACCGGCAGCAGGCCCATGATGGCTTTCAGCAAAGTGGTTTTACCGACGCCGTTACGGCCCATCAGACAGACGCAAGACCCGGCGGGTACGTTTAAATCCAGGTCCCACAGGGTGTGGCTGGCGCCGTAGTATTGTTGCAATGCGCTGATATTTAACATTATCCCCCCAGGTAAACTTGGATCACGCGAGTATCGTTTTGGACTTCGTCCATCGTGCCTTCGGTCAGCACAGAGCCTTCGTGCAACACGGTGACCTTGCGAGCGATGCTACGCACGAATTCCATATCGTGCTCGACCACCACGATGGAGTGTTTGCCTTGCAGGGACAGCAATAGTTCGGCGGTGCGTTCCACTTCTTGATGGGTCATGCCGGCGATGGGTTCGTCGACCAGCATCACTTTCGGATCTTGCATCAGCAGCATGCCGATCTCCAGCCATTGCTTTTGCCCGTGCGACAGCGCGCCGGCCAGTTGCCGTTGTTGGGCGGGCAGGGCGATGGTTTGCAATACATCCTGGATGCGGTCGCGCTGCTCGCCGGTTAATTTATGAAACAAGGTCGGCCAGGTGCGTTTGTCGGTTTTTAAGGCCAGTTCCAGGTTCTCGAACACGGTCAAAGCATCGAACACGCTGGGTTTTTGAAATTTGCGGCAGATGCCGGCCTGGGCGATGGCCGGTTCATCCAATTCCAGCAGGTCGATGGTCTGGCCGAAAAACACCGAACCGCTGTCGGGCTTGGTTTTGCCGGTGATGACGTCCATCAGCGTGGTTTTGCCGGCACCGTTGGGGCCGATCAGGCAGCGCAGTTCGCCGTCGTCGATGTACAACGACAGATGGTTCAGCGCGCGGAAGCCGTCGAAGCTGACGCTGACGTCTTCCATGTACAGAATCGGGCCGTGGCGGGCGTCGATTTCCCCGACCAGCGGCAGGCTGGCGCCGCCTTCGGTGGTGGTTGCAGCCGAGATCATCATGCCGGTTGTCCTCCGGTAGCGTTAAGAGTGGGTTTGGGTTTAATCCGCCGGCGCAGCAGGCCGACGATGCCGTCTGGCATTAATAGAGTGACCAAGACAAACGCGCCGCCCAAACAAAACAGCCAGGCGTCCGGCATCAATCCGGTCAAAACGGTTTTCGCGTAATTGACCAGCACCGCGCCGATGATGGCGCCATATAAAGTGCCGCGACCGCCGACCGCGACCCAGATAACGATTTCCAGCGAGTTGAGCGGCGAGAATTCGCTGGGGTTGATAATGCCGACCTGCGGCACGTACAGCGCGCCCGCAAGTCCGGCCAACATCGCCGCGAATACGAACACCCAGAGTTTGAACAATTCCACCCGGTAACCCAGAAAGCGTACCCGCGATTCCTGGTCGCGAACCGCCGTGACCACCCGGCCCAACTTGCTATTCACAATCCAGCGGCACAGCAGTAGTGCGCCGATCAGGCACAGGCCGGTCATCAGTAATAGAACCGAACGGACTGCTTCGGATTGGATGTTGAAACCGAGGATGTCTTTGAAATCGGTGAGGCCATTATTGCCGCCAAAGCCCATTTCGTTGCGGAAAAAGGCTAGCAACAGCGCGTAAGTTAATGCTTGGGTGATGATGGATAAGTAAACGCCGGTCACCCGAGACCGAAACGCCAGCCAACCGAACACGAAAGCCAGCAAGCCGGGGGCGAGGAACACCATCAGCATCGCGAAACCGAAATTCTCGAAGCCGTACCAGTACCAGGGTAGTTCGGTCCAGTTCAGGAATACCATGAAGTCGGGTAGTTCGGCGTTGCCGTAGACGCCGCGAGTGCCGATTTGCCGCATCAGGTACATGCCCATCGCGTAGCCGCCCAAGGAAAAGAAAGCGCCTTGGCCGAGGACCAGAATCCCGGCGTAGCCCCAGACTATGTCGAGTGATAAGCCGAGGAGGGCGAAGGTCAGGTATTTGCCTATCAGGGAGACTGAGTAGGCGGAGAAGTGCAAGGCCGAATCTTCGGGGAAGATTAGGTTGCAGAGGGGGATTAATAGGGTGACGCTGACTAGGGCTACTAGCACGGTAGTGTAGGTTTTGTCTTGGGTCAGATTAGCGATATTCATTTTTTCACTTCCGTCTGTTTTAAAGTGTCGCTGTCGCGACGGCTTTTTTGGAGTCGGGTCTCGGCCCGACAGCCGAGATACTTTCTTTTGCTCCGCCAAAAGAAAGTATCCAAAGAAAAGGCGGCCCGGATGCCGCTTTGATCCTGCGCGCCGAAGTTTTTGAATGGGGTTGCCGGAAGGGGCTTCCTGCCCCTCCGTCAACGCGATGCATCCCTGCATCGCCCCTGCGGGCTATTCCATTCAAAAACTCCGGTGCTCGGCGCGGCATACGGGACACCCCCTCAGCCGCCCGTATTTGCTTAGCGTGGGTAACTTTGCCCACCGTTGGCTGTCGTTTCGCGTGGGCACTCAATCGTGCCCACCCTACGACTACTTTGCCTACTTGTGGCTAACGCTTTCGGTGATGCAAGTACCAAAGTAAGCAAACAGTCATAATTCCAAAAAATATCCAAAACCATTGCCGCAACCCCCATTCTTCTGAATTAAGAGGCGGCAAACCTCTGGACCATTTCATGCCGAATAGGAAAAGATCGAAGATAAATTCCAGGCCGCCACCGGTCGATATCCTAAACACGTTTATTTCTCCTTAAGAAATGGGCTTACAAAATGGCTCAAATCTTAGGACACATTTCCGAGATGTTTCGGCGCTGTTAATTCCGCAAACTTAAAACTACGACCGAAATTCAGCGTGTTGCTTTTGATTTCGTGACGGGTTTTCTCCCGTTATTCCGCCCCGAGCATCGCAGCTTTTGGCGAGATCAGCCCGCAGGGGAGCGGCAGGGATGCCGCTCGTTTTCGGAGGGGCAGGAAGCCCCTTCCGAAAACCCTCGCCAAAAGCGAGAAGCGCAGGATTGAGGCGGAATTCCGGGTGGCCTTTCTTTTGGTGACTTTTCTTTGGCCAAACAAAGAAAAGTCACTCGGCTGTCGGGCCGAGACCCGACTTCTAAACAACCTGTCGCGGTAGCGACACAACAAAAACCAAAGCCATCAAATAATCCAAAAGCCTTCGTGTTGGGTTACGCTTCGCTAACCCAACCTACGCGAATCACATTAAGACTCGGCAGCTCTCCCCTTCTGCGGAAACAACCCCCTAGGCTTCTTCTGAATAAATAAAATAATAAACACCAGCACTAAAATCTTCGCCAACACCGCACCCGCATAAGGCTCCAACACCTTGTTGGCAATCCCCAACGAAAACCCAGCTACCAAGGTGCCGAACAAATTACCGACCCCGCCAAACACCACAACCATGAACGAATCAACGATGTAAGCCTGACCCAGATTCGGTCCGACGTTGGTGATTTGGCTCAATGCCACGCCTGCGACGCCGGCAATACCGGAACCCAAGCCAAAGGTCATCGCGTCGACCCGTGCGGTGGGGATGCCCATCGCCCTAGCCATGCCGCGATTTTGCGCAACCGCGCGGACTTCCAATCCCAATTTTGTCCGTTTCAAAATTTGCAGTAAGGCGGTAAATACCAATAAGCAAAAGATCAGGATGTAAAAGCGATTCCAGGTCAGTGAGAGAAAGTCGTTAATCTGCCAAGAGCCGCTCATCCACTCCGGGGTGGAGACGCTGCGGTTCAGCGGCGAGAAGATGGAACGGACGGCTTGTTGCAAAAACAAACTAACGCCGAAAGTCGCCAACAGGGTTTCCAGCGGCCGGCCGTATAAAAAGCGGATGATGCCGCGTTCGATGGCGATACCCACCAAAGCGGCGACGATAAACGCCACTGGAATGGAGACGATCAGCGCCGTGCCCAAGTAATTGGGCATAATTTGTTGCATCACGTAGGTGGTGTACGCGCCTAGCATCATCAGTTCGCCGTGGGCCATGTTGATCACGCCCATCACCCCGAAGGTGATGGCCAAACCGATGGCTGACAAGACCAGCACCGCGCCCAAGCTCAAGCCAAAAAACACGGTCTCGGCAACTGCATAGGCTTGCATGCGCTCGCGAATTTTGATCAATGCCGCTTCCGCCAGGTTACGCACGTCGCTGTCCGCTTCCAGAAAATTACCGTCGCCGTCCTTGTCGATCAGGGCTTGTAACTTGTTGACCACATCTTGGCTATCCAAGTCTCTTAGAGCGGTGATAGCGGCTATGCGTTGGTCTTTTTCCGGGCTGTTGATGTCTTGCAATAACAGCATCTTGTTAATCGCGGTTTTGATGTCGGCGTCGGTTTCGTTGATCAGATGATCGCGTAATAAAATCACCGCTTTGTCGTCTATTTCATTGGCTAATGCTTGCACTGCAATCAGGCGCAGCACCGGATCGGCGTCGTTCAATTGCAGTTGCGCGATGGTTTTACGCAGCACGCCGCGCAATTTGTTGTTTAAGCTGATTTTGCCTACCGCGCTACGCTCCACATCCGCCAAGGCTGCACCGCTAAGCGGGTCGCTGAGTTGATAGCCGAGCGGGCTTTCCTGGCCGATAACCAATTTGGACTCGGCTTTGAAATCGAATAGCTTGCCATCTTGCAGGGCTTGCAGAAGCTTGAGGTTATTGCTGTCGTTACCCAGCGTTTCGATGGCTTGCTCTCTATCCTGCATGCTGCCTTGTCTGAGCTGATCCAGGGAGCTGCCGGCGTCTTGGGCCATGACCGGCTGAGTCATGACAAACATCAGCGATAGTAACCAAGCTGCAAGACGTGGAAGCCATTTAAAAACGCCGCCAGCTGACAATCCGGCCTGAGTAGAAGCTGTAGTCAGCAGGCTCAAGAGATTGTCCTTGGGGGAACGGTAAGCCGGGTGCGCAGCAGACGGCGTTTTCGAATGGGTTCTATCGGTTGGGCCCTTGACCGTTCGCTCTGCGCTGGTCGAAGGGCTTGCCCTACTCGGGTTCGACAAGCGGATCCCGAGCGGGACACCGGTGTTATGCAGGGTGAGGTTAATAAAACGGGGGATATACATGCTCTGTCCTATTGTGGGGGGCGAGGCCCGCGGCATCCTGCCGTGGGCCTCGCTGGTAACATCCGCTGTTAGTAGTTCTGTCCTGAACACTTTTTGGTTTTGGTGTTGTAGTTGCCGCAACTGATCGGTGCGGTCCAGTCGGCGATAATCGGTTTGCTGTCCGGCAAGAAATCGGACCAAGCATCGCCGTCGACGACTTTGTTGGTTTGCCAGACGGTGACGAATTGGCCGTCGTCTTGGATCTCGCCAATCAACACCGGTTTGCTGATGTGATGGTTAGGCAGCATTTTCGACATGCCGCCGGTCAGGTTCGGGAACTCTACGCCGATGAGGGCTTTTTGTACTGCGTCAGGATCGGTGGTGCCGGCTTTCTCGACCGCTTTCACCCACATGTTAAAGCCGATGTAATGCGCTTCCATCGGATCGTTGGTGACGCGTTTCGGATTTTTGATGTAGTCCTTCCATTGTTGGATAAAGGCGGCGTTTTTGGTGGTATCGACGCTCATGAAGTAGTTCCAGGCTGCCAAGTGACCAACCAACGGTTTGGTATCCATACCGGAAAGTTCTTCCTCACCCACAGAGAAGGCGATGACCGGGATTTTCTCGGCGGAGATGCCTTGGTTGCCCAACTCTTTATAGAACGGGATGTTAGCGTCGCCGTTGATAGTAGAAACCACAGCGGTTTTCTTGCCGGCTGAGCCGAATTTTTTGATGTCGGAGACGATGCTTTGCCAATCAGAATGACCGAATGGGGTGTAGTTGATCATGATGTCCGCCGGTTTAACCCCTTTGGATTTCAAGTACGCTTCCAGGATTTTGTTGGTGGTGCGGGGGTAGACGTAGTCGGTACCGGCCAACACCCAACGCTGAACTTTCAAGTCGTTCATCAAATAATCGACCGCCGGAATCGCTTGTTGGTTAGGCGCGGCGCCGGTATAGAACACGTTTTTAGAGGACTCTTCCCCTTCGTATTGCACGGGGTAGAACAGGATGCTGTTTAACTCTTCGATGACCGGCAATACCGATTTCCGGGAAACGGATGTCCAGCAGCCGAAGATGGACGCCACTTTATCCTTGGTGATCAGCTCGCGGGCTTTTTCCGCAAATAACGGCCAGTTGGAAGCAGGGTCGACGACCACCGCTTCCAGTTTCTTGCCGAGCAAGCCGCCTTTTTTGTTTTGCTCGTCGATCAGCATCAACATGGTGTCTTTCAGAGTGGTCTCGGAAATCGCCATCGTGCCGGACAGGGAGTGCAGCACGCCGACTTTGATGGTGTCTTCGGCGTGCGCGGAGGTCGCGGTGCCGAACAGTGCAGCCGATAGGGCCGCAGCGGTCGCCAGTTTGCGGAAGGTGTGATTCAATAAATTCATCGTGATTGTCCTCTGTTATAAGATTCTTATATTTGCCATTGGAAGCCAACCATGATCTGGCTGGCGTTCTCACCGGAGGCGGTGGATTTGTAATTCAAGCCTTTGGTCAACAAATCACCGTATTGGTAGCTCGCGAAAATTTTGGCGTTGTGGCCGTCGATGATGTAGTTGACGCCGCCTTCATACACTTCGCGGTTGGGGCTGTTATCGGGCGATACATTCACGTAGCGCAAATAAGGTTGGAACTGGCCGATGCCGATTTTTT
Organism: Methylomonas sp. HW2-6; assembly: GCF_052474525.1. Classification (NCBI taxonomy): domain Bacteria; kingdom Pseudomonadati; phylum Pseudomonadota; class Gammaproteobacteria; order Methylococcales; family Methylococcaceae; genus Methylomonas; species Methylomonas sp. HW2-6. Next base: position 2,104,073 of record NZ_CP184124.1, read on the forward strand.
GCGGGAATAGATACATACCGCTGACGTCGTAAGCGTTGCCTTCGAACATCGAGAACTGCGCCGGTGCGCCGACGGAGCCTTCCGCGTCGCGAATGGTTTGGCTATACGGGCCGGTAATGCCGTAGTTTTTGTACTCGCCGTTGAAGGTAACCACGCCGCCACCCGGCAACACTTTTTCCATCAACACGTCGGCGGTGGTGCCACGGAAGCTGCCAGGCGAACCCAAGGCACCCGCACCGTCTTCCTGATATTGATTGGCTACGCCGACGGTCAAAATGTCGCCGCCTTTGCCGTAGTAAGTGCCCGAGGTGTAATAGCCAGGATTTTTTTCTACGTCCCAAAAGTTATAGGCAAAGCGTTGTGCGTACATGATGTTGTCATCGACGTTCGCACCGCCGCGCAGGCCGCGGAAAAAACCGACCGCGTATTGGAAGCGACCATCGAAAACCGCACCCCAGAAAGTCGCACCGTCGTCACGGCCAAAAGAACCTGCCGAGGTGCCGTCGGATTTGATGGTCAGGTTGTAGTCGGATGGTTCGAATGGTGTGCCGGCCGAGAAGATGTTGTAAACCGCGCTGTAGAACGGACCGTTCATCTCGCGGCGCTCCGCAGGTACTAACATCCGGCCTACCCACAAGTTGGCGTAGGGCGTAACCTCAAACTTACCGATGGCATCCAGTACCCGTACCTCGCCGCCATTGCCGCAGGTTTGGCAGTCGGTATTGAATTCGACTTTCAGATATTTATGAATCTGACCGTTGATGTACAAACGGATATTGTCCAGGTTGAAATCGTTGCTCCACTTGTCTGCGTTAGCGCCGACGGAGCCTTCCTGAGCGCGGAAGCTGGTCCGCAAACCGGCACCGACGCTGACCCATTTGGTGTCGTCGATCTTGAAGGTGGCGCCGGCTGTCGCTTCCGGCGCCTGGCTCAGGCCGATGGCACCCAAGGCCATACCGCTCAGCAAGCCGATGGCCCGGCTGCCGGTTTTTTGTCGATTAAAACCCGTCATTTGCATTCCCCTATCTAGTTAAAACTTGCCAGAGCCGGCGGCCGTGGCGCTCGTAAACTTCGGGGAAATTTTTAAATTTTGCGCGGTCCTGCCACAATCGGGCGAATGACTCATCAGTCATTTGACGTATGGCCGGCAACTCGCGGCGTCCGTAGAGTGGCAAGCAACTTGGGAGAGAGAAGACTATGAAAAACTTTTTTGTTTTGGCTGTCGCCGCACTGGGTTTTGCCGGTGCGGCAGGCGCGGCCGAGCCGGAACCGGTCAAGCCGCTGCAAGCGGTTGCATTCGAACTGGCCGACGATAATCTGAGCCAGTTCGGCATTGGATTGGACCCGGCGAATCTGGCTGAGCGGGTACGGAACAATCTGGCGGAATGGCAGTTTCCGCTCAGCGCCAGCGGGCCGTTCAGCCACCGGTTGCAGGCCAGGCTGGGTAAAGTGGCGCGGCGGGAAACCCCGGTCGGCTTTTCCTTTTCCTCCGGCAACTCCGACCCGCGCGCCGTCGATTTCCAAAAAGCCGACGTATTGCCCGTGACCTGCAGTTTGCGCGATGCCGGCAATCAGGCGGTTTTGGTCGAACGCGAATCGACTTTCAGCGCCCATGCTTTAGACAAAGACGTTGCCCCGGCGCGGATCGCCGACAAACTGGTCGACCAAATCGGCACCGCCTGCCTGGACGTGCTGGAGCAAGCACCGCTGCCGAAGCAACCCGGCCGAGTCAGAACCGAGTTGTTCAAACCGAAATGGATGCCGGACGTGCGGGTGGAGGTTCGGGAGATTCCGGCGGCCGGCTCCGGTGCCAGCGGGTCGGCGCAACCGGCGGCGATAGGCGACGAGCCGAAGAAGGAGGTGATTATTCATAATCAGGGCAATCCGGTGATTTTTCAGTTTGGGCATGAGAGGAAGTGATGGGTTGTCTTGCTCGCGGGGAGGCGGGGGTCTAGGTCTAGGGTCAGGGATGGTGGCTTTGGTTGATGTGTCGCTACCGCGACGGGTTTTGTTGAAGTCGGGTCTCGGCCCGACAGCCGAGATACTCTCGCTACGAAAACCATCCATGGTTTTCGCCCTGCGGGCCAGCCTATCGGCTGTTCAAATTCGCTCCAGGCGAATTTGTGCTTGGCCAAAAGAAAGTATCCAAAGACAAATCCGCCGGGAGCGCATTTGGACGCCAACGGCGCACGAAGTGCGAGCGCCCGGACGGCGCGAATCAGCAGGCCACCCCGATGCCGTGTTAATCCTGCGCTCCGAAGGGTTTGAGCGGGGTTTTCGGAAGGGCTGTCCTAGCCCTCCGAAAACGCGCGGCATCCGTGCCGCGCCCCTATCGGGCTGTTCCGCCCAAACCCTTCGGTGCTCGGCGCGGCAAAAGGGATTAGCCCGTCGCTAAAAGGGTAACGATCTTTTGGACATTGTTATGTATTTTTTTGACAAAATAATGTCCATATTGGACATATCGGTGTTTTTTTGGTACATTGCTCTCTGGTTCAATCTTTGAGGGATTTTTTTATGGCCATAAAATATTCATTTTGGAACAACAAAGGTGGCACAGGTAAAACTAGTTTAGCCTTTCAAGCAATTACCCGTTATGCAGAAGTAAATACAGATAAGCGAGTTTTGGCCGTAGATGTTTGTCCGCAGGCAAATTTATCTGAACTGTTACTTGGTGGATTGGATAACAAGGGTAGTGAGAAATTGTTGGAGAGACATGGTCAAGTTCCTCGTTGTAGCATCGGAGGGTATTTCCAACTGCGGCTACCATCTCCTTACACGCCCCCGACATTCGATGCCCATGATTTTATTACCAACCCAAACGATTACAACAAAGAAATTCCGAAAAATCTTGATTTAGTTTGTGGGGATCCATTGCTTGAGTTGCAGGCAAATGCGGTTAATACACTTGCTAATAACCAAATTCCGGGAACGAACCCGTGGATAGCGGTAATAGATTGGTTAAATGATTTTCTCACTCAGGTGTCTGGATATTACGATACGGTATTCTTTGATTGTAATCCGAGTTTTTCGCTATATACCCAAATAGCATTAGCTACCAGTGACCTGATCGTATTACCAGTTATGGCTGATGATTCATCAAGAAGAGCAATTCAAAATGCTTTTTCACTAATCTACGGATTGAAACTTCCGTCGGAAATTTATACTGCGTATGCTTTTGCAACCAAACTAAAAAACTCTGGTCGGGCGTTACCTAGAGTGCATTTGTTAGTTAAAAATCGACTTACTCAGTATATGGGAGCAGCTTCGGCTTATGCCGCTGTATTGCATGCTATAGAAAATGACGTCAATAAATTATTAATTTCAAATCCTGAGATTTTTAATTTTGACTCTGTCTATGAAGGATTTGTAGAAGTTCGAGATTTTCAAACAACAGGTGTCGTTGCGTTTGCTAAAGGTCTACCTTTTTCCAAATTGCAAACAGGTAAGAAATCAATCAATGGGCATAGAGTTCAGGTTAAAGATGAGTATCTGAAAAATGCAAAAGATGCAATCAATACATTAGTTGGAAGATTGTGATGTTGCGCTTTTTGGGTTTAATCAAGCCATGTAGGCCGGAATAAGCGTTAGCGTTTCCTGCAAACGTTGAACGCCAGAAACGCCTAGCGGCTTATTCTGGCCTACGAATTTGTTTTCGTTGATTGGACCCAATACGTTTTGATAGCGGGATGGTTTTCGTCCCGTTATTCCGCCCCGAGCATCGCAGCTTTTGGTGAGAATAGCCCGATAGGGGAGCGGCAGGGATGCCGCTCGTTTTCGGAGGGCCGAGGATGGCCCTTCCGAAAACCCTCACCAAAAGCGACAAATTTGCCTGGAGCAAATTTGAACAGCCGATAGGCTGACCCGCAGGGCGAAAACCACGGATGGTTTTCGTAAAGCGGAGGATTGAGGCGGAATGTCGGGTGGCCTTTCTTTTGGTGACTTTTCTTTGGCCACGCACAAATTCGTCTGGAACGAATTTGAACAGCCGAAAGGCTGGCCCGTAGGGCGAAAACCAGGGATGGTTTTCGTAGCAAAAGTCACTCGGCTGTCGGGCCGAGACCCGACTTCAAATAAACCCCGTCGCGGCAGCGACACAACCAAATGAAAACCATCCACCAAAACATCACCAAAATCCGCCGCGACTACAACGCCCTGGTCGCCAACGAAACCCTGGAAGACTACGCGTTACGCTATGCGCCGCGCAGCTTTCGCAAATGGTCTGAATTCCAGGTCGCCAATACTGCGTTTGGCTCGACCTCGTTTTTAGTTCTTGAAGCCATCGGCGGGTTTTTGTCGATCAACTACGGCTTTACCAACGCTTTCTGGGCCATCATCGCCGTCGGCATCGTCATTTTCATCACCTCGTTGCCGATCAGCTATTACGCCGCCCGCTTTCATATCGACATCGATCTGTTGACCCGTGCCGCCGGTTTCGGCTACATCGGCTCCACCGTTACCTCGCTGATTTACGCTTCGTTCACCTTCACGCTGTTTGCGTTGGAAGCGTCGATCATGTCGCTGGCGCTGGAATTGTATTTCCAGATTCCGTTGGCTTACGCCCATGTGGTCAGCGCGGTCATCGTGGTGCCGTTGGTCACCTTCGGCATTACCACCATCAGCCGGATGCAGCTTTGGACCCAGCCGGTCTGGCTGTTGTTGTTGATCGCGCCGTATGTCGCGGTGGCGCGGGCCGAGCCGGAGGCGTTAATGACGTTGGAAACCTATTTCTGGATTGCCGGCAGCGGCCAGGGTTTCGATTGGTTGCTGTTCGGCAGCGCGGCGACGGTGGCCTGTTCGATGGTGGCGCAGATCGGCGAGCAGGTCGATTTTCTGCGCTTCTTGCCGGATAAAACCGAGCAAAACAAATGGCGCTGGTGGGCGGCGATGTTGGCGGCCGGACCGGGTTGGGTGGTGTTCGGCGTGGTGCGGCAGTTGTTGGGGGCGTTGTTGGCGCACTTGGCGATCCGCCACGGCATTCCCGCCGAGCATGCCCACGAGCCGACCCAGATGTATCTGGTGGCGTACAACGAGCTATTCGACAATCCGGAATGGGCGTTGGCTGCCACCACCTTGTTCGTGGTGCTGAGCCAGCTCAAGATCAACGTCACCAACGCCTATGCCGGCTCGCTGGCCTGGTCCAATTTTTTCTCGCGTCTGACTCACAGCCATCCGGGACGGGTAGTATGGTTGTTGTTCAACGTGCTGATCGCGCTGCTGTTGATGGAATTCGGTGTGTTCGGCGCGCTGGAGAAAGTGCTGGGTTTGTTTTCGAATATGTCGATCGCCTGGATCAGCACCGTCGCCGCCGAATTGATGATCAACAAGCCCTTGGGCTTGAGTCCGAAGGAAATCGAGTTCAAACGGGCTTATCTGTCCGATTTGAATCCGGTCGGTATGGTCTCGACTTTCGTCGCGTCGCTGGTATCGATTCTGGCTTATGTCGGTCTGTTCGGCGAGTGGCCCAAAGCCTTCTCGGCTTTGATCGCGCTGGGCTTGGCCTTTGCGCTGGCGCCGGCGCTGGCTTGGTTCAGCCAGGGCAAGCATTATCTGGCGCGCGACCGCGACGAGCGCAACCGCTACGCCCGTAACACCTGTTCGATTTGCGAGAACGAGTTCGAGCACGACGACGTGGCTTATTGCCCGGCTTACGGCGGCAGTATCTGTTCGCTGTGCTGCACGCTGGACGCCCGCTGCCTGGATAGCTGCAAGGTCGGATTCCGCTTCGACGATTACCTGGAACGGATGGCCAAATACGGCCTGCCCGAATTTCTGAGTCTGCATGCGCGGATGCGTTTGTTGCGTTTCGGTTTACTGTTCGGCTTTCTGGCGGTGTTGACCGGCATTTTCATCAGCATCATTTATTACCAGGATTTGCTCAGCATCCGCCGCGACGCCGGTGCGTTTCAATTGCTACTGCATAATTTTCTGAAGATCTACGCCTCGCTGTTGGTCTTCATCGGCCTGTGCACCTGGTGGCTGATTCTGAACGGCGAAAGCCGGCGCGTCGCCCACGAGGAGACTGCGAAACAAACCCAGTTGTTGTTGCAGGAAATCGACGAGCACAAGAAGACCGACAGCAAGTTGCAACAGGCGATGAAGCTGGCCGACAGCGCGAATCAGGCCAAAAGCCGCTTCCTGAGCAGCATGAGCCACGAGATCCGCTCGCCGCTGAACAGCATCATCGGCTACGCCCATATTCTGCATCAGGACCCGGAGATTCCGCCGCACCGCAAACAGGCCGTCGAAACCTTGAAGCGCAGCGGCGAGCATTTGTGCGCGCTGGTCGAGGACATCCTGGACATCGCCCGGATCGAGGCGCGCAAGTTCGAATTGAAATATCAAACCTTCAATTTCCCGGAGTTTATCGAGCATTTGGTGCATACCTATCGGGTCCAGGCCGAGGATAAGGGTCTGAGTTTCAATTGCCAGATCGGCAACCAGTTGCCGCAGCGCGTACGCGGCGACGAAAAGCGGGTGGGGCAGATTCTGATCAATCTGCTGGGTAATGCGGTCAAGTTCACCGAGCGAGGCGAGATCGTGTTTCGCATCGGTTATAGCGGCGGCGTCGCCAGTTTTCAGGTCATCGACAGCGGTGCCGGGATTGATGAGGAACATTTGCAGAATATCTTCCAGCCGTTTACCCGCGTCAGCCAGCCGACTGGCAACGCCGTGGCCGGTGCCGGGCTGGGCTTGACCATCAGTAAAATCCTGACCGAAGTGATGGGCGGGGAATTGACCGTGAAAAGCCAGGTGGGACAGGGCTCGACCTTTACCGTGCGCTTGCTGCTGCCCAGTCAGGGTGCCGATACCGAGCCGGATCAAGCCGCCGCGATCGCTGGCTACCGGGGCGCCAGACGCAGAATCATGGTGGTCGACGACCAGCGCGAGCACCGCGAGTTGTTGCTGGACATGCTGGAGCCGCTGGGTTTTTATCTGAGCGAAGCCGATTCCGGCGAGCAATGTCTGGAAAAAGTGGCCGAAGAGCGGCCGGATTTGATCTTGCTGGATATTTCGATGCGCGGCATGAACGGCATCGAAACCGCGATGCTGTTGCGGGAAGGCGGTTGCAGTATGCCGATCGTGATCCTGAGCGCGAATGCCTACGCCAGCGACCGGATGGCGGCGCTAAATGCCGGCTGCAACGATTTTCTGGCCAAGCCGATCCAGGTGCGGGAACTGATGCACAAGCTGAAGCTCTATCTGGCCTTGACTTGGCTGTATCGCGACGAAGCGGTGCCGGCCGCCGATGCCGAGCGGGCGCTAGCGGTGCCGCCGGCGGAATTGCTGGCCGACTGCATCGACTGCGTGCGGATCGGCGATTTGATGGGCCTGAAAAAGGTGTTGCAACGTCTGTCGGTGCAACAACCGCAATATGCGTTGTTTTTTGCCAAGTTGCTGAATCTGGCCAACGAATTCAAGTTGGGCCAAATTCGGCAATTGTTGAATATGAACAAACAGGAGGCAGGGCGATGATGGAAGCGGCTCTCAGCAACGGCACGGTATTGATCGTCGACGATACGCCGGGTAATTTGGCTTTGCTGTCCGATACGCTGTCGGAAGCCAATTACCGGGTGCTGGTCGCTACCGACGGCAGTTCGGCGCTGGAACAAATCCAATACGTCAAACCCGACATCATTTTGCTGGACGTGATGATGCCGGGCATCGACGGTTTCGAAACCTGTAGCCGGTTGAAAGCCGATCCGGCCACGGCGGCGATTCCGGTACTGTTCATGACCGGCCTCAGCGAATTGGAAAACTTGCTGCGCGGCTTCGGCGAAGGCGCGCTGGATTACATCGTCAAGCCGATCCGGCCGGCCGAAGTCTTGGCGCGGATCGAAGTGCATCTGACCCAGACCCGCAACCTGCTCCGAGCCGAACAATTGCTGAACCACGGCGAGTTTGCCGCGCTGGCGGTCGATGCCGGCGGCCAAATCCATTGGCGGACGCCGGCCGGGGCGCAATGGCTGGCGGATTTCAAGGCATTCCAGGGTCTGGACTTAGCGCTTGCCGGCGACAGTGTCTTGCCGGAGGGCATGCTGGGCTGGTTTCAACGCTGGTTGCGCCAGTCCGGCCGGACTGAGGCCGACTCGGAACCGCATCGGCTGGTGCCGGGATTTGCGGTCACAGTCAATGCCTGCGAACAGCCGGGGGAGTACCTGCTGCTGTTGCAGCGCGACGATGCGCAGTGGAGTCCGCAGACGCTACGTGAAAAACTGAAGCTGACTTTTCGCGAAGCCGAAATTCTGATGTGGATCGCCCGCGGCAAGACCAACAAGGAGATCGGCATCATTCTCAGTACCAGTCCCCGCACCGTGAACAAACACCTGGAGCATATCTTCGAAAAACTGGGCGTGTCGACCAGGGCGGCGGCGGTGGCGATGGCGATGCAGCAAGGTTGAGATGTTCGGCCGACGGGCAATAAAAAGGCCTGAAGCCTTTTCGGCGACAGGCCTTTTTGTCAGGCTTGACCGGCTGCTGTTAAGGCATGTACATGCCGCCGTTGACGTGCAGGGTCTCGCCGGTAATGTAGGAGGCTTGCTCGGAGGCCAGGAAGGATACAGCGTGGGCGATTTCGTCCGGTTGGCCGAGGCGGCCCAGCGCGATTGAGCCGAGCAGGGCGGTTTTGATCTCTTCCGACAATTCTTTGGTCATGTCGGTGTCGATGAAACCCGGCGCAACGGTGTTGACGGTGATGCCGCGCGAACCAACTTCCTTCGCCATCGATTTGGCGAAGCCGACCATGCCGGCCTTGGCTGCGGCATAGTTGGTCTGGCCGGCGTTGCCGGTCGAACCGACGACGGACGAGATATTGATGATGCGGCCGTAACGGGCTTTCATCATGCCGCGTAACACGGCTTTGCTCATCCGGAAGATCGAAGTCAGGTTGGTGTTGATGATGTCGTCCCATTCCTCGTCTTTCATCCGCATCAACAGGTTGTCGCGGGTGATGCCGGCGTTGTTGACCAGAACCGCTGGCGTGCCGTAGGCGTCACCGGTGGTCTTGATAAAGGCTTCGATGTCGGCGGCGTCGGCCACGTTCAGTTTATAGCCTTTGCCGTTGTCGCCCAGGTAGGCGGAAATAGCCTCGGCACCGCTGTCGGAGGTGGCGGTGCCCAGTACGTAAAAGCCGTCTGCGACCAGTCTTTCGGCAATGGCCCGGCCGATGCCGCGGCTGGCGCCGGTAACGATGGCGGTTTTCTTATCCACGGAGTTGCTCCACAACGTTGTTGATGGTTTCGATGTCGTACAAGGTGAAGTGGGCGGCATCGGCGGCGATGCGCTTGTTCAAGCCCATCAGCACTTTACCGGGGCCGCACTCGACGAAGGCGGTAACGCCTTGCTCGTGCATGAATTTGATGCTTTCCACCCAGCGCACCGGTTTGAATAATTGTTCCTTCAGCGCGTAGCGAATCACTTCCGGCGAGCCGTGCGATTTGACGTCGGCATTGTGAATCAGCGTGGTATTGGGCATGTCGACGTTCAGGCCTTGCAGAATCTCGTTGAGCTGGTCGGAGGCCGCTTCCATCAAGGCGCAATGCGACGGTACGCTGACCGGCAGTTTCAAGGCGCGCTTGGCGCCCAGGGCTTTCAAGGCCTCAATGGCGCGGTCGACGGCGGCGGTTTGGCCGGCGATGACGACTTGGCCGGGCGCGTTGAAGTTGGCGGCGGCGACGATCTCGCCGTGGGCGACTTCAGTGCAAGTGTTGACCACTTGGTGGTCTTCCAGGCCCAGGATGGCGGCCATTGCACCTTCGCCGGCCGGTACCGCTTCCTGCATCAAGCGGCCGCGGGCGGCAACTAATTTGATTGCGTCGTCGAAGCCCAGTGCGCCGGAACACACCAGGGCGGTATATTCGCCCAAGCTGTGGCCGGCCATCCAGGCAGGGCGGATCGCCGATAGCTCGCACCAAGCCCGCCAGACGGCCACGCCGGCCGCCAGCATGGCCGGTTGGGTATTGTGAGTTTGATTGAGATCGGCTTCCGGGCCGTTGGCGACCAGATTCCACAAATCGAAACCCAGCGCGTCGGACGCTTGTTCGAAGGTTCGTTTCACCACCGGGGTGGCTTCCGCCAACGCGCCGAGCATGCCGACGGCTTGCGAGCCCTGGCCGGGAAAGACGAAGGCCAGGTTGTAACTTTGTTCGTTGATTGTCATCGTTAGTACCTCAGTAATGCGGAGCCCCAGGTGAAACCGGCGCCGAATGCTTCCATCAGCACGGTCTGGCCGCGTTGGATGCGGCCGTCGCGCACGCCTTCGTTAAAGGCGAGTAGCACCGATGCCGAGGAGGTATTGCCCTGGTTTTCCAAGGTCAGAATCACTTGATCCATCGACATGCCGAGTTTTTTCGCGGTGGCGGCAATGATGCGGGTATTGGCCTGATGGGGCACCAGCCAGTCGATATCGCTTTGCTGCAAGCCGTTTGCGGCCAGGGTTTCATCGACAATCCGGCCCAGCGTGTTGACCGCAACTTTGAACACTTCGTTACCGCGCATACTGATGAAGGCCGGCTCTTGCTGTTTGGCTTCGGCTGCCACTTGCGGGTTCGGGCAATACAACAGGTCTTCGTAACCACCGTCGGAGTGAATATGAGTGGACAATATGCCGGGCTCCGCGCTGGCCGTCAGCAGGATCGCGCCGGCGCCGTCGCCGAACAGAATGCAGGTGCTGCGGTCGCTCCAGTCGACAATCCGCGAGCAGATTTCACTGCCGACCACCAGGACGTTTTTGGCGAAGCCGGTTTTGATGTATTGGTCGGCGATGCTGAGGCCGTAAACCGAACCGGAGCAGGCGGCCTGAATATCGAAGCCAACGCAGTGTTTGATGCCCAGCCGTTCCTGCAGCAGGCAGGCGGTGCTGGGATAGACCCGCTCCGGCGTGCCGGTGGCGACGACGATCATATCGATGTCGGTCGCGGCGATACCGGCCATGGCTATGGCCTGGCGGGCGGCGATTTCGGCCATGCTGGAGGCGGTTTCCTCCGGGCCGGCGATGCGACGGCTTTTGATGCCGGTACGTTCGTAAATCCAGCTGTCGGAGGTGTCGACCATGTTGGAGATATCGTCGTTGGTGCGGACGATCGGCGGCAGATAGCCGCCGGTGCCGATTACCTTGGTCCAGCGGCTCATGAGGCGACCTTCTGCGCGAGCGCGACTTCCAGTTTTTCGCTGATTTTACGGATAACGCCTTGCGCCACTTCCAGTTCGGCCAGATGAATGGCAGTCTCGAAGGCCAGGGCGTCGGCGCCGCCGTGGCTTTTGATCACCAGTCCGCGCAAGCCGATGAAGCTGGCGCCGTTGTAGAGGCGCGGATCGATGCTGTCTTTGAATTGTTTCAGAACCGGGTAGGCCGCCAGACCGGCCAGTTTGGTCAGCCAGTTTTTCGAGAAACTGTCTTTCAATTTGGAACCGATCATTTTTGCGGCGCCTTCGATCGATTTTAAGGCGACATTGCCGACGAAGCCGTCGGTGACGATCAAATCGACTTTGACGTTGCCGGCGTTGATCGAGTTACCTTCCACGTAGCCGATGTAATTTAGCGAGGAATTTTCCAGTAATTTGGCGGCAGCTTTGACTTGCTCGTTGCCTTTCATGTCTTCCTCGCCAATATTCAGCAAGCCGATACGCGGCCGCTCGATGTTCTCCACCGCTTTGACGACTTCCTCGCCCATCACGGCGAATTGATAGAGATGTTCGGCGCTGGAATCGACGTTGCCGCCCAAGTCCAGCATGTGGGTATGGCCGAAGGTCGAAGGCAGGGTGGAAATAATCGCGGGACGATCGATACCGGGGATCATTTTCAGCACGAAACGGGCGGTTGCCATCAGGGCTCCGGTGTTGCCGGCGCTGACGCAAGCGTCGGCTTTGCCTTCCTGAACCAGGTTGATCGCTACCCGCATCGAAGAATCTTTTTTGTTCTTCAGCGCTTTTTGCGGCGTTTCGTCCATTTCCACGACTTGTGAGGCGTGTTGAATGCTGATCCGGCCGTCAAATTCGGCAAGCGCCGGTTCCAGCAGTTTGCGCAGAACCGCCTCGTCGCCAACCATGATGAGATTCAGATCCGGATTTTTTCTTAAACAGGCCAGAGAGGCGGGAACCGTTACTTGCGGACCGAAATCCCCGCCCATGGCGTCGATTGAGAGAGTTGAGCTCACGCTTATGACTAACCCCATAAGTTAAAAGAAGCCAACTGTTGCCGAACAACAAGTTGGCTTTACCCAGAGACTATCGTGCTGCCGAAATGCGCCGTTTGTTTCCCCGGCCGCCGAGACCGAAAGCGCCGGTCCCGGTTTGCGGACCGGAGCGGTTTATTCGGCATAAATCCGGCGCGGGTCGATACCCGGCGGAGCGCTACGATTAATCTTCTTCGTGTGCGCCGACGATTTGACGGCCTTTGAAATAACCGTCGGGTGTCATGTGGTGGCGCAGATGGGTTTCGCCGGTCAATGGATCCTGGGCCAGGGTTTTGCCGACCAATGCATCGTGTGAACGACGTTGACCGCGTCTGGAACGCGATACTTTGCTCTTTTGTACTGCCATTTCAATCTCCAGTTTTTTTAAGTTTTGCTAAAACAGAAAAAGGGTTGTTCGCCTTGATCTGACTATCGGTCGCGCCGTATTCGGCGTCTTCGGAACGGTTGCGTTCGATGCAGTCGAACGGGTGTCGCGGATAATCCGGCAACGCCAGTAGAATTTCGTCCTCGACCAAGGCGGTTAACGAAATCGTATCGCCGTCCAGCATTAACGGCTCGGAATCGTCCAGTTGCTTGGCTTCCTGTAGCGAAGACACAACAGACAATTTAAAGCTGATATCTACAGGCCATGCCAGCGCCTGCAGGCAGGATTGACACTCCAATTGGAGGTCGCCCCCTATATGGCCGGACACGGTAACCCGTTTACCCTCTTTGCCGAACTCGATGCGGACGGCCAAGACACCGCTACGGTCAACTACGCTATCGGCCAAGCGTTCGAGCGTAGCGATATTCAATTCTCCGGCCAATACGCTACGTCTTTCAGCGAACAGCAGAGGATCAATATGGTCGGGAAACTTATCTGACATAACTGTACAATGATACAGATATCAGACTGTTGCGTCAAACTGACAACTTGCTATTCCATGACCGAGACTAGTTCCATCGTGCTGGCATCCAGCTCCGCGTACCGTCGAGAGCTATTGAAAAAATTGGCTGTCGACTTCAATTGTTGCCCGGCGAACGTCGACGAAACGCCCCGGCCAAACGAGCCGCCAACGGATTTGGCGCTGCGTTTATCCGTCGAAAAAGCGCTGGCAGTTGGCAGTATCCATCCCGCACATCTGGTGATCGGCTCAGACCAGGTGGCAGCGTTCGACGGCGAAATCCTGGGAAAGCCGGGGAATCGGGAGCGGGCAGTTGCCCAACTGCAGCGCCAATCGGGCAGAGTGGTGTCTTTCTACACCGGGCTTTGCGTATTGGATAGCGCCAGCGGACAGTATTTTACCGATCTGGTCGAGTGTGAGGTGCACTTCAAATCCTTAAGCCTGCAGCAGATCGAATATTACTTGGACATCGACCGTCCCTACGATTGCGCCGGCAGCTTCAAATCCGAATCCCTGGGTATCGCCTTGTTCGATAAAATTTGCGGCGAAGATCCGAATGCCTTGGTTGGCTTGCCCTTGATTAAATTGGCCGGTTTGCTGAAGAAATTCGGCGTCGACGTGCTGAACCCGGCGGCGGGTTAGGGCGGGCTGAATAAATCCAGCATTTGCGCTAAGTCCTGGTCGACTTGGTCGGCGATTTCCAGAATCTGTTCGCGGCTAATCCGGACCAAGACCAGCGTTTGCTTCGCAAAACCGGCCGCAGTGGCTTGACGTTCGGCGGCCGATTTGCAGTCGGCCAGTCGGCAAGCAATGTGCAGTAGGTGCGCGTCCAGCTTGTGCAGTAAAGCTTGCTCCGGTTCCAGGTAACAGCCTACTGTCTCGTACAGGGATTCGGGCAGGCCCCAGTTCTTCAATAATTCGCGGCCAACCTCGGCATGGGTGAAGCCGAGCAGGGTTTGTTCGAGGCCGGGAACCAAACGGCGGTCGCCGTTGGCGGCCAGCAGCGCCTGGCGGCTGGGTTCCGCCAAGCGGTGATAGAGCAGCAGCGAGCCGATATCGTGCAGCAGGCCGGCGATAAACAGCCGTTCGGCGTGCAAAACCGCGCAGCGCTTGGCCAAGGCCCGCACCAAAATCGCACAGTGGATGCTGCGGCGCCAGAAACTGGCCATGTCCACCAATTCGCCCGGTATTTGCCGGAACCGGTCGGCGATGCAGGTTGCCACGACCAGACTGTACAGGTCGTCGACGCCGATTACGGTAATGGCTCGCGACAATGTGTCTATCCGGGCCTGGAAGCCGTAGAAAGGACTATTGACGACGCGTAGCAGCCGCGCCGCAAGTACGGGGTCTTTTGCGATCACCGCGCCGATGTCGGCTGGCGAATACCGCGAGTCCCGGATCATTTCATTCAGTTGGAAATAGATGTCGGGCAACGAGAACAGGTTTGTCGCGTCGGCGACCAGTTGCCTGATTGCGGCGACCTTCACTCAGCTTTTCCGATATAGCGACAGTACGTGCTGTACGTAGTTGCGGGTTTCCGGGTAGGGCGGCACGGCGTTGCCGTATTTCATCACCGCACCCTCGCCGGCGTTGTAACCGGCTACGGCCAAGGTCAAATTCGAGTTGAACATGGCCAGCAGGTCTTTCAAATAACGGGTGCCGCCGTCGACGTTCTGTTCGGCGTCGCGCCGGTCGGTGACGCCGTAGCGACGGGCCGTGTCAGGCATCAGCTGCATCAAGCCCACTGCGCCGGCAGAAGATACTGCGTGCGGGTTGTAGGCCGATTCCGCTTGAATTACGGCGTGCAGCAGTTTCGGGTCCATTTGGTGTTTGGCTGCGGCTTTGGCAATCAAATCGTTGAATTTGAGTTTGTTGCCGGACATGTACTTCAAGTCGCGGCTATAGGTGCGCGGCCGGGTGCGGATGATCAGGCGGTAATCGAAGCCTTTTTTCGGCTCGTCGGTGTAATAAACCCGGCCGTCCGGGTCAACATATTTATAGATATCCGCCCCGGAGTCGGCGATTGGCGCGAAGGATAAGATGGCGATCAGCAGGCGTTTCATCGCGTTACCCTCCCGAAATATCAGATCATTGCTCAACCGCGACCGAGCTGGCGGCCTGTACGGCCTTGGCCCGCGCCGCTTCGACCGTCTCGCCGGTCGCCAGCGCGACGCCCATGCGCCGGGCGGCGAAGGCTTCCGGTTTTCCGAACAGGCGGACATCGGTATCCGGTATTGCCAAGGCTCGCTCTAATCCCTGGTAGCTAACTGCTTTGGCGTCGATGCCGCCCAGAATCACGGCGCTGGCAGCGGTTCTGTCCAGCGCTGTATTGACCGGTAAACCCAAAATCGCCCGGGCATGCAGATCGAATTCGCTCTGGCGTTGGCTGGCCATTGTGACCATGCCGGTATCGTGCGGCCGCGGGCTGACTTCACTGAACCAGACCTGGTCGCCGGCGACGAACAGTTCCACACCGAACAGGCCGAGTCCACCCAAGGCATCGGTGACTTTGCCGGCGATTTGTTGCGCCAGCGCGATGGCATTTTCGCTCATGGCTTGCGGTTGCCAGCTCTCCCGGTAGTCACCGTGTTCCTGACGGTGGCCGATCGGTTCGCAAAAATAAGTCTGCACCCGGCCTTCTGCATCCAGCGCCCGTACCGTCAATAAGGTGATTTCGAAGTCGAAGTCGATTTTGGCTTCGACGATGACTTTGCCGGTATCGGTGCGGCCGCCGGCTTTGGCGTAATCCCAAGCCGCTTGCAATTGGTCTGCGCTTTTCACCATCGACTGGCCCTTGCCCGATGATGACATGGTCGGTTTGACGAAACAAGGGTAACCGATGCCGCTATCCACGGCGGCTTGCAGTTGGGCGAAGGATTCGGCAAAGGCGTATTTCGAGGTAGGCAAGCCCAATTCCGCGGCTGCCAGTTGGCGGATGCCTTCCCGGTTCATCGTCAATTGGATGGCGCGGGCATTTGGTACCACCGTGGTGTGCCCGGTTCGCTCAATTTCGGCTAGTGCATCGGTGGCGATCGCTTCCAGTTCCGGCACGATGAAGTGCGGTTGCTCCTGCGCGATCAAGGCCTTGACCGCCGCGGCATCGGTCATGTCGATCACATGGCGGCGGTGGGCCACCTGCATTGCCGGGGCGCCGGGGTAGCGGTCGACCGCTATCACTTCCACCCCGTAACGCTGCAGCGAGATCGCGATTTCCTTGCCCAGTTCGCCGCTACCGAGCAGCAGGGCTTTGGTGGCGGAGGCAGTGTCGGGTGTACCTATGTTCATGAATTGGCTAGATAGTTATCGATATCTTGTTTGGAAAAGCCGATTTTCTTTGCTACCCGATCGGCATGGCTGACGCGGGAAATGCCGTCCATCAGCTTGAAGGTCGGCATGTCGTCGGCGAATTCCACTTGTTTCGGCGTCGCCACCCGCCGATTGACGAACACGTCGACCAATTGGTGGTTATGCGTAATCAGGATGGTGCTGTTCCCTTTGCGGTAAAAGCCGTCCAGCACGTCGATCGACGATTGCATTTTCTCTTCAAAAGTAGTGCCTTCCGCCATTTCGTCAAGCACGACCAGGCTGTTGCTGCTGGCTGCCAGGAAAATGTCGCGGGTGCGTTTCAACTCGGTGCCGAAGCGGCCTTCGCCGTCGTCGAGATGGCTGATTTCCGGCGCCTGGTAAAAAATCCGATCCGCTACTGTCATTTTGGCGGCCCGGGCCGGCACGTAGCAGCCGATTTGCGCCAGCAATTGAATTTGAGTGACGGTTTTGCAGAAGGCGGTTTTACCGCCGCTATTCGGCCCGGTGACGCAGACCAGCCGTTCCTCGCTCATGCTGAAATCGTTGTCGACGTAGTTTGGATTTTTGTGGCCGAGCACCGGATTCTTCGCGTCGTGCAATTCAATCGAGTGGCGGTCTCCCGCGGTCAAGTCGGGCAATACGGTTTCGCTGCCGTAGTTCTCGGCATACTTGATAAAGGCTAACAGTTCGTCGAGCTGACCCAGGCCGTCCAGCAATTCGCCGAGCGCGGCAGAGTTTTTGTAGATCTCGCGTAGCGGAATGATGCAGTTGTCGCGGTCGTAGCCGCCGACCACCGGAATGTAAGCCAAGGCCAACGGCAGGAAGAATACCGAGGCTACAGACAGGCCGTCGCGGGTGACCTGGAACATGTCGCTGGGGAAAATCCGGGTCAAGCCCCAAATTGCGGCAACCAACATTGCGATCAGTAACGGTTTGAATAGTGTGGGCCGGAAAATCGTGGCCGGAGCAAACGAGTTTTTACGTTGTTCCTTGCTTTGCAGGCCTTTTTCGCTGTTGTAGACCGGGCCGACCATCAGCGAGTATTCGTTGCTTTGGGCGAAATTACCGATTTTGTCGAATACGCTTTGCAGATAAGGGCTTTGCGGCCGGCCGGAATTGTAAATGGCGCCGACCAGATTCAGCACCACGCGAATCCCGCGCACGTATTGTTTGTAGCCGTAGCCCTCGATCTGATTGTCTTCGCGGGCGGTGCCAAAACCGCCCAGGAATTCGCCGAACAGTAGCAGATACAAGCGGTTTTCGCCGGCGGCGGCATTGGCGACGATATTCTCGATGTTTTCCCGGACCGCAGGGTTGTCGCGAATTTCGCGCACGGCGTCCTGTTTGGCGGCAATGGCTTCGCGGTCGTGCATGGGCTGGGCCAGCGAACGGTAAAGCACGGCTTGGCCGGCCAGGGTGCTGGCGTAATTGACATTGTCGAACAGTTCGTCGACCTCGATCGTATTGAAGGCGCCCGGGTCGATCACTCCGGCACCGGTTGCCAGCGGTTCGGTAGAGCGGGCCTTCGGCCATTCGCCGTTCCAACTTTGTAGAATGTTCTGTTGCATGCTGCCTCCCCCGTTTTTTATCGGCCGCAACGTCAGCGTGCGGTTCTTATTAACTCTAGCATCAGCTCGACGTGGGCGTCGCTGTCGTTCAGGCACGGAATGTAGCGGTAGCTTTCGCCGCCGGCTTCCAGAAACAGTTCGCGATTAGCGATTGCGATTTCTTCCAGCGTTTCCAGGCAGTCTACCGAAAATCCGGGACAGATCATGTCAATTTGGCGGATACCTTGTTTGGGTAATTCCTCCAGCACTTCTACGCAATAGGGTTTCAACCATTCCGCACGACCGAATCGCGACTGAAACACCAGTTTCCATTGCGTTTCGGTCAGGCCCAATTGCTCGGCAATCAAGCGGGCGCTGGTCTGGCATTGGTAATAGTAAGGGTCGCCCCATTCGGTCAATTTGGCCGGCAAGCCGTGAAAGGACATTACCAGCAATTGCGCTTGGCCATTTTCCTGCCAATGTTGTTGCACCGACGCGGCGACAGCAGTGATATAAGCCGGGTGCTGGTGAAAATCGCTGATAAAACGCAGGCCGGGCATATGCCGCCAGTCGACGAATTCGTCGGCGACGATGTCGAAAATCGAGGCCGTGGTAGTCGAAGAATACTGGGGGTAGAGCGGTAATACCACGATTTCGGTGACGCCTTGTTTTTTCAGATCCCTTAATTTGTCCCGCAAGGCCGGTTTGCCGTAGCGCATCGCGCAGTCGATGGCTAGCGACGGTCCGCCGTAACGCGCTTTCAGTTTTTCGGTCAATTGCTGGCTGAACACGATCAGCGGCGAACCTTGCTCGGTCCAGATCGATTGGTAGGCATGGGCGGATTTGCGCGGCCGAAACGGCAGCACGAACAGATTCAATATCAGCCACCACAGCGGCCGCGGCAGGTTGACGACCCGTGGGTCGCCCAGGAACTCGCGCAGGAAACGCCTGACGTCTCCGGTTTTCGGCGAAGCCGGCGAACCGAGATTGACCAGCAAGACGCCGGTTTTGTTGGCAGGAGTTTCGCTCATCGGGCTATTTTCGGTTGATCAGATTGAGGAACTCGGAGCGGGTGCTGATTTCCTGGCGGAAAATGCCGCTCATCACCGAGGTGGTCATCACCGAGTTTTGTTTTTCGACGCCGCGCATCATCATGCATAAATGTTTGGCTTCGATCACGACCGCGACGCCACGGGCGTCGATAGCGGTTTCCACCGCGTCGGCGATTTGCCGGGTCAGTTGTTCCTGGATCTGTAGCCGGCGGGCGTACATGTCGACGATGCGCGCCAATTTCGACAAGCCCAGTACCTTGCCTTGTGGCAGGTAACCGATGTGGCATTTGCCGATGAAGGGCAGCAGATGGTGTTCGCACAGCGAATAGAGTTCGATGTCCTTGACGATGACCATGTCTTCGGTATCGGCTTGAAAAATGGCCCCGTTCAAGACGTCGTCCAGGTTTTTTTCGTAACCGTTGTTCAGGAACTTAAAGGCTTTCGCGGCCCGTTTCGGCGTATCGCGCAAACCTTCCCGGTTCACGTCTTCGCCTATTGCCTGAATGATTTTGGAGAAATATTCTTCCATCGCCGCCCCTGGGTAAAAAAATGCCGTGAGTATACAGGATCAAAAAGTAAATGCCAGAGCGTCCAAAATCACCTCAAAACCGGCGCCGGGTTTGCCGGCATTCTCGCTCAGATGCCGGCGCCAGGCCCGGGCCCCGTCCACGCCGTGGAACAAGCCGAGCATATGCCGGGTGATGTTATGCAGACGTTGGCCTGACCGAATTTGCTGTTCTATGTAATCCTGCATCGCCATCACGATCTGCTGCCGGCTGGGTAGCGGCCGTTCATCCCGGAAAATCCGAGCGTCGACCTGCACCAGCAGGAACGGGTTATGGTAAACCTCGCGGCCGAGCATGATGCCGTCGACTTGGCTCAATAAGGCTTCGGCCGCATCCAGAGTATTAATGCCACCATTTATCACAATCTCAAGTTCCGGAAAATCTTGCTTCAACTGGAACACCACGTCATAACGCAAGGGCGGAATCTCGCGGTTTTCTTTCGGCGACAGCCCGGACAGCCAAGCCTTGCGGGCATGGACGATGAAGGTTTTACATCCGGCACGGGCGACTGTCGCGATGAAATCGACCAATTCGGTATAGGAGTCGCGGTCGTCGATGCCGATGCGGGATTTGACCGTCACCGGAATCGAAACCGCATCGCGCATGGCCGCGACACAGTCGGCGACCAGTTGCGGTTCGGCCATCAGGCAGGCGCCGAAGCGGCCGTTTTGCACCCGGTCGCTGGGGCAGCCGACGTTTAGATTGATTTCATCATAGCCATAGCGGGCGCCAATTTTGGCGCATTGCGCCAGTTCCTGTGGATTGCTGCCGCCCAATTGCAAGGCAACCGGGTGTTCGGCTGCGTCGAATTGCAAATGCCGTTCGGCATTACCTTGCAATATTGCGCCGGTGGTCACCATTTCGCTATACAGCAGAGCATGCCGGCTTAATAAGCGGTGAAAATAACGGCAATGGCGATCGGTCCAGTCCAACATCGGCGCGACGCTGAACCGGGATGCCGCAAACGGCGGCGGGACGGACGGGGTATTTGTCATACTGTGTTTGGTTAATTTCGGCTGGAATCAGGGTTTGCTCCAGCGGGCGGCGGGGTCGTTTCGGCTAAATTTTTACAAAGGCATTCCTGCGGCTACCGACTATTATTGTACACAGTAGATACGGGATTTTTTGGGTTAAGATCGATGCATGACGGAGCGATGGGCCCACTTGTGGTGCCGGGTTAAGTCTTTAGGCTTAGCCATGAGGAGGCGTTTTTGTGCGGCTTTGCCCCCATTTGTGCGTTCCGGAGAGCTGATGTAGTATTCGATTTTAGAGTTAGCGCCCTTGTTAGACGCTTTACCCCGGCTGGTCCAGTATCGCTCGAGTCCGGTACCTGGTGCAGTCAGCCCGGACGGGGTGCCCAAGTCGATCTTGTTCGATCCCCGCGGCGGATTTTCGCGATCGATAGAATTTCAATTTTCGCTTTACATGCCTACCAACATTAATAAACAAAAACAGCGCAGGTACATTCGCTATCCGATCGAGCTGGAGGCCGTGTTGGTGGTCGATAACCGTTTGCAGTTCGACGCGGTGATTTTGGATTTTTGCTTGGGCGGATTTTTCTTGGCGCTGAAGGCGCCCGAGCAAATACCATTGGACAAAGCGGTGAAAATCCAGTTTTCCCTGGATTCGGCGGTCAACGGCGAGAAATATCGGATCGATGCCCGCGCCTTACATGTTGCCGGCGGTGGCATCGGCGTCGCGGTCGAGGATATGCCGCGGGATACGTTTAATGCATTGAAAAAATATGCCAGCGCGCCATTGAATGCGTTGTTGGCGCCCGGCAACCAGATCCAGCCCGGCAAGTTGGATCAGGAGAAGTTGAGAAATCTGTTCAAGGTGTTCTTGATCGAAAACCTGCCGCCGGTGCTGAACCACTATTACGAGATGGTGGGCAACTATATCGCCGACTCCAGTCAATACAGCGAATGCTTTACCAATCAGTCGATGCTCGACGATTTAATCACGGTATTGAAAACCGGGCGGGAAACGTTTATCAGCGAATTCTGTACTTCGGTATTGTCCCATGTCGACGGCATTGCCCGGAACGAGCCGGATAAAGAGCGTTTGATTCCCGACTACAACGTGCTTTCCCTAGTCGAGAAAGAAGACTTCGAAGACTGGCTGAATATGTCGTTGATCATCAGAAAGCTGGCTAACCATTACGACGAGCAAATCAATCTGGTCGCCGGCGAGATCGGCCGGATATTCGGTTTCAGCGAGAGTGGCGTCGTTAACCCCCTCAGCCCAGCGGTGTTGTGCGACAGTTTTCGCGAGTTGGTGATCCAGCTGGATTTGACGCGGAAAATCAATAGTCTGGTCTATAGCGCATTCGGCAAGGTGCTGTTCAATGACTTGAACGGCGTTTACCAGAAAACTTACATGTTTTTGTCGCGGAACCAATCTGCGGACAAGAGAACTCCGCGGCAGTCGCATTGGAGCGATATCGGCAAATCCAGGGGGCTTGGCGGCGGGAACGTCGCCGACCGCTCAGGGCTCGGCGAACAGCAAACGCCCACTGAATTGAGCCAGGTAATGGGAGGCGGCGACACGCGGGAACGGCGGCCGCTAGGCCAGGTCGCGGCGACGTTGCTGGATTTGTTGACCGAGACCGGCATCGACTATCCCGAGCTTGCCGCACCTGCCGCGACCGCGCGCCAGGCGTCGGCCGCGGCGCTGTTCGACCGCGACGAAATTGCCACGGCCATCGCCCGGTTGCAGGAAAATCTGGCCGGAGAACCCAAGTTGCACTGGGATGCGTCGCTGCTGAAAAAACGCTTGCAGGATACGCTGAGCGGCTTGGGGCTGGGGGCGAAATCGATTTCCGCGTCCGATATGCAACATCTGGATCTCTATGGCCGGTTTTTCGAAACCTTGTTCAACGACGTGGCGCCCGAGTCCGAGATCAAACCGGCGCTGGAACGTATCCACTTGCCTTTACTGTCTCTTGCATTGCGCGGCGACGATTTTTTAAACGCCGATTTACATCCGGTAAAAAGCATTTTGAACCAATTGTCGGTATTGGAGCCGGCGGTCAAAAGTAATCGGGTGGTAAAAAATATCAATATTAAAACCGCGGTAGACGATATTGTTGCCCGGATCAATAGCGAATCTCAAACCAACCCCGAGGTCTTCAAGCAAGCCGAGCGCGAGTTGGGCGAACTTACCCGGCAAGTGACCCGATCGGTCGATACCAATGTCAAACGCATCATAGAAACTTACGAAGGCCAACAGAAGCTGGAAAAGGCCCGGCATTCGGTACAGGACGAAATCGACAAGCGTATTGCCGGCCGGGTGGTGCCTAAAGTCATCCCGGAATTATTGCAATACGGCTGGCAACACCTGCTGCTGATCGCCGAATTGAACTGCGAACGTAAACCCGAGGAAAAACGCACCTATTTGAAGGTGTTCGACGATCTATTGTTCTGGCTGTTCGAACAGGATTCGATGCTGAAAATTCAGGCGGCGACGATCCAGACCACGCTGGATTACGTCAAGGAGCAGTTGACCTCGGTATGTACCAACGTGTTTTTACTGGACAGTGTGGTCGATGAATTGACCGCGTTGTTGCTGGGTAGCGGCGACCCGAAGGTACGCAAACCGGTCGAGACGGTCAGAATTCCGCCGGCCGATACCGGAAGTCATAAAGAACGCCCGCTCAAGGAAGACGCCTGGATGGCGCAGGTCGAGCAGCTCAGTGTTGGCGATTGGTTTACCTTGCTGCGCGACGGCCAAGGCTTCGAATCGATGAAATTGGTGTGGGTCGGTGATTTGTTGCAATTGTATGTGTTCGTTAATCGAGACGGGCTGAATAAATTGGAGTTGAGCCGGGAGGAGCTGGCCGACCTGATGCGTAAAGGCGAAGCCATAAAAATGGAAAGTCTGGATTCGCCCTTGGTCGACAGAACGACCAATTTGATGCTGCAGAAGATGCATGAAAAACTGCTGTTCAATGCCACGCACGATCCGGTGACCGAACTGTTTACCAGGGACGAGTTCAGTAAGCAGCTCAAAAACGAGACCGCCAGAATCGGTGAAGCCCACCATATGCTGTGTCATATGGAAGTCTTGGATTTGCGGGTGATCGCCAATATTTGCGGCACTGCCGGGGTCGAGCAATTGTTGAAGAGTTTGGCGGCAACGCTATCGCAACACGTCGAACACAACGATTTGCTGGCGCGGTTGGGCGATGAATCGTTCGCGATTTTGTTCAAAAACTGTTCCGCGGCGGAGGGTTTGGCGTCGGCGCGTAAGCTGGTGAAAGTGGTTAACGAGGCACATTTTCAATGGCAGGAAAGCAGCTTTTCGATCAGCGTCAGCCTGGGTTTGGTGCCGTTCGCCGCCGAATGCTACGACGTACAGGAATTGCTGCGGCGGGCGGATTCAGCCAGCATGTCGGCCGAACGCTCAGGGCCGAACAATGTATTGGTGTTTTCCAGCGACGACGAGAATTTGCGTTATCAGGAAAAACTGCACGAATGGATCGGCCGGATCGACAAAGTTTTTGCCGAAAACCGTTTGTTTGCCCGTTGCCAGATGATCGCAGGCACCGATCCCGTCACCGCCAGCCATTTGCATTACGAGATATTGCTTGGCGTCACCGGCGAGGACGGCAACGTCATTGCCCCCGACCATTTCATCCCTGCGGTGGAACGTTGTCAGCGCATGCCGGAAATCGATCAATGGGTGGTCAGCAATGTATTCGACTGGATCGGTAACAATCGCGAGTTATTCAATAGAATCGACGGTTTCTCGATCAATCTGTCCGGGCAGTCGATCAATAGCGAGGATTTTCTGGAGTTTCTGAAATCGGTGTTGGCGGCAGGCAGCGTACCTTGCGAAAAAATCACGTTCGAAATCACTGAAACCGTGGCGGCGGAGAATTTGGGATTTACCAAGAAATTTATCGGCGCGATCAAACAGTTCGGCTGTAAATTTTCGCTCGACGATTTCGGTTCCGGATACTCGTCCTATTCCTACCTGAAAAATCTCAACGTCGATTATCTGAAGATAGACGGCGCTTTTGTCAAAGACATGCATAACAACAAGGCCGATGTTGCCATTGTCAAGTCGATGAACGAAATTGCTCATTCCATGGGCTTGCAAACTATCGCCGAATACGTCGAGAACGACGAAATCAGGACGCTATTGAAAGGGATAGGGGTGGACTTTTGCCAGGGCTACGGCATCGAAAAGCCGATCCGGCTGCTGGAATTGAGCGAAAAGCTGCCGCCCAGCGAGTCGTTTTCGTTCGAAAACGTCGAATTTTGGGGATTTTGATCGCTGTGAAATCCGCCAGTTACCGGCCGGCGGAACCCTGTCGCGGCCGGTAGTTCGGGCTTATACCTTGAATTGCGACACCGCTTGTTCCAGTTCCTTGGCCAGATCGGTCAATTCTATGCCGGATTTCAGCGAGGCCCTTGCGGTATCGACGCCGGTTTCGGCGATCTCGGTGATCTTGATCACGGTATGGCTGACTTCCTCGGTCACCGCATTTTGTTGCTCGGCAGAGGTGGCGATCTGGGTGTTCATCGTGCTGATGGTCGCCACCGACTGGGTAATTGCGCCCAGGGCCTGACCCGATGCCTGAGCTTTTTCCACGCTCTGTTCGGCCAGTGTTCGGCTGGCATTCATCGCGACGACGGCTTGTTTCGAGCCTGATTGCAGCTTTTCTATCATGCTCTGGATTTCGCTGGTCGATGACTGCGTGCGACTGGCCAGCGTACGCACTTCGTCGGCGACCACGGCGAAGCCGCGGCCATGTTCTCCGGCCCGGGCCGCTTCGATCGCCGCGTTTAGCGCCAGCAGATTGGTTTGTTCGGAAACGCTGCGGATCACGTCCAGAATGCTGCTGATGTCGTTGACGTGGCTTTCCAGATTGCTGACCGTTCCCGCCGCATCGGCAATTTCTCGGGCCAATGCGTTTATCGAACCGACTGCCTGCTGCACCACAGATTGCCCGGCGCGGGCTTGGCGGTCTGTTTCCGCTGCAGCTCCGGCCGCCTGCGACGCATTGCGTGCCACCGCTTGCACCGCTGCAGCCATTTCCCTCATGGCCGACGCCACCTGTTCGATATATTCTTTTTGCGACTGGGCCCCGGCTGAGTTGTTCTCTACGGCCCGCAGCAGTACTTCGGCATTCCGTTGTAAGGTTTGCGAGTAGCCGCTGACCTTGCCGACAATTTTGTGAATACTTTCTGCGGCGTGGTCGAAGTCTTGTGCCATGACGCCGATTTCGTCGCTGGGCGAGAACCGGGTGCGGACGGTGAGGTTGCCGGTGCCGAAGGCTTTGGCGAATTTGCTGAGCGCATTGATCGAGTTGACTATGTTAGTCGGCACGGTGAACGCCATGCCGACACCGATGACAATGCCCAAGATCAGACACACCACGATGATGGTATTGGCCTGGCCCACCAGCGCCACGGTTTTGCCGGCGATTTCCTGAGCTTTACTCCAGCCGTCCTGTTCCGCGGCGGCGGCCGATTGTCGGGCGCTGGCGGCGATTTGGTCCATTTTGGCGACGATTTGTTTCAGGCGGGTGTCGTTGTCGATCCATTGCGCCGCGGCGTTTTGGTATTTTGCGGTTTCGGCCCGAGCTTTATCGATGCGTTCGTGTTCGGTCGGTTCCGGCGTAATTGCGGCGAGTTTGTCGTACAACACCATCAATGCCGGTAATTCCTGCTGCATTTGTTGGTAATACTGGCGATCCTTGTACAGCCGTTCTTCCTTTTCGTGTTGAATGATGGTCTGCGCCAGCGACTTGATGCGGTTGACCAGAATGTATTTTTGTACCTTGCCGTTCAGTTCGGTCTGGCTGGCGCCGTTTTCCAAGAGTTTGGCATATTCCGTTTCTTGCTTTTCGGCAAAGGCGTCGGCTTCGGCAAGTACCGCTCTGCCGCTGTTGACCATGGTGTCGACCGCTTGCCGATTGTTTTTCAATGCGGCGACGCCATTATCGTATAACTCGCGGAAATCTTTGACATTGTTGCGCACTGAGGCCGATTGTTCCAACAAGGCTTTATCGGAGAAGGTGTTGCCTATCCTGTCGACTTTGTTCAGGTTATCGTCCATGGTGTTCAACACCTGCTTGGCGCGGGTATAGGTTTCCTCGCGTTCGTAGAGCAGGTAATTGAGCTGTTCTATCGTCGCGTCGTAGGCGCCGGCGTGCACGTCGACGGCCAGTTTAACGGCCGGCACCTTCCATTCTGCGATTTCGTCGAGACTTGATCCCAACCGGCCGATATAGATCCAGGCTAACAGCCCGAATATGACTAAGATCAGGACCAGAGCCGAAAAGCTGGCGATCAATTTGTTCCGTATGGTTAGTTGCATTAAAGATTTTCCAAAGGTTGAAGGCGTATCAGACGGCTGCTAGGCTAGACAATTCGCCGGCTTGCGCCGGTTTTTCGAAAGTGTAGACCATATTTTTGGGGAAGTAAGGCGGTGACGCGCTCAGTCACAGCGAGCCTCCGCCTTGCTGGGAGTTGAGGGCGGAGCGAGGTTGGCGCTAGTGGTTTTGGGGCTTGGCAGGTGGCTGACGCGCTGGCCCGGGCCGATACTTCAAGGTTTCGGCTCGGGCCAGTGCATGGGTTAAATCCAGTCGGAGTCGTCGGAGCCGGCGGTATCGAAGTCGTTCGATCCGTCGCTGGCATAATCGTTCGGCTCGTCCGCGGTCGCGGCGGCAATCGCCTCGTCGCCGTAGTAGTTGTTGATGACCGTCGGTTCCGCCAAGCTATCGTGCGAGGGTTGGCTCCACAGCGATTGGCCGCCGCCGTGGTGGCCCAATAGGCTTTCGATGCCTTGATATAGAAACGATCCGGCGACGACGCCGGCGGCAGTGGTGGCGATGTTGCCCAGAAAGCTCGAGCCGCCGCCGAACGCGCTGGCTTGTGGCGGCATCGGCGCGTTGCGCGGAATTTGGTAATTGCCGGCGCCGGGTACGCCGCCGGCAGCCGGTGCTGGCGCCCACGGATCGTTGCTCAAAAATCCGCCGCGCGGTGCCGCCGCGGCGCTATTTTGCAATTGCTGTTGCAGGTCGGCGATCTGGCTTTTGGCGCTGTTCAACGCTTGTTCCAGTAACATGGCCCGTTGCACCAGCAGGTAGGCGGCATCGGGTTGTTTGGCGACGCCATCGGCAATCAACTGCGCGGCTTCCGCATCTTTGGCGCTGATTCTGGCCTCGGTCAATTGTTTTAAGAACAGGTTGAGTTGATCGCGTTCTTGAGGATTCATTCGAATGGCTCCGTTTTTGAGAATATTGGCCGCTCAGCGGTTGCGCAGCAGACCCCAGGGGTAGCTTAAAGGTTCCGGAACGATGTGGGGCAAGCTGCGCCGATTTTCAACGCCTGAACCGTCGGCCGCGGCCCGATTGCGCATTGGCGCCGGTCAGGAGCGCTGTCGGCGCGCTTCGCGCTCGGCGGCTTTTTCGGCCCGGATAGCGGCCAGTTCAGTCATTTCGGCTTCTATCATCTCCGGGGTTTCCAATGTGATTCGGCCTATGGTGCCGGCACGCAACTCGGTCAGCAGTAGTTTGGCCGCCTTGTCCAGTTCGACGATGCCGCCGGCGCGCAAGCAGCCGCGTTTGGCACCTATCGCTTCCAGCAAGGCCTGCGATTCTTCCGCTAGGGTTTCCATTCGATAGCGTTGGCGCATTAGTTCCGGATACACACGACGCAGGTAATCCAGCGTATACAAAGCAATATCGGCGTGTTCGAACGCGGTATCCTTGACGGCACCGGTGGCGGCCAGCCGGTAACCGCTGTGCCGGTTCTCGACGTTAGGCCACAGCACGCCCGGCGTGTCGGACAGCACGATATTCTTGCCCAGGTTGATGCGTTGTTGCTGTTTGGTCACGGCCGGCTCGTTGCCGGTCTTGGCGATGGTCCTGCCGGCCAGCACGTTGATGATGGTCGATTTGCCGACATTCGGGATGCCCATGATCATGGTTCTGACCACTTTGCCGGCGGCGGTTTTGTCCGGTAGCATTTTGCCGCACAGGTCTATGATCTGTTTGATTTTGTCGGGTTGTTGCGTGGTTACCGCCAGGGTTTTCACCGCTTGCTCGCGTTCCAGATACGCCTGCCACTGCTTGGTCAGTTCCGGATCGGCCAGGTCGGTTTTGTTCAATACCCGGATACAGGGTTTGCTGCCGCGCAGTCTGGCCAGCATCGGGTTTTGACTGCTGTAAGGGATGCGGGCGTCGAGGATTTCGATCAGCAGATCGATCTCAGGCAGCGCATATTTGATTTCTTTGCTGGCCTTGTGCATATGGCCGGGGTACCACTGGATTTGCATGAGCGGTTGTCTGCGGTCGGGAATGGAGCGCAATTGTAACGTAGTTGCGTAGGTGCGGCAGCGGCGAGCGGCGCTAATCCGGTCTCGGCGGTAGACGTTGTTTGCCAGGGTTTGCTACAATCTGCCGAATTTTTGGTGCTTTCGGCACATCTCAACCCCAGTCCTTCACAATCATCCCGGAGAAAATTCTATGGCAATTAAAGTTGCAATTAACGGTTACGGCCGTATCGGTCGCAATGTTCTGCGCGCACTGTACGAGGCCGGTCGCACCAACGAAATTCAAGTGGTTGCGATCAACGATTTGGGCGATTCCAAAACCAATGCGCATTTGACCAAATACGACACCGTTCATGGCAAATTCCCGTTTGATGTGACAGTGGATGGCGATTACATTGTGGTTAATGGCGACCGCATCCGGGTTTTCGCCGAGCGCGATCCGGCTAAATTGCCTTGGGGTGAACTGGGCATCGACGTCGTGCACGAGTGCACCGGTTTCTTTACCAGCAAAGCCAAAGCCTCCGCGCACATTTCTGCCGGCGCCAAAAAAGTCATCATTTCCGCTCCGGGCGGTAACGACGTCGACGCCACCGTGGTTTACGGCGTCAACCACCAAACCCTGAAAGCGTCCGACACCGTGATTTCCAACGCGTCTTGCACCACCAACTGCTTGGCACCGCTGGTTAAACCGTTGATGGACACCATCGGTGTCGACCACGGTTTGATGACCACGATCCACTCGTACACCAACGACCAAGTGCTGACCGACGTTTATCACAGCGATTTGCACCGCGCCCGTTCTGCGACCCAGTCCATGATCCCGACCAAAACCGGCGCCGCTGCCGCAGTGGGTTTGGTATTACCGGAAATGAAAGGCAAACTGGACGGTTTCGCCATGCGGGTTCCGACCATCAACGTTTCCGTGGTCGATTTGTGCTTCCAGGCCTCGCGCAACACCACCAAGGAAGAAATCGACAGCATTCTGCGCGAAGCGGCTAACGGTTCTTTGAAAGGCATTTTGGCGATCAACGATGAGCCGTTGGTGTCTTCCGATTTCAACCACAATCCGCACTCGTCGATTTACGAAGCGGGTCTGACCAAAGTGACCGGCGGTAACTTCGTTAAAGTCTTGTCCTGGTACGACAACGAGTGGGGTTTCTCCAACCGTATGTTGGACACCACCATTGCGCTGCATAACGCCAAATAAAGGGATTACATGCTGTTACGAAGAACCAAAATCCTGGCGACGCTGGGACCCTCCACGGACAAGCCGGGCGTACTCGAGGAATTGTTCGACGCGGGTATCGATGTCGTCCGTTTGAATTTCTCGCACGGTTCCGCTCAGGATCATATCGACCGTGCCAACCGCGTGCGGGAACTGAGCAAGAAAACCGGCCGCAGGGTCGGTATTCTGGCCGACCTGCAAGGCCCGAAAATCCGGATCGAGCGTTTCAAGGAAAACAAAGTCTGGCTGGACGAAGGCCAAGACTTTGCCCTGGACATCAATCTTGGTAAATACGACGGCGACCATACTCAGGTCGGTATCAGCTACGAGCCGCTGGCGCGCGAAGTCAAGCCGGGCACTCGCCTGCTGCTGGACGACGGTCGGGTGGTGCTGGACGTGGTCAACGTCGAGAACGGCACCCGCGTCAACACCAAAGTGGTGGTCGGCGGCGACTTGTCCAACAACAAGGGCATCAACCTGCTGGGCGGTGGTTTGTCGGCGGCGGCGTTGACCGACAAGGACAAAGAAGACATCAAAACCATCGCGGTGATTCAGGCCGACTACGTGGCGATTTCGTTCCCGCGCACCGCCGACGACATGCACGAAGCCCGTGCCTTGTTGGAAGCGGCCGGCTCCTATGCCGGTTTGGTGGCGAAAATCGAACGGGCCGAAGCCATGGACGTGATCGATGAGATCATCATGGCCTCCGACGCGATCATGGTCGCCCGCGGCGACTTGGGTGTGGAAATCGGTGACGCCAACTTGCCGGCGGCGCAAAAGCACTTGATCAAACGTTCGCGCGAATTGAACCGGGCCGTGATTACTGCAACGCAGATGATGGAGTCGATGATCGAAAACCCGATCCCGACCCGCGCCGAGGTGTTCGACGTTGCCAACGCGATTGTCGACGGTACCGATGCGATCATGCTGTCGGCGGAAACCGCTTCCGGCAAGCATCCGGTGAAAACCGTGCAAGCCATGGTGCGTATCTGCTGGGAGACCGAAAAGCAACCGAGCGTGACTCATTCACATCACCGCATGACCGATAGCTTCTCGGCGATCGACGAAGCCATCGCGATGTCGGCGATGTACATGGCCAACCACACCAAGATCAGCGGCGTGGCCTCGTTGACCGAGTCCGGCTCGACCCCGTTGTGGATGTCGCGGATCAACTCCAACATCCCCATTTATGCGTTCAGCAGCCACGAAAAAACGCTGGGCCGGGTGACGTTGTACCGCGGCGTATTCCCGATTCCGTTCAGCCGTGAATCGATGGAAAAAGCCGAAGTCAACAAAGCCATCATCGATAAGCTGCGTACCCGCGGTGTGGTCAACAAAGGCGATACCTACATCATCACCAAAGGCGACGCGACCGGCCATCAAGGCGGTACCAACTCGCTGAAAGTGGTCACCGTAGAAGACTGATCGGTTTTTGCCCTAAATCAAAACGCGGCGTTCCGGCTTCGGCCGGGCGCCGCGTTTTTTGTTTGTGGGATCGGCGAGCGGGAGTGTGGGGATTGGATTTTTCTATGAACCATTAACTCGGTACTTAAATACCGGTTGCCCTGCACGTGTCGAAGATCACGTCTCCGCTGGTTTCGATCAGCTTAGCCCGAACGGAATTCCAGGATAAATTCGGCGAATCATTACAGCTTGGCAAATTATTCACTGGCCAGACCGAGGCACGAACCACCGAATATCGCGTTGTAAGTTCATAGATTTACCAGGTAATTTCGTACCGGTACGCGGGTGTCATGACAAGTCGCGACGATTGTTTTACAGTGACCATGCTCAAAATGTGAGCTTACCGTAGTTACTCAGAGGAGGATCTGCCATGGGTATCCGAAAAAATCACACCACATTAACGCCGGACGAAAAGGCGCGTTTCATTGCCGCTCTTTTGCAACTCAAAGCTAACGGCGTCTACGACCGATATGTGCGTCATCACCGTGAGCTATTCAACAGTGGGATTCATCGCAGCGTGTTGTTTTTGCCATGGCACCGGGAGTTTTTGCGGCGACTTGAACTTGACCTGCAGGCTATTGACGCCTCAGTAAGCTTACCCTATTGGGATTGGACTACCGACCGTAACGCCAACTCGAGTCTTTGGGATGATGATTTCATGGGCGGCAACGGCGTTCCGCGCGGCGGCGCAGTGCAAAACGGCCCGTTTGCATTCGGTAGCGGTCGGTGGCCGTTGACTGAGCGCGATTCCCCCAGCGATCCCGTCGAACTTACTCGCGACCTGCAACTCAGTCAGTTACCCACCGCCAATACAGTGCGTGCCGTATTGGCTAGCGTGCCTTATCGAGTATTCGTGCGTAACGCGGAGAACCAAAGCCATAACACGGTGCATACGTCGGTCGGCGGTGCCGCGGGTACCGCCAGTTCGCCCAACGATCCGATCTTTTTTCTTTTGCATTGCAATGTAGACCGGCTTTGGGCGCTGTGGCAACGCCAACACCCGGATCAGGCAGCGTTCCAAGGCGATGCCAATTTCAATTTGAACACGCCGCTAGAGCCCTGGCAAAATGAAGTTTCGCCACCGACGCCGGGGAGTGTTATTAACCATACGACCCTGGGATACAGCTACGACGACGAATTGGCGCAACCTCAGCAAATTATCGATTTGACGGTGGGGGCGGCTCCGCGGCCGGCCAATATCGGACTCGCCAGCGAGCGCGACTGGTATCGCTTTTTGGCGCCGACAGCCGGGATCTATACGCTGGAAACAAGTGGGCCAACCGATGTATTCATGTCGCTATTCGGGCCTAACAATCAGACCGATCTGGTTACCAGCGACGACGATAGCGGCCCTGAAACCAATGCTCTAATCGAAACCCAGTTATCGGCAGGTACCTATTTTATCGAGGTGCGCCATTATCAGGCTGGCGGCACCGGTCCATACGGCGTTGCAGTGGGTGGCAATGTATCGCCCAATCCGCCGCCTGGGTTGCCGGAAATCTTGGTCAACGGCCCGGTGGTGCAAGGCAATATCGCCGCTGCGAACGAAAGCGATGTATATACCTTTATGGTTTCCGCTGCCGTCAGCCATACGATTACGACATCCGGTTCGACAGATACCTTTATCAGCCTGTATGGACCCAACAGCCAAACCAGTTTTGTGACGCAAGACGACGATAGCGGACCCGGCACTAATTCGCAAATTGTTCGGGTCCTGCTGCCCGGTCAGTATTTCGTTAGGGTGCGTCATTACAGTCCAACCGGTACCGGGGCTTACGGAATTTCGGTGACTCACTAGCGAGAGCGGAATTGGAAAGGTACCGATGCCGGAATTAACGCTTCTTCCGAACTAAAATTGACCAGGCGTTGGCATCAATTCTGCGGCAAAATCGCTTATAGCCTGTCTAATTTGGCATAAGCCAACATCAGCCACTTCAAGCCGGCGTTGCGGAAGTTGATTTGTACCCGCTCTTGATCGCCTTCGCCTTCGGTTTGCAGCACGACGCCTTCACCGAATTTCTCGTGGCGGACGGTTTGGCCGAGTTTGAAGCTGCCGCCGCCCAGAGTGGCGGATGCCGACGGCGCAGCGGCGGCAGGGCGGGTGACGTTGGCGCGCAAGCGGATTTCCTGTATCGATTCCTGCGGCAGTTCGCGCAAAAAGCGCGAGGCCCGCGGATAGCTGTCTTTGCCGTACAGGCGGCGCGATTCGGCGTGGGTCAAATAGAGTTGTTGCATGGCGCGGGTGATGCCGACATAGCATAGTCTGCGTTCTTCCTGTAACCGGCCGGGATCGTCCAGTGCCTGTTGCGACGGAAACAGGCCTTCTTCCATGCCGACCAGAAACACCAGCTTGAACTCCAGGCCCTTGGCGGAATGCAGCGTCATCAACTGCACGCAATCCTCGTCGGCTTCGCCTTGCATTTCGCCGGCTTCCAGCGCGGCGTGGGCCAGAAACATGTCCAGCTCAGACAGGTTTTCCGCATTCTCGCGATCATAGTCGAACAATCGGGCGGCGTTGACCAACTCTTCCAGGTTTTCCACCCGGGCTTCGCCTTTATCCTGCTTTTCCTTTTTATACAGTTCGATCAGGCCGCTGGTTTCGACGATATGTTTGACGGTTTCGTGCAGACTCCAATCTTGTGTAGCCCGGCCCAGCTCAAGCACCAGATTCATGAAGCCGCGCAGCGCGTTGGCGGCACGGGCCGGCAACTGGTTTTGTTCCAGAATGGCCTGCGCCGCCTGCCACAAGGACAATTGCTTTTCGCGGGCCAGGAGTCGCATGTCGTCCAGGGTTTTGGCGCCGATGCCGCGGGTCGGCGTATTGACGACCCGTTCGAACGAGGCGTCGTCGTGCGGGTTGCTGGACAAACGCAGATAGGCGAGGGCGTTCTTGATCTCCATCCGTTCGAAAAAGCGCAGGCCGCCGTAAACCCGGTATGGGGTGGCGGTGGTCATCAAACGTTCTTCGAACTGGCGGGATTGGGCGTTGGAACGGTACAAAATCGCCGTTTCGCTGCGTAGGCCGCCGTCGCGCACCCATTGCCGGATTTTTTCGACGACGAAATAGGCTTCGTCCTGTTCGTTGAACGCCGAGTACAAGGCCAGAGCGTGGCCGTCGCCGGCGTCGGTCCACAGTTCCTTGCCCATCCGGTTGTCGTTGTTGGCGATCAGCGTGTTGGCGGCTTTCAGAATATGGCCGCTGGAGCGGTAGTTCTGTTCCAGGCGGATCACGCCGTGTTGCGGATAGTGTTTTTGGAAGGCGTAGATATTTTCGATTTTGGCGCCGCGCCAGCCGTAAATCGATTGATCGTCGTCGCCGACCACGAACAGGTTGTTGTTGCCTTCGGTCAACAACCGCAGCCAGGCGTATTGGATGGTGTTGGTGTCCTGAAACTCGTCGACGTGGACTTGCTGGAACCGCTCGCGGTAAAAGCTCAATAAATCGGCATTGTCGCGCAGCAGTTCGTGGGCGCGGAGCAGCAGTTCGGCGAAATCGACCAAGCCGGAGCGATCGCACAATTCCTCGTAAGCCAAATAGATCTGGCGCATCTGCCTCAGGTAAAAATCGCCGCTGTCCTGCATGTGGCGGGCGCGGATGCCTTCGTCCTTTTGCCCATTGATGAACCATTGCGCTTGTTTCGGCGGCCATTTGCTGTCGTCCAGGTTCAGATTCTTGATCAGGCGTTTGACGATGCGCAATTGGTCGTCGCTGTCCATCACTTGAAACGTTTCCGGCAGTTTGGCTTGCTTGGCATGTTGCCTGAGTAATCGGTGGGCCAGACCGTGAAAAGTGCCGATCCACATCGAGCGGGCAGAGGTGTTCAGCAAATCCTCGATCCGGCCGCGCATCTCGTTGGCGGCCTTGTTGGTAAAGGTTACCGCCAGGATGTGGTAGGGCGAGACGTGGTTGATCTTGATATGCCAGGCGATGCGGTGCACCAGCACCCGGGTTTTGCCGCTACCGGCGCCGGCCAGCACCAGCATGGCTTGGGAAGGGGCCGAAACGGCCAGACGTTGCTGGTCGTTTAACGGGGCAATGATAGAAGAGACATCCATTTTTTATAGCTTGCAGATTTCGGGGAGCTGTGTATATTTGCTTGCCTTTAAAGGGAGAGCCTTGCGTCAGGACTAAATAAATACAACACAGAGAGGATTGGAAATGAGCTTCGATTATAAACGTTTGGTCAAGTTTGAGCACAACATCGGCGATAAAGACAAAAAAGTGCGCATGGTTTCAGGAGTGGTTTTGCTGAGCGTGTCTTTGTTTACCGCCAGCGTGTTAATGCTGCTGGTCGGTTTGGTGTTGGTCGCCACCAGCTACTCCGGCTGGTGCCCGGCGTATTCAGGTTTTGGAAAAAACACGCTGAGCGGCGGTTTTGCCGCCACCGATGCCAGCACCGACAACGGCCAATAAATGCGGGGCAGCCTGAATTCGCGATAGCGAGAATTCAGGCTGCTGTCATTTTTAGTGTTTCTCGTATTCGCCGTCAATCACAGACCGGTCGCGGGTAGTGTGTCGGAATATCGAACCAGCCTGGGTGGTGGATAAATGCCGCTCGATCAGATAATCGGCTATTTTTCGCCGGACCGCCGGAATCAAGCAGGCGAAGCCGCATAAGTCGGTAAAGAATCCCGGCGTCAGTAATAAGGCCCCACCGACCAACAAGACCGGGCCCTCCACCATTTCATAAGCCGGAATTTCTCCTTGTCTCAAACCGTTCTGGAACCGGTTCCAGGTTGCAAAGCCTTGTTGCCGTAATAGCCATGCTCCCAAGGTCGCGGTCAACACCACCAAAAGCACGGTCGGAAAGGTGCCTATGACGCTACCGACCTGCAACAACAGGTAAATCTCCACAAACGGTACGATCAGAAAAGTCAGAAACAGGGCGTGCATGATTTTCATGGTGAGCTGGCCGGGAAAAAAGCGGCTAATACTAAGAGCATCCCAGTAGAAATTCCAGGATAATATCGCGATGTACCAATTGATACTCTGTACCTGTCCCAATGCGGATTGCGCCGAAAATTTGGCGCATGCGCTCATCGCCGAAAAGCTGGCGGCTTGCGTCAACATCGTGCCCGGCGTCCGTTCGGTTTACCAATGGCAAGGCCAAATAGAAACCGCTCAGGAACATTTGCTGCTGATCAAGAGTCGGCAGGACCGTTATCCGGCGATCGAAGCTGCCGTGAAAAAACTCCACCCCTATGAAGTTCCGGAAATTATCGCGCTCGACATTGAACGCGGGTCTCAGGATTATTTGCAATGGATAAATTCATGTTTGATTGGCGTTTGATTTTTTTCTGGGTTTTAGTCGCGTTGTCATCGCTGGTCGCGGCTGAAGACAGCCAGGATTTTTTGCCGGCGGAGCAGGCGTTTAAATTAAGCGCAAGCGCTCAAAGCGGCAATAGTATCGAGCTTAACTGGCAGATCGCCGACGGTTACCACCTGTACCGGGACAAGACCAAGTTTCAGTCGCAGACCGAGGGCATCGTGCTGGGTCAGGCGCAAATGCCCGAAGGTGCTAGTGAACACGATCCGAGCCTGGGCGATGTCGTGGTCTACCGCAATTCGTTGCAGGTAGGGTTGCCGCTGGTAAACGACAAGGGTTTGCCTCAGCTCAAACTGCTGGTGAAGTATCAAGGCTGTGCCGACGTCGGCGTTTGTTACCCGCCGCAAAAAGTGGTGCTGGATATCGGTTTGCCGGCAGCGCCAACGGCGGCGGTCGTCGGCGGCGAAACGGTGCAACAATTCGTCAAGGGCTTGAAAGGTTTGACGGCCAATGTATTTTCCGCAGACTTGTTGCCGGCCGAACAAGCCTTCAGGTTTTTTGCCAGCGTCAAGGATGGGCATACCCTGCAGGCCTCGTGGCTGATTGCGGACGGTTATTACCTGTACAAGGACAAATTGTCGTTGGCGCTACAGGTGCCGACGACGGCGCAATTGGGCAAACTCCCGCTGCCGGAAGGCGATGCCTACCACGATGCCGAATTCGGCCAGGTGCAGATCTACCGTAACCAGGTGAATGTCGATGTGCCGTTAATACGCGGCCAATCGGCGGCCGAAACCGTCCAATTGCTGGCAAAATTTCAGGGCTGCGCCGACCGCGGCGTCTGTTATCCACCGATGCAGCAGACGGTCAGTCTGGATTTGCCGGAGGCGGGTTCGTTACCGGTTGAACCGGCGGCAGCCAATCCGCCGGAGTCGGAGCAAGACCGGATCGTCAATGCTTTGCGCCACGACAGTCTGGCGTTAACCTTGCTCAGCTTTTTCGGCTTCGGTTTACTGCTGGCTTTTACCCCGTGCGTGTTTCCGATGATCCCGATTTTGTCCGGGATTATCGTTGGCCACGGCCATCAGGTCGGCGTCCGCAAAGGGTTTTTGTTGTCGCTGAGTTACGTCCTAGCCTCGGCGTTGATGTACACCGCATTCGGCATCCTGGCCGCGCTGTTCGGCAGCAATTTGCAGGCAACTTTTCAAGAGCCCTGGGTGCTTGCGACCTTCTCCGGCTTGTTTGTGTTGCTGGCCTTGTCGATGTTCGGTTTTTACAATTTGGAAGTGCCCAAGTCGATTCAAACCATGCTGCATCGCTCTAGCGATCGCCATCGAGACGGTTCTTATTGGGGGGCGGCAATCATGGGCGCTTTGTCGTCGCTGATCGTCGGGCCGTGTGTGGCGGCGCCGTTGGCAGCGGCATTGATTTACATCGGCCAGACCGGCGATGCGGTGCTGGGCGGAGCGGCCTTGTTCGCGATGGGCTTGGGCATGGGGGCGCCGTTGTTGTTGCTTGGTGCGTCGGCGGGCAAGTTGTTACCTAAATCCGGCAGTTGGCTGAATTCGACCAAGGCCGTGTTCGGTGTGGTGATGTTGGCGGTGGCGGTCTGGATGCTGTCGCGTATTTTGCCGGCCTCCGTGGCGATGCTGTTGTGGGCTTTGCTGTTGGTGATTCCGGCTATCTATCTAGGCGCGATTGAGCCATTGCCGGAAGCCGCCGGCGGTTGGCGCAAGTTATGGAAAGGCCTGGGTTTGGTCATGCTGGTGTTCGGCATTTTGCAACTGATCGGCTTGAGCGCCGGCAATTCCAATCCATTGCAGCCGCTGCAAGGCTTGGCTGGGGGTGGTGGCTCGAAGTCCGAACCGGAGGGGCTGCACTTTGAGCGAGTGGCGAACCTGCCGGAACTCGAGCAGCGGATTCAGCAAGCCGCTGCCAGCGGCCGTAGCGTGATGTTGGATTTTTATGCGGACTGGTGCGTGTCCTGTAAAGAGATGGAAGCTTATACCTTCACCGATCCGCGCGTAAAACAACGCTTGGCCAATACCGTGTTGTTGCAGGCCGATGTCACAGCCAACAACGAAGCGGACCAGGCCTTGTTGAAACGTTTTGATCTGATCGGGCCGCCCGGCATTATCTTCTTCGGCGCAGATGGCCATGAGCGTAGCGGCATGCGCGTGATCGGCTATCAGGATGCCGCCACTTTTTTGAACACTTTGCAGCAATTATGAAGCGGAAAATACTGGTTTTTTGTTTGGTCGCGTTAATGGCCGTCGTCGCGGGTATCGCCTTTTACGGGTACCGGGAGCAAGCCCCGGCTGCAACAACCGAGCCCGGACCGGAGTTGAATTTCAGCCTGCCGGATTTGCAGGACGTGCCGCAGTCGATAGCGCAATGGCGCGGCAAGATTTTGCTGGTCAATTTTTGGGCGACCTGGTGTCCTCCCTGTTTGAAGGAGATCCCCGAGTTCGTTAAATTGCAGGCCGAATATCAAGATCGCGGCGTGCAATTTGTCGGTATTGCCCTGGAAGATAAGCAGCCGGTGTTGGACTACCAGAGTCGGGTGAAGGTCAATTATCCGCTGCTGATCGGCGGCGAGGACGCGGCGATGTTGGCGCAGCGCTTGGGTAACTTGATCAATACCGTGCCGTTTACCGTGATTGTCGATCCGCAAGGCAAAATCGTGCACCGCCAATTAGGCGAATTGTCCAGGGAAAAAATCCTGGAAGTCATTGAGCCGCTACTGCCGCCTAATTAACGCCAAATACAGGGAAAGCGTTGCTTAGACGGCTAGAAAGCGGTTTATCTGGACAAAAACCTGCGAATTAGGCAGAATTTCGCTTTATTTGATTCTTTCTTGTTCGATATTTTCATGGCGATCCTTACCGTTCTGAACGGACCCAATTTAAATATGTTAGGCGTTCGGGAACCGGGGTTATACGGCAGCAAAACTTTGCAGGATATCCAGGGCAGCGTTGAGAGTTTGGCGCGGTCGTTGGGGCATCAGCTGAGTTTTTGGCAGAGCAACGCCGAACACGAAATCGTCGAACAGATTCATCAAGCTTACCGGCAAGGTGTGGATTTCATCATCATCAATCCTGCTGCGTTTACCCATACCAGCGTGGCGATTCGCGATGCCCTGCTGGCTACCAAGATTGCATTCATAGAAGTTCATTTATCGAACGTGCATGCCCGTGAGCCTTTCAGAAGACATTCTTATTTTTCGGATATCGCCGTCGGCGTTATCTGCGGATTAGGGGCTACCGGTTACGAATTGGCTGTCCAAGCCGCTCATCAGTTATTACAAGAGAGAACTCAGAACGATGGATATTAGAAAAATAAAAAAATTAATCGATCTTATCGAAGAATCCGATATTGCTGAGATAGAAATTAGCGAAGGCGAAGAGTCGGTACGCATCAGCCGCTACTCCGCGGCTGCGCCGATGCAATATGCAGCTCCGGCGCCGGTAGCGGCTACACCGGCTCCTGCAGCGGCAGCGCCCGCTGCGGTTCCGGCGGAAGAGAAAATCAGCGGCCACGCCGTCAAATCGCCGATGGTCGGCACGTTCTACCGTTCCGCTTCGCCCGGATCGGCTGCGTTTGTCGAAGTCGGTCAAAGCGTTAGCGTTGGTCAAACCCTGTGTATCATTGAAGCGATGAAAATTCTAAATCAGATCGAAGCCGACAAAAGCGGCAAGGTTAAGCAGATTCTGGTGGAGAACGGTCATCCGGTCGAGTACGGCCAGCCTCTATTCATTATCGAATAACCTGTTTCGAGGCTTGGCTTATGTTTGAAAAAATTGTTATCGCCAATCGTGGCGAGATTGCATTGCGCATTTTGCGGGCTTGCCGCGAGTTGGGTATCAAAACTGTGGCGGTCTATTCCGAAGCGGACCGCGACCTGAAGCATGTGCGTCTGGCCGACGAAGCGGTTTGCATCGGCCCGGCGGCTTCTTCCGGCAGCTATTTGAACATCCCGGCCATCATCAGTGCTGCCGAAGTCACCGACGCCGAAGCGATCCATCCTGGATACGGATTCCTGTCGGAAAACGCCGATTTTTCCGAAAAAGTCAGTCAGAGCGGATTTGTATTTATCGGGCCCAAGCCGGATACCATTCGGATGATGGGCGATAAAATCTCTGCGAAGAAAGCGATGCAAGCGGCCGGTATTCCATGCGTTCCCGGTAATGGCGACCCATTGGGCGACGACGACGAAACCAACCTAAAAATGGCGCGGGAAATCGGTTATCCGGTGATTATCAAGGCTGCGGGCGGCGGCGGTGGCCGGGGCATGCGTACAGTGCATACCGAAAGCACCTTGTTGAACGCGATTGCGATGACCAAGGCCGAAGCCGGTACCGCATTTGGCAACAGTACGGTGTATATGGAGAAGTTTTTGGAGGATCCGCGCCACATCGAGTTTCAAGTGCTGGCTGATTCGCACGGCAATGCCATCCATTTGGGCGAACGCGATTGCTCGATGCAGCGCCGCCACCAAAAGGTAGTCGAAGAAGCGCCGGCGCCGGGCATCACCGAGGAACAGCGTCAGCTGATGGGCGAACG
Organism: Methylomonas sp. HW2-6; assembly: GCF_052474525.1. Classification (NCBI taxonomy): domain Bacteria; kingdom Pseudomonadati; phylum Pseudomonadota; class Gammaproteobacteria; order Methylococcales; family Methylococcaceae; genus Methylomonas; species Methylomonas sp. HW2-6. Next base: position 2,145,426 of record NZ_CP184124.1, read on the forward strand.
TTGTGCCAAGGCTTGCCGGGAAATCGGTTATTTGGGGGCCGGAACTTTCGAGTTTCTGTACGAAAAAGGCCAATTTTATTTCATCGAGATGAATACCAGGGTCCAGGTCGAACATCCGGTCACCGAGATGATTACCGGTTTCGACATCGTCAAGGAGCAGTTGCGAATTGCCGCCGGCGAGCCTTTGTCTATCACTCAGGAGCAGGTTACGTTCACCGGCCATGCCATCGAGTGTCGCTTGAACGCCGAAGATCCGAAAACCTTTATGCCGAGTCCGGGCCTGATCGAGCAATTCCATATGCCGGGCGGTCCTGGCATTCGTTGCGAGACCCATATTTATAACGGGTATCGGGTACCGCCGTATTACGACTCGATGATCGGTAAACTGATCGCGCACGGCGATGATCGAGCCAGCGCAATTGCCCGGATGAAGACGGCGCTGAGCGAAATGGTGATCGACGGCATCAAAACCAATATTCCGCTACAGCAAAGCATCATGGCAGATGCGGCATTTGCTCAGGGCGGACAAAATATCCATTATTTGGAAAAGAAACTGGGCATCCACTAAGCCGTAAATGGCCAAGGCAAAGCGTACGCCGTTTAATTCTCCAGTCAGGGCTTGTTTATGGCATGGCATCAGCTTTCGGTCGTAACCGACGAAACCACCGCTCCGGAAATCTCGGACTTCTTTTCCGAATTGGGAGCGGTTTCGGTAACCTATAGCGATGCGGAAGACGAGCCGGTTTACGAACCGGCTATCGACCAAACCAAAGTTTGGAGCCGTACGCGGGTGACGGCACTGTTCGAATTGGACTCGGATCCGGATATCGTGCAGTCACTGTTGTTCAATCAATTCATCGGTCAACCTTTGCAGGAGTGGTCGGCGGAAGTGTTGCAGGATCAGGCTTGGGAAAGGGCGTGGATGGAGCATTTTCAGCCGATGAAGTTCGGCGGCAAGCTTTGGATTTGTCCCAGTGGGCAGGAGAGAGCGGAGCCGGATACGGTATGCATGACCTTGGACCCGGGGTTGGCTTTCGGGACCGGAACCCACCCGACCACGGCCTTGTGCCTGGAATGGCTGGCTAGTCACGAATCTAACGGCAAAGTCTTGATCGATTTTGGTTGCGGTTCCGGCATATTGGCGGTAGCGGGCTTGTTATTGGGCGCAGGATACGCGCACGCCATCGATATCGATCCGCAGGCCTTGACTGCCAGCCGTTACAATGCCGAGAAGAACGGGGTGCAAGACCGGATCAGCTATTATCTGCCGGAACAGTTCTCGGCGTTTGCCGCGGATGTGGTGCTCGCCAATATTCTGGCCAAACCGTTAGTCGAATTGGCGCCTGTGATCGCCGAGTTGGTCAAACCCGGCGGCCAACTGGTGTTATCGGGGATTTTGAACGAACAGGCCGAAGTGGTGGCCGGCGCCTACCGCGCGCTCGGTTTGTCGGTTGCCGAACCGGTGAGTCGTGAAGATTGGTGTCGGCTGGACGTTTGCAAGCCCGGTTGACGAATGTTCACCCTTTGTCCGAATTGCCAAGCACCACAAGCCGTAACGGTCCGGCAATTGCGTCGGCAGCGAGGATTGTTGACCTGCCCGAGTTGCGGTCAGCGTTTCGACGGTCTGGCAGAGTTAAGCGAGGACGGCAGCGAAGCGTCGGATTTTTCTAGAGAGCCAAATGGGATCGTTGCGAAACCAGGACAGTCAAGTTTCAAGGGCTGGCGATGGGCTGGCGCGATGGCATTCGCTGTATTGATCGCTCAAGTTTTTTATTTCGAAGGCGAAAAACTCTACCGCTTGCCTACCGTTGCCGCGAATTGGCAGCGATTGTGCGGAATGGTCGGTTGCCGACCTCCCGGTTATAACAATGACCTTGAGTTATCGGTATCGCATACCGATTTACAGCGCCAAGCCGACAATAGTTACGTTTTCAGCGCGGCAATCACCAATCATGCCGTTTTGTCGCAGGAAGGTACGATGTTAAGGTTGACTCTGCTCGGCTTTAACGGCCAAGCGATTGCGGAGCGGGCTTTTTCATTGTCGCAACTGGCCGGTGTCGCTGCGCTAAAGCCGGACCAGACATTGCCGATTCGATTGCATATCGCCGCACCTGCGGCTCAGGTGGGCGGTTATGTTTTTAAGTTATCGTAAATAAGCATGAGTTATCCCGAACTGTTTCTGAAAAAGAACGAAGACAAGCGTTTGCGCCAAGGCCATTTATGGGTGTTCAGCAATGAGGTCGATTGCCGGCGTTCTCCGTTGGAGCAATTTAGTCCGGGCGACTTGGCTACCGTATGCGATGCCGAGGCTAAGCCGATCGGACTAGCCTATGTCAATCCCAATGCTTTGATTTGCACGCGGTTGTTGACGCGTAAAAGCAATCTGAAAATCGGCGAGAGTTTTTTCAAATCCCGGCTAAGCCAGGCGCTGAATCTGCGTCAGCGTTTGTTCGACAAACCGTTTTACCGGTGGGTGTTCGGCGAAAGCGATGGGCTGCCTGGTTTGGTGGTGGACCGGTTCGGTTCGGTATTGTCGGTGCAAATCACCACGGCCGGCATGGAGCGACACAAAGATTTAGTGGTCAAGGTTTTATGCGAGTTGGCTGAGCCGACAGCGGTACTGTTGAAAAATGATACCGGCCAACGGCAGCTTGAAAACTTGTCTCTGGTGCCGGAGTTGGTTTTTGGGGAATTGCCGGAGCATTTGGTGGTCGAGGAAAACGGTTCCCGATTTTTGGTGAATGTTGTCGAGGGTCAAAAGACGGGCTGGTTTTACGATCACCGGGAGAACCGTGCCCGGCTGGCAAAGTTGGTGGGCGGGATGCGAGTGCTGGATTTGTTCAGTTACGCCGGGGCCTGGGGCATTCCGGCAGCAATGGGCGGGGCGGCCGAAGTCTGTTGCGTCGATAGCTCTGAAAGCGCGTTGAAACTGGCCGAAGCCAGCGCCGAGTTAAACGGTGTCGCCGGTAAAATGCGTTTTGTGCGCAGCGATGTGTTTGAGTTTTTAAAGCAGGCTCGAGAGCAACGTGAACAGTTCGACGTCATCATATTGGATCCGCCAGCCCTGATAAAACGCAAGAAAGATTTCAAATCCGGTTATGAAGCTTATCGACGCTTGAACCATTTGGCGTTACAGGTCTTGTCCGGCAGCGGTATTTTGGTTTCGGCGTCTTGTTCTCACCATTTGAGTCGGGAAAATCTGCAAGAAATTTTGCGATCGTCGGCACGGCATATTGATCGGCATTTGGTGTTTTTTGCCGCCGGTGGCCAAGGCCCGGACCATCCGATACATCCGGCGATGGCCGAAACCGAATATTTGAAAGCGTTCTTTTGCGCGGTTAGCGCACGTATCTGACCAGATGCCGGCGCAGAAATCGGGCTGCGATCTGTGCGGGCAGCCGGTGTTGATTGGCGGATTCAAGTTGAATACCGTGCAAGGGCCGAAAAAATTCTGCTGCGAGGGCTGTCGCAGCATTTTTCAATTGCTCAATGCCGAGCAAATAATAATAACGACAACAGAGGAGAAACAAACATGACTACCCAAGGGGGCATAAAAGCCTGCGAATCGTGTACAGACCGCGTCAATATCGGTTGCCATCATAAACAGATGCCGGTGTGGTCCAGGGCGCTCGGTTTGTTGTTCATCTACTTACCGATTCTGACTTTGCCTTTTGTCATTGCCAGTGCTTATCTCACCTACTTCAGTCTGAAATTGGTCGGTGCGCAAAATGTCAAAACCTGGGGCGATTTTTTGCCGGCCAGATCGAGTCATCGCTATGATCTGAAAAGCCAGATTACGATGGACGGCTCGTTCAAGTTGAGTATGTCGCAGTCCAAGCTATTTTGGATTTTAAATTGCACCTGGTATTGCCCTTACAGCGTGGGTTTGTTTGAATGGCATGCCTACATGGTGAAAGTGGTGGAAAATTGGTGGTGCCCGTTTACCCATGATCGTAAAAACAGCTACACCCAAGGCGCGATTGACCAGTCTTTTTGGCACATTTACCCGGAGGAGAAGGCCAAGTTGCATGAAGAGGATAAAAACAATCCGATTTTTACCGCCGACCCGGATGCCTAGTGATTCCGCGATTGTCACAGTGCCTTAATCCGGCCCAGGGATAATGGCGGGTCGGTCTGGTGCTGGGGTTATATAGTTTTTCGGCACTTGACCGGGATGGGGGCTCGAGAAGGCTGGTTAAATTCATTAGCCGCAAATTCTCATAACCTACAGAGTCTAAAAACCAATTCTTATTGTCGACACGGAATGAATACAGAGAATACTAAAGCGGCCGTTGTGTGGTCTTGTTGGGGTGCAGCTTTTCTGCTGCTGTGTTTGGTCTTTCGCGATAGCTTGGGCGAAATGGTTAACACCTGGATTGGGTTAGAGGAATATAGCCATGGCTTTTTCATTCCGTGTATCACGGTTTATCTGATCTGGATGCGGCGTAGCGAGCTGAGCTTGGCGCAAAACTTCAGAGAGTCGGCGCCCGGGTTGGCTGTCATTGTTTTGGGCCTACTGATTTTTATACTGGGTGGTCTGGCGACAATCAAGACGATGGAGCAATACGCGTTCTTGATTGTATTGACCGGCATGTTTGTGTGTGCACTCGGTCTAACAGGGTTAAAGACTGCCTCTGTACCTTTATTGTTTTTGGTTTTTATGGTGCCTTTCCCGGCATTTATTCTGAATAATTTGTCATCAAAATTGCAGCTAATATCCTCTTGGCTCGGTGTTGAATTTATTCGGGCTTGTGACATCATGGTGTACCTTGAAGGTAACGTGATCGACTTGGGCAATTATAAGTTGCAGGTGGTTGATGCCTGTAGTGGTTTGCGCTATCTGTTCCCCCTGGCCAGTTTGGCGTTCTTGTGCGCCTATCTGTTTAAAGGGCCGTTTTGGCAGAAGCTGCTGATTTTTTTGTCGGCCATGCCGTTGACTATCCTCATGAACAGTTTTCGTATCGGCGTGATTGGTGTGTTGGTCGATAATTGGGGTACTGAGATGGCGGAAGGCTTTTTGCACGATTTTGAGGGTTGGGCTGTATTTCTGCTGTGCATGGTGCTGTTGTTCATCGAGATGTGGATTTTTAGTCGGATCAGCGGCAGAAAGCTGGCATTTGGTGAATTGGTGCAGATCCCCGCTGAATGGGGGAAGGCTCCGGTCATTGGCTCTTCCGTCGGGCAATTGAATCGGTCGGTATTTGTAGTTGCAATATTGCTTGTTACCGGAGCCAGTGTCGCGGAAATGTCCAAAGGTAGGGAAGATGTAATTCCGCAGCGTAAAGCGTTCTTAAATTTTCCGACTAAGCTAGGCGATTGGCAGGGCCGCAACGATTATTTAAGCCAGTTCTATTTGAACGAGTTGAAGTTGACCGACTATGTGATTATTAATTTCAACCAATTGGGTACCCAAAACAGCGTCAATTTTTACAGCGCTTACTATCAGTCTCAGCGTAAAGGCGCTGCGGTGCATTCGCCGCGCAGTTGTATCCCGGGCGACGGTTGGCAAATTACTAGCTACAGTCAGAAAGAGTTTCCTGAATTTGCCTTGGACGGCCATTCGCTTGAATTGAACCGGGCTGTTATTCAAAAAGGCGACAGTCGCCAGTTGGTGTATTTCTGGTTTCAACAACGGGGTAGAACGATAACTAACGAATACATGGTCAAATGGTATTTGTTTTACGATGCTATTATGATGAATCGGACGGACGGGGCGTTGGTAAGATTAGTCACTCCGGTGAATAAGGCTGAAGACATAGCGTTGGCCGACAGTCGCTTGCAAAGTTTTTTGCGCGATTTATTACCTGAGTTAGGAAATTATTTGCCTGGGAAAACGATAGTTCCAGCTACAGATGTTTCTACTTCAGGTTGATTGAGCAAGAACAGCCGCGTCGGTTCTAAAGTGGCTGAGTCTAAATTGGATTTTTCGAATGTTGTCCTACAGAAAAGGAGCTTTAAGTGAGTACTAAAAAAGCGTTGATTACCGGAATTACCGGCCAGGACGGGTCGTATCTGGCTGAGTTTTTATTGGAAAAGGGTTATGAGGTGCACGGTATCAAGCGACGGTCTTCGCTTTTTAACACTGAGCGCGTCGATCATATTTACCAAGATCCTCATATCAGGGATCCGAAGTTTTTTTTGCATTATGGCGACTTAACCGATACTTCGAATTTGACGCGGATTCTCAGCGAGATCCGTCCCGACGAAGTCTACAACTTGGGGGCGATGAGCCATGTTGCTGTATCGTTCGAGTCTCCCGAATATACGGCCGACGTCGATGCAATAGGTACCCTGAGGTTGTTGGAAGCTATTCGATTTTTGGGATTGGAGAAAACTACTCGGTTTTACCAAGCATCGACTTCCGAGTTATATGGCTTGGTCCAAGAAATCCCGCAGAGAGAAACGACGCCGTTTTATCCTCGTTCGCCCTATGCGGTGGCTAAGCTGTATGCTTATTGGATTACTGTCAATTACCGCGAAGCCTATGGTATGTATGCTTGCAACGGTATTCTGTTCAATCATGAGTCGCCACGTCGTGGCGAAACGTTTGTAACTCGGAAAATTACCCGAGGTCTCAGCAATATAGCCATTGGTTTGGATCAATGCTTGTACATGGGCAATATGGACTCTCTGCGTGACTGGGGGCATGCTAAGGACTATGTGCGGATGCAGTGGATGATGCTGCAGCAGGAACAGCCGGAAGATTTTGTAATCGCTACCGGCGTGCAATATTCGGTGCGACAATTCATCGAAATGTCAGCTAAAGAATTAGGGGTAACCGTTCGCTGGGAGGGTAAAGGCGTTAGCGAAAAAGGGTTTGTCGAGACTATTACCGGCGACAAAGCCCCGGCAATGACGGTCGGCCAAAACATCGTGGCGATAGATCCCCGTTATTTCAGACCGGCAGAAGTTGAAACCTTGTTGGGCGATCCAGCTAACGCCAAAAACAAGTTGGGCTGGGTGCCGCAAATTACGCTGCAAGAAATGGTCGCGGAAATGGTCGCGTATGATCTGGAGCAGGCGCAGAAGCATGCCTTACTCAAAAAGCAAGGGTATAGTGTAGCCGTCAGTAGGGAGTAAGTTTGTAATGGATAAAAATTCGAAAATTTATCTGGCAGGTCATCGCGGTATGGTTGGATCGGCCATATATCGCCAGTTTTCGGATGCCGGCTATCAGAATATTGTGGTTCGAACCCATGCGGAATTGGATTTGACTGATCAAGCCGCTGTTCGCGAGTTTTTGGCGTCCGAGAAACCCGATTGGGTGGTATTAGCTGCCGCCAAGGTTGGCGGTATTCATGCCAACAACGAGTATCCGGCTGAATTCATATACCAGAATTTGATGATTGAGGCTAATGTCGTCCATGCCGCTTGGTTGGCGAATTGTCGTAAGCTTTTGTTTTTAGGTAGTTCTTGCATATATCCGAAGTTTGCGGAGCAGCCTATGCGGGAGGAGGCGTTGCTAACCGGAGTGCTGGAGTCGACTAACGAACCTTACGCGGTTGCCAAAATCGCTGGGATCAAATTGTGCGAATCGTACAACCGCCAATATGGCGTTGATTACCGTTCGGTCATGCCGACCAACCTATACGGCGAGAATGATAATTTTCATTTGGAGAATAGCCACGTTATTCCGGCCTTGGTCAGGAAATTTCACGACGCAAAAATAAACAATGCTCAGATGGTCGAGGTGTGGGGAACTGGCAAGGCTATGCGCGAGTTTTTACACGTCGATGATATGGCGGCGGCTTGTATACACGTCATGGGCTTATCCGAGGCGGAATACAAGTCTTGCACCGAGCCTATGTTGTCGCATTTGAATGTTGGCACTGGGACGGATGTGACTATTCGAGAACTGGCAGAGACTATCGGTCGAGTCGTCGGTTTTCAGGGCGAAATTAGTTGGAACACAAGTAAGCCTGACGGTACGCCGCGTAAGTTGATGGATGTATCCAAACTGAAGTCTTTGGGGTGGGAGCCCAAGATTGGTTTGGAAGAAGGTCTAAGCAGTACCTATAAATGGTTTTTGGCTCATCAGGGGCACTTTAAGAGTCATTAGCCGTCTCTCGCCGCACCTTAACGGCTAAAATTAAGTTAAGTGTTGACAGGGTGGAGAGGTGTGGTTAGAATGAGCGGCTCTTCACTGCTGACGGTTTTGGGATTTGAAGGTTGAATCCTGGTTTGGTGGTGGCTTTGCTGGCTCTGTTGTTTTGGGGTCGGTAAGTTGGCGATTTCGATTTGGGGAGTTTGAATCGAAAGCCGCTGAAAAAGTGGTTGACATGATTTCTGATTGCTGTAGAATATGTCGGCTCAACAGGGCGAAATGCTCTGGCTCTTTAACAAACTGAATCGAAATAATTTGTGTGGGTATGTGTAGCGATCGATTTCTGTTAGAAATTATCGGTACAGACCACGTCAATTTAAGCTTATAAATTACGTTCTGTAATCGAGTCAAGATTGGTCGCTAATCTTTCTTAGCGACAAACCAAAATTAAACTGAAGAGTTTGATCATGGCTCAGATTGAACGCTGGCGGTATGCTTAACACATGCAAGTCGAACGCTGATAAGGTGCTTGCACCTTTGATGAGTGGCGGACGGGTGAGTAATGCATAGGAATCTGCCTATTAGTGGGGGACAACGTGGGGAAACTCACGCTAATACCGCATACGATCTACGGATGAAAGCAGGGGACCTTCGGGCCTTGCGCTAATAGATGAGCCTATGTCGGATTAGCTAGTTGGTGGGGTAAAGGCCTACCAAGGCGACGATCCGTAGCTGGTCTGAGAGGATGATCAGCCACACTGGGACTGAGACACGGCCCAGACTCCTACGGGAGGCAGCAGTGGGGAATATTGGACAATGGGCGAAAGCCTGATCCAGCAATACCGCGTGTGTGAAGAAGGCCTGAGGGTTGTAAAGCACTTTCAATGGGAAGGAATACCTATCGGTTAATACCCGGTAGACTGACATTACCCATACAAGAAGCACCGGCTAACTCCGTGCCAGCAGCCGCGGTAATACGGAGGGTGCAAGCGTTAATCGGAATTACTGGGCGTAAAGCGTGCGTAGGCGGTTGTTTAAGTCAGATGTGAAAGCCCCGGGCTTAACCTGGGAACTGCATTTGATACTGGATAACTAGAGTTGAGTAGAGGAGAGTGGAATTTCAGGTGTAGCGGTGAAATGCGTAGAGATCTGAAGGAACACCAGTGGCGAAGGCGGCTCTCTGGACTCAAACTGACGCTGAGGTACGAAAGCGTGGGTAGCAAACAGGATTAGATACCCTGGTAGTCCACGCCGTAAACGATGTCAACTAACTGTTGGGTTCTTAAAGAACTTAGTAGTGGAGCTAACGTATTAAGTTGACCGCCTGGGGAGTACGGCCGCAAGGCTAAAACTCAAATGAATTGACGGGGGCCCGCACAAGCGGTGGAGCATGTGGTTTAATTCGATGCAACGCGAAGAACCTTACCTACCCTTGACATCCTCGGAACTTGTCAGAGATGACTTGGTGCCTTCGGGAACCGAGAGACAGGTGCTGCATGGCTGTCGTCAGCTCGTGTTGTGAAATGTTGGGTTAAGTCCCGTAACGAGCGCAACCCTTATCCTTAGTTGCCAGCGAGTAATGTCGGGAACTCTAGGGAGACTGCCGGTGATAAACCGGAGGAAGGTGGGGACGACGTCAAGTCATCATGGCCCTTATGGGTAGGGCTACACACGTGCTACAATGGCCGGTACAGAGGGCAGCGAAACCGTGAGGTCAAGCAAATCCCACAAAGCCGGTCCCAGTCCGGATCGCAGTCTGCAACTCGACTGCGTGAAGTCGGAATCGCTAGTAATCGCGGATCAGAATGCCGCGGTGAATACGTTCCCGGGCCTTGTACACACCGCCCGTCACACCATGGGAGTGGGTTGCAAAAGAAGTAGGTAGTTTAACCTTCGGGAGGGCGCTTACCACTTTGTGATTCATGACTGGGGTGAAGTCGTAACAAGGTAGCCCTAGGGGAACCTGGGGCTGGATCACCTCCTTACAAAGACAGAATCCCGTTACACGTATCCACAACAAATTATTTCGATTGAAAGACGCACCTGGGTCTGTAGCTCAGTTGGTTAGAGCGCACCCCTGATAAGGGTGAGGTCGGAGGTTCAAATCCTCCCAGACCCACCAACGCGAAAAGCAAGACGAAAGCAACAAGGCAACTGAACACGCAAAAGACATTCGTCGGATTGCTGTTTTGATCTTGACGATTTCGGCTTTAGTCTTTTGACTGTTTTCGGGGCCATAGCTCAGCTGGGAGAGCGCCTGCCTTGCACGCAGGAGGTCGGGAGTTCGATCCTCCCTGGCTCCACCACTCGCCAGAGGCAAGCCAAGTGCCCGGGTCCAACGTATCCGTGAAGGCGATCAGCTCTATAATGCTTGAATACAGGCTTTATAGAATTGATCCTTAGATCAATACGCTCTTTAACAATATGGAAATCTGTAACCAAGTCTTGATCGGAAACGATCAAAACTGAAACGAGTTGCGGTTTATCGGAAGTGATTATCGAAAGATAAGCGCCGAAAGTAAATAGCAAGTCGTTCTCAAGCAACATCAGCGAACATGTCAGCTGACAAATAACTTAAATCGTAAGCCTAACAAAGCCGAAGATGAAAATCGGAAGCGAAGTAAAAGCAGACGTATTCGGGTTATATGGTCAAGTGAATAAGCGCATACGGTGGATGCCTAGGCAGTAAGAGGCGATGAAAGACGTGGTAGCCTGCGAAAAGCTTCGGGGAGGCGGCAAACAGCCTGTGATCCGGAGATGTCTGAATGGGGAAACCCGGCGAGGATAACCTCGTCATCTTTGAGTGAATACATAGCTCACTGAAGCGAACCCGGAGAACTGAAACATCTAAGTACCCGGAGGAAAAGAAATCAACCGAGATTCCCTTAGTAGTGGCGAGCGAACGGGGACCAGCCCTTAAGTGTTGATGACGTTAGTGGAACGGTCTGGAAAGTCCGGCGATACAGGGTGATAGCCCCGTACACGAAAACGTCTTCAGCATGAAATCGAGTAGGTCGGCGCACGTGAAACGTTGACTGAATATGGGGGGACCATCCTCCAAGGCTAAATACTCCTTACTGACCGATAGTGAACCAGTACCGTGAGGGAAAGGCGAAAAGAACCGCGGAGAGCGGAGTGAAATAGAACCTGAAACCGTATGCGTACAAGCAGTGGGAGCCCCTTCGTGGGGTGACTGCGTACCTTTTGTATAATGGGTCAGCGACTTACATTTTGTGGCAAGCTTAACCGAATAGGGGAGGCGTAGGGAAACCGAGTCTTAATAGGGCGTTTAGTCGCAAGGTGTAGACCCGAAACCGGGCGATCTATCCATGACCAGGTTGAAGGTGTGGTAACACACACTGGAGGACCGAACCCACTCCCGTTGAAAAGGTAGGGGATGAGTTGTGGATCGGAGTGAAAGGCTAATCAAGCTCGGAGATAGCTGGTTCTCCTCGAAAGCTATTTAGGTAGCGCCTCGTGTATAACTGCTGGGGGTAGAGCACTGTTTCGGCTAGGGGGTCATCCCGACTTACCAACCCGATGCAAACTCCGAATACCAGCAAGTTTCAGCACGGGAGACACACGGCGGGTGATAAGGTCCGTCGTGAAAAGGGAAACAGCCCAGACCGTCAGCTAAGGTCCCCAAATCTATGCTCAGTGGGAAACGATGTGGAAAGGCACAGACAGCCAGGAGGTTGGCTTAGAAGCAGCCACCCTTTAAAGAAAGCGTAATAGCTCACTGGTCGAGTCGGTCTGCGCGGAAGATTCACCGGGGCTAAGCATAGTACCGAAGCTACGGATTCACGCTTTGCGTGAGTGGTAGAGGAGCGTTCCGTACGCCTGCGAAGGTCGATTGAGAAGTCGGCTGGAGGTATCGGAAGTGCGAATGCTGACATAAGTAACGATAAAGGGGGTGAAAAACCCCCTCGCCGTAAACCCAAGGTTTCCTGCGCAACGTTAATCGACGCAGGGTTAGTCGGCACCTAAGGCGAGGCAGAAATGCGTAGTCGATGGAAAACAGGTTAATATTCCTGTACCAGTAGTAACTGCGATGGGGTGACGGAGAAGGCTATATCAGCGGTCGGTTGGAAGTGGCCGTTTAAGCAAGTAGGCATGTACCTTAGGCAAATCCGGGGTGCTCTATGCTGAGATGTGATGACGAGTGTCTCGAAAGAAACGCGAAGTGATAGATGCCCTGCTTCCAGGAAAAACCTCTAAGCTTCAGGTTACTAGTGGCCGTACCCTAAACCGACACAGGTGGGTGGGATGAAAATTCTAAGGCGCTTGAGAGAACCCAGGTGAAGGAACTAGGCAAAATGATACCGTAACTTCGGGAGAAGGTATGCCGTTGATAAGTGAAGTCCCTCGCGGATGGAGCGTAAGGCGGTTGCAAAAAATCGGTGGCTGCGACTGTTTAGCAAAAACATAGCACTCTGCAAACACGAAAGTGGACGTATAGGGTGTGACGCCTGCCCGGTGCTGGAAGGTTAATTGATGGGGTTATCTTCGGAGAAGCTCTTGATCGAAGCCCCAGTAAACGGCGGCCGTAACTATAACGGTCCTAAGGTAGCGAAATTCCTTGTCGGGTAAGTTCCGACCTGCACGAATGGCGTAACGATGGCCACACTGTCTCCACCTGGGACTCAGTGAAATTGAAATCGCTGTGAAGATGCAGTGTACCCGCGGCTAGACGGAAAGACCCCGTGCACCTTTACTATAGCTTGACACTGGACTTTGAACCTACTTGTGTAGGATAGGTGGGAGGCTGTGAAGCAGGAACGCCAGTTCTTGTGGAGCCATCCTTGAAATACCACCCTGGTATGTTTGGAGTTCTAACCTCGATCCATTATCTGGATTAGGGACAGTGTCTGGTGGGTAGTTTGACTGGGGCGGTCTCCTCCCAAAGAGTAACGGAGGAGCACGAAGGTACCCTCAGCCTGGTCGGAAATCAGGCAATGAGTGCAAAGGCATAAGGGTGCTTGACTGCGAGACGGACAAGTCGAGCAGGTACGAAAGTAGGTCTTAGTGATCCGGTGGTTCTGTATGGAAGGGCCATCGCTCAACGGATAAAAGGTACGCCGGGGATAACAGGCTGATACCGCCCAAGAGTTCATATCGACGGCGGTGTTTGGCACCTCGATGTCGGCTCATCACATCCTGGGGCTGAAGCAGGTCCCAAGGGTATGGCTGTTCGCCATTTAAAGTGGTACGCGAGCTGGGTTCAGAACGTCGTGAGACAGTTCGGTCCCTATCTGCCGTGGGCGTTTGAGATTTGAGGGAAGCTGCTTCTAGTACGAGAGGACCGAAGTGGACGAACCTCTGGTGTTCCGGTTGTCATGCCAATGGCATTGCCGGGTAGCCACGTTCGGACAGGATAACCGCTGAAAGCATCTAAGCGGGAAGCCCCTCCCAAGATGAGATCTCACTGGGACTTTAAGTCCCCTGAAGGGCCGTTGGAGACGACGACGTTGATAGGCACGGTGTGGAAGTCCAGTAATGGGCGTAGCTAACGTGTACTAATTGCCCGTGAGGCTTGACCATATAACACCCAATGCGTTTGGGTAGCAGTTGACTGCTGATAACAAACTGAGAACGACAAACTCGCTACAGATTTCCATGAAAACAGGTCAAGCGGCAAAGCCCGCGAAGCCATACGCTTCGAACCTGTGCATGACGGCTGCAACAACAGCCTAACCAGTTTGCTTGGTGAACATAGCAAGCGTGAACCACCCGATCCCATCCCGAACTCGGAAGTGAAACCGCTTAGCGCCGATGATAGTGTGGCAGGTTGCCATGTGAAAGTAGGTCATCGCCAAGCTCTTAAACACAAAGCCCGTCTCAGACGGGCTTTTTTTTTGCCTAGACTCTTCTCACACAATTCTACTGTAACACTTGGCACTTTCTGCGGCTCATTCCGAAGTAGTTGATTCAAGGCAGTCGCGAAGAATGTTTTGCAGTTTCTTTAGGCCTAATTGTCTAGTCAACTTCACATTCCGTTCCGGTATGCTTGCCGGATCAGGATATGACGCTAAGGCGCTTTCGATGCTGCTTTCTCGAATTAGATGCAACATTGGGTACGGTGATCGATTCGTATAGTTATCGGGATCGTTTTCGCCGCTATCGGCAAACCGATAATGCGGGTGAAAACTGGCTATTTGATAAATTCCCTCGTATCCTTGATCAATCAATAATTGCTCGGCAATTGCCAATACGTCCAGATAGTCGTAAAAGTTGTCGAACTGTCTGGTGATAATTAGCAAGGTTGTTTCTGTCTCTGGGTGAGTATCGAGATGCATGCATTCTTCTATAACCGCGTTCAGGCAAGATTCGACGTTATTGCCATTTTCTACTCGATAACGAATGCTGTTACGCTGCCGCTCGCGATTTGCAAAGGGACAAATGTTGTAGGCTATTACGAATGATTTAATCCACGCTTCAGTCGCAGCGATTATCTGTTGGTTAGTAGACATATCCATAGTATGCGTAAAACAATAAAAATTAGGTGTTGGTCCGTGCTCGCGTTACTGGTGCCAGTAATTGCTGGCGCCGAAGTCTATCGTTGGACAGATGTTCACGGCCGTAGCCATTTCTCGGATCGGCATCATGAAGATGCCCAAGTAATGCATATTGATCCGGGGATAAGCTACTACCGGGTTGAGAAGGTGTTTGATGGCGATACTATTCTATTAGATGACGGCCGCAAAGTTAGGCTGTTAGGTATAAATACGCCGGAAATCGCTGGCCGCATCAAATCCGCGGAAGCTGGAGGTGAGCAGGCTAAACAATGGTTGCGGCTTAAGCTGGAGCAACGAAAGGTATTTCTGCAGGGCGATGTGGAAAAACAGGATAAATATCAACGTACCCTGGCTTATGTATTTAACGAAAATAAACAATTGATCAACGTCGAGTTGGTGAAGCAGGGATTAGCAACTGTCAATATTCACCCGCCAAACCTGAGATATGTTAACGAATTGCTGGCCGCGCAGGAGGATGCGGAACGCGGCAATATTGGTCTATGGTCCGATGCGGCCTATAGCCCAACTCCCGCTGAGCGGTTGGATCAGTCAAATTACCAAGGATGGAAACGGGTAACCGGCAAGATAATTTCGCTCAAACAAACGGTAAAGCATAGTTATTTGTTATTCAGCGATAAGGTCTCGGTCTCCATCGAGCCAAGTTCCTTGCCGTTATTTACAGCCTTGGAAAGTTATATTGGAAAAAACGTCGAGGTGCGTGGCTGGGTAAAGCGTTCCAGAGACCGCTTCTACGTGATTGTCAGGCATCCTGCCGACATTCGAGCCGCGCCATAGCACTATTCCTCCTCCGCAAACAATTCCTGGATCATTTGTTTCTCATCGTCGTTCAGGATGGTTTCCGCGGAAAACCAGCGGGTACGCTGGAAAATGACGTCTTCAGATTCCTTTCGCAATCCTGCTCGGCGGTCGGTCTCGCGTCTTTCGGCAACCCGGCGTTCGCCCATACGGCGTTCGTACTTGGGCCACAGTAAATATTGTTGCTGAATGAAGGCAATCCATTCTTCCGAATTGAATGGGTACGGATTGGTTCGTCGTTCCTGTTGGCGGCGTACTGTTCGACGCCGAGCCGAGAATTCGCTATTCATTGCTAGCACTACCTTGGGTTCCTCGAGCCGCAACTACTTTTTTGGCAGTGCGCTCCATAGGGAAAAACAGTAATCGATAAGCCCGTTGAGTTATTTCGTCCTTAGTTTGATGGCAACGATTGGTACAGTGTGTCTTCAAATATCCGAAACAAAGCCGCACGGATATCTTGGCTTGAGATAAATCTGAGAAAGATAAAGTTCCGTTCTAAACCTTAAGTTAACAATATTGGGCTTAGGCTACCGAATTTTAATGAATTGCGATAGTTCTTTGAAATTTCCCATGGGCCGCTTTTTAAAGCTTCTAATTTAGGGTTGCCAGCGCCGCGGAGTAATCGGGTTCGTCGGCAATTTCGTTGACCAGCTGGGTGTAAATGACCGTGTTATGTTCGTCGATAATGACAATTGCGCGTGCCGTTAGTCCGGCCAAAATGCTATCCAACAACTCGACGCCGTAGTCGTGGGCGAAACTGGAGCGAAACGTGGACAGCGGCACCACATGTTTGATGCCTTCAATTTCGCAGAATCGGACTTGAGCGAACGGCAGGTCTGCCGATACGGCCAGCACCACGGTATTCGGTAAATGAGCCGCTTTTTCGTTGAACTTGCGGGTAGAGGCGGCGCAAGTCGGCGTGTCCAGGCTCGGTACGATATTCAATACCTTGCGTTTGCCGGCAAATTCGGCCAAGCCGACATCCTGCATTTTCCGGTTGGTAAGCAGAAAGTCCGGGGCGGGACTGCCGACGGCGGGTAAATCGCCTACGGTGTTGATGGGTTTGCCTTGGAAGGTGATGGTTGCCATTCTGGGCTCCTGTAGCGGTTACTATTTTTATTTCTTTCGCTTGCTGAAGTCGATCAAACGCTTACGTTTTTTGATCTGCCGGTCGCTGAGCGGGTTTTTTCGGCCTTGAAACGGATTTTCCGGCGATTTGAATACCAAGCGCACCGGCGTTCCTTTCAATTGCAGTTGGTCGCGGAAATAGTTCATCAAATAGCGTTTGTAGGCGCCGGGCAGGGCATCGGTCTGTACGCCGTGAATCACTACCACCGGTGGATTGCGCCCGCCTTGGTGGGCGTATTTCAATTTGATTCGACGGCCGCCGACCAGCGGCGGTTGATGCGCCGCCAGCGCGTCGGTCAGGATTCGGGTCAATAACGGCGTCGACATATCGACCATCGCCGAGTCGTACAGGCTGTGCACGACATCGAACAATTTGCCGACGCCGCTGCCGTGCAAGGCCGAAATCGGATGCTTTTCGGCAAAGTCCAGAAACGACAGCTTCATTTCGATTTGCTTTTTGACGAACTCGCGGTGCTCGGCGTTAAGGCCATCCCATTTATTCAGTCCGATAATCAATGCGCGGCCAGCTTCCAATACCAACCCCAGAATATGCGCATCCTGGTCGGTAACGCCTTCGCGGGCGTCGATCAAATAGATCACGACATGGGCTTTTTCGATCGCTTGCAGTGATTTAATGATGCTGAACTTTTCCACGGTCAACGCCACTCGGGAGCGGCGGCGCATGCCGGCGGTGTCGATCAGCGTGAATTTCTTGCCGTCGCGTTCGAATGGGATGTAAATGCTATCGCGAGTGGTGCCGGCTTCGTCGAACACCACGACGCGTTCTTCGCCGAGTAAACGGTTGACCAGCGTCGATTTGCCGACGTTGGGCCGGCCGACGATGGCGATGGCGATGCCGGGATCTTCTTCCTGAATCTCGTCAGCTTGGGGCGGCAACAACTCGTCGATCCGGCCCAACAATTCGTGCACGTTGCGGCCGTGGCTGGCGGCAATCGGTACCGGTTCGCCGAGCGCCAGGCTGTAAAAATCGTGGGTGACCGTATTGCTGTCGATACCGTCGATTTTGTTGACGACCAATACCACCGGTTTGCCGAGCTTGCGCAGCATATCGGCGATAGCTTCGTCGGAGGCATTGATGCCGTCGCGGGCGTCGACCATGAAGAACACGACGTCGGCTTCCTGCAATGCAATTTCGACCTGCTTCTTGGCGAAGGCGTCGATACCTTCCTGGTCGTCGGTGATACCGCCGGTGTCGACTACCAGGCAATCGCGCTCGCCGCGTTTGACCCGGCCGTATTGGCGGTCCCGGGTCAAGCCCGGATAATCGGCCACCAGCGCCTCGCGGCTACGGGTCAGGTAATTGAACAGGGTGGATTTGCCGACGTTGGGTCGGCCTACTAGAGCAATAACGGGTAACATCGAATTATCGGGCCTTTAACGCAGCGAGGGTGCCGTCTTTGGCATATATGTAAACAGTGTCGTCCACGACTACCGGTTTGGCCTCAATCGCCGCTTTGCTGACTTGGGTTCGCGCCAATTGGCGCCCGTCTGTCACCGACAGCCAATGGACGTAGCCTTCGAAATCGCCGACCACGACATAACTTTGGTAAGCCGCCGGTGCGGTAAGGTGACGGTTATGCAGATCCTTTTGTTTCCACAACGAAGCGCCGCTGCGTTGGTCTAGCTGCCAAACGTCGCCTTGGGTATCGCTGACATAAATGTATCGGTAATCCAGGCTGAGTCCGGTATAGGACGATACGGCTTCATTGCGCCACAATACGTCGCCGTCGATTTCGGAAACCGAGGAAGCGCCGCCGGTAAAACTGGCGACATAGATTGCACCGCGGCTGGCGGCCGGATCGGCGTCGAGATCGACCAATCGTTCGACTTCGGAGCGGCCGCTGGGAATCGCAATGGTGGCTTCCCAGACCGCTTTGCCGTCTGTGAGTTGTAAGGCTTGTAGTTTGCCGTTAGCAGCGCCGGCAATGACGTTGCCGTCAATGATAAGCGGCGTACCGGCTCCGCGAATGCTCAAAGCGGGAACGCTGTGTTCGGAAGTCCAAAGCAATCCGCCGTCGCTTTCGCGCAAAGCCATGATTTTACCGTCGGTGGTACGGATAATCACCGTGCCGCGGCTGACTACCGGAGTGGCTTGGACTTCGCTGGGCACGTCGGTTTTCCAGCGCTGTTCGCCGCTGGCTCGGTCGAAGCCGATGACTTCGCCGGTGTTGGTGCCCATCACCACAGTATTCACGCCCAAGCCGGGCCCTGCGGAGAAACTGTATTCGGTATCGGTTTCCCAGGCCAGATTGCCGCTGGCGGCGTTTCGCGCCTGCAGATGGCCTTTATAATCGGCGGCGTAAACCGTACCGTCGGCCACAGCAGGGATCAACTTCAGATACTTTTCGTCGGCGCCGGTACCCACCGATTCCTTCCAGACCGTTTCCAGTTGCAGTTCCGGGGTGTATTCCTGCAGTGCGGCCGGCGGATCGGCGTTATCGTCGTCGCCCATTACATAGTCCGTTATCCCGGAGATGAAATCCCGACCGGCATCCAGGCCGGCGCATCCGCCCAATACCAGCGGGCCGGCGAGCAGGGTGGCGATGGTCAGGTATCTGGCTTTCCTTATTTGCATGGCCTAAACGAAACCGTGTTCAACAGCGTTAATTGGCGGCAGTCGGCGCAACCGCAGGCGCGGCGACGTCGTCCAATTTGAATTGAGTCAGCGGCGTGGCTTGGCCGGTTCTGATCGCACTTTGGTAAGCGCTACGCGCTTCGTCGATACGGTCCAATGCGACGTACAGATCGCCCTGCAATTCGTCGTAGCTGGCCGAGAAGCCTTCGGCTTTGGCCGGGTCGACTTCGGCGATCAGTTGCAGTCCTTGCTCGTATTGGCCGGTGGCCAGCATCAGCTGGATCAAACGCAGGCGGGCTACGTGTTTCAGCGGTTCGCTGTCCGCGGTCTGGATTGCCTGTTTCAGAACGGCTTTAGCGCCTTCGAGATCGCCTTTCTGCACTTTGACTTTGGCCAGTTGCAGGTGGGCGTAATTGGCGTAGGCAGTGGAAGCAAACTCGGTCGGCAGGCGTTCTGCCAGTTTTTCAGTTGATTCGCTATTGTCCTTGGCGGCGCTTTCCAGCATCTGCTGGTACATTTGCGACGCCTGACTGCGCTGGCTGGTCTGATGGTTTTGCCACATATTCCAGCCGGCGACCAATACCAGCGCCGTGACCACGCCGGCGATGAGTGATGTTTGGTTGGCCTCCCACCATTTTTTCAACTGCTCCAGTTGTTCTTCTTCAGTATCGTAAATTGCCACGGTGCTTTCTCTTATCTTTCCAGGTTACAGGGATTTGGGTTGATGCCAGTCCCGCAGAGCTTGCAGGAGTTGGTTATGGTCGAGCGTGCGTTGTTCCTGATCGGCGCGCAAGGGTTTCAACGCCACTTCGCCGCGGGCGGCCTCGTCGTCGCCAATGACGATGGCGTACTCCGCTCCGGATTTGTCGGCTTTTTTGAATTGACTTTTAAAGCTGCCGCCGCCGCAATTGACTTGTAACTTCAAATGCGGCAACTGATCGCGGATGGATTCCGCCAGGCGCATGCCGGCGGCTTCGGCCTCACCGCCGACCCGGATCATGTAGACGTCGACGCTGGCTTCCACCGGAACCGTTTCCAGCAACTCCAATAGGGCCAGTATGCGTTCCATACCCATCGCAAAACCGATCGCGTGGTTGGCTTTGCCGCCCAATTGCTCGATCAATCCGTCGTAGCGGCCGCCGGCGCAGATGGTGCCTTGCGAGCCGAGCCGTTCGGTGACCCATTCGAAAACGGTTTTGCCGTAATAATCCAGGCCGCGCACCAGTCGGGTATTGATGGTGTAGGCGATACCCAAGTCGTCCAGCGTTGCTTTCAGGCTGTCGAAATGGGCCAGGCTTTCCGCACCCAAATGTTCCAGTAATACCGGCGCTTGTTGCAGCATCGACTGCATTTCCGGATTCTTGCTGTCCAGGATGCGCAGTGGGTTGGTCTCCAGCCGGCGCAGGCTGTCTTCGTCCAGCAGGCTTAAATGTTGTTTGAAATATTCGACTAGTGTGCCGCGGTAAGCCAATCGCTCCTCGCTGGTGCCCAACGAGTTGATTTGCAACTCCACCATGTCGCGAATACCCAGGCGTTTCCACAAACGGTCGGTCAACAATACCATTTCGGCATCGATATCCGGGCCCGGCATGCCGTAAGTCTCGACACCCAATTGGTAAAACTGGCGGTAGCGGCCTTTTTGCGGGCGCTCGTGGCGGAACATCGGGCCGTAATACCACAAGCGGTGGCTTTGATTGTGCAACAGGCCGTGTTCGAGGCAGGCGCGCAGACAGCCAGCGGTGCCTTCCGGGCGTAATGTCAACGAATCGCCGTTACGGTCTTCGAAGGTATACATTTCCTTTTCGACGATGTCGGTGACTTCGCCGATCGAGCGTTTGAATAATTCGGTTTTTTCGACGATGGGCAGACGAATTTCCTGGTAGCCGTATCCGGCCAATACCTGGCGAGCCTGGCCTTCGAGCCATTGCCAGTAAGGCGATTGCTCGGGAAGAATGTCGTGCATGCCGCGGATGGCCTGAATGGCCTGTTGTTGTTTTGCCATGGGTTTACTGCGGGACTATTTGCTGATCGCGGTTTTAACTTGTTGTGCTTCTTTGGAAGCGGGGAACGAGCCGAGTAGTTGCTCGCGGTATTCTTCGGCCAGCTTGCCGTTGCCGAGCGCGCGTTCGGTTTGGAATGCTAGCCAGAGGCTTTCCGGTGTGTGCTTGGCGACGCCCAAATAGCGTTCCATGAAGGCTCTAGCCGACATGAACTGCTGGTTCTGGTAGCTGATACGCTGCATTTCCAACAATGCCGGCGCATAGTCCGGCTGGGTTTGTAACGCTTGACGGAAACAGGTTTCGGCTTGACGAAAGTCGTTCTGTTTGACATGACATAAACCCAAATTGGTCAATGCAAACCAGGGCCGGTTGTTCATCGGCGATTCCAAAGAGTTGTTCAGTAACTCGAATCCCTGGTCGTATTTGCCCCGGTCACACAAAAAGCGTCCGTAATTGCTTTTGATGCTGAAACTTTCCGGATCCTTGCGCATTGCGTTACGGTAACTGTCGTCGGCTGCGTCGTAGTCCTTGATGCGTTCGTAAAATACTGCCAGCGTGTTATGGATTTCAGCATTGCTTGAGTCGAGGCGGACTGCGGTTTCCAGCTTTTCTCTGGCTACATCGAGCATGCCCATGTCCAGATAACGGGCACCCATCTGTAAATTCAGCTTGGCCTTGTCGGCGGAGCTCATGGTTTCGCGGCTGGTCGGCAGCAGGCCGCAACCGCCGGCTACCATCAGCCAGAGGACTGCACCCGCCAGAGACTTAACTGACATGCGCGGCTTCCTGGGCTTGCAGTTTCAGATGGCGGCGGCTCTTGTCTTGCACTTGTCCCACCAGCTGGCCGCAGGCCGCATCGATATCCTCGCCCCGGGTTTTGCGGATCGTGGTGACGATGCCGGCGTTGTGCAGAATATCGCGAAACTTCAAAATTGTGCTTTGTGCCGAGCAGCGATAATGGGATTGCGGAAACGGATTGAACGGAATCAGGTTTAATTTGGACGGTACGTCTTTCAGCAATTTGACCAGTGTATGCGCATCGGCTTCGCTGTCGTTGATGCCGTCCAGCATGACGTATTCGAACGTGATGTGTTTGCGCGGCCCGGTCTTGGCGTAGGCTCGGCAGGCTTCCATCAGTTCTTTCAGCGGGTATTTGACGTTGATCGGCACCAACTGGTCGCGCAATGCGTCATTCGGCGCGTGCAGGGAAACCGCCATGCTGACGTCGCATACCGCATTCAAACGTTGCATTGCCGGCACGATACCGGAGGTGCTGATCGTTACCCGGCGTTTGGACAGTCCGTAGCAGAAATCGTCCATCATCAGATTCATCGCTGCCACGACGTTGTCGAAATTCAATAGTGGCTCGCCCATGCCCATCATCACCACGTTGGTGATACGGCGTTCCGGCCCGAGGCGTTGTTGTGCCAAATAAAGCTGACCGATGATTTCGGCGGTCGACAGATTGCGATTGAAACCTTGTTTGGCGGTGGAGCAGAAGGTGCACGCCAGTGCGCAACCGACTTGCGACGAGATGCACAACGTGGCTCGGCGTTCTTCCGGAATGTACACGGTTTCGACCCGGTTGCCGCACTGCATTTGCATCGCCCATTTGCAGGTGCCGTCGCTAGCCAATTGTTCGGCGACGATCTGCGGCGCTTTGATTTGGCAGTGCTCGCTGAGGTAAGCGCGCAAGGGCTTGCTCAGGTTGGTCATTTCATCGAAATTGGAGATGCCTTCCTGATAAATCCATTTCAACACCTGGGTGGCGCGAAACGGCTTTTCGCCGAGTCCGACAAAAAAGGCCTGCAGGCCCTTTCTGTCGAAATCGAGCAAATTGATCGGATCCGGTTTAGCGGATACGGTCGCAGAGTTCATTGGCGGAGAAGAAGTAAGCGATTTCTCTTGCTGCTGATTCCGGCGCATCGGAGCCATGTACTGCGTTTTCGTCGATGCTGACCGCGAAGTCGGCGCGGATGGTGCCTGGCGCGGCTTCTTTCGGGTTGGTGGCACCCATCAGCTCGCGGTTTTTCAACACGGCGTTTTCGCCTTCCAGCACTTGCACGATTACCGGGCCGGAGGTCATAAAGCTGACCAGGTCTTTGAAGAAACCGCGTTCCTTATGTTCGGCGTAGAAGCCTTCGGCTTGTTCTTGGCTCAGTTGCAGCATTTTGGATGCAACGATGCGCAGACCGTTTTTTTCGAAACGGCTGACAATTTCCCCAATCACGTTTTTAGCGACCGCATCAGGCTTGATGATTGAGAAAGTACGTTCGATTGCCATTGTTTAACTCCCGTAGGCTAATGTTAAGAAAATATTTTCGTATTATATCGCGTCCGGCAGGGGTTGAATAACGCCCTGCCGAATAATGCGGCCAGGACTGCTCTCGGCAGTCCGAGCTCTATATCTGTGGATCGCTTAGATGGATACTCTGCCGTCGCGGCGGTCGCCGCCATAAAACCAGTTGACCAACATGCGGGTGCCGGTCACGGCGGTGAATACCGAAGTGGCGATGCCTATCATCAGCACCAGCGCAAAACCTTTCACCGGACCGGTGCCGAAACCGAACAGCAGCACCGCAACAATAAAATGGGTAACGTTGGAGTCGAGAATTGTGGCGAAAGCTTTTTCGTAACCGGTAAAGATACTGGCTTGCAGGCTCAAACCGTTACGCAGTTCTTCCCGAATCCGTTCGTTGATCAAGACGTTGGCGTCGACCGCCATACCGACTGTCAACACGATGCCGGCCATGCCGGGCAAGGTCAGCGTCGCTTGCAGCACCGACATGATCGCGATCAGCAACACCACGTTGAAAAGCAATGCGAAATTGGCGATCAAACCGAATGCGCGGTAGTAACCGATCATGAAAAATACCACCAGGAGGAAGCCGGCGGTGATCGACATCATGCCCTGGTCGATGTTTTCCTGACCCAGACTCGGACCGACCGTGCGTTCTTCGACGATTTCGACCGGAGCCGCCAGTGCGCCGGCTCTAAGCAACAGTGCCAGCGTGCGGGCTTCTTCCGGGCTGTCGAGGCCGGTGGTCTGGAAACGCTTGCTGAAGCTGTCGCGGATGGTGGCAACGCTGATGACTTTCTCGACTTTTTCCTTGTGCTGGACTTTTTCGCCGTTAACCACTCGGGTTTCGGATTTGTACTCGATAAACACCACGGCCATCGGCTTGCCGATATTTTCCTGGGTCATCTTGCCCATTTTCTTGGCGCCGGCGCCGTCCAAGGTAATGAACACTGCGGCCTGGCCGTCCTGATCCAGACCCGACGAAGCGTCGGTGATCTGGTCGCCGGTGACGATGACGGCTCGTTTCAACAACACCGGATTGCCGTTTTTATCTTTATATAGGCGGCTGCCGGCCGGTTCGTGTCCGCTCAAAGCCGATTGCACGTCGTGTTCGACGTCGACTAAACGGTATTCCAGGGTCGCCGTAGTGCCCAGCAACTCTTTGGCGCGGGTGGTGTCTTGTACGCCCGGCAATTGAACGACGATACGGCTGTCGCCCTGTTGCTGAATGATCGGTTCGGCTACGCCCAATTCGTTAACCCGGTTACGCAGCGTGGTGATGTTTTGGCCCAGGGCGGATTTTTTGATCTCGCGCAGGTCGCGTTCCGGAATGGAGAGAGTGAATTCGTTCGGCCCGCTTTCCACCAATGCCAGATTGCGGAAATCCTTGTTCAACACTGCAGCCGCTGCAACCCGCGATTCTTCGTTCGGAAGCATGACTTTGATGCCTTGATCTTCTTTAGTCACCGACTGGTAACGAACTTTGGCGTCGCGGAACGCGGTACGGATGTCGTTGGTGTAACGTTCTTCCGCCTGCTTCAAGGCGCTGTCCATGTCCACTTCCAACAGGAAATGCACGCCGCCGCGCAAGTCCAGGCCCAGATGCATCGGATTCGCACCCAGTGCGCGCAGCCAGTCCGGCGTAGCGGGGGCCAGATTCAACGCCACGGTGGCTTTGTCCGCCAATTGCTCGCGCAACAGATCGGCGGCTTTCATTTGCTCGTCGGTGTTGTTAAACCGGGCCAGGATTTTGCCGTTCTCGAATTCGAACGCTTTCAGCGTGAAACCCGCGTTTTTAATCGTTGCGGCAACATCGTCGGCCTGGTTCTGCTGCAACGGTGCCGAAGTGGAGGACGCCAGTTGCACTGCCGGGTCGTTACCGTAGATATTGGGTAACGCGTAAATCGTACCGATCAGCAAGATGATCAGCACCAGAGTGTTTTTCCAGACAGGGAAATGATTTTGCATGGTTATTCCGTTAAAGCAGTAACAGCCGGACTGTTGCGGGTAAGAGCGGGAAGTAAACGGGTTGCGGCGGTCGGGTTTAGGATTTTTTGTTGTTCAAGGTTTTGTAAGTGCCTTTGGGCATCATGCTGGCAATGGCGTGGCGTTGCACTTGGATGAAACTATTGTCGGAGACTTCCAGTTTGACGAAGTTATCGTCCAATTCCGCAACTTTGCCAAGAATACCGCCGCTGGTGACCACCTCGGCGCCTTTGGTCAGTGCCGCCAGCATTTGTTTCTGCTCTTTATTGCGTTTGGCTTGGGGGCGTATGAACAGAAAATAGAAAAATATCAAAATGCCCAGCGGAAACAGCATGCCCTCGAAACCCGGTTGTTGCATGGCAGGTGCAGTCTGAGCCATTGCGTCGGAAATCAAAAAACTCATATTTATCCTCGTGTTGTTGTCGTTGTTTTAATGGTCCGGCTCGGCGGACAAGCGGCCATTATGCCACATTAGGCGGGCTAAACCCATGCCGGCAGGCAATTGCGAACCTTGCGGCTTATTTCAAAACGCGGCCGATAGCTTCACCGAGCTTAACGGCGCGGCCGGCCTGTAACTCGCCGTTCCAAGCGGTAACGTCTTTGCCGAATAAGACGATGATGGTCGATCCCATATTGAAGCGGCCCATTTCGGCGCCTTTGTCGATCATCGGCGGCTTGTCCGGATATTGCCAAGTCCGCGGCGCGCTGATCGACGGCGGGGTGACCACGCCATGCCAGACCGTCTCGACGCTGGATACGAAAATTGCTCCGACCAGTACCAACGCCATCGGTCCGGCCTCGGTTTCGAACAAGCAGGCTACGCGCTCGTTGCGGGCGAACAAATTGGGTACGGTCTCCACCGTGGCGTTGTTGACGCTGAACAGGCGGCCCGGTATGTGTACCATTTCCGTTAGCGTTCCGCTCAAAGGCATGTGCAGTCGATGGTAGTCCTTGGGCGACAAATAAATCGTCGCGAAGCTGCCGTGTTCGAAAGCGGCTGCGCGCTCCGCGTCGCCGCCGAGCAATTCCAAGGCAGAATATTCGTGACCTTTGGCCTGGAAAATACGGCCATCCTGAATTGTGCCGACTTGGCTAATTACGCCGTCGGCCGGGCAGGCGATTGCATCTGCCGCGGCCGCGATCGGCCGGATGCCGTCTTTCAATTCGCGGGTGAAAAATTCGTTGAAGTTGGCGTAGTGGTCAAGATTGGGATATTTGGCCTCTTCCAGGTTGACGCCGTATGCCCGGCTGATGGCTTGAATGAACAGATTTTTCCAGGTTTTGTTGCGGCAGTGGGTCAATTTGGCCATCCAGCCTGAAAGCAAGTGATGGGGGAGGGCGTATTGAGGCAGGACGGTGCAAATCTGTTTTAAGCTCATGGTTCGGGATCGGGTAATTTGCCGCTGAGAAAGTAAGCGAAAGCAATGACTTCGGCAACGGCGACGTAAAGTTGTTGGGGGATTTCTTCGCCCAGCGGAATCTGCGCCAATATCCGCGCCAATTCCGGTTGGTTTTGCAACGGGACGCCGTGCTTTTCGGCGATGGCCAAGATTTGCTGAGCGGTAATGCCTTCGCCTTTGGCGGTGACTCTGGGCGCGTTTTTGCCGTCGTACTTGAGGGCGACGGCAATGTCGGCGTTGTAAAAGGTTCTGCCGCTCACGAGGCCTCAGGCTAAGGCAATGCTACCGGCGCCGGCGCTTGCCAATTCGGGTTGCGATGTTCGGCGACTACCGTGGTGTAAATGCCGCCGCGCACGTTGAACTCGGCGCGCAGGCGCATGAAGTTGGGCGAAATCGCTGCGACGATGTGGTCGAGAATTTCGTTGGTGACGGCCTCATGAAACGCACCGCGTTCGCGAAAGGTCCACATGTAAAGTTTCAGGGATTTCAACTCCACACAGAGTCGATCCGGCACGTATTCTATCGTCAGTTTGGCGAAATCCGGCTGGCCGGTCATCGGGCACAGGCAGGTGAATTCCGGAATGTCGATCCGGATCGTGAAATCTCGGGCCGGACGCGGGTTTTCGAAAGTGGTCAAATCTGAGCTGGGTCGGGTGGTCATCGTGTCTTTTACTCGGGTAATGAAAATTTGCCGCGCACAATCTGCCGCAAAGGCGAAATTTTACCAGTTAAGAAGGCGGACTAATAACCTTTTCGTCAGTACTTAACTCAGGGGCGCTGAACACCGTTTTATGTATGCCGTGGCAATCGCTACTGTTTCTTGAAAACTCCGAAACAAAATAGTCAGCAAAGTCCTGGGCTTGAGTTAGAATCTAAAGTCTGGCAGCCAGAAGCTCTGTTTTGGTCGATATTTATTCAGTTACGTGGAGGCGATTATGGAAATTAATCCCAGTCATTCCCAGCAAAACGTTGCATTGAACCAGGTGGCGGCTTCGCGCAGAACGGTAGCCGATGAACTCGCCGAGCGGCGCAAAACAAGCGAACCGAACGTGCCGCCGCAAAAAAATCAAGCGGTATCCGGCGATACGCTGGTGCTGTCGGAGGAGTCTTTAAAACGGTCGCAGGCCTCATTTGCCCAGATTCCTGAGAGCGAACGTCCGCAAATCGCCAGTCGAGATCAGGCCCAGCAAGCGCTAGGAGACTTGATTTCGGGGATCAGCCGCGAACCTGGGCAAGTCTTAGCCGCCCACGGTAATACCTCCGCCGACCGCGTGCGCACATTGTTGAATTGATCTTCGTATCCGGAAGCAACCGGCTAGCGAAAAGCCGGTTGCTTCGTCCTTGCCGCGCTGGCATCAATCGCCGGTCCGGGCCGATATTGGCCGAGCTACTCGCCCAAGTCTAACAACGAAATATCCGAGAAATTGGCCACCCTGTTGCGTCCGGCTTGCTTGGCGCGATACAAGGCTGTGTCGGCAGCCTGCAACAACGCGGAAAAATTCAAGCCGATGTTGTCCGAACCGGCAATCCCGATGCTGATGGTGCTGGTTATGGTTTGTCCTTGCCACTGCGTCGGTTGGGTGGCGTGGCTTTGCCGCAGTCTTTCCGCTAGACAGTGGGCTTCCTTTTCGTTGGTGCAGGGCAGGATCAGGCAGAACTCCTCGCCGCCGTAGCGCGCCAGATAATCCTCGCCACGAATCTGGCGCTTGGCGTTTTCTATCAATTGTCTCAAGACTTGATCGCCGGCTTGGTGGCCGTGAGCATCGTTAATGTTTTTAAAATAGTCGACATCCAGCATCAAAACGGCCAAGGCTTCTTTGCGCCGCGCGCTTCGCGCTAGCAGGCGTTGGCATTCCAGATCCAGGCTGCGCCGGTTCCAGGCGCCGGTCAGGGCGTCAATCGCGGCCAGGTTTTCCAGTTCGGCCGCCATCCGGTAGTTCACCATTAGGACAAAGCCGAAGCTGAGAAACAACTGGATGACGCTGCCGGCAAAAAACATGACCGGATTAAGCGGCATTGGATTGAACAGGCCGTAATCTGCTGCCGGGGAGGAAAATATCGACACCGCCCTGGCGACATAAACCAAACCCAGCGCCGCGAAAGAGGCACCCGTCAACCAATGCGCGGTTCTCTGATAGGAAGCGAGCGGAATCAGCAACGAGCGAGCACAGGCGAAATTGATCCCGGCGAAAATCAGGGAATTGGCGCTGGCGCGTAATTGGGTATTGGGTTCGAACAAGGTAAACCAAGCGCTGACGCCGATCACCGATGCTACTGCCGCGAATAGCAAACCGCATCGGCAGGACCGGTTTTTGAAGGCTTGAATTCCGAGAAATTGCAAGGCCGAGCCGATGACCAGAAACGATGCGCCGGCAACGATGTTCCAGCCCGGTTGCGGAGTCAGTGCCGGATAAGCAAGGCCGGCGCCGAAACTGATGAACAGGCTGGCCATTGACCAGTGCCTCAAGCCCCTTATGCCGCGAGCATGCAGACTGGCGACCAATAGCAGGATGGAGAGTAAAAAGCTGAGCACGGCAATCATCACCATCATCGTGCGCAGGTCGAGGTTCATCAAAGCAATCCGTTAGTGGCCGGTTAACAATGCTTCGGCCGTGAAACTGGGCGGCCGGAGGACTGCTAAAATTTTCGCACGTGAAGCGATAAAACCCATAGCGCGATTCGATTGCAATGCTGATGCAACACTTCGGGCGGTAAAATCCATTCCAATCGTCGCCCCATTTCGGGGATAATGCGGGGTTTTGTAGCCGGTCTTGCACGCGCCAACCAGTCATGAAACTGGAGAAAATCAAACTTTCTGGATTCAAATCCTTCGTCGATCCCACCACGATTCCGATCAACGGCAATCTGACCGCGATCGTCGGGCCTAACGGTTGCGGCAAGTCTAATATCATCGACGCGGTGCGCTGGGTCATGGGCGAGAGTTCGGCCAAGCACTTGCGCGGCGGCAATATGGCCGACGTCATTTTCAACGGTTCGTCCGGCCGCAAGCCGGTCAGCGTGGCTGCGGTGGAACTGGTATTCGACAATAGCGAAGGCAAGGCCGGCGGCGAATATGCCAAATATGCGACGATTTCGATCAAGCGCCAAGTCAGCCGCGACGGCCAGTCGTTGTTCATGCTCAACGGCTCCAAATGCCGGCGCAAAGACATCACCGATTTGTTTTTGGGCACCGGTCTGGGCTCGCGCAGTTACGCGATCATCGAGCAGGGCACGATCTCGCGGATGGTGGAAGCCAAGCCGGAAGATTTGCGCGTGCACATCGAAGAGGCTGCCGGTGTCTCCAAATATAAGGAACGCCGTTCGGAAACCGAAACCCGCATGCGTCACACCCGGGAAAATCTGGAGCGTTTGAACGATCTTCGCGACGAGGTGGAAAAGCAGATCAAAAACCTGGCTCGGCAAGCGGAAAAGGCCGAGAAATACACCGAATTGAAAAAACAGGAACGCCAGTTCAAACAGGAATTGCTGGCGATGCGCTGGCGCAGTTTTCAGCGTTCCGCGCAACAACTCGAAGCCAAGTTGCAAAGCGTGGCTGAAGAACACAATCGTTTGTTTGTGTTGTTGCGCGATACCGAGAAGGCGATGGAGCTGAAGCGGAGCGAACAAAAAGCTCAGCAGCAGCATCTGGACTCGACCCAAGCTGAATACACCACGCTGGTGGCCGAAGTCAGCCGTCTCGAGCAAACCATCAAACACAATCAGAAAAGCCACGAAGAAACCTTGGTCGAGATCGAGCGCTTGAAGCAGCAAGCGGAGCAAGCGCAGGTCGAATGCGAGCAGGATAGGCAACAACTCGAGGAGATCCGGCAGACACTATTGGAAGCCGAAGAAACCATGCTAGTTGCCAAGGAACGTGAAGAGGATTTGCTGGGTATCCAACAGGACGCACATCTGCAAAAACAGCAATGGCAACAGCAGTGGGAGGCTTTTCTGGCCGAAAACGCCGGTTACCGGGAGCAAGTCGAAGTGCAGCGGACCAAGCTGGTTCAGTTGGAAAACCAGAGTCGGCAATTGCAGGCAAGGCTCGATAAATTGCACAGCGAACGCCACGGTTTGACCGATACCCGGTTGCAGCTGGAATTGGAAACGCTGGACAGCAGCATCGAGCTGATCGAGACTGAGCGCCAGCAGCTGCAGCAGGATTTGGATGCTGTCCTGCAACGTATCGGCGAGTTGCGGCCGGAAATCAAGCAGATTCAGGAACAGTTGCACGCCGACCGCGCCGAATTGCAAAAGGTCAATGGCAAGATCAGTTCGCTGGAATTGTTGCAGCAACATGCGATGGGTAAGGATAAGAAAGAACTCGGCGTCTGGCTGGAGCAAATGGGCTTGGAACAGCAACCGCGGCTGGCGGAATTCGTCGAAGCCGACGAAGGCTGGGAAACGGCGGCCGAAACCGTGTTAGGCAGTTATCTGGAAGCAATCTGTATCGACAGCGCCGACGCGATTTTGGCCGAGCTGCAAGAGCTGAACAAGCAGTCGCTGATCGTGTTCGAAACTCACCCGGCTGCCGCGCCCGCATCGGTGGTGGCTGACACCTTGGCCGGCAAGGTCCGCAGCCGTTGGCGTCTGGACAGTTTTTTGAGCGGAATCTATTGCGCGGACTCGATGCGGCAGGCGCGGCAACTGCCGCTACAGGCGCACGAGTCGGTGGTGCTGCCGGACGGCACCTGGCTGGGCCGCGACTGGATCAAGGTCAGCCGCGGCAGCGATAGCAAGGCCGGCGTGTTGCACCGGGAAAAAGAATTGCGCGAGTTGAAATTGCGGCAAGCCGAATTGCAAATGGCGATTGCCGAACAAGAACAGCAATTGGAACATTGCGAACACGACTTGAAGGCCGCGGAAGGCCATCGCGAGCAATATCAGCAGAAAGAAAAATTGTTGAGTGCCGAGTTTTCGGCAAAAAGCGCCGAATACAGCGCCCAGGCCGCGCGTTTCGAACAACAAAAGCGTCGTCTGGAACAGTTGGACCATGAAGTCGAGGAGATCGGCCAGCATTTAGCCGAGGTGGTCGAGAGCATCTCGGAAGCGGAATTGGCCAAACAGGACGCTGAACAAGCTTTGGGCGATTTGGGCGACCGTAAGACCGAGTTGGAGCGACTCAGTCAGGAATTGCAGGCTCGGCAGCAGAACACCGACGCTTCGGTCGATGAAGCTCGCCGGCATTTGCATCGTTTGCATGCCCAGATCGAATCCTTGAAATCCTCGGAAATCCTGACTGCCAAACAGATCGAGCGCCTGCAAGTGCAGCATCAGCAAGCGGCCGACCGGATCGTCGAGTTGGAAAACAAATTGCACTATGCGCTGGCGCCGTTGGACGAGGAGCGTATGCAGTTGGAAGAGTTGTTGGAAAAAAAACAACAATTCGAGGATGGCCTGCGCGCCGAACGCCAAGTGCAACAGGCTAGCGAACAATCCGTCAGCCAGTTGGCCGAACAATATTCGCAAACCCAGCGTGCGTTGGAGAAGCAAAAGGAAGCGCTGGATCAAATTCGTTTCGAGCAGCAGGACAGTAAGGTCAGGCAGCAAACCGTGGCTGAACAATTGGCTGAAGTGGATGCCGATCCGGAGGTGATACTGGCCAACTTGCGCGAGAGCGCCAGCGAGAGTCAATGGAAGCGCGAGGTCGACGATCTGGCCGAACAGATCGAACGTTTGGGTTCGATCAACTTGACGGCGATCGAGGAATACAAAACCCAGTCGGAGCGGATGAAGTTCCTGAACGAGCAGCATGACGATCTGGTCGACGCACTGAATACCTTGGACCAGGCGATCAGCAAGATCGACCGCGAGAGCCGGCAGCGTTTCAAGGAAACCTTCGACAAGATCAACAACGGTCTCAAAGAAAAATTTCCGCGCTTGTTCGGCGGCGGTCAGGCCTATCTGGAATTGACCGAAGACGATTTGCTGGAAGCCGGCGTCAACATTATTGCCCGGCCGCCCGGAAAGCGGAACAGTTCCATCCATTTGTTGTCCGGCGGCGAAAAAGCGCTGACCGCGGTGGCTTTGGTTTTCTCCATTTTCGAGCTGAATCCGGCGCCGTTCTGCTTGCTGGATGAAGTCGACGCGCCGCTCGACGATGCCAATGTCGTGCGGTTTTCGAAGATGGTGGAAGACATGTCGGCAACCGTCCAATTTTTGTACATTTCACACAACAAAGTCACAATGGAAATTGCAAAACATCTGGCAGGTGTTACCATGAGGGAGCCCGGGGTATCCCGAATGGTGGCGGTGGATATTGATGAAGCGGTAAGCATGGCGGAAAACTGATGGATAAAGAATTATTAAGAGTCGTGATTATTTTGATCGGCGTGCTGGTGATGATCGGCATGGTGTTGTGGCATTTCGTCAAATCGTTGCGTTATAAACGCGCCGCCGACGATTACTACGACGAAGACTCTTACGACGACAGAACTGTGGACGAATTTGCCGTTGAGGACGAGGAAGACGGCCTCGGCGTGTTTGCTTTGGGAGACGACTTGGTTGATGGAGATGCGTTGTTAGATGACAAAGCTATCAAGCCGTCGCCGAAAGCCGCGGTTGCCGCGCGGCGGGAACCGGAAAAAGCGGTTGCTGTTCCCGCGCCCGCTGCCAGCCGCACCCATTTGCCGATTCTGATCGAATTCAGCATCGTCGCTCGCGCCGATCAGGGGTTCAACGGCGAAGACTTGTTCGACGCCTTCGAACGGGTCGGTTTGCGTTACGGTAGCGTCAGAGTGTTCGAGCGAGTGGACGCGAATCGGATGGTGGATTTTGCGGTGGCCAGCATGGTCGATCCCGGTACCTTTCCCGACACCGGGTTGGACGATTTCTATTGTCCCGGCATTGTCTTTTTTATGCAGCCGCGCGAAGTCGACAATCCGTTGGCCGTATTCGACGATTTCATGGAAACCATCGATACCCTGGCCGACGCCCTCGACGGCGTGGTTTGGGATAATCAACGGCAACCGCTGACCGCCGAAACCGTTGCCCAATTCCGGGAAATATTGGCTACTGCCTGAACCCGCCATCCGGCGGCAGGGCAGCCGCCGTAAGTTATTGCAACCCAACGTATTATCAAGAAGCTAAGTGGATCAAAAACATATCAGAAATTTCTCCATCATCGCCCATATCGACCACGGGAAATCGACATTGGCGGACCGGTTCATTCAAATTTGCGGCGGACTCAGCGACCGGGAGATGGAGGCTCAAGTACTGGATTCTATGGATCTGGAGCGGGAACGCGGCATTACCATCAAAGCGCAGAGCGTTACGCTGGATTACAAGGCCGGCGACGGCGAAACCTACCAACTGAATTTCATCGATACTCCGGGCCATGTCGATTTTTCCTACGAAGTGTCGCGTTCCTTGGCTGCCTGCGAAGGTGCCTTGCTGGTCGTCGATGCCGCTCAAGGTGTAGAGGCGCAGAGTGTCGCCAACTGCTACACCGCGATTGAGCAGGGACTCGAAGTGGTGCCGGTATTGAACAAGATCGATCTGCCCTCGGCCGAGCCGGAGCGGGTGATGGCCGAGATCGAAGACGTCATCGGCATTCCGGCCGACGACGCCTGTCAGATCAGCGCCAAGACCGGCCTGAATGTAGAGTCGGTGCTGGAACAACTGATCCAAAAAATTCCGCCGCCAAGCGGTAACGAAGCCGGGCCGCTGCAGGCCTTAATCATCGATTCCTGGTTCGACAACTACCTTGGTGTGGTGTCGTTGGTACGCATTGTCAACGGTTCGTTGAGGCGTAAACAAAAGATCACCGTGATGTCGACCGGCAAGTCTTATCCCGTCGACAAACTGGGCGTGTTCACGCCCAAGCAGTTGGAAAAGCCAGAGCTGGCAACGGGTGAGGTGGGTTTTATCGTCGCCGGTATCAAGGACATTTTCGGTGCCCCGGTCGGCGATACCATTACCGCGACCGACAATCCGGCCGGCGAAGTCTTGCCCGGTTTCGAAAAGGTGCAGCCGCGGGTATTTGCCGGCCTGTATCCGGTCAGTTCCGACGATTTCGGCGCCATGCGCGAGGCTTTGGACAAATTACGGCTGAACGATTCGGCATTGAATTACGAAGCCGAAACGTCGCAGGCGCTGGGATTCGGCTTTCGTTGCGGCTTTCTCGGCATGTTGCACATGGAAATCGTGCAGGAAAGGCTGGAGCGCGAATACAACATTGACCTGATTACGACCGCGCCGACCGTGGTCTATGAAGTCGAGACCCACAACGGCGAAGTGATGATGGTCGATAACCCGGCGAAGTTGCCGGATCCCGGCACCATCGAAGAGGTTCGCGAGCCCATCATTTTGGCTAACATTTTGGTACCGCAGACCTACTTGGGCAGCGTGATCAATCTATGCGTCGAAAAGCGCGGCAACCAAAAGAACATGCAGTATGTCGGCGGTCAGGTTTCGTTGAATTACGAGTTGCCGATGAGCGAAGTGGTATTGGATTTCTTCGATCGCTTGAAGTCGGTCAGCCGCGGTTACGCTTCGTTCGATTACGAATTTCTCCGCTTCGAGCCGGCGCCGTTGGTGAAACTGGACGTTTTGATCAACAGCGACAAAGTCGACGCGTTGTCGATTATCGTCCACCGCGACCAGGCGCAAAATCGCGGCCGCGATTTGGTCGAAAAAATGAAGGATTTGATTCCGCGCCAAATGTACGAAGTCGCGATCCAAGCCGCGATCGGTTCCAAAATCATCGCCCGCTCCACGGTCAAGGCCATGCGTAAGAACGTGACGGCCAAATGTTACGGCGGCGATATCACGCGGAAGAAAAAACTGCTGGAAAAGCAGAAAGCCGGTAAGAAACGGATGAAGCAGGTCGGTAGTATCGAGATTCCGCAGGAGGCGTTTCTGGCGGTGTTGCAAGTCAATAAAGAGTAACGGCAATAGTTTATGGATTACGATTTTTCATTTTTTTTGGTCGCCGCCACGTTTGTCACCGGTATCGTCTGGGGTGGCTACAGCCTGTATTTGAAGCGCGCCGGTTTGCCGTATCCAACCGAAAAGGAACCGGTGTTGGTCGAATACGCCCGTTCGTTTTTTCCGGTGGTCTTGATCGTGCTATTGCTGCGTTCGTTTTTGGTCGAGCCGTTCCGGATTCCGTCCGGGTCGATGATGCCGACGCTGCTGGTCGGCGATTTCATCCTGGTCAACAAATTCAGTTACGGTATCCGCTTGCCGGTATTGAATACCAAAGTCGTTGAAATGGGTGAGCCGAAACGCGGCGACATCGTCGTATTCCGTTACCCGAAGCAACCGGAAGTCGATTACATCAAACGGGTGATCGGTTTGCCCGGCGATAGAATCGCCTATTTCGACAAGAAACTTTACGTAAACGGTACTCCGATTAAACAAGTTTCGTTAGGACGCTACCAGGGTGTCGGTCAAGGCGCCAATATGACCGGTGCCGAGCGCTTGGAAGAAGATTTGACCGGCGTGCAACATTCCATCCTGGTGGCGCCTGGAGCTTCCACGGTTGAAGACGTCTTTGTGGTACCGCCCGGACAGTACTTCATGATGGGCGACAACCGCGACAATAGTAACGACAGCCGTTACTGGGGCTATGTACCCGAAGCCAATCTGGTCGGTAAAGCGTTCTTTATCTGGATGAATTGGGATTGGCAAAATAACGGCATCGATTTCGGCCGTCTGGGGACAGTACTGCAGTAATCCGGGCTTACCGGACGGTTTAGCGGTGTGCATTGATGCCAGATATGCGCCCGTTGTTTAAGCTTTTAGGAGGACGCGATGCGCTCTTTACCCCGAAAACAGCAAGGCCTGACCTTTTTGTCGATAGCCTTCATTTTGGCATTGATCGGTTTCTTTACGCTGTTGATACTGAAGATTGCGCCGATTTATATCAATCACAGCCGTGTGGTCAATGCGATCAAGGCGATCGAAAACACGACCGATATCGTCACCAAGTCTAAATCCGAGATCAAGACCAGTCTGGATAAACGGTTCGATATGAACTATGTCGAACATGTCAAGCCCGAAGACGTGACGATCGTGGCGCAACCGGGTTACGTCCGGGTCGAAATCGACTACGAGCGGGTGGAGCACATCATGGGTAATCTGAGTGTACTGGTCGAATTCCACGAAGGATTCGAAGCCGGCAACAAGTGATTAAGAAACCCGAACTTCTCTCGGCAAAACTCGGATTGACCTTCAACGATCCGCAGTTGTTCAGCATGGCGCTGACCCACCGTAGCGTCGGTGCCCGCAATAACGAACGGTTGGAATATCTGGGTGATTCGGTACTCGGCTTCGTCATTGCCGAGCAATTGTACGAGTTGTTTCCCGACGCCGGCGAAGGCGTGCTGAGCCGTTTGCGGGCTAGTCTGGTCAATCAAAGTTCGCTGGCCGAATTGGCCAGACAGCATAATCTCGGCGACTATCTGATCCTGGGGTCCGGCGAGTTGAAGAGCGGCGGATTTCGCCGCGATTCGATTTTGTCGGATGCGCTGGAAGCCATCATGGGCGCGTTGCTTCGAGACCAGGGCATCGACACTTGCCGGCAATGGATACTGCGCCTGTTTGCCGATAAGTTCGCAGATTTGAAAGTCGACGATTGGAACAAGGATCCGAAAACCCGGCTGCAAGAGTTGATGCAGGCCGGCCGCAAGCCCTTGCCGGTTTACGAATTGATCGGCATGTCCGGCGCCGACCATGCCCAGACTTTCGAAGTCAAATGTAGCGTCGTGGTCACTTCCGAGACCTGCAACGGTGTCGGAATCTCCCGCAAAAAGGCCGAGCAGGCCGCGGCGGAAAATATGTTGAACCTTTTGCAAACCAAGGCTAAATGAACTGCGGATATGTCGCTCTGATCGGTAGGCCCAACGTCGGCAAGTCGACGTTGATGAACCACTTGCTGGGGCAAAAGCTCAGCATCACATCCCGCAAGCCGCAAACCACCCGGCATCGGATTCTCGGCATCAAAACCACCGAGGCCGGTCAGGCGATTTTCATGGATACGCCGGGCATGCATCAGGACGAAAAAAAAGTCTTGAACCGTTACCTGAACAAAACCGCCGACAGCACCCTGCTGGGCGTCGACGTCGTGGTCTGGTTATTGGACGGCTTGTATTGGCACGAATACGACGAGAAAATTTTCAAGAAGTTGGAGCGGGCTGGTTTGCCGGTGATTCTGGTGGTCAACAAAGTCGATAAGCTCAAGGACAAGGATGCCGTATTGCAGTTTTTCGCCGAGGCCCAGACCAAGTATCCGTTCCAACACATTCTGCCGGTGTCGGCCTTACGGAACACCAATCTGGATGTTCTGGAGCAGCAAATCATGGCCTTATTGCCCGAGGCCGAGCCGATTTACCCGGAGGACCAAATCACCGACCGGCCGGAGCGGTTTTTTGCCGCGGAAATCATTCGCGAGAAATTGACCCGGCGTCTGGGTGACGAGCTGCCTTACGCATTGACTGTCGAAATCGAGCGCTACGAAGAATACCCGGAATTATGCAAAATTTACGCGGCGATTTTAGTTGAGCGCGACAGCCAGAAAAGCATCGTCATCGGTAAACAGGGCGAGATGCTGAAAAAGGTCGGTAGCGAGGCTCGAGTCGATATCGAAAAATTGATCGGCCAAAAAGTCTATCTGCAGTTATGGGTCAAGGTGAAAAAAGGCTGGTCGGATAACGAGCGGGCCTTGCAGAGTTTGGGTTTTACCGACTTCGGTGAGTGATGGATGGTGGTGCGGTTCATTTGCAGCCGGCGTTCGTGTTGCAACATCGGCCGTATCGGGAAACCAGCCTGTTGTTAGACGTATTCACCCGCGATTTCGGCTTGGTCCCGATATTGGCCAAAGGGGTCAGAAAACCGAAGTCTAAGACGGCCGGCCTGCTGCTGCCGTTTTCGGCATTGAAGCTGTCTTATGTCGGCAAAAACGAACTGAAAGTCCTGGCCGATGCCGAATATGTCGACAGTTATCCGTTGCAGAGCTTGGCTTTGTACTGCGGATTTTATGTCAACGAATTGGTCGGTATCTTCGTGCAGAAAGCCGATCCCCAACCGGGAGTTTTCGCGCTTTACCGGCGATGTCTGCGCGAATTGTCCGATGCTCGGAATATCGAGCAAACTTTGCGCTATTTCGAGCTGGATTTGTTGCGAGAGGCCGGCTATGCCGCCGATTTGGCTTACGATGTCAGCGGCGAACCGATTGTCGCCGGCCGGCGCTACAATTTTGTTGCCGATTACGGCATGGAACAGGCCGGCGGCGGCGTGGCCGGCGGCGACACGCTGGCGATGTTAGCCGGCAGGGCGGCATTGCCGGCTGAGGCGTTGGTCGAAGCCAAAGCCCTGCTCAGGAAAATGTTGGATGTCCACTTGCAAGGGCGGCAGCTGAGTAGTCGCGCAGTGCTGGCCAAAATAATCAAACATTTATAACCGAATGGTTTTCGCGGATTTTTTCCTCGGATTTAAGAGTACATGACAAAACAAACTATATTGCTGGGCGTCAACATCGATCATGTCGCGACACTGCGGCAAGCCAGAGGCACCCGTTACCCTGAACCGGTGCAGGCAGCGTTGTTGGCGGAGCAAGCCGGTGCCGACGGCATCACCGCACATTTGCGGGAGGATAGACGGCATATTCAGGACCGGGATATCCGGCTGTTGCAGGAGATGTTACATACCCGCTTGAATCTGGAAATGGCGGTGACCGAGCCGATGCTGGCGATCGCCTGTGAACTGCGGCCGCAGGCTTGCTGTTTGGTGCCAGAGCGTCGCGAGGAATTGACGACCGAGGGTGGCTTGGACGTGGCCGGCGCTGCCGACAGAATGAAACAAGCCTGCCTACAGTTGGCCGAGGCCGGCATCGAAGTCTCGTTGTTCATCGATCCTGATTTTCGCCAAATCGACGCGGCGCTGGCTGCCGGGGCTCCGGTAGTCGAATTACATACCGGCCGCTATGCCGATGCCGAAACCTGCGAGGAGCGTGAAAGGGAATTACAGCGGATTCGCGACGCAGCGGCATACGCCCATGCCGCCGGCCTGCAGGTCAATGCCGGACATGGTTTAAATCTGCACAACGTCGAAGCGATTTGCCGGATCGATTCTATCGTCGAATTGAATATCGGCCACGCCTTGATCGCCCAGGCTTTGTTTTGCGGGTTGGAGCAAGCGGTAAGGGATATGAAGCGGGTGATGCGAGAGGCGCGTTTGCACGGTTAGAGCTATGCTGGCAGAACTCGAGTTTTACCAATTGACCTCGATCGGTAACCGCGAGGTCAATCAAGATTGTATGGCGCATCGGGTATGTAACGAATATGCGCTGTTTGTGGTGGCTGACGGTTTGGGCGGTCACCATGGCGGGGAAAAAGCGTCGCAATATTTTTGCCGTTGTTTGATTGCGTTGGTGGATAAATATCGCTCACCTATTCAAAGTCGCGGCGCGCCGGCGGTGCAGGATTGGATTGCCGAGGCTGTGGTTGGTATGCGCGAGCTGTTTGCCGGCGACCCGGTCGCGCTAAATGCGCATACGACTTGTGCGATATTGTATCTGGACGCTGAGCAGGTCATCACCGCACACTGCGGCGATTCGCGCATTTACCGGCTCAACGCCGAGCGGGTGTTGTGGCGGACCAAGGATCATTCGCTGCCGCAGCAATTGTTCGACGAAGGTAAGATCAGCGAATGGGAAATGGGTGTGCATCCAGATCAGCATAAATTGACGCGGAGTATTAACGCCTTATATCCTCCGGTTGTCGATATTGTCAGTTGTCCGCCGGTAAAAAGTGGCGAGACTTTCATTTTATGCAGCGACGGCTTTTGGGAATTTGTCAAAGAGCCCGAATTGTTGCAATTGTCGCAACCGGCCAGCGCTAAACCCGAGTTGCAGAAGATGGCGAAAATGGCCGTGCTGCGGGCTCAGGGCAAAAGCGACAATGTAACGGTGCAATGGGTGCGCAAACGATAATACGGCGGATTGGAAATTGTTAGCCGTAGGCCTTTTTTGCGGGGCATAAAAAAGGCCGCTGAATGTGCGGCCTCGGTTTGTCAGTGGGTGGCTAAACCGTGTTTCTGAATCCGATACAGTAGCGTATCGCGCGATATGCCCAGCAATCTGGCGGATTTGCTGCGGTTGCCTTTGGTTCTGGTCAGCGCCTGTAAAATCATGTCCGCTTCCAATGCATCCAATTGCAGACCCAGTTCCGGCAGCGTGAATTCCGGGCCGGAGGCTACCGTTCCACGGCTGAATTCGTGCGGCAGGTTTTCCGGCTCGATGACTTTGCCGGATAGCAGGATGCTGAGTCGTTCGCAGAGGTTGCGCAGTTCGCGCACGTTGCCCGGCCATTTGTAGTTGCGCAGGGTTTTTAACGCTTGCCTGCTGAAGGTTGGCGGTTCTAGCGAATGCGTCGCCGAAAAATGGGCGAAGAAGTGTTTCGCTAACTCTTCGATGTCTTCGCTACGCTGATGTAAGGACGGGATTTCCAGAGGGACGACATTCAGGCGGAAATACAAGTCTTGGCGAAACTCGCCGTTTTCGATCAATCTGGTCAAGTCGGCGTTGGAGGCCGCAATGACGCGCACGTTGACAGTATAGGGTTTGGTACCGCCGACCGGCAGGCATTCGCCGGATTCCAGAAAACGTAACAGTTTCGATTGAATGCTGATCGGTAATGAGTTGATTTCGTCCAGGAACAGCGTGCCGCCGTCAGCGGCCTGGAACAATCCCTGTTTGTCGGAAATTGCGCCGGTAAACGCGCCTTTTTTATGGCCGAAAATCTCCGATTCGACCAAGCCCTCGGGTAGGGCGGCACAGTTCAACGTGATAAAAGGTTTGTTGGCGCGCGGGCTGTCTTTCTGTATTGCCGTGGCGAGTACCTCTTTGCCGGTACCGGTTTCGCCTTTGATCAAGACGGTAACGTCGGTCGCGGCGACAATTCGGGCGCTACGGATTAGCGCTTCTATGGCTGGAGACTGTCCAATAATCGAATTGAAGTTATCCACCTGTAAAACCTCTCAATACGTCATAATGTGTTCAACGCGCATCGGGTTTAGCCAAGGAAAGGCTGCCAATAATGCGAAAATGATAAACAAGGCTCCGACCGCATGCTTGAATTGGCGCAGTCTGGAAAGCCGAGTCAGAAACGAGGTCATTATACCGATTCCCATGACGGCTGGTAAAGTACCTAACCCGAAAGCTAGCATGGTCATTGCACTGTGTAGTATCCCTTCGGCCGTTGCCGCTAACGCCAGCGCGGTGTAGATCAGGCCGCACGGCAACCACCCCCAAACCATACCGAACAATAAGGCCTGGGTGCGGTTCTGTACCGGAATCAGGCGTCGGCCCAAAGGTTCGATGCATTTCCAAAAGCGCGCGCCCACTTTTTCGATATAAGCAAAGCGTGGAAACCAGCCGGCCAAGTACAGACCGGCGCCGGCCATCACGGCGGCTGAAAAAAGTTGCAGCAACCGATGTGCTTGGCCATGGCTGAACGGCAAGCTTAGAAACACCTGTATCGCCCCGGCCAACGCGCCGGCCAGGGCGTAGCTGAAAATCCGCCCCAGGTTGTAATTCAGTACGATTGCGAACAAACGCCGTTTGTCGTTACGCAGCTCGGGTTTAAGGCTATATGTCAGCGTGCCGATGATCGAGCCGCACATGCCGATACAATGCAGACTACTGAACAGACCCATTAGGAACGCTGCAAAATACGAAGCGTTGAAATCGAGATAAACGTGCATATTCGGAACGAGTTGGCGGCGATCGGTGGTGGCGATAGGCGCGGATTATAGCGGGTTTCCGCTGTTCTCGATGCGAGATTGCGCTGGGGCCTTTAACCAGTGTCGGTAATGTTGTTGGCGCAAACCCGGTTGCGCCCCTGGTTTTTGGCTTGATAGAGCGCGTCGTCGGCGGCTTTTAGTAGAATTGCCGAGTGGTCGTGAGCATGGGCCTGTAAGCTGGCGACGCCGACGGAGATGGTGACAAAAGCCAAGGGATTGTTCTTGACGTGACGGATTTTCAGGGTTTCTACGGTTTCCCGATACTGTTCCGCCCTCAGCATTGCGCCGATACTGTCGGTGTTGGGTAGCAGGATTGCGAATTCCTCGCCGCCGAGTCGAGCGACCAAGTCTTCCGGGCGGAGGGTCATCGCTTGCAATGCTTCGGCTACCCGTTTCAAGCATTCGTCCCCCATCGGGTGGCCGTAAAAGTCGTTATATTGTTTGAACGAATCAATGTCGACGATCAGCAACGAAAGCGGCATGCCGGTACGCTTGGATTGGTTCCACTGCCGTTCCAGCGCTGCATCGAACGCGCGGCGGTTGGGAAGTTCCGTCAATCCGTCCAGCGATGCCAATTTTTCCAACAGATCGGATTTGGTTTTTAGTTGGATTTGGGTTTTGACTCTGGCCAGGACGATGGAAGGGGAAAAGGGCTTGGTGATGTAATCGTTACCACCGATGCGGAAGCCGTGGACCTCGTCTTCTTCGGTATGTTTGGCGGTCAAAAAAATGATGGGAATGTTACGGGTTTTATCTTGCGAT
The DNA here is from genome assembly GCF_052474525.1 of Methylomonas sp. HW2-6. Lineage (NCBI taxonomy): Bacteria > Pseudomonadati > Pseudomonadota > Gammaproteobacteria > Methylococcales > Methylococcaceae > Methylomonas > Methylomonas sp. HW2-6. The sequence goes on from NZ_CP184124.1 coordinate 2,188,716, forward strand.
TTGAGTTGCAGGCAGGTCTGGTAGCCATCGGTACCGTCCATCACGATATCCAGCAGAATCAAGTCAGGAAGTTGGCTGGACGCGATTTTTATCGCCAGTTCGCTGTTCACGGCGACCTTGACGTGATAGTACGGCTCCAGGATGTTTTTGATCAAATCCAGGTTTTCCGGACTGTCGTCCACCGCTAGGATGGTGTGGGCCTTTGGGTTTTCCATGATGTTACATTCCAGAATCCAATAAACGGTTCAGTGCCTGAGCGGCTTCCACAAACTGGTAATTGGCGATTTGCTTTTTCACCGGTGCCAACGCTTCCGCCAGCTTTGCGTCTTCGACCGCGGCGGCGATCTGTTCCATTTGCCGATCTGCATCCGAGTCGAAGACTTGTAATTTGTTGATCAGTAACGCCAATTGTTGACGGAGTTCCAGCGGCGACAGGCTGATTTTCGCCTCGGGTTCGGCGGCGGCCGGTAGCGCGCTGTTGATGCCGCGGATCACTTTGGCCATTTCCAACGCAGTGGCGGCGATGTTGTTTTCTATCGTCGACCAGGTTCCGGGGTTGGACTGAGTGGCCGACAAGCATTCTTCCAGTCGCACCAAATGGCTTTGTAACTGTAGCGCGCCAAGTGAGCCGACCAAGCCTTTTAAAGTATGGACCAATTGGTAAACTTTATCGTGATTGTTGTCGGCAACCGCCTGATTGATTTCGGCCATCGTGTCGGCGTGGTTTTCGGCGAATTTTTGCAGGATTTTGCGGTAGACCACGCGGTTTCCGGCCGTATGCTGTAAACCGACGACGCTATCGATGCCGTAGAGGTAAGGGATATGGCTGTTGGCTGTGTCTTTCGGCGCGATGTGGAGCGTGGTGTTGGTGCGCGGGGCAATCCATTTCACCAGGGCCGCGTAGAGGGTTTCCGGCAATATCGGTTTGCTGACGAAATCGTCCATATCCGCTTGCAGGCACTTATTGCGGTCATTGCTCATCGCGTTCGCGGTCATCGCGATGACCGGCAATGTCTGGCAACTTGGCAGGGATCGCAAGTGTTTCGTGGTCTGATAGCCGTCCATGACCGGCATCTGTACGTCCATCAATACGCAGTCGAACGGCATCTGTTGCAGTTTCTGCAAGGCTATTTCGCCGTTTTCGGCGACCTCCGCCTCGATACCGGCTTGCTTGAGCAATTCGATCGCGACGATTCGATTCACTTCGTTGTCCTCGACTAACAATACCCGGGCTCCGGCGATGGTATGCAGCTTGTCGGTGTCCAGGGTATTTTTCCGCAGGTATTGTGCCTGACGAATCGAAGCCATATTGCTGATACCCAATTTGACGCTGAACGTAAAGGTGGAACCAACGTTTTCCCGACTCGAAACGCTGATCGTTCCGCCCATTTGCTCGACCAACTGCTTCGATATGATCAGGCCAAGCCCGGTGCCGCCATAGTTGCGGGTGATGCTGCTATCGCCCTGGCTGAACGCTTGAAACAATTTGGCTTGCATTTCGGCGTTCATACCGATGCCGGTATCGCTGATGCTGAATTGCATGCAGGTCTGTTGGGCCGAGCGGCTTAATTCGTTTAGCGTGACTCGGATCTCGCCGTGTTCGGTGAACTTGATAGCGTTACCGATCAAGTTGATAAGTATTTGCCGTAAACGTTGTGGATCGCCGACGACTGCCAGATGCGTTTGGTCCGCCGGCGGCCGAATTAGCGCCAAGCCTTTGCGGGCGCTAAGTTCTGACATTGTCGAAAAGACGTTATCCAGCATTTCCTCGAGTACGAAGGGTGTGGATTCCAAGTGCATCTTCCCGGCTTCCATTTTCGAGAAATCCAGAATATCGTCGATGATGGTCATCAGCGAGCGGGACGCGGTTTCGACCCGTTCCAGATAATCGCGTTGTTTGTCGGTGATACCGGTGTTCAGGCATAGCTCCACCAGGCCGATGATGGCATTCATCGGCGTGCGGATTTCGTGGCTCATATTGGCCAAAAACTCCGATTTGACCCGGGTGGCTTGTTCCGCCTGTTGTTTCGCCTCCAACAAACGTTGTTCGGCCTGCAGGCGGTCGGTAATGTCTTGCATGGTGCCTTGCACGCCGACGATTTTGTTATCGGCATCGCGCAAGGCTTTGCCGCGCTGGTGCACGTGACGGATTTCCTTATTACTCAATACGATCCGGTGGCGAAAGTCGATAACGTGGCCGTGGACGGCATTTTGCATCGCCGATTTGAAAAAAGCTTGGTCTTCCGGGTGCACCAGTCGGGTCAAAATCGCCGAAAAATCCGGGGAAAAATCCGGTTTTCCGGTCCCGGTGATGCGGTACATTTCGTCCGACCAACTGAAATGATTGTCGGACAAACGCCAGCGCCAATCGCCGATATGGGAAATACTTTGCGCATCCAGTAAGCGTTGTTTTTGATCCTGCAACGCATCGATTGCCCGGCTCCGTGCCAATTCTGCGCTGATTTGCAGCGCGAGCAGCTTCAGTATGTCTGTGGCGAATGTGGCGTCGGGGATCGGTTTGCAATACGACACGGCGATGAAGCCGAAACTGTTCTGCTGTTTGTCCTGTAGCGGAATGCCGAGATAGCCCTCGATATGTCGCGCTTGCAACCATCCCGCGTTAGGAAAGGTTTGGCCGACGCCGCTGCCGAAGCAGCAGATGCGGCCGGCAGCAACCTCCCGGCAGGGCGAATTCAATAAGCTAATTTCCTGGTTGGGCACGATTTTGCCGTGAGCGCATAGCGAAAGGCTATGGGCGCGGCCGCTATCCAATACTTCTGCTACCAATGCGTAATCGGCTCCCAGAGTTTCCAGGGTCAGTATGGTCAAGTTATCCAATAGTGACTCGGCATTCTGCGGCGCCGTGCTGGAAATGATGTTTCTGATGGCGCTGTTTTGCTGGCGTTGCTGGGTGACGTCACTGACCAGTCCCTGGTAATCGGTAATCCGGCCCTGCTCGTTGCGGACGATCATCTTTCGGTCTTGCACCCATTTAATGCCGCCGCCGTGGGTAACGATACGATAAGGTTGATGGACGATTTCCTGGCATTCTAAGGATTCACCGCCGATTTCAATCTCCCTTTGGAATGCGGCCAAGTCGTCCGGATGTACCAGGTTTGTGTAAAACACGCCGCCGTTAACCAGTTGCTCTGCGCTGTAGCCGAATAGCTGGCGAGCGTTCTCAGTGGCGAACTCGACTGGCAAGCCCTCGGAATTGTTCCATTTCAATACCACTGCACCGCTACGACTGATAATGTGGTAAGCGGCCTGTAAATTGGTCTCGGACTGTTTGCGTTGGCTGATATCCTGATGGGTGCCGCATAAACGGGTGGGGCCGCCGCTTACCGGATCGTGTGCGACTACGGCTCCGGACCCTTGAATCCAAACCCAGTGGCCCAGTTTGTGGCGCATGCGAAATTCGACGACATAAGGGCGGCGGGACTCGATGTGTTTTGCGACGACAGTCCTTACCCGCTCCCTATCGTCAGGGTGCAAACGCCTCGCCCAATCGCTGACGTAGTTGTCGAGTTCGTCCTGCTTCAGGCCGAGCATGTCGAGCCAACGTTGATTGACCAAATGCTTGCCGGTGGGATACTCCCAATCCCAATAGCCCAGTTGGGCGCCGTCGATGGCCAGCGTCAATTGTTCTTCGACGCGCTTACGCGGTGTGATATCGATGTGAAATTCGATCAATTCGCTATTGTTGCGCGAACTCAAACGCTGCAGCGAGATTTCCCGCCAAGTGTCGCCGGGGAAAGCGAAATCGGCGGCGAGCATGGCTTTACCGGCTTTGATGTGTTGGCACAGAGGGCATTCGCTTTCCGCAAGCTGGCACGGGTGAAACCAAACGTGTACCGGCTGATTCAGCAAATCCCCGGCGTTTTTGCCTGTCGCCAATGTGGCGGCGCGGTTGATAGCGCGTATCAGGCCGGCACTGTCGACTAACACGACCGGATGGTTCAGCGCATCGTAGTTGCGCCGCACCTGGGCCGCCAGCGATTTGTCGCGGGTCGGGTGTAGCAGTAGGTTGCCGAATAGCAATAGCGCGGCAGTTCCCGGCAATAGCAAACTGATTAGATCGGATAAAGAGCCGCGGCCGCTGGTCTGCTGGTAGAGTGTCACCGCTACATCGCAGAGCAAAAGCAAGCAAGCGGCGATCAACACCAGCCGCGGTATCTGCTCGGATGATTCGGTGGAAGTGTCGGTCATGGCGGATTGGCCCGGGTAAAACCGTTCTCGAAGCGAAAATCTTAGCCTGCGGCCATGTAAATGTGAATTTAGCTGAAGCCGAATTTGCTGGTGTGTTTAGCAAATCGGGATTTTAAAGGCTGCTCCTGCCTGTTCTTTGACCAGTCGCGGTACCAAATAGCCGGGCAAATGCCTTTGCAAGTGCTGGTGCAGTATTTTGGCTTCCGCTTCGCTCACTTCGAAATGGCCGACGCCGCGAGCTCGGTCCAGCAAATGTAAGTAGTAGGGCAGGATGTTAAAGCTGAATAATTTTTCGCTCAGCTCACGGAGTTGTTCGCCGTCATCGTTGATTCCTTTCAATAACACACTTTGATTTAATAGGGTCACGCCGCTAAGTTTGAGTTCGGTACAGATTTGGTTGACCGAATTGCTGAGTTCTTGAGCATGGTTGACGTGCAACACCATCACGACTGGTTTTGGCAACGCGGCGAAAGTCCGCAGCAATGCTTTGGTCACGCGTTCCGGCAGCACTACCGGGGTGCGGGTGTGGATGCGGATGCGCTTGATGTGGCCGATTTCAGCGAAACGAAACATGAGCTGTTCGAGTTTAGCGTCGCTGAGTAGCAAAGGATCGCCACCGCTCAGAATTACTTCGCTAATTTCCGGACGTTGCTCGACATAGGTCAGGGCGCTTTCGAATTGTCGGCCGGACAATTGCAATTCGCCGTACGGAAAATTTCTGCGAAAACAGTAGCGGCAGTGCACCGCACAGGCGCCGGTCATGATGAATAGCACTCGACCCCGGTATTTGTGAATCACGCCGGTCTCCGCCACGGCCTTTAAGTCGCCGACCGGGTCGTCAGTGTAGCCGCGGTAATCGGTTAATTCGGCCAGATCCGGCAATACTTGGCGTAGCAGTGGGTCATCCGGATTGCCGGCTTGCATGCGTGCCGCAAAATCACGCGGCACCCGTAACGGGAATGCGCTGGCTTGCTCGGGTAAATTCAAATCGGCGGGTGAAAGTTGCAGGTAGGCGCACAAGTCGGCAACGCTGTCGAATGCATCGGCAAGCGCCTGTTGCCACGTGGCGGATGGGGTGTTCAAAGTTGCTCCGGTTTCCGAATAAAAATCTTATCCATTATAATCGTCCGCTTATTGTTTGTTTCACGAGGAAAAAATGGCGACTTTTAGCACCAACGAGTTCAAGGGCGGTTTGAAGATCATGCTGGATAACGACCCTTGCGCGATTATCGAGAACGAGTTCGTTAAGCCCGGCAAAGGCCAAGCCTTTAACCGGGTCAGGATCCGCAATCTGAAAACCGGCCGGGTAATCGAGCGCACTTTCAAATCCGGCGATACCGTGGAAGGTGCCGACGTCGTCGATAAGGAAATGCAATATCTGTATAGCGACGGCGAATTCTGGCATTTCATGGTGCCGGACACCTTCGAGCAATACCAAGCCGATAAAAACGCCGTGTCCGAAGCCATTAAATGGCTGAAAGAGCAGGATATCTGCACCATGACTTTGTGGAACGATTCGCCGCTGTCGGTGACGCCGCCCAATTTCGTCGAATTGGCGATCACCGAAACCGATCCCGGTTTGAAGGGTGATACCTCCGGCGGCGGCGGCAAGCCGGCGACATTGGAAACCGGCGCTGTGGTGCGGGTGCCGCTGTTCGTGCAAACCGGAGAAGTGATCAAAGTCGATACCCGTACCGGCGAGTACGTCTCCCGCGTCAAAGAATAGTGGCTGCTGCCTGGCGGCCTGTTTGCACTATCGGGCATTTGCGCAGCCGAGCGCAAATGCTCGCCGCAATCAGGCGCTTTTTCGATCAGCGTCAGGTTCTGGAAGTCGAGACCCCGCTGTTATGCCGGACCACCGGTACCGATCCGCAGTTGGATTTTTTCAGCAGCGATTACCTCGCGCGGCCGACGCGGCAAACCCTGTTTCTGCAAACCTCGCCGGAATTTGCGATGAAGCGGCTGTTGGCAGCCGGCAGCGGCAGCATCTACCAGATTTGCAAGGCCTTCCGCAACGGCGAGGCCGGACGCTTTCACAATCCGGAGTTCACGATTCTGGAGTGGTACAGAGTCGGTTTCGATCTGCAACGACTCATGGCCGAGGCGGCCGAGTTGGTGCGGTCTTTAGTCTTAGTGGACGGCTTGCCGATGCCTGTGGTGCAAATCTCCTACCGGCAACTGTTCCTCGGCAGCGTGGGCCTGGACCCGTTGGCGTTCCAGCGCGAGACTTACGCTGCCTATGCTGCGGAGCACGGCCTACAAGACGCCATTAGCTTGTGCGGCAACGACCACGCATTGTGGTTGGATTTTATTTTCAGCCACCGGGTGCAGCCGGCGCTGGCAGCCAGCACTCTGTATCTGGTTTACGGCTATCCGGCGATACAGTCTTCGCTGGCCAGGCACAGTGTCGACGATCCGCGGGTTTGCGAGCGTTTCGAGATTTTTGTCAATGGTGTCGAATTGGGTAACGGATTTTTCGAGTTGGCCGATCCGGACGAGCAGGAACGGCGGTTCAACCGCGAAATCGCTTACCGCGAGCAAAAAGGCCTGCCTGCGGTTACCAAAGACCGTTATCTGCTGGACGCGTTAGTCTCCGGCTTGCCGGACTGTAGCGGGGTGGCGATCGGTTTGGATCGGTTGTTGATGTTAGCCACCGGTAGCGAATCGATTGCCGAGGTGTTGGCTTTTCCGTTGGCGAATGCCTGAGGTTGGGCTGTCGTTGCCGGAAAAAACGCCCCCTTCTGCTGAAGGGGGAATTCGGCAAGGGTTCCGGATCAGAATAAGACAGTCATAGTTGCGCGGCGGTTTAGAAAGGCCAGCTCAAATGGTTTTTTTGGTTATCCATGCTGTCGAGCGCCGCTTGTACGTCCTTAACGAAAAAGCGTTTCAAGCCGCGGCCCAGTCGGGTCGAGAGCATCGGAACCGCCTGTTCTTTAGCCAGATAAGTCGCCGGTTCGCGCCCTCTACGGTATTTGCTGAGCGCTTGTCTAACGGCCGAACACAAATAGCATTCGGTGCCTTCCGGAAGTGTGGCGTTTAAATCGCGAATAAGATGGGGGGTTATTTTGTTCATACCAACCTCCTCCGCAATCGGGAGCCGGGGACGCTAATCCCTGTGTCAGTTAAAGATCCGCGACTCGGATCTGTTATTTAACAAAAATAACGTGATTAACTTATCAATCCTGTGGAAAAAGTCAACGATTGTGTTGCCGTATTTTTTGATTTATGTCAAGGCAATTTTTGACTGCTTGTGGGTTTGCTGCGATGCGGAAGCAGGCGGACCGTCCTAACGGTTCGCCTGCTGCTGCTTGGCGGCAGATTAGTCTGGTTTCTCTTCTTTGCCGGCCGGTTTGCGCAGGCGGATGCCCAATTCTTTGAGTTGTTCTTCACTGACCACTGCCGGGGCATTGAATAGCGGGCAGGCTGCGGTTTGGGTTTTCGGGAAGGCAATTACATCGCGGATAGAGCCGGCGCCGGTCATCAGCATCACCAGACGGTCCAAGCCGAAAGCAATACCGCCGTGCGGCGGCGCCCCGTATTTCAGTGCGTCCAAGAGGAAGCCGAATTTCTCGCGGGCCTCTTCGTGACCAATACCGAGAATATCGAACACGGTTTGCTGCATCGCGGTGCGGTTGATCCGGATCGAACCGCCGCCGACTTCGGTGCCATTCAATACCAAATCGTAAGCCCGTGACAACGCGGTTCCCGGATTAGCGACCAGTTCCTCGACCGAACAGCTCGGCGCGGTAAACGGATGGTGAATCGCAGTGTAGCGCTGGGCTTTTTCGTCCCAGGCGAACATCGGGAAATCGACGACCCACAATGGTTTCCACGGCCCGGTCAGCAGGTTGCGGTCCAGGCCCAGTTTGACCCGCAGGGCGCCCATGGCTTCGTTGACGATACCGGCTTTGTCGGCGCCGAAAAAAATCAGGTCGCCGTTTTGGGCGCCGACTTTTGCCATGACCTTGGCCCAAACTTCGGCTGGCGCAAATTTGACGATGGGCGATTGCAAGCCGTCTACGCCAGCGGCCAAATCGTTGACCTTGATGTACGCCAGGCCTTTGGCGCCATAGATGCCGACGAATTTGGTCAGCTCGTCGATCACGCTACGGCTCAAGTCGCCGCCTTCCGGCAGTTTCATCGCTACCACGCGGCCGTTGGGATCGTTGGCCGGACCGGAAAAGACTTTGAAATCCACCTCTTTCATTTCTTCGGCGATGTCCACCAGCTCCAGCGGAATCCGCAGGTCGGGGCGGTCGGAACCGAAACGGCGCATCGCTTCTGCATAGCTCATGACCGGGAATTGGTCGCCCAAATCGACGTCGATGATGTCCTTGAACAGGCGGCGGATCATTTCTTCCATCACCGCCATGATTTCCTGCTCGTTCATGAACGAGGTTTCGATATCGAGCTGGGTAAATTCCGGCTGGCGGTCGGCGCGCAAGTCTTCGTCGCGGAAGCAACGCACTACTTGGTAGTAACGGTCCATGCCGGCGATCATCAGCAACTGTTTGTAGAGCTGCGGCGATTGCGGCAAGGCAAAGAACGAATTTTGGTGGGTGCGGCTGGGGACGATGTAGTCGCGGGCGCCTTCCGGCGTGGCTTTAGTTAAATACGGGGTTTCGATTTCGAAAAACTCGTGGTCGTCCAGATACTGGCGCAGGTTTCGGGTGACGTCGCGGCGCACCTTCATTTTTTGCTGCATCGCGGTGCGGCGTAAGTCGATGTAACGGAAGCGCAAGCGGGTTTCTTCGTTGACTTCGATCTCGCTTTCCAGCGGGAACGGCGGGGTCTCGGCTTCGTTTAAGACTTCAATGTGTTTGCCCAGCACTTCGATCTGGCCGGTGGACATATTCGGATTATGCGTGCCTTCAGGCCGGTCGCGGACGATGCCTTCGATGCGCAGCACGTATTCGCTGCGCACATGCTCGGCAATGGCGAAACTCTCGGCCGCGTCGGGATCGAACACCACTTGCACCAGGCCGGCGCGGTCGCGCAAGTCGATAAAAATCACGCCGCCATGGTCGCGGCGGCGGTGCACCCAGCCGCACAGGGCCACGGTTTGTCCCAGATGCTGGGTGTTCAGTTCTCCACACTTGTGGCTACGCATAATGTCTCTCGGAATATTTCAAAAAGCTGGCGATGGTACGGATTTATAGGGTTTCAGGCAAGTTTAATGGCAAGCGCAACTGCCGCCGCAACCGCCGCTGTTACCGCCGGATTTTTCCGGAGTCTTGCTTTCGCCGGCGACGTTTTTCTTGTTGCCGCTTTTGAAATCGGTTTCGTACCAGCCGCCGCCTTTCAGTCTGAAGCCGGCCGCGGAGATTTTCTTTTTCAATTCGGGTTCATTACAGGCGGGGCAAATCACCAGCGGTTCGGCGCCCAGTTTTTGCAGGGCCTCGTGTTCGTAGCCGCAAGCGTTACATTGGTATTCGTAAATAGGCATCTGCTTCTCCAGTTAAAAGTCTCTAAAAACCGCTTACTAAGGCCAGGTTTTAAATTTTCAAGGCCCTTAATGCTAGAATATCGCGCCATTTTAAATGAAAACGCCCGGAGAATATGGACAAATTGACCATCCGCCAGCCCGACGACTGGCATTTGCACGTCAGAAACGGAAGTATGTTGCGCTCGGTCATTGGTCATAGCGCCAGGCAATTTGCCAGGGCGATCATCATGCCCAATCTGAAGCCGCCGGTTACTACGTTGGAGCAGGCGTTGGCTTATCGGCAGGAGATTTTGAATGCGCTGCCTGAAGGCTCTGAGTTTCAGCCATTGATGACGCTGTATCTGACCGGGAACACAACGCCGGAACAAATAAAAAACGTCGCCGACTGCGAACACGTTTATGCCTTCAAGCTGTATCCGGCCGGTGCGACGACCAATTCCGACGCCGGCGTCGCCGATATCGTTGCGGCTTACCCCTTGTTTGAAGCGATGGAAAAATATGGGGTGCCATTGCTGGTTCACGGCGAGGTTACCGACGCCGAATACGACATTTTCGATCGCGAAAAAATCTTTCTCGAAACCAAGCTCAGTCCAATTATCCGTCGTTTTCCGCGGCTACGGATTGTTGTCGAACACGTGACTACGCAGGAGGCGGTGGAATTTGTCCAATCGGCGCCGACCAATGTCGGTGCAACCATCACGCCGCAGCATTTGCTTTACAACCGTAATGCCTTATTGGCGGGCGGGATTCGGCCGCATTTTTACTGTTTGCCGATTCTGAAACGCGAGCATCATCGGCAGGCTTTATTGCAGGCGGCAACCAGCGGCAACTCCAAGTTTTTTCTCGGTACCGACAGCGCGCCTCATCTTACCGCATTGAAAGAAAGCCACTGCGGTTGCGCCGGCTGTTTCAGTGCGCACGCGGCGTTGGAATTGTATGCGGAAGCCTTCGAAACGGCCGGCGCTCTGGAAAAGTTGGAGGGCTTTGCCAGCGATTTCGGTGCGGATTTCTACGGATTGCCGCGCAATAGCGGTGAGGTTACCTTGGTCAAGCAGGCGTGGCAGGTGCCGGATGTATATGCCGATCCCGATTTAGGAACGGCGATCACACCGTTGCGGGCCGGAGAATCGGTTTCTTGGCGATTGCTGAGTCAGTAACGGTGCAATTGAACCGTCATTGTGGTTTATATCAACCCGCAGCGGCAGTCGTGTACGTTTTCGATTGGGGCGCCTGGCGTCGAAATCCCTCTAACGAAGTATTGGCATGAATCTGGCTTTTCCATCGGATTTAGTCCGGTCTTCGGCTCCCATGGCCGTTAGTTGCGGCGGCCGCAAATTTTCGAAATGAATTTATCTAGCGATCCGATTTACCGTTGGGGAATATTTTTGCTCTGGCTTCTGCTGAGCATCAGCGTGTTTTTTCGCGCGCCGATTCCGATCGACGAAACCCGCTATCTGAGTGTGGCTTGGGAAATGTGGCTACGCGGCGATTTTTTAGTGCCTTATCTGAACGGGCATACCTATAGCCACAAGCCGCCCCTGTTGTTCTGGCTGATTCAGCTCGGTTGGGGGCTGTTTGGCGTCAACGACTGGTGGCCGCGTTTAGTGGGACCGCTGGCGGCGCTCGGTAATTTGCTATTGGTCAGGCGCTTGGCTGCAACTCTTTGGCCTGAGCAACGCGAGGCAGCGGCACTGGCGCCCTGGGTGCTGGCGGGTACATTGCTCTGGACTTTGTTTGCCACGTCGACCATGTTCGATATCTTGCTGACCGATTGCGTGATGCTCGGCATGCTGGGCCTGTTAATCGTAGCGAACGGTCGGGTGCGCAAGGGCTGGCTCTATTTCGGCCTGGCGATCGGGTTGGGTCTGCTGACCAAGGGGCCGGTGATTTTTCTGCATCTGTTGCCCACGGCCTTGTTTGTCAGATTCTGGCACACCGACGCCAAAGCGCTGGGAGCCGCCTGGTGGGCGGGATTGCTGGCGGCAGTGTTGTTGGGTGCGTCGCTGGCTTTGGCTTGGGCCTTGCCCGCAGCACAGGCGGGCGGGCAGGAGTACGCCGACGCGATTTTGTGGCATCAAACCGCGGACCGTACCGTGGGTACCAAAATCCATACCCGGCCTTTTTTCTGGTATTTACAGTTTCTGCCGTTGTTATTGTTTCCCTGGTTGTTCTGGCCGCGCTTATGGGCCGGCTTGCGTCAGGGGGTTAATGGCGACAACGGTTTAAAGTTCAGTGCGATTTGGTTGGTTTCGGTTTTTGTGTTGTTTTCGGCATTGCCCAGCAAGCAACTGCACTATCTGATTCCGATGCTGCCGGCTTTTGCTTTGGTTACGGCCAGGGTGTTGTCGCGGAAGCGTTTGGCCTGTTCTATTGCCGCGGAATCGGTGCTCCCGGTTTTGTTTGCGTTGATCGGGATTTTTCTGATGATACTGCCGCAGGTGCCGGGTTTGGCCAAGTTGCATTGGGTGCAAACTATCCAAATCGACTGGGGGCTCTGGGTGTTGGCAGTTGGGGTAGGCTTGGTCGTCGCAGTCTGGCGCTCGCGAAGTCTGTCGGTGGCATCCTTGTCCGCCGCTGTGGTGGTGGCGGTTTTCGCCGGTTTTATCTTCTTCTTTCAGTATGTCGGTCTGGCCTATGACTTGCGTCCGGCTGCGATGCAGATCCGCGCGTTCAACGAACAGGGCGTGCCCTACGTTTACGTCGGCAATTACCAGGGGCAGCTGAATTTTCTGGGCAGACTGACCACGCCGCTGCCGGTATTGGCGACGGTTGCCGACGCCGAGCGCTGGGCGGCCAGCCATCCGGCCGGTTATCTGGTTTCGCTGGAAAAAGACAAACCGGAGGATACCTTTTATCTGCAGGGGCATCGCGAATATTGGCTGGTTTTCCGCCGTGCCGACCAGTTTGGTCGGTTAAAACCCCTATGACCGGCCGACAATAATCCGGCTTCGCATTAAGCGTTTGATACAATTAGCAACTTTTTACTTTTTCCGAGTTTATGCAAATTTCCGTCGTAGTTCCCGTTCATAACGAAACCGACAACGTAGACGCGTTGATCGCCGAAATTGACCAAGCTTTGAGCGGTCAGGATGCTTACGAAATGATATTCGTCGACGACGGCAGCACCGACGATACCGCGGCCAAGTTGCAGCGGGCCATGCAAAAATATTCGGCATTACGCGTATTGCAGCATCGGCGCAGTTGCGGCCAAAGCCGGGCGGTGCACAGTGGAGTGCTTGCTGCGCGTTACCCGTGGATCGCGACGCTGGACGGCGACGGCCAGAACGATCCGGCCGACATTCCAAATCTGGTCGCCGCCTGGCAAGCCCAGAACGATCCGCAATTATGGATGCTGGCCGGGTTTCGTCATCAACGAAACGACACGGGTTGGCGCAAATTCTCGTCCAAATTCGCCAATGCGGTGCGCCAGGCGATTTTGCACGATGCAACCCCGGATACTGGCTGCGGCTTGAAATTGTTTTTGCGCGACAAATTCTTAGGATTACCGTATTTCGATCATATCCACCGCTTCTTGCCGGCCTTGATCCAAATGGCCGGCGGCCGGGTGATTTCGGTTAAAGTGAACCACCGGCCGCGCAATTTCGGGCAGTCCAAATACGGGACGTTGGATCGGGCTTTGGTGGGTATCGTCGATATCTTGGGTGTGGTCTGGCTGAAACGGCGGCACAGTTTGGCGCAAGTCAGCGAGGTGGCGCGTGGTTAATTCTGCGTATCCCGCATCAGCTCAGTTGGAAGCGAGGGCTTGATGGAACAGGGTGTTTTCGGTTTTTTCAGTCATTTGATGGATAAGTGGCAGCACCATCTGTCCAGCATGGACTCGAACGATATTATCTGGCTCACCATCGGGTTGGTGGGGCAGTCGCTGTTCATGATGCGCTTCATCGTGCAGTGGATTCATAGCGAACGCCACCAAAAAAGCGTTATTCCGGTCAGTTTTTGGTATTTCAGTCTGTCGGGCGGGGTGATCGTCTTGATGTACGGTATTCACCGGGTCGATCCGGTGATTATTCTGGGGCAGTTGCCGGGCACTTTTGTCTATGCCAGAAATCTTATGTTGATCAGGCGGGAGCACAGAGATGCGCTGGCCGAATTGACCGATGACGACATGGGTGGCTAGTGCCGGGTGTTTACTCGGAGAGCGATTTTCGCCGTTTTTCGGAAAAGACGGCCGCTTTACCCTAGACTTAATCAATTAGTATAACGACATATCGGTGAGGTTCCGGATGAGGTATTTTGTTCTGATCGCAATGATTGTTGCCTGGCAGCAAGCGGATGCCGAGGTTTTCAAATGCGTCGGCAAGGATGGTAAGACCGTTTATCAATCGAAACCCTGCCAAACCGCGGCGAAAGTCGAGCAGTTGGATATTCAGGCCGATCCGGAGCTGGAGGCGGCAGCAAAAGCCAAACGCGAAGCTTTGGAAAGCGAATATGACAGTAAGAAAGCCGCGAAACGAGAAGCCGAGCGCCGCGATACCGTGTTGAGAAATCAAACCGAATCGACCAATGCATTGAAGCAAAGCGCTATCGCCCAGCAGCAACAAGTCGAGGCTGCGCAAAGACAGGCCGCAGCGCTGGAACGGCAGGCCCAGCACAATGCCAATCCGGTCATGATCGTCGCGCCGCCGATGGTATTGCCGACACCGGCGGTGCCTGTGTCTCCAGGCTCGACGGTCACCAAAGACCAGACGCTGCGCTAACCGGCGGGTGCACCGATGTTGTGGTTAAAAGCCTTACACCTGATATTCATGGTCACCTGGTTTGCCGGGCTGTTTTATTTGCCGCGCCTATTCGTCTACCATGCGATGAGCGAGGACAGTATCAGCAACGAGCGCTTTAAAGTCATGGAACGCAAGTTGTACTGCGGCATCATGACTCCGGGAATGCTGTGCACCCTTGCGTTCGGCATCTGGATGTTGGCCGACTATGCCTGGATGTTGTATTCGGCTAGCGGCTGGTTGCACTTGAAATTGGCACTGTTGGGCTTGTTGGTGGTGTACCACGGCGTTTGCGGCAAATGGCTGCTGGATTTCAAACACGACCGGAATCGCCATTCCCACATTTATTTTCGGTGGGTCAACGAGATACCGGTTCTGTTCCTGTTTGCGATCGTCATCTTGGCAGTGGTTAAGCCTTTTTGACGGCCTGCCGATCGATTGTCCTGGAGCCGCTGGGCGGTCTAAGTCTTTATCGGGGCTCGTTCGCTGCCGACCATGTTACTGAAATGTTCCAGTCGGTCTGGAGTGCCGATATCGAGCCAGATACCGGAATGTTTTTGTCCGCTTATCCGTTGCTGCTGTATTGCCCGATTGAGCACCGGGCGCAATTTTAGCGGTGCTACCGGAACACCCTCGAATAATTCGGGGCGATAGAGGCCGATTCCGCTGAAAGTCAGTTTGGTTTCGCCTTGCCCTGTCAGCAAGCCGGAGTCCGTCAGGGCGAAGTCGCCTTCGGGGTGGTGCGGTGGATTGTCGATCATGACCAGATGCGCCAAGTCTAACTTGACGTCGCGCAACGGCTGCAATGAACAATCGCAGACAATGTCGGCGTTGATAGCCAGAAACGGAGTATCACCAAGTAGCGGCAAGGCTTTGGCGATGCCGCCGGCCGTTTCCAGTGCCGTTTCGCCTTCGTCGGAGTAAGCGATCGATAGGCCCCAGCGTGCGCCGTTGCCGCAATGGTTTTTAATGAGCGCGCCGAGGTGGGCGATATTGATCACGATATCGGTGAAACCGGCGGCGGCCAGATTTTCCAACGTGTATTCGATCAAAGGCTTGCCGGCGGCTCGCAGTAGCGGTTTCGGGGTGTGATCGGTCAGCGGACGCATTCGTTCGCCGCGTCCGGCGGCGAGGATCATGGCTTTCATTGGATGGGCGGGTAAGCGAGTTTAAGCTGCTGCTGTAAAAATTGGTGAAACTGGTCAAGCTCCGGATAGCGAGCGCAAACGTTCTCCACATAGGCAAGCGTGCGCGGAATATCCGCCAGATAACTGGATTTGGCATCGCGCAGGTGGAGTCTGGCAAAAATACCGATCGCTTTCAGGTGGCGTTGCATGCCCATCAGATCGAACCAGCGTTGAAATTGCCGGTAGTCCACTGCGATCAAGCCTTCGGCGTACAGGCGGGCATGGTAGGCTCGAGTCCAGGCGTCGACTTGCCGGTCCGGCCAGGCGACATAACAGTCGCGTAACAGCGACACCAAGTCGTAGCTGATCGGGCCAACCACGGCGTCTTGAAAGTCGATTACACCTAGACTACCACTGCGCGGCAACATCAGATTACGGGAATGGTAGTCGCGGTGGACGCAGACCTGCGGCTGCGCCAATGCCGATTCGATTAGAATCCGATTCAGTCGCTCTGCCAATGATTGCGGCAATTCCAGTCCGACCAATTTTTGCAGGAACCACTCGTAGAAGATGCCGAGTTCGCGTTCGATGAATCCCGCGTCGTATTCCGGCAATCCGCAGCTGGCGGGGTCGACGTTGCGCTGCAATGCGAACAGGCTATCCAAGGCCTTGGCATAGAGGCTCTCCGCAGTTTTCGGGTTTAGCCGGTCCAACAGGTTTTCGCAGCCGAGATCTTCCAACAGCAAAAATCCCCGCTCAGTGTTGCTGCTATGAATCTCAGGTACGTGAATGCCGGCCTCTCGCATTAAACCCGCGACCCGGATAAACGCGGCGCAGTTCTCTTTCTCGGGCGGGGCGTCCATCGCGATGTGCACGCCTGAGGCGTGTTCGATCCGAAAGTACCGCCGGAAACTGGCGTCACTGGAAGCGGGGGAGAAACGATGGATGTCTAGCGAAAGATCGCGCTGCAACCAATCGACGAGTGCCGCCAGGCGACGGTCTTCCAAGCGGGAGTCGTACATTTTTGATATTTGCCGAGCAACCTAAGGTAAAATGATTCGATGCATTTTATTCGATTTCCATCCTGCTAAGCCAATTTAGCCGCATTCGCCAAAACATGAATTATCGGTTCTATACAATTTCTTCGGCTTTGATGTTCGTAACCGGGCTCGCGTCCGCCGCCAACAACTCGGCATGGAATTGTGAACAAACCAAAAATGGCGAATGGACCTGTCTTAACCAAGGCCCAAGTAACACGCCTGAGCCCCAGCAACAACCGCAAACCGTAAAAACTGTTCCGGCCGAGCCGGTGGGGCCGGTCAAAGCGGAAACGGTGGTCCAACCGCCCGCCGCCGCAGCGCCTGTGCCGGTGCAGCAGGCGCAACAACCGGCGGTGTCTCCGAAGGATGCGCCGAAAGAAACGGTTAAAGTCGTGGAAAAATCGGTCGCCGAGCCGCAGAAGTTGCGGGTGAAAGTTGGCGAGAACCAGAAACCGGAAGTCGAAAAAGCAGAAGCCAAAACTCAGGTTGCGGCGGGTGGCAGCCGAACCCAAGGCTGGACCTGTAAGGCTGGGGATGCCAAAAACGGTTGGAACTGCAATCTGGTCGGTGCCGATCCCAAAGGCGAAGCCCATATAGTCGACGATAACGGCGTCGCCGATGCGGCCGGTTCGCTCTGGTTTGCCCCGGCGTTCAGTCATCAGCAGGAACGCGACTTTCAGACCTTGCGGGCCGAATTCGATCGCGATCCGTGGCAAAGCTGCGAGGTGTGGGGAAAGAGGAGGCCTAAAATCAAGGCGACTTCCAAAGAAGCCAGGGATGCGGCAACCACCGAAATCAATGCCGACTTTTCCGAAGTCTTCGACGGCGAAGTGTTGAATTTTGCCGGCAATGTCGATATGAACCGTGCCGACCAGCATTTGGTGGCCGATAAAGCCAGTTACGATACGGTGGCCGAAACCCTGGACGCGCAAGGCGGCGTGTTATACAGCGAAGATCAACTCGCTATGTCCAGCGACACGTTGTCGCTGAATCTGGGCAAAGACGAAGCCCGTCTGCGCAATGCTCAATTCATCGTGCCGCAGGCACCTTTCCGCGGTAGCGCCGACGTGGTTTACCGGGACAGTAAAAGTTTGTCGCGCTATAACGATGCAGCCTTTACCAGTTGCGCCCCCGGTAACCAGGATTGGGTCGTGCATGCTTCGCGTTTGAAGATTAACCGGGACAGCGGGCAAGGCTCGGCGAAGAACGCCTGGCTGGAGTTCAAAGGCGTTCCGGTGTTGTATACGCCGTACATCTCGTTTCCTACCGACAACCGGCGCTTATCCGGTTTCCTGGCGCCGACCTGGGGTAGTACCCAGCGTAACGGTTTCGACGCTACTTTACCGTTTTACTGGAATATCGCGCCTAACTTCGACGACATCGTCACTCCCCGGTACATGAGCCGACGCGGCGAACAATTACGCAATAAATTCCGCTATTTGACGGAGATGTCCCGCGGTACGTTTG
Source organism: Methylomonas sp. HW2-6 (assembly GCF_052474525.1). Taxonomy (NCBI): domain Bacteria; kingdom Pseudomonadati; phylum Pseudomonadota; class Gammaproteobacteria; order Methylococcales; family Methylococcaceae; genus Methylomonas; species Methylomonas sp. HW2-6. The sequence goes on from NZ_CP184124.1 coordinate 2,206,741, forward strand.
CCGCAGAATACATGCCGCACGACCAGTTGGCGGATAAAGCCCGCTACTCGGCGAGTTTGAAAGACCAGACCTTATGGCTTCCGGGCCTAAGTTCCTTGCTGGATTTGAACTACGTCTCCGACAAGACTTATTTCAACGACTTGAACAACGCTCTGGGATTTCAAAATACCAGTTACCTGCCCAGTACCGGCATGCTGACCTACGCTCGCGCCGGCGTGTATCTGTCGGCCGCCGGCTACCACTACCAGTCGGTGGACAAGACCATCACCGACGATTTGTTGCCTTACGACGTACTGCCGCGCATCGGCATGAATTTTTCCCACGCCTTCGACGATTTTCCGCTGACTTTGGCGTTGGACAACCAATATAGCTATTTCACCCACAAGACCCTGGTCAACGGCCAGCGCTTTAATGTGGCGCCGTCGGTCAGCTTCCCGTTGGAAAGCAGTGAGGGCTTCTTCATCCCGAAGATTTCGGCCTTGTATTCCCAATACCAGCTCAGCAACCAGACCGTCGCCGGGCTGCCGAGCAGCATTTCCCGGACCTTGCCGGTGTTTTCGGTGGACAGCGGCATTGTGTTCGAAAAGGATATGCAGATTTCGGGGACTCCGTATGTCAATACTTTGGAGCCGCGCCTGTTTTATCTGTACATCCCGCGCAAAGACCAGAGCAATATTCCGATCTTCGATACCGCGCTGTTCGATACCAATTTCTACAGTTTATTCCGGGAAAACCGTTTCTCCGGTTACGACCGGATTCAAGATGCTAACCAAATCACGCTGGCGGCCTCCTCGCGCTTTATTGATTCAACTACGGGGCTTGAACCGCTCAAACTGACGCTCGGCCAGATTTTGTATTTCGAGGATCGCACGGTCGATCTGTTCGATCGAAATAATCCGACCTTGCGGCCGTTCGCCCAACCTCAAACCAGTAGCACTTCCAACTTCATCGGCGAGTTGAGCGGCCAGTTGAGTCGGAATCTGCGCTACATCACCGGCGCCCAATGGGATCCGGAGTTGAACAGCTTGTCTCGCGGCCAGTTTGCGTTGAAATACCGGATGCAGCCAAACCAAATCTTGAATATCGGTTACCGTTACCGTCGCGCCAATCCGCAGGACGTGGTGCAGACCGTAAACCAAAACAACACGACTCAAGTGTTCTCGCAAACCATCTCGCAAACCGACGTCTCGTTCCGCTGGCCGTTGTTTGGCGAGTGGTTCGGCTTAGGCCGTTGGCAATATTCGTTGAATTTCGACAAAACCACCGAGAGCTTCATCGGGATCGAGAAGGAAAACTGCTGCTGGCGGTTCCGCGTCCTCGGCCGGCGTTTCATCAACGGTGCCAACACCATCGCCTTCATCGATCCGAGCACCAAGCCGGAAACCGCTTTCTTCGTACAGTTGGAACTCAAAGGCCTGAGTAGTTTCGGCGACCATGTCGATACCTTCCTGCAAACCAACCTGGACGGTTACCGCAAGGATAATTTCTTTGAATAAGCAATACATTTTGAAACAATCGCTAGCCACTTTGCTGTTTTCGCTTAGTTTTTACGTCGGCTTGGCCCAGGCCCAGCTATTGGATCGGATCGTCGCGGTGGTCGAAGAAGACGTTATCCTGGAACGGGAGCTGAACACCGAAGTTGCGGCGATCAGCAATAAGCTGAGTAGTAGCAACGTGATGGTGCCGCCGGAATTCGTGCTACGCAAACAGGTGTTGGAACGGATGGTGGTCGATAAATTACAGCGGCAAATGGCGGCAAAGTCCGGGATTCAGGTCAGCGACGAAATGCTGAACGCCTCGGTGGCGGACATCGCCGCCCGCAACGGCATGTCCGTCGATGCTTTCCGCAGCGAATTGGCCCGGCAAGGGATGGATTACAAGGGTTTCGAAGACAACTTGCGCAACGAAATCATCATCAACCAGTTGCGTGGCCGCGAAATCGGGGCGCGGGTTAAAGTGACCGATGCCGAAGTCCAGCACTACATGGAAACCCAGAGTAAGGCGGGGCAGAGTGGCGGGCAATATCATCTGGGCCATATTCTGATCGCGGTCCCGGAAGGCGCCTCAGCTTCGGCGATTCAAAAAGCCAAAGACAAAGCCGACCAAGTCATTGCCGATTTGCGCGGCGGCAAAGATTTCAAACAAGTCGCGGTTGGCGTTTCCGACGACGACAACGCGTTGAAGGGCGGCGATCTGGGCTGGCGCAGCATAGGCCAGATTCCTTCGCTGTTTACCGATATTGTCGGTACGATGAACCAGGGCGACGTATCCGAGGCCATTCGGAGCCCCAGTGGCTTTCATATCATCAAGATGCTGGAAACCGAAGGCGGTAGCCAACATATCGTTACCAAGACCAAGGTCAGACATATCCTGATCAAGACCAATGAACTGGTCGACGATGCCGAGGCACAGAAACGCTTATTGGCGCTGCGTGACAGGATCAACGATGGCGACGATTTTGCCGCGCTGGCTCGGGCCCATTCCGACGACAAAGGTTCGGCCATCAACGGCGGTTCGCTGGATTGGGTTGGGCCGGGCGCCTTGGTGCCGCCGTTCGAGGAAGCGATGAACAAATTGGGTATCAACGAAATTAGTGCCCCGGTACAGACTCAGTTCGGCTGGCACATGATTCAGGTGTTAGGTCGGGAAAGCCAGGATAATAGCGAGCAGTTTAGAAAAGATAAAATCCGCGACGAGATTCGGAAGCGCAAAATCGAGGAAGAAACCGAGTTATGGTTGCGGCGCTTACGCGACGAAGCTTACGTGGAAATCGATTTGGACCGACTGTAATAAGTTATGAGCGCGATTCCGGTTGAGCCGAGAAAAGAAGATAAATTCAAACGCCGCCTGCAACGGGTTGCCAGAGAAGAGGATTTGACTCGGCAGCGCGACTTGGTACAACGGATAGCGGCCGATTTGAATATCGACCTTCTGACTTGCGCCGCGGCGTTGGTATTCATGAACCAGCCGAATCTGTATCCGCCCCTGAAACGCCAGCCGGCGGAACCGAGCCGCTCGATTCAGCCCAACTATAAAATGGTTCGTTACCGCCTCGCGGTCGGCAATCAACACCAAGTCAGTCGCGACCAGATTCAGGCGGTATTGGTATCGGAGTCCGGCGTCGACAGAAAACGCATCGGCCGGATTGACATTCGAGACACCTATACGCTGGTGGAGTTGCCCGACGGCATGCCGGCAGATGTCTTTCAGTTATTGGCAGAAACCGAAATCGGCTCGCAAAAGCTGAACATCAAACGCATCAAGCCCAATAAATTCAGACAACAGCGCAATGTTGGCGGAGACGAAAACGGCGGTTGAACCGCCGTTTTCATTGGTGAAGATTACATCGTCAGGCGAATGCCGATCCAGGCCGCTCGGGGCGCACCGACGCCGACGAAGCGGCTTTGTTGATCGCCCGGCAAACCCAGGCCGTCCAATACATCCCCGGTATTACCCCAGGTGCCGAAGTTGGCGTATTCGCGGTCGAACAAGTTGGTCACTCTACCGAACAAGGTGACGTTTGGATTAAAGCGGTACTCGCTACGCAGGTTGAACACGACGAAAGCCGGCAGTTTGGCCGTCAGATTGGCCTCGTCGCCACGTAGGTATTGCGAGCTGTTGTAGTTCATGTCCATGCCCAAGGTCCAGGCCGAGACGATGTCGAAGTCGGTACTGAATTTGAATTGGTGGGCCGGGATGCCGGGCAATTTATCGCCGGGTCGCACGACGATGTCGCCGTTACCGTCCGCCATCGGGTTGTTGGGGCTGCTGGACAGAAAGCCGGTTTCGAAGCTGGCGTCGATATAGGTGTAATGGGTCGACCAGCGCCAACGTTCGTAAAAGTTTCCGTTCAGGCCGAGTTCGACGCCTTGGCGCAGGGTCGAGCCGACATTGTCGAAGTAACCCAGGTTGCTGCCGACGCCGCCGGTACTCTTGAAGATGATGTCGTCGTTGTTTATGGTGCGGAACAGCGCCAGATTCCAGTCCAGATAACCCGGCAACAGGTTTTTCAAGCGGCCGCGCAGACCGGTTTCGAAGGTGTTTGCGACCACTTGCTTCAACGGCGGATCGGAGACGAATGCGTTCGGCAATCGGCACGGATCGTCGGGATTGGCACAGCTCAACTCCATCGGCGTCGGCACTCGCGACGATTCGCTGTAGTTGCCGAAGAAGGTCAATTCCGGCATCACGGTGTAGGTAAAGCCGGCGGCCGGATTGAAGCGGTCGAAAGAATGCGAGCCGTTCAAATCTTCGCCGACGTGATCGCGCAGTTTGATGTGGGATTGGTTGTAGCGTCCGGAAACCGTGACGTCCAATTGGTCGGTCAAAGAAAAAGTATCGGTCAGGAAAACGCCGTAGTTGTCGGTCTCGGTGGTCAAACGAACGTGAGCGTCTTCGATCAACACGCCGCCGCCGGCCACACCGCGGTCGGCGGTCAATGAACCCAGTTGGGTGTCGGCGTGGTAACGCGCGTTACCGTAATCAAAGCTGGCGCCGCCGACCAGACGGTTGTTTCGGCCGAAAATCTTGTGGTCGAAGGCATCCTGCAGTGCAAAACCGAAGGATTGTTGCAGCGTGCTGGAGGTATTGATCGTGCCGCCTTCCAGTGCGTCGCTGGCAGGGATCGGATTTTCGTTCAGATCTTCCAATTGTGTCACGCCGTCTTCTTCGCACATAAAGCCGCCGCAGTCGTCAAATTCGCTGCCGTCGCCGTTATAAGTGCCGATTTTATTGCGCCGGTAGTACATGGTGCCGGACAACTGGTTGTGATCGTTTAACCAGGTATCGCCGTCCAAGGATACCAACAGCATGCGGTTGCGGGTGATGTCGGGGTGGGTAAAGACCTGATCGCGGCCGAAAGCCAGCATTTGTTGCGGTAGCGCGCCGTTGCCGCGCAAGGTGTTCTCGGTCCCGGCAATGCTTAGGTCCAGACTGGATTTGACGCCGCGCCAGCTTAACGTGCCGAAACCTTGTTTGGCCTCGCTGGGCGAATGGGCGCGCCAACCTTTCTCGTTGAAGTATTTGAAATCCAGGAAATAACCCCAGGTGCCGTTGTTCCAGCCGCTGCTGACTTCTTCGGAATGCCGGTCCCAGGAGCCGCCTTGGGCCTCGAAGCTGTGGCCGGGCGCGGAAAAGCCGGTCTTGGTATTGACGCTGATGGAGCCGCCCAATGCATTCAGACCAAAGGCCGGATTCGACGCCGGCTGCAGCGCCATGCTTTCGATCGCGCCGTTCGGTATCAAATCCCAGTTCACCATGTCGCCGAACGGTTCATTGAAGCGGATGCCGTTGACGTAAACCGCCAAGCCCTGCGGCAATCCCATCAATGGCGACGCGCTGAACCCGCGGTATTGCACGTCCGGCTGTAGCGGGTTGTTTTGGGCGTCGTTAATGTTGACGCTGCCCAAATAACGGTTCATGTACTCGGCCAGCGAAAGCGCCTGTGCCTCCTGCAACTGGTCGGCGGAAACGGTTTGTACGTTGGCCGGGATTTTCCTGATGTCAATGCCGCTGAACTGTAATGGCGTTACCGCAACCACCTCCACCGCATCCAGTTTATCGGATGTTTCGGCCGAGATGGCTTCGGCCAACGGCAGCAGGCTAAACCAGGGCAACATACCCACGGCAAGTTTATTCATGACTTTTACCTGAAACTGACTAAACAAAAAAAGTGCCGCATGGTAACTCGCGCGTTGCAAAGCGCTATGGTTTTGGCCAAAAAAAGGAAATTTTCCCGTTCGCCGTCATTGGCGAATTATTCAGCCGGGCCGCGGCCGGCGGAGTAAAATAGCCAGCCGAGCCCTTTATCGGCCCCCTTGTCAAACAGAATGAGATCATGTCCATCCAATACATCGATAAACCCGACCAAATTGCAGACCTTTGCCGGCAAATAGCCAACGAACCTTGGATTGCACTGGATACCGAGTTTCTCCGCGAAAAAACCTATTACCCCAAGTTCTGTCTGTTGCAAATCGCGGCGCCGGGCTGGGTTGCCTGTGTCGATCCGCTGGCCGTCGGCGATTTGAGCGAGTTGTTCGACGCCATCTACGCGCCGAATATCGTCAAGGTGCTACATTCGTGCCGCCAGGATCTGGAAATTTTTTATCAGATCACCGGCAAAATCCCTGGGCCGATCTTCGATACCCAGATTGCCGCGCCTTTGTTGGGTTTTCAGGAAAATCCGGGCTATGCGATGTTGGTATCCAGCTTTTTGAACGTCAATTTGAGCAAGGCGCATACCCGCACCGATTGGTCGGAGCGGCCGTTGAGCGCCGACCAGATCCAATACGCTGCCGACGACGTGATTTATCTGTGCAAGATTTACACGATGATGTGCGAGCAGTTGGCCAAATTGGGACGATTGAATTGGCTGGAGAGCGATTTTGCCTTGTTGAACAATCCCGAACTCTACCAACTGTCGCCGGAGAACGCCTGGCTCAAAATCCGCGGTAAGAACAAATTGACCGGCAAGCAGTTGTCGATAATGCAAAGCCTGAGCGAATGGCGCGAACGCAGCGCGCAGCAGGAAAACAAACCGCGCAACTGGTTGATGCAGGACGATTTGCTGCTGGAGCTGGCCAAATTGCAGCCGGTAACGCTCGCCGAGCTCGGGAAGATCCGCAACATCAACGAGCGCACGGTAAACCGTTACGGCAAGACCCTGTGCAGCCTGATCGAGGAGGCCAGGCAACGGCCGCCGAAGCCGATTGCCGATAAAGACCACGCTTTTAAAAAGAATCAGCAACACGAGGCGATTCTGGATGTGTTGAGCGCGGTGGTCAGGATTCGGGCCGAGGAAAATTCGCTGAACCCGGTGATACTGGCAAGCCGCAAGGATTTGGAGCAATTGCTGTTCGGCGATGAGGATTGCCTGCTGCTGCAAGGCTGGCGCTACAACATGGCCGGTCGCGAATTGCAGGGCCTGCTGAATGGCGATTATTCGTTGAGCTTAAAACCCGAAGGCGTGGTAATCAGCGCTGCGTAATAGCAAAGCCGTTGAGGCGGATATATTCGACAAACCGGTTCAGAGGGTTGGAATCAGTCCGGCTGCAACCAGGCTAAGATAGGTTTTGTAGCCGGCGGCGGCGGCCAAGCCCAGAAAAAGCAGGCCGCTGACTTTATGCAACAGGCTAAGCGGGATACGTTGCAGTACGGTACGGCCGGCCAATACGCCGAGCGCGGATGTAAAACTCAACGCCAGGGTGGACCCTAACCAAACGGCAGCGGGTTGTGCGGTACTGCTGAAGGCGACCACAGCCAATTGCGTCTTGTCGCCGAATTCGGCGACCGTGATCAATAAGAAGGTGGTGAAGAAAATGCCGTGACCGCTTTTTTCGGCAACATCCTGTCCGTCTTCGTCATCGTCGCCATTGCACAGGGCGTGAATGCCGAACACCGCGAATAACAGCGCGACACAGGCCGCGACGGCATAGTCCGGCAGCCAGTTCGCGATCGCTGTGCCGAATACCACGGCCAACGTATTCAACAGCATGAATGCCGCGATCGCGCCCCACAGTACCGGTGCCGGCCGGTGGCGCGACGCCAGCGTCATGCAAACCAGCTGGCTTTTATCGCCGATTTCGGCGGCGGCGATCAGTGCAAAGCTGGTGCCGCCGGTGGTCAGAAGTTCGGCTGGGCTGATGGCTTGAAGTTGACCAAGTAGCTGGGAGATATAGTCCATGGATCCGGTGTTTTCGAGAAAGACAAAAGCAGGCCCGCCGGTTTTGATCTGTAAGGCGGGCGGTTGGATCGAAAGTGTCGGCTAGGCCAGCAGCCTGTCCAATACCATCATCACGATGAAACCGAACATCAGCGAGAAGGTGGCGATGCGCGAGCGGCCTTTGGAGTGGGTTTCCGGGATGATTTCTTCGCTGATTACAAACAGCATGGCGCCGGCAGCGAAACCCATGGCGATCGGCAGGATCGACGAAAACAGTGTGACCATCGTGATTCCCAGCAAACCGCCGACCGGCTCGACCAGGCCGGTCAAGGTGGCAATTCCGACCGCTTTCCATTTATCGTAGCCCAAGCCCACCAGCGGCAGAGCCACCGCCAAACCTTCCGGCAGGTTTTGCAAGGCGATCGCGATGGACAGCACCAAGCCGTTGTTCAAATCGCCGGAACCAAAGCTGACCCCGACCGACATGCCTTCCGGGAAGTTATGGATGGTGATGGCGATGATGAACAGCGAGATTTTTTGCAAAGAATCCAGGGAATGGTCGCTGACCGAATCGAAATGCAGATGCGGCAGGCGGCTGTCGGCGACATGCAAGAACAGGGCGCCAATTAGCATACCGGCCGAGACGACCCACAAACCTTTGCCGGGCCAGACTTGTTCGCCGTATTCCATGCCGGGCACCAGCAGCGAAAATGCGGTCGCGGCCAACATGACGCCGGCGGCGGCACCGAGCAGACTATTGAATAAGCGGTCGGAAATGTCTTTAAAAAACAGGGCCGGCAGGGCGCCGACGCCGGTGGCGCAGCCGGCCAGTGTGCTGGCGAGAAAGCCGATCACGACAATTTTGCCGAAAATGAGGTAGAGGCTGCCGAATACCAGAATTTGCGATGCCAGGAACAGGCCGATCAATACCCCCCAACGTTGCAAGGTGGGTAAAGTCATAACCTGCAGGTATTTGGGGTGGGCTTGCAAGCGGAGGTAGTAGTCTTCCAGTGTTTTTTGAATATTCTGCATATCGTTACCCGATCGATGGTTAGGCTAAGCCGGCGATTATACTTATTAAGTGTAAGCTTAAGTACCGGTTGCCGGGAATCCGTTCGGAGGCCATCGCGCATGCGGTTTGGACGGGTACTGCCTGGTCGAGACGGTGGTGCCATAGCGGGACAAGTTTAGTACCCCAGAACGCTGTCTGTTGCCAGGCCCTAAGGTTTCGATTTAAAGTTCCACCCGGCACGTTGGGTAGCGGCTGCGTACGCCGGATCGGGACGTCTATTCGCAAACTGAGGCAAAACAGGGTATCTCTACTATGAAAAACTTACACGGGTATGTCACGACGATCGCGCTGTGCTGCTTAAGCGCGAGTGTGCCGGCACAGGAGGCTGGCCAGATTTTCGGCTTGGGTGGGGCGCAAAATGCGGTCGCGCAACAAGCGCCGGCTGCGGTCGGCGCACTGGGCTCTGCCGTTACCGGTACAGGCAACGAAGCGAGTTTGATCAATTTGCTGGTCGGAAAATTGGGCGTCAGTCCGCAGCAGGCTTTGGGTGGCGTCGGCTCGATCTTTTCGGTGGCGCAACAACGCATGAATCCCGCTGATTTTTCTCAGTTGAGCGGTAGCGTTCCCGGCATGGACGGCTACCTGTCGTCGGCGCCGCAACTGCCGCCAGCCGGCAGTAATAGCGGTTTATTGGGTGCTGCCGGTAGTCTGTTGGGTGGTCAAAACAATGCCTTGGGCAGTTTGGCGGCTTTGGCCGGCTCGTTTCAGTCCTTGGGCATGAACCCTTCCATGGTCAGCCAGTTTTTGCCCGTCGTATTACAGTATGTGCAAAACCAGGGCGGAGCCGGCGCCATGAATCTGCTGCAAAGCGCTTTACGCTGATACCCCGCCGGTCGCCCCTTAATTTAATAAAATAAAACAACAACATGGAAATATTATTGGTAGGCGCGGTGTTGATGATTGCCGCAATTTTAATGTCGGCTTGGCTGATGACTTTTGCCAAATGGTTCCCGGTTCCCGGCATCGACGGCGTGTTCCTGAAGGATTACAAAACCATGATTCGCGCTCACGTCGATTTTGCGTTGATGGCGCTGTTCTGTCTCGGCTTTTACGCAACCAAAGTGCAGTTACCGGTGGCGGCATGTTGGCTGGTCGTGATCGGCGGCATGACCAATCCCGGCGTATTTGTGGTTGCGGCCTTCGATCCCGATTTCTGGGCCAAGCCGGTGTGGCGGATTTATTCGCTGCTCAGTTTTATCGCAACGACCCTGGGATTCGGCTGGATCGCCTGGACTTTATTGCGCTTCGCATTGCAGACCGGCTAAGCGGTATCGAAAACAGCGGCTTGGCGCTACAATGGCGCGTCTTTCATTGCCAGGTAACGATTACATGACAGCCGCTGCTTTACCCATCCACGATTATGCCTTACTGGACGACGCCGAGTGTGATGCGCGGATAGCCGCCGCCAAAGCCAAACTCGGCAAACGCTGCATTATTCTGGGCCACCATTACCAGCGCGACGAGGTGTTCAAGCACGCCGATATTTACGGCGATTCTTTGAAACTGTCGCGCGAAGCCGCTCAATCCGAGGCCGAATACATCGTATTTTGCGGCGTGCATTTCATGGCCGAGGTCGCCGACATTCTGTCGCGGCCGGAACAAATCGCAATTCTGCCGGATATGGCGGCCGGTTGCTCGATGGCCGATATGGCCAACAAAGTCAAGGTCCAACAATGCTGGGATGAGTTGGCCAACATCATCGACGTCGAAAATGCGGTCACGCCCGTCACCTATATCAACTCCGCCGCCGATTTGAAAGCGTTTTGCGGCCAACACGGCGGTATCGTCTGTACCTCGTCCAATGCTCAGAAAATCCTGAACTGGAGTTTTGCCCGTCGCGAGAAAGTGTTGTTCTTCCCGGACCAGCATTTGGGCCGCAATACCGGTTTTCGGATGGGCATCCCGTTGGCACAGATGGTGACCTGGGACTTCAACAAACCCCAAGGCGGTTTGACCGAGCAGAAAATCCGCGACGCGAAAATGATCCTGTGGAAAGGCCATTGCTCGGTGCATCAGGCATTTCAGCCGGAGCAGATCGACAATTTCAAGGCTAAACATCCGGAAACCATCGTCATTTCCCATCCGGAGGCTTGTTTCGAAGTCTGCGAAAAATCGGATCACATCGGTTCCACCGAGATGATCCTGAAGATTGTCCGCGAAGCCGAAGCCAATACCCGCTGGCTGGTGGCCACCGAGCTGAATCTGGTCAACCGTCTGGCCCAGGAGTGCAAGGCCCAAGGCAAAAGTGTGCATTTCATGGCGCCGACCTTGAGCATGTGCTCGACCATGTTCCGCACCGATCCGCAGCATTTATGCTGGGTCTTGGAAAACCTGGCGGCCGGCCATGTCGTCAACCAAGTCGCGGTAGCTGCCGAGCAGGCCGCACTGGCCAAGCAGGCACTGGATAATATGCTGGCGGCTTCCTGATCCCGCGCTTTTAAGCGCCCGGCCGGCGCCAATCCGCCGGTCGGCTACTCTCTTTTTCATCATGACATCCTTGCAAAACTCCTTGGCCTGCCCGGCAATGCTGATCGCTGCGCCGGCTTCGGGCCAAGGTAAAACCACCATCACCGCCGCACTGGCTTACCATTTCCGCAGCCAGGGTCTGCGGGTGCGGGTGTGCAAAACCGGCCCCGATTTCATCGATCCGCAGATATTGGCGTTCGCCTCCGGTCATCCGGTTTACCAACTGGATTTGTGGATGATGGGCGAGAGCCATTGCCGCGAGTTGCTCTACCGTGCCGCCGGGGCAGCCGATTTGATCTTGATCGAGGGCGTGATGGGCCTGTTCGACGGCGACAGCAGCAGCGCCGATTTGGCCCAGGCGCTGAGCGTGCCGGTGGCGGCGGTGATCGACGCGCAAGGCATGGCGCAAACCTTCGCCGCGGTCGCCCATGGGTTGGCCAGCTACCGGCCGGAATTGCCGTTTGCCGGCGTCATCGCCAACAAGGTCGGCAGTGCCGGCCATGCCAAGCTGTTGCAGGAAGCCTTGCCTCCGGACATGCCGATGCTGGCGGCGGTCGCCCGCGACGATGCCATCGGACTGCCTTCGCGCCATCTGGGCTTGCTGCAAGCCGACGAAATCGGCGATCTTTCCGCCCGCTTGGCACGAGCCGCCGAATTGCTGAACGGCTTCGGCCCGTGCCGGTTGCCGCAACCGGTAAGATTCGAGCCGGTCCGCGGCGAGCCGCTGCCGCAACTGCTGGCCGGGTTGCGGATTGGCGTGGCGCGGGATGCGGCGTTTTCGTTCCTCTATCAAGCCAATCTGGATTGTCTGCAGGCGATGGGCGCCGAGTTGGCGTTCTTCTCGCCGTTGGCCGATTCGGCGCTGCCGGAGGTCGACAGCCTGTATTTGCCGGGCGGCTATCCGGAGTTGCATTTGTCGGCGCTGGCCGGGAATCAGCCGATGAAGCAGGCCTTGCGCGAGCAGCATGGTCTGGGCAAACCGATTTACGCCGAATGCGGCGGCTTTCTGTATTTGCTGGAAAGTCTGGCCGACAAGCAAGGCCAAGCCGCCGAGATGGCCGGTTTGTTGCCCGGCCGGGCGACGATGCACAGTCGGCTGGCAAACCTGGGTATGCACAGTCTGACCTTGGCGGAAGGCGAGATTCGCGGTCACAGTTTTCATTTTTCGACCCTGGAAACCGAACTGCAGCCGCTGCAGATTTCGCAGCCGCTACGCAGTTTCGGCCACGGCGAAGGGTTTTTTCGCGACGGTGCTTTGCAGGCGTCTTATCTGCACCTGTATTTCCCGTTCAACCCGCGCGCGGCGGCCGGTTTTTTCCGGCAATCCGGCCGATAAAAACTGTTTCACGGCCGGCCTCTATGGGATAATGCCGCGTTTTCACCGGGCAGACAACAGTAGGTAGGATATGGACGAAAACAAGAAAAAGGCTCTCGGCGCCGCGTTGATGCAAATCGAAAAACAATTCGGCAAGGGCTCGGTCATGCGCATGGGCGACGTCGCCGCGACCCGCGACATCGAAGTGGTGTCCACCGGCTCCTTGTCCGTCGACATCGCGCTGGGTTGCGGCGGTTTGCCGCGCGGCCGAATCATCGAGATATACGGTCCCGAATCGTCCGGTAAAACCACGTTGACGCTGCAAACCATCGCCCAGATGCAGAAATTGGGCGGCACCGCGGCCTTCGTTGACGCCGAGCACGCGCTGGACCCGGTATATGCGCAAAAGATCGGCGTCAATATCGACGACCTGCTGGTGTCGCAACCGGATACCGGCGAGCAGGCCCTGGAAATCACCGACATGCTGGTCCGTTCCGGCGCGGTCGACATCGTCGTCATCGACTCGGTCGCGGCGCTGACACCGAAAGCCGAAATCGAAGGCGACATGGGCGACTCGCACATGGGCTTGCAGGCGCGTTTGATGTCGCAAGCCTTGCGTAAACTGACCGCCAACATCAAACGCTCCAACACCCTGGTGATCTTCATCAACCAGTTGCGGATGAAAATCGGCGTGATGTTCGGCAATCCGGAAACTACCACCGGCGGTAACGCGTTGAAATTCTATGCCTCGGTCAGGATGGACATTCGCCGCATCGGCGCGATCAAGAAAGGCGACGAGGTGATCGGCAACGAAACCCGGGTCAAAATCGTCAAAAACAAAGTCGCGCCGCCGTTCAAACAAGCCGATTTCGAAATTCTTTACGGCGAGGGCGTGTCCTTCCTCGGCGAATTGGTCGACTTGGGCGTCGAATTCGGCTTCGTGCAAAAGTCCGGTTCCTGGTACAGCTACAACAACGACAAAATTGGCCAGGGCAAGGATAACGCCAAGCAGTATTTGCGCGAGCACCCAGAAATCGCCGCCGAGCTGGAAAAAGCCATTCGCGAGAAAGCCTTCGCCAGCAGAGTGACGACCGCTCCGGCCCATGAAGACGAAGACCCCGAGTTTAACGCCGGCGAATGAGCGTGGCCGGCAAATCGAAGAGATTTGTCTGAGATTGTTGGCGCGGCGCGAACACAGCCGCCGCGAGTTGCTGGATAAGTTGGCCTTGCGCGGCTTCGAGCGCGACGAAGTTAATCCGGTTATCGATGCGCTGACCGAGCAGAATTGGCAAAACGACGACCGCTACGCCGAATGTTATGTCCGCGACCGCATCGGTAAAGGCTACGGCCCGATCCGCATCGCCTACGAATTGCAGCAGCGCGGTATCAGCGGCGTCGATTTGGATGCGCAAGCCGAAGAGCAGGGCGGCTGGCTGAATTTGGCCTTAGACGTTTATGCGGGTAAATACGGCGATGAAAAGGCCTTGCCGCCAAACGAATGGGCCAAGCGCAGCCGGTTTATGCAGCAGCGCGGCTTTAGCGGCGAGACGATCAAGCAGGTGTTTGCCGAGTTGAAAATAAAGTTGCAAAACACTGCAGATAAATGAATGGCGTGAATTTGTCGATGCCAATTACTACGTTCTGATGGGGAAGAGAAGATTATGGCGCTAGTAAACAAAATTGATTATCAGACTCTGGAACGCGATTCGGTGCATACCGAAGCCGAATGCTCGTATGCGGTTATCCAGGACAATCAAGGATGTCGTTACTGCAACTAGATACTTTTGGTTCGAAAGAAAGGCAACTTGTAGGAAAGAAAAGCCAGAGTATTCGACTATCACCGGAAGGCATAAAGCGGCTCAAAGATATTCTGATAAAACACGGACTTTGAGAGAGCCCCTAGCTCCGAATCGCAAAGCGTATTCGGGAATAAAAGACTCAAACAGGTAGAAGGTAAGTATATGGAATTATCAATCAGCGACGAAAAAACCAAAGAGTTGCTCACCGAGGTGATGATCGACTTACTCAAAACCAAACGGGATATATTGTATGACGTGGTTTTGGAAGCCTTGGAGGAAGTTGGATTAGCTAATGCTATTGCCGAGGGTAGAAAAGATCAATTTGTATCCGAAGATGAGGTTTTTTCTATTCTCGATAATGGCGCAAAGTGAAAGTCCGGTTTGAAGCCAAATTTGCTAAAGACTTACGGAATATCAAAGACGGTAAATTCCTGGAAAAAGTTAAGGAACTCATCATTGACTGTCAAAATGCTGGATCATTGGTCGAGCTAAGTCACGTCAAAAAACTTCAAGGTTATGAGAGCTTTTATCGGATACGAATTGGCGATTTCAGAGTCGGAATAGAAGTTGTGAGTGGCGAGTTGATTTTTACCCGTTGTCTGCACAGAAAAGATATTTATAAATACTTTCCCTAGGTGCTGACCTTGGAAGGTAAGCGAATTTAAATTGGAACATACGAAATAACCACGATGAAATACATGACCAGCGCCGAAATTCGCGCCGCCTTTTTGGAATTTTTCCGCCAGCGCGGCCACGCCGTGCGTCCGTCCAGCAGCTTGGTGCCGGGCAACGATCCGACCTTGTTGTTCACCAATGCCGGCATGGTGCAGTTCAAGGACGTATTTTTGGGCCGGGAGAAAGTCGATTTTAACCGCGCCGCGACGAGCCAGCGTTGCGTGCGGGCCGGCGGCAAGCATAACGATTTGGAGAACGTCGGTTACACCGCCCGCCACCATACCTTCTTCGAGATGCTGGGCAACTTCAGCTTCGGCGATTATTTCAAGCGCGACGCGATCAATTTCGCCTGGGACTTTTTGACCAAAGAAATGGGCATTCCGCCGTCCAAACTCTGGGTGACGGTGTTCGACGAGGACTCGGAAGCCGAAGCGATTTGGCTGGAAGAAGTCAAAATCGATCCGACCCGCTTCTCGCGCATCGGCGCCAAGGACAATTTCTGGGCTATGGGCGATGTCGGTCCGTGCGGCCCTTGCACCGAGATTTTCTACGACCATGGCGAACACGTGGCCGGTGGCCCGCCGGGCAGTCCTGACGAAGACGGCGACCGTTACATCGAGATCTGGAACCTGGTGTTCATGCAGTACGAGCGCGACAAGGACGGCAACCTGACGCCGCTACCGGCGCCGTCGGTCGACACTGGCATGGGCCTGGAGCGCATCGCCGCGGTGATGCAGGGCGTACACAGCAACTACGAAATCGATATTTTCCAAAATCTGGTCAAAACCGCCGCCGCGTTGGCCGGCACCAGCGATTTGAGCAACAGTTCTTTGCGCGTCATCGCCGACCACATCCGTTCCTGCGCATTCCTGGTCGCCGACGGCGTGTTGCCGTCCAATGAAGGCCGCGGCTACGTGTTGCGCCGCATCGTGCGTCGAGCGATCCGCCATGGCTACCGCCTGGGCATTCAGGATACTTTCTTTTACAAACTGGTTGCGCCGTTGGCCGCCGAGATGGGCGAAGCCTATCCGGAATTGGTCAAGGTACAGGAACAGGTCGAACGGGTGCTGAAAAAAGAAGAAGAGCGCTTCGCCGAAACCCTGGGCCAGGGCATGCGTATCCTGGAAAACTGCGTCGCCAAACTAGACGGCCACGTCATCCCCGGCGACGTGGTGTTCTTGTTGTATGACACCTACGGTTTCCCGGTCGATTTGACCGCCGACTTCGCCCGCGAACACAACCTCAGCGTCGACCACGCCGGTTTCGAAGTCGAAATGAGCGCCCAGCGCGACCGCGCCAGGGCCGGCGGCCAGTTCGCGGCCGATTACGACCAGGACATTCGCCACGACAGCGTCACCGAATTTACCGGTTACTCGCATCTTGACGGCTCGGTGCAAGTCATCGGCCTGTTCAAAAAAGGCCAGCCGGTCGAGAGTCTGGAAGCCGGCGACGAAGGCGTGGTGATTCTGGATCAAACCCCGTTCTATGCCGAATCCGGCGGTCAGGTTGGCGACAGCGGCTTGATCGAATGCACCGGTGGCACGTTCGAAGTCACCGACACCCAAAAGCAGGGCGGCCAGTTGTTTTTGCACAAGGGCAAAGTCGTCAAAGGCGTGATTGCCGAAGGCATGGCTTGCGAAGTCAGCGTAAACGCCGAGATCCGTAAAGCCACCGAGCGCAATCACTCGGCGACTCATTTGTTGCATGCCGCATTGCGCAACGTGTTGGGCGAGCACGTGCAGCAAAAAGGCTCGCAGGTCAACAATGAGCGCTTGCGTTTCGACTTCTCGCATTTCGAGCCGATGACCGCCGAGCAAATCGCCGCCGTCGAGCGTTTGGTCAACGAACAAATTCGCGCTAATAACGCGGTCTGCGCGCAAATCATGGCCAAGGATGACGCGGTCAAAGCCGGCGCGATGGCCTTATTCGGCGAAAAATACGGCGACGAAGTGCGGGTTCTGACGATGGGCGATTTTTCCACCGAGCTGTGCGGCGGCACCCACGTGCAGCGCACCGGCGATATCGGCTTGCTGAAAATCGTCACTGAAACCGGCGTCGCCGCTGGTGTGCGCCGCGTCGAAGCGGTTACCGGCGAGGGTGCGTTGGAATGGATTGCTCAGCGGGAACAGGCCTTGTTGAGTATCGCCGGCTTGTTGAAAGCCGCGCCGGACAAGACCGCCGACAAGGTGCAACAGTTGTTGGAGAAAACCCGCCATCTGGAAAAGGAACTGGAAAAACTCAAGGGCAAACTGGCCAGCTCGGCCGGCGATGAGATGACCAGCCAGGCGGTCGAGGTCAACGGCGTAAAAGTATTGGCGGTGCAGCTTGAAGATGTCGATCCGAAAGCCCTCCGCGACTTGGCCGATCAACTCAAAAACAAGCTCGGCAGCGCCGCATTGGTCTTGGCCACCGTCAGCGGCGACAAGGTCAGCCTGATCGCCAGCGTCTCGAAAGATGCGATGGACAAGGTCAAGGCCGGCGATTTGGTCAACTTCGTCGCCACCCATGTCGGCGGCAAAGGCGGCGGCCGGCCGGATATGGCGCAAGCGGGCGGTAACGATCCGGCGGCGTTGCCGGCGGCGCTGGCGGCGGTACCGGAATGGGTTAAAGCCAAGCTGGGTTAATCGCGACGGCGGGCCAGAGCGTCCGCCAACAA
Organism: Methylomonas sp. HW2-6; assembly: GCF_052474525.1. NCBI lineage: Bacteria > Pseudomonadati > Pseudomonadota > Gammaproteobacteria > Methylococcales > Methylococcaceae > Methylomonas > Methylomonas sp. HW2-6. The sequence goes on from NZ_CP184124.1 coordinate 2,224,384, forward strand.
TTTCAGTGTAAGAAAGCCAATAAGGTCAATAAAGAATGGCATTGTACGTTTATAAATTCGGCGGCACTTCGGTCGGCTCGGTGGAGCGGATCAAGGCGGTGGCCGAAAAAGTGAAAATAGCCCACGACAAGGGCGATCAAATCGTCGTCGTCGTCTCGGCGATGAGCGGCGAAACCAACCGCTTGGTGGCATTGGCCAAACAAATGCAGCCGCAACCGACCGACCGCGAGTTGGACGTGCTGCTGTCGACCGGCGAACAGGTGACCATCGCGTTGCTGTCGATGGCACTGCATCACATCGGCGTGGAAGCCAAGTCCTATACCGGTCCGCAGGTGCGGATTCTGACCGATAGCGCCTTTACCAAGGCCCGTATCCGCGAAATCGACGAAGCCAACATCCGCGCCGACCTGGAGGCTGGTCGAGTCGTGGTCGTGGCCGGTTTTCAGGGGGTCGATGAGCACGGCAACATCACCACTTTAGGCCGCGGCGGTTCGGATACTACCGGCGTGGCGCTGGCGGCGGCGCTTAAAGCCGACGAATGCCATATCTACACCGACGTCGATGGTGTCTATACCACCGATCCGCGCGTAGTACCCAAAGCGCGGCGCTTGGAACAGATCACCTTCGAGGAAATGCTGGAAATGGCCAGCTTGGGTTCGAAAGTCCTGCAGATCCGTTCGGTCGAGTTCGCCGGCAAATACAACGTCAAATTGCGCGTGTTGTCTTCGTTTATGGAAGGCAACGGCACCCTAATTACCTACGAGGAATCAGAAATGGAAAAAGCGTTAATTTCGGGCATCGCGTTTAACCGGGACGAGGCCAAGCTGACCTTGACCGGTGTGCCTGATTTGCCGGGCGTGGCGTCGAAAATCCTGGGACCGATCGCTGCCGAAAACATCGAAGTGGACATGATCGTGCAGAACATTTCCGCTCATGGCACCACCGATTTCACCTTCACCGTGAATCGCAATGACTTTGCCCGCGCCAAGAATGTGTTGGAAGGTTTAAAAGCTGAATTGGGCGGCAGTACGACGGTGATTGGCGACAACACCATCGTTAAGGTGTCGATCGTCGGCGTTGGCATGCGCTCGCACGCCGGTATTGCCAGCTCGATGTTCAGGGTGTTGGCCGACGAAGGCATCAATATTCAAATGATTTCGACATCCGAAATTAAAATTTCGGTAGTGGTCGATGAAAAATACCTGGAGTTGGCTGTTCGCGCATTGCATACCGCATTCGGTCTGGATCAACAGTAGTCTGTTAGGCAAGGCCGGCCGTTGCGGATGGCGCAAGAGAAAGCTGGGTAGGAGTTCAATAGTTAAAAAACTGTGTTATATAACGCATTAGAAATAAGGCATATGCCTTGTTTTTGCCGATAAATCGCGCTTCAAGCGGATTTTTACAGGCATTATCAATAAGTTATAATTTTGGCATTTTTTGTGCTGTTTATCGGCGTTGCATTAATTTTTTCTGCGCGAGGTAAACAGATGGCTCAAGAATTGGTAGTTGTGAATCAAGAAGTGGTTGCTCAGCAACTGAATACCGCCGGATTGGTTTTGGGTGCCGGTTTGGCGGTGGCTTCGATGATTTTAGTGCCGGCTTTGGCGATGCGGCTTGGCTTGAGTGCGAGCGTGACCGGAGCCCTGAGAATTGCGTTGATGAAGGCTTCCAGCCAAGCGGCACGGGGTCGCCGATAGTGGTTCCTGCGCCCCTGCCGTTAACCGGCGGGGCAGCGCCTCAAACTTCAAAATTTTCCTTTCGGGAACCTATGTCCAAGTTGCCGTCACTCGCATCACGCCGTTGGTTTTCGTCAAGCCGGTTGTCAGGTTCAGGTATAATTCCACTTCGGAATGGCGGTATTTGCCGAACAAAAACGGGTTTGTGTCATGGCGGATGAAATCAAAAAAGATTGCGACCTTTGCGGATTGCCGGTTGAAGTGACGGGTTTTGAACTTAAAACCGTCGACGGAGACAAAAGATTTTGTTGCGAAGGGTGTAAAGGTATTTACCAAATGTTGCATGAAGCGCAAGTATTAGCGGATCAAGACGACGCCCGTCAGCCCAATTCATAAACAGCATAGAGGACACTATGGCGCACAAGCACGAACCCAAATCCGATGCAAACGGTCAATCGATGACTAAGCAGGTGGTGGCGGGTACTTTGGCGACCGCAACGGTTAATACTGGAGGAAAATTAATGAGTAAACTAGCGAAACATCCACTGCTGGTGTTTGGTGCCGGGATGGTAGCCGGTTATTTTGTCTACAAATACCGGAAAGATATCATTGCCAGTGCCAGCAAGACCCTGGAGGCAGGCAAAGACTTCGTGCTACACCAAAAGGAAAACCTGGAAGATATCGTTGCCGAGGCCAAAGAAAGCGAATGAGCAGGCTTGGTTTACACCTCCAACCCGAACTTTGCTGAGTTGACAACGGGCGGTTTCGGCAATCCCGAACCGCCCGTTTTAGTGTGTATTACGACCTATGGCAATCCAGAAACAATTTCTATTGCGTTACCGCGGAGACGGCCACGTCAGGTTTCAACTGCCGGTATCGGCCTGCCAAGCCGAGGCCGCCAGACAGCTTACGCTAAAACTCTCGGAAACTGGCGGCGTCCGTTCGGTGCGCCTCTATCGAAACCAGCGCAAATTATCGATCCGTTATAACGAGTCGGTTTGCGGCTTCAATCAATTGGCAGTTTGCCTATATCGTGTCGTGGCCGAGTTGGAACAACAGGGGCTGTTCGAGACGCCTTTAGCCGACAAGGCTAAAAAATCGATGCTCGATATCAGTCAGCGCTTCAAGCAAACCCGGGTCGGCGGTTGGTTTCGCGAAAAATATCAGGCCGGCCGGGAAACGTTGCAGGCGGCGAAGATCGTCGGCAAACTGGGTGTCAAAGGTCCGAAAGCGCTGATCAAGGATCCGGAAAAAGCCACGATCGATTTTTTAAATGACGTGTTGGTGCTCTACTTGATCAAGACCCATTGGACGCGGATTACCCAAGAATGGCTGGTGCGGCCGTTTGTACACCGTTACGAATGGATGGCCTTGTTCTATATGTTTTTCTTACTGGTCCGCTCCCGCAGGCCTAAATAGCGTTCAGCCCGGAGTCGCCGCTTGGCCGGCGGCGCACCGGTTCGCCTTTCCAGTACAGGATTATCCCGCCCATGGAAACCGAGATCCCAATCCCCAAAAACTTCGAGTTGCGCCACCAATTGCGCAACCGGGTACGCATCGTTTCGCGTGTGTTGGCCGACGACCCGGAACGCGGATATATCCTGGAAATTTTGCTGAAAAAGCGCCCGGAAATTAAACGGGTGCGTTCGGTGTTTGCGATCGGTTCGGTCGTGATCGAGTTCGATTCCAGCCGGCTGCCGAAGAAGAACCTGTTGATTATGCTGGACGCCGTGTTGGGTAACATCGCCCAGAAGCAGACCGATATCAAACAGGATAAACGGAAAATCATCGACGGGCCGTTGCACGATATCGATTTGGCGGTGCAGGGCATGAGTTGCGCATCCTGCGCGCTGTTGATCGAAATGGTGCTTAACCGCGACGAGCGAGTGAAGAAAGCCGGTGTCAATTTCGCTACCGAAACCGTAAACGTGCAGGGCTGTTTGAGTTCGGCCGATGTGGTGGAAATCGTCGAACGGTTGGGCTATAGCGCAATGCCGGTCGATACGCTGTCGCAACGAAAGAAACTGATCGAAAAGGAGTTGCAACGAATTGACGTGGCCCGGCGCCGATTCGTAACCGCAGGGCTGTTGAGCATACCAGTAGTGGTCTCGGCGATGGCGATGGGTAGCCGCAGCTGGCTGCACTGGTTGCAATTTGCATTAACCACCCAAGTGGTGTTCGGCTCCGGCCGCCAGTTTTTCAGCAAGGCTTATCGCTTGGCCAAACAACGGGCGGCTAACATGGACAGCCTGATCGCATTGGGCGTCGGTTCGGCTTACGGTTACAGCGTGCCGGCCTTGTTCCGCGGCCGCGGCCATATATATTTCGAAGCCGCCGCGGCGATTGTCACCTTCGTCTTGCTCGGCCGTTACCTGGAAGAGCGCGCCCGCGGCAAGGCCGGCGAAGCGATTCGCAAATTAGTCGATTTACAACCGCAAACAGCGACCTTGCTGCTGGAGGGCGGTAACGAACGGCGCATCGATATAGACGATATCCGGATCGGCGATTTGCTGTTGGTGCGGCCCGGCGAGAAGATTCCGACCGACGGCTTGGTCGTCTATGGGATTTCCACTGTGGATGAAGCCATGATTACCGGCGAGAGCATGCCGGTGGTGAAAAATCCGGGCCACGCCGTGATCGGCGGTTGCGTCAACGGCAACGGCGTGTTGCATGTCAAAGCGACTGCGATTGGCATGGACACCGTGCTGGCCGGCATCGTGCACATGGTCGATCAGGCGCAGGCGACCAAATTGCCGATCCAGAAACAGGTCGACAAAATTTCGGCGGTATTCGTGCCGGTGGTCATGGGGCTTTCTGCGGCGACTCTGGCCGGTTGGCTGCTGGCCGGAGCGCCGTTCGGCTTCGCCTTCGGCAATGCGATTACGGTGCTGCTGATTGCCTGTCCGTGTGCGCTGGGATTGGCGACGCCGGCGGCGATCATGGTCGGCGCCGGCCAGGCCGCCAAGCAGGGCGTCTACATCCGCAACGGCGAAAGTCTGGAAATCGCCAGCAAACTTAACGCGATCGTGTTCGACAAAACCGGCACCATTACCGAGGGCCGGCCCAGGGTTAGCAAGCTGGTCAAAATCTCGCGGATGGCTGAGGCCAAACTGCTGTTATTGGCGGCATCGGCTGAGAACAACTCGGAGCACTACCTGGGCAAAGCTGTGGTTGCCCACGCCCGCGAGCAGGGCGTCGAGCCGGGAGAGTGCGGCTATTTTTACAGCGAGACCGGCCGCGGCATCCGGGCCGAAGTGGCCGGACACAAAATTCTGCTGGGCAACCAGGCTTGGCTGGAAAGCCAGCAAGTGGCGGTCGAACGTCTGACTGAACACGCCGATTTGTTCGCCCGGCAGGGCCAGACTCCGGTGTACATGGCGGTGGACGGCAAAGAGGTTGCGGTATTTGCCGTGTCCGACAATCCGCGCGACGAGGCTGCAGAAGCCATCGCCCGCCTGCATCGTCTCGGTATCAAAACCATGATGGTGACCGGCGACACCGAAAAAACCGCGCATTTCATCGCCGATAAAGTTGGCATAGCCGACGTCGTCGCCAACGCCAGGCCGGAGCAAAAATTGCAAATCATCCGCCAATTGCAACAGGACGGCCGCAACGTCGGCATGATCGGCGACGGTATCAACGATGCGCCGGCGCTGGCGGCGGCCAACGTCGGCTTTGCGGTCGGCGGTGGCGCCGACATTGCCATCGAATCGGCCGATCTGACTCTGGTGCAAGGCGATATCGGCAAGGTGACCGATACCATCGAGCTCAGCGCTTTTACCATCCGCGTCATCAAACAAAACCTGTTCTGGGCCTTCGGTTACAACACTGTAGCGATTCCGGTCGCGGCGCTCGGCAAACTGAATCCGATGATCGCCTCGGCCGCAATGGCATTATCCTCCGTGTCCGTCATCGTCAATTCTCTGAGATTGAACAAGTAAATGAACCACCACAATATGGAAGGGATGGATCATGCCATGCACGGCATGACCGAAATGGCTGCGGCCAGCGGATTCGATTACACCTTGGCGTTTGCCGCCGGGTTTTTGGGCAGCGGCCATTGCCTCGGTATGTGCGGAGCGCTGGTCTCCGGCTATTTCATGAAAGCCGGCAAAAGCAAAAGCTACTTGCCTTATCTGGCCTACCAACTCACGCGGATTTCGGTTTACGCGACGATCGGCATGCTGGCAGCGGCACTGGGCGTGGTGTTGGTATCGAGCGGCTTGTTCGGCAAGATCCAAAGTATTTTGCAGATCGCGATGGGTTTGGTGGTTATCGCGCTGGCGATGGGGGTGCTGGGCTGGATTCCCTGGCAGGGGTCTTTGCGTCTGATTCCATTGACGGTTCTGCGTAAGGGCTATGCTACTGCCAATCAAAAAGGGCCGTTGATCGGGTCGGTGATCGCCGGCTTTCTGAATGGCCTGATGCCTTGCATGTTGACGTTTGCGATGGCGGTGAAGGCGACGACGGCAACCAGCGTGCTGGAAGGCGGCGCGTTGATGCTGGCTTTCGGTGCCGGAACGCTGCCGATGATGCTGTTCATCAGCGTCGCCTTCGGCAAAATGAGCGCCAAGCTGCGCGGCTACATGTTCAAAGCGGCTGCCCTGATCATGCTGGCCATGGGCCTAAATACCATCAACAACGGCTTGAGTTTTTATCTGGACCAGGATTTCGACCACAGCCATTTCCTGTTCTTCTTGCAGGCTGAACTCGACCGGCTGATTCTGTTCTTGGCGCAAATCATGGATTACTTGTCCGGCATGATAGACAGCATCCGCAACAAGTAAGCCGTAGCGGTAAAAAGAAATGGATTAATCCGATTTTTTTTGTATAATGGCGAGCCAATTTGCTGGCGTAGCTCAGTTGGTAGAGCAGCTGATTTGTAATCAGCCGGTCGCGGGTTCGAGTCCCATCGCCAGCTCCATATTTATCAAAGGCTTAGGTGTTTTTCACCTAGGCCTTTTTTATTTGGGGTTACATTAGACGAATCAAGTTTGCGCTAAATCGTCACGATTCCAATTTTCATAGCCCAACGTCGCCAAATTTAATTCAGCCCTGATGTCACGCCAATTTGGCAAGTGGTGATCCATCAAGCCGACAAACCGTTCGTTATGTCGACGCTCCAAAAGATGCATCATTTCGTGTAGGACGATGTACTCCAGGCATTCCGGTGCCTTCTTGGCCAACTCGCTATTCAGCCGGATACTTTGCGACTCGGGATTACAACTTCCCCATTTAGTTTTCATGCGTTGAACGTAGAGCCGTTTTACCTGTACTCCCAATCGCCGCTGCCATTTCTCAATTAACGGGCGCGCCGCTTCTTTCAAAATAGTCCGATACCAGTCTTCAAGAATGGCCTGCTTTTGCTCGGTGTCGGTTCCGGGTTTGACGCGCAGCATGATTTTGCTGTGTTTCAAAAACACGCCTAAAGCATCCTCGGTATAAGCCACGTTCAGCAGATACCGTTTCCCCCACACAAAATGGCTTTCAAGGTTGAGGTATTCGCGCGCTGTTTCGCGTGGCTGATTTAAAAACTTGCGCTGTTGCTGTTTGATCCAGGTCAGCTTGGAAATGGCATAAACACGAATGGTGTCCAAATTCATATGCTCGGGAGCGGCTATCTTTACTTCCCCATCTGGCGGGCACACGCTGAGGTGAATATTCTTAATGTCCTTAAACACCACGTTAACTGCAATTTTCCCAAGCTGAATCTGGCGGTCCATCAATACTCACCTTTATGTTCGGCGATGATGTTGAAAATGCGATCCACCTCGTCGCCGTTTTGCAAAACACCATAAATTGCGCCTTTGATAACTTGTTCTTTGGGTAGATTCCCGCGCCAATCATCCCCCCTAACCTGCTTAACCACTTCATCGACTTGCAGCGCCAACGCTTCATCGTTCCCCAGATTGTTGTAAAGCGCGCGTTTGCCCGGCGTATTGATCTTATCCGGCGTGCCGCCGCCGGTTCCGGCCTGGACCTTTTTCACCAATTCGGCGATTTCCTTCAAGTATTCTTCATACTTCAGCGCCTTGGCCTTACGGGCTTTGATAATCTCCTCCAGGAGCGCCGACATCTTTTCGTAAAACTCGGGATCGGTCAGATGCTTTTTGATGATGGTTTTGCGGACATTGTTTTCTATCGTCTCCGCTACAGCATTGGAATTGCTCTTTAAACTACCTAATTGCTTGTCGATAGCATCCAAAATTCCGGTTTTAACGATCAGTTCCAGCAAAGGCATATCGCCGAAAGGCGAGATGGGGCGCGGCTCATCCGCTTGGATATAGGTATCGATCAAATGCCGCATGTCGGCTTCGTAGGGCTTCAAGTCCAGGGTTTCGCCGCTGGCTTTACGAATCAGTTCACGAATTGCCAGATACTCGTCCATGCTTTTCTTGATGCGATTCGTTTCGGCTTGGCTATAACCGGCGGCGTCCATCTCATCAGCCAGATTGGCATACGCCCGCAGCAAAGCCACCGTGGCTTTGTAAAACGCCACCCGTTTGGGTTGGCGCTCTTCCAGATCGGAGGGGATTTCCGTATTGCCGCAAAAGTAATGGATATACTCCAGTTCGCCTTTGGGCGGCGCGACCGGTTCACAGAGCAAGGCTATGGCTTCCACGGCATTGTCCAGCCGTTCCTTACCGGTTTTCAGCCGGTCTTGCATCATCACATCAGCCGATGCGCCAGGCGCGCTATGATCCAGTTCGGAGCTATAAACCTGCAAAGCCCCGGTGCCTTGATCGTTGACCAAGTTTTTGAACAGGTCTTTATAGTCAACGATGTAACCAAAATCTTTATCGTCGCCGTCCAGCCGGTTGGTGCGGCATATCGCCTGAAACAAGCCGTGATCCTGCATCGACTTATCGATATACAAATAAGTGCAGGGCGGGGCATCAAAACCGGTCAGCAGCTTATCCACCACCACCAGCAATTTCATGTTGGCCGGCTCTCTGGAAAACAGCGCTTTCGCCCAATCCTCATAGGTTTCGGTTTTACTTTTGCCCGGCTTGGCTTCCACGCCTTGCAACAGCTCGGTGTAAATGTTGTAAATAAACTGCTTATCGGTTTCGGTATTGGCGCCGGTTTCTTCCTTGGTAATGTCCTTGGCTTGCGGATTGTACGAAGTCACAATCGCGCAACGATTCTTGAACGGCGTTTTCTGCAACAAATCGTAATACTTGCACGCCTCGTAAATGCTCGACGCCACTAAAATGGCATTGCCTCGATCATTGGATAGACGCGGCTTGACGCTGAAATCGAAAATAATATCGCTGATCACCCGCTCCATCCGCGACCGCGAACTGAGCACGTTCTGCATGGTGCCCCATTGCTTTTTCAGCTCGTCCTTTTGCCAATTATTCAGCCCCTTGGTTTTTGCCTCGAACCAGGCATCAATCTTGTCGGTCGAGCCCAAAGTCTGATCGATGTCGCGCGCCTCGTACACCAAATCCAACACCACGCCGTCCTCGACCGCTTCGCTGAATTTGTAGGTATGGATGTAGCTGCCAAACACCTCCAAGCTGGTGGCCTTGTCCTTCTTCAGCAACGGTGTGCCGGTAAAGCCGATGAACACCGCATTGGGCATGATGGCTTTCATTACCCGGTGCAACTTGCCGCTTTGCGTGCGGTGGCATTCGTCGACAAACACAAACACCTCGCCCACGGTGACGCTGGGTTGTGCTTCCAGATCCTGGATGAACTGATCGAAATCGTCCACGCCTTTTTTGCCGAACTTATGTACCAGCGAACACATCAAGCGCGGCGTCGCTTGTCCCAGTAACGACATCAACTCGCCGCCGCTGCCGGTGCGTTTGATGCTTTCGCCGGCTTCGGTAAAGACCCGTTCGATTTGCTTGTCCAGTTCGTCGCGGTCGGTGACGATCGCCACGCGGGCATTTGGATGATTTTCCAAAATCCATTTGGCCAACAACACCATCACGATGCTTTTGCCGCTGCCCTGGGTGTGCCAGATAATCCCGCCCTGGCGTTGTTTGACGCGCGTTTGCGCGGCTTTGATACCAAAATACTGATGCACGCGCGGCAGCTTTTTCTTGCCGCCGTCGAACAACATAAAATCGTGCATCAATTCGACAATGCGCTGCTTACTGCATAGCTTGTGCAGATACTTATCCAGCTTGTAGCCGTTGTTGTCCTGCTCGTCTTCTTTCCATTTTAGAAAGTACTTTTCCTCGGTGCCGATAGTGCCGTACTGCAAACCTTCGGAATCGTTGCCGGCAAACACGATTTGCACCGTGCTAAAAAACCATTCGTTAAATTCCGGCTGCTGGTTGGACAACAATTGCCGAATGCCGTCGCCAATCGAGGTGCGGCTGTTTTTTAACTCGATCACCGCAAAGGCAATGCCGTTGATGTACAACACCAAATCGGGCCGCCGTTCCCGATTGCCTTTCAAAGTCACTTCCTCGGCCAGCGCAAAATCGTTGTTGCCGGCCGTTTCCCAATCGATCAAATGCAGCGTTTCGGTGGCCTGGTTGGCCTCGATTTTCACCGGTACGCCATAGCGCAACAGGTTGTAAACCGCCTGATTGTTGCCGTACAAGGTGCGGCTGTGGTTGCCGGCTTCGTTTTGCAGTTTATGCAGGGCAATTCCGATTTGCTCGGAGCTGTAACCGCGCCGTTGCAAATACCCAGACAATAACCACTCTTCGATATTGCTGTTATTGGCGCGCTCCGACCAATCGCCTAAATAGGCATAGTGCAGGGTATCGGTGAATAAACCAATCAGCCGCCGCTGGGTGATGCGTTCCGCTTTGCCTACCGTGTCCATGTATTTCTATCCTTGCATTATGGGTTAGCGTTGTTTAACGATTCCGGAATAAAGCCTTCTTGCGATAACGCTTTAATCACGCCGCGTATCAAATAATTGCTGCTAAAACCAATCGTGTACTGTCTTGCACCGGACTTGATGGGCTGCAACATCTGCCGCTCGACCAGCTTTTTAAGCTGATACGTGCGCTGGGTCGGGGTCATATTCGGCATGGCCGGTTCAAAATCCGCGGCCTTTGCCGTCCCGGCTTTCGCGGCAATGTGCAGAATCTTCTCTTCCAGTACGGTGATTAACTCGCGTTCGCGTGCGTAGGCCAATGCCGGCGCCAAGATCTTGTTGCCCAGATAGTCAAAGTCAGCCAGTTGATCGAGCTTGTTCAGCTCTTCCAGAATGCCTTGCAACACATACACGCACCAAGTTTCCAAACCTTCGAAGGTGCCTTTATCAGCCGCTGCCAGCATCGCGTAATATCGGTCGCGGTCGTTGCAAAATACCGCCGTCGGATTCAACACCCTGCCACCGGTTTTCACGTTAAAACCGTATTTGATTAACAATGTATAAGTCAGCAAACGCACCACCCTGCCATTACCGTTGCCAAACGGATGTATCCAGCCGAAGCGATGATGCGCCAAGGCCACTTTAATCAGATCGTATTTACGCGGATGATCGGCATTGATAAACGCCACCAACTCCCTCATATAGTCCGGCACTTTCAAGGCATCGGGCGGCAAGTGGTCGGATTGGGCAATTTGCACCGGCTTTTGCCGATAGGCGCCGGGCGTCGCGTCGCCTTCGCGTTCCAATTGGCTGACTGTCATGCTGTGCAATTCGCGGATGAAATATTCGGTCAGTTCGTCACCGGTATTGAAATGGGCTTCGATAAAGTCCATCGCCGTCTCGATGTTTAGCATTTCCCGCAATTGATCGTTAGGTTGTGCTGGGTTGCCCTCCAGCTTGCTTTCCACGTAATCGGCCAAGGTCGTATGATTACCCTCGATCCGCGCCGACCCCAAACTTTCCAGCATGTGGAAAATGGTTTTCAATTGAAAAAACACCTGCGGCGGCGTGGTGCCGCCCAATTGCAAACGCCGCAAATATTCCAGCTCGGTCAACACATCCACCAGCGGCGAATCGAAAGCCGGATTGAGCAAGGTTAAATCATGATGATTAAATGCAGGCATGGTGGCAATTATCTGTAACAGGTTGTTTTGCTATCTTTAATAGCATGCCGTAATAGTAGTCAAATCAAGTAATTGTTTATAGTGGCTCAAAAAATTATCTGTAATCGCTAGCAAGCTTATCTGGTAAAGCGGCTATTAGGAAGTCGAATTTCCTGGCTGCTAACCGTCCGCGCGGCAGTCTGCTATTAGTGGCTAGTGGTCCACGGGTACTAAGGCATCCTTGCTATATCCATCCAGGGTAACTACAGCATCGCGGCTTGCCCTGATTTTGTCACAGTTCCAACCGCCGACATCTCCGCCGATGAACAAGGTTTGCGGCGGGCCTGTCCGCTTTATACCAAGCGAATCTTGCCGGTGAGTAGTTGCTGCATCATGCCTTGCTTGATGGCGCGGGCTTTGGCGAGTTTGCTTTCCAGTTCAGCGATTTCGGCGTCCATGTCGGTGAGGATTTGGGCGATGGCGGTTTGTTCGGCTTCGTCCTTTGGAAAAGGTATTTGGAACGAGTTAAGACTTTTATTTGTAATTTGGTTAATAGTTGCGCCGAGGTGTTCGTTAATCTGGCGTTTAATCACATTCGATTGAAATTGGTGAAAAACAAAATTATGGAATGGTGTTCTGAATACGGACATAAATGCCCCAAAGGTCATGCCTTTGCATCCATCATCAATCTTTGCGCATTTACCAATCAAATCGCGACTACCATTCCTAACACAAATTAGAATGTCACTAGCTCTAACCATAATTCTTTCCGAGATTTCCAACTCGACATATACATTATCCTGAAAGCTCAACGCACCGTCTTGGACGTTGGATGACCGCAAAACCAACACGCCATCAGCTCTAACATCATTTGGTGAATACGTTAAACCAATTATCGATTCTCCAATTTCTCCAAGCAGCTTAATCTCCCACTCCCCATTAAACCCCGGCAAACGGCGCTTGCCGGTGAGCAATTCCTGCATGGCGCCTTGTTTGAGCTGGCGCTTTTTGGCGACGAGTTGTTCCAGGGCTTCGATCAGCGCATCCGCATCGCTCAACACCTCGGCGATGGCATCTTGTTCGGCGCGTGGTGGAACCGCATAAATAAAATTAATGGCATCACTTATATTGAACTGTTTCTGCGCTGTTCCATATTGCACATCTGCAATTTGGGAAAGACCAGCTTTTGAGTTCATCACATAACAAAGCCATTGCGAATTGAACCGGGCGTGGTGCCGGATTATCATGACAGAGGCGCAATTGCAGCCGTCTAACTCCCGAGGAATAACAGCCGTTATCCCAGGATCTCCCACACGAACAGTAACAAGGTCGTTTGCGAAAAGACGTGACGCTGGTAAAGCTTGATTGCTAATTTCACTAATTCGTCGTGCCGACTCCCAGCTAATTTTGTTTGGGAAGATGTTCGAACCAACTAGCATTGGCACGGTTCCGTCGTCTTCGACATAGGTTGATGGATTTATTACTAGGCCGACGCTTTGAGATGGAGAGATGGCTTTTAGCCTCTTTACTTCCCAATCCTCCGGAATCACCCCTACCTCAGTCTGTTTATATCCCTTCGGTATTTGCCGCTCGGCAGTCGGCAAATATTTTGCATTCGCTTCCCTCACATCCATAAACGCCCCTGGTTTGGGTGCCGTGGGGCCGCTTTTGCTGCTATTTCGCGGATCACTCATGCTCTGCCTCGCGCAAGGTGTCTTCCAATTCCCGGCGCAGCTCTTCCCGATCCGGCAGATACAGCTGATATTTCTGCACGAATAGCTGACTGTTCAGGTTGTAGGTGGCGTATTCCACCAGCAGTTCATCTTTATGCCGACTGAGGATGATGCCGATGGGCGGATTGTCGCCTTCGATATTTTCCTCGTTGGCAAAATAACCCAGGTACATGTTCATTTGGCCAATGTCGTGATGCTGCACATCGCCCATTTTCAGGTCGATCAGCACGAAACAGCGCAAGATGCGATGATAAAACACCAGATCGACCTTGTAATGGGTATTGTTGAGGGTAATGCGATACTGCCTGCCGACAAAGGTGAAACCTTTACCCAACTCCAGTAAAAATTGCTGCAAGTGATTGCACAACAAGGTTTCGAGTTGTGTTTCCGAGACCTGCGCCGGTTCCGGGATTTTCAGAAACTCAAAAATATAAGGCTCGCGCAGCAGATCGGTAGGCTGGGCCAGCGTTTGGCCCTGTGCGGCCAGCTGCAATACTCCGGCCTTATCCTTACTGGCTGCCAGTCGTAAAAACAATGAGGAGGCTTTTTGGCGTTTCAGTTCCGGTACCGACCAGCGTTCGGCGATGGCCTGTTTTTCGTAGAAACTACGTTCCAGCTCGTCATCGAGCTTCAATAATTCGACATAGTGCGACCAGCTCAATTGGTGAGAAGGCTTCTGACTTATTGGGTAACGCAGATAGAACAGGCGCATGTAGACCAAATTGCTGCGACTGAAGCCTTTGCCGTGGCGCAGGCTTAAATCGTTGGCCAAGCTGCTGATCAAGGCTTTGCCATACTCGGCGCGAATTTTGCCGGCTTGCTCAAACTCGATGATATGCCGGCCCACTTGCCAGTAGGTTTCCAGCAGACTGGTATTGACAGCCTGCATGGCCTGCACCCGGCCTTGGGTGTAGCCGTCGGTGATGCGCTCCAGCAGGGTTTGATAATCAGTGGTTTGGGTCAACTCCATGCAAACCCCATCCTTTGCAGGTGACCGTTGACCTTGGCTTCCAATGCGTCCACGCGCAGGTTGATTTGCGGCACCGGGGTTTCGTAGCGTTCGGCAAGTTGCTTGACGCGCTGGGTGAGTTGCTGGCTGATGCGGTCCATTTCACCGTGGATCGCGGTATCCAGCGTCGCCAGCCATTTGGCATCGACCACCAGGGTTTTGATCTCGGCCTCGCTGAGTTTGGGATAGTGGCCGTAGGCTTTAGCATCCAGCTCGGCTTCGGCTTCTTTCAATGCTTTTTTCAGCGCGGCTTCGTTGACGGAGAGCGTTAGCCAGCGTTGCAATACCGCGATTTCGTCTTTGGCATCGACGTCATTGCCGGTCGCTTCCGGCATCCCTGCCCTAGGCGACATCAGGCCTTCCGTGGCCAAAATTTCTTTTAACCGGCTGCTGACTTCGGCCCTGTTGATTTTATCGAAGCCGGAAAATACCGCGTCCTCGCCGCTGTGTTCTTCTTCCAGTTCGTTTAATTCGGCGCTGACGGCTTCCAGATCGGCTTGCAGTTGGCCGATGGCCTGCTGCTGTTCGGCAAAGTAGCGGGCGACGCTCAAGGCTTTGGGGACCAGATCGCAAGTCCAGCCCTTGTCTTTTTGCTTGCCGCTTTTCTTGTCGGTTTCCAGGATGCGGTAAGTCTGCGCTTGCCAGCCGTCGGCAGAGATCAGATAACAATCGTCCTGCATGGTGTCCGCCCAGTAATCCATCAGGTGTTGGTAAACGTGGTATTTATCGATCAGGGCTTTGCCGGTGTAGTGGTTTAACAAGTCCTCGGACAGTTCGGCGATCAGTTGCTTGGGGTGGCAGCCGATTTGCAAGGCTTTGAGGCGCTCGGCGCTGCGTTGCCGCCATGTGGCAAAATGCGCGTTCATGTCGGCGATGAAGGCCGAAAATTCGGGGTGCTGATAGATGCTGGTTTTGATGGCGCTTTTCGCGACAGCCAAATCGCAATAGCCGGGGCGGTTGGGCTGGAACAAGGCGGTTTTCAGGGCAGGGCAGACGTCCCAATAGCGGGCCAGGGCGTCGATGTCGGCCTCCGGAATACCGCCGCGCAAATGGCCTTCAATGTCTTGCAGGTCTTCCGGCTCCTGGCTGTCGATGTAGCGCGGCAGGTTCAGGTTGTAATCGTTTTTCTCGATTTCCTCGAAACCGACCATGCGCGCGTATTTGGGCAGTTCCAGACCTTTATTGAAGACGTCGACGATCTTGTGAATGTCCATCGCCCGCAGCCGGTTTTTGTTGCCGTCTTTCATATAGCCGGCGCTGGCGTCGAGCATGAAAATGCCTTTGCGCGTGTGGGCGTCCTGCTTGTCGATGACGATGATGCAGGCCGGAATGCCGGTGCCGTAAAACAGGTTGGCCGGCAGGCCGATGATGCCTTTGATGTAACCTTTTTTGATCAGATTGCGGCGGATGTCGGCTTCGGCATTGCCGCGAAACAACACGCCGTGCGGCAGAATGCAGGCGCCTTTGCCGGTACTTTTTAGCGAGCGGACGATGTGCAGCAGGTAGGCGTAATCGCCTTGTTTGTCCGGCGGCGTGCCGAAGTGCTTGAAGCGCTCGAACGGGTCGTGTTCGGTATCGACGCCGTGGGTCCAGCGTTTGTCGCTGAACGGCGGATTGGCGACGACGAAGTCAAAGGTTTTCAGATTGCCGCCGTCGGTGAATTTGGGATCGGCCAGGGTGTTGCCTTGCACGATCATCGCGGTGGCGTGGTCGTGCAGAATCATGTTCATCCGCGCCAGGCCGCTGGTAGCCGAGTCTTTTTCCTGGCCGTATAAATTGACCTTGGTTTTGGCTTCGTCGCCGACTTTCAACAGCAACGAACCGGAACCGCAGGTGGGGTCGTAGACGGTGGTTTCGCTGCTGGTGTTGGCCTCGCGAATGCCGATGATTTGGGCGATGACGCGGCTAACTTCGGCCGGCGTGTAAAACTGGCCTTTGCTCTTGCCGCTGTCGATGGCAAAGTGCTGCATCAGATATTCGTAGGCGTCGCCGAGAATATCGTCGTGTTCGCCGCGGTTTTTGGAAAAATCCAGGGCCGGGTTTTCAAAAATGCCGATCAGGCTGGTGAGCTTGTCCACCATTTCCTTGCCGCTGCCGAGTTTGCCGGCGTCATTGAAATCCGGCATGTCGGTGAGTTTATTGGCGGCTTTTAGCGGGGCGATGATTTTCTTGTTGATCTGGTCGCCGATGTCCGGCTTGCCTTTTAAGGCCACCATGTCTTTAAAGCTGGCGCCTTCCGGAATGATCACCGGCGCATAGGGTTGGCCGGCAAATTTGTCGCTGATGTATTTGATGAACAGCATGACCAGCACATAGTCTTTGTACTGCGATGCATCCATGCCGCCGCGTAGTTCGTCGCAGCTGCTCCAGAGTGAGCTGTACAGCTCGGATTTTTTGATGGCCATTGAGCGGGAAGGGTTAGGTTTTGTTGTTGATTAAAGCGGGCTCATAGATACAGCAACTTTTCAATTTCGGCAAATCGGGCGTCGACCTTTTTCAGGGTTATTAGCATGCCGGCATAAGCTTGATTGGCGTAAGCCAGTTGTTTGTGCATTAAGCGGTGATAAGTCCGCCAGTGCATGCCTTTGGGTTTGTGCTGTCGTTATTGCCGGCAACCGGTACGCTGCCGTTCAGCTTGGATGTCATGCTTGTTCTGGAGCGCGGCGGTTTGGTTGTTCGGTACGGTTTTGGTCGGCGGCATCGGTTGGGCTAAACGCCGCGGCTAAGCCAAGCCGCAGGCAAACTCCATCGCGCCGAGCCGTCCGGCTTGGCGCTCTGCTTTGCCCGCTCGCCGCGCCTACCAAATATTCCCGGCGCCCGGGGTATAAGTCGCTGCCACGACATTATTCGCAATCAGCGTTTCGCATTGGATGATGTTGGCGGCCTTCACGTTGTTGGCATTGATGGTTACCAGACTCGCGTTGACTGCGACGTTCGCGGCAGCGCTGATCTGAAGCGATCCGTCGGACGCGATTTGAATGATTTGCTCCAGCGCCGCCAAGCGTTGTTCCAGCTCGGCGATTCGCTCCAACGCTTGGCGCAAGCGGCGCGCGTCGGCGCTAAAGCCGGTTTTGGGTTTCAGGCGCGTACCGGCTTTGCTTGCTGCGGGTTTGGGTCCGATCTTCATGGTTGTTCCTTTCGTTTTAGTGTTGTCGTTGCCGGCTGCAGCCAGCCAATCAGCCGCAACCAGTCCCCATTTTTCTGCAAAGTACTGCCGGCATCGGCCGCCGGTCAACGAATTTTGTTTTGGCAACGGGCCGAAGGCGACGTTCGATCGCTTTGTCGACGCCGGGGTTACAATCGGCATTACATGTTTGCATCAGGAGAACGCGGTGAAAATCGGATTGAACGGCCAAATTTTTCTCGGGGCGGCGCTGGGTATCGTGCTGGGCATCGGTTTCGCCGGATTGGGGCCGGAGGCGCCGCTTAGCCGGCAGGGGCTTTATCTGCTGGGTTTGGTCGGCACTTTGTTTGTCGATCTGTTGAAAATGGTACTGGTGCCGCTGGTGTTTACCTCGATCGCAGTCGGCGTTGCCAATTTGCGCTTGCACAGTCAGCTCCACCGGGTGTGGATCGCAACGCTGGGCTTTTTCGTGTTGTCGATGGCGTTGGCGATCCTGCTGGGGCTGGGCGCGGCGATTTGGTTCGAACCCGGCAAAGGTCTGAATTTGGAGCTGTTTCAGCACGCCGGCCAAGGTTTTAGTGCCAAACAGATGAGTTTCCCCGAATTTATCGCCAGTTTCCTGCACGGTCTGTTCCTCAACCCGTTTGCCGCGTTGGCGCAGGCCAACGTGCTGGCGATAGTGGTGTTTGCGCTGCTGTTGGGAATTGCGCTGGTGGTCGGCGGCGACCGTTACCGCAACATCCTGTTATTGTTGCAGGAAGGGCTTGAATTGATGTTGCGCCTGGTCGGCTGGATCATGCGGTTGGCGCCGTTCGGGATTTGCGCCTTGCTGGCGCAGTTGCTGGCGACGCAGAACATGGCTTTGTTGAGCAGTTTGGCCCAATTCGTCGCGGTCGTGATCGGTACCACCTTGCTGCACGGTTTCGTGGTGTTGCCGGGCTTATTATTCCTGGCGACCGGCGTCTCGCCGCTGAAATTTTTCCGCGGCGCGCGTGCCGCGCTGCTCACCGCCTTTGCCACCAGTTCCAGCTCGGCGACGCTGCCGGTAACCTTGCGTTGCGCCGAGCAGCAGCTACGCGTCAAGCCCAGTATTGCCGGTTTTGTAATCCCGCTTGGTGCCACCGTCAATATGGACGGCACTGCGCTGTACGAGGCGGCCGCGGCGTTGTTTGTCGCCAATCTGGCCGGGATCGAGTTGGATTTGGCGCAGCAACTGATCGTCTGTTTTACGACGATGGTGGCCGCCATCGGCGCGCCGGGCATACCCAGCGCCGGGATGGTGACCATGGTGATGGTGCTGCAAGCCGTCGGTTTGCCGGCCGAAGCGATCGCGATTTTATTGCCGCTGGATCGGGTGCTGGATACGGTCCGCACTATGGTCAATGTCGAGGGCGATATGGTGGGGTGCTTGATCGTCCAGCGCTTTGCCGAGGACTGAATCCCAGGCCGCATCCGGGCTTACGACGGCACGACCTTATTGCGGCCGCTTTGTTTGGCTTGATAGAGTGCTTTATCGGCCCTGACCAGAAAACTTTCCGAGTCGTCGCCCTGTTGCAAGCGGGCGACGCCGATCGAGAGTGTGATTTTGCCCAAGGGCTGGTTGTCGTTTTTGCGCTGCAGCTTGCTGGCTTCCATGGCGCTACGGATGTTCTCCGAGATTTGTATCGCCCGATCTGGGCTGGTATTCGGCATGATGATGGCAAGCTCTTCGCCGCCGTAGCGGGCGACGTGGTGATGGTCTTCGGCGTGTTTTTTCATCAGCGTGGCGACGTATTTGATCACGTTATCGCCGATGGTATGGCCGTAGGTATCGTTGATGCGTTTGAAATGGTCGATATCCAGCATCGACAGGCAGGCGGTTTCCGGCGCCGAGCGTTCGACGATCTCCGCCAAGGTCATATCGAAAGCGCGTCGGTTCAATAAACCGGTCAAGCCGTCGGTGGTGGCGATCTGTTTCACCTGGGCCAGCTCTTCCCGCAGTTGTTCCATTTCCCGGTTGGCTTCGGTTAACTTGGTCTGCATGGCCTGGCTGGTCAGTGCCAGCGATTTGGTTTCCTGGATGATTTCCTGCAGTACCGTTTTCAAGCCGTCGGATGCGGAAAAGTTTTCCAGAATCACCGACTTTTTCTGGAAGCTGTCGTTGGTTTCCTCCGCCTTGTTGTAAGTGTCGTTGATCGCGCTGGTAGCTTGTTCGATGACCTTGTGCAACTGGCGGTTGATCTGCTCGAACGATTCCAGCGAGGCGTTGCAGATATGGGTTTTATACAGCTCGACGCTGGTTTCGTAGTCGAACTTTTTCTGCTCGGAAATCAACGCATTGACCGCCCGGTTCAGGCTGGCATTGTTTTCGGCGACATAGTCGTACCAGATCGCGTAATTGATCGGATTGGCCGCGATATTGTGCCGAACCAGCAGCGGCAGAATCTGTTTCAGATAGTTGGCGTTTACGTTGGGAGAAAAATCGTAAATAGGCAGGAAAGGGGAGCTTTTACTCATGCGATTTTGTCGGTAAACGTAGGGTCGGGGGAAAGCTTATCAGACCGCAGGTTTTGTAGTCCATTGCTTACATCAGCCTAGGCTAAAATACGGATTTATCAAGCTCTGCGACGCGGCCGCGGTCGGTCTGCTCCGGAAGGCTTTAGAAACCGGCGCCGATCGGGACGGCGCACTGCCGGCATCGGCAGAATTTGCCGGCAAATCAGCCGGGTCGAGCGGAACCAACGACAAAAACAGTTTGCGCGCCGCGGCGATTTCGATAAAATGCGCGGCCTCGAGTCGGGTGCTTAGCTCAGCTGGGAGAGCATCGCCCTTACAAGGCGAGGGTCGGGGGTTCGAACCCCTCAGCACCCACCAGACTCGAAGTTTCAATATCGTTGCCGCCGGTTCCGGCCTGCACCTGATTCTGCTCTCGATCATTCGACTCGCAGAGTCAGCTCTCGATTTGGGTTGCCTGCCTCGGCATTTAATCGCGTCGCGACCTTGTCTTGTTCCGATTCAAGCTTCTGATAACCTCAGCCGCTCAGCCAGCCTGGCCAATTGCTCGTCTGCCAGCTCGATGTCGAAATGGCCGCCCAGCAAATCGCCTAAATGCGCCCGGCTGTTAACCGGCGTGCTGACCTGTTCTCCGGCATGGAATCGGGAAAAGTTGGTATTGAACAACTGCACCCAGCCCGAGGCGGTATTGCGGCAAATCAACAGATTTTGCGACAGCAGCGACTGATCCCAGGTCGTGCAGACCAGATTGGCCGCTTCCAGGTCGCAGCGCTGCACTCTGGAGCGGTCGAAACTGTACAGCGCAAACCATTCGCCGTCTTGCTGCCGTTCCAGCACGGTTTCCCCCGATGCCGCCTCCAAACGCAAGCGAAACCGGTTATGGTCCAGGGTTTGTTCCTGCGCGGTGCCCAGCCGCAACGGCCGGTAGTGGCTGGGGCCGCCGAAACCGACATCGACCAGCCAGGATTCGCCGTCGGCCTCGACGATAAAGGCCAAATGCAGCCGCGGCCCGCCCTCGCTGCGGCCCATCCGCACCCGCGCCATGATCGGCTGGTAGCTAAATCCCAGTTCGTTCAGCGCGTGCTCGAATAAGCCGTTCAGCTCGAAGCAATACCCGCCGCGCCGGCTGGCGACGATCTTGGCCATCAACGCCGCCGGTGCCAAATCGGGCAGCAAACCCAACAGCGGGTTGATGTTCTCGAACGGAATCGCGCCGAGTTGCGCCTGTTGCAAAGCGCTCAGGCCGGCCAGGGTGGGTTCGGGGCGGGCTATGCCGATGCGGTTAAGGTAAGCGTTGAAGTCGAAACTCATGGTCGTTGGTTTTGTCGCGGTTAAGCGGGTTGAGTAGGCGCAGTTTGCGCTTACGTGTTTAAGTTGCGGCCGCGGCGATCTTACCCGCCGGTCGTTAAAACAAAGTCTCTCAAACCTGTAGCGGGATGATTCTAGCCTGCACTCGGTCGGATATGATCAGTTCGGCGACGCTGATCGGCAATTTAAAGCGGCGCGGACCGGCGCTGCCGGGGTTTATGTGTAACACGCCGTCCCGTTCCGCAATCGCCGGCCGGTGGGAATGGCCGGAAATCACAACCCGAATCCCGGCTGCCGCCGGATCGAGGGCAAGTTCGGCCAGATCGTGGATCAGGTAAATGCCGGTTTGCGCCAGCGTCAAACGGGCGGATTCAGGTAATTCCTCGGCCCATGCGCCTTTATCGTTATTGCCGCGCACCGCCGTCACCGGCGCCAACTCCCTTAGTGCTTGCAACACCTCCGGCTTGCCGACGTCGCCGGCGTGCAAAATCCGCTCGCAACCGCCAAGCGCCGCCAGCGCTTCCGGGCGCAGCAGGCCGTGGGTGTCCGAGATGATGCCGAGGCGGTGGTTCACAGTGGGAACAGATAATCCGTTTTTTGGAGTTTTATGCAATAGAAGGGCAATCGAATCGGCATGCAAAGTCTATCGGCTGAAATATATGTTCAATGTTTTTCGACAGTTTTCGGCCGATTGCGGGCGGCCCTTTAAATTTTTGATCGTCCGGTTAAGTGTATTTAGCAGATGTAGCCTAATGCCGGTAGTCGTCGGGTTGCTGCAAAAGTTTGGATTACAGGGCGTGTTGCTGCCATTTTTAAGACTATCCGGAAGCCAATACCCAAAGCAGGTGGACTCGGGTGAGCCACAGCAGGGCTTGCAAGGTAACCTGACGGCAGATTTAGTTAGGCGGTGGCGTCATTAAGCCCCCCAACGGGTTTGCGTACAAACTTTCCACGTCGCCTGCCCGGTCATTCATTCGACTCATGATCGGTGACATAAAAGTTTCGACTGGCCCAGTTCATGCTTGCAAAATAGCCAGGCGATTTGCCTTTACTACATCCCCTTGGAGGACACATGCTACGCACCCTGACCGCAGTTTTATTTCTGTTGATGCTGCCCCTGCACAGTAGCAGCGCAGCTTCGTTCGTCACCGATGCTAACGGTATCTTGACTGGCGCACGCGGCATATTAGTCGGGGTAAACAAATACGATGTATTCTTCGGTGACGGCTCGTGCGTGGGATTGTTTAGCGGCTGTGATGAGCAGAGTGATTTCCCGTTTATAGCTACTGACGCTTATCTTGCGGTTGACGCATTGTTAGCGCTTTTAATATCCGATGCTCGTTTCGTCCAAGACCCGTCGAGGATTTCCGGTTGTGTGGCGTCTACATTCGGCAACTGTATATTACTAACCCCATACACCCCATCCATTTTCCAACGAAACGTCGTCGACATATATGGACTAGTACTCCCAACTGATAGACAACCTTTCATTGGGTATACAGAAAACATAAGCAATAGTGACACATCCCGTGCGTCCGGCCGCACGTATGCGATCTGGACAAAAAGCCAACCGGCGACCGTCCCCGAACCTAGCACCCTGATGCTGCTCGGGGTCGGTCTGTTAAGTCAACGATGGTTGCGTACTCGGGGCAAAAGGGTTCCTGTTTAACAATCTCGTCCAATCCGGCCTTACACCAGCGCCGCCAACGCTGAACGTACTGCCCCAGAACCGAAGCCAGTTCCTCGGAACTGGCTTTTTTGTGGGTCTGTTGCTCATAAAGCCGGTGCAGTGTTTCAACCTGTTTTTCGACGGTGACGGTCGCCAGTTGCAAGGCTTGCCGGGAAAAGCGGTAACCCAGAAAATCAAAACCATGCTCGATCTTGCCGATGAAGGTTTTGGCGGGGTGTTGCTGTCAGGGCAAGCGGTTGCAGGTTTGATTTAAGGCTATTCCCCTCACCCCAGCCCTCTCCCGCGAGGAGAGGGGGCTTTCACGACAGCTCGCGTAGCTCCGAATAGCGCAGCGTATTCGGAGGAATGAAGGCCTCAAATTCGTCCGATTACGTTTCACTAATCGGACCTACGGCCCTAAGGATTAAGGGGCGTTTTGCTGCCTTTTTTAAGACTATCCGGAAGCCAATACTCAAAGCAGGTTGACTCGGGTGGGCCGCCGCAGGGTTTCCAAGGGCACCTGACGGCAGATTTAGTTAGGCAGTGGCGTCATTAAGCCCCCATCGGCTTTGCGTACAAACTTTCCACGTCGCCTGCCCGGTCATTCATTCGACTAATAATCGGTGACATAAAAGTTTCGACTGGCCCAGTTCATGCTTGCAAAATAGCCAGGCGATCTGCCTTTACTACATCCTTGGAGGACACATGCTACGCATCTTAACCGCCGTTTTATTTCTGTTACTGCTGCCCATGCACAGTAGCAGCGCTGCTTCGCTCGTCACCGACAATGGTATATTGAAAGGGGCGACCGGCATTGATGTTCAGGGAACCTTGTTCGATGTATCTTTCGCTGACGGCACGTGCCCCGGCCTCTACAATGGTTGTGACCTGCGGAGTGATTTTCCTTTCGGTAACAGAGATATTGCAAACGGCGCACTTCTTAAATTATTGTTTTTAATCGAAGCAAATCCTATCTTTAATAGATCGCCAACGTTAGTTCAAGGTTGTAGTAACCCAGATGTATGTGACATTTTTACTCCCTTCTCCGTAAACTTCTTAGGCGGTGTATCGATAGCAAGTTTGAGATTAACACCTGTCGGACTCACAGTAAGGCCCGACTTAATACTTCCCAGTCGCGATACAAGTCGACGCAGTGATAATACGTATGCCGTGTGGTCGCAATCACCCCCCACCACCGTCCCCGAGCCTAGTACCCTGATGCTGCTCGGGATCGGTCTGTTAAGTCAACGATGGTTGCGTACTCGGGGCAAAAGGGTTCCTGTTTAACAATGTCGTCCAATCCGGCCTTACACCAGCGCCGCCAGCGTTGACGGTACTGTCCCAGAACCGAAGCCAGTTCCTCGGAACTGGCTTTTTTGTGGGTCTGTTGCTCATAAAGCCGGTGCAGTAGTTCAACGTGTTTTTTGACGGTGACGGCCGCCAGTTGCAAGGCTTGCCGGGAAAAGCGGTAACCCAGAAAATCAAAACCGTGCTCGATCGTGCCGAGGGTGGTTTTGGCGGGGTGTTGCTGTCAGGGCAAGCGGTTGCAGGTTTGATTCAGGGCTATTCCCCTCACCCCAGCCCTCTCCCGCGAGGAGAGGGGGCTTTCACGGCAGCTCGCGTAGCTCCGAATAGCGCAGCGTATTCGGAGGAATGAAGGCCTCAAATTCGTCCGATTACGTTTCACTAATCGGACCTACGGCCCTAGCCTTATGCCGGTAGTCATCGGGTTGCTGCAAAAGTTTGGATTACAGGGCGTGTTGCTGCCATTTTTAAGACTATCCGGAAGCCAATACCCAAAGCGGTAGACTCGGGTGTGCCACCAGTGCTTCCAAGGACACCTGACGGCAGATTTAGGTAGGCGATGGCCTCATTAAGACCCCCATCGGCTTTGCGTACAAACTTTCCACGTCGCCTGCCCGGTCATTCATTCGACTAAAGATCGGTGACATAAAAGTTTCGACTGGCCCAGTTCATGCTTGCAAAATAGCCAGGCGATTTGCCTTTACTACATCCCCCTTGGAGGACACATGCTACGCACCCTAACCGCTGTTTTATTTCTGTTGCTGCTGCCTCTGCACAGTAGCAGCGCTGCTTCGCTCGTCACCGATGCTAACGGTATTTTGACTGGCGCACGCGATATATTAGTCGGGGTAAACAAATACGATGTAGTCATCGGAAACGGCACCTGCGCGGGATTGTTTAGCGGCTGTGATGAGCAGAGTGATTTCCCGTTTATAGCTGCTGACGTTTATGGTGCGAGTGACGCATTGTTAGCGCTGTTACAATACGATACTCGTTTCGTCCAAGCCCCGACGAGGATCTCCGGTTGTGAGGCGTCTGGATTCGGCAACTGTATATTATTAACACCTTACCGTTTGTCCACTACCTACCCTGATTACGTGGATATTATAGGATCACTACTCCCAACTAGTGGACAACCCTATAGCGTAGAAACCATGTCCACGATCAATCATTACAATGCAGGGTCGTCCGGCCGCACGTATGCGGTCTGGACAAAAAGCCAACCGGCGACCGTCCCCGAGCCTAGTACCCTGATGCTGCTCGGGATCGGTCTGTTAAGTCAACGATGGTTGCGTACTCGGGGTAAAAGGGTTCCTGTTTAACAATGTCGCCCAATCCGGCAGTACACCAGCGCCGCCAGCGTTGACGGTACTGCCCCAGAACCGTGGTCAGCTCCACTGAGTTGGCTTTTTTCCGGGTCTGTTGCTCATAAAGCCGGTGCAGTAGTTCAACGTGTTTTTCGACCGTGACGGTCGCCAGTTGCAAGGGTTGCCGGGAAAAGCGGTAACCGAGAAAATCAAAACCATGCTCGATCTTGCCGATGAAGGTTTTGTCGGGGGTGTTGCTGTCAGGGCAAGCGGTTGCAGGTTTGGTTTAAGGCTATTCCCCTCACCCCAGCCCTCTCCCGCGAGGAGAGGGGATTTTCAAGACAGTCTGTTTAGGTCTGTAGGATGTGCTGAACAAGGTGAAGCGCATCGTTCGCGGACGGTGCGGTTCGTAAACTCACCACACCCTACATCGGCTTTAGGGTCGCGTAGCAGTTTTGATTGAGCTGCGTGTCTGGGCTGATGGCTGGGTAGTAGCCCTTGACATCGGTTTTGCAGACAAAGCGGTAGTCGCCCAGCTTGGCCTGGATCTGGGTCACGGCGCGCTTGAGGCCGCCATGGCCTTTGACATGCACGCAGGCCGGCGACACGGACAGCCTGTCCTGCAGCCAAGCGCTCAACAGCTTGATGACCACCGCGTCTTCAGCCGACCATAGATGCACGATCTGTCCATCGGTTTTGCACAGCCGATGCTGCGGGGAAAATCGATAGTCACCGCTATGAATCTTCGCCAATAGCCCGCTCTTGCGCGCCGGCCAATGCCGTCGCCAGTGCCGGATATCGGCATCCGCCGGAAACTGCCGGCGTTGTTGGCAGACGGCCAAGAACGCCTGCTGCAAGTGCGCAGGCGTGAGGGGTAAAGCTCTGGCGTTAGCGGGTTTTTGCGGTTTCGACATCGTCGAATCCGTGGGTGTCAGCTTTTTATGCACATCAATCGACGGCAGTGGCCGATTTTAAATAGTGGAGTGTCAAGTTAAAAATCATAGTTTTGTTTGATTTCAATCAATTAAAACCGATTTTCACATCCATCAGGGTGACTGAGCCTCTGTCAGTTTTTTTTACAATCGGCCGTTTTTGGTATGATGCATTTCACATTTTTTGGCAATCTGCCCGATAGAGCAGTGGCTTTTGCTGCGGCTTTTGTGATTGCTTTCGGCGATGAAATCAACCGCCAAGGCATTAGGGCTTCGAAGCTGAGGCATTGACGGGCGTTTGGCGCACCACGATTTCGTCGCCGCGGCGCAAAATTGCCATGCAGGTGGCATCAGCACGAACGTCCTCGGCTAAACGGCAGGTTTGGCTGTGCAGGCCTAGATGACGCCGCTGTATCCTTCAATAATCCTTGGGCAAGCGCGCGACCAACTCGTCCCAACGGATCACGATCTCCGGCAGAATGCCGACCTGAGTTTCGCCTTCCAGCGGGTACAGCTCGGGTTTGCCGTATTCGCCTTTGTGCAGCTTTTAGACGAACAGCAGGCGGTCGATGGGATGCACCAGCCAGTATTCGCGCACACCATGGCGTTGGTATAAATCGCGTTTTTTGATCTGGTCGTGACTGGCAGTGGACGGCGACAACACTTCCACGACCCAGTCCGGCGCACCGCGCACGCCGCGTCTGTCCAGTTTGTTGGCGTCGCAGACGACTAACACATCGGGTTGTACGACGCTGGTTATCAGTTCGTCTGCTTCGTCGTGGCTCGGTAGGCGTACGTCCAGCGGCGCGATGAAGGCGCGGCTGGAACTGCCTTGCAATGCGTTGGCGGTTTGACAATAAATTTCCCCGGCAACGTCTTGATGGGCCAAATCGGGTGTCGGCGACATCAGATAGGCGGCACCGTCGATCAATTCGTAGCGCACGTCGTCCAGCCATTGTCGATATTCGCCGTAGGTGTATTGTTGCCGGTCTTTTAGCGCTAGGGCCATGGCTCGTCTCCTTCGTCTACCCTTTATGGGACTGATTCTAATCAGCAGTCCATCGCGCGGCGGCAAGTTGCATTAACTGAAAAACCGCTTCAAATAAGCTCCAGTATGCGAAGTCTTATGCTTGGCAATCTGCTTCGGCGTGCCTTCCGCGACTAGCGTGCCGCCGCCGCTGCCGCCTTCCGGGCCCATGTCCACGATCCAGTCGGCGGTCTTGATCACGTCCAGGTTGTGTTCGATCACGATCAGGGTGTTGCCGTGGTCGCGCAGGGTGTGCAGTACGCTCAGCAATTGTTTGATGTCGTGGAAGTGCAGGCCGGTGGTCGGTTCGTCGAGGATGTACAGCGTGGTGCCGGTGTCGCGTTTCGACAGTTCCTTCGCCAGCTTGACTCGCTGCGCTTCGCCGCCGGACAGGGTTACCGCGTTCTGGCCCAGCGTGATGTAGCTCAGGCCCACGTCGATCAGGGTTTGCAGTTTGCGCGCCAGGCTGGGGATGGCCGAGAAAAACGCCGCGGCGTCTTCGACCGTCATTTCCAGCACTTCGTGGATGGTCTTGCCTTTGTAGCGGATTTCCAGGGTTTCGCGGTTGTAGCGCTTGCCGTGGCAGATGTCGCAGGGCACGAAGATGTCGGGCAGAAAATGCATTTCCACCTTGATCACGCCGTCGCCGGCACAGGCCTCGCAGCGGCCGCCCTTGACGTTGAAGCTGAAGCGGCCGGGGTTGTAGCCGCGTGAGCGGGCTTCCGGCACTGCCGCAAACAATTCGCGGATCGGCGTGAAAATGCCGGTGTAGGTGGCGGGGTTCGATCTTGGGGTCCGGCCGATCGGGCTTTGGTCGATGTCGACCACCTTGTCGAACTGCTCCAGGCCTTCGATGGCCGCGCACGGCGCCGGTATGCAACTGGCGCCGTTGATGACGCGAGCGGCATGGCTATAAAGCGTATCGTTGATCAAGGTCGATTTGCCGGAACCGGACACGCCGGTCACGCACGTCAAAAGCCCCACCGGAAAACTGGCCGTGACGTTTTTCAGGTTGTTGCCGCTGGCGCCTTTGATGGTTAATTGCCGGGCCGGGTCGTTGGCGATGGTTTTCTTCGGTACCGCAATGGTTTCGGCGCCGGACAGGTATTGGCCGGTCAGCGAGTTGGCGTCGGCCAAAATTTGCGCCGGCGTACCTTGCGCAACGATCTGGCCGCCGTGGACGCCGGCGCCGGGGCCGATGTCGACGATGTGGTCGGCGGCGCGGATCGCATCTTCGTCGTGTTCGACCACGATCACGGTATTGCCGAGGTCGCGCAGTCTGAACAGTGTGTTCAACAGGCGTTCGTTATCGCGCTGATGTAAACCGATGGAAGGTTCGTCCAGCACATACATCACGCCGACCAGGCCGGCGCCGATCTGCGAGGCGAGGCGGATGCGCTGGGCTTCGCCGCCGGACAGCGTGTCGGCGCTACGGTCCAGCGTCAGATAATCCAGGCCGACGTTGACTAAAAACTCCAGCCGCTCCTGAATCTCTTTATTGATTTTGGCGGCGATCTCGCCGCGATGGCCGGCGATGGTCAAGGCCTGGAAAAAATGCAAGGCGTCGCGGATCGGCAGCCGGGTCAAATGGTGTAAGGGCTGGTCCTCGACGAACACATTGCGGGCGCCGATGTTCAGCCGGGCGCCGTCGCAGACCGAGCAGGTCTGTTGCGCCAGATATTTCGCCAGTTCGTCGCGCACCATTTGCGAGTCGCTCTCCCGGTAGCGGCGCTCCATGTTGGGAATGATGCCTTCGAACGGATGGCGCGACACCTTGGGTTTGGCGTTGCCCATCTGGAACTGAAACTCGATGTTTTGGTTGCCGCTGCCGTAAAGAATGATGGCTTGCACGTCGCGCGGAATCTTGGCGAACGGCGCTTCCGGGTCGAAGTTGTAATGCGCCGCCAGCGCGCAAATGATCTGGTAGTAATAGGCGTTGCGCCGGTCCCAGCCGCGCACCGCGCCGCCGGCCAGACTGATGTCCGGGTTGTGCACCACCAATTGCGGATCGAAATGTTGGCGTACGCCCAGGCCGTCGCAACTGGGGCAGGCGCCTTTCGGGTTGTTGAACGAGAAGATGCGCGGTTCCAGCTCGCTGAGGCTGTAGCCGCAATGCGGGCAGGCGTAACGCTCGGAGAACAGCAATTGCTGATCGTTTTCCATCGACGCGGCAATCGCCAGGCCTTCGGATAACCGTAGCGCGGTCTCGAACGATTCGGCCAAACGCAATTGAATGTCGTCCCTGATTTTGAAGCGGTCGACGATGACTTCGATGGTGTGCTTTTTCTTTAAATCCAGGGCAGGGGGCTCGTCCAGTTCGTAGACTTCGCCGTCGATGCGGGCGCGCAAAAAGCCTTGCGCCTTCAAGTCTTCCAGCAATAAGACGTGTTCGCCCTTGCGATCGTTGATCACCGGTGCCAGCAACATCCAGCGCTCGCCTTCCGGCTGCGCCAGCACCTGATCGACCATCTGGCTGACGGTCTGCGCCTGCAGCGACACGCCATGCTCCGGGCAGCGCGGAATGCCGACCCGGGCGTACAGCAGCCGCAGATAATCGTAAATCTCGGTGATGGTGCCGACTGTGGAACGCGGATTGTGCGAGGTGGATTTTTGCTCGATCGAAATCGCCGGCGACAGGCCTTCGATATGGTCGACGTCCGGCTTTTCCATCATCGACAAGAACTGGCGGGCGTAGGCTGACAACGACTCGACGTAGCGGCGCTGACCCTCGGCATAAATGGTATCGAAGGCCAGCGACGACTTGCCGGAACCGGACAGGCCGGTGATGACGATCAACTTGTCGCGCGGCAAGTCCAGATCGATGTTTTTCAGATTATGGGTGCGGGCGCCGCGTATGCTGATGGTGTCCACTGCGGTAAAGTCCTGGGATTTTTAACAGCCGGATACTATACGGGGAATGCCGGGGCTTGGGCAAAGGGGGATTGATGACGAGGTAAAGATTTTCGTCACCCCCAAAGGCGAACCGGAACCGGGTATCGATGATGCGACAAGTACCGTTTTAACCAGCAGATACCGATTCAGTTGTTGGGTGCGGTTACGTCCGGCAACAAATGCGGAAACGAGCCCTTGCGAATGTTGAAAAACACCAACTCCGGCAGACTGACCGCCCAGCCTTTCATGCCTTTTGTGACGTGTTGCCCCGCGTCCCACGGCCAGCTCAGTAGGCCGAATCCGGTTTCCAGCGCCGCTGCGGCCAGATTGACGCCGCCTTGCAGCGGCCGCGGCCAGACCGCGTCCTGGGTGAAAAACACGAAGGCGGCGTCGCTGCCTTGCCAGCGGTATAAGGACGAGGTCAAGCTGTTCGATTCCTGTAGATCCACCCACCAATCCGGCGCGGTCCGGTAACGCTCTCGAATCTGCCGGTCGCGGTAGGCGGGCAGTTGGTAACTGGCAACGGTGCGGTAGCGTTCGCCGACCCGGTCGAAGGCGACGAACGGAATCGGATTCGGAAAATGGCCGTCCAGATAAGCGCCCAGCGCCTGCTCGGATAGCGTCGCCAGGTCGGATGCATCGACTGTGGCCGACGCTTGGGCGGCGGTTGCATTCAGCAACTGAAAGATTTCGGTCACGCAATTGCGCTGCACTAGATGGTAAGCGTAGCGCTCGAACAATTGCCGGCGGTAATCGGCCAAACGGGCGGCTGCACCGGCGCGGTAAGCCTCGGCTGTCGCCGCCGGCAGCGGTGGGCGGGGCCAGTCCGCCGACGCGGATTTGTCCGGCGTATTGCTGAAGCGGGGTAGGGCGGCGGCTGGTTGTTCCGATAGGGCGCGTTCCAAGGCGAATACCGCATTCGCGCCGTGTTCGATCGTGGCATAGCCGCGTTCGTCGAGCGCTTGCGCCGCAGCCAATTGGGCGTTGGCGGCGCTCAATAATTGCCGGGAATACTGCAGCGCGGTCGGCAGGTCGACGGCCGGCGCATACGGGTCGGCGTCGGCGGCGCGCCGATCCAGCACCGTCAGATAGCCGCCGGCCAAGGATTGCTGCAGGGCGTGCAGTCGGGCCATGCCCACCAACAACGGATAACCCCAGTCCGGCCGCTCGCTGTGCAGCAGCCGGAGCAGATCGGCGCGGGTTTGGTCCCGATATTGGATGAGTGTGTTTTGCTGCGCTTCGCTCAGCCGGTAATGCGCGCCGCTCAGGGTCAATAACGCATCGGCGCGCGGCGACTTGCCGGCCAGCAGCAGGTCGAGCGCGGCCAGGTTCAGCAAGCGGTTTTTGTATTGCTGGGCGAAAGTCAAACGACCGGCCGGCTGGACCGAAGCGCTCGCTTGCGCCAAATCGTCCGGTGTCAGCGTCAACAACTCCTGCCATAGGGCCCGGCGCTTTTGCGCCAGAAAATCCGGGCCGTACTTTTGCAGCGCCGCCGCGCGCAATGCCGCCAGTTCCGGACTGTCGCCGCCTGCGGCCGCAGCCGGAATCGGTGCGGCCCGATACTCTTCCAGAAAATAGCCTAGCGCCCGCAGACGCAGTTGCGGAACCTGCTCCGAATCCTGCAGATCGCGGCTCAGATCGGCGTCTTCCTGTAACGCGCGCAACACGCTGAGTTCGCGATTTTGTTGCGCCAGCCGGCTATCGAAAGTCTCCTGCAAGGCATGGTAGTAGGCGTCGGCGACTTCGATGCGGTGGCCGTGCAGGGTGCGGTTCTGCTGGTCGGCATAAGCGAAGCGGAACGCGGCGAAGTCGTCGCGGTACAGCCGTAACAAGCCAGGCTCGACGTGCTGGAAATGGTAAACCCGGTCGCCGAAACGGAGCGCGGCGTGGCCGCCGCTGGCGTTGCCTTCGTTGGCTTCGATGTACAAAAAGTCGAAACTGGCGGCGGCGACCGATCCGGCCGCGGCCGCCAGTAGCGCGCCAACCAGCCAGCGGCCGAAAACCAAGCGCGCACGCTGCAGCATGGCGGGGTCCGGTTATTTTTTCAGGCCGTCTTCGATGGCTTGTTTTTTCATCGGATCGTTACGGCTCAGGCTTTCCGTGAATGCCGAGATTTGCGGCTTGCCGAGCTTCACTTTGCGCAGGCCGCGGCCGATGCCGAGGTAGGTGTAGCGGTCGTTCTCCCAATCGGTGATGCCGTGGTTTTCCGCCAGTTCGCTCAAGCGGGTGCGAAAGCTGTCCAGCGTGCCGCTGGAACTGACCACGAAATCGGCCGTGTAATCGGCGACGTCTGTCTCGTATTTTTCCTTGGCGTCGCCCGAGGAATCGGAACTGGACGTAAACGGGCTGGAAGCACTGTTGAACAAGGCTTTCGAGCTGTCGAACGCGCTTTCCGAACTGGTGGAAAACGAGCAGGCGCCGAGCAGGCTGCCGCCGAGCAGCAAGGCGGTCAAATGCAGCAGGGTGAAACGGTTCATGGCGTCCCTCCGGGAGGCGAGTTTGAAATTCGGGGTTAACGGACCCGACCGGGTCCGAAGCAAAGTCAGAGTATATCGCGAGCCTGCATCGTCGGTAAGCGGGCCGTGGCTTGGGGTGGGCGCGCAACCGGCGCAGGCCGGCAATCCGCGCCCGGCGCCCGGCCGATTTCGCCGGTTCGCGCTGGAGGAAGCCGGCGAGAAACTGGTACTATAAGCGGCTTAAATCGTACCGAGGCAAAGAGGAGTTACAGGTTTGACACAGGTTCAGGATATTACCAGTCCGATGACGGCCATGGAGAAGCGGGCGACCGTGTCGCTGGCCAGTATCTATGCGCTCAGAATGCTGGGTTTGTTCATGCTGCTGCCGGTGTTGTCGCTGTTTACCGAGCAAATGCCCGGTTCCACGCCGAAACTGGTCGGTTTGACCATGGGTATTTACGGCTTGACCCAAGCCATTTTGCAAATTCCGTTCGGCCTGCTGTCCGACCGCTTCAGCCGCAAGACCGTGATCGTGATCGGTCTGGTGTTATTCGTGGCCGGCAGCATTTGGGCGGCATTGGCCACCGACATTTACGGCGTGCTGATCGGCCGGGCCTTGCAGGGTTGCGGGGCGATTTCGGCGGCGGTCATGGCGCTGCTCGCCGATTTGACTCAGGAAGTACATCGCACCAAAGCCATGGCGACGATAGGTGCCAGCATCGGCGTATCGTTCGGCGTCGCCATCACGCTGGGGCCGATCATCGCCCACCAGTTCGGCATTGCCGGCATTTTCTGGATGATCGCGTTACTGGCCGCGCTGGCGATTCTGGTGATTCTGTTCGTCGTACCCAATCCGGAAAAAATCAGCACTCACCGCGACGCCGAATACATCCCGTCGGAATTGAGCAGCGTCATTACCAACCCCGACCTGCTGCGCCTGAATTACGGCATTTTTGCCTTGCATTTGATCCTGATGGCCAGCTTCGTCGTGGTGCCCTTGCTGATGCGCGATGCCGGTCTGGACGGTGGTAGCCACTGGATGGTGTACTTGCCGGTGTTGGTGACCTCGATGGCCGGCATCATTCCGTTCGTCATCATTGCCGAGAAGAAACGCAAGATGAAGCCGGTGTTTCTTGGCGCAATTGCGACCCTGGTCGTCGCCAATCTCGGCTTCGTGGTATTGCACGGCCAGCTGATCGGCCTGATCGCCTGTCTGTGGATTTTCTTCTGCGGTTTTAATTTGTTGGAAGCGACCTTGCCGTCGTTGATCTCGAAGACCGCGCCGGGCGATTTGAAAGGCACCGCGATGGGGATTTACTCCAGCGGCCAGTTCCTCGGTGCGTTTCTGGGCGGGGCGGCCGGCGGTTGGCTGTACGGCGAATTCGGCGCCGTTGCCGTGTTCCTGTTCTCGGCCGGGGTGGCCGCCAGTTGGGCGCTGATCGCGCTGTTCATGTCGCCGCCGCGCTATTGGGCCAATCTGCTGCTGCCGTTGCAAGGCGTTGCCGCCGAACGGGGTAGCGACTTTTCCAAACAATTGCTGGCGATTGCCGGCGTCGAGGAAGTCCGGCTGCATTTCGAAGAACGCGCCGCTTATCTAAAGGTCGACAGCCAGCGCCTGGACAAAGACCAACTCAACCAATTTTTACAGCAATGGCGTTAGGCTGCTGCTGAACAACACACGGAGACTACCATGCTGAACAAAGTCATGCTGATCGGCCGCCTTGGCGCCGATCCGGAAGTACGTTACATGCCGAGCGGCGACGCCATCACCACGATCCGGCTGGCGACTACCCGCCGCTGGCGCGACCGCAATACCAACGAGCGCAAGGAAGAAACCGAGTGGCATCGGGTGGTGTTTTTCAGCGGCTTGGCCAAAATCGCCGGCGAGTACTTGAAAAAGGGCAGCCAGGTCTACGTCGATGGCCGTATCCGTACCCAGAAATGGCAGGGCCAGGACGGCCAGGACCGCTACACCACTGAAATCGTCGCCGAAAACATGAACATGCTCGACAGCCGTAGCGGCGGCACTACCAGCTACGCCGACAGCAATACGCCGCCGCCGAGTGCCTACGACAACCGCCCGGCAGGCGCTGGCGGCAGCCCGGCGCCTGCCGGCCCGGCCGCGTATGACGATTTCGACGACGACATTCCGTTCTAAAGTACGCCGCCACCGTATCTATAAAAAGCCCCTGCTCAGGGGCTTTTTTGGTGTACCCGTCGGTTAAAGGGCGGCGGTCGGTCTGGTGCCGCCGCCGATTGGCTCAAAGGCCGTTACCGATCAATATGAAGGGAGCCCAGTAGTAGGGGTGGCTAAAAGAAACGCCGCCGTCGCCGTCGCTGGTCTGCACGCCGCGGCCTTCGTCGGAACCGGAGCCGGAAGCGCCGGTTATCATGGATAGCTGGGCTTGGCGGAGGGCATCGCCCTTGGTGTTGCCGGGTTGTTGCAGGGCGCGATAAAAAGCGTTCATCAAGGCTTGGGTGCCGCCGTCGTCCACCGACCATAGCGATGCCAGCGTAGCGCGGGCTCCGGCGTTTTCCATCAGAAAGCCCAGCCCCAAAATCTCCTCACCCTTGCCCAGCGACGCCCCCAAAGCGGTTTCGCAGGCGCTGAGCGCAATCAAGTCGACGTTTTCCAGCGACCACTCGTACTTGACCTGATCGACCGTAACCCGTTCGCCGTTGCCGAACAGGATAAACGATTCGTCCGGCTTGCCTGACACCAGCGCCGCGTGGGTGGCGAAGTGAATGATATTGAACCGGTTCAGTTCCGGAAGTACCGCAGCGGGACTGAAGTTGCGGTCGACCAGCTTTAGCGCCCCCGGATACAAAGCGGCCAGATCATTCACTTCCAGGCCGGCAAACGGCAGTCCTTTGAAGTCGAAATGCCGGTCGCCCAAGGTGAAATCGTAATCGCCGCTGGCGAAGGCCGCCGCCAGCAATTTAGGCTCGCGCAGCGGCCGGGTCTCGAGTTCGGTCAGAGATAGAGCGGTTATGTTGACGGTGTTAAAGCGTTGCGCCAGCCATTGCCGGCCGTCGTGCAAGGCTGCCAGCGGAATGTAGCGCAGGACGCCGTCGGGGGCGTAGAGAATGGTTTTGGCACCGAGCTGGTGCAGATGGGGTTCTATCGGCTGTACCAGCCAGCGGTAAAGTGTCTGCGCCCTTTGTTCGACGTCGTTGTGCCGCCGGGTCAGGGCGGTTCTCAGTTCCACAATCGCCTGATTCAATGTTGCGCGGTCCACCGGCACCGGAATATGCAATGGCGGACTCAGCGTCCCGATCAGGACGATCTCCAAGCGGTCGTCCAACACCAACGGATAGAGCAACACCGTCTGTGTCCCCAAGCGCGCCAGATTGTCCTTGAGCGAGCGCAGTTGTTCCAGGGCCGGCAATGCGGTTCGGGCTTCCCGGCTCAGATTGCCGATCAGAGCCTGAATCTCGCGGCTTTCGATGAAGGTTGCGAAGGCTCGTTGCAGGCTGCGTTGCTGCCGGTCCAATTCCTGCCAGTGTTTTTGCTGCTCCGGGCTCCGCTGGGAGCGGTCCAGTTTGTCCAAGGCCGCCAGTGCCTGGCCGGTGCTGATGGCTTGTCGCTCCAAAGCGGCGTAGTTTTTTAAGATGTCTTGCTCCGCCGGCAATTCGGCGACACCCTGGCCGGTCGTTTCGTTGCCGCGTACCGGGCCGAGGAAGTCGGCGGCTTCCTGCACTTTTAACAGATCCAGTACTTGTTGGGCCTCGATCACCCGGTCCTGGCGCAGCAATAGATCGGCGAGACTACGGTAAAAACCCTGCACTCTGGCCAGATAGGCTTTTTGATCCTGTTCCGGCAGGGATTTCAAGTCCTTGCGTATCCGTTCGCTGAGGTTGACGGACTGCTTGTAGAAGGCGATAGCTAAGGTCTGTTGACCTTGCCGCTCGAACAGGGCGCCGATGTTCCCCAGGGTGATTCTGGCATTGTCGCGGTCTCCAATGTCGCGCCAGATTGCCAACGCTTGCAAGTAGGCGCTAAATGCCGGTTCGAGTTGGCCGAGGCGGGCGTAAACGCTGCCGATGCTATCGTAAGTGGCCGCGGTCGGCTTACGGGTGCCGAGCTGTTGCAACACGTCGAGTGCGCTCGATAACACGGCCAGCGCTGGCGTGTGCTGCTGTTGCTCGCTTAGCGTCAGCCCGAGATTATTTTGGGTTTCCGCGACGCCGAAACGGTCGTTGAGCTGCTTGCGAATCGCAATGGCGTGTTCGAAGGCTTTGGTTGCGGCCTGGTGATCTTTTTGTTCGGCGTAGATATAACCGAGATTGTGGTAAGCCGAAGCGATATCGGCCTGGACGTCGATATCCTCGGCAGCCTCGAAAATGGCCAGCGCTTGGCGTTGCTGGGCCAGGGCCGTGTCGTATCGGCCCATTTCGGCATAAACCGCGCTGATATTGCTGAGGATGGTGCCTTTGTCGCGAACTGACGCCTCCGGCAATCCGGAGAACCGTTGTTGGGCTTGATCGTAGATCTCCAGCGCTTTGGCGTAGCGGCCCTGCGCCAGATAAGTCAATCCCAGATTGCCCAGCGTCCTCGCTTCGCCCAAGCCGTCGGCCAGTTTACGCCGCAAGCTTAGAGCCTGCTCCAAATGCGCCCCGGCTTTGTCGATCGCGCCCAATTTTCGATAGGTGGTGCCCAACATGTTGTGCAATATCGCCAGCTCATTCTCGTGCTCGGCGTCGAATTGCAGCAGGCCGTTTTCAAAGGCGGTCGTGGCCTGTTGGTATTGCTGGAGTTTTAGATGGCTACGGCCGATTTTGTAAAATAAATCGCCGCTGAATTCAGGCGGCTCGGTGTTGTGCGCCAATGCCAGGGCTTGCCGATAATGGCTTAACGCCAGATCGTAGCGTTGTTGTTTAAACTCGCGCAAACCGAGTTCCCGCAAGCGCTGCGCTTGGCTGGGCCAGTTACCGGTCATGATGGCGCCAGACTCGGCATCGTCCGGAAAATCCAAATTCTCCGCGCTGTGCAGCAAATTACAGCCGGCAGCGACCCAGCTCAGCACGCCGGCCAATAGGGCGTGGCGCAAAGGGGGCAATCCACTCATGGCCGTCATCTCGGCCTTTACAATTTGACGCCGGTAACCGGTTTACGCTGGCGCTTAACGGCTATACCCAGCCCGAACAACAGGCTTAACCAAAACAGGGCAGGGTGTTTCAATGCCGCCACCAGCGGCCAGAGCAGCATCCGCGTCGCAATCCGGGCAGCTTGGTGTTGGGCGACATAGTCGGCGACCGGCGGCGAATATCGGTAGTAAACGTCGACGAAGGCGCGGCCCAGCGAGTATGGCAGCAAATGTCGGTCCCTGAAGCGTTTCAAGGCCACCACTTCCTGCGCCAGCGGACTGCCGTAAGCAGCCGTGGCGATAAAACAATAATTCTGACGGCCATCGGGGTTCCAGCGGCCGGGGCCTTCGGAACCGGTCTGACCGGCAGGCGTCAACTCCTCGGTATCGTCTTGATAATCGCTGCTATCGGTGATGTGCATCATCAAGGTTTGCCGCTGTTGGTCAACGTTTTGCAGGTTCTGTTGCAGACTACCCAGTTGCGAGTTGATCTGATTGATCTCCAACTGCAGTCTTTGTTTTAACAAGGGTTGGCTGGTTTGATTCAACTGCGCCTGTTTCTGATCGAGCTGACTCCTGGCATTCGCCGCCTCTTGTTCCAACTGTTTTTTCTGCCGGTTTAGCGCGTGCAGTTCTTTTTTCAGCCGGATCTGATCTTGCGACAGCAGTGACGGTTTGACCGTCATTCGGTCCGGCAAGCGCTGAACCGCGGGTGTGGACACCTTGTCGTCAACCCGCTGGGCCGGCTGGGTGCTGGCCGGTTGTTCAGCCTCGCTTGATGCGGGCTGTACTCGCGGAATCAATACCGGGTAGGTTAACGCCCGTTGCCTCAGGTTCGGCTCGTCCGCCGCCGCCCAGCCCGAGCCAAGCCAAGCCACCAGGAAAAAAATGACTGCGTTAGACCGCATCGGGAACATCGGCCCGCGCCGATCGTGTTGGTGACCGTTCATACCTACCCCCTGCACTCATGCCGTTAAACCCAAACCGCGATGCCGCAAATTGCTGCGGTTAAAGTTAGGGCGAAAAACATTACGAAACCTTCGCCGTGGTCTGCCACGACAAAGGTGCGACCGCGGCTTTCTGCGGCGTTATCGCCGGAGCCCGCTAAACCGGCCGAATCGCGACGAGCCCGCACGCCGGTGCCAAGCGGGTTTCGGCTTCGTCCGACTGCAGCTTATTTGGCTTTGCTCGTCATTGCAAATTCAGCCCCGACTTTTGGTAGGCGCGGCTTTAAAACCGTTCGGATTTGGGGGGGGGCGGAGCGGCAAATGCTTTGCCAGGATCAAATCCGCGCCCGCCGGACCCGGCCGAGGTGGCCGCACAAAGCCGGGAGCGAGAGCTGGCCGCCGCCTTGCTCGCCGGCACCGACCTGGTATTGACGGTCGCTTCCCGCGCCGACGTCGGATCGGCTCTACCGGCCAATCTGATCATGCTGGAACCGCCGCTACCCATCTCGCCGTCCGATTCCGCAGCAATTTGGCGGACGGGTTTAGAAGCCAATCCGGAGTTGGCGTGGTTGCGTGGGGAGATTCGGGCGGTTGGGCGGTGAGGTGGCATTTGTTGGCTACTTGCCGAGTAGCTCAATGAAGGATACTTAGGATTGCAGAAGCGCGTGTCAGTATATTTTGGCTGAGTTCGGCCAAAACCCGACCGATGAAAAAAAGCGTAAATGGCAAATCTTCATCCAAAAGCAGCTGTAGGGTGTGGTGAGTTTACGAACCGCACCAATCGCGACTATATCCATGTTCGCCTATTGGTATAGATTAAGCCTATTAATCCGATCATGAATGACATGGCTGTAGCTGGTAAAGGCACTGATACTGGCGTTAAAAGATAAGCGTAAAATTCTGTTCCGGCTTGGTTTGACGATAAAGCGATAATCTGGCCAGCATCATTGATTCCATAGGCATACGTTAGAAAATCTCCCGTCTGCAGAGCAACAAATGTGTTTAAATCGATAGGAGTTGTTGATCCAGTATCCCAAAAAGTAGCCACCCTGCGGCCATCGTCCAACATCATGCTACCAACAATCTGAGCATCGCCATTGATTCCATAGGCAAAACTTCCATCACCACCACCAAGATCGACAGGTCTCTCGGTGTTTGGTAACCAAAGCGCAGCCTTACTATGGGCTGTAGGACTATTATCAGCAACTCCAACCACCAGCCCGGCGTCATTAATTGCATAACCCATTGCGCCCACACCACTAGTAAAAGGGTGCAATAGTCTTATATTGGAGCCATATTGCCAAACTGCGCCATACAATTGGCCTGTTCCGGCGGTGGGCACAACAAAGCCAACAACTTGACCCTCAGAATTGATACCTAAAACATCACTGAAGTAAACGCTTGGATTATCCAAATAAACGGGATCAGAGTTATAAGATTCCCAAAAACAGGACGTTGCACAAAAATTCCGGCAATTTGGCCATTATTATTAATTACTTTAGGAATGTATCGATCATCTGTTTGAGTTCCCAGTTTTTCAGGGGTCGTCGATCCTGGTTGCCAAATAGCCGCCTGACTACTCAACTCATAAATATTAGAGCTTTGGTAACTCCTTACTACATTTGCCATCCCTACAATCTGACCAGAGTCGTTAATAGCGTAAGAATATGCTTGCGCAGGAGCGCGATCTGGACTTTATGCATAGGCGGATTCAAAAGTGAAGTGCAACACCTCGATATTAATGAATGAGAGTTGACTGTTGCGAGCTGTTCAGCAGCAATTCCCTGTAAACAGCGAGCGGACAGCGTACCCCAAGACCTTTCCGGGGTCGAGAGTTGATTTGATCGGCAATGGCATCGAGTTGTTGTTGCGTGTAACCGGACAGATCAGTGCCCTTGGGCAAATACTGACGAACCAGGCCGTTCATATTTTCGTTGGAGCCGCGCTGCCAGGGGCTATGAGGATCGCAGAAGTACACGGCAATGCCGGTATTGGCCGAAAGCTGCTTGTGTAAAGCCATCTCGCGGCCTTGGTCATAAGTCATGCTCACCCGCATCGGTTGGGCAATGCTGTTGAGTTTGTCGGTAAAGGCTTGCAGTACGTTAGCGGCACTGGCGGGCTGCGGATGGGGTAGTTTGATCAACATCAGCAAGCGACTGGTACGTTCCACCAAGGTACCCACCGCGCTGGCATTACCCGCGCCTTTGATGAGATCGCCTTCCCAATGCCCTGGAAACTGGCGGTCTTCGATTTCAGGAGGCCGCAGGTGGATGCTGAGCATGTCCGGTATCTGACCTCGACGGTCTTGGCCCTTGCTGCGCGGCACCCGTTTGTTTTTGGCCTGGCGCAGACAGGCAATCAGGTCGCGCTTTAATTCGCCGACCGGTTGGGCATAGATGCAGTTGTAGATGGTTTCGTGTGACACGCGATACTCATGACCTTTGGGATAGAGAGCCGCCTGCGCCAGAGCAATCTGCTCCGGTGACCAGCCTTGCTGAAGGAAATATTTGACGACACCAAACAACACGCCATCGACATGCAGTTTCTGCCGAGGTCTGGATTGTCGCCGCCGACGTTGACAGGCCTGATGCGCTTGGACGCTGCCGTAATGACCGGATGCGCTATTACGACCCAGTTCTCGGCTGATGCAGCTGGCGGGACGTTTCAGCACCCGTGCTATGGCACGAACACCGTAGTTTTGTTGCTTCAGACTGCTGATCGTGACTCGCTCTTCAGGCTGAAGCTGTTGATAGCGCTTTGAGGTAATTTCCATGTGCATACCTTACTGGTGTTTTGGGTGTTGCACTTCACTTTTGAATCCGCCATACGTTAAGGTGGGATCAGCGAAGCTGTTCAAGGTAATTGGATTTGCAGAGCCTGATTGCCAAAGATTACCTAGTGCACTACGACCAACCCCACCCAATACCAAACCAGAGTTTCCCACGACCTGCCCATTATTGTTTAAATCAGATGGCCAAGAATAATTGAGTTGCGGCTGTTCAATCCAAGGGCTTTCACCAGTGGCGAGCCGAATGGCGGAATAACCAGTAGCAATCACAGAAGAAGAGTAAAGTATCGCTCCAATACTTATAGTTAAAAAATAAATATTTAATGTCCAAAATTTAGAGTGCATTCTGATTTCCTTTTCTAAGATTTATTCATATTTGGCGATTGAGTTATAAACTTGCTCAACTGTTTCTTTCGCAAAAAGAAAAATACCTGACCGGCCTTCTACCTTCATAAGCGGTCCCTTTTCACCCTTTGAAATTAGTTGCCAACGAGCTTCTAAATCACGATATGGCTCAACGCTGATTCTTTTTTTGTCATACCAGTAATAAAGTTCTGCATCCGTTATATGCGCGCATCCATGCAAATAAACATCCTCAAGGCGTGAGGTTATCGAATCAATGTGACGTTGTTCCATTTTTGCTCCAAAACCTATTAATCAAAATAAATGACCGTCTGTTGATCAGCCGGGTAGGGTGGGCACGGTTTTTGTGCCCACGCGGAATTTAAAACTTGTATGAATATTGTTTCGCTACCGCGAAGCTCAATTTAACGCCGGTTCGCGGACCGGCAACCGCGATACTTTCTTTTGTTTGGCCAAAAGAAAGTATCCAAAGAAAAGGCCACCCCGATGCCGCTTATATCCTGCGCGCCGAAGGGTTTGA
This sequence comes from Methylomonas sp. HW2-6, assembly GCF_052474525.1. Taxonomy (NCBI): domain Bacteria; kingdom Pseudomonadati; phylum Pseudomonadota; class Gammaproteobacteria; order Methylococcales; family Methylococcaceae; genus Methylomonas; species Methylomonas sp. HW2-6. Next base: position 2,266,971 of record NZ_CP184124.1, read on the forward strand.
GCGGGGGTTTTCGGAAGGGCTGTCCTAGCCCTCCGAAAACGCGCTGCATCCCTGCCGCGCCCCCTGCCGGGCTGAACCGCCCAAACCCTCCGGTGCTCGGCGCGGCATAGGGGATTTGATATGCGCTTCGCGCGAAAAGGTGTGGCCTGTAGGTCCGTAGGCTGGGTAGAGCAACCCGAAACCCAGCAGATGCGTTGAAGTAACCAATTTTTGTTTCATTCAAATATGTTTTGCATTTCAAAACTGATCGGCTTCGAAGCTGGGTTTGATTGTCATTCAACCCAGCCTACCTGTGCAAACCTGCGTTTACTCCCAGTTTTGTTCGGTGATGTCGGTTAAAGCGGCCCAGTTTTCGGCGCAGATTCCTAATTTAATCCAGCGTTGGATCGAGGAATAAGGTCAATCCGCCGCTTTGGCGACATAACCGGGTTTGACCCTAGCCGTTTACACATCTTTGTTTGTAACCTTCATTCCGGCAGGGATTGCCGGAATCCAGGCCGCAAGGATAGCTTGAAGTTACAGTCCATGGCACTGGATGCACGCGTCGTGCGGGCATGACGGCACTTGTGTATAACAATGAGGGTTTGACCGGCTTGTAATGAATAAATCAACATGCCGCTGAAAATCCATTTCGTCACGGTTTTGGTGTTCCCGATATCGCCGTTGCCATATTCCTCGTTCGTCTTCCGTAACCGGCTGTCAGAAACTAACTCGTTTTTTGAATCCGTCCTGAGTTCCACACTGTTTAATCCTGCCCGCAACATAGCATTCCGTAGTTGTCGGACTGGGTATTCCATCAATGAGGTCCAGACTTTGGTGGTTTGGGTTCCTAAGATTGGCTTGGGCCGACGGTATGCCCGATCCGGATTAGCGTATATCATCCTGGTCGGACTGTAGCCGCTACCGTATTGAACATTAACGGTACGGCCGACCGCCTTTAATTCTACGACAAGGAATCCGCCACCTTTGGCCGCACTGATCGACACCCTGGATTTGCACAGCCTGGCCTATGCGGTGGGCAGTATCGGCATCGTGCTGGAGTGGCGCGCTTACTGGTTGCCGGGCGGCCGGGCGTTTCGGCGCTGGTCGGCGACTGGGGCCTTGTTTTGGGCTGGTCAGTATTTTTTATTGAACGCCTGGACCGCCGGCTTGAACATGGCCGGCACCGCGTTGCGCACCTTGTTGTCCGCTTATGTGACCCACGGGGCCGGCAAACATTGGACGGCGGCCGGATTTACCTTGGCTTTCGCCGCGTTCACCGCATGCTCCTGGCAGGGGCCGATATCGCTGGCGCCGGGCTTTGCGACGATCAATACCACCGTCGCGTTGTTTTATCTGGACAACCGGCGGATGCGCATCGCCTTGCTGGCCTCCAGCCTGGCCTGGATCGGCAACGACCTGTATTGGCAGGCTTGGCCGGCGTTGTTGGCCGAGAGTGTGGCCATGCTGGTCAATATCCGGACCATCGTCGGTTTGTATCGGCAAGATTCGGTTTAGCGCCGCAGCAGGATTTTGCGCACGCCGGGCTGGGCGGCATGGGCGAACGCGGCGACGCCGTCGCGCAACGGATATTCGCCGTCTATCAATGTCTCCACCGGTACGGCGCCTTTCGCCAATAACGTCAACGCCTCAGCGAACGGTCCGCAGCGCGAGCCGAGCAGCGTAATTTCGGCGACGACGATTTTGCTTAAATCCAGCGCCGCGCCGGCGGCAAAAGTGCTTTTCAATACCAGCGTGCCGCGCGGTCGGGTCAGGCGTAGCGCTGCCGTAAAGCCGGCGGCGTTGCCGCTGGCATCGACCACGCAATCGAAACGGTTGTCCGGGCAATCGGCGGCCAGACCGGTCTGCAAGCCCCAACTTGACGGCAAAGCCAGCGAAGCCGGCGTCCGGCCCAGCATCACGACGTCGTGGCCGGCCAGGGCCAGCACTTTGCCGATCAACAGGCCGAGCCGGCCCGGACCGACCACGGCGATTTCGCCGGCCGGCCGCTGTGCCAGTTGCTCGGCCACGCGCAAGGCCGCCGCCAGCGGTTCGGTAAATACCGCCGCCTTGTCCGGCACCGAGTCGGGGATGCGCTGCAGGTTGCGAATCGGCAGGGTCAGATAGTCGGCGAAGGCGCCGTTTTGGCCGCGGATGCCTAGCACGCGCCGGTTCGGGCAATGTTCCGGGCCGTGTTGCAGGCATTCCGGGCAGGTTTGGCAACCGATGTTGATGCTGCCGACCACCCTTTGTTGCAGCCAAGCGTCGTGTTGCGGGTCGCCGACCGCCACCACCCTGCCGACGAATTCGTGACCGGGAATGCCGCGGAAGCCGGCATAACCTTGCGCCAGTTCCAGATCGGTGGCGCAGATGCCGGCCAGGCAAAGTTCGATCAAGGCTGCGTCCGCTGCCGGCACCGGCTCGGCAAAGTCGGTACGGTAGGCCAAGGTGTCGGATAAAACCAGTGCTTGCATGATCGGTACGTCGGACGAGGAAAAGCCGATTATCGCGCAAATGCCGGTTGGGGAGAGCTCAATGTCGTTGAGTTAAGGATGGTAGGAGCGGGCCCTGCCCGTGATCATAAGCCTTCGGTTGCAGGCTGTTCCCGCTCCTGCAGGATGTGAAAAGGCCTTAACTTAACGAGATTGGGGGTGAGCCGGGATGGCGCTACAATCTGGCTTCGACTTTTTTCGTGGGGATTGCCATGTCCGATTTTCCGTTGCCGCCGGCCGCCGAAGCGTTCGATCGGTTCGTCAATACGCCGCTGGATCGTTTGCTGGCCGAGAATGCCGCGCTGGATGCCCGCCACAAGTTTTTGCAGCTGTTCAAACGCTGCGCCGTCGAGGTGCCGGCCTATCGCGATTTTCTGGCCGCGCGGCAGGTCGACCCGGCACAGGTCAAAGATTATGCCGCGTTCAACAATCTGCCGTTGATGGGCAAGGCCGATTACATGCAGGCCTATCCGCTGCCGGAACGCTGCTTCGGTGGCAGCTTGCACGGCGCGGACCGGGTGGCGGTGTCGTCCGGTTCCACCGGCAAGCCGACCTTCTGGCCGCGCGCCGCCGCCGACGAATTGGAAGTGGCGCTGCGTTTCGAGCAAGTGTTTGCCGACAGCTTTCAAGCGGATCGGCGTAGTACTTTGGCGGTGGTGTGCTTTGCCTTGGGCAATTGGGTCGGCGGTATCTTTAGCACCTCCTGCTGCTGGCAGCTGGCGCGCAAGGGCTATCCGCTGATGGTGGCGACGCCGGGCAACAACAAGGCCGAGATTCTGCGGGTGGTGCGCGAATTGGCGCCACACTTCGCACAAACCGTGTTGCTGGGTTATCCGCCGTTCGTCAAGGACGTGATCGACGCCGGCATCGCTGAAGGTATCGATTGGGCAAAGTACCGGCCCAAGCTGGTATTCGCCGGCGAAGTGTTCAGCGAGGAATGGCGCAGCTTGCTGGCCCGGCGCACCGGCTCTGCAGATATTTGCTTCGATAGCGCGTCGTTGTACGGCACCGCCGACGGCGGCGTGCTGGGTAACGAAACCCCTTACAGCGTCGCGATCCGGCGTTGGCTGGCCGACCGGCCGGATGCGGCCCGGGCCTTGTTCGGCGAGTCGCGCCTCCCGACCCTGGTGCAATACGATCCGGCCAGCCGCTTTTTCGAATTGCACGACGGTACCCTGGTGGTATCCGGCGCATCCAGCGTACCGCTGCTGCGCTACCACATCGCCGACAAGGGCGGCTTGGTCGCGTTCGCCGAGATGCGGGATTTTTTAAGCCGATACGGCGTAACATCGCATATCGATCTGGGCTTGCCGGCCGAATTCCGGCCGCGGGCATTGCCGTTCGTGTTCGTGTTCGGCCGGGCCGATTTCACGGTGTCGTATTACGGCGCCAATATTTATCCGGAGAACGTCACGGTCGGTTTGGAGCAGCCGCAGATTGCGGCCTGGGCCACCGGCAAGTTCGTATTGCAGACCCGGGAAACCGCCGACGGCGACAAGGAACTGCAGATTGCGGTGGAACTGTTGCCCGGCGTCGAGCCGACGGCGGAGATGGTGCCGGCCATCGCCGAATCGGTCAAAGCTCAATTGCTGCGCTTGAACAGCGAGTTCGCCCATTACACGCCAATCGAACGCCAGTTGCCGCAGATCACGCTGCACACCTTCGGCGATGCCGAGTATTTTCCGGTCGGCGTCAAGCATCGTTATACCCGGCGTTGACGGCCTGGTGCAGGCGGCGAATCCGGCCGCAAATTGCAAAGCGGGTGCCGGTTGAGGGACAATAACCGGTCAAGCCCGGCGGCGATAGGCGCGCAATTGCGTTTCGCTGCCGGGCGCAATACCTCGACCAACACCGACGAAAACCATGTCTACATCGGCCAGACACATTCAATTGATGGATACGACGCTGCGCGACGGCGAGCAAACCCAGGGCGTGGCCTTCACGCCGATGGAGAAAGTCAGCATTGCCAAAGCCTTGTTGCAAAACCTGCGCGTCGACCGGATCGAGGTGGCGTCGGCCAGGGTGTCGGAAGGCGAGAAGGAAGCGGTGACGCTGATCAACCAATGGGCGCGGCAGGAAGGTTTTGCCGAGCGCGTCGAAGTGCTGGGTTTCGTCGACCACACCCGCAGCGTGGATTGGATCAAATCCACCGGCGGCCACGTCATCAATCTGCTGGCCAAGGGCAGCGAGAAACATTGCCGCGAGCAACTCGGCAAGACCCTGGACCAACACAGCGCCGACGTGTTGCAAACCATCGGCTATGCCCATGAGCAAGGTTTGAAGGTCAACGTCTATCTGGAGGATTGGTCCAACGGCTACAAGGACAGCCCGGAATATGTCTATGGTCTGATGGACCGGCTGCGGCAAAGCCCGGTCAGCCATTTCATGCTGCCGGATACCTTGGGCGTGATGGCGCCGGACGAGGTGTTCGCCAGCTTCAGCGATATGTGCCGGCGTTATCCGGAAGTGCAATTCGATTTCCATCCGCACAACGATTACGGCTTGGCGACCGCCAACGTGATGGCGGCGGTTCGGGCCGGGATCAGCGCGGTGCACTGCACTGTCAATTGTCTGGGAGAACGGGCCGGTAACGCTTCGCTGGCGGAAGTGGCCGTGGTGTTGCGCGACAAGATGGGACTGGAGTTGGCTATCGACGAAAGCCATCTGGTGCGGATCAGCGACATGGTGGAAAACTTTTCCGGCAAACGGGTCGCGGCCAACGCACCCATCGTCGGCGCCGACGTGTTTACCCAGACCGCGGGCATCCACGCCGACGGCGACCAGAAGGGCGGTTTGTACAAAACCAAACTCGGTCCGGAACGCTTTTCCCGCATCCGCAGTTACGCGCTGGGCAAGATGAGCGGCAAGGCTTCGTTGAAGAAAAATCTGGAACAGCTCGAACTGGATTTATCCGAAGAAGACCAGAAAAAAGTGCTGGCGCGCATCGTCAGCATCGGCGATTCCAAGCAGACCATCACCACCGACGATCTGCCGTTCATCATCGCCGACGTGCTGGAAAGCAAGAGTTACCAACACATCAAATTACTGGCGTGCGCGATCAATAGCGGCTTGGACTTGCCGTCTACCGTCAGCTTGCGGGTGGACGTCAAAGGCGAAAAACACCAGGCTACCGGCGCCGGTAGCGGCGGCTTCGACGCCTTTATCGATGCCATCGGCAAAGTGCTGGAACATTACGATTACCGGCTGCCGACACTGGCCGATTACGAAATCCGCATTCCGAAAGGCGGCCATACCAGCGCGCTGACCGAGTGCGTAATCACCTGGGATTGCGGCAGCGAGTTGCGCAAGACCCGCGGCGTCCACGTCAACCAAGTGTTTGCCGGCATTTTGGCGACGATCAAATTGATCAACATTCAATTGCACGAGATGGCTGCCAGCCCAAAGGCGTAGGCTTCGCTTCGCGTATCCGGCCGGCTCGTTCCGTGCGGTTAAACAATCCTCTCATCGAAATTTACCGCGACGCGTGGTTGCTGGCGGTGCACAAGCCGGCCGGCTTGCTGGTGCACCGCAGCCCGATCGACAAGCACGAAACCGAATTTGCCCTGCAATACGCCCGGGCCTTGAACGGCGGCGAACACGTCTACCCGGTGCACCGGCTGGACCGACCCACTTCCGGCCTGCTGGTGTTCGCCCGCGACCCGCAAACCGCCAGTAGCCTGGGCAAGGCGCTGATGGCCGGCGACGTGTGCAAAACCTACCAGGCCATGGTCCGCGGCTGGACGCCGGAACAAGGCCTGATCGACCATCCGTTACGCGACGAACCCGAAGACCGCCGCCGGAGAGGCGAACCGCAAGCCGAACGCGAGGCCCGCACCCGCTACCGGCGGCTGGCGACAACGGAAATCCCGGTCGCTATCGAAGGCCACGCCACCAGCCGCTACAGCCTGGTCGAGCTCTACCCGGAAACCGGCCGCAAACACCAACTGCGCCGGCACATGAAGCACATCAACCACCCCATCATCGGCGACGCCAATCACGGCCGCGGCCGGCACAACCGTTATTTTGCGGAACGTTTCGGCCAGGGCCGTTTGATGCTGGCCGCGACCGAGATGGTTTTTACGCATCCGGCGACCGGCGAGAGATTGCATTTGCGGGCGGAATTGGAGGACAGTTTTTTGCGGGTGTTGTCGGTGTTTGCGGGGTAGGGCGGGCTTGGCTTAGCGGCTTAACCGAGGGTTGCCGTCAGCGGCGGCTCGGAATCCAGCGCGACGTCGGCGTATATTTCGGCAAAATCCAGTTCCAAATTCAGCTCCGGAATTGCCAGTTGATCGCCAGGTCCGGTATGGCTGTGCAACAGCCAGGCGTTGTCTGCGGTGCGCCTGAAGCAATCGATGGCCTGAGTCCGGCTGTCGATCAACCAATAGCTCTGCAGGCTGTCGAGTTGGCGGTAAGCGGCAAACTTGGCGCCGCGGTCGAAAGCTTCGGTGGAGGGCGACAATACCTCGGCGATGAATACCGGGTGTTGTTTGAACAAACGGTTGTCCCGGTCTTTGGGATTGCAACTCACCAGTACGTCCGGGTAAAAGAAGGCGTTGGCCGCAGCGACGTTGACTTTCATGTCGGAAATATAAGTCCGGCAAGGCGACTGTTTCAGCGCTTGTTTCAGTAGAAAGGCCAGGTTCATAGCAATGGAAACATGCGCATCGCTGGCGCCAACCATGGCCCAGACCTCGCCGTCCAAATATTCGTGTTTTACCGTCGCGGCCTCTTCGCCTTGCAGATACTCGGCGCAGCTCAACTTCAACTTTTCGGCAACTGCCATGGTTCTATCCTCCGTTGCTGGTCGGCCTAATTCTACTCCTCCCGGCCGCGATGTGAACTGCGCAAACCTTTTCCGCCAAGGTTCGGTCGGTTAAATCGTCGGTAAGATCGGTTTGAACCCGGAAACGGTTCAGAGGGGCGAGGCAACCGTATGCCTTGAGTTGATGGTCGGCGGGTGTGACCAGACTGGGTGCGGAGCGTCGTCGGATTACGCTAGGCTACCCGACCTACAAGGTTTAGATGGGAAGGGGTTGCGTCGTTAACCCCTTCCGTAGGGCAGGGTTTATTTTTTCAGCAAATCGCGGATTTCGGTCAGCAATTTAACGTCTTCGGGAATGACCGGTTCCGGAGTTGGTTCTGCTGGCGCGTTGCGGTTGGACATTTCCACCAACTTGTTCATCGGTTTAACGATCACGAAAAACACCACTGCCGCGGTGATCAGGAAACTGACCACAGCGCCGATAATCCCGCCCAGGTCCAACTCGATCAATTTGTTGACCATATGGGTGACACTTTCCCCGGCGGCATTTTTTTCGGTCACTTCCACCATTTTTTCCATAATCGGAATCGTCAATTTCGGTTGCGGGCCGCCGCCGGCCAATGCCAGGATAGGTTCGACGATACCTTTGGTAAACGCCGTTACGATGCCGGTAAATGCGGCGCCGATAATCACACCGGTCGATAAATCAACCACGTTGCCTTTCAAGATAAATTTTTTGAATTCTTCTAATGTTTTCACGATAAGCCTCGGTTTTTGACGGATGATTCTGGATTCGTGGCGTGCAATGGTCGCCGCCACGTTATGGTTATGTGAAAGCGCTGCGGCTAACCGATTTGACTGGGGCGCTTGTAGGCTTTCGCCGACAACCATACCAGATAAATTGGTTTGATGACTAGGCGGACTTTATTCAATGCGTAAATCATGGGAAGAAGTCGCTACCTTACCAGCTAAGCCGACAAACCCCATTTCATGAGTTGTGCCGCCGTGGAATGGGGGGGCGCGTTTATCTCCCCGGAAATCGTCCAAAGCGGCGTAGCCCAGAAAGGTACGCAATGCTCACCCTACGGTACTACGGATTGATTTACAGATGCTCAGTGTGGCGCGTTACCTCACCGCATGCGACGAGCTTACTTTATGAGGCGTAAGTTAATGGCACTGGGACTTAACCTACATAAGCTGATTGAGGTAAGTCATTAGTTGCCGCTATATTTAAACCATTCCGAACAACTTTTACTATATCAGGACTATTTGGAAACTTTTCTAGGCACATAAGCGCCTAGCAAAAAGTTAACGTGTATTGCGAGCCAAACCCGTGACCAATTTCGTCAATGGCTTGCTCAAGTTCATCCGGCGTAAATGTCTTGAATGGCAGCCATTCATATTTCATTTTATGCCACAGCAATTCAATCCGGTTCAGCTCGGGACTGTAGGGTGGCAGGAAATAAAATCGCATCCCTTTTTCTTCCAACAAATCCCAATAAGGTTTCAGTTTCTTGGCAGTATGAATGGATGCATTATCCAAAATCACTACCAAGGGTTTGCTGACGCGGTCGATCAACGCCATCAGAAAGCCAAAGAACCATAGACCATTTACGCTTTGCCACAGTTTAGCCAGTATTAATCGGCCGGATGACAGCATGGCACCGATCACATTCAAGCGTAGTGCACGCTTAGCAGTAATGGCATGGACTTCTCCGCTTTTTGTCCAAGCTGAACGATTCGGTGGTTGTGGCGCAAACCCCGCTTCGTCCACATAGGCCAATTCAATTTCACCAGCTTGAGCTTGCTTAATCAGTTCAGCGATGTCTTGTCGGGCCTGCTCGAAGCGCTCGGGATCGCGCTTTTTTTTAAACTGTAACGAGTGCGTTTCCACACATAGCCCATGCGTTTTAACTCGTTCCGCAAGGTGCCAGCACTAATCGTTACTCCGCACTCCGTCGTTAGACGACTAACCAATACCCGGCAGTTCAAAGGTTCCGCATCGATCCATTCCTTGAGTTGGCTTCGATGCGCGTCAGTCAACTTGCTCGGCGCACCACTACGCGGTTGATCCGGTAAGCTGTTTAGTCCGTTTCTCCACCACTTTCGTCGCCGCTCGCGGACTGCTTCCGGCTTCACCCCCTGATGCTCTGCAATAGCAACGACTGTTTGACCCTCGGATAACATCAAAATGGTTTCCGCACGCTCCCGTTCTCGCCAATCACTCCCTTTCTTGATGATTAGCTGTAGTTGCTCTCGTTCGCTTTCTCTCAATTCTATGGGCCTTACCCGCATTCCGTCGCCACCACCGTATCTAAAACCCTGCTATTTTACTGCATGCCTATTTGTTGTTAAGCGCTTAGAGTATATTTTCAGCAAGTTTTCATCACAGTACCTAATGCAGTCTGTTAGGCGTATGTAGATATAGTTTTCATCTGGATTATCTTTTTCCAATTCAGATAATAACTCGTTTTTGTAATTTGATATATGTGTTATTTCATAGTGTTTTTTAACAACAGATTCTATATATGAAGCTGATTCATTTCTTATTCTATCCAGTGCATCTGCAACTATTTGATCTGCTGTCTTGTTAATGCCTTCAATGCTTTGGTCATACTTTTTCCTCGCTTCCTTAATATTTAACAGTTCTTCATGCAAGTCTTTTAGATCTTTTTTTGCATCGGTGATAATTGTGTTTCCTTGATAAACGTTGATCCCGACAATACCACCAAATAGAACAGTGATTATTGGAATGAACCAAGAAAGCAATTGGAACACACTCGAATAGAATGAGACTTCATCTCTTGATATAGTTACACCCTCATGAGCTTTGGTTTCAACCTGATTGACTATGTTTTTCGGCGGGTTTATTTGGCCAGAAACAGATTGAGTTGGAGAGCCTTGGTTATTTTGTGCAAGTAAGTTCCCAGTGGTAGATATTAAACCAATAGCTATAAATAGTAATGATCGGGCCAAGTTTTTGACGCAAGACGACATTGTTATCTCCCTTCCACGATATCCAAAAACTTTTTTGTATCGCTTGGTATTGGTTTTCCGAAATACGTTACATTATTGTCTGTCTCAAAATGACGCCAAATATCTTTCTTTGACAAAGCGGTCAGAACCAATACACGGATTGACTTATTTCTCTTTCGCAATCTCTTATAAATCGCAATTCCGGTTTCTGGGGCTTCGTTTTCATTAATTATTGTTCCAAGCATCATCATTATATCTAAAATAACAAGATCAAAATTCGAGGTATCATTCTCTACAGCTTTTACCGCATCATCTGCATTATTAATTTCGACTACTTTATGCTTCTCATCTCGTAATAAAGCGGAAACGATAGATAAAAAATCAGGATTATCCTCTATAAACAGTATTCGCATAAATTCTCCTGGTCAGTTAGCGCGTTTTATGGATAGAACAAAAGATGTTGGGGAAGATATTCTCTTCAATATCAAACTTCCATTGTTTATATTCATTATCTCAGAACCCAAGTACAATCCAATACCAGACCCCTCAGTCTTCTGTTTTTCCGCTTGGCGCCCCCTATAGTATTTCTTAAAAATATATTCTTTTTCATCTTCCATTATGGCTAAACCGTAGCTTTCAATCGTTACAAAACAATATTCCTTTGATGTTGTGCCAAATACGTTTATAGTTGTTCCTGGATTCGAGTATTTAATCGCATTATCGAGAAGCATGTGAAATACCATTGATGCCGCTTTTGGATCACAGTTTACATCATAAAGTAAACTGGATTTATCTACTTTAATATTTTTTTTTCTTCGCTTTGCGTATTCGGTGGAGAAGGCCAATACTGGAGCGATAATATCTTGAAAAAACTTAGCTGTTTCAAATTCTTTAACCATTTCTTGTGCATCAAATGTCAGCACGCTCGTTACAAAGACTAATCTACTTCCAACCATATCTAAATCTGACAGTACATCAACTATTTTTCGCGGCATATTATCTTCACCACAAAAATTGTTAGAAATTAAAGATCTCTTTATGGTATTAGAAGCTTGAGTTACGATTGTTAATGGGGATTTTAATTCATGTCTAAAGGTCTTTAGAAATTCATTTAATTGCTTATTCTCTTCCTCTTGATTTATTAAGTCTCGTTGAATCTGTTCTTCTCTTTGGCGAAACGAAATTTCTATTCTGAATATATAGGCAATTACAGAAGCGATGTTCTTAAGAATTTCTATGTCAAATGCATTGAATATGGTTGTTTGACCATTGCGGTCTTTTTTATTTAGGGCTCTTAATACACCAACTGGCGATTCAGGAAATCTTGATATGGGTAGGCCTAACCAATTCTGAGGAGGTGTTTCAGATGGCTCGTCAAAAACATGTGAGTTTCTAGGGTCGTTTTGAATGTCATAAGAGAATGCTAATTTTGACGAATTAAATACACTAGCTGTAAGAGATGGGGTAGTAGTATCATATTCAGCATATTCTAGTGGTATTGATTTCCCGTTTAATGCAAGCGCAGTTAGCTTTAGAATTTCAGGTCTTTCTTGGTCAGAAAGAAAAACAGAAATTGACTCCCAGCCTATGCGTGTCGTTAATTCTGAAATTGCTGTATTAAGAAAGTTAAGAAAATTTCCCGGAGAATACTGGTCCCATAAACATCTTATTTTTTGATGCTTTTCAAGATAATGCGAAGACTCTGTTATTAAGCTGGCTTTTATTATTTCTGGAATAATAGCAATAGCATGCTTACTTAAAAAATAATTTTCATATTTCGAGTAAAACGACGCAATGCCAACATGCTCTGAATCGGTTTTTATTAAAAATCTATTTAACCATCGCATTTCTTTTAAACAAATTGAATTGATTTTGTCATCATGTATACTTCTGCTTATGTGATTGCTGTTTGAATTATGTATGTCGCCAAAAGTGCAGTTATTGTCACTAGCTGATATAAAGTTCTTGCTAGTATCAAAGGATGAGCAATGGAGATGATAGTGTTGAGTATGTGAATTGTATAGCCAAAGTGAATAATGATGCGTAAAACTATATTCAAGCAACTGATTCAGAACATCTTTAATGCTATTCTCTGCTGAATAAATTTTTGATACCAAATTATTTTGCAAAGTACTTTTGAATGATTTAACAACACTTATTACCCTGCTTTCAAACTCCTTTAAATAAAGGCTTTTGTTTAGCAGTATTGATTGTTCCTGTCTTTCATAAGCTATCAGCTCCTCATTAACTATTAGCTTATATCCTCCGTCTCTCTGAGGTTCCGGGAAACCGAGAGCTATTATCGATTTTTTATCAACTATACTTCTTATCTCCCGTGTCTCACAATTATTTATCTCTAAAATATCACCGATTTTTCTGTCTGCAAAAATTGATGCGTAGTGATTTCCAGCGCCTATTCTGTAATATACTATAAAATCTTTCATGTTAGAGTCCAGATCGAATCTAATTATATATTTTTATTACTGAAAATTTTTCATATAAAAAGCTTAACTTATTGTTGTCGCCATTCTCAGGTTGTGGTGGTTTTAAATTAAGATCACTTCCTGTTTTATAAATTCATGGCTTCGTCATAAATTAAAAATATTAACAGGTTGTTGATTTTTGCAAAATTCGATTTGTAGACACTGGATAAAGTGTTTTGCGTCGATAAACAACACTGCATGCTGCTATTGTCTAACAGGTTGGTGAAAAACTCTTTTTTGGCTTTGAATGACTCTATATTTAGTGGTGATGAAGCCGCTTTCTTACTAAATGCTGGCTCGATTGAGCAAAATTAGCGTCTCAAATTTGGTTTTTCACCAACCTGTTAACGGACAAATTTATTTATTCAACCGCCTGTTAATACGCCTTCCCCCCCAAAAAAGCCTCAACAACAATCTCGGCAAAATATCGCCCAGGTCCAGCATATCCTTATCGGTTAATTCAATCAGATTGAAATTATATTTCTAGTAAATGGAGAGTTTTTCCTGTTTGCGGGCCTGGTATTTGGCGTCGTTTTCGTAGCCCCGGAATTTGATATAGACCTTACCGGTGGGAATGTAAAAGTCGCAGTACATTTCTTCCTCGATCGGCAGTTTGCGGTCGTAGGCGTGGACGATTTCCGCCATGTCCAGCCAGTTGTCGATCAGCATTTCCGCCTTGGAGCGGACGAAATGGCCGTCGGTGGTACGGTGGGTGGCTTTGAACTTGTGGCGGAAGCTATCCATTTTATCGGCGTCGGTTTTGGGTTTGTCGACGCCCTTGATGTTATCGACGTTGTCTTTCAACGCATGGTTGCGAACGATTTTTTCCGGCCAGCGCACGTTAGGAATGCTGGAGCGGCTGTCTTCGCCTTGCTCGGCGCCCATCGCCAAGCCTTGCTCGGTGATCAGCCAGCCTTTCAAGCCTTTTTTGATCCAGCCCAGTTCCGACAGGATGTAATTCATTTTATTGGCCGGGAGTTCGAATTGTTGCCCCAGCACGGTGGCGGTCAGCAATTTTGGCGCGTCCGGCTTGCTCGGTATGTTGGTTAACTGAAATTCTTCCGGCCAGGCCACGTATTGGCCATATTTCCCGGTCAGATAAACGCCACCGGCGGCAACCCCGGCTTTGGTCAGTTGCCCGAACATTTGCTCCTGCGTTATCGCTCGCACCTTGGCTAATTGGGTGTTAGGTATGTGTTTGTCGTCACTCATCAGGTCAGTTTTCACGTTAAGACGAGCACAGTGTAGCTTATCGGAAAAGAAATGGCTTATTGACTTCGCACGGAAGAAAAGCCGTTTTTCGGGGGGGAAGCGGCGCGGTCGATCTGATAAAATCCGACGTTTATTGACCGATCGAAAATTCCCGTTTTAAAGCTTTAACCACTCACACTCACCATCCCATGAAAAACTACAAAATCGCAGTCCTGGCCGGCGACGGTATCGGCCCTGAAATCACCGCGGAAGCCATCAAAGTATTGAAAGTCATCGAAGAGCGCAACGACGTTCAATTCGAATTGCTGCCGGCCCTGTTCGGCGCCTGCGCTTACTTCGCAACCGGCGACGCCTTCCCGCAAGCCACCATCGACATCTGCGATCAGGCCGACGCGATCCTGAAAGGTCCGATTGGCTTGAGCCACGAGGAATCCAAGAAAATCCCGGTCGAAAAACAACCGGAACGTGGCGCGCTGCTGCCGATGCGTCGCCGTTACAACACTTACGCCAACTTCCGCCCGGTGTCCTTGCCCAAATCGCTGGCGCATTTCTCGCCGTTGAAGCCGGAAGTGATCGGCGAAGGCATCGATTTGATCATGGTGCGTGAACTGGTCGGCGGTTTGTACTTCGGTAACAAGGAGCGCGGCGTCAACGAGCAAGGCCAGCGCTATGTCCGCGAAACCCTGGAATACGACGAAGAACAAATCCGCCGCATCATGCATCAGGCGTTCAAGCTGGCGCAAAAACGCCGCAAATTGCTGCACAACATCCATAAAAGCAACGTGCTGATGTCCAGCGTGTTGTGGAACGAGGTGATGGAAGAAGTGGCGAAAGACTATCCGGACGTGCAGGTCGTCAACTACCTGGTCGACGCCGCCGCCACCGCGTTGTGCCTGAAACCGACCCAGTTCGACGTGATGGTGATGGAAAACATGTTCGGCGACATTTTGAGCGACCAGGGCGGCGGTATTTTGGGCTCATTGGGCTTGATGCCATCTGCGTGCATTGGCCCGGACAAAGCTTACTATGAGCCGTCGCACGGCTCGGCGCCGGACATCGCCGGCAAGAACATCGCCAACCCGTACTCGATGATCGGCTCGGTGGCGATGATGCTGGAAAATAGCTTCGATATGGAAGACGAAGCCAAAAACGTCTGGGCGGCGATGCAGGGCGTGTTCGGCGACGGTTATTCCACCGCCGATTTGTCGAAGCCGGGTAGCGGCGTGACCATGATCAGCACCCAGGAATTCGGCGACAAAGTGGTCGAAAAACTGCGGGCTATGCCTAAGGTTTAAGTCCGGGCGGCAAAGCCGCATCGGCTTAAAACCTCCATTAAAAAGGCGGGCGCCGTAAGGGCCCGCCTTTTTTGTTGCCCGAATTTTTCCAATTCAATCCCGGAATAGCGCCAGTTCGGCGATGCGGCGTTCGATGGTTGCCAGGGTTTGCCGGTAGGCGGCGCAGTCGAAGCCGCCGAAGCGCTGGATGAACTCGGCTTCGGTCATCGATTCGACCAAGTCGGCGGTGGCCGGCATCAGCTCGGTTTCGTCGGATTGGGTTAGACGTTGCTGCAGGCGCAGGGCTTGGCTGCGATCGGCCACGGCGGTTTCGCCCATTCGGGTGCCGGCGCGGTCGGCGGCCAGGTCGGGAAACGAAAAACCGCTGCCGCCGCGCGAGTCCTGAATTTCTTTGTACAACCCCACCGCATCGGCCAACGGTGTGCCGGAGTAGGCCGCCAGCATCGCCGACACCAAATAATGCTTGGTCAAATCGTCGCGGCCGTTCAGCAGTAGCGTGTGTCGGACCGGGCGCGGCCAAAGTGCTGCCTGAGGTACCGCTTTGGCTAACGGAATGCCGTTGACATACAGGGTCAGCACCAAAATCGCCGCGCGGTTTTCGGCGATAGGGTCGCCGGCCCGGCTTTGACGTTGCGCCAGTTGAAACAGCGGCTGGGTCAATGCTGTCAGGCTGGCGCGGTCCGGCGTGTTGCGGCTGAGTTCGGCCAGTCGGCGTTGGTACGGCTCCAGGATTTGGGCTTCGGCGTCGGCCAGCAAGGCGCGGCGCAATTTGCCCGGCAAATCGGCTTGCCAGCGGTAATACACGCTGGCGCGTTGCGGCAGGAACTGCACATGTTGAACGACGCCGGCGACGAGTTTCAGGTCGATCGGCAACGGCAGGCCGGCGACTGCGGCTTTGACGGCCAGTTCGGCGAGCGGGCCGGGTATCCGTAGCGAGCCGAGGCGAGCCGATTCGATCTGCGGCAAGCCGATTTTCTGCCGCAGTTGCAGCCGCAGATTCAAGTAGCCGCCGAGCGGATTGGCCGGCAATGGCCAGGTGGCGTCGATCCGGGCCCGATTTTGTTCCAGCTGCAAGGCGGCACTGGCGCCGGCAAACTGGTTGGCCCAATAGTTCAAAGCCAAGTCCAGATCGGCTTGCTCCAGGCTGAGGCGGGCGGTCGTGCCGGAGCGCAGCCGGCGCGGGTCGTTTTGGTGGAACAATTGCCGGGCGCGGCCGATTTGCTCCGGGGTCAATTCAGCCTGGGTTTGCAACAAAGGTTTGGCGTCCAGCCCAGCGTAAATCGCCAGCGCGATTAACACCGGCGTCAGCATGAACGCCAGCCGGCACAACGTTCCGAATAGTCTCATCGCTTACGCGCTGGTAGTGGAGTCATCCTTGAAATGAACGCGGCAACCGACGCTTAACCGGATTTGTGCCGGTCCGCTTCGTATTGCGCCACGCTGATGCCGGCGTGGCTGAGGTATTCGCGGATGTGTTTAATCTCTTGTTTACTGCAAACCCCGCTGTGGTGCGGGTGGTGCAGAAAACCTTCGACGTTGTTCAACACCACATGAAAGCGCGCGCCGTGGCTGGGTTGGACGTTGGCGCCCAAGTGGCGCAACAAAGATTCGATGTCGCGCCAGTGCAAGTTGCCGCTGACCGGGTCCTGAAATATCGCGCGGAGCAGGTTTAGATGGTGGCTCATGGCGGCGTACTCCTGAATAGTGTGGCTAAAGGATTGCCTGAAAAATGCTCAGTCATTTTCCGTCCGATGTCGTGGCGGGCGGGTCGGTGTCGATTTTTGTTTCTCATAAAGAAACAAATCATCTATAAACAGGCTTATTGTAAATAAAAATTAAAGGTTTATAGTTAACCCAACTTCAACGATTCGACTTAATTCAGTCAAGGCGGAAAAATGAACCAGTCAAAATTCAAAGACATCGTTACCGGCCTGTTTTTCACCACCGGTATTTTCAGCTTCATGTCGGGCGAGTTCGTGCTGTCGACATTGCTGTTCGGCGCGGCCTCGTTGGCCAGCAACCTGAGCGTTGCCAAACCGGTCCGGATTTAAGCGTTTCCCGATTTTCGTAGTACCTCCTCGTTGTAAATGCTCTGCATCTTACGTGGCCTCTTCCCGCAAGGTTAGAGGCCTTTTTTTTGCGGGGCGGTTAGCGACCGGGGCGGTTCTCGTCGCGCTCGCTGGAGATGACGGTGTACTCGGCGTCCAGGGTTTGCTCGGCCTGCTGGCGTTGGGCATTGCGCCAGGCGCGCCAGAGTTTGAAACCGACGATCGACAACGGAATCAGCAGAATGGCAAACAGCGCCGAAAAGACCAAGGTGCCGACGATGGCGCCGGCTACCATGGCCGGAATCGCCAATAAGCCGGACAGGCGCTGCGATAAGGACCTGGGCGGCGGCGGTAGTCGCGGATCGGCCGGATTCGAATCGATGACGACGACTTTTCTATAGATTTTCAGCATAAGCTGCTCCTGTCGGGATGGGCTCCGAAAAAGTTGGCCGCATCCGTTGCTTGCCAGACCGGGTATTTTTCCATGGCCTTGCCGAATAGCTCGGATTCGACCAATTGTTGTAAGGCTGCGCGCAAAGCCGGGTAGGGCGACGCGGCGAACCAGGCGGCGTCCACCGCGGCGAACTGTCTGATAAACGGCAGAATCGCGGCGTCGGCCAAGCCGAAACCCTCGCCGCAGAAACCGGCGTTGCGTTGCAGGCGCTGCTCCAGTTCGGCCAGGAAACGTTCGCCCTGTTGCCGATAGTAGTCGGCCGAGTGTTCGGGATAGCGGTCGGCGTATTTGTAGCGGTCCACCCAGTATTTGAAATCGCCGTCGTTGCTTGCGATCAACCGCTCGGCGTCGGCCTTATCCGAATCAGACAACCAGCCTAGCGGATCGTGCTGCGCCAAGGCCCAATGCATGATGTCCAGGCTTTCGTCGATGACCCGGCCGTCCGGCAGCAGCAACACCGGTACCGTGCCCTTGGCCGAGATTGCCAGCATTTCCGCCGGCTTGGCCCGCAGTTCGATTTCGCGGATCACAACGCAAATGCCGGCTGCGGCAATCGTCAAGCGGGCGCGCATCGCATACGGGCAACGGCGAAAACTGTACAGAATGGGGTTGCTCGATGCGGTCATGGCCTCGCCGGTTTGGGCAGTTGCAGGTTGTTGAAGCGAATGTTGGGCGCCGATTGTAACAGGCGCCGGGCTGTTGTTTTACGGCCATTGCAAATCGGCCCCGGCCAAACTCTGGTAAAATCGCCGCTTTGTTTTGCCGCTGCCGATGCGAAATCGCGCCTCAGGTACTCTGTCGCCATTCTGTTGACCATTTACGGACATTCCCTTGATCTCTACAGCCAATATCACCATGCAATTCGGGGCCAAGCCCCTGTTCGAAAACGTTTCCGTCAAGTTCGGCAACGGCAACCGCTACGGCCTGATCGGCGCCAACGGCTGCGGCAAGTCTACATTCATGAAAATCCTGAGCGGCGATCTGGAGCCGTCGTCCGGCAATGTCAGCCTCGATGCCAACGAGCGCCTCGGCATCCTGCGCCAGAACCAGTTCGCCTACGAAGACCAGCGGGTGCTGGACGTGGTGATGATGGGCCACGCCGAAATGTGGGCGGCGATGTCCGAGCGCGACGCGATTTACGCCAATATGGAAGCCAGCGAAGACGATTACATGCGCGCCGCCGATCTGGAAACGGTATTTGCAGAATTCGGCGGCTATACCGCCGAAGCCAGGGCCGGCGAGTTACTGCTGGGCCTGGATATTCCCCTGGAACAGCATAACGGCCCGATGAGCGCGGTGGCGCCGGGTTGGAAATTGCGGGTGTTGCTGGCACAAGCCTTGTTCTCCAATCCCGACATCATGCTGTTGGACGAGCCGACCAACAACCTGGACATCAACACCATCCGCTGGCTGGAAAACGTGCTGAACGAACGCAACTCGACGATGGTGATCATCTCGCATGACCGCCACTTTTTGAACAGCGTCTGCACCCACATGGCCGATATGGATTACGGCGAACTGCGGGTTTATCCGGGTAATTACGACGATTACATGACTGCCGTCACCCAGGTGCGCGAGCAATTGCTGGCCAGCAATGCCAAGAAAAAGGCGCAGATTGCCGAGTTGCAAACCTTCGTCGCCCGCTTTTCGGCCAATGCCTCCAAGGCCAAGCAGGCCACCTCAAGGGCTCGGCAATTGGAGAAAATCAAGCTCGACGAAGTCAAGCCGTCCAGCCGGGTGAATCCGTTTATTCGCTTCGATCAGGCCAAAAAATTGTACCGATTGGCATTGGAAGCCAAGGATTTGGCCAAGGGTTATGGCGAAGAGCCATTGTTCAAAAATCTGAACATGATGATCGCGGTCGGCGAACGGGTGGCGGTGATCGGGCCCAACGGTATCGGTAAATCTACTTTATTGAAGACCTTGGTCGGCGATTTGACGCCGGATAGCGGCGAAGTGAAGTGGGCGGAGAACGCTGACGTCGGTTATTTCGCCCAGGATCACGCCGAGGATTTTGCCGAGGACATGTCGCTGATCGAATGGATGGGCCAGTGGCGCAAGGAATCCGACGACGACCAAACGATTCGCGGCACGCTGGGGCGCTTGTTGTTTTCCAATGATGAGATCAACAAATCCGTGAAAGTGATTTCCGGCGGCGAGCAGGGCCGGATGCTGTTCGGCAAATTGATCCTGCAAAAAAACAATGTGATGGTGTTGGACGAGCCGACCAACCATTTGGATATGGAATCGATCGAATCCTTGAACGCGGCTTTGGAAAACTATCCCGGCACCTTGATTTTCGTCAGCCACGACCGCGAATTCGTCTCGTCGCTGGCCACCCGGATCATCGAGTTAACCCCGAACGGCATCGTCGATTTCAGCGGCAGTTACGAAGATTATCTGAACAGCCAGAATATTGGCTAAACCCCGATCAATCGCTGCGGCCGCCGCGCACGAACAAGGTGGCGCCGACATCGGTGTAGACCTCGCGGTGGACGCTGCCGGCCGGCGCCAGTTGGTAGTCGCCGGCGCGAAGTAGCAGGTCGTCGATGAACAAATCGCCGGCCAGCATCATGCATTCCTCTTCGGTTTCATGGCCGTGCTCCGGACAGCGGGCGCCGGCCTCTAGCCGGTAAAAACACGACTCGCGCCCGCCTTCGATCCACAAGGTTTTCTTGCGGACGCCGGGCAGGATTTCCGGCCAATCGTTCATATCAGAGGCATGGGCCGTCAGCGACGGACCGGCGCCGAACGGCAGCAAACCGTTCAACACTTCTTTCAACACCTCGCGGCTATCGCCTAGCGAAGTGCCGCGCAGATAGGCCAGCGCGCCGCGCTCGGAGCGGATCGCGCCGTGGCGGCTGCCGGCCGCGGCGGCATGGTAATCCAGCGGTCCCAGCCGCAAATCGCCCATCGCCAAATCGCCGCGCAGCACGATGCCTTCCTCCAGACTGTTATGCCGGTGCGGGATCAGACTGGCGCCGGCGGCGAACTCGATCAACACCGAGCGGCCCAGGCTGCCGCCGTCCCACAACGGTTTGACCCGGATGCCGGTTTTCAAAGTTTGCCAGACGCCGTCCTTGGCCCGCACCGTGGTCAGACCGGCCTGTTTGGCGACGGCCGTCGCCACTTGCGCCAGCAGCCCGCGCCGCATCGCGTTGCGGCGTTCGCCGGCCGGCGCAATCGGCGTGATGTGTTCCGCCAACAGGTTTCGTAGCGGTGTCAGCTCGTCGTCTTCCGAGCCGGGTAGAGGCGGTTGCTGTTCAATCATCGGTTCGATCAACCTCGCCGAAATCGGCTGTCAGTAAATGCTGCATACTCTGCAATCCGCGCCGGATATGCGATTTGACCGTGCCCAACGGCAAACCGCAGTTCTCGGCGATTTCGTCGTGGCTCAGCCCTCTGAAAAAGGCCAGCGCCAGCAACTGTCGCGGTACCGGTTCCAACTGCGCCAAGGCCGCGTGCAACTGGTGTCCTTGTTGCACCGCACCGAGCAGATCGGTCGGCATCTGTCCTGCCGGCGCGGCGACGGCGGCCAGGGCATCGTCTGCCAATTCGGTCTGCTGGGTATCGCGTTGTCGTAACGCATCCAGCGCCCGGCTGCGGGCCATGGTCATGACCCAGGCCTTGACCGAACCGCGCGCCGGGTCGAAACGCGGCGCCTGCCGCCAGACCTGCCAGAACGTATCCTGCGCCACTTCCTCCGCGCATTGCACCCGCCCGGTTATCCGCAACGCCAATCCGTAGACCTGGTCGACCAGGCAATCGTAGAGTCGTTCCAACGCCGCTTGGTCTTGATCGACGATGGCGGCAATCCAGCTTTGCAATTGCGCTTCGTCGACCGCAGTCGTTCGGCCCGGCGCCTGCACTTCGTCATCATTGTTCCAATCGCTGTCCGTCATTGCCGTTGCTCCGTTACGGTAAATACGCGGTCAACGCCGGCTTGGATGCAGGGCGGGAGTGGATTGGCGCTGAAATGTGCGAGCTGGTGAGCATATTCAACCGATGCGGTCGGCAACCGGGCGTGATACGGCACAAGGCTATGGGGAGCGGTCGGGTTTTGCCGGCCACTATAAAGCAGGTTCCGTTCGCCTGGCAAACCCGCTGCAGAGTGCCGCCGGCTCAAGTCATTGAAAGGCAACAGCTTCCAAAAATAGTCGCCGCGCGGAACCGGCCGCTGCCGGATTTGGGCCGAAGTTTTTTTCGCCGAGCTGCATCCGCGACCGGATTTGGCGCGTATTGGTGATTGCAAGCCATGCGAACGGCCGGCGCACGCCGCGCCGCAGTTGGCGCTTGCGTTTGCCAACCACTAATTTTGGAGTGCCAAATCATGAAAACCATTCTTCGCGCGGCGGTGATCGCCGCGAGTCTGAGCGCCGGGCCTGCCGCTGCCGCCGACTTCGACTTCAGCGGCAGTTTCGTCAACGACAACGACGTGTTGCGCTTCAATTTCACGGTCGGCGCGCCTAGCGTCGTCACTTTATTTACCTCGTCCTGGCTCGGCGGCGGCTTCGATCCGATCCTGAGCCTGTGGGACAGCGCCGGCAACCAATTGGCGGAACAGGACGACGGCTTCCCCGGTGGCAGTCAGGTTTCCAACGGCACGCTTTTCAACTACGGCGAGTTCGACAGTTACCTGGCCTTGAATCTGGCGGCCGGTGATTATCTCGCGACCTTGACCCAATACGACAATTTCTCGGCCAGCACGGCGTTGGCCGACGGTTTCTTGCGCGACGCCGACCCGAACTTTACCGCCGCCTTCGGCTGCTCCAACGGCCGGTTCTGCGCAGGCATCCTGCTCGACAGCAACAACGATCCGGTCGAAGCCAACCGCACTGCTGCCTGGGAATTCCATATTCTCAACGTCGATTCCGCGCAGGCGGCCACGGTCCCGGAACCGCCGACCCTGATGCTGCTCGGGTTGTCCGGCCTGTTTTTGCTGGGCGGCCGCTACGCCAAACCGAAACGCGGGCCGGGCTACCTGTGCGGCCAGCCGGACACCGGCGCCGAAAAAATTTCCGCCGCGTTGCATCCGAACGGCATGCCGGCGCGTATTGCCTGATGCGAAGTTTGTATCCGCTTACTTATCCGACAGGAGACCGATTATGAAACAGCCTATCCAACCGATAACCCCCAGCAAGCGCTGGCCGCTGGCCTTGCTCGCCGGTGCCATTCTCACTCTGGCCGGATTGCCGGCTGCCGAAAGCGCCAACCACCGCGAGGCGCCGTTAACGGCGCTGGACGGCAAGGCCGACATTACCGACTGGTACGCCTTCGTCAGCTACGACGATCCGAGTAAAGTGACGATGATACTCAACGTCGATCCGTTGCTGGAGCCCGGCAACGGCCCGAATTATTTTCCGTTCGATCCGGAAATACTCTACGAGATGAAAGTCGACAACAACTTCGATGCCGAAGAAGACGTCACGCTGCAATTTCGTTTTAAAACCGAAAACCGTTTGCCCGGCGTGTTCACCGGCTTCGTCGGTGCCGGCAACGGCATTTTCGCGCCGGCCAATTCGCCGGCACCGGTGGCGCCGGGCAGTCCAGTGGTGCCGCCGGCGATCACCGCATTGGACGGTCCCGGTTCCGAGGGCCTGGGCTTGCGCCAAAGCTACAGCGTCACCTTGATCAAAGGCAAGGGCGCCAACCGCCAGGTCATCGATCTGAGCCGGCAGCAGAAACTGTTTGCGGTGCCGTCCAACGTTGGGCCGCGGACGATGCCGAATTACACCGACCTCGCCCGGCAGGGCATCTACGATTTGGGCGGCGGCGTCCGGGTGTTTGCCGGCACGGTGGACGATCCGTTTTACATCGATCTGGGCGCGGCCTTCGATACCTTCAATTTTCGCGGCGACGCCTTCGGCTCCGGCATTCCCGGCGTGTTTTCCGATGCGCAGGCGGCCGACAACGGCAAGAATTACGCCCCGGACGACGTGGCCGGCTTCAACGTCAACTCGATTGCGATCGAACTGCCGATTGCACTGTTGACCCAGGACGGCAAGCTGCATGCCGCCGGCGATGCGCTGGCCGTGATCGGTACCTATGCCACCACATCGCGGCCGCGTACCAAGGCTTATGCCGACAGGCCGGGCGGCAAACCCAAGTTGGCGAACGCCTTTACCCAGATCCAGCGCATGGGTAACCCGCTGATCAACGAATTGTTGATCGGCACCGGCGACAAAGACAAATTCAGCATGAGCGATCCGAAAAACGACGCGGCATTCGCCAACTACCTGCTCGATCCGCTGTTGGCGCGGGTGCTGAACGCCGCCTATGCCGGCGCGGTACCGATTCCGGCGCCGCCGCGGCTGGATCTGGCGCCGCTGGTGTTCTATGCCGCGCCGATTTGCCCCGGCTGTGCGGCCGGGCAGAGCGGACCTTTGGCCGACCTGTTGCGACTGAACACCGGCATCGGCCCGACCGTCGCCGCGGCACGGCAACGCATGGGCTTTCTGGCCGGCGACAATGCCGGTTTCCCCAACGGCCGCCGGGTCTCCGACGACGTCACCGACATCGCCGCCCAGGCCGTCGCCGGAGTATTGAATCCGTCCTTCAACAGCTTTCCCAACAACCGCATCGCCGACGGCGTCAACGGCAACGACCGCATCTACCAGGAAACCTTTCCTTACGTCGCCTTCGCCAACAGCGGCCGCCAAAGCCGGCACGTCGATCCGGGCGAGACCGGCTGCTTCAATGCCTTGACTGACTTACCTGGCAATTGCCCGGGCAACTGAGCCTTAGCTGCAACAGCGGTGGCGGCTTGGCCGCCGCCGCATCGATCCGGAGATCAATCATGGCGAATCGTTGGAGATGGCTCATTTTGTTTATTGGTTTGGCGTCGGCACTTCCGGCCGCTTGGGCTGAAGCCTACCTGCCGGCCGACGCCGGCCAGGTGATCGAGACCTTGCCGGCGCGCGGCAGTCACTGGCTGGAACTGCGCACCTTGCGCCAGCAAGTTGCCGCCGCGCCGCAGGCCTTGTCGCCGGTGTTGCAACTGGTCAGGCGTTATATCGAGTTGGGCCGGGCCGAGGCCGATCCGCGCTATTTCGGCTACGCCGAAGCGGCGCTGCAGCCTTGGCTGATGGGTCCAGCGGCCGATCCCGAAGTGTTGACGCTGCAAGCCACCTTGTTGCAAAACCGGCACGACTTCGCGCCGGCGCTGGCGTTGTTGGAGCGGGCCTTGGCGATCCGGCCGCGCTTGGCGCAGGCCTGGTTGACCCGGGCGGCGATTCTGGAAGTGCAGGGCGACTATGCCACGGCCGCCGGCAGTTGTCTGCCGTTGGCGAAAACCGCCGCAGCGCTGGTCGGCGCCGTCTGCATCAATTCGGTGTTGAGCCTGGCCGGGCAGAGCGAGACGGCCTACCGGCAGTTGCAGCAGGCGCTCGAGCATGCTTCCGGGGCTGCCACAACCGACCGACAATGGGCTTTGGTAACGTTGGCTGAAATCGCCGAACGCCGCGGCGATGTTGCCGCCGCCGAGCGCCATTACCGGCAAGCGCTGTCTGCAGCCGAGGCTGACGGCTATCTGTTGGCCGCTTATGCCGATTTTCTGTTGGACCGGCATCGTTATGCCGAGGTGGTCGACTTATTGGCCGACCGCACCCGCGCCGACCCGTTGCTGTTACGGCTGGCGTTGGCCGAACGCCATTTGCCGCAGCGGGATAGCAATGCCCATACCGAAGCGTTGCAGGCCCGGTTTGCCGCGTTGCGGCTGCGCGGCGACAACCGCCACCAAGCCGACGAAGCCCGCTTCCGATTGCAGTTGTGCAATGACGCCGAGCCGGCGTTCGCATTGGCCCAAGCCAATTGGATGGTTCAACGCGAGCCGCGCGACGCCAGGATCTTGCTGGAAGCGGCGCTGGCCGCCGGCAAAAGCCGGACCGAGTTGCGGCCGGTGTTGGATTTCCTGGCCGTCAGCGGTGTGCAGGACAGCCGCTTGCAACCGTTGATCGCCCGTTTCGGCGAGGAGGGAGTATGAAAAACTGGGCCGTATTCTGCTTATGCTTGTGTTGCTGCGCCCCGGCCATGGCGCATAAAGCCAGCGACAGTTATTTGAGTCTGGACAGTGCGCATCGGCAAGGCCGCTGGGACATTGCCTTGCGCGACCTGGACTATGCCTTGGGCCTGGATGCGAACGGCGACGGCGCCATCACCTGGGGCGAATTGCGCGAGCTGGGCGATGCCGTGTTCGCTTATGCCTTGCAGCGTCTGACCGTGGTTAGCGCTGGCCAGCCCTGCGCGTTGCAGCCGGGGGCATTGCAGGTCGATAGCCATAGCGACGGCAACTATGCCGTGCTGAATTTTGCGCTGGCCTGCCCGGACCCGGCCGGGCCCTGGTCGGTGGATTACCGCTTGTTTTTCGATCTGGACGCTCAGCACCGCGGCCTGTTCAGTTGGGCCGGCAGCGATCAGCCGGCCGTGTTCGGGCCGGACGCGCACCGCATCGATTTCGATATGGCTAGCCAAACCGGTATTTGGCCGGTGTTGGCCAGTTTTGCCGGCGAGGGGATGCGGCACATCCTGATCGGCTACGACCATCTGTTGTTTCTGTTGAGCTTGTTGCTGCCGGCCGGACTGGCCTGGGATCGCACCGGCTGGCGCGCCGTCGGCAGTTGGCGCACGGCGGCCTGGGACGCCGCCGCCGTGGTGACCGCGTTTACGCTGGCGCATTCTCTGACCTTGAGCCTGACCGCATTGCACGTCATCGCCTTGCCGGCGCGTTGGGTGGAATCCGCAATTGCCGCATCGGTGGCGTTGGCGGCACTGAACAATATCTATCCGCTGCTGTCTCGGCGCCGGGCCTGGCTGGCATTCGGCTTCGGTTTGATTCACGGCATGGGTATCGCCAGCGTGCTGTTGGATATGGGTAGCGCACGCGGCTCGCAACTGGTCGCGCTGTTGGGTTTCAACCTCGGCGTCGAAGCCGGGCAGTTGGCGGCGGTGGCGGCGGTTTTGCCGCTGGTGGTTTATGCCGGCCGGTTTGCGGTCTATTCGCAGTCGGCGCTGCGCTGGGGTTCGGCGGCGATAGCGGCGCTGGCCTGCGTCTGGCTGGCCGAGCGTAGTCTGGAGATCAGTCTGCCGATTTTCTGAGCGGATTCCGATTCGGTGCTGAGGTGCCTCGCGGAAAGGGCGCCTCGTGCATCCGAATTGGAGGTCAGCACAGACACTTCGATTTAGACCGGATAGCGTTCGAACTCTGGCAGCTCATGAATATGTTTCATCCATACGAGCCGCTCCGCCACCTGTATTTGCATTGTAGGTGCAAGGGCGTCAGGGTCGTCGAGAGTCGATGTCTGTACATCGACTAGCCCCGGAAGGATCGCGGTGTTGCGGTAAAACAGGCCGCTCCCACACTCGGCGCAAAAACTGCGCATCGCGGTACCTGACGAATTGATCGTCTTTGGTTGCCCTTCTGTTACAGTCAGGGCTGACTCAGGAAACATCGCCCATGCCACCATAGGCGCCCCGGCGCTTCTCCGGCAGTCCTTGCAATGACACAAGGCGACTAGCTTGGGATCGCCTGCAAGCTGATAGCGGATCGCGCCGCATAAGCATTGGCCGTAATATTTCACAAGGACCTCCTCAATCCAGTTCTCTGTGCTGTCGGGCAAAAGTATTGCACGAGTTTTAGCCGCCCAAGGTTTTATAGGCGCGAGCGGGTTGGTCATCACCGCTTTCCCCGGACGATTATTAACCCGGCCCATTTATTACCGGTATTCAGAGCGTAGGTTGGGGTGACGACAGGAACCCCAACACGACAGCCGTTCTGCCACCAACCGAGCGTGATAGCGAGACATCGCGACCAATAAAACCATCAATAACCAATAAAGGCCAAACCGGTTAAAAATGTTGGGGTTCGTACCTCGCCCCAACCTACGCAAGCCCAACTTACCGAGTTTTGGCTTGCATGAAATAATCTCTTCCATTGATTTGGGCGTTTTCGCGATAGCAAAACGCCGGGTGGTTTTGAGCTGCCCGCAGATGCCTAAATCTGCGGCCTCCCGACGACGAGCAAACCCTTGCCCCGCTGCGCTGCCTCGGTTAGCGCGACCGGCAATAACTCTATTACCTCTCTGATCTGCTCTAGGCTGTTGCTATCCGCTATCCAAGCATGGGCACGTGCCGTCGCCTGATCCAAGTCAAGTCCGGCATAGCTTTCTTTAACAACCCTGAGGGCGGTTGCCACATCACTTGCCGGTATGAACAGGTTCCCGTAAATGCCGGGAAGACGACTAGCTCTCTCGTATCCCAAGGCCTGCCACAAAACTGCGGCGGGGCTACAGCGGCGAATTGAAATGAAGCGACAGCAGTTGTCTTCGGTTAACTGACTTGCTACCTCTTCACCAAAAACTTGAAATCCCGGCAGATTGAAAGCCCAAATGAAATCCTTATACCAACCACCAAAAGCCTGCTTAACACTTGGCGGCAAACTCATGTAGCTCTGCGCTGCGGTGCATGGTTCGTTCTGAATCCACCGCCGAATTGCCACCAGACCCGCCGCCGATGGCCCTCCGGCCGCCATTGCCGTTGCAAACGAGATTGAGACCGAGCCGACCTCATCTTCGTCTACGAAACGCGCCAGCCACCAAAAATCGAAAGACATGACGGCTAGTTTAATGTCTGCCACAACCGGCAGTAAAACAGCGGGGCAACGAAGTCGCGCCGCTTTTTACTGTCCGAGTAGACGACAGGGTCAGACGCTATACATTGGTTTTCCTTCATTGAGGCGTAGCCATCCTTTAACAATACGGTAGATAAACCAGACAAGATCGGCAATCAGCACAAACCAGCCAACGACAATAAAGAATGTAACGAAGCCAATGATGCCCCACAACAAGCTGAACCAGAAGGTACGTATTTGCCAACGAAAATGGCTTTCCAGATATGTGCCCGCAACATCATCTTTTTTGACGTAATTCATGACGATGGCGACGATGCTCGTAATGCCAAGCAACAGCGATGCGGCGTACAGAGCGTAGATAACAGTAGTGACTGTTTTATTGGATTTATCTTTTTCAGTCTCGACTAAAGTGGGCATGCTCCCTCCTCAAGGTATTGTTATGGCAGGTTAAAAGAAGGCGCTGCCATATCGCCTAACGTAAAGCTAACCGGGCGCGGTACCGAAAACTGAAAAATAAAACCGCGCTCCGGTCAAGCGCGACAGACACCTAGCACTGATGATCGCATTGCCAACACTGACCGCTACCCATTGGATAGTGCATGGCGCCACACCTTGGGCATGGTTCCGCCTCGCCTTCGGGTGCATACGGCTCCCAACCGCATCTAAGATTTCTAATCGCCAATGCTTCTTCAAGAGACCCAACTTCTGTAGTCCAGAGGCGCACCTGGCAATCAGGATCAATCTCCCCGTTTTTGAATCGCGGCGGGTCAAGGCCTTCTGCCAGACAGTTTGGCAGCGACGAGCCGTGTTTCGCCCAAGCTGAATAAATACGTTTCATGATGTCCAACCCAGAGCTAACCGGCGCGGCGCGACTTGATGGCGTAGCGTCCAGCGACCGAAAGGAGCGACGTTGGGCGCCGGGTTAGCGATCACGACGGCTTCACCATGCGCGGTCGA
The DNA here is from genome assembly GCF_052474525.1 of Methylomonas sp. HW2-6. Taxonomy (NCBI): domain Bacteria; kingdom Pseudomonadati; phylum Pseudomonadota; class Gammaproteobacteria; order Methylococcales; family Methylococcaceae; genus Methylomonas; species Methylomonas sp. HW2-6. The sequence goes on from NZ_CP184124.1 coordinate 2,296,253, forward strand.
GTCTGTGCGGCCTTGGCCGGCTGTGCTTGCTCGCTTGAAAACGATTCGAATCTCTATGCCAAACATTTTTTGCGGCTTCCGTCGCCGATCAACTACCCAACAAGAAGGCAGTGGCTTTAACGCTAGCAAAACACATAATCCTTCGCCAGGACTGTAGGGCGTTTTCGTGATAGCAAAACGCCGGGTGGTTTCGGTTTTGGCGGATTGTCGCTAGCGCTGCGAATCCGCCTTACGGCCTTGCCAGCCGATTGGGGCATCGCCTCCCTCGAAAACGACAAACCATTTGGGGAGCGTAGGTTGGGGTGACGACAGGAACCCCAACACGACAGCCGTTCCGCCACCAACCGAGCGTGATAGCGAGACATCACGACCAATAAAAACATCAATAACCAATAAAGGCCAAACCGGTTAAAAATGTTGGGGTTCGTACCTCACCCCAACCTACGCGAGCTGTCATTTTGCCAGCGCCTGATGAGCGCAGCACCCACTACGATGCCTAGGGGGCCATGCAGCGCGTAGATGAAATTGCGAACGATCGATGTGTCGAGTGGGAATTGCGCGAAGAATAGGCTGACAAGGCTTACCGTAACGAGCACAGTCAGCGCAAATGGCGATTTCGGTTGTGACCAATATGCGGCCGCGCCACCTTCCGCCATTGAGGCACAGAAGCCGAGTGTTTGCATAAAGAGCCATTCTCCACTACTAGGTAGAAGAGGCCCCGGCGGCGAGCGATACGGCTCCATGTAAATCGCTGCCCAGACAAACGGTCGAAGTACCCAATAGACTACAAGTAGCGCAACCGTTGCCAATGCATATGCAATCACGGCACCCAGAATAGCGCGCCAAAGAGACTGGCGAGCCGGAACGCGCGCAAAGGCGAAAAGTCTCATGACGCCCAACGAAAAGGGTAACTTGCCGGCGAAAGCGTAGCGACGATAGGAGCGTAGCTTTTGCCGGTCAAGTTTACCCGCTGGTTATGCATTGCCGCCACCCATGTAATTTTTGAAGTTCTTGATGTAGTCGTTTAGGTTTTCGTCTAGCATCTTTCGGTACTCATTTACGAAGTACTCAATGGTTTCTTCTTTTGCGGCTTCCATTTCTTCTGAATTGGCCCAGCCGGTTGCGCTCACCCACGAATTGAACCTTGCTGTGGCGTACATCATTGATGCACTGACTTTGCCTTTCGTGACCCCTCCAGAAATCTGATCGTTCGAAAGATGAATATGCGCATCTGCACGATCAAAGAATTTGTCATCGGGTTCCTGCACAGATATCTCCTGATGCATAACAAGGAATTAGATAGTTTCCATATAACTACGAAAAAACGGCCTTATAAAATATAAGATATTGATACTCATATAATTATCCATTCTGTATATCGTCAATGATGGCAGGCTATGGCTGGAAACAATTCAATCGCGTTGATTGAATCACGTTAGGCGATAGACCGCAACAGATCGAAAACCCCAGGTCAACACTTCCCGAAGTTTGCTTGCGCAGTCATCCTTCGCGGCATGCCTGGTCGGAATCGGCATGCCGGTTAAAGAACTCTCCGCGCAGATGCGCCCAACCTTGAACAGCGTCGGCCTCGCGGAGCATGTGGGTTCGCGGTAACAACGGCCGCTTGCGGTTTGTAGGAGCGGGCCATGCCCGCGAGCAAACGCCTTGGGTCGCAGGCATGTCCTGCTGCTACAGGACTTGAACCATCTGCTCTGTGCTTTAACCTAAGCACATCGGCTAGCCGGCTGCCGGTTCTTCCAATGCATTGCTGAAGCGGCTGCATGCCGACGAGTTGCTGCGCGGCCCTTGCCTTGTTCCGGGCTTGTGCGCATACTGGTCGCCCGTTCCATTCGGTAAGCCAAGGAATGATACAAAGCGATAATTCTCCCCTAATCGTTAACGCCGTTGCCGGCGCCTCAATCAGTACCGTCCGCCGCCAGCAGACGCTGGAAGTGGCGATTGGCGGCGACTGGGTGCTGGACGCGCCGGTGCCGCCGCTGGAGCCGGTGTTGACCCAAATCGAATCCGATACTGCACTGAAGAGCCTGGTTTTTGCCACGGCCGGCCTCGGTCGCTGGGACAGCATGCTGGTCACCGAAGTGGTCAAACTGCTCGATTGCGCCAATCGCTGCGGCGTCGCGGTCGATAAAACCACATTGCCGCTACCGATCCAGAACCTGCTGGCGCTGGCGGCCGCGGTGCCGGAGCGGATCGACGCCCACCGCCAGCAGCAATCGGTATCCTGGCATGAGGCCATGCATGCGGCCTGGCTCGGCGCGCTACGCGAAAGCCGGGCTATGTTGTTGTTTGTCGGCGAAATGGCGTTGAGCACGCTGGCGACCTTGCGTGGCCAGGCCCACTTCCGCCGCGAGGACTTGTGGTTGTACGTGCAGGAATGCGGGCCGTCGGCTTTGCCTATCGTCACCTTGATCAGCTTGCTGGTCGGGCTGATTCTGGCCTTCGTCGGCGCCGTGCAGCTTTCGTTGTTCGGCGCCCAAATCTACATCGCCAATCTGGTCAGCCTGGGCATGACCCGGGAAATGGGCGGCCTGATGACGGCGATCATCATGTCCGGCCGCACCGGCGCCGCCTATGCCGCTCAGCTTGGAACGATGCACGTCAACAGCGAAATCGACGCTTTGCGCACGATGAATCTGGACCCGATGGCGTTTCTGGTGTTGCCGCGGATGTTGGCCTTGATTCTGATCATGCCGCTGCTGTGCTTGTACGCCGATTTGATGGGCATCATCGGCGGCGGCCTGGTGACCGTCAATTTCTTCGACGTCTCGTTGACCGAGTATGTCGATCGCACCGCCAGCGCCGTAAAAATGAAGGACTTCACCATCGGCTTTGTCAAATGCGCGGTGTTCGGCATCCTGATCGCGCTGTCCGGCTGCATGCGCGGCATGCAGTGCGGCCGTAGCGCCTCGGCGGTCGGCGAGGCCGGCACCTCGGCCGTGGTTACCGCCATCGTTTTCATCGTCGTTGCCGATTCGGTGATGACGATCATTTGCAACCGGCTCGGGATCTAGTCATGGCCGAAGCTTGCATCACGGTCAAAGACCTGACCATGACCTACGGCGATTTCGTGATTCAGCGCGACCTGAATTTCACGATAAACCGCGGCGACGTATTCGTGGTAATGGGCGGCAACGGCTGCGGCAAGACCACGTTGTTGCGGCACATGATCGGCTTGAAGGCGCCGGCCCAGGGCGATGTGTATTACGGCGAGCAAGGCTTGTGGCAAGCCGATCCGAATACCCGCGAGCGGATACTGTCCCGCACCGGCGTGTTGTTTCAAAGCGGCGCCTTGCTGAGTTCGATGACGCTGGCCGAGAACGTCGCCTTGCCGATTACCGAAGCCACCGCGCTGCCGCCGCAGAAGGTTCGGGAAATCGTATCCTACAAACTGGCCTTGGTCGGCTTGGCCGGCTTCGAGGATTATTACCCGTCCGAGTTGAGCGGCGGCATGCAAAAGCGCGCCGGCCTGGCGCGGGCCATGGCGATGGACCCGGAAATTCTGTTTTTCGACGAGCCGTCGGCCGGGCTGGACCCGATCACGGCCAAGCTGCTGGACGATTTGATTTTGAGTTTGAGCAACGCGCTGTCGGCGACCATCGTCGTCGTCACCCACGATCTGGATAGCATTTTCGCCATCGGCAACAATTCGGTGTTTCTGGATGCCGAGACCCACACCATGATTGCCGGCGGCCCGCCGCGCCAGCTCTTGGAACAATCCACCGATCCGAGTATCGTCCGCTTCCTGACTCGCGGCGAACAGGACGGCCGCCACGGCAGCAAACATTTGATAGGGAGCGATAGGTGAGTAAACAAGCCAATCCTTTGGCAATCGGGATATTTCTGGTCGGCGCTTTGACGCTGTTGGTGGTCGCGTTGATGGTGTTTGGCGGCGGCCAGTTTTTCAAGGAAAAGAACCGCTTCGTGATTTATTTCGATTCGGCCCTGAACGGCCTCAATGTCGGCGCCCCGGTCAAGTTGCAGGGGGTCAATATCGGCAACGTCAGCGAAATTTCGCTGGTGATGGATGAAGCCACCGGCCGGGTGTTCAAACCGGTGGTGATTGAAATCGACCCGGCCTTGCTGCGCGACGTTTCCGGGCTGCAGAGCGGCGCGCACACCGATAAGCAACACCGCCAGGCCGCGCAAAAACTGATCGACCTGGGGTTGAAAGGCCGTTTGGAAACCCAGAGCCTGCTGACCGGCTTGCTGTATGTAGACCTGAATTTTCATGCCGACAAGCCGATGAATCTGGTCAAGCTGGACTACAAAAATCTGCCGGAATTGCCCAGCGTACCGACCACGGTCGACGAAATCCGCAATACCGCCGACGAAATCATCAACCGCGCCAAACAGTTGCCGTTGGAAGAAACCTTGAAAAACCTGTCCGAAACGTTGATCGAGATGCGGACGTTGCTGCAATCGGACGATACCCGCAAATCGATGGCGGCCCTGGCCAAATCGCTGCAGGAAACCCAGAAATTGATGACAACCTTAAATAGCCAGACCGGACCGTTGCTGACCAACGCCAACGGTGCCTTGAGCGATACCCGCACCACCTTGCAGGAATTGAACAAGCAGTTGTTGCCGGTGCTGAAGGCCGTCGAAACCAGTTTGAATACGGCCACCCAGTTGATGCAATCCTCGCAGGGTACGCTGGCTGCAGTCGAGGCGATGGCAGCGCCGGACGCGCCGTTAAGTCAGGCGATGCAGGAAATGCGCAACGCCGCCCGCGCCTTGAAAGACCTGGGCGAATCGTTGGAGCGGCAGCCGAATGCAATCATTTACGGCAAATAGACGGAGGCAGAAGCGATGATCGGCAGGCGATGGATTTACTCGGCGCTGGCGGCCGCGGCGATTGCGGGACTGGCCGCTTGCGGCAGTGCGCCGTTACAGTTTTACATGCTGACGGCCGACAGCGGCGCGTCGAACGAATCCGGCCCGGCGCTGGCGCCGGGAACGGTGATCGGCCTGGGGCCGATCCGCTTGCCGGCCTATCTGGACCGGCCGCAATTGGTCACGGCCTTGAGCGATCACCAGTACCGGCTGGACGAACACAACCGCTGGGCGGAACGGCTGGACGAAAACATCGCCCGGACCTTGAGTCAGACTTTGGCCATCCGGCTCGGCGTCGAGCAAGTGGTGCGCTACTCATGGCCGGCGCGGCAGCGGCTGGACTATCAACTTGGCTTCGACATTCTGGAATTGCACCAGACCGCCGCCGGACGCAGCGTACTGTCCGCACAGTGGCAATTGAAGCAGGGCGAGCGGAATCTGGCCGGCAAGCGCTTCGAATGCAGCGAAGCGGCGGCAGACAATGCCGAGGCCATTGTCGCCGCACAGAGCGCCTGTTTGAGCCGCTTCGCCGCCGAGTTGGCCGGCGCCGTGCGCGCCGCTGCGGCGGCGCATTAGCCGTTATAGGCATCGTTGTTTGTAACCGTCGTTCCGGCAGGAATTCATGTCAGGCTGTCCTGCCTGACAGGGTAATCTAAATCTGTTCCAGACCGATTTGTGCCGGAGCCGACCGCGAAGCGAATCCAGGCTGCAAGGGCTCGAAGTTGCCGTCGATGGCACTGGATGCCCGCGTCCTGCTGGCATGACGGCACTTGTGTATAACGATGAGCCTTAGCCGCCGCGAAATCCCTGCCGGCAGCCGCGTAAATCGGGCCGGCTGGCCAAATCCTGGTCGACCCTACTTCGTGTCGGTTTTGGTGCGCTCTTGGTCCAAGTTGGTGCGATCTTGCTGGGCCAATCTTGGGTTGGCTCGGGAGGCCGTCAGGAAATTGGCGGTATTGCGAGGATTGGCATTAATTCTGCTTTACATCTGGCCGGTGCACAGCAGCACCGTTTCCCCTTCAACAATGGCGTTGAAAAGCGGCTCGCGATTTGCGGGCGGCCCCGCTATTCGCCATTGTTCCCACCTTGAAGTCTCAGGTCCTGCAATCGGCGCATAACGGCGTCAGTTGTCGGGGACGGAGGCTTGCGCGATCAGGCTCCATAACATCCATCCGGGCATTTGCCTTGTTACGTCCGGGTTTTGCGTACCTAATCCAATTCAAAGGTGAATTATGTCTTATCTGATTCCAGCGGAATTTGTCACGAAAATGGTCGATGCCGGTGAATCCAAAGTCTTCATGTCGACCCGGGATACTTTGATCCGGGCTTACATGGCCGGCGCGATCCTGGCCTTGGCTGCCGTGTTTGCAGTATCGATTACCGTGCAGACCGGTTCGCCGATCTTCGGTGCGATTCTGTTCCCGGTGGGATTCTGCATGCTGTATCTGCTGGGCTTCGATCTGTTGACCGGCGTGTTCGTACTGGCGCCGTTGGCCTGGCTGGACAAGCGGCCTGGAGTCACGCCGAGCGGCATTTTACGCAACTGGGGTTTGGTCTTCGTCGGCAACTTTCTGGGCGCATTGACCGTCGCGGTGATGATGTCGATTGTTTTCACCTACGGCTTTTCGGTGCCGCCGGATGCGGTCGGCCAAAAGCTGGCGGGCATCGGCGAAGCCAGAACCTTGGGCTATGCCAAATACGGCATGGCCGGCTGGTTTACCATTTTCATCCGCGGCATGCTTTGCAACTGGATGGTGTCGACCGGCGTGGTCGGGGCGATGATTTCCACCTCGGTCAGCGGCAAAGTCATTGCGATGTGGATGCCGATCATGCTGTTCTTCGGCATGACTTTCGAACATTCAGTGGTCAACATGTTTCTGTTTCCGTCCGGGTTGATCATGGGCGGTAATTTCTCGATTATGGACTATTTCGTCTGGAACGAAATTCCGACTGTGCTGGGTAACCTGGTCGGCGGTCTGGCATTCACCGGCCTGACCTTGTATTCCACTCACGTCAGAACCGCGCCGAAACGCGCTGCTAACTAAGCCGTATCCGGCCCGCCTGCGGCGGGCCTTCATTTCGTATTTATTAGACAAGGAGAACGCAATATGAACCGCAACGAAGTCACCGAACTGGTTATCGCCCAAAAACTGCGCAAACAACTGAGCTGGCCGCAACTGGCCGAGGCCATCGGCATGAGCAAGGAGTGGACCACGGCCGCACTGTTGGGGCAGATGACCTTGAACGCGGCACAAGCCGCTACCATCGGCGAGCTACTGGACCTGCCGGCGGAGGCGGTCGAGCAGCTGCAAGTCGTGCCGTACAAAGGCTCGCTGCCGAGTGCGGTACCGACCGATCCGCTGATTTACCGCTTCTACGAGTTGGTCAACGTTTACGGCACCACGTTCAAGGCGCTGATCCACGAGGAATTCGGCGACGGCATTATGAGCGCGATCGACTTCAGCATGGATTTGCAGCGCGAGCCGGACCCGAAAGGCGACCGGGTCAGGATCGTGATGAGCGGTAAGTTTTTGCCGTACAAGAGTTATTGATCCGGAGCCGGAGCCTAGATGTCCGGACGACTGGCCGTCAGCGTCGGCCAATACTCCGACCGGGGGCGCAAGCCGCTGAATCAGGATTGCCACGGCGTTTACGTTGCCAAAGAGCCGCAATTGAGCGCAAAAGGCATCGCATTCGCCGTGGCTGACGGTATCAGCAGCAGCGACGTCAGCCATATTGCCAGTCAGGCCGCGGTAACCGGGTTTTTGTTGGACTATTACTGCACTTCCGAAGCTTGGTCGGTAAAAAAATCGGCGCAAAAAGTCTTGTTTGCGACCAATTCCTGGCTGTACGCGCAAACCCGCCACAGCCGCTATTGCTATGACAAGGATCGCGGTTACGTCTGCACTTTCAGCGCTGTGGTCATCAAATCGGCCACGGCCCATATTTTTCATGTCGGCGACGCCCGGATCTATCGCTGCCGCGGCGGGGAATGGGAGCAACTGACCAACGACCACCGCTTGTGGGTGTCGCCGGAAACCAGCTATCTGAGCCGGGCGCTCGGAATCGACAGCCATCTGGAACTCGATTACCGGGCGGAAACGGTGGAAAACGGCGATCTATTCCTGTTGGCTACCGACGGCGTCTACGAATTCACCGGTGTCAAGTTGTTCGAGCAGCATATCGCCGCTGCCGGCAGCGATCTCGACGTCGCCGCCAAAGCGCTGGCCGAGGCTGCGCTTGCCGCCGGCAGCGGCGACAACCTGACCGTGCAAATCGTCCGCGTCGAGCAATTGCCGCAGCCGGCAGCCGACGAAGTATTGCCGGCCTTGGCCGAGTTGCCGCTGCCGCCGCAGTTGCGCGAGCGGATGGAATTCGATGGCTACACGGTACTACGCGAGCTGCACGTCAGCAGCCGCAGCCACGTCCATCTGGCGTTCGATAACGATAGCTGCACCCAGGTGGTGCTGAAGACGCCGTCGATCGACTTGCGCCAAGATCCTGCCTATCTGGAGCGGTTTCTGATGGAAGATTGGATTGCGCGCCGGATTGACAGCCCTTTCGTGCTAAAACCGTGTCCGCCGACCCGCAAACGCAATTTTCTTTACGTCGCGACCGAATTCGTCGACGGCCGCACCTTGGCGCAGTGGATGCTGGACCACCCGCAACCGGCGCTGGAAGCGGTGCGCGCCATCGTCGAACAGATCGGCAAGGGCTTGCGCGCGTTTCACCGCCTGGAAATGCTGCACCAGGACCTGCGGCCGCAGAACGTCATGATCGACCATGCCGGCGGCGTCAAAATCATCGATTTCGGTTCGGTGCGGGTGGCCGGCGTCGCCGAACTCTTGCCGGAGCAGGCCGGGCTTAACATTCTCGGTACGGCCCAATATACGGCGCCGGAATATTTTCTGGGCGAGCAGGGCACGCCGCGTTCGGACTTGTTTTCCTTGGCCGCGATTACCTACCAGATGTTGAGCGGCCGCTTGCCCTACGGTGCCGAAGTCGCCAAATGCCGCAGCCGGCAGGCGCAATCCAAATTGCGTTACGACGACCTGCATTACGCCCAACCGCAGATTCCGGTTTGGGTCGACGATGCGCTGCGCAAGGCTTTGCATCCCGACCCCGCCCAGCGTTACGCCGACATCGCCGAATTCGTTCACGATTTGCGCCAACCCAACCAGGCGTTTTTACGCCGGGCGCGGCCGCCCTTGATCGAACGCAACCCGCTCGCATTCTGGAAAGGATTGGCGTTGCTGTTGGCGCTGCTGGTTTTCGGCTTAAGCTTGGCGCTGCACAAAGCCACCCACCCGCACGCGGCATTGGCCGGCCCGGTATCGCCGGCAGCGGCCGCACGATAGTTTCATTCACTCTGTTCTTTGGTTTTATATGTCATCAAGCAACCTCGATCTGTTCAGTTTTGCCGGCAAAATGAAAATTTTGCACATGAGCTGGCTGGCGTTTTTTATCAGCTTCGTGGTCTGGTTCAACCACGCGCCGCTGATGCTGGCGATTTCCGAAACTTTGCAGCTCAGCCCGGCCGAGGCTAAAACCATTTTGATCCTGAACGTGGCGCTGACAATCCCGGCGCGGATTGCGATCGGCATTTTGGTGGACAAATTCGGGCCGAAGCGGACTTATTCGACCTTGCTTGCCGTCGGCAGCGTGCCCTGTTTCATGTTCGCCGCCGCCGACAATTTCGAGCAATTGGCGCTGGCCCGGTTTCTGATGGGCTTCGTCGGCGCCGGTTTTGTGATCGGCATCAGGATGGTGGGGGAATGGTTCCCCGCCAAGCAGCTCGGCATCGCCGAAGGCATCTACGGCGGCTGGGGCAATTTCGGTTCGGCGGCGGCGGCGATCGTATTGCCGTCCCTGGCGCTGGCCTTCGGCGGCGATGACGGCTGGCGTTACGCGATTGCGGCGACCGGCGTGTTGGCCCTGTTGTATTCGGTCGTGTATTTTTTCAGCGTTAGCGATACGCCCAAAGGCTCGACCTATTTCAAACCGAAGAAGGCCGGGGCGATGGAAGTCACCAGCTACGCCGACTTGGCGCTGTACATCCTGATGAGCGTACCGCTGTATGCGGCTCTGACCCTGCTAGCCTGGAAGCTGTCGCCGACCGGCATGAAGTTGCTGTCGGAGCCGGCAACCATCGCCGCCTATGTCGTGATTTGGACGCTGTTTGCCTTCAACGTCTACAAAATCGTGCATATCAACGCCGAGTACTTGGCGCAGCCTATAGAACCGATACACCGCTATCAATTCAAGCAGGTCGCGATTTTGGATTTAGCCTACCTGGTAACCTTCGGCTCCGAATTGGCGGTGGTCTCGATGCTGCCGATGTTCTTCCACGACACCTTTAAACATACCGGGATTACCACGGTGCAGGCCGGCCTGCTGGCCTCCAGCTTCGCCTTCATGAATCTGGTGGCGCGGCCCGGCGGCGGCTGGCTCAGCGATAAATACGGCCGCAAATTGTCCTTGAGTATCTGCGTGATCGGCTGTGCGGTCGGCTACGCCGCAATGTCGCAAATCGACTCGAGTTGGCCGATCGTATTGGCTTTTGCCGCCACTTTTTTATGCTCGTTTTTCGTGCAAGCCGGTTGCGGCGCGGTTTACGCGATGGTGCCGCTGATCAAACGGCGTATGACCGGCCAGATCGCCGGTATGGTCGGCGCTTACGGCAACGTTGGCGGCGTGACTTTTTTGACCGTGTTGTCATTCGTGACGCCGGAAATCTTCTTCCTGACCATCGCCGCCACGGCGGTATTGGTGGCGGTAAGCGTTCAATTCATCGAGGAGCCGGCCGGGCATATGGCGGAAGTCATGGAAGACGGTAGCGTGGCGATGATCGAACTGAACTGAGCGGCCGGAGGCTCCCGGCCATTTTGTGACTTGTGATTTAGGAGTATTCGACGTGATTGAAACTGTATTGGCGACCGTGACATTGGGGATGGTATTTTGTTGGCGCACCGCTTGCCGCCAGTCGGCCGCAATGCTGGAAGCGGGGCCGGAGCGGGCAGCGGTTTGTGCGGCGCGCAGCCGCAGTTTGCCGGAAGATGCCGTGTTGAGGCGCCATTTTCTGGCGCAAATCAATAGCGAAATCCAGGCCGGCCTAGCGCCGTGCCCGTCCGATTCGGTATTGCGCCGCCACCATCAGGCGCTGGTCAGCGCCAAACTGCAACAGGCTCTGGCCGAACTCGGCCGCAGTCCGGCTTGCTGACGGGCTTGTCTCCGCACCAGGTTAAACCCGCAGAATGGTCAAAACTTTAACGGTGCGCATCGGTGCCGCCAGCGACAAAGGTGTTAAAGCCGACAACGAGGATTTCTGGGGCGCCTTGGTGCCGGCCGAACCGCAGTTGACCTTAAAAGGCATTGCCGTCGCGATTGCCGACGGCATGAGCGGCAGCGAGGCCGGCAAGGAAGCCAGCCATTGTTGCATCACCGCGTTTCTGGAGGATTATTACAGCACGCCGGATTCCTGGTCGGTGACCAAGGCCGGCCAAAAAATCCTGTCCGCCACCAATTCCTGGCTGCACAGCCAGGGCCGGATGCGTTACGCCTCGGTCAAAGGCATGGTCAGTACCTTGAGCGTATTGGTGCTGAAATCCAATACCGCGCATCTTTTCCACGTCGGCGATTCGCGCATCTATCTGTTTCGCCAGGGCCAGCTTGAGCAACTCACTCGCGACCACCGGCTGTGGGTTAGCGACGATAAGAGCTATCTGAACCGGGCGATGGGCATCGAGCCGCATCTGGAGATCGATTACAAATCGCTGACGCTGGAGAAGGGCGACCGTTTCCTGCTCAGCACCGACGGCTTGCACGATTTTGTCGGCGAGGCGGTGATCCGCGCACAATTGGCGGAAGCGGTCGATTTGGCACAAATGTCGCGCAATCTGGTGGCTGCGGCTTTGGCGAACGGCAGCGACGATAACGTCACCTGCCAGATCGTCGAAGTCGACAGCCTGCCGTTGCTGAGGGAGGACGAAGTGCTGCGCCATAACGGCCATTTGCCGTTCCCGCCGCCGCTGGAGCCGGGCATGCTGTTGGACGGCTACCGGATCGAAGCCGAATTGCACGCCAGCAAGCGTACCCAGATCTACCGGGCTTACGACACTTTGCACAACCGGCGGGTGATTCTGAAAACGCCTTCGGTGCTGTACGACGACGATACCCATTACATCGAGCATTTTCTGCACGAGGAATGGGCCGGAAAACGGATTCAGCACGCCAATGTGCTGCAGGTGCTGGAAACCGACCGCAGCAAATCCTGCCTGTATTATGTGACCGAATATATCGACGGCTGCACCTTACGCGACTGGATGGCGGACAATCCGAAACCGGAGGTGCGCCAGGTCAGGGCTTTAGTCGAGCAAATCGCCAAAGGCTTGCGCGCGTTTCACCGCATGGAAATGCTGCATCAGGATTTGAAGCCGGAAAACATCATGATTGCCGCCGACGGCAGCGTCAAAATCATCGATTTCGGTTCGGTTAAAATCGCCGGGATTGCCGAAATCACGCCGCTGGATCATGCCGGCGACGAAAATATCCTCGGCACGTTAAATTACACGGCGCCGGAATACCACCTCGGCCAGCGCGGCACGGTCAAGTCCGATCTGTTTTCGCTGGGCGTGATTTGCTACGAAATGCTGAACGGCGAGTTGCCGTACGGTACCTTGCCGGAAAAACCCAACCGGACCAATCTGGAGCGCTTGCAGTACGTTCCGAGCATACGGCGCAATCCGCTGGTGCCGGTCTGGATCGACGGTGCGTTATGTAAGGCCACTAGCATCCAGTCGCGATCGCGTTACGACGAGCTTTCGGAGTTTCTGCACGATCTGGCGACGCCGAATCCCCAATTCTTGAAGGCCGAAGACAAAATCCCGTTGGTCGAGCGCAATCCGTTATTGTTCTGGAAGAGTGCGGCGTTGTTCTTTTTTGTCTGTAGCTTTGTGCTGGCTTTGCTGCTGCTGAGCGGGAAATAGACTGTTTGGCCGGCCGGTGTGTCGGCGGCGGGCTGGTTTATTTGCTGTCCAAGTCGATGACCCCGTCCCAAACCTCGGGCGGGTGTTGCCGGTAGGCCAATGCCTTTTTCAGATAAAAACGGCTGGGGCCGTCGTTAGCGTCGAGCTCCAAAACGGCTTGTAACACCCGCACCGCTTCCGGCCAATGGCCGGCTCGAAACGCGGCCAGGCCATCGGCGAAGATGCTGTGCACGATGTTCGGAATCGACTCGCCATGGCCGACGATTTCGGTCAATTCCACCGGTTCGGCGCGGCCGACCAGTCGAAACGCGCCCACCGGGCGGCTGAGAACGCCGTCGATCCCGGCGGTGATGGTCGACGTTGCCAGGATACGCGTACCCAGCGGGGTGTTGACGCCTTGGATCCGGGACGCAGTATTGACCGTGTCGCCGATGGCTCGGTAATGGCTGGTCTGCCCGGTTTCCAGCCGGCCCAGAGTCAGCGGGCCTTCGTGCAGACCGATGCGGGTGGTCAATGCCGCCAGTGGCGAGGTTTTGTTGAAGGCTGCGACCGCCTCTGCCATTTCCAGCGCCGCCAGACAGGCCAGCAGCCGCTGTTTGGCCGGCGCCAATTCGAACCAGACCGCCATCATGGCATCGCCGGTGACGTCGGCAATCGCGCCATCATGGGAAATGACCGGGTGGCCGAGTACCTGATAGTAGGCATTTAACAATTGCCACATTTCATGCGGCGAATGCTGGGCGGCAATGCCGGTGTAACCGGCGATATCGGTCGCCAGGCACAAGCCGCTGACATCCCGTTCCGGGCGGGTCGGCGGCAAATGCCGATCCGGGTTCCAGTCGCCGGGTGCAGCCGGTACGAAGGTGGCCCATTGCGGAAACACCTGACGGACGAACCCCAGTAGCCGTTTGCGCTCGCAGAGCAAATCGATTCGGGACCAGACCAAGGCAATCAACCACGACACCGGCAGTTGCACCAATACCGGTCCCGCCAACGGTAGCCACAAATGACGCGCGCCAAAGATATAAACGGCAAGGCCGGCATAAGCCGCGGCCAACAGCAGGCTGGCAAACAAGCCGCGGCGTTTGCTGCGGCTGTTCAGCAAGCCGGCGATCCCCAGGCCGAAGACGGCGGAGACTGACCAAAACGGCAACGGCATTTCGATGAAGGCACCCTGGCTCAAGTTGGCGAATTGGGTCGCCATGATCTCGACGCCGGCCATTTTGCCGGTGTGCGAATCGGAAAACGGCGTCGGAAAAAAATCGGTTTTGCCGGGCGAGAATTGGCGGTTGGCACGGCCGACGAACACCACCTTGTCGCGAAGGTCGCCGACTTTGCCGGAATAGACATCGACGTAAGACTCCATCCGGAGCGTCTTGGGCGGGCCGTAATAGTTCAGGTAGCGGCTGTCGCCCTCGCAAAGCACCTTATCGAAATCCGCCCCCAGGCCGCTACGCGCGGCATGACCGGCATCGGCCAGACAATCCCGGCGGCGGTCGGTCAGCCAAGCGGAGAGGGTTTGGCCGGTTCCGGTCCAGTCGGCGAAGGGTTGTAATGTGTAAGCCCAGGCCAGTACCGGCAGGCTCGGCGCATCGGCCAGGGCGTCGAAAAAGGTCCACACCTCCCGGACTTTGGCCTCCTCGGCATCGTTGACCAGGAAAAACGGTGCGCTATCCAGCGCCGCTTGCGCGATCGCCGGCGTCGCGCTGATTTTACGCATTGCCACCAATTGTTCCGGCAACTCCCCGGCCGCCTCGCCTTCCAAGGCAATGACGGTTTGCCGGTTGGCCTCCGCGCATTCTTCGCGGCCGAAAAAGTCGGCAGTACCGTGGCGGAATTTCTGGATACATTCCCCGATCAGCACGTTGCCGGCTTCGCGCATTGCGGCTGCCAAGTCCGGATCGACCGCCGGGTTGGCGGTGATGAACTGCAAATCGAAAATCACCAGTCTGGCGCCTTGCTGCTGCAATTGCCGAATCAAGCGGGCATGGTAGGGCCGCCAACGCGTCAGATCCTGGCCGACACCCAACTGCGTTTCGGAAACCTCGTCCATCGCCACGACCACGACTTGCCCCGGTGACGGCAACGGCCCTCGCCAGCGGAAGAGGGTGTCTTGGCTGGAGAGTTCTAAGTCAAACAACCAATCGAAAACGATACTTAAAAAGAGTGCGAATATTCCAATTACGAGAGTCCGTAAGCAAGATTGGGACATCAGCCGTCGTTCCCAAAGTTCGTGAATATCGATTTTGATGCCTGCTCAAAGCAGCAGGATGTAAAGGTAGTATTGAGGGGTGTATGTTTGCAGTTTCCGGGTGGTGCTGACAACGTTTCCACCCGGAAAATTAAGGCGATCCAAAATGCTTTGATGCCTAATCAGACTTCAAATTACCTGCCTGGGCGGCGAGGAGTAGTTGTGCAGTTCTCGATCTGTTCACCGCCAGAATAAACTACGTTACAAGTCGAACCTTGGTAAAGAGTCGTCACTGTAACCACAAACCTAGCTGGTTTGATATCTCCATTTTTCTTGATTTCTCCTGAGATAGGTTTTGTGCTTAGCTCCAATGCAGTTCTCAGGGCAGGATTTTTTTCATCAAGAATCAATTCAACTTCGCATTGTGGTACTTGGTCGGTTTGAGCTGCTGGTTTTTTTAAGGTTTCCTTCGTCGGTCCTACTGGAATGCAAGCCGGAATTTCGTCACCTGTTTCCGGGTTGACAGCTACTAATTTTGCAGAGTCGTAATCGATACCGTTCGCTAAGGCTACCCTTTTGTCAAGTAACTGCTGAATGGCTCCCTGAGATGTGCAGCCCAATACTAGCGTGCCGCTTAAAACTATTAAGAAACCGCTTTTTTGGATAGTTTTTTTAGTCATATCATTTTCCTCGTTATTATCAAAAATGCCTCGCCTTACTCGTTTAATAAAACAGGCTTAGCTTTACGAAAAGTTGTCTTTCTGGGACGTAAGGACTGAGTTGTGGTCCGCTGGCATCAAAATTACTCTGGTAATTAAATTTGTTGTCAAATAAGTTCCTTATCTCAAAATTGATGGTCCCGAACCTTTTCGGAAAACGATATCCTATTGACGTATCGAATGTCCAAAAATCCTCACTTCGGTATCGTAGCGGTGTAACTAATGAATTCGTCACCTCTGCGGTATGCTGGTTGACGTATGTGCCGCTTATTTTGCCGAACAAACCACTCGAATGGAATAAATTCAAAGAAACAGGTATTAAGTGCGTGCCTATGCTTTGCGGAAAATTGGTAGATGCACTACCTGCAACAAAACTACGATCGATTGTTTCGTAGCGGTATTCGGTCTTGAGCGCAGCCCATTCGGCAACAGTCCAGTATATATAAGCCAGATGTGCGGACTCGTTTCGAGCTTGGTTGGCGACAATCCCTCTACTAACAAACGGTTGATTACTATCGCGCCAACTGACTTCCCCTCCTAAAAAAATGTTCCTTGCAGCTCGATAGTCAATCCCAAAGCCGTAGCGCCAAGCGTCTGCACTGTTATTTTCGTCAAAAAATTGGTTGAATCCAGCAATTTGGGTGGGTTCTATTGTCTGGTTTGCGGCCAGTCTACGGTTTAGAGTCCTGAACGCTGCACCGCGTAATGTTAAATTTTCTGAGGGATTCCAAGTAATACCGAACTTCGGGTTAAATTGTTGGCGTTTGACCAAGTTTGGAAATGGTTGGAAAGGCTCGGAAGTTCCATCTGAAAATTGTCGAATGGAGTCGAAACTGCTGATTTGATTATTTACAGAGTCGAAGGATAGTCCCAAAGTAGTCACAACCCCAGGAATCAATTGGTTCCGCGAATACATGTAACCATTGAAATGATCTGTGTCCGCCAATTGCCTGGTCAATGCATTTATTAGAAAAGGTGGAGGGGCAAAAAAGTTTATGTCGTCGCTAAATTTGAATCGGTTTTCCATATTTAAATAACCGACGCCAACAGTTAGATCGAAATTTTCGGGGTGGAATAAATATTGTAATTCTGTCTGATAGCCTTCGCTTTTGGTACCGGTCGAAAAGTCCCGGATAAAGCTATTTAGATCATCCAACGAATCGATAAAAGTGATTTTATTGGTTGTGACATCTCTACGCGAAGTGTAAAAACCGGATGCGATGACATCTTGTTCAGCATCGATTCTAAAGTGGCTTCCGATCCTAGCAGTGTCTTGCTTTATGAACTGCCTAAGGGTTTCATCATGGGATCCGTTTAAACGCATTGGCACGTCGCCGGCTCTGACATTTTCAGATTTCAATTCAATTTGTACGCTAATGTCGCGATTGAAAGCATACTGGGCAAACGCATCGTAGATGTTTTGCTGGTAGTCGTCGTTTTGGCGAAAGCCGTCGGTTTGGTAATGGAATTGGCCCAGGCTCATCGACAGATTGTTGTAAACGCCGGAAACGATGGCGCTGTCGGTCTTGGTGTCGCGGCTACCGTAGGCGCCGTTCAGGACGATGTGCGCACCGTTGGCGGTGTACAGCGGATCGTATTCGTTGACCGATAGGCTACCGGGGCCGGTGTTGTTCAGGATGCCGATGTTTTCGTTAGTCAGTTGCGGTTGCACCGGGGTGATGTTGATCGGCTGCAGCAATTGGGCTTGCAACAACTCGCTGGCTCTGGCTACTCGCTGGCCGGGCAGGCCCTGGTAAGCGTCCGCCAGGAAGCGGTGTGCGGTCGGATCGGCCGAATGGTAGTCCAACGCATTCCAGGCTTGCTTCAACGCTACTCTGCCAAATCCCAGGTCGTTATAAATTCTGGCCAAGTTCGCGGAGCGGGCGGCTGCGTCTTCGTCCAGCAATAACTTGGAGCGGTAAACCCCGCGTTTGTCGTTGAGTTCGACCGCTTGCTGCATATCCGCCAAGGCCTCGATCGGCCGATTGGTGGTTTGTTTGCGGATGGCGTCGTAAAAATAGGGGGTCGGATCGTTCGGGTCGCGTTCCTTGGCCAGTTCAAGCTGGTCGGCGGCCAGGCTGTCGCGGCGTTCTTCGTAATAGGCTTTGCCCAGGTAGCTGCGGATCAGTGCGTTTTCCGGGTCGAGTACCGCTGCGATTTCCAGTTCCTGGCGGCCTTGTTCCAGGTCGCCGTCGCGGATTTTCGCCAGTCCCAAACCCAGCCGCGCCAGTGGCGAGCTGGAATCCAAGCGGATTGCGGTTTCGAAGCTGCGGCGGGCTTGATCGATTTCGGTATCGAACAGGTGCGAGAAACCGGCCACCGTCTGGGTACGTTCCAGATTCGGATCGAGCTGGAAGGCCTTGGCGGCGGAGTCTCGGCTCTCACCGCGCCGGCCCAGCGCCAGTTGCAATTCGGCCAGCCGGGCCCAGACCAGGGCATCGTGCGGCGCCAGTTCCGCGGCGCGCGCGGCGGATGCCAGGGCCGGTTCCAGCTCGAAGCGGCCTTGTTGCACGTAAGACAGGGCCGAATGCGCTGCGGCCGAACCGCCATCGGCGGCCACCGCCTGGGAGGCCAGACGGTCGGCTTCGGCTTTGCGGTTTTGGCTTAGCGCCAGAATGGCTTGCAAGGACAGGGCGTCGGCGTCGCGCGGGTTGGCTGCCAATAAGGTGTTGATGTCCTGTAGCGCGGCATCGGTCTGACCGACGCTGAGACGCATGGCGCCGCGGGCTTTCAAGAACTGCGGGGTTTGCTGCGCCGGGGTCAACGCCGATAAGGCTGTTAATGCCAGGTCGGTTCGGCCGCGGCGAAAGTCGGCAATTGCCGCGCTTAAACCCGGCTCGACCGGCTGAGTGTGACTGGGATAATCCAGCAACGGCGGATAGTAGAGCGCCCAATTCACGGCGTCGCGCGGTTTGATGTCCAGCTGCGCTCGCGGCGCTTGCCCGAGCTGGGTTTGCCCCGCTTCGCCGGGGTGCAGGCGAATTTCGCCTTGAGCGTTGAAAAAGCGTACGCCGCCCTCGTAGACCCACAGCGAAGCCGTCGCCGAGTCTGCTTGTAATGCGAATTCGGTACCTTCCGGGCCGGCGTTTGCCACCGGCGTGGTAATTTGCAGTTGTTTTGGGGTGCGGCTGATGAAATGGATGAAGCCTTTTGCCATGTCCAACAGCGTGGGGCTTTGCTGACCGATACGATTTAGCGTTAAGACCGAGCCGCCGCTCAAACGTAAGGTAATGCCGCTCGGCAATAGCAAGCTGGCGCGGCTATCGGTTTCGACCCGGACCCGGCTGCCTTCGCAAAGCGCTTGGTTCAATTGCGCCGCTTGCCAGCGGCCGTGGCCGTCGGGATCGAAATAAAGGCTGCCCTGCAGCGAGACTAAGGTGGCCGATGCCGATTGGCTGCACGCCGCGAAGGCGGCTGTTTCCGCAGAACATAACTGCGAAAATAAAAACATGAGCCAAATCACAAGACAACGCATTATTTCTCCAAGGTGGCGTTTTCTTTGCAATATAGTCGAAGTGGTCACATTATCAAGGTAATAATTAACTCGCCGCCGGTGTGGTTACGCTGTTTGGAAGCGGATCAAGTTCCGGCTTGCGGCCAGATTAACGGGGACTGAACGGCGAGTTTGCCGGCTACCAGGATGCCGGCGGGGTGTGCAGGATGCGCAGCGTTTTATCGTCTACGCTGACGTAGCCGCCCTTGGTCAATTCCTTCATTACTTTATTGATCATTTCCCGTGACGAGCCGACCATGGTCGCCAGTTCCTGCTGGGTCGGCCGGTTGTGGATCACGTAAATGTCTCCGTCCTTTTCGGCCATGTCCTGCAATATCTTGATGGTGCGTTCGTAGACGTTGGACAGCGCCATCTGTTTGACTTTCTCGGTCAACGCCCGCACTTTTTCCGCCAACACCCCAAGCAGCTCGATCGCGGCGTCCGGGTATTGTTTCAGCCAGTGGATGAAGTCGGCCTTGCAAATGACCCCGCAAACCGTCTTGTCCATGGCTTCGACGCCGGCCGAACGCGGCTCGTTGCTGAGTAAGGCGAGTTCGCCGAAGTAGGAACCGGCTTCCTGAATCAGCAAAGTCACTTCCTTGTCCTTTTCGTTACTGCTGAACACCCGGACTTTGCCGGACAACACGATATACATCGAGCAGGTATCGTCGCCTTCGGAGATGATCAGGGCTTTCTTGGGGAATTTGACGACTTTGGCCCGCGAGGCCAGCGCGCTGAGCGCTTCTTCCGGCATGCCGGCCAAAAACGGGATTTGGTTGAGACAAGCGAGAACTTCGGATTGCATAACGGCGTTTTTACATTTTCTGATGTTTGGTTGACGGGCGGTAGCAGGCCTTAACGGTGAATTCCAGCAAACGGCCATGGGTTTAGTTTGGGCAGCGGTGCCGGGTGAAAAACCGAGTCGGCCGGGGCTTACCGCGCAAATGCGCCGGCACCGTAGCGCTTTGTCCTGTGAAGTATTTCACATATCTCCGGTGAATCAAGTCGCGGCGCTGTTTTTTTTGTCCCGCTAAGCTAACGCCGCCGCCGTAGCGAGCTGTCGAAAATGGCGCTGGAGGTGCTGACGCTGAACTGGGCCGCTTAGCGGATTTTCGCCAAAACCAGGCGAGCTGTAGCCGAATCAATCCGCTTACCTAGCGCCGAGAATACCCAGGTTAACAACTCCACACATCGGCCGTGCAATTTGTCACTGCCCGGCACCAGCCGCCTTGGCTACTGTATCGGCACCTGTCCACGGCCTGGCCTGCGACGGGGAATGGCGGAGTTACGGTCGCTGGTCGGCTGTTTCCGCTCCGCGTTTCGTCCGCGACCGATTCGGTCCGGTGTGTTCTGTCTTAAGGAGCAAGAAAATGTCAAAACAACCCGCATTTACCCAAGACTTGCAAGTCTTGACCTCACAGGAGCAAGCCCAGGTAGCCGGCGGCCTGATCGGCCCGGAAGGCGACTTGAGCCAGTTTCCGCGCAAATTCTGGCCGGTGATCAATCCGGGCGCCAGCGTGATCAACGTTAAAACCTTGGCCCAGAACGTTCTGGCGCGCTAGGGATTTTCCAACCGTAGTCTGGAGAAAAATCATGTCAAATAAAACTACCCGGATTTCCGCCGACGACTTATCCGCTTTCGCCGAACAAGGCAAGCAACGCGCATTGCAGGCCCGCGCCGAGGCCGGCACCGAATTGAGCGCCGCCGAGCTGGAGCAAGTCAGCGGTGGCGCCTCGGTCAGTCTGGTGCTGAGCAAAGGCATCATCGCCGGCGGCCCAAGGTTCGACCAATTCAAAGCCGTCAACGGCCTAGCCACCAACCCCGCCGGCGGCTTGGCGGCCGGTATCCAAGGAGCAACCCGGCTGGGTTGAGCGACCATGGCCACGGATAACGCAGTGTTATGCCCCAGCGCGCAGCCGGAGTGGGAGGGAGCCCAAGTCATCGGCGTGATGGCCGGCACCCCGGAGCGGCCGGAAATGGCTTATCTGAATACGCCGCAACCGGTCACCGAACACGTGCTGGCCATGGCCGGCCCGCTGACGCCGGCCGAAGTGTTTCGTTTCTCCGCGCCTTGCGCCTGCAGCGGATGCGGCCATTTTGCCGCCGAAGAATCGAAATGTCGCTTGGCCGAAAAAGTCGTGCGCTTTACGCCGTCGGTTACCGAGCAATTGCCGGTGTGCGCGATTCGGGCCGATTGCCGCTGGTGGAACCAGGAGGGGAAGGCGGCTTGTTTCAGATGTCCGCAAGTGGTGACCAATAACCTCAAACCCAGCGACGAGATGCGGCTGGCGGCCGATTACGGCGTTATCTGAGCGCTTTGGTCTTTAACACAGCACAGGTGAGAGGAGAACGGCAGCATGAAACCGGCATTATTTCGACAACAAGCCTTGGATTACAAAAGAGACAAGCCTTTGGGCGAGGTGATACGGGTGGAAGCTTTGCCGTTTTCCTTACTTACCGCATTGGCGGTTAGCAGCGCGGTGCTGCTGATCGCCTTCGCCTTCTGGGGCGAATACACCCGCAAATCCCATGTCAGCGGTTATTTGGCGCCGAGCATGGGTTTGATCAAGGTTTACCCGCCGCAAGCCGGCACCCTGATCGAAAAACACGTCAAGGAAGGCCAAACCGTAAAAGCCGGCGATACCTTGTTCGTGTTGTCCACCGACAGCAGTTCCCGCGACACGCCGCAGGCCCAGGCCGCCGCAATCGAACAGCTCAAGCAGCGCCGGGAAAGCCTGGAAACCGAGTTGAGCAAGCAGGAACAAATCGACCAAATTCAATACCGCGCCTTGCTGGACCGCTGGCAAGGCATGCAACGCGAACTGCAGCAAGTCAACAGCGAGATCGCCACACAACAACAACGCCTGGCCGGCGCCGAAGCGACGTTGCAGCGCTACCAGCAGTTGCTCCAAACTAAATTCGTCTCGGCGGTACAGGCCCAGCAAAAACAGGACGAATGGCTGGATCACCAAGCCAAATTGCAGGCCTTGCAACGCATCCAAATGACGTTGCAGCGCGACATTCGCGCCACCCAGTTGGAAGTGGACGGCAGCCAGATGAAGTTCAGAAACCAGCGGGCGGCAATCGAGCGCAACATCTCGACCCTGACCCAGAACATCACCGAATCCGAATCCCGGCGCAACATCGTCATCACCGCGCCGCACGACGGCACCGCGACCGCGATTCTGGCCGAACAGGGCCAAAATGCCGGCACCGCCAATCCGTTATTGTCGATCTTGCCGGCCGGGGCTCAATTGCAGGCGCAACTCCTGGTGCCGTCCAGCGCGGTCGGCTTCGTCGAGACCGGCCAAACCGTGGCGATCCGTTATCAGGCCTTTCCGTACCAGCGTTTCGGCAGTCACCGGGGGCGCATCGTCGAGATCGCCAAAACGCTGATCACGCCGAAGGACGCCGATTTGCCGGTGACCTTGCAGGAAGCGGTTTACCGGGTCACGGTCGTGCTGGATAAACAGTCGGTGCAGGCCTATCGCCAGGAGATCCCGTTGCAGTCCGGCATGTTGCTGGATGCCGACATCTGGCTGGACCACCGCCGTTTGATCGACTGGATTTTCGAACCGCTTTATAGCATTGCCGGACGGGTGTAACCATGAGCATACAAGCCATGCTGGATTTTTCCGGCCGCAAGAAAACGCCGTCGATTCTGCAAACCGAAGCCGCCGAATGCGGGCTGGCCTGTCTGGCGATGGTGGCTTCCTACCACGGCCACCGGCTCGACGTCGCCAGTTTGCGTCGCAAGTTTTCGGTGTCCTTGAAAGGCTCGACCTTGAACCATTTGATCCGCATCGCCGACCAGTTGCATCTGGCCTCGCGCCCGGTCAAAGTCGATTTGCCGGAGCTGAGCAAGCTGAGCCTGCCGGCGATCCTGCATTGGGATTTCAACCACTTCGTGGTGCTGGCCCAGGTCAAGCGCGGCCTGGCGACAATACACGATCCGGCCAAAGGCGTGCTGAATCTGCCGTTTAGCGAAATCTCCAAACATTTCACCGGCATCGCTTTGGAACTGATGCCGACCCAAAGCTTTACGCCGAAAACCGAACGTCAACAAATCAAGCTCTCCCGCCTGATTGGCCAGTTGGATGGGGCCGCCGGCGCGATCTGGCAAATCGTTTTATTGGCTGCGGCCATTGAAGTGTTTGCCATCGTCGCGCCTTTTTTTATGCAATTGGTGGTCGATAACGCGGTCGTGGCCCGCGACGACAACCTGCTGACGGTGCTGGGCTTGGGCTTTTTGTTGCTGTTTCTGATCCAGACCGCGATTACCGCATTGCGCTCCTGGGTGGTCCTGGTCTTGAGCACCTCGGCCAATCTGCAATTGCTGAGCAATCTGTTCGGCCATTTACTGCAGTTGCCGATGAGTTTTTTCGAAAAACGCCATCTCGGCGACATCGTCTCCCGCTTCGAATCGTTGCACGTGATCCAACGCACGCTAACCACCAGCTTCCTGGAAGCCATCGTCGACGGCGCAATGGCGCTGGCCACGCTGGCGATGATGCTGATCTATAGCTGGAAACTGGCCGCCATCGTCTGCCTGGCGGCCGCGTTATACGGTTTATTGAGGTTGGGCCTGTTCACGCCGTTGCGGCTGGCGACCGAGGAACAAATCCTGCGCGGCGCCAAACAGCAGACCAATCTGCTGGAAACCGTGCGCGGTATGCAGAGCGTGAAGTTGTTCAACCGCGAGTTGCAACGCAAGGTCGGTTACCAGAATCTGATGGTGGACCATTTCAACGCCGGCATTCGCGTGCAAAAGCTGGGCATCGTCTACAAGGCGCTGAACAGCCTGTTGTTCGGCCTGGAAAACATCGCCGTGGTCTGGCTCGGTGCGCTGTTCATTCTGGACGGCGGCTTTTCGGTGGGGATGCTGTTTGCCTTCATGTCGTTCAAGGACCAATTCACCCATCGGGTCGGCAGCTTCATCGAGAAAAGCATCGAATTCAAAATGCTGGGCCTGCACACCGAGCGGGTGGCCGATATCGCCCTGGCCGACACCGAGCGCACCGGCTTGGGCTGCGGCCAGCGCGACTTGCCGGCCTCGCTGCAAATCCGCGATCTGGAGTTCAGCTATGCGCCGTCGGAACCGGCGGTGATCAGCAATCTGAGTCTGGACATCCAGGCCGGCGAATCGGTGGCCATCGTCGGTCCGTCCGGATACGGCAAGACCACGCTGGCCAAGTTGATTCTCGGCCTGTTGCAGCCGAGCTCGGGCGAAATATTGGTCGGCGGCGTGCGCTTGCCGCAAATCGACAATCGCGATTATCGGGACATGGTCGCGGCGGTGATGCAGGAAGACCAACTCTTCGCCGGTTCGATCGCCGACAACATCTGTTTCTTCGACCCGGAACCGGACCAGGCCTGGATCGAAACTTGCGCCCAACTGGCGGCGGTACACCAGGACATCGTGGCGATGCCGATGGCTTACAACACGTTGATCGGCGACATGGGCACGGTATTGTCCGGCGGCCAGAAACAACGGGTGCTGCTGGCGCGGGCCTTGTACAAACGGCCGAAGATTCTGGTTTTGGACGAGGCCACCAGCCATCTGGACGTGGCGCGGGAGCGCTTGGTCAACGGCGCGATTCAGCAATTGAAGCTGACCCGCATCATCATCGCTCACCGCCCGGAGACCATCGCCTCGGTGGACCGGGTGATCGATTTGCAGGCCCTGGCCCAGCGCGGCCGCTGCGGGGCGGTATCGCAGGCAGCGTAGCAGGTTCCGGAGCGGAAGCCTTGCCCGAAGGGGGCAAGTTCCTGATCAGAACCGGTCCGGGTGTCGCTTCCGCCCCGGACCGCAACCGAGGACACACGAAATGAAGACTTGGATAACTTATCTGTTGCTTGTATGCGGCGTATGCGCCAGTGCCGCCGCGGTTTCGGCGCCGGCCGACATCGCCAAACTATTCGGCCGGCTGCCGACCATTACCCGGTACGAACGCAGTTGCGTGCTTAGCGCGTCGACGCCTGCGGAATTAAAGGCGTGTATCAACAATCTGCCCAATACCGAATATTACAGCCGGGAACGGACCCGCAGCCTGGGGCGGCTGGATGCATTAAACACCATCGTCGCCGATTTGAATGCGGTGCCGGATCTGAACCCGATCGAAAAATTCTGTTTGTTCACCTCTACCCCGGCCTGCATGGAAGCCTGCATTCAAGGCTGGGTCTGTTCCGCCGATTAGCGGCGCGAGTTTGAGTAAGGGAGCGGTTTTCGGCTGCGCCATCGAGCGGACGCAGCCAAAAGCCGATGCCGGGCCGGCCATAAGGATTTGGCTGGTCCGGCCAGGGACGAATTTAACCGGCTAAATCCCGAAAGTCAGCAGACTTCACCTCCGCTTCACGATCCCCACATCAAGGTTTCACCGCTTGGGCCCATGCTAGGTCGCGTATTCAAACCTGTGGAGAACGACGATGCGAAACAAACTTTGGCAAAAAGCGGCGGCAATGGCGGTACTGACGCTGCTGTTATTGATCCCGATCGGCATGGTCAAGGACCTGGCGAACGAACGCGAGAACCGGCAGTTGCAGGCGGTAAACGATATCGCCGCCAGCTCGGCCGGCCCGCAAAAGCTGTTCGGTCCGGTATTGGTGGTGCCTTATCACGAAATTTGGAGCGAAGTCTCCGAAACCATCCGCGACCGCACCGCGGTGCGCGAGGTGCTGCAACGTAGCGAGCTGCGCTATTTGCATTTTCTACCCGAGCAATTGCGCCTGACCGGCGAGCTGGCCACCGAGACCAAGCGTCGCGGCCTGTTCGAGGTCCGTTCTTACGTAGTGAATCTGTCCGGCAAAGGCGAGATCAAACTGCCCGGCGGCTACGGCAATCCGCCGCCGTTGCACGGCGGCCGCATCCAATTCGGTACGCCTTATATCGGCATTGCCTTGTCGGATATGCGTGGGGTGTTGGCAGCGCCGGGCGTGGAGTGGGCCGGCAAAACCTATGCCTTCGAACAAGGTTCGAATTTGCCGCTGGAGGATGCCAGCGGCATGCATGCTAATCTGGAGCCGATGCCGGTCGAATTCGGCCCGATTTCGATCCCGTTCGGCTTCGATTTGAAGCTGCGCGGCATCGAAGCGCTGGAATTCGTCCCGGCCGGCAAACATACCCAAGTCGAGCTGGCCTCGACCTGGCAGCATCCCAGCTTTTTCGGCCGGTTTTTGCCGGACCCGAGCAGTCAGCAGACCGGCACCGACGGGTTCCGCGCGGCCTGGAGCGTGGATGCTTTGGCTTCGAATGTCGGCCGCAATCTGGGCGGGGTACGCCATATCGCCAGCTACGACAGTTTCGGTGTGCGCCTGATCGAACCGATCAACGTTTATTCCTTGTCCGATCGCGCCGCCAAGTACGGCTTTTTATTCGTGTGTCTGACCTTCGCCGCGATTTTTCTGTTCGAGCTCCTGAAAAAACTGGCGATCCATCCGGCCCAATATGCCTTGGTCGGGCTGGCCTTGGCGATGTTCTTTTTGTTGCTGCTCAGCCTGTCGGAGCATTTGCCGTTCGCTGCGGCGTATTGCCTGGCCAGCGGAGCTTGCGTTTTGCTGATTGCGGTCTATCTGAGCGCGGTGTTGCTCAGCGCGGCGCGCGGCACCGCGGCCGGCGTGTTGTTGGCGGCCTTGTTCGCCAGCCTGTACGGCTTGCTGGAATCGGAAGATAACGCGTTGATGCTGGGTTCGTTGCTGTTGTTTGCGGTGTTGAGCATCGCGATGCTGGCGACGCGCAAGCTGGATTGGTACGGGTTGGCCGAAACCGGCGCCGGTGCAAGCGGGAGGGAATCATGCTGATCGCCCATTTACCGGCCGGCTACATTGTTTCGGTACTGACTTTTCCATTGGTTCGCGGGCAGCAAGTCGATTGTAAAACCTATCTGCGCTGCGGCATGTTGGGTGCGGTGGCGCCGGATTTCGACATGATTTACTTTTATCTGGTGGACGGCGGCATGCACCCGCACCACAGTTATTTCAGCCATTTTCCGCTGACTTGGCTGTTGCTGGTGGCGGCGGCCGCGGTTTATTACCGGCGTAGCGCGGACCGGCGCCTGCCGATGCTGGCTTTGGTATTTGCCGGCAACGGCTTCCTGCACATGGTGCTGGATTACATCGCCAGCAATATTTACTGGCTGGCGCCGTTCGTATTGAAGCCGTATTCTCTGAGCTTGGTGGATCGGGTTTATCAGCCGTGGTGGCTGAACTTTCTACTTCATCGGTCGTTTGCTGTGGAAATCACGATTACGGCAACCGCCTGGATGATCCGGCGGCGGCGTGGGTTGGCGGCCAATCCGGAGCCGCCAGCGAAGGTTCTTAGTAACACTTTACGCAAGCCGGTTGACTATCCGCCGAATTATCGGCCGTTGGAGTCCAGAGGATGGCGGACTTTGCTTCTCGCTGGCAACGATGAGCGGACGACGTGGTATAAGGCGATTGGCGTAAGCGGCGGAAAAAACCGCAAACCGCCTGTCGCCCAACCGGCTCGGCGCTGGCTCGAGCGGGCGGCAAGCGAATGGATGATGCGTTGCCGGCGGCTTGGTCAGGAATTCCCGAAACAGAATCTGAGGAGAATTTTATGCTGGAAATCGTCTTAATCCTGGTCGCCGTGGCGTTGGCGGCTTTTGCCTTTATCGCCACGCGCCAACCGGATAGCTTCAGCGTCAGCCGTTCGTTGGCGATGGCGGCACCGGCATCGCTTGTGTTTGCCCAGGTCAACGATTTGCGTAAATGGGATGCCTGGTCGCCTTGGGCCAAGCTGGATTCGAATGCGCAAAACAGTTTCGAAGGCCCCGACGCCGGCGTCGGCGCGGCGATGCGTTGGTCGGGCAACAATAAGGTCGGGCAGGGCAGCATGACCATCGTCCACAGCCGGCCGGACAGCTTCATCCGCTTTAGTCTGGACTTTGTAAAGCCCTTCAAAGCCAGCAATATTGCCGAATTCAGCTTTGACAGCGCCGGTACCGAAACCGTCGTGACCTGGACCATGTCCGGGCGCAACAATTTCGTCGGTAAGGCGATGAATCTGGTGATGAACTGCGACAAGATGGTGGGCGGCCAATTCGAACAGGGTCTGGCGGCGATCAAGCGGATCGTTGAGGCAGGAGCTTGATGCTAGCGGATTGGATTTTGCGGTAGTGCCCAAGCTTGGCCTGGGCACTTCGGGTTGGAAGTCTGGCTTCCGTCCGGTTAAGCCTGGCCGGCGTTAGGTCGCCAAGCCTTCGGCCTCAAGCGATACGTCTTCCAGAAAACTCAAACAACCCAATTCTCGGGCGAATTCCTGAATTTCGCCGGCCATGTGAAAGTTCAAGATCGCGTTTGTTTTCAGATCGACAACCGCGTATTCGACCAGCGGATTGTCGCTGATTAACCTTGGCTGGTATTTTTGTAATTTCTTCGATTCCTTAGCCAACTTCCGATTGATCCTGGCGGTCAGTGCCCGAATTGAAACCAATTTTTTCATGCTCAATCTCCTTACGTTGTTAGGAGAGCTGAGTATAGCCCTGTTGACTGCGAAATACACGCGCCGCCGCCAATCGGGCGCGCCCGCCGCCGGCTCGCGGAGTGCGCCAGGATTCCCGGCCGCCGGAGCTGCCGGGAAATCCGGCGTCGGCTTCAGTTAATGCGAACGGTCAAGCGACGTGGCAGGACGTGGCACACTGCGGGCAACCGTTAACTTGGCGGAACGATTCGGCGGCTTTTTTGACCGCGCTGGCGCAACTGGCGATAGATCCCAAGTAGCGAATGCTGTCCTTGGCCGGCAGCAGGGTGCAGGCCGCGTTGTGAACCAGATGATCTCCGTTTGCTTGAGCATTGATTTCGACGTAAAACTCAGCCATGGTCTTTACCTCATAAAAGTATGTTGGATTGCAGGTTGGGCCCGAATGTCGTCGACCGGTGCATCCCGCGCCAGCCCGCGTAGGTCAGAATGGCAAGGCCGTAAGGCAATGGTATGGACTCCTCCCACCTAGCGGCATCGATGTACCAGAGGGGTAAAATTGAGTTACCCAACAAACGGAGGAGGAGTCCGAGATGAATATTAAACGCATAGGCCTTGATTTAGCAAAACAGGTGTTTCAATTACATGGCGTCGATAGTCACGAACAACCCGCGCTGAAGAAAAAGCTTAAGCGCGAGCAAATGCTGAGCTATTTTCGCGATATTCCGCCCTGTCTAATCGGTATGGAAGCCTGTAGCAGCGCCCACTATTGGGCTCGCGAACTGCAAAAGTTGGGTCACACCGTCAAATTGATTGCGTCGCAATTTGTTAAACCCTATGTCAAAGCCAACAAAAACGACGCCAATGATGCGGAAGCGGTATCGAGGCCGAGTATGCGCTTCGTTCCCATCAAGAGTTTGGCGCAGCAAGACTTACAGGCCACCCATCGGGTACGCAGCCAACTGGTGAGTCAGCGTACCGAAAAGGTCAATCAGATTCGCGGTCTACTGGCTGAATACGGAATGGTCGTCGGTCAACGCATCGAATGCTTGCGAAAAGCGCTGCCAGACTTATTGGAAGATGCCGAAAATCACTTGAGTAGTGACTTTAGAGTCTTGCTAGCAGGTCTTCGTCAAGACTTGCAGACGCTTGATGAACGTGTCAGGGCATTGGACAAACGGATTCAACAACAAGCCGACACCGATCCTGGCGCCAAGCGTTTGCTACAAATCCCCGGCATTGGCCCGATTACCGCCACCGCCTTGGTCAGTGGCGTGGGCGACGCCAAGCAATTCAAGCGAGGTCGTGACATGGCGGCCTGGCTAGGTTTGACGCCCGGACAGCACAGCAGTGGCGGCAAAGAACGGCTCTTGGGGATTAGCAAGCGTGGTGATGCTTATTTGAGAACCTTATTAATTCATGGTGCGCGAGCCGTCCTGAAAGTCGCCAGTCAAAAAGACGACCCACGCAGCCGCTGGCTGCAAAGTCTCAGCGAGCGGCGTAACAAAAACATCGCCACCGTGGCCTTGGCGAATAAAAATGCCCGAATTGCCTGGGCGTTATTAACCAAGAGCCTGGATTACCAGCCCACTGAAAACGGGCTGGCATCTGAATCGGCTTGTGCATGACAGCAAGCTGTCACGCCCAAACCGATTGAGATAAAAGAGCAATCCAACCGATTGCAGAGCTAGACCCTGATGGCAGCCGGTCGAACCGGCGTTTGCAAAACCTGATTATTGCGCTGTGCCCAAGAGCACGATAGGGCGATAAGGAGCAAACGCGCGAACAGCCCATTACGGCCCGAGCCAATTGCGCTCATTTACAGGCCGGATATACGTGTGCAGTCGTACCATCAACCAACAGGGGAAATGCTTGCAAAACGGGAGGAGTCCATATACGCAATAGCCAACGGGCATTGCGCCGCTGTTTTAGCTAATTCCGGTCGGCACCCGCACCACCTGGCTGGAAGCCACCCCGTTCTACATCACCGCCAGCTACGACGCCCTGAACCGGCCGACCGCCCTGCTGGAGAACGGCACCGTCAGGAATGAACGGGGTCAGGTCTAGCAATTAAGCATCCTTGAAAAGTTTTGCTATGTTTCTAGACCTAATGGAATGGTCCGCCCCACTTCACCAACCGGCTCATGTGGGCCAAGATAGTCATTTTAAAATGACAGTTGAATTAGCGCAGATCATGAAAGAAACAAAAAATAAAGAGATCAAGGTATTAGGCATCGACTTGGCCAAGCAAAGCTTCCATGTATACGGTGTAGATGAAGCCGGCCGGAAGGTCATCAGCAAGAAGCTCAATCGCGCGCAACTGACCGCTTTTGTTGCTAACTTGGAGCCTTGTCTAATCGGGCTCGAAGCCTGCGGTGGTGCGCATCATTGGGTAAGAGTATTCACCCAATACGGTCATCAGGTGCGCATGATGGCACCTCAGTTCGTCAAACCGTATGTGAAATCGAACAAAAACGACGCGGTCGATGCGGAAGCCATCTGCGAGGCCGTGCAAAGACCGAACATGCACTTCGTGCCGGTCAAACAGATCGAACAACAAGATATCCAAAGCCTCCATCGGGTTCGCAGCCAATTGGTCGGCAGACGAACCGCGCAAGCCAATCAGATTCGGGGCCTGTTGCTGGAGTATGGTTTGGTGATAGCCAAAGGAATTGGCCAGGTTAGAAAAGCGATACCCGTGATTCTCGAAGATGCCGATCAGACGTTAACGCCGCTGTTTCGGGAGTTGCTCAACGAGCTATACCAAGAGCTAATCCATTTGGATGAAAAAATCGCTTCGATTGAACGCAAACTGGCTGCGATCTGTACACAAAACGAAGATTGTCAGCGGTTATTGAGCATTCCGGGTATAGGCGTGTTAACGGCAACGGCGTTGATTGCCGCCATTGGCGACATCAAGGTATTCAAAAGCGGGCGCGAGTTAGCGGCCTGGTTAGGCCTAGTGCCGAAGCAATATTCCACCGGCGGCAAATCGACCCTGTTAGGCATTAGTAAGCGCGGCGACAGCTATCTACGTACGTTGCTGATTCACGGCGGACGTTCGGTCTCGCGAATAGCACACCGGCATCAGGATACGCGCAACCGTTGGATCTGTAGTATCAAGCAGCGACGCGGCGAGAACATTTCGAACGTGGCAGTCGCCAACAAGAATGCGCGAATTGCTTGGGCATTGTTGACCAACAAAGAAGGCTACCGGGCAGCCGCATGAGGGAACAAGCTATGAATTTATTTGAAGCACTCAAGCGGGGCGCCGCCCCGCGCCGTGCGGCTTACCCCGCCCTCGCCGGGAGGCAGGGTACGAAAGGCTTCGCACCCTGCACCAAGGGTAGAGCCGGTTTCGAGTGGATCAAGGACTACTCGGCGCGAGCGCCTGCGTTCCTCCTTGATCCATTCGAAACCGGCAAGAACAGCAAGTTATCAGTAACGACTATGTAAAGCAGGCAAAATAGGCAACCGTTTCAACGAATTGCGGAGATAAAGTTCAAGTGATGGCATAAAAGGTAACACCTGCATTCCATAGAACCTGACGGGGTCTAGGGCTCTTTAGAAGCCGAAGACCTGATGAGGTCGGAATGCGCGAAGTCCATCAGGGCCCGAGGTCGTTTAATCCTCAATTACAGGCCGGATATATGGGCGCAATATTT
Source organism: Methylomonas sp. HW2-6 (assembly GCF_052474525.1). Classification (NCBI taxonomy): domain Bacteria; kingdom Pseudomonadati; phylum Pseudomonadota; class Gammaproteobacteria; order Methylococcales; family Methylococcaceae; genus Methylomonas; species Methylomonas sp. HW2-6. The sequence continues at coordinate 2,328,597 of NZ_CP184124.1, forward strand.
TCTTTATGTTACTGGTGAATTTTTTCTTGCAATACGGGGCGGACCATATATGACCCCTTTTTTTGTGTGTGCTACGAATACGACCCTAGCGACAACCCGAGCACTCTCACCATGCCGACGGCCAGCACCGAGCTGACCGTCACAACGTCAACCAGATCAGCAGCGCCAACGGCGTGGCCTGTAGCTACGACGCCAACGGCAAACTCACCGACGACAGCATCCGCACGTACCAATGGGATGCCGGCAACCGGCTGCTGAAAATCTGCTTCAAAGCGAGCGGTCAAGCGACGTGGCAGGACGTGGCACACTGCGGGCAACCGTTAACTTGGCGGAACGATTCGGCGGCTTTTTTGACCGCGCTGGCGCAACTGGCGATAGAGCCCAAGTAGCGAATGCTGTCCTTGGCCGGCAGCACGGTGCAGGCCGCGTTGTGAACCAGATGATCTCCGTTTGCTTGAGCATTGATTTCGACGTAAAACTCAGCCATGGTCTTTACCTCATAAAAGTATGTTGGATTGCAGGTTGGGCCCGAATGTCGTCGACCGGTGCATCCCGCGCCAACGGCCTGGAATGACCTGGCTGGACTCCGCTCCGACACTGTTCGGGTGCGATTGGCTCGGAGCAAGCGCCATGCCACGTCGTGGTCGCGGAGTACGGCGGGACCGGAAACGGCCGGTGCAAAGTTTGCCGACGCCCGTTGGCCGCGGCGTTTCAGGCGGAGCCAGCGAAAGAAAGCCGATTTATTTTTCGCAAAACGCGGTCCGGTCATGCCGGGATCGTCTTGTCGCATTTCCTACAAGAGAGCTGGGTTTTGTCGACCGTCAAGGCCGGCTGGGCTGGTCCAGCCGTTTAGGTCTCACGGTAAAACCCGGTCTGCACGATCTTGCTATCTGGTGTGGTTTTTGCTGGTTTCGGGGTATCTTTCACTGCCTGGAATATTGCGATGCGCTACGAACCTCACTCAGACGAAATTGCTGCCGTTCCCGAGATGTCCGATGACGAATTGCTGGAGTATTTTTTGTACCGCGTGTTCGAGACCGACGAAGTTTGGTGTCTGAAGGACGCCGGGCAACCGGTGCTACGCGACGTGGCCGGCCGGGACACGCTGCCGGTTTGGCCGTATAAAATCTTTGCCGAGGCTGCCGCCAACGGCGACTGGGAAGGGCTGCAGCCGGTGCCGGAATCGGTGGACTATTTTACCTATCAGACCCTGAATCGCGCGGCCGGCCAGGACGTGACGCTGGAAATCCTGCCGCGCGGTCCGGCGCCGGGCTGTTTGATTGCGCCGCAACGCTTGTTCGGTATGCTGGAAAACATGATGGAAGCGCGCGACTACACGGTAGGCGATTGAGCCGGCCGAGAAGGTGGTAGCCGCAGTCGAATCCCGCTGCGGCTAACCTGGCTTGATCGCGGCGGCGGCAGCGGGAAACTCGCTGGCCGACAAAAGCGTGAACGGATAGCGCCGAAGCTGTATAAATAAGGCTTTCGGCCATTTCGGGTTTGGGCTTATGCAAGAAATTATGTACGACGTCAGCAGTCTGCTGATTGCATTGTTGTTGTTATTGTCGATGTTGCTGGCGATAGAGATCGGATATCGTGTGGGTCTGCGCATCATGCCGACGGTGCGCGACGACTTCAAGGCTCATGTCAATGCGACCTCGGCATCGCTGGTCGGCATCCTGGCGCTGTTGTTGGGTTTTACTTTTTCGTTGTCTTTGCAGCGTTACGATAGCCGTAGCGAGGCGGTGGTCGACGAGGCCAACGCAATCGGCACCGCCTATTTGCGCGCGCAATTGCTGGCGGAACCGCACCGCGGGCAGACCTTGGCCTTGCTAGGCGATTACTTGGATTTGCGGGTGCAGACGGGTAACGTCGATCTGACCGAACGGGCTCGGCGCCACGCCTTGATCGCCGAAGCCGGCAGAATGCAGGCCAGACTATGGGAATATGCCAGCCAGGCTAACGCCGTCGCACCGAGCCCGGTGACGACCGGCCTGTTCATTCCGGCGTTGAACGAGATGATCGACAATTTCGGCAAGCGCGACGCCGAGATGAACCGGCACGTACCGGAATTCGTGCTGTTGCTACTGTACGCTACTTTCCTGATGACCGGCGCTATCGTCGGTTACGCCACCGGCCTGTCCGGCCACCGCGCTTCTTTCGTCACCCATATCATGGTCGGCTTGATCGTGGTGTTAGTGTTCATCATTCTCGATTTGGACCGGCCGCACCGCGGTTTGATTCAGGTCAGCCAGGACAGCCTGACCGGTTTGCAGGCCGCGATTCGCGGTCAGGCCGGCGCCAATCCGGCGGAGTAGAGTCATGACGCGGCCCGCCGAGAAAATATCGGAATCGACCGGCATCGCCCCACCGCCGGACCGGCTGAGACCCAGCCTGCACTGGTTCCATCTGCTCGCGCTCGGCGTCGGCGCCATTGTCGGCACCGGAATCCTGACCTTGATCGGCGTCGGTGCCGGCAAGGCCGGTCCGGCCGTGGTGGTGTCTTTCGGGTTTGCCGGCCTGGTCTGCGCTTGCGCGGCGCTGGCTTATGCCGAAATGGCGACTGCGATGCCGCAGGCCGGCGGCGCGTACACCTATGCCCGGCTCGTAATCGGCGAGCGGATAGCCTGGCTGGTGGGCTGGAGCCTGATTCTGGAATATTCGCTGGTGGTCAGCGCCGTCGCGGTCGGTTGGTCGGGGTATGCCGCGCCCTTGTTGCACGACGCGCTGGCGATTCCGTGGCACTGGATGCAAGGCCCCGAGGCCGGCGGCAGCGCCAACCTGCCGGCCGTAACAATCATTGTCGTGGTGGCGGCAGCTTTGATTTACGGCACCCGGGAAAGCGCAACCTTCAACGCGCTGCTGGTGGGCTTGAAACTGGTCGCCTTGCTGCTGTTCGTCGTGTTGGCGGCGCGAGAGTTCGATCCGGCCAATCTGCAGCCCTTCATGCCGTTCGGTTTTGCCAAACAAACCGGCGCCGACGGCGTCGAGCGTGGCGTTATGGTCGCCGCGGCCATCATCTTTTTTGCGTTTTACGGTTTCGATGCGATTGCCACCGCAGCCGAGGAAGCTCACGATCCGGAACGGGATTTGGCGGTCGGTATCGTCGGCTCGATGCTGGTCTGCGTGGCGATTTACGTTGCCGTGGCGCTGGCGGCGTTGGGGGCGCTAAGCTATTCGCGGTTTGCCGCCAGCCCTGAGCCGTTGGCCTTGGTGTTGCGCGAACTGGGCCAACCGTTGGCGGCGCGGTTTCTGGGCTTATCGGCTGTCGTCGCATTGCCGACCGTGATTCTGGCTTTTTTTTACGGCCAGAGCCGGATTTTCTATGCGTTGGCGCGGGACGGGCTGTTACCGGCCGCGTTGGCCAAAATTTCCCGGCGCGGCACGCCGGCCGCAGCCACCGCATTTACCGCGCTGCTGGTCGGTGCGATCGCCGGGATCTTTCCGCTGGCGGAGATCGCGGCATTGGCCAATGCCGGAACCTTGCTGGCGTTTAGCGCGGTCGCCGCCAGCATGCTGATCGCCCGCCGGCAAGGTCCGCCGCCGCCGGGCCGCTTCCGCGCGCCGCTGCCCTGGCTGACCGGCCCGCTCGCCATTCTGGGCTGCGGCTATCTGTTCGTCAGCCTGCCGTGGCAAACGCAAGCCTATTTCCTGATCTGGAATGCCTTGGGCGGCCTGGTTTACTGGATTGCCGGCCAACGCCGCCGCTCTTGAAGCTGCCGTAACCGGCGTCATCTGTTCGGCTTTCATCTCCACCGTTTCCACACTCCCGCTTGCCCGGTAAGGCATAAAGCGGAGGACCGTCGGCACCGGTAACCCTTAGCTTAACGTTCCCCAGCTTCAACGCCGGCTCAGCCCCCGCGAACCCGCAATCGTCCTGCGGCCATGCTACGGCGCCGATTTATTTTCAAGTTTAACTGAGCCGTAACATACCTCCCTTATTCTTTATCGCGTTAATTGCATAAGGTGCTGACAAAATCCAGAAAATACCGGAAACGTGCGGGAAATAGTGACCAATTTTACGGAACGCGGCGTGATGTCGCGGGGCTGGGTTGGCTTTTGTCGCATGATTGCGGCGTCTAGCCAGGCGACGCCGGGCGCAATGCGGAAACCGATGGCGCGTAACGACAACACCGCAGGCCGCGACCGCCAAAAATAGCCGGTGGTGCGGCTGATTCCTGTCCCTGTTTATGCTGCTTTCGGATATGTCTGTGAATAATTTCACGTTATTTGGGATAAGTCCGTTACTGATTCAAAGTTCCAAAAAAAATATCGTAACGCTGCATCGGCTAACGCTGAATTTGCACAGCAAACAACCCCGATTCGAAACGAAGAGAGCCTTAAAGAGTGAAACCCGTGACTAGCGATTCAATTGCATCCGTGCTCGGAGCCGAGCAAAAAAATGCCGATTCCGCCGCAGCGGCGCCGGTTGCCGATTTATTGGGTTTGCTGGAACACCGTGCCGAAACCCAACCCGATTTTCCGATCTATCACTACCTGCGCGACGGCGAAGACCTGGCGGAAACGCTGTCGTTTCGAGACGTGGCCTTGAAGGCGAAAACCGTGGCCGCGGCTTTGCAAGGCATCGCCGCCGAGGGCGAGCGGGTCATGCTGTTGTATTTGCCGGGTATCGAATTCATTACCTCTTATTTCGGTTGCTTGTACGCCAAGCACATCGCGATCCCGTTACCGCCGCCGCGCCAATCGCGCATGCTGCAAACCCTGGAAAAAGTCCTGGAAATCGCCCGTTCGGCGCAACCGGTGGCAGTGTTGACGACGCAGGCGGTCAAGGAAAAAGCCGAAGAACATTTCGGCAGCCTGCCCGAGTTCGCGGCGATGCGCTGGCTGGCGACCGATACCCTGGATGCCGGGCTGGCTGACGGCTGGCGTAAACCGGACGTCGCAGCCGACGATATCGCCTTCCTGCAATACACCTCGGGTTCGACCTCGTTGCCGAAGGGCGTGATCCTGACCCACGCCAACCTGATGTGCAACATGCACTACTTCGACCGCAGTGGGGTCCACAGCGCCAAGTCCCGGTTGTTGACCTGGCTGCCGCCGTTTCACGACCTGGGTCTGATTTACGGCCTGTTGACGCCGGTCTATTGCGGCATGGCCTGTTACATCTTGCCCAACGCCGCCTTCGTGCAACGGCCGGCACGCTGGCTGGAAGCGATCAGCCGCTTCGGCATCACTCACACCATGGGCCCGAACTTCGCCTTCGACCTGTGCCTGCACGGCGTCGGCGACGAGCAATTGGCCGGTCTGGACCTGAGCCGGTGGCAACACGCGCTGAACGGCGCCGAGCCGGTCAGGATGCAGACCATGCGCGCCTTCGCCGAACGCTTCGCCGCGGCGGGTTTCGATTTCCGTGTGTTCAGTCCCAGTTGGGGATTGGCGGAAGCGGCTTGTATCGTTACCGGTCTGCACTACGCCGGTAGCGGCCAGCACCGGCACGAGCGGCCGGCGGCGGAAGAAGTCTGGGTCCGCGCCGCCGAATTGCAACGCAACCGGCTGGTATTCGCCAGCGCCGACGAGCCGTCGGCATTGTCGCTGGCCGGTAGCGGCTATCCGATTGCCGATACCGAATTGCTGATCGTCGACCCCGATACCCTGGCGCCATGCCCGGCCGATCGGGTCGGCGAAGTCTGGGTCCGCAACGGTGCGGTGTCGCCGGGCTATTGGCAAAATCCCGAGCAGACCCGGGCCACCTTTCACGCTTGCGTGGCCGGCGACGATTCCGGCCGGCGCTGGATGCGCACCGGCGACCTGGGCTTCTTATACGCCGATCAACTCTACATCACCGGCCGCTTGAAGGACGTCATCATCGTTCGCGGCCAAAACCATTATCCGCAGGATATCGAATGGACGGTGGACAAGGCCCACCCGTTATTGAAGATGGGCGGCGCCGCGGCCTTCACCGTCAGCGCCGACGGCGAGGAACGCCTGGTGGTGGTCGCCGAAACCTCGCGCCGCTTCAAGCCCGAGCAGCATGCGCAGGAATTGTTCGCAGCCATCCGCAAGGCGGTGGCCGACGGCCACGAGCTGCAAACCGCCGCCATCGCGCTGTTGCGGGAAAGTGCGATCCCGAAAACCACCAGCGGCAAAATCCAGCGCGCGGCAACCAAGCGCGGCTTCCTGCAACGCAGCTTGCAGCCGTTGGCGCAATGGATCAATCGCAATCTGGAACGGCAACTGGCGCCGGCTGAGTCCGCCGCTGCCGTAACCCGGCCCGACGCCGAGGCGGTGCGCGCCTGGCTGCGGCAGCGGGTGGCAGAAGTATCCGGTCTGGAGCCGGCCGAAATCGGTTGCGATGCCGCGTTCGGCGAATTTGGTTTGGATTCCAATTTATCCGTGCGCCTGACCGACGAACTGGAAAAAGCCTTCGGCTATGGCCGCTTGCCGGCCAATCTATTGTTCGACTATCCCAGCATCGACCGGGTCGTTGAGTATTTGTGCCGCGGCGAAGCCGAGACGGTCGCCAGCGAATCCGGCGCCGAAGCGAGTGCCGACATCGCGATCGTTGGCATGGCCTGTCGCTTTCCGGGGGCGGACGACACCGCGGCGTTCTGGGATTTACTGAGCGCCGGCGCCAGCGCGGTGCGGCCGCTGCCCGCCGAGCGCAAGGCTTTGCTGGCCGGCTTGGTGGAAGATGTCGACGCGCTCGGCGCCGCCGGCTGGCTGGACGGCATCGACCTGTTCGATCCGGCGCCGTTCCATATCTCGCCGAAAGAGGCGGAGATACTCGATCCGCAGCAGCGCTTGCTGCTGACCGCGGCCTGGACCGCGCTGGAACAGGCCGGCATTTCCCGCGAGGAATTGGCCGGCTCCGCTACCGGCGTGTTCATCGGCATCAGCGGTTCGGAGTACGGGCAATTGGCCTGGCGCAGCGACAGCAGCCTGGACGGCCACGCCGGCACCGGTACCGCCGCCAGTATCGCCGCCAACCGGCTTTCTTATTTTCTGGACTTGCGTGGCCCCAGCTTAGCAGTAGATACGGCCTGTTCGTCGTCGTTGGTGGCGGTGCACCTGGCCTGCCAAAGCCTGCTGGCCGGCGAATGCGACACCGCTCTGGTCGGCGGCGTCAACTTGATGCTGAATCCGGCCTTGACCCGAGCCCTGGGCAAGGCCGGCATGCTGTCGGCGACCGCCGCCTGCCACAGTTTCGACGCCGCAGCCGACGGTTACGTGCGCGGCGAAGGCGTCGGGCTGGTGGTGTTGCGCCGGGAAACGCTGGTGGCCGCGCGCGGCAATCGGGTGCTGGCTTACATCGCCGGTAGCGCGATCAACCAGGACGGCCACAGCTTCGGCCTGACCGCGCCGAACGGCGTCGCCCAACGCGCCTTGTTACGTCGGGCCTATGCCGCTGCCAAACTGGAGCCGAATACGGTCGATTATCTGGAAGCGCACGGTACCGGCACCGCGTTGGGCGATCCGATCGAAGCCGGCGCCCTGGCCGAGGTGGTCGGCGCCGGCTGCGAGCGACCCTGCCTGATCGGTTCGGTCAAAGCCAACATCGGCCATCTCGAGGCCGCGGCCGGCATTGCCGGCTTGATCAAGGCCGTGTTGTGCCTGCAACACAATGCCGTACCGCCGCTGGCCGGATTCAGTGCGCTGAATCCGCATATCCGCTTCGATGCCAAGGCGCTGGCGGTCAATACCGAGCTGCGCCGTTTCGCGACAGAACAGCCGCTACGCCACATCGGCGTGACGTCGATGGGCTTCGGCGGCAGCAACGCCCACGTCGTGCTGCGCCGGGCGGAACCGGCCGCTGCCGCCGTTAAGCGGCCGCAGCGTTCGCATTACGCCTTGTTGTTGTCGGCAGAGCGGCCGGCCGATTTAGCAGTGTTGGCCGCGGCTTACCTGGATTTTCTGCAAGCCGGCGCCGAGCGCTGGGCCAGCCTGTGTTATCAGGCCAACCGCGGCCGCAGCGGCTTGCCTTACCGAACGGTGGTGCATGCCGCCGATAGCGGCGAATTGCTGGCCGGCCTGGCCCGGCTGGCGCAAAGCGGTCAGGCTGGGCCGGCCGCCGTCGTCGGCACGCCGAAACCGCTGGCCTTCCTGTTCACCGGTCAGGGCAGCCAATATGCCGGCATGGCCCGCGGATTGTACGCGCATGCGCCGGTGTTCCGGGCCACGGTCGACCAATGCGATCTGTTATTGAGCGGCGCCGGAATGGCGCCGGTGGCGCCGTTGTTGTACGGCCCGGATGCGCTGGATAGCGACCATCTGGCCGAAACCGCGACCGCCCAACCGGCGTTGTTCGTGGTCGGCTACGCGCTGGCGCGCTATTTCGAAAGCTGCGGCCTGGCGCCGGCCGTCGCGGTCGGCCACAGTCTGGGCGAATACGTCGCCGCCTGCTTTGCCGGGGCGATGTCGCTGGCCGATGCCTTGCGGCTGGTGGTGTTGCGCGCGCAACTGATGCAGCGTTGTTCCGACCGCGGCGGCATGCTGGCGATGCTGACCGGCAAGGCCGCCGCTCTGGAACTGATCGCCGCCGACCCGGCGTTGGCGTTGGCGGCCGACAACGGCCCGGCCCAGGTCACGGTCTCCGGTCCGCTGCCGGCGCTGGAAGCGCTGACCGAACGCGCCAAGGCTGCGGGTGTCGCCGTGCTGCCGTTGAAGGTCAAGCGCGCTTTTCACAGCGCCGACATGGAACCGATACTCGAAGAATTCCGGGCCGTCGCCAATCAGGTGGCGTGGCAAGCGCCGCGGCTGCCGGTGATCGGCAACCTGCACGCGGCGCCGGTAGCGCGTTTCGACGCCGACTATTGGGTCGAACATCTGCGCCGACCGGTACGCTTTAGAGAATGCATCGCCGCCGCCGAGGCGCTGGGCGCCGGCACCTTTCTGGAGATCGGCGCCCAACCGGCATTGGCCGCGATGCTGCGCCGCTTCGACCCGGCGCCGACCGTCGTCGCCAGCCTGGATGCGCAGCGCCCCGACTGGCTGGCGCTGAATTCGGCCCTGGCCGAGCTGTGGCGCGCCGGTTACCGCGTCGATTTCGGCGCCGCTTGGGCCGGCGAAACCTTCGACCAGCTCGATTTGCCCGGCTATCCGTTTCAACCCAGCCGTTTTTGGCTCCAACCTACCACCAGGACACCCATGACGACCGCGACCGCCACCACCACGACCGGCGAACTTGCCCGTTTACTAGCCCCGTTGCTGAAATGCGCAACCGATGACATCGACCCCAACCGCTCGTTCCTGGAACTGGGCGCCGACTCGCTGGTACTGGTGGAGTTTCTGCGTCAGGTGCAGGGCCGTTTCGGTGTGCAAGTTGCGATTCACAGTTTATTCGAAGACTTGCGCAGCCTGCAGGCGCTGGCCGCCTGGCTGGCGGAGCAGGGCGCTACTTTGCCGGCCGGTGCCGAGACAGCGGACGTCGCTGCCGCTGAGGCGGTCGCTAGCTGGTTGCAACGCCAGCTCGGCCTGTTGCTGAAACGCCCGGCCGACGAATTGGACAGCCGGCGCAGCTTTCTGGAATTGGGTGCCGACTCGCTGGTGTTGACCGAACTGTTGCGCCTGGTCAGCGAACGTTATGCGGTCGATATCGGGATGGCGCACTTGTTTGCCGAGCTGTCCAGCATCGACACGCTGGCGCCGGCGATTGCCGCCGCCAGCCCGAAACTCGACGCCGAGCCGGCCGCCGCAGCGGCATTACCGGCGCCGGCCGAATCGGAACAGGCGCCGTTGCCGTTTGCCGCACCCGGCGCCGCCGCGCCAGGCGACTGGCACGGTTTGCTGGAGCGGCAACTGGATGCATTCAACCGCCTGGTGCAAGATCAACTCGGCTTGTTGCGCGGCGGCGTCTCTTCGCCGTCGCAACCGGCGCCTGCCGTGCCGGCATCCAGCCCCAGTCCGGCGCCGGCAGCTGCTCCGGCTCCGGCTCCGGCTTTGCGGCCGGCAACGCCGTTGCCGGCCGCCGCTAATGCCGCGGCGGCAGGCTTGAACCCGGCGCAACAGCAACATCTGCGAGAACTGGCCGCCGCCTACCAGGCCAAGCACGCCGGCTCGAAACGTTATGCCGAAACCTACCGCGAGGTGTTCGCCGATTACCGCAGTTCGCTTGGTTTCCGCCAAGCGACCAAAGCGATGATTTTCCCGCTGGTAGTCAAAACCGCCGCAGGTTCCCGGATTTACGACCTGGACGGCAACGAATTCGTCGATCTGACCATGGCCTTCGGTTCCAGCCTGCTCGGCTACAACCCGGAGTTGGTCAAGCAAGCCCTGGCCGCCCAGCTGGCGGACGGTATCCAGGTCGGACCGAAAAGTCCGCTGGTCGGCGAGGCGGCGCAGTTGGTGCGCGATCTGACCGGTTGCGAGCGGGTGGCTTTCGCCAATTCCGGCACCGAAGCGGTGATGACCGCGGTGCGGCTGGCCCGCGCCGTCACTGGTCGTACCCGCATCGTCCGCTTTGCCGGCTCCTACCATGGCCATTCCGACACCATGTTGGTCAAGGTCGGCGGCGAGGGTGGCAGCGGTTTGCCGATCGCGCCCGGCGTGCCGCTGTCGGTGGCGCAGGACGCCATCGTGCTGGCCTACGGCGACGAGGCCGCGCTGGCAACGATCCAACGCCATGCCGGCGAACTGGCGGCCATCGTGGTCGAGCCGGTGCAAAGCCGGCGGCCCGGCCTGCAACCGCGCGAGTTTCTGCAGCGCTTGCGGGAAATCGCCAGCGCCGCCGGTTGCGCGTTGATATTCGACGAAATCATCACCGGTTTTCGTTTGGCGCCGGGCGGCGCTCAGGAATATTTCGGCGTCCGCGCCGACTTGGTCACTTACGGCAAGGTGGCCGGCGGCGGCATGCCGATCGGCATCGTCGCCGGCAACGCCCGCTTCATGAACGCGATCGACGGCGGCCCCTGGCAATTCGACGACGACTCTTATCCGGCGGCCACCGCGACTTTCTTTGCCGGCACCTTCAGCGGCCATCCGCTGACCATGGCCGCCGCCGTTGCGGTACTGCGCCAGTTGCGCGATGCCGGCCCGGCCTTGCAAGCCGGCATCACCGCCAAGACTGCGCGGCTGGTGCAGGAATTGAACGACTATTTCGCCGCCGAGGGTTTCGCGATTCGGGTCAACCACGCCGGCTCCTTGTTCCGCTTCGTGTTTTTCGACAATTACAGCGTCGAATTCCAGCCCATCGAAGCCAATCTGTTTTTCTACCACATGACGCTGCGCGGCGTGTATATCTGGGAAGGCCACACCTGCTTCCTCAGCAGCGCCCATAGCGAGGCCGACGTCGACTTTATCGTCCGCGCCGGGCGCGAATCGGCGCAGGCGCTGCGCCAAGGCGGCTTCTTCCCGCCGCCGGCCGGATCGCCATTGCCGGCCAGCCGCGACGCGGCCGGCAGCGAAGCCGGCGCCCAGGCATTGAATGCGCTGGCGACCGCGTTGGCGGCTCAGGCCTTACAAGAATTGCAAGCCTTGCCGGCGCACATCGGCGGCATTTGCCAGGTCGAACGCGCCGCTGGCGCTATCGGCGTGGCACCCAAGCGCCGCCGCCTGTTCGGCCGTCTGTTTGCGATGTTGAACGAAGCCGGCTGGCTGCGCGCCGTCTGCAAAGACTGGGAGTTGCTGCAATCGCTGCCGGTGGCGACCGCGGATCTGGAACGTGAGGCGCGCAGTTCGGCCGACGCCGCCGCAGTCGACTTATTGTTGCAGTGCGCCGCCGCGTTGCCGGCCGTGCTGTGCGGCCGCAGCGATGCGGCGGAAGTGCTGTTCGGCGGCGAAAACTACGCCTTGCTGCAACGGCTTTACCGCCACGCCCCCGGCGCTGCCGCGGCCAATGCGGCTCTGGCGCGGGCGGCGGCGGCCGCCGTCGCCGACGTTTCCGGTAAAGCCGCGGTATTGGAAGTCGGCGCCGGCACCGGTTCGGCCACCGCGCAATTGTTGCCAGGCCTGAGCCGCCGTGATCTGCGCTATCTGTTTACCGACCTGTCCAGCGCCTTTTTACACCGGGCCGAGCGCGAATTCGCCGCCTACCCGCAGGTCGAATACGCCACCCTGGATATCGAACGCGATCCGGCCGAGCAGGGTTTTGTTCGGCAAAGTTTCGATTTGATCGTGGCCTCCAACGTGCTGCATGCGACCGCCGATCTGGGCAAAACCCTGAGCCATCTGCACAGCCTGCTGGCACCGAACGGCCGCTTGTTGTTGTTGGAATGCGTCGGTCGCCAGCCCTGGCTGGACTTGATCTTCGGCCTGACCGACGGCTGGTGGGCGTTTCAGGACAGCACGTTACGCGCCGACTATCCGTTGCTGCCGGCCGCCGCCTGGACCGATTTGCTGCAACGCGCCGGCTTCATCGAAGCCGCCGCCGAAGTCCATGCCGGTTATCAGGCGGTTATCACGGCGCGGCTGCCGCAGGCGCCGGCCGCATTGCCGCTGAATGGCGCGCAGCAGGACATCCTGGTGCATCTGGAATTGAGCGAGGAAGTGCAGGCGGCTTACAACGAAGTGGTGCTGTTCGAGCTGGCCGGAACTCCGGAGCGGGACAAACTGGAGCAGGCCTTTCGCGGCGTGGTGGCCCGGCACGACTCGTTGCGCGCCGCATTGAGCGAAGACCGCAGCCAGGTCGTTATCGGCCAGGAGCCGGATACGACGCTGGTCGAAGCCGATTTTTCCGACTTGCCGGCGGCGCTGGCCGAAGCCAAGGCTCGGGAATGGGTGTTGGCGCGCAGCGCCGAACCTTTCGATCTGACCCGGCCGCCGCTCATTAAAGCCTTTCTGGCCCGGCTGGGCGACGACCGCTATTGGTTGCTGTTTCTGGCCCATCACATGATTATCGACGGCATTTCCTACGGCTTGTTGATCCAGGAAATCGTCGAGTTCTACCGCCACCTGCGCGACGGTAGCGCGCTGGCGCTGCCGCGGCCGGTGACGCTGGCGGAAGCCAATCGCCGAGTTGCCGCGCAACGGCCGCAGGATCGCGAGTTCTGGTTGCAGCAGTTCGGCCAGGGCGTACCGGCCCTGGACTTGCCGACCGATTATCCGCGGCCGCCGGAACAGCGCTTTGTCGCCCAGCGTACCTGCCTGGTGCTGGATGCGGAGGTCGCGGCCCAATTGAAAGCGCTGACCCAACGCTGCAATGCGACGCCGTTCATGGTCATGCTGGCCGTCTACCGCTTGCTGTTGAACCGTCTGAGCGGCCAGCAGCGCTCGGTGATCGGCGTGCCGGTGTCGATGCACGGCGACCGGCCCGGCGAAAGCTTCATCGGCTTTGGGGTCAATGTCCTGCCTATCGTCGGCAACAGCGATAGCCAGGCCACGTTCGCCGACTATCTGCAACAAGCCAAGCACGACTTTCTGCAAGCTTTCGAGCACCGCGGCTTTCCGTTCGCCGAACTGGTGCGCGCCGTCAATCCGGAACGCGATCCGAGCCGGCCGGCGCTGGTGAGCGCGGTGTTCAATTACGAGGCGGTCGGCGCGCTGGCCGGCGGCGGTCTAAGCTTCACGCCGCTGGTGCCGCCCAGCGCCCACACCAAATACGAATTGACCTTGGACGTGGTGGCCGACGCCAGCCAAACCGTGCTGGTGCTGACCTACAACACCGCGCTGTTCGCGGCCGACACCGCGGAACGTTTGCTGGCGCGTTACGCCAAGCTGTTGGCGCAATTGGCGGCGGCGCCGGACACCCGGCTCGGCAGCATCGATTTGCTGCTGGATGCGGAACGCGAGGGCTTGGGCATGAATCCGCCCATCGCCTACGACAACCGTTGCCTGCACCATTTATGCGCGGACCAGGCCAAACGCACGCCGGAGCAGATTGCGCTGCGGTGGCACGACACCGAGCTGAGCTACCGCGAACTGGATGCCCAGGCCAACCGGCTGGCGCATTTGCTGCAACAGCACGGCGTCGGTGTGGAAGACCGGGTGGCAGTATGTCTGGCGCGCGGGCCGCAATTGGTGGTGGCCTTGCTGGCGGTATTGAAGGCCGGCGCCTGTTACGTGCCGGTCGATCCTAATTATCCGGCCGAACGTCGGGCCGTGATCTTGGGTTGCGCCGAAGCCAAACTGTTGATCGCCGATACGGCCGACGCCGCCATCTCGGCCGCTGCCAACGCCGCGCCGCTGCTGAGTCCGGCCGACCCGCGCCTGGCGTCGTGCCCGGACACGGCACCGGCCAGCGCGGTCCGCCCGGAACATCTGGCCTATATCATTTTTACCTCCGGCTCCACCGGTCTGCCCAAAGGCGTGGCGATCGAACACCGCAACGCCGCGTCGATGATCGACTGGGCGGCGCAGGAATTCGCGTTACCTGCCGGCGCCGGCATGCTGGCCTCGACTTCGGTCTGCTTCGACCTGTCGGTTTACGAAATCTTTTACCCGCTGGCGCACGGCGGCAAGGTGGTGATGGTGGATAACATCCTGCACCTGCCGGAACTGGCGCGCCAGGACGATATCGCCGTGATCAACACCGTGCCGTCGGCGATGGAGGAAATTCTGCGGCAGCGGGCAATACCGGCGTCGGTGCACACCATCAATCTGGCCGGAGAAGCCTTGCCCTTGGCTCTGGTGCAGGGCATCCAGCAGCACTATCCCGGCGTGGCGGTCTACAACCTGTACGGCCCTTCGGAAGATACCACTTACAGCACCTTCGTCCGTTTCCCGGAACGGTTCCAGGGGCCGGTGACGATAGGCCGGCCGATCGCCGGCAGCCAGCTTTATCTGCTGGACCCCGATCTGAATCCGGTGCCGGCCGGTGGCAAGGGCGAAATTTATCTGGCCGGCAACGGCTTGTGCCGGGGCTACTTCGGCAACCAGGCCGGCACCGCGGCCGCCTTCCTGCCCGATCCGTTTTCGGCGACGCCGGGAGCGCGCATGTACCGCACCGGCGACCTCGGCCGGCTCAATCCGGACGGCATGGTCGAATACCTGGGCCGCTCCGATTTTCAAGTCAAGATTCGCGGTCACCGCATCGAGCTGGGCGAAATCGAAACCGTGCTGGCGCAAGTGCCGGGCGTGCAGCGGGCGGTAGTCATCGCCGACGGCGAACCCGGCCGCCAGCGCCTGCTGGCTTTCTACAGCGCCGAGACCGAGCTGGGCGACGCGCTGAAACAAACCGCGGCGGCCAAGTTGCCGGCATTCATGGTGCCCGGCGTCTGCACCCGAGTGACGGAATTTCCGTTGAGCCCGAACGGCAAGATCGACCGGCGCCAACTGGCGCAACTGGCCCATGGTCAGGAAGCGGCCGAGGCCGCGCTGGGCGGACAGTTGCCGCGCAACGCGCTGGAAAGCGAAATTGCCGCGATCTGGGCCGAGCACCTGCAATTGGACAGCATCCATATCGGCGATGATTTCTTTGCTCTGGGCGGCCATTCGCTGCTGGCGACGCAAATCCTGTACGAAATCAATCGCCGCCACGGCTGCCGCTTGCGGCTGACCGACATCATGAAACACCCGACCGTGGCCGAACTGGCGGAAGCCGTATTGGAGCACGCATTGCAGGATTCGCCGGATTTGCAGGCGCTGCTGGCGGAACTGGTGCGCGACGGCGCCGAATTGGCCGCGTCCTGAGCCAACGGGTTAACTGGAGACAACGAGATGGCAAACACACAATCACTGATCGCCGAACTGAGCAACGAACAACGCCAGCAGCTGATGGCCAGGCTGCAGCAGCGCTCGCGCGACGCCAGGCCGCAAGCCCAAACCGAATCCGACGTACCGAAACTGCAGCCAATGGGCGAAGCCCGCTTCGAGCCGTTTCCGCTGACCGACATTCAGCAGGCGTATTGGGTTGGGCGGCAGGCGGCATTCGATCTGGGCAATATCGCCGCCCACGGCTACATGGAAGTCGACTGCCGCGGCCTGGATCTGGTGCGGCTAGAAACGGCTTTCAACCGGTTGATCCAGCGCCACGACATGCTGCGCGCCGTCGTCAATCCCGACGGTCGCCAACAGATTTTAAAAACGGTCCCCGCATATCGCTTTGAAGTGCTGGACGCCAGTGTCGCCGGGGACGACAGCAACGCCAGTCTCGAGCAAGTCCGCGAGGAAATGTCGCACCAGGTATTGGATACCGCGGTGTGGCCCTTGTTCGACATTCGCGCCAGCCTGCTGGCGGACGGCGTGGTGCGGCTGCATCTGAGCATAGACGTGCTGATTTTCGACGCCTTGAGCTTCGACATCCTCAGCGAGGAATGGCGCCGGCTGTACCAGGGCGATGAATTGCCGCCGCTGGAACTGTCCTACGCCGACTACGTCCGCGGTCTGGAATTGATGAAGCAAACCGAAGCCTACCGCGAGTCCTGCAACTATTGGCGGGAAAAAATCAAGGACCTGCCGCCCGGCCCGGATTTTCCGCTGGCCGTGGCTCCGGAAAGCATAGCCCGCCCGCAATTCCGCCGCCTGTCCGCCAGCCTGGACGCCGCGCGCTGGGGCCAAATCAAAAGCCGCGCCCAACGCCTGGGCGTGACGCCGTCGGCGGTGCTGCTGGCCGCCTACGGCGCCGTCGTCGCCCGCTGGAGCAGCCGCAAACGTTTTACCTTGAACTTGACGCTGTTCAACCGGCTGCCGTTTCATCCGCAAGTCAACGCGCTGGTCGGCGACTTTACGTCGGTGGTGTTGCTGGAGCTGGATTATTCCCGGCCGGCGTCATTTTCGGAACGGGTCAAGTCGGTGCAGGCGCAGTTATGGCGCGACATGGACCATCGCTACGTCAGCGGCGTGCAAGTGTTGCGGGAATTGACCGAACAGCGCCGCGACGCCAACGCCTCCTTGTTCCCGGTGGTGTTTACCAGCGCGATCAAACCGAACCCGGCGGACGACACCCCGGCGGCGATGTCGTGGCTGGGCGACGTGCATTACACGATTACGCAGACGCCGCAGGTCTGGCTGGACCATCAGGTCACCGAAGACGCCGGCAAACTGGAATACGATTGGGACTCGGTGAGCGGCCTGTTTCCGGACGGCTTCCTGGAAGCGATGTTCGACGCCTACCGGCAACTGGTCGGAGGTCTGGCTCAGGACGACATGCTCTGGCAACGGCCGGAACTCGACCTGTTGCCGCGGGAGCAGCGGCAATTGATCGCAGCAGCTAACGCCACAGCGGCGCCGGTGCCGGCCGGATTGCTGCACGAGCCTTTCGTACGCCAGGCCCGTGCCAATCCGGAGCGGATTGCCGTGATCGACGCCGAGGCCGAATTCAGTTACGGCGAGCTGTACCGGCTGGCCAATCGCTTGGCGCAGCGCTTGTGGCAGAGCGGTGCCGGTAGCGGCGAGCTGGTCGGCATCCTGTTGCCGAAAGGCCGCTGGCAGGTGGTGGCCGCCTTGGGCATTCTCGAGGCCGGCGGCGCCTATCTGCCGATCGAACCCGGTTACGGCCCGGACCGGATCGCCCAGATTATCGAATTATCCGGCTTGCAGCGGGTCGTGGCCGCAGATGCCGCGGCCGGGCTGCGGCTGCCGGCGGGTATCGAAGTGCTGACGGTCGCCGAATTGGCGGCGTCGGCGCAACCGGTCAAAGCGCTGCCGGTAATGCGGCAGCCGACCGATCTGGCTTACGTGATCTACACCTCCGGTTCCACCGGTACCCCGAAAGGGGTCATGATCGACCATCGCGGCGCCCTGAACACCTGCGTCGACATCAATCAGCGCTTTGAAGTCGGTCCGGACGACCGGGTATTGGGTTTGTCGGCGTTGAATTTCGACCTGTCGGTCTACGACATTTTCGGCGTACTCGGTGCCGGCGGTGCGCTGGTGTTGCCGGATGCCGACCGCCAGCGCGACCCCGGCCATTGGGACGAGATGGTGCAGCGCCACGGCGTCACGCTCTGGAACACCGTGCCGGCATTGATGGACATTTACACCACCTATCTGGACGAGGTGGCGCGGCGGCCGAATACCAGCCTGCGGCTGGTGATGATGAGCGGCGACTGGATTCCGCTGCCGCTGCCGGAGGCGATTCGGCGTAGCTGCCCCAATGCGCAACAATTCAGCCTGGGCGGCGCCACCGAAGCCTCGATCTGGTCCATCATCTATCCGATCGGCGAGATCAGCCCGGACTGGCGCAGCATTCCCTACGGCAAGGCCATGCTCAACCAAAGCTTTCACGTGCTGGACGAGCAGATGCAAGCCTGTCCGGTCTGGGTGCCGGGCGAGCTGTACATCGGCGGCATCGGCGTGGCGCTGGGCTATTGGCGCGACGCCGAGCGTAGCACGGCCCAATTCGTCACTCATCCTCGCAGCGGCGAAAAACTATACCGGACCGGCGACCTCGGCCGTTTGCTGCCCTGCGGCAACATCGAATTTCTCGGCCGCAAGGATTTTCAGGTCAAGATCAACGGCTTTCGGGTCGAATTGGGCGAAGTGGAAATCAACATGGCGCGCTTTGCCGGCGTCAAGGCGGCGGTATGCGCCGTCACCGGCGACAGCGGCCGGGCCCGGCAGCTGATTGCCTACTACGTGCGCGACCCGGAGGCGCCGGCCGCCGCCAAAACGGAAGACAACGACAAAATCCGCTTCCGCCTGTCGCAGCCCGGCCTGCGCCGCTTCGACGCTGCGGCCGAGGCGGTGGCGCTGGCCGCGGAGCCAGAGGCGAGCGACGCCGGCTATCGCCGCCGCTCGCAGCGGCTGTTTCCCGACACCGCCGTCGATCTCGGCAGTCTGGGCCGGCTGTTGAGCCGGTTGCGCCGCGATCCGGCTGCGGCCACCCCGAAATACCGCTACGGTTCGGCCGGTTCGCTGTATCCGGTGCAACTCTATCTCTATGCGGTACCGGGCCGGATCGCCGGCCTGGCCGGCGGCATGTATTACTACGATCCGGACCAGCACCGTCTGGTGCATTTGCCCGGTAACGGCCGGATCGACGCCGCGTACTACGGCAGTTGGAACGCGGCGATGGTCGACAGCGCCGCCTTCCACCTGTTCCTGGTCGCCAATCTGGAGGCCATCGAACCCTTGTACGGCCAGGATTCCATGCACCTGTGCCGGATCGAGAGCGGCCTGATCACGCAAATTCTGGAGCAGGACGCGCATCGCTTCGGTCTGGCCACCTGTCAACTGGGCGGTTTCGATTTCGAGCGGGCCCGGCCGCTGTTCCAGCTGGAACAGCGTTCGACTTATCTGCACGCACTGGTCGGCGGCGTCGAACTCGGCGACGCGGAACTGCGCGAACTGCAACTGGCGCAAGCCCGGTTCCAGCATTCCGACGCCGGTTTCGAAAGCCGCTTGCGCGACTACCTGAGCCAGAAACTGCCCGACTACATGGTGCCGTCGCTGTTTATCCGCCTTGACGAACTGCCGCTGTCCGCCAACGGCAAACTCGACCGCAAAGCCCTGCCGCAACCGCGCAAGGAAGTCGAGGCCGTCGCCGCGGTGGCGGTGGCCGATTCCGATCTGGCCCGGCAAATCTGCGGCGTCTGGCGCGAAGTGCTCGGCGTGGACAGCGTCGGCACCGGCGACAACTTCTTCGACCTGGGCGGTACCTCGGTGGACATGATCAAGATCCATACCCGGCTGCGGCCCTTGTTGAGCAAGGACGTGCCGTTGCTGGACATGTTTTTCGTCTACCCGACCATCGCCGCGCTGGTCGACTACCTGCAACCGAAACCGCGCGCCGCGGCACCGTCCGCCGCCGCCGCAGACGGCGCGCGGCGGGAACGCTCCGGCCGGGCGCCGCGCCGCCGCAGCGGCGCGGAATAAGCCCGCCTGCCGCCAATTTCATCGAAACATAGACAACGGAAGCAAAGCACATGCAAGCAAATCAAGCCAACTCGGGCGCCATTGCCATCATCGGCCTTGCCGGCCGTTTTCCGGGAGCGAATTCGGTCAGCGAATTCTGGGACAATCTGGTTGCCGGCCGCGACGCGTTGCGGCATTACACTCAGGAAGAAGTGCAGCAGGGCATCAACGCGCACGACGCCGCCTCGATTCCCTACGTGCGCAAGCAAGTGGCCGGCGGCTCCTGGGTGGCCGCCGGTTATTACCTGGACGACGTCGATAAATTCGACGCCGGTTTTTTCGGCTATACCCCGGCCGAAGCCGAACTGCTCGATCCGCAGCAGCGCTTGTTCCTGGAGTGCGCCTGGGCGGCGCTGGAAGACGCCGGTTACATCCCGGACGACTGCCCCGGCACGGTCGGCGTCTATGCCGGCACCGCCTTGTCGCGCTATTTCTTCAATAACATTTTCCCGAACCGCGACATCATGTTCGCGTCGTCCAAGGACTTGATCGCCGGCATCGGCAACGAACCGGATTACATCACCAACCGCACCGCATACAAACTGAACCTGACCGGGCCGTCGATCACGGTGCAAACCGCGTGCTCGACCTCCCTGGTCGCGATCCACCTGGCCTGCCGGGCTTTGCGTGCCGGCGAATGCGACTCGGCGCTGGCCGGCGGCGCCCTGGCGACCGTGCCCGGCGGCCTGGGCTACCAATACCAGGAAGGCAGCATGGCGTCGCCGGACGGCTTGTTGCGCACCTTCGACGCCAAGGCCGAGGGCACTGTGTTCAGCGAAGGCGGCGTCGGCATCGTCGTGTTGAAACGCCTCGAAGACGCGTTGGCCGACCACGACCGGGTTTACGCGGTGATCCGCGGTACCGCGGTGACTAACGACGGAGCCTTCAAGGCCGGTTACACCGCGCCGGGTATCGACGGCCAGATGCATGTGATCGAGCGGGCCTTGGCCGATGCCGGGGTCGATCCGGACCAGATCAGCTATGTCGAAGCCCACGGCACCTCGACGCCGCTGGGCGATCCGATCGAGATCACCGCGCTGGCGCGGGCCTGGCGCAAGCATACCGAACGCACCGGCTATTGCGCGCTGGGCTCGCTGAAAACCAATGTCGGCCATCTGGCGCCGGTGGCCGGCGTCGCCTCGGTAATCAAGACCGCCCTGGCCTTGTGGCACCGCACGCTGCCGCCCAGCCTGCATTTCGGCACGCCGAATCCGCGCATCGATTTTGCCAACAGCCCGTTCTTCGTCAACGACACCCTGCGCGACTGGGATTGCGCCGGTACCCGCTACGCCGCGGTCAGCTCGTTCGGCATCGGCGGCACCAATGCCCATGCCATCATGGAAGAAGCGCCGCCGCAGCCGGTCACCCGGTCCGGCGCAAAATTGCGCAGCTTCGTGTTGTCTGCCAAATCTTCCAAGGCCTTGAGCCGGGCTGCGGAAAATCTGGACGATTTCTTGTGCCGCCAACCCGGCGTCGATTTGGACGACGTGGCTTTTACCTTGCAAGAGGGCCGCAAAGCCTTTCCGGTACGCGCCGCCGTCGCTGCCGATAGTTTGGCAGCCTTGCAGCAGGGGTTGGCCGCGATTCGCGACAATCCCGCCAAAACCAAGGCGCTGCCGGCCGACGCCAAGAAAGTATTCCTGTTCACCGGCCAGGGCAGCCAGTATCTGACCATGGGGCGCGGGCTTTACCAAAATCTGCCGGTATTTCGCCAAGTGTTTGACGATTGCTGCGACCAGCTGCGCGGCCATTTGGGGCTGGATTTGCGCGATTTCGTGCTGGCCGCCGATCCGACCGATGCGGCGTTCACTGAACAACTGGGGCAGACCCGGCTGGCGCAGCCGATGCTGTTCGCCTTCGAATATGCGCTGGCGAAACAGATGCAGGCGCTCGGCATCGAGCCGGACGCGATGATCGGCCACAGTCTGGGCGAATACGTCGCGGCCTGCCTGGCCGAGGTGTTCGAGCTGGACGCGGCCTTGCGGCTGGTGGCTTTGCGCGGCGCGCTGATGCAGGCCATGCCGTCCGGGGCCATGCTGTCGGTATCGCTGGACGAGACCGCGGCAGCGGCCTATGTCGGCGGCGAGGTCAGTCTGGCCGCGGTCAACAGTCCCAATGCCTGTGTGCTGTCCGGGCCGCACGCCGCGATCGCGGCGGTACGCGAACGGCTGGAAGCGGCCGGTGCCGCCTGCCGGCCGTTGCTGACTTCGCACGCCTTTCACTCGGCGATGATGCAGCCGATGATCGCCGATTTTACCGCTGCGGTGCGGCTGGCGGCGCCCAAAGCGCCGAGCCGGCCCTACGTCTCCAACCTGACCGGCGACTGGATGGCCGCCGCCGACGCCTGCGATCCGGACTACTGGGCCCGGCATTTGCTCGGTTGCGTCCGCTTCCGCCAGGGTATGGCGACTTTGTTGGCCGGCGGCGGCAGTTATTTCATCGAAATCGGCCCCGGCAATGTGTTGAGCACCTTCGCCAGACACGCGATCAATGCCGCCAAAGCGGCGGCGGCCGTGGTGCAAACCGTGCGCCATCCCAAGGAAACCAAGCCCGATGCGCTGGTATTGCGCCAGGCGCTGGGCGACTTGTGGGCGGCCGGGCTGGAGCTGGATTGGGAACGGGTCGATAGCGATAATCACGGGCGGCGGATTTCGCTGCCGACCTATCCGTTCGCCCGCGAGCGCCACTGGCTGGAACCGCCGCAAGCCGGCGCCGCCGGCACGGAAAACCCGGCGCAACGTCTGGCCGATCCGGCGCAATGGTTTTACGCGCCGTCCTGGAAACGCCAGCCCGGCCGCCTGCCGGACATAGGAGATTGGTCCGGCGAGCGGGTGTTGATCGTCGCCGAGCGTAACGGCTTGAGCCGGGCCCTGGCCGAGCGGATTGAGGCGGCCGGCGGCAGCGCGGTGATTGTCGCGCCGGGCGCGGGTTTTGCCGACGACGGCGAAAGCGGGTACAGCCTGAATATCGGCGACGCCGCCGACTTCGAACGGCTGGCGACGGTGTTCGCCGAGGCCCAACCTACCGCAATCGTGCATGCGCTGTGCGCCACGCCGCGCTCCGCGGCCGGACTCGACAGCGAGGACTATTGGCTGGAGCGCAGCTTTCACAGTTTGGTGTTTCTGGCGCAGCAGTTTTCGGCCGAGGCCGGCGACCGCCGCCTGCCGTTGCTGACGCTGTCCAGCGAAATCCACGATGTGTTGCCGGCCGAGCCGGTCAATCCGTTGAAGGCGGCGTTGCTTGGCGTGCATCTGTGCCTGGGCCACGAATACCGCAAATTCCTGAGCCGCAATCTGGATTTCAGCCCGGACGACCTGATCGGCGCCGCTGCCATCGCCGCTAGCGCCGACCGCGCTGTCGGCGAACTGGCCCGACTGCGCGGCGAAACCAAACCGCTGCTGGCGCCGGCCGACCATTTCGCCGCCTGCCGCCACGGTTACCGTTGGGCGGCGCACTACGAACCGACCCGGATCGAGCCGGCGCCGTTGGATTTCACCGCCGACGGCGCCTATTTGGTGACCGGCGGTCTGGGCGGGCTGGGTCTGGCCGTGGCCGACTACATGGCCGCCCGCGGCGCCAAACATATTGTCCTGCTCGGCCGCTCGGCATTGCCGCCGAAAGCCGAATGGCCGCGTTGGCTGGCCGAACACGAGATGCAGGACCGTAGCGCCGAGCGCATCCGCAAACTGGCGGCGATCGAGGCGCGTGGCGCCGAAGTCGAAATTTGTCAGGGCGACGTGGTCGATGCCGAGCGTATGACCGAACTGGTCGCCGCATTGCTGGACAAATACGGTCGGATCGCCGGGGTGGTGCATTCGGCCGGGGTGGCCGGCGGCGGCCTGATCCAACTGAAAACCCGCGATGCGGCCGAAACCGTATTGCGGCCCAAGGTGCGCGGCATCCTGGCGCTGGAGCAGGCGTTCCGCGCCGCCGATACCGAGCCCGGCTTCATCGTGCTGTTTTCGTCCTTGTTTGCCGTGATCGGCGGTATCGGCCAAGTCGATTATTCCGCCGCCAACAACGTGCTGGACGCCTATGCCCGCGCCGGTTTCGGCGTGAGCAAGGTGGTGTCGTTGAACTTCGGCGGCTGGCGCGAGACCGGCATGGCGGTCGATGCCGGCTTGTACGCCCGGCGCGAACTGCCGCCGCTGCCGGCCGGCAAGACGCTGGCTCATCCTTATCTGCACTCGTGCCGGGAAAAATCGGCGCAACACGCCAGCTACGCGGCCTGGCTGCGCGAACCGGACCACTGGGCGCTGCTCGAGCACCGGATCGAAGGCGTGGCGACGATGCCCGGTACCGGCCTGGTGGAAATGGTGCGGGCGGCGTTCCAGGATTACCGCGGCGCCGAACAGGTCGCGATCGATAATTTATATTTCTTCCGGCCGTTGATGGTGCCGGCTCTGGACATGGCCGAAGTGCATTGCGACTTTAACGCGTTGCCGGGCGGCGGTTACGGTTTTGAAGTCTACACCCGCGAAGCCGGGGTCAAGGCGCCGCTGCTGGCCGGCGATATTTACGCCGCCGAACTGGCGGTGGCCCGGATCGACCCGCAGGCATTGGCGGCAAGCTGCAGCGGCGAGGTGCTGGATTTCAGCGACGGCCGGCCGCAAGCGGTGCAGGACGATTCCGGCTTCCTCAGCCTGGGGCCGCGCTGGCAAGTGCTAAGCCAGATCCGCTGCGGCGGCGACCATCTGTTGGGCCGCTTGCAGTTGCCGGCCGCTTTTGCCGACGACCTGCCGCAGTTCATGCTGCATCCTAGCCTGTTAGACATGGCCAGTGGTCCGATCACCGGCCATCTGTTGCGGCGGCTGGATTTGGATATCGACGGCGAATACCTGCCGTTCGGTTATGGCCGGCTGACGATCGCCGCGCCGTTGCCGGCCGAATTTCTCAGTCACGTTTGTTTCCGCGGCCTGAGCGGCGACCGCGAATCGCTCAGTTTCGATATTGCCTTGTACGACATGGCCGGGCAGCGCCTGGCCCAAATCGACGAATTCACCTTGAAGAAAGTGCCGGCCGGCGCTTTTGCCTTGCCGCCGGCCACCGCCGCCGACAGTCACGGCGAGGACGATAGCTTGTCCACCGCCGAAGGCCTGGAGATCTTCCAACGGGCGTTGGCGTCTGCCGCCTCGCCGCAATGGGTGATCAGCCCGCAGCCGCTGGATGCCTTGCTGGAACGAATGCAGGCGCAACGCGCCGCGGAGGAAGCCGGAACAACGGCTGCCAAGCCGAAACTGCAGCGCGAGGACGCCGATGCCGCGCCGCCGACCAATCCCACCGAAGAAATCCTGGTCGGCATTATGGAAGGTGTGTTGGGCATCGAACCGGTCGGTATTTACGACAATTTCTTCGACATGGGGGTGGACTCGGTGATGGGGATACAAGTCGTGTCGCAAGCCAAGCGCTTCGGCTTGACCGTGAAACCCAACCAGTTGTTCGAACACCAGACTGTTGCCGCGTTGGCGGCCGCAATCGGCGCTTCGGCGCCGGCAGTGGCCGAACCGGCCTGGCTGAGTTTCGGTCAGCGCGAATTGCTGGCGGCCGGCCGGGGCTGGGACAGCCTGCACCTGGAACTGCCTGCCGCGGCCACTACCGACGATCTGGCCGCGGCGCTGGCGGCGGTGGCGGCGGACTACCCGCTGCTGCTGGCCCGGATCGAGACCAATGGCGAGGCAGCGTGCTGGGCGCAGGCGGAAACCGTTGCAATTCTGGCGGCGGACGCGGCGGCGGAAGCCGGCGGCGATGGCGCATTCCGGGTCTTAGCCGATGGCCGTAGGCTTGTGCTGCAAGCCCGGCCGGTATTGGGTCTGGATGCGGCCGGGCTGAGCCAAATCGGCGCCGCCGTGCTGGCCTGCTTGTCGGGTAGCGCCGCTGCGGCGCCGCTCGCGCCCTGGCGCCCGGCCGCCGCCGCCGATTTGGCCGCCGCCGCCGGCGAGCGCGATGCTCAGGCCGAGAGCGCCGGCTATGCCGCGGTGCCGGACCAATCCGGAGCGCTGGCAGCGACCGGCGCTTGCGCCGCCGCGGCCGAAATCCGGATCGAGGTCGACCAACTTCAGGGTCTGGAACGGCTGCGCGCCGCGTTGAATCTGGATGCCGAGGATCTGCTGCTGGCGGCATTGGCCGCCAGCATCGGCGAATGTTTTGCGCTGGAGCCGGTCGCGGTCCGCTACGCGCAAACCCATATCGTTGCCGAATCCGGCGCCGTGTTGCGCTACAGCTATCCGCTCTGTCTGGAAACGGACAGCGATGCATTGACGGCGACCACCCTAGCCAAAGCCGCCCGCAAGCAGGCGCCCAGCGCCGGTTTCGGTTTCGAATTGGCCGCTTCCGGATTGCCGTTGCCGAGCGTGCGTTTCACCTGGCTGGGCCAATGCGGTTGCGGCCGGTTCGAACCGGAGGCCGTGCTGGCCGCCGGCGAGGCCTTTGCCGTCAGCGCCTGTCTGGCAGCGGACGGATTGCTGTTGCGGTTGGCTGTGGATGCCGAACAGGTAGAGCAATTGCCGCGACTAAGCACGGCGTTGGAAAGCACCGTGATTGCCTACTTGGCTGCAGCCGAACAGGCTCAGGGCCGGGGATTTACTGCCGCCGATTTCGGCGACGCCGGTTTGTCCGAAGAAGACTTCGCTACCTTGTTCCAAACCATCGAATAACGAGTTGATAGAGCCATGACCATCGATCGCGCCAACATCGCCGATATTTACAAGCTGACGCCGATTCAGGAAGGGATGCTGTTCCATTCCCTGAGCAGCCCCGACTCGGGGGTGTACGTCGAACAGTTCAGCCAAACCGTGCCGTTCGGCGTCGACCCCGGCCTGTGGCAACAAGCCTGGAACCGGGTGATCGCCCACCACGACATCCTGCGTAGCGGCTTTTTCTGGGAAGGCCTGGAAAAACCGGTACAGGTGGTGCAGCGCCAAGCCGAAATCCGGGTCGAAGCCCTGGATTGGGCGGATCTGGCCGAGGCGGAACGCGAGCAAGGCCTGCAAGCGCTGCGCGCTGCGGATGCCAAAGCGGGGTTCGATTTGGCCAAGGCGCCGTTGCTGCGCTTGCGGGTGATTCGAACCGGCGCGGAGCAGAGCGTGTTGCTGTGGACCTACCACCACATCCTGCTCGACGGCTGGTCGGCGTTTATCGTGCTGGACCAGGCCCTGCAAGCTTATATGGCATTGGCGGACGGGCGCGAGCCTGAACTGCCGGCCGGTACGCCGTATAAAAATTACTTGCGTTGGCTGGGGCAGCAGGACCGGACCGCGGCCGAGACTTTCTGGCGCGGCTATCTGGCCGGCTTCGCTGCGCCGACGCCGCTTGGCCTGGTCGAGGGCAATCCCGGCGCCGAGCCGAACTGCGACTATGCCGTGGTCCGTCGGGCGCTGGGCCAGACGCGGGCGGAGCGTTTGCGCGAATTCGCCCGCGC
Source organism: Methylomonas sp. HW2-6 (assembly GCF_052474525.1). Taxonomy (NCBI): domain Bacteria; kingdom Pseudomonadati; phylum Pseudomonadota; class Gammaproteobacteria; order Methylococcales; family Methylococcaceae; genus Methylomonas; species Methylomonas sp. HW2-6. Next base: position 2,355,700 of record NZ_CP184124.1, read on the forward strand.
CGCGCGCTTGACGCCGAATAGCGTGATTCAGGGCGCGTACGCTTACTTGCTGGCTTTGTACAGCGGCGAGGACGACGTCGTGTTCGGCTGTACCGTGTCCGGGCGGCCGCCGGAACTGGAAAACTCGCAGCACATGGTAGGCCTGTTCATCAATACGCTGCCGTTGCGGGTGCGCATCCGCGCCGCCCAGCCGGTGGCGGCCTGGCTGCGGGAGTTGCAGGACGGCTTGCTGGCCTTGCGCAGCTACGAACATAGCCCGCTGGTCGAGATTCAGGCCTGGAGCCCGATCGGACCGGGGCTGCCGCTGTTCGATTCGATGCTGGCGGTGGAATCGTTTCCGCAGTCCAGCCAGGTGCAATTGCCCGACGTCGCGGTGGCGCAAAAGACCAATTATCCATTGACGCTGGTGGTCGAACCGGCGGGCGAGATGAATGTCCGCGCCATGTTCGATCCGCGCCGCTATGCGCCGGCTGTGGTCGAGCGTTTCCTCGAACACTGGCAAACCGTGCTGGACCAGATGCTGCTGGACGCCGAGCGGCCGCTGGCCACGGTCAGCGCGATGGCGGAAGCCGAACGCCTGCGCCAGGCGGTCTGGAACGCGACCGCGACCGATTTTCCGCGCGAGCGGGACTTGGCCGCGTTGTTCGCCGAGCGGGCGGCGTTGCACCCGGAGCGGACCGCGTTGGCGGTCGGCGACGTCCGCCTGAGTTATGCCGAACTGGACCGGCGCGCCAATAGCCTGGCTCATTTTCTGTTGGCGCAGGGTGCCGCGGCCGGCGGCCAAATCGCGCTATTGCTGGAGCCTTCGGCGGAACTGATCATTGCGATACTGGCCGTGGTCAAAACCGGCAATGCTTACGCGCCGCTCGATCCGAAGGCGCCCGACGCCCGGCTGGCCGGTATGTTGCAGGACCTGAGCTTTAGCCAATTGCTCAGCCACGGCGGACGCGGCGACGCGCTGGCGGCGGACGGGCTGCAGATTATCGATCTGGACCGGACTTGGGCGAATTGGAGCAGCCAGCCGGACACCGCGCCGGCCGTGGCTATCGATACCCGGCGGCTGTTCTACGTGATCCATACCTCCGGTTCCACCGGCAAGCCCAAAGCCGCCGGCGTCTACCACGACAGTTTCATCAACTTCATCTTGTGGTGGAACCGCGAATTCGGTTTCGGCAGTGCCGACAAATGCCTGTTGATCAATAAAATTACCTTCGATCTGGCGCAGAAAAACGTCTGGGGCGCCTTGCTCACCGGCGGCGAATTGCACCTGGCCGTCGGCGACCATTTCGATCCGGACTATGTGCGCCGCAGCGTGGCCGAGCAGGGCATTACCTGGATCAACTGCACGCCGAGCATGGGCTATGCGCTGGCCGAAGGCGAAGACGTCGATTACCGCGACTTGGCGTCGCTGCGCTACTTGCTGCTGGGCGGCGAGCCGGTAAACAAGGCCAGGCTGGCGCCTTGGCTGTTGTCGGCACACAGCCGCTGCGAATTGGTCAACACCTACGGCCCGACCGAATGCACCGACCTTTGCACCACGCATCGCTTCAGCCGCGAGGAGTTAGAGCATCCGGAGTGGCCGGTCACGGTCGGCAAAAACCTGCCCAACGTGCGCATGTTGGTATTGGACCGCTTCAACAATCCGTTGCCGGCCGGCATTGCCGGCGAGGTGATGATAGGCGGCGTCTCGCTCGGCGTCGGCTATCTCAACAATCCGGGCTTGACCGCTAGCCAGTTCATTCCGCATCCGCAGCCGGAAGTTGCCGGCGAACGCCTGTACCGCACCGGCGACTTGGGTTACTTCCGCGAGGACGGCAGCATCGTCGTCAAAGGCCGGGTGGATTTTCAAGTCAAGGTTCGCGGCTACCGGATCGAGCTGGAGGAAATCGATACGGTATTGCGCGGTCATGCCGCGGTGCAGGACGCCGTGACCGTGGTCAGCGGCGGCGACCGCCAACAACTGGTCAGTTACCTGGTGCCGGCGGTGGCTATCGCCGAGCCGGCCGAGTTCCGCGCCGAGTTGCGGGCTTATCTGGCGCAACGCCTGCCGGATTACATGGTGCCCAGCGTCTTCGTCCTGTTGGCGGCGATTCCGTTGAACGCCAACGGTAAGGCCGACCGTTCCGCGCTGCCGGCACCGGAAGAAACCGATGCGTTGCAGGCTGCGGTGGCGCAAGCGCCGGCCGACGCGGTGGAAGAGGCCTTGCTCGGCGTCTGGCAGAAAGTGCTGGGCCGCGACGACATCGGCGTCAACGACAATTTCTTCGCCTTGGGCGGCCATTCGCTGACGATCACTCAGGTGTTCTCCAGGATTCCGAAGCTGTTCGAGGTCAAGCTGGGTCTGTCCGAACTGTTTCAACAGCCGACCATCGCCGGGCAGGCTGCATTGATCCGCAACCGGCAAGCGGGCGGCGCGCCGGCTTATCCGGCATTGGTCCGGCAGGAACGACCCGAACCGTTGCCGCTGTCCTACGCCCAGAGCCGGCTTTGGTTCGTGCAGGAATATGCGCCGGACAATCCGGCCTATAACGTCCCCAACGCGGTGTTTCTCGATGCGCCGGCCGATGTCGAAGCCGTGCGCCGGGCACTGGCCTGGCTGACCCGCCGCCACGAATCGCTGCGCACCTGCTTCCCGGCCGCCGGCGGCGAACCGCGCCAGCAGATTTTGTCCGATTTCGTGCCGCCGCTGGTCATCGACGATCTGTCGGCGTTGGCGGAGCCGGAACGCGAGCTGCGCATGGCCGAGCTGGCCACGGCGGAAGCGCAGGCGACCTTCGATTTGGCCGCCGCGCCGCCGCTACGCTACCGGCTGCTTTCGAGTCCGGAAAATGCCGTGTTGTTGGCGACCTTGCACCACATCGTCACCGACGGCTGGTCCACCGATATTTTCGTGCGCGAATTTCGCCAGGCCTACGCCGCCTACCGACACGGCACGGAGCCGGATCTACCGGAACTGGCGCTGCAGTACGCCGATTACGCGCTGTGGCAACGCCAGCTTTTGACTGGCGAGCTGCGCGAAACCCAGCTGGCCTACTGGCGCGGCGAGCTGGACGGCGCGGTGCATACCATCGGCCTGCCTTACGATTTTCCGCGGCCGGCGCAACTGTCCTGGCAGGGCGGTATGGTCCGCGACCGCTACGCGCCGGAACTGGCCCAGGGCTTGAAAGCGCTGGCGGAAAAACAGGGAGCGACGCTGTTCATGGCGCTGATGGCGGCCTTCGAATTGTTGTTGTACCGCTGGTCCGGCCAGGACGATTTCGTGCTGGGTACGCCGATCGCCAACCGCCATCTCGAAGAGACCGAGCCGGTGATCGGCTTTTTCGTCAACACTTTGCCGATCCGGGCCCGGATCGACGCCGGCCATAGCTTCAACGACCTGTTGGCGGCGGCGAAACAAACGGCGCAGGCGGCCTACGAACATCAGGATCTGCCATTCGAAATGCTGGTCGACGAATTGAAACCGGCGCGCAGCGCGGCCTACAACCCGTTCTTCCAGGTCTGTTTCGCGTTGCGTAACGCTTACGAGGACATGTCGCTGGTCGATAGCGACGAGTGGGTGGCGCGCTGGGATTTGTATGTGGTGTTCAACGAGCAGGATGGCCTGAGCGGGCAATGGGAATTCAGCCGCGCGCTGTTCCGCCCGGAAACCGTAGAGCGGCTGGCGCAGTCGTTTGCGGTGTTGTTGCCGCAACTGGTGGCCGATCCGGACCGGGCGCTGGCCGATTACGATTTGTTGGACCGAAGCGGCACAGCCGAGGCCCTGGCGTTCGGCCGCGGGCCGCAGCTCGATCTCGGCGGTCGGCTGTTTTTGGACCGTTTCGCCGAGCAAGTCGCACAGCAGCCCGATGCGCCGGCGGTAAGGTTCGAGGGCAAAACCTTGAGTTACGCCGAATTGGATCGCCAGACCAACCGGTTGGCACATTTACTGGCGGCTGCGGGTTTGCAAGTCGAACAGCGGGTCGGCCTGTATCTGGAACGCGGTCCGGATTGGATCGTCTCGCTGCTGGCCGTGCTCAAGGCGGGCGGCGCCTTCGTCCCGCTGGACCCGAATTACCCGGCCGTGCGGTTGCAATTCATGCTCGAGGATTCCGCCAGCATATGGTTGTTGACTCATAGTCATCTGTTGAACGGCTTGTCACTGCCGCAGGGTCTACGGGTGCTGGCGTTGGACGGCGAGCGCCTGCAAACGGTGATTGCGGCACAGCCGGAGCACAGCCCCGATCCTGTCGAATTCGGCGCCGACAACTTATGTTACGTGATCTACACGTCCGGTTCGACCGGACAGCCAAAAGGCTCGCTACTGTTGCACAAAGGTCTCGCCAGCGTGACGGCAGCGTTGGCCGAGCGTTGCGAGTTCGGCAACGGTGACCGTATGCTGCAATTCGCCTCGTTCGGTTTCGACGCGTCGGTATACGAATGGGGTGTTGCGTTAAGCCGTGGCGGCGTACTGTGCATGGCGCGCGACGAGGTGTTGAAGTCGCCGGATTCGCTGGCGCGCTTCATCGCTGCCGAGGACATCAGCCACGCCTTATTGCCGCCTTCGCTGTTACCGTTTTTGGACACCGACCGTCTGGCCGGACTCAAGCACCTGGTCTCCGCCGGCGAAGCCTGTCAGCAGGAAATCGCCGAGCAATGGAGTCGTAACCGGCGGTTTTACAACGGCTACGGTCCGACCGAATGCACGGTGATTGCGACAGTGGCCGATTATCGTCCCGGTGACACCAAGCTGACCATAGGCAGCCCGATCGCCAATACCGAACTTTACGTGGTCGACGCCAAACTGCGACCGGTGCCGATCGGCATGCCGGGCGAATTGTGCATCGGCGGCATAGCGGTCGGCCGGGGCTATTTGAATCGCCCGGAGTTGAACGGCGAGAAATTCATCGCCCACCTGTTCCGGCAGGACGGCGGCGAGCGCCTGTACCGCACCGGAGACTTGGTGCGCTGGTTGCCGGACGGCACATTAGAGTTTCTGGGACGCATAGACAATCAGGTAAAAATCCGCGGTTTCCGCATCGAGCTGGGTGAAATCGAAGCCCGACTGATGGAACACGAGCAGGTCCGCGACGCGCTGGTACTGGCGCGGGATATCGCTCCCGGTAACCGGCAATTGGTTGGCTACGTGCTGTGCGAAGCCGGCGCCGACGGTTTGGCGGCCGAACTGATGGCAAAGTTGCGGGAAAGCTTGCCGCATTTCATGGTGCCGATGGCGGTAATCGTGCTGGATGTCTGGCCGATGACGACCAACGGCAAGATCGACCGCCGGGCGCTGCCGTTACCGGGCGCGGCCGACCCGGCGAGCCGGGTTTGCGAACCGGCCGCAACCGAGCGCGAGCGCTGGCTGGTCGAATTGTGGCAGGAGATTCTCGGCGTCGACACGGTCGGCGTCAGCGACGACTTTTTCGAACTGGGCGGCCATTCGCTGAGCGCGACCCGGTTGATGGCGCAGGTGCGGGAAGAATGCGGGCACTCGATGCCGCTGAAAGACTTTTTCGTGGCGCCGACCGTGCGCAGCATGGCCGCCTATCTGGATGCGGCCGGAACGGACACCCAAGCCGAAGCGGAAGACACTGCGATTCTGTTGCCGCCGCGGCCGGTGGATTTGGAAGCCGAATCCGCCATCGCGCTGCCGACGCCATTGCCGCCGGCCAGCGGCAGGATGCAAAACGTGTTGCTGACCGGCGTCACCGGTTTCGTCGGCGCTTATTTGCTGGAACAAATGCTGGAACGCTGGCCGGGGACCACGGTGCACTGTCTGGTACGCGCCAGTTCGGCCGAAGACGGCTTGCGTCGGATTCGCGCCAATCTGGAGGAGTACGGCCTGTGGTGGGACGGCTATGTGCCGCGGATCAAAGTGGTGGTCGGCGATTTGGCCAAGCCCAACCTCGGCTTGAGCGGCGAGGTGCGCGATTACCTGGCCTCGGAAATCGACTTGATTCTGCATAACGGCTCGCATCTGAACCACGTGTTGCGCTACGGCCAACTGGCCGCGGCCAACGTCGGTTCGACCAAGGCCCTGCTGGAATTGGCTGCCTACAACCGCTTGAAACGATTTGCCTACGTCTCGACCGGCGGCGTGTTCAACACCGAAATCTCGGGGCGGAAAGTGGACGAAGACACCGATCTGGCCGGCGAAGGTTTTACCGATCTGGAAGGCTACAACGCCAGCAAATGGGTGGCGGAAGCGGCAGTCAGGCAAGCCGGACGGATGGGCCTGCCGATCCAGATTTTCCGTCTGGGCCGGGTGGCGGTGGACAGCCGCAGCGGTGCCGGCCGCGACGACGATTTCATCGGCTTGTATTTGCGCACCTGCATCCAGCTCGGGGTCTATCCGGACTATCCGCTGGTGGAGAAGGCGATTGCGGTGGATTACGCGGCGCGGGCGATTATCGCCTTGGCCGGACAGCCCGGCGGCGGCGAAATATTCCATCTGATGGGCGAAGAAAGCTACGACTGGAGCAAATTGCTGTCCCAGCACGTGGCCGGCAGCGTCGGCCTGAAACGCATCCGCGCCGACCAATGGGTGGACCGGGTCAAACAGGCTTCGACCGAAACCCCGCTGCCGTTCGCGCCCTACCTGTTTTATTGGGATACCGACCGCGGCGCGCCGGACAAGGGCAGTTTGCAGATCGGTCAGGCGAAAACCCTGCGCCGGCTGGCCGAGCTGGATCTGCCGGCGCCGCAGATCGATCGCGTGGCCTGGCAACGTTACATCGAGCGCTTGTTCGTTAGCGAAGGCCGCGAGGTTGCCTTTAAACGCCGCGGCTGGTTTTAGCGAAGCGGTCGCCCGCAGGCATTGAACTTAAATTAAGAATTGGAGAATGGTCGCTATGGCTGAAGAATTGGAAACGGGTTTCGTCGTGGTCTGCAACCACGAACAGCAACACGCCTTATGGCCGGCTTTCAAGCCGGTGCCCGCCGGTTGGCAGCAGGTCAAACCTGCCGACAGTCGGGAAAACTGTCTGGACTATGTCAATCAACATTGGCCCGACATCCGGCCGTTGAGCTTGAGAACGCTATGAAACCGATGACTGCTCAGGAAGAATTCGGAATGCGGCCGCCGTCGCCGGTGGTGCGCACCGTGACATTGGGGCTGAACCTGGACCCGGACCAGCCGGAGCGCGGCGCGGAAGCGGCGCGGCGCTTTTTCGGGAAGGCCGGCAACCTTTTGGCGGAAAGCGGCCTGCGGGCGCGTTGTTTCCGGCTGGCCGGGCAACCGCTGGACCGCTTGCTGCAAGGCCGCCGCATTCGGGCCAATGCCGCGGCCGAATTTGCGGTGCGGATGGAGAATGCGTTGGGCGACATCTGGTTCTGCATGCCCGGCCCGTTTTTCGTCGATGCGGCCGACGACCCGGAATTGCTGGCGCTGGTGCCGGCCGTGATCGGCGCCACCCGTCACGTATTCATGAATACTTTGGTCAGTTCGGCGGCCGGCATGCACCGCGGCGCGTTGCGCCGGGCCGCTGCGGTAGTCCGCGAACTGGCCATGCTGGACCAACAGCATCAGGCCAATTTCCGGTTTGCGGTGATGTCCAACGTCCAGGCCAGTACGCCGTTTTTTCCGGCGTCCTGGCACCAGGGCGAGGCCGGATTCAGTATCGCGCTGGAGTTGTCGGAACTGGCCAACGCCGCGTTTTCGCAGCCGTTGCCGTTCGACGAGAAACTGGCGGTATTCCGCAATCAGGTGCGGCGGGCGGCGCAGGAGGCGGCCGATTGCGCGGAGGCGCTGGCCGCCGAGACCGGCGTCGGTTTTCGCGGCATCGATTTCTCGCTGGCGCCTTACCCCGGCGAGGACACCAGCGCCGTCAGCGCGATCGAGGCGCTGGCCGGCAGTCCGGTCGGCAGTTTCCAATTCCTGTTTTCGCTGTATGCGGTGAATAATTTGCTGAAACAGGGTTTGGCCGATTTTCCGCAGGTCGGCTACAACGGCACCATGCTGTCGGTGTTGGAAGACAGCCATCTGGCGCGGGCGGTGGGCAACGGTAGCGTCGATGTCAAGGATTTGCTGCTGTACTCTACGGTGTGCGGCTGCGGTCTGGATATGGTGCCGCTGGCGTTGGACGCCGGCGTCGGTCAGATCGCGGCCTTGATCGAAGCGATTTGCACCGAAGCCATCAAATGGAACAAGCCGTTGATTACCCGCCTGTTGCCGAGCAGCGTCGGCGCCAACGGCGAAACCAATTTCAACCATCCGTTTATCGTCAATACCCGGCCGATTGCACTGAACCGCAACGCTTTCGCGCCGGCCAACGATAGCGAGGCCTTTTTCGATCCCCGACGCTGGGCGCCGACCGCGCTGCCGGCTTGATTTGACTACTACCAAGACAGAGCGATGACTACCGACAATTGGTTTACCGATTTTAATCTGGGCGGCCGCGCGCCGTATCTGCTGGTCTGCTTTCCGTATTCCGGGGCCGGCGCCAACGTGTTTCGCAGCTGGGCCGGTGCGCTGGATAACGCGGACGTGCTGGCGGCGCAGTTGCCGGGCCGCGAACGCCGCATCGCCGAACCGGCCATCGGCGATCTGGACGCGTTGGTCGCCGGCTTGCTGCCGGCGCTGATCGCGCGGATCGACCGGCCCTATCTACTGTTCGGCCACAGCATGGGGGCGTTGATCGCCTACCGGGTGGCGCTGGAGCTGGAGCGCCGCGGGGTGCAGCCGCCGAAACAACTGATCGTTTCCGGCTACCGGTCGCCGGAACTTGGCAGCCGCAACCGGGTGTTGCATACGCTGAGCGACAGTGAATTCATCGTCGAATTGCAACGCTACGGCGGTACGCCGGACGAGGTGTTGCAACATGAGGAAACCATGCAGTTGTTGTTGCCGATGCTGCGCGCCGATTTTCGCATCCACGAAACTTACCGCCACGTGCCGCAACCGGCGGCGCAATTCCCAATTGCAGCCTTCACCGGCATGGCCGACCATCTGGTGCCGGGCGAGGATATGGCGCCCTGGCGCGACAAAACCGCGGCCGGCTTCGAACAGCGCCTGTTCGGCGGCGGCCACTTCTTTTTACTGGAGAACCGCGACGCCGTGCTGGGCGCGCTTCAGGACATCGTCAACGAGCATATCAAGGACGATATCCTGCTGCCGATGGCGCGGACTCCTGCCGCAGCCGGTTACGAACCGGTCTTTTAAAATGACGAGACTACTAGTTATGACGCAACCGATCATCAAATTGGAACATATCACCAAGTCCTACGGCCACGGCGACGGCGCCGTCAACGTGCTGCAGGACTTGAACCTGTCGATCCAGCAGGGCGAGTTCACCTGCATCTGGGGCGCTTCCGGCAGCGGCAAATCGACGCTATTAAACCTGATGGGTCTGCTGGACCGGCCGGATCAGGGCCGGATCGCGATCAAAAACGAAGAAGTCCTGGGGCTGAACGACAATCGGCTGGCCGATTTCCGCAGCCGTCACCTGGGCTTTATCTTCCAAAGCTTCAATCTGGTGCCGGTGTTGTCGGCCCAGGAAAACACGATGCTGCCGCTGCAAATCCGCGGCGAAGCCGACGATACGGCGCGGCGCCGGGCGCGCGATCTGCTGGCGGAACTGGGGCTGGAGCGGCATTTGCACAAACGGCCGGACGAAATGAGCGGCGGCCAACGCCAGCGGGTGGCCATCGCCCGGGCCTTGATCGGTGATCCGGATATCGTGCTGGCCGACGAACCGACCGCGAATCTGGATTCGGCCAACAGCGACGCGATCATTTTGTTGATGCAAAAGCTGAATCAAAAACGCAAGGTCACCTTCGTCTTCGCCACCCACGATACCCATTTGCTGTCCTACGCGGCCCGCTCGATCCAGGTCCGCGACGGCCGGATCGTCGACGACCGCCACAATACTTATTTAAAAGAGGCCTCCTGATGTCCATGTCACTCGCAATGCGCTGCAAACTGGCGGCGCGCAACGTCATGAAAAACCGGCGCAGAAGCCTGGTCACCGTGCTGTCGGTGGCGATCGGCTTTCTGGCGCTGAGCTTGTTCGAAGGTTATTTCACCTACGTCTACCGGATTCTGAAAGACCAGGCCATCGTCGGCGAACGCCTGGGCCACTTGACCGTGGTGCGCCGCGGCTTCTTCGACCAGGGCACGCTGGACCCGGAAAAATTCCAACTCGATGCCGCCGCGCTGGACTTGGTGACCCGCACCGTCCGCGAGGTGCCGGGCGTGAAATTGGTCAGCCCGCGGCTGGCCGTCAGCGGCTTGGTCAGTAACGGCACCACCTCGCATATTTTCATCGGCGAAGCCATATCGGCGGAAGACCAGACGGCGCTGCGCGGCGCCGAATACGCCTATCTGCCCGGCAAACTGGCGCCGGGCCAGGACGATGCCGTCGTAATCGGCCAGAAGATGGCGAAAATTATGGGCTTGCAGCAAGGCAGCGACGGCGTGTTGATGGCGTCGACGCTGTCCGGCATGGTCAACGCGGTCGATTTCCGGGTCGGCGAAATCGCCAACACCGGCTCGATGGGCACCGACGACAAGTTCGCGCTGTTGCCGTTGGCCTTGGCCCGTAAGTTGTACGGCAGCGACGGCGCCGACCGGGTTGTGGTATTGCTGGATTCGGTCGATTCGATTCCGGCCGTAAAGCCGGTGTTGCTGCAAAAACTCAAGGCTGCCGGCTTCGACGCCGACATCAAGGAATGGAGCGAATTGTCGGTGTACTACACTCAAGTCAAAGGTTTGTTCGACATGATGTATCTGTTCATTATGGTGGTAGTGGTGATGGTGGCGATGACCAGCGTGGTCAATACCATGACGATGGCGATTGCCGAACGCACCCGCGAAATCGGCACCTTGCGCGCGATCGGTATGCGCTCGATGACGATCAAAAGCCTGTTCGTGATCGAAGGCGTCATCATCGTCTTCGTCGGCTCGCTGGCCGGGATGGCACTATCCTATGCCATCGGTGCCGGCATCAATCTGGCGCAGATTACTTATTCGCCGCCGGATTCTTCGGAACAAGCCGCGTTGGTGATCGAATTGTTGTTTAATAACATGTTCGGTTCTTTATTCACTCTGTCGGTGTTGGCCGCGGTCGCTTCGTATTTCCCGGCCCGTCACGCCACGCAAAAAACCATTGTCGGAGCCCTGGGCCATGTTTGAATTCGTCCGCACCCCTTTATTTGCAATATTAATGCTGGCGGCTTCGGCTGCGGCCGCAGACCCGACGCCGCTGGAGCTTTTAAAAGCCAGCGACCGTGCCCGCGGCGGCGAGATCGGCGGTATTACCATGACCAGTACCGTCATCGCTTATCAGGACAATGTCGAGGATAAAAGCTATACGCTGAAGATCGAGGCCGACCAGGACAATTCCCTGGTGACCTTCCTGAAGCCGGCTACAGCCGCCGGCAAGATGATGCTGATGCAGAACCGCAATATGTGGTTCCTGTCGCCCGACGTCAGCAAGCCGGTGCCGATCTCGCCGCGGCAACGCCTGCTCGGCGAGGCCAGCAACGGCGACGTCGCCACCACCAATTACAGTCGCGATTACGACGCGACCCCGGCCGGCGAAGCGGAAGTGGCGGGGCAGCCGTGTTACGTACTGGACTTGAAAGCCAAGGATGCCAACGTGGCCTACGACAAGATTCGATATTACGTCGCCAAGGACAGTCAACTGGCATTGAAAGCCGAATACATGACGGTCTCCGACAAGCATTTCAAAACCGCATTGATGGAATATGCCAACCGGGTCGAGGTTGCCGGCAAAAGCCAGCCTTTCGTCAGCAAGATCGAGATTCAGGACGAAGTGCAGACCGGCCAGAAAACCGTGTTGGTTTACGACAAAGTCGAAGCCGCGGCGGTACCGCCGAGCCGCTTCGATCTGCGGGCTTTGCTCAGCCGCTAACGGCCGATGGTTTCGGGGAATGCTCTGCGCGGCTTACGGCCGGCGTTGCTGGCCGTATCGCTGCCGGGCATCGCCGCCGCAGCCGACAAATTCGAGTTCGAACACAGCTTCATGCTGCAAAGCTTCGGTGCGATTTACGATATTGCCAAGAACAGCAATCTGAATCCGGACAACCAACTGGCGCAACTGGACAACTTTCAGCAGGGTACCCGGCTGCGCTCGAAATTCACCGCCCGCTACGGTGGCTTTAGTGCCAAGCTCAGCCCGCGCTTCGGTTACTTTTTAAGCAATCAGGCCGACGGCGGTAACGTGGTGGCGGGGGAGCATTATTTCCAGGATTGGCTGGTGCAATACGCGACGGACGATCTCAGCCTGTCCTACAGCCGCGAGCTGTTGTATTGGGGGCCGTCGTTGTTCGCCTCACCGTCCAACCCGTTCTTCCCGAACAGCAACCAGACCAACCCCTTCATCGAACCCGGTGCCCAGGATTTCGTGCAATTGCAGTATTTTCACGATTATTCCAACACGCTGGCCTTGATCGGCAGCGTAGCTCGGGGCCGGTCGACGCTGGAAACGCCGGATTTCAAGAAAGCCGTGGCGCTGAAGTACGACCACCGCGGCGACGATTATTCGCTGAGCGCGATAGCCGGCTACCGCGAAAACGACGGCCTGCCGCAGGGCGGCATGTTCGGCCAGTGGACGCTGAACGATTCGACGCTGCTGTATTTCGACGTCGGCATGAAAGGTAAAAGCTACGGCTTGTATCCGCATGCATCCGACTCGCCGCTGGGCTACGAATTGGCGCCGAACGGCAACGGCCGTGGCTGGTTCGTGGACTTCCTGGCCGGCGGTTCCTATACCTTCGACAACGGCGACGTATTGAATTTGGAATACCGTCACAGCAACGAAGGTTACAGCAATGCCGACAGTGCCGCTTACCGGCGCATGACCCAGAACGCGGCCGGGTTGCTGCTGGGTGCAGACCCCAATTTGCAAGGCTTGGCCGCCGGCACCTTGGCCCAGGCCTCGTCGGTGCAGATCCGTTCGCTGAATCAGCATTACCTGTATGCCAATTACCGGGTGCACGAAATTGTCGAAGACCTCAGCCTTAATGTGCTGTATTCGCAAAACCTGCAGGACGGCGGCGCACAACTGGTACCGATTGTCGAGTACAACCTGTTCGGACAGGTCAATCTGGCCGCCAATCTGGTATTCAATCTGGGCGGTAGCGATACCGAGTTCGGCGGATATCTGAACAATATCTATTTCCTGGGTGTGAAATATTACTTCGACTGAGCGCCGGCTGATGAACATCGATAACGCAGGGTCTGGCGCTCTGCCGAATTTCGCGGATTTAAGGCAACGGTTTCCGCCGGTTCCGGCGCCGACACAGGGGAGGGCGCAAGTCTGGTTGGCCTGGACCGAGCGTTTCGCCGATCCCGAGGCACTGGAAATCTGCCGTAATCTGCTGGCCGCGGACGAGTTGGAAAAGTGGCGAAAGTTTCATTTCGAGCGCGACCGAAAGTTGTATCTGGTGGCACACGCCATGGTCAGATTCGTGTTGGCCGCTTATCTGGATACCGAGCCGGACAAATTGCGGTTTACCGCCAATCGCTACGGCCGCCCCGAACTGGTCCGCAAACCGGGCATGGCCGATGTCCGCTTCAACCTGTCCCACGCGCGCGGACTGGCGGCGCTGGTGGTCAATTGTGGCGTGGATTGCGGGATCGATGTCGAAGCAGGGCGCGATTTGGGCGATCTGGCGGCGATGGCCGGTCAGGTGCTGACTGCAGCCGAACGCGATTATCTCTGGCGTTTGCCGGCAGCGGAACGGAATTGGGCATTTCTGAAGTTCTGGACCCTGAAGGAAGCCTACATCAAAGCCCAGGGCACCGGCCTGTCACAGGAGCTGGACCGCTTTGGTTTTGTCTTTGGCGAAGACGAGGCCATCCATTTCCGTCCCGGTAGCGCGGATGATTCCCGTGCTTGGCAATTCGCGCAAAGCTTGCCGGGGCCGGAACATGTTTTAGCGCTGGCATTTCGCTGCGGCGGCGGGCCGGAACTGGATACGTGCTTTTGCGAATGGTTGCCGCACCGGTTGAGCGGCGGTTGAACCGGTTGCCTACCGGTGAGTCCGCATTACGGTGACTTTCAATCGCGTGGGCGATGCTCAAGTCTTGCCGCGACTGCAGAACGTGAGGCCCAGGCCATTCTCCCCTTCCGAAAAAATGGAGTGGATATCATCGTTGCAGTTTGGTCGAAACCAAAATGCGCTGTTTCAAACTGTTGGGAGAGGGTGTCAAGGCACGACTCTTCAAAAGCCAGGTCGCTGAGTTGCAAATTCGATCGGCACTGCTCAATAGGTTTACCCAACTGGGCAGACCTATAACCGTTGCCCCGCCCTAAATCCGCCTAGCTGATTTGGGGTGAGGGGACGTTTGGCTATCACAGGATTTGTGCAACAAAGCCCATGGCTGTAATCATTGAACCGGAGAAAACAGAAGAAACACAGCACATGGTCGCCTGATTCAAGTCAGCCATACACTAGGGAACCTCGAAAATTAAATTTCACCAGAATAAAATCCATAAGTCATATTGCGGTTTTTGCTGAAATCAGAGGTTTTTCGAGGCTACCACCAGAGTTCATTATTGCTCCCGGCTCGCCGTTGATGAGCAAACTGAGTTGACCGACACCCGGATGAAATCGCTAAACCCGCGTGTCGATGCGTCCGCCTGGGATTACCTTTCTCAAAATAAAGTGCCCGTCTTTGAGCTTTGAGTACATGAGCATAAACCTTGTGAGTAAGAGTGCTTAAGCGTTTACTCGTTTGCTGGCTTGACGAGATGGCTACTTGCTGAATATACCCTGCCAGCCACCTGAAATCAGCCGGGTGATGGACATCAGGATAAAAGGCACGGAAATACCCGCCGGCGCCGCCAAATAACGAGGCTTCCAGACTGGTGAAAATTTAGCTTTGTATTCGTAAAGCCCTTCAAAGTTATAAAAGTGGTCACCTAAGTCAAAGATGGTCGTACCAATCTTATGCCACAGTGGTGCTAGCGGACGGCGCTCCAATCCAGCCAAGGGGGCCATGCCTAGCGAAAACCAGCGGTAGTTTTCCGATTTTCCCCACAACATCAATTCGGCGAACAGAAAATCCATAATGCCGCGTGGGCTATCCGGATCATAACGCATCAGGTCTATGGATAGCTCATTTTGGTTGGCGGTTTGCCACAGATTGGCAAAGGCTTTGATCTGCCCCTCAGGGTTTTTGACGATCGCGATATCGGTGCGGCGGATGTAGGTTTCTGCAAAGAATCCCAATGAGAAGCCTTTTTCCCGGGTATTTTTGTTTGCCAACCAGGCATCTGAAATTCGCCGTAAAACCGGCAATGCCGCATCGACAGCATCACCGCTGATGATTTCAAAACGATAATCCATTTTGTTGAACTTGTTGCGGGCGCTGCGCTGGGAGTCGCGTTGTTTGCCTTGCAGACTGAAGGTCGACAAATCCACATGCGCTTCTTCGCCCAGTTTGAATAAAGACAGACCTAAATCGAGATAGTGGGGTAATACCTCAGGACTGACTTGGTAGAAGACGGCTTTGGCGCCATGCTGGTTAGCCTGTTCCTGGAATTCCCATAGCAGATCTTCAATGTCGGCCGGTTCGCCTATGGGATCGCCCATTGCCACCCAAAACTGCGTGGTAGTCTGGTACATGATGAAGGCGCTGCGTTGTTCGTTCCACAATAAATATTTATCCGCCAATAACGCCAGAAATCCATGGGTATCATCGCAATGTTCCAGCAGGCGCTGCACGTCATCAATCTCGTCAAGCGATGGTTTTTGTAAGTATTGTGGCGGGGCCACGCTCAGTAAGCGCGATAATCCATACGAGACGCAAGCGACCGTAATTAATAACAAAGCCCTTAAAAACCGCGGGGCATCGTCTTCGTAAGAAAACTGCCACCACAGTTCATGGGCGTATTCGATGTCGCGATAGGCAAAAAAGCCCAGCCAGATAGAACCGACCAAGACTATTAGGACCGTCATCAGCCAGCTAGATGAAAGCGACATGCGAAATAGTGACGAATGTCTTTGAAAATGGCTGTGCGTGGGTAAAAACAATAGGGTGATCGTCAGCAAAACCATGGCTTCACGCCAGTCGAAACCCTTAAGCAAGGAGGCTACGATGCCCAGTCCTAACAAAATCAGGCTGCCAAACCAGGCTGCGTCGATCCTTAACCAAATGCCGCGCGCCAAAAACAACAACAGCAAGCCAATCAAACTGCCTGCCAGATGGGAAAACTCGACTATGGACAGCGGAATCAAATCGCTCAGCCATGCCATAGACTCCGAATTGGCCGGCATGGAACCTGAAACGATCAATACGCCGCCAGCCATTAGTAAAAGCAGGGAATAAAGTTGTGGAACAATGGCCGATAGAATCTTGCCTATCACTCGGCTACTTTCGGCCATCAAGTCCCGTCGACTCTGAAGCTCGTAACCGAGCAGACCAGCGCCGGCCAACAACAAGGGAACGAAATAATAAATGACCCGATACAACAGTAAGGCGCTGATCAGGATTAAATGTTGATCCTTCGCTTCAATGTCCGCCATCAGCCATAAAAACGCGCCTTCAAAAACGCCAATACCACCAGGTACCTGGCTAATGACGCCAACCACCTGAGCGACGACAAAGATCACCAAAAACGCACCAAAATCGATGTCTACCTGATTTGATAACAAAGCCCACAACACAATGGACGATAGTACTACATCGATGCTGGCAACCAACGTTTGCCCAAGCGCCATAAGAGGCGAGGGCAAATGCAGTTCGAAGCCTTTAATGAGTAATGGTTTACGCCCCAAGAAAACCCCAGCCCAATAACACAGTAAGCTCACCGCGCAAATCAGGCTGACCCAATGAATCGCCGACGGCTCCTGAATGGTGCTGGACAAATAGTGCGGCAGGACCAAACTGCCGAGCAGACCTAAAGTCAATGCGCCTAAAAGATAGGTGAGTGTTTGAAACAGGGAAATTTTTAAAATATCCCAGCCAGGCACCCCCCATTTGGAATAAAACCGGTAGCGAATCGAACCTCCCGCAGCCCAGGCATGACCGGTATTATTGCTGATGGCATAACTCAACAAGGCTGCGGCGGTCATTTTCAGCCATGGAATTTGGGTGTGACCGGTAAAACGCAGCGCCAGCCAGTCATAACCCGCTAGTACCAAATAATTGATCACCGTGAGTAGTAATGCAGCCATCACGATGCTGATTGGCGTGGTTTTCAGCGTACCCAAAATGTCGCTGAGGTCATGAACGGCCAACTGGTTATGGACAATATAAAGCGCAACGGCAAATAAAATCAGCGGTAACCAGTGGCTGATGAGCTGCGGTAATCGATTCAGGTTTTCGCTGATCATGGGTGAATGAAGAGGATTGAAAAATTATTGGATACCATGCTGCCGATAGACATCAAGTATTTGCCGGGTAAGTTTCGGGTAATCCTGATCGAAATGGTGGCCGCCAGGCAATTCCAGAATGGTGGCATCACTATTTGCCAACGTGGTACAGGCAGTATCGGCTTTTTCCTCTTTGCCATAAATACACAAAATCTTGTTTTTAGGCATCTGCACCAGTTCCGGAGCCAGCATGTGTTCACCGCCACTTTGACCTAACCAGCCGGAGACGTGGATTTCAAAATCGGCTTCCTTGGCCAACGCCAAAAGCACCAGTAGTTTCACATCGTCCTGGTCTGCTTTCTGTAAGCGATTGTAAATGGGCGGCAAAATGTCGGCACCGAATGAATAACCCGCTAACACGAAGGATTTCACGTTCCAATGCTTCCGATAGTAAGTCATCGTGGCAGCCAGATCGGTAGCGGCTTGCTCTGGCGTTTTGTGCGTCCAGAAATAGCGCAACACATCGACGCCGACCACCGGATAATTTTGCGCCGCCATTTCGCCAGCCACGGTTCTATCCAGATCGCGCCAGCCGCCGTCGCCGGAGTAGAACAACGTGACGCTGTCACCGGGCTTGGACGCGGGGACTTCCACCACTGGCATCGGTGGGGCTATTTGATTATTTGCGCCAACGACGGCTTTGATTTCCTCGATCAACAATTCATCCACTGGAGTGTCGTAGGCCGCGATTCGGGTATCGACATGCCCCAATGTTCGAATGAATACAGCGGTATCGTCGGCTGGTTGATCGGTCCAAACCGAACGCCAAGGTGCTTTGGGAGTCGGTGCAGAGACCAACTGTTGTCGTTGAGTTTGCAGCGTGCCAACAAATGGCGGACACAACGTTAAATCTGCCGGTAACTCAACGGAAAAGCCGATAGACAGGTTATGGGCTTGAGGGTTGGCAGGAGTCTGCGCGTTGAGAAACGGAATCAATGCCCCTTGGCCAATACCGGCGACCACCACGCGGCTTGCAGAGGGTATTCGCAGTTGTTTTAGCAGAGCATTTAGGGACGTCGCCACACTTTGGCTATCCAGACAGTGTTGGTTTGCGGCATGAAGGCCTTTAAAAAGGTGGCCATCATCAATGATCGCGGCGGTAACGCCTAAAGAAGCCAGACGCTGCGCCAAGGCCTTGGCTGGAAAATTTTGGCTTTCGATAACGACAAGTGCCGCTCCTTGCGATCCCCAAAGCGGTTTGGCAACGGTGACCTCACCGAGGTTTTCATTCGCCAATTGCTGGTTAACAACCGGTGGCTTAACGTCAGGTGAAAACCAAATAGCCACTGCCACCAGGATTGACAGCAACAACGACAGCCATAGAACTTTGCGTTTAATCCATGAGCGCGATTTTGGCGTAGGTGAAGAGCTATTCATTTAGTTTGCTATGTCCAGGAATGATGCAATCAAGGCATTGACTTGCCGAGCATGGGTTATAGGGGCGGCGTGCCCCGCACCTAAAACAATTTCTATTTTTGCGTTTGCCAGCATTTGTGCCAGTTCACCCGAATGCGGCAAGTCGATAATGTCGTTTTCGCCTGTGATCACTAAGGTCGGTGCGGTAATCGCTTTTAAGTCGGCATGATTGAGTTGCGGCGCTGTCCGCCACAGGGCTTTGATTTCCGCTTCCAGAGCAGGGTGATTTTCGCCTGCACCGGACCACCAGCTTCGTGCCCAATCGATGATTTTATGCATTAGTGCATCACGTTGAGTGTTGTCGGCATCCTGAATCAAACCCGACGGGTGGAAATTGGCACTGATGGCGACGAGTTTACCAACCCGCTGTGGGGCATTCAGCGCGAGCAACAAGCCGATAATGCCGCCATCACTCCAGCCGACAATATCAGTACGTTGAATGCCAAGACGGTCCAAAACCATCAAAGTATCTTGTGCAAATAGCTGATAGCTCATCGCTGAATCGCCTGACGTGGATTCACCGTGGCCACGAGTATCAATCAATATCACCCGTCGACCGGATTGCACTAACCAGGGTATCTGAGAAAACCAGCTAAGTTTGTTGCTCAAACCCCCATGTAACAGTAAAACGGGCTCGCCTAGGCCATACGCGACATAGCGAATATGGGCGCCTTGATTTTCGATGTCGCCGCCGATGGCTTTTGCGTTGCTGGACACCCTCCAAAGCAAGTAATTGCCAAAATAATTCGAAATTGGAATCAACCATACCGAGACGACAATGACCGATGTCACTAAAAAGAATCCGACCAGATGAACCATTCGTTTCATCGCGTTCGCAGATAGATGAAAAATTGAGAGATCTTCTAAACCGTTTTTGGTAAGGTTACTAATAAAAACACATGTCTGATAAGGCAAAATGCCGACAAGGGCAAGAATACAATGCCGATGCCTAACAATGTATACTCATGAATCTCGATATTTAATATATTCATGGGTATTTTCAATACCTCAACCAGTATTTCGATAAATAACCCATAGAGCAGGATGCCTAATCCATAGAAGTGACAATATTTATCAATTCGTTGTTGGATTTCGTCGCGCATTGCAGGATAAAGACGAAAGACTTCCATAATAGATTCCCGTTCTTCCAATGCGACTCCATAGGCTATTAGTATCGTTGCAATACCGTCTAATATATCCTCAATTAGATCAAAATCATTTTTATCGGTCATAAAATAATCAAATGCTGCAAAAATAGAGGACACAATTGCTGAAAATACGGCCAGGCTGACGACTGAAATAAAGAATCGGCTGGTTATAGTAATGTAAGCTTTGTTGCCTTTGTTGGTGTTATTGTATTGCATTATTTTCCCTGAAAACATCAAAAGTGCTCTGCTGCAGATGATTAGAGCTTAAAGGCTACGTTAATTTTTTATGAGTATAATTGTCTCCATGTTTTTGGTTGCTAGCGCAATTTCCCGTAAAAAGCAGGTTATTCCAGCGGTTAAAGTTAACATTGCGGCAACGAATAGCAGAGAAGTTATTCTTGAGATATTTAATTCCAATTCAGCCCCCACAAATAAGATTACAATCGACATGCAAACAAGCAAGGCGCACACGCAGCAGAATGAAATAGCCTTATGGATCAATCTAACACGAGTAGGTAAGGTCAAGTATTCGTCATGATGACCAGCATTCTTTTCACTCAAAAAACGAAACCTGTCGACTATGCGGGCTAAACGCCCAGTAAGCACATTTAAGAGAGTACCTACACCGCCGAGTAAAAAGACAGGGGTTAATGCTTGTTGAATGACATGAGTGACTGTCGGAATATCTACTAATGTGTCCATTGAATAAAGATTAATATTTGGATAGAAAAATTAAAATTAAACAATTTCAAACGACAAAATCACTGCGATTAACATCATTGAGACCAATCCTATTATAAAAATGAATTCTGCCCAGCGTTCAAATCCTTCGCTAGATTTCTCGAGACGAATTGATAAAAATGACAGAAGCGCACTGATTGTGAACAATAAGCTATCAATTGCCAAAGCCTTGTCAATAAGGTAACTCACCATGTCTGAGGGCTGACTTTTGACAATGCTAATGACCATAATACAAACGCCCACCATGGTCGCGGAATTAGGCAAAATGTGATGTGATAGGTCGTTTTTATTGTTTTTCATTGCGTATTTTAAATATTTTTATGGCCCAATGTATTTTTTTGACTTTTTGCTATGATTGCCAGCCACCGCCAAGTGCTTTGTAAAGATCGACTGTAGCGCTAATCTGCTTTTGCTTGGTTTCGATCAGTTCCTTTTTCGCTTCCAAGGCATCGCGTTGGGTCAGCAATACCTCCAGATAATCGGCTCGGGCCGATATGAACAACTGATTGGCGACTTCGATCGATTTCACCAAGGAATCCACTTGCTGGCGTTTTAACTGATAGTTTTTGTCCAGCTTGTCGATATTGGACATTTGATTGGCGACTTCGGCGTAGGCGTTGATGATGCTTTGCTCGTAGTCGTAGGCAGCCTGTACCTGCTTGGCGTTGGCGTTTTTGTATTCGGCGGTAATCGCATTTTTGTTGACCAGCGGCGCTACCAATTCTCCCGCCACCATCGCCGCCAACGATTCAGGGGTATTGATCAGGTATTTCAATGCAAACGCTTGGAAGCCGACACCGGCTTTGATGCCGAACGACGGGTAGAAATTGGCCCTGGCCACGTCGATGTTCAAATCGGCGGCCTTTAACTCCAATTCCGCCTTGCGGATGTCGGGGCGGTTTTGCAATAGCTCGGAAGGCACACCGACACTCAAGGCTTTGGGTTTAATATCCATAAAGCCATTTGACGTGCGTGCTATCGGTTGCGGCGTTCTACCCAGCAGGGTATTGATCCGGTTCTCGACCACCGTGATTTGCTGTTCGATCTCGTATTGCCGAGCCTGGTTTTTTGCCACCTCGGCTTCGTAACGCTTAACGGCCAATGCGGTGGTTCTGGCGAAGTTTTGCAATTGTCTGACCACTAACAAGCCGTTTTGCTGAATCGCGATATTCTGCCGCAAGTTATCCAACTGGTTATCCAAGGCCAGCAATTCGTAATACGAATGTGCGACTTCGGCGACCAGGTTAGTCACCAAGAAATTCCGGCCTTCAGCGGATGCCATGTATTCGTAAACCGACACCTGGGTGGCGTTTCTGAGTTTTTTCCAGATGTCGATTTCCCAGGTCGAGAATAAGCCGAACTGGTAGTCGCCGAGGAAGGCCGGGAATGACTGGCCTTTGCCGAGGGTCAGATTGTCCTCGACCGCACCGTTGCGGGTGTATTGCGCGGTCTTCTCGCCACCCGCCGAGGCGCCGAATGTCACGAAGGGCAAGTATTCGCCTTTGCGCGCCTGGATTTCGTTCTCGGCCATGCTGATCCGCTGCAGCGCGATGTTGATTTCCTTGTTATTCGCGACGGCGGTGTCAATCAAACTGCGCAGATTTGGATCGTCGAAAAATTCCTGCCATTTCACGTTGGCGGAACTGGTTTGTTCGTTGACACCGGTTTTGAACTGCTCGGGCAATTGGGTATCGGCGGTTTTTTTGGTCATGTCCGGAATACCGCAGGCTTGCAACATAGCCGTTGCCAAGGCTGTTACTAGCAAAACATTGATTTTATTCGTCAGCATCTTGGGTACCGTAATGATAGGTTTCGGTGAAGGGATTGACGTCTTCGTGTTTGATCATGCGTTTGCCTTCGATCAATTTCGCGAAGATGTAATACAGCCCTGGAATCAGCACCACGCCGAACAGGGTGCCGAATAGCATCCCGCCCAAAGCGGACGTGCCGATGGTGCGGTTGCCGACCGCGCCGGCGCCGGTGGCGAAGGCTAGCGGCACCAGACCGGCGATGAAGGCAAACGAGGTCATCAGAATCGGCCGGAACCGCGCTTTGGCGGCTTCGATGGCCGCTTCCCGCACTGATAAACCTTGTTCCTGACGTTGCACCGCGTATTCGACGATCAATACGGCGTTTTTACCGAGCAAGCCGACCAGCATCACCAAACCCACTTGGGAGTAGACGTCGTTGGCCAAGCCCATGGTTTTTAGTAATAGGAAGGAGCCGAAAATACCTGCCGGCAAGGAACAAATCACCACCAAAGGCAACACAAAACTTTCGTACTGGGCTGCCAATACCAGATAGACGAACACCAACACCACGACGAAGATCACCAGCGCCTCGTTGCCGCGCGCCGCTTCGTCGAAGGACAAGCCTTCCCAGGCTACATCGAAGCCCTGTGGCAAAGTCGCTTTGGCAACGTCCTTGATCGCATTGATCGCGTCGCCGCTGGTATAACCGGGCGCCGGTTCGGCGCGGATCGCCGCCGAGTTATACAGGTTGTAGCGGGTCAGCTCATTCGGACCTTGTTGCGGAACGACGGTCATGAAGGCCGAGTACGGCACCATTTCGCCAGCGTCGTTTTTCACGTAGTAATTCAATACGTCGGTGGGAAAGCGGCGAAACTCCGGCAAGGCTTGCACGTAGACCTTGAAAAAGTTGTTGAAGCGAATAAAGCCTTGTTCATAGGTACTGCCGATCATGATGTCCAGATTTTCCATGGCCTTGTCGATATTCACGCCTTTTTGCATCGCCAGTTTATTGTCGATTTTCAACTCGTATTGCGGGTAGTTGGCGGCATAAAAGGTGAACAAGCCGGTCAACTCCGGGCGTTTACGCAAGGCGGCCATGAACTCCTGGTTGAGTTTGTCGAACTGGAAGTAATCGGTGCCGGTAGTTTTGTCCAATAGGCGGAAGGCCAAGCCCGATGCGGCGCCGTAGCCGGGTACTGCCGGCGGCTGGAAGAATTCGATCACCGCGCCGAAGTCGTGGGTTTTTTCTTCCAATTGCCGAATCACGTCCTGCACCGAAACCTTGCGCTCGCTCCAGTCCTTCAGGTTGATGATGCAGGTACCGGCGTTGGAACCGCGGCCTTCGGTCAATACCTCGTAGCCGGCCAAGGACGATACCGACTGCACGCCGTCGATTTTTTCGGCAACTTCTTCCAGTTGCCGCGCCACTTTGTTGGTGACCTCGATGGTTGAACCGGGCGGTGTTTGGATGATTGCGTAGATCATGCCCTGGTCTTCGCCGGGGATGAAGCCGGCCGGCAAGGTCTTGTCGACGGTAAAGATCCCAAAACTGAATGCCGCCAAGACTGCAACGGTAACGATGCGACGGGTGACCACCACATCCAATAGTTTGACGTAACGTCCGGTGACTTTTTCGAACAGATAGTTGAATCCGGCAATGAACAACGTGATCGGGGTTTTACGCTTCGGCTGGTCGTGGTTGTTTTTCAAGATCATCGCGCACAATACCGGCGCCAACGACAGGGCGACGACAGCAGAGATGACGATGGAGGAGGCCATCGCAATCGAGAACTGCCGGTAAAACACCCCGACTGGGCCGTTCATGAAGGCGATGGGTACAAATACCGACACCATCACCAAGGTGATCGCGACGATGGCGCCGCCGATTTCGCCCAAGACCTGCCGCGAGGCGGTATAAGGGCTGAGGTGTTCGGCTTCCATTTTGGCATGCACCGCTTCGACCACGACGATGGCATCGTCGACCACCACGCCGATCGCCAGCACCAACGCAAAGAGCGTGATCAAGTTGATCGACAAACCGAAGGCTGACATCACCGCGAACGAACCGATCAACGACACCGGCACCGCCAGAATCGGAATCAAGGTCGAGCGCCAGTCGCCGAGGAACAGGAACACCACCAAGGTCACCAATACGAAGGCTTCGCCTAAGGTGTGCAACACTTTATGAATCGAGGCTTCGACGAAGCGCGACACGTCGTAGTTGATCTCGTAGTCCATGCCTTCCGGGAAGGATTTTTTCAATTCCTCCAATTTGGCCTTGACGTCTTCGATGACCTTGGTGGCGTTGGTACCGTAGTTTTGTTTCAGGACGATGGATGCGGACGGGAAAGAGTCCTTGTCTGAATAAATGTTGTAAAACTCGCTATCCAGATCAACCTTGGCGATGTCTTTTAAACGCAAGATTTCGCCGTCCGAGTTGGCGCGGATGATGATGTCGGCGTACTGTTCCGGTGTGTTGTACCAGCCCTGGTAAATCAATACATATTCCTTGGATTGTGCCGCCATGCCGGTACTTTGGCCGATGCGGCCGGGCCGGCCGATGATGCTTTGCTTGGCGATCGCGTCCATGACTTCTTCGGTCGAAACGCTATAGGCCCTCATCCGGTCCGGGTTCAACCAAATCCGCATCGCGTATTGGCGGGCGCCGAGGATTTGCGCTTGGGCGATGCCGTAGATGCGCTGGATTTCCGGGATGACGTTGACGTAGGCGTAGTTGAACAGGAATTTCTGGTCGGCGTTCTTATCCTTACTGTAGAGGTTGACGTACATCAACATGCTGGGCTGGACGAAGTTGACCACCACGCCTTCCAGGCGCACCAGATTCGGCAAGCGGCTCATCACTTGATCCACGCGGGTCTTAACGTTGACCATGGCGATATTCGGATCGACGCCTAACTCGAACAAGACCTGTATCGTGGCCTCGCCGGCGCTGGTGGCGTCCGAGACGATGTACTTCATGCCGGGTACGCCATTGATGGCGCGCTCGATGGTAATCAGCGAGGATTTGACCAGTACGTCTGCGCTGGAACCGGGGAAGGACAAGGAAATCGTTACCCGCGGCGGGGCGATATCCGGAAATTGCGAAACGGGCAGGGTACGGATTGCCAAAAAGCCCATGAACAGAAAGCTGAGCGACAACACGATCGCCATGACCGGTCTTTTAATGAATATGCTAAACATAGTAATTCCCTGGCTAAGGCATTATTCGGTGTATAACTGCAGTTCGGCGAACGCTTTTTCCGGCGGCAATAAGTTGAGTTCGACTTGATCGCCGGCATGGACTTTTCTTAAACCTTCCAACAATATTTTTTCGCCGTCTTTCAAGCCGTTTTTGATAATGAATATATGCGGTAATTCGGCTTCGATATTAATTAATCTTTGCTCGAGTTTACCGTCGCCGTTGACGACGTAAACGTAGGTTTTATCCAGAATTTCGAAAGTGGCTTTTTGCGGGATTAATAGGGCGTTTTTATAGGGCTTTTTCATTAATATGGTGCCGGTTTCGCCGTGGCGGAGTAGTTTGTCAGGGTTGGCAAAGGTGGCACGGAATTCGATATTGCCGGCGGTATTGTCGAAATCGGCTTCTATGGTTTCGATCACGCCGTCCTGGTTGTAAATTTGGCCGTTAGCCATTCTTAATTTGACTTTGGCGATAGTCTCGTCATTTTTATGGGTTTTGAAATCCAGATACTCGGCTTCCGGCACATTGAAATACACCCACAGCTTACTAATGTCGGATAAGGTGGTTAATAAAGCGCCGTCCTCGACTAAACTGCCGTTTCGGACATTCAAATGATCCATAATCCCTTCGAACGGTGCGTTGATATTGGTAAATCCTAAATGGGTTTCCGCCAGTTTCACTTCGGCGTTGGCCTTGTCTAATTTGGCTTTAGCGAGAGCCAATTCGTTGGGCGAAACGATTTTTTGGTCGGCTAACCCTTTAGTATTCAGATATTCGATATTCATGTTATTGGCTTCTGCCTGAGCCTTTAACAATTCGGCTTGGTAAATATTGGGCATGATCTTGAACATCGGTTGGCCTTGGCGGACCAATTGGCCTTCGTCGACGAAGATATTCTGCAGATAACCCCGTTCCAAGGCGCGAACTTCGATATGGCGGAAGGCGTGGATCTGGCATACGTATTCCTTGGTAACTGACGTGCTTTCCCGGATTGGAGTCGTTGCCTCCAATTTAGGTTTTTCTGCGTGAGAATCAGTATCCTCCGGGTGGCAGGCGGTTAATAGAATTGCAAGTAGGCTCAGTAAGACATGAGTTTTATTTGTCATGGGAGTTGTCTCATGGGTAATTTCGGTAAAACCTTAAAAAAATTGAATTGGCCGTACTTTTAACGGCTATACCGATACGGAAATTCGAAATAATCCATTTTTCACAATCGAATTTTTCTGCAGCGGTGGTAAATCATTGAATACCTGTCCGGGTAAACCTGTTGTCTGACGTCGATAACAGCCACACTCATCCGGATGGCAACACTCTTTGTTAAGGCTCTGCAAGCTTGGTGCCACATTTTTATTGTTTTAAATCAGTGATTTGTAATGCTGTATTTGGCGGGTGGGTAAAATTACCCAATTGCATTCGTTAATTCGGGGAATATTGCCCACTTGTCTAACAAACGGAGAGCAGGGATGTGGGTTGGCACCGTCGCGATATGTTCGGTTTCTTTGATAAAGCTCCGGACTTGGATATTTGCGAATCCGGGTGATTACCGGCCCCGGCGCGTCGTTCAGATACTGTAATTGGCGTCAGGAGATAGGAGCCATGGCTTAGCGTTTCCGGCTTTAGTAAGCGTTGGCATGGAAATAGCTGCAATGTAATCAGAGCCGAATTCGAAACTGAAATGAAAGGCTCGATTCCGTAAGCCAGTTAAAGGAGTAAGCGATGAAAAACCCAATTCACAATATTGCGAAATACACCGCCTTGATATTAATTTCGGCATTGCCATTTTCGTTGGAAGCTGTCGCCAATCCTTTTCAAGGGTACAAGTCGACGACTATGGAAAAAAATTTCGACCGCGAGTTAATCGAGCCGCCGACGGTGGAGGATGAAGAGGAGTAGTCGGTCTCGGCCAATATACGCACCGAGCAAACAGCTTGATTTTGCGGTGAAGCCCCGTTAGTTGGGATAAGCGGAAGCAATTCTGGCAAGTTTTAAATCCCCAGAAGCCCGCCCGCTTATCCTGGCTTACCGCTTCGGCCTTGCTCATAACCAACTGAGATTAGCCGCCTTCGTCTTCTTTGCCGCGCCACGACATCGCTAGCAGCATCAAACAGAACAGTAGCAAGATCGGCCAGGAATAGGGGGCGAGCAGCAAAATGCCAATTGCGGAAAATCCCAATACGGCGAAAAAAATCATCATACCCATACCGAGCAGCGCTATTAGTGCCAGCGCAGCGATCAGGCCCGTGACCACGAGCAGGATCGGCACCGCCGCTAGCCGGAATAGCGGGTCGGCGACCGGTTGGCCATCCACCAATAAGCTGACCCGGCCGACTTCCGGATGAAAAAAATAGATCAGGCCGGCAAACACGCTGCCGAGTAGCAAGGTTTTAATCGGTAAATGGCAGTTTTTCGGTTCCGGCATGGTCTGTTCCTCGGGATTAGGGTTGCTCTTCGATAAAACCGTCTTCGTAGAGTTTGAATTTGACCGGGCGGCCGTTGATGTCGCCGATGACATCGTAAAAATGCAGATTCACCGATTCGGTCTCGGTAACTTTGATTCCCGGATACTTCGCTTCTATGGTCTGCATTTGCGGATAACTCAGCGCGAAATAGGGCACTTCCTTGCTTAATTTCATCAATTTGCCGTTGGCGGCAACGACGATATCCCAGGTCATCAATTCCTGATTGTTCTCGGTTTTATCGGCTTCGATCTCGAACCTGAGCAGATTGTTATCGCTGATGCGGCTGATTTTACTGATCTGGGTCCGGTCGATTATGCCCAATACGGTTTGCTGTACCGGTTCGGGTAACTGATCGAACGGGATAGCGTTGGTATCGGCTGCCAGGCCATTCGCTGAGTACAAAAGGGTTGCCAACATCGCGGCAAAATAGTGTTTGCTCTTCATTTTCATTCTCCTGTATCGAACCAGTCGTAGTGCGGACGGTTTGTGGTTTTACAAGAAATCTCCATGCCAAGTCTGAATGCCAAGCAGATTGGAGCATGCGGATTGCAGAGATGTGCCGGCTACTGGCACAAATATCGCAGGTTGACGACACAACGAATTTGTCAACATCAGGAGAACATCATGAACTTACCATTTAACTTATCGGAAAAGGCAGTGGTGAAAAGCTTAAAAACGCTACGCCTGGATTTTTATATTTTTGCGGTGCTGATTTTTCTGTC
Organism: Methylomonas sp. HW2-6; assembly: GCF_052474525.1. Taxonomy (NCBI): domain Bacteria; kingdom Pseudomonadati; phylum Pseudomonadota; class Gammaproteobacteria; order Methylococcales; family Methylococcaceae; genus Methylomonas; species Methylomonas sp. HW2-6. The sequence goes on from NZ_CP184124.1 coordinate 2,384,461, forward strand.
GATACTGGGGGTTGGTATCGCCGATGCGTTCGAGACCCCGGCACACTGGTATTGGATGGGGATGGTTCCGGTGTATTTCGCCGCCTGTATTTTCCTGGAATGGCAAGCCATTCTCCATAGCGGCAAGTCGTTGCGGGATATTCTGCTTTGGCAAACCCAGCATTGGTTGGGCGTGTTGGCCGCGTTTTTTATGGCGTTCAAGTTGCGCGAAATCGGCAGTCTGGACAATCAGGCGACCGGTTTGATCTTGTTGTTGTTACTGGCTTTAGGGACATTTCTGGCCGGTATCACCACCGGTTGGTTGTTTCGGCTGCTGGGTATCTTTCTCGGCTTCAACCTGATCATGGTGGCGTACATGGAACACTACGTAGCGGTAACGATTGCCTCGGCCGCAGCGATGCTGTTGTTGTACCACTATCTGGCGAGAAGCCTGGATCAGGCGATTGCCGCGCGCGTGGCCGACGATGCCGCCGAGTAGCCTTGCCGCATTTCCAGCCAACGGTGCGTTGATCCGTAACCTAGTGGTGAATATCAACCACGCTAGCGGTAATTTTCCCCAATCGGCCCGTTCTATTTTTGATAGACACTGTGGCAATGGGGCTATGCCAGCTGCAATCCGGCAAATTTATATTTATCGGGAGCGGCATTCATTTTGCGTAACTAAACCTAAATCTCGCCGCTGCCGCCGGTTCAACTTCGAGCCGAGTAATGGCGGCAGCACAAACGCTACTTTGCGGAGGGCAGTGCATGCGGGCAGACCGGCGCGAAGCCAATCTACCGATTTGGATCACCGTTGCGTTACTGAGCGGCTTATTGATGATTTCGCTGATGATTCAATTGGCGATGGCGTGGCAGTCTTACCAGCGAATTTTGCCGCTGCCCAAGCATATCGCCCATTTGGAGCGGTTGCAGAACGCATTGTTCGATACCGAGGAAAGTCTGGCCCGAATCGACAGGCAAGACGCCGCGGTCGACCCAGCCATCCAACTTCGCTTGCAGCACTATTTGCAGGAGTTGTTGCAGCGCGGTAACCACTTGGCGGCGAACACGCCGGACGGCCTGCGCGCTGCGTGGCAAGCGCTGACCTTTTCAACACCGGAGCCGCAGCAACGCTTGTTACAGACGCTGAAAATACTACGCGGCATTTTTCGCGACGAAGCGGCCGCCCACGGCGTGTTGACGGAATCGATCGCAGCGGCGGCCAAATTCGAGGTGGAATTGGGTATCGCAATCACGTTAACCTTGCCGCTGAGTGCAGTCTTGTTGTTTTATCTGATGCGCCGGCGAATATTTCAGCCCTTGCAACAAATGGGCTATATGATGGAATTGCTCGGCGAACGCCACTATCATCAAATTTCGCTGGACCGGATCGATCCCGCGTTTGCGCCGATTTTCGCTAACTACAACAGTATGGTGGTGCGTCTCTCGGAATTGGAGGTGGAGCATCTCCAAAACCGGCAGAATTTGGAGACCTTGGTCGAGCAAGCTGCGGGCACCTTGATTGCCCAGCAACGCAATCTGGCGCAAACCGAGCGATTCGCCGCGTTGGGCGAGATCGGCGCCCGCCTGGTACACGAATTGCGTAACCCGTTGGCCGGAATCAAGATGGCTTGCATCAATCTGCAAAACCAATTACAAACCGGCGAGGTGCAACCCGATGCCGCCCAGCGCATCGGGCTGGTGATCAATGAAATCGAGCGCATCATCGGCACTCTTAACCACTGTTTGCAAGGCGCCAGCCACGAGCCGGAGCCGCTCAGGGCAATTTTGGTCGACCAAGCTGTCAGCGAGTTATTGATGTTGGCTCGTTACCAGCTACCGAAATCCATAAGTTTGGAATACCAGGGTTGCCCGGGTCTGGTATGCCGCTTACCCGATACCGAGTTCCGCCAAGCCTTACTGAATCTGATACTGAATGCGCAGCAGGCAATGGACGGCAATAGCGGTAAAATTGGCATTTCGGCCGTGACCGACGGCCGCCGCATGACGTTGTCGTTGTGCGACGACGGCCACGGTTTTCCCCAAGAGTTTCTGGAAAACGGCATCCGCGATTTCGTCAGCCAGCGGGCGGACGGCACCGGCCTGGGACTGTCCATGGTCAGGCGCTTCGTCCGTAACCTCGAAGGCGAAATCAAACTTTACAACCGGCAGCCACGCGGCGCCTGCGTCGAAATTATCCTCAACTGCATCACTCCACACCATGAATGACACCATTTTAATCATCGAAGACGAAGTCTTACTGGGTACGGAATTGCAGCGCTATTACGCGCGTCTGGGGTTCGAAACGCTGTGGGCGGCCGATTGCCGGCAGGCGCGCGCGATACTTTATAACCCCGATCTGCGGCCGGCCTTAATCTTGTCCGACTTGAGCTTGCCGGACGGTAGCGGCCTGGACCTGTTGGAAGAGACTCGCGGCAACATTTCCGATTGCGAATGGGTGTTTCTGACCGGTTACGGTGACGTGCCGGACTCGGTAAGGGCATTGCGGCTGGGGGCATTCGATTTTTTGATTAAGCCTTGCGTCCAGGAACAGTTGGATATGGTGGTACGCAGCGCATTGCGTAGCGCCAAGGCGCAGCGGCGCATATCCACCGAATCGGTCAACGCCGGCAAGCGGTATGCGCCGGACACCTTTATCGGCAGCAGCACTGTCGCCCGGCAAACCGGAGATATGCTGCGCCAACTCAGTCAAGCGCCTTACAGCGCCTTGATTCTGACCGGCGAAACCGGCACCGGCAAAGGGCTGGCCGCCAGAATTCTGCACTACAACAGCGAGCGGGCCAAGGAACCGCTGATCGAGTTAAATTGTGCGGCGTTGCCCAAGGATTTGCTGGAGTCGGAATTGTTCGGCCACGAAGCCGGCGCATTTACCGGCGCCAAAGCCCGGCATCGCGGCTTGATCGAACAAGCGAATCGCGGCACTTTGTTTTTGGACGAAATCGGCGAAATGCCGCTGGATTTGCAGGCCAAATTGCTCAAGGTGCTGGAAGATCGCAAATTACGCCGCCTGGGTGCCGAGAAGGAAATTAGCGTCGATATCCGTATCATCGCCGCCACCAACCGGAATTTGCAGGACGAAGTCAAAAACGGCAGTTTCCGCTCCGATCTGTACTACCGTTTAAGCGTGTTCGAATTGCGTCTGCCCAGCCTGCGCGAACGCATCGACGACCTGGACGACTTGGTGCCGGCGCTAATCGCCGAATTCAATTTGCAGGCCGGCAAAAAAGTCGGCCAGGTCTCGGCCAGAGCGTGGCAGTTGCTGAAGAGTTACAGTTGGCCCGGCAATGTCAGAGAATTGCGCAACGTCCTGGAACGGAGTGTGATTTTGTCGGCGTCCCAGAACTTGCCGGAACAGTGGTTACCCAACGAAGGCCTTTCCGGCGGCGCGGTCATTGCCGATTTTCAGCCTAACGCTATGCCGGCAAAGCCAGGTGCGGCCGGGGGCGATACGCGCCTGGATTTGCAATTCCCCACTGACGGCAGCATGGGACTGGAAGACATGGAAAGCGAGATCGTGCGCAGGATGCTGGAGATATGCAAGGGCAACGTAATGGAGGCGGCGCGTATCCTGAAAACCACGCGGGAAAAAGTTCGCTACCGGATCGAGAAATACCAACTGCGCTAATCTTGCACCCTTTGGCTTTGGCTTTGGCTTTGGCTTTGGCTTTGGCTTTGGCTTTGGCTTTGGCCGCCGCGGCACTTATTTTTGTCGGCATTGTCCTTGCCGTGGCGGCTAAAAAGATTAATCTGTAGCCCTGTTGTTTGGCCTAGGCTGGAAGTTGATTTATGTCTGTGGTTTTACCCTTGTCCGGTTTGATGCGCCGCTGGTTGTCGGCGTTTTTTCTGGTGTTAGTCGCCAGCAGTTGCGCGCCGACGCTGGTGGCGCCGGTTCCGCTGGCCGGTAGCGCCCGGTTGGAGGATAACCGTTTCGTCACCGCCGACGGCGAGGCGTTGGCGTTAAGCGTTTGGCCGGCCGAGCAGCCCAAGGCAATCGTCATCGCCTTGCACGGTTTCAACGATTACCGGCGCTTCTTCGCGACCCCCGCCGAATATCTGCAAACGCAGCGGATTGCCAGTTATGCCTACGACCAGCGCGGCTTCGGCGAAAGCCGGACGCCGGGACGCTGGGCCGGCGACGATACCTATGCCGACGACCTCGGTCAATTCACCCGGCTGGTGCAGGCCCGGCATCCGGGCGTGCCGGTTTATTTGTTGGGGGAGAGCATGGGCGGTGCGGTCGTGGTCAATGCGATGACCCGGCCGGGCAAACCGGCGGTGGCCGGCCTGATCCTGGCGGCCCCGGCCGTTTGGGGCCGGGATACCATGCCCTGGTACCAGACCTCGCTGCTGTGGACGCTGTACCACACCGTGCCGTGGATGACCTTGACCGGCAAGGGCCTGAAGATCATGCCGTCGGACAATATCGAGATGTTGCGGGCCCTGGGGCGCGATCCGTTGGTGATCAAGGAAACCCGGGTCGACGCGATTTACGGTCTGACTAATCTGATGGATAACGCCCTGGGCGCGGCGGAAAAACTCGACGACGAAACGCTACTGTTGTACGGCCAAAAAGATCAGATCGTCCCGGCGGAGCCGACCAATTTGTTCGTCGAGGGCTTATTGTCCGGCCGGCCGGACAACAAAACCGTCGCTTATTACCGGAACGGTTACCACATGTTGCTGCGCGACCTGCAGGCGCCGGTGATCTGGCGCGACATCAACGCTTGGATCGACCACACCTTGCAACGCGCCGAATGGCAGGCCGCCAACCGGCTGTGACTTGCCGGCCGCGGCTTATTTTTTGGCGTTCAATAGCTGAGCGAAAAACATGATCAAGCCGATGATGAAGATGCCGGAGTACACCGCCAAACCGGTTTCGTCGCCTGCGCTCTGAGTATGGGCGCGTTTCGCCGCCAGGACCGACGCCGAAGTCCGGCCGTCGACCTCGTAGCCGGTTTTGGCCGCAGCCGCTACGGCCGGCGTCCCCGAGGCGACGCCGAGCAGCAGCGATAGGCTGAGTAGGGCTTGGGTTAGTTTGGGGAGGCGGCGTTGTTGCAGCATGTCGGTTACCCCGCGGCGCAGTCTGCATGGACCGGACGATTGTGCCGAAAAACCGCGCAGTTTAATAGGCTTTAGCGGTTGCCGGCGAACTCGTAGGCGCCGGCATCGATCGAGCCTTGAATCGGCCGCGGCACCAGTCCCAAGGGATGGCGATATTCGAATCGGGCCGTCAAATCCACGCCGGTTGCGGAAACCCCGGCAGCGCTACCTTGGTCGATCGCGCCGGCGCCGGCTCGCAAGCGATAGTCGAAGCGGTTGCCGTTGCCGAAACGCTCGCCATCGGCCCACAGGTTATGCGCTTCCCGGTGCGGGCCGAGGATGGTCGCGGTCTGGCCGATCAGCAAGTTATTGACCAATACCGCTGCGGCGACGTTGTGATTGTGTAGAAAGTAGCTGCCGGGTTTGGCGTTGACCAGCGTGTTGTTCACCAGATACAGCGGGTGCGGCTCGGTCTGGTTATGTTCGGCGGCGAACGCCACCATCGCCGGATTTTCGCTGTCGGCGGCCTGATACAGCTGGTTGCCGATCAAATAGCTCTCGCCGCCGTCCGGCAAATCCACCAAATAGCTCGACGCCCGTTTCTCGTCGCCGATACGGTTGTAAAACAGGAAATTCTGCCGGGCGCGGGATTTGACGTTGTGGCCGGTCGCGGCGTCGTGAATGTAACTGTTCCGCAACGTAAAGCGTTTGATATTGCCGATATAAACGTTGTGGCCCAATTTGCCGTACAGCCGGTAGTCGACGGTGTTGTCGCGAAATTCGGAGCCAGCTATCGTCACTTCCCGCTCGGGGTTCGCGCCGGTTAACAAACCCATCTGGTTGTCGTGGAACAGGCAGTTGCGGACGGTCAAGGAACGGCCTTCGTAGCGGATGCCGGCGCCGTTTAATGCCGGCGAGGCGGCGCCGGCAAATTCGATTTGCGCCACTTCGATCCCGTCCCCTTTCAACACCCAGATGGCCTTGGCTTCGGCGCTCTGCCCGTCGGCGTATAGCCGGGCCAGACCGCCGACACCGCGCAAGTTCAGCCGATGCTGCGGCCATACCGCCACGTCGGCTCGGTAAATTCCGGCATCGATATTGACGGTGTCGCCGTCCTGGGCCAATTCGGCCGCTTGACTGGGCCGTTGCAGCGGCCGGTTCGGCCCGACAAACCAATCTTTGGCTGCGGCGCTGCGCATGACAATCAGGCATGCCAGCACTGCGCCGACACGTAAGCGGGCGGTGGCGCTGCGCCTGGTCGGCAGCGGCGGCGCTAAAGACGCGTGGTCGGGCATAAGGTTTTGTCCGCTTCTGGTTATGGGCGCCATGCAGCCGGATTATCGATGCCGCCAATGCAGGCGAGTCGGTGAGAATGAGGCCGGCCGATTTTTGCCGAGTAATAATGCTGGATACCCGGACGAATATTGATAATAATCGCTCTCGGTACAGAGGCCGATTCGGGCTTGCTCAGCCGGCGCCGGCATTCTGCCGACAACAATAATAAGCGCAGGAGGTTTACCATGTTAGCCAAAATTGCGGTGGTCGATTACATGTCGACCAAAATGATTACCGTCACTCCTGAAACCGAGATTACTCAGGCCGTCAAGAAATTGTTGGACCATAAAATCACCAGTTTGCCGGTGGTGGACGAGCGCGGCAAATTGGTCGGCGTGTTTTCCGAAAAAGACGGCATGAAAGTGTTCGTCGGCTCGGCCTACAACCAGACCTTGGAAGGAACGGTCGGCGAATACATGACCAAGGACCCGCAACTCGTCAACGGCGACGACAGTTTGGTCGATGTTGCTGCCAAGTTTCAAGAATCGTCCACCCGCAGTTTCCCGGTGATGCAAAACGGGGCATAGGCGGGCATGATCAGCCGGATAGACGTGCTGCGCGCACTACTGGCTATGCGCTAGGCCGGAAAATCCAAGAGCCGGGGCCGTTGCGGTTGCCGCAGCGGCCTGGGCCGAAGGTTCCGGTGCCGGCGTGTTTGCCGAAACCGAGCAAATCCCAAGCAGGCCAGGTGCGGACAGGCTTGTAGAAGCCGGCTCGGCCCAGCGCGATAAATCCGTTAACCGATAATTTAGATCCTGTTATGCATGTCACTTTAGTCCACGTTCACGTCAAACCCGAACATATCCACGACTTCATCGCCGCCACTCGTTTGAACCATTTAGCGTCAGTGCAGGAAGCCGGCAACCGCCGCTTCGATGTACTGCAAGTGCCGGACAACCCCAGCCAGTTTATCTTGTACGAAGTCTATGCCACGGCCGAAGACGCGGCGGCGCACAAACAGACTGCGCACTATCTGACCTGGCGCGACACGGTCGCCGACTGGATGGCCCAGCCGCGTCAGGGAGTGCCCTACAAAGCCTTGTTTCCGGAGGCTTAAGCATGCAGAGTTTCAAACCGTTTTACATCGCCCGCCTGCCGCGCATCTTATTCGGCCGCGGCCGCCTAAACGAAGCCCCGGCTTTAATTGCCGGTTACGGCCGCAAGGCTTTGTTGGTGACCGGCAAACAGTCGTTTTTCGGTACGCCGCGTTGGCAACGTTTTATTGAGGCACTGGCCGGGCAGGGCGTCGAATGGCGGCAGTGCACGGTGTCCGGCGAACCGTCGCCGCAATTGATCGACGACACGGTCGGCCGCTTTCGCAGTGAGAATATCGAAGTTGTCGTCGCCATCGGCGGCGGCAGTGTGTTGGATGCGGCCAAAGCCATCGCCGGCCTGCTGCCCAGCGGCGACTCGGTGATGGATTATCTGGAAGGCGTCGGCCGCAACCAAACCTATCGCGGCCCCAGCACGCCGTTCATCGCCGTGCCGACCACTGCCGGCACCGGCAGCGAGGCGACCAAGAATGCTGTGCTCAGCGTGCAAGGTCCGGACGGCTTCAAAAAATCGTTTCGCGACGAATGCCTGGTGCCGGAATATGCCATCCTCGATCCGGACTTGCTGGCCACCTGCGCGCCGGAATTGATCGCCGCCGACGGCATGGATGCGCTGACCCAATTGCTGGAGTCCTATGTCTCGGCCAAGGCCAATCCCTTTACCGACGCGCTGGCCTGGAGCGGGATGGAGGCGGTCAAGTCCGGCTTTTTTGCGGCCTGGCGCGGCATCGAACCGGAAGCCGGCGAGGGCAGGGCGGCAATGGCCTACGCGGCGTTATTGTCCGGCATTACGCTGGCGCAAGTCGGTTTGGGCTCGGTACACGGTCTGGCTTCGCCGCTCGGCGCCTTCTTCCCGATCCCGCACGGCGTGGTCTGCGGCACGCTGGTCGCCGCCGCCACCGCAGTCAACATCTGCGCGCTGCAAGCCCGCGAGCCAGCTAATCCGGCTCTGGCCAAGTACGCCCAAGTCGGCCGCCTGCTGAGCGGCGAACCCGGACTGGACGATCAGCAAGCCCGCGAGGTCTTGATCTTACTGCTGGCGGAATGGAGCGACACCCTGCAACTGGACCGCCTCGGCGCCTACGGCATCGCCGCAGCCGACTTCCCCCACATCGTCGCCAACGCCCGCGGCAGCAGCATGCAGACCAATCCGATTGTGTTGACGGACGGGGAGATTGAGGAGATTTTGGCGAGAAGGGTTTGATTAAAATGCGGAGTGAAATTGGTCGGCTGGTTGCGGACCCTTAAACGTCAGTCGCTCTGATTTTATTAATGTCCGCGATTTGATATTAGGCCGATGCTGGGTTTGCAGAAGTAGGCTGGGTTGAATGATAATGAAACCTAGCTTCGAAGCGGATAAGTTTCGTTATAATAAAACAGTAGTTTGAATGCAAAGAAACCCGGTTGTTTCAAGACGTCTGCTGGGTTTCGCGTTGCTCTACCCAGCCTACGGCCCTAAATATCGGTTTGATTGGTTGTAAAAAGAGTATTTCACCAGCCTGTTAGGGATGAAACTTATTTTTCGAGATAGAAATGACAGTTACTATAAAGAATTTAGGTGCGATCAAAGACGCTACCATTGAGTTGGGCGGATTGACAATGTTTGTCGGTCCCAACGGTACCGGTAAAAGTTATTTGGCGAAAGTGCTTTATGGCTTGCAGAGACATGAAACTATAACAGGCAGTTTTTTCAAAAATGCCGATCGGTTTTATCAAATGGTTTTTGGGAAAAGTCTGTCAACTTTTCAAGATGCTTTTTCTGATTTACAGCAGCTTAAACCAGTCGATTTGCGGAAGATATTGTCTGATTTGGCTAATTTGCATGCAGAATTATTTAAGGAACAATTGGCGGATTTTTTTAATGACGACAGTAATATTTTTTCTGATACATTAATTTTCTACTCAAATATCCCTGAGCTATCTGATGATAAGTTACGGAATATAATTGACTTAGCTATTGAACAAGTTAATTCATGGCTAAATGCGCAAGCCAGTACAACTTTATTAACACCTCGGAATGATATATCGCCTGAATCAGTACCATTTGCATTGTTATGGCACTTGTTTTGGGGAGTGGGAGGAGGACTTGCTGATTATTTTCCTGCTGCACGCTCAAATTTTATGCTGACCTATAAAGAAATCTACCGTGCTAGGGCCGATGAATCCGTTGGCTTAGAAAATGTTTCCGATAAGCTTCTATTGGCTAGCAAAGGTGTTCAGACGCGTAAGGCTGGAAAGTTAATTCGATTCGACAAGCCCACGGAAGATTTTCTTGGCCGATTATATGATTTGGATGTGTCAACGAACAGTTCGTTATCAAAAATTGGTGTTAATTTGCAAAAACGCTTGTACAACAATGACCGAATTGTGATTGAACAACCAGAAGGTGGTTCGCTGCTAGATTTTAAGTTCCATATCAATAGCGATCTTGCTTCCGGTAAGATTAGATTACATCTCGCCTCTTCAATGGTAACCGAAACATCGCCGTTATTGCTTGGTTTTTGGCATTGGGTCCAGCCGAATAGTTTGGTGATTATTGATGAACCAGAGTCACACTTACATCCTGAAGCACAAAGAAGTTTAATCAGTGGTCTGGCTGAAGCCGTTAATCAAGGTCTCCAGTTAATTCTTATTACTCACAGTCCTTATATCCTCTCCTGCGTAAATAATTTAATTAAATTCAGTAATTTGATAAAAAATTTTCCTGAAGATGAAGAAGTCAGTCAACTTAAAACTGAATATCCGGATTTGATAGCGATTGATAAGCCGGTGCATGCTTACCACTTTGGTCGAGATGGCTTAGTTAAAGATATTTTGTTGGAATCTGGTTTAATTGATGAAGCTGAATTTACTGAACCTTTCGATCGAATCAATGATCTTTATCAAACTATGCGCGATATCGAATGGGAGCATAGAAAATGATAGTAAAAGTTCGAGAATCCCTCGGCATACTAGATAAATTGGATTGCGAACACGATAGTTTGTTTTTTCAGGAGAAAGGTAAAGGTGTTAAATTGTCGCCTTCAGGGAATGGTAGCGCTATGAAAATTCGAGTCGACGATCAAACCAAAAACAATGGATCCTCTGGCTTGATTTCCATTGGAGCGCGTTGCGATTGTTTGTACTTTTACGAGCAATCTGGAAAACGGTATGCGTTTTTAGTTGAGCTTAAAGGTAACAATTATCCGACCGCTTTGAAACAACTCGAAACAACAATTGAACACTGGGTTTATAAAGTTTTGTGCCAAGCTGGCAATCCGAGTAGGAAATGCGCGGTTGCAATCGTCTCCGAGAAAGCAAATATCAATCGGCCAAGAGTGGAAGAATGGGAGGATAAATTCAATCACAGGCTCATTCCAATTCGACTTCCGGAAGATCAGACGTATGATTTGGCTCAGTTGACAAAGCGTAAATTGCGTTAGCCACAAGAGTACTTCTAAGCCAAGTAGGTACGCACCGCGTACCTTCTGGCTTTCGCCACCATAACGTCATTTTAATGGTATGCGATGCGTATCCCAATGCCGTTTAGGCCGTAAGACGGATTCGGAGCGGTAGCGACAATCCGCCAAAACCTCGACCTCCCCAGCCCAGTAGGCCGGAATAAGCGTTAGCGTTTCCGGCGGGCTTTAAATCGCCAGAAACGCCGTTCGGCTTATTCTGGCCTACAGATTATGGAATTCGTTATATCCATCGGATATTGTGACGAGCCTCGTGCCCCGTACCGGCCGGCTTCAAGGCCGTAAGGCGTATTCGGAGCAGTAGCGACAGGCCCCCCCGGTTTTGCTATCGCGAAAACGTCCTACGGTTCTGGACGACCAACAAGCCCGCGATACCCTGCCATTTGACCGCCGAGGCGTCTACGGCATCCCCGCAGCAGACTTCTCCCATGTCGTCGCCAACCAGCGGCAGCATGCAGACTAATCCGATCGTGTTGACCGATGGGGAGATTGAGCAGATTTTGCCGCGGCGAGTTTGATTCGGCTGCCGCAAGCCATCGTCGGTAGTCGAGGTCTGCAAATCCAGGGTACATGGCCAACGGGTTCGGGGCCGAACCCGCCTCCGGCTTTGCGGCGCTAAGCTCTCAACCTGGTTTTTCCGATTGAATTGACTAAGCGAATCGCCGCGGTAGCCTTCCGAGCATGGGGACTAGCGATCCAAAAACTTAGTCTGTCAGAGCGCATACAACAACAAATCGCTAGTACCCCACCTCCACGGAAATTAACGCTTCAATCGAGGGGTGGCGATGCGTAGAGTTTTGATTGTAGGGGCCAGCAGCGGTATCGGCGCCGCTATTGCACGGTTGGGGAGGGCGGATTTCGAGGTTCATTCGTTATCGCGCGCCGACACGGTTGCGGATGTTTTCGCCCATCACCGCTGCGACGTCTTGAACGATCCACTCCCCGATATCGACGGTCCGCTGAACGGCTTGGTTTATTGTCCAGGCAGCATCAACCTGAAACCTTTTGCCCGCATCCAACCCGACGAATTTATCGCCGATATGCAGCTCAATCTGATCGGGGCGGTGCGTTGTCTGCAGCGGTATCAGGCAAATCTGCAAGCGGCCGAGGCGGCGTCGGTGGTGTTGTTCAGTTCCGTGGCCGTACAAACCGGTTTTCCTTTCCATACTTCGGTGTCGGCGGCCAAAGGCGCCGTTGAAGGGCTGACTCGGGCGTTGGCGGCGGAATGGGCGCCGAAAATCAGAGTCAACGCTATAGCGCCCTCACTGACCGACACGCCGTTGGCAGCCAATTTACTCAAAGAAGACGCCAAGAGGCAGGCTGCGGCAGGCCGCCATCCCCTGAAACGTCTGGGCGAGGCGGAGGATATTGCGCAAATGGCTTTGTTTTTGTTGTCGGATAAGGCGCGCTGGATCACCGGGCAAATCCAGCATGTCGACGGCGGCATTTCCGCCATAAAATCGTGATGATCACCGCAGGACTGGCTATGAATCTGCCGATCAAGCGGGAGGCATCATGAACAAGTCTTATCACCGCGTCGTCATCAGCGGCGAAAATTGGGCAGCGCTGGAACGGTTGCTGCCAGGGGGAAGGCGTAGACTTTGCGCTGATTTCTGACCGCGACGTGACGGCAATGAGTCGGCAAGCGCTAAAAACCTCGCCGGACGGGATTTGCTACCACGAGCCAGACGTGTCGCATAATCTCGAATATCGGTCGATATTGAATAATTTTCGCTGGCTCGGTTTTCCGGTAGTGAACTGGCCCGCTATTTTTGCAACGATGCGCTAAATCAAAATGGATTTTGATTTAGCGTTTATCAGTCAAGCGGTTGAGCTTGGCTGCATGTTTGCGTCGATATTTTTGGAGGTCTAAAAAACAGGTATTAATAAATTTTCAGATACTCGACAAATTTTGTTTTCATGGAATATTCAATGGTGTCAATCAGAACGAAATAGCCGGAGTATTTCCCGGCTTTTCATTGAAAATATGACGTTATTATTTGATTACGTTTCCATCATAATTAAGAATTGCCGGGAGTGATACATGAAAACATCAATTACCCATTGCCGATTAATAAAATTGGCGGTCGCTGTTAGTTTAATAACTCTTTCTTTTTCTCCAATATCCGCCCAAGCTAGCGATCACGAGACGGAATGCTTCAACTCGGTTCAAGGCAAGGTACCTTGGAATGACGAGAAGAATATGAATTGGGACCCCAAAAACATCAAACAACTTTGTGCCGGGACTACCAAGCCGGCCGAGCCCGGCGCCTGTTATCTCAGTGTGCTGGACGGCAGAGTAAACTGGGGTAAAGGGATCAGTTGGGACTGGCAAAATATCATCAATCTCTGTGCCGGCACCAATAACGCAAAAAACACCGTAGATTGTTTTGAAAAAGCGGTCGGAAAGGGTTTGGATTGGCGAGATGCAATCTTATTTTGCCAGCGAGCTGAAAAGTAATTACCTGTGTGCCGGATGGTTAATTTGATGCGATTGGCATAATGTCTGTCGGAGGCGGTAAGGCGGATTGGTAGCGATGGCTACAATCCGCCAAAACATCGAAACCATCCGGCGTTTTACTAGCGCGAAAACGCCACGCCCTGAAATACACGATGATAATAAGGATCAGTTGTTACGGTGAATAAGGTAAGGCCGATTTATGGACAATAATTCTCAGTTTACCGTCTTTACCTTTTTTAAAAACCCAGGTTTTATCTACCATTACTTCCTTTCCGGTCTTGTCGGTGACCCATACATTACCCATGGTTATGGCGACAGAGCCGTATATCTGTATACCTTCGTTATTATTGCCTGCGTTATCGTATCGAGCTTTGACCCATGGCTGAAGGGCGAAACCTTTGTCGTTAGGATAATCAGGATCGCCACCAACGAAATAGGCCAATGCGCCTTTCTTATTATTTCTAAATGTTTGGTCACCGAAAGCCAAAGTAGGCTTAAAAAACACTTTTCCGTAATCGTAGTTATAGGCGTCTGACAGAACTTTTTCGGCATACGCCTTATAATCTCCTCCTTCTTCCTTTAATTTTCCTATTTTTACCAAGGCGTCACACCAAGCTTGTTGCGCGGCATTCACTTCATCGTAGGTAATAATCGAGTTTGCACCTTCTTCGACATAGACTAAACCTAACTCGTCTATGACTTGTTGAACTGATTTGTTAGCTTTTGAATCACTTATTTGAGGCTCTTCTTTTTTAATGCCGGCGCAGGAGGTTAATAATATTGATCCTCCCAATAATAAAATGGCGTTTATTGTTTTCATGTTTTCCTACCTTTTTATTTTTTATTAAAATTGTAGTATTGCTTGATAATATTTGATATTGATGTGCTTAATTTTACAAATCTGATTCTACCAGCGTATGCTCCGTTAGCAAGGTCATAATCGTAATGGCCAACGGGCGCTGTATTGTTTTCGATTACTCAAACTGATAAAAATTCCCATCGATTTCTGCCCAATTTAACGAGTAGACGTTTCGCTCAATCGATTGGTAAAAGGGCGAATATGGCTAGTGTTTAACTTGATTTACCCGGTTGTGAATTCCGGGCAGGGCATGAGCCTTCACCGGTTATTCCGGTATGTCATTTGAAGTGATGTTGCGCTAAACTTTAATTTAAATTGAAATGGCATTTTGAGATTAGTCGCTATGATCGAATTTACAGGTAATCTGCTCCACGCCGAGCGTAAAACGGCCGGCACCGGTGGCATTATCAGTGTCGCAAAATACGCCAGCGCTGCCGAAAGCGAGGGTAATGTTTTCGAAATTGTTGGTTGGCTTAAGTCGCCTATTAAACGGAAAAACCTGCAGGGCCGTACCGATTATTTTCAACGTTATGAACTCGGTTTTAGCGATCAGTGGGAGTTGGCTCATCTATGGGCGCCACGCTTTGGTGACGAATCCGGTGCCGGCATTCTGTGGGCTCCGGTCGAGATGAATCAAACTTATCAAAACCATTTACTCGAAAGCTGGCTGGATATTTTACGTAGCGCGGCGGCCGGGCAGGTCAAACTACGGGCAACCGCAACCAGTTGGAATAACGCTTATCTGGCCCGATACTATGGTTGGAGCAGCGCTATTTTGACTCGTGCCGATTTTCTCAAACGTGTCAGTTACCAGATTATTCAATGTCCGTCAGGCATGGTTTGCCCCAAGTCGCAGGTAAAACTTTTGGGCTGCAAAATCATTTTGGAATTAACGCCGCCGAGTCCCGGCAAGGTGCCCAAAGTTAGGTTGCCTACCGTCGAATTGCCAAAATTTTGAATCGGTCCGGCAGGCTTTAAAGCGCCGGTCTGGCCTACAGATTATGGGATTCGTTATATCCGTTGGATATTGCGACGCGCCTCGTGCCCTGTTCAGCCGGCTTCAAGCCAACGCCGCCGCATCCAATAATTTCACGCCCCGCCGCTGGCGGAAACTGACGACCGGCATCAGGCCGCGGTCCCAGAGTTGGTGGGCCTGTTTTTCGGTCAATACCGTTTCGGTCGCCGCTTGCAGCACGCTTTCGCCTTCCAGCGGGTAACTGAACGCCGGTACGTCGCCGAAAAAGCCGGTATGTTCGTCGGTGGCGTGTTCGGCTCTGATCAGGAAGCGGGCGGCGAGAAAGGCCGGGTTGCTCCACAGTAGTTCCGCCGGATCGGGCGGCAGCGCGCATTCTTCAAAATCCAGGCTTTGCAACGGGTCGCGCTTGGCGCCGTACGGCAGGCGTTGTAGTACGCCGGGATAGGCCAGGATCAAGCGTTCGCCGCCGACCGCCCGGCAGATCTCCGGCCATTGTTGGCTCGGCGCGGAATCCGGGGCGAGTAGGGCCGCCGCCAGTTCGTGTCCGGCACCGGCCAGAAAACTGCCGTTACAGCATGCGGCCAACTCGCTGCAATAACGCAGCGCCGTGCGGTCCTGGCTGTCGGCGTTGAATTGGTAATTGCCCAATAACAGCACCGGTTGTTCGCCGTCGGCTGTCTGCAGATGCGCCGCCAACTTTTGTTTCAGAATATCCGGTTCGGTTTGGGCCGCTTGCGCCAATTCGTCCTGGCCGATATCCAATAGAAACAGTTGCTGCTGGTCGGCATGGTCTTCGTTTAGCAGATCGCGCAAGGCCAGCCACAGTGCTTCCAGGGCTTGAAAATCGGCGCTGTGCAACAGCGTGGCGACGAACTGCGAGACGGTCGCCGTCACCACCGACGCTAATGCCTGGTGTTCGGCGCTAACCGACTTTGCCACGTGCGGGGCGACGATGCCGCGGATCATTTGCTCCACCGAGTCGGTGGCCGCGGCTGCTTCGGGTCGTTTGCCCAGCAGGCGTTCCAACAGGTCTGCCTGACTTTCGTCGGCGGTTTCGGCGGTGGCCGGGGCCTGGGCCGTCGCCGGGAAGAAGGCGCGGATTTTGGCGGCCGCTGCTTCGGCCGTATTCGGATTGTTCAATTCCCGCTTCAATTGTTGCAAGTCCGCCAACAGCTTGATTTTGCCGATCCAGGCGTCCGGGTGGAAATCTTCAACGGCGCTAAATTCCAAAACCGAATCGGGGCCGAGAGCGATGCTCGGCGCGATTTGGCGCATCACTGGTTCGAAGTTATCGACGTCGATTTTTCGAATCGGCCGTTGCGGCCAGGGTGGCGCGTTACGGCCGGAGAAATTGCCCAGGATATAGATCCGGTAGCCGTCGTCGCCGGAGCTTTTGCGCGGCGCGCCTCGTGTTTGAAACCCCATCGTGAAATCGATTCCGCCGGCCATAACGTCTCCTGGTTAAATTGGCTGTGTCGGGCAAAAGTAGCAGACCCGGTTCGATCCAACAAGCCGCTCCGGGTCGGCCTTATCAGCCGATTGACAATCGGGCCCGGCGGGGAGTGTCATAGTGCGGCGATATCGATTTGACCAAAGCAATCCGGGGGGCGGGCGATGCAGGCGGAACAGGAGCTGGACGGACTGAGGGCGCGGGTGCGCCGATCTTACACGCTGGCGGAGGCCGAACTGGTCGCCGAGCTGCGAGCTGCGCTGGCCGATTACAGCCGGCAGGCGGTCAGCGCCGATGCCGAACGCTTGATTACCGAGGTGCGCAACCGGCAAAGCGCAGCCGATTTGTTCCAGGATTTTTTGCAGGAATACGGTTTGCAGAGCAATGAAGGCTTGCAATTGATGGCCTTGGCCGAGGCATTGCTGCGCATCCCGGACCCGGCCACCCAAAACCGGTTTTTGCAGGACAAATTGGCCGGCGGCGATTGGCGCCGGCATTGGGGACACAGCGATTCCTGGCTGATTAACCTCGCCAGCGGCGGTTTGGCACTTGGCGGCAGCATGGAGCGCTTGATTCAGCGTGCCGATTCCGAGTTAGACCTGGCCGCGGCGCTGCTGGAGCGGCTGGGGGAGCCCTTGCTGCGCGCTGCGGTCGCTCAGGCCATGCGCATCTTGGCCGAACATTTCGTCATCGCCGAGGATATCGGTTCGGCCTTGGACCGGGCTCGCCAGCGTCCGCAATACCTGTATTCGTTCGATATGCTCGGCGAGGCGGCGCTGACGGGCGCCGACGCCGAGCGTTATTACGCCGGCTACGCCGAGGCCATAGCTGTGCTGGCAACTGTTGCGGGCGGCAGTTTGTTGCGCAATCCGGGCATCTCGGTCAAATTGTCCGCCTTGTATCCACGCTACGACGTGTTGCAGCAAGGCCATGCGGTCGCGGCGATCAGCGTAAAGCTGTTGAATCTGGCCAAGCAGGCCAGGGCGGCGAATATCAGTCTGACGGTCGATGCCGAAGAGGCGGAGCGTCTGGAAATGTCGTTGGACATTTTCGCTGCGGTATTTAACGACCCGGCATTGGCCGGCTGGTCGGGTTTCGGGCTGGCGGTACAGGCCTACCAAAAGCGGGCATTGGCATTGGTCGAATGGCTGGCGGCGTTGGCCGTTTACGGCAAGCGCCGGATTCCGATCCGGTTGGTGAAAGGTGCGTATTGGGACAGCGAAATCAAACGCGCCCAAGAGGCCGGCTGGGACGATTACCCGGTGTTTACCCGTAAAGCGGCGACCGATTTGTCCTATCTGGCTTGCGCCCAGGCGATTTTGGCGCGGCCGGATTGTTTTTTCGGCCAGTTTGCCACCCATAACGCTCACAGCGTGGCGGCGATTCGGGCCTTGGCCGGCGCCGCGCATCCCGGCTATGAATTTCAACGCCTGCACGGCATGGGCGAAGCGCTGTACGACACGCTGCTCGCACAATCCGGGCCGGAATTGGCCTGCCGGGTTTACGCCCCGGTCGGGGCCCATCGCGATTTGTTACCTTATCTGGTCCGGCGTTTGTTGGAGAACGGCGCCAACAGTTCGTTCGTCAATCAGATCGAGAATCCGCAGATTCCGGCCGCGCAATTGGCCATGGATCCGGCCGAGCTTTTGCAGGTCGCGGCCGGTCCGAATTTGGTAGCGCCGCCGGACCTGTTTGCCCCGCAGCGGCGCAACTCCGCCGGTACCAATTTGAGCGATCCATCCGTACTTCAGCATCTGCGCAGCGAACTGGACCGATACGCCGCAACTGTCTGGCAGGCCTGTCCGCTGGTCGACGGCAAGCGGATAAGCGGTAGCGGCCAGCCGGTTTACACTCCGTTCGATCGGGGCGCAGTGGTCGGCCAAGTATTGGCCAGTCGCTCGGCCGACATCGACGCGGCATTGGCAAGCGCCGAGCCGGCGTTCAAGCGGTGGTGCTTACAACCCGTGGTCGAACGCGCCGCTTGCCTGCAAACGGCGGCCGATTTATTCGAGCGCCACCGCAGCGAATTGCTGGCATTATGCATCCGCGAGGGTGGTCGCACCTTGAGCGATGCCTTGGCCGAATTGCGCGAGGCGGTCGATTTGTGCCGCTACTATGCCGCCAATGCCTTAGCCTTGTTCGGCCAGCCGCTGCCGCTGCCGGGCCCGACCGGCGAGAACAATAGGCTCGATTACCGCGGCCGCGGCGTATTCGTTTGTATCAGCCCGTGGAATTTTCCGCTGGCGATTTTCGTCGGCCAAATTGCCGCGGCCTTGCTGGCCGGCAATAGCGTGATCGCCAAACCGGCCGAACAAACTGCGTTGACGGCCATGGCTGCGGTCGGGCTATTGCACCGGGCCGGCGTGCCGAAGCCGGTGTTGCAGTTGCTGCCGGGCGACGGCGAGGGCATCGGCCGGCAGCTACTAAGTGACCCGCGCGTGGTCGGCGTTGCCTTTACCGGGTCGGTAGAAACCGCCAGTCTGATTAACCGCCAATTGAGCCTGCGGCCGGGGCCGATTGCGACGCTGATCGCCGAAACCGGCGGACTCAACGCGATGCTGGCGGACAGTTCCGCGCATACCGAACAACTGGTGCGCGACGCGGTGCAATCGGCCTTCAATAGTGCCGGCCAGCGCTGTTCCGCGTTGCGGGTGTTGTTTCTGCCGGAGGAAACCTGCGAAGCCGTGAGCGAGCGTCTGATCGGCGCGATGCGCTTGTTACGTCTGGGTTCGCCGTGGGAGTTCGAGACCGACGTCGGCCCGATCATCGACGCTGCCGCCCTGGCTGCATTGCATCGACATAGGCAATACCTGGCGGAGGTCGGCAGAGTGCTGTTCCAGATGCCGCTGCCTGAACAGTGTGCGGCCGGCTATTTTTTTCCGCCGACTTTGGTGCGGATTCCAAGCCTCTCCGTGCTGGAGCGGGAAGTGTTCGGGCCGATTCTGCACATTGTCAGTTACCGCAGCGGCGAGTTGGAGCAGGTGGTCGACGCCATCAACGCTAGCGGTTACGGCTTGACCTTGGGGCTGCATACCCGGCTGGAGTCGACGATGCAATACGTGGCGCGGCACGTCAGAGTCGGCAATTTGTACATCAACCGCAATATGATCGGGGCGGTCGTCGGGGTGCAGCCGTTCGGCGGGATGGGTTTGTCCGGCACCGGGCCGAAGGCTGGCGGACCGAATTACCTAATGCGGTTTGCGGTCGAGCAAAGCGTCAGTATCAATACCGCCGCGATCGGCGGCAATCCCGGCTTGTTGCAGAACCGCGGCTGACGGCGCCGCTTCGGTCTGGCGCTATACGGTAGCGTTTAATGTCTGGGGATCACCCTGGAAGGGTTGGAAATGAATGGTATATTTGTAGGATAACTCTTACGCACTTAGCACTAGGCATGCTCAGAAATGAACGTAACCAATCCGCAATCAGGTTCCAACGACCAGGGTGGCGTACGTGCTTTGCTGCGCGATGCGACCGGGATGCAACACGACCAGCTAAACCGGCATGCTTTATTGGCGGGATTGGTTAGACCGGACTATGCTTTAGCCACATACCAATTGTTACTGCAGGCATTATTTCGGACTTACGCCGGTTTGGAGCCTGGCCTCGCCGCATTTTCCAAGCGTCAACTTGCCGGTTTGGATTATGAGCCCAGAGCCAAACTGTCCTGGTTGCAAGCGGATTTAAACCACTTCGCGATCGATTCAGCCTCGCTGAAACCCGCGGATTTGCCGCTTCCGCAAATAGCCTGTGTCGGCGACTACGTCGGCGCGCTTTACGTGGTCGAAGGGTCCACGTTGGGCGGCCAAATGATTGCCAAGTGTCTCGGTCAAAATTTGGGGCTATCGGCCGATGCCGGCGCCCGTTTTTATGCCGGTTACGGCGCCGCCACCACAAGCATGTGGCGCGGCTTTATCGATTTTGCCGAATCGATTGCCGCCGACACCGCACAAGTCACAGCGGCTCAGCTTGCCGCCAAACGGATATTCGCTTTTTTTCAACAACAGTTCGATCTCGCGGTAGTGGCGGAGTTCGGGAGCGGGAGTGGCAACCATGACTAACATTACCCGCGAGCAACTGGAGCAGGCATTGCAGAAATGTGCTTCCGAGCCCATCCACCAGATCGGCCAGATTCAGCCGCACGGTGTGCTGTTGGTGCTCGATCCGGCATCGGCGCTGCAAATCGTCCAAGCCAGCGTGAATCTGGAGCAGATTTTCGAGGTGTCTGCCGAACAGGCATTAGGCCTGACATTTGCCGATTTAGGCGGCGCCAGGGCGGCGGAGCAATTGCAGGCATTGACCGAGGTCGCACTTGGCCGCGACACCGCGGCCGGCAAACTCAGCGTGGTCGTGGCCGGGGCCTCGCGGGAGCTACAGGCGCATGTCTATCTGAGCAACGGTGGTTTTGCCGTCGAATTGATGGCGGATCAGACCGATCACAAAGAAACCCGCTTGGCGGAATTGTTGTTGCAGATGCAGGACGTCCTGTTGCATATCGATACCGACCGCGAATACTTACGCTATTTCGATCAGGTGGCGATCCTGGTGCGGACGCTGTGCGGCTACGATAGTGTGATGGTTTACCGCTTCGATTCCGAATGGAACGGCGAAGTGATCAGCCAAAGCCGGATCGAAACCGCGCCTTCCTATTTGGGTTTGCACTTTCCGGCCAGTGATATACCCGCTCAGGCGCGGCGTTTGTACACGCTGAATCTGGTGCGCGTCGTCGCGGATATCGAGGCGGACCCGGTGCCGTTGCTACCGGCGCTGAATCCCTTGGCGGCCGAACCGCTGGATATGACTTATTCGGCTCTGCGTTGCTTGTCGCCGATCCATATCCAATACCTGCGCAATATCGGCGTAAGCGCCTCCATGGTGGTATCGATCATGCAAAATGGCCGGCTGTGGGGGCTGATTGCCTGCCATCACCACGCGCCGAAGCAGGTGTCGCTGGCCGAACGCGAGGCCGTGACCTTTATCAGCCGGATGACCTCGGCCAAGCTTTCGGGCATAGAAGCGGTAGAACAGCACCGTCATGTCACGAGCGCTAACCACTTGATCGGCGAACTGCTGAACTACATCTTTACCAGTCAGGAAGAGACCATTTTGCAGCGCTTGCTGCCGGAACTGATGCAGTTGTTGCATGCCGACGGCGTCGTTGCCTTGGTCGAAGGCAAGCGCCATTGCCACGGCCTGACGCCCGATTCCGAACAACTGGACGGCCTGTTGCAATGGTTGAGCGGCAAGTGCGGCACCAGCTCGTTCAGTTGCGACCATCTGGAGCAACATTTTCCGCCGGCGATGAACTACCGGGATATCGCCTCCGGTGTACTGTGTACCCCGTTGTCCGCAGGTGTCCGAAACGGGATTGTCTGGTTTCGGGTGGAAAAGCCGCGCACGGTGAACTGGGCCGGTCATGCCGAGAAAGGTCTGGTAGCGGACGAGGCCGGCGGTTATCGGCTGACGCCGCGCAAGTCGTTCGAAGTTTGGAGCGAGTTATGGCGCGGCCGCAGCGCACCCTGGACCCACGTCGAGTTGGGTGTGGCGAATATGCTGGCGATAACGCTGCCCGAGGGGCTGGCCCAAAAAAGCCGGCTGGACCAGGCCTTGAAGGCGCAGCGTTTGCTGGATGCGGAGCTGCGAATCGCGGCGACGGCGTTCGAGTCGCAGGAAGGCATTTTGGTGCTGGACTCCGCCCACAATATCTTGCGGGTGAACCGGGCTTTTTCCCGGATTACCGGCTACCCGGCGGAATTCGTGGTCGGTAAGAATCCGCGCGATTTGCAACTGGATATACAGCGGATTAGCGATTACGCCGCGATGTGGGATGCGGTCGAGGCCGATGGTGCCTGGGAAGGGGAAACGATTCTCCGGTCCATCGACGGCCGTTTGTTCCCGATCCATTTGGCCATCTCCGCGGTCACGGACCAGGAGGGCAATCTAAAAAACTATGTCGCCAGCTTCATCGACATCAGCCAGTTGAAAGCCGCCTCCGAAGAAATCGAACGTTTGGCGTTCTACGACGCTTTAACCGGCTTACCGAATCGGCGGCTATTGCAAGACCGCTTGAAGCACTGTTTGGCGATCAGTTCTCGCAGCGGCCGGCCGGGGGCGTTGTTGTTTATCGATCTGGATAATTTCAAGATGTTGAACGACACCCTGGGCCACGATATGGGTGATCTGCTCCTGCAACAAGTCGGCCGGCGCTTGTCGGGTTGCGTGCGCGAGGGCGATACGGTGGCTCGTCTCGGCGGCGACGAGTTTGTGGTGATGTTGAGCGAATTGGGTGACGACAAACTCGATGCTTCGGCGCAAACCGAGATCGTTGCCAACAAGATTCTGGTAAGGCTGACCAAGCCCTATTTGTTGAAAGAACACGAATACAGAAACTCGCCCAGCATCGGCGCCGTATTGTTCCGCGACCACGAATTCGATATCGAGGCCTTGTTGAAGCAGGCCGATATTGCGATGTACCAAGCCAAGAAGGCCGGCAAAAACACCGTGCGCTTTTTCGATCCGCAAATGCAGGCCAATATTAACTCCAGAATGCGATTGGAAGCAGAGTTACACCGGGCCTTGGCCGAAAACCGGTTTCTGCTGCATTACCAACCCCAGGTCGGTAAAAACCATGAGGTATCCGGCGCCGAAGTGCTGATTCGTTGTCTGCATCCGGAATCCGGCTTGATTCCACCGAAGGATTTCATCCCGTTGGCGGAGGAAATCGGTTTGATTACCCCGATCGGGCAATGGGTGTTGGAAACCGCATGCCGACAATTAAAACGCTGGGAAGCCGATCCCAATACCCGGCATTTGCAATTGGCGGTGAATGTCAGCCCCAGACAATTTCGCCAGGCCGATTTTGTCGGCAAGGTGGTGCGTATCGTCAGGGATGCGGCAATCAAACCCGGTCATTTGAAATTGGAATTGACCGAAAGTTTGGTATTGGACGACATCGACGACACCATCGTCAAAATGCATGCGCTACGCGATTTCGGCGTCTGCTTTGCGATGGACGATTTCGGTACCGGCAATTCGTCTTTGTCGAATTTGCGCAAGCTGCCGATTGCACAATTGAAAATCGACCAGAGCTTTATCCAGGACATTTTAGAAGACCCCGACGATACCGTGATCGTGCAAACCATCATCGCGATGGCGAAAAATCTGGGGATGGATGTGATCGCCGAGGGGGTCGAAACCGGTGCGCAGCGTTCCTTTCTGGAGCAGCACGGTTGCGATGCGTTTCAAGGTTATTTGTTCGGCAAGCCGATGCCGATCGCCGATTTCGAGGCCCTGTTGCGCGGCGGTTTGCCGCAGGCCTGAGCACAATGCCGTTAAGTTAAGGAACAAAACGGCTGGTTCACATCCTGTAGGAGCAGGCCATGCCTGCGACCGAAGCCGTTTGATCGCGGGCAGGGGTTCCTACAATCCTTAACTTAACGACATTGGGCCTGAGCAGACGGAGCGCCTGTGTCGGGTTGCGGATGGCGGACAAATTGCGATCTAGCAACTATGCTTACCCGACTTTATTAACCCTCGCTAGCCATGCCGCCGTCTTTGAATAAAAAACTGACCGTCACCTATCGCTTGTGGAAAAAGTTGTTGGTTTTCTGTTTGGGCTTGCCACTGGCGCTAGTGCTGGTTTGGGTGGGTTTGAGCAGTAACTTTTATTTGTTGGAAGTGAGTTTTGTACTGTTTAGTGTGTATGTGTTCAGATGGTGCGGCCAGATTCTGAATACGCGTTGGTTCACGTTCTACCCCGATAAAATTGTCAAGCGCGGTTGGTTTGGAGAAACCGTAATTCCGACCCACTCTCTGGCCTTAAAACAAAACAAACAAGACGGCATCGAATCGCTGTATTTTTTTCACGGCACCGACAAAAATAGCCGCGAGTCGGTCACTGTAGACGGTAGTTATCTGTCGGAAGAGCACCGACTATGGCTGGATTCCTACCGGCGCAATATTTACCGGATCGGCGATTTTATGCGGGCGCCGAGCAGCAATAGCGCGGCTTGCGTCGAGTTCGAAAAGGCGGTGGCCAGCTTTCGTTTCATTACCATCCTGACCATCTTGTACTTGTTGGTGTATGTCGTCTACGCCACTTACCTGTCCTGGCATTACCCGGTCTTCAACGGTTATGCGCCGGCGGCGTCGATCTGGCCGATTCGGGTATTGTTCGTTGCGCTAGCGTTGGCTGCCTATCCGCTGTTGCGTCTGCAAGCCCGCCTGCCGTTGGCCGAGCGCAATTACAACCAGCGGGTACAGCGGGGCCAAAGCCAGGCCTTACGCTCGGCCTTGCTGGCGAACGGCGTAGCCTGGCTGGGTTTGCCGCTGTGCCTGTTAACCGGCAACAAACTGGATTTTTACATGCTGTTGTTGGTTGGCGGCGTTTACCATCGCGATTTCTATCCGCGGCTGTCGGATTGGGAGCAGTTGTTGCAAGTGGCCCCGGAAGGTCAAAGCGTGCCGCCGATTCCGCGCCGCTCGCTGCAGGTCTCGCTGGCTTTGCTCGGCAGCCTGTCCTTGGCCGGTTACGCCGGCCAGCCCGGCGATTTCAAAATTCGGCAGGATTGCACCGACGCCAACGGCAATCCGGTCGAATGCGACAACAGCCATAGCGGCAGCCACGGCGGCGGTTCCGGTTCCAGTTACCGCGGCGGCAGCGACGACGGCCACAGCGGCACCCGCCGCGGCGGTTTCGGCTCCTTCGGCGGTTCGCACGGCTTTTTCGGCGGCTGAGATGCAACGCCTGGAACGGCAAGCGCGCGCCGACTGGCGGCAACGGCTGGAAGCGGTCGGCATGAATTTCCATACCATAGACGGCGCCGTCTATTGGGACGAATCGGCCTGCTACCGCTTCAGCCGCAGCCAGATCGATGTGCTGGACGACGCCACCGCCGAACTGCATCGGCTGTGTTTGCAAGCTGTCGAACAAGTGATCCGTCGCGATTGGTTCGAGCGGCTGCGGATTCCGCGTTGGGCCGCGCCCTATCTGACCGCATCCTGGGAACGCGGCGACCCCAGTTTGTTCGGCCGCTTCGATCTGGCCTGGGACGGCAGCGGGCCGCCGAAACTGCTGGAATACAATGCCGACACGCCGACCGCGTTGCCGGAGGCGGCCGTCGCGCAATGGTTCTGGCTGAGCGATTGTTACCCGCAGGCCGACCAGTTCAACTCCATCCACGAAAAACTGATCGCCTTCTGGCAAGGCTATCGGCACAGCCACGCCGAGGTCTATTTTGCCGGCGTCGCCCATAGCGACGAGGATGCCGGCAATGTCGCCTATTTGATGGACACCGCGTTGCAGGCCGGCATTCGTCCGCATTGGCTGGCGATCGAAGACATCGGCTGGCAGGCGGCGGCGCAACAATTCGTCGATTTGCAGGATCGGCCGATTCGGAGTCTATTCAAACTGTACCCCTGGGAATGGCTGCTGCGCGAGGAATTCGGCCCCTATCTGCCCAAAGCCAATCCGAGCCTGTTGGAGCCGGCCTGGAAGCAAATCCTCAGCAACAAAGGCATTCTGCCGATCTTGTGGGAATTGTTCGAAGGCCACCCCAACTTGCTGCAGGCCAGCTTCGCCGATAAGCCCATGCTCGGCGACTTTGTACGCAAGCCGCTGTATTCGCGCGAAGGCGCCAACATCGAAATCCGCCGCGGCAGCAGCGTCGTCGAGTCCGCCGGCCTTTACGGCGACGACGGCTATATCTATCAACGTTACACGCCGCTGCCCGAGTTCGCCGGCAACTATCCGGTGATCGGTTCCTGGGTCGTCGCCGGCCAGCCGGCCGGTATCGGCATTCGCGAGGACAAAACCGAAATCACCGGCAACAATAGCCGGTTCGTACCGCATTTTTTCGTCGAGGACTGATTATGCCCACCATCGATTTAGCCGAGTTAGCGGCCGCAGCCAACGGCTTTGTTTTGCATTTTCTGGCGGCCGTCGCGCTCAGCGCGCTGTTCGGTTTTTGCTATTTGCAGATCACGCCGTATGCCGAGTTCAAATTGATCCGCGCCGGTAAAACCGCGCCGGCGCTGGCCTTCACCGGCGCCGTGCTCGGGTTTGCGCTGGCCTTGGCCGGAGCGATCGCCAACAGCGTTTCCTTTACCGACATGCTGATCTGGGCCGGTGTCGCCTTTTTCGTCCAAACCTTGGTGTTCGTCGGCGTGCGTCTGGCTTTTGCCGATTTATGCGAACGCATCGCCGGCGACGAAATCGGTCCGGCGGTGGTATTGGCCGGTTTTTCGCTGGCGGCCGGGGTACTGAATGCCGCCTGCATGAGTTACTGATGGCCGAGTCGATTGGGCCGCAGCGAATTTTGATCGTCGAGGACGAACCGGCAATTGCCGATACCTTGATTTACGCGCTGCGCCAAAACGGTTATCAGCCCGAGCATGCCGATTTGCTGCAAACCGGCTTGGCCCGCTTGCAAACCGAGCCGTTTGCGCTGGCGATCCTGGATGTCGGTTTGCCGGACGGCTCCGGCTTCGAGTTGTGCCGGCAATTGCGCCGGTTTTCGCAAATACCGGTGATGTTTTTGACCGCGCACGGCGACGAGATCGACCGCATCGTCGGCCTGGAAATCGGCGCCGACGACTACGTGACCAAGCCGTTCAGCCCGCGCGAAGTGGCGGCGCGGGTCGGCGCCATCCTGCGCCGGATGCAGCCGGCCCCGATCCAGCCGGGTAACGCCGATTTCGAGCTGGATGGTCAGGCCGGTCGCATCCGTTATTGCGGCCGCTTGCTGGAACTGACTCGTTACGAATATTTGTTATTGAAGCTGCTGATCGAGCACCCGACGCGGATTTTTTCGCGCGAGCAACTGCTGGAACGGGTCTGGCGCGATCCGGGCGACGTGTTCGACCGCACCGTCGATACCCATATCAAAACCTTGCGCGCCAAACTGCGCGCCATCGCCGACGCCGATCCGATCCGTACCCATCGCGGCCTGGGCTACAGCCTGGAAAGCCGATGAAATTGTCGGTGCGGCTGTTTTTGGGCTATTTCCTGCTGGTCGCGGTCACCGGGCAGTTGGTGTTGCTGCTGGTGGTCAAGCAAATCAGCCCCGGCGTGCGCATGGCCCTGGAAGCCAGTCTGGTCGACACCGCCAACCTGCTGGCCGAACTCGCGGCACCCGAGCTGGCGCGCGGGGCGATTGCTGACGGCCAATTCGCCGACGCGGTGCGGCGTTACAGCAAGCGGCCGGTGTCGGCGACCATATTCGGCTTTCCGAAACAAAGTCTGGATTACCGGGTGTACGTCACCGACGCCGCCGGCATCGTCCGCTTCGATTCGGCCGGCAGCGCGCTCGGCGAAAATTACGCGCGCTGGAATGACGTCTATCTAACCTTGCAAGGCCGCTACGGCGCCCGTTCCAGTCAATCGGACCCGGACGATAAGCGCAGTTCGACCATGCATGTGGCGGCGCCGGTGCGCGACGGCGAAAAATTGATCGGCGTCGTCACGGTGGCTTATCCGACCGCGTTGCTGCAACCCATCGTCGAGGCCGGCAAGGCCGCGGTACAGCGCGGCGCGCTGTGGTTGTTCGGCGGCGCGCTGCTGTTCGGCGCGGTGTTCAACTGGCGTTTGACCCGGGCAATCGATTTGTTGGTGGCTTACGCCCGTGCCGTGACTTCCGGCGGCAAGGCCACGCCGCCGCAATTGCACAGCGTGGAATTGGCGACCTTGGCCCAAACCCTGGAAACCATGCGCCGCGAGTTGGAAGGCAAGCAATACGTCGAACGCTACGTGCAAACTCTGACCCACGAAATGAAGAGCCCGCTGGCGGCAATCCGCGGTGCGGCGGAATTGCTGGAAGACCCGTTGCCCGACGCCGAGCGCCGCCGCTTTGCCGGCAACGCCCGCGAGCAGGCGGAACGGCTGGACCAATTGATCGAACGCCTGTTGGGCTTGGCGGCGTTGGAGCAACGCCAGCAGTTGGCCGAGCCCAAGCGGCTGGATTTGGCCGTGTTGGCGCAGGCCGTCGCCGCCGAAAAAGCCGCGCCCCTGGTGCAACGGCAGCTCGGCGTCGCCTTCGAGTTTGCCGGCGAGTTGCCGGTGGTGGGTGAGGAATTCCTGTTGCGCCAAGCCTTGTCCAATCTGCTGGATAACGCCATCGCTTTCGCCCCGGCCGGCTCGCTGATCGAAATCGATGGCCGCAGCGAAAACCAGCGCGCGCACTTGTGTATCCGCGACCACGGTCCGGGCATCCCCGATTATGCCTTGCCGCGCCTGTTCGAACGTTTTTACTCGCTGCCGCGGCCGGATACCGGCCGCAAAAGCACCGGTCTGGGCCTGGCCTTCGTCCGCGAAGTGGCCGTGTTGCACGGCGGCGAAATCAAGGTCGGCAACGCCGAGGGCGGCGGGGTAAAGGCCGTTTTGAGTTTCCCCGCGGCTTAGTGCTGCCGGTCCGGCGAATTCTTGAAAATATGTTATCCGCATCACATAATTCGCTATTATTCTCGACCATTGCCGCAGCGAATTCGGCTGGGCCTAACCCTTGCAACCCGGAAACTCAGACCAGATGAAGCATTCCAAACTGATGCCGCAACCGACTGCACGCGCGGATATGCGGTCGATTGCCCTCAACGGTTCGGCGGCTGTTTGCCGCGCCGATGAATCTCCAATATTGAAAAATCCGTATCGGTTGGCCGCCGTTGGGCTGTTGGTGGTCGCCACCATCCCGGCTGACGCCGCGTCGTTGGATCAACAGATTCGCGCGCTGCTGGCCAAGGACGGCAACCAACTCGGTTGCGCGCAGTTGGTGGGCAGTTCGCCGCGCCAGACCGGCGGCGGTCAGCAGCCATTGAATTTCGGTCCGCAATTGGCCAGTTTGTGCGGCACCATCCCGGCCGGGAATCCGCCGCCGGTAGGCGGTGCGCCTGGTGGCGGCGCGGCGGGGAGTTCGGCTGCCGGCGCGGCGTTTTCCGCCCTCGGCCAAGCCGATCTCGTCCTGAAAAAACGCCGCGGCCAAGCGGACGCCGGCCAGGATCTAGCCAAGGGCGGTGCTGCCGGGGACGGCGAGATGGCCTTGTTACCCGGCGTGAATCTGTTTTTCAACGCCGATTACCGGGCATTGGATCGGCGCCAAACCGAATTGGAGCGGGGATATGTCTCCAACGAGGCCGGCTTCAGCTTGGGTATCGACACCATGCCGACCGACTGGGCCGTGGCCGGGTTGGCGGTCAACTATTCGCGCTGGCACGGCGACCAGTTTAACGGCGGCGGCTTCGACACCGACTCCTACGGGCCGACCTTGTTTGCCTCCTTGTTTCCCTGGCAAGGCTTTTTCGCCGACTTGTCGTTTCAATACCTGCGCAAAGACGGCAGCAACGCCAATCGCCGCGATTACTTGCGCGAAGACAACACCAATTTCGGCGGTGCGATCAGCGGCACGCCCGGTGCCGACCAATTCGAGGGCAATCTGTCTACCGGCTACGACTTGACGCTGGGCGGTTTGACTCTCGGTCCCCGCGCCACGGTCCGCTACCGCCACGCGGCGATGGATGCGTATAGCGAGCAGGGTAGCTCCGGCCTGGAACTGCGCTATCTGGCGGACCGGCTGACCTCGGTGCAATCCAGCGTCGGCGCCCAGGCATCCTACGCAATCAGTACCTCGTGGGGCGTATTGGTGCCGCAGGTCAACGCCGATTGGACCCACGAATACGACAACGGCCAGCGCACGATTTACGTGCAATTCGCGCAAGATTTCCGCGCGCTGCCGACCACGTTCGGTTTCCAAACCGACCGGCCCGACCGGGATTTTTTCCATGTCGGCGGCGGCCTGGTCGCGGTAATGCCCAACGGCTGGCAGGCTTACGCCAATTTCGACGCTTTGCTCGGCCACGCCTATTTCGACAACTACATCGGGACCATCGGCATCCGCCTGGGCTTGTAGCAGACTGCGTCGGCGGCCGTTGCTGTTGCGAACCGCACTGTTCCGCACCGCGCCGGCAGTATTTCCTTGCCTTCTTTGCGGTTAAATCGGTAATCTGGCCGCAATCCGTGTTCTTCGCCGTTTCCTGCAAACAGGGCGGAGGGGAGCGTGTTGAATTTTATGGCAGAGGTGAGCGCACGATGACACAGAAAATTATTGCGGTGGCAGTGAATCAAGACGGTACGATTGCGGCACACGCCGGTCGCGCGGCGAATTGGCGGGTCTACGTCGCTTCCGAGTCCGGGGTGGAACTGGCCTGGACGCTGGATTTGACCGAATTCGGCGGCCTGCACGAATGGCACGTGCGCGGCGACGGCAATCGGCATCCGCTGCATGATGTGGACGTGGCGATCGCGGCGTCGGCCGGCGACGGCGTGATTCGCCGCTTGGCGGAACGCAATACCGAACTGCTCACCACCGGCGAAACCTCGCCGCTGCAAGCGATCGCGGCCTATCTGGCCGGGAAACTCGCCGCCGGTCTGCCGCACGACGAACAGCAATGCCTGAACGGCCATCCCTGATCACCGATAGTTAGCATTGCCGGCCTGACGCCGTTCGCGTTGGCTTGGGTAATACACTTACCTTTTGCACTGTTTTATTAATTAAAACAATAAATTGAACATAGCGTGTATTGTCGATTTGTAATGCACCGGTATAGTGAAAGCGTATTTTCATTACGACCGAATCACGGTCTGGGAGGCCACATGAAAATCGCTAATACCGGAAGTTTCGGTTTGACGATCGCGGCACTGGCTACGGCCGGTTTGGCGGGCATTTTACCGATCGATTTTGTTGTGCCGGCAGTCTTGTTCGCGTTGTTGGTACGCGGTAGCGTTGCGTTAATTGAAAAGGCGCTCAACGGTGCCGACCAGCCTAAAGAACTGGATCGGCATTGATCGTCAAGCTTTTGTTAGCCTGGCCCTAATTCTTACTGGTATTCCGTTGCTACCCTCCGGGGGACAAAGGCGGGCGGTGTTTAAGGGCCGGGTTAATAGCAATGGTGCGGCAGACTGAAACAGGCGTTTTCCGGCGAAGAAAAGCCGGTTAAGCCGATTGGTCTTCGATCGCGGTACCGTTCTGGTCGAAACGCAATACTGCGATTTCGCCGTCCGCATCGGTAATTTCGGCGTCGGCCAAGACGCCGTTGGGGTGGTAGCGGTAACGATGGCGCAGTTCGATATCGCCGTATACCAGCTTTTCCAATAACAGCAGGCGTTGGTCGGCGTCGAAAAAGCCGCGGAAGTAAGTGTTGCGGTTTTCCAGATGGCTTTCATCGGGCAGCTCGTTGACCGGTTTCAGCGGTAATTTGACCCCGCTATAGCTGATGAAATAGCGGCAAACACAGTTATCCAATTCCACGTCTCGTTCCTCACAAACCAAAAGCCAAATTTCCGCAAATAATGTGCCGGAATATCCGCCGCCGAATTGTCCGGGTTGCTGCCGATTAATCGCGTATTTGCTGTGGTAAATGCTGCGGCGACGGTAGGCTTTGTCGGATTTGCGACATTCGGGCTTCGCTACCGAAAACCGGGCGCTCGGCGATACGCGCGGCGGTAACATCGGCGTCGGTGCCGATTTCCGCTGCCACGCCGGATTCAACCGGTGCTGGCGCCGATTTTGCTTGAGCGAAGTTTTAACTTGCTCAGCCTTCATGAAACTGTTTCTCGACTGGTCGTCTTACCGCAACGCCGGCATGGGCGACGCCTACGCCGACATTCCCAAGCACGGCGCCGATTTCGCCAAGGCGGTGGCGGTGTGCATCGGCAGCAAGCAATGCCAGCAGCAGGCCGACAAGGGCGTGATGTGCCCGAGTTTTCGGGTCAGCGCCAATCCGGATTTGTCGCCGGGCGGTCGGGTCAAGTTATTGAAAGCCGCGCTGAACGCCGATAATCCTGTGGCCTTGTTCGATCCGGCCTTGGTTGCCGCAATGGACTTGTGTGTGGCTTGCAAGGGTTGCAAGCGCGAATGCGAAAACGAAGTGGATATGGCGGCGATCAAGGCCGAATTCCTGGCCCAACAAGCCGCCCGCCGCGGGTTGCCGTTGCGGCGCAAATTGTGGGGGCATTTGCCGCGTTTGCTCAAATTCCCGCTGCTGCGCCGTTTGATCGCTTGGCGCAACCGCTCGCCGCTGCTGGCCAAACTGGCCGAAACCGCATTAGGCATCAGCGCCAAAGCCGAACTGCCGCTGCCGGCCGAACAGCCATTCCAAGTGTCGCCACAGTCCGGTTTGATTTTGCACCCGGACTTGAGCGATCGGCAAGTGGTGTTACTGGTCGACACTTTCAATTACTACTTCAATCCGGCCTCGGCCGACGCAGCGAAAAAGCTGTTAATCGCGGCCGGTTACCACGTCCACGTCGCGACGCCGTCAGCCGCCGATAAAGACCAGCGGCCGCTGTGTTGCGGCCGCACCTATTTCTCCAACGGTATGCTCGAACAAGCCCGCTTTGAGGCGCGCCGGATGTTGGCCGCGTTAGGCGAGCACATCGATGCCGGTCGCAGCATCGTCGGCCTGGAACCGTCGTGCATTCTGAGCCTGCGCGACGAATATCTGAAACTGGATCTGGGTGAGTCGGCGCGGAAATTGGCCGAAAAAGTCGTGCTGCTGGAAGAATTCATCGTCCGCGAACAAAGCGCCAAGCGCTGGACTTTGGCCTTTCAAGCCATTCCGGACCCATCTCGCGTGCTGCTGCACGGCCATTGCCACCAAAAAGCGGTCGGCTCAATCAAATC
Source organism: Methylomonas sp. HW2-6 (assembly GCF_052474525.1). Lineage (NCBI taxonomy): Bacteria > Pseudomonadati > Pseudomonadota > Gammaproteobacteria > Methylococcales > Methylococcaceae > Methylomonas > Methylomonas sp. HW2-6. The sequence continues at coordinate 2,417,756 of NZ_CP184124.1, forward strand.
GGTCCGCAAAATTCTTAAGCAAATCCCCGAGTTGTCGTTCGAATTGATCGAAACGTCCTGCTGCGGCATGGCCGGTAACTTCGGCGTCGAAGCCGAGCATTACGCCGACGCCCAGGCAATGGCCGAACTGGCCTTGTTCCCGGCACTGCGCGCCGAGCCCCACGCGCTGCTGGTCGGCAGCGGTTTTTCCTGCCGCGAACAAATCGTCGGCGGCGGTTTCAGCAAGCCGCTGCATTTATCCGAATTACTTTGTCTTGCCTTACCGTCACAGGAGTGATGCATGAAATTATCCATCGACAAACCGCACTTGCAGCAACTGTTGGCCGCTCACCCGCGTTTGAACGGACTGAGCGAGCAACTGCGCTTCGGCAGCAAGGCACAGGTGTTTTACGACCAACTCAGCAGCGCCGAGATGGCAACCTTGGCCGGCATTTACGCCCAGCAAGGCGAGAGCCTGCAACAACAAGCCGCACTGCTGACCGCCTTGCAGCAAGCCTTGAGCGACGACCAGCGCCGCTACGGCCCGGACGATCTGGAAAAACTGCTGCCCGACATCGCCAGCTACTTGCTGGACGGCGCGATTCGCGGCTGGTTGTTTCATGTCGAGCATGGCGGTAGAACGCTGGCCTATTTGATCACCCGGGTCGATTACACGCCGCCCGGCGAGGAAGAAGCCGGCCGCATCCTGATCGAGTTAAAAGCCAACAGCAAGGGCAAGATCGCGATCGAAACCCTGATCATCCGCGGCAAAGACCTGGACCATAAAACCATCCCGGAAATCTTCGCCGGCAAGGGCTATTTAAAGGAAACCGCCGATTTGATCGCCAGCTACGACGAAGCCGCCGGCCGTTATTTCGACTGGCGCGGCCGTTACGGCGAGCAATTCTCCGGCTGGGGCACCGGCATCTACGCCGAAGATCCAACTGCCAGCCACCGCAGCAACGACTGGACCCGCAAGAATACCGTGGTGCTGTCGTCCGGCGGCGGAGCCTGTCGCTTGGTTAACGACGAAAACATCCTCAGCGACCGGGCGCTGACTTTGGAGGCCTCCGGCGACATTTTCGGCACCTATCTGCGCAAGGCCGGCAAAAGCATGCGCTACGACAGCAAAACCGAGAGCCAGATGGAAAAAGCCAAGGCCGAGGTCGGCAAGGGCTTGTTCACCGAATTGCCGGTACACGGCTATATCCTGCTGTTTCATCTGGAGTTGCATCACCACGTCTGGGTGCATGTCGACGACCTGCAGCCTTACGTCTACCAGCCGGAACTGAAGCAAAAACTGATTCTGCCGCCGGAACAGACCGACCTGATCGACATTCTCACCGCCGAAATGGACATGCTGATGGACGACATCGTCGAAGGTAAATCCGGCGGTACCACGGTGCTTTGCGCCGGACCGGCCGGTGTCGGTAAGACGCTGACCGCCGAGGTCTATTCGGAAATCATCAAGCGGCCGCTGTACCGGGTGCATTCCGGCCAGCTCGGTTTGAACGTCGCCGAAATGGAGAAAACCCTGAAGGAAACCCTGATCCGCGCCCAGCGTTGGGGTGCGGTGATGCTGATCGACGAAGCCGATGTTTACATCAAAAAACGCGCCGACAATCTGGCCTCCAACGCCGTGGTCGGCGTATTTTTAAGGGTGCTGGAATACTTCAACGGCCTGCTGTTCCTGACCACCAACCGGGTCGACGACATCGACGAAGCCATCATCTCCCGTTGCATCGCGATGATCCGCTACCACTCTCCGAACAGCGCCGACCGCCGCAAAATCTGGAAAGTGATGACCGAACAGTTCGCGCTGCCGGTCGCGGACGAATTGATCGAACAACTGGTCGACCTGTTTCCCGGCGCTTCCGGTCGCGACATCAAGGGCCTGACCAAACTGGTCGCCAAGTTCTGCCTGCAAAAGCAACTGGCGCCGACGCTGGACGTGTTTATTCGTTGTTCGGTGTTTAGAGGGCTGGAGTTGGTGGATCAGGCGGCTTAATTACGGTTTAGCGTACTCGCCAGCGTTGATAGAGCGTCGTGACTTTTCGGAACGGCGCGCGGCGCACCGGTGGCGATTGATTACCGGCTGGCCGCCGGCCCGCTGCTTGAAGCCTTATTGAGTGCGCCCTTGGGCAGGTTCAGAGCCCAAGGGCAGAAAAGCGAAAGGCTATTCAATAGAAGAATTGCTAATTCAGCTTCTCCAGCAGCGCCGGTTTGATTTGATCCAGCCAATCCAGAATCCGCGATTTCGTCATCTCGGGTTGATTGTGGTGGTCCAGAACCAAGCCGACAAATTTGCCGTCCACCACCGAGTTGGAATGGGTAAAGTGATAACCGGCCGTGCTCCAGGCACCGACCACCTCGGCGCCGTAGCCGGCCACGTAGTGGTACAAATGAATCAAGGAACCGGCGAAGCGATCAAAGTATTTTTGCTGATTGCCCAAGCCGAACAAGGCGATACGCTTGCCGGACAGATCGGCTTCGTCCAGCCGGAACAAAAACTCTTCCCAATTGCCTTCTTCGCTACCGGTGGTCCGGCCGGGAATTTCGCCGACCCCGTAGCTGGGCATGCCCAGAATCAAGGCCTTATAGCTTAACAGCTGGGCGACCGACGCCTGATTCACGTTTACCGGCTCGCTGGCGATATCGTCGCCCAATACGCGATACATGACTTGAGCCATCATCTCGGTCATGCCTTCTTCGGTTCCGTAGAAAATGCCAATTTTGTTCATGGTTTAACCTCGGATTACGGTGTCCATTTAACGAAGCAAAATGTAAACCACTCGCTGTTTTGGAACGGCGGCGATGCGAGCCGGCCGCGGGAAAGCTTTCCGGATACCGGCAAGCGTTGAAATTCGGCCGGATTTGTCAATGCCGATTCGGTGCCGGCTTAAAAAGCAGCCGAATGATCTGGGCCCTGCGGGCTTGCGCTTGGTGATTTTGCCGACAATCCGGCCGACAGGCGGATGAGTTTGCGACAAAGGGCTTGGTGGAAGGTGAGCGGTTGGCGAGGTTTGAGTGGGGGCTGGCGAATAAACGCTTGCCCTGATCTTTTCGCTCTCAGTTTGGGAATAGGCTAACCGGGGCGACCACATCGACGTCCTGTTACATCGCGATGATTCGCTACCTCACGCGGAACGGCACCGACGGTCGCAAAATATGGAAAGTGATGACCGAACAATTCGTACTGCCGGTGGCGGACGAATTGATCGAGCAATTGGTGGATGTGTTTATCCGCCGCTCAGTGCTTAGAGGACTGGAGTTGGTGGACCGGGCGGCGTGAAACGCTAAAGCGAGTCGATTCCGATCCGGCCCCTCTGGTTCCCAAGCTCCAGCTTGGGAACCCACCGCCCGGAAGCTACAGCTTCCCGACCCAATCACCAGTCCCGAACCACCTCTATCAAACCTTCCAACGCTGCATAATTTCGCGCGCTGGAATAGCGCCAATGCTCCGGCAAATCCACATAACCCCGCTCAACCGGATTGCGGTGGATGTAATCCAGCTTCTGCCGCATCACTGCCTCGCTGTCGATCAACTGCGGATGACTACCTTCCTCCCAGACCTGATACTCACTTTCGATCTTATGCGGCCGTTTCAATAACGCCAATAGCTCCAACACTCGCCCCGAGCTGCTTTGTTGCAGATAGGCAATGATTTGTTTGGCGGTATAAGCCTTGAAACGTTGCATGTCCCGGCTCAAATCCGGCGACGCGGCAATCAGGTGCAAGTGGTTTTCCAGGATTACATAACCGTACAGCTTAAACCCGCTGTCGCGCTGCAAAAACCGCCAGGAATCCAGCACGATATTCACTGTTGCCGGCCGGGTAAACAGCGGCAGCCAATGGTTGATCGTCGCGGTCAGAAAATGCGGGCTGGGGTTTTGCAGGACTCGGTAGCGGCTGCGGGGCATGGGCTATGTGGGATAGGGGAGCGGAAGCTGGAGTTTGGGAACCAGAGAAAGATTTCTAGCGGTGACATTCCCATATTGGAGTGAGCGTACGATGCACCGGCCGCTATTATTCGCTTTGCGAAATTATTGATTGAATAATTTTTACTACCCTATCGGTTTGAATTATCTTAATAATAGTGTTCTTAAAATCTGTTTCATCATTACAGATAATGCCCCGCACATTGAATCCATTTACATCTATAGTATCAATTTTTCCTTTGATATCTGCCTGTGTGATAATCATCTCCTCAGTCTTTATGCAAACAGGATATAGCTCTATCCCATGGACAATATTAAACAAATTGTAAGAGTATTGAAGTCTGTCGCTTACAATTATAAATCTATAAGTAAAACTGTGTTGATCTCCCTCATCTAGTCTAATAGCGTTTCCACGGACTACATACGAAGATTTACTAAATAACTCCTCCCCTATTTCATCAAGAAATTTCTTTGGAGTATTTACTTTTTCAGCTTTTATAGCTTTTTCCCATACACTATTCATGGCAAATCGTCCTAAGTTAAATATTAAATTCAGCCAAAATTGGAAGGTGATCAGAATATTTGCTGTTAATCAAGCCGTTTCTTGATAGCAATTCGTTAGCACCTATATTAGTCATAATAATTAAAGAATCCTCTACTAACTTATTAATAATCTGAGGTCTGAGTAAAACATTATCAAGTATATTCCAATGGTGTTCTTCATGGCACGGATTATTTAGATAATATGTTCCATAAGGTCTTTCTTTTTTGCTAAAAAACTTCCACATGGGGTTATAGAGATACTCATATTCCTTTTTTTGAAGAGTTCTTTTTAGCTTGCTAGCTATCTTAGAGTCAATGGTGGCGTTTAAGTAAAAGGCGCCAGTCATTGGGGTTTCAAATGGATTGATATTCAAGTCACCAAATATAATCGTATTCTTTGTATTTTTTAATTTTTCCTGTCGCAAAATCTCATCTTTAAAGTTGTGTATTTCAGCGCCGCGGGACAGGTCTGTTTTAAAATTTATTCTATCTACTAAATGGCAGAAGCAAATTAAAAATACGCCTTCAGATGGGGATTTAAATTCTATAAAAATGTATCTATCCGACTCCGATGTTGTTTTTATAATTGACTTTCCGACTCGTGTAAAGACTTTTATTTTGCCATTGCGATGCAAGCATTTAAAGCCATCAATAAGCATAATATTATCATCAATGTTCGAAGATTCCGCTAGCCCCAGAATGTCAATGTTATACAAGCTCATCAAATTTTTAATAAGGATAGTATGATTTTTATTTTTTATATTCCAAAATGCAATTTTCATACAAAACTCTTTTATCTTTCCTGGCATTATTAATGATAATTCATGATCTGTGCGTAGGTAGAAGGGTATTTTAGTTCCCAACTTCAGTCCGCTAGTTCCCAAACTCCAGTTTGGGAATGCTATCTCGGAAGCTCTAGCTTCCTATCCCCATGCAGACTGGAAGCTGGAGCTTCCAAGGCCGGGGTTCCCAAGCCGGAGCTTGGGAACCAGATACACGATAGAATCTTCGGATGCCATTATTCAATTCACCCAACATGATTAATCACATCCCTGCTTTGATGGGGCACGCCGATGATTTCTGTGCCGGTATCGTTAACCATATAAAAAATTAAATGCCGGCCTTCGGGAAAGCAGAAATAGCCGGGTTTTATATCGTCGCGCACCTTGCCCAGCTTGGGGTGTTCCGCAAGCCAGGCGAAACGGTGGAATAGGGCGCGTAAGTAGTGGTCGGCTTGTTCGGCACCCCACTGTTGAAAGCTGTACAGCCAAATTCGTTCCAGGTCCGCCGCCGCCAGTTGCCTGATGCGATAGCTTGGCTTCATTGGCTGTGTTTTGTTCGCATCGCAACCAGAAACTGCTCTTCGTCGAAATTCTCCTGCAACGGGCTGTCTTCGCCGGCTTGCAGCTTGGCTCTTAACGCCTGTAGCTTAAGATCCTCTTCTTCCAGTTTACGTAAACCGGCGCGGACGGCTTCGCTAACCGATAAGAAACGGCCTTGCTGTATTTTTTCCTGCACAAAATTATCGAAGTGGTCACCCAAGGTGACGGAAGTGTTTCTGGCCATAATTTCGCTCCCGATAAGGTGTATTAGATATTAATATAGGTAGCGGCTTACGCCAAACGCAAGCTTCTTCTAGTTCCCAAGCCGGAGCTTGGGAACCAGAGCCTAGAGCGCTCAGGCTCTCTCATCATCACCTGCAATTTGAATAATCTGATTCAACCGCTCGCAAACCTGAGCGAACGCATCGCCCGGCAAGGATTTGAGAGGATGCGGTTTGGCCTGACGCAAACGCCAGTCGCAGGATTTGGGTTGGTGGCAGAGCACATAGCTGGTTTGTCCGGTCTTACGGCCGCCGGCTTTGCCGACAGCCACCGCAAACGGATTGTCGGCATTGTAGGCGGCAGTCGTCATCGGCAGGCCGATTACCAGCGAGGTTTTTTCATTGAAAATGCGCGGCGAAAGCACCAAAAACGGATGAATGTCGCGCATTTCCTGGCCGACCTGAGGATTGCAATCGATCCAGATTATGTCTTGCCGTTCCGGCACCCAAACCGCCGTTTCCGTGCGGGCTACCAACGTTCGGCGCCTATCGCTTGTGTGTTCGCCATCGCCTCGCCACCGTGCCGCTCGGGGTCGAAGCGGGCCAAGCGCTGCTCCAACGTCAAAACTTCTTCGGCCAATGGCGTGATGACCACTTTATCGTCTTCCACGGAAATCCTTACCCGTTGATGGTTGTGTAAGTGCGCGGCCTTGGCAATGGCCGCCGGAAGGCGCACACCGAGATTATTGCCCCATTGTTTGATGTCGAGTATGGCTTCGGTCATGAACTGCTCCCAAACGTTTAAACGCAAGTATAAACATGGTCGTGAATTGACGTCAAATCCCTAGTTCCCAAGCTGGAGCTTTAGAACCAGAAGCCGGATCGACCGGCAGGGTTATGGCTCAATCCGAGTCTTCATCCACCCCCAACGCCCGCATTTCCAAACCCTCGATCTCCTGCAAGGACTTGCCGGCGATGCCTTGCAAATCGCCGTACATGCCGACCGTGGCGTGCATGACCCGTTCGATTTGGGCTTCGCGTTTGGCCCATTGTTTGAGGATGGCTTTGCGTTCCTTGTCCAGGTCTTCCTGCATGGTCGAGAAGGCTTCGACGATGGCTTCGACCCGTTGCCGAAAACGCGGGCCGGTCAGATATTGGTAAACCATCTCGGTCTTGCCGTGCTGGCCTTCGGCGGCGAGGCGGGCCAGGCCGATTTCCAGCAGGGTGTGGCGAAGTATGGTCGCGACCGGCAACGCGGCGCGCGGGCCGGTGACCCAGACGCCGTCGATGACGTCGAAGGTTTCCACGTCTTTGGGTAAGGCCTGGCTGACGATGACGGCCAGTTCGGCCTTGGCGGCGCGCTGGTCTTCGCGCAGTTTTACCAGCCAGCCGTCGCTCCAGTTTTTGGTGCGTTTGGATTCCCACAAGATGCTGCCGGCCGGGGTGCCCGAAGGGCCGGCGACGCGCTGTAACACGTCGCCGCCGAATTCGCCTTTGGCGACCGGTTCGATGCTGTCGAACGGGAACTTGGCACGCAACAGGTTTTCCAGCTCCAGCTCTTGGACTTCGCCTTGCAGTTGCTGCGAGCCTTGCTCGGCTTTTTGTTTGAGTTCCTCGATTTTTTGCTGCATCGCGGCGATGGTCTGGTCCTTTTCCAGCACCCGCAGTTTCAATCCTTCCTCGGCTTCGCGTTTGGCCTGATCGCGGACTTGGCTCAGGTTGTCCTGCACCCGTTTTTCCACGGTCAGTTCCAGTTCGCGCTTGGCGTCGTCGAGTTCACGCTGCTTTTTAATTAATTCGGCCTGGGCTTGCTGGGCTTCGGCGAGTTTGGCGTCGCGGACTTTCAATACTTCGGTCAAGTCGGCCAGTTCGCGGTTTTTATGCTCCAGCTCGGCGGCGGCGGCCAGTTTGGCCTTGCGGCTTTCTTCTTCGATGACGCGCTGGCGTTCGGTCTGCAGTTGTTTTTCGACCTGCTGTTTGACCTGGTTTTCCAGTTCGCGCTGCGCGTCCTGCAACTGCTGTTGTTGCTGTTTCAGGCCTTGCTCGCGCTGGGCGATGTCGGCGTCTTTTTGTTTGAGCTGTGCTTCGAACTGTTTGCGGGTGGCGGCGAGTAGCGGCGCGGCCAGTGATTCGGTCAGCGGCACGGCGGTGCTGCAATTGGGGCAGGTGATGGTGGCTTCGGTCATGGGCGATTTTTGCGGTTTGGCGGAGGGGGCATGATAAAGCCGAATCGGCGCTGCGTCTAACGCCGAAGCTTGCGATGCGGAGCGCCGCGGCGGGTTAGATCGTTCTAATTACGTTGAGTAATCGGCCCGATGCCTGGCGCCTGCTGCCAAGCCGTTTCTTATATTGGCCGAACATTTCACTGCAGCAGTGAGCAAATCGGAGTCGATGTTGTGTGGCAAAGCCGACAATGTGCGGCATGACATTGGATTTGTGACTGATTTTAAAAGGGTTTTTATTGGCATAAGGTTTGCTGCCGGCTACTGGGGGCAGCCTGCAACCCTTCGATTGTCCGGCAGTAGGTTTGCTGCAACGGTATTCAAGCCAGCGAAGGGCTGAATTTTAACCGGCGACCCGTTTAATCCCAGCCTTAACTATTGGAGCAGCCCATGCCAGCGACTTTCGAACTGAAAACCAACGACGACAACCAGTATTTTTTTCATTTTTTGAACGGTAAAGGCGAGCTGATTTTGATGAGCGCCGATTACGGCAACAAGGACGAAGCGCTAAAGGCAATTAAGGAAGTCCGGACCGGCTCGTTGATGAGCCAGCAGATCGCCGCCGGCAAGGTGCCCGAGGGCGATACCTTCTTCGTCATCAAAGATACCAAGGGCGACATCATCGTCAAAAGTGTTTTATACAGCTCGGCCATGGTGTTCGATAACGCGCTGCACACCGTCAAAGACAACGCCTGCGTTGCCGAAATCGTCGATTTGACCGCCTGACGCGCCAGGGCGCGGCATGCATCGGCTTTATTCAGATAGCGGAATCGGGTAACGGCACTATGGCAATCGAACTTAAATTAACCAAGGAACTGGCCACGGTTTGCGTCACGGCAAGCGAGTTGGCTGCAATTGAAACGCTGATCAAGGGCGAATTGGCCAAACCCGCCTTCGTCGAGCAACTCGACAAAATAGGCAATGCGATACGCGATTGCTTCGCCGAAACGGCTGCCGTTTTAGCGCCTTGGCTGGAAATAGACAACGAGACCGAGTTTTGCAATCGGTACGATGCTGCCTATGCCGATTACAAAGCCAGCTACCTCGGCATCACCAATCGGCCGCGACTGACGTCCGAGCGGGCGTACGTGGACTATATGCTGCTGCGGGAATTCAAGGAAACTCAAACCGCATACCCGTTGTTGAAGACGACTTTCGCCCGGTTGGACGAGTTTATCGACAAATGGATCACCAACGACGCCTGGCTGGCGATGACGATCGAGAATTTCGTCAAAATGCTGTACCGGTTTCTGACTGAAATCGCCGAGCTGAAACAGAAAGACCCGACCGATGCTTTTACGCTTTACCGAGCGTTGATGATCGCTTTACACCCGTATTACGCCATGCTGCAAAATTACCGGAAAGTGGTCGAAGAACCGGTTTGAGCAGGATCAAAGCGGAGGGTCATCGACGGGCGTCAGGCTGACCTTGGACTCAATGAGTAGGGTTTCTCGACGTAAACGAACAATAAAGCCGATGGCACTAATGTCAGGCAAAACGCTGCCGGCAGAAATACCCAAAATAAACAGGCGTGATCGTTGATCGGCGGATAGGTACGCGTGGCAATCAGGAATATGAATTTTAGCGCCAGCCCGTGCATGAGATAGTATGAATAACTCATATTGCCCAGCCAGCGAATAGGGTCCAAAGAAAACAACCTTGCGCTGAAATTAGGCGGGCTGAAACATTCCAAGCAAAAAATATAAAAAAGAACGAATAGAATCGGGTAGCGCCAATAGTCGTCGATATTTAGTTTTTGCAAGATCGCAACGGAACCGAGCGCCATAATCAGAGCCGGCAGGCCCAGGTATAGCGGCTTTCGCAGCGGATAGTGGCTCACCGTTTCGTAAAGCAGTATCCCGGAAATAAACATCAGCAGACGTATATGCCTGGGATAATGGCTGAAGTAAACGAACATTAAAACGCTGACGAACAAAAATAACAGGACCCGAAACTTGTGGGGCCAAGATCTGAGATTGAAGCAAAAAATAACTAAAGGCGTGATTAGATAATAAAAAAATTCGTAACTTAAGGACCAGGCAACGGTTATTATGGGTTGGATGTTGAACAGGCCGGGCAACAATAAGTAGTTTTTAATAACGTAAATCGTACCTTGGACCGGGCTGGACGGTATTTTGGATTCGTTTGGAAAAACTATCGACAGCGCTAGATAAATAATAAATACGGCGGTAAAGGTTGGGTAAATTCTCTGAATTCTCCGCCTGACATAGTTTAAAAAAGGCTTTCTTTTTTTAATCAGCATTCCGTAAATCAGGAAACCGCTCAACACGAAAAATAAGTCGACGCCGATATTGCCTACGCTTTGTAAATAGGCTGCAACCGCGTAAGTGAAACTGCCGGGATTGATCCAGGGTTTTGCCAGCGTCGTGTAATGCACGAGAAAAACCAAAAATACCGCAAAGCCGCGAATGCCTTCCATTGAAACGATCGTGTTATGGTCGGCGTGGGTAATCTGGAACGGGTTATTGGGCCACTTCATCAGTTCTGTATTAATTGCGACTAGGTTTTCTAAAGATAAGGTCCGCCTATTGTTTGGTTTTATGGGCTAAATCCTGCGGCGCTACCGCGCCGAGCCTGGCCAATTCCAATTCAACGGATGCTTCTGACTATAGCAGAAGGGCAGGAGGACGAGAATGCCGTAGCCAAAGGCAGTGCGTCGGCTAGCATTCGGCAAACCCTGGCAAGCTTGCCGGGAGTGACCGATTCGTCAGGCCGAACCGTTGCCATCGGGAATGCGCATGGAGAGTATCCGGTTTCGGCAGGAAAGCGGCGGCTGCGGGGAGGCTCGGGCCGGCAGGCATGCCGGCCTGCTGTTGCGGGTTTTCGAGCCTGCTTAGATTTGTTTGACGTTGATATTCAAGGTTTGGATCCGGTAAGCGATTTGCCGCGGCGTCATGTCCAGCAAGCGGGCCGCCTTGGCTTGTACCCAGCCGCTTTGTTCCAGCGCGGCAATCACCCGTTCCCGCTCGTCCATGCTCTCGTCGTGCAGATCGATATGCTTGATCGATTGCGGCGTGCGGCTGATGCCGATTTCGTTTTCCAGACCGGTGCTGGCAATCACGTCGCGGTCGATAGTGCCGTCGGCGCTCATGATCGCGGCGCGTTCCAGCCGGTTTTCCAGTTCGCGGACGTTGCCGGGCCAGTCGTGTTTCATCAGGATGCGGATTGCACTTTCCTTGATTTCCAGCGGTCGGCCGCCCTGCTGCTTGGAGATCCGGTTCAATAAAAAGGCCGACAGTTCCGGGATGTCCTCGATCCGCTCGCGCAACGGCGGCATGTTGATCGGCATGACGTTGAGCCGGTAATACAAGTCCTCGCGGAAATTACCGTCGGCCACTTCCTGCTCCAGGTTGCGATTGGTCGCGGCGATGATGCGGACGTTGACTTTCAGCGTGCGCACGCCGCCGACCCGTTCGAACTCGCCTTCCTGCAGTACTCGCAGCAACTTGGCCTGGAACGACGCCGAGATCTCGCCGATTTCGTCCAGAAACAGCGTGCCGCCGTCGGCCAATTCGAACCGACCTTTGCGTTGGCCGATCGCGCCGCTGAAGGCGCCTTTTTCATGGCCGAACAATTCCGATTCCAGCAAGGTATCCGGCAGTGCGGCGCAGTTCAGTTTCAGGAACGGGCCGTTGGCGCAGGCGGAATTGAAATGGATCGAGCTGGCGACCACTTCCTTACCGGTGCCGGATTCGCCGCGGATCAGCACCGTGGTATGCCATTTCGCCACCTGACGAATGATGTCGAACACTTTCAGCATCGGTTCGGAGTGGCCGATGATGTTTTCAAAGCGATAGTTTTTGACCAGGGTCTGCTTCAGATAATCTCGTTCATTCAACAGCTCGTTTTGTTTGCGTTCCATCACCCGCAGCATGTTGACGCTATGCGCGATCAGGTTGGCGACCATTTCCATGAAGCGGGCGCGTTCTCCCAGAAACGTGGCGTCGCAGGGTTGGGCGGCCAGAATCCCGACCACTTCGCCTTGTTCCACCGCCAGCGGCGAGCCGATGAAGGGCAGGTCCGGATCGTAAAGCCCCAGGCGGCTCAGGAACCGAGGTTCGTCGGCGATGCGTTCGACTACAATCGTGCTGCCTTCATCCAAAATCGCCCCGACCAGGCCTTCGCCGGGCTGGTAACGTACCGAGCGGTCGATGCCTTCGCCGTATATCTCGCAGATGCCCATGCTGTCGTCTTCGATGTCGCGCAGGGTGATCATGCCGAAGCGCAAGCCGCTGCGTTTGTGCAAAATCTCCAGAATGCCTTTGAGTTTGCTGCGTAACTCGTGGGTACTGTTCAGCAACTGGCTGACCATGTAGAGCGTATCCAGCTCCGATTCGACCAGTAATAATCGTTCAGTCATGGATGTTCACCATGGCGGAATTTTTTTGACAGGGAAAGCCGAGTTTGAAACTGCAGCCGTTTTGGTAATCGGGATCAATTTCGATCATACCGCTGTGCTGATTGACGATTTCCTTGACCATCACCAGACCCATGCCGGCCTGTGCGCTCTTCAGGTTTTGCGAGGTGGTGAAAAACGGCTCGAACACCTTGCTGCGCTGGTTGGCCGGAATCCCCGGCCCGCTGTCGGAAATAGTGACGTTGACCCAGTCGCGGTCGGTCGCCGTCGTGATTTTGATCAGCCGTTCGCGGCTACCGGCGCGGTTCATCGCATCCACTGCGTTATCGATCAGTTGTTTGAACAGCATGCGCAATTTGTTTTCGGAGCCGAGAACATTGGGCAATACCGGATTCGGCAGCCAGTCGACCACGACGCCGTTGGCCAGGAATTTATTGCTGTGTAACAGCATGACTTCGTGCAGCAGTTGGTTCAGATTGACCGGTACCACCGCCGCTTCCGGGATTTCCGGCACGCAACGTTGCAGCGTTTCCAGGGTTTCTTCGCCCATTTTTTGCACTTGGCCGAGTAATTCGCGTAACGGGCCGTTGCTGGCGTCGTTACGTTGGCCCATGATTTGAATTGCTGCATTGATTTGATTCAAGGGCTGGCGAATTTGGTGCATCGCGCCCAGCAAGGTCTCGCGTATGCTGCGGATATGTTCCTCTTCGGCAAGCAAAGTCCGTAACGATTGAATCTGTAACTTTTCTTGTTGCCGGCGCAAGGTGGTGATGTCGTTGAGCGTCAACAACAAATAATCCTTGGATTGGCGGGCAAAAAAACTATCGGCGCAGACGTCGTTTTCGATGAACCAGTTGCCGGAGCAGGAAAACCAGCGAGCCCCGCGCAAGCCGCTGCCTTCGATCCGGATTTCCCGGTTGGCGAAACCTTGGTGGCGGTTGATGTCGGCGCTCCACAAGTCGCCCATTTCCTGCTCCAACGCATCCAGAAAAAACAGGGCGGGCTCGTCTTTGTCCAATTCGCTGATCAGCATCTTGTACATTTGGTTGTCCAGTACCACGCGTTTGTCGCTGTCCAGTACCGCCATCGCTACCGGCGAAGCGTTCAATACCGATTCGATCAGTTGCTTCTGGTTGTTGACCTGTTGTTCGGCGTAGTGGGCCTGGGTCACGTCGCGGTGCATGCCGATGTAATGGCTGATCGCTCCTCTTTCGTCCAGCATCGGCGCGATGGTCAAATCGGCCAGATAACGTTGTCCCATCTTTTGCCGGTTGACTAATTGCCCATGCCAGACCTGTTTACGGGATATGGTGTGCCACAAGTCGTAATAGATTTGTCTGGGGGTGGACTTGTCGGACAGTTGCGATTCGTTTTTACCGAGAATTTCCGCCGCGTTGTAGCCGGTCACTTCGGTGAATGCGTCGTTGATATAAAGAATGTTGGCTTTCTTGTCGGTAATCGAAATCGCCACCGGCGCCTGCTCGACGGCCTTAACGAACAACGAAAACGGCAGCGTTTTGCTCGGCGTTTTGGCAACGGCTACTGCCGGACTGCTTCCGGGCGCGGCTGTCAGCAGTTCGGCGGTTTCGCTATCGATCTGGCTTTGCAGAAAGTCTGGAGTCGATTTGCTCATGCGCATAGATCTCGTCTGATTGATGAAGTCCACAAAACACATGCAATTTGGGCGCCAAATACGAATTTGCCTGCCTACGCTCGATAAATCCTGACGATTTGTGCGGTTTGCGACAATTTTAAACCCGGTTGTTTTGCCTCTGTGTTTTTTGACACAGAAATTTGTGGGGCCGATTTTGCGGTTTTTGCACTAAAACGGTGAGCTGACGGGCCTTTGCAGCGTTGGCACAATTGATGCTGATTACATTGCAAAACACCAGGTTTAAGGCGATGAGCGAATACTTACTTCTGATATTGGGTACGGCGTTGGTCAATAACGTCGTGCTGGTCAAGTTTCTCGGATTATGCCCGTTCATGGGCGTGTCCAATAAGCTCGACACGGCACTGGGTATGGGTTTGGCAACCACCTTCGTGCTGACGCTGGCATCCGCCGCCAGCTGGGTGTTGGAACACCGCTTGCTGATACCGTTCGATATCGGCTTTCTGCGGGTGCTGGGATTTATATTGGTGATCGCCGCCGTGGTGCAATTTACCGAAATGGTGATTCACAAGACCAGCCCGGTCATGTACCAGGTGCTGGGGATTTTCTTGCCGCTGATTACGACCAATTGCGCGGTGCTGGGTGTGGCCTTGCTCAACATCCAGGAGAAATACGATTTCGTGCAAAGCCTGCTGTTCGGCTTTGGCTCGGCAATGGGTTTTACCCTGGTGATGGTGCTCTTCGCCGGTCTGCGTGAACGCTTGGCGCTCATGGCGGTACCGGCGCTTTTTTCGGGGACGCCTATCGCTTTTATTACCGCCGGCATTTTATCGCTGGCATTTATGGGGTTTGCGGGTCTTTATACTAAATAAGAGGCGCATTATGTACGTACTGTCCGCCATCGTTGTTCTGACTGCACTGGGACTGTTACTGGGGCTGGCGCTGGGGATTGCCGGAAAGTATTTGAAAGTAGAGGCCGATCCGCTGATCGAAAAAGTGGAGGCGTTGATGCCCGGTTCGCAATGCGGACAGTGCGGCTATCCCGGCTGCCGGCCGGCGGCTGAAGCGGTGGTATCGGGCGCGGCGCCGGTGACTTTGTGCCCGCCGGGCGGGACGTCGCTGGTGGAGCAACTGGCCAAGTTGCTGGGCGTGGAAGTCGATTTGAGCCAGACCCGGGACCAGGAGCCGATGGTGGCCCGGGTGAGCGAGGAAACCTGCACCGGCTGCACCCGCTGCTTCAAAGTCTGCCCGACCGATGCGATCGTCGGCGCGCCGAAACAAATCCATGCCGTGGTTGCCGATGCCTGTATCGGTTGCAAAAAATGCGTCGAAGTCTGCCCAACCGAATGTTTGCAAATGTATCCGATCGAAGTGACCCTGCGCAATTGGCGCTGGCCTAAACCGCTGGCGGCCTGACGGAGAAGCCTATGCTCGCATTGTTCGAAAATCCCCGTTTGCGCGGCGGTATTCACGCCGAAGAACACAAAACCGAGACCTCGGCGCTGCCGATTGCGACCGATTTTCCGTTGCCGAAGAAACTGTATATTCCGGTGCAGCAGCATGTGGGCAAGCCGGCCGAGCCGTTGGTTATGGTGGGTGAAAAAGTGTTGAAAGGCCAATTGCTGGCGTACAGCCAAGGCACAATTTCGGCGCCGGTACATGCGCCAACCTCCGGCACCATTGTCGATGTCAAAGACTTTCCGGCGCCGCACCCGTCGGCCTTGCCGATCCGCACCGTCGTGTTGGAAAGCGACGGCCTCGAACAATGGGCGGAGTTGAACGTCGCAGAAGACCCGTTTCAGCTCGATCCGGAAGAAATTTGCCTGCGGGTCGGTGCGGCCGGCGTGGTCGGTCTGGGCGGCGCGGTATTCCCGTCGGCGGTGAAATTGAGTCTGGGCCGGAAGAACAAAATCCATACCCTGCTGATCAACGCCGGCGAATGCGAACCCTATCTGACTTGCGACGACCGCTTGATGCAGGAGCGGGCGGCGGAAATAGTGGCCGGCATCCGGCTGATGTTGCGCGGGATGGATGCGCCCAAAGCCTTGGTCGGGATCGAAGACAACAAGCCGGAAGCCTTTGCGGCGATGCGCGAGGCCAGCCGCGACTTCGCCAATATCGTCGTCTCGCAAGTACCTACCCGCTATCCGATGGGCTGGGATCGGCAAATGTTGCGCTATCTGACCGGCCAGGAGATTCCGGCCGACGGCCGCGCCACCGACATCGGCGTCGTAGTGCATAACGTTGCCACCGCGTACGCGGTTTATAAAGCCGTTTGTTTGGGGCAGCCCTTGATTAGCCGGGTGGTGACGGTGTCCGGCGCGGCGGTCGCGCAGCCGCAGAATGTCGAAGTCCCGATCGGTACCCTGATGTCGGAAGTATTGGCCTATTGCGGTTTGGACAAAGCCAGAATGGCGCGGCTGGTCATGGGCGGGCCGATGATGGGCGACGCATTGCCGATCGCCGAGGTGCCGGTGGTCAAGGCCTGCAACGGAATTCTGGCATTGTCGCAAGCCGATATCGAAGAGCCGGAAGTGCAACCTTGCATTCGGTGCTCGAGTTGCGTGACGGCCTGTCCGGTCGGTTTGTTGCCGTTGGAGATGGCCAGCCGGATCAAGGTTAACCAACTCGATGCGGCGGTGGATTTGGGTCTGAAGGATTGCATCAGTTGCGGTAGTTGTTCTTACGTCTGTCCCTCTAACATTCCGTTGGTGCACTACTTCAAGTTTGCGTCCGGCGAACTGGTCAAGCGCCAACAAGCCGAGCATAAAGCCGAGCAAACCAAGCGTTTGATCGAAGACCGCAACAACCGGATGGAACGCATTCGCTTGGAAGCCGAAGCCGAAGCCGAGCGCGCCGCCGAAGCCCGTGCCGCCAGATTGGCCGCCCAGCAGCAGGCGCAGCAAGCTAAAGCCGAAGGTACCGAAAAAACCGCGCCGGGCGTCGCCGCCGAGGAGACCGCATGAGCAGTAAACCGATCAGCGGGCCGCACGTTGCGGCGACCCGTCGCGTAGACCAGATCATGTGGCTGGTGATTAAGGCCATGGCGCCGGCAATCGCCTGCGGCATATTTCTGTTCGGTTGGCCGGCCCTTTACTTGCTGGCAACGACCGTAGCCGCGGCACTGTTATTCGAAGCGTTCAGTTTGAAACTGAAGGGCGTTGCCGCCATGCCGTTTTTGCGCGACGGTTCTGCCATCGTCACCGGTTTGCTGGTGGCCATGACCTTGCCGCCCTGGGCGCCGTGGTGGATAGGCGTGGTCGGTGCGGCCATCGCGATCGTGTTGGGTAAGCACGTCTACGGCGGCTTGGGCCAAAATCTGTTCAACCCGGCCATGCTGGCGCGGGTGGCCTTACTGATTTCGTTTCCGATCGAGATGACGACCTGGGCCAACGTGTCGCCGTTGTTCGCGGGTCCGGGGATGATCGATAGTTTGGGTATTACCTTCGGCGGCTTGCAAAATGCCGATGCCGTGACCGGCGCCACCACCTTGGGTTACGTCAAAACCGAATTCTCCCAAGGCCGGTTGTTGCCCGGCAGTTTGTTGGATTATTCCGGTTT
The DNA here is from genome assembly GCF_052474525.1 of Methylomonas sp. HW2-6. Taxonomy (NCBI): domain Bacteria; kingdom Pseudomonadati; phylum Pseudomonadota; class Gammaproteobacteria; order Methylococcales; family Methylococcaceae; genus Methylomonas; species Methylomonas sp. HW2-6. The sequence goes on from NZ_CP184124.1 coordinate 2,435,532, forward strand.
TCTGGCTTTTTTAGGCTGGGAACGCGGCAGTCTGGGCGAGACTTCTTCACTGTTGCTGTTGTTCGGCGGCATCTGGCTGATGCGGCAGGGCGTAATCAAATGGCATATTCCGGTATCGCTGTTGCTCAGCATTTTTCTGTTGTCGAGTCTGTTTCATTTACTGGATAGCCAGCACTATCTGGGGCCCTGGGTGCATTTGAATTCCGGTGCGGTGATGTTAGTGGCGTTTTTTATCGCCACCGACTACGTCACGTCACCGAACACGCCGTTGGGCCAAATTATTTTCGGTGCCGGTTGTGGCATGTTGATTTACGTGATCCGCACCTGGGGCGGCTATCCGGAAGGTACCGGCTTTGCAATCTTGTTGATGAACGCAGTGACGCCGTTGATCGACCATTACATCCGTCCGCGGATCTACGGCCGTTACCGTAACGGCAAACCGCTCGATATTTCCAACTCCTGAGGCCGGCCATGAGTTCCGAACCCGCAAAACCTCAAACCGGGCTCAAAGCCGGCGAATTTTTAGAATCGGCGCGGCAACGTTGGGCTTGGTTCAGGCAAAAACTGGCGGTTTGGCTGGAACCCGATAATTTGCAGCAATTAAGGCCGCAAGTTAAATTTCAGGCTGGCGTGTTGGCCGGGTTTGCGCTGTTGGCTGCGATTCTGTTGGGCGTTGCCGACCTGGCGACCCGCGGCGTGATCGAATTGCGCTTGCGCGAAGATTTGCAGGCCAATCTGGCCCAGGTAGTGCCGGCCGAATTGCACGATAACGATCTGCTGCAGGACAGCGTGATGCTGGATGCCCGCGACAACAATCTGGGAAGCGAGCAAATCGAGGTGTATTTAGCCAAGCAAGCCGGGATGGTCAATGCGGTATGTTTCAAATTCGTGGCGCCGGACGGCTATGCCGGGCCGATTACTCTGGTGATGGGCATCGACCGCAACGGCGAAATTCTCGGCGTGCGGGTCATTTCTCACGTCGAAACGCCCGGTCTGGGCGACAAGATCGAAGTCACCAAATCGAAATGGGTGTTAGGGTTCAACGGCAAATCGCTGGATAACCTGACCGTCGAACAATGGGCCGTGAAGAAAGACGGCGGCGTCTTCGACCAATTCAGCGGCGCGACGATCACGCCGCGCAAAGTGGTGCAGGCCATCAAGCGCGGTTTGGACTTTTATAAGTCGCACCAGGCGGAATTGCTGGGTGCCGGTTAACCGTCGGTTAGTAAGCTCACTGAGCAGCGACTGCGTTGGCGCCGCCGATAGCGCACGAATCGCAACCAAGTTTTTATAAGGGAGCATAGCTGTCATGAATCTGTCGATTCTATTCTCTGCACAATACCGAAAAATCGCCCGCGACGGCTTGTGGGACAACAATGTGGTTTTGACCCAAAATCTGGCGCTGTGTCCGCTATTGGCTGTGACCGGAACCGCAACCAACGGTTTGGGCATGGGCTTGGCAACGATGGTGGTGATGGTGGCTTCCAACGCCGCGGTTTCGGTCAGCCGGCATTTGATCCCGTCGGAAATTAGGATTCCGATTTTCGTGCTGCTGATTGCGGCGCTGGTGACGCTGGTCGATATTTTTCTGAATGCCTGGATGCACGAGTTGCATAAAGTATTGGGCTTGTTCATTCCGTTGATTGTGACCAATTGCGTGATTCTCGGCCGCGCCGAAGCCTTCGCTTCCAAGCAGCCGGTGATGCCGTCGATGTGGGACGGTCTGATGATGGGTGTCGGCTTTACCGGGGCGATGGTGGTGTTGGGGGCGATGCGAGAGATTAGTTCGACCGGTACTTTATTTGCCAACGCTTCGGTTCTGCTTGGCGAAAGCTTTCGCTTTCTGGAGACCGTGTTGATACCGGAATACAAAGGTTTCTTACTAATGGCGTTGCCACCGGGCGGCTTTATCATGCTCGGGTTTATGGTGGCCTTGAAGCGGTTGTTGGATCGCAGAATTGCGCTCAAGCCGGCCCCGCTAGTGGAGGCGGCGGTGGAGGTGGTTGACGAGGATGCGGTCGCGGTGGAATAACAGGAGGCGAAGATGAACGTAGGGGTATGTTACGCACAGGCCGATCGGCAAATTTGGTTGCGTCTGGAAGTGCCTGACGGCAGCACCATCGCTGATGCGATCCAGTTGTCCGGCGTGTTGAAGCAAATTCCGGAGATCGATCTGGAAACGCAAAAGGTCGGTATTTTCGGTAAACTAGCCAAGCTGGATGCTCCGGTCAAAGAGGGCGACCGGGTGGAAATCTACCGTAAAATCACCGCCGATCCCACTCAAGTTCAACGGCGACGAGTGGCATAAGCGATGTATGTCTGCATTTGCAAAGCGGTGACCGATAGCCAGCTCGATGCCGCAATCGCCAGAGGGTTGTGTTCGCGCAAGCAGTTGTTCCATTGTTTCGGCGTGGGCGGCGACTGCGGCAAATGCAACAAGGATATTGCCCGAATCTTGACCGATAAATCCGCCGGACCTTTGCAGCAGACGGCGAATCGTCGGCACTGACCAAACCACATTACCCAGGAGATTAGACATGCAAGGCGACAAGAAAGTTATCGAGTATCTGAACAAGGTATTGGAAAACGAATTAACCGCGATCAACCAGTATTTTTTGCATGCCCGGATGTTTAAAAACTGGGGATTGCACAAGCTCAACGAAAAGGAATACCACGAGTCGATCGACGAAATGAAACACGCCGACAAGCTGATCGAGCGGGTGTTGTTTTTGGAAGGTTTGCCCAATCTGCAAAGCCTGGGTCGCTTGATGATAGGCGAGAATCCGCGGGAAATGCTGGAATGCGACCTTAAGTTGGAATTGCTGGCGTTGCCGTTGTTGAAAGAAGCAATCGCTTACTGCGAATCGGTCAACGACTATATCTCCCGCGAAGTATTGGAGCACATCCTGGAAAGCGAGGAAGAACACGTCGACTGGCTGGAAACCCAGTTGGATTTGATCGAAAAAATCGGCTTGCAAAACTATTTGCAGTCGCAAATGTAACCCACCTTTCGCAAACAGCGGTCGCGCCGAGAATACCTTTGGCGGCGCGACCGCCGTTTCTCGCGCGTGTTCCCAACTTCCTTTCTTTAATTCAATAGTCGCGTAGGCGGCGAAATATCAGCTCGCTTGCCGACAGGGCCGGCGAAGGTACTTGAGCGAATATTTTCCGCGCCTCGCCACCACTTTCCGCTTATGGGTTATGCTTACTCCGATTGCTGGGAGCGGCCTTGGGCTGGTTGATACGGTCGTATCCCGCCGTTGCCGTCTAGCGGCGTAAGGTTGCCGATTTTTCTATCAAAACTGCCGGAATGGAGCGTATGCCGCAAAATGCTTTTACCCTGGAATCCTTGCTGGAAACACACGACTTGCCGCTGGTTATCGTCGATGCCGGTTTGAATGTGGTAGCCGTCAATCGGGCTTGGGAATTGGGGTTCGGCGCTTCCCGGCAGAGTCGGGTAGGTAAACCGTGCTGTCCGGACAACAGCGATTGCCGGCACCGGAAAATGTTCAGAACCTTGGAATCGTATGCGGGGGTCTATCCCGATTACAGTAATCCAGAGGCGCCGTCCTCGTTAAATGTACGCGGTTTTCCGCTGTTGGATGCCGATGCCACGCTGTATCTGGGGGAAGTGCAGACACCATTGCACAAAGGCCCGTCTGTAGAGTCTGAGACCTTGATGGTAGGTAAGTCGCCAGCCTTTACCGAGTTTAAAACCCGGTTATGCCAGGCTGCGGATACTCAAGCTGCGGTAATGCTGCTCGGCGAGACCGGAACCGGCAAAGAGTTGGCCGCCGAGTTTGTCCACCGGAACTCCAAGCAGGCGAATGGCGAATTCGTGATTGTCGATTGCACCATCCTGGGTGAAGACTTGTTCGAAAGCGAGTTGTTCGGCCATGAAAAAGGCGCGTTTACCGGCGCCACCGCGGCGAAGAAAGGCCTATTCGAATTGGCTGACAATGGCACTTTGTTTTTCGACGAGATCGGCGATTTGCCGTTGTCGCAACAACCCAAGTTGTTACGGGCCTTGGAAAGCGGTCAATTTCGTCGTGTGGGCGGTACCACGATGCAAAAAGCGAAAGTCAGAGTGGTTTGTGCTACGCATCGGAATTTGGCGGAAATGGTCAAAAACGGCCGGTTTCGCGAGGACTTATTCTACCGATTGTCGGTGTTTCCGGTGGGAACGCCGCCGTTACGCCAGCGCAAGCAGGACCTGCCGATATTGATCGACCATTTCCTGGGGCAACTCGCGGTGGGAGATGGGTGTTACAGCCTGACGCAAGCGGCGTTGGTCAAGTTGATCCAATACGATTGGCCGGGGAATATCCGCGAGTTGCGCAATTGTCTACAACTGGCCGCCGGTTTGTGTAAGGAACACAAGATTCAAGACACCGACATTCACTTTATGCAGCGTCCGGCCGAGATCGCTGAGACCGGAAACGGCGTTGCCGAGCAACGCGAGCCAACAGCCCTGACCGGCTTGGCGCAGTACGAGGCGGAATTTATCGGCAGTCTGATGAAAAAATATCAGGGCAACCGCAAGCTGATAGCGGCCGAAATGAATATCAGTGAACGAACGCTTTACCGGAAATTGAACCGGCTGCACTTGAACTAGGCCACGGGACGCGATGATGGAATCCAATTTGATCAACTGGACGCTGGACAACATCGGTAACCAGCAACGTAACGGTTTCACGCCGCCGCGGGATATGCGGGAAATGATTTCCCAGATCAAAGCGTTGCCGCCGTTGCCGGGCAGTGCGATGCGCATATTGAATCTGATCGGCGATCCGCATGCCGATGTCGCCAAATTGGCTGAAATCATTGAGTTGGACCCGCTATTGACGGCGCAAATCATCCGTTGGGCCAGTTCTTCGTTGTACGGCTACCGCGGCAAGATCACGACCGTACACGACGCGATTAGCCGGGTTCTGGGATTTAATTTCGTACTGGATCTGGCGCTGGGCCTGGCGGTGCTGGCGCCGCTGAAATCGCCGAAGGAAGGGCAGATCGGGACCCGGATGTTCTGGACTCACGCTTTGGCCAGTACTCGTTTAATGTCGCAATTGGCGGCGGCGATGCCGGAGACGATGCGGCCGAGTTCCCAAGAACTGTTTCTGGCCGGCTTGATGCACAATATCGGCTTTCCGTTGTTGGGGCATCGGTTCCCTGACGAATTCAACTATCTGAGCGGCCTGATCAACGCAAATCCGAATTTGGCGATCTTTAACCTGGAAAATTTCGCGTTCGGTTTGAATCACACCGAAATCGGCGCTTGGTTAATGAATGTCTGGTCGATGCCGCGCACAATCACCGATATCGTTTACCACCACCATAACCCTTGTTATCGCGGCGAGCATCACGTGCTGAATTTGCTGACTTTTTACAGCGATTGTCTGTTGGGCAAGTTGGGGATAGGCGATGCGGCGAATCAGGCTTGTCCCGACGACGTGCCGACGCTGTTGGGCTTGGACGAGGCGGTGTGCGAACGTATTCTCGACAGCCAAAACGACGAGATCAGTTATATTCTGGCAACGGCCGAACAGCTGACGGACTAAGCACTGCCGCTACAGGCAAGCGGCGTTGATTCCCGGTTACGCTTGGTGTGCTTACAATTCGACCCGGCCCCCGGATTCCGAGGGTGCCAGGATCGGGTCGCATTTGGGATTAGGTTGAAGAATGGCTGGTTTCGACCAGGATTTTCAGTTTCGATCCGGGTTTTAGGTCGGCTTTGTTGCGCGGCACGTTGTTCCATTTGCGCAATTCGGTGACGTTGACGTTAAATTTTTTCGAAATTTGGCCCAGCGTATCGCCCGGTTTGACGGTGTAACTGATTTGTTTGATGGCTGGTGCCGTCGATGCGACGGTAATACTGCCGCTGGTCTTTTTGATGGTCAGTTTTTGGCCGGGTTTTAACGCGGCTTTTTTCGATAGCTTATTCCAGCTGATGATGTCATCCTGATCGATCGCGAAATGCTGAGCCAGGCCGGACAAAGTGTCGCCTTTTTTGACCGTATACACCTGCTTGCCGGCCGGTATCGGCGCAGAGGTTTGGGATGCCGGTGCCGACGAGGCTAGGCTGGTAGCTTCGCCTTTTTGCGATTGGTTGGACGCCGGAATCAGCAAGATTTTGCCTTGTGCCACCGATTCGTCTTCCAAGTGGTTGACGCTGGCAATTTCGTCGACCGTGGTGTGGTGTTTGCTGGCGATGCTTTTCAGCGTCTCTTTTTTACCCACCGTATGGTGTTCCCAGCGGATGCGTTCTTCGTGCGGCAGTTCCGCCAGTTTTTCCTTGAATTTATCGGCTTTGTCGACCGGAATCAGCAAGTGCTGGGCGCCGTTCGGATCGGTACTCCACCGGTTGTAACCCGGATTCAGCTTCAAAAAATCGTCCAATGGGGTTTGCGCCAATTCCGCGGCTTTACCCAGATCGATCTGGGATTTGACGTCGACCAGTTCAAAGTAAGGCTGGTTGGCGAATTGGTGTAAGTTGACGTTGTATTTCTCCGGATTGGCAAAGATTTTGGCGATCGCCAGCAGCCGGGGTACGTAAGCCGAGGTTTCGTTATTCAGATCCAGTGACCAGAAATCGGTGGGTTGGCCGCGTTCAACATTCCGGTCCACGGCATTCTTGATGTTGCCCTTACCGGCATTGTAAGACGCCAGCGCCAGCAGCCAGTCGTTATTGAAGGTTTCGCTGAGCTCTTTTAAGAACGTGGTGGCGGCCTGGGTCGATTGGACCACGTCGCGGCGGCCGTCGTACCAGCTGTTTTGTTTCAGGCCGTAAAGCTTGCCGGTGGGCGGAATAAACTGCCACAAGCCCGATGCTTGCGCCGGCGACATTGCATCCGGGCGGAAAGCGCTTTCCACCGCTGGTAACAAGGCCAGCTCGCCGGGGATGTTTTTGGCTTCGATTTCGTTCAATATGAAATACAGATAAGGTTCCGCCCGCTGCTGGACTCGGGACAGATAGTCCGGATTACGCAGATACCAGTTCACTTCGCGGTCTATCCGGGGGTGGTCGATTTCAGGCAATGCATACAGCGACAACATTCTGTCCCACAGCGTGTTATGTTCTTTGGCTGCTTCCTGCTTCTTAGTCGAGCTGATAGCTTTGCCATTGCGGGTAAATACGGAAAACTTACTCGTGGAAGACTGGGTCAGATGATCTTTCTGGGCTTGTTGGCTACAACCTGTAACCAGCAAAATAGGTAGTAGATAAGACAGATGACGGGCTGATTTTTTAGAAATTGAGCGGGGCATTGTCTGAACTCGCTAAAATAAAAAAATTAGATCGTAGCATGGCTTTCTAAAATAGCCAAAAAACATAGCCTTATCGGTTGAATAGATGAAAAGACAATTCTTGTTTGCACTATACGAAACCCCAAGGGGGAAGCTGTTGCAAACCATGGAGGCCAGTTACCTGAAACGCTCTATTACCGTCAGTTGCAAACAAAACCAATTGCAAATCGGCGGACTGGGCTGGGAGAAAGAGTTCGTCGACTTTTCGCTTTACCGCAATTATCTGATTCTCGACGGCAAGGCGTTGGGCGATGCCGACGCGCTTAAAGTGGCCGCTAAGGCCTTTAGCTTGCCGATACAGACCGAGTCGATAGATTTGGTGATTTTGCCGCATATACTCGAGTTCGATGCGCGCCGGTTCCAGACTCTGCGCGAGGTCAACCGGGTGCTGAAGCCGGGCGGCGAATTGGTGGTATTGAATTTCAGTCCGTTTAGTCTGGCGGTTCGGTTTCAGTTTCTGTGGGACCGAAAAATGGCCGATTCCTGGCGCGCGCATTTCATCAGTAAATCGCGGATGTTGGATTGGTTAAAATTGATGAATTTCGAGCTGTTGACTGCGGCCGAGTTCGGTCTGGATAGTTACACCATTTCCCACGGCAAGTTCCAAACCGGATTCGCTGCGTTGTTTGCAATGGCGTACGGCATTAGAGCGGTAAAGAGACAATATACCCTGATCCCCCTGACCGTCGAAAAACGGCGTAAAACCAAATTAGCGACTGCGGCGGCGGGCTTGGAGTCGCGCTCACACGAGGATTCATAAACATGGCGGAAACGGTCAACATATACACTGACGGCGCGTGCAAGGGCAATCCGGGGCCCGGCGGCTGGGGGGTGTGCCTGGACTATAAGGCTCACCGCAAAGAGTTGTTCGGCGGAGAGGCAGAAACCACCAATAACCGGATGGAATTGATGGCGGCGATTCAAGCTTTGGAAACCTTGAATAAACCTTGCAGCGTCAAGCTGTATACCGATTCTAAATACGTGTTGCAGGGTATTACCGAGTGGATGCCCAACTGGAAAAAACGCGCTTGGAAAACGGCTGCCAATCAGCCGGTGAAAAACGTTGAATTGTGGCAGCGTCTGGATGCGGCGATCCAACGCCATCGGATTGATTGGGTCTGGGTCAAGGGCCATGCCGGCGTTCCCGGCAATGAACGCGCCGACCAGTTGGCAAACCTGGGTATTCCCCCGGTTGCCGGGTTACTCAATAATTAAACAGGTGATACATGATAGGTTCGGTAGCGGCGGCGTTAATCGCAGTATGGTTTTACAACACGGCCGCGCGCTCGGGCCGGCCGGCGATTTCCTGGGCGGTGTCCGGGGTAGTGGTCTATTTTTTGGCGGCGGTATTGTGGACGCTGGTCGTGACGCCCGCGATCAAGGACACTGCCAGCCACACTCAAAACGGCGTGTTGGTTTTTATAGTGCAGTACGCTTACATCGCGTTTGGTGCGGCGGCGGCGCTGGCCGTCAATGCCTGGTTGAATAAGCCGGCTTGACCCGGCCGGTGCGATGGCAGTTTGGTCGGTTTACATCATCGAATGTTGTGACGGTAGTCTGTATACCGGCATCACTACCGATGTCGAACGGCGGTTTCGCCAGCATCTGACCGGCACTGGCGCCAAGTATTTCAGGTCCAAGCAGCCGCTTCGGATCGTTTACACGGAGTCGGAACACGATAGGGTGACCGCCAGCCGGCGGGAAGCCGAGATCAAACGCATGGCGCGGGTCGAAAAGCTGGCAATGCTGCAATCGGCCCGCTAAGCGGACAAGTTTGCGGTGGGTTTGCAATTGCCCTCGCGGCTACGTCCCTGTCAGCCGCAAGTTGGCCGGCTTGTTATCAAAAATTGACTTTAAAACCGGCTTGGACCAAACGCGGCGAGCCCGGCAGAATGCCGCGGGTCCTGTCGACGATGTAAGTCTCGTCGAGCAGGTTTTTCAGCGATACGAAGAAATCGGTGTTGATCGGTTTGGCGTGATAGGTGGTGGCGACGTTTAACACTACATAGTCGTCGATTTTGCCGGTTTGGCCGTTACCGTTGACCGGCGCCGTGCCGGTATTGGCAAAATCGCTGAATTGTTCGCCGACGTAAACCGTTTCCAGATGCAGATCGAAGCCGCTGGGATGGGCATAGCCGATGGTGGTAGTCAGGTTGTGTTCCGGCGAGTAGGGCAGGCGGTTGCCGACAAAGTTGCCGTTGGCCATCGCACGCGCCGTGTCGTTATTGCAATCGGTGCCGGTGGCCAGACAGCGGAAAGCGGAAGTCATCTCGGCAGTACCGACCCAAGTGTAAGCGGCTTGCAGGTAAACGTTATGATCGCTGTCGAACAACGGGCCGAAGTCCTGGCGGGCCGACAGTTCGGCGCCCTGATATAGAGCCTGTCCGGCGGCCAGCGGGGTGGAACCGCCGGCGATGCTGCCGACTGCGTTTTGCTGCAAGAAATCTGCGTGGAACAAGGTGGCATCCAATTTGGCGCCTTTATATGGTTTGGTCCTGACGCCCACCTCGTAATTCCAACTTTTCTCCGGCCCGACGTCCACGACGGTGCCGACATTGCTCAGCGTATCCTCCGCGCGCGGCGGGGCAAAGCCGCCGTGAAAACCGAAAAAGGTGGTGATCTTGTCGTTCGGCGTATGCGCGATACCGAACGCCGGCAAGATTTCGGTCAGCGTGGTATCGCCGGCAGCGTTGGTGAGTTTGTTCAGTCGGCGAAAATCGACGTGTTCGATACGAACGCCCGGCGTCAAACTCCAATCGCCGAGTATGAACCGGTTTTGGGCGAAGCCGGAGTAGGCATCGGTTTCGCGCTCGTTACGTTCGGCGAACGAGGTTATCGTGCCGGTCAAAAATTGTTTATTTTCCTGAATCCGCTGCTGTTCTTCGAAGTGGGCGCGGAAGCCGATGTCGAGTTCGTTGTCGACGCCCAGGGTTTTGTGGTTGACATGGAGACGCGGTTCGACGCCGTAGCTGTAGTAATCCCGCAACCGGCCCTGAATCGAGTTGCAAGCGTCGGGATTGACCGCGACGCCATTGAGTCTGGCGGTATTGAAGCCGCACTGGTTGTCGGTGGTCGTGCTGGCTTGGCGCCACCAGTCGCGATGGAAATGCGACCAATAGACATTGGTGGTCAACGTTGCGTTATTGTTGATGCTGTACTGGTGGGTGACTGAAGTACCCCAGCGGTCGGTCATCATCCGGTCGTTTTTAAACGGGTTGTAGCGAATCCCGAAGTTGCGCATTTCGGCGTCGGTGATGCCGGAATAGGTCAATTGCGAGTCTTCCTGGAAATAGTTGGCGCGAATGGTCAGGGCATTGCTCGCGTCGATATCGTAGACACCTTTAATGTTGAAATCGTTGATGTCGGAATGGGTATTGTCGCGGGCGCCGCGGCTTTCTTTGTGAGTGATATCGACCAGACCGCCGAAATCGCCGACCGTGCCGCCATAGTTGAAATGGCCGTCGTAAAAGTCGCGGGTACCGCCGGTAAAGCTTAGATAACCGCCGGGCTTGCTAGGCGGATTCGGCGTCAGATAGTTGATAGTGCCGGTGATGGTTTGCGGGCCGTACAAGATTTGCGACGGACCCTTCAACACTTCGATGCTGGCGAAACGTTCGATCGGCGGATGGTAATAACTGGCATTATCGCCGTAAGGAGCGTACGAGAGCGGGATGCCGTCTTCCAATAACAAGGTTTTGGTGGAGCGGGTGGGGTTCATGCCGCGGATACCGATGTTGGGCCGCATGCCGAAACCTTCCTCGTCGCGGGCATTGACGCCAGGGATTTTTCGCAACGCCTCGTTGACGTTAAACACATGGCTTTCGAACAACTCTTCCTGGGTCAGTACATTGATGGTGCCGGGGATTTTTTGCAGGGTTTCCGCGGAATCGACGATTTCCACCACCGGCATTTCCAGCTCAGAATCTTCGGCGGCGGGTACTGCGAGCAAAATCGGAGAATGGCCGAGGAGTATGGCGATTTGACCGGGTATCAAAAGGTGTGAATATTTTTTCGGCATGGTGTTGATCCGCATCGGTAGTTTCTATAAGACAAGTAGGGTATTTACCAAAGTTAACGGAAGTATACGTTCCTTAATGCAAAAGGTAAATGATAATGCATATTATTTACCATTCATTTTGGTAGTGGTGGCGTGAGTGTCTTGCGCCGCATTGGATTGGATTTTTTGCTGTTTTATTTTTAGCCCTGTACCATGCCCGGTCATTTGTTAAGTTTGGGGAAAACGATGAATAAACATCTGCAACAAGTCAGGGCTTTTCACGACACTTTCGGCATCGTCCAACCGGAAGAAGGCGATGCCGGCCGTCTTTCGGATATGGATATTGTCCTACGCCAGGCTTTGTTGCTGGATTGCGCCAGCGACACCTTTAAAGCGATTGCCGCCGGCGATCTGGAAAAAATACTGGCCGGTTTGGTGGACTTGGCGTTCAACGCATTGGCGGCCATTGCGACCCGCGGCGACGATGTGGTGACAGTTGCGGCCAACTGGCGCCAGGACGGTTCGGTCTTGTCGGTGGTCAGGGTTTTATCCGATAAGGTCAACCAATGCGCATCGGGCGAAACCGTGCATTACTCGGGTTTGTATTCCATCTGCGTGCATCTGGCGCAGCGTTTCGTCAATGCCGATTTCGACCAGGCCTTCCAAATTTTGCAGCGCCATCTATTAAGTGGGCAGGGCGATTCGGTACGGATCGACTTGAGTCCGGCTTTGTTCGAATAAGCGGGCTACTATGCTTGGGCGACCCTACAAATTAGGTTTCGTCGGCATCGGCCTGATGGGCCGGCCGTTGGTGTTGCGCCTGCTGCAAGCTGGTGACCAAGTTTGGGTTTGGAATCGAAATTGGGAAAAAACCAAGCCGGTAGCTGAGGCCGGTGCCGTGGTTTGCGGTTCCGTTGCCGAACTGGTGCGTGCAGTCGATGTGACAATTTTGTGTTTGTCGGATACCGCCGCCGTAGAACAGGTTGTCGCAAGCCAAATATTGGACAACGGCGGTCCCGGTAAATTGCTGATCGACTTGTCCAGTATCGACCCGGAAGCCACCCGGCGGCTGGCCCGTGAATTGGAATCCGCGTGCGGCATGGCTTGGATCGATGCCCCCGTTTCCGGCGGCACCGCCGGCGCCGAGCAAGGAACTTTGGCCATCATGGCGGGAGGGGATGCGGCCGATATTGCCCTTGCGCGCGAGGTGCTGCGGCCTTTATACAGCCGCCTGACTCATATGGGGCCGGTCGGTAGCGGCCAGACCACCAAGATTTGCAATCAAATGATCGTCAGTTGCAATGTACTGGTGATTGCGGAAATGATGGCCCTGGCCAAAGCGGCCGGCGTTGACTCGGCCAAAATACCGGAAGCTTTGGCCGGCGGTTTCGCCGATTCCAAACCCTTGCAAATCGTGGGGCCGGAAATGGCGGCAGAGCGTTTCGAACCGGTGAAGTGGCGGGTTAAAACCTTGCTGAAGGATTTGAACATGGCGGCCGAACTGGCTACCAAGCAGGGCAGCGCGGTGCCGATGTCCGGGCTGGCGGCGCAACTGATGCAATTGCACGGCAGTCGCGGATTTCTGGAGCAGGACCCTTCGACCTTGGTCAAGCAATATCTCCGATCTTAACCATGTTGCAGTTTTCGGCCAATCTCAGCCTGCTATTTAACGAATATCCGTTGCCGCAACGGTTCGCGGCCGCCAAGGCCAACGGTTTCGATGCGGTTGAAATTCAGTTCCCCTACAGCGTTCCGGTCGCGGAATTGCGGCAGCTATTGGATGACCACGGCTTGCGGCTGGTGTTGTTCAATGTCGATGCCGATACCTTGTTGCAAGGCGGCGAAGGTCTCGCCGCGGTGCCGGAAAAGCGGCAGGATTTTCAACGAGCAGTCGAACAGGCGCTAGGCTATGCCGAAGTGTTGCGGCCCGGAGCGATAAACGTGTTGCCCGGCCGCTGCCTGAACTCGGAACGGTTGGCCGAATACCGGGCAACCTTTCTGGAAAACCTGGATTACGCCGTTCGGGTGTTTGCTGAGCGAGATATCATCACCGTTTTCGAAGCGGTGAACAGTTTCGATATGCCGGGATTTATTGTCGATAGCAGCGCGCAGATGCTGAAAATACTGCACGACTTGAATCATCCGCAATTGTGTTTGCAATACGACATTTATCACATGAGCCGGATGGACGAGGATTGCGCCGATTTTCTGCGTCGCCACATTGGTCAGGTCGGCCATATCCAGTTTGCCGACTGTCCGGGACGCGGCCAACCGGGTAGCGGGGCAGTGGATTTTTCAGCCTTGTTCCAAATTATTCGCGATTCCGATTACGCTGGCTGGACCGGAGCCGAATACCGGCCAAGCGCAGTAACCGCCGATAGCCTCGCTTGGCTGAAAAGCTGCTCGGCAGGCAATATTCGCGCGGTATAATCCAAGTATTGTCCAATTGTTAGACCAGAAATATGTCCAAGCATAACTTCACGATTCACCATGCCAGTCTGATTGTTTCCGATACCGAGCAGTCGCTGCGTTTTTATCGGGATGTACTCGGCATGCAGCTTATCGAACGTCCGCCGTTGCCGTTTCCGGGCGCCTGGCTGGCAATCGGCGACCAGCAGATCCATTTGTTGGAGCTGGAAAACCCGGATCCGACTACCGGTCGGCCGGCCCACGGTGGTCGCGACCGCCACGTGGCGATGCATATCGATTCGGTGGACGCGTTGCGGAGCGATTTGGAGGCGTCCGGTGTTGCTTATACGCTAAGTATTTCCGGACGTCGGGCCTTGTTTTGCCGGGATCGCGACGGTAATGCGCTGGAGTTCATCGAGCGGGCTTGAGTGTATGCGATTAGGGCGCATCATGTACCTGGGGTTGACCGTTGGCAGTCTGGCTATGTTGTTGTTTGTAACCGGTTTTTTCTGTTTTCGGCTTGGCTTGGCTTTACTGGCCGGTTTTTTTTACGCTGTAGCGAGTAAGTTTCTATTACTTGCGCTGGTTGGGTTGGGAGTGCTTGGTCTGATTGCTTTGGCAAAAGCGCTGTATCGGGAGTTGCGTAGCTATTTTCGGCGCGATGCCGCGGAAATTCGCTGTTGGTGGGCGTTGCGCAACCAACTCAGTGACGCCGGCTTGCGCGCCGCTGCGGAGGCGCGGCAACTGCGCTATCGGATGCAACTTGAGCGCGGGCGTATCTCTGCCGCAAACAACCGTAAACATTTGCGGCAATTACGGCAGGCTATTGCAGCTGAGCTGGCGGCGGTCCGCAAGCGGGTGCCCGCTGCGACTTATAAGGCACTGTGCAAATCGCTAAGGCAACATTACAAGCAGGCGGATGCAGCCGCGATGCTGGCATTGCGCAAACAATTGCCATGTCCGTGATGCGGCGCTGGTTGGCGGAAGCCTTGACGTTTTGGCGGCGTAGTAGCGACGACAATCTGCATTGGCGCTTGTCCCGGCAGGACGACCTGGTGCAACTGCGCCGCGAACAAGCTTTGGCTGAGCAGGAACTGGTGGCGGAATTAAAAAAACGCAGCCAGCAACTCGCGCACGAATTGGCTTTGAACAAGGCACGCAACCAGAATGAACTGGCGATGCTGAAAACCCGTTGTCGGCAAGATTTGCAGGATTACCAGCAATATTTGCAGTCGCTGGATAAATTGAAAGACTCGCTATGCCTTAGCTACGGTCACTTGCCGGAAGCGGTCGCATTCACGATCCATCACCACGCCAAACAGTTGCTGAACCGGATGTGGGAGACTGACGAACCGCAGCAGAAATTGCAGATTGAAATGCAACTGTTGCAGTTCATGACGGCTGTTCACGAAGACAGTCGGGCGTCGTTACAGTCTGACACGGCCGAAGGCCTGCCGCAGCGGGCTTTGGCCTGTATCGATGCCGATTTCGAAAATCAGATCGGCTGAAAATACTCTTCGATATCTTTAATCAGCTTTTTATTCAGCGCGAACATCACTACGTGGTCGCCTTCGGCGAACACAGTGTCGTGATGGACCGGAATCACTTCCTTCTCCCGAATCAAAGCGCCGAGAATCACGCCGTCGGGTAAGTTGACCTGATCGACGCGCAAGCCGACTACCGATGAAGAGTTCTTGCTGCGGTGGGCTATGGCCTCGATGGCTTCGGCGCTGCCGCCGCATACCGAGCTGACGCCGACCACGTCGCCTTTGCGGACGTGCTTCAGAATGCCGCCCAGCGTCTCAAGTTTGGGTTGAATCGCCAAATCGATATCGCTGCCGTCCAGCAGTTTCAAATAAGAGTTATTGTTGACCAGGCAGATCGATTTTTTCGCGCCCAGTTTCTTGGCCAGGCCGGCAGCGATCAGGTTGATGCCGTCGTTATTGGTAATCGCGCAGAACAGGTCGATGTTCTCGATCATTTCTTCCTGCAGTAGGGATTCGTCGGTGCAATCGCCGTGCAAAATCAGGGTGCGGCGCAGGTCGTTGGCGATTTCCCGGGCGCGGTTGATATCCTTTTCGATGATTTTGACCTGGTAATTGTGCTGCAAGGCGATGCCCAGACGCTTTCCGACATGGCCGCCGCCAGCCAGCATGATCGTTTTGATTGGCGATTCCAGCTTGTGCAGGTCGATCAGGGTCTTCAGGACTTTCTCGCGCGGGCAGACGAAAAACACTTCGTCGCCGCTGGCGATGACTGCTTCGCCGTTAACCGCGATTGCCTTGCCGTCGCGGAAGATCGCCGCAACCCGGATCATGCTGTCGGCCAGTTTTTCTTTGACGGCGTGGATGCGTTTGCCGGTCAGGAAACCGGTCGGTACTACCCGGATCGAAAACAAACGGACTAAACCGTCGGCGAATTCGGAAACGTGCAGTGCGCCGGGGTATTTGATCAGATTGTGGATGGATTCGGTGACGACCTGTTCCGGGCTGATGACAATATCGATGCCGCCGGGTTGGAATAATTGCGGATGGTTCAGGAAGTCGATCGCTCGCACCCTGGCGATGGTTTTGGGTTTGCTGTACAGCGTGTTGATCACCTGGCAGGCCAGCATATTGGTTTCGTCGCGGTCGGTGACGGCGATCACCATGTCGGCGTCGCGGATGCCGGCTTGTTCCAAAATACTCGGATGGGCAGCGTTGCCTTCGATGGTGGCGATATCCAGGCGTCCCTTCAGTTCGGTTAGCAGGCTCGGGTTTTTGTCGATAACCACGATATCGTTTTCTTCGCTGGCCAGGGCGCCGGCAACCGATGAGCCGGTCACGCCGGCACCTAATATAACTATTTTCATGACACGTAACGCCGGGGATAAGGGCTTGGCGGACAGATTCCGCTAGATGCTAAGCCAGCTGGGTTAAAGGCCGCGGATTATACGCCTATCGCCCGGCATGTCCATGCTAAAACCCGTGCTTGGCGGCGCCGAATTGCCTGCGGATACCGGCGCTGGCGGTGCTGGTATAAAACGGGGCTGGGATTAGCGTTTGCCAACGATTTCGACCTGCGCAAACAACCGGGCCAAACCGGCCTCGTTCGCTATGTAAGCCGTCGGCCGGCCCAGTGCGTTAGGCTTGTTTTCTGGTCATTGCCGCCTCATAACGTTTATAATCGCAAACTTTGGTTCACTCTCACACTGGAAGTATCATGCTGGGTAAGCTGGTTAAAATGGTAGTTGGCAGCCGCAACGACAGGCTGGTCAAGAAGAAACGCAAGCTGGTCAAGAAAGTCAATGCGCTGGCCGCCGAGTACGAAACATTATCCGACGCCGCTTTGCAGGCTAAAACGCAAGAGTTCCGCGATCGCTTGACCCAGGGTGAAAAACTCGACGATTTGTTGCCGGAGGCCTTTGCCGCGGTCCGCGAAGCTTCCACCCGCGTTTTCGGCATGCGCCATTTCGACGTGCAGTTGATCGGCGGTATGGTGTTGCACAGCGGCAAGATTGCCGAGATGAAAACCGGCGAGGGTAAAACCTTGATGGCAACCTTGGCCGCATACTTGAACGCCTTGCCCGGCAAAGGCGTACACGTCGTTACCGTCAACGATTATCTGGCCCGGCGCGACGCGGAGTGGATGGGGCGGCTCTACGGATTTCTGGGATTGACCACCGGCGTCATTGTCAGCGATTTGAACCACGAACAACGTAAAACTGCCTATGCGGCAGATATCACCTACGGCACCAACAACGAATTCGGTTTCGACTACCTGCGCGACAATATGGCGTTTAGCCTGGAACAGAAAGTCCAGCGCGAGTTGCATTTTGCCATCGTCGACGAGGTGGACTCGATCCTGATCGACGAGGCCAGAACGCCGTTGATTATTTCCGGTCAAGCCGAGGGTAGTACCGACATCTATTCGATTACCAACCGCATCATTCCGCATCTGACCAAGCAGGAAAAAGCCGAGGATCCGGAGCAGCAAGACAAGATGCCGGGCGATTACGCGGTCGATGAAAAACAGCGGCAAATTCACCTGACCGAAGCCGGTTACGAGAAAGTCGAACGTTTGCTGACCGAGCAAGACTTGATTCCGGAAGGCTCCACTTTGTACGACCCGGTCAACATTCGCTTGATGCATTACTTGAACGCCTCGTTGCGGGCGCATGTCTTGTTCCAGCGCGACGTCGATTACGTGGTCAAAGACGGCCAAGTCATTATCGTCGACGAGTTTACCGGCAGGATGATGCTGGGTCGGCGTTGGTCCGAGGGTTTGCACCAAGCGATGGAGGCCAAAGAAGGAGTGCCGATTCAAAACGAGAACCAGACTCTGGCTTCGATTACCTTCCAGAATTATTTCCGCCTGTATCATAAGTTGTCCGGTATGACAGGTACCGCCGACACCGAAGCTTTCGAGCTGAATAAAATCTACGGTCTGGAAGTCGTGGTGATTCCGACCCACCGGCCGATGATTCGTAAGGACATGGGCGATTTGGTCTATCTGTCGGCCCGCGAGAAATACAAAGCCGTGATCGAAGATATCAAGGACTGCGCCAAGCGCGGCCAACCGGTCTTGGTCGGCACCACCTCGATCGAAAATTCCGAACGGATTTCGGCGATGCTGCGCGAGCAGGGCATCAAGCATGAAGTCTTGAACGCGAAACAACACGAGCGCGAAGCGCACATTATCGAAATGGCCGGTTTGCCCGGCGCCGTCACGATTGCTACTAACATGGCCGGCCGCGGCACCGACATCGTTTTGGGCGGTAACTTGAATGCCGAGCTTGATGCGCTGGGGCCTGACGCCAGCGAAGCCGACAAAGAGCGGGTTCGCGGTGCTTGGCTGGATCGGCACGAGCAAGTGTTGGCCAGCGGCGGTCTGCACGTGATCGGCTCCGAGCGTCACGAATCGCGGCGGATCGACAACCAATTGCGCGGCCGCTCGGGCCGGCAGGGCGATCCTGGTTCGACCCGGTTTTATTTGTCGCTGGAAGACGATTTGATGCGGATTTTCGCGTCGGAACGGGTGGCGTCGCTGATGCAGAAGCTGGGCATGGAAGAGGGCGAAGCGATCGAACATCCTTGGGTGACGCGGTCTATCGAAAGCGCGCAACGCAAAGTCGAGAACCGTAACTTCGATATCCGCAAGGAAATTCTCGCTTACGACGACGTCGCCAACGACCAGCGTAAGGTGATTTACGCGCAGCGTAATGAATTGATGGCAGCTGAGGATATCAGCGACATTATCACTGCGATTCGCGCCGACGTGTTGAACGACGCGATTACCCAGTTCATTCCGCCGAAGACGATGGAAGAGCAATGGGACGTGCGTGGTCTGGAAGCCCATTTGCAGCAAGAGTTTCATTTGAGCTTGCCGCTGGGCGAGTGGTTGGATAGCGACCGCAGTTTGAACGAGCAAAAATTGCGCGAGCTGATTGTGGAAAAGGCCGCGGAAGAAGACCTGCGCCGCGAGCAGACCGTCGGGACGCAAGTCATGCGCCATTTCGAAAAATCGGTCATGCTGCAAGTCCTGGACAACGCCTGGAAAGAACACTTGGCCGCAATGGATCAATTGCGTCAAGGTATCCATTTCCGCGGTTACGCGCAAAAGGACCCGAAGCAGGAATACAAGCGCGAATCCTTCCAAATGTTCAACAGCTTGCTGGACCACATCAAGCACGAAGTCGTGATGATTTTGGCCCGAGTGCAGATCGCGCGCGAAGAAGACGTGCAGGCCATCGACGAGCAGCGTCAGGCGCCGCAGGAAATGCATTTCGAACACGCCGAAGCCCAATCCGTATTTGAAGAGACTGCACCGGCTCCAGCCGCGCAGGAACCGGAGTCAGAGTCCGGTTTGGCGGAACAGCCTTTCGTGCGTCACGGCGCCAAGGTCGGCCGTAATGATCCGTGTCCCTGCGGATCGGGTAAAAAGTACAAGCAGTGCCATGGTAAGCTAGAGTGATCGGGATTGCGGTGCCGCTAGCAAGCGCGGCACCGCACCGACTCGGTGCTCGGAGTTTAGAGCTCGGCTCGCCGCCCGCGATTGCGGCTCGAGGCTTAATAGTTCACTAGTTCCAGAGGTAATCACTATGCCGCATAGAGTTTTTCATAAAAGCAGTCCCGCCGCCGATATCACCAAATTGCCGAAACTCGGCATGGAAAAAAAGCATTTCATCGCCGATTTCAAACACTACTACAGCCACCGCCTCGGCCGCGACGAAAATTGCCGTTCGCCCCACTACGCCTATGAAGCGCTGTCTCTAGCCATCAGTGACCGCTTGGTTGAGCGCTGGAAGAAAACCTACAACGTTTATCGCGATTCCGATTGTAAAAAAGCGTTCTATCTGTCGATGGAATTCCTGATCGGCCGCTCGTTGAGTAACGCGATGTTGAATTTAGGCGTAGACGATGTCGTCACGCAAGCCTTGTACGATTTGGGCTTAGAAGCGGAAGAATTAGTGGAAAGCGAGCCCGATGCCGGATTGGGTAACGGCGGCCTGGGGCGGTTGGCGGCTTGTTTTATCGATAGCTGTGCCACCTTGCAATTGCCGGTCACCGGCTACGGTTTGCGTTACGAATACGGTATGTTTTCTCAGCAGATCGTCAACGGCGAGCAGATCGAGCGCCCGGACCACTGGCTGCGAATGGGCAACGTTTGGGAAATCGAGCGCCCGGAATACATGCATCGGATCAAATTCGGCGGCCGGACCCAAAGCCATATCGACGAAAAAGGCAACAAGCGTACTAGTTGGATCGATACTCACGACGTGTTGGCTATGCCATACGACACGCCGGTGCCGGGTTATAAAAACGGCACGGTCAACACTCTGCGGCTGTGGAAAGCGATTGCGACCGAAGAGTTCAATCTGCAGGAATTCAATGCCGGCGACTATGCCGAGGCGGTGGCCGAAAAAAATACGGCCGAAAACATCACGATGGTGTTGTATCCGAACGATGCCAACGAAAACGGCAAGGCTCTGCGCCTGCAACAGCAGTATCTACTGGCGTCTGCCAGTTTGCAGGACGTGATTGCCAACTGGGTCGGCCGTCACGGCAATAATTTCGCTAAATTCGCTGAGAAAAACTGTTTTCAGCTGAATGACACCCATCCCAGCATCGCTGTCGCCGAATTAATGCGTCTGTTGATGGATATTCACGGCCTGTCCTGGAAGGAGGCCTGGGGTATCACCCGCAGTACGATGGCTTATACCAACCACACCTTGTTGCCCGAAGCGCTGGAAAAATGGTCGGTGCGCTTAATGCAAACCCTGTTGCCGCGCTTGATGGAGATTATTTTTGACATCAATGCTCATTTCATGTCCGAGGTCTCGGCGCGTTGGCCTGGGGATGGCGCCCGGATGGCCCGGATGTCGATCATTGAGGAAGGTCATCAAAAACAAGTGCGCATGGCGTTTTTGGCCATTGTCGGCAGTTTTTCGGTCAATGGCGTGGCCGAACTGCATTCCAAGTTGCTGAAGGACGGCCTGTTCAAAGACTTTTACGAATTGTGGCCGCAAAAATTCAATAACAAAACCAACGGCGTAACGCCGCGGCGTTGGCTGGCAGGCTGCAACCCTGAATTGGCGCAATTGATTACCGAGACGATTGGAGACGCCTGGGTCACCGATTTGTCGCAACTTGCCAAACTCAGGCCTTATGCTGAGGATGCCGCGTTCCGCAAGAAGTGGTACGAGCTCAATCGTGCCAGTAAGCAACGACTGGTCGATTACAAGAAAGAAGAGCACGATATCGAAATCAATGTCGATGCTTTGTTCGACGTGCAAGTCAAACGCATTCACGAGTACAAACGCCAGATTCTGAATGTATTGCACGTGATCCATCTCTACGACCGGATCAAGCGCGGCGATACGGCCAACTGGGTCGACCGTTGTGTGCTGATCGGCGGCAAAGCCGCGCCCGGCTACGTGATGGCCAAAAAAATCATCAAGTTGATCAACAACGTGGCGAATGTGATCAACGACGATCCTGACGTCGGCGATAAACTGAAACTGGTGTTCATGCCGAATTACTGCGTATCGGCCATGGAAAAAATCTGCCCCGGTGCCGACCTGTCTGAGCAAATTTCGACGGCGGGTAAAGAAGCGTCCGGTACTGGGAACATGAAGTTCATGATGAACGGCGCCTTGACTATCGGTACGTTGGATGGCGCCAACATTGAAATTCGCGAGGAAGTCGGTGCTGAGAATTTTTTCCTGTTCGGCTTGACCGAAGCTGAAGTGGAGGCCTTGCGTCCGCATTACGATCCGCAGCCCTATATTAATCAGGATAGCGATCTGCAAGGAGTCATGCGCCTGCTTGAGTGCGGCCATTTCAATCAATTCGAGCCGGGCATTTTCGACGATATCATCGGTTCGATCAAAAGCCCGCACGACCCGTGGATGACGATTGCCGATTTTCGCAGCTACATTGATGCTCAACGCCGGGTGGAATTGGCCTACCGCGATCAAGAGCGCTGGACCAAAATGAGTATTATCAACACCGCCGCCAGCGGCAAGTTTTCCACGGACCGTACTATCAGCGAATACAATCGCGATATCTGGAAACTGGAACCGGTTAAGGTCGACAATTAAAGGCAGCGATGCTGGATATCGTTCTGTTCGAGCCGGAGATCCCGGCCAATACCGGCAATATTATCCGGCTTTGCGCCAATACGGGCGCACATCTGCATTTGATTCAGCCGTTGGGCTTCGATCTGGACGACAAACGGCTGCGGCGAGCCGGGCTGGATTATCACGAATGGGTGAGTATTCGCCAATATGCTTCGTTGGCGGATTACGTCGAAAAAAGCAGGCCCAAACGGTTGTTCGCGTTGACCACCAAGGGTTCGGAAGTATACAGCGAAGTCCGTTTTCAATCGGGTGACGCGCTGTTGTTCGGTCCGGAGAGTCGCGGTTTACCGATGTCGTTCCTCGCCGAACATCCGGCCCAGTACCAATTGTATCTGCCGATGCGTCAGGAAAGCCGTAGTCTGAATCTCTCCAATACTGTCGCAATCGTACTTTACGAAGCGATGAAGCAGTTGGGCTTCCCGGACGCTGTGATCAAGCCGCGTTTACCTTAACTGCCGGCTTCGGTCCTTTTCCTGATTTTAGTTCGGCGAGTTGAGACTGAGGTGGGCGAGCATATAAGCCGGGATTCTACCCGGTCGCAAATCCTAGTCTTTACCGTTCTTGTGTTTCCGATAGGTTTGCGCCGCGTAATTCTTGGCTTGGTCTTTAGATTTTTCGGAAAATAAGTTTTGATAAAATCCGCCTTTGCGGTCGGCAATCGCGCGGCAGATATCTTTGAACAGGCTGGTATTTTCGATTACCGCTCTCGGGCTGAGTCCGTGCTGGTTGGTCAAGTAATAAGACACCCCCATTAGATAGGTTTTCTCCCGGCCGTTGAGTTTGATCAGCAGCTTCTTCTGTTTGTCGTAAACGTAGTAAGAGGTGAACGCTAACAGGCCCAGGCCCAAAAATTTGGTCCACAACAGGATGTAGGAATTGTCCTCGAAAAGCGGTTGGCCCTTGTTCAGAATGGCTTCGGTTTTGGTCATGATTGTCCTCGTCGGTTGTATTCCCACATAGTAATTTAACACGCCGGTGCTGTACAAATTGCCCTGCCAAATAGGTGGCGGGCTGTAAAACTGGGCTAGGCCATCTCTGAGGCTCCAGGCGGATAGAGCGCGTCTAAGGCCGAAGCGGCGAACACTCCGCCCTGTTCAGCAGTCAAGGGCAAGCGAAATTTATTGAGTGTCGGAATAGCCTAATCGGAGAGCTGCCGAACATGTATTCGACCGAATGATGGCGGCCGATCGACATCGGTTCGACAAGTTTGGCGATTCGGCTCACGGTGAAGCTTGTTTTTGGTGCAATTTTGCCCGGCATTGCGTGGTTTTGGTGCGTTTTCCGAGTTGATTCATCGCGCAAAGGAGCAAAAAAGGCTTGGCGCGACGTATTTTTGACTTGGCATTAACTTTGCTTTAACTAAAGCGTGTGTTGTTACTCCTACCTGTTCTCAAGTGTGGACATTACGCCCTAGTTGGAAATCCAAGCAGGGCGTTTTTTTTGCGCCTCGCAATCCGGTTAGGCCGGCCGAATTAAGCTTTTTTTACGAATTCGGATTTCAACTTCATCGCGCCGATACCGTCGATCTTACAATCGATGTCGTGGTCGCCTTCGACCAAGCGGATGTTTTTGACACGGGTGCCGACTTTGACCACCAGCGACGAACCTTTAACTTTCAGGTCCTTGATTACGGTGACCGTGTCGCCGTCTTGCAGCAGATTGCCGTTGGCGTCTTTGATGACCTTGAGGTCGTCACTATGGGCGTCGGCGGCGTCCTGAGTCCATTCGTGAGCGCATAACGAGCAGACGAAATTGTTACCGTCGTGATAGGTGTATTCGGACCCGCACTGCGGGCAATTGGGTAAGTCGTTCATTGATTTCGGTCGTTCCGTTCTTGATAAAAGCTGAGCACAGCCGTATTGAGCTAGTCCTGTGCTTGTGGCAGATTGGCCTAGGCCGTTCTTCGGTGTGGCCTGCGCAGGGGCGGGTGCCGCGCCAGCAAACATCACTGCCAGCGGCGGCATCGATTGGTCAGCGGTATTTAACGTGTGGTTTGCCGTTGCCCACGCCAATCTCGCCGATGGTAAATGCGGTTTCGCCTTGCTGTTGCAATATTTGTAACGTGGCCGCTTCGTCGACGGCGGCGACGCAAACGATCATGCCGATGCCGCAGTTGAATGTTACCAGCATGTCTTCCAAGGCAACGTTGCCTTGTTGCTGTAGCCACTGAAAGATTTCCGGTAATTGCCAACTGCTCAGGTCGATATTGGCTTGCAGGCCTTCCGGCAATACTCGCGGCAAGTTCTCGGTGATACCGCCGCCGGTGATATGGGCCATGGCATGGACCGGAATCGTTTTTAGCAACTCCAGCAGCGGTTTGACGTATATCCGGGTCGGGGTCAGCAAGGTCTCACCGAGCGGTCTGCCGTTTACCTCGTCGGTCCAGGCGAGTCCGCTGCGTGCCACAATTTTACGGATTAGCGAGTAGCCGTTCGAGTGCGGACCGGAAGCGGCCAGGGCGATCAGTTTGTCGCCGGCTTGAACCAAG
Organism: Methylomonas sp. HW2-6; assembly: GCF_052474525.1. Classification (NCBI taxonomy): domain Bacteria; kingdom Pseudomonadati; phylum Pseudomonadota; class Gammaproteobacteria; order Methylococcales; family Methylococcaceae; genus Methylomonas; species Methylomonas sp. HW2-6. Next base: position 2,460,348 of record NZ_CP184124.1, read on the forward strand.
CTGCCGTCTATGATGCGGTCTTTTTCGACGATGCCGACGCAAAAGCCGGCCAAGTCGTAGTCGCCATCGGCGTACATGCCCGGCATTTCCGCGGTTTCGCCACCGACCAGAGCGGCGCCGGCTTGCTCGCAGCCCAGGCCTATGCCTTCGATAACGCTGGCTGCGGTATCGACCGCCAATTTGCCGGTTGCGAAATAGTCCAGAAAGAACAGCGGTTCCGCGCCTTGCACGACGATGTCGTTGACGCACATTGCCACCAAGTCGATACCGACGCTGTTGTGGATATTTAAATCCAGGGCCAGTTTCAATTTGGTGCCGACGCCATCGGTGCCGGAAACCAGCACCGGTTGTTTGTAGCGGTCCAGAGGCAATTCGAATAGCGAACCAAAGCCGCCAAGGCCGGCCATCACGCCTGCATTACGGGTTCTGGCAGCGATGGGTTTGATGCGTTCCACCAAAGCGTTGCCCGCTTCGATATCGACACCGGCACTCTTGTAATCCAGGCGGTCTTGTTGTTCGCTCAATGTTGGCCTCTTGTTAAAGTTCAGGTTGAAACGACCGATATTGTACTATATTCCGAATTAATGCTGAGTCAGGGTAGGCGAGTGAGCAAGGTTTTTATGAAACGTAAATCCGTGCGTTGGGGTTTGCTGGTATGGGGTTTGTTGGGCGGAGTCGTAACTGCCGATGCCGTTGAGGTCAAGGGGCTTTATGAAATCGAACTGGTGGCCCGCAGCCAATCGGCCGAGGACAGGCTGCAAGCTATCAAGCAGGCTATGTATGCGGTATTGAGCCGGGTGTTGGTAGCGGACGACATTTCCAAAATTCCGGCGGTGCAGCAAGCGTTGGCCAGTGCGCAAAACTATGTCAAACAATCGCAATTTTCGCTGATCGCGGCTGACGAGCAACCGGACAATGAGGCGCGCTTGATTCGGGTGCAATTCGACGAAGATCAATTGATGCAAGTCATGCGCGATAGCCATGTCGGGATCTGGAGTGAGATCCGGCCGGAAACCTTGGTCTGGCTGGTAGTCGACGAAGACGGCGTACGCCAGTTTTATAACGCCGACGCCATGCCGGAAGTGGAAAGCGCATTGGCCTTTGCCGCCAAAATCAAAGGTATTCCGATGATTTATCCGATGTTGGATCTGGAAGAGCAGCAAAAGATTTCGGTCAGCGAAGTCCTCAGTGCCGATTCGCGCAATTTGCTGGCCGTTTCCGCACGTTACGAAGTGACCTCGGTCATGGCCGGGCGCATCGCCAAAAAAGGCGGTTGCTGGCAAGGGGAATGGGCGTTTTATTTCGACGGCAAGATCAAGCAATGGAATGGCGAATGCTTGCCTTTGAAAGCGGCCGCCGTTGCCGGCGCCGAAGGCGCTTATCGAGTGCTGTCCAATTATTACGGTGTTAAGCCCTCAGCCAATCAATAAGCTGTAAAGGCCGTAGGCGCCGCCGTAGCTGATCAAAAAATAGAAAAGAGACATCACCAAGCCGGCCGTATTGTTGATGTGCAAAGCGTCTTTGAAAATCCTGCCGATAATGATCAAGTCCCACAGTAAAAACAAGCTTAGCGTCATGTAGCTGGGCGTATCTTCGGCAACGGTCACCCAAAACAGGATCGGCGCCAGGAACAGCGCCACTACGTTCTCGCAGAACAATATCGCCGACGACACTTTAATAAAATCGCCGAAAGTGCCGTTGGTTAGCAATACCAGCGCAATAAAGGCTAAAGTCAGCAAAGTCTCCAGCATCACCTCGAAAATCGAATCGATATCGTCAACCATGTTGAATTGGACGAAGAACACGATTGAGAAATAGAAAATCAGATTGTGCTTAAAGAAACGAGGTGAGGCCGGCAGATTGAGGACCGAGACATTGAGCCAGCACAGCGGAAAATACTGTCTGATGATGTCCATCGTCTCGGTGTCCTAACAGTTGTGGTTTATTCTTCCGTTTCGGAATACGGGTAGGCGTCGTAAGGGCCTCGGTAATCCTGTTGTTGTAAGTGGCTGAACTGGTCGTTCAGCGCTTGGATCAGATCCTTGCTCTGCTCAATCAGGCCGAGCAGGCGTTTCCGGTTCTTTTTGTTTCTGCCGACTGGATCGGTGATCGGCAGCAAAGTTCTCCAGAATCCCAGGCTCTTCTCGAATAAGCCGACAAGATCTTCGCTCAAGTTGAGTTGAGCTTGACGCTTCAGCAGTTGTTTTATGACGAATTTGGCATTAACCCGACTGACAATCATATGCAGCGGCGTCATGATCGCGAGCAGCGCCAGGACCATGATCGGGCCTATGATCGGGTCGAACACCAAGTCGAGTATGCCGACTGCGATTTCGGCAAACAGCAATAGCATGATAATGAAGCTCAACACGATCAAGCTCGAAGCATTGGAGCGCTCTTTCCAGGTATTCAGCGCATCTTCCACTTCAGGCATTATCACTTGATCGATGGCGAGGATGCTATTTTCCAGCGAATCCAATATCCGGTAAGAGCGGTCGTTGTTGATGTTAGCGAACCGATGATCGAACGGGGTGGTATCTCCGGATTGCGAGAGCACCACAAACTGGCCGGTGTGGATGCCAAGGTTTGCCAACCGGCGTTGCCAGGACGCGGCGATTTCCTGGCTTTTGGCTGGGTCGATACTGATCTCGGAATGATCGACGACAAACAGAAACTTATTTGAATCCTGATGGGCAACGATGGTACTGAGGGTGTCTTTGATCAATTCGGCGTCGGCTTCGAACAAATCCGTAAATACCAAAACCAGATCGGAAATACCAATTACGTAATTCCGTAACAAAGCCGAAATCTGGGATTCCTGATTGGGGTTCAGTACCGGAGCGTCTATGACTAATTTGTTTTTCAATTTGGCGCTATTGGCGGTGACTAGCTCCAAATAAGCGTTGATTTTACCGCCCTCTCCAGTCGCAGTTTGTTCGAGTACGCGGCTGATCTGGTAAAACGGCAGGCGGTGGTCGGCGTCCAGCGCGGTACCCGGTAAAGTGGCTGTGGTCGCTTGCGGCGTATATTGTAGTACTGTGAATTTGTGGCGAGAGGTATTCAGTTGCACGCCAAGATAGCGGTTGATGAATTCGGATTTGGCTGGTGAGTAGCCGCCGAGGGTGCTGACGATAGGCCACCAACTGGTTTTGCGCGCAGTGGTTTCGTCGTTCTCGATCAGGCCCAGCTCGAACTCGATTTCATCCAAGTCCTGAAATATTTTTGCGGTTTTCTGCAATATCGGGTCGTTGGCGGCGAATTGCCGCTCGAGATTGATCAGGTGCTTGCTTACCGTTTTCTCCGCCATGATACATGAACCTTATTCTACTAGTTGTGGGGTGTTCATCAGACGGCGGGAGTATACACCGATGGCTTTAATCGGAGTAAAAAAACCTGCCGCCCCAGCAACGGCAGGTCCGGGAGGCTGCGGGATGTACGAGTCGGGCGCGGTGGCTTATTCCTTGATATCCAGCTCTTTGATTTTGCGCGTCAGCGTATTACGGCCGTAACCCAGAAGTAAGGCCGCTTCGTGTTTGCGGCCGTGGGTATGGTTCAGCGCCGCCTCGATTAATAAGGTTTCCACCGACGGAATCGCATGTTTGGCGATATCGACTTTACCCGACGAGAGCTGTTGTTTGACCCAGGTTTTGAATTGGTTTTCCCAGTCGCCGTTACCGGGCTCATTTGCGCTGGTTTCGGCGTGGCTCTGGCTGAGTTCCGGCGGTAGATCCTCGATATGGATTTCCCGGCCCGATGCCATAACTGTGAGCCAGCGGCAAATGTTTTCCAATTGTCTGACGTTGCCCGGCCAACGCAAGGAACTCAGAAACGCTTCGGTATCCGGTCGCAATACTTTGATCTCGGTGTTCAGCTCTTTCGCACTTTGGTAGAGGTAATGCCGCATCAGCAAACCGATATCCTGCCGCCGCTCGCGCAACGGCGGAATATGGATGCGGATTACATTCAAACGGTGAAATAAATCCTCCCTGAACCGGCCTTGGGCGACCAGTGCCTCCAGATCCTGGTGGGTGGCGGCAATGATGCGGACGTTGACCTTGACCGAGGTGTGGGCGCCGACCGGATAAAACTCGTTATCCGCCAACACTCGCAATAGTCGGGTTTGCAATTCGGCCGGCATGTCGCCGATTTCGTCCAGAAACAAGGTGCCGTTGTTGGCCTGTTCGAAGCGGCCGATGCGGCGGGCTTGGGCGCCGGTAAAGGCGCCTTTTTCGTGGCCGAATAGTTCCGACTCCATCAAGTCCTTGGGAATCGCCGCCATGTTTAAGGCGATGAAAGGCTGGTCGGCACGCGGGCTGTGGCGGTGCAGCGCCTTCGCTACCAACTCTTTGCCGGTGCCGGATTCGCCGTTGATTAACACGGTAATGTGCGAACGGGCCAGACGGCCAATGGCGCGAAATACCTCCTGCATCGCCGGCGCCTCGCCGATGATTTCCGGCGTCTCCTGCACCCTTTCCTGTTCCTGAGTGTTATCGCTATGACGTTGCCGGCTGTGGGCGCAGGCGCGCTGTACGGTTTCGACGACTTCGGTAACGTCGAAGGGTTTGGGCAGGTATTCAAAGGCGCCGCCGTGGAATGCCGATACCGCGCTTTCCAGATCCGAGTGCGCGGTCATCACGATCACCGGCAGCTCGGGGTAGCTGTTTTGAATGTTGCGCAGCAGTTCGAAACCGTCCATGCCGGGCATCCTGATGTCGGTTATCAACACGTGCGGCAAGCCGTGGGGTAGCGATTTCAACAAATCGCCGGCATTGGAGAAGCTCTGCGTGTTGGCGCCGGCTTTCTGCAAGGCTTTTTCGAGTACCCAGCGAATGGATTTGTCATCATCGACAATCCAGACCTTGTCAGGAATTTGCATGATTTTGCTCCAAGGGTAGGTAGATGGAAAACACGGTGTGGCCGGGTTCGCTTTCGCATTCGATCAGGCCGTTGTGCTGATTGATCAAGGATTGCGCGATCGATAGCCCCAGCCCGGTTCCTTCGGCGCGGCCGGTGATCATCGGGTAAAAAATTTGTCCCATCAGCTCGGGTTTGATACCGGGGCCGTTGTCGATGATGTCTATTTTTACCGTCAGCCGGTAGCGTTTACGGCCGATCGTCATATGCCGTTGCACCCGGGTCTTGATGGTGATCTCGCCGTCGCTCTGTAACGCTTGCACCGCGTTGCGGACGATGTTCAGAATCGCCTGAATCAGCTGGTTTTTGTCGGCGAAAATCTCTGGAATGCTGGGGTCGTAGTTGGTTTCCAAGACGATGCCTTTGGTCGATTCCGCCGCAACCAGGTGGCGGACGCGTTCCAGGACTTCGTGGATGTTCAGCTGGCTCTTATTCGCCGGCTTGTTCGGGCCCAGCATTTTGTCCATTAGGTCTTGCAAGCGATCGGATTCGGCAATGATGATTTGGGTGTATTCCTTCAATTCCGGGTCTTGTAACTCCAAATCCAGCAATTGCGCCGCACCGCGCAGCCCGCCCAGCGGGTTCTTGATCTCATGAGCCAGACCGCGGACCAGCATCCGACTGGTGTTTTGCTGGGCCAGCAATTGCTCTTCCTTGGTAATGCGCAGATGGCGGTCCACTTGCTGTAGCTCAATTAATATCTCGCTGAGTTCGCCGTCTTCCAGTAACGGCGTCGCGCTGAGATTTACGGTAATCGACTGGTTAAGCCGTTCTAGGATCAGCTCTCTATCGACCAGGGGTTCCAGCATGTACAGACGCGGCAATAATTCATTAAACAAGCTGCTGTGTGCGGTTTTGAATAGTTTGTGCGCCGTGTGGCCAAGCAAATGCTTGGCGCTGTCTGCTAACAGCATTTCGCCTGCCGGGTTAATGTAGATTAATCGCAAATCCTTATCGAACAGCAGGATTGCTTCGTTTAAGTGATCGAGTATTTTTTTGTGCACTGGAAACGGATATCCTTAAAAGTCCTGTTTAGCTAAAGCAATATGTACGCCAATGTCCGGATTCTCAGGGCGGATGCACCTTGCCGGGCGAAGTTGCCTATGGTGCGCTTATTTTAGTGCATATGCTGGAGCAAAAGCACCAAAGTGGTGCGCTGTATTGCGGTCGCCGGTTTTCAGGGTGCCCGGCTTTTAAGGCTAACTGGACTTGGGAGGGGGTTACCGATCATCTCGGTGCGACTTAAATAACAAGGTTGATGCTGTTGAGTTGCCTTGTGGCCGATCAGAGTCGATAGTCAATGGTCAGCGGTGCGTGGTCGCTGAACCGCTGTTGTTTGTATATCTGCGCTGCGGCTGCCTTGTTGCCGATTCCTGGCGTGGCGATCTGGTAATCGATGCGCCATCCGACATTCTTAGCCCAAGCTTGGCCACGATTGCTCCACCACGTGTAACATTCGTCTGTGGTGTCGGGATATAAATAACGGTAGGTATCTACCCAACCGAGTTCTGCCAACACCTGTGTCATCCAGTTTCTTTCTTCCGGTAAAAATCCGGAATTTTTCTGATTGCCGCGCCAGTTTTTTAAATCGGCCGGGCGGTGGGCGATGTTCCAGTCGCCGCACACGACGACTTCGCGGCCGCTGCCGATCAAGTCGGCTAAATGGGGAAGAAATCGCTCCATGACACTGAACTTGACAGCCTGGCGCTCTGCGCTGCTGGAACCGGACGGCAGGTACAGCGAGACAATCGATAGATTGCCGACTCGAATTTCCAGATAACGGCCTTCGCTGTCGATATCAAGGTGGCCCAGGCCCTCGATGACCGTATCGGCCGGCACCTTGCTATAGATGCCGACACCGCTGTAACCCTTTTTCTCGGCGTAATGAAAGTAACCGTATAGCCCGGCGGGCCTTAACATCTCGGCGGTCAGGTTTTGGGGTTGGGCCTTGAGTTCTTGTAAGCAGACGAAATCGGCGTTTTGGTCTGCCAGCCAGTCGTAGAAACCTTTGTTGGCTGCGGAGCGAATGCCGTTCAAGTTGGCGGAAATAATGCGAAGCATGGGGACACTTTGGGATGGGTTCCGGTCGTAACGAGCGACATAAAAAACCCCGCTAAGCCTTGAAGCTTGCGGGGTTTTGAGCCGGTTTCTGCCTGCGCGAGACAGGCTTAACCTTTACAGGCTGTAGTACATATCCAGCTCAACCGGGTGAGTGCTCATGCGCAGGCGAGTTACATCTTGTTTTTTCAGTTCGATGTAGCCGTCGATCACGTCGTCGGTGAATACGCCGCCGCGGGTCAGGAACTCGCGGTCTTTGTCCAGAGCATCCAGCGCTTCGTCGAAAGAGAAGGCCACTTGCGGGATGGCTTTTTCTTCTTCTGGCGGCAAGTCGTACAAGTCTTTATCCATCGCTTCACCTGGGTGAATTTTGTTTTGGATACCGTCAAGACCGGCCATCAGCATGGCTGAGAACGCCAGGTATGGGTTAGCGGTGGAGTCAGGGAAACGAACTTCGATACGGCGACCTTTTGGGTTGGTGACGTAAGGAATCCGGATGGACGCAGAGCGGTTACGTGCTGAGTAAGCCAGCATCACAGGTGCTTCGAAGCCTGGTACCAAGCGTTTGTAGCTGTTGGTTGACGCGTTAGTAATCGCGTTCAGGGCTTTAGCGTGTTTGATGATACCGCCGATGTAGTACAGAGCGGTTTCTGACAGGCCGCCATACAGGTTGCCGGTGAACAGGTTGACGCCGCCTTTGGCCAGAGATTGGTGGACGTGCATGCCGCTGCCGTTGTCGCCGACCAGTGGTTTCGGCATGAAAGTAGCGGTTTTGCCGTAAGCGTGAGCGATGTTGGCGATGACGTATTTCAATTCCAACACTTCGTCGGCTTTTTTAACCAGGGTGTTGAATTTGGAACCGATTTCGCATTGACCGGCAGTGGCCACTTCGTGGTGGTGCACTTCGATGGTTTGACCCATTTCTTCCAGCACCAAGCACATGGCGGAACGCATGTCTTGGAATGAATCGACTGGCGGAACCGGGAAATAACCGCCTTTTACGCCAGGACGGTGGCCGATGTTGCCGTTTTCGTAAACTTTTTCCGAGTTCCAGCCGGCTTCTTCGGAGTCGATTTGGTAAGAGCAGCCGCCCATGCCGGCGCTCCAGCGTACGTCGTCGAAAATGAAGAATTCGTTTTCAGGGCCGAACAATGCGGTGTCGGCGATGCCGGTAGATTGCATGTAAGCTTCTGCGCGTTTGGCGATGGAACGCGGGTCGCGGGCATAACCTTGCATGTCTTTCGGTTCGATGATATCGCAACGCAAGATCAGCGTTTTGTCGTCGAAGAACGGATCGATTTTGGCGGTGCTGGGATCCGGCATCAGAATCATGTCGGATTCGTTAATGTGTTTCCAACCGGCGATGGAAGAGCCATCGAACATGTTGCCTTCTTCAAAGGTGTCTTCGTCGATGGTGTGCGCAGGGAAGGTGACGTGTTGTTCCTTGCCGCGGGTATCGCAGAAGCGGAAATCGACGAATTTAATGTCGTTTTCCTGAATCATTTTTAGTACGTTATCTACTGACATCGGCCAAAATCTCCTAGTGGATGGTTATTGTTTTAGGTTTAAAAAACCGGCGCTTACCATAGCATCAATTGCTAACAAGAGCCAGAAAAATCAAAGCTTCCAGCGTGCCTAAATCACCCTGGAAGCGTCTTGTGATTGCTTGTTGGCGAGCGGGGTAGAGCTTAGAAAGTCACGACCACATCGGCGGTAAACAGAAACTGGCTTTGCCGAGTGCCGTTATCGAACGCTCTGGCGTCGTCGGTAAAGTCATAACGCAAGTTTGGTCTCAGATTCAGCCATTTTGCCGGCTTGTAACTCATGCCGGCAGTTACGGCGTAGTAGCTCGAGCCTTCTTGGGTATAGCTGGCAAGGTAGTTGCCGCCGCAGGCGAAGTTGTCGCCTTGGTTAGCGGATGCGGCATAGCAGCGGCCTGGGCCGTAAACTCTGATGCCGTTGTGGTCGCGGAACCATTCGGCTCTTAAACCGGCCGATACTTTGTCGTTGACGTCGTAAATCAAATATTGGTTGATGCCATACCATTCTGCGTCGCCGTTGCCGCTGGCATCAGCTGGTATCCAAATGTTTTGGGCGAAGCCGTGGTCATGCTGAATGATGTAATGCAGCTTGTCGGTGAAATTGTGTTTGCCGACCACGCTGTACATTGACCAGCTATCGTTAACATGCTCGGCACGTTTGCCTGCAGTAGACGTAATCGCTAGAGAGGTGCCTGCGTCGTCGCTAGTCCAGGTTACGCCTCCCAGCCAGGCCCAGTTACCCAAATCGCGGTCCCAGTTACCGTCCCAGCCGCCAGTGCTGCTACCGGTAACGGCACCACCCATTACGGTCCAGTTTGGATTGAACGCATAGGTCGCTAATACCCCTGTATGGGTGAAAGGCTCGCCGTACTGCATCGTATAAGGTTTGGTGATGAAGAAATTGTCCGGCGCGGTTACGACTTCGTAACCAATCGGGGTGTAAAAGTGACCGAGTTTGACGTCGATACCGTTACCAAACGGCAGGTTGATTTCCGCATAGGCCTGGGGTAAGGCTAAGCCGTAAAAGCGCTCACCGTTACCACTCAAGCCCAAATCCCAGCTGCCGCGTTCGCTGGCTTCAAGCGTTTTAGGATCAAATCCCGGGGAGCCGTATGCTTGAGTGAAAATCGCGTCGGTTCCGTACATGGCGTCGACTCGTCCGCCGATATCGAAAGCATCGCCGCCGACAGTAACGGCTTTTTGGAAATATAGGTAGAACTGGTTGACCTGGAATTCGCCACTGCGGTCGTTGAACGTGACCGGGCCGTTAAAACCATCGCCGTTGCTGCTCATGTTCGCGCCAATGCTGGCGTTAAACCATCCGCCCAACTTCAGATTGTGGTCCTGCATGAACTTGCTTTCGTTGGGATCGATGCCGGCTGCGCTGAGCAAACCGGGAGCTTGGCTCCAGGTTTCGGCAGTGGCGCTACCGCAGCACAGCGCGATGACGGCCGCCAACGAAGTGTTCGCAGTAAGTTTGAGTGATGGAAGGATTATTTTCATAGGTTTACCTCTTGGTGTGTGACTACTGCATTAAGAATAGCATTTTTGGGGCCAATTTCATTTTAATAAAAAATCAATAAGATACGTTTGTTTGTTCCGGTTTTTTTGAACCTAAACGGTGCAATTCCGATTTTGTGATTTATTTTGGTGCGGAGGAAGTTTGCTTAGACTAATCAATCAGATGAAGAGACTTAGCGTCAATGTTTGAGTTTGTGCTTGAAGAGATGGGTCGTGGTGGTGCATGTCTGTGCCGGATGCACCATCTGAGTGCGAATCTATTTGGTTTCGGCGGGGGATTTGTAACAACCGCTTATAAATCACGGACATAAATAGTGGCATGCATCATGCTTCGTCGGTTTCGGGATTTTACTAACTGAAGCAACGAGGTGTTGAACTATGAAACTGATCACAGCGGTGGTTAAGCCGTTCAAGCTGGACGACGTGCGCGAAGCGCTGTCGGATATCGGCGTGTCGGGCGTAACGGTGACCGAGGTTAAGGGTTTCGGCAGGCAGAAGGGCCATACCGAACTGTATCGCGGCGCCGAATACGTCGTCGACTTTTTACCGAAGGCCAAGATCGAAGTTGCGGTGGCCGATGCGTTGCTCGATCAAGCTGTAGAAGCCATCGTCAAGGTCGCCAATACCGGCAAAATCGGTGACGGCAAGATTTTTGTCACTAATCTGGAGCAGGTGGTTCGAATCAGAACCGGCGAATCCGGCGAAGAAGCTCTTTAACATCAACATCAAGATGGGGAAATAAACAATGAGATATTTAACAAGCATGGCGCTGTTAGCGCTGTTTGGGCTATCCGGCGCGGCGTTTGCGCAAGAAGCTGCCGCACCGGCGGTGCAAGCCACGATTAACAAAGGCGACACCGCTTGGATGATAGTGGCCACAGTGCTGGTGGCGTTGATGGTAATACCCGGTCTGGCTTTGTTCTACGGCGGTATGGTGCGAGCAAAGAACATGCTGTCGATTTTGATGCAGGTTTTCGTGATTTTCTCGTTGACCGCGGTATTGTGGGCTACCTACGGTTATAGCGTTGCCTTCACCGAGGGCAATGCATTCTTTGGCGGATTCAGTAAAGCTTTCTTGAGTGGTATCACGCCGGACTCCATGGCAGCGACCTTTAGCAAAGGCGTTTACGTGCCCGAGTATATTTATGTGGCGTTCCAGTTGACGTTTTCGGCAATTACCCCGGCCTTGATCATCGGTGCTTTTGCCGAGCGGGTTAAATTTTCTGCGGTGCTGTTGTTTACCATTTTGTGGTTCAGCTTCTGCTACTTGCCAATGGCACATATGGTTTGGTACTGGGCCGGTCCCGATGCTTATACCGATGCCGCAGCGGCGGAAACTGCCGGGGCTACAGCCGGGTTTCTGTTCCAAAAAGGTGCGCTGGATTTTGCCGGCGGTACCGTGGTGCACATTAACGCTGGTATTGCCGGCCTAGTCGGTTGCTTGATGATCGGCAAACGTATCGGCTATGGCAAAGAATTCATCGCGCCGCATAGCGTAACGATGAACATGATCGGTGCGTCGTTGCTGTGGATAGGCTGGTTCGGCTTCAACGCCGGTTCCAACCTGGAAGCCAACGGCTTGGCGGCGATGGTGTTCTTGAACACTCTGCTGGCCGCCGCCGCCGCGACCCTGGCCTGGATGGCCGCAGAATGGCTGGTACGCGGTAAACCCAGCATGTTGGGCGCCACCTCCGGCGCGGTAGCCGGCTTGGTTGCAATTACCCCGGCTTGCGGATGGGCCGGTCCAATGGGATCGATCGTGCTGGGTCTGGTGGTCGGCGCGGTGTGTTTCTGGTCTGTCACTTACCTCAAACATGCTTTGAGCTATGACGATTCGTTGGATGCCTTCGGCGTGCACGGTATCGGCGGCATCATCGGCGCGTTGGGTACTGCCGTTGTCGCCAGCCCGGCGTTGGGCGGTTCCGGAGTATGGGATTATGTTACCAATGCTACGGCACCGGACTATAGCATTTTGACCCAGCTCGGCAGCCAAGCCTGGGGTGTTGGCGTCGCCATTGTCTGGTCCGGCGTCGTATCGTTCATCGCTTTCAAAATTGCCGATGTAGCACTGGGTTTGCGAGTCAGCGAAGCCACCGAACGCGAGGGTCTGGACGTTACCGAGCACGGCGAGACCGCTTACCACAGTTAATTGCTACGCGTACCGAAATGCTTGAGGGAACGGGCGATCAATTACAGGTCGCCCGTTTCAGTTAGCTCGGGATGTCTTGTCAGTAACGCGGCTGGCTAAATTGTAGGTTGCGGCGGAATTCTTTATCATTGGCCGCAACTGTCACGAAACAGCACGTTAACCATTCGATTTTTTGGGGATAGCATGAAACTAATTACAGCAATCATTAAACCGTTCAAATTGGACGACGTTAGAGAGGCCTTGTCCGAAATCGGCGTGGCCGGTGTGACGGCGACAGAAGTCAAAGGCTTCGGCCGGCAAAAAGGCCACACCGAACTGTACCGCGGTGCCGAGTACGTGGTGGATTTTCTGCCCAAGGTGAAATTGGAGATTGCGGTGGCCGACCAGATTGTCGACCAAGCCGTGGAAACCATCGTCAAGGCTGCCAATACCGGCAAAATCGGCGACGGTAAAATCTTCGTTACCAATCTGGAGCAAATCATACGAATCAGAACCGGCGAGACCGGGGAAGACGCGATTTGATACACCGATAATAATCAGAAAGTCGGGCGTAAGATCGGCAAAAATCGCCCTGGTCTGCGGGTAAAACGTAGACCAGGGCGATTTTGTTGTTTATAGCCCGTCAAAAAACAACACAACAATATTCGTGATAGACCATGACAACAATTATAAGAGCGTTAACGCTCATCGCCTCCACCTGGGCATTACCCGTTTCGGCGTTCGCCGATGAATTAAACCAGGCCAACACCGCCTGGGTTCTCACCTCCACCGCGTTGGTCTTGTTCATGACCATACCGGGCTTGTCGCTGTTTTACGGCGGTCTGGTCAGAAGCAAAAACGTGCTGTCGGTGTTAATGCAGTGTTTTTCGATTACCTGTTTGGTTTCTTTGCTCTGGCTGGCCGGTGTTTACAGCTTTATCTTCGCCGACGGCGGCGATTGGCAGCCGTGGTTGGGTGGCGCCTCCAAGATCTTTCTGCCGGATATGGGCATCCGCAGTTTGACCGGCGACATCCCGGAAACCGTGTTTTTCATGTTCCAAATGACGTTCGCGATCATCACGCCGGCACTGATCGTCGGCGCCTTTGCCGAACGCATGAAATTTTCGGCGATGCTCTGGTTCAGCGGGTTGTGGCTGGTTTTCGTCTACATGCCGATTTGCCACTGGATTTGGGGTAACGGCTGGTTGGCGGCGCTGGGCGCTAAGGACTTCGCCGGCGGCATCGTGATTCATGTCAATGCCGGGGTTGCGTCGCTGGTTGCGGCATTGGTGTTGGGCCGGCGCAAAGGTTTTCCGACCGTGGCGATGCCGCCGCACAATATGACGATGGTGGTTACCGGCGCCGGCATGCTTTGGTTCGGTTGGTTCGGTTTCAACGGCGGTAGTGCGCTGAAGTCGGACGGGTCGGCCGGAATGGCGATTGTCGTGACCCATATCGCGGCGGCGGCCGGCGCCTTGACCTGGATGACGATCGAATGGCTGCGTTATAGTAAACCCAGCGTTTTGGGCATCGTTACCGGCATGGTGGCCGGGTTGGGCACCATTACGCCGGCCTCCGGCTTCGTTGGGCCTATCGGCGGCTTGATAATCGGCGTGGTCGCGGGCGGCGTCTGCTTCTATGCCACCCAATTCGTCAAGCGTCGCTTGAAAATCGATGATTCGTTGGACGTGTTTCCGGTACACGGCGTCGGCGGCTGCGTCGGCTCCGTTCTCACCGGCGTGTTTGCGGCCGAGAGTTTCGGTGGGCTGGGGCTGAACGGCGTCAGCATCGGTCACCAAGTGGCAATCCAGACCCTGGCGGTGCTGGTGACCGCCGCCTGGAGCGGTGTTTTCAGTTACGGCTTGTTGAAGATTTTGGATGTGCTGATCGGTCTGCGGGTCACAGACGATGAAGAGCAGCAAGGCCTGGATATCGTGCTGCACGAAGAGACCGGCTACCACAATCTGTAAACTGCGGCATTGCAGGTTAGAATAACCGGCTGACTCAACAGGCGGGGTGTGCCAACACCCCGCTACCGCTATTTTAAGCCGAGATTTCCATGCCAATCACACTCCAAGCTCTGGAACCCATCATTCGCGCCGCCGGCAGTGTGGCGATGAATTATTTCAACGATCTGCCCAATCTGGCCGTCAACAAAAAAAGCGCGCGCGATTTAGTGACCGACGCTGACGTTGCCGTCGAAAATTATCTGAAACAAGCGCTGACCGAACATTGCCCGGAATACGGTTTCTGGGGCGAGGAGAGCGGTCAGACCGCCAATCAAACCAGTCGCTGGATCGTCGATCCGATTGATGGCACCCATTCCTTTTCCAAGGGCCAATATTTCTGGGGCATCAGCGTTGCGTTGGAAATCGACGGCGAACTGATCATGGGCATAGTCTACGGCCCTGCTTTAGACGACTATTACTGCGCCGAGAAAGGCAAGGGCGCCTGGAAAAACGGCAAACCGATCCGGGTCTCCGACGAAACCGACCTCGGCGCCAGCATGGTCTCGACCGGTTTTGCCTGCCTGCGCCAATATCTTACCGACAACAATCTGGCGCGCTTCGCCCGCATCGCCCAAGCTACCACCGGCCAACGCCGTCTGGGTTCGGCCGCATTGGATTTATGCACCGTCGCCGATGGCCAAGTCGATGCGTTTTGGGAGCAGGAATTGAATCTGTACGACGTCGCCGGCGGCGCCCTGGTCGTGATGGAAGCCGGCGGCACCGTCACCGATTTCGCCGGCAATCCCGGCGTGTTTCCCAAACAAATCCTGGCCACCAACGGCAAATTGCTCGATCAAATCTTGCCGTTGATGTAGCTAGCGGTGACGGTCAGGCTGGTTTGGTATCGGCTAATCCCGCAATACCGCATTGCGCCGGTCGGCTTGTTTCAGTACGCCGCCCAGGATCCACATCTGGTACATCGACACGGTCCACATGAAGGCGAAGGAGATGCCAAGCCCGGCGCCGGCGACGATGATCAGCCAGGCGAAGTGCGGGTTTAACTTGGTCAGCCACCAGGAGGCGATGTCGACCAGCAAAAACAAATAGGGCATGACGATGGCCGGATACTTGTATTTGCACGGTACGCCGGTGCTGAAGCTAAAGATCAGGCCGACGAACATGAAAATAAAACTGATGCCGAACAAATGAATGTGGGACAGCCGGGTCAACGAGGCAAAGGTGGCGCCTTCGTTGGATTCGGATACCTTTTTCAGGTTTTCGAATTTGGAAAAATCCGGTAACGAGCCGGCATTGGCGTTGTGACACATCACGCAGTTCTTTTCGACGATGGGTTTGATGTCGGCGTTATAAGACGCTTCGGCGGCCCCGTCGCGCACCCACTGGATAATCTTGAACCGATCCTGGTCCGGTGCGTTCATTTTCATCGAGCCGTTCAGTTTCGATTCCAGTACCGAACCCGAGCGATCGCCGTAGTAACTGTAGACGATGTCGTCCAGCGACAAGCCGAACTTGCCGTCGGCCATGCCGTGAGTGAACAAGATTTGGGTCAGCGCCATCAAGTAACCGGCGCCGATGGTGACCAGATAGCCGGTGAACAGCAACTTGATACATGTGCCGAAGCTGACTAGATTCGCGCCTTTGTAGGCATATTTAACGGGAATATTGGGTTCGGTCGACATAGGTTGTCCGGTCGCTGAGTTGACGGAGCAGGCGTGAATGGGCGGCCGCGATTTGCGGCCGCCCGGCCAGCCTGGTTACTTTTTGACGTTTTGGTAGAAAAAGCCTAGTTCATTGATCTCGTCTTCGCTGAGCGATTCGGCTAGCAAACGCATCCTGCTATAGATGTCGTTACGGCGGCTACCGGTTTTAAAAGCCTTTAAGGTCGCGACCAAATATTCGGCATTTTGGCCGGCCAGGGCCGGGATATCCATTTCCTGGCCTTGACCGTTACCGCCGTGGCAAACTTCGCATGGCGGCAAAATCCGGTCGCTGCTGCCTGCCGAAACCAGCTTTTCCGCCAGTTCATAGACCATCGGGCTGCGCGATTTGAATGCCGGCGGCCGGGTAGAAAACCACGCCGCCAAGTCGGCCGCATCCTGCTTGCTTAGCGATTTGGCCAAGCCCGACATCATCGGATTGTCGCGGCTGCCGTCGGCGTAATCGCGCAACTGCTTGTACAGGTAGGTCGGTAGCTGGCCGGCCAGCGATGGCGTGCCGGGCATCGTGCTGATGCCGTTTTCGCCGTGGCAAGCCGCACAGGTTTTGGCCAGTTCCTGGCCTTTCTGCGGGTTGCCGGCTTTGGCAAAGTTCAGCTCCGCGGCGGTCCAGGCCACTTGCGACGACGGTTGCGCCGCCAATGCGCTCGGCAACAGCAAGACTGTAGTGAGTATCAGTTTTTTCATGATCAGACCCCCCATCTGCCTGAACCAAAGGTTTCCATCAAGAAAAATTGCAGAATCGGATAACCGAAGGCAATCAGCATGAATACGGCGATGATGGCGTTCCACAAGCCGAAGCTGTTCAGGTAGCCGGGTAATTCCTTGACGGCATGGATCGGTTCGGCGTATTCGACCTCGCCCTTATAGCTTTCCTGGCTGGTTTGGGTTTTATACAGGATATAGATCAGCAAACCGGCCGAGCCCAGTAGAATCAGGCCGCCGAATATCATCGTCACCTCGTACGGTTCCCAGGACAGCGTCAACAAGTTGTTGTAGTGCACGCTGTCGATCCGGCGCGGTTGGCCGAGCAGGCCCAAAATGTGCCAGGGCGTGGTCATGATGATCATGCCGATAAACCAGCTCCACAGTTGGGCGATCGCCAGCGACGGGCAATACAGCGGTTTGCCGCTCAACACCGGCCAGAAGTAATAGGCGATACCGAAGTACATGATGATGGTGGTGCCGCCGAAGATCAGATGGAAATGGCCGGAAATCCAGGCAGTGTTATGTACCATCGCGTTCATCGCGTAACTGGCGTTGATCAAGCCGCCGAAGCCGCCGAAGATCAGCATCAGTAGGCCCAGTATCAAGGCCAGAACCATCGGGTTGTTCCAGGGCAGCGCCGCGATCCAGCCGAACAGTCCTTTGCCGCCACGCAAACGGCCGGCGATTTCCAGCGAGGCAATCACGGTAAAGCCGGTAATGAAGGTCGGTAAGGTCACGACGAAGGTGCCGACCGCGTGCAGCAGTTTCCAGCCGTGGCCTTGTTCCGGGTCCATATACAGATGATGGAAGCCGATAGGCAAGCTGAATACCACCAACAGGATGAAGGCGGCGCGGGCCATTTCGTCGCTGAACAAAAAGCCGCCGGCTTGTTTCGGTACCAGACAGTAAAACGCGGTGTAGGTCGGAATCAGCCAGAAGTAGACGATAGGATGTAGGGTCCAGGCGAATAGGGTGCGGGCCAAGCCGGCGTCGATGGTGTCGATCCAACCCAATGCCCACGGGATTAACTGGAACAACACTTCTGCAGCGACGCCGACGCTGGTCCACAACCACAGGATGGCGTTGCCGGTGGTGGCGAACATCGCCAGCGGCACCGGTACGCCGGGGTTGGCCTTTTTCCATTGCATATACATGACGATCATCGACACGCACCAGAACCAGGAGCCGACCACCAACAAGGTGGCGCCGATATAGAACAACGGGTGCGCCTTCAACGGCGGATAAAAGGTAAACAGCACCGAGGCCTGGCCGAACAGCAGCGGTAACGCGGCCATGACCACGCCGGCCAAGGCCACGCCTAAGCCGGTCCAGGCGAAGGTTTTATTCCACACCGGCAATTTCAGCGTGCTGGTGGCGACGTAATAGCCGAAGCCCATGATGAAAAAGGTGGTCAACACAAAGCCCATCAGCACGCCGTGGGTACTGACCGAGGCGTAATAAACCTCGCGCGATTCCAGAAAGCTGAAGAAGCCGCTGCGTTCGATGACTTGATAAAGGCCCATCACCGCGGCCAAGCCGAAGGCGGCGAAGGCGACCCAGAAATGGGTCAGCGCCAATTTTTTTTCTACGCTGTTATCCATGGTTTGCTCCCCCTTGTTTGTTGAGCGCTTCCCATTGCGCCTTGCTGACCACCTTGATGTTGCTCCACATATGGGCGTGGCCCATGCCGCAGTATTCGTTGCACAGCAGCGGATAGTCGCCGGCATGATGCAGTTCGGTTTGGACTTGAGCGACATAACCCGGCACGATCATCGTGCTCATGTTCGTCATCGGGATGTGCACGCCGTGGATCACGTCCAGGCTGACCCAGCGGAAGGTGATTTTGGTTTCCGCCGGCAGGGTCAGGGTTTTTGGATAAAAACCGTACCGTCCGGCTACCATCCGCACCGTCACGCTACCGTCCGGGTTGGTAATGGCGCCTAATTTGTCTTCGGCAAATTCTGCGGATAAATGTAATTTCGCCGAATCTATGGTTTCGACGTTGCTTGGCGCATGGATACCGTGAAGCAGGGCTGAGCCCAGAATCACCGCAACAAAAAGGCCGGCAATGCCCAAGGCGATGCCGGCCCATCTTTTTTCGAGTCGATCGATATGCATGGCAGCCTCCTAGCCGATATGGCCGCGGGGTAGAAATACCCCGTAATACATTAGCAACCAGGCAATTACCATGCCGCCGGAGACGATCAGCATCAAAGCCCAGGTGCCGACCGGCGAGCTCTCCAGGATTTTTTTGCGTTCTTCTTCAGTGAGATTGTTCATATCCTTCCTTTCTTGTATGCGTTTATGACAGGAATTGAGTTGGCAACCAACGGCATGAACAGCACAGGCTCCGTCATTCTTGCTGATGACTTAACCAGCCGATTGCTGTGGTAATCATAACCTTAGCCCCCGTCGGATCGAAAGCGAAAATTCAATGTAATTAATTGGTTGTAATCCAAAGTTACTATCAATGTCAGTATTGGCTCCCGGTATTGGCTGCAGTATTTCGCGATGGTCGCGGTGCTTGGCTTCGGCTTGGTATAATGGCCGACTTTTCCAAATGACTGGGTTTGTCAAGATGAACATCACTGACTATATGCAGCAGTTAGGGCGACAGGCCAGGCTTGCCGGCCGCGAGATCAGTAAGGCCGATAGCGGTCGTAAAAATAATGCGCTGTTGAATATCGCCGCCATGCTCGAGGCCGATAGCGCCACATTAGCCAGCGAAAACCGCAAGGATCTCGATGCCGGCCGGGCTAACGGCATGGATGCGGCCACGCTGGATAGGCTGGAACTGACGCCGGCTCGCATCGACGCGATGGTCGAGGGTTTGAAGCAAGTCGCGGCTTTGCCCGACCCAGTGGGTGAAATCAGCAATCTCGGGTATCGGCCCAGCGGTATTCAGGTCGGCCAGATGCGAGTGCCCTTGGGCGTGATCGGCATCATCTACGAGTCGCGGCCCAACGTTACGGTCGATGCGGCGGCCTTGTGCCTGAAATCCGGTAATGCCTGTATTTTGCGCGGCGGCTCGGAATCGATTCACTCCAATCGGGCGATTGCCGCCTGCATCGCCAAGGGTTTGGCCGCGGCCGGCCTGCCGGAACAGGTGGTACAGGTAGTCGAAACCACCGATCGGGCCGCGGTTGGCGAATTGATCCGGCTGCAGCAATATGTTGACGTGATTGTACCGCGCGGCGGCAAGAGCCTGATCGAGCGGATCAGCGCCGAAGCGACGATCCCGGTGATCAAGCATTTGGATGGGATTTGCCACGTCTATATCGACGGTAAAGCCGACATCGACAAGGCCGTAGCGATTGCGATGAACGCCAAAACCCACCGCTATGGTGTCTGCAATGCGATGGAAACCCTGCTCGTCGCCGAGAGCATCGCTCCGGCGGTACTGCCGGTTTTGGCCGAAAAATACGCGGAGCAGGGCGTCGAATTGCGAGGTTGCCTGAAAACCTGTTCCTTAGTGAAACAGGCCGTCCGCGCCAGCGAAGCAGACTGGCATACCGAATATCTGGCGCCGATTTTGTCGATCAAGATCGTGGCCGATATCGACGAAGCGATAGACCACATCAATACCTATAGCTCGGCCCACACCGAAGCCATCGTCACAGAGGACTACACCTTGGCGCGGCGCTTTTTGCGCGAGGTGGATTCCAGCTCGGTGATGGTCAACGCCTCCACCCGCTTTGCCGACGGTTTCGAATACGGTTTGGGCGCCGAAATCGGCATCAGCACCGACAAACTGCACGCCCGCGGACCGGTAGGATTGCACGGCCTGACGTCATTGAAATACATCGTGCTTGGCGACGGCCATATTCGCCAGTAAATGATCGGCGTTTACGGCGGCACTTTCAATCCGGTCCATTTCGGCCATTTACGCACGGCGTTGGAAGTCAAGGAGCTGTTCAAACTGCAGCGCCTGCACCTGGTTCCATGCCGGCTGCCGGCCCATCGCGGCCAACCCGAGGCCGACGCCGAGATTCGGATGCAGATGCTGGCCGCCGCGGTGGCGGATACGCCTGGGTTTTACGCCGATAGGCGCGAGCTGGAGCGCGACGGGCCTTCGTATATGGTCGATACTTTGGCGGCATTGCGGAGCGAGTTAGCGGGCGATACGCCATTAGTGCTGTTCATCGGCGCCGATGCCTTTGCCGGTTTGGAGCGCTGGCACCGATGGCAGCACCTGTTCGAGTTTGCCCACATCGTCGTGATGACCAGACCCGGTTTTCAACCCGGGCCGTTACCGGTTTTTTTGCAACAGCGGGTCGTCGACGATGCCGGTGTGTTGAGCGTCGAAGCGGCCGGAAGGGTGTTCTTCCAACCGGTGACGGCCTTGGCGATTTCCGCAACTGAAATCCGTCGTTTAATCGCGGCTGGCCGCAGTCCGCAGTTTTTATTGCCTGATCGGGTTATTGCTTTGATCCGTCAGCATCAACTTTATCAAGCAACTACTGATCAATAGGAATTCGAATGCAATCAGAAGAATTAGTGAAACTGGTCGAAACCGAACTCGACCTCCGCAAAGGCCTGAATATCAAAACCATCGATGTGCGGGGTAAGACCAGTATCACCGATTTCATGGTGATCGCCACCGGTACCTCATCGCGGCATGCCAAATCGTTGTGCGATTACGTGCTCGAAAAGGTGAAAGAGAGCGGGCTGCAAGCTTTGGGTATGGAAGGCGACCAAAGTTCGGATTGGATCTTGCTGGATTTGGGCGACGTGATCGTACACGTGATGACGGGACAGGCGCGTGAACTTTATCAATTAGAGAAGTTGTGGTCGGTAGCCGGCGATGCGGCCAGGGCCTGACCTCGCCGGCGTGTAAGCAAATTGCTTGCCGGGTCGAGCTAAACTTTCAGACTGATCCTAAAGAATAATTCTGCTCTGCCGATGACTCAGGCATAGAGAGGAGGGTTTATGAAAGCATTGCGAATAATCGGTTTAGCGGCATGTTTGGGATTAGCGGCGTGTACCAGCCTGAGCGGCAAGAATGCGGAGTCGGTGCAGCAGACTAAAACCTTGCGCGCCAGCGGTTTCAGCAGTTTCGACAACAGCGGTCGGCTTTCGGTCAACCAGCGTTGGTTGCAAGCGCAACAGTCGGCCAAGCTTGAGGCATTCCGCGGTTTGGCGGACCAGTTGTACCGGGAGCCGCTCGACAACGGCGATACGGTCGGCGCAAAAGTGATGCGCGATGAAACCTATCGTGTCTATCTCGATACCTATCTACGCGGCGCTGCCGCCTCGGATTACCGCACCGTAAAGGACAACTTGAAAGCAACATTGGAGCTGCAACTCAGTCCGCGGTTTTACCGGTGCATGAGTGGCGGTGCCGGTAACGTCAACCAATGTTTGCAGGAAGAAAATAAGGTTCCGTTTACCCGATTGGGTTATAAGGAAGCCACGGTCACATCCGCCAATCTGGCTTGCGGTGTGCGTGACTGTAATGATCTGTATTACGTCAGCGGTTTCTCTAAACAACCGAACCTGCTGGACGACGTTTTGTTGGATGCCGGCTTTTACGACGCGCAAGGTATCGTCAATACCGGTGCTCGCGGATTTCTGCAATACTTTCTATTCAATGGCTTCTTTAATACGCTTTAACAGTCTGATTGCACCGATGTTGGCGATCCTATTGGTCGCCTGCGACGGCTCGTTGATGCGTAAATACGGCGCCGGCGACGGGGCTGTTGACGCGTCGGGCCGCCAAACCACTGTGCAAGGGGCTGCGCAAATCGGCGTCGGCGGTGTCGAGGAAGCCCGACGTGCAGCGATCGACGACGCAGTGATGCGCGCTTCTTCGCAGTTGAAACGCAGCAACGTTGGGTCGGTCATCAGTGACGTCAAGGTGGTTGACGAATGGCAAGACGGCGAGGTCTACCGGGTTCAGGCCTTGGCAGTATTGTCCGAGCGTCAGCATTGTGCTTCGCCTTACCGCAAAAAGATCGTTGCTACCGGTTTTCCGATCATGAACGCCGAACAGGTGAGTAGCAGCGAAAGCCAGGATTTGTTTAGCGGTATCCCGCGCGAAATCAATAACCGCTTAATGGAAACCGGCGATTTTATCGGCCGTAATCTGACCAACGCCGTATTGTATTCCCGACCCGACATCGCGCCGGAAATCCTGTCGCCGACAGGCTCGGCCGAGTCGGTGATCGTTAACGTCGCCCGCCAATACAATGCCCAGTTCGTGTTGTCCGGCGTGATACGCGGGTTTCGCACCGAATCCACCGAATATGTGCGAGGCACAGGTGTATTGGCGGAAATCAAATCCATGACCAGGGAATTTATCGGCCGGCGCAGTATCGATTTCGACGTCTTCGTCCACGACGGTTTCAGCGGCGCGCTGTTATTCCAGCAGCGTTACAGTGCCTCTATCCTGGGCGACGTGTCGCTGCCGAACGGCTATAACGTCGGCAGCGAGCGCTTCAACGACACGCCGTCCGGGCATAAAATCGACGAATTGATTCAGCAGGCCAGTGCGGATTTGCATCGACTATTCGGCTGTTACCCATTCACCACCCGCGTGTTGGAGTCGACCCATAACCGAATCGTGATCGCGGCCGGCGCTCAGGACAAAATCAAAGCGGGAGACAAGTTGATGATATTTTCTGCAGCAGGGATCGCGCCGGATGGACACGGATTGAGCGAGTCGATTGGAATTTTGACTGTCTCGGAAGTCAGTGCCAACACGGCGGCCGGCACTCTGGATTCGGGGACGAACCGGGTGGTTCGGCCGGGAGACTGGGTGAAAAGTTTTGCTGCTCCGTGAGTCCTAGGAAGCCGCCTGAAGTCGCTCAATATCTTTGCTTAGCGCGGATGGCGGTACGAAAGGTGCGTAACGTTTGTAGACGTCACCGTCGCGACCAATCAAAAATTTACAAAAATTCCATTTGACCGACCGGCTGCCCAAGAAACCCGGTGCCGTAGTTTTCAGATATTGAAACAAGGGGTCGGCCGTGCCACCGTTAACGTCAACTTTTGCAAATAACGGAAAGCTGACGCCGTAGTTTGCTTCACAGAAGTCGGCTATCTCGTGGTTGGAACCCGGCTCCTGTTGGCCGAATTGATTGCACGGAAATCCCAGTATCTCGAGTCCGCGGCTTTTGTAGGTCTGGTATAGCGCTTCCAAGCCACGGTATTGCGGCGTAAAGCCGCAACGGCTAGCAGTATTGACCACCATGAGGACTTTGCCGCGAAATTGCTCCATAGAAACGCTTTCGCCGCGAATATTCAAGACGGAAAATTGGTATATATCGCTCATAGTCAAAACTTCGCTGATAGATAGTCGGTTGGAGAGCTGGTGATTTAGTGCGCGGAGCCATGTTGGCATACTGGGGCGTTTGGAAATCTGCGAGTTTTCCGAAAATTTGCTTATGGCGGAAACGATACTTTTTTCATTCGGGTGGAGCGGGCCGCGGCGCTAACGGCCATAGGTTACCGTTGGCCGCGGATTTGTCAAAACAAAACCTGCTGGTTAAACCGATTGCAACCCTGCCAGATATTGTTGCAGTTTGTGGGCGACCATGGCCTCGTAATGCCTTTTCAGGACAGAGTCAGCCGGTTTGGCAGGTAGTTCGCTTTCAATCTCGCGGGTGATGTGTGCCAAAAAATGCCTTCTCAGGACAGAATCCTGCGGTAAGGCAGATGTGGATGCCATTGCTGCGACCGCCGGTGTTGCTATGGCGGCGGCGGTCTGGATGGGTGGAATATCCGAATGGGTTTCGGCCGCGGAGGCGAGCGAATGCATGGCGTCGTAATGACGGTGCAAAACCGAATCTTCCGGCGGTTGCTCGGTGTATGCCGTGTCCGCTGGTTTAGCGGCGGCCGTGCTTGCCAGTTCCGGCTCGGTTTTTGTAAATGTTGCCGGTTCTACGGCCGCGGTTGCCGGAGCCGTTTGCGCTTGTTGCGGCGCTGTATCAGCGGTTGCCGACATCGCCTGCGTCGCCGACGGTTTCAACTCCGCCGCGGCCGCATTGGCTTTTTTGCGACGGCCGAGCAAAGCCCAGGCCAGAATGCCCAATACCAGCAGCGAAATACCCAGAATCGATAAAGTTACCAACATGACGGTCCTCCTTTGAAAGAGTGTTGTTATTTTTCCCAGCCGACCCTGCGTCCAATTTGGGCAGCGTTGATTTTTTATAATGGCCGCCAAGCCTCCTTCAGCGACCGGATAACCTTCGGCGTCGCGACCAAACCCGCGGTGTTGTGACGGCTATCTGGTGCGACTTATAACATAATTCGTTGAAATTGTTGATTTTGGCCGGGTTTTTTCCGGCTTGGTGACGCTGTCGCGTTTATCGGCGGCTGGGTCCGGTACAATGAGCGCCTATTTTGTGTATTTCTGATGTATTGATGACTGATTCAACTATCTATGCGCTGGATTTCGACGGCGTGATTTGCGATAGCGCGCTGGAAACCGCGCTGACTGGCTGGAAGGCTGCTGCCACAATTTGGAGCGGCATGACTGGCATTGCGCCGCCGGAAATCGTCAAACGTTTTCGCGCCGTGCGTCCCATCATAGAAACCGGCTACGAGGCGATTCTGGTGATTCGTTTGTTGTATGCGGGAGAGAGCATAGAGTCGATTTATGCTGGCTACAGCGAAAAAGCCAATCAAATAATGACGGCGGCCGGATTGACGGTCGAAGGTTTGAAACAGCTGTTTGGAGACACTCGCGACCAATGGATCGCGCAGGATAAAGCCGGTTGGATTGCCGTAAATCCGTTGTTTTCAGGTATCGCCGACAAGCTGCGTCGGTTGGGTTCGAACCATGACTGGTATGTGGTTACGACCAAACAAGAACGTTTTGTCAAAAAAATCTTAAACGCGAATCACATCGAGCTCGCTGCCGAACGTATTTTCGGTCTGGACCGGAATATGAGCAAACCGGACGTATTGAAAGGTCTGAAGCGTTCGTACCCCGGTCGGCCGATTTATTTTGTCGAAGACCGTCTGCCTTCATTGCAGAACGTTTTGCAGCATGCGGAACTTGCCGACTTGCGTCTCGGCTTTGCCTTGTGGGGCTACAACTTGCCGCAGGACAAAGTGCTGGCCGAGGCGGAAGGGTGTTTGCCGCTAGAGCTCGAATACTTTTTGGCAGACGGCCTATCGCCGCTCGGCGCAGCCTGATGTCGGCCTAAAATCTCAACAAGCTTTGCACGTAGAAATAATCCGTATCCGGTGTCCGTGGCGCGGACGGGGCAATCCTGGCGAATTCGCCTTTGAACAGGTGAGTCCAGCCGGTTTCGAAATTCAGGCTGCTGTTTAAATCCCAACGCGCCGTCAATTCCAACTGTTGGCCGACCGAATCGCCGCTAAGGCCGGTTTTGTCCTGCAAGCCGGTGCCGGCCCAACTGTCAGTCGGCGAGGCCAGCCAGAACAAGCGATGGGAAACCGATGCTTGCAGGTCGCTTCGCGGCGAAAATGTGATGCGGGCGCCGGGCGAGTTGATATTGGTGCGGGCGAACGCGCCGTAGATACCGGTGGCGCCGAACTCGAAGCGGCGGGCGCCGTATAAGGTATCGAACCTCTGGTCTTTATTGTCATGGGGATTGTCGTCGCCGCTGGCGTAATCGTATTCCAGTGTCAGATGCGGGGACCAGGGTGTGTCAAAGCTATAACCGATGTCGGCATGTTGGTACCAAGCCGAGTGATTCTGGTCAAGCCCGTCTCGACTGCCGCTGCTGGCTCTTACGGTGCCGAATTGGCCGATAGTTTCCAGTTGAAAGTCGAACTGCGACTTGGCCGGTTTGATAAACCAGCGGGCGCCGGGCGTAAAATAGCGCCGGTTGCGAGTCTGATTGCGGATGCTGTCGCCTTCGTCCAGATGGTACAAATAAACTTCGGCGCTGGTGTGCCAGGCTAAATTGTAAAGTTCAAAAAAGCCTCCGGAAAACCAAGTGTGGCTGTCTTCCTCGTCGAATTCATGAGTTTCCGCCAACAAATCGGTCGCTGCCGTCGGGTAGCGGTTGACCGGCATTGTCACAAATCCGGTGAATTGCCATGTGTCGTAATCTAACAAGCGCAATTTGATGCCGGTAAAGCTGTTGATGGTATTTCGCATGGCGTTGCGAGCAATCAGGCGTCGGCTGCCCAAATTCAGAGTTTGCCGACCGGCGACCATTTCAAAGCCGAGTCCGCTGTAGAACATATTCTGTCTGGCCCAGGCCAGATAGCCTTGGAGAAAGTCTGCCTGGTCGGCGTGGGTATTGTTGACGCCGGAACCGCCGTCGGCAGCCAAGGCTCTGGCATCCAGAAATTCCGCGCCGAGGCGAAAGGCGTTGAAACTGGCTTGCAGCCAAAGATCGCTTTGTAGCGCAATTTGCTGGTCGCCGCCTTTGCCGTTGGCTTTGAAGGCATTGTCCAAGGTTTCGTAGCGTGTGCGCTGTTCCAAGCCGATTGCCAGCCATTTCGGTAATCCAAGGCTATCGTGCAAATTCCAAACCGGCTTTTCGTATTTATCGTTTCCCAGCAAGGCATCGGGCATTTGACTGGAAAACGGAGCGAATGGCGGCCGACTATAGGTTTTCTGTTCCGCAGCTCCGACTGCAGTTGCCGCGCTGACCAAGTAAAGACTGCCGGCCGCCAATGTTGTCAGTGGGTTACAGATGGGTAGTGGTTTCATCTTTAAACCTTATTCATCGAAGTTGATCCGTTGCCCGATCAAACGTACGTCTAAGTCCATTTGTTTCGGGCGCCCTCTTTCTGGCTCTGGTTCGGTTAAGTACGGTGTTAGCTTACTCATCGTTATATCTTTGCGTAAATAACGAAGAATGAGAATAGTATGTTTCCGGCTTGGTAATAATCACCGCCGGATCAAAGAAATCGGGCCCGAGGCCGGTTAGGCGAGATAGTCGTTGCGGCGGCGTCATCGGTCGTTTGGGAGGGGCTCTTTATTTTGATATTCCATGTTGGAACAGCTGCTGACCGGACTAGATTCCGCAGGCAGGGCCCAAGAAGTTGCCGTCGCAGTGTCTGTGATCGAAGCCGAGTAAACGACATCAAGCTGGCCGGGCCCCGGCTGTTGCGGCAGCGGTTTGATGCAAAACCTGGTCGCAAACCTTACATAAACTTCGGCAAAGGTTCTGGTGTGATGTCGTGTTTGCGACAATGTCGGTCATAGGCCGGCTGAATTGGCTTGTTTTTCCGCTGCAGAAATGCGGCTGTCTTTGAATAATCCTAAGAATGATAAGGATTTGGCAAGCTGGCAAGCCTCTTGCTTCGCAGCACAGTAATACGATTTCATTCATCCGACAGGAGATTTTCCCGATGTTACTCGAGAGCTACGACAGCCAAGGCCTTTTGACTATTACTTCCGTGCTCGGTAAAACCAGTACGGCCGGAGTATCCGCCTGGCGCGGCGATCTGGTGTTGGTAGAAGGCGCTATGCGCGAAGGCGCCACCAATCCTAACGATCGTAATCCGCCGAAGTTGTTGATTCATCAAGCGGCGATGCTGGCTGATAACGAGAAGATCTTGTTCGTCAACGGCGTGGTTTATAAGCTCGACTCACTGCAAGTGTTCGTAGAAAAGTACAAAGCGGGTTTGACTCCTGAAACCCTGGCTTTGGTGTACGTCGAAAATATTGGCAGCAATTTGGAAGTCGAAATCGGCGGTGTCAAATTCAAATTAGTGCCCTACAGCGAAGGCATGGTCTGGAACGAAACCATGGAATTGCTTTACATCGAAAAGGCCGACCTGAAAGGTCAATCTGCCGAAGACAAGGTGGTGACGGTATATGAAGCCGCCAAAGATTTTAAATTTAAGGCGGAGACGGTGGACTACCAAACGGCTTTAAGCAAAACCATCGAAGTCAAGCGCGAAGCCAGCTACGGACCGGTGTAAACCGGCTTTATCCAGGTCGGGAGCGAGCATGAAAAACTTTAAAACGGTTTCGGTTGCCGAATCGGAACATTTGATAGCCGAACAGCAACCGATGATTTTAGATTGCCGCGATCTGAAGGATTACCGGGCCGGTCATATCGATAACGCCATGCATGTACACGAACAATTGCGCGATTCCCTGCTCAGAAAGGGCGATAAGACCAAGCCCTTACTGATTTACTGCTATTACGGCCACGCCAGCGAACATTTGGCGGAAATGTTCGGCGATTTCGGCTTTCAAGCGGTTTACAGTCTGGCCGGTGGTTACGCCGACTGGAAAGAGCAGCACAAACTATAAAGGTAAGGCTATGGAACAATTATCACGAGATTTGGCGTTGCGGATTGCGTTGGCGTCGCGGGTGCTGCCTGGAGTCGATATCGCAACGCTAATCGGCATCTTGCACGAAAAGGCCGGCTCGCCGCTGTCGGACGAGAAATTGAAGACGATCACCGTCACCAATTTAAAGACTGGAATCGGCAGCCACGACGGCGAGGAGGACGGCGAGGACATCGATATCGGCTTGGCCAATATCAAACTGGCCGTGCGTTATCTTTGGGGCGAAGAAGATGGTGACGAGGGCTTGCCGGAAATTCAACCGTACAAAGACGGTGATTTGCCGGAGTCGATTCGGGTCGCGATTGCTTCCAACAGCGGCGCTTCATTGAACGGCCATTTCGGCTCCTGCATCCGCTTCCTGGTATACCAATTGTCGCGCGACGATATGCGCTTGGTCGATATCCGTTCCACCGTCGATGCCGACGCGGCCGAGGATAAAAACCTGTTTCGCGCCGAACTGATCAAGGATTGCCACGTGCTGTTCGTGCAATCGATCGGTGGTCCGGCAGCGGCTAAAGTGATCCGCGCCGACATTTACCCGATCAAGATTCCGGACGTGATCGAAGCGACCGATCAATTGCGCGAGTTTCAGAAAGTGTTCGACGCGCCGCCGCCTTGGATGGCTAAGGCATTGGGCAAAACTGCCGAAGAACGCAAACGCTTCGTATTGCAGGAATAATCAAGCAAACCGGCCGGCAATCAGCTTACTTGGGCAGTTGCCGGTTCAGTCGGATCAGGAAGGTGGTGCCTTGGCCGGCTGCGCTGACGAAACTCAGCGAGCCGCCGTGCTGCTGATTTATGATGCGGTGAGCGATATACAAACCTTGGCCGCTGCCTTTGCCGACATCTTTGGTCGTAAAAAACGGATCGAATATTCGGTCTTGAAGCGGCTCAGGAATGCCTGGCCCGTTATCTGAGATCCGGATCTCGACGCCATCGGTAACGCTTGCAGTGCTGATCCGAATCCGGCCGTGGCCTGTTCCGCCATCCTCGATCGCTTGAGCCGCGTTGATAACGATGTTCAAAAACACCTGGTTTAGTTCGCCGGGGAAGCACTCTATATTTGGCACCTCGGCAAAATCGGTTTCGATCTCGGCGATATACCTGTAGCTGTTGCGGGCGATCAGCAACGTATTTTCCAGCGCCAGATTGACGTTAATCCAACCGGCATTACTTTGGCCGCTGTGGGAAAACCCTTTCATCGCTTGGACGATACGGACGATTTGCGATATGCCCTCCAATGATTGTTCGATGGCTAACGGTGCATCTTCCAGAATAAACGCCAGATCCTCTTTACGCTCCAAGGCATCGATAATTGGTCTGTGGTCTGCCTGGGCGAACAATAGTTTGCGGTACTGTTCCAGCAGACGGGTAATGCTGCCGAAAAAATCGCCGATAGCTTTGATGTTGTCGCCGACGTATTGGGCCGGCGTGTTGATTTCATGGGCGATGCCGGCTGCAAGTTGGCCGACCGCAGCTAGTTTTTCGGCTTGCAGCAGGTTTTTGTTGGCTTGTTCGATCGCTTGGGTGCGCAGTTCGATTTGTTGATCCATGTAGCGCATGATGTGTTGCGATTGCCGGTTCAATTGCCACTTACGTAGCACGGCGTGAACCATCTGGCGTAATTCCAGTGCGCTGAACGGTTTTTCCAAGATCAATAACTGGTCGCTTTCGCCGAGTTTGGCGACCACTTGCTGCCAATTCAAGGTTGGTCCGCTGCTACAGAGTACCGCGTGCAAATTGGGATCGATTAGCCACAGACGGCGGATTAACTCGATGCCTTCGCCATCCGGCAATTCGTTTTCGACAAAGATCAATTGGTAAGGCTTGTCCGATTCCAGGCCGAGACAAATATCCGCTTCAGCCGCGGTTCCGCAGGTACGGCCCTGAAAAATGTAGCTCAGGGTTTCGGTAGCGTTCTGCAGCGACGCGGCCGCGTCGCCATTGAACATCAAGTCGAGCCTGTCGCGTAAAGCAGGATCGGGGTCCACGATCAAAATTCTGGAATGGTCTTCGGTTTCGATAAACATACTTACAATCCGAATTGGCGTAGATTCTGTTTAAGCGGCAATGCGACCCGCTCGCGGCCGATAGGCGGTATGGTTCTTTACCCTCTCAGTGCGCGTTGGATACGCGGCAGATGGATGTCAACCATCGATATGTCATCGGTTTGCGACTGTTGCTGGCGATGTAGGCGCAAGCGTTCGGCTACATGGTCGATCCGGCGCATGCCGGGCGGGGTGTCGGTCAATGCCTGTTGCAGCCTGTCGGCACCGAACAAACTCAGATCGTTGCCGATTTGGTCGGTGACCCCGTCGCTGTAGGCAAAAATCGATTCGATTCCGCTGATATCGTATTCGGAGATGTTGTCGGTCAAGCCGCTGCCGGAGACAATGCCGAGCGGCAGATTGGCGGAATGCAAGTTTTCTATGAGCTTGCCGTAGCTGTCGAACAGGAAGATATCGGGCATGCCGCCATTCCATACCCGAAACCGGCCGGTTGCCAAATCCAGTTTAATCAGCGATGCCGCGCAGAATAAACCGGTCGGCAATTTGCGGCACATTTTCCGGTTAATGATGCCGACGAGTTCTTCCAATGGCGGATGATCCAAACATTGCTGGTCGAAAATCTCGGTGACCAGCAAACCGCCCAGGGCCGATTGCAGACCGTGGCCGGTCAAATCGCCCAGCATCAGGTAAAAAGCCTGGCCGTCGCGGCTGACGGCGTTCAAGATAAAATCGCCGCCGACCCCGTCTTTGGCCGATAGAAAAAACTCCAATCCGTCCGGTACTTGGTAGCCGTATTTACCGAACTTGCTGCAGACGATTTTGGCTGCTTCCAGTTCGTGTTCCACCAGCGCCTGTTTTTCCGCCAATTCGGCATTTCGTTGCTGCAATTCCTGATTTTTCTGCTCGAGTTGAATGCTTAACTGGCGTCTGGAAATGACCAGATTGTATTGTGCAATTGCGTCGCCGATGACCTTTCTAGTCACTTCCAGCGGGCAGGGTTTCGGTAAGTAGCGAAAGACATGGGTGTCGTTAATCGCTTTGATCGCGATGTCGAGTTCGATATTACCGGTCAGTATGATTTGCACGCTGTCGGGCGACAATTCCCCGGCCTGCTTCAGAAAATCCAAACCGTTGATTCCGGGCATGGCGTAATCCGACATAATCACAGCGATATCGGATTCGCGGCGCAGTATCGCCAAAGCTTCTGTGGCCGAGCTGGCGGTATATAAGTCGAACTGGCGGCCCAAAGTGCGTCTAAACAATTGGAGCATGTTGTTTTCGTCGTCGACGCACAGAATTTTTTCCGGTGTATTGTCCGCCATTGCTCGCTCCTATTTTTTTTCGAAGAACGCGGTTACTTTTTCGGCCAGCGTCTGCCAATCGGCGAGGCGATGCAGTCGGCCGATTCGCTGCAGGTAGCTTTGGTCCAACTGCATCTCGAACAAGCGGTCGTTGCCCGGCCGTTCTGTCGGATTTGCCAGGCAAGCCGCGACATGCACTGCGGTTAACTCATTGACCGTCTGGTATTCGGATTCGCTCGGCGCGTTTTGCCACAGGATCGATTCCACGATCAGGGCAGGAATTTTCCATAAACTCAAGACGTAAGCTGCCGCAGCTGAGCGGGTAAAACCGAAAATCTCAGTTTCCAGTGCGGCCACCGGGGTGTTGCTGCGGGTGGTTTGCTCCCGGAGCATTTTGAATTTGTCCCCGCCGCGCGACATGAAAATAAGCAAACCCATGTTGTGCAGTAACCCGCCGACATAGGCCTGATCCGGCTTGTCGCCGGTTTGCTGTTCCGATAGTGAGATCAGCCTTGCCAGTTCTGCAACCCGGCTGGCGTCTTGCCACAGGTATTCCATGTAGCGCTCCATTTCCGGGTCGCTGACGGGGAAGGCGGTCTTGATATGGACCGATAACACCAGGCTGTTGAGTTTTTTCAGGCCGATCAGATTAATTGCGTCGGTCAGATTCGAGACGGTGCGTTGCAGACCGAAATACGGCGAATTGACCAGATGCAGCAGCTTGGCGGAAAGCACCATGTCCTTGGCGAAGATTTCGGCGATTTGCAAGTTGGTGACGCGTTCGTCGGCAATAGCGGCGTTCAGGTCGTGGTAGATTTTCGGCAAACTCGGTAAGTGGCTGGCTTCGCCGACTTCCGCCGCGATCCGCGGGTTATTGACGTAATCCTGGGTTTTGAAAACTTGGGTGATTGCTTCCCGCAATACTTCGGCACTACAGGGTTTGGTCAAGTACTGGTGAGCCACTTCCAGGCCGCGGCTCAAGGTTTCTTCGTCGGCGTAGCCGCTAAGGATCATACGCACCGTAGCAGGGTAGATGTCGGCTACCCGTTTCAACAACACGTCGCCGCGCATTTCCGGCATCATCATGTCGCTGACGATCAAATCGATGGGTTGATGCTGCATGATCTCCAAAGCTTGTTTGCCGCAGGTGGCGAAATACACGCTCCATTGTTCGCGGTAAGGTCGCAGTTGACGTTGAATACCGCTAATCACATTTTCGTTATCATCGACAAATAGGATGTGTTTTTTGGCGTCCACGCGTTTTCCTTACGACGGCCCAGTGGTTCTGCTCGCACCCGGGTGTCGCGGACAGTGCAAGCGATAATCGGTCTGGCGTTTCGGAATGAAAGGCATCGGTCGGGGCGAGTTAGCAGTCAGGAGCGCTAAGTTTAGATAAGAGCGGCCACTTTGTCTGACGCCAATCGGCTGGAAATCGACGCTGCCGCCAAAAATGCGGCCCACCGCCGGTTCTGTCGGGTGTCGGCGAGGATTTAGCGACATTGACAAGGTTTTGGGCAACTGATAGCTTTGCTGCTGGCACTCGGCAATGTGGAGTGCTAACGAATTTTGAAGGTATCGAATGTGGCTGGCGGACAGGACTTAAACGAACGATCGCTTTATTTGCTAAAAACCCTGGTGGAGCGTTATATCCAAGACGGCCAACCGGTCGGCTCGCGCTTGCTCTCCAAGGACCCGAATTTGAAATTGAGTCCGGCCAGCATCCGCAACGTGATGGCGGATTTGGAAGAGATGGGCTTGATCCATTCGCCGCATACCTCCGCCGGGCGGGTGCCGACGGTCAGCGGCTACCGTCTGTTCGTCGACAGTCTGCTGACTGTCAGACCTTTGGCTTCCAACGAACTCGACCAGTTACAGGCCGGGTTGCATAGCGAAACCGAGACGGCCAGCGATCTATTGGGCAAGGCCTCCAAGCTGTTGTCCGACGTCACCAAAATGGCCGGGGTGGTCACTTTGCCGCGCCGCGACAGCGTTTCCTTGCGGCACATCGAATTTTTGCCGATGTCCAGCACCCGGATTCTGGTGATTTTTGTCACCGACACCGAAGAAGTTCATAACAAGATCATCCACACCGAAAAACAATTCTCTGCGGCCGAATTGCAGCAGGCTGCCAATTATTTGAACTCGGTCTTCTCCGGCCGCAGTCTGGCCAAGATTAGGGAATTGGTGGTGAAGGATCTGGAAAAAGATCGGCATTCGGTCAACCAGGGCATGATCGATGCGGTGAATATGGCGCAATTGGCCTTCGCGCAGCAGCCCAACGACGATTATGTGTTGAGCGGCGAAACCAATTTGATGGGTTTTTCCGAGCTGTCAGACATGGAGCGGCTCAAACAGTTATTCGAAGCCTTCAGCCAAAAACACGGCGTAATCCACTTGTTGGACCAATGTCTGCAGGCTGACGGCGTCCAAATTTTTATCGGCGAAGAGTCCGGCTACAGCGTGTTCGAGCGTTGCAGCCTGGTGACCGCGCCGTATTCGGTCAACGACGAAGTGGTCGGCGTGCTCGGCGTGATCGGCCCGACCCGGATGGCTTACGAAAAGGTGATTCCGTTCGTCGACGTTACCGCAAAATTATTGGGCGCGGCCTTGAATCCGAAATAAAAGCCCTTATCGTTAGCCCAACTCAAAAAATTAGAACCATGGAGAAACTATGAGTCACCAGCAATCGAGTCACGAACAGCAACCCGATAGCGAATTGATCGCCGAGGTATTGGAGCAAACCAAGCCTGCCTTCGAAGAAGCGGCGGCAGAAGAAACGGCAGGCGAAGAGACGGTCGGCATCGAGTCCTTACGCCAGCAATTGGAACAAGCTCAACAACAGGCGGCGGCTAATCTGGATAAAGCGTTGCGGACCCAAGCCGAAATGGAGAATTTGAAAAAACGGGTACAAAAGGATTTGGACGACGAACGTAAATACGGCTTGGCCAAATTCGCTAAAGAATTGCTCAGTGTGCTGGACAGTCTGGAATTGGGCATTCAGGCCGCCAGCGGCGACAGCCCGGAAGTGGTCAAGTTGCGCGAGGGCAGTTTGCTGACCGTCAAACAATTCGAATCGGTGTTTGCCAAGTTCAATATCGAAACCATCGATCCGTTAGGCCAGCCGTTCAATCCTGAATTCCATCAGGCCATGGTGATGCAGCCCAGCGAAACGGCCGAACCGAATTCGGTATTGAACGTATTTCAAAAAGGTTACGTTTTAAACGGCCGGTTGTTACGCCCGGCCATGGTGGTGGTGGCCAAGGCCGCCGACAAACCCGCCGATAGTGCAAAAATCGATGAGCAGGCTTGAAAATCCAACGATCAACCGCATATCGCTAACAACTTTTTAACTTACCTCTTATTCAAGTCTGGAGAATTTCAATGGGCAAAATGATCGGTATCGATTTAGGAACCACCAACTCCTGCGTCGCCGTACTGGAAAACGGCACCGCGCGGGTCATCGAAAATAGCGAGGGCGCCCGCACCACGCCTTCCATTATCGCCTTTACCAACGATAACGAAGTCTTGGTCGGCCAATCCGCCAAGCGTCAGGCGGTCACCAATCCGGAAAACACCTTGTTTGCGATCAAACGTTTGATCGGTCGTCGTTTCAAAGAAGACGCGGTGCAAAAAGACATCAAAATGGTGCCTTACAAAATCATGGAAGCCAACAATGGCGACGCCTGGGTGGAATGCCACGGTAAAAAAATGGCGCCGCCGGAAGTGTCTTCCCGGGTGTTGATGAAACTGAAAAAAGACGCCGAAGCCTTTTTGGGTGAAGAAGTCACCGAAGCGGTCATCACCGTACCGGCTTATTTCAACGATTCGCAACGTCAAGCGACTAAAGATGCCGGCCGTATCGCCGGTCTGGACGTCAAACGCATCATCAACGAACCTACTGCGGCAGCGTTGGCGTTCGGTATGGACAAACCGAAAGGCGACACCACCATCGCGGTCTATGACTTGGGCGGCGGTACTTTCGATATTTCCATCATCGAGATCGCCGAAATCGAAGGCGAGCACCAATTTGAAGTATTGGCGACCAACGGCGACACCTTCCTGGGCGGCGAAGACTTCGACTTGCGCATCATCGATTTCCTGGCCGGCGAGTTCAAAAAAGACACCGGCATCGATTTGCACAACGATCCTTTGGCTTTGCAACGGCTGAAAGAAGCAGCGGAAAAAGCCAAAATCGAATTGTCTTCGGCTGAACAAACCGACATCAATCTGCCGTACATCACCGCCGATGCCTCCGGTCCGAAACACTTGAACGTCAAGCTGACCCGCGCCAAACTGGAATCGCTGGTCGACGATCTGATCGAGCGCACCAAGGGCCCATGCCTGCAGGCGATTAAAGACGCCGGCATTTCCACAGCAAAAATCAACGACGTGATTCTGGTCGGCGGTCAAACCCGGATGCCGAAAGTGCAAGCTTTCGTTAAGGAATTGTTCGGCAAAGAACCGCGCAAAGACGTCAACCCTGACGAAGCCGTGGCGTTGGGTGCAGCAATTCAGGCCGGCGTATTGGGCGGCGACGTTAAAGACGTGTTGCTGCTGGACGTGACTCCGTTGTCGCTGGGTATCGAAACCCTGGGCGGCGTAATGACCAAATTGATCGAGAAAAACACCACGATCCCGACTAACGCTTCGCAGACCTTTTCGACTGCAGATGACAATCAAACCGCGGTCACCGTCCACGTGTTGCAGGGCGAGCGGGAAATGGCATCCGGCAATAAATCGTTGGGCCGGTTCGACTTGCAGGACATTCCGCCGGCACCGCGCGGCATTCCGCAAATCGAAGTGTCGTTCGACATCGATGCCAACGGTATCTTGAACGTCTCGGCCAAAGACAAAGCCACCGGCAAAAAACAATCCATCGTGATCAAAGCCTCCAGCGGTTTGTCGGACGACGAAGTCGAACGCATGATCAAGGACGCCGAAGCTCACGCCGACGAAGACCGTAAGCTGAAAGAACTGGTCTCGGCGCGCAACTCGGCGGAAGGCATGATTCACGCCACCGAAAAATCGCTGAAAGAATTGGGCGACCAAGTCAGCAGCGATGAAAAATCGGCGATCGAAGCGGCGATCAAAGACCTGCATGCGGTACTGAGAACCGATGACAAAGACGCCATCGAAGCCAAAACCAACGCCTTGACCGAGCTATCGGGTAAACTGGCCGAACGCGTCTACGCCCAAAAAGGCGGCGCCGAAGCGGCTGCCGCCGGTGCTCACGAACACGCCGCCGGCGGCCAACAAGCCGAGCCCGATCACAATGTGGTCGATGCCGAGTTTGAGGAAGTTAAGGATGATAAGAAGTAAGGTGTAGGGCGGATGGCCAAAGCCGATCCGCCTAAAGTCTTGAACAATGGCAACAGATTGACTCAAGGATAATTTTAAATGCCGGAATTAGAAAAAGAAGCTATAGCGCTGCTTGTTTTTTTGCTTCCAGGTTTCGTTTCCGCTTGGGTCCTTTATGGCTTGACTTCTCAAGTCAAGCCATCTCAATTTGAGCGGATTATTCAAGCACTTATCTTTACGTTTGTTGTTCAGGCACTGATTCCACCAGCAAAGTCAGCACTTTGTTTTTTTGGTAAATTCGTTCAATTGGGCGTATGGGATCAATCTGCTGAAAATTTTGTGAGGCTCGTAATTGCGATAATTATTGGCGTTTTGCTTGCCTATTATATAAACACTGATTCTTTTCATAAAAAGCTTAGGCGGGTTGGATTTACAACCAGAACCTCTTTTCCGTCGGAGTGGGTTGGTGTTTTTTCAGAACATATTGCTTATATTGTTCTCCATTTTAAAGATGGTCGGCGATTATATGGGTGGCCCAAAGAATGGCCAACGCAATATGATAAAGGACACTTTTACATCATGCAGCCGATATGGTTGGGAGATGATGGCTCTACAATAGAGCTGAAAAACGTGGATGGAATACTCGTAAATGTCGCTGACATTAAGTGGGTTGAGTTTATGAATAATATCGACGGAGAAGTAACATGAGAAAAGGTTCAAATCCGCCTCCGCCTCCAGCTCAGACTGGAGATGGTCAGGTTGAAACAAAAAATAGTAATCCTCATGCACCTAAACTGAGGCCTGCGCCGCCGCCGCCGCCGCCGCCTGCAACGGGTGGGTAAGCTAGCTAGCCCGCGTAGGTCCGATTACGCTAACGCTCATCGGAGCTACATTGTCGAATAAATAGGCGAGATGAAAAATGCCAAAACTCTACGAATATTTTGGCCTGATCATCATGTTTTACGCCAATGAACATGAACCGGTGCATGTCCATGGCAAATGCCAAGGCCGAGAGGCTAAAGCGGAAATTATTTTGACCGATGGGCAAATTGATAGTATCCGTTATTTGCAAGTGACCGGTCGTGAAATGTTGTCCGAACGCGAGTTGCAATATTTTCGCGAAATTGTCAGTGCGAGAGCGGTTGAAATAGTACAGAAGTGGATAGACTATTTCGTTTGGCATAAATCGATTCACTCCGAACGTATTTGCAGGCGGCTAAAATGAATCAAACTATTAACATAAGCTCTGCTAGTTTTTTGGGCGATTATCGTATCAGTCTGCTATTTGATGACGGAAAGCAACAGACTGTCGATTTTAAAAACTTTCTGGTGCGATCAAAACATCCAGATATACGTGCTTATCTTGATGTCGCCAAGTTTTCAGACTTTCATATCGAATATGGCGAATTGGTTTGGGGTGATTATGACTTGTGTTTTCCAGTGATCGATTTGTACTTAAATCGACTTGAACACAACGGATATATCGAGTCTGCGGCATAGCTATGAAAGATGCCCTTGATGAAGCATCGCGACGAGCTAAAGAAATAGATGATGGCTTGGTTGAATGTATTTCCGCGGAAATTGTGGCGATAAAAGCGCGGGAGTTATTAAGCGATCAGTCAAAATACAGTCAGTACGTAGTTAATAAGATTCAAAGAAGCCTACAGCGTGTAGAAACCTAAGGCTGTGTTTCGCACCAAGAGGTGGAAAAACGTTTCGAGAGATGGCTCAATCAAGATGATGCCTAATATTCCTGGATAATTAGTTTTAGATTATCCGGTTAGAACAATTAAAAAAGCAATTCGTATTTAATATAAAAATGGCCGCAAAAGAAGATTTTTACAAACTGCTGGAAGTGGATCGCAACGCCAGCGAAGCCGAAATTAAAAAAAGCTATCGCAAGATGGCGATGAAATACCATCCGGACCGCAACAAGGATAATCCGGACGAGGCCGAGAAAAAATTCAAGCTGATCAAGGAAGCTTACGAGGTTTTGTCGGACTCGAAAAAACGCGCGGCTTACGACCAATTCGGCCATGCCGGTGTCGATCCGTCAATGGGCGGCGGCCGTGGCGGTTTTACCGGGGCCGAGAGTTTCAGCGATATTTTCGGCGATGTGTTCGGCGATATTTTCGGCGGCGGCCGCCAGCAGCGCAGCAGCGTACAGCGCGGTGCCGACTTGCGTTATAACCTGGAATTGACGTTGGAAGAAGCAGTCGGCGGTACCGAAGCCACCGTTAAGGTACCGGTGCTGGTCGCGTGCGGCGAATGTAACGGTAGCGGCGCGAAGAAGGGCAGCAGTCCTGTCACTTGTACTACTTGCCACGGCCACGGCCAGGTGCGGATGCAGCAAGGCTTTTTCTCGGTGCAGCAAACCTGTCCGACCTGCCGCGGCACCGGCAAGCAAATCAAGGACCCGTGCCCGAAATGCTACGGCCAGGGTCGGGTGCAGGAAACCAAAACCCTCAATGTCAAGGTGCCGCCTGGCGTGGATACCGGCGACCGCATCCGTTTGGCGGGCGAGGGCGAGGCCGGCCTGAACGGCGGCCCATCCGGCGATTTGTACGTGCAAGTTCAGGTCAAGGACCATCCGATCTTCACCCGCGACGGCGCCAACTTGTATTGCGAAGTGCCGATCAGTTTCCCGATGGCCTGTCTGGGCGGCGATTTGGAAGTACCGACCCTGGACGGCAAGGTCATGCTGAAAATTCCGCCGGAAACTCAAACCGGCCGCATGTTCCGCTTGCGCGGCAAAGGGGTCAAGCCGGTCAGAGGCGGCGCAGTCGGCGATTTGCTGTGCAAAGTGCAACTGGAAACCCCGGTGCACTTGACCAAGGACCAGAAAGCCTTGATCGAGAAACTCGGCGAATCCTTGTCCGGCGGCGGCAAACACCATAGTCCGCAAGAGCATAGCTGGATGGACGGTGTGAAAAACTTCTTCGACAAACTGACGGGATAAGCCATGCAAAGAATCGCGGTTGCCGGCGCTTCCGGGCGCATGGGCTTATGTTTGATCAAAGCGGCACTGGCCGCCCAGCAGGCCGAATTGACCGTTGCGGTATCGCGGCCGGGCAGTCTGGCCGTCGGCCGGGATGCCGGCGAATTGGCCGGTCTGGCGCCGGCAGGGGTGAGCGTTACCGACGATTTGGCTGCGGCCGCCGATCGCTTCGACGTGTTGATCGATTTTACCCGGCCCGACGCGTCGATGAATTACATCGAAATTTGCCGCGAGGCCGGGAAAAAAGTGGTGATCGGAACCACGGGCTATTCCGACGCGCAGAAAGCGGCCATAGCGGCCGCGGCTGACGATGTGGCGATGGTGATTGCGCCTAACTTCAGTGTCGGCGTCAATCTCTCGCTCAAATTGTTGGAAATGACCGCAAAAGTGATGGGCGATTACACCGATATCGAGGTGATCGAAGCCCACCACCGCCATAAAGTCGATGCGCCGTCCGGCACCGCATTGCGGATGGGCGAAGTCGTCGCGGCCGCGTTGGGGCGCGATCTGAAAGACTGCGCGATCTACGGTCGGGAAGGTGAAACCGGCGCCCGCGACCGCAAAACCATCGGTTTTTCGACGATTCGTGCCGGCGACATCGTCGGCGAGCATACGGTAATGTTTGCCGACGAAGGCGAGCGGGTCGAAATTACTCACAAGGCTAGCAGCCGGATGACGTTTGCCAACGGTGCGGTGCGCGCGGCAATTTGGTTGGCGGACAAACCCAAAGGCCTGTTCGATATGCAGGACGTGCTGGGCTTGAAAACTTGAGCCGGGCACGGTAGCGGCCGGGTTCGAGCCCGGCCTCAACGTCTTAAAATCAGCAATAACTTATATTCGCAGCGGCGTTACTGCGCCGGCCAGTTTATAATGCCGGTAGTCGGCGATAACCTGGGCGTGATCGAAAGCCAGAACGGCCGGCAAACTGTCGAATGTAAACAATCCGCAATTTTTCGCATCGTCCGCCGCCAACGGTTCGCCGTGGGCCGTTGCCAAATATACGGCAGTGACGGTGTGGTTACGCGGATCCCGGGCCGGGTTGGAATAAAGCCCGAGCAATGCGGTCAGTTCGACGTCCAATCCGGTTTCTTCCTTCGCTTCCCGAATCGCTGCATGTTCGACGGTCTCGCCGACGTCGACGAAGCCGCCGGGTACCGCCCAGCCGTATGGAGGGTATTTTCGTTCGATCAATACGAATGGGCGTTGCGGATGGTCGATCAATTCGATCAGGATGTCGGCGGCAAGTAGCGGTGTAATCGGTTTCGGCATGGCGGTCACGAGGCTGAGTTAAACGTTAGAATATCGATTGGCGTTAGTTTATACCGGTTTTTACCGGTAGCCGAAATGTGCGTGGCTCAGCAAAACGGCGTTTTCGGTTTGGCATGTCTGCCGGCCGGACTATAGTGCTATCGGGGAACCGACCGATGACTCGAGTCTGTGCCGACTGGAAATTAAATAAAAAAGAAATACATGAACGAATTTATTCCCGGCCAACGCTGGATCAGTAACACCGAATCGGAACTGGGTTTGGGCATGGTCGTCGAGGCCGAAGCCAATCGCGTCACCGTCTTGTTTTTAGCCACCGGCGACCGGCGGGTCTATGCCAAGGACAATGCGCCGCTGACGCGGGTCCAGTTCAGCGCAGGCGACGTTATCGAATCGGTGGAATACGCCAAGATCACGGTGCAGCAGGTACAGCAACACGCCGGCCTGCTGACCTATATCGGCTTGGATGAAGACGGTCAGTTGCAGCAAGTCGACGAAATGGAATTGAACCACCATATTCAATTCAACAAGCCGCAAGATCGCTTGTTTACCGGCCAATTCGACCCGACCGCCTGGTTTTTGCTGCGTTACGAGACCTGGTGCCGGCAACAGCAACATCAACAATCCGCCGTTAAAGGCTTGCAGGGCGCCCGCGCTGCGCTGATTCCGCACCAATTGTACATCGCGCACCAGGCCGCAAACCGCTCCGAGCCGCGCATCATGCTGGCCGACGAGGTCGGTTTAGGCAAAACCATCGAAGCCGGTTTGATCATTCAGCATCGCTTGATCAACGGACTGAGCCGGCGGGTCTTGATTCTGGTGCCGGAAAGCCTGATGTACCAATGGCTGGTGGAAATGCTGCGCCGCTTCAATTTGCGTTTCAGCCTGTTCGACGAGTCGCGCTGCATGTCGTTTGCCGACGAAGGCAATCCGTTTCTGCATGAGCAATTAATTCTGTGCAGCCAGCAGTTCTTCGCCGACTTTCCCGAGCGGCGCGAGCAGGCGCTCGATGCCGGCTGGGATTTGGTTGTCGTCGACGAGGCCCACCATCTGGAATGGAGCGCGGAGGCGCCGAGCGAAGAATATCTGTTCGTCGAGCAACTGGCCGCGGCGGCGCCGGGCTTGGTGTTATTGACCGCTACCCCGGAGCAATTGGGCAAGGAAAGTCATTTCGCCCGCCTGCGCCTGTTGGATCCGGACCGTTTTTACGATTTTCAGCAATTTCTGGCTGAGGAAAGCCAGTTCGAGCCGGTCGCCCGCCTGGCGAATCTGTTGATAGCCGGCGAAAGATTGGATGCCGAGCAGCAAGCGCTGTTGCAAAAGTTGCTGCAGCACGACAATGTCGACAACTGGTTGCAGCAAGTCAACGCAGAAGACGGTGGCGCGCGCGAAGAGTTGATCAAGCTGTTGTTGGATCACCACGGTACCGGGCGGATTTTGTATCGCAATTCGCGGCATACTGTACAGGGCTTTCCCGACCGGCAACGCCACGCCTATCCGTTGCAGGGCGAGGATAGCGCCGATTTGGCCAACAGTCCGTACTTGAATTGGCTGGTGGCCAAATTAAAAGCGCTGGGCGACGAAAAAGCCTTGCTGATTTGCAAACGGGCCGACACAGCGATCCAATTGGAACAGTTGCTACGGCACCATGTCGGCCATACTGCAGCGGTGTTTCACGAAGGCATGAGCATCGTCGAGCGCGACCGCGCCGCCGCGTTTTTCGCCGACGAAGAGAGTAGGGCGCAGTTGTTGGTGTGTTCGGAAATCGGCAGCGAAGGCCGCAATTTCCAATTCGTGAGGCATTTGATTCTGTTCGACTTGCCGGAAAATCCGGATTTATTGCAACAACGCATCGGTCGCCTGGACCGAATCGGGCAGAAGCACGTTATACAGATCCATATCCCTTATCTGGTCGGCAGCGCGCAGCACGTGCTCTACCGTTGGTACGAGGAAGGTTTGGATGCGTTCAGGCACAACTGTTCCGGTGCCGCACAAGTGTTGAAGTTGCTCGGCAGCGAATTGGACCAGGTATTGCACGGGCGCGAACCGGCTGCAATCGAAGCGTTGCTTGCCAAAACCCGCGACTTGAACAGCCGGGTGGAAGAAGAACTGCACAAGGGCCGCGATTTATTGCTGGAACT
The DNA here is from genome assembly GCF_052474525.1 of Methylomonas sp. HW2-6. Taxonomy (NCBI): domain Bacteria; kingdom Pseudomonadati; phylum Pseudomonadota; class Gammaproteobacteria; order Methylococcales; family Methylococcaceae; genus Methylomonas; species Methylomonas sp. HW2-6. The sequence continues at coordinate 2,504,148 of NZ_CP184124.1, forward strand.
CAATTCCTGCCGGCCGCAGGAGGCTGCGCATTTGGTGGAAACGATCTATCAGAACGAGCGGGACGGCAGTTTGTGGCCTTACATGGAGGCGATGTTCGATTGTTACGGGGTCGATGTCGAGGACCATTCCCGGGATTGCTACATCTTATGGCCCAGCGAAAACCTGCGCATCGCCCATTTCCCGATGCTGCAGGACGACGGCCTGACCGTCACGGTCGACCGCGACATCGCCTTGGCCCGCGAGGACATGCAGTTTCTGACGGCTGAGCATCCGATGGTGTTGTCGGCGATGGATTTGGTATTGTCCAGCGAGACTGGTAACGCGGCGGTCAGCGTGGTCAAACATCCGCAGTTGAAAGCCGGGCAATTTTTGTTGGAGCTATTGTTCGTGGCCGAATGCAGTGCACCGGCCGAATTGCAGCTCGGTCGGTTTTTGCCGCACACGCCGATCCGCATCCTGGTCGACCAAAACAAACAAGATCTGACGGCGGCCGTCGGCCACGATAGTCTGACCGAGACCGGTGACAGCTTCGATAAACTGCAGGTCGCCCAGTTTTTGCACAGCCAGCGCCAGCACATTCAGGACATGATCCTGGTGGCCGAGCGGCTGGCTGCGGCACAGATGCAAAGGTTGGTTACCGAGAGTGGCAACCGGATGATCGCGGCCTTGACCGGCGAGATCAAGCGGCTGGTGCGCTTGAAAAAGATCAATCCGGGTATCAAACCGCAAGAAATCGAACAACTGAAACAGAAAACCATGCTGTCTCACGAATGCATCCAGGATACCCAGTTACGGCTGGATGCGGTGCGGTTCGTGATTACCAGTTAGCGGTCAATGCGTCTTGATAAATACGGTGGAGTTATCCAGTTCGATGCATTCGAACATCACATCGTCGATAGAGCCGTCGATGTGATCCACGTAATGCACGCCGCATTCGGAGTCGTTTTGTTGGTGTTTCAGGATGCCGTGGACGCTGAAGCAGGTGCCGGATTCGGGCAGCGTCATCGTAATTTTGATATGGCCGATGATTTCTGCCGCGATCGGTTGTTTCAGTCTGACGCGAATTCCGCTGTAACTGATGTCCAGAATATCGGCATCCAGTGCGATTTCCTGTTCAGCGGAGTAAAAGCGCAGGCCGGCTTGCAGGCCTTTGGGTTGTAATCTTGGGTGATTACGTTTCTCGGTCATCGGGCGCCTCCTTAGAAAGATTAACTTGCCTGTTAGGGTGGTTATTTTAGATAAAAAAGTCGGGTTTTGCCGATTTTTGGTTGGCAAAGCGGTGCTGGATATTTTGGATTCGCGTCCGGATTGGCGGGCGCCATGTTATAGGTTGATTCATGCTATTTTCAGAGTTGGGCTTATCCGAGCAACTGCTGCGAGCGGTTGCCGAGCAAGGCTATCAGACGCCAACGCCGATTCAGGCGCAGGCGATACCGGTTATTTTGCAAGGGCGTGACGTGTTGGCCGGGGCGCAGACCGGCACCGGCAAGACGGCTGGCTTCACGTTGCCGTTACTGCACATCCTGCAGCAACAGCCGATTCCGCAAAAGCCGCGGCCGGTCAGGGTGTTGGTGTTGACGCCGACCCGCGAACTGACCCTGCAGGTCTATGAAAGCGTCAGAACGTACGGCAGGCATTTGCCCTTGTTTGCCGAGGCGATCTTCGGTGGCGTCAGTATCAATCCGCAGATTCAGAAAATCCGCCGCGGCACCGATATCGTTGTCGCGACGCCGGGGCGCTTGCTGGATTTGATTCAGCAGCAGCATTTGGATCTGTCCAGTGTCGAGCATTTCGTGTTGGACGAGGCCGACCGCATGCTGGATATGGGCTTCATCCGCGATATTCGCAAAATCATCGCGCTGTTGCCGGAAAAACGCCAAAACCTGTTGTTTTCGGCGACGTATGCCCCGGAGATCAGCGCACTTGCCGAGCAATTGCTGAACGACCCGGTCGAGATCGCCGTGGCCAAACGCAATGCGGCCGCAGATACTGTTTCGCAATTGGTTTACGGCATTCAGCGCGAGTACAAACGCGAACTGTTGTCGTATTTGATCGGTCACGGCCATTGGCAACAAGTGTTGGTTTTCGTCCGTACCAAACACGGTGCGGACCGCTTATGTAAGCAATTGATCAAAGACGGCATTCGCTGCGCCGCTTTGCACGGCGACAAGAGTCAGGGCGCCCGGGTTCGGGCTTTGGACGATTTCAAGAAAGGCACGATTACCGCGTTGATCGCGACCGACATTGCGGCGCGCGGCCTGGATATCGATCAATTGCCGCATGTGGTCAACTTCGATTTGCCGCAGGTTGCCGAAGATTACGTCCATCGCATCGGCCGTACCGGCCGCGCCGGTGCCGAAGGGCAGGCTATTTCGTTGGTCGACCCGGAAGAGGCGCATCTGCTTGCGGCAATCGAAAAGTTATTGAAACGGCAGATTCCGCGCATCGCCGATACCGGTTATCCGCGAGTGTCGCTGGAGTCTGGCAACGCCAAGCCGCCGGCAAAGCCGGCGGCGGCGCGGTCCAAACCGCAGCAAACCGGGCGCCGCGCCCAATCCGGTACCGAAAAGCCCGAGCCGGGCAAACGCAGCCAGCCGCGCAAACCGCGCCGTGGCAACACTAACGCCGCTAAGCCTCGTTAGCGGCGGCAGCGCCGATGTGGATAGCCAGCCAGACTGTATCCTGGTCCGGGCTGGTCCAATCGACCCGGTGCTGGCAATGCGCCGGGATCATCACATAGTCTCCGGAAGACATCTCTAGCGCTGGCGCCGTTTTAAAACTCAGCCGCGCAGCGCCTTGCAGTACCATGACCCATTCTTCCCAGGCCTGATCGTACCAGGCATCGGTTTCGGTGAAATGCCCGCGCGAGACGATGCGCTCGATGCGCAGATTGGGCGCGGCGAGCAAGGTTTGGCATAATTCATCTGGCAACTGAACTGGAATGCCTGTAAAAATAGACGAACTGCTGATGCGCATAAGGCAGATAAAAATAAAAAATTTGGGGGAGGTTACGAATGAATACTACGCCGTTTAACACACTAATTCAGACTTTCATCGGCAATATACCCGACGCGATGCGGCTGTCCAGCCGCTTATGCGACAAAGCCAAAGCCTTGGATTTTCTGGCACCGCTGCTGATCCGCTTGTATTTGGCCCCGGTGTTCTGGATGGCCGGAACCAAGAAATTCGCCAATTTTTCCGATACGGCCGAATGGTTCGGCAATGGCGATTGGGGCTTAGGTTTGCCCGCGCCTTACGTGCTGGTGTTTTTGGTGGCGCTGTTCGAACTGGTCGGAGCGTTATGTATGTTATTGGGTTTTGCGACCCGGCCGATTTGCCTACCGTTGATGGTGATCATGGCGGTTGCCGCCGTCACCGCGCATTTGCAAAACGGTTGGCTGGCGATCGCCACCGGCAGCGGAATTTTTGCCACCGACCGGACGGTCGGCGCGATCGAACGCCTGGAGCGGGCCAAGGAAATTTTGCAGTCGCAAGGCGACTACGACTGGATCACCGAACACGGTGCCTTGGTCGTTTTGAATAACGGCATCGAATTTGCCGCAACTTATTTGGTGATGCTGCTGGCTCTATTTTTCTTGGGCGGTGGCCGTTTTGTCAGCGCCGATTATTGGTTGCGCCGCCGGTACGGAATTGACTGATAGTATCGCCACGCCGGCAAACTCTTGCTTGGGTGCAAGGTATCCATCGGTAACGCTTCAGTTGCGATAATTCTGTACCAGCACCCAAGGTTTGACTACCACGGCCCAGACCGAGCTGTCGGCGGCGACCCAGGCAGAAGCTTGGGCGTCGGAAACGTGGCCGACTTGTCCGGCATTCAGCCAAGCCTCGACCTGGCGTTTGTTATCCAACGCAAATTGGCTGGCGACCTCGATCAAATCCAATTCGTCGGCAACGGCTATTGCCAGGCCGGCGGCAAAAAAACGCTGCAATTCCGACCAGGGAATAGTCGACGTTTCCAGATTCATCTTGGCTTTTTCCAGATCGGCTACGGTCTCGCTCATTTACATTTTCCGGTTGTGGCGGGATGTTGTAGTATGCTGCGCTATTTTATCGCAACCCGGTTTTAAAACAGAAATGAGGAATTTTCATGTCGTTGTTGAGTTCATTTAAGAAGCGTTCGACCTTGGATGCCGCCATCAAACAAGTTGCTCAAGCCCGCAAAAGCGAAGGCAGCAAGGCCGAGCAACTGTATAAAGGCGCCTACCAAGGCTTCGCTAGCGTTATCGCCGACCATTTGATTGTATCCGAAGCACTTTATCACTGGGGATTTGGGCTGTTACACGAAGCCAGAAGTCTGGATGCACAACAAGCGATCGAAATCTACGAAGACGCGATTTCAAAATTTTCGTTTTGCTTGCTGACCGCACCGCATTATCTGGGAGCGGCCATCGACGGCGGCGTCGCCTTCATGGAACTGGCTCGCATCAGTCCGGATTCGGCAAAGCCGGAGTTGTACAAATTCGCCGAGGACTTTTTCGAAAAGGCCGGAGCAATTCAAAAAGGCAGTGCGGCTTACAATTTGGCTTGCATTCATGCGTTACGCGGCGACCACGATGCTTGCCTTAAAGCGTTGCAAACCGCTCGCGAATTCGGCAGTTTGCCGGACGAGCAGAACATTTTGCAGGACGCCGACATGGTCGCGGTAATCGATAGTCAGTGGTTCAAGGATTTTCTAGAGGAGCTGCGCAAACAACCGGAGCCGGCAACGGCGGACGAGACCAAAGATCAGCCGGTAGACGTTGAGCCGCGTTTTAAATTGGAAAAGAAAGAAGATTTCGATTACTACTCGAAATAGTCTTTGCTAGTCGGCGGCAGTCGCCTGCCGGTGCGGTCAAACCCCGCGAGCGCACCGCCGGGCGGGGTTTGTTGAGTAAGGATTTATTGCTTGGCGCCAGCTAACATGGTCGCCAGTTCGCCTTTGTTGTACAAATCGGTGACGATGTCGCAACCGCCTACCAATTGGCCGTCGATATACAGTTGCGGGTAAGTCGGCCAATTCGAATATTCCTTCAGCGCTTCCCGTAATTCCTGGTCTTCGAAAATATTGAAGTGGTTGTATTCGGCGTTACAGGCTTCCAATATTTGCACCACCCGGCTGGAAAAGCCGCATTGCGGAAATTCAGGCGTGCCTTTCATGTACAACAGTACGCGGTTTTCGGATAACTGATTTTGAATTTTTTCAATAATACTCATGGTTGATCTCGGTTGCTAAACGTTATTCGGATTCTATCGATCGCCATTGCGGATTAGAAGTTCAACTTCAAAACCATGGCTGGAGACTACAAACATACCGGTAAAACCGAGCATGCGGTAATGACTCTGCACAACTAAAGCAATATCGGTGCCAGCAATGCTTTAGTCGAACAGGTTCAGATTCAGCCCGCACCGGCGGCAGGCGGGGGTAGCGAAAAGCGTTCGCTAAAGCCGCTCCTATCTGATTCCGGAGCGGCCTGCCGATCAAGCTTATTTGGCTTTGGCCAATTCCGCGCGCATTTCGTCGATCACGGCTTTGTAGTCCGGTTTGCCGAAGATCGCGGAACCGGCAACGAAAGTATCGGCGCCGGCTTCTTTGATCTCGCGGATGTTGTCCACTTTCACGCCGCCGTCGATCTCCAGGCGGATATCGAAGCCGCTGTCGTCAATGATCTTTCTGACCTGGCGCAGCTTGTCCAGCGCCGACGGAATGAAAGATTGGCCGCCGAAGCCGGGGTTGACCGACATCAACAGGATCATGTCGCATTTATCCAGTACGTGGTCCAGAAAAGACAACGGTGTCGCCGGGTTGAACACCAGACCGGATTTGCAGCCGTGGTCGCGGATCATTTGCAGGCTGCGGTCGATGTGGCGCGAGGCTTCCGGATGGAAGGTAATGTAACTGGCGCCGGCTTTGGCGAAATCCGGAATGATGCGGTCGACCGGTTCGACCATCAAATGGACGTCGATCGGTGCGGTGACGCCGTGCTTGCGCAGCGCTTCGCAGACCAATGGACCGATAGTCAAATTAGGCACAAAATGGTTGTCCATCACATCGAAATGCACGATATCCGCACCGGCATTTAAAACATTAACGACTTCTTCGCCCAAGCGCGCGAAGTCTGCGGAAAGAATGGAAGGTGCAATCAGATTGTCAGCCATCTTTTGATCCTTATAGGTCGGGTTAAAAAGCGGCATTATAACTTTTTTCCGCAGTTTGGCTAAAACCGGGATGGGCAGCGGCCGACTAAGATGCCGTTTCCAGCCGTTCCTGGCGGTATGTGGCTAAAAAAGCCGCAAAATCCGCCGCACTCAGTGGGGCGCTGGTCAAAAATCCTTGGTATAAATCGCATTGCCGACTTTTTAAAAACGCCAGCTGCTCGGCAGTCTCGACGCCCTCGGCGATGACTCGCATGCGCAGGTTTTTGGCCATGGCGATGATTGTCGCGGTGATTTCCATGTCGTCGCTATGGTGCGGAATATCTTCGATAAAACTCCGGTCGATCTTCAACACGTCCAGCGGCAGTGATTTCAGATAGGCCAGGGACGAATAACCGGTGCCGAAATCGTCGATCGCCAGGTGTACGCCTAAGTCGTGTAAATTGTGCAGAATTTGGATCGCCTCCTTTTCGCGCTTCATCAACGCGCTTTCCGTCAATTCCAGTTCCAGCAGATGAGCCGGGAAGCCGGTTTCCTGTAAGGTTTTGGTGACCACGCTGCGGATATCGCTGTGCAGGAATTGTTGTGGCGACAGATTGACCGCCAGCCGCAACGGTGGCAAGCCGGCGTCCAACCATTCCCGCCCTTGGCGGCAAGTTTCCCGTAACACCCAATTGCCGATCGCTGTAATCAATCCGGATTCTTCGGCGATCGGAATGAAGTGGGCCGGCGAAATTAATTCTCCAGCTGAGGTCAGCCAACGCACCAGCGCTTCGGCGGCGAGAATCTCGCCGGATTCGACATCAATCTGCGGCTGGAAAAATACCCTCAATTCGCCGCGCTCTAGCGCTTGGCGCAGGCGAATCTCGATATCGATACGTTCGCGGGCAGCGCGGGTCAAGTCCTCGGAAAAATACTTGAACCGGTTGCGGCCTTCGTTCTTAGCTTGGTAGAGCGCGGTGTCGGCGTGCTGGATCAACTCGTCCGGGCAGGTACCGTGCTTCGGAAACAGCGAAATGCCGACGCTGACGCCGATGCGTACTTCGTTGCCACTCGGTAGGCACCAAGTCTGGCTCAAGGTCTTGATGATTTGGGTGGCGACTTGGGCCGCGGCTTCCGGATGGCCGATGTCTTCCAGTAAGATTACGAATTCGTCGCCACCCAGGCGGCATACGGTATCGGAACTGCGCAGGCGTGCAGTCAATTGCTGCGCGACCATTTGCAGCAAATTGTCGCCGGCCAAATGGCCGAAGCTGTCGTTGACATCCTTGAAACGGTCAAGGTCCAGCATTAGCACCGCCATTTGGGCCGATTGGCGCCGAGTTTTTTCGATCGTATGCTGTAGACGAGACAGAAACAGCATTCGGTTCGGCAGCTTGGTCAGCGGGTCGTGATGGGCCAGAAATTCCAGTTCCTTTTCCGAAGCCTTCAGTTTGGTGATGTCGGCAAACACGCCGACATAGTGGCTGACCGCGCCGTCTCCACTCCGCACGGTACTGATACTCAATAGCTCCGGATAAATGTCGCCGTGTTTCCGGCGATTCCAGATTTCGCCCTGCCAGTGGTCGGTCGCGGCGATGCTACTCCACATCTCCCGGTAAAACTCGCTATCGTGCCGGCCGGAACTGAGCAGGCGCGGACTGTTGCCGATCACTTCTTCCGCGCTGTATCCGGTAATGGTGGTGAACGCCTTATTCACCATCATGATGCGGCGGTCGGCGTCGGTGACCATGACGCCCTCGCGGGTACTTTCGAAAACCGCTGCGGCCTGACCGAGCGTTTCTTCGTTGGCTTTGATTTCGGAAATATCGGTAATCGTGCCGACGTAGCCCAGCAAATTGCCGGTCTCGTCCAATTCCGGCTCCGCCCGGCCTATCACCCAGCGGATTTGGCCGTCGAGGTGTTGAAACCGGTATTGCAGGGTAAAGGGCTTGGCCGCGGCTATGCAGGCGGCCCACTCGGCTTTGACGCGCTCCAGATCGTCGATGAAAATAGCGGCAGCCCAGCCGTCGCCGTGCGCCTGATGGTGGCTGAGGCCGGAAATTTCGCACCAGCGCTGGTTTACATAGTCGCAGCTTCCATCGCGGTCGGTACGAAAAATACCGACCGGGGCGATCTTCGACAAGGTGTGGAACAACAGTTCGCTTTCCTGTAACGCGATTTCGGCTTGCTTGCGGGCGGTAATGTCGCGCAGAGCAATCACAAAAGCCGGGGCCGCATCCCACTCCAATGGGGTGGAACGCATTTCGGCCCAGGCGATGCCGCTGGGTCGGATCAGATTGATATCGTGGTGAACGGCTTGGTCGATGGTCACCGGGATTGCCAGTGCCTGGCCGGTCAGCGGACCGCGTTCCAGCAGTTGTTCGGCGGCTTGATTGGCGTAAAGAACGATGCCTTGCGGGTCGACCACCATCACGCCGTCGGTGATGGTGTTTAACATCAGCTTCAGTTGTTTGAGAGTCTGCGGCATCGGTTAGAGTCTGGATTAGCTTTTGGCTCTGACGGTCAGGACGCCGGCACCCTGCGTTTGGGGCGTGGTTGCCGCGACTATTGGATACATCTGCGACAAGTTGCCGAGCAGTTTCTGATACAAGCCATTATCCAGAGTAAAAGAGCTTGCGAAGGTTTTTATATCCGACGTTTTATCCGGCATGTCCTGTGTCGGGCTGGTTTGTTCTATCAGGTGCCGGGAGTCAGGATGCGGCGATGCTTCAAAGCGCGTCAAGCACGAATTGAACGCGCTGGGTTCAGCCGGACTCTCGTTAACCAACAAGATGGTGTTTACCATGAGATAGTTCTTTGAACGTCGAGAATGAGGATCGTGGAAATTTTAACCGGATGCCGTAACCCGGACCGCGCTAGTCTCCAAAGTCGTAGTTCTGCAAAAACGCCAAAAATACCTCCTCAATTGCGCCAATTGCTCAAGGGGCGATGCCTGTGAAAGTTTCCTGGACAAGCACTTGTTCTATAATCGCAAGCTTTTGTCTTTCCGCCAAGGAGAACTTATGGCCGCCACCGCTTCCGCGATGTTGCCGCTCGGTACCGTCGCTCCCGATTTCCGCTTGCCCGACACCGTGACCGGTCGCGAATTCGCGTTGCAGGATTTACGCGGCGAGCGGGCGACGCTGATCATGTTCATCTGCAACCATTGCCCCTACGTTTTGCACGTCAAGCAACAGCTGATCGCGATCGCCCGCGATTATGCCGACGCCGGCGTCGCAACCATCGCCATCAGCGCTAACGATGTCGCCAATTTTCCGGAGGATGCGCCGGACCGGATGAAAGCGATGATGGCCGAGTGGGGCAATCCGTTTGCCGCCTACCTGTACGACGAAACCCAGGCGGTGGCCAAGGCTTATCAGGCTGCCTGCACGCCGGACATCTATCTGTTCGATGCCGATTTGGCCTGCGTTTATCGGGGCCGGCTGGATGCGGCGACGCCAAAGAATGCCGAGCCGGTGACCGGCGCCGATTTGCGCAACGCCTTGGACGATCTGCTTGCCGGCCGGCCGGTCAGTGCCGAACAGATTCCGAGCATAGGCTGCAATATCAAATGGAAGCCGGCGCAATAAGCCCGGTGAGTTACCCATAGGCCAGGAGCGCGCCGGCTTTTGCTGCCGATATTTTTGCCAGCTTGAGGACATGCACTATGCTTGATCCGATCATTTCACCGGGAGGCACCCATGGCAGAACAACAGGCTCAGCCGCTGCATTTCAGCGGTAGCGGCGGCGAGTATTTTCGACTTTGGATAGTCAACGTTTGTTTGAGTATCGTGACGTTCGGGGTTTATTCGGCCTGGGCCAAAGTGCGGCGCAACCAGTACTTCTACCGGCATACTCGTCTGGCCGGAGCCGGTTTTGATTATCACGGCGACCCCAAAGCCATCTTGAAGGGCCGCCTGATTGCCTTTGCCCTGTTCGCCGCGTACACGCTGACTAGCGGTTTCTCGCCCGCGGCCGCGACGATGATTCTGATTCTGATCATGGCCTTGGCGCCTTGGTTACTGGTGCGGTCGCTGCGTTTCAGATTGCACAATACCAGCTACCGCGGCTTGCGCTTTGGGTTTCGCGGCCAGACCGGGCCGGCTTATCTGGCGTTTTTGCTGTGGCCGCTACTGGCCGGTTTCAGCTTGGGTTTGTTATGGCCGTTCGCCCAGCAACGCATGGCCGCCTACACCCGCAACCACAGCGCGTACGGCAGTGCCGAGTTCCGTTTTTCGGCGACGGCCGCCGCGTATTACGGAATTTATCTGATGACGCTGATGTTGGGTGTGGTTCTGTTCGCCGGTTTGACGGTATTGACCAGTGTGCTGGGAAGCAACGGTTGGTTCGCCGTGGAAGAAGGCCAGTTGACGGCAATGAGCTTGTTGCTGGCGGCGTTCGGTACCTATCTGGGGCTGCTGTTATTTGCGTATCCCTACGTCACCGCGCGTTTGCAGAATCTGGTTTGGGCGACGACGACGCTGGGCGAACACCGTTTCGTAGCCAATGTCAGCGCTTACCAGTTGCTCGGTCTGATGTTGAGTAACGTCGTGTTGGTGATACTGACGCTGGGATTGTATAAGCCGTTTGCCGATATCAGGCTGGCGCGTTACCGGATCGAACATCTGCAAGTACTGGTGGCCGGCAGTATGGACGATTTCGTGGCCGGACTGCAGGCCAACGCTTCGGCTGCTGGCGACGAAATGGCCGAAATGTTCGATTTCGATATCGGCTTGTAAATGCGGGTAGCAGCGGTTTATTACGACGGCCGTAGCGCTAAGGCTCATCCGGTCACGTTATGCCTGGAGGACGATAAACTGTTGTTGCAGGGTAAGGAAGTGGTTCGCCGCGAGGTGTTGACGGGCCTGGAGATTCAGCCGCCGCTTGCGAGCACGCCATGGGTAGTGCTGTTTGCCGACGGTGCTCGTTGCGAGGTGGCGGATAGCCGCGGCTTTGCCGAGTTGTTTCCCGGCACCGACAGCCGGGTGGCTGCGTTGGAAAATAGTTGGCGCTGGTCGGGATTTGCACTGCTGCTGGTTTTGGTGATCGCCGGCGCCGGGTACGTGTGGGGCTTGCCTTATGCCGCGCAACGGCTGGCGGAACGTATTCCGGTCGAGCTGGCCCAGAGCCTGGACCGGCAGGTTCTGGCCGATCTGGACCGGCATCTGTTGCAACCCAGCCGGTTAAGCCCTGAGCGCCAGGGGCAAATCAATGCCAAGCTCGGGAATTTGGTTTTAGCCGATGAGGCGGGGCGGCCGGCCGGATTGGAGTTCCGGGCCAGTGCGGAACTAGGTGCCAATGCCTTTACGTTGCCGGGCGGCAATGTGGTCGTGTTGGACGCTCTGATCGAATTGGCGGATGATGACGAACAGATCGTCGCGGTTTTGCTTCACGAGATGGGACACGTGGCCGGAAGGCATGCCTTGCGGCAGTTGTTGCAGGCGTCCGCGGTCGGTTTGGCGCTGGCGTGGTACGTCGGCGATTTCAGTCAAGTGCTGGCCGCGGCGCCGGCCTTATTGCTGGAAGCCCGCTATTCGCGCGAATTCGAACGCGATGCCGATCAATTTGCCGCCGATGCGCTAAAGGCCAACGCCATTCCGCCCGGCCGTCTGGCGGATATGCTGCAGAAATTGGAAGCGGCCCGGCAAGGCAACTACAACCGGAAGTTTGCCGACGGTTTGGATTATCTATCCAGTCACCCGAGTAGCGAAGAGCGCATCAACCGTCTGCGCAGTCAATGAGTCGCTGCCGATTTTTCAAGATCAAGAGTGAGCAAATGATTAAATCCTGCTACGGCTTTGTGCTGGCGGCGTGGTTCGCGGCCGGTTGTGCCCAGCCGGTGCAACCGCAGGCCGCACCGGATACGGCTCGATTACACCATTTGGCGATCGTCTGGCTCAAGCAGCCGGGCAATGACCAATTGCGTCGGCAATATATAGAGGCAAGCCGGCCGCTGGCCGGCTTGCCTGGAGTAGTGGCCTACGAAGCCGGCACCCCGGTCGCAGTTCAGCGCAGCCGGCCCAACGCGGCGCTGGACGAAAGTTATGATGTGGCGATTTACGGCGTGTTCGAGAGTCGGCAAGCGTACGAACAGTTTCTGAAAAACCCGGAATATTTACGCGTCGCCCAGCAAGTGTTGCGGCCGTTGGTGGATAAGTACAAGCTTTACGAGTTCGCGGAGCCGGACTGGCCGAAACTGCCTTAACCGTTATCGGTTAAGGTGATCGGAACGGTCTCCGCGATTAATCAGAGCGGGTGGTTGCGGTGTTATTGTTTTAAAGCCGAAGCCACTGCGGCGCGGCGAGTGATTTCGGCCCAATCGCCGGCGTCGACCAGATCGGCCGGCGCCATCCAAGAGCCGCCCACACAGGCCACGTTATTCAGCGCCAAATACTCCGGCGCGTTTTTCGGGTTGACGCCGCCGGTCGGGCAGAATGTGACTTGCGGTAGCGGGCCGCCGAGCGATTTCAGCATAGGAATGCCGCCGGCGGCTTCGGCCGGGAAGAATTTCATCGCGGTGATGCCTTTGTCCAGCAAACGCATCACTTCGCTTGGCGTAATGACGCCCGGCAGCAACGGCACGCTGGTTTCCAATGCCGCATCCAACAGGCTCTCGGTGACGCCGGGGCTGACGATGAACTGGGCGCCGGCGTCGAGAGCATGGTGCAGAGTCTGAACGTTGATGATGGTACCGGCGCCGACGATCGCGCCGGGCACCTCGGCTTTGATCTGGCGGATCGCGTCCAGGGCCACTGGCGTGCGCAAGGTTATTTCCAGCACTTTCAAGCCGCCGTCGACCAGGGCTTTGGCCAGCGGGACGGCGTTTTCCAGATTATTGATCACCATGACCGGCATTACCGGCGAGGTGGTCATGACTTGTTTGATGGTTACGGTCATAGCTTATGTTTCTCTCTGTTGGCGGTGCTGCGCCCGCGGGCGGACACGGTGGCCCGGCTGAGGGACTTGATCGAGTATTCCCTGTGCCGGGCTTGGGTTGTAGTTATTGTTAATCCACGTAAAACAAGTTGGTGGCTCCGGTTTCCGCCGACGAGGCGTGGGCGCGGAAGCCGCCGAACAATTCCCGGCCCATGCCGAAATGATGGCCTTTGGCGGTATTGGCTGCCACGGTGCGGGCTTCGAATTCGGCCGAATCGATTTGGACGTTGACTTCGCCGGTCTGGGTGTTCAGCGCGATGATGTCGCCGTCGCGAACCTTGGCCAACGGGCCGCCGTCCAAACATTCCGGACACATGTGAATTGCCGACGGCACTTTGCCGGAGGCGCCGGACATGCGGCCGTCGGTAATCAATGCTACTTTGAATCCTCTATCCTGCAATACGCCGAGCGGTGGCGTCAGTTTGTGCAGTTCCGGCATGCCATTCGCTTTCGGGCCTTGAAAGCGGAGCACGACGATGCAGTCTTTTTCCAGCTCGCCGCGTTTGAAGGCGGCAACCACGTCGTCCTGATCGTCGAATACCACCGCCGGAGCAGTGACGACTTGGTGTTGCTCGGCGACCGCGGAAATTTTCGATACGCCGCGGCCCAGGTTGCCGTGCATCACGGTGAGGCCGCCGGTCGATTGGAACGGTTTGCTTACCGAGCTGATCACCGTTTCGTCTTGGCTGGCGCCAGGGCCTTCCGCCCAATGCAGTTCGCCGTCGGTCAGTTTTGGTTCCCGGCTGTATTGCGCCATGCCGCGTTCGTCGCCGATGGTCAAAATGTCGCCGTGCAGCAGGCCGTTGCGCAGCAGTTCGGCAATCAAGACGCCCATGCCGCCGGCCGCTTGGAAGTGGTTGACGTCGGCCGAACCGTTCGGGTAAATCTTGGCCAGTAGCGGTACGATTTTCGACAATTTGTCGAAGTCGTCCCAGTTGATGATGACGCCGGCGGCGCGGGCGATTGCGATCAGATGGATGGTGTGGTTGGTCGAGCCGCCGGTGGCCAGTAAGCCGATGATGGCGTTGATGATGGCTTTTTCGTCGATGGCATGGCCGATAGGACGAAAATCGTCACCCAACGCGGTGAATTTCAAAATTTGCCGAGCGGCCGCTTTGGTCAGCTCGTCGCGTAGCGGCGTATAGGGGTTGACAAAGGAACTGCCGGGCAGATGCAGGCCCATGATTTCGACCATCATCTGGTTGCTGTTGGCCGTGCCGTAGAAAGTGCAGGTGCCTGGGCTGTGGTAAGACTGGGATTCCGACTCCAGCAACTCCTTGCGGCCGACCTTGCCTTCGGCGTACAACTGGCGTATGCGCACCTTTTCTTTGTTAGGCAGGCCGCTCGGCATCGGGCCGGCCGGGACGAATACTGCCGGCAAATGGCCGAAGCTCAAGGCGCCGATCAGCAGGCCAGGTACAATTTTGTCGCAGACGCCCAAATATAAGGCGGCGTCGAACATATTGTGGCTGAGGCCGATCGCAGTCGCCATCGCGATTACGTCGCGGCTGAACAGTGACAACTCCATACCGGGCTGGCCTTGAGTGACGCCGTCGCACATTGCCGGCACGCCGCCAGCGAATTGCGCCACGCCGCCGGCTTCGCGCACGGCTTGTTTGATCAGGGTCGGGAAGTCCTTGTAAGGTTCATGGGCCGACAACATGTCGTTGTAGGCGGAGATGATTGCAATATTGGCTTTTTGCGCGCCGGCCAGATCGTCTTTTTCGTCGCTGGCGCAAGCGGCAAAGCCGTGGGCCAGGTTACCGCAAGCCAGTTTGGCGCGGTGCGGGCCTTTTTCGACGGCGGCGTCGATGCGGGCAAGATAAGCCGCACGAGTTTCGCGGCTGCGTTTCACCACGTCTGCGGTGACTTTTTCTAAAGAGGGATGCATAAATTATCCTGATGCTTGACTTGGTGGCCTACATAGAGAATCGCGTTCTCCGTGCTAGGGTGGTTCGTTTGGCTAATGCGTATTCGGCTTTTTTTCCAATATGATCCAAAAGCTCAACCAGCTCAATAAGTCGCGGCTCACAGACCTGAACTCCGACGCCAATTTGGGCATGATGCGATCTATCTGCTCGGCGCCGAGCTGGTCGATCGGTGCCAACTGCGTAATCTCCAGACCCGCTTTGCCCGCGGCTTCGACGTATTTGTTTGCGCGCCAACGGTTCGGAAAGCCTTTGTGGGAGTACATCAATCGGTACAGCAGCCGCGGCCAGGTTAAAAAGTCGAACGCTTGGTAACGGTCCAAGCCGTGGCTTTTCAGATCGACCTTGTGAATCGATTTTCCGTCCGGTTTTAACGCAGCGTCGATATCGGCAAACGTGGCATCGATATCGTCGACATGTTCCAGCACCGCCCGGGAAATAATCAAGTCGTAAGCCAGGCTTTCGCCGGACAATCCGTTTGGGGTGACCGCGTAGTTGACGGTGCCGGCGCTGAATCCGCTTTCCGGATCTCCGCTGCTGTTGAAGGCAGCCATCGCCCTGGATTTCTCGTCGCCGGTCAAGCCTTCGCAGAGGGCTTTATAGATCTCGGCGTTTTTGGCATTGATTTTATTCAGCGGAAATCGGTCGACGCAGCGAACCTGTGCCGCGCCGTAGGCGTATAACAACAATGCGACCCCGAGCACGTCGCCAGGCCCGTATTCCAAAATAGTCTTGCCGGCCAGAAACGTTTTGAATTCCGCCGGTTCCAGACCCAATTGCCGGCGGTAATCTTCCACGCACTCGAAAAAATAGCCGGCAACCTCTACAGAGCTGCCTTCATCGCCGCCGCGCCCGGTTTGGCCGGTAAGGCGGACATAAAGGCCAGGCGAGAATCGGGCGATTTGATTGGTGGCAAAAGCCTTCGAAAAAAGGAGGATGTCTTTGCAAATGTTCTCGGTGTACAAAAGCGGCTCCTTTTCAGCGTTAATTATGATGTTGCCGGCCCGGGATCAGGGAGCCCAATACAACTCGACCGGCGCCTGCTCCTGATTCAACAGTGCCCGGATCGGCATGTCTTCGACCGGGCCAGGTTGTTGCGCGTTACCGAATACGGCCAGTTTGTCCTCGCCGGTGAACAGGATCACGATGCGCTCTGATTTCAGCAGGCCGTTGCGGGTCAAGCTCAGGCGTTCGGTGTTGGCGCCGGTGACCTCGCTCTGCGCCGCATTGATCGCCACGGTCAGTTGGGTGTTGTTTTCGCTCAGCGCCTCGGTCAGACCGGAGGCGTGCGGAAACAACGACGCGGTGTGGCCGTCGATGCCCATGCCGACGATGCTCAATGTAAAGGGTTGCGGTAAGGCCTGGTAACGGCCTTCGGTTTCGGCCTGGCCGGCAGCGGCGGTCGCGGCAGCGGTTTTCATGCCGACGAACTCGACGTTTCTGGCATTGTTGATCAACAGGCTGCGGCGGATCAGGGCTTCGTTGCTGGCACTGTGCTCAGCGTCCACCCAGCGTTCGTCGACCAGCGCGACTTTGATTTTTTTCCAGTTCAGATCGGATTTGGACAGTGCTTCATACAGCGGCGCCGGTGTGGTGCCGCCGGAAACCAGTAGCACGGCATGGCCGTGCTTGCTGATCGCTTCCGACAACACGTCGTGGCATTCCGCTACCAATGCGGTGAACAAGTGGTTTCGCTGTTCGAAAAAAAATTCTCTAACCATAATCGTTGTACTCGTGATGGATTTAGATGGTTACTCTTCCCACGCGCGGCCGTCGCGGGCCAAAAGCGCTACCGAGGCGATCGGGCCCCAGCTGCCGGCCGGATAGGATTTGGGCGCGCTGTGGCTGTGCGCCCAGGCGTCCTGGATCGAATCGACCCAAGTCCAGGCCTGTTCGATTTCCTCTCGGCTCAAAAACAGCGTCGGATTGCCGCGCAGGGCTTCCAGAATCAGTTTTTCGTAGCCGCCGAAGATGCTGTTTTTCTTGAAGGTTTCTGAGAAACTCAGGTCGAGCTTGGTTTGCTGCAGTTTGATGTTGCCGTCGATGCCGGGCACTTTGTTCAGCATCACCACCTCGACGCCCTCGTTGGGTTGCAGGTGGATCACCAGTTTGTTGGCAGGCAGGTCGCGGAAACTGTCTTTAAAGATGTTGTGCGGCAACTGTTTGAAATTGACCACGATCTCGGTGCGCTTGTTCGGCATGCGTTTGCCGGTGCGCATATAAAACGGCACGCCGGCCCAGCGCCAGTTGTCGATGTCTACCCGGATCGCGACAAAACTTTCGGTGGTGCTTTCCTTATTGGCGCCTTCCTCTTCCAGATAGCCCGGCACAGCCTGGCCTTTGATGAAGCCGGCGGTGTACTGGCCGCGCACGGTTTTCTCTTCGACGTTGCGCGCCGTGATCGGCCGCAGCGCTTTCAGAACTTTGATTTTCTCCATGTGGATGCTTTCCGCTTCCAGATCGGCCGGCGGTTCCATCGCGACGAAGGTCAGAATTTGCAACAGGTGGTTTTGCAACATGTCGCGTAACTGGCCGGTCTTGTCGAAATAGTCCCAGCGGCCTTCGATGCCGATGTCTTCGCCGACCGTGATCTGGATGTGGTCTATCGTATTGTGGTTCCAGTTGGTGGTGAAAATCGAATTGGCGAAGCGCAAGGCCAACAGGTTCAACACGGTTTCCTTGCCCAAATAGTGGTCGATCCGGTAGACCTGGTCTTCGTGAAAGGCGTCGGCGACGGCGTCGTTGATTTCTTTCGACGACTTCAAATCGTGGCCGATCGGTTTTTCCATCACCATCCGCGATTCCGGTGTCAATACGCCGCAGCTTTGCAGGCCCTGGCAAATGCTTTTGAACAAAAACGGCGCGACGGCGAAATAATTGACCATGACCCGTTTGTCCGGCTCCACGGCGGTGTTCAGCTGCAGGTATTGCTCAGGCTGAGTCAGGTCTATTTTCAAATAAGACAGGCGCTTGGAAAAACGTTGCCAGATTTCTTCGTTGATGGTGTTGTTCAAAAACGCCTCGAGACTGGCGCGGGCGATTTTGACGAAACCTTCGCTGGTCTCGTCGAGCCGGTCGACGCCGACGATGCGGGTGTCGGGTTCGAGTAATTCGGACTTTTCCAAGCGATATAACGAAATCAACAGTTTGCGCTTGGACAAATCACCCAGCGCGCCGTAAATCACCAAGTCGCAGGGTTTATAAGTGTGGTTTTTCATTCAATGGTACCCAAATACGCTGAAATCCGTTCGGTGCCGGCGGCGGTTCCGGACGGTGGCAAAATCCGGCGGGCCGAAATTAGCCGAAAATGCCGCCATTATACCGTTCCAAGAGCTTTTCGAACAAGAAAAAAGCCTGTAGGCCTTGATTTTACTGGGTTGTGCAGGAGGAACGGCTCAGCCGAAGCTTTCCGTGGTATAGCGGAAAAATCGCAGGCTGTCCGACCAATAAGCGGCCGGCAGGCCGGCTTTTTGTTTCAGGTGGGTCAGGAAACGGGCCGGTTCGGGCAGGTCGTCCCAAACCGCCGGTAGAAACGTCGCCCGCCGGCCGCCTTCCTGCAGAATCAAGCCATCCACGCCGGGGCGAAGCTGCTGCAGCAAGTCGGCTTCCGACTTGACCGGCAGCGGTTCCGCCGGCGCCAGCACCGAGATATGCAGATCGAGTCCGGCCAGTTCGCTGTCCCGCAGCGGCGGGAAGCGCGGATCGCGGAAGGCGGCGGCGAAGGCGTTTTCGGCCACGTCTTCGGCCAAAGGCCGCCGCGCTTCGAGCATGCCGATACAACCGCGCAACTGGCCGGCGCGTTCCAGCGTGACGAAGGTGGCGCGGCGGGCGGATAATTCGCCGGGATATTGTGCCGGATCGACGCTTAACGGCCGGCCGGTTTCCAGGCCGTGGCTAATCGATAGTCGGGCCAGCGCCAACAGCCGTTGGCGTTGGTCGTCAGTCAACGACATAGGCACCGTAGCCCACCACTTGCTGCTTGTCGCCGGCGGTGTCTCCGGAGTTGCGCAGATCTATGGTTTTGATCGACAGGCCTTTTTCTTCAAGTAATTTTAATAGGCCGTTCACCGCCACCTTGCCGCAGGCGTCCTCGCCGCCGATGTCCTGGTAGCGCAATTGTTCGATCAGTTGGCTGGTATTGCGGTCCATGCGTTGCGCGGTGGCGTAAGGGTGGTAGTGGCTTAGGTCGGAGCTGACCACCAGCAAGGTTTCCGGGCCGTCCCACAGCAGATCCAGCACTTGGCTGACCTGGTCCGGGCTGGCGTCTCCGGCCACGATCGGCACCAGGCTGAAGTCCCGCAAGACTTCCTGAAGAAACGGCAGGTGGACTTCCAGGCTGTGTTCCAGGGTATGAGCCTGCTCGATATATTCGACAAACGGTAGTTGCAATAAAGTTTCCACCGCGGCCCGGTCGACCAGGACGTCGCCGAGCGGCGTGGTGTAGGCGTGGGTTCTGCTGACCGCCAGACCGCGGAACGCCACCCGGTGCGAAGGTCCGATCAATACCACGCGTTTGATCGAGCCGGCTGCCGGCTTCAAGCGTACATAAGCGCTGGCCGCGATCGGCCCCGAATAGAGATAGCCGGCGTGCGGGGCAATAATGGCTTTGGGAACTTGGTCCGCCGGTTCGGCCTGCTGCAGAAAGCCGACGATTTCGGCGTGGAGTTGTTGGGGTTGCGCCGGGTAGAAGCGGCCGGCGACCGCTGGTTTTCTGTTCATGCGCTGATCCTTATTAGAGTTGTAATCGATCAGTAAGCCTGGGCCGGCTGCGGCTGTCGAAATAACTACAGTTCGCGCCTGCTCCGGCGTTATTCTACTGCTAACTGCATCGGTAACGACCGGATTTTTTCGGCGAGGTTCAAGGAGCAACACCATGGCCACATTACTTAGTTCCGACACTGCTGCCACCCGCTATTGGCACGTCCTGGCCGACGGCAAAGTGCAATGCGATTTGTGCCCGCGCTTTTGCAAACTTCACGAAAGCCAGCGTGGCTTGTGCTTTGTCCGGCAGAATCTGGGGCAGCAAATCGTCATGACCAGCTACGGCCGTTCCAGCGGCTTTGCGGTCGACCCGATCGAAAAGAAACCGCTGAACCATTTTTTGCCCGGTACGCCTATCCTGTCGTTCGGCACCGCCGGTTGCAATCTGGCCTGCAAATTTTGCCAGAACTGGGATATCAGCAAATCGCGGGAAATGGATACTTTGATGAGTCGCGCCAGTCCGGAAGCGATCGCCAAGGCGGCATTGGAGCAGGGCTGCAGCAGCGTGGCTTATACCTACAACGATCCCGTGGTGTTTCATGAATACGCTATCGATACCGCCCAGGCCTGCCGAGAACTCGGGTTGAAGTCGGTGGCGGTGACCGCCGGTTACGTTTGTGCCGACCCGCGCGCCGAGTTTTACCGATACATGGATGCGGCGAATGTCGATCTGAAAGCGTTTTCCGAGGATTTTTACCACAAAATCACCGGCGGCCATTTGCAGCCGGTGTTGGAAACGTTGGTGTATCTGAAGCGGGAAACTCAGGTTTGGTTTGAGCTGACCACCTTGCTGATTCCGGACGAAAACGATTCCGAAGCCGAATTGCAGGCGATGACGCAGTGGGTGGTCGAGAATCTGGGGCCGGAGGTGCCGATGCATTTCACCGCCTTTCATCCGGACTGGAAAATGACGGATAAACCGCATACGCCGGTCGCGTCGTTGCTGATGGCCCGCAAAATCGCGCTGGAAAACGGCGTGCGTTACGCCTACGTCGGCAACGCGCACGACAAGACAGCGGAGAGTACTTACTGCCACCACTGTGGCGAACTATTGATCGGCAGAGACTGGTACGTGTTATCGGACTGGAACCTGGATGCCGCAGGCAATTGCCGCTTTTGCGGTACGCGTTGCGCCGGCCTGTTTCAAGCCCAACCCGGCGTTTGGGGAGCAAAGCGGCGGGCGATAAGTTTTTGAAAATTCGGACTATGCTTGATTTTGCGAAGAGGTTCTCAATATTTTGCGGATTGTAAAAAATTAAATATGATGTGGCTTTAACGGAAGCGACCTACTTTAGCCGTGGTTCGCCGATATTTGCGACGGTTTGCCCCGTCGTCTGCACCAATAAATACCGAGTTGTTTTAACAGTCCGGGAGCACGAATGAAAAAAAAGCGCAATCTCGACCGCGACGGGTTGGACGGTATACTGCCTGATTTAAGGAAGGGCGTGGCCGCACCAGCGTCTGCCTCGTCGCGAGAGGCGACAGCGGCCAAACCGCGCCGGGCGAAGGTGATACCGCTGTTTACCGCACTGGGCGCGTTGGTGGCGGCGGCGTTGTGGTTGGATCGCTATGTGCCGAGCCCGCCTGTGGCAGGAACCGATTCTTTGGCTTCGGCGGCAGGCGGCGGAGCCGGAACCGACTCGAAACAATCAGCGATTTTGGCCCCATCGCCAGCGATAGCCGATGGCGGCAAAGCGGAGCCAGTTGCTGCCGCCAGTCCGAATCAAGCCGGGCAGACGATTGACGCCCACCCCCCTGCGGAGGACATTTTGGCGCAATTGCCGACCGAACCCACTGCAGCTGGTATTCCCAAAACAACCGCGGGAAGCGGGACGGATGTCAATGCGCCGGCCGGCCCACGTTTTACCGTTTATTTTAAATTCGACTCCAGCCAGCTGACGTCGCAATCGAGTGCCGCTGTGGGCGAATTGCTGGCGGCGGCGCAAAGCTGTTCCGGGAAAGTCCGCTTGCTTGGACATACTTGCAATTTAGGCACCGACGCCGGCAACCGCTGGCTCGGGCAGATCAGGGCGAATACCGTCAAAAAGATGCTGGCTGCCCGCGGTGTTCCACCGCAAAACATCGTTACCGCCTCGGATGGCATGGCGCAGCCGGCGGCGCCCAACGACACCAAAGCCGGCCAGGCGTTGAACCGCAGGGTGGAACTGCATTGCCTGGACCAATAACCGAACGAGGAGAGTAGAGGTCATGTTACAAAATACCAAATCAGATTATCAGATCGCCCAGCAGCAAATTCTCGACGGCATTATTTCCGGCCAGTTCGAAATCGAAAACCGCAACGATTTGGGGCCGTTGATCCCGATTCGCCTGTTTCAAGCCTTGCGGATGGTGGCGCTGGGGTCGAATGTCGAGGAAATCCTGGGCCAGGGCGCGCCGTCGCTGGTTTACCATTCCGGGCAAAGCCTGGGTTTGGCCATGGGCCAGATCGCCGTGGCCAACATCGATAAAGACCTGGAGACTTACGTCGGCAAGATCAAAATGCTGTGTCGGCAATTGAGCATCGGCCTGGTGGTGCCGGATAAAGTCGATTTGTCGGCCGGGGTGCTGGAGTTGCGCGTCGACGAGTGCGTGTCCTGCGCCGGCATTCACAACGTCTCGGCGCCGATCTGCCATTTCGAGGCCGGGATGGTGGGCGGTATCGTCAAGACTTTTTTCAAGCGCAACGTCAAGGCAACCGAGACCAAGTGCAACGCGTTGGGCGACAAGACCTGTCTGATCCGCGTCGATTTGCTGTAGGCAGGCCTATATAAAACGATAATCAGGAGTACGGCATGAGTAGTAACGTCCAATTTCTCGATCCGCGGAAATCTCAAAACAACGAGATCGATTCGATTTTGCGCAACCTGATGAGTATCCAGGGAGTATCGGCGGCGGCGATTGTCGATAGCGACGGTTTTGTCACCCATATTCATCGCGATTTCGAAATCAACACCGACGCCATCGGCGCTTCGGTGCAGGTGGTGTTCGGTGCGGCCGCCAAAGCGGCGCAGCATGTCGGCCACCATTCCACCAACATGGTGATTTGCGAAAATTCCGAGGGCTATATCTTATCGACGCCGATCGAGGCCGGTTTCATGCTGGCTTTGGTGACGCAACGCGAGGCGCTGCTGGGCCGGGTGCGCTTTGAGTTGAAAGAAACCATTCCGGTGTTGAAACGGCTGTTCAGCAGTTATCTGGCTAATTAAGACGCATTGAAGTGACAGATATGCATTGGTTTGAATCCCAGTTGGCCGAATTGGATCGGCTCGCTGCAGATTATCTCGCCGCGCAACGCCAATCGGGCGGCGATATCGTCAACGTCAGCGAATCGGCCAGGACCAAGCGCGCGGCTTTTATCGACGCTGTACAGGCGCTGGTGGATAAGGTGGTCAAAATCAAAGGGATAGCCGCTTGCGCGGCTTACCACGACGGCCTGATTCTGGCGCAATCGGCCGAGGTGCCGCATATCGACGCTTTCGGCGCGGTGATTCAGGAAACCATTCGTGCCGCTCAGCACGGTCAGGTCTCGTTGAGTCTTGGAGCTATCGAACAGATCGTTATCGTCGGCGTCGACCATAAACTGGCCATGCTCAGCGTCGGCCCTATCATTTTGTGCATTTACAGCCCGAAACAGGTCAATCTGGCTTCGGTGTTGAGCCGGCAGGCTTAAGTTATTGCTTTCGCCGCCGCCGGTGCGGCGTCACAGCTCGGCGAGGTTGTCGGCAGGCGCGTTATTGTGCGCCAAGTCGCTAATCGGCGAGTTTTGGAGCGCTTCCAACTCGCTTAATTTCTTCCAGCGGTTAATAATCAGGCAAAACAATTGCGCGGTCTGCTCGGCATCGTACAACGCCGAATGGGCACGGGAGTTATCCCAGTCCAGTCCGGCCGCTTGCGCAATTTTGGCCAGTACGGTCTGGCCGTAGACCAGGCCGCCCAGGGTAGCGGTATCGAAGCTGCTGAAGGGGTGAAACGGGCTGCGCTTATGGTTGGTGCGGTCGATCGCGGCATTCAGGAAATTGATATCGAATGCCGGGTTGTGGCCGACCAGGATCGCCCGTTTGCAATGGTTGCGTTTAACGGCGGCCTTGATCGGCGTAAACAACTTGTTCAACGCCTCTTTTTCTTCGATTGCCATGCGAAACGGGTGGTAGGGATCGATACCGTTGAACTTCAAGGCGGCTTCGTCGAGTTCGGAATTTTTGAACGGGATGATATTGCAATGGTGTTTTTCGGTAACCCGCAGCAGGCCGTCCGCATCGGGTTCGACGATTACCGCGGCGATTTCCAGCAACGGGTTTTTTTTGGCATTGAAACCGGCGGTTTCGATATCGACAATGACTGGCAAATAGCCTCTGAAACGATCGCCTAACGGGTTGAAAGTGCTTTGCATCGAGCTGCGGGTTGGTAAAAAAAATGGGTTGTATGCTATGTTACGTGAGTTTTGGATAGGTATAAACAATATTCAATTTGATGAGGTTTGTTATGCAAAATAGAAATACCACTTGGCTGGTCGCAGGGTTGTTGGTTTTGGCCAATGGTTGCGCGACGGTACACACCGTCGATCCTAAGGATCCCTGGCAGAGTTGGAACCGAAGCGTACAGTCGTTCAACGACGGCGTCGACGACTACGTGATGAAGCCGGTGGCCAAAGGCTACCGCTGGGTGACGCCGGACGTCGTCGACCAGGGCGTGACCAATTTTTTCAGTAACATCGACGATATCGGCGTTTGTGCCAACGACGCGCTGCAAGGCAAATTCGCCCAGTCCGGAGCCGACGGCGCCCGGTTTCTGGTCAATACCACGGCTGGTGTAGCCGGTTTGATCGATGTCGGTAGCATGATCGGCTTGGCCAAACACAATGAAGATTTCGACCAAACCCTGGGTTACTGGGGGGTTCCGACCGGTCCGTATTTGGTGTTGCCGTTCTTCGGACCCAGCTCGCCGCGCGGCGTATTCGGGTTGGTCGGCGACGCGGCGATGAATCCGTTTACTTATGCCGGCATCTACTTGAACCCGGGTTGGGTAGGCGCCGCCGCCTCGATCGGGCCGGGTGCGTTGAAAGTGATCGATGCCCGTGCCGATTTGTTGGGTCTGGAAAAAGTCGCGACCGAAGCGGCGTTGGATCGGTACGAATTTTTCAAGAACGCCTATCTGTCCAGACGCAACTACCTGATCCACGACGGCAACGTGCCGGAAGACGACGTGCTGAAATTCGACGAAATGAAAGACCAGGGTTACGGGCCGTGGGATCCTAACCCGTATTAAGTTTTTTCCGATACTAAACCAAGGCCGCTGGGCGTAAGCCTCGCGGCCTTTTTTATTCGGCGAGGCTGGTGTTGACGAAGTCTGCCGTCACCGACTCCAGCCGGGCCGGCACAATCAGGTTTTCCAGGGATCGCCCGGCCGGGACGTCGCAGGCCACCCGCAAATAATTCGGGGTATAGCCGAAATAGCGCAGATCGCCGTTTGCTAAGGTTTCGGTCTGGCCTTCCCACAGCACCGGCACCACGCATCCGAGGTTGCTTTCGGTAAATGCCTGTTTCATTGTTTCGGCCAGCGCGTGCAATTCCCGGCTGCGTTGCCGTTTCAGGTCCGGCGAGATTTGATCGGGCAGCCCGGCGGCTTTGGTGCCCTCGCGCGGCGAATAGCTGAAGATGTGGATATGGCCGAAGCCGACGCGCTGGATGTATTCGACGCTTTCCCGCCATTCTTGCTCGGTTTCGCCGGGGAAGCCGACGATGATGTCGGTGGTGACGTTGAAATGCGGAATCGTGCTGCGGGCTTGGTTCACCAATTCGGCGAACTCGGCGGTTTTGCAGCGCCGCGCCATGCGCCGCAACACGCTGTCGCTGCCGCTCTGTAACGGTAGATGCAGATGCGGCATCAGCCGCGGGTTTTTGAATAGCTCGAAGAAACCGTCCGGCAACTCCCAAGGTTCCAAAGAGCCCATGCGCAGACGCGGAATCTCGGTCCGTGCCAAAATGGCCTGTACCAGTTCGGCCAGATTGCTGCCGATATCGCTGCCGTACCCGCCCAAGTGCACACCGGTAATGATGGCTTCGTTGATGCCTTGCCCATGCAGTGCATTGATTTCGGCGACGACCTCGTCGACGCTGCGGCTGCGTTCCTCGCCACGGGCGACGGTGACGATGCAAAACGTGCAGCGGTAACGGCAACCGTCTTGAACTTTGACGAAGGCGCGCTGGCGGCCGCGGCTAAACAACGACACCTCGCCGGGTTCGGTCGACATCGCCGGCATGCTGTCCATGTTTAGTTCGCTCAAAGTGCGTTCGACCAACTGGTTTTTGTCGTTATTGCCGACAATCAGATCGACGCCCATCAATTGTGCGGCTTCGCTTTCGTTCAAGGTGGCATAACACCCGCTGACTACCAGTTTGGCTTGCGGATTGTCGCGGTGCACGCGCCGAATCAATTGTTTGGATTTTTTCACCGCATCCTGTGTCACCGCGCAGGAGTTGATCACGACCAATTGCGCGTCGTTGACGTTGCGGGTGATGGCATGGCCTTTGGCTTGAAAGGCCTGGGCCCAGGTTTCCAGTTCCGCCTCGTTCAGACGGCAACCCAGGGTTTTTAAATGTATCTGCATTTGTGCTTCGTTTCCAAGTTTTACGGCGAATCGAGCCGCCGGTTCGGCTATTAGCCAAAAAACCAATAAGTCACCAAAATCGCGGCAACGATGCCGCCAATGTCGGCAATGATGCCGCAGGCCGCGGCATGGCGGATGCGTTTGATGTTAACCGCGCCGAAATACACCGCCAGCACGTAGAACGTGGTTTCGGTGCTGCCTTGTACCACCGAAGCCAGCCGGCCGGCAAACGAATCGGCGCCGTGTGCCTGCATTGTATCTATCATCATCGCCCGGGCGCCGCTGCCGCTGAACGGCTTCATCAATGCAGTCGGCAGACCGTCGATAAAGCGGTTGTCGATACCGTAATTGTCCACAAGCCAGCGGACGCCGTCGGTGATAAAACTCAACGCGCCGCTGGCCCGGAATACACCGAACGCCACCAGCATCGCCACCAAATACGGAATGATGCCGATCGCGGTTTGAAAGCCTTGCTTGGCGCCGTCGATGAACAATTCGTAGGCGTTGAGGCCTTTGCTTACGGCGGCGGCGATGAATGCGACCACCAAACCGAGCAAAATAACGTGGCTGGCCAGCGACGATTGTGCCAGCATCTCCGCTTGGTTCAAGCCGGAGAAATAGCTCAATAGTCCGGCCAGCAATGCGCTGATGCCGCCCAAATAGGCCAGTACCACTTTGTCTAACAGGTTGATTTTTTGCACCCAGGCCACCGCCAGCAAGCCGGTTAAGGTCGACACATAGGTCGCGATCAAAATCGGCAGGAACACGTCGGTCGGATTGGCGGCGCCGAGCTGGGCCCGGTAGGCGAAAATCGTCACCGGAAACAGCGTCACCGACGAAGTGTTGAGCACCAAAAACAGAATTTGCGCGTCGCTGGCTTGCTCCGGCCGCGGGTTTAGCGTTTGCATTTCCTGCATGGCTTTAATGCCCATCGGTGTAGCGGCGTTGTCCAGGCCCAACATATTGGCGGCGATGTTCATCGTGATCGCTCCCAGCGCCGGGTGGCCCTGCGGAATTTCCGGCATCAACCGGCTAAACAGCGGGTTCAGCGCGCGGGTCAGTAATTCGATGAAACCGCTGTGTTCGCCGATTTTCATGATGCCCATCCACAACGCCAATATGCCGCCCAGACCCAACGAAATTTCGAATGCGGTTTTCGCCAGACTGAACATCGCCGCGACCATTTCCGAAAATACTCGAGTGTCGCCCAGCAGCAAGAGCTTGAAACTGGCGACGGCGAACGCCGACAGGAAAAAAAAGACCCAGATCAGGTTGAGCACAAGGAAAGGCGATTTGGATTGGCAACGGCAAAATTAGCGCTATTTTAGCAATTTAGCTTCGTCGGCGGCGCGGAAAATAGTAATTCGTGCAAGCGCTCTGACACTGCGGTTCAGCCCACGTAACGAAACGGCAAATAGTGCGGATGCCATTGGTTGGCGGCAATAAAGTCGGCCAAATTTGCCGGATCCAGGTCGGTTCGGCTAGCCGAGCCGTCGGCGATGGCTTTGGCTAACACCCGCTCCGCGACGTAGCTGCTGATTTTCTGCAAATCGGCAATAGGCGGGTAGATCGCGCCGGCGTCGGGTTCGAATTCGGCGATGTAGTCAGCCAGGGCATAAGCCGATTCCAGCACCATCGCGTCGCTGATACGGCGACACTCGCCGAGCATCGCCGCCAAGCCCAGGCCGGGAAAGATGAAGGCGTTGTTACCTTGGCCGATTTTATGGCGGGTGCCGCGGTATTCGATATCGGCGAACGGACTGCCGGTGGCGACGATGGCGCGGCCCTCGCTCCAGGCGATGATGTCCGCCGGCGTCGC
Organism: Methylomonas sp. HW2-6; assembly: GCF_052474525.1. NCBI lineage: Bacteria > Pseudomonadati > Pseudomonadota > Gammaproteobacteria > Methylococcales > Methylococcaceae > Methylomonas > Methylomonas sp. HW2-6. The sequence goes on from NZ_CP184124.1 coordinate 2,532,335, forward strand.
CTCGCAATTGGCGGTCGGATTGGACAGCGGCATCACGATCGGGTTGAGGCAGTTGCCGGCCATGGTACGGATCAGCTCTTCGCCGAACAAGCCGGTGGCGCCGGTTAGTCCGATCAAGAGGCTAGGTTTGGCGTGGCTGACTACTTCGAATAACGAGGGCTGGCTATGCTCAGGAATACCCCAGGCTTGGCCGATTGTTGCCGGTTGGGCGATGCCGTGTTTGTAGTGCTCCAGCTCCCGGTCTGCGACGACCAGGCCGGATATGTCGACCACGTACAGGTGTTGCCGGGCTTGGGCCTCGCTCAATCCGGCATCCATCAGGCCGGCCTTGATCACGCTGGCGACGCCAATACCGGCGGCGCCGGCACCGGCAATGACAATGGTCTGTTCGGTCAGCGTTTGGCCAAGCCGGCGGCAGGCGGCCAATATTCCAGCCAGCGCCATTGCGCCGGTACCCTGGATGTCGTCGTTGAAGCAGGGCACTTTGTCCCGGTAGCGGGCCAGCACGTCGAAGGCTACGTCCTTGGTAAAGTCCTCCCACTGAATGATGGCTTTGGGCCAGATCCGATGGGCGGCGGCGACGAATTTATCCACCATCGCAAAATAGGCCTCCCGCCCCAAACGTTTGGCGCGCACGCCCAAATAGTGCGGGTCGTCCAGCAATTCGTCGCGATTGGTGCCGACGTCCAGATTGATCGGCAAGGTTTGGAACGGGCAGACGCCGCCGCCGACCGTATAGAGCGCCAGTTTGCCGATGCAGATCGACAGGCCGCCCATGCCCTGGTCGCCGATGCCCAGAATCGCCGAAGCGTCGGTGACCACGATCATGCGGATGTCGTGCCAGGGGTAGTTTTTTAAAATCGCATCGGCGCGGTCGATGTTGTTCGGCGACAGGGTCAAGCCGCGGGCGGTGCGGTAGAGCGAGCTGAACTTCTGCACCGCGAGGCCAATGGTCGGCGTATAGACGATGGGGACTATCTCTTCCAGATGCCGCTCCAGTATCGCGTAAAACAAGATTTCGGAGCGGTCCTGGATCGCTCGCAGAAATTGGTATTTGGAAATATCGTCGGCCTGCTGCCGGTAACTGAAATACAAGCGCTCGATTTGTTGCTCCAGCGTCGTCACTTGCGGTGGCAATAAGCCGTCCAAACCCAGATCGATGCGCTCCTGCTCGGTGAAAGCGGTGCCTTTATTGCTGGCCGGCAACTTCAGCAGGGTCATGCCGCGGATAGACACCGCCAGGTAAGGCTTGCCGTCCTGGTCTTGGCGGTATTCGAAGTAGTCGCTGAGTCTGGTCATCGGGTGTATGTAGTTATTCCCAAACAGCCGTGCAGTCTATCCGAGCTGGCAGGCGTTTGCTGGTTTGATTATTGGTATCAGCTACAAGCAAATGCGGTGCCAGGGCCAGCGCGATGGCACGACTTGGCCGGCGGATCGGCTTAACTCGGCTGCGATTTCGGTTGGACTTTGGATTTGAGGCGCGATTATGCGGGTATCGGGCCTGTTTTGGAGTTGCCGCTGGCAGAATAATACGGAATGGGTTGCGGTAAAGGTTGTTTGGCCCGATTCGCGAGTGATGCAATCTCGATATCGCGACCCGCGACGAGGAATGGTCGCACCAATAACGGACTCTACCGATCCCGGCGCACTGAAATAGTTCGGTGGTGCCGGTCCTCCCTGGCGAAGCGGCCGGTCGCTTCGCCAGGGAGCAGGGCTATCAGATTTTCTTTGCCAACGCGGTGGCGTAGCCGGTGTAGCTGTGCGGGGTCAAGGCCAACAGTTCGGCTTTGGCGTCGGTCGGAATCTCCAGTTTTTCGACGAAGGCGCGCATGCCGTCGCCGGTGACGCGTTGGCCGCGGGTCAGTTCCTTCAATTTCTCGTAAGGTTTTTCGATGCCGTAACGGCGCATCACGGTCTGGATCGGTTCGGCCAACACTTCCCAGTTCATATCCAAATCTTGATCCAGAGTCGCCGGATTCAGTTCCAGCTTGGAGATGCCTTTCAAGGTCGATTGAATGGCGATGCTGGTGTGGGCGATACCGACGCCGATGTTGCGCAACACGGTCGAATCGGTCAGGTCGCGCTGCCAGCGTGACACCGGTAGTTTGTCGGCCAGAAAGCCGAAAATCGCGTTCGCCAAACCCAGGTTGCCTTCCGAATTCTCGAAGTCGATCGGATTGACTTTGTGCGGCATGGTCGACGAGCCGACTTCGCCGGCCACGGTTTTTTGCTTGAAATACCCCAGCGAGATATAGCCCCAGACGTCGCGGTCGAAATCCAGCAAAATGGTGTTGAAGCGCGACAGGGCGTGGAAAAATTCGGCCATGTAGTCGTGCGGTTCGATCTGGATGGTGTAGGGGTTGAAAGTCAGACCCAGCGACTCGACGAAGTTTTGCGCGAACTGCGGCCAATCCACTTCCGGATAGGCGACGCTGTGAGCGTTGTAATTGCCGACCGCGCCGTTGATCTTGCCCAGCAGTTCGACCCTGGCCAGTTGCTCGCGTTGGCGTTGCATGCGGGCTACGACGTTCGCCATTTCCTTGCCGACCGTGGTCGGTGTGGCCGACTGGCCGTGGGTGCGCGACAGCATCGGTTGCTCGGCACTGGCCAGGGCCAATTGCTTGATCGCTGCTATCGTGGCGTCGATCTCGGCCAGGACCAGACCGCGGCCTTCTTTCAACATCAAGGCATACGACAGGTTGTTGATGTCTTCCGAGGTGCAGGCGAAATGGAAGAACTCGTTGATTGCGTGCAGTTCGGCGTTGCCTTTGACTTTTTCCTTCAAGAAGTACTCGACGGCTTTGACGTCGTGGTTGGTCGTCTTCTCGATGTCTTTGACGGCCTGGGCGTCGGCTTCGGAAAAATCGCTGACAATATTATCGAGCACGCGGTTCGCTTCTGCGGACAAGGCCGGTACTTCGGATATCTTGGCTTCGGCAGCCAGCGCTTGCAACCAGCGCACTTCCACTTCAACCCGGTAACGGATCAAGCCGTATTCGCTGAAAATGGGGCGCAAGGCGTCGACTTTACTGGCGTAGCGGCCGTCGATGGGGGAGATGGCGGTGAGGGTCATGTTATGTGTTTCCTAAAATTTCTAAAACGTAAACGGTTTACTTGCGGCGATTAAATTTGTCCGCCGGGACGTTGGATTGGTTGGGTACTTTCGTCGAAGCAAGTCTTGGCGGTGCCGGGGAAGGCTTCGATCAAGCGGCGGCGCATGTCGGCGTCGTCTTGGAATACCGTCATCCAGACGGACCAGAAGCCTCGTTGTATTGCCATTTCCACAATTCCGGCTCTGCGTTCTTCGTTATCGAAGGCGGCGAGCTGCGATTTTCGCTTTGAGGCATTTTGCCAAGCTTGTTGTCGATGCAGCCAACGTTTGTCTTTACTTGACGGAGTTTGTTGGCCGGCGATCTGGAGATCGGGATGTTTGTTCAGTCCTAATGCCAACCAGGTGGCTTCAATTTTTCGGTTGAGGGGTTCGGCATGAGTCTTATTCGGTAATACTCTGCCTTGTCCATCGTAGTTAAAGGCTAACAAGGTATTGTCGCTGTCGGGCCAAACATAATCGTCAAGGTTTAATTGGCCATGGCCTTTGCCGGAATTGCAATTGCCGCAGGCAAGCAAAAAATTGCTCCATTGAAATTCAGTTTCCGGGTATTCGCTTTTCGGTTTTTTGTGTTCGACATGAATGCCACTGGCGACCCAGCGCTCGCAATACGAACAATATTCTCCTAAGCGTTCGATCAACGGCTGTTGCGCGTCCCCATAAGGTTTTATTTCGCCTAGGTCGTAACCTTTATCAATCGGACGCATACTTATTTATTTTTAGCAGCCAGTACTGAGTCGCGTTCGAATTTTAACTGTGCGGCAAATGCCGGGTCGTCGCTAAAGGGAATACTCAATTCATCCAACCGGCTACGTAACTGCAGCAATTCTTGATCGGATTCGTCATTAACTTGATGGAGTCGTCGATAATAGGCTTCCGCCGCAGCCATCATATCCAAGTAACGTTTACTTTTTTGCGGCATATCGACGTGCTGTTGATCTTCGGCAATATCTTCAATGCTTTCGCTTTCAATATTGATTGGACAGGCTTTTTCCAAATCCCACAATAAACAATCATCACGTCCATACAACGACTGAATTATGAACGGTGAGTGGCTACTGGCAACGAATTGAACTTTAGGAAAAGTACTTAACAAACGTCCGACTACTTCCCGCTGCCATTTCGGGTGCAAATGCAGATCGATTTCGTCGATCAAGACGATGCCTTCGGTTTGCTTGATGACGTCGGCTTCCAGTTGCGGATTTAGCGTCGCCATACGATAGGCAATGTCCGCAACCATGCCGATCATGTTGCGGTAGCCGTCGCTGAGGAGGTGGAAGGGCATAGGTTGGGTTTTGCCCTGAACTTCCGTTTCGATCAGAATTTCATCCCAATCGACATCCCACCATGCGCGCTTAGCTCCTGGAATCATTTCGACGATGGCATTTCGAACGGCTTCTAAAACGTGGCGGGTTTCTTTTTTTTGTAGGGCTGCTAATTCTTGGGTTTTAAACCAGTTAAAGAGGCGTTTCTGATCGGAAGCTGGATTTAAGCAATCTTGATAGCCATCAAATCTTGAAGAAGGTGCTAAAATTTTTTTTTCAGTCGCTTTTAATTGTTTCCATAAACGCCCCGTGCCATAGTAAGCAATTACAGGCAATAAAATACTTGGATTTGTTGATTCCTTCGCGAGCTTTTTTACAGTTTCGATAATTTGCTTCGCATCTTGGCGATTCGTTCTTACGTCTTTATATCTTGCCCATTTAATTGTCTTTCCACTTATTATCCCTTTTGCTCTGACCATGGCTTGATATTCTGAATTTTCACGGGTAACCGTTTGACCCATAATAGAATATCTATATCTAATATCTTCATTAGATAGATGACGTTTCTCATTTGGCCTAATATTGGGTATGCCAAGTAAGAATGCTCCAACAGCTATTGCCAAGCCATCTAATACTGCAGTTTTTCCACTGCCATTATCACCAATTAGAAGATTAAAATGGTCGGCAAACTCTAATTCGTGGTTATTGAAGCAACGGAACTCATACAGATTTAGATTGATGATTTTCATGTTGATTCACTATATTATTGGTTTATCTTGCTTTCAATAATACCACCACCCAAACAAACCTCCCCCTGATAAAACACCACCGACTGCCCCGGCGTGATCGCTCGTTGCGGCTGGTCGAAGCGGACTTTGACGCGGCTGCCGCCATCAATCGGCTCGACGATGCAATCTTGGTCCGGCTGGCGATAGCGGGTTTTGGCGGCGCAGCGGATGGTTTCTGTCAGGGGTTGGCTGGCGCACCAATCCAGTTGGCCGGCTTCCAGCGTATTGTGCAGCATCATTGGGTGGTCGTGGCCCTGGCCGACGATCAGCACGTTGTTATCCAGGTCTTTGTCCAGCACGAACCACGGTTCGTCCGGTGCGTCTTTGACGCCGCCGATACCCAGGCCCTGGCGTTGGCCCAGGGTGTAATACATCAAGCCGTGGTGTTTGCCGATATACTTGCCTTCCGGGGTGCGCATTTCGCCGGGTTGGTGGGGCAGGTAGCGTTCCAGGAATTCCCTGAACTTACGTTCGCCGATGAAACAGATGCCGGTGCTGTCTTTCTTGCGGCTGTTGGCGAAGCCGGCTTTATCGGCTAGCGCCCGAATTTCGGTTTTGTGCAAATGGCCGATCGGGAACAGCGTTTTCGACAGCGCTTTCTGGCCCATCGCATACAAAAAATAGCTTTGTTCCTTGGCCGGGTCCAGACCTTTCAAAAGTTCGAATTCGCCGTCCCGTTCCCGGACGCGGGCGTAGTGGCCGGTGGCGATGAATTCGGCGCCGAGGTCTTCGATGGCGTAGTTCAGAAACGCGTTGAATTTGACGTGTTTGTTACACAAAATGTCGGGATTGGGGGTGCGGCCGGCCTTGAATTCCGACAAAAATACCTCGAACACCTCGTCCCAGTATTCGGCGGCGAAGTTGACGGTCTTCAATTCGATACCCAATTTGCCGGCGACTTGCTGGGCGTCGGCCAAATCCTGCATCGCGGTGCAGTATTCGGTGCCGTCGTCTTCTTCCCAGTTTTTCATGAACAAACCGGTAACTTTGTGGCCTTGTTCTTGCAGCGCTAATGCGGTGACGGAAGAATCGACGCCGCCGGACATGCCGACGATGATGTGTTTGCTCATGCGTGGTCTAAAAAAGTTTGTAACAGGCTGAGCGGGTAACGCTGGCCTTTCAGGTATTCGTCGATGGTGGTCAGCACCAACGGGCTGCGCAATTGGTCGCGGCGGGCGCAAATCTCGTTGCGGCTGAGCCAATGAGTGCCGATAATGCCGTCGTCGAGCGCTTGCGCCGGATTGTGATTGTCGACGGTGCCGGCGAAGCAGAAGCGCAAAAAACTGGGCATTTCCGGGTTTCTCCGCCATAGTTGGGTTGCGATCAGGGCTTCGGGCTGAAACTCCCAGGCGGTTTCTTCCCGCACTTCCCGGATGACGGCGGCGATTAAGTCTTCGCCTTCTTCCAAATGTCCGGCCGGTTGATTGAACGCAATGCCATGTGCCGTTGTCTCTTCGACCACTAGAAAACGCCCGTTTTTTTCGATTACAGCGGCGACGGTAACGTGGGGTTTCCAGACCATATTGTCGACATAAAACGTTAAAAGGCGCGCATTTTACTAGAAATGTTTTTTATATGGGTAAAGATTGAAATTTAATGTCTAAGGCGCTATTTTTAAGAACACAGCGATTTTGCACCACAGAAGTTTATGTCCGATTTTGAACCCTTTAAAGACGTTGACGGCACCACTGCGCTGCAAGAAGCCAAGCCGCAGTTGAAACGGCCACCGTTGTATAAAGTCATTTTGCTCAACGACGATTTCACACCAATGGATTTTGTCGTAGAGATCTTGACCGACTTTTTCAACATGAGCCAAGAGCGGGCTACGCAGGTGATGTTGCAAGTGCATACCCAGGGTGTTGGGGTATGCGGCACCTACACCAAAGACGTTGCCGAAACCAAAGTACACATCGTTAACGAATACTCCCGTGAACATCATCACCCGCTGATGTGCACGATGGAAGAGGCGTGAGAGGTAAGCCATGCTAAGTAAAGAACTGGAAGTGACATTGAACGCCGCTTTTACCGGGGCTCATGCCAAGCGCCACGAGTTCATCACCGTCGAGCATTTGCTGTTGGCTTTGCTGGATAACGTGACGACGATCCCGATCCTGATCGCCTGCGGCTGCAACGTCAATGCGTTGCGCGCCGAACTCACCCGCTTCATCGACGAGACCATTTCGCTGATCCCGGAAGGCATCCAGCGCGAAACCCAACCGACTTTGGGCTTTCAGCGCGTGTTGCAGCGGGCGGTATTTCACGTCCAGGCGTCCGACAAAAAAGAAGTGACTGGTGCCAACCTGTTTGTCGCGCTGTTCAGTGAGCAGGATTCGCATGCGGTGTATCTGTTGAACAAACAAGACATCACGCGGTTGGATGTGGTGAATTATCTGGCGCACGGAGTTTCCAAAATCGAACAGTTCAGAAAAGAGAGCAGCGAGGAACCGGAAGGCGAGCGCGGCAACAACGAGAATTTGACCAGCCCGCTGGAAAAATATGCCACCAACCTGAACGAAGAGGCGTTGAAGGGCAATATCGATCCGTTAATCGGCCGCGAATTGGAGGTGGAACGTACCATCCAGGTGTTGTGCCGGCGGCGTAAAAACAACCCGCTGCTGGTTGGCGAAGCCGGGGTCGGCAAAACGGCAATCGCCGAGGGTCTGGCGAAGCGGATTGTCGAAGAACAGGTACCCGATATTTTGATGAACAGCACAATTTATTCGTTAGATATGGGGGCCTTGGTTGCGGGTACCAAATACCGCGGCGATTTCGAAAAACGTTTAAAAGCCTTGATCAACCAATTGAAAAAAGAGCCGGATTCGATTTTGTTCATCGACGAAATTCATACCATCATCGGCGCCGGTTCGGCGTCCGGCGGGGTAATGGACGCGTCCAATTTGATCAAACCGGTGTTGGCCTCCGGCCAATTGCGCTGCATCGGTTCGACGACTTATCAGGAGTACCGCGGCATCTTCGAAAAAGACCACGCTTTGGCGCGGCGATTTCAAAAAATCGACGTGGTCGAACCGTCCATCGAAGATACGGTATTGATTCTGAAAGGTTTGAAATCGCGGTTTGAGGAGCATCATGGCCTGAAATACACCCAGGAAGCTTTGCGGATGGCGGTGGAATTATCGGCGCGCTATATCACCGATCGGCATTTGCCGGACAAGGCCATCGACGTGATCGACGAAGCCGGCGCCAGACAGCGCTTGTTCACGGCCGGGGAGCGTAAAGAGACTATCGACACCGCCGAAATCGAGGAGATCGTTGCCAAGATCGCCCGGGTGCCGGCGCAATCGGTGTCGTCCAACGATATCGACAAGCTTTCCAACCTGGAAAAGAACCTGAAAATGCTGGTGTTCGGTCAGGATGAAGCGATTTCTGAACTGGCTGCCGCGATCAAATTATCGCGGGCCGGGCTGCGTGACACTACCAAAACCATCGGTTCCTTCTTGTTCGCCGGCCCGACCGGCGTCGGCAAAACCGAAGTGACCCGCCAGTTGGCCAAGGTGCTGGGCATCGAATTGATCCGCTTCGACATGTCGGAATATATGGAACGGCATACCGTCTCGCGTCTGATCGGCGCTCCTCCGGGTTACGTCGGTTTCGATCAGGGAGGTCTATTGACCGAAGCAGTGACCAAACATCCGCATGCAGTGTTATTGCTCGACGAGTTGGAGAAAGCCCATCCGGATGTGTTCAATTTGTTGCTGCAGGTCATGGACCACGGCACCTTGACCGACAACAACGGCCGCAAAGCCGATTTCAGAAACATCATTCTGATCATGACCACCAATGCCGGTGCCGAGGAAAGCAGCCGGGCCTCGATCGGTTTTACCTTGCAAAATCATGCGTCGGACAGCATGAAAGTGATCGAACGCGGTTTCTCGCCCGAATTCAGAAACCGTCTGGATGCGATTGTTCAGTTCAAGCCGCTGGATTTGGCGGTGGTTGGCAGCGTCGTCGACAAGTTTATCTTCGAGTTGGAAGCGGTATTGGCCGACAAGAATGTGACGTTGACCTTGGAGCCTGATGCAAGGGCATGGCTGGCCGAGCACGGCTGCGATCCGAAAATGGGGGCAAGGCCGATGGCGCGTTTGATCCAGGAAAAAATCAAGAAGCCGTTAGCCGAAGACTTGTTGTTCGGGCGCTTGGCGAATGGCGGTCATGTAAGGATACATGTCGAGAACGATGAATTGGCATTTGCCATTGAAGGCAAACAGCTAGTCGTTTCCGAATTGAATCAAGTGATGTAGAGCGGAGAGGGAAGCGCTAGCCCGGAGCGGGTTAGCGGTTCCGGAACGTGATGCGGCCTTTAGTCAGGTCGTAAGGTGTCATTTCTACGCGAACTTTGTCTCCGGTCAGGATGCGGATGTAATGTTTGCGCATTTTGCCGGAGATATGCGCGGTCACGATGTGGCCGTTTTCCAATTCGACGCGAAACATCGTGTTCGGTAGGGTGTCGATGACCTTGCCGTCCATTTCAATTTGATCTTCTTTTGCCATAGTAAAAGCCCATAAAGTTAAAACGGCTATGTTAGCATGAATCCTCCGCCGGGCTTCTAAAAATGTCGGCAACAGCCATGCGCCGATGCCGTTAAACTTTTCGCTTCACTTCGATGATATTGGGCAAGTGACTGATCCGGGTCAACACCGCGCTCAGTTGTGCCGTATTCTCGATCTGTATCGTCATGTGCAAAATCGCCGACAAATCCTCGTGCGTTTTTAGCGACGCATTGCTGATATGGATTTTCGCGGTCGCCAAAACTTGCGATACATCGTTCAACAGGTTTTGGGCATTGAACGCATGGATCACGATCGGTACGCTATGGTGTACTGACTTTTGGCCGCTCCATTCTGCTTTGACTAACTGCAATTGCTTTTCCGCCGACAAATGGCGAATGTTCTCGCAATCCTTGCGGTGTATCGTGATACCCCGTTTATGCGAGATAAAGCCGATGATATCGTCGCCCTTCACCGGCGAGCAGCAGTGCGCCAGCGTGGTGACGACATTGTCGATATCGTCGATGGTCACCACCGATTGCGCCGTGGATTGGCTTGGCACCAACTTGACCGGGGTCGGTTCCAATTCCGGAATTTTCAGCGCATTCGCCAATTGCCGATTATTGATGCCGCCGTGCCCCAAAGCTTCGTATAGATGCTCGGCGTCCGCTATTTTGAAGTATTTCAACAACTCGGCGATATCGATGGTTTTCAAACCCAGGCGTTTGCTTTCCTTGTCCAGGATTTGCTTGCCTGCGGCAATGTTTTCGGCTTGCTGCTGCTGTTTGAACCAGCTTTTGACCTTGCTGATCGCCCGCGGTGTTTTCAAATAACCCAGGTTCGGATTCAGCCAATTGTGATTCGGGTGGCCGTTTTTGACGGTAATAATTTCGACTTGTTCGCCGGAGCTGAGTTTGTAAGTCAGCGGCTTGATCTGACCGTTGACCTTGGCGCCGCGGCAACTGTGGCCGATTTCGGTATGAATCGCATAGGCAAAGTCCAACGGTGTGGCGCCTTTGACCAAATCGATTAGTTTACCGGCAGGCGTCAACACGAATACCCGGTCGGAAAACAATTCGGTATGAAAATTTTCCAACAGATTGTCGGTAGTGTCCTTGTCTTCCAACAATTGCCGGAGCGAGGCGATATTTTTCTCGGTCGCAGCATTGAATTTGCTGCCTTCCTTGTAACGCCAATGCGCGGCGACACCCAGTTCGGCGAATTCGTGCATGGCTTTGGTGCGGATCTGGATTTCGATCCGGTTGCCGAGAGGGTCCAGCACGACGGTGTGCAGCGATTGGTAGCCGTTTTCCTTCGGATTGGCGATGTAATCGTCGAATTCGCGCGGAATATGCTGCCATTGGGCGTGCGCCAAACCCAGCACCATGTAACAGCTGGGAAGCGATTCGACCACCACTCGCACCGCCAGTAGATCGTATAGATCGGAAAGCGCCAATTGTTTTCTGCGCATCTTGTTCCAGATGCTGTAAATATGTTTGGGCCGGCCGTAAACCTTAGCCGTCACGCCGTGTTCTGCCAGCAGCGCTTTCAGCTCTTGCAGGAACCGATCGATACTGGCTTGGCGCTGTTCGCGGTTTTCCGCCAGCGAGGCGCTAATAAAACGGTAATTGTCCGGATCCAGATAACGGAAGGCTAAGTCCTCCAATTCCCATTTGAACTGGCTGATCCCGAGCCGATTGGCTAATGGCGCATAGATATCCAGCGTTTCGCGGGCGATGAAATGACGGATTTGCTCCTGTTCCAGATGCAAGCCGCGCAAACGCTGTATCCTCAGCGCCAGTTTGATCAACACCGCCCGCACGTCGTGGGTCATTGCCAATAGCATGCGGCGCAGGATCTCGGCCTGATTGGGTTGGTTGGCCATTTCCGGCGTGTAAATACTGACCTTGTTCAGCCAGTCCACGTCTTTAAACAAATCGGCCACCGTCGTGCCGAATCGCTCGCGCACCTGGTTTTCGTCGATCCGATCGGCGATGCGGGAATCGCTCAGCAAAGTCGCCAGAATGGTTTCCAGATCGATATGCACACCCATCAGGATGGCCGCAACATCGATCCCCTTCGGCCGCTGCGACTCGATCCGGTTGGCGCCCAATTCGTCGATCCAGGCCAGGGCTGCGTCGATTGTGGCGCGGTCGGTTGCCGAGAAACTGGGAAATAGCGCGCTGGCGCGGGACTCGTGATTTGTCATGCGGATATTCTAAACGCGGTTCTGTGCGGCAAAATAAAAAACACGTCGAAAAAGTTGGCAAGCAGCCCAGTGCAGAAAAAAATGTAAATTGATCTGGGTGAACTGTGGATGGGGGGCTGGTCAGGGCCCGGTTAGAAGACGGTCGGAGCCGTTTTTGCCAGCTGAAAATCGCACTACCGTAATAGTTTCGGATTTGACCGGCAGGCATCGACTAACCATCGGCCAAGCTGGTGGTATTCAGATGGTAATGCTGTCTCGATAGCTGGCGCCAAGTCGGATTGGGCTACACCAATTGCCGGCTAGATCGCTGAGCCACAGCGGCTGTCCGGCAATTGGAGAGTAGTGTTAACCTGGATTGATCAAGGCTTGGCTGCAAGCGTCTTCATCCGAAACCGAATCTGGCGAGAATCCGACTAATGGCGTTCTTTGGATGTGATCGCGCCTTTGTCGTTGACTGCTACCCGCCATTTGCCGCTAGGGGCGCTAACGATCAATTCATACTCTTCACCGACACCGTTCGGGTTTACCACCAACTCGGCTTTTTCGATGCGGGCGTCCGGGAAATTGGCTTTAACGGCATCGGTCACCATCGGCGGCACTTGCTGCGGATTTTCCAATACCAGCTCGCCGGTAAACAATGCGCCGTTGGCACGGAACAATTCGTGCAGAACTTGGCCTTCAGCGTCCTTGAAACTGACTTCCAGTAACTGTTGGCCGAAGTGGGTTTCCATAGTGCCAACCATATCGGTTGCCTGCGGATGACGTTTCAAAACGCTGGTTCTGACTTTGTCCGAAACGGCGGCTTCTTCGGCGAAAGCCTGACCCAAGGCGGCGCTTAAGGCAACTGTCAGCATTACAATTGGAAATTTACGCATGTATCCTCCTGTCGAATTATTATTGTGCGGGCCAAAAACGGCCAATATTTCCGAGCGCGAAAAAGTCGCGCCTAGCGCAACATTAATGCCATGATTGACGGATAAAGTCACTAGGCGGATTCGTGAGTTTGGCTGCAAACCTCGCTGGGGCGGCCCATGCACAATCTGACGAAGACGCGGGCGGCGGCGATGCCGTTGACGACAAAGGCCAGCGTAATGGGCAGGGCAAACCAGGGATGCAGCCCGGTGGCGTCGGCCAATAGCAGGTCTTCGCCCAGAAATGCCGGCGTGATCGGGAATCCTACCAAGCCTAGAAAGCTCAGAAACAACAGCAGCGAAGCTCGCGGCCGGGTTTCGGCCATGGCCCGGTAGCGGAATGGCTCGTCGGCGAAGTTTTCCTGCGTCAGCATTCGGCGTAGCACGCCTATACCCAATAGCCAGGAGGGCAGCACGCTGCTCAAAAACAGCAGCACGTCCGCATAAGCCGCGGGATTCATCATCCACACCGCAATCCCGGCCAAGCCGCAACTGGTTGCGATCGCGTTCCAGACTTTGAACGGACTGTGTTTTTGGCTGAACGCGCTTAGCGAGGCTACCACCATTGCCATGGAGATCGGGATCGAAAAATAACCGCGATCGAACCAGGTTTCGTTTTCGCCGAGGATGATCAGACCGATCAGACCGACGCTGCTGAAATACCGGATCGCAGGCCTGACCTGGTTCATGCGGGCGCCGATTTGCTTCAGCGGGTCCCACAAGGTCGAACGTACCAAGCGTTCCAAATTACCTTCCTGCAACGCGAACACGTATAGCGTGTTTTGCAGTACTGCCGGCAAGGTATCGCGGATGGAATTGGGCAGAAATTCGCGCATCGCGCTGGGTTTGATGACGAAGTCGGTATCGACCGAGCCTTCCACCCGCAGCAAATGGGCGACGATAGACGGCGAGACCAGCAACTGGTAGCAACGCAGGAAGGCGTTGCCGAGAAAATGTACCAAGACCAGCGTCTCCAGACCCAGCGACAATTCCATAAACATGAAGCCAACCTGGGTGATCGAGGCATAAGCGATCTGGCCTTTGATATTGGACTGGGTCTTTTCCGACAGATTGGCGATTACAACAGTCAGCAAGCCGATCACCAACACCATGGTGCGCGGCAAGTAATGGTAGGTCCAGATCGGCATGGTGCGTAACAACAGAAACACACCCAGATGAATCGATAACGCACCGTAAAAAATGGCGCTGGACGGCGTCGGCCCCTCCATTGCTCGCGGTAACCAAAAGCAGAACGGGAACTGCGCCGATTTGCCGGAGGCGGCGATGACGATCAGCCAGGACAATATCAGCAGCGACGCATAACCGGCCGGCGGCATTGCCGCGTGCTGGAACAAATTGGCCAGTTGGCTGAAATGCTGGCTGTCGTGAAACAGCAAATGGCTCATCCAGGCCCCGAGCAGTAGGCCGACGTCGCAGAAGCGGTAGATGCTGTAGGCGCGCAAGGCGTTGCGGATGGGTTGCGGCCGGTGCCGGTAAAAGGCGATCAACAAAAACGACGAGACGCCCACTATTTCCCAGCCGGCGAATAGCATATCGATTGAACCGGACAGAATCACCAGATTCAAACCAAAGGCAAAGCCGAAGATCGTCAGGAAGAAACGCTGGTAGCCGGTTTCGCGGTGCAGATAGACCCGGCAATAACGTACGATAATCGAGAAAATCACCCAGGCGCAGAATAAATAGACCGCGCTGATCCGGTCCAAATAAAACAGAATCGGAAAGCGGTATTCGCCTTGTGTGTAAAGATCGAACCACGCGAATTCGTGAGCCGGAAAACCGGCAAAGGTCCAGACCGCTAACAAACCTAGTACGCTGGCACCTTTCAATCGGCTGATCCATAGACTAATGCGCGATATGCGCCGCTCGCTGCTGCCGAACAGCAGTATCGATAACATGCCGAGCAGCGGAAATGCCAAACAGGCCAATATCAAACCGTTCATACGTGTCTCCCTTGTAGCTGATGTACCGGTATCGTTGCGGTTTTGCCGAGGATGATTTTTTCCGAGTGGGGTGCGGCCGGGGTCTGCAAGGCATCCGGCAGTTCGATATTTTCCCAGCCGTGTTTGGCGTAAAGCTGCAAGTCGTGGCTGGCGGGGTCGCAACTGACCAATCTGATCCATTCGCCGTCCAGCCATTCCTGCAAACCGCCGATGCCGGCCAAGGCTTTATCCATAATAGCGGTGGTTTGTTCCACCACCATCAGCAGTCGGGCCGGTTCGTGGACTTCGATCATTTGCGACGGCAAACCGGTACGCAGATCGCCTTCGACGCCGTTGGCGACGCCCAGCAAGCCGATCACGTTGTGCGGTAGCTTGGTGCCGGCGCCGTAAACCGAGTTGTCGATCCGGGAGAACAAATATTCCAGGTTGATACCACCGCAGACCGGAATGATCGCCGATAGAATCTTGGCCATGATCTCGCCGTTGGGATCGCTGACCGGATCGTAGGAATGCAGAAACGAGCGCCGGTCCAGAAATAATTGCCGGTTCAATTCGCGGCGGCCGACCAGGCAATACAAGTTGTTGGAATGGTTGTATTCCGGGCGCGGTTCGAAAATCGACGAGGCGCGGGCAACGACGTGTTGATGCGCTGCTTTATTGGAATGCGATTGCGGGCCCAATTCGAACCAGCGACAACGTTCGCGCGCGTTGCGTAACAGGGCGTGGTGCATGTCGTGCTTGAAGGCGTGCAATACTTTATGCTCGCGGTGCAAATAGGAATTCGGATCGAAATAAGTGATTTCGTCGCGGCTGGTGTTATGCAGCGCCGGTACAAAATAAGTGGTGGCGGGAATGTCGATACCGCGTTCACGCAGGATGTCCCGTACCGCGTCCTGATTCGCCATCCAGGCGAAGGCGCGGGCATTCGGCGCGCCGGGTTTGCCGGCGCAGGCGCCGCAGTCGTAGGCGGCAAAATGCGGATTGTTCACGCTGCTGGAGCCGTGGGCGACAATGACTACCAAAGGTGCGAAATCCTTGGTCAAGCCGATGTTGCGCAACAAGCCGCCGACGCGGTCGGCCATTTCCGGAAAGGAAAAGCCCAGTAAATAGCCTTCCGGCGTGGGTTCGTCGGTTTCGCGCAGCAGGTGCAAGTGGCTGTGAGCCTTGACCTCGCTGAGCTGTTCGATATTAAGCAGGCCGGCGCCGGGGCGGAATACGTTCCAGGCCAGGCGCGCCGCGTAACCCAAGCCCAAAGTTTGGGTAAACAGCCAACCGCGCAGCATCGAATGCGCCGTGAAGTGCAGGCTGGACAACTTACCGGTTTTTTGTTTTGTTTCGGCTTGGTCTTCCGCCGCTTCGACGATCAAATGTTTAGGCTCAATCGCGGTCGGGCATTGCGCCACCGGATAGACGTCGTCCAGGCCCTGGTACAGAAAATCGATGCCGAAAAAGCCGGCGGCGCCGAAGGTTTGGATTGCCGGATTGATTTCTTCCAAATGCCGGCGTAACGAGCATTCCCGGTCGTCGATGCAAAACAGTGCCTGCGCTTGCACCGCCGGCTTGGCGGTTGGCGACCGGCCCGGAACCGGCTGGTTTTTCAAAGCCTGCAACAATTCGCTATGCAGGGACCATTCCATGGCTTCGTGCCAGACTTTCAGCCTTAACGGAATCTGGGTCTGCATCGCGCCGCCGTTGAAACGCGGCACCGAGTCCAGCTGTTTCAAGGCGGCAATATTGCTGAAATTGGCACCGCGTTTTTTCTGCAAGAACGCAAGTTCGCAGGCCAATTCGAATGCGATCAATTGCTGCAACGAAATATCGCGGCGGGCCAGCAAGTTTTGCGGATTCAGCTCAATTAGTCTGACCATGCCGGACCAGCCGGGGTGGCCGAGCAGCATTTCCAGAATATACTGTTCGTACCAGGTTTCGACGCCGACCATGCGTTGCAAACAATGCAGAATGACTTGATCCGGGCCGAGGTTGAGGAGGTCGCGCACGCTTTTTTCTTGAAACGGGTATAACGGTATTAGGCTGTTTTGGGTTAAGCGCAACACGCAATCCCAAAAACTCTCGTTTGCCTTCGGCAAGCTCCAGCGGCTGATGCCCTGATCCAGAAAGTTGGCCAACAAACGGAATAACACCGGATGCGCCAGCGCATTCAAATCCACTTCCAATTCGTTTAGCCAACGGGTGCGTATGCCGTGATTGGCTAGGGAAGTCGGCGGGTAATGGCTTTGCTTGTCTGCACTAAAAAGGCTGTCGCGCAGCGCTTGGCGCTGGTTGCCGTTCAAGTCGGCACGTTGTAAAGCCCAGTCGATGGCGTGGTCGCTGATCCGGCCCTCGCGGTAGCGGTTTTGGTAATCGGATAGCGGCAAATAGCGGCGCGCGCCGAATATTTTTGCCGCCAGCGCGACGCCTTCGTGAAACGGCAAGTGCTGTACCGCATGTAAGGTATTGTGGTGGATGAAGTCTTTTAGCGGGCCTTGCGTCGGCAGCCAGTGCGAGATGTTGTCGATGGCGCGATTCAGGTCGAAACCGCGATCTCGGCGGTTGGAGTGGCTGCCATTCGGCTCTGCCGAATGACAAATATGGCTAACCGATTCCATGTAATAAACCTCGTTGGTCAAAAGAGCTTTCGCCGGTTGCCGGATGGTTCAGCGCATGCTGGCGGCAGCCGATGAAGTGAAAGCCGGCCGGTATGGCACTCAGCTTTATGGCACTGAGGCGATTACAGGCCGAAGTCGGGCCGCAATCGGGCCAATCCGGGGGGATGTCAATCAAGGCTAAGCATGGCGCGTGCCAATTTTATCTATTTGAATTGCAATGGTTTTATTTGGTGAGGGTGCGTGGCTGGTGCAAAAAAACGTTGACAGGCGGTTGATTTAAACCAATCGGTACGGTCTTGCCGGGGTTTCCGGCTCCGGTCGCCGCGTCGGGCTTGCGTAGCGTTTCGATAGCGGCCGACGCCGACGGTTTTGCTACGCGGGCCGGCGGGGCCGTGCGGCTCCGTAGCAACAGCTTTCCTTAACTTGTGTGGCTGCGCTGGACCACTGGGTGTCGGCCGGAGGAGGCGCAGATTGGTGCGCTTCGCTCGCTGCCGCGCTCGGATCGATGCACAGCGCCTGCGAATCCTACCGGCGAGCGGTCGGGCAAAGGTTGATTTCAACCAGTAAGCCGGGTTTTTATAAACCATTCCGCTGCAGGAAAAGCACTATTCGCTGCGGCGGATGCCTTTCGGCGCCGGGGGCGGCCGGGCAAACCGGCGCTTGGCCGCTGTTGGCTGGAACTGGCATATTTCTTGTTTGAAACTGGTTTTCCAATATCGAACGAGCGCTATTTATGTCCCACGTATCTCAGCTTGTGTTGCCGAAAACCGGTATTGCCGGCCTGGTCGAAAACTGGCGCAGCGATTTGCTCTCCGGTTTTTTGGTGTTTTTGATTGCATTGCCGCTATGTCTCGGTATCGCGATGGCATCCGGCTTTCCGCCGATGTCGGGCATCATCACCGCCATCATCGGCGGCGTGGTGGTCTCCCGCATCAGCGGCTCGTATGTGACGATCAACGGCCCGGCGGCTGGTCTGATCGTGGTCATCGTCGATGCGGTGCAGTCGCTGGGGCAGGGCGATGCGATGGCCGGTTATCGCTATACCTTGGCAGCTATCGTCGTGGCCAGTGTGTTGCAGATATTGCTCGGCGTGTTCAAAGCCGGCAAGCTGAGTGCCTTTTTTCCCAGTTCGGTGGTGCACGGTATGTTGGCGGCGATCGGCATCATCATCATGGCCAAGCAGGTTCATACCTTGTTAGGGGTGAAACCCGAAGCCAAAACTCTGCTCGGCACGATTGCCGAGATTCCGCATTCGATCATCGAAATGAATCCGGAAGTGTCGTTGATCGGTTTATGCGGACTGGCCTTGCTGGTGGTTTGGTCCTTGATCAAACAACCGACCCTGAAGATGATTCCGGCGCCGTTGCTGGTGGTCATGCTCGGCTTGGCTTTGGGCCAATACTTCGACCTGGACCATATCCACCAGTACCTATTCTTGCCCGAAGCCGAAATCCTGCCGCACCACCAATACACCATAGGCCCGACCTTCCTGGTGGCGGTGCCGGAGAATTTCATGTCCGGCTTTTACTTTCCGGATTTTTCCAAAATCGCCACCGTCGAATTTTGGGAGGCAGTCGTGACGATTTGGCTGGTCGGCAGTCTGGAAAGTCTGTTGAGCGCATCGGCCGTGGACAAACTTGATCCGTACAAGCGCAACTCCAATTTAAATCGGGATCTGGCCGCGGTCGGCGTCGGCAATTTGATCGCCGGCATGGTCGGCGGCCTGCCGATGATTGCCGAAATCGTGCGTAGCTCGGCCAATATCAACAACGGCGCCAAAACCGGTTGGGCCAATTTCTTCCACGGTATGCTGCTACTGATTTTCGTAGCGCTGTTTCCGCGCTTGATTCACGAAATTCCGCTGTCTTCGTTGGCGGCATTGCTGGTCTTCACCGGCTTCAGGCTGGCTTCGCCGAAAGAGTTCGCCAAAACCTTGTCGGTCGGTTTGGATCATTTCGTGGTGTTCGTGATCACCATTATCGGCGTCATCGCCACCGATTTGCTGGTCGGCGTCGCGATCGGCATCGTCGCCGAGTTGCTGATCCACATGACCCGCGGCTTAAAACCGGGCAATGTGTTTTCGCTGGCCTACCACGTCAACCAGACCGATCCGCGCACCTACCATATTGCCGTCAGCGGTGCGGCGGTGTTCTCCAACTTCATCAGCTTGAAAAGCTTGTTGGCGGATTTTCCGCAAGGCGAGAACGTGTTCTTCGATCTGACCGACGCCGAGTTAATCGACCATACCGTGATGGAGTTTATCCACCACTATGCGGAAGAGTATCGCCACGCCGGGGGCAAATGCGAAATCGTCGGCCTCGACGAACATCACAGCTACTCCGACCACCATCTGGCTGCACGCCGCAAGCTCAGCGTTTGACGCGCTAACAGGCCGGCACCGTCCGTGTTTCGGGCGGTGCCGGAGCATCATCGGCCCACCGGGCCAAACCGCAATCACCGCAGACAATACTCCAATGTTGACCCCGGAGCGGTCGGCTACGCCCGAGTTTTGCCTGCAATCACTGGAATTCGATCTGGAGCAAAGCGATGGCCGAACACTCATATCCTCTCAATCGGTTGAAAATCATCTTGTTTATGTTCACAGCGGCCGGTGCGGCTTTGGCGCATGCCGGCGAATTGGCGGAAGATACCGGCGCTTGGCTGCAAATCGTCGGCGAGGGCAGTCTGCAATCGGTCGATCCGTCGTTGGCGAAAGGCCGCATCTGGCTGGAAGGGCAGTCGCGTTTCGACGGCAACTGGGGCCATTGGTACCAGGGCATGGTGCGTTCCGCGGTCGGTTACTCGTTGAGCGACCGGGCGACGATCTGGGCCGGTTATACCTGGCTGCCGACGCAGAACATCGGCAAGCCTTATATCGCGCAACAGGATATTTGGCCGGCGTTTCGCTACATCCTGCCCACCGACATCGGCACCTTCACCTTCCGCACCATGTGGGAAACCAATTTCCTGCGCGGCGACCAAGTCCGCGAGCGGCCGCGGCAGATGATCAAATTCATGCATCCGTTCGATTTCGAACCGCGCCTGAGCTTCATCGCCTGGGACGAAGCGTTTTACCGGGTTAACACCACCGCCTGGGGCGGCAAATCCGGCTTCGACCAAAACCGGGCCTTCAGCGGCCTCGGCTGGAATTTCAACAAAAACGTTCGGGCCGAACTGGGTTACTTGAACCAGTACCTCGACGACGCCAACCACCGCGATGCCAAGATGCACCATTTGGGCATGGCGTCGTTGTTCGTCAACTTCTAGTAACAAATCCGACTGACTGGGGAACGATGAATGTCGATCCGATCCGGAACCAATTGATCGGTTAGTTGGTGGACTTTTTGTTCGGTTTGGCTGATGCACAACACCGAGAAAAACGCAGACGATGGAGCTGTTAAACTGCGACAGACCCGGTGGCTCTTGTCGGGCCGCTGCCAAAACACCGGCTTTTTTGCGGAGCCGGATTTCAATTTCAATGGACCGAATTTAAATGCCAAAATCTTATGCCCGTTTCAAAGACATTTCCGTCAGCGAAAGAATTTTGAATACCGTGTTTCTGTTGACTATAGGTCTAGGCTACATCGTGGCGCTGATCAATATGTACTACACCCACCAGGGCCGCGACGGCAAGCCGGGTTTGTCGATCGAAGACATTGTCATTATGTACCACGGCTCCAATAACCAGACCCGGCTCGGCTCGGCCATCAACGGCATCATGGCGCCGAATCTGAAGTACCAAAGCGACAAGGAAGTCATCATGAAATGGATACATGACGGCGCCGAACAAAACGGTTACGAAAAGGACGTCGCGCCGATTCTGAACCGCGATTGCGTGCATTGCCACAATCCGGCGGTGAATCCGTCCTTACCCAATTTGACTAACTTTGCCGGTGTCTCGGAAGTGGCGCATTCCGGCGGCGCTTCGGTGCCGGTATTGGTCAGGGTCTCGCACATCCATTTGTTCGGTATTGCCTTCATCCTGTTTTTTATCGGCAAGATCTTTTTGCTGTGCGACATCAACATTTACGTCAAACGGGTAGCGGTGGTGATTCCGTTTGCGGCGATGTTGCTGGACGTGCTGTCGTGGTTCATCACCAAATCGATCTCCAGTTTCGCCTACGTGGTCGTGTTGAGCGGCGCGCTGATGGGGCTGTCGATGGGGGTGCAAATTTTACTGAGCATCTACCAGATGTGGTTTTTCCGTAAAGACGTGGCTGCTTGAGACCGAGCGCCGGACTAAGATTGCGCCGCTTTGCTGTGCGGCGGGCTTCGATACCAACTTGAAAAAAATTTTATAAATATTCAAAGCTATTGAACTTTATCGATCGAGCCCCATCTTAAACAGCGATCGGGTTATCGCGTTGGCTTGCGTCGATTCGATCTGTTTCTTCCTTAGAACCTCGTGGCTCCTGCCTGGATCGGTACCCAATGGGCTACCGGTCCTTTTTTTTGTCTGACGTACTATTGCTGCTACCGGGCACCGTGGTGATAAAGCGCTTGTCCGCTGGCGCCGTGGGTCCGGGCCGGATCAGGATTGCGGTACTTGCGCCGAGCCGCTGTGAACCGAATTGAGTTGTGGGAAGAGCGGCCGGGGGAAAGCGCCGCTTAGCGCTTTCTCCGGCCGAGGAATGGATTACTTATCGCATTTATGGCCACTGCCGCAGCAGTCTGCCATGTTACCGCCGTGTTTTTGGCAATGTTCGGCACCGCATTCATGGGCGGCTGCGCCTTTGTGGTGGGCGCAATGGCCGGCGTCGCAATGTTTGGCCGCGTCGGCTTCGTGGTGCGCACAGTGCTCGCTGCCGCATTCGTGAGGTTTGGCGTTGGCATCGCCCGCGCAATGTTTGGCGCAGACCGCGTCTTTGGCGTGCGGATGGTCGGCGCAATGTTTTGCGCAATCGTGGTCGGCCAAGGCTTTGTCGGCGCAGTGTTTCAGACAGGCTTTATCTTTTTTGCCTTTACTTTTTTTGCAATGCGCTTCGCAGTCGTGCGACGCATCGGCTTTGTGTTTGGCGCAATGGTCGGGATTTACTGCCGGCACCGGCGCGGCGGCAGGAACCGGAGCAGGCGTCGGCGCTACTGCGGCAGGGGCCACTTCGGCGGGCTGGGCATTGGTCTCGTCGACCGGTTTCGCCGATTCGCAGCCGCTGAGGGCAAACAACGCAGGCAGTATCATGGCCAGCAATAAATGACGATTCTTCATGAGTATCTCTCTATGGTGGGTTAAGGTGACAGGATTTTAGTAGTAAGCAGGCTGTGCGGCAAATTAAATTGCGTTATTTAACATAGTTTATTTTTTGCAGCATAAATCGCCCCGCGTTTGCAGTCATTCGAATAGCGGCGAAGTTTATTGACCCACGTAAACTTGGGTCGCTGGAAATTCCGCCTGGATTCCCGGGGTTTAGCGGGCTTTATCCTGGCAACGCAGGGTAAAAGTCACCGGGCCGTCGTTGACCAACGAGACTTTCATGTCGGCGCCGAAGCGGCCGAATTGGCAACCGGGGTAGATCGCCGCGGCGCGTTGCCGGGCGTATTCGAACAATTCCCGGCCCATCTCCGGCGGCGCGGCCGTCGCAAAGCTGGGGCGGTTGCCGCTGTCGGTGTCGGCGGCCAGCGTGAATTGCGGCACCAACAGCAGGCCGCCGTTGATATCGCGCAAGCTCAGATTCATCTTGTCGTCGGCATCGGCGAATATCCGGTAATTCAGGATTCGCTCCAGCAGGCGATCGGCCAGCTTAGGGGTGTCGGCTTTTTCCACAGCTAACAACGCCATGATGCCGGGGCCGATAACCCCGATATCGATGCCGTCGACCGTGACTTTGGCTTGGGTGACGCGTTGGATGACGCTGATCATGCCGGTTCCTGAGGTTGGAGAAAATAATCGCCGCCGGTGATGGCGCGCAAGCCGGCAGTCGGGCGATTGTATAGGTAAACCCAGGCCGACAAAACCCGCCGTCCGGCCAAACGCACCGGACGCCGGACCCGGCGGTATTCGTGCGGCGGCGGAAAATGCCGAGTGCATTCTTCGTAGCGGTCCAGTGCTGCCAGCGTGCGCCGGCCGTTGCGCAGACGGTAGACTTCGCCTTGGACCCGGCCGCGGCCGGCGTCGACTACGCCCGGATAGCCGTCCAAACGATAAAGCCGGCCAGCCAGCGTCGCCCGGCCGACCCATTCGCAGCCGGCCAGCAGCGGGTGGTTGCTGCAAGCTCCCGGTTTTCGGCGCAGGCTGCCGTAGACGAACAGGTAATCGCGGATCGGGTTCAAGGGGGCGTTGGTTAGAAAATCAGGTTGATCGGGCCGGCTTCGGCCGCCGAAAAAGCGGTCCGCCGAGCCGGTAGGCGACCCGGATGCCAAGCAGTATCGCCAAAACCGAGGCGAAGGCAAGCGGATTGCTCAAGTCTTTTTTCACCAGCCACCAATAATGAACGACACCGCCGATTGCGCAAGGGTAGACCAGACGATGCAAGCGCAGCCAATTTTTGCCGCCTAGCCGGCGCAGCATTTGATCGGTGGACGTCACCGCCAACGGAACCATTAACAGAAAGGCCGGAAAACCCACCGTGATATAAGGCCGCTTGGCGATGTCCTGGACGATGGCGTCCCAATCGAAGAACTGGTCCAGTACCAAATAAGCCAGCAGATGCAGGCTACCGTAGCTGAACGCGAACAAGCCGAGCATGCGCCGCAGCCGGATCGGCCAGTTCCAGCCCGACAGCCGGCGTAGCGGCGTCGCCGCCAAGGTCACCATCAGTAAGGTCAGGGTCCAGAAACCGGTGACATGGGTGATTTTTTCGATCGGATTGGCGCCCAAATTGTCCAGATAGGCGTTGACGCCCAATTTTCCCAGCGGCAGCAAAGCCAGGCAAAACGCCAAGATTTTTATGCCGGTGAGGGCTTTGCCGTTCAGCGATACCTTGGCCATAGGTCAGAAGTAGCGGGCCAAGTCCATGCCGGCGTAGAGCGGTGCGACCTGTTCGGCGTAGCCGTTGAACATCAAGGTTTTGCGTTTCAGGAATTCGCCGATGCGGCGTTCCTTGGCCTGGCTCCAGCGCGGATGGTCCACCTCCGGATTGACGTTGGCGTAAAATCCGTATTCCCTGGGGCCGGCCTGCATCCAACTGGTGGTGGGCTGTTGTTCCAGGAAGCGGATCGCGACTATCGATTTGGCGCTTTTGAAACCGTACTTCCACGGCACTACGATCCGCACCGGTGCGCCGTTTTGCGGCGGCAGCACCTCGCCATACAAACCGACGGTCAGTAGCGTCAGCGGATGCATGGCTTCGTCCAGGCGCAGGCCTTCGCGGTAAGGCCATTCCAATACCGCCGATTTCTGGCCGGGCATCTGCTGCGGATCGTGCAGGCTGACGAATTCCACGTACTTGGCCTTGCCGGTCGGCTCCGCACGTTTGATCAATTCGGCCAGCGGAAATCCCAGCCAGGGAATCACCATCGACCAGGCTTCGACGCAACGCAGGCGGTAAATCCGTTCCTCCAGCGGTGCCATTTTCAAGATTTGGTCGATATCGAAGGTGATGGGTTTCTTGACTTCGCCTTCGATGCTGACAGTCCAGGGCCGGGTCTTTAAGCTGCCGGCGCGGGCGGCCGGATCGTCCTTGCCGGTGCCGAATTCGTAAAAATTGTTATAGCTGGTGACCGACTGCAACGGCGTCAAGGACTCATCGCTGCTGAATTCCGACTTTTTGATCTCGCCGAAGCCGCCCGCCGCCCATAGCGGTTGCGGTAACAGCGCCGCCAACGCCGCGCCGCCCGACGTTTGCAGGAATTTGCGGCGGGCTTGAAATAAGTGTTTTGGCGTGATTTCGGCGGTCGGGATTTTGGGGTAGTGGTAATTTTTCATGGATGCCTTCTGGTCCGGAAATTAAATTGCAAACGGCTTGCGTTGTTCAGTGATAAGGATTTTGCCGCCAAGTTCCGATTAGGTTTGGCTGGCGCCGCCCGCCGCGGCCAAAAACGCCGCAACGGCGTCATAACTCAGGGCTAGTACCGGCGGATTGGTTGAGCCCAAAGCCACCGATAGCGCTACGACGTGCGAACCGGCGCCGACCACAAGATTCGGTTGGCCCCAATAGGCCAGCAGCACATCGCACAGGCTGAGTAGCTCGCCCGGAAGCGCAATATCGGCCCGAAACGCCATAGCCTGGCCGCCGTGGTTGCGGATGCGTTCCGCCAGCCGCTCCGCAGCATCGCGCCGATCCGGGTAATTCAGCATGACTCTGGCGCCGGCCAGAGCCAGCGCTTCGGCCGCCGCCGCGCCTGCGGCGCAAGTCGCGTCGATCACCAGCACAGTTTTGCCGTGCAGAGGCAAATGGGCGTTTGAAGTCGACATGCATCAATCCGGCCGGCGCCGCAACTGCGCCAGCCAGGCATCCACCGACCAACGGCCGGGGCCGTGCGCCATCAGCGCCAGCAACAGCAAACCCCAAGTCCGGTGTTGTTCCAGGCCGGCCGCGCCCAGTTCCGGATAAGACACCACCGCGACGATATTGAAACCGAACAGTAACGCCGCCGCCGAGCGCGCGTAAAGGCCCAGAAACAAACATAGTGGCGCCAACAGTTCGACGGCCGTGGCCAGCGCGGCCGCCGCCGGGCTCGGTAACAGCGGTACCGCATATTCGAATTGGAACAGATACAAGGTGCTATCCCAACTGTTCAATTTGAGCCAACCGGCAATCCAGAACGCGTAGCCGACCCACGCGCGCAGCACCAAGTCGGCGAGCGGCGTCAGTACGCGGCGCAATCTTTGGAAAAATGTGTTTGCGGCTTTGCCTGGCCCCGCCTGAGCAGGATTTGAAATCAGCTTATTCATGGCTTTAACCTCGGTTACAGTAAAACGATATCGGCGAGCAGACCGCTGCGCAGTCCAGCCAACAGCCAGGACTCGACGGCGAAATCCGGATCGCATGCCAAAGCGGCGCCGACGGCGGCGGTTAAACCCGCTCCGCCGGCCAACGCCGTTAAACACCCGTATTCCGCCAATGCCAACGGCCGAATCTCCACTTCCCACTGCGGCCGATACACCAATAGCCGGCAACCGCCCGCATCGAGATTGACGTGCGGGTCGCCGAGATAGTCGGCTTGGTTGCTGAGCCAGATCGGCAGCAGCGGATAGTCGGATTCGAGCAAACCGACGCTGGGATGCAATTTTGCCGTCAACTCGCCGCAATCGATTTGGCTGAAATCATGCAGCGCGGTTAACGCCGAAGCGGGGGATTCGGCGGCGTGGTAGGCCCGGTGGTAAAGCCACTCCAGCCGCGCCACATCGGCCAGGTAGGGCAGGCTGGCGGCATCGGCAAAGCCGGCAATCAGCTCGGAGAAGTTGGCGCCGAATTCAATCAGACAAGCCGCGGCTGGCGGATATTCGGCGATATACGCTCGCGCCAGCCGGTCGAAGAAGCCGGCGCCGACCAGACGGTATACTACCGGGTAAGTGTCGCCCAAGGCCTGGCTCAAACCGGTTTGGGTGTTGTTGCGGTAAACGGCCATCCGCCGTTCCGGGGCGATGCCGTTAGTGACAATACCGGCCGGAATCCGGCTGGAGTCGCCGAACACGAAACCGGCAAAATCGCGTTGCAGCTCATGCAGCCTGGACATAATTTTGCTCCATATAGCGATCGGCGCGTGCGGCCTGGCCGATCAGGGTGTGCCAATCCGGTAAATCCGCATCCCACTCAATCAAGGTTGGCCGGTTGCCGAACAGCTGTAAAACCATGCGGAACAACTGCCATACCGGTTCGGCGACCGGGCCGTCGTGGCTGTCAATCAGGATTACGTCAGCGCCGATTTGGTTGCGGCGGTGGCCGGCCAAATGGAATTCGGCCACGCGGTCGGCATCGAGTGCGAGCAGGTAATCCAGCGCATCCCAACCGTGGTTACGGCAAGAGACGTAAAGATTGTTGACGTCCAGCAGCAGGCCGCAGCCGCTGCGGCGGGCCAATTGGCTCAGGAATTCGGCTTCGCTGTAGTCGGCATAGTCGAACTGCAGATAACTGGACGGGTTTTCCAGCAAGATTGGCCGGCCGAGGAAGTCCTGCACCTGCGCCACCCGTTGTACCCAAGCGGCGAGGGCCAATTCGGTATAGGCAATCGGCGCCAGATCGTTCAAATAGCGGCCGCCGAACGCGCTCCAAGACAAATGTTCGGACACCAGAGCCGGCTCGATGCGTTCGATCAACTGCTGCAACTGGTGTAAATGGCGCCCATCCGGAGCGTCTACCGAACCCAACGACATGCCGACGCCGTGCAGGCTGAGCGGATAGTCCCGCCGCAGGCTTTCCAGCATCCGTAGCGCCGGGCCGCCGGCGGCGAAATAGTTTTCGCTGTGCACTTCGAGCCAGGCCGGTTTGGCCGGGCTATGCAAGGCATCGCGGTAGTGCGGCGAACGCAGCCCGATTCCGGCCGCAGCCGGAATCGAAGCGTTAACGGCGCCAAAGGTCAGGGTTTTGTTTAGCTGCGCCATGGCCGATCCGGATTACATGCCGGCCGGAGCTTGCAGGCTGCCGCCGCTGATGCGTTCGCAGGTGCCGGCCGGCAACGCGATGAAGGCATCTTTCTGGTTATCGCTGATTGCGTGGCCGGCGCACGCGTTGGACAAGGTTTTGCAATCGTTCTTGCCGGCTTTGGCGACGCCGTAGCATTTCTCCATATCGTTTTTGTCGGCGGCCGCGGCTGTGGCTGGCAATCCCATCGCGCTCATGGCCAGGATGGAAGCCAAAGCGGTGCTGACGACGGTAGTTGGGTTTTTCATGGATAGTCTCCGTTAAGTTAGATTAGTGAAGTGTCGGCAGCCTGTGCCGTCCGACACAGCTAATATCGCAAGCGCCGTGCCAGGTCCTGTCTTGTAGAATTAGTTAAATTTAATCAATGGCTTGTAAAAATTTGGCGCTATCGCTGGTCAAGTTTGCACTGAAGAGTGCCGCGATATTTCGCGGCGGCCGCCAAATATGGTGGCCTTGGCTTGGCGGCCGCGGCTAGAATGTGGTGGCGTTTTGCGGTATCAATTTTTTTCGTCCACTCTTTTGTAAATATGGACCCAAGCGATTCCTGCGATTTTTCGATTTTGAGGGCGGTGGTCGAAGGCACCGCTCAAGCCACCGGCGGCGACTTCATGCGTTCGTTGGTGCGCAACTTATGCCTGGCGACCGGCGTGGCGAACGGTTTCGTCGCCGAGTTCGCCGAGGCCAAGACCCGGGTGCGCTGCTTGGCGTTCTGGACCGACGGCGAATTTCTCGACGATCAGGAATGGGATTTGCCCGGTACGCCGTGCGAAGACGTGTTGCGCGGCAATTTTTGCCATTACCCAGCCGGCGTGTCGCAGATGTTTCCGCACGAGCAGGGAGTGGAAAGTTATTTGGGTGTGCCGCTGCGCGACGGCGAAGGCGAGATACTCGGCCACTTGGCGTTGTTCGATACGCGAGCGATGCCGGAGCGGGACAATCTGTTCTATGTCTTCAAAATCTTTGCCGCCCGCGCCGCGGCGGAATTGAACCGGCTGCGCATCGAGCAGCAACTGCGGCTCAGCGAACAGCGCTTTCGCGAATTGTTCGACGAAGCGCCGATCGCCTATGTGCACGAGGATGTCGAAACCCGGTTTCTGCAAGCCAACCAGGCGGCATTGCGGATTTTGGGTTTAACTCCGGAGCAGGTAAGCACCACGCGCGGCATTTCCCTGGTGCCGGAGACGCCGGAAGCCCAGGCCAGACTGCAGCAGGCTTTCGCATCGGTCGAAAAAGGCACGGATAGCGCCGGCGTGGTGCTGGAATTGCGGCGCAAGGACGACGGCCGGCCGGTCTGGATTCGCTGGTGGTCGAAAACCGATCCCAGCGGCCGCTTCATGCGCACGATGTTCATCGACATTACCGCCCAAGTTTTGATGGAACAGGAGCAAGCCAAGTTGGAGGCGCAAAACCGCTACCTGCAGGAAGAAATCAAGGCCGAGCACAATTTTGAGGAAATCGTCGGCTGCAGCCCGGCGCTGCGCTCGTTGCTGCACCAGGTGCAACGCGTGGCGCAGACCGACGCCTCGGTACTGATTCAAGGTGAATCCGGCACCGGCAAGGAACTCGTGGCGCGCGCCATCCACTCCGCCAGCAAGCGCAAACAGCGGCCGCTGATTAAAGTCAATTGCGCGGCGTTGCCGTCCAGCCTGATCGAAAGCGAATTGTTCGGCCACGAAAAAGGCGCTTTTACCGGTGCGATCAGCAAACGTATCGGCCGTTTCGAACTGGCCGAAGGCGGCACGCTGTTCCTGGACGAAGTCGGTGAAATTCCGCTGGACGTGCAGGTCAAATTATTGCGGGTGATCCAGGAACGCGAATTCGAACGCGTCGGCGGCCAGACCCCGATCAAAATGGACGTGCGGGTCATCACTGCCACCAACCGCGACTTGTTGCAGGAGGTGGCGAACAAAAATTTCCGCGAGGACTTGTTCTACCGGCTGAACGTATTTCCGCTGACCACGCCACCGCTGCGGGAGCGGCTGGAAGACATTCCGCTGCTGGCTGATTTTCTGATCGGCAAATTCGCGCCGAAAATCGGCAAAAAAATCAATGGCGTCGGCGCCGAATCGATGCGGCGTTTGCAGAATTACCGCTGGCCCGGCAACATCCGCGAACTGGAAAACATCATCGAGCGTGCCATCATCCTGGCCGACGGGCCGTGGCTGGAGATCGGCGCCGAGCAATTGCCGGGCAGTGCGACGGATATTTCAACCGCGCCGCCGCAGATCGGCGACGCCAGCCTGGATGCGGTCGCCCGCGAACATATCCTGCAGGTGTTGGAGCAAAGCCGATGGGTGATAGAGGGCCCGCAAGGCGCGGCGCAGCGCTTGCGGGTCAAGCCCAGCACGTTGCGCTATCGGATGCGGAAACTGGATATTCTTAAGCCGCAATGAAAGCCCTCATCGAATTCATTGATTGCATTGCGAAACCGGCGGCGCCGGATTACGTCAGGCCGGCGGTCGACAACAGTCCAAGCGGCGAATGGTTCGGCCAACCGGCGCTGAGATGAGCAATCATCCCGAAACCGTAAGCTGCGATCCGCGTGCGCTCTGCGCCGCGCTGGGTATTGCCGTCGAAGCAGTCGAAGCCCGCGGCTTGCGCCTGTATCCCGCCGCAGAACGCTTGGCCGTCGCCGACCTCGATCATAAAGGCCGTGAGTTTCTGATGACCCCGGCCGCCGGCCGCGCCTGGCAGGCGATGAAGGCCGCCGCAGCGGCCGACGGCATCGAGATTTACCTGATCTCGGCCTACCGCAGCGTGGAGCGCCAGGCCGAGATCATCCGCGCCAAGCTCGACTCCGGCGCGGCAATTGCCGAGATCCTGACCGTGCTGGCGCCGCCCGGCTACAGCGAACACCACACCGGCCGCGCCGTGGATTTGACCTGTCCGGATGCGCCGGCGGTGCAACAAGGCTTCGAACTGACCGCGGCCTTCGCCTGGTTGCAGGTCAACGCCAATCGCTTCGGCTTCGTCATGTCCTATCCGCCGGACAATGCCTCAGGTTATCGCTACGAGCCTTGGCATTGGTGTTATCAAGATATTTCTTAAGATTTGCGGCCGGCGCTATCGCTAAGGTCGCATTTTTTAAATCCGGCCGTTGCCGGCTGAGGGCCTTTCCGGGCGAGTCGGGTCGGCGGGTTTGGTTAAAGCCGGCGGCTGGTATAAAATCTTGCGGTGTTCAATCACGTCCTTGCCGGTCAAGCCGGCCCTGCATCCGCGTTTAATGCTTCTAGCCAAACCCACTAAACATCCGCTGCCGTATTTTCCGGACAGCGCGCAATTATTCGCCCCTATTGCCCATCTGCCGTGGGCGGTGTTCCTGGATAGCGCGCAACCTCACAGTCGTCAGGACCGTTACGATATTCTGGCTTATGCGCCCGTAACCACTCTGCAAACCTACGGCAACCTGACCAGGATCGAACGCGACGGGCAGGTCGTGGAAAGCGCTGCGGACCCGTTCGAATTGTTGAAGCAGCAACTGGGAGAGGTATTGCCGGCAATCGACGGCTTGCCGTTCTGCGGCGGGGCGATCGGTTACTTTGCCTACGACTTGGCCCGGCGTATCGAAAAATTACCAGCCATCGCCGCGGACGCCGAGGGCATTGCCGACATGGCGGTCGGCATTTACCGTTGGGCGGTGGTCGTCGATCATCAGCAACAGCAAAGCTGGCTGGTCGGTTACGGTTTGACCGATGAACTGCTACAACGCTTAATCGCCGAGTTCAGCCAACGATCGCCACAGGGTCCGACTGCAGCGTTCCGGGTGTTGCAGGCGCCTGCCGCCAACATGGACAAGCGCCAATATGCGGCGGCCTTCAACAAAATCAAAGATTATTTGAAAGAAGGCGATTGCTACCAGATCAATCTGACCCAGCGTTTCAGCAGCGCCTGCGTCGGCGAGCCGTGGCAGGCCTTCGAGGTGCTGCGACGGATCAATGCCGCGCCGTTCAGCGCCTATTTGAATCTGCCGGACGTCCAGGTACTGAGTTCGTCGCCCGAGCGATTTTTGAAAGTGACCGGCGGCGCGGTCGAAACCAAGCCGATCAAAGGTACCCGCCCGCGCCGTGCGGACCCGGAACAGGATCAAGCCCAGATCGAAGACTTGGTGGCTAGCGCCAAGGACCGGGCGGAAAACGTGATGATCGTCGATTTGCTGCGAAACGACTTGGGCAAGTGTTGCCGGAAAGGTTCGGTCTGGGTGCCGAATTTGTTCGCAGTGGAAAGCTACGCCACCGTGCATCATCTGGTCAGTACCGTCACCGGCCAGTTGGCGCCCGGCCAGCATGCGCTGGATTTGTTGCGCAGTTGTTTTCCGGGCGGCTCGATCACCGGCGCGCCGAAAATCCGGGCCATGGAAATCATCGAGGAATTGGAACCGCATCGGCGCGGAGTTTATTGCGGCGCGATCGGCTACGTCGGCTTCGACGGCAATATGGACACCAATATCGCGATCCGGACCCTGGTGCACAACCGCGGCACGATTCGCTTCTGGGCCGGCGGCGGCATCGTCAACGATTCGGTACTGGACGCAGAATATCAGGAATGCTTCGATAAAGCGGCGGCCCTGTTGCAGCTGTTGGCGCAATTTAGCGAATGATTTGCGTCGTCAAACTAGGCGGCAGCTTGTTGGAAACGGCGGCATTGCCCACTTGTTTGGCGGCGGTGGCGCGGCGGCCGGGACTTAAAGTCATCGTTCCGGGCGGCGGCCGGTTTGCCGACGAGGTTCGCATGGCGCAACGCCAGTATGCGTTTGACGATGTTGCCGCGCACCGGATGGCCTTGCTGGCGATGCAGCAGATGGCCGAATTGATGCGCGGGCTGCTGCCCGAGCTGGAAATCGTATCCGCTACCGACTCGCTTGCAGCCGGGGCGGCGGCCAAAACTTGGGTCTGGGCGCCGCAAGTCGCTGAATTGGATGCGGCCGGAGTTCCGGCTAGTTGGGACATCACCTCCGATAGTCTGGCAGCGTGGCTGGCTGGTCGTATCGGCGCCGAGGAATTGATCCTGGTCAAGTCGGCGCCGGTCGCCGCTGGGGCCGACTGGCCGGAACTGCAGCGGCAAGGCATCCTCGATCCGGCTTTTGCCCGTTTCGCTGACGCCGCTTCCTGTAAAATCAGCGTGGTCAATAAAGACGACTTCGTGTCCCATCATGATTAATTTCCTGAAAGCCCTTCTGAACCGGCGCTTGCGCAAAGCGTATTACCAGAGCCGGGAGTCCCTGCTCGGCCACCATAAACGCGACATCGTCGTGATGCAGGTCGACCAGGCCTGTCATAGCCTGAAAGATAGCCGCGACCAATTCGTCGAGGCGCTGGATAAATTCAAAACCCTGGTGCATTTGCCGGAGAGCTCGTTGGAACAACGCTACCAGCAATTGAAGCGGCGCTACGATGTCTGCCGCAGCAAGGCCGACACCGTCAGCCAAAAGATACAGGCGGTGGAGGAGGTCAGCGAGGCCTTGTTTGCCGAATGGGAAGCGGAGCTGGATTTGTACAGCAATCGGGCTTTGCGTGCCCGCAGCCAGCAGCAATTGAAAAAATCCCGCCAGCAATATGCGCGTTTACTCAAGGCGCTGCAAACTGCGGAAAATCGGATGGTGCCGGTATTGGCGGCGTTTCAGGACCAGGTGCTGTTTTTGAAGCACAACCTCAATGCCCATGCCATTGCAGCGTTGCGGCACGAGTTCGTCGAGATTGGCGTGGATATTTCGAAGTTGATAGAGGTGATGGAGAAAACCATTACCGAGGCCAGCCTGTTCGTTGCCGTCCTTGCGGATCAGAAGCAACTGCCGGCCCCGGTGGCCGTGCGCAAGTAATTACATCGCGTGCATTTTGTAATCGACCCGTGCCGGCGGGTTTTTATCGCGGGCGTCAGGCGTTTTCTTGCGGTTTTGGTCGATGCGCTCTTGCGAATACTGGGTAATCATTTGGTCCCAGGAATCGTATTGAGCGTACTCTTTGTTGCCGGACGACTTGCGTTTGGCGAACAATTCCTTGCCGGTTTCTATCAACTGCTCGGGGGTTTTGCCGTCAATTGCGTCCAGGAACTCCTGGTTGCTGCGGATCTCGTCGCGCAGAGTCCAGAACGACACTTCGAATTCGATGCGTTGGTCCAGCGGCAATTTTTCCTTGATATGGCTGATCGACCTGTTGACGGTTTTCATGCTGCTGCCGTTGATCTGGTTGCTTTTATTGCAACCGACCATCACCGAACAGAGCAGTAAAACCAATACCGTTGACGCTTTTTTCATAGTGCAGCCCCCCAGTGGCTAAATAAACAAACCCGATTTTTGTATTTATAATGGTTGTAATGCGGGTCACCCAACAAACCAAATTACTCGGTAATTAAAAACACAAGCTTACCACATGCTGGATTTTATCCAACTTCTCAAACAGCGTTACGAAATTGTGCTACAGCAGTTGGATCGAAAACATTCCCGCTTCGGGGAATACCAGCAACGCATAGAACAGTTACTCCACGCCGAAGCCTTCATCCGCAAAGGCCAGCTGCTGGAAAACCAGCCGGGCTTGCCTTTGCAGATTGCCGTGATCGGCCCGACCCAGGCCGGGAAAAGTTCGGTCGTCAATTTGTTGTTGAATAACGATAGCGCCGGGGTCAGCCCTTTGGCCGGCTATACGGTCCATGCCCAGGGCTTCTGTCATCGAGTGGCGGCGGAGGCTTGCGACGGCCTGCAGCATTATTTCGGCCGTTTCCAACAGCTGGGGCGCGACGCGTTACGGCCGGGGCGCTACGATTGTTATTCGCTGAGTCCCAGCAGCAACGTTTCCGCCTTGGTACCCGATTGTGTACTGTGGGATACCCCGGATTTCGACTCGATCGACTCCACTGATTACCGGGAGGGCGTGGTCCGCACCATCGCCTTGGCCGACGCGGTGATTTTGGTGGTCAGCAAGGAGAAATACGCCGACCAATCGGTTTGGGAGTTGATGAAATTCATCGAGGCTTACCAACAGCCGACCCTGATTTGCGTCAATAAGCTGATGGAAGGCAGCGAGGCGGTCATTTTGGAATCGTTGCGCGACAAATGGCGGCAAACCCGGTCCGATCCGCCGCCGCCGATGCTGGGGATCTTGTTCCAGAAAGCCCCGGCCCAGCCGCAATGGCCGGCCCGCGCGGGTAGCGCGGTCGCCGAGCTGACGCAGAAAGTCATCCGGAACAAGCATTCGGTCAAGCAGCAACAGCTTGTCAGCCGCTATTGGCTGCCTTGGCTGGAGCCGGTATTCAGCGAGCACCACGCCCAACGCCATTGGCAGACCCTGGTGGACCAATGTCTGGCCGACGCGTTGCAAGACTACCGGCGCGATTATTTAAATCACCCCCATCACTATCAGACCTTCCAGAATGCATTGTTGAATCTGCTGACGCTGTTGGAGATTCCCGGCTTGGCGCGGGTATTGGGCAAGACCCGACGGGCCATGACTTGGCCGTTTCGCAAATTGCTGGATTGGGGCAATGCCAAATCGGCGGCCAATCCCAGCCACGAACTGGCGGTGTTGCAGCAATTGGGCGAGCATTTGCTGATCCGGCTGGCCGACCGGGTGCTGGAGAAGACCGAAACCGAGCCGGCCGACAGTTATTGGTGGCGGGAAAACGCGATGGCCTTGCGCCAACGCCGCGGCGAAATTCTGCTGGCCTACCAACGCGCGGTCGATAGTTACCACCAAGATTTCCAGCAGGACGTCGAAGCCGCCGCGCAACGCCTGTACCGCAAATTGCAGGATCAGCCGCTGATTCTGAACAGTCTGCGCGCGACCCGAGCCACCACCGACGCCGGCGCGATGCTGCTGGCGATTCAGGCCGGCGGCATTGGCGTGCAAGATTTGGTGATTACGCCGCTGATCTTGACCATCACCTCGCTGCTGGCCGAAAGCGCCATCGGCAGTTACATGCATCGGGTCGAAGCCGAATTGAAACAGCACCAATTCACTACCGTGAAAAATACCTTATTCGACGACTGTCTGAGGCAGCGTTTGTACCAACTGCCGCTTGCCGTGCATAGCCAGACCCGGTTCAACATCTCCGAACAACAATGCCATGCCGCAGAGCTGGCGCTGAAAGAGAAGAAACATGGCTTGCGCATACTCTGAATTGGTGGCCGATGCCCAACGCTGGGCGACAAACGCCGCTGCCCACGGCCGGATAAGCGCGGAACAGGCCGGACTGTTCGACAACCTGGATCAAGCCGGCGCGGGACCGTTGTTTAAGACCGACAGCGGTCAAACCGACATGCCGCTGATCGTCGCCTTCATGGGCGGGACCGGCGTCGGCAAGAGCAGCTTGTTAAACCGTCTGGCCGGCCAGGCCATCGCCAGGGCTGGCATCGAACGGCCGACCTCGCGGGAAGTGACGCTCTACCATCACCAGAGCCTGAGCATCGATAAACTGCCGGAGGGTTCGCCGCTGGACAGCATCAAAATCAGCCGTCACCACGATGAGAGCAATAGCCATATCGTCTGGATCGACATGCCGGATTTCGATAGCGTCGAACTCGGCAACAAACGCTTGGTGCTGGAATGGCTGCCGCATATCGATGTATTGCTGTACGTGGTCAGTCCGGAACGTTATCGCGACAACAAGGCTTGGCAATTGCTGCTGGCGGAGGGCGCGAAACACGCCTGGTTGTTCGTCATGAACCAATGGGACCGCGGCCTGGCCGTGCAATACGACGACTTCAAACAGCAGCTGGCCAAGGCCGGCTTCGCCGACCCCTTGCTGTTCCGTACCAGTTGCAGCGAACCGGAGGGCGACGAATTCGGTCTGTTGCTGGAGCAATTGCGACAGTTGTCCGGCCGGCATAACGTTGCCCGCTTGGAACGCCGCAATCAGCAACTGCGGCTTAGACGCCTGCAGCAAACCTTGCAACAGCTGGCCGCCGAGATCGACGGCCGCGATTTTGGCGCCTTACAGACTAATCTCGACGCGCTATGGCCGCAAACCGAAGCGAATTTGCATCAGGGGTTGGCCTGGGCCATGCAGCAGCTTGCCAAGTGTTGGGCGGAAAAGCTTGGCCAGAACGCCGAGATTTCGTTATGGGACGAATGGGCGCAAAACCGGCTGAACGATATGCTCGACGAACTGATTCTGCAGGCGGCGCAAGCCAATTTGCCGACCAAACCGCTGAAGTCCGCGCTGCAGACTATCCGCGAGAACGCCGGTAAGACCCTGGCCGCCCAAACCGAACTGGCCGGGCGCCAAGCGATGTTGAATCCCGGCAACGGCGCCCAGCGTCTGCTGATGAAGGCCGCGGCTGTCGGCGAAACCTTACTGCCGCTGGCGGCAATGGGAGTGGTCGGCTATCAGGTTTTTTCCGGCTACTACCACAGTGCCGCCGAAAACAGCGCCTACCTCGGTACCGACTTTGCCGTGCACAGCGTGCTGCTGATCGGTTTGAGTTGGCTGATTCCGTTTTTCTTGCACAAGAAAGTTCAGCCTTCGTTGTATAACGCGGCATTAAAGGGCTTGCACAAGGGGTTGCAATCGGCCTTGGCAGCGGTGTCGGCCGATATCCGCCAAATACTGGCTTCGGAACAACAGGATAACCAAGCGCTGCGTGCCGAGTTGCAGGGGCTGATCGGGCGTTGCGCGGTGGCGCCGGAGGCGGCGATCGAAACCCAGAGTCTATTGGGCCGGGTATTGTTGGCCGATGGCGGTTAACCGATTTCGCAACGGGTGCCGTTGATATTCGCTGCCTGCCACAATCACTGGAACCGGCCGAATGCCGCCTTGCCGCCAAACCGGCTGGCTTGGCCGGTTTACTCCACCAGCGGCAGAATCAAATAGTCGGTCCATTTCCGCTCGCCGTCGGCCTGGTCTGCGGTCGGCAGCAGGGTTTCGTTCCAGCCGCCGCCGAGGGCTTTGACCAGTTGTACCGCCGCCGACAGGCGCTGCCCCAATAACTGCACGGCGGTTTGTTGATTGGCCAGCGCGGCGGTTTGCGCGGTCATCACGTTCAGATAACTGACGGTGCCGGCTTGGTATTGGTTGTTGGTCAAGGCCAGCGCTTGTTTGGCGTTGGCAACCGCTTTGTCCTGGACTTGGGTTTCCTGTTCCAGTATCCGTAACGCGGCCAAATTATCCTCCACTTCCTGAAAGCCGGTCAGCACGGTCTGCCGGTAAGCGGCGACGCTGGCGTCATAGGCGGCGATGGCCTGTTTGTATTGGGCGTTCGTCACGCCGCCGTCGAATAGGGTCAGGGCCAGCCCGGCCGGACCCAATGACCAGTAGCGCCGGGCCATCGTAAACAGATTGCCGGGGTCGCCGGATTGGAAGCCGTTGGTGCCGGCCAGATTCAACGTCGGGTAATAGGCGGCCTTGGCGACGCCGATTTGGGCGTTGGCGGCGGCGATCTGGCGTTCCGCAGCGGCGATGTCCGGCCGGCGCTCCAGCAAATCCGACGGCAGGCTGACCGGAATACCGGGCGGTTGCGCGTTCAGCGGCGCCGGGTCCAAAGCCAATTCGGCCGGTGTTTTACCGATCAATACTGCGATTGCATGCTCCAGTTTAGCGCGTTGCACCCCCAGGTCGATGGCTTGGGCGCGCACCGTTTCCAACTGGGTTTCGGCCTGGACCACGTCGGCTTTGGCGGCAACGCCGACCGCATAGCGGTTTTTGGTGATTTCCAGAGTCTTGGTAAACGCAGCGATGGTTTCATCGAGCAGCGCCTTCTGCGCGTCCAATGTCTTCAATTGAAAGTAATTGTCGGCTAACGTGGCTTGGCTGGACAGAATCAAGCCGTGCAAGGTGGCGGCGCTGGCTTGGGCGCTGTCGGTATTGGCCTCCAATTGGCGGCGGACCCGGCCCCATAAATCCGGCTCCCAGGCGATCCCCACCGCTTGGCCGAATAGATTGCGTACGCCGGCAACGGCGACGTTTTGGCCGGTCGCGGCTTTGAAACGATTGAAGCTGCCGGTCAATGTAGCCACCGGCAACAGCGACGATTGCGCCGATTGCACCAGATGCTGGGCTTGGCGGTATTGGGCCTCAGCTTGAATCACCGACTGGTTGGCGCCGGCGACCTGTTCTTCCAGGCTGTTTAACAGCGGGTCGCCGAAAATTTCCCACCATTTGCCCGGCAATCCGCTGTCGCGCGGCTGAGCCGGTTTCCAGCCTTTGGCTTCCTTGAATTCGTCGCTGATCGTGGCTTGCGGGCGCATGTAATCGGGACCGACCGTGCAGGCGGCCAATGGTAGAACCAGTAAGCAACAGACTGCGGCAGTTTTTTGTCGTGGACGCATGAAATTACAGTGGCTGGGAATTCGCCGCCGGACGGGCGGTCGGGTTGCTGAAACGGCCGTTGAGCCAGAGTCGGAAACGGTCCAGGTAAAGATACACCACCGGCGTGGTATACAAGGTCAGCAGTTGGCTGAAAACCAGACCGCCGATAATCGCTATGCCCAACGGCTGCCGCAATTCCGCGCCGTAACCGGAACCCAAGGCCAACGGCAGCGCGCCGAATAACGCGGCCAAGGTCGTCATCAGAATCGGCCGGAACCGTAGCAAGCAGGCTTCGAAAATGGCGTCGTGCGAGTTCAGGCCGTGTTCGCGTTCGGCCTGCAGGGCAAAATCGATCATCATGATGGCGTTTTTCTTGACGATGCCGATCAGCAAAATCACGCCGATCAAGGCAATGATGCTGAATTCTTTGCCGCAAGCCATCAGAGCCAGCAGGGCACCGACGCCGGCTGATGGCAAGGTCGAAAGAATGGTGAACGGATGCGTCAGGCTCTCGTAGAGGATGCCGAGCACGATGTAAATGCTCAGCAGCGCCGCCAGAATCAGCCAGGGTTGATTGCGGAGCGCCTCCTGAAAGGCCTTGCCCGAGCCTTGGAAGCCGGCAGTGATGTTGGCCGGCAGGCCGATGTCGCGCAATGTCTGCTCGATCGCGGCGCTGGCGGTCGACATGGATACGCCGGGTTTCAGGTTGAACGATAATTCGCCGACGGCAAACTGGCCCTGATGGCGAACCGTTAACGGCGTATTGCTCGGCGCAAAACTGGCCAGCGCGGACAACGGAATTTGCTTGGCTTGGTTGGGTCCGCCGCTGCCGGCTTGGCCGGGCGCACTGATATAGAGTTGTTTCAAGGTCTCGGTCGACTGCCAGTATTGCGGCGCCACTTCCATGATCACCCGATACTGGTTTAACGGGTTATAGATCACCGACACCTGACGCTGGCCGAAGGCGCTGTTCAGGCTGCTATCGATCAAGGCCTGGCTGACGCCGTAGCGCGCGGCCAGATCGCGGTTGACGGTCAGCCCGATCTGTTCGCCTTTATCCTGCTGGCTGGTGCTGACGTCGCTCAATTCCGCCAATTTGGCAAAGGCGGCTTGTACCTTGGGCGTCCATTCCCGGAGCAGTTGCAGATCGTCGGCTTGCAGCGCGTAATCGATCAGGCCGAACGACGGCCGGCCGCCGATGCGCAATTCTTGCGACGGCGATATGTGCAGATTGGCGCCGGGTATCCGCCCGGCCGCTTTGCGTAGTCGCTCCATGACGATGTCGATCCCGTCGCGCTGTTGGTGCGGCTTCAAGGTGATGAAAATCCGGGCGCTGTTCGCGCTTTGCGAGCTGCCGGCGAAGCCGGCGACGTTGGCCACCGCCGGGTCTTTCAGCAGGATGTCCGAGATCTGCCCGAACTGCTTTTGCAAGGTTTGGAACGAGGTGTTCTGATCGGTTTGAATTTCGCCCAGCAAGCGGCCGCCGTCCTGGGTCGGAAAAAAGCCTTTGTCGATATGGATATAAAGATAAACGTTCAGGCCTATCGTCGCCAGCAGCAACACCAGTATGAATCGGCCGTGGCGCAAGGTCCAAGCCAGGCTGGTGCGGTACAGATGTTGCAGCCGGTCGAAGCCGGCGCCGATTGCATAATAGAGGCGGCCGTGTTGCCCGCCGTCGCGACTCAGCCAGCGCGCGCACAGCATCGGCGTGGTCGTCAATGAAACCAGCAGCGATACCAATACCGCCGCCGACAGGGTTACGCCGAATTCGCGGAACAAACGGCCCGGCACGCCGCCCATCAGCAGGATGGGCAGGAATACCGCCACCAACGATACGCTCATCGACAATACGGTGAAACCGACTTCGTTGGCCGCCAGCAGCGCGGCCCGGAACGGCGGCACCCCTTGTTCGATATGGCGGTTGCTGTTCTCGACCACGACGATGGCATCGTCGACCACGAAGCCGGTGGCAACAGTCAGCGCCATCAGGGTCAGATTGTTCAGGCTGAAACCGCACAAATACATCACGCCGCAGGCGCCCAGCAGGGAGGCGGGTACGGCGACGATCGGCACCAGCGCCGAGCGCGGGTTACGCAGAAACACGAGCACCACCAGGATCACCAACGCTACCGCAACGAACAGGCCGTGTTCGACTTCCCGGATCGAGGCCCGGATCGACAGCGAGCGGTCGACCACCACCGACAATTCGATGTTGCCCGGCAATGCTGCTTTCAGTTGCGGCATCACCGCCAACACCTGGTCCACAGTTTGGATCACATTGGCCAACGCCTGCTTGCGGATGATCAGCAATACCGAGGGCTTGCCGTTATGCAGGCCGGTGTTGCGCAGGTCTTCGACCGAATCGACCGCCTGACCCAGATCGGCGATCCGCACCGGCGCACCGTTGCGGTAAGCCACAATCAAGGGCAGATACTCTGCGGCCTTGCGCGCTTGGTCGTTGGCCTGAATCTGCCAGCGGGTGTCGGCGTTTTCCAACACGCCTTTCGGCCGGGTGACGTTGGTCTGGGCGATGGTGGTGCGGACGTCGTCCAAGCCTATGCCGTAATGGCTGAGGGCGTTGGGATTCAATTCCACCCGCACCGCCGGCAAGGCCGCGCCGCCGATCTGCACTTGGCCGATACCGGGAATTTGCGAAATTTTTTGCAACAACAGCGTCGAGGCGGCATCGTACATCTGGCCGCGAGGAATGCTTTCCGAGGTCAACGCCAGAATCAGGATCGGCGAGTCGGACGGATTGTCGCGCCGGTAGCTGGGCCGATTCGGCATGTTGCTGGGCAGCATGCCGGCGGCGGCGTTGATCGCGGCTTGCACGTCGCGGCAGGCGCCGTCGATATCGCGATTCAAATCGAATTGCAGGGTGATCGAGGTGGAGCCTTGCGAGCTGTTGGAAGTCATCTCGGTGACGCCGGCGATGCGGCCCAACGCCCGCTCCAGCGGTGTGGCGACGGTAGTGGCCATGGTTTCGGCGTCGGCGCCCGGCAATTGCGCCTGCACCGACACGGTGGGGAAATCCACCTGCGGCAACGACGACACCGGCAAACTCAAAAACGCTAGTATCCCGCACAGCGAAATCGCCACGGTCAGCAGCGTGGTGGCAACCGGGCGGCGGATGAACAATGCCGACAGATTCATCGCGACTCGCCGTTGGCTTCGGCCGAATCGTCGCCGCCCAATCCGAATGCCGTTTTAACCCGCCGCGCCAGATGATCCATCGCCAGATAGATCACCGGCGTGGTGTACAAGGTCAGCAGTTGGCTGAGCAACAGGCCGCCGACCATCGTGATACCCAGCGGATGACGCAGTTCCGCACCGACGCCGTTGCCCAGCATTAAGGGCAGGGCGCCGAGCAGCGCGGCCAGCGTGGTCATCACAATCGGCCGGAACCGCAGCAGACAGGCCTGAAAAATCGCCTGTTCCGGTGGCAGACCTTGCTGGCGTTCGGCGTCCAGCGCAAAGTCGATCATCATGATCGCGTTCTTCTTGACGATGCCGATCAACAAAATAATGCCGATGATGCCGATGATGCCCAGATCGTTATTCGATAGTTGTAAGGCCAGCAGCGCGCCGACGCCGGCCGAAGGCAGGGTGGACAGGATCGTCAGCGGGTGGATATAGCTTTCGTAGAGTACGCCGAGGACGATATAGACCGTGACGATCGCCGCCAGAATCAGCCATAGGGTATGGGTTAACGAGGCGGTGAAGGCTTGGGCCGCGCCCTGGTACTGGCTGCGGATCGACAACGGCAATTCGATATGCTGCTTGGTAGCTTCGATCGCGGAAATTGCGTCGCCCAGCGCGTAGCCGGGAGCCAGATTGAAGGACACGGTGCTGACCGGATACTGGTCGAGGTGGTTTATCGCCAAGGTGGTTGGCCGCTCGGACAGGTGGGCAATCGCCGATAGCGGCACCTGGCTGCCGTTGGTGGAGGGCACCCGCAATTCGTTCAGCGCGGTCGGACTGGTTTGCTCGGCCGGATCGACCTCCAACACCACCCGGTACTGATTGGCCTGGGTAAAGATGGTCGAGACCAGACGCTGGCCGTAGGCGTTGTACAAGGCATTGTCGACCGCCGCCGTACTGACGCCGAGCCGGCTGGCCGTGGCCCGGTCTATTTCGACGAACACTTGCCGGCCTTGATCCAGCACGTCGCTGACCGCGTCGCTAAATTCGGGCTTAGCGCGCAGTTCATCCACTAATCTGCCGGTCCAGCGGTTCAGTTCGTCCCGATCGGCGCCTTCCAGGGTAAATTGATACTGGGTGCGGGTGACGCGGTTTTCCATCGTCAAATCCTGCACCGGTTGCAGATACAACTCGATTCCCGCCAATCCCGCCACTTGTTGCTGCAACGACGCGATGACTGCGGATGCCGGCGGCCGCTGCCCGTGCGGTTTTAAGTTGATCAAGAAGCGGCCGCTGTTCGGCGTCGGGTTGATACCATCGACGCCTATGAAGGAAGACAGGCTTGCCACCGCCGGGTCCGCCAGGATGACATCGGCCAACTTTTGTTGCTGTGCGGCCAGCGCCTGAAACGATACGGTCTGCGGCGCTTCGGAAAAGCCTTGAATAATGCCGGTATCCTGGCTGGGGAAAAAGCCTTTCGGAATCCACAGGTACATCGCCACCGTCAATGCCACGGTCGCAAAGAATACCAACAGCGTGGCGGTTTGCCGGCGCATCACCCATTCCAGCGTGCGGCCGTAAGCCGCGATTAATCGGCCGAACCAGCCTGTTTCAGGCTCGGCCCCGGCCTGGCTGCTGCGCAATAATTTGGCGCA
The DNA here is from genome assembly GCF_052474525.1 of Methylomonas sp. HW2-6. Classification (NCBI taxonomy): domain Bacteria; kingdom Pseudomonadati; phylum Pseudomonadota; class Gammaproteobacteria; order Methylococcales; family Methylococcaceae; genus Methylomonas; species Methylomonas sp. HW2-6. Next base: position 2,576,241 of record NZ_CP184124.1, read on the forward strand.
CATCATTGGCGTCAAGGTCAGCGAGACCACTGCGGAAATCAAAATCGCCACCGCCAAGGTAATCGCGAATTCCCGGAACAAGCGGCCGACCACGTCGGACATGAACAGCAGCGGAATCAACACCGCGACCAGCGAAAACGTCAGTGAAATAATGGTAAAGCCGATTTGCTCGGAGCCTTTCAATGCGGCTTGCAGCGGCGATTCGCCGCGCTCGATGTAGCGGGAGATGTTTTCGATGACCACAATCGCATCGTCCACCACAAAGCCGGTGGCGATGGTCAGCGCCATCAAGGTCAGGTTGTTGATGCTGAATTCGGCCAGATACATCGCCGCGAAAGTGCCGATCAAGGACAGCGGCACCGCGACACCGGGGATAATGGTCGCGGGGATGTTGCGTAAAAACAGAAAAATCACCATCACCACCAGCGCCACCGCCAGCAGCAGTTCGAATTGGACGTCGTGGACCGAGGCGCGGATGGTGACGGTGCGGTCGGTCAAGGCCGCGACTTCGATACCGCCGGGCAGCGAGGCCTGCAATTTGGGGAGTAATTCTTTGATGCGGTCGACGACTTCGATCACGTTGGCGCCGGGTTGGCGCTGAATATTGACGATGACCGCCGCGGTGTCGTTGGCCCAAGCGGCCAAGCGGACGTTTTCGGCAGCGTCGACCACGTTGGCGACGTTGGCTAACTTGACCGGCGCGCCGTTTTTGTAAGTCACGACCAACTCGCGGTATTCGGCGGCCGAGCGTAATTGGTCGTTGCTGTCTATCGCCGCCGCCCGAGCCTGGCCGTTGATCGAGCCCTTGGGCTGAGCCACGTTGGCGGCGGCGATCGCGGCGCGGACGTCTTCCAGGCTGATGCCGTAAGCCGCCAAGGCTTTGTGGTTGGCCTGTATCCGTACCGCCGGGCGCTGGCCGCCGCTGATGCTGACCATGCCGACGCCGGGCAACTGGGCGATTTTCTGGGCGATGCGGGTATCGACCAAGTCTTCGACTTTGAACAGCGGCAGCGTCTTCGAGCTGACCGCCAAGGTCATGATCGGCGTGTCGGCCGGGTTAACCTTGCTGTAAATCGGCGCCTGCGGCAAATCGTTGGGCAGGAAATTGGCGGCGGCATTGATCGCAGCCTGCACGGTTTGTTCGGCAACGTCCAAATCCAGGTTTAGGTTGAACTGCAAAGTGATAACCGACGCCCCGCCGGAGCTGGTCGAAGTCATTTGGGTCAGGCCCGGCATTTGCCCGAACTGGCGTTCCAACGGCGCGGTGACGATGGCGGTCATCACTTCCGGACTGGCGCCGGGATATAAGGTCGTAACCTGGATGGTCGGATAATCGACTTGCGGCAGTGCCGAAACCGGCAACAAGCGGTAGGCCAGCACGCCGACCAGCAATAGCGCGAACATCAGCAGCGAGGTTGCTACCGGCCGCAGGATGAATAGCTTGGACGGATTGAAACCGGCCTTGCCCGGTTCGCTGAAACTCATGCATTATCCCCGTCGCCGGCGTTTGCCTGCTTCGCCTTCCGGCGGGTTTGGGTTGGTCGGGGCGGCAACGGCCTGGCCGTCCCTTTCGGCAACATCGACTTTGCTGCCGTCCTTGACCCGATCGCTGCCGTTGACGATCAGAGCCTCTCCGGCCGCCAGCGCTGCCGGCACCGCGATCTTCTCGTCGTTGCTTGGGCCCGGTTCGATCCGGCGCAGATGAGCGACGTTTTCGCCGTCGACGATAAAGACGAAGGGGCCTTGGGCGTCGTGTTGCAGTGCCGCCGCCGGAATTTGGGTAACCCCGCGCAACGTGTCCAGGTGCATTTTGACGTTAACGAACTGGTTGGCGAACAGGGTTTGTTCGCGGTTGTCGAATTCGGCTTTGAGTTTGATGGTGCCGGTAGTCGGGTCGATCTGGTTGTCCAGCGCCATCAGTTTGCCGTCGGCGAGCTTGGTTTTGCCGCTGCGGTCATAGGCTTCGACGCCAATGTCTTTGCCTGACCGGTAGTGTTTCGCCACCTCCGGCAATTGGTCTTCCGCCAAGGTGAACACGATGTTGATCGGCTGGGTTTGGGTGATCACGACCAAGCCGGCGGCGTCGCTGGCGCGGACGATATTGCCCTGGTCGATTTGCCGTAAGCCGACTCGGCCGGCAATCGGCGCGGTCACTTTGGCGTAACTTAGTTGTAATTTGGCGTTGTCGACCTGGGCCTTATCCATTTCCACGCTGCCGCGGTATTGTTTAACCAAGGATTCTTGAGTCACGGTTTGCTGGGCGGCGATCGAGTCCTGTTCCAGCAGGGTTTGGTAGCGGGCTTGGTCCAGCTCGGCGTTTTTCAACAGCGCTTCGTCGCGTTGCAATTGGCCTTGAGCCTGTTGTAACTGTACTTGAAACGGCCGCGGGTCGATTTCGGCCAGCAGGTCGCCGGCCTTGACCGGCTGGCCTTCGCTGAAATAAACCTTGACCAGTTCGCCGTCCACCCGCGGTTTGACTGTGACGGTGCGGAGCGCGGTGACGGTGCCGAGTGCGTTCAGGTATACCGGGAAATCGCCGCTGCGCGCGGTCGCGACCGATACCACCGCCGGTGCGTCGTCGTCCTGGCCAAAGCGTTTGCTTTTAGCGCCGCGCTCGGCTTTTTTGTCCGGAGCGGTTGTCCCTTGAAGGAAATAAATGCCGGTGCCGGCTGCACTGAGCGTCAGCAGGATTGCCAGCCAGAGCCGGATTCGGCTTTGGCCGCGTGTCGGCGGAGTCGTTGCTTGATTTGTCATACGGTTGTGCAATTTAACTGTACTCAGTGAGCGGGAGGCGGCTGGCGGCGGTTGGTTGCCGGACCGGCTTGCGGGCGGATTCGGTATTGGGCGTTGTCATGCGCGCTGCTGTTGGGCCGTTAACAAACTGGGCATTTGAAATGGCCGATTGGTTTTGAAATAAACATTTAGCATTTTGCAGTGTGATTGGCTGCTGCCAGCGGATTCAAATCGTATGGCTTTGCTGAATCATATCGGAGTGTTTGCATTGCCGCGCTATTTTTAGGTCGGTTGCCGTGTGCCGAGCGAGCGGATATTGTGACGTAATTGCGGCCGACGCGTTCCGGCGGGAATTGTAAAATCCGGTAAAATCCGGCGCCGTAGCGGTTGGCAGGGCGAAACCGGCGGGACGTTTAGAACGCCAAGTACAGGTATGCGGTGATTGCGGTGGCGCTAATGCCGACGATTTTCAGTTTGTCCAGACCGCTTTGCTGCTCCCAGAAATAGCCGTAACTGGATTTTTTCCGCAACGCGAATAGTAGCAGCTTGTTCAGCCAACGTTTGCCGGCTGCCGGAATCCTGCGGCCGACGAAATATGCTACCACGGAAGCGAGCGTGACAATCGTATAGAACACGATGACCTGGGTTTCGTGAGTACCGGTATGCAGTAAATGTTCGACTACGTGGTCCAGGCCCATTTCCAGGTATTCGAACAGCAGATGGGCGACATGCAGCGCGATTTCCCATAGATGGTGCAGTAATCCGAGCAGCAGCGCCCAGGCCAGATCCGGCATCGCCAGCGCCGTCAGCAACAACGCGGCGGTTAGGGCTTTGATCGTCATTTCTTGTTTGTTGCGGCGGTCGACATGGCGCCGCAGCAATGCGCTGTCGGCTTCGCTCAAGTTGACGAAGCGGATCCCTACCGTATGCGGATAGCGGTTGTCTTCGTAGGGGTTGCTGGGTTTGCAATACACCACCTGGCCGCAAGTACTGATCGTGGTCATGCTCGACAACAACAGAATTCTGAGGAGTAAATAGTCGCCGGTTAGCATGCGCTCTTTCGCGGTGAACGACATACCGTTGGCGCTGATATTGGCTTGCAAGGTATCGTTTTCGACACTGCTCGACGGCGGCAGGACTCGTCCGGCCCGGCCTGTGGTGTGGGCGGACAATTCGCCGTCGGGTATCGCTTGGTAGAAAAGGTTGACCTGTTCGTAGATGCGTAGCGCCAACCTGCGGTTGTGGTGTTGGGTCTGGGTTGCGGTCAAGCTCATCGAAGCCCTCGTTACTCAAGCGGATTACTGTCTGATAATAGCCAATACCGCCGATTTCTCAATCTGACGGTCCACTAGTCCGTTTGCGGCAAGCGCAGGCCGAAACGCGGTACACTACGCGGCGCGCGGCCCACGCCGCATTTTGACCCTTTCGCCGCGACTCGACATGCATCTGCCCGCTTATTTCAATACCGCCTTCATCAAATTACTCAGTTTCCGCTTATTGATCGTGTTGGCCTACCAGATGATGGCTATCGTCGTCGGTTGGCATATTTACGAATTAACCCACGACGCGTTGGCATTGGGGCTAATCGGTCTGGCCGAGGTGATTCCGTATTTCTGTTGCGCGTTGTTCGCCGGTTACGCGGTGGACCACTATTCCCGGCGCTGGTTCGGTGTCGGCGCCAGCCTGCTGGTGGCCTTGAACGGCCTGATGTTGGTCGCGGTATCCGAAGCCTGGATCGCCAACCGGCCGCTGGTATGGATTTACGCGGCGATTGCCTTGACCGGTATTGCCAGAGCTTTCATCGGCCCCAGCTACAGCGCGCTGTTCGCCTTGGTCCTGCCGCGCGAACAATACGCTCGTGCCGCGGGCATCGGCAGTTCGGCATTCCAATTCGGACTGGTGGCCGGACCGGCCATCGGTGGTTTGATTGTCGCTTGGGCCGGTAAGACCGCGGCTTACGAAACCGCGACCGGGTTGTGCGTGCTCGCCACGCTGGCATTGTTGTCGTTACGGGTGGCGGAGCCGCAGCCGGCGGAAAGCGCGCCGATTTTTACCAGTATCGGCGAAGGCCTGCGTTTCGTGTTCGGCAATCAAATCGTGCTGGGCGCGCAGTCGCTGGACATGTTTGCGGTATTGTTCGGCGGGGCCGTGGCGATGTTGCCGGCTTTTATCCACGAAATTTACCATTACGGGCCGGAAGGTTTGGGCATTCTGCGCGCGGCGCCGGCGGTCGGGGCGGTGATGATGGGTTTATTTCTGGCCCGGTTTCCGATCGATCGCCACGCCGGGCGCTGGCTGTTGGCGGCCGTCGCCGGCTTTGGCCTCTGTATGATCGGCTTTGCGCTGGCGCGAAATTTCTGGTTGGGCGGCGCGTTTTTGTTGTTGTCCGGTTTGTTCGACGGCGTCTCGGTGGTGATGCGCACCACGATTTTGCAATTGGCGACGCCGGATCCGATGCGCGGCCGGGTGTCGGCCATCAACGGCATCTTTATCGGCTCGTCCAACGAATTGGGCGCATTCGAGTCCGGGGTCGCGGCGCGATTGATGGGTTTGGTGCCGTCGGTCGTGTTCGGCGGCGTGATGACCTTACTGGTCGTGGCCGGCACCGCAAAACTGGCGCCGCAATTGCGCCGGTTGCAATTGCGGCAATTGCATTGATCGGCATTCTCAGGCTTCCCGAAACGAGGCGGGCAAAACCATGGCGACACCGTTGATTACCCGGCAGGGTTACGAAAAATTGCAACAGGAATTGGATCATCTTTGGCGGGTGGAACGGCCGGAGGTGACGAAACTGGTGACCTGGGCCGCCAGCTTGGGCGACCGCAGCGAAAACGCCGACTACCAATACAACAAGAAGCGCTTGCGCGAGATCGACCGCCGGGTGCGATATCTGCAAAAGCGGCTGGATAGCTTGAAGGTGGTCGATTATCACCCGGAGCAGGAGGGCAGGGTGTTTTTCGGCGCCTGGGTCGAGATCGAGAACGACGAGGGCGAAAAAAAACGGTTTCGGATTGCCGGCTACGACGAGATTTTCGATCGGAAAGATTACATTTCGGTCGATTCGCCGATGGCGCGGGCCTTGTTGAAAAAGCAGGTGGATGACGATGCCGTGGTCAAAACCGATGCCGGCGTGTTTACCTGGTATATCAACTCGATCGAGTACCAGAAATAGGCGCGCCGGGCGGCAAAAGGGCTTATCATGTCGGCTTTTTTCACCGGTAAAGACGCCTTATGCAAATTTCAGACAAAACCGCCGTTTCCATCCATTACACCTTGACCAACGGCAGCGGCGAGCAGTTGGATAGTTCCAGAGGCGAAGCTCCGCTGGTTTACCTGCACGGTGCCGGCAATATCATCGCCGGCTTGGAAGCGGCTTTGACCGGCAAGCAGGCCGGAGACAAGTTCAACGTGACGATTCCGGCCGACCAAGCCTATGGCGAAGTGTCGGAAGAGATGATTCAGGTTGTTTCCAGAAATATGTTCGATGGGATGGATATCGAAGTCGGCATGCAATTTCACGCCGAAGTCAGCTACGGCCCCGGCATTATTACCATCACCCAAATCGATGGCGACGACATTACGATAGACGGCAATCACCCGTTGGCCGGGGAAGATTTGACCTTCGACGTCGAAGTGGTCGAAGTCCGCCCAGCCAGCGCCGACGAGATTGCCCACGGCCACATCCACGGTGCCGGCTGCCATCATTGATCTCGCTGTGACACCGGCCAGGGAGGGCCGGCTTCGGCAAGGGCTTTTGCCAAACCTCTATCTTCCAAGCCATCGATTTGAAATCCCGCCCGCCGCAGCTAATCTTTGTGGTTAAACGGTGACGGGAAGTCTTTTGAATTTGCCGTTTCCAGGAAAGGCGTAAAGCCGCGGCGCCCACTTTTTTCCGGCTGCAATGCTTGTGAGACCGGAGTTCCCGATCGGCGCAAGCCTTGTAATTCTATCCTTAACAAACCCCCGGATGGCTTTGCCTTACGGATTGAATGCTTGGATATCAATGAATGGCTACTGCTAACCGCTCCGTGTCGGCGTTATCGCCGCATATTCTGGCGTTGGTCGAGTTCGCCGCCGCCCTGTATCGCCCGGAAGAGTTCTCCGTGAACCGGGGGGCAGGTGTTTTGTTGCGCAACCCGGCCTGGTCAAGATCGCGCATCAGACGCCGCCGCAACAATTGCTGTCTGCCGCCGGGCTGCGTCGCGGGGCAGCCGTGAAACGGACATTCGCCTTGCGCCTGAGTACAAGCTTGCCGGCGTTGGTGATCGCGTATTGCGGTTTGCTGTGGTACCAGCATGATGGGCTATCGAGCGTTAGCGAAACCGGCGAGCTGCAGCAGATCCGTCATGTGGCGGCTGATGCCGCCCAGGATATCGAAGCCTTGTTCCGGCGCGGCCAGCCGGAATTGATTGCCGGACGCATACCCGCTTTGGTCGCGGACGTTAATCGCGATAGCGCCGCGCTGTTCGACGACAACGGCATGGTGTTGCAGGCAACGCGTTCGGAATGGTTGGGCAAAAGTGCCGCCGAATTGTTACCTGAGCTGGGGGCCGCGGAGTTTGCCCGACTGCGTGCGGAGCGGCAAGCGTCAATCCGTTTCCTCCCCGACCGGCAGCAGGCGACGGTCTATCAAGCGGTGACGATGGTTTCCGGTGCCGACCGGCTGGGTCCCGATCCGGTCGGATTGTTGGTGTTGCAATACGATCTGTCGGACGCCAGAGCGACCAGCGGCACGGCGTTCGGCCATGCAATTGCCCCGGCCTGGGTTCTCGCTGTTTCGTTACCGGTCATGATCGTTTTAGCGGTTTCGCTGGGACTGGTGCGGCCGCTACGGCATCTGCTCGATGTGCTGCGGCGTTTTGCCGGCGGCGACTACCGGGCGCGGGCGCAATTGACCGGCGGCGGAGAGATGGCGTTGTTGGGCGAGGCTTTTAACCGAATGGCGGCCGAATTGGGCACTACCGTCGCCGAACTGGCGGAGAGCAAAGATCATTTGACGGCGATGCTGTCGGCGATCGGCGATGCCGTTATCGCTACCGATGCCCAAGGCCGGATCCGTTTCATGAACTGCAGTGCGCACCAATTGACCGGTTGGCAAGCGGCTGACGTTGCCGGCCAGCCGCTGGAGCGGGTGTTCCGTAGTCTCGATCCCGATAGCCCTCCGGTCCTTGAAGCGCTGGCGTCCGGTAGCCGTACTGCACTGGCCGACTGGCTGGTTCTGCTGGCTAAAGACGGCACGGAATACCCTGTCGCCGGCTGCGCAGCGCCGATCTTCAGCCCGGACGGAGCCAGGATCGGCTGGCTATTGAGGTTTCGCGATGCCGGCGCGCTGCACGCTGCGCAAGATTCGCTTGAGCAGGAACAGTCTCTATTGCGCAGTCTGATTGACGCAGTGCCGGACCAGATGTTTTTGAAAGACCGCGATGGGGTTTATCGCGGATGCAATAAGGCATTCGAGAGCTATGCCGGCATCGGCGCAGCGGAATTGGTCGGCAAGTCGGATTTCGATATTTTCGACGACGAAACCGCTGACTGTTTTCGCGAACACGACATGCGGGTTTTGCAGACTGGCCGATCCGTCCGTTTCGAGCGCCGGACTGCGCTCCCCGCTGGCGGGCAGGTTTGCTTGGAAACGGTCGAAACCCCGGTGTTCGGTCCGAACGGCGAGCCAACGGCTTTGGTCGGAATCAGCCGCGACGTGACCGAGCGCATCGAAGCCGAAGACCGTTTGGAATTGTCGGCGCGGGTATTTCAGGACGCGCACGAAGCCATCATGATTACCGATGTCGGCGGCACCATCGTCGACGTCAACCCGAGTTTCTGTAAAATCACGGGCTACTCGCGGGACCAGGCGATAGGCCAAAATCCGCGGATGCTCAATTCCGGCCGGCATCCGCCGGAGTTTTTCGCCGATATGTGGCAAGCCGTTCGCGAGCAGGGTTATTGGCGGGGCGAGATCTGGAACCGGAAACGCAACGGCGAAATGCACGCCGGGTTGCTGAGTATCTCGACCTTGTCGGCGAGCGGCGGCCAAGTCAGACACTATATCGGTTTGTTTTCGGATATCACCGAGAAAAAGTTGTCGGAAGAGCAGATTTGGCGCCAGGCCAATTTCGATAGCTTGACCGCGTTACCCAATCGGCGCATGTTTCTCGATCGTTTGGCGCGGGAGATCAAAAAAGCTCACCGCCACGGCAGCGTCGTGGCGCTGTTGTTTCTGGATCTGGACCGGTTCAAGGAAATCAACGACATTTTGGGTCATATCCAGGGCGACAGCCTGTTGCAGATTGCCGCCGAACGGCTGGTCGGTTGCGTCCGCGATACCGATACCGTCTCGCGCCTGGGGGGCGACGAATTCACCATTATTCTGCCCGACTTGGAAAACGGCGAAAGCGCCGAACGGGTGGCCCAGAATATTCTGCGTACCATGGCGGAGCCGTTCCCGCTCAACGGCAAACTGAATTACCTCACTGTCAGCATCGGTATCACGCTATATCCGCACGATTCCTTGGATCAGGAACAGTTGATCAAAAACGCCGACCAGGCGATGTTCGCCGCCAAGGAAAGAGGGCGCAATGGTTACAGTTTTTTCACGGCGTCGATGCAGCAAACCGCTCAGTTCCGCTTGGGTATGGTCACCGATTTGCGCAGCGCGTTGGCCAACCGCGAATTCGAGGTGTATTACCAGCCGATTGTCGAGTTGCCGGGCGAAGCGGTGACCAAGGCCGAAGCCTTACTGCGTTGGCGGCATCCGCACCGCGGTATGGTCAGTCCGGCCCAATTCATACCCTTGGCGGAAGAAAGCGGTTTGATCCACGAGATCGGTGATTGGGTGTTTCGACAAGCCGCGTTGCAAGCCAAGTGTCTGCGCGAACGCTATCGAACCGATTTCCAGATCAGCGTGAATAAATCGCCGGTGCAATTCCGCCAGCGTTCGGGCGCCGAATTTGCCTGGCTCGATTACCTGAAGAGTTTGGAGCTGGACGGCACGGCAGTCGTGGTGGAGATTACCGAGGGCTTGTTGTTGGATGCCCAGACCGTGACTAAAGCCAGGTTGCTGGATTTTCGCGACGCCGGAGTGCAAGTCGCCATCGACGATTTCGGAACCGGCTACTCGTCGTTGTCCTACATCAAAAAATTCGACATCGATTACATCAAAATCGACCGCACGTTTATCAACAACTTGAGTCCGGGGTCGCAGGACGAAGCTTTGTGCGAAGCGATTATCGTCATGGCGCACAAATTGGGTTTAAAAGTGGTCGCCGAAGGCGTGGCGACCTTACCGCAACGCGATTGGCTGATCGCAGCCGGTTGCGACTATGCGCAGGGCTACCTGTTCTCCGAACCGCTAGCCGGGCCGAAACTGCTGGAGCTGTTGGTTGGCGGGGTTCAGAACTGAGCGCCGCCAGCCTAATGTTTGCCGAATCAGGGTTGGCGCAGGAGTTGTTCGCACTGCGGCGGCAGGGGCGGCGGCGGTTGCGGGGCACTTTTGCCGGGCGCTTTGGCTTCGTCGGAAAACCACCAGGCCAGACTGGCGTCGCAGCCGTCGCCGGCGGGTAGCGGCTCTTGCGCTTGGCACAACGCGTTATGCGGCGGGCATTTCAGGCGGACATGGAAATGATCGTCGTGCTTCCACCAAGGCCTGATTTTACGCAGCCATTCGGTCGAGCCCGGCGATTTGCGGCTGCACAGCTCTTGTTTAATGCTGGGATTGACGAAGATACGATCCACTTCCGGCTGCCGGGCGGCGGCTTCCAGGACGCGGGCGTGTGCCGCGTTCCATGATCGACGATCGACGGCATCGGCACGGCTATCGACTACGGAAATTGCGTTCTTGGTTTCGCGTTCCGCCTCGCTCAAGATGCGCGGCTCGGCCGGATTCAATAGCAAAAACCAGATGTCGACGTCGAGCCCGGTTTGGTGGCTGCGGTGTCCACTCGGCGTCGGGCCGCCGCGCGCTTGGCCGAGGTCGCCGATCAACAGCGTCCCGAGATTGTCCCGCGCCGATATCAGACCCAGTTGTTGGATGAAGTTGATCAATGACGGGTGGCCGAAATAGCGTTTGCGCGACAGGCGCATCACCTGGTAACCGGGGCCGTCCAGCGGTAGCGCCCCCGCGCCGGCAATGCAGCCTCCGTTATAGGTACCTATGCTTTGTCCGGCATCGCTGCTGGGGCTGGTAACCGCCGCCCAGTCGGCAGCGGTGGTGTCGGCGTCGGCGGATTGAACGTAGGCGAGGAGGCTGAGGCAAAACCAGATCAAGCCAAAGCGGGATTGGGGCGCAATTAGGGATTTCATGAGTTAGGCGGCAATACGGAAGATATGGGTGGCGGCGTCAAACTGCGGTGCGGGCGCAGGGCTTCGGCAAGCCGTCTGCCCAGCACCATGCTGGGTATTTCCAAGACATGATAAAACACCAGGGACAATCCTTGCACGGTAATGATGGTTCCCAACCAGCCGCCGAACCACAGCAGCAATCTATTGTGGCTGACATGTTCCAGAGCGATCAGTAGATGCGGTGTCAGGTTTATCAGCACTGCCATGTGCGTCAGATATGCACTGTACGACACTCTACCGATTTGGCGCAAAGCGGCGACCGACAACAGGTTTTGCCAGCGCGGCGATGCGGCGAACACCGCCAAAATCAGGCCTGCGCCCAGGCCGGTGCCGAGCCAAAGCGTGTTTTCGCCGACCGACTTTGCGGTAAACAGCGTATCCGAGGTGTATAACAGCAGGCCGCATAGCAGTAACAGATAGCGCAAAGGGCGCCTGCCGCGCAAACGGGTTTCCAGCGCCAGGTGGTATCTCGCCAAGGTCAGGCCAAGCACGAAATGCCACAGGAAGAGCGACACACCCAGCAGGCCGGTGGCGAGGGTGCTGAAAAACAACAGCCAGGCCGTACCTCGCTGGCTCAACAGCAAGCCCAGCGGTAGCAATAAGGACAACACCAACTCAATGCTGAGCGTCCAGGCTTGCGGTAACAATACAATCAGTTCCGGCAGTTTTGGCAAAAAAGCTTCGCGCAGCATTGCCGGGAAGTCCAAGGGATAACGGTGCCACATGTCAACGATCCATGCGCTTGGCGCCAAGCGGGTAGACAATGACGGGCGGTCGAAATGTAGTGCGAACAAGCCGGCGCTTATGGCTAGCACCAGTAAGTAAGGCAGCCAGATTCGACATACGCGGCCGATCAGAAAACGATCGAGTTCGAAACGGCCGATATCGGGCGATTGACCGGCCGGAAAGTATTTGAGCGACAACACGAAGCCGCTCAGTACGAAAAACATCGAGACTGCGGCGGTGCCGTCCCACCAGATATGTGCCGGCGAAAAGTCCAGGATGCGCTCGCAGAGCGCCGACTGGCAGGGTAGGCCGTAAGCAATGACGAAGTGTTCGCTGATCACGGCGAGTGCAGCCAGGCCGCGGATGGTGTCCAAATAACTGATGTGGGTTGTCGTTGCCAAGCTGAGTGCTTCCAAACAGGATTGAGGTTTTTTACCCAGCTAGATATAGCAGGGCTTGCTGATTTAGCCATTCGTGGTTAGGTTTAATTCCGCGGGTCGGCTATATTTTTCGAGCGACCGGATGGGCAAGGCTAAGGCCGGTGTCGGGTAAATTTCCCGGCGAGGGAAGCGACCGCAGCTCCGGGAACTACTTCTCCAGGGGGTGTCTCGCCGACGCCGAGCCGATGTGCAACCGATTCCGGCTAAGGCACTGATAAATAAAAGCGAGTAAAAAAAGGCCGTTCGGGTAAAATGCTGCCTCCAATTTAGGCCCGCGCCTGTTGTGCGCCGGCCCTATCCAACCTCCATTTCCGTTGAAACGTTTCTAATGAGCATGCACCTAATTGCCGGGATATTTTTTGTAATCGCCTGCTGGATGGCCGGGCCATTGCAGGCCGCCGATTCCGCCAATTCCAGTTTCATTGTGTTGAATTACCACGATATTCTGGAGGAAGAAGAAAGAGTCCCGCCGTTCGACCGGATGGCGGTGAATAAGGATCACTTGAACGACCACTTCGCCTGGTTGAAAAATAACGGCTATCGGGTGATCAGCATCCAGGATTTGCTGGATAGCATGCAAGGCAAAAAACCGTTGCCGAACAAGGCCGTGTTATTGACCTTCGACGACGGCTACCAAAGCTTCTACAGCCGGGCGATGCCGCTGCTGAAAAAATACAAATACCCGGCCACGCTGGCCGTGGTCGGCAGTTGGTTGGAGCAGCACAGTCATGCCGGCACCAATAAACCGCTGATGACGCCGGCCCAAATTCGCGAAGTGGCGGCTAGTGGTTTGGTCGAAATCGCCTCCCACAGTTTCAACGCCCATCATGGTATCGTCGCCAATCCGCAGGGCAACGAACAAAGTACGATCACGACCCGGCTCTACAGCAGCGAATACGAGGAATACGAAAAAGACGAGGATTACCGGAAGCGGGTTTTTCAGGAACTGGAGAAGAGTTCTGAACAATTGCTGCAGACTTTGGGCCAGCGGCCACGGGTGATGGTCTGGCCTTACGGCGAATATAACGCGATCGCGTTGGAAGCGGCGAAAAGCGCCGGCATGCCGCTGACCATGGGCCTGAACGACGGTGCCAATACGCTGGCGGACGCGGCGGTGATGAAGCGGATGATCATGACCGACGACCCTAATGCCGAACGCTTCGCCACCATCGTCACCAAATTGCGCACCGGTCGCGAGTTGCGGGTGGCGCACGTCGATATGGATTACATTTACGACGAGGACGAAGCGCAGACCGAGAAAAATCTGTCAGCGGTGGTCGAGCGGATCAAGGCCAGCGGCGCCAATACGGTTTACCTGCAAGCCTTTTCCGACCCGGATGGCGACGGCAATGCCGACAAACTATACTTTCCTAACCGGCACCTGCCGATGCGGCGGGATTTATTCAACTACGTGTCGCTAAGGCTGAGAAAGGGCGCTGACGTCAAAGTCTACGCCTGGATGCCGATGATGGCCTATAAAGCCGACGTGCCGTTGAAATGGTATGTCAAGGAATGGCGCGACGGCGAGCCGCAGTTGTCCCGTCACATTTATACCCGCCTGTCGCCGTTCAATCCGGAGGCTCGTCAATTCGTCGGCGAGATTTATGAAGATCTGGCCAAATACTGCGACTTCAACGGCATCCTGTTCCACGACGACGGTATCTTGTCGGATTATGAGGACGTATCGCCGCTGGCGATGGAATTCACCAGTAAGGTCTGGGGCTTGCCGGCCGAGTTCGATACCATCCACTCTTCCAGCCAGTTGCGCCTGCGCTGGGCTCAGCACAAGAACGAGCTGATGGGCCAATTCACCGACTATCTGACCAATAAAGTCCGTTTTTATCGGCCGTATATCAAAACCGCGCGTAATTTTTATTCGTTGCCGTTGTTGAAGCCGTATAGCGAAGAGTGGTACGCCCAATCGCTGAGCAGCTTTATGAAGCATTACGATTACGTGGCGATCGAGGCGATGCCGTTTATGGAGGAAGCAGAAAATCCGAAGCAGTGGCTGGCGGAATTGGTCGAGAAGACCAATCAGTATCCAGGGGCATTGGACAAAATGGTGTTCGAGTTGCAGGCCGTGAACTGGAAAACGCAACAGGACGTCCCGATGCCGGTATTCACCGAGCAGTTCCTACTCTTGAAAAAACTGGGCGCCAAGCATATCGGTTATTACCCGGATAACGTTTTTCACGACCAGCCCAAATTGGCGGAGTTGAAAAAGTATTTTCCTGTAGAGATCAAGGATTGAGTCGACCGTGGACCAACTTTTAGCGCAACCCTGGGTGCAACATCTGATCGATCTGTGGCTGATCGGGCGCGAACGGCTGGAAGAGGTGCCCTGGTGGCAATTCAACGAATGGCTGTCGCGTTTCGTGTTTTATTACCCGTTGTTGATGGCTTACGTCTGGATGTTGGGCGGCATCGTCTATTACATTCGCTGGGAGCGTAACCGCGGTAATGTGTTGGCGGACTTGCCGGTGTTGGCTGACTATCCGGCGGTGTCGATTCTGGTCCCGTGTTATAACGAGGGCGAGAACGTTCGCGAAACTATTGAATATTTGTTGCACCAACAGTATCCCAATTACGAAATCATCGCCGTCAACGACGGCAGCAAGGACAACACGCTGGAAATCCTGCACGAACTGGCCGACCGGCATCCGCAAATCCGCGTCGTCAATCTGGCCAGCAACCAGGGCAAGGCCGTCGGTTTGCGCACGGCGGCGCTGCTGGCCAACAGCGAGATATTGATCGGCATCGACGGCGACGCCTTGTTGGCGCCGAACGCAACGGCTTGGATCGTCAAACATTTTCTGGAAGATCCGCACGTCGGCGCCGTGACCGGCAATCCGCGCATCCGCAACCGGTCGACCTTGTTGGGCAAGATTCAGGTCGGCGAATTTTCGGCCATCGTCGGCATGATCAAACGCGCCCAGCGCTCCTACGGGCATGTGTTCACGATATCCGGCGTGATTGCCGGTTTTCGCAAGACCGCCTTGCACGATGTCGGTTACTGGAGTCCGGACATGGTGACAGAAGATATCGATATTAGCTGGAAAATGCAGTTGGCCGGCTGGGCGATTCGCTTCGAGCCGAATGCGCTGTGCTGGGTGTTGATGCCGGAAACGCTGAAAGGTTTGTGGAAACAACGCAGCCGCTGGGCGCAAGGCGGGGTCGAGGTGTTGCTGCGCTATTTCCGGCCGTTGCTGCGTTGGCGTTCGCGCGGCATGTGGCCTTTGTATTTGGAATGTTGCGTCAGTTTGAGTTGGGCATTTTTGGTGGTGGCGATGCTGGCCTTGGTGCCGTTGGATTGGTTCAGCAGCGAACCGCAGGAAGCCTTGGAAGACTTATCGCCGCACTGGACCAGCATGCTGCTGTGCGTGACCTGTCTGATCCAGTTTGCAGTCAGTTTGACGATAGACTCGGTCTACGAAAAGAAAAGCGGCGGCTCGGCTCAGCATTATTATTGGATGATCTGGTACCCGATCGTGTACTGGTTGATCAACGTCGGCACCACAATCAACGGCTGCATCAAGGCGTTACGGAAAAAGCGCGGCCAGCGCGCGGTTTGGGTGACTTTGGATCGAGGGTTGCGGCAAAAATGAAAGAGATCATCATCAACCAGCCGCATTTGCAAAGTTTTCAGCAAAAATGCGCGTCGGTCTTCATGGCTTTCATGAGTTGGGCGTTGTGGCTGTATTTTTTGTGGCCACTGTTCACTTTGGCGGCTTGGCTGATGGGCTTGAAAAGCTTGTCGGACGAGATCCGCTGGTTCGGCGGATACAAAACCTTGCTGGAACTGCTCGAGCTCTACGGCGAGATCGTGCTGGCGATAGCGCTGTTCTGGCTGTGTTGGACTGTGTTGCTGTCCTGGCGGCATTCGGTGGTGGCGCCGAAACGCACCGCACCCGTTACCGATCAGCAATTGGCGGTTGCGTTTAAAGTCGATTTGGCCGGACTGGGTAAAGCTCGGACGGGTAACAAATTGACGGTACATTTCGACGAACATGCCGGAATAACCGCGATTCACCACGACTGACGCGGTTACCATTTCGTCACTGCGTTTTTCTAGCGGTTGGTGTTAAACTGCATGGAGCGTATTTATGGACTTGGGATTATGCAACTGGCAATTACCGTATTGGGAGAAAAGTCGAACGGTTTTCTTGGGGAAATATTGTCGGCGCTGAGTGCTTGCCAATGCAGCGTGCTGGAGCTGCGCACCTCCAATCTGACCGAGCTTACCGCCGCCTATCTGTTGATCGACGGCAATTGGAACCATATCGCCAAGCTGGAAGGCATGCTGGATGCGATCAAAACCCGTCTGGAAATCCAGATGAACTTCCTGCGGCCGAGCCAGGAGCCGCAAGCGATCGAAGGCGTACCGTACACGCTGGAAACCATCTCCGTCGACAAAAGCGACATCCTGTTTGCCGTGACCTCCTTCCTGTTGGATCGCGGTATCTGTATCGAGGAAATCTCGGCTAGCCGGCACAACGCGGCTTTTTTCAATACCGCGGTATTTTCGACCAAATTCATCCTGTTGGTACCGCCGTCGGTGCGGATTCTATCCTTGCGCGAAGAATTTCTGGATTTTTGCGACAGCTTGAACATCGATGCCATTCTCGAACCCGTTAAAAGGTGATTTCATGACCGCCATAGCTATCGGCACTGCCGTCCCCGATTTCGAAGTAGCCGCCACCGGCGACAAATCCGTCAAACTCAGCGATTATCGCGGTAAAAAAATCGTGCTGTATTTTTACCCGAAAGACAACACGCCGGGCTGCACCCAGGAGGGCCAGGCCTTTCGGGACAATATCGGCCAATTCGAAGCGCTGAATACGGTGGTGTTGGGCGTATCGCGCGATAGCGTCAAGGTCCACGAAGGCTTTAAATGCAAACAAGCGTTTCCGTTCGATTTGTTGTCCGACCAGGACGAAAGCCTGTGCGGTTTGTTCGACGTGATTAAAATGAAGAATATGTACGGCAAGCAAGTGCAAGGTATCGAGCGCAGCACGTTTCTGATCGACGAGAACGGCGTGCTGGTCAAAGAATGGCGTAAGGTGCAGGTCAAAGTCCACGTAGCCGAGGTGCTGGATTTTCTCCAATCGCTTTGACCTCTATGGCGGCTCTTTGCAAGCCGTGCGTTGCCATTTTTTCTGCTACCGGTGTCAGTCTAGGTCATCTTTTTTGTCTAACGCACGCGCTATCGGTTTTTTGTTTTTCGAAGTCATGGCCTTAAACCCTTCAATCCGCTCAGGATTGTGAACTCCGGCTTATTTGGGCGATAATGCCCAAGCTAATTAATCATTTGGACCACGTTTATGAACGAAATGCTGTCTTCGGGTATTGAGTTGATGCTAATCGGCATGGGGATGGTTTATGCCTTTTTGGCGATGCTGGTGGTTGCGATCAATACCATGAGTAATCTGGTCCGGCGCTATTTTCCGGAGGTTCCGTCCAAATTTCCCGAACAGCCGGTTGTCGCCGGTAACGATAAAGCGGTGGTTGCCGCGATCACCGCCGCAGTTCTGCAGTACCGCAAAAAGCATAAAAACGGATAGTTACCCACAAGGTAAGATCGGTTACGACCCAAAAAAGTCATTAGGAGAGTAAAGAGTGGAAAAGGTAAACAAGCCCCTGGGAATTACTGAGGTGGTATTACGCGACGCCCATCAGTCAATTCTGGCGACCAGGCTGCGTATCGAAGACATGCTACCGATTTGCGAGCAGCTCGATCAGATCGGTTATTGGTCGATCGAATCCTGGGGTGGCGCGACCTTCGACGCTTGCATTCGCTATTTGGGCGAGGATCCTTGGGAACGGTTGCGTTTACTGAAGCAAGCCATGCCCAATACGCCGCAGCAAATGCTGTTTCGCGGCCAAAATATCCTGGGTTACCGCCATTACGCCGACGATGTGGTCGATAAATTCGTCGAGCGTTGCGTGGTCAACGGTATTGACGTATTCCGGATTTTCGATGCGATGAACGATATGCGCAACATCGAGAGAGCCATCAAGGCGGTGCTGAATACCGATGCCCATGCCCAAGGTACGATTTCCTACACCACCAGCCCGGTGCATACCATCAAAAAGTGGGTAGAGCAGGGCAAGCTGATCGAGGATATGGGGGCGCATTCGATCTGCATTAAAGACATGGCCGGTTTGCTGACCCCATACGACGCCTACGACCTGATCGGCAAATTGAAGAAGGCTGTGGCGATCCCGGTACATCTGCATTGCCACGCCACCACCGGATTGAGCGTTGCGACCTGTATCAAGGCTGTGGAAGCCGGCGTCGATAATGTCGACACCGCAATCTCTTCGCTGAGTATGACTTACGGCCATACGCCGACCGAAACCATCGTCGCGGCATTGGCCGGACAGAAACGCGACACCGGTCTGGATTTGGCCAGGCTGGAAAAAGTCGCGGCTTATTTCCGCGAAGTGCGGAAAAAATATGCGCAGTTCGAAGGCAGCCTGAAAGGGGTCGATAGCCGTATTTTGGTATCGCAAGTACCGGGCGGCATGCTGACCAATATGGAAAGCCAGTTGAAGGAGCAGGGCGCGGCCGACCGTTTCGATGCGGTACTGCAGGAAATCCCGTTGGTACGCAAAGATTTGGGTTACATCCCGCTGGTGACGCCGACTTCGCAAATCGTCGGCACCCAGGCCGTATTGAATGTTCTGGCCGGCGAGCGTTACAAAACCATCAGCAAAGAGACGGCCGGCGTGTTACGCGGCGAGTATGGTGCGACTCCGGCACCAGTGGATAAAGAGTTGCAGGCACGAGTGTTGAACGGTGCCGACCCGATCGATTGCCGGCCGGCGGATTTGTTGGAGCCGGAAATGGCTAAGCTGGTAGCTGAAGTCAAGGCGAAAGCACAGGCCGAAGGCGTCAAGTTGGCCGGCAATGTCGAAGAAGATGCGCTGATCGATGGCCTGTTCGCGCAAGTGGGCTGGAAATTCATTCAGAATCGGGGCAATCCGACCGCATTCGAGCCGGCACCGGGAGCGGAGCCGGCCTCTGTTACCGCGCCGGCTGCCGCAAAATCGGCGGGCGAAGCCGAAACTTATACTGTGAATGTGGATGGCAAAAATTACCATGTCGCAATCGCACCGGGCAGCGGCGAAATTGTGGTGAAGCCGTCCTCGGCACTGGAAAACGGTCCGATGTTGGCCTCGACCGCGCCGATCGTCAGCGGCAGCGGCGTCGTCGAGTCGCCCTTGGCTGGTGTGGTATTGAAAGTGAATGTCAACGTCGGCTCCCATCTGTCCGAAGGCGACGTCGTGTTAATCATGGAAGCCATGAAAATGGAAACCGAAATTCGCGCCAAAGTCGCCGGTATCGTTAGCGCCGTCAACGTGCGCCAAGGTGACTCGGTAGCGGTGGGCGACGTCCTGGTCACGTTATAAACGCCTAAGATTTAACTTGCTCCGGCCGTCCGCAGTGCGGGCGGCTAAAGCCCAATTTAAACTCGACGGCATGTCGCAATGGTGTCGTCAGCCAACCAAATCGAATAAATCAAGCCATGGAAAATCTCCGACTCTTGTGGGAAAGCACCGGTATTTACAACATTACCCAACCGCAGATCATCATGATGGCGGTGGGATTCCTGTTGTTATACCTGGCGATTAAAAAAGGCTTCGAACCGCTATTGTTGTTACCGATCGGTTTCGGCGCGGTACTGAGCAATATTCCGGTGGCGGGCATGGTCGACGAGGGCGGTATTCTTTATTACATGTATGGAGGTATCAAGGCCGGTGTATTTCCGCTGTTGATATTCATGGGCGTCGGGGCGATGACCGATTTCGGGCCGATGCTGGCGAATCCGAAAACGCTGTTTCTGGGTGCGGCGGCCCAGTTCGGTATTTTTGCCACGTTGTTCGGCGCGCTGGCTTTGAATGCGGTGCCGGGCATGGCGTTTAGTTTGAAGGAAGCGGCGGCGATTGCGATCATCGGCGGTGCCGACGGTCCGACTGCAATCTATGTTGCCTCCAAACTGGCGCCCGAATTATTGGGTGCGATCGCCGTCGCCGCATACTCCTATATGGCGTTGGTACCGCTGATCCAGCCGCCTATCATGCGAGCATTAACCAGCGAGGACGAGCGCCGCATCGAAATGCAACAACTCCGCACTGTCGGAAAGGTCGAAAAAGTGGTGTTTCCGCTGATGTTGCTGATTTTGACCGCGTTGTTGTTGCCGTCTGCCGCGCCCTTGGTCGGCATGTTTTGCCTGGGCAACTTGATGAATGCGACCGGCGTGGTGGATCGGCTGAGCAAAACCGCGCAGAATGAATTGATCAACATTGTTACGATTTTCCTGGGCTTGTCGGTCGGTTCCAAGCTTAGCGCCGAGGCGTTTTTGAAAGTACAAACCTTGGGCATCCTGGGCTTGGGCGCCGTCGCCTTTGCGATCGGTACCGCCAGCGGCGTCATCATGGCTAAAATCATGAATCGTTTCAGCAGCACGCCGATCAATCCCTTAATCGGCGCGGCAGGCGTTTCCGCGGTGCCGATGGCAGCCCGCGTCGCCAACAAAATCGGTCTGGAAAGCAATCCGCACAACTTCCTGCTGATGCATGCTATGGGGCCCAACGTAGCCGGCGTGATCGGTTCCGCAGTGGCGGCCGGGGTTTTGTTGAGTTTGGTGCGTTAGCTCTGTCAGGCGGGATCGAATTCAGGGAACTTCCAAAATTCATTCGTTTTTTTAACGAGAGCTGGGCGGGGAAATAGGCTGCCGATTTAATTCACAATCATTCCTTTGCCTGTATGTGCTTCCGGTATTTTGTGCCGGGGTTTGGGGGATGAAGCTTTTAATGGTTTTAGAGATTCCCTAGAATGAGCGACCAGCTTAAGGACGCTAAGCGTACCAAAGTACTCTGGCTCACTTCGAGCTACCCCCGCAACGAAGACGATAGCGCTTCGATATTCCTGCGCTACTTGGCGGAAGCGCTGGCAAACCGAGAACTGGATTTATTGGTTCTCGCTCCCGATCATCCCGAAGTACGCCCGTTTCCCCAACCATCCGGGTTGGTTTGTCGCCATTTCCGTTATTTTTTTCCGCGCCGTCTACAATTGTTAGCGTATGGCTCCGGAATCCTGCCAAACCTGCGCTCAGCACCCTGGCTGTATTTGCAGGTGCCTTTTTTTATATTGTCGATGTTCATTGCCGCAGCATGGACGCTACTTAAGCAGCGTCCAGCATTGATTCACGCGCATTGGATATTTCCGCAAGGTACTGTGGCAGTGTTGTTGGGGAAGTTGTTTCGGATACCGGTGATAGTGACTGCTCATGGTGGTGATGCGTTTGCCCTTAAGGGAAGACTATTGGGATCAGTCAAACGCTGGACGATCAAGAATTGTAGTTCTTGGACAAGCAATACTAAAGCGACATCTTTAGTGTTCGGTGCCGGTTTGCCTGAACCGCATGTAATTCCAATGGGAATCGATTATCAGCGATTTGCTTCTGGCAGGAGAGAAGCATTGATTGGTTTGCTGAAGCCTGAAAAACTAGTCCTATTATTTGTAGGGCGTCTAGTCGAAAAAAAGGGAGTGGCGGATTTATTGGAAGCCTACTCTACGATTACGAATGTCCTACGCGTGAAAACCGAATTATGGATAATCGGAGATGGGGTTGAACGTAAAAAACTTGAAGAATTAGTTGAAAATCTTAGCCTAGCAGAATTGGTTCGATTTTTTGGGCGTATGCCGAATAAATTCTTACCGGATTACTACGCTGCAGCCGATATTTTTATTGCCCCCTCCATTATTGATAAGCAAGGGGATACCGAAGGCCAAGGCGTAATACTGCTTGAGGCGATGGCTGCGGGAGTCCCGTTAATTGCTACAAATGTTGGCGGTGTGTCTGACATAGTGAAAAACGGAAAATCGGGTGTACTGATAAATCCAAATAACCCGACCGAACTGAAAAATGCTATAGAGTGGTTAATAATGGATCCTAAGGCTCGATCGTATTTCCGCCGTCAAGGGCAAGCTTTGTCTATAAATTACGACTGGGATTTGATTTCTGAAAAGTTTACGAAGGTTTATTTTAAGCTAATTACCTAAAAGTAATTTTTCTAAGATCTTCGCTGAAGTCTCCCAATTGTAAATCGGATTATATTTTTTTGTGTTCCACTGCAATGCTTGGTGGACGGAATTGGCAAAGCTAATCGGTTCGTTATTATCTACTAGACATTCAGGGTGATTTCGCAGAATCCAATTGGTACTGGCTACTTTTGATGAAATCACCGGCTTTTCACATTGCATGGCTTCGTATAGTTTTATCGGATAACTGAAACGTCCAAATTCCGAATCACGATTAAATACTAGCATTACATCTAAAGCATTAATTAGCAGTGGTATTTTTTCATCGGGTAAATAACCGAGTTCGATAACGGCGTCGCGAATAGTTTCGGGTATTCGCAGACTGTTTTCTCTGCGGCCGGAGATAACCAATTTAACTGTGGGAGCAAGTTTTTGTAAGTGTATAAAAAATTCTTCCAATATTTCTATTCCGCGATTTTTATACAGAGAGCCACAATATCCAACTAACGGCTCATTTTCTGGTAGCCCAAATAAGGCGCGTAGATTCGAAGCGTGAATTGGTTTAAATATCGGGTCTGCAGCCATTGGTATTACCGCAGAGAAGCCAGTTTCGGTATGCTGGTTAAGGAGTTTGACCAACTCGGGACCCGCGCCTGTGACTGCTGAAGCGTTAGCCAGAGCGCGGTGCCATGCTTTGTGTAAGGGTTTGCACCAAGGTATGTAGCTTTCGTAATTGTCGTAGGCGTCAACTAAGCTTTTTATACCATATCGTTTGCCCAAGTAGACTGCGAGGATTCCATACCAAGTATCGGAAAAGCCAATGATCCAATCAGGTTGTTGTTGTTGGATGGATTCTTCGACGTGTTTTATATATGAAAATATCCCATTATTTTTACTGGTCATAGGTCTCGCGCTAAAAGAATACCAATTTATCCCGTCAGAACGGCAGCTTATAGCGTGGCTGTTGCTATAATCGAGTAAAAACACTGTTGCATCGTGGCCAAATTTAGACAAGTATAAAGGCAAATAAAAGAAACGACCGTAAGGGCGAGTCAGAATATCTCTATGTTGCGGGTGGCGTTTAGATAAAAATAATAATCGCATTTTTAAGTTGCGCGATTTATGCCAACGTGTGGTATTTATTATATTTGCACATAGTTTTATTGCGCCCCGAGTTATGAAGGCGAGGTAGATGATTCATTTGTTTAGAATGTTTTGATAGGTAATAAGGGTGTCATTCGCACATTTCTGCCATGAGAATAGTTTAATGCGTTGAAGACCTTTGGCTTTAAGTTCGCTAGAATAATCAGAAGAGGTCACTATTTTTTCAATCGACAGTTTGATATCAAAAGGGTCGGTCGGTTGGAATAGATTGGCGGAATCTCCAACTACTTCCGGTAATGAACCGGTATTTGAGCATGCCACAGGACAATTGCAAGACATCGCCTCTAAAGGGGGTATTCCAAAACCTTCATATAATGACGGGTACACAAAAGCAGCTGCCGAATGGTAGTAAATAGCAAGTTGTTCGTCGCTTCCAGAAGTATAAATGATATTAGCATGATCAATGCCTAATGATTTCATTAAACTTAACTCAGGCTCTGTAAAGTTACCACCACCAAAGCAAATTATGTTAAAGCGGGATTTTAATATTTTTGATTCGGCGTATGCTTTTAAAAGACCGGAAAAGTTTTTGTAAGCACTGCGCTTACCGACGTAAAGCAAATAGGGGCGGTTAACCACGATATTCATAGCTAAAGGTTTTTTCGGTGGGAAAGAATGTCCCAAATGAATAACCGACGTCTTATCCGGATTTATGTCCATCAGGTCAAGTAAATCATTTCTTGTGTTTTCGGAAACGCAAATTATGTGATCTGCTTTTTTAATGGCATTCTTCTTAAATTCTCGTGTTCTGTCCATGCATGAGAAAGCACGAGGGTGTTTTTCGTGAATCATGTCATGTATCGTAATAATCCGTTTTGCTCCTTTAGGGCGGTAATTATATAGAGAATAATATGTTTCATGAAAAATATCGACTTTGTAGTTGTTTTTTAGAAAAAAAAATAAGGATATACAAGATATGTTTGCAAGCCTTCTGGCTAGAATATGTGGTATCTTGTCGGGGATAGATATGCCTGTATGTATATTGGGTGATAGATGTTTTATGTATTCATTTTTATATATTGGTGCGAATATTTTAACGTCGGCATTATCGTAAAAAGCTAAATTTTTAGCCAACTCGGTAAAGTAACGAGAGATTCCGCCATATTTTTGAGCGCAGAAAATTTGATGGTCGAACAATATGTTCATTGTGTGATAGCGGCTTGATAAGCGTTTATTGTTTTCTCTGCACACGCCTCCCAACTGAATTTATTGGCTTGCTTTAAAGAGCTTTTAGACATTTGCTCGCGTAGATCGCTTGATTTATAGATGCTCAGCATGGCTTGGCATAGCGAATCAGCGTCGTCTGGAGGAATCATGATGCCTGCATTGCCAACTACTTCGGGTAAGGACGAGGTATTTGATGTTATCACTGGAATGCCGCATTGCATCGCTTCTAATGGAGGTAGGCCGAATCCTTCATAAAAAGAAGGATAAACGAACATTATTGCACCGTTATAAAGAGGCGCTAAATCTTCGTCGGGGATATAACCTGTGAATATTATTTTATCGCGAACGCTTGGGTTAGCATTTATTTCATCAAATATCTCCGTGAAATCCCACCCTTTTGTTCCGGCTAAGACTAAGACTAAGTCATTAATTCTTTCCTCTGCAAGTATGCGAGCAAAACAGCGAATAGTTTGTTTGATGTTTTTACGCGGTTCTAATGTTGACAAGCTAAGTATGTATTGACTATCAGGTATGCCGAATTTAATTTTAACGTTGTTTATTATAACTTCGTCCTTACATTGGTAAAACAGCTTGGAAGCACCTAAATGTGTAACATGAACTTTGTTAGGATCTAAAGCCGGAAGATAGTTGCATAAATCATATTTAGTTGACTGGGATGTGCATGTAATCCATGTGTCATTGCTGATGCTTTTAACGACGTTGTGGATTAAGCTGTTTTCCTTAAATTGAAAGAACTCAGGGTAGAGTATTGGAATGAGGTCATGTATCGTAATAACTTTTTTAATTCTCGAATGTCGATTTATGAAGCTAGGAACAGGGTAAAAAGGCGAATGAAATATCTCCGCATTTCGTAGGTCGTTATCGTTTATGGCGTAACTTTGAAATAAATTATTTGCTGATATTATTAGAAGTCGCTTAGCTAAGCCTAGGATTTGCGTGTTTATTTTATGGTTATATTTATAGGTATGTGCGTCTTGCAATATGGTTAAGATCTGTTGAGAAATCTTTGGCTTTGCTAAAGAGATTTCTGATAAAAGTTCGTTGCTAGCTAAATAGTCTATACTTTCAAAGTAGCTGCCAATGTTTTGTGTCGCACAAAATAATGATATGTAATTTCTTTGAGTTAATTCAATTGCTAAATTTTCGATAACTCTAAATATTCCAGTTCTTGCTCTAGGATTATAAGTGCCTTTTCCGAGCACAGATATGTCATAAATTATGCGCATTCGTCTATTTTTTTTTAAAAAAAGTTTGTGAGAGCTTTAATGCTCTCTTAGCTGCCAAAATTATGGGAGGTATAGCTTGTATAAAATAGTATGATTTATGGTTTTTTCTTCTAATATTTATTAATATCTTTGCTATAAGATCCAGCGGGATAAATCTTGAGGCTTGCGGAATTATTCCGATGTTCTCGAATAGAATTATTTTTCTCAAAATAAGGTTGTTTTCTGTGGCGGATATAAGCAGATCGGTTGTCAATATTTTTATAGTGTCGGTATGCAGATCGCTATTATCAATAGTCTTTAGCAACTCAGCGCAAAGGTTAGTATATGGTTGTTTTGATAGGGTGGATGCATTGTTGGGGCACACGTCTTGCATTTGCTCTAATGCTGTTTTGTGGCTGAGCCGGTAAAGAAATAGTTTTTCTTCGACGATTAATGTTTGTCCTAGTAGTAGAAGTTCCAATAATAAAATAACGTCGCTGCCGTAGCGTTCGGTTGTGAGATTTGTTTTTTTTAGAGCATCCACTCTGATGACGCTGTATATGGAGTACCAATTAATAATTCTGACAAGCTCTCTTACACGGTCTCTAATGAGCATATACCTAGTATCGAGCTTATTGTACTCAAATAGGGGATAAACAATTTCACCATCCGCATTTATAAAGCATGGCTCGCATCCGCATGCAACTGCGTCAGGATTGTTTTCAAGTTCATCTACGCACCGTTCGATATAATTCGCTTTCCATAAGTCGTCGTGTGCCGCCCACATAAAATATTTGGCTTCTTTTGTAGATTCGCAGAATACATAATTAAAATTCCAGGATGCACCACGATTAATTTCATGTCTAATATAACGGATATTAGGGGTTGTTTCGGCATATCTTCTGCAAATAATACCGGTAGAGTCATTTGAAGCGTTGTCAGAAATAATAATGCTAAAGTTTTTGTAATTTTGAGCTAATAAAGAGTTAATACAGGCATCCAAATATCGTTCGCCATTGTATACCGGCAAGCCGATAGTTACTTTCGGTGTCAGGCGATTTATTTTATTTGGGGATTGATTGTTCATTGTTTGAAATTATCTATAGTGTAATAGGCAATATTTCATGTTGGCTTTATATAGAATATATTCGCCAATTAAGTCTTGGTCTCATGGTTCCAGGAATAGGGCCAGTGTAGCAGTATCTAGATGGATTTTCGTCGATCGGGTCAATAATGTTGAATATTAAAGCGTTTTTATCAAAAAATTCAACGATGTAAGAGCCATTGTCATAATGAGTGGTAAGTGCGAGTCCTACAAAATATACACCATCGTTAAGCAAATTGGCGGGTATTTCGCATTCCGCATGATATTTTCCGGGTGACATTGCCATGATACCTTCAGGAGTAGATACGAAAAGATAGCTTCCATCGGAAGTAAAAAAGTGAAAATTTGGCACACACTTCCCATTTACTTGTTTAATTAGCTCATATGTCATGCGAATAATTACGGTGCTAGTAATTAAAATATCTGTTGTGCCGCTCGATCCCATTATTTTTCCGTCTAATAGTCTTGCGTTGGGGCTAGAGAATTCTTTTATCTCATTTTCATGTCTTATATTGAGTTTTTTATAATATTGTATAATGGCTTCAGATATCTGGCCTTGATATGTTAAATTTCCGGAGTCAAGTAATATTCCTTTTGTGCATAAGCTTGACATCATTCCCATATTATGGCTTACGAATATCAGTGTTCTGCCCTGATGCCCAAATTCGTCCATTTTTCCTAGGCATTTTCGTTGAAATTGAATATCGCCAACAGCTAGTACCTCGTCTACAATCAGTATTTCAGGCTCTAAATTGGCTGCTATTGCAAATGCCAATCGGACATACATTCCACTTGAATAATGTTTGACTGGTGTGTCTAAAAAATTTTCAACTTCTGCAAAATCTACAATTGCATCAAATTTCATCTGAATTTCTTTTTTTTTCATGCCTAAAACTGCACCGTTGAGAAATATGTTTTCTCGGCCAGTTAACTCTGGATGAAATCCTGTCCCTATTTCCAATAGACTTGCCATTCGGCCGTATATTGTCACACTGCCCGTTGTTGGTGCAGTGATGCCGCTAAGAATTTTCAATAGCGTTGATTTTCCTGCACCGTTACGACCAATAATGCCAAAACGTTCTCCATGTTTAATATCAAAGTTGACGTTTTTTAGGGCCCAGAGTTCTTGCGATATGGTTATTTCAGATTTTTTATGAAATGGGTTAAGTAAGTTTTGTGTTAAGGATTTAATTCCGTGGCTTAGTTCACCTCCTAAAGTGTTATAGCGGGTTTTTTTTTCGTGTAACAACTGATATTTTTTTCCGATGTCGTTAACTTTTATCGCGATATTCATATATTTATTTAACTACTATAAGCTGTCTGCAAATTTCCGCTCTGCATGTAAAAAATAGTTCATTCCAACTATGAAGGTTGAAATCGAAACAAATGTGCCAACATAAAGCGTAGGCATGTATAGATTTGATCCTTCGCCGAATATAGCCCAGCGAAAACCATCTATTACGCTAGCCATTGGGTTAATCGAATAAATCATGCGCCATTCTTCAGGGATAAGTTGGCTGCTAAAGCCTACAGGTGATAAATATAACCCTATTTGAGATATAAAAGGGACTATATAACGGAAATCCCTGTATTTTACATTAAGAGCCGATACGAAATAACTTAAGCCAAGAGAGTACAGTATGGCTATAAGGAGAAAATATGGTATATAAATTATATTGGTGCTTGGAATTAATTTGTGCCATGCCATTATCGAAAATAGAATAAATAATGATATTATGAAGTCGATAAAGTTAACGAATACGGATGTGGATGGTATTATGATTCGTGGAAAATAAACTTTGCTGACGATTGTTGAGTTTTCAACGATTGAATTGGCGCTTTCATTGAAGGAGTTGATAAATAAATACCAAGGCAACATGGCTGTAAACACCATTAACGAGTAAGGGGTGTTTCCTTCGGTTGGCAGTCTTGCAATTTTGTTGAATACTATTGTGAAGATGAGCATGCTCAGTAAAGGGCGTAATACAGCCCATGACGCACCTATGACGGTTTGCTTATAGCGAACTTTGAAATCTCGCCAAGCTAAAATTAATAATAAGTCACGGTGATCCCATAATTCTATATATAGGTTAATTAATTTCTTTTGCGGTGTGATTACGATTTTTCGCTTCATGGGTTTTATGAGATTTTAATTTAAAAACTATACATATTTAATCGTCTTTTTGGATAATAATGGTATCAGCGGGAGCAGTAATATTAATGTCTACTGAGTGTAAATCTAAGTATATTTTAAGTATAGCTGATCTAAGCGATTCGAGAGGCTTATATCGTAATTGGGGGATCAGGTTGTCAGGTTGTCGGGTATGTATGTCATTAACTGAGGTCCAATTGCTGGGTGCCAATAGCTGATGGGTACATAGACCATTTCAATGAAAATCCCTCGACTTGGTTGCTAATTCTCCTATCAAGGCACTCCAATCTTCCAGCTTGCCGGCCACCAAATGCAACACACCGTCTTCCTGCTGGATCGTGCCGGTCACCGACAGCAGGCGAGCTTTGAGTAAGGGTTTGCGCTGCGTCATTGCCGTGGCCGGCCAGACCACCAGATTGACCTGGCCGGTCTCGTCTTCCAGGGTTACGAACGTCACGCCGGACGCGGTCATCGGCCGTTGTCGGCAGATCACCAGGCCTGCGACCTGGGCGATGCTGCCGTTGCGGCGTTGCCATAGCGATGCCGCCGTCGTCACGCCCCGGCGGCGCAAGCGGTTCCGCAATAAGGCCAGCGGATGGCTGCGTAAAGTCAACCGGGTGCTGGCGTAGTCGGCTAACACGTCTTGGCCGGGGCTGGGCGGTTTCAACAGCGGTGTGGCTTCGGCGATGGCCGGCACGCCAAATACCGGGGTTGGCGGTTCGACGCCGCCGGCTGCCCAAAAAGCTAGGTGGCGGTTGCCGGCCAGAGCTTGAAGGGCGTCGGCAGCGGCCAGATATTCCAAATCCTGCCGCTTGAGGCCGGCGCGCGCCGCCAGATCGACCACATCGGCAAAACGGCCTTGTTGTCGGGCCTGGACGATGGCATTGGCTGCGACCGGCGCCAAGTCTTTGATTTGATTAAATCCTAGCCGCAAGGCCGGCGGCCCATCGGGTATCAATTCCAAGCTACATTCAAACAAACTAGTCTGCACGTCCACCGGCCGTACTTCGACGCCGTGCCGGCGGGCGTCCTGCACCAATTGCGACGGGCCGTAAAAGCCCATCGGCTGGCTGTTCAGCAGTGCGCAACAAAATGCGGCCGGATGGTGGTATTTCAACCAGGCCGAGATGTAAGCCAGCAAGGCAAAGCTGGCGGAATGCGATTCCGGGAAACCGTAGTCGCCGAAGCCCTTGATTTGCTGAAATATGCGCTGGGCAAATTCGACGCTGTAACCGCGCGCTCGCATGCCGTCCAGCAATTTGCGTTCGAACGGCTCCAAGCCGCCCTTACGTTTCCAGGCCGCCATCGCCCGCCGCAATTGATCCGCTTCGTCAGCCGTGAAGCCGGCCGCGACCATCGCCAATTGCATGACCTGTTCCTGAAAGATCGGGACACCCAGAGTGCGTTCCAGCACCGCCTTGACTTCCGGGCTGGGATAATCGACCGGTTCCAGCCCCTGGCGGCGGGCTAGATAGGGATGCACCATTTCCCCCTGGATCGGACCGGGACGAACAATTGCGATTTCGATGACCAGATCGTAATAATTCGCCGGCTTCAAGCGCGGTAGCATCGTCATCTGTGCACGCGACTCGACTTGGAATACGCCGATGCTGTCGGCTTGTTGCAGCATGCGGTAAACCGCCGGGTCTTCGGCCGGAATGTCGGCCAGAGTCCAGGTTGCTCCGGCTTGCGAACCGGGTGGTCGCACATAATGGCCCAAATAATTCAGGGTGCGGCGAATCGCGCTGAGCATGCCTAGGGCCAGTATGTCGACCTTCAATAGGCCCATCGCTTCCAGATCGTCCTTTTCCCACTGAATCACGGTGCGGTCGGCCATGCTGGCGTTTTCCACCGGCACCAGCCGCGACAGGTCGTCGCGAGCGATGACGAAGCCGCCGACGTGCTGCGACAAATGCCGCGGAAAGCCTTTGATTTGTTCGACCAGGGCGGCCAGGCGTTGCACTGTCGGGCTGGCCGGGTCGAAGCCGCATTCTTGCAACGATTCCGGCATCAATTTATAGCCGTCCCAGCGGTCCACCGTGCCGGCCAGGCGTTCGATTTGGGCCTGGTTCAAACCCAGGGCCTTGCCGACGTCGCGCACCGCGCTGCGAGAGCGGTAAGTAATCACCGTCGCTGCCAGCGCCGCGCGGTGGCGGCCGTATTTTTGGTAGATGTATTGAATGACTTGCTCGCGGCGCTCGTGTTCGAAATCGACGTCGATATCCGGCGGCTCGTTGCGCTCCCGCGACAGAAAGCGCTCGAATAACAGATTCATCCGGCTGGGGTCGACCTCGGTAATCCCCAGGCAAAAGCACACCGCCGAATTGGCGGCCGAACCGCGGCCCTGGCAGAGGATGCCTTGCTCGCGGGCGAAGCGGACGATGTCGTGCACGGTCAAAAAATAAGGCTCGTAAGCCAGATCGGCGATCAACGCCAATTCGTGTTCGATTTGCTGGCGGACTTTGTTGGGTTCGCCAGTCGGCCAACGTTTGCGAATCCCTGTCTCGGTCAAATGTCGCAGCCAGGTTGTCGGCGTATAACCGTTCGGTACCAGTTCGCGCGGATATTCGTAACGCAACTCGGCCAGCGAGAAGTTGCAACGCGCCGCAATCGCCAACGATTGGTGCAGCCACTCGTCCGGGTAAAGCTGGGCCAGCCGGGACAGGGGGCGTAGATGCCGCTCGCCGTTTGCGAATAGGGCGTAACCCAATTCCGGTAACGGTTTGCCTAGGCGGATTGCGGTCAAGGTGTCCTGCAACGCTTGCCGCGAGCGGCGATGCATATGTACGTCGTTGCAGGCCACGACAGGAATGCCGACATTGTCGGCCAATTGCCGGCATTCAGCCAGCCAGACCTCATCGTTGCCGGTCAGGAAACGGCCGGCGCCCAGCCATAGGTCGCTGCCGAAAAGCTGTTTCAACCAATCGCCGTCCGCTGCCGAGGAACCGGTACCGGGTAGCCAGATCGCCAGGCAGCCCTGCGGAAGATGATCAGCGAGATCGATGTGGCTCAAGCGATAGCAGCCTTTATCGGCCTGGCGTCGGGCTAGGGTAATCAAGGTCGACAGGTTGCCGTAGCTATCGCGGTCGGTGGCCAACAGCAGCAGTTTCAGGCCGTCGTCCAAACGGAATTCGCTGCCGATGATCAACTGGATGTTATGTTTACGAGCAGTCAGATGGGCGCGCACCACGCCGGCCAGAGAGCATTCGTCTGTCAGTGCCAATGCTTGGTAGCCCAGCGCGGCGGCCGTTTCGACCAACTCTTCCGGATGCGAGGCGCCGCGTAAGAAACTGAAATTGGACAGGCAATGCAGTTCGGCAAAGCCGAAGGTTCCCGCATTGCCGTCAACCGAACAAGCCATGCAGATACCAGCCCCGGTTGCCGGAGAGTTCGCGGAACAGCCATAATTTGCGGCCCAGACGGTCCTGACCGATAAAGTAGTCGCGGCGTAGCGCTTGATTGTCCCACCAGCCGGATTCGATGCGTTCGGCCGCCGACAGCAGCGTGAAATTGTCGGCGGGTAACGGTTCGGGCGTGGGCAGCAGCCAAAGCGGGCGGGGCGATGCTGCCGTCTGTATTTCCGCTAGAGCTGTATCCTGATGTTGTGCACGTTCCGGCCGATGGTCGGCGGTCACCGCGAAACGTCGCAGGGCATGATGGCCCAGCCGGTTTTGCAATTGGTCCAGCGTAGCTTGCCAGTCGCTGTCGGTTTCCGCCGTCGGCGCTTCAGCGAACAGCGAATAGACTGCCGGTTGATACGGCGCGATTTCGCTAGTGAGCAACTCGACGCCTAGGACTGGAGCCGGTAGCGGGCTGCGTTCCAGTTTTTCTCGCAATAAGGCCAGACAATGGTCGGCGTCGCGGTTGCCGTGGCGAAAACTTAATTCCAGCCGGGTCGGCGGCCGGCGGTGGTGGTAGAGGTTTAGCGCTACCGACAGCGCCACCGCGTCGCGCTGCTTCAGGAAGTCCGCCCAGGCCTCGACCAATTGTGCGATGGCCGGGAAAAAGTGATCGAGCCGTGTCAGTTCGATCGGCAATTCGCGGCTGGCGGCAAAAGCCGGCGGCTGATGAAAGGCGGTTAACGCCAGCGGCCGCAGGCCGAGCAAACCGTCCAGACGCTGTAATAAATCGCTGCCGTAACGTTTGGCCAGCCCGTCGCGCGGTAAGCGCCACAGGTCGATCAAGTGGCGAATGCCGGCATTGCCAAGTCGGCTCAAGGTTCTGCCGTCCAATGCCAACACCGCGATCGGCAACTGGCCTAGAGCTGAACGCAGGTCGGCGGATGCGGCGATTTGCGTTTCCAATCCCACTCCGGCCAGCAGTTCCGTTGCGGCGGCTGTCGGTGCGATCGCTATTGTCGGTCTGTGGCCGGCAGCCACACAAGCGTCGCGTAGTTGTTGCTTGAGGCGGTCGGCGTTGCCGAACAAGTTCAGGCAACTGCTGATTTCGAGCAGCAGACAACCGGGCCGGTCCAGGCTGACCCACGGACTGAAATTCAAGCCGATTTCGGCCAGTCGCCTAAGTGCCGTCTTTTCGGCCGTCGGGTTGCGCGGCAGCAAATTTAGTGTCGGACATAAGGCTTTGGCCGCGCTTTGGTTCATGCCCGTTTCGACGCCGGCTTGGCGCGCCGCTACCGAAACGGCGAAAATGCCTGGCCGGCCGTTATGAGTGTCTATGACGGCGACCGCTTGCGAGGTATCGATTTTTAGCGCTTCCAAGGCCAATGCCGGGAAATGGGCGCACAGCCAGAGTTTGGCTGGCGCAGTCGGGGCTTTGGCAACGGTTGTCGGCCGCGGTAGCGATTGCGGCGAGCGGGCGAGGGCGGTGGCGGCCATTGGCGGTTCAAAACCTTATGGTCAGCCTGCTGCGGCGCAAGCTGCCGCGGGCCTTGATGATGTTTAAGGCCAGACCGGTTGCGCTTGGGCATACACCGATGCGCAAGGCAGCGCCGGGGTAGCTTTGGCCGGGTAGCACGAACAGGACGGCCAAGGCCGAGCCGGTTTCGGCGGCCAATTGCAGCCGGCGGATTTGCCGGTTGTCGAGTCGGCGCGGCCACAGTAAGGCCATGCCGCAGCCGCCGCTGCGTAGCAGTTTTTCCCCACTCCATGGTATATCGTCCGCGGTATCGACGTTGACGGCCAGCAGTTGCGGCAAGGCCAAGCCAGCCTGGAGTAGCCCCGGTGCATAAGGTTGATAGGGCGGCGCAATCCAGACGATGTGGCGCCCGGCCCGGCTCAAGCTGGCCATCGCCGGCAATAGCAGGCGCAATTCGCCGCAGCCCACGGCAGGGATGGCGATTTCCGCTAGCGTACCCAGCGGCCAACCGCCGCCGGGCAATACCGCATCCAGTTCCGGAAAACCGCTGCCGACCACGGGCCAGGCGGCGTGGTCGCTGTGCAGGCCGCGCCAGATCCCGGCCCGGCTGCGCAGCAACTCTTCCAAGGCCTGATTCATAAAGGTTCCCGGCGAATCACGCCAACCACGATGCCTTCGATGGTTAATGCCTCCTGGCGTAAATCGATGCGGATGGTTTTGAAATCCGGATTGGCCGGTTCCAGATAAGCGATATCGCCCTCCAGCCGCAGCCGTTTCACGGTGGCCTCGTCGCCGATCCGCGCCACCACCAGTTGTCCGCTGCGCGCGTCGGGCCGGCGTTGCACCGCCAGCAAATCGCCGTCCAGGATGCCGGCATCGCGCATGCTCAGGCCGTGTACCCGCAGTAAATAATCGGCCCGCTGCTGGAATAATTCGGGGCCGAGCTGGCAATAGCCTTCGATGTGCTGTTCGGCCAGGATCGGCTGGCCGGCCGCGACCCGGCCGATCAACGGTAAGCCTGGATCGGTGCCGGGTTTTAGCAGGCGAATGCCGCGCGAGGCGCCCGGCGTCAGTTGAATCGCGCCTTTCTTGGCCAGTGCCTGCAAGTGCCCGCGAATAGCGTTGCCGGACCCCATGCCGAAAGCCGCGGTGATTTCGGCGATGGTCGGCGGAAAGCCTTCCCGAACCAGGGTTTGCTCGATGAAGTCCAGAATTTGCTGCTGGCGGTGGGTGAGGGATTTCATGCTGCTTTTATAAATACTGTTTTTATGAGCAGTATATTTCGATTGGGAAAGGGATTCAAGCGAAATCCAAGCTAGCATGACGTAGCCCCCCCCAAGTAGGTTTATTAGGCCATATAATATTTTAAATCAATCGCTTAGAAAGATGGTGCCGGTTGGGTGCTTGTATAGTTTGGCATTTAGTGTAGTTTTTAGGCGTCGATCATTTTATAAACCCGCGCTAACCCAGGACAAAAGCCCGAATTTATGCTTTTCAACTCCTACACCTTCATCCTGGCTTTTTTGCCGATAACATTAGGCCTGTTT
Organism: Methylomonas sp. HW2-6; assembly: GCF_052474525.1. Classification (NCBI taxonomy): domain Bacteria; kingdom Pseudomonadati; phylum Pseudomonadota; class Gammaproteobacteria; order Methylococcales; family Methylococcaceae; genus Methylomonas; species Methylomonas sp. HW2-6. Next base: position 2,611,701 of record NZ_CP184124.1, read on the forward strand.
TTTTTCTTGGGCCGTTATGCCGGTCGGAGAGTGGCGATTAGCTGGCTGGTTGCCGCCTCGCTGTTTTTTTATGGCTGGTGGAATCCGGCTTACCTGGGCCTGATTATCGCGTCGATCTTTTTCAATTATGCCATCGGCACGCTGCTGGGCGACGAACGTCGCGCGCTGTCTACCCGGCAGCGAATCTTTGCCCTGGCCGTCTCGGCCAATCTGGCGGTACTGGGTTATTACAAATACGCCAATTTTTTTCTGGAAAACCTCAATGCGGCCCTGGGTACCGGCTACGCGCACGCCGAAATCATTTTGCCGCTGGGTATTTCATTTTTTACCTTCACGCAGATTGCCTTTTTGGTCGACGCCTACCGCGGTGAGGTGAGGGAATACAATTTTCTGCACTATGCGCTGTTCGTGACCTACTTCCCGCACCTGATTGCCGGCCCGGTCTTGCATCACCGGGAAATGATGCCCCAGTTTGGCAGACCCAGCATATTTCGCTTCGACTCGCTGAATTTTGCCGCCGGCTTGAGTTATTTTGTCCTGGGCTTATTCAAAAAGGTGGTGATCGCCGACAGTCTCGCCGGTCTGGGCGCGCCGATATTTGCCGCTGCCGCCAAAGGCCAGCAATTGATGCATTTAGATGCCTGGGGCGGGGCTTTGTCTTATACCTTTCAACTCTATTTCGATTTTTCCGGCTATTCGGATATGGCCATCGGCTTGGCGTTGATGATGGGGGTGCGGCTGCCGTTGAATTTCAATTCACCGTATAAAGCCGTCAATATCATCGAATTCTGGCGGTGTTGGCATATGACGCTGTCGCGCTTTTTACGCGACTATCTGTACATTGCGCTCGGCGGAAACAAAAAGGGTCCGCTTCGCCGCTACGCCAACCTGTTGATTACCATGTTACTTGGCGGACTGTGGCATGGCGCCGGCTGGACTTTTATCATCTGGGGGGCTCTGCACGGCTGCTACCTGATCGTCAATCACGGTTGGCACGCCGTGCGCCGTTCTCTGGGGCACGATCTGGCATCGTCAAGCCGATTGGGTCGGGTATCGGGCAATTTGCTGACATTCCTGGCTGTGGTCGTCGGCTGGGTGTATTTCCGCGCCAACGATGTCGATACCGCGCATCGGATTTTAGCCGGCATGCTAGCGTTGCCGCAGCTTCAGTTGTCGCCGTTTTACTCGGCCGTGGTGCAACAGTCGGCGTTGGGAGCCTGGGTGGCCGTTACCGGTGTTAGCGTCAGTGCGGAAGCCATTTTGCTGGCGGTATTATCGGTTGCGGTGAGCATTACTTTTCTCGCACCGAATACCCAGCAAATCATGGGGCGCTTTTATTTGGCGCCGCGCGGAGCGGATGAGTCGGCTGTTTTAATCGATAACGGGATCTGGTCGCCAAACCTGCGCTGGGCCGGTCTGATCGGTTTGGCCGCGGTTTGGGCCTTACTGGGCCTGACCCAAATCAGCGAATTTTTGTATTTCCAGTTTTAACCGATGACTATCACGAAACAAGCGAACAAGTATCTGTTGTGCTGGGCGAGTTGCGTCTTGGGAGCCCTGGCGCTGATTGCCTGGTTGAATTGGTTTATTAATCCCTTCAGCATTTTCGACGCGCCCGCCGTCGCCGGCATTAACGCCAATAAACCCAACTATGTGGCCCACCTGCGGTTGACGCACCCCTACCGGATCGAGAACCTGCAGCCGGAATGTACTATTTTCGGTACTTCGCGGGCCGGACGCGGCTTGGCGCCCGATCAGCCGGCGTTGGCCGGTTTGGGCTGTTACAACGTGGCCGTGCCGTCGGTAAGCATGTACGAGATCAGACGTTACTTTCAACATGTACAAGCGATCAAGCCGCAGAAATTGGTGATTTTGTCTCTCGATTTAAGGGTGTTCCATCCTGAACCGGATACCAGTGGCGCTTTTTCCGAATCACGTTTAGCGGTAACCGCTGATGGTCAAAACCAATTCAATTTATTTTCGGCCAAACTACCGGACCTAGCCTCATCGCTGCTTTCGGTATCCGGGTTACAAGCCAGTTTGAGTACGGTTCGCAAGCAGTCCTGGGGCAAAGACACCTTGGCTGCCAACGGTTTCTGGCAACCCTTGACCGACGATTTTGACCATATCAAAACTTTTCGGTTTTACACGCGTAGCTATGTGCAGCAGTTTAAGGAAATGCAGCAAAACATCGACGGTTTTCGCAAAAGCCTGGACGATTTTCGCCAACTACTCAGGCAAGCGTATGTCGAAGGCGTTGAGGTCAAGTTGATTATCCACCCGGCTCACGCTTGGTATTGGCAAACGTTATGGTTGTCGGATTTGTGGCCGCGTTTCGAGGCGATGCAACAGGAAATTGTGAACATCAATGCCGAAGAGGCGCTACGTGCCGGTCACCAGCCGAATCAGATCTGGGATTTCAGCGGCAGTTACGGTCCGGCCTTGGAAGCAGTGCCTGCCCAGCCAAGTCAACTGATGCATTGGTTTTGGGAGCCGGCGCATTACAAGAAAACCTTGGGGTACTTGGTAATGGACAGAGTGATGGGCGTCCGGTCTGGTAATGCCGAATTCGCCGATTTCGGCGCCCGTCTGGACAGCGGTGGTCTGCCAGAGTATCAGGCTAAATTACGCGGCTTGCAGGAGTCTTACGCGACAAACTATCCCGCAGACGCCGCGGCGATTGGAACAATCGTGAAGCAAGCGGCTACGGAAATGGACAGTACTGCGGCTAAAGTCGATCCTTGAGTGCCATGAAGCTGCGATTGATTCTAACCCTGGCTTTGGTTGCCGCTTGCTCGTATGTGGCGGGGGCAAAGACCTATGCCACGGTCTACCAGTGGCTGCATGGAACTGGCGCCGACAAACCCTTTAAATGGCCGGAAGGCTTCGGCATTCGGGATATTCCAAGCAGCGTCGACGGCAAGTTGCAAAAAGCTTATTTTTACTCCGCCCCGACTAGCTCGAAGCGGCCTTTGCTGATCAGTTTGCACTATTGGGCGGGCAACTACGCCACGCCCGATGCCTTGGCGGCCTTAGCCAAACTGAACGATTGGAACTACATCCATCCCGACTTTCGCGGACCGGCGGTCGCTACCGAGAACTGTCTAAGCGATCAGGTTATTGCCGATTTGGAAGATGCGGTGAGCTTTGCCTTAACTAACGCAAATGTCGACTTGCAAAATATTTATGTGGTCGGTTTTTCCGGCGGGGCCTATACCGCATTGGGCTGGTACGCCAGAACCCGACATCCGGTCAAGGCTTGGCTGGCCTGGGCGCCGATTAGCGATTTGGCCGAATGGCAGTTACAAACCAAACATAGCGGCAGAGCCGATTTAAGCGATTATGTGCTGGCTTGCACCGGCAGCGGCACGGCAATCGATGCCGGCGCGGCGCGGGCACGCTCTCCCTTGTATTGGCCCTTACCAACGCGTCCCCGGGGGCGGGTCGAACTGTATGCCGGGATTAAGGATGGTCACAAGGGAACCGTGCCGATTGCGCATTCGCTTGCTTACTTCAATCGTCTGGTCGATCTATATGCCAAACCCGAGGCTGCCGTCGAGCCCGGTCTGGCGATGCGCTTGTTAACGCAAGGGGAAGCTGCGGGCTCAACGCGTATCGGCGACAGAGTCGTTTTTTTGCAGCGGGACGTCGGGTTTGCGTCTCTGACGGTCTACGATGGCGGCCACGAGTTGCTGGCCGATTACTGTTTCGACCGGCTGTTGCAGCTGGCGAGATGATTCGAGTATTGCGGCCTTAAGCTTGGTTTAGTTTGAAAACGACGATATCGGGCGCTTAATCTTCCGGTTCCAATACCCGGTACAACATTTCCTTGACCGTCTGTGGATTGAACGGTTTGTCGCAGATGCCGGAGACTCCGGCCTTATGCACGTTGGCCAGCCGGGTTTCGTTGTCTTCGCTGGTGACCATCAGAATGGGGATGATCGAGTTGCCCAGATCCTGGCGGATCGCGCGGATTAATTGCTGACCATCCATGATCGGCATGTTGTAGTCGGTCACGATCAAGTCGAAGGCGTTTTGATTTAAGCTGAACAGATCCAACCCCGCCTTGCCGTCATGCGCTTCGGTGATTTTCTCGATCCCCATATTGTTCAGTACCCGGCTGATATGTTTCCGGGCCAGTTTACTGTCGTCCACCACCAAAACTCTCACGTTCTCGATATCGTAATGTTCCAGACTGATCTCTTGCGGGTCAATGAATTCGATGGTGGAACGGAGCGCGTGTTTCAAATCTTCGTGGGCGAAGGGCTTGGGCAATATCGCCACGACGCCGGCCTGACGGATGTTATCCAGTACGTCGAAGCTGGATTCGCTGGAAATCAGCATGAACGGGATATGGTTCAGCACTTCGTCTTCCCTGAGTTGCTCGATCAACTCCGTTGCCATCATGTCCGGCAAATACAGGCTGCTGATAATCAAATCCGGTTGATGGCTATGTAAACTTTCCATCGCCGCCGCGCCGCTGGAGACGCCTTCTACCTTGGCGATACCTTCGCCGCGTAAGTGCTGCAGAATGACTTTAAGTTGCGTCGGCGACGGTTCTATCAACAAAATCGACAGGTCGGCAATATGGATAGCATGCATAGGACGTTACTCTGTTTTCTATCGGAAACGGTGGTTGCGGGCAAAAAAAACACCTGATCGCTGCCGGCAAGATTAAAATTATCGATTGTTCCGCCGCTTGTCCGGCGAAATTTACGACTCAGGATAGACCTAAACCCACATGATTCAAGAAACCTTGGTAACCACCGTCAATCCGCAAGGCGAGGTTCATATTGCCCCAATGGGTGTGCATGTCGATGGCGATTGGCGGATTATTCTGCCGTTTCGGCCATCCGCAACGCTGGAAAACCTCTTGCTGAGCAAAACGGCAGTCATCAATTTTTGCGACGACGTCCGAATTTTTGCCGGTTGTCTGAGCGGGCGCCGGGATTGGCCTTTATTGCCGGCCGAGCGCGTGGCCGGTTTTTATCTGGCCGATAGCTTGGCGCACGCCGAGCTGCAGCTGGTGCGGGTCGAAGACGATGAACTGCGACCTAAATTGTTTTGTAAGGTAACTCATACCGTTAACCACCGGCCGTTTCAAGGTTTTAACCGGGCGCAATACGCGGTACTGGAAGCCGCCATTCTGGTCAGCCGGCTCCATATGTTGCCGCCGGCAAAAATCCAGGCCGAGTTGGATTATTTACGGATCGGATTGGAAAAAACGGCTGGCGAAAAAGAACGCGAAGCCTGGGCCTGGTTAATGGACGTTATCGCACAACATCAATCCGGAGCGCAGGCATGACCGGCATGTTAGCCAGCGTGAATAGCCTGGAGGAAGCCCGGTTGGTGCAGCAGGCGGCTGTCGATATTATTGATTTAAAACAACCGGAACAGGGCGCTTTGGGCGCGTTGCCGGTGGCAGCGGTGACAGAAATCGTCAATGCGCTTCCGCAGGCCCGGATCAGTGCGACGATAGGCGACTTGCCGATGCGACCCGAACAGATCCTGCCGGCGGTTCGGAACATGGCGGCTACGGGTGTCGATTACGTCAAAATCGGGTTTTTCCCGGACGGCGATTGGCTCGCCTGTGTCGATGCCTTGCAAGCGGTCGCCGCGCAGGATATTGCGTTGATTGCGGTGCTGTTTGCCGACACTCGCCCGGATTTCGGCATCATTGCCGAATTGCGCCGCGCCGGTTTTCGCGGCGTCATGCTGGATACGATGGACAAGCGCTGCGGCTCGCTGACCCAATTGCTGAGCGGCGCCGAATTGGACGCGTTCGTCGCTGCGGCGCGCGCGCAAGGAATGTTGACCGGGCTGGCCGGTTCTTTGCGTCTCGAAGACGTACCCGATCTGCTGGAGTTGGCGCCGGATTATCTGGGTTTTAGAGGCGCCTTATGCCAGGAACATCGCCGAACCGCGCAGCTGGATTTGGCGCGCATTCGCCGCATCCGCGCATCGTGGCCGGCCGAGGCTAACCCAGCGGTTCATGCCTGAGTTTTATTCCGGCGCATAAATCGCTGGTGGATGAATTGGGGGAGCTGCCGCGCTGCGGCGCTCGCAAGGCGTGTGGTCGGTTCCGGCGGCACGGTTGCAATCGTCCAAGCGGTAGCGGTAACAAATTGCGCACCGGTTCAGCCGGCGCTGGTAGCGGGCGTAGGCCAGGAGCAGCAGGCGGTCGAAGCGCTCGTGACCTTGGTTCTGGGTATGGCGTTTGATTAGCAGCAGGGCGTAGAGCCGACGCGCCTGATCGATGAGAGTATCGTTGTCCATGCCAGCCGCCTGCAGGGTCTGCGGGAAAAAAATATCCATGACCGGTTAAGCGTAGCTCGGAACAGTGCGCTGCGATGCTCAGCCGGCTTGGCCTCATTGTCCTAGGTCTCACGCTTGAACGCAATCGCCGGTCGCGAATTTACGGACGGCATTCTCGAAACTGTAGTTGAGTTGAAGGCCGCTTAAATCTCTCTGCTATCCTAGCCGTATGTCCTAAATTCGTTGGCAATACCATGGCAAATTCATTCGGTCCTACGCTCAAATCAATCGATTCCGGCTTTGTTTACGGTTTAACGGTGGGCCTGGGATTGGCTGGCGGTTTATTGGCGGCCGTACTGGCGGACTTCAGTATGATTGGCGTGCTGGGCGGAGTGGCGTTACTGTTGGCCGGCGCCTTGGCGGGCTCGGCGTTGGTCAACAGGCAGCAAGCGGTTTTGCATGAACTGAACCGGACTTGGCGCGGCGATGAAGAAGCAAAGCTAAAAGATTTGGAAACCTACGTAGTCGAATTGGAGCGTATGTTCCTGCAGGTAGTCCCGATCCTAGTGCGGCAAGTACAAACCTCGCGTACCCACACTGAGCAGGAAATCACCGTGTTGACAGATCGCTTTGCGGCGATGGTCAACCAATTGGAGCGATTGATCGCCGGCGGTCGCCAAAGTCGCCAAGATCGCGGTGTCGACGTATTGTTCGCCGAGACCCGCGAAGCCCTGACCACGGTGTTAAAAGTGTTGAGCCAAATTCAGGACGTCGAGCACGCGGTGGTCGACGAGGTCAGAAAGCTATCGACTCACACCAAGCAACTGGATTCGATGGCTCAGGAGGTGCGCAAGGTGGCGGAACAGATCAATTTGTTGGCTTTGAATGCCGCGATAGAAGCGGCCCGCGCTGGAGAAAACGGCCGCGGCTTTGCTGTGGTGGCCGACGAAGTGCGGAAATTGGCCGGTTTCTCGTCGGCTACGGGCGAAAAGATCAGTCGGGCGATCGAAGGTATCAATTTAGCAATGTCCTCCACCTTGAAAATGTCCGAGGCATCCGGGACTTCCGACGACAAAGCCATTCGCGACGCCGAGCTGGCGATTGGCAGAGCGCTCGACGATCTGCACAAAGCCTTGGAAATGTTCAAAGGCGACGCCGACAATTTGCGCAGTAACAGTGCGCAAATTCGCGACGAGATCTATAGCGTACTGACGGCATTTCAATTTCAGGACCGCGTCAGCCAGATGCTGACTCATGTCGAGCACAATCTGGCCAGTTTGCAGAGCGCTGTCGGCGGGATACGGAATGTCGGGGTTCGCCATGCCGATAGCCTGAATGTCGGCGAGACCCTATCCCGGATGGAGCTGAGCTACACCATGCCTGAGGAATTGCTTAACCACACCGCTGCCTCGGCCGTCGGCCACCAGAGTTCTTCGAGTAGTAGCGATGAAATAACCTTTTTCTAGAGTCTTGCGGCGCGGTCTGGCTAAATGCGGCATCGCGATATGCATGGCGGTTGCTATTCCTTTAGCGATGCGGCCTACAGTGTGTGAAATTGCGGCCTGAAGCTGCTTTGACAAATGACCGCTTGATGTCCATCACAACGGATTCGGATTCGGATTCATTACCTGGCGCAGATGCGCCACCGCGGCGGCCGGTGCGCAATCGCCGGCATCGATTTCTGCGTCGTCGACTGCGCTCGGCAATAACTCGGTAAAATCCCGGTAAACCAAACCCCAGTCGGCGGCAAGTTGTTTTATCAGGAAACGGCCGACGCCGGCGCCCAGCAATACGCAACCTTGCGGCTGCTTAGCCGAATTCAGTAATCTGCGGCAGGCTTCGCCAAGTTTTTGTTGCTGGCTTTGTTTCAGATAGGCGGCAAATGCCAGCCAAAGCGGCCAGTCGGCGGCGTCGAATTCGTAACCGGTCAAACGCGACAGGCGCCGGGCGCTGGCTAATGCGGTTTTTTCGGCACCGTCGGCGGTCTCAGACTGATCGTGGACAGCATTCAAGTCGCCGGTCAGCCGGTAGACATCGGCCATTGTGGCGAATAGTTCGGCCATCAGCCCCATTTGCCGGCCATTGAACTCGGCCTGCTGGGCAACCGCCATCACCGGTGTTCTGACCACGCCGGTATAGACTAACTCTCCCGATACCAAGCGCTGGTAATCGGTAAAGCCTTGTATCCGGGGCTGCGATCGTTCGATCAGCACAATATCGGTGGTCGTGCTGCCGATATCGACAAACAGCGCATCCGGTATCTGTTTGGCGGCCAGCATAACGCTTGCCAGCCAATTGGCGGATGCGATGTCCATGCAATCTGCCGAGCTTACCCGGCCAGCCGGCACAAAACCGCGCAGACCGGCAAAGACGTCGATATTTTCCGCGCCGTAATGGCGACACATCGCGGCGACAATTGCTGCGACGCCCTGTTCCCGGCCGCTAAAACAGTCCACCAGTTCGCCGGTCATCGTCAGCGCGTGGCGGCAGCCGCGCAAATCCAGGTCGGCAGTCAATTCGGCGACGGCGTCATGCAGGTAATCAAGACCTTTCCACAGCGGGCAAGCGGCTTGGCCGACTCCGACGATTTCACCGACAGCGTTCAGCAAAGCCAATTTCAGGTGGGCGCCGCCGACATCCCAACCGGCTATCCGAGAGGCTGGCGCTGATCTCATATCGCAACCTCTACGCATTGTTGTCGGGTTGGGACCAAGGATGGTGCATCGTCCCGTAGCCTTAACACTTGTGCCGCCACGTTAATGCCTGTGGCCCGACCTATGCCGACATAAGAGCTGGTCAGGCGCGGATTGATTTCGAGTACCTGGGCCCCGGATTCGGCGGTTTCGATCAAATCGACACCCGCATACCCCCATAAGCCGGGTAAGGCCGCCGCGATCCGGTCGACCAAGTTGCGATAATGCTCGTTGTATTCGTTGTCGATATTGACCAAGCAGCCGCGTAAATGGAATCGCTGTTGTTCCAAGACGATTTGTTGTTGGTTGCAGGTCAAAAAATAGCCCTTGCCGTTGTTGAATAAGGCCGACAGGCTGATGGCTCGGCCTTCGACGAGGGGTTGTACGACATAGCGTTGCGGTGCGTTTAAAGCTGCAAGTGCCGTTAGCAACGCTGTGGCGTCGGCAACCAATGTGTCCTGGCAACCGGCGCCGTCAGCGACTTTTATCACGACGCGTCCGGCGAAGTCCGGATATTGGTGGGCAGGGTAGGTCGCGACTGCCGGTATCGAGTGCGCTGAAAGATGACGGTATGTCGCTAATTTGTCGGCGCACAGCGTCAATGTCGCGGCGTCGGACAATAGGGTTTCGATACCGTTATTGCGGGCCAAATCGGCCAGGCTCTGCAGGATGCCGCCGGTTTCCGGGGCGATCGGCCAAAACAGGTCGGCTTGCTCCAGTAACACGGGGAGCTGGGTCATGATGTCCTGGCCGGCACCGATTCGGACCCATTCGGTTGTCTCCGAATCCATCTCCAACTCGCAGCGTTCGTCTAATGGAACCTTTATCCGTATTTGCGGAATACGCTTCAGTTCGTGCAACAAAGCCTGTAACATCATGCGGCCTTCCGCAAGCAAAGATGTCGGCAGAGCCTCGCCGGCCAGGCCGCCGCCGCTAATGTATTCGAATACCAGAATCGTCAGTTGTTTCACTCAGTCACTCCATGCAAATTATTCCAGTCATTGATTTAAAAGACGGCTTGGTGGTACACGCCAGTGGCGGGGACCGCAGCCATTACCGGCCGGTGCATCTGAATTCGCAGCTCGTTACCGGCAGTTCGATAGCTGAAGTGGTTTCCGGCTTCTTGAGTTTGTATGCGTTTCCAGTGTTTTACATCGCCGATCTGAATGCCATTGCCGATAACGGCAATCATCGCCAAATTCTCGAGCCGTTAATCCGGCGTTATCCGAATATCGAGTTTTGGGTCGATAGCGGCCTACCGCAACCCGGCTTGGGCTCCGCACAACCGCATAACCTTAAACCTGTGATCGGCACCGAAACTCGGTTGTCGCCATACGATTTAAGCAACTCTGCGGCGGTTTTGTCGCTGGACTTCAAACACGACTTAGCTCTGGGCGATGCGCGTTGGTTGGAATTGCCGCAGTATTGGCCGCAGACGGTAATCGCAATGACGCTGGATAAAGTCGGCGCCGATTCGGGGCCGGATTTTGCCAGACTCGATAGTCTGAGGCACAGGCACCCCGATACCCGTTGGATAGCTGCCGGTGGAGTGCGCGGTGCCGATGATCTGCGCCGGCTGGAAGCGGTCGGAATGTCCGGGGTACTGATTGCCAGTGCGTTGCACAACCGCCGTATCGGCGTGGCTGAAATTAGCAAATTTTAGACAAAAAAATACCCCGGCGAGCCGGGGTATTTTGTACAACCTTCGATACTAAAAAATTAAACGTTGTTAGCAGCGAACGGGTGTTTGGCGTCTTTTCTGGCAGCCAATACTTCTTTAGCAGTCGGAGTGCCGGCTACAGCACGAGCGATCGCTTCTTTGGTTGCTTTGTAGTTGAATTCTTCGATTTTCGCGTCGTCGTCAGCCAACCAGTGGATGAATACGCCAACGGAAACGAACAAATCGTCAGCTTCGTCAGCAGGAATGGTACCGTCTTCAACAGAGTCAGCAACCGCTTGAGCAACGGCGCGTTGTGCAGGTCCGAACATTTGAACGGCTTGTTTTGAACCTTTGATGGTTACTTTGTTGAACAGGATGGTAGCTGGTTTAACCAACAGGTTAGGCGCAACTACAGCCAACAGGGTAGAGAAACCGTCTTTGTTGTTGGTCAAAGCATTTGCAAACGCGGTTTCTGCCGCTGAGCCACGTGGGCCCAAGATCAGGTCGATATGGGCAATTTCGTTGCCGTCACCAACCAAAGACTCGCCAACGCGCATGTTTGTAATTTTTGCCATTTTAAATTTATCCCCTAAAGATAAGATTGAACCAAAAAATAGACACAATAATGTCCCAAAATATAGTTTCTGCGAAGTTCCCTCTATAACTTACCAACCATTGCCTGGCCGATAAGCTGTTCCAGAAGCACCACCAGTACTGTCGCTACAGTCATGTCAGCTGTCGTACCCGGATTGATTCTTTGTGCCTTAAAAGCTTTGTCCAGTCCGTAAAGCACCGGAAAAAGCTCTTCAGGCTCAATGGCGAGCTGCATCGCCTGATCGAGCGATTCCATCTCTACCTTGATCCACTCTGAATACCGCTTTCCATACTTCCGCTCGATATGGCTATCGGGAAAGTGCGCCAACATTGCGGCGAAAACCGCTAGCGCAGCCCAACCAGAATCGCCAGACAAAACGAAAGCACGATTATATCGTAAAACTGAGAAATCAAAAATGTCTTTAAAATTGGTGGCGTATTGTAAGGCGATTCGATCTTTGTCTGCGGCAAAGCGCATCGCTTCCATTAAAGTGACAGCGGCTTTTTCCTGAACGTCGTGTTGCTCGGATTCACCTAGTCCGGCCGGTGCGGCTAACACAATGGCCTCGAATACCCAGTCGGCATCTGCTTGGGTAGTGGCTTGCAATACACACTCGAGCGCCTGTCGCCAGGATTGCCCCGGCTTCAAGCTCGCTGCCGCCTGAATTAACGGTGCGCAGAGTAAAACGATACCCAGATTGGTGTTGCAGGCCACGGCTTCTCGAGTGGCTTTGATGGCGTAATAAATTTTTTCGCCCAGGCTAAGTTTTGGGTCGGTAAGCGGCCCGCTACTGACTTGCGCACTGAGCCGAAAATCGTCGACCGTCATATCGTGTGCCGGACTGTAAATACTGACGTTGCCCGGCTTGAACGCCTGCAATTCGATTTCACACGCTTGGCGATAGGCGTCGATCAGTTGTTGCCGGTTCAGCATGGCTCGCTCAAGTAACGGCTCAATAAGTCGGCGACCAAAATTTGGGCGATATTCGTCTCGCAAACGCCTTGCAAACCCCGCCAGGCCGGAACGCTGTTAACCTCAATGATTCGGTAAGTGCCGTCCCGGTCTTTGATCAGATCGACGCCGGCGTAATCCATTCGTAAGGTTTCGACTGCTGCTACAGCCAAATCGGCTAACTCGGGCTCCATGCCGATGGCCTCGCAACTGGCGCCGCGGGCAACGTTATTCAGCCAGGAAATACCGCGCCGCCGCATGGCGGCTACTGCTTTGCCGTTCACTACGAATACCCGAACGTCGGAGTAACCGTCGCCGTCACATTCGACGAAACGCTGTAGATAGTAAATACCGCGGCTGCCGGTCAGCCATAACAAATCGGTGGATTTTTCGATGCGGCGAATTCCTTCGCCTTGTGAGCCGAACAACGGTTTGCTGATCAAAAAATTGCCGAGTTGTAACTCGCGTTCGGCGATTATCAGGGCTTGTTCACGGTCGCGCACGACCCAGGTGGCTGCCGTTGGTAGCCCGGCCCGGTGCAATAGAAAGCTGGTCATGCCTTTATCGACGCTACGTTCTATGGCTCCGGCGTCGTTATAAACCGGAACGCCGAGCAGTTTCAAAGCGTGAAGTATATCCAGATAAAAAACCACCTCTTCCAACGATCCGCCCGGTACTCCACGGACGAAAATCGCTGCGGGCAGGCGGTCCGCGAAGCCGGGGATGAATATCGGCAGATCGTTATCGTGAATCTGTATCGTGCAGTCGGTCAGGGAAGCGTATGCGGCGTCAAAGCCGCGATGGGCAAAAGCCTGGCACAATTGTTTGCCGTGCCAGCCCGGATCGTCGGTAAAAATTGCAATTCGGCGCAATGTAAAAGATGCGGTAAAAGTTAGCGGCAGGGCGGCGGGTCTGACTGGGCAAATTCCGCCGCCGGGAGGGAAGGTCGGCGAGAATTATGCGCCGAACGACTGGTTTAACAGTGCATTGTCCAATTTGCCGGCGCGGAAGCTTTTGCCGGAGTCGACTGCGGTGACAATCACCACGGCCGGGCTGAACAACATTGCGTCTATTTTGAAGAAGTCGTATTCGTAGGCTTTAAAAATCTCGGCAAACGGTTTTCCGTAATCTTTGGAAGTCGAGCTCGGCAATTCTTTGGCCAATTTCTCGGCGGCCGCGTCGTCACCTTTGACGAACAAATGCACCTGTCCGGCGAACAAAATCGCGTCGTTAGTCCGGCCCATGGCTTTGACGAAATTAGGGTGTGGCGGGCAGATCGGCGCGCTACCGGAGCCGTCGATGATGTTTTCCAACGGAAAGTGCAGGGCATGGGCCTTGTGCATCGCTACCTCCAGTACCCGTCCGACGACTTGTACGCCGCCGGCCAGACTGCTGGTCGGGGTTACTATGATCGTCAGTTTTTCCGGAGCTACGCCGCAGGCGGCCGCGACTTTTTCGACAATTTCTAGCGGCGGCACGGCATCGTTTTCGATCACCAGCACGGTCTGTTCGGCGCTGTCGCGGTATTCCAGTTCTTTATAAAGTTCCTCAACCGGCTCTACCGATCCATCCTTGACCTTGGTAGCCATCGCTCGGGCCGGGCCGGAACCCAGCGCATAATATTTGCCGTGCGACAAGCTCCAGCCGGCATATTGGCTACCGAGGCAGGACAATACCGGATTGGTGGCATGCACATTGATGGTCAGCGGCCAGCTCTCGGTGTAAGCGCTTTGCGAAATGGTCGCCGTGCCCATGCCACCCATGCAGATTTCGGTAATGATACGGCCTGCTTCCAATCCGCCGGGCACCTTAATACCTGCGTCGATGATGGTGCAACCGTTTTCGAGTTTCTCAATGCCCAATCTTAATTTGTCAGCGTTATCCAGCAGCTCCTGCACTAAGGGCTGTGAAAGTTGATTGACGCTCGCCTGATATTGCATGAATTAATAACCTGATTCTAAGAGAGTTTGAAGGATGGCCTGCCGTTGCCCCAATCGCTCGGCAACCTGCCGCGAATTTTTTCCGCCGGCAATAATACTGCATATCGGCTGGCCCACGCCAACAATCGAGCCTGCGACCGGCCGATCTACGGCCCAATCCGGCCAAATCACATGCGATTCGATCTTTTGTGCTTTAGTGGCGTAAATGGTTTGGTAAGCACGCGGTTCGGCGCTGATCTTGCCGGCGCAGATATCCGCAGACTCAAATACGGTCGCCAAGTGCCTCAGCAGTAACTCCTTGCCATAAAGCTGGGCGCTGGCGGAGATGCGCGGATTGATCTCCAATAGATGAATGCCTTTGGCGTCGAGCATGAAATCCAAAGTGTTGAGTCCACGTAATCGGTATGCGGCTGCGAGTTTATTTGCTGCTTCAGTCACTTGATGACGGGTAGTGCCGGGCAGTTCTGCTTGACTGCTGATGCCGCCAAAAACGAAACCATGTCCGGGGCTTGGCTCGACACACCATTGGCGATTGAATCCGATCACTTCAATGTGTTGGGCATGGGCTGCAAATAGCACCGACATTGCCTGGCCGTCGATAAAACGTTGCCAATAGCCGTCCACGCCGGCTGAATCCTGGTTGCGGCTTATTCCAATCCCGCCGTGGCTGTGCCAGGGTTTAAAAATCCAGCCGTCGCCGGGGGATTTTGCTGCAAAGTCGACTGCCGGGTATGAGATGCCCAGTTTGTCCAACATTTCAAAGAAATAAGGTTTGTTTTGCGTGTTTTGGAACACCTCTGCGGAATTGCCAAATACGCGCTTACGTCCTTGCAGATGCGTTAACGTTTCCGGATGGGCTTCAAAGCCGCTACCGTAAATCACCCCGTCTATGGCATGTTCTCTGAGTGCAGCGTGTACCGCTTCGCTAACGTGATTCCAAGCCAGGGAGGTGGTCTGGTATACCTGTCTTGCCATATCCAGTGTGTCTGCGTCGGCGAAACAATCTATGGCTACGATGTCGCAGCCGATGTCGGTGCACATCCTGGTCAGCATTCGCGCGGATTTTGCAATTGCCAACAAACACTTAGGGAAAATAGAGCGGGGCATGGTATCGGCTTGTTCGAGTCTGTCGTAAAAAATACTAGATTCCGCCGAAACTTTCTGAAATAATGCACGGCTATTGGAGAGCTGGCTGAGCGGTCGAAAGCGGCGGTCTTGAAAACCGTTGACGGCTTATACCCGTCCTGGGGTTCGAATCCCTAGCTCTCCGCCATTATTGAAAGGCCTTTGAATTTCAAAGGCCTTTTTCGTTTATAGCGCTATTGAATGGCGTTTTCTAAGTCCGTCTTGATTTGGCTGCGTTCGATATTTAGCGCGGTTCGGCTTGTTTAAACCATATCAAATTGGTGATTCAGTCGGCTCAAGATGCGTTTCATGTAATACCTGCCGATTTTCTGCCAAGAGACGTCGTTATCCACAAAGTTTAATTTGCGGGCCAGCAGGCTCGGGCTGTCGCCGGAATAAACGGTGATGCGTTTGATTAGAAGCGGGTTGCTATCGGGTTCTCGCCATCCGGGTTGTGTAGTGCAGGCCAGCTTGTATCCCGCAAGCTCGGCTGCTGCTAACGAATCAGCGTTGAAGCGGCCGAAAGGGTAGGCCAGGCTGGTCACAGGCGCGGTCAAAAGTTGCTCCAGCAAGGTTTTGGCTTGGTCGAATTCTGCAAGTTGCTGGTCATGGTTAAGTAACGAAAGATCCGGGTGTGAGTGGGTGTGCGACGCGATTTCCATTCCCGCAGAATGCATTTCCAGCAATTGGCCCGGGTCGAGCATCCGGGTTTGCTGGGACTGCCCGCCCAGCCAATGCGCGTGGCCGCCGATACAGTCGGTAGTAATGAACCAAGATGCCTTCATGTCTCGTTCCACTAGGGGGAAAAAAGCCCCCTCGTAGTTGTCTTTATAACCGTCATCGAAGGTCAGAACTACGCTTTTCTCCGGCAGTAAATGCGGCTTATCCAGGTCTCTGAACAGAACGGTGTTCCAACCGTTTTGCTTCAAGTATTTCAGGTGCTTGGCGAACAGGCTCGCCTCAATCGAATATACCGACTCCGGTTTTTCGCTCGGGGTGCCGTGGTACATCAACACGATGGGGCTGCGAATATGGGGCATGGTTGAGGCTGTAAGAGGTCCAAGTTTTGGGGGATGGATAAACGTGTCTTGCAAGCCTGCAAGTATAACAGGGAAGGCCGGCTTGGAAGTTTGCCGGCACCGTCACCGCGGGCGGCTTTCGATCCTTGTAGGGGCAAATTGCGTGCAAATAACCAAGTGCTTTACTTGGTTATTAAATAAGACTAAAATGGTCCCCATTGTGGAGGGTGTGGATGTTGCGACTAAGCAAACTGACTGATTATGCAACGGTAATCCTGAGTCATATGGCTCGGGAATCGGGTCGTTTGCACGGAACGTTCGAATTGGCCGAGGTTACCGGCATCGCTCAGCCGACCGTCAGTAAGATATTGAAAACACTAATGAAGGCTCAAGTCGTGGTTTCGGTGCGCGGAGCTAAAGGCGGATACGCCTTGGCGCGAGAGCCGGACAGAATTACCGTTGCTGCCATTATCGGCGCACTGGAGGGGCCGATAGCGTTGACCGAGTGCAGTGCTTCACACAAGGGCTGCGACCAAGCCAGCGGTTGCCGGATACAAGGCAACTGGCATTTGATAAATCAAAAAATCGCCAATGCGTTGGAATCGATTACGCTGGCAGACATGGTGTTGCCGTTTAAACCGCCGGAAGAAG
This sequence comes from Methylomonas sp. HW2-6, assembly GCF_052474525.1. Lineage (NCBI taxonomy): Bacteria > Pseudomonadati > Pseudomonadota > Gammaproteobacteria > Methylococcales > Methylococcaceae > Methylomonas > Methylomonas sp. HW2-6. The sequence continues at coordinate 2,628,590 of NZ_CP184124.1, forward strand.
TGTATATTCCGGTCAATCAACTGTTTCGATAAAAGTACTAAAGCCTATGTCCACCTCCGCTCAAGAAATCGAAAACCTGATCAGCCAGGAATACAAACAAGGCTTCGTCACCGAGTTGGAAGCCGATACCTTTCCGCCGGGATTGGACGAAGACGTTATCCGTCGTCTGTCCAAAGTTAAAAACGAACCGGAATTCATGCTCGAATACCGGCTAAAGGCGTTTCGCCATTGGCAAACCATGAGCGAACCGGACTGGGCACAACTGAAAATCGATCCGATCGACTACCAAGCCATCAGCTATTACTCGGCGCCTAAGTCTAAAAAAGATAAGCCCAAAAGTCTGGACGAAGTCGATCCGGAATTGCTGGAAACTTACAAAAAACTTGGGATTCCGCTGGATGAACAAGAGCGGCTGGCCGGAATCGCCGTCGACGCAGTGTTCGACAGCGTATCGGTCGCCACCACCTTTAAAGGCAAGCTCAAAGAGGCCGGAGTGATTTTTTGCCCGATTTCCGAAGCGCTACAGGAGCACCCTGAACTGGTCAAACAATACCTCGGTAGCGTCGTACCGGTTGGCGATAACTTTTTCGCCGCATTGAACTCGGCAGTGTTTACCGACGGTTCCTTCGTTTACATCCCCAAAGGCGTGCGTTGCCCGATGGAGTTGTCGACCTATTTTCGGATCAACGCTGCCAACACAGGCCAGTTTGAAAGGACTTTAATCATTGCCGACGAAGGCTCGCACGTGTCCTATCTGGAAGGCTGCACCGCGCCGATGCGCGATGAAAACCAGTTGCATGCGGCAGTCGTTGAATTGGTCGCTTTGGAAAACGCTCAGATCAAATACTCGACGGTACAGAACTGGTATCCCGGCGACAAAGACGGTGTCGGCGGGATCTATAACTTCGTCACCAAGCGCGCCGAATGCCGTGGCCGTAATTCCAAGGTTTCGTGGACGCAAGTCGAAACCGGTTCGGCGATCACCTGGAAATACCCCAGTTGCGTGTTGTTGGGCGACGACTCGGTCGGCGAGTTTTACTCGGTGGCCTTAACCAACAATTTGCAACAAGCCGACACCGGCACCAAGATGATCCACATCGGCAAAAATACCCGCAGCACCATCGTGTCCAAGGGTATTTCCGCCGGCAAAGCGCAGAACACCTATCGCGGGTTGGTCAAGGTCGCCAAATCCGCCGAAAACGCCCGCAATCATACTCAGTGCGATTCGCTGCTGGTCGGCGATAAATGCGGCGCGCATACCTTTCCGTATGTCGAGGTCAAACAACCGTCGGCGCAAGTCGAGCATGAAGCCACGACATCGAAGATCAGCGAAGACCAATTGTTCTTTTGTCAGCAGCGCGGGTTGTCGGCTGAAGATGCGGTGTCGATGATTGTGAACGGGTTTTGTAAGGAAGTGTTTAAGGAATTGCCGATGGAGTTTGCGGTGGAGGCGCAGGCGTTGTTGGGGATTAGTTTGGAAGGGGCGGTTGGTTAAATTGGATTTTGTGGGCTGTTGGTGGTGACGAGTTGATTCCGTTCGTGGTGAGCTTGTCGAACCATGAATGGAATCAGCTGGGGTAATGTGTCGCTATCGCGACGGGTTGTTTTGAAGTCGGGTCTCGGCCCGACAGCCGAGTGACTTTTCTTTGTTTGGCCAAAGAAAAGTCACCAAAAGAAAGGCCACCCGGAATTCCGCCTTAATCCTGCGCTTCTCGCTTTTGGCGAGGGTTTTCGGAAGGGCCATCCTTGGCCCTCCGAAAACGAGCGGCATCCCTGCCGCTCCCCTGCGGGCTATTCTCGCCAAAAGCTGCGATGCTCGGGGCGGAATAACGGGAATAACCCCGCCGCGGGATGGAAATTGTTTGGATTATTTATTTTGGTTACTTCTATATGACTGAAAATTTGATTTCAGTAAAAGAATTCTCAGAGCTTAATGGATTGCGGCGTCAATCAGTATTTAAGGTTATCAAGCGCCTGGGCATAGAGCCAGAGAAATCTCGTGGTGGCAGTGAAAATCGAGGACAGACAATTTCCTATATCACAGATCGTGAAGCTCGTTTAGTACTGGAAGTTATTGGTTCTAACAGAAGTGCTTTAATGGAAGATGAGGATAGAGAATCTTCTTTACCGGAAGCAACTCTTTACGATATTGGTGTTTTCTACTTGTTGGGGTTGGAACCTGAGCATGATCCCAATCGTTTTAAAGTTGGTTTTGCAAACAATATTAACGAACGGCTGAGGCAGCATCGTTGTTCTGCACCATTTGCCAAAGTAATGAAAACCTGGTCTTGCAGAAGATTATGGGAAAAAACTGCAATTGAATGTGTTACTGCGGGATGCGATCAGTTACATACTGAAGTTTTTAGGGCAACATCTTTGAATTCGGTTATTGATAAATGTGATCGTTTCTTCGAATTAATGCCCCGACTTGATTAATTGAATTTGAGCAGGGTAGGGTGGGCACGATTTAGTGCTCGCCCGGGATGAAAGCCAATGGTGGGCAAAATTGCCCACCCTACATTTTCAGGATTTTTTTTGAAGTTGCGATGGTTTTTCTTCCCGTATGCCGCGCCGAGCACCCTAGCTTTTGAACGTAATAGCCCGAAGGGGCGATGCATGGATGCGTCGCGCTGCATGCAGGGGCTGGGAGCCCCTTCAGGCAACCCCGTTCAAAAGCGAGGAGCCCAGGATAAAAGCGGCATCCGGGTCGCCTTTTCTTTGGATACTTTCTTTTGGCGATGCAAAAGAAAGTATCTCGGCTGTCGGGCCGAGACCCGACGTTAAATAGCCGTCGCGATAGCGACACTAATTGTTGAAGAACTGAAAAAATCAATGCCAGAAATATCCCGCTTCTACGGAATCATTATTCGGATGTTCTTGATCGACAGCGAACATCCGCCTCGCCATATACATATCAAATATGGCGAATATCAGGCGGTTATGGAGTTGGAGAATTTGAATATCATTGAAGGTGGCATTCCCAGAAAATGCCGCGCATTAGTTCGAGGATGGGCCGAATTGCATCAAGACGAGCTGATAGCTATGTGGGCCAAAATTTTCACAGTATTGCCCCTTTGGAGTAACAGAAATGAAACTCAAACAATTTCAATATCTTGACGGTTACAGTTTTGAGCTCGCTTTTGAAAATGGCCAGACCTTTAAAGTAAATTTGCAGGATTTAATTGGCCAATACGTTTCTCCGGATCAAGTAAAAACGGCCAAGATTGATCCTGAATGGGGATGTCTGGAGTTTAATGACGGCAAAGCGGATGTTGAGCCAAAAACGCTTTATCAGTTTGCTCTAAAAACGACAATACAACACGCAGCCTGATCAAAGGCAGTCAGAATTTTAATTTTAGGTACAAAACGTATGCTCAGCATAAAAAATCTCCACGTCACCATCAACGACAAACCCATCTTAAAAGGCCTAACCCTGGAAATAAACCCAGGCGAAGTTCACGCCATCATGGGCCCTAACGGCGCCGGCAAGAGCACCTTGTCGCACGTGCTGTCCGGCAAACCCGGTTACAGCGTCACTGAAGGCAGCGTGACTTACGACGGCAAGGATTTGCTGGAGATGGACCCGGAAATTCGCGCCCGCGAGGGCGTGTTTCTGGCGTTTCAATATCCGGTCGAGATTCCGGGTGTCAGCAACATCTATTTGCTGAAAGCGGCCCTGAATGCGATGCGCAAGCACAAGGGCCTGCCGGAAGTCGATGCGATGGATTTTCTGACCATCGTCAAAAGCAAGGTCAAGTTGCTGCAGATGGACGAGAAGTTTCTATACCGCGCGGTCAACGAAGGTTTTTCCGGCGGCGAGAAGAAGCGTAACGAGATTTTGCAGGCAGCAGTGCTGGAGCCGAGATTGTGCATCCTCGACGAGACCGATTCCGGCCTGGACATTGACGCGTTGCGGATTGTGTCCGACGGCGTCAATTCGCTGCGTGCCGCCGAGCGTTCGTTCTTGATGATCACCCATTACCAACGCCTGCTGGATTACATCAAACCCGACGTAGTGCACGTGTTGGCGGACGGCAAGATCGTCAAGTCCGGCGGGCCGGAGCTGGCGTTGGAGCTGGAAGAAAAAGGTTACAGCTGGCTGGAAGGGCAAGCCGCATGATCGCCGCCGAACAATCAGCTTATTCTTATTTGGCGGCCTATCAAGACTTGGCACCGTCGTTGCCGGGTGTCGATCTGCCATGGTTGCAGCAACTGCGTGCCGAAGGTTTGGCTGCCTTTGCCGAGCGCGGTTTTCCCAATATTCGCGAGGAAGAATGGCGCTACACCAATCTGTCGGCGTTGAACAAAACCGTGTTCGCGCCGGTTGCGGAACAGGGCATTGACGCGGCGTGGTTACAGCCATACCGCCTGGAAGACGCTTATAGCGTGGTGCTGGTTAACGGTCGCTATGTTGCCGGTTTGTCGGCTTTGTCCGGTTTGAACGACGGCGTCAGCGTGCGTAGCTTGGTCGAGGTGCTGGCGCAAAATCCTGAGTCTGTCGCCGATAAATTGGGCCAAGCGGTCGCCAGTAGCGAACACAATCTGGTCGCGTTCAACGCCGCCTGGTTCGCCGATGGTGTCGTGATCGAGGTTGCCGCCAAGCAGCAATTGGATAAACCGTTGCAGGTTCTGCACGTGGTGACCGAGGCCAACGCGCTGGCCGTCAGCCGCAATCTGTTCCTCGTCAACGACCAGGCCGAAGCGGAAATCATCGAGACTTACGTCGGCAGTGCCGACAGCTATTTCACGGTGTCGGTCAACGAATGTCTGTTGGGCCGCAACGCCGGTTTGACTTTCTACAAAGCGCAATTGGAAGCCGCCAAGGCGCAGCACTTTGGCGGTACCTACGTCAAGCAAGCGCCGGATAGCCGTTTTGCTCACCACAATTTTGCGCTCGGCAGTTTGCTGGCGCGTAGCGACATTCATAGCGATCTGGACAAAGCGTCGGAATGCACCTTGAACGGCTTGTTCGTCGCTAACGGCCGCCAGCATCTGGACAACCACACGCGCATCAACCACTTACAACCGCACGGTATCAGCCGCGAGTTTTATAAAGGTGTCCTGGATAATAAGGCGCGTGGCGTGTTTCAGGGCCGGGTGGTGGTCGCCGAGGGCGCGCAACATACCGATTCGGAAATGAACAACCGCAATTTGTTGTTATCGGCCGATGCCGAGGTCGATACCAAGCCGCAACTGGAAATTTACAACGACGACGTCAAATGCTCGCACGGCGTCACCGTCGGCCAGTTGGAAGAAAAGTCGGTGTTTTATCTGCAATCGCGCGGCGTCGATGCGGAAACCGCACGAAACATTTTGACCTTCGCTTTTGCCAATGAAATGGCAGACAAGGTTGAGAACGCCGAGTTTAAGGGCTTGTTATTGCAGGAGTTATTGGCGCGGTTTCCGGCGATGAGTTTATAGGAGCCAACGTCTATAAGATGTCGGCGACCCGGACCTGAATCGCCGGTAGCGCAACCAGATTGACAGTGTCTGCCTTGGCTAAGGTCGTTTGCTCTCTGTAATCGCCATTTTCCGGTTGCCTGTATATTTCCAGGCAATTGTCGATCAGATTGACGATCCAATACTCGGGGATTTGGTGGGTGGCGTACAAACGGCGTTTTTGCTCGCGGTCGAAACGTAGCGTGCTGTCGGAAACTTCGATCAGTAACAATACATCGACCGCATTTGGGTGGCGGGTGGTGTAGAAATCGGCATTCGGCTTCAGCAGCAGAAAATCGGGTTCCGGCTCCGACAAATCGCCGAGTTGAATCGGATTTTGAACGCTAACCACGGCCTGATCGCCCAATAAACGGTTGAGGATATGATTCAGACGATTGATATGTCCGGCATGGTTGAATCCTATCGGTGCCATCGTGAGAATTTCTCCTTCAATGAGTTCTAATCGGCTTTCAGGCGGAAAAATCCCGGCCTCGCCCATGCGATGCCACTCGGCGATGTCGGTGAGGTGTTTTTGCGGGAAAACGGCGACCATAGTTTTATCCAATGAACGAATCGACTGAATCGATTCTAGTGTTTAGAAAAGACGAAATCAATTAAACCAAACAGTTAGCGATGAGCACATTTCCAATCGAACACATCCGCGCCGACTTCCCCATCCTCGGTGAAAAGATCCGCAATAAACCCCTGGTTTATCTGGACAATGCCGCCAGTTGCCAAAAGCCGCAAGCGGTGATCGATGCCATCGTGCATACCTATAGCCACGAGTACGCCAACATCCATCGCGGTGTGCATACGCTCAGCGTCAAGGCCACGGATCGGTTCGAGGCGGCACGGGAAAAGGTCAGGGCGTTTATTAATGCCAACAGCGAAAAAGAAATCATCTTCGTGCGCGGTGCGACCGAAGCGATCAATCTGGTTGCGCAGAGTTACGGCAAGTCGCATCTGAAAGCCGGCGATGAAATCGTGATTAGTGCGATGGAACATCACGCCAACATCGTGCCGTGGCAGATGCTGTGCCAGCAGATCGGCAGCGTTTTAAGAGTCGCGCCGATCAATCAGCAAGGCGAATTGCTGTTCGATGAGTTAGAAAAGCTATTGAACGCCAACACCAAATTGGTCGCCATCACCCACATGTCCAACGCGCTGGGTAGTATCAATCCGGTCGAGAAAATCATCGCAGCCGCCCACGCCAAAGATATTCCGGTGCTGCTGGACGGCGCTCAGGCGATTCCGCACATGCCGGTCGATGTCCAGGCGCTGGATTGCGATTTTTACGTGTTTTCCGGCCACAAACTCTACGGCCCGTCCGGCACCGGCGTGTTGTACGGCAAGCAAGCCTTGCTGGAAGCGATGCCGCCATATCAAGGCGGTGGCGACATGATTCGGCAAGTGACCTTCGAAAAGACTACCTACGCCGGTCTGCCGCACAAGTTCGAAGCCGGTACCCCGGCGATTGCCGAAATCATCGGGCTGGGTGCCGCGATTGACTACGTCAGCGCGATTGGCATGGACAACATTGCCGCTTACGAAGCTGAATTGCTGGATTACGCCACCGAGCAAGCTCGGCAAATCAAAGGCCTGAACATCATCGGCCAGGCCGAACACAAAGGCGGCATCCTGTCGTTCACGCTGGACCACATCCACCCGCACGACATCGGCACCATGCTGGACAGCTTGGGTATCGCCGTGCGCGCCGGTCATCATTGCGCGATGCCGGTGATGGATTTTTACGGCGTGCCGGCCACGGCGCGCGCGTCATTTGCCATGTACAATACCCGGCAAGAAATCGATATTTTGATGCAAGGCATCAAGTCCCTAATTGAGGTGTTTGGCTAATGTTTGACGAATTACGCGACCTATACCAAGAGGTCATCTTCGACCACAACCGCAACCCACGCAATTTCCGCATCATGGATGATGCTAATCGGCGGGTGGACGGTTTTAATCCGCTGTGCGGCGACAAGCTCACCTTGTTTTTGAAAATCGGCGGCGATCATGTGATTCAGGATGCCAGTTTCCAGGGTTCAGGTTGCGCAATTTCCACCGCATCGGTGTCGCTGATGACCGAAATTATCAAGGGCATGAGCGAAGCCGAAGCCGAAGCCTTGTTCAAGCAGTTCCACGAAATGACCACCGGCAAGACCGAGGACATCAACCTGGAAGCGATCGGCAAGCTGGCGGTATTGGCCGGTGTCCGCGAATATCCGGCGCGGGTCAAATGTGCGACCTTGGCTTGGCATACGCTGGATGCGGCGTTGAAGAATCAACAGGAAGCCGTTTCCACCGAATAGTGGCTGGGCACAAACTCGCCGTATTGCGCGGCGACGCGCTCCGCGACGCCAGGCTGGCGCAGCATTTGGCTGTCGACCTGGTGGACTTGGAACAAGCGTTGGCCGGTGATGACGATATTTTTTTGGCTTACCGAGACGGTTGTCTAAAACTGCTGGACCGACAAAACCTGAAAAAAGGCGGACTGGCAGTTGAAATCGATCCCCGCCCCGGCGAGCAGCATTCCTATCCCGCCCCGAAAAAAGATTTGTTGGCGCAGGCCGTCGGTAAGAAAAGCCATACCGTAGTCGATGCCACCTGCGGTTGGGCGCAAGACAGTCTGGCCTTGTTTCGGATGGGTTATCAAGTGACTTGCCTCGAGCGTTCGCCGGTGATTGCGGCGTTGATTGAAGACGGTTTCGAACGTTTGGCTCAAAAAGACTGGGTGCTGCGGCGCGAACTCAAACCGCCAACATTATTGGTCGGTAATGCCATCGAGTTATTGATGAATCTGCCGGAAGCGCCGGACTGCATTTATCTGGATCCGATGTTCCCGGCGAAGCGCAAGCAATCGGCGGCGACCCGCAAGTCGATGGCGATCCTGCGCGATATTCTCGGCGATGATCTGGATCGGCAACAATTGTTCGATGCGGCTTGGGCCGCGACCGGCAAACGGGTGGTCGTCAAAAGCCCGGATTATGCCGAACCGCTGGGCGGCAAGCCGAGTGAGAGTTTGCAAGGCAAACTGCTCCGTTACGATGTGTATTTGAAATAGACGAAAGTCGTTTTACCCAACAAGCGAGAACAGCATGGCAGAGTGGATTGACGTAGTGGCTGCCTCGGCCTTGGCCGACGGCGAACATGTAGTGGTGGATGTCGACGGCGACGACGTTGCCGTGTTCAACATCGGCGGTGAGTTTTACGCGATTGCCGATGTCTGCACCCACGACGGCGCCGAGATCGCCAGCGGCGAACTGGACGGCGACGAAATCGTCTGTCCGCGTCACGGCGCCCGGTTTTGCGTCAAGACCGGCCAGGTTAAATGCGCGCCGGCTTACGAGGATGTCGCCACGTTTCCGGTGCGGGTCGAGGCCGGTCGGCTCCAGGTCGCCGCGCCGGAATGAGGCGAGCCGAAATGGCTGGTTGTCAAACCAACATATAGCCGACGCTACCGGCCAAAAAGGCGAATTCCACCGCCAACAAATGCGTTTTCTGCAACACCGGCAACATCTCCCAATAGCTTTGCCAGCGTTCCCGCAAGCGCACGCAGCATCCTATGCAGTAGCGTTTGGCCCGCTGCAACCAGATCGGCAAGTGTCGGACGATCCGGTATAAAACGCCGGCAGCGATGGCGCAACTGCTATAAAACACGATCATTTGCGCCTGGAACTTGCTGAAACCGAAAACGTGCGTCAACAACTCTTCAATGGCAAAGGCCACGCTTTCGTAAACGGTATGAACTGCCACGCCGAAAAAGTGCAAAGTTTCGACAGGGAATTTGACGCAGACGATTAACCCGCCGACCAACACCAAAGTCTTAACTACCGTTGTTCTAGAAAAATCGGCTCTATCAAACTTTCTAATCATACTCATCACCTCATTGTGCGTAATCCAAAGGTGCGGCGACCGCGGCCTGAAAGTCGGCATGGGCCTTGAACAGGCTGGCTGCCGCATCGGCGGCTTGCAGCGTCGCGTCGCCACTGGCTATTTCACGTAGATTGACAAATAACAAAGTCGTTTCACCCCATTCGAAGCGAGTGCGTTCCCCTTCCTCCAACTGACGGGCCGCTTGCCGCTGCTGTTCGCTCAGCGTTAGCCGTTGGCGGGCGGCGTTCAAGGCTGACAGCACATCCTTCACTTCAGCATTGATCCTGTCCTCGGTGCCGGTACGCTCCCAGCGCAGACGCTTTAAATTCGCCGCTGCCGTTTGCGCCCGACCGCCGGCGACGCGTTGTTGTAGCGGTATATCGACATTCAAACCCAGATAGAGTTCGTCGCGGTTCAATTTTTCTTTGGCGTAACCGATATCGCTGGCGCCCATCACCGAGAAATCCACGGCCGGATTGCGCTGGTTGTTTTGCAAAGCCAGTTCGGTCTCGGTCTGCTGACTCTGCAATTCCAAACGTTTCAATTCCGGCCGTTGGCTGCGGGCCAAATGAGCGGCGTTTTCGAAATCCGCTTCAATTTTCGGCTCGCGTTCCGGAAAGCCGCTCGGCAACAACTCGTCGGTGGGCAATTGCGGTTGGCCGTCGGCGTCGCGCCAATACAAAGACAATTGAATCGCGCTTTGCTCCAGCATACGTTTGGCGGCAACCAGTCGCTCGCGGCGCTCGATGATGGCCCGCTGGTTGTCCAGCGCTTCGAAATCCGGAATATCGCCGGCGGCGACTCGCTGCAGAATGCCGTCGTTACGCTGTTCGGCAATTTGCAGCAGTTGCGCCGCGGTGCGGGCGCGCAGACCGGCCAAGACCCAGTCCCAATAGCGGTGGCTGGCCTGGCGGCGCACTTCCAATAAGACTTGATCGAACTCGTGGTTGGCGATCAATTTGCCGAGTTCGGCCTGTTGGAGGCTGGCGCGGCGGCGGTCGATCTCGCGGTTACGCCACAACGGGATGTTGACGCCGATTCGCGCCTCACCGTCGTCGGCGGTCTGGCTTTTGCCTTCGTAGACCGGATATTGGCCGGTGCCGCGCCGCCAGCCGCCGAAAAAAGTCGCGCCCCAAAGGGTCGTCGGTTGTTCGATCACCACATCGTAATTGCGACTCTCGTACATGCCGGCCACCGACCAGCGGTTTTGCGATTTCAATAAGGTATCGAAGCCGCCTTCTGCGGTTTGCAGCTCGCCGTCGGCGACTTGCTTACGCTGCTCCGCCGCCAGTAAGCCCGGAAACGCCCGCAAAGCCGCGTCCAACACTTCCGCCAAAGCCAGCGGCCGGGGTGCGGGCGCTGGCTCCGCCGAGGCCAGCAGCGGCAACCAGACTAAGATCAGAATCGCTGCTCTGGTTTTCATTCTTTTTTCTCGCCACTATCGGCTTTCTTGTCATCGCCTTTACCGGCGTCCTTGACTTCGGGCTCCGGCAATACCAGCGGCGGGAAGCCGTTGAAGATCCGCCACAATTCGTAGCCCAGCGTGACTTGGCCGAGCAACACCCAACCGTTAACCCTTACGCCTTGGCGGAGAAAGCGCACTTCCGGCCAAGGAATGTCGTCCGGATCCGGTTGCACCAGGATCCGAAAATGCCCCTTGCCGTCGTCGGTGGCGTCGATCAGCACTACCTGGCCGCCAAACGAACCGATCGAAAATTCGGGCCAGCCGCCGAACTGGATGGCGGGATAACCTTCGAATTGCAGCCGTACCTTGCTGCCGGAGACGATCAGTGGCAGGTCGTTGCCGTCGACCCACAATTCCACCGCGCGCTGGTCGGTGTCCGGCACCAGGATCGCCAGCGGCTGGCCGGCCTTGACCATTTCCGCATTCGGGTTGGCCAGCAAGCGCAATACCGTACCGTCGCGCGGTGCGGTGATGGTTTGGGTTTGCTGCCGGGCCAGACGGGTTTCCACTTTCAGCAAGTCGGCGCGCAAATAATTCTGGTCTTCGATAGCCTTATTCAGCTCGGCGCGGGCTTTTTCGACGCTGGCCGTGGTGTCGGCGGTCAATTTGCGCAGATCGGCGCCCACCGCGTCGACTTCGCTCTTGGATGCCGCCAGTGCCGCGTGGGCGCGGTCGAGATCGGCGCTACGTTGTGCCATTTCCAGTTGCGCCAGCTCCAGTGTCCGCCGCGAGGCCAGACCTTTGTCTTGCAATGTCTGTTGGCGGGTCAAATTCAACGACGATGTCAAGCGGGCTGCACTGGCGGCTTCGGCGCCTTGCGCGGCTTGGCGTTGGCGTTGGCGAGCCATTTCCAGTCGCGATTCGGCTGCGGCCAGGGCTTGGGGTCGAGCCTGTTCGGCCATGCGCAATTGTTCCCGAAAGGTTTCCACCCGGTTGTCGATCGCGGTTTGCCGGCCGAGCAAGGCCTGGCGTTCGCTCTCCAGCCGTTGCAGCAACAGCGGGTCGTTGTCGCGTAACTCGGCTAGCACTTCGCCGGCCTTGACCCGGCTGCCTTCCTTAACCAGCCAGCGCGAGATACGGCCTTCCACCGGAGCGCCTACGGTTTGTTGGCGGTCGCCGGGAATATAGGCGACGACGCGGCCGATACCGCGTACGTTTTGCTGCCACGGCGTCAGTAGCAGCAGGATCAGCAGCACGAGCAGCAGCAACAACAAGGAACGGGCGATTTTGCCGGCGATCGGCGCGGTGATCGCGTCGCGCAAATCGCCCAATCCGGTGTTGGCTAGCCAGTCATCGGTGTTGCTGTGCATATCATTCTCCCTTGGTATCGTTTTCGACCAAACGGCCATCGGCCAGCATGACTTGGCGCCGAAAGTGCGCCAACACCAGCGGCTCGTGGCTGATGACCAGTAAAGTCCATGGCGCATTGGGCGCCGTTAATGCTTCGAGCAGAACCGGCAGATAACGAGTGTCGATGCGGTCCAGAGCCTTGTCGATCAACAACAAGTTAGGGTTGCCGGCGATGGCCCGTGCCAGGGTCAGTCGTAATGCTTGTTCGTCGTTCAGCGGGCCGCCTTGCGGACAAAGTTCGGTCTGCATGCCCTCGGGCAGCGCCGAAACCGTCTCCAGCAGGCCGACTTGTTCCAGGGCTTGGCGAAGCTTTACCAACGGTAAATCACGTCCCAGGCTCAGGTTCTCGGCAATTGTCGCTTCTACCAGCTCGGTATGGCGAACCAGAGAGACGTGGTCGCGTAATTGGCCCAGGTTCAAATCCCGTAAGTCATGGCCGTTCAACAAAATCTGGCCGGCGCTCGGAGTGCGCAGGCCGCAGATGGTATCCAGCAAGCTACCGCGTTCGGCGCCGGTGCTTATCGCCAGTTTGTCGCCGGCAGCTAAAAGCAAATCCAGACCGTTGGCGCCGTCGCAGTAAGGGCTGTCCGGCAAACAGAGTTGGCGGATTTCCAGTCGGTAGGCAGACTCGGTAATTTCCGGTTGTCCGTCTTGCGCCGTTTCTTGTGGTAGATCCAGCAAATAGCCGATCTTGTCGACGCTGGCGACCAGTTCATAGAAGTTATCCAGGTTTTTGCCGAGTCGGGTCAGGCCGTAGACCATGGCGTTGACCACCAACTCGGCGGCAATCAACTGGCCCAGGCTGAGCTGGCGTTCGATCACCATCCAGCCGCCCATGCCCAATAAGGCGGTGTTGGCCAGGGTATGCAACACCAGAGCGCCTATGTTCTGCCTGGACAGAATTCGGAAGTGAGCAACGCAGGCTTCGAGGTAGTGGTGGGCGAACTTTTCGGTTTGCTGGTCGACGAACTCGGCGCCAGCCCGGCTTTTGCCGAGCAAGGGATTGGCGGCGATATTTTCCAGCCAGGCGGCGGCCGCGTATTTGGCTTTGGATTGTTCGATCGCGGTCGGAATCCCGCGTTTGCCCATCACGAACAGAATCAAGTACAGGGCTGCGACCAGGAATAAATCGAAGGCCAGCAGCAAAGGGTGGTAAAACGCCAGCAATATCATGCCGATCAGCGTTTGCAGCAGATAACCTAGGGTTTCCAGCAGCAAGGATGCGGCGGTCTTTTGCAGCGAGACCACGTCGAAGAAGCGATTGGCCAGCTCCGGCAAGTACTGGTGGTCGCGCACCGACATCACAGCGTTGCGTAAGCGTTGGGCCGATGTACCGAATAAGCGTACGAACAGCCGCCGCTGTAGCATCTCCACGACGTAAAACTGTAGCGCCACCAGAGTATTGCTGAATGACAGCAATACCAGCAGGATTAGCGTCAATACCACCAGGGGTTGCAACAGCGCGCCGAAGGCGATGGTGTTTACCAGTGCCTGTACCGCGATCGGCGTGGCCAGCGACATCAAACCGATACCGACGCCGTAGGCCAGCAACGAGCCAATGTCCTCGCGTTCGGCCAGCATGAGCTGTTTCAGGCGGTGTAGCGGATTTGATGTAGCCATAGTGTTCTCCGTAACGGACTAGCAAGATTAGCCGGTATTGCGCATACCGGCCGCGATAGCGTTGATGGTACGTAGCAATGGCTTCATCGCGGCTATTTCTTCGCCATTGTCTTCCGTTTGTCTGACCGCCTTGAGCAGATCGGCCTGCAAAAAGTTCAAGGGACCCAGATAATCGTTGCGCCGATGTAAAGAAGCAGCCAGCTCCGGATTATCGGCCAGCAGTTTGTCGCTTTCGGCAATTTCCAGAATCCAGTCCACGCAACGGCGGTGCTCGGCGGCGATCAAGCCATGGATACGCTTGCCGACTTCCGGATCGGCGCACAAGGCGGCGTACTCGCGGGCGATGTCCATATCCGATTTGCTTAATGCCATCTGCGCGTTGCTCAGCAGATTCCGGAAGAACGGCCAGGTGCAGTATAACTCGCTCAGGGTTTTCAGCCGCTCCGGTTTGCCGGCGCACCAGTTTTCCAGGCTGGAGCCGATACCGTACCAGGCCGGGAAGGTCTGCCGGGATTGGGCCCAGGCGAAGACCCAGGCGATGGCCCGCACCGATTTTTTCGAGCGATCCTGCTTTTTACGGTGCGACGGCCGCGAGCCGATGTTGAGTTGGCCGATTTCGGTGACCGGCGTGGTTTCGTAAAAATAGTCCAGGAAACCGGGCGTATGTTCGGTCAATTGCCGATAGCCGCGCTCGCCCAGGGCCGCTAATTCGCTCATGATCGCCAGCGATTCGGCCCGGTCCGGGGCGACCGGCTGCACCAGGCTGACACTGGCTTTCATCAACCCGGTGATGCCCATGGTTAATTCGTAGACCGCGGTTTCCATATTGTTGTAGCGGTAGAATAACACCTCGCCTTGCTCGGTGAATTTAATCTGGCCGCGCACGGTAGCCGGCGGTTGCGCCAGAATCGCCTGGTGGGTGGGGCCGCCGCCGCGGCCGACGGTGCCGCCGCGGCCGTGGAATAAACGACAGGGGATGCCTTCGCTGTCGCTGATTTCCATGACCAGTTGCTGAGCCCGGTACAGGCCCCAGGCCGAGGCTAGAATGCCGCCGTCCTTGCAGGAATCGGAATAGCCCAACATCACTTCCTGACGCTGGCCGTAAGCCTGTTGCAACGCGCGGTAGACCGGCTGCGCCAGCAAGGTGCGCAAAACTGTGTCGATATGGCTTAAATCTTCGATAGTCTCGAATAAGGGCGACACGCCGACATGGCAATACCAACGGCCGCCGATGCGGCCGGCCAGGCCGGTTTGTGCGGCTAACAGCAAGACCTCCATGATGTGGCTGGCCGAGTGGGTCATCGAAATCACGTAGCGGCTGAAACAGTCGGCGCCGATTTCCCGGCGCATGTCGGCCATGACTTGAAACACTTCCAGCGTTTCTCGCGTGGCGTCGCTCACCAGCTGATTGTCGTAGCTCAAGCTGCCGGGCGCGGCGATCGCTTCGCCCAACAATTGCAAGCGTTCCGATTCTTGCAGGCTGTGGTAGTCGATTTGCAACGCCAGGGTAAATATTTCCGCCACCGCATCACTATGCCGAGTCGATTCCTGGCGCACGTCAAGCTGCATCAGATGGAAACCGAAGGTCTCGACCAGCCGGATCAAGTCCAGCAGCTCCAGGTCGGCTACCGCTTGATCGCCGTGGCTGATCAATGACTCGCGGATCAGCCGCAAATCGGCTAAAAACTGCGGGGCGCCCGCGTAGGCGTGAATATCGCTGGCGCCCGACGTTTGCTCGATGCGCTGTTCGACCCGGTTCAATGCCGCTTCCAGCCGGTATTTCATTAAGCTTAATTTGTGCCGGTAGGGTTCTTGGCGGCAGCTGAGTTCCAATGGAATTGCAACGTCGCCCAGCAGCTCGCGTTCGTGTTGCAGGCTTTGCAAAAACGCTGCAGTGGGTTGGCATAAGCCGTACGAATAAGACAGTTGTTCGCGTAGCGCGGCGACGCGGGCGATGTAGGCTTGCAAGACGGTGCGGGTCTGCATCCGCAAAGCCAGCGCGGTGGTTTCCGGTTTGACGTTAGGGTTGCCGTCGCGGTCGCCGCCGATCCAGGAACCAAAGCTGAGGAAATTGGGGATTTTGACCGCGGCCGCGTCGGCGCCGTAGACGTCATGCAGGGCGCGCTGGAAATTGCGGTACACCCGGGCGGTGGCTTCGAACAACGACAGCGGAAAGTAATACAAGCCGGCGTCGATCTCGTCGACTACGCCCATGCCGCGGGCGCGTACCTCGTCGGTCTTCCACAGCAATTGGATCTGGCTGTGCAGTCGCTCCAGCACTTCGGCCCGGAAATAACCTTTCAACCGCGGGTCGTCGAGTTTCTCGTGGCTCAGAAAGATGTTGCGCAATGCGCCGCGTACCGCCCGCCGCTTGGCTTCGGTCGGATGCGCCGTCATTACCGGCATATAGCTCAAATTATCGAGTAAACATTGCAATTGGCCGACATCGACGCCGGCCTGACGCAAATTCAGTAAGGTATCGTGGAACGAGCCGGGCCAAAAGTGCTTGTCGTTTTCGGCCAGGCGCCGGCGCTGGTGCAAGTTGGCTGATTCCTCAGCGATGTTGAGCAGACTGAAGAACATGCTGAAGGCGCGGATCACTTCGGTTTGCGCCTCGGGCGGCAGTTTGTTCAGCGTGTCCGATAGCTGTCGGCGGCGGCTGGCGCTGTTGTCGCGCTGTAACGCAGCGAATTGGCGTTGCAGTTGCTCGACCATGCCGGAGATGTTGGGGCCGGCTTCGGTCTTAAGTACTTGCGCCAGAATTTGTTTCAGTAAGCGGAAGTTGCTGCGCAGGGCTTTGTCGTCGTATGTCTGGGCGGTGGTCATGGGTAGTCTCGCAAAAAAATTGTCTTGACCAAAAGATATGCCTTGTTAAAAAAATAGTAAAATCGGATAAATAAATTTATTTCATAGAAAATAACGATGTATTAAGGCCGTGGATCGAATCAATTACCAGCATCTTTACTATTTTTGGGTCGTTGCCAAACATGGCAGCATCAGTGCCGCCTGCGAGGTATTGCATTTGGCCCAGCCTACCATCAGCGGCCAATTGGCGATATTCGAGCAGGCAGTAGGCTGCCAATTGTTCGTCAAACAGGGGCGGAAATTGGTGTTGAGCGATACCGGGCGTGCGGTATTTCACTATGCGGAGGAGATATTCAGTCTGGGGCGCGAGTTGACGCACATGCTTAAAGGCGGCGGCGGCCGCGGCATGCGCCTGAATCTGGGTATCAGCGATGCATTGCCGAAATTGTTGTCTTACTGTTTGGTCGAGCCTTTGTTGCGGATGGCCGAGCCGGTTCAGATCCATTGTCTGGAGGACAAGACCGAGCGTCTGCTGGCTGAGCTGGCCCTGCACGGCGTGGATCTGGTGTTGTGCGACGTACCGGCCACGCCGGCCAGCGGTGCCCGAGTATTCAACCATTTTCTGGGCGAATCGCAGGTCGCGATTTTTGCCGCTCCGGCGCTGGCCGAACGTTACCGCCGCGACTTTCCGCGTTGTCTGAACGGCGCGCCGTTTCTGTTGCCGACGGCTAATACCGCATTGCGCCGCTCGTTGGACCAATGGTTCGATGTCAATCAAATCAGTCCGACGGTGCAGGTCGAGGTCGAAGACAGCGGCTTGTTGAAGACCTTCGGCGCCGGCGGCAGCGGCTTGTTTTTCTCGCCGCTGGCGGTGGCGGAGGCGATCGAGAACCAATACGGAGTGCGCACGTTGGGCATCGCCGACGGCGTGGTCGAGCGGTTTTATGCAGTGACCGCACAGCGGCGGCTGAAGCATCCGTTGGTGAATACGATTTTGGATCAGGCGCAAAAAGGCTTGTTCAGCTTGTTGTCCGATACTGCGCCCGTTTCGGACTCGGCCACTGTTAGCCGCGCTTAGGCGGCTTCGCTGAGGCTCGGTTCGGGGCGGCCGATTTGCCTCGGTTTTTGTAACCTAGTAACCTTTAACGATCTCAACCAAGCGCGTCACTGTCATGGAACACTTGATCTGGAATATCGATCCGATTCTGGTCGATTTCGGTTTTTTAAAAATTCGCTGGTATGGTTTGTTGTTTGCCTGCGGTTTCGTCGGCAGCTTTTTGACCATGCAATGGATTTACCAGCGCGAAGGCAAGAACGTCGAGGAACTGGATACCTTGCTCTGGTATATGGTGATCGCGACCATCCTCGGCGCCAGGCTTGGGCACACGCTGATTTACGATCCGGGTTATTACCTGTCGCACCCGCTGAAAATCCTGGCGGTATGGGAGGGCGGCTTGGCCAGCCACGGTGCCACCCTGGGCATCATTCTGGCGTTGTATCTATATCGGCGCAAATACGGCGATAGCTATTTCTGGTTGCTGGACCGGGTCAGCATTCCGACTGCATTGGCCGGCGCCTTGATCAGAATCGGCAATTTTTTCAATTCCGAAATTCTGGGTATCCCGACTGCGCAGCCGTGGGGTGTGGTGTTTTCTCGTGTCGACCACTTGCCGCGCCATCCGGTGCAGCTTTACGAAGCGTTTTGCTATCTGCTGGTTTATGTCGTTTCATTGCGAATTTATACCAAGTGCGGCGGCCAGCCCGGCTTCGTATTCGGCAGCTTTATTGCGATGCTGTTCAGCGTCCGTTTCGTACTGGAGTACTTTAAAACCGAGCAAGCCATGTACGACAACGGTATGGCGATCACCACCGGCCAGTTGTTGAGCGTGCCGTTTGTATTGGCCGGAATCGGTTGTATCGTCTGGTCGTTCCGCACGCGGGAATCCAAACCGGTCGGCTAATCGTTTATAATCACCGGTTTTTTATCTGCGCCGGGTTCTTTGCCCGGCGTTTTGTTTGAGCATAGGTTCATGCAAGAAATTAATCCGATTAAATACAAGATTGCCGATCTGCGCGAGCGTAGCGCCGGGTTGAAGAACTATCTCGATTTCGACAGCAAAAGCGAACGGTTGGTGGAAGTTTTGCGCGAACTGGAAGATCCGGCGATCTGGAACAAACCGGAACAGGCGCAGGCGATGGGTAAGGAACGGGCGATGCTGGAAGGTATCGTCAATACCATCAAGGATCTGGAGCAAGGCCTGAACGATGCCGAGGAATTGTTGGCAATGGCGGTCGAGGAAAACGACGCCGATACGGTCGATACCGTCGCCAGCGATCTGGAAGGCTACGAGAAACAGGTCGCCAATCTGGAATTCCAGCGCATGTTCAGTGGGGAAATGGACGCCAACAACGCGTTTCTGGATATCCAGGCCGGTTCCGGCGGCACCGAGGCGCAGGATTGGGCATCGATGATAGAGCGCATGTATTTGCGCTGGGGCGAGGCCAAGGGCTTCAAAACCGAGTTGATCGAAGAATCGCCGGGCGATGTGGCCGGCATCAAGAGTGCGACGATTAAATTCGAAGGTCCGTATGCCTTTGGTTGGCTGCGTACCGAAACCGGCGTGCACCGCTTGGTACGCAAATCGCCGTTCGATTCCGGCAACCGCCGCCATACTTCGTTCGCGTCGGTTTTCGTCTCGCCGGAAATCGACGATGATATCGAAATCGACATCAACCCGGCCGATTTGCGGATCGACGTGTATCGCGCCAGCGGCGCCGGCGGCCAGCACGTCAATAGAACCGAATCGGCGGTGCGGATTACCCACGCGCCCAGCGGCATCGTCACCCAATGCCAAAGCGACCGCTCGCAGCACAAGAACAAAGACACGGCGATGAAGCAGCTCAAGGCCAAGCTGTACGAGATGGAAATGCTGAAACGCAGCGAAGGCTTGCAGGCGATTGAAGACTCCAAATCCGACATCGGCTGGGGCAGCCAGATTCGCTCCTACGTGCTGGACCAATCGCGGATCAAGGACCTGCGCACCAACGTCGAAACCGGCAATACCCAGGCGGTATTGGACGGGGCGTTGGATCAGTTTATTGAGGCGAGCTTGAAGAGCGGGTTGTAAAACGAACCTTACCTGAACCGGAGGGAGTAATGAAAAATTTTCAACGGATTACTTTCGACCAGAATCTAATGGGTGGGAAACCTTGCATACGCAGCCTTAGGGTCACCGTTGGTACTGTGGTCGGTTTGGTTGCCAGCGGTTATTCGGTGCAGCAGATTCTCGATTTATACCCTTATTTGGAGGCTGACGATATCACCGAGGCGTTGCGCTTTGCGGCTTGGCGAGCCGAGGAAATCGAATTGCCTTTGCACGCGGCGTGAAACTATTGCTGGATATGAACTTGTCGCCGGCCTGGGTGCCGGTGTTGGTTGGCGCGGGGTTCGAGGCGGTGCATTGGTCAGAAATAGGCGCAGCAAATGCCGCTGATCACGTGTTGTTTGGATGGGCGCGTGAGAATGGCGCCGTGGTTTTTACCCATGATCTGGACTTCGGGACTTTGTTGGCGCTGACGGGGGCTGAATCGCCCAGTGTGTTTCAAATTCGCACTCAAAACATCGCACCGCAAGCGTTGGGGCCGCGGGCAATCGAGTTGTTGCGCCGTTTTCATACCGAACTCGAGAACGGCGCTCTGGTCGTTGCCGACGAGTTACGCGAACGGGTGCGCTTGCTGCCGCTGGACCCATAGTTAATTTTTATTTTTGCTTTAGTTTTTAAAAACATGTCAGAACTCGAACACGACGAACAGGAACAGATTAAACAACGCCGGGAAAAACTGAATGCCATCCGCGAGGAAGGCATTGCGTTTCCGACCGATTTTCGCCGCAACGTGGTGGCCGGAGAATTGCTGGCCGAATACGGCGAAAAATCCGAAGAGGAATTGTTGGCCGAGCCGATCAGGGTCAAGATTGCCGGACGGATGATGACGCGCCGCATCATGGGCAAGGCCAGTTTTTGCCATTTGCAGGACATGTCCGGCCAGATTCAGGTTTACGTCGCGCGCGATAACCTGCCGGAGGGCGTCTATAACGACCAGTTCAAGAAGTGGGACATCGGTGACATCCTCGGCGCCGAAGGTACCTTGTTCAAAACCAAGGTCGGCGAGCTCAGCGTCAAGGTCGACGACATTCGCCTGCTGACCAAAGCCTTGCGGCCCCTGCCGGAAAAATTCCACGGCATCGCCGATCAGGAGATCAAATACCGCCAGCGTTACCTGGACTTGATCATGAGCGACGAGGCGCGCAAGACTTTTGTCATGCGTTCGAAAATCGTCAATTACATTCGCGACTTTCTGGTGGCTCGCGACTTCTTGGAAGTGGAAACGCCGATGATGCAGGTCATTCCGGGCGGCGCCACCGCGCGGCCGTTCACGACCTTTCACAATGCGTTGGATATGGAGCTTTACCTGCGCATCGCGCCTGAATTGTATTTGAAACGCCTGGTAGTCGGCGGCTTCGAACGCGTGTTCGAAATCAACCGCAATTTCCGTAATGAGGGCCTGTCGACCCGGCATAATCCGGAATTCACGATGCTGGAGTTCTATCAGGCCTACGCCGAATACGGCGACTTGATGGACTTGACCGAAGCCATGCTGCGCGGTATCGCTGAAGATATCGTCGGTAACACTCAAATCGAGTACCAAGGTGAAACTTACGATTTTGGTAAGCCGTTTGCGCGGATGACCGTGCTGGAATCCATCCTGCATTTCAATCCCGATTTGACGCTGGCCGATTTGACCAGCCGCGAAGCGGCGGTCCAGGTTGCCGAAAATCTGAAAATACCGGTCAAAGACAGTTACGGCCTGGGCAAGGTGCAGATCGAGATTTTCGAGAAAACCGTCGAGCACCGTTTGATGAACCCGACCTTCATCACCGCCTATCCGGTGGAAGTGTCGCCGCTGGCGCGGCGCAACGACAATGATCCGCACGTCACCGACCGTTTCGAGTTCTTCGTCGGCGGCCGCGAGATTGCCAACGGCTTCACCGAGTTGAACGACGCCGAAGACCAGGCCGAGCGTTTCCGCAAGCAGGTCGAGGAAAAAGAGGCCGGCGATAACGAAGCCATGCATTACGACGCCGATTACATCACCGCGCTGGAACACGGCATGCCGCCGACGGCCGGCGAGGGCATCGGTATCGACCGGTTGGTAATGTTGTTCACCAACTCGCCGAGTATCCGCGACGTGTTGCTGTTCCCTCACATGCGGCCTAAACATTGACGGAATAATTGGCGTAACACCGGCTACGGGCGAGACGTTGCCGGTGTTATGCGGCCGCCAATCGCGAAACTTAATCTTACGGGAAGTGAATTATCATGGGTGTCGAAGCCAAACAATTCAAAAATGCGCTGAAATTATGGGCCAGCGGCGTCACGGTGGTGACCACTCTGAGCCGGGAAAACCAGCCAAAGGGCATGACCGCGACCGCTTTCAGCAGCGTATCGCTGGAGCCACCGCAAATTTTGGTGTGCCTGAATCAGGCGACCGATACCGGCGCTGCGCTGTTGGAGAGTCGCCGCTTTGCGGTCAATATCCTCGGCGAAAGCCAGGAAGACGTCTCCAACCAGTTTGCCGGCAGTACCACGCAGGAGCAGCGGTTCGCTGCCGTACCCTGGCAAGCCGGAGAAAACGGTGCGCCGGTCTTGGACGAAGCACTGGCGGCTTTGGAATGTCGGGTGGTGCAGCAAATCCAGGCCGGAAGCCATTGGGTGGTGATCGGCGAAGTCGACCGCGTTGTCTGCCGCGATGGTGATCCGTTGCTTTACTACCATTCCGCGTATCGGCGGGTGGCTGCGACCGACTAATTGGCGGGCGGTTTGCTGATTTGTCGCATTGTTGGGTTTGCGACAAATTTACCAGGATTTGTAAGGGAAAATATTGAACCCGGGTAGCGGGTCCCGTTAAATCGCCGCGAAAGCAGCGGTATTTCCGATTTCACAACTGGCAGAAATTTTGCTTCCGTGTAAATGGATTCTATCCATTTTTAGTGTTATCACGGAGTTAACAATGTCAGTAAAGGTTATCAAAGAATTTTCCGAGAAAGCCAAAGCCGATGAGGCTTTGAAAGAAAAGCTCAAAGCTTGCTTGAAAATCAAAGAGTTGATTTTACTGGGCAAGGAATACGGTTTTGAGATCGATGAGGTCTCGTTATATCCGCCAAATGAACCGCAATTCGTTGAGGAACAGCTGTCGGAGAGACTGGTCAAGGCCTTGCTCAGGGCTTAAGCGAGCCCGACCGCCTCTCGCCGCTTGGCGCGGGGCGGTTTCCCAACCGGCTGTTGCGGCCGGTAACCCCAAAACGACTCCAAGGCGTTAAACTATCCGGCTGTCTTCGAGGAGTTTTTCCGCATGTTCAATCCCACCGCCAGGCCCCAGTTGATGGGGATACTCAATGTGACTCCGGATAGTTTTTCCGACGGCGGCAAGTTTACCGGTGTGGCGGCAGCCGTGAGCCAAGCCGAGAAAATGATCGCCGAGGGTGCCGACATCATTGACGTCGGCGGCGAGTCGACCCGGCCCGGCTCCGATCCGGTCACCGCGGAAGAGCAAATTCGCCGGGTAGTACCGGCTATTCGTGCAATTCGCCAACTCGATCCGACGCTCAGAATCAGCATCGATACCATGTCCAGCCAAGTGGCGGCCGCCGCTCGCGATGCCGGTGCCGATATCATCAACGACGTATCGGCCGGGCAGGGCGATAGTGATATGTTGGCTTTCGCCGCCCGCAGCGGCATGCCCATCATCTTGATGCACATGCAAGGCGAGCCGAAAACCATGCAGGATAACCCCTGCTACGAGAATGTCGTCGAGGAGGTGGCGGCAGTCTTGCAACAACGCATCGATGCGGCTTTGAATGCCGGGATTGCGGCGCAGAATATCGCCATCGATCCCGGTATCGGTTTCGGCAAGCGTAAGCAGGATAATTTGCAGCTATTGGCGCATCTGCCGCGGTTTGTTGCGATGGGGTATCCGGTGCTGTTGGGCGCCAGCCGCAAGCGCTTCATGGGCAATATCTGCAATGTCGAACAACCCGCCGAGCTAGTCACCGCTACGGCGGTAACCACCGCACTGGGCGTGATGGCCGGCGTGCGGATGTTTAGAGTGCACGACGTCAAAGCCAATCGCCAGGCCATTGATGTGGCCTGGGCGATCAAAACGGCGCAGTGAGCGGCTTACATCCGCGGCTGCAAGCCTTTCAAACTCAATTGCAGCCGTCGCCGTTGACCCTGATCGACGATGCGATCGTGTCCGGGCGCGGTATCCAGCTTTGGTTGAAGCGCGACGATTTGTTGCACCCCGTCGTGTCCGGCAATAAATGGCGCAAACTCAAATACAGCCTGAACGATGCCTTATATCGGGGCGCCGATACCGTACTCAGCATGGGCGGAGCCTATTCCAACCATTTGCATGCCTTGGCCTTCGCCGGCCGTGCTTTGGGCTTAAACACGGTGGGCTACATTCGCGGCGAGCGGCCGCCGAAACTGAATCCAACGTTGCAGGATTTGGTGGCCTGGGGCATGGAGCTGCGTTTTCTGCCGCGCCAGCACTATCGGCAATTGCGCGCCTTTAGGACCCCCAACAGCCTGCCCGGCCTTAAACCGGGCGAATATTGGCTGCCTGAAGGCGGGGCGCTGGATTTAGCGTTGCAGGGTGTCGCCGAATCGGTCGCCGAAATCGATATCG
The DNA here is from genome assembly GCF_052474525.1 of Methylomonas sp. HW2-6. Taxonomy (NCBI): domain Bacteria; kingdom Pseudomonadati; phylum Pseudomonadota; class Gammaproteobacteria; order Methylococcales; family Methylococcaceae; genus Methylomonas; species Methylomonas sp. HW2-6. The sequence continues at coordinate 2,652,891 of NZ_CP184124.1, forward strand.
GCTTCGATACTCTGGCGGTTGCCTGCGGCACCGGCACCACGTTGGCGGGTTTGATCGGCGCTGCGCCGCCCGGCACCGAATTGATCGGCGTCGCCGCGCTGAAAGGCGGCGAATTCCTGATCGAAGATATCCAGTCGTTTTTGGGTGCTGCTGGGGCTGCCAACGATGTCGCATGGCGGATTGTGACCGAATACCACTGCGGCGGCTTCGCCAAGACCACCCCGCAATTGCTCGATTTCATCGTAGATTTTCAACGTCGGCACGCTATCGAGCTGGAACCGGTTTACACCGGTAAATTGCTATATGCGCTATACGACTTGATCGCGCGCGGCTATTTTCCGGCCGGGCATCGTATCGTTGCGATGCATACCGGCGGCTTGCAAGGCAAGCGCAGTAATGCTTAACCGCCAGAAAAACCAAGCGTATTGAGTCGCGGGGCAAAATAGCGATAATAACGGCTGCCCAAAATAATAACGATAGGTGGCACCGTGGCGACAGTAAGCCTGACCAACCCCCAACCCGACATAGCCCGGCCGATGGCGGTGTCGTTCCGTTTTCTGCTCGGTTTGTACGCCATCGTACCGCTGAGTTTGGTGCTGGTGTGGCTGGACAGCGCCGGATTCGACCACGCTTTGCGCGAAGCCTTGCCGACCAGTCCCAGCCATTTCCTGTTGTTCCAAGTCTTGTTCGGCACGCCGCATATCATCGCCAGTAATTTACTGCTGGCCAGCCACACCGAGTATCTGGCGACTTACAAAAACAAGCTGATCGGCATGACCGGCTTTATCGTGCTGTTTTTCGGGGTCGGCAGCCTGTTTATTCCGTACCGGGTGCTGTATCTGATCAGCGCCTGCTGGACGGTTTACCACGTGTTGAAACAGCAGCACGGCGTCGCCAAGGCCGTGTGCCGCTTGCCGAACCGGTTGTTTTATCTGCAATTGTGGCTTAGTGTGAGCGCCGGGATCTTTAGCTATATCGGCATCTTCATGCACAACAGCCTGGAGCCGGAACAAGCCGCCCGGGTGTTGCAGATTGCGGTATTGCTGACTGCGGCCTTGTGTATTTCTACGCTGGTGTGCCAACGCTATGTATCGAACCGTTTGGGCTGGTATTTTTTGTGGGCGAATACCTTGTTGGTGGTCGCCAGTTGTTACGTCTACAGCCAGCAGTATTATTTTTTGGCAATTTTGATGCCGCGTCTGGTGCATGACATTACCGCCTATAGTTTTTACGTGACCCACGACGTCAACCGCCACGGCATCCGCCCGGAAAACGCATTGTTCCGGTTTGCCGCAAGCTGCCGGATTCCGGCGGCGGTGGTATTGCCGCTGTTATCGTTTATGTTGACTTACCTGTTGCAGGCTTACGGCGACGGCATGGTGAATCTGTTGCTACAAACCCTGTTCGCGACACAAGTCTACAAGGCGGTTACTTTGGGGCTGATCGGTTATCTGGCCTTGATGCACTACTACACCGAAGCCTTCGTCTGGACTGCCGGTTCACCGTTGCGGCGCTACATTCGGTTTAGCGGTGTCTAGCCCGTCGCCGAGAATCGCCCGGAACGGCTACGGCATCGGCTATGCCGTCGGCAGTTGTTGTTTGGGTGCCGTGCTGGTCGCCGGCGGGGCAGGCGGTGTCTGTGCCATCGGGCGGTTCGCAGCCACGGCAAACTGGCTGGTTACCGCTGGGGAATCGAACGCAAAGCCGAGTTGTTGAAACGCGAGCGCGAGGCTTTGACCGCCCGCCGTTAGGCGAGGCTTAAACGCCGATGTCTTCGTTCCAGAGTTCGGGCCGGGCGGCAATGAAATCCCGCATTAATTCGATGCAGCGCTGGTCTTGGATTATTTCCAGCCTTACGCCGCGTTGGCGCAGTAATTCTTCTTCGCCGACGAAGGTTTGGTTCTCGCCGATTACGACGCGCGGGATGCCGTATAGCAAAATCGCGCCGCTGCACATCGCGCAAGGCGACAAGGTGGTGTAGAGCACGCTGTCGCGGTAGACCTGGGCCGGTAAGCGGCCGGCATGTTCCAGCGCATCCATTTCGCCGTGCAGAATGGCGCTGCCCTGTTGCACCCGGCGGTTATGGCCGCGGCCGATGATACGATTCTGATAAGCCAGCACCGAGCCGATCGGGATGCCGCCTTCCGCCAAACCGGCTTCGGCTTCGGCGATCGCGGCTTGCAGAAAGGCGTCCATAACCGGCGCTTTAGTCCAGCGTGTAACCGACTTTGATCGTGACTTGCCAGTGGGCGATTTTGCCGTCGGCGATATGGCCGCGGGTTTCGATTACTTCGAACCAGCGCATATTGGCCACCGATTCGCCGGCCTTGGCCACGGCGTTTTCCACCGCGTTTTCGATGCTGACAGTGGACGAGCCGGTTAATTCGATTTTTTGGTAGACATGGTCTGGCATGGCAGCCTCCGCAAAAATTAAAACAATGCCTGGAAACGGCGCGCGGCTGCGAACGGGTCGCCGTCGAATACGCCGCCGATGACGGCGAGTAAGTCTGCACCGGCTGCCAATAGCTGTCCAGCGTTTTCCGGCAATATGCCGCCGATCGCGACGATAGGGACTTGCAAGCTGCGCTTGGCTATTTCTAGCGTGCCGATTTCGGCCGGCGCGGCCAATGGCTTGGAGCCGGAGGGGAAAAAGCGGCCGAAGGCCACGTAATCGGCGCCGGCGGCGACGGCCGCAGTCGCTCTGCCGATGTCGTTGTAGCAGGAGACGCCGATGATCGCGTCGGGCCCCAATGCGGCCCTGGCGGCCGCCAGGTCGCCGTCGTCGCGGCCCAAATGCACGCCGTCGGCACCGACCGCCAGCGCCAATTCGACGCTGTCGTTGATCAATAGCGGCACCCGGTAAGCGTGGCAAACGGCCAACAGCTCGGCGGCCAGTTTGCCGGCATCCAGCGGATTTTTGTCGCGGTATTGAATGACGGCGGCACCGCCGCGTAACGCCGCTTCAACGTCTGCGACGACTTGAGCAATGGATTTGCCGTCCGGTTGGGTGATGGCGTATAGGCCTTTGCCGGGAAACTTCATGCCTCCACCCAAAATAGCCGGTCCGGATGATGTTGGCCTGTTCCGGGCAGGTAGGCCGCAGCCAGGGATTGCCAGGTAAATTCCTGGGCTTCGCTGACGGCGGTGAACATGTCCAGGCCTTGCGCCAGCAACGCGGCGATGGCGCTAGCCAACGTGCAGCCGGAGCCGTGGTAGTGGTGGGGTAGGCGTTCCCAATTGAAGGTTTGGTTGAGGCCGTCGGGCATGTATAAACGGTTGTGTACCAGCTCGGAGTTTTCGTGGGTACCGGTGATTAGCACGTACTCGGCTCCGCGCTGTTTCAGCCAGTGCGCGCAGTCGGCCAGATCGGTTTGACCGGAGAGGCGGCGGGCTTCATCGCTGTTGGGGGTGAGTAAGGTGGTGAGCGGGAGTAGTTCGGAGACGATGACGTCTATCAACTGCCGGCCGGCCAACTCGGTGCCGCCGCCGGCAGCCAGCACCGGGTCCAGTACCACCGGAACGGTCGGATATTGCCGCAATACCTGGGCAATCGCTCTGGCGACTTCGGCGTCGCCGATCAGGCCGATTTTGCAGGCGGCAACTGTGAAGTCGTTTAACAGCGTTTCGGCTTGGCTGAGAATATCCTCCGCGCGCTGCGGAATCAGTTTTTTGACGTTGCGGCTGTCTTGTTCGGTTAATGCGGTGACGATGCTGGCGGCGTGGCAGCGGTGGCTGGCGATGGCTTCGATATCGGCTTGAATCCCGGCGCCGCCGCTGGGGTCGTGGCCGGAAAAACACAATACGATCGGCCGGCTCATGCTGTGTCTCCGTTTAGCAAGGCCAGAAATTCCTGCTCGCTGATTACCTCGACGCCTTTTTCGCGGGCGGCGTTGGTTTTGTTGGCGCCGACATTGTCGCCGGCCACCAAATAGTCGGTCTTGGCCGATACCGAACTACCGACTTTGGCGCCCTTGGCTTTGGCTTGTTTGCTAAGCTCGTCGCGGCTGCCGCTGTGCAAAGTGCCGGTAAATACCAGGGTTTTGCCGGCCAACGGGTGTGCGTTTTCGTCGGGTTGCGCTTGACTGGCCTGTAAGTTAAATCCCAGCGCCATTAAATTATCGAACAAGGGTTTGATATTGGCGAAGCCTTCGGTAATCACGGCGGCAGTTTTTTCGGCAAAGCCTTCGATCGCGACGATATCGGCTTCGGTCAATTCGAAGATAGCTTGCAGGGGGTAGTGGGCCAGCAAACGTTCGCAATTGCCCAAGCCCATGCGGAACACGCCGAACGCGGCCAGGAAGCGCCAGTCTTCGACCGCTTCGCGCCGGCTGCGTAACAACTGGTCGACCAGATTTTGCGATTGTTTCGGGCCGAAGCCCATGCTTTCGAATTGCTCGGCGTTGAGGGCGTAGATTTGGTCGACGCGGCGGATACCGTGTTCGTACAGGCGTTTGATGCTGGCGGCGCCGAAACCGTCGTTGTTTTTCAATACCCTGAAGAAATGCTCCATGCTGTTGCTGATTTGTGCCGGACAAGCCAGATTGTTCGGGCAAAGCAGGTAGTCGTTATCCCAAATCAAAGCGTGGCCGCAACTGGGACAGGCCTCGGGGATGTCGGGTTCGGCCGGGCGGATGACCGCCTCGATTTTCGGAATCACCTCGCCGGAACGTGCCAGGCGGATCAGCGCGCCGGGTCCGATGCCCTTGTCCAGCACCATTTTGTAATGGTGGGCCGTGGCCCGCGACAGCAGGGCGCCGCTGAGTCGGGTCGGTTCCAGCTCGGCGACCGGCGTAATCCGGCCCGAGCGCGAGGTTTGCGGCACGACATGCAGAATTCTGACTTCAGCGGTTTCCAGATTTTCCTTATACGCCAACTGCCAGCGGTGGTGGTGGCGGGTGGCGCCTAAATACGTTTTCAGGCCCTCGTCGGCGATTTCCAGAATCACGCCGTCGACGTCGTAATCGACTTTATGCCAGATGGTTTTGACGTGGCCTTCGAAGTCTGCGATCAATTCGGCCCAGGCGCCCGTCCACGCCGGCAGTAATACAAACGGATAAAATACCGCGGCATGGTCGTTGACGGCTTGTTGGGCGTGTTCGTCCAGCTCTTTTTCCTTGATCACGCTGGCCTGGAAATTTCGCGGATTGTCGAAAAAGTCGGCCAAGTTCCGATCGAAATAACTGCGGCTGACCACGATTTCACCGGCCCCCAGCCCGCGCTGGCCTTGGTTGGCGACTTGCAGGCCGCGCTCGAACACGCGGCTGATGTCCTGGCCTTTGCGGCCGTCGCCGCGGGTATACAGTATGCGGCCGTCGTCGTAGGCGGCGTAACCGTCCAGTTTTGGCGTGATCTTGAATTGCAGCTCGGCAAAGTTCTGGCCCAGTTCTTCCGCCGCTTTTTCGATGCGGGCCGCCCAGCGTTCGACTTCGTCGCGGCTGTAGGCCTTGTCGGTGGATAGCATCATCACCGGCAGATCGACGGTTTTACCGGCGAAGGCCGGTTCCGGCTCCACTTCGTGCAGCAACGGATGTTCGGGCTGGCGCTTTTTCAGTTCGGCCAGAAACACGAAATCATAGTCGCTGTCGCTGATCGCCGGTTCGCCGCCGCGGTAGAGGGCGTTGGCGACTTTCAAAAAGGCGATCAACTCGTTGTCGGCTGCGGATTCGATTTGCTGCGGATGGCGACACAGCTCGCAAAAGCGGTGTTCGCCGATGTCCTGCAACTCGTCTCCGGTTTGTTGGAGCAGGCGTTTTTGGCTGTCGCTGAGCATGCGGGTGGTTTGGAGTGGGTAGGGCGGCGATTATAGGAGGATCGCACGGCAAAAAAAAGGCGGGAGAGTAAACTCGCCCGCCAGGCATCTATCTTTCAAGAGGATCATGTCGACGGTAGGAAAGCGTTCGACATGGCTGCAGTTTAGGGCTTTAGCCGATAAAAGCATTGACCCAGGTCAATGTTTGTCCGCTTTTTCTGACGCGGTGGTCTAAGCAGGTTTACAGGATTTACACAATCCGTGTATCTCGATGGTTTTCCGCTGCGGGATGAAGTTGGCAGTGGTCAATTCCACCGCCAGCGCGCTCAGTACGTTTGGGGCGGCGCGCTCCTCTACGGTATGGCAGGCGGTGCAGATCAGCAAGAGTTGGTCGTGCTGGGTGCCGGAGCAATGGCAGCCGACGAAAGCATTAAGACTTTCCACTCGGTGAATCAGGCCTTGTTCCAGTAAAAAATCCAGCGCCCGGTAGACGGTCGAGGGTTTGGCGGCATCGTTGACCGGGCGGATTTGGTCGAGCAGATCGTAAGCTTTAACCGCCTTGTGGCTGTTCCAAATCAACTCCAGAATTTTGTGCCGGATCGGGGTTAACTGCACGCCGCGTGACAAGCAAAGCTGTTCCGCTACACTTATCGCTTTTCGAATGCATTGGTTGTGGTCGTGTTCCGCGTGGCTGATACGTTCTGATTCTGTCATTTGCTGGAAGAGTGATAAGGTTCATTCATTTGGGCGTCCGGCTTGTTTATAGTGCCAGCATCAACAGGCCATTTCAATTCATATCGAAGTTGTCTGCTGATATGATGTGATAGCACTTCCACGGGCGCCATAGTGTGGTTGTTGGATACGCGGCCGGTGAGGAGCACGGCGTGGTGGCAAGTATTTTTTGAGGCAATTGATGAGACGGATTACGTTCCTGGTTTATGCGGTTCTGTGGCTAATGCTGCTTAGCCTGAACCTATACCAGCAAGTAATGGACACCAAACAGTACGCGCAAAATATCGCTACCCGTCAGGCCGAAATGTTTTTCGATCACATTGTGCTGGTCAGAAAGTGGAATGCCTCGCACGGCGGCGTGTACGTTCCGATCGATCCAGGCACGCAACCCAATCCTTATTTGAAAGTGCCCAACCGCGATGTCGAAACCAAGGAAGGCGTCAAGCTGACTTTGATCAATCCGGCATTCATGACCCGGCAGTTGGCGGAAATGAGCCAGAGTCAAAGCGGTATCAACTTCCATATCACCAGTACCGAACCGCTGCGGCCGGAGAACAAACCGGATAGTTGGGAGGCCGGAGCGATGGCTGCGTTCAAGCAAGGCCAAAAAAGCGTCAGCGGGTCCGGCATGATCGACGGTAAACCGTTTTACCGCTATATGGCGCCGTTGCTGGTCGAACCGGAATGCCTGAAATGCCACGATCAGGACGGATATAAGCTGGGCGACGTGCGGGGCGGCGTCAGCGTGAATATACCGGCCTCCAGCCTGGATAGTTTCGTCAACGAGCGGGTGGAGCATTTGGTGATCACGCATGCTATCGTCGCGCTGATCGGTTTGATTGTGTTGTTGTTGTCGTATTTGGCGCAAGCCCGGCTGAGCAAACGACTGGACAAAGCCCAGAGCCGGCTGCAATTGGCCTATTTGGATTCGCTGACATTACTGCCGAATCGGCGCTACTACGACGCTTTCGTCAAGCGCGAGTGGAAACGGGCGTTAAGGCATCAATATCCATTGTCGATGATTATGATCGACATCGATTTTTTCAAATCCTACAACGACAATTTGGGGCATTTGGAAGGCGACCAGTGTTTGCGGCAGGTGGCAAGAACCTTGAAACGGTTTTTTCGCCGGCCCGGCGATTTGATCGCCCGCTACGGCGGCGAAGAGTTTTGTGTGGTGGCGGCATGCGACGCCGACCAAATCCTGGTGTTGGCGGAAATCCTGCGGAAAGCGGTAGAAAACATGCGGATGCCGCATCCGGATTCGAAGATTTCCGAGTTTGTGACGATCAGTCTCGGCGTGGCGACCATCATTCCGGGCCACGATCAAGCCTTCGATAGCTTGCTGTATCGTGCCGACCAAGCCTTGTACGACGCCAAGGCTTCGGGTCGGAACCGGGTCGGACGTTACCGGGAATAAACAGCGAAGCGGCCGGCGCCTGGTTTTTGGCGCCGGCTGCGTCGGCTTATATTGGCTTATTTTCCAGCAGTTTGGCGTGGGCAGCCGCCAGCCGGGCCACCGGAATTCGCGGCGCGGAGCAAGAGACGTAGTTCAAGCCCAAGTTATGGACGAAACGGATCGAACGTGGATGACCGCCGTGTTCGCCGCAAATGCCGATTTTCAACTCCGGGCGTTGTTGTCGGCCCAAATCCACCGCCATTTTCATCAGTTTGCCGAGGCCCTCGATATCCAGCGTTTCAAACGGGTTATCTTCCAACAAGCCGGATTCTTCGTATAAGGGCAGGAATTTGTTTTCGGCGTCTTCCCGCGAGAAGGAGAAGGTGGCCTGGGTCAAATCGTTGGTGCCGAACGAGAAGAAGCTGGCCGTCGCCGCCAAGCGGTCGGCACGGGTGCAGGCCCTGACCGTTTCGATCATCGTGCCGAATTTGAAATTCAGTTTGATCTTGTACTGGCTTTCGACCTCGTTCTGGATTTCGTCGACGTAGCCTTTCACCTTTTTCAGTTCTTGCGCCGTGATGACTTGCGGCACCATGATTTCCGGCTCGACCGGAATCCGTTGTTTGATGCAACGCGCCGCCGCCTCCAGAATCGAGCGGATCTGCATCTTGTAGATTTCCGGATAGCTCATGCCCAGGCGAACGCCGCGGTGGCCCAGCATCGGATTGACTTCGTACAGCTCCAGCACCTTGTCCAGCATCATCTGCTTCTTGGCGATCGCTTCCAGAATCACGTCTTCGTTCAGCCGGTTGAACGGCGCCGGCAGGTCGCCGGCATTGGTCAAGGTGTCCAGCGTCACCCGTTGGCCTTTGACGATGGTCAGGTAATGTTTCAGCGCGTCCAGTTCGTCGGTCAATTGGTGTTCGTTGGGCAGGAACTCGTGCATCGGTGGGTCCAGCAAGCGGACGGTAACCGGGTGCGGCGACATCGCTTCGAACAATTGTTCGAAGTCGTCGCGCTGGATCGGGAATAGTTTGGCCAGCGCCGCTTCCCGCTCTTCGGTGTTGTGGGCCAGGATCATGTCGACTACCAGCGGCAACCGGTCGGCGGCGTTGAACATGCGTTCTGTGCGGCACAGGCCAATGCCTTTGGCGCCGTAACTGACCGCCAGACGCGCGGTTTCCGGCGTGTCGACGTTGGCGTGGACCCGCAGCCGGGCGACTTCGTCGGCCCAGCCGAGTAAGATTTTCAGTTCCTCGGAGAATCGTGGGGCGATGGTCGGAATCCGGCCCAGATATATATTGCCGTTACTGCCGTCGATCGTGATCAGATCGCCTTCTTTGATGTGGATATCGCCGACGATAGCCAGCCGCGCCCGCACATCGACCTTGATGTCTTCGGCGCCGGCGACACAGGCCTTGCCCATGCCGCGCGCCACCACCGCGGCGTGCGAAGTTTTACCGCCGCGGCTGGTCAACACGCCCTGGGCGGCGAAGAAACCGTGAATGTCCTCCGGTTTGGTTTCTTCCCGCAACAGGATTAAATCCTGACCGGTTTTAGCGAGGCGGACGGCGGTATCGGCGTCGAATACGCAATGGCCGCAGGCCGCGCCCGGTGAAGCCGGCAGGCCGGTGGCGATCGGTTTGTTGGTGTGATCCGGCGCCAGTTGCGGATGCAGCAACTGTTCCAATAACTCCGGATTGATCCGCAATAAGGCTTGCTCCTTGCTGATCAGGCCTTCGGCGACCATGTCGATCGAGGTTTTGACCATCGCCGCCGCATTCATTTTGCCGTTGCGGGTTTGCAGGCAGTACAACACGCCGCGTTCGATGGTGTATTCGTAGTCCTGGACTTCGTGGTAATGCGCTTCCAGCTTGTTGCGCAGTTCCACCAATTGCCGGTATTGCTCCGGTATTTCCTTGGCCATTTCGTGCACCGGTTTTGGGGTGCGGATGCCGGCCACGACATCTTCGCCCTGGGCATTGACCAAATATTCGCCGTACATCTCGTTTTCGCCGGTGCCGGGGTTGCGGGTGAAGCCGACGCCGGTAGCGCAATCGTCGCCCATGTTGCCGAACACCATGGTCACAATATTGACTGCGGTGCCGTTGGCGATATCCGGGGTGATGTGGAATTCTTTGCGGTAGTCGATCGCCCGCTTGCCCATCCAGGAATTGAATACGGCGCAGATCGCAATTTCCAATTGCTGGTAAACGTCTTCCGGAAACGGCCGGCCGGTTTCTTCATGCACGACCATCAAGAACAATTCGCTGATTTCTTGTAACTGGTCCGCGCTCAATGCGACGTCGGCCTTGATGCCGGCGGCGCGTTTGACGTTGTTGAAATGGGTGTCGAATTTCTCGTCTTCAATCCCGAGTGCGACCTTGCCGAACAGTTGAATGAAGCGCCGGTAAGCGTCGTAAGCGAAACGCGGGTCGGAAGTTTCCTCGATCAGGCCGGCCAGGGTCTGCTTGTTCAGACCCAGGTTCAAGATGGTGTCCATCATGCCCGGCATCGAAATCGCCGAGCCGGACCGCACCGAGACCAGCAGCGGGTCGTTGGCGCCGCCGAAATGTTTGCCGGTCACCCGCTCGATCTCCGAAATTTGTGCGCGCACTTCGTCCATCAAACCGTCCGGCAAGCGTTTCTGTTCCAGGTAGCTGAGACAGGTTTGGGTAGTGATGACAAAGCCCGGCGGCACGTTAAAACCCATTTGGGTCATTTCGCACAGATTGGCGCCTTTACCGCCTAATAAGGCCTTGTTTTTACCATCGCCGGTGTTGAATGAGTAGCTGTATTGTGCAGTCATTGTCGCTCTTGTCGAAGTGGTGAGAATTGAGGGCTTGCAAGCCGACGGAGCGTTGCCGTGAGCAGCGCCGCGGCCTGCGGAGAAATGCGGTTAGAATACCCTCACTTTTTACCGATTTTTTTAGGCTATTACAAGTTGCTCGGAATGGATAATTCGAACGTGATTATTATTGGCGCTGGTGCATCCGGATTAATGTGTGCCATCGAGGCCGGCAAACGCGGCCGTAAAGTCCGGGTGCTGGATCATGCTAACCGGGCGGGCAAGAAAATATTGATGTCGGGCGGAGGTCGCTGCAATTTCACCAATTACACGGTGGAGGCGGCAAATTACATTTCGCACAATCCGCATTTTTGCAAATCGGCGTTAAGCCGCTTCACGCAATGGGATTTCATCGATTTCGTTCACCGGCATGGAATACCCTACCACGAGCGTTTGCACGGCCAATTGTTCTGCGACGACAGCGCCAAGGATATTCTGAATGCGTTGCTGGCGGAATGTCGGCAATATGGCGTGGTCATCGAGTTGAATTGCCGGATCGACAAGTTGCAACAGACAGAAAACGGCGGCTTCGTCTTAGACACCAGCCTCGGCGAGCGCCGCTCGGACAGCCTGGTGATCGCTAGCGGCGGTTTGTCGATTCCGAAGATGGGTGCCACGCCTTTCGGCTATCGGGTCGCCGAGCAATTTGGCATCAAGGTTTGGCCGACTCGGGCCGGCTTGGTGCCGTTGACTTGGCAGGATGACGATGGTCGGCGCCTTGCGCCGCTATCCGGAATTGCCGTGGCTTGTCGGGCTAGTTGCGGCGAGCGGACTTTTCGAGAAAACCTGCTGTTTACCCATAGAGGTTTGAGCGGCCCGGCGATTTTACAAATCTCGTCTTATTGGCGCCCCGGCGAGACCTTGTCGATCGATTTGCTGCCCGAATTCGATCTGGTCGAACGCTTGAAAGCCGCGCGTAGTAATGGCAACAATACCAAATTGCAAAATTTACTCGCAGAGTATCTGCCCAAACGACTGTTGCAAGCCTTGCTCGACGACAATTACCTGCTGGCTGCGGCGGCAAATTGCTCCGACAAGCAAATAGATGCGGTGGCTACACGCCTCCACACCTGGACCGTCAAACCAAACGGCAGCGAAGGCTACCGAACCGCAGAGGTTACAGTAGGTGGAGTCGATTGCGACAGTCTTTCGTCAAAGACCATGCAGTGTTTGCAGGTACCGGGTTTATATTTCATTGGCGAGGTGGTGGACGTGACCGGATGGCTGGGCGGCTACAACTTTCAATGGGCTTGGGCGTCGGGCTGGTGCGCCGGACAGTACGTTTAACCGACGACCTCAAAGCGCCAATTCACCGGCTGGTAGCGAATACCGGACTTCGACGCGGCTAGCCAGCCATACCGGCCCATCCTTCCGAGCCGAGCTGCGGATTTAGGGTTGGTCGATCAATCATGCTGTGTGATAATCGGTCTGCCTGCTAAGCTTCTGCTAACAGAATACTGAGGAAACCATGTCAAACGAGACTTTAACGGTTAGGCATAATGCCACCGGGAAAGAAGTGGAATATCCGTTGTTGAAGGGGTCTTTAGGTGCAGATACTGCGGATATGCGCTCCTTGAACAAGGATTTGGGTTGTTTCACTTACGATCCGGGCTTTATCGCGACCGCCAGCTGTAAAAGCAAAATTACCTATATCGACGGCGACAAGGGTATCTTGTTGTACCGCGGTTATCCGATAGAGCAGTTGGCCGAGAACTGCGAATTCACCGAAGTGGCTTACTTGTTGATGAATGGCGAGTTGCCGGATCAGACCCAGTTGCGCGACTTCAACGAGGAAATCAGCGACCGCGCGACTATCCACGAATCGCTGCGCAAATTCTTCGACGGTTTTCATTACGACGCCCATCCGATGGCAATGCTGGTTGGAGTGGTCGGTTCCTTGTCGGCGTTCTACCATAGCGATTTGAATATCAAGGATCCCGACAGCCGGCGCATCTGCGCGGCAAGGCTGCTGGGCAAGATGCCGACTATCGCTGCAGCCTCTTACCGGCACTCGGTCGGTCGCCCCTTCGTCTATCCGCGCATGGATTTGAGCTACTGCGAAAACTTTCTGAACATGATGTTTTCGCGCTCTTCGCAGAACTACATCGACCAGAACCACTACATCGATCCCAATCTGGTCAAAGCATTGAACCTGCTGTTCATTCTGCATGCCGACCACGAGCAAAACGCCAGTACCTCGACGGTAAGGATGGCCGGCAGCACCGGCGCCAATCCTTATGCCTGCGTCGCGGCCGGGATTGCCGCTTTGTGGGGACCGGCGCACGGCGGCGCCAACGAGGCGGTGTTGAACATGCTGGCGCAGATCGGCAGTGTCGAAAACGTACCGAACTACATTGCCAAGGCCAAAGACCCGAACGATCCATTCCGCCTGATGGGGTTTGGTCATCGGGTTTACAAAAACTTCGATCCGCGGGCGACCATCATTCGCAAAACTTGCTACGAGGTCTTAGAGCGCACCCATACCAACGACCCACTATTCGAATTGGCGTTGGCTTTGGAAGAATTTGCCCTGAAAGACGATTACTTCATCGAGAAAAAACTCTATCCCAACGTCGATTTTTATTCCGGCATCATCTACAAGGCACTGCATATTCCGGTGGATATGTTTACCGTGATGTTCGCTATCGCCAGGACCGCGGGATGGGTCGCGCACTGGCTGGAAATGATGGAAGAAACCGCCACACCGATTAGCCGGCCACGGCAGCTTTACGTGGGGCCGCCGCGCCGGGATTTTGTGGCAATTGTCGATCGCCAGCCTATTGTCAAATCGATATGACACCATCGAACGTTAGCGACGAAAAAGTGACTGCTGAGGAGACGGTGGCATCGAAGCCGGCGGCATCGAAGCCGGCTTCAGCCGAACCAACCCCGGCCAAGCCGGAAGAGTTCAACGGTCCGAAAGGGCCGGAACCCACTCGCTTCGGCGATTGGGAACGCAAGGGACGATGCGTCGATTTTTGACGCCGCGATTAATTCAAATTCAACATAGGGTCATTTATGTCTGCCAATCGACCGCTTTCCCCCCATTTGCAGGTGTACCGCTTACCGCTGACCGGATTGGTATCCATCACCCACCGGATGACCGGCGTGTTTTTGTCGATGGGCCTGGTGTTGTTCGTGTACGTGCTGTTTGCCATTGCCGCCGGCGAAAGCGCCTATCTGGCGATGCAGGCGTTTATGGCGTATTGGTTATTCAAACTGGTGTATTGGGGCTTTATTTACGCGCTATTTTTTCATCTGGTCCATGGTATCCGGCATTTGATCTGGGATGTCGGTAAGACCTTCGAGCGGGCGACGCTGGATAAATTTGCAATTTACGAACTGGCGTGTTCGGCGTCGTTGACGCTATTAACGTTTATCGTTTCCTGATTAGGGAGGATGGTTATGGATTACAAAGCCTGCGTGGAAAAAGCCGCCGATTTTTTCTCGGTGCACAGCGGATCGGGCCACTTTTGGTACCAGCGGGTGACTGCAGTTGCTTTGGTGCCTCTATCGGTTTGGTTGTTGATACTGTTGCACAAGGCCTTGAATGCGCCATACGCCGATACCGTGACATGGTTGTCGTCGCCGCTTAATACGCTGGCTATCATCGCTTGGACAGTTGCGGTGGTTTACCACGCCGCTTTGGGGGTACAGGTGGTGATCGAGGACTACGTATCGACGATTCCGGTAAGGCATTTGGCGATTCGGGCTACCAATCTGACTTTTTTGGTTTTGGGCATCGCAGCGTTAGTGGCGATCGTCATCATTCTTCTGGCAAGGTAAATCATGGCCTCAGCATATAACATCATTGAACACCAGCACGATGTGGTGGTGGTTGGCGCCGGCGGTGCCGGTTTGCGAGCGACTTTCGGCATGGTGGAGAAAGGGCTGAAAACCGCTTGTATCAGCAAGGTGTTTCCGACCCGCAGTCATACGGTGGCGGCGCAGGGCGGTATCAGTGCGGCATTGGGCAACATGGGCGAAGACGACTGGCGGTTCCATATGTACGATACCGTCAAAGGTTCGGATTGGCTGGGCGATCAGGACGCCATCGAATACATGTGCCGCGAGGCAATTCCGGCCATCATCGAACTGGAGCACTATGGCGTACCGTTTTCGCGGACCGCGGAAGGCAAAATTTACCAGCGCGCGTTCGGCGGCATGTCCACCCATTACGGTAAGGCGCAGGCGCAACGCACTTGCGCGGCGGCCGACGTTACCGGCCATGCCATTCTGCACACGCTGTATCAACAAGCTTTAAAGCACAACGCCGAGTTTTTCGTCGAATACATCGCGCTGGATCTGATCATGGAAGACGGCGAATGCCGCGGCGTGCTGGCGTGGTGTCTGGATGACGGTTCGATTCATCTGTTTCGCGGTCATCAAACCGTGCTGGCGACCGGCGGTTACGGCCGGGCGTTTTTCTCTTGTACCTCGGCGCACACGGTGACCGGCGACGGTAACGGCATGGTCCTGCGGGCCGGTTTGCCGCTACAGGACATGGAGTTCGTCCAGTTCCATCCGACCGGTATTTACGGCTCCGGTTGTCTGATCACCGAAGGCGCGAGAGGCGAGGGCGGTTACCTGACCAATTCCGAAGGCGAACGGTTCATGCCCAATTACGCGCCCAACGCGAAAGACTTGGCGTCGCGCGATGTGGTCAGCCGGGCGATCACGATGGAAGTTAACGCCGGCCGCGGCGTCGGTCCGAAACAAGACCACGCATTGCTGCACCTGGAACACCTTGATCCGGCCATCATTCACGAACGCCTGCCCGGTATCGCCGAAACGGCGCGCATCTTTGCCGGCGTCGATGTCACCAAACAGCCGATTCCGGTGATTCCAACCGTGCATTACAACATGGGCGGTATTCCGACCAACTATAAAGCCGAAGTCGTGACCTTGAAGGACGGCGATCCCGACCGCGTGGTGCCGGGTCTGATGGCGATTGGGGAAACGGCTTGCGTCTCGGTTCACGGCGCCAACCGGTTGGGGTCCAATTCTTTGCTGGACTTGGTCGTATTCGGCCGCGCCGCCGCGATTCGTGCCACCGAATTGATCAAGCCGGGCATGCCGCATAAACCTTTGATAAAAGACGCCTGCGACAAAGCCTTGTCGCGGTTCGACGCTATCCGCCATGCCAACGGCAGCAGAAAGACCGCCGAGATTCGCTTGGACATGCAAACCACGATGCAGGCCAAGGCGGCGGTATTCCGTACCGCCGAGACTTTACGGGAAGGCGTGGAACGCATCGGAGAGATTGCCGCATCGTTCGGTGATGTCAAAGTCGGCGATAAATCGTTGATCTGGAATACCGATTTGGTGGAAACGCTGGAGCTGGATAATCTGTTGGGCCAAGCCCAAGTCACGATTGCCGCCGCCGCCAACCGGCAAGAAAGCCGCGGCGGCCACGCCCGCGAGGATTTTCCGCAGCGTGACGACAAAAACTGGCTGAAACACACATTGACTTGGCGCCAGGATAATCAAGTAACTATCGATTATCGTCCTGTCCATTTATATACGCTGACTGACGAAGTGGAAGTCGTGGCGCCGAAAGAGAGGGTCTACTAATGGTTGAATTTACTTTACCCAGAAACTCCGTCGTCAAAAAAGGCAAGTTGTACAAAGCTGACGGGGCAACTAACGTCCGCTTGTTTCAAGTCTACCGTTGGGACCCCGACTCGGGAGAAAATCCGCGGATCGATAGTTACGAGATCGATATGGATCACTGCGGCCCGATGGTGCTGGATGCGATTTTGAAGATCAAGAACGAAATCGATAGCAGCTTGACCTTTCGCCGCTCCTGTCGAGAAGGGGTCTGCGGTTCGTGCGCAATGAACATCAACGGCAAAAACACCTTGGCCTGCACCAAAGCCATCAGCGATTACCAAGGCACCATCAAGATATTCCCGCTGCCGCATATGTCGGTAATCAAGGATTTGGTGGCCGACATGAGCCATTTTTTCGAACAGTATGCATCGATCAAACCTTGGCTGACGGCTTCAGCTGAAGCGCCGGCCGATAGCGAACGGCTGCAAAGTCGGGAAGATCGGGCTAAATTGGACGGTCTCTACGAATGTGTGCTGTGCGCCTGCTGTTCGACCAGTTGCCCGAGTTATTGGTGGAACAGCGATAAGTACCTTGGGCCGGCGATTTTGTTGCAAGCCTACCGCTGGTTGGCGGATAGCCGCGACGACAACGATAAGGAACGCTTAGACGAATTGGACGAATCGTTCAAGCTCTACCGCTGCCATACCATCATGAATTGTACCGACACTTGTCCGAAAGGTCTGAATCCGGCCAAGGCCATTGCCGAAATCAAGAAGCGGTTGGTAGAACGCGACCACTTGTGAGCGAATTGAATAAACTGCGCTGGCGTTGCCGGCGCGGCACCTTGGAACTGGATTTATTATTGCTCCGCTATTTAGAACACGCGTATTTGTCCGCCCCCCCACAACGGCAACATGCCTTTCTACGCGTATTGGATATGGAAGACGTCGAACTGATGCCGTATTTGATGACCGAACGGTTACCGGCAGACCCTAGTTTGGCAGAGCTGGTTATTGCCATCCGCTCATTACCTGCCATACAGCAAACGGACGAATCGTCCACTACCCCCGACGACATATCGAATTAAGCCGGTTTTTTGTTTGCCCATCTATTCTCGGTTCGGTAGCCACCGGACGCCTTATCGTTACCCAATCTTATGATGAAAAAGAGCGACTTCAATTACCGCTTGCCGGAAGAGTTAATTGCCCAATACCCCTTACCGCAGCGTAGCGCCAGCCGCCTGTTACACCTGGATAAGTCAAGCAGTGTAGTGTTTGACCGCCAGTTTACCGATTTGGTCGACTTGTTGTCGCCTGATGACTTATTAGTATTCAATGATACTAAGGTGATTCCAGCACGTATTTTCGGTCGTAAAGCCAGCGGCGGTAAGGTCGAGATTTTGATCGAACGCATCGAAAGCCAGCAGCAGGCTTTGGCTCATATCAGAGCCAGCAAGTCGCCGAAGCCGGGCGCCAGGATTCAGTTGGAAAACGGCTCTTGTCTGGAAGTCGTCGAGCGGGAGGCGGATTTATTCCGTCTACGTTTTTCTGGGGCTGATGGTGTCCTGGCGTTGTTGGACGAAGTTGGACATATTCCGCTGCCGCCGTATATCAATCGCGATGATGAAAATAGCGATCTGGAACGCTATCAGACCGTGTTCGCGGAACAGGCCGGCGCCGTCGCGGCGCCGACCGCCGGTCTACATTTCGACCAGGCGGTGTTGGATAGGCTGGACCGCAAAGGTGTGAAACGGGCGTTTGTGACCTTACATGTCGGTAGCGGCACCTTCAGGCCGGTGCGAGTGGAAGACCTGAGCCAGCACACCATGCATAAAGAGTTTTACAGCGTTTCGCCAAGCGTTGTCGCTGCGGTCGAAGCTGCGCGGTTGCGGGGAGGGCGGGTGGTCGCGATAGGGACGACTGCGGTCAGGGCGTTGGAGTCGGCGTCAGCTGGCGGTCAGCTGGCGGCGGGAGTCGGCGATACCGATTTGTTTATTACGCCCGGTTACCGTTTTAAATCGATCGACGCGTTATTCACCAACTTTCATTTGCCGGAGTCGACATTACTCATGTTGGTTTCCGCGTTTGCCGGTTACGACGCGGTAATGGCCGCCTACCGCCATGCCATAGACCAACGTTACCGTTTTTTCAGTTACGGCGATGCGATGTTGATAATTTGATGCCGATTTCCTATGTCCGGCTAAATCCATGCTATTCGATTTCAGCGCATAAACCTGTTTATTTGGCCCAGCAGGTGGTGGCGTCCAAACTGCCACCCGACACGCTTTTCGTTCCCAAGTTATTAATGATCAGCGTGCCGCATTTGTCCGAGGTCTGCCTGCCGGTCGGTGAGGCTTGAATTGTGTAAGAATTCTGAGTTGCAGCAAAAATCGTTAAATTGTAAGTGGCGGTTCCACCATCAATGGGTACCTGTGTGGCATAAATTGACGGCGAGCCCGTGTCATTCGAATTAGTTCCGCAAGCATCTGCTCCGCCTGCTCCTCCAGCGTCGCAGTAAGAATTGGTGGCGGTGAATTGCCGCTCCAACGCGTTTGCCAGCCCCAGTAATGCGCCTTTGGCGTCGCTACGCCGTGCACGCATGACATAATCCTGATAACTGGGAATGGCTATTGCGGCCAAAATGCCGATGATGGCTACGGTAATCATCAGTTCGATCAAGGTGAATCCCATCTGTTTCTTCATGTGCTTACGTTCCGATTTACACCTGCGTTTTAGTTTTGGACTGTCCCGTACGGCCGTCGCCTGTCTTTATTGAATTTGAATCCAATATTCCCGTTTTACCGTACCTGAACTCCCTGTTCCTGAGCCGCTGCCGCAGTTGTTGGCGATCGTCATGATTTCTCCGTTACTGCCGGACATTTCTTTGAACGCAACACAGTTATTGCCGTTAGTAGATTCTAGCCAAATCGGAGCTTTTGCTATGCCGACCGTCGACTGCAACCCAGTGACCGAAAACAGGACACCGTTGATTTTAACTTTGTCACTATCATCGAATTTCTTATCGTTATTCAAATCGAAAGACGAAGCAGTGGGTGCTCCTCCAGTGATTAAATCGATTTCGTTCAACCACGTCGTGCCTCCGGACTCGCAGGGATCCGATTTAGGTATGGTGGTCGCGAATATCACTCTGCCATACCTGATTAGCGGTGCAGAGTTTACCCGCTCGCCGACACTGAGATCGAGATACCATCCTCTTTTCGAAGACCAGTCGACGGTATTGCTTGTGGTCAAGCGGATGTCAGAACCGAATGCAGTCGTCGTGGTCACGATGGTTTGCGATTGTAATGCCGAACGCGAAACAGTGCCGGAGGTGCTGGGTTTGTCCCAGATACCGTAAAACGTTTGCCCGTCAGTGTTGGAGGCATCGGTGGTTGTTATGTAACTTCCGGTGCCGAAATACACTAAAAACCCGCCGTCGGGGTGGCCGCCGGTTAGTGGTTGCGATGTAATGGGTTGTCTTTGATTTGCACTATTTACTGCCGTAAATAGCGCGGCACCGCCGTTGCCCAAACCCCAGGCCGTAGAATTTTCGCCACTTAAATCGAATTTCCATAAATTTCCCTGTAAGTCGCCAGCATAGACTGCATCGATAATTTTGTCACCATCGGCGTCCAGGAGATACGGTGTCGATAGACCGTTGCTAGTTTCGCTATTAGTCTCGATCTTTTTGATCAGATCGCCATTGGACAAATTGACGATGAATAAGAATGCTTTGCCGGATGAACTGTTATAACCGTTGCCAAAAATCGCCGCCCAGATAACGTTGGTACCGTCTCGAAGTAGGCCGATTTGCGGTTGGCTGTAGGTGTAACCTAAGTCAGTCGCAATGGTGGAATCCTTCTTTAAATTCGCATTGTTCGGAAACTCCCACATCACATTGGTTTGACTGAAATTTGTCGGATCGGTGACATCTAAAGCATAAATAGTCTTGCCGCCTTTGCCTAAACCGCCGACCAAAACTGTTTTCCATGAGCCAGACAAGTAGGCGTCGCTGGCTAGGGGGCCGGAGTCCACAAAGTAGCGGTGATTATAATCCGGGCTGGTTAGGGCACTTAACTGACCGTAAACCCCGGCCGGAATATAGGCAAATATTTCTTTGCCGGAATTGGTCTGGCCTGTGTCGGCTTGGAAACCATGCAACATGCCGTCGTTGGCCCCAACGTATACCATGGGAGTTCGATCAATATTGTCTGCGATATAAGCAGCGTAGGTGGATTGTCCAGCGGTACCTGAAGGCAATGCGGTAAAACCGAAATCAGTGTTTTTCACAAAGTAGGGGTCGGAGTTTACTATGTCGCCAAGAAGGGTGTTTTTACGTTCACGGAAGTCGCTGATTGTGTAGCCGCGAAGCCAATTCAGTCTGTTTGTGCAACTATTGTCCGTGCTATTCAAAGCCGACTGTTGTGAAGAGTTAAGCGTTGAACAACTGTCAAATAAAATTCCATTAGTGCCATTGTAAGTGAATATGTGTTGTTTCCTAACATCAGGATCGGGAATCAGTGTTGCTGCATCCCATACGCTGTCTAAGGGCAGACCTGTCGTTGGATTGATTGGTCTGGCGTAGAAATGCCCGGACCAATCCGAGGGGTCGAATTGCGCCTGATAGAGCAACGTTGTCGTTTGCAAACCGGTGGAGTTGGCTGCCAGCGCGGCAGCGGTCATACTTTCATCAGCCACCTCGTGCAGGATGCTGTTGAATGCGTCGACCAAGTCAGCCGCACTTTCGGTGCCGAAAAATTTGCCTCTGCCGCTGATTGCCGCATGCCATAAGTCGTAAATTTTGCTTGGCGTGGAAGCTACATAACCTGCACAGCTTTCCCCGTTTGCAGTATAAGGCCAGCAAGACTGGGATGGAGAACTGGAACTCGTTGTGCTGGTGGGGCAGGAGGTGCCCGCCACCAGCTTGTCATAATCGCCAGTGTAAGTATTACCGCCCCAGTTCGGATAAGGACTGACCAAGCTGCCGCTTAATCCCAGACCAACCGAGTACGTGTTCAAATGTTGCCAGGTTGCCGGATCATTTTTGGGATTAAACCACTCTTCCGACTTTTTCGCGGCCAAGTCGGTGTTGGTCGACGCTTCCCGAATCAACGGGCTCAGTTTGTTGGCGATGCCGGTTTGCAAATCCTGCGCCCAATAATAAAAGGCGATATCCGCAAGGTTGGTCGCTTGCTTGTCCCGGAATGGGAAACTGGGTGTCCAACTATAGTTGCTGCTGCCGTCCGGGCCCAGCGGAACGCTGGTCGCGGTACTATTGGTGTCGCCAATACCGGCGTAGTCGGAAGCGGCATCGCCGCACCAACTGCCGTCGGTCATCATCAAGTGGACGCTACGGCGGCAGGCATAATGGTTGCCGTCCAAAATTTGTGGGTCTTCCGCGTAAGGGTGATTGATATTCACGGTGCCCTGGAAATATTTGCCAGCATTGTTTGCCGCTTTCAGCAAGTAAGTACCGCCGGACGCTGGGAATCTTGACAGCCAGTTGAACAGATCTTCTTTGTGAGTCACGTCCCTGGTTTCATAAACGGTAGTGGTGACTGTTTCGTTCCAGGAAATTACTACGTTGGAGATATTTGAAGAATCGCTGGCGATGCTGTTGGGAACATTTATTCGGTATACGCCGCTGTTAATGGATGTTCCAGTGGTGTAATAGTTCTTACAATAAGTAACGTTGCTGCAACTGGCCGTTACAAGGCCTAGAGTCGCATTGGCAGGCGAACCTTGGCCGGATGTAGGCGGAAAACCTGTCCCAGCAATAGGCGACGTTTGGGTACAGCTACTCAGTTCGATACGGTCGTCTCGGCCTATGTCGTTTCTCTCATTAAAGAGCGCCGTACAGGTGTAACTGTAATTGGTCGTAGTGGTGTTGCTACTCAATATTGTGTTTGTAGTCTCGGTATGAGTAACCGCGTTCAATCGACGTATACGGTTGTCGATATTTTGCCCAGGACTGCCCCAGCCGTTGCAACTGGTGCCGAAACTGTTACAAGAATTGATGGCCTGCCAAGCGACCCGAATGCTACCACTCAGACCGGCAAAACCATTCATCGCTGCCGATACAGTCGCCAAGTTGCGTGTCCGGTAATAAGAATACCAGTTAGCGAAATTTTGTTGCGCAGTGGCCGACAGTGTTGTGACATCGTAGTAATCGTAGCAATCTTCATCGGATTTAGTTCCGTCGCAGCTAGCGTTTGTACTATCAAACAAATAATAAAAAGCGCGGCCGCCGGAAGATGGAGAAGACGCAAAAGTCTGCGAACTATTGTTTGGGTTATATTCGAGTGTCACACGGTAATTGCTCGATAAGTTCACTGTGCCGCGACTGGTATCGAAACCGTTAATCGGTGCGTCGGTGAAGCTAACGTTCGGGTAACAGGTCGAAGGATTGGTATTATCCAACTTACAGTTACCGCCGTTGTATTTGGGAGGAGGGGTATAAGTTACAGTTGGATTGTAATAGATCGCGTTGAAATTGGCGGCTTTGAAGCGTTTTGTGCCTTGATTGGTATCCAAACCATCCGGAACGTAGCCCCAAGCCATACTGCCAGAATCGTCCAGTGTCAGCAGAACGTTAGGAGGCATGCTCGCGGTCACGAACAACGGCAGATCGGCGATGTCGAGGTCTGTCGCATGCGCAACAGGCGCTTGTATTGTAGCGACCAGTGCTACCGCTAAATACGCAAATATGTTGATTGAACTCGGCTTCATGGGCGACTCCCTAACCGTAATTGGCTGGATCATGGACTTGGGGTATAGCTGAAAGCAGCTTGCAGAATCACTACGGCACTGGTGTCTCCGCCTACCGCACGCGTAGTCACGCGGTAATGTTCAACAGTACCGACATTGGGCAGTTTTTCTATGATGTAGCGCGGATTTTCCGCAACACCGGTGACGGTATAGGATTTATAACTCGCCCAGTTGGCAATATTGCCCCAATAGCTGCTGTCGTTGGCGTGAGATGGATTGTTGACTAGGCCGGCAGGGACGGCACCGCTCCAGGGACCGACTCGCCAAGTGGTCAGTGTATTGCCGGCGTTTTTTAAAGCGGCTTCTGCGGCTTGAAATGCCATGTCCCGGTTCCTGGTATTCCCAGCCATCCTTTCTTCTAAGCCGCTGTTTTGTACTGCGTTG
The DNA here is from genome assembly GCF_052474525.1 of Methylomonas sp. HW2-6. Classification (NCBI taxonomy): domain Bacteria; kingdom Pseudomonadati; phylum Pseudomonadota; class Gammaproteobacteria; order Methylococcales; family Methylococcaceae; genus Methylomonas; species Methylomonas sp. HW2-6. The sequence continues at coordinate 2,676,323 of NZ_CP184124.1, forward strand.
TTGCCAATCAGCATTAACGCCACTAAAAAGATCAAAGCGGTAAAAAGCACCACGCCGCGTTGTTTTGAAGGGAAGTTGTTGTAGCGCGAGAGTTTCATTAAAGCCTCACAGGCGATTTCTGATCGCTATCGTGGTGGTGAAGACTTTACGCATCAGGTTGTCCGCAGCAGTCGTGCTGGTTCCGTTGTAAGTATAGGTTTGGGCCTGTGAGGTAATTCCTTGCTCGTCCTGGCGGGATACCATCAGTAAGCTGATACGCAAACCCAGCACTTTGGACCAATCCGTGACGTTGCTGGCCGTAACGTAACTGTCGACGGTTTGGTCAGCCGGAACCGTAGTGTCAATACCGTAAGTAACTTGCATGTCTTCTACGCCATCAATCAACTCCTCCGCAATGGTATTCGCTGTAGGCGTACCCCCTACCGTCGCGGACCGCAATCTTTCTCGGTACAAAGCAGGTTCCCCGGCGGCGTTTGTTCGGATGTAGTAGGTGTTGGCGCTTAATTCCAGTACTCCACTGTTTGCTGCAAAGGTCACGGTGGATCCTGGATTAGCGCAGTTAACGGGTGTGGGGATCGCGCCCAACTCTGAGGTACAGTTGCCGGGCGATATTCCGGTCTCGCCATGTGTGATCGTGGTGCTAGTTACGGCGCTAGCTTGAAATATCGCGGTGTTGGTTGTGCCGCTGATCACTAGAATGTCACCGGCACTGAAATTATGGGCGGCGCTTAGAGTTATTGTCGGGGGTACATGGCTACTGACGATCATTTCGGTGGCTTTGTCTGCCCGAATTGCACTGAATGAGTCTCCGCGAAGCCGATCACCAGCAGTCATGTCAGCCGGCAAGCTATCCTCATAGCCCCGGAGCGGTTGAGTCAGTAGTTTTTTGCTCCACCAAGTTGCTGATGTGTTTGTGACGTCATTGCACTCTGAAGATGTGCAGGCCACATAACCGGAGAATCCGACCATTCGGATGTCTCGGTCTATCGCTTCGAAAGCGAAACGAGCGTTTTCTTGCATGCGCGACATCACTTCCTGTACCCGAAAGCTTTGCCGGCTAGCCAAAAAAATACTGCCGATCGCACCAATGATGATCAAGCCAATCGTCAAGGCCACCATCAGTTCGATGAGTGTCACTCCTCGGTTAGCGGAGGCAGGGCTAGAGCGTCGATACGCGTTTGAATGACGGGTCATATCACACTGCGAGTTGAAAAACTGGTCACTACGCCATCTCCGTCTTCATCCCATTGCACGTTAATGACGGCGGTTCCACTGCTGTTGACCGAGAGGCTGGCGTCGCCAACAGGTAGGGCGGCACTTACAGTGTTTTTCCAATCGCCGAGGTCTGAGCGCAGCGCCGCGGCGCAATTGGTTAGTGCATTGGGTGGGTTTGGCGGTGCTGCACCGAATGCCACGTTACAATTGCCTGTAATTGCCGAAGTGCGATTGAGCCTGAGTCGCTCCAACACGTCGTTTGCCAAGAATGTGGCTTGGCTGCGCAAAAACGCTGAATTATTGTTTTTCACCGTGGTTGCCAACAAACCGGCGTAACCCAATAGACCGATTGCCACGATCAACATCGTGATTAAAACCTCTATCAAACCGCTGCCGGTCTGCTTGAAACTTGGATACGCAGACTGTTTGGCTGGGTAGTTCATTAAGGGCTGGTGCATGACGTCAGTTCGCTGGCTAAGTCGCTTTTTTCCGGAATGCCGTCACGGTCGCTATCGCGACCTTGACCAACACGCCCGGTGGGACCGACCACAACCAGGCGCGAAGTTCTGGATTCAGGGAGATTGTTGCCGTCGTGGTTGTCGCATATCGCGAACGTCCCCTGGGTGTTGCTGTCACCAGTCGGCTTGTAGTGGATAAAGGATGTAAAGGTATTAGAACGCAATGTGAAGTTTTCCGGCAGACCTTCGTAAATCCTTAGCACGCAATCTTCGCCCGATTCGCAAAGATTGTTGTCACCATCGTCGTTAAATACGTTAGTGACTGCGTTGGTTGAGCGATCGATGTCGATAAATACTTGCCATCCGTTTTCCCATTGGGCTCCTGTTCTGGCTGCAACGACAATTTGGCCGCGCTTTATCGCTTCGTTGCGGGTGTAGTTTAGAGCGGTAACGAGCTGGTTGGCGGCAGAGGTAAGGCGGCTGCTGCGCACTGCGGCTGTAAAGCTTGGAATCGCGACAGCGGCCAGAATACCGACGATGGCGACGACTACAATTAACTCCACCAAGGTAAAGCCGAGCAATTGCGCCGATTTAAGTTTCATTCTTCGGGAAAGCTCCAGGTTGATCGAAAGGTTGTTCTTCGAGAACTAATAACCGGACCTGAAGATAGCACAGGATCAAACAAAGTTATGAGAGCTGAAACAAAATTCGGCGCGACCTCGCAAGATCGGATTTCAGTAACTACACTCTTGTAGGAGCTTGACTACACTTCCTGCGTCTAGGAATTGGAGTAACGCTCGGCGGAGCCAAAACGGCAATTTCGACTACGTTTTTTACTGTGACTCAAAACTGGAGGAAATAATTGTGGCGACGATTCTTGCCGTAGACGATTCGGCATCGATGAGACAAATGGTGGCGTTTACTCTGAAGGGGGCCGGCTACAGCGTAGTGGAAGCGGTCGATGGTGTGGATGCTTTGAACAAAGCCAAAGGGCAGGCTTTCGATTGTGTGGTGACCGATGTCAACATGCCCAACAAGGATGGAATCCAATTGATCAGAGAACTGCGGGCGCTGCCCAACTACAAGTTCACGCCGATGTTGATGTTGACGACTGAAGCGGGGTCAGACAAAAAGCAACAGGGTAAGGATGCCGGAGCAACCGGCTGGATCGTGAAGCCGTTCAATCCTGATCAGTTACTGAAAACGATCAAGAAAGTGATGGGCTGAAGTCCAACGGCATCTTGACAGTCATTTTTGGGTGGTTGTATGGCAATCGATATGGCGCAATTTCATCAAGTGTTCTTCGAAGAAAGTTTCGAAGGATTGGATGCGATGGAATCCGGCTTGCTGAACATGGATACCGGCGATGTTGATGCCGAAGAGATCAATACTATCTTCCGTGCAGCCCACTCCATAAAAGGCGGTAGCGGCACATTCGGCTTTAACGCGGTGTCCGATTTCACCCACGTGATGGAGACCTTGCTTGACGAAATGCGCGACGGTCGGCGTAAAGTGACGCAACCGGCTGTAGACGTTTTACTGGGTTCGGTCGATTGCTTGCGCGATATGTTGCAATCGATCCAGATCGGCGCCGAAATCGATCAGGCGACGGTCTCGGCCCACAAGCAAGCCTTGGATAACGAGTTGCGTAATGCCGGGCAGCCGGCCGGCGACCCTAGGGGCGTAATCGCTCAGCCGATCCTACAGCAACCCGCTCCGCAGCAGACTGATACTGCGGAACTGAGCGGTTGGTCGATCGCGTTCAGCCCGCATCTGAACTTACTCAAAACCGGCAACGAACCGGTAAGGATGTTCAGAGAATTAGCCGCTCTGGGAGAATTAACGACAACGGTTGATTTACAAGGCGTACCCAGTCTTTACGATCTGGATCCTGAAGAATGCCATTTGTCCTGGAAATTGCACGTCGCGGGAAACATCCCGGCCGGCGAAATCGACGAAATTTTCGATTGGGTGGAAGACCACTGCGATTTGGCCAAGCAGCCCATCCATCAGTCAGGCGCGGTGCACGTTGAGCAACCGGTTGATATTCCGGCAGTGACTGCCAGCGTGGCGGCGGTCGAAGCCAGGCCTGAGGCGGAGCCGGGAAACGAAACCGGCGCTCAAGCGGCAGATGCGAAATCGGCCAAAAAAGACGAAGGGAAAGTTGCCGGCAAAGGCTCAAGCTCGATTCGGGTCGATACCGGTAAGATCGACACCTTGATTAATATGGTTGGCGAACTGGTCATCACTCAATCGATGTTGAGTTTGTTGGGCGAGCACTTTGAAATCAACAAGCTTGATCAGCTAAAAAACGGCTTATCGCAATTGGAGCGTCACACGCGCGAATTGCAGGAAAGCGTAATGAATATTCGGATGCTGCCAATCAGCTTCGTATTCAGCCGTTTTCCGCGTTTGGCGCATGACATCAGCAGTAAGCTGGGTAAAAAAATCGAGCTTCGATTGGTCGGCGAAAATACCGAAGTGGATAAAACCGTCGTCGAGTTGCTGAGCGATCCTCTGGTACATCTGGTCCGCAACAGTCTGGATCACGGTATCGAAATGCCCGAAGTGCGCGTTGCGGCCGGCAAACCCGAAACCGGCACGGTTACCCTGGAGGCGTACCACCGCGGCGGAAATATCGTGATTGAAGTTTCGGACGACGGCAAAGGTTTGGACAAAGAAAAGCTGCGCGCCAAAGCGGTCGAAAAAGGCTTGATTGATGCCGATGCCGTCCTGAGCGAAAAACAGACATACGAATTGATCTTCATGCCTGGTTTTTCGACGGCGGAAAAATTGACAGACATCTCCGGCCGCGGCGTCGGTATGGATGTGGTGAGGCGTAATATTCAAGCCTTGGGCGGCGATATCGAAATCTTGTCGGAGTTGGGTAAGGGCTCGACTATCTCAATCCATTTGCCGCTGACCTTGGCGATTTTGGACGGCCAATCGATCGCGGTGGGCGACGAGACCTACATTTTACCGTTGGGCTCGATTATTGAATCCCTGCACGTCAGAGAAGAGTTTATTAACCGGGTGGCCGGGAAGGGCGAGACCTTTTTGCTGCGGGGCCAATATCTGCCGGTGATCCGCATTCACGAGATCTTTAAAGTACCCAGCGCCAAAAATACCAAACTGACCGAAGGATTAATCGTTGTGGTTGAGGGGCAAGGTGCACGCTGCGGATTGTTTGTTGACGACTTGTTGGGCCAACAGCAGGTCGTGATTAAGTCGCTCGAAGCCAATTATCGGCGGATCGAAGGCGTCTCGGGGGCGACCATCCTCGGCGACGGCTCGGTTGCGTTAATTTTGGATATTCCAGGATTGGTCCGATTATCAAATCAATAATTGCCGCGAATTAAATATGACTCATAACGCCGAAACGATTACCTCCGAACAGGCGGAAGCCATCAATCAGGAACATCTGTTGCAGTTTTTGAGTTTTACCCTGGGTCGGGAAGAATACGGAGTCGATATTTTAAGGGTTCAGGAAATCAGGAGCTGGGAACCCGTGTCGCGTATTCCGAACGTCCCCGCTTACGAAAAAGGCGTCGTTAATCTGCGCGGTGCGATCGTACCCATCATCGACTTACGAGAGCGGTTTCAACTCGGACGCTGCGAATATACCGCGCTTACGGTGGTAGTGGTGCTACAGGCTAAAGTTGAAGACCGGACTAGAATTATGGGCGTGGTGGTCGATGCGGTTTCCGACGTAGTGGACGTCAATAAAAAACAGATTCAAACCGCACCCGATTTTGGGGCCAAGGTCAGTACCGAGTTCATAACCGGTCTGGCTTCAGTCGGCGGCCGGATGGTTATGCTGTTGGACGTCGATAAACTACTTAGTCTCGATGGTGTAAATGATGAAAATGACAATTCGAACAAATAAAGCAAGAAAATTAGCGGCTAAGGAGCGTTCAAAATGAAGATAAACCATCCGGTAACCGACCGTGAAGTGTTGATGAAAGAAGGCACCATCCTGGTTACTAAGACCGATTTAAAAGGTCGGATTGTCGACGTTAACGAAGCCTTTGTCGAAATCAGCGGATTTTCGAGAGAGGAATTGCTCGGCCAGAACCACAATATCGTTCGCCACCCGGATATGCCGCCGGAAGCGTTCGCCGACTTGTGGAGTACGATTTCCAAAGGTAAGCCTTGGCGGAATTTAGTGAAAAATCGCTGTAAATCAGGCGATTACTATTGGGTGGAAGCAAACGTTTCGCCTGTTTTCGAGCAAGGCAAGGTCACCGGTTACGTCTCCGCCCGCTATGCACCGAGTCGGGAGCAAATCCGCGCGGCAGAGCTTTTGTACGACAGAGTCCGTAATAAGAAGAGCCAGATCAGATCGGATCGGTTTGTCGATAAGATCAATTTCGTCAATCGGCTGAACATAACCGCCAAACTGGTGTTATTCGCGCTGCTGTTGCTGCTGCCCGGCGCGGTTTTGCTGGGGATGGTCAACCAAGACAAAAACGCCGACATCGAATTCGCCAGAAAAGAAATCCGCGGCGTAGATTATCTAAAATCGTTGAAACATTTGCTTGTCCAATTGACCGAACATCGAGGAGCAAGCTATCTGGCCTTGTCTGCGGCCGGTAATCGCGACTCCGCCGCATTGGGCCAATCTGCCAAACGGGTTGCCGATGCGATAAAAGCGGCTGATGCGGTGGATGCCGAGTTTGGCGCTGAATTCAACAGCACCGAAGCGTGGCAAAAAATCAAAAGTGATTGGTCGCTACTCGAGCCGCAAAACGCAGCGCAGCTGACTGCGCAAGCCAGTTTGGCTAAGCACAGCGAGTTGGTTGAGAACGTTACCAAGCTGATGATTCATGTTAGCGACCAGTCGAATCTGACGCTCGATCCCGAGGTAGGCACCTATTATGTGATGAACGTTGTCTCGATACGGCTACCGGAATTAATCGACCATGTCAGCGAGCAAATGGCGAATGCGGTTGTATTGGCAAAAGTCGGGACTAGTTTGGACCCGCAAGCCAAAATCGAAATGGCCGTGGTCGACCAGCATATCGGCGAAAGGCTTGGAGAAACCGAACATGATTTGGCGGTGGCGTATGCCGCCGATGCCGAAGCGAAAACGGCGCTGGCCGAGAAACAGGAGATAATGTTTGGCGACACCGCAAAGTTTTCCGATTTGATCAAACAAAATTTATATCTGGCGTCGGCGGTGAACGTTTCGCCGGACCGCATCGCGGCTTCCGGTGCGTCGGCCTTGCAAGCGGTGAATGCCTTATACGATGCCGCAAGTCCGTTATTGAGAAGCATGTTGCAGAAACGGGTCGATGGACTGGAGCAGGAAAAATATCGTCAGTTCGCAGCGGTAAGCGGATTGATAGTGATCGTTGCGCTGATCGGGTTCGCGATTGTCCGCCACATCACTTCGAATCTGCGTACTGTGAAAGGGGTATTTGCCAAAATCACAGAGGGCAATTTCCGTAGCACCATTCACTTGGACGGGCACGACGAACTGGGCGATTTACTACGCAGCTTGCAAATGATGCAAGTCAATCTGAATGTCGACATTTCCGACACACGGGAACGAGCCATAAAAGCCACCCGCGTCGAACGGGCTTTGGATAACGTCAGTTCGTGCGTGATGTTGGCGAATAGTAACTTGGAAATTATCTACATGAACAGAGCGGTAGCGGAGTTGTTCAAAAACGCCGAGCAGGATATTCGGCAGCAGTTACCTCGCTTCGATTCGGCTAAATTGATGGGGGCAAATATCGACCAATTTCATAAAAACCCGAGCCATCAGCGCGGTATGTTGGCCAAATTGGAATCGACTTACAAATCAGGCCTGGAAATCGGTAGCCGCCATATGAATATTATCGCCAATCCGGTCATAGACGCAGAAGGCAACCGGATCGGCACCGTAGTCGAGTGGCTCGATAGAACCCACGAAGTGAAGATCGAACGCGAAATAGCGGACATCGTCGAGGCGGTAAAAGTTGGAGAGCTCTCCAGTCGAATCGAGTTGGGCAACAAGCAAGGCTTTTTTGCCTCGCTCAGTGCAGGCATTAACGAATTGACCGACGTCATCGAAAACGTATTCAGCGATATCGGCAGCACAATGCAGAGTATGGCGGAAGGTGATTTGACCAATCGTATCGATCGCGATTACCGGGGCACCTACTTGAAATGCAAGAACGACATCAACAGCACGATAGACAAATTGAACGAGATATTCGGCCAAGTCAGCGAGTCGGCGCATTTTATCAATAACTCGTCGCAAGAAATTGCGAGCGGGAACAACAACTTGTCGCACCGCGCCGAGCAGCAGGCGGCCAATCTGGAGCAAACGGCTGCCAGCATGGAGCAACTGACCAGTACGGTGAAAAACAATGCCGATAACGCTCAGCAAGCCAACTTGGTAGCCAATAACGCCAAAGATCTGGCTGAGAAAGGCGGAAACGTGGTTAAGGCTGCGGTCGCGGCGATGCAAGAGATCAACGAAAGCAGCAATAAAATTGCCGACATCATCGGTGTCATAGACGAAATTGCATTCCAGACCAATTTGTTGGCATTGAACGCGTCGGTGGAAGCCGCCAGGGCCGGAGAACAAGGACGCGGTTTCTCGGTGGTGGCGACCGAGGTTAGAAATCTGGCGCAGCGCAGTGCGACGGCAGCCAGAGAAAGTAAAGAACTGATTCAAAACAGCGTGCAAAAAGTTCGGGCCGGAACCGAGTTCGTCAATGAAACCGGCAAGGCGCTCACCGAAATCGTTGCCGGCGTCAAAAAAGTGGGAGACATTGTGGCCCAGATAGCGGACGCCAGTGTCGAGCAGTCTGCCGGTATCGGCCAGGTCAACCAAGCCGTGGCGCAGATGGATGAGATAACCCAGCAAAATGCTGCATTAGCCGAAGAAGCTTCGGCGGCAAGCGTATCGATGAGCGATTTGTCCACCAATATGGTCGAGATGCTCGCTTTCTTTAAAACCGACAAAAACATTGGTCAACAACCTGTTGCGCAGCGTGGACATAGCCCCACGGTCGCCCGGGCGGAGGTAGTGCGTAGCGCTCCTGTTGCGGCTCCAGCCGCAAATACGCAGCCTGCCTTTGCCTCTAAATCGAACGATGCGGATGACGAGTGGCAGGATTTTTGAGGGTGTTGCAAACATTATCGAGCGATCGGCGAGGACGATGAGCCATGGCAACCAATAAGCAGGTTGAACAATTTCTGACGTTCGAACTGGCGGGAGACGCTTACGGTATCGATATCTTGAAAGTCCAGGAAATCCGGGGTTGGGAACCGATCCGTAAGATTCCGAATACACCGGCTTTTGTTAAAGGTGCGCTGAATCTGCGCGGGACCATTGTGCCGATTATCGATTTGCGCGAGCGGTTTCAGATGGAAAAAGTCGAATACACGCCGGTGACGGTGGTGATTGTCATGAGTATCCAAACCGCAGCCGGAACCACTGTGATGGGGGTCGTTGCCGATACCGTGTCCGACGTGTTGGATATTAATCCGGCGGATATTAAAAACGCGCCGAATTTGGGGACTAAAATCAATACCGAATATATGCGAGGCATGTATGTCGGCAAAAAACACATGGTGATGCTGTTGGATGTCGACAAATTGCTGAATCCGGAAGAGTTCATCAATATCGCCAATTTGCAATGAAGGCGAAAGTCATAGCCGTACTGAATCAGAAGGGCGGTGTTGGCAAAACCACGACTTCGGTCAATTTGACCCATGCTTTGGCCAGATCCGGAAAGGCGGTAACTGTGATCGATCTCGATCCGCAGTGTCACTTGGCGGTGTCGCTGGGAATCGTCGGGCCGCAGCCGCAAGGGGGGATCGATGAAGTCATGCTGAATTGCGGTTCGTTACAGAGTCGATGCATTCCGGCCAGAAAAAATTTGAATCTGGTGGTGTCCGGCCCACGCCTTCAAGAAATCGAGCAACTAAGCGACGGCGGTTCCTGCCGCGGCGATTTACTGCGCAAGGCTTTGGAACATTCGGATCCGGATCAGGACTTTATTTTCATCGATTGTCCGCCGTCTTCGGGCGTGCTGGTCGCGAATGCCTTGTTCGCCGCCGACGAAATTTTGATTCCGATGACCAGCGATTATCTCGTTCTCCAAGGCTTGTCGCATTTGATGGGGACCATCAAGAAATTCGAGGCGGCGTTGCAACGGCAGTACCGTTTTTCGCTGGTAATGTCGCGTTACATACCGACGCGGCGGTTATCCGCAGATGTATTGGATCTGGTTAAAAACTATTTCCCCGGCAAAATTCTGGCGACACCGATCAGGGAGACGGCGTTGCTGGCCGAGTGCCCGAGTTTTGGTAAGACTATTTTTGAGTATCGTCCAGGCTGCCGTTCGGCACGGGATTTTGCCGAATTGGCCAAAGACTTTTTGGAAAATAGGGTGATGTAATGGCTGAAAATGGCGAAAACAGTTTAATTGGCTACGATCCGTTAGCCTGGATGCGAACCCTGGATCCTGAGGAACAAGCCGCTGAGGCGATGCCGGCGGCTGTACCCGCCGATGGCGGGGACGCCGTGACATCGGTAACGGAAGCCGCCGATACCATCGTCTCCGATACGGCGTCAACCGAGGAACTATCGGAATCCGTGCCGCAAACGTCCGCTAAAGGTAGCTTGGCGTTGGAACAGTTGTTGAATATACAGGGCGTCGCCGATTTGCATCAAAATTTGATGCAAATGTTAAGCCGGTACGATGCGATCGACATAGACGCCTCGGCGGTGGCCAGCATCGACACGTCGACTCTTCAATTGCTGGTGATCCTGAAACGGACGGCCGCAGGGTTGCAGAAAGTCGTGGCGATCGATTTTCCTTCGGATAAGTTTATCGAGGCGGCGGAGCTGTTAGGCGTCTCCGAAATGCTGGAAGTCGATACCGCAGCCTCCGGTTTTTTTTAAACGTCTCCGGTTGGCTATCGAATGGCTACAGGCAATATGGCAAGCAGTATTCGCGAATTCGAATATACTCACGCGGATTTCGATGTTCTTCGAAAAATTTCCCGTCAATATTCCGGCATATTAGTGCCGGACGACAAGTTCGACATGTTTTATTCCCGGCTAGCGAAACGGATTCGTCTGTTGGGTCTGAGCAGCTTTAAAGAATATTGTCAGTATCTCACCGACCATCCCGACACCGAGTTTACCGAGTTCATTAATGCGGTTACGACCAACCTGACTGCGTTTTTTCGGGAAAACCACCATTTCGAATATTTGAGTAGTACCGTGGTGCCTGAGCTTTTGAAAAAAAAAGCCGGGGTCAAACAGGTCAAAATTTGGTCGGCCGGGTGTTCTACCGGTGAAGAGCCCTATTCGTTGGCGATAACCTTAAAAGAAAGGTTGCCGGCCGATTGGGATATAAAGATTCTGGCGACCGATCTCGATACCAATGTGTTGGCCACTGCCGCCAGCGGGGTTTATAGCGAAGAGCGCGTCACCGGTATTGCAGAGCAGCGATTAAAGCGCTGGTTTCAAAAAGGCAGCGGCCGGCAGGCGAACAAAGTGCGCGTCAGAGCCGAATTGCGTCAATTGATAACCTTCAGGCAATTGAACTTGATGCAGGAATGGCCGATGCGCGGCGGTTTCGACGCTATTTTTTGCCGGAACGTATTGATTTATTTCGACCGCGAAACCAAAGCCATGCTCGCAGAACGCTATGCCGGTTTGCTCGATACCGGCGCTTGTCTGTTTATAGGCCATTCGGAATCGTTGCATCAGCTCGATACCGCCTTCGATCCGATTGGAAACACTATTTACAGGAAAGCGCGCAAGTGACCCGTCATACAGTCGAAAAACCACCGATCGCCGGCTTCGAGGGCATAAACCGCTACTGGGATCAGGAAAACCAAATTATTGCCGCGAAATTGATGCCCGGCGACTACTATGTCACCGGTGCCGATGAAATGATCACCACTGTGCTGGGGTCTTGTGTGTCGGCATGTATTCGCGATTGCGAATCCGGAATCGGCGGTATGAACCACTTCATGTTGCCGGAGACCAGCCAAAATCGTTTGAACGCGCGTGACGAAGCCGTGGTGGGCAATGCCTTGCGTTACGGCAATTACGCCATGGAGCATCTGATCAACACCATATTGCAACATGGCGGGAAACGAAAGAATTTGGAAGTCAAGTTATTCGGCGGCGGCAAAATTATTGCTTCGCTGAGTGACGTCGGCGCTCGCAACGTGCAATTTGTGTTGGATTATGTCGATACGGAAGCGTTGAAGTTGGTTTCTCAAGACTTGGGCGATATCTATCCGCGTAAAGTCAATTTCTTTCCGCGTACCGGACGCGTCAGAATGAAAAAAATCAAAGACTTGCATAACCAGACCATTTTCCTGCGCGAGAAACAATACAGTTTCAGCATCAAAGACGCACCGGTCGAAGGCAGCGTCGAGTTGTTCTAGAGGCGAACATGGCAAAAATAAAGCTACTGATCGTCGACGACTCGGCCTTGATCCGGCAGATGCTGACGCAAATTTTTAACGAGGCCGGCGACATAGAGGTCGTCGGCACGGCCAGCGATCCGTTGATCGCTCGCGATAAAATCAAAGCGTTAAACCCCGATGTGCTGACGCTGGATGTGGAAATGCCGCGTATGGACGGTCTGACGTTTCTGAAAAATCTGATGCGTTTGCGGCCGATGCCGGTGGTGATGATTTCGACCTTGACCGAAAAAGGCGCCGAAGTCACCTTGGAGGCTTTGGCTTTGGGTGCCGTCGATTTTGTCGCCAAGCCCAAAGTTGACGTATCGCAAGGCTTACGGGCTTATGCCGACGAAATCGTTAGTAAAATCCGGGTGGCGGCACAGGCCAGGGTAAAGGCTTTGGAAACGCCTAATCCCCGCCTAATTCCCAGCCATACCGACGGCTTGGCAAACACCGTGATGAAAAAACATTTCAAGACTACGCACAAAATCGTCGCATTAGGCTCCTCCACCGGCGGAACCGAGGCGGTCAAACACTTGGTGAGGACTTTGCCGCGGACCGCCCCCGCGATCGTCATTGCCCAGCACCTCCCGCTAGCCTTTAGCGCTTCGTTCGCCAAGCACGTCAATGATGCTACCGACATGACAGTGGGCTTGGCCGAGGATGGGCAGCCGATAATGCCAGGGCATGTTTACATTGCGCCCGGCGATCGCCACTTGTTGGTTGCCCGCGACGGTGCCCGCTACATTTGCCGCTTGGACGACGGTCCGCCAGTGAATCGGCATAGACCGTCGGTTGAAGTTTTGTTTCGTTCGATAGCGCAAAACGTGGGCGGTAACGCCATCGGCGTGATGTTGACCGGTATGGGAGCGGACGGCGCCAAAGCCATGCTGGAAATGCGCGAGGCCGGGGCGATCAATATCGTGCAGGACGAGGCTTCCAGCGTAGTCTGGGGTATGCCTGGGGAGGCCTTCAAACTGGGTGCCGCGCATCATGTGCTATCCTTGAACCGAATAGCGGAAAAACTTTTAGCCCTGGCGGAATAGATCATATGGTGCAGTTTTTTAAAGATAACGGTGTTTTGACTGGCTTGACCGCTGTGGTGTTAGCGCTGCCGTTATTGATTGCCGATACCCGGGTGTATTGGGCTGCCACCGGATTAATCAGCCTGATGTGGATGTTCCGCACGTTTCGTATTCAGTCAGCCGGCGTGCTCCGGCAAGCCGCTCAAGGCGAGCAAAATGAAACGGACATATCCAGGGCGGTTGACAGTTATCTGATTCACCTGAGCGATTGTATCGAACAGGAAAGCAGCACTTTTCGCAGTGAGCTTAACCAATTGAAGGCGATGTTGGCGGATGCGGTCAGCACCATGTCCAATAGCTTCAACAATTTACATGCCTTGACCAGCGGCCAGTCAACGGTGGTTTGCTCGCTGGTATCGGATTTGGAAGATAGTGTTGAGCGGGACAGTGCGCATATCAATTTCACCAGTTTTACCCACGAAACCGATAAGGTTTTGCAATTTTTTATCGACCACATCGTGCAAATCAGTAAGCAAAGCGTGGAAATGGTCGCCGTGATCAACGACGTCGGCGACCACATGGCCCATGTCGAAAAATTACTGGGCGATGTGCAGAAAATCGCCGACCAAACCAATCTGTTGGCGTTGAACGCGGCCATCGAAGCGGCGCGGGCAGGCGAGGCGGGGAGAGGGTTCGCCGTCGTGGCCGGCGAGGTCCGCAATTTATCGAAAAACTCCGATAAATTCAGCGAAGAAATCAAGGCGGTTGTCAAAGCGTCCAAAGATAACATCCGCAATGCTCGCGATATGATCGAAGTGATGGCGTCGAAGGACATGAACCTTGCGTTAAGTTCCAAAGCCAATATCGACAAGATGATGTTCGATATCAGCACGATCAATGCAAACGTCGCCCGAAACGTGGACGAGATTTCCCAACTGACCGGGAAGATAGAAGTCAGTGTGGGCAACGCCGTCAGAGGGCTGCAGTTCGAAGACATGGCCCGCCAATTGATCGAACAGATGCAGGCTAACCTGGACCATTTCGCCGCATTGAAAGACGAAGTTGCCATCGGTATGGCGACGTTCAAAGCGGGAAACCGCAAGGAGTGGCAGTTGGAATTGGGGCAGGGATCGGATCGTATAAGGCAGATGAAACAACAATGGCAGGCCGGTAACTACCGCGTGGTATCGCAATCGTCTATGGACGAAGGCGATGTGGATTTGTTCTGAGTTTGCCGTTCGGGCAATTTTGCGATAAGGAGAAGCTATGGGTATTGAGGCAAGAGCCGATTCTGGCGTATTACACATTAAGGTCAGCGGGAAATTCGATTTCGGTTTGCATAACGAGTTTCGCGAAGCCACCAAGCTGGCTGAGAGCGGCGTGAAACAGATTGACGTCGATTTGTCCGGCACTGACTACATGGACAGCTCAGCGCTGGGGATGTTGTTGGTGTTGCGCGATAAGGTCGGCGGCGACAAGTCGGCGATCCGGATAAAGAACGCTCGCGCCGAAGTAAAAAAAATTCTGGAAATCGCCAATTTCGATAAACTATTCTCTTTAGTTTAACGCCTTTCCTTTTTCCCGTCCGGTAGTTGGGTGCCGGCTCTTGCCGGACCTTCGTCAGCGCTCCATGAACCAGTACAGCAATAATTCCAGTCACGGCATCGTGCGCCTTTTTTTACGGCGTTTCTTACCCAATTCGCAGGTGGCCGGGTTGGCGATAATACTGTTGGGCGGTTTCCTGCTGATATACAGTCTGTTGGGGCTGTTGATGCCGGTATTCGTTGCCGTGGTACTCGCGTATCTGCTGGAGGGCCTGGTCGTCAAATTGGAGTTGCGCGGCGTGGCGCGGCTACTCGCGGTGCATCTGGTGTTTTTTGCCTTTACGGCGGTGCTCGGTTTCGTGCTGTTCGTGTTGGTACCGATGGTATCGGAACAGACTGTACAATTGGTTCAGCACATCCCTGAAATCGTGTCCAGAACCCAAGCCGAGATCATGCGCTTTCCGGAACGCCATCCGGAGTTGATTTCGGAAACCCGGATTCGGGAAATCATGTTCTCGATTCAACAGGATTTGCTCAAATACGGCCAGGACCTGATATCGGGCTCCGCCCAATCCTTCGTCGGCTTGGTGGCCGTAATCATTTACCTGTTTCTGGTGCCGTTAATGGTGTTTTTCTTTTTGAAAGACAAACAGGTGCTGCTGGGGTGGATGTTACAGTTCCTGCCCGCCGACACCAGCTTGAGCCTGCGAGTCTGGCAGGAAGTCGACAAACAAATCTCCAACTACGTGCGCGGCAAGTTTGTCGAAGTCTTCATCTTGTGGGCGATAAGTTATCTGGTGTTTTGGTGGCTGGGTTTGAATTACGCAATGTTGCTGGCAGTATTGATGGGATTGTCCGTGGTGATTCCCTACGTCGGCGCAACCTTGGTCACCTTTCCGGTGCTGGGAGTGGCTTATGTACAATGGGGGGTCGGCGGCGGCGACCAGTTCATGTACGTGTTCGTCGCCTATTCGGTGATCCAAGCCTTGGACGGCGTAATTTTGGTGCCGCTGCTGTTCTCGGAGGCGGTCAATTTGCATCCGGTGGCGATTATCGTTGCCATATTGTTCTTCGGCGGCTTGTGGGGATTCTGGGGCGTATTTTTCGCAATCCCATTGGCCACGCTGGTTAAGGCTGTGTTAACGGCGTGGCCGCGCTGGGAAGCCAACGGCACGTTGGCGGGCTAGCTTACAAATTGTCCGAGGCGAAATCGGCCAAACGCGAGCGTTCGCCGCGGCGCAAGGTGATGTGAGCGCTATTGGGCCAGTTTTTGAAGCGGTCCACCACGTAGGTCAGGCCGGAACTGGTCGCGGTCAGGTAGGGCGTATCGATCTGCGCCAGATTGCCGATGCAGATGATTTTGGTACCCGGTCCGGCCCGGGTGATCAGGGTTTTCAGTTGCTTCGGCGTCAGGTTTTGGGCTTCGTCGATAATCAGATAGCGGTTGAGGAAGGTGCGGCCGCGCATGAAATTCAGCGAGCGGATTTTTACCCGGTTCATCACGACGTTTTGCGACGCGCCTTGTTCCCATTCGGTATTGCCGGCCCGGCTGCCGAGCAGTTCCAGATTGTCCATCAGCGCGCCCATCCACGGCGCCATCTTTTCTTCCTCGCTACCCGGCAAAAAGCCGATGTCCTGACCGACCGGCATGGTTTCGCGGGTCATGATGATTTCCTGATACAGCTTCCGCTCCAGCGTCAGCGACAGGCCGGCCGCCAATGCCAGCAGGGTTTTGCCGGTACCGGCCGAGCCGATCAGGGTTACGAAATCCACTTCCGGATCCATCAAGGCATTCAACGCAAAATTTTGCTCCCGGTTTTTGGCGAAAATGCCCCAGATATTATTGTGTTTAGTCCGGAAGTCCCGCGCCAATTGCAGCACCGCGGTCTCGCCGTCGCAGCTTTTTACGATCGCCTCGAAGCTGTCCTCACCCTCCATGTACAGGTACTGGTTCGGATACCACTCCCTGACCGCCGGCCCGTTGATCCGGTAGTAGGTGTTGTTGTTTTCCTGCCAGGATTCCATCTTGCCGCCGTTTTCGTCCCAGAAGTCGGCATCCAGCGCCAGGCTGCCGCTGTAAAGCAGGTCGATGTCTTCGATGGTCTGGTCGTTGTGGTAATCCTCGGCGTTGATTTGCAGCGCGGCGGCTTTGATGCGCATATTGATGTCTTTCGACACCAAAATCACGTTGACATCCGGATATTCCTTGCTCAAAGCCAGCACGATACTGAGAATGGAGTTGTCGGCGATTTGGCCCGGCAGATCGGCCGGTAACAAATGCGACAATTGCCGGGTTTGAAAAAACAGGCGACCGTCGAATTCGCGCTCGCCGGCCAGCCCGTGCTCGATCCGGGACAGCGGCAGGCCGTCTTTGATCGATTGCTGGTCGGCGTCGCGGATCAACTCGTCCAGAAACCGGCTGACTTGGCGGACGTTACGCGATACGTCGGATAGGCCTTTCTTGGCGTGGTCCAGCTCTTCCAATACCACCATCGGGATGAATACGTTGTGCTCCTGAAACCGGAAGATTGACGTCGGATCGTGCATCAAGACGTTAGTGTCCAGGACGAACAATTTTTTACCGGCGGATTGTATATTCATGGGTTCCTTTTCAAGATCGGTTGCGGCGTTGGCAAGCATGGAGGCGTGCCACTGTTTGTCTTTCTACTCCATCCCGCGCGCCATCGTCAACCGGGCGGGATTTCGGCTTAAATTCCGCTAAAGCGGCGGCTGCCGGACGGAATCAAAAAAGCGGCTGGCAAGCGCGCTGAAATCGGCGAATTTTCTATACTTAAGCCGACGCCATGCCGAAGCGCATAGTCGGTTACAATACCCGCGCTGGCCGTCGATCTCGAATCGATACATTTACTTCCAGGATTGCTTTATGAATTATTCAGTATCAAACCAGCCCGACTTGGATTGGAGCCAAATCAGGGAGACGATCAAGCTGTTGACGGTCTCGGTGGCCCAAGTTGAGAGCAGCATTAAAGACGGCGACGAATCGGTTAACGCATTGGCCAGTACGTTTACCCATATGGTCGACGATATGCAGAAAATTCACGAGTTTCTAGCCTTGGTCGCCCCGAACGACTCGTCCGCTGCGGCTTTGGGCTATTGCGAGTCGATGCAGGACAAGATCAATCAGGCGATCGTGGCGTTTCAATTCTACGATCGCATGCAGCAATGCCTGCAGCACGTCTCGAACAACCTGAAGGGCTTGTCCGAGATCATCGAGACGCCGCACCGGCTATACAATCCGCTGGAGTGGCACAAATTTCAGGAAAGTATTCGCAGCCGCTACACGATGGAGTCGGAAAAAGTCATGTTCGACGCCATCCATCAAGGTAAGAGCATCGAAGAGGCGCTATTGTTGTTTGCTCAGGCAAGTGCACAGAGCCGTCCGGACGAGATCGAACTGTTTTAACTTTTTATCTGTTTGAATTGGCATCACTAATGAAAAATAAATGTTTGTTGGCCCTGGTCCCGTTTTTGCTTCTCGGAGCAGGTTGTAGCAGCGTAGCCGAACCACCGGTGTCAGGCAGCTCGCCGACGAAAAAGATTGCGAAAAAGCCGGCGGCAAAAGCGCCGGCAACAGCCGTCGCCCCAAAAAAACCGGCCGCAGGTCCCAACCCGACCGCAACTTATGCCATTGACAGCGGCCCCGGCAGCGTGAAAGTCGAGCCCAATTTGCCGGCCTTCCGCGCCGAACCGTTGATGCCGCCGGCCGACGTACCGCCGGCACAGCCCGGCGCGGCGGCTCCGGTAGTTCCGGTCAATCCGACTACGCCGCTGGCTACCGTGCCGGCGCCGAGATATGCGGTGGAAGACGCCGCGATTCCGAGCGGGACGCCACCTGCCGTGCTGGCGCTGCTCAGCGAAGCCGACCGTAGCCGCAACAGCGGCGATCTGGATGCCGCTGTCGTCGTGATGGAACGCGCGCTGCGCATCGACGCTCGTAACCCGACCTTGACCTACAAACTGGCCCAATTGCGCCTGAAACAGAACAAGCCGCAACTGGCCGAGGAACTGGCCGGCAAGGCGGCTCTGCTCGCAGGAAGCAACCTGGATTTGAAACGTAAAAGCTGGATGTTGATTGCCGAAGCGCGCAACATGCAGCAAAACCCGCAAGGCGCCAAACAAGCCAAAGCTAAAGCCGAAAGCTTTTTCGGTCATTAAACCGGCTGAAGTTGCAGCGGAGTCAGTGTTAGCGTGAGTAAACTGGATGAAGTGTTCGCTAGCGATGGCGCTTTGGCCGGCATCATCGCCGGTTACTCGCCGCGCGCGGCCCAGATCGAGATGGCGGAAAAAATCGCCTACGCCATCGAATCGCAACAAAACTTGATCGCCGAGGCCGGCACCGGCACCGGCAAGACCTTCGCCTACTTGATTCCGGCCATCCTGTCCGGCAAACGCGTGATCGTGTCGACCGGCACCAAAAACCTGCAAGACCAGTTGTTCAATAAAGATCTGCCGCTGATACGCAAAGCGTTGGCGAAACGGCCTTTTAAAGCCGGTTTGTTGAAAGGGCGGGCCAATTATTTGTGCACCTACCGCTTGGAACAGGCGCTGAATTCCGCCTTCGGCTATAGCCGGGAAGAGGCGTCGGCGCTGGCGCAAATCAAGGCCTGGTCCAAGCGCACCAAAACCGGAGACGTCTCGGAAGCGGCCGATGTCCACGACGGCGACCCGGTCTGGTTTCACGCCACGTCGACCACCGACAACTGTCTGGGTCAGAATTGCCCGGACTACGCCGATTGCTTCCTGACCAAAGCCCGCAAACAGGCGCAAGAGTCGGATATCGTCGTGGTCAACCATCATTTGCTGTGCGCGGACTGGTCGATTCGCGAGACCGGATTCGGCGAGTTGCTACCCGATGCCGATGTCGTCGTCATCGACGAAGCGCATCAATTGGCCGACACCGCCTCCAATTTTCTGGGCGTGACCATCAGCGGCAAACAGTTGACCGATCTGGCCGACGATGCCTTGGCCGAATATTTTACCGACGCCAAGGACATGCCGGACCTGCGCACGGCTTGCGAGGATTTGCAGCACGAAGTCAAGGACATGCGTTTGGCCTTTGGCTTGGAGCTGAGGCGTGGCGACTGGCAGGAGATCGAAAGTAATCCGAAAATCGCCGGCGCCTTGGAATCCCTGCAAAAGCAGTTGGCCCGCTTGACCGACCAATTGGAGCGG
This sequence comes from Methylomonas sp. HW2-6, assembly GCF_052474525.1. Classification (NCBI taxonomy): domain Bacteria; kingdom Pseudomonadati; phylum Pseudomonadota; class Gammaproteobacteria; order Methylococcales; family Methylococcaceae; genus Methylomonas; species Methylomonas sp. HW2-6. Next base: position 2,696,189 of record NZ_CP184124.1, read on the forward strand.
GCTTCGGTGCGCAGCAAAGGCCTGGAGTCCTGCTTCGATCGGGCCGAGGCGCTGGATGCGCAACTGGATACCTTGATTAGCGACAAGGACGGCCAATGGATCAAATGGTACGAAACCTACAGCAAGTCGTTCACGCTGAGCCGGACTCCGCTGGATATCGCCAAGGAATTCCGCGGTTTCATGGCTCGCCATAAGGCCACCTGGATATTTACCTCGGCAACGCTCAGCGTCGCCAACAATTTCGTGCATTTCTCCAAGAGCTTGGGTTTGAGCGGCGCGTTGAGCCAAAGCTGGGACAGCCCATTCGATTATCCGAATCAAGCTTTGTTTTACCACCCCAAGGGCCTGCCGCAACCGAACGATCCGGACTTTACCGACAAAATCGTCGATTTTGCGTTGCCGGTGTTGGAAGCCAGCCGGGGCAGGGCATTTTTTCTGTTCACCAGCCACCGGGCCTTGCAGCGCGCCGCGCAATTGCTGGAAGGCAAACTCGACCACCCCTTGCTGGTGCAAGGTACCAAGTCCAAAGGTGTGTTGCTGGATCAGTTCAAGGAACTCGGCAATGCGGTGCTGTTGGCCACCGCCAGCTTTTGGGAGGGCGTCGACGTGCGCGGCGATGCCTTGTCCTGCGTGATTATCGACAAGCTGCCGTTTGCATCGCCGGGCGATCCGGTATTGAAGGCGCGGATGAACGCAATGGAGAAGCAGGGGCGCAACCCGTTTTTCGAACACCAATTGCCCTCTGCCATCATCATGCTGCGCCAGGGCGTGGGCCGCTTGATCCGCGACGTCAACGACCGCGGCGTGTTGATGGTTTGCGATCCGCGCTTGTTGAAACGCTCCTACGGCCAGATGTTTCTGGATAGCGTGCCGGCCATGAAACGCAGCCGGGATATCGCCGACGTCCGCCAATTTTTTGCATAACGAAGGAAAGGCTTTGAAGTTACTAGCGGTAGAAACCTCGACCGACGCCTGTTCGGCGGCATTGTTCATCAACGGCGAAATCCGGGAAGAGTTTGCCATCGCGCCGCGCGAGCACACCAAGTTGATTCTGCCGATGATCGACCGTCTGATGGCCGAAGCGCAACTGCGGCCGCAACAGTTGGATGCCATCGCCGTCAGCCGTGGTCCCGGCTCGTTTACCGGCGTTCGCATCGCCGGCGGCGTGGTACAGGGTATCGCCTACGGTGCCGATTTGCCGGTGGCGCCGGTATCGACCCTGGCCGCGATTGCTCAAGATTTCTTCAATAAGCGCAGCGATCCCGAAATTGCATTTACCGCGATGGATGCGCGGATGGGCGAGATCTTTTGGGGCGTTTATCGGCGCAGCGACTTGGGCTTGGCCGAATTGCTCGGCGCCGAAGCGGTTACGCCCGCCGCGGATATTCAGGTCGGCGATGAAACCGGCTATGGCGTTGGCTCCGGCTGGACCGAGTACGCCGAGCTGCTGGCGCAGCGATTAGGTCAGCGGCTGTTGTCCGTCGAAGCCGAAGCAATATGGCCGCGCGCCGCCTGTATCGCCCAACTCGGCGCATTTCTGTGCGCCAACGGCGGTGCGGTGCCGGTGGAGCAGGCCATGCCGGTCTATTTGCGTGACAAGGTCGCGAAAAAGCAGTCGGAGAGGTAATAAATTAACGGATTCAGCAAGTTAAGTTGTGGCCGTTAGCCGGCAAGGCAAATGTCCGGCAAGGTTTTCCGCCGCTTGTGCGGTACAATGACCTTCTTTAAGCCGACTTTCTAGCCCATGGCGCAATATTTCGAAATCCACCCGAAGAATCCGCAGCCGCGGCTGATTCAACAAGCCCTGAATATTCTGCGCGACGGCGGCGTGATTGCCTATCCGACCGATACCTCATACGCGTTGGGCTGCCAGATCGGCGACAAGGCGGCGATGGATACCATCCGCGCGATTCGCCGGCTGGACGATAATCACAATTTCACATTGATTTGTACCGATTTATCGCAGGTATCGACCTTTACCAAAATGGGTAACGATGCCCATCGGCTGATCAAAAAACTGACGCCGGGGCCGTTCACGTTTTTGCTGGATGCGACGCGGGAAGTGCCGCGCCGGCTGCAACACCCGAAAAAGAAAACTATCGGCGTGCGGATACCGGATCACGTCATTGCCAGAACCTTGGTCGAGCAGTTGGGCGAGCCGTTGCTGACCACTACCCTGATCATGCCAGGCGAAACCGATGCGCTGGCCGATCCTTACGAAATCAGGCAGCGCCTGGAAAAAGAGCTGGCTCTGGTCATTGACGGCGGCGTGATCGAGCACCAATCGACCACGGTAATCGCCTGCGGCGATAAAACCATCGAAATAGTCAGGCAAGGTATCGGTATCGCGCCGATGTTGGAGTAAAAACGATGATGGACGAATTAACTCTGGTGCAGCGCATCGTGGTCTGGATCTTACCGGTGATTTTTGCGATTACCGTGCATGAAGTGGCTCACGGCTGGGTTGCCAAACTATTGGGCGACAATACCGCGGCGTCGCAAGGCCGGTTGACGGTGAATCCGCTCAAGCATATCGATATCTTGGGAACCCTGATTATTCCCGGCTTGTTGCTGCTGACTTTCACCGGCTTCGTATTCGGTTGGGCCAAGCCGGTGCCGGTCGATCCGCGTAACTTCAAGAAACCGTTGCAGGGTATGGCCTGGGTGGCCTTGGCCGGACCGGTGTCCAACCTGTTGATGGCCGCGGCCTGGGCGTTGATCGCCAGGCTGGGGGTGATGCTGGAAATCGAATTTATTTCAATGCCTTTTATCTACAGCGGCGTGGCCGGCATCAGCATCAACCTGGTATTGGCCTTGATCAATATGTTGCCGATCCCACCACTGGACGGCAGCCGGATATTGTCCGGTATGCTGCCGCATTACTGGGCTTGGCAATATAACCGCCTGGAACGTTTCGGCTTTGTGATTTTGCTGATTCTGTTGGCGACCGATGTCTTGAAATACGTCCTGGCCTACCCGTTGTATTACGCCCAGCAATTGTTTTTCAGTCTGGCGGGAATTTAGGTTTGAACGAAACCGCATTAGCCGTCGAGCCGGTTGCGGCGCCGTTGGCCCTGGTCCAAGGCCAGCCGTTCCAGGAACTGCCGGAAGACCTCTACATTCCGCCCGATGCGCTGGAAGTGTTTCTCGACGCCTTCGAGGGGCCGCTGGACTTGCTGCTGTATTTGATCCGCCGCCAGAATCTGGATATTCTCGACATTCCGATCGCACAGATCACCCGGCAGTACATCGCCTATATCGAAATGATGGAAAACCTGCGCCTGGAACTGGCCGCCGAATATTTGGTCATGGCGGCCTTGCTGGCCGAAATCAAATCGCGGATGTTGTTGCCGCGCCAGCCGGAGAGCGAGGAAGAGGAAGAAGACCCCAGGGCGTTTTTGATCCGTAAATTGCAGGAATACGAGGCGATCAAGAAAGTCGCCGAAGAGATCGATCTGTTGCCCAGAAACGAGCGCGACACCTTCGAATTCGGCGTCGACACCTCGACTGTCAACGTTCGGCAGATTGTGCCGGACGTGGAACTCAAGGAATTATTGCTGGCCTTTCAGGACGTGTTGAAGCGCGCCGAACGGCTCAGCCACCACCACATAACCAAAGAGCCCCTATCAGTCCGTGAACGAATGGCAGCCATTTTGGAAAAACTTAACCGAGCAGATATCCTCCCTTTCCCAGCGTGTTTTACCCGAGGTGAAGGAAAAAACGGGGTGGTTGTCGCGTTTCTTGCCATCCTTGAACTCTCCAAGGAACGAGTCATCGACATCTTTCAGCCCGAGCCCTACGCCGGCATCCACGTCCGTTTCCGCGCCAACACCGGCACAGGCGATTGAGCCGCCGCCAACCGCCAGCCTTGTCGACCATGTTAGCCCGCCAACCAAGCCTCGCGCCCCGCGCAAGCCGCGGATCAAACCCGAGCCGGTCAAAATTTTGGTTCCGGTCAAGCGTCGGGCAGTACGGTTTCCACCCGGCTGGAGCGGCGAATCTCGCGTCCAACCGGAGCCGCGCGAAGCGCCGGTCCTTGCCAAGCCTGCGGGCCGGCGTGCAGTACGTTTGCGGCCTAATTGGCAAAGCGATTGGCGTAAACCTGAAATCGAGCAAAAATCCGAGACTATTGCTATCCGCCGCCGCTCGACCCGCCTGCCGCCGCAATGGGCTGCCGTCATCCGCGCCAGCGAACACCAGGCTATCATCGTCGAACGCCATTTGCCGGCGCCGGAACGGGTTAAAGACTGCGACATGAACACCAAGCGCATCGTCGAAGCCATCTTGTTTGCCGCCAATCGGCCGATGACCATCCGTCAGATTCAGGAGACCTTTCCGGAACTGGAACAGCCGGACACACTGACGATTCAGATGGCCCTGGAAGACATCGCCCGCGATTACGCCGATCGGCCGATCGGCCTCCGGCAACTGGCCAGCGGTTACCGGTTTCAGGTGCGCGAAGGCCTGTCGCCTTATGTGACCCGGCTATTCGAGGAAAAACCGGCCCGCTATTCGCGCGCGCTATTGGAAACCCTGGCCATCATCGCCTACCGTCAGCCGGTGACCCGTGGCGAAATCGAGGACATTCGCGGCGTCAGCGTCAGCAGTTCCATCATCCAGACTTTGCTGGAACGGGAGTGGATTCGGGTGATCGCCCATAAAGAGGTGCCGGGCCGGCCGGCCTTGTTCGGCACCACCAAACTATTTCTGGATTATTTCAATTTAACTTCGTTGAACGACTTACCGACCTTGCAAGAAATCGCCGATTTCGATTTCGGTAATCCGCCGCAACCGCAGACCGAGCAGGACCACAGTGAAAGATCGCAAACCGTCGAAACCGCACCAACCGTCAACCCGTCCGGAGCACCGGAAGCCGATCGAACCGAACCGCAAACCGAAGTCGGCGCCAATGCGCAAGCCGAAACCGGCGCCGACGGCGAAAAAGGCCTCACCCTCCACTGACAACGTAAGCGCGGGCGGCGAACGGATTCAAAAATTGCTGGCCCGCGCCGGTTTGGGTTCCCGGCGCGAAATCGAGCGCTGGATCAGCGAAGGCAAGCTGTTGGTGAACGGCAACCCGGTGCAGTTGGGCTACCACCTGAAACCGGACGACCATTTGCAGATCAATGGCCGCATCGTCAAATGGGAGAAATACGCCGAACAGCCGACCCGGGTGTTGGTGTACCACAAACCGGTCGGAGAATTGGTCACCCGCCGCGATCCGGAAGGCCGGCCGGTGATATTTACCCAACTGCCGCGGCTGCAGGTCGGACGCTGGATCGCGGTCGGCCGATTGGATATCAACACCTCCGGCTTGATTCTGGTCACCAACAACGGCGAATTGGCCAACCGCTTGATGCATCCGTCGCGGGAAGTGGAGCGCGAGTACGCGGTGCGGATCCTGGGCGAAGTCGACGATGCCATGCTGGAGCGCTTGAAAACCGGGGTTGAGCTGGAAGACGGCCCGGCCCATTTCGAAGACGTCAGTTTCTACGCCGGCGAGGGCGCCAACAAATGGTACTACGCCACGGTGAAACAGGGCCGCAACCGCTTGGTAAGGCGGCTATGGGAATCGCAAGGCGTCAAAGTCAGCCGCCTGATCCGGGTCCGCTATGGCGACGTCACGCTGCCGGAGCGGGTCAGGGCGCATTCGTTTTATGAATTGGAACCCAAGGAATTGCAGGGGTTGATGGAGTTTGTGGGGTTGTAGTTTGAGGAATTCCGCATTTCCTGAGCTCGCGCGGGATAGTCTGTAACAGCTTCAGTTCCCGGATCGTTGAAAAAGCGGTTCCATCCTTCGACTGCCCAAGTGCAAGAGTTTTACAGGGCCAACTGTTTTTAAGATCAACAGTAGCTGGCTACCGCTCAGCTTGATCGATTACCGGTTTGCGAAAGCGTAAAGTCATGCGGTCGCTTTCGCCGATGGCGGCGTATTTCGCCCGGTTTTTCGCGCCGAGGCTGAAGCTGGGCGATAAATTCCAGACTCCGCTCTCATGGTCTTTGCTATCTGCCGGATTGGCGTTGATTTCGCTGGCGGCTTCCAGCTCAAATCCGGCCTGTTCGGCCCAGGCAATCACTTGGTTTTGCGTGGTGTAACCGGCGTTGCCGCCGTTGGCTGCATCCGGATTGGCCCGATGTTCGACGACGCCTAAAATGCCGCCGGGCTTCAACACGTCGAAACAGCCGCGAAACATCGATTCTGCAGTACCGTTTTCCCGCCAATTATGCACGTTGCGAAAGGTCAGTACCCTGTCGGCCGAGCCGGGAGAGCCGAATCGGGGGTGGCCTTCGTCGAAGCGGCGGATTTCCGGTCTGCCGTAAATACGGGGTAAACGCGCCAGTTTGATTTTCAGGGTTTTGAGTTGCCGATCGTAATAGTACTGCGAACTTGGATTAACGGCACTGTCCGGGTCGATCACTGCCGCGACGTAATGGCCGTTGTCCCTTAGCAAAGGAGCCAGGATTTCGGTGTACCAACCGCCGCCGGGGATGATTTCGATCACGGTCTGATCGGGATAGATTTCAAAAAAGCTTAAAGTTTGTGCCGGATGCCGCCAGATGTCGCGGGCGACGTTGGCCGGCTCGCGCCAGTGTCCGGCGATCGCGGCTTCCAGGGTAGAGCTTGCCGGCGCAGAAGTTTCGTTGGGCGGAGTACAGGCCGCCAAAGCGGTAAGGATGCATAAATGAATGCTTCTTGGCATCGGTGCCGGCCTTGTTTCCGGGAGGGGAGTCGGCTCGAGGCCTGGGCGTTCAATATAACGTGTTCGCGGCCATCGTCAACCCAGCCAAACCGGAGGGTAGGTGCCGATCTTTGTCATCTAGACCTTCCAGCCTAATCCGGGCGAATCGAGATACCTTGTGCTCAATTGATTTCGTTTAGCATGTCTTCCTCGGCGTAGAATCGGTTTTCGGTGATGACGTCGGCGGCGATGCGATTGTTGAGCAGGTTGTCGACGTCGTCCAGCACGCGGTCGACGATGTTCGGGATTTCGGCGCGTTCGGCCGATTTTTGCAACGCGTTGCCCCATATCCCGACGTGCCGGGTCGTGATGCGGCGCACGCTATTGTCTTTGGCCCATTCTGCGGCGATGGCGATGCCCAATCGGCGCAGTTTGGCTGCTATTTCGCGTTTGACGCCGGGGTCTGTAATTTTGCCGGCCAAATCCCGGCTGATTTGGTTCCAGCCGGTCGGATACAGGTCCCAGCCCTGGTAAAAACGTTCGACCCAGGCCAGGTATTGGTCCAGGCTTTGCAGCTCGGCATTGCGGTGGTCTTGCAGGTAAAACTCGGCAAACCCGGCTTGCGCCGGCAAGCTGGCCGGCCATGCCGCGTGCCGGTCGGCGCTGGTCGCACAGCCACCCAGCCAGCCCATCGCCAACAAAATCAGAATACGGATTGTCATGGCACGTGTCCGGAGCCGGGAATAAAGCCTGGATTTTAGGGCGCGGCCGTGACAGGACGGTTAAGGTACGGTTACGGTTATTTGACGCAAGCCAAACGCCTCCGGCTCAAAACAATTCGAAGCGGGCCAGATAACCGAAGTGGTCGGATACGGCCGGATAAAACGTGTCGTTGAAAATCGGCGTCATTTCGCGGACCCGCAACGGCTGGCCCTTACGTTTGAAGATGTAATCGATGCGCCGCGGCGGACTGTGGCGCCAGCCGTCGATCTGGCCGCGGAAAGTCGGTTCGTAAAACCGCTGCGGATGTAGCTCGTGATATTGGTCGACGTATTCGCCGTTGCCGACGATTTTATGGTAGGCCTGCTCGCCGGCTGGCGCATTGAAATCGCCGACCATCAAATCGCCCCGGACGCCGAAATGGTAACGCGACCCGATCAGCCATTTCAGCCGTTCGTATTCCTGATGGAAGCCGTGGTGGGCCCAGCTCAAATGCACGTTGGCCAAGTGCAGCAGGCCGAAGTGGGGGATGTCGATGCAGCTCAGCGTGACATTGCGCGACATGTAATTGTCTTTGCCGGAATCGTGCGAGACGTAGGCGGAATAGTTGTGCCGCAGCGGATGGCGGCTGAGGATCGCGGTGCCTTCCCGCCAACGCTGAAAACCGATATGGCTCCAATCCTGGTGGATGTGGAACCAATGCCCCCATTCCCGCAAGCGCCGGCAAATCCGGAATGCCATGTTCGACGGCGCCTCACCATAAGGCTGAGTAATAGGATCGTACCGGTATTCGCCGACTTCCTGAAAGCAGATCGCGTCTATGCCTTGTTGGGCAACGGCTTCGGCGATGATGTGCACCTCGCGTTCGTGCAGGTGCATGGTTTCGAAGCAGTTGTGGCGGGAGTGTTGCTGGTAGGTATGCAGATTCAGCGTCAGTAGCGAAAACACCGGCGCTCCAGCCGAAAACGGTTTAACCCAATTTGGCGAATTCGGTTTGCAGCGTGGTCAGAAAGGTTTCCCGCGCGACCTGGGCTATGCCCAATTGTTGTTGCAGCCGCTGAATCTCGGCGTCGACGATTTGCAGATTGGCCAGTTGCGCTTTGGCAAGCTCGCTAAGGCTGTCGATCGGGTGGGTTTTGTCGCCTATGGTCAGGGTTGGAGAAGTGGTGTTGGTGTCAGTCATCGAATAAATCCGGAAGTGGTCAAGTAAGCCGGCCCGACTGCCGGGCCGAATCTTATTTCAGTTTAATCGGGAAATATTACAAATTTGTTAGCGTTGGCAGCATGCCGGAAATGGCCGCTGTCATAAATCGGTCATCTGGCCGACGTATCCTCGATCGGTATCTTCAACTTCCGGCCGCGGCCGCTCGACCATGCAATACTCGGCAACCGTACACGGCAGAAGCGTCCGTTTCGCCGATCTGCGTACCTTGATGGCCAAGGCCTCGCCCAGACGGGCGGCCGACGAATTGGCCGGATTGGCGGCAGAATCGGAATTCGAGCGTGCCGTCGCCCAGCAAATTCTGGCCGATGTGCCGTTGCGCGAATTTCTGGAGCAACCCTTGATTCCGCCGGAACGCGACGAGGTCAGCCGATTGATTCTGGAACGTCACGATCCGGCGGCCTTTGCACCGGTGGCGGCGTTGTCGGTCGGCGAATTCCGCGACTGGCTGTTGGCCGATACCGGCGACCTGACGGCTTTGGCCGCCGGCTTGACGCCGGAAATGGTGGCGGCGGTCAGCAAGATCATGCGCAATCAGGATTTGATCGCGGTAGCGCGCCGCCTTCGCGTGGTCAGCCGGTTTCGCAACACGCTGGGTTTGGCCGGGCGCCTATCGACCCGCTTGCAACCCAACCACCAGACCGACGACCCGCGCGGCATCGCCGCCAGCATCATCGACGGTTTGCTGTACGGCAGCGGCGACGCGGTGATCGGCATCAATCCGGCCACCGACAATCTGCACAACGTGCGCACCTTACTGGAATTGCTCGACGACGCAATCGGCCGTTACCAAATTCCGACCCAGTCCTGCGTACTGTGCCACGTGACGACGGCAATGGAGTTGATGCAACGCGGTGCAGCCGTCGACCTGGTGTTCCAATCCATCGCCGGCACCGAAGCGGCCAACCGTAGTTTCGGTATCGATCTGGCGCTGTTGGGTGAGGCCAAAGCGATGGCCGAAGCGCTGAACCGGGGCGATGTCGGCAATCAGGTGATGTATTTCGAAACCGGCCAAGGCAGCGCGTTGTCCGCTAACGCCCATCACGGTGTCGACGCCCAAACCTGCGAGGCGCGGGCTTATGCCGTGGCGCGCGAGTTCGCGCCGTTGCTGGTCAATACCGTGGTCGGCTTCATCGGCCCGGAATATCTGTACGACGGCAAACAAATTATCCGCGCCGGCTTGGAAGACCACTTCTGCGGCAAATTGCTCGGCCTGCCGATGGGCTGCGACGTGTGCTACACCAACCACGCCGAAGCCGACCAGAACGATATGGACAACTTATTGACCCTGCTCGGCGTCGCTGGCTGCAATTTCATCATGGGCATACCCGGCGCCGACGACGTGATGCTGGCTTACCAGAGCACCTCGTTTCACGATGCCTTATATCTGCGCCAAGTGCTGGGCTTGCGGCCGGCGCCGGAATTCGAAGCCTGGCTGGAGCGGATGGGCATTTTCGACGGCGAGAACCGTCTGTCGGACTTGCGTGCCAAAGCCCCGTTGTTGAGCCGGTTCGCGGCCTTGCTCGAATAATGTCCGCGCCCGACCCCTGGTTCGAACTCCGGCGTTACACTCAGGCCCGCATCGGCCAGGGCCGGGCCGGCTGCGCCACGCCGACTGCGGCGCAGCTTGAATTCCAACTGGCCCACGCGCTGGCGCGGGACGCAGTGCATCAGCCCTGGCAAGTCGGCGATTTTGCCGAGGCGCTGGCGGCAAACGGTTGGCAAACCTTGCGCTTGGCAACGCCGATCCACAGTCGGCAGCATTATCTGCAGCGGCCCGATCTCGGCCGCGTCCTGGATCAAACTAGCCGCGACCGTTTGCAAAAACTGGACTTGCCGGCCGCCGATGTGGCGCTGGTCGTAACCAACGGCTTGTCCTCAGCCGCCGTCGAACAGCACGGCCTAGCGCTATTGGCGGCGATAGTCGCAGCTTACGCCAAGTGTTCGCTGAGCCTGGGTCCGATTTGCCTGGTGCCGGACGCGCGGGTCGCGGTCGCCGACGAAATCGGCGCTTTGCTGGGGGCGAAACTGGCGGTGATTCTCGTCGGCGAACGGCCCGGCCTGAGTGCGGCGGACAGTCTGGGCATTTACTTGACCTACGCCCCGCAACCGGGTCGCACCGACGCCGAACGCAATTGTCTTTCCAATATTCGCCCACCCGCAGGCATGAGCTACACCGCGGCGGCGGCCAAATTGGCGTATCTGAGCTGCCAAGCCTTACAGCGGCAACTGTCCGGCGTGGCGTTGAAAGACGATACTGACGATATCGCTATTGCGGCCGCTCCGGGTCGCGCCAACCTCAAGCCCTTGAGTTAATTTTCAGTCCGGTTGTAGATATCCGGCCTTACTGTTTTACCGATCAAGGTCCATCGCACCGGGCCTGCGCTGACCACCAGATGGCAAATCAGAGTCGGCAAATCGTTTGGCGTAGGGGCGTTTTGCTCCGGATTTGTGCCACCTGAGCCGTTCGAGTTTTTCAGGTAAAAAATCGCCCGTGTTTTTGCTGCTCAGAAATCAGCGCTTGCTTCTCCAATAGGCCTTCCTGCGCATGAGCTTCGCACCTTCCTCCCTCCGCAATGCTTTCCGGATTCATCGCTAAAGCCGATTAGCCACCGTTCCATTGCATAAGGTTCGGAAACAGCGATAAATATTTCGATGCGGTGCTTGCCAAATAGAGTTTGTTCGGAAATAATAAAAACGAAACGTTTCATTTTTATTTACCGGAGCAGACGATGGCAGCGGAAACGACGAACAAACCTAAAGTGGGTAGGCCGAAAGCCGGTACCGAAGCCGAGCGCAACGATCATTTGCTGGATCAGGCACTGGTGTTGTTCATGCGCGAGGGCTATGCCGCCGCCAGCATCGCCAAAATCGCGGTGGCGGCCGGGGTTTCGACACGGACCATTTACGAACGCTATAAAAACAAGGCGGAATTAATGCTGGCGTCAGTCGATAGGCTGGTCGAAACCGACATTTCCGAAATGCAAGGTATCGAAAATTTGGAGCATCTGTCGTGCCGCGACGGCCTGATCGCGCTCGGCGAAAAGCTGCTGGGCAAAGTCATGCAGCCCGATATGATCTCGTTTTACCGGATGGGCGTCGCCGAAGCCTGCCGGTTTCCGGAACTGAGCGATTTGATCAAGAACACCGGTCCCAAGCGCATTCAAGAGATGATCGCCGCTTACCTGCACCGGCACGCCGCGGAAACCGCACTGTCGGTAGCGGAGTTCGAGCCGGCGGCGGCCCTGTTTTTGGAAATGTTGATTGCCGAGCCGCGAAACAAAGCCTTGTTCGGCATTCTGGAAACAGATTGGGATGCTCGCGCCCACGTCGAATTCGTAGTGCAGGTGTTTTTATACGGCATTGCCGGCCGGAGGCCGTCATGAAGGCCGCGATCATGACCATACTGGCCGGCGGCGCGCTGGCCGGCTGCAGCGTGTTTCCCGATTACGTTCGACCGGCCGTCGACACGCCGGCGCAATGGCAAGTTCGACGCACCGAGGCCGACGGCGCGGCGGAACGGCTGGACTGGTGGCGCCAGTTCAACGATCCGGTGTTGACCCGCTTGCTACAGGCCGCCGAACAGGATAATCCGACGCTGGATCAAGCCGTAGCGAGCATCGCTTCGGCGCGAGCCAGTCTGGCCGGGGCGGAGGCGGGCGGCATGCCCGGCCTGACGGCAAATGGCGCGTTCAGTCGTTCCAAGGGCGGCACCTCCAACGGTATCAACGGCCAAGCCAGCGGTGCTATCGGCACTGGGTTCAACAGCGGGATTACCCAACTTCTGTCCGGCAGTCTGGATGCCAGTTGGGAACTGGATTTGTTCGGCAAATTCGCCTTCGGTCGCCAAGCCGAGCAGGCCCGGCTGGATGCGGCTGAATTGGCATTGCACAACGCTAAAGTGAGTTTGGCGGCGGAAGTGGCGAGCGATTACGTCAGTTACCGGGCCTGCCAACTGACCGCGGCGGCCTATCAAAACGCAATTGACTCAAAGCAGGATACTGCCCGCCTGACCGGCACTCTGGCTCATGCAGGCTTTTCGTCACCGGCCGACGCGGTCTTGGCCGAGGCCAGCCTGCACGCCAGCGAATCCAGTCTGATCGCCCAACGCGTCGAGTGCGACAACACGGTTAAAGCCTTGGTGGCGTTGACCGGCCTGGCCGAGACCGAGTTGCGCGCTTGGTTGGGCAGTGGCAGCGGCCTACCGGTCCCGACTCAATTCCGGGTGGATAGCGTGCCGGCCGATCTGTTGACGCAACGTCCTGATCTGGCAGCCGACGAGCGCAAGCTGGCGGCGGCCAGCGCCGACATCGGCAACGCGGTCGCCAAGCGCTATCCCAGCGTCAGCCTGACCGGTTCGATCGGCAAGCGCAAAACCGAAACCACCGGCTTGACCCTGAGCAGCAACACCTGGTCGATCGGCCCGACCGTGACCTTGCCGATCTTCGACGGCGGCGAATTACGCTCCAAGGTCGATAGCGCCGAAGCCGCCTATGCCGGCGCGCTGGCCACGTACCGGAGCGACATTCGCGCCGCGGTCAAGGAGGTCGAGCAAGCCTTGGTCAATCTGAGCGGCGCCGAGCAACGCGAAAGCGTCGAAGCCCGTAGCGCCGAACAATATCGTCGGTATTTTCAAGCGTCCGAGCAGAACTGGCGGGCCGGCGGCTTGAGTCTGCTGTCGTTGGAAGATGCGCGCGGGCAGATGATCGCGCAGGAAATCAGCCTTATCACTCAACAACAAAATCGCGTGCAGTACTGGATCGCACTTTACAAGGCTCTGGGTGGCGGATGGCGCGCCCAGGATACGCAAATGAGCGTCGGCGACGCCCGGCACGAGGAACAATTATGAAGATACGGCAAACGCTACACCTTAAAACCTGGTTTGTCGGCCTGACGCTGGCCGGCCTGAGCATCGCCGTGCTGGCATTCGCCGTCAAACCGGCGCCGGCTGAGGTTGCCGCCAAAACCAAGGCGGTGCTGGCAGTGGAAACGCTGACGCCGAGCCGGCAAGACTGGCCGACCACGATCAAGGTCAACGGCGCGGTAGCGGCTTGGCAGGAAGCCAAAATCGGCGCCGAAATCGGCAGTTTGCGCATCAAACAAGTCTTGGTCGATGTTGGCGACCGGGTCAAGCGCGGCCAGGATTTGGCGGTGTTGGCCGACGACACCGTCGTTGCCGAACTGCACAAGCAACAAGCCAGTGTCGATAAAAGCCGGGCGAATTTGGCCAAGGCCCGCGCCGACGCCGCCCGCGCCCGCGAAATTCAAGACAGCGGCGCGCTATCGTCGCAGAAAATCGACGAATACGTGATCGCCGAACAAACCGCCCGCGCCGATCTGGCCTTGGCGGAAGCCGAGTTGGAAAACCAGCGCATTCGCTTGCGCCAGACCCACATCGTTGCCTCGGATGATGGCGTGATTTCGGCGCGTAGCGCCGGCCTGGGCGATGTGGTGACGGCGGGCACCGAGTTGTTCCGGCTGGTGCGGCAGGGACGGGTTGAGTGGCGGGCCGAGGTCAACGCCCAGCAGCTCGCCCAAATTCGGCCCGGCCAAACCGTTGAATTGAGCTTGGCGGACGGCGGCCGGGTGAGCGGCACTGTGCGGATGACCGCGCCAACCGTGGACGACGCTACCCGCAACGCGCTGGTTTACGTCGATATTCCCAATGCCGCCGCCAAACCGGGCATGTATTTGCAAGGCAGCATCGCCGTCGGCGAACAGGCTGCCTTGGTCGTGCCGCAGACCGCGCTGGTGTTGCGGGATGGCCGCGATTATTTGTTCGAAGTCGCCGAATCCTCGGTCGCCACCGGGACTCAAACGGTGATACAGCGCAACGTGGTGACCGGCCGCCGGGTCGGCGACTGGGTGGAAATCCGCGAGGGCATTGCCGGCGATGCCCATTTGGTTGCCGGCGGCGGCGCATTTTTAAAGGACGGCGACATCGTCAACGTTACGCCCAAGATCTAAACCGGGTCTAAGCCATCCGTCGGTTAAAGCGCCGGCGGGCACCTGCCAACGGCAGCTTTTTCAACCACGATGCCGAACGCATCACCATTTATCAGCGCCCAAGCGCCGCGTCGAGCGGTTTCGGGCGCGGGAGTAAAATCATGAATTTTTCCGCATGGGCCATCCGCAAGCCGGTACCCAGTTTATTGTTGTTCGCGGTGCTGTCCATCCTGGGCGGCATGGGTCTCAAGCAATTGGGCAAACAAAACTTTCCGGACATCGAAGTGCCGACCATCACCGTCGCCGCTACCTTGGAAGGCGCGGCACCGGCGCAATTGGAAACCGAAGTGGCGCGCAAGATCGAAGACAAGATCGCCGCGATCGGCGGCGTCGAGCACGTGCGCACCACGATCACCGACGGTTCGGTTTCGATCAAGGTCGAGTTCAACATCGATAAAAATTCCGAGGAGGCGCTGAATCAAGTGCGCAACGCGGTGGACGGTGCCCGCTCGGAATTGCCGTCGGCGATGGCGGCGCCGATTGTGTCCAAGACCACGACCGCCGGCGGCGCGATTTTGACCTATGTGGTCAGCGCCGACAACATGGACGAAGCGGCCTTGTCGTGGTTCGTCGATAACGAGGTCAGCAAGCGCTTGTTGGCGGTGACCGGCGTCGGCAAGGTCACCCGCACCGGCGGCGTCGATCGCGAGGTGCACGTCGATCTCGATCCGGTGCGGATGGCGGGCTTGGGCGCGCTGGTCAGCGAGGTGGCGACGCAACTGAAAAAAGTACAGCAGGACGCATCCGGCGGCCGCGGCGACATCGGCGGCGGCGTGCAAGCGGTGCGCACCCTGGGCAGGGTGGCGACGGCCGGCGAGCTGCGCAACCTGGACATTCCGCTGGCCAACGGCAGCCACATCAAACTGGACCAAATCGCCGACATCAGCGATACCATCGCCGAGCGCTCCACCTACGCGACTTTGGACGGCAAGCCGGTGGTTGGCTTCGACATCGTCCGCAACAAAGGCACCAGCGAAGTCACCGTGGCCGAAGCGGTGCGCGCGGCGCTGGCCGAGTTTGCCGCCGCGCATCCGCAAGTGCAAATCCGCGAGGCCTTCGACACCGTGCAGCCGGTCGAGGACAACTTCACCGGCTCCATGCATTTGCTCTACGAAGGCGCCTTCCTGGCCGTCATTGTGGTCTGGTGGTTTTTACGGGATTGGCGGGCGACGCTGGTCGCGGCGATCGCCTTGCCCTTGTCGATTTTGCCGACCTTCGCGGCGATGTGGTATTTCGGCTTCAGCCTGAACATTCTGTCGCTGCTGGCCCTGGCCTTGGTGGTCGGGATTTTGGTGGACGACGCCATCGTCGAAATCGAAAACATCGTCCGCCATTTGCGGATGGGCAAGACGCCGTTGCAAGCGGCGATGGACGCCGCCGACGAAATCGGCTTCGCGGTGATCGCCACCACGTTTACCCTAGTGGCGGTGTTCTTGCCGACCGCGTTCATGGGCGGCGTAGCGGGCAAATTCTTTCGCCAATTCGGCGTGACCGCCGCCGCCGCGGTACTGGCGTCGTTGTTGGTGGCGCGCTTGCTGACGCCGATGATGGCGGCCTATTTACTGAAGCCGCATCCGGAACGCGATAGCGGCGACAGCGCGGTGATGCGCATTTATCTGCGGGCGGTCGAGTGGTGTCTGAGCCATCGAATCACGGTCGGCGTCGGCGTGGTGGTGTTCGTGGTGGGTTCCTTGAGCTTGATGCCCTTGTTGCCCAAGGGCTTCGTGCCGGCGGCGGATAACAGTCAGACCAAGGTTGCGTTGGAATTGCCGCCGGGCAGTTCGCTGGCGCAAACCCGCCGTGTCGCCGTCGAGGCCGAACGCCGCTTGCGCGAGCTGCCCGACGTCACCCAGGTGTTCACCGCGGCCGGCGTCTCCAGTAGCGGTGGCGGCGGCGCGGATGCCGCGACCACCAACTACGAAGTGCGCAAGGCCACCTTGACCTTGAGTCTGCGCGACCGCGCCGAGCGCCCGTATAAACAAGCGGCGGTCGAGGCGGCGATTCGCGAGCAACTGGCCGATCTGCCCGGCGTGCGGGTGGCCGTCGGTGCCGGCGGCAGCGGTGAGAAATTGCAACTGACGCTGGCCAGCGACGATCCGCAAGCCTTGCGCCGGGCCGCCGATGCGGTCGAGCTTGAGTTGCGCCAACTGCGCGGTCTCGGGAACATTACCTCCAGCGCCAGCCTGCAACGCCCGGAGATTCAAATCACTCCGGATTTCGGCAAGGCCGCCGAATTGGGCGTCACGGTCGAGGCCTTGGCCGACGTGGTGAGGGTCGCCAGTTACGGCGATTACTCCAACGTGATGGCCAAGCTGAATCTGCCGCAACGGCAAATTCCGATTCGGGTGCGGCTGGCCGAATCCGTCCGCCGGAGTCTGGACGAAATCGGCCAACTGCGGGTGGCCGGACGCGGGGGCAGCGTCAGTTTGGCCACCCTGGCCGACATTCGCCTGGCCGGCGGCTTGCAGCAAATCGACCGGCTGGACCGGATGCGCAATACCACCTTCGACATCGAGTTGGGCGAGCGGGCGGTCGGCGACGTGCTGGCCGAGGCCATGCAATTGCCGACGCTGCAAAATCTGCCGGCCGGCGTGCGCACGATAGAATCGGGTGATGCGCAACGGATGAACGAGTTGTTCGGCAGCTTCGGCGGGGCGATGGCTATTGGCGTGTTGTGCATTTACGTGGTGCTGGTATTGTTGTTCGGCGACTTCAGTCAGCCGGTGACCATCCTCGGCGCGCTGCCTTTGTCGCTGGGCGGGGCTTTTCTGGCCTTGCTGATGACCGGCGGCAGCTTCGCGATGCCGAGTGTGATCGGGCTGTTGATGCTGATGGGCGTCGTCACCAAAAACTCGATCCTGCTGGTCGAATACGCGATGATTGCCCGCCGGGAGCACGGCCTGAGCCGGCTGGACGCGGTGATCGACAGTTGCCGCAAGCGGGTGCAACCGATCCTGATGACGACGATCGCGATGGGCGCCGGCATGCTGCCGATCGCGCTCGGCCTGGGCGCGGACCCGAGTTTCCGGGCACCGATGGCGATTACCGTGATCGGCGGCTTGCTGACATCGACCGCGTTGAGTCTGGTGGTGATTCCGGTAGCCTACACCGCGATCGACGACCTGTTGAGTTTCGCCCGCCGTCTTTTTGCTTCGGTTCGACCCGGAAACGATGGTCGCGATGCAAGATACGGATTGGCCGAATAACCGGTTTAACGAGTTGGAGACCAAACTTGAGTAGGCGCTGAGGGGAGAGCAATCATGCCGCTCTCCCAAATCTCCGGGGGTGACTTGAAGGGGTGGGGCTAGGCGACTGCGCCGGCAGGCTGTTTAACTGCGGCAATAGGCCCCCGGATACTTTCCCCGATCCGGGGGCGCAGGAATCAGGCAATCTCGGCGCTGCTGATCCACAAATCGTGCTTGTTGCACAAACTCAGGGCGTAAAGCGTGCCGACATAGCCGTCCAAACTAAAGGTCGAAACCGGCACCGGGTCTTTACTTGGGTCCAACATGTGTTCGGCCAGGAATTTGTAGTCCTTGTCCAGCAGCACGTGTTTGACGATGTAATGCTCGTATCCTTTCATTTCGTGCGGGGTGGTGACTTTTATGCTGATTTTGCCGCCGTCTTTGGTCGCCTCGATCACCGGCAAGTGGGTGGCAGCCTTTCCGGCCCAGCGGCCCTGAGCGTCCTTGGTGTAGAACAGGTCCCCCGGCGGTGTCGGTACCGCGCCGGCTGCCGCCGAAGCAGCGTGGGGAAGGGCCAGGCCGGCTACCGCGCCGGCCGCGCTGAATTTAATAAAATCGCGACGTTCCATAATAATTTTCCTGGGTTGTGATGGCTGGATGTGGGCGATTAGGCCCGGTAGCTAACGATAATGGATAAATCCGGCCGGGTAAACCGCTTAGACTTGCCGGAGCTGGGATAACACGGAATCCGGGCGGCCAATTAATCGTCGGCGTAGACGCGGTTAACCAGTTCTTTAAACCAGCGCGGCCGGAAAATAACCACGTATAAGCCCAGTGTGCTGGTGATCGGAATCGGTCCGACGCTAAAAATCATGAACACTAAAAACACGGCAGCGCATTTGAATCGGGTCGCGGAGGAGGCTTTCATTGTGGTTCTCCGCTAATGCGGGCATCGCCGGCTGGTTGCGGCTTGCCGCTCGGTTTCGGCCAGTACGGTAGCGCCAGAATCAGGATGCAGACCAGCCAAGCCAGCAATTGCCGGTTCTGCAAGGTATAGCCTAGCGCGACCGGCAGGCCCTCGCCGATGCTGGGGTGGGCCTGGATAAAGTCGTAGGCCGACATGAAAGAATAGGTTTCGCCGGCGACGACGCCGAATATGCCCAAGCCCAACAAAAATGCCAGGCGGCCGCTGTATTTGCCGGCCTCGGCCCGGCTATTCGTCGTCAAGTCGCCTAGCCGGCGGCATACGGCTAGCGCAGCGATCCCCACGGCCGGAATCGTGAATTGCTCGACCGGAAAACTCAAATAGCGGCCGTCGAACGCCAGTAGATAGGTTTTTGCGACGGCCAACGCCATGAACAGCAAGTACCCGGTTTGCAGCGCTGCGCGGCAGGGTGCCGGAACGGCTCGCTCGGTTACTGCGGCGTAAACCTGGATCAGCAGCAGGCCGGCGAGTGCCGCATTGCCGCATATCATGATCAGCGTGTAGGCCTGTTGCCAGACGCTGTAACTGGTCTCCCAGGATAAGTCGGCCAGATGCACCAGGCATCCGCAGAATACCTGGATCAGCAGCAGATACGCCGTTAGCTTCGGCCAGGCCAAATGTTGTAAAGCCCGCCGACCAATGCCGGCCACGGCCAGAGTCAGCGCCGCGGCCCAGCCGAACTGCTGCAGCCAGTCCGGATTTTCCTGTACCGGTCCGGTCAGCGGAAACACCGGTTCGCGGTCTATGTCCAGTAAGCCCCAATTGGCGCCGACCACGCCTTCATTGTGGCTTTTCCATGGCTGGTTGAAAGCTTCGACGATGTTGTAATCGAAACCGTGGCGGTTGGCGACCTGAATCAAATCGCGAATGTAACGCGCCGAGTTGACCACGCCGGGTACTGCGGCGCCGCGCTGCCTGCCGACCGAGGGCCAGCCGGATTCGCCGATCAGAATCGGTTTGTCGACGCCCATGCTGCGGGCCTTTTCTTCGATCTGGCGCACGATTTTTTCGACGTGGTCCGCGGCGTGTTCGATTGCGACCGGTTCGTCTTCCCAGTAAGGCAGGATATGCACGGTGATGAAATCCACTTCCTGGAACAGCTGCGGATATTGCATGTAACTGGACCAGACGTCGGCATAGGTCACCGGTTGTTTGACCGCTTGCTTCACCTGGCGGATGTAAGCGATCAGCGTGTCGATATCCATGTCCTTGCGCAATAACACTTCATTACCGACGATGACCCGGGTTACGACGTCCGGGTGCTGGTTGGCGGCTTGAATCAGGCTCTGGATTTCGACTTTGTTTTCCGGGTGGCCGTCGCCGAGCCAGGCGCCCATCATCATATTCAAACCGTATTGGCGGGCGTATTCCGGTGTCGGTTGCATGCCGCCGCGCACGGAATAGGTGCGAATGGTGTACGTTTTGTCGGCGATCAGCCGGGCGTCGGTGTCGATATGCTCCGGCAACGGAAATTTTTGGGCGATCGGGCTGAAACCGGCGTGGTAAGGCGCAAACGACAGGCTGCGCAATTTGCCTGACGGCACGTCCGGGCCGGCCGCTTGCGGTTGGTTGCGATACCAAGCGATGGAGCCGTGGGCGACAAAAACGAGTAGCAGGCAGAGCAGGACTTTGAGCGAAGACATGCGGATGAGGGAAGCCGATAATGAATTCGGCGATTATACACCGGCCGCTGCGGTGCCGATGTCCGCGGCTGCAATAGTGATGACGGCAACGACCGCTCGAATCTATTGCCGATGAAGGAATTTTAAACTGTGCCAAAATTATCGAAATAGACGGGCGCGCATCAGCTCCTGGCAAGCGATCCCATTATCCGGACCATTCGAACATTTTGGCATGGCGAGAAACCGATTTATTTTGTTTGCAACGACGGCCTACCTGATACTCGGTTTGGCCTGGATATTTTTATCCGACACCTTGTTGGCTCACATTACCGACACCGAATCTGTGGTCTGGTTTTCGACCGCAAAAGGGGTGTTGTTCGTCGTTGCCACTACCGGTTTTCTGTTTTTTGCATTGAATTCGGTCGCGACCGCTTCGGCAGCCGATCAGGCCCAATCCCATCTGACTTCGGCGGTAACCGGTTTTCTCGATAAGCCGCGGCGTTGGCCCATGTACCTGTTTGCCGTCTGCATTACGCTGGCGACGATGTGGGTCAGGCAAGAGTTCGCCATGCCGTTCGGTCAGCGGCCGATGCTGGTGCTATTCATGATCCCGGTCGTGTTCAGCGCCTTGCTTGGCGGCAACGGGCCAGGGTTTACCGCGACGCTGCTGTCGACGGGTTTCGTCTGCTATCGGCTCCTGCTGCCGCTGGACAGTTTCGTGGTGATATCGGCGGTGGAAAGTTTGCAATTGGCGATTTTTCTGCTGTCGGGGATTACCTTGTCCTCTCTGAGCGGGCGCTTGCAGCGTTCGTTGGTGGAAGCGCAAGCCACCCGCTACCTGCTGCAAGCCATCGTCGACGGTACCCCGGATGCGGTATTCGCCAAGGATGCGCTAGGCCGATACGTGCTGGCCAACGCCGCCACCTGTGAATTCGTCGGCAAACCGCTCGCGGAAATCATCGGCAAAGACGACTTGGCGCTGTTTCCGGTGGAAGTCGGTATGGCCTTCATGACCAACGATAGGGCGGCAATGCTGAGCGGCAAACCTATCATGCTGGACGAACATCTGGAAAACCGGGACGGTCTGATTCTGGAGTTTTCGACCATCAAAGGGCCGGTCGTCGGCCGCAACGGATTGCCGATCGGCATGTTCGCCGTTGCCCGCAACGTGACCGAGCGCAAACGCTTGATGGATACTATCGAGGAACAGCGAATAGCGTTGGCGGCCAGCGAAGCCCGCTTTCGCCAGATGTACGAGCAGTCGCCCGTGGCCTTTTCCACCAGCAACCGCGATGGCGCCTTCGTCTCGATGAACCGCGAATTCGTCAATCTGTTCGGCTATGGCCCGGACGAATTGCCCAGCATAGAAGATTGGCGGGACAAGGTGATCGCCGATCCCGAATCGAGTCTGCAGCAATCCGAGCTTTGCCGGCAGCGGTGGGCCGAACTGGCGGAAGCCGAGTTAACCCAATCCGAGTTATCGGTGCAGTGCAAGGACGGCAGCAGCAAAACCGTGCTGCTCGGCCGGGTCCGGTTGGGCGACGAAATGTTGTTGTCGGTGTTGGATATTACTCAGCGCAAGCGGGCCGAAGACGCCTTGGCCGACAGCGAAGAGCGGTTGCGGATATTGATCGAACATGCGCCGGCGGCATTGGCGATGTTCGACCGGGACATGCGTTACCTGGCGGCCAGCAAACGCTGGCGCGAGGATTACCGCTTGGGCGACACCGCATTGTACGGCGTATCGCATTATGCCGTGTTTCCGGAGATCGGCGACGACTGGAAAGCTGTTCATCGCCGCGGCCTGGCCGGGGAGGTGATCCGCAAAGACGAGGATTGTTTCCGGCGTAGCGACGGCAGCGTGCAATGGTTGAAATGGGAGGTACGGCCATGGCCGGCGCGAGATGGTTCGGTCGGCGGCGTTGTTTTCTTCTCCGAAGACATTACCGAACGCAAGGCCGCGGAGAGCGAACGCTACCGCCTGTCGGAGGCCTTGCGTCAATCCGCGGCTCCCAATGTAATCGCCGCTGCCGACGGCACCATTGAATTTGTCAATCCGGCGTTTTTGCAATTATTCGGCTATGCCGAGCATGAGGTCTGCGGCCGCCACCCGAGTTTTCTGGTGCCGGACGACCCGGACAGCAGAGTCGAACAACTGGACATATTGCGGCAGGCTTTCGAGCAGGGCGGTTGCGCGCGGGAAGTTGTGCGGCAAGCCAAAGACGGTAGTGCCGTGCCGGTGTTTCTGACCGTATCCAGTATCCGCGATGCCCATGGCAATTTTTTAGGCCTGATGACAACGATTTTCGATCTGCGGGCGCTCAAGGCCAAAGAAGCGGAACTGGCGGTACGGGAAGTTTTTTACCGTACCATCCTCGACAATGTCCCGGCCATGATCGGGTACTGGGATAAAGATTTGGTCAATCGCTTCGGCAACGCCGCTTACGCGGATTGGTTCGGCATCGATCCCGCAGTGATGCGGGGTAGACACATGGGCCAAGTGTTGCCGGAGGGGGTTTATCCGAGCAATCTGCCTCGGGTTGCGGCGGTGTTGCGCGGCGAAAAACAGGTATTCGATACCGAATACCCGGCGCGTAACGACCGCCCGGGGCGTCATGCCATGGTGCAATACATTCCCGATATCAGGGACCACGAGGTCAGGGGATTTTATGCAATCGTTTCCGATGTGACTCATCTCAAGCAGGCCGAAGCCGAACTGGAAAAACACCGGTTTCATCTGGAGCGCCTGGTCGAAGCCCGAACCGGGGAAGCCAGGCAAGCGGAACAACGCTACCGGCAAGTGGTCGAGTCGGCCGCGGAAGGCATATTCGAACTCGATGCCCAAGGTTTGGTGCGGATGGCGAATCCGGCGGCGGCGCAATTGTTGGGTTATGCGGTCGAGGATATATTGGGCCGTAACGTGCACGATGTGATCCATTACCGGCGAGCCGATGGCCGGCGTTGTGCTGCCGAAGCCTGCCCTTTGTTCCATGCGGTTGTTGCCGGTAAGGAGTTGCGGCTGGACAGCGAGGTGTTTTGGCGTGCCGGCGGCCATGCGCTGCAAGTTTCCGTTGCCACGCAGCCGGTTTGGAACGGCGACTGCTTGTCCGGCGCGGTAATGAGCTTCTACGACAATACCGAACGTTACTTGGCGGATCAGGCCAGGGAAGACGCGCGCCGGGCCGCTGAGCAATTGGCGCGGATGAAAAGCGAGTTTTTGGCCAATATGTCGCATGAGATCCGTACGCCGCTTAACGGCGTGCTCGGTCTGGCCCAGATCGGTTACCGCGACAGTGTGGGCCGGGGCGAAACCCAGGAGATATTTTCCCGTATTCTCGATTCCGGCAAATTGTTGCTGACCATCATCAACGATATTCTGGATTTTTCCAAAATCGAAGCCGGCAAGCTGGAAATCGAAAGCGTGCCGCTTGATCCCGGCTATTTGGCCGACGCTGCCTTGCAAACCTTTGCCGAGGCCGGCGCCGCTAAGAACCTGAAATTGCTAGTCCAAAACGACGCATTGCCCAAGGCCTGCCTGGGCGATCCGGTCAGAATTTCCCAGATCCTGATCAACCTGATTGCCAACGCCATCAAATTTACTCAGACCGGCGAAATCTGCCTAAGCGGCAACTGCGAGGGCGGCGAGTTGGTGTTTCGCGTCCGCGATACCGGCATCGGTATTGCCGAATCCAATTTGGCTCGATTGTTCGAGGCGTTCGAACAGGCCGACAGCGCCACCACCCGCAAATTCGGCGGCACCGGCCTGGGCCTGGCGATTAGCCGGCGTCTGGCGCTAATGATGGGCGGTACGCTCGAGGTCGACAGCAGACTGGGTCTGGGTAGCACCTTTACTCTGCGCCTACCGCTGCGGCTGATCGATCACTGCGACAATCCGGTTGCAATCACCCGCACTACCGGCGAAAGGCGTCTGGCCGGCCTGCGGATACTGGCCGCCGAGGATAATGCGATCAATCAGCTGGTGCTGGAGGATTTTCTGCGCCAGGAAGGCGCCGAAGTGCAGATGGTCGCTAACGGGCGTTTGGCCGTCGAAGCGGTGCAACACGCGCCGCAGAACTTCGATCTGGTGTTGATGGATGTACAGATGCCGGAGATGGACGGGCTCGAAGCAACCCGGCTCATCAGGCAAATTGCGCCGGCGCTGCCGGTGATAGGCCAGACCGCTCACGCCCTGAAAGAAGAACATATGCGCTGTTTGGCGGCGGGAATGGCGGCGACTTTGACCAAGCCGCTCGATATCGAAACCCTGGTGTCGGCCTTGCGCGATCAGATTGGCATTGCCGGTGCCAAGCCGGCCTTAGCGCCTTTGAGTTTAGGCATCGCGGAGCCGGCGCCACTGCCGGCAGTCGATTGGTCGGCGCTTGCCAAAAAGTTTCCGAATCAAACCGATTTCGTCGACCGTTTGATTCGAATGGCGGCCGAGCATCACGCAGGCGATGCCGAACTATTGCGCCAAGCGCTAGCAAGCCGGGATTTAGAGGTATTCAAGGAGATGGCTCACAATTTAAAAGGCATGGCCGGCAATGTCTGCGCGCCGGAGTTGGAAGCGGTTGCGATTCGGGTGTTGCGTTCGGCCTGGCTTAGCGACGAGCATGCGTTGCGCCAAGCCGACGAGTTGATCGAGGCCTTGCAGCGGGCCATTGCCGAGTTGAATCGAGGCCGTCCCGGTTGACGTCCTGCGGCCGGCTGCTTGAACCGGCCGCAACCAAGCAGAGCTTATGCGCTGGCCGGCGCGGTAAACCGGGGGCGGCGGCACAGTGCGAACAAGCCGGCGGCGAACAACCAGCCGGCAGCCGGCAACGGTACCTGGCTGACCATGGCGTTGGCGACCAGCGCATGCATCGCCGCCGTCGGATGGAAATCGTCCCAAAACACATGATTATTCGGATCGGCGCAGGCGTCGGGTAAGCTGACGCAGGCGCTGACCGCGTCGCCGAAGCCGAATCCGGCCGGATTGGCGACGATGGCATTGAATAAACCGAACGAGTCGAATTCGACGATGTCGGTGGCGGCGAACTGGTTGTCGACCAGACCCAATAAACTGGCCAGGGTTTGGTTGAAGGTCAACGAATATTCGCGCGCCGGGTCGATCACGCCCTGGCCTTGGCTGGTGACGAAAGGCGTCAAGCCCAAATCGGGCAAGTTGGGCACCAAGATCGTTTCTGCGCCGAAAGCCGCCAACGCACCGACGTAACCGGCGATGTTGGTTGCGGCGGTTTGTGCCGCGTTTTTGGCGACTGCTCTGGGGTCGAGGCCGGATTGAGTTGCCAGCGGGATATAGACGTCGGTCAGATAGTCGTTGGCACCGCCCCAGACGAAGTGCAGGGCATTGGCGGTCGGGGCGGCGGTGTTCAGATAAAAACCGATTTGTTGGGCGATGCCCGGTAGAGCGAAACCGCCGGGGACCGACTGCGAGCCGCCGTCGCCGAAGTTACCGATGCCGCTGGTGGCGCCGGAAACCGAGTAATTGAAAAAATTGCCGGCGTTGGCGCCACCGGGCAAAACCGCATTCGCCACCCGCTCCACGGCGGCAGGGCCGTTGGAATAGCGGCCTTCAAAATAGGGCGGGCAGGGATGGTTGGAATCGCAATTGCCGTTGGGATTGATCGGTCCCGGATAACCATTTAAAAAATTGTAAATGCTCCAGACCGAAGAGGCGCTTTTGCCGCTGTCGGACAGCGAGTCGCCGAAGGCATAAACGCTGGAAAAATTTGCCGCCTCGCTTCGGCCGGCGGCGGTTGCCGCGATCAGAATCAGGGCGGCGACAGATAGTTTGTGGTTCATGGGATGCTCCCTTTTGGTAGTTTAAGTTAGGCCTTCCCGGCGGATTTTGCTCCTGAATTCTTAGTGCAGTTGGCCGAAAGCTATGCGCTGCTTGCGGCGCCGAACCTTGCCATCGTCCGGCCCTTAAAGGTTTAAACCGTCCGCACTGTCCAGTAATTCGATCCAGTGCACGACCGGCACTCCCGCCGTTTCCCGCAGGTGCAGCAGGCAGCCGATGTTGGCGCTGGCGATCAATTCCGGTTGCCCCGCTTGCAGTGCGGTAAGTTTGGCCAGGCGCAGGCGGCCGGACAATTCCGGTTGCAACAACGAATAGCTGCCGGCCGAGCCGCAGCACAAGCCGGCATCGGCCACCGCCGCCAACTCGAAACCCAGGCCGGTCAGCAGACTTTCGACGACGTCGGCCAACGCTTGGCCGTGTTGCAGACTGCAAGGCGCCTGAAACGCAATTTTGCGTGGGCAGGCCGCCAATTTGGCGGTGTCCTCGGCTCGAATGATTTCGGCAATATCCTTGGCTTTGGCCGCCACTTGCGCCGCCTTTGCGGCATAGTCCGGGTCGTCGCGCAGCAGATAGCCGTAATCTTTGACCATGGTGCCGCAGCCGCTGGCGGTGATGACGATGGCTTCCGCCTCGGCCTGCAATGCCGGCCACCAGGCGTCGATCCGGCGCCGGATCGCCTCCAGTGCCGCTTCGCGCTCGTCCAGATGGTGAGCCAGCGCGCCGCAACACGCGCTTTGGCCTCGAATCACGCTGATGCCAAGACGGTCCAGCACCCGCGCCGCGGCGGCATTGATGCGCGGCGCCAGCGCCGGCTGCACGCAACCTTCCAGGATCAGCATCCGCCGCCGGTGGCTTAGCGGCGGCCAGGTTTCCAGCGCCGGTTTGGCCGGTACCTTGGCCCGTAACGCGGCCGGTAGCAACGGTTTCGCCAGCCGCGCCAGTGCGGCCAGCGGCGACAGCCGGCGCGGGTAGGGCAGTATCGCCAGCAAGGCCCGGCGCAGCCAGCGCTGCCGCCACGGCCGTGCGATCCGGCCGGCGGCGATTTCCCGGCCCACATCGAGCAAGCGGCCGTACTCGACGCCGGACGGGCAGGCCGATTCGCAGGCGCGGCAGCCCAGACAGCGGTCCAGATGGTGTTGGCTGGAGGCGGTGGCGTTCTGGCCCTCCAGCAGTTGTTTGATCAGATAAATCCGGCCGCGCGGCCCGTCCAGTTCGTCGCCTTGCAAACGGTAGGTGGGGCAGGCGGCATTGCAAAAGCCGCAATGGACGCAGCGCTGCAACGCCGCTTGAGCGGCGTCGATACCGGGGTGGCCGGCCAGGCTTGGATCGATGCGGGTTTGCATGGGCTTAATCCGGGAGGGGGACGAACAGGCCGAGCGGATCGAAGGCCTGGCGCACGCGGCGCTGCAGCGCGGCCAATTCCGGCGCGATGCGCTGCCGGTCCGAACCGGCCTCGCCGCGAAACAGCCGTGCCTGGGCGCCGGCAGCGGCGCAGGCCCGATGCACCGCTGCGGCCGATTCGCCGGTTTTCAGCCAGCGCTGGGCGCCGCCCCAATCCAGCAGCCAATCGCCGGCCAGTTGGGGTTGCGGCGCGGCCGGCGCCATCGCAATCCGCCACAAATTGCCCGGCTGCTGGAAAAACGGCAAACGTTGTTCGCGCAAGTCCTGCCAGAACGCGTCGCCGTCGGCGTCGATATCGCCGCCGATCTTGGTTGCGGCGGCGCTTACCGCGGCTGAGGCGCCGGACAGCCTGGCCCGGACCCGGCCGCCGGCGTAAGCCAGCGCCGACAACGGCCAGGGCTGGCCGGTCAGACGGTTCATGAACTCGATCGCGGCGGCCGCTTCGGCCGGCGCGAATGCCACGGTCGTCTCGGTTTCCGGCCTGGGCAGTACCCGCAACGAGCTCTGCAACAACAGACCCAGGCTGCCCAGCGCGCCGACCATCAGCCGCGACACGTCGAAACCGGCCACGTTTTTGATGACCTGGCCGCCGAAATTCAGCTCCTCGCCGAGGCCGTTGACGATCTGGCAACCCAACACGAAATCGCGGGCGCTGCCGGCGAATGGCCGGCGCGGGCCGGAAAAACCGCAGGCCAGCGTGCCGCCGATGGTGGCGTCGGCGCCGAAATAAGGCGGCTCGAAGCCCAACATCTGGCCATGTCCGGCCAGCACGGCTTCCAGCTCGGCCAGACGGGTGCCGGCGCGGACCGTCACCACCAGTTCGCTGGGTTCGTAACCGACAATGCCGGTGTGTCCGGCTACTTCCAATAGTTCGGCGCCTGCTACCGGTCCGGTATAAAAGGCTTTGCTGTTGCCGCCGGCGATGCGCAGCGGCGTGTTGGTCGCCGCGGCCCGTTCGATGTGCTCGCGCAATTCGGCGCTCCTATCGGCGGCCATCAGAATCGCTCCAGATCCGGATGCGGCAGTTCGCCGCGATGGACGTGCATCCGCCCGAGTTCGGCGCAGCGGTGCAAGGTCGGCACCGCCTTGCCCGGATTCAACAGAGCGTAAGGGTCGAAGGCGCGTTTCAAGCGCTGGAACTGCTCCAATTCGCCGCTGCCGAACTGCACGCACATATAGGGAATTTTTTCGCTGCCGACGCCGTGTTCGCCGGTGATGGTACCGCCGACCGCGACGCACAGTTCCAGTATTTTGCCGCCGAAGGCCTCGGCTTTGGCAAATTCGCCGTCGACACCGTTGTCGTACAAAATCAAAGGATGCAAATTGCCGTCACCGGCGTGGAATACGTTGACGACCGCCAGGCCGAATTCGGCCGACATTTCGGAAATTCGGCGCAACACCTCGGCCAGGTGTTTACGCGGAATCGTGCCGTCCATGCAGTAGTAATCGCTGGCAATGCGACCGACCGCCGGAAATGCGGCCTTGCGGCCGGCCCAGAAGCGTTTGCGTTGCGCTTCGTCGTCGGCGCTTCGGATTTCGCTGGCCCCGGCCGCCGTCAGCACCGCGATGGCGCGTTCGCTGTCGGCCGCCACCTGTTCCGGCAAACCGTCCAGTTCGCACAGTAACAATGCCGCGGCATCGAGCGGATAGCCGGCGTGGACGAAGGCTTCGGTGGCGCGGATGGCCGGGTTGTCCATCAGCTCCAGGCCGGCCGGCAGCAAGCCGGAGCTGATCACGGCTGCCACCGCCGCGCCGGCTTGCTCGACGCTGGGAAAAGCCGACAACAGCACCCGCGTCGCCGGCGGCAACGGCAGCAGCCGGACGGTGGCTTCGACCACGATACCCAGCAAACCCTCCGAGCCTATCGCCAACGCCAGCAGGTCGTAGCCCGGCGCATCGAGGCCGGGGCCGCCCAGCGTCAGCAACTCGCCGTCTATCGTCGCCAATTTGATCTGCAACACGTTGTGCACGGTCAAGCCGTATTTCAGGCAGTGCACGCCGCCGGCATTTTCGGCGATGTTGCCGCCGATGCTGCAGGCGATTTGCGACGAAGGGTCCGGTGCGTAAAACAGGCCGTGCGCTTTGGCGGCTTCGGAAATGGCCAGGTTTCTGACGCCGGGCTGGACCGTGGCGGTGCGGTTCAGCGGATCGAGCGCCAGGATGCGGTTCATCTTGCTCAAACCGACCACGATGCCGCCGGCCACCGGCATCGCGCCGGCAGCGAGACCGGTACCGGCGCCACGCGGTACGATCGGCACCCGCTGCTCGCGGCATAAGCGCATCAACGCCAGGACTTGCTCGGCGGTTTCCGGCAGCGCCACCAGCTCCGGCAGGGTGCGGTAGGCCGACAGGCCGTCGCATTCGTAAACCCGCAAGCGCTCGGGTTCGGTGACGACGTTGGCGGCGCCGAGCAAGTCGAGGCATTGGCGGGTAAAGGCGGCAGATAAAGGCATGGCCGATTATAACCACAACTCGGCGACCGGCGGCCAGGGTATGAATACCGAGCTGAGGTATGCGGCTTCGGCTCCGGCAAAAATCGGTCTGGAACGGATTTGGATTACCCGCAGGGGGTCAGGCAGGACGCCCTGACATGAGTCCATGCCGGAATGACGGCCTTCGGTAATTTGAAACCTGAAATCTGACAAAGAATTAGTCGGAATTGGTTATTTGCGGTTAGCGGAGGGCGCACAGCGGCAGCGCCAATTCGGCTTTGGCGGTGGGATCAGGCGCCTTGCTGTGCTTCGCGGCTGTCCCAACCGGCCTTGATTTCCAAAATGCGCGGCAGGCAGGATTCGAATGCCTCGACCAGGGTAGGGTCGAAATGGCGGCCCGCGCCTTCGCGCAAGGTTTCCATAGCCCGTTCCACCGACCAAGCGTCTTTATACGGGCGTTTCATGGTCAAGGCGTCGAACACGTCGACCAGCGCGACGATGCGCGCCGATTCGGGAATCGCTTCGCCGCGCAAGCCGTCGGGATAACCGCTGCCGTCCCATTTCTCATGATGGCGAAGTGCGACCTCGGCGGCCAACACGAATACCGGCGCGTCGCTGCTGGACAGGATTTCGTAGCCTATTCGGCAATGGCTGCGCATGATGGCCCATTCGTCGGCATCCAGTTGGCCGGGTTTGCGTAACACCGAGTCGGGAATGCCGATTTTGCCGGTGTCGTGCATCGGCGCGGCTTGCTCCAGCAACACGCAATTCTCTTTGGGCCAGCCGACGGCCTCGGCCAGTTGCCGGGCGTAAGCCGCGATGCGCCAGATATGCAGCCCGGTATCGCTGTCGTTGTAATGGCCGGCTTTACCGAGCATGGCGATGGCCTCGCCGTAGGTTCTCTCCAAGCGTTTGGCCTGCACCAGCGATAGGTGGGTCCGCACCCGCGCCCGCACGATCCGGGGGTAAACCGGTTTGATCAAATAGTCGACGCAGCCTGCGTCGAAGCCGGCTTCCTCTTTTTCCAATTCGGACAGCGTGGTGACGAAAATCACCGGGATGGCCTCGGTCGCCGGATTGGCTTTCAGGGCGCGGCAGACCGCATAGCCGTCCATTTCCGGCATTTGGATATCGAGCAGGATCAGACAGGGATGATGCTTACCCGCCAGCTCGAGCGCTTCTGCACCGTTTCGAGCCAGCATTAACCGGTGCTCGTCTTTCAGCGTACGGCGTAGGATGGCCAAATTGGTGGGCTCATCGTCGACGATGAGGATAGGGCCGTAAGGCATGGCTTACTCCGGTATCGATAAATTCAGGTGCTGCACCAGACTGCGCACGGCGGCCTCCGCTCCGCGGAAATCGAAGTCGGCCAGCAGCGCGTCCAACTCGGTCAGTTGGATGGGGTCCGGGTGCTGCCGCAGCCGGTCCAGCCAGATTTCAGAATCATCGGGATCGTTACGGTCGAGCGCTTTCAGCATGCCCGCGAACAAATCATGCAACTCGTCCCCAAGCGGGCCGGCAGCCGGCTCCGGCTCGACCGCGGGGTTTTCGGTTTCAGGCCAAGCGTGGACTGCCGCGCATACCTGATCTATCGCGACTTGCAATTCTGCCGCCAGTTTAAATGCCGCTTCGCCCCCATTCAAGCGTGTTTCCAGTTTGCGGGACAGCTCGGCGACTCGGGATAGCCGCAAGGTTCCGGCCACGCCGCACAGTTTATGTGCCAGATCCCCGGCAGTTTTTAGGTCGCCTTCGTGGCAGGCGGCGGCGATAGAGGTTCCGCACACTGCGTACGCGGCGACGAATTTGTCCAGATAAGTGCGATAGACGTCGAGCTGGCCCCATTGGCCGCGCGCGGCCGCCAGATCGATAGCCGGCAATTCGGTTTCTCCAGTGCCGGCCGCCGGCGGCGGCGATACGCTTGCCGAGCCGACGGCTACGCTTGCGCCGCTAACGCCAGAGATGGCCTTTCCTGCCGAGCATCCGGTCCAGCGTTGAATGGTTTCCATCATTTGCGCCACGTTGAACGGTTTGGCTACAAAATCGCTCATGCCGGATGCCTGCGCCGCATCGCGCAATTCCTGGAAGGCGCCGGCGGTCAGTGCGACGATGGGTAACTCCCGCCAGCGTTCATCCTCGCGGATAATGCGGGTGGCGACATAGCCGTCCAGGCGCGGCATTTGCAAGTCCATCAATATGATATCCACCGTATCGGGGTGGACTCGCAGCCATTCCAGCGCGTCCTGGCCGTCGCAGGCCGTATCGACGATTGCGCCATCTGCTTCCAGGATGCCTTTTGCCACTTCGCGGTTGATATCGCTATCGTCGACCACCAGCACGCGCACGCCGGGAATGCGGCGATTGCCGGCGGCGGCGATCGGCGGCGGATCGGGCCGAAATAGCCCCAGACCGCGTTGGTTTAACGAGTCGGCGACGGCAGAGTAGAGCGTCGAGGCGGTGACCGGCTTGCTGAGTACCTTGGCCACTGTCTCGATACCCGGTTGGGCCAATAATTCTTCGCGCAAATGAGCGGCGACCATCAGTAGTATCGGCGGGTCCAAGTCCTGGCGTTTTTCCTGAAGCGCGCGCCGTATAGCGTTAGCGGTATTCAGCCCGTCCAGACCCTGCATTTTCCAATCCAATACGATAGCATCGTAAAAACGTTGGCTATCCATCCTGGTCAGTGCTTGCATCAGGGCGGATTCGCCGGAAGCGGCGGTATCGGCCAGCCACCCCAGAGAGTCCGTAACAACGGACAGGGCGTCGCGCACGGTGGCGCAGTCATCTGCGATCAGCAATTCGAGCCGAGCCAGTTGGCTAGGCCGGCGTTCCACGCGCTGGTCGCGCTGCAACGGCAACACGAACCAGAATTCGCTGCCCTGGCCGACTTCGCTGGTCACTTGCAGGCTGCCGCCCATCAGTTCCACCAGTTGCATGCTGATGCTCAAGCCCAAGCCGGTGCCGCCGAATCGGCGGCTGATGCTGCTATCGGCTTGGCCGAAAGCCGAGAAAATCAGTGACTGCTGTGCGCTGGAAATACCGATGCCGGTATCGCGCACCCCAAAACGCAGCTGACATTGTTGTTTGTCCGCAGATTCCACGCTAACGCGCAACTCGACCTCGCCGCGTTCGGTAAATTTGATCGCGTTGCTGAGCAAGTTGATTAATATTTGCTGGAGACGCAAGGCATCGCCAACCAAGGCGTCGATTTCGGCAGGTGGGGTGATGATTAATTCCAGGTCTTTATCGTGGGCGGCCGTCGCCATGATAGCGGCAAGGTTGTCCAGTATTTCGGTCAGTTTGAACGGCGCACGCTCAATATCCAGCCGCCCGGCCTCGATCTTGGAAAAGTCGAGGATATCGTTGATCAGGGACAATAGCGTATGCCCGGCATTGTGGACTTTGCGCACCAAGGCCAGCGATTCGCCGTCCAGATGACGCTGTTCCAATAGATAGCAAAAACCGAGCACGGCATTCATCGGCGTGCGGATTTCATGGCTCATATTGGCCAGGAAGGCGCTCTTGGCATGGTTGGCGGTGTCCGCCAAGGCCTTGGCTTTTTCCAGTTCTTCGGTGCGGCGGGCAACCAATATTTCCAACTGGTCGCGGTGTTGCTTGAGTTCTTCCTGAAAGAGTTTACTGTCGGTAATGTCTTGAATGACGCCCACGGCAACCTGGCTTTTGCCGTCCGTTCGGTGGATGCGATAGCGGCCGGCGACCATGATCCAGCGGATTTCGCCATCGGTACGCCGAATCCGGCATTCGAATTTGCCTTCGCCGCCGCTGGCAAACGCCTCTTGCAGCACTGCCGCGACCCTGGCCCGGTCTGCCGCCAGCACATGCTCCAGGAATTTGTCGACCGACCATGCCGACGCTGTGTCGGAATAGCCGAAAATACGGGCGTGTTCGATGGAGCGATACGCGGCGTGCGTTTCCAAATCCACTTCCCAGGCGCCGGTATTCGACATCTCCAAAGCAAAATGCAACCTGGTTTCATTTTCACGGATAACGGTTTCCGCTTCTTTTAATTCTTGAATGTCGGTACAGGTGCCGTACCATTTTTCGATTTGCCCTTGTGCGTTTAACAGTGGCATGCCCCGGGCCAACCACCACCGGTATACGCCGTCTGCCCGTAGCAAGCGAAATTCCACGGAGTAGCTGTCATGATGCTGGGTCGCGCGTTGCCAGGCTTCCCAGGCACGTTGCCTATCATCAGGGTGAACTTGTTCTATCCAGCTATGACCATAACTTTCTTCAAGTGTCAGACCGGTATATTCGACCCAGCGCTGGTTATGATAGACATTCCAGCCGTCAGGGCGTGTCGCCCAGACAATTTGCGGCATGGCCTCGGTTAGAACTCGAAATTCGCGCTCGCTCTCGCGCAAGGCATTTTCAGTCTGCTTCAGCTGGGTAATGTCATAGATGATGACAATGATGCCATCAATTTCTTCGCCATCACGTATCGGCTCGTAGATGACGGTGTATTGTCTTGGCGCGGCCTCAGAGGCAAGTGGCCGAATCAATTCGTATACCACCTTTTCACCGGCGAAGGCTCGGTCGAGGCGTGGCGAAATCTGCGTCGCATAACTGGATGCCAGTACCTCGGACGGCGATCTGCCAATCAGCTCGTCGGCTGACTGAGCAAGGCCAAGAATACGGACATAGGCAGGGTTAACAAACCTGTATTGCCTATTGCGATCAAGCGTGACAATGCCGATGGATATGTTATCCGTAACAGACCGCAGCCGCGACTCGCTCTCGCGCAGCGCCGCCTCTGCTTGTCTGCGTTCGGTTATATTGCGGCTGACAGTTGCCCAGCCGATGGGCATGCCGGCGGCGTCGTAGACACTGAACAGGTAGTAGTTCATCCAAATCGGTTCGCCGGTCTGAAAGTGCCGTAAGCGGGTCTCCACGTCGCCGTGACCCTCCTGTTGCACGCGCGGGAAGAACTCCTCAGCGATGAAACGCCGATCTTCCGGAAAGAAATAGTCCTGTACCTTGATCCGGCAGGCGGCGGCCATATCCGGTAGACCGACCATGCGCCGACCCTCGGGATTAACATAGAGGGGATTCATATCGAGGTCGCACATGCCAATGAATTCGCTGCTGCTTTCAGCCAGCAGGAAGAATTTCTGCCGCTCAATCTCAAGTTGTTTACGCCCGGTGATGTCTTCTACTACAGAGATGAAGTACCTCGGCTGTCCGGTATCGCCACGAACCAGGGCGACGGTCAGATTGATCCAGACGACGGCGCCATCCTTACGCAAATAACGCTTCTCCAAGGAGTAGGTATCGATCTCTCCGATCAGCATCCTCTGCATATAGCCGAGATCGGTATGGAGATCATCCGGGTGAGTGATGTCTTGAAATGTCTTCGTTACTAGTTCTTCCCGAGAATAGCCGACGATGTCGCACAGTTTTTGGTTGACTCTCATCCACCGTCCTTCGGGACTAACTTGCGCGATGCCCACGGCGGCCAGATCGAAAAAGGCGCGAAATTCGCGTTCGTTTTCCTGGATACGTAACTGGATTTCAGCCTCTTTGCGTAGCCGTGCTGTTTCAATGTACGCCCCAACACGAGCCAGTAGTTCCCGGGCGCTGAAGGGCTTGGTCAGGTAGTCGTCGGCTCGGTGTTTCAGGCCTTCGATGCGTTCTTCTTCTCCGGCCCGAGCCGAGAGCAAAATGACCGGAATCGTGCTGGTTTCTTGATCTTCCCGCAGGGCGCTCAGCAAACCGATGCCGTCCAGACCCGGCATCATAATGTCGGTCAGCACCAGATCCGGTCGGCGCTGGCGTACTGCTGCCAGCGCCGCTAAGCCGTCGCGCACCGCCGTGACAGCGTAACCTTGTTTTCGTAACAGCCGGGCAACATAACCGCGCATGTCGGCGTTATCGTCGGCAACCACGATGTGGGCGGTCAACTCGGCACTTAACGGTGTCGATCCAGCCGTTCCGATTTGTTGGTCTGTGCCATATTCCGGTTCCGTCTCCAATTCCCAACGCAGTGCTTCCTCGGCGAAAAAATCGGCGCCCAGCGGATGAGCTTGCGCCGTCCGGGACGGATGGAGCTGCTCTGCCGGCAGATGCGCGGTGCCGGCGAGGATGGTCACGGTAAATGTGCTGCCGACATCCGGCGTACTGGTTACTACGACCGCGCCGCCGTGCAAGCGGGCCAGCTCTTGCACTAAAGCCAGGCCGATGCCGCTGCCCTCGTGGCTGCGCGAGCGGACATTGGGCACCCGGTGGAAGCGGTCAAATACATGTTCCAGTTGATCCGGCGCAATTCCCACACCGGTGTCGCGCACCGTCAGTTCGACCGAGGTCTCGCGCCAGCGTAGCGCCACCCCGATTTCGCCGGAAAAGGTATGTTTGTAGGCGTTGCTGAGCAGATTGAGGACGATCTTTTCCCACATTTGCCGATCCACGTACACCGGTTCCGGCAAAGCCGGGCAAGAGACGGCAAGCTTTAAACCCGCCTTGTCGGCAGCCGAGCGGAACAGGCTGGCCAGTTCGGCGGTATAGGTAGCCAGATCGGTCGGCTCAAAGGCCGCTGCCATCCGCCCGGCCTCGATCCTGGAAAAATCGAGCAGCGAATTGACCAATTTCAGCAGACGCAAGCTGTTGCGATGCATCAGGCTAAGCTGCTCGTATTCGTTTGCGGCGGGCTGCGGGCCTTGCGGAGCGAAGCGGGCCAATAACGTTTCCAGCGGTCCCAGCATCAAAGTCAACGGCGTGCGAAACTCGTGGCTGACGTTGGCAAAAAACTGGGTCTTCAGTTCATCCAATTCCAAGGTTTTGGCATACAGGCGCGACAATTCCTGGTTGGCTGCCTTCAATTCCGCGCTGGCGGCCGCGACTTCTTTGCTGCGGGCGAACAGCTCGACTTCCATTTTGACGGCCTGGGCGCGTAGCGTGTCGTTGAGCTGGCTTTGCTCTACGCCGAGTTGTTTGACGCGGATAAACTCGGTCAAATCTTCGGCCCGATGCAGCACATAGGCAATGCTGCCATCCTTGCCCAGAATGGGGGTATTGATCGGGCTCCAGTAACGTTCCTCAAAACCCTGGCCGTCGCGCCGGGGAATGTCGTATTTCTGTACCGGCATCGCGTCAGGTTTGGCGGACAACAACACCCGCTGCAAGGATGCGCGCAAGTTGCGTTGGCCTTCCGCCGTGGGATCGACGGGATTGTCGGGAAAAATTTGAAACATCGTTTTCCCCAAGATGTCTTCCCGGCGAGTCAAGGTGGCGCGGGTATAGGCATCGCTGGCGGCGACGATCTCCAATTGTGGATTTAACACCAGGTAAAGGTCGGGCGACGATTCGAACAGTAAGCGGAAATCCAAATCATCAAGGGTTGGGATGGAATTATTCATTATTCGAAGCACCCGTCAGATTATTCCTACGGTTTCGGAAACCCTGAATTTTAGCCGGTTATTCAAATTGTTCTATCGAACCGTGGCCTATGCCACATCTAACACCAACCGCGGCTATCACCGCTGTCTGTCTTTGTTTCATCTGGAACGAGTCGTTGACGTGTGTTGTGTGCCGTTCGTGCCCTCTAGGGCATATATGCGGTGCAAGGTCGAAGTATGAGTGGCTCACAACACGCTGGTCCGTTGGGTGAATCAAAAATCCCGCCCATCCTTCGAATCTCAGGACGAACGGGCTCTATTTCGGCTCAACTGCTTTTTCTAGGTTTAACGTTTCGTGACCTATCCGCTACGTTCGATTTGCCGACGGGCACAGCCAAGCCGAGTAATTCCGGCTACAGAGCGTTGGGGTTTAACCGGGTACGCCTTACCGGCGCACAATGCAAAGCCGACAAATTGTCGTGTCCGGACCTGCAAAACCCGATGGGTGCGGGCCATTATCGGGCTGCCAATGCCGGATTTGCGCTAAGGATGATGGCTAAATCCTTGTTTTTAAAAATATCCTGAAAGCGGCAATCCCGCTGCCCGGCTTACCGAGAATTGGCCGCGAATTTGCTTGCAGTGTCGATGTCCGGGAATGCCGTTGCCCGCCTTCCCGTAGGTTTCGTTCAACTGTAATTGGAGAAAGGCAAAATGTTCGAGCACAAAGCATTAGATGGCCAGTGGAACCGGGTGGTGCCGGCGACCGAGAGTTTCGTTAACGGCGAGATTCTGGAATGCCGCGACAACGTCGGCGACGAACCGGGAAAAATCAGCCGGCGCCAGTATGCGGTGATCGGGGACCGTCTGGTGGAGCGCTGCCTGCCGCCGGAAGCGATCGGCGATTTTTGGAGTCACGATGTTGCCCAATTGTCGTGGTGGGGATCGGTCATGAATCCGCCGCATTGCGGACTGCTGGCCGATTTCAACACCCAGTATGGCGGCTTGCACCGCAGGGATCTCGATGTCGGTCACAACGTGGTCGGTTACGCCGCCGCCGGCGAGGAAATCACCTTGGGCAAAGCCGGTTATGCGGTAAAGCGCGCCAGCGATAGCGCCGAGTTGGTTGCGGCGTCTATGCTGGAATTACGCAAGCTGTATTACGCCTGAGGCAGCGGCCGCCAGGGCCGGCGTTGCCGATCCGGTTACCGGTCAGCGGACAAAATTCGGCATTCGCGCAGACAATCCAGGATTCAGCATAGTGGTTGCAAAACGGGGCTAAAGAATCGCAAAGGCCAAGCAGCCTTCGCGCCTAGCTCCAAGTACATGCAATGTTTGGAGGAGCGGCGGTGTTTGGCGTCGCCGCGAAGTCTTACGAATAGCGGGATTATCTGGACTTAGGCTGATTTTGGTTTGCAGCCGACGTTTTGCTATGTCGCAAACCCCGCAACTCTTAGGGATATGTAGGATCTGCAATGCGGCTTGTGTCGGATCGGCAGTAGCGGGAAGCGATCTGCGTATACTGTAAACGGACGTAGGCGATTGATTTTATTTCAGATATTTTTCAGTCGGCGGTTGCGGTCAGGGCCGGTCGCGGCCCTTGCAAACTGGTCCGTATCTTGTTTGTCAGTTCGGTAAACTCGGAACGGATCCCACCATGGAAACCCAATTGAACGCCAAGCCTTTGCAAGACTTCGCTTGTTTTATCGCCGAAGCCAAACCGCTCTTGCAGCGCCAATATCAACAGCGCTTGGCTGCCGATTTGGCGAGCCAACAGTGGCAGGGTTGCTTCCAGCGGAATCTGGTGGCGGTGCTGGCGGCATTTTATCCACAGGCCTTGCAACAGCTGAAAGCGCTGCCGTTCGACGCCAGCCAGGTCGGGGTCGAAAACGGTATGAGCGAACTCACCGGCCAAGTCTTGACCGCATTTGCCGGATTTAGCGACGAGTTGATTTTGTTCGCGGTCGATAAACACCGCACTTCCTGCGCGCTGTCGAATTTTGCGGAAGAACATAAACCGGACCGGGATTACCTGAATGCGACGCGTCGGGAGATTGCCGGTTTATGGAAAACTTTCGCGCTCGATTTGAACCGGCATTTTCTGGAGGGCCAATGCTGAAACTGTACATGACGCCCGGTTCCTGTTCGACCGGTATCCATATTTTGTTGGAAGAACTGGACTTGGTGTTCGAAGCGCAAATCGTCAATCTGCTGGCCGGAGACCAGCACAAGCCCGAGTTTTTGGCGATTAACCCGAAAGCGACGATCCCGGTTTTGGTTAAAGACGACGGTTCGGCCATCACCGAATTCCAGGCCATCGCCTATTGGCTGGCGCGAACTTACCCCAAAGCAGGGCTATTGGCGACCGGTCCGGATCAGGCTGCGCAAGCGATCGAATTGATGGATTATGTGGTTGCTACGATTCACGTCCAGGGTTTCCAGCGCTTATTCGTGCCGGAGAAATTTGGGACCGATTCTGCCCAGTACGACCAAGTCAAACGGCAGGGGACGGCTATCGTCAATCAGGCTCTGGCTTTGGTGGCGCGGGCTTTGCCGGAGCAGGGCTATGCCGTGGGCGGTTTCGGCATTGCCGACGCCGCGCTGTTTTATGTGGAATTCTGGGCCGACCGATCGGATATCGAGTTGCCGGTGCGTTGTCGGCAGCATTATCAGCTGATGTTGACTCGCCCGGCCGTCAGGCGGGTTTTGATGGAAGAAGGGTACCGTCCCGGCTGAAGCGCCGCAGGTTGCTGCCGAGATTCGGCCGGGCGCAAAAAAAGCCTCTATCAGGCAGCGATAGAGGCCGTAGAGTGCGCGGTGCAGGAGTTCACCGCTGTGAGCGAGGGAACGTTAGCGGGATTGGCCGGGTGCGGCTGGTGCCGTTTCGAACCGAATTGCGCTAACGACGGTTTCACTATAGCCCGGCTGGATCAATTTACAATATGTGCTTGAATGCATTGTTTATTTCGCGAGAGAAAACAATTATGGGCTGGAATTCGCCGGGCTTTGTTGTTTTAATTGCGAGATTAAGTGACTTGTCGGCTTCCTAAAGTGCCAAGGCGCGGAACTCGCTGCAAATCCGCGCCCTTTGCCATACCCGTTCGAATTCCTCGCTCAATTGCCGGTTTTGCGCCGGTAAATTCGGGCTCCAGTGTCCGTCGTAGCGGTCGCTCTGCAATTGAAACAAATAACCGCCGTTGTCGTTGGCGATGAATGCCGGCCTAAAATTCAAATCCTCGGCTTCGACCGCTGCCCTGATCGCAATATAAGACGGCAAACGTTGCGCCAAATCGATTAAAGGAAGTTGTTGGCCGCGAATCGCTTCCGGTTCCTGAACGATGATGCGGACTTCGGCGCCGCGCTGGTTACGCAACGCGAATTGTTTCAAGGCTTCTACCAGCGGTTTTTGGCTGTAGAGCCGCGAATCCAGGTTGCGGCTGTAGATGCAGAGCAGGCGGCGGGCTTGCTGGACCAAAGCCAAGGCTGCTTCCGCCGCCGCTTCCGGCGTTTGCAGGCGTATGGCGGGTACGCTTGGTTCAGGCGCGTCCTCACTCTGGCGGGACATCGGCGCCGGCGCGGCAATGGTCAGACGGATTGCGGTATGCGGAATCCCGGCTTCGAGGAACTCGGCGCCGACGGTTTGGAAACCGTAGCGCCGGTAAAACCCCAGCGCTGCGGTTTGGGCGTGGGCGGTGACTTCGCTTAGCCCCAAATTGCCGGCCAGTTCGATCAAGCCGCGCAATAGCGATTCGCCAACCTTTTGCCGGCGCCATGCCGGCAGTACCGCCATTCGGCCGATTCTGCCGGTCGGCGACAGACGGCCGCAACCGATGGGCCGCCGCTCGGCGTCGCGGGCAATCAGATGCCGGCAATCCCGGTCCAAATCGTCGAATTCGATTTCCGGCGCAATACCTTGCTCGACGACGAACACTTCGGTTCTGAGGTAATGCAGGTCGGGAAAGTCAGCGGCATAATTGGCGGGTTCCAGATAGAAACTCGGGATGTTCATCATGTGAATCGATATTTGCGGTTGGACTGGTGGCTGCGCCGTTCAAGCCGGCAGTTGGTAATGCTTTTCTTGGAACAGAGTCAGACAGGCATCGACCGCAGCGGCGTCGTATAGCGTGTTGCGGTGCTCGGCAATCTCCCGTAAAGCGGCGGCTATGCCCAGGCCGGGCCGGTAAGGGCGGTGGGAAATCATCGCTTCGACCACATCGGCGATAGCCAGAATCTTGGCTTCCGGCAGAATGTCCGCCCCGGCCTTGCCCTGCGGATAGCCCGATCCGTCCAACCGTTCGTGGTGTTGCAATACGGTCTGGGCGATCGGCCAGGGAAAATCGATCGATTTCAGGATTTCGTAACCGGTTTGCGGGTGGAGTTTGATCAGACCGTACTCCAGTTCGTCCAGCTTTCCCGGTTTGCATAAAATTTCGGCCGGCACTTTGATTTTGCCGATGTCGTGAACCACCCCGGCCAGGCTCAGGCCTTCGATTAAATCCGGGCCGAGTCCCATTTGTTGGGCGATTGCCGACGCCAGATGAGCCGTGCGGCGTTGATGGCCGGCCGTGTATGGATCGCGCATTTCCACCGTCGATGCGATCGCGGTGACGAACGACAGCATATTGGCTTTCAATTCCGCGGTGCGTTCGTTGACCAGAGATTCCAGGCCGTTTCGCAAGCGCGCCATTTCCAGATGGGTGCGGACCCGGACCAACAACTCCTCCCGCTGGTAGGGTTTGGTAATAAAATCGACGGCGCCCAATTTAAAGCCGTCGACTTTTTCGTTGATCTCCGATAACGCCGTAACGAAGATGACCGGCACGCTGCGGGTTTGCGGGTAGGCTTTCAAGCGGCGGCATACCTCGAAGCCGTCCATGTCCGGCATGCGCACGTCGAGCAGGATCAATTCCGGCGGATTGAGCAACGCCGACTGCAAAGCCAGTTCGCCATTGATGGCCGAGCGGATCTCGTAGCCCTCCGACTGCAACAGTTGGGTCAACAATTTTAGGGAGTCCGGGGTGTCGTCGACGGCGAGGATTTTTCCGTTCACTGGCGTAGTTGTCCAGAGCAGCTTTACAGATATTTAAGAATAGCTGGATAGTCGAAGTTGTCGACCAATAGCGCCAGGGTTTTTTGTAGCGGCCGATCTACGCCGCCGATGCGTTCCAAGACTTCGGCTATGCGCGCTTGTTCCAGGCTTTCCAGTGCCGTTTTCAAGTCTTTCCGCAATGGTTCCGGCAGGGCGGCAATCATCGCCGGGTCCAAGCTTGCGTCCTGGGCAGCGGCGGTTTCCGTCCGGTAAACGAATTCGACGCCGAGGTGTTTGGCCAGACAGGCGTAAATTTCTTCGGCCCGGTAGGGTTTGCGGATGAAGTCGTCCATACCGGCTTGCAGCATTTCCTCGCGCTGCTCCATAAACGCGGAGGCGGTGACCGCGACAATCTTGACCCGATCGCCGCCTGGCAACTGCCGGATGGCTTGGGTGGCTTGCATGCCGTCCATGTGCGGCATACGCCGATCCATCCAGATCAAGTGCGGTTGCCAGGATTCGAACACTGCCACGCCTTGCGCGCCGTCTTTGGCTACCTGGATTTGCATGCCGATATCGGTCATCAGCCGGCCGAGTAGCAGCTGATTTTCCAGTTGATCCTCGACGATCAAAATCCGATATTGCGGTTGGCCGGGGGCCAGGCCGGTCACTTCGCCGAGGCTATCCGCTGCGCTGGCACGGACCTCCGGCTCCGCCAACTCCGGCAGCGGTAAATCGATACGGAACAACGAACCCTTGCCGACACTACTTTCCAGCGTCAGCTGTCCGCCCATCAGTTGCACGAACTGGCGGGTAATGGTCAAGCCCAAGCCGGTACCTTTACTGTCGCCCTGGTCGCCGAGTTGCACGAAGGGCTCGAAGATGTGCTCCCGCTCACTGTCGGCGATACCGGGACCGGTATCTTCCACTTCGATCCTTAGATGGCTGTGGTTGTTTTGTTGTGTGCCCAGACGCAGTGTGACGCCGCCTTGCTGGGTAAATTTCAAGGCGTTACCGAGCAGATTGATCAACACTTGGCGCAGACGCGCCTCGTCGCCGCAAACGAAGCGCGGAAATTCCGAAGTTTGGTCGATTAACAATTGCAAACCCTTGTCCCGCGCCCGCATCGACATCATGTCGCTGACGTCGCGGATCATGGCGCCGAGATCGAAGCGGCTACGTTCCAATTGCAGCCGGCCGGACTCGATTTTTGCCATTTCCAGTACGTCGTTGATCAAGCTCAACAAATGTTCGCCGCTGCGGTTGATGATGGCCAGATTGTGGTGTTGGCTGGCCGGGAGCTGCGGATCTTTTTGCATCAGGCTGGAAAAACCGAGAATGGCATTCAGCGGTGTGCGCAGTTCGTGGCTCATGTTAGCCAAAAACACGCTTTTGGCTTTGTTGGCGGCTTCGGCCTGATCGCGGGCGCGCTGCAATTCCGCCGGGCTTGGCAATTTCAGCGCGCGCGGTATGACCCACCAGATCGCGAAAGAGGTGGCGATGCCCACCAGGGCGGATACGGCTTTGACATAGGCATCCAGCCAGTAAAGCGGAATCCAGACCGTCACCACCGATAACAGATGGGTGGCGGCGCAGGTCAGAATGAAGGTGATAAAAAAGCCGAGGTACAGCCAACGGTAGGACAAGTCTTTCCGTTTCCAAACGAAGTAGGCGATGCCGATCGGATAGGTAAAATA
The DNA here is from genome assembly GCF_052474525.1 of Methylomonas sp. HW2-6. Taxonomy (NCBI): domain Bacteria; kingdom Pseudomonadati; phylum Pseudomonadota; class Gammaproteobacteria; order Methylococcales; family Methylococcaceae; genus Methylomonas; species Methylomonas sp. HW2-6. The sequence goes on from NZ_CP184124.1 coordinate 2,740,314, forward strand.
GGCCAAAGCCATAATCGCATCGGAAGTCACCATCAGCCAGAGCAGGCCCGGACTCCAGGCCAGGCAGTACCCGTGCGGCATAAAATCCTTGGTCCCGAAAAATTCGGCAATGCTTTGCATGATGACGACCTCCTCTGGCGAAAGCGGGTTTGTGCTGGAGTCCGTGGTTGGCGGACTGGAGTGGCAGAATATTGCCTAATCAATTATAAAGACAGCGAGTTACTGGTGTCGCGGTGTTCCTGGCGGCCGGGCTTATAAGCTAGAGCCAAAAATACCCTCTAGGGCGCGTAAAGTGTTGTTTTCGAATGGGACGGTGCCGGGCTCATCGGCAAGCGCTTGGCGGTCGTAAAATTTACGCGGGTTTGTAACAATATAACGCTGTATTGGACCGTCGAAATCTAGTAACTTAGTATTAAAGCCTGCGGCTCGCCGCATGGAAAGCGGAATCCGTCCCGTGTCTATTGCGCACGGACTCCGATCGGTCTTCAGTTCAAGGTGAGAATGAAATCCCGCGACGTTAGCTCTGCCGATTCCGGCACTCAATTCATCGATTCCTTCCTCCAACTTTTAGTCGAGCAGGACGTGCTTGACGGCGCCAAATTGAAATATGCGCAACGCGTGCAGGGCAAGCTGGAATCCCCCAAGCCGATTCTGGTGGTGTTGTGCGATTTGGGTTACGTCACCCATGCGCAGTTGGTCGAGGTGTTCCGCAGTCATCCGTTAAAAGTCAAATTGGGCTTGTTTCTGGTCGAATTCGGTTTTATCAGCGATAGCGATTTGCAACTGGCTTTGGCCCAACAACAGCAGGCAGGCGGAGGCAAACGCCTGGGCGAAATCCTGGTGGAGCGCAATCTGATTTCCGAATCGAGAATGCTGGAGGTTCTGGCCGATCTGATGGGTATATCCGTGATCGACCTCAGCCTCGCCAACGTCGATCAGAGTCTGATGACCAAACAGATGCTGAAGTCGGCGAACAAGCACTGCTTTCTGCCGATCGAAAAACAAGTCGACGGCGTGTTGGTCGCGTTCGGCGACCCCATGGATCAAACCGCGATCGCAACGGCACGACACGTGCTTGGTGCCGAGGTGATTCCGGCAGTGGGCCGTTATTCCCAGATCATGCGTTTTTTGCTGAACTACGAACGTAATGCCCGGGAGGAGAAAGCCGCCTTCGGAGAGCAGTCTGCCGTTGCCTCGGTCAATGAAATTTTCGAGGATGCAATCCGCCAAGCGGCCAGCGATATCCACATCGAGCCGTTGGAGCATAAGTTGCGCGTCCGTTTTCGGATCGACGGCCTGATGGTGCACTATCGGGATTTTCCGGTTGCAATGGCCCAGGCCATGATCAGCCGGATCAAGGTCATGGCCGGCGCCGATATCGCCGAAAAGCGCCGGCATCAGGACGGCCGGGTATTGTTCGAGCAGGTCGCCACCCATCATGTGATCGACATGCGGGCGTCGTTTTTCAGTACCATCAACGGCGAGAAGATCGTACTGCGCTTGTTGAACCGCAAAACCGAATTGCTGGATATTCATGAAGTGGGGATGGCGCCGCTGATGTTGGAGCGGTTCCTGCTGGATTCGCTGGATGTCCCGACCGGCGTGATTATCATTACCGGGCCGACCGGTTCGGGCAAAACCACGACCCTATACAGTGCGGTCGACTATTTGAACGGTCCGGAAGTCAGTATCGTTTCGGCCGAAGACCCGGTGGAATACGTGATCGATGGCGTTGCCCAGTGCTCGATCAACCCGAAAATCAATTTGACCTACGAAGAAACCCTGCGCCATATCGTGCGCCAGGATCCGGATATCATCGTACTCGGCGAGATCCGCGACCGATTCTCGGCCGATACGGCAATTCAGGCCGCGCTGACCGGCCACAAAGTATTGACCACATTCCATACCGAGGACAGTATCGGCGGCCTGTTGCGTCTGTTGAACATGGAGATCGAGGCGTTTCTGATCTCGTCGACCGTGGTCTCGGTGGTTGCCCAGCGTTTGTTGCGCCGAGTCTGTAAGCATTGCGCAGAACCGTTCCAGCCCGATCCGGCCCTGCTCCGACGGCTGAATTTGACGGCGGACGACGTGATCGGTGCCCATTTTCTGTTGGGCAAGGGCTGCGATAAATGCCGTTTTACCGGTTACTCCGGGCGGGTTTGCGTGTTCGAGTTGTTGTCGATGAATGAGTCGGTCAAGGATGCGATCTTACAACGCAAGACGTCCTACGAAATCCGCCGCGTCAGTCTGGAGACCGCCGGTTTGGTGACTTTAGTCGAAGACGGGCTGGTCAAGGCCGCGGCCGGAATTACTTCACTGCAAGAAGTGATCCGCAACCTGCCGCGCTTCGGCAAGCCCCGTCCCCTTTACGAGCTGCGCCGTTTGCTGGGCAGTCGCTGATTTAATCAACTAACTAACATGAGCGAAAAATCATTAACGGATATGATCGATGAATCCATCGCCAGCGGCGCCGGTGCGCTGCCGGTGTTCCCGCGCGCGGTAACGGAATTGCGGCAGGCCTTGCAAGACGAAAACCGTTCGCTGGATAACATCGCCAAACAATTGGCAATGGACGCCAGCTTGGCCAGCCAGATCCTGCGGGTAGCGAATTCGTCGTTTTATGCCGGCCTGAGTTCGGTCAACACCGTCAAAGACGCAGTCGTGCGTCTGGGCTTGCCGCGTATCGTCCAGATTGCCACCCTGGTAATGCAAAAGGGCATGTTCAGCGCGCGGGACTCTGCGACTGAAAAATACATGGCCAAGCTGTGGCAGCATAGCGTGGCGGTGGCGTTGGGCGCGGAATGGCTGGCGAAACGGCTGTCCTTCCATGCGATCGCCGAAGAGGCCTTCATGGCCGGCCTGTTTCACGACATCGGCGAATTGCTGCTATTGCGCTGCCTGGATGATTTGCGGGCTCAGGATCCCAAACTGAATTTGCCGGAGGATTTGCAGCTCGAATTGCTGATTCGCCAGCACGAAGCCAGAGGCGCCTGGCTGCTGCGGTCCTGGAATCTGCCCGAAACCTATTGTAACGTCGCCGAGTCCCATCATCGGCCGGTTACCGAGGATACCGGTACCGTCGAATTGGTGGTGCGGATAGCCGACATGGTGGCGTACAAGCTGGGTATTGCCTCCCAACCCCAACCGGACTTGGTGGTCTCCAGTAGCGAAGAAGCGGCCCGGCTCGGTTTGTCGGAAATCGCACTGGCCGAGCTGGAAATTGCTTTGGAAGATTCGTTGGCCTTGTCGGCCTGAGCTGTCGATACGGTCGCTAATTGCGGCGGCTTTGCATTAGAATGCGCGACAGGCCGCGTGCTTGGGCGCGGACTTCCTTTCTCTACCAACCCGTAGGAACAATGACCATCGAATTTCTGATTAATTTTGCGATTCAGTTGCTGGGCGCCGCGGCAGCCGCGGTGCTGGCCTACCGTTCGTTTCAAAAGCGCCGGATCCAGCTTGGCGCGGAACCGACTCTGCCGCAATACTTCATTCGTCGCAGCACCTACTGGACCGGAATCGGTTTGTACTGTGCCTTGATGGCGGCGTTGTTTTGTTTGTTGACCTGGCAATGGCTGCCGCTGGAGCCGTTGGTGACCTTGGTCGTCAGCCATTTGCGGGCCGGCAGCCTGGTCGAGCTGTTGTACGGTTTGGACGGCAACAAGTTGCTGCCGCTGATCGCCGCCGGTGTCGTGCTGTTTTTGGTCGGTTGGGAAAGCGCGTTCAATCCGCTGCTGATTTTGCGCGATAGCATACACGATGCGTTTGCGATCCCGACCAAAGCGGTCGAGGTCTACAACGCCTTGATCAAATCCCGCCTGTCGGCGGTGGACGACAAAATCAAAGGCCAGATTGCCGACCGCCTGTTGGTGCAAAGCATCGACGCCGGCGATTTCGACAAAGCCGGCGCCACGGTCGAGTACAAATGGGCCCATAACAGCCTGTTGTTCGACCGAATTCAGCATTATGCCGACCAATCGTCTTACCGGCGGCTGTTCAGCGAACCGTCGCTGAAATGGGGCGAAATCTGCATTTCCTATAACGCGATGTCGGAAAAGGTCGCGGTATGGAAGGAGGCCGAGCCGCACTACACCAAGACCGTCAATCTATTGAAGGAACTGGACCGGCTCAGTGGGCTGCTGTGCCGGTTGCTGGCGGCGCTGGTGGTGTTCGGTAGCGCCAATGAGAACGAAATCTGGGCCACCGTGAAGGAACTGGGCGGTAACGTCCATGAGGCGCGGCTGAAGCATACTTATAAATACCTGCTGATTTTTGCAGCCGCAACCACTTTCGGCGTGATTTTGGGGCGCGAGGTCTCGGTAGCGTTGCACAACGTGTTTTTGTTTCCGGACAAGCCGCTGTCGCACTTCAGTTACACCACGTTGCGCTGGATTGCCTATTCGATCGCGATTTACGTGTTGCCGATCGCCCTGGTGTTCGTATTGCGCAGCGTCGCTTTCCGCCACCAGCAGGAGCCGGCCGACCGCTACTACGGCTTTTATATGGCGATGATGTTCGTCGGCTTCGTGGTCAGCACCTCGATATCCACTTTCATCCTGGAGCTGACGTTCTACCATCGCGGCGACTTCAATTTCCTGGACAGTTTCCTCGACCATGCCCGGTGGGGGATCATGCCGGCGTTGATCAGCGGCTTCGTCGCCTACCGGATGGATGCGCCGGCCAGCGACGCCGAAACCCTGAGCCAAATCGCCATAGCCGCCGGATTGCGCTTTCTGGCCTGGGGCGGTATCGCCGTGATCTTCATGCTCTATGCGACCGACGATCTGGCGTTGGAAAAACTGAATCTGCGCTTTACCTTGGTCGGCACAGCCTTCTTCGTCACCGGCTTGCTGGGCGCCGCGACCCGATTCAAGACGGCAAGCGACTAATCAGCAAAAAGGGCCGGAATTCCGGCCCTTTTCATTTGCGCATTGCTAAGCTCGTCAGCCCGGAACGCTAAAGTTGCCGCTGCGGGAAACGACACCTCCCGCAGCGGTTACAGGGCTTATGCCGGCACGATCAAACTCGGATCGTAATCTTCCGGGGCTTCGTAGCCCAGCAGATTCAATACCGTCGCGGCGATGTTGGACAGGCCCGGCGCCGCCAAGTCGTCGCGTAGTTTGTAGGCCGGATCGGCTTCGCCGGAGACCAGTACCAACGGCACCGGGTTCAGCGTGTGCGAAGTTTTGGCCTTGGTGCGGCCTTCGGCGTCGCGGGTGACGTTGCCTTTCTTGTCCAGTTCGTACATTTCGTCGGCGTTGCCATGGTCGGCAGTAATCAATGCTACGCCGCCGGCCTGCAGAATCACCGGAATCAAGCGCGCCAGTTGCAGATCCAGGCCTTGCATCGCGGTCACCGCTGCTTCGAAGTTGCCGGTGTGGCCGACCATGTCGCCGTTGGCATAATTGACGCGCAGGTATTTGTATTGGCCGCCTTGAATGGCTTCGATCAGCGCATCGGTAATCTCCGCGCATTTCATCCAGGGACGTTGCTCGAACGGTACTACGTCGCTGAGGATCTCGACGTAAGTTTCCAGCGCATCGTCGAACTTGCCGGAGCGGTTGCCGTTCCAGAAATAGGTGACGTGGCCGTATTTTTGGGTTTCGCTGATCGCGTATTGAGACACGCCGTTTTTGGCCAGGTATTCGCCCATGGTTCTATCGATGGCCGGTGGTTCGACCAAAAAGCGCGGCGGCAATTTGGTGTCGCCGTCGTATTGCATCATGCCGCCATAGGTCACTTTCGGCAGCGGACCGCGCTGAAACGGCGCGAAGTTTTCTTCGGTGAAGGCGCGGGAAATCTCGATGGCGCGGTCGCCGCGGAAGTTATAAAACACCACCGCATCGCCGTCGACGATTTTGCCCAGCGGCTGGCCGTCTTTGGCAATCACGAAACCCGGCAAGTCCTGGTCGATGACTTTCAGTTCGCTGCGATAGGTTTCGATCGCTTCATGGGCGCTGGCAAACTGGCGGCCTTCGCCTTTGACGTGGATGTCCCAGCCGCGTTGCACCATGCTCCAATCGGCTTCGTAGCGGTCCATCGTGATTTTCATGCGGCCGCCGCCGGAGGCGATGGCAACGTCGAAATTAGCGTCGCTTAAGTCCTCCAGATACGCTTCGAACGGATCGACGTAATCCAGCGCAGAGGTTTCACCGACGTCGCGGCCGTCGAGCAGAATGTGCAGCCGCACTTTAGACACGCCTTCCTGTTTGGCGCGATCGATCATCGCTTTTAAATGGTCGATATGCGAGTGTACGTTGCCGTCGGAAAACAAGCCCAAAAAGTGCAGGGTGCCGCCTTGCTTGGCGGCGGCAACCACTTCGTGCCAGGCGTGGCCTTGCCACAGGTGGCCGCTGGCGATCGACTCGGCCACCAGTTTGGCGCCTTGGGCGAACACCCGGCCGGCGCCGATGGCATTATGGCCGACCTCGCTATTGCCCATGTCCTCGTCGCTGGGCATGCCGACAGCCTTGCCGTGCGCCAGCAATTTGGTCATCGGAAAGTTGGCCATCAGCTGGTCCAGCATCGGCGTGCGCGCGGCTTTGACGGCATCGCCGTCGTCGCGCGGCGAAATGCCGACGCCGTCCAGAACGATCGTAACGACCGGGCCTTGGCAAGGGGAGAAGCGGGAAGATTTTGCTAGTTTCATACTGTTGTCGGATCGATGGAAAAAAGAAACCGTTGGAATAGGGCACCCGACTGTCTGTCGGATCAACCCGTCGCTGAACGATACGGCTCGCCAGCAAATAAGCCGGATATGTTAACTCCGATGGCAGCATCAAGGAAATCGGGATGGCGGCAAAGACCAAAGGCTGACCAGTTGGCGTGGATGCGGGTTAGGGGCGTTGGTGAGAATGTAACCCCGTGTTGTGCTGATGGCGGCTGAGGTGATTGACGTTTTCGACCACTAAGCGAAAGTTGGTTGAGATTTCCAATGCCGCTATAGATCATCAGCCGAATCTGAGTTTGTGGACGTAGGCTGGGTTGAATGATAATGAAACCCAGCTTGTAACGGAAACACTGATGCGTAGGTACATTCGTAGTCATTTAAAAGGCGGTGCATATTTCTTTACCGTCAATCTTGCGCAAAGACACCAATGGGAATGATCGCTGGGTTTCACGTTGTTCAACCCAGCCTACGGCCCTGATAAAGAACGAATTCGTTTTCGACAGTCGATTGCGGAAAAACGAACGTGGGGTATGGCAACGGCGATATTGGGAGCACCAAATCCGGGATGAATCGGATTATCAGCGGCATTTGGATTATATTCATTACAATCCGGTGAAACATGGTTATGTCGATAAAGCAGTGGATTGGCGTTATTCTTCCATCCACCGCTGGATTAAATTAGGGGTTTACACCGAAAATTGGGCTGCTGTGCCGGACTTAATCGAACAAAACAGGGAATGATCGCGGGGTTTCACGTTGTTCAACCCAGCCTACGGACCTACCCAGTCTTCGGCCCTATAAATATTTAGCGAACCAATTCTATGCAGCATGTAGAGTTAAAACGGACAATCATTGATCTTCTGAATCTTGATACGGAAAAACCAGAGTCAGCACTTGTTTTGATTTCCTTATACGATGATGAATCTAATTTTAAACTTCGACGGTTAATCGAAGAACGTATACAAGCTAATAATCCATTGTATGCGTGCAACTCATGTGGTCAACCAGTGGTCTTTCGTTGCCATCGGCTACAACATAATGGTAAACACACCTTTTACTTCAAGCACCTTTCTTCTTTTGGTGATTGTCCTATAAAGACCGATTCAACACATACGAAGGAAGAAATTCGCTGTATGCAGTACAACGGGGCAAAGGAAAGTCTTGGCGGATTCAAAAGTGAAGTGCAACACCTCGATATTAATGAATGAGAGTTGACTGTTGCGAGCTGTTCAGCAGCAATTCCCTGTAAACAGCGAGCGGACAGCGTACCCCAAGACCTTTCCGGGGTCGAGAGTTGATTTGATCGGCAATGGCATCGAGTTGTTGTTGCGTGTAACCGGACAGATCAGTGCCCTTGGGCAAATACTGACGAACCAGGCCGTTCATATTTTCGTTGGAGCCGCGCTGCCAGGGGCTATGAGGATCGCAGAAGTACACGGCAATGCCGGTATTGGCCGAAAGCTGCTTGTGTAAAGCCATCTCGCGGCCTTGGTCATAAGTCATGCTCACCCGCATCGGTTGGGCAATGCTGTTGAGTTTGTCGGTAAAGGCTTGCAGTACGTTAGCGGCACTGGCGGGCTGCGGATGGGGTAGTTTGATCAACATCAGCAAGCGACTGGTACGTTCCACCAAGGTACCCACCGCGCTGGCATTACCCGCGCCTTTGATGAGATCGCCTTCCCAATGCCCTGGAAACTGGCGGTCTTCGATTTCAGGAGGCCGCAGGTGGATGCTGAGCATGTCCGGTATCTGACCTCGACGGTCTTGGCCCTTGCTGCGCGGCACCCGTTTGTTTTTGGCCTGGCGCAGACAGGCAATCAGGTCGCGCTTTAATTCGCCGACCGGTTGGGCATAGATGCAGTTGTAGATGGTTTCGTGTGACACGCGATACTCATGACCTTTGGGATAGAGAGCCGCCTGCGCCAGAGCAATCTGCTCCGGTGACCAGCCTTGCTGAAGGAAATATTTGACGACACCAAACAACACGCCATCGACATGCAGTTTCTGCCGAGGTCTGGATTGTCGCCGCCGACGTTGACAGGCCTGATGCGCTTGGACGCTGCCGTAATGACCGGATGCGCTATTACGACCCAGTTCTCGGCTGATGCAGCTGGCGGGACGTTTCAGCACCCGTGCTATGGCACGAACACCGTAGTTTTGTTGCTTCAGACTGCTGATCGTGACTCGCTCTTCAGGCTGAAGCTGTTGATAGCGCTTTGAGGTAATTTCCATGTGCATACCTTACTGGTGTTTTGGGTGTTGCACTTCACTTTTGAATCCGCCCTTGCTCATATTGAGTTAAAGCACTATCTAGCGGAACAATTGAGAAAGGATAGTCGCTTTACTGAAGTTAAGGTTGAAGAGGTTATTAAAGGAACAGGTTGTTGGTCGCGAAAATGGAAAAAACCGGATATCTCAGCACTATTTAATGGAAAGCCAGTAGTGTTTGAAATCCAACTTTCCACCACTTTTCTGGATGTTATTGTAAGTCGAGAAGTATTTTATCTAAATGAAGGGATGCCAATATTCTGGATATTCAAAAACTTGAACCCAGAGTCTTCCCGTGCAACTGAAAAAGACGTATTTTTTAACAACAAGTCAAACGCACTATCAATCAATGAACGATCCAAAGAACTATCGTTAAAAGAAGGACGGCTTGTTTTTACAGGGCATTTTAAAAAGCCGTACTTTGACTCGAAAACAAATGCCATTGAAGAAATTTGGGATGAAATTCCTGTCAAATTTGATGACATAAAGTTCGATCCGTTAACACATAAACCTTATTTTATTTCATTTGATGCTCAATACCATCAAGCTATTGAAAAACAACGAGAAGAAAAAATCCGAGAGCCTATAACTTTATTCGAAAATATAGTTTTACAGCATGCCCCTGATTATGAGTCCAGAAAGGAGTGCGCTTCTAAATTAGTAGCTATTGGTTTATATGATCAAGATGACTTTGATTGGAGTTTTTTGAAGTTTGTAAAGGCTTTATTATCGGTACGCGATGGTAAGGTTTATTTTCTGAATCAAGACGGGAAATGGGCATGGCTTACAAATTATGTATGGCAACATCACATAAATTATTGGGTGGTTTTCCTGTTCACTGTCAGTGAGTATAGAAGAAACGATACGGTTTTCAATTCCAGTAATTACAAATTGAACGACAAGCGTCGAGAATTCAAAGAGAATTGGAAGCATGATTCTAAATTTCAACAAGACAAAACATATTACCCGCTTCTTGCAGCTTTGCTTCCAGAATTAAGAGCCAAACTACTAAAATAAGGTTGTAAGCCAAGTAGGGTACCCTACATTTGGATTATTAGACCAATCAGGTAATTGACTGGACACAGATGGTTTGCCGCTATTGGTTGGCGTGCATTCTATGGCTGTAAATGGCCGAAAACGGCCTACTTCGTGACCTCAAACAATCACGAGTAGCCGCTATTTACCAAACAACTCCGCCATCGAAATTACATTCTTGGCCATTTCGCCGATCGGCATGTTGCGGTCCATCGCCAGCTTGCGCAGGGCGTGGTAGGCCTGGTCTTCGGTATAGCCTTGCGATTTGATCAAAATGGCTTTGGCCCGGTCCAGCAATTTGCGGTCTTCGAGCTGGGTTTTGGTTTTTTTCAGTTCTTCTTTCAAGGCATGCTGCTCCTTGAAGCGGGCGATGGCGATATCGACGATGGCCTTGATCCGTTTCGGCTCCAGGCCATCGACGATGTAGGCGCTGACGCCGGCTTTGATGACTTTGTTGATGGTGTCGGTTTGCTGGTCTTCGGCGAACATCACCACCGGTAACGAAAAACTCTGGTTGATTTCGACGATGGTCTGCAGGACCTCATCGGTTGGGGTATACAGGTTTAATACCACCACGTCGGGATGCAGGGTTTGCACGATCTGCAGCATGTTCAGCTCTTTCAGCCTGAGCGTGACCACCTCGCAACCGTGTTGCCGTAACGCCGCTTCCAGCAGGCGCTCGCTATCGAATTCGTCGACGACTAAAACGTTCAATCCGGCCATGGTTAATCCAATGCGATTTTCAGCAACGAGCCGTCAGGCATGATTTCGGTAATGTAGTTTTTCGGTTCTTCCAGGTAGTAGATCAGACCGAGTAGTAACAGGCAGCAGGCGCTAAGAATCAGGAAGAAGGCGGTCGCCGAGACGAAGGTCAGCAAAATCAAGAACACGATGGCGCCGGCATTGCCGTAAGCGCCGACGATGCCCGCCACCTCACCGGTGATCGCGCGTTTGACCAAGGGCACAAAGGCAAAAATTGCGCCTTCGGCCGCTTGCATGAAGATCGAACACACCAAGGTGACGACCACGGTAACGGCAATCGACCATTGCGGCGAAATGAAGGCCATCAGGAGGTAGCCGCCGGCCAAGCCGGCTGAAAATAGCGTTAGCGATAATTTACGACCGATCTTGTCGCTAAGCCAGCCGCCTGCGGGGCGGGCAATGACGTTGGTCACGACGAAACTGGAAGCCAGCAGGCCGGCATCCAGCATGCCCAGGCCTTGGGTTTGGTTGAAGGTTTTGTAAAAAAATATCGGCAGCATCGACAGTACCGCCAGTTTGGAACCGAAGGTCACCAAATAGGCAATGGCTAGAATGAAGACCTGTTTGTAGCGGTAATGGTGGATGCTGGCGATCGGCTGGCTGAGACGGTCGGCGTTGTTGTTGACCAATTGGTAGCAGTGAATCAGGAACAGCAGCCAAACCACGCTATGTAACATCAAGGTGTAGCCGGGCCTGATGACGGCGATTTCCGGCGTCGATAGCTTCCAGGCCAGCAGCGACATTGTGGTGTACAGCGGCGCCAGACTTAACATGTACAAAAACAAATCGCGAATGCTGGTGACTTCCATTGTTGCCGAGCGCCGGGTTTTCAAGGCGGCGATTTCGGGCGGGAAGTTTTCGACGCTAAAGTAGTAAATAACCGAATAGACCAGGGCGATGCCGCCGGTTAAAGCAATCGCCGTGCGCCAGCCGTGGTCGGCGCCGAAGTAAAATGCCAGTCCGGGCAGGAAGATCGCGGCGAACGCCGAGCCAAAATTGCCCCAGCCGGCGTAAATTCCTTCTGCGGTACCGACCTGGCTGGCCGGGAACCAATCGCCGATGATCCGCACCCCAACCACAAAACCGGCACCGATGAAACCAAGCAGGAAACGCGACCAAGCCAATTCGGCGAAATTGTCGGCGCTAGCAAACATGAAACAAGGGATGCTACATACCGCCAATAACACGCTATAGCTGATTTTGGCGCCGAACCGGTCTACCAGCATGCCGGTGATGACCCGCGCCGGAATAGTCAACGCCACGTTCAGCAAAAGCAGGATTTCGGCTTCAGTCTCGCTGATCCCGACATCTTGCTGAATCAAGACCAGCAGCGAGGCGTGGTTGAACCAGATGACGAAGCTGATGAAAAAAGCGATCCAACTCATATGCAGGACTTTAGCTTTGCCCTGCATACTCAGCAGTTTAAACGGGGTAAATGACATGCGAATTCCGGGGTTGTCGATTCGGTAACTGTTAGCAGCTAGTATGCCAGCCCTGGCGGATAGCTGGAGCGGCCGTTTTGATCGGCTGATTGCTTCAATTTGGTGCAAAACCGCGCCAAGCTCGCCTTATTTGGGTGCAATGTTTAGGGGTTTGCGCTAGATAAGATCAAGTAGTGCCATTTTATCAATGCTTTATGAGTTGGCATGTATTTTGTTTTCCAATTCGCAAGTCTTGTCTACAGGCTTACCCCCCCGTGTTAAATACTGGACAAAGGCGTCCTGCTCGAACGAGTGTACTCGTTTCGTCAGGACGCCTTTTTTTTGGCCGGAAGTTTGGGTGCCGGGACAAGTTGCGAACCCTTTCGCCGAGTAGCCACAGAATGGTTAACTCGGCGCCTACGGATTAATCTGAATCGACAGAGGCCTGAGATGAGTAACAAACAAACCCTGGTTGTGATTGGCAACGGCATGGTTGGCCAGCATTTTTTGAGTAGTTTGGCGGGCAGTGCGGCGCTTGCAAACTACCGGGTAGTCACGTTCTGTGAAGAACCGCGCCCTGCATACGACCGCGTGCACTTGTCGGAATATTTTGCCGGCAAAACCGCGGCAGACCTGTCTCTGGTCGAGTCCGGTTTTTTTGCCGAGCACGGCATCGAAATTCATTTGGGGGACAAAGCCGTCGAGATCGATCGCGCCGCCAAGCAAGTCACGTCGGCGAAAGGCTTGACGATAGCGTACGACAAGTTGGTATTGGCGACCGGCTCCTACCCGTTTGTGCCGCCGGTGCCTGGCCACGAGCGGCCACAGTGTCTGGTATACCGCACCATAGAAGACCTTGAGGCGATTCAAGCCGCCGCAGCGCAATCTAAAGTGGGTGCCGTCGTTGGTGGCGGGTTGTTGGGTTTGGAAGCGGCAAAAGCGCTGAAGGACTTAGGTCTGGAAACCCACGTCGTCGAATTTGCCCCGCGCTTGATGGCGGTGCAATTGGACGAAGGCGGCGGCGCGATGCTGAAACATAAGATCGAAGCGCTGGGCGTCAACGTTCATTTGAACAAGAACACCACCTTGATAGACGACGGCATGCAGTGCCGGCACAAAATGAATTTTGCCGATGGCCAAGTGCTGGAAACCGACATCGTATTGTTCTCGGCCGGGATTCGGCCGCGCGACGAGATCGCCCGCCAATGCGGGCTGGAAGTCGGCCCCCGCGGCGGCATCGTCATCGACAATCAATGCCGAACCTCCGATCCGGACATTTACGCGATCGGCGAATGCGCACTGTGGAACGGCCAGATTTTCGGTCTGGTCGCGCCGGGTTATACCATGGCCAGAACTGTCGTCGCCGCATTAAACGACGACGCGGCCAGCTTTACCGGTGCCGACATGAGCACCAAACTGAAGCTGATGGGGGTCGATGTTGCCAGCATCGGCGACGCTCACGCCAGAACGCCGGGAGCATTGGTTTACACCTACCAGAACGGTTCGGCCGAAATCTACAAACGCTTGGTGGTCAGCCAGGATCAAAAGCACCTGCTCGGCGCAGTGTTGGTCGGCGATGCCGCCGGCTACGGCACCTTGTTGCAATACTGCCTGAACGGTATCGAGTTGCCGGAAAATCCGGATTCGTTGATTTTGCCGCAGCGCTCCGACCAATCGGTGGGACTGGGGCCCGACGCGCTGCCGGCGTCGGCACAAATCTGCTCCTGCCACGACGTCAGTAAAGGCCAGGTCTGCGGCGCGATCGAAGCCGGTTGTCTGACGTTGGGCGATTTAAAAGCGCAGACCAAAGCCGCCACCGGTTGCGGCGGTTGTTCGGCGCTGTTGAAGTCGGTATTGGACTGCGAATTAGGCAAGATGGGCGTCGCGGTCAGCACCGACCTGTGCGAACACTTTGCCTACACCCGCCAGGATTTGTACAACCTAATTATGGTCGGCCAGATCAAAACCTTCGACGAATTACTGGATAAACACGGCAAGGGCTTGGGCTGCGAGGTTTGTAAGCAAGCCGTCGGCTCGATCTTGGCTTCTTACTGGAACGACTACATTTTGGAAAAACCGCATATCGGTCTGCAGGATACCAACGACACCTTCCTGGCCAATATGCAGAAAGACGGCACTTATTCGGTGGTGCCGCGGATCGCCGGCGGCGAAATCACCCCGGATATGTTGATCGTGCTGGGACAGGTCGGCAAAAAATACAATTTGTACACCAAAATCACCGGCGGCCAGCGCGTCGACTTTTTCGGTGCCCGGCTGGAGCAATTGCCGGCGATCTGGCAGGAACTGACCGATGCCGGTTTCGAATCCGGCCACGCCTATGGCAAGTCGCTGCGCACCGTCAAATCCTGCGTCGGCAGTACTTGGTGCCGCTACGGTGTCGACGACAGCGTGGGTTTGGCGATCGAACTGGAAAATCGCTACAAGGGTTTACGGGCGCCGCACAAAATCAAATTCGCCGTGTCGGGTTGCACGCGGGAGTGCGCAGAGGCCCAGGGCAAGGATATCGGCGTCATCGCCACCGAGAACGGCTGGAATCTGTACGTTTGCGGCAACGGCGGCATGAAACCGCGCCACGCCGATTTGTTCGCCACCAATCTGGACAAGGAAACCCTGATCAAATACATCGACCGGGTATTGATCTTTTATGTGCGTACCGCGGCCCGGCTGCAACGCACTTCGGTCTGGATGGAAAACATGGAAGGCGGCCTGGACTATTTGAAGTCGGTGGTGATCGACGACAAGCTCGGGATTGGCGGCGATCTGGAGCAGCAGATGCAGCGTGTCATCGACACCTATCAATGCGAGTGGAAAACCACCTTGCAGGACGAACAACGCCTGAAACGGTTCCGCCATTTCGTCAACAGCGACCAAGCCGACGACAACGTAGTGTTTGTCGAGGAGCGCGGCCAGATTCGGCCGGCCAACGATTTCGAGCGCAAACATTTTAAACTGGTTGAGGAGGCCGCCTAATGAACAATTGGATCGATGTCTGCAGTATCGACGATTTGCAGCCGGATTCCGGTATTTGCGCTCTGGTCGGCGGCCAACAAGTGGCGATTTTTTATCTGCCGCGGCGGCAAGCGGTTTACGCGGTCGGTAATTTCGACCCGTTCAGTCGCGCGAATGTGTTGTCGCGTGGCATGATAGGCGACATCGGCGGTGAGCCGATGGTGGCGTCGCCGATGTATAAGCAGCATTTTCATTTACATACCGGCGTCTGTTTCGAAGATCCCAGCGTCGCAACGCCTGCATACCGGGTCAGAATCGATCGCGGCAGGGTAGCGGTGCAGTTGCCGGAGTAAACCGATGAAATACCGCTATTACATTGCCGACGTATTTACCCGGCAAATCTTTAATGGTGCCCAGATTGCGGTGTTGCCGCAGAGTAACGGTCTAAATACCGAAACGATGGTTGCCATCGCCAAGGAATTGAACCTGCCGGAAACCGTGTTCTTGTTTCCAGGCCAGGGTGCGGGTAGCGGTCGGCGTATGCGGATTTTTTCTCCGTTCGGAGAGATTCAGTTTGGTGGTCAGTCCATTGTGGCCGCGGCTTATGTGATGGCTGCTTGCGGCGATATTGCACTGGCCGACCCGGTGACGCCATTGTTGCTGGAACAAAACGTTGGCGTGATCGAAGCCAATATCTCCAGCGTCGGCGGCAAGCCGGTACTGGTGCAGTTTAGCCGGAGCATTAGCGCCGTCGTCGACCGCTTTGCGCCCAGCGATGAAGAGCTGGCCCAATTCCTCGGTTTGCAAATCGCCGACTTGGACCATAAGAAATATTCGCCGCGCCTGGTTTCCTGCGGATTTCCGTATCTGGTGGTGCCGGTGTGGAGTTACGAATCGGTGCGTAGGGCCCGATTCGATTATTCGGCGTGGAGCCAGTCCAGCGCCCCGCAAACCGCCGCCCAGGAAATTTTGTTGTTCGCGCCTAAATCGCCGAACCCGGAAGCGGATTTCACCTTGCGTCTGTTGGGACCGAACATCGGCATTCACGAAGATCCGCCGGTTGGTAGTGCAACGCCGGCATTTTGCAGCTATCTGTGCTCCTTCGAACACACGCGCAAGGGTACCCATGTTTTCGCCGTCGAGCGCGGTCACCACGCCGGTCGCCGCAGTTTGATACAGTTGGAAATGGACAACAAGCAGCAGGAGTATCTGACGGTCCGAGTCGGTGGACAGGCGGCAATATTTGCCGAGGGCACTATCGATTTGCTGGATTGAACCGGCGTATTGCAGGCCGGCGCGATTCCCGCGCCGGCTGCATTTGCCGGCTTATTCCCGGCTTTTAGCGCGTTTTGAGGTTGAGCCGACGCGTTTTTTGCTTTTGTCTTTCTTGACCAAAGCGGCGTCGAAACGGGAAATGTTCAACGGCTTGCCGGCCACGCGCACTTTTTTCAAAGCTTGAAATAAGTCTTTCGGCATGCCGGCCGGTAACTCCACGGTGCTGTAGTGTTCCTCGATTTTGATACGGGCGATGTGGTCGCCGTCGATGCCGGTTTCGTTGGCAATGGCGCCGACGATGTTGCCGGGCTTGACGCCGTCGGCGCGGCCGACTTCGATCCGGAACATTTCCATTTCCACTGCGCCGACGCGGCCTTTTTCCCGGCGCGGGCCACGTTCGCCCCGCTCGGTTTGCGGTTTGCTATCGGCATCTTTGCGCGGTTTTTTGCCGCTGTCTTTCAGCAGTAACGGTGTGTCGCCCTGCAACAGTCTGGCCAGGGCCGCGGCGATGTCCATCGCCGGAACGTTATGTTCCACCTGGTATTGGTTGATCAGCTGCGTATAAAAACTCAGTTCTTCGCCGGCCAGCGTGTCGGTGATGCGCTGTTTGAATTTGTTGATCCTGGCGTTGTTGATGAATTCGGTCGACGGCAGCTGCATTTCCTCGACTTTCTGTTTGGTGGCCTGTTCGATATTGGCCAGCAGGCGTTTTTCACGTGGC
Source organism: Methylomonas sp. HW2-6 (assembly GCF_052474525.1). Taxonomy (NCBI): domain Bacteria; kingdom Pseudomonadati; phylum Pseudomonadota; class Gammaproteobacteria; order Methylococcales; family Methylococcaceae; genus Methylomonas; species Methylomonas sp. HW2-6. The sequence goes on from NZ_CP184124.1 coordinate 2,757,433, forward strand.
GAGACGAACAGGATCGCGTCGCCGGTGCGGCCGGCGCGGCCGGTGCGGCCGATACGGTGAATATAGGACTCGGTATCGTAAGGAATGTCGTAGTTGACGACGTGGGTGATACGGTCGACGTCCAGGCCGCGGGCGGCAACGTCGGTGGCGATCAGAATATCCAGCTTGCCGCTTTTCAGGTTGTCGATGGCGCGTTCGCGCAGTGCCTGCGACATGTCGCCGTTGATTGCCGATGCGGAAAAACCGCGCGCCTCCAATTTTTCTGCCACTTCGATGGTCGCGGTTTTGGTGCGGACGAAAATGATCATGCCGTCGAAATTTTCCGCTTCCAGAATCCGGGTCAAGGCGTCCATCTTGTGCAGGCCGCTGACAAACCAATAACGTTGGCGGATGTTGGCTGCCGTGGCGGTTTTGACCTTGATCGTGACTTGTTCCGGGTTGTTCAGGTATTGCTGGGCGATTTTGCGGATCTCGCTTGGCATCGTTGCCGAGAACAATGCGGTTTGCCGGGTCGGCGGAGTTTGCTCCAGGATCCATTCCACGTCGTCGATGAAGCCCATCCGCAGCATTTCGTCGGCTTCGTCCAGCACCAGGGTTTGCAACTGGTCCAGTTTCAAGGTGCCGCGGCGCATGTGGTCCATAACCCGGCCCGGCGTACCGACGATGACATGCGCGCCCCGGTTCAGTTGGCGCAATTGGCTGGTGTAGTCCTGGCCGCCGTATATCGGTAACACATGGAAGCCCTTGATGTGCGCGGCATAACATTGAAAGGCCTCGGCCACCTGGATTGCCAGTTCCCGGGTCGGCGCCAGCACCAGGGCTTGCGGGTCCTTTTGCTTGATGTCGATGCGGTTCAGGATGGGCAGGGCGAAGGCGGCGGTTTTACCGGTACCGGTTTGGGCCTGGCCCAACACATCTCGGCCGGCCATGACGAACGGTATGATTTGAGCCTGAATCGGCGAAGGAGTTTCGTAACCGACGCTTTCCAGCGCTTTGAGTATGGGATCGGCGAGGTTGAGATCTTTGAAGGAAGGCGCGGTTGCGGAGGGCGTATCGGACATTAAAAATACCTGTAGATGAAAAGAGATCGGCCGGCTAGGAGCACAGTCATAGCCGGCATTGTAACGCAGTTCGGTTGAATCTTGCTTAACTTATTGATAATTACAGAAAAATATCGATACGCTATGCTGCCCGGTTTGCCGAATAGCTCAGGCAAATAAACAGAAAAAATTGGGCGCCGAAAATCAGGTTCGCCATCAGCAAATGCACCGGTTGTGCAAACGCCGGGAAGCCTAAACGGTCCAATGTGACACCGGCCAGAATAGCCGTCACGATTAAGCCCGCCAGGACATAGCCTAGCCGCAACAACAGGTTGCCGGCGGCCGCTTGCTCGCGGATTTTCCAAACCAGCCACAGGTTGGTAAACAGAATGACCGACGAAAACGAGCGGTGGACGTAGAAGATGATTGGAAAACTGTCGCGCCAATATTGGCGGTCAATGTAACTGTGTTCGTGAGCGATGTAATCGACTGCTTCCCGTACCTGGGTGCCCATCGCGATTTGCAGTAAGGTCATGCCCATGGCTACTTTCAAAACCGTCGCGAAACGCGGCGTCAGCCAATGTGTGTCTATCGCCTGGAGCAGGGGTTTCTGCGAGCGGGCGATGGCATAAATCAACAGTGCGACGATGCCCAGGGCCAGCAGCATGTGCAGCGTAATCATCAGCGGTTTCAGGTTGCTAGCTACCACGGCCGAACCGAGCCAGCCTTGAAAACCAACCAACAAGAACACCGACAGCGCCAAATAAAAAATAGTCTTGTCGGCTTTCAGATAAATGCGCGAGGACCAGGCCGTCAGGAAAATCAAGAAACCTATCGTCACGCCGACCAGGCGGTTGGTGTATTCGGTCCAGGTCTTCACCGGATTGAAGGCCGTATTCTCGTAACCGCGCGCAGCATATATTTCGTGGTAATTGGCCGGAAGCTGCGATTCGTCGGTGGGTGGGACCCATTGGCCGAAGCAGGTCGGCCAGTCGGGGCAACCCATGCCGGCGCCTGAGGCGCGGACGATGCCGCCCACCAGAATCACAAAATACACGGCGAATATTGTCAGCGCGCCTAGGCGACGGAAGCGGGCGGCAGCCTGATCGTCTATCATGGTGTGGCGGGGTTATAAAAACATGGACTGGGCCAATTCGATCTCTTCGGAAACCCCTTCGATTTCCAAAATTTCGGCATCGGCTTGCAGGCCCAATTTGGCAAAAGCCGGCACCGTACTCCAATCGACCCGGCAGGCGGGGTGATCGGTACCGGCGATGCTTTGTAAGAAGGCAACTTGTACCAAGTCCACATAGTCGGCTTGCGGACCGGAATCCCGCTGAAAATCGACGTATTCAGACGGCACCCGCTTCAATTCTTCCGGAAAATTCCAGGTATTCATGATGAGTTTACCGACGTGCGGATGGGCCTTTTCCAATAGTTTGTCGAGTCGGGAGGGGCTGTCGCGGAATTCCGGAATTTTTTCCACCAAGGTCAGTATCGGCAGTTTGCCGATTTGGTGGATCAGGCCCGCCAGCATGGCTTCGTCGGCGTTCAAGTGTGGAACGAAAGAACTCAGGGCGCGGGCGATCGCCGAGACGTTCACGCCCTGTTCCCAGGTACTGCGGAAGTAGCTTTCCAACAATGCGCTGGCAGGCGTAAACATCTGCTGCATAATCAGGCTGGTGATCAGAGTCCGGATCGTGTTGTTGCCGAGCCGGGTTACCGCCATTTGAATGTTTTTGATTTCAACGGTGCCGCGGTACAAGGGGCTATTGGAAACCTGAATCAGACGTGCCGAAATTGCCGCGTCGGTGGCGATGATTTCAGCCAGACTTTGTGCGGTGGCGTCGCCTTTGGTAACAGCTTCTCGGACTTTGATGGCAACGTCCGGCAGCGTCGGCAATACCAGACGATTGGCGTCCAATTCCGCTTGTACGTGGACCAGAAAGTCTTGAACTGATTTGAATTGCATGAATGAATTTCCGTTATTGGACCGAAATCAGCGTCAGTTGCGCGTGGTTATCGCCGTCAAGTATAAGGTGTTTTGGCATACCATCAACTATTTGCAGGACCAACAATAGGCGTGTGCTGTTTTCCCAGGTAGCGGCAGTGAGGACGCTTCCGACCGTTTGTGTGTCGCCGTCCAAAACGGCGGCGCCAGGCTGCGGTTGGCTGGCGCCTGAGCAGGCTGCCACGAACAACGCGCGTTTAACTTTACCGAGGTAATGAGTCCGCGCCACAATTTCCTGGCCGGTATAGCAGCCTTTATTGAAACTGATACCGCCGAGTCGGTCGATATTCAGCATTTGCGGGATGTGCTGCTCGGACTGCTCCGGACCGAACCACGGTAAACCTGACGCTATGTCGTGGTAGCGCCATTCCGCCGGGCTCCCGTGGGTAAAACCGGGGTGATCAGTCAATTTTTCTACTTGGCTAGCGACTTCGTGTTCCGGCACCAGCCACAAAAACCGTTCGCTGCCGGGTAGCTTGAGCAAGAGCTCCGGGCCGGTAGACACTGCAAAATCGGCCTGAAGCGACGTTCGGTCGTTGAAGTTGCTGGCACAACCGGTGATCCCGAATATTTTCAGCCGGTCGTCCATCGTCAATTCCACTTTGGCGCGCAGCACATACATGCGTAGTTTGCGGTAAACGCTGTCCCTTAGCGCGAGCGGCAGAATCAATAAGAATCCTGGTGGCGTTTTGACCACTAACAGCGTACTAATGACCCGGCCCTTGGCGTTACAGAATGCCGCGATGCTGGCTTGCGATTCGGTCAGGTCGAGCACGTTGCAGGTGAGTTGGCCTTGCAAAAAGCCGGCGGCATCAACACCGTTGACGCCGATGGCAGCCAACCCGGTGTCGGCGTATAGTTTTTGGGGAAGTTTCGCTGGTTCTGCCGCTACGGCCGGAGTAGGGTCTACAATCATAAGGCTGTTAAAACCGAGAATAATTTGATTAGTTTACCTTAGGTAAGGCCGGGTGAAGGTTTTGTGACCAAAAATCTCGAGCAAAGCGTGGATTTTAACTTTGGCGTTTCCCGACAGCGCCGGATATGTGTTAGCGTCTTGCACAGCTTGGCGTTGGCAGGTTGTTGGCTGAATGCATTACCGGCGGGTTGCCGGGTAAGTCTGGCGGCGTTGGTGGTTTTGAGCTGGGCCAAAGCAATTGTGGCCGAAAAGGTCGGACCAATTCAGTTACGCTTCCATTTGAGTCGAGGCTGGTCGGCACGAGAAGGGCTAGGCGAATTTCTCCCGATTCGTTTGCTGCCGAGCTCCGTTGTTAGCCGGGTGGTGGTGGCGGTGCATTGGCGCGACGGGAGTGGAGTCCGCAACTCACTTGCGGTGTTCCCCGATATGTTGCGACGCGACCAGTTCCGCAGGTTGCTAGTGTGCCTGAAAATTTCCCAAATTGACCAAACCAAATGAACGCTACTTCTCGAACCATCGCGTTAGAAATAGGTGCATTGAAAAACCTGCCGGCCTTACCTGAGGCCAGTGTCAGAATACTTGCTGCCGTGAATACGCCGGATATTTCGATAGATAGACTAAGCTCGGTGTTGGCGTTGTCACCAGCGCTGGTGGCCAGACTGTTGGGATTGGCCAATTCTGCATATTTTTCCCGCGGTGGTGTTGTCAGCGATTTGCGTACCGCGATTTTCCAGGTTTTGGGTATGGACTTGGTCAAGTCGTTGGCGTTAGGGATTGTGTTCAACGCCCAATTCGATACCACTAAGTGCCAACATTTCGATAGCGAGCGCTTCTGGAGCGAGTCGCTATTGATTGCGATTGCGGCGCAAAAATTGGCGACGGAAAGCCGCCATTTGCATGGTTTCTCGGTATCGACGGTTTATACCAGCGGTTTATTGTTGAATATCGGTTTGCTGGCGCTCGGATTTTTGCTGCCGGAGCAGCTGAACGCGATCCTGGAAAAATGCAAAACGTCCGGGGAAGCGGTCGGTGACGAAATCGCCCGGGAATTTGGGCTTAGCCATTACCAATTCGGCTACGTGTTATTGAATAGATGGCAATTGCCGGTGGTGTATCAGACCGTACTGGCGAACTTCCGGCAACCGAATTTTAGCGGCCCGGAACGGCCTTTGCTGGTACTGCTCGGTTTGTCCCGCCAGTTAAGCGCCCGCATTTATAGCGGAACGGCGGTAAATAGCGGCGTGGTGGATGCGGCTTGTCGCGAAATCGAATTATCGGAACCAGCTATCGAAAACCTGGTGGATTGGCTAGCTCAAAACAAGCAGGCTTTAGATAGCTTGGCCGGCGTGATGGGGGCGCGATGAATTCGCAATCCGAAGGCACAAATCCTAGTCAAACCATTGGCATTCATGACTTGGTGATGGATTTGTTCAACGCCTTGTCGGCGATTAAGCAGTTGTCGGAACTCGACTGCCAGATCGACGACGAAGCCCTGCTGGTAAAACAAGCGCTCACCGGTTTGATTCAGTATCAGGACATGGAGCGCTGCTCGTTTTTTATGCTGGATGATTTGGGATGCCTGACCAATTTAGCCGGAACCAGCATTCAAGAGTCACTGCAAGTGGTGGAGTCGGTAGCGGACACGCCGCTAACCTTCAAAATCGGCGAGGGGATAATCGGTGCGGCTGCCGCGACCGGTGAGTTGCAGTATTGCCGAAATTGTCCGGAAGATCCGCGGTTCGAAAGAACGGCGGATGCTACGCCGCCGGGTTCGCTGATCAGCGTACCGGTGTTCACCTTGAATCGGCAGCTGATCGGCGTATTGAACGTGTCGCATCCGCAGCCGTTTTACTTCAACGATTGGCACATCCGCTTGCTGGAAATCTACAAAAATATCCTCGGTCAATTGATTACTAGCCAACGTTTGGTGCGGCAAATGGAGCGACGAATCGCGTCGCGGACGGCCGAATTGGAAAGTCTGGTCGCTGAAACCAATCAGCTCAAAGAACATTTCGCCAGTATGTCGATGCACGATCAGTTGACTGGCCTGCATAATCGGCGATTTTTTTACGATCAGGTCGAAATTGTTGTCGCCCAGCATATGCGTTATCGCAACAGCTTGTGTTTGTTGGTGCTCGATATCGATCATTTCAAAGTTGTTAACGACCGCTTCGGCCACTTATTCGGTGACCAGATACTGGTCGGTGTCGCTTCCGCATTAAAACGCCAAGTCCGCAGTACCGATATATTGGTGCGTTTCGGCGGCGAAGAATTTGTATTGATTTTTACCAATACGGCGAGCGAGGGCGGTAAGGTTTTCGGCGAGCGGATTCGGCAGGAAATCAATAAATTGGAATGGAAATTGGGCGGTCAGAAGGTAAACGTGACACTGAGTATCGGCCTGTTTTGCTTGGCAGCCGACAGCTATTCGGATAACTTGGCGCCGGACATCGACGAGATGATTAACTGTGCCGATGCGGCGCTTTACCAGGCCAAAGCCAATGGCCGCAACCAATTAGTAGTATTCGACGACCACATAGTGCGCGGCGATTAACGTTGTCGGCTCAAATCGGTTGTTCGGCGGCATTATCGATTCTAAAATCGGCGCGATTGTCATCAAAACGGAGAACGGCGTTGTGTTCTCTTGGTATCGGAGGAGATCGAATGAAACAAATGTTACCGCAGTGCGTTTTATTGCTGGGATTGATAGCGGCAAGTTGGGTGGTTCGGGCCGACCAGGCCAGCGACATGCAAAAGATGCTCAACGATCAGGTTATGGTCAAACCGTTCAGTGTTGAGGATGAGGCCAAGCTGAATAGTTATATCGAAGAAGCGACGAAAAGAGGTACGCCACCGAAGTCCGAGCCCAGTAAGTACTGGCGCCGCGGTTACACCTGCAACGATTTACGGCGTTACTCTTGGAACGATTACCGGGATTGCAGTTATTACTACCGTTATTACGGCTATTATTGGCCTTACTAAATTGCAGTTTTATTTTTGGATCAATTCATTTGGAGATATAGATGGCTATTGCTCGAAACACATTCATGAAACTTGCCGGTGCGGCGGCTGTGGCCGCAATGTTGGGCGGGTGTGCCGCCGTACACACATCGATTGCCAAAAAGGACCTGGACGTCCAAACCAAGATGAGCGACACGATATTTCTCGATCCGGTCGGGCCGGAACAGCGCACCATCTTTCTCGATGTGCGCAATACCTCGGACAAAGCCAATTTTGACGTGATGTTACCGGTGAAACAAGCTCTGCAGTCCAAAGGTTACATCATTTCCACCGATCCGGAAGCGTCGCATTATTGGTTGAGAGCCAATGTGCTCAGTGTCGATAAAGCCAGTCCCACCGCGGCGGAATCGGCGTTGCATTCCGGCTACGGCGGTTCGTTGGCGGGCGCAGCGGCCGGTGCGGCAATCGGCGGCGGCCTCGGCGGTTGGTCGGGAGCCGGTATTGGCGGTTTGGCCGGTGTCGCGGTTGGCGGCGCCATTGAAACCATCGCCGATGCTGCAGTCAAGGACGTAACCTACATGGTGGTCACCGACATCGAAATCGCTGAGAAGGCCAAAAGCGGTGTTGTCGTTAGGCAGGACAGCCAACAGGACGCCAAGCAAGGCATCGGCGGTTCGCGCCGGCAAACATCTTCGGAAGTCAGCGACCGAAAAAAATACCGCACGCGGATCGTCAGCACTGCCAATCAGGCCAATTTGGAATATGAGGCGGCGGCGCCAAGCTTAACCTCCGGTTTGGTTAGATCGATCTCCGGTTTGTTCTAAAACGCTTTTGCTTCTATCCGATACCTTTGCTGCGCCAGCTGTCCAGGCGAGGGTATCGGTTCTCAATTCGTAAAATCGCTGTATAATCCGCCGCCTCTCCAACCCGGCCATGTTGTGCCGGACATTCCTGTCAAATTTCGAAATTATTGCTATGGCACTTCATTGTGGAATCGTCGGCTTGCCCAACGTCGGCAAATCAACCCTGTTCAACGCGCTGACTAAAGCGACCATCGCTGCCGAGAACTATCCTTTCTGCACCATCGATCCGAATGTCGGAGTGGTTCCGGTACCCGATCCGAGGATGGATAAATTGGCTGAAATCGTCAACCCGGAGCGGGTATTGCCTACAACCATCGAGTTTGTCGACATCGCCGGACTCGTGGCTGGCGCCTCGAAGGGCGAAGGTTTGGGAAACCAGTTTCTCGGCAATATCAGAGAAACCGATGCGATCGTGCATGTGGTGCGCTGTTTTCATGACGATAACGTGATTCACGTTGCCGGTAAGGTCGACCCGGTCAACGATATTGAAGTCATCAATACCGAATTGGCCTTGGCCGACATGGCTTCGGTGGAAAAAGCCTTACAGAAATCGGCCAAGGCTTCCAAATCAGGTAACAAAGACGAGTTGGCCAGAAAGCAGGTGTTGGAACGGGTCCTGGAACACCTGAACGCCGGTGAACCGGTCCGCACCTTGGGGCTGAGCGAAGACGAAGCTAAATTAATTAAGGAATTGTGTTTGATCACGATCAAGCCCACCTTATATGTGGCGAACGTCCAGGACGACGGCTTCGAAAATAATCCGTTGTTGGATAAGGTAAAAAGCTTTGCCGATGGCGAAGGCTCTAAAGTGGTGCCGGTATGTGCTGCGATCGAGGCCGAAATCGTACAGTTGGACGACGCGGAAAAGGTCGAGTTTCTCGCGGATTTGGGCTTGGAAGAGCCCGGCTTGAACCGGGTGGTGCGAGCGGCTTACGAGTTGTTAAATCTTTCAACCTACTTCACAGCAGGGGTCAAAGAAGTCAGAGCATGGACGATTCCGGTCAATGCGCTGGCGCCGCAAGCAGCCGGCGTGATTCATTCGGATTTTGAAAAAGGCTTTATCCGAGCCGAAGTAATTTCGTATCAAGATTTTGTCAATTACAAAGGCGAACAAGGTGCGAAAGATGCCGGCAAATGGCGTCTGGAAGGTAAGGAATACAAAGTGCAGGACGGTGATGTGATGCATTTTAGGTTCAACGTTTGACAAGGTTTTGACGCGTCAGTATAATGATCGCTTGTTTCGTTGAACAAGATTTGTGGCGACATAGCTCAACCGGTTAGAGCGCGGGATTCATAACCCCGAGGTTCCAGGTTCGATTCCCGGTGTCGCCACCATTTAAAGCAAGGGCTTGAGATTTTCTCAAGCCCTTTTTTTATGCGCGTTCGTCGTCGTGCTGCCCGTGGGTAAGGCTTTGTCAGGGTTGGGCGATTATTGGTTGGTCTGTTCGGGGGTTAGTACCGTGTTAGTCGGGACGCGGCTGTTGTCCGGAGCCGGGTAGTCCTTGGTGTAATGCAGACCGCGGCTTTCCTTGCGTTGCTGCGCGCAGCGAATGATCAGTTCGGCAACAATTACCAAGTTGCGAAGCTCTAGGAGGTCGCTGGTAATGCGGAATTGGCCGTAGTATTCGGCGATTTCGTCTTTCAGCAACACGAGTCGATTCATTGCCCGTTCCAGACGCTTGTTAGTCCGGACGATACCCACGTAGTCCCACATGAAACGGCGTAATTCGTCCCAGTTGTGGGCTATCACTACTTCCTCGTCCGAGTCGCTGACTTTGGATTCATCCCAGTCGGGCAATGCTATCGGTTCCGGCAGTTGGTCGAAAATCCGCCGGATATCCTGGTTAGCTTGTTCGGCGAAAACCAGGCATTCCAATAACGAGTTGCTGGCCATGCGGTTGGCGCCGTGCAAACCGGTGCAGGCAACTTCGCCGATGGCGTATAAACCCGGAATGTCGGTACGGGCATTCGCGTCCGTAACGACGCCGCCGCAAGTATAATGAGCGGCCGGAACCACTGGAATGGGTTGCTGGCTGATGTCGATATCCAATTCCAGACACTGCATGTAGATGGTCGGGAAGTGCTTTTGAATGAACTCTCGGGATTTGTGGCTGATATCGAGATACACACATTCGATACCGTGCTTCTTGATTTCGCTGTCTATGGCACGGGCGACGATGTCGCGCGGCGCCAACTCCATACGTTCGTCGTAGCGGCGCATGAAGCGTTCGCCGTCCGGTAAAATCAAATGACCGCCTTCGCCGCGTACCGCCTCGCTGATCAAGAAAGAACGGGCAGTGGGATGATAGAGGCAGGTCGGATGAAACTGCATGAATTCCATGTTTGCCACTTTACAGCCCGCCCGCCAGGCTAGCGCGATACCGTCGCCGGTGGAAATGTGCGGATTGGTCGAATATAAATAGACCTTGTTGGCGCCGCCCGTGGCAAGTACCACGATCTTGGCCGCTATCGTCTTGATTTTTCCGGTTTTGCTGTCCAGAACGTAGGCGCCGCATATTCGCTGTTGCTCAGCCCCCAGCTTGGTCGCGGTGATTAATTCCACGACATTGTGGTATTCCAGCAAATTGATGTTGGGATGAGCTTTGGCCCGGTCGATCAAAGACAGCGATACGGCTTTGCCGGTAGCGTCGTCACTGTGTACGATACGCCGGTGGGAGTGTCCGCCTTCCCGGTTAAGATGCAACTGTTTTACACCGTCGGCGTCGTGTTCTTCGGTAAAGTTGACGCCTTGAGAGCGGAGCCATTCTATACTTTGCCGGCCTTGGGCGACGGTGAGGCGGACTATGTTAGGGTCACACAGCCCGGCGCCGGCGATTAAAGTATCCTCGATATGCGATTCGATGGAGTCGTGACGGTCGTCGAATACCGCTGAGATCCCGCCTTGGGCGTAGTAAGTGCTGCATTCGGTCAGCGCAAATTTCGCCAGCACTGCGACTCTAAACCGATCCGCCAAATGTAGTGCCAAGCTCAGTCCGGCGCCACCGCTGCCGGCAATCAAGACGTCGTAGTGAAGGTTTGCGTTTGGGACGGTATTGCTATGGGTCAAGGTCGTCAAGTTGATCAGCGAAGGAAAAAGTTCAAACCGGCCGGGAATAATATCTTGTTTTATCTGGCCGGCAATTTTTTTTGTATTGCCAGAACTAATAAGGTTTAATTCTGTCCATCTCATCAGAAAAATAGAGCAGTGAACGAACAAATTAGCAACACCGAAGATGTCGATCAGAGCTTGGTGCGGAGGGTGCAGCAAGGTGATAAATCCGCCTTCGATCTTTTGGTTTTAAAGTATCAGCATAAGATCGTCCACTTGGTGAATCGTTACGTTAAAGATCCCAGTGAAGCGCAGGATGTGGCACAAGACACCTTTATCAAAGCCTACCGGGCTCTGGGCGATTTCCGCGGAGAGAGTGCCTTTTACACCTGGCTTTACCGGATCGCGATAAATACAGCTAAGAATTATCTTTTGTCGCGCTCCCGTCGCCACTCCGATTATGAGATCGACGTTCAAGATGCGGAGCAGGTGGAAAACGCGCCGCAATTGAAAGATATAGAAACGCCCGAGCATCAACTGATGAACGAGCAAATTGTCGCTGTAATACGAGCGGCGATTGAAAATTTACCGGAAGAAATGCGAATAGCAATTACTCTCCGAGAATTCGAAGGGATGAGCTATGAAGAAATAGCCGAGGCTATGGATTGCCCTATCGGCACCGTGCGTTCGCGGATTTTTAGAGCCCGCGAAGCCATTGACCAAAAATTAAACCCATTGCTCGACTAAAGGTGTATCGATGCAGGAACAACTTAACGAAAAACTATCGCAATTCATAGACGACGAACTGGATGGCGCGCAATCGCTGGAGTTGCTGACGGCCGTTAGCGAAGACGACGCGCTGAAAGACAAGCTAAGGCGCTATCAAATTGCCAGTCAAGTGTTGAAAAGTAGTGAGTATTCGCTGGTGAGTAGCGATTTTGCCGACAAAATCCATCAGCAATTACGTCATGAACCGATTTATTTCATGCCGCGACAGAAAGCGGCGATAAAGTGGCAAAAAGCCGGGCTTGCGATCGCTGCATCTGCAGTCCTCGCCGTTGTCTGGCTAGCCAGTAAAGTCGAGCCTAGGCAAGCTAATCCGTTCAGTGCCGTCGGCGTGGTGGCGCATAGCGGTTCGGAGTCAACTGAAATGCACGCCCGTTTTAAGGACTATTTGCAGGCTCACGACAACACGCTTTACGTAAACACGGTGCAGGCGGCGCAACCTTATGCGCGGGTGGTGGGATATTCGCAGGAATAAGGACGTGAGATTATTACTGGTTGTTTTGATCGGCTTGATCGCCGAAACCGCTGCCGGCGACAATCTTACGGCGGTGCAATGGTTGGATAAAATGAATCTGGCGATGAAAACCCTCAATTACGAGGGTACCGTAATTTTCATGAAAAACGGCCAGATCGAAACCATGAAATATCGACATAGCGTCGATAACGGTGTCTCGCAGGAACGCTTATCTTCCTTGAACTCGCCGATGAGGGAGGTGACGCGCAAATCCAACGAAGTCACTTGTGTGTTCAAGGAAACCAGCGAAAAGGTGATTAACCACCATCCGTTGGACAGTTCTTTTATCATTAACATGCCGAGTAGTGCGGCGATGTTACAAAAGTCCTACAACTTGGAATTGGCTGGTCAGGAATCCGTCGCGATGTTGCCGGCGCAAATCGTTGCGGCGCAGCCGAAAGACCAACTGCGTTACCCGAGAAAAATTTGGATCAACACCCAAACCTTTCTGCCGTTGAAAATTGAAGTTTATGGCTTGGAAGGGCATGCTCTGGAACAAGTTATGTTCACCGACTTGAACACGCAGGCTGGAGCAGAACCCCTCAACGGCAATAACGTTGACGATAAGTTCCACACTAAACACATCCACAGCGCACAAGCCGAGCCTTTGGACAGCGCTACATTCGTTTTGAAAAATTGGCCTCAGGGTTTCGAGCCAGTCTTTTTTATCCGCAACTCGATCCAACAGTCGCAGAAAGCCGTAGACCATCTGTTGGTCAGTGACGGCTTTTCCACCGTTTCGGTTTACCTCGAAGCTAAGGAAGTCGACGGCATCAACGGTTTGCATAGTTTGGGAACTGTCAACTCTTTCAGCAAAGTGATAGACAATACCCAGATTACCGTGCTCGGCGAAGTCCCTGCGGAAACAGTCGAACTGATTGCCGACGGCATCGCGTTTCGGCAATAAACGTCTTCTTATATTTCATTCGTACGTTTGGAGATTACATGCTTAATAAGCTGTTTTATGGATTTCTTGTAATGCTTTTGGCGATCAACTCCGGTTACGCCCAACTGCCTGACTTTACCGAAATGGTGAAGACCAACGGCGATGCCGTGGTGAATATCAGCACCACCCAGAAAGCGACCGATTCGCAAGCCGGGGCCGACCCTCAGCAAATGCCGCAAGACATGCCGCCGGAGATGGAGGAGTTCTTCCGCCATTTCTTCCAGGGGCCGGGCCGAGGCTACACACCACGGGAAACCAATTCGCTGGGTTCCGGCTTCGTCATCTCCCGCGACGGCTATATCCTGACCAACCATCACGTGGTGAATAATGCATCGGAAATCGTGGTCAAATTAAAAGACCGCCGCGAATTGATCGCCAAATTGATCGGTTCCGACGAAAGTACCGATGTGGCTTTATTGAAAGTCGACGCTAAAGACCTGCCGGTGGTGGAAATCGGCGCACCCGACCAATTGCAAGTCGGCGAATGGGTATTGGCGATCGGCACCCCGTTCGGTTTCGACCAGTCGGTAACCGCCGGTATCGTCAGTGCCAAGGGCCGCAGTTTGCCGGACGGCAACTATGTGCCTTTCATTCAGACCGACGTGGCGATCAACCCCGGCAACTCGGGCGGTCCGCTGTTCAACATGCAGGGCAAGGTGGTCGGCATCAACTCGCAGATCTATAGCCGCTCCGGCGGTTACATGGGATTGTCGTTTGCGATACCGATAGACGTGGCGATGAACGTGGTCGACCAAATCAAAAGTAAGGGCAAGGTTTCGCGCGGTTGGTTAGGCGTGCAAATTCAAGACGTTACTCGGCAATTGGCGGAGTCGTTTGGCATGGACCGTCCGCACGGTGCGTTGGTATCGAAAGTGATTCCCGGCGGTCCGGCCGAGAAAGCCGGGATCCAGATTGGCGACATCATTGTCGAATTTAATGGCCAAGTCATCGAAACCTCAGGCGAATTGCCGCCGCGGGTAGGCATGACGCCGGTCGATGAAAAAGCTAAAGTCAAAATCATTCGCCAGGGCGACAAGCAAGACATTACGGTAAAAATCGGCTTGTTGCCGGCGCAGCAAAGCATGGCGGCTGCCGGACCGTCGGCGGCTCCGGAGACTGCGGTGAACCGGTTGGGGCTGGCGGTGGCTGATCTGACTGCTGAACAACGCCAACAGTTGCAGGTGGAAAAGAATGGGGTCCTGGTCCAGAAAGTCGGTAAAGGGATTGCCTTGGATGCCGGGATTCAGCCGGGCGATGTGATTTTGCGGATTCAAAACACCGTGGTGCGCGATGCCGCTGAATTCAACAGCATCGTCGCCAAATTACCGGTTGAAAAATCCATTGCGCTTTTGGTACAACGTAACGGCAGTCCGGTGTTCTTGGCTTTCAAAATCGAAAAATGATTGAGGTGACTCAATGCCTGCCGCCAGTAATGTAACTCAATTGATCGGCAACACGCCGTTGGTCAAATTGCAGAAAGTCGTCGAGGAAAACTCGGCGACGCTATTGGTCAAGCTTGAGTCGAGAAATCCCGGTGGCTCTGTAAAGGACCGCATCGGTTTAGCCATGGTGCAGGCGGCGGAAAAAAGTGGTCAACTGCGAGGTGGCGGGATCATTGTCGAACCCACCTCGGGCAATACGGGGATTGCGTTGGCGATGGTGGCTGCAGCCCGCGGTTACCGCTGCATTCTAACAATGCCGGAGACCATGTCGGTCGAGCGGCGCCAGTTGTTGGCACTTTACGGAGCGGAAATCGTATTGACGCCCGGTGCGGACGGCATGAAAGGGGCAATTGCCAAGGCGCAGGAGATCGTCGCCAACCATCCCGGTGCATTTATGCCGCACCAGTTTGAAAATCCGGCCAATCCTGAGGTGCATCGACAGACCACCGCTCAGGAAATTTGGTCAGCCACCGACGGTCAAGTCGATGCGTTCGTCTGCGGCGTCGGAACCGGCGGCACTATTTCCGGTGTGGCTGATGTTATAAAAAACCGGAATCCGCAATTCAAAGTGATTGCAGTGGAACCGGCCGAGTCGCCGGTCATTTCCGGCGGTAGCCATTCTCCGCACAAGATTCAGGGAATCGGCGCCGGTTTCGTGCCGAAGAATCTGGAAGTCGATTTGCTCGACGCAATCGAACTGGTTAGCACCGAACAAGCTTTTTCGATGCGCAAACGCTTAATCGAAGAAGAAGGCATCATGGTCGGCATTTCCTCCGGAGCCAGCGTTTGCGGCGCAGTCAGGGTGGCGGCGCAAATGGGGCCGGGTAAGACCGTTGTCACTATCGTCCACGACACCGGCGAACGTTATCTCAGCATGAGTTGAACCCGAATTCGGGTTTCACGCTGGTCATTAGAACAATAATTATGAACGACACCAGCAACAAGCACCGCCCCGGCGGGCCCGGCTATTTTCTGAATCGGATTCAGACTCTATTCGTCAGCATGCTGCGGATCTGGACGATACCCATCGTTCTGATGTTGAGCGTTTCCTCTGGTTTTACCACCTATTACGGTCTGTCGCATTTCATCACCCCGTGGATCGCGCTGGTGATCACCGTCGCCATTCAATCTATCATCGTGATTTGCTCGCTGGAGATGGCCGGGATTCATTGGACAGCCAACCGGATTCGATATTTCTCGGTGGTGGCGTCGTTGACCGTGGCGATCGCCGCCTCGATCACTTTTTCTTATTTCAAGTTTTACGAAATATCCGAGCGCGAAACTCTACACATCAACCGTCTGAATCAGTTGCGCCAGCAGAGCAAGGACTATCTTGACGCCGTAACCCAGCTCAAGAGCCGAATCTCGCTACAGCAAAAACAGGATTTGGATAAAGCCTCGCTCGACGCCAGCCAAGCCTATTTCGGCACCCATAATCAGATCGGTCCCGGCTACAAGAATCAGGTGGGCGAAGGCCCGTTCTGGCGGCATTACAACCAGATTTACCAGGAAAAAAAGCAGGCGTTGCAACAGCAGGAGCAAACCTTCCGCGAGCTGGACGAGCACATCCGCCAATTACACATAAATTTGAATCAGCTGGATGTGAGCAGCGACGAAGCTGCCTACGCCCAATTTTTGAAGCACTACCAGGATATCCAACTGGGCGTGAACCAATTGGCCAGCAGCATGGGCGTGAGTCCGCCAGATGCGCCGTTGCCGATGACCTTCAAACAATTCGTCGAGGACGTGAAACCGTCGTTTGCGATGTGGCGCGGATTTTCCTGGTTCGCTTTCGTCTGCGCGGCCATGGTGGATTTTTTTACCGTGCTGCTGTCGTACCGATTGGAGTTCACCGCGCCTGGGCCATTGACGGTGCAGGAGGAAGAATTGGTATTCGAATGCCTGCGCCAGTTCACCGAGTTTCGCATCAACCAGAATGACGAGCTGGAAATGGTGATCGAAAAATCCGATCTGGAAAAGGCCCGGCGCTATTCGGATTGGACCCGGATGTTTGTGGTCGGCCTTCTCCTTAGCCGCGGATTTTTGCGCAAAGTGGATCACCGTACTGTGGAATTCGCGCCCAACCTGTATCCGTTGGTTGCCGAGAAAATGTCGGATAAAATCGCGGCTCTGAAACAAAAGGCGCTCACTGCGCCGGCCGGCCATGAATAGCTCAGTATCGGAACTGGATGCCTGGCTCACCGGCAGCGATCTGCAGGATGATTTAGGTGCCGATGACAGCTACTGGTTGGCCGGTTTCGATGCCGACCGCCAAGTGGTGCTGGTTAAGTTGGGGCCTTATCAACAGCTGTATTTGCGGCCAAAGCAATTCATCAGGCGCTTTTACCACACGCTTTATCCGCTACCGGTCGAGTCCTGGCCTTACCGCCGGCAGATAACGCTGTTCGAAGGGTTTTGCACGCTGGACTTGGCGCTGGATTTGCGGTTTCAGGCGACATTCGATTACGCACTGAAAAATGCCGAATTGTTGCCGGATATCAACGCCCATATCCGGAATGTCTACGCCGCTATGGTCGAGGATGCCGTCAATCTGGAGTTGCAGACTCTGGCCGACGGCAACTGGGTCAATACCGGCCTGGCCGATGCCGAAAAACGCATCGCCCAACGCATCAACGAATTATTGGCGCAACAGCAGATTCAGTCTTTGGCGGTTTGCAGGTTGAACGCCGGTTTTGCCGAATTTCCCGATGTCCAGTTGGGACGCGACGCCGTTTACGTTAACGTGCTGAAAAAAACCTTCGAATTGAACCAGACCAAAAATCTGGAGTTGTCGCGACAACAGCGCTTGCTCGAAGAAGAGGAAATTCACGAAAAACGCCAGCAACTGGAACATTTGCGGCGGATGATTGATCTGGACCAACAGATGCAGGCGCTCGAAGCCGAAAAACAGCGGCGTTTGGCTGAAGACAAATTCGAGCAATTGACCCAGCAACTGGCAATCGAAAAACGGCTGCATGCCGAACAACTCCGGCACGATACCGAGTTACAGGAAATGCGCTTCGAAGCCGAATTGCTCAGCCAGGAAAAACGCCAGGTCCGGCAACGTAGTGCCGAGAACCGGCAATTGACCGACCAATTGGCGCACCGGGCGGGATTGCACGAGCAAGAAGTCTTGGCCGAACTTCGTATGCAGCAGCGGGCGCGAACTTTGATGCAGGAACACGATTTGGCAGAGCCAACAGGAGGCGAGCATGGAGAGGCTTAATACGAAGCTATTGATCGTCGTATTCGGCGTATTGATGGCAATGTTGAGTGGTTGCAGCGTCAACGCACCGTTACAGTTTCGCACCGAAATCGATGCTTTGGCCGCGCCCGGCGCAACGATCGGCAACCGTTTTCTGGTATTGCCGGGCAATCCGGGCGGTAACGAGCAGGATTTGCAATTCATCGAATTCAAAGGCTATATCGAAAAGGTACTGGCTAACCGCGGCTTCGTCAAAGTGGCGACAGCTCAGGACAGCGATCTGGTGGTGTTTCTCGGCTACGGCGTCGGCCAGCCGGAAGTTCACCAGTACGCTTACGACGTGCCGATGTGGAACGATTGGGGCTACTTTTACCCGTACCGAAGATCATTTTATTACCGTGGGTTTTATCCGGGTTTTGCCGGCACCGGATATACCCAACGCATCGACACGTACACCACTTTTCGCCGCTATCTGACCTTGGAAGCCTGCGAAACCGGGCCTTATTTGACGCAGCAGCAACGCAAACAATTGTGGAAAACCAGCGTGCAGAGCAGCGGCGCCAGTAACGATTTGCGCTTGGTGTTTCCTTACATGGCTGCCGCGATGCAAGGCTATATTGGCGCCAATACCGGCCATATGGTGACGGTGGATATCGACGAAACCGATCCGTTGGCGCGCAGTTTATTGGGGCCGCTTCCGGCCGCCGCAGCGCTGCCGCCGCGTTAAAACACAATAATCACAGTCAGGAGCTCGCCATGAACAGATCGAACCTTTGCCGATACGGATTGGCCGTCGCTATCGGCCTGCTGAGCGAAACCGCATTTGCCGCCAAATACAACTTGGAACCGGGCGATGCGGTGCTGACCAATTGCCGCGACATTTACACCAAAGGCGAAATCAAGGCCAAAGTCGACGACGGCTACACCGTGCATTTTCCGAAGCACAGCGGACCTATTCATTGTCCGCCCTTCCGCTGGCATGCGGAGTTTGTATTACCGTTCCAGTCGGTGCCGGAGTATCGCCTGCAATTTCTGGGCGGGTTGAAACGCGATATTGTGTTCAAGCTCGGCGAACCGGTGACGTTTCGGGTGGAAACCGACAAGCGCGTCGTCAAAAACAGGAATTCGATCGATATTGACGCCCAAATCACCGATATCAGCGCCAACGGTGCGATTGCGGTCAAATTGCTCAGTACCGACCCGGAAGCGGCCGCGACTTTCTGGCAATGGATAGGCGGCAATTACGTCGATTTGCGCCACAAATACTTGGAACCGGAGCGGGCCAAGCGTTCTCGCTAAGGCGTCGGTTCGCTTTGCCACCGTTGCAACAGCGCGCGGTGGGCCGCCTTATCGGGTAAGCCGGGGCGGGCGCCCAAGCGGGTGCAACATAACGCGCCGGCGGCACTGGCATAACGCAGCAACTCGGGCCAGGCCAAACCGGCCGCCAAACCGGCGGCGAAGGCGCCGTGAAACGCGTCTCCGGCCCCGGTGGTATCGATCGCCGTGACCGGCGGCGCGGCCAAACGGCCTGCTTCCTGACCGGCCCGCCAAACCAGGCCGCGTTCGCCCAGCGTGACGACCACCCAGGGTGCAATTTCCGCCAACCCCGACAGCGCCGCGTCAATGCCTCCGGAATGCTGAAGCGCAAATTTTTCCGAACATACCAAGTAGTCCATTTTGTCCAGCAAGGCTTCGGTGCCGGAATGTAACGATCCGGCATCCAGAACGGTCGGAATCTTTTCGGCGGCGCAACGCTCCAGCAAGCGTGCTGAAATATGCGGCTCGTGGCCGTCGCACAACACCACTTTGGGCCGGATCACCCCGAAGTCCACACTGTCTGCCGGTAGCGCTCGCGTGTCGCCTTTGTAATTAATCAACGCGCGCTTGCCGTCGGGCTTGACCAGTACCGCCGACAATGGCGTCGGCGAGTCGCCGCGGACGATGCAGCAGGTATCGACCCCATGGCTTAGCAATTCGCTTAAATGGCTATCGCCGTAGACGTCGTTGCCCAAATAGCCGCTGAATCCTACGCGGTAACCCAGTTTCGCCACCACGACCGCGGCGTTTGCCGCCGGGCCGCCGCCGCAGCCGAGCAAAGCGTCGGCCACCGTTTTTTCGTCGGCTGCGGGATGGTGCGGTACGCTGAACACCAGGTCGTAGCTGGCATGGCCGACGCAAAGTACATCCAAATCAATCAAGTCCGGTTCCATATGCAGGTGCGGTTAGCGTTTAATCCAGGCCTTTGCTGCGGTTTTCCATCCGCCGCAACAATTCGCCGATGATGGCTCGGTACAATTCTTCGCCTAAATATTTGTCTTCGACGCCGCTGTCGATGCTGGGGTTGTCGTTGACTTCGATCACATAGCCCTTGCCGTTGATTTCCTTGACGTCGACGCCGTAGAGGCCGTTGCCGATCGGCTGGGTGGCTTTCAACGCCGCGTCCAGCACCGGCTTCGGTACTTCGAAGGTCGGCAGCGTGGCGAAATTGCCGCTGTCGGTGCGGTTGGTGCCGTGGCGGTAAATCTGCCAATGGTTTTTCACCATGAAATAGCGGCAGGCATACAGCGCTTTGTGGTTGAAAATCCCGATTCGCCAATCGAAATCGGTGTAGAGAAACTCCTGTGCCAGCAATAAAGCCGATTGTTCGAACAATTCGGCGACCTTGGTTTCCAGTTCGGCCCGGTTATTGACTTTGACGATGCCGCGCGAAAACGAGCCGTCCGGGACTTTAACGACGACCGGAAAGCCGGCGATGGCTTCCAGCTTGTCCAAGTGCTCGGTGTTACCCTTATGCAGAATCCAGGTTTTCGGCGACGGCACTTTATGGGTACGGAACAGATCGGCCAGATAGACCTTGTTGGCGCAACGCAAAATCGAGGTCGGGTCGTCGATCACCACCAAGCCCTCCGCTTCTGCCTTTTTCGCGAAGCGGTAGGTATGGTGGTCTATTGCTGTGGTTTCGCGGATGAACAGGCCGTCGAACTCGGGCAGGCGGCCGTAGTGGTTGTGGGTGATCAATTCCACGTCGACACCCATTTGCCGGCCCACCGCGATGAACTTCTTCAGCGCGCCGCGGTTACTGGGCGGCAGGGCTTCCGCCGGATTGATCAAGATCGCCAGATCGAAGCGGGCATTCTTGCGGGCCCGGCTTTTACGCCAGACTTTTTTGCTGAAGCGGTCCAGAGCCTCAGCAAACAGGGTTTGCATCGTGTCGTCCAACTGGCTGGGCGAAACCGCTTTCAAATCGGTGATTTGCCACTGCTGTTCCAGGCTCAGCGTGATTTCCAGAATCGGGCAGGCAAAACGTTCGAACAACAAGCGGGCCAGTTCCTGGAACGCCGGTTCCGGTGTCGTGCCGAAATAACTGTACAGCCGGTATTCGCCGGTCTGATGCTGGTGCTTGAGGGCGCGGGCCAAGGGCTGGTTCAAATCCTCCAGCTGCAGTCGGTACAACGCATTTTTGCCCAGATCGTTGATGATCTTCACCGAGGGAATCACGTGGTGATTACGGGCTTCGGCCAGCAACGAGCAATAGTAGCCGTCCGACAGATAGCTGTAGCTGCTGCACAGATTGATAACCCGCACCCGTTGGTCGGGGTCGGTCTGTTCCATGGCCAGATAGGTTTCGAAACTGACGACCTGCTCGCTGGGATAATAAGGGTTCCAGTCGGAAAGATTGTCGACGACCAGCAGCGTACTTGCCATGTTGCTCAAACTCGGTGGGTTGGGGAGGCTGAATTTTGAAACCAGACAGGTTTTTAAACAAGGAGTAATATTTCTGCTTTATCCGACCGAGGCTGCTTGCTGCGAAATGTCCTATTCCTATGCCGATATCGATGCCAGCGTTTTTCCTGCCAGTTATGCCGAAGCCAGGCAACAGTGGTTACAACGGGTGGCCGCACTCGATTGCCCGATGCAATTGCAGGCGTTTCCCTGTTCCGGCCTCGGGCCGGACGGCGAAGCGCTGATAACCGATAGCGTCTGGTTGGGCGATGCCGATGCGGCCAACGTCGTGGTGGTATTGGGCGCCACTCACGGTATTGAAGGATTTGTCGGTAGTGCCGGCCAAATCGATTTGCTCGATTCGTTGCGGGCCGGGCGGGTAGTCATGCCACAGACAAGCGCGGTTTTGTTGGTACACGCATTGACACCCTGGGGTTACGCCTGGCTGCGGCGTTGCGACCGGGATGGCGTCGATTTGAACCGGAACGCGGTGGACTTTTCGGCGCCGTTGCCGGAAAACCCGGATTACAAGCGGCTGCGACAGGTCATATTTCAGCCCGACGCCGAGCAACGCCGCCAGGCCTTCGCCGATTATGCAGCGCAATACGGCCGGGTCGCGTTGGAGCAGGGCATCAGCGGTGGCCAATACGCCGATCCGGAAGGCCCGTTCTACGGCGGCCGGGCTCCGGCACATGGCCGCTTGGTGTGCGAAGCATTGATCAGCAAATATGCGCTGCAGCAGCGGCGGTTGGCGGTCATCGACTTGCACAGCGGGCTGGGGCCTTACGGTTACGGCGAAATCATTTGCGACCACGCGCCGGACAGTCCCGGTGCGGCAGTGGCCAAGCGTTGGTATGGCGATTCGGTGACCTTGCCGCTGGCCGGTACTTCGAGCTCGGTGCCGAAGCTGGGCCTGTTGGATTATCTGTGGCACGCGGCGATGACGCCGGAAAGCTGCTATGTCACTTTGGAGTTCGGCACCTTCAGCACCGACCGTTTGTTCGAAACCCTGCTGCGCGACCACTTGATCTGGGCCCAGGACGGGAACGGCGCCGAACGGCAGGTGCACGCCCAGCTCATGCTGGCTCACTTTTGCCCGGCGGCAACGGCCTGGAGAGAAATGGTGTTGTTCCGCATCCGCCAAGTGATCGGTCAGGCTTTGCCGGGAGTCTCGGTTTGAATATCGGCTTGCGGCCGGCGCAAAACGCCGATCTGGCGGCCTTGGTCGCTCTGGAAAACGCCAGTTTCAATACCGATAAATTGAGCCGGCGCAGCTTCAAACACTGGTTGGCCAGCGAGCACCGGGCGTTGTTACTGGCTGAATACGATGGTCAAACGGCCGGCTATATCCTGATCATTTACCATCCCGGTACCCGGCTGGCGCGGATTTATTCGTTGGCCGTGGCGCCGCAATTGCGCGGAAACGGTATTGCCAAGGCCTTGATGCTGGCCGGCGAGCAAGCGGCCGAAGCCGACGGCCGCCTGTATTTGCGGCTGGAAGTCAGCGTCGATAATTTGCCGGCAATCGGACTTTACGAGACCTTGGGATACAAAAAATTCGGCCTGTACCGCGACTATTATCAAGATCATAAAGATGCCTTGCGCTACCAAAAGCGCATTCGCCGTTACCACGACCAGCCGCAGCAGCGACCGGTACATTGGCTGCGGCAAACCACGCCGTTTACCTGTGGGCCGGCCTCTTTGATGATGGCGCTGCACGCGTTAAACAAGCAGTATTTGCCGTCGCGGGAAGAGGAAATCGAAATCTGGCGCGAAGCGACGACGATTTTTATGACCTCGGGCCACGGCGGCTGCCATCCGTTGGGGCTGGCATTGGCCGCAAAACGCCGGCAATTCGCCGTCGAGGTTTGGATCAACCAAAGCGGACCGCTGTTTATCGACAGCGTGCGCAGCGAGGATAAGAAACAGGTGGTCGAATTGGTCGACAACCGCTTCAAACACCTGGCGGCCGAGCAGGGGGTCGCCGTGATTTACGCCAATATCACCCAGAACGATTTGACCGCCGCCTTCGAGGCCGGAGCGATTCCGTTGATTTTGATCAGCACCTTCGCGATGGATCGCAAGAAAACCCCGCATTGGGTGGTCATGAGCGGTTTCGATAAAGACTGCCTGTACATGCACGATCCTGATCCGGAAGAGGGCCGGCAAAGCGAGCTGGACTGCCAATTCATTCCGATCGCGCGTGAGGATTTCGACCGGATGTGCTGTTTCGGCAAGAGCCGTTTGCGTACCGCGGTGATTGTCAAAGCCGGTTGACCCGTGTCAGGCCGCGCCTAACAATTTCGCAGCGCATTCTCTTCCGCCGCGGCAGCGGCTAAAATACGCCACTTTCAGCCAGCGGAACCGAAACCGAAATGCATCCCTCTGATCGAGACGAACACAAAAAAGTGAAAAACATTGCCGCCATCGTTTACCTGTTGGTGTTGGGGTTTCTGGTCGGCGGTTCTTATCTGCACCAGCAACGCACGGAAACGGCGGCGGCTAGACCGGAACTTGCGGCGAAACCTCAGCCGCAATAAACCCTGAATCCCGGATATTGCCCGGCGAATTGACATCGCCAGGCAACAACAGTAACTTAGCCGGCTTTCTCAAAAAAGCCGTTCGCAAAATCTGACCAACAAGAGCCGTTAATGGAAGAATTTCACCGCATCAGCCGTCTGCCGCCTTACGTATTCAACATCGTCAACGAACTGAAAGCCAAAGCGCGCGCCGCGGGCGACGATATCATCGACTTCGGCATGGGCAATCCCGACCAACCGACGCCGAAGCACATCCTGGACAAGATGGTGGAAGTGGCGCAACGCGGAGACACCCACCGTTATTCGGTATCAAAGGGCATTCCGCGCTTACGCAAGGCCATTTGCGGCTGGTACAAAAAGCGTTTCGACGTCGATCTCGACCCCAATACCGAAGCCATCGTCACCATCGGCTCGAAAGAAGGTTTGTCGCATCTGGCATTGGCAACTCTGGGCCCTGGCGATGTGGTATTGGTGCCGAATCCGGCTTATCCGATCCATCCCTACGGTGTGGTGATCGCCGGTGCCGACATTCGCCACGTGCCGCTGACTCCCGGCGTCGATTTCTTCGCCGAATTGCAGAAAGGCATCGACGAGTGCTGGCCGAAGCCGAAAATGCTGATTTTGAATTTTCCGGGCAATCCGACCTGCCAGTGCGTGGAATTGGACTTTTTCGAAAAAGTCGTCGCCATCTGCAAGGAACATAACATCTGGATCGTGCACGACATCGCCTATGCCGATATCGTGTTCGACGGCTATGTCGCGCCGTCGATTCTACAGGTGCCGGGTGCCAAGGACATTGCTGTCGAGTTTTTCACCCTGTCCAAAAGCTACAACATGCCGGGCTGGCGGATCGGTTTCATGTGCGGCAATCCGACCTTGGTTTCGGCATTGACCCGGATCAAGTCGTATATGGATTACGGCGCATTCACGCCGATCCAGGTGGCGGCGATCACCGCGCTGGAAGGCCCGCAGGATTGCGTGCAGGAAATCTGCGACATGTACAAATCGCGCCGCGATGTGTTGTGCGACGGCCTGAACGCGATGGGCTGGCTGGTCGAAAAACCGAAGGCGACCATGTTTGTCTGGGCCAAAATCCCGGAAGCCTACCGCGAGATGGGCTCGATCGAATTCGCCAAAAAACTGATCATTGATGCCAAAGTCGCGGTATCGCCCGGCATCGGCTTCGGCCAATTCGGCGACGACCATATCCGTTTCAGTCTGATCGAAAACGAGCAACGCACCCGCCAAGCCTTGCGCAGCATCCGTAATATGCTGAAAAAAGACAACGTTGTATAATCGCCCGCCGTTTTGGGTAAACAAAAGGAGTCGGATTTGAAGCCGGTTAGAGTTGGAGTATTGGGGCTGGGCACCGTCGGCGGCGGTACCGTCAACGTGTTGAAACGCAATGCCGAAGAAATCGCCCGCCGTGCCGGCCGCGAAATCGTCGTGACGCGGGCGTCGGCACGTGAGTTGAATCGCGCCCGCATCTGCGATACTCAAGGCATTGCCTTGACCACCGATCCATTCGAAATCGTCAACGACCCGGAGATCGACGTCGTCGTCGAGCTGATCGGCGGCTACGACCTGGCGAAACAACTGGTGTTGACCGCGATCGCCAACGGCAAACACGTCGTCACCGCCAACAAGGCGCTGATCGCATTGCACGGCAACGAGGTGTTCGCCGAAGCCAGCAAACAAGGCGTGATGGTATTGTTCGAAGCGGCCGTGGCCGGCGGTATCCCGATCATCAAAGCCATCCGCGAAGGCTTGGCCGGCAACCGGATCAAATGGCTGGCCGGCATCATCAACGGCACTGGGAACTTCATTCTGACCGAAATGCGCGACAAAGGCCGCGATTTCGACGACGTGCTGAAAGAGGCGCAAGCCCTGGGTTACGCCGAAGCCGACCCGACTTTCGACGTCGAAGGCATCGATGCCGGCCACAAGCTAACGATTCTGGCTTCGATCGCGTTCGGCATTCCGCTGCAATTCGACAAAGTCTTTACCGAAGGCATTACCAAGATCACCCGGCTCGACGTGGAATATGCCGAGGCCCTGGGCTACCGGATCAAAAACCTGGGCATCGCCCGCAAAACCGACGACGGTATTGAGTTGCGGGTGCATCCGACCTTGATTCCGAAACGGCGCTTGATCGCCAATGTCGACGGCGTCATGAACGCCGTGCTGGTATGCGGCGATGCGGTCGGCCCGACTTTGTATTACGGTGCAGGCGCCGGCGCGGAACCGACCGCCTCGGCAGTCGTCGCCGATTTGGTCGACGTCGTCAGAGCGATGACCAGTGACCCGGAAAACCGGGTGCCGCATCTGGCGTTTCAAGCGGACGCCATCGCCGACATTCCGGTGCTGCCGGCCGACGCGATCAAAACCGCCTACTACCTGCGGTTGACCGCCGAGGACAAACCCGGCGTGTTGGCCGACGTCAGCCGCATTCTGGCGGCGCACCACATCAGCATCGAAGCCCTGATTCAAAAGGAGCCGCCGGCAGGCGAAACCTCGGTACCAATCATCATGCTGACTCAGCAGACGCTGGAACATGAAATGAACGCGGCGATTGCCGACATCGAAGCCCTGGCCACCGTCAGCGGCAAAGTCGCGCGCATTCGCCTGGAAACCTTAGGATAAACAATGGCAAAACCCACACGCTACACCGGCCTGATCGATCGTTACCGCGACCGTTTGCCGGTCTCCGACGATACCCGGATCATTAGTCTTTGCGAAGGCGACACTCCGCTGATCCAACTGCAAAACATCCCGCGCCTGATCGGCAAGGATGTCGACATTTACGTCAAGTTCGAAGGCCTGAATCCGACCGGTTCGTTCAAAGATCGGGGCATGACCATGGCCGTGACCAAAGCGGTGGAAGAGGGTAGCCAAGCCATTATCTGCGCCTCGACCGGCAATACCTCGGCGGCGGCGGCGGCCTATGCCGTGCGCGCCGGCATTCGCGCCTTCGTGCTGATTCCGGAGGGCAAGATTGCGTTGGGCAAATTGGCGCAGACCATGATGTACGGCGCCAAGATCATTCAGATCAAAGGCAACTTCGATGCCGGTATGGCGATAGTCAAGGAAATCGCCGACCATGCGCCAGTGACCATCGTCAATTCGATCAATCCCTATCGGCTGGAAGGTCAAAAAACCGCGGCGTTCGAAATTGTCGACGCCCTGGGCGATGCGCCGGATTTCCACTGCTTACCCGTGGGCAATGCCGGTAACATCACCGCCTACTGGAAGGGTTATAAAGAATATTCTAGCGACAGTGCGACGCACAAAGCCGTGACCAAAAAACGTCCGGTGATGTGCGGTTATCAAGCCGCCGGTGCCGCGCCGTTTCTGGCCGGCCACCCGATCGAACACCCCGAGACCGTCGCCACGGCGATACGGATCGGCAATCCGCAATCCTGGGACGGCGCCTGGACCGCACAGAAACAATCCGGCGGCTGGTTTGCCTCTTTCACCGACGAACAAATCCTGGCAGCGCAAAAAATGCTGTCTGCTTACGAGGGCATCTTCTGTGAACCGGCTTCAGCGACTTCGTTGGCCGGGGCCTTGTTCGACATCGGCAACGGGAACATTCCGGAAGGCAGCACCATCGTTTGCACCCTGACCGGCAACGGTATCAAGGACCCGGATACCGCGATCGCCCAATGCCGGGACGACCAGCCGGTGACGGTCGAAGCTACCCTGGACGCAGTGAAAAGAGCGATTCTGGATAACATGTGATCCTGGCATTGTTCCCGCAAAAGCCGGCTGCAGCCGGCTTTTTTATTGGCTGATATGTATCTGCAAAGCGTAAAAAAAGTCATCGTTCCCCGCCCGGAGCAGGTTAAAAATCCGCATTTCGGCGAGATGGATCCGGTGTTGCAACGGATTTTCAACAGCCGCGGCATTCAAAATGCGGAGCAACTCGACCGCGGCTTGGCGCGTTTGCCGTCGCCCTGGTTGTTGTCCGGCATGAAAGCCATGGCCGAACACTTGCTTGCCGCCTTGGAGAGGCAAAGCAAAATCACTGTGGTGGCCGACTTCGATGCCGACGGCGCCACCAGTTGCGCGTTGGCATTGAAGGGCTTGGCCTTGTTGGGGGCGGAAAACCTGGATTTCGTGGTCCCGAATCGCTTCGAATACGGTTACGGTTTGACACCGGAAATCGTTGAGCTGGTAAAACGGCAGAATCCCGATGTCATTCTTACCGTCGATAACGGCATTTCCAGTATCGACGGCGTCAAAGCCGCGAAAGCCGCCGGCTTCACGGTACTGATCACCGACCACCATTTGCCCGGCGCAGAACTGCCGGCAGCCGACGCCATCGTCAACCCGAATCTGCCCGACGATAAGTTTCCCAGCCGCAATATCGCCGGCGTCGGCGTCATGTTTTATATCCTGATGGCGTTGCGCATTCGTCTGCGGGAAACCCATTGGTTCGAAAAACGCCGAATTGCCGAACCCAATCTGGCCCAACTACTCGATTATGCCGCTTTAGGTACTGTGGCCGACGTGGTGGCGTTGGATCAGGTTAACCGGATTCTGGTGCATCAGGGTCTGTTGCGGATTCGTTCCGGCCAATGCCAGCCAGGCATAAAAGCCTTGGTGGAAGTCTCCGGCAAGTCCCTGTCAGGCATACACGCCAGCGATTTGGGGTTTGCCGTTGCGCCGCGGCTGAACGCTGCCGGACGGATGGATGACATGACCCTGGGCATCCAGTGCCTGTTGACCAACGACGCCGGCTTGGCACGGGATATCGCTGAACAATTGCATGTGCTGAACCAGGACCGCAAGGAAGTGGAAGGGCAGATGAAAACCGAAGCCATGGCTTTATTGGCCGAGATGAAGGCTTTGGACGAGCAGCATGTTCCAGCCGGGGTTTGCCTGTTCGACGCCAATTGGCACCAGGGGGTGATTGGGATTCTGGCGGCGCGGATCAAGGACCGCGTGCACCGGCCGGTGATTGCGTTCGCCCCGGCCGAGAACGGCGATATCAAAGGCTCGGCCCGGTCGATTGCCGGCGTGCATGTGCGCGACGTGCTCAGCGACATCGCCGCCAAGCATCCGCAGATTTTGACTAAATTCGGCGGCCACGCGATGGCGGCCGGCTTGACCATAAAGCTGCACGATTATCCGCATTTTGCGCTGGCCTTCGCCGAAACGGTGGCGGGCAAACTGGCAAACGTCGACTTGCAGCAGAAGGTTTATTCCGACGGCGAACTCGACGAACGCCATCTGAGCTTGGAATTCGCCGAAACCTTGCGCCAGGCCGCGGTGTGGGGGCAGGCGTTCCCGGAGCCGGAATTTCATGGCGTGTTCGACGTGATCCAATGCCGTATCGTCGGCCAGCAACACCTGAAATTTGTGTTGCGATTGCCGTTCGGCGGGCAACTATTGGATGCGATTGCCTTTTTCGCCGATCATCCGGAAAAATGGCTCGGCTGCCGCAAAATCAACGCGGCGTACAAATTGGACATCAACGAATTTCGCGGTCAACGCAGCCTGCAACTGTTACTGCACTACTTGGAAAAATGGGAGTGAGTTGGCCGATGACTGAAAAAGTTTTGCGCTGGATCGAGACCTACCCGGTTGCCCTAATTCTGACGGCTTTGGCGGTGCGCGCCATATTTTTGTTGGCAAACGGGCTGGATTTGATCGGCGACGAAGCGTATTACTGGGACTGGTCGCGGCGGCCGGACTGGTGTTACTACAGCAAACCGCCGATGGTGGCTTGGCTGATCGGCCTGTCTACCTGGTTACTGGGCGATTACACCGTTGCGGTGCGAATGCCGACCTTGGTGTTGGGGACGGTATTTCTCTGGTTTTTTTATGCGACGGCACGCGCTTTTTACGGCGGCCGCGGCGGGGCCTTGGCCTTGTTGTTGATTTTGGCGACGCCGATCAATGTGCTGGCTAATTTTTTGATGACGATCGATCCCCCGCTTTACTGCTTTTGGATCATCGCGATTTACCATTTGCGCCGCGCCCTATTCGATGGTCAAGCGCGGGCCTGGTTATGGGCCGGCTGCGCCAGCGCAGCGGCTTTGCTCAGCAAACAGGCGGCATTGGCCTTGCCGGCGATGTTGCTGATCTTTCTGGTCACCGATAGCCAGCGCCGCCATCTGCTGAAAAGAGAATTTCTGTTGTATTTATTGCCGATTTTGGTCGCTGCCGTGCCGATCCTGTGGTGGAACCAGCAGCACGATTGGGTCATGTTCGGCCACAGTCGCAGCCACTTCGGCAATCATGAGCCGGTCCCGATTGGCAAGCACGTGCAATGGGCGCGGGATTTTCTGCTGTACCAAATCCTGTTGATATCTCCGGGGATTTTCGTATTGCTGCTGCTCAGCAGCCTGCGGGTCGTGTTCAAGTTCGGCAAACTCGGTGCCGAGCAGCGCTTTCTGCTGCTGATGGGGCCGGCCTTATTATTAGGGGTGTTGCTGTTGAGTTTTCTGCAAAAGGCTCAGGGCAACTGGCCGATGCCGTTCTATTTTACCGGACTGATACTATTGGCCGGCGAACGCGCCGCCGGTTACTGGCGGCGCAGCTTGAAATACGCGCTGGCTTTCGGTTATTTGATGGTGATTACCACCTACGCCTTACCGATTCTGTTGCAGGCGTTCAATCTGCAAAACACGGCGCTGGATCCGACCAAACGCTTCAAAAGC
Organism: Methylomonas sp. HW2-6; assembly: GCF_052474525.1. Taxonomy (NCBI): domain Bacteria; kingdom Pseudomonadati; phylum Pseudomonadota; class Gammaproteobacteria; order Methylococcales; family Methylococcaceae; genus Methylomonas; species Methylomonas sp. HW2-6. The sequence goes on from NZ_CP184124.1 coordinate 2,788,097, forward strand.
TGGCGGGAATTGGCGATCGATGTCCATTTCGAGCGATTGATTAGTGTGCCGAGTGTTGAGGACACGTTTTTGTTGGCGCTAGGCCACCGTTATCTTGCCAGCGAACTGGCGTTTTATCTGCCGGACCATCCCCGGACTTACCGCTTCGAAACCAGCGGCGAGGTCAGTAGCCAATATGAAGTATGGTCAGGACCGGTCGAGTACATCGGCAAAAATGGTTTTGTCATCGCCGAACAAACTCGCGACTCGTTGCCGCCGGTCTTGACGACGGCATTTGAGCGGTTTCGGTTCTTGGCGGAAATAGCGAATCCGGATCGGCCGGGGGCGAAATACTATTTGTACCTCGGCGAAAACTTGAAATTCTGGCCGGACCCGGTCAGCCCTGGATTAACTCACAAGGATGCCCATGTTACATCGGACAATTAGGCGCGCCCGGCGCGAACTGGCGATATTGCTAATACTGGCGGGACTCACCACATTGCCGTTTTGGTTTAGTGATTTGGATCTACGTCTGGCCGGATTGTTTTACCGGCCCGACAGCATCGGCGATGTTTGGCCATACCAGCATTGGGGGCTGTGGGAAGTTTTGTACGACTACGCGTTTCCGTTCACGGTATGTGCCGGCACCATTGCGCTGATTGTTTATATCGCCAGCCATTTTCATGCTTATACCCGCAGGTTCCGCTTGCGAGCGTTATATATTCTGTTGGTGATTGCCATCGGTCCCGGATTGGTGGTCAATTTGATCTTCAAAGACCATTGGGGGCGAGCCCGGCCGGTGCATGTCACCCAATTCGGCGGCGAGCATCAATACACGCCGCCGTTGAAATTCGGTCATACCCCGGATAAGTCCTTCGTCTGCGGCCATTGTTCGGTCGGATACAGCTTCTTCGTGCTGTATTTTTTATCGCAAAACCATAAGCTGCTGTATTTTGGATTGACACTGACTTTGGCTTGGACGCTGGGCTTTACCCGAATGACCTCGGGAGGGCATTTCGTGTCCGATATTTTATGGTCGGGTTACTTGGTGTTTCTGGTGGCTTATGCCTTGTACTATGGCTGGTATGTGCGGGTTGCCAAATTGCATCTACGCCCCGAGCGTTGACTGTAGCGCCCTTCGCGGCCAACTTGTTTGCCGGCCGGGCCGATTTAACAGGCTGAGTTTTCAAGGCCGGCTTGATATAATGCGTCGGTTTTAGTTCACCTTAACGAGAGATTTGCATGATTCAAGGTAGTATCGTTGCGCTGATTACCCCGATGATGGAAGACGGTGCGGTGGATGAAGCCAGCTTAAAAAACCTGGTTGAATTTCATATAGAGCAGGGCAGCGACGCACTGGTGGCGGTCGGCACCACCGGCGAATCGGCAACTCTCGACGAAGACGAACACTGCGCGGTAATCAAATTCGTGGTTGATTGCGTAGCCGGCCGGATACCGGTGATTGCCGGTACCGGTGCCAATTGCACCCGCGAAGCGATCCGTTTGACTGAGCGGGCCAGACAAGTCGGAGCGGACGCCTGTTTGCTGGTGACGCCGTATTACAACAAGCCGACTCAGGAAGGTTTGTACCTGCATTACAAGGCTATCGCCGAGGCAGTGGACATTCCGCAAATTCTGTACAACGTGCCCGGCCGTACCGGTTGCGATTTATTGCCGGAAACGGTAGGCAGGCTGGCCAAGATCGACAACATCGTCGGCGTTAAAGAAGCTACCGGTAAACTGGAACGCGTCAAACAAATCCGCGATTTAACCGACGCATCGTTTGCGCTTTACACCGGCGACGATGCCACCAGCTGCGAATTTTGCCTGATCGGCGGTAACGGCAGTATCACCGTGACCGGCAACGTGGCACCCAGGCTGGTGCACCAAATGTTGGCGGCGGCAATGCGGGGCGATAGAGTCGAAGCCGAAGCGATTGACGCCCACCTTACCGGCCTGCACCAGGCCTTATTCATCCAGTCAAATCCAATTCCGGTGAAATGGGCTGTTGCGGAAATGGGTTTGATCGGCAAGGGTATTCGCCTGCCGCTAACCTGGCTCAGCGCGGAATGTTTCGACACCGTGAGAGCTGCGATGCGGCAAGCTGGCGTTTTGCCCTCATGAAATCGACGAATTTTCTACGGTTGGTATTTACCGGCGCTTTGGTCAGCCTTATGCCGGCCTGTAGTTATGTCAAAAGCTGGTTTCCCGACAAAGAGCGCGATTACCAATTCACGACCGAAATTCCCGAATTGGTGATCCCGGACGATCTCAAACGCAAAACCCTGGCTGCGCCGCCCGCTGCTGCGGTGGTGGCGAAGGCGGAAACGGTTGCCGCTGCACCCCCGCAACCGGTTCCAACGAAATCGGAAGAGGCGGTTGCCCAGGCAAGGCAGCCGACCGAGTCGGTTCGGCCTGCCGAAACCTCTGTACCTGCGCCGCGTCCGGCAGCCACAGCCAATGTCAGCAGCTTGCAAATCGACCAATCCGCGCAGCAAGCCTGGTGGCTGGTAGGCAAGGCCTTGAGCCGGCAAAAACTGGAGGTCGTCGAACGCAATGTCGATAAACGCTATTTCTTCGTTAAATACGACCCGAACGCCATCAAGCCGGACGACGGATCGTTTTTGGATGAAATCAATTTCCTGTTCGGCGACGATCCGAGCCGTGAACAGGAATACAGAATAAGCGTCAACGAGTTGGATGCCCAATCGGCCGAAGTCACCGTGCAAGACGAAGCGGGCACCACGCTGTCCAACGACGTCGCCACCTCTTTACTCAGATTAATTACCGACGGTATCAAGCAGGATATGTCGGCGGAACCCACGGAAGCGCCGGCGGAGAAATAGCCGTTTGCGCTAAGTTCGCGTTTGGCGGCTACGCCGGCGCGGCAAGCACATCTCTTTTGCGTTACAGACCTTCGAATTTATTATGTTGATCCTTCCCGGCACCTCCGCATTGTCCCGTTTCCGTATCGAAAAATTGCTCGGCGATTTACAGGCTATCGAAGCCGGCATCGTCGGCTTCGATGCGCGCTTTCAACATTTCATACAACTCGACGATCAACTAAATCCGGCGGACCAGGCCATGCTGGCGCGCTTACTCGACTACGGCGATGCCGCCGACCGCGCGCCAACTGCCGGCGTTGACCTGGAACCGGCCGGAACCCTGTGGGTGGTGCCGCGTCTGGGTACGATTTCGCCATGGTCGAGCAAGGCCTCGGAAATCGCCGAGCGTTGCGGCTTGACTGCAGTTAAGCGCATCGAACGCGGTATCGAGTACCGTTTTTTTGCCGACGCGCCGTTGGCCGATGCGGTTAAACAGCGTTTGGCGGTGGTGTTACACGACCGGATGACTCAGCAGGTCGTGTCCGACACCGACGGATTGGACTTGTTTGTCAGCCACGCGCCGAAGCCCTTACAAACCGTCGCCATCATCGAACGCGGCCGCGCCGCGTTGGAACAAGCCAACACCGAACTGGGCCTGGCTTTGTCGGCCGACGAGATCGACTATCTGACCGAAAGCTTCAGCCAGTTAGGCCGCAATCCGACCGACGTGGAACTGATGATGTTTGCTCAGGCCAATTCCGAGCATTGCCGCCATAAAATCTTTAACGCCAGTTGGACTATCGACGGCGAGGAACAGGCCAAATCGCTGTTCGCGATGATCCGCAATACCCACAACCTAAACCCGCAAGGGGTGTTGTCGGCATATAAGGACAACGCTTCGGTGCTGGCAGGCCCGACCGCGCAGGTGTTCATCCGCGACGCCGATAGCCATCGCTATGGCTACGTCGAGGAAGCCGCGCACATTTTGATGAAGGTCGAGACTCACAACCATCCCACCGCGATCTCGCCGCATCCCGGCGCCGCGACCGGTTCCGGCGGCGAGATTCGCGACGAAGGTGCCACCGGCCGCGGTTCCGCGCCCAAGGCCGGTTTGACCGGTTTCAGCGTGTCGCATCTGAAAATTCCCGGTTTTTCGCAGCCCTGGGAAGCCGACAACGGCAAGCCGGAACGCATCGCCTCGGCTTTGGACATCATGCTGGAAGGCCCGATCGGCGGCGCGGCGTTCAACAACGAGTTCGGCCGGCCCAATCTGGCCGGCTATTTCCGCAGCTTCGAGCAACCTGCGGAAAACGGCGAAGCCAATCAATTCCGCGGCTATCACAAGCCGATTATGATCGCCGGTGGCCTGGGCAACATTCGGCCGATGCTGGTCGAAAAACAGCCGATTCCGGCCGGGGCGTTGATCGTGATTTTGGGCGGCCCGGCGATGCTGATCGGCCTGGGCGGCGGCGCGGCCTCGTCGCAAACCTCCGGCGCCAGCGCGGCGGAGCTGGATTTCGCCTCGGTGCAACGCGAAAACCCGGAAATGCAGCGTCGTTGCCAGGAGGTGATCAACCACTGCAACTCGCTGGGCGAACATACGCCGATCGTGTCGATTCACGATATCGGCGCCGGCGGCTTATCCAATGCGGTGCCGGAAATCATTCACGATTGCGATCGCGGCGGCCGCTTCGAATTGCGCAAGGTGCAAAACGCCGACAAGGGCATGTCGCCGATGCAAATCTGGTGTAACGAAGCGCAAGAGCGCTACGTGGTTGCGATCAAGCCTGAATCCCTGGCGCTGTTTCAAAGCTTTTGCGAGCGCGAACACTGCCTGTACGCGGTGATCGGCCATGCCACCGACGAGGAACACTTGACCCTGAGCGACGAATGGTTTGGGCAGTCGTCTCCGATTGATTTACCGATGTCGGTATTGTTCGGCAAGCCGCCGAAAATGCACCGCGACGTGCAACGGCTGCACAAAACCTTGCCGGATTTGGCTTTAGATCAAGTCGAGCTGGCCGAAGCGATTAAACGGGTATTGGCGTTTCCGGCCGTTGCCGACAAGAGCTTCCTGATCCACATCGGTGACCGTTCCGTCACCGGTCTGGTCGCTCGCGACCAGATGGTCGGCCCGTGGCAGGTGCCGGTGGCCGACGTTGCGGTCACCGCGTCCGGCTTTCAGGCCTTCACCGGCGAAGCGATGGCGATGGGCGAGCGCACGCCGCTGGCCTTGATCGACGCGCCGGCCTCGGGTCGCATGGCTATCGGCGAGGCTTTGACCAATTTGGCCGCCGCCCGCATCGGCAAGTTGAACGACGTGAAATTGTCGGCCAACTGGATGGCGGCCTGCGGCAGCCCCGGCGAAGACGCGGCCCTGTTCGATACCGTCAAAGCGGTTGGTATGGATCTCTGCCCGGAATTGGGCATCGCGATACCGGTCGGCAAAGACTCATTGTCGATGAAAACCGTCTGGCAGGACGATCAGGGCAACAAAACCATGACCTCGCCGCTGTCGTTGATCATCACCGCCTTCGCGCCGGTACAAGACGTGCGCGACACGCTGACGCCGGAATTGAAGAACGAGGACAGTGTATTGCTGTTGATCGACCTGGGCCAAGGCAAAAACCGCCTCGGCGGCTCGATATTGGCGCAAGTTTACAATCAGCTCGGCAATCAAGCGCCGGACTTGGACAACGCCGACCTATTCAAACGTTTCTTCGACGCCGTCCAAACCCTAAGCCAGCAAGGCCTGATCCTGGCCTACCACGACCGCGCCGACGGCGGGTTGCTGGCCACGGTTGCGGAAATGCTGTTCGCCGGCCGTAAGGGAGTCGATCTGGACTTGTCCGATTTGTCCGGCGACGCTCTGGCGGCGCTGTTCAACGAGGAGTTGGGCGCGGTGCTGCAAATCAAAAACAGCGATTTGAACCAAGTCGCCCGTCTGCTGGATCACGCCGGCCTGGACGACTGCAGCCACGTGGTCGGCCGCGTGGTGGCGGGCCAGCAGTTGCGGATTTTTAAATCCGGCCAGCAACTCTACAGCGCTACGCGCGCCGAGTTGCAGCAAATCTGGTCGGAAGTCAGTTACCGGATGCAGGCACTGCGCGACAACCCGGATTGCGCCAAGCAACAGTTCGAACGCATCGCCGACGATAAGGACCCCGGTCTGACGGCGCAGCTGACGTTCGATCCGAACGACGACATCGCCGCCGGTTTTGGCGGGCAAGTAAAGCCGAAAGTTGCGATCCTGCGCGAGCAGGGCGTCAACGGCCACGTGGAAATGGCGGCGGCCTTCGACCGCGCCGGCTTCGATGCCATCGACGTACACATGACCGACATCATCGGCGGCCGGGTCAGCCTGAGCGAATTCAAAGGCCTGGTGGCCTGCGGCGGTTTTTCCTACGGCGACGTGCTCGGCGCCGGCGGCGGCTGGGCCAAATCGATTCTGTTTAACGCCAAGGCCCGTGACGAATTCGCCGCCTTCTTTGCCCGCCCGGATACCTTCGGTCTGGGTGTCTGCAACGGTTGCCAGATGATGTCCGGCTTGAAGGACATCATTCCCGGCGCCGAACACTGGCCGGCCTTCAAACGCAATCTGTCCGAGCAATTCGAAGCGCGGGTGGCGATGGTCAAGATTCATGCCTCGCCGTCGATTTTCTTTACCGGCATGGCGGGTTCGCTGCTGCCGGTGGTGGTCGCGCACGGCGAGGGCCGGGCGGAGTTCGGCAGCTTGAATCCGGCCGACGCGCTGGCGGCAGTCGGCTACGTCGATAACTACGGCAATGTCGCCGAGACCTTCCCGGCCAACCCGAACGGCTCGCCGAACGGCATTACCGGCCTGACCACGGCTGACGGCCGTTTCACTATCATGATGCCGCATCCCGAGCGCTGCTTCCGGGCATTACAAAACTCCTGGCATCCGGCGGACTGGGCCGAAGATGGCGCTTGGCTGCGGATGTTCAGAAATGCGAGAGTCTGGGTCGGTTAGGGCTTCGCGGGGAGAATGCGCTTAGCTCGGGTCGAGGTCCGAGATGGGCCTTTTGCCGAGGCTGACCACATCGTCCTACAGGTAACCCAGGTTTCGGTAAAACGCCAGCGCGGCGTCGTTGCCGACCTGAACTTGCAAATTCAGTTTTGGGGCAGCTGCGCTTGGTTAGTTCCGCTTCCGCGGCGTGCATCAACTGCCTCCCCAACGCCGACCTGCGTTTGTCCGGCGCCACGGCAAGGTAGTTGATCCAGCCGCGGCGGCCGGCGTAACCGGCCATTGCGTTGCCGATAATGTTGGCGTCGGCATCGACGCCAACCAGGAACAATTCCGGCTGCACACTTAGTTTGGGTTCGATATCCAGATACGGATCGTTCCAGCGGTGCAGCAGACCGCATGCCGGCCATAATCGAATCACCGCCGTTTGATCTGTGGGCCGGTGGTAGGGGCGGGTTTTCATGTCGAATTTTGGCTCCGGCTGTCGAATGTCGGCGGCGTAAACGATGGCGAATAGGCCGGCTATCGGGCACAAGCCAGAAAGTGAATTTTTCCTGTGGCTGCATTTGGAACCACACCGGATAATACTCGGTTTTGAGTGTCACTGTGCAATGAGTCTTCGCTACCAGATTATCCTTCGTGTGTTGTTGTCGTCGCTCTGCATTTTGCTGTTGGGCGGAGCGATTGCAATATGGCAAGCCCGACAGGCAGTGGCAAAAGAGGTCGACGCGTCGATTCATTTGGCGTTGCAACTGATTACACTGGGTATAGCCGACACTCCTGTGTTTCAACAAAGCAGCGATTTATCCCGCTTCAGTGCGCTGCGTCAGACCCGCCACTTGACCATCCAACTGCAAAAACCGGACGGCCAACTGATTCATTTTGCCGGCGAAACCTTGCCTAGCTCTCCCGAGGAAATGCCCCCCGCTTGGTTCATCGGCTTGGTGAAAAGCGATTATCCGCAAGTTGAACATCAGTTGAAAACCGAACAGGGACAGGAGTTGAAGCTGATCATTCAGGCGCAACCGCTGGACGAAATTACCGAAGTATGGGGCGAAAGCGTCGGTTTTTTAGCGTCGATTTCGCTGCTGACCTTGTTGACTTTTTTGGCTGTCAATCTGGTGTTTAATAAGTCGCTGCAGTCGATTGCCGTTATTGTCGACGCTTTAAGGATTATCGAAACTGGCCAGTACCGACTCAAGTTGCCGCCGTTTTCCACCAAAGAATTCGACGATATTGCCAATGCAATCAATCACATGACGACTGAGTTGGAAAAAGCTCGCCAGGAAAACCGAGCACTGACCCAGCATTCGCTGGCAATCCAGGAAGAAGAACGCCGGCGCTTGTCTCAGGAATTACATGACGAATTCGGCCAATCCCTGACGGCGATTAAGGTGATGGCCGTCACAGCCGGCCATCAAAAAGCCGATACGGTTAAGATCAGCGCGTCGATCAGCGAAATTTGCGATCATTTGATGACGGTGGTGCGTTCGATGATGCAACAGTTGCATCCGCTAGTGCTTAGTGAGTTGGGATTGAAAGCGACATTGGAAGAAATGGTCAACCATTGGTCGGAGCGGAATGCCGGCTTGCAATTGAATATCCGCTGCAGCGATGCAGTCGACGACCTGGATAAAAATCTGACGGTTCAGATATTCCGGGTGATTCAGGAATGTCTGACCAATGTGGTGCGGCACGCCGGGGCCGGGCGAGTGGCCATCGATCTGGAACGGATGGAATCGCCTGCGGCCTGTCTTCATCTTAAAGTGCAGGACGACGGCCAGGGTTGCGATTTGCAGGCGGTAAAGCGCGGTTTCGGACTATTGGGGATTAAGGAGCGCATCAAATCATTGGACGGCGAACTGAAAGTGGTTTCCAGTCCCGGTGCCGGAATGGTTGTCGATGCCAGGATTCCGTTATGACAACGAAAATCAAGATATTGTTGGTGGACGACCATTTAGTGGTACGGGCCGGGTTTAAGATGCTGTTGGCTGCAGGCGATGCGATCGAAGTGATAGGCGAGGCCGAACGCGGCGAACAGGCGATTCAACTTTACCAGGAACTGCAACCGGATATGTTGGTGATGGATTTATCCATGCCGGGTATTGGCGGGCTGGAAACCATCCGCCGAATTATGCAGCGCGATCCGGCCGCGAAGATTTTGGTATTCAGCGTGCACCACGAACAGGTTTATGTCGGCCGGGCACTGAACGCCGGTGCGAAAGGCTATATTACCAAAAACAGCGCGCCCGGCATTCTGGCCGAAGCTATTGCTGCGATCATGGACGGCGGCGAGTACGTAGAACAGGGTTTGATCAAAAGCCTGAATCAAACCGATACGCCGCGTTCCGATCATCAGGCCGCTATCGCCGGTTTTTCGCCGCGGGAATTCGATGTGTTCAGTTTGTTGGCCCAAGGTATGACGGTGCATAAAATCGCCGACCAACTGTGCCTTGGGCATAAAACCGTGGCGAACTACGCCACGCAAATCAAGAAAAAATTGCAGGTGGATACCACGACCGAATTAGCGCATATTGCCGTCAATTTGGGATTGACGCTGCGTTGAGTCAACGCCAATCCGGGTTTGATTCAGTCTAATAGCCCGTCGAGTTCGGATTTTTGTAGTAGAACCGCAGGCATCTTTTCGTTCAGCAGATCTGCCTGGAATCCAAGCGGACCGGTGATTTGTTCCGGAAGATTGGCCAGAATTTCCGCCGGTTCCATGCCTCGGTCCTGCCGTTCGCTGATCCAACCGGCCAGGCAGACCGCGCAACTTAATTTATTTGGCTGCTCCGATAGCCAGGGCTCTGCAGACTGTTCTAACGTCTCAATCAGGATTTCGGCGAAACGCCAGCGTCGGCAAAGTTCGGCGCAAACCTGCTGACTGGTAAAGCCAAGACGGTTTTTCTCGATGTCCAACCGCTCCGCGCCGCCGGCTTTGACGTGTTGATCTATTTCATTGGCTTCGCTTGGGCAGGCAATGTGAATCAACACGTTACCCAGATTGGACAGCAGGCCGGCGGTGTATGCGATATCGGCAGCGACTCCCGCCTGTTCCGCCAGCCATTTACTGTATGCAGCCGTGCGAAAACTGTTCTGCCAACTTCGTTTGACATCGAAGTTTTTTATCTCGGGCATGGCGCCAATCATTCCGGACGCGATGACCAAGGTTTTCAGTTGATTTAATCCCAACATGGCAACCGCTTCGTTGATAGAGCCAATTTTTCGCGACAAGCCGAAATGCGCCGAATTGACCAATCGCAAAATTTTTAGCGCGATGACCTGTTCCTTCTCAACATCACGGGCGATGTTGAGCATGTCCGCATTCGGATTGTTCAGTTGGTTGATGATGGATCTGACGACCTCAGGTACTTGAGGGATCTTATGAATTTGATCGAACAACTGGTTAATGGAAGTGGGCATGTCCTATTTCCTAAAAGTGCGTTAGTGGATGTGCACCTTAAGTATAGCGGCCAGTTGTGGGTTTACTGGGGATTTGGAAGCCGAACTACAGCCGTAGCGGCCGGTCCGGCTTCAGTTTGAGGGTTATGTTAGGTTTTGAAGTTGCCGACCATCGAACGCAATTGATCGGCCAGAGCCATCAGTTCGTGGCAGGCTTCCGCGGTGTTTTTTGCCCCAATCGAGGTTTCTTCCGATACCCGGCTGATATTGGTAATGTTACGGTTGATTTCCTCAGCCACCGCGGTTTGCTCCTCGGCGGCGCTGGCGATCTGATTGTTCATATCATTGATCGTATCAATACGTTCGCTGATCGAGGTAATCGAGCCGCCGGCGGAAGCGGCCTGTTCAACGCTCGATGTGGCTCGGCTTCTGCCGTTTTCCATCACGTTTACCGCTTGTTTTGCCCGGTCTTGTAGGCGTTCTATGGTTTTTTGAATTTCCAAGGTCGAGTTTTGGGTCCGGCTGGCCAAGGTTCTGACCTCGTCGGCTACGACGGCAAAACCGCGGCCTTGTTCGCCGGCACGAGCCGCTTCGATGGCTGCGTTTAGTGCCAATAGATTGGTTTGTTCGGCAATGCCCTGGATAACGCCCAATACTTCACCGATGCTATTGCTATCGTTTTCCAGCTCGTGGATCACGTTGGACGCGTTTTCCACTTCGGAGGCCAGGTTATTGATGCCGTTTACGGCGTCTTTGACGATATTTTTGCCGGAGGACGCTTCTCGATCAGCAATTTCTGCAGCCTCCGACGCGCGGACTGCGTTTCGGGCCACTTCCTGCACGGTAGCAGTCATTTGTTTCATGGCGTTGGCGACCAGCGTGGTTTCGTGCAATTGTCGCTCGACGCCCGATTGGGTGGACTGAGTAATATTGGCTAATTTGTGCGAAGCGCTGGCGAGTTTTTCGCTGGTCACGCTGATTTGGTCGATGGTTTTAGCAATTTTGCGGACGAACGAATTGAAGCTGGATGCGATCCAGGCAAACTCCGATTTGCCGCTAGCGTCTAGGCGGGCGCGCAAATCGCCGTCGCCGCTACCGATGTCTTGCAGCTTCAGCGCCAGAGCCGTCAACGGTCCGATGATGATTTTGTTCATCATGAAGTATCCGGTGAAGCCGATGATAATCAAGGTGATGATCAGGAAGCCGATGGCGTAATAGACGTGCTGTTTCAACTCGTTTAAAGCCACGCTGAACGGCGTAATGATCTCGAATGCGCCATGTAATTCGCCGGCTCGGCGGTTTTCCATCGGGTAACCCAGCAAATCGACCCCTTTATCGTTTTTCCATAAGGTCTGGGACATTTTCGGATCGCCATGGCACAGTTCGCACTGTTTGACCATTTTTACCGGACGCAGGTAGCGTATTTCTTCTTTATCTTCGTCGACATAGCTGTAATCGCTGGCCGAAGGGTTGTTTCTGAAATACTCCAATGCTGTGCGTTCGATATCGTCCGCGGCGTTTCGCGGATTGCGTGGATTCAGGCTAGGCGCTTTGAAACGAAAGCCGTGGCCTTTGGCTTCGGTTTCCACCACATCCCAAGCGTTGGCGGTCGGTACCGTCGCGATCACCAATTCGCGGGCTTTGGCTTGTCCGAACTGTTCAATTAAACCCATCAACTGTTCCGGAGAATAAACGCCGGATTCCCATTTCTTAACCACGTTGTCGCGAACTGATTCAGAAAGGATCAACAGTTGGCGAGAAGAGGCTATTTGACTGTCGATCAGTTTTTGTTTTTCGGCACTCGAATACACGATCAATATCGCTATGCCGACTAGTGTGAGGACAGACATGGTAATTGCTACCACTTTCACCCCCACAGAATGCCAGTTCATCATTAACATCCTAAAGCTCCCGAAACATGTTGTATTTTTTAGCTAGATCAGCTCGTATTAGACGGCTTGGTCCGCAAGACAGACGGGCTGAGTATAGCTTACAATTTAGCGTCAACAATTCGGAAAACTTAAACAACAATGCGGAAAATTAAGGTTTTGTTTGTATGCATGGGCAATATTTGTCGATCTCCGACGGCCGAAGGTGTTTTTGCCCACTTGGTGGCCGAAAAGAACTTAGCCGAACGGTTTCAGATCGATTCGGCCGGCACTCACGCTTACCACATTGGCGATGCGCCGGACTTGCGGGCGCAGAAAGCGGCTCGGGAACGCGGTATCGAATTGAAGCATATCCGGGCGCGTAAAGTCGTAGCCGAGGATTTCGAGAATTTCGACCATATCCTGGCCATGGATGACGATAACCATGCGATATTGAGCGAGGTTTGTCCGCAAGATCAGGCTCACAAGATTCGGCGTTTTCTCGAGTATGCGCCGCACCTGAATCAAAGGGATGTGCCTGATCCTTACTATGGCGGTAGCTATGGTTTCGAACGGGTTTTGGATTTGGTCGAACAAGCCTCCGAGGGATTTTTGCAAGCACTTCAGGCTAAAGGCGATTTGCAACTTTAAAGACGTTGGTCGGGGAGCGCTTATGGCGATTGTGTCGAATACCGTAGGTTATTTGGATGGCGACGTGGCTCTGGAAGGCTTTTTTGCCTACGACGACGCGATCGCCGGCCCGCGCCCGGTTGTACTGATTCACCATGCGTGGGGCGGACGGGACGGTTTTGTTGCCGAAAAGGCAAAACTATTGGCTGAATTGGGTTATTTGGGTTTTGCCGCCGACGCATACGGTCGTGGTGTTCTTGGCAAGAATCCGGAAGAAAATGCCGGCCTGATGCAACCTTTTATGGCCGACCGGGCGCAATTGCAGGGACGGTTGCATGCCGCATTATCGGCCGCGAAATTGCTGCCTTGGGCCGATAACGCCAAGATCGCTGCTATCGGCTTTTGTTTCGGCGGATTATGCGCGCTGGATTTGGCCCGCTCCGGCGCCGATCTTCGCGGCGTGGTATCGTTTCACGGCTTGTTGCTGCCACCGGACAATATCCCGGAGCCACGGATCATAGCCAAAGTATTGGTGCTGCACGGCCACGACGATCCGATGGCGCCGCCGGCGCAGGTGCAGGCGCTGCAGGCCGAGTTGACCCGGGCCGGTGCCGATTGGCAAGTTCATAGTTACGGCAACACGATGCACGCATTTACTAATCCGGTTGCCAATAACCCCGGCTTCGGCACAGTTTACCAACCGCTGGCCGACCGCCGCTCCTGGCAAGCGCTGCAAAACTTCTTGGCCGAGATTTTTGCCTGACGGCAGAGGGTGGCGTTTGCTATAATTCGGCGCTTTATAATCCGGCCAGCACTGAGTAAACGGAATTGATGCATCGGGCTGTCCTGTCGAACGGGTGACCGTTAGGCCGCACTAGAATCACGGATCCATGTCAGACTTCGCTAAAGAAATTATCCCGGTCAATCTCGAAGACGAGATGAAACAATCCTACCTCGATTACGCCATGAGCGTGATCGTCGGTAGAGCGCTTCCCGACGTGCGGGACGGTCTGAAGCCGGTTCACCGCCGCGTGTTGTACGCGATGAGCGAACTCGGTAACGATTGGAACAAACCTTATAAAAAGTCGGCCCGCGTGGTCGGTGACGTGATCGGTAAATACCACCCGCACGGCGATACCGCGGTTTACGACACTATCGTCCGGATGGCGCAGCCATTCTCGTTACGCTACATGCTGATCGACGGCCAAGGCAACTTCGGTTCGGTCGACGGCGATTCGCCGGCGGCGATGCGGTATACAGAAGTCCGCATGGCTAAAATCGCTCATGAACTTCTGGCCGATCTGGACAAGGAAACCGTCGATTTCGTCCCCAACTACGACGAATCCGAATCCGAACCCAGAGTGCTGCCGACCCGGGTGCCGAACCTGCTGGTCAATGGCTCCGCCGGCATTGCGGTCGGGATGGCCACCAATATCCCGCCGCATAACCTGGGCGAAATCGTTAGCGCCTGTCTAGCTCTGATCGAAAACTCCGATTTGTCGATTTCCGAATTGATGCAAATCGTCCCCGGTCCGGATTTTCCGACTGCCGGCATCATTAACGGCGCATCCGGTATTTACGAGGCCTATGCCACCGGCCGCGGCCGAATCTATCTGCGCGCGCGTTGCCATTTCGAGGATATCGGCGACAGTGGTCGCCAGGCCATCATCGCCACCGAATTGCCTTACCAAGTCAACAAAGCGCGGCTGTTGGAAAAAATCGCCGAGTTGGTCAAAGAAGGGAAGCTGGAAGGCATCTCGGGACTGCGCGACGAATCCGACAAGGACGGCATGCGCATGGTCATCGAGTTGCGCCGCGGCGAAGTGCCGGATGTGGTGCTGAACAACCTGTACAAACAGACCCAACTGCAAACCGTGTTCGGCATCAATATGGTGGCGCTGTACGACGGCCGGCCGCATTGCATGAACTTGAAGGACATTTTGCTGGCCTTCATCGACCACCGGCGCGAGATTGTTACCCGCAGAACTATTTATAACCTGCGCAAGGCGCGCGAACGGGCGCATATTTTGGAAGGTTTGGCTGTAGCTCTGGCCAACATCGACGAGATGATCGAGCTGATCAAAACCTCGCCGAATCCGCAGGAAGCCAAAGCCGGCTTGTTAGCCAGAACCTGGAATGCCGGTCTGGTAGCTTCATTGCTGGACCGGGCCGATGCCGACCGTTCCCGCCCTGAAGATTTAGGGCCTGAATTCGGTTTGGCGGAAAGCGTTTACCGCTTGTCCGAGAATCAGGCTCAAGCGATTCTGGATTTGCGCCTGCATCGCCTGACCGGATTGGAGCAGGAAAAAATCGTCAACGAGTACCGGGAGTTGCTGGCGTTGATCGACGAGTATCTGCATATCCTCGGCAGCGACGTGCGCCTGATGGAAGTGATCCGCGAGGAGTTGGAGGAGATCCGTAACCAGTATGCCGACCAACGTCGCACCGAAATCGTGCAGGATTACTCCGACCTGTCGGCAGAGGATCTGATCACCGAAGAAGACATGGTGGTGACCATGTCACACGAAGGCTATGTCAAAACTCAACCACTCAACGATTACAAGGCCCAGCGCCGTGGCGGCCGCGGCAAATCGGCGACCGCCACCAAGGAAAACGACTTCGTCGAGAAACTGATCATCGCCAATACCCACGACACGATTCTGTGTTTCTCGTCGGCCGGTAAAGTCTACTGGCTGCGGGTATTCAACCTGCCGGTCGCCAGCCGGGCCTCGCGCGGCAAGCCATTTGTGAATCTGCTGCCGCTGGAAGAGGGCGAAAAAATCAATGCGATGCTGCCGGTGCGCGAATACAGTGCCGATAAATACATTTTCATGGCCACTTCGTCCGGCACCGTCAAGAAAACGCCGCTACCCGAATTCGAGCGCCAACGCAGCAACGGCAAGATCGCGATCGATTTGAGCGAAAACGATACCTTAGTCGGCGTCGCGATTACCGACGGCCAGCAGAACGTCCTGCTATTCAGCAGCGACGGCAAGGCGGTTTGTTTTAACGAGACCGACGTGCGCTCGATGGGCAGAACCGCGGCCGGCGTGCGCGGCATCCGCTTGCAGGACGGCCAAAAAGTGATCTCGTTGATCGTTTCCAGCGAGGGTACGGTCTTGAACATCACCGAGAACGGCTACGGCAAACGCACCCGGTTGGAAGAGTTCACCCAACACCGCCGCGGCGGCCAGGGCTTGATCGCAATTCAAACCTCGGAACGTAACGGCGCCGTGGTCGGCGCGGTATTGGTCAACGATACCGACGAAATCATGCTGATCACCGATGGCGGCACGCTGGTGCGGACCCGGGTCAAAGAGATTTCGGTCGTCGGCAGAAATACTCAGGGCGTTACCGTGATTCGGCTGGACAAAGGCGAGAAAGTGGTTGGCGTGGACCGCATTGACGGCCTTGGCGATGAAGACGGCGACGAAATCGGCGATCAGGAATTCGAGGACGGCACCCCGTCCGCTGCGGGAGAGGAAGAGTAATGGCAAGAATTTACAATTTTAGCGCCGGCCCGTCGATGCTCCCGGAAGCCGTGCTGTTGCAAGCCCAGCAAGAAATGCTGGACTGGCAGGGCAGCGGCATGTCGGTGATGGAGATGAGCCATCGCGGCAAACATTTCATGGCGATTGCCGAGCAAATGAAGGCGGACCTGATCGAATTGCTAGCGGTTCCGGCCGGTTATCAGGTGTTGTTTCTGCAAGGCGGTGCCACCGCGCAATTTGCGATGATTCCGCAAAATATTCTGAACGGCAAAACCAAGGCCTGTTACGTCAATACCGGCGCTTGGTCCACTGCTGCGATCAAGGAAGCCGGCAAGTATTGCAAAGTGCAACTCGCCGCCAGCGGCGAAGCCGGCTCGTTTACCACGATTCCGGCTTACGCCGAGTGGCAGATCGATTCCGGCTCCGCCTATCTGCATTACACTTCGAACGAGACCATCCACGGCGTCGAATTCAACGACGTGCCCGAGGTAGGTGAGCTGCCGCTGGTTTGCGACATGTCATCCAATATTTTGTCGCGGCCGGTCGACGTTAGTCGCTATGGCATCATTTACGCCGGCACTCAGAAAAACATGGGGCCGTCCGGCGTAACCGTCGTTATCGTGCGCGACGATCTGGTCGGGTTGGAAGCGAAAAATACGCCGGCGGTATTCAGTTACGCCCAACAAGCCAAAGCCGATTCGATGCTGAACACGCCTGCCACCTACAACTGGTATTTGTTGGGCTTGACTCTGCAATGGCTGAAAGGCGAGGGCGGCGTCGGCGCGATCGAGCAGCGCAATATCCGCAAAGCCGGGAAGCTGTACGATGCTATCGACAATTCCAGCTTATATCGAAACCCGGTCGACAAGGCTTACCGTTCGCGGATGAATGTGCCGTTCGTGTTGAGCGACCCGGCGCTGGACAAGGAGTTTTTGGCTCTAGCCGAGCGCAACGGTTTGAGCACTTTGGCCGGCCACCGGTCGGTCGGCGGCATGCGTGCCAGCATTTACAATGCAATGCCGGAAGCCGGCATTGATGCGTTGATAGCCTTCATGGCCGAATTCGAGCGTACCCACTAAGGCTTTATGACACCGATCATTCCGTTGTCCGAACTGCGCGATCGTATCGACGCGATAGACCAACAGATTCTGGAACTGGTGAACCGGCGCGCGGAATGCGCGCTTGAAGTGGCCCGCACCAAACAGGCCGAAGGCGAGACCGGCAGTTTTTATCGCCCGGATCGGGAGGCGCAGGTATTACGGCGGATCAAGGAACTCAACCCGGGACCGTTAGGTGACGATGCCGCCGCACATTTGTTTCGGGAGCTGATGTCGGCCTGTCTGGCGCTGGAAAAACCGCTGGAAGTGGCGTTTCTCGGCCCTGCCGGTACCTTTTCTCAGCAAGCCACCTTCAAACATTTTGGTCATGCGGTCAAAGACATTCCGGTACCGACCATTCATGAAATCTTTCAGGCGGTCGAGACCGGCCATTGCCAGTTCGGCGTGGTACCGGTGGAAAATTCCACTGAAGGTGTGATTGCGCACACGTTGGACCGCTTCATGGACAGTCCGCTGCAGATTTGCGGCGAAGTCGAGATTCGGGTGCACCAGAACCTGCTCGGCAAGATGGATAGCTTGGTCGGCATTAGCGAAGTGTTCTCACACCAGCAATCGTTGGCCCAGTGTCGGCAATGGCTGACTGCGAATCTACCCGGCGTACCCTGTACTGCGGTGAGCAGCAACGCCGAGGCCGCCCGTCTGGCTTCGCTGGACCATAGCAAGGCTGCAATCGCCGGTTTGACCGCTGCGGAGTTGTACGAGTTGAACGTCATCGAAAAGCATATCGAGGACGAAGCCAACAACACCACCCGTTTTATCGTCATCGGCCGTTTGCAACCGGTTTCGACCGGCCTGGACAAGACGTCCATTCTGGTGTCCACAGGCAACCAGCCCGGTGCATTGCACCGTATTCTGCAGCCGTTCGCACAATATGGGATCAGTATGACCCACATCGAGTCGCGGCCTTCGCGGCAAGGTTTGTGGGAGTACGTATTCTTTATCGACATCGAAGGTCATCGCGAAGACGAAGAAGTGGCCAAAGCGCTAGAAACATTGGAAAACAACGTCAAGATGCTGAAAGTACTGGGTTCCTATCCTAAAGCCGTCATTTAATCCGTTTGCTTCATGAATCAATTTTTACAACTTGCCCTGGAAGGCGTTCAGCAATTGATGCCTTACGTGCCGGGTAAACCGGCCGAAGAATTGCAGCGCGAGCTGGGTTTGAGCGAAGTCATCAAACTGGCGTCCAACGAAAATCCGCTCGGCACCGGCCGCAAGGTCGCCGAAGCGATTCAAAATACCTTGCCGGAAATCGCCCGTTATCCTGACGGTAGCGGTTACGCTTTGAAAACAGCGATCTCTGCCCGCTGGGGTGTGGATTTAGCACAGATTACGCTGGGTAATGGTTCCAGCGAGATTCTGGAACTGGTCATGCGCACCTTCGTCGCGCCGGAGCATGAAGTGGTGTTCGCTCAACATGCCTTCGCTTTGTACCCGATTCTGACTCAAGCGGTCGGGGCCAAGGCCGTGGTTGTGCCAGCCAAGGATTATGGTCACGATCTGGACGCAATGCGCGCGGCAGTGACAGCTAAAACCCGGGTGGTATTTATCGCCAATCCGAACAATCCGACCGGAACTTTGCTGGCTTCGCAAGCGGTGGAAGATTTTATCGCTTCGTTGCCCAAATCCGTGCTGTGCGTGCTGGACGAAGCCTATTACGAGTTCGTCGAGCCGGCCGTGCGCACCGAGTCGATGCAATGGCCGATCAAATATCCGAATCTGGTGATTGCCCGCACTTTTTCCAAAGCTTACGGTTTGGCCGGCTTGCGCATCGGCTTCGGTGTGTCTTCGCCGGAAGTGGCGGATTTGCTGAATCGGGTACGGCAACCGTTCAACGGCAATATATTGGCCTTGGCTGCGGCGGAAGCGGCGATGACCGACGCTGAATACTTGGCCGAGACCGTGGCGGTCAACAACGCCGGTATGGCCCAATTGACGGCGGCGTTCAAATCATTGGCTTTGCCTTGGATCCCTTCGTCCGGCAATTTCGTGTCGGTGGATATGAAACAACCGGCGTTGCCGCTATACCAAGCCTTGCTGCAAAAAGGCGTCATCGTCAGGCCAGTGGCCAATTACGAAATGCCCAATCACTTGCGGGTCAGTATCGGCACCGCACGGGAAAACCAAATTTTCATCGATGCATTAGCGCAGGTGCTGCAAGGTGTTTGAGCGCCTGTGCATCATCGGCATTGGCCTGATCGGCGGCTCTATCGCCAAGGCCGCTCGTGCCGAAGGTTTGTGCCAGCAGGTGGTCGCTTTGGGGCGGGAAAAAAATCTGCCCAATATGCAACGCGCTCTGGAATTGGGCGTGGTCGATGCGTTTTTCACCGATACCGCGCAGGCGATGGCCGGCACCGATTGCGTAATCATTTGTACGCCGGTCGGCAGCATGCAGGCCATCTTCGAACAGCTGAAACCGCATTGGAACTCACAAACGCTGTATAGCGACGCCGGCAGTACCAAAGGCAGTGTGATCGAGGCGGCGCGGGCAGTGTTCGGTGACGTGCCGAGCAATTTCGTACCCGCGCATCCGATTGCCGGCGCCGAGCGTAGCGGCGTTGAGGCGGCAAAGGTCGATTTATACAAGAATCGCCGCGTGATTCTGACACCTTTGTCTTCAACCGACACCGGAGCCGTCGATAAACTCGGTGAGTTCTGGCGGCGCATCGGTTCCAGCGTATCGGTGATGACGGTCGAGCATCACGACACGGTGTTGGCGGCCACCAGCCATCTGCCGCATATTCTGGCCTTTGCCTTGGTCGGCATGCTGGGGCGCAAGGACGAGCAGCGCGAGATTTTCAAATACGCCGCCGGCGGCTTCAAGGATTTTAGTCGCATCGCCTCCAGCGATCCGACCATGTGGCAGGATATTTGTCTGGCCAACAAACAGGAAATCATTCCGCTGATTCAACAATTTCAAGCCGAGCTTGGCCAAATCGAACGTCTGTTGCAAAACGATGAGGCATCATCATTGTTTGACACTTTTAGTTACGCCAAGCAAGCCCGGCAACGTTTTCTCGAAACTTTTGACGATCCCACTTAACCATTATGTCTTCATCCACTAACGTCATTTTCCAAGTCCAACCCGGCGGCAGCCTGAACGGCGAAATTCGCGTACCCGGCGATAAATCCATGTCCCACCGCTCGATCATGCTCGGCTCTTTGGCCGAGGGTGTCACCCATGTCACCGGTTTTTTGAATGCCGAAGACGCCATTTCCACGTTGGAAGCGTTTCGGGCGATGGGCGTTAAGATCGAAGGTCCGGTCAACGGCGAGGTGACGATCCACGGCGTCGGCAAGCATGGCTTGAAAGCGCCGGACAAGCCGCTGTATCTGGGAAATTCCGGCACCTCGATGCGCCTGTTGTCAGGCTTACTGGCCGGCCAAGCGTTCGACACCGTATTGACCGGCGACAAGTCGCTGGAGTCGCGGCCGATGAAACGCGTCACCGTGCCGCTGGCACAAATGGGCGCCGAAATCGAAACCCAACCCAACGGTACTGCGCCGCTGCATATCAAAGGCAAGGCCGGCAAATTGCAAGGCATGCATTACGACATGCCGATCGCCAGTGCTCAGGTCAAATCCTGTTTGTTGCTGGCCGGCATGTACGCCGAAGGTGAGACTAGCGTCACCGAACCGGCGCCGACCCGCGACCATACCGAGCGCATGCTGGCCGGTTTCGGCTACCCGGTCACCCGTGACGGCGCCACCGCGAAGATCAGCAGCGAAGGCAAGTTGACCGCAACCAATATCGACGTACCGAGCGACATTTCTTCGGCGGCATTTTTTCTGGTCGGCGCCAGCATTGCGCCGAATTCCGATGTGACTTTGAAGCACGTCGGCATCAACCCGACCCGAACTGGGGTGATCGACATTCTGCGCCTGATGGGTGCCAACATCGAAGTCTTGAACGAGCGCGAGGTCGGCGGCGAGCCGGTGGCGGATTTGCGGGTGCGTTCAGCGCCACTGAAAGGCATCAATATTCCCGAGCATCTGGTGCCGCTGGCAATCGACGAGTTTCCGGTATTGTTCGTCGCCGCGTCCTGCGCCGAGGGTCAAACCGTGTTGACTGGCGCCGAGGAATTGCGGGTCAAGGAATCCGACCGCATCCAAGTCATGGCGGACGGCTTGCAAATTTTGGGCATAGACGCGCAACCGACCAAAGACGGCATGGTCATCAATGGCGGCCAATTGGGCAGTGGCGAAGTCGATTCACACGGCGACCACCGTATCGCGATGTCGTTCTCGATTGCCGGCCTGCGCGCCAACGGCCCGATCACGATTAACGATTGCGCCAACGTCAATACCTCGTTTAAAGAGTTTCCGGCGTTAGCGACGCAATTGGGATTGAATTTAGGCACGATGTAAGTTATGTCAGTTCCGGTCTTAACGATTGATGGCCCCAGCGGGGCTGGTAAAGGCACGGTTAGCCGAGCTGTGGCAAGGCTTCTGGGTTGGAATTATCTGGATAGCGGCTCTATATACCGCTCGCTGGCGATCGCCTGCTTGCAGGCCGAACTGGATTTAACTGATATCGATGCGGTTTGCGATATTGCGGAAAGCATGACGCTGAGTTTTGATTGTGGCGACAATTTACGGGTGCTTTTAAATGGTCAAGACATAACCGATTTGCTAGGCACTGAAACTACCGGCAATGCGGCGTCTATCATTGCCGCCTATCCGCCTGTACGGGCATTGTTGCTGCAAAAACAAAAGGATTTTCAACAGCTTCCAGGTCTAGTCGCGGACGGGCGCGACATGGGTAGCGTGGTGTTTCCGGATGCCCAGTTTAAAGTTTACTTGACCGCCAGTGCCGAAGAAAGGGCGTTGCGCAGATATAAACAGTTGATTGAAAAGGGAATTGATGCTAACCTTCCGCAAATCACTCGGGAGATAGAGGAGCGCGATCGTCGCGATACTCAGCGGGCTTCGGCGCCGCTCACAGTGCCGGAAGGTGCGCATTTTATCGATTCATCCAGCTTGTCTATTCAACAGGTGATTGATCAGGTAGTAAATCTAGTCGAATGAGACTTTTGGCAGTTATCGGCATTAGCCGGTAGCTTTTATTAATTTTTTGATAATTGTTAAAACTTGCTGGTGTTGTGGCAAGTTTGGGAAAGTAAAGATGGGCGAAAGCTTTGCAGAGTTGTTTGAAGAGAGTTATGCCAAGACCGAAATGCGTCCTGGCGCGATGTTGATTGGTACCGTTGTCGACATCGAAAACGAATTTGTCATCGTCAGTACACAGGCGAAATCAGAAGGTGTCATTCCGAAATGGCAATTCCTGAATGCCGACGGCGACTTGGAAGTCAATATCGGTGACGAGATCGAAGTTGCTCTCGATCTGTTTGAAGACGGCCTGGGCGCCACGCTTCTTTCCCGTGACAAAGCCAAGAAAAGCAAGGCGTGGGCTGAATTGGAAAAAGCCTTCGAAACTCAAGAAACTGTTATCGGCCGTATCAACGGCAAAGTTCGCGGCGGTTTCACCGTGGCGGTTGGCGCATTGCGTGCCTTCTTGCCTGGCTCTCTGGTTGACGTGCGTCCGATTCGCGACACCGCATTCCTGGAAAACCGCGATCTGGAATTCAAAGTCATCAAAATCGACCAAAAACGTAACAACGTCGTGTTGTCGCGTCGTGCTGTCGTCGAAAGCGAATACAGCGCAGAGCGCGAAGAATTGGTTAAAACGCTGCAAGACGGCGCGATTGTTACCGGTATCGTCAAAAACCTCACCGATTACGGTGCCTTTATCGACCTGGGCGGCGTCGACGGCTTGTTGCACATTACCGATATGGCATGGCGTCGCGTTCGCCATCCGTCCGAGTGCGTAGAGATCGGCCAGGAAGTTAAAGTCAAGGTCCTGAAATTCGACAAAGACAAAACCCGCGTATCCTTGGGTATGAAGCAAATGGATGAAGATCCATGGCAAAACATTGCTCGTCGTTACCCAGCCGGCACTCGCGTGTTCGGTAAGGTCAACAATCTGACCGACTACGGTTGCTTCGTCGAAATCGAAGAAGGCGTCGAAGGTTTGGTGCACGTTTCCGAAATGGATTGGACCAACAAAAACGTCAACCCGTCCAAAGTGGTTCAGTTGGGCGACGAAGTTGAAGTCATGGTTCTGGAAATCGACGAAGAACGCCGCCGTATTTCTTTGGGCATGAAACAATGCAAATCCAATCCTTGGGATGAATTTGCAGCGACTCATAACAAAGGCGACAAAATCTCCGGCAAAATTAAATCGATCACTGATTTCGGTATCTTCATCGGCCTGGAAGGCGGCATCGACGGTTTGGTGCACATGTCCGATATTTCCTGGAACGAGAACGACGAAGAAGCGATTCGCAACTACAAGAAAGGCGACGAAGTTGAAACTGTTATCTTGGCAGTCGATTCCGAGCGCGAGCGTATCTCTCTCGGCATCAAACAACTGGAACAAGACCCTTTCCAAAACTACATCGCTTTGCATGAGAAAGGTAGCTTAGTCAAAGGCATCATCAAAGAAGTCGATGCCAAAGGCGCCGTCGTCACTCTGGCCGACAACGTCGAAGGTTATTTGAGAGCTTCCGAAATTCAGCGCGACCGCGTCGAAGACGCCAGCAAGTTGCTGAAAGCCGGCGACGAAATCGAAGCCAAATTCGTCGGTGTCGATAAAAAGACCAAGTCTATTTCGTTGTCTATTAAAGCGAAGGATGCCGAAGAAGAATCCAACGCCATTAAAGATTATTCCCAGCAAAATGCAGGTACTGCAACGTTGGGCGATATCTTTAAACAAATGGACAAGTAATAAAACCATCTCCGAGGGTGGCATGGGCGCACTCATGCCACCCTTTTTTGATTATTCAGGGCTGGATGTGACGAAATCAGAATTGATAGAGATGCTGGCGCGTAAGCAGCCGCACCTCGCGCTTAAAGATGTGGAATTGGCGGTCAGATGTGTAGTCGATCACTTGAGCGATACATTGGCCAGTGGCGAACGAATCGAAATCAGAGGCTTTGGCAGTTTTTCATTACACCACCGTTCCGCCCGTCTGGGCCGGAATCCGAAAACCGGGGATTCGGTGTCGTTGACAGAAAAGCATGTGCCGCACTTCAAGCCTGGAAAGGAGTTGCGGGATATGGTCGACGCTTCCAGGGAAAAATACAAAATCGTTGATTAAGCCTTAATCGGAACGGGGTGCTTGGCTTCGTTCCCTCATTTCACGCTTCTAACGTGACGGCAGCAGCCATCACCATTCACCTCATCCCGTTTGTGGATCGCCAATCCAAATTACAGTAATCGTCAGTGAGTTTATTTCATCACAACTACAGTTACGATCCGGGATATGGTCTTAACCTTAGCGATTTACTGACAGTCCCCGCGCCGGAGCAGCCGCTCGATTTTTGCAATTTCTGGCAGGAAAAATACCAACGAACCGTCGATATCGCAGCGGATTATTCGCTTGAATACCAGTCTACTCGTGCCGGTTACCGGGTCTACGATTTGCATTACCTTTCTACCGACGATTTCAAGATCGGCGGCTGGTTGCTGGAGCCCGAGAATCAAGCCATAACCCAAGCCATCGTCGTCGGCCACGGTTACGGCGGCAGGGATCAACCGGATTATCATCTGCAAATCGCCGGCGCCGCGTTGTTGTTTCCTTGCATGCGCGGTATTTCGCGCAGTCGCAACGGACATTTGCCGGAACAGCCTAACCAACACGTGTTGCATGCGATAGACGATCGGAATCGGTACGTGATTGGCGGTTGCGTCGAGGATATCTGGCTGGCAGTGACGGTTCTGGTGGCTATATATCCGCAATGTGCAGAGCGTATCGGCTATATGGGAATCAGCTTCGGCGGCGGCCTCGGTGCGTTGGCTGCGCCGTGGGACCGCAGGATCAAACGGTTGCATTTGAATGTACCGACGTTCGGCAACCAGCCTTTGCGTTTGAGTTTGCCCAGCAGCGGCAGTGCCGCTGCGCTGAAGGCGCACAGCCAATACCATCCTCATATTTTTGACACATTAGCCTATTACGATGCCGCGGTTGCCGCGCGCCATGCCAATCAGCCATTACATGCAGCAGTTGCGTTGTTCGATCCGGTTGTGGCTCCGCCCGGACAATTTGCAATTTACAACGCCTGGTCTGGCGAGAAACGTTTGTTCGTGCTGGAGGCCGGGCATTTCGAATATCCCCGTCAACACGAACAGGATCGGCAATTGGTTGCCGAATTGCAGCAATTTTTCGGAGTATCGCCGGCATAGGTTATGAACCGCGAATACCACCACTGGTACAGCCCGCGATTGGGTAGAGACATGGAGTTTTTGGTATTCGGCCACGCCGGCGCCAAAGTCCTGGTTTTCCCGACGCGCGACGGCCGCTTCTTCGAATACGAAAACCTGGGTATCGTCGAACGGCTGCGTAACAAAATAGAGGCTGGCTACATACAGCTTTATTGCGTCGATAGTATCGACCACGAGACCTTTTACTGTTTTTGGCGTAAACCGCAAGACCGCATTCAGCGGCACATAGACTTCGAAGACTATGTGTTGAACGAGATCATGCCGTTCATGGCACTGAAAAATCCGCACCCTTGTGTGATTGCGCACGGTTGTAGCTTGGGGGCTTTTCATGCCGCCAACATTGCATTTCGCCATCCGCACTTGTTCAGGAAATTAGTGGCATTTTCCGGCCGATTTGATTTGACGCTGGAAGTCGAATGTTTCAAAAACCTGTTCGACGGCTATTACGACGAAAATATTTATTTCCACACGCCGAGCCATTTTTTGCCTAATCTGGCCTGCGAGGCGCAATTGTCGGCTATCCGGCGGATGGAAATTACCTTGGTGATCGGTAAACAGGATCCGTTCTTGGCCAATAACCACGCATTGAGCCGGGTGTTGGCCGAAAAAAGCGTGCCGCACGCGTTATACGAATGGGAAGGGCGGGCACACCAAGGCCATTATTGGCGGCGCATGGCGCCGCTGTATCTGTGAGCTCCGGGCGAGTCTGGTTCCGACACTTCGGCTCAAATCGCATGGTCTCCATCGAATCGGTTGCCAAAAACAATTACTTCGGCTGACAGCCGACCGGCGGCAGGCAACTGCTCAGGAATCGTCGGTGGCAGCGGCCAGATCGGCCAACTGTTGCAAGCCGGCGCGGTAAGCGGCTTCCGAGTCGGTGCGTATGGTAGCGTGCGCCACTTTGCGACCTTTGCGCGGCGCTTTGTCGTACAAATGCAGGTGGGCGTTGGCGATGCCCAGCACTTGGCCGTCGTCGGCGAGGCCGCCGATGAAATTGACCATGGCGGCGTAACCGCGCGGTGCGGTCGAACCCAACGGCAGGTTTAAAATCGCACGTAAATGGTTTTCGAATTGGCTGGTTTCGCTGCCTTCGATGGTCCAATGACCGGAATTGTGCACCCTGGGTGCGAATTCGTTGGCCAGCAATGCACCGCCGGCATCGAACAATTCCAGCGCAACGACGCCGACATAATCGAGTTTTTCCAACAGGCGCCTGACGTAGTCTTCGGCCAGCGATTGCGCCGGATCTTTGTCGCGGCATTCGGCGATGCGCAAAATTCCGCCGCGGTGTCGGTTTTCCGAGAGCGGGTAATAAGCGATTTCGCCGGACGGACTGCGGGCGGCAATGATTGAGACTTCGCGTTGGAAATCGACGAAGCCTTCGACAATAGCAGCCGCACCCTGCATGCTGTCCCAGGCAGGAGCCAGATCGGCTTCCGACCGCAATACGGCCTGGCCTTTGCCGTCATAGCCCATGCGCCGGCTTTTCAAAATGGCCGGATAGCCGATATCCGCCATCGCCGCTTGCAAGTCGGTTAGGCTATCGATCGCGGCAAACGGCGCGGTGCCGATACCCAATTCGCGGAAGAAGTTTTTTTCCAGCAAACGGTCTTGCGCCACGGCCAAGGCGCCGGCCGGCGGATAGACTAGCGTGTGGCTGGACAAGAATTCGGCAACGTGGGCCGGCACGTTCTCGAATTCGTAGGTCACCACATCGGCTTTTTCGGCCAATTCGGCCAATAGAGCAGGGTCGTCGTAAGCGCCGAGCAAATGCTCGCTCAAGCCGCCGGCTCCGGCGTTGGCATCGGGATCGAGGACGATGAACTTCAGGCCCAGCGGATAGCCGGCCAGCGCAATCATCCTGGCGAGTTGGCCGCCACCCAGAATGCCAACCTTCATCCGGCCACCTGACGCGGGTCGGGAGTCGCGATGACGCTGTCGGTTTGTTGTTGGCGGTAGGCATCCAACGCGGCCCGGTATTGCGGGTGCTTGTTGCTGATAATGGCAGCGGCCAGCAGTGCGGCATTGATGGCGCCGGCCTTGCCGATGGCCAGGGTGCCGACCGGAATCCCTGCCGGCATTTGCACGATGGACAATAGTGAATCCATGCCGTTTAAAGCTTTGGATTGGACCGGCACTCCCAACACCGGCAATGCGGTTTTAGCCGCAGTCATACCCGGTAAATGCGCGGCGCCGCCGGCGCCGGCAATAATGACTTCCAGACCTTTGCTCTCGGCGGTTTCGGCGTAGCGAAACAGTTTGTCGGGGGTCCGGTGCGCCGATACCACTTCCACTTCGTGGGGAATGTCCAGATGCTCCAAGGTCTGCGCAGCATGCTGCATGGTTTCCCAGTCGGATGTGGAACCCATGATGATGCCTATCAATGCGGTCATGCAAAATCTCCGGTGTTTGCCATAAATCGTATCCGGGCGATTATCGCATAATTAGCGCGATTTTCTCGGTCGCCAAGTTGGGAAGCGGGCCGCGGTTAGTGTTAAGATAGCGCCCCTCTTATGACTCGAACCACCTAACCTAGGGACAGTAGAATGGAAAACGTGCAACATGCGACGCTGGAAGTCAGGGATTTATCCTGCTTTCGCGACGAACGCTTGTTGTTTTCGGCATTGAATTTCGAGGTGCAGGCCGGGCAGTCGCTGTTACTGGAGGGCGCCAACGGTAGCGGCAAGACCACGCTGCTGCGCATCCTGTGCGGATTGCGCGAAGCCGATTCCGGCCGGATCATCTGGTGTGGCCAGCCGGCCGAGCAAAGCTCTTATTACCGGGATATGGCCTACGTCGGCCATGCCGACGGCACCAAAAAGGAATTGACGGTATTGGAAAATCTCAAATTCGCGTTGGCATTGGGTAGTCCTGGCAAGTACCAAATCGACCACGCGCTGGACAAAGTCAAACTGGCCGGTTTCGACGACAATCCGGTGCACACGCTATCCGCCGGGCAAAAACGGCGCCTGTCTTTGGCTCGCTTGTTGATCACCCAAAATGTGTTGTGGATACTCGATGAACCGTTCACTTCGCTGGATAAACAGGGTATCGCCTTGATCGAGTCGCTGATCGCCGACCACATCAGCCACGGCGGTATGGCGGTACTGACCTCGCACCACGATCTGCGCATGGCGGACCTGAATCTGAAACGTATCCATTTGCAAGCATGCCACTGATCCGCGCCTTTTTGGCCATCATCCGCCGGGATTTGCTGCTGGCGTTCCGCCGCCGCGCCGAAATGGCCAACCCGTTGTTTTTCTTTGTGTTGGTGGTGACCTTGTTTCCGCTGGCGATCGGCGCCCAACCCAATTTGTTGCAAGCGATGGCGCCGGGCGTGATTTGGGTGTCGGCCTTGCTGGCGACCTTGCTGTCGCTGGATAGCCTGTTCCGCAGCGATTTCGAAGACGGCTCGTTGGAGCAAATGTTGCTTAGCCCGCATGCCTTGTCGGTGTTGGTGTTGGGCAAAATCGTCGCCCATTGGCTGGTCAGCGGGCTGCCGCTGTTGCTGGTCGCGCCGCTGCTGGCCTTGTTCTTGGGGCTTCCCGAGCAGGCGATGGGAACTTTATGGCTGACATTGATCTTAGCTACTCCGTTATTGAGCCTGATCGGTGCTATCGGCGTGGCCTTGACGGTCGGTTTGCGCCGCGGCGGTATGTTGTTGTCTTTGCTGGTGTTGCCGTTATACGTGCCGGTGTTGATATTCGCCAGTGGCGCGGTCGATCGTGCCGCCGGCGGATTGCCGGTCGGCGCCCAATTGAATATTTTGTTGGCGATGTTGCTGGCGGCGCTGGCCCTGGCGCCGTTGCCGACTTCCATTGCGTTAAAAATGAGTGTTAATTGATGTCCTGGATCCCCACGCCGGTCAGCCGGTTTTTTCACCGTACTTCTTCGCCGCCGCATTTTTACGCGCTGGCCGACCGTTTCATCCCTTGGCTGACGGCCATTTTTCTGCTGTTGCTCGGCGCCGGCCTCTATGCCGGCTTGTATCTGGCACCCACCGACTACCAACAGGGCGACAGCTACCGGATCATTTACATCCATGTGCCGGCCGCCTGGATGTCCTTGTTCGTCTACGTAATGATGGCGGTAATGGGCGGCATTGCTCTGATTTGGCGGATGAAACTGGCCGAGGTAATGCTGATCAGCAGCGCCCCGATCGGCGCCGGGTTTACCTTCGTCGCGCTGGTTACCGGATCGCTATGGGGCAAGCCGATGTGGGGCACTTGGTGGGTTTGGGATGCGAGGCTCACCTCGGAGCTGATCCTGCTGTTCCTGTATCTGGGCGTGATCAGCTTGTACGGCGCGATCGAGGACAAACGCAGCGCCGCCCGAGCGGTGTCTATCCTGGCTTTGGTCGGCGTGGTCAATATTCCGATCATTCACTATTCGGTGGAATGGTGGAATACGCTGCATCAGCCGGCGACAGTCAGCAAACTCGATAAACCGTCGATTCACATTACGATGCTGGTGCCGCTGTTGCTGATGGCGATCGCGTTCAAGTTTTACTACCTGATTGCGGTATTGCAGGCAGCCAAGCTGGAATTGCTGAAACGGGAAACCTCGTCGCAATGGGTGAAAAACATGTTGGAGAAACAGGCATGAGTTGGGACAGCTTTTGGTACATGGGCGGTTACGCCGCTTATGTCTGGCCGGCATACGGCGTCACGGCGCTGGTGTTGGCCGCGAACCTGGTGTGGCCGGTCTGGCAACGCAAACAATTATTCAGGCAACTGGCCATCAAACAAAAACGCGCGCAGTCCAAATGAAACCGATCCGCAAACAGCGACTGCTGTTAATCCTGTTAATGTTGGCCGGCCTGGGCTTGGCGGCTTTTTTTGCGTTGAAGGCATTCAACGAAAATCTGATGTATTTCTTCTCGACCAGCGACGTCGTCGCCGGTAAGGCACCGAACAATGCGGTATTCCGCCTGGGCGGCATGGTCGTCAAAGGTAGCGTGCAGCGGCCCAACGCCGACTTGCTGGTGCGTTTCAAACTAAGCGATTTCAGCCAGGAGGTCGCGGTGGAGTATTCCGGCATCTTGCCGGACTTGTTCCGCGAGGGGCAGGGCATCGTCGCCAAAGGCCGGCTGGATGGCCGCGGCGTATTCGTCGCCGAGGAAGTCCTGGCCAAACACGACGAGAATTACATGCCGCCGGAAGTGGCGGGTAGTCTGAAGAAACCGGCGGAGCAACCATGATCCCGGAAATCGGCCATTTCGCGCTGATCCTGGCGCTATGCATGGCGCTGGTTCAAGGCACGCTGCCCATATTCGGGGCCGGCAAGGCGGTTAGCGGCTGGATCCATGTCGCCCGGCCGGCCGCATTCGGTCAGTTGGCGTTCATGGCGTTGGCCTACGGCTGTTTGACCTATGCCTTTATCAGCCACGACTTTTCGGTGGCCTATGTCGCCCAAAACTCCAATACCGAACTGCCGTTTTTGTACCTGATCTCCGGCGTTTGGGGCGCACACGAAGGCTCCTTGCTGCTGTGGGCATTGGCCTTGTCGATCTGGACCGGCTTGGTCGCCGCCTTCAGCGCCCGGATTCCCGATCCCACCCGGGCTCGGGTGCTGGGTGTGATGGGCTTGGTCAGCGTCGGCTTCATATTGTTTTTGCTGTTGACTTCCAATCCGTTCGAACGCCTGTTTCCGGCACCGGCCGAAGGCCGAGACCTGAATCCGTTGTTGCAGGATCCCGGCTTGGCGATTCATCCGCCGATGCTCTACATGGGCTATGTCGGCTTTTCAGTAGCCTTCGCTTTTTCGATTGCCGCGCTGCTGGAGGGACGCCTGGATTCGGCCTGGGCGCGCTGGTCGCGGCCCTGGACCAATGTGGCCTGGATGTTTTTGACGCTGGGTATCACGCTAGGCAGTTGGTGGGCTTACTACGAACTGGGCTGGGGCGGCTGGTGGTTTTGGGATCCGGTCGAGAACGCCTCGTTCATGCCCTGGTTGGTCGGTACTGCATTGATCCATTCCTTGGCCGCCACCGAAAAACGCGGCGCGTTCAAGACCTGGACCGTGCTGCTGGCGATTTTCGCCTTCTCGTTGAGTCTGCTGGGTACCTTTTTGGTGCGCTCCGGCGTGTTGACCTCGGTACATGCTTTCGCCAGCGATCCGGCCCGCGGTTTGTTCATCCTGATTTTTCTGGGTGTGGTGGTCGGCGGTTCGTTGCTGCTTTACGCGATCCGCGCGCCGCAGGTCAAAAGTTACGCCCGCTTCGAACTGGTTTCGAAGGAGTCGGTATTGCTGGTCAATAACGTTTTGTTGGTCGTGACCGCCGCCAGCATTCTGCTCGGCACGCTGTATCCGCTGGTGGTCGATGCTTTGGGTCTGGGTAAATTGTCGGTCGGTCCGCCGTATTTCAATGCGGTGTTCATCCCGTTGATGGCGCCGCTGGCCTTGGTGGTCGGGATCGGCGTGTTGCTGCGCTGGAAGAGCGACGATATCAAAGTACTGGGCGCACGCCTGCGCGGTTTGATTGCCGGCTGTATCGGCATCGCCGTGCTGGCACCGTTGGCGATGCCGTTTTACTCCTGGGGCGCCGCGTTGGGCGTGGCCCTTGCGTTGTGGACTCTGGCGGTCAGCGCTTTTGCCTTTAAACAACGCCTGCAAAGCTGGTCCTGGCAACGCTTGAAACAAATTCCGGCCGGCTTTTACGGCATGACCTTGGCGCATATCGGCATCGCGGTGTTCGTGATCGGCATCAGCTTCACGTCGGTCTACAGCATCGAACGCGACGTGCGTCTGGCGCCGAAGGAAACGCTGGATCTATTCGGTTACGTGTTCCAGTTTCACGGTGTCACCGCCAGTGAAGGCCCGAACTACCGCGCCGAACAAGGCCATTTGAGCGTCAGTCATAACGGAGAAATCGTCGCCGAGTTGGCGCCGCAAAAACGCGTGTACCGGGTGCAAACCATGCCGATGACCGAAGCGGCAATCGACGCCGCCCTGTTTCGGGATTTGTTCGTCGCCCTCGGCGAACCTTTGGGAGAGCAGGGCGCCTGGAGTTTGCGAGTCTATTATAAAGCCTTCATCCGGTGGATCTGGCTGGGCGGCGTGTTCATGGCATTGGGCGGGTTGCTGGCTGCCTGCGATCGCCGCTATCGGTTGCCGAGTAAACAAACCGCTGAAAATCGATGAAATATTTATTGCCGCTACTACTGTTTATCGCCTTGTCGATATTTCTGGCGATAGGCTTGAAATTGAACCCGCGGGAAATCCCGTCGCCGTTGATCGACAAACCGGCGCCGGCTTTCACGTTGCCGATTCTGGCAACGCCGGAGCGGAGCCTGAGTCAGGCCGACTTGAAAGGTAAAGTCTGGCTGCTCAACGTCTGGGCCTCCTGGTGCGTGTCGTGCCGGGAAGAACATCCGCTGTTGAACCAGTTGGCCAAACTGAACAAAGTCACGCTGGTGGGTCTGAATTATAAAGATCAGGCCGACGCTGCCCAGGGCTGGCTGGCAAGGCAGGGCAACCCCTACACGGTCAGCGTCATGGATAGCGAAGGTCGTACCGGCATCGATTTCGGCGTTTACGGCGTGCCGGAGACTTTTGTTATCGATAAGCGCGGTGTGGTGCGTTACAAACATACCGGACCGATTCAAGCCGGCGATCTGGAAAAACTGTTTTTACCGCTGATTCAACAACTAGAGGCGGAAAGCGCATGAAATATTGGCTGATCCTGATGTTGTCGTTGCACCTGGTTCAGGCCAGGGCCGACATCGAATACCGCGACTTCAAGCAACCGGAACAGGAGCAGGCCTACCAGAGCCTGATCAATGAGCTGCGCTGTCTGGTCTGCCAGAACCAGACCATCGCCGACTCCAACGCCGACCTGGCCAAGGACCTGCGCCGCCAAGTCTACGAAATGCTGCAACAAGGCAAATCGCAGCAGGACGTAGTCAATTTCATGACCGAGCGTTACGGCGATTTCGTCATGTATAAACCGGCGTTCAAACTGAAAACATTTTTGCTCTGGCTGGGGCCGGTGTTGTTCCTGGTCTTGGGTCTGGCCGTGGTTTGGACTTTGCGCGCCAAAGGCGCCAGTGCGGATAAGGAATTGTCGGCTGCCGAGCGGGAGAAATTGAAAAAAATTCTGGAACAGGGTGACGACGCGTGACTATCGAGTTTTGGCTGGCGATAGCCGGATTAGTGGCCGTGGCTTTGGCCATTTTGTTGCCGCCCTTATTTAAAACCGCGCCCTTGCATGACGCCGACGGCGAAACCCGCAATAAAGCCATCGCTCGGCAACAATTGGCCGAACTGAAACAGCAACTGCAAGACGGCGTACTGACCCAAAGCCAGTTCGATGCTCAGTACCAGGAATTGCAACTGGCTTTATTGGATGAAATCCAGCAAGACGCACCGGCTAAGGCTGCGCTCAGGCCCGGAACCGGGCGCTGGGTGATTCCGCTGCTTGGCCTGGCGGTGCCTGTATTGAGCCTGTTTCTCTACCTGACGCTGGGCGAGCCGCAAGCGCTTGCCAAGGCTGAACTGGCGCAAAATCAGGCTAAAGCAGCCGATAATGTGCAGAATATGGTCGCCGCGTTGGCACAGCGCCTGCAACAACAACCGGACGATCTTGAGGGCTGGATGATGTTGGGTCGGGCCTATTTGTACATGCAACAATACGATAGCGCCGCCCAAGCGTTCGCCGAATTGAACCGGCGTAAACCGAACGAACCGGCGGTGATGCTGCACTATGCCGACGCATTGTCGATGGCGCGTAACGGCCAGATGCGCGGCGAACCGGCCGCATTGGTCTATCAGGCATTGAAACTGGTGCCGGAAGACCAAACCGCGCTGTGGCTGGGCGGTATGGCCAAGGCCGAGGAAGGCGACTTTGCCCAAGCCATCGCCTATTGGCAAAAACTGTCGGCCATGTTGCCGGAGCAAGACGAAACCCGGCAGCAATTGCAGAAAATGATTGCGATGGCGGAGGCTGAAACCCAGCAGGGCGCTGGCGCTGCGGCTGCCACGACCCCGGTCGAAATTAAAATCGATGCCGCCCTGTCTGACGAGCTGAAAACCAAGGCAAAACCGGACGACACGCTATTCGTTTACGCCCAGGCCCTGAGCGGTCCGAAAATGCCGTTGGCTATCGTCAAGCAACAGGTAAAAGACCTGCCGCTGCAAGCCGTACTCAACGACAGCATGGCCATGCAGCCGCAAACCCATCTGGCCGATTTCAAACAACTGCGTATCGTTGCCCGCATATCCAAATCCGGTAACGCGATGCCGCAACCGGGCGATCTGGTCGGCAGTGCCGAAGTCACTCTGGACGGATCGCCGACGGCGGCCGTGAGCGTGACCATCGATCAGGAACTGAAATGATGGACCAATCGATTAAATTCGATTTGGACTTGATCAAACGCTACGACAAGTCCGGTCCGCGCTATACCTCTTATCCGACCGCGTTGGAGTTGCACGAAGGCTTCGGTGAGGCCGAGTACCGGCGGCATATCGAAAAATCCAATGCCGCCGGCGGACCGCTGTCGCTGTACTTCCATATTCCGTTCTGCGACACCGTCTGTTTCTATTGCGCCTGCAACAAGATCGTCACTAAAAACCGCGCCCATGCGTTGCCGTATCTGGACAATCTGTGCCAGGAGATCGAGATGCAGGGGGCACTGTTCGATCGAAGCCGACCGGTCAACCAATTGCATTGGGGCGGCGGAACGCCGACCTTTTTGAGCGCCGAGCAAATGCGGCGGTTGATGGACACGACTCGGGCCAATTTCAATCTGCACAGCGACGATAGCGGCGAGTATTCGATCGAAGTCGACCCGCGCGAAACCGACGACCGCACCATCGCCGAGCTAAGAGCCTTGGGATTCAATCGCATCAGCCTCGGTTTGCAGGACTTCGATCCGGACGTGCAAAAAGCCGTCAACCGGCTGCAAAGCAAGGAACAAACCTTCGCGGTACTGGAAGCGGCGCGCAAGGAAGGCTTCCGCTCTACCAATATCGATCTGATTTACGGCTTGCCGTTGCAAACCATGCCCAGCTTTGCCGATACCCTGGACCAGGTACTGGCCTATGCCCCGGACCGGTTTTCGATTTTCAATTACGCCCACATGCCCAGCCGTTTCAAAACGCAGCGCCAAATCGACGAAGCGGCCTTGCCGTCGCCGGCGGCGAAACTGGAGATTTTGCAAATGGTCGGCCAAAAACTGACCGATGCCGGCTATGTCTACATCGGCATGGACCATTTCGCCAAACCGGACGACGAGTTGGCCGTGGCCCAGCGCGAGGGTAAGCTGTACCGCAACTTCCAGGGCTACTCCACCCATTCCGACTGCGATTTGGTTGGCTTGGGCGTGACCTCGATCGGTCGGGTCGGCGACGCCTATATGCAAAATTACAAGGAACTCGACGAATACGACGCAGCCATCGCGCAAGGTAAATTGCCGGTGTTTCGCGGCGTGGATCTGGACGACGACGACAAACTGCGCCGGGCCGTGATTACCCAACTGATTTGCCATTTCGAACTGAGTTTCGAACACATCGAACGGGAATTCGGTATCGTCTTTAACGACTATTTCGCCGCGGAATTGGCAAAACTGCAGCCGATGAAATCGGACGGTTTGTTGGATTTAACCGCCGCCGGCATTCAAGTATCCAGCGCCGGCCGCCTGCTGATCCGCAATATCTGCATGGTGTTTGACAAGTATCTGGCGCAGAAACAACAACAATTCTCCCGAGTCATTTGACTCGTTTCGATTCCAACGTTGCGGATTTTTCGGTCAAGGTTATGCCGAAAATCATTCCGCAATGATTGTCCATCTCCGGTCCGGAAACCGATTTTCATCGGATCTTAATGCTTTATGTAGGTTTTCTTTCACTTTTCAGCTGTAAATTCGATAGCTTTTTGAGCTGACCCCTCAAAGCGAGATGGTTTGTATCTGCCTGCCAAAAGGCTCGAAAACGACCGGGCCTTGCCCATGGCCATATCAGGCCACAGATGCTCGCATGCTGCCGATTCTATAAAGTAAATAAGGAAATCTCATGTCACTAACCGCTTCCCTAATCGCCGCCAATCTTTTAACTGTGCCGCTTTATTTTCCAAGCCGCGAAGTGGCCGAACAAACGCTAGCCGGCTATAACTATGGCTTGAAGCAGCTCAGCGATGGCCGTTACCAAGCTTTCGTGTCGGGATTGAACGGTTCCGGGCAACAAAGCGCGATTGGGACTGAAACGGCTGACGCGCTGGCCCAAAATCAGATTGGGGCAGGTAGTACCGATGCTACTGAAATGCCGTTTCCCAAACTTACGCTTAGGGAAAAAGTCAACGGCCAGGCTGCGATCCAAGCTTTAGGCGATCAATTACCTGGGGTTGCCGAACAATACGGCATGTCGGCAGAGCGTTTGCAATCGATCTTACGTACCGACTCTAGCGCTTGGATCGACCAAAGCGGCCACTTGTTGTACATCGATGCCGCGCATGAGCCGACCCCTTTGCCGGAGAGCCGGATTGCCGGTGTCACCGGCGCTTACGCTACCACTGCCGCCGGAACCGATACGTTCAACGCAACGGCAGTGGCGAGTGCGGATCCATTTACGCTCCATAGTAAACCCGGATCGAACCGCACCATATATCTGGATTTTAACGGCTACCAGGCCAGCAACAGCGCTTGGTACAACGGTACGTTGAATGCCAAGGCCTATGATACCGATGGTAATCCATCCGGTTTTAGCAGTGCGGAACAGAACAATATTCGCGAAATTTGGCAGCGGGTGGCGGAGGATTACGCGCCTTTCGATGTGGATGTGACGACGCAGGAACCCGCGGCCGCAGCGCTGCAGCGCACCAGTAGTTCGGACGCCGTGTATGGTATTCGTGCCGCGATCACGCAATCGATGCCCGAGCTTTGCAGCCAAGCCTGCGGCGGTGTTGCCTACATCAATGTGTTTTCCTATTATTCGTCGAGCAGTCCCGACTATTACAACCCAGTCTGGGTGTTTTTCGATAAGTTGGGCGGCGGCAATCCGAGATATGTAGCCGATGCCGTTTCGCACGAAGTGGGCCACGCTCTGAATTTGACTCACGACGGTACCTCCACCAGCAGTTACTACGCGGGCCAGGGCAGCGGGGCCACCGGTTGGGCGCCAATTATGGGGGTCGGCTATTACCAACCGGTGACTCAATGGAGCAAGGGCGAATATCCGGACGCCAATAACCAGCAAGACGATATTGCTGTGATCGCGGCGGCCGGTGCGCCGCAACGCGCCGACGATTTCGGCGGAACGCCAGCCACTGCGGCGCCGCTGTCCGGCAGCGCTGGCGCGGTATTGCAAATTGGCACTATCGAGAGCCGTACCGATCTCGATGTATTCAGTTTCTCTACCGATGGCGGCAATGTGCAATTCAACGCCGCCTCCGGGGCGGTATCAGCCAATCTGGATATTTCGCTAAAGTTGATGACCAGTTCCGGCGCCGTCCTGACTAGCGCAAACCCGGGGGATAGCTTGGCGGCTTCATTGGCGGCGACCCTGGCGCCGGGCCAGTATTTTCTGCAAATTGACGGCATCGGCTACGGCGACTTGACTACCGGGTACTCTGACTATGCCAGTGTCGGCCAATACCTGATTACCGGTACTTATCCGAAAAGCAGTGCCACAACGATAGCACCGACTGCCGTGATTTCGGCTTTGCCGACCAGCGGTAGTGCGCCGCTGACCGTGAGTTTGAATGGTACCGGCTCGGTCGATCAGGATGGCTCGATCACCGCTTACGCCTGGAATTTCGGTGACGGTACGCCAAACAGCAATTCCGCCAGCGTCAGCCATCTCTACAACACGCCGGGAACTTACAATGCCACCTTGACGGTGACCGACAGCAGCGGCTTGAAAGGCAGTGCCAGTCAAGTCATCTCGGTAGCTCAAGCGCCAGTGGCGCTTAGCATGAAAGCCGCCAGCACCAAAGTGACACGGCGGCTGGTGGGGAAAAACAAGGCGCAATGCGTGGCAACGGTGACGATCAATGACGGTGTTTCTGCCGTTTCCGGCGCAACCCTCTACGGAAGTTGGAGCGGGTCGGTGAAAACCAGCAGCGGCTCGACTACGGTAACCGGTGTTACCTCGGCTACCACCGGTACGACCGGTACCGCGAGTCTCAGTAGTGCGAACTTACCGGTGAATTCGTCCGGAACCTGCGCGTTTACCGTGACCAATGTCGTTAAGAGCGGTTATAGCTACGACGGCAGCGGCCAAGTGTCCGCTAGTTTTAGCTGGTAGGCCGGAAACCAAGTCCGCAACAGCAAAAGGCGCCGCGATCACGGCGCCTTTTTTTCGTCAAGGTGTCAACAAATCCGGGCGCCAATTCCGGCGCATAGTCTGTGGCCGGCAGCAGGAACCGATCAGGACGGTCAGTCCCTGACCCAATTCTCCACCAACCGGCTCGGTATATGCGGCGATTCGCTGGATTGCGGGTAGGGCTGGCCGCTGGTTACCCGGTAGATCACGCGCAGCATGTCGGCCAGCAGCAGCCAGGTGATCAGCATGAACAGGCAGGTCAGGCCGGCGTTCAGGTAATCGTTGAAAATCAATTGCGGGGCGCTTTTCAGTTGCGCGGCCGGCAGCGAACCGCTGGCGATTTTCGCCGACAAATCGGCGGCATGCGCCAGAAAACCGATGCGTAAATCCTCGGCGAACAATTTCTGCCAGGCCGCGCTGCTGGTGACGATAATCAGCCAGGACAGCGGCAGGGCAGTGACCCAGGCGTACTTCAGCTTGCCGGATTTGACCAGAATCGTCGTCGCCACGCACAGCGCGATTGCCGCCAGCATTTGGTTGGCGATGCCGAACAGCGGCCACAGGCTGTTGATGCCGCCCAACGGATCGATCGCCCCCATGTACAGGAAATAGCCCCAGGCGCCGACTACGGCGGCGCTGGTCAGTAAGATGCTGGCGTAACCGCCGCTGCTGCCGCGGCCGATATTGAAGTTACCGAGGATGTCCTGCAGCATGAAACGAGCGACGCGGGTGCCGGCGTCCAACGTGGTCAGGATGAACAAGGCTTCGAACATGATCGCGAAATGGTACCAGGCCGCCAGCAGATGTTGACCGAACACCTGGGCGAACAAGCTGGCCATGCCGACCGCCAGCGACGGCGCGCCGCCGGTGCGGGCGAACAAGGTCGATTCGCCCATGGTCTGCGCCAATTGCTGCATTTGCTCGACGGCCACCGGAAAGCCCCAACTGCTGATTTTCGCCACCGCTTCCGCCGCTTCCTTGCCGACCACGCCAGCCGGGCTGTTGATGGCGAAATAAACTCCCGGCTCCAACACCGACGCCGCGATCATCGCCATGATCGCGACAAAGGATTCCATCATCATTGCGCCGTAGCCGATAAAGCGGGCGTCGGTTTCGTTAGCCAGCAGCTTGGGCGTGGTGCCCGACGAAATCAGCGCATGAAAGCCGGAAATTGCGCCGCAGGCGATGGTGATGAACACGAACGGAAACAATTTGCCGCCGAAGATCGGGCCGCTGCCGTCGATAAACTGGGTCAAGGCCGGCATTTTCAGCTCGGGTCGCAAGATCAGAATTGCCACGGCCAGCGCGGCAATCGTGCCCAGTTTCATGAAGGTGGACAGGTAGT
This sequence comes from Methylomonas sp. HW2-6, assembly GCF_052474525.1. Classification (NCBI taxonomy): domain Bacteria; kingdom Pseudomonadati; phylum Pseudomonadota; class Gammaproteobacteria; order Methylococcales; family Methylococcaceae; genus Methylomonas; species Methylomonas sp. HW2-6. Next base: position 2,828,281 of record NZ_CP184124.1, read on the forward strand.
CGCGCGGCGCCAGCAGTAGCCAGACCGGCAACACCGCGGCGGCGAAGCCGTAACCGATCACCATCAACGCCAGTTCCGGCGCGTCGTAATCGAACCAGCCGCGGATGGCCTGATTTTCGTCGATCCAGCCGCCGCCGACCACGGCAAACACCAGTAAGGACACGCCGATCAGCGTCGCTTCCAGCACCCGCCCCGGCCGCAAATGGTTCAGATACATGCCCATCAACATCGCGATCGGTATCGTCGCGGCGACGGTGGCGGTCGCCCAGGGACTGTGTTTCATCGCATTGACCACGACCAGGCCCAGCACCGCGATCAGGATCACCATGATCGTCATCACCCCCAGCATCGCGGCACCGCCGCCAATGTTGCCCAATTCGTCCTTGGCCATCTGCCCCAGCGAGCGGCCGTCGCGCCTGACCGAGAAAAACAGGGTCACGAAGTCCTGCACGCAGCCGCCCAGCACCGCGCCGATCAGGATCCACAAGGTGCCCGGCAGATAGCCGAACTGGGCCGCCAGCGTCGGCCCGATCAACGGGCCGGGGCCGGCGATGGCGGCGAAATGGTGGCCGAACACCACCCATTTGTGGGTGGGCATGAAGTCGCGGCCATCGTCGAAGCGTTCGGCCGGCGTGGCGCGGCTGGCATCGAGCACCAGGACTTTGGCGGCGACGAAGGCGCTGTAAAAGCGGTAGCCGAGCGCGTAAACGCAGACTGCGGCGACGATCAGCCACATGCTGCTGATGGTTTCGCCGCGCTGCAAAGCAATACCGGCGATGGCGCCGGCCGCGGCCAGAGCGACGAGGCCCCAGAATAGGTTGATGGGAAGCGAGTGCTTGTTGCCTGACATGACGATTCCTGTCTGAAAGTCGGATTGGGATGCGATGGATTTCGCAAAATGGTAGCACGCCGCCGGCGTTCGCGGCAGGCGCTTTATCCCTCAAACCCTGCCGTTCGCAACCGAGTGCAGCCGGTCCGGCCGCATCGCGCTTGCCCATAGGCAAGATCGCGGTGTTGTGTACCGACCGGGACCGGAGCCGCCAACGCTAAAATTGCGAGAAGCGCTGCCGTAGCGCGAGCAGAACTGCCAGCATCGATGCCGCCGAGAGCGCCTGCAAGCCGATCAGGCCGTTGAGCTCGGCAATGTCGAAGGACTGATCGAAATCGAATTGCGGCGGCGCCGCTTGCTGCGCTTCGCTCCAGGCGGCGCGGGCCATGATGGACGGCACGAAGTACGCTCGCCAGCGGTCTTCGAAATCGTTGACGGCGGCGACGAAGCTGGCGTGCCGGGGTGCGTCCAGGCCGGATAAACGATCCGCCATCAACGCCACGGCCAAGGCCGGCGAAGTCCAGGACCAGCGTTGCATGAATCCGAATTGCTCGGCGCGGTGGGTTTCGAATTGCAGCATCAGCGGCCGAATCTGGCTGTCCAGTTGCAGGGCGGCCGGCAAGCCGGCGACTTCCCGCGGCAGTTTGGCAAGCGGCGTGTCGCCCAGCAGCTCGGGATGGGCCTTAAACCAGTCCGCCAGCAAATTTTGCCGCTGCTGGTTGGAGAGTTCCTGCAACCGGCGGATTTCGATAATGGCGGCCATGCGCGACGGCTTGGGCTGGGTCTGGTCGGCGGCCCAATGCAGCGCGGCCGGCACGCCGAAGGTCAAGATCAGCCAACTGCCGAGCAAGCCTATCGCCGCCGCGCCGGAAGAAATCGGCAGCAACAGGAACAAGCCGGCCAGACTGAACCAGAACAGCACGTAGCTCAGGCTGATCAAGCACCAGTAAGCCAGCGCCGACAGCGCCGAGCCGCTATCCAGCAAAAACGCCAGCAGCGAACTGGCGCAGGCGACCAGTGCCACCAACAGCAAACGCCAGCCCAGGCTGCACAACACCAATTGCCACGGCCGCGCGGTTTGGGTGCAGACCAGGCGCCAGACCCCGCTTTCGCGTTCCTCCTGCACCAAGCCGTAGCTCAAAGCGATGACGACCAGCGGCGTCAACAGCGCGAACACGCTGGCAAAGTCCAGCAACCCGAATTCGTAACTCAACGGATTGAATAATTGGTCGCTGTTGCGGCCGTCGGTATGGCGGCTGCGACTGGAGACTTTAATGGACGTGCCGACCAAATCGGCTTGGCTGACGTTCAGCACCAAACCGCCGAGCAGCGGCAATTGCAGTGGCGCCCGGTCATTGCTGGCGGCATAGGCCCCATCGCCGCCGTCATGCGCGTCCGCCTTCGGCGCGTCGTGCATTTCCGCGGCATTGGCGGCCGACGCCGCGATTTGCGGCGCCGCCGCGGCAGCGCGAATCTCGCTGGCCCTGAGTCCGGACCAGACGGCACTGAGCCCCATCAAGACCGCAAAAATCAGCAATATCGCCGCGTTCAGCGGATTGCGCCGGATTCTGATCCATTCCACTTTGACGATAGCCATCATGGCGCCAACCTCCGTGCCGAATGGGCCAACAGCCACAGTGCCGCCCCCAACCAGGCGCCCAGCACCGCTAGCGGCAGCAGGCTGGCTTTTAGCGAAAATCCGACCGTGGGAACGGCGTAAGCAAAGTCCCGCACGCTGCGCCAATCGGTTTCCGCGCCTTTGGCGGAGCGTTCGGTGCCGTGGCTGCGTTCGCGGTCCCAGTCTTCGGTGAGATCGATGAAATAACGCCGATATTTCTCGGCGGCGTCTTCGAAATCGCGTTGGTGCGCCAAATCGGTGCCGGCTATGGCCATCGACAACGAACGCAGCGCCAGACTGGGCCCCAGCCAACCGGCCAGATGCGCCAGTTGCTGTTGGGTGGCGAAGTTGGCCCGCAGGCGATCGAAATGCAACTGGTGGACTTTGCTGGAGTAAACGTCGTTATATTGTCGATTCAGCGAGACAAAACCCACCGGTAGCTGCTCTTTGCTGGCAACGCCGTATTGGGCCAGCACTTGGGCTTCGAAGGCCGTTTCGCGTTGTTGCTTGGAGCCGTCGCCGGGCAGGCCTTGGGCGATATCGGTCTTGATCGCATCCCAAAATTGGCTGGCACTGGGGTTGGGCGCAAGCACATCGCCGATCGCGGCGCCCAGCCGCGGGGCGACGAACACGCTGCCCATCCAGAACCCCAGCAGGCAAAACAAGGTGTTGCGGCTGGTGCGAAAGTAGGCGGAGGCGGCAATCGATAAGGCGGCGAACACCGTGTAATACGCCAGCAGGCCGGCCAGCAGCAAACTCAAACGCAGCAGGTCGTCGATCGCCAGCTCGAATTGGCCGGCCAGCGTCAGGCCCGCCAGTAACACGGCGGGCGACATGACCAGCCAGAACGCCGTCAGCAGCCCGAGCAACTTGCCGAACAACAAGGCCCGCGGCGCCACTCCCAAACTATGCAACATGCGCAAGGTGCCGCGTTCGCGTTCTTGCGACACCGAATTGAAACTGAGCGCGACGATCAACAGCGGCAACAAGGCATAAAGCACGAAGCTGCTGCTGGCCTGTCCGAATCGATTGGCCAATACGTCGTCGGCACTCGGATTGAAACGGGTCAGGTTGCGTTTGTGCGGCTCCAGCCACAGCGACTGGCCGGTAAACGGCGTCAAGCCCGGATCTATCGCCGCGCTGGGCAAATCCGGCTTGAACACGTAAATACCGTAGTGCGCGGCGGCATGGGGGTTCTTGACGCTCTGCGAATTCCACTGTTCCTTGGCCGTCGCGCCGACGCGCTGTTTTTCCTGGCGCTGTGCCTGCAACTGGTAACTGGAAAACAGAAAAAAGCCGGCGAACAAAACAAACAGCGACAGGCCCAGCACCAGCAAACGGCCGTCGCGCAACGTGGTGGCCAGCTCCTTGCGCATGACAATGGCGATCATGCCAACCCCCGGGCATGCGCCAGATATTTGCTTTCCAATTCGTCGTGTTGCACGCTGTGGGCATCGAACTCCTCGACCAGCCGGCCTTGCTTCATGATGCCGATGCGATCCGCGACTTGCTTGGCGTTGAACAAATCGTGGGTCGCCATCAATACCGCCATGCCGCCGTCCGCCGCGGCGCGGATGCGTTGGGCAAAGTCGTTGGCTGCGCTCGGGTCCAGGCCGGAGGTGGGCTCGTCCAGCAACATGGCTTTGGCGTGTTTGGCGCTGGCGATCGCCAGACCGACCTTTTGCCGCATGCCTTTGGAATACTGGCCGACCCGCTTGTCGTGGGCATCCGCCTGCAAGCCGCTGTCGCTCAACAAGCGGCCGGTCTGCTCCCGGCTCAATTCGATTCCGGCCAGCGCACAGAAAAACCGCAGGTTTTCCACGCCGCTGAGCAGGTCGTACAAGGCCACGTTTTCGGGCAGATAGGCCAGTTCGGACTTGACCAGCTCCGGTTGGTCCTGCAGCGAGCGGCCGCCGATCAAGACCTGGCCGCTGCTGGGACGGTTAAATCCCAAGAAGGTGCTGATCGTCGTGGTTTTGCCGGCGCCGTTGCCGCCCAGCAAGGCGTAAACGCAGCCCGCAGGTACCGCTAAATTCAGTTGGTCGATCGCCCGATGCTGTTGGTATTCCACCACCAGATTGCGGGTTTCGAGAATGTGGGTTGTCGTCATGGCTGAACAGTTGGGTTTAGTACTTAACGGATAAGCTGACATAGTAGGTGCGTTGCGCCAGCGGATTATTTTCGTAGACATCCTGGTCCAGAATATTATCGATACCGGCCGACATCGTGCTTTTCAGATTGTGGTATGTCGGCAGTCTGTAGTTGGTTTTGAAATCCACCAGCGTGTATTCGTCCGAGCCGTTGAATACGTTGGCTTCCGTATCGACGTTGGTAATTTGGTGGAACATGTCGCTACGGTAGCGGACCGATGGCGTGACATCCCATTCCGGCAGTATATGGTAAGTCGCCTGAACATTGGCCTGCAAACGAGGCGTCCGCGGCCACTCGTTACCGGCCAGCCCCGGCGCCTGGGGATTCTTGACGATTTGCTTGTTCAGGAAAATGGTATTGGCTGCAAAATCCAGCGGCAGGCCGAACAAACCGTATTTCTGATACGTCAAATCGACACCGATCGATTCGGTTTGCCCGATGGCCAGATAGGTGTTCGGCCCGTTGCCGCCCGCCAGCAGCGGGTTATAGGAAAATATTTCGTCGTTGATTTGGTCGTAAAAAAAGTTGGCCCTGACCAAGCCCTGGTGCAGGTCGTACTGAACCATGAAATTATGAAAATAACCATTTTCCGGCCCCAGGTTTGGATCGGAGAATGTGGTTCCGGCGACGGTATTCTTGCTGGCAAACAATTCTTCAGCCACCGGAAAACGATAGGCTTTGGAGAACGAATAACGCAAAGTCCAATTGTCCGGCGAATACTCGATCGCGGCTTTAGGCGAGATGCGGGCCTGGCTGCGGTCCTCGTAATTCTGGATGCGCCTGACGTCGGTAGCGCTACGGTTGTAATTGTAAAAATGGCCGCCTATCGTCTGAAAATGATCGTAGCGCAAGCCCGCCATTACGCTCCAATCCGGCAGGAAACGCCATTCGAGCTGCGAAAACAAGCTGTTGGTCTGGGTTTGTCCGCCCGAGTCGCTGATTTCGTTACCGCGCATGCCGCTCGCATAAACGCTGCTGTCATAGACCCGGTTATTATTGTTGCCGTGCACCAACTGGTAGCCGCCCATAAAGGATAAATCGTCGCGGCCGAATAACTGGTCGGTGGCGAGTTTCAGGTCGTAAGTTGCCCACCAGGTACTGACATCGGTGATTTGTCCCGGCAACTGGCCGGCGACCAGGGCGTTGGGGTCCAGTTGGGCGCCCCTGGATTGCAGGCTGGTATCCTTAAAGGCGTCGTAAAAGCTGGCCGTGGTGTCGATATGCCAGCGCTCGCTGATCTTCCCTTTCAGGCTCAAGCCGTAATTCAAGGCTTGGCGGTTCTGTTCCTGCAAACGGAAGCCATTCAACGGCACCGTGAAGTTATAGCCGTCTTGCGTATAGTAATTGGTAAAACGTCCGTTGTTGTTGGTGCTATTGCTAAACAGGGTTTGCCCGGTGGCAGAGCTTTTGGACAGGGCCAGCGGATCGTTGTTGTATCTGTTGCGTTCTTCGTAGGCAATAGTAAATCGAGCCTGCAAGTCGTCCGTCAGGTCGTAAGAGGTTTTCAGTTTAAACAAATCGGTTTCGGCCCGATCGATGCCCGAGTCGCCGAAAATAAAATTCCGGCCGCCGGTCGGGCTCGGAATCAGTTGTGCCCCGGTGACCGGGATGGCCGTGGCGCCGGCCGCCAGATTGCTCGGTAAACCGCGCGAGGCGGTTGATGTGCCGATCGGGTCCATCGGTTGGCCTTGGTTTTCCATGTGGTTGTATGAGAGGTACACCCGAAATTTATCGATACGGTCGCCGCCGGAAACGAAGGTACGAAACCCCTGCAATACCTGATCACGGCCGCCGCGGTGCATGTCCTGAAAGATGCCGGTGGCGCTCATTTCCGCTTCGAATTTATCCGGCATGCGGGTGTTGAAATTGACCACGCCGCCGAAAGAGTGGCCGTCGTACTGGCTGGAAAATGGCCCGAACAGTACGTCGACCGATTCGATTTCGTTCGGTGCAACCATCGACCAACGCGGTGCGGCGGTGTGGCCGGCGTTAACCATGTTGTAAATCGGCATGCCGTCCGCGAATACCATGGTATGGGCAGACTGGGTGATATTCGAACCGCGCATCGCGATCGGTGCGTTCGCATCGCCCGGGTAGCGGCGACGGACGTTGACGCCGGGAAGGTAGCGCAACGCGTCCTCGATGGTAACTTCGTTGACTTTGGTTTCGATATCCGCCCGGTTTACCGTCAAACTTGGCGTGGCTTTGGCGGTGTTGGGAAACTTGGGTTTGCCTGTTTCGGAATCGACGACCACTTCGCTCAACGTTTGCACCGAATCCTGGGCTTTGTCTTTAGCGGGCGCGGTAGTAGTGCGCGGGTCTGCTTTAACGCTCGGTCCGACGACGGAAGCGATGGTAAACGCCAGTACGGTTTTGGCGAGTTGCTCTGGAATTTTCATGGGTATGCGAGCCTTGATTGCTGAATAAAATCGGGAAAGTACTCACTAGCGGCGGGTAGCATTGGCGATATCGCCGGAAGTTGCCGTTGCGCGGCAGCGGAGAAACTGGTGCAAACGCACTGAAAGCCGGGAAGGCTAAAAGCGGGAGATGGAGCAGGGGCCCATGCCGTCGAGGGCTGGGGCGCGAGCGGTATGGCGGACGAGGGTAGCGATACGGTAATGGCAGGCAATCGCGGCGGCGAGGTGCGACCGACGCCGTTACTGGCCATGCTCAAACCCGGCGAGTGGTTGATCTCAGGAAATAGCCGTCTGAAGCGGCAAGCAACCGCGGCCGGCGGCGCCGATTCGATTTGGGGCGGGAAGCATCCGGCGTCGGCAGGGGCCGTTTGCCTGAACCGCGCTTGAACCCGCTCCACGGCTTCGGTCTGCATCCGCTTGGAAACGGCGAGCAGCGCGTCCGGAATATTCACCTTTACCGCACCGATTGCAGGGGGTTGCGCCAGCGTCATCGAAAAAAAACAGCCGACCGCCAATATCACGCCTTTGGTGAAGACGATCCCGGCGCCGTGCAATAGCAAGGTTGCCGATACGAAACCGCACACGTACGAAATCAAACCGGCGGAAGCCGAAATCTCCTGGCCGTGGGCAAAGCCGTGGCAAAAACCGAACAATGCAACGATCGCCAAGTTGGTATTGGTGCTGAAGCGCAGGTTGCGCACGATCAATACGCCGAATACGGCGCATGACAGCAGCACAATCGTTTCGATCTGCGGCAGGTAGCAGCCGAGCGCTCCGGCCAGACCGCCCAGGCTCATGACACCGACGAACGTGGCCGGCAGCATCCAAATCGCATGCCCGCGTAATTGTGCGGCCCAGATGCCAACCGCCAACATCGTGACCAAATGATCGTTACCGGCAAACGGATGGGCGAAACCGCTGCTCAAACCGTCGCGTTCGACATTCGCCAACAAAAACCAGCCAGCCACTGCCATCAGCGCGACCAGCACCCATAGCCGGCGGCTATCGGCTGCTGGAATCACCGGGCTTGAGGAATGGAAGGTATCGCGCATCGTTGAGTTTATGAAGTTTGAGATTAACTTCACATTCTAAACAGCCGTTTAGGGATGGCGCAAGTTGCATAAGCCAACAAAACCATTCCCGCGGGCTAAGAGTCCGTCCCACTAGGGACCACGGGGAAAGACGATGCTGTTGAACGAAACGATCGCTCCGGCAGGCATTACCGGAGCGATAGAGTACCAAGCGAATCTGGATCGCAGCGGTGTTAGGTCAAGGATGGTGGGAGCGGGCCATGCCCGTGATCAAGCGCCTTCGGTCGCAGGCCTGGCCTAATCCTCCAGAGTTTGAACAAGCCGGTTTTTTGCTTAACTTAACGACATTGAGGGCGGCTGGCTGAAGAAATACTGGCCGGGCTCAGCGGTTTTGTATTGGTCGCCGCCCTGTGGAGCCGTTACAATCCGCGCCGCTGGTTTACATGACTATTAACGGAGGGTGTATGTACAAAACGATTTCCGGCGGCCGGCTGCTGGCCGCCGCTTTGATTTTGGTTGCCAATGGCGTTGCCGCCGAAACCGTGCCGGCGGCGAAACCGGAGCACGGTGAATATCGGGATTGGCGGCTGTTGGGCGTGTCGCTGCGCCACGAAAAGAACAGCATGCGGGCGATCGTCGGCAACGACGTCGCCATCAATGCCGCGCGGGCCGGCAAGACCAAGCCCTGGCCGGACGGCAGCATTATCGCCAAGATCAAATGGGCCGAGCGCAAGCATCCGAATTGGGAACAAGCCTCGGTGCCCGGCGAATTTACCGCCGCCGAAGCGATGGTCAAAGACAGCAAGAAATACGCTGAGACCGGCGGTTGGGGCTTCGGTATCTGGGAAGGCAAGACTTTGAAAATGTACGACAAGGCGCAATCAGCGCCTTGCTTCGCCTGCCACGCGCCGATGAAGGACGCCGACTACGTCTATACCCTGCCGAATCTGCAATAACAACGGATGGGAAAGAGGGCGGTCAAACGCCCTCGTTGCCCCAGCCCATCAAAGCCGCCACATGCGCGGCGACGCTGTTTGCCAGCGCCTGTAAATTGTAGCCGCCTTCCAGCACCGAAATCAGCCGTCCCTGACAGTACTCTTCGGCGATCGCTCGCAATTGTTCGGTCAGCCAATGGTAGTCTGCTTCCGTCAAGCGCAACGAGGCGAGCGGGTCGTCTTTGTGCGCGTCGAATCCGGCCGAAATCAAAACCAACTGCGGTGCAAATTTGTGCAGGGCGGGGAATACCGTATCGCAATATTTGGCCCGAATCACCTCGCCGTCGCTGCCGGTCGCCAGCGCCAGATTGAGGATATTGCCGGCACCGTGTTCCGAAGGATGGCCGCTGCCGGGGTAATGCGGCCATTGGTGGCTGGATATGTAGAGCACTTGCGGTTGGTCGTAAAACGCGGCCTGGGTGCCGTTGCCGTGGTGGACGTCGAAATCGACGATCGCGATCCGCTCCAGGCCATAACTCTTGCGTGCATACTCGGCGGCTATGGCCACGTTGTTGAACAGACAAAAACCCATCGGGTAGTCGGGCATGGCATGGTGTCCGGGCGGGCGCACCGCACAGAAGGCATTGTCGGCTGCGCCGCCGCAGACTTTATCCACTGCATCGCATACCGCCGCGACGGCCAGTAGCGCCGCCTGGCGCGAACCGGGCGAAACCACTGTGTCGGCATCCAGGTTGGTCAGACCGTGTTCCGGTATCTCGGCCAGCAGTTTGGCGATCATGGCCCGACCGTGAACCAACCCGATTTTGTCTTCAATGTCGTCCGGCAATGCCGCTTGTAGATGCGTCAGTGCGGCGAATTTCGGCGTCGCGAGCGCTTCGGCAATGACTCGCAACCGCTCGGGGCATTCCGGATGGGCCAGCCCGGTATCGTGGGCCAGAAAATCCGGATGGCTGTAATACAGTGTGCGCATAAACATACTCCCGCGAAACGTGCTTCAAGGTATTCGGTTTCGGTTTGGGTTCGCCTGGCTGCAGTTTATCTTAAAGTCGCACGAAAACTCTATGGATATTAATTGTTTACAATGTCCGAGCCGGCCGACGCCGCGATTGGCGCGGAATCGGCCCGGCCGTGGCTAAGGAATTCGGTTTATCGTTGCCATCAACTCGCCTGAGTCCGATAATTCGGCTTAAAATAAAGAAAAATATTTAATATCAATATCTTGTAAAACATTCTTGAAGTGAGTTACGGGATAAACTTAATGTTGGCTAAAGTGCTTTGTTACGAGTTTCCCGTGAAACTTAAAGCCATCAAAATCGTTCCGGAATCAAACACTCACGTTACGGATGGGGCTGGTGCAATCGCGGCGGCCGGCGAACGCCGATAAGAGTTTCACTGGCTTGCTTCGGCATTGACCGGCAGTTCAATGCGCAAGGTGGTGCCTTCGCCGACTCGGCTGCGCGCGCTGATTTCGCCGCTGTGTTTTTTGACAATGCCGTAGGAAATTGTCAATCCCAGCCCGGTCCCTTTACCGACCGGCTTGGTGGTGTAAAAGGCATCGAAAATCCGGTTCAGTTGCTCGTCGGCAATCCCGCAGCCGGTGTCGGAAATTTCTAGCCAGACCCGGCCTTCGCCGCTGCCGGTGGCAATGGTGATGACGCCCCGCTTGTCAATCGCGTATGCGGCGTTGACCAGCAAGTTGACGAAGACCTGATTCAGTTGGCCAGCCAAGCAATTGACCAAAGGCAGCTCGCCATAGTGTTTGACGATGTCCGCTTTGTATTTCAGTTCGTTGTAAACAATGTTCAACGCGCTATCCAGGTTGGCGTTGAGATCGGCCCACTGCCAGGCGTCGCCGTCGTGTTGCGGATGGGAAAAGTCCTTCAAGTCCTGAACGATTTTGGCAACCCGGTTAATACCGTCCAGCGAATCGTTGAGTAAATCCGGCGCGTCGTCTCGCAAGTATTCGAAGTCGATCCGGCGTTTGACCGAGTCGATTTCGGCACGCAGGACCGGGTCGGCCAGCGCTGCCTCGGCCTGTTCGTAAGTCTCGGCCAGGGCTAATAAGTCTTCGGTATATCCCTTCAGAGTATTTAGATTGGATTTGACGAATCCGATCGGATTGTTGATTTCGTGGGCAACGCCCGCAGCCAATTGACCGATTGATGACATTTTCTCCGATTGCAGCAACTGCGCCTGCATGTCCTGCAACTTGTGGTTGGTCGCGTCGAGCCGTTGGTTCTGCATCACGATAAATTGCATGACGTCTTGGGTTTGCTTCACCAATTGCCATTGCCTGACCATAGCATGGACCACTTGGCGGACGACCAAGTCGCAAACCGGTTGCTGTAAAATCAGCAACTGATCGCTCTCGCCCAGCGTTTCGGCGATCTGTGGCCAGTCAAGTCCCGGATCGGCATTGCAAAGCACCGCGTTCAAACCGGAATCCAATTCCCACAGGTGTTTTATCAAGGCCACGCCGCTGGCTTGCGGCAAAGGATGCAGCACAAAAACCAAATTAAACGGGGTATTTGCGGCCAAACCGTCGGCAATCGCCTGTGCCGCATGCGCTGTATTGCCGGACCAATGTACGGCGTAGCTCGGTTTTCCGGAAATTTGGCTGCTATCGGCCACTGCCGCCCGATTGAACAACCGGTTGAGGCGGGTTGCCAATTCCGGATCGCTGCCGACAACCAAAATCGCCGGCCTGTCGCTGTCGATCACCAGAATTTTCGATAAGTTCTCGTCGTCGCTCATCTCGCCGCCTTTGCATACTCCAGCCAGTTACCATGTCGCACTGATTATAGTAAAAAGCCGGCCGCGGCCAGTTGCCGGTGCAGTTCGGGACAGATGAGTCTAGTCACCTACCACAGTATCCACCAATAAAATTCGCTCATTGTCCAGGCGTAGCGCCAGGGTCTTGCATAGCAGGCTGGTTTCGAAATCGCGATAGCGTTCGGAGGTGACGATGCGGTTGCGATCGCCGCAGTTTTCCAGCGCCAGCAACTGAAAGAAGTACGGCCGCCAGGACCAGTTGAAGCCGATCTTGCGCGGATCGGTAAACCATTGGTTTTCGCTGAAATTGAAATCCGGCGAAATCTGGTCGCCCTGATTGTTGCACAGGTAAAACCGGATCACGCCGCTTTGGCTGAAATTCCAGCTGACCAGTTCGTTCAGGTTGAAATCGTCCTGTAGTGCTTGGGCCAAGCGGTAAATCAAAGCCTTGATGGCGTTGATCGCGTTGATTTCTTTTTGTACCCGCGGCAGCGTGTTTTTGACGAACTTGCTGCGTAGCGAGGCTGCGTGCTGTTCGAAACTGTTGATGGGCAGGAAATCGGCTTCGGCTTTGGCGAACAAAAAGCCCTGCATGAATTGGGCGCCGCAGTTCAAGCCGAATAAAAACTCCTCGTCGCTTTCCACGCCTTCGCAGACGATGCGGGCGCCGGTGCGCTGGCCCAGACGCGACATCAGATGCACGATGTCGGTGGCGATGCTGCTGCCTCTCGCGGCGCGCTTGAATAGGCGCATATCGATCTTGATGATATCGGGCTGGATTGCGATCACCCGTTCCAGTTGCGAGGAACCGGCGCCGAAGTCGCCGATCGCCACCCGCAGGCCGTGTTTGCGGTAACGCTGCACGATCTGTTTCAACTTGTGCGGATCGACGTGAGCGTCGGAGATTTCGACCACGATGCGCTGGCGGTCGATATTCAACTCTTCCAGCATGCGCAGGGTCGGCAAAGCATTGAGTTGGCGCAGATTCTCGATCCAAGCCGCCGAAATGTTCAGCGCCAGATAGGTTTGGCTATCGGCCTGCTGCGAGAATTTTTCCAGGGCTTGCCAGCGTACCTGTCGGTCCAGTTCGGTACGCTGTTTGATGTCGACATCGGCGGAGGAGAACAGGGCGCCGGCAGAAACCACATTGCCCTTGACATCGTATTGGCGGGCCAAGGCTTCGTAACCGACGATTTTGCTGCTGGCTATCGCAATAATGGGCTGAAAATAGGGAAATAGCGTTGATTTTTCTGGCATGGTCCTTGTGCGCGTCGAGTTAACCGGGCTGAGGCAAAAACTCCTTCAATTCGGCGACGCAGGAACCGCAGCCGCTGCCCGCGCCGAGGCAGGCGCTGATATCCGCCACGCTTTGTAACTTATGGGTTTGCACCGCTTGTTGAATGGTTTTCTCGCCGACATTGAAACACGAACAGACGATTCGGCCAATATCGGCTTCGCCTTTCGGCGGCTGGCCGCTGAGCAAGGCCAAACGTTCGCTGCGACTCAGTTCCGGTTTCGGGAACAAACTGCACAGCCAGCCCGGCTCCGGCAACTCGAAATCCGGTCCGACCAACAGACAGACTTCCAGTCGATTGTCGCTGACGTAGGCGCAACGGTAATAGCCGGCCTGCAGATCGCTGTATTCCAGCCAGTCGCCCGCCCCGGCCATGCCGTGCTCGGCAAACAATTCCCGGCTCCACTGGCGCCAGTCTTTACCGGCGCCGCTGCCGGCCAGCTCGTAACGGAAAAACTGGTCGCCGCGGATTTTGACTTGATATTCGCAATCCCGGATCGCCAACGGTTGCCGGGCCAGAATCGTCGCGTACCAAGTCGCCGGCCAGGCTGAGATCGTCACCGGAGTCTGCTTGCTTTCCGGCTGGCCGGAGTAGGGGTCCACCACCGGGTTGACCAAAGCCCCCATCCGGCCGTGGCTGCTCAGTTGAGCAGTCCAATGCATAGGGACGAACAAGCTGCCCTGGCGTTGACCGGCGCCGATTTCGACCCGCGCCAACATTTGCCCCCAACGGCTTTCGATGTGGGCCAGACTGCGGTGCTTCAGTTGTAAGCGCTCGGCGTCGGCGGGATGGATTTCGACGAAGGGCTCCGGCCGATGCGCGTTCAATTTGGCGGCCAAGCCGGTGCGGGTCATGGTGTGCCATTGATCGCGCAAGCGGCCGGTGTTCAGCGTGAACGGGTAGTCGACGTCGACGCTATGGCGCGGCCCGTGCGGCGCGACCGGAATAAATCTGGCCTTGCGGTCGGCAGTATAAAAAAGCTTGTCGTCGAACAGCTGCGGCCGGCCTTGCGGTCGGTCGCGGCTTACCGGCCACTGTACCGGTTGCAGGGCATCGAATTCGGTCTGATCGATCGCGGTAAACGCCGACAAATCGAAGTCGCGTAATTGATGTTCGGCGTCGTTCTCGAAGGCCGACAGCGCCGCATGTTCGCGAAAGATTTCGGCGCTGGATTGGTAAGCGAAGGCCTCGGTAAAGCCCATGCGTTGCGCCACCCGGCTAATGATCCACCAGTCGTGGCGGGCTTCGCCGGAAGCCGGGAACAACGGCCGTTGCCGCGAGATGCGCCGTTCCAGATTGGTCACGGTGCCGTCCTTTTCGCTCCAGCCGGTGGCCGGCAACAACACGTGCGCGAGTTGGGCCGTGTCGGTCTCGGCGATGCAATCCGATACCACGACGAATTCGCAGCCTTGCAGCGCTTGCTTCACCCGGTCCGCGTCCGGCATCGACACCACCGGATTGGTGGCCATGATCCAGACCGCCTTGACCCGGCCGGCGGCGACGGCCTCGAACATGTCCACGGCTTTCAGTCCGGCTTTGTTCGCCACGTGTTCGCTGTGCCAAAACCGGCCGACGCGGTCGACATGCACCGGATTGTCCAGGTCCATGTGTGCCGCCAGCATGTTGGCCAGCCCGCCGACTTCGCGGCCGCCCATCGCATTGGGTTGGCCGGTGAACGAAAACGGCCCCATGCCGGGTTTGCCCAGCCGGCCGGTCGCCAGATGGCAGTTGATGATGGCGTTGCATTTGTCCGATCCGGAGCTGGATTGGTTGATGCCTTGCGAATACACCGTGACGCTGCGTTCGGTTGCTGCGAACCAAGCGAAAAATTGGGCGATATCGGCCGGGTCCAGCTCGCAGCCGGCGGCGACCGCGGCCACCGAACCGGCGCCGGCCTCGGCTTGGCGTAGCGCCTCGGCGAAACCGTTGGTGAAATTGGCGACGTAGTCGTGGTCGATGCGGCCATCGCGCTGCAGGTGGCATAACAGGCCATTGAACAGTAGCGCGTCCATGCCCGGCTTCAACGGCAGATGCAGGTCGGCGATATCGCAACTGGCGGTGCGGCGCGGATCGACGACGACGACTTTTAACTGCGGATTGCTTTCCTTGGCTTTGCGGATGCGTTGAAACGCAATCGGGTGGCACCAGGCGGCGTTGGAACCGACCAGCACGATCAAATCGGCCAATTCCAGGTCTGCGTAACTGCAGGGCACGGTATCGGCGCCGAAAGCGCGTTTATAGCCGACCACAGCCGACGACATGCACAAACGGGAATTGGTATCGATGTTGGCCGAGCCGATGAAACCTTTCATCAGCTTGTTGGCGACATAATAGTCTTCGGTCAGCAATTGGCCCGACACATAAAACGCGACCGCGTCCGGTCCGTGTTCGGTGATGATCTGCCGGAAGCGGCCGGCGACGTGATCGAGCGCACTATCCCAATCGCAACGTTGGCCGTTGACGGCAGGGTAGAGCAAGCGGTTTTCCAGCGTGACGGTATCGCCCAGCGTGGCGCCCTTCGAACAGAGTTTGCCGAAGTTGGACGGATGTTCCGGATCGCCTTTGATGGTGACCCGATGCGCAACGGGATCTTCGACCGTGGCTTCGATGCCGCAGCCGACGCCGCAATAGGGGCAGGTGGTTTTAACGGTTGCTGGAGTCATGGCTTAACGGTTAAGCGGCGGCGGCCAATGGCGTCTGGCCGAACATCAGGCGATCGCGGATCGCAGCGATCGGCGTCTTGTCCTTGACCAGATTCAAATACCAGGCGCTGTCGCTGGTGTCGCCGTACAAGATCACGCCGATCACGATATCGCCGCGCAATACGATTTTCTTGTAGACGCCGAGGCCGTGGTCGATCAATTGCAGAATTTGGCAGTCGGCGTCGCCCTCGAAATCGCCGACCGAAAACAAGTCGATGCCGGTCACTTTCAGCATCGTCGCCGAGGACAGAGTTTGGTAAATGCTGCCGTCATGACCCGACAATTGGCGGGCGCAGACTTTGGCTTGCTCGTAAACCGGCGCCACCAGACCGAACAATTCGCCGCGGTGCTGGACGCATTCACCGACCGAGAACACCCGCGGATCGCTGGTTTGCATCAGGTCGTCGACGATGACGCCGCGCTCGCATTGCAAGCCAATGCGCTCGGCCAAGGCGATGTTCGGTTTGATACCGGTCGACATCACCAGCAAATCGGCCGGCAGTATTTCGCCGTTACTGAGCTGCACCTGTTGAATATGGCCGTCGTCGCCGAGGATGCGATCGATGGTACAGCCCAAATGAAATTTTATGCCCTTGTCCGCTAATTGCTGTTGCAAAAAGCCGGCCGCCTGCCTATCCAGTTGTTTGTTCAATAAATGCCCGGCGCGGTTGATGACACTGACCTGCATACCGCGTTGCAACAGGCCGTTAGCCGCTTCCAGGCCCAGCAAGCCGCCACCGAGAATCACGGCGTGCGTCTTACTCGCTGCAGCGGCAATCATGCTCTGCACGTCGGCGATATCGCGAAAACCCAACACGCCGCGCAAGTCGCGGCCGGGGATATCCAGCATCAACGGCAGGGAACCGGTGGCCAGCAATAAATAATCGTATTCCGCTTCGGTGCCGTCCTGAGCCACAACCCGACGCCGGTGACGGTCGACGCCGACTACTGCTTTATCGGTACCGCAGTACAAGGTGATGTCGTGTTTGCGGTACCAGTCGAAATCGTGAATCATGATCTCGGCGATGCTTTTGGCGCCGAACAATACCGGAGTCAACATGATCCGGTTGTAATTGCCGTGCGGCTCGGCGCCGAACACGGTGATTTGATAGCGTTCGGGCGCCAACTGCAGCAATTCGTCGACGGTACGCATCCCCGCCATGCCATTGCCGATGACTACCAGTTTCAGTTTCATGACTATATCTAACAACTGTGGAATCGATACCGGCCGGGCATTTGCCGCCCGGCCGGCGGGGACTTAGAAGCTGACGTTGGCTTGCAGCCAGATTCTTTGGGTGTCGGTATATGCAGTGTTCTCGGTATTGAAGTTGGCGTACTTGGCTAACAAGGAGTAGTGCTTGCCGAATTTCTTCAAGATCGAGAAATCCCATTCGCTACCGTACTCGATGCCGCCGGTATCGTCGTAGAAGTCGTGGTAGACGCCGGTGACGATCAGGCTGTCGTTCATCATTTTGTACGTGGCGGTGGCGAACACGTCGCGAATACCGGCGGCGGGCGTGGTCAGGAACAAATCCGCCCAACCCTGGAAGGCGTGGTTGGTACCCAACGGGGTCTGGAAGGATTTGTAGGTGGTGCCGTTGGTGGTAACGCGGTTGCCGGTGTAGCCGTAACCGTTGAGCTGCTCGATGGCGCCTTGCAGACTCAGGTTGAAGGCGCTGACGCCACCCATGAAATTGAAGCGGTCCGCTTGGTAGTCGTTGGGGTTGTCGCCGTAGTCGAGCTGGTTGCTCCATTCGGCGGTATACAGAAAATTCACCCGATCGAAAAACTGCGGCGACTTACCGTCAAAACGCAGGCCGTAGGTTTGCGACGATTTGTGGTAGTTCTCGCGTTGCCGATAGTCCAGCCAATAGCCGTAACCGATCAGATTGCCCCAGTCGTTGACCTTGTAGTTCAGATTCAGGATCGGGGCGTTGATGGTTTCGGTTTCGCCGAAGATGTTTTGAATGTGGTCGAGATAGCCGGCGTTGACGGTCAGGCCGAAAATGGTCTGATTGTTGTGTGTCAGCAGTATCGAGTCGTAAGTCATCTCCATTTGCCGCCAACCAACGTTACCGATGAAGCGGTCGTCGTCTAACTTGATCCGTTGCCGGCCGACTTTGATCAAGGTGTCGGGGATGCCTTTGTAACTGAGCCAGAATTGATTCAATTCGCTGCGGTCGGGGTCGGCCACCAGCGAATAATCGCGATGGCGGTTAGTGGTGGTGCCGCCTTGGTCGTAGTCTTCCTGCAAGGCGTAGTTACCTTCGTATTCGGCATAGGCCTGGAAGTCGTAGAACGTCGGCGACAGCAAACCCAGCCGCAGGCGGGCGGTGTTGGCGTTTGCGGTCTCGACCCGGCGCGGCGCCTTGCCCGGAATGACCGGACCTTGGTCCTGGTCGAGGTTTTCCCAGCGATAGTTCAAATCCATTTTTACCGCGCCGTTACTGCCGTAATGGTAAAAATTCAGCGCATCTTCCACTTCCTTGGTCAGGTCAGCGGATGCGGTGGTACTGGCGATTGCCATCGACAGTAGCGTGGCGGTAGGTAGTTGATGTTTCGGTAATGGCATATAGATCCCCTAAGCAAATGAAATACAGAGAAGCGAAATCAGTGGGTATGGTCGCATTCGGACAAGAAGGTCAGCAGGCTCTCCCGGTATTTGTAATAGTCGGGGTGTTCGAGCAAGGCCTTGCGGCTGCGCGGCCGGGGCAGGTCGATCTCCTGGATTTTGCCGATTTTGGCGTGGGGGCCGTTGGTCATCATCACCACCCGGTCGGCCAATAAAATGGCTTCGTCGACGTCGTGGGTGACGACGATGGCGGTAACGTGTGTGCGTTCCCAGACTTCCATCAGAACTTCCTGCAATTCCCAGCGGGTCAACGAATCGAGCATACCGAACGGCTCGTCGAGCAATAACAGTTTAGGCGACAAGGCAAAAGCGCGGGCGATACCCACCCGTTGGCGCATGCCGTTGGACATGTCGGCCGCTTTTTTGAACATGCTGTCGGCCAAGCCGACCCGGGTCAGGTAATACTCGACGATGTCCTCGCGCTCGTCCTGGCTGGCATGGGGATAGACCTTGTCGACGCCGAGCATGACATTGTCGAAGGCGGTCAGCCACGGGAACAGACTCGGCGCCTGGAACACCACGCCGCGGTCCGGGCCGGCGCCGTCGATTTCGCGGTTGTCGAGCACGATACCGCCTTCGGAGATCTCGTTCAGACCGGCGGTCATCGATAACACCGTCGATTTGCCGCAGCCGGAGTGGCCGATAATCGAGATGAACTCGCCTTTCTTCATTTTCAGATCAAAACCGTCGACTACTTTTACGGTGCCGTTGCCGTCGGGGGTCGGGTAGATTTTCGACAGGTTGGCAAACTCCAGATAGCGGGCCTTGCCCAGATCGCGTTGATCCGGCTTCAGGGCCGAGGTATCCAGTTTCCAGTCGTTGCTGGTGTTGGGACGCACATCCGGCAATTTCAGCTTGTCACCGATTTCGGCCTGGGCTTTTTGCATGCCGATGTCCATCAGGTAACGGGTGATGTCGGCGCGCAGGCGTTTGAACTCCGGGTCGTGGTTCAAGGCGGTACGGTTGCGCGGGCGTTCCAGGTCGATGACGAAATCCGGGCCGAATGTTGCGTCCGGACCGGGGTTTAACGGAATCACCCTGTCGGCCATGTAGATGGCTTCGTCGACATCGTTGGTGATCAGAATCACCGTTTTCCGGTCCTGCTCCCAGATTTGCAGGATTTCGTCCTGCAGATTGCCGCGGGTCAAGGCGTCCAGCGCGCTGAGCGGTTCGTCCAGCAGCAGGATGTCCGGGTTGGCCGCCAAAGCGCGCGCGACGTTGACTCGCTGCCGCATGCCGCCGGACAGTTCCGACGGTTTTTTATCCATCGCCCGGCCCAGATTGACCATGTTGACGTATTTCTCGGTGTGGGCGCGACGTTGCTCCGGGGTCCAGTCCTTGAAGATCGCATCCACCGCCAGCGCCACGTTTTCGTAAACGGTCAACCAAGGCATCAACGAATAGTTTTGAAACACCACGCCCCGATCCGGCCCCGGTTCGCCGATGGTCTGGCCGTTTTTTAACAGTTCGCCGCTATCGGGATAGATCAAGCCGGCGATCAGCGACACCAAGGTGGTTTTGCCGCTGCCGGAAAAGCCGACTATGGCAATGAATTCGCCTTCCTTAATATCCAGATTGATGTCTTTCAATATCGAAGTCCGGCTTTTGCCCTCGCCGTAGGATTTGCAGACGTTTTTTAGTTCCACCAACGGTTTGCTGGAGTCGTTGGCCGGGGAGGCGCTCGTATGTTTATGCATGGATAGGTCGATGATTTTGGCGGCAGCGGTCATGGCGGCACCTTAAATTTTTTGGAACGAGAACAGGTTTTGCAGCGAATGCATGATGCGATCCAGCACGAAGCCGATGATGCCGATCGTGAACACTGCCACCATGATCCGGCTCAGCGAGTTGGAACTGCCGTTTTGGAACTCGTCCCAGACGAATTTGCCCAGACCGGGGTTTTGCGCCAGCATCTCCGCAGCGATCAATACCATCCAGCCCACGCCCAGCGACAAGCGCATGCCGGTAAAGATGAAGGGCAGGGCAGACGGCAGGATGATGCGTTTGATCTGGGTTGGCCAATCCAGTCGTAATACCTTGCCGACGTTGACCAGATCGCGATCGATCGACGACACGCCTACCGCGGTGTTGATCAGCGTTGGCCACAGCGAGCATAGCGTTACGGTGATGGCCGAGGTGATGAAAGACTTTTCGAACCAAGAGTCTTCGCTGGTGACGTAGAGCGCACTGACCACCAGCGTCACGATCGGCAGCCAAGCCAGCGGCGACACCGGTTTGAAGATTTGGATCAGGGGGTTGAACGCGGTATTGAGCACCGGGCTCATGCCGCACAGGATACCGAGCGGCACCGCCACCAAGGTCGCAATCACAAAGCCGGCGAACACGGTGCGCAGGCTGGTCAGAATTTTATCGAGGTAAGTCGGTTTGCCGGTGTAGGGGCGAATCTTGATTTCCGCGTTTGGATCTTCGGCCAGTTTTTCCTTGTTGCGTTGTTCCTGACGTTGGTAAAACTCGGCTTTTTTGGTGCGTTCGGAAATGTGCTCGTCGATCAAGCCACCGACCTCGTCCCAAACCGCAACCGGTCCCGGAATCGCACCCAAACTGGTTTTTACGCCGGATGCAGAGACGCTCCACATGCCCAGGAAAATAGCGAAGGCGATGATGGGCACGCCCATGATCAGAAACAATTGGCGCATTTGTTGGGCCGGGTTCTCGCCGGCCGCCATTTTCACCAAAGGTACGAACCAGGTCAGGCCCGTAATATTGAAGAATTTGATCAATTTGTTACTCATAAAATGTTCCTCTTCAGGAAATCAAGGTACGCGACGAGTACCCCATGTTGCTTGTTCAGGCTGCTCGAATACGCCTGAAGATCCAGTCCGTTAATTCTTTAAAAAAGATGTGCTTCCCTGCACCAAACAACGTCCCTGTTAGAGCACCCACCAGAGTTTGTTACTCGACAATCTTGCCGCCGGAGACGGTTTGTTTGCCTTTCAAGCCAATCGGGAATTTGGCCAGATAATCGTTAGGTTTGTTGGCATCGAACGGAATTTTGTCGATGAAGAAGTTTTGCGACGGCTTGATGCTGGTATCTGCCGGGAAATCTTCGGCTTTGGCTTTGCCTTCGGCGATCAATTCTTTCGCTGCAGCCAGATAAATGTCAGGGCGATAGACTTTTTTCGCGGTTTCCATGTACCAGTTGTCAGGCTTGTATTCGTTGATCATGCCCCAGCGGCGTAATTGGGTTAAATACCAGATCGCGCTGCTGTAAGACGGAACGCTGGCGCCGTGACGGAAGAAGGTATTGAAGTCGGGCTGGGAACGTTTGTCGCCTTTTTCGAATTCAAAAGTACCGTTCATGCTGGCCGCCAATACCTCGACGTCTGCACCTACGTACTGTTTTTGTGCAAGCATTTCGATGGCTTCTTTGCGGTTCTTGTTGCTTTCCGCATCCAGCCACATCGAGGCGCGAATCAGCGCTTTGGTGACGGCTAAAAAGGTGTTGGGATATTTTTCCGCCCAAGCCTGGGTCACGCCGAACACTTTGTCCGGGGTGTCTTTCCAGAGTTCTTCGTCGGTGATGACCGGTACGCCGATGCCTTTAAACACGGCTTGCTGGTTCCAGGGTTCGCCGACGCAATAGCCGAAGATGGTGCCGGATTCCAAGGTGGCCGGCATTTGCGGTGGTGGCGTCACCGCCAATAAAGCCTCGGCATTGATTTGGCCGGAGGTGTCTTGCGGTGGCGCGTAAAAACCGGGGTTGATGCCGCCGGCCGCCAGCCAGTAACGCAGTTTGACGTTATGGCTTCCAGGTGGGAAGGTCATCGCCATATTGAACGGCTTGCCTTCGGCTTTAAATTTGTCCACCACCGGCTTCAAAGCGTCGGCTTTAATCGGATGCACCGGTTTGCCGCCTTCCATCGGCACATTCGGTTTCATCTGTTTCCAGATCTCGTTGGACACCGTAATCGCGTTACCGTTGAAACCCATACTAAATGGCACGACGATATCGGCTTTGGTGCCGTAGCCGGCGCTGTAGCCCAAGGGCGCGGCGGCCAGCATGTGCGAGCCGTCCAATTCGCCATTGATGACCCGGTCCATCACCACTTTCCAGTTTGCCTGCGCTTCCAATTGCACGAACAGGCCTTCGTCCTCGAAAAAGCCTTTCTCTGCGGCAACGGCCAGCGGGGCCATGTCGGTCAGTTTAATAAAGCCGAATTTCAAATCTTCTTTCTCGGGTTTGGCGCCGGCCTGCACGGCTGTCGAAAAACTCAATCCGGCAACCGCTATGGCGGCAGCGACGGCGACAAACAGTTTTTTGGGGGCGGGTTTCTTGGCTGGTTTCATGTCGTTTCCTGTTAGCGATAAAAGTCTGGGCCAAAAAAAAAGCGCCTGCAGCCCGATTCCTAATCGAATCGGGTGCAGGACGCCTTTGTCCGGTTTGCTCAACATTGAGCGGTTAAAACAGTAACCCTGCTTTGGGTGTTATTAAGACTTAAGCAAACGAGGTGCCACTTTTGATTTTTATGGGGAAAATATAAAATAGTGTTGTTAAAACAAAGAGTTGAAGATTTATTATCCGGTTTTGGCCGGAAAACCCGAATTGTGTCGAAGGTGAAAGGCGGGTGGGATTGATAACAGTTTGGGCGAATCGCACATCTATGGTGCGAACAAATATGGTCAAACTGGTGCAAATCAGACTTGCTTGCCGACCATGCTGGGGCATGGTTTAACGAAACGGAGACTGCTTGAACATGGCCTGCCAAGAACGCGCGGCGTGCGGGCCTGCCGTGGAATCGGGTAATTCGGCTCGGGCCTGGATTATATTGGGGCTGTATTGTGCGTGCTGGAGCCAACCAACGGCAGTTTGATGTCAGTCGCTGATAACGGCGGCGAATAAAAATAACCCTGGCCGAGTTGGCAACCCAATTGCGTCAGTAATTGGGCTTGATCGGCATTCTCAATGCCTTCCGCCAGGATCAGCAGGTCCATGTTCTTGCCAATATCAATGATCGACTTGATCAGCGCATTATCTTGCTCTGCACCCAATTCATGCACAAAGGACTGATCGATTTTTAGGATATTGAGCGGGAATTTCTTCAGGTACGCCAGTGAAGAATAACCGGTGCCAAAATCGTCCAGGCTCAACAAAATGCCGAGTTCGCGCAATTCGTGCATCACCCGAATGCTCTCGCCGATGTTTTGCATGGCGGTGGATTCGGTGATTTCCAGGATCAGTTGGGCGCCAGCCAAGTGGCAGTTGGTCAACAATGTTTGAATGTCCCGGCACAAACCGGGCTGCAGAAATTGGCGAGGAGACAGATTGATACTAATTTTGAGCGGTATATCGGGCCATTGCCCGCGCCAAACCGATGCTTGCTGACAGGCATTCCTGATTACCCAGTCGCCGATCGAGTTGATCATGCCATTGTCTTCGGCGATAGCCAGAAAGCTGTCGGGTTTCAACTCGCCCCGTTGCGGATGCTGCCAACGCAGCAACGCTTCATAGCCATAGACCCGGTGATCGGCCAAATTGACCAGTGGCTGGTAAACCAAATGGAATTGATGTTCCCAATCGGCCATCTGCAATTCAAACTCCATACTGCTGCGGGCTATGGCTTGCTGACGCATCTGATCGTTGTAGAAACGGTAGCTGTTACGCCCCGCGGCCTTGGCGGCATACATCGCGGTATCGGCATTTTTGATCAGCTCCGGCGCCGTGGTGCCGTGTGCAGGGAACAGAGCAACACCAATACTGACGGAAGCGATAAATTGGACGCTGCCGATTTCGTGGGGGAGGGACAATTCGTGGAGCAGCTTTTGCAGGATATGTTCGGTGGTGGAGTGGCAATGATCCAGATCCTTGAAGTGGGTCAACAACACCACGAATTCGTCGCCGGCAAACCGCGATACGCTATCGGTTTCTCGGATACAGGCAAGCAGACGATTGGCGACGTTTTGTAGCAATACGTCGCCAGCCAGGTGGCCGCAGGTGTCGTTCAACAGCTTGAATCGATCCAGGTCGAGGAACAGAATACTCAGCGACTCGCGCGAGCGGCTGGCGTGCAAGATGGCATTGTTCAGCAGTTCGTTGAAGTAACTGCGATTGGGTAATTTGGTCAGAATGTCGTAATGCGCCAAAAACTCGATCTTGCTGTCGTTCAATTTTTTTTGCGTGACATCGGAAAACATTAGAATGCAGTTTTTGATTTTTCTGAATGCATCGTGGCTGCAACTGACGGTCAACGAGGCCGTGAAAGCAGTGCCGTTGCGGCGATAAAGCTCCACTTCTCCCTTCCATCGGTCGTGGCTGATCAATTTTGACCAGATCACCTCGAATAGTTTGAGGTGATGACCTGCAAACAGCACGGAAACCACCGACTTGCCGATCACTTCGGAACGCTGATAGTCGGTAATATCGATGAACGATTGGTTGACGCTGAGAATCTGTTTGTGGTCGTTGGTGATCAGGATCGCCTCTTCGCTGGTTTCAAATACCTTGGCGGCCAGTGCTTTCTCCTCTGCCAGACGATGCCGGTCAGTGACATCCACCGCGATCACCAACAACGATTGCCGCCCTTGGCCGCTCTCGTCGAGTTCGCTTATCTGGCGCGCATTGAACTGAACCTGCACGGGTATGCTTTGCCGCGGGTTTTTCAGTAGCCGCAATTCGATGGTTTTATGCTCGGGCTTACTGAAAAACGCCGGGTAGCGCGCACTGAAGATGATGGCGTCATCCGGGTGAATGAAGCGGCTGAGGTGATGGCCTTCAACATCCTGCTGTCTGACCTCCAACATGTCGAGTAGTGTCTGATTGGCCTTGAGAATGCGCCCCTGCTGGTCCATCTTCAAATACCCTGCAGGAGCTTGATCAAACAACAGACTGAAATTATTTTTGGCTTGGAGTAACGCCTGATAAGTTTCCCGCAACGTCTGGTTTTGCATCTCCAACTGCATTTGATGCACGTTCAATTCGTGGATCAAAGCTTTGACGTCATCCAACTGACCAGCGTACAGGCCTTTGGGTAAGTCGTTCAGAAGCGCTTCTGCTCGGCGACGTAAGGTTTCGGGATCCAGTTGCGGCATTCCGGTCTCCGGCTGTTAAACCGGTTTTTCCGTGGTGACCACCAGCATGGTATCGCCGTTTTGGTAGCCGAGAACCGACGCGATCATGGTGATGTCGAGCACTTGTTTGTTTTTGGTCAGGCGTTGGATCTGGGTAACCTGATAGCTCGATTTGCCGGAAATGATGCTTTGAAACATGTTACGTGCTTCGTCGCGCAGATTGGTCGGAATCAAGCTCTCGAACTTCATGCCCATCGCTTCCGATTGGGACCATCCGTAAAGGGATTCCGCTCCCTTGTTCCAGGCGACGATACGCCCCTCGAAATCGATGATAATGATGGCTTCACTGACATCCATCAACATGGACGCCAGCTTTTGAATACAACTGATGCAATGGCGTTTGTCGATCAACAAGTGGCTTCTCAGATCCCGCTCGGTCAACGCAAAGATTTGTCCGCTATCGTTTTGAGAAGAGAGCAAGGTGGCAGATACTGAAACATCAATGACTTCTCCTCTCCGATTTAAACGCTTGCTGTCGAATTGGGCAACTTGTTCGCCCTGTTTGAGTTTTTCAAATACCCGACGCATCCTTGGTCGTTCGTCCAGGGTTACCAGGTTTTCAAAGTGCATTTGTAGCGCCTCTTGCTCGCTCCAACCGTAAAGTATTTCCGCGCCACGATTCCAGGTGATAAATTCGCCCGATTCATCCATAAGGGTAATCGCATCCAGCGAATAATTGACAAAACTAGCCAGACGCTGGGTTTCCAACTCGGCCCGTTGTTGCAGACTTTGCTGGGTTTGTTTCAGCAGATCGATATTGACGAATGTCAGGATCACCCCTGAATAGATCCGGTCCGACACGGCGTAGGGAATGATCCGCATGAAGAACCAATTGCCAGATTGGTTTTGCACTTCCGATTCCAAAATGATCTTTTTTTCGACCACTTGGCTGATCAGATTCTCAAGGTCGATGTCGCGAATCGAATGAGTCAAATGAAAGAATGGTCGGCCTATATCGTTTTCAACGATATGAAACAAACTCTGCAATTTATGAGTGAAGCGGCGGATATCCAGATTCTCGTCCAGGAACAAGATACCGATATTGGTGCTATTGAACAGGTTGTCAAGGTCGTTGTTGAGAATCGTCAACTCGGTTATTTTGCTCTGGTGTTCGGCGTTGACGGTATACAACTCTTCGTTTACCGATTGCAATTCCTCGTTGGTGCTCTGCAATTCTTCGTTACTGGCTAATAATTCTTCGTTGGTGGCTTGCAATTCCTCGTTGGAGGTTTCCAGTTCTTCCACCGTGGCTTGCAGGTTTTCCCGGGTGAGTTGCAGTTCCTGTTCCAGATCGTTGATGCGTTGCGCGGCGTCCTGATTGATATCGAAATTATCTGCGACGAAGCCGATGTCCTGGGTGGCGTGATGATCGGCCTCGAAAATCAGAATGGCAATCAGGGTTTCTTGGCTCTTACGACCGGGCAACAACCTGATGTGAATGTTCAGCGTCCGCGCCTTGTCCTTTTCGCGCAGTTTAATGTTGGACATACTGATGTTTTCCCCGCTTTTCAGGGCTTTTCGCACGCCGGTAGCGATCGGAATGGCCAAATCCTTGCTGACCAGTTTGGTAATGTCGGTGACCAATTTGCCGCTGGGGTAGGTCAGATAACGCTGCGCGTCGCCGAAGATATGCGATATCTCCAAGTTCTCATTCACGATCATGGTGAACGGCAGCAGATCTTTGGTCAACGCGTTAAAAAAGCGTTCCAGAATTTTGTCGTCCTGGTAACGGCCGGCAAAGTGACGACTGGATTGCGGCGACGTATTGCTGAAGGACGTTATCAATGTCGGGGTCGGATCGATACTGCTAATACCCAGGCTGCGGTATTTGCCCCGAGCCCGGTAAATCTTGCCTTTGGGGCTGACCATGTCGAAATAGTCGACCATCTCGCCAATCGATTCGCTGGTGCCCAGCATCAACAGGCCGTCTTTCACCAACGAAAAATTGAATAGTTCAAGTATCTTTCTTTGCAGGATGGGCTGTAAATAAATCAATAAATTTCGACAGCTCAATAAATGAATGTTGGTAAAAGGCGGGTCCTTAATCAGGTTGTGCTGGGCGAACACCACCATCTCGCGGATGGATTGCGATATTTGAAAACTGTCTTCCCGGCGTGAAAAATATTTCACCAGCAAATGCGAGGGTATATCGGCGGCGATACTCTCCGGATACAGGCCGGAGCTGGCTTTCTCCACGGCTTTGGCATCGACATCGGTGGCAAATAATTTCATCCGGAAAAAATTGCCGGAATATTCCCGATATTCCGCGAGCATGATTGCCAGCGAATAGGCTTCCTCTCCGGTGGAGCAGCCGGCAATCCATACCCTGATTTCGTTGTTGTTAATCGACTTTACCAACTGGGGCAGCCATTTACTCCGGATCTCTTCGAACACCGTGTCGTCGCGGAAGAAACTGGTGACACCGATCAATAACTCCTGAAACAAGGTTGATACTTCTTGGGGATTTTCTTCCAGCAGGTTGCGGTATTCTTTAAGGTCGCGGCATTGATTGATCGTAATACGACGTTCGATACGGCGGACGATGGTGTTGGGCTTGTAAAACGTGAAATCGACTTTGTGTTTGTCGCGCAACAGGGCAAATATGCGGGTGAGATCGCTGTCCTCGGAGTTGATGCTGGCATCCTGAAAGGCGTATGGATGCTTGACGAATGCCATCAACTGTTTGGGCATGTCTTCCGGCGGCAGTATGAAGTCGACCAGGCCGGTCGCAATCGCATTTCGAGGCATGCCGTCGAACTTGGCGCTTTCTTCATCCTGGACCATGACCATGCCACCATGCTCCTTGATGGCGCGAATTCCGCGCGTGCCGTCGCTGCCGGTACCGGAAAGGACGATGCCAACCGCGAATTCACCGACATCTTCCGCTAATGAGCGCATGAAAATATCGATAGGCAAATTAAGTTCGTTGCTATGGTTCTGATTGTTCAACAGCAGATGGCCGTGAAAAATCGTCAGGTTTTTACGTGGCGGTATCAGGTAGACATGATTAGGTTCTACTTTCATGCCTTCTTCGATTCGCAACACCGGCATGAGAGTGTGCTTGGATAGTAGTTCGACCATCAAGCTTTTGTAGTCAGGCGATAGATGCTGAACCACAATAAAGGCCATCCCCGTATCCGCCGGCATTTTTTTGAAGAAACTTTCTATCGCTTCCAAACCTCCGGCAGAGGCACCGATACCCACTACGTATCGCTGGTCATTTTCTTTGTCGAGTTTTTTCATCGGTTCGCGGAGGGTCTATTCGGCTGCATTGAACACATTGTAGATAGATTGTTCATGTCAAACTCGCCACGTTCGACAGTCTCAACCATGAACCAAATTACTGTTACACGTCAAAATACCCTTAATTCGCCTATCTCCCAAGCATCGAAAACCGTATCTGATTGAATGCCGGAGCCACCTTCGACACCGTGGGAACCCAACTTGGCGTTATCAGTGGGCTTAGTTACCAAATCCGTTTTCGCAGACATTCGAAGTTTGCCGACCGGTTCAACAGGTAAGTCGGACCGGACGTTACAGATCATCGAGATCCGTTACGGTAATGATCAAAGCTTGCCCGGGAGTATGCGTAGGTGCAGATGTTTCGTTTTCGCCAATTTTCTTGCCCGACATTTTGGTTTTTAGCGGCATGTTTTTTTTGGCTTTCAGGCTCAGTGAAATTGATTTCCCTTCGGGGTTCTTGAAAAAACTGTCGAAGCGCGAATTGAACAACACCTTATCCTCATCGACTATCACCGAAGACAAGTGCTTTTTGACCAGCTGACCTTTCGAGACACCGAGCCATTCCAATAGCGTGTCGTTAACCTGCTCGACAAAACCGTTCGCACCCACAATGACGATACCCACCGGCAGCTGGTGGAACAGATAGTGGTAGTTGTTTCGTGAGCGGGTGAGCTCTTCCTGAGCGCTAATCAATTCCTGATTCTGCATCTTCAACTCGATCTGATGAATCTGCAGATCGTAAAAAATCCGTTGAATTTCATCCGGGGTGATCTGGCTGATTTCTTCCGGGGTGAAATCAATGATGTTTTCGGTCAGACCTTTAATTTTGTGCAGATATTCCGCCATTGCAACGCTCCTAGTGTAATGAAACACGCTTTCCAGTGTGTGATTGTTCAGGAAGCTTACCAGATTGCCCAAATCTTACAATCGAGCCCGGATAAGAGTGCCGAATCGTCTGATTGTTCCGCGCAGCTCGGTAGGCTGCGGCTGGCGGATTGGCTCGGTTACCTTTTACCGAATTTGTAGAGTCTTGGTTGACTCTCTCTCTGTCGCGGTCGCAGAAGAATAAAGGGTGATGCTAGAACAATATCTGGATAAGCCTTGGAAATACGGCAAACGCATAGAAGATCTACGGAAGCGATGAGCCGAGATCTGGCCAAGACTGCGGAAGAGTGCCCACTTGGCAGAATACTCCAGACAAATGGCGGCTGAAGAACGCGATCAGCCATTTATATTTTGATGAGAGCAGGCACGGCCTGCCTGATTTGGCTCGGGCTTTACCAAGAAATGCAGTGAAAGATAGCAGTTGCATAACTGCTATCTTCAATTGCTTAGCGTACTGGAAATCTTAGCTGGCTTGGCCGGCGGCAGTGGCTTCCGGTACTTCAAGCAATCGTCCGGTTTTGACGTCGTAGACGTAGCCGTAAACCGGAATATCGCTCGGCACCAGGGAGTGGGCCTTGATACGTTTCACGTCTTCCAGCACGCTGTCGGCCTGGTTCTTGATGGTCAGCCAATTAATGTATTTACCGTCGGTCGAGCCGGGACCGTCACCGCTATCGTGCCAGCCGCTGGCGTCGACGCTGGAGGTTTTCAGGCTGCTGGCCAGCAAATCGCTCATGATGTCGTTGGTAAAGGTTTCCATGCCGCAATCGGTATGGTGAATCACGAACCATTCCTTGGTACCGAGCAATTTATAGGAAATGACCAGGGAGCGGATGGCGTCGTCGCTAGCGCGACCGCCGGCGTTGCGGATCACGTGGGCGTCGCCTTCGGCTAAACCGGCGTATTTGGCCGGGTCCAGGCGGGCATCCATACAGGTCAGGATGGCGAATTGGCGGGCGGGCGGCATCGCCAAGCCGCCTTTATCGAAACTGGACGCGTATTCGCGATTGGCTAGGAGTACTTCGTTGTGAATTTTGCTCATAAAAACCTCGGTGGGTGAAAAAACGTCTGGCCGAGACTGCCGAACCAGACGGTGTAACAACTATCTCCGGGGTAAATTTTAACGAAGCCGGAATATGGTTTAAAGACGCAGAAAAGTTTATAAAATATAAACCTCAGGTTTATAAAAAGCAGGGCGATGGATAAATTCAATAATATGCGGGTGTTCTGCCGTATCGTCGAATTGGGCACGTTTTCCGCGGTTGCCAAAGAACTGAAACTGTCGACGATGATGGTCAGCAAATATATTGCCCAGTTAGAGGCCTCGTTGGGGGTTGTGCTCTTGCATCGCACTACCCGCAGCATGAGTTTGACCAGCGCCGGAGAGGCCTATTACCACCGCAGCAAACAGTTGCTGGAGGATTTGGCCGATCTGGAGTCGTCGACGGCCCAGTTGGGGGAGCGGGTAAAAGGCACCATCAAAATCAGTGCGCCTATCGATTTCGGCGGCATGTACATGGTGCCCGCCATTGAGACTTACTTAAAAAAATATCCGGAAGTCAAAATTCTGATGTCCTTGGATAACAAGCCGCCCAACTTGCGGGTCGGCAGCGTCGATATTTCGTTACTCGTCACCGACACCCTGGACCCTGGAGTGGTGGCGCGGAAGATCGCCGAAACCGAATTGGGGACTTATGCCTCGCCCGGCTATCTGGCTGAAAAAGGCTGTCCGCAAACTATAGATGAACTTAGCGGCCATCAATGCTTGCATTATGTCGATACCCCGCACGGCGATTATTGGTTGTTCAACGTCAACGGCGAGCTGAAACGGATCAAATCCGATTGGATGCTGGCTTCCAACAACGGCCGGGCCTTGTGCCAGGCGGCGGCCATGGGGATGGGTATCGTCCAGGCGCCGCGCTTATCGGTCGCGCCGCATTTGCAAAACGGGGAGTTGGTTGAAATTCTGCGTGAATACCGGCGGCCGGAATTGGCTATTTACGCCACTTATCTACAGCGCAGGTTCTACCCGGCCAAGTTGACTACTTTCATCAATTTTCTGTTGGCTTATTTCGGGCAATAGGCTTTATTTGTACTTTTGGACAATGTGGCAACTTGTCGCGTGACAATATGCCGCATTCCTAATATAAGGGGTTGCTGATAATATGTGCGTTATTGCAGAGATGTTCAGTGCAATAACTTCCTCCTCTCAAATCCGGCTTACAGCCGGATTTTTTTTGCCTGCCGGTTATTGTTTTAGGTGACAGTTGCGCCGGGCTTTGTAACTCCGGCGCGCAAGCCGGCTATTACTAACAGAACCAGTCCGCTCCATAACACGCCCGGCATCAGATGGAAATGGCGTTGGTAAAACGTGCTGGCCGGTTGTTTCGAGAACGGCACATGATAGCTGCCGGCCCAGCTCGTATCGAGTGGCGAAAGCGGCAACACCGTACCATCGGCTAACGACACTGTGGATATGCCGGTGTTGGTAGCGCGCAGTACCGGCCGCCTGAATTCCACGCCGCGCGCCAGCGTCATATATAAATGTTGGTAAGGCTCTTGCCAGCTGCCGTACCAGGAATCGTTGGTGACGTTGACGATGAACTGCGCTCCCAGATCGGCCAGCCCCTTGGAAAATTCCGGGAATAGACTTTCGTAGCAGACTTGCGGCCCCATATCGAAACCGTTCAAGCGCAGCAACAAGGTCGGTCCCGGTCCGCGCCCGAATTGGCTGACCATAGGCAATGCGGTTTTCAGCCAGGGAAACACGTCTGCGAACGGAATGTATTCGCCCAAAGCCAATAAGATGGTTTTGCTGTAGTGCGGCTCGGTGACCGTGCCGGTTTCGTCGATCACAAACAAGGAATTGGTGATCGCATTCTGCTCGTCCTTGGCGTAAGCCCCGGTCAGTAAAGCCAATTGCCGGTTGCGCACAAACTGTTGTAACAGATCGGCGTACTGCGATTGGTTGTATTCGCCGCCCAACAGGGCAGGGAAGGCGGTTTCCGACCACATCACGAAGTCGATGTCCGGGTTGTCGCCCAAACCGGCATCGGTGGCCTGAAAATATTGGGTCAAAATTTCCGCGCGATAGCCTTTGCCGTGTTCCATGGACTGTTTTTGCAGGTTGCCGATGTTGGCTTGCACCAGCAGCACGTCCAACGCATCGTCGGCGGCCGGCAACCGGTTTTTCAGCCATAGTCCGCCGGCGTTCAGCCCGGCAAAGCCGAGCACGATCGCGACGGATACGGTTTTGCCTGCGCGTTGCCCGCGATGCTGCCAGGCATACAGCACGGCCAAATTGGCGAGTACGGTCAGCATGCTCAAACCGGCGAAACCGACGATTTCCGCCCATTGGTAGAGCGGCAAGCCGGCGCCGTACCAGCTATACCCGAAATTCCATTTGAATAGCATCGGCACGTAAAATTCGGCCAAGGCGGTCAGAATCGCCATCAAAGCCAACGATATCCCGCGACTGGCGCCCAGGCTGCGGCGAACGTAGAACCAGACCAAGCCGGCGATCGGGACGAACAAATGGCCGAACGCCGCGAAAATCAGCATACCGATAGCGGCCACCAGCCAATTGACGTTGGCGAATTCGTGCAGGGTGTATGTCACCCAGTTGAAGCCGATCATCGTATAGATAAAGCTGGTCAATATCCCGCTTAGCAGGACTGGTCGCAGCCTGTCCTGACTTTGCCAGAATTGCCACAGCGGGACGAAACAGAACAACGAGGCCCAAGGCGGGAAGGGGATGTAGCTGGTACCGATGAAAATGCCGGATAACACCGGCAGCCACCATGGCGATCGAAAAGCCTGCCTCATATCTATGCCGTTTCTCGCTAAAAAGCGTCGATTGTAACCGATAGCGGTTGGCGGTCCGCTCGGTTCGCGGGAAGAGAGGCGCGGGCCGGATTGAGCTCGCTCGCCGTATTCTTGCGTAAATTAGCGGGAAGCCTTAACGGTTCGATGGCGGCCGGGTTCATGTAAAAGTAGCCGTCGCATGGCTGATGACGCACTGGTAAGGCAGATGGTCCAGCTGGGGCCAGATCGACGATGGCGTGGGTTTTGTTCAGGCTGTAGACGACGTCGCCTTCGCGCAAAGCCGCCCGCTGCCGGATAAGATAGGATGCCTGCAGCTTGTCTCGCACCGTTTCGGCGTTGTCGGCGCAATCGGTTTGCAGTGCCGCGTCGATCAGCCGCAGTTTTACATTTGCGCCCAACAACATAATTGCCTCAGCCGGAACATTGCCGGAACTCGATCAACTTTGCACGGCCAGAATAACGGCACCGGCCTTGAATATCGCCGTGGCCGGCTGGCCTATAGTTAGTCCTAGCGTTTCGACGCTGTCGTTGGTCACCGTCGCCGCGACGACTTCGCCGCCGCCGAGTTCGATGTCAACCTCGGAATTGACCGCGCCGGGTTTGACGGCCACCACGGTCCCGGCAAGCTGGTTACGCGCGGAAACTCTATAGCCGCCGAAATCGGTGACGACAATGATCTGCGGGGCTTTCACCAAAGCGATGGCTTCTATGCCGACTTCGATTCCGTGCGTAGCCACCGACTCTTTGGTAATCGACGCGACGATGGTGGCGCCGCCTTTCGAGCTCAGGTAAATCTCGGCATTGACTGCGCCGATCAACACTTGTTCGACTTTGCCGCTAAATTGGTTACGTGCACTGGTTTTCATAATGAGTCCTGGTTTAAGTTAGCTAAGAGGGGGAGGGCGTCATGGCTACTGCGGTAACGAGTAACCATATTTTTCGATAATTGCTCGCGCGGGAGCGGTTTTAAGGAACTCCAACAAGGCTTTTGCAGCCGGATTATCTCGGCCGTTGTTCAGTAAAATGGCATCTTGCAATATTGGTTTGTAAAGATTGGTCGGAACGGTCCAGCCCGAACCGGAGCCGATCTTGCCGTTTTCCATAACTTGGGAAAGCGCAACGAATCCCAATTCAGCATTGCCGCTACTGACGAATTGGTATGTCTGGGCAATATTCTCGCCATGCACGAACGTGGGTTGCAGCTTATCCAACAGTCCGAGGTTTGTTAAAGTGTCTATCGCCGCGGCACCGTAAGGTGCCAACTTAGGGTCGGCAAGTGCTATATGTTTAAAATTGCCCGAGCTCAAAACTTGACCTTGGGAATCCACAAAATCCACCGTTGCCGCCCACAACACCAACTTGCCTACAGCATAAGTGAACCGGCTGCCGGACACGGCTAGCCCGGATTCCTCGAGTTTCAGCGGGCTTTTGTCGTCGGCGGACAAGAAAACTTCAAATGGTGCGCCATTCTCGAATTGTGCGACAAATTTCCCCGACGACCCGAATGACAATTTCGCCGTGTGCCTGCTGGTTTTTTCGAATACTTGGGCAATTTCGTTCATTGGTTTGGTGAAGTTTGCCGCAACCGCTACTAAAGCCGTTTCGGCCTGTGCGGTTGTGTTGATAACCAATAGACCAGCTAACGTCGTAAGTCTGCTATTTACAGAAAAAAACATGTCAAATCTCCTTATTCCCGAACATGTTTTGTAGTGTATACCGTTATATACAATTGTAAATAACGAAAGATTGGTCTCCTGTTCGAATGACAATACCGTAGAAGCTTTTGCAAAGACGAGCATTAACTACATCCTGTGTTTTGCTACGTAGATTCCACTATATACAGGAAGGCGGAGGGGCGAGATTAAATGAACCGTTGATAACTTGTTTCTTAACCCAAAACAATCAAACGAGGGTCATTCAGTTTTCCAAGTGCGTTGCTCAAATTGAGCACGTCATGGGCTTTCGGCAGTTCTCACCACGAGGCTTGCTGGTAACTTCATATTATTTTACATAATATACATTATGCGAAATTTTGTCTCGCCGTGGCACGCCCCCGCGATGCTCGTCGAACATGTAAATTTGCCGTATTGATTTGTTGATATGCTATAGTGCTTATTAATGAGAACAATTATTAATTAGCCTGCATGCAGACAAATTTTAAAGCACTGGCGGCTGGCGATACTGGCCGCATCTTAGGGTTTGACCAATCCGGCGGAGTTTATCGGAAAAAACTGTTGGCAATGGGTTTGACTCCGGGAACTGAATTTACCGTGACGCGTTTCGCGCCTATGGGCGATCCGGTAGAGATTAAGATTCGCGGCTTTTCCTTGTCGCTCCGCAAAAACGAAGCGTCGGTGTTACTCGTAGAAAAAGTATGAAAGACGCCGTTTATACCGTTGGTGTTGTCGGTAACCCCAATTGCGGCAAAACC
Organism: Methylomonas sp. HW2-6; assembly: GCF_052474525.1. Lineage (NCBI taxonomy): Bacteria > Pseudomonadati > Pseudomonadota > Gammaproteobacteria > Methylococcales > Methylococcaceae > Methylomonas > Methylomonas sp. HW2-6. The sequence continues at coordinate 2,864,154 of NZ_CP184124.1, forward strand.
ACGTTGTTCAACGCTCTGACCGGCTCCAAACAACACGTTGGCAATTGGCCCGGTGTCACGGTAGAACAAAAAACCGGTGAGTATATATATAAAGGAAAGCAGATCGACGTGGTCGATTTGCCCGGCACTTATTCGCTAGAAGCCGATGACGACAGCATTTCGCTGGACGAAAAAGTCGCGCGCGATTACGTCGCCTCGCGCCAAGCCGATTTAATCATCAACATCGTCGATGCATCCAACATCGAACGCAATCTCTACCTGACCTCGCAATTGCTCGAGATGCGGGTGCCGATGATTTTGGTTCTGAACATGATGGATGCCGTAAAAAAGCGCGGCATCCGCATTGATACCGAATTGTTGGCCAAACATCTCGGTTGCCCGGTGGTGCCGGTAACCGCGGCGACCGGCAAAGGCATCAAGGACTTGCTCGAAATCATCAGCAAAGCCTGCGCCGACAAGCCGATTCCCCAGCTTCAAGTCGCTTATCAAACGGAGATCGAAGCGGCCGTCGAGGAGTTGAAACCGCTATTGTCAGATATCTCCGGTCGCAACCGTTGCGATAGCCGCTGGCTGGCCTTGCGGCTGCTGGAAAACGATACCTTGGCCAAGCAGATGGCCGGGCCGGAACTCACCGAAACGGTCACTCGCCTGCGGGGCCAAATCGAAGATCAGACTGGCGACGAGATCGACATCCTGGCCGCCGACGCCCGCTACGGTCTGGTTAACCGGCTGGTGCAGGCCTCGGTATGTAAATTAAACGAAGTCTCGCGCAATACCACCGACAAAATCGACGCCATCGTGCTGAACCGGTTTCTGGGCATCCCGATATTTCTGCTGGTGATGTACGCCATGTTCATGTTTACGATCAACGTTGGCAGCGCATTCGTGGACTTTTTCGACAAAGCCGTCGGTGCGTTATTGGTAGACGGCCTTAGCGTATGGCTGACGGCAATGAACTGGCCGGATTGGCTGGTAGTTTTAACCAGTAGCGGCATCGGCGGCGGTATTCAGGTCGTGTCGACTTTCATTCCGATCGTCGGCTTTTTATTCATCTTCCTGTCCATGTTGGAAGACTCGGGATACATGTCGCGCGCAGCTTTCGTAATGGACCGCTTCATGTGCATGATCGGCCTGCCGGGCAAATCCTTCGTACCCATGATCGTTGGTTTCGGTTGCAACGTCCCCGCCATCATCGCCACTCGCACACTGGACAACCAGCGCGACCGGATATTGACCAACATGATGAATCCGTTCATGTCCTGCGGCGCCCGCCTCCCGGTCTACGCCTTGTTCGCCGCCGCCTTCTTTCCGGTTGGCGGCCAAAATCTGGTGTTCGGCTTGTATTTGTTCGGCATCGTGGTCGCGGTTTTGACCGGCCTGATCATGCGTTACACCCTGCTGCGCGGCTCCCCTACTCCTTTTTTGATGGAATTGCCCGCCTACCACTTACCGACGCTACGCGGGGTTTACACCAAGACCTGGGAGCGCCTGAAAACCTTCATCGTCAACGCCGGCAAAGTCATCGTGCCGATGGTGCTGGTATTGAACGTGCTGAATTCGGTCGGAGTCGACGGCAGCTTCGGCCAGGAAAACAGCGACAAATCGGTGCTCAGCGAAATCGGCCGGCAATTGACTCCGGCATTTCAACCGATGGGTATCGCCCGCGACAACTGGCCGGCTACGGTAGGCATTTTTACCGGCGTACTGGCTAAAGAGGCCGTGGTGGGTACGCTGGATGCGCTTTACAGCCAGATGGCGGCCAGCGACGCTGATGTCGAGGATAAAAGTTTCGATTTGGCTGCAGCCTTATCGGAAGCCTGTCAAACCGTGCCGGACAATCTGATCGCGATCGCCGACAAATTACTCGATCCGCTGGGTATCGGCATTGCCAATGTCGCCGACCAAGCCAGCGCTGCCGAAAAACAACAAGTTAAATTGGATACGTTTGCCGTGATGCAGGCACATTTCGACGGCCGGGTCGGCGCATTTGCCTATCTGCTGTTTATTCTGCTCTACGCGCCATGCGTGGCCGCCACCGCTGCCATCTACAAGGAAACCAGCGGCGGCTGGGCTCTGTTCGTGGTGTGTTGGACCACGTTCGTCGCTTACCTGACGGCGACGCTGTTCTATCAAGGCATGACCTTCAGTCAGCACCCGCAAACGGCAATAGGCTGGATTTTCGGTCTGACGCTGTTGTTTGCCGGCGTGCTGCTGGTGTTGCGCTTTTACGGCGCCCGTCAAATCCGTGGAGTAACGCCATGATATTGTCTGACTTGCGCGGCTATTTGCAGGACAAGCGCCGGGCTACGCTGCACGATTTGGTCCTGCATTTTCACATGGACGCCGACGCCTTGAGAGGCATGCTCGGCAAATGGATCAGCAAAGGTAAGGTCAAGCAAACTGCGGCCGGCAGCGCTTGCGGCAGCGGCGGTTGTTGCAAATGCGATCCGCTGCTGACCGAAATTTACGAATGGGTGGATTGAGGTGTTAGCGGGAAATTGTCCCGCTAACCGGATAGTTACTTACTCTCTGCAAGCCAGCCCTGCAAAGCTTCGATCAATTCCTGAGCCTGCTTTTCACTGGAAATATTGAATTTGGATTTTTGTTGATATTCGCCGTTGCGTTTTTGGTAACGGCGGATGCTGAAACGGTCCTGGCTGTATTGATTTTTGGCCGGTTCCCAGTCCTGATAACGGAAAATCACGGTGGCCCAGGCGCCTTTGCTCAGGATCTTCTTGTCCAATTCCTTGACGGTCTCGACGCCGCCATCTTCGTAACGAATAGTTAAATCTTCGACGTTTTCAGTCATAAAGTTCTCAACGAGTTTTAAAGCCGGCGCGCAGTCTACCACCGCAATGGTGCCGCCTGCAAAATACCGTCCGCTATCAATGCGTAATGAACTCGCCGAAAGCGCGACTGCCCTCCCCCGTATTGATGGTATCCACCACTTGCAGGGTTTTGGCGTCGATGACCGAGACATTGTTATCGAACCAATTGGCGACATAAATATGCCTGTCGTCCGGGTGCGCGCTAATGCCTTCCGGCTTGTCGCCGACCGGAATCACGGCAACTTGTTTCAAGGTCGCGGTATCGACGACCGAGACGGTGCTGTCGTCCTGATTAGTCACGAACAACAAACCGTCGCTATTGGCCAGCGCCACAGCGTAAGGTCGGGCGCCAACTTTAACCGTGGCCAGCCGTTTCAGGCTGCGCGCGTCCAACACGGTAACATCGTCGCTTTCCACGTTGGCCGAATACAAGCGCTTGCCTTGGCTATCCACTGCAATCCCGAACGGATGAGCGCCGACTTTGGTGGTGTTGCGGATGCTCAGTTTGCGCAAATCGATTTGGGAAATGGAATCGTCTATCCGGTTGGCGACGTACAGCCAGCGGTTGTCGGGGCTGACGGTCATGCCCGATGGCGACTTACCCACAGTAATGGTTTTTAACCGGCTGAAATCCTTGCTATCGAACACGGCCACCGAATTCTCATACCAATCGGCAACAAAAATTTGTTGGCCCTTGCGGTCAGTTGTGATGCCCAACGACGCGCCACCGACTTTGACATTTCGCAACTTGGTCAGTTTGTCGCCGTCCAGCACGGCAAAGCCACCGCCCTCCGGCGTGCTGACGTAAATTTGTTTCAATAGCGGGTTTATAGCCACACCGGCCGGTTTGCCTTCGACTTTGATCGTTTCGATGACGCTACGGTTTTGGGTATCGATCACCGAGACCGAATTATCCAGTTGATTGGTGATAAAGGCACGCGGATTGGCGTGAACCGGCAACGCGGCGATAGCAAATAAGCAAACAGCCTTAAACCTGAATCTGGACATGAACAAAATGGGGGCGGGAGGAAAATGGTTCCCGGCTCAAGGCCGGGAACGGGGATAAAGCCGATTAACGCTTGATATCGATTTCGACGTGTGCAGCCGCGGAGCCGGCTTTTTTGGACAAGGCTTCCAGGCCGGTTTTCAACACGTTGCTGACCGCTTTGTCGGCGGCTTCTTCGTTCAATTCCGCCGGCGGGTTGTTGTTGACGTAAGCGCGGTAGTAAGTGGCAACCCACTCGACTTCGGTCTTGCCGCCTTTGTCAGTGACTTGCAATTCGGCCGCATAGTTACCAACCGGCAATACCGGCAGCGGCTCGTCCTGGCCGGCATGTTTGATGGTGCCGGTGTTGCTCATTTCGGTGATTTTGTATTTGTAGCTCATTTTGGCGGCATCGTAGGCTTTCAATTCCTCGGTGATGGTACCGCCGTTAGCCAAAGTTAGCGTGCGCACCGCGCCCTTGTCGTTGCTACCGTTGCCTTTCACACTTTTGATGCCGGGATGCCAGGACATGTCGTCGTAGTTTTTGATCAAATCCCATACTTTTGCCGCGGGCGCGTCGACGGTCACGGTAGCGGTCATTTTCGCTCTGACGGGGCCGTGCGCATTGGCTAAGCCAGCGCACATCAGCAAAACGGATGAAACGAGTAGCGAGGTTTTTTTCATAACACTTTCCTATGAAGGTCACATAAAATGGAGCGGGCGATTATAGAATAATTTTCCGCCGCCAGTATCCGCAAAAGCGCGTTTGCGGAAATTTTCCCGACCGCCCTCCTCCCGGTTCCGCTCATGACTTCAACCACTTTTTTCTGGCACGACTACGAAACTTTCGGCGCCGATCCGCAACGCGACCGACCGTGCCAATTTGCCGGAGTCCGCACCGATACCGACTTCAACCTCGTCGGCGACCCGATCATGCTTTATTGCCGGCCGGCCGACGATTATCTGCCGCATCCGGAAGCCTGCCTGATAACCGGGATCACGCCGCAACTGGCGGCGGCGCAGGGTGTCTGCGAGGCGGCATTCGCCGAGACGATTCACGGCGCCCTGTCTCAGCCCGGCACCTGCGGCGTCGGCTACAACAGTATCCGCTTCGACGACGAAGTCACCCGCAATCTGCTCTACCGCAACTTCTTCGATCCCTACGCCAGAGAATGGCAGAACGGCAATTCGCGCTGGGATTTGATCGACGTGGTCCGCGCCGCCAGAGCCTTGCGCCCGGAAGGCATCGAGTGGCCGGACAAGGAAGACGGCCTGCCCAGTTTTCGTTTGGAGGACTTGACTCAAGCCAACGGCTTGTTACACGACGCCGCGCACGATGCCCTGTCGGACGTGTACGCGACGATCGCGATTGCGAAGCTGGTCAAACAAAAACAGCCCAAGCTGTTCGAATACCTGATCAACCACCGCCATAAAAGCCAAGTGTCGAATCTGCTGCGGCTCGGTAGTTTTACGCCGCTACTACATATTTCCGGCCGCTTGCCGTCGCGCAATCACTGCCTGGCGGTGGTATTGCCGCTGGCGCAGCATCCGACCAATAGCAACGAAGTCATCGTTTACGACCTTGCCGCCGATCCGGAACCGTTATTTGCGCTATCCGCGGAAGAGATCAAACAGCGCCTGTTTGTGGCTAACGCGGATTTGCCGGAGGGAACGGTGCGGATTCCGTTGAAAACTGTCCACATCAACAAATGTCCGGTGTTGGCGCCGATCTCCGTGCTGAAACCGGCCGACCGGGAGCGCTTGCAACTGGATTTGGCCGTGCATGATCGGCACCTAAAACAAATTCAGGCAGCGCCGGCCCTGGACGCCAAATTAGCCGAGGTGTTCAGCCGCCGCAACGACGACACGAAAACCAGCGATCCGGATTTGATGATCTATAGCGGCGGCTTTTTCAGCCAGCGCGACAAGTCTCTGTGCCAACGGCTGCGACAAACCGCCCCCGCGAGCTTGGCCGATTTCGAATCCGAATTCGAAGACCTGCGTCTGCCGGAAATGCTGTTTCGCTACCGCGCCAGAAATTACCCGGACACATTGAACCAGGAAGAGCGCCGGCAATGGTCGGCGTTTTGCCGCGACCGGCTGGAACGGGAAAGCGCCGGTTACATGGGCTTGGCGCAGTTCCGGGAAAAAATCAACGCCTTGCGCGCCGATAGCGGCCAGAATCACACGCTACTGGATGCTCTGGAAAATTATGCCGACCAGTTGGCCGCAAAACACCATGTTTGATGCCGGCTTATACCGTATAATGCCGACCATTTGAGTAAATTTCGACCGAGGAATCATGAGCATCACACTGTCCGACCGAGTTAAAGCGGTTAAACCCTCCCCTACCCTGGCCATCACCGCCAGAGCCGCCGCGATGCGCGCTGCCGGTAAGGACATTATCGGCCTGGGCGCCGGCGAACCCGATTTCGATACGCCGGACCACATTAAAAACGCCGCGATTAAGGCCATTAACTCCGGATTTACCAAATACACCGCTGTGGACGGCACGGCTGGCTTGAAAAAAGCCATTATCTCTAAGTTCAAACGCGACAACGGCCTGGATTACCTACCCAAACAGATTCTGGTGTCCTGCGGCGGCAAGCAAAGTTTCTTCAACCTGGCGCAAGCCCTGCTCAATCCCGGCGACGAAGTCATTATCCCGGCGCCTTATTGGGTCTCGTATCCGGACATGGTTTTATTGGCGGATGGCGTACCCGTCATTATTGAAACCGGCCAAAGCCAGGGTTTCAAAATCACGCCGGAACAATTGCGCGCGGCGATCACCGCGAAAACCCGCTTGCTGGTGATCAACAGCCCGTCCAACCCTACCGGAGCGGCGTACAGCCTGGAAGAATTGAAAGCCTTGGGCGACGTATTGCGCGACTATCCGGAGATTTTGATCGCCACCGACGACATGTACGAGTTGATCCTGTGGAACAAAGGCCAATTCGTTAACATACTGAACGCCCATCCGGACTTTTACGACCGCACCATTGTATTAAACGGCGTCTCCAAAGCCTACTCGATGACCGGCTGGCGCATCGGCTATGCCGCCGGCCCGGCCGACTTGATCGACGCGATGTGCATCATCCAGTCGCAAAGCACCTCCAACCCGACCTCGATTTCGCAAGTCGCCGCCGAAGAAGCCTTGAACAGCGACCAAGGCTGCATCGATACCATGATGGTCGAATTCAAGAAACGCCACGATTATGTCGTCGCCGAATTAAACAGCATCGACGGCATTGAATGCTTGCCGACCGACGGCACATTTTATGTTTTCCCCAACGTCGAAAAACTGTTGGCGCGTCTGGACGGCATCAACGACGACCTGGAGTTTGCCGAATTTTTGATCGAAAAAGCCGGCGTCGCCCTCGTGCCAGGCTCTGCGTTTGGTTGCCCCGGTCACATCCGCATTTCCATCGCCACCAGCATGGCCAATCTGGAAAACGCACTGGCCCGGATCAAACAAGCAATTTAAGCCGATACCGCATCGGGCGCCGGGTGTGCCAAGTTTCGATTGACAATTCCCGGCATTGCTTTAGAATTCGCGGCCTTCCAACACATGTTCGGAAAGCCTCGGTGGCGAAATAGGTAGACGCACGAGACTTAAAATCTCGCGACCGAAAGGTCGTACCGGTTCGATTCCGGTCTGAGGCACCAAATCCAAGAACCCGCAAGCTGTAAAGGCTTAGCGGGTTTTTTGTTGCGCCGCGATTTCCTCGGTATAGCCCAACAAGTTACCCCAAGTTCTTTTCTTGCCAGGGTCCACCAACCGTTGTCAATCTCTTTGCGGTAGCGAATATCGATGGTCTACACTTCGCTCCATCTAACTTGAGAACTACAGCGATGAGTGACGAAAAACGCCTTTCCACCACCCAATTAGCCAAGCTGCGAGGGGTAACGCAGGAGCAAATGTTCGGGCAACTGAGCACTTTGGGTTTGATCGAAAAACAAGACGACAAGTGGCAACTGACAAACGCCGGGGTTGCCGCCGGCGGCGTTTATCTGACCGGGAAATACGGCCAATACGTGGCCTGGCCGGAAGACTTTCAGTTACCCAACATACCGAGCAAACCGGATGCGCCAAAATTGCTGACCGCCACCGTGCTGGGGCAGCAATTCGAACTCCCGGCCAATAAAATGAATTACATCCTGTCCGAACTGGGCTGGATCAAAAAAGGCTTGAAAGGCTGGCTGGTCACCGAGCAAGGCTTGGCGATGGGCGCCGAGCAAGGCGAAGACAGCCGCTCCGGCATTCCTTACGTGCGCTGGCCGGAAAAAATCGTTCGCAACCGCGCGTTGAAAGACAACGTCGACAACATCAAGGGCGTCGACAAACCCAAAACCGACGCCGATAAAATGGACAGCTTCCGCCACAAATTCGAAGCCACCCACCGTACCACCGACGGCCACTTCGTCCGCTCCAAGGCGGAAATGCTAATCGACAACTGGCTGTACATGGCGGAAATCGTCCACGCCTACGAACGCAAACTGCCGATCGAAGAAGAAATGTACTGCGATTTTTACATACCAACCGGTAAGGTCTATATCGAATTCTGGGGCTATGAAAACGACGCCAAATACCAGGCCAGAAAACAGGAAAAACTCGCCATTTATCAGAAATATAATTTCAACTTGATTGAATTGACCGATAAGGATGTATTGAATCTGGACGATATTTTGCCGAGGTTGCTGTTGAAGTTTGGGGTGCAGGCGTATTAAAGTAGGTACCCTAGAAGTGACGAGCTAGCTATAATTTTTGAGAAAATATAATGGATTACGATTTTAAATCGCTTAATGATAAAGAATTCGAAATTCTATGCACAGATTTACTAAGTGAAGTTCAAGGAAGGCGTTTTGAACGATTTAAATCTGGGAAAGACGCTGGGGTAGATGGCAGGTACTTTATTGATCGAAATAAAGAAGTAGTTCTTCAATGTAAGCATTGGAGTAATACACCATTATCCAATCTTATTGCTACTCTAAAGAAATCAGAGAAGCCAAAGTTAGATAAACTGAAGCCATTTAAATATTTGTTAGCAGTTTCAAATCAGCTCTCTCGAGCTGATAAGGCTAAAATATTTCGTGCGCTTTCTCCACATTTGAAGTCGGAAAGTGATGTTTATGGAAAAGAAGATCTAAATGATTTGCTTAGAGATAAAAAGCATATTGAGGAAAGACATTATAAGCTTTGGCTGCATAGTTCCAGTATTCTTGGTTTTGTTGTAAATAATGCTATTCTCGGGCGTAGCGCATTTTCATTAGACGAAATTATATTAGCGTCTTCAAGATATGTTGTCACAGCTAATCATGAGGCCGCCTTAAAAGTTCTTGAAAAGCTCGGAGTGGTAATAATTACAGGAGAACCTGGCGCTGGAAAAACTACGCTTGCAGATCATCTATGTTTACACTATGTGTCAAGAGGGTACTCATATTTAAGAATTGCCGATGAAATAAAAGAGGCTGAATCAGTTTTCGACAACGATACTAAGCAAATAATTTATTTTGACGATTTTTTGGGTCGTAACTATTTGGATGCTCTTAAAGGCCACGAAGGTGCTCACATAACTCAATTTATTAGGCGCGTAACAACTAATAAAAACAAGCGATTTGTATTAACCTCCAGGACAACAATTTTAAATCAAGGTAAGTTATTAATTGATAGCCTTGATCATGCTAACATTAAAAGAAACGAATATGAGATAAAAATAAGATCATTGTCAAGCATGGATAAAGCTCATATTCTTTATAATCACATCTGGCATTCTGATCTGAAAAAAGAGTATGTTGAGCAGATTTACTTGAATAAACGCTACAAAGACATAATTAACCATAAAAACTTTAATCCGCGTCTAATAAACTATATTACTGACGCCGCTCGACTTGACTATTGTCCCCATGATCAATACTGGCATCATATTGTAAGTTCATTAGAAAACCCTTCTCAAGTCTGGGAAAATCCTTTTATTGTTCAGTTAGACGATTTTTGTCGCTTAATTGTTATTCTTATTGTTCTGAATGGACAGGCGATAGCTGAGCGCACTCTGAATCAGTCTTATAATTACTACCTTGCAATTCCATCCAACCAGAACTTGAGCGGCAGGCGTGAGTTTCAATCAAATATTCGTCTACTAACTGGATCATTTATTAATAGAGCTGTAATCTCAGATGGTACAACCATAATAGATCTTTTTAATCCATCTATTGGGGATTATGTATTAAAGCGATATTCAAATGATGTCTTTACGTTATGTCAAGGTTTTCTTAGTCTAAGAACAGTTCGTTCTACAATAGCTTTACGAAGTCTTCTTGCTGATAAATTTTTGTCAAAAAAAGATGTTAGATATATCTGTGCTAGTATTCTTACAACACTCGCGGATAATCAGTTTGAGAATGCATCATCGGACTATGTTTCGTCAGTTTTTGATATATACAAGCGCTGCGGTGATTTTGAAGTAACGGGATTTTTGACTGCTGCAATTATGTTTGTTCTTGATAAAACTGTCGGCGATTCCACAGAATTATCTATCGAATTTATTAAATGGGGTGTTGATAAATGCATAATAACCCCAAATCAGGGTCTAACTTTTATTCGAACTAATGTTGATTTTATGGATGATTATCAGCAGATTAAAGCTATGTCAGATCTATTGGCTATAATTCCAGATGATTTATCTGGATACAATGAAGTCCTTAAATCAATGAAATTTAATGTTATAGAAATTGTAACGGAAAACTTTGCTGATTTTATTGATGTAAATGATGCATTTTCGAAAGTTGAATATGGTGATGATAAGGCTGCGTGTAACGAATTAGAAGTTTCAATTTTTAAGGAGTTTTCTGCTTTAGGCGTTGATATAAGTAATGATGATGTAGCTAGTATGCTGGAGGCATATGATGTTTCATACGAATTAATGAAATTTTTTGAAAATTCTTATGAACAGGTTGATGAAGAACAATTTAAGGGGCCAGTTATTCTTTCAATTGATCAGATCGATGATCTATTTGACCCAGGATAAATAATCGTTGGTCCTATAAATGGAAAGAAATCGTACGAATGTTTTCTAATCGTTCCCACGCTCCGCGTTGGAACGCAGCCCCGGACGCTCCAGCGTCCATCACCAAACATCTATCTCCATCAACCCCGCCAAGCCTTCATAGTTGGCGGCACTGGAATAACGCCAATGCTGTGGTAAGTTCACATAACCGCGTTTAACCGGGTTAGCGTGGATGTAGTCCAACTTCTGCCGCATCATCGCTTCGTTCAAAATCATTTCGGCATGTAAACCTTCCTGCCAGAACTGGTAGTCGCGGTCCCGTTTATGCGCGGCTTTGCCAAAATGCAGGCGTTGCAGCAGGCGTTCGGCTTTTTGCTGCTGCAGGAGGTCGATGATCCGGCGTGCGGTGTAGGATTTGAAGCTAGCGACGCATTGGTCCAGTTCCGGCGCCTGGGCGATGAAATGCAGGTGATTTTCCAGAATTACGTTACCGTAGAGTTTTAACCCTGCGTGTTGGCATTGGTATTGCCAACTGTCGAGGACGATTTGCACGGTTTCCGGGCGGGTAAACACGGCCAGCCATTCGACGACGGTGCAGGTCATGAAATGGGGTTTGTCGGCTTCGGTGATGACGTAGCGGCTTCTGCCCCTGTTTGCCTTGTTCAGCAGGACGCCGGAGCGTCAGAGGCAGCGTTCCTACGCAGAGCGTGGGAACGATGATTAATCCGGGTTCGCCCGGCTAAGCGGCGACGGTTTGCGCGCAAATTAACACAATTGCTTAGCCAAGGCGGATAAGCTAATCGCCCAGTCAAAACCCAACTTTAAACTTTTCCAGCAACTGGTTTACTTCCGGATTTGTCGCCGCCGAGTCCTGGTAAACCGCATAAATCGTGCGCCGAATTTCCGGATCGGATAAATACCTGGTTTTGAGCTTATCGCCCCGCTTCGGCACACTGAATTCCGGCATCAACGCCACGCCTATCCCGGCCCGGACCATGCTCAATATCCATTCCTCGCTATTGCTTCTATAAGCCGCATAAAGATTGATCTGCCGGCCCAGGCAAACGCCGCGCAAGGTTTCGCGTAATTCGCAGTTTAGGCGGTCCAGATAAGGCTCGGATTGGATGGCCGCCAAATCGATGACCGATAATTGATTGAAGCGATGCTTGTCGTTAAAAACCACCACATAACGCTCTTCGTAAAGCTTTAAGGATTGCAAATGCGCCGGCAGCGGCGAGGTAGGCGCACTGACCACCAAATCCAGCCTTCCCTCGTCCAATTGTTGCAACAGATTACACTCGTTATCCACCACCAGTTCCAATTCCACATGCGGCCGATCTTGCTGGAAGTCGGCGAAGAACGGACTCATATGCTGCGCGGCAATAGTAGCCATCACGCCTATGCGTAGCGGCACGGTATTCAAGCGGCTGAAGCGGACAGCCTCGGCCTTGATGGTTTGCGCCTCGCGAAAGATCTGCCTCAGGGTCGGCTCCACCAAACGCCCCAGCGATGTCAAACGACAGCCGCTGCGTTCGCGGCTGAATAACTCCCCGCCCATTTCGTCTTCCAGCTTTTTGATCGCTTGCGTCAACGACGGCTGCGCGACATAAGCCGATTGCGCGGCCCGCGTAAATGACCCCTTATCGCATACCGCCAGGAAATAACGTATTTGTTGCATTTCCATATTCGCCCCATTTGAATAGGAAAAACCTATTGTTTCATAGAAAACCGGTATTTTACTAATTGGAAAAATAGGCGTCTCATAGCATCTCCTTTTTACAAAAACATTCGAGAAACCTATGAAAGCGGCAAAATTAATTGTGATGTACCCCGTACCGACCGATCTGGAAACCTTCGAACGCCGCTATGCCGAGGAACACGTGCCGATGGCCGTGGAAAAGTTGGCCGGGAAGACCCGCTTCGTCGCCTCTCTGATCAAATCCAATGCCGACCAAAGCGCCGCGCAGTTTCATCGTATCGCCGAAGTGTACTTCCCAACCCTGAGCGACTTGCAAGCCTGCCTAAGCTCGCCCGGCGGCCAGGAAACGGCGGCCCATGCGGTGGAAATTTCCAGCGGCGGCGCACCGACGTTTTTGATTTCCGAAGTGGAAACCTTCGATTTCTAATTGCGTTGACCAGCTTAAGTTAAACGCTTTGCAGGAGGAAACCGATGAACGCCGGACATAACCGTTATAATAGCCAGAGAGCAAAGATAGCCTTGATCTTGGCACTGACGTGCCTACCGTTGGGCAATGCCCACGCTCATCGCGGCGCGGCCGAAGAGGTCGACAACTGCAATGCGCGAGTGGGCTTTGAACGCGTGCATCTTACGGCGTATACCCCGACATTGTCCGGCAACCGGGAATACTGCAACATCATTCCAGGCGTCGGCCCCACCAAACTAGTGTTCGATTACGAGGGTAAAAGCCTGCGCCATGTCAGCGTCGAATTCGAGATCACCAAAGAGCCGGATGGTACGCGGGTGTTTTATCGGGAACCACAAAAAGTCAAAACCGGCACGGCGAACCTCTCGGTGGACTTTAGCCGTTATGGCGCCGGTAATTACTTGGCGCATATTTCCATCGTTGATAAGGATAAGCGTCTGGATACCCATATTCCGTTCTCAGTCGGGCTGGAGTCGGTGCCGGGTAAAAACTATACGCCGCTGCTGATAACGATAGCCAGCCTGTCTTTGCTGGCTTACGGCTTGTTCCGGGCCGCGTTAAAGCATACGCCCGAGCAAAATCCGGAAGCCTAAACCAAGCGCCGAACCCATCAAGGGAGCCATCAAAATGAATATTGCACAGTTAAAGTCCTATCTTCTTGAAAGCAATCGTTGGCAAAAAGTCTTGTTCGGATTGCCGGTAATAGTGCTGGCCGGCATGCTTTGGCTGGATCATAGCGGCGTTCCGGTGGAACTGGGGCAAACCGTTTACCGACCGGATATGCCGCATGGCGCTTGCCAGCCGGATCTATTGAGTGGCGATACCGGCGAAACTTACGGAGAAGAAACCGAAAACGGCATAAATTACAACGTCCGCACCCCTAAGAATTATGATGCATCAATTGCCCATCCTTTATTACTGGTATTTTCACCGGCGGGTGCGAATCGCGCCAAAACGGAGAAGATGACAGGATTCACCTTACCCGCAACCCGCTCCGGCTTTATCGTTGCTTATGCCGATCATCCTGAGCTTTCGCCGAGCACCACCGTGGAACTGGGTACGATCCCCCATGCGATGGCCAAAAAATGGTGTATCGATGAAAAACAGGTATATGTAACCGGTCATTCCGATGGCGGCACCTCGGCAATGGCTTTAGCTTTTATGACCGGCACCCGGCACGTTCCTACAGCAATCGCCCCCAGTGCCGCCGGCGTAACCTATGAAGACTTACGCGACCGCAAATGCCCGGAACCCTTGCCGGTGATGATCATACACAGCACCAAGGACCGTCTGTTTCCGGGTTACGGACAGCAAACAGCCGGCTGGTGGGCGGCCTGTAACAAATGCGAGCCGATTCCCGATACGATAGGCAATGGTTGCGTAGCCTATTCCGGTTGCGCCAATGGCGTAAAAACCGTGTACTGCGAAGGCGACAAACCGCATGCGCAATGGCCGGAACAGCGTAGCGATGCCATCATCGATTTTTTCTTGCATCACCACACTAGTATGTAACCAGCAGCTGCGGGGCAATAGACTCTGCAAGCCTAGCCCACAACTTTTTACTTCAATCATCCCCTGCAAGCCGTCTGACCGTCAGCGCCGTGCGTTGCTCGATCAGCTGCACGATTTGTTCAACCACCGGACTTCCGACGAATTGATGGTTCGCCGATGTCTGCAATCTGCGAGCGACCACGGATAGCCGTTGGCACAAACCTAGAACGCGTTTTCGGGTTTGCGTTACCGATAAGCCCGCCGATTGGGCAAAGCGATCCCAATGTCGGGCCTGTACTTCGCTGAATTTGTATTTGCCACCCAACTGCATCGCCATCTTTGGCGTCAGGCTGGGATAGACGGCGGTTGACAATACGTCATAGAGCGGAGCCAGAACGGCACCCTTGTCAGCGTACAAGATCGAAAAGTTTTTGGCATGGGCGTCGTGGTTGCCGATCAAGGCATTGAAAATGACCGTATCCAGCAGACGCAGTACCTGAGGCGCACTCGGTCGGGTCACGCGGCGGACGAAGTCTTCCTGGTGCAGCCGCAAGCGTTGGCCATTTGTAGCTTGAGTTCTGTCATAACGCTCGACCAGCAAAAATGAGCGGTCGTGAATGGCACAAATCCTCGACTGTGCGGTCTGGAATTGCATCGCAGCTGCCAATGCCAGGCAGAACCCTTCATTGATCACGCTGTCTTCAACGGCAGCGATAGCCGGTTTGAGAATATGGCTACTGGGCGTACCATTGCGGGGCAGACCGATTCGTTGACCATCAAATACCACCGGTAATTTGTCCTGAGCGCCGGCAAGTGATAAGCGCAAACCATCCTGACCGGCCAGCATCGGCCGCTGTGGCAATTCATCCAGCACGGCAAGCAGGTCATCGTCGGACAGCCAGTCAATATCGCTCGCTGAATTAGACACAGCGGGTAAACCGTCTGGCGGCAATAGCGAAACGGCGCCGGCGCATTCGCCGCCTATATGATTGAGCAATGCAAAGTCGTTTTGCTTCGAGACCTGAAACTGGCGTGCGATCAGTTGGCGTAATTTGCCTTCCGGTAACAATCCAGCAAAGAAAGGCCGCGTCTGTTGGTCGTTGAAAACCTCTAGTTGCAACGGGAACGAGCAGGACAGAGTGACGGCGTCGGCATGTCGCAGCCAGTCGGCGCTGTAGCTAAATTGCAGTCTGCCTTCAACCAGGGCCAAATTCCCCACTCGACGATCAAATAAATAGACTGCCAGTAGATGGCTCATGGCATTTTGTCACCGGTTACGCTGGGCAAGCCATCGAGCATGATCTGCCCACCCAGTGCGTCAATAACGCGCATCACCGTTTCCAGACGCACAGTCGGCTTGCCTGCTTCGAGGTCGACGATAAAGCGAACGCCAACACCTGCCGCCAACGCCAGTTCGGATTGGGTTAAACCGAGCTGTTTGCGAGCGGTGCGTAGCGCTTGGCCAAGTTGTTGAGTCGATTGGATGTTGATCATGAGGTTTTCCCGTTCGGGAAATTATTAGGCGAAAACAATCAATATTCAAGTTAAATTTCCCGTACGGGAAAATTAACTTAGAATTTACGAAAGACAAGCATCGAAGTTCCCGTTCGGGAAAAATAGCCCCTTTCTGTGTCAAGTCTATCTGACTGTGGTGGTTAGCGCTGAATGCTGATGATATAACTTAGGGTAATTGCAAAAACGAACCAAAAGAAAACAACCGACAGCAAATGACTAGCAAACAGAAAAAATCCAAAGCAACCTGGAGCGACGTTAAATCCAAATTGGCTGACGTCGATCGAGTTGGTCTGATCGGGCTTATACAGGATCTATACGCAGCGAATAAAGATAATCAAACGTTTCTGCATGCACGATTCGGGTTGGGCGAGGATATTCTTAAACCCTATAAGACCACCATTTCCCCCTGGATTTGTCCTGATGTAATGCGCAATCAGCCTATTTCAGTGGCCAAAGTGTTGGCGCCTGGCGAAAATTGACCAACCGTACCGGTTGAACGTTGACCAGGGGGCGGAGCCGGTTTTTGGAGCCACCGGCTGTGGATAAGTGTAAAGGAAACGGATGTCTTTCATCCGTTTCCACGTCGGCTTTTTAGAACGGATTCTCCTCGTACAAAATATCTTCCGGTGTTTTTCCGCTGCGCTTGGCTTTCTCCCTGGCTTGGATTCGAGCCTTGGCTTCTTCAGAGCTTTGTCGGAAGCGGTAGGATTCATTGCCCGTTTCAATGATGTAGCAATGGTGCGTGAGTCGATCCAGTAAGGCGGTGGTCATTTTGGCATCGCTGAACACGCTGGACCATTCGGCAAAGGTCAGATTGGTGGTGATCACCACACTGGTTCGCTCGTACAGCTTCGATAGCAGATGAAACAGCAAAGCGCCGCCGTCCTTGGAAAACGGCAAGTAGCCCAGTTCATCCAGAATGACCAAATCGACTTGCATTAAGCGGTAGGCCAATTTGCCTTGGTTGCCCGCAGACTTTTCTCGTTCCAGTTGCGTGACCAGATCGATCGTTGAATAAAATCGCACCCGCTTACCGTAATCGGTAATGGCCTTGACTCCCAAGGCAGTGGCTAAGTGGGATTTGCCGGTACCGGTGCCGCCCACCAATACCACGTTATGGGCGGCATCGATAAAGGCGCTGCTGGCCAGTTGCTCCACCAAGGGTCGATCCACCTTGCTTTGTTCAAAGTCGAAGCCGCCTAAGTCGCGATGCACAGGGAATCGTGCGCTTTGCAGTTGATAACGAATGGAGCGAATGTGCCTGTCTTCGACTTCGGCTTGCAGTAACTGCCAGAGTAGCCATTCCGAGGATTGCAGCTTGTCTCGCGCCTTGAAGGCAAATAATGTATTTCCATCGTTCCCACGCTCCGCGTGGGAACGCAGCCCCGGACGCTCCAGCGTCCATCACCAAACATCTATCGCCATCAACCTCGCCTAGCCTTGATAGTTGGTGGCACTGGAATAACGCCAATGCTGCGGTAAGTTCACGTAACCGCATTTAACCGGCTTGGCACCGCATCAGGCTGCGACAGGCTCCGCCCGGACGGAATATCAATATCGGCATGTAGGCCTTCATGCCAGAATTGGTAATCGCGATCCCGTTATGCGCGGCGTTGGCAAAATGCAGACGTCGCAGCAAGCGTTGCCCTGTTTCGTGGTAACGCCATGCGCCCGAAGAGGGCTTACTTTGCTCCGGGCGAACGGTATTTAAGGGCCGGGTTAATCGATTCCAAAACCCGCAAGAAGCGCTGCGGGTTTTGGCTTGTCCTACTTTCGCCAAAAAAACTGCTGACATACTCGCAAACCGGCTACATCGGCAGTGACACCGGCTAACGCGGGCTGCACAGTGTCAAAAATTTTTGCTGCTTCAGAATGGTGTCGAAACCGACTGTGAAGGCGGCGGATCTTGCCGCGATTGCTGCAGACCGATCGATGTTCCGGTTTCACCCGCTTCCCCGCCACCACTGCAACAGCTTTTTCTGAAATGGATGGATCGATTTGGCGGCTAGGTTTAGCCAATCCTTTAGCCCTGGCGGCTGTTAACACCTAACCGAGGTTCGGTTTTAAACCGAGCCTGCACTCATTTCAGAACGGGGTCGCTGACGCGGAAATCCAAGTTCCGTCCGGCGTACGTATCTATTATCGCAAAGGCTAGACGGCCTGTTTTCTCATGGGTATTCGGTAAACATAGCGATGAACCAGAACAATCAGGATTTTGAGGCGCTGCAACTGCAGATCGAATCGCTAAAACTGGCAAATGCCGCATTACAAAAACAATTGCTGGAGGAGGCCGAACATGCCGACGCGATGCTGCGGGAAGTGGAGCGTCAGCGTAACGAATTAAGCGCCGCCAATCGGCTGCAACAGGATCTGGCGAATCGCAGTCAACGTGTGATCGATGCCGTTTCCAGCCTGGTCTATCGGCTTGACCCCTATGGCCGTATCGTGCAGGCCAATCAACAAGGTTTGCAATTTTTGGGTTTGGCGGCGTTAGATGCCGCAACCCCGTTTTATTTGGACGATTGGTTATCCGCAGACGACATTCGACTGCTGAAAGAGCAAACGCCGCCACGCCCGTGGCAGATTTATTCCTGTCTGTTGGAGCGGATTCGGTTAGAGGGCAATTACACCGGGCACCATAGTTTGCGCAATAGCCTGGGCCAATATCGCCAGTTCATGTTGGATGCAACCATGATCTACGACCGGCAAGGCAAGGAAGACGGCACGGTCGTCTGCGCCGCCGATATCACCGAACTGAAACGGTTGGAGCAGGATCTCAGACAAGCCAATAGCAAAGCGGAATCTGCCGCCCGTTCGAAGAGCGAGTTCCTGGCCAATATGAGTCACGAAATACGGACTCCGATGAACGCGATCGTCGGTTTGTCGCAACTTGCCATGAATCGGGATGTATCGCCGCAGATTCGGGATTATCTGGAAAAAATCAAAGGTTCTTCCGATCATTTACTCAGCATCATCAACGACATTCTCGATTTCTCGAAAATCGAAGCCGGCGGCATGACCATAGAAGCCCATCCGTTCGGCATTGCCCGGCTGGTCGCGGATATTGAGGGGCTATTTCGATTTCCGGCAGAACAAAAAGGTTTGGAGCTGCAATTGCGGATCGGAAACGATGTGCCTGCGATGGTTGTGGGCGACAAATTGCGGATTCAACAGATCTTAACCAATTTGATCTCCAATGCACTCAAATTCACGACGCAAGGCCGAGTGCGTTTGACGATCGAGCTGGTTTCCCGCGAGGAGCAACGGGTAAATTTGGCATTCGCCATTGCAGACCAAGGCATTGGGATTGCCCCGGCCGACCAGGAAAAGTTATTTCAACCCTTCAGCCAGGCCGACAGTTCCATCTCCCGTCGATTCGGCGGGACCGGCCTCGGTTTGGCCATCAGCCGTAAATTGCTACTGATGATGGGCAGCGATTTTCATGTCGCGAGTGCCGTAAACCAAGGCAGTACTTTTACCTTCACTTTGTCGCTGGGATTGGCGACCGAACAAGAAACGCAGCTTTGCCAGGAGCAACCTATTCACAGCAGCGCCGGCAGTCTAACTGACCGTATGCAAACCTATGCTGCAGTGTTGACCGGCATGGAAGTACTGATCGCGGAAGATAATCCGCTAAATCGACAGGTTGTGCGCGAGTTTTTACAACTGGCCGGCATCAAGACCACGTTTGCGACCAACGGTCGGGAGGCGCTCGAATGTTTGGCGTTAAACCCCGGCTTTGCCGCAATATTGATGGATGTGAATATGCCGGAGATGGGCGGAATCGAGGCAACCCAATTAATTCGGCAACAACCCGCACACGCTCGGCTGCCGATTATCGCCCTGACGGCCGGCGTAACCTACGAAGAAAAGGAACATTGCCTGGCCTCGGGGATGACCGATTTCGTATCCAAACCGATCGAGCCCGTGCATTTGTTAAACACCCTGTTGAATTGGACCAAGCCGGAATTGTCCAGGACCGATGCCGACGCTATCGGCATGCTAACCGCCACCCAAAGGCCGCGCCTGAAGTTGCCTGGGTTCGATCTGTCCAACCTCAATTTAATGCTGGGAGGCAACGAGGAAGATATGTTCGAATTGCTGCAAGGTTTTGCGTGCAGCCTGGCAACGGTGGAAGCGCGGCTGAACGCCTATTTCGCGGCCGACGATAGCGCCGCAATAATGGCTCTTGCGCACGAGATCAAAGGTTCGGCCGGAAATTTTGGCGCAAAAGCCTTATTCGGCGCGGCATCGATTCTGGAACGGGCGGCGAAACAACGGCAAGTGACCCGTGCCCTATTGGACGAATGCTGCCACCAGTGTCGAGAAGCGGCATCGGTATTGCAGACAGCGGATAAAACCACCGCGACTGACGCGGCTTCGCCTTCGGTTTCCGGTCAAATCGCGCAAGCGGCTCAAGCGCTGGCGGGTAAGCGCATTTTGGTTGTGGAGGACAACAGGATCAATCAGCGGGTGGTTGCGGAATTTTTGCAGTTGGCTGGAATGGAAGTGGATGCGGTCAACAATGGCCTGGAAGCGCTCGCGCAAATCGATGCGGTGTTCTACGATGCCATTTTGATGGACATCCAAATGCCGGAGTTGGACGGCATAAGCACGACCCAAGCGATCAGAAACAAGGACTCCCATCGGTCGCTGCCGGTCATTGCCTTGAGCGCCAGCATTTCCGTCGCAGAGCATAAGGCCTGCCTCGAATCCGGCTTCAATGACTTTCTGACCAAGCCCGTCGATCCCGAGGGATTGATCGCCAAGCTGAATCAATGGTTGTTGCCGACTGCGGCCCAAGCCACGCTCGTCAATCCGCCTCCCGACGCTGAACCCGAAAACGCAGCCGATCCGCTTTGGCCAACAATCGCCGGGATCGATACCAAGCAAGCCGCGTTGCTTTTGGGTGGAAGCTTATCGTTATTCGCTGAACTGGCAGCGCTATTCGTTAGCGAGAATTCGAGTTTGATGGCGAAATTGACGGACCATCTCGCGCACAACCGGTTTGACGAGGCAGCAAAATTTGCGCATAAGTTGAGAGGGCAAGCGGCAAGTCTGGCGGCAATTGAGCTGGCGGAAAGCGCCGAACTGTTGGAAAATGCGCTGGCTAAACGTAGCGATCACATCCTTGGCAGTCAACATGAACTGCTGGCAGCCAATCGGCGTTTGATAGCTGCAATCCGCGACTGGCTTGAAGAATGAAGCAGTAACCGTTAGAGAACACCATGAAAAAACTCCTTGTCGTCGATGACGACGCGATGTTTCGGCGCGTGATGAAACATCATCTTTCCCAACTTGGTTTTACCGCCATCGAAAACGATTCGGCGCTGCACCTGTATCAACAAATCCGCGAAGAATCTCCAGCGGCCTGCTTCATCGATATCGTGATGGAAGGTAAAGACGGGATCGAAACCATATTGGAACTGAAAGAAAAGAGCCAATGCCCGAAATTGATTGCAGTATCCAGTAACGTCATGTATCTGGATTGGGTCAGCGAATTCGGTGTCGATGCCATATTGATCAAGCCGGTTTCGCTGCAAGCGGTGAAACAAGTCCTAGACAAGTTAGAGATCCACGCCGTTTAGCGGGGCTATCCGGCCGGGATTCGGCGAACTCGACACCCAATCGGTTTAGCCATCACTTTTGCGAAACACCAACAACCGGTTATTGGCCGGCATTTCACAGTCTGAACGTAATTCCAGCCCGGCTTGGGCTGCCAGTTCGACAATATTCTCGAAATGTTTGATCCCGCTCAGTGGATCGCGCTGCTTTAACCACTCATCGAATCGGGCATTGCTGTCGCTGGTGTAACTGCCGGCGTAGTTAAACGGGCCGTAGAAGCAAACGGGAGCCGCGGCGTTCAGGTATTCGCCTAAGCCGGCAAAACAGGCTTCGACCTGGTTTTGACTCATGATGTGCAGGGTATTGGCGCTAAACAAGGCCTGGATTTGTGAACAAGGCCAGGGGGCGTGCTCAACGTCCAGGCACAGCGGCGGATGCAGGTTGGGCAAGCCGGCTGCGATTCGCCACTGCTCGATACCGGCCAGGTTTTCGGCACGGTCGGTGGGTTGCCAGGCCAAATGCGGCAGTTGTTCGGCAAAGTAGCAAGCGTGCTGGCCGGTGCCGCTGCCGATTTCCCAGACCGTGGTCGGATCGGTGAATACGGTTTCGATCACCCGCAAGATAGGCAGTTTGTTATTTTCGCAGGATTGGGAAAACGGTTTTTGCGTCGTCATAAGCCAATTATCGGTGGTATCTTGTGGCTTTCAACTGTAATGGTTTTAGCCATGGACGTCACGCAAATTAGCGGTTTCGCCGACTTTGGACATAAGGAATGGCGCAGTTTGGCCGATGACCGTTATCCCTTTTTCGACTATGCCTTCCTTAGCGCTTTGGAGCGTAGCGGAGCCGTCTCCGCCGAGAACGGCTGGCAACCCGCGCATTTGCGCTGCACCGATAACGGCGAATTGGTCGCCGCCCTGCCCTTGTATCGGAAAAGCCATTCTTGGGGCGAATACGTGTTCGATCAGCGCTGGGCTCAGGCTTATGCCGAACAAGGTATGGCGTACTATCCGAAGTGGCTGAATGCGATTCCGTTCACGCCCTGCCCCGGACCGCGGCTTGCGTTGCGGCAGGGCGTGAGTCCGGACCAGGTAGTCGATACCCTATGCGGTTTCCTGGCTGACAACGCCGCTGCCCAGGGTATTTCGTCGCTGCACTGCCTGTTCCCGGAACGGGAAATGGCCGAGATTATGGCGGCGCGCGGGTTTAACATCCGCGAAGGCGTTCAATTTCAATGGTTCAACCGCGGTTACCGGGACTTTGCCGATTTCCTGGCGATGCTGAGCTCCAGTAAGCGCAAGATGGTCAAACGCGAGCGGCGGCGGGTGGAGGAGCAAGGCATTAGTATGTTGCGCTTGAGCGGCCGCGATATCGGCGACGAATATTGGCGAGCGTTCTATGACTTTTATGCGCTAACGTATCTAAAACGCCAATCCCAACCTTACCTGAATCCGGAGTTTTTCAGGCTGCTCGCCGCCGAAATCCCGGAGCGCTTATTGATGGTCGTCGCATTGAAACAGCGGCAGCCGGTTGCCGCAGCCCTGAGCTTTGTTGGCGCCGACACGCTGTATGGCCGCTATTGGGGATGTTACGAAGAATACAGCGCCTTGCATTTCGAGGCCTGTTATTACCAGGGATTGGAGTATTGCATCGAGCACGGTTTACAGCGTTTCGATTCCGGTGCCCAGGGCGAGCATAAGATCGCCCGCGGTTTCGAGCCGGTCACGACCTATTCCGCCCATTGGCTGCGCGATCCCGGTTTCGCCGCCGCGGTGGCACGCTTCGTCGCTCGGGAACGGCAACTGATCGCAGAGTACAAACTGGATGCCGCAAAATATTTGCCTTTCCGGCAAAGCGACGCTTGAGCGGGTTATTTACCGGCTTTTTCCAGGCTGGTTTGGCAAGGCAAACAGTATTTGCAGGGAATTGCCGCGCGCCGCGCTTCCGGAATCGGCTCGCCGCATTCTTCGCAGTGGGTGGCGGATTCCCCGGTGTATATCGCTTTTCGGGTTTCGGCGACGAACAGTTCCGTCATTTTTTCCATGCGTTCCGCTATCGCATCGGCCCCGCCGGCCCAAGCTGTAGACATCGTCTTTCTATTCCTTCGCGAGTAAATGGCAAATTTAGTGATTGTGGCTGCTTTGCTGCAACCAAGTATTGAATTCGTGGAATGGCTTGGGCTTGCTAAACCAGTAGCCCTGGGCGATATCGCAACGGTAACTGGCCAGTCGGTCCAGCACCTCGCCGGTTTCGACACCCTCGGCGACGACCTGCAAACCCAGGTTATGCGCCAGATTGATTGTGGCTTTGACAATGACGGCGTCGTTGTCGCTTTTTAATAAATCGTAGACAAAGGATTTGTCGATCTTTAATTCGCTGAGCGGCATCTTTTTCAAATACGCGAGCGAGGAATACCCGGTACCGAAATCGTCGATCGACAATTTATACCCCATCTCATGCAGGCGCAAAATCGTTTCCATGGCCCGCTCCGGATCGTTCATGATCGAACTTTCGGTGATCTCCAGCATCATCCAGGCCGGCTTGATGTTGGCCGCCGCGGCGACGCCCGCCATCACGTCCGGCAAATCCGGATCGTGCAAATCCTTGGTCGACAGGTTGACTGACACCACCAGTTCCAGACCTTGCCGCCGCCATTCCGCGCAATCCCTGAACGCACGTTTCAACATCCACAAGGTCAGGTGCTTGATGACGCGAGTTCTTTCCGCCATCGGGATAAACTCGTCCGGCGCGATAAAGCCATGTTTGGGATGGGCCCACCTTACCAAGCCTTCGACGCCGTATATTTTACCGGTCTGAATCGACACTTTGGGCTGGTAATAAATCATCAGTTGTTCTTTTTCGATGGCCTGGCGTAGCTCGCTCATCAGCGTCAATCGGCGCGGGCTGTGGTCGTCGTACGACGGTGCGTAAATCGTATAACCCTCGTGCGATTTGGCGGCCATAAACAAGGCTACGCCGGCTTTTTGCACCAGCGTGTCGACGTCATCGCCGTGTTCCGGAAAATTGACGATGCCGATGTTGGTGTGGATGGCCAGATTCAAACGTTCGACTTTGAATGCGGGATCCAAGGCCGCCTGAATGTTCTTGGCCAGATTCAGCGATGCGTCTTCACTTTCGGTGGCGGGCAGCAGCAAACTAAAAATATTGCTGTCGATCCGAGCCACGCTGTCGCTCCCCATCACCACGCTTTGCAGGCGGGTGGCGATTTGGCGCAAGATCATGTCGCTGCTGTTACGGCCCAGTGTGTCGTAGACTTCCTTGAAATTGGCGACCTCGACCAACAGCACCGATAACATTTTGCCCTGGTTGCTGGCCGCATGTAGCGCTTGCTCTACCCGGTCGTAAAACAAAACCCGGTTGGGCAAGTCGGTCACCGCATCGTGGGTGGACGAGTAACTGACTTGTTTCTCCAAGGTTTCGGCCCGGTTGCGCAACTCCTGAGTCTGGTCGAATATCATGGCGCCAGCCTGATAAGCAATCACCGAACTCGAATATTGGCCCCAAAACCCGAACAGAAACGGTAGCGCCTCCAACACCCACAAGCCGTAGTTTTCGGTTTGGGCGCGGATGATGCCCGCGAACGAGATTTCGCCGGTGTAATAAAAACTCAAAGCCAACAGTGCACAGACGATCGCCAGCAGGGCGATGGCCACGCCTTGGTAGGTGGTTTTGGAGACCTCGCTTTTCAGGATTCTGACGTTATCGGTAAGCAAGTGTTTGGCGGCAATCATGTTTTTGGACTTCAAATTCGAACCGTTCCTAGCAATGTTTCGGCGCCGCGCTAGACATGTCACCTTGACGCGGAGCGAGATGTAACGACGTTTTACCCCAGGCGCGGTCGCTTTGTTTCAACTCAGTTCAAAGTTTAGACGATGGTAATTTGTCTGCCACCGCCGGTGTCCGCTCAAACCGCCATCTCTGCCTGCAACAGTTTGATTTGATCCCTGACCCGGGCGGCGTCCTCGAATTCCAGATTCTTGGCATGCTGATACATCTTTTCTTCCAATTGCTTGAGGGTCTTGGCGGCCTGCTTCGGCGTCAACGCTTTGTAATTGCCGACCGGTTCCGCCACTTTGGCACGGGCGTTACTGATCGAACCGCCGGAACCGGGAATCACCAACTCCAGGATGTCGGTGACCGATTTGAACACGGTGCGGGGCTGGATATTATGCTGCTTGTTGAATTCGATCTGTTTCGCCCGCCGCCGTTCGGTTTCGTCGATCGCCTGCTGCATCGAGCCGGTGATTTTGTCGCCGTACAGAATCACTTTACCGTTGGCGTTGCGCGCCGCGCGGCCGATGGTCTGGATCAACGAGGTCAACGAGCGTAAAAAGCCTTCCTTATCGGCATCCAGAATCGCCACCAGCGAGACTTCCGGGATGTCCAGACCCTCACGCAACAAGTTGATGCCGACCAATACGTCGAACACCCCCAGCCGCAAATCGCGGATGATTTCGACCCGTTCCACCGTCTCGATATCGGAATGCAGATACCTGACCTTAATGCCGTGTTCCATCAGGTAATCGGTCAAATCTTCCGACATGCGCTTGGTCAACGTCGTCACCAACACCCTTTCCTGCACCGCAATCCGCTTGTTGATCTCCGACAGCAAATCGTCGACCTGGCTGGTGGCCGGCCGCACTTCCACGATCGGATCGACCAAGCCGGTCGGACGCACCACTTGCTCGACCACGGCGCCGGCGTGTTCCTTCTCGTAACCGCCCGGCGTGGCCGACACGTAAATCCGCTGCCCGCAGATACGTTCGAACTCTTCGAAACGTAGCGGCCGGTTATCCAGTGCCGACGGCAGTCTGAATCCGTATTCGACCAAGGTTTCCTTACGCGAACGGTCGCCTTTGTACATCGCCCCGATCTGCGGCACCGTAACGTGGCTTTCGTCGATGATGACCAACGCATCTTTCGGTAGATAGTCGAACATGGTCGGCGGCGACTCGCCTTCGGTCCGATTGGACAAATGCCGCGAGTAGTTTTCGATGCCGGAGCAGTAGCCGACTTCCATAATCATTTCGATGTCGAACAGCGTGCGCTGCTCCAGCCGCTGGGCTTCGACTAACTTATGGTCTTCGCGCAACTGCGCCAGCCGTTCGACCAATTCCAACTTGATTTTTTCGACCGCACTGAGCAACTGGTCGCGCGGCGTGACGTAATGGCTTTTCGGATAGAGCGTGAACCGGGCCAGACGCTGGGTGACCTCGCCGGTCAACGGGTCGAACATCGACAGACGTTCGATCTCGTCGTCGAACAGTTCGATCCGCAGCGCCTGTTCTTCCGATTCGGCCGGAAACACGTCGATCACATCGCCGCGCACCCGGTAGGTGGCGCGGCGCAGCTCGATATCGTTGCGGGTGTATTGCATTTCCGCCAACCGGCGCAGAATGTCGCGCTGCTTGATCATATCGCCGCGTACCAGATGCAACACCATCTGGAAATAGGATTCCGGCTCGCCCAAGCCGTAGATCGCCGACACGGTGGCGACGACGATGGTATCGCGCCGTTCCAGCAAGGCTTTGGTCGCCGACAAGCGCATTTGCTCGATGTGTTCGTTCAGCGAAGCGTCCTTGTCGATGAAGGTATCGGAAGCCGGAATGTAGGCTTCCGGCTGGTAGTAATCGTAATAGGAGACGAAGTACTCGACGCTGTTTTCCGGAAAAAACTCCTTCATCTCGCCGTAAAGCTGGGCTGCCAGGGTTTTGTTCGGCGCCATGATCATCGCCGGCCGTTGCGTCTGCTGTATCACGTTGGCGATGGTGAAGGTTTTGCCGGAACCGGTTACCCCAAGCAGGGTTTGGTGAACTTCGCCGTCGTTGATGCCTTCCACTAATTGTCGAATCGCTGTGGGCTGGTCGCCGGCCGGTTGGTAACGGCTTTGAATTTTGAACGGCTTTGGCTGGAAGCCTTTGCCCTTGACTGACGGCTCTTCCACTGTCAGTACGCCGGATATCGCCGACTGGCTGATCTCCATCCGCCGCTTGTCGCTCATGCCGACTTCCTTGCCGAATTGATCCGATTTGTCGAAACCATGATTATTTACAACCCGTTTCCGGTTGGTCGAAGCCCAGCGTATCGAGCTCGGTTTTCGGATGCAAAAAACCCTCGATCGGCGCCACTGCCACCAGCGAGCGCGGCGCGGCCAACAGGATGGGTTGCCGTAACTGGCCGTCCCATTTGCGGAACGACAGCGGCATGCCTTTATAACCTTGCAAGGCAAAGGCGTCGGACAACATATACTCTTTTAACGCCGGCATCTCGTTGGATTTGGTCCGGATACTAGCCTCGCCGATGGCTCTGACCGCCAGGTACGCGGCGTAGTCCTGCTCTTCCATCCAACGCCCCGATGCAATCTTGAAACGGTTCTGCAATTGCACCGCCCCCCACTGTTCGTGGCTCCGGTGCCAGGCCGTCGCGGTTAGGCCCTGGGTGCCGATCACCGGCCGCGGTTTCCAGGTGCGGTAATCCAGATATTCGCCGAACAGGCCCTGCTCGTCGGCAATTACCAGCACATCGTAATCGTCGACCTGGGTGAAGGTCGGCACGTCGGCTTGGGCCGTGCGGCGGGCGTCGTAGTCCTGGTTCCATTCTTTTTCGGCGACGAGCTTCATACCGAAGCGCTTGGCCGCGCGTTTGATCGCGGCCGCGTAGAGTTTGTCTTCCGGCGCCGGGCCTGCGACCAAAAACCAATTCTGCCAGCGCTTTTTCAACATGTATTGCGCCAAGGCGTCGGCGCGCATCGCCCGGTTCGGCAAGATGTGCAAGACGTTATGCCGGCAATCCGCATTGCGCAACTCGTCGCTGCTATTGGCGACATCGAACAGCAGTTTGGTTTTGGCGATCGGCCGATCGGCCAGTTTATTCAATTGGTCGGCTGCGACATTAAGCAACACCAGGTCGGCGTCGATGCCATCGAATAGGGGTTGCGGATCGGCGCCGGCCGGGACCAGGATTTTTTTCAGTTCGTATTGCTGGCCGGTAAATTGGCCGGTGGTATTGTTGTCGCTAATCGCCAATTCGGCGCCGAGCGCGCCTTTGTTTGGAATGAACGGGTCCAAGTTGGACAAAGCCGGCGGCGCGACCTGTTCCTGCGCGAAGTACGCGATCTTGACGATTTGCTTCGGCGTTTGCTGGGCCGGCGCGGGGGCTGGTTTGGTTTGAGGCTTGGCGGCGGCCGTAGTCGGTTTGGCCTTGGCCGCGGCCGGTAGCGGCACACTGCAACAGAATGGAATCAATAGGCCGGCGGCTAAGCGTTGGAGTTTTTTCATGTTTTGCGGCTATCCGTAAAGATCCCTGCATTTTATCGATAAATTGCCAGCAAGCCTAACCGATAATCGTGTGGCTTCTATTGAATTTTACCGGTTTAGGTTCAATACTTAACCACTCCTTGCTTGTGGCATTCGCTATGTCTGATTCGGATTTTTCCATGGATTTTCTCGATCAAGAAATCGATCTTGATAGCGAATGGTCCAACAAACGCACTGCCGTGCGCTATCTGCGCAACGACATCAAAGCGGCCGTAAAAATACACAGCCTTTGGTTTCCGCGTCTGTTTCCGGTATTGTTGCGCGACATCAGCAGCCGCGGCGCCGCGGTCATCACCAGCAAAAAAATTAAAAAAAAAAGCCGGGTTAGCCTGTTTCTGCTATTCGGCGACGGCAGACGGTTCAAGGTCGAAGCCACCGTCGTCCACCATGACGCCGACCAAAACCGCTACGGCATCAAATTCGACAGTCTGAATAGCGAATTGGCCGAACATCTACTTCATACCCAAACCGACTTGAATTTCAGCTAAAGCAAAAATCCATGCCGACACTCAGCCGAATCTATGTCTACCCGGTCAAATCCTTGTCCGGATTCCAGGTTACGCAATGGCCGGTCGATGAAAAAGGCCTGCTGTACGACCGCAAATGGATGCTCGTCGACCGCGACCGTCAATTTCTCAGCCAACGGCGTTTACCGCAAATGGCCCTGGTAAAAACCCGGATCGATGCCGACCGCTTGATTCTGTCGGCCCCCGGCAGAAAGGATCTGATATTGCCGTTAACCGCCAGCAGCAGCGAAACCATCGAGGTTACTGTCTGGCACGACCAATGCCGAGCGGAAACCTGCGGTGCCGAAGCCGACGCTTGGCTCAGCGAGTTTTTGCAAACCGATTGTCGCCTGGTATACCAAGCCGCCGAGGACCGCCGCCAAGTCGACCTCAACTATGCGACGGTCGCCGACCAAACGGCGTTCTCCGACGGCTTTCCGTTTTTGCTGGTATCCGAGGGTTCGTTGACGGCCTTGAACCAAGCCATGCAATTGGACTACGACATGGTCCGTTTTCGGCCCAATCTGGTGGTTTCCGGCTGCGACAGTTATGCCGAAGACCGCTGGCGGCGGGTCAGCATCAACGGTATCGGTTTCCGGCTGCCCAAACCCTGTTCGCGCTGCCCGGTGCCGACAATCGATCCGGAAACCGCGATTTCCGGCAAAGAACCGTTGGCGACCTTAAGCCGGCTACGCAAATGGCAGAACAAAGTATATTTCGGGCAAAATGCGTTGCATGACAAATCGGGCAGCCTAGCCGTGGGACAGAGCGTACAGATCGACGAAATTGGGGAGCCTCAGCCGCCTTTGCCTTAACCGGTAACTCGCCCGGCGATGGCCGCCGCCGATTTTAAGAACGATTTAAGAAAACGGTGTTTAAATTTCCGACAACCGACGGCTTGCCAAATTGGTGTCGACGATTTTTGCATCACAACCAGGACCAAGACTATGTATAAAAATTTACTTGCCATCTCCATCAGCGCCGTGCTGCTGAGCGCTTGCGCCACCAACCCGTATACCGGCCAGTCCGGCATGAGCAGTCTGGGCAAAGGCGCCGGCATCGGCGCCGCGGTTGGTGCCGGTGCCGGTACCCTGTTCGGCGGCAACGATTGGAAAAACGCCGGCTTGGGCGCTTTGGCCGGTGCCGCAGTCGGTGCCGGTATCGGTTATTACATGGATAAGCAGCAGGAAGAGATGCAGCAATCGCTGCAAGGCACCGGTATCGAAGTGCAGCGTACGGCCGAAAACCAATTGGTATTGAACATGCCCAGCACCAGCGACGTCACCTTCGCCTTCGGTAAATCCGATTTGACGCCGGATGCGCAACATGCACTGGATCCGGTCGCCCGGGTACTGAACAACTATCCCGATTCGACGCTTTCGGTCACCGGCCACACCGACGATGTCGGCTCGGATGCCGACAACCAGCGTCTGTCCGAAGCCCGCGCTACCAGCGTCGCCAATTTTCTATCGTCCCGCGGCGTGAACCGAATGCGCATCTCGCAACAGGGCATGGGCGAAAGTTCGCCGAAAGTGCCGAACACCAGCGACGCCAACCGGGCCATCAACCGCCGGGTGGAATTGTCGATCAACGCCAACCAGAACGCCGGCGCCGCCCAGCAAAACCAACAATATCCGCAGCAGAACCAGCCTTACCAACAGCAAGGCTATCCGCAGCAGCAACAGGGTTATCCGCAACAAAATCAGCCGTACCAACAGTATCCGCAGCAAAACCAACCCTACCAGCAACAATACCCGCAGCAGGGCTACCCGCAACAACAGTACCAGCAAGGCTACCCGCAACAGCAGCAATACCAGCAGCCTTACTACCGGCAATAATTCCGCCACGCTGGAGCGTAGATACGAATAAGGCCGGAATTCCGGCCTTATTTTTTATTTAGGGCAGAAAAGTTACCGATTAGACTTCGCCGGCGCGAACATCGAATTCGATTTTCCAGCGCTGCTGGTCGCGTCGCGAGACGGCGCGCAATTCCAGCGTCCCGACTTCGGTTACCGCCGCCGACAAGTGGACCGGCACGATTTCGCCGGCTTGACGGCCATCTTCGACCGGCAACGTGATTTCGATTTCGTCCAACTCTTCCAGTTCGTCGTCGCCCCATTCGTCGAGACGATCGCCAACCTTGTCCTCACGCCGAGTTTTCGAGCCGAAGAAACGGAAACGCACCGGCTCGCCGATGACCAAGCCGAATTCGTCGTGCGGCAACTCCTGTTCGCTGCCCTCTTCCATGCCGAACGCTGCAATACACAACGCCTCTATCGCCGGCGGCAAACCGGGTACCGCCGGCATCGCACTCTCGATGCCGACGTAATAAGCGGCGGCAGTACCGCCTTTGATCCGCACGCCTTTACCTTGGCGCACGAAACCGTAATATGCCGCACCGCGGGCGACCGCCAAATCTAGATCGGCCCCATGCAGCAAGCGGGCTGGAGCGGCCTGTTCGGTCTGCAACCAATTGTTCAATACCGCCATCAGCCGTTCGGCCAACACGCCGGCCTTCAATACACCGCCGTTGAACAACAGCGCGGTCGGGTGCAGGAAGCTGGCGTGTTCGGCCAGCGCGATTGAACTGAACTCGTCGGTTGCCTGGCGCTGTCTGGACAGAAAGGCCGCCAGATGCCGGGTAATGCCGGCATCCTGCGCATACGGCAGGCCGACGTTGCGCAGACCGCTGCGCGGCCGCGATACCGGTTTATCGCTGGCTTGAGCATGCGGCAAAAAGCCGTCCACCAGGATCCGGTTCAATTCGTCCCGAGTCAGTTCGCTGCGCAAAGTGCCGCCGATCAGCGACGACCCGCGCCCGGCAACCGCGAGCGGCATAGCGGCCAAATCGGGTTGGTTAAACAGTTTTTCTTTGGCTTCGCGGCAGGCATGGGTCAAGGCCTGCAATTGCCAGGGCTCCAATTTTTTGCCGCCGTCGGTTTCCAGCTTGGCCTTAACCGTATACGCCAGCGCCAAATCCATGTTATCGCCGCCGAGCAGAATATGATCGCCGACTGCCACCCGGGTCAATTGCAAATTGCCTTCTTGTTCGGTTACGGCAATCAACGATAAGTCGGTGGTGCCGCCGCCGATATCGACGACTAAAATCACATCGCCGACTTTGACCTGATTGCGCCAGTCGCCGGCGCTTTTTTCGATCCAACTGTACAAAGCCGCCTGCGGTTCCTCGAGCAACACGGCTTGGCCAAGACCTACTTCGCGCGCGGCTTCCACGGTCAATTCCCGAGCGGCCGGATCGAACGACGCCGGCACCGTGATGGTCAAGTCCTGCTGTTGCAACGGCTGTTCCGGGAAGCGATGATTCCAGGCGTCGCGCAAATGCTGCAAATAGGCTTTGCTGGCGGCAAATGGTGAAATCTTGGCGACGTCTTCCGGCGCGTCGACCGGCAGAATCGCCTGCTTGCAGTCGACGCCGGCATGGCACAACCAACTCTTGGCGCTGGAAACCAGCCGAATCGGCGTCTTGCCGCCCAGGCTACGGGCGATTTCGCCGACCAGATGCTCGGGTTTGGCGGTCCACGGCAAAGCCGAGGCTCCCTCGGCGATTTCCGCCGGATGAGCGATATAGGCGAACGAGGCCAGTTGGGCTTTATCTTCAATCACGCCCGGCGAAACCAGTTGCGGCGTGTAAAACACTTCCAGTGCCGGACTATCGTCGCCCGCCGCCAAATCGACATAAGACATTACACAATGCGTGGTACCCAAATCGATACCGACCGAATAGCGCGCCGTCATAATTCAACCTCGGCCGCAGCGATGATTTTGGCATTGTGGCCTTCGGTCAGTTTCGGCAAATGCAGCTCGGTGACCTGCCAGCCTTTATGCACCAACACGCCGGAGAACGGGGCTTCGCCGACAATATTGCCGGTCAAACGAAATGCAGCGGCGTCGAAGCCTTTGTTCAGGGTCACGCGGCTACCTTCGGCATCCTGACTGACCGGCGCCAACTTGAAGTGCTCGTTGATCACTTTACTGCAGCCTTGATGCACGACGCGCGCCGCGGCGCCTATTTCAGCATCGGCAAACGCACTGACGTCTTCTTTGACGAAATCGAGGAAACGGGCTTCCTTCTGCAACAAACTTAATAACTGTAAAGCCGCATCCGGCGTGGCTTCTTTGAGCACCACCGGTTCCGGGGCAGGTGCCTGAACGATTTTTTCGACTTCGACGATCTTTTCCACCACTTTGATTTGGGGTTCGGGTGCCGCGATCGGCATGTCCGGTTGCCGGGTCGATTTACAGCGGCGCAAGCCCAGCAATACCGATACCAGCACCGCGATCAAAATGAAAGCCAACACAGCCGCGGTTCCGGCTAAGCAAACGTGCCACAAATCGAATGTAGTCGGACGTAACGATAAGTCTATGGTGTAAGTGTTCATGAAAAATGGATATTGGGGGAATACAAAGCGGCAAGCGCAGAACGGACCAGCCGGCGACCAGATTGCCGGTCGGCTCGGCTAAATCACTGAGGCATGCCGGATTTTTTTGCGGCCTCGGCGTACATCAGTTCCTGCAACAAATTGCGGGTAACCTTGATGCGCATGGTTTTCAAGTGGCGGTCGGCGATGACGCCCGGCACCTGCGCGTCGACATAAACCTGGCGCATTTCGGCTAGCGTCGGTTCGCACAATTTAATGATGGCATCGGTCGCGTTGCGGCTTTCCAGCTTGGCAAAATCCGGTTTTTGCATCGTGTCGACTACGCACTTTTTATAATTGAATTGCGCTTTTTGAATTTTTTCGATGGATTCATTGCTTAAGCTGGTTTCGTTCCAGTCTTCTTTGGCCTCTTCGGCATTGGCCAAGCCGGCGGCGAGCATCAGCAAAGCAAACAAACGGTATTTCATGATTTCTTCTCCAATACGGACATGATGGCGAAAAGCGATTTTACGCGATGCCGGCGGAGTTGAACAACGACATGGGCGAATCGCCTGCCTGCGGCCGCCGGCACCGTCTGCTTCGCCGGACTAAGGATGTATCGAGTTATCGCAAATATGGCGAGCTTTGCCGCTTTCCGAGTAGGATTCTGCCGCGACCAGGTCCGGTGTCAACCCGGCCAAGCCTTCGCTACACTTTTTGGTCAATTGCATGGCTTTGTTTGCGGCGATTTCCTGACCGAACCCGATCGCCCGTTGTTGAGCTTCGTCGCGCTTGCCCGCGGCGCACAACTGCTTGACGTCGCTACTCAATTGTTTGGCCTGCGATTCCAAAGCTTGCAGCTCGGCTTTGTCGACGTCTTTCATGCAGTTTTGCATCGCTTGAATCTTTTCCAACATCTGCTGCATTTTCGGGTTCGCAGCAGGCTGGGGGACACTCCGGCTATCGGCGGCATTGGCTGTCGCAAGCGCCGGCGCCATCAATACCAGGATCGGCAATAGTCTGTTCATAACGAAGCCTCGGAATAGTGGTTTTGGGAGCCTCCACTGTAGGGCGATAACCCTAAGACCGCAAGTGTCGAGCGCACAAACGGCAATTCGTCTACTCGCTGCCGCCGCCGGCAGCGGATTTATCAGGAATCAGAAGACAAGCAGCGGATTTTCAAGGAAAATAGCCCCGTCTTTTCCGTTTGCCGCACTGCATGTACAAATACGAAGGCCTAGTCGTTCACCAAAGCCATGACGACGAGGGCGTGATCGAAGTCGTCGACAACAACGGCGAACGCGCTCTGCATTTCGGCTCGCCTGCCCGGCAAAGCAGCATGTTGATGGCCGATCCGAACCGGCTGCATTCCTTCTACGCCCGGGCGATGATGGCGCTGCTGCTGTTCAACGACGACCCGCGTGATGTGCTGATGATTGGCCTTGGCGGCGGCACTATCGCCAAATTTATGCTGCACCAGTTCCCGGAATGCCGGCTGAAAGTCGTCGAATTCCGCAGCAGCGTGTTAAAAGTGGCCCGTAGCCACTTCGGCCTGCCGTTCAATTCGCGCCTGAAAGTCAAAATCGGTTGCGGCGCCGAGCATGTTCGCCGTCAAAGTCAGGAACTGTCGGAGATTCACGACGTGATCATGATCGATGCGTACGGCGAGAACGGCATGGCGCCTGAAGTCGGCAGCCAACGTTTTTTCGACGATTGCCGCAGTCTGCTGAAACCGGACGGGGTGTTGGTGATCAATTTATGGGGTACCGATAAGGCCATGTTTCAGCAAGTTTCCTGGCATATGGGCAGGATTTTCAGTTGGCGCATGCTGTTTCTGCCGGTGCGGAACCGCGGCAATGTCATCGGCTTTGCCTTCGGCGAAAACTTTCCGAAACTGCAGTTCAAAACCCTGATAACCAAAGCCAAAGCGCTCGAGCTGCAATATCAACTGGAATTCCCAGTGTTCATGCAAGACTTTAAACGCAATAATCCCAGCCTCCTGCATCGAGTTCTGAAACCATGATTCACAACGCCCCCAACATCTTCGGTTACAAAAAATACTGGGCCCACCGCTTCGGTCCGGCACCGGAATTGCCGATGAGCCGCGCGGAAATGGACGCGCTGGGCTGGGACGCCTGCGACATTATCCTGGTAACCGGCGACGCCTACGTCGACCATCCCAGTTTCGGCATGGCGGTAATCGGCCGGGTGCTGGAGGCGCAGGGGTTTCGGGTCGGCATCATTTCCCAGCCGGATTGGCACAGTGCCGACGATTTTCGCAAGCTCGGCCAGCCAACGCTGTTCTTCGGCGTTACCGGCGGCAATATGGATTCGATGGTCAACCGCTATACCTCGGACAAGAAAATCCGCTCCAACGACGCTTACACCGCCAACGGCGAGGCCGGCAAGCGCCCGGACCGTGCGGTCAACGTCTACTCGCACCGTTGCCGGGAAGCCTTTAAAAACGTGCCTATCGTCATCGGCGGCATTGAGGCCAGCCTGCGCCGCATCGCCCATTACGACTACTGGTCGGACAAGGTACGCAAGTCGATCTTGCTGGATTCGAAGGCTGATTTGCTGGTGTACGGCAACGCCGAGCGCCAAGTCGTCGAGATTGCGCATCGATTGGCGAAGGGCGAGAGCATTCACGATTTGAAAGGCATCCGCGGCACCGTCCACTTTGTCAAACAAGTGCCGCAAGGCTGGATCGAAAAGGATTCGACCCATTTCGATCAGCCCGGCGCAGCCATCGTGCACCAGAATCCGTATCAGGAAATGCCCAGTTGCGAATCGGCGCCGACATCGGCCGACACCGGGCTGGCGGATAACGAAAAAGTCATCCAATTCAAACCCATCGCCAATAAAAACCGCGCCCAAACCGTGATTCGGCTACCGGATTACGACGCGGTCAAGGACGATCCGATTTTGTACGCCCACGCTTCGCGGGTGATGCACGGCGAAACCAACCCCGGCAACGCCCGCGCCCTGATCCAGCGCCACGATAACCGCGAGGTTTGGATCAATCCGCCGCCGCTGCCGCTGACCACGCCGGAAATGGACGGCGTGTTCGATCTGCCCTATTCGCGCTTGCCGCACCATGCTTACGGCAAGGCCAATATTCCGGCCTTCGAAATGATCCAACATTCGGTCCTGATCATGCGCGGCTGTTTCGGCGGCTGCAGCTTTTGTTCGATTACCGAGCACGAAGGCCGCATCATTCAAAACCGTTCGGAAGATTCGATTATCCGCGAGATCGAAGCCATCCGCGACACCTCGCCCAACTTCACCGGCAATATTTCCGACCTGGGCGGGCCCACCGCCAACATGTGGCGCTTGGCCTGCAAGGACCCGAAAATCGAGGCATCCTGCCGCAAGCCGTCCTGCGTTTATCCCGGCATCTGCCAAAACCTGAACACCGATCAGACCCCGCTGGTCAAACTCTACCGCCGCGCCCGCGCCTTACCCGGCATCAAAAAAATCTTCATCGCCTCCGGCCTGCGTTACGACATTGCCGTCGAGACACCGGAATATGTGAAAGAACTGGTCAGTCACCACGTCGGCGGCTACCTGAAAATCGCCCCGGAACACACCGAACAAGGCCCTTTGTCGAAGATGATGAAACCGGGTATGGGCACTTACGACCGCTTCAAGCAGATGTTCGATAAGTACTCGAAAGAAGCCGGCAAGGAACAGTACCTGATCCCCTACTTCATCGCCGCCCACCCCGGCACCGAAGACAAGGACATGTTGAATCTGGCGCTATGGCTGAAACGCAATGGCTTCCGCGCCGATCAGGTGCAGGCGTTTTTGCCGTCGCCGATGTCGATTGCCACTGCCATGTACCATTCCGGCAAGGATACCCTGCACAAAATCGGCCGTAACGTCCCGGACATCCCGATTCCGCGCAGCATGAAACAGCGCAAGCTGCACAAGGCTTTTCTACGCTACCACGACCCGAAAAACTGGCCTCTATTACGGGAAGCGTTGAAGGAAATGGGGCGGGCGGACTTGATCGGCAATGGCAAGCAGCATTTGGTGCCGAGTTTTCAACCGAAAACCGACGCCGAACCGGTGAACAAACCGGCCAAAACACAGACCTTTAAGACCAAGCACACCGGCTTCGATAACGCGAATAACAAACACGAGCAGCGCCGAAAGCATACTCCGCGCAGCAATCAAAGCGGCCAGGGTGTGCCGAAGCGCTCCGAAAAGCGGCGTTAGCGCTTCAATGCGGGTTTGTGGCGTCGCAAAAACGAATGCCAAACAAGCCCAAGCAAACGCTTACAGGCAGCGCTACAATCATCAGAATTTAGGTTGAAGCTACATCTCCCATGTCCAACGCATACCCGCCGCAAGACCTGTTACGTTTTGTCTACAGGCTTACCGCCGAAGATTACACTTGCGCGGAATTTCTCGTCGAAATCCACAAACCGACCATGACCTTAGTTCCGGCGGCTGAGGCACCCTACCCGTACTGGACCGAATTGAGCTACCACCAATGCCAAAACTGCCCGCTGCACGCCGCCCAAACGCCGCATTGCCCGGTAGCCGTCAATCTGGCGCCGCTATTGGAGTTGTGCGGCCATTTGGTGTCGCATAAACCGATGAGCGTCGAAGTCATTACCGACAGACGCACGATTCACTGCAAAACCACGGCGCAACACATTGCCAGTTCGATTCTGGGTTTGATCATGGCCACCAGTCCCTGCCCGCACACCGAATATCTGAAGCCGATGGCGCGCTTTCATCTGCCTTTGGCCGATCAGGACGAAACCATTTATCGAGTGACTGCTACCTTTTTGTTATCACAATATTTTCGCCGCCAGGACGGTTTGCCCTATTCGCTGGAGCTCGACGAGTTACTGAAAATCTATCGAAACCTACAAGTCGTCAACCAGCACCTGACTCAGCGTCTGAAAGCCGGAATCAGCGAAGACGCCGCCGTCAACGGCGTGATTTTGCTGGATTTGCTGTCCAAAACGGTTTCCTGGTCGATAGAAGACGGTCTGGAGGAAATCAGCTATTTGTTCGACAGTTACCGCAAACCGCTGCAACCGCCACCGGAAACCTGAGCCGCATCATGTCCAAAATTCTGGATCTATCCGCCCTGCTGCTGTATTGCGCATTGATTTTCTGGCTTTCCGACCAAACCAAACTGCCCGACCACGCGCTGGTCGAAAACCAGGACAAGCTCGACCATTTCCTGGCCTATTTCGCGATGGCGGTGTTCGCTTGGCGCTACTTCGCCCATTTCTCGGTGCCGCGCCACTGGCACTTCGTCATCGGCACGATATTTTGCAGCTTATACGGACTGTCCGACGAATGGCACCAATCCTTTGTCGTCGGCCGCGAAGCGAGCGCACTGGATTGGCTGGCCGATTCGTTGGGCGGCTTGTGCGGCAGCCTGTCCTGCTATTGGTATGTTCAGCGTCACGCCCGGCGGCGTTCGCCAGGCTGATTCCACGAGTCTGCGGACCTAGCCGACCAACACATCTTTGCTTTACCTGGCAAGCGTCCAGCGCGGCGGCCGCTTACGTTATAATGCCGGTTTGATCTTTAATTGCGTCATTTCAGTTCGGACGCAACATTTACCGCGAAACCTATCAAGAATCTCCATGGAAGTCCCAGAATATAAGCGCCGCAGAACCTTTGCCATCATCTCGCATCCCGACGCCGGTAAAACCACCATCACCGAAAAACTGCTGCTGTTCGGCGGCGCGATTCAGTTGGCCGGCTCGGTCAAGGGCCGCAAGGCGGCGCGCCACGCCACCTCCGACTGGATGGAAATGGAAAAGGAACGCGGGATTTCGGTCACCACGTCTGTGATGCAGTTCGAGCACAACGGCGCGATTGTCAACCTGCTTGACACACCGGGCCACGAAGATTTTTCGGAAGACACCTACCGCACGCTGACCGCGGTCGACTCCGCATTGATGGTGATCGACGTTGCCAAGGGCGTTGAGGACAGGACCATCAAATTGATGGAAGTCTGCCGCTTGCGTGACACGCCGATCCTGACCTTCATCAACAAACTGGACCGTGAAGGCCGCGAGCCGATCGAACTGCTGGACGAAGTGGAAAGCGTGCTGAAAATCGAATGCGCGCCGATGACTTGGCCGATCGGCATGGGCAAGCGCTTCAAAGGCGTCTACCAGTTATATAAGGACGAGATTTTGCTGTTCAACCCGCAGCACGGCGGCAAAATTGCGGAATCTACCCTAATCAAGGGCTTGAACAACCCGCAACTCGATCAGCTCCTCGGTTTGCAGGCTGACGAATTGCGTGAGGAAATCGACTTGGTAAAGGGCGCCAGCCACGAATTCGATCTGGACAAATATCTGCGTGGCGAACAAACTCCGGTGTTTTTCGGTTCGGCGATCAACAACTTCGGCATCGTCGAACTGCTTGACGCCTTCGCCGAATTCGCGCCGCCGCCGCGTCCGCGCCAGGCCGAGCAACGCTTGGTGGAACCGAGCGAAGACAAATTCACCGGCTTTGTGTTCAAGATCCAGGCCAACATGGACCCGGCCCACCGCGATCGCGTTGCCTTCATGCGCATCAGTTCCGGTAAATTCGACAAGGGCATGAAGATGCATCACGTCCGTATCGGCAAAAGCATCCAGGTGGCCAACGCGATTACGTTTCAGGCCGACAGCCGCAAAAACGTCGAGGAAGCCTATCCCGGTGACATCATCGGCCTGCACAACCACGGCACCATCCAGGTCGGCGACACCTTCTCCCAAGGCGAGAACCTGAAATTCGGCGGCATCCCCTACTTCGCGCCGGAATTGTTCCGCCGCGTGGTATTGAAAGACCCCCTGCGCGCCAAGGCGCTGCAAAAAGGCTTGGTGCAATTGACCGAGGAAGGCGCCACTCAGCTGTTCAAACCGCTGAAAAACAACGACTTGATTCTGGGTGCGGTGGGTATTTTGCAGTTCGATGTCACCGCCCACCGCTTGAAGCACGAATACAACGTCGAATGCGTTTACGACGCCTCGCCGATCAATACCGTGCGCTGGGTCAGCTCGGCCAATCCGGCTAAACTGGAAGAGTTCAGGAACAAGGCCTTCGAAAATCTGGCCGAGGATGGCGGCGGCTATCTGGTATATCTGGCGACCAGCCGGGTCAATCTGCAATTGACGGAAGAACGCTGGCCTGACATCCACTTTAGCGCCACCCGGGAACTGTAAACCGCCAGACACAAAAAAGGGGCCAGAAGGCCCCTTTTTCTTATTGGTGAAAACTTATTTCGCGGCTTCGGCGATTTTATTGAAAGCCTCTACCCGTTGTTTGCCCAAGTTGGCCAGTTCAATACCGTTTTCGACGATCATTTGAATCAAACCCGGCGTGTTGTAAACGATTTTGCCCAGGTAAGCCACGGCAGGTACCGCAATGATTGCGCCGAACACAGTACCGATACCGAGGACGCTCAAGGCTTTGGTAATCAATACCACGATATCCAGCGGCAATAGAATCATGGTGCCGAAATAAACCAGCACGATGAATGTAAACAAGGCAAACACCACGAATTGCAGCAGCCTGACCAGCACAACATTTAGGTTTTTCATGATCAATATTTCTCGATTGAATGGGGATTCTTTTGGACTTATAAGCAACGGCCTTGATTTCTATCGTATTTTCCGCCGCTTGCTAACGTCGGCATTATAAAATAAAACCCCTAGCGTTTTCTCTACTTTTTGCCCGCAACCGGCGCTATTCGGCGCTCAAATCCTGTTGTTCCGGCTTATTCTCGATGAATAGCGGATGCAACAGCGCCCCGGCCGCAAAACCGCCCAGATGCGACCACCAGGCCGAATCCACCGCGACGTTGTCGAACACGGCCGCGGTGAAAGCGTCGCCCAATTGTACGATCACCCAAAACCCGAGAAAGGCAATCGCCGGCACCTGAAAAAACAGCGGATAAAATAGGATCGGCACCAGAATCACCACCGTCGCGTAAGGGAAACGCACAAAATAGGCGCCTAATACGCCGGCAATCGCCCCGGAAGCGCCGACCACCGGCACCGCCATGGTCGGATAAAAATACCATTGGGTATAAGTCGCGATCAGCCCGCACAAGATGTAAAACACCACAAAGCGTTTATGCCCCATCAAATCTTCGATGTTGTCGGCGAAGATCCACAAAAACACCATGTTCATCAACAGGTGCAAAAAGCCGCCGTGTAAAAACAAGCTGGTCAGAAACGACAAATAGTGATCCGGTGGCAGACCGAAGGCATAAGCCCAATCCGGGTTGGAATAACGAATCGGCACCATGCCGTACATGTAAGCGAAGTGCTGGCCGACTTCGTCCGGCATCAGCAACATCATCAAATACACCGCGACGCACAAGGCCATCACGCCCCAAGTGACGTAAGGCTTAGTCTGGCAAGGTATCGAATCGCGAATCGGTATCATCGTTTGCCCTCTTGGTTATGGTTTATCCAGCGCCGCTGTTAATAGCTGTCGCTCCACTGCTTTTCCAGGCGCTGCACCGACACCGGAAATGCCGTTTTCAATTGTTGGGCGAATATAGACACCCGCAGTTCCTCCAGCGCCCAGCGAAAAGTTTCCCGCTCCGGCGTTGGCGTGACGGTCTTGCTCTGCTTCGCTATGTATTGCCAGTAGCGTTGGTTCAACCGTTGCAAGCCCTGTACCTCGGCCGAGTCCGGTTTTTGCTTGTCCAAACGACATTCCACCGCTTTCAAATAGCGCGACACGGACTGCAATTGCCCCGCCGGCGTGTACCGCAAAAAGCCTTTGTGTACCAGCAAGCTTAGTTGTTGTTCGATTTCTTCGCGCAAGCCCGGCGCCACAGCCGGTTGCTGCAGGCGCCTGCTCAATGTTTGATAGTGTGCCAGGATTTCGCCGATCTGCTTGCCGGTCTGCGTCATGGTCGACATTAATGTCGACTTTTTCGTCGCCAGAATAGACTCGAATTGCTGTTGCGTGCGAATCGTCTGGCCTTCGACGAACACCGCGGCAAAGATTGCATACAACACATCCTCCTTGAAATCGCCGCCGACGCGGTCTTTCAACAGCGGATGCGCCGGCAATTGGTTGTAGGCCAGTTGCAAGGCCGGCGATACGCCGTGATTCTTTAAAATGTATTGCGCGTCTTTTTTGCAGACCAGTTGGTACAGCTTGGTCAGGCCGTCGAAGTGGGCCAGTTCGGCCTTGTGCTGAGTTTCCAGAATCTTCACCCCAACCGTCTGGCCTTCATCCAAAATCGCCGGAAAGCCGATGAAGCTCTGGCCTTTTTGCAT
Organism: Methylomonas sp. HW2-6; assembly: GCF_052474525.1. Classification (NCBI taxonomy): domain Bacteria; kingdom Pseudomonadati; phylum Pseudomonadota; class Gammaproteobacteria; order Methylococcales; family Methylococcaceae; genus Methylomonas; species Methylomonas sp. HW2-6. The sequence goes on from NZ_CP184124.1 coordinate 2,907,195, forward strand.
GAACTGCCAGGTCTCCGGCAAGTCGTCGAAGGCCCAGGCGATGCAGCCGGTATGGTTCATTTCTTCCTGAGCCAGCTTGTCGAAACTGTCGCCGGCCTTGGTCGCGAACTGGGCCTGTAACTTGGCCAGATTGCGGCCGTAACCGATGGCCCGGCCGGCATCGTCGACCACCCGAAAGTTCATCTTCAAATGTTCCGGCAAGGCGTCCGGCTGCCATTCGTTGAGCGGAATCGCCTCGCCGGTCAATTTGCGCAAGCGGTTACTCAGCCATTCGTACAGCGAACCTTTGAAATCCGGCTCGATTTCCAGGCAGGCCTTGGCGGTGTTCGGCACCGGCACGAAATGTTTGCGCAGATGCTTGGGCAGGCCCTTGATCAAAGCCACGACCTTTTCCTCCAGCATACCCGGCACCAGCCAGTCGAACGGGGTTTGCCGAATTTGGTTGAGCTGATGCACCGGCACGATCGCGGTAACGCCGTCCTCGTCGTGGCCCGGTTCGAAGCGGTAATGCAATTCGATGGTCAAATCGCCGATTTTTTTACTGTCCGGAAAATCCCAGTCGTTGATTTGGTTGTCGTCGGTGCGGGTCAGGTCTTCCTTGGTCAGGAACAGAATCTTGGGATTATCCCGCTCGACCTGCTTGCGCCACTGGTCCAAGGTAATGCCGCTGACGATTTCGGCCGGCAGTTTCTTGTCGTAAAACTGATACAGCCATTCCTCGTCTTCGATCAAATCGACGCGGCGGCCCTTGTGCTGGATGTATCCCACCTCCTCCAGCAGTTTTTCGTTGGCCTTGAAGAACGGCGCATTGGAATGGTAGTCCTGATTCACCAGCGCATGGCGGATGAACATCTCCCGCGCCGCCTTGGCATCAACGTTCTCGTAAGGCACCTTGCGCTTGGCGGTCAGGGTCAAGCCGTATAACAAGGTGCGTTCGAACACACCGCAGCGACCGGCGTTTTTCTCCCAGTGCGGGTCGTAGTAATTGCGTTTGACCAAATGCTGGGCGCAAGCTTCTATCCATTCCGGCTCGATCTTGGCGACGGTACGCGCATAGACCTTGCTAGTCTCGACCTGCTCGGCGGCCATGATCCACTTCGGCCGCGCCTTGTGTTGGCCGGAACCGGGGAAAATAAAAAACTTCAGGCCGCGCGCACCCAGATATTCATATTGCTCATGTCTGAAACCAATGTTGGACAGCAAACCGGGCAGCAAGGCCATGTGGATTTGCTCGTAATTGGCCGGATTGCCGGCGGTCTTCAGACCCAAATCGCCGCGCGCCACCTGCATGATTTGAGTATGAATGTCGTGCCATTCGCGCATGCGGATGTAGGACAGAAAGTTGTCCTGGCAGTATTTGCGCAGCTTGCTGTTGGTCAAATGCTTTTTCTGTTCCTCGAAAGCATTCCACAGGTTCAACAGCGTCAAAAAGTCGGAATCCTCGGCTTTGAATTGGGCGTGTTTGGCTTCGGCTTGGGGCAATTTATCGGCCGGCTTGTCGCGCGGGTCCTGGATGCTGAGCGCCGAAACGATGATCGCCACTTCGTGCAACGAACCCAATTGCGCCGCCGCAAGCAGCATCCGCGCCAGTTTCGGGTCGGTGGGAATCTTCGCCAACTGCCGGCCGGTTTCCGTCAGATTGCCTTGTTTGTCCAAGGCATCGACTTCGAACAACGAGGTCTTGCCGTCGCGGACCATTTTTTCGTCAGGCGGCTCGACGAACGGGAACTCCTCGATGTCGCCCAGCTTCAGCGCCGCCATCTGCAAGATCACCGACGACAGGTTGGTGCGCAGAATCTCGGGATCGGTAAATTCCGGCCGCGCCAGGTAATCCTCTTTGGAATACAGCCGGATGCAGATACCCTCGGCGACCCGACCGCAGCGCCCTGCCCGTTGGTTGGCACTGGCTTGCGAGATGCGTTCGATCGGCAAGCGTTGGATCTTGCTGCGGGCGCTGTAGCGGCTGATGCGGGCGTGGCCGGAATCGATCACGCAGCGGATGCCCGGTACGGTCAGCGAAGTCTCGGCGACGTTGGTGGCCAGCACGATACGCGGTTTGTTGCCGGACGGCTTGAACACCCGCTCCTGCTCGGCCACGCTGAGCTTGGAATACAACGGCAACACCTCGTAGCGGCCGTTGTTATGCGACTTGCGCAAGGATTCGGTAGTCTCGCGAATTTCGTGTTCGCCGCTGAGGAAAATCAAAATGTCGCCGCGCAAATCCCGGTACAACTCGTCCACCGCATCCAGAATCGCTTGCTGCAAATCGGCGGAGGTTTCGTCGTCTTCCTCAATCAACTCGATGGGCCGATAACGAATATCGACTGGATAGGTACGGCCGGAGACGTTGACGATGGGCGCGCCACCGAAATGCTTGGCGAATCGTTCCGGGTCGATGGTCGCCGAAGTAATCACCACCTTCAAATCCGGCCGTTTGGGCAGCAGCCAGCGCAGATAGCCGAGCAGGAAGTCGATATTTAGACTGCGCTCGTGGGCCTCGTCGATGATGAGCGTGTCGTATTGGTTTAAGTAGCGGTCGTTCTGGGTCTCGGCCAGCAAAATACCGTCGGTCATCAACTTGACCAGCGAATTCGGCGCGGTCTGGTCGTGGAAGCGCACCTTGTAACCGACCGTGTTGCCGATAGCCTGGCCCAGTTCCTCGGCAATGCGGTCGGCCACCGTGCGCGCCGCAATCCGCCGCGGTTGGGTGTGGCCGATCATGCCGCTGATACCGCGGCCAATCTCCAGACAAATCTTCGGCAACTGCGTGGTCTTGCCCGAGCCGGTCTCGCCGCAGACTATCGTTACTTGATTGCTCTTAATCAGCTCTGCAATCTCGTCCTTCTTGCCGCTGACCGGTAAATCCGGATACTGGATAACCGGCACCGAGGCGCGCCGCTGGTTGCAACGGCTGATCGAACGCTCGATCTTGTCCGCCAGTTGCTGGAGTTGCCCGCCTACTTCCTTGCCTTTGCCCGCCTCGTTGCGCAAGCGGTCAAGCTGGCGTTTGAGCGAATGCCTATCGACGCTCATGCAACTGGCAAGGTTTCGGGAAAGTTGTTTCAGGGTTTCGGTTGAAGACATCGGATATAGCAGGTAAAAAGCGGGCGATTATACGGGGTTTGAGTCAGTTGATTGTTCTGGCAATAAACGGTATCGCCGCCGAAAGCCTTCGAAATTTAGCCGAATTTCGGCAACGGTCTGCTCCAACTCCGGCCCCATTCGCAAGACATCATCCCGGCGGGACTCGCCGATTTCCTGCAACACGGCATAGTAATAAGGCTTCAGATGTTCTTTCAGATTTAGGTGTCGATATTTTTCGTTTTCGAACAATTTCAATGCGAATGCGGTTTGACCTTTGGCTATTAACATCATAACTAGCAAAGGAAGTAATATTCTCATTTCATTTTGGTCTCCCTCAAGTTCAATCAAGTCTTGCTCGATGAAATTGAAAGCATCGAGATAATCTTCGTTCCATAGGGTCACCAAACCCAACAACCTGTTTGAAACAGCTTTTGGCTCAATTTCCAAAGCGTTACGGAGTAGCCTTAGCGCTTCACGCGGCTGCAGGCCGTGCATCAGATAAAAGGTAGAGAAATCGCATATCGCTTCTGCATCCCCCTCGCCCACCGCTATCGAAAAATAGTGTTCAGCAAGTTCCAATTTATCTTGTTCAGCATAATTTTTGGCAAGATCAATCGTCGCACCTGAAAATCCCTTTTCAATTGCTAAGAGATAATAACGCTCTGCTTTTTTGAACTTTCCTTGATCTTGATATAAGCGAGCCAATGCCCAAAAGCCAACCGGAAGACCTTTCTCCGCAGTTTTTTGATAGTAAGACTCGGCCAGCTTCAATTTGCCCTCATCTTGATAAAAAACACCCGTCAATCCCATTGCCCTTGGAATACCTTTTTCAGCTACGGGCAATATAAGCTGCAACGCTTCTTTTAAGTTACCTCGTTTATATGCTTCATCTGCTTTATCGAACAACACATAATCCGACTCCGGCAAACTCTCCGCCACTTGCGGAAAGAATTCTCGTGTCGTATCCAATACCCGCTGCTGCAATTCCAAATCCCGCAAACTCTGCGCCAGCGCCTGACTCCACAACAAGGCATGGCGCGGCGCCAATTTGCCTTGTTTTAAAGCATCCATGTGCCGCTCGGCGCGCTCGGCCAATTCCTGCTCGTCGCACCAACTTTCCAAAAACTTGACCAACCAAATCGCCCGTTGCTTGTCGTTCTTCCGCCCTAGCCGCATCAAGCACCAGATATTGAAGAAGCGTTCTTCCAATTGGTAGAGATGGTTCTTGGTCGAGGTGGGAATGCAGCGGATCAAACGGTTCTTTTCCAACTGCTTCAATTGCGCGGAAATCAATTTGCTGGCTAGCTTGGTTTTGGCGGCAATTTCCTTGGTGGACATGGCATCCCAACCCAGGGCAATGGCATGGACGATGGCTTGTTGCTGGGTAGGCAGGTCGTCCAGGCGGTGTTTGTACAGTGGCGTGACTCGGTCCAGCAGCACTTCCAAGTCGTCCAACGCACTGCCGTGGTCGTCCAGAAAGATTTCGAACAGCAGAATCATCGTGCGCGGCACGCCGGCGGTCAGGCGGCGCAAGGCTTCGACCTTGCCGGCTTTGGTTTCCAGAATTTCCCGCATTTTTGCGGTCTGCTCGGCGTTGCCCAAGCCCAACAGCAATTCGTGGGTTTCCTCGCGATTGAGACCAGACAAGGTTTTAACGGTAAAAAACTGGAAAAACGGTTTGCCTTGGTCGTAATGCTGTTCCAACATTACCGCGGAGGCACCGACGATGCGGACGCGGCGATTGGTTTGCAGGATTTCCCGCAGGCGTTGCTGATCGCGAATGTCGAATTTTTCCAGCATTTCGCCGAGATTGTCGATCAACAACAGCACGCTTTTATCGGCTTGCTGCAAGGCATCGGCCAAGATCGAAAAACAGTCCTTTTCGTAATGCGGCGAGGCGTAGGCCTCTTCGAACCGCTCCGGCAACGCTTCGAACTCGGGTCGTTCGGCCAGATAGTCGCCGACCAATTCCCACAGCCGGCACAGCGAGGTCACCGAGTATTCTTCTTCCCGAAACAGTACCGGTATCAGCCAAGGCGACAATTCGGCATCGTCGCGCACGCAAATCGACAACTTGCGCAGCAGCGTGGTTTTGCCTTGGCCGCGCAGGCCTTGAATGATGGTGTGTTTGAAGGTTTGCTCCGGCTCGGTTTGACGGATGCGTTGCAGCAGTTCCGCCAAGGTGTCGCGGCGCACCACGAAACGTTCGACGAACAAGTCTTCCTGCATTTCCTGCGGATTATAAATGGCGGCGACGGTCATGCTCGGCTCCGGTCAGTTGGCGATTTCTTTCCACCACCAGGCACGCAGCACCGGGGAGATGAAACGGAAACGGTTTTGTTCGTCGCGGGCGAGATAGCCGTCGTGTTGCAGGATGTTCAACAAACGGGACACTTCGTCGATGACCTCGTGTTGCACCGCCAAATTGCAGGCCTCGCCGTAATAGATACCCAGGCGCTCCGGGTCGGCCGCCGAGCTAAGCAGCGTTTTGCAGAAACGGTATTCTTGTTTGGTGAGCGCTTGCGGCTTTAGCCGGTTGTGCCAGTGCTCGAAGTTGTGTCGATGGCCGAGCATGGCTTGAAAGGCCTCGTCGATATGTTGTTCCGCCAGTGGCGATGCGTGAAGCTCGTCGATCAGCAAACTGATGTAGAACGGCGCCAGCCAATCGATACGGTCGAGCAATGTTTCCAACCAGGCGTCACTGGCTTGTAGCAATTTTTTATCCAGTAAACACTGCAAATAATCCCGAGCCTCGTCACGGCGGAACGGGCGCATTTTGATTTCGCGCAGGTCGTTGATGTGTTTGGTAAACCCCATGCCCTCCACGACGTTTTGCAAGCCGATGGAACCCGCATAAAGAAACTGGATTTTGCCTTTGTACCGGGGTTCTTGCCGCAGCTCGCGCTGAGTAGTCAGCAGTTTTCTGACTTGCTGATCGCCCTCGTTCGCTCGAACGTTCTCCAACGCTTGCGGAAATTCGTCCAGCATCAATACGATAGGCTGCCCTGGCTCCAGGTTTTCCAACAGCCGGCAAAACTCGGCGTGGTAATCCAACGATTTGGCGTCGCCGAATCTGACGCTTTTACCGATTTCCTGAATATTGATGGATTTGAAACGACTGGTGATTTGCCAGCCCAACTTGTCCCAGCGACTGAGGAAGCTTTGATCGGCCAGATGGGAAATCAACTTGCGATAAAACTCGTCAACGGTATCGACCGACTCGACGACCACATACGTCGGCAGAAAAGCATCCGGCGCGTTGGCTTCCAAATGCTGCATCAACTGGGTTTTACCGATGCGGCGGTGACCGCTAAGAATGACGTGCTCTCCAGATGCCAAACGCTCGGTCAACGCTTGCAACACATCGTGTAAAGGCAGGTATCGAGGCATGAGAAACTCCTGACAATAAATTTGCTGTCATATTATTAGGCAAAATTTTTATTGTCAAACTATTTGGCAATATATTTATTGTTAAACATTGAAATATCTAATCCCCACATCCTTTCGACAAAGGCTTCAGCGTCAGCCAAATCTGCCCATCCACCGGCAAGCGCGCGTTGCCGGATGCGGTTTTTGCCAAGTCGCCTCGGATTTCCTTGACCTGGAACACCAGGACTTTTTCCACGTCGCCGATGCAGGCGGACAAGCCGTAACGGGCGAATACCGGTGCCAAGGGCTGCGGATACGCCGGGCCGTTCAGAAGCAGTTGCACGCTCCGGTTGTCGCTCTCGCCGGTCTTGCTGGGCCGGCCGCGCTTTTTGTTCCAGGATTTGGCTTTCGCGGCAGCGCCGGCCAAGGCGCGCGACCAGTCGGGATAGTCCATCAAACGGCCTAGATACACGCCGCGTAGCGGCAGGCTGTCGCCGGGAAACCATTCCCGCAGGCCGGCATCGAGCAGTTTGGCGAGCGACGGCAAGGATAAATGGCACGGGGTTCTGACGATTGCGACTTCGTCGTCCGCGCTTCGGCGCTCCAGTCTTGACTCACACTCCGGCAAGACCAGCGAAAAGACCTGATCGGCGCGTGCTGCCAGCGGCAATATCATCAGGATTACAGTCAAAGCGGTTTTCATTGTCATCGCAAAATCATCCTCCTGTTCTGAGTCCGTAGTTCGCTGTAGCCTTTACCAATCTTCCGAGCGGTAACAAACCGGCGTCCATCAGCAAATCGCTCCGTTCTTAGCCGGGCTTGGCGGCTATGGCAATCACAATCAATTCATTGCTAGTAGTCGATAGACCAAACCCGACAAATCGGTTTTCGCTTTGTGTAGATTGGCAGCGGCCATCGCCCCCCCAGATAAGCTAACTGAGCTTATTAACCCGACCCTATTTATTACTGGTATTTTGTTCGGGTTGAGCCTGTCGAAGCCTGAGGTGGAATGCCCTTCGACAAGCTCAGGGCTAACGGTATTTATGGGCCGGGTCAATAGTTTAAGTATTGCGGGTGAATTTAATAAATCCTCAGAGTAGGCAGAAACCGGACAATCGCCTGTCCGTTTGTGTTGATCGACACAGCGTGCGGTAACAATGTCGGCTGGAAGTACCGTTTGCAATACCGGCAACCCGCCGTAATACCGCATTGTTTGGAATTGGCCTCGAATTTGAATGTTCCGATGCTGAGCACCAAGCTGTCTGACGGATCACCCTGACAGCTAAGTGTGATTTTCGATCAGGTGCCTGAGCGGCCTGCCGCGGGGTGAAGACAACACTATTCCGATAAAACTTAAGCTACAAATAATGCCCCCCCGACTTTGCGAGCCCGAATGAGAACAATGCTATGTTGGATATCGCCATAATCGGGGCCGGTTTGTCCGGTCTATACTTGGCCGAATGCTTGGCTGACGGACACCGCAATATTGCAGTGTTCGACGCGCGCGACCGCTATGGCGGACGCATCCTGACGGTTCGGCTAGCGAACGGCTCAGCGGCCGATTTGGGTCCGACTTGGGTCTGGCCTGAGCAGCAACCGCGGATCGCCAAGTTGTGCCGTCGGCTGAATTTGGCGCTGTTTCGCCAAGCTGATACCGGTCTAAGCCTGTATAAAGCGACTAGTCTTGCCGAGCCAGTCGGGTATGTCGACAAGCAAACCCACGCCGGCGCTTATCGAATCCAGGGCGGCTGTGGCTGCATAGCCGATGCGCTGGCGCGCAATCTGAGTAATACGCCTTTGCATCTGGGCTGGTGTCTGGACCGGGTTGCGGACTGCGGCACATATGTGGAACTGGCGTTCTTAGTTAACGGCTCGCTACGCCTCGTCAAGGCCAAACAAGCCGTTTTGTCGATGCCGCCGCGCCTGATAGCCGCACGGATACGTTTTGAACCGGCCTTGCCCGCCAAACTGGCGGAAACTTGCCACGCGACAGCGACCTGGATGGCCGGACACGCTAAAGCGGCTATCGCCTACCCGGACGCCTTCTGGCAACGCCAAGGCTGGTCGGGTAATGCGCTGGCGGCGTATCCCGGCGCGATACTTTCGGAGATTTACGATGCCGGCGATCCGCAGTCCGGTTCAGCCGTTTTGTTTGGCTTTTTCGGCATCCCGGCGCAGCTACGCGAACAATACCGCCAGCAGTTGCCGGAGTTGGTCACCAACCATTTGGTGAGTGTATTCGGCCAATCGGCGGCGATGCCGGCCGATCTGCAAATTCAGGACTGGAGCCGGGAGCCTTTCACGACAACGGACGCCGACAGCGTACCGCCGATTACCCACCCCATTTACGGCCACCGCTGGCTGCAGCTAGACCTGTGGAACGATAAGTTATACTTTTCCGGCAGCGAAACCGCCGTCGACCAAGGCGGTTATCTTGAAGGTGCTTTGGTTGCCGCGGAGCGGGTATATGCGGCACTCAACAATCCCGGTACTTAAAAATGCCGGCAGCGGCCTCACTCCACCTAAACCGAATTCCGCGTCAAGCGATGGGACTCCAGGTTACCGCGCAGACAACTAAGCTAAACTCAATTTTTTTACTACTATTCGGAACCGAATATGAAAATCTGCGGAAGGTTCCACGGTTTGGCGGGAAACCGTTCGCCAAAAATTCGAAATCTGGCAAGCTGACCCGACTAAGTATCTGTTAACCGTCAAACAATTGAATTTCGACTACTGTTATCCATATCTAATGTCCCGCGCTGGCAGGTACTCGAATCAATGAATTCACCCAGAATCGATCTTTACACTCAATGCGTAAACTGATTGCGGCGTCATTCTTCGCCTCGACGGCCTTCGCCACTGAAGCGACCCGAGACGATTTCACCAATCTGTCGATCGAAGAATTATTGAAACTTGACATCATCAGTGCGTCGCGTCTTGGCGAAAAAACCAGTCAGGCTCCCACGTCAATTTCGATCTTGACCGCAAAAGACATCCGCACCTTCGGCTGGCGCACCCTCGCGGAAGCGCTAAACAGTCTGCGCGGGCTGTTCACCAGTAACGACCGCAACTACAGTTTTCTTGGTGCGCGCGGTTTCATGCGTAGCGGCGACTACAATTCGCGGATTTTGCTGATGATCGACGGCCAGCGAATGAACGAAAACATCTACGACGGCGGCTACATCGCGCAGGAGTTCATGCTGGACCTGGACTTGGTGGACCACATCGAATATGTGCCGGGTTCAGGTTCCTCTATCTATGGCGCCAATGCGTTTTTGGGCATGATCAACGTCGTCACCAAAAAAGGCCAGGCGGTCAACGGCGCGCAATTGGCCGGGGAAATCGGCACTTTCGACACCTACAAGGGCCGAGTCAGTTACGGCAAGACGCTGGACAACGGTGCCGACCTGCTGTTTTCGGCGTCGCATTTCGATAGCGCCGGTGTGGAAAACTTGTATTTTCCCGGATTTGATAAGCCCGAGACCAACTATGGTGTCGCCCACAACATGGATGACGAACGCTCCGACCGCTTGTTCGGTAAGTTCACCTTCGAAGAATTCACGTTAAGCGGCGGTTATGTCAATCGTTTTAAACGGGTACCGACAGCGTCCTTCGATGCCGTATTCAACGACCAGCAATACTTCACCGAGGACAAACAATTTTTCACCAATCTCAAATACGAAAAAAATTTCAGCGACACCAGCAAGCTACAAGTCAAAGGCTTTTATCAAGGCTACGGTTACCATGCCGATCAGGCTTATCTGGCTGACGGCACACGGGTCATCAACCACGATTTCGCCAGCGGCCGCTGGTGGGGCGGCGAAGCGCAATTGACCTTTTCGCCGATCGACGGCCACCACGTCATCATGGGGTTGGAATACCAATACGACCAGCGCCAGTCGCTGATCAACCACGACATCGATCCGTACTTCTCCTACGTCCAAAGCCGGCGTAGCGGCCACCGGCTGGAAGCGTATCTGCAGGACGATATCCAGATCCTGGGCGATCTGATTTTCAGCGCCGGCGCCCGCCTCGACTACCACCATATGCTGAACAGTATGCAGGCCAACCCGCGGCTCGGCTTGATTTGGAGCCCTTTGGACAACACCCAGTTTAAACTGCTTTACAGTTCGACCTTTCGGGCACCCAATGCCTGGGAACGCGACTACAATGCGTTTGGGTTCGTCGCCAACCCCGACATGCGCGAAGAGCAGATCAAAAGCTACGAAGCCGTCGCCGAATGGCGCGGCAACAGCGGGTTGCGGCTGCTAAGCTCGCTGTTTTACAACGATATCTCTCAATTGCTGCAGGGCCGTCCAGTCACCGACGACATCAACGGCGATTATTCGGTGCAAAATTACGGTCGCTACCACGCCTACGGCATCGAGTTGGAAGCGGAAAAACGTTGGAACAATGGCCGGTTGCTAAAAGCCTCTTATACCTACAATCTACTAACTAACGAGAATCTGCACGGCACTTGGGCCGCCTACTCGCCGCAAAACCTGTTTAAATTGCATTATGCCGAATCCTTTTTTAACGACAATCTAACGCTGGGGATCGAAAACATCTTTATCGACCGGCGCAAACTGGATTATGCCGGCAGCTTTGCCGACGCTTACAATCTGGTGAACGTCAACCTGAGTTCGGATAAAATCTTCCCCGGCTTGGACACCTCGTTCGGCATCTATAATTTGTTCGATATTCACCCGCAGATGCCGGGTGTCAGCGATCAAATAGACATCATCCGCATGAACGGCAGGGAGCTTCGTTTGAAATTCCAATTGACTTTCTGAGCTCCCGACCATGTTGATTAAGGCACACCACCCCTTGACTCCGGCGACGTTGGCCCTGGTAATGGCCTGGTCGGCCGCCACCCAGCTTGTCGAAGCGGCCAACCAATCCCCGGACGACGAAAATCTGCCGGATTTGACAGCGCTGAGTGTCGAGCAGTTGTTGAATCTGGACGTGACGTCTGTGATGAAAACGTCGACCGACCTCAGCCATGTGCCGGCAGCGATTTACGTGCTGAGCAACGAAGACATCCGCCGCAGCGGAGCCACTACGATTCCCGAAGCGTTGCGGGTGGTACCCGGCTTGAATGTAGCCAAAGTCGACGGCAACAAATGGGCGGTTTCGGTGCGCGGCTTCAACACCCAGTTTGCCAATAAATTGCTGGTGCTGGTAGACGGCCGCAGTGTTTACAACCCGCTGTTCTCCGGCGTCTGGTGGGACCAGCAGGACGTGATGATGGAGGACATCGAACGTATCGAAGTGATTCGCGGTCCCGGCGCCAGCCTATGGGGAGCCAACGCGGTAAACGGCGTAATCAATATCATCACCAAAACCGCAAACAACACCCAAGGCGCTTTATTGAGCGGCCAAGTCGGGACTCAGCGCTACGGCGGCGGCGTCCGTTACGGCGCCGATTTGGGCGACGAGGCCTATTTAAAAGTCTACGCCCGCCACTCGGATTACGGCGACTCCAGAACCCGCCAGTCGTCTCGTCAGGCCGGCGACGAAGGCGATATGAGCAAAGTCGGCTTTCGCTACGACAAAGCCTTCGATATTGCCAATAAGCTGAGTATCCAGGGAGATGCATTCATCGGCGAAAGTAATGGTGCACCGGTTGAGTTTCCGGCCTTAACGGCCAATCTGACGCCGGTGATGGCACCACCCTACTCCCAATTGCTACCCGCCAACCAACAATTCTCCGGCCACTATTTGCAAGGCCGGTGGGAACATCACCAGGGCACCGACTCCACTACCGTCGTGCGGATGTATTGGGACCGGCACAGCCGAAAATCGCCGTTTCTGAACTCTCAATACCAGATCGATAGTTTCGATATCGACTTTCAGCACAACTATAAACTGGACGATCGCCACCTGCTGTTGTGGGGGACCGGTTTGCGCTTCAACCTCAATGACTTTGAAAACAGTCCGCAAATTTCGATGAGCGCGCCGCAACGGACTGATCGAATTTATAGTTTCTTTGCCCAAGACGAAATCAGTCTGGTCCCGGACCGCTGGCGTTTGACCTTGGGCGGCAAAGTCGAACACAACCCGGTCACCGATTTCGAAGTTCAGCCCAACGCCCGCCTGTTATGGACGCCGGACGACCGCAATTCTTTCTGGGCCTCGGTATCGCGTTCGGTCAGAACACCGAACTGGGTGGAACAAAATATCTCGTACAGCCTGAATCTGCAGCCTCCGCAGCCCGGTTTGCCGGTACCCATGATCACCGGCTTGGTCGGTAATCCCAACCTTGAAGCCGAAAAAATGCTCGGCTTCGAACTGGGTTGGCGCGGCCAAATAACGCCGCAGCTCAGCACCGACATCGCGCTTTACCATTACAACTACGACGACCTCACCAGTTATTCGATTAGTAACAGTTTCAAAATCGTGCCGCCGGCAAGTTACGTATTGGTGAGTACCGGCCTGAGCAATTTGGGCATTGCCGAAGTCTACGGCGGCGAGGTCAGTCTGGATTGGCAGGTTTCCGACAAGTGGAAACTAAAAGCCAACTACAGCCACGAGGAAGACCGCGTCCGTCCCGGCAACGGCGTGCCGGCCAGTGTCGTCGTCAGTGACCGCAGCAGCTATCCGGTGCACAAAGCCATGCTCTGGTCGATGTACGATATTACTCCGCAACTGAAACTGGATTTGAATTGGCGTTTCGTCAGTTCCACCGTCACCAACCGGAGCTTTACTCGAGGCTATCAGGATCTCGACGCACGCTTGGCTTGGGATCTGGGCTCTGGCTTGGAATTGGCGTTGGTCGGGCGCAATCTGCTCGACAGTTACCATTTCGAATACGGTTCCGATCTATTTTCCACCGCAACCGCCGTACAACGCGAGGTCTACGGCACCTTGCGCTGGCAATTTTAACCGGGACGGCGGAACTCGATGAATTGGCACATCCGTCAAAAATCAGCTCTCAGCCCCCAAGCGGCCGTTCAATGCCGCCGTGCTCGCTGGCGCCGGAATTTGGCCCTGTCGGTGCGCAGAGCCGGTGCGCTGCTGGTGCTGCCGCTGATATTCGTCCACAGCGCCTTTGCTGCAGAAACCGCCAACGAAGCCGCGGTAAAAGTCGCGTTTCTATACAACTTCTTCAAATTCATCGAATGGCCGGAGGCCGCCAGCCAGAGCAAATTTAACTTGTGCTTGGTAAGCCCGCACAACCTTGGCGACAATCTGCTGGCACTGGAAGGCAAAACTGTCAACGGCAAACCGTTAGCCGTCCTCCAAGATGTCGCGAGCAAAGAGTTGAAAGCCTGCCATCTGGTTTATATTGCCAAATCGGCTACCGGCGCCGGAGAGATTGCGCGGGATTTGAGGGGCGCACCGGTGGTCACTGTCAGCGACAAACCGGGCTTTTTAGAACAGAACGGTACCATTGGGCTGGTTCAGGACGGTAACCGACTGAACTTCGAGGTAAACCTGGACAACGCCAATGCCGCCAACATCCGCATCAGCGCCCAATTGCTGAAACTCGCTAGAAATCTGAACCTGAACAAATGATTCTGGAGCCGATATCGTCATGATCCGGGACAAGCTGGTCGATCTGCCGATGACCTATAAGCTGCAGCGTTTGCAGGCAGTTACCTTGGCGTTGGCGTTGGCATTGACCTTGGCGATCGTCAGCGTTACCCAGGTTTGGCAGGAAAAAAACGAAATGCTCAACGAAATCCGCTCGTTAGGCAAGATGGTCGGATTCAGCGCCGGGGCCGCGCTATTGTTCGGCGATGCCAAAACCGGTTCCGACATACTCGCCACCTTACGCGGCAAACCGGAAATTCTGTCCGCACAACTTTACGGCCGCGACGGCGAGATTTTCGCCCACTATCCGACACAGGCTTTACAGCACAGCTTTCCGCCGAATCTGTTAAAAGCCCAGGAACAACAGATCGGCCAAAGGATGCGGTTGCTGAATCTGATAACGCTGAACCCCTTGCCGGACGATAATGGGGAAGTGGTCGGCTACCTGAGGATAATGATCGATTTACGTCCGCTGTGGCGCTCGGTCGGCATCAACTTGGGGCAAATTCTGCTCTCGATGCTCGTCGCCTTTATGTTTGCCGCCTGGTTCGGCCGGCGTCTGGCCGCCTCCATCGCCGCTCCGCTGACCCGATTGTCGCAACTGGCCAGACAGGTATCGGTCGACAACAATTACATGGTGCGGGCTCAAGGCGAAAGCCGGGACGAAATCGGCCAATTAGTGAAAAGCTTCAACCAAATGATCGAACGCATTCAACAACGCGACGCCGAGTTGGAAAACCAGCGCGGTTGCCTGGAGCGGGAAGTCGACCTGCGTACTGCCGACCTGCGCCAGGCCGTTATCGATGCGCAGGCCGCAAGTATCGCCAAATCCCAATTTCTGGCGACGATGAGCCATGAAATCCGCACGCCGATGAATGGCGTCCTGGGCATGACCGAACTATTGCTAGGTTCCGAATTGAAACCGACCCAGCGCCAGTATGCAGAGACCGTGTTCAGCTCTGCGGATTCGCTGTTGACCATCATTAACGACATTCTGGATTTCTCCAAAATCGAGGCCGGCAAACTGGAACTGGAGGAAACCGATTTCAGCTTGAGCAATTTGGTCGACCAGCTCGGTGCCTTGTTCTTCGAGCGGGCCAGTAGCAAAAACATTCGGTTGTTGTGCGAAATCGACCCGGCAACGCCGAAAGAAGTCCGCGGCGACCCTTACCGTTTGCGGCAAATCCTGACCAATCTGTTGTCGAATGCCGTCAAGTTCACCGAGGCCGGCGAAGTCAAACTACAGGTTCGCAACCGGGAATCGACGCTGTGCACGTCGGGCAGCGGCCTGTGCCTGGAGTTCAAGATCAGCGATACTGGCATCGGCATGAATCCGGAGGCCTTATCCCGGTTGTTTCAGGCCTTCAGCCAAGCCGACGGCTCCACCACCCGCAAATACGGCGGCACCGGTTTGGGCCTGGTCATTAGCAAGGAGCTTTGCGAGTTGATGGGCGGCACGATCCGGGTGGAGAGCCAACCCCAGGTCGGCTCGGTTTTCAGCGTTTACTTGCCGTTGCGCGAAGCACTGGCGCCGTTGCCGGTCAAAACTGCCGCGCAAGGCAATCTAACCGGAAAGCACGTGCTGGTCGTTGAAGACAACGCCACTAACGCCAGAATCCTGGAAAATCATCTGGCCGAATTCGGCATGCATTTCCGGGTTGCAAAAAACGGCGGCCATGCCCTGGAAATTTTGGATCAAAGAGCGCAATCCGGGCAGAGTTTCGATGTTGCATTGCTGGATATGAGAATGGACGGCATCAGCGGTACCGAACTGGCCAGGCGTATCCGCGCCGACGCTCGTTTTGCCGGGTTACGCATCGTGATTATTTCATCAAGTGCCGACGAAACCGAGATGGCCGAAATCCGCTGCTGCGGTTGCGACGTGCATTTACCGAAACCGGTTTACCGCCGTACCTTGCAAGATACCCTGTTGCGCTTGCTACCGGCGGACGTCGCGGTCGACGCCAAACCGGCTACGCCTGCTGCCAGCGTGCGTATCCTGCTGGCGGAAGATAATCCGGTGAACCAGAAAATCTGCAGCGCCATGCTGCGGCAATTGGGTTACACCCTGATTTGTGCCAGCAACGGCCAGGAAGTGTTGAACTTGTTCCAAACCGAACCGGCCGATTTAATCTTGATGGATTGCATGATGCCGGTCATGGACGGCTACACCGCGACCCAGCAGATCCGCGAACTGGAACGGACAAAGGCTACCAAGCGGACGCCGATTATCGCCCTGACCGCCAATGCGATGGAGGGCGACCGTGAAAAATGTCTGCGGGTCGGTATGGACGACTATTTGAGTAAACCGTTTTTGCAAAGAACCTTGCATGACAAAATCCGCGCGTTAATCGGCGACACCCGCCCGAACCTGGTTTCGGCGGTATCCGCCGCAGTTGCCGACATCATCGACCGCGGCCAACAGGCCGAATTCGATTCTGCTGAATTGCGCTCGCTACGCCAAATTGGTGGCGACCAATTAGTGGCTGAGGTGTTAAGGCTGTTTCGGGAAAATGCCGCGCAGCAAATCAGCGCGATCGCGTTTGCGATCGAGCATCAACAGAGTGCGGAGGTACGGCAAGCGGCGCATAGCCTGAAATCGACCGCGGCGAATATCGGGGCGAATCATCTGGCGGAATTGGCCCGCAATGTAGAACATGCCGCCCGCGATAACACGCTTGAGTTCGATAGTCGTATTGCCGAATCTTTGCAAACCGCCTATAAAACTATCGTGCAACAACTTCCCGCCACCGCTTCGTAGATGCAACGACCACACGCAACCAATCTGATCCTGGCCATCGACGATGACGACATGGTGCGTCTGATGTTACAGGATATCTTGCAGCGCGAAGGCTTCGACGTGGTCTGTGCCGGTAGCGGCCGGCAAGGGCTGGAGTTTTGTACCAGCCGGAAACCCGATCTGGTGCTGCTGGACGTGATGCTGCCCGATCTGAACGGCTTCGATTGCTTGCAAGCCATTCGCCAAATGCCGGGCAACGCGATATTGCCGATCGTGATGCTGACCGGCGTGGACGATCTGGAATCGGTGAACCACGCATTCGAATTGGGTGCCACCGATTTTATCGCCAAACCGATCAATTGGCCGACCTTGCCGCACCGGTTGCGCTATCTGCTACGCTCTGTAGCCACCATGTCGGCGTTGGCCAAGAGCGAGTCGGAATTACGTAAAGCGCAAAAAATTGCCCAACTCGGCAGTTGGGATTGGCAGGTTAGCAGCGACACACTGCAATGTTCGGATGAGATTTTCAATATTCTGGACATCAATCCGCCGCGCCACTCTTTCAAAATGCTGGATCTGCTCAACCGCGTGGACGCTTCAGAGGCCGCCAAATTGCAGCAGGCCATAGACTTGTGCCTGAAGAACAAGCTGAGTTTCCGCATCGAATTGCCGGTGACGCATCGCGACGGTAGCAGCCGGGTACTCCACATTCAGGGCGAACCGATTGTCGAGCACGACGCGGTGGAGCATATCCGCGGCGCGATTCAGGATATTACCGAACGACGCCACATCGAAGAGCGGGTGCGGTTTTTATCCTATTACGACCCATTGACCGGGCTGCCCAACCGCACGCTATTCAAAGAAATTTTGGGCCAGGCCATGGCTGCTTGCGACCGTTACGGCACCGCGCTTTCGACCTTGTTCATCAGTATCGCCCGCTTCAAGCGCATCAATGAAACCTTGGGGCCTAAAATCGGCGACCACGTGCTGAAAATGTTCGCCGATCGCTTGGTCGCCGAAGTCAGGGAATGCGATTACGTCTCGGCCAATTCGGACGTCGATCTGGCGGATATGACGGTATCCCGGCTAGGCGGCAGCACGTTTACCGTTTTATTGAACCGGGTACAAGACGCCCGCGACAGCGTCAAAGTCGCCAAGCGGATTTTTCATATCATGCAGCAATCGTTTCCGGTCGAGGCCACCGAGCTGTTTTTAGGTATCAATATCGGCATTGCCGTATACCCCGGCGATGGCATGGATGAAGATAGCTTCATCAAAAACGGCGAATTTGCAATGAACCACGCCGGCGAATACGGACACAACAACTACCAGTTCTTCAGCAAATCGCTGAATGTCGCTGCCTTCCATAAACTGGCGATGGAAAACAGCCTGCGCCGGGCCATCGAACGCGACGAACTGGAACTGTATTACCAGGCAAAAATCGATATTCGCCGCCATCGGGTGGTCGGTTGCGAAGCCTTGATTCGTTGGCGCCACCCGGAATTGGGTTTGATAGGTCCGTCACAATTCATCCCGATCGCCGAAGATTCCGGTCTGATCGCACAGATCAGCAATTGGGTTCTGGAGAACGCCTGTCGTCAGGTGCTGAGTTGGCGACGGCAAGGCGCTTGCCCTGAATTGGTGATGTCCGTCAACGTCTCCGCCAACCAATTCCGCCAACGCGGATTCTGCGGCCATGTCCGCGAGGTATTGGCGCAAATCGGCCTGGAGCCGCGCTATTTGAAACTGGAATTGACCGAAACCATTCTGCTGCACAATGTCGAAGAGGCATTGGTTACGCTACGCGAGTTGCAGGCTTTGGGTGTCAGGATCAGCATCGACGATTTCGGCACCGGCTATTCGTCGTTGTCCTACCTGAAAAAACTGCCGATATCGGAGTTGAAGGTGGACCACAGTTTCGTTCGCGATTTGCCGCACAACGAAGACGACATGGCAATTACCTCGGCGATTTTGGCACTGGCCGAGGCCTTGTCCTTGGAAGTGGTTGCCGAGGGCGTAGAAAACCAGGATCAGGCTAACTTTTTGCTGGACAATGGCTGCGACATCGTACAAGGGTTTCTGTTCCAGCGGCCGATGCCGGCTGCCGAATTCGCCGAGTTTGCCAGAGTGTTCGATAGCCAATCCGTCGTTGACCCGATTTCGCCGTGACCATCGATCCCAAAATTCTGATTGTCGACGACGACGCCATGGTCAGATTGTTGGTGGGCCAAGTATTACGCGCCAACCAGTACCAAACCGTGGAAGCCGAAAACGGGCGCGAAGGCTTGCGCTTGTTTTACCAGGAACAGCCGGATCTGGTGTTATTGGACGTGATGATGCCGGAACTGGATGGCTTCGCCTGTCTACGGCAAATCCGGTCGCTGCCGCAATGTAACACGCCTATCGTCATGATGACGGCTATCGAAGACACTCACGCGGTCAACGAAGCCTTCGAGCTGGGCGCCACCGATTTTATCGGCAAACCGGTGCAATGGCCTCTGTTGCCGCACCGGATCGAGTACGTATTGCGCGCGCATCGCACGACGCAAAACTTGTTGGAGCAGCAAAACCTGTTGCGGCACAGCGAGCAGCGCTTCCGCGAGCTGGTCGAAAGTCTGAGTTCCGAATATTTTCTGTTCTCTTTGAATCCGCAAGGTGAGTTCATTTACCTGGGGCCATCGGTAGAACAGATTCTCGGTTATCCGGCCGACCGGTTATTGGGCGATTGTTTTGCTTTGGCGACGGAAAATCCGCTCAACCAAGTCGCCCGCGCCCATACTCAAGCCTGTTTGAACGGTATCAAGCCGCCCAATTACGAGTTGGAATTGCGCTGCCGAAACGGCGGCAGCCGGTTGCTAAGCCTAAACGCCACCCCCATTTTCGACGACCAGGACCGGGTGATTGCAGTCAACGGCCTGGCCCACGATATCACCGAAATTCGCCGGACCCAACAAGCACTCAGCGATAGCGAAGAACGCCTGCGTTTGTCGATGCAGGCCGCCAAACTCGGCTTTTTCGACTTGAATCCGCAGACTGGCGCAACCGTTGTCAATCGCGAATATTCGGCAATGCTTGGTTACGAGGCGACCGCTTTTTCGGCCGATTTCGACGCCTGGGCCGAAAGGCTGCATCCCGACGACCGTCAGGCAACGCTGGAGCGCTATCGAGCCTATATCGGCGGCGCTCTCGGCGAGTACCGGCTCGAATATCGCCTGCGTTGCGCCGACGGCAGTTGGAAATGGATTCAGTCGATCGGCAGTATTGTCGAACGCGACGCCGACGGCCGACCGCTGCGAATGCTTGGCACCCACGCGGACATCACTGAGAGTAAAATCGCCGCCGAACGCTTGAAATTGCTCGCCAAGGTGTTCGAAAACAGCGGTGAAGCCATATTTTTATGCGCGCCGGACCTCACTATCGTCTCCAGCAACCAAGCCTACACCAATATTACCGGTTACCGGGCTGAGGAAGTGCTCGGCAAAAAGCCGGCGATGCTCGATTCCGAACACAACGACAGCGGCCATTTCCGCCGTATCCGCCAAGCATTGAAGGATAACGGCTATTGGCAAGGCGAAATATGGGACACCCGTAAAAATGGCGAACCCTATCCGGCCTGGCTCGGTATCTCGACAATAGGCGATACATACGGTGCGGTCAGCCACTACATCGGCATTTTCTCGGACATCACGGCCCGCAAAGCCGCTGAAGCTCAGATTGAATATTTGGCCCGGCATGACCCGCTGACCAACCTGCCGAACCGGACTTTGCTGCGCGACCGTTTCGACCAAGCCATGGCTCATGCTTTACGCAATAACACGCTGGTTGGCCTGCTGTTTCTGGATCTGGATCATTTCAAGAACATCAACGACACGATGGGTCACGACGTCGGCGACCGTCTTTTGCAGGGCATTGCCGAACGCCTGTGCCAATGCGTCCGCGAAGTGGATACGGTGTGCCGCCAAGGCGGCGACGAATTCATCATCATTCTGACCGACATTCCGGAAGTGGACACCATCGCCCAAATCTCGCTGAAAATTCTCGATCAGTTAAACCAGCCGTTTCAAATCGAGGGCATCACCGTGTGCACCTCATTCAGCATCGGTATCAGCCTCTATCCCAACGACGGTTTGAGTTTCCACGGCCTGTTGAACAAAGCCGACACCGCGATGTACGCGGCCAAAAACGAAGGCCGCAATACTTTCCGTTTCTTTTCCCATGACATGAACCTGGCCTCTATCGAGCGCATGAATATCGAGAACGGCCTGCGTGCGGCATTGAAACAAAACGAATTCCGCCTGCACTATCAGCCCCAATATTCGATTCGCGATAACAAAATCATCGGCGCCGAAGCCTTGTTGCGCTGGCAACCGGCCAGCGGCCCGATGATTCCGCCGGCCAAGTTCATTCCGATTGCGGAAGACAATGGCCTGATCGTACCGATCGGCGACTGGGTATTGCGGGAAGCCTGCCGGCAGAACCGGATTTGGCGTGATGCCGGTTACGAATTGTTAGTGACGGTGAATATTTCTGCGCTGCAATTCAAACGCGGTAATCTACTGGAATCGGTACGCTCCGCCTTAGCCGAGTCGGGCCTGGAGCCGGAATATTTGGAATTGGAACTGACCGAATCGGTGTTGATGTACGACACCGCGACGGTCATTCAGAATATTGCCGACCTGAGAGCACTGGGGGTCAGCTTTGCAATTGACGACTTCGGCACCGGCTATTCCTCGCTCAGTTATCTAAAGCGTTTCGCGGTCAACAAACTGAAGATCGATCAATCGTTCATCCAGGATTTAAACTCCGGCAAGGCCGAAGACGCGGCGATTGTCGAGGCCATCGTACAACTCGGAGACACGTTGGGCTTGTTGACGCTGGCCGAAGGCGTCGAGACTCAAGAACAAGCGGAACGTTTACACCAGCTCGGTTGCCATAAAGCCCAAGGTTTTTATTGGAATCAACCGTTGCCGCCGGACGAGTTCGGCGCCCTGTTCGACGCCGACTAAGCTGTATCGTCAGAACAAATCCCAAACCGGATTGGCGCCAGCCGGCATCGCCGCCAACCGGCCCAATTCCAGGTACTGGTTACCCGGCGCGTGAAAATCCGAGCCTTGCGAAGCATACAACTGGTGTTTGAGCGCAAAGCCGTAACTTAAGCGAATGTCGTCGATGCTGGCCCTGCCGGTAACCACCTCGATCCCCTGCCCGCCTGCGGCCTTGAACTGGCCCAGGGCCTTGTCCAACCATTTCGTGCTGAGCTTGTAGCGTAAGGGATGCGCCAGCACCGCCACCCCGCCGGCCTGCCTGATCCAAGCCACGCATTCGGCCAACGGCGCCCAAGCAGTCGGCACGTAGCCGGGTTTGCCTTTACTCAAATAACGGTCGAAAGCATCCTGCTGAGTCGCGACATAACCGTGCTTGACCAGGAAATCGGCGAAATGCAGCCGGGTGATTTCGCCGTTGCCGGCCGCGGCGCGCAGTTCCGGATAAGCGTCCGGAATGCCTTTCTTGACCAACTTTTGGGCGATTTTTTGCGCCCGATCCTCGCGCGTGATCTGCTGCCGAGCAATTCCTTCCAACAAATGGCCGTTAGTCGGATCGATATTCAGACCGACGATATGCAGGCAATGGCTCTCAAAGCCGGCCGACAATTCGATACCTTGAATCAGCCGCATGCCGCAATCCTGTGCCGCTTGGCGGGCTTCGGCCAAACCGGCCACAGTGTCGTGGTCGGTCAGTGCCAGGACGTCGACACCTTGTAGTTTGGCACGGCCGACCAGTTCGGCCGGCGGCAAGGCTCCGTCCGACGCGGTCGAATGGCAGTGTAAGTCGTAAATCGGATCGCTCATTGGTAGTCGCCGTAAAGTTTGGCGTATAAGCCGTTCTGCTGAATCAGCACTTCGTGCTTGCCTTGCTCGCAAATTTGGCCCTGTTCGAACACGTATACGTGGTCGGCCTGTTTCACCGCGCTCAAACGATGGGCGATGATGATGGTGGTGCGTCCTGCCAAAAAGCCGTTTAAGGCCTGGTGCAGCTTGTACTCGGTTTCGCTGTCCAATGCCGAGGTGGCTTCGTCCAGAATCACGACCGCCGGTTGGCTGACGATCATTCGCGCGATCGCCATGCGCTGGCGTTGGCCGCCGGACAAACGCATGCCTTGGCGGCCGACCACCGTATCCAATCCGGCCGGCAAGTCTTTAACGACGTGTTTTAACTGAGCGATTTCCAGCGCCTGCCACAAAGCCGCGTCCGCTATATCTCGGCCCAAGGTCAGATTGGCGCGTATGGTATCGTTCAGCAGTGCCGGATGCTGCAGTACCGTCGCCACGTGTTCGCGCACCACGTCCAGCCCGATGCGGTCCAGCGGCACACCGTCGAAATAAATCATGCCGCTACCCGGCGGATAGAGCCCGATCAGGGTTTGTGCCAATGTCGATTTGCCGCCGCCGCTGGCGCCGACCAGTGCTATCTTTTCCCCGGCCCGGATCGACAAATTGATGCCGTTCAGTACCGGCTCGTCCTTGTAACTGAAATACAAGTCTTTGACGCTGACCGAAACCGTTTTCTTGCCCTGGAATGGATTGGCCAAATGCGGATAGTAAGGCTCGCGTTCTAGTCTGGCCAGCTGATTTACCCGCGTCAAAGCGGCTTTGGCGGCATAAAACGATTGCTGAATGCTCAGGATTTCCTGGACCGGCGCCATCATGAACCACAAATAACCGAACACCGCCAACATTTCGCCGATACTGAGGTTGGAATACAGCACCATCAGCATCGCAGTGGCGCGGAAAATATCGAAACCGAACAAAAAGGTCAGGAAACTCAGCCGTACCGTCGCATCGCTTTTCCAGGCGTAGATCGTGGAATGGTTTTTCACGGCCAGCGCGCTGTTGACCAATTGCCGACAGTAATGCTCCTCGCGGTTACTGGCACGGATCTGATGTATCGCTTCCAGCGTTTCGCTCAAGGCCTGCTGGAAGATTGCGTAAGCTTTGTTTTCGTTGGCTTTCAACTCCTTGACCCGGGAGCCGACCGCCTTGGCCAGGTAAATCACCAAGGGGTTAAGGAAGATGATGAACAGGCCCAATTGCCAATGCATCCATAACAAGATCAGTGCAGTACCGAATACCGTCAACACCGCGACCAGTAATTTGCTGATCGTGGAGCCGATGAAGTTGTCTAGGGTATCCAGGTCGGTCACCATGTGCGAACTGACGGTACCACTGCCCAGACTTTCGTATTCCGACATCGAGATACGCTGCAAGTGCGCCACCAGGCTGGCCCTGATTCGAAACACCACATCCTTGGCAATGTTAGAAAACTGTCGGGTCTGACTGATATTTAACGCCAATGCGAATAAGCGCAACAACAAACTTGCCAACAAAATGGCGCCGATATAGACCACAGGCGTACGCCATTCCGCCGGCAACCAGGGATTAAGCGTCGCCAACACGACACCGGGATGGTGTAACAGTACTTCATCTACCAGCAAAGGCATCAACAGCGGCACCGGCACGCTGGCCACTGTCGCCAGGATCGCCATCATATGTCCGGCCAACAATTGCTTTTTGTGTTGGAGAGCAATACCGTAAATGTAACGCCAGGAGTATTCAGTGTGGCTTGCAGCTTGATTGATTTTCAACGTCTGTAAACGAATTCTATTGAGTTTAGCCATTATAATGGTCCGATGGCCGCGGCAAAACAGCTTGCCGGGCCGAATGGTCCGATTATCGGGGAAGTGCCATGTCGTTAATCCAAAATATGATGCTCGCCGCAATCGTCAGCCTATTGCCGGCGCGGGCGACGGCCGGAGATTCCGAAATCGGCGATCTGCGCCAACGTTTTCTGCAAGCGGAACAAGCTATCTCAGCGCACCGCGAATCCGACTACCGTCAGCTCGCCGCCACTTTGAAAACTTACCCGTTGTATCAGTATTTGCAATACCAATGGTTGAAAAGCCGTTTGTCCGCCGACGATGAGATACGCGCGTTCCTCGCAGAAAACGGGTCCAGCCGCTATGCCGGCTTGCTCAAGCCGAAATGGTTGGCTTACCTTGGCGAACAAAAACGTTGGCCGGACTTTTTAAGATATTACCAAGCCAGCGACGAAAGTGCTTTGCAATGTTACGCCGGCCAGGCCTACGTCGAAACCGGCCAAACACCTGAAGCGTTTGTTCTCGCCCGCGCACTTTGGTTGAGCGGTAAATCGCAACCGAACAACTGTGACGGCCTGTTCGCGGCCTACCAAGCATCGCCTTACTTTAATCACGATCTAGTCTGGCAACGTTTCCATGCTGCCTTGAAACGCGATAATCCGGCGCTGGCCGAGTATCTCGCCCGTTTCCTGGCCGCTGATGAACTGCCGCGCGCCGAACTTTGGTTGAAACTGCACCGGCAACCGGAAGCCATACAGACCGAAACCGGTTGGCGCAATCAACCGGCAGATGCACCGGAAATGCTGGGCCATGCGGTCGAGCGTTGGCTGGAGCGCGATCCCGGAGCGGCGGCACGATATTGGGATCAGGAAAAAGCGCAGCAGCCCATCGCGCCGGATCGCGCCGCCTTTATCGAAAGACAACTGGCTCTGGCCTTGGCATTGAAGCACGATGCCCAAGCCTATCCGCGCTTGTCGCGTTTGGAAACCGACGACGAATCGAGCCGGGAATGGCGGGTGCGGGCGGCATTGAATAGTCAGGATTGGCCGAACGTGCTCACCGCCATCGCCCGCTTGAACAGCGAAGAGAAAAGTCGGGACAAGTGGCGTTATTGGCAGGCGCGGGCTTTGGCGGCAGTCGGCCAAGGCGAAGCCGCTAACCGCCAATTCGTAGAGTTGGCGAAAAATCGCAGCTTTTACGGATTTATGGCCGCCGCTAAATCCGGCCAAGCGATCGACTTGGCGCACCGACCGTTACAGGTTGCCGAATCCGAGTTGCAAGCGCTAAGCAACCGAGCCGATTTTCAGGCGGCAAACGAACTGCTGGTATTGAATCGGCCGGCAGAAGCCAGGCGCCAATGGCAGTTCGCCGTTGCCAAATTGGAACCTAACCTATTGCCGGTTGCGGCTAAGCTGGCACAACGCTGGCGTGCCCCGGCTTTAGCGATCGCTACCGTCGCCAAAGCCAATCATTGGGACGACGTCGAGTTGCGCTTTCCGCTGGAATACAGTCGGGAAATCGGGCAAATCGCGCAGGAAAGGCAGTTGGATCCCGCCATCATCTACGGTTTGATTCGTCAGGAAAGCGCCTTCGACAGTCAGGCCGATTCGCCCGCCGGCGCCAAAGGTTTGATGCAAGTGATGCCGCAAACCGGCCGGCAAATCGCTGCCGATCTGCACGACAGTTGGGGCGACGACGATAGTCTGTTCCGTCCGGAATTAAACCTGAAGTACGGCGCATTTTATTTCAAGAAACTGTTGCTCCAGTTCGGCGGCCACTACGCTTTAGCTGCCGCGGCCTACAACGCCGGCGCCAACAAAATTAAGCGTTGGCTGCCCGGAAGCCAAGCGCTACCGGCCGATATCTGGATCGAAAACATACCGTACAAAGAAACCCGCGGCTACGTCGCGTCGGTCCTGATGTACGCTTTGATTTACCAGCAACGCTTGCAACGCGACTCATTGAAGCTTGACGACTTGCTGCGCGAGGTGATGCCGGGATAAAAATTGAGCTGATTTTTTAAGCCGATTATTGGATAATGGTGGATGTTTTTGAACCCACGAATCAGGTAATTATTGGATGGAGAAGCAGAACAGTTTCACGCGCGAAGAGTTGTTGATGTCCGGCCGGGGCGAGCTTTACGGTCCGGAAAACGCGCAGTTACCGCTTCCCAATATGTTGATGATGGACCGCATCGTCCATATTTCCGATGAAGGCGGTAAATACGGCAAGGGCGAGATTATTGCCGAACTGGATATCAATCCCGACTTGTGGTTTTTTGCCTGCCATTTTCAGGGAGACCCGGTCATGCCCGGCTGTCTGGGGCTGGATGCCATGTGGCAATTGATCGGTTTTTACTTGTGCTGGCTCGGCGGTCCCGGCAAAGGCCGAGCTCTGGGTTGCGGCGAGGTGAAATTCACCGGCCAGGTGCTGCCGACCGCTAAAAAAGTCACCTATAAAATCGACTTGAAGCGCGTAATCATGCGCAAACTGGTGATGGGTATCGCCGATGCAGTCATGGAAGTAGACGGCAAACAAATCTACGAAGCCACCGATTTACGGGTCGGCTTATTTACTTCCACTCAGGATTTCTAAGGAAACCAACATGAGACGCGCGGTTGTAACAGGCTTGGGGATCGTTTCCAGCATCGGTAATAACCGGGACGAAGTCGTCGCTTCGCTACGGAGCGGCCGTTCCGGCATCGTGCACGCCCCGGTTTACCAGGAACTGGGCTTCAGAAGCCAGGTCCACGGTCCGGTTAACATCGATCTTGACGAGGCGATAGACCGCAAAATCAAACGTTTCATGGGCGACGGTGCCGCCTTCAATTACTTGGCAATGGAACAGGCCATTGCCGATTCCGGCCTGGACGAAAGCGATATTTCCAATATCCGCACTGGCTTGGTAATGGGCTCCGGCGGGCCGTCGACCTCCAATCTGGTCGATTCCGCCGACATTCTGCGCTCCAAAGGCGTCAAGAAAGTCGGGCCGTATATGGTGACGCGGGCCATGTCCAGCACCAACACCGCCTGCCTGGCCACACCGTTCAAAATCAGGGGCGTCAACTATTCGATCAGTTCGGCTTGCGCGACCAGCGCCCACTGTATCGGCCACGCCCAGGAACTGATCCAACTCGGCAAGCAGGATATCGTATTTGCCGGCGGCGGCGAAGAACTGCACTGGACCATGTCGGTCATGTTCGACGCCATGGGCGCCTTGTCGTCCAAATATAACGACAGCCCTGATACCGCGTCTCGCCCTTACGACGAGACCCGCGACGGTTTCGTGATCTCCGGCGGCGGCGGCGTTTTAGTGATCGAGGAGCTCGAGCACGCCAAAGCCCGCGGCGCCAAAATCTATGCCGAGCTGGTCGGCTACGGCGCCACCTCGGACGGTTACGACATGGTGCAACCCTCCGGCGAAGGCGCGGTACGTTGCATGCAAATGGCGCTGGCGACCGTAAACGACCCGATCGACTACATCAACGCACACGGCACCAGTACGCCGGTCGGCGATACCCGCGAATTGGAAGCGATGCGCGCGGTATTCGGCGCCGATACGGTGCCCAGAGTCAGCTCGACCAAATCCCTGACCGGCCACGCCCTCGGTGCTGCCGGCGTCAACGAAGCGATTTATTCGCTGCTGATGATGGAAGAAAACTTCTTGAGCGCGTCGGCCAACATCAGCCAACTCGACCCCGGTGCCGCCGGCATCCCCATCGTCCGCGAATATCAGGACAACGTGACCTTGAATACGGTGATGTCAAACAGCTTCGGTTTCGGCGGTACCAACGCCACGCTGATCTTCCAACGTTACAACGGTTAACTGCCAAGCGGTCTGCACCTTTTGCCAGGCCGCCTCTCTTCCCACCATGTCCGATCCCAGCCAAAAATCCCGTACCCAGTTCAACAAACTGCAAAAGCGCCTGAGGCGCAGCGTCGGCG
Organism: Methylomonas sp. HW2-6; assembly: GCF_052474525.1. Classification (NCBI taxonomy): domain Bacteria; kingdom Pseudomonadati; phylum Pseudomonadota; class Gammaproteobacteria; order Methylococcales; family Methylococcaceae; genus Methylomonas; species Methylomonas sp. HW2-6. The sequence goes on from NZ_CP184124.1 coordinate 2,935,523, forward strand.
AGGCCATCGCCGATTACAACATGATCGAACCGGACGACAAGGTCATGGTTTGTCTATCCGGCGGCAAGGATTCGTACACCATGCTGGACATTCTGCTGAATTTGCAGAAAACCGCGCCGGTGAATTTCGAAATCATCGCCGTCAATTTGGACCAGAAACAGCCCGGCTTTCCCGAACACGTGTTGCCGGAATACCTGACATCGATCGGCGTACCGTTCCACATCATCGAACACGATACTTACAGCATCGTCAAACGCATCATTCCGGAAGGCCAGACCACCTGCAGCCTGTGCTCGCGGCTCCGGCGCGGCACGCTGTACGGCTTTGCCAGAGAACACAAAATCACCAAAATCGCGCTGGGCCACCACCGCGACGACATCATCGAGACCTTTTTTCTGAACCTGTTCTACGCCGGCAAACTGAAAGCAATGCCGCCGAAACTGCTCAGCGACGATAAACAGAATATCGTGATCCGGCCGCTGGCCTATTGCCGCGAAAAGGACATCAACCGCTTTGCTGCCTTCAAGCAGTTTCCGATCATTCCCTGCAATCTGTGCGGATCGCAGGAGAATTTGCAACGCAAGGCGATGAAGCAGATGTTGAACGCTTGGGACAAACAATTCCCCGGCCGGATCGAAACCATCTTCGCCGGCTTGCAAAACATCGCCCCGTCGCAAATGCTCGATACCGGCTTGTTCGACTTTGCCGGCCTGCGTCGCGATCCGAATTCAACCCTGGCCCGCGTCGTCTCCGACGAGCCGGGACTGGACATACTCGAACGCTAAACAGGGAACGGAAACATGGCTCAAACCATCCTAGTGACGGGCGGTACCGGCTACATCGGTAGCCATACCTGTGTGGAATTGCTGAATAACGGTTTCGATATCGTTATCGTCGACAATCTCAGCAACAGTAAAGTCGAGGCGCTCCGCCGCATCGAAACCATCACCGGCAAGGCGCCGGTGTTTTACCAAGCCGATATTACCGACGCCGCGGCCCTTGGCCGCATCTTCCACAACCACAGTGTCGACGCCGTCGTCCATTTTGCCGGCTTGAAAGCGGTCGGCGAATCCTGTCAGCAACCGCTCAGCTACTACCGCAACAACATTTACGGCACCCAGGTCTTGCTGGAAACGATGGCGGCAGCCGACGTCAAACGGCTGGTGTTCAGTTCGTCGGCGACCGTTTACGGCGACCCGCACACGGTGCCTATTTTGGAGAGTTTTCCGCTGCAAGCGACCAATCCCTACGGCCGCACCAAACTGTTCATCGAGGAAATTCTGCGCGACGCCAGCGTGGCGGATGGCTTGAACCAGACAGCCTATCCATGGCAAACCGTCGTCCTGCGTTACTTCAACCCGATCGGCGCCCACAGTAGCGGCCTGATCGGCGAGGACCCGAACGGCATCCCGAATAATCTGATGCCCTACTTGTCGCAGGTTGCGATCGGCAAATTGCCGATGCTGTCGATATTCGGCGACGACTATCCCACCGTCGACGGCACCGGAGTGAGGGATTACATCCACGTGGTCGATCTGGCCCAAGGTCACATCAAAGCCTTGCAATACCTGCTGAGCCAGCCGGCAGACGCCCCGGTCTGCGATGCCGTCAATCTGGGCACGGGTAACGGTTACAGCGTCTTGCAGATGGTCAACACCTTTATCCAGGTTACCGGACAGGACGTACCATATAAAATCGCGCCGCGCCGGGCCGGCGACGTCGCCGCCTGCTATGCCGATCCGAGTCTGGCCGCACAGAAACTGGGTTGGACAGCCGAACGCGATTTAACCCAAATGATCGCCGATACCTGGCGTTGGCAAAGCCAGAATCCGAACGGCTACCACTAAGCCGCATCCATCCTTAGCACCAGACCGCCGTTTTCGACTCGGTTACGGCCGTTGCGCTTGGCTTCGTAGAGCGCGGCATCGGCGGTCTGGATTAATTGCAGCGCAATCTCGGCTACCGGCTTTTTCAGGGCGAAAGCCGGTTGGTAAGTAGCGGCACCCAGCGAAATCGTCACCGGAATGGTTTGCTCGGCAAAGGTGATCCGCAAATCGGCGATACTGCCGCGAATCCGCTCAGCAATCTCGACCGTATGTTTGTTATCGCTTTGCGATAACAGCGCCACGAACTCCTCGCCGCCGTATCGGGCCAACACATCGTTGTTACGCAATTGTTTTTTGATCACCGTCGCCACGGCAGCCAACACGTGATCGCCGGCCTGATGGCCGTAGCCGTCATTGATGCGTTTGAAATAATCGATATCCATAAACAGACAGGATAGCGGATCACGAGTACGTTGGCTGCGGTCCAGTTCTTCTTCGATCCGCTGCTCCAAAAAACGCCGGTTATTGACGCCGGTTAACGGATCGATCAGGCTGGTGCGGCGTATGGTCTCCACGTTCAGGTTGTTTTCCAGGCAGATGCTGATCACCGACGCAATATGCTCGATGAAATCCGTAGCCATGCCCTGCACAAAACGGTCGCTACGGTAACTACCTAAATTCAAGGAACCGAGGTATTTATCGCGGCGCACCAAGGGGGCGATCACAACCGATGCCGGCTTTTTAGGCTGCGCTGCCGGAAAGAAACGCTCGCAGTCGTGATCGCGGTAACTGCCAAGCACCGGCTGCTTGCTGCCGACAAAGCCGGTATACAGCGGAGCCTCCTGATTCAGAAGCAGCAAGCCCTCGCGCCGCCGGTAATCGTAATGGTCACTGTCCAAATAGGCCGCGATTTCGTTCTTCGGATCGACCAACCACAAATTGACGACATCCAGACCGAACAGAATTTTGGTTTCGGCCAAAATGAATTCAATCATCTCCGCCAAAGTATTCATCGCCAATAGCCGCATTTCAAAGCTTTGCAGGCGTTTCAACGTCAGGCTGTTATGCTGCACGCGACTTAACATGCCGTCTAAATGACTCTCCAGTACGCGCAGTTCTGTAGTGATATCGTCTTCCAATGTCGGCCTCATCGGCATTTTCAAGCGCTTAAGACTAGCAGTTTTCGTAAAAAATTCACGCCGCGACAGCAATGGCAATTGCCTCGAAATGACCGCCGCACGGACTATCGTCGACTTGCCGTTACCGGCCCAACAGCGTTTTCTTGGCCTGGTTGATTTGTGCGGCCAAATAATCCGATCCGCCCCGATCGGGATGCATGCGGGATATCAAAATGCGATGAGCGTTGACAATTTCGGCCTCGGTGGCGCCGGGCTGCAAACCGAGAATTTGCAACGCCTGCTCCCGGGGCATATCCGTTGCGGACTTAGGCCGCGAATGGTCTTGGCCGGCATCCGGCCTATCCTGGAACAGCCGCCAGACTCTGTGCAACTGCGGGGCATAATTTAGGATGAACGGAATTGCTCTGACCATAAACGCCAACAGTACGCCTATCAGAGCCACCAAACCGTTCAACCTTCCAGTCAGCAACAGCACAGCCACTATGCAAACCGCCGAAACCCAAAGAATACGACGGAATTGACGCCTGGCCGCCTGCGACGGCGTTGTGATGTACCAGCGATAGGCTAAAACGCCAATTATCAGCACCAAAACTATTCCGATCCTTACCATTCTCGACGGGTCCTTTCTTAACACCGGTTTGCATAATAACTTAGAATACGTCGGCTTGGATTAACGACGTTTTTTCTAATGACCCATTGTGCTCCCCCGGTTTTGGGCTTTGCGGCCTACAGCGGCACCGGCAAAACCACGCTGTTGACCAAATTGATTCCGTTGCTGAAGGCAAAGTCGCTACAAATCGGCCTGATCAAACACAGCCACCATGATTTCGAAATCGACAAACCCGGTAAAGATAGCTACGAGCTGCGCAAATCCGGCGCAAATCCGGTGCTGCTGGTTTCGAAATACCGCCGAGCCATCGTCGAGGAACTCCCGCAAGATGAGGTAAAGCTGACTGATCAACTGGCCGCATTATCCGGTGTCGAGCTGGATCTGATTTTGGTCGAGGGATTCCGACACGAGGCGTTTCCGAAAATTGAACTGCACCGGCCAACGCTGGGCAAACCCTTACTCCAACCGAGCGACCCTTGGATCATCGCCGTAGCCAGCGACTCGCCGCTAGCGACGCCACCGGATTGCCCTTGGTTGGATCTGAACGACACCGATTCCATAGCCGACTTTATTCTGTACCAATTTTTGAGCCGCTCTCAGTGAACGATATCTGCTTCCCCCCCCAAAACACCCTCCTGTCCGCCGAGCAAGCGCTGTCGCGGATTCAACAAACCCTTGCCCCGATTGCCACCATAGAGTCGGTCGAGTTGAGTAGCGCATTGGGCCGAATCCTGACCACGGACGTGTTCGCTTCAATCGACATGCCGCCGCAGCCGAATGCGGCGATGGACGGCTACGCCTTTGCCGCCACCGGACTCTGCGGAGACGCCGAATTCAGCCTGCGCGTAGTCGGCACTGCCTGGGCCGGCAAACCTTTTACGGGTTCGCTGGCTCATGGCGAGTGCGTGCGCATATTTACCGGCGCGGTGGTGCCGGAAACGGCCGACAGCGTCGTGGCCCAAGAACAAACGCGTGTCGAAGCGGACCGCGTCTACTTTGCCGCGCCGTGTTTGTTTCAAAAAAACATTCGATCAGCCGGCAGCGATTTTAAGCGCCAAGAGAGGCTGATCGCGGCGCCGAAAAAGCTCAGTCCGCGCGACATTAGTTTGCTGGCGGCGGCTGGCATCAGTACCGTCGAAGTCAAAAGCCGTTTGCGAATCGGTTATTTTTCCACCGGCGACGAGCTGGCGCCGCTCGGTTCTGCATTGGCTATCGGCCAAATCTACGATAGCAACCGCTATTTGCTGGCGGCCTTGCTCGAAGACCCAAACTTCATGGCGAACGATTTGGGGGTGGTAAAAGACGATCCGGTCGCCTTGGAAGCCATGTTGGTTCAAGCGGCGGCGCAACACGACGCGCTGATTTCGACCGGCGGCGCGTCGGTAGGTGACGCCGACTACGTCAAACAGGTTCTGGAGAAATGCGGGCAAGTGCATTTTTGGAAACTCGCGATCAAACCCGGCAAGCCCTTGGCATTCGGCAAGATAAGCGACTGCTGGTTTTTCGGTCTGCCCGGCAATCCGATAGCGGTGCTGGTCACTTATAACAAATTCGTAAAACCCGGTCTTGATCGACTTCTCGGCGCCAGCCCCGCCAAGACGCTGCAGATAAGCGCCCGTAGCGACAGCGATCTGCGAAAAGTGCCGGGCCGCAGCGAATACCAACGCGGCGTGCTGCGGCAATTGGACAACGGCGAATTCGCGGTGACGGCCGCCGGCACCCAAGACTCGCATCAACTTAAGGTGGCCAGCGTAGCCAACTGTTTTATCGTGCTGTCCGCCGAATGCGATGGCGTTAAACGCGGCGATTGGGTGTTGGTGGAACCGTTCTCGCTCGATTTGTGATAGCGAAGCCGAACGCGAATATCCGCAATCCGGCTCGCCGCAGCCCAGCTTAAGCGTTCGCCGTGGCCAATTCGCCTAGATAGCCGTGTTTTCGGGCCAGATAGTCGTCGACGAAGGCTTGCATCGGTTCGGCTTCGTAATCGCGCAGGCCGCTGACGGCCAGCTTCTTGAATCCGGAACCAACCACTTCGCCATTCGCTTGGATTTGAAAATGCAAGTAAGCGGTAGCCCGCTTACCGTTGACTTCCATTGTCGGCTCCAGCATTTCCAGCTTGGGCTTGGCAAAATCCAGCCGGCTTAAATTCAAGGTCATGCTCTCGTATATGACCAACGGCCGGTCTATGTTGAACATCACCTGTTCCTTGGCCAATAACGGCACCAACACGTACGGGAAGTTCTGCCCGGAAAACGCCACATAATCCCGAATCAGAGTTTCAATTAGCTCCGGATCGCGGGTCAGGCTGCCGGAACGCTGGATTTGCAGGTAAGTTTTACCCTGATTATCGGTAACATCGATCTGTTCCGCATCGGTGTCGGGAAAGTTAAGCAGCACCCCGTGGCCGACCATTCCGGAAAACGTGAAATGCATATTGCTGCTCAAACCGTATTTTTCCAACACCAGGGAAAACAGCAAATCGCCCGGTACGCAAAAACGCTTGGCATCTTCATCGTGCAGCGGATTGAAGTCGTGCGCGACTTCTTTGGCGAACATACTGGCTTGGGCAGCGCTAATCGCGACACAGCCATCCTGAATTGCATAGAATTCTTTTAAAAACATAGATTTATTATTTATTAATAACGAGGAACCGAAGAGTCGCAGACTAGCGACCAAGCATCGATACCGCCGCGTAAATTGATCAAACGTTCAAAGCCGGCATGTTGCAGATAATTACACGCTTGTTGGCTACGCATGCCATGGTGGCAAATTGCCACGATATCCCGGTCGGTCGGTATCTCGTCCAGCCGTTGCGGGATTTGCTGCAATGGAATCAATACGCTACCGGCAATTTTGGCATAGGCAAACTCGTGCGGCTCGCGCACGTCGAGCAACAGCGGCGGCGCTTCTTCCTGCAAACGCTGGCGAAGTTGTTCGGGCGTATATTGGCTTATCGGCATATGAATCGTTCCAGTCTGGTGAGAGCGGCGGCCATTCTATCGATTGAGGCGGTATATGCAAACCGAATATGGCGATTGGCCAGATGTTCGCCGAAATCTTTGCCGGGGGTTACGGCTACGCCCTCGGTTTCCAATAGACCTCTGGCAAAATCGAAACTGTCGCTGCAAAACTCGCTGCAATCGGCGTAAATGTAAAAAGCCCCTTGCGGCTTACAGGCAATTTTAAACCCCAAACCCAGCAGGTTATCGTAAAGAAAGTCGCGCCGCGCCGCAAACTCGTCGCGCCGTCGGCGCAATTCGTCCATGTTCTCCGGACTGAAGGACGCCAGCGCCGCATATTGCGAGTGAGTCGGTGTGGCGATGAAAATATTTTGCGCCAACTTTTCCACCGCGTCGATGAAGTCCTCCGGCACTATCAGCCAGCCCACCCGCCAGCCGGTCATCCCGAAAAACTTGGAAAAACTGTTGATGACAAAGACTTCGTCGCTAAACCGCAAGGCGGTTTCAGCGGCAGCGCCGTATACCAAGCCATGATAAATCTCATCGGAATAAAAACATCCGTCCAACGCTCTGACTTCCGCCACCGCAGCTTGCAAATCGGCATGACTGATCAGGGTGCCGGTAGGATTGGACGGCGACGCGATCAGCGCACCTTTGCATTGCGGCTGCCAGTGGCGCTGAATCAGCTCAGCGTTCAACTGGTAGCCAGTGTCGGCTCCGACCGGCACGAAATGCGTGCTTGCGTCGAACAGCCTGACAAAATTATCGTTGCACGGATAACAGGGATCGGCCATCAGCAGTTTATCGCCAGGATTCAGGCTGGTGGCAAACGCCAACAGGAAAGCGCCGGACGCGCCAGGCGTTATAAATACCCGGCGCGGGTCCAGATCGACACCGTACTGAGTACGGTAAAAATCGGCCACTGCAGCGCGCAATTCGGGCAAGCCGGCTGCAGCGGTGTATTTGACTTCGCCTTTGCTGAGAAAACGGTTACCGGCCTCCAGCACCAACGGCGGGGTGGCAAAATCCGGTTCGCCGATTTCCATGTGAATGATATCCCGGCCCTGCCGCTCCAGTTCCTTGGCGCGCTGTAATAATTCCATCACATAAAACGAACTGATACCGCGCATCCTGTCGGCGACGTGCTGTTTCATAATCCAGTATCCGGGTAGAGGTAAAGCTTTGGCATGATAACAAACTTCTTGCTTGCCCCCGGCTATTCTGATAAAAAGCCCCGATTTTTTAGACCGCCAGGAGTCATTGGATGAACAATTCTAACCCTGCAGCAGCGGAATTTACTTTTAAGCCTTATGAGGAAAAAGAAGGCGAAGAGTACATGAACGAAGCGCAGTTAAAACACTTTTCCGCCATCTTGAACAAATGGAAATCCGAACTGATGATAGAGGTGGACCGGACGGTTCACCACATGCAGGACGAAGCGGCAAACTTTCCGGATCCTAACGATCGCGCCACGCAAGAATCCGAATTCAGTCTTGAACTGCGCACTCGCGACCGCGAGCGCAAATTGATCAAAAAAATCGATGAAGCGCTGAAAGAAATCGAGTCCGGCAATTACGGCTACTGCGAAACCTGTGGTATCGAAATCGGCATCCGCCGCCTGGAAGCCAGACCGACCGCAACCTTGTGCATCGATTGCAAGACACTGGACGAAATCAGGGAAAAGCAATTAGGCTAGAACCAGCCCCACCTCACCCCTATATCGGCCGGTTTGCGCCCTCGCCTACCGGCCCGCTTCATCTTGGCTCCCTTTACACCGCGCTGGCCAGCTATCTCGATGCCCGCCACCAAAACGGCTTATGGCTGCTGCGTATCGACGACGCCGACACTCCGCGCAACATGCCCGGCGCGGCGGAGCGGATTTTAGATTGTCTGGCGGCATTCGGGCTGAATTGGGACAAAGAGGCCGATTATCAAAGCCGGCATTTAAGCCAATACCACCAAGCGCTCGCCGAATTGCGGCAGCAAGATGCGGTGTATCCCTGTAGTTGTAGCCGGAGTTCGTTAGCCGCTGCCGGGCCGATTTACCCCGGCCACTGCCGGCTAAGGTCGCAGCAAACCGACCATCCGGCCGCATTGCGAGTCAAAGCAATGCCGGTATGCGTCGAATTTTGCGACGGTTTGCAAGGCGCTATCCGCGAGAATATCGCTGAGCAACACGGCGACTTTGTCGTGCTGCGCAAGGACGGCATCGTCGCCTACCAGTTGGCTGTCGTGGTGGACGACCAGCGCCAAGCTATCACGCACATCGTCCGCGGCTGCGACTTACTCGAGTCCACACCGAAACAAATATACTTGCAAAAACTGCTCGGCTTCCCGGAACCGAACTACCTGCATGTGCCGGTCATCGTCGATCGTGCCGGGCAAAAACTCAGCAAACAAACCCGAGCCGAAGCAGTGACCGCAACATCGCCGCGCCAAACCTTGTTCATGCTGTTAAGCTTACTCGGCCAAAATCCGCCGCCAACGCTGAAACAGGCCGAAATTCCGGCGATATTAGACTGGGCCGTTGCTCACTGGTCGCCGGAGCCTTTACGCGGCGTCCGCAGCGTCAGCCTGGACTCGCCGCCCAGTAACCAGACTTAGCACAAGGAGTAAAACATGTCAGATCAAAAAACCTATCCGGTATCCCCCGAAGTCGCGGCCAACGCGCATATCGATGCAGCGGCATACCAGCAGCTATATCGGCAATCGGTCGAACAACCGGAGGTTTTTTGGGCAGAACAAGCCGTGCGGTTTCTGGACTGGCAAACACCTTGGCACACCGTACTGCAATACGACTACCCCAAAGGCGAGATTGCATGGTTCGTCGGCGGCAAATTGAATGTCACCGTCAACTGTCTGGACCGCCATTTGCCGCACCGCGCCGACCAGATCGCGATTATTTGGGAAGGCGACGATCCGGCCGACAGCCGCGCGCTGACTTATCGAGAGCTGTACGAACAGGTCTGTAAATTCGCCAATGTCCTGAAAAATCACGGCGTCGGCAAGGGCGACCGAGTCTGCATCTACTTGCCGATGATCGCCGAAGCGGCGGTGGTGATTCTGGCCTGCGCCAGGATCGGCGCGGTCCATTCCATCGTCTTCGGCGGCTTTTCGGCAGATGCCTTGCGCGATCGGGTGATCGACGCCGATTGCCGGATACTGATCTGCGCTGACGAAAGTTTCCGTGGCGGCAAAATCGTCCATTCCAAGCTGAATGTCGACAAAGCTGCGGATCAGTGCCCGAATTTGAGTAAAGTCATCGTCATCAAACATACCGGCCACGACATTCCCTGGCACGATCAGCGCGATATCTGTTACTACACCGAGATGGCAACCGCTGCCGCCACTTGCCCGGCGGAAATGATGGACGCGGAAGACCCGTTGTTCATCCTCTATACGTCCGGCTCGACCGGCCAACCGAAGGGCGTGTTGCACAGCACCGGCGGTTACTTGCTGTATGCGGCAATGACCCACAAATACGTGTTCGATTACCAGGAAGGCGAAGTCTATTGGTGTACTGCCGATATCGGCTGGATCACCGGCCATTCCTACGTGCTTTACGGGCCGTTGTGCAACGGCGCCACCACGTTGATGTTCGAAGGCGTACCGACCCATCCGCATCCGGACCGGTTTTGGCAAGTCATCGACAAACACCGGGTCAATATCTTTTACACGGCACCGACCGCGATCCGGGCGCTGATGGCGCAGGGCGACGAATTCGTCAACCGTACCCAACGCACTTCGTTGCGCATTCTGGGCAGCGTCGGCGAACCGATAAACCCGGAAGCCTGGGAATGGTATTACCACGTAGTCGGCAACAAGCGCTGTCCGTTGGTCGATACCTGGTGGCAAACCGAAACCGGCGGCATCCTGATCACACCGCTACCCGGCGCCACAACCTTGAAGCCGGGCTCGGCTACTTTGCCCTTTTTCGGCGTACAGCCGGCCATTCTCGACCAGGACGGTCATGAACTGGAAGGAGAAGCCGAAGGCATTCTGGTGTTGACTCAGCCCTGGCCGGGCCAGGCGCGGACGGTCTATGGCGATCACCAACGTTTCGTCGATACCTACTTCAGCAAATTCCCCGGCTATTATTTTGCCGGCGACGGCGCCCGCCGCGACCAGGATGGCTACTACTGGATCACCGGCCGCATCGACGACGTGTTGAACGTATGCGGCCACCGCTTGGGAACTGCCGAAATCGAAAGCGCCCTGGTGCTGCACGATCTGGTGGCCGAAGCGGCCGTGGTCGGCTTTCCGCATCCGATCAAAGGCCAGGGCATCTATGCCTACGTCACGTTGAACGTTGGCGTCGAAGGCAGTAGCAGCCTGAAAGGCGAGTTGAAAGATTTGGTCAGAGAGGAAATCAGTGCCATCGCCCTGCCCGATCTGATTCAGTGGGCGCCCAGCCTGCCGAAGACTCGCTCCGGTAAAATCATGCGCCGGATTTTGCGCAAGATTGCCGCTAACGAATTTCACGATTTGGGCGACACCTCGACCCTGGCCGATCCGTCGGTGGTCGAGCAATTGATCGCCAACCGCTTGAAACTGCCTTAAGTTGAATATTCGCCTCGGTCTGGCCTATATCGGCGTGGTGTTGATCTGGACCACGACGCCGCTGGCCATCCAATGGAGCAGCGTAGGCGCCGGCTTCGTATTCGCGGCCACGGCGCGGATGAGCATCGGCCTGAGTTGCCTGTTATTGCTGTGCTTGGTGGCGCGTCGCCGGATACCGCTGCGCCGGCCGGCCTTGACCAGCTACTTCGCCGTGGCGGTACAACTCTACGGCAGCATGCTGGTGACCTATTGGTCCGCTCGATTCGTCCCCTCCGGCTGGATATCAGTCATATTCGGCCTCAGCCCATTCATGACCGCATTCATGGCCGCTGCCTACTTGAAAGAACGCAGCCTGGGTTGGGGCAAGCTGTTCGCTTACAGCCTGGGCGTTTGCGGCCTGCTGATCATGTTCAATTCGGCGCTGGAACTGAACGAGCAAGCAATAACCGGTCTGATCGGGGTGTTGGTCGCCACCTTTATCCACGCCGCCAGCGCGGTCTGGGTCAAACAAATCGATGCCGGTCTTGGGGCGTTGCCGTTGGTCACCGGCGGCTTGTCGATCGCGGTCCCGCTGTACCTGGCGACCTGGTATGGCATGGAAGGCTTGGCATTCCCGCAAGACATCGAGCCGAAGGCGCTGTATTCGATTATTTACCTTGGAGTCATCGCCACCACGCTGGGTTTTGCGCTGTATTACTTCGTGCTGAACAACATGCCGGCCACCAACGTGGCGATGATGAATCTGCTGACGCCGGTCATGTCCTTGTTTTTGGGTTACAGCGTGAATCAAGAACCGATCACGCCGACCACGCTGGCCGGCACGGCGCTGATTATGCTGGCTCTATTGATTTACGAAACGGTAAACCGACGGCAAGCCCGGAACGGCCGCGGTTAGCCGTTCCGGCCGCCACAATCAGATTTTAGCGACGCGCTGTTTCAGGTATTGGCCGAACTCTTGGTTGATTTCCTGGTGCAGCAAGCCGTATTCGACGTTGGCTAACAGGAAACCGAATTTGGAACCGCAGTCGTAACGGTTACCTTCGAATTCGTAAGACAGGACTTGTTCGTCTTTCATCAACGCTGCGATCGCGTCGGTCAATTGAATTTCGCCGCCGGCGCCGCGGCCGGTGCTCTCGATTTTCTCGAAGATCGCCGGTGTCAGGATATAGCGACCGACAACGGCGATGTTGGAAGGCGCTACTTCCGGCTTCGGTTTTTCGACAATCGAGCTGAGCTTGCCGACCCGCGGCGCGGTTTCGCTGTGTTCGACGATGCCGTATTTATGGGTTTCGGTCGGATCGACCCGCTCCACCCCCAGGATACTGCTTTGCTCTTTTTCGAACAGATCCACCATCTGCTTCAGACAGCCGCGGCTGCCGTCTTCGATCAGGTCGTCCGGCAAAATCACCGCGAACGGCTCGTTACCGACCACCGGTTTGGCGCAATGTACGGCGTGGCCCAGACCCAAGGCTTCGGCCTGGCGCACGAACACACACGAGACGTGCGGCGGCAGCAAGCCGCGCAGCATGTTCAGCAAGCCGGTCTTGCCGCTTTTTTCCAGCTCTTTTTCCAACTCGTAAGACTTGTCGAAATGGTTGGCGATCGACTCCTTGTTACGGCCGATGACGAACACCATGGTGTCGATGCCGGCCGCGACCGCTTCCTCAACCGCATATTGGATCAGCGGTTTATCCACGATCGGCAGCATTTCCTTGGCAACGGCCTTGGTGGCAGGCAAGGAACGGGTTCCAAGCCCGGCGGCTGGAAAAACGACTTTAGTGATTTTCTGACTCATAGTGACTCTTTTCAGGTTTCAGTTTGGTTTTGACGGATAAATGATGTGTGCCTAACCTTATGGCACTCTTAGTGAATTAAACACTGTCGCCGGGCTATTTTAGGCGATAATGATTATTTATTTTTACCCGTCCGCACGAGATATAGCAATGACAAGAACGTTATGCACGCTTTTGGTGGCGTTAATCCCGGTTAAGTTGGCTTTCAGCCAGGATTTGCTGGAGACCTTCCAATTGGCAAAAGCCAACGATCCCGATTTCAAAAGTTCGGATATCAACAAACTGGCGACGGCCGAAATCAAATCGCAAAGCATTGCACAGATGTTGCCTAAGCTCTCGTTCAATGCCAACAGCAGCCGCAATCGGCTGGAAAGTACCAGCTTCCTGGGTACCACCTTGCAGCATTATTGGGATAGCAAGTTGGGCTTCAACTTAACACAACCGGTCTTTCACTGGGAGCACTGGGTGCAATTGGACCAGGCCGACAACAAAATCGCCCAGGCCGAAGCCCAATTTCAGGCCAAATACCAGAACCTGATGCGACGCACCGCGGAAGCTTATTTCAACATTCTGGCGGCGCAAGACAATCTGGAATTTGCCGTCGCCGAGAAAAAAGCCATCGAAAAGCAGTTAGAACAAGCCAAGCAACGGTTCGACGTCGGCATCATCGCCATCACCGACGTTTACGAAGCTCAAGCCGGCTACGATCGGGCGCTGGCCAGCGAAATCGAAGCGCAAAACCTGCTCGACAACAGCAAGGAAGCGCTACGGGAGATCGTCGGCGACAACGCTGCCGATTTGGAGGGTCTGCAACCGGAAATTCCGCTGTCGCCGCCGGCGCCGGAGGATTTGTCGTCCTGGGCCAATTCCGCCGAGAACAATAATTTTTCGATCGTCGCTCAAATCAACCAGACTGAATACATCAGAAAGAACATCGATTTACAGGAATCCAAGCACATGCCGACCCTGGATATCGTCGCTCAATACAACGAAATGGATACCGGCAACCAATACGGCCTGCGCGGCGACAGCCAAAGCTTCGGGCTGCAATTGAATCTGCCGCTGTACGAAGGCGGCGGCGTCTCGTCGCGGGTGCGCCAAGCCGAGCACGAGTACCAAGCGGCCAAGGAAGACCTGACCAAGGTCAAGCGCAGCGTCAACCGCGGCGTCAAGGACGCCTTTCGCGGCGTGGTTTCCAGCGTCAGCCGGGTCAAGGCGCTAGATGCCACCAGCAAATCGGCCGACATGGCGGTACAAGCCGCCGAAGCCGGCTTCGAAGTCGGCACCCGGACCATGGTCGACGTGTTGACCGAGCAACGCAATCTGTACAAAGCCAAAAGCGATTACGCCAGAAGCCGTTACGACTACCTCATCAATGGCATCAAATTGAAGGAAGCGGCCGGCAGTTTGAGTGAAGTGGATTTGGAAGTGGTCAACCAATATCTGCACCATGCGGCGGGCGCGGAAAAATCCGGTTCCCGTTGAGCCACCGCATCAGCCGGGCCGCAGCGGCTGGATGCAGATTTAGCCGAATAAAGCCAAAGCTTTCTTGACCGTGGACCAGACGCCCCAGGCCAGCGGCAGTAATACGTAAAGCCAAAACAAGGCCACGAGCAGCGGACTGGAGGGTTGGTGATTTTGCGGATTGTTCATAATTGGTCTCGGTTCAGTGATCGGTCTCGCCGGCTGGATAAATACCGTCCAGTTCGTCGAAATCATCGTGTTTCATATGGTGCTTTTCATGCACCGGCCGAATCGCCAGATTCGCGGCAAATCCAACCAGCAACAGCCCGGCCATGATGTACATCGTCATGTTATAGGCTTCAGCTTTGGCCACGCCTTGGCCAATCTGATATTCGCGCAGATAGTTGACCAACACCGGACCCAACACGCCGGCCGTGGACCAGGCCGTCAGCAGCCGGCCGTGGATGCCGCCGACGAAACGGGTACCGAATATATCGGCCAGATAAGCCGGGATGGTCGAGAATCCGCCGCCGTACATGCTCATGATCAATGCATACAGCAGCACGAACATCGCCATATTGCCGGCCATGCCCATAGTCGGAATCGTTGCATACAGCACCGCGCCGACCGCAAAGAAAATCATGTAGGTATGCTTGCGGCCCAGATAATCCGACGCCGACGACCAGAAAAAGCGGCCGCCCATATTGAACAAACTCAGTAAGCCGACGAAGCCGGCCGCGGCGGCCGGCGTTACCGAGCCCTTGAACATTTCCTGAATCATCACCGAAGCCTGGCCTAACACGCCGATACCGGCGCTGACGTTCAGGCACAACACCAGCCACAACAAGTAAAACTGCGGCGTTTTCAGCGCCTGATCGATATGCACGTGTTTGTCGGTAATCATTTTGTTGGCGACGACCGGCGGCGTCCAGCCCTCGGGCAGCCAATCAGCGGGCGGAATCCGGATCGCCAATGCCCCGATCAACATCGAGCAAAAATACACGGCACCCATCACCAAAAACGCTTCGCTCACCCCGACCGACGTTGCCGATTTGAATTGGTCCATCAACCACACCGATAACGGCGCACCGATCATCGCGCCGCCGCCGAAACCCATGATAGCCATGCCGGTAGCCATGCCGCGTCGGTCCGGAAACCATTTGATCAAGGTCGATACCGGCGACACGTAACCCAAGCCCAGGCCGATGCCGCCGATCACGCCATAACCCAGATAAAGCAACCCGATCTCATGCAGTTTGACGCCAAGCGCGGCGATAAAAAATCCGCCGCCGAAGCAACAGGCCGCAACGAACATGGTCAGCCGCGGGCCGACTTTTTCCAACCATTTGCCGCCGAATGCGGCGGACAAGCCCAGAAAGACGATGGCTAAACTGAAGATCCAACCCAGTTCGGTTAATTTCCAATCGTCGGGAGCCGAAGCGCCAATGCCGATGACACGGGTCAGCGGATCGTTGAATACGCTGAACGCATAGGCCTGGCCAATGCATAGATGTACCGACAGTGCGGCTGGCGGGGCCAGCCAACGGCTATAGCCTGACCGGGCGATAATACGCTGCTTCGAGAAAAATCCTGCCATTTGCTGAGTCCTTAACCGATTTCAGAAATTCCGAACGCCGAATGTCCGGCCAAGCCGCCATTTTAACAACACCCAAGGCTGCAACGAAAATCGATTACTTACGGCATATCCCCTAGTCGAACCGGATTATAAAACATAGTTTAATTGACTCGGGCCTCCGCAGGCCAGAGCCGGCGCCGGCTGCGGAACTGGTCCGTTACTTGCGTTTCCGAGCCCTGGTATTACGCATACTTCTATCCCATTTCAAAACGTAACCGATTCGGCAACCATGACAAAACACTACCGGGCCCCCGGGCGTCAATTCACAGTACTCATCAACATGTCCATTTTGGCTTGCGGCATCAACGCCGCACTTGCCGCCGACGGCAGCGCTGCAGAAGAGGAGCAGAAGCAACCCGCAAAACAAGAAAAACAAGAAAAACCGGCGACACCGAAAGCCGCCACACAGACCCTGGAAGCAATGACGGTGGTCGGCACTGCGCCGTTAAATCCACCCAACCAAAAACCGCAATTGGATAGCGAAGCGGTCACCGGTAGCCGTCTGGGCTTGACGCCGCGGGAAACGCCGGCCTCGATCACGATCATCGACCGCGCCACCTTCGAAAAACGCGGCGCGCAAACCACGCAGGAAGCCCTGGAGAGAGCGCCGGGCATCATCGTATCGTCTCAACCCGGCTCTGCCGGTTCGGTATCGATGCGCGGTTTCAGCGGAGCGCAAATCACCCAGTTATTCAACGGCATCACGGTACAGTACGATGTGGTTGCGGCCAGGCCGCTGGACAGTTGGCTGATCGAACGGGAAGAAGTATTGGGCGGACCGTCCACCTTTCTCTATGGGCAAGGTGCCGTTGGCGGTTCGATCAATTACGTCAGCAAGATCGCCCAACGCGGCCCGGACCGCCATAGCGCACTGGTTTCGCTCGGCGAATATCTGAACCGGCGGGCTTCTTACGGATTTAACGGTCGGCTCGGCAACACCGATAACTGGTTGCAGGCCGATATCAGTTACCTCGGCTCCGAAGGTTATATCGATCGGACCGAGGCCAATTCCGGTGCCATGTCGTTTTCGTTGTTGAGCGACATCACCTCCAAGCTGTCCCACACCATCGCCTTCGAGCACCAATTGGAAGACCGCGACTCCTATTGGGGGACGCCGGTACTGAATCCGACGGTTGGCGGTCGGATCGTCCCGTGGGGAACCCCTGGTCTGGGCCCAATCGAAGGCCAAATCGATCCGAACACCCGTTTCAGAAATTACAACGCCGCCAGCCCCACATTCGACCAACAGGTGTTCTGGCTACGCGACATCGTCGATTACCAGTTGTCGGAAAATACTCAGTTCAAAAACACGTTTTATTACTACAAGGCCGACCGGCAATGGTTGAACGTCGAAGGCTACGACTGGAACGCCAGCAACACCCAAATCATTCGCAACCGGTCGTTTGCGGTCAACCACGACCAAGCCCTAGTGGGCAACCGTTTCGAAATTGTCCACAGCGACCGCTGGTTTAACTTGCCGTCGAAATTCTCGGCCGGTATCGACGTCGCCTACAACAAACAAACCCGGGCGCCCAGCATGGAGAGCCCGAACGGCACGGTCAGTACCGTCGATCCCTACAATTTCAGCGTAGGCAGCTACTACGATTATCCGGCTGCTACCGGTCCGGTGCCGAACGCTCGCAACGAGCTGTATACCGTCGCCGGCTACGCCGAAAACCGACTGACGCTGGTACCTGATTTGAATCTGATCACCGGCTTGCGGGTGGACGATATCCGGCTGGATGCGGTCAACCTGCGCACAGGAATCGTACCGCCCACCGCGACTACGCCGGCCGCGTTCGGTCGCCGCTGGACCGCGGTGACTTGGCGCGCGGCGCTGATGTACGACATCACCTCCACCTTCAACGTGTATGCCCAATACAGCACTGCCGCCGATCCGCCTTCCGGCATCCTTACCACCGGCACCTTCGCCGCCTTGCGCGATTTCGACCTGACCACCGGCCGTCAGGCGGAAATCGGTACCAAATTCGATTTCTGGGACGGTAAAGGTTCGGCAACCTTGGCCGGTTATTACATCGAACGTAAAAACCTGTCGATGACCGACCCGTCCGACCGTAACCGGGTGTTGCCGATCGGGGCACAATCCTCCGCCGGTATGGAAGCGAATATCGGCGTGCAATTAACCCCGGAATGGAGCATGCAGGGCAATATGGCTTATGTCGACGCCCAATACGACAAGTTTCTGGAAACCGTCAATAACACCACCATCGTTTCCCGAAAGGGCAACCGGCCGACCAACGTTGCCAAATGGGTCGCGAACGCCTGGCTGACCTGGGATTTCGACCCGGACTGGCAATGGAACTTCGGCTCCCGTTATGTCGGCGACCGCTTCGTCGATACCAGCAACATTATCAAGGCCCCGGCATTCGCGGTATTCGATACCCAGTTGGCCTGGAAATTCAACCCGCACGCGACCGTTACCGCCCGCGTAAAAAATCTGTCCGACGAACAATATGTGGAATGGGGCAGCGGCGGCAACGCACCGTTATTTTTCATTGCCGCGCCGCGCACCTTCATGATGGAATTGAAACTGGATTTCTGAACCCTAGCCGTCCCTGCCGCCGCTACGCACAACACCATCGTCGGCGTAGCGGTAACGGGTGGCGGCGAACAGCGCCGGCAATGCTTCTTTTTCAGCGCCAGCAATGCTAAATTCCCGGCTTAACTTTTTTAGCGGCCTGATTATGATCGGATTCATTGCCTGTAGCATTGCCCTCGCGGTTTTAGTGCAAAACCAAACCGCGCTCCTGGATTACCTGGTGTCGCCGCTGGCGACCGCCGTCGGCGTCACGGTGATGGCCGCCAGCGTCGCCGGCGGCTATCTGAAAAAACTCCCTACCTCGCTATGGCACGATGGCTTTGCCACTGCCGGTTTGTTCGTCTGGTATTCCTACTGGCAACCTCAGTTCGGCGCCGAAGCGCCGATGTTTTTCTTGTTTCCGATCTACTACGCGTTATTGACCGCGACCTTGACCCTGGCCTTGATCAATAAGGCGCCTTACTTCGATCCGGACTCGGTACAACACTTGCGTTACCTGGAGAAAATCAGCCGATTCGACTTCAGCCTGATTCTCGGCCTGGTTGCCGCCAGCTTACTAATTACCCGTCATTACGCGCTGTATCCGATGGCGATGACGTTTTTCGTGGTGCGTCATACCATGCTGGTATGCCTGGAAATTATCGACTCCGAGGCCTGATCATTGCGCCGGCGCGGCATGATGTTGCTGATGTCCTGGGACCGCCTCTGCGCCGTGGGCTTGGGTTTGGGCATCGAACCATTCGTGCAACGCCTGCACCAATTGCGGGTATTCGCTGCTGTAATGGATCTGGCCGCCGTTCGGTAAAGCCCGGTACTCGTAACGAATCTCGTCCGGTTTCGCGTTTTTCAGCCTTGCCAAGCCCGGCATGGCGGCACCGTGCATCCGTTCGCTAGCGGAAAAATCGCCGCTGGTCAAAGCACCCGCCAACTGCCGCAGATGGGCCTGGATGGCAGCGATCACCTTGGCGTCGGCACCGGGCTTGGCGACCACGTGCTGCACGCCGCCGTGCACGGTTTTGCTGAAAGTTTGCAGCGTGTTATCCGGCGAATACGCTGCGGACACCGGACTTGGGGCTGGTTTGATTTCGCCAAACGCCGTGGTGGCAAAAGCGGTAGTGATTAAAAAAATAGCGATGGCGACGAAGTTGGAATTTGTCATGGTGGCTCTCCTGAAAGTATTGATTAGCCACTTCCCGGTTGTGGGTTATCGTCCTAATCCGATCAGACAAGCAAATTCAAGTACTGGTTCAGCCCTTTCGCAGCACCTTGCTAATACCAGAACCGGAAACCGGCAACGGCTCTGACGCTATGTTGATGTTCGCGCAGCGACTGCTCTTCGACGTAATCGACCCCCAGATAAGGCGCAAACTCGCGTTCGATTTCGTAGCGCAGCCGTAAACCGGCCTCGAATTCGGTCACCCCGGCTTTGACACCGCGCGATTGCAAGTCTTCCGCCGCCACATTCAAACCGATGCGCGGCTGCAGGATCAGGCGCTGACTCAGCAACAGCTCATAACTGACCGTCAATCGACCGAGCACATTGCCCTTCTCGGTGACGAACAGCGCGCTGTCAACTTCAAAAAAATACGGTGCCAAGCCCTGAAACCCAATCACCGCGTCGAACGTGCGCTCCGGCTCGAACGCGCGGCGGGCGCCGATTTGAAAATCCCAGAAACTATCGACGTTGCGGCTGTACAGCACCTGTAAATCGGCTCGGCCGAAAATGTCCTGGTCGGCGGAATAGTCGCCTTCCGTTTTCAGCCAAAGCTTGTGGTCGTCGTTGCCGAACCAATTCTGTATATCCCATTTCGCCAGATGCAGTCCGCCGTTACTTTCGTATTCCAGGCGTTCGGCCAGGAAGCGGTTGAACAGCATGTGGCCGTCATCGGCTCGGCAGTTCAGCCACAGCAGACCGATGATTGTGGCTATCGCTCTGCGCCGCTCAATCATGATTTGGCTCGACGATCAATTTACGAAACATGCCGGTATCCATGTGGTACAGCAAATGGCAATGAAACGCCCATTCGCCCACCGCGTCGGCCGGCACATCGACCACCGCGGTGGTCCCCGGCCTGACATTGACGACGTGCTTTTTCGGATTGTATGCGCCGGCGCCGATATCCAGGTATTGCCACAAGCCGTGGATATGGATCGGATGGTTCATCATGGTCTGATTGACGTAACGGAAGCGCACCACTTCGCCTAACTTGACCCGAATCGGTTCGGCATCGGCGTATTTGACGTCGTTGAACGACCAGATGTAGCGCCGCATGTCACCGGTCAGCCGTAACTCGATTTCCCGGTCCGGCTTGCGTAGCGGCGTGGCGGTTAGAGCGCGCAAATTGCGGTAATCGAGTGTCTGGTACGACGGAATTTCCGGCGACATGGCGGCGTGATGGTGGCCGGCATGGACGGCATGTTCTGTTGCCCGGCCGGCTGCGGGACTCTCGGTAGTCTGCGGCCCATGGCCGACGTGTTCGGCGTGTTCGGCGTGTTCGGCGTGTTCGACGTGTTCGACGTGTTCGACGTGTTCGACGTGTTCGACGTGTTCGGCATGTTCGAGATGATTATCGCCCGGCATTGAGTGTCCGGCGTGGGCACCGCCCATATCCGCCAGCGTCAACAAGGTCCGCGGCGTCGGCGGCGGCACCGGCGCCAACCAATCCGCCCGCGGCGACAGGCTGGCGTGAGCGTAACCGCTGCGATCCATCGCCTCGGCGAAAATACTGTAGGCTTGTTCGGCGTTGGGTTGCACCACGACGTCATAGGTTTCCGCAACCGCAATCCGGAAGGCATTAACGTTCAAAGGCTGCAGGTTTTGGCCGTCGGCGGCTACGACCTGCATCGCCAAACCCGGAATCCGCACATCGAAATACGTCATCGCCGAGGCATTGATGAAACGCAGCCGCACTCTTTCTCCGGGTTTGAACAAAAAATGCGATTGCATTTGCGGGGTGCGGCCGTTAATCAGGAAATGGTAGGTCGAACCGTTGACGTCGGCCAGATCGGTCGGGTCCATCCGCATCGCTCCCCAGGCCAAACGGTCGCTGACGGTTTCCCCAAACCCGAGCCGTTCGATATCGGCAAAAAAATCGGCAAGCGTGCGTTTCTGAAAATTGTAGTAATCGCTCTGCTTTTTCAGCCGAGCCAGCGTGCGGTAAGGGTCGGCCTGCGGCCAATCCGACAGTATCACCACGTAATCGCGATCGGTTGGCGGCTGCGGCTGCGCCGGATCGATGATCAACGCCCCGAACAAGCCCTGCTGCTCCTGCATGCCGGAATGGCCGTGGTACCAATAGGTGCCGCTCTGCTTGACCGGGAATTGGTAAGTAAAGCGGCTACCGGGCGCGATACCCTCGAAACTGATACCCGGCACGCCGTCCATCCGATACGGCAACTCGAGGCCGTGCCAATGGATCGAAGTCGGCTCCGACAGCCGGTTTTCGATATGCAACACCACCTGTTCGCCTTCCCGCCAATGCAATGTCGGCCCCGGCAGACCATCGTCCGCTAGAATCGCGGTCTGCGGCTGGCCGATGAGATCGACTCGCTTCTCGGCAATCGTCAAATGGTATTCCCCGGCCACAGCCTGTCCGGCCAGCGCCATGACCAAACCGATACAGCGGATACGATTCGGCACAGGCTTGCCCGCAGAGCCGCCAAGCAAACAGCGGCTAGCTGATAACCGATGCTTTCGCCCGCGCTTAACGCGCATCTTCCGGCATCTCCGGCGCCTGCCACTCGCCGCGTTGGCGCGCCTCGTCGACGGTTTTCCAACCGGCTGCGACTTCCTGTTGCGTAATCCCCAACCGCTGCAACAACGAGTCCAGCAACGAATCGGAGCTAGCCGGCGCCGAAATCGGCGCGGATTTACCGGCGGACTTCGCGGTCGGCAGTTCGGTAATCACCAAGGCGCCGTTGATCGGTTTGACTTCGCCTTTGGCGCATTTTTTGGCGTCGTCGGTATACAGCGTTTTACCTGCCACCACGCATTTGACCGGTTCGGCCGGCAGCGGTGCGGCTGCCGCCAGCATCAAGGCCGCACTCAGTGTTTTGACGAGCTGCATCGCTGCCTCCGAAAGATAAGGGTTTCTGTCCGGCAATCGCGCGTGGGCCAAGCCGCTAGCGCCGAAAATCGGACTTGGAACATTTCCCAATCGCGCCCAATCCTCCGAGCGCTGCCGGGCCAAATGACCGGTTCAGCATACCGAAGGACGAGCTGAAATTAATCCTCGCACTGATGATAGCCGCAATTGCCTACTCGGCACTAAGCTTTATCGCCGAACTGGCCGGAGAACTCGCCGAATTCGCCGTCGAAGCCTGGCGACATGGGCAAACGGAAAAGTAAAGCCCGTTTCGAGACGGCCGGTTGGTAGGCAGTTGCGCTCCCGGTCATCCGGATGGCGTTGGCTTTTGCGCTTCCCCGCGCTTTCCGTACTGGAGCGAAAGGATTCACTGGCTTGCGGTTTTCGAGCCAAGCGATGAATCGTCGATGGGAGAGTTATTTGAGCGTACTTCGATGAGCGCTGTTTGTAAGCACCAATGCCCCTTTATACGAAACAATGAATCAGTTTTGTTTTTTTTAAAGATCGCTATCGGCCAAAACCAGTCAATTGGCAATTTAACGTTAAGGGCAAATCACGTATCAATAACAGTCATTCATGCTTAAAGTATCCAGCCGGTTTGAATTTTTGGCTTACTTTGATAATTACAATGATTCGCTTTTTTCATACGCCATCAGGGTTTGCCAAGTTTCCCGAACACCATGAAGTTGCCAAACGCCTGCAATCTTATGAAAAGTTGCGGTGTAATTAATCCGATCCCTACCCAATATGAATTCACAATCAATTAAAGCCTTATCTTTATTTTTATTAAAACGGGGTTTAGAGTTTTTCCTCCATCTTCCAGCATATAATGTATTGCCTATTTTTTCTCCTGCTTTAATAAGATTTAGATCTGCAATAGATTCAGGTTTTGAATCGATATAGTTTATTGCTTGCTGGATGTCTTTAGTTCGGTTTTTATTATTTAATGCGGCTTCAACTAAAATCTGCCTGCTAACTGGTGTTCCAATCAGCATTAGGGTTTGAATCGCTCCAGATTCAACCCACCGGTCTTTATATTTGTTTAGCACTGACTCTCGCAAAAACGCCCATTCTTGATCTGAAGATGGCTCGATTAAAGCTGTGACTACATGATACGCCCAGCGACTACCTAAAACTCCATCGTTTGGTTGTGGCGCATTATTGACAATGAGTCGCAAGTCCTCTGGAGCTCCAATAAGAGAAAGCAAATTTATTACCGCTAGACCAACGTGAGGATCATTTATCAACGATCTTAACGCAGGTCTTAGTTTTTTTTCTTCAGAAAATACTAGTTCTTCAAGTGGCTCATTTTGAAGTGAATCAGGGTAGTCTCCCGCTAGAAGTTCACGTAGATGGATAATTTGCTTTTCGCCAGAAAGCTTAATAATATTTTTTAAATTAAATGGATTATATTTCCTCTTTACAACGTACTGAGATTTATAATTTGATGATGAATATTCCTCATAACCTTTTTTAGAAATTCCATAGAATATATGCTCATCATGAGGAGCAGCAGATTCGTCATAGCTTCCTTTAATTTGTCCATTTTTGTCTGACCTTAATCGTGCTAAAGATATTTCGCGGACATCATCATCAGTTATTGTTTTTAACCAGTAGATATTAACCTGAACATTACTAACAGGTCTTCCTAGCCCGTCAACAATTGACGTGTTTACCTCTTTAGCCTTAACAGAGGACATTCCCCCAATCAATACTATCGAAATTATTAAATACCTAAGTCCAAATTCCATAATTCATCCAATTCCAGATTTATTTTTTTATGATAACTGTCCACTTTACGGTAAGTATCAGACGGTCAAGAAAATCCGCTGAATGGCAACTTACGGGTCGCTACTTGACATTGTCGAGCAAACATTATTTTCGAATCTACGCCCATCAAACATTCAAATTGATTCGCCGCAAGAGTAGCATCGATCTCGTTTCAGCGCGCTAAGCCAATAGAACGCAGGCTCGGTCGGTTTGCCTTGGGCAATAGCAATACCTGCCACTTAAGCCACGAAAATCGGCGGATTAGCTTTCCAGCAAAAGTCGGCTTGCCCCCTCTGCGCCGGTGGTAACCCCGTCAATTTTTGGGTTAATTCCGATTCGCTGCTATCTTGATCGGCAACATGGCCCGGCACCGCGGAGGATAGGTTTTATGTCGCCGACAAAATCACTGCTACTCGCAACCGTCGTCGCCTCGCTTGCGGCTTGCAGCGCGGTTTCCACCTCCGATACGCCTGCCGGAGCGGAGCCGGCGCCAAGCGCGCATTTCCGGATTCTGCAAGTCAACGACTCCTACAAAATCGAAGGTCTGGAGAACGGTAACGTCGGCGGTTTTGCCCGCTTGCGTACCCTGCGCCGTCAGTTGCAGGCCGATACCACTCCGGTGCTGCTGTTGCACGGCGGCGATTTTTTGTTTCCGTCGGTGATGAGCAAATACCTGCAGGCCGATGCGATGGTCCAGGTCATGAACTTGCTGGACGGCGCGCCGGCTGCGTTCGATCACGAGATGATGGCGGTGTTCGGCAATCACGAATTCGATACGCCGGACGCCGGGCTGTTGTTGCGGCGGATCGTGCAATCGGACTTTAGCTGGATTTCGTCCAACACCCGCTTCAAATTCAGCGAAAGTGCAGTTGCAGAACCCTTCAGCCAAAGGGTGCCTCAGGTGCACGATGTTTGTGTCAAAGACATTGCCGGGGTCAAGGTCGGCTTCTTCGGCATCACCCTGGATAGCCGCAAACCAGCTTATGTCGAATTCGCCTACGATCTGCCGGCCAGGCGCACCGCCATCCGCAACGCCTTGGACCGCTTGCAAAGCCAGGGGGCGACGGCCATCGTCGCCCTCACCCACCAGGATTTGGACCAAGACCAATGGCTGGCGCGCGAATATCCGGAAGTGAACCTGATCGTCGGCGGCCACGAGCATTTTTTTATCGAACAACAGATCGGCAACACCTGGATCACCAAGGCCGACGCCGACAATAAAAGCGCCATCGTCCACGACATTTACCTCGCCGCCGGCAAGTTCAGCAGCAGCCACCGCAAAGTTGATCTGGACCAAAGCATCGCCAAAGACCCAATGGTGGCAGCCGAAGTCGACCGCCAGTTGCAACGGCTGGCCGGCGTATTTCAGCAACAAGGCAAAGACCTGAAGCAGGTGTTGGGCTACACCGAACATCTGCTGGAAGGCGTCGAACCGGCAGTGCGCGGCCGGGAAACCGCACTCGGCAACTTCCTGGCCGACACGATGCGGGAACGGATGCGCACCGACATCGCCTTCACCAACGGCGGCGGCATCCGCATCAACGACAACATCCCGGCCGGACCGGTCACGCTGTACGACATGGAAGGCTTGTTTTCCTACGACAACAAGCTGGTCAGCTTCGAATTGACCGGCCAGCAACTGCTGGAGGTGTTGAATAACTCGGTGTCCAAAGCCCATTTGGGCGACGGCCGTTTTCTGCAAGTCTCCGGCATCCGCTTCGGCTACCGCGCCGAGCCCCTAGCCGACGGCGGCTTCAAGTACCGGGTAGACGCCGGCGACGTGCAGATCAGGCCGCGCGGCACCAAACAAGACCAAGCCCTGGATTTGTACAAAACCTATAGTGTCGCCAGCACCGATTTCATTTGGGAACACGGTTCCAGCGACGACTATGCGATATTCGGCAAAGGCGCAGGCAAAACCAGTCCGCGCCGGCTGGACGACGGCACGGCTGTCGGTTTCCGCCAAACCGTGGAAGCGGCAATCGCCAACTTGCCGCAGCGCACGATAACTCAGCAGGTCGAGGGCCGCATCGTCCGGCTGCAACCCTAACCCGCCGCAACCGGCCCGTTTGCCGCCCATTTTGGAGAGACCATGGCTCAGCCCCGCTACTACTTCGCCGACGGCGAACGCTTTGTCGTTGAGCAATACAACGACTGCGCTGCATTTGCCAGTTTTCTGCCCGGCATCGCCGGCGTATCCGGCCGACCGGCCTGGGCGTTTTACGTCAACCGCGGCCAGGCCATCGCCAGTTTCGGCGTCCGCAACAAAGACGGCGCCTTCCTGGAGTTCTTTCCGGCCGACAAGGCTTACCAACTGACGCCGTCCCGCGGCTTCCGCAGCTTTTTAAAAATTTCCGACGGCCAAACCATCCGTCATTACGAACCGTTCCAACGCGGCGCCGGTGCGGAGGTCGTCCAGCGGTTAAGCGTGACGCCGCACGAAGTCGGGGTCGAAGAGATCAATCCCGGCCTCGGTTTCAGCATCCGCGCCGATATGTTCACACTGCCGGAGGCCAACGTCGCCGGCCTGGTGCGCCGGGTGGAAATAGGCAATATTTCCAGCCGAACCCTGCGCATCGAAATCGTCGACGGCTTGCCGCAAGTCTTGCCGTACGCGATGAACCAATGGATCTTGAAATTCATGAGCCGCACCTCGGAAGCCTTCATGCGCGTCGAAGGCGTCGACGACGCTCTGCCGTTTTACCGACTGAAAGTCTGGCCGACCGATTCACCGCAAGTGGAAGCGGTCGACGGCGGTAATTTCTTTTTCGGCTGCAGCGCCGGCCGGCGTAACCCGGTGATCGTCGACCCGGAACGGGTATTCGGGTTGGCCGGCGATTTTTCCAGCGCGGAACGCTTCTTTAGCGACGCGCCGCTGGATTTAGAAAACCAGGTCGCAGCCAACCAGACGCCGGCGGCATTTCAAACCTTTACGCTGGACCTGCCGCCCGGAACCAGCCAGGTGTTTTACGCGGTCTACGGCCACGCCGAATCGGTGGCGGAATATCAACGTTTCGTGGCGCAGGCCGCCTATCGAGCCGAGTATTTCGCCGCCAAACGCGAAGCTAACCGAACGTTGATCGACCGAATCGGCCGCAAAGCCTTTACCGCCACCGCCCTGCCCTTGTTCGATGGCCACGTCCGCCAATGCTATCTGGATAACGGTTTGCGCGGCGGCTTTCCGACGCCGGTTCCGGGCGGCAAGCTGTTGTATTTGTTCGGCCGCAAACACGGCGATCTGGAGCGCGACTATAACGACTTCCTGTTGCAGGACACGCCGTATTCGGAAGGCAACGGCGACTTTCGCGACGTATTGCAGAACCGCCGCGTCGATCTGTTTTTCGAGCCGGGCTTGGGCGGGCAAAACATCCGTTACTTTTTCAATCTGATCCAGCCGGACGGCTATAACCCCTGCGCTCTGCGCAACTGGCGTTTCGCCGTCGCTGCGCCGCAGGAGTTCGCGGCATATTTTGCCGAAATTCCGGGACTGGCGGCTTTACTCGAAACCGAATTCAAATACGCCGAGCTCTGGCAGCTGTTGGCCGGCCATGACGCGGCTGACGAAATGCTCGGCGCCATTCTCGCCGCAGCGCGGGAAGTGGCGGACGCCGAATTCGATCGCGGTTATTGGTCCGACCATTGGACGTATCTGGTCGATCTGCTGGTCAACTATCGGGCGATCTTCCCCGACCGGCTGCCCGCACTGTTGCTGGAAGCCGATTACACCTTTTTCGACCCAACCCATTACGTCGCCCCGCGCGCGCAAAAATACCGGATTACGGCCGACGGCCTGCGCCAGTACGGCGCCGTGCAATTCAGCGCGGAGAAAAAAGCCTTGATCGAGTCGCGTAGCGGCCGGCGTTACCAGGTGCGCGCCGAGCAAGGCCGTGGCGCCATCGTCCACACCACCTTGTTGGGCAAAATCGTCACCTTGGTGGCAAACAAGCTGGCGACGCTGGACCCGGCCGGGATCGGCATCGAGATGGAAGCCGACCGGCCCGGTTGGTGCGACGCTTTGAATGGCTTGCCCGGCATTCTCGGCTCGGCGGTCAACGAAACCATCGAACTGAA
Source organism: Methylomonas sp. HW2-6 (assembly GCF_052474525.1). Lineage (NCBI taxonomy): Bacteria > Pseudomonadati > Pseudomonadota > Gammaproteobacteria > Methylococcales > Methylococcaceae > Methylomonas > Methylomonas sp. HW2-6. The sequence goes on from NZ_CP184124.1 coordinate 2,963,997, forward strand.
ACGGCTGTTCGATTTTAGCTTGCCGTTATTCGCCGCGATCAACGCCGCCGAGATAGCGCTGCCGGCCGAGCTGGCCGCTTTCGTCGCCGGGCTGGACCGCTTGCTGGATCTGCCGGCGTTGACGCCGCACGCGTTCTGGCAGGAAAGCGGCGCCTTGAAGGAAGCTTACCGCCGGCAAGTGTTCATGGGCTTCGCCGGTGCCGAAACAGCACTGACTCGGGACCGGCTGCGCAGCTTCTTCAGCAAAGCCTCGGCTTATCTGACCGCTGCGGTAGCCAAAGCCGAATCCGACGCCGGCATCACCACTTATTACGCCTTCCGTGCCGGCGACTACCACGAGCAGGCGGACGGCAGCGTCGAGATTACCCGTTTCCTTCCGGTGGCGCTGCCGCCGTTTCTGGAAGGCTTCGTCCATGCGCTCCGGATTGCCGATCGCGAATCGGCCAGACGCCTGTATCTGGCCGCGCGCAATTCCGAGCTGTACGACCGCAAATTGGGCATGTACCGGCTCAATGCTGCGCTGGGCGACCAGGCGCTGGATCTGGGCCGGATCGGCGTATTCAATTACGGCTGGCTGGAAAACGGCTCGATCTTCCTGCACATGCATTACAAGTTTGTATTGGAAATGCTGCGCGCCGGTCTGGTCGCAGAATTTTATGCCGACATCGAGCGTTTGTTGGTGGCGTTTCGGGATGCCGAGGAGTACAAGCGCAATCCGCTGGAGAATTCCAGCTTTCTGGTCAGCAGCGGCTTCAGCGTCGACCCGCGCCAGCACGGCCGCGGCTGCGTCGCCCGGTTGTCCGGTTCGACGGTGGAACTGCTGCAACTGTGGACCTATCTGTTTTTCGGCGATGCCCCGTTCCGCGTTGTGGACGGCAAGTTGCGTTTCCAACCCGAGCCGGTGCTGGCGGCCAGGCTGTTTTCCGACGGCGAGCGCAGTGCGGCGCCCTTTGCTGGCGAAGAAACCTTGCCGGTGGCCAGTGCCGCCTGCGCCTTGTTCGGCGCCACACTGGTGGTTTACCTGAATCCGCAACGGCGTGATTGTTTCGGTCCGTACCCGGTCAAGCCGCAGCGGTACCGCTTATATTTCCGCGACGGCAACGAGGCAACGCTGGACGGCGCTTATCTGGACGCCGAGGCCGCTGCGGCCTTACGCCAGGGCATGCTGCGGCGTTTGGATATCGAATTGGCCTAGTAACCGCAATGTTTTCGCGGCCGGTCACGTTTACGGCCTTATATTTGCCGGTGCCGGCTGCAGCCAGAGCAGTGCGGTGTTTGTTAGACTGGCGCCGTTATCTAAACAGCATTGGGTGGCGATCATGGAGCAAAAACCTCTAATTCAGGCGGCAGGCGCTATCGCCCTGTTCGCGGCAGCTTGGCTGGGCGCCAGCGTTTATCTTGGCCGCAATGCCGAACGGGAACTGGCGGAGCGGGTGGACAAGACCTCGGCGGATTGCGCTGTGCGTTTGAGCAATTTACAACAGCAGAACGGTTTGTTGTCGGCCAACGGCTCGCTGGAACTGCAAGTCGGCGATTTGTGCAGTCCCGACCAAACCGGCAAATATTGGGTCGTCGCCGATGTGCAATACAACGTCAGCCACCTGATTCTGCCCGGCTCGGCCATGCGGTTTAACTGGACCTTGCGGCAGCGGCCCGAACCCGATCGCGACGGGCCGGGGCTGCAGTTCAGCGGCAGCGGGCATTCGGCGTTTTCCGGCACGGTGTTTTCCGATATTGCCTCCGCGGAAATGGCCGGAGGAGCAGCCGATAGCGAAAGCTGGCGCCTGGAACCGTTGACCGGTCATATCGAAGCCGACGAAAAAAGGGTGAATCTCAGCTTAAAAGCGCCGCGTTTTACCCTGCGCGGCAATGGTAATGCACTGGATGTACAAGGAATGGGCCTGCAGCTTAATCTGCTGGATCGAGGACTGGGCTTGGGCACCTCCAGCTTTACCGTGGACAAAATCGCGTCGACGAACGCTAGCGGCGAAAGACTTGGGGTATCCAGTGCGACGGTACAAAACGGCGACCGAATCGATACGACCATCCAGTATGCCTTGGGCAGTATCGATACGATGGGTTATGCCGCGAGAGATCTGGCGCTTGAGCTTGCCATTCGCGGACTGGATGCCGAAAGCATCAAAACCCTGGCCGACATTGCCAAGGAATCCAAATCGTTTCAAAATCTGACGCTGGAGGAAAACCAACGTTACCGCAAGGCCCTGAAACAAGCCATTAATCGCGGCTTCTCCACCGGTATCACTAAACTGAGCGGCACCGTCAGTAACTCCGCCGCAAATAGCGCACTAAACGGCCAGCTGACGATAGAACTGAAACCCAACGCCAATCCCGACGCCGACATTGCGTTGGCTAAGGTATTGCAATCCTCCGGCCGGGTCAGCGTTAGCGGTGATGCGATCGGCGAGGAACAGAAAAACCAATGGGTGGAAATGGGCATAGCACGAGCCGGGGCCGAAGGCCTGCAGGCCGGTTACGAATATGCCGCCGGCATTCTTAAGACCAACGACCGTATCATCGACGGCCAATGGCTCCAACAAACCTTGACCGACACCGACGCGCATCTCAACCGCTTTCTGAATGATCCGGAAAGCGAGATGCCGGTACCCGGCTTGGAAAACGTGATCAACCCGCAAACCGAAAACGACGCCGACGAATCCGATTCGGCACCGGACCCGGCGGATCAAGCCGCGAATCCGCTGGCCTACCAATCCATCAGCATGACCGGTCGTGCCGTTTACGCCGAATCCGGGGCAATGTTGGAAAGCTCGGACGGCCAACGCCTGTATTTTGCTGCCGACTCCGACATCGGCCAACTGATCGCAGGATTGTGCCGCGAAGGCGAAACCTGCGCCGTGACCGCCCTGGTCGACGCCGATCGGCAGATCAAGGCGATTCAACAACTCAACGCCATCCCTGCGGCGGAAACGGAACCCAACGGCGGGACTGCCCCGGCGGCGAACTGAGCGGGCTATCGGCCAACAGTGCCGCCGAGGCCGGCCGCGCAGCCTCACTCGATTCCAGGCCTCAAAACTCCAACGCAATTTCGCCGAAAAGCATACGGCCGGGGGATGCCGGAACGGTGTTGATGTTTTTACGGTTGAACTCCGGATAATAAAAATTTTCGTCGAGCACATTGTCCAGATACAAGGTAAAAGTCATGTGTTTGTGTTTGGCGGCTCCCAGCCAGTTATTCAACTTGTAATTGGCGTTGACGCTGACGTTGTGATAACCGCCGGCAGACGGATTGACCAATAACGCACTGGGAGCGGCTTTGGCGGCGCTGAAATAGGTATCGAACACGCCGATTTGGACGTTGGGGCTGAAATCGTAGCTTAAGCCCAGTTTCGCCATGTGGTTGGGCATTAGGGTTTTATTGTTCTGTTGGTTTTCGTCGCGATTGGTTTGGAAGGTGTAAGAGCCTTTCCAGGACAAACCGGGCAACAGTTTGGCCTCGGTCTCCAGTTCCAGGCCCTCGAAGGTTGCGCAGCCGCCGTTGACGTATAGCAGCCGGGTCGGCACCGTATTCGGGATCGGGCTGCGCACGATCAAATTGGTCACCCGGCTTTCGAACGCGGTCAACGAGATCTGGTAATCGGCATCGTGGTAAAAAATCTGGGCGTCGGCCGTTTCGACTTTTTCCGGCTCCACGCTGCGGTTGCCCAACACCACCGCCGAATTGGCGCCCAATTCGCCGGCACTCGGCGCCCGATAAGCCTGGGCGAATAACAACTTGGCGCCCCAATTGGCCGTCATTTCGTAAACCAGGCCGGCGCGGCCGACCAGGCCGTCGATGGCGTTGTCGTTTTCCGCGACGCCGCTCGGAGCCGCCTTCAAATGGTCAAAGCGGTGCCATTGTCCGCCGAGATTGAGCTGCAGATTATCGAATATGGCGTAACCGACGTTCGCGTAAATGCTGGACTTCAATTGCTCGTAGGGCGCCAACGTGTTCGGGTGTGAAACCTGAGTCACCTGCCCTTGTTGCCATTCCACCAGCCCGCCCAGCAGCAGATTCAGTTTATCGTCGAAAAACGATAGGTAATGGCTTTGCTCCAGCAACAGGTTGTTTTCCCACAAATCGGTCAGGTAGGGCACGCCGGCTACCGGCAGATTGTAGTTTTGCGAGAACTTGTTCAGCGTCAGATTCCATTTGCTGCGCCAAAAGTCGTTGATTTGGTGGTTGTAACCGGCGTCGAAAAACAGGCGGTTGTTCTCGACCTGTTGGCCGAAGCCGATCGGCACCGCGCCCCAATGCTGTTTCTGGCTGTTGACCACGTACAAATTGAAATCGAATTCTCTCCAGCCGCCCCAGATGCTGGCGCTGACGTCGCCGTCGTCGTTGCGGAAATTGACGTTTTGCCGGGTTTCGTCGACCGCAGATGCCGTCCAGCCGTCGCTGGCCCGATACCTCACCGCGCCGCTGATCGCCGCGTCGCCGCGGTTCCAGCCGAACTCGGTTTCGGCTTGGCCGGTATTGTAGCTGCCGTAGCGGCCGCGCACGGTAAGCCGGTTGTCCTGTTTCTTTTGGGTAACGATATTGATTACGCCGGTAAAAGCATTGCTGCCGTACAACACCGAACCGGAGCCGCGCACGACTTCGATTTGTTCGATATGGTGGATCGGAAAGTCGCGGAACATGGTCTCGTTCAAACCGCCGTAAGCGCTATCGCGAAACGGCCGGCCGTTGATCAGCACCAGGGTATGGTTGTTGACGTGGGTCAGCGCGTCGCCGCGCACCGCCGCGGTGCTGTTGGACCAGATATAGGTGCTGAGCATGTAAACGCTGGTGACCCGGTTCAACACGTCGGCCAGCGTGTTGGCGCCGTAGCGCTCGATATCGTCGCGGGTGACGATGCTGACGATGCCGGCAGCCGAATGTTGGCTTTCGGCTTTCTTCGACACCACTTCCACATTCAAAATGTCTTCCAACGACATTTTTTTCAGAACTTCGATATCGGCTCCGGCCAGAGAAACGCTTGCGTTCAGGCAATTGCCCACAATCAGCGCAATCTTAAAAGTGACTAGGCGAAATCTCTGCATAAAATCGGATGCTACCGGTTATTGGACGGCCGAATTCGGCAACCTTGAATCGCGCTTGTTTTACATAGGCCCAGTCTAGCGTAAAACGGCGAAATATCGATTCAAAACGTTAGAGTGCGAACGGCGACCTTCGGCCTCTGCTGCCCAACCTGGCCCATAAAACCATTTGACCGCAAACCTTACGCCGGGAGGCACTTCAACATTCTACTGAAGCGCCGCCACCACCGAGCCTATCGTATTAGGCCGTTAACCGCTGCAACCGGCAAAACTCAGCGGGCCGCATAAGAACCGGTAATCGCCGCGAGCCGGACCACACCGAACTCAATCAGCGCATAGGCAACCAAAGCCTCGTGCAATACAATAGCGGATTGACCGGCCCGAAATGCCGGTTGCTGTTTCGTTTCCACCCAACCGCATATCCACATGAGCAAAGATATCCGCATTCAGCGCCTCAGCGGCGAAGCCTTGGTTCAATACATCCCGGAATTGGCGCGCCTGCGCATCGAAGTGTTCCGCGATTTTCCTTACCTGTACGACGGCGATTACGAGTACGAGAAAAAATACCTGCAAACCTACATCAACTGCCCGGACAGCGTCATCGTGCTGGCTTTCGACGACGACAAAATCATCGGCGCCTCGACTGCCATCCCGCTGAAATACGAAACCGACGAGGTCAAAAAGCCGTTCGTCGAACACGGTTACAACCCGGACGAGGTGTTTTATTGCGGCGAATCGGTGTTGAACAAAGCCTATCGCGGCTTGGGCATCGGTGTGAAGTTCTTCGAACAGCGCGAAGCCCACGCCGCAGACCTGGGCGGCTTCAAACACATCACCTTCTGCTGCGTCGAACGCCCAATCGACCATCCGCGCCGGCCCGCCGACTACGTGCCGCTGGACGCATTCTGGAATAAACGCAGTTATTTCAAGCATCCGGAACTGAAGACCACTTATTCCTGGAAGGATCTGGACGATAGCGCGGAAACGCCCAAGCCGATGACGTTCTGGTTGAAGGAGGAAGGCAATGCCTAAAATCGCCAGCGCCCAATACGATATCGGCTTCCTGGAAACCTGGGAAAACTTCGAAGCAAAGGCCCGCCGCTGGGTCCAGGAAGCCGCCGATAACCGGGCCGACATTCTGCTGTTCCCGGAATACGCCTGCATGGAATTGGCCTCGCTGTTCCCGCCGGAAATCTACCAATCTTTGTCCGGCCAGTTGGAAGCCCTGCAAAGCCTGTTGCCGCAGTACCTCGACTTGTTCAAATCCCTGGCCGCGCAACACCGGGTTTATATCCAGGCCGGCACTTATCCGGTCAAACACGACAACGGCGAATTCCGCAACCACGCCTATTTCTTCACCCCGCAAGGCGACGTCGATTTTCAGGAAAAACTGACGATGACCCGCTTCGAAAACGAGCAATGGCATATTTCCCGCGGCCTGGAAATTAAGGTATTCGATACCGTATTCGGCAAGGTGGCGATCAACATCTGCTACGACAGTGAATTCCCGCACTACGCTCGCCAGCAGACCGAACGCGGCGCCACTTTGATTCTGGTGCCGAGCTGCACCGATACCGAGGCCGGCTATTACCGGGTCCGGATCGGCTGCCAGGCCCGCGCCCTGGAAAATCAATGTTACGTGGTGCAGGCCTCGCTGGTCGGCAATGCGGACTGGTCGGAAGCCGTGGACGTCAACTGCGGCGCGGCGGCGATCTACACGCCGGTCGATCGCGGCTTCCCGAACAACGGCATTTTGGCAATCGGCGAATACAACAAAGTGCAATGGGTCTACGCCGACCTGGACTTGGCCGCGGTGGAAACCGTGCGCAATGTGGGACAGGTGTTCAATTACCTCGACTGGCCGAAACAGTTCGATTGCCGCTAACGCCCTATCCCAGCAGGCAGCGGCTGCATAATGCCGCGCCGTTTGGGAATGCCAGCAGATGGTATGCGCTGCGTACCATCGTCGGCTCGACCTTACTGAAAGCCAAGCCCTAGCTCGGGCCACAGAAGCCGTGCGGAAAATTCAGATCCGGAAGCATTCGGACTCTCGGTTCTCGTTAACACTAGTGTCATCAACGCTTTAAGCCCAGTGCCATCTTGACATCAGTCTGCATGGACACTGGAAACATCTGTATCTCCATTCGAACCGCTTGAGGTTGCTACCGCGAGCTAAATATCCCATCCACTCGGCTCGGTCCGCGGCACGTTGTTGGACTCGTGACGGAACGCCGAAATCGCATCGTAAACAACTTTCCGGGCCCGGTTGATGCCGCCTAGAGGCCGGTGTTCGGGTAAGGCATGCCAAGGCGTAAAAGACAACTGCTCGCCAAACGCATTCTGCGCCTCGGTATCAAACGCCTGCCGAAAGATCCTGAGCGTCGCCACCTTGCGGAATGGCGAAACCGATTCCGGCCATTCGACACCAGGGTCTTCGATCGGCATCGCCTCGGCGTCAGTTTGGAATTGCACTGCGAAGTCGAATAGCATATCGCCGACCTGCAACTGCTTGACCATGGCCTCGCGCAAAAAATCGGCCGTGGGTTTGGCCGGACGTTCGGCGACAGCAACGAGTTGCGGGATTGCCGCGTACTTGACCGCCAACTCCCCAAACAGATACGGTGTGGCGCTGAAGTAGCGGATCTGCAACGGGTTGGCGTGCCTGCGCATCGTTCTGAGTAAAATCCAGGCCACTCGCCAATGGCAAAGAAAAAACCGCAACTTGGCGAACAAACTACCGCTCAGCGCTGCTGCCAAGGCGTCAAATTCGGCAACGTCCCTGGCGACAAACTGATTGGCGCTAATCAAAAGCAAATCGTGGGTCTGTTCGTGCCGTTCGGCCTCCAGCACTTTATCGCCCGGCACTCCCATCAACTTGATCGCCATGCCGCGAATGTCACGGTCCCGGTCCGGTCTGATCGAGCCGCTGGCGTTGGAAAACCGGACCCAGGCCTGATAGGTTTTGGGTTCTTTGAACAAACCAACCCGCAATTCGTCATCCAAATCGGCGTTGACGGTAAACTCGGCTTTGACCAAACCATGCATCTTGGGATGGGCATCACGGCGCATGATGCCGGCTGGATAGTCATTTACGATTTTGGCTTTGAGCCGCGCGGAAAGGTTTTCGATGACCTGGGTTTCCGCTGGAGGGATAATTTCTTGCGCTAAAGGTTTTTCGGCCATTTTTGATTCTCCTCACCCTAAGGCGGCAGGCCCGGCGCGGGGCATGAAACCCAGCTTTTACAGTCGATACCCCATTTTATTGCGGGATATCGCTTTCTCAACTCAGCCGAACGCAGCCATTTCTTGTTGGTATTGCGCTATGCCATTTCAACCGAAAACTGCAAATAGGTACAGGAGTTTTGCAACGGCAGTGTCACGAGTTTGTTGGCGTCAACCGCTTTACAATTGGCGTAGCCCGCATTCAAGCTCGCGTCAGTCGGTATTGAACCGTAATTGGCGGGCGCAGCGCTTGCCGTAATAAGCGATGTACAGATAGCAAAGCAAAGGTACGAAAAACGCATACTGGATGCCGATGCGGTCGGCGAACAGGCCCTGCAGCAGCGGAATCAGCGCGCCGCCGACGATGGCCGAGCACAGGATACCGGAACCCTGGCCGGTATGAGCCCCCAGGCCGGTCAAGGCCAGGGAAAAAATGGTCGGAAACATGATCGAATTGCATAAACCGACCGCCAGAATGGCAACCGTCGCAACGCGACCGTCGGCCAACATCGCCAGACCGACCAATCCCGCCGCGCACAAAGCGTTGAAGATCAAAGCCTTGCCCGGATGAACCTTGCGCATCGCCACCGCGCCGATAAAGCGGCCCACCATCGCCCCGCCCCAATAGAACGACACCAGTTTGCCGGCTTCTTGTTCGGTCAGGCCGGCAATATCCGCCTGCCCCAGAAAATTGACCAGAAAGCTGCCGATGGCGACTTCGCCGCCGACGTACACAAAAATCGCCAGCGCGCCCAACACCAGCAACGGAAACTGCCAGGCACTGGCTGCGGCCTCCGGCTCAGGCATAGCCCCTGCTGATGCGGCCGGCGCCGTTGCAGTTACGGTGGGTAATTTCAGAAAGGCAAACACCGCCGCCAAACCGAACAACACCGCCGCCAGCCACAAATACGGCTGTTGCACCGCCGCCGCTTCCGCCGCCTGGTACACCGACAATTGTTCGGCGTTCAATGATGCCAGCTCGTCGGAGGTTTTCACTGCCGTCGCCAGAATCAGCAGGGAGCCGAAATAGGGCCCGATCGTCGTGCCCAAGGAATTGAAGGCCTGGGTCAAGGTCAACCGGCTCGAAGCCGTGTCCGGATTGCCCAACACCGTGACGTAGGGATTGGCGGCAACCTGCAGCAAGGTAATGCCGGAGGCCAACACAAAAAACGCGGTCAAAAACAAAGGATAGGCATGCAAAGCGGCCGCCGGATAAAACAGCAGACAACCGCCGCCGGCCACCGTCAGGCCGACGATGATGCCGGGCTTGTAACCGACTCTGTCCACCAGATAACCGCACGGCACCGACATCACGAAATAAGCCGCGAAGAAGCAAAACTGCACTAGCATGGCCTGGGTGTAATTCAAGGTGAAGACGGCCTTCAAATGCGGAATCAGAATGTCGTTCAGGCTGGTCAGAAATCCCCAGATAAAGAACAGCGAGGTCAGTACCGCCAAAGCGCCGCTATAGTTGTTTTGCTGATCGGCCATGCTTCGCTCCGGCACAGGCTAGTTCACTAAATGAAACGAAGCCGTTTCGGCGCCGACCGTGACGTGGAATTCGCCCGGCTCGACCACCCGTTTCATATCCAGGCCAATGAACGACAGGTCGCGCGGCGTTAACTCAAACTGCAGAGTGCGCTGCTCGCCCGGCTGCAATTCCACTTTCTTGAACGCTTTCAGTTGCTTGACCGGGCGGGTAACCGAGGCCGCGACGTCGTGCAGGTAGACCATCACGGTTTCCTTGCCGGCCAGACTGCCGGTGTTTTTGACGTTGACGCTCAACTGCAGATTTTCGCCGGCCGTAATCGCCGGTTTCGCCAGCCGCAAACCGCTGGTTTCGAAGCTGGTGTAGCTCAGGCCATGGCCGAACGAATACAAGGGCCGGTATTGGTTACTCTCGTAGGCTTCGATCGGTTTATGGTCGTAAGGCGTGATGTCGTTGGTATCGCGCGGGTAGGAAATCGGCAATTTACCGCTGGGATTGACGTTGCCGAACAGGATGTCGGCTACGGCCGCACCGCCCTCCATCCCCGGCAAAAAGCCGAGCACGACCGCCTGAGCCTGATTGGCGATTTCGGTGATGATGCGCGGCCGGCCGCCGAAGGTGACCAGCACCACCGGTTTACCGGTCTGGAAGATCGCCCGCGCCAATTGCAATTGCACCGGGTCCAGTTGCAAAGAATCGATGTTGCCTTCGGTTTCGGTATAGGTTTTTTCGCCCAGCGCCAACACCACCACATCGTGGTGCCGGGCTTCGCTGACGGCATGTTCGATGTTGATCTCGTCGCTGAATTGTTTGCCGCCGACATAAGTCACCTTGCCGTCGGTTTGTTGCCTGATCGCCTCCAACAGGGTCAGTTTGTCCTGCGGGTAAAGTTCTTCCTTGTTGCCTTGCCAGGTAATGGTCCAGCCGCCGTTCATCACGCTAAGCAGGTTTGCGGTCGGGCCGGTGACCAGGACGCTGGCATGTTTGCTCAACGGCAACATGCGCGCGTCGTTCTTGGCCAGCACGATGGCTTCGCGCGCCGCCTGGCGGTTGACCGCCGCGGCTGTGGCGGTAGCAAAGTGGCCGTACTCCGCCAAGGCCGGCTCACGCCGCTCGAACAGCCCGCTGCGGAATTTGACGCGCAGAATCCGGGCCACCGCCTCGTCTATCCGTGCCAGCGGCACTTCGCCTTGTTGGGCCAAATCCAGCAACAGGTAATAAAACGAGAAATCGAACGGCACCATGCTCATATCGACCCCGGCCATCACCGCGATTTTCACCGCCTCCCGCGGCGAGTCGGCCAGTTTGTCGCGGTTGTACAAGCGGATGATGTCTTCCCAATCCGATACGGTAAAACCGTCGAAGCCCATTTCGCCGCGCAGAATATCGGTCAGGTAATGGCGATTGGCGTGTCCCGGCACGCCATCGACTTCCGCCGAATTGACCATCACCGTCGGCGCGCCGGCCAGAACGCCGGCTTCGAACGGCGGCAGAAACCACTCGCGCAACGCGCGTTCGCCGATCCAGGCCGGCGTGCGGTCCTTGCCGTTTAACGGATAGCTGTAACCGACGTAATGTTTCAAACAGGTCGGCGCTTTATCGGCGGCCGCCATGTCCTGGCCCTGGTGGCCGCGGATGTAGGCGCTGCCCATCGCGCTGGCCAGATGCACGTCCTCGCCGTAGGTTTCCCACAACCGCGGCCACAGCGGCTGCCGGCCTATATCCATCACCGGGGCAAAATTCCAGTCCAAACCGGAGGCTTTGACTTCGCGGGCGGTGATCTCGCCTTCCTGGTAAGACAAATCCGGATTGAAGGTCGCCGCCATACTGATCGCTTGCGGGAACAGCACCGCATTTTGGGTATAGGTGGCGCCGTGAATCGCATCGATACCGTAGATCACCGGAATTTTCAGCCGGGTGCGGGCCGCGGCTTCGCGGATCTGCTGAGTCAGGCGCCGCCATTTGCCGAGCGGCTGCGCCTTGTTGTTCGGCGTACTCGGCGCATTCAGAATCGAGCCGACGTGATACTGCATCAAGGCTTGTTCCAGCTTGACCGGATCAACCGGGTTTTCGGCGTCCTGACCGTCGGCGACAGAAATCACGCTGAAATCGATTTGGGTCATCTGCCCGACCTTTTCTTCCAAGGTCATTTGCGCCAACAGCGCCTGAACTTGATCTTCGACGGCCTGGCTTGCTTCTTGTGCACTCACAGCGGACTCCATTACGGCTGACAGAATTAAAACGGAAAGATAATTTCTTATTTTCAAGGCTTTAGACACTCAATAACGCCGGCCGGATGCGCGCTGAAAACGGCAACAGGCGGCTGGTTAAAACGTTCTGCGCCGGCGATGCGCCGCCAACGCATTGACTGGATTTTAGCTTGATATAGGGCAATGCGCCTATTATCGAACCGGTTGAAAAGGATGCCCGGCCAATGCGGCGGGAATCCAGGCGATCAAGAGCGGCGCTAGCGGCCATTAGCTTTGTAGCGCATCCAATTCGTCCCAGCGACTATACGCCGCCGCCAGTTCGGTTTCGACCGCCTGCAACTCGGCCATGGTTCCGGCCACGGCGTCCTGCCCCTGTTTGTAAAACTCGGCGCCGCTCATCGTTGCGGTCAACTCGGCCTGGCGCGTCTCCAGTTGTTCGATACGCTCCGGCAACTGTTCCAGTTCGCGCTGCTCTTTGTAGCTGAGTTTTTTGCCGGTAGCGGGTTTGGGCTTTTCCTTTTTTGCAGCCGTTTCCGCGCTTTTCGCCGTTTCGACTTGCTGCTGTTTGTTGCGCTCCGATAAGGCGAACCAATCGGCATAGCCGCCGATGTACTCTTCGACCCGGCCCTCGCCTTCGAACACCAGCACGCTGGTGACGACGTTATCCAAAAACTCGCGGTCGTGGCTCACCAACAGCAAGGTGCCCTGGTACTGCACCAGTTTTTCTTCCAGAATTTCCAGGGTTTCCAGATCCAGATCGTTGGTCGGTTCGTCCATTACAATCAAGTTGGCCGGCTTGGTGAACAGCCGCGCAAGCAGCAACCGGTTTTTCTCGCCGCCGGACAAACTCCGCACCGGCGAACGCGCCCGCGCCGGCGCGAATAAAAAGTCGGCCAGATAGGACATGACGTGGCGCTTGCCGTCCGGAGTATCGACGAACTCGCCGCCGTCCAGCACGCTGTCGGCCACCGACAGTTCCGGATCGAGCTGTTCGCGCAACTGGTCGAAATAGGCGATTTGCAGATTGGTGCCCAACTCGACGCTGCCGGTAGTCGGCTGCAACTGGCCTAATAACAGCTTCAGCAAGGTCGATTTACCGGCGCCGTTGTTGCCGAGCAGGCCGATCTTGTCGCCGCGCTCGATCAGCAAGGAAAAATCCCTGATGATGGTTTTATCCTGATAGCCGAAGTTGACATTAACCGCTTCGATTACTTTCTTGCCGGAGCTCTCGCCTTTATGCAGCGCCAATTTGGCCGAACCTTGGCCGGTGCGGCGCTCGGCGCGCTCGGCGCGCAATTTCTTCAAGGCCCTGACCCGGCCTTCGTTACGGGTACGGCGGGCCTTGATGCCTTGCCGGATCCAGGCTTCTTCCTTAGCCAATTTCTTGTCGAATTCGGCATTTTGATTGGCTTCGTCTTCCAGCGCCGCGGCCTTGCGCACCAGGTAATCCTGGTAATTGCCGGCCCAGGAGGTCAATTGGCCGCGGTCCAGATCGATGATCCGCGTCGCCAATTTTTGCAGGAAAGCCCGGTCGTGGGTGACGAACATCACCGCGCCCGGAAATGCCAGAATCTGTTCTTCCAGCCAGGCGATACTCTCGAAATCCAGGTGGTTGGTCGGCTCGTCCAGCAGCAACACTTCCGGATCGATCACCAGCGCCCGCGCCAACGCCACCCGCCGTTTCCAGCCGCCGGAAAGGCTGCCGACCTTGACATCGGCCGGCAATTGCAGCCGGCTCAGTATCGCTTCGACCCGGGTTTGAAATTCCCAGCCGTGGTCGGCTTCGAGTTTATGTTGCACCTCGCCCAACGCCTGCAAAGCCTGTTCGCTGCCGTCCATGTGCGTCAATAGCTCGTGGTAGCTTGCGATCAGGCGCCCCAGTTCGCCCAAGCCGCCGGCCACCGCTTCGTAAATGGTTGCGTCGCCGTCCAGCGTCGGCGCCTGCTCCAGCCAGGCCAAGCGCAATTCCGGTTGCTTCCAGATTTCGCCGTGGTCGGGCGGAATCTCGCCGGCGATGATTTTCATCAGCGTGGATTTGCCTTCGCCGTTACGGCCCAGCAATCCGACCCGCTCGCCGGGATCGAGTTGGAATGAGGCGTTGTCCAGCAGTGCATGCACGCCGAAGGCGATGGAAACGTTGTTTAACCGAATTAAAGGCATGAGTTTTGAAAATAGCGTCTGAGAAGGTCCAGCGCCAACAACGCGGCCTGGTTCTGTTTATGGATACCGGCACCGTGCGCGGTTAACCGCCGGGAAACCACGCCTTGCGGCGTAGCCAGGGCATTATAAAGGACGATGCCGCTATCCTTATCGTCGAAACTGCCGGACTCGATTGCATAGAGCTGCACCAATCCGAAATCGGTCTGCCGCTCGGCCCGCAGTTCGCGCGCCAAGGCTTCGGCGCGGATTTCCCAATCATCGGCCGCGTCGGCAGCCGCGCTGTTCAACCGCAACTCGGCATGCTGCAACCAGGGCCGGCCCAGGCATTTGGCGGCCAGCAAGCCGTGGCTGGCGGTTTCCAGTACCGCCAGCGAATACCGGCCGGCGTTGAGCGCCGCGTCGACGACGGCCAGCAAGTCGCCCTGCACATCCGGCAAGCCGTCCACTGCGAACACATAGTCGCCGATGCGGGCGGCGGCTTCGGCGGCCACCCGCCCCCGTTCAGCTTCCGGAACCGCCGCTGGAAACAGCAGTTTGGCCTGCACTTCGTCCGGGGCGGCGCGAAATCCCAACACTGCACCGGGCGGCAAAGCCAAATGCGCCAGTTTCTCTTGAATCGCCGACTCGCCCAAACCGATGCAGCGCAAGGTCACCAAATGATCCGGCTGCAGTGAGAATCGTTGCAATAAATCGGCGCGCACCCAGTCGCCGAACATTTGCTTCATCTCGAACGGCACGCCGGGTAAAAATACGAACCAGCAACGCTGAAATTGCAATGCGAAACCGGGCGCGGTACCGAAGCGGTTGTCGATGCGCAGCGCTCCGGCCGGCAGTAACGCCTGTTTGCGATTGGCTTCCGGCATCGTGCGCTGCCGCCTGGCGTAATAGGCCTGGATCGCAGCGAAGGCTGCGGCGTCGAATTCAAGCGGCACACCGCTGGCCGCGCTGACCGCCGCCGCGGTCAAATCGTCGCAGGTCGGCCCCAGACCGCCGGTACAGATGCAACAGTCGGCGCGGCGGGCAATTTCGCCGAACAGATCGACCAGATCGGGCAAATCGTCGCCCACCGCGGTATGCCGCTTCAAGCTGAAACCCAGCTCGGTCAAATGCTGCGACAGCCAGGCGGCGTTGGAATCGACGGTCTGGCCGGTGATGATTTCGGCACCCTGGGAAAAGATTTCGGCGATCAAGGTCATAAGGAATGGAACCAAAAAGGTAGGCTGAACAAACTGCATGCCGTGGTCAGCGTCACGGCCATGGCATACAGGCCGCTATCGAGCCGATAACGGTCGCATAATACGATACCGAGCACCATGCTCGGCATGGCGATGTCGAGCACCGCGGCGGCTTTGAACTGGCCGGCCAATGCCAGATAGTCGGCCAGCCAGAAGGCGAACAATGGCATCAGCAACAGCTTGACCAGCAAGATCGGCACGACGTAAGGCAGATTGCGCAGATGTACGTCGCGCCAACTCAAGGCCAATCCCAACGAAAAGATCATCAGCGGCGCCACGGCACCGGAGCAAGTGTGCAACAGGCCGGCCAACCAGTCGGGAGTGGCGATTTGATTCAGGTTCAGTGCGACAGCGACAAAGGCCGCCCAAAACGGCGGCGCATTCAAAAACGCCAGCGGCGACTTGGGTTTATCTGCGGCAGACTCGCCGTAATGGCGGGCCAAGCCAACGCCCAGGGTAAACACCAAGGGCGCTGCGGCGAATAGATCGAGTTGAATCACCACCGAGCGCGACCAACTGCCAAAGGCCTGCTCCAATACCGGTAGGCCCAGGTAGGTGACGTTGGGAAATGCGGCGGCCAGGATCACGGCGCCGGTTTGCGGATTGCGGAACCGGCACAGCTTGCAGATCGCCCAACTCAGTCCGGCGGTTGCCAGGATGCTGGCGCAACCCAACAGGCTGAAGCTTAGCGATTGCCAACCGATATCGGCCCGCCAGAGTACGTCGAGCACCATCGCCGGCAGGAAAAAATAGTAGACCACGCTGGTCAATACCAGCCGGGTCTGCTCGGCGGACAGCCGGTTCGGCGTCGTGATTCGCCAGCCGGCACCGCACAGCATCAGCACGGTCATCTGTATCAATGTCGTATTCATCGCGACATTCTAACAGGCGGGCGGACTTGACTGCGATGCGCGCCGCGTATCCGTTCCGGTTAGCGGTTTTATCCGGCCGCGTCAGCCACCATAATCCCGGTTGCGAACAAGCGCTCGAACTGCTCGGCCGGCACCGGCTTCGAAATTAAATAGCCCTGGCCGTAATCGCAGCCTATCCGTCGCAACAACTGGTATTGCTCTGCGGTCTCGATACCTTCGGCGACCACTTTGATCCCCAACTTGTGCGCCATTACCACGATCGCTTCGCACAAGGCCATATCGCTGGATTCCGCTACCATGTTGCGCACGAAGGTCTGGTCGATTTTGATGTAGTCGATATCGAACTTTTTCAGGTAAGCCAGCGACGAATACCCGGTACCAAAGTCGTCCAGCGCCACCTGAATCCCGGCATCGCGGAATACTAACAATTGTTCGCGACTGGCGTCGCTGGCTTCCAACAACGCACCCTCGGTAATTTCCACAACTACGCTGTCGCCCGGCAAACCTAATCCCTGCAACACTGCCACCCAGGCCTGGCTCTCTACGGCCTGCTTTCGAAACTGTACCGGGGATTTATTGACGCTGATTTGAAACTGGGGTTGGTACAACTCGCGCCATTGTTTGAGCTGGCGCACCGCGTCGGCGAATACCCAATCGCCGATTTCGACGATACTGCCGGTGTCCTCGGCAATCGGAATAAATTCGGCCGGACTGACCATCCCCAGATCCGGATGTTGCCAGCGCAGCAGTGCTTCGGCTTTTGCCAACCGACCCGAGCCGAAGTCGACTATGGGCTGGTAATGCAACAACAACTGGTTTTTTGCCAACGCCGCATGCAGATCGTTTGCCAGACGCAGACGCTTTTGCGATTGCAGTTGCATTTGCGCGGTGAAATATTGGTAACGGTCGCGGCCTTGGTTTTTGGCGGCATACATGGCTTGGTCGGCGTTCTTCAACAGCGCTTCCGAGTCATTACCGTCGTCGGGAAACACGGCGATGCCGATGCTGGCGGAGATATAGGCGATCTCATTCCCCAAGGAGAAAGGCTGGGCCAATCGCTGCAAAATGCTGTCGGCAATCCGGTCTACGCTTTCGGTGTGTTCCAATTCGCCCAGAATGATCGTGAACTCGTCGCCGCCGAGCCGGGCAATACTGTCGGAATCGCGCACGCTTTCGCTCAGCCGGTGTGCGGCTTCTTTCAACAATACATCGCCCATGAAATGGCCCAGGCTGTCGTTGACATCCTTGAACCGGTCAAGATCCAAAAACATCAGCGCGACTTTTTGGCTGTGGCGTAAAGCTTTTTTGATTTCCCGGTCCAGACGGTCCAAAAACATATTGCGGTTGGGCAGACTGGTCAGCGGATCGAAATTGGCCTGGCGCCAGATCAATTGCTCGGATTTTTTGCGCTCGGTAATATCGGTAATCAAAGCGACCCGCCGATGCACACCGCCGGTTTCGTTATAAATGGAATTGACCGTTACCCAGTGGACGCAATCCTCCCCGTTTTTGCGGCGGCCGCCGATCTCTCCGGCCCAATGCCCCTGAGTATTGGTTACCCGCAACACGGTTTTGAAAAAAGCCTGATCGTGCTGTTCCGGGCTCAGGCCGGTGAACGACCGACCGATGACTTCGTCGGCGGCGTAACCGGTTACTTTGGTAAAGGCCGGATTCACGGTAATGATCAGCCCACTGCCGTCGGTCACCAGCATCGCTTCGCTACTGTTCAGGTAGACCAGCGAAGCGAGCTGCATTTCCTGTTCGGCCAATTTGCGCGCCGTGATGTCGTCGTAAACGCCCAGCACCCCAATCGGCCGGCGCTGGGCGTCGCGTAGCGGGACTTTCGAGGTCTTCAACCAGACGGTATTGCCGTGCGGATCGATTTGAGCTTCCTCGTAATCCAGTTTCGGCGCATTGCTCCGGATGACCTGCAGGTCGTCGGCCCGGTATTTGTCGCCGAAGTCGCGCCAAGCCAACTCGCTATCCAATTTGCCGATTAATTGTTCCGGCCCGGCCAAGCCCGCGTCGCGGCTGAAAGCGATATTGGCGCCCAAGTAACGCGAATCCAGGTCTTTCCAAAATACCCGGCTGGGAATGGTATCGATCACGGTTTGCAGCATATCGACCGACTCCGCCAGCCGCCGCATCGCCTCCACCCGGTCGGACACGTCGTGCAACATCAGAAAATTGGTGGCGGCCGGCGTGTTGTCCAGCACCACGTTATTGACCAATACCGTGTGCAGGCTGCCGTTTTTGGCACGGACCGCCAACTCCTGCGGCGGCGACAGTTCGCCGGATTCGTCGTAAAGCCGGCGGTATTCGTGCCAGCGGCCGATCACTTGCTGGCGGTACTCGGCATCGGGATGCGCCAACCACCACCACTCGGCCAAACTCGGAATATCGCTGCGGTCGTAACCGAAAATTTTGACGAAGGCCGGATTCAAATAATCGATACGCCCCTGGGTATCGTAAACCACGTAAGCCACCGGCGATTCGTCGATGATGGCGTGAAACCTGGTCTCGCTGGCCGACAAGGCTTGGTGAGCCGCGAACAGACGCTGATAAGGCCGTTGCACGCTCGACACGAATATCGAACGGTAGATAAAGGCATAGGCAAAGACTTTGTAGACGTGGCCGAGCAGAATGTACAAATCGGCGACGCTGGTATAAAACGTGACGAACAACTCGCTCATCGCCATGACCGCGGCGGCGGCGGCCAAACCGGCGGCATCGCAGTTACGGCGCCAACGGGCCTGGTAAACGAATACCACTGCGATCAAGCCGTACAGGGCTGCCAACAGGTACTCGCTATTTTTCTTGAACGGCGTCAGGCCGGTAGTTTCGTCGAAGGTGGCCGGCAACCGGGCCTGATGGAAAAATACCAGCCAAGCGCCGACGCCGCACAGGCCGATCACGCAAACCAGCACGGACCAGCGAAACGCCGGGGACAATAAACGTTTGCACGGTACCGCGCAGGCAATTAACCCCACTGCGGCAAGGCTTCTGGCCATCAGCCAAAATGCAATGGCTTTTTCAGGTCCGCTCTCGCTAACGAACGCCGGCATGCCTTTGAAAGACAGGGTATGCAAAAAATCCAGCAAGGCGACGCCGAGAAAACAGCACGCCATCACCACGAATCCGCCCGAATTTTCTTTTTGGTAGACGCTCCAGCCCACCGCGAACACCGACGCGGAAATTACGATGGAAACGCCTTCCATCAGATTGTGGGTCGACAACGAATGCGGCTGAATTTGCCGGGCCAACTCGGCGACCGGAAGCGTCAGGCTGGCAAGTTGAATCAGCAACAAGCCCATAACCGATACCAGCAAATGCCCAATGGCTTGCGGTTCTTTGCTGATGGCTTCGGTCATCTTGGGTCCCGGATCAACTACGCGAAAATTTAATTGGCGGTGGTGCGACGATTAACAGACTGAGAAAACTAAGGCCATCGGCAATATGCCGTAGCTGAACTGAATTTTAACCGTAAATCCGTTTTGCTTGGGGATTTTGGCAAACGCCGGTTGCAAGCGGCTCGCGCCCGACCAACCCAACTCTCATTTACCCGCTTGAACCGAGTATCGGCCGGCGGTTTTTGTAATTGGCCGGCAATTAGGCCAAAATGAGCGGCCGACATCGGCTTACCAAGACTACCCTCGTTTCGCGAGTACCCGGCCATGGCCTTATTTTCTTACAAAGTTGTCAACAATCTGGGCGTCACCGAAGAAGGCGTGCGCGACGCTGCCGACGAAAGAACGTTGCTGTTGGAACTGCAAAAACAGGGCTTGGTGCCCATCCGTATCGAGCCGGCAAAAGACAAGACTTTTCTCGGTTTCAAACTCAAATCCGCTGCGGTCAGACTGTCGCAAAAGGAAATCGGTATGTTGACCGGCGAACTGGCAACCCTGCTGGAGTCGGGCTTGCCGTTGGATCGCTCGTTGACGATCTTGATGCAGCTGACCGAGGAAAATCCGAAACTGAACAAACTGGTCGGCGAGGTGCTGGAAAAAGTCAAAGCCGGCAAAGCCCTGGCCGATGCCCTGGAAAGTCAGAGCGGGGTATTTTCCCGATTTTATTTGAACATGATCCGGGCCGGCGAGTTGGGCGGCAATCTGGGCGGCGTACTGCAGCGGCTGGCCGAATATCTGGAGCGGTCGCAGGAACTGAAAGACACGGTCAGCACCGCGCTGATTTATCCGGCAATCCTGTTGGTGATGTCGCTGGCCTCGCTGTTCGTGATGCTGACTTTCGTGGTGCCGCAATTCAAGGAAATGTTCGACAGCGCCGGCCAGGCTTTGCCGGTGCCGACCCAAATCGTGGTCGGATTGGCCGAATTTCTGCAGCGGTATTGGTGGGTGATGCTGCTGGCGATCGTGATCGCGGTGCAAACCCTGAAAAGCCAACTGGCCGATCCGGCCGGCAAAAAGGCCTGGGACGGCCGTTTTCTAAAAATGCCGCTGTTCGGCGAAATTGTGTTGACCATGGAAGTCGCCAATTTCAGCCGGACCTTCGGCACCTTGTTGGGCAACGGCGTATCGATTTTGAAATCGCTTGGCATCGTCCGGGAAACGGTCGGCAATACGGTGCTGGCCGACCTGCTGGAACAGGCCGAGGCGCAATTGAAGCAGGGGCGGACCATGTCCGAAGCCTTGGCCCAGCAAAACCTGTTTCCCAAACTGGCAGTGCAAATGATTAAAATGGGGGAGGAAACCGGCCGGCTGGAGGAAATGCTGATGCGGGTTGCCCTAATTTACGATAAACAGTTAAAAACCACGATACAACGGATGCTGGCGCTGCTGGAGCCGGCCTTGATTATTTCGCTGGGGTTGATGATAGGCGGCATCATCGTTTCGATACTGCTGGCGATCCTGAGCGTAAACGATCTGGCATTTTAAAAATAAAAATGGAGTCGACAACATGAAATTAACCTTGCACCGCCACCGCGGTTTTACTTTGTTGGAACTGCTTGTGGTGTTGGGCATTATCGCGATGCTGGCCGGCATCGTCGGCCCGCAAGTCATGAAACATATGGGTGCATCCAAGACCAAGGCGGCCAAGGTCCAAATCGAGGACCTCGCCGCAGCGCTGGACATGTACAAACTCGATGAGGGCCGTTATCCGACCACCCAGCAAGGCTTGACGGCACTGGTGGAAAAACCGGCCGAGGCCAAACGTTGGAACGGTCCTTACCTGCGCAAAGACAAAATTCCGCTGGATCCGTGGAACCAGGAATACCACTACGTTTTCCCTGGCCAGCACGGCAAATTCGACTTGTTCAGCCTGGGCGCCGACGAGAAGGAAGGCGGCGAAGGCGAAGACCAGGACATCAACAGCTGGGAATAAATGGCTGCCCTGCCCGCTTCGGCCAACGCACTCCGGCGTCCGCCGCGGTCATGCGCCGGATTCACGCTGATCGAACTGGTGGTGGTATTGCTGGTCGCCGTGCTCGGCTTCGCGGCACTGGGCGGCAGCATCGGCTCCGGCAATAAAAGCACCCAACTGCAAGCGCTGGCCAGAGATCTGGCCAGCGCTTTACGCTACGCCCAGGGCCAGGCGCTGGCCACGCAACGCCAAACCAGCGTCGCCATCGACTTGCGCAACAACAGCTATCAAATCAGCAACCGCGACAAAGTCTATACCTTCGCCGAAGAGGTCGACGTGTCGCTGGTCGTCGCCGAAGAGGAATTCGGCGCCGACCAAATCGGCAGCATCCGCTTTTTCGGCGACGGTTCGTCGACCGGCGGCCGCATCACGCTGGAATGGGGTAACCAATTACGCCGGATCGACGTCAACTGGATTACCGGCGAAGTCAGGATATCGGATGCGGCGGCATAAAGGCTTTTCGCTGCTGGAAATCCTGGTGGCGTTTTCGATCATGGCGATTGCATTGAGCGTATTGCTGCGGGTATTCGGCGCCGGCGTTAACAATGCCGTCATATCCGAGGAATACACTATAGCCGTGCAGATCGCCGAATCGTTGATGGCGCGGACCGGCGTGGAAACCCCGCTCACGGTCGGCGACAGCGAGGGCAGCGAGGGCGACAAATACGACTGGCTGGTCCGAGTGGCGCCGGCCTCGAATCAACCGGCCAAGCGCAGCCTGCGCGAGCCCGATCCGAACAGCGAAAACGCCGCACAACTTTACTCGGTGCAGGTTGGCGTCAGTTGGGGCGACGGCGACCAACGCCGTAGCGTGGAATTAACGACATTGAAATTGCAGCAAGGCCAGGGATAGTGTTTCCCCGCCAATCTAACGGCTTTACCTTGATCGAAATGCTGATCGCGATCACGCTGCTCGGCGTGATGGTGACCTTGCTGTTCGGCAGTTTGCGGATTGCGGCGCAGAGTTGGCATAGCGGCGAAACCAAAATCGACCAAGTCAACCGTAAAGCCGTGGTCTACCAATTTTTCAAACACCATTTGAGTGCGGCCCGGCCGTTGCCTGAGTTCGTCGCTGCCGAGCGCGACGACCTTCAAGCCCCCCCCGAGCCGGAATTGCCCAAACTTAGTTTTCAGGGCCTGCCGCAAAGCTTGCGCTTCGTTGCCGCGCTGCCGGCCGCTTCGGCGCGCAAAGGTCTGCAAATCTTCAGCATCGAACCGGCCCGCGACCGGACGTCTACATTGAACGTCACCTTGACCCCCTACCGGCGGCAAGTGGATGCCGAGCCGGAGCCGGTGGTGTTGCTGGAGGACGTCCGCAGCTTCCGCATCAGTTACTTCGGCGCCAAGAGTCCGAACGCTGGCGACGCTCCGGTCTGGCAGGACGACTGGCTGGACGCCGAACGTTTACCGAGCCTGGTCAAAATCCATATTGCGCTCAATGACGACAGCTTTTGGCCGGATATGATCTTTCCGCTGCGGATCGACGCCGCCGCCCCGGCCGGCGATAACATCGGCCAGCAAACCTCGCTGCCCCCCGATGCCGAGTAATCCGTCCCGGCCACGCCAAACCGGAATGGCGCTGGTGATCGTCATTTGGATTTTGACGCTGCTCAGCGTGATGGCGGGCAGTTTTACGCTGACCATGCGGCGGGAAAGCGGCGTTAGTTCGGCTATGGTCGGCAACGCCCGCGCCTCGGCGCTGGCGGAATCCGGTTTGAATTTGGCTGCACAGGGCCTGCGTCAACCCGATCCGGAACAACGCTGGCGGGTCGACGGCGCGATTTACCGGTTGGCTGGCGCCGATAGCGAACTGCGAATTCGGGTTTTGGCCGAATCGGGCAAGGTCGATATCAATGCAGCCGGCGAAGAATTACTGCTGGCGGTACTGTCCTATGCCGTCGAAGATGATAGCCGGCGGCAACAACTGATGGATGCGATCATCGATTGGCGCGACGCCGACGACGAACCGCGGCCGAACGGCGCCGAAAAGAAACACTACCGCCAGGCGGGCAGATCATACCCTCCGGGCAATGCCCCCTTTCAATCGCTGGAAGAGTTGCAAATGGTGCTGGGCATGGACGAAGCCATATTCGAACGGATCCGGCCCTGGATCACGGTCTATTCCGGTCAGCCCGAGCCGAACAAAAGCCTGGCGCCGCCCGAGTTGCTGCGCATCATCGATGCCCGGCTGAAGACACAAAATATTCATGATGTATACTTGGAGCGACGTCTGGCCAAACAAACCGGCGATAACGGGCCGGACGGCAATCAAACCGAGGCCGGCTTGGCGGATCAGGAACAAACCTTTACCATTAGCTGCGAAACACTGCTGGCGGACCAGTCAACCGCGTCAATTACGGCGGTGGTGAAGTTTGAAAACCAAGATATCGGACAAGCGCCCTACCGCATCCTGGATTGGCAGCAGGGTCGACAAGAATCGTCGTTATTCGACCCGGAAAAGGAACCCCAGTTAATCACTGTGCAAGATGAGCTTACTAACAACTAACGACGTCGATCTGAAGCGGTTTTGGCAATGGTGGAGCGGAGAGCTGGCTGCTCTGCTGCCGACCGGCCTGAAACGGCTGCTCAGCGACCGCAGCGGCGTCGCCATCTTCAGCCCCGACCACAGCAATTTCCGAATCGATTTTCATCGGGAAACTGCAAGCGAAAACACCGTAATCTGGCAACTCGATTCCAATGCCGCGGACGCGTACCGGAACCTGAAAAATCTGAATCCCGAACTGGACAAGGCCGAGTGCCTGCTGCGGTTAAACCCCGGCCAAGCCTTGCAAAAACGCTTGTTTCTGCCTGCCGCCGCCCAAGAAAATCTGCAACAAGTCGTCGGCTTCGAACTGGACCGCTACACCCCGTTCAGCACCGAGCAGGTTTATTTTGCCGCCAACGTGCTAGGCAAAACCGAATTCGGCCAAATCGAAGTGTTGTTGGTGTTAACACCGAAACCGCTCCTGGACGATTGCCTGGCCCGGCTGCAGGCGCTTGGCGTACAACCGGCCGCAGTCGATTTCAGTCCGGCGACGACGGTTTATCCCGCTAACGTCCCGCGTTACACCTTGTTGCCGGAACAATACCGGCCCCGGCCAAATAACTGGGTGCGCACGGTACATTGGAGCCTGAATGCCTTGTTACTCCTGTTGCTGGTCGCCGCCTTGGCTTGGCCGGTCTGGCAGGAAGGCGAAGCCGTCGATACCTTGAAACGCCAACTGAAGACATTGGAGAAAGAAACCACTCTGATCGAAGCCCAGCAAAGCGAAATAGACGCGCTCCGCGAGCAGACCCAACGTCTGATCGGCATTAAATCCGATTCGCCATCGCTCGTTGCGGTTTTAAACGAACTCAGCGTCTTGTTAAAAGACGATACGTGGTTAACCCACTACCAATACGCCGAAAAACGTTTACAAATACAAGGCCAGTCGCCGGCCGCATCGTCGCTGATCGGGGTACTGGAAGCCTCGCCCTACTTCAGTAACGTCAGTTTTGTCTCACCGTTGACGCAAGACAAGGCAACCGGCCGCGAACGGTTTCAAATCAGCATGGATGTCGCCGCGCCGAAGCCGGAAGACACGGCAGCAGATGCGGAAACGCCCGCCGCCGCGGAGGGCGACAACTCCGAGGAGGCACAGCATGAATGAAGCCCGCTATCAGCGTTGGCTGGCGTTGGGCCTGTTGGCTGCAGTGGTGCTGGTTGTGGTGTTGGCCGCCCTGTTGCCGCTGTTCAACACCTGGCTGGATTACCGCGAGCAGAAGGAAACCTTGTTATTCCGCCTGCAACGCCAGCAAACCATTGCCGCCCGTCGCGACAGCGTGGCTCAAAACCTGGATTTTCTGCATCAACAGT
This sequence comes from Methylomonas sp. HW2-6, assembly GCF_052474525.1. NCBI lineage: Bacteria > Pseudomonadati > Pseudomonadota > Gammaproteobacteria > Methylococcales > Methylococcaceae > Methylomonas > Methylomonas sp. HW2-6. Next base: position 2,989,475 of record NZ_CP184124.1, read on the forward strand.
TTCAACAGCAAGGCTATTTGAGCGATAGCGATACCGAATCGCTGGCATCGGCGGAATTGCAAAACATCATCAAAACTGCCGTAACCGACGCCGGCGGCCAATTGACCAGCACTCAGGGATTACCCGGCAAAACTGAAGACGGTTTCATGCGGATCCTGGTCAAAGTCCGCATGAGCTGCAGCATGGAGGCCTTACGCGCCGTGTTGTACGCGCTGGAAACCAACGTCCCGCTGTTATTGGTCGACCAGCTGGACATTTCGCCGGTACGCGGCGCGCGCAACCGTAGCAATAACAAGCTGGAGCCGAGCTCGCAATTGAATGTCAGCTTTCAAGTCGTCAGCTTTATGCGGGCCAAGGCGTCATGAATCGTAAGTTGTTACGCTTGCAATTGCTGACTTGCGCCGCACTCGGCACCGGCCTCGGCGGCGAGTGGCTGGTCAGCCGTTACGCGGCGCAGGAACTCGACGGCCAACTGGCGGCCCGAGACCAAATCGGATTCGAGGCCGAACAATTACCCGCTATCGCTGATGCCCCGCGCCCTATCGACAGTTACAACGATATCGTCGAGCGGCCGATTTTTATCGAGGGGCGCCGGCCGCTGGTCGAAACCAAAGCCAACGACCCCATGCAGAACAGCGACACCAGCCAGATCGACGACTGGTCGCTGATCGGTATTTACGATAAGGGCGGCAAACCGACCGCGCTGTTCAGCAAGCGTAACGAAGCGCGGAAATTCCTGAAGATCGGCGAAGAACAAAGTATATCCGGCTGGCAATTGAAACAGATTCTGGCCGACCGGGTCATCCTGCAACAAGCCGGCCAGGACAAGCCGGTCATGTTGCGCAAACCGCGAGCACAAATCAAACCGCCGCCCGGTAAACCCGCGCCCCGGCCCCCGGCGCCGGCCAACGTCAATGCCAGACCGATTGAACAAGCACCCAATGAAATACCCGAGACACTCAATGACAACTAACAAAATTGGCGTTCCCCCGATGTTGGTGTTGGCGCTGTCCATGGCCGGCTGCGAGTATATCGGCCCGCAGTTGCACCAAAAATTGCCGATTGCCGACAACCAACGGATCGGCGACGATCAGCCCATTCCGGAGCTGGCAAATGCGGATAAATCGGCCGAGAACCGGACCACCAAAGTCGAATTGTTCCCGAACGGTGAAGCCAGCATTACCGCGCACAATACGCCCAGTACCGCCGCCAAATCCGGCGCCAAATCCGGCGCCAAAGGCGAATATAGCCTGAATTTCGACGATGCCGACCTCGGCGAAGTCGCCAAGGTGATCCTGAGCGACATCATGGGCCGCAATTACACGATCAGCCCGCAGGTCACCGGCAAGGTCACTCTGCAAACCTCGAAGCCGCTGACCAAGGACGAGCTGCTGCCGACTCTGGACATGCTGCTGGGTTTGAATAACGCCGCGTTGACCGAGCAAGGCGGAATGTATCTGATCAAACCGGCCAACGAGGCCTTGTACAGCAGTTCGATCAATTCGTTGACCAGCGCCAAAATGCCGAACGGCTATCAGGTACGCATCATCCCGGTGAAAAACGTGGCCGCGACCGAGCTGTCCGAGATCCTGAAGCCGCTGATGCCGGAAAAGTCGGTTTTGCATGTCGACCCGAGCCGCAATATTTTATTGGTGGCCGGGTCCGGCAACGAAGTCGCGCGAGCGATGGAAGTGGTCAATACTTTCGATATCGATATCATGAAGGGCCGCTCCTTTGCGTTGTTCACCCCGGCCAATGTCAGCGCCGGCAAGATTATCGAAGAACTGGAACAGATTTTTAATAACAAGAAAGCCAAGGACGAAGAAGCCAGTTTCTTCCGTTTCATCGAAATTGAACGCCTGAATGCGGTATTGGCAATCACTCATCAAGCCAATTATCTCAAAGACATTGAAAACTGGGTGTTGCGGCTGGACCGGATCAATCCGGCTGCGGCCGGCGGCGTCAACGTCTACCGTTGCCAGCACGTCAGCGCCGGCGATCTCGCCGACACCTTGAGCGGCATTTTCGGTAGCGGGGTGCAACGCAGCAGCAAAGCCTCGATCGCTTCGGGTCGCAAATCCCTGTCAGCGACCAACAAAAGCTCCAGCGGTACCTCGTCAAGCGCCAGCAGCATGGGTGGCAGCACCGGCAGCAACCGGCAACAGGATTCCGCCAGCGAACGAACCCTGAGCGACCGCACCGACCGTTCCGCCAACCGCAGCTCCGGCGCGCTCGGCGGCAGTTTGAGCGGCGGCAGCGGCAGTGGCGGCGGCAATAATAACGATATGCCGAACGTCAAAATCCTGGCCGACGAAGGCAATAACGCCTTGATTATCGTCGCTACGGCGCAGGAATATGCCGTGATTCAGCGTGTGTTGAAGCAACTGGACGTGTTGCCGTTGCAGGTGATGATCGATGCGACAATTGTGGAGGTAACGCTAAAGGATGATCTGAAATATGGACTCCAATGGTATTTCAATCATAACAATGGTGGGACGAATGCTATTTCAGGAGGAACCGGCAGTGGTCTAAATTTAACAAACCTCGCTGAAAACCTTGCTAAAGGCGTTGGTAGCGGCGGCTTTTCATATGCCTTTACAAGCGGTTCCAGGGACATAAATGCGGTATTGAACGCAAGCGCGATAAAAAATAACATCAATGTTATTTCATCCCCATCTTTGATGGTGCTGAACAACCAGGAAGCTTCGATCAAGGTCGGTGATTCAGTGCCGACGCGCTCTTCTGTTTCCACTAACTTAACTTCTGGCGGCGCTAACAATACTCCTATTCAAACCAGCTCCATTCAGATGGTCGATACCGGTATCAATCTTGCCGTAAGACCAAGGGTCAATTCTGGCGGCCTTGTTCTTATGGATATTTTACAGACCGCGAATAAAGCGATTGCATCAAATACTGGTCCGAATGCAACAAATCAAAATATCGACTCTCCCACGATTCAAAAAAGAGAGATCGAAACCAGCGTCGCGGTACAAAGCGGCGAGACCATTGTGCTGGGCGGTTTGATCGACGACAAAAATGAATATCTGCGCGACGGAGTACCATTGCTGTATGAAATACCACTGTTAGGGCCTCTTTTTGGCGGCACAACTCGTGCTAACAACAAAACTGAATTGGTTATTTTACTTACTCCACGAGTCATGAAAAGCCGCCAAGACGCACAAGACATTACCAAGGAGTTCAAACGCAAATTGTCCGGCATCTATTTTCAAGAACCGTTCGAGGTCGATGTCGAGAAGGTCGAACCCAGCGAGCAATAACGCTACCGCATAGCGGCAAACGCTCTATGAATCCGATCTCTCCCGACCGCTTGATCTCGTTTTGGTCCGCTGCCCAGCTCGAGGCCAGCGCAGTGATACTGATGAACATCGTCGGAGCCCTGTTGTTGGGCATGGTGGTCGGTTACGAACGCTCCTATCACGGCCGCGCTGCCGGCATGCGCACCTACGGCTTGGTCTGTATGGCCTAGGCGGCGGTTACCGTCATCGTCGGTTACCCGCAATTCTGGTTCGGCGGCTTATTGCCGCTGACGGCGACGGCCGATCCGACTCGGGTAATTCAAGGCATCGTCACCGGCATCGGCTTTCTGGGCGCCGGCGTCATTATGAAGGAAGGCCTGAATATCAGCGGGCTGACCACCGCAGCGTCGATTTGGGCCTCATCGGCGATCGGCATCCTTTGCGGCGCCGGCTTTTATCTGGCAGCGATCGTACTGGCCTTGATCGCGTCGGCGACGATGATCTGGGGTGGCTGGATCGAAACCGTACTCCCCTCCAGGCACGCCATTGCGGTTTTGCTACGTTTCAAACCCGACCACCGCCCGCGGCAAACCGATTTGGAACAGTTAGCCCAAATCATGGGTTACCGCCTGGCGGAAGGGTCGATTTCGATGAGCAAAGACGTGCAGGGTGAAGAATGGCATTGCCACCGACAACCGAAAGGTATCGATTCCCGCAATCAGCGAGACGCTGGAGCAACAGGTGTTTCTGGCCGGTTACCAGTTGTCTTTCGCCCGCAACTGACCTGCTGCAGCAACTGCGTCCAACACCAAGCTGCGATTTTTACTTCAGCACGTCCTTCACGCATTGCCTGATGAAGGCTTCTATCGGCAGATTGTCGTTGACATAGTTGTTAAACAAACCGCTGACATCGACCGGATCCAAGTAGGCGTAGACGCCGCAGCCGGTGGCGGCAATAAATTGGTGGCTGAGGTTTTCAATGAACATGGTCCGGGCATAGCCAAGTTCGGTCATTTCGTTCAATGCTTGCATGGCGCTCACCGTTGGGTTGATGGAACTCACCAACGCTGCAGCATAGGCTGGGCCAAACGCTCTGTTTTATTGGCTTTCAACCATTTGCATCCGGTCTGACGCGCCGAAGAGACCGCAGTGCTTCGAGACTCCTGCCACAATTGTCAGACAGCTTACACACTGTGGCAGCCAACTGTCAGGCGAAGGCCAAGCAGGTTTCGGCCAATCTGACCCAGTAACTGGCGCCCAACGCCAAAATGGCGTCGTTAAAATCGTAACTGGGATTGTGCAACGTACACGGACCGGCGCCGTGGTCCGCTAACCGGTGGCCGCCGTCGCCGTTACCGATGAAGCAGTAACTGCCGGGTACGCGTTGCAGCATGAAGGCAAAGTCCTCGGCCCCCATGGTGGGCTGTTGTTCGAAAACCTGTTCGTCGCCAACGATGCCAGCCATGACTTGCCGGGAAATTACGACTTGCTCTGCATGGTTTACCGTTGGCGGATAGCTGCGGGTCAATTCGAAATCGCCGGTCATGCCGTGCGCCAAACAGGTATGGTGGACGATTTCGGCCATGCGCGCTTCTATCATATCCAGCAGTTCGGCGGAAAACGTCCGCACCGTACCGGCCAGTTCACAACGTTCGGCAATCACGTTGGTAGCTTCGCCGATGTGCATCATCGTCACCGAAATCAGCCCCGCCGCCAACGGACTGGTGTTACGCGTCAGAATAGTTTGCAGCGCTAAAATAATTTGCGCCGCAACCGGTGTCGGGTCCAGGCCCAAATGCGGCAGCGCGGCGTGGCAACCTTTGCCATTTATCGTGATCCGGAAGGTATTTAATGAGGCCATCACCGGCCCCGGGCTGACCGCAAAACTGCCGGCCGGCAACCCAGGCCAATTGTGCATGCCGAACACGGCCTGCATTGGGAAGCGCTCGAACAAGCCGTCGCGGATCATGGCGTCGCCGCCACCGCCGCCCTCCTCTGCCGGTTGAAAAATCAGATACACGGTGCCGTCGAAGTTGCGCTGCTTGGCCAAATAGCGTGCGGCGGCCAGCAGCATTGCGGTATGGCCGTCGTGGCCGCAGGCGTGCATTTTGCCGGGATAAACCGAAGCATGGGCGAAGCGGTTTTGTTCCTGGATCGGCAATGCGTCCATATCGGCTCGCAGGCCTATCGCATTTTCCGAAAGACCGGACTTGACGATGCCGACTACACCGGTTTTACCCAAGCCGCGGTGGATGGGTATCCCCCATTCCGTTAATTTTTCTGCGACGAAATCGGCAGTGCCAAACTCCTGAAAGCAAAGTTCGGGATGAGCATGGATACGCTGCCGCCAAACGCTGATTTCGCCGGCATAGTCGAAGATTTCGGCAACGGCACCGCCAATTCGGCCGTTTCCGTTACTTGGATGGTTCGAGTTATTCGATTCTGGCATGGTTACGAAGGCTGCTGCAGTGGCAAAGCCTTAGTCTAACACTTGGCCGGGGTTGGATTGCTACCGCACAAATCTGGCGGCCGGACAAAAAAACGCCGCCGCTTAGGCGGCATCCACTTTGCGCAGTTTTTCCACTAACGTGGTCCTGCGCATATTCAGCAATTTGGCGGCATGGGCGACCACGCCATTGCACTCTTCCAAGGCTTGGCGGATCAGTTCGTTTTCCAAGTCGGTCAAGTATTCTTTTAAATCAATGCCTTGCTCCGGCAATTGCACCGTAGCCTGGCCCTGTATCGGCTTGGCCAGCGCTTCGCGTGCGGCCGGCCGGACCACATGGATATCAGGTTCCGGCAGCTGCAACTGAACCGTGTCGGGCACTTCGTACGCTTGGAATTTTTCCGGTAAGTCGCCGGCATCCACGGGTGAATCCGGGCTGATGATCGCTAAGCGTTCGATCAAATTCGACAACTCGCGCACATTGCCCGGCCAACTGTGTTGCATCAGGACAGCGACCGCCCGCGGCGTTAAGCTGACGCTGCCGCGGTTCGCCGCTTCCATGCGGGCAATCAAATCGTTGATCAGATACGGGATGTCTTCAGCCCGCTCCCGCAACGCCGGCACTTCAATCGGAAATACGTTCAGCCGGTAGAACAAATCCTCCCGAAAACGTTTTTCGATAATCTCCTGTTCCAGATGGCGGTGGGTGGCGGCGACGATACGGACGTCGCAGCGGATGGTTTTATTGCTGCCGACCCGTTCGAAGGTCCGTTCCTGCAATACGCGCAAAAGCTTGACCTGCATCGGCATTGGCATGTCGCCGATCTCGTCGAGAAATAAGGTACCGCCCTCGGCCATCTCGAATCGGCCCTGGCGCGATGTCAAGGCTCCGGTAAATGCCCCTTTTTCATGGCCGAACAGTTCGCTTTCCAACAGTTCGCCCGGAATCGCTCCGCAATTGACAGGCACAAACGGCTTGTCCCTGCGGGCGGATGCCCGATGCAGGGCTTGGGCGACAACTTCCTTACCGGTCCCGGACTCGCCGAGAATGAGTACGGTCGCATCGGATTTGGCGACTTGATCGATCAACTCGCGGGTTTTCTGTACTGCTTTACTGATTCCGGCCAAGCCTTTATTGGTTTGCGGCTTGTGCGCAGTCGATTCTGGTTTGGGCAATTCGTCCAATATGTCGATGAGTGTCGGATAGACCGTCGGCCATTCCACGACTTTACTGACCAATTGTTGAATAGTGCTCAGCAACTGCTGCCCGTTACCGGGCTCCGCTAGCAGAATGATCGGCGTATCCTCCGTCGCGTCGGCTATCGCTTTGATCAGGCTGGCTTGGCGATCGCCACTACCGACAAACACCGCACCGAAAGCATCTTGACCGGCCAATACCGATTCGTATTGATTGCCGCTGACCGTAATCACCCGGTATTCCAAAAACCGGAGCACCGTTTCGACTTGTTGTGCGCGATTAAGGTTATCGTCAACCAGCAAAATTTCCGGCAATGCCATGCGTGTGTTCTCTGAAACTACTTGGATACGAAGGGAGGGAACAATCGAATTTCAAGTTAAGCATCGAAGTCCGGGATTGTCAAAATCGCCGGATTTCAGCCGATTGCGCCGTCTAGTTGATGTAGTTTAGTTCAATCTCCGGCAAATGCTTCGGATCGGCACGCGGTTTTCAGCTTGACAAATTTTGCCCAGCATAGAAACTAAGCTCTTGTTACACAACCCAGAGTACGTTTGTTTTGAACGAAATTTCCCTAAGTATACTATTCGGTATACTGGCGGTATTATTGTTGATATCCGCATTTTTCTCGGGCTCTGAAACAGCGTTGATGACGCTTAACCGCTATCGGTTGCAGCATCTCGTCAAAAAAAAACATAAAAGCGCCGTTAAAACCCATCGCCTGCTAAAACGGCCGGAACGCGTGCTGGGCCTGATTTTAATCGGTAACAATTTCGTCAATATTCTGGCCGCTGCGCTGACGACGGTGATTGCAATCCGGATCGGCGGTAATCAGGCCATTCCTGCCGCGATGGGACTATTGACCTTCGCCATTTTAGTATTCTCCGAGGTTACCCCAAAAACTCTGGGCACACTAAAGCCGGAATTGCTGGCATTCGTTTCGGCTTGGATTTATCCCCCGTTATTGAAATTGTTTTATCCGGTGGTATGGACCATCAATTTGATATCGAGCGGCCTGTTACGCATTTTCGGGATCAAACGTAAAAAATTGGGCGAAGTTGCCGAGCCTTTGAATAAGGACGAGTTGAAAAGCCTAGTGTCTCAAGCCAACCACCAACTGCCGGCCCGCTACCGTAATATGCTGATGAGTATTCTGGATCTGGAATCCGCCAGCGTGACCGATATCATGACCCACCGTAACGAGATCGTCGGTATCGATTTGGAAGAATCGATCGAAGATATCATTCGCCAGCTCCAAGCCAGTCCACATACCCGTCTGCCGGTTTACAAAAAGAATATCGATCGGGTGATCGGATTTTTGCATATTCGCACCGCCCTATCCCGCATTAGCCACGCCGATTTAGATAAGCAAAGCATTGTCAACAGCTTGGCCAAGCCGTTTTTCATTCCGGCCAGCACGTCGATTCATAAGCAAATGCAGATTTTCAAGGCGGAAAAATTGCGGATCGGATTGGTAGTCGACGAATATGGGGACGTATTGGGACTGGTTACGCTCGACGATCTGTTGCAGGAGATCGTCGGCGAGTTGGCGATAGAAGAACCCGATATTAAAGCGCAAAAAGACGGTAGTTACTTGGTCGATGCCGGTGTTAGCATCCGTGAGCTAAACCGCGTCACCCAATGGGATTTGCCGACCGAAGGTCCAAAAACCCTCAACGGCTTAATTATCGAGTATATGGAAACCATCCCCGAGCCCGGCACCAGCATTAAGCTCCACGGCCACGTCATTGAGATCGTCAAGCGCGACGATAATGCAATCAAGTCGGTTAAATTCAAACCGGTCGGTTAATTTCTTCGGGCAAAAAAAAGGCGATTACCAGTGGATAATCGCCTCAGAGCAATAGGAAGAAATATAACGCAACTTTTAGCTGTCAAACCAAACCGAAAAAGTTAGGTTAATAATAGTTGGCGGATTGTCGATTTTAAATGTGACATATTGTCGCAGTTTGTGGTTTTGAGCCAACAAACTGTGACGCACTCCGTGATTTTTTATCTAAGCCAGCCTTTGCGTTTGAAATATACGTAAGGCAATAGCACAGAAACAGTCATCAACCCCAACGCAAACGGGTAACCCAACATCCATTTCAATTCGGGCATATACTCGAAATTCATACCGTAAATGCTGGCGATCAAGGTAGGCGGCAACATTGCCACCGAAGCGACCGAAAAGATTTTAATAACCTTGTTTTGGTTGATATTAATAAAACCGACGGTTGCGTCCATCAAGAAATTGATTTTGTCGAACAGAAATGCAGTATGGCTATTCAAGGACTCGATATCGCGTAAGATTTGCTGTGCATCTTCCAACTGGGTCGGATTCAACAATTTACGCCGGATCAAAAACGACACGGCGCGTTGGGTATCCAGCATATTGCGGCGGATACGGCCATTCAAATCCTCTTCTTCGGCAATATCGGTCAATATCTCAGCAGCTTCTTCGTCGCTGATATCCTGGCTTAATACTTTTTTACTGACGCTCTCCAGTTGCTCGTAAATATTTTCCAGCGCGTCGGCCGAATATTCAGCCTCGGCACCGTACAAATCCAGCAGCATATCCTTGGAATCCGAGACAAAGCCTGGCTGTGTTCTCGCCCTTAAGCGTTGGAGCCGAAATACCGGCAACTCCTCGTTGCGTACCGAGAACAGCATGTCGCCCGACAAAACGAAGGCTACCGGCACGCTACGCGATTTGCCCTCCCGGTCCAACAAAAAATCCGAATGGATATGGATTTCATGCTGGTCTTCGACATAGAACCGGGCGCTGGCCTCAAGATCGGTCAAATCCAGCGGATCGGGCAATTCCAAGCCGAAATGCTGGCCGATCAGTTGGCGCTGGGCCTTGGTCGGCGCCAATAAGTCGATCCAGATCGGTTTGATTTCGTACAAATCGTGGCGACAGGTGATCGCCACTTTGGATAACCGGCCCTCGACCAGTTCGAATGCGCTCATTTGGCCGACGCCGCAATGCGGCTCTCGGTCGCCGACCAATTGTTCGCGTAAGGTATCGGAAAGCTCCCACAACACGTCATCCTGCCGGTTCTCCTCCACCTGCTCCCAGACCAGGCGGGCATCCTCCAACTCCAAGGCGTGCAAGATCTGGCCGATTTCGATTGCCGTGAGCCGCGCCAACAAGCTGCGCAATTCGACCATGTGCTGCTTTTGCACCAGCGCAGTAATCAACTTGCGCCTCGGCATCGGCTGGTTGTGCAACATGCCCTCGACGAGCTTGTGTTTTTTCAAAAGGTCGTTGACCGTTTGCAGAGACAAGGGCAACTCCGGGGAAACGATTACCGAACGTTATCGGATGTTAGGCAGGTCACCGCGCCAAGCCGGCGCGGCGTTGATCGGAAGTTTAGCGTGACTATTACCGCATGGCGCTAGATTCGTCCGTACTGGTCTTCGTAGCGCACAATATCGTCTTCGCCCAGATAGCTGCCGGATTGGACTTCGACCATTTCCAGCGGAATCACGCCGGGATTCTCCAAACTGTGAATCACGCCGAGCGGGATGTAAATCGATTCGTTTTCCGACACCAGAACTTTTTCGCCGTTTTTCTCGACCCAGGCGGTCCCTTTCACCACCACCCAATGCTCGGCGCGATGGTGATGTTTCTGCACCGACAATTTTGCGCCGGGCTTGACCACGATGCGTTTTGTTTGGTGCCGGTCGCCGCTGTCGACCAGGTCGTAGTGACCCCAAGGCCGATAAACCTTGCGGTGCACGTTGGCTTCACTGCGTTTGGCTTTTTTCAGTTGGTCGACGACATCCTTGACGTCTTGCACCCGGTCTTTGGCGGCAATCATCACTGCGTCGTCGGTTTCGACCACGATCAGATTATCGACGCCGATCACGGCCACCAATTTGTTGCCGGAATGGATGTAGGAATTACGGGTATCGACTGTCAAGACGTCGCCTTTGATGGCATTGCCGGTTTCGTCCTTGGCGGTGACATCCCATAGTGCCGACCAGGAACCGACGTCGTTCCAGCCCGCGTCCAACGGAATCACTGCGGCTTTGTCGGTTTTTTCCATCACCGCGTAGTCGATCGAATCGGAAGGACATGTCGCAAATATTTCCTTATCCAACCGCACAAAGTCCAGGTCAGGTTTGGCCGCTTTCAATGCTTCCCGGCACACTGCCAACATTTGCGGATTGAATTTTTCCAGTTCGCGCAAGAAACAACCGGCTTTGAACGCGAACATGCCGCTGTTCCAAAAATACTCGCCGCTTTCCAGATAGCGTTGCGCGGTCTGCAAATCCGGCTTCTCGACAAAGGCATCGACTTTATAGGCCTCGCCGTAACGCACCTCACCGCGCTTGATATAACCGTAACCAGTCTCGGGTTCGCTGGCGACAATACCGAAGGTGACCAACAAGTCCTGCTTCGCCAGTTGTTCTGCCTGCACCACCGCACGATGGAACGACTGCCGATCGGCCACGACGTGATCCGCCGGCAAGATCAGCAAGATGTCGTCCTCGGAACCAGCACTCAACGCCGCCATGGCTACCGCCGGCGCGGTATTCTTGCCTACCGGCTCCAATATAATCGCCGCCGGCTTGATACCGATCTCCCGCATTTGCTCCGCCATCATGAAGCGGTGATCTTCGTTACACACCGCGATCGGCGGCTGCAAACCGGCCAACCCATCCAGCCTGAGCATGGTTTCCTGGATCATGGTTGCACCGGAAACCAAAGGCAAAAATTGTTTGGGATATTGGCCGCGCGACAATGGCCAAAGCCGAGTTCCAGAACCGCCTGACAAAATTACCGGTATCATAAGTTTTCCTTCACAAAGTTTTAAATAAGGGTGTTGCTAGTCTAACATCCGCGCGGCCTGCAGCGTCAAGCGGAGTACTGACGCGGGTCGACTGTGTCGATCCTGTTCGCCGAACTCAGCTGCAGCACGCCAAGGCTATTTGTTTTAACTTATCCCGCGCCGTATCCAATTCTTGAGTAGCTAGTTCTGTGTAAACCACAACCAGCAATTCCGGCGCCGAATCGCCGGTTAAGCGCTTGAGCAGTTGCCACCACTTTGCCAAATAGGCATTGTCGGTATTTTTATCGCCGATGCGATACCAGCGCCATACCAATAATTCGCGCTGGCTGCTGTTCAAGACCGCTTCCTCGACAACGATTGAGTAGCCGGAGCCCCAATCGACCGGATAGTCATTGTCGCGCAGCATCCGCCAAATCTTATGTTTTTGCGGGACCAAATAGTTCTGCGAGTTTACCAATTCGCCACCTTGGCTTTCGTCGCCGAAGTTGGCGAAATAGAGGCCGACGACGGCTTGCTCGTCTTTTAAAAATGTTCTGGATTCGGCGACCACACCTTTGAAGTTCGGCTCCCAACCCCAATCCGGCGGATCAGCCGGTAGCCAAGTATCGAGCGCGGGGTGGCTGAACCGTTCCGGCACCACTACATTGCTATTTTGCAAGCCAGACAGACCATGAGAAATCGGCGGCCAAATTGTCAGGCACACCAAGATTGCCGCGAAACCGAACCACTGATAACGGGGCTCTGAAGCCACTTCGGCATCGAACGGCCCTTCTTCTTTCACGGTGATTTCGGAGCTGTTTGGGGCGTCGTGCCAAAACGAACCGATGTAAAACAGCGCGAACATGACGATCCCGAAAAATACCCAGCCATAAACGATGTGATCCACGCCGGTCGCGAGTTTCATGCTGCTTAAATGGCCGATCATGACGATCATATAAGCGCGGAATCCGTTTGCGATGATAGGTGCCAGAAAAGAAACCGCGATAAACACTGCGCGCTTTTTATAACTGGTGTAATTCAGATAGGCGTAAACGGTTCCCAGAGTAAAAGACGATATCAGATAGCGTAAACCGCTACAGCCCTCCACCACAGACCAATTCCCGGAGGTTAGCGTAAAGAATAAGCCTTCCCGGTAAACGCTAATCCCGGTCAAACGCAGTAACGTGACGACAAAGGTCGCGGTGTAGTCCATCAGTGGCGGAATAAAGGCTTCGCCGAAAGGTACCATCAGAAACAAGAACAGAATGGGAAAAAGCATACTCGATATCACGCCGGTTCCCAACACCGCCCACAGACTGCTGATCAGGATTCCAACCACCGCCCATTGCTGTACTACCAAGACGTGGACCAAGTCTGCCACCAACCACATAAAGCCACCCGCGATGGACAAAATCAGGCCAAACCAACTGAATTCCGCCCGCAAATCGCGGTATTGCCGCCGCCGCAGCCAGATCAGCCATAAACTGGTCGGCGCAACTAAATAACCATGGGTAAAGGTCTCTGAACGCGACCAAATTGCAACGATAGACGCCCATGTATCCGCGAACACTCCCAGCGTAACCAGCGTAACCACCAGCACTCCTGCCAACGGTCTACGCCAATGTTGCGGTAAACCTGACGTATCGGTCATAAAAAATTCTCCGCTTTTACCCGATCTAACCCACTGTTTTTGCGCATCATCACCCCGGATTGAACAAATAGACGATTCATAACACTAAAATTGGCCGCACAATGCACCCCGAATCCTTCCCGAGGCTATCACGGTTCGGCGAGACCATGAATCTCTGCTAGGATGAAAGTGTAGCCCGTTATAGCTTGCTACCGCGGCACTTTAATTATCGATTGAAAATATGGCAATTCTGTTTATTTTAGGTTTCTGGTCGGTCTGCATCGCCTGCTTATGGGTTTGGAAAAAGGATCTGTTCGTTGCAACCTGGAACGAAGCCTATTTTGCCGACACCCCGGTATTGATTGAGAGCGACGATTGGGGGCCAGGCGGCGAGTTTCATGCCGACCGGCTCAACCAATTGCTAAATATGCTGGATCAGCATAAAGACGCCGTAGGACGCAATCCTGTCCTGACTGCCGACATGGTGTTGGCGGTTCCCGACATAGAAAAAATAGCCGTTGAAGGTGAATATCACCGAAAAATGCTGGATGCCGATTTTCCGGCAATCTACCAAGCACTCAAAGATGGCATCGCCCGGGATCTATTGACTCCGCAATTACACGGTCTGGAACACCTGAACGGAGCCGGTTTTGCCAGGTTATGCCAGCAAAACGACCCGCGCTTAACCGCGGCCAAATCCACCTCCGACTGGTGGGACTGGGAATCACTGGATTCGCCGCTACAAGGCCATTACGTGGACGGCAGCGCATTACCGACGTCATCGGTCGACTCGGCCGAGGCGCAAAACATCATAGAACTTGCCACCGCCAGCTTCCAGCGTATGTTCGGTGCACCCAGCGTGACTACGGTCGCGCCCTGCTATCTATGGAACGACCTTATCGAACAACAGTGGCGCGATCGCAATATCATTGCAATTCAAACCGCAGGCTACCGTTGCACCGGCCGCGACCAATCCGGCCGATATCGACAGGATCCGTCGATTATCCGGGTCGGGAACAAAACCAGTTTCGGCCAATTTTATTTGGTCCGCAACGTCATGTACGAACCCGTTGACGGTAAAAACACCGTTGCGAGCGCTGTGGCTGAGGCTGAAATTGCTTATCGGCAAGCAGCGCCGATCAGTATCTCGACTCATCGTTACAACTTCACTCGTTCCGAAACAGAATGCAACGATGCGATTGCCGGGCTGGATCAGTTGATGTCGGCTATTGCCGGGATGTTTCCGCGAGTCCGCTTTCTGTCCTCGGCCGAACTCGGGGAATCGCTACTCGATCCTTCGCCTGAAATTACCAACCGTTTTAATGGCAAGCGGTGGCCCGGCCTGAAGATGGCGAGCGGTCACCGAAAATTGGGCGCATTCTTATATCGTCTATACTATCGTCATCGAAAATTGGCCTTGATCGGATACGTCACGGGACTAAGCCTTCCTGCTTGGGTAATCTGTAAAACTGGACTCAAATAAGGGTAACCAAGAAAACTAATGAAAATCAGCGCAGTCATCCCAGCATACAACAGCGCCAAGTTCATCAGTGCCGCGGTCGCCAGTATTCAGGCCCAGACCGAACCCGTAGCGGAAATCATCATTGTCGACGACGGTTCGACCGACGAAACTGAAGCGATCGTGAGAGCGTTGCCCGGAAACATTATCTACTACAAACAAAAAAACCAGGGTCCATCCGCCGCCAGGAACAAAGGCGTTGAACTGGCAAGTGGAGACTGGATCGCATTTTTGGACGCCGACGATCAATGGGTCCCCAACAAAATTGCGCTGCAAAAACAGATTCTGATCGCACATCCAGAATTGAAACTAGTAGCCGGCGATATGGCTGAAATCGATATTGACGACAACATTACGGTCAAATCGGTACTAGCCAAGCACCAACTGTTTGATTATTTTCATCACTTGGCGGGTTGCCCAATACCAAACGCATTGGCCAAACTTGTCGAAAAAAATTTCATTCCGACAGGTACTGTCCTGATTGACCGTGAAACTATCATCTCATCCGGGCGATTCAATCAAGAAATTCGTTTTGGCGAAGACTTGGAGATGTGGGCAAAAATTGCTGCCGTTCATGCTATCAGCTGTGTGCCCGAAGTACTGATGCTACGCCGCCAACACGGCAACAATGCTACCCAAGCAAACCGGCCCATGTTGGCAGACCTAATCAAAGTCATGAACTCGATCCGCGAATTTGCTGGGCCGCAATTGAGTGCTCAGGGAATAGACGCTAATTTGATGGTAGCTAACGCGTACTGGTCGCTAGGGTATTGGTCTTTTATCAACTTGGAACACGACCAAGCCCGAGTGAATTTTTTAATAAGTATGAAACAAAAATTCACGCTACGCTCTCTGAAGTATTTAACGTTAAGTAACCTACCCAAAGACTTGATAATAAAATTACGTAGTTTAAAACAAGTATTAAATTAAATCACTAAATTACATTTTAATTATAACAGCCCATAGGACATTCCGGTTAAATGAACGGTGCAGTCAAACCGAAACGCATATTATTCGTTGAAAATGGCATTGGCTATGGTGGTGCCGTAATTTGTCTTCGCCATTTAGTGAGATGTCTTGATCGCAGCCAATTCTATCCGATCGTTGTTACTGGACGCGCAACTGCTCAATACCAAGAAATAGCAAGCGAGGCTGTTTGGAAACCTATAAAAGACCGCCATTTCGACATTAGCGCATGGCGTGCTTTAGTAAAACGCAAACCAGTGTTTGCAAGCAACCGATATTTAAGATTTATCGCCACGCAAATCATCGCTCGCGCTGATGATTTGCTCAATTTTATGCCGTTTTTTTTGCAACTTCTCTGGATTGCCTGGAAGTTTGAAGCAGACCTGATTCACGCCAACAATGACCCAGTTTGCAACCGCGCCGCTTTGCTGGCCGCTAAAATTTTGCATAAATCGTGTGTTTGCCATGTGCGCGAAAACCCTAGTTATTCCAAATTGGCGGGTTACCTTTACAAAATTCCGGACCACTTTGTATCTGTTTCTAACTGGGTCGCTGACAGAATGACTTCTGAACTAATGGTTGCCCGGGAAAAAATAACCGTAGTTTATGATGGGATAGAATTACAAAAACTCGATTTAAAGGCTGACGGCAACACATTCCGTAAACAATTTGATATAGAAACCAATGATTTTGTAGTCGGACTGGTAGGATTACTGATTCCCTGGAAAGGCCAGGAGTTATTTTTGGATGCCGCCAAAGAGCTATCTGATAAAATTCCAAATTTAAAAATGGTAATTATTGGCGGTACGCCGGAAGAATGCTCTAATTATGAAGAAATGTTGAAAAATAGAGTCAATAACGAAAACTTAAAAAATTTTGTTATTTTCACCGGCCATATCGGGCAAATGGAACGCGTATACAACGGTTTAAATGTGGTCGTGTCGGCATCGACAGCGCCTGAACCGTTAGGCACAGTAGTTATCGAGTCCATGGCAATGGGCAGACCTTTAATCGGCCCGAACCACGGTGGCGGCGCGGAAATGCTGGACAACGGAGAAACGGGGTTGTTATTTAGCGCCGGTGACTCCGAAAGCTTCCGTGATGCCGTACTTGAACTTTACCAAAAACCTGACTTAGCCGAACGGCTTGGGGAAAACGCGCAAGAAAAGGCGTTTAAATTATTCTCTATAAAAACTCATACAACAAGTATAGAGTCAATTTACTTTAAATTACTGAAACAGTAGCCATTTTTACAACTTATAAAGCTTATACATAATGAGAATTATAAAGTTTGCCAAAAAATCATTAAAAACATTTATGCTGTGTATCGGACTTTTACCGATCATTGCTAAAGCAGAATTTCCTCAAACAGATCTAGACTATATGGGGCTGCCTATTTTCTGCAAAGAAATGCATCAGGAAGGTGCCCAAGGCACGCCAAGAGCCTTGATGTGGGAAAAAAGGCTGGCAGGCAACGGCGGTATTCACCATTATTGTGCAGGATTATTTACCTATAACCTGGCCTGGAAAACCAACAACCGTGCGGAAAGAGTCAGTTATCTGAAACAGGCCATCAACGAAATGGTTTTTCCGTTTAAGCACGGTATGGTGTCGGATTTTGTATTGATCCCTAAAATGTACTACGACATCGGCAAAGCATACGAAGGATTGGAGGACTACAAAGCGGCTATCGACAACTATCACAAAAGTATCGAGCGTAGCCCGAAAACCTGGATGCCTTATGCAGCGCTAGGCGATATATATATCAAATTGAACAGACCTAACGAGGCGATCAATATACTGGAACAAGGCTTAGAAAAGAAACCGGATTCTAAGCCTCTATTGAAACGTCTTTCTAAACTGAAAAAAACCCAAAAAGCTGATTAATATACCTTATAGCGCATACCATTCGAGATGTTCAGAATAATCAAAAACCTTTATAACTATAGAGAGCTAATAGCCGCTCTAACTTACAAAAATATAGTTATTCGCTACAAACAGGCTTACCTTGGCATTTTATGGGCGGTACTAAAACCAGTTATGCTGATGTTGGTATTCACGCTAGTCAAGGGTTTCGTAGGTATTGAGACAGGTGGATTACCTTACCCTTTAATTACCTTTGCGGCATTAATACCTTGGGTCTTTTTTCAGGAATCCGTTTCCGAAGGTGTAAACAGCGTCACCTCGAACGCAGCCTTAATTAAAAAAATATATTTCCCAAGGGAAATTTTTCCGTTGACAGCAATGGTGACCAAACTAGTAGAACTAGTTGTTAGTTTTGTAATACTGGCCGGAATGATGATCTATTACAAAATTTTGCCTACTATATATGCTTTCTGGCTGCCGGTTTTTGTGCTGTATACCATGGTAGTGGCTTTGACGATCAGTTTTTTCGGCGCAGCGATGAATGTCTACTACCGCGATATCGCGCAAGCCATACCAATCGGCCTATCGTTATTGATGTACGGCTCACCGGTGATTTATCCCTTAAGCCTGGTTAAAAAGAAACTACTTATAGAGCAGGCAGCCGGAGAGTGGTCGGAGAAGTTGTATACCCTTTACACTATAAATCCATTAGTTGGAATAATCGATAGTTTTCAGCGCACACTAATTGGAGCATCTGACCCGGATTTTCAAGCACTTTACCCAGGTTTGATATTAACTTTGTCTGTGCTTCCTTTTAGCTATTGGTTTTTTAAGCGGGCTGAAAATTGGTTTGCAGACGTTATCTAATAGGTCGATAACTTACTAGAATCGAAATACTCAAATTCCACTATATGGCCATTATAGAAGTCAATCATCTGACCAAAGAATATCAACTCGGACACCTTACCAGTTTGAAAGAAACTGCCGTCAACGCAATACGACGCCTAAGTTTTCAGCCTACAATTAGTCGCGAGCGGTTTAAAGCCCTCGACAATGTGAACTTTGCTATTGATGAAGGTGAAGTCGTTGGCATTATCGGACACAACGGCGCCGGAAAAAGCACTCTACTCAAACACCTCGCCAATATTAGCAAGCCTACAAAGGGCAATGTTGTGGTAAGAGGTAGTATCGCCCCGCTTATCGAAGTGGGCGCAGGCGTAAATCCAGAATTAACCGGCAGGGAAAATATTTTCCTGAATGGTTCTATTTTGGGTATTCCGAAAAAAGTCATTCAACAAAAATTGGACGAAATCATTAATTTTTCCGAATTGGAAAAATTTATTGACACCCCTGTAAAACGATACAGCTCCGGCATGACCGTAAAGCTGGGATTTTCCATCGCCACCAGTCTGGATGCGGATATTCTAATTATCGATGAAGTTTTAGCAGTCGGCGACTTAGCGTTTCAACGGAAATGCTTCAATAAGATGGAAGACATGATAATTCATCAAGGAAAAACAGTTTTACTTGTCAGCCACAACATTCGACAAATCGAACGCATATGCAAGCGAGTGCTCCTCATGGATCACGGTAAAATTGTCGCGGATGGAAACCCGGCGGAAATATGTGGCCTTTTTTATGCGCAAAACGACGAGAAAATAAAAGAGCAAAGCCACCATTCATCAAGCAGAGCTCGAAAAGAGCTTTCTGGGGATATCGAACTAAATGCCGTTGAAATAATTAACGATCGCGGTGAAAAAATTGAAAGCATCAATACCAATGAAAATATAACATTTCGTTTGAATTTTAAAGTCAACAAAACACTTGAAAACCCAAACTTCGGGTTTGGAATTCATACCACAGACTTTCTTTATCTTGCCACAGAAATCACCGAGTCTCAGTTTAAAAACAAAATACTGTATCCAGGTCAATATATATTGGCCATTGAAATACCATCCTTTCCTCTATTACCCGGTGTTTTTTCAATTCGTATCGGCATTGAGGCCGGAAAAATAGCGCGTAATATCTTCTATGAAGAAGGCGTAATTAACTTCCAAGTTAAAACTTCAAATATCGAAAGAACTCAAAGCATGACGGAAGGATTTATTAATTTAAACGGAAAATGGAAATTTCTTGACAACAATGGACAATAAATAAAATGCATTGGCGAATCGAAAGACTTAAAAATATAATTGGATCAAAATTTTACAATATTGCCAACTTCGCTCGACAATCACTCTGGCTTGCAAGAGAAAAGAAATACCCGAGAACGCAAGACGGAGAATTACTTTTACACATTGGCTGCGGCGACATAAACGCCCCAGACTTTATCAATATTGATGCTAGAAAATATCGTCATGTCCATATAGTGACTCGCAATATTTTCCGCCTATGGATGATTCCGGATAATACTGTCGATCTCATCTACATGTGTCACGTATTGGAGCACGTCCCTAGGAAAAATATATCATTAGTCCTCAAAGAAATGCATCGCATATTAAAACCCAAAGGAAAATTAAGAATATCCGTACCGGATTTCGATCACATCATTGCCATTTATAACGATACAAATCACCAAATAGAATACATATCGCCCTCCCTTATGGGCGGACAAGATTACCCAGAAAATTTTCACCATGAAGTCTATAACAAAAAATATTTAAGTAACCTATTATTTTCACATAATTTTGGAGACATAACGGAATGGAATCCGCATGAAAGTCAATTTCATAATTTTGAAGACTGGGCATCAAAGAAGCTATCGTTTAATAACAAAGAATACCTAATTAGCCTTAACTTAGAGGCTTCAAAGGTTCAATAGTAAAAAAATGAATAAATTACCAAGAATAACGATAGTAACTCCCACCTTTAACCAAGGTAAATTTATTGAGAAAACTATACAATCTGTAATATCACAAGATTATCATAATCTGGAGTTTATAATAATTGATGGTGGAAGTACCGATAACACAATTGAGGTCATAAAAAAATACGAGCACTATTTAGCTTATTGGGTTAGCGAGCCTGATAGAGGTCAAAGCCATGCTATAAACAAAGGCATGGCAAAAGCCACCGGCGACATACTTACTTGGCTAAATTCGGATGATTGGTACCTGCCTGGCACTCTTGAATATTTCTCTAAGACATTCCAGAACAATCCGGAAATTGGTATGGTCGTTGGCTCAGGAAGAATTGTTGATTTGTCTGGCAACGAAATTTATTACATTGAACCTAATCCAACAATCGATCTGAATAGCCTATATAGCTGGATGAATGGCGGCAATTTTTTGCAACCGTCTAGCGCATTTTCTCGCGCGGCTTGGGAGCAGGTTGGTCCGATTGATGAATCTATCCACATCGCGATGGATCTGGATTTATGGCTGCGAATGGCGGAAAATGGAATTAAATTTATCAGCACTGACAGCCTTCTTTCTGAAGCTTTAAGTCATCCTAATGCCAAAACAACAGCTTTTGAGAAACTTATGCTTTTAGATTGTGCGATGGTTATCATTCAACATGGTGGTAAAAAGCAAGTCGAAAAACAACTAACAGATATAATCAATAAATACTGCTGGTACGAGAAAAATTACCAAGCAATTATCCAGAATCCTGTTATTAGATTTCTCAGACCGATTATCAAGCGATTGGCAAAAAATGAAGATCAATACTGGAGCGAATTCATACCGCCATGGGTAAAACATTAACTTTAGTTGCCGGATCGATATCTCAACAAATATATTCTTTACCGAGTCATTTAGCGCATGAAAATACTGATCGTCTCTGACTCCTACCCAGCATTCGACCGTTCCTCATACGAACTCAGGTTTTCTCGCTTGATTCAAATACTGACGGAGTCTCACCAAGTATCGCTTTGCCCGTTGGATGTCCCCTACATGGTCAACGAATTAGGAGAGTCCGCGGTGTCGCTTTATCGACAAACTTTGGTGTCTCAAGGCGTCGGTATTTGCGATAACGGATTGGTGCCGGCCTTACAGGCTGAAAATTACGATTCGGTGGTATTCGTTCTCTATGTACTGGCGACCCCGAAAAATATTCAAGCAGTAAGAGATTGGGCGCCGACAGCGAAATTGATTATAGACTCTGTAGACGTTCAGTTCGGCCGATATATGTCACGTGCCCGATTGACTAAACAACAGAGCGATATAGATTTCGCCAATAAAGTTAAGCGGGAAGAAATTGCCACCTATAGGAAAGCTGATTTCATTATTGTCGTTTCTGAACAGGAGCGTCAGTTATTAGCACCAGAACTCCCCGCCAATAAACTCGCTATCATTCCAAATATTCATCCTATGGGTGAATATATTCCTACTGCGGCGCGAGATAAAAACGTATTGATGTTTGTAGGCTGGGGCCAGTATGAGCCTAATAGTGACGCAGTGTTATATTTTGCCAACGAGGTCTTGCCGCTAATATTAGAACAAGCCCCTCAGGTTCGTTTTAAAGTAATCGGCGAAGGCTACCCGGAGACGGTGAAAAATCTTCACGGCGGGCCCATCGAGATTTTGGGCCACGTGCCGTCCATGCACCCTTATTTGACAGAGTCCTATATCTCGGTAGCACCTTTGCGTTACGGGAGCGGTGTAAAGGGCAAAATTGGCGAAGCGCTGTCCTTCGGCCTCCCAGTCGTCACGACCTCGATTGGGCTAGAAGGCTTCGGGCTTACTCCAGGCAAGGAAATATTGATTGGCGATACACCCAGAGAATTTGCCGATCACGTATTAAGTTTACTCAACGATCCGGGGCGGCATAGCGAAATCGGCTTATCCGGCAGAAATTTTCTGGAAAATAATTTTTCAGAAGCGGTGGTGAAAGTCAAAATTAATCAGGTATTCAGCCAGATCGATCAAACCCAGGTACCATGGTTAAAACTCAAAAGCCGCATTCTTCGTAGCTGGTTTTATCACACTCTCAATCGTTATGTGCTATGGCGATTCAATAAAACAAATTAACTAAGATGAACGGTAATTTTGGCATCAACGTTATCGGCTACGTCAGCAGTAACGTAAGCTTGGGAATAACTGCCAGGCATTTTGTAAAACTATTTTTAAATCGGCAAATTCCAGTATCGATTTTTGATATAGATTACAAGCGCGCTCCCAATGCCCGGGTGCATGAGTACCAGGATCTTACAGTTGACGACCCGATACAACTGCCCTACTCGATCAATTTGTTCTTTCTATCGATGGGACAATTGCCAAACCTGTTTCTGCATCCCCCGAAGGGCTTGTTTGCCGCCAATCGTCTCAATGTAGGATTGATCTGGTGCGAAGAAACAGTGCTACCGAAACGCTTCCGGGAAGCGCTACGTTTATTTGATGTGGTACTGGCCGGATCGCACTTTGTTAAACATGTATTTGATACTAATTTATCGGATGTATTGACGCTCGACTGCATACACCCGCTTTTCCTGCCTGACGGAATTTACGCAGACCGCGCTAAATTTGAACTGCCTCACGATAAGCTTCTGTTTGTATCCAGTTTCGATCCGCATCATGACCCGGCCCGCAAGAACCCATTTGGTGCTGTCGATGCTTTCCTGCAGGCGTTTCCCGGCAACTCCGAAGCTTCGGACGCGCCGCATTTAGTCGTGAAATTAAATAACGCGGAAGTCACTACGCCGGGTTGCAACCCCATGCGATTGGTAGAGGAACTAAAATCACGATGTGCTGGTAATCCCCGTGTTCATTTTATCCCCAAGTCGCTGAGCTACCCGGATGTGTTAAGCCTGTATGCCAGCTGTGACGTATTTGTCTCTATGCACCGTGCGGAAGGACTGGGACTCGGACCATTAGAATGTATGACGTTAGGCAAGCCTGTGATAGCAACCGCCTGGTCGGGTAACATGTCGTTCATGCGGCACACGAATTCGTGTCTGGTAGGATTTGATTTGGTGCCTTATACCGGCATGGCCGCCAATGGCCCTGACCGACTCGGCAAACGCGCAGTATGGGCAGAACCCCATATCGATGAGGCCGCCGATTGGATGAAAAAATTGGCCGTCGATCCGGGATTTCGCGAAAAAATCGGCCGCCAAGCGGCGGCTGATGCTCGGGCCTATCACGCCGCGTCGGAGCAAATCGAATTTATGAACGATTTGGCGTTAATTCTGGAAGAAAAATCGTTTTTATCACGGCGGCAACACAGCAAGCTGAGCGATACCAAGGCATTAAAAAACGCCGAAATGCAATTTAACTATTTCGGACTCCCTGGTTTTAAAAGACGATGCATCGACATGTTGGACAAACATGTAATGTGGCGTTTCAAGCAAACCCACTCAAATGGATCGGCATAACCATCTTAACAGCCAGAGCAAGCCGCTGGCTTTGCTCACGCTAACACTCGAAATTGAGCCAACCTCGTGACTATCTATTATCTTTGTCCGGAACATAACACTCCCGTAGGGGGGGTAAGAGTCATATATCAGCATGTCGACGTATTGAACCGTAACGGCATCCCGGCCTACGTCGTGCACAACAATCCCGGATTTCGAGTATCGTGGTTCGAAAATAAAACGCCAATTGTGTATTGGCGGGGCTCGATCATCGATCGTCTTCACGGCAAGGTAAAACGCCGTTTCCAGCCGGATCAGGTCGTTGAGTTGCACATCAAAGGCGGCAAAAGTCGCACGATCGGCTCAGACGACATTATTGCTATACCGGAATTGTACGGACCGGATTTGGCGTGGGCTTACGGCAAAGGCATAAAAAAAGTCGTATTAAACCAAAATTGCTATCTGACCTTTAACGGTTACTCGTTGAACAAAGATCGCCTGATAAGTCCATATCACGACCCCGATACGCTTGCCACGCTGGTAAACTCGAAGGACGGCGAAGATTATTTACGTCATGCTTTTCCGGAACTATCGCTCTATCGGTTTAGACTCTCTATCGATCCTAATACCTTTTATTATCAAGAGAAAAAGAAAAAGAAAAAGCAATTGTGTTTTTCCCGCATCAAAAATCAGCAAGACGCGATGCAAGTGATTAACATTCTGAAGTTTCGCGGCGCGCTTGAAGACTTCGAGATCGTCCCTTTCATTAACTTGCCTCAAGCAGAAGTTGCAAGAATTTATCGCGACTCGGCCGTCTTTTTGAGTTTCGGTTATCCCGAAGGCTTCGGCTTACCTGCTGCAGAGGCTATGGCATCGGGTTGTGTCGTGATCGGCTTCCACGGCGGCGGGGGCCGGGAGTTTTTCAACCCTGAATTCTCTTATCCTATCGAGCAAGGCGATATAGTAGGCTTTGCGAAAACTGTCGAACACGTCATACAAACCTACCGGCAGGCCCCCGAAACCATGGCGCAGAAAGGTCGGCTGGCAGCTAATTTTATTCGCGAGACTTATTCATTGGCGCTTGAAGAACAAGAAATCGTGTCAGCCTGGCGAGCCATACTTGCAAAATTCAACTCTGTTTAACATTTTATGAAGACCAGTCCACGCCTTATCGCTTTTCATTTACCTCAATTTCATCCTACCCCGGAAAACGACGAGTGGTGGGGCAAAGGGTTCACAGAATGGACCAACGTCGCTAAAGCCAAGCCGCTATACCCCGGCCATTACCAACCCCATGTGCCGGCCGACCTCGGATTCTACGACCTACGGTTACCCGAAGCGCGTCACGCTCAAGCCGAACTTGCCAAAGAATACGGAATTGAGGGGTTTTGCTACTACCACTACTGGTTCGGCGACGGCCGACGCATCCTTGAGCGGCCAGTCAACGAGATTCTCGCCAGCGGCGAACCCGATTTCCCATTTTGCTTGTGCTGGGCAAATCATAGTTGGAACAACATCTGGCAAGGCACCGCTGATCGAACTTTAATCGAGCAGACCTACCCAGGCATGGAAGACCATAAGCAGCACTTTGAATGGCTGCTTAATGCCTTCAAAGACCCACGTTACATCACGATCGAAGGCAAACCTCTGTTTTTGATTTTTAGTCCGATGGACGTGCCCGATCTGCAAAACGTAATTGCGTACTGGCGAGAATTAGCCGCCGCCGCCGGATTGGCTGGTCTGTATCTGGTTGGAGTGAATTATCGAATGCGCCAGGACTGGGACCCGACCAGCGTCGGGCTCGATGCTTCGACGTGGCAGCCTTTGCCACCAAAAGATGGTCACTTACCCACCCGATATATCATGCGTAAAATCTTGCGGTTTATTGCGGGAAAAAAATCCTCGCTGACCGTATACGACTATGCGGAGGTGATGGATAACCTGATTCGCAAATCGGCACCAAGCTTTCCGGACTATCCGACCGTATTACCAAACTGGGATAACACTCCGCGATCCAACGAAAACGGCTTAGTACTGCATGGATCAACGCCCGAGCTATTCAGGAAGCTATTACGCCAAGCGTTTGGATTAATTGCCAAAAATCCCCCCGAAAAACGCATTGTTTTTGTCAAAGCTTGGAATGAATGGGCTGAAGGCAATTATCTGGAGCCCGATCAACTACACGGCCTGAGTTATCTGAATATTGTCAAAGAAGAACTCACCCATTACGAAAACTAGTCAAGTTATAGAGTTGCCGAGTTAAACGCCGTGGCATTAAATAACAACTCAAAAACAGGGGATACTTTTGTCTCCATAGTAATGCCATGTTTCAACTCGGCTGTCACGATCAAAAACTCCGTTGCTTCCGTTTACAACCAAACTTTTAAGAATTTCGAGTTAATTATCGTTGACGACGGCTCAACAGATAACTCCAGACAAGTCATCAACGAATTGGAAGCTACTTATCCCAATATTAAGTCGATATTCAAATCCAACTCCGGCCCGGCGCAAAGCCGTAACGTCGGAATTCAAGCGGCCTCTGGCCAATTTATTGCTTTTCTAGACTCCGATGACACTTGGCACCCGGAGTTTTTAGAAAAACTTCTCGGCTGCCTAGAACAAAATCCGGATTGCACACTTGCCTATTGCGGCTGGCAGAATATCGGCTTAGCAGCCGACCGCTGCAAGCCCTATATTCCGCCGGACTACGAAACGTCCGATAAGGCGAGTATTCTGTTAAAAAGCTGCCCTTGGCCGATCCACGCCGTCATTACCCGCAAACAAGAGATAGACCGCGTCAAAGGTTTTAACGATGCCTGGTTTACCGCAGAGGATTTTGACATGTGGTTGAGAATTGCGTTATTCGGCAAAATTGTCCGGGTTCCGGAAGTTCTTTCTTACTATCACCATAAACAAGGCGAACAGATTACCCGTAATCGCTTGCGCGCAATATTGAATCATCTTGGCGTACAAAAAGCCTTTTTAAAAGACTTTCCAGGCATCGAAAAATCCATTGGCAAGCAGAACTGCAATAAATTGATTTATGAGCAGATTTTATATCAAGCGTATGAATTATACTGGGCCGGCGAATTGGGCGGAGCCCAAATATTATTTAGAAAAGCTTTTATATCCGGCCAGTTTAAACCTACTGATCTGAAATATATTATTCCCGCTTGGTTACCGTCCGGTATTTATTTAAATTTTATTGGCGCGTTTAGAAAACGGGCCAATCAATAAAACATTTATACCCTGGATTTTGGTCGCCCAGCTTTCGCGACCACAATCGGCTGGTTTTTACTTGGCGGATTCAAAAGTGAAGTGCAACACCCAAAACACCAGTAAGGTATGCACATGGAAATTACCTCAAAGCGCTATCAACAGCTTCAGCCTGAAGAGCGAGTCACGATCAGCAGTCTGAAGCAACAAAACTACGGTGTTCGTGCCATAGCACGGGTGCTGAAACGTCCCGCCAGCTGCATCAGCCGAGAACTGGGTCGTAATAGCGCATCCGGTCATTACGGCAGCGTCCAAGCGCATCAGGCCTGTCAACGTCGGCGGCGACAATCCAGACCTCGGCAGAAACTGCATGTCGATGGCGTGTTGTTTGGTGTCGTCAAATATTTCCTTCAGCAAGGCTGGTCACCGGAGCAGATTGCTCTGGCGCAGGCGGCTCTCTATCCCAAAGGTCATGAGTATCGCGTGTCACACGAAACCATCTACAACTGCATCTATGCCCAACCGGTCGGCGAATTAAAGCGCGACCTGATTGCCTGTCTGCGCCAGGCCAAAAACAAACGGGTGCCGCGCAGCAAGGGCCAAGACCGTCGAGGTCAGATACCGGACATGCTCAGCATCCACCTGCGGCCTCCTGAAATCGAAGACCGCCAGTTTCCAGGGCATTGGGAAGGCGATCTCATCAAAGGCGCGGGTAATGCCAGCGCGGTGGGTACCTTGGTGGAACGTACCAGTCGCTTGCTGATGTTGATCAAACTACCCCATCCGCAGCCCGCCAGTGCCGCTAACGTACTGCAAGCCTTTACCGACAAACTCAACAGCATTGCCCAACCGATGCGGGTGAGCATGACTTATGACCAAGGCCGCGAGATGGCTTTACACAAGCAGCTTTCGGCCAATACCGGCATTGCCGTGTACTTCTGCGATCCTCATAGCCCCTGGCAGCGCGGCTCCAACGAAAATATGAACGGCCTGGTTCGTCAGTATTTGCCCAAGGGCACTGATCTGTCCGGTTACACGCAACAACAACTCGATGCCATTGCCGATCAAATCAACTCTCGACCCCGGAAAGGTCTTGGGGTACGCTGTCCGCTCGCTGTTTACAGGGAATTGCTGCTGAACAGCTCGCAACAGTCAACTCTCATTCATTAATATCGAGGTGTTGCACTTCACTTTTGAATCCGCCCTTCAATAGCAAAATGACCCGGATTACCGGAACGTGCATTAAGCAAAAAACCAGACCAAACCAATACCGAAACCATTTCCGGGATGTAAGAAAGGTGCCGCTTTCCACGGCACCTTCACGGCCCATGCGATTGACCGCTATAGGCCCGTAACCATTTCTGGCTGGGATCCCCCTATGGAATGACGGCCGGCAATTCCGAAGGGTTAGAGACGTTTATACAAGTCGGATGACCAAAGCCACCGGCGCTCTTACCGTCGGCCCCGATGTCGTAAACGATATTATCCGGGCGCTGCCCATCGCCGCTGACGCCGTTTACGCCCTGAAGGTGATCCAAACCTAAATTATTTCTGACTCGCCAAGCGATATTGTGGTCGGCACACGATGTGTCGCCGCTCAAACCGATACCGCCAATCAAGGCTTGTCCTGTCGCATATAAACCAAGACCGCCGCCAAACACATTGACACCGCCGATTTTTTTGCCGACCATCGGGTCGACCGGCGTGCCGTAAAGGCCTGAGTTACCGCCATAAGCCACTTCCGCATTCACCGGATTACTTTCCTGTAGTCCAAACAGACTACCACCAGGCTGCACCGCAGAGTATAAATTTGCGGTCGACAACGCCAGCCCCAACTGTCTGCCCGAGCCGGCCGAAGCCGAGGTAGAATCCAGGCTCAAGGAATTGGCAGTATTGGCTTTTTGGGCCGAAATCACCCGACTGGCAGGCCATTGCGCTGCTCGATTACTACCGGAATAAGCCACGGCACAAACCACACCGTCTCGGTTGACGATAGTGGCCCACATATGCAGATTCAAACCGCTGCTTTCGGTGCTGACGGCCTGATTCAAGGCAGCTTTTAACGCAGCGTGGCTGGGCAAGCCTTTACAAGCTGCGCCAATACCTTTGCCGCCAAAATCCCAATCTGCGAATGCGTTACCCGTATTCAACAGGGCGGCGACAGTCGCCGCAAGTACTAACTTCGAATTCATAATTTCCCCTCGTTATTTTTGTTGTTGACCATGCGTTCGATAGCTCGCTCGCGCAGCCGATGGTAGCCGCGGCTCGCTCTTATGACTGAGCCGCGTTTTTGGATTCTAGATTGGCAAGGGCTAAGGGTCAACCGTCCGCACGGAGGGTAGTTAGCGAGTGCGGCTATTACGGCGGGCGGCAACCAGAAAACGCACTAAAACCAGTAATGTAAAATCAGACAGGCAATCGCGCCGGCGGCGATATCGTCAAGCATGATGCCGAGACCGCCGTCGACGTTTCGATCTAACCATTTGATCGGCCAAGGTTTCAGGATATCCAACAGCCTGAACAGAACGAATCCGGCCAACAAACTCTGCCAGGATAAAGCAACGCCGAGCATGGTCACCAAGAAACCGGCGATTTCGTCCCAGACGATGCCGCCGAAATCGTGTACCTGCAGTTTGTCCGCGGCGCGGCGGCAAATCGCCACTCCAGCGACGATTGCTACCAGCGTCGCCAAGCTATAAACGACGCTGCCGGTTTGGACCAATAACAGATACAGCGGAATCGCGGCGGCAGTACCGAACGTGCCCGGCATGAACTTGGAAAGACCGGAGCCGAAACCGAACGCCAAAAACAACACCGGGTCGCTTAGGATTTGCCGGGGGCTTAACCGGCTGTTACCGTAATATTCTCTAAGCAAAGTGTTGATAACCCCTGGCTGGAATGTTTTCGATACGCCCTGCCCGACGAATCCGCAGACCGGACTCGACCTCGACGACGCCGACGCAGTGGCAACCGGCCGGTACCTTTGCCGCCAATGGCGCCGGCACCGTGAAGCACAGTTCATAGTCGTCACCAGCGCTCAACGGCAACGTCCAGTCCGAACTGGTTGCGATATACTCGCCCACCGCAGTCGACAACGGCAGTTTGTCCCAATCGAGCACCGCACCGACGCCGCTTTGCTGCAGAATATGGCCCAGGTCGGCAGCCAAGCCGTCGGAAATATCGATGCAGGCGCTGGCAACGCCGCGCAACGCCAAACCGGTCTCGATTCGCGGTAGCGGCCGGTCGAACCTTTGCAAAGATTGTTCGTTACCGAAGACCGGCAAACCTTGTTTGATCTTGAGTCCCAAGCCGGCATCGCCGATGGGGCCGCTGACGAAAATCAAGTCGCCGGGCCTGGCGCCGGAACGCAACAAGGCCTGGCCGCGCGGCACTGCACCCATGGCCTGTACCGTCAAGCTCAGCGGTCCGGAGGTGGTGTCGCCACCGACCAGATCCACCCGATATTGACGAGCCAGGGCCAGAAAACCATCGGCAAAAGCTTGCAACCAGGATTCGTCGACTTGCGGCAAGGTCAACGCCAGCGTCACCGCGAACGGCTCGGCGCCCATCGCCGCCAAATCGCTGAGGTTTACCGCCAAGACTTTATGCCCCAAGGCATTCGGATCGACATCGGCAAAAAAATGCACGTTTTCGACCATGGTGTCGGCGGTCACGGCGATCTGGTAGGTTTCCGGCAGATTCAGCAAGGCGCAATCATCGCCGATGCCGAGTTGATTGAACGGATGTTGCAGCGCCGATCCGGCAAAGAAGCGACGGATCAGGTCGAATTCGCCCAGCGCCATCAGTCGCCGGTTTTATGGCGTTGTTTGGCGGCGATTTCCATTGCCCGCTGCTTCTGTGCCACTTTATCCAGAATACCGTTGACGTATTTGTGGCTGCCGTCGGCGCCGAAATCCTTGGCCAGATTGACGCCCTCGTTGATGATGACCTTGTACGGGGTTTCCAGACGGTTGATCAATTCATAGGCACCGATGCGCAGAATCGCCCGCTCCACCGGATCGATTTTCTCCACTGGCCGGTCGACGAATTCGGCCAACGCGGCGTCGATCACGTCCAGCTGTTTCGGCACGCCGTGGAACAGTTCGCTGAAATAAGTTTTCTGGGCGCCTTTCAAATGTTCTTCTTCCAGAAAATAGGTCTCGATCCGGGTCAGACTGTCGCCCGACATCTGCCATTGGTACAAGGCCTGCACCGCACATTTTCTGGCGTTGGTTTTTGCCTGGCTCATTAATTGCCCTGGTTGGCGTTCAGGGCCTTGAACAGGCTGACCATTTCGATCGCGGACAGAGCGGCCTCGGCGCCTTTGTTGCCGGCTTTGGTGCCGGCGCGTTCGATCGCCTGCTCGATGCTATCGACCGTCAACACACCGAATGCAACCGGAATATCGTGTTGCAATGCGACTTGGGCAATGCCTTTGACGCATTCGCCGGCCACGTATTCGAAGTGCGGCGTGCCGCCGCGAATCACGGCGCCCAAGGCGATGATCGCATCGTACTTTTTACTGGCGGCGATGCGTTGCACCACCATCGGCAATTCGAAGGCGCCCGGCGCCTTGACCAGCGTAATATCGTTGCGATCCGCACCGTGGCGGACCAATGCATCGATCGCGCCGCCTTCCAATTGTTCGACGATAAAGCTGTTGAAGCGCGAAGAGACGAGACAAAACTTGCCGCCTTGCGCGGAAAAATTGCCTTCTACGGTAGTGACTGTTGCCATGTATTTACCTGATGAGTGAGAGATTGAGGTTGTTGCGGTCAATTGCCGGCATCGATATGTTCGACCACTTCCAGATCGAAACCGGACAAGCCGATGTATTTTTTTTGCGCGCCCATCACCTTGAGCCGGCGCACACCCAGATCGGACAAAATCCGCGAACCGGCGCCGGTGGTGCGCCAATCGGCGTCGGCGCTGAGATCGCGACTGTGTTTGACGCCGTGGTCCTGCATTTGGTAGCTATGGATCAATTCGACCAGATCTTTGTTGTTTTCTTTCTGCCGGATCAGCACCAGCACGCCGCGGCCGGCCTCTGCGATATTTTTCAGCGCTTCCCGCACCGGCAGACTGCAATCGCTGCGTTTGGAGAACAGCAAATCGTCGATTACGTTACGCGCATGCACTCGCACCAAAACCGGCTCGTCGCCAGCCACGTCGCCCATGACCAAGGCCAGATGGACGTTGTCGTCGTTACAATCCTGGTAGGCATATAACCGAAAATCGCCGAACTCGGTCGGATAGGCGCATTCGCTGATGCGTTCCAACGTGTTCTCGTGCTTGATCCGGTAATGGATCAAATCGGCAATCGTGCCGATTTTCAGATTATGGCGTTCCGCGAACGCCTCCAAGTCGGGACGGCGGGCCATAGAGCCGTCGTCGTTCAGAATTTCGACGATTACCGCGGCCGGCTCGACACCGGCCAAGCGAGCCAGGTCGCAACCGGCTTCGGTATGCCCGGCCCGGTTCAGCACGCCGCCGGCCTGCGCCATCAGCGGAAAAATATGGCCCGGCTGGACCAAATCGCTGGGCTGAGCCTGTTTGGCAACGGCGGCTTGCACTGTCAACGCCCGGTCCGCCGCAGAAATGCCGGTGGTAACGCCCTCGGCCGCTTCGATCGACACGGTGAAATTGGTGGTATAGGGGGTGCGGTTGTCGTTGACCATCAGCGGCAGCCGCAGTTGCTGGCAACGTTCGCGGGTCAAGGTCAAACAAATCAGGCCGCGACCGTATTTGGCCATGAAATTGATGTCTTCCGGGCGGACGAATTCGGCCGCCATCAACAAATCGCCTTCGTTTTCGCGATCTTCATCGTCCATGATGATGACCATCTTGCCTTGGCGCAGATCGCCGATGATTTCTTCTATGCTGTTCATTGGATAAAGCCTGCGTCGTGAAGTAGGGCCTCGGTGATGGTCCCCCGGCCGCGGGCCGCAGCATCGCCTTGCATCAGGCGTTCCAGATAGCGGGCCAACAGATCGACTTCCAGATTGACCCGGTGGCCGACTTCGGCCTGGCCGAGCGTGGTTTCCTGCAAAGTGTGCGGCACGATATTTACGGCAAAGGTGGCGCCGTCGACGCTGTTGACCGTCAGGCTGATGCCGTCGATGCAAATCGAGCCTTTTTCCGCGATGTATTTGGCCAGTGGGTCCGGCGCTTTAAACTTGAAGCGCCAGGAACGGCCGTCGGCGCGTTTTTCCAGAATTTGGCCGATACCGTCGACATGGCCACTGACGATATGCCCGCCCAACCGGCTGCTTGGAGTCAGCGCCAACTCCAAATTAACCGGCATACCCGGTTTGGCCTGGCTTAAGGTCGTGCGCGATAAGGTCTCGTTAGATACGTCGGCACTGAAGCGATGCTCGGCCAATTCGACCGCGGTCAGGCAGACACCGTTGACGGCAATGCTGTCGCCGAGCGCGCAGTCTTGCAGCGACAGTTTGCCGGTTTCGATACTCAAGCGGCAATCTCCGCCCCTGGGTTGAACGGCCGCGATTTGGCCGACGGCTAAAACAATTCCGGTAAACATGATATTCGCTCGATGATTCGGGTTATGTTGGACCGTCAACGTTTTTGCGGCTGTTCCGCCGGCTGCGCAGCGGAGTCCTGAGTTTTTTCGGTTTTGTGCGGTTTACGGTAAACGGTTACCGATTGGTAGACGCCGCTATGATAATCGTAAATTTCGATATCGTGCTCTTCACCGACGTATTTGCCGCCTTCGATTTTAACGGTTTTCGAGCTTTTCGATTCGTCGTCCTCGGCGCCCGCCCAGCCCGGCAACAACGATAATGACAACGTAAAAATGATGACAGTCCTCATAACGGCTAGCCCTAATCGGAAATTGTTTGCGGGCGGTACAGCAACCGTAAATCCGGGCCTACTTGCCGCACTTCCGCCAAAGTAAGTTTTTTCTTATCTTGCAGGCGCTGCAACTCCGGCATCCGGAACAGGCCGCGTCCGCTGTCGCCCAAAACGCAAGGCGCCATATAAATCAACCACTCGTCGACCAGGCCGCTATTCAGCAAAGCGCCGTTCAAGGTCGCACCGGCCTCGACCCAGACCGTGTTGATCTGCCGCTCTGCCAGCAATCTGCACACCTGGTGCAAATCGGTTCGTCCGGCTGTCGCATCGACCTGAAACACCTTGTAGCCGGCATCCAGCAGACGCTGTCGTTTTACCGAATCGCTGCTGGAAGTGACGATCCAGACTTCCGCAGGATCCTGCAACATCCGCGCAGCGAGCGGTATGCGCAAATGGCTGTCCAGTACCACTTTCACCGGCTGGACCACATCGAAATCGACCCGCGCGCTCAATGAAGGATCGTCTGCCAACACCGTGTCGATTCCGGTCAAAACCGCGCTGCTGGCGGCTCGCCAACGTTGGACATCCTGCCGCGACTGCGGCGAGGTGATCCACTGGCTTTCTCCGCCGGCCATCGCCGTGCGCCCGTCCAGACTCATGGCCAACTTGCTGCGAATCCACGGCAAACCTTGGCTCATCCGTTTGAAAAAGCCGCGGTTCAAATTTTCCGCTTCGCTTTGCAACACACCGCAAACCGCTTCGACCCCGGCCGCAGCAAGCTGCTGCAAGCCACGGCCGGATACCAGCGGATTCGGATCTTGCATCGCGGCGACCACCCGTGTCACACCTGCTGCAATCAATGCCTCGGTGCAGGGCCCGGTCTTGCCTTGATGACTGCAAGGTTCCAGCGTGACGTAGGCCGTGGCGCCGCGGGCGTCACCGGCCCGACTCAACGCGTCGACTTCGGCATGAGCGTAACCGGCGCGCTGGGTCCAACCCTCGGCAATGATTTCGCCATGCTTGACCAAGACGCAACCGATATGGGGATTGGGATCGGTCGTATACAAGCCGTTTTGTGCCAGTTTCAAAGCCCGCGCCATAAAGGCGGCGTCTTGGCTAGGCGTCATGCTTCTGCAGATTTTCGATCACGGCGGTGAAATCGGACACATCCTGGAAACTACGGTAAACCGAGGCAAAACGCACGAAAGCCACGTGATCTAGCGCTTTCAGTTCGTTCATCACCATCTCGCCCAGCTCGCGCGCCGGGATTTCCCGCTCGCCCTTGGCCGTCAGCGCCTTTTTGATCCGGCTCAACGCGGCTTCGACGGCATCGACCTGCACCGGCCGTTTTTCCAGCGCCCGTTGCATACCGGCCCGCAGTTTTTGTTCGTCGAAACTTTGCCGGGCGCCGCTACGTTTGATAATCCGCGGCAGGGTCAATTCGACCACTTCGAACGTGGTAAAGCGCTCTTTGCAGGCGACGCACTCCCGCCGACGCTTGACTTGGTCGCCGTCGTCGGCCAGACGGGTGTCGATCACCCGCGTGTCTTGTGCAGCGCAAAACGGACAACGCATGTTAAAAATCGAAACTGGGTTTAAAGGGGTGCATTTTATTACAGAACCCAGTGATATTGAAATCGGCTAATAGCTGGCACCGCCCTCGTTCAATACGCCTTTCGAGACCGACCGGATATGCACGTCGCGTTGCGGATACGGGATTTCGATATGGTGGGCCTGTAACGCTTCGTAGATCTGAATATGCAATTTGTGGGTAGCGACGGCCCGGTCGCTCAGCTCGCGCACGAACACATTGACTTTGAATTCCAATGCGCTTTCGCCGAAACCGACGAAACTGATCACCGGTTCCGGATCGGCCAGAACTTGTTCGGTGTTTTTTACCGCTTCGCTCAGGATCTGTTCCACCAACTCGATATCGGAGCCGTAGGAGACGCTGACCGGTACCACCACCCGGGTTACGGTATCGGACAAGGTCCAGTTGATCAGCTGGTCGGTAATGAAGGTCTTATTCGGCACCACCAACTCCTTGCGGTCCCAATCGACGATGTGGGTAGCCCGCATTTGAATCCGGCTGACCCGGCCGGTAACGTCGCCCACGGTAACGGTATCGCCGACCCGAATTGGCCGTTCGAACAACAGGATAATGCCCGACACCATATTGGCGAAGATCTCCTGCAAACCGAACCCCAAACCCACGCTGAGCGCCGCCACCAACCATTGCACCTGCGACCAGCTGCCGCCAAGCTCGTTGGCGACAGCCAAAAAGGCAATCGAAACCAAACTGTAACGCACCAACTGAATCAGGGCGTAACGGCCGCCGGCGGTCATGGCGAATTTACCGGCCGTAGCCAAGTCGACCAAGGTTGGAAAATTGCCGACGAACAAAAACGCCAGTCCAATATACAGCAAACACAGCAGGAGATTGATCAACGTGATCGGCTGCAGTGCCTCCTTGCCGTCGACGATTTGGGCGTGCTGCCACAACACGATTTGGTCGAATACCGAAAATGCCGGCAGGATATCGCTCCAGATCAGCCAAGCACCAACCACGAGCAACACGCCGGTTATCGTGGTCAGAAATTTATGGCCCTGCTGGTTGATTTTGGAGATGTCCAACAATTCATCTTCCAACGGAATCGCCGGCTCGGCGCCGGTCGCGGCTGCCGCCTGTTCGGTCTGTTTGCGCTTTTGGCGGGCATTTTGCAGCGCCAGGCGCCGCTCGGTATTTCGCAACCAACGTAACACCAAGGCCTGGAACAAGGACACGAAAAACACCAATCGCAGACTGTCGATCAGCTTTTGTTCCAACTCCAACGCACTTTGGAAATAGCCAGCCACCGCGAAGCCGATAATCGCCAGCGGCGTCAGTACCGCAATCGCATACCAGACGTAACGCAACCGACTGACCCAACCCTCCGAGTGTTGGTAAAAATAGCGACCCAGTCCGGTTTGCGGCTGCGTCAAACGGTGAAAGACGTAGCTGAAGGTCAGCATCATCGCAATCAGCGCGCTACGCCCCAAGGCATAGCTGTGTTCGGAAAACAAGTCGCTCCCGGTCATCGACATAATGAATACGGCTGGCAGCAACAAAAACCGGGCCCATTTCATTTGGCCGTAAAGCAGACTGGTGGCATGCTCCGGCCAATGAAAAAGGGTTTCGGCGATACCGCCGGGTTTGAACAGGCGAAAGAAAAATTGTACGACAAACAGCGATACGGCTGTAACGACCATCCCCTCGGCGAAGGCGTGGCTGAAAAAATCGGCGCGGGCGTTCAATAACAATACGCCGCCGATCCAGGCCATTAATAACCCGCCGTATAAAGACAACAGCATCAAATATCCCATGCCGGATAGAATCTCGCCGAAACTATGGCCTATCGGATTTTTGACCAGCAAGCGCCCCAGCTTGAGTTTAAGATTCAAGCGAAAACGCCAATGCAGGACCACTATCCCCAAACCGACCAGCGCTAACATCGGATAATTCGCGATGCTCTCGGCAAAATCGGCGGCCACCCGCAGCCAATTGCCCGGATTCAGAAACCAGGTCAACGACGAGATAATATCCTTCAAATAATGTTTGTCGATCACCGGCGCGCTGGGCACCCACAGCAAGCGCTGGTCGAGATAGGCACTGAATTTGTCGGCCACGCCCAGCATTTGTTGCAAACTGAAATCGACGTCGCCGAGTAAGCGGCCGTAGTCGTTATAACTGGCGGCCAGCCGCATCACCAGATCTTTGCGGTCGTTCAATAACATGCGCAATTCGGTACGAATCCGCAATTTCTCCGCGTCGTCCGTCTCCGCCGGCAATTGGCCGATTTGATCCAGTAACACTTGATTGACATCGGCCAACTCTTTCTTCGCCTCATCCAGTTTGAACATTTCCAAACTCGCCAGCGCAATTTGCGCCTGGATATCGTCGTTCAAATGGGCAAACTGCTTTCGCTGCGGCACGTTACGACGCTGTTCCCGCAGCAGGTTGCCCAAGGCCGGACTCAAACCGGCGAGATTGATTTTTTGCTCGGCGCTTTGAAAGTCTTTTTCCAGTTGTTTGCCGCGGGTATCGATCTCGGTTTTTTGCAGCAGGTATTGCTCCATGTTTTTATTGATGTCCTGCAGCTTGCGGTTGTATTGCATGTTCTGCTTGGTTGCAGCTCTAATCAGCGGATGCTTGCTTTCCGCTTCTTTCTCCGCCTGCGCCAATTCGGCCTGCTCCTTGTCAATTTGCTGCTGGCGCCGATCCAATAAAAAATTATCCAGATCGGCAATGGTCAGAGCTTCCAACTCCCGTTGCAACGACGCCAGATGCATCCGGTCCTTTTCGACCTGCAACCGGAGCGGGCTGCTGATGTTTTCCAGCTCCAGCGTTTTCAAACTGCTGTTCAACAGGCGAATCCGGGTATCCAGTTGGATTTGGCGGGCTTCGCGCTCGTAGAGACTGTCGGCGGCGCGCGCGACCAAACTTTGTTGCTCCTGTAAACTGGATGCCTGCTTGTTTTTGATTTCGGCAATTTTTTCCCGAATCAGTTGCGGCCGGCTATTTAGTTCGCCGATTTGCGCTTCGATCCGGCTGATTTCGGCATCCAGATCGCTGAGACGGGTCTTTTCGATAATTAAGCGCTGCTCCAGTTCGTCGGTCGGAAATAGCGCCAACTTTTCCGCTTTGCGATTTTTTAAGTTGTTTTCCGCTTCGGCAATCTGGCCGGCGATTTGTTTGGCAACGACCGGATACAAACTCAACGCCTGCTTGAAGGAATCGGCTTGAGCATCCTGAGCTTCGGCCTCGCTCAAATTGTCGTCGCTTTCGCGGTAGGCGGCCAAAATCCGGTTCTTGATCTCTTCGGCCAGATTTTGCTTGTCCTTGATCGATTGCACCCGCTGCTGAATATCGGCCCGGGTCACGGCTTTGATGGCCGTAGCCGGCGCAGCTGCGGCCGAAAAGGCATCGCCCGCCAACAACATCAATAAAAAAACAGGCTATGCAGCAAAAAATTCAAGTTCATGAGTTAGTGTAATCAGCGTAAAACAAAATAGCCGGCTGGAGTTCCTATGCTTAACGATCGCGAAGGCGTGATCAAATACCGTCTCGACCACCGATACCAAGCACTGCCCGTAGACACCGATCTGCGCGCGATCAATGCTTGGCGCGACATTATGTATCGCCTCGGTTTGATAGGTCGCATCGCCGGCAAATACGATGGCCTCGGTTTCGGCAACATCAGTAGCCGTCGGGTTCCAGGCGAGAACGGCTTTTTGGTATCCGCCACCCAGACCGGCGATCTGCCCCAGCTCGGCCCGGAACATTACGCCTGGGTCACGACGGCGTCGCCACAGCAGAATCGGCTGCAGTCCTTAGGCCCGGCCCAACCCTCTTCGGAAGCTTTGACTCACGCGGTGATCTACCAGCTGTTGCCGCGGGTGCAGGCCGTCATCCACGTGCATTGCCCGGAAATTTGGCACAATACCGCAAATTTGCAGCTGGCGCATACCGCCGCACAGGTACCCTACGGTACCCCGGAGATGGCCGACGCCGTGGCAACGCTATTGCGGAATTCTGGGAGCGTCGACCACGGCATATTTGCCATGCTCGGACACCTGGACGGCGTCGTGGCCTTCGGCGGCTCCCTGCAGCAAGCAGCAGAGTTATTGATTGCTCGGCTGGCCATGGCCTTAGCGCTTGAGCAAAACCGGCCGGGCCGCTAGAATGCCAGCTTTATTAGCATTTATTAATTTTTATCATGCCGGAAATCATCATCTACACCACCAAAATTTGCCCTTATTGCACGATGGCGAAACGCTTGCTGGAGCGTAAAGGAGCCGGTTACACCGAAATCAACGTCGATGCCGAGCCGGGCTTGAGAGAGCAGATGATCGAGAAAACCCAACGCCGCACGGTGCCGCAGATATTCATCGGCAATCGCCACATCGGCGGATTTGACGACTTGCAAGCGCTGGACAGAAATCAGGAGCTGGATCCGCTACTGCGGGATTGAAACTAAAGCGAGCCCTGTTCGGGCCGAGCATTTTAGCGGATAGTGACTAACTGCAGGCCGATGCGGGTGCTGATTTCGTTACTGTCGTACCAGACGATTTTGCCCAACGCGCTCAAGCCCAACTCTGGGCACTGCACTTTGACCGGAGCGTTGATTTTGATGGCTGGCGAATTGCCGGCCAGTTTCAGACACATGCCTTCCACCGAGCGGTCTAGCCCTTCCACCAAAAAACGTTCCTTGTCGACGAATAACTCCGCCTTAAAATGTTCGGCCTTGCGGTATCCGCGGCGCTTGCGCCACAGTTTTTGAGCGTTGTGTACTACGTCGCGAAACTCCAGCCCCATCATTATGCGGTTGCGATCGCGCTTGACCCAGACAATGTCAACCTCACCGGCCAACTGCAACTCGGCGACAAAAATTTCCGCGCGCCGGCTTTGTTCCAACAGAACTTCGAAATCCCGAATAGTCGTCAACAAATCGCCAGGAGCAACCTCAAGCATCGCGCCGTTCAGCGAAACATCGTAGCAATTGATCTGCAGCGTCTCGCCGCCCACGTACAGCCTACCTTCGGCATTAAAGTTTTTTCGGTATTCTTTTCTATCCTGAAACATGCTCGAAATCTCTAAGGAATGTCCGACAAAGATAGCTTATTTTTGGCTCAACGTTCGCCCGCCCGGCCCCGTGTTTCAGACCAAACCCAAACCGACCGCCAAATCGGCCTTGATGTCGTCGAGATTTTCCAGACCGACCGAGATCCGCACCAAACTGTCCTTAATTCCCGCTTCGGCGCGGGCCTCCGGCGATAGCCGGCCGTGAGTGGTCGTGGCCGGATGCGTAATTGTGGTTTTGACGTCGCCCAGATTGGCCGTTATCGACAGCATCCGCGTCGCATCGATCAAACGCCAGGCTTCTGCCTTGCCGCCCTTTAGTTCGAAACTGACTACCGCGCCGAAATGGCTTTGCTGACGCTTGGCCAGTTCGTGCTGGGCGTGAGACGCCAACCCCGGATAATGCACCTTGGCGACGGCGTCCTGTTGTTCCAGCCATTGGGCCAGGGCAAAGGCGCTGTCACAATGCGCTTTCATCCGAATCGCCAGCGTTTCCAAACCGCCCAAAAACACCCAGGCGTTGAACGGACTCAGCGTCGCGCCGCCGGTACGCAGATAGGGGTATACCTGCTTTTCGATGATCTCGTTGTTGGCGACCACCGCGCCGCCAACGCAGCGTCCCTGACCATCGATATACTTGGTCGTCGAATGCACCACGATATCTGCGCCCAACGCTAGCGGCTGCTGCAAAATCGGCGTGCAAAACACGTTGTCCACCACCAACAGACAGCCGTGGCGATGGGCGATATCGGCCAAAGCCCGGATATCGGCAATTTCGATCAGGGGATTCGACGGCGTTTCCAGAAACAGAAACCGGGTATTGGGCTTGATGGCCGCTTCCCAAGCGGCAGGATCGGTCAAACTGACGAAATCGGTCTCGACCCCGAATTTGCCGAAATAATTTTGAAAAGCCAGGACCGTGTTACCGAATACGCTACGCGAACACACCACATGGTCGCCTGCCTTCAATAAAGCCATCCCTACCGCCATGATCGCCGCCATTCCTGACGCAAACGCCAGACAGCGCTCGCCTTTTTCCATCAGCGCCAGACGCTCCTGGAAGGCCGCGACTGTCGGGTTGGTAAAGCGCGAATAAATGTTGCCGGGCAACTGGCCGGTGAATTTGAGCGACGCCTCCTCGGCCGAGCCGAACACATAGCTGGAGGTCGCAAAAATCGGCATGCTGTGCTCGGACTCGTGAGTCCGATGCTGGCCGGCGCGTATGGCTTGGGTTTCTGCGGCAAAATCCTGCCAATCCGGTTGACTCATATTATTTCGCCACCTGCATTTCGATGATAAAACTGCTG
Source organism: Methylomonas sp. HW2-6 (assembly GCF_052474525.1). Lineage (NCBI taxonomy): Bacteria > Pseudomonadati > Pseudomonadota > Gammaproteobacteria > Methylococcales > Methylococcaceae > Methylomonas > Methylomonas sp. HW2-6. Next base: position 3,031,379 of record NZ_CP184124.1, read on the forward strand.
CTGTTGCGCTGCTCCTGGGCGTGGTCGTTGCGCAAGGCTTCGATTCTCGCCAAGTAGGCGTCGTCTATGTCGCCAGTAACATAATCGTGACTGAAACAAGAGGTATCGAAATGTTTGATCTTAGGATTACCGCGACCTACCGCTTCGATCAAATCGTCGAGATCCTGGTAAATCAGTTTATCGGCACCCAGAGCTTTGCACACCTCGGCTTCACTTCGGTCGTGGGCAATCAACTCATGCGCGGCCGGCATATCGATGCCGTAGACGTTCGGATAACGCACCGGCGGCGCCGCGGAGGCAAAATACACCTTTTTGGCACCGGCGTCGCGTGCCATCTGAATAATCTGCTCCGAGGTGGTGCCGCGCACAATGGAGTCGTCTACCAACAACACGTTTTTACCGTCGAATTCCAACGAAATCGCGTTCAGCTTTTGTTTTACCGACTTTTTGCGCAGCTTCTGGCCGGGCATGATGAAGGTGCGACCGATGTAACGATTTTTCATAAAGCCTTCGCGAAACTTCACACCCAAGTCATGGGCGATTTGCGAAGCGGCGGTACGACTGGTGTCCGGAATCGGAATCACCACGTCGATATCGTGGTCTGGCCATTCGCGCAGAATCTTTAACGCCAATTTTTTGCCCATCCGCATCCTTGCCTTATAAACCGAAATGTTGTCGATGATCGAATCCGGCCGAGCGAAATAGACATATTCGAAGATACACGGGCAATGATCGGTGACCTCGGCGCACTGGCGGGTATGCAATGTGCCGGAAGCCTCGATGAACACGGCTTCGCCCGGTGCCAAATCGCGGATCAGACGAAAATCCAACACGTCCAGTGCGACGCTCTCCGAGGCAATCATGTAATCGACGCCATCCTCGGTTTTGCGTTCGCCGAACACGATCGGTCTGATGCCGTGCGGATCGCGAAAACCCAATACGCCGAAGCCGGCAATCATCACCACCACCGCATAAGCGCCGCGGCAACGTTTATGCACGGCGCTAACGGCTTGAAACACATCCTCTACCGTCAAGCGCAATTTGCCGAACTGCTGCAATTCGTGAGCGAACACATTCAGTAACACTTCCGAATCGGAATCGGTATTGATATGGCGCTGGTCGTCGACGAACACTTGGCGCTTCAGTTCTTCGGTATTGGTCAGATTGCCGTTGTGGGCCAAGGTCAGGCCGAACGGCGAATTGACGTAAAACGGTTGCGCCTCGGCCGAACTGGTGCAACCGGCGGTCGGATAACGCACGTGCGCAATGCCCATGTTGCCTTTCAACTTCATCATTTGTTCGGTTGAAAACACGTCTCTGGCCAAACCGTTGTCTTTGCGCAGATGCAAACGGCCGCCTTCGCAGGTGACTATACCGGCAGCATCCTGGCCGCGGTGCTGCAACACCGTCAGCGCATCGTACAGGTCCTGGTTAACACTTTGATTGGAAACAATAGCGGCAATACCACACATAGCTGATCCGGATTATCGATAATGAATGTAATCCGCCAAGCCCGCCGGCATCTGGGTTTTCAACCAGACCGCCAAGGCTTGAAACGGAGGAATGAGAACGGATTGTTTCCACCACGGATCTTCCGGCAATGGTGTGACCCCGGCCAGAATCACCAGAATGGAAACCAGCACGGCCCCGCGGGCAATGCCGAACAACATGCCGAGCAGGCGGTCGCTGCCGCTCAAGCCGGTTTTTTCGATCAATTGGCTCAACAGAAAACTGATCAGGCTGCCCAATATTAAAGTCGCGAAAAACAGCAAGCCGAAACTCGCGGCGATGCGGGCCGACGGATAGGTGATTGTGGTTTGCAGCAACACCGCAAGCTCACGGCTGTAATGGGTCGCCACCCACACCGCCGCAATCCACAGCACCAACGCGAAAGCTTCCTTGATAAAACCGCGCACCAAACCCATCACCGCCGACATCGATATGATGGCGATAATGGTGTAATCAACCCACAGCAGCTTGTCCCAAGCAACCAAGTCCGGCATCGTTCAGAGATCTATCGATCCGTACGCAAAATTTACTCGTCGGCGGAGACAAAGCTGTTGACGTTGATCTGCGCCAACTTGGCTTTGACGGCCTGGGCTTTGGCTTTGTCGACGATGGGCCCGATCCGAACTTTAAATACCGTGCCTTTATCGCCGGCGGCTTCTTTGACCGTCGCGGCAAAACCCTGCTGCTTCAAACTCTCTTGCAAACTGGCGGCGTTGGCTCTTTGACTGAAGGTACCGACCTGCAAATACCAGCGATTGGTTTCCTCGGCCGGAGCGGCGGGCTTGATCGCTGGCGGCGCTACCGGCGCCTGCGTTTGCAGTTCCGGTTTCGCTTCGGCTGGTTTTGCCAGAGGCTTCAAAGGTTTCGGCACCGGTGCAACCCCTGGCAACGGTTGAACCGGGGCAACAGGTTTTGTGGTTTTTGGCGCTATCGGCAAATCTTCAGCCTCAGCCGGTTCTTCTTCGACAGGCGCTAATGCCCGCGGCGGCGGCGCGGCCGGCGTTATCGGCGCGGTATCCCGCGCGCCTAGTTTCAGTTGCGGTTTCGGCGCCTCGAATTCGGCCTCGGCTTCGCCTTCCTCAACGAACTTGGGTACGGGCTTTCCGGTACTGGCCGGAGCCTGCGCTTCAGCGACATCTTCCGTTTTTTCCGGAAGCGGCATGATTTCCACATCCTGGGTCTTGGCAGGCAGCTCGGGAATTTTCAGTTCGCTGATATTTTTGCCGGTTTCGTCGATCGGGTCGTCGAACAACATCGGTACGAAAATCGCGGCCAATGCAGTGATCACCGCCGCCCCAATCAATCGCTGTTTCAATTCTTGATCCATTACGATCCCCTCTAGGAAAATTTAGCCAAATATTCGGATACCAGAAAAAACGAGCCGAACACCAGAACCAGCTCGTCCGGTCCGGCCGCGGCCCGCGCCGCTTCAAATGCGGCCGAAAAATCGGCGAAGCCGTTTTCGAAGTTCGCCATCTGCAACTGGCGGAAATGGGATTCGATCAATTCGGGCGTGGCGGCGCGCGGATTGTCGAGCGGAGCCAGATACCACTTGGCCACCCTAGCCCGCATCATTTTCAACACGCTGCCGATGTCTTTATCGCGCATCATGGCAAATACGGCATGAATTCTGGTTTCGGGAAAATAGTCGCTCAGGTAATCGATCAAGGTACCGACCGCTTGCGGATTGTGGCCGACATCCAGCAACACCTGCGGCGTCCCCGGAATCAACTGAAACCGACCCTGCAGTTTGGCCGCGTTCAAACCGGCACGGATCGCCGCCTCGTCCACCGGCAAGTTCTCCTGCAACGCCGAAACCGCCATCAGCACCGCCGCCGCATTCCGGTATTGGTGTTCACCTTTAAAAGCCGGAGCCGGCAAACCGGCGTAGACTCGATCGCCTGCACGCCAAGCCCAGGTTTCACCGTATTTTTGGTAAGCAAAGGCTTCGTCCAATTGATAAACCTCGGCACCGATCTGCTCGGCCACCTGCCGTAACGAAGCCGGTGCCGCGGCATCGCCAATCACGGCTGGCACCGATTGCCGAAAAATGCCGGCTTTTTCCCGGCCTATCGCTTCGACGGTATTGCCCAACCAATCGACATGGTCCAAGGCGATGGTGGTCACCAGAGCAACATCCGGATCGACGATGTTAACCGCATCCAGCCTGCCGCCCAAACCCACTTCCAATAACTGAACATCCAGATCGGCTTCGGCGAACAAACACAAGGCCGCCAGTGTGCCGAATTCGAAATAGCTCAGACTGGTTTCGCCGCGGGCCATATCGATTCGGGAAAATACCCGGCAGATGTCGGCATCGTCAACTGCACGGCCGTCTATACGGATCCGTTCGTTGTAGCGCAGGATGTGGGGCGATGTGTAGGCACCGACTTTATAGCCCTGCGCTCGGTAGATTGCTTCCAGATATGCCACGCAGGAGCCCTTGCCGTTGGTGCCGCCGACCGTGACGGTCAAGGGTTTACGCCTGGTCGGATTGAGCTGCCGGTATACGCCGGCAACTCGTGCCAAGCCTAAATCGATCGAGCGCGGATGTAATTGTTCCTGCCAGGCCAGCCAAGCTTGCAGTGAATCGAAACGCGCCATTTCGACCGGTTTTAGTCTGTTATCGGCAAGGTTTCGCTGACTGAGCCTGGATTCGAATCGGCCGTTTCGCTCGTTGCCACAGCGGCGGTTGCGGCTTCGCGTAAAATCGCCAGAATGCTGGCTATTTTATCGCGCATCTCCCGGCGATCAATGATCATATCGATCGCGCCGTGCTCCTGCAAAAACTCGCTACGCTGAAAACCTTCCGGCAACTTTTCCCGCACCGTCTGTTCGATCACGCGCGGCCCGGCGAATCCGATCAACGCGTCGGGCTCGGCCACATTGATGTCGCCCAACATTGCCAGACTGGCCGATACGCCGCCCATTGTCGGGTCGGTCATGAACGAGATATAAGGAATGCCGGCCTCAGCCAGTTTGGTTAGGGCTGCGCTGGTTTTGGTCATCTGAAACAAGGAAAACAACGACTCCTGCATCCTGGCGCCGCCGCTGGCGGTGAAGACAATGAACGGAGCGCCGCTACGCAGGCTTTCGTTGACGCCGCGCACGAAACGCTCGCCCACTACCGAGCCCATCGAGCCGCCCATAAAGCCGAAATCGAAGGCCGCCGCCACAATCGGATAGCCTTTCAAAGTGCCCTTCATCACCACCAGGGCGTCGTTTTCGTTGCTTTGCTTTTGCGCCTGACTGATCCGGTCCTTGTACCGCTTGCTATCCTTGAATTTCAGCGGATCGGCCGGTTTCAGACCGGCACCGATTTCCTGGCGATTGTCTTCGTCCAGAAACATGTTCAGCCGCTTGCGTGCGGAAATCCGCAAATGGTGTTCGCACTTGGGGCACACGCTGAAGTTTTTTTCCAGTTCGGCATTGAACAGTATCGCGTCGCAACGCGGACACTTGTTCCACAAGCCTTCCGGGACCGTGGTGCGTTTTTGCGACGATTCGGTTCGTATTGCAGAGGGAACCAATTTCTCAAACCAACTCATTCGGGGTGTTCTCCGCTATATAGCTCAGTGGTCCATTGCTTGGCGCATGGACTTTAACAATTCGATAATTTCGCGTTTGGCCTGCTCGGGATCGTCGAGATTGGCTTCAACCTTACTAATCAGCGCGCTGCCCACCACGACGCCGTCGGCAATGGCGGCAATCGTCCGCGCCGTATCGGCATCCTTGACGCCGAAACCGACGCCGACCGGCAAATCGGTATTGGCCTTGATCATTTGCAACTTGTCTTCGACGTCGGCCGTATCCAAATGACCGGCACCGGTGACGCCTTTCAACGACACATAATAAAGGTAACCGCTGCCGACCTCGTGCATTTTGCGGATCCGATCCGGCGTGGTATTCGGCGCCAACAGAAAGATCTGGTCGATGCCGCGCTCGCGCAGCAATTTGACGCAATCCTCCGATTCTTCCGGCGGTAAATCGACCGTCAACACCCCGTCGACGTCGGCACGCTGTACCGCATTGGCAAAACCTTCGTAGCCCATGATTTCGATCGGGTTCAGGTAACCCATCAACACCAGCGGCGTAGTTTGATCGGTGTTGCGAAATTCCATCGCCATCGTCAGCACTTTGCGCAGCCCGACATGGTGGGCCAAGGCGCGCTCGCTGGCACGCTGAATCACCGGACCGTCGGCCATCGGATCGGAAAACGGCACGCCCAGTTCGATCACGTCGGCACCGGCCTTGACCATTTCGTGCAGCATCGGCACGGTGAATTCCGGATACGGGTCGCCGGCGGTAATGAACGGAATCAAAGCCTTGCGCCCGGAAGCTTTCAATTCGGCGAATTTGGCGGCTAGACGGCTCATAAGCTGATCCCCTCGCGTTGCATGATGGTGTGCATGTCCTTGTCGCCGCGGCCGGATAGGTTAACGACAATGACTTGATCTTTGCGCATCGTCCGCGCCAATTTCATCGTGTAGGCCATAGCATGGCTGGATTCCAGCGCCGGAATGATGCCTTCCATCTTGGTCAGCGCGTGGAAGCCCTGCAAGGCCTCGTCGTCGGTGATATTGGGGTACTCGGCCCGGCCGATGTCTTTCAGCCAGGCATGTTCCGGACCGACGCCGGGATAATCCAGACCGGCGGAAATGGAATGGGTTTCGATGATCTCGCCGTCGTCGTCCGCCATCAGATAGGTGCGGTTGCCGTGGAGTACACCGGGGCGGCCGGCGGACAGCGGCGCGGAATGGCGGCCGCTGGCGATACCGTCGCCGGCCGCTTCGACGCCATACATTTTGACGCCGGCATCGTCGATGAACGGATAAAACAGGCCAATGGCATTGGAACCGCCGCCGACGCAGGCGACCAACGCATCCGGCAATTTACCGGCTTGATCCAAGCATTGTTGGCGGGCTTCGCGGCCGATCACCGCTTGGAAATCGCGCACCATCGCCGGATAAGGATGCGGACCGGCCACGGTGCCGATGATATAAAAGGTGTTGTCGATATTGGTCACCCAATCGCGTAGCGCTTCGTTCAACGCGTCCTTCAGGGTTTTGGAGCCGGATTCGACCGGCACCACGGTGGCGCCCAACAGTTTCATCCGGTAGACATTTAACGCCTGGCGGGCGACATCGACCGCACCCATGTAAACCACGCATTCCAATCCCAGCCGCGCCGCGACGGTTGCGGTGGCGACACCGTGCTGGCCGGCGCCGGTTTCGGCGATGATGCGGGTCTTGCCCATCCGTTTGGCCAGCAAGGCCTGACCGACGGTATTGTTCACTTTATGGGCGCCGGTGTGGTTCAGGTCTTCCCGCTTCAGATAAATTTGCGCGCCGCCCAGATGATCGCTCCAACGTTGAGCGTGGTACAACGGCGACGGCCGACCGACATAATCGCGCAGATCCGCGTCCAGTTCGGCAATGAAATCCGGATCGTCGATGTAACGCTGGTAAGCTGCGTTGAGTTCGGTAATCGCCGGCATCAGCGTCTCGGCTACAAAAATGCCGCCATAAGGACCGAAATGCCCCCTGGCGTCCGGCATATCGTACTTGTCACCCAAAGGGTATGTGTCAGTCATAATTCTCAAGTCGCTTGATTAGTTATTCTTATGAATTCGGCCATTTTCGCCGCATCCTTGATGCCCTTCCCGGCCTCAACACCGCTGCTGACATCCAACGCATACGGCTTTACCGCAATCACCGCCGCACCGGCGTTCTCCGCTGTCAAACCACCCGCCAATATCAACGGCAGCGATCGTCTTTGCGGAATCAAATCCCAGTCAAAACCGCTACCGCTTCCCCCCGGCAGGCCCGGATGGTAGGCATCCAGTAACAATCCGGCGGCATCGGCATATCGGCTTTCCAACTGCGCTACGTCAATGCCAGGCCGCATCCGGACGGCCTTGATATACGATTTGCGATAGATCCGACAGGCTTCCGCCGGCTCTTCGCCGTGGAATTGCAGGCAATCCACCCGCACTTTGTCCAATACTTCCCGAATCATGCCCGGCTCGGCATCGACGAACAAGGCTACCACGCTGACGAACGCCGGCAAGGCTTCGCTGATCGCCGCCGCTTGTTCGATTTCGACATGACGCGGACTGGGCGGGTAAAACACCAACCCAATCGCATCGGCACCCAGCCGACCGGCCTGCACCGCATCGTCGACATTGGTAAAGCCGCATATTTTAACGCGGGTACGCATAGCCAAACTCATAAAAAATGGCGGCGTAGGATACCACAGCTAAACCGGAAATCATGCCCGCACCCAACAAAAAAGGCCGGACGAACCAGCCTTTGCCGCGCCTTAAGCGACAGCTCAGTGCGCATGTTTGTGGTTATGCTGGTGCGGGTGGCTTGCAGCTGCCGGGGCAGGATCGCCTTGCGAATGCTGCGCGCCGTCCTGATGGATGGCGCTGCCTAAGCCCAATTGCTGCTTCACCACCGGCTCGTCGTGATCGACCGGTTGGTCGAAATCGGGAGTGCCGTGTTCATGTTCCTGCGCCGCAGCCCGATTCGCATCGGCGGCCGCCTCGACCGCGACGCCGTATTTGTAAACCATCAGGCCACCCAAATCGGCTGTAAACATCAGCAAGCCGGCCAGCACTCCGGCCAGCAGCAAGTAAAACGCATTGGCCGGACCGGCCGGATAGGTTTTGCCGATTCCGCGCCACACCGCCAGAAATGCGGCCAGACCGAATACCGATATCGCCAAATGTTCGTGGCTTTCCATGATCTCGTGGACATCGCCGCCGTGGGCAACCGTATCCGCCGCAATAAAACCGAAGGTCGCGGTAATCCCGGCAAAGGCGACGCCAAGATACAACAGCCAGCCGGCGACCCGGCGCCACTCGGCGCGACCGGCCAGGGTGCCGACCAGATCCACTGCAAAAAACAGACTCAACAAGGCGATCGGAAAATGCACGAATAACGGGTGCAAATTCTGCAATGCCGCGATTCCCGGCATTAAATCGTGGAAGGTTTCGGCCGGCGATTGCCGGACTGCGGTCTCCAAAAACGCCAGCAGACTATCGACGCCGCCGGCCACGCCGCCGCTGTCGGCACCGCCATGTATCGAAAATCGGATTTGACTGTCTAGTCCCAACATGAATCCCCCTGGTTTCGGCGCTCCGGCCTTGGCTTAATTGATTGTGACTGCGGTCGAGGTCGTCAGCGCCCGAGTCTTGCTTTCGACGAATTCGCTGCCGCGCTGCTGAATGAATAAAGCCTGCAGTTTCTCGTTATCCGCCAACTTCATACCCTCTTCCTGACCCAGACAAAGCAAGGCCGTCGACCAAGCATCGGCCACCGTCGGATTTTCGTGGAAAACCGTCACCGCCACCAAATCATGCCCCACCGGCCTGCCGTTGCGCGCATCCAGAATGTGGCTGTAGCGCTGGCCTTTCAGATCGAAATAGTGGCGATAAGTGCCGCTGGTCATCACCGCCATCGGCGCATCCTTCGGCAAAGTCACCGTCTTATGCATCATTCTTTCGCCGGGCAAGGGTTTTTCGACGGCGATGATCCAGGCTTTGCCGTCGGGTTTATGGCCATTCGATTTCAGTTCCCCGCCGATTTCGACCAGATAATTTTCTATCCCCAAGTGTTCCATGGCTTCGGCAACTTTGCCAACACTGTAACCCTGGGCGATGGAGGACAAATCAACGCGAAGACTAGGTAACTTCTTCAACAAATGCACGTCGTCGACGATTTCCAGTTTAGACATGCCGACATTAGCCAACGCGGCATCGATAGCGGCCTGGTCCGGCACGTGCAATTCGTCGTTTTGAAAACCCCAAAGTTCGAATATAGGCTTGACGGTCAGATCGTAACAACCGGAACTGAGCTGACTGACCGTTTGCGCTACTTTGACCAGGGCAACGATTTGCGCGTCCACGGTCTGGCCGACCGTCGCGGCAGACACATTGAATTGCTCGATTGCGGAATCGGGCCGGTAGTTCGACAACAATTTATCCAGCTCGGCCAGCGTCCTGTCGACTTCGGCCTGCACTTGCTTGCCATCCATAACCTGATCCGACCAATAGCTGACATGGTAGGTGGTGCCTTGGGCGAAGCCCTCGAATTTCTGCACCGGCACCGGCGGTTCACCGCCGCAAGCCACCAGCAATAACGCTCCCAGTATCGGTCCGATCCATGTCGTCCGTATCATTTATCCCCCACGATGGTGTTTTTAAAGCAATAAACCGGAAATAGCCTTAAACCGTTCATGCCTGGCATCGCGCAACCATTCGAACAATACCGATTCGTGGCAGCTCAGCGTCAGACCCTGCTGCTGCATACGCTGCAAAGCGAAGGCCTTATGTTCGGCATGCCGCGAGCAGACGGCGTCGGTAAGCACATGTATCTGGTAACCCCGATGCTGCAACTCCAGTGCAGTCTGCAGGACGCACACATGGGTTTCTTGGCCGGCCAGCACTATCTGCTTGCGTCCCAGTGCCGCCAACGTGCCGTCAAAGCCTTCCGCCGCGCAGCAGGAAAACCCGGTTTTGGCGAACACGTGCGCCGCGGCCGGCAATCGCTCCAACAAATTGGCTTGAGTCGGCCCCAGCCCTTGCGGGTACTGTTCGGTCACGATGACCGGCACATCAAGCAAAGCCGCCGCTTGCAGCAGACGTTCGCAGTGCTGCGACATTTGTTGCGCTTCGGCTGCCGTCATCGCCGCACTGAGGCGGGTTTGGATATCCACCAGCAGCAGGACGCTGTTATTTGCGTCGAGTAAATTGGGATGAGAAGACATGGCTTAGCCGTGTTTCATGATGCGCGCCTTGTCGCGTTGCCAATCCTTGTCCTTGGCCGCCGCGCGCTTATCGTGCAGTTTTTTACCTTTAGCCAAGCCGATTTTCAGTTTGGCCCGGCCTTTAATCCAATACATGGACAGCGGGATCAGAGTGTAGCCTTTGCGTTCCACCGAGCCGATCAACCTGTTCAGTTCGCGCCGGTGCAACAGCAGCTTCTTGCGCCGCACCGCGTCAGGATTGACGTGGGTCGAGGCCGACAGCAACGGTGAAACGTGGGCGCCGCACAACCAGGCTTCGCCGCGTTTGATTTCGACGTAGCTTTCCTTCAACTGCACCCGGCCGTCGCGCAGACTCTTCACTTCCCACCCTTCCAGCACCAACCCGGCTTCGAATTGCTCGTCTATCGTGTACTCATGCGTGGCTTGCCGGTTTACCGCAATAGTGTTGTCGTTGGCTTTGGAGTCCTTTTTCGATTTTTTGGCGGCCATCTGGTGCTAGGATTTTTTAGACTGACTGAAAACGGGAATTTTGTTATTTTACTCACACACCCGTTAAATAACGACTTAAAAAACACAGGGCGCAACACATGAGCGATAAAACCCGATCCATTCACGGCGAATGGTCATCCCGCTTTGCATTTATTTTGGCCGCCACCGGATCGGCGGTGGGATTGGGTAATATCTGGAAATTTCCGTACATCACCGGCGAAAACGGCGGCGGTGCCTTCGTGATGGTGTACTTGGCCTGTGTTGCCGCAATCGGCGTGCCGATCATGATCGCCGAGATCATGCTCGGCCGGCGCGGCCGGCAAAGCCCGATCAACACCATGCAAAACCTGAGCGCGGAAGCCGGCGCCGACCCGCGCTGGCATTACCTGGGCTGGCTGGGCATGATCGCCGGCTTTCTGATCCTGTCTTACTACAGCGTAATTGCCGGCTGGGCCATGGCCTATATTTTCAAAGCCTTCTTCGGCGGCTTCTTCGGCACCGACGCCGGCGAGGTCAAAGCCATGTTCGACGGCCTGATGGCCAGCCCGATCCAGCAATTGTTCTGGCATACGCTGTTCATGATCATCACGATGCAGGTGGTGATGCGCGGCGTGCAAGGCGGCTTGGAAAAAGCCGTGCGATTTTTGATGCCGGCCTTGTTCGTGATTCTGATGATATTGGTGGCTTATGCGATGTCGTCGGGCGCCTACGAGCAAGGCATCGAATTTTTGTTCAGCCCGGATTTCAGCAAGATCGACGCCGATGCGGTATTGACCGCGATGGGCCACGCCTTCTTCACTTTGAGCCTGGGCATGGGCGCCATCATGGTTTACGGCTCCTACCTGCCAGGCCATGTCTCGATCGCCAAAACCACGTTCTTTATCGCCGGCGCCGATACCATGGTCGCACTGCTGGCCGGCATCGCGATCTTCCCGCTGGTGTTCGCCAACAACCTGGAAGCGGCAGCCGGACCGGGACTGATCTTTCAAACCCTGCCGCTGGCTTTCGGCCACATGGGCGGCGGTTGGCTGTTCGGCGTGCTGTTTTTCGTTTTGCTGTTTTTTGCGGCGCTGACTTCCTCAATTTCGTTGATCGAACCGGCTGTGGCCTGGCTGGTGGAAAATAAAGATATCGAACGCAACCGGGCCTGCGTCTGGGCCGGTAGCACCTGTTGGGCTCTGGGCGTCGCCGTGGTGTTTTCGTTCAACATCTGGTCCGGCCACAAATGGTTCGACAAAAATCTGTTTGAATTGCTGGACTACCTGACCGCCAACCTGATGTTGCCGATCGGCGGCTTATGCATCGCCCTGTTTGCCGGCTGGAGCATGCGCCAGACCGATGCCGAACAGGAATTGGAATTGCCGGCACAAGGCTTTCAGGTCTGGCAATTTTTGATCAAATACGTCGCGCCGGCCTCGGTCTTTCTGGTATTCCTGCACGTACTCGGAGTGCTGTAAATGATTACGGTGGTACAAAAAAGCGCGCTGGTGAAATTTTCCGCGCAGCAGATGTTCGATCTGGTCGACGACATCGAATCCTATCCCAAATTTCTGCCCTGGTGTTCCGGCAGCCGGGTGCTGCGCCGCGAGGGCGATATCGTCGAAGGCCAGATCGACATCGCCAAAGCCGGTTTTCACAAGTCGTTCACCACCCGCAATAAAATCGACCGCGGCGGCCGGATTCAGATCAGCCTGCTCGACGGGCCTTTTAAGTCGTTGGAAGGTTTTTGGAGCTTTATGCCGTTGCGCGAGGACGCCAGCAAAATCTCGCTGGATCTCGAGTTCGAAATTTCCAGCGCTTTCGCCAGCCTGGCCTTCGGCCCGGTATTCAACCAAATCTGCAACACCATGGTCGGTTCCTTCACCCAACGCGCCAAAGCCCTGTATGGCGGTTGATCCGATTCAGGTCGAAGTGGCCTACGCCCTGCCGGAACGGCAAATCCTGATTCCGCTGGGGCTGGCGGCCGGCACTACTGCGGTCGAGGCCATATCGGCGTCGAACATCGCCAGCCAACTCCCCGACGTCGACCTGGCGCAGCAAACCATCGGCATCTTCGGTGCGGTCTGCACCGCGGATAAAGTTCTGGCCGACGGCGACCGCGTGGAAATCTACCGGCCGCTACGGAAAAATCCGATGGAAGCCAGGCGGGAACGAGTTAAAAAGTGACGAATCTAGCTGCCGCCGCCCTCTGAAAAAGCTTTCAGGCTGTTTCCCAAACAAACGGATGCTGAATTCGGATTCGGCAATTTCACCGGACGTCCCCCTAAACAATCGGTTCGATGGAATGCGCTGCTACTGAATGACCCTTGTTAGATATCAACTGCCAACTGGTTTGGATTAATCGCTTAGAAAATCGTCCTGTACCAAAGCAACGGCGGGCGACAGGATGGTTACCCCAAACAGTTTCAAATCCTCGGCCAACACCAATAAATCCTGATCACCAGAAACCAACCATGATGCGTTTGCAGCCAACGCCGCGTGGATAAATTTGTCGTCGTCCGTATCACGGGAAAACGTTTGTTGTTCGACCTCCGGTGGAATGCTTACCCAGTAAGCCAGCGCATCGACATCGCGCAGCAATTGCTTGCGGTATTCCAAGCTCAGGTAGCGGTCGAATTTCGCTCGAAATAGGCGTTCCTGCAATTCGGCATAAGTCGCCACTGAAAACACCGGCTTACCTTGGCTGACCAGTTGGCGGATCACCCGGGCCGGTGCGCCGGTTTTACTCAGAAAGCCACTGATCCAGACATTGGTGTCGACGACAGCGATGAGTCCCGCACCTTCAGCTTTCATCCGCCAATAATTGTTCCAGGATTTCCGAAGTCATACCGGCTTTTTCCGCGGCGGCGGCAGTTTCGTCCAAGGTCTTACGCAAGCGGTCGGCATAAAAGGCCCGCATGGCCTCGTAGTCTTCGGCGCTGACCATCACGCCAACCACGCGGTCGTGCCGTGTCACCCGCACCGGTTCGCGCTGGGCGATGTCGAGGAATTCTCCAAAACGGGTTTTGGCTTCGTTGGCGGTAAAAGTTTGCATGACGGCCTCCTGCGGACGGTGGTGCGTTGCCGCTGATTTACTCCAAAATCGTTCGATTAGCTCATTTCAAAAAGCTATGTTAATAATCGACGCATGGATGATGTTTGACTTTATAAAGACTGTATTCACGACTCTTTTCCAATTAAGTTCAAGCTTTTTATCGATAGCCAAGTCAAGCAAACCAGCCATTGAATATGCAGAACTGATGCGCGCCTATTTATGGATTTGTTTGGATTTAAAGTCGACTCAACAACCTGGAAACCCTCACCAAATCCTCCTCCGTATCCACCCCCGCCTCCGGCGTCTTGTCGACGATCTTTACCAATACCTTTTCGCCGTGCCACAGAATCCGCAATTGCTCCAGCGATTCGACACTCTCCAGCGGCGAGGCGGACCAACTGCAATAACGGTTCAAAAAACCCACGGTATAGGCATACATGCCGATATGCCGCAAATGCGGTAACGCCGCGGACTGAATATCATACTGGTCAGGAAACGTGGCGCGGTTCCAAGGAATCGGCGCCCGGCTAAAATACAGCGCATAGCCGTTCTTATCCAACACCACTTTCACGGCGTTGGGATTGAAGATTTCGTCGGCGTCCAAAATCTTGGCCGCCAAGGTAGCAATGCCGGCCTGGTCTTGTCCGGCCAACGCCAAGGCCGCGTCGCGGATGTAGGCCGGCGGAATCAGCGGCTCGTCGCCTTGCAGGTTAACCACGATTTGATCGTCATCCCAGCCCATGATGCGCGCCACTTCGGCAATACGTTCGGTGCCGGATTGGTGATTGGGATCGGTCATTACCGCCTGCAGGCCCAGATTGCCGACCGCAGCGAAAATGCGCTGATCGTCGGTGGCGACGACCACTTGCTCGGCGTCGGCTGCCAGCGCCCGTTCGCAAACATGGACGATCATCGGCTTGCCGGCGATGTCCAGCAACGGCTTGCCCGGCAAGCGGGTGGAGCCGTAGCGGGCCGGAATCACGACCTTGAAGCCGGCGCTCATTTTTTCAGGGCTTCGGCTTCTTCGAAACTCAGTTCGCGGGCTTCGTCTTCCAGCATCACCGGAATACCGTCGCGGATCGGAAACGCCAGCTTGTCGGCCTTGCAGATCAACTCTTGCTGGTCTTTATCGTAAATCAGCGAGCTTTTGCACAGCGGGCAAGCCAGAATATCGAGCAATTTTTTATCCATGGGTTTTGGTTTTCAATAGTTTTAAGAGCTGTTGAGAAAATGCCTCGGGCAATTCGGCATCGATGGGTAAATACCAGAAATTATCGGCGGCAAAGGCGGCGCATTTGACGGCGTCTTTCTCGGTCATGACCAGCGCCCGCTGGTCTTTGAACTGCAAGTCGGCAGCGCTAAATGGGTGATGATCCGGGAAGGCATGGGTTTCGCAGACCAGGCCGGCCTCGGCCAATTGATTAAAAAACCGCTTGGGGTTGCCGATCGCGGCGACGGCATGGACCGCTAAGCCTTTAAACTCGGTTAAAGGCCGGCTTTCGCCGGTTTTCAAGTTGACCAATTGCAGACCGACGCATTGCATCGCTATCTCGCCTTCCAGCAATTCCAATGGGCTGTTGACCACCACCAGATCGACTTCCCGCACGCGTTCGGGCGGTTCGCGCAACGGGCCGACCGGCAGGCAATAGCCGTTGCCGAACCGGCGCTGGCCGTCGATCACGATAATCTCGATATCGCGTTCCAGCGCGTAATGTTGCAAGCCGTCGTCGGAAATAATCACATCGCAGTGATGGTTAGATAGCAGATGTTTGGCGGCTGCCGGCCGGTCCCGGCCGATCGCCACCGGGCAGCCGCAACGGCGGGCCAACAACACCGGTTCGTCGCCGACGCTGGCCGGGTCGCTGTCCGCGGCGACCAGTTGCGGGCCGGAGTCGGTTTTGGGGCCGGCGTAACCGCGACTCACCACGCCGGGTTTATAGCCTTGCTGACGCAAAAATTCGACCATCCAAACCACCAACGGCGTCTTGCCGGTCCCGCCGACCGTGATGTTGCCGACCACGATCACCGGCACCGGCAGTTTGGTTTTTTTCTTGATACCAACCCGATAAGCGAAACGGCGCAAGCGCACCGCATCGACATACAGCATCGACAGCGGCATGAACCAGGCCGAGATATACATCTCGCCATACCAGGCATCTTCGAACCATTTCACGAGTTTTTTGTTCATGGCTGTTCCGGCTGATTGACGGCAAAGGTAATGTGATGGAAACCGAGTTGGTTCGCCACATCCAAGGCACTGACCACGGCTTGGTGCGGCGCCTTGCCGTCGGCGCTGATGATGAACGGCAAGTGCCGGGTTTCGCCGGCGAACTTAGCCAGCGCCGCTCTCAGGCCGTCCAGGTTTTGATTGACCAGTTCGTGAAATTGGTTGTCTTCGCCGGACAAGGAATAAACGCCCTTGGCGTCGACATACAAATTGATGGTTTTGCCCGGCTCGGCCGCTTCACTACCCTGCGCTTCCGGCAAATTGATCTTTAGCTCCGAATGGTGGCGGAATGTCGTCGCCACCATGAAGAAAAGCAGCAGAACCAGCAATACGTCGATCATCGGAATCAAACCGATTTCCACTGGCGCGCGGCGACGGCGGCGAAATTCCATTACACGTCCTCTCTGGCGCCTTGCATGATGTCGACCAGACGCAACGATTCCTCTTCCATCCGCACCACGTGATCGTCGACCAGCCGCTCGAAATAACGGTGAAAAAACAGGCTGGGTATCGCCACGGTCAACCCGGACGCGGTACAGATCAAGGCTTCCGAGATACCGCCGCTCAACACCGCCGGGTCGCCCATGCCGCCGACCGCGATATCGGAAAACACCCGAATGATACCGTCCACAGTACCCAACAAACCCATTAGTGGCGTGATCGAGGCGATGCTGCCCAAGGCGTTCAAATAGCGTTCCAGTTCGTGAGCGACTTGGCGACCGACTTCCTCAATACTGGATTTCATGATCTCGCGGCCGTGTTTGCGGTTAAGCAAGCCGGCGGCCAGAATCCGCCCTAGCGGCGAACTGAGTTTGATGCGGCGGATGGTGGCTTCGTCGAGCTTGTTCTCGCGATGCAATTGCCAAATGTACGGCACCAGCTCGGCCGGAAGAATGCGTTTGCGTTGCAGCGACCAGAATCGCTCGCCGATGATCGCCATCGCCACAATCGAACACAAAATGATCGGCGCCATCATCCAGCCGCCGTTTTTGATAACCTCGAACACTTGATAACCCTTGTTAGTAAATCGTCACAATTTTAACCCAATCCGGGCCGCGATTCCCGCGCCAGACCCAGGAAAGCGATAAGCCAAGCCACGCCGCAAACCAGGGCCGCAATCACGTAAACTTCGCGCCCGCCCAACACGTCCCAGAAATAACCGCTATACAAACTGCCGACCATGCCGCCGACGCCGAAACTGGCACTACTGTACAAGGCCTGACCTTTGCTCTGGTGGCGTTCGCCGAAATAATGGTAGAGCAACTGCATTGCCACGACATGGGCGACGCCGAACGTGGCGGCGTGCAGCAGCTGTGCGGCGACGGTCAAAATCAACGAGCCGACGCCGTCGGCAATCAACAGCCACCGCACCACGCTGAGTGCAATCGCCCACAGCAGCAAGCTGCGTGGCTTGCAACAACTCAACAGGCGGCGCATCGCCAGAAACAGCAGAATTTCGGCGCCAACTCCGGCGGCCCATAGCAGGCCGGTTTCGCTGGCGCTGTAACCGTGTTGCTGCAAATATACCGAATAGAACACGTAATAAGGACCGTGAGCCACTTGCAACAACAGATAAACCAGCAGAAACGCCAGCAACTCCCAGCGCAATAATACCTGCCAGATACCCGGCCCGGCTTGGCCGCGATCGATACGGGGCCGGGCTTCCGGGGTCAGTAGCGCCGCCAGCCAGTTCAACAACATCAAACCGCCGATGATCAACGGCAAGTTGGCGATACTGAAATAATCGAGAAAACGGCCGATGCCAAGCACCGCCGCAATGAAACCGATCGACCCCCACAAGCGGATCTGGCTGTAACGCTGCGGCTCGGCCTGCAAATGAAACAAAGTTGCCGCTTCGAACTGCGGCAGCGTCGCATTCCAGAAAAAGCTGAAACCGACGGTGACCAGCGCAAACCACCAGTAGTCGTTGCGGAACAAAAACCCGGCAAAACTGGACGCCGCTAGCAGCAGCGTCAGCCGAATCAAACGCAGATTGCGGCCGGTTTTGTCGGCCAGCCAGCCCCAATAGTTCGGGGCGATGATTTTGGTCGCCACCATCAGCGCGGTCAGTTCGCCGATCTCTTCGGCGGCAAATCCGGCCTGCTTCAGATATAAGCTCCAGAACGGAAGAAATGCTCCGAGCGTCGCGAAGTAGAAGAAATAAAAGCCGGATAGCCGCCAATACGGGACTGGCATCTAACGCAAGACAGGCAAACCGCAGTCGACGTGCAAATTTTGGGCGCGATGGCGCAGCAAGTGATCCATCAATACCAAGGCTACCATCGCTTCGGCGATCGGCGTGGCGCGGATGCCGACGCAGGGGTCGTGGCGGCCCTCGGTGATCACTTCGATCGGTTCCCCTTGGGTGTTGATGCTGCGGCCCGGCAGGCGCAGGCTGGAGGTCGGCTTCAACGCGATGCGGGCAACGATGTCCTGGCCGGTGGAAATACCGCCCAAAATGCCGCCGGCGTGGTTACTCAAAAACCCTTCCGGCGTGATTTCATCGCGAAACTGAGTGCCTTTGGTAGCAATGCAGTCGAAACCGTCGCCAATCTCGACGCCCTTGACCGCGTTTATGCTCATCAAGGCGTAGGCCAATTCAGCATCCAGCCGGTCGAAAATCGGCTCGCCCAAGCCCGGCGGCACCTGGCTGGCGACGACTTCGATTTTGGCACCGATCGATTCGCCTTCCTTGCGCAGCGCGTCCATGTATTTTTCCATTTCCGCAACTTTGCCGGCGTCTGGCGAAAAAAACGGGTTATTGCCGACTTCGTTCCAGTCGAAACTTTCGATCTTGATCGGCCCGAGTTGCGACAAATAACCGCGCACCTGAATGCCGTGTTGCTGGAATAAATATTTCTTGGCGATTGCGCCGGCCGCGACCCGCATCGCGGTTTCCCGCGCCGAAGAACGGCCGCCGCCGCGATAGTCGCGAATACCGTATTTATGGTGATAGGTATAATCAGCATGACCGGGGCGGAAGCTTTCGGCGATTTTGCCGTAATCCTTGGAACGCTGATCGGTATTCTCGATCAATAAACCAATCGGTGTGCCGGTAGTTTTACCTTCGAACACGCCCGAAAGGATTTTGACCTCGTCGGCCTCGCGGCGTTGGGTCGTATGGCGCGAGGTACCCGGCTTCCGCCGATCCAGATCGATCTGCAAATCGGCTTCGCACAGTTCCAGTCCCGGCGGGCAGCCGTCGACGATCGCCCCCAGCGCCGGGCCGTGGCTTTCGCCGAAGGTGGTAACGGTGAACAGTTTGCCTATGGTATTTCCGGACATGGTTAGAGCGCGTTGGTAAAGAGTGAATGGTAAGTGGAAACTTGTTCGGCGGTCAGCAGAAACACGCCGTCGCCGCCATGTTCAAACTCCAGCCAGTGGAACGGTACCTCCGGAAACATCTCCTGCAAGGTCTGGGCGCTGCTGCCGACTTCGACCACCAGGATACCCTGCTCTGCCAAATAGCGCTCGGCGTCGACCAAAATTCGCAGCACCAAATCCAAGCCGTGTTCGCCGCCTTTGAAACCCAACGCCGGTTCGGCATGGAATTCCGGAGGCAGGCTTTCCCACTCGGCAATGGAAACGTAGGGCGGATTGCTAACGATGATGTCGTAAGGTTTGGCCGGCAGATTATCGAATAAGTCCGACTGGTAGAGCTGCAATTGCTCTTGCAACTCGTGCTGTTCCAGATTGATGCGGGCCACGGCCAATGCGGCGTCGGACAGTTCCACCGCATCGACTTGCGCTTCCGGGAAGGCATAAGCGCAGGCGATGGCGATGCAGGCGCTACCGGTACACAAATCCAGAATATTGAATACTTGGGTTTCGTCGACCCAAGGCTCGAAGCGTTCGTTGATCAATTCCGCGATCGGCGAGCGCGGCACCAGCACCCGTTCGTCGACGTAGAACGACAAACCGGCAAACAGGGCTTCGTGGGTCAAGTAAGCGGAAGGCTTGCGCTCGACGATACGCCTCTCGATGAGTTCGGCCACTTGCTGGCGCTCGGCCATCGTCAATACGCTATCCAAGTAACTGTCGGCCAGATCGTAGGGCTGGTGCAAGGTATGCAGCACGATTGCCGCGGCTTCGTCCAACGCCGTTACGGTGCCGTGGCCGAGAAATACCTTGTGTTCGGCAAAGCGGCTGGCGGCCCAGCGGATGTAATCTCGAATGCTGCTCAGGGTTGTAATAACATCCGGGCCTGTTATAGTCATAGCGTATCCGTGTGTAAAAAATGCAGCGGCGGATTTTAAACCAAACCCTTGCCGCTTGTCCGAATTAAGCAATGTCCATGACCGAGGCCGCAACCCATCCGCTCAGCGCCAAGCTGGCCAAAAACCGCTTGTACCAGGATTGCTTCAAATACATGCAATCCGATTCGCTGGCCTTGCCCACCATTCCGGACGTATCGCTAAAAATCCGCCGCGCCATCAACGAACCAAGCGCCAACAGCAACAAGATCGCCCGCGTGGTGCAAATCGACCCCAGCATCACCGCCCGCCTGGTCAAGATCTCGAACAGTCCGCTGTACCGGGGTCGGCGCCGCATCGAAAGTTGCCCGGAAGCCTTGACCCGTTTGGGCTTGAAAGCGGCCCAGGACATTATCACCGCGTTTGCCTTGAAAGCCGTGTTCAATGCCCGTTCGCCGGTGATCCGCCGCAGAATGCAGGAGCTGTGGGCTCACAGCAGTTACGTGGCGGCGATCAGCGCGGTGCTGGCGCATAAGACGCCGGGCTTCGATCCGGACCGGGCCATGCTGGCCGGCCTGATCCACGACATTGGCGTGGTCCCGATTTTGGCATATGCCGATAGGCAACCGGACATTCTGGATAATCCGGGCGACCTGGCCGAAGCCGTGCGCGAATTGCGCAGCCCGATCGGCGTGCAGATCGTGCGCAAATGGGACTTCCCGGCCGACTTCGAGGACGTGATCATTCACGCCGAAAACTGGCGGCGCGACAGTGGCGAATCGGCCAGCTACAGTGACATCGTGATGATTTCGCAATTGCACAGTTTCATCGGCAAAGTCGACGTCAAACAAATGCCGAAGATGGACGAACTGCCGGCCTACAAAAAATTGGCGGCCGGGAACCTGGACGCCGATCTGAGCATCAACATCCTCGACCAGGCCAAGGACGAGATCGAACATATCCGGCAAATGCTCAGCTAAGCCGCCATTTTTTATGCCGGCGATTGGCATTGGCGCTGGGTTGCGGAATAATCCCGCCGGCAAACCCCGCGGCCGCTTGCGGCCGATAAATTTCCGTTTAAATCCGTCATGGAGACAGCGAATGAAACTGACCGTTTTAGCGACGACCGCCCTGCTGGTGTCCAGCAGCATCACCACCGCCGGTACTTTGGGCAACGGCACTTGGGTTCCGGCCGCTTGCGGTACGCCGCCGGAAACACCGGTCGTCGATGACAGCGATGTCGATGCTTTCAATAAAAGCATTGCCGCAATCAACACCTGGCAACAAAAATCGCGCGACTATTTCGAGTGCATGATCAAAGAAGCCAATACCGACAATGCCACCATCGCCGACAGCGCCAATCAGGCTCAAGCCAAATATCGGGAAACCGTCGAGAAAGTCGGTGCCCAAGCCGACGCCGCGAAGAAAAAGCTGGATAAGTAACGCCCGTTGCGGAAAACCACGCCTGCCGTCGGCATCAACCAAGCAACCCTGCCCGTAAACGCAACACACATGAAAATACTCAAACTGAAGCTGCCGATTCTGGCGCTGGCACTGCTGTCGTCCGGCTGCGCCAGTATCGGCAAAGGCATCACCGAAGCCATCCTGGAAAAACAGGAAGAAGAAGACACCCGCATCTGCGAGATCAAAGGCGAAAAATTCAGCGGCATCAAACCGCAGTTGGAAATCGCCAACCGGAAAATGAAATTGTTGATGGTGCACGGCGTCGGCAACCATTTGCCGGGCTATTCCACCCAGTTCATGGAAAAGCTGGCAAAAGAATTGGACCTGACCGTCACCTCCCGCAACATCAAAAACATCCGCTTGACCGATGCCAAGGAGCCGGCACGGCCGTTGGGCAATTTGCGCATCAACCGCTATCTGAATGCCGACCGGACTCAAGAGATGCTGTTCTACGAGCTGACCTGGTCCGAAATCAGCGCCAAGGACAAGGAAGTGCTGTCTTACGACAATTCCGGGGAACAGTCTTTCCGCCGCGCCGAGGTCAACGACTTATTGAAGAAGTTCTCCAACGATACCGGTCCGGATCCGATCATCTACCTCGGAGAGAAACGCGAAGACATCCTGTCGGCCTTTGCCCAATCGTTTTGCTGGATGATACAAGGCGACTGGAACAGCCTGCCGGACGATGTCCAACAAAGCTGTTCCACCAAAAATGTCACACCGTTTTACAACGACAGTTACGCCTTCGTCTCGCATAGTTTGGGCAGCCGGATCACCATCGACGGCCTGCAACATCTGGCGTCGAAACTGAGCAACGGCGATACCGCCAGCTATTACACCGCGCTAACTAATGTCTTGAAAAACAAGGAAGTGCCGATCTACATGATGTCCAACCAATTGCCGATGTTGCAGTTGGGGCGCAGCCTACCGGAAGTCGCCAACCAAGCCGAGGCCTATTGCAACAGCAATGGCGCCAAATACGGCGAACGGATACTCGCGAAAACGTCGGTGATTGCATTCAGCGACCCCAACGATCTACTCAGTTATGCGATCCCGCACGACTTCGTCAACAAGTATCTGGACTCGCGGCTGTGCATTGATGTTACCAACATCAACATCAACGTAGCCCGGGTTTACGATGCGTTCGGTTTGGGCAAGCTTGCCAACCCGATGGATGCCCACATCGGCTACGATACTGACGAGCGAGTGGTGGCGATGATCGCGAAAGGTATCGCCAACGACAAAACCGCGCCCGTCGTCAACGAACGTTGCCATTGGATACAGACCATCGATTGACGGGCGTCAGCAGCAGCGTTTGACGCCGCTCCATTTGCGGCGGGTTTCGGCGGCGAAAAACGCCTTGCGGCTGAGCGGTTCGGCCTGTTGGCCGGCATGCTCGGCCTGCCAATGGCGCAAATAGCGCTGGTAGGCCGCATCGCCGTTCAGAGTGCGCCAGACCTGCAACCACGCTTGCGAATCAAATTTCATGAACCGCTTCCGGCTGCGGCGCCAGTTTGACGCATTCGAACATCAGATCGTCCAATTCGTGTTCTTGGTGCCTGTCGGGGTCGTATTGCAAACCGCACTCTTGTTCTTCCTGAATATGCTTGATGGTGCCGTGAATCGACACCGGTATTCCCGACTCCGGCAATACAATCGAAATACGTAACTCGGCCTCTTCGATAGCTTGACCCAACGGCTCCCGCAAACGGATTTTGATTCCGCTGTAACTCATATCCACCACTTGACCGTCGATGACGATTTCCCCGCCGGGCGGCGGCGGATCGATAATAATGTGGGCGACTAATCCGGCCGGATTAAAACGTATTCTGCTGCGGTTTTCGTTCTGCACGAATCGGTACTCCTGTGTTCGGTTTGCCAGAGTATAGGCACAAACCTCCGGCCGGCACAATTCATCTCGGCTTCCCGGCTAACATTCCGGCTAGTCCGAATGCCAATAGCGCCGTCGCCGTGGCCGCTCCGCCACCGGAGACTGGCCGCTGCTCACGATATCGATTGCGCCCAGTTCAGCGGTATTCATCACCGCAGCCGGGAGTTGCCGATAACGTTCCAGCACTTGGCGATGGGGAAAGCCGAAACGGTTGGCGTAACCCGCCGGGATCAACACCCATTCGGGCTTAACCGCATCCAAAAACGCCTGGGTCGATGAGGTCTTGCTGCCATGGTGCGGTGCAACCAATATCCGACTGGCTAGCTCGCCGCCGTAAGTCGCAGTCAACCAGGCTTCGGCAGTCTGCTCTATGTCGCCGGTCAGCAGTGCACTCTGTCCGGCCGCGATGACCTGCAATACGCAGGAATTATCGTTTTCTTTATTGAATGCCGGCTGCGGCGGCGCCAACATCCGGAAACGCACATCGTCCCACAGCCATTCCTGCCCGGCCCGGCAATAACCGGCACGCTCGCGCTCGGCCCACTCCGGAACGCTGCTCAGCAGGCGCTCTACCGGCAGTTCGGCCAGTACCGATTCGGCACCGCCGCTATGGTCGTTATCACCATGACTGACAATTAGCGCATCGACCTTGGCAATACCGCGCAAACGCAGGAAGGGCAGCACCACCGATTCGCCCATATCGGAAAATTCGGAATATTTGGCCCCGGTGTCGAACAGCAACACGTGATCGGCGGTCCGCACCACCGTAGCCAGGCCCTGGCCGACATCCAACAGCGTCAAGCCGAATTCACCGGACTTGGGTTTGTCGATAGCGGGAAAAAATAATGGAATCAGCAGCAACGGACTCAGCTGCCGCCCCGGAAAGCCGCGCGGCGCCAACGCCAGCAGAATGCCGATTGTCGCCAGTGGCAGTGCGTACCAGGGCGGCGACGCTAAACTCAATTGCGACAAAGGCAGTGCTGCCAGATGCTGCAATAGCCACCACAAGCCCTGTAATACCGAATCTGCCACCTGCAATAAAATGCTCGCAGCAGCCGGCCAGACGAACAACAGCGCGATAGCCAACAATGCCAACGGTACCACCACGATTCCGATCAGCGGCACCGCCAACCAGTTCGCCAGCGGCGCGATCAAGGACACCTGTTGGAAAAACAAGACCAATAGCGGCGCCAGGCCAAGCAAACTGGCCCATTGTGCCACGACCAAATCCCGCCAATAGGCGGGACGTGCCAGCCGTCCGACCGAGACATACATCAATAAGGCCACAGCCACAAACGACAACCAAAAGCCGACTGACAAAACCGCCAACGGATCGGCAAGCACGACAGCCAACAAGGCCCACAGCAGCACCTGTGTCGGTGCCGGATTGCGTTGCCAGGCAATTGCCGCCAGCGCCACGCCAAGCATGATTACCGCCCGCTCCGTCGGCGCCGAGAATCCGGCCAAACCGGCATAGAACAGCGCCGCCAGCCAAGCAACCGGCGCGGCGGCCGATTGCGGCGAAATGCCGAGCAAACCCAAGTTAATCCAGATTCGCCGCGTCGCCAGATAGAACCAGCCGGCAATCAGGCCGATGTGCGATCCGGAAATAACGATCAAATGTACGACACCCGTGATGCGGAAGATTTGCCATTGTTGTTGGCTGATTGCGTTCTGGGTGCCAATGGTCAATGCCTTTATCACGCCAAGTTGCGAACTTCCCGGCAATGCCGCGTCGATTTTGTCCGCGATCAGATTGCGGCAGACTGCAAGATAGCGGCCCAGGCTGGCGCTGTCGGCGATCCGTTGCGGCGGCGGCTTGCTCTTGACGTAACCCGTGGCGCCAATGTGATTGGCAAACAGCCAGGCTTCGTAATCGAAACCGCTGGGATTGAAACGGCCATGGGGTTTTCGCAACTTGACCTGAAACCGCCAACTTTGCCCCGCTTTCAGTTCGAACTCCGGCGTATACCAGGACAAGCGCATCTTCTCAGGAACCGCATCCGGCGCGCTCGTAACCACAAAATCGAAACCGGTTCGATGTTCCTGAACCTGCGGCAGACTGGCGATGTAGCCCTCGACTTCTATTTCGGTATTTTGGTAACGGTCCGGCAATTGTTGCGCCAAACGCCAAGCGCCGAATGCGCAAGCCCAAGCCAGGCCAAGCAACAAACTCAACACGGCATAATGGCGCCTGACGCAGGCCAGCAGCGCGAGCGCCGCCAAGCCGAGCCATTCCGCCGAATTCGGCAAGCGGCTGAATTGCTGAACCGCAACAATGCCGGCAAAAAACGCCAAGCTGTAGCCGGTCATTGTTGATTTTCTCCCGGAACAGCCGGTGCCGATTTGCTTTTTAACTCTACCATCGAATCTATGCGGCCAAACAATCCGGCCAGTCTAGTCGATTTTTCGGCCAACTGCGGCAAGGAAACGCGTTAAACTGCGCCGATTTTTTTCGCGGTGTCGGCGTCACGAAGCGAAAACGCGGAGCCGGCCCCGATTCGCCTGGCCGTGTACGACCTGCAATATAGCGCAAACCCAACCATGCCTGAACCGTATTACCCACTGATCGTCCGCCCCCGCTTTATCGTCAACGCCCGAAAATTCTGGCGCCAATGCCATTTGTTATTGGCGCTGGGCCTGGGATTGGTATTTGCGCTGATCGGCCTGACCGGCAGCCTCAGCGTTTACCGCGAGGAACTGGACAGCCTGTTCAATCCGCAACTGCGGATCGAGATTCCGCGCGATGGCGCTCCGCTGCCGCTGGATAAAATCCTGGCTTCGTTACGTACCGCCCATCCCGACCGCCACGGCGCCTGGACACTGGAAATGCCGCTCGCGCCGGACCGGCCGCTGACCGCCTGGTTCGACAAACCCAAGGAAAGCGTCGACGCGTTTTACGCACCATTGATGGTTTCGATCAACCCCTACACTGGAGCGGTGTTGGACAGCCGATTGTGGGGCCAGACCTTCGCCACCTGGCTCCTGGACCTGCACGCCCAATTGCAACTGGACGCCGCCGGCCGTAACGGGATGGCCATTCTGGGCGGCTTGCTGATGCTGTCTACCGTCAGCGGCCTGTATTTGTGGTGGCCGGGCTGGCGAAATCTGGCCTGCGCTTTCCGCGTCCGCCGCGATGACAGTCTGATCGGGCTGATATTCGACCTCCACCGCTGGTTGGGCTTGGCAGCGGCCGGATTTTTGCTGTTGCTGGCGTTCACCGGCCTCCATTTGGCCTATCCGCCGTTACTGGAAAGCCTGACTTCGGCCGAAGGCATGGGCCACGGCGACGCCGGCCCCAACGTGCGCAGTACCGCGGTTCCGAACGATAGGCCAGTATCGGTGGGCGAAGCGATTTTGGTCGCCCGCGGACCGTTTCCCAGTTCCGAGGTCAGGCGAGTAACCACGCCGGCCGGCGAGCTGGGCGTGTATCGCGTCAATCTGCGCCAGCGCGACGAAATCAACCAACATCACCCGTTTACCACGGTCTGGGTCGACCGCTGGAGCGGGCAAATCCGAGACGTCCGCAATCCGCACCGGTTCTCGTTGGGTCAGACATTCACGGTCTGGCTTTGGCCCTTACACACCGGGGAAGCCGTCGGTGGCGGCGGCCGTTTTCTATGGTTCTGCGCCGGACTGACTCCAACCTTGTTGTTCGTTTCCGGCTTACTGCATTGGCTATATCGGCACGGCTGGATAGCGGACCGCCAGGTCGACTGGGCAGCGCTGGCCGATAGAACCAGACGCAAAACCGCTGGCTCTGCAAGACGGATTGGCGCCGCTTGGGCCGCCCTCCGGCCACGGATTCAAACCTGGAGTGGCAACGCCGCTCGAGAAATATTGAATCGATTGCGGCATTAACCGAAAAGCCCAGTGTATATGGCGTTGACGACATACGGGCCGGTATTGAATTTGGGAACGACAGGCTTTGGATACCAACCTGCCGTCCGTGTCGGCGACAACCTATCTTCTATCGGCCCTAAGTATCGATGACAATGGCTTGCCGCAATGAGCGCAGACGAAACTTCCGGTCGGCAAGCCCATTACCAATTCTTTTGCCAGAGACGAATGGCTGCAATCGCCGCCGAGATTCTTATTTGATGTGTCGTTTTTCTTGGTGTCCATAATCTTTGCCTCGCTATCGCTAAAATCACAATTCTTAAAGACTTTCCCTACGCACAGGCACCAAGCAAAATTTGTGCGATTACTGAATAAGCAAGAAAAAATAACTACTTTATGTGACGATCTTCACACGAAACAGGTCTTTGTTACAGAAATATGTAAAAATTTCCGACTAGTCATAAAGCCTTATCCGGCTAAACAAATATGCAGAAACAATCGTCCCCAACTGGCTCTGCAAATACCGGAAAACTCATTATTCAACAAATACTTGTAAAATTTTTCGACACTACGCTTTAACAGTCTTCATGTTGAATATATCGCCTGATTCCGGCACCAGCGCCGTTCACGGTCAGCAGATATGTTCAATCCGGCGACATGCGAAAGCCGCCGGACTGCCAGGCATCCCTTCCAACGTAACAAAGGGCTACGCCGCTATGCGCCGATCAACTCCAACATCTCTTCTCGCTGTATTACTTCCCGGTCTTGCAACAACTCGGCGAGCCGATCCAACTGGCCACGCTTACTGGTCAGAATTTTGTGGGCCCGGCGTTCGGCATCTTCGACCAGCTCGCGAACTTCGGCATCGACCACGCGCGCGGTTTCTTCGCTGTAGTTACGCTGTTCGGTAACGTCTCCGGCCAAAAACTGCAGCTGCTGGCGTTGGCCGTAAATCAACGGCCCCAGTTTTTTACTCATACCCAGGTAACACACCATGTTGCGGGCAATTTCGCTGGCTTTTTCCAGGTCGTTTTGGGCGCCGGTTGAAACGCTCTGCAACGCCAGTTGCTCGGCCACCCTTCCGGCCAGCAGTATGGCGATTTGGTCTTTCAGTTCCGCTTCGGTGGACAGGTATTTTTCTTCGACCGGCAGTTGCAAAGTAAATCCCAGCGCCGATACGCCGCGCGGAATGATCGAGATTTTGTGAACCGGCTGGCCGGTCGGCACGTTCTCGGCAACCAAGGCATGGCCGGCTTCGTGGTAAGCCACCCGGCGTTTTTCCTCCGGGCCGAGTACACGGTTTTTCTTTTCCGGCCCGGCCATAACCCGGTCGATCGCCGCTTCGAAATCGGCCATGTTCACGGTGTCGCGGCCGGCCCGAGCCGCCAAAATCGCCGCCTCGTTGGCAATATTGGATAGATCGGCGCCGACGAAACCG
Organism: Methylomonas sp. HW2-6; assembly: GCF_052474525.1. Lineage (NCBI taxonomy): Bacteria > Pseudomonadati > Pseudomonadota > Gammaproteobacteria > Methylococcales > Methylococcaceae > Methylomonas > Methylomonas sp. HW2-6. Next base: position 3,060,236 of record NZ_CP184124.1, read on the forward strand.
GGGGTGCGCTTGGCAACGATGGCCAGATCGACGTCTTTGTCCAGTTGCATGCCTTTAGTGTGCAATTTCAGGATTGCCACCCGATCCAGTTGATCGGGCTTGTCGACCACGATTTGCCGGTCGAAACGGCCGGCGCGCAACAAGGCCTTGTCCAGAATTTCCGGCCGATTGGTGGCGGCCATCACCACGACGCCGGAAGCGGCGTCGAAACCGTCCATTTCGGTCAATAATTGGTTCAAGGTCTGCTCGCGTTCGTCGTTGCCGCCCATCACCACCGGCCCGCCGCGAGAGCGGCCGATCGCATCCAGTTCGTCGATGAAAATGATGCAAGGGGCTTTCTGCCGGGCCTGTTCGAACAAGTCCCGCACCCGCGCCGCGCCGACACCGACGAATAATTCGATAAATTCGGAAGCGCTGATATTGAAGAACGGCACGCCGGCCTCGCCGGAAACGGCCCGCGCCAGCAAGGTTTTCCCGGTACCCGGCGAGCCGACCAGCAGCACGCCTTTCGGCATCCGCCCGCCCAGCTTTTGCAGTTTTTCCGGCGCTTTTAAAAATTCGATGGTTTCCTTTAGTTCCTGTTTGGCACTGTCGGCGCCGGCGACGTCGTCGAACGTGGTTTTCGAGGTTTCCTGCTGGATGCGCATTTTGTTACCCAGATTCAGAAAACCGCGACCGCCTCCACCGGCCATTTTCGGTAACAGCCACATCCAGATGCCGGCAAAAATCGCGATCGGAATGATCCAATTGAACAACAAGCTGCTGGCCCAGTTGTCGCCGCTCCTGACCACATATTCGACCTTATGCGCCTGCAGGTTTTTGACCAACGACTCGTCCCACAGCGGTATCGTGAAAAATTGTTTGCCGATCTTTTGGTCTTCCTGCTTCAAGGTGCCGTTAATGAAGCGCTGGGTCACGACGGCATTTTCCACTTTGTCTTCATTGACCAGATTGATGAACTGGCTATACGGGATTTCCCGGCCTTGGATACGTTCACCGCCGGCAAAAATCGACAACAGGAAAATACCTAAAAGCAGATACAACCAGAATCGCGATTGCTTCGGCGCGTCGCTGCCGGATTGGCCGGCGCCATCCGAGCTTTTGGCATTAAAAGCGCGCCAACGCCCCTGTAGCCAAGCCCAGGCCGCATTCAGCCATTCGACCGCAAGCCGGTAAATCTCGCCGATTTTTTGCTTATCTATCATGACCTTCGCCCTCGTTAGTTTCTTATTCGCAAAATACTCTACTCCACTTTTACCGTATTTTATCGACTTATCAACTAGCGACTTTCTCCGCCGTCACTCGAGGCGCGCGGTCTCATTGGTTTTTGATGATCAGCGGCTGGACGATGGCGATAACATCCTAAGACCTCACACCTCCGGTCTTACGATCCGCATTTACCCGATCGCCTGGAAGACATATAACTCGAAACGACGCAGTTTCTTTTGTTGGGCAATATCTCGAACGGGGTGAGCGGGCGACGCCAGCCATTCTCGGGTGACATATTGAAGCTGTTAATCAGCACAGGCCGGCTTTGAGGCGCCTTTCCTGTTCTAACACACTCTATTTGGTGTTTTTTGGGTTTTCGAATTTTGCTGGAATCGCTGCCGTTGACCACAGGCGCGCGGGCTTCGTCCGTATTACGCCTGGCATCGGTTAAGCTGGTTGAGGGATAAACGCCAAGAGAAATAGTTTTTCGGCGACCGTCGATGGAATAATCGAATCGCCACCATTTGGCGCCGTTGGTCTTAACCAGCAAATACAATCCAGAACCGTCGTTTAGGCGAAAGTCTTTGCCTACTGGTTTGGCATTGCGAGCCAAAATGTATTTAAGTATTTGTTTTTCCAAAAAGAATCCATGATTTTTTTAAAATAACCAAACACTAAAAATGCAAGCTGTTACCAATTGCCTTCTCCGGAAAAATACACCAGCAGCATTGTCACTGCGTCAAAGCGTAGCCGTCAGAATGGAATACCGGAAACGAGCTGACGAAACCCGCTTTTCGCCCCGTCGGGCTATCCGGTCGGAAAGATCATTAACAAATCAACGGCCAACATGCAAACTGGCCGGCGCGCGGGCATAATGCAGAAATCGCCGACTGCCGACCACCGCCATGCAAATCAATTGTCTCAACTGCCTGAAAAAAGCCCACATCGTTTCGCGCCAGAACCTAAACGACGAAAAAACCATCGCCGACCTGAACTGCAGCTGCTCAAACCCCGACTGAGCCGCCCGCTTCGTCATGCAACTAGGCTTCCAACGCTGGCTAAGCCCGCCCATCGCCAGCACCCTAGAACTCGCCGCCAGTTTGATCGGGACACTGTCGAAGGCTGAGCGGATGGCGTTGTTGAAGGAATTTGGTTAAAGACAATTAAAATCGTGATCAAGTTGACAAACACCATAATGCGGCACGTTCAGCTTCCCAAATATGAGGAAAACCATTGTTCTGATTATTGAGCAAATCTTTGTGGCTTGGATGCGAACCATTCTGAAATATGTCCGAAAAATCATGTAAGGATTCATCTACGTCTGTCCAAAGATCCATCATTGATGAAGGTTCATCACCACTATTCCAAAAGCCCCGCTGAACTCCAAACGGAGAAAACCAGAAATCAAGGTCGTAATTTTTAGGAATTCCAGCATCGAAAAATAATCTAGAAACTATTCCAGTGGATATTCGTAATAATAAAGTGGCTCTGGAAAGAATTGTTAATGGCGATGTAGGTGGATTTTTGGTTTGTTTTGCATATTGAAAAACAGATGGATCAGACGGATCAGATTGTCGTTTTAAAAACTCTAAAGGAAGATGGTTCTGAATAGTTGGGTCAAGTCTACGATACCCGGCAACAATTGGAGGTATTGATGGGCTATTAATCGATTTAGGTTGACTGTTGATTGTATCCAACAATGCAACACGGAACAAATACCTATCTAGTTGATAGAATGCTCCGCCAGACTGTGGTTCAAGTAAAAACCAAAACTCTGAAATATAATCGTATAGTTCTTTAGTTGAAATTTGAAGCGAAAAAAACTCATGAGGAGTATAACTGGCCGCATTGCGATGCTTTCTATCTTGAGTTCCCATGGAAATATCAAAAGCCCACTCAGTCAGCCATTTGTATACACATAAATAACCTGTTGTACCTAGTGATAGCTGGGTAATCGCGTCTCCAAGCGAGCAACTTCTAAAGGAAATAGCTCTTTCAAGTGATTGTCTCGCCTCTGGATTATGCTTTACCCATTGCTTCAAGGCTAACCATGCCATTGAATGGGTTCCCTTAACTGGTTTATCTTTTTCATCAATTTTAATAAGTAAACCAGAAGAATCTATTACCGAATTCCATTCATTAAATACACCAATACCACTAGCGGCTAATATCGAGAGAGCCGCTCTCAGTTCTGCGTAATATGCAAAATGCCAAGCAGAATGTGGATCCCCGGCCGTTAAACTACTCAATGCACGCGACAAATAAGACCACCCATTTAGACAATGGGTAGGTGCGCTGGTGGCAAGATATTCTGCTATTTCGTCGTCGGATGCGTGTTTACTTTTTCCAGGTGCGTGTTTGGCATTTACACCATTACGAAGCTTATGGCCATTAGATAACCAATTTGGGTTTTGTTGTATAACAAGGCGCTGAAGAGACGAAACAACATACCCTCTACCTGCTACATTAATTCCATTTTCTTCCGTAAGTGAAAGGACCATAGTTTACTCGCTATTGTTTAATAGCTGCAGTGCACAAGCACTAAAAGGATTATCAGCTTCTGACACAAATTGCAATAAATACATTTTAAAGACGCCATAGCCTCCCGTGCCGCGTAGTGCTTGTTTCTTTAGTTTTTCCTCGCCGCTTAATAAATCAGCTGATCGCCAATCATATTGTGAGAGTAGCTGGCAAAGCTCTCGAATTAAATAATAAAATTCTTGTTGTTGTATTTCTTGATAAGCTTTTGATACGTAATGATCCTTGGTTTCTACATCAGAAATATCATCGATTTCCCATTTATGAAGGCCAGCTTCAATTGCGCGAGCATAAAATAAATCATTGGTTATCGATAGCACCCCCCGAATTCCTTGATCTTGGTTGAGCAATGACGCCGAACCGGAAAAAGCTGGGTCAAAATTGTCATCAAGAATTCCATTGGTTCTATCAAAAGACTGGAGCCAAGAAGATGATGTATTGTTTCGAATTGACGTTTCTAGCTCCGCCCAAATAGCAATTAGAAATGCAGCTTGCTGAGACCGACTCCAGGTTAGTGGGCCGTGTAAATTGCTAAGATTGCATCCAAATAATCCTTTTGGAGCGCGGCCTTTTCCAGATGCTAAATAAGTATTGAAGAGGGATCTTACCCACGCTGCCTGAGTTACTTGTTTCTTGTTTTTCTCCCCCAGCATATTTATTCTATGTTTCCATGGGCTATCAGCATGTCTATAAAGGATTTCAGTGAGCTCTTGCGCTCTAGCTTCTCTGTAAATATAAGTTTCTGAGAAACCCTCTAACCAATCTTGAGAGCGGAGCAAAGGATATAGATCGAATGCGTGACTGGGATTAATTTTCTTGGGTGATACATTAATTGACCAAAAAATGTAAGCTTGCCAGCCTAGATCTAGTCCGTGGAATGCAACTATGGGTAATTCAAAGTTATCGATATCACCACTGGGGTCAAAAGCAAATAGCCGATGTTGACCATCGATGACTTCTAATGGAGGGAATCCCTTAGGTTTCCAATCTTCGCCAGAAAAACTATCGGGAAGTGAAAGAATGCTTGTTGAGTTATCTCTATCTTCGACGGTTATTGCATCGAATGGTTCTACCTTTTTTCCTCTACGTTCGTCATTTGGATTAAGAATATTGACTACAATTGCTGTTGGAAGCCATCCCGGCTTACGTAAGTTTGTGGCATCAAAGCTTGAGCGTTGTCTTGCTGTCAATTCGCAGTACGGATAACCATATCTAACATAGTCCCTAATTAGCGTCGACCGATCTTTTTCATGTGCCCGCTGAATACCGGTAGCACCATTAATGTCTCGTTCACGAGGGAATACTCCACAAAGCCTTCGGAGCTTATTAGCGGACATGCTAAAGATATATATTGTAGGCTCTGGCTTTTTTCTTCCATCGGCATGATTGAAATCCAAGTGATCCCATTCACTTAGCCATTGTTTAAAGCGTAATGCCATAAACTGGTTATTATTACCCATGATTTATGCCTTTGAATTTCTAGATTTTTATTAAAATTTTTCTGGTATAAAATAAAAAATGACTCAGCTAATTAACAATTCTTCATAGCGGCCACGATGCGATGAGGATCCCGCAAGCACACTTGCTCGTGTTAAAGAATCTAAGTTGAAGTCGTTTTGATAAAGCTCATGAATAGAGGTGTGATACGCATTTGTAGCGAAAATCTTTACTCCTCTGGATTTTGCTCTTAATAGGGAGTCGCGTAATCTGACTTGATCATCCCACGAAAAAAGTGAGTCATTGTATTTTATGAAACCATTATAATTATGCTTTACCGTGTAAGGTGGATCTGCAAAAATCAAATCGCCACTCACAGCTTTATCAATAGTTTCTTCAAAATCAGCGCAGACGACATCAGTAAATTTTAAAATATCCGATAATCTAAACCAATCATCTGTTTCCATTATTACATTAGACTTTGTTCCTATTGGTACATTAAACTCACCTTTGCGATTAACTCTATACAATCCATTCCAGCATGTTCGATTTAAATAGATAAATCGTGCTGCCATTCTAAATTCGCAGCGTGGCTTATATTCCCGAATAGTGTAATAATATTCTTTTGAATGATGCTTATGGTGTAATAGTAATAATTCGAAAATACGTTTTGGATTTAATTTTATTGCATTGTACGTATTAATAAGATCAGCATTGATATCTGAAAGGATTGCTTGAGTTGGTTGAATTGCAAAGAAAACGGCACCGCTTCCAAGAAATGGTTCAATGTATCGACCGTTAATGGGGGTTGCCAATTCAGCGATCTGTCGAGCAAGCCATCGTTTTCCACCTGCCCATTTCAGAAATGGTGGAAGCGTAAGCGCTTAACAACAAATAGGCATGCAGTAAAATAGCAGGGTTTTAGATACGGTGGTGGCGACGGAATGCGGGTAAGGCCCATAGAATTGAGAGAAAGCGAACGAGAGCAACTACAGCTAATCATCAAGAAAGGGAGTGATTGGCGAGAACGGGAGCGTGCGGAAACCATTTTGATGTTATCCGAGGGTCAAACAGTCGTTGCTATTGCAGAGCATCAGGGGGTGAAGCCGGAAGCAGTCCGCGAGCGGCGACGAAAGTGGTGGAGAAACGGACTAAACAGCTTACCGGATCAACCGCGTAGTGGTGCGCCGAGCAAGTTGACTGACGCGCATCGAAGCCAACTCAAGGAATGGATCGATGCGGAACCTTTGAACTGCCGGGTATTGGTTAGTCGTCTAACGACGGAGTGCGGAGTAACGATTAGTGCTGGCACCTTGCGGAACGAGTTAAAACGCATGGGCTATGTGTGGAAACGCACTCGTTACAGTTTAAAAAAAAGCGCGATCCCGAGCGCTTCGAGCAGGCCCGACAAGACATCGCTGAACTGATTAAGCAAGCTCAAGCTGGTGAAATTGAATTGGCCTATGTGGACGAAGCGGGGTTTGCGCCACAACCACCGAATCGTTCAGCTTGGACAAAAAGCGGAGAAGTCCATGCCATTACTGCTAAGCGTGCACTACGCTTGAATGTGATCGGTGCCATGCTGTCATCCGGCCGATTAATACTGGCTAAACTGTGGCAAAGCGTAAATGGTCTATGGTTCTTTGGCTTTCTGATGGCGTTGATCGACCGCGTCAGCAAACCCTTGGTAGTGATTTTGGATAATGCATCCATTCATACTGCCAAGAAACTGAAACCTTATTGGGATTTGTTGGAAGAAAAAGGGATGCGATTTTATTTCCTGCCACCCTACAGTCCCGAGCTGAACCGGATTGAATTGCTGTGGCATAAAATGAAATATGAATGGCTGCCATTCAAGACATTTACGCCGGATGAACTTGAGCAAGCCATTGACGAAATTGGTCACGGGTTTGGCTCGCAATACACGTTAACTTTTTGCTAGGCGCTTAGTGATTTTGGATAATGCATCCATTCATACTGCCAAGAAACTGAAACCTTATTGGGATTTGTTGGAAGAAAAAGGGATGCGATTTTATTTCCTGCCACCCTACAGTCCCGAGCTGAACCGGATTGAATTGCTGTGGCATAAAATGAAATATGAATGGCTGCCATTCAAGACATTTACGCCGGATGAACTTGAGCAAGCCATTGACGAAATTGGTCACGGGTTTGGCTCGCAATACACGTTAACTTTTTGCTAGGCGCTTATTAAGGTTATTTAAGTCCTGCTTTGGCATTTGAAGCTAATCCATGTGTATTATTTTAGTAATTATCAGACCTTCATTCAGGTAGTTGTTGGAATGAACGAATATAGATATTAGACAGCATTGATTAATATAACTGGTTTCTTGAAGTAAATCATTGTCGGTTTAGTCACTTTTCTTTATCTATACACCTTTGCTTCTTCTGTATCAATTCCACACTGTCTAACTGTCAATGATTTTGTTCTTTAGGGCATCTAAATAATCCGCCTATTGCTGCTTCATCCTGTGCCGTTCCGGTAAATGCGCCGTCCTATTGCAAGCGCGGCCGTTGGGGGCGCGGACCGCATGGGCGAGCTGGTGTTCGATAAAGTCCGGCCTCACGCCCAACACTTCGTCAAGTATAGTCCTGGCCATTGCCCGGAAGCCGTGCATCGTCATTTTGTCCTTCCCGATCGGCGGACAATAAACGATTTCAACGCGCCGAAAAAAAGACTTCTGGCGATTTAACTTCCCCGATCGGCTTTTGGCCAATTTCCGGAAACACGTAGAGTTCGAAGCGGCGGATTTTCTTTTGGTGAGTAATATCGCGCACTTATGCGCCGACGATTCGAGCCACTGTCGGGCGATGTGTTCGAAGCTGTTAACGATAGACAAGCCGGCTTCGAGCCGGGTTGATTTTCGGCGACTTGGGCAATTTCAGCCCTGGATTGCTTTCTGATTTCGCTTGGATCGATGCCGTCGGCAAAATTGTTTCGGGCTTCTTCAGCTTTGCGCCTGACATTTTCCAACGTGGTGTCCGGATGCACGCCAAACAAAAGTTTTTCGCTTCCCTTTGAAGGTAAAGACGAACTTCCATATTTCGGTGCCGTTTTTTCCGACGACCAGATAAAGCCCTCCCCTGTCGTTGATAAAGTATTCTTTATCGCGAGGCTTTGCCGCCTGTAAATCGTGTCTTTATTGAGATGGAGCGCCATTGTGCGTCTTCAATCGTGTCCTCGGAGAGAGGCATTATAGAAAAGGACACAATGAAGGACACACTTTTGGGTGTATGCCCCCTACATTTCGTTGAACAATAAAAAACCCGCTAAGCCTTGAGGCTCGCGGGTTTTTAAATTTCTTTGGACTACCTTAGATAGGTAGGTGGTACCGAGGGTCGGAATCGAACCGACACTCCCGAAGGAACCGGATTTTGAATCCGGCGCGTCTACCAGTTTCACCACCCCGGCAAAGAAAGCGTCATTATACTGAAATATTCAGAAATGACAAATGTTTTTTTATCAAGCTTCTAATGTCACCGCCGCTCGGAGTTTCTTCATCGCGTTTTGCTCAAGCTGCCGAATCCGTTCTGCAGATACTTGATACCGATCGGCAAGCTCGTGCAATGTAGCTTTTTCTTCGACCAACCAACGGCTAGCCAGAATATCCCTGCTCCTTTCGTCCAGCCCCGCCATGGCATCCATCAGCAGCTCTTCCTTGCGACCCTCCCAGTCGCTGGCTTCGAGCATTAATGCCGGGTCGGCGCCGTGTTGTTCCAGGTAGGCAATCGGGGCCTGCACCTGATCTTCGCTATCGTCGCCAGTGGGCTCCAGCCCCACGTCGCGACCGTCCAGCCGCCGCTCCATCTCGTAGACGGTTTTGACGTCTACGTCCAGATTTTCGGCAATCGCTTCGGCATCTTCCCGCGTTAGATAGCTCAATTCCTTTTTGAATTTACGTAGATTGAAAAACAATTTACGCTGCGCTTTGGTTGTGGCGACTTTGACGATACGCCAGTTCCGGATCACATATTCGTGGATTTCGGCTTTGATCCAATGGACCGCGAACGACACCAAACGTACGCCCATGTCGGGGTCGAATCGTTTGACTGCTTTCATCAAGCCGATATTGCCTTCCTGCACGATATCGGCCATCGGTAGACCATATCCGGAGTACCCGCGCGCCACGTGGGCGACAAACCGCAGGTTCGTCATCACCAATTCGCGCGCTGCTTCCAAATCACCACGATCGCGGTAACGTAAAGCCAGTTCCTGCTCCTGTTCGGCGCTGAGCTTGGGCATCTGCGCAATCAGGTTCAAGTATGAATCAAAAGTCCCAACCGACAAATTGATGGGTAAAGCCAAGCTGTTACTCATATCTTCCTCGATTTTTCTGAAAAATTAGACATGTCCGAATTCTAGCACTCGTTTAACAAGAGTGCTAATAATTTAACAATTTCTTTATATATCAGTGCGATAAACCATTTTCCGGCTTCTATCGCGGTTTGCATTCGCCTTTACGGGCTCACGACAAACTCGTTAAAATGACTGGACGCTTAGCTTTTATCAGCGTTCTCGCAAAAAATCTAAAACCTCAACTCGCAACCGAACATGTCCGCCAACGATAACAGCACCGCCGCGCCTAATTTCATTCGCCATATTATTGCCGCCGACTTGGCCTCCAACAAAAACCAGGGCAAGGTTGCCACCCGCTTCCCGCCAGAGCCTAACGGCTATCTGCATATCGGCCATGCCAAATCGATCTGTCTGAATTTCACTCTGGCACTGGAAAACAAAGGCACCTGTAATTTGCGCTTCGACGACACCAATCCGGAAAAGGAAAGCGTCGAGTACATGGAGTCGATCGAGCGCGACGTCGCTTGGCTTGGGTTCAAATATGCCGGCAAATTCCACGCCTCGGATTATTTTGAACAGCTCTACGACTACGCGGTGCAGTTGATTAAACAAGGCGACGCTTATGTCGACAGTTCCAGTTCAGAACAAATGCGCATGGACCGCGGCACCTTGACTCAACCGGGCAAAGAAAGCCCGGATCGCAACCGCAGCATCGATGACAACCTGGATTTATTCCAACGCATGCGCGCCGGCGAGTTCAACGACGGCCAATATGTGCTGCGCGCCAAAATCGATATGGCGTCACCGAATATCAACATGCGCGATCCGGTGATCTACCGCATCCGCCGGGTACACCACCACCGCACCGGGGACGCATGGTGCATCTACCCGATGTACGACTACACCCATTGCTTGTCTGACATGCTGGAAGGTATCACCCACTCGATCTGTACTTTGGAATTTGAAGACCATCGACCTTTGTACGACTGGGTGTTGGATAAATTGAACACACCTTGCCATCCGCAACAAATCGAATTCGCCCGCCTGCAATTGGAATACACCATCGTCAGCAAGCGCAAACTGCTGCAATTGGTCACCGAGAAGCATGTTTCCGGCTGGGACGATCCGCGGATGCCGACCATTTCCGGCCTACGCCGCGCCGGATTCACCCCGGAAGCGATTCGCGATTTCTGCGAACGGATCGGCGTGACCAAAAACGATTCCTGGATCGAGATGGGGGTGTTGGAAAACTGTATCCGCGAAGATTTGAACGAGCGGGCACCACGAGCGATGGCGGTGCTGCGACCACTGAAAGTGACGATCAGCAACTGGGAAGACGGCAAAACCGAAACCTACCAGATTGCCAACCATCCGCAAAAACCGGAAATGGGTAGCCGCGAAGTGCCGTTCGGCAAAGTCATATTGATCGAACAAGACGACTTCATGGAAAATCCGCCCAAAGACTTCAAACGTCTGGTGCCGGGCGGCGAAGTGCGCTTGCGCGGCTCTTATGTCATCAAATGCGATGAGGTAATCAAAGACGCTGCCGGCAACGTTGTCGAACTCATTTGCAGCTACGACCCCGCAACCTTGGGCAAAACCCCGGAAGGCCGCAAAGTCAAAGGCGTCATCCATTGGGTATCCGAGGCGCATTCCATCCCGGCGGAATTGCGTTTATACGACCGCTTGTTCAGCCACCCCAACCCGGACACGCTGGATAATTTCCTCGACGGCATCAATCCCAACTCACTGGAAATTCTTAGCGACTGCCGCCTGGAAGCCAGCTTAGCCAAGCCGGCACCAGACACGCGCTACCAATTCGAACGCACCGGATATTTCTACCTGGACGACCTGGATAGCAAAGCCGGCAAATTGGTATTCAATCGTACCGTGACCTTACGCGACAGCTGGGGAAAATAAAGGCCTGCCGATGTCGGACCGATTGCAACCCTTGATGCGGCATCTGGCGCAATCGACCGGACAAAATCTGGCCGAAGCTCGCCTGACTAGCGTCGGCGGCGGCGACATCAATTCCGCTTATCGGTTACAAAGCCGGGGTATCGACTGGTTTATCAAACTTAACCGAGCGGAATTGGCCGACATGTTTGCTGCCGAAGCCGTCGGCTTGACCGAATTGGCCGGTATCGGCGCTGTTCGCATCCCGAATGTGGTCTGCCATGGCCAGCATCAGCAATACGCCTACCTGGTTTTGGAATACATCGAACTGCGCTCCTTGTCAGCCGGTGCTGCCGCACTATTCGGCGAACAACTGGCCCGCATACACCTCCAACCGCAAGCCTACTTTGGCTGGACCATCGACAACACCATAGGCTCAACTCCTCAATACAACCCGAGGCATCATGACTGGATGGAATTTTGGCGCGACCAGCGCCTGGGCAAGCAATTGCAACTTGCCGCCGAAAACGGCCATCGCGGCACACTGCAAAAACAGGGGGAAAAACTTCAGGAACGGCTAAACAGCCTATTCGACAGCTATCGACCGCAACCATCCCTGTTGCATGGCGATTTATGGGGCGGCAACGCTGCCGCCGACAGCCAGGGGAAGCCGGTGATGTTCGATCCGGCCTGCTATTACGGCGACCGCGAAGCGGATATTGCCATGACCGAATTGTTCGGCGGTTTCGGGCAAGAATTCTATTCGGCGTACCAAGCGCACTACCCTTTGGATCCAGGCTACAAAGTCCGCAAAACCTTGTACAACCTCTACCATATTCTCAACCACTTGAATTTGTTCGGCTCGGGCTATTTAAGTCAGGCTAACCGTATGCTAGAGCAACTGCTCTCGGAATTGAAATAATCTCAAACAAAAGTTACCGCGGCGGAACTGAAAGGGATGCTCGCCAAAGAAGTGCTCTTGATGCAAGAGTTATGAAACGCGATTCAAAGACAAAGGTATGTCTTTGAGGCTTATCGGTAATAAAATTCGGGAATTACAAAGGCCATTTATCCGGAAAAAATAAATGGTGCCGAGGAGAGGACTTGAACCTCCACGGGGTTACCCCCACTAGCACCTGAAGCTAGCGCGTCTACCAATTTCACCACCTCGGCTGAGTCAAGTGAAGTCGCCATTGTATAGATCGCCAGCGTAGATGTCAACTCTGATCTACCTAAATAACGAATGACTGGCCCCGTCCAGCAAACGCCGGCCAAACCGTTCGCGTCAATCAAACCGCTTGGCGTTAGCCGGCAACCTATCGAAAAGCGGATGTTTGGCGACGCCATATTCGCTTGGGTAATACACCGCGGCCAGATGCAGACCATGGGGCGGCGCCGTCATTGCAGCTCTAGTACGGTCCTTGGCGACCAATAGCTCGGCAGTCCAATCCTCAGGCTGTTTACCACTACCGATTTCGATCAATACGCCGGCGATATTGCGCACCATATGATGCAAAAAGGCATTGGCGCATAAATCGATCACCACTTTCTCGCCGTCGCGGTAAACATCGATGAAATACATCAATCGGTTCGGACTGACCGATTGGCAGCTTTGGGCGCGAAACGAGGAAAAATCGTGTTCGCCGAGCAAATGCTGAGCGGCTCGGTGCATACGCTGCTCGTCCAGCGGCCAATAGCACCACGTCGCCTGGTTGCGCAGCAGGGCCGATTTTGTCGGCCGGTTCAAAATCACATAGCGGTAAGCTCGGGCAATGGCGCTGTATCTGGCGTGAAAGTCGGCAACCGCCGGCTGCGCCCAGGTAATCCGGATATCGTCCGGCAAATGGCTGTTGCCACCCATCAACCAGCCGCGCAAATCGCGCTGCACCGGGCTATCGAAATGCACCACTTGTTCCAGCGCATGGACGCCGGCATCGGTGCGGCCAGCGCATAACACACTGATCGGCGCGCAGGCGATTTTGCTCAAGGCACGTTCCAGTTCGCCTTGCACGGTGCGCTTACTCTGCTGCCATTGCCAGCCGGCGTAAGCGCTGCCGTCGTATTCGATGCCTAAAACAATGCGATTCATACGGGTGGCACGCCGTGATCGGCAGGCATGCTTCGCAGTTTTAAGTTGCCCGTCATCTCTTGGATACCAGGCTCAGACATGAATAAATACCCGGCAACCGACCGGCACCGCAGCGAACAAGGCAATCACGTCGGCGTTGTTCATCCGCACGCAACCGTGCGACTCCGGCTGTCCGTTCATCAATTCGTCCGGCGTGCCATGGATATAGATATACCGCCAGCCACTATCGACCTCGCCGTAACGGTTCTTGCCCGGCTCCAAACCGCCCAACCACAGAATCCGGCTCAAAATCCAGTCGCGTTGCGGCTGTTGAATCGACAAGTCGGGACTGTAAATCTCGCCGGTCGGACGCCGGGCTTTGAACACGCTGTTAATCGGCAAACCGGCACCGATTTTGGCTCGAACCCGGTGCCAGCCGGTCGGCGTACAGTAACTGCCCTTTCTTTCGCCGGGACCGTTTTTTGCAGTCGATACCGGATAATCGGCAGCCACTTCGCCGGCTTGCAGCAAACGCAAGCGCTGTTCGGCGATCGACACATCGATCAAGCAAGCCGCCGACGCTTCCGTCATTTCACAAACAATGCAATCGATTCGACGTGGGCGGTCTGCGGGAACATGTCCATCACACCGGCTTTGACCAGTTTGTAGCCGAGTTCGTTGACCAGAATACCGGCGTCGCGGGCCAGCGTCGACGGATTACAGGACACATAAACGATCCGTTCCGGCTGCCAATGCTTGAAATTGTGCAAAACCTCCGACGCACCGGCCCTCGACGGGTCGAGCAGGACTTTATCGAATTTTTGCTTGCACCACGGCAGATCCTTGACGTCTTTGCTCAAATCGGCGACGTGAAACTCGACATTCTGCAGATTGTTGAGACGGGCATTTTCCCTGGCATGGTTGACCAACGGCAAATCGCCCTCCACGCCGACGACATGGCCGGCGCGGGTTGCTAATGGCAAGGTAAAATTGCCCAGGCCGCAAAACAAATCCAGCACCCGGTCGTCTTTGCCCAACTCCAAGGCCTCAATGGCCCGAGTCACCATCTTCCGGTTAATTTCATAGTTCACTTGAGTGAACATCGCCGGGCGGAAATTGAATTTGACGCCCTGCTCGGCCAAGGTATAACTCGGCACGACTTCGGCTTCCCCGTCCAACGGCACAATGCTGTCCGGGCCTTTCGGTTGAAGACAAATCGTCACCCCCAACTTTTCGGCATATTCGCGCATGCGCTGCTGGTCGGCTGGGCTAGGCGGTTCCAATACCCGCACCGCCAGCACGCAGTCGTTGTCGCCGATTGCGACTTCAATCTGCGGAATCTTGTCCTTGATCGACAGACCGGCGATCATTTCGCCCAAGGCCAGCAAGTTTTCGCCGACGATAGGGTGCATGACTTTACAGCTATCGATTTCCGCCAAAAACGGATTGCGCCGTTCGCGAAAGCCGACCAACACCCTACCCTTCTTCGCCACCCATTTCACGCCCATCCTGGCTTTACGCCGGTAACCCCAATGCGGCCCGGTCAACGCTTCCCAGATTTGCGGGATTTCCAGCTTACCGATCCGGCGGAACTGGTCGCGTAACAATTCTTCCTTGAAATGAATTTGCTCGGCGTCGTCGACATGCTGAAAACTGCAACCGCCGCAGCGGCCGAAATGCGGACAAGCCGGCTCCACCCGATGCGGGTTGCGGTCGTGCAATTCGACGACCTTGCCTTCAGCATAATCGCGGCGGCTGTCGGTGTAGACAAAATCCAGGGTTTCGCCGGGTAAGGCTTCGTCGATGAATACCACTTTGCCGTTGACGTGGCTGACGCCGCGACCGTCGTGGGACAGTGATTCGATGGTTACGGTGACGGGTTCGAGCGGAAGTTTTTTCTTGTGGGCCATTATCAGTAGAAGTTAGGTCGGGGCCGCTCGGTAGAGCGCGACTCGACATGACAGGATGCGAAGACGGATAGTTTAAAAGAGGTGGTTCAGGTCGGAAACACGCCGGTCGACAAATAGCGGTCACCGCGGTCGCAGACGATGGTGACGATCAAGCTATTTTCGACTTGCTCGGCCAATTTCAACGCGGCAAACACGGCACCGCCGGAAGAGACGCCAGCAAAAATGCCTTCCACCGCCGCCAGACTGCGCGTGGTGTTTTCGGCATCCAATTGCTCGACTTCGATGATCCGATCCACGCGGCTGGCGTCGTAGATTTTCGGCAGATACTCCTGCGGCCAGCGGCGGATGCCGGGTATCTTCGATTCGCCTGCCGGCTGCACGCCGACGATTTGAATATCCGGATTTTGCTGCTTCAGATACCTCGAAGTCCCCATAATCGTGCCGGTAGTCCCCATCGAGCTGACGAAATGGGTCACTTTGCCATCGGTGTCGCGCCAAATTTCCGGGCCGGTACCTTCGTAATGCGCCCGCGGATTATCGGGATTGGCAAACTGGTCCAAAATCCGGCCTTCGCCGCGGGCTTCCATCGCCCGCGCCAAATCGATCGCGCCTTCCATGCTCTGTTTTGCCGGGATCAAAATGATCTCGGCGCCATAGGCTTTCATCGACGCGATCCGTTCCGCGCTCATGTTGTCGGGCATGATCAAGGTCATTTTATAGCCCTTGATCGCCGCGGCCATCGCCAATGCGATACCGGTATTGCCGCTGGTGGCTTCGATCAGCCGGTCGCCCGGTTTGATCTCGCCGCGGGCTTCGGCGTGCCTGATCATGCTGACAGCCGGCCGGTCCTTGACCGAACCGGCCGGATTATTGCCTTCGAGTTTCAGTAAAACGGTGTTACCGCCGGCTACCGGCAGACGTTGCAGGCGCACCAATGGCGTATTTCCGACAAAAGACTCAATGGTTGGGAAGTTCATCAATGACATCCGATTTGCGTGATCGCGGCGATTATAGCAAGTTCGAGACCAGAGGCGCCGCTGTAACCCAAGGCCGAAAAAATTCCTTTATAATCGATTCAACCCAATCCAACCCGCAGCAGACATGGAATCCATCGATTTGACGAGTCCCGAACTCTACCTGAACCGCGAACACAGCCTGCTGGAATTCAACGTTCGGGTGCTGGCGCAGGCATTGGACGAAAGACTCCCGCTGCTGGAGCGCCTGAATTACCTATGCATATCCTGTTCCAACCTCGACGAGTTCTACGAGGTGCGCGTCGCCAGCTTATTGCAGATGGCGGAAATGGACCCGAATCTGGTCAGCGCCGACGGCCTGACCATCAACGAACAGTTCGAGAAAATTTCGCAAAAAGCCCACGAGCTGGTCGCCGAACAATACCGGGTGCTGAACGAAATTCTGATCCCGAAACTGGAAAGCGAAAACATCCGCTTCCTGCGCCGCGACCGTTGGTCGCCGTCGCAAAAAGCCTGGCTGGAAAGATACTTCAACGAGGAGTTGCTGCCGATTCTGACACCGGTCGGTTTGGATTCGGCCCACCCGTTTCCACGCATCCTGAACAAGAGTTTGAACTTCATCATCTCGTTGACCGGAAAAGACGCGTTCGGCCGCAACAGCGGCCGCGCCGTGCTGCAGGCACCGCGGGCGCTGCCGCGCATCATCCAATTGCCGGTCAGCGAAACCGACAGCGGCCCGCACGATTTTGTGTTTCTGTCGTCGATCATCCACGCCTTCGTCAACGACCTGTTCAACGGCATGACGGTAAAAGGTTGTTACCAATTCCGGGTCACTCGAAACAGCGATTTTTTCGTCGACGACGACGCGATCGACGATTTGCTGCTCGCGGTGGAAGGCGAACTGGCGATGCGGAACTACGGCGACGAGGTTAGACTGGAAATCGACGCCAATTGCCCGGAAGAAACCACCCAATTCCTGTTGGCACGCTTCGACTTGACCCAAGATCGATTGTTTTTGGCCAACGGCCCGGTCAATTTGAGCCGGATGCAAGCCATCTATAACATGATCGAACGGCCCGATATGAAGTTTCCGCCGTTCAAACCCAGCGTACCGTCGGCCTTCGGCCGCAACAAAGACTTCTTCGCCAGCATCCGCAAACAGGACATCCTGCTGCACCATCCCTACGAATCGTTTTCGCCGGTGGTCGATTTCATCAAGCAGGCCGCAGCCGATCCCGACGTGTTGGCCATCAAACAAACCCTGTACCGGACCGGTGTCGATTCGCCTATCGTCGCCGCGCTGATCAAAGCCGCCCGTGCCGGTAAGGAAGTCACGGTCGTGATCGAATTGCGGGCCCGGTTCGACGAAAAGGACAACATCGGCCTGGCCGCCAAATTACAGGAAGCCGCGGCGCACGTGGTATACGGCGTGGTCGGATATAAAACCCACGCCAAAATGTGCATGGTGCTGCGCAAGGAGGGCAACAGCTTACGCAATTACGTCCATCTCGGCACCGGCAACTACCATCCACGCACGGCCAGGCTATATACCGATTACGGCCTGTTCACCTGCGAGAAAGAACTGGCCGAGGACGTGCGCCGGGTATTCATGCAATTGACCAGCCTGGGCAAGGTCAGCAAGCTGAACAAATTGTTGCAATCGCCATTTACCCTGCACCATGGCTTGCTGAAAATGGTGGAAAGAGAAATCGAACAGGCCAAGAAAGGTAAAACGGCCAAGATCATAATCAAGGTCAATGCCGTGGTCGAGGAGCAAGCGATTCAAGCCCTTTATCGCGCCTCGCAGGCCGGAGTCGAGATCAAATTGATCGTGCGCGGCGTTTGCTGCCTGCGGCCGGGCGTGCCTGGGGTTTCAGACAATATCGAAGTCCGCTCCATCGTCGGCCGCTTCCTGGAACATACCCGGGTTTATGCCTTCTACAACGGCGGCGACTGGGCCGTCTACGCCTCCAGTGCCGACCTGATGAACCGCAATCTGTTCCGCCGGGTCGAAGTTTGCTTCCCGATTGCCGACAAAAAAATCGTCGAACGCGTACTCGGCGACCTGGACGGCTATTTGAAGGACAACACCCAGGCTTGGCTGCTTGGTCCCGACGGCCAATATCGGCAAGTACACGACGAACAACACCCGCTTTACCAAGTGCAAACCGAATTGTTGAAACACTTTTGCTCCTGAGGCCAAGGCATGAGTAAACCGACTCACCGTCAAGTCGTTCTGGATACCGAAACCACCGGTATCAACCCGAAAGAAGGCCACAAAATCATCGAAATCGGCTGTGTCGAGTTGGTTAATCGCCGGCTGACCCGCAACCATTTCCACGTCTATCTGAACCCGGATCGGGAAATCGACGCGGGCGCGATTGAAGTCCACGGCATCACCAACGAATTCCTGCGCGACAAACCGCGCTTCGCCGACGTGGTGGAAGATTTCATGGCGTTTACCGCCGGCGCCGAGCTGATCATCCATAATGCGCCGTTCGACGTCGGCTTTTTGAATCACGAGCTGTCGCAGCTGCCGCGCGAAACCCGCACCGTGGAAAGCAACAGCAGCGTATTCGACACGCTGGCCTACGCCCGCAAGAAACATCCCGGCGCCCGCAATAGCCTGGACGCGTTATGCAAACGTTACGGCATCGACAACAGCCACCGGGAATTGCACGGCGCGCTGCTCGACGCCGAGATTCTGGCCGACGTTTATTTGTTGATGACCGGCGGCCAGTCTTCATTGCTGGACGAGGGCGACCAGCAGGACGGCGGCGGCGAACGCGCGATTGTGCGGTTGCCGGCGGATCGGCCGCGTTTGAAGGTGATTGCCTGCAGTGACGACGAACTGTCGGCACATCAGCAACGTTTGGCAAAAATCAGCAAGGCTAGCGGCGGCGTCTGCCTTTGGCAGGAATAAACTTAACTGCAGTTACCCACCCCGATACCTCAACCGATAGCCCGTCTGGTCAAGGCCTGCGGAGCGCTAAAGTCGCTCAATACGGCTTTATCCAAGGTTTGCAAAAACTGTTCGATGGCGTGACCCAATAGACCGGTCAAGCCGCACCCATTTTCCAACGGGCAAAGCCCCTGCTTTTTCGGATTGAAGCATTCTGCCATCTGAAACCGGCCTTCGACTTCGCGCACCACATTACCGATACTGATTTCCTGGGCCGGCCGGGACAGGCGGATGCCGCCGCCTTTGCCGCGTACGGTTTTGATGAAACCCTTGACACCCAGCTTGTGTACCACTTTGACCAGATGATTTCTGGAAATACCGAAGAACTCGGCCAGCTCGGTAATCGTGACCAATTTTTCGTTATTGACGTTCAGATAAATCAGGACGCGCAGCGCGTAATCGGTGTGTGCAGTCAGTTGCATATCCAGTCCTCACAAAGCTGTATTTGAAATAAATGTTAATGGCGCTTACACTTGTCGTAAAGCTGCATTTAAAAAACACCTTAAAAACTTACCTGGCGGTGGTAACCGATGTTGATAGAACCGGTGGCGTTATCCGACTTTTTTCTGAGTTTTTTCAGTGCGGCGCTGATTATTTTGCTCGCCACGCTATACGCGGCGCTATTTGCCTGGGGCAAGGTCAGTGGCCGCCGGTCGCTGGGCGTTGCTGCGTGGATAACATACTTCGCATTGATGGTTTGCGTCGCTGTTTTTAGCTACGTCAACCATTTCAGCGACTATTGGCTGGTACTGTCGCTGCTAATGGCGCTGGGTTACGGCTGGATGCCGCGCTTTATCTGGCAGTTGTGCGCAGCCACGCACCAGCCGGACCATCATCCCCCTCACCAAGCAGGAGACCACCATGACTGAGCACATCCCGCCGCGCTGGGCGACGGAAACTTTCTGGAAGAAAACCGCAATCTGGGTCACCGGCGGCTCATTCGTACTGCTAGTGATTTTAACCTTCGACTCGTTGGCGAAAATTTCCGCCGGCGGCCCGCGGGTACCGGCTTACAGCGTGATCAACCAAGACGTCGGTTACCGTTTCGATAAAACCAAACAGCGTTACCAGCCCGTGATCGGCGCCGAAGCGCCCTTGTTCGGTAAAATCCTGAGCGAAGAGGAAGCTGAAAAACTGGTCGATCTGGGCAAAAAAACCGTGCAGGCCAAAAACTGCATGAACTGCCACACCCTGCTCGGCAACGGCGCCTATTATGCGCCGGATCTGACAAAAGCCTGGCTGGACCAGGGCTGGATCGCCAAAGAATCGCGTGAACAGATGATGCTCAATTTCCTGCTCGATCCGGAAAAGAACGCCCGCACCTTCGGTTCCAACCGCAAGATGCCGAACCTGGAGATCACCCCACAAGAGGCCGAAGGCATCGTCGCTTTCCTGAAATGGATGGCAGCCATCGACACCAACGGCTTCCCGCATAATTTCAGAGCACTCGGCGCAGAGGAATAAGACGATGACAGCGACAACTTTCCAAGACAAAGCGGCCGCCTGCTGGTCCGGCTGCAAGCAACGTCACGCCGAGTTCATGGCCAATCCGCATTTAAGCGGCGGCCAGAAACTGGCAGTGCACTACTTCACCGTCGCCATGGTGCTATTCATGGCGCAATTGCTGTTTGGGTTGCTGGCCGGGCTGCAATTCTTGTTTCCGAGTTTTCTTTACGAAATCCTGGATTTCAACGTCAACCGCATGGTGCACATCAACGCCATGGTGGTGTGGATGTTGTACGGTTTTATCGGCTCGGTCTACTGGTTTCTGGAAGACGAAAGCGGCGTAGAAATCGTCGGTCTGAAATGGGGCCAACTGGCGTTTTGGGTGCTGACCGGCGCCGTGACGCTGGTGGTTTTAGTTTACTTGTTCATCCAGTTCGGCGCCGGCAACGATACCTCGCTGTGGCTGATCAACGAAGGTCGCGAATACATCGAAGCGCCGCGCTGGGCCGACATCGGCATCGTCGTCGTGGTCTTGACCTTTTTCTACAACGTCGCCGCCACCTTTGCCAAGGGCCGGTGGTCCGGCATCGCCGGCGTACTGGTGCTGGACTTGGTGGCATTGGCCGGTTTGTATCTGGCCGGGATGTTTTACGTAACCAACATTTCGGTCGACCAGTACTGGTGGTGGTGGGTGATCCATTTGTGGGTGGAAGCCACCTGGGAAGTCTTGGTCGGCTGCATCATGGCCTGGAGCTTGATGAAACTGCTTGGCGTGCGTCGCCAAATCGTGCAAACCTGGTTGTATATCGAAGTGGCGCTGATGTTCGGCTCCGGTATTTTGGGCTTGGGCCACCATTATTTTTGGATCGGCACGCCGGAATACTGGTTCAGCATCGGTGGATTTTTCTCGGCCTTGGAACCAATCCCGCTGGTAGCGATGGTGGTGCACTCGGTCTACGATTCTGGCGTCCATCGCTTTAAAAACAGTAACCACCCTGCCCTGGCCTGGATCATCGCCCACACCTTCGGCAACTTCCTCGGCGCCGGCGTCTGGGGTTTCATGCACACCCTGCCGCAAATCAATCTCTACACCCACGGCACCCAATGGTCCGCCTCGCATGGCCACTTGGCCTTCTTCGGCGCCTATGCCACGATCAACATCGCCTTCTTTTACCTGGCGGCGCAACAGGCGCGCGGCAACGTCTGGATGGGCGGCGATCTGGTCAACGGCTGGCGCTGGAAAGCGGCGGCGATTCTATTGAACCTCGGCGTGCTGGGCATGACCGTTGCGTTGTTGATCGCCGGCTACGAACAATCTTTCGTCGAACGTGCGGTAGAAGGCTCGACCTGGGCCGGCTACTTCGCCGCGCAAAACCACCCGTGGTTCATGCAAGCCATGGTCTGGCGCATGGTGTTCGGCCTGATGACCGCGGCCGGCGGCGGCCTGCTGTTCTGGGATTTACTGGAAATCGGCAAAGGCGAACAACGGCCCGCCGCAGTAATCGCTAGCGCAGCCGAATAAGCGGTTATCGCTCAACCGGGCAAGCACAGACCGGTTTGCCCGGTATGCAGCTTCCGATCTTGTGCCGCGGCTAAAGCTGCCGCGGCACAAACACTCTCTTTATCGTATTACCTCTGTCCGGCGCCCGGCCAATACGCCGTTCTGACGGTTCCAAGCCAAACGCCACAGGCCCTAAAAATTTGCAGGCGCTAATACAATCATCCCGGAACCGGTTCGCAAAAGTGTGACTACCCGGCCTTATTTTGCCTAATTCGTTTGTTGGATCGCGGAAATCTCTCCGATACTGTGCGGCACGAACGCTCGGCGTTCGGACAACCGATAACAACAATAACGAGAAAAACCATGACTTTCCTCTATAAACGCAATTTCGGGCCGATCGCGGCGGCCGCATTACTATTCAGTAGTTCGGCAATGGCCTCCTTCGTCAATACCTCGCCGCTGATCAACAGCTCGCGTAGCAACCGCAATGTCGATAACGGCTACGCCGGCTTGAAATGGACTTTGGGAGAAAGCTTCATTCCTGAATTGGTCGTCGGATTCCGCCATGCCAACATCAGCTCGAACGGCGATACCTATGGCGGCGATATTTCGTTTTCATTCCGGGTTTGGGGCGGCCTGCAGCCCGGACAAATCAGATTGAAATACTTTAACGGCGCGGACTATCTGCAAGGCGAGGTCGGCGGCGGCTACGATTTCAAAAACGGTTTTTTCGTCGGCATCGGCGGCAAAGCGCCTTTCTCCAGCGTGGGTTTGGATTACCAGTTTAACGGCCCGGTGCCGTTAGTTCCCTACTTCATGCTGGATTCAATCGGCCAGTACCGCAAGCCGGGCGTAAATTTCAGGATTATCTGTCCGGTGGCAGGACAACACTACAACCCGGTCACCGGACTCTGCGACGGCGTAATCTGATAGCGCCAGCGGCGGCTGCATCGCCCACATCGGGAGTGTGGGCGAATTCCGGCGCCTGAAGGTACGGCGTCGCCCAACGCGAGGCAACCGCCACGGAGCCCGCCGCAAGCCCTATCCCGTCAAATTTTTCGCCGATCCAGCGGATGATTGTTAAAGGCCTTGCGCGCCTGTTGCCAATGCTCAATGACCGCTTCGATCCGATTGGTATTTGCCGGCGTCAGCTGGGTAAAACATTCACTGCTGCGAACGAAGGAGGCCAAAAAATCGGCCATAATGCGTTGCTGCGTCGCGTACTGGGCAATCGCTTCGTGCTTGCGAGCGATCTCGGTCGGCGTCAAATCCAGGCAAACCCGGCGATGCCCGCGTGGCGGCAGATTTTCCGGCAAATGCATGGGTTGGTTGCTCCAATCCTGCGCGACGCCCCAATCCGAACCCGTAGGCCAATGCGGCCAATGCACCAGATACGCCAACATTTTCGGGTTGATCTGTTCGGCCGATGCTTGCGCCCGCCATTCGTGCACAGCCAACAATGCAAACATACCCAATCCGGCATGGTCGGAATCGTCTTCCATCACATCCGGAAAACTGATGATGGTCGGTTTGGTCTCCTGCATGATCGCCACCAATTCTGCGACCAGATCTTTACCGTCTTGCGCGTAGCCCCAATCCTGGCTGTCGCGATACGGTACATGGTCGAACCCGGTGAATTGCGACCGAAACGGGCTGTTACGCCGCCAATGCGATACCAGAGCGGAATAGATCGCACCGTCGGAAAATCCCATTAAATCCAAGTGCAGGAAACCGTTGCCTAAAATCTGCGCCGCCCGGCGGGATTCTTCCAGCCGTTTTTCGCCGAATGCCAAATAATCGGCCGCAGACAAGCGGCTTTTGCCGGTATCCATTTTTACCGCATCGACATAGGCATCGCCGGATGTCACGACAACGGCTCGCACCGAGCCGCCTTTGGCAAACACTCGCTGAGTCAAACCGGCGGAACTCAGACTCTCGTCGTCCGGATGGGGAGCCAACACCAGTAAACGTTCGCCGACACCGACATCCAATGCGGATTCTTGCGCCAAGGCCGGCGCTATTGTCAGGCCCAGCCAACAGGCGATAATGCCAACGCCGCCAAAAACTCTCATAAATAACTCCTTTGTAATCCGGAATTCGTAATCTCTGCAACCAAACGCATCGGCACTCAAGTTAAGCTCTTGTGCCGCCCGCTACGTGCCTTTTTTGAGCCGCGGCCGCTCGACTTGACCGGAACCGGGACAAGTCGAGCGCTGAGCGTTTAACGTAAGTCGAAACGATCCAAATCCATCACCTTGGCCCAGGCAGTGGCGAAGTCCTGAACGAACTTCTGTTTGGCGTCGTCCGCCGCGTACACCTCGGCCACCGCCCGCAACTCGGAGTTGGAGCCGAAGATCAAATCGACGGGGGTCGCAGTCCATTTGACTTGCTTGGTCGAACGGTCAAGCCCCTCATAAATGCCATCACTGGCCGACTTGCTCCACTGCGTCGACATATCCAACAAATTGACGAAGAAATCGTTATTCAGTGTGCCCGGCCGGCTGGTCAGTACGCCGTGCTTGCTATGACCGGCGTTGGCATCCAGTGCCCGCATACCGCCGACCAGCACCGTCATTTCCGGTACGGTCAAGGTCAGGAAGTTGGCGCGCTCGACCAGCATTTCCGCCGGCGAATGCGCATTATCCTTGCCGAAGTAATTGCGGAAACCGTCGGCCTTCGGTTCCAACGCCGCGACGGAATTGGCATCGGTTTGCTCCTGGGTCGCGTCCATCCGCCCCGGTTTGAACGGTACTTGCACCTTGTAACCGGCCTTTTTGGCGGCTTCTTCCACCGCCGCCGACCCGCCCAGCACGATCACGTCGGCCAGCGACACTTTCTTGCCGCCTTTCAAAGTGCGGTTAAAGTCGGCTTGGACGGCTTCCAGTTTGCCCAGCACTTTAGCCAATTCGGCGGGATCGTTGGCCTCCCAGTCTTTCTGCGGCGCCAGCCGAATCCGCGCGCCGTTGGCGCCGCCGCGCAGGTCGGTACCGCGGAAGGTGGCTGCCGATGCCCAGGCGGTTCTGACCAGTTCCGGAATCGTCAAATCCGAAGCCAGAATCGCCGATTTCAGCTTGGCGACATCCTTGGCATCGATCAGTTTATGATCGACTTTGGGGATAGGATCCTGCCAGATAAAGTCTTCGGCCGGCACTTCGGCGCCGACGTAACGCGCTTTCGGCCCCATGTCGCGATGGGTCAGCTTGAACCAGGCTTTGGCGAACGCCGCTTCGAACGCTTTAGGGTCATCCAGGAAACGTTTGGAGATTTTTTGATACTCCGGGTCCATTTTTAAAGCCAAATCGGTGGTGAACATGATCGGCGGATGGCGCTTGCTCGAATCGTGCGCGTCCGGCACGAAGTTGTCGCCCTTGCCGTCTTTCGGAATCCATTGCGTCGCACCGGCAGGGCTCTTGGTTTGTTGCCACTCGAAGGTGTACAGCCAAGTCAGGTAATCGTGGGTCCAGCGGGTCGGATTGGTCGACCAGGCCCCCTCCAGGCCGCTACTGACCGTGTCGACCCCGTTGCCTGCACCGCATTTGTTGGCCCAGCCCAGGCCTTGCTGTTCGATGCCGGCAGCGGCCGGTTCCTTACCGACGCATTCGTCCGCCTTATGTGCACCGTGGGCCTTGCCGAAGGTATGGCCGCCGGCGATCAGCGCCACGGTTTCCTCGTCGTTCATCGCCATCCGGCCGAAGGCTTCGCGGATGTGTTTGGCAGCCGCCAACGGATCGGGATT
Source organism: Methylomonas sp. HW2-6 (assembly GCF_052474525.1). NCBI lineage: Bacteria > Pseudomonadati > Pseudomonadota > Gammaproteobacteria > Methylococcales > Methylococcaceae > Methylomonas > Methylomonas sp. HW2-6. The sequence continues at coordinate 3,086,228 of NZ_CP184124.1, forward strand.
GCCGCCGGGCCCCTCCGGGTTGACGTAAATCAGGCCCATTTGCACGGCGGCCAGCGGTTTCGCCAGCTCGCCTTTTTCGTTATGGCGTTCGTCGGCCAGAAATTTCTTTTCGCTACCCCAATTCACGACCTCGGCTTCCCAATCGTCGGCACGGCCGCCGGCAAAACCTAAGGTCTTGAAGCCCATGTCTTCCAGCGCCACGTTGCCGGCCAGCACCATCAAATCGGCCCAGGATAACTTGGCGCCGTATTTTTGCTTGATCGGCCACAACAAGCGGCGGGCTTTGTCCAGGTTGACGTTGTCCGGCCAACTGTTGAGCGGTTCGAAGCGTTGCTGGCCGCCGGAGGCGCCGCCTCGGCCGTCGAAGATGCGGTAAACACCGGCGCTATGCCAGGCCATGCGAATGAAGAACGGCCCGTAATTGCCGTAATCCGCCGGCCACCAGGGTTGGGACGTATGCAGCACCCCGGCGATATCCTTTTTCACCGCCGTCAAGTCCAGGGTTTTGAATTGAGCCGCGTAATTAAAATTTTGTCCCAACGGATTGGACTCGGCCGCGTTCTGGCGTAGCGGTGTCAAATCCAACTGGTCCGGCCACCAGAAACTGTTCATGGTCGGTTGCGATTCCGCCAAAACCTGGCCGGCGTTCAAGGCTGCGGAGATGGCTAACGCCAAGGCGGATGCCAGCAAAATTGGTTTGGTTTTCATGGTGCACCTCTGTTAATTATTGTTAGTCTGCGAAAATACGTACCGTCGATAGCTGAGTTTAGATGCCGCTACGGAATAAAACCGTAGCCGCTTAAAACTGGCGTCATCGCTCAGGCACTACCGAATTGCTGTACGGCGATGGCAAATAAACTTATCTGCCATTGCCAACGGTACTAGCGAATTATCCGTCCGCCCTTTGAACGTGCTCGGTGGCTACATTGAACCGAATAGAGCCTGGAATTAGAAATTGATTCCCTCGATAAGCCGATAGGCGGAATCAATAAGCCTCGCTTTATGTTGTTATCATTTGCGGCTGAAACCAACCTTTCCGGACTTTCCAACTAACGACGGGCAGCAAGCCATGACTTTGCGCGAATTGAGCTATCTGGTAGCGGTGGCGGAATTTAGAAACTTCAGCCAAGCGGCCGAACATTGTGCAATCAGCCAACCCACTTTGAGCACCCAAATCAAAAAGCTCGAGGACTATCTGGGTGTGGACCTGTTCTTGCGCGACAAAAACAATGTGGACGTAACCGAAGCCTGTCGGGAGATTTTACCCATCGCCCGCCGCATGCTCGACGACGCCCGCGCCATTCGCCAAATCGCTGCTCATGCCAGCGGCCGCCAACGCAACCAACTGTCACTGGGCGCGTTTCCGTCGCTGGCGAGTTACGTATTGCCGGAGTACGTTTTTCGCATCAAGCAACATTATCCGGAACTCAAATTGCAATTGGTTGAGGAAAAAACCCACGCCTTGATCGCATTGCTACTCGACAAAAAACTGGACGCGGCCCTGCTGGCCTTGCCGATCGCCCCCGACACGCTGGACTCCCGGGTGTTGTTCGAGGACCCATTCACGCTGGCAGTCAGCGCCGATCATCCGCTCGCCGATCAGGCCGAAGTCGACCTCAACCAAGCCGCCAACGAAAACCTACTACTGCTGGACGAAGGCCACTGCCTGCGCGACCAGGCACTGAAATTGTGCGACCCGTCCCGTTTCATCGAACACGATTTTCGGGCGTCGAGCCTGGAAACCCTGCGTTTCATGGTCAGGAACGGTGTCGGCGTTACCTTGATGCCGTCCGTGGCGATTCAGCCGGAAGACAAAGACATTCGGTACATCGACATTCGGCAACGCCCCAGTCGGTCCATTGCCCTGGTATGGCTCAAGACTCATCCGCGTATCGCGTTGCTGGAAACCATGGCCCAACTGCTGGCATACAAACCATTGCCCTGAGTGGGAGAAGCTTTGATCTGGCTGACGTTAAACGTCAGCCAGACGAACTCGGATTCTGTTATCACGCGGCAACAAGGGCGATAGCCTCGGTTTCAATAGCTGACGCCGGCCATCTAGCCGGCTCGAGATTGCCGGCCGAACAAAACGCTAATCCCGCTGCCGTGGCCGCCGATGCCGGGGCCGACTTCAATCCGCGCCGCGTGCAGGTCGGCGATTTCCTTGACGATGGCCAGGCCCAAACCGCAGCCCTCACCGCGGCTGCCCGGAACCCGGTAAAACCGCTCGAATATCCGGTCCGCTTCCTCCGGCCGGATACCGGGACCGTCGTCCTTGACTACCCAGCCGGGCGGGTCGGCCAGGACGGTCACGTTGATCCGGCCACCCGGATTGCTGTAGCAAATACTGTTATCCAGCAGGTTGTTCAGCAGCTCCCGCAGCAGGGTTTCGTCGCCTTTGATCGAAACCGGGACGCGCGGCGCGTCGAATCCCAACTCAATTTGCTGTTCCAGGGCTTTATATACCCAGTCCATACAGCAGGCTTTGGCCAGCGCGGCCAAATCCAGGAGCCGAAACGGGCGCGAACCCTGCGAGACCGATTCGGAACCGGCCAGAACCAGCAACTGCGAACTCAAATGCGCCACCCGGTCTGCCGAATGTTTGATGTGGCTCAGTGCCGGTTTCATTGCATCCGGACTATCCGCGGCCAACGCCCGCTCGGCATGCACTTTCAGCCCGGCCAGCGGCGTGCGTAGTTGGTGGGCGGCGTTTTCGATGAAACGCTGCTGCGCGGCCAGCGCGGAGCCCAGGCGTTGCAGCAGCGCGTTGATGGTGTGGGTCAAGGACCGCACTTCCAGCGGCACGTTGGTATCCGGGATCGGGTCCAGTTCCCGCGCCGACCGCTGACCGCTGACCGATCAGCGTCGCCAGATCGTGCAACGGGCTCAAGCCGCGATTGATGCCGGCCTAGATGTGGAGCCCGGCGACCAGCAGCAGCAATAGCTGGGGCAAGCGACTTATCGCTCCGACGCCGAGGGCGAGCCAAGCAGGTTACCGCCCTTGTTCGGTTTGGGGCTGAAACAAGCCGCCGCCCTGCCCGTCCTGGTCTGCGCCGCCTTGACACCGCTGCTGTTGGTTCGGAGCCAGGATGACGCCAACACGCCGACCGTAGCGACCGCGCCGCCAGCACCAGAGCCGGCGCCAAGCGGCGAACTGCTGCGGACCGGCGCTGCCAAAGCCGACACAGATACCGAAACCGTGGCCCAGCGCCAGTTGTAGATTCGGGCTGAGCGGATCGTCAGGATTGCGATCTTGATCGACTCGGTGATCGGCTGAATTTGCAGTTTTTCCAGGTATGCTAGCCGGCGGCCGGTATTGCGCGGCCCGGTGTTCGGGCGGCAAAACGGCGGGCTGCCGACAACAGACTGATCAGGATTATTGGTATGGCAATCAACAAATTTTCGGCCGGCAAACTGACATACGCCGGCATCAGCTTAATGTTAATGCTACAGCCCAATTTCGCGTTTTGCGCCACGCCGGAGGCTTTGGATTTAAGCGGGCATTGGATCGGCTTCCTGGCCTTGGGTTTGTTTGCCACCGCCTACGTGCTGGTAGTGCTGGAAGAACTGTTGGAACTGCGCAAATCCAAGCCGATGATGCTGGCCGCCGCGCTGATTTGGCTGGCAATCGCACTGATTTACAAAAGCCACGGCTTGTCGGACCTCGCCGAAACGGCGATACGGCATTACGTGCTGGATTACAGCGAATTATTCCTGTTTTTGATCGTCTCCATCGCCTACATCAATGCAATGGAAGAAAGGCGCGTATTCGACAACTTGCGTGCCTGGCTGGTAAATCGCGGTTTCAGTTACCGTAAGCTATTCTGGGTCACCGGCCTGCTGGCATTCTTCATTTCGGCGGTCTCCAATAACATGACGACCGCAATGCTGATGTGCGCCGTGGTGATGGCAGTCGGGAAAGACAATCCGCGCTTCGTCGGCATTTCCTGCGTCAACACCGTCGTCGCCGCCAATGCCGGCGGCGCATTCTGCCCTTTCGGCGACATTACCACCTTGATGGTCTGGCAAAAGGGCATGATCGAGTTTTGGACCTTTTTCAACCTGTTCATTCCGTCGGTCGTCAATTTTCTGATACCGGCAACCATCATGCATTTCGCAATACCGAACGCCCGGCCGGCGCCGATTCAGGTCCAAATCCGCACGCTGCGCGGCGCCAAACGTATCGTCCTGCTGTTTCTGCTGACGGTGCTGACCGCGGTCGGGTTCCAGAACAGCCTGCAATTGCCGGCCGCCGTCGGCATGATGGCCGGTCTGACTTACCTGCAACTGTTCGGCTACTTCCTGCACATCACCCACCGCGACGAACCGGAACTAAGTATCGACGGCGTGGCCGGGGACCATCTGCCGGAGACCGGCGATGGCGGCAACGGTCTGCGTTTCGACGTGTTCCACCATCTGGCCAGGATGGAATGGGACACCCTGCTGTTCTTTTACGGCGTGGTGTTGTGCGTCGGCGGCCTCAACTTCATCGGCTACTTGCAGCATCTGTCCGAATTCCTGTACGGAGAACTAGGGGCGACGCCGGCCAACATTCTGGTCGGTATCGCTTCGGCGGTGGTGGATAATATTCCGGTGATGTTCGCGATACTGGCCATGACGCCGGACATGAGCGAGGGCCAATGGTTGCTGGTGACATTGACCGCGGGAGTCGGCGGCAGCTTACTATCGGTCGGCTCGGCCGCAGGCGCCGCGCTGATGGGGCAAGCGAAGGGGGTTTACACCTTTATGACCCACCTGAAATGGACGCCGGCCATCATGTTGGGCTATCTCGGCAGCGTCGGCGCGCATTTTCTGATCAACGGCAGCCTGTTTTGACCGACTGGCCCGCACGGCGGCCAGCCGGCTTTACCTGCGAGCCAATGCCGCGCTATGCTGAGCCATCTAGTGAATGCGCCGCGGCCGCGTGAACTATTAACCAGGCCCTTAAATTCCCTGGAGTCGTCATTCCCGCGAAGGCGGGAATCCACTATTGATTCTGGGCCCCCGCTTTGGCGGGAGCGACCCTATTTAAAAGCCGGGTTAATAAAACCCCTTGTCCCAACCGCACCATTTTTCAGGAAGCCCAAGCATGTATCAAGAACCGTCAATACCCGAAACCGAACCCGGCAAGCGCTACGTTTTTATCGAGCAAAGCGTGTTTATTCTGCTGGTTTTGTTATCTCTGGCCGGAATTTACATTACCGATTTCAATCCGGATGACGGCTACGGTTACTGGCTGACTATGGTGTTCGTATTCGGTTCGCTTTCGGTGTTCGTGTCCTGGCTGCAGGCCAAAAACGGCGCCGCCGATTTCGGCCAGGTGTTGAAGGCGCAGGCGATGCATTGGCTGCATACCATCGTGGTCGTGATCGCCGCAGCGTTTTTGAACAAGTCCGGCCAATTGTCCGGCGTCAGCGCCGACTTGGTGATATTGCTGATTTTGGGCTTGGCGGCCATGCTGGACGGTTACCACATCGGCTGGGAATTCAGTTTCCTGGGCTTTTTTCTGGTCGGCTGCGCCGTGATCATCGGTTACGTGCAACCCTTTCTGTGGGCTTGCGGCGGATTCGCCGCCGCCATCGTCGCCGTGTCGTTGCTACGCAATTTCCTTGGCGCAAAAGTCCGCCGCCTCGACGGCGAGCAAACATGATCAGAGCAATTACCTGGTTCCGGCGGTTAAACCGCAAAAACAAACTGGCAGTGGTCTTATCCGCAATCTGGATGCTGGCGGTACCGGCTTTCGTCGTCCCCTACGGCGACGAAGCGACCGGCCGACTGGAACATTTTTTCTGGTGGGGCCTGTTTCCGGTGTTTTTATACTGGGGCCGCCATCTTTGGGTCAGAAAATGGCCGAACTGAACCCCAATTACTCATGGTAAAAAGCGGTATCAGCCGCCGGCCCAGACTATGAACCAAAATCCGCAGCAAGCACCTGTCAGCCCCAGCCTCGCCGAAGCCGGCAAATTCTGGCTGAAACTGGGCTTTATCAGCTTCGGCGGACCGGCCGGGCAAATAGCGATCATGCACCAGGAGCTGGTCGAGCGCCGGCGCTGGATCAGCGAAACACGCTATCTGCACGCCTTGAATTACTGCATGGTCTTGCCCGGCCCGGAAGCCCAACAACTGGCGACTTACATCGGTTGGTTGCTGCACAAGACGCCGGGAGCTTTGATCGCCGGTGGCCTGTTTTTTCTGCCGGCGCTGTTGATTTTGATCGGCCTGGGCTGGGTCTACATGCGGTTCGGCGACTTGCCCGCGGTGGCCGGCCTGCTTTACGGCATCAAACCGGCCGTCACCGCCATCGTGTTGTTTGCCGCGTACCGCATCGGTTCGCGGGCCTTGAAAAACCGCTGGCTGTGGGCGATGGCGGCGGCAGCCTTTATCGCCATTTTTGCGTTGCAATTGCCGTTTCCATTGATCGTGATTGCGGCCGGCTTGATCGGCGCCGCCGGCGGCCGATGGGCACCGCAGTATTTTGCGATCGGTGGTGGCCACGGCAGCGCCAAGGCCAATTTCGGCCCGGCCGTGATCGACGACGATACGCCAACGCCAGCGCACGCCCTATTCAGTTGGGGCAAGTTTTACCGCCTGTTGGCGATAGGCCTGGCGATGTGGGCCGGCGTGCTGGGCTGGCTGTGCGCAGAATACGGCTGGCAGGGCGGTTTGACCCAAATGGGCTGGTTCTTTACCAAGGCCGCCTGGCTGACCTTCGGCGGCGCCTATGCGGTATTGCCTTACGTCTATCAGGGGGCGGTCGAGCACTACCACTGGCTGACGCCACAACAAATGATCGACGCACTGGCGCTGGGCGAGACCACGCCAGGGCCTCTTATCATGGTCAATACCTTCGTCGGGTTCGTCGCCGGTTGGGGCCAAGCCTGGTTCGGCGCGGATTCGGCGTTTTTAGCGGGCAGCGTGGCAGCTGTCGTCGTCACCTACTTTACCTACCTGCCCAGCTTTTTATTCATTCTGGCCGGCGGCCCGCTGGTGGAAACCACCCACGGCAACCTGAAATTCACCGCACCTCTAACGGGCGTCACCGCCGCGGTGGTCGGCGTCATCGTCAATCTGGCGGTTTTTTTTGCCTACCACGTGTTCTGGCCGCAGGGCTGGAACGGATCGTTCGATCTGTTTGCCGCCGGGCTGAGTCTGGCCGCGCTGTTGGCGTTGTTTCGGTTCAAACTCGGCATTATCCCGGTCATTGCCGGCGCCGCGCTGGGCGGCTGGCTGTGGATGCTTTGACCTAAAGCTACGCAGTGCTTACCCTCGTGGCAGGTCGTAATCTCCAATGAATTTAAAGAATCCCATCATCTGTGTCGGAATATGTCGAACGGCGTTTCTGGTGATTTAAAACTTACTGGAAACGCTAACGCTTGTTCCGGGCCACCTGCACTAACCGGCAAAGGGAGTGTTGACTAGCGGCCATAAATTGACGTTCAGGTAGCCGAGAAAAATTAAAGATCAACGGCTGATTTGAGATGCTAAGCTGTCTTCAATTCTCGTCATACTGCATCAAATAAGGTGCTGCCGATTCACTATTGACGGTTTGAAAAGATTCGTATAAAAATGCCCGCAAAAGGCATCTACTTTCATAAGACAATTTTCTTATGAAAGTAGATGCAGCAATCATTAGCAAAACAAAACTATCTCGAGTTTACCAGTGAAATTATGTCTCAAATCTAAAAATTTATAAAGGTGTAATTATGTTTGACGTAGACAACAACCAGTCTCTACCATCGCCAGAGTCTCTATTAGGAATAACTATGCCAGCTGATTTGGTGAGCTCACCTGGTGGGATTAGGATAAAAAGAAGACGTCAAATTCCAGTTGATTGGGGAAAGATATTAGAATTCACTGATTTAATTTATAAAGACGGATCATATTTTTTTAAACGATACATTGAGAAAAGTTGGAGTTACGAAAAAGAGGTAAAGCCTGGCGAAGATGGAAAGATTAAACTTCCTAATTTGATAAAGGACGGGATAAAAAAAACAAGTGAAAAAAGCAGATTTTCTTCAATAGATAGTAATGAAATTAAATCTGGACTAATTGTAATTCATAAGCGCTCGAATCGTGAATATCTTTTAATTAATTGGAATGGAATTCCCCTTGAAGAGTCTGAGTATGATAAATTAGTGGAATCGCAAGACGGATTTATTAACGAGGCAGAATACAATGAGTTTTGGGATAAAGTAGATTCTTTAGTTTTAGTATCAGACTCAATTCAAAATTTGAAAGATAGCTTGCCAACAGCCGAAGCAGTAACTAGTCAGGAAAGCGAATTACTAAGAGATTTTGATGCACTTATAAAGTTGAAACAGATTACTGATGCACTTTATCAAAAAGCCGAAAAATCATTTGAAAATTCTTCGAATTTAGAGGAAATAGAGCTTAATTCACTTATGGCTAGATGGGAAGAGCTCTCTCTTCGAAGACGGCACATTAATGGTAGATTAAAAGAATTAATAAATCGAGCGTTGAATTCTGGATATATATTGTTGCTTGAGACTAGGAAAGTAAAGCTTCCCGACGGCACTGATAAAAATTTGTCGCCGGGTATTTTGTATCGTGTATTTGAGAAGGTATTCAAATGGAATATACAAGAACAGCGAGAAGAATGGGTTTGGGATGGGGATTTAGGAAAAATTTTTAATAAAAAGAAAAAGAGAAGATATACGGTAACTGTAGAAAAACAAGAAACAGGTACTGATTATGAAGAGGTGGTTGTTGATGATAGTCCATGGCTCCATAAAGTCCAAAAATATATAAAAGATAAAAAAACAGTTTTTTTATTGACTACCACAAAGCAAGGACTATTTACTGAAAACGGACTTCCTGCGGAAGAATTATTGGAGAGATGTGATAACGATGACTTATTTAGAAAAGACTGTATTATAGGTTTTCCTATTTCAAGAACAACTGTTTTTGGCGATTTAGACAGTGTAGGATACTTATTCATAGAAAGACCACTCCCTCCAATTAAGCCGTCTAGGCCCCCTAGCTTTAATTTAATCGAAACTCTCAGTTCAGGTGTCAAATGGCAAGGTATTGAATACGGTAGATTAGTGACATCCATACCACTCGCGCCCGGTGAAGAGCGGTCAATCAGTATAAGTCTACAAGAGGAATCTCAGAATACAATTGCTGTTTCACGGGCACTAGGCACAGAAACTTTAATCACTGACAGCCAAGATTTGAGTCAAGAGATAGAAAAAGAATATCGTAAAGAAGGTACTAGTAATTTCAGCGCATCTATGTCCTCTGGTGTTGAGATCCCTTTAGAGGTAGTTTCAATTAATGCTGAAAACGATTTGAACTATGCTACATCGCTAACAACTTTTTCTAGAGAGTTTGCCCGAACTACGCAACGAGCAGCGCGAAATTTAAGTCGGCGTAGATCGGAACAATACTCTGTATCAACGACCTCGTCATCTCGTCTTACTTCCTCTAGTAGCACACAGATTAAAGTTTCTAATATAAATGAGGGCAGAACTCTAAATTTACTCTTATTTCAATTAGCAAATAAATTTGAAACTGGGCTTTTTTTGGATAATCTTGAAGTCGAAGTTGATACTGGTATGGAGTTTTTTCCAGGTATTAGTTCTTATGTCACAAAACGTGTTCCTTTAGATAATGTCGATCGGATTGTACGTGTTATAGCGGAAAATAAGATAATTTTCCCTGTGGGAAAGGAGTTACTTAAAAATTTTAGTGAGCAGTTTTCAAAAGCATTGATTGATTTATTGAACAATGAGTATGGAGAAGTCGATGATACATCAGAGTTTAAAAGTACTACATCTGTTCAAATGTTGCCGTTTTTTAAAGCTACTGAAGAACTTAACATATTTGATGTTGCGAAACAGCTTGAAGGATGGGATAAGAAGTTAATCGGAAGAGTGGTCGAGGGTTCCATTGCTAATATTTCAATTCCATCTGGAGCATTTTTTATCGATGCGGTAGTTGGGCAAGGTATCGCGACTGAAGATTATTCCGAGCAAATGAGAGTTGTAGAAATACAAAAGGGACATGCAGAAATAGAATATAGAAATGCTCAGGCTAGAGCCGAAAGAGCGAGATCAATTGGGCTTGCAATGGGTGTTGTTACAAACCGAATTACTAGTTTTGAAATTAATAAAAAAGATCAATCATATGATGTTGTAATATATTTAAATCAGGAACTAACGCATGGAGAATGGGAGGTTAAGTATAATGGAAAACTATGGTTTAAGAGGTCCATTAAGATTGATGAAGAAATATCATCGTTTACCCAAGCATGGGACGTTAATCTTGCCGATGGAAGCAAGCCTGAGTACTTTTCTTTACGTAAAAATGTAGTAATAAAGTCTATTGATACCGGGGAAAGCATTAGGGCTGATATATGATAAAAGCCAACCCATCTCCCGTAACTAAGGCTGCGTTATCAAGTAGTTTAAATAAGCGTAATAATTTTTCAGACTACTTAAATGCAAAACTTAATGCTGCATTAAAAACTAATGCGAGCCTAAATCTAACGGAACAAAAAAAAATTATACTCGATAAGTTCCCTGAAGAAATGCTTTTGGACAAGATCCTAACTATTATTTTTTTGCCGGAAATCATGCGAGCAATGGGATATAAGTATGCTTCGAAGGCTTTCGACGCGTGGTTGAGTGGAGTCGATAGAAAATCCGGATTTACAGAGAGTGGAAAAAATGGAGAGGTTAAATCTGATTATTACATGATTGATATTAAAAAAGTCATATCAGGCTTTCGCAATGATAGTCGAAAGGAACTTTTTAATAATGTCATTTCAAAAATAGAGAGTCATGCCTATGATGATGCTGTCCAAGAATATAATGTGGAGAGTGAATTTCGCAAAAGTCTTTACATATTTGCTGAAGAAAAAATACGTAAAATGAAAATTAAAGAAGAGTGTAAATTTGGAAATCTTGTAGAGCCTGGAATCAATAAAGCATCAGATTTCTATATCAAAGCATACACAAACGAAGAAAATAAATACGAGCATGCCATCAAAATGGCTCTTGCTACACAGCTAAAAGAATCAAAGTTAATTTATAGCGAAGTTGACGCTTTGCTTGGAAGTTATACATTTCTTACTTATGCAACCGGCAAGATGATTAAAATTAAAGAAAATACTATTAACTTTTATATTGACCGCATTTCATACAGATTAAGGGATTCATTTGATTTTTTAGGAGATCAAGAACTTGGTTACTGGGATCTAGGAGAATTTAATAAAAAAAAAGGCACCAAAATGGTGTGGCTAAATAATGACGACTTTATGCAATTTCAAACATCTATTATGCCATTTTATAACAAACTAGTTACTCGGTATAGCAATGGATTTAGCTGGTTGATTTGTGGGAGGTATGTATTAGTAAGTCCTTGGTATACAATTCCTAGGCCATCTGATTTTCCGGTTTTTGAAGTCAAGGTTGATCTTTAACAGGCTGTTGGCTTTGTTGCAAAAATCACCTGCATTTCCCATTGTGTGAGGGGATATCTGTTTAGTCCAGGATTTGTGCAACAAAGCCCTACATAAGCGAAAGCACAAGTTTCAACTAATTTTTATTTCTCCGAAAATACTAAAGAATAATCATGGCTAGCACGACAGAAGACATTGAGAGTGACGAACAATTGTTCACGGATGCCATGGCGAGAATTAGTGCTTGGCGACAAATAGAAGGTATAGATGAGAAGGGGGAGTCGATTCCTCTTTGTAAGGCTGATGATGACGTAAAAGATGCATATTTAATCGCATTGCGAGTAATCTCCCGGTTAAAGCCTGGAGGTACTGACCCATGGATGCTAGGGAAAATTCAAGTGCTTATACGTAAGAGCACCCGCTATATTATTTATTTAGATCAGAACTTCGAAATTCAATGGTGGTGGATTATTCCACCCGACGATGTTGATAATCTTACTTTGCTACAAACACACATTACCCAAATTGAAACCGACAGTAATTTTCTAATGGAAAAAGTCGAAAATTTCTGGAGATTTCTGCATTTCTTTCAAGAAAAACAGCCAGAATATGAGACATCGACACAATCTTTGCCTTTTCAAGCATCAATTGAATTGATTGGTATCCGAACGATGCTAGGGGAAGCAGCGGCTATTGCAATGAATGGAGGTAAATCAGATGATTGGGGGCGAGTAATCGATGAAGCTCGAAAACAGGTAACACTTGCGAAAGACCGTAGGTGCCGACCCTGGTTTATATTTTGGTTTCTAGTCCCAGTTGTGTTGGCCAATTTTTTACCACATGTCAACATGTTTTGTTGGACGGATACCACTTCGCTATGTTTTCAAAAATGGGGACAAGGCCATACTCACGCCATGTTAGCACTAGGCGCCGGCACAATTGGAGCGTTAGTATCTGCTATTTCCCGAACGCAGCAAATCGGGCTTGATCCACGCTCCGGCCAATTGGGATTGTTTACAGAAGCCTTGTCGCGTGCCATTTTGGGTGCCACCGCAGGTGCGCTTACCTCCCTGGCCATCGATGGGCATCTCATATTAGGTGAAGAACTAGTAAACACACCAGCTCTTCGGTTTTTTCTTGCTTTTGCCGCGGGATTTAGTGAACGTGTATTGCCAGCTTTAATTGGGAAGGCTGAAACGACTATCACTGGAGATCCTTCTAAAAAATAAGATGTATATTGCTAATGGAATTTATTACAGCCGCTGCACTTTTTGCATAAAGGTATGTCAGCTAATGAAAGCAGTTCGGCCATAACTTGCCAATATAGGTGACAGGCAGCTTTGGGACGAAACCAGCCAACCAACCTCGCAACCGAATAGCGCGGAACAACTCACAATCACCGGCTATTTCAAACCATACACCTTCAATTGGCTGCAAACCGGCAACTGGTTATCCGGCGCGGTGCAATCCGAGGTGCCGATTCGGTAAATCATCACGTAAACCCGGCCGTTGGCGACCACCGGCGGGATCATCCGCGACATTTTGCCCAGGCCGCCATTATTGTCGTCGCCGGTGCGGAACAGGCGTTTCAGCTTGTTGCCAGGCAGCACCGTGGTCGCGTCGTAGGCGACCAATTGGCCTTCGGCGAACTCCTTATTTGCATCGCCGAATTTGGAATAAACCGCCCAGACAAGGGCAGAACCGAAGTCGATAGCGTGCGGAAACGCCGATGCGGGCGAGGGTTTGCCGGAGACCATCAGCAAACCGCCGGGCATACCGCCGGGAGAGGCGACGCCGACCGAAGCCAGATCGTCGGCTTCGGCGCGGAAGCTGGGCAATTTGCCGTCCAGCGTCGAGAAATCGTAAGCCTTCAGCCGCGAATTTTCGCCCCAGACGTAGACGATACCGCCGCTCTGGTCGCGTTGCGCCAGCGCCAAGGCATGGATATGGTGCATCTTGTTGTTTTCCGGATCGCCGCAGGGTACGAACCAGCCGTGGTCGCTGTGGCCGGCCGCCGGGCACGGCAGACTGCGGTTCAGGTGCTGCGCCCTGTCCCAGTTCTCGTCGATGCCGCCGCCGTAGTAAGTCGCCACCAGCGGCGGTTTGGACAGCAACTGGTTGAAGCGATCGTTTTTCCCCAGATTGAATTTATCCAGCGAATAAATGATGCCGTCCTTGGTGCCTTGCAGCAGCAAACTCGAACCCGGCACCAGCATCGGCCCGGCTGCGCCGAAATCCCAATCCGCGCCAGCGGAACCGGCACCGGCCCGGCCGCAGGACACTTCCGAGTCGTTGTCCTGCCACAGGCAATCCTTATGCGCAACCCGCTCGTCAAGAAAGGCTTTGTAATAATCCACTTGCTCCAACAGCGGCCGGGCGCCGCCAAGGCCGGGCTTGAAGCGCAGTTTGATCATGCTTTCCGCCAGATCGACGCCGCCGTTATTGGACGTACCGTTGGAGGTGGCGACGTAGATCATGTCGTCTTCGGTGACCGGTGCGCCGCCGGCGTGCCAGATGCCGGCGCCCCACGAATTGAACGCGGTCGCGCAGAAGATCGCCGCTTCTTTGGAGAACCCCGGCTGCCCCAGCAGCGCGCGGGTATCGTAGGCGACGACAAAACCGTGCGGATTTTTGCGCCCACCCAGCAGTTTTTCCTCGTTGGCGGCAAATGCCATGACCAAGCCGTTATTCGCGGTCAATGCCAGACCGGCGCGCAACTTGGGATAGACATATTGCTTGGTCTGGTTATTCTCCCGGTAAACCGCACCGGCGTCGTTGAACCAACAGCCGTTGCCTTCCTGCGACCGACCGAAAATCCTCACCGGCGGCGCTTTCCGGCTGCCGTCCGCGGGATTCAAGGCATAGACCCAATAGTCGCGGAGCTTGTTGTCGTTGTTTTTCTTTTGCCAGGAGGCGACGAATAAAGTATTGCTGGCCGGATCGAGGATAGGCGTGGCCGATATGCCCCAGGTCGGCGTGTGCTTCCACATATCCATGTCCTGCGAACTGATTTCCGGCCCCAATTTGACGTTATAAACGGTGGCATTGGTGCGGGCGTTGATGCCGACAACTTCGTTTTTCATCGTCGTGACGACGACCAAATCGTCGCCGTTGGCCGCGTTTTCCAGCACCAATGGCTGGGTTTCGACTTTGGCGTTGAAATCGTAGGTACGCAACAAACCGAAGCGGTCGGGGTTGACGTTATCCTTGTCAAGCAGCACTTCCTGATTGTTGGCGGCGGTGCGGAAATTGTTGCCGGCCCGTTGGGTAATACTGACCGCCACCGCCTGATTGACAAACACACCGCTTAACACGGCCCCGGCAAGACTGAGCGCAATTCGTTTCATGGCGTACTCCGGCTGTGGCAAAAGTCAACTGAGCCTAGAATTTATCGCTCGCCGCTGTCAAGCATTTAATAATCAAGGTTTTTTCTAGTCTGTCCGCCCGCCAACACTACGCCGTTTCAATATCGTGCAATTGCGCCCGCATCACGCTAACCCGGCTGCCGCGGTATATTTCCTCGGCAACAGGCTGCCACCCCAGTGTTTCGTAAAACGCAACCCGATCCGGGGTAAACAAGTACAACTGCTCGTAACCGGCCGCACCGGCTTGGGCCATGACATGCCGCACCAAGCGCCCGCCGATTCCCTGCCGACGAAACTGCGGCGCGACAAACACGCTAGCCAACCAAGGCGTCCACTGCGGTCGGGTTTCCATATCGCAGGCGACAATGGCCGCCGACCCGGCCAGACAACCTTGTCGCTCGTAGACAAAGGTCGATGGAATCAGGCCGGCCTGCAAATAAGACTGCATCCTGGCGATGCGCATCGGCAAGGTTTCGCCCGGATTCAAATACGCCCATTCCGCTTGGTGCCAGGCGGCCAAAGTTGGCAGGTGATGAGGTGCGGCGGTCAAATCGACGATCGACATACGGTTTTGGTTATGTTGTTGAACTGGCCGGAATTATACGGAAACCCGGTGCCATTGAATCCGCGCTTTTTGCCAGCCCCCAACCTGGTCCGGTTTGACAAGCTCGCCCGCCGCGGCATGTTAATCCACTAACGGCCGGTCATATTCAAGCGTTGCAGCGCTGCCGGCATTCGGCGTAACATCGGCGGCAACGCCATCCCCGCGAGGCATACTCTGATGCTGCAAAAACGATTAATCGCGCTGTTGCTGCTCTTGATTTTGTTGCCGACCTTCGCGACCGGCTGGATGGCCTACCGCTTTGCGATCGACGATATTCTTGGCAACCGTCTGGACGCAGTCAGCCGCGTCGCTGAGAGCCGCCTGGAACAACTGGTGATGGTATTGCGCCGGGCCAATAGCCACACCAGTGCCGCTTTGGCAGATTTGTTGGCCGAATGTATGGTCCAGGACCGGCTAAACCGGGACTGCGCGATGCGTAGCGTCAACGATTTCCTGCATCGGGAAGGCGCCGCAGGCGCTTGGCTATTCCGCAGCGATCGGACCGACACGTTGGCGATCGGCAATCCGCCGCTGCCGATCGCCGATTTCGCCCACTTTGGCCGTGAGCAGCTCGCCGGCCTGATTCCATCCGTGCCCGATCGCTCCGGCTATTTTTATACAATTGCCAGCGATCCTGGCCAACCGTGGCAACTGGCTGTGTTTTACCAGGAAGCGCCGATCCAGGCCATTTTTGGCCCCCACGCGGTCCTCGGCCGCTCCGGGGAAAGCCTATTGGCCGACCGGCAAGGCATTTTCGTAACGCCAGCCCGTTACCCGCCGGCCTCAAATCAAGCTCAGGCCACCGCCAACAGTCCTTTGGCGGCCTGCCTGGCCGGAGAAAACGGGCAAGGGCAAGACAAAGATTACCGGGGGCGAGCGGTGATCTACAGCTATCGCCACGTCGCCGAGATCGGCGGCGGCTGCATCCTGGCCCAAATCGAGCAGGACGAAGCCTTCTCGGCAATCCAAAGCCTGAAGCACAACATGTTGCTGGTGGTAACGGCCTTTATTGTGCTGACCGGTTTTACCTCGCAGGCTTTGGCCAAACGCATCGTCGCGCCGATCGCGCGCCTGACCTTGACCGCGCGCCGGATTCGCGACGGCGACTTCAGTCTGCGCGCCGAGGTGAGCGGGCACGACGAAATCGCCGAACTGGCCAGTTCCTTCAATCATATGACCGACGCGCTGGCCGACGCCCAGCACAATCTGGAAACGAAGATCGCAGAACGCACCCTGGCGCTACGTACCAGCGAAGAGCGTTATATCCTGGCAGAGCGGGCCGTCAACGATGGTATCTGGGACTGGAATATCCTGACCCACGAATACTACCTGTCGCCGCGCTGGAATAAAATTCTGGGTTATGCCGCAGGCGAATTGCCGAACGAGGAAGCGATCTTCTTCGAATTGATCCATCCCGACGACAAAGCCAGGGCCAGCGACGCCTTTGCCCGGCACTTGGAACGGAACGAACGCTACTCCACCGAACTGCGCTTACGCCATCGCGACGGCAGTTACCGCTGGGTCCTGGACCGGGGCGAGGCCTTGCGCGACGCAAACGGCCGGCCGGTACGCATGGTCGGTTCGATTACCGATATTACCGAGCGTAAGGCCGCCGAAGCGGAGTTGCTGGAATATCGCGAGCATCTGGAAGAATTGGTGGCGATGGCCACTACGGAAGTCAAGGCCATTGTCCAGACCGCCGTCAACGGGGTGATTTCGATCGACAGCAGCGGCATTATCCGCATGTTCAACCCCGCAGCGGAGAAGCTGTTCGGCTGGCGCAGCGATGAAATCGTCGGCAAAAACGTCTCACTCCTGATGCCGGAACCCGACGCCTCGGCCCACGACGGTTATATCCGCCGATTTCTGGCTCAGCGGCAATCGAGAATCCTCGGTACCGAACGCGAAGTCATCGCCCAACGCAAAGACGGCAGCCGCTTCCCGGCCAGTCTGGCGGTCGGCCACGGCATCATTTCCGAGGGCCGGCACATCTTCGTCGGTTTTATTTCCGATATCACATTGCAAAAACAGGCGGAGCTGGAACTGCGCCAAGCCAAGGAAGCGGCCGAGGCCGCCGCCAAAGCCAAAGCCAACTTCCTGGCCAATATGAGCCACGAAATCCGCACACCGATGAACACGGTGATCGGCTTCGCTGAGGTCGCCCTGCAGGACGCCAACCTGTCGAATGCCACCCGCAATCACATCAAAACCATCCTCAGCTCGGGTCGGCATTTACTGAGCGTGATCAACGACATCCTGGATTTCTCCAAAATCGAGGCCGGCAAAATCGAATTAGAGTCGGTCTGTTTCAACTTGCCGGTCGCAATCCAGGAAGCGCTGCAAATCATGAGTTTGCGCGCCGCGGAAAAGGGTTTACGCATCGATCTGGCGGTTGAGGCCGGCCTGCCCCACCTCTTCGTCGGCGATCCGAATCGGCTGCGGCAGATCATATTAAACCTGGTCGGCAACTCGGTGAAATTCACCGACACCGGCTATATTGCCGTCAGCATCGGCCGGGCGGAACAGCCGGAACTGCTGCATTTCGCCATCGCCGACACCGGCATCGGCATGAGCCCGGAACAAACCGAACGCATCTTCGAATCGTTCTCCCAAGCCGACGCCACCACCAGCCGCCGTTTCGGCGGTACCGGCCTGGGCACCACCATCAGCAAACAAATCGTGGAAATGATGGGCGGGCGGATTTGGGTGGAAAGCCAACTCGGCGTCGGTTCGGTGTTCCATTTTACGGTGCGGCTGCCGGAAGCGGCAGCCAACGACGTCTGCCTGTACGAATCGGCTGCGCCGCGCAAACGGGCTTATTACTCGCCGCGCCGCTTCAAAATCCTGTTGGCCGAGGATGTGGAAGCCAACGCGAAACTGGCTAGCCTGCGCCTGGAACAACAAGGCCACCGGGTACGCTGGGTCAAAAACGGCGCCGAGGCCGTCGCGGCCTACCACGAATCCGACTTCGACTTGATTCTGATGGACTTGCAAATGCCGGTCCTGGACGGCATCCAGGCCACCCGTCAAATCCGCGAACTGGAGCAAGGCAGCCTGCGCCGGATTCCGATTTTGGCGCTGACCGCCAGCGTCCTCAGTCATGAACGCCGGGAGTCGCTGGCGGCCGGGATCGACGCGATTGTCGGCAAACCGATCGACATCGACGAACTGCTGGCGCAGATGGAAAATCTGACGCCGCCCGGTTTCGGCATTGCCAATAACGGCGGAGCGCCCGCGCCCACCAACGAAACCGCCGTCGATTTCGCACCGCTGGCCGACGTTGCCGACTACCGGAAAGGCTTGAGCAATTGGCTGGACCCTTTGATTTACGCCGATGCCCTGCTTAATTTCGCTGCGCAACACGCGGCCGACGCCGACAACATTCAGCTCAGTCTGGCAAACGGCGACATTGAAGCCGCCAAGCGCAGCGCACACGCCCTGAAAGGCGTGGCCGGCAATCTGGCATTGGTCGACATCGCAGCCTTGGCCGCCAACATCGATGCCGAACTGAAGAACGGCACACCGGCGCTGGCCGCAGCCCAAATCGACCGTTTGCGCAGTGCACTCGACCAAGCCGCCGCGGCAGTCCGCCGGCTCGAGTTGCCGGAAAAACAGCCGGTGGCCAGCGCGGAAGCCTTCGACGCCGCGCACATCGCCGATCTGTTGCAACAATTGCTGCGGAACCTGGACACGTTGAATCCGGAAAAAGTCGAGCCGGTGTTGCAGGATCTGGCGCCTTACCTGACAGCAACCGAATTGCAAGCCATCCGCTACGAATTGGACAGCTTCGATTTCGACGGCGCCAAGGCAGCGGTCGGACGGTTGCAGGCCAAACTCGCCGGTGCCGCAGAAGGAGAGCAAGCATGAAAGACAGTTACAAACTGCTGCTGGTCGACGACGAACCGAACAATCTGAAGGTGTTGCAGCAAATCCTGAAAGACCGCTACGAGCTGATTTTCGCCATCAACGGCGAAAAAGCGCTGGCCGCAGCGCGCGACCACCGGCCGGACCTGATTCTGCTGGACATCATGATGCCGGACATGGACGGTTATCAGGTCTGCATCCACTTGAAAGCAGACGCCGGCACCGCGAAGATTCCGGTCATTTTCGTCACGGCGATGGGCGAAACCGAAAACGAGGCCTACGGTTTCGACGTCGGTGCGGTGGACTACATTCAAAAGCCGGTTTCCGGCCCGATCGTGCTGCGCCGGGTCCAGACCCACCTGTCGCTGGTCCGGGTTGAGGAACTGGATGACTTGGCCCGCGCCGCGATCGAAATGCTGGGCGCCGCCGGCCATTACAACGACCCTTACACCGGCGACCACATTTGGCGGATGGCGGCCTATTCGGCGGCGCTGGCCCGTGCTGCCGGCTGGAGCCCGGCGCAAGTGGAAATGATCAAGCTGGCCGCCCCGACCCACGACACCGGCAAGATTGGCATTCCGCACGCGATCTTGAAGGCGCAATCCGGTTTGGCCGGCCGCGATTGGGACATCATGAAAACGCATTCGCAAATCGGCTACGACATACTGAGCAAGACCGACAATCCGGTATTCAAAATGGCCGCCGAAATCGCTCATTACCACCACGAACGCTGGGACGGCACCGGATATCCGGCCGGCTTGGCCGGCGCAGCCATCCCCGAATCGGCCCGCATCGTCGCAATTGCCGACGTGTTCGATGCCTTGAGCAGCAAACGGCCTTACAAACCAGCCTGGCCGCAGGAAACGGTCCTGGAAACGATGCGTAGCGGCGCAGGCAGCCATTTCGACCCGCATTTGCTGGAACTGTTCATGGCGATCATGCCGGAAATACTGGCATTGAAGGCGCAGTTCGCGCCTTGAGCCGCGCCCGAACGGCAAGCCGAGAAACAGGCTCATGTCGGCGCTGGGTACGCGCCCGACGCGAGCGTTTCAAATCGATTCGCGATACATTTCCAGATAAATCCGCCGCATGCGTTGCAAGTGCGCCGGGTCGGCGGCGCCGGCCCCGTAGCGGGCTGCTTCGAACAAGTGCGTCAGCTCCTGAGCGTGGCGCTGGACCTGCCGACGCTGCAGCCGGTTGATCTGCGCCAGATATTCGCGCGTATTGCTGAAGCGCGATCTGGGCAATTCGCCGAGCGCAAACAAGCGTTCCATCGCCCGGTAGTATTGGCAAGCGCCGGGCTCGCCCCCGGCGTGGCGTCCGCAGCGGCCCAGATACCAATAATCCCAACGGCTAGCCAGCCAGATCGCCCAAGGCGTCTCCCGCAGCAGATTGCGGAAAGCCAGTATCACGGCCAGCAGAATCAATCCCAGCAACGCGAACATCAAATCCAGCCAATGTTCGCGCAGCCATTGCCGCAGCCAGCGCCACCAATCGAAGACGAGCAATACCGCCGGCTCTAGCGTTTCGCTGAATCCGGCCAGTTGCTCAATCGCCGATTTTTGCCAGTGCGGCATATGCGGCCGCTGCGCCGCGGCGCGCATGTCCTGCGGACCGGGCCAGTGCATGCCCGGCCATTGCAAACCTTGGCCGCCACCGGTTCCGTTTTCGGCGGTCCCGCCCTGGCTTTTAGTTGCGGCGGAACCGGTCTGCCCGCCGGACTCCGCCTGTTCCAGCTCGCCGCCCGGCGCCTGCGGAATATCCTGGCCGAAGCGCGATTCCAGATAAGGCCAACTGACTTGCGGCGTCAACAGGTACAAGCCGCCGCCGAGCAACAAGATGCTCAGCGTGGCGGCCAAGCTGGCGGCGCCCTGCCCCTGGCTGCTCGATGTCCGCGCCAGGCCGGTCAGGCGCAGGTCGTCGCTACGCTGGCCAATCTGGCTGGCAACCAAGGTAAACACGGCGGCAATCAGATACGGCAGGATATAAAACAGCATGGTCCAGTCCGCCCGGTAGTGGGAAGCGGCAAACAGCACCAAGGCCAGCGAGGTCAACAACCCCAGGTGCAACTGGCGGCGGCTGGCGGTCGCGCAATTGTAAGCCGCTTGCAGCATCGCCAGCAGGTACAGGCCGGCGCGCGGCATGCCCCACAGCGGCAAGAATGCGAACACGAACAACACCAAACCGAAAAACAACACGAATTTTTGGGCAATGCCGCCCCAGCCGCCGGCTTTTCGGGCTTGGCGCCAGCCAACGGCCAGAGTGCCGCCGAACACCACCGACCAAAACAGCATTTCCCTGCCGAAGCTGCCGTAGCCGATATCCAAAAACGCGTTGCAGGCCAGCGCCAACAGTTGCGCGGCAAATAACCCGGCATACAGCGCTCCGGCAAGTTTGGTTTCGCTCACGAATTGAATACCTCGGTCAAATCGTCGCCTTTACGCACGGTCAGGCTCGGCACGCCCATCTCCAACAGGCCCAGGGTCAAATCCCTTCGCCGCGGTGCGGCGGCCATGCCGGCGCCGCTCGGAAAAAAACTGTCGCGATCGAAGTTTACCGCCAGCAAATTGGCGCCTCTGGCGCGCAGCAAGGCCAGCGCTTGCAGCGTCGCCGTGTCCCGGTGCGGCGGTTCGCTGAGCAGCAACACCACGGTTTCGCCGCGCTGGCAATGCAACGCGATGTCGGTCAACAGTTCGGCGTAGGGGGTGCGGCCGTCGCTGTCCGCCACGGCCAAGGCGTCCAACATATGCTGAAAGTGCAAGTCGCCTTTACCGGAAGCAAAGCGCACGGTTTGTGCCCCGTAAGCCAGCAAGCGGCTATGGATGTTTTGGCGGCAGGCATATCCGGCGACCGATGCGGCGACGCGTATCGCATACTCCAGGGTGCTGTGGCGGCCGCGGCCGACATTGGCGTCCTTGGCCAAATCCAGTGCAATGTAAAGGCAAGCCGAAGCCAGCGGTTCGAATTCTTTTACCATCAATTCGTTCATCCGCGCGGTGGTCGGCCAGTGCACGTGGCGCGGGTTGTCGCCGCTGCGGTATTCGCGCAGGCCGGCGAACTCGGCCGCTCCGGCGCCCTCCGGCAAACAGTAGGCGCCGCGGTGAATCTGACTGGGCGCACCGAGCAAGGCCAAGGCCTGGATCGGAAACAATTTGGGGTAGATCGTGAATCCTGGCGTCGTCTGTTCTCCGGCGATACGCACTTCCGCCAAACCTAACGGAAACGACGAAGCCAGGCCGACCGGCCCCAGCAGGTAAAAGCCGCGTTTTTCGCATTGCAACGTCAACTCGAAACGGCGGCTAGCGCCGCCGGGGATGTACGAAATCCCGCCGAGCAAGCGAGCACCGGCGGCAGGCAGCGATTCGGCGGCGCCGACAAAAGGCAAATGGTCGGCTAACTCCAGCATAAAGCGCGGCAGCCGGCCACGGTTATGCACTTCGAATTCGAATTTAACCGTATCGCCTTCCAAAGCCCGTTGCGGGGCGATCCGACGGATTGCCACCCGCTTCAACAACAGGTAAGGCCAAAGCAAACCGCTCAGTAAACCGCCGCCGATCAAGGCCGCCAATAGCCAAGGCAGACTTTGTTCGCGGGCGATGGCGGCGGCATAAGCCGCCAACGCAAAACCGGCCAGTATCCAAAACCGGCGTTGAACCGACATTGGCCTACACCACCGGCGGCGGCAATTGGCCGAGAATCTCGGCCAGAATTTCGCCGGCGCTGCGGCCCAGCACCGCCGCCTGCGGCCGCACCAACAACCGGTGCTCCAGTACCGCCGGCGCGATTAGCTTCACCAAATCCGGAGTGACGAAGGCTTGGCCGCGCAAATAGGCCAAACCTTGCGCGGCGCGCGCCAGCGCCAAGGTTGCGCGTGGGCTGGCGCCCAAACGAAGATCGGCGTGTTTGCGGCTGGCAGCGCCGATACCGACGACGTAGGCGGCCACATCAGGGCTGATATAGACATTTTTCACCTCGGCGCGCGCCGCCAGAATTTGGGCTTCGGTGGTAACCGGTTGCAGGGTCTCGATCGGATGGTTGTGCGCTTGCGCCGCCAAAATTTTGATTTCCTGGTCGATGTTGGGATAGCCCATATGCAGCCGGATGAAAAAACGGTCCAACTGCGCCTCCGGCAGCGCATGGGTGCCGGCCATGTCAATCGGGTTTTGCGTAGCCATGACCGTGAATAATTTCGGTAATTCGTAACTTTGGCCGTCGACGCTGACGTGAAACTCTTCCATGCATTCCAGCAATGCCGACTGGGCCCGCGGCGTCGCCCGGTTGATTTCGTCGGCCAATAGCAATTGGGTGAATACCGGGCCGGGACGGAATTCGAAATCCGCGCTTTTCTGGTTGTATACCGCGACGCCGGTGATGTCCGACGGCAATAAATCGGGCGTGCATTGCAGGCGCTTCATGTCGACTTGGATCGACCGCGCCAATGCCCGCGCCAACATGGTTTTGCCGGTTCCCGGCACGTCTTCCAGCAGAATGTGGCCTTTGCAAAGGATGGCGACGCAAGCCAGTTCGATGACCGGCCGTTTGCCGACGATGACGCGTTCGACGTTTTCGATCAGGGTGTGAATGTTTTCCATAGCTAGCTATTGAGTTGAATCAGGAATTCGGACCGGCTTGGCCCAAGATCGGCTTATCGGCAAAAATGACCAGCAAGGCCAATAGCCCGACCGCCAAAGCAGAAGTACTCGCCGCGGCCGCCGACAAGCCCAAATACGCCAATGCCGACAGAAAAATGAAGTAGATCGACGGCACGATTCCGGATAAACCAACGTAACTCCCGTAACCGGCAAGTAAAACCCAGACCAGCAGATTCAGGCCGACGACCCAGCGCACCGGATAGTAAACCGCCGGATGCAAGCGATCTTTATTTCTGGCCAGGGCCAGAAACACGATCAAATAAGCCAGTAACAATCCATAACCGTAACCGAAAAACTCCGGATTTGCCGCAGCGGTCGAATTGTTGTTCAACACATAGAGCACGCTGCCGTCCAACACATTGGCCGGAATCAGATACTGCTGCAGATTGCGTTCGTTGCCGCCAATGTCCGCGGCGATATCCGGAAAACAGAACACCGCGTCCTGCGGCACGATTAACGAGCCTTGCGCCATCCGCAGTTGCGGATACACGGCCACCGGCTGGGCGTTCACCGTCAGGGTTTGCCCGGCAAAACCGACTTGGTCGCCCGGCATGCCCTGAATCCGAGTGATTTGCAGTTGTCCGGCAGCGTCGGTATAGCGGACCAAACGCCCCCGGCTCAATTCAATCCGATTCGACATCACCATGAATGCATTCTGACTCAGTTCGCGATAAGCCGGATTGGCGGACGCCATGCGGCTGACAGGATGGTTCAACGGCGCGTGGATTAACGGAAATCCGAAAACGATGCCGGCCAACAGGCATAACAGATTCGGCCAAATTCTTAGGCTGGTAAGCATGAAGCTCCTGGTTGGGGTCAATTGCAAAGGGCCGGCCAAGCGCCGCGACTGGCTGGTCGGCTCTAGCGTTGTTGCTGGGTAGCGTAAACATAGTCCAAGTTTTGGATTGCGTTGCCATGACTCGCTGCGTTACGGCGGGTATGCAATTGCGGCAGTTTGGCTATGGTTATGGCTATAACTTGATAAACTAAGGCCGCCCCCGGTTTCCGCTACCGGCCGGTTTTGGCCGACAGTAGACCGATTCGAATATCAAGGAGAATTTATGCGTTATTGGCTGATGAAATCGGAACCGGAAACCTTCGGTATCGACGATTTATATGCGCGGCCGCAGCAAACCGAACATTGGGACGGCGTCCGCAATTACCAGGCACGCAACATGATGCGCGACGAGATGAAAATCGGCGACCAAATCTTGTTTTACCACTCCAATTGCGACGAGCCCGGCGTTGTCGGCATTGCCGAGGTGGTCAGGGAAAGTTATCCGGATTTCACGGCGTTCGATCCGGACGACAAGCATTTCGATCCGAAAAGCCATCCGGATAAGCCGACCTGGTTCATGGTCGACGTCAAGTTCGTGCGGAAACTGTCGCGCACGATCAGCCTGCGCGAGCTGAAAACCAAATCCGAGCTGGGCGAGCTGGCTTTGTTGCGCCGCGGCAATCGGCTGTCGATCATGCCGGTCAGCGCCGAGCAGTGGGCGTTTATTCTGGCGCTGGAATAGCCGCAGTGCCGGCGGCAAGGTAACGCTCGTGGAAATCAAACTGCCGCTGGATGCCAATCTGCAAGCCGCCCTGAACAAAGTCAGCGCCGCCTTTCCGGAGCTGAAACTGAATCAGGTTCTGGAAGCCAAGATCGCCGTCAATCAAGCCCAATTGAATCTGCTGACGGTAAACATGGCCGGCAAGGCCTTGACGCTGCAGACGCCCCTGCCCTTGCCGTTCGCTGCCGGCCAAAGCTTGCAGCTGCAAGTGGTCAAATTATTGCCGACGCCGGAATTCAAATTGATCGCGCCGCCGCTACCGGCCAGCGCCAAGCCGACAGTCAGCGGCGAAGCGCCGCTGCTGAAACTGGCAACCGCCGCCGCGCCGGCAGCCGGCAATCCGTTACCAAACCTGCAACTCGGCCAGGCCGTGCCGGCCCAGGTGGTCAGCGTCGGCAAACAGGGCGTGACGCTGCAATTGGCTATGCCATTGCCGGCATCCGGCCAAACCGCAACCGATAACGCCGCCGGCCATTCGCCAGCTCAGCCGATCACCTTGGATAGCCGGCAATTGATCGAGGCCGATCCGGCCAAACCGGTGCTGGTGCCGGGTAGCCGCATCGAATTGCAACTGGTCAAGGCCGGCTCGCCGCCATTGTTCAGCGTCAGTCTGGCGCCGGCGGACTTGGAAGCTGAACTGGTCGCTGCCGCTTTCAAACAAGCCCTGCCGCAGCAAAGTTCGCCCCTGCTCATGCTGAACCGGCTGGACCATGCCCTTGGCGAATTGATCGCCGATAAAACCGTTGGCGAAACCCTGAAACATCTGGCTTTGCAGATTTTGCGGGCGATTCCGGATAAATCGGCGTTGTTCCAACCCAACGATCTGAAAACAGCTGTCGCTCGCTCCGGCCTGTTCCTGGAAGCGCAATTGGCGCAAGCCGGCCGGCAGCAGGCGCCGCCTATGTTAGCGGACGATTTCAAGCTCAGACTGAGCAAGTTTATTGCGCAATTGGCGCTGGAATTGAAACCGGCTGCGGCGGAACATTCCGCCTCCGCCAGCGAACCGCTGCTGAGAGAGCTGTTGCAACAAGCCGAGGGCAGTCTGGCGAAATTAACCTTGGACCAGTTGCATTCGTTGCCGAAAGACGATGCGCC
The DNA here is from genome assembly GCF_052474525.1 of Methylomonas sp. HW2-6. Taxonomy (NCBI): domain Bacteria; kingdom Pseudomonadati; phylum Pseudomonadota; class Gammaproteobacteria; order Methylococcales; family Methylococcaceae; genus Methylomonas; species Methylomonas sp. HW2-6. The sequence continues at coordinate 3,112,792 of NZ_CP184124.1, forward strand.
GCGTCAGGTTTGGGTGTTGGAGCTGCCTTTCTTGCAAAACGGTAAGCCGGACCTGCTGGAACTGGTCGTGGAGCACGATCGAGACGGCAACGGCAACCCGGCCGGACAGAACAACTGGGTAGTGAGCATTACCATTACCCCGCCGGAACTTGCTACAATACATTGCAAGCTCTCCTGTTACGACGGTAGCGTCAACACCCGTTTCTGGAGCGAATCGGCCGATACGGTCGAAAAAATTAACGCGCGTCTCGACTACCTGAGACGGCAATTCGAAGAAAAAGGATTGAAGCCCGGTTTTATGGATGCCCAACAAGGCAAACCTGCCCAAGAACACTCGCCGATAGCGTCGCCGCAAAGCTTGTTAAGCGAAAAAGTCTAGCTGCCTAACCTTGAACAGCCCGCTCACGTTCAGCCTTTACACTCATTTCCGCTTCGGCCGCCGCGCCGCGGCGTGCGCCGTTCATCCATTGGAGATACAGATTCATGTCTAACCAGCAAGTCACCCTTACCCAGTTCATCATCGAACAGCAGCGCGGTCTGCCGGACGCTTCGGGGACCTTTACCCTGTTGCTGAACAACATCGTCACCGCCTGCAAACAAATCTCGCATCGGGTGAACTGCGGAGCCTTGATCGGCGTGTTAGGCAGCGCCGAATCGGAAAACGTGCAGGGCGAGGTCCAGAAAAAACTGGACATCATCACTAACGACATCATGGTCAAAGCCCTGGATTGGAGCGGTTCTTTGGGCGGCATGGCCTCCGAAGAAATCAACGATCCGATCAAGATTCCGAAGCAATATCCGAAAGGCAAATATCTGGTGTTGTTCGACCCGCTGGACGGTTCGTCCAATATCGACATCAACATGACCGTCGGCACCATTTTCTCGATTCTGCGTTGCCGCGAAGGCATCGAACCGGAAACCGAAGATTTTCTGCGCCGCGGCACCGAACAGGTCTGCGCCGGTTTCGTGTTGTACGGGCCGTCGACGATGCTGGTGCTGACCACCGGCAACGGCGTCAACGGCTTTACTTTGGACCAGGACGTCGGCGAGTTCATCCTGACCCATTGCAACATGAAAATTCCGGAAGACAGCAGCGAGTTTGCCATCAATATGTCCAACCAGCGCTTTTGGGAGCCGCCGGTGAAACGCTATATCGACGAATGCGTGGCCGGCGAAGACGGTCCGCGCGGCAAAAATTTCAACATGCGCTGGGTGGCGTCGCTGGTGGCCGAGGTGTACCGGATCTTAAACCGCGGCGGGGTGTTTCTATATCCGCACGACTTGCGCGACCCGAGCAAACCGGGCAAGCTGCGTCTGATGTACGAAGCCAATCCGATGGCATTCATCATCGAGCAAGCCGGCGGTTTATGCAGCACCGGCCGGGAACGGATTTTGGATTTGAAACCGAACAGCATCCATCAACGGGTGCCGTTGATTTTGGGCTCGAAAAACGAAGTCGAGCGCATCATTGCCTACCATCAACAGGATTGAATATTTAAAACCAGAAACCGACTCGGGATGAGTCGGTAGCCGGTTGTGGCCGGCGCGTCTACCTTATTTATCGGAAATTTAGTTTAACGTGACGATTAAAAATCAAGTCAATTGTGCCAACTGCGGCTTGGACAATATTTGTTTACCCCGCGGCTTGTCGCAGAGCGAAATCAACAACATCAGCCAAGTCGTAAAAGCCCGCAAAACCTTACAACGCGGAGACTTCATTTACCGGGAAGGCGACAACTTTCGCGGCATTCTGGCCATCAAATCCGGTAGCGCCAAACTGGTGGCCAACGACAGCCACGGCAACGAACATATTTTGAATATTTTGCTGCCCGGCGAATTGCTGGGATTCGACGGCCTATCGGAAGACAAACACAACTGCGCGGCGATTGCGCTGGAAACCATGAGTTTTTGCATATTGCCGGCCGACAACATGGACGACTTGTTCAAAAACGTGCCGAGTCTGACCAGGGAATTGTTTCGCCATACCGGAGAAAAAATGCTGGAAGACAAAAACCAGTTGGTACTAAGCAAGCGCCCGGCCGACGAGCGGCTGGCCTACTTCTTGATCAGCCTGTCCGAGCGCTTGAAGCGGCGCGGATTTTCCTCGTCCGAATTCAAGTTGTCGTTGACCCGCCAGGAAATCGGAAACCATCTCGGCTTGGCGCTGGAAACCGTCAGCCGGCTGCTGAAAAAATTCCAGGACGACGAACTGATCGTGGTGCAGAACCGTTTTATCGCGATCAAAAACCCGACCGGCCTGCGCAACATGCTGTTGCCTTTGGAATAAATCAGTTTTTGATGCCGATGCCTTTGTGCAGTAAAAACAGGCTCAGGCCGGCCAGCAGCAGAATAAAGCCGGCCGTCATCGCAAACGCAATCTGAATTTGCACGTCGCTGACGCCGATCATGCCGTAACGAAAGGCGTTGATCATGTACAAAATCGGATTGCCCTGAGCAACCTTCTGCCAGATACCGGGCAGCATTTCGACCGAGTAAAACACGCCGCCCAAATAGCTGAGCGGCGTCAGGATGAAGTTCGGGATGATGGAAATATCGTCAAAACTGTCGGCGAAGACGGCATTGATGAAGCCGGCCAAGGCAAACAAGGTCGCTGTCAACACGAATACCGCTGCCGCGATATCCCAATGCAAAATTGCCGTGTCGGTGAAGGCCATCGAAATACCGGCCACGACCAAGCCCACCAAAACGCCGCGGGCGATGCCGCCGCAAACGTAACCGGACAAAATCACATAATTCGGCACCGGCGCCACCAGCAGCTCTTCGATATGGCGCTGAAACTTGGTGGAATAAAACGAAGAAACCACGTTCGAATAGGAATGACTGATCACCGACATCAAAATAATGCCGGGCACGATGTAATCCATATAGCGGACGCCGTGCACCAAGCCGATCCGGTCGCCGATCAATTTGCCGAAGATCAGAAAATACAAGGCCGTAGTGATGGCCGGCGGCAGCAAGGTTTGCGGCCAGATCCGGGTGAAGCGGCGAATTTCCTTGATTAAGATGGTCGAAAAGGCCACGGAATAGTTCATTGCACCAAGTCCAGGAAAAGTTGTTCAAGACGGTTGGATTTGTTACGCAGACTCAACACTTCAATCTGCCGGGCGGAGAGCTCCTGAAACAATCGGTTTAAACCGAGGCTTTTCGGCACGGCCACTTCCAGACTGCGTTCCGAGACCAATTCGATATGGTAACCGGGGATCGCCGGCACGCCGCTCAGACTGCGCCCGACATCCAGCACGAAATGGTCGGTATGCATCCGGCCCAGCAATTGATGCATCGCCGATTTCTCGATGATCTGGCCGTTGTTGATGATCGCAATATTGCGACACAGGCTTTCCGCCTCTTCCAGATAGTGGGTCGTCAGGATGATGGTCGTGCCTTGTTTGTTTACCGCCTGCATCATCTCCCACATCGAACGCCGGATCTCGATGTCGACTCCGGCGGTCGGTTCATCCAGAATCAGCAGCCGCGGCGAATGCACCATCGCCCGCGCGATCATCAAGCGCCGTTTCATGCCACCCGACAACCGCCGCGACACGGTATCGCGCTTATCCCACAGTTCAACCTGGCGCAAGCACTGCTCGGTGCGTTGCATCGCCAACTTGCGCGGAATCCCGTAATAACCGGCCTGGTTGAAAACCACGCTGAAACAGGTTTCGAATTGGTTGAAGTTGATTTCCTGCGGCACCGCGCCGATGCAGGTTTTTGCCGCGACCGGGTCGGTGTCCAGATCGTGGTCGAAGATGCTGACCTTGCCGCTGGTTTTATTGACCAAAGAACTGATGATGCCGATCAACGTGGATTTGCCGGCGCCGTTGGGGCCGAGTAACGCGAAAAAGTCACCGCGTTCGACTTCCAGATCCACGCCCTTCAAGGCCTCGAAGCCGTTGCTATACGTTTTTTTTAAGTTTTGAATGGATAAAGCCGTCATGCTCTAAGTTATAATGGCCGCCGATGAAAGCTGGCGCCAGTTGGGAACGGTATCGCCAGTAAAGCTGCGGAATTCTATCAGACTCCGCCTTCCCCCGTAGTCCGAACAGGAACAGACTCGTGCCTCAGCAAATACCGACCAGCGTCGCCGCGGTCGATCTTGGCTCCAACAGTTTCCACATGATCATTTGCAGTTTGCACGACGGAAAGCTGCAAACCCTGGACCGATTGAAAGAAATGGTGCGCCTGGCAGCGGGACTGGACTCGCAAAAGTACCTGGATCAGGCTACGCAAGAACGGGCACTGGCTTGCCTGGAACGCTTCGGCCAACGCATTCGCAATTTCCCACCGAACAGCGTGGCCATCGTCGGTACCAATACCTTGCGCATCGCCAAGAACTCGCAACAGTTCATCAAAAAAGCCGAACGGGCCTTAGGCCATCCGATTCATATCATTTCCGGCATCGAAGAAGCCCGTTTGATCTACCAGGGTGTAGCCCACAGTCTGGCCAGCAACGCCAATAACCGCTTTGTGATGGATATCGGCGGTAGCAGCACCGAATACATCATCGGTCGCAACGATGTCGCCCACACCAAGGAAAGCCTGAACATGGGTTGCGTCACGGTTAGCCAGCTTTTTTTTAAGAACGGCGACATCAACAAGCGAGCGTTCCGCAAAGCCACGCTGTTTGCCGAACAGCATTTGGAACCCTTCCAAAACACCTTCCATTCCCAAAACTGGGATGAAGCGATCGGCGCCTCCGGCAGTTTGAAGGCGATCAGCAACGTGCTGCAAACCTCGGGCTGGAGCAACAACGGCATTACGCTGGCCGGCATGGAGCAACTGGTTGCGCAATTGTTGAAGCTGGATAAAGTGGAGCAGATCAATTTCCCGGCATTGAGCCTGGAGCGCCGCCCGGTCTTTATCGGCGCGGTCGCAATCGTCTATGCGACGTTCAAGACCTTGCATATCGAACAAATGACGGTGTCCGACGGCGCGCTGCGCGAGGGCTTGGTTTACGACCTGTTGGGCCGCATCTATAACGACGATATTCGTTCGCAGACCAGTAAACTGATTGCCGCCCGCTACCACACCGATCAACGCCATAGCGAGCAACTGCAAGATACCCTGCGTTACATTGTGCGGCAATTAGAATCACACCCCTGCTTTCAAGACAATCCGGCCAGCCTGCAATTTCTGGTGTGGGCGGCAGAGCTGCACGAAATCGGCTTCGAAATCGCGCACAGTCATTACCACAAACACAGTGCATACATCCTGGAGAACGGCGATCTGGCCGGATTCTCCAAGCAAGATCAATTGCTGCTGTCGAAGTTGGTACGCAGCCACCGCAAAAAGCTGCGCCTCGAGCGCTTCGCCGACTTGCCTCATCCCTGGCGGCAAAATGCTCCGATTATGGCCATCGTGTTTCGCTTGGCGACGGTACTCCACCGAAACCGCCACAGCCAACGTGCCGACTTCAAAATCGATATCGACGGCAACACCATCAAACTCGCGTTTCCGGAAGGCTGGCTGGAACAGGCACCGCTGACCTACGCCGACTTGAAAAAAGAAATGCATTACCTGGAAGACGCTAATTTCGAGTTGATCATCGATCAATGCTGAAGGCTTTGTTATTCGCGCTGTTCTCGACCGCGGCGCTATTGGCAGTAATGTTGCTATTCGCGATCGACGACTCGCCGTTGCCCAGCTTGAATCAGGGACTGACCCGCGACGACATCCAACGCGCCAAACAATTGCTGCAAGTACGTCCCGAAGAGCGGAGTCAACTGAAAACCGTCAATTTGGATCAAAAGGATTTGAATATTGCCGCCAGCTATTTGCTGGACCATTTCGTCGAAAATACCACCCAAGTGCATTTCGGCCAGGATCGAATAGACTGCCAAATCGCAGTATTCGTGCCGGAAACCTTGTTCGGGCACTACCTTGATTTCAGTTTCAGCGTGCGGCAACTAAACGATAGTATTCGGTTAAAGTCGTTCAAAGTCGGCGAAATTTCGATTCCGGATCCGGCGGCAAACCTATTGATTCCAGCCTTGGTCATCCATACGCCGCTAAACGACTACTGGCAAGTTCTGACCCAGTATGTCAAAAATGTGCAAATCGGCCCACAAACACTGGAGATCAGTTATTTGGGCTCAATAGCGGACGCCGCCAAACAGTTGGTGATTCGAAAACACGCCGAGTATCCCAACCTGCACCTGTATCAACAACAAATCAACGATATCGTCAATCGACACGATCCGGACTGGCGCCTGTCCTTGATCGAATTACTGCAACCTTTATTCGCAACCGCTTACCAAAACACCCCCGAAGCCGATGCCATCCAGGAAAACCGCGCCATCATCATCGCCGTGGCCAGTTACATCTACAAGCGCGACTTACGCCGATTTTTGCCCTTGGGTTTGATATACAGCAAGGAATACCCGGTCTTCGCCTACAAGCGCGTCGATATTCCGCAACATTTCATCGCTTCGGCCTTGTTGGCGGCAGTGGATGCGTCGTTATTGGGCGAAAGAATGGGCGTGGACAAGGAATTGGGCGACGCCCGGCAAGGCAGCGGCTTCAGTTTCATCGACTTGTCCGCCGATATGGCCGGGAGCCGTTTCGGCCGGATGGCTATCGCCTCCCAGAACAAAGCCAGGCTACTGCAAAAATTAATGGCGGAGACCAAAGACTATTCGGCCATTATCCCCGAGGTACAAGACCTGCCGGAGCATATGGACGAAATGGATTTTAAGCAACGGTTTGAACGCGTAGGCAGCAAACGTTACCAGGAAGTTATTTCGGAAATCGACAAAAGACTGGATGATTTACCGCTCTACCAATAAAAGCAAATTGCGAAAATGGAGACCCAGACATCAACTCGCTCGAACCGGATCCCACTGCGGCAGTGGGACCGGTTGAAGATAATCACGCTAGTTAACTAAAAATGGATTCAAAGGAATAACCGCTGGTTTCCAAGATTTCCTTCAAACGTTTGAGACCATCCATCTGAATTTGCCGCACCCGCTCCCGAGTGACGCCCAATTCCAGAGCCACTTGTTCCAAGGTCGCATTTTCGAAACCACATAGTCCGTAACGCCGACAAATCACCTCGCGTTGTTTCTCGGCCAGTTGATATACCCAATATGTGACGTTATTTTGGATAAAGTTGTCCTGCAAAATTTCCGCCGGGTTACGGCTCTCTTCTTCGGAAATGGTTTCCAATAAGGGCTTGTCGAAATCTTTTCCGAAAGACACATCTACCGAAGTAACTCGTTCATTCAGTTTCAGCATTTTACTGACAGTTTTCGCCGGCTTATCCAAATGTTTAGCGATTTCATCAACTGTCGGCTCATGGTCCAGCTGTTGCGCCAGATTCCTTTGCGCTTTCAAATAAATATTCATTTCTTTGACGATATGAATCGGCAAGCGGATAGTCCGCGTCTGATTCATAATCGCACGCTCTATGGTTTGTCGAATCCACCAAGTAGCATAAGTGGAAAAGCGGAAGCCGCGGTCCGGATCGAATTTTTCCACGGCTCTGATCAAACCCAGGTTACCTTCCTCAATCAAATCGAGCAAAGGCAAGCCTCGATTCAAATAGCGGCGGGAAATTTTGACGACCAAACGCAAATTGCTTTCGATCATGATTTTTCGCGCTTGTGGATCCCCTTGCTGCGTGCGTTTGCCGTATATCTTTTCCTCGTCGGCCGTTAATAACTGGGACTTACTGAGCTCGTTCAAGTAAGCGCGAGTAGCATCGAAACCGCTATCACTTTGCGAATCACCGCTTTCTATTTCAGTTAATTTGAAATTTTCATTAGGATCGACTTCAACTACATCGTCCTCCACATCCTCAAAAGAAATAAAGTCTGGAATATCCATATCTTTTATTACATCTAAAGTTTCTTCCATCATATTTAATCTCCCAGGTATTTGGCTTGCCGATTCAATTATTTTTTATTATCCAGCCGGATAAGCGATCTTCCTTTATAAACCTCAAGATGCCATGGGCGGTACCCGCCTCTTCTCTCTTGATACGAAGCATGAAAACCAGAGGCTCCAAGTGCCGCTAGTGCTTTATTCCGAAAGACTCATAACGGACACTTACCTTAACGGCGTGACGCAGTATAACTTTAAAAGATTCGTCTTATAAATTGAATTCATTGATTTTTTTGCGGCGCACGTCTCTTTTTTTAATTTTATTTTAATCTCGCCATCATTTGATTTTTTCCGTTTTTGACAGCGTTTTAGCGGCAAAAACTCGAGCCAGTACTTATATTTTGAAAAAAGATAGTGATGTAATTCACGGTTGCAAAAAACAGTCCGCATTTTGACCAGGAGTTATGGGCAGGTTATCGATCGCCTAAAAGGTAATTGCCCGATGGGTTTGGCGCGGCTTGAAATTGCATAGACAGGCTATTTCGCTGCCTAATTTTGGCGGGTGAGGCGGTAGACGGATTGGAGACTGTGGCGATGGAGCGGCGATGCGGAACCACGTCCCGCATCGCTCAGCCGAGTGAGCGCTTACCAGCCTGACGCATGACTGCCCCGGTGATACGCGGGCGGGTACGCGCTTAACCCGCGCACACCAGGGCCGGCTCCAAACGTTAGGTACCGGCAGCCCATCGACTAACCGATTAATTCCGGTTCTGGGTCCGCCAATTATGAACGATGCCTTCTACATCCAAATCCTCGGGGCCTTCGCGCCAGCTAGTGTAGTAATCGACATCGTTACTTTTCGGTTCGGGGCTGGGCCGATAAATCTGCACCCTGGTCGGTAACGGCGCCGCCTCACCCAACACCAACGCCTCACCGCGGCCCAAAGAGCTCAAAATATCCGCCAGATCGCCCTCTGCTTCCGGTACCAAACCCCGGATATATTGCTGGTCGTCTGGGTTGGTGGTGCGTAAACAAATAAACGAGCTGCATTGCGCCAGCATCGTTTCGGAAAGTTCGGTCGGCCGCTGACTGACCACGCCAATAGATACGCCGTATTTGCGTCCTTCCTTCGCAATCCGTTCCATCATTTTGCGGGTGCCGTCGAACTGACCGTTTTTTTCGCGCGGGATATAGGCGTGCGCCTCCTCGCAAATCAACGTGATCGGAAATTCGCGGCGGCGCGGGTTCCAATAGTTAAATTCGTAAGCCAAGCGGCCGACCTGGGCCGACACGGCCGGCCGGACGTCGGTCGGCACCGAACTAAGGTCCACCACGGTAATATTGGCTTTTTTGTCGCCAAGGCCGACAAACTGGCGCAACAAGCCGGCCATGCTGTCCGACGAATTACGCTTTTTCGGTTTCAACAAAAAATCGTAGCGCACATCGTTGAACCGACTCTGCATCCTGACCAAAAATTCGTCGAACTGACCGAACAACGCCCCTTTGGTCTTACCGAAGTCTTTACGCTCCTCGTTGGCCGCTTTGAATTGCATATACATTTCCGCCAACGAAAAATAAATCGGCGTATCTATCGTTACCGAAGCCAAGCCAATCGCCTTGGCTTCCTTACGTTTCAATTGCTGCAGAATTTCGCGCATAAACGCCATCTGCATCGAAGCGCCGTTGTCGTCGCGGTCGATGAACAAATCGACCAACTCGGCGTAGCTCATCATCCAGTAAGGCATCTCCATGTCCAACGCGTCGACATAATTGACCTGATCGGCCGGAAACGCCGATTCGATGCTGCCGTCGGGACGCTTCCAGCAATATTCGCCGTGCAAATCCAACATGACCATGTGCGTTTTCGGCATGGCTTTCATCGTGTGCTGGATCAAACTGGTGACGGTCCACGATTTACCCGAACCGGACTGGCCGATGATCGCAAAATGTCGGCCGAACAAGGCCCGCGGGTCCAAGCTCAGGTGGTAATCCTTGTGGCTGGCCAACTGACCGATAAAAAACTGGTAATCGCGAAATTTGGAAAAAATCGCATTGATCTCGCTCAGCCCAACGGCATAGACCGCGGCACCGGGCGTTGGATAATGGCGCACACCGCGAATGAACACATTGTTTTCGGTCAACTCCCCGACCGGAATCAATGCAATGAAACGATCTGTAGCCCGGTTCCCGGCACTATCGAAACGGTCACGTTCCCACATTTTAAACACCAACGCCAACACGCCGATATGCGACTGCCGAATCACGACGTAAGATCCGATATGGCCGGCCAGAATTTCCTCGTCGCCTAGCCGAATGATCGGCGCCGCGGTCGAATGTTCTTCGATGATGCGCGCATCCATGCCGTCGCCTCTCACTTCGGTCAAGTGGCCGATCAGAATGTTTTGGGTGTGGTTCATGACATCCTCTAAGCTGAAACTAACCGCTTAAGCTTAGTCAGTTTTTAGCCCTTCACCCCTTAGAGTGAAGGGTTTACGCCAAAACGACAGTAAAACCCGACAATTGCCTCCCGACTTCCGGCGAAGGGTTCGCAAGTTCTTGAAACTCGGCGACTTCGTCTCGGTCCATTTATTGCTATTATCCAAACAACGCTGGTCAACAACCCATGAGGTGAATATGAAAATCGGGATTCCGAAGGAAATCAAACCCAACGAAAACCGCGTGTCGCTGGTACCTTCCGGAGTAGCGGCCTTGGTAGCCGCCGGCCATAGCGTGACCTTGCAGCGCGGCGCCGGTATGGGCGCCGGCTTCAACGACGAACAATATCAAGCTGCCGGTGCCGGCTTGGCCGACAGCGCCGAAACGGTCTGGGCCGAAGCCGACATGATCGTCAAGGTCAAGGAACCGATAAAGGCCGAATGGCCGCTGTTGCGCAAAGGCCAAACCGTATTCACCTATTTTCACTTCGCTGCCGATCGCGAATTGACCGAAGCCCATCTTGCCTCCGGCGCGACCTGCATCGCCTATGAGACGGTCCAATTGGCCAACGGCGAATTGCCGTTGCTGACGCCGATGTCGGAGGTGGCGGGCCGGCTGGCGGTACAAGAAGGCGCTCACTACCTGGAGAAACTGTACGGCGGCCGTGGCATGTTGCTGGGCGGCGTGCCGGGCGTGTTGCCGGCTAAGGTATTGGTTTTGGGGGGCGGCGTAGTCGGCACCCAGGCCGCTAAAATGGCAGCCGGTCTGGGCGCCCAAGTCACGGTGATGGATTTGTCGCTGGAACGTCTGCGCCATCTCGCCGACATTCTGCCGGCCAACGTGCAACTGTTGTTCTCCAGCCGCCACGCCATCCTGGAACAAATCGCCGAGGCCGATCTGGTAATCGGCGGCGTGCTGGTGACCGGCGCCGCAGCGCCGAAATTGATTCGGAGAGAAGACCTGAAGCTAATGCAACCCGGCGCCGTGATCGTCGACGTCGCGGTCGACCAAGGCGGTTGCGTTGAAACCACCCGTCCGACGACACACGCCGAGCCGATTTATTTGGTCGACGGCATCGTCCATTACGCCGTGGCCAATATGCCGGGCGGCGTACCGCGCACCTCGACGCTGGCCCTGACCAACGCCACGTTACCTTATGTTCTGCAATTGGCAAACAAAGGTTGGCAACAAGCCTTGCGCGACAATCCAGCGCTGTTAAAAGGCCTTAACGTGATAGAAGGCCAGGTCACCTGCGCCGGCATCGCGGAGGCCTTCGCCATCGATTATGTCCCGGCCGAGCAGTTCATCGCGTGACATACCCCTCTCGACGAAGCCTTGAATTAGCCCGAGACAATTAACGCGGAATCGGCAATGGCGCTCTATGCAATCGGCAGTATCAACGGCAACTACCAAGCCCTACAACAGTTGCTGGGTAAAATCGGATTCGATCCGGCAACGGACCGGATCTGGTTGGCCGGCAATTTAGCCGGCGACAATCCGCAAACGCTGGAGGTACTGCGTTTGGTGAAAAGTTTGGGAAAAAGCGCGATTTCGGTACTGGGCGATCGCGACCTGCAGTTATTGTCGGCCGCGGCCGGCTGTGGCAATTCCGTTGCCGGTTTCGAGCCGGTGCTGGCCGCTCCGGATCGGGACGAGTTATTGAAATGGCTGCGCCAACGCGGTCTGATCCACCACGACGCTAAATTGAATTACACCCTGGTACACGCCGGCGTTCCGGCAGAATGGAGTTTCAGCCAGGCCATGACTTTCGCCTACGAAGTCGAATCGGTGCTGTCGCAAAGCCAATATCAGGCCTTCCTGGAACACCACCGCCAAGACCAATCGCGCTGGCATGCAAAACTGCGCGGCTGGAAACGGCTAAATTTCGTTGCCAACGCCTATACCCGGATGAAATATTGTAACGAAGCCGGCAAACTCGATTTCAGCGCCAGCGGTCCGGTCTCAGCGCAAAGCGACGGCCTGCTGCCATGGTATCGGCTAGCTAACCGTCAGGCCGGACAATTGCGTATCGTGTTTGCCGACGACGCCGGCTTTGAGGACCGGGATTGTTCCGGCGTTTTCCCGCTACCCGACGTCTGCGCGCAAATAGCAGTTCGTCTGGCGAACGGCTAAAGGCAATCCAACTGTTTTGACTCAGGCCCCTGATCGGCTTAAAGCGAGCGATACCGGCAGTACCGGGTTATAGCAGATGCTGGATCGCCTGCCGCTCTTCCTTCAATTCCACTTCGTTTTGGCGCAAGCGCTCCAGGCTGAATTCGTTCAGATCCAAACCTTTGACGATCCGAATCTGGCCGTCTACGACCTGAACCGGGAATGAATAAACCAATCCTTCTTCGATGCCGTAACTGCCGTCCGACGCCACAGCCATACTAACCCAGTCGCCGGCATCCGTGCCCTGCGCCCAGAGGCGCATATGTTCGATTGCAGCATGCGCCGCAGACGCCGCGCTGGATTGGCCGCGTACTTTGATGATTTCGGTGCCGCGGTATTGCACCGTCGGAATAAAATCGTTGACGAACCAATCGTGCTCGACCAAAGACAAGGCATCCATACCTTTGACTTTGGCATGATGCAAATCCGGATATTGGGTACAGGAATGGTTGCCCCACACGGTGATGTTTTTGATATCCCGGCTTAATACGCCGCACTTTTCCGCAACCTGACTGATCGCCCGTTTATGATCCAACATCGTCATTGCGGCGAAACATTCCGGCGCCAGATCCGGCGCATTGTGAATCGCGATCAACGCATTGGTATTGGCCGGATTGCCGGTGACCAGCACTTTGACCTTACGGCTGGCCACTTCATTTAAGGCTCGGCCCTGATTGATAAAAATCTGGGCGTTATCCAGCAGCAAGTCACTGCGCAGCATACCCGGACCGCGCGGCTTGGCCCCCACCAAAAACGCATAATCGACATTATCGAACGCCACTTTCGGGTCGTCCGTGATAATGACTTTATTTAATAGCGGAAATGCGCAGTCGTTCAGTTCCATGACCACACCCTGCAATTGTTTCATTGCCGGCGGAATTTCCAACAAGCGCAATACGATAGGCTGATCTAGCCCCAACAGTTCACCCGCCGCCAAATGAAACAACAACGAATAGCTTATTTGACCAGCTGCTCCGGTAACAGCAATATCAACGGGGGTTTTCATCGGGGCTCCTCATCATCTGTGAATGGACTGATCCGGCCCTGGCGGCGCGGTTAGCCGTTTCAATATGACATAAAGTTTTTGCTCAAACAATCTCTAATTCCCGCTTTATCCGGCCGGTTCCGAATGTGAAGCGGGCAAAACAAACTCCGGTATAATGCCGCCACCCAAACGCCAGTCTCCGGCCTCCAGCGTCTTTTATCAGGTAGGTTAATGAAAAAACTGCTCTTCCAATTTGACACCGATGCCCACCCTTCCGTCTTCGATACCGTCGTGGCCTACGATGGCGGCGCCGACCATGTGATCGGCCACGGCAGCCTGACTCCCGACAATGTCGGCGCCCTGGTCGACGGTACCATTTTCACTCGCGCACCGAAGGACAAAAAAAACACGGCGATCTTCATCGGCGGCAGCAATATGGAGGCCGGCCAGAAGTTACTGGCCGCGGTACAAAAACATTTCTTCCCGGGCTTTCAAGTGTCGGTAATGCTGGACAGCAACGGCAGCAATACCACCGCTGCAGCCGCCGTGGCCAAACTGGCCGGCAGTGCGCCATTGGCCGGCAAAAAAGCCGTGGTATTGGCCGGTACCGGCCCGGTCGGCCAACGTGCGGCAGCGATGATGGCGCTTGAAGGCGCCCAGGTCAGCATCACCTCGCGCCACATTTTCAACGCCGAAAAAGCCTGCTTCGCGATGAAACAGCGCTTCGACGTCGACATCACGCCGCTGGAAGCCGGCGATTACGATAGCCGCGCCGCAGCGATCGCAGACGCCAACATCGTGTTGGCGACCGGTGCCGCCGGCGTCGAATTGCTGAAACCCGAACATTGGCAAGATAACCCTCATCTACAACTGCTGGCAGACGCCAACGCCACACCACCGGTCGGTATCGGCGGCACCGACGTGATGGATAGAGGTCGGGAGCGGCACGGTAAAATCGTCTGGGGCGCGATCGGCTTCGGCGCCTTTAAACTGGCCCTGCATCGGGCCTGTATCGCCAAATTGTTCGAAGACAACAAGCAAGTATTCGACGCCGAAATCATCTTCGCGCTGGCCAAGGAAATGGCATAGATCTTTGCCGGCCGTGATCCTCGCTGCCGAATCCGTCGAACGGGCAACTGCCCTGGCCATCTTCAAGGCCGGCGTGACGGCGGCCGACCCCGAAACCTGCGTCGGCAATTACCTGCATAAAGCGGGTAACAATCTAGTCATCGGCTGCGGCGGCGACCTCCGTAGCGGCAATTGGCGGCGGATTCATCTGCTCAGTTTCGGCAAAGCCGCTTGCGCCATGGTCAAAGCGGCCATTCGAATCATTCCGGATACGTGGCTGGCAGCACCCGGCATCGCCATCACCAACTACGAAAACGTCGTCGCGGTCGATAACATCCAAGTCTTTGGAACCGGCCACCCGTTGCCCGACCAAGCCGGCCTTCAAGCGGCGGAAACTCTGATCAATCGCCTCAACACCGTCCAAGCCGACGATTTGGTGCTGGCCTTGATTTCCGGCGGCGGTTCGGCGCTGTTACCCTGCCCGGTTGTCGGCGTCAGTCTGGCCGATAAAATCGCCACCACCCAATTGCTACTGGCATCCGGCGCCACCATTCATCAGATCAACTGCGTCCGCAAACATCTGTCGCGTTTGAAAGGTGGCGGACTGGCACGCTTGACCGCGGCCGCCGATCTGCACGCCTTGATATTGTCAGATGTGCTGGACGACGACTTGAGCGTGATTGCCAGCGGCCCCAGCGTGCCGGACGACAGCACTTTCGGCGAAGCGTTCGATATATTGCAGAGTTACCGGGTCTGGCCGCAGATACCTGACGCCGTGAAGAACCATTTACAAGCCGGCCGACAGGGACTGTACGCCGAAACCCCTAAATCCGGCGACCCCGTTTTCGAAAACGTCGGTCACCACTTGATTGGCAGCAATGCGTTGAGCGTCGATGCAGCCGTCGCTGCAGCCAAGTCCTCCGGCTATGCCGCCGAACTGTTCAGCAAACAATTAAGCGGCGAGGCCCGGCTGGTGGCCGAACAGTTGTGTCGACACGCAGTGACAATATCGCGCGATCTGCAGCAACCGCTCGCAATCATCGCCGGCGGCGAAACCACTGTGACACTGCGCGGCACAGGCAAAGGCGGCCGCAATCAAGAACTGGCCCTGGCTTTCGCGATCGCGGCCGAAACCCACGACTTAAATTGCCGCTGGACCTTTCTCAGCGCCGGCAGCGACGGCCGCGACGGCCCGACCGATGCCGCCGGCGCCATCGTCGACAACGACAGCCTTAACCGCATCCGCGCCGCGGCTATCGACCCGGCGGCGATGCTGAACGATAATAACGCTTATCCGGCGCTGGACGCCGCCAACGATTTACTGAAATGCGGCGCGACCGGCACCAACGTTGCCGACTTGCAAATCCTGCTGCTGCATCCCAACGCATAACCCGAACCTTACCAGGAGACCACAATGTTTAAGCAGTCAATGACCATCGCCGGCTTTGATGACGAATTGTTCCGGGCCATTGAGCAAGAACGCCAACGCCAGGAAGACCATATCGAACTGATCGCGTCGGAAAACTACGCCAGTCCGCGCGTCATGGAAGCGCAAGGCACGCTACTGACCAACAAGTACGCCGAAGGTTATCCGGAGAAACGCTATTACGGTGGTTGCGAGTACGTAGATATCGTCGAGCAACTGGCCATCGACCGCGCCAAGGCACTGTTCGGTGCCGACTACGCCAACGTCCAGCCGCACTCCGGTTCACAGGCCAATATGGCGGTGTTCATGTCCTTGATTCAGCCCGGCGACACCATCCTCGGCTTGAGTCTGGCGGATGGCGGCCACTTGACTCACGGCGCCAAACCCAACTTCTCCGGCAAAATCTATAACGCCATCCAATACGGCTTGAACAAGGACACCGGCGAAATCGATTACGAGCAAGTCGAAGCGCTGGCTGTGGAACACAAACCCAAATTGATCATCGCCGGCTTTTCCGCCTATTCCAGAATCTGGGACTGGCAGCGTTTCCGCGACATCGCCGACAAGGTCGGTGCCTATTTGGTAGTGGATATGGCCCACGTCGCCGGTCTGGTTGCCGCCGGTTTGTACCCCAATCCGGTGCCAATCGCCGACGTCGTCACCAGCACCACCCACAAGTCCCTGCGCGGCCCGCGCGGCGGCTTGATATTGGCCAAGCACAACCCGGAACTGGAAAAAAAGATCAATTCCAACATCTTCCCCGGCATCCAGGGCGGACCGTTGATGCACGTCATTGCCGCCAAAGCCGTGGCCTTTAAAGAAGCAATGACGCCGGAATTCAAAACCTACCAGCAACAAGTCGTCAAAAACGCCCGAGCGATGGCGGAAGTGTTCATCAAACGCGGTTACGACGTGGTCTCCGGCGGCACCGACAATCACCTGATGCTGGTCTCGTTGATACCGAAAGGCATCACCGGCAAAGCCGCCGACGCCGCCTTGGGCCGCGCCCATATCACCGTCAACAAAAACGCCGTCCCCAACGACCCGCAATCGCCGTTCGTCACCAGCGGCATCCGCGTCGGCACCCCCGCCCCGACTTCACGTGGTTTTAAAGAAGACGAAGTCCGCCAGGTTGCTCATTTAATGTGCGACGTGATGGATAACATCGAAGACGAGAGTGTGATTGATGCGGTGAGGGAGAAGGTGCATTTGTTGTGTGCTAGGTTTCCGGTTTATTCAGCGGAATAGAATTTGATTTTATTCAGTTGATATCGTGTCGCTACCGCGACGGTTTTTTTAGATGTCGGGTCTCGGCCCGACAACCGAGATACTTTTCTTTGCTTGTCCAAAGATAAAGTATCCAAAAGAAAAGACACCCGAACGCCGCTTATTCCCTGCGCTCCGAAGCTTTTGAACGGGGTTGCCGAAAGGGGCTTCCTGCCCCTTCGTCAACGCGATGCATCCATGCATCGCCCCTAACGGGCTGATCCATTCAAAAGCTCCGGTGCTCGGCTCGGCATACGGGAACCAACACCATCCGACAATAAAAGATTTTGGGGGTTGTTCAGGATCTTGCCGCTCCGAATAGCGACTCGTATTCGGAGGGACGAGAGATCTAATTTGCATATAAGTCAGGTTACTCAGCACTAATCGGGCCGACGATCTGTTGGCAACCGAGTATTTTGGCATGTGTATCTGCTGGGCCAGCGCGATAAACGATAACTCCGGTCAGTTTTGGGCATTTAGGCTTTACGTGCTCCACCAGTTCATCAACCCAACTATTGCGAACCAGGACCTGTACAGACACCGAAATATACTGGTCATGATTTTTTGATATATCTAAAGCTATCCAGGCACGCCCACTCCAGCCACTATTGAACGACTCCTCAAATTTATCTTTGTACTTCCTCACGATCTTATTAACCATTAGATCGGCGGATTCAAAAGTGAAGTGCAACACCTCGATATTAATGAATGAGAGTTGACTGTTGCGAGCTGTTCAGCAGCAATTCCCTGTAAACAGCGAGCGGACAGCGTACCCCAAGACCTTTCCGGGGTCGAGAGTTGATTTGATCGGCAATGGCATCGAGTTGTTGTTGCGTGTAACCGGACAGATCAGTGCCCTTGGGCAAATACTGACGAACCAGGCCGTTCATATTTTCGTTGGAGCCGCGCTGCCAGGGGCTATGAGGATCGCAGAAGTACACGGCAATGCCGGTATTGGCCGAAAGCTGCTTGTGTAAAGCCATCTCGCGGCCTTGGTCATAAGTCATGCTCACCCGCATCGGTTGGGCAATGCTGTTGAGTTTGTCGGTAAAGGCTTGCAGTACGTTAGCGGCACTGGCGGGCTGCGGATGGGGTAGTTTGATCAACATCAGCAAGCGACTGGTACGTTCCACCAAGGTACCCACCGCGCTGGCATTACCCGCGCCTTTGATGAGATCGCCTTCCCAATGCCCTGGAAACTGGCGGTCTTCGATTTCAGGAGGCCGCAGGTGGATGCTGAGCATGTCCGGTATCTGACCTCGACGGTCTTGGCCCTTGCTGCGCGGCACCCGTTTGTTTTTGGCCTGGCGCAGACAGGCAATCAGGTCGCGCTTTAATTCGCCGACCGGTTGGGCATAGATGCAGTTGTAGATGGTTTCGTGTGACACGCGATACTCATGACCTTTGGGATAGAGAGCCGCCTGCGCCAGAGCAATCTGCTCCGGTGACCAGCCTTGCTGAAGGAAATATTTGACGACACCAAACAACACGCCATCGACATGCAGTTTCTGCCGAGGTCTGGATTGTCGCCGCCGACGTTGACAGGCCTGATGCGCTTGGACGCTGCCGTAATGACCGGATGCGCTATTACGACCCAGTTCTCGGCTGATGCAGCTGGCGGGACGTTTCAGCACCCGTGCTATGGCACGAACACCGTAGTTTTGTTGCTTCAGACTGCTGATCGTGACTCGCTCTTCAGGCTGAAGCTGTTGATAGCGCTTTGAGGTAATTTCCATGTGCATACCTTACTGGTGTTTTGGGTGTTGCACTTCACTTTTGAATCCGCCATCTCTTTCGCCAACCGCAGAAACCATACCAGTCGAAGAAACCATACCAGAATATTTGTCTTCATCACGCTCTTTGGGAGCTAGGTTTATCACCTCAATAAAATTCTCTTCACCGTCACGCTCGGCAAAAATATCTACGTCTTTTTTGCCAAAGAATTTTTCTTCAAGCTTTACGCCCCACCCTTGTTCACTCAATTCCCTAGCAAGGGCAAGCTCGGATAGTGTGTTGAGGAACTGCAAATGTTTATTAAGTAATTTTTGGGCAAGTTCGCCGGGTCGCCATATCGCATCGACTTTCTGAAGTTCTTGGAGGTTGTTGTCGAGTGCGCGCAGTATAGGAATAGGAGGGAATGGATCAGGATTGTTACTGGCTAAGCAGTTAAGTAACGTAAGCTGGCCGTCGTCCAGCATAGAGATGTCATTATCGAGGCTTTTTTGCAGAAGTTCGTTTGAAACTAAGCGGTTGAGGCCAGGATATTCGAGCTTGCGTTTGATGAGTTGTTCTAATGTTTTCATTTTAGCAAGTAGCCTGGATAAAGCGCAGCAGAATCCGGGTAATCGAAGCTATCAAAACCTCGATTTCGTTTCACTCCATCGAGGCTACATTATTTGCTCACTAACTGACTTTTAATTCCGGGACGGTTTACTCCCGTATGCCGCGCCGAGCACCGGAGTTTTTGAACGGATAAGCCCGTTAGGGGCGCCGCAGGGATGCGGCGCGTTGCATGCAGGGGCTGGGAAGCCCCTTCATGCAACCCCGTTCAAAAGCTCCGGCGCGCAGGGAACAAGCGGCATCCGGGTGGCCTTTTCTTTGGATACTTTCTTTTGGCCACGCAAAAGAAAGTATCTCGGCTGTCGGTCCGAGAACCGGCATTAAAACCAGCCGTCGCGATAGCGACACATAATCCGGAAGACTCGCATCCCTGCGGTCTGGATTCCGGCAATCCATGCCGGAACGACGCACTATCATAGTCTGTCAGCCGTGATGAGCCCTATCAGGCACAATCAACCCATCCTCCATATACAACACATGATCCATCCGCGCTGCCAAATCCGGATCGTGAGTTACAACCAGAAAACTGACTTGCAGCTCGCGGTTTAACTCCAGCATCAGTTGGTAAATCTGCTCGGCGGTTTTACTGTCCAGGTTGCCGGTCGGTTCGTCGGCCAGGACGCATTTGGGTTTGTTGATCAAGGCGCGAGCCACGGCGGCGCGCTGGCGTTCGCCGCCGGACAGTTCGCCGGGTTTGTGTTGCATTCTATGGCCCAAGCCGACGCGTTTCAGTAATTCGGCAGCCTGTTGTTGCGCGGATTTAACCGAATGGTTACCGATCAGTAGCGGCATCGCCACGTTTTCCAGGATGGTAAATTCGCCGAGCAAATGATGGAACTGGTAGATAAAGCCGAGCGAACGGTTACGCAGTTGACTTAACTTCGCTGCACCAATTTGGTTTAAATCCGAACCGTCCAGAATCACCTTGCCTGAGCTGGGCTTATCCAAACCGCCCAGCAGGTGCAGCAAGGTGCTTTTGCCGGAACCGGAGGCACCCATGATGGCGACGCGCTGGCCGGCGTGAATCGCTAAATCGACGCCTTTTAGCACTTCAACATTCAAATCGCCTTGTTCGTAACGCTTGGTCAGCTGTTGGCATTGCAACACGATGGGACTATTCATAGCGCAACACCTCGGCCGGATTGACTCGTGCCGCTTGCCAAGCAGGATACAGCGTAGCCAATAAAGACAGTAGGAACGCGACTCCGGCAATCCAGTAAACGTCGTTCCAGATCAGTTTCGAAGGCACTTCGCTGATGTAATACACGTCGGCAGACATAAACTGTACGCCAAAAGCCTGTTCGATGGCCGGAACGATGGTTTCCACGTTCAGCGCCAACAACACCCCGCCAACTGTACCCAATACGGTGCCGATGCTGCCGATGATGCAGCCCAAGACAATGAAGATACCCATCACCGAGCCATTGCTCAGCCCCTGCGTTTTCAGAATCGCGATGTCGCCGCGCTTGTCGGTCACCACCATGACCAGAGTCGAGACGATATTGAACGCCGCCACCGCGACAATCAACAGCAGGATGATAAACATTGCCCGTTTTTCGGTTTGTACCGCACGGAAGAAGTTGCTGTGAGCTTTGGTCCAGTCGCTGACGCGATAATCGTCGCCTAAGGCGTCGGCCATACTTTGCGTGATCATCGGTGCATTGAACAAATCGTCCAGTTTAAGCCGCAAGCCGGATACCGCCTGCTCCAGACGGAACAGCTTAGCGGCATCGTCGAGATGCATCAGCGCCATGTTACGGTCGTATTCGTACATACCGACTTTGAATACGCCAACCACGGTAAAGCGTTTCATGCGCGGCAAGATGCCGGCCGGGGTAGAGTTGATTTGCGGGGTGATGATCGTAACTTTGTCGCCGATCATCACGCCCAGATAACTGGCCAGCTCGGCACCCAACACCACGCCGAATTCGCCTGGGACCAAATCCTTCAGGCTGCCGAACATCATTTTTTCAGCGACTTCAGATACTTTCGCTTCCTGTTCCGGCAGTATGCCTTGCAGCAAAGTACCGCTGACCTGACGATCGGCATTGATCATGACCTGACCGTGAATGAACGGTGCCGCACCCAACACGTGCGGCATTTCGCGGGTGCGTTGTTCCAACCCCTGCCAGTCGTCCAACTGCCCGTAGCGGCCGGTGACGGTACTGTGCGCGGTCATGCCTAAAATCCGCTCGCGCAGTTCGGCTTCGAAACCGTTCATGACCGACAGCACGGTAATCAGAGCGGTTACGCCCAGGGCGATCCCCAACACCGAAGTTAGCGTAATAAATGAAATAAATTGGGTGCGCTTTTTGGCACGGGTATAGCGTAACCCAATGTACAGGATGAGAGGTTTGAACATGCTGGAGAGTTAGGGGGTTTTACAGGCGGCGCAGTAGCCGTAAAGATACAAGCTATGGTCGGTCAGGGTGTAACCCAGCCGGTTGGCGATTTCGGTTTGGCGCTTTTCGATGACTTCGTCGGTGAATTCGTCGACTCTGCCGCACTTCATGCACACCACGTGGTCGTGATGCCCGCCGCTATTCAGTTCGAAAATCGAATTGCCGCCCTCAAAGTGGTGGCGATTGACCAAGCCGGCCGCCTCGAACTGGGTCAACACCCGGTAAACGGTCGCCAACCCGATTTCTTCGCCTTCGGCCAACAAAATTTTGTAGACTTTCTCTGCAGACAGGTGCCTGTCGTCCTGTTGTTTTTCCAGAATCTCCAAGATTTTGACTCTGGGCAGAGTGACTTTTAAGCCCGCGTTACGCAAATCCTGAGTTTCCATAGCCTGTCCTCGTATATCCAACCATCCGGCCATTGTATCGTTTTTTGCACCGAGCCGCAGACAGAATTGTGGGATAATGCCGGTTCGTTTGTCGCAAGACCACCAACATTTCTCATGAAAAAATCGTCTATTCTGCTCGTGGCTGCCGCCGGATTTGGATTCAGCGCCTGCAGTACCATTCTGAATAATCTGCCGGGTGTTTATACGCTGGATATCGAACAAGGCAATATCATCGACCAAAGCATGGTGAACCAACTACGGCCGAATATGACCAAACGTCAGGTGCTGTACATCATGGGATCGCCGATGCTGACCGATGCCTTTCACGAGAGACGCTGGGATTATCTCTATTCGGAACAGCCCGGCGGCGAGAACCGGATGCAGAAACGGATTTCGTTATTTTTTGAAGGCGACAACCTGATCGGCGTGCAAGGCGACTTCCGCCCCAGTTCGCTGCCAGTGGTCAAGGAATCCACCGAAACCAGCGTCGACGTGCCGAAACGCGATCTGGACCGCTCGATGTGGGAAAAAATTACCGGCTTGTTCGGCGACGAACCCGACCCGCTGACCCGGCGGAGCACCACCAACGCCAAAGAAGCCAACTCCTCAGCCGAAAAAGGCAAGGAACTGGTCGAAGAAGGCGCTGAACAGAAATAAACCGCCTCCCTACGCGACTTACAACAAAAGCGCTTCCGCAATCGCGACGAAATTGTCGGCAGCGGCGATCAAGGCCGGGGCGGTCAGGCTACGCACCCCGTAGACATCGCAGGCCACACCGAAATCGCGCCTCACTTTATTCAGCAAGATTTCGAAATCGCCGTCGCCGGACAACAGTACGACCCGATCGACCTGTCGGGCAAAATCCAGCACATCAACGGTAATGCCAACATCCCAATCGCCCTTGGTACTGCCGTCGCGACGCTGGATATAAGGCTTCAGCTTTACCGTAAAGCCTATGGTTTTCAGAATATTCTGAAAACTTTGTTGCTTGCTGTCGCCACGATCGATTGCATAAGCAAACGCCGCCACGACCTGTTTATCGTTAGTGGCATGACGCCAAAATGCGGTGTAATTGAAATGCTTTTGGTAGCGTTCTCGCGTCGTGTAATAAATATTTTGTACATCGGCAAAAATCGCTACCCGCTCCATCGGCTTATTTCAAAAACGAGCAGCAATAGTCGCTGGCAGTTTTGACTTTCATGGTAAATGCCGCGTTGGCCGGCACATTGAACGACTCACCGCCTTTCACCGCTTGCCAAACATCGCTGCCGGGCAGTTGCACGTCCAATTCGCCGGACAGAATCTCCATTAACTCGGGGTCGGCGGTATTGAACGTATATTCGCCGGGCTGCATGAAACCCAGGGTCTTTGTGGAGCCATCGGCAAAGCGAATAGTGCGGCTGTTGACTTTGCCGTCGAAGTAAACGTTGGCTTGTTTAACGATAGTGACGTTATTGAACTCTGACATTGTCCTGACTGATTGGTTAAAAAAAGGAGCGCAATCATAGCAGATCGCCCCATTTACGCAGAATAAAAAGCCTGGGGGCTCCGGGCTTGTCGAACTGGCTCAGCACCAGCTCCGTTTCAAATTGGCTCGGGTCGAGACTGCGCATCCATTCCGCCAACCGTTCGGTTTCAGCGTCGCCGCCGGCGTGTCCGGGATAGGCCAAAACGGTAATGATTCCAGATTTGGCGAGCAGCCGGCACGCAGCAGCTATTGCTTTAAGAGTAGAATCCGCCCGGGTAATGACGGCTTTGTCTCCACCAGGCAAATAACCCAGGTTAAACATGACCGCTGCCACGCTACCCATGACACTTTCAGGCAAGACTTCAAGCAGATCGGCGTGACTGACCAAATGCAAGGTTACCCGCCTTTGTAAGTCGTGAGCCAGCAACTTTTGGTAGCTACTGACCAGGGCTTGGCGCTGCACGTCGAAACCAAAAACATGGCCTGTGGGACCGACCGATTCGGCCAAAAACAGCGTATCGTAGCCGTTGCCGAGTGTAGCATCGACAGCGATGCTACCCGGCCGCAAACAGGATTTGACGGCAAGCTGGGCCGCGTTAACCAGAGAAATGCGAGGCATAGTATCGTTTTATATCGCAAGTTGACGGCAACGGCGCACGCTGCTGCAGAAAATCGGCAAAACGTTGCGCGTACCAGGGGATCAATAAACTGCCCTTGGCCCCGAAGCCGTTGAAGATGTGTAGACAAGAATGCTGCGGATGTCGACCTATCAGCGGCTCCTTATCCAGCGTCGCCGGCCGAATCCCTATTTGGTGGCGGACCACCCGAATTCCGGCCATATCCGGCATGACAGTCTGCAAATCTGCCAGCAAGGCCTTTTCTGACGCAGGCTCCGGATCCAGATTCAAATTAAGCGGATCGAAGGTCGCTCCGGTTTTGAATGTGTCGGCAGTCAGCGGCAGCAACCAATGCCCATAATTCAGGATTCGACTCGGCAAGGGCGTTTGACTGGTGCAACTCAGAATCACCCCTTTAGCCGGCTGAAACGGTAAAGAGCCGAACCAGGGGTTGGTGCGCGCCAAATAGCCTTCGCAGAATACGATGTGCCTGGGCTGGAGTTCGCGCCAGCGCAAATCCGGCGCCAGATGAATATCGGCATAGTCGAACTCAGCCTGCCGATACTCGCGGCGCGAGATCAACCAATTCCGTAAAGTGTCAAGCAAGGCTTCGGTCGTCAGATACCCGGTCTGCAGCTGGTGCAGCGTACCGAATGGCGACAAGATCTCGGGAATGCCGGGGACCAATGCTTGTAAGTATTCGGCATATTCGGCTTGCTGCAGACGGCGTTCGGCTTGTCGCTTTTGCGTCGGGCCGGACAAAATTTTCCACATCGGCTTTTCGACGTAGAATTCGTTGCCGAAAACACGCCGCAAGCGGTCATAGCAGGCCTTGGCTGCCGGCAATAATTCAGCAACGTTAGATTGCAAGACCAGTCGCTTACCGCTGACCGGATTGATCAGACCCGCCGCGACCCGAGACGCATTGCATTGGCCGTCGTCGACCACACAGACGCGTAGCCCTCTGCTAGACAATTCCCAGGCCAACAGACTGCCGGCAAGCCCCTGCCCGACAATCAGAACATCGACGTCCATCAACTATTTGGCTTGCAACGCCTCGCCGTCGAATGCGATGCCAGCCCAGCCGTCGCGCATGAAATTTCGGATATTTTGGTGATCGCTGCCGTCCGGATTGCCCAGCACGTCTTTCCGGTAATAGTCCCCAAATAAGGCTAAAGTGTGTTGTTCGGACAGGCCATGTATCCTGGCAAACGCGAAAATTCGGCATGACCCCTCGTTCTGCCCAGCCTCGTTTATCAGGCAAGGCTCGAAACCGTTACTGAATCGGGTTGGCCTGTATTCGTAATGGTCGGCAATTACGGCCATCGTTTCTTTAAAATCAATAGCTTGGTTATTTTTTAACTTTTCGAGAAAATCGCTCACCGATATTGGACTATTCATAAAATTCCCATATTATTCGCTCTGTTACAGCCAAAACCGCACAAAACGACTCAATTAAAGGTTATAATTCAAATCGAGGCCTTGTTGCTCGGCACCGCCACTAGCAACAGTCAGGATTGTCTTATTATTGTTATATTCCGTACTTACCATCTGGGCAGCCTGCACAACCGATCGGTTCTTACGGATTTCAACCTCAATAACATCATAAAGGGATACATTTTGAAACAGATAATTACACTTTTATCTTTCTGCCTGTTTTTCCCGGTCGCTACGCTAGCCGAGCCCGATCCAATATCCCAGTCCCCGCAAGCGGAACCCAGCCAATTAACCCCGGCCGCTACGCAATCGCCGAGCCCGAGCGTCATCATCGAACAAACCAACTTCGCCTCATATCAGCTTTCGCCCGGCGATGCTTTGGAAATCACGGTTTGGAAGGAAGAAGGCCTACAACAGTTGCAAATTTTGATCTCCCCGGACGGTACGATCATTTTTCCGCTGATCGGCACGGTCGGCGCGGCCGGCAAAACCATTACCGAGCTGAAAGATAATCTCACCACCCGGCTGTCAGATTACATCGCCGATCCGTCGGTCAGCGTTAAGTTGCTAAACAACCAAGGCAACTCCGTGTTCGTGATCGGCAAGGTCAACAAACCCGGCCAGGTATTTTCCGGCCGCCGCCTCGATGTGTTGCAAGCGCTAAGCTTGGCCGGCGGTTTAACGGTATTTGCCAAGGAAGGGTCAATCAGCATCATCCGCCGCACCGGCGACCAGGTTAAAGTCTTTCCGTTCGATTACGACGACGTAATTAGCGGAGAAGATTTGGAGCAGAATATTCTTCTGGAACCAGGGGATACGGTAACCGTACCCTAATTGGAACTAGATAGGCATTACTATCTATGAAGATTAAAACGGATTTTTTGTTACCGGCGTTGGTTTTATGTTCTGGTAATGGTTACGCGCTGGATTTCTTGTTTGAGCCCGATTTTAGCTTTAAAGAACGCTACGACGATAACTTGCGTTTACAACTCAACCCGAAGCGCACTAATTTCATCAGTACTTTTTCCCCTGGTTTTATGGCCGGTTATTTAGCTAATAACAACGAATTCAAGGCTAATTTTAAGTGGAATGAGTTAATTTACCATGGTGAGTCTGCATTAGACTTTTCTGAGAAAATTGGCAGTATTAGCCATCAATATCGAAGCGAATTGTTTAAAACTGATTTGGCAGCTAGCTATTCAGAGCAAGCATCTTTAACGACTCAGTTAGACGAAACGGGCTCTGGAGACCTTCAAACCCAAGTTGCACGAACATCAAAATCAATTTCTCCAAACTTAACTTACTTCCTGAGTGAAAAAAACTCTTTATTGTTTGGACTTAATTACACAGATGTGGCTTTTGACAGACCGGCAAACTTAACTACACCACTTGGCTTTTCGGATTATACAAACCAACAGTTTAGCGCAACAGCAATTCACACTTATTCAGAACAACTTTCTTTTAATATTTCTGGCAGTTACTCAGAATTCGAATCAGCAAGCAACGGCCCCGGTTTATTTTTCGGACTACCTGTCGATACGGCTTTCTCTCAAAAGTCAACCACACTTAACTATCAGGCCGGACTGCAATACGCTTTTAGCGAACAAACCCGATTTTCGTTATCAGCCGGGATGCGTGACACCGATACTGATAGCACCCAGACCACAAAGCTATTCGGGACTCAAACAATAATTAACAATTTTTCAAGGTCGAGTAAATCCACTGGTCACGTGTTTTCGGCAAACTTAAGCCGAAGTGCGGAGTGGGGAAGTTTAAATTTTAACGCTGGACAACAGTTAAATCCTGCAAGCTCTGGAACCCAACAAACGTCCACTTCGTTCTCTGCAGGGGCCAACTATAACTTTAGCGAACGCTGGACAGCTGGTGTTAATGCAACTTATCTTTCTGTAGACTCAGTTTCTACCTTTCGTGACACTAATACGAGTAATAATAGAAGTGTACTCAGCTTTTCCCCCAATATCAAATGGCATTGGACCGAAGAAGTCAGTTTGGATTTTTCATACTCTTATCGACAACAACAATTTGAATCCAACAGCCAAACCGCCATCGGCAATAGCGTGCAATTTCAGTTCTCATACCAACCTCAAATCAATCGTCAGGTGAAATAGCGTGGAAAATCAAACCCTCGACATCAAGGATTATCTGAAGATCATTAAACGGCGCAGAAAATTTTTATATATCCCTTTTTTGCTGATAGCTATTGTCAGTCTTTTATTGGCTGTCTTATTGCCGTCAATTTTTCGCTCCACCGCCACCATTTTGATTGAAGCCCAGGAAATTCCATCGGAATTGGTTCGTTCCACGGTCACGACATTCGCCGACCAAAGAATTCAGGTCATCAGCCAGAGAATCATGACGCGACCAAATTTGAGTGAAATCATCAAAAAATACGACCTCTACACCGACGATCGCAAGAAGAAAACTGAGGAGGTTATTCTGGAAAAAATGCGTAAAAGCATTAAGGTCGAAACCATTAGCGCTGATGTCGCAGATCATCGTAGCGGCGCAGCTGCGCAAGCCACGATTGCGTTTACGTTAACATTCGACGACAAGTCACCGGCTTTGGCGCAGAAGGTAGCCAACGAATTAACCTCATTATTTTTGAAAGAAAACATCAAATCCAGAACCGAATCAGCGGAAAATGCGGCACTATTTTTAAGTGAAGAATCCAAGCGCCTTAAAGCCAAAACCCAGGAAATTCAAAACAGTCTCGCTACTTTCAAGGAACGTAACCTAAATCAATTACCGCAAATCAGCGCACTGAACCAACAGGAATTGACCTCACTTAGCAACCAGCTTTTGTCGCTAGACAGCCAAGAGCGCTCTTTAAATGATCGGCGATTTTATCTGGAAGGCGAATTGGCGCAGATCGACCCTAACGCGATGGCAAGCAATGCCGCAGGCAATCGGGTTTTCGACATGAAAGACCGACTCAAAGAATTGCAATCACAGTATCCATCGATACTATCCAGCCATTCACCGAACCATCCCGACGTAATAAAAATAAAACGCGAGATCGAGTCTTTACAAAAAGAAATTGGCTCAAATTCGGATATTAATGCCTTGAATGCAGAATTGACTGACAAAAAAGCCGAATTGACTTTACTTTTAAAACAATATTCGGATAAGCATCCCGACGTGCAAAAATTGCAAAAACAGATTTCCGCTCTACAACAGAGCTTAGTCGATGCAAAACAGAGTGAATATACCAATACAACCTTCCAACCTGACAATCCTGCCTATATTACATTAAAATCCCAACTCGATTCAGTTAAAACCGAGATCGATTCACTGAATTACACCCGCGGTCAAATTAAGGCAAAAATGGAAGATTTACGCAACAGCTTGCGCCAAGCTCCATTGGTTGAAAAGGAATACACAGACTTGTTGCAGGAATTGGACAACACTAATATACGATATCGCGAAGTAAGTGCGCGGGAAATGGAGGCACAAATTTCGCAACAATTAGAAATGGAAAGAAAGGGCGAGCGCTTTACGTTGATCGATCCGCCGCAAGAGCCGTTGGAACCGGTTAGTCCGAACCGAATTGCGATACTTATTCTCGGTTTGTTAGTAGCGATCTGCTCTGGCTTCGGTGCGGTAGCGCTAGCCGAAATATTCGACCCAACCGTAAACGGACCCAAAGCGGTTACGGCTATCTTGGGAATGGAACCACTAGCAGCGATCCCTTATTTGGAAAGCGAGACAGAAAATAGATCGCAAAGCACCAGGCGAAAATTGGTGCTAGTAGGCTGTGTCGCAAGTGGCTTGTTAGCTGCCATTATTTTCCATTTCATGATCATGCCGCTCGACGTATTCTGGTACAAACTGTTGCGTGTAATTGGCAATTAACAGGCCAAGGAAATTAGGAATGAACTCAATCCAAAATACTGTAGAAGCTAGTAGTGGTAACGTCCGCTTCGACGACAAAGTCAACATCGCCTATACCCAAACCCGGATCCATAAACCCGACCAGAGCCTGCTCAAGCAAAATCGGGTTCTTTGTGCCGATTCGCCAAGTAAGTGGCTTGAATCTTATCGGATGTTGCGGACCCGTTGCCTGCAGCAAATGGATGCGATGGAATGGAAAACGGTTGCCATCACCAGCACCAGCGGCGGCTCCGGCAACAGCTTAACCGCAGTCAATCTGGCGATCAGCGTAGCGATGGAGTTGGATAGGACCGCGTTATTAGTCGACGCCAATCTGCGTAATCCGAGCATAGACCGTTTATTCGGCATCAAAGCCGATTCCGGTCTCAGCGACTATTTGTTGAACGATAAGGAAATCAGCTCGATGCTGGTCAATCCCGGTGTGGAGCGGTTGGTGGTACTTCCCGCCGGCAAGCCGCTGTTCAATGCCACCGAGATGTTGCGCTCGCCGAAGATGGTCCGACTAGTCAACGAATTGAAAAGCCGTTATCCGTCGCGGATTATCATTTTCGATATGCCGCCGATCCTGTCGCATGACGATACGTTGGGATTCTCGCCATACGTGGACAGCGTACTGTTGGTTGTGGAAGAAGGTCACACCAAAACCGACGAACTGAAAAACGCTGCATCTTTACTAAAAGACGCTAACGTTTTGGGTGCAGTGTTTAACAAGGCTACCGACAACAAAATCGGCTTCAACGAGGCGGCGTAACAGCCGTATTACCCCGCCGCAAAGCAGCAAATCGACCAACAGCTGAACAGCCGGACCTACCTGAGACTCAGGTAAGCCGGTTGTTTAGCTAGTCTATCAAGCAACTTGCTTGGCTTTATCCTGGTAACTGTCGATCTGATCGAAATTCAGGTAGCGGTAGGTATCGGCACTGGATTTTTCGATTGTCGCCGCATACTGCATATACTCTGCCGCGCTCGGAATTTTTCCCAGCAACGAACAGACCGCCGCCAGTTCCGCCGAGGACAAAAACACGTTGGTATTGTTGCCCAGACGGTTGGGGAAGTTTCGCGTCGAGGTAGACACCACGGTCGCCCCGTCCGCCACCCGCGCCTGGTTACCCATGCACAGCGAGCAGCCGGGCATTTCAGTACGGGCACCCACCTTACCAAACGTGCCGTAATAGCCCTCTTCCACCAATTGGTTTTGATCCATTTTGGTTGGCGGCGCCACCCATAACCGGGTCGGCAGCGCGGCGGCTTTTTCCAATAACTTGCCGGCGGCGCGGAAATGGCCGATGTTGGTCATGCAGGAACCGATAAACACCTCGTCGATTTTGGTGCCGGCCACTGCCGACAACGGCTTGATGTCGTCCGGATCGTTCGGGCAAGCCAATAAGGGCTCGGTGATTTGGTCCAAATCGATTTCAATAATTTCGGCGTATTCGGCGTCTTTATCCGCTTCCATCAGTACCGGGTTGGCCAGCCAATCCTGCATGGCTTTGATCCGGCGTTGGATGGTCCGGGCGTCACCGTAACCTTCGGCGATCATCCATTTCAACAAGGTGATGTTGGAGTTCAGATACTCGCGAATCGGCGCTTCGTTGAGCTTGATGGTGCAACCGCCAGCCGAACGTTCCGCCGAGGCGTCGGAAATTTCGAATGCTTGCTCGACTTTCAAATCCGGCAAACCTTCGATTTCCAGAATCCGCCCGGAAAACACGTTCTTTTTGCCTTGTTTGGCGACGGTCAGCAAGCCGCGTTGGATCGCCGCATAAGGAATGGCATTGACCAAGTCGCGCAAGGTAATGCCGGGTTGCATTTGGCCTTTGAAACGAACCAGCACCGATTCCGGCATGTCCAGCGGCATGACGCCGGTCGCGGCGGCAAACGCCACCAGACCAGAGCCGGCCGGGAAGGAAATACCAATCGGAAAGCGAGTATGCGAGTCGCCGCCGGTACCGACGGTATCGGGCAACAGCATCCGGTTAAGCCATGAATGAATCACGCCGTCGCCGGGGCGCAACGACACGCCGCCACGGGTCATGATGAAATCCGGCAAGGTGTGCTGCATTTGCACGTCGACAGGTTTGGGATAAGCGGCGGTGTGGCAGAACGACTGCATCACTAAATCGGCCGAGAAGCCCAGGCAAGCCAGGTCTTTCAATTCGTCGCGGGTCATCGGACCGGTGGTGTCTTGCGAGCCGACCGTGGTCATCTTCGGTTCGCAGTAGCTGCCCGGCCGCACACCGGCCACGCCGCACGCCTTGCCGACAATTTTTTGCGCCAGCGTATAGCCTTTGCCGGTATCGGCCGCGGCGCCCAAGCGGCGGAATACCGCTGAAGCCGGCAAGCCCAAAGCCTGTCTGGCTTTATCGGTCAAACCGCGGCCGATAATCAACGGAATCCGGCCGCCGGCGCGGACTTCGTCGAGAATCACGTCGGTTTTGAGTTTAAATTCGCACACCACGTCATCGGTACCGTGGCGTTTGACGACGCCCTGATAGGGATAAATATCGATCACGTCGCCCATCGCCATGCCGGTCACATCGCATTCGATCGGCAACGCGCCGGAATCTTCCATGGTATTGAAGAAAATCGGCGCAATCTTGCCGCCGATGCAGACGCCGCCGGCGCGTTTATTGGGAATGTAGGGAATATCGTCGCCCATGAACCACAACACCGAGTTGGTGGCCGATTTGCGCGAAGAGCCGGTACCGACCACGTCGCCGACATAAGCCACCGGAAAACCCTTGGCTTTCAGTTCGGTAATTTGCTGCTCGGCATTGGTGATGCCATCGCGCGGCATTTTCAGCATCGCTTTGGCGTGCAACGGGATATCCGGCCGCGACCAGGCGTCCGGCGCCGGAGATAGATCGTCGGTGTTGGTTTCGCCGGTGACTTTGAACACAGTGACAGTCAATTTCTGCGGAACTTCCGGCCGGCTGGTAAACCATTCGGCGTCGGCCCAAGATTGCAGCACCTGTTTGGCGTAGACATTGCCGGCTGCCGCTTTTTCCTGGACATCGTGGAAGGCGTCGAAGATCAGCAAAATCTGCGACAATGCCTTAGCGGCTATCGGCGCCAAGGTGGCATGATCCAGCAGCTCGATCAGCGGAGCGACGTTGTATCCGCCCAGCATCGTGCCCAGCAACTCGGTGGCTTTTTCCGGCGTGATCAGTGGGGACGACGCCTCGCCTTTGGCGATCGCAGTCAGAAAGCCGGCCTTGACATAAGCCGCTTCATCGACGCCGGCCGGAATTCGGTTTTCCAGCAAATCGACCAAAAAGGCTTCTTCCCCGGCAGGCGGATTTTTCAAAAGTTCGACCAGCGCCGCGACTTGCTCGGCGTCCAGCGGTTTCGGAACGATGCCCTCGGCGGCGCGTTCGGCGACGTGTTTTCGGTATTGTTCTAGCATGATGATTTCCGGTAAAAAATTAGGCTTGGGATGCGTTGGCTTCGGCATTAGCTTGAGCCAGCGCTTGCTCGGCGATGAAGGTCCGCATGTCTTCGTTGTCGACGCGGGCATAAATGTCGGCGACGCCGAGAATCAATCCGACTGATTCGAAAGGCACGTCGTCGCCGAGAAAATAGTGATTGGAAACCCAACCCTCACTACGGCGACAGACTTCGACATCGACGATGTCCTGTTCGATCAGCACGTATTCCTGCAAGCTGGGAATACTTTGGTAGACACGGCGTTTGACGGTTTCGTCGAGGCGGCGGGTGGATTTAGAAAGGACCTCGACGACCAGTACCGGGGCTTCGGTATAGTACTCGCTGGTATAATTTTGATCGCATACCACCATCGCGTCCGGATAAAACACGTGTCTATCGGTTTTAATCTTGACGTTGGAGCCAAAGGCTTCGCACGGTTTGTCCCGCAAGTAATTTCGCAATTCGGCAAACACATTACCGGCAATTCGCTCGTGGTTTAAGCTAGCTCCGGACATCGCATAGACCTGACCATCCAAATACTGGTGCTTGGTATCGCTTGCCAGCTCACCCGCCAAGTAATCTTCGATCGAAATCCAGGCTTGCTCGAATCTTGGTTGCGCACTCATAACCGCCTCCGCCTCAGATTAATCACTCCATCGCATCGACAATGGCCTGCCCCATTTCCTTGGTGCCGTATTGGCTGGCCGGATTCAAATCCGGCGTCACATAAACGCCGTCGTTGACGACTTTTTCAATGGCATTTTGCATCCGCACTGCCGCCTCGTGTTCGCCGAGATGGTTCAGCATCATCACGCCGGCCATCATCACCGCAGTCGGGTTGGCGATGTTTTTACCGGAGATGTCCGGTGCGCTGCCGTGCACCGCTTCGAACAAGGCCGCGTCCTCACCGATGTTGGCGCCGGGAATCAGCCCCAAGCCACCCACCAAACCGGCGGTCAAATCGGACAGGATGTCACCGAACATATTGGTGGTCACCACCACGTCGAATTGCTCCGGCTTCATAACCATGTGCATACAGGCGGCATCGACGATTTTCTCGTCAAATTCGATATCCGGATATTTGGCGGCGACTTCGCGAGCGGTTTTCAGGAACAGGCCCTGAGTGTATTTCAGGATATTGGCCTTATGGCAAACCGTGACTTTTTTACGGCCGTTGTCGATCGCGTATTTGAAGGCGTAATCGACGATGCGCTCGGAACCGGCCTTGGTCACAACCGCCAAGCTTTCGGCAATATCCTTGGCCGGGGTTAAATAGTGTTCCAGACCGACGTACAAACCTTCGGTGTTTTCGCGGACGATGACGATGTCGACATCGTCGTAACGGGTTTTCACGCCGTTCCAGCTTTTGGCCGGACGCACGTTGGCGTAAAGGTCGTATTGCTTGCGCAGTTCCACGTTGATACTTCTGAAGCCCTCGCCGACCATCGTGGTCAACGGACCCTTGAACGCCACTCGGGTCTGGGCGATCGATTCCATCGTCGCATCGGGCAATGGCGTACCGGTCCGCTCATAAGCCGACATGCCGGCGTCGGCTTCGTGCCAGTGGATTTTCGCACCGGAGGCGTTAATCACCGCGACTGCGGCTTCCATAATCGAAGGACCGATACCATCACCTTTGATCAACGTGACGTTGTGCATTCATATCTCCTGCTTTTGTTTAAAAATGGTGCTCATGATACACCGTTTCGGTGCGCCGGCCCATGTGGGCGGCGCGCCGGTCAGGGGCCGGCTGCCCTGGGTTGCCGATGGAAACCGAGTACTTAGCCGTCCTCAATATCTTCTCTAAGCAAATCTTGTACCGACAATCATTTTGGCCTGTAGACTGTTGCGGCCAAACTTTTCGCCGAAATTACCGGTATTATCCGGTTTAAATCCACGCAAGGTCTTGCCGATGATTACAGTCGATAATCTGATTTTCGAATATCCCGGCGTACGCGCATTAGACCGGGCGAGTTTTAGCGTCCCGCAAGGCCGCATCACAGCTCTGGTCGGCCCGAACGGCGCCGGCAAGACCACCTTACTGCGCTGCATGGCGGCGTTGGAGCAACCCGTCAGCGGCAGCATTGAAATCGGCGGGATCGACGTACTGGAACAACCGCGCGCTTGCCACCGCATCATCGGCTACTTGTCCGACTTTTTCGGGCTTTACCAACGCCTGACTGTGCGCCAATGTCTGCACTACGTGGCCCGCGCCCAGGGCATCGCCGCAGCCGATTGCGTTGCAGCAATCGCCGACGTGGCGAAGGGCCTGCAAATCGAAGAACGGCTAGACCAGTACCCCGGCGCATTGTCGCGCGGTCTGCGGCAGCGGGTGGCCATCGCCCAGGCCATCATCCACAAACCCGCCGTGGTACTGTTGGATGAACCGGCCTCCGGCTTGGACCCGGAAGCCCGCCATCAACTGGCCGAGCTGTTTCTACAGTTGCAGCGTCAAGGGATGACCTTGATGGTGTCGTCGCATATCCTGGCCGAACTCGAGGCGTACAGCACCGACATGTTGGTGCTACGCCAGGGCCGCATCGTCGAGCATGCTGTGATCAACGCGCCGACGCTACGCACACCGTTCCGCCTGGTATTAGCTGGCGCATACCCGCAATTGGCCGAGACCTTGCAAAAACTGCAGGAAGTGGAGCTGGTACGCACTGATCAGGACCGCATGGCGATCGTCAATCTGGAAAACGACGGCGACCGCCAACATCAGGTGCTGAAAGCATTGCTCGATACCGGCATGCCGGTGTGCGAATTCGGCCCTGCGACGGTCAATCTGCAAGACGCCTATCTGCAAACCCTGCATAAACAGCCATGACCACCAATCCCGAATTCGAACGCCAATTGCTGCTGGAATGCCCGCCGGCCCGCCTCAGCTCGGCTACTGCGGTGCTCGGCACCGTTTTCGCGTTCTGCTATTTTCTGGACGACTACCGCTTCGGCTCGATCAGCAGCGCCGCCGCGCTGGGCCTGTTCTGGCTGATTACGCTGCTGTGGGGCGCCCGCCAAAGCCTGGACAGCATCGTCGACGAATACCGCGACCGCACTTGGGACACGCAACGCTTATCGGCGTTGGGACCGTGGCAAATGGCCTGGGGCAAATTGCTGGGCAGCACCAGCATGGTCTGGTACTGCGCCGGTTTTTGCCTGTTGGTGTATACCTTGTCGGCCGGCCAGAGCACCGACCTGCCCCGCTTTTACTTTTATGCCATCGTCGGCGGCTTGTTGGTGCAAAGTGCCGCGTTGTTATTGGGGCTATTAGCGGTTGGGCGCGGCCAAACCAAAACCGGCTCGATTCTGCTGCCGGCACTGATCGGTTTTGCCGTGGTCGCACCGCAACTCGGCGACTTATCGGAAATCGCCGGTCTGGGTTCCGCCGGATTTCGCTGGCAACCGTGGTACGGCTGGCAATTTGCCCAACAGGATTTCCACCAATTCAGCCTGTTCTGCGCCGTGTTCTGGTGCATGGTCGCCAATTACCGGCTGCTGGCGCAAGCCCTAGGACTACGCAAGCCGCCAACGGCCTGGCTCGGCTTCATCGTATTTTTGGTGGTTTATCTGGGCGGACTGATACCGTCCGGCAATTTTGGCTTGGCGCTGGCCGGATTCGGCGTTTGCGGCGGCTTGACTTACCTAAGTGTCGTCGCCGAACCCCAGCAACCGATGCAGATCAAGCGCTTGCTGGAGTATTACCGGCAACGCAACTGGCGCCGGGTAATCGAAGAGTTCCCGCTAAGCTGGCTGAGCTTCGCGCTGGCCGTGCCGTTTGCGCTATACCTCAGTGCCAGTCGAGCCCATATCGCCTGGTTCGAGTTGTCCTTGCACAGCTACCCGTTGGCAGCACTACTGCTGATCTTGCGCGACTGCGCGATTTACGTGTACTTCTGCTACGGCAAAAACCCGCAACGGGCATTTAATTTAAGCTTGCTGGCAGCGGTGTTGCTATACGGCGTGCTACCCGGCCTGTTCGGCGCCCTAGGCATGCCCACCCTATCGGCGTTATTTTTTCCGCTCTGGGCCGATTCCGCGTTGGCTGCCCTGCTCTACGCCGCTATGCAATGCGCCGTTGTCTTGCGTTTGGCTTACCAGCGTTGGCGACAAACCGTCTAATAAAAAGAACCGTTTCGACCGTTAGAAATTACCTTGCCTAATTCTGGATTAGCCGGGAGAATGCCGACCAAGCCATAACAACAATGCCACGCCGCCAGCACTCGCGCGACTCCGCCATCCGCAGTTGCCGGCACCGCACAAGGAATCGGTAACATGCTCAGTTCCAGGCCGTTCATCGCACATTTTTCGGTAAAATCCTTTCTCCGACCGCCGGCCGCACCGGCTTCTATTGCCGTTAATCTCAACGAATTGTGCGCCGCGCTTACACCCCGCCGGCTATTCGCCATTCCGCAATTCGATGCCGACACCGAACAGGAGTTTTGGCGGGAACGTTACCGGGTACTGCTGTCCCCGCTGAAATGGGCGCTGGCCCTGGGCGCCTGCGCTTTTCTAGCCTATATCCTGCTCGATCTGCACACTGGAACCGCATCGACAGCCAACGCCTGTATGCGCCTGCCGATCGTGCTGCTGCTATTCGGCCTGTTCCACTATTTGCAACACTGTCCAAACGCGGCGGACAAAATCAACGGCGTCGCCAAACTGAGCGCCGGTTTGTCTGCAATCCAGCTGATCGCCGTGCTGTTGATCGAGGACAACCCGCGCTACTACCAGGAAACCTGGCCGGCGCTGCTGCCGATGTATTTTTTCAGTTACGGCCAGATGTTCATGTCGTTGCGGGCGACGATAGGTTTTGGCTGGAGCACGACGTTGGCGATGCCGCTGGCCGGCTACTGGCTGGGTTTGAGCATCGTCGACTTGATTCCGTCGATATTAAACCTGTTTATCGTCAACCTGTTCGGCGTCTGCACCCGCTGCCAACTGGAAGCTTACGCCCGCAATTCGTTTCGGGAAAAACGCAAAGTCGAAATCATCGCCGAACGCAAAAGCTGCTTCCTGCGCCAGCTCAGCCACAACCTGCGGCAACCGTTGCAGGCCTTGAACTGTTACGCATCGGTCCTGGAAACGGCCTGCGCCGAACCGGCCGGCCAGCATTTGCAAGCAATCGCCGGTCGCATGGGCTTTGCCATCGACGAACTCAGCCGGGCCATCAACCACATCCTGGACATCGGCAACCTGGAAAACGGCACTCAGCGGCCATTGTTGACTCACGTCGACATCAACCTGCTGCTGGCCGGGCTGGAAAACCAATTCGCCCCGCAAGCCGCCAAGCGCGATCTGAAATTGATCGTGCATCTGCGGCAAAGCCCGCCGTTCAATGTCTACAGCGATCCCAGCATTTTGAGCCAAATCATCGGCAACCTGCTGGATAACGCCATCAAATACACCCAAAGCGGCTGGATCGTCGTGTCAGCGGTCAAAATCGGCCCGGACCGGTTGAAGCTGCACGTTCGCGACAGCGGGCCCGGCATCGCCGCTGAGGTGCAAGGCGAGATTTTCAAGGAATTCGTCCGTGGCCAGCGCCGCACATCAGACCAGACGGTTCCCGGTTTAGGCATCGGCCTGGCCTATGTCGCCACCGCCATTCAACATCTACCCGAACATCGGCTGGAATTGTGTTCCCGCCCCCAACACGGTAGCGACTTTCGTATCGACCTACCAATCTCCCACTCGGCTGAAGCCTCAGGCAATTCGCCGACGCAAACCGGGGACTTGGCCGGCCGTTATATTTTAGCGGTGGACGACGACGCCGAAATGCTGGCAGCGCTGAGCTGCCAACTCCGGGCTTGGGGCTGCGATGTACAAACCGCCACGTCGCTGGCCGAAACCCGGCTGGCATTGGCGGATAATCTGCTGGTTCCGGATCTATTGATTACCGATTTTTACCTGAACCACAACGAAACCGCCCACGACATCGTCGCCGCCGTCCACGCCGACTGCGGCCCACTACCGATTCTGGTGCTATCCGCGGCCGGCATCAGCGACCAGGACAAAGCCAAATGGCCTGCCAACACCTGTCTGCTACGCAAACCGGCAAGGTCGGACGTGTTGATGGGGATGATGGTTAAGGCGCTGGAGCGAGAAAAAAAAAATTCGCCAACTACAGTAACGAGATATTAATCCGGTTTAATCGGGTTGGTAATGATCAAGCATCAGACCGTTGATCTGGGAAAAGTGTTTGACGTTGCTGGTGCATAACAGCTCCTTGCGCGCCATAGCGGTAGCAGCAATCAAGGCGTCGCCCATTTCCATACTGTGACTCAGCGCAAATTGGCGAACCAGTTGTCTGGCGTGATACGAAATCCCATGATCGACTTCATGAATGTTGAATTGTAGGGCTTGCAGCATATTTTCGAAGATCGCCAATTCCTTTTTGTTCCGACAAAACGGCACATACTCCATGTAGGTGACTGCGGAAATGGAACGTTGCTGAGTATCAAGAATCAACTGTTTGGCTGAGACGACGCCACGGTCGGCATAGATCAAAATATTGGTATCAAAGATCACTCAGCCGACTCCGGCGACCTCTACGGATATTACGCAATTCATCTTCCACGGTCACAATACTGGCATCACGATGCATGCCAAAAAACTCATTCATTGCCGCTTCTTGCTCCTCCGAGTTAACAGTGGGCACGGCAGGATGAACGACGCCAACTACTTGGCCATGATACGTAATCTCGACACACTCCCCGCGTTTAAGGGCATCGATCAGAGCTTTGTGTTTCGATTGAAGTTGGGATGCTGTGAGCTGCATGACAGGAACAAATAATTACTTTAGATTAAATATTTTACCATTGTGGAGGGACAAAACAATGTCCATGCAATCCTCAAGGTGCCGCCTCCGGCAAACCAAACACAATCCCCTGCTCGAATAACTTCACTAGCAACTCGGTGCGCCGCGACACGCCGAACTTCTGGAAAATCGGCCGCAGATGATTTCTCACGGTCTGTTCCTGAATATGCAATTTATTGGCGATGGACTTATTGGTATATCCGCAGGCAATCCAACGCAGAATCTCGAACTCGCGCGGCGTCAAGCCCAAGTTGGCTGGGTTGCTGACCCGCCGAATACCGGCTTCCGCCTCGGCATTGCTAACCTGTAAAGAAGCTTTACCGGCAATCGTCGCCGGCAAATACACCTTGCCGGACAACACGTCGCGTAAGGCCTCGACAAAAGCTTGCCGCGAAACGGTTTTCACGACAAAACCCATCGCCCCGAACTTCAAAGCCTGAAACACTATTTCTCTGTCTTCCACCCCGGAAAACATCACGACGCACAAATCCGGAAATTCTTGTTTTAGTTCGGCCAAACCCTCCAGACCCACGCGATCCGGTAACTGCAAATCCAGTAAAACCAAATTCAAGGCTTGCTCGCGGGCAATGACCAAGCCGGCGGCAAAGCTCTCCGCCTCGAATACCTGCACATCCGGGTAGATCTGTTTCAACAAACACGCCACGCCTTCGCGAGCGCAGAAGTGGTCGTCGATCAGCAAAATATTCATCCATCACCCTCTTGGCGTACCCGATTAAGCGATTGTAACTCCAGAAGGTAAGGATTCTACCCAGTACGTTTGTACTGGCACGAAAAACGATTGGATTAAGTAATTTCTTTGGTTGAGAATTGTTAAAAACCGAAATATTAAATCCTACTCACTGCCACTTCAAAATATAAACTGGGAGAGTATCAATGAACCGCCTAATCACTTGGACAATTAGTTTGACTTTATTTCAAGGATTAACAGGGTGTACTCCTAGCACTGGAACATTCGGTTTGGGTACGCCAACAATATTACCAGCGGAACTCTCCAAGAAAAGTCTGGATGAATATGCCAGTTATATGCAGACACGGATGAGTGTCAAGACAAAAGACACCGATATAGAAGATTTGGACCCGTTAAAGACGAATCGTGTGTCAAAAATTGAATACGCTCAGGCCGTTAAAGGCTCTGTATCCGCCTCACCAAATGCAACGTCGCCGATAAGCACATCAGGGAATAATGAGGAGATTTTGCCGAAAGCAAATGAAGTTTCGATAATCACTAGTAATGACAAACCGAACGGCCTTCTAATGGATAAAATCAGCACGTTAGAAGCTTTCGCTGCTCACAAACAACGCATGAAAGACTTAAGCTTTCTATACAAAGACAATCAAAAACAATTATATAAGATTGGCTTTACTCTTTGGATTGAACCTGAACGCCAAAATTATTGGGAATATATATGGCGCTGGGCTGATTTATACAACGGCTTTAGGAATTATACAAAAGATTATCATGCAGATATTAAATTTAGACTATGTAAAGATGAGAAATGTATTCAGCCTTTGGATAATTCTCAAGTAGTCCGTCTCGAACCAGAGCACGAAGGCGATATAGCAGATAGTTATTACGCCTCAATGAACCAATCCCAATTTGGACTTACCGGAACATGGACGGAAATCGCAGCTAATCTTGATTATGCGGAACGATTACGTCAAGCAGATGTTGAGCAGCGTAAACACCCAATTCTAAGAGGGATAATTGAAACAAAAAGCGAAAATGATACATGTGCTAAAGATTCAGAAATTCCTCTATGGAGTAAATGCAAGCGCGATGCCGACTTCCATTTCATAATTTCACCTCGACAACACGTAGAAGAGCGCACATTTTATATCCCAATCTTTATGAATCCTTATACAAACACACAACGCTTGGAGTCAGTGCCTTATCACGTGTCGGCGTATATTGAAACCCCAATTAAAGACAAGCTATACCTAGAGACGACCGCTTGTTATAAAGAATATGGCAAACCAGAGAGAAATTGCTCTAACAACTATATCCTTGATAACTCTGATTCAGAAAACTCGATGAAGATTATCGTCCCTATTTCTTTACCCAGAGATAGCTCTCAACCCGTAGTTGAAAAAGTGAAAATACCCGCTTCTGATCAGGCAATGAATATTGTTGAAAAAACAAAAATTGTTGAGACCAAAACCATTGAGAAGTTAAAACAAAAAAACGGCTCAACCACAGAAACAACCAAAAGCAGCAAGTAGATTATATGAAAATAATATCTATCAATAAATTCAAATATCAAAAATAACGTTTACGGCTGGTTAAATACAGAATATGCAACCCTTAAAGTTTATATTCAAATGGCTATTGAAAAAATGACAAATAAAAGCCTTATTCTGACATTAATATTGGCAATAAACCTAGGAGGGTGTAGCTTAGCTCCAAAAAAGCTCAAAGTGCCAAACGAGCACGTCTTGATGTTCGACGAAGATGGAAAACCTCTGAATCCGAATGGAAATATCCCATTAATAAATACCGATTCGCTGGCAAATTCGCCGGAGAGCTGGCATGCTGATTTGGGGAAATACCGAAATCTAAGTTATGAACAGTTTGACGCCTATACTGACATAATAATCGATAACATTTTTAAGCAAGAATCTAGAAAAAAAATCCTGATTTTTATTCATGGTGGATTAAACACCCAAATGGACAGTTTGGCTAGACTTGCAGAAGACCCGAGAAACGGAGAAATATGCGATGATTCAAAAAACGATAAGGTTGCTTGCAAATCCAGAAACAAAATGATTCTTGAAGATAACAAATATTATCCTATTTTTGTAAATTGGCGATCATCTCTCATCAACAGCTATTCCGACGGACTATTCTCCATCCGTCAAGGAAAGAGTGCAGGCATTTGGGGTTACGTTACCGCTCCTTTTATTTTTGCATCCGACTTGACAAAAAGTGCTCTACGATGGCCAAATGTAATTGGAAGCTTGATATACAACGACGCTCAAACCGCTCCTGCTCTAAAAGACCCGCAAGATTATCCCGCAACAATTGCGAAAGAGACTTTGTGTAAAAAATACCAATATCCTTACAGAAACAAAGACAATCAACTCTGGGATCAAGAAGATTGCCTGAGCAATCTATCATTCTCTGAAGCACCTGATTTATTAAGACTTAAATTCAAGAAAACAATTGGAAACAATACCAGAAACAAAATCATTAAGAAAGAAGAAAACTCAAAATCATTCGACATATATATAGGTGAAGATGAACGCCAAGCAGCCGAACTAGTCACTAACTTCGGTAGATATATAATTTCCTTCCCTGGAAAAATATTGACAACCCCAATCATCGATACATTTGGAGGAATGTCCTGGGATTTAATGCTGAGACATATAGACATGCTTTTTAACAGCGAGGAGGAACTAACTAAATCGGAGCTTACAAACACTGCCGCATCGAAACAAAAATTACTCGACATCCCGAAGCATGGCGGTCTTAGTCTATTTTTAAAAAAGCTTGCTGACAAACTACGCGAAGAAAACGATAAGGAAAGAGAAATAGTTTTAGTTGGCCATAGCATGGGAACGATTGTGGCAAACGAATTGATTCGCAACTTTGGTGAAGACCTTCCTATTTCAAAACTGGTTTATGTTGCTGGCGCAGCAACTGTACACGATTATGAAACGAAAATTTTTCCGTGGCTATCCAGGGATCATAACCGCCATATCTATCATTTCCAGTTACATCCTCGAGCTGAGGAAAGTGAGAAAATGGCGTTTGATATTCCCGCTCGTGGTTCGTTATTGGTCTGGATCGATAACTTTTTAGATAAGCCGTTGTCGCCTAAACAACGAACTGTCGGTCGCTATGATAATTTGCTGCCTAGCTTGCATAACACTCATTATTCTCTTCGTGATCAGATTTCTTTGAAAGTATATAGTGCTGGATCAGATGTAGAACATGCCAACCCACAAACACACAGCGACATGGCAAGCCGCTTTAAATTTTGGGATGACGAATGCTGGAACCCAAATAGTGAAAAACCTGATTGTGTTTTTCCCAACCAATGACTTTGAGCTTCA
Source organism: Methylomonas sp. HW2-6 (assembly GCF_052474525.1). NCBI lineage: Bacteria > Pseudomonadati > Pseudomonadota > Gammaproteobacteria > Methylococcales > Methylococcaceae > Methylomonas > Methylomonas sp. HW2-6. Next base: position 3,156,860 of record NZ_CP184124.1, read on the forward strand.
TAAAATAACTCCTTGATTAAGTTATTTTTCATGAAAACCATCAGCGTAATTCAAATCTTGGATGTCTACCTGATAGTGGCAAATACGCCCTTACACCAAAAAATAGCAAGGTGCCACCATGACCATCACCCTAGGCCCCATCATCGGCCATACCACCGACACCTCCGCCAAGATCTGGATACGCGGCGCGAAAGGACCCAACCATAACAGCCGGGAGTTTTGTTACGGCGCGTTCGATTTATACGACGGCAACAAACTGGTCGCGTCGCAGTTTTGTTTCTTGAAGGATTATTACGATTTCACCGGCGTCGCCCAATTCGATCAGCTCAGGCCCAATACAACTTACCGGGTGGAATGCGGCGTGGTGTACAAGCGCGATGCCGATGCGCCGCCGACTGGAACGCCGGTTCCCGGCCCGGTCGTTACCGGCGCGAAGAAAGCGGTAGCAACGTTCAAGACCGATCGCGGCAGCAACGATACCCGGCTGGATTTCGTGTTCGGCTCCTGTCGTTACCTGTATTGGGACAATCTGTTTCAAAACGATGCCGAGAAAGGCGACAAGACTTTTCGTTCGATCGCCAACCTGCATCAGCGGCGGCCGCTGGATTTCTTTCTGGCGGTGGGCGACCAGGTGTATGCCGATCCGTTGAACAAACTGTACGAATATAAAAACTTCGACGCCTTGTGCGAGATTTACCGTAAGTCGTTTCAATTGCCGCATATTGCCAATTTGATGCGTAGCGTGCCGACTTACATGATTCTGGACGACCACGAAATTCGCAACGATTGGTCCAAGGACCAGATGCGCAGCGAGGCCGATAGCGGCTTTTATGCGATGCGGATGCGGGCTTACGCCTCCTACCAGCACCTGCATAATCCGGATACGCCGAACGGCCAGTTCTGGTACAGCTTCGCTAAAGGGCCGTTTGCGTTCTTCGTAATGGATACCCGTACCTTGCGCATCAACGATGCCAATGCGGTAGGCGGTAAAACCCTGCTCGGCCGCGAGCAACTCAATGCCTTTTTCGACTGGCTGCACCAGAACCGCAACGCGCCGGTCAAATTCGTCGTTTCCAGCGTGCCATTTTTTCCGGACCCGAAACCCAACAAGGGCGGCGACGATAAATGGGCCGGTTTTAACGACGAGCGCAGCATGATTCTGGAATTCATCCGCGTAGAAGGCCTCAGCGACGTGGTGTTCCTGTCCGGCGACGTACATAACTCCAGCTTCGCCCGGATGCGCTGTTACCAGGATCCCGCGTTTTTAACGACCTCGCTGGTGTCGTCGCCGTTTTACTGGCCCTACCCGCACGAAAGCGCCAGCGATTTTTACGGCGGCCGCACGTTGGAGTTCATGCAATGGACCGACGGCAACCGCCGCAGTCGCGACCGCATCGAATACCGTTACGAAGGCGAAGGCTTTATCGGCGACGAAGCCTTTATGGCAGTGTCGGTGGACATCGGCAAAGGCAAGCCATGGTGCAGCGCGGAGATTTTCGACCGCAAAGGCAACCCGTTTCCGGCTTATCCGCGGCCGTTTTTCTTTTGAGCCCAGCGTCGGCCTGGATGCAGCCGCGCCGCCCTTAACCGAACAACACCTTGGCCAGCTCTTTGGTCTTGACAAACTCGGTTTGCAGTTGGGCAAAGCAGTGTTGTTCCGTGTTTTCCGGGATAGCCAATATCTCCAGCATCTCCAACTTAGGCATTTCCGCATCCTTGAACAAGGCGCTGACCAAGCGCGTGGCAGCGCCGACTACCAAGGTTTGCTGCCAATAGTCGCCGCGGTAACCGGGATGACGGTGATGTTCTATGATCGTACACAAGGCTTCCGGGATTCCCCAATAGCGCGCCAGATGGGCGCCGATTTCGCAGTAATCGGTGCCTACGCTCTGGCGCAAGGCCTGGTTTAAATGCAATTGCGGATTGGCTCGCTTCAAGCGCACGGCTTCCTGGGTCTGCTCCGCCATGGTATCGGCTAGACATAACAAGCCCAGGTTATGCAAGATGCCGGCGGTGTGCACGGTTTGCACAAACGCTTCGTCGACTGCCGCGTCCGGTAACGCCCAAGCCAGATCGGTCGCCGCTTGCGCCGCCAGCATACTGCTGACCCAGTAACGCCGGATATCGAAACTACGACACTGATTGACGTTGAATGGCTTCATTACCGCCAAACCGATACTGACACCACGTACGATGTTCAAACCCAATTTGAAACAGGTGCGCTCTATCGAGGTGACCGCTTCGCCGTTGTTGTTCAGCCAGGCCGAATTGGCCAAGGCGATCAGGCGGGAACAAATCGTCGGGTGATTCTGCAACACTTTCGCCAAGCCGGAGTAGTCCAGACCGTCGTCAGACAAGGCTTGAATCAGGTGATGGACATCGTGCGGCAGGGCCGGCAGTTGCTTAATGTCGGCAAGTGCATCAGGTAAATCGAGTCGCTGCATATTCAATTGTCGGGCGGGATAAACGGACTGGGTTTGGCGTCGACGAACTCCAAACGAAAATCTTTCCGGAACAAGGCGGGCATCGCAATAGCCGGTTGCGGCGTGCTAAACAAGAATCCTTGCACGATCTGACAGCCCAGGCCGGTCATCACCATGGCCTGATCGATGGTTTCCACCCCTTCGGCAATCAGGCAAAAATGCATCGCATGAGCCATGCCAATGATGGTTCCCAATAGGATCGGCGTTTGCGGATTAATCAATACGTCTTGGACGAAGATGCGGTCAATCTTCAAACAGTCCACCGGCATTTGTTTTAACGAGACCAAAGACGAATAACCGGTACCGAAATCGTCGATGGCGATTTTTACCCCAAGTTCTTTGACCTTATGGAATACATCGATATCGGCTGCGTCCTGCATCGCGCTTTCGGTCACTTCCAATTGCAAGTATTCGGCGGGAATGGCGGTTTGCTGCAGAATATCCCGTAGCGAGGAAATGAACAGCGGATCGCGGAAATGGCTGGCCGACACGTTGACTGCCATCGTCATCAGCGGCAATCCCTGCTCGCGCCATTCGGATAACTGCATACAGGCGCTACGTAGCGCCCATTCGTCGATCTTGCCGATCAGCCCCAAAGTTTCCGCCAGCGGGATAAATTCGCTGGGCCCGATAATGCCCCGCTGCGGATGGCGCCAGCGGGCCAAGGCTTCGATACCGATCATCCGGCCGTCGAGCATGCCGACCTGGGGCTGGTAAAACAACTCGAACTGGCCTTGATCCAACGCGTCGCGCAGCATTTGCTCGTCTTGTAAGCGTTTGATCGCCAGACCGGTCATTTCCGGCCGGTAATAGGCGTAGCGCTGTTTGCCGGCGGTTTTGGCCGAATACATCGCGGTATCGGCGGCTTTCATCAAGTCGTGCTCGTTGTCGCCGTCTTTCGGGTAAATGGCGATGCCGATACTGACCCGCGGCTTCAAATGATGCCCGCTCAGGATCAATGGCCGGTTGATTTCCTGCAAGCACCGTTCGGCGATATCCATGGCCTGGAACTCGTCGGTGATGGTATTGACGATAATGCAAAATTCGTCACCGCCCAAGCGCGCAGCAAAATCTTCTTCCCGTACCACGCTCTGGATCCGCTGGGCGATGGCTTTCAGAAACTGGTCGCCAACATTGTGGCCGAAACTATCGTTGACGTATTTAAACTCGTCCAAATCCAAAAACAGGAAGGCGAACTCCTGCTGGGCACGGGACGCCGCCTTGATGGTTTGCTGCATGCGCGAATGGTAATGCACCCGGCTGGCCAAACCGGTGAGTTCGTCGAAATAAGCCAACTGGTGGATGATTTTTTCCGATTCCTTCTGTTTGGAAATATCCTGAACCGTCCCGGTTACGTAGCTTTGCGCCCCGCTGTTGATCAGTGCCGTATCCTGGCGCACCGTTATCGGGTCGTCGCTTTCGCTCAGCAGCCGGTATTCGGTGTATGGGGCCGATTTGCCCTCCGCTGCGGCCTTGATCACCTCCTCCACTTTGGATCGGTCGGCGGCATCAATCAAATCCAGATACTTGGCCAACTCGCCCTCGAAATATTCCGGATTCGTCCGGCATAGCTCAGCCAAATACGGCGATATTTCGAACCTATCCAGCTTGGCGTCCCAGGTCCAATAGCCCAGGCCCGCTATGCGCTGCGCCGCCGACAATTGTTGCTTGCTATTGCGCAACTCGGCAGTGTCCCGATAGGAACGCAGCAAAAATTTGATGTGATGAATCAGCACCACGTGATTCAGCGGTTTGATAATGAAATCGGCGGCGCCGACCTTGAAGGCGCGATTGATCGACTCGATATCGTCCAGGCCGGTCGACATGATGACCGGTACATCGATCATCTCGGGTAAGGCCGTCATCCTGGCGCAGGTTTCGAAACCGTCCAGCCCGCCCATGATCGCGTCGAGAATCACCAGATCCGGAATGTCGCTCTGCAACATTTCCAGCGCTTGTTCGCCGCTGCAAGCTTCCTCGACCTGAAAACCGGCCGATTTCAATTGTTCACCGGTGATCAGGCGGAAATTCGGATCGTCATCGACCAGTAACAGGCGCACCGCCTCGCCGACAGACGCAGCGCAAGCCTGTTTGGCTGTCACCGCCGATCCGGCTGGGCTCGCATCGGCCAAATGGCGCAGCTCGTCCAAAACCTCCGGCAATTGCTGCTCGAATGTGACGATCAAGGCTTTAACTTCATCGATTAACCCCTGGCGACCGACGGTCTCCAAAGCCAGACAGGTTTTGGCAAATTCCCGCGCGCCCAGATTGGCGCTGGCCGATTTGAGCGCATGTGCAATGTTGCCGGCTGTCAGCGGATCATTGGCGGCAACCGCCTCGCGCAGCTTTTCGGCATTCTCCGCCGCCGTTTGCAGGTACAACGCCACCGCTTTATCGAACAGGCTGACTCCCTGCGCATCGACAACTTCGCGCAGCTCAGCGGTATCGGCTTGACAAATCGGGCCCGGCACAGACGGTTGCGGCAGCGCGGGCGGTACCGACGCCGTGGTAACCGCACCGGCTCCGCTGCCCGGCAACCAGGTCGCTAACAAGGCGCGCAACTGGTCTTTGCTGAAAGGCTTGCTCAGATAGCCGTCCATCCCGGCCGCGTGGCACTGATCCTGAATACCTTTCTGCACGTCGGCGGTCAAGGCTATAACCGGCACCCGGCCTTTACCCGCCGCAGTTTCCTGCTCGCGCAAGTTGCGGGTCGCGGTAAAGCCGTCCATGACCGGCATGTGGCAATCCATCAAAATCAAATCGTAAGACCGGCTAACCGCAGCCTTTACCGCCTCTTCGCCGTTTTTGACGACGTCGGCGCTACAGCCCATATTCTCCAAAAAGCTTTTCACCACTTCCTGGTTGACCAGATTGTCTTCGGCAACCAGTATTCTCCCGCGCAAGCGGGCCGGCGAAACCGGTTTACCGGATTGCGACAGCTGCGGCTCGGCGACCTTGTCGCGTGCCAAAGTCTCGCGCAGGCAGTTCAACAAGCGCTGCTGAAACACCGGTTTGTTCAGGAAAAAGCTAATGCCGTATTCGTGGCTGCGTTCGGGTTGGAAGCTGACGTTCTCCGAACTGAGCATGATGATGGCGGGCTTGGGAATCCGCCGGTCGGTTTGAATCGCTTTTGCCAGCGATAAACCGTCCATGATCGGCAAATGCCAATCCAACAAGGCCAGTTGAAACGGCTGTTGCACGGCGGCGGCTTCCAGCAGCATTTTCAAGGCGCGCGGTCCGCTATCGACACTGGTGGGATTGGCGCCCCACAATGCCAACTGTGTGGTCAGAATATCGCGGTTGGTCGCGTTGTCGTCGACCACCAGAATATCAACGCCTTGCAAATCGGCCGTATCGGCCATCGGGATTGCCACCTGGATGCCCAAGCCGAATTCCAGATTGAAGTAAAACCGCGAGCCGACGCCGACTTGGCTTTCCAGATGCAGTTCGCCGGCCATCAACTCCACCAATTGCTTGGATATGGTCAAGCCCAGACCGGTACCGCCGTAACGGCGAGTGATACTGCCGTCCGATTGGGTAAAGCTGTCGAAGATCTCGTTTTGCCGATCTTGCGGCACGCCGATGCCGGTATCGATTACTTCGAACAGCAAACCGACCTTGTCGGTGGCCGTGCTGCTGTCGATACGGCTGATTTTGAGTTGCACGTCGCCGCGTTCGGTAAATTTGATCGCATTACTGAGCAGATTGACCAGCACCTGGCGCAAGCGTTCGGCATCGCCCTGGACGATGTAATTCAGATCGTGGGGCATGTTCAAAATCAATTCCACGCCCTTGCGATGCGCCTGGTCGGCCAACAATTCCAAGGTTTCTTCCAGCATCGGCCGCAAGTCGAACTCTTGCAGGATCAATTGCAGTTTGCCGGCTTCGATTTTGGAAAAATCCAGAATGTTGTTGATGATGCTGAGCAAGGAATTGGCGGAACGGTATGCGGTTTCCGCAAAGCGTTTTTGCCGCTCGTTCAAGCCGGATGCCATCAGCAGTTCGGTCATGCCCAACACGCCGTTCATCGGCGTTCTGATCTCGTGGCTCATCGTTGCCAAAAACTGCGACTTGGCTTTGCTGGCTTGTTCCGCTTGCTCCTTCGCGGCCAGGGCATCGGCTATGCTGATGTTCAGTTCTTTGTTCGTTTCCGCCAATTGCCGGGTACGTTCCAGTACCTGTTGCTCCAGCGAATCCCGGTGCATCGCCAGCTGATCGTCGCGGAACTGGATTTCGGCAAGCATGGTGTTGTAGACCTCGGCCAAATCGCCAAACTCGTCGGAACTGGTTTTGCTGATGCGGTGGGAAAAGCTTTTTTCGTGGCCGACCGACTGCATCGCCTCCATCAACTTCAGCAGCGGCGCCAAAAAAATGTGCTGCATTTTGGAGGTCAACGCGCTGATGCACAGCATCGTGAACAGCACGATAATGCCGAGAATCAGGTAAAAGGTTTTCAGGATCGCATAGAAACCGCTCTGGTCGTCGACCAAATGCAATATACCGACGGTGTCGCCGTCCAGCTCGATCCGCCGCACGAAATGCAAGTTGTTTGCCGCATCGTATTGAAATACGTCCTTGTCTGTGGCAGCGCCGTCGACGTACGGAAACAGTCTGTCGTACCAATGCGCAAGCGCACTTCCCAAGCTACCCAGCAAACTGCGGTTGGGATCCGGGGTTTCGGCCTGCTTCAAAAGCGCCAGGGCCTGCACGGACTCCCAGTGACTGACAGAGGATTTGGCGGAGTGGTAGTCGGCAAACAATTCGCCTTGTTTGTCGTAGAGCTCGGCGTTCAATATGCTGTCCCGAGTCCGCATACTCTCCAGCATCGTGTTGGCCGAAACCATATCGCCGAACACCAGCGCGGCGGAAATATTCGAAGCGATGATATTCGCCACCAGCACCAACTGCTGTTCGGTTTCTTTCTTTTTTGCAAAATACTCGTTGATGATGATTGCCGTTGTCGCCAAGCACAGCGTCAACATGGCGATCAAAGTCATCATCGACACCAATTTGATTTTGATCGGCGCGTTATTAAACCATCTGACAAAGGGCATAGCTGTCTCCTAACGGTCTCCGACGATCTTTGCCAGCCGCAACAGGTTGGAACTGATATTCAGCCCCGAAGCCTTGACCGCCGCCAGATTGACGTGCAGCTGAATTTTGCCGTCTACATTCACCATTGCCACCATACCGCCGTTTTCCACAAATCCCTCATCTTCTCCCATCGTCAAAACCGGATGGTTCTTCGTATCTAAAAATACCTGCAACAAAACATTATTCGGCAACTCACCGATGAACAAAATCTGGCATTGATTCAAATTACGCAAGCGCTCCGAATTGACGATCTTGATCGCACGGTCGCCGACGTTCTTGCCGTCGATCGAATCGAATGACTGCAACAATACGTTATCGCCCACCAGACACACGTTCAGAACGTTGGCATCCGTTTTAGCGCCCTCCGGCCATTGGGTAAACCGGGCGAAATTCAGGGTCAGCGCGGCCAACACCGTGTATTGCTCCAGCGCGGCCGGCGCCGCCGCGCAAACGCTTGCCGCCGCCGCAAATGCCGCAAAAGTACCAGCTCTAAAAACGTTTACCACATGACTCCGTAGTAGCAAGCCGCTATCCGATTGCAAATTTAGTTCGAAAATTAGAAAGCATCGCGCCTTAAAAACTCCAGGCCACTTTGCCGTACATGCCGCGATCGATAAAGGTCGGCAAGGTCTGGTTTTCCTGTCTGAATTCCAAATGGCTCTCGCTGAGCAAATTCTGCCCGACCAAAGACAGCTCCAGACTGGCGGCCGGCCGCCAGGCCAAACGCACATCCATCGTCACGTAATCGTTGATTTGCTGCACGCCGTAGACGCCAACGGACGCATTGGTATCGACGTAGCGAAACCACAAATCGAAGTCCACATCTTTGCGCACGCTCAATGCGCTGCGCAGACTGATGCGATGTTGCGGACTGGCTGCGGCGACCGCAGTATTTGTGGTTGGGGCGAAATCGGACTTCAGCAAGCCGTAGTTTGCATCCCAACGCCACCAATCCAGCATCTGCCAGACTGCCGCGACCTCGAAGCCGTAGGTCTTGGCTTGAAAATTATTGTTCAGCGTCAACGGCACCACCACCACGCCGGACGATGGGTCGAAGGTTCCCGCACCTTGCGTAGCATTACGCAAATTATCGTAATCGTTATAAAACGCCGTGAAATCGACGGACAGCGATTTGATGAATGTGGTCCGGTAGCCCAATTCATACGCAATCACGTCTTCAGCCCGATAGCTGCGGTCACCGTTCAGATAGATCGCCGTCGCCGGAAAAAAGCCCTCCGGCGGCCGGACAGCTTGGAGTAGCGACATGTTCTGCTCGGCACGGGACGGCGTTCTGACGGCGCGCGATACCGCTCCCCAAAATCGATGCTGCGGATGCGGCGCCCACATCAAGCGCGCGGTCGGCTGACCTTCGAAACCGCTGTAATCGTTATGTTCGAACTTGGAGCCCAAAGTCAACCACAAGGCCTGGTCGACCAACTCGATTTCGTCCTGGACGAATGCGCTGAACAGTTGGTCGTTGCGGCTCGCCGGGCTCAAACGCAGCAAACGGCCGGTTTCGGTGTGGTCGTGGGTATATTGGTAACCAAAGCCCCAAATCAACTCATGGCTGTCGAACAAACCGAAACGGTGCTGGAAATCCAAATCCAAAGTATCGCGTCCTTCGCTGAACCAGGCCTCGTTACGCCGATAGTAGTCGTAATAGAGTTGCAACGAATAATCCGAACGGGTCGAAATGGTATGTTGCCAGCGGCTCAACAAATTGCCGCCGTAGGCGTCGACCTGTTCGCCGAATGCGCTTTGGTAAGGCACGGCGAGTTGCGGAATCGATAAACTCTGGTTGATGGAACTATGGTAAGCATCGCCCTGCACGGTCAATTCGTCTTGCATGGACAGCCGTGAATCCAGTCTGAACCCGCCCTGAGCTTTATCCCAGGCGTCGCCGGCCGGGTCGCCATTGGCGCGGCTGTAGGCGTCGCGCTGGAAACCTTTGACGTATGCTCGGGCGGTGGTGTCTTCGTTCAAACGACCGCCGTAACGGAAGCCACCGAACCCGCGCTCCTCAGTACCGCCGCCGGCCACCAGCAGGCCGCCCTGGGTTTTGCTGGAATGCTTGGTGATGATGTTGATGACGCCGTTTACCGCGTTTGCGCCCCAAAGCGTGGCTCCCGGTCCGCGGATAACTTCGATCCGCTCCACGTCTTCCAACATCACGTCCTGGTTTTCCCAGTACACGCCGGAAAACGATCGGGTATAGGTGTTGCGGCCGTCGATCAAAACCAGCAATTTGTTGGCAAAACGACCGTTGAAACCGCGGGCGCTGACCGCCCATTTATTGGAATCGATGCGGGAAACGTCCATCCCCGGCGCCATGCGCAGAGCCTCCGGAATGCTGGTCACGCCCGAGCGTTTGATGTCTTCGTGGGTGATGACGAACACTGCGGCTGCCGAGTCGTTCAAGGCCTGCGCCTTTTTGGATACCGAAGTCACTTCGACGCTGAGCAAATCCTCGACATTCAATTCCAGCGCATCCTGGTTTTCCGCAGCGCAATGACCGGCTTGATGTACTGCAAGCAGCAGTAGTCCGACTAGTGGTTTTTTCATAATGTAACTTACAACTGAATTGGCGTACCGTTGCAGTTAAGGCCGGCCATATCGGCTATTACTGCAACGAATGAAACGGGGCCGCCGATAGAATAGCCATTCGCGTAAAAATCCTGGGCCAAGGCTGGATTTTTTCGGTTCCGCAGTCGCGGCGGCGGCGAAAACAGACGTGTCGGCGCATCCCTACAAATTAAGTTTAGTTCAATTTCGGACAAGACAACCCCGCCGGGCCGAACCGGTCCGGATTTAGCCGCCGGCGGCCGCGGTCATCGACCTCCGACTTGGTCGCGGTCCACGCGCGAATGTTGGAAAAATCGGAAACGCCGGTTGGCAACCAACAGCCATGCTCCGGCCAAAGCTGCCGGCACGACCTTCTGCGATCAAATGTTTAATTTGTCTTCCATTTTTTGCTTGTAGTTCAGGAAGTGCACGGTCTGCAACTCCGCGCTATGTTCGGCGCCCAATACCCGGCAAGGCGCGTCAATTTCGGTGATATGAAACGGATAGTCGTCATGACTGTTTCGATAGCCCAGAATGTCGCTGCGCACGGCCTTGTAACTGTCGGGGCCGTCGATCAGGAAGCGACGTTCGTTGGCATAAACCGCCACCGCACCGCTGTCTTCACTGACGATCCTGACTCTCAAATCGAATGCGCTGGCGCCCAACTTGACTTGCACCGTTTGGCAGGACACAACCCCGGCCGAATTTCGTTGAATCTCGTAAAACCGGATCGCGAGCCCCTCCGGCAACTGCGCTTGCGCCAGCAAGGTACCGAGGAATACCGAGTAATGAGCCAATATGTGTTCCGGATTGGCGTTGTGATGCTGGCGGACGAACAACGAGCCCTTTTCGTCCAGAATGTAGACGGCGACGTGCTTGCTAGTGGCATGGTAAAACAGCTGTACCGTATCGGCCAGATTGTAACGATACAGCAGCGGGATATAGGTCTGTTCCAAAACGTAGTCGTCGAACAACACCGCGGAGAACTGCGGTTGCGGTTTGGCCAACTCCTGCAACAACTGGGTATGGTTGTCCACGCCGAAATACCCCAAGCGGCCATTATTGAATTGAAACAGGCAGTAACCGGTTTCCGCCGGAATCAGGTAGCGTTGGGCACCGATACCGGCCGCTACGAAACACTTTCGCAGGTTGTTGAACAAGGACTCGATGCGCAACAAGATACTGCGGCCGCGAACCGGGGTGTAACACAACACCCGCAGGGCATCGCTGCCAAACTGGGTTCCGCCGTTATGCACGACATCGAGCAAACAGTTAAACAAACCGTCCAGCCCGGCGTACCGCTGCAAGGTGGCCTCGCCCCAGCTCGACACCGACAGTTTCTCGATCGACTGCACGAAACACTGGCGGGACTCGCCATAGCTCAACGGGTCGGAGCGTTCGCTCATCACCAACTGCTGGCCGTTGGCGTCGATCGCCAGGCTTTCGCCAAGGTTGACCAGCAACAGCGACGCCGACAACCGGTTCGGTGCGGCATAGGCACTCAAACCGCTGTCGCCGCCCGGCAACCGACTCTGAAAAAATGCATGCAATTCGTTGAGCAATTGGTAGGTATCGTTGCCGGCGAGTTTCAGACTCAGTGCAGATACCTGTAAATTCAGCGCTTTCTTATACAAACCGTTCAGCACCGCCCAGCACAAAATCTCCAGCAAACTATCGGCCTGTTTGATGGCGCCTTCCGCCGACCCTTGTTGCGCTACGCTTCTATCGCTGTACAAACGCCAAATCGGCGCGGCGTGTTCGGCGGCGATTTCCTTCGCGATCAGCAAATCCGGCGTGGTATGCACCGCGCCGCGCGTGGTCAGAATCTCGATTTTGCCGGGGCGCTGGTCCAATCCGGCCCGCAGTTTGCGGCCGATCAAACCTAAATCCCGGTTTTCCCGTTGTGCTTGATCGATCGGCAAGCCGGTAAATTTGATGATCATCCGCAAGCACTGTTGCAACTGGTCGCGGATTACGCCGTGTTCGCTGTTGGCACGTTTGATATCCCAATAGCGTTGGCTGGCCAGATTCTCCAGCAAGGCTTCCGGCCAGTGCCATTGCTCGGCAACCTGGTGTAAAAAACTTTCCCGCAATTGCCTTAGCCGACTATCCAGTATCGGCCCGGAACCAGCCATAATCTTCATGTAAAAACACTCGCGGATCAGATCCAGACGCCGTTTGGAGCCGGCCTGACGCAAGTAGGCGTCGACCTTGCTGTACATCAACAAATACGGGTCCAGGCTTTCCACGCTGAAGTCGCCCCGGTAAACGGCTTGTTTCAAGGCTTGGCACAGCCAGTGCGGGCGCGGGAACTCGCTGGCATAGCTTTCCATCAGCAACAGCTTCAACAGAGATTTGTGCGGCGAAGTCAGAGATTTGTAGATATGCCAGAGCGTCGCGCTGACGAACTCGGCGGTCGGCATGTTGTTCAGATTGCCGAAATCCAAGACTTCGCTTTCTGCGACGAACCGGTTCTCGAGCAAATGCTGCACGTATTGCGCGTAATCGGCTTCCTGTTCGGGCGGCACCAGCCACCAAACCGGGGTGCGGCCGGCGACATAAATCGAGGTGCGGTAAAACTCTTCCAGCAACAAATAATGCTGGGTTTCGCCGCTGCTTTCCTGCGAAATCGGCGTGTTTTCGCCGCGGACGAATTGTTCGGCGTCGACCAGAAAAAAATGCGCCTCGATTTTCAACGCCGCCGCCCATTTCTCGACTTCGCGGGCTTTTTGCTGAAGCTCGGTCAATTCGTCGGCCGCCAATCCCGAAGCATGGCAAAGCCAGATGTCGATATCGCTTTCTTTGGAAAAAGCCATACTGCCGACGCTGCCCATCAGAAACAAGGCGTGAATCGGATATTGCCGTAGCGCCTTGCGTTTGTAGACAAAGCCTTTGGAAAACTGTTTGGCAACGTCCAACGTTTGTTTGCCGGGCGTATAGTCGGGAATGCCGGCCGGGCTTTCCAGCGAGACGAAGCCGGGCAACAGCGGGTGGTTTTGGTGGAATAACAGCGGCAGCAATTTCAGAAAATCCTGCTGCCGCGGCTGCAGCAAACTCTGCACATGCAGCATTCGTTGCTGGTTGAAATACTTGAAGCGCTGCGTCACCGCATGCAGATCTTTTTTACTGATCTCTTCGCCTGGTGCGCCCAATCGGATTGGAAGAAAACGGTTCGTCACTGCGGCGCACCAAAATCGAAACGGCCTTGAGTATAGAAGAAATCAACCCGGCCGATGGTAGTTCAGCTGCAGGTAACGGCCGTCTGCGCTATCGAAGGCTGTAAACCGGGTCAGTCCGGCCTGAGGAACCTCTATGCGGAAGGCTGCCGTCGGCGCCAGTTGCAGACAATGGCTCAACAGGCTGCGCACCACGCCGGCATGGCTGACGATCAGAATCTTCTTGCCGGCATGCGCGGTCAACAGCGCATCCCAGGCCGTTTGCACCCGGCGATTGAACTGCCGGTAGTTTTCGCCGTTGGGCGGCGGCGAACGCTCCGGATCGCGGTAAAACGCATCCAACGCGCCGGGCCACTCGCGTTCGATTTGGTCGGCGCTCAGACCTTCCCAGGCGCCGAAATCGTACTCGGCCCAAGCCGGATCGACACACAATTCGGCTTGCTGCTGTCCGCACCACGCAGCGGCGAACGAACAACAGCGGCGCAATGGCGAACTCGCCACCACGTCCCAGTGCAGTTCGCCGCACTGCCGGTACATTTGTCGCCAACCGCGCTCGGTCAACGGATCGTCGGTGATTCCGCGGTAACGGGCGCCGCCGCGGGCTTCGCCGTGCCGCAAAACATCTACCGTGGTTACTATGGTCATGGCTGCGGCTTCCGCTGATAAAAATTAAGGTTAAGTATTGAGGGTATCCATCAAATCGATCATAAATTCCATTTCCTCGTCGTCGATCGCTTGCCAACCATTGAAGCCCAATGCAGCCAGGACGCCCCTGCCCTTCTCGTCCGCCGCCATCTCCAACAAAGCCCGGCAGAATTCGCCGCGCCTTGCCTGCAAGCGCGGGCCGATCAACAAGGCATGGTGGATCACGCTAATCTGGCTGCGCACCAATATCCGCAATTGCTTGCGAATCACGCCCGACAAATTATCGTAGGCTTCGGCCAGAATGATACCCGCATCGGCCTCGCCTTTCAGCAAATGCTTTGCCACCAGAACCGGCGTGTCGGCCAAAACCGGGACAATGTTGCCGGCATCCAGGTCGGCCGGCTCCAACATGATCATGCCCATCAGCCGCACGTCGGGATCGTCGGTAAACGCCACCCGGCTATTGGCTTGAAGATCGGCGACATCCTGCACCGGATTGTCGGCATTGACGGCGATGATGGCCTCGTCGGCCTGGCCCAGAGCCTTGACCAGCGGCACGAAGCCCTTAGTCCTGACCAGCATGGCCGCGTCGAACGGGTTGGCATAAATCAAATCGATTTTATCCGCTTCGATCGCTTGATGCAGTTGCTGGTAATGGTTGTACATTTCCAGATGGATCGCGGTATCGGTTTGTTTTTGCAACCAGGTGTTGAATATATACCAACCGGACAGCCGGTCGGGCGCGAAATCGGGACTGACGGTAAACAGAAATGACATGGCAGGCTCCGTTAACGTAGTGTCGGATAGAGTTTGACGCATTCGTCGACCTTGGTCCGCGACGGCTTGCGCCGGACCGAGGTATAGCCCACGACTTGACCGCCGCGCACGTTGGGGATGACGGTGGCTTTGACCCAGTAATAACCGCCGTCCTTGCGCAGATTTTTGACGTAACCCTGCCATTTCTCGCCGCGCTGAACCGTCTCCCACAAATCCTTGAACGCCGCCGCCGGCATGTCCGGATGACGCAGAATATTGTGCGGCGCACCGATCAGTTCGGCTTCGCTATAGCCCGACATTTCGACGAACGCCGGGTTTACCTGACGAATCACGCCTTCCGGCGTCGTGGTCGACACGATCAATTTGCCGTCCGGATACGGCGTTTCCAGTTCGGTATACAACACTTTGCGGCGAGTACCGTCGTAGAACGTCAACTCGGTCTCCCGGTAATCTCCAACGATGTCTTCGGGTTTCATATCGCTAATCATGATCGGCTCCGTAGCATGGTTTCGGGATCACAGCATTTCGGAAATACTTTCCGCCGCGCGCTTGACGTCGAGAAAGATCAGGCCCAATTTGGCATTGGGCTTGGCTAACACCGTCAATACCGCTTCGCTGCCGGCGTAAGTCATCAGCACATAGCCGCGCGCGCCTTTGATCAACACCTGCTCCAGATTGCCCCGGTTCAATTCCTGGGCAGTACGGTCGCCCAAAGACAGCATCGCCGCACTCATGGCGCCGACCCGGTCTTCATCCATGCCGGCCGGCAATACCGAGGCCATCATCAATCCGTCCGTGGATATCACGCCCGATGCTTCAATATCGGCCGAAGTGCCGTTCAACTCCGTCAGTACCGAGGTCAGCATATCTGCTTTCATAATGGGTCTCTCCTAATAAATGATGTTGATAACGCAAGCGGACGAAACTAATCGCCTTTTTTGACGTAGCGGGTCGTCAGGCTCCAGGCCAAACTGACGAATTCGGCCCGATTGAAATGCGGCGTGCCGGCAATCGCCAGCACGAAGCGACGGCCACCGACGAACACAGGCCAGAAGCCGATCTGGCTGGCGCCGAACGCATCGACGATCGCCCAGGCGTGGCTGGCGATGCCCATGTTGTTGCTTAACAAACCGGAACGGCGTTTATGCACGGTCGCCAATTCGGCGCTCAAGGCCGACAATTCTTCGGCGGCCTCGTGCGGAAAACCGCTACAAGCCAGATAAAAACCCTGGTCGTCAGCCAACAATACTTTGCCGGAATCGGAGATCGCCGCCAGCAGGCCGGGTAGCAGTTCCTCCAACGCGCCAGCCGGCGCCTGCAACGGCGTCTCCACGCCTTGTACCCAGCCCAACTTCTGACAATGCGACAACATTTCCAAGGCTTTGTCTTCGTCTTCGATTTCCATCAGGCTTTGCAGTTGCGGTAAGGCCAGCGCCGGCGTCTGCGCCTGCTGCAACAGGCGCAGCAAAAAGCGCCGGGGTTTGTCGGAATCCGGATAAGCTACCGCGTAATAGGCCCCGGCCGGCGTCGGATATAAAAACAGGTCTTCGACGAGTTTGAAACGCTCCATGCCCTACTCCGCCATACCGGGATCGAGCGAATACAACAAGGCCTGCACCAATAACGAAACGTCGTTCTTTTCGCGGGCGTCCACCGCAAACACCGGCGGTTTGATGCCGAATTCCTGCAAGCGCGAGTGGTAATCGTCTATGGTCGGCCGGTTGCTGAGATCCATTTGGGTGACGCCGATGGCCAGACTGGTATCGCTGATAAATTTACTGAACGCATCCAGAAAGAACTTCATATCCTGAAACGGATCGGCGCGGGTGTTATCTAACAGCAAAATCAAGCCGATGCCGCCATTGACCAGAATGTCCCACATGAAATCGAAGCGTTCCTGCCCAGGGGTACCGTACAAATGGATCTTTTCGCCACCAGCCAGATTCATCACGCCATAATCCATCGCCACCGTGGTCGAAGCTTTGCGGTTTTTGGTCATGTCGCTGGCCGCCGCGTCGGTTTTCACCGGCGGCGTATCGCTAATGGCATTGATCGCGGTGGTTTTTCCGGCCCCAACCGGGCCGGTGAAAATAATTTTGTATTGGCTCATCGAGATTCCTGCTGAGAGCGGCTAGGCACCGCGCAATTTACTGAGAATTTTGCGTAACAGGCCTTGGTTCTGCGCCCGATCCGGTACCGGCGGGGCGATCACTGCATCCGCTTCGCGCTCGCTTTGCCGCAACAGTCCCAAGGCATGGCATGCGCTGATAAACGCAAACACATATTGCGGCTTGACGTTCAACACTCGACAAACCGCAATTGGCGTGGTCGGTGTTTTGACCAGCAATGCAGCAATCCGCAGCGCGTCGGGCGTGATGACCAAGCGGGTGAAATTGGGCCAGCGCAGCAGAAATACCGGCCGCTGAATATCCAGTCCGATCGGAAACCGCCCTTTCGAAGTCCATAGCGCCAGCTTCCAGATAAAGCCTGCCACGTCCTGATATTTCTCCGGGTCCCGTTCCTTATCGACGGCAGCCGGTTCCAAAGCCGATAAACTCATATTGCCGGCGGTGCCGGATTTGAAGGCGACGCCGGCAAATGCCCTCAATTGTTTGTCGTCCGCATCCAGCCACACTTCATTCTGCTCGGGAAAAATATACAGCGGCTTCCAGATCGAACTCAGCCGCAACGGCCGCACCTGCAATCCGGCGGTTTTCACGGCTGATTGCACATAACCCAGGAAAAACTGGCGCGGATCGTAACAAGCGGTCGGTAATTGCACCTCGTCGTCGAAATCGATATCGCCGAGCGTACCCAAAAACGCGGTAAAACCGCCTTCGTTGAGTTGCATCGCCGATTGGTGCTTAGCGGTCTTTTGTCGTTCCGCGTTAGCGGCGGGTTGGCTCGGTTTCGCCGGCTTGACGTAGACGTCCAGCGTAGTTTTGGGCGGCGCTGGAGGTCGTTGCTCTTCCGCGGCAGTGACCGCCGGGGCTGGCGCCGGTTTGACTTCTGACGCTTTTAGCAAGGCACCGATTTTGTCCAACACCCCAAGAATTTGCTCGACATTGACCGGCTTTTTGACGAAAAAAGTGTTGTCGATCTGTAAGGTCTGCAAGGACAGCAGGATGATCGGGCGGCCGGGCCTTGCCGCCTTGCACTGCTCCAGGATTTCCCGCGCCTTGACATGGTCGGCATCGATCATGTCGATCTGTGCCGCTTCAGCCGGGACGACGACTGCCGCACCGCGGCACGGGCCTTTCAGATACATTTCCATGGTCTTGCAAGTGCGGCCGTCCATACCGTGCAAGGCAATCCGGTAGGAATGGGCCGTCTTAGTCATGACGCTTGCCGTTGGAAAATATCTGCCAGCGCCTGCCAATCGTCCGCTAACGGAATAGCCAATTCGGCGAAGCTTCTTCTGGCATGTTCGAACCGCTCGCGGCTGCCGGTAGAACGGTAAAGTTCCAATAACGCCCGTTGCAATTCGGTCCGTTCCGGATCGACTCCCACCGCACTTTCCAGTACGTCCATCGCCTGATCGAGTTGGCTGTATTCGATGAAGTCGTTAGCCAGTGTCAGAGGGTCATGACTGGGAGCGATCGGCGCTTCGATTTGCACGACCAATTTGCTCCGGCCCTGCAGCCCGCCGGTGAATAAGGAATAGCGATTGCCGATTTGCTGGGGATCGTGCCGCGCCAATTCAAACAGGATATGGCAATGACGCTTGTCCAGACCCGACCGGCAAGCGTTGAGCAGTCGCCGGGCCAGCGCTTCGCCTTTGCCTTCCAGCACCAGCAACAAATCCAGCAGCGCCCCGTATAGCGCCGCCGGCAGCCGGTTTCGGAAACAGAAATGAATCCGCCGCAGGTGCGCCAGCAGATCGAGCGGATTCCGCCGAACCTTGACCGACAACACTCTGAGCGCGGACTCCGCGGACGATTCGCAACCGAAGCTCCCCAGTTCCCCGTCCAGCCAAAAATCGCTGTCAGGCTTCGGATCGGCTTGCTTGTCGACGATTAAAGTCGAATGAAAAACGGCCATCGCTACCTTCCTTCAAAAACGATGCCGGAAGGTTAGCAGTTAGGCCGGTTATTTCCAGATTGTTTATCCGGTTATTTGGTGTCTTGCTTCACAGATTGCCTTACGCACCGTCTCCGGAGCCGTACCACCGATCAGGGAACGCGCGGCAACCGAACCTTCCAGGGAAAGAATATCGAACACATCAGCGCCGATCGCGGCGGAAAACTCCTGCAACTCGGCCAAGGTCAGTTCCGATAAATCCCGGCCGCTGTTCAAACCCAGGCGCACGGCTTGGCCGACCACTTCGTGCGCATCGCGAAAGGCCATGCCTTTGCGCACCAAGTAATCCGCCAGATCGGTTGCCGTCGCAAAACCGCGCTTGGCGGACTGGTACATGTTTTCCCGTTTGGCTTCGACGCGCGGCATCATGTCGGCGAAGGCGCGCAGGCAATTGACCAAGGTATCGGCCGTGTCGAACAACGGTTCCTTGTCTTCCTGGTTATCTTTGTTGTAAGCCAAAGGTTGGCTTTTCATCAGCATCAGCAACGAAATCAAATGCCCGGCCACCCGGCCGGATTTGCCGCGCACCAATTCCGGCACGTCCGGATTTTTCTTTTGCGGCATGATCGACGAGCCGGTGCAGAACGCATCCGGAATGTCGATGAAATCGAACTGGGCACTGGCCCACAACACCAACTCCTCGGAGAACCGCGACAGATGCATCATCAACACGCTGCCGGCGGCGGCGAATTCAATCGCGAAATCGCGGTCGCTGACCGAATCCAGCGAGTTATTCGACGGCCGACTGAAGCCCAACAATTCGGCGGTCATAAAACGATCCAGCGGGTAGCTGGTACCGGCCAATGCCGCAGCACCTAGCGGCATCACGTTCAGGCGCTTGGCGCAATCCAGAAAACGCTCGCGGTCGCGGCTCAGCATCTCGAACCAGGCCATCAAGTGGTGGCCGAAAGTGACCGGTTGCGCCACCTGCAAATGGGTGAAGCCGGGCATGATCGTATCGGCTTCCTGCTCGGCCTTGTCCAACAATGCCAACTGCAAGCGCTGCAATTGGCCGAGGATGTTGCCGATTTCGTCGCGCAGATACAAACGAATGTCGGTCGCCACCTGGTCGTTGCGGGAACGGCCGGTATGCAGCTTCTTGCCGGCGATGCCGATCAGGTCGGTCAGGCGCGCTTCGATGTTCATGTGCACATCTTCCTGCTTCACCGACCAGACGAATTCACCGCGTTCGATCTCGCCGCCGATTTGGGCCAAACCGTTGCGGATGTCCGCCAATTCCTGCTTGGTCAGAATACCGATCTTGCACAGCATCGCCGCGTGCGCCAGCGAGCCTTGGATATCTTGTTGCGCCATGCGTTGGTCGAAATTGACCGATGCGGTGAATTCCTCGACGAAGGCGTCGGTGGCTTCGGCAAAACGGGCGCTGGAGAGTTTTTCGGAATTAACGGTGGTCATGATACTCGGCAGATTGATCGAACAAAAAAGGCCGATTATACCCGCCGCGGCCGGCGTTCAGCGCGGGAATTGCACGCTGACGCGCAGACCGCCGAGCCGCGGCGAGCGCTCGATACTTAATTTGCCGCGATAGAACTCGGCAATATCGCGCACGATCGCCAGCCCCAGCCCATGGCCCTGTACCGCTTCGTCCAGGCGCAAACCGCGCCGGCTGAGTTGCTGCATCTCCGCTGCGGAGCATCCCGGTCCATCGTCCTCGACCGTGATGCGCATGGTCTGCATGCACTCGATTTCCACAACGACGCATCGTTCAGCCCACTTGCAAGCGTTGTCCAGCAAATTGCCGATCAACTCCAACATGTCTTCCCTATCGAAATTGAGCGGCCGATCCGGCGCACTGATTTGAAAGTCCAGCACCTTTTCCGAGTAAATGTTGCGCAACAGCTGGGTCAAGGCGTCCAGTTCTTCCTGTGGGTTAAACACGCTGGCCGATTGCAAGTTGCCGGACAAACGGGCGCGTTTCAATTCGCGCTCGATGCGTTCGTGCATTTTTTGGGCTTGTTGCTGTAACTGTTGCTGCAGCTCCGGGTGAGCCGCCAAAACCGGGCTCTCCGCCAATCTGAACAGCATCGCCAACGGCGTTTTCAGCGAGTGCGCCAGATTGCCGATTGCGGTCCGCGACTGGTACAGGCGCCGCTCGACCAACAGCAACAGACGGTTGACTTCCCTGACCAGGGGTTTGATTTCCAGCGGTACCCGGGTTTGGATTTGTGGTTTGCGGCCGCCGGCAATCTCCGCCAGCTCGGCGCGCACGGCCTGCAACGGATGCAGAGCACGCCGGACATCGCCGGTTTGCAAACCGATGGCCAGCAGCAATACCAACACCGTCAACAGCAAGTACGCCAGCCGGATATGGTCGATATCGCGGCCGATATCGGTCAAGTCCTCGGCTATTGCAATCGAAACCGGATGGCCGAAGCGTTGCAAGCCCCGATTCAAAACCAACAACGGCTGCTTTTTTGGCCCATCGGCGTGGTGAAACAACTGCACCGTGCCGACAGGCAGAGCGGGAAACGGCAAGGTTTCGCTTTGCAAAGACTGGGAATAGTAAGTTCTTGGGCCGATGTGCAATACAAAATAGTGGCCGGAAAACGCCTGGCCGTAGACGGTGCCGATGTGGGAACTGTCGAACTCCAGCAGGCCGTCGCCATTGGGCTGCAAGGTATCGATCAGAGAGTCGGCATCGTGCTGCAATCGGGTCGTCATCTGCTTCTCGGCAACGGCGCGGATCACCCAGTCCGCCGCCAGCCAATGGCCGACAAACACCGCGCTCAAAATCAACATCAAGCCCCGATTCAAGCGGCGTTGCAACGACATCAGGCTTTCTCGCCGAACACGTAACCCTGGCCGCGGCGGGTGGCGATCAGATCGTTGCCCAACTTGCGCCGCAAGCGATTGACGTAAACCTCGATCACGTTGCTGGCCGGGTCGCTGTCGCATTGGTAGATATGTTCCAGCAGATGAGTTCTGGTCAAAACTTTGCCGGGATGCAACATGAGATAACGCAGCAAGCGAAATTCGATCGCCGTCAGTTGTTCCGGGCCGCCGCCGTTAACGCTGACCGTTTGCGCATCTTCGTCCAGGGTCAAGCCGCAACTCGCCAACTGCGGCTGCATCCGGCCGTGAAAGCGCTTCAACAAGGCTTGCACCCGGGCCAACAGTTCTTCGGTATGAAACGGCTTACCCAGGTAGTCGTCGGCGCCGGCTTTGAAGCCGTCGACTTTCTCGTGCCAGGCGTCACGGGCGGTCAACACGATCACCGGCACATGGTTTTCCGCCTGCCGCCAACGCCGTAACACCTCCAGGCCGGGCATTTTCGGCAAGCCCAGATCCAGAATCACGATGTCGTAGGATTCGGTCGAGCCCAGGAACTCGGCGGCCTCGCCGTCCATCGCACAATCCACGGCAAAACCGGCGTTTTCCAGCTCGAGTCTTAACGATCTCGACAAACCCGGATCGTCTTCCACCAACAATAAACGCATACGCGGCGCTCATCTCCCGCTTGTAAATCGCTCAGAGTTTAATGGTTTATCCGCCGGTGCGGCGATTTTTAAGATTGGTTTCATTTCGCCTGACTAAAATGCCGGCCATACCTCAACCATTCTGGAGCTTGATCCATGCAAAACCAAAATTCGGTAGCTGTCTGGGATATTTTCGTCCGCGTGTTCCATTGGTCGCTGGTCGCCGCATTTGCAGTCGCGTACGTTACCAGTGAAGAAGAAAATCCCTGGCACATCTACGCCGGCTACACGGTACTGGGCTTGATCAGCGCAAGATTGGTCTGGGGCTTCGTCGGCGGCCGCTACGCCCGATTCAGCCAATTCGTGCGCTCTCCGGCTGCCGTGTTGCGTTATGTTTCCCAACTGCGCCAAGGCACTGCGCCGCGTTACCTGGGCCACAATCCGCTCGGCGGCTGGATGGTTTTGGCATTGCTGGCTACGCTGTTCGTGGTGACGATCAGCGGCTTGAAAGTCTACGCCATCGAAGAAGGCCGCGGCCCGCTGGCGCAGGACAGCCGGATGCTCAGCGTAATCGGCGCCGCCCACGCCGCAGAGGAAGCGGAAGGCGAAGGCAAGCCGGCTGAAGCTGGAGAGGAGGCCGAGGAATTCTGGGAGGAAATTCACGAGATCGCCAGCAATCTGATGTTGGTCTTGATTGCGATCCATGTGCTGGGCGTCATCGTTTCCAGCAAAGTCCATAAGGAAGGTTTGGTGAAGGCCATGATCAGCGGACGCAAACCGAAATCGCCAAACTGTGAGGATTAACACAGTTTTCATGTTGAATTCATCTTGGTTTGCTATAAGGCATGCCGTCGTCGTGTAGACGATCTGCTTAGTCAAGTCCCAGCCAACCAGGAGCAATAATGGCGACCACACTCAAAATCCAGGCGTATGCCGCAACATTCTCTTTAGTCCTGTTACCCAATATTGCTTCGGCGAGTTTTCTCGGTTTTCTGGGCAATTTCGACGTCGTTAACGACACCGGCAACACCGCCCACGGCTTCGAAATCGAACTCGAAGGCCTGCACAGTAGCGACATTACCGACACCTTCGGCGGCGCCGGCCGCGGCTTTCCCAGCGGCACCGGCTTCGACCCCGGCAATGCGGTGGTGCGTTACGGCGCGCCAATGATCAGCGAATACACTAACGGTGCCGTATTTGGAACCCGGGTCACCTACGCCAGCGCCTGGGATGCCGCCAGCCAATCCTGGTTTTTCGGCACGCCGAGCGGCAACTTCGTCACCCCCGGAGACAACTGCTGGACCGGCGGCGGCGTCGGCTACAGCGCCGCCACCCCATGCGACCATTTCGGCGTCGGCACCAGTAAAAACGCCAGCAAAACCACCTATAGCTGGCTGTTCGACGACGGCAGCAATACCGGCAAACTCGCCAACAGCAACGGCAACGTGGTGCTGCCGGCACCGAATTGGAACGTGATTCCGGCCGATCCGGCGCCAGCCGGTCAGCCGCAACCGCAACCGGTGGTGGTGGCCGATATTCGCGCTCCGGAACCGGCGAAAGAAGACCAATTCGGCGAAGCGATCTGGGTAAAAGTGTTCCGCACCGAATTGGAACGGGAAGTCAAACTCGAAGAGCTGATCGGGGGCAATCAAGTCATCGAGCAAGCCGAAACCGAAATCGAATGGCAATTATTGCAAACCGATCCGGACAATCCGGACGCCGGCAAATTGGAAGCCGGCTACCAAAACGTACTGGGTCAGAACGCGGAATCGGTGATCTTCCGTTACGAATTTTACAAGTATGCCGGCGAGTACGACCCGGAAAACCATGAAGCCAAAGCCAGCAGCGACTCGAACCCGTTGGATGCCGAAATCGGTACTTACCTCGGTGCTCAGAACGGCGCGGTCAATCTGAATGCTGTCGCGCCGGTGCCGGTACCGGCTGCATTTTGGTTAATGGGCTCCGGGGTATTGGGACTGTTGGCGGCCCAGCGCCGCAAACGAGCTGAGGCAGTTTGATCCGGCGCTAACCCGTTTGATACCGTTCGCATTGAGCCGGCCTTAAGGCGGCGCAGCGCGAACGGTTTTGCACCGGCAACTTCAATCTGCGGATTGCTGGCGCCGCAACAACGCTTCGAAGTCCTGCTCCGACAACGGTTTCGCAAAATAATAACCTTGGGCTTCGTCGCAGCCGTGGGCGATCAGGAAAGCCAAATGCTCGGAAGTTTCCACGCCTTCGGCGATCACCTTGAAGCCCAGATTGTGCGCCAACGCGATCGTGGCCGAGGCGATCGCTCCATTATTGCGCTCGCCAACGTCGGCGGAAATATCTTGGACGAACGCCGCGTCGATCTTCAAACGATCCAACGGCAAATTTTTCAGCTGGCCCAACGACGAATAGCCTTGGCCGAAATCGTCCAAGGCTACCGTGATGCCTATTTCGCGAAACGACTGCAACATTTCGCCGGCCTGGACCGGTGATGTCATTACGGCGGTTTCGGTAATTTCCAATTCCAACTCCAGCGACTCAGGGCTAATGTCGGCCAGCACCAGTGCCCGCTTTACCGCTTCGTACAGGCCTTTGTTTTGAAACTGTTTGGCCGACACGTTGATCCCGATCCGCTTTAGCGGTAATCCTTGCGCTATCCATTCGCCCGCCCGCCGACAGGCGTTTTCCAGCACCCACTCGCCGATTTTGTAAATTTGGTTGGTCTCTTCCGCCAACGGAATGAACACCGAGGGCGAAATCAATCCCTTGACGGGATGGCGCCAGCGTAACAACACCTCGGCACCCAGCAAACGTTCGTCCGGCAGCGAGAGTTGCGGCTGGAAATACAATTCGAACTGGCGTTTTTCGATCGCTTCGTGCAACTGGTTTTCAAGTTCCATTTTCTCGTGGGCGTTGCGGTTCATTTCCGGCGAGAAAAACTGAAAATTGCCGCCGCCTTCGGACTTGGCGTGGTACATCGCGGTATCGGCGCTTTTCATCAGGTCTTCCATATGCTCGGCATTATCCGGATAGACCGCGATACCGATACTGGAAGCGGTACGCAACGTGAATTTTTCTATCGTGAACGGCTGCCCCAAGCTATGGCAGATCTTATTCGCCACCGAAGAAGCGACATCCTCTATCGCGGCAGCTCTGATTACCACCACAAACTCGTCACCGCCCAGGCGGGCAACCATGTCGTATTCCCGCAACGAGGTTTTCAGCCGCTTCGCCACCTGAATCAGCAACTGGTCGCCGATGGAATGACCCAAGGTATCGTTGATGTTCTTGAACCGATCCAAATCCAACAACATGACGGCCAATTGCTCCCCCCCACGCTTGGCAATCATCAGCGATTGTTCGAGATAGAGTTGCAAGTGCAAGCGATTCGGCAATTCGGTTAACGGATCGTGGTGAGCCAGATGCTCGATCCGGGCATGGGCTTCTTTCAGATGGCTGATGTCGACGAAGTTGGCCAAATGAAACTCGATGACGCCGGTTCGGTCCCGCACGACCGACACCGTCATCATTTTGGGAAATACGCTACCATCCTTACGCCGGTCCCAAAGTTCCCCCTGCCAGAATCCTGTGTCCCGAATACCGGCCCACATCTTCTCGTACAGCTCCCGCTCGGCCTGACCGGAAGACAACATTTTCGGGTCCATGCCCAATACGTCGGCCTTATCGTATCCGGTCAGAGCCGAAAACGCGGCGTTGACGTCGATGATGCGGTTATGGCGATCGGTAATCATGATCGCCTCCCCACTGTACTCGAACACATGCGCCGCCAAACGCAACTGCACCCGGTCCGCGTGGCGCTGAATCTGGTTGTGGACCCTTACCGACAAGACATTGGGCGAGATCGGTTTTACCAAGTAATCGTCCGCGCCGAGGTGCAGGCCGGCCAGCTCGTTTTGTTCCGAACTGTCGGCGCTTAACAGAATCACCGGAATGTCGCCGGTTGCCGGCGACGCCCGCATCCTGCGCAATACCTCGATGCCGCCGATACCCGGCATTTTGACGTCGAGGACGACCAGTTTCGGCAGATCGTCCTGTTGCTCCAGCAAGGCTAAAGCGTCCGCGCCGCTGGTCGCGGTTTTCAGGCGGAAATCCGCCTTTAAGGCCGACACCAGCACGTGCAAGTTGGCCGGCAAATCGTCCACCAACAGTACCAGGGGTTTTAGGCTGGGGGCACTATCGCTCACGCTTGCCCCCCAGTGCTCGATTTCCAATTCGCGAATACCTCGCGCGCTTGCCGGTGGTCGAAATTGTCCAGATGATATTTCAACTGGCGTAATAAAGCGGAACCGTCCGAGTTGTCGGCAGCCAGCCGGTCGAGGGCCTCAAGCAATGCATCGGGAATGATTTCCTGGCGCACCAGATACGGCTCCAATTCCAGCAAGGTCTCGGGCGAGCCAACATAGTCGTTTTCTTCGACTTTGACGCTTGCGGTTTGGGGGTGCTTGCCCAGAAAAACTTGCATCTCTTTGACGGTTTCGGTGAACACCGTGTTGAATGCGTCCATCGACAAGGTTCCGCTGTCCAGCTTGATTTCCTCCATCAACCGGCTACAGGCGTCCGCCAACGCCGATGCCCCCAAATTGGCGGCAACCCCTTTCACGGCATGAATCATATTGGCC
Source organism: Methylomonas sp. HW2-6 (assembly GCF_052474525.1). Lineage (NCBI taxonomy): Bacteria > Pseudomonadati > Pseudomonadota > Gammaproteobacteria > Methylococcales > Methylococcaceae > Methylomonas > Methylomonas sp. HW2-6. The sequence goes on from NZ_CP184124.1 coordinate 3,183,742, forward strand.
GCGTCCTTTGGATTGCGCTTGACCAGCAATTCGGTTAACTGCGCCGTAATATCGTGAAAACGCTCGATGAAGCTGCTGATCAGTCGTTGCAGCAAAGCGATGTCGCCGTCCAGCAGGCGCAAACTTTGGGTCACATCCAAAATGGGCCGATGGGTTATGATCGCGGCCTGTTCGACTTGCGCCGCCAACGGGCCGCGCCGACTGAAAAGCTCCAATACCCGGGCCAGATCCGTCGGTTCTACCGGTTTCGGAATAAAATCGTCCATGCCGGCCTCCAGGCAAGCTCTGCGATCTTCGTCCAAAATGGCGGCGGTCATCGCCACGATCGGCAGACTCCGGCCTTGTGGCATTTGCCGAATCAAACGAGTGGCTTCCTGCCCTCCCATCACCGGCATGTGCAAATCCATCAACACCAAGTCGAATGTACGGCGCTTGACAAATTCGACCGCTTCCAAACCATGCCAGGCTACAGTAACATCTACCCCGCGTTTTTTTAAAAAATTGACGGCGACTTCCTGATTGATATCGTGATCTTCCACCAGCAACACCCTAAGCCCTTCGAAGCGGCGCCTGGTCAGTTCCGGCGCAACCACGTCAGGATTGGTTTTACGGCTCAACAGCGCATCGAACAACTTGGAAGGCAAAATCGGTTTCGACAGCACGTTGTCGACGAAATGCGCATCGGGATGCCGCAGCAACGCCTGCTTATCGTAAGCGGTGACCATCAACACCTTGAGCGGATCGTTAGCCTCTCCCCCGCTCAGCCGTTTTTTCAACTCCGCCGCCACTTGCAATCCGCTCATTCCCGGCATACGCCAATCCAGCAACACCGCGTAAAAAGGCCACCGCTCACGCGAGGCCTGTTCGATCGCCACCAACGCTTCTTCGCCGGAACCGGCCATGACCGCATGCATCCCCCATAAACCGATCAGACGCGACAGAATATTGCGCGACGACTCGATGTCGTCCACGATCAAAACCCGCTTTCCCAGCAAGCTTTGCAAATCCCCGGCCGAGGTGTGCGACAGAACGGCCTCGCCCGGCATTAGCCCGACCTCAATGGAAAAATTGACGCAGGTACCCTGGCCGCAGGTACTGTTCATCTCGATATGCCCGCCCATCAGCTCCACCAGCTTCCGGGATATGGCCAATCCCAAGCCGCTGCCACCGAAGCGCCGCGTGGTGGAATTGTCGGCCTGCACGAAGGGATTGAACAGGGATTCGATTTTATCCGCCGACACGCCGATCCCGGTATCGCGGACGCTAAAAACCAGGGTCACGGTTTTTTCGGTCCGGCCATCCGCTTGTACCGACAGGTAAATTTCGCCATTTTCGGTAAATTTAATCGCGTTACTGATCAGATTGTTAAGAATTTGGGTCAGTCGATGCGGATCGCCCATCACGTAAAACGGCGTATCGGGATGAATGTCCACAAACATCTCCAAGCCTTTTTCTTCGATCTGGGCGCCGAACAAGTCGGTGACTTCCTGCAACACCGTCTCCAGTCTGATCGGCAGCTGTTCCAGCGCCACGGCACCGGACTCGAATCGGGAAAAATCCAGAATGTCGTTAATGATCCGGATCAGCACCTGGCCGGACTTTCTGACTTTATCCAATTGTTCGCGTTGCTCCGCCGTCAGTTCGGTTTCCAATACCTGGCGAGTCAGACCCAAAATCGCGTTCATCGGCGTCCGGATTTCGTGGCTCATATTCGCCAAAAATTGCGATTTGGCCACCGTCGCCGCGTTGGCGGCTTCTTCGGCGCGTTTGCGTTCGGTGATGTCGGTGCGAATCGCCAGATACCGCCGCGGTTTCCCATTCTGGCCGATGTCCGGCACGATAGTGGTCGATACCCAGTACAGCTCGCCGCTCTTGGTCCGGTTGCAGATATCGCCCTGCCAAACCTTGCCTTTGCCGATAACCTTAAACATATCCCGAAAAAACTGCTGCGAATGCAGCCCCGAGTTCAACAGCCTGTGGTTCTGGCCGATCAACTCCTCCCGCGAGTATTGGCTGACCTTGCAAAACAGATCGTTAACGTAAGTAATGGTGCCGTCCACTTCAGTAACGGCCACGATTGCGTGCTGGTCGAATGCGTATTTATGAAAACTCAGCTCGGCGACGTTATCCAGCAGTTGGCTATCGCGCTTGACCGCCGCCGTAATATCGTTGATTTGAATCAAACAAAGACTCGAATCTTCAGTATTGAGCGGCGTAACCTTCAATTGCTGATCGATGGCTGCGCCGCTGGCAGCAGTCAACGGCAGCGGATTGCGGTTTAAGGTATGGGAAATAATCGACGACATGCCGTGACTCAAAGCAACGTCTATCGCTCTTTGCAAACTGCCGCCAGCCGCATTGGGGAATAGTTCGGCTAAAGATTTGCCGAACGCCCGCTCGGCATCGATACCGCTGCACTTCGCCATCCAAGGATTCCAGGCAACGACGGCAGAAGCCCGGTTCACAACGATCAATCCAAACTGGCAGTTTTCGAAAATAGCCTGAAACAGGCTTGACCTGACGAAATCCGAATCCGGCTTACTATTCGCCACCATCACATACCCAGATAAGACTTGACGCTTTGCTTGAATATCGACATCGATTCGACGTCCATCAAAAAGGTGACGTAACCCTCGACGCGGTTCTTATCGAGCGAGAACTCCATGTTCAACAACAACACGCAAGCCTCGACTTTTTCGCGCAACTCGTTGTCGGTAAGGATGTCCGCCAAAGAACCTTTTACGAATTCGGGGATGCCGCCGGAAATCCGCTGATTGAACAGATCGGCGATGCTGCACAGACAACCGTTTAATATGACATTGCCGATTTCCGCCATGGCCTCCTGTTCCATTTCGGTCAAGTCTTCCAGCGACAAGTCCTGCTGCAGTACGGCTCTGACCAACTGCAGGCTTTTTTCCTCGGGAAACAGCAGCAGTACGTCGCCGCCCATCACGCCGTCGAATTGCTGGCAAACGCCGCTGACATCGCGATCGGTCTTGGCTTGAATCACCTTCAAAGCCTCCGGACGCGAGACAAAGGTCACGCCGGGCACACTCAGTTTCACCTCTTCGTTGACCATTTCGCTGAGTACGCTGGCAGCGTAACCCATGCCGATATTAAGGACTTCGGCCACGGCATCTAAAAAATCTTCGTCATTTTCAATCAAGTTATCCGACATAGGCTTTGATCTTGGCTTCTGTGATCGGTTTGGGGATAAAGTCGATGTGCAATTGCACCGCCAGATTCTTTACCGCCTCTTGCACGTTGGCGGTCAGGAACGCCATCTTGGCCTCGGCTTGCATCGGACGGATGATTTCGGCCGCTTGGCCGCCTTCCATGACGGGCATGTTGTAATCCAGCAAAATGATGTCGTATTTGGCTTCGCCGGCTCTGTCGATCGCTTGCTGCCCGTTCTCGGCTTCGACGATATGCCAATCGGGATGCGCCTCCAGAATGATTTTTTTCACCATCATTCTGGACATCTTGCTGTCGTCGACAATCAGACAATGTTTTTCCGTCATGTTTTACTCCATCTGTAATAAGTTGAAAGGACGCGGCACCGGCTGTTAGCAACCAAGGCCTCCGGTCGCGCTGCAACGGCCCGCTGGCCGCAGCGCGTTACCGGTAAACTGTAGCCCATACTCGCGGAACTTGAAGCCAAGGTCAGTCCGGGCCGCAACAGTTGCGACAATCGAGGCAATTTTGAAACGAGAACGCAAGAGGGATTGTGCCTAGGCAGGTAGCGGTGACACGGCGCCAGTCGGCCGGGCCGGTTTTTTGCAGACGACTGATTGAAAAGAGCAAGGTAGCCGCCCGATCCGGTGCCGGGTCGGGCGGTTGACTGAGTGCGGTTTGCTAACGCCGGCCGACCATCAGCTCGATTTCCTCGACGATTTCCTCCTGCCGCAGCCGGTTGCGCTGGCGTTGCAAGTCCTCGCCGCCGTGTTCCAGATGACGTAGCGCAGTTTCCATCTGCATCAGCCGCATGTGGTTTTCGACCCGAATCGAACGCAACAGCAGCGCCAGCAGCACATGGAACCAATACTGTTCGGCAACGCCCATCGCAACTGCGGCAGGACGCTGATAAGTCAACGGCAGTTCCAGCGGAACACTCCCGCCGGCAATCGGCGGCAACGGCCACAAGCGCTGGCTGCGAGCGCCCTGCTCGTCGCGGATGCAGACCATCAAACCATAATCGCCATCGCCGCGCAGTTCGGCGACCGCCGCCAAAATCCGGTCAATCGCCGCCGGCGCATCCAGCCCGCCTTCGGCGCCGTCCAGAAAAACGGCATATTCATGACCGTCGAATAGGAAATGCAGGCGTTCGCCCACCAAAATCAGCGGCGCTTGCGGGTCGGCCACACTCTGCCAAAAACGCAGCACGTCTTCGTTGAAACTGCCGCAAAAGCCGCGCACCGAGCCGAACAACAACCAGATATCGGCGCCGGATTTGGCGGTATCGGCATAAAACGCTTCCGGCAAGGCGCCGGACAAATCGTGCAAAGCGGCCAGCAACGACTCTACGACCAGCTGCTGGCCGGCTTCGCGCTTGCCGACCTTGCGCAATTCGGCCAACGCAAAACTGCGCATCGCGCCGAGGATGCCGGACAATTCGTCGAACAGCGCCAACCGCGCTTCGACTTCCCGCCGCTGGCTCATGGTTTAGCCGCCAACCATTGCCTGAGCGCCGCCAGCCATTGCTGCTTCGGCGAGTCCAAGCTCAAACGGGTCTCCGCCAGTTGCTGCTGCAGATAGGCCAACACCCCGGCCGCTTGTTCCGGCGCGAGATCGGCCAGCATACCTTCGCCGTAAGCCAGCAACCAAGCCAGATGTGCCGCTTCAGACCAGGGCTGCAAGCGGTCCTGCTTCAGAATTTCCCGCAACAGCCGGCCGCGCTGTAGTTTTTCCTCGACGCTGGCTTCCAGGCGGGTGCCAAAGCGGGCGAACAGTTCCAGCTCCAGAAATTGCAGATAATCCAGCCGAATATGGGCGGCGGCGTTTTTGATGGCCGGATGCTGGGCCTTGCCGCCGATCCGCGACACCGAACGGCCGATATCGATGGCCGGCAGGATGCCGGCGGCGAATAATTTGCTCTCGAAATAAATCTGGCCGTCGGTAATCGAAATCAGGTTGGTCGGGATATAGGCCGACAATTCGCCCTGCCGGGTTTCGATGATCGGCAGCGCGGTCATGCTGCCGCCGCCGTGTTGCAGGCTCAACACCGTCGAGCGCTCCAGTAAGCGCGAATGCAGATAAAAAATATCCCCCGGATAGGCTTCGCGGCCCGGCGGCCGTTGCAACAACAGCGACAACTCGCGGTAGGACTGAGCGTGGCGGGTCAGATCGTCGTAGACCACCAGCGTGTCGCGGCCCAGCCGCATCCAGTGCTCGGCGATGGCGCAGCCGGCAAACGGCGCCAGATAGCGAAAACCCGGCAAGGCATTGGCTTCGGCCACCACCAGCACGGTGTAATCCAGTGCACCGGCGGCACGCAAGGCTTCCAAGGTGCCGGCCACCGACGAGCGCGGTTGGCCGATCAACACCATCACGCACAACACGTTGCGGCCGCGCTGGTTCAACACCGCATCCAAGGCCAGGGCGCTTTTGCCGACACCATCGTCACCGATGATCAATTGGCGCTGGCCCTTGCCGATCGGAATCAGGCTATCGACGATCTTGCAGCCGGTATAAAACGGTTCGGTGACGAAATCCCGTTCGATAATGCTCGGTGCGGCGGCTTCCAATGGCCGGAACTGGCGAATTTGCGGCGCCGGCAAACCATCCAGCGGACTGCCCAGCGGATCGACTACCCGGCCGAGCAAGGCGTCGCCGACGCCGATCTCCAATTTACGGCCGATGTGCTGTACCGCCATGCCGGCGGTGACGCCGCGGCTTTGCGACAGCAGGATCGCGCCCAACACTTCCTTGCCGAGTTGGAATACCAAACCCGAACTACCGTCGTCGAAGCCGATCAATTCGTCGAGCCGGGCCGACGGCAGACCGCGGATCCAGGCGATGCCGTCGCCGATGCCGGCCACGCAGCCGCGTTCGGATAGGCGTAAGCCGAACCGATAGGACGTGTTCGGCTCAGTCATGGTTGGTTTGGCGGCGGAAAAAGGCCAATTCGTCGGCCAAATTGGCGTGCAACTGGCATTCGCCGACTACGGCGCGGACGCCGGCGATCAAGGCCGGGTCGATGGAGAAGTTGAAAGCCAGCTCGCGACCGGCCGCCGCCGACAACGCTTGGCCGAGCCGGCTCTGATCGGCGTCGGTTAACGGGTGGGCGCTGGCTATCGTCACCGCCGACGCCTGGATCAGAGCGGCCGCCGCTTTATGCAATGCCGCGAGCTCCGCTTCCGGCAACTGCCGCAAATCTTCCAGGAAAATCTCGACGATGCGTCCGGTCAAATCCGGTCCGGCCATCCGCTGCAGCATCGCTGCGGTCTGGGCGTAGGCCTTGGCCGCCGCTTCGCGGATCAAGGCGGCTTCGCGGGTCGCGGTGGCCGCCTGATTGCGCACCCGAAACTTGGCTTCTTCGTCGGCCAAAGTTTTCCGCAGCGCGTCCAATTCGCTGCTGCGCAGTTGCGCCAACTCTTCCTCCAGCGCCCGACGCGCGGCATCCTGTTGTTGCTGCCAATCCGCCAGGCGCGCCTGGTACTGGCTTTGCAAGGCTTCGGCTTCGGCGTGCAATTGCGCGGCGCGCTCGGTTTGCTGGTTGATGCGTTGCTGGCGGGCGTCCAGTAACGCCAAAACCGGCCGGTACAGAAAACGCTGCAGTATCCACACCAACACCAGGAAATTGAGGATTTCCAGAATAAACGTGGTCCAGTCGAGTTGCATCATGGCAGAAGTCCGGTGGATTGGAGGGCGATAGCGATCACTCGGCGGACTAACTCAGAAAATATTCCAGCAATGGATTGCGGAACAGCACAATCAACGCCACCACCAGACAATAAATCGCCAGCGATTCGATCATCGCCAAACCGATAAATAAGGTGCGGGTGATGGTTTTTTCCGCCTCCGGCTGCCGCGCCAGCGCCTCCAACGCGCTGGCAATGGCCTTGCCCATCGCGATGGCCGGCAGCATCGTGCCCAGGGCGATGACCAAGCCGGCCACGCCGGTGGAGATGATGCTGAACAGGTGTAAATCGGTCATGACGGAGTCTCCATGGCTGAAGTGTCGGATTCGTTGGGTTCCAGCGCGCCGGCGATGTAAATCAAGGCCAGCATGCCGAAGATATAGGCCTGCACCACGGCTTCGACCACGTGCAGCATTAACAGCGGCACCGGCACCAAAAAGCCGGCGATCAGCAATACCAGCAACGCGGCCATTTCCAGACTCATGACGTTGCCGAACAAACGGATCGCCAAGGCCAGCGTCCTGGTCAATTCGCTGATGATATGAAACGGTAGCAGGATCACGCTGGGTTCGATGTAGTGGCGCAGATGGTTGCGCAGGCCGCGGTCGCGAATGCCGAACCAGTGGGTGGAGGCGAATACCAGTACTGCCAGTGCGGCCGTGGCGGATAAATCACGGGTTGGCGAATGCAAGCCCGGAATCAGGCCGACCAGATTGGCGACCAACACGAACAGCCACAGCGTCGCGACGAACGGCAATACCCGTCGCACCGCAGCTGCCGGCAGCACCTCGCCGATTGCGCCATCTATTGCCACCACCACCGCCTCCAGCGCCGTATGCAGCCGCGCCAATCCGCCCTTCGCCGGCAACCGCAGCAGTAACGCCAGCAAGGTAAATCCGGCCATCACGCCCCAGGTGGTCAACACCGTGCCGCTGATCGCCAACGGTCCGAGATGCAAGGCAAGGTCGGGCTCGGTCATCGCGAATGCTCCTGTAAAAACCGCAGCGCATTGTAAGCACCAACCACAATGCCCAGCACGATCAGGCTGACGGTCCAGCGCACCGAATAACCGTCCGCCAACGTATCCAGCCAACGCCCCAGGTAGGCGCCGGCGACGATGGGCACCACAAACAACAATCCCAGCGTACCGCCGTACAGCAACACACCGAGCCAGGACGCCGATTGCCGGCGTTGTTCCTGCAAGCGCCGCGCATCGCGCCGGGTGAATTCGATCAATTTATTCCGAAAACTCATGGCTATCGCCCCCCTGCAACCCGGTTACTCAACTCCGCCAAACGCCGCAATAGCGAACGTTCGATTTCGGTCAGCGTCGCCCGCGCCCGGTGTACTTCCGAATCGGTGCGCGCCATTTCCGCCGCCAATTGCTCGCACAAAGCGTCGGGATCGTCGCCGAGAAAATAGCGCACCGCGGTCAACGTCATTCGATTATCGGCAAAGCGCAACACGCCGCCCGGCAGAGCCAAATAGCGCCAGACGCCGGCTTGGTCGCGAAACCGCGCCAGCCCGTATCGCAATAACGCAATCATCCGCACGTGGCCGGGCAAGATACCGAAACTGCCGTCGGCGTCGGCCCCGACGAATTGGCCGACTTGTTCGAAATGCTCGACGCCGCGGCTGTCGAGCAAAGTCAATTCAAACCCGCTCATGCCGGCATCGCCCCCTTCATGTAACAGTCGGCTTCGCTGAGCGTGTCGTACTTGCCGGCGATAAAGGCCTCGCAGTCGGCGATGGTCTGTTGCAGCGGCACCCGCACGCCGGGCAAGCCGGTATGGTCGGCAACGGTAACGAAGGGTTGAGTCAGATAGCGCTGCAGGCGGCGGGCGCGTTCGACGATACGCCGATCCTCGACCGATAATTCCTCGATGCCGAGCATGGCGATGATGTCCTCCAGCTCGCGGTAACGCGCCAGGTGCTCGCGTACCGCCCGCGCCACTTGATAATGGCGCTCGCCGACGATATGGCGATCCATGATCCGGCTGCCGGAACGCAATGGGTCGATTGCCGGGTAAATGCCCTTGGCCGCCTGCTGCCGCGACAGGATCACCACGCTATCCAGATGGCCGAGTATCGTCGCGACCGCAGGATCGGACATGTCGTCGGCCGGCACGTAGACCGCCTGCACCGAGGTGATCGAACCGGAACGGGTGGAGACGATGCGCTCCTGCAACGACGCGACTTCGGTCAGCAAGGTGGGCTGGTAGCCGACCGTAGCCGGCATCCGCCCCAACAAGCCGGAAATCTCGCTGCCGGCCTGAACGAAACGGAAAATGTTGTCCATCAGAAACAACACCTCGCCGTGCAGCGTGTCGCGCAAATACTCGGCATAGGTCAAGGCGGTGTAGCCGACATGAAAGCGGACGCCGGGCGATTCGTCCATCTGGCCGTAGACCAGCAAAGCCTTGGGCAGCACGCCGGCATCGGCCATTTCGTGCCACAGTTCGTGGCCTTCGCGCATGCGTTCGCCGACCCCGGCATACACCGACACCCCCTGCATGCCGGCGCTGACCGCATGCATGAATTCCATCATCAATACCGTCTTGCCGACGCCGGCACCACCGAACAATCCGGTCTTGCCGCCGCGCACGAACGGGCACAGCAAATCGATGACTTTAATGCCGGTTTCCAGGATCTGCGAGGCCGGCAAGGTATCCGCCAGCAGCGGCGGCTTGGCCAGGATGTTACGAAACACCTTCTTCGGCAGCGGCGCGCCGCCGTCGAGCGGTTCGCCGAACAGATTCAACATCCGCCCCAGACAAGCCGGATCGACCGGCACGTGTAGCGCGTCGCCGCGATCGTAAACCGGCATGCCGCGATACAGCCCGGACACCGGATGCAAGGCAATCGCCCGCACCAAGGTCGGTTCCAGATGTTGAAACACCACCATCACATAGGCCGATCCGCCGTTGATCACGTCCAAAGCCTGGCCGATCGGCGGCAGATACTCGCAGCGCACGTCCACCACCGGCCCCTGAGCCGCTTCGATGCGGCCGACCGGTTGCTGCGGGTGGGGCTTGGTTTCCGCCGGCACCGAAGCGGATATGTCCGCTGCTGCCTGCCGGGCGATTGTTGCGTCTGCCATAAGCGCGATTTCCATATAAAAGCTACAGAAATACTACTCCTAAGCCCAGATTTTCACCAGCGCCGCCCCGCCCGCCATTCAGCTCCCAATTTATCTAATATGGTGATTAACAATTCTAATAATATCGTTTTATTTCACAAAATACAGTCGTTAACATTGCTCGATATAACGCCGGACGGCACTGTCCCGACCGGCTGCCTTGCCCGCTCTACAATTTCAATCGAGAGGAAGCGATCATGCCTTTGCAGCAACTAGTGGAATATTTCAACGACCGCCTGGAACAGGAACACGCCGATGGTGTCCGGCCGTTTTTGCTGGAGAATGGCGCCGTACATGGCTTGTTCGGGCCGATCAAAGTCGGCAGCACCTTGGCGCCGATCCGGGAAACCTTGCGCACGTCGCAGGTGGTCGGCCATATCGCGCAATTGACGGTCACGGCGAATCCGGTACAGACGCTGTTGGGTAACGAGCTGGACAATCTGCTCAGCCTGCCTCAAACGCCCGGCAACAGCGATTCGGTGATCAACTTCGACCGGCTGACCCGCACCGTGCACATGCTGAACTACCTGCCGCAGTCGCATCTGGACGAATTGCTATTTCTGTACGTCGATCCGCGGCATATTCTGGGCGTCAAGGCCGACCACGGTGCTTACTTCGAAGAGATCATCGTCAAATGCGGCTTGCAAACCAGCAACGTGGCGATTGCGCTCAGTGTCAGCAACGCCTACGCCCGCTTCTTTCCGTCCCTGCAAAAAGGTCTGGAAAATTACCAACGCCGCGGTTACCGGCTGGCGTTGAAATTCGACGTTCAGTCGCTGGAAAGAGCCGCGCTGGAATTGATCTCCCGGTTATCGCCGGATTTTGTCGGCTTATCCGCCGAGCATTTGGATCAAGTCAGAGACAACCAGTTGCTGGGCAAAATCCAGCAACTGAACAGCCTGGTCGCCTCGGTCAATGGCCGCAGCTTGCTATTGGATGTCGCCGACAAGCGTAGCGCGGCATTGGCCAGACAGAGCGGCTTCGATTTGGTACAGGGGCGCTATTTCGAACTGCCGGTGACGTCGGCGAATAGGCGGGACGCAGCACATCCGCTTGGCACCACGCAGAGTTACTCGAGCCGCGGCGCGTTGTGAAAGGGTTCGAGGCCATTCAGCTTGTTGCAAAGCGCGATTTGCTGGAAGTTCTATCAATGACTTCAAGCAGACCAGACTGTTAGAACTGGAGTAATGCGGTAGCGCCGAGTTCCGCTCACCGTGCTGACCGGATACGTCATGCCTGCGCCGGATGTGCGCAGCGAAAACCCGACTCGGAAAGCAATGGGTGGGGACCGTTCTCAGCGTGATCGAAGATCTGCGCGCTTTACTTTATCCCTTGTTTGACTTTGCCCCAATCCATCTCGAACAGAAAGGGCTGTGCCGGCTCGGCGGCGGCTGTCACGCGTTGGATGCGCTCCTCGGTTAGCGGATGAGTTTGCAACAGCACCGGGATGCTGCCGTTCAGCGTATCCGCGGTTTGAATTTTTTTAAAAAAAGCCGCCAGGTTTTGCGGCGATAAGCCGGCAGCGGTCATGATTTCGATCGCCCCGTCGTCGGCGCGGCGCTCCTGATCGCGGTCGAATGACAGGCTATCCAGTTGCGAGCTAAGTTCGATCAACTGCGACAGTACCGACACGTCGCCGAATACAATGCCGATCAACACCCCCATACCGGCCTGACGCACCAGTTTTCGCATCCCGTGTCGCTGCAGCACATGGGTCAATTCATGCGCTAACACGCCTGCGACTTGTTCGGGATTGTCGGCATTTTCGATCAGCCCGGTAGTCACCACCACGTAACCGCCGGGGAAGGCAAACGCGTTGATCATGTCGGCATCGACCACCGCCACCTGGTATGCGATCTCCGCGCCGTCGAACTGATCTATGCGGTTAACGATGGCGTTAACCCCGTCGGTGACGGTCTGATCCGCGATAGTTCGTTTACCGGTTTGGTAGTGTTCGAAGGCAACTTCGCCGATTTTTTGCTCCCATTCATAGGGAATCAAATCGGCGATCAAGGGGGCGGCATAGTGCAACGCCGCATATCCACCGACAAAAAACGCCGCAATCAGACCCAGGTAGACCGGCACTCGATGTTTTTCGCCGCTGAGTGTTTGACGCTGCCGAGTTTGCAAGGCAGTTAGGTGCGCGTGAGCCGGTTGCGGTAAATTCAGCGACAGCAGGGTAACGAATAGGCCGGGCTCCGCGCACAACAAGGCGTGTCGACCATTGTGGTCTGACCAGCCGATTTGCAAGGTCGTACACGGGTCGCCGATCAATTCCAAGGTGGTGCCTTGCAGAGCAATCGCCTGTCGCCCCCGTTCGGCCAGTTCGAATTCGATCAGTCCGTGCGCGGATACGGTAAACCGCACACTGAATTTGTCGCGCCCGGCATAGTAAAGCCCATTGAAATTGCTTCCTGAATTCATAGTCTTCTGTGCGCTGAATAGTCTATCCGCGGTATCAGCGGGTCGGGATGAACTGGCGTAGCCAAGAGCCGAAACCCGGCGAGTTGCGGGTTTGAATATAAACATCGCCCGGCCCCGTAAACCGGCAGACCAGACCTTCGCCGCTGGTAAAGCTGGAAATCCAGCCTTTGGCGGCTTTTTCGATTTTATAATTGGCGTTGGCGCTCCAGGCCACCATATGGCTGTTGTCGATGATTCGGGTTTCGCCGGGTGCCAGCGACAGCTTTTGGATGCCGCCGTAGGTGCTGATCGCAAGTTTGCCCTGCCCGCTTACCCGCATCACGAAGAAGCCTTCGCCGGAAAACAGACCCTTGGTCAGGTTTTGCGCCTTAGTGGAGACTTGCACCGATTGCTCGGCTGCCAAAAATCCGTCTTTCTGTAAGATGTATTCTTCCGAACCGTCCATCTCGAGTATGGCGATTTCGCCGGGATAAGCGGACGCCATCAACACTTCGCCGGGCCCGCGTGCCGCAGTAACGGTTTGAAAAAACAACGACTCCCCGGTCAGCAGTTTGCGGGATAACCCGCCCAGCAAGCCTCTTTCCATTTTTGAACTCACATCCAGCGTCTCGCTCATGGTGATCATCGCACCCGACTCGGCTTTGATGGATTCGTTGGGCTCCAGACAGACCCTTAAGGTCGAAAATGCGCCGGGGTTGGTTATATCGAATTTCATACATCGCTCCTATGTTGACTATGGCCGGCGCCTAGTCTAACGGATTTCATGGTTCAGTTTTAAAAAAGCAGATTTTGCTTGGCCGCGAGCTAGCGATGTCACGAACAAGGAAGAAGGGGTCAGGCATAAAAAAGGAAAGCCTTTCAAGGACGCTTATTTGCTAGATCTGGCCCTTTTCCTGTTCGAAGAAAACCGGCAATTCAGGCACTACTAACCTCCCCCATATTCGTCTCGAACTCGTTTTGCATCTGTTTCATAACTATCCGACAAAGCATTTAACGTCTGGGCAAACCTGACATAACCTTCATTTTCCATGTCCACTGCTTGTACGCGATATTTTTCCGCAAGTTTCATTTCCTGTTCCCCGCTAGGGTCAACATAGTAAGCTCCGCGGGAATTCCGAATGGCGAAGTAATATCCTCGCCTGAGCGCTTCGGCGTCTTTTTCGTTCAATTGACCAGCCGCTACCCGACTAATCCACAGACCATTTGGGTCGGGCGGGCAATGCATCAAGACCTGACCAACTTTGGACATTGCCACATCAAAATGACCAGACTCCTCAGTGAGCTCCCTGACCCGATTGATCCAGACAACTAATTTGTCTGAACTAAAAGTCCCATCGTCTTCAATACCAGGAGGCATTTTCCAATCGTTCAATAAACGATAAGCGTTGTTCGCAATCGATTTTTGTTGCTCGGAAACATCCTGAATTTCTAAATCCTTTTTGTCCGGACGATAAATTAACCGTATAGCTTCACAGAAGAATTCCGGATCGCAGGCAAGCCGTTTTTCTAAATATACTGGCCTAGCTCCATGGTAGCCATTTAATAGAGGTAAATACGCCCATTCAACTCGAAAGAGGTCGTCCGGCGAAGTCTCGGTTGATTCTTGTAAATACTTGATCAAATCAACAATATGGTGGCTTGCTAAGCGCCTAGCAAAAAGTTAACGTGTATTGCGAGCCAAACCCGTGACCAATTTCGTCAATGGCTTGCTCAAGTTCATCCGGCGTAAATGTCTTGAATGGCAGCCATTCATATTTCATTTTATGCCACAGCAATTCAATCCGGTTCAGCTCGGGACTGTAGGGTGGCAGGAAATAAAATCGCATCCCTTTTTCTTCCAACAAATCCCAATAAGGTTTCAGTTTCTTGGCAGTATGAATGGATGCATTATCCAAAATCACTACCAAGGGTTTGCTGACGCGGTCGATCAACGCCATCAGAAAGCCAAAGAACCATAGACCATTTACGCTTTGCCACAGTTTAGCCAGTATTAATCGGCCGGATGACAGCATGGCACCGATCACATTCAAGCGTAGTGCACGCTTAGCAGTAATGGCATGGACTTCTCCGCTTTTTGTCCAAGCTGAACGATTCGGTGGTTGTGGCGCAAACCCCGCTTCGTCCACATAGGCCAATTCAATTTCACCAGCTTGAGCTTGCTTAATCAGTTCAGCGATGTCTTGTCGGGCCTGCTCGAAGCGCTCGGGATCGCGCTTTTTTTTAAACTGTAACGAGTGCGTTTCCACACATAGCCCATGCGTTTTAACTCGTTCCGCAAGGTGCCAGCACTAATCGTTACTCCGCACTCCGTCGTTAGACGACTAACCAATACCCGGCAGTTCAAAGGTTCCGCATCGATCCATTCCTTGAGTTGGCTTCGATGCGCGTCAGTCAACTTGCTCGGCGCACCACTACGCGGTTGATCCGGTAAGCTGTTTAGTCCGTTTCTCCACCACTTTCGTCGCCGCTCGCGGACTGCTTCCGGCTTCACCCCCTGATGCTCTGCAATAGCAACGACTGTTTGACCCTCGGATAACATCAAAATGGTTTCCGCACGCTCCCGTTCTCGCCAATCACTCCCTTTCTTGATGATTAGCTGTAGTTGCTCTCGTTCGCTTTCTCTCAATTCTATGGGCCTTACCCGCATTCCGTCGCCACCACCGTATCTAAAACCCTGCTATTTTACTGCATGCCTATTTGTTGTTAAGCGCTTAAAGAATGTTTCGGTTCGGGCGTCGATACCGCCTCCATTAATGCCCTAACGCATTGTTCTATTTTGAGTGCTTTATGATCATGCCGAATCTTATCAAGGCAATCGATGGCTGAGAGCGGCCGCCCATACTCAATCAACTTGTCCACGGCAAAAGCCAAATCGCTATCTGGTTGGTAGGGATTTACCCAAGCGTGTTGCCAATAATCAATCTCGGATTCATGTAAATGTTGAGCAACACGTTGCCATGTGCTCGGCTTAAACGGTAACTGACTATAAAACTGAGAAATTTGGGGCTTTTTCCATGTGGACATATCCAATCCGTCTGCCCATGGCCAACCATTTATGTGGAAACGAGTTCCAACAAAGGCTGATATAAAATTATCCAATTGTAAATTTTCTTTATTGAGATATTCCGGCAACAAAAACGCATCAATTTTATCGTCGGCGATATGCGCCAATGCTTGCCCAACCTGGTTAGGCGATTTCACGGTTTCGGCAAACCGGATAATGGTAGTAATACCATTTTGATCTAATAAATCTTTTGCCGCATCAATACGGCGCTGATTTAGTTTTTTCAGTTTCTCGTCCCAAGATATTTCATCGTCATATTGTTCAAAGTCTCGATTCGAAAACAAATGCTGGTAACGGATATAGGGAGTTGAAGGAGCCAATTTTTCCGCCACTTCTTCGATCGGCTTCAACAACGATTCATCTGCACTCCACTCCGCGTCTGGAAAGCGGCGATGTTTGGCAACAAATCCGACTAGTTTTTCCCACAATTTTTGTCGAACATCTTCATCAAAACCAACCACGGTTTCCGATCTCAATGCACTAAGCAATTGATCGTATGCAGGATTGGGCAAACTATCGAAGCGCTCGACCAAGGCTCCCAACCTGATCGGATCGTAACCCGCCATTGCAACGGCTTGCTCCGCGTAAAAGCTTATTTGTTGCCAATATTCTTGCTGGGTGACGCCTTTCTCCCAATCAGCCGGAATCACGTTTCGCCAAACAGGCTTATGCGCGCCAAACGATGACTGAAGTTGGTTGGGTAATAAATTCAGGATCAACGACCACGCCACATCGGGTTGATCATTCTTTAAGGTACGAATGACAGCTTGGCGCTTTTCAAATGGCGCGATGGTCTGGGGTAACCATGGCAGTAAAATCGTAGATAAAGAATTTGCCGGACGGTTGGACCATTTGCCGCCGGGATCATGGCTTGCGAGTTCACCAAGCAACGAGCAAGCGCTGACCAGATAGGCTTCATCCCAGGCTAACGTTTCCAAGGCCCATAGCAATCCAGTCAGATAGTTGCCACCATGTATTCCGTCGCCTTCTTGCGCGAATAGCTCGTCAAACGGACAAGGCGTTTGGTTTAACGCATTCCCGACAGCGCGTAAAAACTCCCTCGGCGCGGCTTCTGCTAAGGTCGGTAGCAAGTGATTTAGCGAACCCCATAGCCGCCAATCGGCGCCGGTGAATATCTCTCTGATTGCCAAAACAGCGGTAACCTCGGCCTTATTCAGGGAGCAATGAGTTAGCCAATCCGGATAAGCGCCCAACAATGCCAAACCCTCGGCGAATCCACTGCGCAAGCATTGGGAATGGGATAAAACTTTGCCGTAAATATTGGCTGCAAAGCGTTGATCGGCGGCTAATTCGAAACAGGGATCGCTTTCGCGCAATATCGAAACTGCGATTTGTTTGAATATATCAAGGTTCTGGTCAAACAATTTACCGCCAAGTGCTTGCAACAGCTCAATGCGGCGATGCACCGTCCACACGCCGTTTTTGATAGTAACTGGCGCATCGAGCAATGCTAACCAAGACTTAGGCTTTTGAATCCAATCGTTATAGTTCTCGCCAACCAAAGCGGTCACGACTTCCAAATCGGCCGATTTTTGTTCGTCCCAGCAGCCGATTAAGACTGCGATAGCTAGCGCGGTTGCATGTTGGTGCTGACTCCAATCGATTGGCTCAAGTGGTGTTTGGGATTTGAGCAACGCGGTTGGGAAATGGCTAACCTTTCGTTCCTGGAAAAGCGCTTTGATGTCTTCCGGTAAATTTTCCAGTGTGATCGTTCCGGCGCTCTGATTCCACGTTTGAACAATATCGACAATACGCGACCAAACCAATTGGGGTTCTGGCGTACTGAACTGAGAAATATGCGAATGCAATAACGACAGCACCACGCCTTCCTCTTTGCCCAGGTCATAACCCAGCCAGTGAAAATGTCTGAGAAAAGCATAGAGTTGATCGTCAGCGACATTGCGATTGCGGTTGGCGGATTTCAAGTGGTACCGGATCACTTCAAGTTTTTCGCTACTGCTCGACGGACTGAAGTTGGCTTGTTTGACGTTTCTGAAAAATTCGTCAACGCTAGCTGTGCGTTTAGCCTGTTCCAATAGCCATGGTACTGTTTGGAAATCTTTCGCTGTTAGTGGCCCCGTGATTAGCGCAATAACATCCTTGTTTTTATTGAAAATTCGTTGGTTGTTGAAATCGCTCCAGGCTGCGTCGATGACATCTTTTAGCTGTTTATCGCTTTTGACGAAACTAACAGCGTGCTTGACTTGGCCTAATAATTTCTGAGTTTCTCGGGTTCTCGCGTTTTCTACAAAAACGATCAAATCGTCGGTATCGAAGCCGTCAATTTTACCTTGCAATTTGACCTCGCTGATCGGCCAGCGAGAAAGGCACGGTACATGGCCACCAGTCAACATCAAGGTAACGAAACAGGCTTGAACATGAGCTTCGAAATGCGCCCCGCCGCCACCTGTAGAAAATGGATTGCTCAGTTGTTTTTTACCGTTAGCCACTAGTCCGTTTTGGTCGTAAATAAGTCACACATGAATACAGCGATAACTATTAGTATCCATTCTCAGCGCATAAAAACCAACCGCATTTGGAAATGGATATTGCTCGACGAGGATTGTGCATATCCTACGCCGAGCAACGAAATCACCACCGCTTATACCGCCACTCCCTGAGCATCGAACAAACCTTCGAACAAGGCCGAACTCAGATAACGTTCGCCCGAGTCCGGCAGAATCACGACGATGCTTTTGCCGACATTCTCTTCGCGTTTCGCTACCCGCACTGCGGCGGCGACCGCGGCACCGCAGGAAATGCCGGCCAGAATCCCCTCTTCCCGCGCCAAGCGCCGGGCATACTCAATCGCGTCGTCGTTGCTGACCCGCTCGATGTCGTCGACCAGCGACAAATCCAGAATGTCCGGCACGAAGCCGGCGCCGATGCCTTGGATTTTATGCGGCGCCGGTTGCAGTTCCTGGCCGCTACGGAACTGGGTCAGGATCGGACTGGCTTCCGGCTCGACCGCAATCGAGACGATGGGTTTGCCCTGCGTCAGTTTGATGTAACGCGATACGCCGGTAATGGTGCCGCCGGTGCCGACGCCGGAAACAAAGATGTCGATGGCGCCGTCGCTGTCGCGCCAGATTTCCGGGCCGGTGGTTTGTTCATGAATCGCCGGATTAGCCGGGTTCTTGAATTGTTGCAATAAAACATAGCGTTCCGGATCGGAGGCGACGATTTCCTCGGCTTTGGCGATCGCGCCTTTCATGCCCTTGGCGCCTTCGGTCAACACCAGTTTGGCGCCGTAGGCCACCAGCAATTTGCGGCGTTCGATGCTCATGGTGTCCGGCATCGTCAAGGTCAGCGGGATACCGCGCGCGGCGGCGACAAAAGCCAGGGCGATGCCGGTGTTGCCGCTGGTCGGTTCGATGATTTCCTTGCCTGAGCCCAGCAGACCGCGCTGTTGGGCGTCGTTGATCATGGCCGCGCCGATCCGGCATTTCACCGAATAGCCGGGGTTGCGGCCTTCGATTTTGGCCAGCAAGGTCACCGGCGCGCCGTCGGTGATGCGGTTGAGTCTGACCAGCGGTGTGTTGCCGATCGATTGCGAATTGTCGGGGTACCAATATGCCATGTTGATGTCCTTGCGCCGCAGCGGCGCGAATAAGTTAAATGCGTTAAATGCGTTGAAACAATCCCCTCCCATTGTACGCACCGTCCGATTTAAGAGGTAGCCCGGCCGCTGCCGGCGTTCAGCAATTCATCGATAAAGCAACGTAAATAAGTAGGCAGATACAGTTGCTTAAGATACGCCAATTTGGTCATCGAGCGCGGGATCAAATGCGCCAGATCGATACAGATCAGATCGCTGTCGTTGCCCGGCTCGTACGACGCACCGGAAATGATGCCCACTCCCAGACCGAGCCTGACGTAGGTCTTTATCACGTCCGAGTCGGCGGCGGACAAGGTGATATCCAGTTCCAAGCCGTGCTTGGCGAAGGCTTTTTCGATATTGGAGCGACCGGTATAACCCGGCGAATAGGTCAATAACGGATAGGACGCCAGCTTCTCCAGCGTCAGCTTGGCGTCGGCGAGCGGATGGCCCTGCGGTACGATCGCGACGTGGTTCCATTCGTAGCACGGCTTGATCACCAGCTTCTCGCTGTCCTCCATTTTCTCGGTGCAGATGGCGATGTCGGCTTCGTGGCGGTACAGCAAATCGATGATTTCGCCCGGCGACGACTGCACCATGTAAATCGTCACACCGGGAAATTGCGCCCGAAATTTGCGGATCGGCTCCGGCAACAAATACTTGGCCTGCGTGTGCGTCGTGGCGATGTGCAAGGCGCCGTTGCGGTTGGCCTGGTAGTCGTCGGCGATGGTCTGGATGTTGCGTTTGGCCAGATCGATACCTTCGATTTCCTGCATCACCCGTTCGCCCAGCGCGGTAAAACCCAGGATTTTCTTGCCGTGGCGTTCCAGCAGCGGCGAGCCCAGTTCCTCTTCCAGCAATTGAATATGCCGGCTGGCGGCCGATTGGACGATATTGACCTTGTCCGCGGCTTTGGACAGGTTGAACTGGGTTTCCGGCAGCAGGCGCAGTAGTTCCAATTGGCTGAAATTCATTGATGCACACTCCTTTGCCGAAGCCGGCTAGTCATCAGTTGAACCAATGCGCATGTTTGATCCGCAGCGCCACCCGGTCGCCCTTTTGTAACGCCAGTTCGCGGAACTGTTCATTGGGCATTTCGGCGTAAATCGTGGCGCCGGAACCGTTGGCACCGTCGCGGTTCAATTCCAGCCGGATCGTGCCGCCCAGATGTTGCCAGTCTTTCAGATAAACCGGGGCTTGATTCTGATCGACTGGTTTTTCGACGCCGATATGGTGCGGCCGGACATGGGCGACGATGCCTTGCGAGTCGTCGACAATCACGCCGCTTTGCTTGAGCCAGAAATGTTCCTCGTCGTCGAGTTTGAACACATTGGTCTGGCCGATGAAACGCGAGACGAAGTCGCTGGCCGGATGATCGTAGATTTCGCTCGGCGTACCCTTTTGCTCGATCTTGCCATGGTTCAACACCACGATCTGGCTGGAGACTTCCATCGCCTCTTCCTGGTCGTGGGTGACGAAGATGCTGGTCACGTTCAGTTCCTGGTGCAAATGCCGCAACCACAGCCGCAAGTCCTTGCGCACACTGGCGTCCAGCGCGCCGAACGGTTCGTCCAGCAACAACACCGACGGCTCGACCGCCAAGGCTCTGGCCAAGGCGATGCGCTGGCGCTGGCCGCCGGACAATTGGTCCGGGAACCGGTCGTGCAACCAATCCAGTTGCACCAAATTCAGCAAGTCGTGAACCTTCTTGCGGATGATCGCTTCGCTAGGCCGGTCCTTGTGCGATTTGACCCGCAAACCGAAGGCGATGTTGTCGAACACCGTCATGTGCCGGAACAGGGCGTAATGTTGAAACACGAAACCGATCTGCCGGTTTTTGACCGGCTGTTCGGTGACGTTGTCGCCTTTTAAATAAACCTCGCCTTGGTCGGCCTGCTCCAGGCCGGCAATGATCCGCAGCAAGGTGGTCTTGCCGCAGCCGGACGGTCCCAACAGCGCCACCAGTTCGCCTTCCGGAATGTCCAGGTTGATGTTGTCCAAGGCTTTGAAAGCGCCGAATTGTTTACTGATGTTTTGTAGGGTGATGCTCATTGGCTGCCTCTTTGAATCTAACTTGGTCATCGGTTTTAAGGCCGACGTGTTGGGTTATACCCATAGGGCACAAGCGCCTAGCGGCTAACCCAACCTACGCTTTATTTATTCCTTCGCCTTTTTCCGGTCTTCGCTTTGTTTCCATTCCAGCAGGGTTTTGAAGATCAGGGTCATGATCGCCAAGCCGGCCAGGATCGACGCACCGGCAAAGGCGGCGACGAAGTCGTATTCGTTGTAGCTGACCTCGACGTGCAACGGCAGGGTGTTGGTCAGGCCGCGAATATGGCCGGATACCACCGACACCGCACCGAACTCGCCCATCGCTCTGGCATTACAGAGCAGCACGCCGTACAGCAAGCCCCATTTGATGTTGGGCAGGGTAATCTTGAAAAAGGTCTGCCAGCCGCTGGCCCCCAAGGACAAGGCCGCTTCTTCCTCTTCGTGGCCGATTTCCTGCATCAGCGGGATCAATTCACGGGCGACGAATGGAAAGGTGACGAACAAGGTCGCCAGGACGATACCGGGCACGGCGAAGATGATCTTGATGTTATGTTCGGCCAACAGCGGCCCCAACCAGCCTTGCGAGCCGAAGATCAGCACGTAGATCAAGCCGGCGATTACCGGAGACACCGAAAACGGCAAATCGATCAAGGTAATCAGCAGGCTTTTGCCGCGAAACTCGAAGCGGGCAATGGCCCAGGCCGCCGATACGCCGAACACGGTGGTCAACGGCACCGTGATGGCGGCGGTCAGCAAGGTCAAACGCATCGCCGCCAGAGCGTCCGGATGTTGCAGCGCCGTGGCATACGCTGACCAGCCCTTGCTGAAGGCATTGATCAACACCGTCGCCAGCGGCAACACCAAAAACAGGCCGATGGTGGCCAGACTGATGCCGATCAGCACCAGCCGCACCCAGTCGGCATCTTTCAGCGCCAGCGCGTTGGCCGGTTTTCCTGCAGCTGAAGCAATTGCACTCATCGCCGTCTCCTTAAAGTTGGCCGCTACGGTGGCGCACCCACCATTGCAGGCTATTGATAAACAGCAGCAACAGGAACGAAATCACCAACATGGTCAGGCCGATTGCCGTGGCGCCGGCATAGTCGTATTGTTCGAGTTTGGTGATGATTAACAGCGGCACCACTTCCGAGATGTAGGGCATGTTGCCGGCGATAAAAATCACCGATCCGTACTCGCCGACGCCACGGGCAAAAGCCAAGGCAAAGCCGGTAATGGTCGCCGGCAGAATGTTGGGGAAAATCACTTTGATGAACGCTTGCCAGCGGCTGGCGCCCAGGCTGGCGGCGGCTTCTTCCATGGCCAGATCGAATTCCTGCAATACCGGCTCGACGGTACGCACCACGAACGGCAAGCCGATGAAGATCAACGCGAACACGATGCCCAAGGGTTTGAACGCAATCTGTACGCCGGTAGCTTCGATCACCCATTTACCGACCCAACCTTTGGGTTCGTAAATCGTCGCCAGCACGATCCCGGCCACGGCGGTCGGCAAGGCAAACGGCAAGTCGATCAGGGCGTCGAACAGTTTTTTGCCCGGAAACGGGTAGCGCACCAGGGTCCAGGCGATGACAAAGCCCAAGGCCGCGGCGACGGCGGCCGCGATCAAGGCCGCGCCGAAGCTGACTTGAAACGAGGCGATCACCCGCTTGTTGGTCAAAATCCCCCAAAACTGCTCCAGGCTCAGATTCAGCGATTTCAGCAACAAGGCGCTGAGCGGAATCAAGACGATCAGCGTCAGGTAGAGCAAGGTGAATCCCAGCGCGGGACGAAATCCGGGCATGATGTGGCTTTGTGGCATAACTATTTTTATGTAGGTCGGGTTAGCGAAGCGTAACCCGACGTTTGGCAATCGATTTGTCGGGTTACGCTTCGCTAACCCGACCTACATTTTCATTCGCAACAATATCTTTCTACGGCGTATAGATCTGGTCGAAATTGGCGCCGTCGTCGAAATGCTCTTTCTGCACTTGCGCCCAGCTGCCGAAGCGTTCGTTAACCGTGAACAATTCCAGTTTCGGGAAGCGTTTCATATCTTCGGCATCGGCGTGCTCGGGATGCGACGGCCGATAGAAATGCTTGGCCACCAGTTTTTGGCCGATGGGGGTGTACAGATAGTTCAAATAGGCGTCAGCCAGATCCTGGGTACCGTTCTTCTTGACCACTTTGTCGAGCACGGTTACCGGCGTCTCAGCCTTGATGCTGGTCGGCGGGACGACGATTTCATATTCGCTGGCGCCGAATTCCTTCAAGGCCAGAAAGGCTTCGTTTTCCCAGGTAATCAACACATCGCCGATGCCGCGTTGAATAAAGGTCGTGGTCGAACCACGGGCGCCGGAATCCAGTACCGGTACGTTTTTAAACAGCTTTTTGACGAAATCCTTGGCGGCGTCCTTGCTGCCGAATTTTTTCTCGCCGTAAGCCCAGGCCGCCAGATAGTTGTAGCGTGCGCCGCCTGAGGTTTTGGGGTTCGGGGTGATCACTTGCAAGCCATCCTTGGTCAGATCGCCCCAGTCCTTTATACCTTTGGGATTGCCTTTGCGCACCAGAAACACGATGGTCGAGGTGTAAGGCAGGCTGTTGTCCGGCAGCCGTTTTTGCCAGTCTTTCGGCAGCAAATTGGCTTTCTCGGCGATCTGGTCGATGTCGTAGGACAGCGCCAAGGTCACGACGTCGGCTTCCAGGCCGTCGATCACCGCCCGAGTCTGTTTGCCCCCGCCGCCGTGCGATTGCTGAACGTTAACGTCCTCGCCGGTTTTTTGTTTCCAGTACTTGATGAATTCCTTGTTGAAATCCTGATAGAACTCGCGGGTCGGGTCGTACGACACGTTCAGGATGGTCCGGTCCGCCACCGCCGTGGCGCTGGCCAGCAGGCCTAACGCAAGCAGCACGGATTTAACGGTGTAACTCAGCTTCATAATGACTCCTCAAGAGATTGATTCGGTACTCGGTAGCCGAAACGCCCGGCTTTAACACCTTTGGCGATATGGTACGCGGCCTTTTATCTGATTTAAAATGATCGTTTTCGAGATACATATCTTATTTAGGGATATAAAAACCCACGGCTCCGCCCGGCTCGACCAACCGGCCAAACCTGCTCAGGGGGAATGAGCGTTTAATTAATGATATTTGGGCTTGCCGTCGCCGAATGCGTTCAGCGAAACTTCGAAATAAAAGAAGTTGCTCGGTTCGTTGGTAAAAGGGCCGTTGGTTCTGGCCAAAGAGGTCGTATAGTCTCCGGGCGTGTAATGGGCGTAACTCAAGCTCCAATCCACGAAAGCATTCAACTTGTGGCGCAGGCGGATATCGAATTCGTGACCCATAAAGGTCTTGCCGTTGCCGTTACCCAAACCGGCCCGCCGCCATCCGCCGGCATCGCTTTCCAGCCAATAGGCGTTGTAACCGGTATCGATCCGCACATCCTTGTAGGGCGTAAATTCCAACCGCGCCTTGGGGGCATGAATGTTATCCCACGAGTAATAGTCGTTGCGCGACCAAGGCTGGTTAAAGCCGTAAAAAGCATCGAAGCGTTGATTGGTGCGGTCGCCGCCGGTTTTATCGCCGGTACCGTAGCCGTAATACAGGCTGGCGCGGGGTTTCCAGTCGTGGTCGAAGGTGTAACCCAACTCCAGCGAGTAAGCCAACGCGTCGTGTTGTTCGACGATCTGCGAATAGTTATTGCGGTTGGTTCCGGTCAAGCGACCTTGGTGACCGAACTGCTTGGTGATATCGGCATCGAAATCGAAGCCGCTGTCCCAAAACAAGCCGTAAACCCGTAAACCCGGTGAATAAATATCGGCATCGGCCTTGCGGTTGGCGTTGATCGGATTGCGCGGATCGCCATCGACGTGCTTACCCAGAAAATACGGTTGGATCGTCACATAGTCCGACCATTGCTTCCAACTGAACACCGCGCCATAGAACCAAGTATCTTCGTCGGGCTGGTCGAAGTCGTATTTCAAGCGGTCGACCGGTTGAAATACGAAGGTATCCAGATCCCAGTTGTTCTGCTTCTTGCCGAACCGCACCCGATAACCTTCGAAATTGTTGGTGGTATTGCGGAACTCGTTGTTACCGACCAAGCGCCGGTCCAGTAGCTCCAGATGCTGGCGACCGGCGCGAATGCTGATCGGCCGGTTATGGCCCAAGGCATTGGCGAAATACAACTCGGCATAGCCCTGGATCATTTCGAATTCGTTGACGTCGGCGTCGGTCCGCGAGTAGAGGCCGTTATAACTGCGGGCGTCCTCCAATTCCATGACAAAGCGTAGCGGATCGAGAATATCCTTTACCCCCAGAAAAGCCCGGGTTCGTAACAACCAGATATTGTCGGGATCGGGCCGGTAAACTCCGCTGTTGTTTGCCCCTACCGGGCGGTAATCGTTTTCCCGGTATTCGTAGCGGCTGCGAAAATCCAGACCGACGTCCAGCCACTCTACATTGCGGAATTGTTCGAATTGGGTTTTGCTCAAGTTACGCACGTAGGGCGGGGTATCGGGCGCAGGCTCAACGCGGTAGCCTTTGGTCGGCCGGTAATAATCCTCGGCAGCGGCGTTCCCAATAAGGCCGAGCAGTAAGCCGATCGCGCCGGTCGCCGATCGTGCGCTGATGTGTTTTCTTCTCATGGTTAACTCGTGTATTCGGTTGCAGACGTGGAATCAAAATTCCTGATTGGCTAACTTCCGGCGATCCGGTCGGTTATCGGTGCTATTGGTTTTTTCGCCGCGGGTACGGTAGAACTGGGGTTAGATGCGTCAGGCACTTTTCACACGAAACTTTTCATGTTTCTCGATTTGCACCACACGGCCGTCGTGCACCACGATTTCCACCGAACCGAAACGCATCCCCCGCAAGATGGCGATGACTTGCCTGACCAGCTCTTGCTGCTGGGCCGATGTTGAAAAGTCGGTTTCGAATTGGATTTGCATGTGGTCTCCGCGCGCATGAACTGCATAAGAACTCCCGTTGCGAAACATGTTACGAAAAACAAATAGCCGTTTGAAACGGTAAATATCGATTATTAAATCGAAAAAAAAGATAAAGCATGAACACACCAGTACATAGCAAAACCTGAGGGCAAAAAAAAAACGCCGGCCCTTGCGGGACGGCGTTTTCCGGTGGCGAAGCGCGGCGGTTTACAGCTTGCCGAGCACTTCCTTGGCTTCGGCCAAGCCGTCGAACTCGACTTTCTTGTCGACCGCTTTTTGCAGATACTCGCGAGCTTTGACCGGATCGTTGGTTTTGTAATAAATCATGCCCATGTGGTAGTTGCTGATCGGCGATTGTGCGTCGCGTTCGATCGACTTGGTCATAATTTCCTTGGCCTTGTCGTAATTGCCCTGCTTGTAGGCAATCCAGGCCACGGTATCCAGCATATTTGGGTTGTTGGTTTTCAGCAGGGGTTCTGCCAGTTTGGCAGCCCGCTCCAGATTTTCCGGCGTCGCCGCGAAATCCGACAAGTAGCTTGCCAGATTATTGACCGCCACCGCCGAATCGGGATGCTGTTTGTAGGAAGCTTCATACAGGGCTAACACTTCCTGATTCTGACCGTCGCGGTGGTACAAACGAGCCAGATCGTCGACCAGTTCCATGGCGCCGCCAGTTTTCTCGATACCTTTTTTATAAATATCGATCGCGCCGGCTTTGTTTTTCTGGGCCAGTTCGATCAAGGCCAAGTTGCGATAAGGGCTATACCAATCGGGTTTGATCGACTGCGCCTTCTGGTAAGCGGTTTTGGCTTCGGCAAACTTCTGCTCGTTCAGATAGGCGCCACCGATCAGGTTATAGGCGACGAAATGGTCCGGCTGTTGTTTGACCACCTGTTGCAACTTGGCCAAGGCTTTGTCCGATTGTTTTAACACCAGATAGCTTTTCACCATTTCGGTCAAAGGCTCCACCGCATCCGGTTTCCGCTCCAAGGCCTTGCTAAAGGCTTCGACACTTTCCGCCAGCTTGTTTTCCGCCTGGTAGGCCAAACCGGACATGTAAAAACCGGTAGCGTCCTTGTCGTTCAAATCCTGCACCTGCTTGGCCGCGGCTTGGGCTTTGTCCCAGTGCTTTTGCGTCACTTCCAGTTTGAACAGAGCTTCCAGACCCTTCAAGCTTTTCGGATTGGCTTTCAGCAAAGATTCAAGTTGGGCTTTGGCTTGGTCGGGCTTATTACCTTTCAAAAACAGGCCGACCAAATCCAGTTGCGCGGTTTCGTCGGTCGGTGTCAGCGACACGACTTTTTCCATGTTCTCGCGCGCCAGTTCATCTTCGTTATTGCGCAGATGCGCCGCCGACAGCATTTTCAACACGCCGGTGTTGTTGGGCTGATCGACCAGCACCGCCCGGAAGTCGGCGATTGCGTCCGGAATCCGGTTTTCCGCCAGCGCAAATTGGCCGCGCATCGTCAACGCTTCGGCGTCGCGCGGATTGTTTTCCAGTACTTCCTTGATCAGGGCTTTGGCTTCGTCGCCGCGTTTGGTCAAGGCATACAAGGCGGCCAATTTATTGCGCGCGGTAATCGCGTTCGGACCTAATTTGTCGCGGTCGACAATTTCTTTCAAAGTGGCTTCGGCCTTGTCGAATTCTTTTTTGGCCAGATGGATATTAGCCAGTTTGAATTTCAATTCGTAAGCATCCGGCTTTTGCTCGATCATCGGCAGCAGTTCGGCAATCGCCACTTCCGGCCCGCGCTTTTCCAGCAAAAAATCGATTAAGTAGGTTTTTGCAGTATCGTTGTCCGGCATTTGGGCGACGGCGTTACGCAAAGTGGCCTCGGCCTTGTCGACTTGCTGAGTGCCTACCTGAAACAGCGCCAGGCTGCGGTAATGCTGCAATTGCTGCGGTTCGAGCTTGACGATGTCCGCCAGCGTTTTCTCCGCTTCCGCCGCATTCTGGGTTTTGGCGTACAAACCGGCCAACATGCTGCGCAGCGGCACATTGTCTGTCTTTTTGGCAATCGCCTGTTGCAATAGCGCAATGGCCTGATCGGTTTTGTCCAGACGGGTTTGAATCGATGCCATCATCAATGTAGCCGGCACGTCGTCCGGACTTTGCTTCAGCGCGCGTTCGACCGAAGCGATGGCGCCGTCGTTATTGTTTTTGGCTGATTGCACGCCGGCCAGCAACACCAGCGCTTCGACGTTGTCCGGTTCTTTCGCCAGCGCTTCACCGACCATTTTTTCGGCATCGTCGACCATCCGGTTCAATAACAGTAACTGGCCGACCCTGACTCTGGCCATCACATGATTCTCGCTGCTGGCGACAACGCCGCTGTATTCCTTGAACGCGGCTTCGATTTTACCTTGCTTGCTTAGGGCCTCGGCCATTTGAAACCGGCTTTCGGCGTCTTTCGGATCGATTTGCAAAACGTTTTTAAAGGCCAATTGGGCTTTCTCGTAATCGCCCGCTTGAAACAGCTGCTTACCCTCTTCCATGTATTTCGCTTTCCGTTCCTCGGGGCCGTTACAGGCCACCAATCCGGTCGTCAAAACAACAATGCCCAGATTTTTCAAAAAATTATGTGTTGTCATGAGTATCTCGATGATTCTTGCGTGTGGTTGTTTAGGACGCGCCGGTCGAAGCGGATGACTCCATCCCGCCCGGAACAGATTCAAATAGACACTGAAAAATCAACGCCTTATATCTGGTCCGCAATGATCTTCCGTCGAAAAACGGAACTTCGAATATCGTTTCCTTAGCCGCTTTAAAAACGCTGCTAGCCCGATTTTAACTTATTTGTATCGTTAAACTGGTACTGGCTTCGGTAATTTGCAGGGAAACGAGGTGCGACATGACGCCGCACCCCTGGCAACGGAAAGGCTTATTGGGCGGGGATACCGGCCTCGGCCGCGGTTTGCTCCGCCAGCTTGCCGGCACGCAATTTGTCTTCGTATTCCTGGACGATGTTTTCCATTTCCACACTATTGAACTGCAGCAAGGTTTCCTGCTCCAGCAAACCGGACAGGGCGCCCTTGTTCTGGTAGCGCTGCAGCAAATCCTTTCCGGCTTCATAGAGCTTCAGATTATGCTCGCCGCAAACGTTCAACTGTTGCTCGGTGGCCTGCTGTTTGGTTTTCAACGCCGCCAGTTGGCCCGCCAATTCCGCTTTGGCCTGATTAACTTCCTGGTTCTTGGCGAAGGCCTCCTGCAAGCGGGCGTTGGATTTTTCCAGACGTTCGCGCACTTCGCCGGCGGCATTGCGCTGGGCCGACAATTCGCTACCAAGTTGCTCCTTGGCCGCGACGGCGGCGGAATGCTCTTTCTTCAGTTGCTCCAACTGCTTGAGTTGCTCGTTCAGTTTGGCGGTTTCGGCCTGGGCCGCGTCGCGCTCGGCGGTCAGGCTTTTCACCATGCCCTGCAGTTTCAATACCGCGCCACTATCTTTAGATGCCTCGCGCGGCGCGGCCGAAACCGTCGCCGAAACTGCCAGCGCCAGCAACAATCCCGCCGGCAAATGCCAGGTAATCTGATACCGCTTCATGTCGCCTCCTCGCCTAGAACTGGGTGTTGATATCCATTTGCAGCACGTCGACGCCCCAGGTCGGGCCGCTGATCATATCGGCCGTCAGCCAGCGTCCGGTCAACCAGACGTTTTTCATCAAACCGTAGTTGCCGCCGATGAACCAGCCTTTGACGTTGGTGCCGCCCAAATGGAAATCCGAATCGGTAAACGCGTCCAACACCGAATCTCGGCCGACATATTTATAAGCGGCGAAGACGTTCCAATGCCCGGCGACTTCCGCCTTGGGCCAACCGAAATCGGCGCGGAACTGCCAGGCCGTGGTCTTGGCATCGACCGCGGAACCGTACAAGCGACTGACTTCCTGTTTGTCGAAGCCGATGTTTCTGGCGTAGTCGCCGCTGATGCGCAGATGGTACGGCGCGAACAAGGCCATGTCGTAAGAAGCATTGATATTGACGATGTTGAAATCCGACGCCAAACCGACCATGGCCGGCAAGGTGCCGGGCGCCAAGCGGGTGCCTTCCTTACAAATCGTCGCCAAGGTGTTACCGCCTTGCATGAACTGCGGTCGCGAGGCGGTATTGGCTCGATTGTTGGTGTCGCAGGTGCCGGAAGCGGTGGTATTTTGCCTGGCCTGCAGGTTGACGTAATCGTAATACGCTGCGGCCAATTTCAAATTATCCTGGTTGGTAAAGGCCCAATCCATGCCGGCCTGGCCGCCCAACAGCCATTTGTCGCTGCTGAAACTGCTTTCCTGCAACGGAAACGCGCCGACCGTGAGATAAGCCTGATGGCTCTGGTCTCCCGCATCCATCAGTCTGCCGGAGTCGCCCAAGTGGTGGCGCCATGTCGCGGCAAAGCCCTCGAACGACAAATCGACGTCCCACAGCAACTCGCTACCGCCGGTAAACTCGCCGCCGCCGGTATACCACGGGTTCTTGATCCGGCCGCCGCTCAGCGTCAGCCATTTGAATTTGTTGTCGTCGGTCGCATCGTATTGCAGGTAGGCGCGGTCGACCGTGAAATCGTAATGGTTACCGAAGTTAGCCAAGTCCTGGTTGGTCGATACCGGATCGCGCTGGTTGCCGGTCGCCAGCCTGACGCCGGCCTTCAAGTTGTCGGTAACATTGGCATCGATACCGATCCGCAGCCGTTCCCGGAAACGCTGGCGGTCTTCGGTGGTGTTGTAAAACGCATCCAGGCCGGCATTGGTCACACCACCGGCATTGTTGATAGTCTGGTAATCCAGATAAGAATTTGGGATATTGTCCGGTGCCTGATAATCGTGCTGCGAACGCAAGCGCAAATCGCCGGACAATTTGAACTTGCGGGTCCAGTCCGGCAACGCATTCGGCAAACCCCATTGTTCGTTCTTGGCTTTTTGCATCACGTCGCCGACCACTTCTTCGCGCAGCTCGCTACGCACTTGCTGGCGAATCTCGTCCTTGACGAAGTCCGGCACGTAAGCCACTCGCACTTCGTCGGCCGGCACGGCCTCTTTCTCGCCGGCCGCTTTGGCGGCGGCGACCTGTTGGCCGGCGTCGGCTTCGGCCTGCTTGATCATTTCGTTGGCCGCCTTGTCGGTCAGAACGCCCTGCTTCACCAATTGCTTGATCAAATTGGTGGTGGTGTTGCGCAGCTTCAGCAATTCTTCCTTCTCGCCGGCCTGGACGCTGCCGATCAACCCTGACAGCGCCAGGGCCATCAGCCGTGTTTTGTTCGCCATTGTTTTGTTCTACCTATGATTTTTAAATTCTCGATGAAATCTTCAATTTGACCGGTTGCTGCATGCCGGGCGGCGGCGGTTCCGCGACCCGGTCGAACTTGTTCAGCAAACGGCTCAACAGCTCGTCGATTTCGGCATCGTTGCTGCCCTTGGCTAACTCCACCCGTTCTACTGAACCGTCCGCCTTTAACCAGACTTTGACGATGGCGGTATAACCCTTGCGCCGCAGCTCCTCGTGGTTGTTCAGCAGAGCCGAAATGCCGTTCTTGATCAGACCGCCGTACCAGGCGTAGGGATTGCCGCTGCCGCCGCCGAACAGGCCGGTACCACCTTTGCGGGCGGCCAGACCGAAACCGTCGGAGCCGGCCGCGCCTTCGGCATCCAGCCCCAAATCGCGCGGCGGCGCCTGTTCCGGCTCGGGTTCCGGCTCGGGCTCGGGTTCCGGCTCCGGTTCCTTGATTTTTTCCTTGATTTCCGGCTCGGGCGGCTTCTCCACTTTCGGTGGCGGAGGCGGCGGTGGCGGCGGTTTCAGCAAGGTGATCGGCTGGATTTTCTTTTCGTTTTTGGCCGGTTTGTTACCGGCAAAGTCGATGATGACTTTGACGATATAAAAAATGGCCACCGCAGCGATCAAGGCACCTATCACCATGGGTATGTAAACCCGCCAATGCTTCTTTTTCGACATCGCGCCAACTTATTTCACGAGGTTCTGCGTGACCAGACCGACCTGGGTAATTTCCAGTCGGCCCAGCAAGGCCAGAATGTCGACCACGCTTTGGTATTGCACCGTGGCATCGCCCTTGACCACCACCGGCAATTCCGGATTTGCCGCCTTGTATTGCAGCAGCGTGGATTCGAGCTGTTCCATCGTCACCGGAAAGGTATCCAGAAAAATGGTGCCGTCGGCAGTGACGGTAATCGCCTTAGTTTGCGGTTTGGCCAAACTTGGGGTGTTGCTGGCCTTGGGTAGATTGACCTGGACGCCCTGCACCGCGGCGGTGGTCATCAGGATGAACACCACCAACAACACGTAAGCCAGGTCCAGCATCGGCGTGACGTTGATTTCGTCGTATGCGGCGTTTTCTTCTTGAACTTTCATTAGGTATTCTCTTGACTGCGTAGGTTACGCAGGCGCTACCGGCAACTGTCCGCCAGGTGAGCGCTGCGTCTGCTAAGAATGGGATATCAGCTATGCTGTTCGGCGAGTTTGGCGATGAATTCGTCAACGAAGACGTGCATATCGGCGGTGATTGCCTTGATCATGCTGCCCAGGTAGTTGTAGGCAAACAGCGCCGGAATCGCCACGCCCAGACCGGCCACGGTCGCAGCCAAGGCCGCGGCAATACCCGGTGCGATGGCGTTGACGTTGACTTCGCCGCTAGCGGCAATCGCGGCGAAGGTAATCATGACCCCGACCACGGTACCCAGCAGACCCAGGAACGGACCGCCGGAAATGGCGATGGTCAATAGCACCATCTGCGAATTGAGTTTTTGCAGTTCCCGCACCAACACCCCGTCCATCGAAGCCTTGACCGCATTCAGCGCCTGTGCGGACAAGCCCTGTTCGGCGGCATCGGCGCCTACGCCTTTGGCCAGTCGTTTGTTCATTTCCTGAACGCCGATATGGTAGATACGGTAGATGGATGAACCGGCGAAGGCCGCATGGTTACCGGTCAACGACAGCAGCAACGGTGATTCGTCGAAGTCCGCTTGATCTTCCTCGTCCTGATGATCGAGCTTGGTAAGGTTTTTGGAACCGAGCTGACTGAAGGCTTCCTCGAACTTTCTATTTTCGCTGCGGGTACGGTTCAGAATAATCGCCTTGCTGACGATCACCAGAAAACTAATGATGAACATCACCGCCAGAATGCCGATGATGACCCAACCGTCCAGCGTAACGTTGTCCAGCGTCGCCATCAAATAGGATTCGCCGCCCTCTTCGCTGTCCGGCGTGCTGTCCTCGCCGTAGTTCAACAGCGCCGAAGACTGGCCCTGCATCAACGCAGCGAATTGCAAATAATTTTGGTCGCGGGCGATTTTGGCGATGCCGAATTCGTCGATCGCGCCGGCAAAGCCGCGGGAACCATCCACCGCCGCACCGATGCTGCTGTCGCCGAGTAGAGTCGGCACGCTGGCCGGCAACACGCCCATCGGCTTGCCGTCGACGTATAAGGTAAAACCTTCTTTGGTGGCGCTGACGGCCAGGAATTGCCAAGTCGCCAGATTCAGATCGGTCGGGCTGACCAGTTCCTTACGGTTAAGGTCCAAGACCGGGGTCTGACCTCTAACGGACAATGTCAGGCCGTCGCGCTGAAAAATCACACCGTCGGCTTGGGCTTGGTCGATCTTGACCCAGGCCGACACGGTCCAGCCGAATTCGACCGCCATTTGCACGGCCGGCGTCGCGGCGATCTTCAGCGACTGACTACCGTTGAATGCACCGGCGTCGCCGACGGCACCGCCTTCGATTCGGGTCGAGGTCGCCGCAGACGGTTGATTGGCGTAAGCCGTGGCGTCTTTCACCGCATCGGCGTCGAAGTGATAAGCCACAGCCTGGGCCACGTCGAAAATGCCGGCGCCGTCCTGGGCGTCTACCGCCTTCGGGTTACCGTAATACATCCAGAACATGGCCTCGTCGGCGCTTGCTATGTCTTTTGGTAGTTTGACCCAGATCAGGGCCATCTCGTTGACGGTATCGATTTTCTCGATGAAATATTTCAGCGGTGTCTTATCGTCGGCCGCCAAAAACCGCAAATCCTTGCCGTTCTCGGCCAGATCGGCAAAGAAACCGAAATTGCCGGTATGCAGCCGCACCGGCACCAAGCCCTCGGCCACCGGCTTGACGCCGTTTTGCTGCAACTGCTGCGCGTCGATGGTGATTTTCTTCCGATAGCCCCAGTCGTCGTTCCACCAGGCTTGCGCCAATCCGGGCATCATCGACAAGGCCAACATTAACAAGGCAATCCGCTTCATTTTCTCTCTCAAAACAAGGTACTTAGCGAATTATCCTGACTTTTCTTTACATTTTTATGACATTTTCGTGAAATTTACCGACCAATCCGGTTGCGACCGGAATCCCCTCGTTCCGACGTTACGGCGTGGGAATACCTGCGGGCCGGTCAGCTCGGTACGGGTTTCCAAGGGGGACCGTGGGCACCAGCGAAGTGCCGTAATGCCGGCAGGACTCGGGCATCCAGCGCCATGGATGGTAGCTTCGAGCTATCCTTGCAGCCTGGATTCCGGCGCTCCCTGCCGGAATGACGGTCAGCAAACGAACATGCGTATAACAATGAGCGGAAAATCGTTGGAACCGGCCAATTCCGCCGGCTTCGGCTAGTCGCCGAAGCCCAACAATTCAACACTGAGCATGCCCAGTATCGCTTTGGCGATGGAGTTGCCGTTGTCCTTGCCCACGCTGTTGTTGACCGAGCTTTCCGCCATCTGGCTGACGCCGGCGTTCAGATTGCTGGTTCCGGTCAAACCGGCGGCGACGCTGCCGGTGGCCGCGACCGGGACGCCGGTGCCAACGCCGCTGACCTGAATGTTTTGCGCACCGAGTACCGCCGTCGCGGCGATGAACACGTTCTTGCCGCCGATCCCGGCTTCACCGGCGTCGACCACGCCTTTCGGCGCGAACAGGAACACGTCGCCCGGCACGCGGCCGGCCGAATTGGCCGCGGTACGGATACCGCTGCCGGAAATGATCGCCGGCGGCTCGCTGGTCAAATTGCCGTCCTTGTCGTAGGTCGGCTCGACCGGCGGAATCGACAGCGCGGTTTTGGCTCCGCGGCCGGCGTCGATGTTGCCTTCGGACGACCAGACCAGAATATCGCCGCCGTCCAATACGAAAGCCCGTGAGGTGTTGACCGAAAAGTCGTCGCGGACCATGACGTTAATGTCGCCCTCGCGCCAAGCCACGATACCCAGTTGCGATTCGTCCTTCTCGCCGGCAAACGACACCGCCAGACCGACGTTGACTTGGCCGCCCGGTGCCAGAATGTTGATGTTGCCGTGGTCCAGCGTATGAATTTTGCTGAAGAACATGCTCAAATCGCCCTGCCAGTTGCTGCCGGCAAATAAACTGTCGATCGCGGCGAAGCCACGCTGGTTGCCGAGGTCGCTGCTACCGGCCGATGCCGTGCCGGACGCCTTGATTTCATCGAACAGCACCGGCAACAGCGCCGCGTTCAATTGCGGTTGGATCTCGACGAAATCTCGGCTGCTCAACTTGGCGAAAGCGGCCAACGCTGCGACACCATCCAGCGTATCGTCGTGCAAACGCTGGCGCATGAAGCCCAAAATCACGCCGCTGGCTTTATCGAATTCGGCCGCGTACTGCGGATCGTCTTGCATGATCTTTTCAATGAAGCCGGCATAG
Source organism: Methylomonas sp. HW2-6 (assembly GCF_052474525.1). NCBI lineage: Bacteria > Pseudomonadati > Pseudomonadota > Gammaproteobacteria > Methylococcales > Methylococcaceae > Methylomonas > Methylomonas sp. HW2-6. The sequence continues at coordinate 3,219,471 of NZ_CP184124.1, forward strand.
TCCAGTTCGCCGTTGGCGCCGGTCAGGAGATGCAAATTGGCGCCGCGATCGGCCAAACTGGTATTGAACAGATTGCCGGTGGTCGAGACCCCGACCGAGGCGCCCAAATCGATGTTACGGCCAGCTTTGATCAAGACATCGCCGCCGCCGGCCACTTCGATTTTATTCTGGTTGGAAGTGAGGATACCGGTATTCGGGCTGCGAAACGAACTGTAACGGATATCGCGGGCCGCTTCGATCAACGAAACGGTATCGGCGGCAACATGCTGCGCCGCCAGCGAAACGTCCACCAGGTCCTTGCCGGAACTCAACAACAGGTGTTTCGGCAACGTAAAAATGATGTTCTCGATGTTTCCGTTAGCGGAAATCAGGCGTACCGGCTGCTTGTTGCCGGCGTGAAGCGGTTCTGTGGCGTGCTCCCCCATGATAGCGCTGCGAACGGCGAACAATTCGGATGCACGCGGCAACACGGCTGTCGGCAACAACCTAGGGTCGAAATCCGACATAACCAGTTGTTTTTGCTGTAGCGAGTTAGTATTCGTCTCAGTAGAAATACTATCGCCGGCCAACAACGACAATTGCGCAGTCGGTGACGGAAACAAGACAATATCATCGGCAATACGGATATTACCTGCCACGGCGGCAACGCTCAGTGACGCCGGATAAATATCTTTCAGGACACCCTCCGAGCCGCCCAGCGTACCGCCGGCACGCAGCACCACATCTCCGGCCAGCGTTTCGACGCTGAGGCTGCTATTGGCGCCGTAGCTGAAGAAGTTGACGCCGCCATTATGCAGGCTCATCGGATCGGAAACGCCGGACAGATCCACACCGGCGCCTGCGCTAATAGCCATCCGGGTATCGCCGACCAATAGCCTGGGGCCGCTGGCGGCGGCTTCGCCGGCACCGATCTTGCCGCCGGCGACCATATTGCCGGCGCCCTTTCCCAAATAGTAGGTGCCGCCGACGATATCGCCGCCGGCGTAGACCTGCATCGTGCCGCCGCCGTTGACTTGAACCTCGTTGGTATCGAACCGGTTCGGTTTGGGTCTGTCGTTATCGTTCGGCTTCCCGACCTGCTTACCGGTCGTCGGCATCATCACATCCAAATTCGTGATCGAACCGCCGGCAATGACAGTAACCTTACCGCCGCCGAACGACCCCACATTTTGTTGAAAAAACCGTTCAGATCCCCCAACGACCTGATCAGAATCCTCACTTAGGCCCTCAGCATAACCCAGCAAGAGCCCCCACGCCGTAGGCAACTCATCCCGATGATTGGTGCCCTCCTTCCACGAGCCTATCCTGCTTAACCAGCTATTGAAGTTATTCTCGGTTGCGGCACCCTTGATACTGCCTCCGGCTGCCAGGGTCAAATCGCCCCCCTCTACCGGATACTCGGTGTAAAAATTTTGGCCGATATAACGAGCTTTCAGGTTACCAAACGGATTGGATTCAGTCGGGCGGCCGGCGTTGTAAACCGAAGCGGAACCGGCATCGAATTTAATGTCTGCGCCCGCGCCTATCCACATGTCGCCGTTGCCGGTGCGTACTGTAGTCTTTTCTGCGATCTTCAACGTACCAGTGCTGCCGACCGCTCTAAAATCAGCGCTGCCATCGGCAGCACCTGCGACAATGTCATATGACCAGGAGTCGCCACCCTGCAATTTATCGGTAATTGACAGGACGCTATTTGCAGCAAAACGAAACCCTTCCTTCTTAAACCCGTCGCTCAGCGACTGATTCGCATCGAAATCGCCGGTGGCCTTGATCACCAGCCGGCCCGGCGTGTCGTTCCAGACGTTGCCGTCGGCAAGATTACCGTAGCGCCAATCGGCCAGATCCCAACGCTCCTGCAAAGCCAGGTTGCCGTCGTAATCGATTTCGACGCCGGCCAGCAACTGCAGGCCGGGCGCCAACGCCGCGACCTTTTGCATGGTCTGTGCCGTCATGTAAGCCAGCGTATCCCGCTTGATCTCATCAATGTCGGCGGCGTTGATTTCGCCGTCGTTGTGCAAAGCCAAGTTGTCGTAAACCTTTACGCCCTCTGCATAGAACTTGGTATATCCGGTTACCGTGCCGGCCACCGGTTGTATATCGATCCCGTCGACGCTGCGTTTCGCACGTAGTGTTACTTTGCCGCCGGCAGCACCGTTACCGGAGACGTCGATGTTGGCGCCGGAGCGGATGGCGATACCGCCCGTACCGTCCTTATCCGAATCGATCGCCGACAGTAAAACCTTACCGCCCTTGGCGCCTTCGCCCACACCCACTGCAGACAACGTAGCACCGTCTTGCAGCGTGATGTTGTCGCCAGCGTAAATATTGATTTCTCCCCCATTATCGGTAGCATCGGCATTGATGCTACCGGCCAAGTTCACCGCTCCGTTATCGCTAGCTAAAGTAACCTTGCGCGCGGCGATCAAGCCGCCAGCCAGTTGTTTGATATCGGCGTTATGCACCCGAAAGTCAATCGAGCGGTCAATGCCGGCATTTTTGACGATCGCCATCAGCGCGCCGAAATCGGCGCCGGCATCGAAGCGATCCACTTCGATCGCAGCGCTGCCGCCGTTGGCGCGGATTTGGCCTTTCAATATCAAGGACTGGTTCGGTGCCCGTAATACGATATCGCCGCCCTGAGCGTCGCCACCACCATCCGCATTAATCACCGCGCCTTGTTGCACGATGACTCGCTTCTGGTCGGCAATAGCTTTGAAACTACCGCCGGCAGTGTATTTATTCTGATCCGCGAAACGCACGCTACGTCCGGCCAGATCGATATCGGCTTCGGCGCCGATCACCACGTCGCCGGTCAAGGCTTGCAATTCCAACGCCCCGGACGCCAGTACCGCTTTAGCATTAAAGTCTATGCTGTCGGCGACGGCACTAATCGCGCCGCCCAGGCCGCCCGCGACCTTAGCCTCGCTAGCCAAGCCGGTGAACACCGCGTCGTGGCCGCTCGCATCGAGCTGAATCCGGCCGCCGCCGTCGACGGTCAGCATACCGGCCGCCAGACTCAAGTCGGCGGCGACTTTCAACGTGCCTTGACCGGCCGCTCTGAATTCTTTGGCCGCGTTGGCATCGACGCGGGAAAATCCGTCGATTACAAACATGCCCTTGTCGTCCGCCGGGCTGTCTGCGGCTTTCAGGATGTCGGCAGTTTTCAGGATGTCGGCGGATAAAGCCAATACGCCGTTGCCGCTGCCGGTGCGCAAACTTTTCGCGCCGGCGCTGTTTTGCAGCGTCAAACTGTCGGCGGACAACTGGGCGAGGTCGCCGTCGGCGCCGTATCCGGCAATACCGGCCGCGTTCAAGGTCAAACTGCCGAAATGGATGGCACGGGTATTGCCGTTTTGATCGAGCTCGGCCGAGCAGTCGGCGTTGACCCGATGCAAGTTACCATAAACCCCAATACTGTCGCGCGCAGTCAGCACCAACTCGTCAACGGCGAGAGTCGACAATTTGCGGTTCGACCAGTTCAGCGCGTTGCTGCCGCTCAAGCCATCGACTTCGCCGAGGTTGATGGTGTTGGCGGTCAGATTCAAGGAACCGCCGTCCATTTCCAGTTCGCCCAGCAATTGGGTGGAGCGGGTCGCGCCCAACAGCATCGATTTAGCCGATTTCAGCGTGGCGCCGGCTGCGACCTGCAGTTCGCCGCTGGCGGCGTCGGTCGAGGTTTCGCTGCGGTTGAATACCACTTGCTTGTCGCCGGACACGCGCAGAATCGCGCCGTCGCCGGCAATGTTCAATACGCTGTCGCCGCTGTTGGCGGCTCTGTCAGCAGCCAACACCGCACCGGCGTGCACATCGATCAACCCGGTCGCGGCGGCCATGATTTCCGGGCCGCTCAACGCCACGTTCTCGCTGAATACCACCTCGCTGGCCGTCACCCGGATATCGGTTTCGCCGGCTTTGGTTTGGTTACGGCTGCGGGCACCGCCCAGCAACAGGCTGTCCACATTTAGAGCGCTGAGGTCGCTATCCAGGATCTCCAGCACCCCGGCTACAGGCGCCTGGCTGAGTTGCTCGACCACGCTGATCCGGTTGGCGGCGATATCCATCTTCGCCCCTCTACCGCCGTTGGCCGCTTCGACCAGAAACTTGCCGTCCATGACCAACTGGTTCTGCGCGACCAACGAAATCTGGCCGCTGTCCTTTGGCAACAGCGGCACGGCCTGTTCATTCTTGAGCGCCCGCTGCCGGTAAAAATCGTTGGCGGTGTGAATATCGTAGCTGGAGCGCATCCGCACGTCGGCGGCGGTTTCGATCAAGTAACCGTTGCTGCGGGCGTCGCGGATGCCGGTACCGGCCTGCACCATGTAACCCGGCACGATGGCCCGGCCGTCTATCGTAGCCTGGCTGACCGGCAAATCCTGGGTACCGACTTGCGGCGTAATCAGATAAGCTCCCGGCAACAACGCATAGCGGGCCGGTAAAATCACGTACTCGCCGGCCGCCAGGCCGGAGCCGCCGTCCAGGTAAATCTTGCTGCCGAAGGCATAGGGCAAATACTGGCTTTCGTAATGGTCGAACGGCGCCAGCTCGGAGCCCAGACTAGGTAATACCGCGAAGCCGCCTTGGTAAGACGGACTGCCCGGTTGCAGATAATCGTAAGAGCCGCCGACTCCGGGTTGGAACTCGTAGGACAACAAATCCCCGCCGCCGGCCACGTCGACCGTACTCCCGGTTTTGATATCGATGTCCGGCGCCGACAGTACCAAGCGTTTTTCCGGCGCGGTATCGAAAACCAGCTTGAAGTCCGTATTGCCCAACGGATACAGCCAGTCCAGGCCGCCTTGGGTTACGCCGAACGGAATCGTCAAACCGGCGCCGGCTACCCAGGTTTGGCTGGCCGGGTCGAATTTCATGTTCCGGGCCGAAACCGAGGTCAGGCTGTTTTGTTCCAGCGTTAATTCGCGGCCGGCTTTCAGGGTTATCGTCCCCATCGGCGCCTTGATCGCACCGGCCTGATGGATCACCGGCGCATCGAAAGTCAGTTGGCCGGCAGCCGACAACGGCGTGTTATCGGTGTCGGTGTTGTTACCGGTGATAACGATCTTGCCGTCGGCATTGTTTTTGACCGCGAAGGTGAAATTGCTCAGGGTGGACGGATAAATTTGGCTGGCCTGCAGATATAAATCCGCGGCCGTCACCAAGCCGCCGACGAAATCGCGTTCGGCGAAGCGAATCCCAACCGCACGCAAGTCGTGTTGACTGTTTAATGCAATCCGTTCGAAGCCGTTCCATTGCGTAGCCCCGTTGAGTTGTATCCATTGCGCATTGCCGCTAAACCGGCCGCTACCGGTGTCGGCACTATCGGCCAGCGCCCGGTTCAGCGACGAACCGATTTGCAGGAACATCGTATTCAACTTAACGTCTGCAGCTTGGCCATCGATGCCGACTGCGCTCACCTTGGCCGCATCGATCTTGATCCGCTCTCCGGCTTGCAGCTCGACACTACCGTCAAACTCCACTTGGTCCGCCATCAAGCTCAAATCGCTGAAACCACCAGCGGCGAAGCGGTCGACGCTGAACGACATTTGTTCGTTCAATTCCGACAGTAACGGCTCGCCGTAAACCAGCTCCCGGTTCCCAGAACGGCGGGCAGTCTGGCTAACGTGAATGACCAACGGATCGCTCGGGAACGGGATTGTCGGCGTGTCCGGCGGATTGCGGCGGAGCCGGTCCAGCGCCAACTCCAGCTTGCCGGCATGCGCCAGCGGCGAACCGGCATTTGCGCGAAAATCGGCTTCCAGCACCCCGCCCTCGGCGGCGGCGACCTTGACCTTGCCGGCATTCGATGCGATCTGCTGCCGGACGAAACTATTCGGATTACCTTTTTGCGGAATGTCCAGTTCGGCACCGGTGCCGGATACGTCGATCAAAGAGCCGCTTTCCAGAACTACCGCACCGCGCAATGCGTCGAACACAACTTCGCCGCCGTCCAATACCACACCGGTACGGCGGCCGAATACGTCGGCCGGATTCAAGCGGCTGGTGCCTTGCGCCAGCAATTTGCCATGCGAGCCCAGCCAGATCACCTGCTTGTCGTCGTATTCCCGTTCTTTGACCGCGGCCACGGTCAGGTTGATTTTGCCGCCCTGACTTTGCACGGTACCGTCGACGTAAATGCTGCCTTCGGAACTGACCAGGCTGACGGTCGAGCCTTTATCGGCGCGGATCGTGCTCCCGGTTTCCAGCACCACTTCGGTAAGGCCTTTCAGTGTGACCGCCATCGGCTGGCGCATATGTTCCGGTAACTCGACGACTTGGCTGAAATCGCGCAATGCGGAACCGGTGGTGCGGTTCAGGTAGTCGCCGGCCAAAACCAGATTCCTGGCGCGCAAGTCCAGATCAGTCGAAGCTTTGACAGTGACAGCACCGGTGTTGGCAATCAAATTGACGGTATTGAAAGCTGCGAAATTGGCGGTGTCGAAACCGTCGGTACCGATCGAAAAAACCTGATCGGCTTCGCCGGCTGCAGGCGTACCGACCACGATTTTGTTACTTTCCAAAGTCAGACTGCCGTTTTGTTCCAAACCGTAGGCAGAAACCTCGCCGGCCACACGCAACAGCGGTTCTCTCGGACCGTTAGCGTCGGCGGCCAAGGTGATGTCTCCGCCTTTGCCGGCTTTGATGTCACCGCTCAATGCCAGCCAGGCGCCACCGTCGGCTCGAATCCGGGAACCGGCCGCGACCGTCAAATTACCTTCCGAGTTAAGCGTGACTTTGCCGCCGTCCAGTGCCAACGCGTCGGTCGGCGAAGCATCGAAACCTTTTTGCAAATCGTTGACCCATAATCCGGAAACATCCAGATTGGCGGTATCGGCTAGCAACAAATCGCCCGAACCAGGCAAAATATCATTACTGGAGGCCGTTAAGCTAATACTGCCCCCGGCCGCTTTGAAATCGCCGGCGAAGTCTACTATGCCAGCGGACAGATTAAGGCTGCCGGTGGGCCGCATCGCGAAACTGACGTCGGCGCCGACCGTGGCACTGCCCAATGTTTTTACCGAAACTTTACCCACGCCGGATTGTTCCAGCTTGGTGGTGGAAATCACTAAATCCACCGGCCGGCCGTCGGCTTTCAGCGGAAAAATCTGATCGGCCGATACCTGTGTCGTCCCAGGAGTGGTTTGGAACTTGACGTTCTGCCCGGACTGTCGCAACGCTAAATCGATTTTGAATTCGCCGGCGCCGGGCAGTTTCGCCAAGTCGCGCTGGTAGAGGCCGGCCTGCGAGCCAGCCGTCAGATCGCCGTTCCAGGCTAGCTGCGCTGTCTGCAGGTTCAGGCTGCCGGCGCTCTTGCCCTCGCTGTAGCCACGTTCGAACTGGGCAAAGGAGCCGGCTCCCAATACGTTATAAGCCTTTTCTACGCCCCATTTCCTGTGCGTTTCATTAACAACACCCAATACCGCAACGTAACGGTCGTTCGGGTCGGCGTCGCCGATATCGACGATCTGACCATACTCATTCATCAACTTGGTGGTGTTGACGTAACCGTCGGCATAGTTGACCGAACCACCGGAAATATCGAACTTCGCGTCACCGTTCACGGCAATGTCGCCGCCAGAGGTCAGGGTGATGCTGCCGCCTTTGGCCAGCCTTTCCTGGATACTGCGGCTAATGCGGTCCTTAGCGCCTTTGCTGTCAACGATCTTGGTATCGCCGCGCAAATCGACATAAACGGTTTTACCTTTCAGCACGCCCGATTTCTGTAGCGGCGCATCCCGCAAATCGTAGGTCTGTACCGAGACTTCGCCGAGGTTGCGCTCCATCGCCACCGCGACGTTTTTATAGCCGGACGCGTCTATCACCGCACCACTGTCGATGCGGATGCTGCCCTTGGTGCCGAGATTGGGTGTAAGAAGGTTATCGGTCGCGGTCAGGTTAACCTTGCCGCCGGGGACTTTGAGGTGGGCGCCACCCTCGACCACGACGGTGTTGGCAGTGGCGGCCAAATAGGAATTCGGTTGCACTTGGCTGTCGACGGCGCTGCCGCCCTCGGCGTCAGCCAGAATTTCGGTGTGGCTTTCCGAACCGAATGTCACGGTCGCCTTGGTCCCCAAACCGTCGGCATCGCTGGTGCGCTCGGTACTGGTTGCCACCAGACGCTGGCTTCGCACGCTACTCTGTTCGGCGGCCTGTAAGCGGATCGAGCCGTTGACGTTGACCGAGGTGGTGGCACTGATCCGGCCCTCCTGGTTGACGACGAAGCCGGCCATCGTCACGTTGCCCTGGCGCACGCCGATATTACCGGTCGTGGCGTTTTTGACCTTGCCGCCGGTATCCACTTCCACAATCAGGCCGGCAAACGGATCTTTCTCGTTCGCGGTTTGCAGATAGACTTTGTCCTGGCTGGCGGCCAGGATGATTTGGCCCTGCTTTCCGCCGGTTAGCTCGCCGCGGTTTTCGATTTCCGGAGCGACGATGATGATTCGGCCGTTGTTATCCGTGGAAATCTTCGCACCGGCCTCGATCAAAATTTGTGCCGTTTTCGGATCGAGCGTATCGCCGGGTCCCATCGGTTCAATCGCTAACGCCGCGATGTTATTTTCGTCGAATACTTTGGTGATACCGCGCTTGAAAATCTCGTCGCTGATGTTCAAGGTAGTCGCGACCACGGTGTTGGTATTGATCACCGCATCCTTACCGAACACGAAACCGTTTTTGTTGTAGAGGTAAATCTGGCCGTTGGCGATGATCTGGCCGAAGATCCGGCTGGGGTCTTGCTGATTGATCCGATTCAAAGCGATCGATTGGCTGTTCGGCTGCACGAATTGGACGGTCTTTCCCGCATCGACGTTAAACTTGTCCCAGTTCAAAATCGCTTTGTCGGTCGTTTGATCGATGCGCAGGGTATTGCCGATAATCTGGTTGGTCGCGGCGCCGCTGGTGACCCACGTTGCCGCCGGAATCGGCAGACCGGTGTCCGCCCAAGCCGCACTGGCACTGCCCACCAGCATGCCGCCGGTCAGCGCCAGACGGACGCAGGCCACCAAAGGATTGAGTCGGAACGGTTCGCAGGATGTCTGCCGTGGAAATGCCGCGGATTTGGCCATGTCTAGGTTGCCTCGATCAATTAAGGTACACCAGCGCTCTGGCGGCAACCCGGCTGTCTTAGCATAAAGACCCGTAGCTTTCCGTCCCCGCTTCGCAACGGGTTTGGCTTTAGAATGAAATTTAACTACTTCAATTTATTTTCAATAAATTCGCGTCGTTATGGGTAAGTCGATCAAAAAGTTATTCGGCACCGCGCAATTTAATTACCAGATAGACCCAATTATCAAACGACCCCTAATTGCGCATATTCGACAAAATTTATTAAAAACCAACAAACCTCAGTTTAATATTTAAACCTGAATTAATAATTGTACCAAGGTATTAAATAAAATTATGTCAATATTATGACAACAACGAATTTGAAAACCAAAACCCAATTAAATAAATATTACAAATACATTAAAAAATACTGCTTCGTATTATTTTAAAACTCGGTCGCGATATTAAAATGCACGCGCGGATCGCCGCTTTGCACCGGCGCCAGGGTCGTGAACGGAATGCCGATATCCAGCGCGCCGCTGAGTTTGCGCCACATTTGAAACCGCACACCGACGCCGCCGCCGCTGAGGAAATTGCTGCGGACGTTGCCCGGCAAGGCGTTCTTGATCCAGCCGCGGCCGACATCCAGGAAACCCAGCAGCTTGAATTTGTTCAGAAACTCCCAGTCGCTCGCCCCCAGATGCGGCGAGCGCAGTTCCACCGAACCGAACACGGCATCGTCGGCCAGCGCCTGGGTCTCGAAATAACCGCGCACGCTTTCGTCGCCGCCCAACGAGAATTGCTCGTTACTGATCAGCGGCGTATCGGCCACTTGCGCCGCGACGTGGCTGTAAACTTCCATGCCCAGCGGCAGGTCGTGCTGGAATTTCAAATCGCCGGTCAAAAACAGGTAATTGGCTTTGGCCAGATAGCGTTTGTTCTCGAATTCTTTCTGGTTATTGCCCAAACCGCGGAAGGAGAAATGTGCACCTATATCAAAACTGGTAAACGATTCGGCGCCGCGCAGGCTACCGCTGTATTGCGCTAGAAACGGTGCGTAGCTGATCGGCGTCTTGATCGAATCGGCGCTGAGCAGATTCACGTCTTCCTGAAAGTCCTTGTAATCCATGCCCAAGGTCGCGGTATGAAAGTAATCCCCCAACGGTTTCAAGGGCTTGACCAGGCGGGCACCGTAGATGTTACCGATACCGATCACCGACAAGGCGCCGGCGTTGGCGATTTGCGCGTTGGAAGACGAACTGACCGCATACAGTGCTAACCGGCTGTCGCTATCGAACAACGGCATGGCATAAGTACCGGCCCAAACGTCGACTTCCTGATTGTTTTCCGGCGAGACTTGGTACATCAGCGACGCACTATGCATCTCCTGCCACAGATTGTCGTAACGCAGCGAAGACACCAGTCGCAAGCGCGAGGTGCTGGAGGTATTGCGGCCGTTCAATTCCACCTTGCCGTGAACCGGCAGTTCGTCCTTGACGTTCAAATCCACTTCCAGCGTGCCCGGGGTCTCGCCGGCGCGGAGGACCGGCACGATCTGCCGGTCCGGACTTTGTCCGGCCAGTTGCGTCAATTGCTGTTGCATGCTCTTGAAGTTGGGCACGTTGCCTTCCGCCAATTCCGGTACGCCGGCCTTGATCTTGCCCAGCGCGAAGTAGCGGCTGTCTTTGACCCGCAAGCGGGATACCTTGCCTTCCACTACTTGCAGATAGACCACGCCGTTCTTGACATCCTGTTCCGGAATATCGACCGCGACGGTCTGGTAGCCATTGGTACGGTAAAGGTCTTCCAAGGCACCGCGGGCGGCTTCGACATTGTCGATGCTCTTGTTGGGGCCGAGAAAATGGTAGACCGTGCGTTCCAGTTGTTTTTTATCGAGCAAGGTGTTGCCCTTGACCCGCAATTCCAGCAAATCGAATGTTGCCGGCGCTTGCGGCTCGGCCGCCCCCTGCGCCGCTGCGGCTTGCTCCGGCGCTGCCTGTGCCGTCGCCCCATTCGCCTGTGCAACCGTCATCAGGGTTGCTGCGGCGCAAACCAGCCTGAGCCATGGCTTGCGCACTATCGTTCCGGTGTCCTGCATAAAAATGATGTTGTTTCCTAAAGCCCGGTTTTCCCGTTGAAAGCCGGTAGCCCTAAATTCTATTTCTGCCACGTTAAAACTTTATGACAGTGCTGTTACCGTTGCTTACCGCCGTAACAGGCCCTGAAACAGCAAAACCAGACGTCCGAAAACGGCTGGTTTTGCAGGTTTGGAGCCGTCCCTGGCTCCGGCCGGGATTGCCCCGGCTAACTGAGTATCCGCTTACAGTTGGCCTGCGCGGCCGCCCCAGATGGTCGGTACGCGGCAAGCGTTGGCCGGAGCCAAGGTGGTCGCGCCGGTTCTGACAGCGTGGCTGTAAGGAACCACCGGTCTGGCTGGATCGAAGCGGCCGTTATCTGAAGTGAAGTTGGAAGGCACGGCCAAGTAAGCGCCGTTACCGAAGGTGTGGAGGAAACCGGCATTCAAATCAGCCATAACCGAAGGCGAGCCGGCAGATTTGATGATGGCATCGGCCAGAGTTTTCTTGTCGCCGGACAACGGCAGAGACGAAGTGGTGTTACGGTACTGGAAGGTGTTTTCCGCCCAATCCTTGTATTTGCCTTCCACGGTATTAGCCAAGGTTGGCGCTACGCCGTCGATCTTGACGAACTCGTAAGCCGCGTTGGCTCTTTCCAGAGACAAAATACCGATCGCCCAACGTTTGCCCCAAGTGTTGGTAAAACCGGAACCGGCATCGTTACCGTTTTGCAAGTCGCGCAAGCAGGAATCCACACGACCGGCACTGGTGTTGGAGTGAATCAGCGCAACGCCGTCGCCTTCCGCAAAATCCTGATCGGTAGCATTCGCTGGCGGTAAAGCGGTTGCTGCATCAGAACAACCGTCACCCAGGAAAATGATGTTGGATTGGGCTTGGGTACCTGAACCGACGTCGCGGCGGCAAAGGTGCAATGTCGCTCCATCAATACCAGCAGAACCACTCTCATCAGGTGGCGCCAAGTCGGCAATCGTGACGGTGCCGCCACCGAATGCAGAAACCGGGGTCGTTTGATCCAGGGCCCAGTCGCGCAAACCTGGCGCAGTGGCGCTGTTACCGACTTTCAACGCATTCCAGTCCGCCCATTTACCGGCATGGATCGAAGCGATTTGCGCAGAAGTCAGGCTAGGCATACACACTTCGTTCCGATCGCCGATCAAGCAGGATGCCGGCAGGTCGTTGGTGGATTTTTGCGCGGCCTGCAAGGTTCTGTACAAGTCCCAGGTTACCGGCGCGCCGAAATTCAAGGCCGCAGCGGCTTTGACGGTCAATTTGGCGACGTCGGTGGCGCTGATATCGACACCGTTAATCGCGTTGTTGCCTCTGAACTGGATCGGGTCGACATCCGACAAGCCCATGTCCGGGATTTGGTTGTTGTTGATGTTGGTGCACTGAATATCGGCGGGTGTGCTCAAATTGCCGGCGCTGATTTCGGTGCAACCGCTGGCGATGTTCAGGAAGGCCAACGGGGTCGCTTGCGCCACCGGGGTCACACCGGTACCGGAACCGCCGGTGTTGATTTTATAAACCAACAGATTGGCATTCGCTGTGCCGGTCGGCAGACTGGGATTTCTCGCGCCGACGGCGCCGGTGTTGTTGGCTTTGCAGTAAATCGCAAATTGCTCGGTGTTGCCGGTATCTCTGAAGCGATAAACTTGGCTGCTTGGGTCGCAAATACGGTCGGTCGGATCAACGTTGGTGGAAGTCACCAGACGATCGATAAAGGTGGCGGCAGCGGTAGCGCCGGAAATGTACAGCACGCGCGTGTTGGCCGGGTCGATGGTCGGGATCGCCGCTTGCGCCGCAGCGCCGAACATTGCTGCGGAGATAGCCGCGCCTAATACTAATTTTTTCATGGTCGTGTCTCGTGTGGGTTAAAGCTGAAAAGCAGGCGGCGGCTTCACCGCCGCCCGTAAAGCGGTTTACTCGGCAACTGCCCATTTACGGCGGGTTGCACGCAACAAGCCCATCAAGCCGGCGCCGAACATCCAGACTGCGCCCGGCAGCGGTACATTGCTAACTGGGAATACTTTGTATTCCAGAGTGTTGCCGGACAACAGCCATTGGCCGGCAGCTTTGGTTACATCGGTACGATTCGCATACCAAAAGTCAGCTTTTTGACCGTATGCAACAGCCGCAGCCGAACCGCCGGTGGTACCCCAGATATTGTCCGGCAAGTTTCCGCCGGAAGCCCATTGACCGGTTTTCGCCGGCTCAGTGTCCGATACCAATTTGCTGACGTTCAACGCAGGATTGTTTTCCAAGCCTACGTTGATTTCCTGAGCGTGGTTGGTAATCACAGTCGCCACGCCGCTAGTTGTTAGCGGAGCATCGTAAGCCGGCAATGGATTGCCTTCTTTTTGGGTAATGAACAATTTCGAAGAACGGCCTACCGCCAATACGTACTGAACGTTAGCTGGGTTGTAAGTTGCGACCGAAGTCATCGCAGTCCAGTTGGCATCGCTGCTCAGATCGCGGCTGATAGTGTAAGTCTCGCTGGAATAGTTGTTGACCAGATCCAACAAAGTGATACCCAAGTCCAGGCTGTAAGTCAGCTTGGAAACGCTGTCGTATGCTTGGAAATATAGTTCGCGGGTCGCATCGGTAGAACCCAATACTGAGATACTCGCGTTAGCCGCACCAGCACCGGCCAACAGAGCCGCCGCAACCAAAGTTTTAGAGAATTTGTTCATTTTTAGCCTCATGTTTTAAAAAACCATAAATACACAAGGTGACAACCCGGCCATCTTGCCTGGCGGCAACATCCGTAGCTTTCCGTCCCCGCCTCGCGACGGGTTTGGCTTTTACACACTTCCTTAGTCTTACCAATGCACCGAGATGGCGCCGCTCTCCCCGCTACCATTTTTGTATCCACCGCCTACTCCCTAACCTCTTCCCTCGCCGCTCCGTCTGCGTGCCGTCCCTGCTCCCTGTCCGATCCGTAACTGTGCGAACCATCGCGCATTCCGGCGCAGTTCCAGTTGCGGCAAATTATTTCAGTTGAAATCGAGGTTTTTCGTTACGCGTCGGTTACAGTTTGATGAAACGTAATACATTTGTATTACACGGCCGCGCGAATCCGGGATTCAGGCCGTGTCTATGCTGTTGTATTGGTTGCTAAATCTTCCTTATCGCTCAGACTCGGCGTAGCGAGCGCAACAAGACAAGCAAGGCTTGCCGGTCTGGTTACACCGCTGCTACAGTGGCTGAACCACTTGGCCCCGCGCCGGCAGACTCAAACCAGAACCTTCCCGCATGACAGAAATCGACCTTTTGCACCAAGCCTTTGCCGGCGCGCAGCCGCCGATCGGCGATTTAGCCGGTCTGGCCTCGGCATTGAACCGTTGGTATCTGCACCATCCGGATTGCAATTTTCTGCATCCCTGCCAAATCGGCGGCCGCCCGGCCCTGGTCTGTCAAGCCGACCTGAGCCGGAGCGAGCCGGCGGCCTTCGCCGAATTGCAAGCCATCGCCGAACGCTATGCGCTGTACCTGAAGGAAGATGCCCGCCGCCACGAGCAAACCTGGGCCGACGCCAACCGCCGCCGCGGCATCGGTCTGGTATTGAGTTTTTGTATCGGCCTCAGCGCGGTCTCGCGTAGCGTCGGCGCCGATGAACTGTTGCCGGTCAACGTGGTGGCCGGCCAGCATTTGCCAAGTCCGCTCGGCGCTAGCGCCAACAGCGGCGATGGCGTGATTCGTTTGCGCCACCGGCATCCGCCGTCAGCGGCGCAAGTTCTCGCCGCCTACAGCCAAAAACAGACGAACGTTCAGGTTAATTCCGCCGCGGCAGCCGACATCGCCGAGTTCCTGCAATCGCTCTACCAAAAAAAATCAGGCGACCCACCCACGGTCAACGCCGATCTGCAAACCATCGCCGACTATTTTTCGCGATATCCGCAGGCAGTAGCGCTGATCGGCGAATTACGCGGCCAAAAAATCGGGTTGGATTACCAGGCCGGCGCTTGGCAAACCGTGGCATTCGGCAACCAATTCGGCATCAGCAGCGTGACGATCCGTTTCGATACCCGCCTCGGCGCGCAATTGCTCGGCGACCCCGGCTGCGACGCTACCCCGGCGTGCAGCATCGCTCCGGCCGACGCTTTATTGCACGAATTGCTGCACGCCAAATTGATGCTGTTGGATAGCGAACACTTCATCGCCGGCGGCGGCTTGGCGCCGGGGCTGTATCCTTTCGAACACGAACATGAAGTGATCGCCGAGGAAAACCGGCTATTTCAGGCCATGAACCAAACCGACGGCCGGGCCCGGCCGATCCGCCACCGCCATAGCGGCGAGTTGCTGCAGGTATCCTGCCCCGCCTGCATTCCGGTAAAACAAGTTGCATCGGGCGAATTAAGCCTGTGAAACCGGCGAAATTCCTGAAGCCCGTTACAAGGCAACGCGTGCAGGCGGTCGTTTGGGGAGACAAAAGTCAAGGCCGGCTCGACGCAGCTCAATAGCCTTGCGCCAAATTGGGCGGTTTCGATCAAGGCGAGTTGAGGCGAGCAATCTTCCGGCGCGGCCGGAGCTGGACCGGAGACGACGGTCGGATTCCGGCGCAACGGATGTCGGTAGCGGTCGGTTGGACCAGTGGGATGCTGAAAAATCCTGGCCGTCGGGTGTGATTTACGATCGGGCCGCGGGAAGGCTGGCATTGCCAGCCTTCCCGGACCAAGCCGATGCCGCCTCAACGGCGACGGTGTACTCCGGCCGAAACCGCACCGGTCACGGCGCAATCATGCCGTTGTGCAGATAGCTTTCTTCGTAACTGAACACGATATCGGCGTCCGGCAACACCAGTGCTTCGTTCTTGCCTTTGTAGTCCAGCCGGAACAGCAAATCCTTGATCAAATTGATTCTGGCCAGTTTTTTGTCGTCGGCTTTGACGATGGTCCACGGCGCCGATAAGTGGTGGGTTCTGGCGAACATGATGTTGCGCGCCTCGCTATAGGCTTGCCAGTGCTTTTGCGCTTCTTTGTCGATCGGGCTGATTTTCCATTGCTTTAACGGGTCTTTTTGGCGTAGACCCAGCCGTTTTTTTTGTTCGCCTTTGCTGATGTCCAGGTAATACTTCAGCAACTTGATGCCGGAGCGCACCAGCAGTTGCTCGTAATGCGAAACCGTTTCGATGAACTCGTGGTATTCGTCGTCGCTGCAAAAACCCATGACCCGCTCCACCCCGGCCCGGTTGTACCAGCTGCGGTTGAACAGCACCAACTCCTGCGCCGCCGGCAGATGTGCGGTATAGCGTTGAAAATACCAGGTACTGTTGTCGCGGTCTGACGGTTTACCCAACGCGACCACCCGGATTTCGCGCGGACTGAGATGCTGGATGATGCGCTTGATGGCGCCGTCCTTGCCGCCGGCGTCGCGGCCTTCGAACAAAATCAAAATCTTGTCGCCGTGCTTGATAATATGATTTTGCAGCTTGACCAGTTCCACCTGCAATTCGTGTAGCACGTCCTTGTAATCGGGTGCCTCGGCCTGTTTTTGGTGTTTTTTGCTCATGTCCGCCGCCTGTTCCGGGTTGAAGGGTTTACTGGAAAATAGCACGCTCCCGGAGTTTTTGCCGAAACCGGGCTAAGTCGAAGCACCGCCGGCAAACAAGCGGTAGGCCGGGTTCCCGGTCTCCTGCCGGTAAAGCAGTTGCAACGCGTTCAGGCATTGTTCGAAATGCACCGCTTCCGCGTCGCCGAGCTGCAAACCGATCAACACCTTGCCGAACGCGGCGCCGTGGTTGCGATAATGAAACAGGCTGATATTCCATTGGCTGCCCAATGCCATCAGGAACTTCAACAAGGCGCCGGGCCGCTCCGGAAATTGCAGGCTGTAAACCCGTTCTTTGACATCGTAGGGTGCATGGCCGCCGACCATGTACCGGATGTGGTCCTTGGCCAACTCGTTACCGGTCATATCGGTCACGGCAAAGCCTTCTGCGGCCAAATGCTCCAGCAATTGCTGCCTGTCGGTCTCGGCGCCGCTACTGCTGATGCCGACGAAGACCTGGGCCATGGCCGGGTCGAAATAGCGGTAATTGAACTCGGTGATGTTGCGTTTACCCAGCGCTTTACAGAATTTCAGGAAACTGCCGGGCGACTCGGGAATGGCCACCGCCAGCAAAATCTCGCGATGCTCGCCGACCTGGGTCCGCTCGGCAACATAGCGCAGCCGGTCGAAATTGATGTTGGCGCCGCTGTCGATCGCGATCAGGGTTTGTTGCTGCAAACCGTTCAGTTCGGCGTATTTTTTCAGGCCGGCCACGGCCAAGGCGCCGGCCGGCTCGGCCACCGAGCGGGTATCGTCGAAAATGTCCTTGATCGCCGCGCAGATTTCGTCGGTGCCGACCGTAACCACCTCGTCGACGAACTGGCGCGCAATCCGAAACGGTTCCGCGCCGATTTGCTTGACCGCGACGCCGTCGGCGAATAGGCCGACCTGCTCCAACACCACCCGCTCACCGGCGCGTAAGGCCTGATTCAGGCAATCGGCATCGTCAGGCTCGACCGCGATGACTTTGATCTCCGGCCGTACGAATTTGACGTAGGCGGCGATGCCGGCAATCAAGCCGCCGCCGCCGACCGGCACGAAGATGGCGTGAATCTCGCCGTTGCGCTGGCGCAAAATTTCCATCGCCACCGTGCCCTGGCCGGCGATTACGTCCGGGTCGTCGTAAGGGTGGATAAAGGTCATGCCTTTCTCGGCGGCCAATTCCATGGCGTGAGCGTAGGCGTCGTCGTAGGAGTCGCCGTGCAACACGGCTTTGGCGCCGCGCGCCTTGACCGATTTGACTTTGATTTCCGGCGTGGTTTTCGGCATCACGATCAAGGCTTTGATGCCGAGCCGTTTCGCCGCCAACGCGACGCCCTGGGCATGGTTGCCGGCCGAGGCGGCGATCACGCCGTTGGCGGTCTGCTCCGGCGTCAACGACGCAATTTTGTTATACGCGCCGCGCAGCTTGAAGGAAAACACCGGCTGCAGGTCCTCGCGCTTCAAATAGACCCGGTTGTTGACCCGCTCGGACAAGGTCGGCGCATAGTCCAGCGGGGTTTCCTCGGCCACGTCGTAAACCCGGGCCCGCAATATTTTTTCTATGTAATTCAGCATCGCTATCCTCGGCGCCAGCATCCTGTCGCGCCGCGCATTCCTGGCCTTAAAAACTGCTGAGCGATCAGCGTTAATCGGGTATTATCCCACACAATGACGGGTTGAAAGCCGTGTCAGGACTCATAAGAGCATAACCATCAGGACCATCACACATGACTCAAGACGAATTAAAAAAACAAGTCGCCGCCGCCGCATTGCAATACCTGAAAAACGTACCGATCATCGGCATGGGCACCGGCTCGACGGTGACGCATTTGATCAACCAACTGGCCGACTGCAACTTCAAAAACGATATCGAAGCCGCCGTGTCCAGCTCGATCAAAACCACCGAGCACCTCAGATCGATCGGAATTAAAGTCATTGAATTGAACGACAGCGGCGACCTGGACATTTATGTCGACGGCGCCGACGAAGTCACTCCGCACCGCAAAATGTTGAAAGGCGGCGGCGGCGCGCTGACCCGCGAGAAAATCATCGCCGGCGCCAGCAAGAAATTCGTCTGCATCGTCGACGAGACCAAGTGCGTCGACGTGATGGGCAAGTTCCCGCTGCCGGTGGAAGTGCTGCCGCTGTCACGCAGCTTCGTCGCCCGCCAATTGGTGAAACTGGGCGGCCAACCGATTCTGCGGATGAACAAGGAAACCGGCCAACCCTACATCACCGACAACGGCTGCGAGATTCTGGACGTGCACAATATGAGCATCGTCGACCCGGTCGGCACCGAACAAGCGATCAACAACATCCCCGGCGTCATCACCAACGGCCTGTTCGCGATGCGCGACGCGGACGTAGTGTTGGTCGGTAAAGGTAGCGAAGTCATCAGTTACTGATTGCCGCCTGTCTAAGCAAGCTTGCCGCCACCGGGCGGCAAGCGTTAGTTGTTCCGCCCTGCCCTCGGCAGGTCATAAAAGACGCCGCTCCGCCGATTTTTTCTGGCTGCTGCGGCCGTTGCCCTCTAAAATAGCCGCCATTTCCGCCGTCAGCCGGTCTCCTCGCCGCTTCGAGCTTTAATTTAGTTTCCAGGATATTCAACATGTCAGACATCGAAATTGCCCAACAAGCAAAAATGCGCCCTATTATCGATTTGGCCGGAGAAAAATTCGCCATCCCAGCCGAACATCTCGACCCATACGGCCATTACAAAGCCAAAATTTCCCTGGAATACGTCAACAGTCTGACCGATAAAGCCGACGGTAAATTGATACTGGTCACCGCCATTTCGCCGACCCCGGCCGGCGAAGGCAAAACCACCACCACGGTCGGTTTGGGCGATGCACTGAATCGCATCGGCAAGAAAACCATCATCTGTTTGCGCGAGCCGTCGCTGGGCCCCTGCTTCGGCGTCAAGGGCGGCGCAGCCGGCGGCGGCTACGCCCAGGTGGTGCCGATGGAAGACATCAACCTGCATTTTACCGGCGACTTCCACGCCATCGGCATCGCCCACAACCTACTGTCGGCGCTGATCGACAACCACATCAACCACGGCAACAAGCTGGACATCGACCCGCGCCGCATCCAATGGAAGCGGGTGATGGACATGAACGACCGCGCCTTGCGCAAGATCGTGGTCGGCATGGGCGGCGCAGCCAACGGCTATCTGCGCGAAGATGGCTTCGACATCGTCGTTGCCTCGGAAGTGATGGCGATTCTGTGCCTCGCCACCAGCCGCGCCGATTTGAAAGAGCGCCTGGGCCGCATCGTCATCGGCTACAAATCGGACAAAGTCACCCCGGTTTACGCCCGCGACCTGAACGCCCACGGCGCGATGGCGGCGGTGTTGAAAGACGCGATCAAACCCAATCTGGTGCAAACCCTGGAAAACAATCTGGCGATCATCCACGGCGGCCCGTTCGCCAACATCGCCCACGGCTGCAACACCGTCACTGCCACCAAAACCGCGCTGAAACTGGCCGATTACGCAGTCACCGAGGCCGGCTTCGGCGCCGATTTGGGCGCGGAGAAGTTTCTGGACATCAAATGCCGCATGTCCGGTCTGAAGCCGTCGGCGGTGGTGTTGGTGGCGACAGTACGGGCGCTGAAATTCCACGGCGGCGTGGCTAAGGACGAATTGAACCAGGAAAATCTGGCCGCGTTGGAAAAAGGCTTCGCCAACCTGGAACGCCACCTGAGCAACATCAAAAACCACTACGGCCTGCCGTGCGTGGTCAGCATCAACCATTTCACCTTCGACACCGACGCCGAAATCCAATGGCTGAAAAACCAATGCGAAAGCTTGGGCGCCAAATGCGTGATCGCCAAGCATTGGGCGCACGGCGGCGCCGGGGCGGAAGAGCTGGCGCGCGAGGTGTTGAACATTGTCGATAACCGCGAGCCGGCCTTCAATTACGTTTACGACGACGAGCTGCCGTTGTGGAACAAGATCGAAGCCATCGCCACCAAGCTTTACGGCGCCGGCAGCGTCAGCGCCAGCCCGAAAGTCATGGCCGACATCAAGGCCTTGCAAGCTAACTACGGCCACTTCCCGATCTGCATGGCCAAGACCCAAATGTCGTTCTCGACCAATCCCAACGCCAAGGGCGCGCCCAGCGGCCATAACGTGGAAATCAGCGAAGTGCGTCTCGCCAACGGCGCCGGCTTTATCGTCGCTATCGCCGGCGACATGATGACCATGCCCGGCCTGCCGAAAGTCCCGGCCGCCGAACGTATCGATATCAGCGACGACGGCGTGATTAGCGGCCTATTCTAACCGATTTGGCAGGACAGTCGCCGCCGCGGCCCCGAGCCCTTGGCTAATTAACCCGGCGAATCTCTCGATGCTGCGAGGGATTCGCTATTCTTTCTTTGTCGGAGTTGCGAGCGCCAAAACAAGCGGTTAAACCTGACATTTCGGCCGAACGGAAAGCGCTAGCCGATCAAGCAAACCAATCTCGTTTAGCCGATTGACATTCGCTTATATCAGCGGCTTTTCGTAACGAATAAACCCGGTATGCGCCGCCACTTTATCGTACAGCGCCCTAGCCGATTCGTTGGAACTTTGGGTCAACCAATAAAGCCTGGGCGCTTGTTTTAATTGCGCTTGCCGGGCGACAAATTCGATCAACGCCCGACCGATACCGCGGCCGCGGTGCTGCGGATCGACAAACAAATCTTGCAGATAGCAAACATCGGCACTCCAGCCACTGGCGTGATACAGGTAATGCGCAAACCCCACGAGCGCACCATCGATCCGCGCACCGGCCGCATGGATCTCGCGATTTTCTATCAGCCGTCGCCAAAGCGCGTCGTATTCCGCGTCAGTTCGGACGGTTTGGTAGAACGCCATGTATTGGCGAACCAGATGGTTCCATTCGGCGCGGTCAGGCGCTGTTAGCGATGCGATTTCGAACATGCTTGTCTGCTGAATTAGGATCAAATAATTACAACGGGATTAAGTATTGGCATCGCTCCGCAAAGCCAAAAGGCAGCGGGCCAATCGCTCCGCTTGCGGCCTTGGCGCCTCCATATCGTAAACGACGGCTTTGCTTGTCGTGCCTTAACCGGTTTTGCCGATTGGCGCCACCGCCACCGGCTGCAAACACACCAACTTGCAATCGGGCTGGGCGGCGACCAACAGCGTGGTTTGCACGAAACGCAGCGTGCCGCGTTGCGGATGATGGAAGCAACGCTCGCCGCCCTCACGGTGCAACACCGCTTGTTCCTGCCAATAGTCTGTAAATTCGGCGCTCTGCGCCAGCAACGGGTCAATCAAAGCCTGTAATGCCGCATCCTTGGGCCGGCGGCTGAAATCGGCACGAAACTCCGCCGCCAGCCGCCGGGCGCGTTCCGGCCAGTCGGCCAATAGCGTTTTCGCGGCGGGTTGCAAGAACACGAAACGCAGCAAATTGCGTTCGGCGCTATCCGCATCCAGCCAGCCGACGAACAACTCGGCCGCCGCCGCGTTCCAGGCCCTGGCGGTCCAGCTTGCATCCAGCAAATAGGCTGGGCCGTGGAACTGCGTCGGTAAGGCCAGCAATTCCGGCGGCATTTCGGCTTGGGTTTCGAGCGCGGCTTGCGGGTCGCGTTTGCCGGCCAGATCGAACAGCGAGGCGCGTTCGGCCGGGGTCAGGCGCAAGGCGTCGGCCAGGCGCGCCAAGGCTGCCGGCGACGCCGCCACGTCGCGGCCCTGTTCCAACCAAGTAATCCAGGTAACGCTGACCAACGCTGCTTCGGCCAATTCCTCGCGCCGCCAGCCGGGCGTGCGCCGCCGTCCGCCGCTTTTCGGCGGCAGCCGTTCGCGATGGACGCGGATAAACGCACCCAGCAGACGTTTGGGATCGGACTCGCACATAGTGGCTTTTATACCAGGATAAATCGTCATCTTGTACCGGTTTATCGATCGTCCAACAATGAGCCTCCACTCATTATTCGAGGATTTAGCATGCGCAACAACGATCATCAAACCCTGGTCAACCAGCAATTCAGCGAACATGCCCTCGCCTATCTTGCCAGTTCAACCCATGCCGACGGCGAAGATTTGCAACGCATGGCCGACCTGGTTGCTGCCCGGCCGCCCGGCGTGGCGCTGGACTTAGGCTGCGGTGCCGGCCACGTGGCGTTTCGCCTGTCGCCGTTGGCGCAACAAGTGGTCGCTTACGATCTGTCATCGGAAATGCTGGCCGTGGTCGAGGCGGAAGCGCAACGGCGCGGCTTGCCAAACATCGCCAGCCAAGTCGGCACGGTAGATAATCTGCCGTTTGCCGACGCGATGTTCGACTGGGTCGTGACCCGCCATAGCGCCCACCACTGGCGCCACATTGTCCCCGCCCTGACCGAAATGCGCCGGGTGTTGCGGCCAAACGGCACACTGTTGTTGATGGACGTGGTCGGCCCCGGCCTGCCGTTGTTGGACACCTGGTTGCAAAGTCTGGAAGTATTGCGCGACCCGTCCCACGTCCGCGACCGCTCGTTGGCCGAATGGCATTCCTTGTTGGCGGCGGCCGGTTTTCGCACCGTCAGCCTGCAAAAATTTCGCCGCCGGCTGGCGTTCGGGCCCTGGATAGCGCGCATGCAAACCCCACCGGCTCAGGTCGCGGCCATCCGCAGCTTGCAGCACATCGCGCCGCAAGAAGTGGCCGACTATTTTGCGTTGGAAGCCGACGGCAGCTTTACCGGCGATACCGTGTTGATCGCCGCCGAAATCGCGGCCGGCCGATCATGAGCACCTACGCTTGGGAGGCCGAGGATTACGCCTGTCATTCGGCGATGCAAAAAATCTGGGCCGGCGAATTAATCGAACGTTTGGCCTTACGCGGCGACGAAAGCGTATTGGACTTGGGTTGCGGCGACGGTCTAATCGCGGCGCAGTTAGCGGCGGCGCTGCCTTGCGGTTCGGTGGTCGGCGTGGACAATTCGGCGGCGATGATCGCCTTGGCGCGGCGCCGCTATCCACCGGAGCGCCACCCCAACCTGAGCTTCCAAATCATGGATGCGCAAGCGCTCCGGTTCGATGCGCGTTTCGACCGGGTTTTCTCCAACGCCGTGCTGCATTGGCTCAAAGATCATCCGGCGGTACTGGCAGGTTTACACCGCAGCCTGAGACCCGGCGGCAAGCTGTTGCTGGGCATGGGCGGCCAGGGCGACGTCGCCGAGATGCGGGCGACGCTGGAGAGGGTCATCGCCGCGGCGGAATGGTCCGAGTATTTTCACGACTTCGAATTTCCCTACACCTTTCCGTCGCCGGCCGACTACCGCCGCTGGCTAAAGGCCGCCGGCTTTAGCGTGCGCCGCGCAGAGTTGCTGTCCAAAGACGCAACCCACGACGGCCCCGCCGGTTTGGCCGCCTGGATCAGAACCACCTGGCTACCCTACAGCCAACGCTTGCCCGAATCCCGGCGCGAGGCGTTTATCCAAAATGTGGTCGAAGCCTATTTACTACGCATCCCGCTGGATGACAGCGGACTGGCCCACGTGGCGATGGTGTTGTTGGAGGTGGAAGCAGACAAGCTTGGCGACGAACGGATGGATACAACATAATCGGTCAATTTCTGGCCTTTACTCCAACCAGAACCAAAATCCGAACGTTTCTCGGAGCAGTGCAAAACAGGGTTGAAATCGAGCTTAAATGCCTTTGTGGCTTAGTGTACTTCGTGATTAGAAAACACCGACTGCAGATTCATATTCTTTTTACTCGGCAGGTCAAAATCGACCCATAAGCGACAGTTGGTTGAGATTTCCAATGACCGCTAATGGATCATAAGCTGAATCTGAGTTTGTGGACGTAGGCTGGGTTGAATGATAATGAAACCCAGCTTATAACGGATACGCTGATGCGTAGATACATTCGAAGTCATTTAAAAGGCGGCGCATATTTCTTTACCGTCAATCTTGCGCAAAGACACCAAAATGATTTACTGATTAGGTATATCGACGAATTACGCAATGCGTGTCGCTATACTAAGCAGCGTCATCCCATGATTATTGAAGCTATGGTTGTGCTGCCGGAACATTTACATTGCATTTGGCGCTTACCCGAAGGTGACGACGACTATCCGATGCGTTGGCGCTTGCTTAAATCACATTTTTCCAGACATATTCAAAAGAAAGAATTCGTTTCCGACAGTCGATTACGGAAAAACGAACGTGGGGTATGGCAACGGCGATATTGGGAGCACCAAATCCGGGACGAAACGGATTATCAGCGACATTTGGATTATATCTATTACAATCCGGTAAAACATGGTTATGTCGATAAAGCAGTGGATTGGCGTTATTCTTCCATCCCCCGCTGGATTAAATTAGGGGTTTACAACGAAAATTGGGCTGCTCTGCCGGACTTAATAGAACAAAATTGGGAATGATCGCTGGGTTTCACGTTGTTCAAACCAGCCCACGGCCCTCGGCTGGTCAAAATCGCCCCCTAGTTGACAGTCAAAGGTTTGCGCTTAATGTCGCAGACAGCCAATGATCTGACATTCAACGATTGAATTCAGCGGACGGCAAAAAGCGTAGCTTTTTGACGGTCCGCTGGAATGATTTGTTAGGCAGTGGCCTCACTGCTAACCTGAAGTGCTTTTTTTGCAACTTCGTAGCAATCATCAACGTGTGAGTTGCCAACCATTTTCATTGCACCAAAGCTGATTGATGCAGCTAGTGCTTGGCCGAGGATGGGGATGAACTTAGCTACTGATTTTGTGGCCACGCGAACTCCAACACGCTTCAGTACTTGCATGATTAGTTGCTTTGTCACCAATTTGCCAATCATCTCACTACCAACACTGGTGACAGCGACCAGAATGATTTTTTTGATCTGGGGGTCCAGATCTTCAATTTGTTCGGGAGTAAGGCCGAATTTTCGATTTATGGTGGGAATCATTTCGAGGAGCAAAGTAACATCAGCCCCAATATCTGCACCTGGAATTGGTACTACAGCGGCTCCCGCAGAGAGACTGGCGCGTGTTGTGACCATTGACTTGCACTCATCTCGCAGTGCGTTCAGTTCTTCGATAGTGCGTGGAAGCATGGGTTCTCCTATTTTTTACTAACGTTTAAAATAATCTGGTGGCGTTAGCCAGTCCCGCTTGAATGATAGGTTAGGAGTGCTATTGTGCAAACCAACCGAAAAAAGAAAGTTTTGACCAACCGCCAGCAGGGGTTGTTGGTTTAGCTAGCCTTACTGGTGTAGCCCGGTAAGGTGGGCACAGTTTTTTGTGCCCACGCGGGTCGAAACGCTGGGCAAATTTGCCCACCCTACATCTGCAAAAGCAATTTACCGGACAATCAAGAATTTAGAGGGGCGTCCGCATTTGGCCGCTCCCAGCCCATTTCCCCCAACCAATACTTCAACCCCAAAGAAACCCAAATGATTACCCTCTACGACATGGCATTATCCGGCAATTGCCACAAGGTCCGGCTACTGTTGAGCCTGCTGGGGCTGCCTTACCAAACCCGGCCGGTGGATTTACTGGGCGGCGAGCAACGCGGCAGCGACTTTTTGCAAGTCAATCCGTTCGGACAGGTGCCGGTGCTGGAGGACGACGGCCTGACGATTCGCGACAGTCAGGCCATTTTGGTGTATCTGGCCAAACGCTACGGCGGCGAGACCTGGTGGCCGGACGACGCTTACCAACTGGCGCAAATCGCGGCGTGGCTATCGACCGCCGCCAACGAAATCTTCAATGGCCCGGCCATGCTGCGGGTGCATCACAAGTTCGGCCGCGCCATCGATACGGCGCGGGCGCAACAAGTCGCCGACAAAGTGCTGGGCATCGTCGAAGGCCATCTGCAAAACCACGATTGGCTGGCCAACGACCGGCTGTCGCTGGCCGACTTGGCCGTCTACCCCTACCTGGCGTTGGCGCCGGAAGGTGGCATCGCCATCGGCGATTACCCCAACATCGTCGCCTGGTTTCAGCGCATCCGCGCCCTGCCCGGCTACGTCCCGATGCCGGGCCTGTGGCAAGCCTAA
This sequence comes from Methylomonas sp. HW2-6, assembly GCF_052474525.1. Taxonomy (NCBI): domain Bacteria; kingdom Pseudomonadati; phylum Pseudomonadota; class Gammaproteobacteria; order Methylococcales; family Methylococcaceae; genus Methylomonas; species Methylomonas sp. HW2-6. The sequence goes on from NZ_CP184124.1 coordinate 3,246,117, forward strand.
GCGGCGGAACGCTGAGGCGGCGGTGTGGTGACGGATTTTGATTGGATTAAATCGGTGACGATGCGCCGCGCTACGGTCGCCGACGCCGCACCTATCAGCCGCTTGATCGCGGCGCTGAGCCGGCCTTTTCTGATATCGGTGGACGGCGCAGGCGCGGAAGCGTTTCTGGCGGCCGTCGGCGAAGCGGCGATTGCCGGTTATGTTGAAGACGCTGATTTCCGCTATTGGCTGGCGGAAGCCAATGGCGAACTGGCCGGCGTGGTGGCGATGCGGGAGCATCGACATTTGTATCACCTGTTCGTGGCCGAAGTTTTTCAAAACCGGGGATTGGCACGCCATTTGTGGCAATGGGTCAAAACCGGGGCACTCGACGCCGGTAATCCGGGCGAATTTACCGTCAACGCCAGCTTGAACGCGGTCGCAGTGTATCGGCGTTTCGGTTTTGTCGAACTCGGCACGGCGGTACAGGCCGACGGCGTGGCGTTTCAGCCGATGCGCGCCGTATTGGGGGCCGGTAACGCTTGACTTAGCATGCCCTGCAGCGATAACCCGGCACGGGCCTTGGCGGAGTCGGGCCAAAGCCGGCCTTTCGCCCTACCTGTTTCCTTTAAACGGACAAGTCCTGCTCCACACTCAGTCTCAATCACAGCCTGCCGCTGGTTTTTCAGCGCCTGCCAAGCGACAATAGCGCGCCGGGATAGCCGGCAAAAAGACTTGCCGAGTCGGTTAACGCGCTTAAGGCATTGGCCTTGAATTGGATTCCGGGATGTGTTTTTGGAGGCCAGCGTTTGCGCAAATCGATACCAAAAACCTACACCCAATCCGGTGCTCAACACCAAATGCCGGGCAAGTTTCGGCACGCACCATCAGCACCGGAACAAAGAACGTTTTCAAGATATTTCATTAACTTAATCAATGAACAGCCCAGAAAAACAATCGTCTAAGCCAGCCAACGAATCTCCCCATACGCCGATGATGCAGCAATACCTGCGCATCAAGGCGCAGCATCCGGAGATTTTGTTGTTTTACCGGATGGGCGATTTTTACGAGCTGTTTTACGACGATGCCAAGCGCGCCGCCCGGTTGCTGGACATTACCTTGACCGCGCGCGGCGCCTCGGCCGGCGCGCCGATTCCGATGGCCGGGATTCCGTACCACGCCGCCGAGAACTACATCGCCCGCTTGTTAAAACAGGGCGAGTCTATCGCGATTTGCGAGCAAATCGGCGACCCCGCCAAATCCAAAGGCCCGGTCGAGCGCCAAGTAGTGCGCATCGTCACCCCCGGCACCGTCACCGACGAGGCTCTGCTGGAAGACCGCAAGGATAATCTGCTGGTGGCGTTGGCGCGCTTCGATAAGTTGATCGGTCTGGCTTGCCTGGATTTGACCAGCGGTAAATTCGTACTGCAACAACTGGACGACGATAGCCAGTTGCTGGCGGAAATCGAGCGCTTGAATCCGGCCGAATTGTTGTTCAGCGAAGACCAAGCCCTGCCCGCCGCCATCAAGGAGCGCAAGGGCCTGTGCAGGCGGCCGCCCTGGCATTTTGAATTGGACAGTTGCCGGCAATTGATTTTGAAGCAATTCAACTGCCACGACTTGAAGGGCTTCGGTTGCGAGCAACTGCCGGCGGCGATTTGCGCGGCCGGCTGTCTGTTGCAATACGTGCGCGACACCCAGTTCAACGCCCTGCCCCACATCCAGGGCATCGCCGTCGAGTACGCCGACGACAGCATCAGCCTGGACGCCGCCAGCCGCCGCAATCTGGAGTTGGACAGCCACCCCAGCGGCCAATTGCAATACACGCTGCTCGGCGTATTGGACAAAACCGCCACCGCAATGGGCAGCCGCTGTTTGCGGCGCTGGCTGCATCGGCCGTTGCGCGACCAGGCGGTGGTCAACGGCCGTTACGCCTGTATCGCCAGCCTGATCGACCACGAGCTGTACCGCGAGCTGCAAACCAGCCTGCGCCAAGTCGGTGACATCGAGCGCATCAGCTCGCGGATTGCGTTGAAATCGGCCAGACCGCGCGACCTGTTGACCCTGCGCCTGACCTTGGCGGTGCTGCCGGAACTGCAACAAAAACTGGCCGGCAGCGACAACCCGCATTTAGAAGCCTTGCGCCAGCAACTCAAAGAACATCCGGAATTGGTCGATCTGCTGCAACGCGCGATCATCGATAATCCGCCGGTGTTGATTCGGGACGGCGGCGTCATCGCGCCGGGCTTCAACGCCGAACTCGACGAACTGCGCAACCTGAGCCAGAACGCCGACCAGTTTTTGATCGACATGGAGCAACGCGAGCGCGCCGCCACCGGCATCGCCAACCTCAAGGTCAATTACAACCGGGTGCACGGTTATTACATCGAAATCTCCAACGCCCAGGCCGACAAGGTGCCGGTGCACTACACCCGCAAGCAGACCCTGAAGGGCGCGGAACGTTACATCACGCCGGAATTGAAGTCGTTCGAGGACAAGGTACTGAGCGCACGGGAAAAATCGCTGGCTTTCGAAAAAGCCTTGTACGACGACTTGCTGGACACGCTGGGCGAGGCTTTGCTGGATTTGCAGCAATGCGCCACGGCACTGGCGGAACTGGACGTGCTGGTCAACTTTGCCGAGCGCGCCGAAACTCTGAACTGGAGCCAGCCGGCGCTGACCCAGGAACCCGGCATTCACATCGTCGCCGGCCGCCATCCGGTGGTCGAGCAACTGTCCAGCATTCCCTTCGTCGCCAACGACCTGGATTTTTCCGGCGACCGACGCATGCTGGTCATCACCGGTCCGAACATGGGCGGTAAATCGACCTATATGCGTCAGGCCGCATTGATCGTATTGCTGGCCCATATCGGTTGCTACGTGCCGGCGCAAACGTTGACTTGCGGGCCGATCGACAAAATCTTCACCCGCATCGGCGCCTCCGACGACTTGGCCAGCGGCCGCTCGACCTTCATGGTGGAAATGTCGGAAACTGCCAACATCCTGCACAACGCCAGCGCCAACAGTCTGATTTTGATGGACGAAATCGGCCGCGGCACCAGCACTTTCGACGGCCTGTCGCTGGCTTGGGCCTGCGCCGATTATCTGGCCCGCAACGTCAAAGCCTTTACCCTGTTCGCCACCCATTATTTCGAATTGACCACCCTGGCCGAAGAACAAACCGGCATCCATAACATTCATTTGGATGCGATGGAGCACGGCGACAAGATCGTGTTTTTACATGCAGTGAAAGACGGCCCGGCCAGCCAGAGTTACGGCTTGCAAGTCGCAGCACTGGCCGGCGTGCCGCAGTCGGTGATCGCCAATGCCAAACAAAAACTGGCGCAACTGGAAAATACCGCTTACATCGAGCAACAGGACCGTAGCGAAATCAACCAATTCGATTTGTTTACCAGTCAGGAATGCCATCCGGCACTGGTGTTACTCGCCGAACTCGACCCTGACCAGCTCAGCCCCAAACAAGCTTTGGATACTCTATACCGTCTGGCCGGTCTGATGAAAAGCTACGGCAACCGATAGGCGACGAACCCGGTACGCCCCGGAGGGCGAAGTCAAACGCGCGCTAACAGTCGCTGGCATTACTCGCCTTAGCGCTATCGGACTATAATTGAGGCTCAGCCGCTCTTTAGACGATCCCCATGGCGAAACGCCGCTGCGACAAACCAGTGTTAATTTCCATTTTGACGTTGTTGACGGTCATATTGACCGCAAGCGACGCCTTGTGGCGTGTCGATCGCTGGGTCTACGACCTGCAACTGCCTTTGTTGGCCTCGCCGGCTTCGCCGGAGATCGTTATCATCGAAGTCGATCAAGAAAGCTTGGCCGAATTCGGCCGTTGGCCATGGCCGCGAGACATCCATGCCCGCTTGCTAGAGTTTTTGGCGCAGTCGAAACCGCGCGCAGTGGCGCTGGATTTCATTTTTTCCGAAGCCGACAAATCGCACCCCGAAGCGGACGCCCATCTGGCGCGAGCGCTGGCACAAGTCCGGCCGGTAGTGCTGCCGGTCGTGGTCGAATATAACGGCAAGAGCTTAGTGGAAACCTTGCCGCTGGCCGACTACGCCAAACATGCCGCACTCGGCCACGCCAACGTCGACCTGGATAAAGACGGCGTCAGCCGCAGTATTCTGCTGGAAGCCGGTTTGGGTGAAAGGCGCTGGCCGGCGATGCCGTTGGCGCTGTACGCGCAACAGCACCCGGAGTTTCTCGAAAATCTGCCCGGCTTGCGTACTGAAAACAGCCACGACTCGTTGGAGGGCGATTTTAGGGTTTGGCTGCCGTTCTTCGATCCCAGCACCGATTTCGTCCGCCTTTCCTACTCGGCGGTTTTATCCGGCAAAATCCCGGCGCGAACATTCGACGGCAAATACGTATTGGTCGGGCTGACCGCCAGCGGCCTGGAACGCGAACTGCCGGCGCCGCTGGCGGTTGGCGGCCGGCCGATGACCGGAGTCGAATTTATCGCCGCGGGCCTGGACGGCTTGTTGAAACAAACCCTGTGGCAGCCCTTACCCGGAATTTGGCAATTTATCGCCAGCCTCGCCGTCGCCGGCGTTTCGGTTTCGCTCAGCACCCGTTTCTCGCCGCGCTGGTTGCCGCCGGCGGTATTGGCGCTGTCGGCGCTAATTCTGCTTTGCAGTTGGCTGCTGTTACGCTTGAGCCACTATTGGTTCGCGCCATCGGTCGCGCTGTGCGTCCTGTGGTTCAGCTATCCGCTACGTAGTTGGCGCCATTTCGAAAAGCTGATTCAGTCTTTGTTTGCCGAGCGAAAGCGCGCGTTTATCACGCTGAACGCGATCGCCGACGGTGTGATCACTACGACGCCTGACGGCGTCATCGATTACATGAACTCCGCCGCCATCGACATCGTCGGCAATAGACCGCCCAATTCCAGCAGTCAGCAGATAGACCGGATTTTCGCGCTGGAAATACGCGACAAACCTGTTGCCATCGCCGACCTGATCCGAAAAAGTATTGCCGAAAACGCGCCGCTGAAATTCAGCCATTGCAGTTTGACCGTATCGGGCCAGCACCAGATTACCGCCAATCTGGCAATTGCGCCGTTGATGGCGGGTAAAAATGGGCCTAGCGGGGCCGTAATCAGCATCAACGATATCGGCGAAAGAATGTTGATGGCGAAAATGTTGTTGCAAAAGACCGAAGAGCAGGCCGTGATGCGCGAGCTGATCAACCGCGCCGAGCAGGTCAGTCTGGCTAAAAGCCAGTTTTTATCGCAAATGAGCCACGAGTTGCGTACGCCGTTAAACGCGGTAATCGGTTTCGCGCAACTGCTGCAGATGGACGATCCCGAACATCCTTTGGATCCTTACCATCTGGATTCGGTGAACGAAATCCTGAAAGCCGGTCAGCATTTACTAGGCTTGATCAACGAACTGCTCGATCTCGCCAAAATCGAATCCGGCAAAATCGCGATGAATATTCAAAGCGTGGCGCTACAGGACTTGATCGGCGACTGCGCTGCGCTGATCACGCCGTTGGCGCGTAGCAAAGGACTGGACTTGACCGCACGGAATTCGTTACCGCAGGACCTTTTACTGAAGGTCGACCCGAAACGGGCAAAACAGATACTGCTGAATTTCCTGTCAAATGCGGTCAAATACAATAGACCGAACGGCCGTATCGATTTGCACACCCAGCGCATCGGCAGCAACCGCATCCGCATCTCGGTCGTGGATGCCGGAGAAGGATTGGCGACACAAGAGCAAAAGTTGCTGTTTCAATCGTTTCAACGTTTGGGCGCCGAGAATAGTGAAATCGAAGGCACCGGTATTGGCTTGGCGATTACGAAACAACTGGCCGAGCTGATGGACGGAAGCGTAGGCGTTAGCAGCACGCCGGGCATGGGCAGCACCTTTTGGGTGGAATTTCCGATCGAGATTGAAGACGTCACGACACCTGACCGCTAAAGACGCCCCGTTTCTCGGCAAGCCGCCAATACCGACTATACTTGGCCGATACCTCAAAGCCGCTACCGCGGTGAGTTTTTACCTTCCTTTTTTGAATCTCGAGGCTCTTATGAATCGTTTTGTCACGCTGCTATGCCTAGGGCTTGTCCTCACGCTCTCTACCGCCGCCTTCGCCGACGATAGCATTATCGGATACATCAAAACCTCTACCGACGAAACCTCAATCATTGAAGCGGGCGCTACGTTAAAAGCGGGCCTGGGATCGGCCGTGCGTATCGGCGATACGATTAAAACCGATGCGAATGGCTCTGCCGGCTTAACGCTCAAAGACAATACGGTGCTTTCCATCGGACCTAACACCGAATTGAAAATCGAGGCTTACCAGTTTTTGCCGGAGCAGGACAAACTGGAACTGAACGCCAGTCTATTGAGGGGAACTCTACACTACATCTCCGGAGTCATCGCCAAGCTTAAGCCGGAGGCAGTCAGGCTCAACACTCCGACCGGCGTGATCGCCGTCAGAGGGACACGTTTTCTTGTCAAAATTGCCGAATAAACCGGGTACCTGCCATGACCAAAATGCTTACTTTGAGAAAACCCCTGACACTTGCCGCTGCAATGGCTTTGGGCGGCTGCACCGAATCTTACTTGGTTCTGCTGGAAGACCACGACGGCAGCACTGGTAAAGTCACTTTCAGCAGCCCGGCCGGCGAAACGTTGATCGAAACGGCCGGCTACGGCGCGGCGCTGACGAACGATAAGACCGTGTTTAAAGTCGAGCAACAACGCATCGAAAAAGATTTCGGGCGGGCGTTAGCGTCCGAGCCGGTGCGCCCGGAGGTATATCTGCTTTATTTCGAGACCGGAGGCGCCAAGTTAACTCAGGAATCTGCCGCGCTGATACCGAAAATCATTGAGGCAGCCGGCAAACATCCGGCCGCCGATATTTCGGTAATCGGTCATACCGACACGGTCGGCAACGCCGATAAGAACGAAAAACTGGCCCGCGAACGCGCAGTCGAAGTCAGCCGTTTGTTCGATCCGAGCAAACTGGACGTTAAAGAAGTGACCGTGACCTCGCACGGCGAGAAGAATTTGTTGGTTAAAACCCCGGACGAAACCGCGGAACCGAAAAACCGTAGGGTAGAAGTGACGATCCGGTAAAGCGAACGGCGGTCCGACGACAAACCGGACCGCCTCAGTTTTATTCGCTTGCCAAAATTTTGGCCAACTGCGCGGCCGGCACATAGCCCGGCAAAATATTGCCTTTTTGGGTAACGATCATTGGCGTTCCGTTCATGCCAAATGCCTCGCCCAGCGCCATATGTTCGTCGACCGGATTTTCGCAACTCTTGCTGTCCAAACTTTCGCCTTTTTTGGCCGCAGTTAGTGCCTTGTTTCTATCGGCCGCACACCACACCGAAACCGCTTTTTTATATGAATCGGAGCCTTTACCGGCTCTGGGGAAGAACATGTAGCGAACGGTGATGCCTTGCGCCATATATTGGTCGATTTCCGAGTGCAATTTACGGCAGTAGCCGCAATCGATATCGGTAAACACCGAAACCGTGTGTTTGGAAGACTCGGGATTGAAGATGATCATCTTCTGTTCGCCAAGCTTGTCCAATTCGGCTTTACGAGCGCCGGCCAACTTGGTCTCCGTGATATTTTTTTTGGCTTGAACGTCGAACAATTGCCCTTGCACCAAGTATTTGCCGTCTTCTGAGGCGTAAAAAATATTGCCGCCCGACGTCACTTCATAGAGTCCGGGAATTTCGGACGGTTTCACCGCATCGATTTTGCCTTCCGGCATGAAATTGCCGAGCGCCTTTTTTATCGCAGCTTCGTCAGCAAGCGCTTGACCGCATAAAATCGTGGCCGACAAAGCCAATAGGTGTGAGATTTTTTTCATGCTAATACCAATGGAAGATAGTCAAGGAAAGCGGTTGACCGGGATTGCGCCGTTTCGTTCAGCGTTATTGGAACAATCGGTCGATATCGAGAAACATAGCCAACGCCATCAACAGCATTAACAGCACCATGCCGACCTGTTGAAAATATATCTGCAATTTCTCGGGAACCGGGCTGCCTTTGACCGCCTCCACGGCGAAAAACAATAGGTGCCCGCCATCCAAAACCGGCACCGGCAACAGATTCAACACGCCGAGACTGACGCTGACCAAACCGAGAAACTTCAAGAAGGCGGTCAGCCCCATATCGGCGGATTGTCCCGCATACTGGGCAATACTGATCGGCCCGCTCAGATTTTCCACCGATGCCGAACCGACCAGCATTTTACCCATCATTTTCAAGGTATTGACGGCATAGAACCAGGTTCTTTCAAAAGCAGCCGGCACAGCGTCGAGCGGCGACAAGGAGTGCTTGACCAACAATGAATCCAACACATCTTGCGGGGTCTCAACTCCGGCACCGATCTTACCGATGCTGGTGCCGTCTTTCTGTTGTTCTCTGCGCGGAGTCAAACTGAGTAGCGAACGCACGCCGCTCCGCTCTATCGTCAAATTGATCGCAATTTCCGGACGCGCCTGCACATAATCGACCCATTGTTGCCAATCGCTGATATCAACGCCATCCGCATTGACCAAGAGGTCACCGGTTTGCAAACCGGCCTGTTTGGCTACGCCGTCTTCCATCAATTTGCCGACCACCGGTTTGATCTTCGGCGACCAAGGCTTCAAACCCAAACGCTTGTGCAAGCCTTCCGGCGTCGCCGCATCCTGGTCGGTCAGCTGCAGAATGTGGGTTTGCCGACTATCGTCCGCAGATTTGGTAGTGATGCTTATTTCACGTTGGCCAACGATTGCCGCCGAAAGCAGCACGTCGAAAGTTTCGATCCAGGTTGGCGTAGTCTTTTCGTTGATCGCTACAATTTCCTCGCCTTTGATCAAACCGGCTTGTTCGGCCAGTGATCCGGGCTCGACTCCACCAATCAACGGCTTGACGCCCACTTCGCCGATAACGAGTACCGCCCAGAACAGCAATACCGCCAGCAAGAGGTTAAACAAGGGACCGGCCGCGACTACCGCGGTTCTGGCCCATAAGGGCTGGCGATTGAACGCGAACGGCAGATCCGCTTCCTTGACGGCTTCCTCGCGCTCGTCAACCATTTTTACATAACCGCCCAACGGCACCGCCGCGATGACGAACTCCGTATCTTCGGCGCTTTTCCGCCAGGCCAGCAAAGGCTTGCCGAAGCCGATGGAAAAACGGATGACTTTCACCCCAACCTTGCGCGCGACCCAAAAGTGGCCGAATTCATGAAATGCCACCAGTACCGCAATGGCGACGATGAAGTAAAACAAGGTATGTAGGGTATCCATCTAACGCCTAGTGCTACAATTGAGCAATGACGGTTTCGGCCACCTCTCTGGCGCGCCGGTCGGCGTCCAGAACATGATCCAAGGTATCGGCGGCTTCGGGTTCGAAATGCGCCATGCTGCGCTCGATAATTTTGGCGATATCGGTAAAACGAACGCGTTCGTTCAAGAAGGCGTCTACCGCGATTTCATTGGCGGCATTCAATACCGTGGGCATGATGCCGCCGGCCTTGATTGCCAAGTACGCCAACTTCAAACAAGGAAAACGTTGCAAATCAGGCTGTTCGAAATCCATGTGCTTGACCTGAAAGATGTTCAAGGGCTCCACTCCCGAATCGAAACGCTCCGGCCAGGCCATCGCATGGGCGATCGGCGTACGCATGTCCGGATTGCCCATTTGCGCCAACACTGAACCGTCGACGTAATCCACCATGGAATGAATGATGCTTTGCGGATGAATCACCACCTGAATGGCATCGGGGTCCATATCGAACAGCAGGCAGGCTTCTATCAGTTCCAAGCCTTTGTTCATCATCGTCGCCGAATCGACCGAAATTTTCCGGCCCATGTCCCACTTAGGGTGAGCTACCGCCTGCTCGGGGGTGACGTGCTCCAAATCGGCCAGCGGCGTCTGGCGGAACGGCCCACCCGAAGCCGTCAGTAAAATTCTACGGGCTTGTTTGGCGCGATGTCCGGCGGTGTATCCGGCCGGCATGCACTGGAAGATGGCGTTATGCTCGCTATCGATCGGCAACAGGGTCGCACCGGAATCGGCCACCGCCTGCATGAAGATTTGGCCGGACATCACCAGCGCTTCTTTGTTGGCAAGTAGCACCGTCTTCCCGGCTTTCGCGGCGGCGAGGGTCGGCAACAAGCCGGCGGCGCCAACGATCGCTGCCATCACCGCATCGACACTATCCAGTGTCGCGACCTGAGCCAAGGCATCGGCGCCGGCCAGGACCTTGAGGCCCGCTATCGGCGTGCCAACCAGTTTGTCCTTGAAAGCCTGGAAATTATCCGGGTTGGCAACCACGGCATATTCCGGCCGATGCGTAAGGCATTGTTCGAATAAGGCATCGATATTGCCGTTAGCGGTTAACGCAACCACTTTGTACTGATCCGGATGACGCGCGACCACATCCAGGGTGCTGACGCCGATGGAGCCGGTCGCCCCGAGTATGCAAATGCCTTTCATGAGTAAAAAATCCTGCCGATCAACAGTATGCCGGCGTAAAAGAATGGGGCTGCGGCGATCACGCTATCGACTCTATCCAAAATGCCGCCGTGTCCCGGCAACAAGTTCCCGCTGTCTTTCACGCCCTTTTTGCGCTTGACCAGACTGAAAAACAAATCGCCGTAAATCGAGATCAACACTGTCATCACTGACAAGATCAGCATATCGGTCCAAACCAGGCCACCTAAAAACCTCAGACCGCTGTCTTGGGCCTCTGCCGGTTCGGCGGCGGTCAGCCAACCATAGACGGCGAAGCCCAGACCGCATAATGCCGCAGAGGCCAGAGCGCCGTACATACCCTGCACCGTTTTGCCGGGGCTGACTTCGGGGGCCAGTTTGTCTTTGCCCCAGGTTTTGCCGGCAAAGTAAGCGGAAATATCGGCGGCCCAAATCAAGATCAAAAAGTAAAGCACCATGCCGGTTCCGTAATAGGCGCGCAGTTTGCTCAAAAACATCCAAGCGCCAAGCAGCACCATCCAGCCGACAAACGCTTTGAATCCGGATTTGAACTCCAGAGCCAACAGCTGCGGACTGGTCTTTCTGATTAAGACCATCGTCAGGATCCAGAACGATACCGGCAATATCACAAACCACTCCAGGGCATCGGAATAATCCTTGATTTCCGGCCACTCCATCGCTTCGCTGGCCACTTCCAGCAGTACGGTCCAATAGGTCACACCCAACATAGGTACGATTAGAGCGATCAGAAACAAAATCTTGCTGCTGAGTTTGTTGACGTCGGTCAACTGCATCCATTCGTAAGCCGCTGCAAATGTGATCAAAGCGATAAACAACGAAAAATAAGTGGCGGGCAACAAGAACACCGCCGCCGTGGCGACCGCTGCCAGAACCAGTGCGGTTAAAATACGTTTTACTAACATGTCGATTTTCTAGTTATTATGGTTATGGAAATCTTCCCTAGACAACTCTGCCGGCAATGACTTGCTCGCCGGTGTGGCCGAAACGGCGCTGCCTGCGCTTGAAGCTGTCGATGGCCTTCTGCAAGGCGTTTTGGTCGAAATCGGGCCAGAGGGCGTCGGTAAAATAGAATTCAGTGTAGGCCAACTGCCAGAGCAGGAAATTACTGACTCGTTCCTCGCCGCCGGTGCGAATGAACAGATCCGGTTCCGGCAAACCAGCCGTTTGCAAATACCGTTCTACCAAATCCTCACTGACCGCCTGTTCGTCGATTGTACCTGCTTTAATACCGGCTACGATTTGCCGCATGGCATTGGTTACATCCCAGCGTCCGCCGTAATTGGCGGCAATCAGCAAGGTCAAACCGGTATTCTGGCCAGTTTGCGCCTCGGCCGAACGGATTTTATCTTGCAATTTGTCGTTGAACGCGGATTTGTCGCCAATGATTTTCAGGCGGATATTGTTCCGGTCCAATTTGTCGACCTCGGCTTGCAAAGTCGACATAAACAGTTCCATCAACAAGCTGACCTCGTCCTTGGGCCGGCGCCAATTCTCGCTGCTGAACGCAAACAACGACAACACTTCGATATTTTCCTTGGCGCAGTGTTCGACGATTTTACGCACTGTCTTGACCCCGGCATGGTGCCCCATAATCCTCGGCATCAGGCGTTTTTGCGCCCAACGGCCGTTGCCATCCATAATGATGGCAATATGGCGCGGGTTGCCGTTATCAATCACCGGTTTGTCGTCAATAACAGTCATGTTGATCTCGATTACATGGACAGCAAATCAGCTTCTTTTTCTTCCAGATGCTTCTCCACTTCCTTGATGTATTGATCCGTCAATTTTTGGATCTTGTCTTCGGCCTGGCGCGCGTCGTCCTCGGAAATCAATTTCTCTTTCAGGGCGTCTTTGATCGCGGCATTGGCATCGCGGCGAATGTTGCGGATCGCCACCCGGCCTTGCTCGGCTTCGTTTTTGACGATTTTCACCAGATCGCGGCGGCGCTCCTCGGTCAAAGCCGGCAAAGGCAGGCGAATCACGGTACCCTGCGTGGCCGGGTTCAGACCCAAACCGGAAGACATGATCGCTTTTTCAATCGCTTGTATCATGCTTTTTTCCCATGGCACGACCTTCAATGTCCTGGCGTCTTCAACCGTAACGTTGGCCACTTGGGACAATGGAGATTCGCTACCGTAGTAGGACACCGAGATTTGATCCAGCAAACTGGGATGGGCACGCCCGGTTCTAATTTTGGTGAATGCTTTTTGCAACGCTTCGATGCTTTTTACCATCCGCGCCGCAGCATCCTGTTGAATATCGCTAATCATTTTGTTATTTCCTCACGATCAGAGAACCGATTTCTTCACCGCGCATCAGACGCATCACGGCACCCGGTTCAAATACATTCATAACCCGCATCGGCAAGTTGTTATCCCGGCACAGCACTAGCGCAGTAGTATCCATGACGTTAAGACGCTGATCGATGGCTTCGTCGTAGGTCAAACGCGGATAAAATACCGCATCAGGCACTTTAACAGGATCGGCTGAATAGACGCCCTTGACCTTGGTGGCCTTGATCATCAGTTCAGCGTCGATTTCGATGGCGCGCAGACTTGCGGCGGTATCCGTGGTGAAAAACGGATTGCCGGTGCCTGCGGCGAAAATGGCAACCCGGCCTTTTTCCAGATGGCGGACTGCCCGGCGGCGAATATAATCTTCGCAAACCTGATTGATTTTCAGCGCGGTCATAACCCGCACCGGCTGGCCCAGATATTCCAACGCATCCTGCATGGCCAAGGCGTTAATCACGGTGGCGAGCATACCCATCTGATCGCCGGTGACCCGGTTCAAACATTCCGACGCTTTTTCGCCGCCGCGCAAAATATTGCCGCCGCCAATCACCAACCCTACTTGGATACCGGCGTCGCACAGCTCTTTCACCTCTTGAGCCAAGCGTTGAACGATATCCGGGTCGATACTGCCGCCCCGCTCGCTCATCAGTGCTTCGCCGCTCAACTTCAGTAAAATTCTCCGACAAATCAATTGACTCATATTCAAATATCCAACGTAAAGGGTAAAAGCAACGGATTATCCAGAAAAATAAACCCGGATGACCGGGTTTATTGATTGGGTTGGTTAACCTCTAACTTGCGCCATCACTTCGGCCGCGAAGTCCTCTTCTTTCTTTTCAATGCCCTCGCCGACTTCGAAACGGGCGAAACGTACCGCCGCATTGCCTTTCTCTTTCAGTAGCTGGCCGACGGTTTTGCCGTCGTCCTTGATGAAAGCCTGGCCTTGCAGCGTGATTTCCGCCAAAAATTTGTTAACACGGCCGGAAACCATTTTTTCCACGATGTCGGCCGGTTTACCTTTGATTTTCTCTTCTTGTTGCGCCAAGAAAATTTCTTTCTCTTTTTCGATGGTTTCCGCAGCAACTTCATCTGCCGAAATGCAAGCAGGTTTGCTGGCGGCAATGTGCATTGCGACGTCTTTACCCAGCTCCGCATCGGCTTTAGCCAACTCGACGATTACGCCGATTTTGCTACCGTGCAGGTATGCCGCTTGACCGCCATCGGTGGTGGTGTATTTGACGAAACGGCGTACAGTGATGTTTTCACCGATTTTAGCGATCAAAGCCCGGCGGGTTTCGTCTACGCTGACGCCGGTGCTCAATACCATCGTTTGCAACTCTTCGTCGCTATTGACGTTGCTATTCAACAGGCTGTTGACGACGTCGTTGGCGAAACCGATAAAGTCGTCGCCTTTGGCTACGAAATCGGTTTCGCAGTTCACGTCAACCATTACCACGGTTTTGCCGTCGTCGGATACTTTAACTCCGATTACACCTTCAGCTGCGATACGACCGGATTTTTTGTCTGCCTTGGCCAGACCCGATTTACGCATGTTCTCGATCGCCAGCTCCATGTCGCCATTGGCTTCGACCAAGGCTTTTTTGCACTCCATCATGCCCGAACCGGTACGTTCGCGCAGTTCCTTGACCATCGCCGCACTAATACTCATCTCTTTTTCCTCAAATTTATCAACTAAAAAAACGCCTCACAAAGGAGGCGTTTAAAAGACATTCTGTTCTGAACGCTAAGTCCAGGCGCCCGGCAGCAGCGCCGGGCACTTTAAAAATATTTAAGCCTCCGAGGCCACTTCTTCGACAAACTCGTCGGCTTTAGACGACGCGTCCATCCGCAAGGCTTTGGCTTCCAAAATAGCTGCCGAAGCGCTTTGGCAGTAAAGAGTAACCGCACGGATAGAGTCGTCATTACCCGGAATCACGTAATCGATTTTTTCCGGAGAGTTGTTGGAGTCAACCACGCCGACCACCGGAATGCCCAATTTTTTGGCTTCCATGATCGCATTCTTTTCGTAACCGACATCCAACACGAAAATCACATCTGGGGTACCGCGCATGTCTTTGATACCGCCCAAGCTACGCTCAAGCTTTTCCAGCTCGCGCTCCATACCCAGTGCTTCTTTTTTGCTGAAACGCTGGTACAAGGTACCGTCGGCTTTCATCGCTTCCAGTTCTTTCAGGCGATTGATAGACTTCTTGATGGTTTTGAAGTTAGTCAGCATACCGCCCAACCAACGATGGTTGACGTAGGGCATGCCACAACGTTTCGCTTCGTCGGCCACCGCTTTACGCGCGGCTTTTTTAGTACCGACGAACAGGATGGTTCCTTTATTCGCGGTCATTTGGCCCAGATAGTTCATCGCATCATTGAACAACGGCAAAGTTTGCTCTAAGTCGATGATATGAATTTTGTTGCGGGCTCCAAACAGATATGAAGCCATTTTCGGGTTCCAGTAGCGGGTTTGGTGTCCGAAGTGAACACCCGCTTCCAGCATTTGACGCATTGACACTGCTGCCATTTACTTCTCCTAAAATTGCCGAATAATTCGGCTTTGGGTTACGCCTCCACTCGCCCCGACCAGTGACCGAAAACCAACGGTTTCCAGCACCCCACCGACCGTGTCGACAAGTGTGAGTATTGATTACATAGTGAACTTACCTTTATACCATGATTACAATTTCACAACAACTTCAAGTCTGATAGACTCCCCAAATCGTTCGCAGGGCGTCAGTCCGATTTTGGCGCAAACCCGGCTCGATTGAACCCGCTATCCAAACCATTCTCCGACCCGATGACCATAATTATCAAAACCGCCGACGAAATCGAGAAAATGCGCGTTGCCTGCAAACTGGCGGCAGATGTGCTGGACATGATCGCTCCGCATGTCGTCGCCGGCGTCGCCACGGAAGAGCTCGACCGGATCTGCCACGAATATATCGTCGACGTCCAAAAAGCGATTCCGGCACCGCTGAATTACAGGGGCTTTCCGAAATCGATATGCACTTCGATTAATCACCAGATCTGCCACGGCATTCCCAGCGATAAAAAACTAAAAAACGGTGATATCGTCAATATCGATATCACCGTGATCAAAGACGGCTACCATGGCGATACCAGCAAAATGTTCTGCATCGGCGAGGTGAGTCCGCATGCCAAACGCTTGGTGGACATCACCCGGGAAAGTTTGTTTTTAGGCATCGAACAAGTCAAACCCGGCGCGTATTTCGGCGATATCGGCCATGCCATTCAAAAACACGCCGAAGCCAACCGCTATTCGGTCGTGCGCGAATTCTGCGGCCACGGCATCGGCAAAAAATTTCACGAAGACCCGCACGTCATGCATTTCGGCAAGCGCGGCGAAGGCGCGATGATGGAGCCGGGCATGATATTCACGATAGAACCCATGCTCAATCTCGGCAAGCGCCACATGAAAATCCTGCCCGACGGCTGGACTGCCGTTACCAAGGACCGCAGTTTATCGGCCCAATGGGAACACACGATTCTAGTGACCGACCAAGGTTACGAGATACTTACCTTAAGACAGGAAGAACTGTGAGCCCATTTCCGTTCACGGAAAACGACTTTTTAGGTTGTTTCAAGCATGAAAACCCGATTACGGCGTTTAAAAACGCTATTAGCGCGGAAAACTCCCATTTAAAACTGCGATTCAACCCGGACCAGGCGACGGCCGGCCTGCTTACGGAGAAAGCTCGGTTCATCGACAATATCCTTACCGCCTGCTGGTTGCATTTTCTCGGCCCGGCAGCGGATATACACGCACTCATTGCAACCGGCGGCTATGGCCGTAGCGAACTGTTCCCTCATTCGGACATCGACATTCTCGTTTTACTGGCCGACGCCGACGCCGCCGATTACCAGCATTCGCTATCGGGCTTTTGCAATTTTCTGTGGGATATCGGCCTGAAACCGGGTTTAAGCACGCGCGATGTCGACGACTGCGTCATAGCAGCCCAGGATGATCAAACCGTGTTTACCAGCCTACTGGAAATGCGCCTGATCGACGGCAACACCGAGCTTTTCGAAAAACTAAAAGGCAAAGTCAGCTCGGATGCCTTATGGCCTTCCGACCGATTTTTCCCAGCCAAGATGCTGGAGCAACAAAAACGGTACGCCAAATACCACGATACGGCTTACAACCTGGAACCGAATATCAAAGAAGGTCCAGGCGGGCTGCGCGATTTACAGGTTATCAGCTGGGTATTCAAACGCCACTACAATGCCTCGTCGCTAAGGGAATTGATCAAATACGGCTTCCTGCCGAAGTCCGAATACGACAACCTGATCACAGCGCGCGACATTTTGTGGCGACTGCGGTTTGCCTTGCACAATTTGACCAACCGCTGCGAAGACCGCCTGGTATTTGACTATCAGCGGGAACTTGCCAGCCAATTCGGCTACGTTGACCGCAACGAGCAGCCGGACGTAGAACAATTCATGCAGTTCTACTTCAAAACCGTGGTCGACATTGAACGGCTGAACGAAATGCTGTTGCAATTGCTTAACGAGCGCCTGATCAGCAACAAGGAAAGCCTGGCCCCGATTCCAATAACGGCCAACTTCTCGTCGATAGACGGCTACCTGGAAGTCAGCAATAAAGACGTTTTTCAAAAACAGCCACTGGCTTTACTGGAAATATTCCTGATCCTGCAGCAATCGCCGTCACTTAAAGGCATTCGCGCCAGCACGATTCGGCTGATCCGCAAAAATTTGCCATTGATCGACGAAGATTTTCGCAGCAACAAACAGGCTAACCGCCTGTTCATGGACATCCTACGCCAGCCGCGCGGCATCACCAGCCAACTAAAACGCATGAACCGCTACGGCGTGCTGGCAGCTTATCTGCCGGACTTCGCGAATATCGTGGCCCGGATGCAATACGATTTATTCCATATTTACACTGTCGACGAGCACACGCTGTTCGTGATCCGCAATCTGCGCCGCTTCTCACTGGCCAAGCACAACAATGAACTACCCTTTTGCAACAATATTTTTTTGCTGATCGCCAAACCCGACATCCTATATTTGGCAGCATTGTTCCATGACATCGCCAAAGGTCGCGGCGGCGACCATTCCACGCTGGGCGAAACTCTGGCGCGTAATTTTTGCCTGCAACACGAACTATCCAACCACGACACCAAAGTCATTACCTGGCTGGTGCGCCACCACCTGCTGATGTCGATGACCGCCCAACGCAAAGACATCAGCGATCCGGAGGTGATCCATACCTTTGCCCTGCAAGTCGGCAGCATCGAATATTTGAATTACTTATACCTGTTGACCGTGGCCGACATCCGCGCCACCAACCCGAGTTTGTGGAACACCTGGAAAGATGCACTGCTGAAGGAACTTTACATCTCGACCCACCAAGCACTGCACCGGGGCTTGCACAACCCGGTAGCCCGTTCCGAACGGGTGCAGGAAAACAAGAAGGAAGCACGCGAAGAACTGCTGAAACTAGGTATATCGAAAACCACGATTAAACATTCCTGGCAACACCTCAGCGACGATTATTTTTTACGCTACTCTGCCGACGAGGTCGCCTGGCATACCATCGCGATTGCCGCCTGCCAGGAAAGCGAACTACCCCTGGTGCTGCTGAGACCGCAAACACAACGCGGCAGCGCCGAAATATTCGTCTATACCCGCAACGAAGACTTATTGTTTTCGATCTGCACGGCAACCCTTGACCAACTAGGCCTGACCATCCTGGACGCCCGGATCATCACCACGGCCGACCAGTATGTTTTGAACAGCTTTCAGGTGCTGGAACAATCCGGCGAAGCAATCAACGATCTGTACCGGGAGGTCCATATCTGCAATGCACTACGCCAAGGACTGATTGCCAAAAAAGTGAAAACCTCTAAAAACATCCACAAACAATCCCGACAGGCCCGTCATTTCCCAATTGAAACCAGCATTACCTTTTTGGACGATCCTTCGCACAAACACACAATCGTGGAACTGGTGACAACCGACCGCGCCGGCCTACTATCGACAATCGGCCGCGCCTTTACCGAACTCAACATCCAGCTGCACGACGCTAAGATCACGACCATAGGCAGTCGCGCTGAGGATATGTTCTACATTACCGACCCGCAATCGCGTCCGATCGACGACGAGAACAAAAAACAACAATTGCGCACTACGATGCTCAGGTATCTGGAACTGAAAAACTGAGCACGACTAACCGGCGGACAGCCGCTGGCCGCGCGCCAATTTTGGCAAACGTCCTTCCAAGCCCATAGCCGCCTTCATGACTTTATTGCGCGCCGGCGTGATGCGCTGAGCCAAACCCAGGCCGAGATTGCGCAAAAACTTGACCGGCAGAATGTCGTTGCTGAACGAGCGGTAAAACACATCCATCACGGTCATCATTTTCAAGTTTTCGTTACGCCGCATCGCCTCGTAACGCCGCAGCACCGAGACATCGGCAAAGTTTTTGCCTCGGCCGTGCGCATCCACCACCACCTCAGCTAAAGCCGCAGCATCCAGCAACCCGATATTGACCCCCTGCCCCGCCAGCGGATTGATCATATGCGCCGCGTCTCCAACCAAGGCGACGCCTTGTTTGACGTAGGCTTGCGCATGCTGACGCCGCAACGGAAAACTTGCCACACCCAGCACCTGTTTCACTTCGCCAAGACAATCCGGAAACGCTGCGACCAACTCCGCCTGCAACCGCTCAAATGGCAGGGCTTGTAAGCGTCTGACCTCATCCGGCGATTGGTACCAAACGATGGAGCCGTAATTCCCGGTCAACGGCAGAAACGCTTGCGGCCCGGACGACACGAAGCGCTGCCAGGTAATATCCTGTTGCGGATAGGCCGTTTCGATGTAAATCACCAGCGCGTGCTGGTTATAATCCCAACTGGTAACGCCCAAGCCAACTGCCTGCCTTACTCTGGAGTGACCACCATCGGCCGCGACCAACAACTTAGCTTGCAGCTCCCGACCATTCTCCAAAACCACACGAGATTGAGCGCCGTCATAATGAATGGCTTTGATCGCTTGCGGCATTAATAGCTCCACATTATCAAAGTCACGCAATCTATCGAGTAATGCTAATTGCGTAACCCGATTTTCGACGATATAACCTAATTCGGGATAGCTGATATCGGTACTATCGAACAGAGTATCGCCGGAATTTTCCCAGACGCGCATCCGGCGAAACGGACAAAAGCGCCGCGACGTCACTCCGTCCCAAGCGCCGACGGTTTCCAGGATATTTTTCGAGGCGATACTAAGGGCGGAAACCCTTAGATCATGCGGCTGATCGGCAGAGAACGGCTGCGGGGTTTGCGCTTCTAACACGGCGACCTTCAAGCGGCTACCGCCCAAACTGCATGCTAACGCGGCACCGACCATACCGCCGCCCACAATAACCACATCGATTTGTTCTTTCATAATTGATCACAAAGTTTTAAAACAGAAGCCTGGAGCCACACTCAGCAAAGTTAAATGCGCGAAATGACAGGGACAGGCCTACATGGTATGATTGGAAAGTTTCGCCGACTGAAATTCGGAAGTTATTGCGCGTTTTTCCCCGCTCGTTGAGACGACTCTAACACGCAGCAGGCAGAAAAACCATAAACAGCGTTTTCGGCAAGGAAAACACCGGTAACGCATCAATCAGTAGACAGGATCTGGATAGCTATGATTAAAAACGCCCAGAAAATCAATTCAGTACACATGCTTTACGACGCCGACTTGTCTCAGGACAGTTGCGGGGTCGGCTTCATTACCCGCAAGGACAGCAAACAGACCCACGAACTGCTGCTGAAATCGCACGAAGCACTCTGTACCATTCCGCACCGCGGCGGCATGAGCGCCGAGGGCATCGGCGACGGCGCCGGGGTCAATATCGACCTGTCTTTGAAGTTTTTCCGTAAAGTCACCGGCAACCCAAGCTTGATATTGGGCCAATTCGGCGTAGCCAACTTCTTTTTTCCGGAAGACCACACCCATTACGACTCCGAAGCGCAAAAACTGGTCGAGGAACACCTGAAAGAATTCGAGCTACCGGTTTTGAAATGGCGTGAAGTGCCGGTCGATACCTCGGTATTGAACGCTGCCGCGGTCAAAGCCCAACTACCGATCAAGCAGCTGATTTTCGGCCGGCCGGCGTCGTTGCAAGACGCCAGCCACGAGGCATTCGAAAAACACATCCAGCAGGCCCTGCTGGCCATCGAAGCCGACGGCTTCAATCGTCCGGAATTGCAGGGCTTCTACCCGCTATCCATGAGTTCGCGCACTCAGGTGTATAAAGGCCGCTTGAATTCGTTCGAGGTCATCCCTTACTTCGTCGACCTGTACGACGCCGACCACGAAATCAGCACGCTGTTCTTCCACACCCGTTTCTCCACCAACACCGCGCCGGCGACGATGATGGCGCAGCCGTTCCGTTACATGGCGCATAACGGCGAGTTGAACACCGACAAGAAAAACCGCTTGAGCGAAAACGCCATCGCCCGGCAAAATAACAAGCACATCGTGTTTCCGTGCGGCCAGTCTGACTCCGGCCGTCTCGATCAAACCCTGACCCGTCGCATCAACGAAGACGAACTCGACATCGTCACCGCAATCCTGGCGATGATGCCTCCGGCCTGGGAAAACGACCCGACCCTGTCCGACGAAGTTCGCGCCATGCTGGAATATTTCAGCTTGTACGAAGAAAAAAACGACGGCCCGGCAGCGCTGATATTCAACGACGGTACCCGCGTCGGCGCCCGCCTGGATCGTTTGGGCCTGCGGCCGCTGCGTTCGGTCGAAACCGCAGACTATCTGGCCGTAATGTCGGAAGCCGGCCAAATCGACTTCCCTCCCGAACAAGTATTGCGCCGAGGCCGGATTGAGGCCGGCGGCATGCTGTATTTCGACCACAACACCGGCGAGTCTTACGACAGCCACCAGGTCATGGCGCGTCTGGCGAGCGAAAAAGATTACAAGGCGATGTTGGCGCAGCGCTGCGTGCACATGGATCAACTGCCGAAAGTGGAACTTTCCGAGATCGGTAGCGACCACTCGCTGAACACAGAACAGTGCCACACTGCGTATTCTCTGAACCAGGAAAGTTTCAAATTCCTGCTGGATCCGATCCTGCAAACCGGCCTGGAAAAAGTCTCGGCGATGGGCTATGGCCTGACCCCGAACGCACTGAGCTCGGCCGAGGGCGGCATGTCGCGTTATTTCAGCCAGCGCTTCGCTCAGGTCACCAATCCGCCGCTGGATTCGCTGCGGGAAAGCGACGGCATGACGCTGCGCGTCGCGCTGGGTGCCAAACCGACCTTCGCACCGCCGACCAGCAAACAGTTGATGATCGAATCGCCGATTCTACAGCGTACGCAACTGGAACAAATCCGCCGCCAAACCTTGGTCAAAACCGTGACCCTGGATATGCTGTATACCCCCGACTTCGACGATGCCGCGCGCAACGAACAAGCACTGGAACACGCATTCCTGGCTGTGTGCGAACAAGTCGAGCAAGCCGCGCGCAACCATACCGGCATCATTGTTCTAAGCGATGCCAACATCGGCCAAACCCGCGCAGCGATCCCGGCCTTGTTGATGATCGCCGCCGCTAACCAGCATCTGGTCAAACAGGGCCTGCGCTTCAATTCATCCATCATCATGGAAACCGGCCAGGCCGCCAGTCCGCACGATGTAGCGACCATTTTGGGTTTCGGCGCTTCGGCAATTTGCCCACTCAGCGTGCATAACCGGGTCATGACCGAATATGCCGACGAAGCCGGCCGCAAAAAAGCCCTTTACAACTTCCAGAAAGGCGTCGAAAAATCGCTGATGAAAACCATGGGCAAATTCGGCCTCTGCACTGTGGAAAGTTACATCGGCGGCGAGTTTTTCGAATCCAACTATCTGGACACCGACGAGCCGAAATTAAAACCCTATTTCCCGAACATCAACTCATCGGTCGGCGGTGCGCGCTACGCCGACATCGCCGCCAGTTCCCGCGAATGGCACCATAAAGCGCTGTCGGTGCAAAGCGAAAACGACATCCCGTTCCTGGGCCTGTTCAAAGAACGCCAGGACGGTGCTGGCCACACTTTCGGCAATACTGCGGTGCGCGAATATATCGCGATGACCGACGAGCCGATTCTGTATATCCCGCAGCAACAGGCTAACGAAGCCAGCGATAATGCTTACCGCGATTTCGGCTACGAAAAACGTACGCCGGCGCAAATCGACGCTTTCGGCATTACACCGGCCTATCGCAGCTTTACTCGCAATCTGGCTCAAGAGCGTGCCAACCGGCCAGCCGCATTGCGTGACGTGATGGAATTCCCGGTCGATATAGCGGACGCCGAGACCCAAGCCGATTTCGATCGCCTGCTCGGCAGCCAAAACCTGCATGGTAATAACAACTTTCTAGTCCGCGGCTTGAAAGTTTCGCGCACCAACGGCGCCGTGTTCAAAATCGAATTGACCGAAAACTCGAACAAATCTCGGCTGGAGCAACTGGCGGAACATCTCAAATCACGTTTCGCCGACCAGGATTTCTCGGTCGCCATCGAAGCCGACAGCCTAAATGCACGGATCAACGATACCGACAGCATACTGTATTTTTACCTGAGCAATCTCCGCAGCAGCCGCGAGCGGCTGGACTTAGCGAAGGTACAACCGGCGCACGAAATCACCCCAACTTTTGCATCCGGGGCCATGAGTCACGGCGCATTGTTGGCCGAGGCCCACGAAGCGGTCGCGCAAGGTACCAACATTGCCGGCGGTATGAGCAACTCCGGCGAAGGCGGCGAACACTCCAGCCGCTTCGGCACGATTCGCTCCAGCAAAATCAAACAATTCGCGTCCGGCCGTTTCGGGGTTTGGGCCGGTTATTTGGCCGACCCGAATCTGGAAGAAATCGAAATCAAAATCGGCCAAGGCGCTAAACCGGGCGAAGGCGGCCAATTGCCGGCTCCGAAAGTCTCGGTGGAAATCGCGGCCTTGCGCGGCGGTACGCCGAAAGTCGAACTGGTCAGCCCGCCACCCCACCACGACACGTACTCGATCGAAGACTTGGGCCAATTGATTCACGACGCCAAAGCCGCCCGGGTTAGGGTCGTCGTCAAACTGGTTTCCTCCGAAGGTATCGGCACGATCGCCGTCGGCGTCGCTAAAGCCGGCGCGGACGTCATTAACGTCGCCGGGAACACCGGCGGCACCGGCGCCGCGGCGGTCACCAGTTTGAAAAACACCGGCCGCTCGCCGGAAATCGGTATCGCCGAAGTCCACCAAGCCTTGGCCGTGAACGGATTACGCGATAAGGTCACGTTACGCTGCAGTGCCGCGCACCAGAACGGCACCGACGTGGTGAAATCGGCCATCCTCGGCGGCGATTCGTTCGAATTCGGCACCACCGCATTGATGATGCTGCGCTGCGTGATGGCAAAAAACTGCAACATCCGCTGCCCGGCCGGCCTGACCACCGCCCACGAGGAATTCAAAGGTGATCCGCGCGTGTTGGCGCAGTTCTTCATGAATCTGGCCCACGAAGTGCGGGAAATTCTGGCCGACCTGGGTTACACCAGCCTAAAAGAGATTCGCGGTAAAACCGAGCTGCTGCATTTAATCAACCATCCGAGCATGATCGGGCAGTTGCATCTGCAAAAACTGTTGGCGGAAGTACAGGAAATCAAAGTCGAAAAGCCGATATACCTGGAAAAAGACTTTACCATCGACGATCTGATCTTCGCGCAAGTGAAAACAGCTTTGTTCGAACAAGGCCACAAACAAGTCGTGATCGAGGGCAGCGAGTTCAAACTCAACAACCGCAACAAAACCGTCGGCGGCCAAACCGCGATCGATATCGAGCGCTTATTGCACTATGAAATGAGCGCCGAGCAAATCGCCGCCAGCCAAATCGTGTACACCAATCAACACGGCCGCCGTTATCTGGCGGACGATACCGTCATTGTTCGCACCCACGGTTCGGCGGGACAAAGTTATGCGGCATTCAATAACGACGGCATGCGCATGGAACATACCGGCACTTGCAACGACGGCGTCGGTAAAACCGCTTGCGGCGGCGTAATCGTGATCAAGTCACCCGGCGGCGGCTCGAATAAACCTGGCGAAAACGTATTGATCGGCAACTTTGCCCTGTTCGGCGCCTCCGGCGGCAAAGCCTTCATCGAAGGCGAGGCCGGCGACCGCTTCGCGGTGCGCAATTCCGGCGCGATGGCGGTGGTCGAGGGCGTCGGCGATTTTGCCTGCGAATACATGATCAACGGCGCGGTCCTTAACCTGGGCGGTTTCGGTAAAGGTTTCTGCACTGGCATGTCCGGCGGCAACGCCTACCAATACGACCCCGAAGACCGACTGGAAGAACTGTACGACGACAGCTCGGTCAGTATCCATCGATTGACCGACGGCGGCGACGTCGCAGCCAGCCACGAACAGTTCATCCGTTATATGCTGGAGCAACACGTCGAGCATACCGGCTCGACCAAAGCCAAAGCGATTCTCGCCGATTGGGAACAACAACGCGGACATTTCAAATTCGCGCTGCCGCTGTGGCTGAATCGTACCCAAACCGCGGAGTATTTGAGCAAATCTCTGGACCGAAAAGCGATGATCGAAGAGCTGTCGGTGGCATTCGCGCAAAACCAGATCGAACAGATCAAGCAAGCGCACAAAACCGGTAATGCTTTGTTCAACGGCGCCATACCCGGCTACGGCGAAACCGACAGCGAGTTGACGCTGAAACTGATCAACAGCTATGCGGTGGTTGACAAGGCCCAGCAAATCGCTCGCGACCAGCTGATCAAAGCCAATATGCCTTTGACCCAAAGCTTGATCGATAAATACGCGGAGAAACTATTGATGGAGCGTCCACGCAAATTGCAAGACGCATTGGTGAAAAACATTCGCGAGGCCTACAGCCAATACGACGATCAACAATTGGCGACGCTGATGGCGGAAAAGCGCTTGAACGACTATAAGACCACGTTGAAATTGCGCGACGTCCAAAGCATTTATTCAATAGGCTCCACCGCCTGGATTATCGAGCAGGACCGCTTCAACCGCCAAGCGCTGGCGGGCGTGCCAACCATCGACAAGAATTTGGCCAGCCTGGAAAGCCTGAGCATCGTCAAGGAAATGCTGGAAACTGAAGCCGCATAACCTTGGCCGGTCGGGTTACAGCGCATCCGCGCTATGAATTAAACACCCGGCCAAACTGGATTAATAGTTTAACGGGCCGCCGTAGTGCGGCCCAAAGTTGGTAAAGAAATGAAATCACCTTTTATCCCCGAAAACGCGCCTTATTCCGATATTCAACGTGCCTGGCTCAGCGGATTTTTTGCCGGCATGCATAGCCATATGGTGCAAAACTCGAATAGCAGCAACCAGAGCAATAGCAGAACCTTACATATTTTGTTCGGCAGCCAGACCGGCAATTCCGAGGGTGTAGCTCATGACGCCGCCAACCGCGCCAAAAGCCACGGCTTGGTACCGGTAGTCAAAGGCATGGACGAAATCGATATCAGCCAGTTAGCCAAAATGGAATATCTGCTCATCATAACCAGTACGTATGGCGAAGGTGCGATGCCCGATAACGCCGAAATGCTCTGGGAAACCGCCAAAGCAGAGTCAGCCCCCCGTTTGGAAAACATCAAATACTCTATCTTGGCGTTGGGCGACACCAGCTACGACTTGTTCTGCCAAGCCGGCAAGGATTGGGACGAGCGCTTGGCGGCATTAGGCGCGCAACGCTTGTTCGACCGGGTCGATTGCGACGTCGATTTCGAGGCCCCCGCCGAGCAGTGGCTCAGCGAAGTAATCCCCTTGATGGCAGAAGGCGCCGCCACCGTCGCCGTGCTGGATACCGATAATCGCGCCGCAGCCAAACCGGCTTATAACCGCAAGAATCCGTTCCCGGCCAAATTGATGGTCAACCGCTTGCTGACAGCCGAAAACTCGTCCAAGGAAACCCGCCATTACGAAATCTCCATCGCCGGTTCCGGACTCAGTTACGAAGCCGGTGACGCGATGTGCGTCATACCTAGCAATTGCCCGCAATTGGTTGCCGATATCGTCAAAGCCCTGGGCTGTACCGGCGGCGAAGACGAGCCGGTCAACGGCGAATTGATGACACTATCGGAGGCGCTGCGGACCCATTTCGAAATCAAAACTCCAAGCAAAGAATTCGTCGAGGAAATCGCGAAGCGTTCCGGCGACCAGGAACTTAACGGCATCCTGCAGGCCGGCGACAAAGAGAAAATATCCGATTATTTGTGGGGCCGCGATACGCTCGACCTATTATTGCAATTTCCGGCCGTCGAATTTTCCGCCGCCGAATTTCTAGGCCTATTAAAACCGCTTCAACATCGGGCCTATTCGATCTCTTCCAGCAGCAAACTGACTCCGGACACCGTGCATCTGACCGTGGCCAGCGTGCGTTACGACGCCCACGGCCGCCATCACAAAGGCGTCTGTTCGACCTATCTGGCCGACTTGGCCGACAGCAACAGCGACGTTAAAATTTTCTTTACGCCGAACAATAACTTCCGGGTTCCGAGCGACGATAGCCTGCCTATGGTCATGGTCGGCCCCGGTACCGGTATCGCACCATTCAGAGCCTTCCTGCAAGAACGCCAAGCCCGCAATGCCAGCGGCAAAAACTGGCTGTTCTTCGGCGACCGCAACGCCTCGACCGATTATATTTACCGCGACGAAATCGAAGCGATGCAAGCCAGTGGCCTGTTGACCAAGCTCGATCTGGCCTTCTCCCGTGATCAAGCGGAGAAAATCTATGTTCAAGACCGGATGAAAGAACACGGCGCCGAATTGTTCGCTTGGTTGGAACAGGGCGGCTATTTTTTCGTTTGTGGCGACGCTTACCGGATGGCAAAGGATGTCGATCAAGCCTTGCACGACGTCATTCGCGAGCACGGCAAAATGAGCTTGGTTGAAGCTGTTGAATACGTTAACGGCCTGAAGAAAGACAAACGTTACGTCAGAGACGTTTACTGATCGAACCAACCAATCCAACTCGGTTCGTTTCCACATTTTCCTCCGACAATCCGCCTAGGCAAACTCTACTTACCTAGGTGGATTGTACGCCAACCATCCTATTTTTACTTTTCCAACCGATTGGCCTACCCTACTGTTTGAGGCGAATAAATATCGCTCTATAGCGGTCTTGACATGCCTCCGATTACGACAAGGACAGCGCTACGGCATGTTCAGCATTGGCATCATTACTGCTAATCTAACTCAAGCCTTTTTCAGACAAAGGCTGATATTTCGCTTCGGACAATCAACAATGACATTAATCGATGAAGCTACGATTTCCGCAACCGGAAACGACGTGATCGACGACGATCACGTCGAATTTATTCAGCTTGTCAATCAATTGGAAAAGGCAGACAACCCCGAGTTTGCACAACTGTTTCGGCTGTTACACGAACACGTAGTGGCACACTTCGAACGCGAAAACCAATTGATGGCACAATGCGGATTTCCGGCGGAAAGCGAACACAAAAGCGAACATCAACGAGTATTGTCCGAATTCAAACAATTTCAAGCCAGAGTCGATAAGGGACTAGTCGGGTTCGGCCGCGCCTTTGTCCGGGAGCGCTTGCCGGGATGGTTCGCCGTACACGTAGCAACGATGGATAGCGTATTGGCGAGTTATATTCGGCAATATCAGGCATAGCCTGTTATGGATGCGAACGGCAGTCTGCAAATTATCGAGCGGTTTTACGCAAAGGCTGAATGCGAGGAGATTTACCGGCGTTTCATGCTCGACCACGATTGGCCGGTCAACGTCTACACCGTCGGCGGACGCCGTTTTGCGCTACCGCGCTTACAAACCTGGCATGCCGACTCGGGCATTCGTTACAGTTACCGTTACAATCTGTTGGAAACCCGAGCATGGACGCCGCTTCTAGTCGAGATCAGGCAACGAGTCGAAGCTTATCTGAATATTTCGTTTAATTCGGTATTGGCCAACCTCTACCGCGACGGCAACGATTATGTGGGCTGGCACGCCGACGACGAGCCGGAACTGGGAGAGCGACCCTTTATCGCCTCTTTAACGTTCGGTACGGCGCGCAACTTTGCGTTTCGCCATAAAAAACTCGATCAGCAAGGCGAGGTTAAATTGGCCGACGGTGCATTGCTGATTATGCATCCCGAATTTCAACGCGATTGGAAGCATAGCTTACCGCCGGATTCCGGACTTGACAGCGGCCGAATCAATTTGACTTTCCGCAAGGTTATCTCGCCTTGACCGGGGCTTCCAGCTTTTGCTAACCGCATCGCCGTTCAAGAATGTTCGGCGGGGGCCGCTTGCGCTTGTTGAGCCTCAAACTTCTTTCTTTTATCGCACTTCTCGGTACAAATACAGTTACCTGTCCCGCCGCAGGAACCTTTGATCGCGTTTCGGCCGAAAATGACCCCAACCGCCATGATAGCGATCACGACCAGCATGAATAAAAACGTCGCAAGAAAATAACCCATATCGATTGTCCAGTTATATAAGCCTTAGAAACGAAAAAACGAGGGACGACCCTAATCGCCCCCCGTTTTTGTCTACCCGATCAATCTGCGGTTAGCCGCCGAAGTCGTCCAAGAAAATGTTTTCTCTGTCGACGCCGTTAGCCACCAGCATATTGATCACCGAGGAGTTCATGATCGGTGGACCGCACATGTAATACTCACAGTCTTCCGGGGCCGGATGGTTTTTCAAGAACTCTTCGTACAGAACGTTGTGGATGAAGCCGGTATAGCCTTTCCAATTGTCTTCCGGCAGCGGATCGGACAATGCCACGTGCCATTTGAAGTTTTCGTTCTCGGCTTGCAGCATGTCGAAATCTTCAACGTAGAACATTTCGCGTTTGCTACGCGCACCGTACCAGAAAGTAATTTTGCGATTCGACTTCAATCTGCGCAATTGATCGAAAATATGCGAACGCATTGGCGCCATACCGGCACCGCCGCCGATGAAGACCATTTCGGCGTCGGTATCTTTGGCGAAAAATTCGCCGTACGGACCCGATACCCAAACTTGGTCGCCCGGTTTCAGGTTGAAGATGAACGAAGACATGATGCCGGGCGGCACGCCTTCCGGCGCACTTGGCGGCGGCGTGGCGATACGCACGTTCAGCATAATTTCTTTCTCTTCCGGATAGGAAGCCATCGAGTAGGCGCGCAAAGTCGGTTCTTTTACATCCGACACATAGCGCCACAGATTGAATTTATCCCAATCCGGCCGGTACTCGTCAGCAACATCCATATCCGCATATTTGGAAACGTGCGGCGGACACTCGATTTGAATGTAACCGCCGGCGCGATAGTTGATCGCTTCGCCTTCCGGCAATTGCAATACCAGTTCCTTAATGAAGGTCGCGACGTTGTCGTTAGATTTGACGGTGCAAAGCCACTTTTTGACGCCGAATACGCTGTCTTCGACCTCGACCGCCATATTGGTTTTCACCGCGACCTGACAAGCCAGGCGCTCGCCGTGGGCCGCTTCACGCTTGGTGATGTGCGACAACTCAGTTGGCAGAATATCGCCACCGCCGCTATGCACTTTTACCTTGCACTGACCACAAGAACCGCCACCGCCACAAGCCGACGATACGAATAACTGGTTGTCGGACAACGCATTCAATAATTTGGAACCGGCCGGCACGTGAATCTTCTTCTCGTTATTGATCAGAATTTCCACATCCCCGGCGGCCACCAGTTTGTTTTTCGCGCCGATGATCAGGAACACCAGCGCAATCACGATAGCCGTGAAGAAAATAACACCTAATGCAATTTCTAGCATTACGATACCCTTTTACAATTGAATTCCAGAGAAAGCCATGAAGCCCAAGGACATCAAGCCTGCTGTGATGAAGGTGATGCCCAGGCCTTGCAGCGCGGCAGGCACATCGCTGTATTTCAGTTTCTCGCGAACACCGGCCATCAAAGTGATAGCCAACGCCCAACCAAAACCGGAACCGATACCGTAAACCACACTCTCGCCGAAATTGTAGTCGCGTTCGATCATGAACAAACTACCGGCCAGAATAGCGCAGTTAACGGTAATCAAAGGCAGGAAGATACCCAGCGCGTTGTACAAAGCCGGTACGAACTTATCCAGGAACATTTCCAGAATTTGCACGATCGCGGCGATCATACCGATACAGCTCAGCAAGCTCAAAAAGCTCAAATCCACGCCGGTGATACCCAGCCAAGCCAAGGCATCTTCTTTCAACAAAGTTTGATAGATGAACTGGTTGGCCGGTACGGTCAAGGTTTGCACGACCATTACCGCAATGCCCAACCCCATGGCGGTGGCTATTTTCTTGGACACGGCCAAGAAGGTACACATACCCAGGAAGAACGACAGAGCCAGGTTTTCAATGAAAACCGCTTTAACAAATAATGCGATATAGGCGTCCATTAGTGATGCCCTCCTTCACCGTGAGCAATAGCCATGATTTTGAACTCATTGTGTTCGACTTGTTTGGGTTTCCAGGTACGGAAGGCCCAAATAATCAAGCCGATAACGAAGAAAGCGCTGGGCGGCAACAGCATCAAGCCGTTCGGCACGTACCAGCCGCCGTCTTTGACCAGCGGCAGAATTTCGATGCCCAACAACTTGCCCGATCCCAGAGTTTCGCGCACCAGCGCCACCAGAATCAGAATCAAGCTGTAGCCGGCGCCGTTGCCGATACCATCGATAAAGCTTTGCAGCGGCGGATTTTTCATCGCGTACGCTTCGGCGCGACCCATCACGATACAGTTGGTGATGATCAAACCGACGAATACCGACAGTTTTTTGCTGACATCGAACGCGAAGGCTTTCAGCAACTGGTCGACCACGATTACCAGCGAAGCGATGATAATCATCTGCACGATAATCCGGATGCTGCTCGGCGTGTGCTGGCGCACGGCACTAATCGCCGCACTGGAGCAGGCTGTAACCGAAGTCAGAGCCAACGCCATGATCAACGAGGTCGACATTTGCGAGGTCACCGCCAACGCCGAGCAAACCCCCAACACCTGCAAGGTGATGGGGTTGTTATCGACCAACGGTTCAAATAATACTTTTTTGGTTTCTTTGTCCATGACGACTCCTAACCGTTTGCTTTGATTTTGTTCAGGTAAGGCGCAAAACCTTCCGGCCCCATCCAGTACAGGATCAGATTGCTGACGCCGCGGCTGGTCAAAGTCGCACCGGCCAAACCGTCGACCTTGGTCGCAGCATCCGGACGGCTATTGTCGACCGTGCCTTTAACCAAGGTCAAAGCCACTTCGCCACTGTCACCGTAAACTTTCTTGCCTTTCCACAGCGCACGCCAGTTCGGATTAACCACTTCGCCGCCCAGACCCGGAGTTTCGCCTTGGTCGTACAGGTTGATGCTTTGCACGGTTTGGCCGTCAGCATCCAAAGCGAGGAAACCGTACATGGTCGACCACAAACCGTAACCGTTGATCGGCAAAATAATGGATTGCAACTTATCGCCGTTCTTGACCAGGAATACCTTAGCCAGCTTGGCTTTGGTACGGATGCTGGCGATGTCTTTTTCCGGCGGAATCACTTCGTTTTGCGCAGGATCCTTGGCAGCTTTGCGTTGGTCGTATTCGTCGACGTTACCGTCCACGTATTCGCCGGTCGCAATGTCGACCAATTTAGCTTCGATCCGTTCTCTGAAAGCTTGGTCGATATCGGTACCGTCTTCCAGCAAGCCTGCAACATCCAGAATATTCTTCTTCATGTCCAGGGCCTTGTTATGGGACTGCAAAGGCCGCAACGCCACGGTGGCTATCGATACCAAAACCGCGCAGACCAAACACAGCGCCAGCGCGACGTTAACCGTTTTTTCCAGACTATCGTTGCTTAATGCCAGGATGCGGTCGGCATAAACCCGGAACTGCGCGTAGTACTTACACAACTGCTCGTTAAAGTTATTGGTCTTGTTTTCGGCATTAGGCATGACGTTTGATCCTTCTTCTGATATTCGCTTGAATCACAAAATAATCAATCAATGGTGCGAACATATTGGAGAACAGAATCGCCAGCATGACGCCTTCCGGAAAGGCCGGGTTGATTACGCGGATAATGATGATCATGACGCCGATCAGCACGCCGTAGATCCAGCGACCGATATCGGTATTGGCTGCAGAAACCGGATCAGTAGCCATATAAACGGTACCGAAGGCAAAACCGCCCAATACCATGTGCCAGTACCAGGGAATCGCGAACATCGGGTTGGTGTCGCTGCCGATCACGTTCAACAAGGTCGACATGCCGATCATGCCGATCATGACGCCACCCATGATGCGGTAAGAAGCGACGCGGGTATACAACAGGAACGCAGCACCCAGCAGACAAGCCAGAGTCGACGTTTCGCCCATCGATCCGGGGATGAAGCCCAGGAAAGACTGAAACCAACCGAAGCTACCGGTGATGGCGTCCAATCCGCCGGCCGAAGCCAGAGACAATGCTGTCGCACCACTATAGCCGTCAACCGCAACCCAGACCGAATCGCCGGAGATTGAAGCAGGATAGGCGAAAAACAGGAAAGCACGGCCGGTAAGTGCCGGATTCAGGAAGTTTTTACCGGTACCGCCGAATACCTCTTTACCCAACACGATACCGAACGAAATGCCCAAGGCCACTTGCCACAGCGGAATACTGGCCGGCAGGATCAAGGTATACAGCATTGACGAGACCAGGAAGCCTTCGTTGACTTCGTGTTTACGTACGGTGGCGAACAACACTTCCCAGAAGCCCCCAACCGCCAACGTGACGATATAGACCGGGAAGAAATACAACATACCGTGCACCAGGCACGAAAACGGGTTGTAAGGGTTGTAGCCGAACAAGGCCATCGGAATGCTACGCCAGCCGTCGATATCGGTTGCGCCGATTTTCTGCATCGCCAGATTGGCTTGAAAGCCGGTGTTATACCAAGCCATCAAAATGCAGAATGCCGTGGCGATGACGACGAAAGTCATGGTCCGCTTCAGGTCGTTACCGTCCCGGACATGAGTAGTACCGCGCGTTACATCGGACGGGGTATACATGAAAGTATCGACCATCTCGTACAGGCCGTAATACTTTTCGAATTTGCCGCCTTTTGTAAAATGCGGCTCTATGCTATCTAATAAGTCTCTAGCCGACATTTATCCTTCCTTCTCGATTTTGGTTAAATTTGCTCTGAGCACCGGCGCAAAATCGTGTTTACCGGGATCGACGAAAGTGAACAGGGAGACGTCTTCCTCGTTCAATTCCAAACAGCCCAGGGCTTGCGCAGTATCGGTATCGCCGACGACAATCGCTTTCAACAACGGTGTCGGCAGAATATCCAGAGGCATGACGGATTCGTAAATTCCGACCGGGACAATGGCCCGGTTACTACCGTTTTTATCGGTAGTCAGTGGAAACAGGCGTCCCGATTCACGATCTTTGGATGAGACATAGACGTTCAAAGCCGAATATTTGTCTTTGCCCGGCACGATCCAACCAAAAAATTCGCGGTCGCGGCCTTCTTTCAGTGCGGAAACCTGCAGTGCATAAGTACTCAGATAGGCAAACGGCCCCGCAGCTTCGTGCCCGTAAAGCACGGAACCGGAAATGACGCGATTCTCGCCGTCTTCCAACTCGCCAGCCGCCAGCTCCAACAAGTTAGCGCCAACTCGGGTCTTGACCAAGCGGGGCTTTTTAACGGTCGGACCGGCCAGAGACACAACGCGCTCGACGTTCAGCTGACCAGTAGTGAACAGAGCACCGATAGCAATCACAGCCTGATAATCGATGTGCCACACGAATTTGTGGACATTGACCGGGTCGATGAAATGGATGTGCGTGCTGGGCAAACCGGCGGGATGCGGGCCGGCAAACTCAGCGGTCTGCACGCCGGCAACTGCAGAAATGTTGGCGCCGGCGGCTTTACACAAATAGGTCTTGCCGGCCAGTTTCGAAATCACGGTCAAACCGTTGGCGAAATCGCCGGCTCTGTCGGCTATCACTACCGCCGGATCGGCTGCTAAAGGACGGGTATCGATTGCGGTGACGAAGATAGAACTCGGCGTCGAATCGGCCGCCGGGACTTTACCGTAAGGACGTGTCACGAACGACGTCCACAAGCCTGATGCTTGCAGATTCTGCTTGATTTGTTCGGCAGACAATCCGGCCAACTCGGACTCGGCATACTTGCTGAACTTTTCGTGCTGGTCGCCTTTCAACTCGATCACCACAGATTGCAGCACCCGCCGATCACCACGGTTGATGGCTTTGACGACGCCCGCCCCGGGCGAAGTGAAATTTACGCTGGGATTTTGCTTATCCACGAACAGAGCTTGGCCCACTTTCACCTTGTCCCCTTCCGCGACCAGCATTTTCGGCTTCAGCCCGACGTAATCGGCGCCCAACAGCGCGACCGATTTGACGGCGTTACCCTCGCTTATTTGCTGTTCGGGCTTACCCGTAATGGGCAAATCCAAACCTTTCTTTAGTGTAAATTGCATAGTTAATACGCCTGCTCTCCAGACAAATTTCAGCAAAAAGCCCCCTTGGACACAGCATTCCTCGAGAGCAGTTGAAAACTTAAAACCTTGCCATTACATCACAAGTTATCGGCTTTCTCAACGATAAATCCCGAGCCGCAAGCCAGGAAAAGCCGCTTGCCAAACCGTCTGAAAAATGATTACCGGAATCAAATTTCCACGACCTTATTGATGTCGAAACCGGCGACGGTTTTCCGCCCCAAATACCCGCGGGTATTGCTCAAAATCCGGGCGTCGGCGATCCGATAGTCGCCCAAATTGTGCACATGCCCATGAAACCAGGCGGCAATTTCGTACTCGTGGAACAGCGGCTTCAGGTCGTTGCAATAGGCGATTTTTTTGATCACGTTCGGCGAATCGATCCAACTCCATTCGGTCGGCGCATGGTGCGTCACTACCACTGTTCTTCCGGGATAAGGTTCAGCCAGCCGCTGTTCCAGCCAAAGGCGCGATTCCCGATACAATTCGACGAACTGCTCCGGCCGAAAGGCCTGGTCGCCGAACATGATCTTACGAAAATCGTTCAACGACCGACCAAGTGCCTCCGCCTTATCTAAACCGTCGACGAACAAATCGCTCCACAGGGTGCACCCCAGAAAACGCACCCCCTGAAACACGAACTGCCCCTTTTCCAGAAACCGAATTTGGGTGTTGGCACACTGTTCCCGCAGCATCTCCAGGGTTTGCCGATACTCGTAGCCGTAGAATTCATGATTACCGGCAACGTAAATTACCGGCTTGCCGATTGCCTTCAACCATTCCACGCCTTGGCTGAAAACACCGATGTCGCCGGCAGCGACTACGATATCGGCATCGGTGTCGGGCAAACTTTGGTCTCCAAACTCTAAGTGCACATCAGAAAAGTAATTTATCCGCAAAATTTTTCCGTCCCGTGGCTATGGAGGTATAATTTTAATCCTAAGTGAATTACTTGGTATTTTTAAACAACTCGAGCTCCTGAAAACACAATTCTATGTCGATTAGCCCCAGAAAACACACCCAACAGGTTTTGGTAGGTAACGTTAAAGTCGGCGGCGGCGCGCCGATTGTAGTTCAATCCATGACCAACACCGATACAGCTGATGTTGCAGGAAGCGTTCAACAAATCATGGAACTAGCGACCGCCGGCTCGGAAATCGTCAGAGTCACAGTCAATACCGAAGAAGCCGCCAAAGCCGTTCCGGAAATCGTCAACCAACTGGAACAAAAAGGCTTTTCAGTACCGATTGTTGGCGACTTTCACTTTAACGGCCACAAACTGTTGGAAAAGTACCCGGACTGCGCTCAAGCCCTTGCCAAGTACCGCATCAACCCTGGCAACGTCGGCAAAGGCAAAGCTCGCGATCCGCAATTCCAGCAAATGATCGAATTTGCGATTCGCTATAACAAACCGGTCCGGATCGGCGTTAACGGCGGCAGCCTGGACCAAGCGGTATTGACCCGCTTGCTGGACGAAAATCGCCAGCTAGCGCAACCCAAAGAGTTGCCTGCCATTACTCGGGAAGCGATCATTCTGTCGGCACTAGAAAGCGCCGCCAAAGCGGTCGAACTCGGACTGGGCAAGGACAAAATCGTGCTGTCTTGCAAAATCAGCAACGTGCAGGAGTTGATCAGTATCTACCAAGACATCTCCACTCGTTGCGACTACCCCCTGCATTTAGGCTTGACTGAAGCCGGTATGGGCTCGAAAGGCATCGTCGCCTCCGCCGCCGCTTTGGGCGTATTGATGCAGCAAGGCATCGGCGACACCATCCGCGTCTCCCTAACACCAGAGCCCGGCGCCTCACGTACGAAAGAGGTTATCGTCGCTCAGGAAATTTTGCAAACCATGGGCTTTCGTTCGTTCACGCCAATGGTCATCGCCTGCCCGGGTTGCGGCCGTACCACCAGCGATTATTTCCAACGCCTAGCCCAGGATATCCAAGCTTTCCTGCGCGATCAAATGCCAATCTGGAAAGACAAATACAAAGGCGTGGAAAATATGGAAGTCGCAGTAATGGGCTGCGTCGTCAACGGCCCCGGCGAAAGTAAGAACGCCAACATTGGCATCAGTTTGCCGGGTAGCGGGGAGTCGCCTGTCGCGCCGGTATTCGAAGACGGCGTCAAGACCGTGACCTTGAAAGGCGACCATATTGCCGAGGAATTCCAAGCACTAGTCGAACGCTACATCGAGACGCACTACAGCGCCCACTAATTCCCCGGCCACAAAAAAGGCGGCTTTTCAGCCGCCTTTTTTATTGCCTGTCAACCGGGTTGACCGTCGATCCGCGGCGATGTCAGTATCGGCGCATAATAAAAAGCGAATAACGAAAACGCCGCCAACCAGCTGTAGCTGGAAATCATGACAAAGCCGCCGTACCACGCCGGCAGCAACGCCGGAAACATTACCCTGAACAGCGTCGCGATATTCAACAGTAAAAACGCAATCGCCACTACATTCGAGGCCTTCAGCGCCCGCCCGGTATGCCCCAACGCCACCCTTGCCATCATCCCCAGCGTCAATACGCCGATACCGCCGACCGTAAAGGCATGCAGTGCCAATACCGGTTGAACCCAGGCAAATGCCGACAAGGCCACCAAGCCGAATCCGAGTATTAACCAACCGTAACCGATGTATAACACCCATAACAACGGCACGTACCAGATCCGCGCGTTGTACCAAGCGGACACCCGCAACACATTGATAACCAGAGCCGCAATTGCCGCAACCGCCAACACCGCACCGGAGACGTCAAACATCAGCAACCCAAATACCGCCACGCCGGCAGCGACCGCAGCCAAGTCCAAAGCAGGATTGCG
This sequence comes from Methylomonas sp. HW2-6, assembly GCF_052474525.1. Taxonomy (NCBI): domain Bacteria; kingdom Pseudomonadati; phylum Pseudomonadota; class Gammaproteobacteria; order Methylococcales; family Methylococcaceae; genus Methylomonas; species Methylomonas sp. HW2-6. The sequence goes on from NZ_CP184124.1 coordinate 3,284,248, forward strand.
GATGCAAATCACACCTGACAATCCGCGCTCGGTAAAAAACGGAAATACCCGGCCGGCGATTACCAAAATCATCGCCACCACTACCGCAACTACCAGCGTCAACCCCAAGCCGGCGCTGGTTGCCGACACACCCAAAATCTGAGCGTGGATCAAGCCGTTACCGAGCGTCAGCAACAGCAATAAAGCGATAAAAACCAGATTTTTGAAATTGCCAGTCTTCAACAAAGGCCGGGCCACGAAATAAGCCACCGCCGGCAGGAACAGCATATCGACAACGGCGATCAATCCGTCCGGCAGCAAACCCGAATAAAACGGCAATACCCGGCCGTATATCCATAAAAAACTCAATGAGGCCAATTGGTCCGGGTTGACGGTTTGCAGTCCGGTCCAGTTTCTGACGGCGGTCAGCAAAAAACCGGCGATCACCGCCGCGGTGTAACCCAACAACATCTCATGCGCATGCCACAGGCTACCGGCGAAATAATTGTCGATATGCAAAGCGCCTTTGGACATCGAGTTCCATAATGCAATCAAAGCCAGCGCCGATAAACCCGCCAGCGCGAAAAAAGCGCGAAAGCCCATTGCAAACAGCGGGTAATCAAAAACCGGTTTGTTATTCATGCGCCCTTTCCTCCAGCCAGTCGAGTTCGTTATCCGAGAAACCAGCGATTATACGCACTTCTCGGTTAAATGGCCCTTTGGGTTTCCCCTTGTAATAACCCAAAATCAAATCCTTATAATGCTGCTCGGGGGGCAGTCCCTGCTGCCAGGCCAGGCTCTTGAACCAATACGAACCGCGCTCGACATGGCCGATTTCGTCGGTATATACCCGCGCCAATATGGCAGCGCCGTCCGCATCGCCCATCGCCGCGAGTTTGTCGCGCATGCCCGGCGTGACGTCCAATCCGCGCGCCTCCATGCACCGCGGCACGATCGCCAATCGGGCTAAAATATCTTCTGCAGTATCTTCCGCATGAGACCACAAGCCTCCGTGCGCCGGCAGATCGCCGTAATCGCAGCCCAATTGCCTTAGCCGGTTGCGGATGAGTTGGAAATGTTGCGCCTCCTCATCGGCGATCAGCAACCAATCGCGGTAAAAATCGTCGGGCAAGCCGCGAAAGCGGTAGATAATGTCCCAGGCCAGATAGATTGCGACGAATTCGATATGAGCCAAGGCATGGAAAAAAGCCGCCTTGCCTTCGTCGGTATCCAAGCGCCGTTTCGGCATGTCCCGCGGCATCAATAATTCCGGTTTTGCGGGGAAGACCGTAGCAGCGATCGGCAATGCCTCGCCGACCGGCGCAAACGACAGCCGATTTTCCGCCAATAGTTGGCGGGCCTGGAAGGTAAAGGCAAGTTTTCGCTCGATATCGGCGTCGAACAGACACCGCTCGGCAAATTCGAACACTGATTTCATCTGGAATTAAGACGGGATTTGATCAATTCAGAAACTCAAGCTATCAACGGAAATTGAGATGAACGATATACGTCATACTTAAGCAAGCCCGTTCAAACCGGAAGCCGTACCGCTAAATGTCGTGCAAAAACGGGGAGGATGGGCTAACTGAATATGGCAAGGTATGCGCATCTATCAAGCGAACACCTTAAACCCCATGTTGGCAACGCAAAATCTTGTTTAGAGAAATACGACACTTCAAATATAGAGCGCAGTAAAAAATCGAGTAAGTCATTGAAAATATTGGTTGGGGCCGAGGCATCAGAACCCACGACACTTACTCCCAGTCAATTAGCGCCTTTTATTAGAAAATAAAATCAACAACTTGTAAATCTCGCAATTTTAAAGTTCTACTACAGCGAGACCAATATCAATGTCGTATCCATCTTGCAGTACTAGATTTTTACTACACTGGCGCGCTAAAGGTCTTAGCGCCGAGCAGGGAGAACCTAAGCTCTGTTGAGCCAAGGTAACGTGCGTCGATGAACGGTGGGGGCGCCACAGGCAGGGATAGCGCGCTTTCTTTTTGCCGATTTTTCCCAGCAGAATCCCGGAAAAATCAGCAACATCGCCCCGACCGCTCACGCCTTCTGCGGCTCCGGTTCGTGCACATCGCCTCGTTCGACCCAACAAGCGGATCGAAACATTGGCTCTCGCATGATTTGACGCCGTTTCACGAGGCCTTGCAGGTTTTCTGCGCTTCGCTGCGAATATCCGGCCGGCGCTACGGCTATCTCGAACTAAAAATCTTCACTTCGCTCGCGCTCCGTTTCCAAGATTTTCAGCAGGTAAGTGGTAATCACTCTTCGATCCAGATCAACTCGACCCGCCTGTTTTCCGATTTACCGGCTTCGGTTGCATTGTCGCCGACTGGCCGGGTTTCGCCATAGCCCTTTGCGGATAATCGGTTGGTAACACCTTTTGCCTTCAGGTATTCAACAACCGAATGCGCCCGCCTTTGCGAAAGTTTCATATTGTAGGAATCACTACCTTCGCTACTGGCATGGCCTTGCACTTCAATTTCATTTTTCTGCGGAAACGCGATCAAATCCCTGGCTACGCCGTCCAGCAGTTGTTTGGCGTTTTCGCCGAGTTCAGCGGAATCGTATTTAAAATGCTGGCCTTTCAGTATCAACCGAACCGCGCAACCTTTGATGTCGACCGTGGCGCCTTTGATAGTCCCGGGGCATTTGTCCAGACAATCGTTGACGCCGTCGCCATCGGAATCCGACGTGCTGCAATCGGGTTTGGGCGCCACCGCGAACGGCACTGGCGCGGCGCGGGTGTCAGTCTTCGCCGCGTATTTGGGTTTATCGCCAAACGGAATCACCACGCCTAAATTGACGGTCATGTCGTGAAATTCGTCGGTGCCGGCTTGAACATGGGCGTTCAAATTATTGTTGTAGCGGTAACGCACATCGCTGCGTATCAACAAATTGTCGTTAACCTCATAACTGGCGCCGATACCGGCCTCGCCGATAAAACCGATACCGCAGTTGGCGGAGGCGCAGGTGTTCATGCCGCCCAAACCCACCACCGCATAAGGCGAGAATTTATCGCGGAACAAATAGTACTGTACATCGGCACTCCCGCCGGCCAGATCCCACGGACCGTTATCGCCGCCAAAGCCTTGATAAAAACCTTTTATCTCGACGTTAAAATGCTGATCGATGATTTTACCGACGCCGACACCGCCCCCCCAACCGTCGCTCGCACGCCTGTCGCCACCGCTGTTGATAAAGGTTGCAAACGGCGCAACATACCAGCGGTTATCTTGATATTGATCCGCGGCTCGCACCTGCGGCACCATTGCCATGCCGACTAAAGAGGCGAAAGGCAGTAAGTGTTTATTCAGCATAATCTTTCCTTTAAGTAAAAAATGGGAACACGTAAATGGCGTCGCCGATCAGACCAGCCATCCCGACTCGCTTAACTTTCTCGACGATCTGTTGTAAAAAAGCTGTCAAGTAGCTTATTCGCAACAGAGATAGACTGTCGGTACGGTAACGCACATAAGCACATAAGCACATAAGCACATAAGCACACTGACCTCCAGTTTCTAAGCAAACGCCCATTACTTCCTCAACATAGACGTCGCGGCATAACCGGCTTGGTGCCTTATGTACGCTAGCGCACCGACTGATTCCCGAGAAACCCGTTAAAGTGATCTCAAGGTCTCAGAACCCCAATCCAGCTCAAGCGGGACGCGTTCAGTGAGTTGCATAGCGACGAGCGCTAAGCGGCCATCGAATAGTGTCTTTACGTTCCAATTCCGGAGACATACCCATGAAAAGCCTGACTAAATTATTTTCCGCATTCCTTGTGGCCCTGACATTACTGGTTTCGGCCGGTTGCGCTTCGACGAATAGGCACGAAGGCACCGGCGAATACATTGACGACAGCGTCATCACCACCAAGGTGAAAGCGATGTTGTTCGATGAGCCCAATCTGAGATCCGGTCAAATCAATGTCGAAACTTTCAAGGGGATAGTGCAATTAAGCGGTTTCGTCAGTTCCCAAGCCGACATCAACAGGGCAGTGGAAATTGCCCGCAATGTAAAGGGCGTAACCTCGGTAAAAAACGATATGCGCCTTAAATAAGAGGATAAAACCAGATGGAAACAATCGATAAAGCATCCAATTACGTCCACGAAGCCGTGGATAAAATCGCCAGCGCATCTCATCAAGCGGCGGATACGCTGGATCAAAAAAGCGAACAATTTAAAACCGCCGAGCAACGCCTCGTGAAAAACTGCCAAGGCTATATTCGCGATAACCCGGTCACATCGTTGGGCATTGCGGTTGCGGCCGGATTTTTACTCAGCCGACTATTGAGCAGTCGTTAGGCCTCAAGCCACGTGAGTTCGAACTCCGTAGAGCAAAACCATGGTTCCGTGTCCTCCACCGCACCTGCCGAGCAGGCTAGCGAGGCCGGAGTGCTGGCGGATATCCAGGCCCTATGGGATCAATTGTATGGTTTAGGCCAGGATCGCTTTCGGCTCGCCGCGTTAGAAACGCGCCGGGCCGGCCAAAGTTTAGTGACCATAATCGTCGCTGGAATCATACTCGCTTTATTGCTCAGCGCCGCTTGGCTAGCTCTGCTTGCGGCCGGAGTACATTGGCTGGCCGAGTACGGGCTGGCGGTCGGCACCGCGATATTGATTGCGGTAGCCATCAACTTGCTGTCGGCACTCGTGCTTTGCAGCCTGATCCGTCGCCAAAGCCGTTATCTTCAATTCCCGGCCCTGCAGCGTAGTTTGAAAACACCCTTAAAGCCGCCTTCAAACCGGAGGCGAGGATGACGCCGGTGAAGCTCGGACACAAAGGCACATCCCATTGTTTGCATACACAAATCCGCGACGCGGAACGGCGCGTGCTTAATCGGCAACGGGCGGTCACGACCTGCAAACGGGAATTGATCGGGAGTATACGCAGAAAAATGGTGTCTCCAGCCAGTTTGATACTGGCGGGTAGTATCGGATTCATAACCGGCGAACTCAGCAAATGCCCGCCGCGCGAACCACACAAAATCATTACGGATTCAGGCACAGCCGAACCTTCTGGGCTTAGAAACGTAATCGACCTGATGTTGATGCTTCATACCTTATATTCGGCGTTACCGGTAACCAGGTTGATGAAGCGCTTCAATCAACCCAGTTCCCCTAACTGTTAATCGATCGATCTAACCGCGAATGCCCTGCGGCGACCTTCCGGAAGTCTCGTCGCCGAGGCACCACTCTCCGTCACAACACTCTTCTGCTTTGAATAATACGCAGAGCAATCGCAATCAGCGCGAGAACCAACAAAATATGAATGAAACCGCCGAGTGTGTACGAAGACACCAACCCCAGTACCCATAGGATGACTAATAAAATTGCAATAGTTTCGAGCATGGTATCTCTCCGTTAAAGGCTACGCATAGCCGATGGAAAATCCGGATATGCCGGCAAATGGCCGCAGCATTTATCCTTGAAAAAATGACGCATGTATTTACAGCTTGTTTTTTAGCTCCTGCTTCAAATCGCCAAATCCGGCTTCCAACTTGCCTAAGTTTTTTTGAACGTTTCCCTCTACCTGCAAGGAGTTGTCGTCAAGCAGAACACCGACAGCTTCCTTGGCTTTACCTTTGAGTTCTACGACTCGGCCTTTCACTTGTTCTTTGTTCATGCGGTTCTCCAGTGGTGTCAGCCATAGGCAAAATGCCATGACCAAGGCGGAATATTCTGATCTCACCCGTGGCAAACGATACCGCCAAAACCTGACAGGCTCGGTGCGCCAGCGTACATAGACTGAATACTAGATATCAGACGGATCGATTCCACCGCGCCGGAACCGATCCATATCCGAAACTCGAATTTCCACTCTGGCCCGCAGGGCTAAAAATGGGGCAAGAGCACCAAGCAACCTATGTTGGATAACGCACCGACGCTCCGGGTAGGCAACGCTTAAACTGTTACTGTGTTTGCTGGACCGTAACCCCAAAACGACGCAATCGCTTGACTTGCAAAGGCCTGCTGAACTCGGTTCGTAAACCCATAGCGATGCCAGCGCCAGCGCTGCTCTTACCAGACGGCAATCTCCGGACAATCTGGCAATCGCATCAGTCGCCATTGGTTTAGCCAACTCCGGAGCATGAGCTTTAACCATTACGCGAGTCTGGAATTTGATCTGCGAAACGATTTTTTGGCGGGTATCCCTGTGCGCTCTAGGCGATAGGTCCAAAGGCAGCGCGACTGTATAAGGCTACGCAATTAACAGTCGAAAAAACTCTGTCGCAGCCGGCATTGCAAAACGATACCCGGCTGGAGGAGTAAGTCGGCCACGGGATGGCCGTTTGTTAACATAACATTTTTTGGAAAAACCTATGAAAATCAATCCATTTGTAAAAACCTCATTTGCTGCTTGCCTGTTAGCCATGTCGACCGCTAGTTCTGCTAGTGTTTGGGCACCGAACGATGGCGACGCGAACTTTCTGGCATTCAGCCCGACATCGTTTCCGTTTCCCTCACTGTCCGATACCTTCGGAATTTTCGAAGACACGGCTAACATCGCTAGCGCCACCCCCGTCGTCACATTTACCGGTGTCGGCGCGGTATCGTTTGCCGCCAGCGGCTCCAATTACACTGTCAACACCGGTACATCATCCGGTACGCTATTGGGCTCCAGTAATTTTCAAATTGGAATGCTGTCCGGCGGTCTTTGGAGTTCGGCGTTTGGCAATGCCAATCTTGGCTCGGACGCGACCTTGCTAATGTTTGCAGATGCGGGAGCGTTTAACAATTTGCACTTTTTGTATTCGTTCGACATCAGCCCTTCCCAAGCCACTAGCGACGGCCCGTCGGCCGTGCCCTTACCGGCCTCGGCATGGTTGATGACTAGCGCAGTGCTGGGCTTATTGTTTACCGGACGCCGTAAATCCAACGTCGTATATTCGTAAGCACCAGCGAAACCGGGCGAGCGGTTTTGTGCGCGTCCGGCTTATTCTGGTTCCCTGCTTCGAAACGATGGGACATAAAAAAACGGCGGGTTATTCATCCGCCGTTTTTACGCGACAACAGACTTGATGCTATTGCGCGGCTTTCAGATGAGCCACGGCTTCTTCGGCAGATTTTTTCGCTAAATCGGCATGGCCCTGTTTCCCGTGTGCAATCGCGGCATCCAGACTGGTGACGGCGGCTTTTAGGTGCTCATCGACAATTTTGATATGGCCCTTTGCGGCATCGGCATGATCGGCAACGGTTTTTACGTCGCCGGTTTTAGCGGCCGTTTGCGCGTGTTCCAACGACAGTGCCATATGGCTTTCCGCCGCCTCGGCATTGACAGCGCAAAAAATCAAAACGCTGCCCGCTGATAGGCCGATCAATTTAGTACGGATAATATTCATATAGTTTTCCTTCAATAATGGGTTCGAAATCTGGACTCATTACCCTCAATAGTAATTTGGCGATCCAGTCTTGGTTGAGCGGCATTCAATAACGATCGTTTTTGTTGCCTTTCTTCACATTGCGTCGGGTAGCGGCAAAGCCGACCCTATCCTTATCGGCATGCATCGGCACCTCACTGCCATCCTCACTGAAATTGTCGTCCCGAGTGTTACCGTTGATGTCTATCACTTTGGCCTTTATCGATTCGACTCGGCCTTTCATGGCTTCTTTATGCATGTTGATCTCCTGAAATGTCGACCATAGCCGGATTAGCCATGATCCAAGCGCGAATTAAGTTTTCTCGACGCTCAACCAACACAGTAACCCTAATCCCATAAACCGTCGGTACGGTAACCAACAGATTGACCGCTAGGTGGCAACGACTTGCGCAAGGCCCACAACCACTAAGACTCGATGCTGTTTTCCGTCGTCCCGCAAACCAATGCCTTCGCCAGGCACTTGCGCTACGCCGTCCAACTCGAGGCAGGCAACGCCACGGGTGGCGCCATCCGGATTCTCAACACTGATGTTATAAACACTGTCACCATGCCGATAGACCATGCTGTAGCCTTGCCAGGCTTTCGGAATACACGGCTCGAACAGCAAACGATCGCCGCGCAGTTGTAAACCCAGGATCGATTCCAACCCGGCCCGATAAAACCAACCGGACGCGCCGGTGTACCAGGTCCAGCCGCCGCGGCGGGCGTGCGGTGCCTCTGAATAAATATCCGCCGCCAGCACATAGGGCTCGACTTTATAGGCATAGACCCCGGTTCGGCTGGCGCTGCGCTTGATCGGATTCAGCATGCGCAGCAATTCGGCGGCTTGATCGCCTTCGCCGAGCAGCGCATAGGCAATCACCGACCAGATTGCGGCGTGGGTGTATTGCCCGCCGTTCTCGCGAATGCCGGGCGGATAACTTTTGATATAGCCGGGGTCGCGCTCGGTCTTGTCGAACGGCGGCGTGAACAACAACAGCAAATCGTCGCCGTAGCGCACCAGATATTCGCGTACCGACTCCATCGCCCGCCGCACCCGCTCCGGGTCGGCGGCACCGGAGATGACGCCCCAACTTTGGGCGATGGCATCGATCCGGCATTCGGCATTGGTGGCCGAGCCCAGCGGCGAGCCGTCGTCGAAATAGGCGCGCCGGTACCAGGCACCGTCCCAGCCCTCCGCTTCGACGGCGCTACGCAGTTGTCCGGCATGCTCCAGCCATCTCGCGGCGCGTTCATTCTCGCCACGCGTTTCGGCAATCGCGGCAAAATCCGACAGGGTTTTGATCAGAAACCAGGCCAGCCAGATGCTCTCGCCCTGCCCGCGGTTGCCGACCCGGTTCATGCCGTCATTCCAGTCGCCGCTGCCGATCAGCGGCAGGCCGTGCGCGCCGGTGGCCAAGCTTAAATCCAGCGTGCGTGCGCAATGCTCGAACAGAGTGGCTTCTGGTCCGGTTTCGGTCGGATGAAAATAGGCGTCGTCCTGCCCCTCCGCCAACTCAGGCCCTTCCAGAAACGGTAATAATTCCTCCAGTACCGCGTTATCGCCGCTGACTTTTAGATAGTGGGCGACCACAAACGGCAGCCAGACCCGATCATCGGAAAAACGGGTGCGCACACCGCGACCGGTGGGCGGATGCCACCAATGTTGCACGTCGCCCGCTTCGAACTGGCGGACGGCGGCGCGCAGAATATGCGCGCGGGTCAAATCGGGCCTGGTCACCGCCAAAGCCATACTGTCCTGCAATTGATCGCGAAAACCAAACGCGCCGCCGACCTGATAGAACGCCGCTCTCGCCCACATCCGGCAACTCAAGGTTTGATACAGCAGCCAACCGTTCAACAGCACATCCAGCTCGCGGTCCGGGGTTTTGACTTGCACCTTGCCCAGTATGCTCTGCCACGACTGTTTGACCTCGGTAAACGCAGCGGCAACGTCACTTAACCTGTGGCGGCGGATTAATTCGCTGGCGTGCGCTTTATCCTTGCCCTGCCCCAATAAAAACACAAGCTCAATATTTTCACCAGGCGCCAGTTCAAAGCTGGTTTGCAAAGCCGCGCAAGCGTCCATACCCGCACCGACCCGGTTTTTTAGCGGTTTGCGGCTCAACAAGCCGGCCGGCGCGTCCAGGCTGCCGTTACGACCTAGAAATTCGCTGCGATTGGCGGTCCAGGCCGTTTGCCGTCCGGCCAAATCGGCAAAAGCGATCTGCTCGCCAAATTCCTGATCCCAAGGGTTATAGGCCAGCATCGCGCCGGTTTCCGGATCGAGTTCGGTGACGATATGCGGCGCGGTGACGCTACGCGAGGCACCGAGCACCCATTCCAGATAGGCGGTTACGCTCAAGCGCCGACGTCGCCCGGACACATTGGTTAAGGTCAACACAGACAGTTTGACCGGATCGACCGGATGGACGAACTGCAACAAGTCGCTGTGCACGCCGTGGGAGGCATGCTCGAAGCGGCTATAACCCTGGCCGTGCCGAATCAGATAACTGGCGTTTTCGACCCGGATCGGCAGCGCGGTCGGCGTCCACAGTTCGTTGGTATCGTCGTCGCGTAAATAGAATGCCTCGCCCGGCGCATCGCCGACCGGATCGTTCGACCAAGGCGTTAATTGGTTCTCGCGGCTATTGCCGCACCAAGTGCAACCGCTACCCAACTCGGAGACCGTGAAACCGAATTCAGGATTGGCAATCACGTTGATCCACGGCGCCGGCGTGTTCTGGCCTTTATCCAGCACGATCACATATTCGCGGCCGTCTTCGGCAAAGCCACCCAACCCATTGAACATTTCCAGCGGCGGTGCCGCCAGTACCGGCGCTTCACCCGTCAGTAACGGCAGGGAGGGCATGGCGATGAACGGTATTGCCGGGCGCGGATGCCTTAACAGTTGTTCGGCCAGGGTACCGCGATTGCCCACCAACATCGCCCGCGCCGCCGTCTGTAACAAACGCCGCTCTTCCAGGGATAACTGACCGGCCTGCTGCACAAAAATCGCACCCTGCCGTTCGTGCTCCGCCAACGCAGAACGCGCCAGATTTTCCCGCACCAGCGTTTCCAGCAGATTGTGAAAGTCTTCGACGTAAGAAGCTTCCCTTTCATTCAGGATCAGCAGATCGACGATGAGGCCTTTAATCCGCCAATATTCGTGAGCGCGCAGCAATTGCGCGACAATCGCGCGATCTTCCGGCTCGCCGACCCGCAGCAACAAGATCGGTCTATCGCCGGAAATACCGTGGCGCCACAAACCGGCGACATTCAGCTTATTCAGTTGCAGCGACTTCCCGGCCGGCCTTAACGACGGATCGGCATAAATCAGCCGATTGGCCAGCATTTGAAACAACTGAGCCTCATCCGGCTTGGTATGCAAATGGTGCAGTTGCACATGGGCATGGGTCCAGGCCAGGGCAGACACTCGTTCCCAGGCCATCAGATTATGATATTTGTCGGCCAAATCCGCGGCAGCCTGCCGCGAGGCGGCGACCAGCGTGGTAAAGGTCAGATGCTCGGTCGCCCCCGCTGCGATTTTAACGCGAGTGCGCAGGCTGAATATCGGATCGAGCACCGAGCCGACGGTATTGCTTAACGGTCGGCCGTCCATCACAGCCAATGGCGCCCGCAAAGTTTGGCCGCGGCCTATGAAACGAGCCCGGTCGGTTTCATATTGCAAACCATCGCCGGTTTGGCGGTCGGCCAGCACGTGCGCGGCCCACAATTGCGGGTCTTCGGTGGAGCGTTGCCGGCGGTGTGCGATTAATGCCCTGGTCTGCGGCAAGTACTCGGTATGCACAAACAAATTGGAAAACGCCGGATGGGCGATGTCGGCCGGCAGCGTCGTCAGCACGATTTCGGCATAAGACGTCACTTCCACTTCGCGCTCGCGCATGCTGTTATTGGTCAAACTCAGCCGGCGGATTTCGGCATCGTCTTCCGGTGACACCACAATTTCCAGAGTAGTGACAATGGCGCCATCGGTACGCGTGATCCGCGCCCGGTCCTCGACAAACACCACGTCATAGTGGTCAGGGGTGGCTGTAGTCGGTTGGTAGCCGGCCGACCAGACCTGGCCGCTATCGACGTCGCGCAGGTATAAATAACTGCCCCAGGCATCGCGGGTGGTATCTTCCCGCCAACGGGTGACAGCCAGATTCCGCCACTGGCTGTAACCAGAACCGGCTGCGGTCATCATTACCGAGTAACGGCCATTAGACAACAGCAGCGTGGACGGCACGGACGACATCGGCGACGGCACTCGGCGCACCGGCGGTTGCACCGTTTCTTTCACATCGGACAGTTCCTGCAACAAGGGCAACACGCTGGTATCGGCGCCGTGCGGGATACGTTCCTGCAACAATAAATCCGCGGCTTGAATCAGCGCCGCGCGATGGAAACGGTGCCGCATCGATCCGTCATGTATCACATTGGCGAACGCTACCAGCGACATCCCTTGATGATGCGCCATATAACAACGCACCAATGCCACACGCTGGCCATCCGCCAGACGGACCGGTGTAAAATCCAGCGCTTCGTAAAAACCATAACGCCCCAGCGCACCTTCCCGTTCCAGGCAGGCGAAGTTTTCGACCGCGGCATGCGGTAGATACATCGCCGCCAACGCCGTGGCGTAAGGGGCTATTACCAGTTCTTCGCCCAAGCCGCGCTTCATGCCCAGACCGGGCACGCCGAAGGCGGAATACTGATAGGTCAAGTAGATGTCTCGGCCGTTGAACGCCGATTCCGACACGCCCCACGGCACGCCGCGTTCCTTGCCGTATTCGATCTGCCGCTTTACCACCAAGCGGCAGGTCTGATCCAGCAGGCTGTAGCGGGGGGTAAAGGTCACCAACGACGGCATCAGGTATTCGAACATCGATCCGGACCAGGACAGCAAAACCGTGCCGTGGGCGACACGCGTCACCCGCCGGCCCAAATGGAACCAATGGGAACTGGGCACGTCGCGTTTGGCGATGGCGATAAGACTGGACAACCTGGCCTCGGACGCCAGCAGATCGTAATAACTGGGATCGATGGCGCCTTCCGCCACCCGGTAGCCGATGGCAAACATGTGCCGATTGGCGTCGTACAAAAACCGAAAATCCATGTCCCGAAACAAACCTTCAAACCGATCGGCCATGATAGCCAGGCGCCGATGCAGGGCCCCGGTCTGTTCTCCAGCCCGGCGCAGCAGCACAATCAAGGCCTTCTGAGCGGAAGTTGCCTGTTCCGGCCGGGCATATTCTGCATGATCGGCCCAAGCAGCATAGCGGTCGGGGAGTTCGCATAGCGGCGTTTCCAAAGCAAATTGCTGGTTTGTTTCGCCACTCTGTGTACAGAGTGGCGGGTATTGCTCGGGAAAATGAATCCACGGAAGCAACATAGCCACATCGCGGGCATGCGAACGGATATCGTCGAATAAAAAGCCAGCCCAGGCCAGCACTTCGTTATCCTGGCTATCGCCGCGTTCCGCGGCATGCGCATTCGCCAGATCGAGCAAGGCGTTGCCGCAAACGGTCAATTGCTGCCACAGCGCGCTCCAGGTAACGGCGTCTGTGGGACGGCTGGCCAGTAGCTCGGTTAAAGTATCGGCTTTTTGCCGCAATTCTTTTAAGGTTACCGTCAGGGTTCGGCGGTTATCGCCGATATTGGTCAAAGCGTCTAGCAATAAGCGATGCGTATCGGCCAGTCCAAGCAACGCGTTGTTTAAATCCAGCGGTCGGCCGGCCATGTCCCGGCAGGCTTGCGCCAGCGTCAGCACATGGCCGGCCAGATTGCCGCTATCGACGGTGGACACGTAACGTGGTTCCAGCATTTGCAAGTTGCGGGTGTCGTACCAGTTATAAAAATGCCCGTGCAGTTTGGGCAAGTCGGTCAGGGTGGCCAGCGTCGCTTCCAGACGCTCGACGGTGTCGATCAAACCTAGCCAGCCGAAATCACGGGCGGACACCACCGACAACAAATACAGACCGAAATTGGTCGGCGAACTGCGATGGGCGATAACCGCTTGCGGATCTTCCTGAAAATTATCCGGCGGCAGATAGTGTTCTGCCGGCGTGACAAAAGCGGTAAAAAACCGCCAGATACGCCGGCCATACAAGCGCAATTGCGCGCTATCGGCCGGCAACAGCGCTTCGGCGCTATCGATTTTAGGCGGCAGACTCAAGGCCCGCGCCACCACCGGCGCCAACCACCAAAGCACTAAAAACGGCGCCGCCGGCACAATCGCGGCCGGATTGAACACCACCACCAACGCGCCGGCACCGAACACCACCGAGGACGAATGGCTGAGCGGGCGGATTAAATTCTTCAACGCATGGCCTGCCCCGGCTTTAGCTTGCAAGGCCGTCACCCATTTCAGCAATTTGCGGCGCGTGACGAACAAGCGCACCAGCGTGGTGACGATAGCGTCGGTCATCAACCAGGCCTGTTGCGCCAACAGCGTTAACGCCACCAGGCTATTGCACAGTGCCCAGGCGATGTTCTCTAAGGAACTGCGCAAATGCGTGGCAAAAGTAATTCCGCGCCGGGGTAAGGTAAAGCCGGCGGTAACCGCCAGAATGGCCGGAAAAGCCAAGGCCGTCAGCACGAAGCCGATCAGGATCGCCAGTGGCGCATCGGGTATGGTCCAGCTTGCCACCAGGGCGGAAAAGGCTGCCGGCGCCGACAGCGACCGGCGCAGATTGTCGAGCATTTTCCAGCGGCCTATCATCGGCATGCCTTTGCCGAGCGGGCCGAAAATCCAGGGTATTAGTTGCCAATCGCCACGGGTCCAGCGATGTCCGCGCGAGGCAGCGACTTCGGTGTGCGACGGAAATTCTTCGAAAAACTCGATATCGCTAACCAAGCCGCACCGGACGTAAACGCTCTCGAACAAATCATGGCTGAGCTGAGTGTTCTCCGGGACCCGCCCCGCCAAGGCCGCTTCGAAACTGTCGACATGGTATAGGCCCTTGCCGCTATAAGTGCCGAGGCCGAACAAGTCCTGATACAGCTCGGATACCGAACTGGAATAGGCATCGGTACCGGAGGCGCCGGCGAAAATTTGGTGGAACATCGAGCGCTCCTGGCGTTGCGGCAAGGTCGGCGTAACTCTGGGCTGCAAGATGCCGTAACCGTCGACGATGAGTTGGCTGTCGGCATCGAACACGGGCTTGTTCAAAGGATGTGCGGCCACTCCAACCAGTTGCGCAACCACGCCCATCGGCAATTTGGTATCGGCGTCCAAAGTAATGACATAGCAAACCCCGGACGGCGCGGCCGCCGGCTGGCCGCCGATTGGCAGAAACGAGGTATCGGAGGCACCGCGCAATAGCCGATTGAATTCCTGCAACTTTCCGCGCTTGCGCTCCCAACCCATCCATTTACCTTCGCTGGGATTCCACAATCGTTTGCGGTGAAACACATAAAACCTGTGCTGACCGTACTTGGCGTTCAATGCGTTGACGCCATCTAGGGCAAGACTGAGCAACTCATCGTCGTTAGGCTGCGTTTCCTGATCCGCATCCGCCCAATCCGACAACACGGCAAAACTCACGGCGCCATCCGGGTTGGCCAGATAACGGATTTCCATTTGTTCGACTTGTTGCAGTACGCCGTTTGCGCTGAAGAACATGGTCGGCACGACCACAAACGTGCTCAATGCTTCCGGCACGCCCTGTTTTAGCTCCAAGCGCGGCAAATGATTGGGCGGCAAACCGGCTAGAATGAAGTGATTAATCAGGCCGACAGCAATATCCGAAGCCGGAAACGCAAGGACTAGGCACAACAAACCCAACTGCAAGGCGTTCACCCCGGACGCAGCGGATACGCTCAACGGCAAGGCCAGCAACAACAGTGTCAATAGTCCCACACTACCGACATAAGCCCAGGCGGCATGTCTGACATAGCTGCGCAACAGGCGTTGTTTGATGGGCGGCCGATAAGCGAGTTTTGCCTCGAAAGCATAACGGCCGGCACCGATCAGATAATAGCCCGGCTCCGTTTGCCGAGCATCGCGGCAGGCTTGATCTTTGGCGATTTGCGCTTCCGCGACGGCCCGACGCGCAATCTCCACTTCAGACGCCGGCGCGTGTTTGGCTAATTCCTCAATCGCGTGGCGGTAACGATCGCGGGTTAAAAAGTCCATAGCGGTATAGCCATCATGCCCGCGTAGATAAGCATCGACCAGACTGACATCCTCCACAAAGCCCGGCCAATCGAATGCGGAAATGGCGCGCATACTGGTAATGATGTTGCGTACCGTCAGGTTGTCGGCGATTTGCGCGGCATGTTCCCGTTGCACGATGTCGTCCAGGCTCAAGCCTTGCTCGCCCAGCCAGTCGTTCAGAAACGCCAGGGACAGCGCTATCGACGGATGCGGGTCATGCGACCGTTGCAGCAGTTGCACCGCATAGGCCTGGCGTAAAGGTTCGGCGGGCAATTCAGGGCTGGGAACCGGCGGATCGGGCCTATCCGTGCCGGCCACGATTTGTTCGACATGATCGACAAATTCATCCGCCAAGCGCCGGCCGTTTTGCGAACGCATGATGCTAACGGCCAAACGCCGCAGATTTTCGACCAGCAACACCCGCAGCGTAATCGGAATGGCCCATAGTTCGCCCAGTGTCAGCGGATCGACGCTCTGATACGCTTTGACGAACACGGTCAGCAAATCCGGCGCGAAGCGGCTGTCGGTGTGCGCCACCAAGGCCCAGGCGATACCGTAAACCCGGGGATATCCGGCCAATACACCCTCGGCGAGTTTCGGCAATTCCCGCGAATAACTTTCCGGCAGATCGACATGAATGTCGCTGATCTGCTCTTCGATCACATGGAAATTATCCAGCAACCATTCCGCTGCCGGGGTGATGGCATGTTGCTCGCGCACCGCCTTGGCGACGGCTTTGTAAGCTTCCAACAAAACCTGGGCATTCTCGCGCACCCGCGGAATCAGCTTGCGCCCTTTCTTCAAGGTGATAACTTTTTGGGCGTGCGCCAGACTGTCTGCGTGTTGTTCCAACCTTTCCGTGCTGAACAATTCAAAGCGAATCGGCGCTTCCTCGCCGCCAGGATGCTCGCTTCTGACATGCCGCCTTTGTTCTCGCCGCTTGGCCATGGATTTATTCTCCGGTTCTGATGAGAGTGTGGATGCGTGCTGCCCATCGACATCGTCGATGCGGAGCGCGTTGGGAAGACAGTAGGCAAAAATAGAGTGGCTGGGTTGAATGGCATTCAACCCAACGTCTTTGCAGAAGAGCTAAATTTTGCCGAGTACCAACAGAATCAAAACAATGACTAATATTAAGCCTAAGCTGCCGCTGGGTCCGTAGCCCCAGGAACGGCTATGCGGCCAGACCGGGATTAAGCCCAACAACATTAAAATCAGTATGACAAGTATCAGAGTGCTAAGTGACATGGTGATGCTCCTTATGAATTCGGGCCGTTAACGTGCAACTGTTCGGATTGGATTGAATCTGCCCGCTTAGCGGTGTATCAGACCCAACACTCCGACGACGATTAAATACACCGCCACCAAATAACTCAGAAATCGGGGCACCATTAAAATTAAGATGCCTATCGCCAGCGCCAATAAGGGTTCGATTGCCAGATTCATCGCGTACCTCCTCGAATAGTGGAGGTCTGAGCTTAACGCCGAGCGCAAGCGGGGGTCTGTACGCTGTCGCACATACTTATTTTCGGTTGCGCTCCGCCGGCCCTAACGGGACGTTGCTCGGGAACGGCTTTATTTGGGTTTACCGGACGCCAATCTTTCACGACCTGAAGATTGACAACTTTTTGACGAGACAAACCCAGGCGAGTGCGTCAAAACCAGCCGGTGCGCGCAGGCACGGCTCGGCATGCGGTTGAGCTTGACGGTTTCGGATATTGACCGGCCGCCCGTCGCCCGTGAAAATCCGGCTGCCGGGCGTGTGCAAGAATTGGCCGGACCTCTCCGGTAAAAAAGAGACTCGCGGTTTTAGATTAGGGATCGGCTGATCCGCAGTTTAGAATGGTTCTAAAATCCTCATTAACCAGTAAAGTGGTGATATCAATTCGGTCGGACAATGAACAAAACTGACATGGAGCCAACGATCATCGGCATTGGTGCGTCCGCCGGCGGTTTGGAGGCGATCGAACAATTTCTTTCTCAAGTCCCACCCAATTGCGGCGCAGCCTTTGTCGTTGTCCAACACCTCGACCCAACTCACCAATGCATGTTGGCGGAGTTACTGCAAAGGGTCACGCCAATGAAGGTGACCCCGGTCAGCGAGGGAATCAAAGTCAAAGCCGACTGCGTCTACGTGATTCCAGCCAACAAAGACCTGTCTATTCGCCAAGGTAAGCTGCATTTGCTAGACCTGAGCACGCCGCGGGGATTGCGTCTGCCGATCGATTTATTCTTCAAAGCTCTGGCTAAAGACCAGCATGAGCGTGCGATCGGTGTGATTCTGTCCGGCATGGGCACCGACGGTACGGAGGGCTTGCGTGCAATTAAGGAAAATGCCGGGATAGCGCTGGTACAAACGCCGGAATCCGCCAAATTCGATGCCATGCCGCAAAGCGCTATCGAAGCCGGTTTGGCGGACGCCATCGCCCCGCCGGATACCCTGTGGGAACACATAGCGGACAGACTGCGGCAAAGTCGCCGCGGAGTGCAGGCGATTTCCGAACCTGTTCTTCCCCTGAAATCGCAAAGTGCGCTGGAACAAATCATCGCCTTACTCCGTGCTCGCAGCGGGAACGACTTTTCCTTATACAAAAAAAACACTCTTTACCGCCGCATCGAGCGTCGGCTGGGGTTACACCAAATCGACACGGTGGCGCATTACGCACTCTATCTGCGCGAAAACCCGCAAGAGCAAGATCTACTGTTCAAGGAACTACTGATTGGCGTTACCAATTTCTTCCGGGATGCGCCCGTCTGGGATCACCTTAAACGCCAGGTGATCCCGGCATTGCTGGCCGAGTATCCCCAGGGCAAGGAACTCAGGGCTTGGGTAGCGGCCTGCTCGACCGGAGAAGAAGCCTATTCCCTGGCCATCGTGTTCAAAGAGGTCCTACGCCAGAACGGCCTGCAACACCTCTACAAACTGCAAATTTTCGCCACCGATCTCGATGCCGAAGCGATCGAGAAAGCCCGAAGCGGGTTTTATCCAGCAACAATTGCCGCCGATGTCTCCCCGGACAGGCTGAATGGCTTTTTTATCGCCAAAGATAACGGTTACTGCATAAACAAGGAAATTCGGGAAATGGTGATATTCGCTCAGCAAAACATCATCGCCGATCCGCCGTTTACCCGACTCGACCTGCTATGTTGCCGCAATCTCTTGATTTACTTGAATCAAGATTGCCAAAAGAAACTGATACCCTTGTTCCATTACGCACTGACCGCGCGCGGTGTTTTGTTGCTCGGCAACGCCGAGACCATCGGCATGTATAACGAGTTCTTTTCGACCATCGATAGCCAGTCCCGGTTATACCGCCGGGCCGAGCAACCCTTGTCCGTTGCCGACATCGAATTCCCAACTAAATATTTTCCCGTAAAAGCCATAATGCATTCTGATTCCACCAAGCCGACAACCATCATAAATTTGCAACATCAAGTCGAGCAATTACTGCTGGAAAGGTACTCGCCGGCCGCGGTGCTGGTCAATGCCGAGGGCGATATACTCTATATTCATGGCCGCACCGGCAAATACTTGGAACCGGCTGCAGGCAAAGCCAATTTGAATATTCATGCCATGGCCCGGGAAGGACTGCGCCACGAACTGGCGAATGCGATCAAACTGGCACAGATGCAATCGGAACCGGTCGTACTGTCGGGCTTGACGGTCGGTACCAACGGGGGCAGTCAGATAATCAATCTCACCGTGCAGGCTATCGACAGGCCGGAGGTATTGAAAGGGGCGCTGATGCTCGTCTTCGCCGATGTAGCAACGCCGAAGCCCAAGAGGCACAGTCGCCGTATCACGCCGAACGCCGAACTGCAGCTTGCGTTGGACGAATTGAAAAAAGCCCAGGATGAAAACCAAAGCCTTCTGGAAGAGGCGCAATCGTCCCAGGAAGAGTTGAAGTCCTCGAATGAAGAACTGCAATCCACCAACGAAGAACTGCAATCCACCAACGAGGAATTGACCACGTCCAAGGAAGAAATGCAGTCGCTGAATGAGGAATTACAGACCGTTAATGCAGAACTGCAAGCCAAAGTCACTGACTTGTCAGGGGTCAATAACGATATGGAAAACCTGCTCAACAGTATGGAGATCGCAACGATTTTTCTGGACAACGCTTTGAACGTTCGCCGGTTCACCAGCCACGCCACGCATTTATTTAAGCTGATTGCCGGCGATATTGGCCGCCCGCTTACCGATATCGTGACCTCGCTGGATTACCCGCAACTGCATCAGGATGCTCAGGACGTGCTACGCACATTGGTGTTTGTCGAAAAACAAATCAAAACCAACAACAACTGCTGGTTCAAGGTACGCGTCATGCCCTATCGTACCCAGGATAATGTAATTGACGGCGTGGTCATTACATTTATCGACATATCCGAAACCAAGCGGCTGGAAGCCCAGTTGCGGGGAGAATAAGGCATGAAAAAACAGGTGCACCTCGCCCCAGATCCGGCCGAGCTGCGTCTAAGTGCAGAGCGGCAGCTTATTGCCAACCCGAGGCGACAGACCACAGCAGCAAGCGAAGAAAAAAGGCTGATGCATGAACTACAGGTGCATCAGATCGAACTGGAGATGCTGAACCAAAATCTACGCCACGCGCAAAACGAACTGGAAAAATCCTGGGCATCCTATTTCGATTTATACGATTTGGCGCCGATTGGCTATCTCACCGTTAACGATCGAGATGTGATTCTGAATGCCAACCTAACCGCAGCAAAGTTATTGCTCACCACCCGCAAGGCTTTGCTGAAAAAACCGCTGACCCAATTGATTCTGCCGAGCGATCAGGACATTTATTACCTGCATCGCAAACAAATAACGGAAACGGGCGAGCCTCAGGTTTTCGAACTTCGCTTGCTCAAACAGGATGGCGTCGGCTTTTGGGTGCGGCTTGAGATCAACCGCATGGCCGCAGCCGCCGGCGCTGAAAGCTTTCGGGTCGTGATCAGCGATATCAGCGAACAAAAAGCCAAGGACGAGTATCTTCGGCAGGCTGCGGCCATGTTCGAAACCACACGGGACGGAGTCATGGTGACCGACGCCAACACCAGGATTCTGATCGTCAATCGAGTCTTTACCGAACTCACCGGCTATTCGACCGCTGAAGTGCTGCACCAAACCCCGCGAATCCTGAAATCGGGCCGCCAAAATGCGGCTTTTTATCAGGCAATGTGGGCGGAACTCAATGCTACGGGCAGCTGGCAAGGGGAAATCTGGAACCGGAGCAAGAACGGCGAGATTTATCCCCAAATGCTCAATATCAGCGCGGTGCGCAATGAAGATCGCCAAGTGACGCATTACGTGGCCGTGTTTTCCGACATTAGCCAACTAAAAAGCGCGTTCGAGCGCCTCGATTATCTGGCGCATCACGATCCTTTAACCGAGCTCCCCAATCGTCTGTTGCTGTTTGCCCGTCTTGAGCACTGCATCGAATTATCCTGTCGCGACCGCAAGTCTTTTGCCGTCCTGATGCTGGATTTGGATCGATTTAAGGACGTTAACGACAGTTACGGCCATCTGGCTGGCGATGAGTTGCTGCAACAGGTCTCCAAACGTCTAACCAGTCGGCTAAGGGGTGTCGACACCGTTACCCGCCTGGGTGGCGACGAGTTTGCATTATTGCTGGAAGATTTATCGCACCCTCAGGATGCAGCTTTGGTCGCTACCGATATTATCGAATCGCTGAGCGAACCTTGGTATTTATCCAAAGGCATTGAAGTACGGATCGGCGTCAGCGTGGGTATTAGTTTATTCCCCGAGCACGGCAAAACATCCGAAGCGCTCCTGCAACAAGCCGATGCCGCGTTGTATCGCGCGAAAGCAGAAGGTCGCGGCACTTTTAAATATTTTTCTGAAGATTTAACCGAGGCAGCCGTTCGCCGCATCAAACTGGAAACGCTATTGCGACGAGCCATAGCGAAAAACGAATTAACGGTCCATTACCAACCCCAGATCGATATCCGGACCGGCACCGTGATCGGTGCCGAAGCCCTATTACGCTGGTACCATCCCGACGAAGGCATCATACCGCCCAGCCAATTTATTCCGGTGGCCGAAGAAACCGGCCTGATTGGCGAGATTGGCGAATGGGTGCTGCTAGAGGTTTGCCGCCAGGGCCAGCGCTGGATCGAATCCGGATTGCAGCCGCTAAAATTGGCCGTCAATTTATCGCCGTGTCAATTCAGACATGGCGATATTGGCGCGCGGGTGACGGAAATCCTGCAAACGACCGGCTTTCCGGCCGAGTACCTGGAATTGGAATTAACGGAAAGCGCGCTGATGGAAAGAGAATCCGAAGCCGTCAAAATCCTCAATTCACTGCGAACCCTGGGCGTTCGCTTGGCGATTGACGATTTCGGCACCGGCTACTCATCATTGGCATATCTGAAACATTTCCCGCTGGACAGTCTCAAAATCGATAAATCGTTTATCAATGATATTCCGGACTCGGACGATGACAAAGAAATTGCCTCAGCGATCATTGGCATGGCACACACACTGAGACTAAAAGTACTGGCCGAAGGCGTAGAAACCCCCGCTCAACTGCAATTTCTCGCAAAGCAAGGCTGCGATTTCTATCAAGGCTACTACAAGAGCCCGGCTCTGCCCGCCAATACCTTTGCCGCGTTGGTCAGCCAGGCTAACTGACGCTGCAGCGGCAATACTTTTCCAAAACGTGCTGACGCGTCGAAAGCCCGCCGGCCTCCATGGTCGTGGCGTTTGGCCGGATTACCGCGTTTGCCGTAACCAGGCCGCATCGACGACGAAACGGAATGTCTCCAGCCGTCGACCGGAGCTGGCGCTATGGACGTCATTGACGTTATGGATCGGGATTGCCAGCTTGTCATGGCCAGCGTGCGGGTCCGGTTGCCGCCGGGTTTCCTTGATGCCGCCGAGCAGACTGCGCCGCCCCTGGATCAGACTGCCATCGTGCCTCAAGAACATGGCGCCGGCATCGGCCACTCCTGCGACCGCCAGGCTATCGAACCAGACATGAAAAAGCTGGATACGCTGCCGGATTTGTTGCCGATTGCCGGTAACCGCGGTCTCGCCGGGATTGGCGCGCAGAGCGGCTTTGGCCATGCCGGGAGAGTGGGTGAACACGATCACGTGGGCGCCCACTTTACTCACGCGTCCGACGATATTCCGATCGGAGATTCCCGGGTAAATGTCGGCAAGCGGATGCGGCACATCGGTGTGGCAAACCCCCCAATACAGAATGTGGACCTGCACGGCATCGGCAATCGTTTTGTAGCGGACTTGCGGTTTCGGCGAACCCAAATCCGATTTCGCCGGGCGATGTCGAAGCGGCATAGGGCTAGGCAAGACAGATATCGCAATCGGGTTGTTAGGTTAATTTGGCAGCGACATCGGCCAGCCCGATTCTAAGATCGTCCCATACCTGGTCGGCCGTATCTTTCAACGCCAGCCAGCCATATTTGCCGGATTCTTCCAGCTCTTTCAGTTTTTCTTCAGCCGCTTGTTGCTTGGCGCGCAGGACATCCAGCTCTTCGATGTAGCTCGTTTTCAACAGTGCCGCAGCATTCTCGGCTTTTGCGGTCAAATGGTCGACCTCGGCGCTCCATTCTCTAAGCTGAGTCGCCAAGATTTCGATGTACTCGTTTTTGGTTTTCATGTGTGTCTCGTTGGTGATACTTGTAGGAATGGCAGTATCAGGAGCCATGCGCCGGCGCGGGACGGCCTAAAGCGCTGGCGGCAATTTAGCGGCCGCGGGTAACGGCGTCCGTACGCTAACCCACATATGCCAAACTTAACGATCCGGCCAAGCAAACCCCAACGCCGCCCGGTGTTTGCCGTCGACGGCTACGGATTTACGAATCGTCTGCCCTTCATGATCGGCGCTAACCCGATAGCGGCCGGGCTTGAGCTTGGCAAACAGAATCGGGCCTGCGGAGACGGTATCCAGCACTATCCGGCCATTGCCGTCGCTAATCCTGACGCTTACGCCGCTGAAATACTCGCCGCTATCCTGACTGGAAAACAACAAGCTCAGGTTGTAATCGGTGCGGACGTTATTTAGCGCCGCCCGCTCTTCGATACCGACACCGCCGCTGATAAAGCCCACGTCGCCCTGGTTCTGTTCCTCAAGTGAAGATGCACCGGCGCCGGCCGAGATGCAGTGCAAAAACCACGCAATCATCAAAGCGGTATATCGTTTTTTCATCTTCATCATTCCTCGCTACTTGGCGAGACTTGAAAAACTAAGTTCGCCTTCATCAATTCAGGCAGCGGCTGAACCTGCCGATTGCCCAACGTTCCGGGTGGCCGAATTTGAGCCCGCTAGCGCGTCGCGATATTGCCGTTGGCATCTGACAGGATAATGTCGACCCGCCGATTCAATTGCCTGCTGGCGGCTGTGTTGTTGTCGGCAACCGGATAATCCTCGCCATAACCGCGGGTTCTGACCCGGTCACTGCTGACACCGGAATCCACCAGAGCGGTCCGTACCGAATAGGCTCGGCGCTCCGATAAGTCCTGATTCAGGTCGGCACTGCCCCTGGAGTCGGTATAACCTTCGACCAACACCTTGTAATCGGGATATTGCTTCAGAAAATCGGCCAGTTTGTCGATGTTACGCAGGCCGCCGGATTGCAATTGCGCCTTGTTGCTGCGGAATAACACGTCGCCCAAGGTGATTACCAGACCGCGCGCGGTTTGCTTGGCGTTCAGTTCGTTGATCAAAATGTCCTGTTGGGCGATCAAGGCCTGGTCGCGCTGGCTATTGGCGCCGGCTATCGCCAATTCGCCGGCTTGCCTGTCTACGGTTTGTTGGCTGATCGCCACTTGGCGTTTGGCAGCATCGGCTTCGGCGGTACGCGCGTCGAGACGTACTTGGTTGCGTTTGCCCTCGGCGTTATTCACGGCGGTTTCCGCCGTTTTGCGCTTGGCCGTTGCCTGCGCAATGGCCACTTGTTGGGTGGCGATATAGGCCAGATGGGTAACGGATTCGTCCTCGTCATCTTCGGCGTAGGCGCGGTCGGCTTTTTTGAGCGTGTCGTCCGCCTGCTTCATTTCCAACTCCGCCAGCGTTCCCACTTCGGAATTGATGCGGGCGTTGTTGTAACTGTTGTGGGCATCGATCAAAGATGCATTGGGCACGGTGGTGCAGCCGGATATTATGGCGGCGGCGATCAGCGTATGCGGAAAAATTCGGTAGATTTGCATATTGAACTCCATTGAGGAAATTATTGAGCTTTGCGGTCGATTTCTTCGCGCAGGACGCGATTGCTTTCCTGCAGCTCGCGCGCCGCTTTTTGAGCCTTTGCCGCCCGCGCGGTCGCCGCAGCCAGTTGAGCGTCGACTTGGGCCTGTTCCGCTAATTGCCTGGCTTGCAAATAGTCTTTCTGGGACATCGCACGTTCGGCGGCATCCAATTTCTGCACGGCGGCCCGCAACGGTATCGGCGCATACTCGTTACCTCCGGCGCTACTGGCACTATTGACCGCCGCTTTGGACACGGCCATTTGTTCGGTCGGAGCCGGTATACTGGCGCAGCCGGCCGCGAATAGCGCAGTAGCCAAACCGATGCCGTATATGGTCCGAGACGGTAGAGGGTATTTAATGATTGTCATGATTTTTTGTCCTGTGCGTTAAACATCGAATGCCACCGCAGCCCGGCCTTGCCGCCTATCCCGTTGCGGTCGATTGCCGTAAAGTCGCTGAAATTTTTCAAGCTCCAACCCGAGGCGGATGTTAGGATTAGCAGAGAATTGGCCTAGGTAAGCGTCGGGGTCGATTAGACGCCTTTGTGCGATGCAACACAGTTCGTTAACGCACATAGGCCCGTCCTGGCGGGCGATAGGGATTCGCTTGGTAACAACTTGGAGTCGATATGTCGACCTGGAGAAACTGCGGTATGAACTTAAAATGGGATGGAATCGAGCGGCGCAAGTCGCTGAGAGAAAAAGCCGAAGCCATGGTATCCAGTGTCTCGCCACCAGCGTCAATGAATATCCAGCCGGCGGAAATGTTGCTGCACGAACTGTTGGTGCACAAAATCGAACTGGAAATGCAGAACGATGAGCTGCAACGAACCCATCAGGCTCTGACGGAATCCCGAGATCGCTATAAGGACCTTTACGAGTTCGCCCCGGCCGGCTACCTCATCATCGATGCCGAAGATCAAATCAGCGAAATCAATCTGGCTGGCGCCGCGTTGTTCGGGGCAAATCGCGATCGCTTGCACTTGGCGCGCTTCTCCAGGTTTGTCGCCGCAGATTACCGCGACCACTGGTACCGCCAGTTTCGGCAAATGATGGATTCGGCTGACGCCGAAGGCTTGGCGTTCGATCTGGAATTACTGCACCAAGACGGGTCGGTGTTTTATGCCCATCTCGACTGCCGGCGTCGGGAATTTACCGATACGCAACCTATGCTGCTGGTGTTTCTAACCCAAATCGGCAAGCGTTGAACGTCTGCTGCCGGACCGGTTTTATGGTAGAAGCGACTCCCCTTCCTTCGAATACAGGCTTTCGATCAAGCGCCGTTCCTCGTTAGTCAGCGATATGCGGGAAACTGTTTGCGCAGGGCGAGCCTGCCCGGCAACGTGCGCCAAACGCCGCTCGCAGTTGCGCCTGTCTCCTATGCGCGTATTTCGACTGCGCCGGTCGGATTTCGGCCAGGCCAGATAAGCGTTTTCGATATTTTCCAGCCACTGCGGCGAAGCAAATGGATAGGGAATTTGCCGCCTATCGGCCAGGCGACGGCTAGACGCCGAGCGGCGCGGTTTTGAGCGCGAATCATGGGTATTCATCCCCGTTGCTCCTGTCGGTGCCAAGTCTATCGGTGCCCCGGAACCGGCAATCCGGCGGCATCACCCTACCCGCTCATGCCGCTGGTTCTTCGTGCCCGGCCATTTCGATAGCGGGCCAAAGCCCATAGCGGGAAAACCTTGTCGTAGCCATGGTACTTCAGGTAAAAAAACTTCGGAAACCCCGGCGCGTTGAAACAGTCGTCGTGCCAGAATCCGTCCGCCTGCTGGCCTTTTAGCAGATAATTCACGCCGCCGGCCACTTCCGGACAATCGGTTTCCCCGGCCGCCAGCAAAGCCATCACCGCCAACGCGGTGTGGAACGCGGTGCTACTGTCGAATACGCCGCGGACCCAGGGCCGATGGTAGCTGAGATTGCCTTCACCCCAGCCGCCGTCGGCGCGTTGCCTGGACTTTAACCAGGTTACGGCTTTGCGCACGCTGGCGTCGTTTGCGGCAACGCCAGCGGCGGCAAAACCCAGCAAAACCGACCAAGTGCCGTATAGGTAATTGGTACCCCAGCGCCCGAACCAGGAACCATCGGCCTCCTGCTCCTTACGCAGATAAGCGATGCAACTCTCGATCACTTCGCGGTATTCCAACTGCTCTACATCCAGTTTACCCAACAGCATGACGCAACGGGCGCTAACATCCGCCGTTGGCGGATCCAGCAAAGCGCCGTGATCGGCAAACGGGATCTGGTTTAAATAGTAATGGTTGTTGTCGGCATCGAAAGCGCCATAACCGCCATTGCGCGATTGCATGCCGGCGATCCAGTGCGCTGCGCGCCGGATATTTTCGGCAAACGCCGGCGTATCGGCTTGCAGCATCGCATAGGCCACCACTGCGGTATCGTCCACATCCGGATAATAACTGTTGCCGAACTGAAAAGCCCAACCGCCGCCGGCCAGCCCAGGGCGTTGCACACGCCAATCCCCCGGTTCTTCGCATAACTGTTTGGCCGCCAGCCAACTCAGGGCCGACTGGGTGGCTTGCCGGCAGCAGGCCTCGGCGTTTTGCTGATCGGCCTCCTGCAAAGCCAGTACCGCCAGACCGGTATCCCAAATCGGCGATACGCAAGGCTGGCAGTAGGCGATATCGCCTTTCACCACCAGCAATCTATCGATGGCGGCTCGGGCGGTTTGCCGTTGGGCGTCGTCAGGCGGAACGCCGAGAAAGTCCATCGCTTCGTAAGCGTTGACCATTGCGGTGAAAATAGCCCCCAATCCGTCATAGCCGTTCAATCGAGCCATATACCAGTCCGCAGCCCTGACCGTGGCCTTACGTCGGACAAAGTCGGGTATCAACGGCTCCAGGCACCGGCCAAGCCGATCCAGCACCAGAATGGCCTTGCCTAACGGCGTTTTAACGTGGGAGAAATAGTGCTTTTCTTGATCGGGCGCAGTGATGAAGAGCTCCGCACAGCCGATTTTACGCGGATTGCGCGCCTTCACTCGGTATGTACACAGCACAGAAAGCGGCACCATCACCGTACGCGACCAATACGAGACTTTGTCGATATGAAACGGAAACCACTTCGGCAACAGCATGATTTCCACCGGAAGAAACGGTACGGCGCGCCACGGGATTTGCTCGAACATCGCCAGCATGATGCGGGTAAACACATTGGCCTTCGCTGCGCCACCCTGCCTCAAGATCCAGACGCGGGCTTTCAGCATATGGGCCGAATCCGCAGCGTCACCGGCCAGTTTCAGCGCGTAATAGACTTTAACGGTGCAACTCAAATCGCCTGCGCCACCTTTGTATAACGGATAACTACCGTCCACGCCGGCCTGGCTGCGCAGGAAGTTGGCAATTTTGGCTTGTAGCGCCGTATCGATCTCGGCCATATGATGCATCATCATGATGTACTCGGCCGGAATCGTGCAATCGGCTTCCAGCTCGAACACCCAATAACCGGCCGGGTTTTGCAGCTTCAACAACTGCGCCTTGGCCATCGCAATCGCCCTATCCAGATTTACCGGCGCCGCGCGGGCAGCGCTGCAGTCAAAATCCACACCGGCCAGCGATGAATTTTCTGTTAGCATGATTTTAATTCTCTGATTTCACCCGTGCGATAAGGCCTGCGGGCCTCCGACTCGGCGCGAAGACATTCAAAAAAAACGCCGCAACTCACATAGGTTGCGGCGACAGTTGGCACACATGGTCTTGGAGATTGCCTGAAACTTGAACATCAATGCTTGGAAGTTACAAAACTGCAGCTTAAATGCCGACAGCATTGCGGTCTGTACGCTATCGCACATAAGCCGCCTATTCGATAGGCCGGCACTACCATTTCTGCGCCCGTCGCTCTGTTCCTTAACGCACAGAGCGGAAATGCACGGCCTATTACAATGGGGCTACACTGGCCGTTATTGCTGGAGCGGATCTAATTTTTTTGATAACTACCAGGGCAGCAAATGAGCGATCTCGACAATCCGCAACTCAACCATTTGCTAAATGCGTTGCCGACTGCCGAATACCAACGGCTGCTACCGCATCTGGAACGCGTGGACATGCCGCTGGGAGAAGTAATTTACGAATCCGGCGGCGAATTGCGCTACGTCTATTTTCCCGCCACCTGCATTATATCCTTGCTGTACGTGATGGAGAACGGCGCGTCGGCGGAAATCGCCGTCGTCGGCAACGACGGCATGATCGGCGTGGCATTGTTTATGGGCGGCGGCAGCATGCCGAATCGGGCCGTGGTGCAAAGTGCCGGATATGCCTATCGTTTGCGTGGACAACTGTTGATGCAGGAATTCAACCGCTACGAAGTGATGTTGCATTTGTTGCTGCGCTATACCCAGGCCCTGATCACGCAAATGGCGCAAACCGCGGTATGCAACCGGCACCATTCGGTAGACCAGCAACTATGCCGCTGGCTGCTATTAAGTCTGGACCGGCTGCCAAGCAACGAATTGGCGATGACACAAGAATTGATCGCCAACATGTTGGGCGTACGCCGGGAGGGCGTTACCGAGGCGGCCGGCAAATTGCAGCAGGCCGGTTTGATTCATTACAGCCGCGGCCGAATTACGGTGCTGGACCGGCCCGGCCTGGAAGCGCGGGTCTGCGAGTGCTATCACGTAGTCAAAGCCGAATCCGACAGGCTGCTGCCCCCCCCCCAAGAGCAATAAACTCAAGCGTCAAACGCCGTGAGTCGATTTGGCCGTCGCGCCGCTCGGCATCGACGATTCGGATACCGAATCCGTCGATAGCCGTAACCGGCGCCCATAAAAAAGCCGGCTGTTGCCGGCTTCAAGGATGTGACTCATCATTCTGCCGCCTATTTGCTGGTTTCGGCGAGTGCTGGCCGGATTCCGGATGTTGGATTACCGTTCCTGTTTCATTTCAACGATGCCTTGCTCAAGTTCGGCCATGCCTTCATCCAATTTACCGGCTTTGGCGGCTTTGATGGCGGCCTTCAGCTTGGCGTTAGCCCGTTGCAACCGAATGGAACTGCCTTGCTCATTTTGGACTTTTAACGCCTCCCAAGCGACGGTTGCACTTTCGATAAAGGCTTTGGTGTCGCCGGTCTTGCCTGTTTCCAAGGCATTGTTGGACAGGGTGATCAGGTTGGTAAAGTTTTCGTTCATCGGACTGCCGGCGGCATGCGCGCTCAGCGAAACCCACGACAAAACCAATGCCATCAAAAAGTATCTAGTTTTCATAAATCTACCTGGTGTATGTATTTTAAATGCGCAAAATGCCGAATTTCGGTGGCCGACTGAAAGCTTCTCAAGATATCGCATAGTGCTCTATAACCGGGACGTCAAAACTGAAACGCACTCGTGCGAATGCACAATGCACGCGTTTACATCCCCGGTTGCCCGATGATTCCACCGGAGCTGAAGCGAGGTTACGGCAATAACCGGCTCCGGTCTGTACGCTAAAACACATAGCCCATTCCACACCCGGCGCGGGCTAAGCCTGCGGCAGGCGAAGCACGGCCAACGTGCGCTAACATACAGACAGCGCAAGTCCGGCGCTATAGTCTCGCTGCCAGGCCGGTGGACGCAGCGTTGCCGGCACCCCAGCGCGGGAGTGGCGATTAACCTCCCTCCGGATGCTATTCCCCCGCAGGATTTCCTTAAAACTACGCCGGAGAACGCCCGTGCCGTCCATACCAGCCGCGCCTGTGGCCAATCGTCTGCTAGCCGCGTTGCCCGATAACGATCGCCAACATTTGCTGGAACACTGCGAACCGGTCGAACTGGCCTTTTGCCAAGTCTTATACCTGACCGGCGCCCGGATACCGCATGTGTATTTCCCGACCAGCAGTTTTATTTCGCTGGTCACGCCAACCGATGGCGATACCGGTTTGGAAGTCGGTTTGATCGGCAACGAAGGCATGCTGGGTATCACGCTGATATTGGGCGTCGATATCGCGCCGTTTCAAGCACTGGTGCAAGGAGCCGGCTCGGCACTGCGTATAGGAACACCGCTATTTATGCGGGAATTGGCGCGGAGCGGAGCGTTACAGACAGGATTGAAACGCTATTTGTACGTTTCGATGAGTCAACTCGCGCAAACGGCGGCCTGCAATCGTTACCATCAGGTAGAACCCAGATTGGCGCGTTGGCTGTTGATGACGCATGACCGCGCGCACGCCGATACCTTTCACGTCACCCATATTTTTCTGGCTTATATTTTAGGGGTGCGGAGGGTCGGGATTACCAAGGCCGCGCTCTCGTTGCAGGAGCAAAAGTTGATCCGCTATCGGCGCGGCGATATTACGATTCTGGATCGCCGCGGCCTGGAAGCCGCGGCTTGCGGCTGTTATAAAACAGAGCGAGAAACCTACGAACGAATCTTGGGTTGCAAATGAAGCCCAGCCTTCGCCGTTTTTTGACGGCGTCGGCCAAGCGGCTGCGTAGAAGGCCTAACTCAGATCCTGCAAGGACTTATCGGCGGACAAATTCGTCCAACCGATGACGATTCGATAGATCAGCAGCAGCAAGGTCGGAATCAACACAATCAAGCTGAGTTGCGTGTCCATCATCAACAACAAACCGGACAAAGCAAAACCCGCCAACGTCACCCAGACGGTTTTGATCTGCCAATTAAAATGCGACTCCAGCCAGGTACCTTTGACGTTGCTGCGATAGAAAAAATTAATCGCTACCCCGATTAGCAAAGGTAATCCCGCAAAGGCAAAGGTCAATACCTGGCATAAGTAAACCGTTGCCGTCAGCTTTTTCAGTGCGGCGAAATCTTCGGTGGGTTTTTCGTTTGTAATTGTCGTGTTCATGATTACTTACCTCCTGGTAAAAAATAAATTCGGGCTTTAGGGGCTCGATCGCCCTGCGGAGCGTCGCTGAGCTTGACCAAACTCAGCTTCGGACTCTAATCTCGAAAAATCACGGCGTCTGTACGCTAACGAACGATAAGCCTGACCTCAACAACTAAAAACAATGGTCTCTCAAATACGCCACATCGCATCAGTACGCCGGCGCACGGACTTAGTGGCCCATTCTGGTTAGACTGTGCGGCGTCAGGCGCAGCCTGTAAATGGCACTCTGTCAATTGCCGCGGCATCCCTAATTTGTAGGAATCGGTTGGCCTCCGTCGGCGTGATAAAGCTGACCAAGTAAGAGCGATGGTGGATGCCGGGCAACTGTAATCATTTTCCCGAACAGTTGCGACGATGTAGCAAGGCCTGATGTCACATCAAGTCCATCACTGATTCCTAGCAATTGCCACCGTTACAATCGACCAAGCGATGAAAATAACCAACGATAAAAATAAGGCTGACAGCGCATGTTGGTGGCTGCAATCGGCCTCGCAACTCAGGACCGCACGCGCTAACGATAGGGACGGATTATCCAGCAGCGAAGCGAAAGCCAAGTTGGCCGAATTCGGTCCCAACCTGTTTCGTGATCGCCAACAACAATCCTTGCTGCTGCAATTTCTGGCTCGCTTCAAAAACCCGCTGGTGATCCTGTTATTGGTCGCCAGCGCTATATCCGCATTCATCGGCGAGATCACCAACTTTGTGATTATCAGCGTGATGGTGCTGCTCAGCGTGACCTTGGATTTTGTCCAGGAACACCGGGCTGGCAAGGCTGCGGAAAGCCTGCGCCATTCGGTTTCAGTTAAAGCTCGAGTGATGCGTGACGGCAAGCCCATCGATGTGCCTGTAGCCGACGTGGTGCCCGGCGACGTTGCCCTGCTCTCGGCGGGCGATATGGTACCGGCGGACGGCTTGTTAATGGAAGCCTGCGATCTGTTCGTCAAGCAGGCGCTATTGACCGGGGAAGCCTACCCTATCGAAAAACATCCCGGCGAATTGCCGGCAGACGCCACCGAGTTGCAGGACGCCAGCAATGCGGTATTCATGGGCACCACCGTCATCAGCGGCAGCGCCACGATGCGGGTGATCAAAACCGGCACCGGCACCGCGATCGGCGCGATTGCGGACAGCCTGACCCGGCAATCGCCGCCGACGTCCTTTGAGGTCGGTACGCATCGATTCGGTTTACTCATCATGCGGCTGACCGTGTTGCTGGTCATGTTCGTGTTGTTGGTCAATGCCTATCTGGGCAAGCCCTGGCTGGAATCGTTTCTGTTTGCCGTGGCGCTGGCGGTGGGATTGACGCCGGAACTGCTGCCGATGGTGGTATCGGTGACGCTATCGCGCGGTGCAATGCACATGGCCGAAAAGCGGGTGATCGTCAAACGCCTGGCAGCCATCCAAAATCTAGGTTCGATGGACGTGTTGTGTACCGACAAAACCGGCACCTTGACCGAGGCCAAGATCAAACTGGAACAACATATCGATCCGCAAGGCCAGCCCAGCGAGCGGGTGCTGGAGCTGGCTTATCTGAACAGTTTCTTTGAGACCGGCCTGAAAAGCCCACTGGATGAAGCGATTCTGGCGCACGAAAATATCGACGTCAGCGCCTGGCAAAAGATCGACGAAGTGCCGTTCGATTTCGAGCGGCGGCGGGTATCGGTGCTTCTGGATAAAGGCAACGGCCGCTTGCTGGTGGTGAAAGGCGCCTCCGAAGAAATCATCACCCTCTGCACCCGCTACGAACAGCAAGGCAGCGACGCGCAACTGCCGCTCGATTCTGTCAGCCGAGCGCGAATTCACGAACAGCACAATGCGCTGGAAAGAGAAGGTTTCCGGGTGTTGGGCATCGCCTGGCGCGAAGTGCCCATGGATCATCCGCATGCGGTGGTCGGCGATGAAAGCGAGCTGGTGTTTGCCGGTTTTGCCGGCTTCCTCGATCCGCCCAAACAAAGCGCCGGCGCGGCTTTGGCTGCTCTGAAAGATAGCGGCGTGACGGTGAAGATCGTCACCGGCGACAGCGATTTGGTGACTCAGCATGTCTGCGCGCAATTGAATATACCGGTGACAGATGTGCTGACCGGCAAGGATATAGAGGCAATGGATGACCATGCTTTGCGCATCCGCGTCGAAAAGGCCAATCTGTTCTGCCGGGTCAATCCGGCGCAGAAAAATCGGGTCATCCTGGCCTTAAAGGCGCACGGCCACGTGGTCGGTTATCTGGGCGACGGCATCAACGACGCGCCGTCGCTGCATTCGGCGGATGTGGGGTTGTCGGTGGACTCGGCGGTGGACGTGGCCAAGGAAGCCGCCGATATGATTTTGCTGGATCAGGATTTACACGTGCTACACGACGGCGTGCTGGAAGGCCGGCGTACCTTCGGCAATATTCTGAAGTACATCATGATGGGCACCAGTTCCAACTTCGGCAATATGTTCAGTATGGCCGGCGCGGCTTTGTTCCTACCCTTCTTGCCGATGCTGCCGACGCAGATTCTGCTCAACAACATTCTGTATGACATCTCCGAAGTGCCGATTCCATTGGATCAGGTCGATCCGGAGGAGCTGCGCAAACCGCGCACATTGGATATAAACTTCATCCGCAACTTCATGCTGGTGATCGGCCCGATCAGTTCCGCGTTCGATTTTTTGACCTTTTACATCCTGTTAACGGTATTGAAAGCCGACGAAGCCCTATTCCAAACCGGCTGGTTCGTGGAGTCGCTGTGTACCCAAGTCCTGGTGATTTTCATCATCCGCACCCGCGGCAATCCGTTCAAAAGCCGGGCACATCCTGTGCTAATCGCCACCTCGCTGTCGATTACGTTGATCGGCGCCGTCCTACCCTTTACGCCGCTGGCGCACTATTTCGGCTTTGTGTCGCCGCCGGCCTGGTTTTATCTCATCTTAGCGGTAATGGCGGCGGCGTATCTGATGGGGGTACAACTGGTCAAAACGGTCTTTTACAACTGGCATCAAGCATACGGGAAGCGAAATCGATCCGGCCATCGCTTGATCTGATACACGAAACTAGGCTGGTGTTGCGGCAGTAGCGCGATCGTTGGCGGCGACTAGCATACCCGGCAATCGAATCAGGCTGTTTCGTGTCCGATTCCGCACTTGGCGTTCTGGTCGATGACAGGCGCGGCTTTTTCGTCGGTATTGCCGACAATTTGCTCAACCGATTCCGTTCGAATTTCCTTGGAGCAATGCGTATTCGTATCGCATCCATCGATTTGGTCCAGGCAACCGAGTCCCTAAAAACTTCGCTAATGTCATTAAACAAGGTTAGCAAAGCGCTTGACCCAAAAGTCAATATGTTCGTCAGCGTACCGACCGTGTCGGTTGGAGCAGATAGAGTAGCCACAAGTTTGCGGAGTGTCCGGTCAAACTACAAACCTACCGATCCTTTAACCAATGGTGAACAGTATGAAAACGTTAATCCCTTATGTGGCGGCGTCTTTGCTAAGCGCAACACTCTTAAGTCCGGCCTACGCGGCAGACGCAGTACAAAAACAAAAAGAACTGGTCGAAAAACAAAAGGAACTCGGCAAAAAACAGGATGAAGTCGACGAGAAACAGGCCGAAGTCAACCAGGCAAATAAGGAAGAATCTATTGAACGCGCCGAGGAAGCTAACAGATCAATGCAACAGGTAAGCCGCGCCAGCAAAATTACCGGTGCCAAGGTTAAAAACACTACCGATGAAAATCTCGGCGACATCAAAGACTTGGTGATCGATCCGGCAACGGGTCAAGTCGTATATGCGGTGGTTTCCTTCGGCGGAGTAATGGGCATGGGGGACAAGCTGTTTGCCATCCCCTGGAGAGCGCTACATTGGACGAGTCCCAAAGATTACTACGTCCTTGACCTGGACAAAGACACCTTAAAGAAAGCGCCGGGCTTTGACAAAAAACACTGGCCGGAAAACTCAGCCAAGTGGGAAGACCAACGCGAGGCGGTCAGTCAGTTCTATCGCGTGGCCCCCTGAGCAAACATCTCAAAGGCGGGGCTTGTTTGTAATGTTTGACGACGCACCGACGCAATCCAGCAAGTCCCATATAGTCAAGCCCGCAACACTGTTCTAAAAGACAAATCCTTATCCATGGATGCGCATAACGCCAAAATCATTACCCACAATGGCGTTGTGACTTTGCGCGGCCCCGTCGCAACGACCGACGAAAGCATAAAACGACAAAAAATCTGCCGGGAAACGGCCGGTGTCGTGCAGGTAGACAATCAACTTGAAACTAAAGCGCCTTAACAGCGTGGGAGTATGTAATGACTAAATCCGTATTTTGTATCGCTCAAACTATCGAGCAAACCGAGAGCATTGTGAACCAGTTGAAGGCCGCCGGCTTTGCCAGCAACGATATTTCCGTGTTGCTGCCCGATAAAAATACCACGAAGGATTTTGCCCATGAAAAACACACCAAAGCCCCGGAAGGCGCGGCGCTTGGCGGAACGGTAGGCATGGGCACCGGCGCCGTATTAGGCTGGTTGGCCGGTATCGGCAGTCTGGCTATCCCTGGTTTGGGGCCGTTTATCGCTGCCGGACCGATTATGGCTAGCTTGAGCGGCGCCGCATTGGGCGCGGCGGCCGGTGGATTGACAGGCGCATTGATCGGTGTCGGCATTCCGGAATACGAAGCCGTGCGCTACGAAGGCAAAATCAAGGGTGGCGGCATTTTGATCTCGGTGCACGCCAGCAGCAGCGAGGCGATTGACCAGATCAAGGAAATTTTCGGTCACGCGCATGCCGAGGATATCTCTTACACCGATGAAGCCTCGGTACCGGCTTAACTTATACGTCACTCACCAAAGCAATCGAAAACTTGCCATGCACAATATCGAAGCGATCGACAAATTGCTCATAACCGAATTAGGCGCCGCAGCAACTTATCGGCAGATGTTCGAAGCTTTTCGGAAAGACGGCAATTTCACGGAGATGGCCCCTTTAATCGCCATTTACCGGGGCCATAAAAACGCCATCTCCGATTTGCAAGCCCAAATTCGCGAACTGGGCGGCAAGCCTGCCGATCACTCAGGCGTCTGGCAGGCGTGGGTAAAACGAGTTCAAGGCGCCAATAGGTTAACGACGCAAGCGGCTCTCGACATTTTGCAGCAAGGCGAAAAACACGCTGCAGAATGTTATTTGCAGGTACTCAGAAACGCCGAACTGCCCCTGTCGATTCGCTGCTTAATTGAATGGAAGTTACTGCTTATTCAAATATCGCATACCCGCATTTTAGACCGGCTGGTGCCGGCCGACATCGGCTAAAACGCTTGCCGTAATCACCGATTGGACATCGGCCGAGCAATGTGTGTTGACGCACCGACTGCGGCCAATATCGCGAGTATGGTTTGCTCCGAGCATCGAAAAGCTCATTAACCTGCACCGCAAATATAAACACCACCGGGAGTCATCATGAACAAAGATCAAGTCACAGGCCGCGTCGAACAGACCAAAGGCAAAGTCAAAGAAGTCACCGGCAAGCTATTGGACAACGAAGAAATGGAACTTGAAGGCAGCATCCAGAAAAATGCCGGCAAAATCCAGTCCGGCTTTGGCGATATTAAAAACGATATCAAAAAAGCCACGGAAGACTGACCGCGCCGGAAAACCGTATCCAACTGCTCAAAGGCGACATCATGAAATCGATTCAGAACAAACGTCCCATTTTATCGGCCGGCATATTGAGCGTGGTTTGCTCGTTTGGCACCTTCGCCGCGGACCATGAACACAACAGCCCGATGAACCAAGATCAGGTAAAAGGCAGGGTCGAAGAAACCAAAGGCAAGGTCAAGGAAGTGACCGGCAAAATACTCGACGACAAAGGTATGGAAGTGGAAGGTAATATCCAAAAAAATCTCGGCAAAGCACAAAAGGGCTATGGCGATATCAAGCAGGATATTAAGGAAGGTAAATAAGGAAAAGCAGCTAGTTTGCCGACCGATCGCCTCGCCCCCCTTGGCGTGTCCGTTCGCTGGCTAGCTGCCCCCCGCAACTGTTCGCAGCATTTTGCGTTACTAAGGCGGCGTGGATACCAGTAGTTACTAACCGGGTCCTTGAATATCGTCGCTCCCGCGAAGGCGGGAGTCCAGTTTCTAAAATCGATTCCCGCTTTTGCGGGAATGACGGAACCTGGGTATTTAGGGGGCCGGATTAATCAGATTCGTTGCCTATCGACACAAACATCCGGCTGCTAACCGCAACAGCCGGCGCATTTGCCATAGATATTCGGTACTTGGGCAAATTGCCCTATTCAACGGAGAACGCCATGCATCAAATAACCCAATCGGAACATGCAACGCAAGCGTGTATTGCCGCATGCAGCCTTTGCCACCAGATTTGTCTGCACACTGCGATGAACCAATGCCTGGAAACGGGCGGGAAACATGTCAAAGCCAAACATTTGCGACTGATGCTGAACTGCGCCGAGATCTGCCAGACTTTGGCAAATTTCCAGCTGACCGGATCGCATTTTTTGCATCGCCTGCACGAAGTTTGCGCAGAGATTTGCGAAGCCTGTGCGCTGGAATGCGATGAGATCGGCGATATGAAGGATTGCGTTGTGGCTTGCCAACAATGCGCCGACAGTTGCCGGCAAATGCTCAGCATTCAACATTAACCGATCTTTAACGTCGATGCGCCCTGGATATCTATTCGCAGCCGCCGTTATTTCGGCAGCAGTGTCGGCCTGCGCGATAGCCATACAACCGAATCCGCAAGTACTCGCATCCGGGTCGGACAGCCACGCGGCCCAACGATCTTTATTCGGAAAAATCGATTGCCGCATCAGTATGAATCGGGTTTTCTGCTGAGCAACCAACCAGGTCGACTCGCGCACGAGCCAAGGAGAAAGCATCATGAACATCATTCTCACCGAAGACGGCACGAACATTTACTACAAAGACTGGGGACAGGGCCCGACCGTGGTATTTAGTCATGGCTGGCCGCTCACCGCCGATGCCTGGGAAAAGCAAATGGTCTATCTGGCCGCAAACGGCTACCGCTGCATTGCCTACGATAGACGTGGACATGGGCGTTCCAGCCAGCCGTCGATCGGCAACGACATGGACACCTATGCTGACGACTTGGCAGCGCTCATCGAAAACCTGGAGCTAAGCGACATCGCCTTGGTAGGCCACTCGACCGGCGGCGGCGAGATAACGAGATACATTGGCCGCCACGGTTGCCAGCGAGTTAAGCGGGTAGTGCTGATAGGTTCCGTTACGCCACTGATGCTTAAAACCGACGATACCCCGGTCGGGCTACCGATCTCGGTATTTGACGACATTCGCAGTGGCGTTTCCGCCGATCGTTCGCAGTTTTATAAAAACCTCGCCTCTCCGTTCTACGGCGCCAACCGCCCCGACGCGACGATTAGCGAAGGGGTACGCGAGGCGTTCTGGTTACAGGGCATGCAAGGGGGCCTGCTCAACCAGCTTGAATGCATCAAGGCTTTCTCGGAAACCGATTTTTCCGACGACCTGAAAAAATTCGAGATTCCGACCTTGGTTATCCACGGCGACGACGATCAAATCGTGCCGATAGCGGCTTCCGCGCTTGCCGCAACGACACTCATAAAGAACGCAATACTGAAAATTTACCCCGGCGGATCGCACGGCTTGACCGACACCCACAAAGACCAACTCAATAGCGATCTACTTGCGTTTCTAAAAACCTCCGCCGAGTAATGCACGGCAACGCGGCTAATCCGTTGGGTTCGCCACGAAAATACATTCACATATCACAAGCAAAAATATTCTTATACTTCGATATTTATTCATCGTGAATGTGTGGCGACGTACCGACACAAGCTCGACTTAACAGTATCCTGAAACTCCGGAATAAGGTATTGAACGACAAATTATTCGATACCTTATTTATAGAAAACAATAAATCGCTAATAGCTGCAGGTCTTTTGCCAAACACCCGCCATTATTAATGAAATCGCAGTAAATATTCATCCAGATGGCAGCGTATCAAGCCGCCATTCAGATCGAAGAGACTATTATGTATAAGCCTGTTTTTTGTATCTGCCAAGACCTCGGCCAAACAATGACTATCGTAAATAATCTTAAATTAGCGGGGTTTGCAAACAATGAAATATCTTTGCTATTTTCGGACACCTTGAACCCGTCGATCTTCCGGCAAAATGCCATTGAAAGCGGCAATAGTGCTGCGAAAGATAGCGGCAACCAGGAATGGTTCAACAGAGCCGAAAGTCTGGAGATTCAGGGCCTTGGCCGCTTCATTGCCGGCGGCCCGGTTAGAGTCGAATTATGCCGCACGCCTGAAAAAGGCTGCGCGGAAGACTTAACTACCGCCCTGATTGGCGTCGGTATACCGGCGCATCACGCCGGACACTACCAAGAAAAAATCAAGGCCGGATACATTTTGGTCGCGGTCAATACCGCAAGGGTTGCGACGCGGGATGCCGCGAACGCTATTTTCCGACAAGCCAATGCCGAGGACATTTCTTCATCCGAAGAAGTATCGGCCTTTATTTGATAGGCCTTTGCCATAGCTCCCCACACCTCCACACATAGGATTTTTTATGCACAGCATTGATACGATAGACAATTTACTCATCGACGAACTGGCCGCTGCTGAGACTTACTGCCAGGTCTTAAAGCAATTGCGGGAAAACGCCTCGCTAGGCGAAACCGAATCGCTATTGCCGATTTACCAAGACCATAAAACCGCCGTATCCAGCCTACGTATGCAAATCCGCGAGTTAGGCGGTACGCCGGTGAAAGGTTCCGGAGTTTGGGGTTCTTGGGCAAAATTGATCCAAGGCGGCGCCCATGCTCTCGGTAAGCAAGCCACGCTAAAAGTACTGCGGGAAGGCGAAAAGCGCGGTCTGGCAGATTATGAACAGGCGCTGCAGGACCAGGAGCTCGGCACTCAAATTCGCAACTTGATCGAACATAAGCTTGTGCCTGCCCAACACGCCCATATCGCCACGCTGGAGAAAATGATGAGTTCGATGGCCGCTTAGCGTTACTCGAATACAGCGTGACACCCCGTCGTTTAATCCGACAACAACGGCATTGCCAAGATCGATGCCGTTGCGACTGAATCAAGGAGTTCGTCAACATGCTTACCACTGTTCCCGATGTCATCTTCAAAACCCGCGTTCGCGACGAAAGTATTGGCGGCGAGAATCCGTTTCGCTGGCAAGATGTCAGCAGCGACGAAATTTTCAAAGGCAAATCCATCGTGATTTTTGCGCTACCCGGCGCATACACGCCCACTTGCTCGAACAAGCATCTGCCGGGCTTTGATGCCAAATACCAGGAACTGGTCTCCCATGGCATCAATGAAGTCTATTGCCTGAGCGTCAACGATGCTTTTGTGATGTACCAATGGGGCCAACATCTAAACATCGCCAACGTGAAAATGCTACCGGACGGCAACGGCGAATTTACCGCAGCGATGGGCATGCTGGTGAAAAAATACAATGTCGGTTTCGGTAACCGTTCCTGGCGGTATTCCATGCTGGTCGAAGACAAAAATATTGTGAAAATATTCAGCGAACCCGGCCAAAGCGACGATTGCCCGGACGATCCGTTTACGGTGAGCGATGTGGATACGCTGTTGGCCTATTTGCCGCAACGAAAATTTGTCTAAACCTGCCAAGGACTGTCCGTGACTGACTATGACTACGATCTATTCGTTGTGGGTGCCGGCTCCGGCGGCGTAAGGGCCGCGAATCTGGCCGCCAATCAAGGCGCGCGGGTTGCCGTCGCCGAGGTCCGCCATTTTGGCGGCACCTGCGTCAACTTGGGCTGCGTACCGAAAAAACTATTAGTCTACGCTGCGCAATTTAAAGACGACTTTGCCGCCGCGGCCGGTTTTGGCTGGACTCTGGACAATGCCTCCTTCGATTGGCCCAGCTTGATCGCCAACAAAAATCGGGAAGTCGAGCGCTTACAAGCCGTCTACCAACACCACTTGCAACAATCCCGAGTGACCATCTTCAACGGCAAAGTGCAATTGCTCGATGCCCACACAGTCGCGGTCGCCGGCGCGCAATGCACGGCCAAACGCATTTTGCTGGCCACCGGCGGTTGGCCGTTTGTGCCCGATATTGCCGGTAAAGAATACATC
Organism: Methylomonas sp. HW2-6; assembly: GCF_052474525.1. NCBI lineage: Bacteria > Pseudomonadati > Pseudomonadota > Gammaproteobacteria > Methylococcales > Methylococcaceae > Methylomonas > Methylomonas sp. HW2-6. The sequence goes on from NZ_CP184124.1 coordinate 3,325,966, forward strand.
GTAACCTCCAACGACATGTTCTCACTGGACAAGTTACCGGAACGCATCGTGATTGTCGGCGGCGGCTATATTGCGGTCGAATTTGCCAGCATCCTGAATAGCCTGGGTGTGGATACCACCATTTGCCATCGCGAACCAAAACTGCTGGCAGGATTTGACGAGGATATTCGCGATTTTCTAGCGACAGCCTTGCGCAAACAAGGCATCAAAATCCTGTTTGATTGCGATGTGCAATCGATCGCAGCAGCTGGCGACGCCTATAACGTTCGCTTGCTGAACGGCAATACCATGGTTACCGATCTGGTGATGTATGCCACCGGCAGAACGCCCAATTCGCGGGGATTCGGCTTGGAACAACTTGGCGTGGCACTGGACGATAACGGCGCGATCATCGTCGATAGTCACTACCAAACCAATCTGCCGTCAATCTATGCACTGGGGGATGTCACCGACCGGGTCAACCTGACGCCGGTAGCGATAGCCGAAGGCGAAGCGCTGGTGAATAGTTTATATGCCATGCAACAGCGACCGGTGGATTACGCCAACATCCCCACGGCGGTGTTTTGCCAACCCAATATCGCCAGCGTCGGTTTAACCGAAGCTAAAGCGCGGCAACAATATACCGACATCGATATTTATAAAACCGAATTCAAGCCGCTCAAAAACACACTGTCGGGCAAGGATGAAAACACGTTGATGAAAATGGTCGTGGACCATGCCACCGGCAAGGTTATCGGTCTGCACATGGTGGGTGCCGATGCTCCGGAAATTATCCAGGGCATGGCTGTTGCCATGCGTGCCGGAGCGACTAAAGCCTTGTTCGATTCGACTATCGGCATCCACCCGACCGCCGCGGAAGAGTTTGTTACTCTGCAGCAAGTCGGGACCTAAAAAGGACCGCCCAAGCTTTACCGGGCAAAAACCAAACCAACCTGCGTAACGCGGCCGATCCGGGACCAATGTCGTTAAGTTAAGGATGGCAGGAGCGGGCCATGATCGCGATCAAGCGCCTTCAGTCTGGTATTCCGAGATACTTTACGCGTAAATTTAATAGTTTTCATATTAGCTCAAGGTTTAATGGTTTTATTAATCGTTTTTAAATTCCTTATTAATTCTTTTCATGCCGCATCATCAACAACAGGTATTGGCATGAAAATAATTTTATAAGGCTGGCATGATTATAACCGCCAACGATTGCTCTATTCAGTTCGGCGCACCACATAGCCATTCCTATTTCGATTTAATATCAAGATCCCAATAGCCACGGACAAAAAATATTATTTAAAAATCTTAACCATTTTATTAGGAAATATTCCGATCAGTTCACTCGAGTGCACTGGATGAAAGTCCGCACCACTCAGCTCGATTGGTGTTATCACGCATATACCTGTCAACGAAAAGTTAATAGATTACCGTTTCACCGCCAGCAGAGCTAAGCCATCGCTCTGTTCTTTTTGTACGCTAGCGTACGGATAGATTGGCCTTTTATTTGTAATGCTTTATCGAGCGCCGGAACTGGGTGTTTTAGGCTTTTGGTGCTCATTACAAATTGTTAGGGAGTCAGTGTGAATAAAGAAAAACCAGAATATCGGATTCGACGAATCGGCATCGACATCAACAGTGCCATCGGCCAGCCATCGGCCGATGACGACATGGAAGCGGAGCGGTGCACACACAAAAAGCGGGGGAAGCTGGATACTGACTCGGGTGATTTCAAGGAAAAAATCAAGAAAGGCCGCCATAGACGCCAAGACTATTAGCGGCGTTGAGCCCAGCGCGCTAAGCGCAAGGTTTATGAACGGGAATTTTCCCATTCCTTGGCAAGCCGGAGATACCGCCTGCCACAGCATCCGGCCAAGCGTTAACAGCGAATTTCGGCCTGATGACACTTCTAATTTAATCAAACAAGATGGAGACTGCTCATGACTCAATCGGATTCAGCAAGACAGAATTTGTTGCTGGCCGCAATTCCGGAAGACACATGCGCGCGCCTTTTATCCGAACTGGAATTGGTGCAGCTGAATTGCGGCGAAGTCATTCACGAGCCTGGACGAGAATTGCGTTATGCCTATTTTCCAACGACTTGCATCGTGTCCAATGTTTATGTCGATCAAGACGGCACATCCAGCGAACTGGCCATTGTCGGCAACGAGGGCTTCATCGGCCTTGGCCTGTTCACGGGCGGGCGCACCATGCCGCATCAAGCCGTGGTCAGCCGCACCGGGTATGGTTATAGGCTACGGCGACAGTTGTTTATCGAAGAATTCGGGGCGGCACAAGGTATCGGCAACGACCAATCGTTATTTCGTTGGGTACTGCGCTACATCCAGGCATTGATGACCCAAATAGCCCAAACCGCAGCCTGTAATCGCCACCATTCCATTTACCAACAGCTAACCCGCTGGTTGCTTTTAAATCTCGACCGGCAGTCTTCCAACGAGATGCGGGTAACCCACGATCACATTGCCAATATGCTCGGCGTACGTCGGGAAAGCGTTACCGACGCTGCCGGAAAACTGCAACAAAAAGGCCTGATTACATACAGCAGAGGCCATCTCGCCGTCTTGGACCGCTCCGGCCTGGAAGCGCAAGTCTGCGAGTGCTACAGCGTGATAAAGACCGAATTCGATCGGCTCATACCCTGTTTAGCGGCGGCAGCCGCAACCGCTATCGATTTGGCGCCAAGCGCTTCGAACCATCGGAGTATGCGGATAAACCGCCTCTGAAACATCTCTAGCTATGCGATCTATTCCGGTAAACGCTGTGCGGCACCGTACCGACTTTCGAGCGGCCGTATCATTAAATGTTTGCCGGCACAGTCGACCGATCGGCTCTTTGATAATCACCCCGAAACCCATCATCCGGGAGTTTTAATATGTCTCACCTTCAATCAATCGGCAGTTTGCTACAAAATGAATTATCCGCGGTAGAAACCTATCAACAGGCCTTGAAAAAGTACCGGAAACAGACTGCACAGGGCGAACTGGTGTTTTTAATGTCGTGTTACCAGGAACATAAGGCCGCGGTTTCAAGTTTGCAGAGTAAAATTCAACAACTGGGCGGCATATCCGTTCGAGATTCCGGAACCTGGGGAGCCTGGGCGAAAATAGTGATGGCCGGCGCTATTTTGTTGGGCAAACCAGCCGCGCTAAAGGCATTGCGCGAGGGCGAATTGACCGGCTTGGAAGAATATGAAAAAGCATTGCTGGATCATGGATTGCCAGCGGACATTCGTTGTTTGATCGAAACCAAGCTATTACCCGCCCAGCACAGGCATATGCGGGCTTTGGACAGCCTATTGAATGCAGTAATGGCCTAGATTATGGCCGTTTCAGATATATCGGCCGGCAAACGCTCGTATTCCGCTAAACGAAGCCCACCGCTATCGGTGCGCTTCGTATGCTGATACAAACTCGCTAAAAATGGTAATGCGCCCCCAGACCGACGTATTCCACCTTGTCCTTGTAAAACTGGCCGCTGGGCGTGTATCCATTGAAATATTCGATCATGAGCTGTAATTTTCGGCCCAATACTTTCGAATTGTCGAATTCAACGCCGGCCCGGGCCGAGATATCGGTACTCCAGTTATTCTCCTCGTAATTCTTGATGTCCGCGGCAATGATCGGGCGCATGGCCGCAAAATCCAGCCGCCACGGGCTTCTAAATTCGATGCCGTATTGGGCCGACCATTTTTTTAATGCGGAAGGCTCCCTGTGAAATAGGCCGGCACCGCCGCCGTAAATCCTGACACCGTAAGGCAGTTCATACGATAGCTTCAAATCCACACCTTCATAACTGAGATTGACCCGTTCGAATTTGGTGTCGAGCTTGCGCAGTAAAAATTCGTCGCCCAGATGCGAGCTTTGGTGATACAGCCGGCCGAACGCGGAAAATTGGCCAGCCCGGACGCTGGAATACAGAGATGCAATAAAGTCGGTATTGACCAAGTCCGACGACGAAGCGCCCAGATTGAAGTCGCTAAACACGCCGGCTTGAATGCCGGTTTCCCACTGCGCCGTGGAATGGCCGAAGTTGGCCCGATAAAACGGTATGGTTTCGCCGAAACTCACCGACGCAATATCGCGGCCGTCGAAATTATGGCTTTGGTAGTTACGGTAGGCCGCGGAAAAATGCGCCCAGCGCGGATCGGCCAGCAAAGGCTTGAATAAATGGCCTGCCGGTAGCAATCCGGTCGGCATCACCAAACTATCCACGCTGGTTACCGCCTTGCCGTCACCCGCTACCCGCGCTTGCGGCTCGGAGATTTCGGCAATTTTGACGGCATTGACCCCCGGAATCTCCGACAATGTCTTACTGGCGGCGGTACGTTCCGAATCGGACAAATTGGCCGCCGGCAAGGTAATCACACCATCCTTTACTACCAATGCCGGCAGATCGAGCTTTAAATCGTGCTTCAACGCGGCAGCGGCATACCCGGCTATATAGGCATCATCCGCCGTACTAGCCTGCGCCAATGACGTAGCAACCAGTAACCCCCCCGCCAAGGTTTTCAGTCGAATAGAATTCATCATTGTTTACTCGGTACGCTGGCCTTAACCAACAGTTCGTTTTGTACCGATTTCACGTGTTCTTGGCTGTTTACCAGACCTATCGCTCTGCCGACCAGTTGTTCGGAATCGACGGTACCTCGCAGGGTAACTACGCCATTCACGGTGGTCACCTCGATCGGCGCCAATTTCAGAAAATCATCGCTTAACAGCTTTGTCTTGATTTTGGCGGAGATTATGGCGTCATCGAGATAGCCTCCGGTCGCGTTCGCGGTGTCGGTAACTGAATCCTTGGCGACTGCCATTTGTTTTTCGGTTTTGCCGATGGCTTGGTCAATTTGCGTTCCGGCTTCATCCAGAGCTGCCTTGGCATTTTGCGCGGATTTATCCAGATACTCGCCGGTTGTTTCCGCCTGCTGTGCAACCGAATCCTTAGCTGCACCGAGTTGCTGACCGGCTTTATCGGCCGTTTGTTCGATCGCTTGGCCGGTGGTGTCGACCGCCTTGTCGATTTTTTGCCCGGCCTTTTCCGTCTGGCCGTCCGGTTGGCAAGCCGTAATACCTAGTGCGACGAATAAGTAGCCAAGGATCGATAATTTTTTTTGCACGTGGCGCTTGATGATCTTCATGGGGAAAGGTCCTTTATTTTGGTCTGTTTGAAATGGCTGCAATCGGCATTGCAGAAAAAAATTGCAGAAATGCCGTTGGCGGTCTGCTGAAAACTCGTCCGGATTCTAAGGACAATGCCGGCCGCGGTCTGTACGCTATCGAACACAAGAACACGCCCCAGTGACCGCAACGGTAGGCCCCAACCCAATGAATTAATTCGGTTTGAAGGTTGTGGTCGGGCTTCCTTATGGTGAATACGAAGCGATAGCTACCAAGGCCAGTTTATGCACTAACTCGAGCGCGGATCGTCGCTCGAAACCATCACCCAGCAGGAGTCAAGGCCATGAAGTTTCTTGCCGTTCATCCCAGTCCGTTGATGTACCCCCAGGTATTTTTACGGCGGGAACCACTCGGTTTGGAGCGGGTTGCCGATACGCCCGCCGCGGCGGTTGCCGGCTACGTCTGATCGATTTGCCGGTGGAATCGCATCAAGACTTGAACCGGCTGCGGGATGACTGACAACCCGATATCGTGGCCTTTTCATTGATTGATCAGGCGAATGTGACGGAAGTGATCGATTTGACCAAGGCCGCAAAAGAACGCTTGCAGGCCAGCTTGGTGTTTATCGGCGGCCATAGCGCCTGGTTCACCGCCGAGGAATTGCTGGAACACGTTGCGATCAACATCATCGCCGATACCGACTGGGATCGGGCGCGATTCAAAGTCATCCGGGAATGGTGCAAGGACGTACCAGGCAGTTGGCGGACAAGCAAAGCCGGTTCACACCCGCGGCAATCCGTTCAAAAGCCGTGCGCATCCGCTCCTGATCGGCGGGGTCCTGCCTTTCACGCCGCTGGGCAGATTATTTCCGCTTCGTGTCGCCACCGATCCGATTTTATGTCATTCTGGCGACGACGGTGGCTATTTTTAATAGCGGTGGAACTGGCCAAACGGGGGTTCTATCGCTGGAATAAGCCTTTCAAAAAACCAAACCACCCTTGCCTTGGGTCGATTTCGCCTAAAAATCCCGCGTGAAAGGAAGCTCGCGTGCCGACTTGCTTAACCACGGAAACAATACTTCTTTACCACGAGGGAAAACCATGCAACTTGACCAACAAGAACTTCAGGTTAGTCCGTACAAGCGCCACTTCAGCATTGAAGAAACCGTATTTATCGTAATGATGATGCTATCGCTATTGGGCATCGTGATTACCGACTTTTCCCAGCACGATGGCTACGGCTACTGGATGTTCATGGTGTTGGTGTTTGGCGCGCTTTCGATCTTCGTTTCCTGGTTGCAAGCCAAAACCCTTGAAAACGACATCCGGGAAATCGTCAGAATTCAGGGCTTACACTGGCTGCAAACCTTACTGATCGTCGGCGCATCGTCCTTGTTAAATAAATCGGGCGATATATCGGAAATTAGCGCCAGTCTGGTGATTCTATTGATATTGTCATTGGCAACCATGCTGGACGGCATGCGGATAGGCTGGCAATTCAGTCTGCTGGGTTTCTACCTCGCCGCCTGTGCCGTGCTCGTAGCCTACGTCAATGCATTTATCTGGGCGTGCAGCGCGTTGGCTTTACTGGTGGTGGCAGGCACCCTGCTTTGGGGCTACTGGATACGCGCCGCCCGGATACTCGCTTCCAAGATCATCGCCAAACGTTAAAGCGCTATTGCATCAGCACCGTTTTCCGCTTGGGTTTTATGCGTTAACCGCGACTCGTCGAGTAAAGCAGGTGTCCAATATAGCCGCTATTCCTGTATTTCCGTGACCGAGACCGCCACTTCCATCTGCGGAAACTGCATGCGATTGGCGACAAACGAACCGGACACCGGCGGCACCGATTCCGGATGCCGACCGACGGCTACGGCAATGTGATCGTTCCCCACTACCCTACCCGTCGTCGAGTCAAAACCTTTCCATCCGGCCCCCGGTAAATAAACTTCTGACCAGGCATGGGTTGCACCCGCCATCGGCAGTAAACCGGGCGAATATTGGTAGCCGCTGACAAATCGCGCTGCCAGGCCCAAGTAGTGGCATGCCTCAATGAATAAGGTGGCAAAGTCGCGACACGAACCCGCTCTGCTCGTCAAGGTCAACAGCGGTGATTGAACCCCAGGTTGATCGCGGGGCAAATGACGAAAGCCTGAGGCTATGGCGCGGTTGATTCTGTCAAGCAAGACATAGGTTTCCAAAACCTGGCCCGGTCGCCAGATTGATCGCAACCATTCGCCCAGCTGCGGATCGGGGATAAAAATCGGGATCAGATAAGGACCAAGGTCGGTATATTCGGCGGGATCGTAAACAAAGGGATAAAACACGGCACGATCCGCTACCAGAAAATCCAGCGGCTGATCGTCGTAATGCTGAAGGACAACCCAACTGTCGATGGATAAGCAATTGCCGGGTTCGGTAAAATTGACCAGAGCGACGGCATTGTCGTAAACGTCGCGTTGCCATTGCAGACGGTGATTCGGTTGAATCATCAGCCGATTCGATTCGATGTGAATATCGTGGCCTTCGCGAGGCCGCAACAATAATTTGTGCGGCAAAAACGTCACGAATTCGCTGTACTGATAAGTCGTTACGTGCTTGATTTGCAACCGATGCATCACGCTCACTGACCGCAACCTCCCAATACCGACGATAACACCCGCTCGACCAGGGAACTTTACCAAAGCGCCCGGTTTCCACGCTAAAAAATGATATTGCACTCCCGAACCGACATATTCCACCGTGTCATGATAGAACCGACCAGTCGGGGGGTAACCGTTACGTATTCGACCAGAATCTGCAGTTTGCGTCCCCGTGCTTTGACTTATCGAAATCGACGCCGGCGCAGACCGATATGTCCCTACTGCGGCTGTTTTCATCGTAATGCTTGATGTCGGCGGCAATGACGGGACGCATCGGCGGGAAATCCAAACGCCAGGCACGTTTAAATTCGATACCGTATTGGGTCGACCAGTTTCTCAGCGCCGAAGGTTCTCGGTGAAATAAGCCACCACCTTATATCGTCGAGAATCGTGCTGAGTTTGGCGTAACTGCATGCGACAGAGAAAAGCCTATGGTTGGGCAACCCGGCTACTTAAAAACTCGTTTTGATTTTATGGACTAGACCAAGCACGGTCTGTACGCTGGCAAACATTCGGTTGCTGCGATACACGTGGATATAGACATATCCGTAGTGTCGTTAACCATCTTGCAAACCGAGCGCTAGCAAAGTGAGGACTTTCAACGATCGATTTTTTCAGTTCAGATGTTGGCCTACCGGCCAACGCCGGATTGACTTAGACCACTTATCTGTCAAGAGCTGGGTAGTTTAAAGCCCTCTATTGCAGGATTTAAAACAACTTCTCAAGTGCCTCGGCCGTCACTGCTTTCGAAAAGAAAAAACCTTGCCCATAATCGCAACCCGCTTTTAACAGCAAGCAGCGCTGCTCCTCGGTCTCCACACCTTCGGCGATCACCTTCATGCCCAGGATGTGCGCCATCATGATAATGGCTTCGCACAGAGCCATGTCGGTGGAACCGGCAGTCAGATTGGAAACAAAAGCCCGGTCGATTTTCAAAAAATCAATGTGGTATTTTTTCAGGTAAGACAAAGACGAATAGCCGGTTCCGAAATCATCCAGCGATGTTTGCATGCCGGCGTTTTTAAACGCCGCCAGTTTTTCGGCGACGATGGTAGAGCCATCCAACAATAGCCCCTCGGTAATTTCCACCGCAATGCAACTGCCGGGTAAACCCAAACGCTGCAAATGCTCGAACCAGTCGGATAATTTGTCGCTATTGCTGTGAAACTGGGCCGGCGATTTATTGATGCTGATCTGAAATTGGTCGTAATAGTTCATGCGCCAGTTCCAAACCTGTTCCGCTACTTGATGAAACACCCAGGTGCCGATCTCATTGATCAGACCGGTTTCTTCGGCGATAGGAATGAATTCGGTGGGCTCGATCGGACCGCGGCGAGGATGTTGCCAGCGCACCAGTGCTTCGGCTTTAAGGATTTTGCCGGTAGCCAGTTCCACGATCGGTTGATAAGCGACCCAGAGTTGCTTGTCGGCCAGTGCATGGCGTAAATCGTTGGTCAGGCGCAAACGGCTCTCCGCGCTGGCTTGCATTGCCGGAGTAAAAAAGCAAAAACGGCCGCGGCCCAGTTTTTTTGCGGCATACATGGCTTGATCGGCCTTTCTCAGCAACTCATCCAATGTCTCGGCATCGTCCGGATACAAGGCAATACCAATGCTGACCGATACATAGCAACGCTCGTCCTTTAACTGGAACGGTGCCATCATCGTTTGCAGCAATGCTTGCGCCACTCTCTCGATACTGTTTAAGTCTTTCAACTCGCCCATGATCAGCGTAAATTCGTCTCCGCCCGGCCGCGCCAACGTATCGGTCTCGCGGATGCAGCTTTTCAGGCGCAGGGAGGTTTCCTCCAACAGGCGATCGCCGAAATCGTGTCCCAAAGTGTCGTTAATGTCTTTGAAATGGTCCAGGTCCAGAAACATCAGTGCCATTTTTTGACGGGTACGATGCGATTTATTGATGGCCCGCTGCAAGCGGTCGAGAAACAGGCGCCGATTCGGCAATCCGGTCAGCGGGTCGATATTGGCTTGTTTGCTGATGATTTCTTCGGCGCGGCGCTGCTCGGTAATGTCGGAAGACATCGCGACCCGCCGGACCGGCAGGCCATTTTCGCCATATACCGTGCTGATCGATAAGCGTGCCAGAAATTCTTCGCCATTTTTCCGCCGGTTCCATATTTCTCCTTGCCACTGCCCAGTGGTATTCAGCGAGTGCCACATGGCCTGAAAGAATGCGGACTCATGCCGGCCGGACTTCAATAGCGAGGTCGATTGGCCGATGGCTTCTTCGGCGGAATAACCGGTCAATTTAGTAAAGGCCGGGTTGATAGCCACAATGCGGTTGTCGGTATCGGCCACCATAATCGCTTCTTCTATCGCCAGATAGACAGTTGCCGCCAATTGCAGCTCTTGTTCGGCTTGTTTACGTTCACTAATATCCACCATCGCTGCCAGACAACTCTTTCTATCCGCATCGGCAATCGCTTCGATCGATACCCAACTCGACTTGCCGCCGGAATCCAACACGATCTCGCAGCGCTCGGCACCGGGATTGCAAAATACGTTTTCCATAAAGCGGTTAAAAACCGGCCTATGCTCGCCGGCAACGATATTGGCAAAACGCCGCCCGACCAAGTTGGAACGGGCGGCGCCCAGTAAACGTTCGCCGTTGAAATTAGTCTGCTGAATACGACTGTCGCTTCCCAGGGTAAAGTAGGCTATCGGTGCAAAATCGAACAGTTCGGCATAGCGTTCTAAAGCATGTTCGGCGATGGCTCGAGCTTCGCGCAAGGCCTCGTTTTGCATCTCCAATTCGATCTGATGCACTTGTAATTCGTGCAATAAACGGTGTTGCGGTTCGCCAGTGACATCCGGACCGGTGTCGGCCAAACGCCGTTCCGCGGATTGGCGAAATTCCTGATTACTATCAGGCAAGTCTTTCCAGTTCTTCATGACGGCACCTTAATTCGGCTTCTAGCTTTTTTGTCTCGGAGATATCAATAAACGTAATCACCACGCCGTCTATCAAATTATCCTGTGTGCGGTAAGGCATGATCCGCACTTTAAACCAGCGTTCGTCGCCGGCTCTGACTTGTTTTTCGACGAAAATCAGCGTGCGCAGCACGCTCTGGGCATCCTGATGCAATTCGGGATAATCCAGCTCGGTGACAATGTCGGACAATGGCCGCCCAACATCGCTGGCAATCAGATTGAACAAATGGCTAATATGGCTGGTAAATCGGCGGATATTCAACGCGCTGTCCAGGAACACCGTGGCGATTTCCATGCTATTCAACAGATTGTCCATATCGTTGCTGGCCCGCGACAAGTCATCGACCTTGTCCTGCAGTTCGGCATTGACGGTTTGCAATTCCTCGTTCAGTGACTGCATTTCTTCTTTGGAGGTGGTCAATTCCTCGTTGGTGGACTGCAATTCTTCGTTGGTCGATTGCAACTCTTCGTTAGCCGACTTCAGTTCTTCCTGAGACGTCTGCATTTCTTCGCGCAAGTTGTGTAAATCTTCGTGGCTTTGTTGCAACTCGGCTTCCAGCAGTTTCTGCCTGGCATTTGGCGATTTGCGCGAGGCTATGGCGGCGGGTGGCGTGGCGAGATCTCGAAACACGACGACAGCCATGCCGGATAAGGCTGCGGGCTTGGTTATAGTCTGTACCGTAAGGTTAATGATCTGACGGCCGCCATTGGTGTCGATCACGAGCTCCGGCACATGCACCGGCTCGAGTTGGCCGCGGGCTTTTTTCAACGCGCCAATCAATTCATACCGCAAACCTTCGCGGGCCATGGCGTGGATATTCCAATTGGCCTTGCCGGCCGCCGGCTCCAGATATTTGCCGGTACGGCCGTTAATGTAAAGAATGTCGCCATCGGCATTGACCAGCACCGCTGCCGGGGCAAAATGTTGTAACAAAAGTTGATCGGCCAAGGTCTGAAGATCGGGTATGGACGGGGTCTGGTTGGATTCTTCGACCATCGCCGTTACCGGAAAATATTTGGTCGGAAAATCGACATCCAACGGAAATGGATTGCCGATGCGCCTATATAAGCGAGATTTGTTGTCGATTACGCTAAACAAGTGGCTGGCGTTGCCGATGGTTTCGGCGTTACCCAGCAACATAATGCCGTGATGGGTTAGCGCGTAGTGAAACAGCAGAATCAGCTTTTTCTGCAGTTCCTGGCTGAAGTAAATCAACAGGTTGCGGCAGCAGAGCAAATCCAGCTTGGTAAACGGCGGGTCCATGATCACATTGTGAGAGGCGAAAATCACCATCTCGCGAATTTCCTTATTGATTCGATATCCTTCGCCGTCGAGGGTAAAGAATCGGCTCAAGCGTTCCGCCGAGACGTCGCCGGCAATATTGGCCGGATAGAAGCCCTGCCGCGCCTTGTCGATGGCATCCTGATCCAGATCGGTAGCGAAAATTTGCAGTCTATAAGGCTGTTTGCATGGGCTTGCCGCGAATGCTTCCTTAAAGACGATGGCCAGCGAATAAGCTTCCTCACCGGTGGAACAAGCCGGCACCCAGGCCCGCAAGGGTTTGCCGGCCGGATATTCCGCCAGTAGCGTCGGAATCGCACCGGTCTTAAGCGCCTCCCAGACGGCCGGGTCGCGAAAAAAATGGGTAACGCCTATCAACAGTTCCTTGAACAACAAATCCTGTTCCTGGGGAGTCTGGCGCAGATAGCGTACATACTTGGCGATGGTATCGATCTGGTGCAAGCCCATCCGCCGTTCGATCCGGCGATAAATGGTATTTTTTTTATACAGCGAGAAATCGTTGCCGGTACGTTCGCGCAATAGGATGACGATTTGGTCCAGCGCGCTTTGATTTTTTAGATCCAAACTGCATTCCGGCGCGGCAGGCAAACCTCGCGGATTGTGTTTGAGATACGCCAGAATCTTGTCCCACAGTTGCGCGGGGGGAGCAACGATATCGGCCAAACCGGCATCGATGGCGCTCCGCGGCATCGAATCGAATTGGGCCGATTCCGGCGCCTGCACTACCGCCAGTCCGGCGTTTTCCTTGATGGCGCGCAACCCCAATGTGCCGTCGGAGCCCATGCCCGACAGAATCACGCCAATCGCCCGTTCCCGCTGGTCGTCGGCCAAAGCCCGGAAAAATGAGTCGATCGGTAAACGCAAGCCTCGCGGAGCCTGCGGTTCCAGTAGATGCAGCCTCCCATGCAAAACGGATAAATCTTTGTTGGGCGGAATGACATACACCCAGTCGGCCTTGACTTTCATCCGATTGCGGGTCTGAATTACGGTTAACGGCGTAACCCGCTGCAATAATTGCGGCAGCATGCCCTGATGGTCCGGATCGAGATGTTGAATTACGACAAAGGCCACACCGCAGGCCGGTAAGACGCGGCCAAAAAACTGTTCGAGGGCCTCCAATCCGCCTGCCGATGTCCCTATCGCAATGATCGGCGGCACATTATCGGCATCGGTGCGCGTTTTGCCGCTACGAATTTCGGGTACGGGGTTCGAGGGGGCGACAACCGCCAGAGAACTGGAGCCAACATTGGCCTCGTTAGATTTAACCATTTTTCAGCGCGCTTAGATTGACTGGAAAGCAAAGAATCACATCTTTACATTTTGCCCTGCCTCAACGTCCATGTTTTTAAAGGTTTTTAGAGAGTAATCGCAATAAGTTAATTCTAAGAGATGTAATGACTTGGCTTTACCGCAGGCGAATTACCTCCCTCAATCGATTGAAAATAACACCCTCATAGGCTTAAGTCGGTTCGCTAACGCACATCTGCGTGATGTCTATCCGCCCACCAAAACATTCCATAGCAATATCATTTCTAAAGATATTCGCATTGGCCATACCAACAAAAAAGGCATTTTGCCAGGGGATTTCCAACAGGCTTTTAGTCGCTATCATCGTCTTTCCACCTCGTTATCTTTGACTCACCGACAGCCCAAAAACGGCGCGGCTTCCAGCATCACAGATGAAAAAGGCCAAACGCTACACGCGACAAGCGCCCAGTAAAGCCAAACGATTGTCGCGGATAGAAGCAATGTTGCGGATGTTGAGAGATTTTAAGACGGGAGCCCTAACTCAAAGACGATGGCGGTGCGCTTGGCGGGCTGCTCGGCGCCAAGCAAGGCGTTGACGATTTGTAAGGCTTACTCCAAGCCCGCGCCGAAGGCTTGTTCCAGTAAGCGGTCGTAATGGGTGGTCATTACCGTATCGCCGCACAACTCGGTCAAGCGCCAAACCGTATCGGGAACCGTGCCGTTTTTGCCGAACACGTTCCTGATCTCGGCAACGAAAACCTCGCGACCGCGTTTGGCTTCGATCTGTTCGCTGGCGATATTGGCGGTTTTGCCTTGCTGACGCAGATGATCCTGCCATGTGGGAAAACGGCCGCCGACCGATAACCCGGCGCCGACGAACGGTACCACCTCGCCCTTGGCCATTTGCAGCAACAGCTGTTCGAAATGTTCGACATTGTGCTCGAACCAGTGTTCGTCGCCAGTCAAAGGTTGCAAATAGTCGCGGCTGAGGATTTCCTGGCGGCGGTTGGTTTTGTATTGTTCGAAGGCTTGGTCGTATTGGGCTTTGTCACCGGCAAACAGCGCTTTGGCCGGTTGCGACAGGTTGTCCAAGCCCAAGTCGGCGCGTAAATCCTGGGCGTCGTCGCTTTCCTCCAGCCAGGTGTTGAAGTCTGCGTAGTGATCGAAGAAATGGTGCTGATCCTTGGTGCACCAGGATACCGGGCGCTTAATGGTCATTGGGTGACTCATTTTGCAGATGTAAAGCAAATTCCCTCTCCCTCTGGGAGAGGGTTAGGGTGAGGGGAATAAATTGGATGACCACCCTCACCCCGGCCCTCTCCCAATGGGAGAGGGAGAAATACCCACTCAGGCGACGGCTTGCTCGACAATCGCATCAGCGAGCTGGAGTTGCGTGGTTTGCGCAGCGGCGATGCGGCCTTTGAGGGCGTCGCAGAGGGCCATCAATTCATCGACTTTGGCGACGATGCGGTGTTGTTCGGCGAGAGGAGGCAGGGGAACTATTAATTTTGATATTTCACTTGCAGGTATTTGCTGTATTACCGCTCCAGATTTCGACTTGGAAATTGAAGTTAGAAAAACGTCGGATTTGAAGAAGTAGTTGACGTAACCAGCCATATCCAATTCAAGGAGGCGAATGATCAGCATCTGAGCATTGATGAATCCAGTTTTATGATTAGTATTTGCATAAAATTGGGCGATCTTGCCGACAGAGCCTCTTAACAGAATGATGAAATCACGGTCCACAAGTTTTCCATTACTTAGCTGGGAAAATTTTTCCATCGTGATAAACCGCAGCTCGGAAGTAAATTCCAATTTTCCATTAACAATATCAGGGGCTCCGAAAAACGGAACACCGCATTCGACCAAATCACTGGAATTAGGGTAACGACTACTTCTGTCACCGTTTTCGAATAATGCGAATTCTTCAAGCCGGCACCATATCCAGCCTCTAGGCAGAATATATGGTTTGTCTATTTGGGAGATTTGGTCAAGAACTTTGAGCCTTCTGATTTTCTTTTCTTTAATCAGTTTGTTTTTTTTAATTGCAATCTTTTCTAGAAGATTATTCGCTGGTTCATCGTTCAAATCTTGCGGCACCAATCTACCCATGACGGCAAGTTGCAGGAGGGTTTGTTTGAGTTGGTCGATGCTGAGTTCGGTGGTGAACAGAGTGTCGAAGTGGTCGGCGATACGGTTCCAGGCTTGCTCGAATTCCGCGGCATCGGCGGCTTGGGTCAGTGTGTCGAGCAGGGTTTGCACCAGGGTTTGATGGGCGGCGATGTTGTCGGCTTGCTGTTGCTCCAGTTGATCGCACAGCGCCATCAATTCATCGACTTTGGCGACGATGCGGTGTTGTTCGGCGAGAGGTGGAATTGGCACAACTAGCCTAATTACCTCACTTGTATTCAACTCCACTTGATTAGTTGTACCAGAAACTAATGCTTTCTCGGAGCCTGGTTCAATTCTCTGCTGAATTCCTGGCGCACTGATATAGCACAAAATAAAGTTACTGTTTATGTTTAATGGGCGGATAACTGTTACATGGGAATCAGCAACAAGAGAATTTGGTTTTACTTTCGCTAAAACGTTAATTCGCCCAACAGTCCCTGTTCCGGTTGAATTCCACAACAGATCGTTTTCCACAAGAAATCGCTCTGGCTGATAGCTAGTTATGGAATCATCATCTACATATTTGGCTTGCAATAAATCAAAGCCATTCCATTGAATACATTTTTGGGAAATTACCCGTACTTGACCTTGATCTGCGTATTTTGGACCTTTACCCCTTTGGATATACGCTGAAACATCCTGTAATCTAACCCATTCCCAGCCAGATGGAAGCCCGAAGGATTTTTCATCATCATTGATTTCTGGCAACGGATTTTGATTTTTGATCTTTCCTTCTTTAATCAACCGCTTTTTTTCAACTGAAATTCTTTCCAGCAACACACTCGCTGGCTCATCATTCGGGTCTTGCGGCACCAACTTTCCCCGCACCGCCAATTCCAAAATCAGTTCGCGCAGCTTTTTGATGCCGTACGCGGTGTACTTGGCATTGCGGGTACTGGTTGGATTCCCCTCACCCCGGCCCTCTCCTTTATGCCCTATAGGGTGCGTTGGAGAGGGAGTTGTATTGCCCCGGCCTGCGCTGCTTTTGCTGGCGATGGCGGAAGTCCAAAGGTCTAAATGTTGGCTGATTAAATCGGTCATTGGGTTTGTGACTGTTCGGAATTCCATTAAGTGATCTGTTTGGTATAGCCTGCCCCCTCTCCAGCGGGAGAGGGTTGGGGTGAGGGGAAATTTAAAATAATGTGGCTTCAAAAATTGCGGCTTCGCATTGATTTAACACACCCTCACCCTAGCCCTCTCCCAGTGGGAGAGGGGATTTATTGTTAACGTTGCAAGGCTTGCTGCAGCACGGCTTTAAGCTGGTCGCGCAGTTGGCCGATTTCCTGTTGCTGCTGGGCATAGCGTTCTAGCAATTCGTCCGGATCGTGGCTGATTTGTTCGCCGACGTGCGGGTTTTTGATGTCCAGGTTGTAGTTGCGGGCTTTGATGTCCTCGATGGATACCGGCCAGGCTTGTTCGCTGGCTTGGCGGCTGGCGAAGCCGTCGGCGGCGCTGCCCCACCAGGCGATTTCGGTTTGGAATTCTTCAAAACGCATCGGCTTGGTTTTGTTGTAGCTTTTGACGCCGTCCGGATACGGGTGTTCGTAATACCAGACGGTTTGCGTCGGCGTGCCTTTGTCGAAAAACAGAATGTTGGTTTTGATGCCGGTGTAGGGGTTGAACACGCCGTTGGGCAGGCGGACGATGGTGTGCAGGTTGCATTCGGTCAGCAGGCTTTCTTTGAGGCGGGTTTTCATGCCTTCGCCGAATAAAAAGCCGTCCGGCAATACCACGGCGGCGCGGCCCTTGTCTTTGAGCAGTTTGATAATCAAGGCCATGAACAAGTCGGCGGTTTCGCGGGTGCGGAACTGGGCCGGAAAGTTGTTTTCGATGCCGTCTTCTTCCATGCCGCCGAACGGCGGATTGGTGATGATGGTATCCACGCGGTCGGCGTTACCGTAGTCTTTATACGGACGGCTAAGGGTGTTGTCGTGGCGGATGTTGGTGGGCGTGTCGATGCCGTGCAGTATCATGTTGGTGACGCAGAGCATGTGCGGCAGGGCTTTTTTCTCGACGCCGCGGATCGAGGCTTGCAGGGTTTGTTCGTCTGCTTCGGTTTTGACGTAGCGTTCGCGCTTGTGGTCGATGGCGCAGCTTAAAAAGCCGCCGGTGCCGCAGGCCGGGTCGAGCACGGTTTCGTGCAATTGCGGGTCGATGCGGTTGACGATGAATTGGGTGACGGCGCGCGGCGTGTAAAACTCGCCGGCGTTACCGGCGCTTTGCAGGTCTTTGAGGATTTGTTCGTAAATGCTGCCGAAGGTGTGGCGGTCGGCGCTGTTGTTGAAGTCGATTTCGCCAATTTTGTTGATGACCTGGCGCAGCAAGGTACCGGATTTCATGTAGTTGTAGGCATCTTCGAAGACGTCGCGCACGACTTGGGCGCGTTGGCCGGCGGGGCCGTGCAGCGGCAGTTTGTCTTTGAGCGTGGGGAATAGTTGCAGGTTGACGAAATCGGCCAGTTCGTCGCCGGTCATGCCTTCCGGGTCTTGCGCCCAGTTACGCCAACGCAGGTGCTTGGGCAGCGGCGATTGGTAGTCGTCTTCAATCAGCTCCAGTTCTTGTTCGCGGTCATCGAAAATCTTCAAGAAAAACAGCCACACCAATTGACTGATGCGCTGGGCGTCGCCATCGACGCCGACATCCTTGCGCATGATGTCTTGGATGGATTTGATGATGCCGGAAACGTTACTCATGCAGATTGGTCCTGTTTGTACAATTCTTGTTCTAATTCTTGGATGGCAGATTCGTATTGGTCTTTGCCGCCAAAGACTTGGTTGATGATTTCAACTGGAGTGCCAATGTCGCTAAACGGTTTAAGCTTGAGGACTTTGGCGCTTTCAATGGTGCTGATGCCTTCATCGGCGTATTTTTCCAACAGGGCATGCAACACGGCGCGGGCTTGCTCGCCGTATTTAGTGAAGTAGTTGCGCTTTTTAACGTTGTTGGCGCGTTCTTTACGAGTTAACGGCGGCTGGTCGTAAGCGATGTGGGCGATCAGGTCGAAATCGCCGTAATCCTTGCCGACTTCGGCGGCCAGGTTATCCAGCACGATGCCGTAATCTTCCAGCAGGTCGATGATGGCTTGTTTTTTCTTGGCGCCGTGCCAGCGTTGCAGAAACTCGTCCAACGAGGCGAATTCGGACTGAATCTGTTTGCGGGTGAAGTCGCGGTAGGATTCGGTAATCAGGGTGCCATCCGGGCCGAGGTATTCGACGCGCTCGGCGATGATTCTGACCGGCACGCCACTGACGCGGACTTTGTAAACGCCGGTTTCTTCGTTGACTTCGTCGCCGTCTTCTTCGTCTTCCGGTGCCGGATCGGGCGGCACGGGATCGTCGTCATCGTCTGGTTCGTAGATGACTACCGGTTCACCGTCGAAATCCGGATCGCGGAACAGTTCGGTCGCTTTTTTGAAGTCCATGATGGTGAAGAAAAACTTGCCGAATTCTTCATCAATTCGGGTACCGCGACCGATAATCTGCTTGAAGGTGGTCATGGAACTGATGGTTTTATCCAACACGATCAGCTTGCAGGTTTTGGCGTCGACACCGGTGGTGAGCAACTCCGAGGTGGTGGCGATGACCGGGAATTTGCTCTCAGGGTCGATGAAGTTATCCAGTTCAGCTTTGCCTTCCACGCTGTCGCCGGTAATGCGCATGACGTATTTGGGGTTGTCGATAGCGAGTTGACCGGCGGCATTGACGATGGCGACCCGCATGCGTTCGGCGTGGTCGATGTCTTCGCAGAAAATGATGGTTTTGGAATAGGGATCAGTCGCCAGCAAATATTGCATCACGCGCTTAGCAACCAGCTTAGTACGTTGATTGAGCACCAAAATCCGGTCCATGTCCGCTTGGTTGTAAGTGCGGCTTTCAATCGGTTTACCAAGGTCGTCGTTCATGCCTTGCGGCGGCGTCCAGCCCTGGATGTCTTTGTCAATGTCGATGCGCACCACTTTATACGGAGCCAGAAAACCATCGGCAATGCCTTGTTTGAGGCTGTAGGTGTAGACCGGTTTGCCGAAGTAATCCGTGCTGGAGACGTATTTGGTTTCTTTGGGTGTGGCGGTCAAACCGAGTTGAATGGCATCTTTGAAGTAATCGAGGATTTCCCGCCAGGCCGAATCGTCGGCGGCACTGCCACGATGGCATTCGTCAATGACGATCATGTCGAAAAAATCACGCGAGACGTTTTTGAAGATTTTGTCTTCTTCCGCCGGGCCGGTGATGGCTTGATAGAGGCCGAGATAAATTTCGTAAGCAGGATCGAGTTTGCGGTTTTTGATTTTGGTCATCACCGAGCCGAACGGTTTGAAGTCGTTGACCAGGGTTTGATCGACCAGAATGTTACGGTCGGCCAGAAACAGGATGCGCTTAACCTGCTTGGCCTTCCACAAACGCCAGATGATCTGGAATGTAGTGTAGGTTTTGCCGGTGCCGGTGGCCATGACTAACAGCACACGCTTTTGATGGTTAGCGACGGCTTCAATCGTGCGATTGATGGCCTCGACTTGGTAATAGCGCGGTTCTTTGCTGTTGCTGTCTTCGTAGTAGGGTTGGATGACCAGTTTTTCGTTTTGGTCGGTTATGCCGCGAAATTGCTTGTAGCGCTGCCAAAGCTGCTCGGGCGGCAAGAATGCATCGAGCGCGAATTCGGTTTCGATGTCTTCGGTTGGCTTTGGCGTTTTATTGTGGCCGGCGAAAGCGTCGCCGTTGGAACTAAAGGCGCTGGGGACTTGCAGAATCTCCGCGTAGCCCAGGGCTTGTTGCAGGCCGTGGCTGACAGTGTGGTTGTTGTCTTTAGCTTCGACGACGGCCACCGGGACGCCGGGTTCCCAGTACAAAACGTAATCGGCGAATTTCTTCTTTTTCTTGTTGCGCGAAGAGATATTGCCGCGAACGACTATCGGACCGGGGGTCAGGGTGACTTCGCGGCGGATTTGTTTTATGGCGTCCCAGCCTGCATCGCATATCGCCGGGGTGATGAAAAGGTCGCAGATGTCCGTTTCGCTGAGGGCCTTTTTATCTTTACTTTGCATGAACTAGAAATCCTATCTAACGCATTAGTTAGCGGACTAGTATAACGTTAGAATTGTCGAGTTCGGAGATTGCTAGATAATTTGGCCATATCGACCAAACAGTACGGATAAAAATTGTTGTACCGAAACTGCAATTTTGATAACTATGGCAATGGCGTATTTTATAACCATTGATTTGATTGGTCGGGACGGCGGGATTCGAACCCACGACCACTTGCCCCCCAGACAAGTGCGCTACCAGGCTGCGCTACGCCCCGATTTTGAATAAATAGTGAAAATCATTTTACCATGATTTACGAGCGCGCTATTTCAATAGCTCCAAAATATCTTCCAGCTCGCCTATCATTTGATGGATTAATTGCTTCGTGCGCAGGCTATCTTCCTTAGCGCTACCGCTCGCCAGATGGGCTCTGGCACCACCGATGGTATAGCCTTGTTCGTAGAGTAAGGCGCGAATTTGGCGGATTAACAGCACATCGTGACGCTGGTAATAACGCCGATTCCCGCGTCGCTTGACCGGACTCAGCTCGGTAAATTCTTGCTCCCAATAGCGCAAAACATGAGGTTTTACACCGCATAAATCACTGACTTCGCCAATCGTGAAATAGCGCTTGGCCGGAATGACCGGTAATTCGTTATTATTACTGGGTTCCAGCATAAGCTTCCACTCGAGCTTTCAATTTTTGCCCTGTTCTAAAGGTAACGACCCGACGCGGCGTGATCGGTATTTCCTCGCCGGTCTTCGGATTGCGGCCGGGACGGCCATTTTTATCCCGTAATTCAAATTTGCCAAAACCCGATATTTTGACTTGTTCACCGCTTTCCAGACTTCTTTTGATTTCGTCGAAAAACAGCTCTACTATTTCTTTAGCTTCTCGTTTATTCAAGCCGAGATCTTCAAACAACTTTTCTGCAATATCTGCTTTCGTTAATGCCACAATCACTCCCTCAATTTTGCATTCAGTTTAGCCGTCAAAGTCTCCAACACCCTGCGAAATATAGCATCAATTTCGGCATCGGTAAGAGTTTGCGAAAAATCTTGCAGTACCAAACTCAACGCCACGCTTTTGCTACCCTCGGCCACGCCCTGCCCGCGATAGACATCGAAAATCGAAACATCACGAATGGATTGTTCGCCAGTTTCGGCGATACAAGCAATAATCGCATCAGCGGATACAGCTTCCGCCACCAACAAGGCCATGTCTCGGCGTACCGACGGGAATTTGGACAAGGGACTGAATTTAGGCACCTTGCGCTGCAAAATTGCATCCTGGTTCAATTCGAACAAAAACACCGAGCTATCGAAGCCCAGTTGTTTTTGCAATGTCGGATGCAACATTCCCAATAGACCAATCGTTTCTCCATCCTGGTTGAAGATGCAAGCTGTCTGCCCAGGATGCAATGCCGGATGCTCCGCTGCCTTGAACACCGCAACGCTGCCGGTAAGGCCGAGCAAGGCTTCCACATCGGCTTTCACATCAAAAAAATCGACTTTCCGAGACTTCTCGCCCCATTGCTCGGCATTCAGGTCGCCAAGTGCTATGCCTGCAAGCATCTTTTGTTGCCGAATCGCGCCGTTTTCATAGCCAAACCGCAGGCCAGTCTCGAACAGCCTCACCCGACTCTGCTGCCGATTAATGTTGTATAGCGCAGCGTTCAACAATCCGCACCACAGGGTGGTACGCATCACCGCTAACTCGGATGAAATCGGGTTCTGGATCCGAATAAATTCATCATCCGGCGCCACCGCTTTTTGCATCGCTTCATCCACAAAGCTGTAGGTGATGGCTTCCTGATAACCACGATCGACCAGACAATCCTGCAATCGATCCAACCCTAGCACCGACTCCGGTGCTTTACCCAATTCAGTACGCATTAATAGATGACTGCTGGGCAAGTTGTTATAGCCATATACCCGGCCAATTTCCTCGAGCAGATCTTCCTCGATTGCGATATCGAAACGAAATGCAGGCGGTGTAATTTCCCACCCGTCTGCGCAAGGCTCGACCCGCATACCCAAACCGCAGAATAGATCACGAACTTGCGTGTCGCTATATTGGATACCCAAGACCTTTTCGATCTGAGAACTACTTAATTTGACTGCCAAGCGGGCCGGCAAGGCTTCAGTGTTAATAACTTCCGTCACTGGCCCCGGTCTGCCGCCGGCAATTTCCAATATCAATTGCGTCGCGCGCTCGATGGCTCGACGTTGCAAATTAAAATCGACACCGCGTTCGAAACGGTGGGAAGAATCGGTATGCAACCCGAACTGTCTAGCCTTGCCTGCGACGCTGATTGGATTGAAAAAAGCGCACTCCAGGAAAATATCGCGAGTCTCGGCAAACACCGCGCTCTCTTTGCCGCCCATAACGCCAGCCAGAGCCAACGCCCGATGTTGATCAGCGATGACTAAGGCCTCGCCATCAAGTTCTATGGTCTGATCGTTTAACAACGCCAATGACTCGCCGGCTCGACTGCGTCTGACGACAACGGGCGCCGTCAATTTATCGGCATCAAATGCATGCAAAGGCTGACCAAGTTCAATCAGCACATAGTTGGTGACATCGACCACCGGGCTGAGACTGCGGATCCCGCTACGGCGCAAGCGCTCCTGCATCCAAAGCGGCGTCTGTGCGGCTGAATCGATACCCTTGATCAAACGCCCCAAATACGCCGGGCAAGCTTCCGCAGAGTGGACTTGAACGTCCAAGGTCTGCTGATGTTGCGGTTCGATGACGACGGAATCGTCGGACGGTAACGTCAAACCATTCAATACTGCGACCTCGCGCGCCACACCCACGACGCTCAAGCAATCGGCGCGATTCGGTGTCAAGCCGAGCTCAATCACGTTATCGTTCAGTAGTAGATATTCGCGTATGTCTTGACCTATCGGCGCATCGGTCGGCAGCTCCATCAAACCTTCGGAAGTGGTAGCTAAACCCAGTTCCTTTTCGGAACACAACATGCCAAACGACAACTCACCGCGCAGTTTGGATTCCTTGATTTTGAAATCGCCCGGCAGTACCGCACCAATTAGGGCGGCCGGCACCTTTAAACCCGGCCGAACGTTGCTGGCTCCGCAAACAATCTGCAGCGCTTGCTCTTGGCCGACATTGACTTGGCAAACCTTCAGTTTATCGGCATTCGGATGTTGGACGGTTTCCAGTACTTCAGCCACTACCACACCGCTAAAATCGGCAGCAACCGGAGTGACCGCATCGACTTCGAGGCCGGCCATGGTCAATTGCGCAACCAATTCGGCAGTGGCGATAGGTGGATTGACCAGCTCCCTTAACCAGGCTTCACTTACTTGCATGATTCCAATCCACCGTTACCTAAACTGTTGTAAAAATTTCAGATCGTTTTCGAAAAACATCCGCAAGTCGTTAATACCGTAACGCAGCATGGCTAGGCGCTCGACCCCCATGCCGAATGCAAAACCGGAATAGGTTTGATGATCGATACCCACGGATTTGAAAACTTCCGGATGAATCATGCCGCAGCCCATGACTTCCAGCCAGCCGGTTTGGCTGCAGACGCGACAACCTTTACCGTCACACATTACGCACTCGATATCGACCTCAGCCGAAGGTTCGGTAAATGGAAAGTAAGACGGGCGAAAACGAACTTGAATGTCTTTCTCGAAAAATGCGCGCAAGAATTCGAACACGACGCCTTTCAAATCGGCAAAGCTGACATCGGTATCGACTAAAAAGCCCTCAACCTGATGAAACATCGGCGTGTGCGTCAAATCCGAATCGCAACGGTAGACTCGGCCGGGCGCAATCACTTTTAGTGGCGGCTTCTCGGATTCCATGACCCGAATTTGCACCGGCGAAGTGTGGGTTCTTAGTACCGTATGCGCGTCGAAATAAAAAGTGTCATGCATCGCACGCGCGGGATGATGTGCGGGAATGTTGAGCGCGCCGAAATTGTGATAGTCGTCTTCAATTTCCGGCCCTTCCACCGCGTTGAAGCCGACGCTAGCGAAAATTCTACTAATCCGCCGCAGGGTAATAGTAACAGGATGCAAACCGGCGGTGGTTTGTCCGCGACCAGACAGAGTCACATCGATAGACTCGCTCGCTAACCGAGCAGCCAGCTCTGCACTTTCTAAAGCGAGTTTGCGCGTCTCGAGAGCGTGTTGGAAAGTGCTTTTGGCATCGTTGACAACCTGTCCAGCGCTACGACGCTGCTCCGGATCCATGCTAGCCAACTCTTTCATTTGCTGGGTGAACAAGCCTTTTTTACCCAGATAGTTGACCCGAACCTGATCCAATTGACCTAGATCCTTAGCCTGTGCAAGCTCATCTAATGCCTGCTTAACGATATCTTCGATATTAGCCGACACGACTCAGCTCACTTTTGTCTGTAATTGATGGGATTTCCCAAGCGATGGATATCCGCCGTCGAAAGGCGGAACTCCCCGCATAGCGGGGAGGATGCGTCAAAACGGTTTCTAAAACCGAATTTGAAAGCAGCTTACGGCTTGCTCTGGTTGGCGATTGCTACCTTTGCAATCTCGCCGAAGGCTTGAATGTCGCGTACGGCCAAGTCGGCCAGTACCTTGCGGTCGATAGCGACATTGGCTTTAGTCAAGCCATTGATTAAGCGGCTGTAGGAAATGCCGAATTGGCGGGCCGCAGCGTTAATCCGCACGATCCACAAAGCGCGGAATTGGCGTTTTTTCTGCTTGCGGTCGCGGTACGCATATTGACCTGCTTTGATGACCGCTTGTTTAGCAACCCGATAAACCCGGCTACGGGCACCGTAGTAACCTTTAGCCAGCTTTAAAATCTTTTTGTGTCTTGCTCTAGCGGTAACACCGCGTTTTACTCTAGCCATTTTTCAATTCTCTCTGCAATGTAATTTAGTCGATCAACTGTATGGCAGCATACGCGCTACCAATGGCGTATCTGACGGATGCAGGATGGCTGTTTTACGCAGTTGTCTTTTCCGTTTCGTGGTTTTTTTGGTCAAGATGTGGCGTTTGTGCGATTGTTTGCACTTGAAACCACCGGTCCCGGTTTTCTTAAAGCGCTTACCGGCGCCACTATGGCTTTTCAATTTTGGCATTTGTTTTCTCCAATGTTAAAAATAAAGTCCCTGAGCGAAAACTCAATCAGGCAAAATGCTCGGCCCAACCGAATTTTTTCGGGTAAAACCCGATCAGCGCTGCAATCCGGCAACGCCGTACCGTTTAAAAAACGGCAAAATTATTTTTTCTTTTTCGGCCCCATCACCATGACCATTTGCCGGCCTTCCAGTTTGGGGAATTGCTCGACCGCGGCCAACTCTTCCAAATCGGTTTCGATACGTTTCAACAGATCCATACCCAGTTCGCGATGAGTTAGTTCGCGCCCTTTAAACCGTACGGTGATTTTGGTTTTATCGCCTTCGTTGAGAAATTTGATCAAGCTGCGCAATTTGACCTGATAGTCGCCCTCTTCGGTACCCGGTCGAAATTTGATTTCCTTGATCTGGATTTGTTTTTGTTTTTTCTTGGCGGCCTGGAGCTTTTTATTTTGCTCAAACTGGTATTTGCCAAAATCCATGATTTTGCAAACAGGAGGATCGGCGTTGGGTGAAATTTCGACCAGATCCAGGTTCGCATCATAGGCAAGCTGCAAAGCTTCGTTTATTGATACAACCCCAACTTGTTCACCTTCAGCGCCTATCACCCTTACCCGTCTGGCGGTAATCTCGGTATTTAAGCGCGTTGCATCTTTTTTAGAGCTGATACCCTATCCTCCAAGTTGTTATTATTTTCGATCCGCAATCTGCTTTCTCAAACGTTCGCCAAGTTCGCCAATTGACAGACTTCCCAGATCCTCGCCCTGCTGGGTACGCACACTCGCAGTTCGAGTTTCCAATTCCTTGTCGCCGATAATCAACAAATACGGGACACGCTGCATGGAATGCTCGCGGATTTTAAAGCCTATCTTCTCGTTTCTCAAGTCAATTTTGGCCCTAAGACCTTGTTTTTCAAGTTCTAGGCGAACCTGCTCGGCATATTCGGCATGACGATCGGTGATATTCATGACCATGATTTGCACCGGACTCAACCACAACGGAAAGTTTCCGGCGTACTGCTCGATCAAAATACCGATAAAACGCTCTAACGAACCCAAAATAGCCCGATGCAGCATCACAGGGGTATGGCGCGCACTGTCTTCACCAATGTAACAGGCATCCAACCGCTCCGGCATCGAAAAATCGACCTGGATGGTACCGCACTGCCAAACCCGACCGATGCAATCTTTCAGCGAGAACTCAATCTTCGGACCGTAAAAAGCACCCTCTCCAGGCTGCAACTGCCATTCAAGGCCTTTATTGTTAAGCGCCAACTCCAAAGCACTCTCCGCTTTATCCCATACCGCATCGGCGCCGACCCGATTTTCAGGGCGAGTCGATAACTTAATGATCACTTCGTCGAAACCGAAATCCTTATACACTTCGAACAGCAAATCGATAAAAGTCGATACCTCAGATTGAATCTGATCTTCAGTGCAGAAAATATGCGCATCGTCCTGCACAAAGTTCCTAACCCGCATCAGACCGTGCAAAGTACCTGAAGGCTCGTTACGATGGCAAGAACCGAATTCAGCCAGGCGCACCGGCAGGTCACGGTAACTTTTGATACCTTGATTGTAAATCTGGATATGACACGGGCAGTTCATCGGTTTCACCGCATAATCCCGATTTTCGGAATGCGTGGTGAACATCATCGCACTGAATTTATCCCAATGCCCGGATTTCTCCCACAAAGTACGGTCGACAATTTGCGGCGTCCTAACTTCGCCATAGCCGTTCAGCCGCAACTTCTCGCGAATGTACTGCTCCACTTCTTTGTAAATCGTCCAGCCCTTGTCGTGCCAGAACACCATACCCGGCGCCTCCTCCTGAGTATGAAACAAATCCAAAGCCTTGCCGATTTTGCGATGATCGCGCTTTTCCGCCTCTTCAAGACGGTGCAGATAAGCGGCCAACTCTTTAGCATCACCCCACGCGGTACCGTAAATCCGCTGCAACATTTCGTTTTTCGAATCGCCCCGCCAATAGGCGCCGGCAATTTTCATCAACTTGAATGCTTTTAGCTTACCAGTGCTCGGCACATGGGGGCCGCGGCACAGGTCGGTAAATTCGCCTTGCCGGTAAAGCGACAATTCCTCATTTGCCGGAATCGAAGCGATAATCTCGGCCTTGTATTTTTCACCCAACGCACTAAAGAATTGCACCGCTTCGTCGCGAGCCATCAAAGAACGCTGCACCGGCATATCGGCTGCAGACAATTCCTGCATTTTTTTCTCTATCGCAACCAAATCGTCGGGCGTAAACGATCGCTCGTAAGAAAAATCGTAATAAAAGCCGTTTTCTACGACAGGACCAATAGTAACCTGAGCGCTGGGAAACAACTGCTTAACGGCTTGCGCTAACAAATGGGCAGTGGAGTGACGAATAACGTCCACGCCCTCCTCATCCCTCGCGGTCACAATTTGCAGGGTCGCATCGCCCTGAATCAGATAACTAGCATCAACCAGCTTACCGTCGACCTTGCCAGCCAAGGTCGCCTTAGCCAGCCCGGTACCGATAGACAGAGCCACATCCATCACAGAAACTGCATGGTCGAATTGACGCTGAGAGCCATCAGGCAGAGTTATCACTGGCATTTTTGGATTCCACAATAAAAAAAGCACCGTCGTGCGGTGCTTAGTATTTTGGTAGGCGCGAGTGGACTCGAACCACCGACCCCCACCATGTCAAGGTGGTGCTCTAACCAACTGAGCTACGCGCCTAAAGTCTTGTCGTTCGAGCCGTGCATTATAACGACGTTAAATTTTTGTGCAAGCGTTTTCTGCCAATCCGCTTTAATCCCGACTCACACCGTAGCCGAGACGATAGTACCTGAGCCGGCTGGTGCCGAATTCTGATGCTCGGTGTCACCCTTAAGTTTGTTCAAAAATTCCAACAATGAAGGTTTCGCGCCACCACTGCCACTATCCAAAAGATTGACCAGACGATCGAAATCCTCCCTTAGAGACTTAAATTTATCGGAACTTGCCTGACTCCCGTCACTTAAAGCCGCAATCAAGTTGTCCAAGTTCGCGGAAAAATTTCGATAACCGTGCCAGCCGACCGAGCGAGATCCATAGTCATCACCTTTGCCGCCAGCTCCGGTATTTGCAGCATCTGCAACTTGCACGAGCGCTCGCCGCAACTCGTGTAAAAAGCCGTGTAGTGCCTTAAACACATCGCCGCGAGCATACTGAGTCGAAGCATCATCAGTTGTGACCGACGCCGAGCTGGAAGCCGAATCGGTCAAAACTTGGTCCGCAGACTCAGTACTGGTCGTGGTCGACGCATTCGCCGTCGCCGCGTTATTCGACAATTGCGAAACCGTATCAACTCCACTTGCATTGTCGCCGAACGCTGCATCAGCACTCAATCCAACAGCCCGTCCCGAGCCAGCTTGCGTCAATACTTGGTGCAAATCCTGCAGAAATGTCTTTACCAGTTGCCCTATATCGGCGGCTTTTCCTTCGTCAGACTGGTTTGATCTATCCGATTCATGATGGCTGTCAGCATTTTCACGAGGAAAACTCAACCCCAAACCCTGCAATGCGTTAACGACGCTCCGCATAAAATAACCGCCACCGTGATGGCGATGACCCTGGGCATGGTGTGATTCAGCAACTGTTTCGGGCTTCGTACCGTCCGGCTTCTCAGCGGCGCTTGCAGCAGAAACAGTGATAGTGGTCTGTGAAATATACAGCGATGCCGAAATTGAATTGATTGTAGCCATGAACACCCCCGCCAACGAAGAAACCAGATCGCTAATCCAGTTTTGGCGGATGGGATAAATAACCTCCGCCGCCACCGAAACCAACCTGACCCTCTAATTAGCGACGAGAATTCTGTGAACTTTAGCAAACAAACGCAAAAAAATTAATTTCGGACTTGACCGAAAACCCTCAATCGCCACCGCCTCCCTTACGCACCATCATGCCTTTCGAGGGGTTGTAGCCGACTATCGCCGCACCGATAAACACTAAAAAAGAAATCGCGGTGAAGATCAGAGCCGATTGATTGAAATGCTGATAAAGCGCGAAGCGGATCAGCTCTACAGCCTGGGAGAACGGATTATATTCAGCCAATGTCGCCAGTAGCGGACTAGACTCCTTGATTTTCCAGAGCGGATATAACGCAGTGGACATGAAAAACAGCGGAAATATCACGAAGTTCATCACCCCGGCAAAATTCTCCAGTTGTTTGATGAACGAGGACAACAGCAAGCCCAGCGCGCCCAGCATCATCCCGCCCAACACCAGCGCCGGCAGTATCCATAGATAGCCGGGCAGCGGTGCCTGGATGTCGTACAACCAAGCGATGCCCAGGAAGGCGTAGCACTGCAGCACGCCGACCGCGGTACCGGCGATCAATTTGCTGCAAAGCAAGAACCAGCGCGGCAGCGGGCACACCATCAACATACGCATACTGCCCATTTCGCGGTCGTATACCATCGACAGCGAGCTCTGCATACCGTTGAACAGCAAAATCATACCCAGCAGCCCGGGAGTGATGTAGACCTCGTACAAGATATAGGTTTCGTAAGGCGGGCTGATCGCAATACCCAGCGCAGCGCGGAAGCCGGCCGCGAACACGAACAACCAGACCAGAGGTCTTACCAGCGCCGAGACGAAGCGCTCGCGCTGGTGCAGAAAACGCAGTAATTCACGACCAACGATGCCGACCAGCGCCCGCCAATAATGCAAAATCCTCATGCCGGCCCGCCTTTGTCGGATTGAGTGAGCTTTTGGAACACCTGGCCCGGATCGGCCCAACCGGTGCTTTGCAATATTTCAGTGAGTTTGCCATTGGCCTTGATTTGGCCTTTGTGAAGCACTATCAGACTGTCGTCGGCGGCAATCTCGTCAATCAAATGCGTCGCCCACAATACCGCGAGACTTTGCTGCTTCACTAATTCGTGGACGTGCTTGACGATAGCCTGCCGACTAGGCACATCCAAGCCGACAGTCGGTTCGTCCAAAAGCAGCAGACTGGGTTTGTGTAACAAAGCGCGAGCAATCTCGACCCGACGCTTGTGGCCGCCGTTCAGTTGCCGGACTTTCTCGCCGCGCCGCTCATACATGTTCAGCCGCTCCAGTTCTTCCTGTATCCGGCGGTCTGCCTGCTTTTTACTGATGCCATGCAACGCGGCATGGTAGCGCAGGTTTTGAGTCACCGACAAGTCGGGGTCCAGCGTAGTCTGTTGAAACACTACCCCTAACTTGGCCAGGGCTTGCAGACTTTGCTTCTTGACGTCGTAACCGCACAGCGCGATGCGCCCTTCCCTGGCGTCGTAAAGCCGGGTAATCAGGGCGAACAAGGTACTTTTACCGGCACCGTTCGGCCCCAGTAAAATCGTGCATTCGCCGGGCTCGACCTGAAACGCGACATTATCCAGCGCCTTCTTGGCACCGTAGGCAAAACTCAGACCATCGATTTGTAGCGCCGACGTCATGGTTTGACCGCTACGCCCCAAGGATAACGCCCCACCGCCACCGACTTGGTTACCTTGTGACTTTCCAGGTCGATGATCGAAATATCGTTGCTGACGCCGTTGGTGGTATACAGGCGTTTTTGGTCCGGTGAAAAAGCCAGATTCCAAACTCGTTGACCGACCAGCAAAAATTTCTCCACCTTGTAATTCTGCGCGTCGATCACCGCGACCCGATTGGCCGGCCCCATCGCTACGTAGCCGTAGCGGCGTTGTTTATCGATAGCGATGCCGACCGGCTGCACCAAATCGCTGCTCAAACCGGGTACATCCAGTTTAATATTCTGGACGACTTGCTTGGTTGCGGTGTCGATGATGGTCAACGTACCGGCCATTTCCGAAGTTGCCCAGAGTTGCTGACTATCGTCGCTAAACGCCACCGCGCGCGGCCGAGGATCGACCAAGGTATTTTCCTTGATCTGCCGATCGGCAGTGCCTATCCAATGCAGCATATTGGTGGTCTCCGAGGCGCTGACCGTCCATTGGTTGTCAGGGCTGACCGCGATCCCTTCCGGCTCGACGCCCACCTTGACCTTAGCCACCGCCTTCTTGCTGGCGATATCAATGACCGTGACTTCGGCATCGTCCTCGTTGGACACGTACATCAGCTTGTCGTCGGGGCTCAGCGCGAAAGTCTCCGGGTCTTCGCCGGAAGGCAATTTACCGATTTCCTTCAAGCTTGAGCTATCCAGCATGCGGATCGTGTCGTCATCGCTGGTGGCGACGAACAGTGTCTTGCCATCGTGGCTGATCGCAATACCGCGCGGCCTCTGGCCAACCTTGACGGTCTTGACCAACTTGCCTTCGGCGGGATCGACCACAGCAATTGCATTGTCTTTTTCCAAAGTCACAAAAACAGTTTCCGCACTTGCCGCACCGGCGACACAAACGGCCACAGCCATTCCGGCCAGCTTTATCCGACGCATAATGCTTATCCTTGAGTTGCCATAAATCACTTGAGCCATCTCCTCGTTCTTGATCGAGCCAGACCGCATGCTAGACGATCGGCGGGCGGCAAGTTTAACCCGAAGCCAACCAGGATTTCATCCCTTTACAAAAAGGGAAATTTTCCAAATCGAGGATTCGGAAATCTACCGGTGGGTTTCTCCCGGAAAATTCTACTGACAATAAACCTGCTGCACCTTGGAACAATAGCCTTGCTAGGCCGGGAGAGAGAGGATATCAACCGTGCCGATACCGGCAGCACCCAAAAACACGCCAGACAGATCCGTTTAAGCGCATTCTAATCCGTTACGGAAACTT
This sequence comes from Methylomonas sp. HW2-6, assembly GCF_052474525.1. Lineage (NCBI taxonomy): Bacteria > Pseudomonadati > Pseudomonadota > Gammaproteobacteria > Methylococcales > Methylococcaceae > Methylomonas > Methylomonas sp. HW2-6. The sequence continues at coordinate 3,358,252 of NZ_CP184124.1, forward strand.
GAATGCAATGCGTACCAAGAGGACTCAACTCATGAAGATCTATTTGATTACGGACCAACAACTCGAAAACATCGAAAAACAACATGACGCACTGACTAAAACCCAAAACATGTGCGATTTGATGCTGGACATTGCCCAACACAGCGAAAACGACAAGACCTTCGATGCGGCCATCGAGTTAGCCACCGGCGAACTGGATAGGCTGGAACGTTATTTCGATTCGTGCGAAGTGGTGTTAGCCCCCTGAAGCCCGCTTCGGCCATTGAGCATTGAAGCCCGAAGCAGGCAAGCCGGGTTGGTTAATCAACTCCCTTCCACTGGCGGCTTAATCCGCTACTCTGCTCATAACGTTAACACGCGCCCGTTCGCAAGATACTCAGCGAGACTCCTCGCTCATTCCCGCAAGTGGCCGTCCCCCACCGCTATCCATTTATAGGTAGTCAGCCCGTCCGGCCCGACCGGACCGCGGACATGGAGTTTATCGGTGCTGATGCCGACTACCGAGCCCAGGCCGTAATCGCCGCCGCCGGATAGCCGGGTCGAGGCATTGACCATCACCGAGGCCGAATCGACTTGTTCTTCGAATTGCCTTGCCAGCCTCAGGCTTTGGGTGACGATGCCGTCGGTGTGGCCGGAGCCGTAGTGGTTGATGTGATCGATGGCTTGCTGGATGCCGGCGACGATTTTCACCGACAGAATCGGCGCCAGGTATTCGCTGGACCAGTCCTGTTCGGTGGCGGCGGCAATGCCGGGCAATAGTTTCAGGGTTTCCTCACAGCCGCGCAGTTCGATGCCATTTTCAGTAAAGGCTTCATCCAATAACGGCAACAACCGTTCGGCACATTCGGCATCGACCAGCAAGGTCTCCAACGCGTTGCAGACCTGCACGCTCTGGCATTTGGAATTGACTGCCAGCGCCACGGCTTTGTCCGGTTCGGCGTCGGCGGCCAGATACAAATGGCAAATGCCGTCGTAATGTTTGATCACCGGAATCCGGGTGCCTTCGGCGATACGTTTGATCAGGCTTTTGCCGCCGCGCGGAATCAGCACGTCGATGTACTGGTCTTGCTGCAACAGTTCGCCGACCGCTTCGTGGCCCGGCGCGCGGACGATCTGGATGGCGTGTTGCGGCAAGCCGGCGGCCGCCGCGCCAGCGACCATCGCATCGGTCAATACCGCGTTGGTTTGCAAGGCCTCCGAGCCGCCGCGCAGTATCACGGCGTTGCCGCTTTTGATGCAGACGCCGGCGGCGTCGGTGGTGACGTTGGGCCGCGATTCGTAAATCATGCCGATCACGCCGAGCGGTACCGACTTCTTATACACCCGCAACCCGGCCGGATTGGTATGGCCGGTCAGGACAAGGTTTAGCGGATCGGGCAGTTGCGCGACTTTTTTCAAGCGCGACAGCATGTAATCGAACATCTTGTCGTCGATGGTCAGCCGTTTGACCATTGCCTCGGTCTGGCCGGCCGCGCGGGCTTTCACGACTTCTTCGGCGTTGGTTGCCAGCACCTGCGCTCTAACGGCCTGCAACGCTTCGGCCATTTTTGCCAGAGCCAAATTACGTTGCGCGTCGGAAGCCGGCGCCAGTTGGCGCGCAGCCAAGCGGCTTTGCCGGGCGATCTCGGTTATGGAAGATAAGTTCATGAGCTGCAGAATGGTTTTCGGTTAAAGGATGTCTGAGAAATCAGCCGGCGCGGAATAATTTGCCGGCCAAAGATAAGTGGCGACGCTCTTGGCCGGGATTTCGACGCGGGCCGTAAGCGCTCGATAACGGATATCGAAGCCAACACCGGCGTCGCCGTCGTTCAACACAATCAGCACCAGATTACCTTCCGGGGTAACGAACGCCACGTTCGGTAACAAATCGTCGCTGGAATCGATTCTCACCGAGCCGGGCCTTACCGTTTTCGCGGCATGGCCGATGATGTAGTAAGCCACGTTACGCTCGACCCGCTCGCCGTCGATGGTCAAAGCGCCGACGCAGCGCGCCTCGCCGCCCGGCGTGTGGGGGCAGCAGAACGGGTCGGCGGCCAGATTCCACTCCAGTACCGCGTTACTCCAATTGCGGCAGGCACCGATCAGCACATGGCGGATGTGCCACATCAAATCGCCACCGAATTCGCCGTCAGAGCCGACCCATTGTTCGGTGAAATACAACTTCATGTCCGGATAGGCCGCGTGCATTTCCGACAGCACCGAAATATCGCCGCCATAGAGATGCCAAGCCGAGCCGCGCAAATAATGGCGGGCGCCAGCGTCGGCGAACACCGCCAACGGATATTCCTTGACGTCGCAATTGTGGTCCCAACATAAGATTTCGACTTCGGCCAAGCCGGCCTCAGCCAGCGCCGGACCTAAGTAGGTTTTGACGAACTCGGCTTGCTCGGCCGCCTCCATCACCATACTCGGGTCGTTTTTGAAGTTTTGCGGTTCGTTTTGCGGCGTGATGGCGTGAATCGCGATACCGCGTGCGCGCATCGCCAACAGGTATTTGACGAAATATTGAGCGTAAACGGTGTAACACTCCGGTCTTAACTTGCCGCCGACGGCAGCTTGGTTGGTTTTCATCCAGCGCGGCGCCGACCAGGGCGTGGCGATGATTTTGATCTCAGGATTCAGTGCCAGGATTTCCTGCAACAAAGGTACCACCTCGCAATCGCCGGCATCCAGGTTGAAATGGGCCAACTCGAAGTCGGTTTGCCCTGCCGGCAGGTCGTCGTAGGAGTAACTGCGCTCGCTCAAATCCGACGCGCCGATACTCAACCGCAAAAAACTGACGCCGATACCGTCGGCATCGGCCAAAAACAATTCATTCAATAACTTTTGTTTGACGTCTGTCGGCAAGCGGCTGATCAGCATGGCGCTACCGCCGGTCACCGAAAAACCGAATCCCTCGATCGTTTGCCGGGTTTGTTCCGGGTCCAACGTAATCGCCGGGCCGAGGCCATCGCCCGCTTGAAAAAACAGCACATCTTGCGCCTTTTCGAACAAGCGGCTGCGGTCGGCGCTGGTCAGCCAAACTGAGATGGCCTGGGTCGGCTCGGGACTGGAAATCTGGGTCATGATGGATCTCGCATGATCGTTGAACGGGAGTTCGGCGGCGGTTTTGGCAGCGTGCTATAGGCTTGTTCGCTCCTCGCGCCCCGCAGCTCGACGCAGCGACATGATAATGAAATCCGCCGAAAAAATGCGAAATGCTTGGCGCCGGCTGCTTTCCGCTAACCACGGTCGGATTTGGCAATGCAAAATTGGAGACTGTAAAATTCAATTGAACATTGTTTAATTTGATTTTATAGTAGCCCCGGTCTTTATCTTTACTGTCTGCTAAACTGCGCCGGGGAGGAAATTTATGTTGAAAATCGTATTGCGCTGGTTGTTAACCCTACTTTATCGGGTCAAGGTCAACGGTCTGGAGAATTACGCCGCAGCCGGCAACCGGGTGCTGATCGTCGCCAACCACACCTCGTTTCTCGATCCATTGTTATTGGGCGTGTTTTTACCGGACGACATCACGTTCGCCATCAATACCCACATCTCCGAACGCTGGTGGTTGCGACCGTTCTTGAGGCTATCCAAAGTGTTCCCGATGGACCCGACCCATCCGCTGTCGTTGAAAGCCCTGATCCACCACATGCAGCAGGACACCAAAACCGTGATTTTCCCGGAAGGGCGGATTACGACCACTGGTACTTTGATGAAGATATACGACGGTACCGGCATGGTCGCCGATAAATCCGGTGCCACGCTGTTACCGGTGCGGATCGACGGCGCCGAATTCAGCCGCTTCTCCAAATTGGGCGATAAGGTCAGACAACGCTGGTTTCCGCGCATCACCCTCCACATCCTGCCCCCGACCCGCATCGAAACCCACGGCGACGTCACCGGCAAAGCCCGCCGCAAAAATAGCGGCCATATTTTGTCGGACATCATGAGCGAAATGATGTTTGCCACCAGCCATTACCGGCAAACCATTTTTGCCGCGCTACTGGAAGCCCGCACCATTTTCGGCGGCAACTATGCCATTGCCGAGGACCTGGAGCGCAAACCGGTCAGTTACGACACGTTGATTACGCGCAGCATCGCGGTCGGCAAATTGGTGAAATCCATTACCGAGTCCGGCGAAAACGTCGGCGTGTTGCTGCCTAACAGTTGCAAGACCTTGAACGTAATACTGGGCCTGCAACTTTACCGGCGCACGCCGGCGATGCTGAATTACTCGCTGGGCGCAGCCGGGATGGCTGCCGCCTGCCGCACCGGTCGGGTCAAAACCGTACTGTCCTCACGCAAATTCATCGAAGCCGCGCATTTGCAAACCGAAGCGGATACACTGGCTGAGCAAGTGAACTTGGTCTATCTGGAGGATCTCGCGGCGGCGCTGACCGGCTTCGACAAAGCTGCAGCGTGGCTGCAGGGCAAAACCGCCCGACTCTGGTACAAAAGCCGGGAATACGATGCCGACGATGCGGCCGTGGTACTGTTCACTTCCGGCTCGGAGGGCTTGCCGAAAGGCGTCGTGCTGTCGCATGCCAACATTCTGGCCAACCATAAACAGATTCGCGCCCGCATCGATTTCGGCCCGGGCGACGTGGTGTTGAATTTCCTACCGATGTTCCATTCCTTCGGTTTCACCGTCGGCACGATGATGTCGGTGTTAAACGGCATGGTCAGCTTTTTCTACCCGTCCCCGCTGCATTATGCGGTGATTCCGGAAATGGCCTACGAAGTCGGCGCCACCATCATGTTCGGTACCAACACCTTCCTGGCGGCCTACGCAAAAAAAGCCCACCCCTACGATTTTTACAAGATGCGTTATGTCGTGGCCGGCGCCGAAAAATTGCAGGAAACCACCCGCACCCTGTGGCTGAACAAATTCGGCATCCGGATTCTGGAAGGTTACGGCGCGACCGAAACGGCTCCGGTCACATCGGTCAATACGCCGATGGACTACAAAGCCGGCAGCGTCGGCCGCTTCATGCCCGACATGCTGCACCACCTGGAGCCGGTACCGGGCATCGAAGGCGCCGGCCGGCTGCACGTGGCCGGACCGAATATCATGAAAGGCTACTTATTGCCGGATAATCCCGGCGTATTGACGCCCCCGATTTCGCCGCAGTACGGCGAAGGTTGGTACGATACCGGCGACATCGTCCACGTCGACGACGAGGGCTTTATTCACATTCGCGGCCGCAGCAAGCGCTTTGCCAAAGTCGGCGGTGAAATGGTGTCGTTGACGGCGGTCGAACAATTGGCGATCCAGGCCTGGCCGGATACACAACACGTTGCGGTCAGCCTGCCCGACCCGCGCAAGGGCGAACAAATCATCCTGCTGACCACCCAACGCAACGCAACGTTGAAGCAATTGGCCGAAGCCTCGCCAGGCGTGGCGGCCATCAATCTGCCGAAAAAATTGTTCGTGCTGGAAAAACTGCCGGTGCTGGCCACCGGTAAAACCGACTATCCGGGTTCGACGGCGTTGGCGGAAAAGCTGACCCAAACCGATAGTGCCGACGACGACCAATAACGCCCACCAGTAACTGATTCAGACCGATGCCCCTGCCATGAACAAATCCATTTATCCGTTGCTGGTTGCGCAATTTCTCTCGGCCTTTGCCGATAACGCCATTTTGTTCACGGTCATTGCAATGGTGATGCAACAAGCGGAACCGGCCAGTTGGTACGTGCCGGCATTGCAGAGCGCATTTTTGGTGGCTTTCGTCGCGTTGGCACCCTGGGCGGGCGGCTTTGCCGACAGCCAGCCTAAATCGCGGGTACTGATCATCGCCAATCTGATCAAAGCCGGCGGCGCCGGGTTATTGCTGGTCAAGGTCGAACCTTTGCTGGCTTATTGCCTGGTCGGCGTCGGCGCCACGCTCTACAGCCCGGCCAAATATGGCATATTGCCGGAGTTGGCCGGACACAATGCCTTGGTCAAAGCCAATAGCTGGGTCGAGGGCTCGACCATTTTAGCGATACTGACCGGTATGCTGGTCGGCGCCAAGCTGGCCGACCATTCCGTCACCTGGGCTTTGCTGGCCACGATCGGTCTGTACTCGGTATCGGCTGCGACGACGCTGTTTTTGCCGACAGGATTGCGCAAAACAATAGGCGGCGGCTCGAAAATCCTGCTGTTTTACCGCGAGGTCAAAGATTTTCTGTCGGTACCGCGCTCGCGGTTTGCAGTGTTGGGCGCTTCGCTGTTTTGGGCGGCGGCGGCCAGCGTCCGGGTCATCATCATCGCCTGGGCGCCGTTGGTGTTGATGCTGCACAATGCCAGCGACATCGCCAACCTGACGCTATTTCTGGCGTTGGGCATCATCGCCGGCTCAGCGCTGGCACCCCACTTGATTCCGCTGGAACATCTGCGCCGGGCAAGGCTTCCTGCCTATGCAATGAGTGCGCTGATTGTGGCATTGAGCTTTACCGACGCGATCTGGCCGGCGCGCGGCGTGCTGTTTTTGATGGGGACCGCCGGCGGATTGTTTATCGTGCCGATCAACGCCGCCTTGCAGGAAATCGGCCAACAAAGCATCGGCAGCGGCGGCGCAGTGGCGATGCAAAACTTTTTTCAAAACGCGGCAATGTTGCTGGCGGTCGGTTGCTATACCCTGGCCGCAGCGGAACAGGTGACTCCAATCGCGGCTATGGTCGGATTGGGGCTGCTATTGCTGGTAGCGACTATTCTGGTGGCATGGCATTTGCCGGATTCGGCGCAATCTTCCAGCCCTGAATAAAAGTCCAAACCAACAACTCCACCGCCTTTTTCGCGGCTTCGACTTCGCCGGCTTGCTGCTCGCCGGTCAAGGAGAGGATGCAGATGCCGTGGATGCCGCTCCACAACGCACGCGATGCCAGCCGGCTCCGCTCGGCGGAGACATCCTGCGCTAGCTGGCCGAACAAGGCTTCGGCAATCGCGAACATTTGTTCGACCTTGGCTTGGTACCAATCCGGTACCGGCGCATCGCTCTGGGCATCGAAAATCATCCGCCAGCGGTTGAAATGGCGGGCGGCAAATTGCAAGTAAGTATCCGCCAGCGCCATCAACTGCTGTTCGGCGCCGCCGTCGGTAACGCTTTGTTGCAGGTGTTCGGCAAGTTGCTCCAAAGTTCGCGCCTTAACGTGGGTTGCCAGATCGTTCATATTGGCGAACACCATGTAAATGCTGCCGACCGTATAGCCGATCTCCAGCGCAATCTTCCTGACCGTCAAAGCATTAAAACCATCCTCGATAACAATGGTTTCCGCCGCCTTCAGCACCATTTCCCGGATCTGCTCCTGACTATGCTCGCTTCTTCTTGCCATGTTCGCTCGATAATCCATCAAAAACGGTTACGATACACGACCTTGCCATAGGAATCGATAGCTGACATGTCAAACGAACTGCTCGACGTGGTCGACGAACTCGACTGCATTCTGGAACAGCGCCCGCGCCAGGAAATCCACGCCACCGGCCGCCGTCACCGCGCTGTGCATATATTGGTGTTTAACGACCGCGACCAGTTGTTTTTGCAAAAACGCTCGATGCTGAAAGATCTGAACAAAGGTCTGTGGGACACGTCTGCCGCCGGCCATGTCGACGCCGGCGAGACCTACGCCGATTGCGCGCCGCGCGAGCTGGAAGAAGAGTTGGGAGTGGCCGCCGCCGATTTGAAAGCTTTATTCAAACTGGAGGCCTGCCCGGAACTGGGCATGGAGTTTATTCAGGTCTACCAAGCCCAACATAACGGGCCGTTCCAATTGGCAGCGGACGAAATAGACGAAGGCGGCTGGTTCCCGCCCACTGCCATAGACGATCGGGTCGCCAAAGACGACCCGACCATGACCGAAACCTTCAAGATAATTTGGCGGCGTTACCGCCAGATTGTGCCGCCAGCAGGCGGTTAATCAATACTCAAACGCTGGCCGCCTTTGCTTTGGGCTTTGACCAGATTCAAGGTCAGGATGCCGTTGTCGTAGCGGGCTTTACTAGCGCCTTGATCGATGTCTACCGGCAACTGAAAACTGCGTGAGACCTGCCCAAAATAACGCTCGCTGCGCAAAGGTTTGTCGTCCTTGTTCTGGGTATCGATCTGGCTGATTTCGGCGCGGATACTGACTACGTTGCCTTCGATCTGGACATGGATGTTTTCTTTCCCGGCACCGGGCAATTCGGCGTGAACGACGTATTCGTTCGGATTTTCTTTAATATCGACTTTAATCTGCGCCGGCAACGGATCGCCGTGTAAAGGGCGGACCCAATAGCCCGGACTGATATCCCGAAACAACTCGTCAAACAGATTACCGCCGACAAATGGACTTAAGCTGCTCATAGCATTTCTCCTTACAGTTTCTGCGGGAAATGCGATGATACAAAATTGGGCCTGCATTGCAACCGAGGAAAATCCCAGGAAATTGTTGCGGCTCGAGAGCGAAAGGAGATGAGAGAAAACGATTGGCGGAGCGGACGGGGCTCGAACCCGCGACCCCCGGCGTGACAGGCCGGTATTCTAACCAACTGAACTACCGCTCCGCGTTGGTGAGCCGCTCATTATACGAGCTGATAAAATACGGTCAAGTAAAAAATCGGTATCGACCTTGGACAACTCGACCTGCCCGCTTTGCACCAGCAACGAAACAAACCATTTTCATCGCGACCGGCAACGCGATTACCGCCGCTGCGCAAAATGTTGGCTGGTGTTTGTGGATAGCAGCCAACATTTGAGCGCGGACGCGGAAAAAGCGATTTACGATCTGCATCAAAATCACTCGAACGATGCCGGCTATCTTAACTTTCTGTCGCGGCTAGCGTTACCGCTGACCGGCCTGTTGCCGCCCGGCTCGGAAGGGCTGGATTACGGCTGCGGCCCCGGTCCGGCAATCGCCAGTATGCTTGAGGAATACGGACATCGCGTCAAACTATACGACCCGATTTACGCCAATCATCCCGCACATTTGCAGCAGCAATACGACTTTATCACCTGCACCGAAGTCATCGAGCACTTTCGCGAGCCTGGGCGGGAATTCGGCCGTCTGTTCGGTTTGATTCGCCCCGGAGGTTGGCTGGGTATCATGACTAAATTGGTAATCGATGCGGACGCCTTCAGCCGCTGGCATTACAAGAACGACCCGACCCACATCGCTTTTTTCTCGCGACCCACTTTAACGTGGCTGGCCGAGCACTACGACTGCGCGATCGAATTCATCGGCGGCGACGTCATCATTCTGCAACGCAATCGGCACCGACGCAGCAATTGACTTCCACCGTGACGTGATCCAACTTACCGAACCTCGCCAACAGGCACTTGTAATATTGCGGCGGCTTCGGGCGCTGCGTGACCAGACCGATAATGGCGGCATAGTGGTTGGCGCTGACCGGCCAGATGTGCAGATCGACAACGCGGCATTCGCCGTCCTGTTCCAAAACGGCCCGTATTTTGGCGGCGTAAGCGGAATCGATACTCTGATCCAGCAAAATCGGGCTGGTGTCCCTGATCAAACCGACTGCCCAAATCAATATCACCCCGGCACCGACAAATCCCATCACGGTGTCCAACCAGACCCAGCCGTAATATTTACCGGCTAACAACGCGATAATCGCCAATACCGAGGTCAGTGCGTCCGCCACCACGTGCAGATAGGCCGCTCGCAAGTTATGGTCACGGTGGCCGCGGCTTTCATGTTCATGTTCATGTTCATGTTCATGTTCATGTTCATGTTCATGTTCGTGTTCGTGGTCGTGGTCGTGGTCGTGGTCGTGGTCGTGGTCGTGGTGATGATGGTCGCCGTGATGGTGGTCGTGATGGTCGCCCAATAACAACGCACTCACCAGATTGATCAGCAAACCGACTTCGGCCACCAAAATTGCTTCGTCGAAATGAATGGCCTGCGGTGCCAACAAGCGTTCGATCGAATCGGCCACCATTACGAATGCCACCATCGCCAAGGCGATTGAGCTGGCAAAACCGCCCAATACGCTGACCTTGGCCGGGCTAAAAGCAAAGGTTTGGTCGTGCTGATGAATCCGACTGTAGCGGTAGGCAAAAATAGCAATCATGAAGGCGACGACATGAGTCGCCATATGCCAGCCGTCCGCCAGCAAAGCCATCGAGTGGAACTGCATGCCGGCGGCAATTTCCACCAACATTGTGCTAAACGTCAGTGCCAGCACCCATTTGGTCCGCCGCTCGCCTTCACGGTTAATCCTGGCGAAATCATGAGAATGCTGCCAATTGCCGAGTTGATGTTCATGCATGAGTCGAATCCTTGTCGTCCACCAAAACCTTAACTGCACCATTCTAACCCAGCTCTCCGGCAAAAACCGCCGCTCAGGAGAAGCCGACCGGAAACCGCAGAATCGGCTTAGAATAGGGCCATTAAGCTAAGCAGCCACCCTACCCCGCTCAATGACCGATTCCGAAGCTATCTACAGCGTTTCCGAACTCAACCGCGAAACCAAGCGCCTGTTGGCCAACCACTTTCGAACCGTGCAGGTACAGGGCGAAATATCCAACCTGAGCCTGCCTTCGTCCGGCCACTATTACTTCACGTTGAAAGATGCCCAGGCCCAGGTTCGTTGCGCCATGTTCAAGGGTCAGCAGCAACGATTACGTTTCAAACCGGCCAATGGCGACTCGGTTATCGCCACCGCCCAGGTCAGTTTGTACGAGCCGCGCGGCGATTACCAGCTGGTGGTGGAACATCTGGCGGAAGCCGGGGACGGCGCCTTGCGGCTTGCGTTCGAACGCCTGAAACAGAAACTGCTGGCCGAGGGTTTGTTCGACCAGGAACGCAAAAAACCGCTACCTACCCTGCCGGACTGCATCGGCGTGATTACTTCGGCCAGCGGCGCCGCGATTCACGATATCCTCAGCGTATTGAGACGGCGTTTTCCGGCGATACCGGTCCTGATTTATCCGGTTGCGGTACAGGGCGAGAACGCTAAATTCGAAATCAGCGCGGCATTGGCCAAAGCAAATCGCGATCAGCAAGCCGACGTTCTGATTTTGGCCCGCGGTGGCGGCTCGCTGGAAGACTTATGGGCGTTCAACGAGGAAATCGTCGCCCGTGCCATTGCCGCCAGCAAGATTCCGGTGATCTCCGCCGTCGGTCACGAAGTGGACTTCAGCATAGCCGATTTCGTCGCCGACATGCGCGCGCCGACGCCGTCGGCGGCCGCCGAATGCGTGGTACCGGATGCGAATAGCTTGCTCGGCGCATTTGCCAGCTTCGAGCGCCAACTGCAGCGACTGATACAGCAAAAACTACTGCGTCAGCGCCAGCAGCTGGAGTGGCTGGAAAAAGCCTTGCGCAGCCAGCATCCCGGCCAGAAGCTGCAACGCAATGCTCAACGCCTGGACGAATTGGAATTGCGCCTGCAACATGCCATGCAAAACCGGCTGGCTCATGCCCGCCAGCAAGCGGCGATCCGCGAACAGCGCTTGTACCGCAACCAACCGCTGGCGGCAATCAATGCTCAGCAACGGCAATTGCAATTTTTCCGGCAACGGCTTCAAGCTGCGGTAAACGGCAAAATTGCAGTGTTAAAAAGCCGTCACGCTGCCGCAGCGCAAACCTTGCAGGCCGTCAGCCCACTGGCCACGCTGGTACGCGGCTATGCTATCGTTCGGCGCCACGGCTCGGCACAGGTGATCAAGTCGGTAAGCCAGCTAAACTCCGGCGATCTGCTCGATACCCGCTTGGCCGACGGCCGAATCGTCAGTCGCATCATCGATATTGCCGACGGTTAACTTTGCTTTGGAAAAACACCACCAATACTGCCGGCGAAGGCAACACCAATTCGGCCTGCGGCGGAATCGGCCGACATTTATAAGAGGTAGCAATGACCGATTTTCAACTTCACCCGCAATTGCGACGGGATTGTTTTAGCGTTGGCAGTCTGGCACTGTCGGAACTGCTGATGATGAACGACAGCCAATATCCCTGGTTCATCCTGGTGCCGCGTCGAGCCGATATCACAGAAATATACCAGTTAAATCCCGCGGACCGGCATACGCTGCTGGAAGAGTCCTGCCTGTTGGCAGAGGCGTTAGACCGGTTGTACCGGCCTGACAAACTGAACATCGCCGCAATCGGCAATCTGGTACCGCAACTACACCTGCATCACGTAGCGCGTTACCAAAGCGACAAAGCCTGGCCGGCGCCGGTTTGGGGAAAGTTTCCAGCCCTGCCCTACAATGGCGAACAACCGGAGCAGCGCCTCGCGCAACTGCGCGAAACGCTGGGAGAATGGTTATTGGATTAAAAACTCGGAAAAGAAGACATCTCTGAAACCGTCGCTATTCTGAATTTTAACCAGCAAGTCGGTAATCAGTTGTTTGGTTTTCAGGCGCAAGGCCTCGCGTTGTTCCATGGACTGTACATCCGCGACATGCATGCCGCTCAACATCATGATCATTTCGTGACGTAAGAGCGGCATATGTTTTTTGACTTTCTCGACATGCTCGGCGCCTTCTACCAGCAACTGCACGTTGATCATCAGATACCGTTTCGGTTCGGCCAGATTCACCGTAAATTTCGGCTTCATTTCGATGTATTCGATCACCGGCCCGGCGCTTTCGTCGGCCTTTTTCTCGCCCGAGTTGGCCTGCGCCATAAGCGGCGCCATTACTAAACAGAGCAACAAAATAAATGTTCGCACGGATTCCTCATATAATGTGGTGGTAACGCCAAAAAGTATATTCCATTTTCTGCATTTATCACGATGAAACCACTCGCTATCGGCCCGGTGATGATCGACATCGCAGGCCACAGCCTGACTGCGCTGGACCTAGAAAAAATCGCTCATCCCAATACCGGCGCCTTGATCCTGTTTGCCCGCAATTACGAAAATCCGCAACAGGTTGCCGAATTGATCCGCAACATTCGTCAGGCCCGCAACGGCGATATTCTAATCGCCGTCGACCAGGAAGGCGGCCGGGTCCAACGCTTCCAAACTGGCTTTACCCGCTTGCCGGCGGCGGCGCGTTACGCCGAGCGACCGGAATTGGCGGAAGCGGCCGGTTGGCTGATGGCCAGCGAGATTTTGGCCGTCGGCGCCGACTTCAGCTTTGCCCCGGTGCTGGATGTGGACTGCGGCATCAGCACGATCATCGGCGACCGCTCGTTTTCTCAAGTCCCGGAACAAGCCGCCGAACTGGCCGGCAAATTCCGCGCCGGCATGCGCGCCGCCGGCATGGCTGCCACCGGCAAACACTTCCCCGGCCATGGCGCGGTGGCACTGGATTCGCATCTGGACTTACCGATCGACGAGCGCGACCTGGAAGTTATTCGCCGCCAGGATTTGGTCCCGTTCCGGCACTTGATCGCGGAAGGCTTGGAAGCAGTGATGCCTGCGCATGTGCTTTACCCGCAGGTCGACCGCTATCCGGCCGGATTTTCCGAGATTTGGTTGCAGCAGGTACTGCGCCGGGAATTGGGTTTCGACGGCGCCATTTTCAGCGACGACCTGAGTATGGCCGGCGCCGCCAGCATCGGCGACTTCAACGAGCGCGCCGGACTGGCTCAACAAGCCGGTTGCGACATGCTGCTGGTGTGCAATAACCCGACGGCCGCCGAACAGGTATTGGACACTTTACCGACCAACCGCGACGAAAAGCGCGAACGACGCCTGCAAGCCATGCGCGGTCGCAGCAACTTGAGTCTGGACAATTTGGCCGAACACCCGCAATGGCGCCAATTTTCCCAACTAATCACCGAATTTTATGAATCCTTTGCTTGAAGAAATCGAGTTGGTCAAACAACAGGCGCTGTTGTTGCACAGCGAGGCCGAGGTCGAGGCGGCGCTGGACCAAATGGCGGCCAACATCAATCGGACCTTGGCCGACAGTAATCTGTTGCTGTTATGCGTCATCAACGGCGGCATCATCGCCGCCGGCAAGTTACTGCCGCGGCTGGACTTTCCGTTGACCTTGGACAGCATCCACGCCAGCCGCTACCGCAATGCCACGTCCGGCAGCGATCTGCACTGGCTGTACAAACCGACGACCCCGCTCTCGGGACGCTCGGTATTGATCGTCGACGACATACTGGACGAAGGCCACACGCTGCAAGGCATCATCGACTATTGTCTGGAGCAAGGTGCGGAACAAGTCTTCACCGCCGTGTTGTTCGACAAGCAACTGGATCAGGAAAAGCCGGTTACACCGGACTTCCTCGGCTTGACCGTCGCCAACCACTACTTGTTCGGTTACGGTATGGATTACAAGGGTTATTTGAGAAACGCACCGGGCGTCTTCGCCTGCAAGGAAGTGTTATGACATTGGCAATTATCGGCGGCACCGGCCTGACCCAAATCGCAGAACTGAGCATTACCGGCGAACAAACCCTGGAAACGCCGTTCGGCTCACCATCTGCGCCATACGTATTCGGCGAATTGAATGGACACTCCCTGATATTCCTGGCCAGACACGGCAATCCGCACCGGATTCCACCCCATAAAATCAATTACCGCGCCAATATCTGGGGTTTGCACCAACTGGGCGCCACTGAAATCATCGGCGTCGCCGCGGTCGGCGGCATCGGCGCAGCGATGGAACCGGCCAAGATTGCGATTCCGACACAATTGATCGATTACAGTTACGGCCGCGAACACACGTTTTTTGCCGACGAGCTGGAACACGTGACCCATATCGATTTTACCGAACCGTATACTCCGAGTTTGAGGCAGCGTATCCTGCGGGCCGCCAACACGGCCGGCATCGAGGTATATGATGGGGGCGTTTACGGCTGCACCCAGGGGCCGAGACTGGAGACGATCGCGGAAATCAAACGTATGGCCAACGACGGTTGCGATTTGGTCGGTATGACCGGGATGCCGGAGGCGGCGCTGGCCCGGGAACTGGAAATTCCGTACGCCAACATTTCGGTGGTTGCCAACTGGGCAGCCGGCATCGTTGACGGCGAAATCACGATGGCCGAAATTGAGAAGAATCTGCTGACCGGCATGAGCAATGCAATTAAGCTACTAAAGGCAACAGTGCTGTCGTCGCCGACATGATTCAACCAAAAACGGGAGCTGGCGCGACCCGGACAATTGCGCCAACCCCCGCGAAAGATCGGAACCGACACCCTCGGTTCCTATAAGTATCCGTCTAGTCGAGCCGGCCCTTTGCGGAGAAGATCGCTCCGGCTCGACGGCGGAAGCTTATTTGGTTAGACCGCCTTTATGCAGTACGTCGGAACGGTAAGCCGAATTACTGGAGTCTTCGGCGATATTTTTGGCTGCTGTTGCATATTTGTCGTGTTCGGCATTTTTTACCATCAGCACCGCGCCGGCGACCAATACGACGGCAACAGCTATGTATGTCCAAAAATTGTCTTTTTCTTGTACTTCGTTCATTTGATACCTTCCTTTTCTGGTTTTTTAGTGGTGGTGCTGAAAATGTTTTCAACGCGGCACAAGATAACAAAGGAACCGGACGGAATTTTGATATACGTCAATCTTTCTATGGTTATTACAACCCGATGGCGCATTCTCGGCGGAAGTTTCTGAAACACAGCGGCATATTGGCGGCCGGCGGGCTACTGCTTGCCGACACGGCAGACGGCATTGCCGCGCGGGTGGCTGAAGATTTTGCCGCCAGCGACTTCACCGATCGTTATGCCAAACTATTCGGCGACCAAGCCGTCGTCGACAGCGAATCAATTGAATTGATTCTGCCGGAAATCGCCGAAGACGGTGCCGTGGTGCCGGTGACGATCCGCAGCGAATTGGACGGCATCGATCGGCTTTATCTATTGGCCGATAAAAATCCGACGCCGCTGGTTGCCGAATTCGAATTGGCGCCGGTGGTGGCGGTATATCTCACCGCGCGAATCAAACTGGCGGAATCCTGCCGAGTGACCCTCATCGCCCGCTGCGACGGCGGCTTGTTGCGTTGTAGCCGTTGGGTCAATGTGATGCGCGGCGGCTGCGGGAGCGGTTAATGAACAGCATCAAGGTGCGCAGCCGGCGGGAAGGGGAATTGATCGAGGTGAAGGTGCTGATCGAACATCCGATGGAAAACGGCCGCAACCGCGACGCCGCAGGCAACTTGATTCCGGCCCATTTCATCGAACAGTTGTCCCTGACATTGAATGCGCAACCGCTACTGACGGTAAATATGGCGGGCAGCGTGTCGAAGAATCCCTTCTTCAGTTTTCGGTTGAAGCAAGCTGCCGACGGCGACGTGCTTCGCGTTGACTGGCGCGATAACCTCGGTTCAAGCGACAGCGCCGAACATCGAATCGGCGTTAACCGCTAAGCGTCGCTGAATTCCGCCGGCAGATTTCTGGCGCTGGCAAGCGTAAAACTCAACGGCGAATCCGCGAATTTCCGCCGCAAGTCCGCTAGCAAGCCATCCGCAACTTCCGGGCTGGCCACGGCGCAAAAACCGGTCGGCCCCCAAGAGGTTTGGCCGATGGCGACCGCGCCCTGCTCCGCCAGGTAAGCCATTGCCGCCGCGACTTCGGGGCTGGTGAACACGCCGCCCTGCACCGGCGCGAAATGCTCGCCGACGGCTTGCTGCAATAAGGTGATGACATCGCCGAATTGCTGCAGATCGTGTTCGGCCAAAGCCGGTAAACCGCGCATCAACAGCAGATAGCACAAGCGTTCGGCTTGGGCCTGCGGAAACGGCGGCAATTCGCTGAAAGCGCTGACCTCCTGCTCGCCGTGCAATCCCTGACCGCGTTGGTCGAAAACCAAAACGAAACGCCAGGCATCCGGAACCGCCATTTGTGCGATCACGGGCGGCGTCACGGTATTGGGGCCACGGCCGCCGTCGACAATCACCCCGCCTTTTTCGAAAATCCCGATTCCGATCCCGGAACGGGCACCGCGGTCCGACAACTGGGCAATCTCCCGGACCGACAGGCCCAGTCCGTAAAATCGGTTCAATGCGGCCCCGACCGCTAACGCCATTTGCGTCCCCGAACCCAGACCGATATGTTCCGGAATCGCTGCGGCGATATCGATCCGCAACCGGTCAGGCACCCCGGCATATTCGCAAAACTGGCCAACGCAGCGGCGGGCGCGTTCGGCGCCCGGCCCGTTAACCGTCAACTCGTCGGCAAGGCTGACGCTGAGCCGAGTGTTGATTTCGTTCAAGGCTACGCCGATGCTGCCGAAATGCCGTCCCAAGCCGCCGCTCAGATCGATAAACCCCATGTGCAGCCGGGCCGGAGCGATCACTGTGACTGATTGGAATTGCGCTTTCACCACCAGGATTCCCTTAGCAAAAATGAGGCGGCATTATAGCGGAAGCGAGCCCTGAGCCGAGAGTAAATCAGCGACTTGGTACAAATCGGCCATCACCCTATCGGCCAAGCCGACAGCCTCCGGCGCCGCCGCCGCGGTCGATGGCACCATGATGCAGCGTGCGCCGGCGGCTTTTGCCGCCCGGACGCCGACCGGCGAATCCTCCAGTACCAGGCAATCGGTAATCGGACAAGCCAAGGCGTCGGCCGCACGCAAAAACAGATCCGGCGCCGGCTTGGCCCGCATCACGGTATCGGCGGTGACCATGACGGTAAACACCTGTTGCAATCCGGCCGCTTGCAGGCAGCGTTCGGCGTTGGTGCGGCGGCTGTTGGTCGCCAGCGCATAACTCAAACCGCAGCGGTTGGCGGCGGCCAAAACCGCCCAAAAACCGGGCTTGACGGCGATACCGTGGCGCTCAACGTGCTCCACCCAATAGCGGCTGCTCAAGCTTTGAAATTCGCCGATATCGAATCCGCTGCCGCCATAGTCCTGCAAGCGTTGCCGAACCACATCACCCGAACAACCGGACAAGCTGGTGCAAAACTGCTCCGACAATTCGCAACCCATATCCGCCGCCGCCCGCCGCCACGCCGCGAAATAAGTGGTCTCGGTATCCAAGACCAGCCCGTCCAGGTCGAATATCAGTCCCGCCAATCGCCAAGACGTCAACGCAACACCTTGATATATTCGCCGATGGCTTCCCGGGTAGAACCGACTACCAGACGCTTGCGGCCATGTTCATCGACTTCGACCCAGCCGGCGGCCTGAATCCATTCGCCTTGTTGGGCCTGGCCGTTAAAGGTCGCGGTAAAACTGACCACGCTGTCGATTTCGGCATGTTTCAGCGCAAAACAAGCCGGATAATCGAAACTGAAACGGTCGTCGGCCACTTCGGCTTCTATCCGGGCAAAATCCAACTTGCGGTAATTTGCTGTCGTCGAGTCGGCTTCGCTCAGTAGCGACAAATCGAATTTGCGTTGATTGATCATGCCCTTGTTATATTTGCGTTGCTCGTGCCAGATGTAGTCGTCCAGCGCAAAATCGCAGGCGCGGCGCCGGTAGGCCTCCAGCCAATCGGCATCGTTCAAGGCCTGCAGTCGATCCTGGGCGATCAGCGCCTGCACGGTGTAGCGGGCACGATGAAACTCGTCGCGGTCGTAACACACCAGATCGATATCGGAATCGCGGTTTTGCATCCCCACCAGCAACGAACCGGTGACGCCGAACAATTCCAGCGCCAAACCATTTTCGGCGAACAGTCGGCACAAGTGCTGCAAGTCAGCCAACACCGCATCGGCCGGCTGCTGCCGCAACAGTGCTTGCAATTGCTTGCGGGGCTGGTAGTGCCGGACGATCGCGGACGCCGGTACGGCGTGGACGTCGGCGTCGATCACCGCCGAATAATGCAAATAGTGCGGATAAGACTGGCGCAGAAAATCGTTCGCAAAATCGGTGCCGACTTTGCGCCAGCGGCCATCGACGCGCAAATAGCGCAGAAAACATAGAACCTTGTCCTGCTCCAATCCGCTGCTGACGGCAGCGAAGATCAAGCCTTCGGCAGTCTCGACGAAATCCTTGGCGAAATACACGGCTTAGTCGATCTCGACTCGGTTGCGGCCGTGCTGTTTGGCTTTATATAAAGCCGCGTCGGCCGCCTCCAGCATGCTATGCGGAGATTTGTATTGGCCGACGAACGTCGCTACGCCCAAACTCAGGCTGACATAGCCTCCCGGCGCCGCTTCGTGTTGCAGCTGCTTGTTCCAGATATCCTCGCGAATCAGCTCCGCCAGACGCCTGGCTTCGGACAGGGGCGTGTCCGGTAATATGGCCGCAAACTCTTCACCGCCGTAACGGCAAATCAGATCGCTGTCGCGCTCGAGTTGGGCGCGGATGCTTTGCGCCACCTCGATCAAGCAAGCATCGCCTTGCGGATGGCCGCGGCTATCGTTGTACTGCTTGAAGTAGTCGATGTCGCAAAGCAGTAAGGTCAACGGCGATTTGGTCCGCCTTGCCAATGCAAATTGCACGGAAAAATTGCTATCGAATTGGCGGCGGTTGCCTAATCCCGTCAGTTGATCCAGCAAGGTCAAACGTTCCAATTCGCGATTGACCCGCTGCAATTCCTGCTGAGCTTGCTGTAACTTCACCCGCATCACGTAAATCCGCTCCATCGCCATGACCGTGAAACGCAGGCGCACCGGATTCAGCGGCTTGGACAAGTACGCGTCGCCGCCGGACAGTACGCCGTGAACAAACGATTCGTCGTCATCGTGCGTGGTCAAAAAAACCACCGGAAACCAATCGGCTTTTTTTAGCTCGCGGATCGCTTTGGTGGCTTCGAATCCACTCAAATTCGGCATTTCCACATCCATCAGAATCAGATCCACATCTTGATCGGCGACATATTGCAATGACTCGGCACCGTTTTCCGCGAAAGCCACTTCGTGCCCCATTTCCCGCAAACACTCGGCTGCCAGTTGGCGAATGGTTTTGCTATCGTCTACTACCAAAATTTTCATCGTCAGATTATCAACGGCATGGGCAGGGTCGCGATGATAGCTTAAATCCGGCAGGCCGCAGAAAACAATTGATTAAAGCCAATCAATCACCTATTCTCGCCCGCGGGTTTTTCGGCCTATGCGATCCGTTATATCCCTCCACACAACAGGAGAAATTATGAAAATCGGTGTTCCCAAAGAAATCTACGACGGCGAAAAACGCGTTGCCACAACGCCGGAAGCCGCGGAAAAAATAATAAAACTGGGGTTCGAAATGCTGCTGGAAAGCGGCGCCGGAGCAGACGCCAACATCTCCGACGACGCTTATCGCGCCGCCGGCGTGCAGATTGTCGGTACGGCTCAGGAACTGTGGCAGCAAAGCGACATCGTCATGAAAGTCCGCGCCCCGCAGCACCATCCGCAACTCGGCATCGACGAAGCCGACTTACTGCGCGACGGGCAACATCTGATCAGTTTCATCTGGCCGGCGCAGAACGAAGCGCTGATGCAGAAATTAGCCGCCAAAAACGCCACGGTACTGGCGATGGACAGCGTACCGCGCATGTCCAGGGCGCAGAAAATGGACGCGTTAAGCTCGATGGCCAACATCGCCGGCTACCGCGCCATCGTCGAAGCCGCCCAACATTTCGGCCGCTTCTTTACCGGTCAGATCACCGCCGCCGGCAAGATCCCGCCGGCCAAAGTGCTGGTGATCGGTGCCGGCGTCGCCGGTCTGGCCGCGATCGGCGCCGCCAAGGGCATGGGCGCCATTGTCCGCGCCTTTGACACCCGGCCGGAAGTCAAAGAACAAATCGAGAGTATGGACGCCGAATTCCTGATGCTGGATTTCCAGGAAGACGGCTCCGGTAGCGGCGGCTATGCCAAGGTGATGTCCGCAGAATTCATCGCCGCCGAAATGGCCTTGTTCGCCCAGCAAGCTAAGGAAGTCGACATCATCATCACGACCGCATTGATTCCTGGCAAACCGGCGCCGGAACTGATCACCGCCGAGATGGTGGCCTCGATGAAACCGGGCAGCGTCATCGTCGATCTGGCGGCCGAGCAAGGCGGCAACTGCGCATTGACCGAGAAGAACCAAGTCGTGGTCAAACACGACGTCACCATCATCGGTTACACCAACCTGCCGAGCCGGCTGGCCAACCAGTCCAGCCAACTGTATGCCACCAATTTACGGCATTTGCTGACCGACCTGTGTCCGACCAAGGACGGTACGCTGAACGTCAACTTCGACGACGAAGTAATTCGCGGCGCCACCGTCATCAAAGAAGGCAAAATCACTTGGCCGCCGCCACCGCCGCAATTGTCGGCCGCCCCCAAAGCGGCTGCGGCCGTAGCGGAAACCGCTATCGAACCGAAAAAACCGCTGCTACCGGAGCCGGTACGGCAATTTTTGCCGATGGCATTGGCCGGCCTGGCGTTATTTGGGGTCGGCGCGGTGGCGCCGGCCTCGTTTTTGGCTCACTTCACCGTATTCGTGCTGGCCTGCTTCGTCGGCTACATGGTGATCTGGAACGTAACGCCGTCGTTGCACACGCCGCTGATGAGCGTAACCAACGCCATCAGCGGCATCATCGTCATCGGCGCTTTGGTGCAAGTGTCTTCAGCCACCGAAATCGTCGCCGGCCTGTCGGCTCTGGCGATCCTGATCGCTTCGATCAACATCGCCGGTGGCTTCCTGGTCACCCGGCGCATGCTCGCCATGTTCAGAAAATAGGGGAAACGCAATGTCGAACGGAATGGTAACCATGGCCTATATTGCGGCCTCTATTTTATTCATCCTCAGCTTGAGCGGCCTCAGCCGGCAAGACACCTCGCGGCGCGGCAATTACTTCGGTATGCTGGGCATGGCGATTGCGATCATTGCCACGGTACTCAGCGAAGATGTCACTGCCTACGGCTGGTTGAGTGTAGCCTTGTTGATTGGTGGCGCCATCGGTGCCCGTGCCGCCGCCAAGGTGGAAATGACGCAAATGCCGGAACTGGTGGCGCTGATGCACAGTTTGGTCGGCATGGCCGCGGTATTGGTCGGCTATGCCAGCTTTCTCGACCACTCCAACACCCTCACCGGAGTCGAGCGCACGATTCACGAACTGGAGATTTACATCGGCATCTTCATCGGTGCCGTCACTTTCTCCGGCTCGGTGATCGCTTTCGGCAAACTCTGCGGCAAAATCAACGGCAAGCCGGTGTTACTGCCGGCCCGCCATTGGCTGAATCTGGGTTTGTTCGTCGCCACCTTCATCTTGGGCGGGAGCTTTCTCGACGGTGCCGCCGCCGGCGGTGGCATGACGCCACTGTTGATCATGACCGCTATCGCCCTGGTATTCGGCGTGCATATGGTGATGGCGATCGGTGGTGCCGACATGCCGGTGGTGGTGTCGATGCTGAACAGCTACTCGGGCTGGGCGGCGGCGGCCACCGGCTTCATGCTCAGCAACGACTTGCTGATCGTCACCGGTGCATTGGTCGGTTCCAGCGGTGCGATTCTGAGTTACATCATGTGCCGGGCGATGAACCGCCATTTCTTGAGCGTAATCGCTGGCGGTTTCGGCAGTGCCGGCGGCGAAGCGGCGGAAGTGGTCGGCGAAGTGCAGCCGATAGAGGTCGAGGAAACCGCACAACTGCTGCGCGATTCGAAAGACATCGTCATCATCCCCGGCTACGGCATGGCGGTTGCCCAAGCTCAACACACGGTCAATGAAATTACCAAATACCTGACCAGCCACGGCAAGAAGGTGCGTTTCGCGATCCATCCGGTCGCCGGGCGGATGCCTGGTCATATGAACGTGTTGTTAGCGGAAGCGAAAGTGCCTTACGACATCGTATTCGAGATGGACGAAATCAACGAGGACTTCCCCCACGTCGACGTCTCGATCGTCATCGGCGCCAACGACATCGTCAACCCGTCGGCCCTGGACGATCCGAACAGTCCGATTGCCGGCATGCCGGTACTGGAATGCTGGAAAGGCGGTACCACCATCGTCATGAAGCGCTCGATGGCGTCGGGCTATGCCGGGGTCGGCAACCCGCTGTTCGTTCACGACAACACCCGGATGCTGTTCGGCGACGCCAACGATAAATTGCAGGCTTTATTAAAGGCGCTGCAAGGCTGATTTACCGGCCAAGCTCCACGAGATCAGTTTTCGGCAAGCCTATAAAGTTCTCGCCGACAACATCGCAACCGGCCCGTCTACGCCAAGGCGGGCCGGCATTCGAGTTCAAGCCGGTTTTCCGGCCCTCCGCCCCCAGCGCCAGCTTTGACATATTTCTGACATATTCGCTGTCTAGAATTCGCGGCATACCGTTATTTCTGGACTCTCTTCGATGATCGACGCCGAACGCATACTGCATGAAACCTACCCCGACTTCAAATTAGGCAAGGACAACACATTGGTGGTCAAAGCTTTGAAAAAGCTGATCCACGAAGACGATTTCAACGACGTGATCCGCAAAAACCAGCACTTACGCGGCTTTGCGTTTTTAGACAAACTGCTGAAATACTTCAACTTCAGTTACCAGATCGGTAACGACTCCTACAACAACATCCCTGCCGAAGGCCGACTGATCATCGTCGCCAACCACCCGATCGGCACCCTGGACGGGCTGGCCTTAGTGAAACTGATCCGCTCGGTCCGGCCCGACGTACGCATCGTCGCCAACCGCGTGCTATCCCACATGGAACCGTTGCAATCGATCTTCCTGCCGGTCGACGTGCTGTCCGAAAAAAAGAAGTTCAAGGACGTGTACAAGACCATGATCGACGCGCTGGAAAACGAAGAAGCCGTGATTTTTTTCCCGGCCGGCGAAGTTTCGCGCATCACGCCCAAAGGCATCCGCGACGGCGCCTGGCAAAGCGGATTCGTCAAACTGGCGCGCAAAACCCAGTCGCCGGTACTGCCGATTTATATCAAGGCCAAGAATTCGGCCTTGTTTTACAGCGCCTCGACGCTTTACAAACCGCTGGGCACGATGTTGCTGGTCAAGGAGATGTTCAACAAAAAAGGCCAGGAAATCAAATTCCTGGTCGGCGCACCGGTGCCGTTCCAAGCGCTCGCCGACAGCCCGGAAACCAACAAACAACTCAGCCAGCGCTTTCGTAAGCATGTGCAAAACCTGGGCAAGAAAAACAAGGCGCCGCTGTTCGATACGGTCGCCACCGTGGTGCATCCGTCCGATACCAAAGCAGTCAAAAAGGCCTTGTTCCAGTCCCGCTTACTGGGCGAAACTCGCGACGGCAAAAAAATTTTTTTGTACCAGTTCCGCGACGACTGCCCGGTGATGCAGGAGATTGCCCGGCTGCGGGAATTGACCTTCCGCACCGTGGAAGAAGGCACCGGCCTGGCGCTAGACTTGGATAAGTTCGATATCTATTACAGCCACATCGTGTTGTGGGACGACAACGATCTGGAAATCGTCGGCGCCTATCGCATCGGCGACGGCCCGGCCATCATGGCCAGCCACGGCATCGACGGTTTTTATACGCAAACCCTGTTCGATTTGCGCGGCGAGTTCGTCGATTACTTACCCAACAGCATCGAACTGGGCCGCAGCTTCGTCCAACCGCGTTATTGGGGCCAACATAGTCTGGATTATTTGTGGTACGGCATCGGCGCTTATTTAAGGGAACGGCCCGACATCAAATACCTGTTCGGTCCGGTCAGCATCAGCAACGCCTATCCGCACGCCGCCAAAGAACTGATCATCGGCTTTTACCGGCAGCAATTCGGTGCCGAGCCGCATCAAACCAAAGCCCGCAAGCCGTTCATCATTTCCGAGGCCGGCCAGGCCTTCGCCGCCAGCGAATTCAATGCCGACTATTCGACCAGCTTCAAAGTACTGAACAGCGAATTGAAAAAACTCGGCGTCAAAGTACCCACCTTATACAAACAATATGTGGAATTGTGCGTGGATAAGGGTTGCCATTTCATCGATTTCAATATCGATCCGGACTTCAACAATTGCATCGACAGCCTGATCATGGTCGAAGTCGACAAAATCGCGCCGAAAAAACGCCAGCGCTATATCGAAAAATCCTTGGCCGGGTAATCCACCGCGCACCGACCGACTCATGAAACAGCGTCCATTCCCTGAACTGGAGCAATTGGAAACAATTGTCGCCCGCTTGGGCAGCCGCGCCCAGTGCGAGGTCGTCGAAACCGTCGAACATGCCGGCCGCCGGTTTCCGATCCACTGTCTGACGATAGGCTCCACCGCGCCGGATGTGCCGGTGCTGGCCTACTTCGGCGGCGTACACGGCCTGGAAAAAATCGGTTCCGAAGTGATTTTGGCCTATCTGCATACGCTGTGCGAGTTGCTGGATTGGGACGAAGAACTGAACCAACGTTTAAGCAAAGCTCGCCTGGTGTTCATGCCCCTGGTCAATCCGGTCGGCGTGTTTCGGGGGACCCGCTGTAACGGCCGCGGTGTGGATTTAATGCGCAATTCGCCGATCGAAAGCGACGGCAATACCCGCTTATACAGCGGCCAGCGCTTGAGCCCGAAACTGCCCTGGTACCGCGGCGACGAATCCAAGATGGAAAAAGAAGCCCAGGCCCTATGTCGGGTGGTGCACCGCCACCTGTTCGACGCGCCGCTGGCGATTGCCGTGGATCTGCATTCCGGCTTCGGTATTCACGACCGCCTGTGGTTTCCGTACGCGTCTCGGCAAACGCCCTTTCCCGACCTGGCCGACGCCTACGCATTGAAACAGTTGTTCGACCGCTGCTACCCGCACCATTTTTATAAAATCGAACCGATGAGTCAGGAATATGTGATAAGCGGCGATTTATGGGATTACCTGTACGACGACTTCACCGACCGCTACCGGCAACGCAAGCTGTTCTTGCCGCTGACACTCGAGATGGGCTCCTGGCTCTGGCTAAGAAAAAGCCCGACTCATTTATTTCAACGCCACGGCTTGTTTCACCCGCTGTTACCGCATCGGCAACAACGCATATTGCGCCGTCATTTAACCTTATTCGACTTTTTGTTTCGATGCTTGTTGTACCCAAATCGATGGGCGAAATTCGACGAGTCGCAACGGGAACTGAATCAAAGCCAGGCATTGGAGTTATGGTATGGCCAGCCACCGCACTGAAGACTGGATACTGCTGCGCGGTCTATGCCGAGAGGCCGGCCATTGGGGAAATTTCCCCAGCTTGCTGCAATCGGCATTTCCGGCCGCTACCGTCCATTGTATCGATTTACCGGGCGCCGGCACGTTCCACCGTGAGACCAGCCCGAAGCGGATAGAAGAGATCAGCGAATGGGTACGTCAACGGGCGGCGGAAGCCGGTATGCTGCAGCGGCCGGTCAACCTTCTGGCGCTGTCTCTGGGCGGCATGGTGGCCTGGGAATGGTTGCAGCGATATCCGGGCGATATTGCCGGCGTTGCGCTGTTGAATACCAGCTTTGCCGGGCTCAGCCCATTCTTTCATCGCCTGCGCTGGCAAAGCTACCGACGCTTGCTGCAAATTATGCTGGAAAAGGATGTCTACCGCAGAGAGTTGGCGATTATCCGCCTGACCAGTAACCGCCGCGACTACGACCATGAACTGGCCGAAACCTGGGCCCATATTCAACGACAAAGACCGGTCAGTGTCAGAAATGCGCTACGTCAACTGTACGCAGCGTCGCGCTATCGGCCGACTGCTTGCGCAAACCAAACTCCGGTACTGCTATTGAGCGGAAAAGGCGACAGAATCGTCGCTCAGGAATGTTCGAAAGCCATCCATGGCCGATGGAATGTTCCATGGCTAAGCCACCCTTGGGCCG
The DNA here is from genome assembly GCF_052474525.1 of Methylomonas sp. HW2-6. Lineage (NCBI taxonomy): Bacteria > Pseudomonadati > Pseudomonadota > Gammaproteobacteria > Methylococcales > Methylococcaceae > Methylomonas > Methylomonas sp. HW2-6. The sequence goes on from NZ_CP184124.1 coordinate 3,384,784, forward strand.
GACACGACCTGATATTGGACGACGGCATTTGGGTGGCTGAGCGCTTACAGGATTGGACGAAGCAACTATCCGGAATTACTTGATTTCGAATTCGGATTTATCGCGACCTGCCGCCAGCAGTTCCTGCATCCATTTCGGCGCCAAACCTCTGCCTGACCAAGTCAATGCCGAATTGTTCGGGTTGCGGTATCGCGCTGCAACTTTAGAGACTTTTCTTTCGGACTTTTTATCGCCGTCGTGAATATCAACGGTCACACCAATCGACGCGGCCAACTCTTTAATTTGGGCGATAACTTCTTTACGTTTGCTGAATTGCCTTTCTTTCAACGCTTTTTCGGCATTATCGATAACGGCTTGTAACTCTGCTTCGGATAATTTATTAAAATCAGTCATATTTTCCTCTTTAATCAAAAGACGGCGCGGATTCTATCACTAAGTTTTAGCGAAAAAAACTATTATTCCGCGGATAATGAAAATTTCACCTCAGAGTATACCTTACCTTTCTTATCCGACAACCTTACTTGCCACTCGCCGACGTCTTTATACGACAAAGTTTTGCTTGACCATACCTTGGAGCGGGTTTCTTTCAAATCTAATTGTTTATGCTGCACTACTTGTTTGTTTCGCAACCACTCGTGAAATAACACCAGCCTTCCCGGATTTTTTATCTCGGTAAAATAAAACAACTCTATAGGTTTTCCCTTTACCACGGCAAACGCTCCTGCTATTGGCTGGTCGGGTTCGTTATCTTTCAACCGGGTATTCAGCGAAGCGCGAATCACCCGGCGATCGAAAATAATGCCCAGCGGACGCGTGCCCAGCAGCTCGGTTTTGGTGTTCTCCGCTTGCAACTGTTGTGCAAGCGGAATCTCCTTGGTATACACCTTATTGATAGCCAAGCCATCGGCCGCAGGCGGCTCCGAGTTGTTTGCGCTGGAAATCTGATTCGACTCAGGCTCTTGAACTTTTCCAGCCGTATCGGTCTGAGTATTGCCCGGCTGCTCGGATCCGCTAAACGTAAAGTACAAAAACAGCGAAAATAGCAGCAGTAAAACCAAGGCAATAGCGATTCTTCCGGTATGCCAAACAGTAATAGTCTGCGGCGGATTTATCTGCTTTGCCGTTTTAGTTTTATCGTAGTTTATTTTTATAACGACTCTATTATCCGTCATGCCTTTGCCTTGTTAATAAAACAGAACTTGCGCCGAAACCGCGACCGCTATCATCACCCCACGCTTGGTAATATAGCATTTTCGCTCTAACATAATTGACTTCAACTTGCCGATAACCAGGACGTTTGCAATGAGTAGCTTGCTTAAAGAATTCGAAGAATCCTCCTCGCTGTACGGCGGCAATGCCCACTACGTCGAATACCTGTACGAACAATACTTGAATGCGCCGGATACCATAAGTCCCAGTTGGCGCGCCCGCTTTGACGCCATCCGCAGCGGCTCGGCCGAAGACACGCCGCACAGCGCGATTGTCGACCGGTTCGAGAAACTGGCTATCGCCGAACCGGGCAAACTGGCCCGGATGCAGGGCTTTACCGAACAAAGCGTAAAGAAGCAATCCGCCGTGGCTCGCTTGATCAACCACTACCGGGTCAAAGGCCACCAAATCGCCGCCAACAATCCGTTACGCGGCTCACCGACCGTCCCGGCCGATCTGGAGCCCTTGTATTACGGCCTGACCGAAGCGGATATGAGCACCTTATTCGATACCGGCGGCCTGTGCGGTATCGACCGCCTGCCACTGAAAGCCATCCTGCAGACCTTGAAGGAAATCTACTGCGGCAGCATCGGCAGCGAATACATGCACATCGTCGACGACGAATCCAAACGCTGGATCAAGAACAAGTTGGAAGGGGCAAAACCCGACTTCTCCAGCCACCCGGAAAAACGCATCTGGCTGCTAAAACTACTCATTGCCGCCGAAGGCCTGGAGAAATTCCTGCACCGAAAATACGTCGGCCAAAAACGCTTCTCGCTGGAAGGCGGCGAATCGCTGATCCCGATTCTCGACGAATTGATTCAACGCGCCGGCGAACACAAATTCAAGGAAATTGTCATCGGCATGGCCCACCGCGGCCGGCTCAACGTACTTATTAATATACTCGGCAAAAGCCCGGCCGTGTTATTCGGCGAATTCGAAGGCACCCACACCTCTTCCCCCGGCGTGCTGACCGGCGACGTCAAATACCACCAGGGTTTCTCTTCGAACATCGCCACACCGGGTGGCCCGATCCATCTGACACTGGCGTTCAACCCCTCGCATCTGGAAATCATCAATCCAGTGGTGGAAGGCTCGGTCAAAGCCCGCCAGGACCGGCACGGCGTCGGCGGCATCGATGCGATCGTGCCGATTTTAATTCACGGTGACGCGGCGTTTGCCGGCCAGGGCATCGTCATGGAAACCCTGAACATGTCGGAAACTCGGGCATTTTCCACCGGCGGCACAGTACATATCGTTATCAATAACCAGATCGGTTTTACGACCAGCAATCCGTTCGACGCCCGCTCTACCTTATACTGTACCGACGTAGCCAACATGATTCAGGCGCCCGTGTTCCACGTCAACGGCGACGATCCGGAAGCGGTCATTTTCATCACCCAATTGGCGCTGGATTACCGTAACACCTTCCATAAGGACGTGGTGATCGATTTGATCTGCTACCGCCGCCACGGCCATAACGAAGCCGACGAGCCGGCTGCCACCCAGCCCATGATGTACAAAGCCATCCGCGACCATTTGACGCCGCCGCAAATCTACGCGCAGAAACTGATCGCCGACGGTGTCATCGACGAGGCCGGGGTGCAACAACTGGAACAGCATTATCTGCAACAACTGAACGAAGGCTTGCCGGTTTCGCGGCCCATCATCGAAAACAAGGCCTATTCTTACTCGGCACGCTGGGAACGGTTTCTGAATAAACACTGGGACATTCCGGCAGATACTTCCGTCACGCCGGAGCGAATTCGGTTCTGCAACCAGCGCCTGCAATCCTTGCCCGAGGGTTTCGAATTGCATCCGCGCGTCGCAAAAGTCATGGAAGACCGCAACAAGATGGCGGCCGGCGAAATGCCGATGGATTGGGGCTTTGCCGAGAACATGGCCTACGCCACCGTGCTAATGGACGGTTACGACTTACGCCTGACCGGCCAGGACATCGGCCGCGGCACCTTTTCCCACCGCCACGCTATTTTGCTGAATCAAGCCACTGGCGAAAATTACATACCGCTGAAGCAGCTGGCCGAAAACCAGGGCCGGGCACAAATTTTCAACTCGCTGCTGTCGGAGGCAGGCGTACTCGGCTTCGAATACGGCTACAGCTCGACCGAACCCAACAAACTAATCATCTGGGAGGCGCAATTCGGCGATTTCGCCAACGGCGCCCAAGTCGTGATCGACCAATTCATCAGTTCCGGCGAAACCAAATGGGGCAAACTCAGCGGCTTGGTGATGCTGTTGCCGCACGGTTTCGAAGGCCAGGGCCCGGAGCATTCCTCGGCCCGCCTGGAACGCTATCTGCAATTATGCGCCGACCAGAATATCCAGGTCTGCGTACCGACCACCCCGGCCCAAATTTTCCATTTGCTGCGCCGGCAAGTGGTGCGCGAATACCGTAAACCGCTGATTGTAATGAGCCCGAAAAGCCTGCTGCGTCATAAACTGGCGGTGTCGGAACTGGACGAACTGGTTAACGGCGAATTCCAGACCGTGATCGGCGAACAGGACGATATCGATCCATTTCACGTCACGCGCTTGATTCTCTGCTCCGGCAAGGTTTACTACGACTTGCTGGAAACCCGGCGCGCGGACGACCTGAAGCACGTGGCGATCGTCCGTATCGAACAACTGTACCCGTTCCCGAACGACCGTTTCAAACAGGAGATTGACAAATTCCCCAATCTGGAACAAATCTACTGGTGCCAGGAAGAACCGAAAAACCAGGGCGCCTGGTACCAAAGCAAGCACCATTTCTTCGATTTGGTGGACAACAACATCCCGATTCATTATGCCGGCCGACCGCCTTGCGCCGCGCCGGCGGTGGGTAATTACAAAACCCACTTGCAAGAACAACGTGCGGTAGTTCATGCCGCTCTTTACGGAAACAACGAAGGAAACAAACATGAGCTTTGATATTTTGGTACCCAGTCTCCCCGAATCGGTGTCCGACGCCACGCTGGTCGCTTGGCACAAACAGGCCGGGGAATGGATCAACGAAGGCGAAAATCTGGCCGACCTGGAGACCGATAAAGTGATTCTGGAAGTGCCGGCCCCGAAATCCGGCACACTGGAAGTCATCGTCGTTCAAGACGGCGAAACCGTCGTCGGTGGCCAGTTGCTGGCCAAGCTCGATGTGCAGAGCGCCAAGGCGACCGCGCCGGCGGCAAAGCCGGAGGAAGCGCCGCTCAGCCCGTCGGTCCGCAAACTGGTAGCCGAAAAGGAACTGGACCCAAGCTCAATCCACGGCTCCGGCAAACACGGCCGGATTCTGAAAAGCGACGTGCTGGACTATTTGCAAGACCAGCAAGTGCAGCCGGAACCGGCGCCCGCCGTGGTTGCTTCAGCGGCCGACAGTAGCCATTCTCCGCTTTCCGCGACGGCTATTGCCGCATTGCGGCCTGAGCAACGGGTACCAATGACCCGGTTGCGGGCCAAGGTTGCCGAGCGGCTGTTGCAGGCCCAACAAAACGCGGCAATGTTAACCACCTTCAACGAAGTCAACCTGAAAGCGGTCATCGAACTGCGCAACCAATATAAAGACCGGTTCGAAGCCAAGCACAACATCAAACTCGGCTTCATGTCGTTTTTCGTCAAGGCGTCCATCGAAGCCTTGAAACGCTTCCCGGCCATCAACGCCTCGATCGACGGTAACGACATCATCTACCACGGTTATTACGACATCGGTATCGCCGTCACGACTCAGCGCGGCTTGATCGTGCCGATTTTGCGCGACGCCGACCAGCTCGATTTCGCCGGCATCGAAAAAGGCATCCACGACTTCAGCAACAAAGCCCGCAACGGCTCGATCAGCGTCGAAGACCTCAGCGGCGGCACCTTTACCATCACCAACGGCGGCATCTTCGGCTCGATGCTGTCCACACCGATCTTAAACCCGCCGCAATGCGCGATTTTGGGCATGCATGCGATCAAGGACCGGCCGGTGGTCGAGAACGGCGAAATCGTGATCCGGCCGATCATGTACCTGGCCTTGTCCTACGACCACCGTCTGGTGGACGGCAAGGAAGCGGTGCAATTCCTCGGCATCATCAAGGAATGCTTGGAAGCTCCGGCGCATTTGCTGTTGAACATCTAAAAATCGATTGCATTTATATGAGATTCTTTGGGTTAGTTGTTTTATTAACTTGCTTCATTTCAATAGGACATGCCGAAACCACAAAATCCGGTATCCCTGCTGAGCTAGAGATTCAAATAAAAAAGCTGACTGAATTATTAAGTGACTCATACGGCTCCTCTCCGTCGAAATCTTGGGAAGTACAAGCCATCAGCCTAAATTCAATTGCGGTTAACTTTCTGGCAATTTTTACTCTTGAAGGTTACACCGGCGGCAACGGCTGGACTCAATATCTGGCTGTTTTCGAATTTGGAGAAGGCGAGAATGGCAAACCAGATAGTTACCCATTGGTTGACTTCATGCCTGTAGGCGGTAAGGGGTGCCGGACAATCCCGAAGCTTGATGTAAAAACAACCTATTTAAACACCCATGGTGATAAGGTTTTCACGCTTGATGTTCTGGAAAATACAGAGAATGATGCGCCGAATTTTCCAACTAGAAAATCAACAGCTGATATCACTCTAAAAAACGGCCGCCTCACTGAACAAAACCAGAAATGTCAAGGTGCCTGGGACTAACCCTCAATTCAACTTCCATGCGCTACACCATCATCCCCGTCACAGCCTACCAACAAAACTGCACCCTACTCGTCTGCGAACAAACCCATAAAGCCGCTTTGGTCGATCCGGGCGGCGACATCGATTTGCTGCTGAGCGAAGTGACAAAACAAGAAGTCGAACTGGAGGCCTTACTGTTGACCCACGGCCATCTGGATCATGTCGGTGGTACGGCCGAACTGGCCGCCAAGTTGTCGTTACCGATCATCGGGCCGCAGTTGGAAGACGATTTCTGGATCAAATTGTTACCGGAACAATGCCGCATGTTCGGCTTTCCGCAGTCGGCCGGCTTCACGCCGCAGCGCTGGCTGAACGACGGCGACACGGTCAAGATCGGCAACGAAGTGTTACAGGTCATCCACTGCCCTGGCCATACCCCCGGCCATGTGGTGTTTTTCAGCGAGACGGAACGACTGGCGTTGGTGGGCGATGTGCTGTTCAAAGGTTCGATTGGCCGCACCGATTTCCCGAAAGGCGATTACCAGACCTTGATCGATTCGATCGTCAACAAGCTTTGGCCGCTGGGCGAAGACGTCAAATTCATTCCCGGCCATGGCCCGATGTCGACTTTCGGCGCCGAAATGCGCAGCAACCCTTACGTCGGCCAATTCGTCGCTTCTTAGCGACGCTGCGATAAATAGTGCCGGCCTACGGCCGGTTTAATGTGAAATCCGCTGCTGCCGGATCTTGGCGTTGAATTGGTCGATATCGGAGACGACATCTACGTTGGCGACCGCAGGATCTTCCGCGCCCAACAAATACAACGCACCGCCACCGCCCAACCAGACTTTCAAATCGTCCTGCCGGGCCGCATCCAGCAGTCGGTGCAAATGCTCGACCGTAACCGCTTCCGGCGGGGTTTTCACCATGCCGATCACCAATAACTCAGGCGCCAAGTGCCGCGCTGCTTCGATGATGTCTTCCGCCGGTAAATCTGCACCCAGGTAATAGCAATTGTAGTTCTGCGCCGCGGCGATCAAGCAACTGACCAATATGCCGAATTCGTGCGGCTCGCCGCTGGGCGTGGCCAACATAATGCCCGGATTGTTGCGGGAATGGCGATGCAGATTGTTCACCATACTGAGCACGATCCGTTTCACGCAGGACGAGAACATATGCTCCTGGGCGATGTTGATTTTGCCCCGGTGCCACAAATCCCCGACCTTTTGCATCGCCGGCAACAAAACGTCGCGGGCGTAGTCCAATGGCTCGCTGACCAGCAACGCTTTCTTCAATAACTGCTCGCAACGTTCGATACGGTATTCGCGCAAGGCATCTGCAATTTGCTCCAGAAACGGCACCGGCTCGCGCCGCTGCTGTAGTTCAGACTGGTTTTGCAAATCGCTGAGCTGTTGCCAGCTCAGACCGGCGAGTTTACCGATGGAATGCCCTTGCCCGGTCAAGTTCACCAACAGCGTCAACTTGTCCAGATCCTGCTGCGAATAGAACCGCCTGCCGGTGTCGTTGCGCGCCGGCGTGACACAAGCATAGCGGCGTTCCCAGGCTCTTAGCGTTTCCGGTGTCAAACCCGTTAACGATGTAATGGCTTTAATTGAGTACATTGTTCACGTTTTGTACATATTTTATTTTGACAAACATTTTACAATCTAGTAACGTATTTGCCAACAACTTAATTCAACGAGCGAAACGATTATGTCTAATACAGCCGCACTATCCTTTGCTAGCGAGACAGTCACTATCGCGGATGCCGAGCCAGGCACCTTAAGCGTGCGCATGGAGCAAGCCCGGAACCGTCTCAACCAGTTATTGCTTGATAATCAGCAGGTTAGTCCGCTGATAGCCAAACGTTTACTCAACGAACTGCAGCGCGGCATCGATTGCTCCGAATTGATGATTGCGAAAAATTCGGACGAAGCCAAGCGCCTGATAGAACTGTTGTACAAGCAAGAGTCACTTGTACAAAATACCGCAGCCAACTTCAAAGCCGCGCAAGAAGTTGTACAACCGCAAAACATTGTACAACTTTTGGATCCCCACCGGCGTACAGTAAACCAGTTGTTGTACAGCTTGCACTTGTTGCCGGTGTTCCTGCTCGATAGCGCCGGCGACATCCTGAAAACGCTGGCCGCTGATCCCGCCTTAGACTCTGATTATTCAGCCGAACTCAAAGTGGCAATTCGCGAATTGAAAACCATCCGCCAACAAACCATATCGGCCAACACCGGATTGGTGGCGTTCGTGGCCCACAAATACAAAACCAGCAATCTGAGTTTCGACGACCTGATGCAAGAAGGCTTGGTCGGCTTGATTAAAGCGGTCGACCGTTTCGATGCGGAACGCGGCATCTGCTTTTCAACTTACGCTATCTATTGGATCAAACAAGCCATATCGCGCTTGATCGTCAAACAGGAAAAAATCGTGCGTTTGCCGGTGGCCTTGGCGGAAAAAGCCTCGGTAGTGTTCGAGGCCATGCGCAACTGCTACCTAAAGACCGAACGCTGGCCAAGCATCGCCGAGCTCAAGGCCTGCTGCGACCTGACCGAACAAGAGATCAAAACCATCAGCAGTTATTACCAATCCACCCACTCCCTGGACGCTGCGATCGGCGACGAAGACGACGGCCTGGATATGATGGCGAAGATGCAACAGCACCAGTTCAGTCTGCCGCTCGATGAACTAATTGACAACGATCTAGCTCAATACGTCGACAAAGCGGTGGCGTCGTTGCCGGAAAAACAGGCAGCGATTCTGACGATGCGCTTCGGCTTGCGCGATCACACGGAAATGACTTTGCAAGCCGTTGCCGACCAACTGCATGTTACTCGGGAAAGAGTCCGGCAAATCCAGAACGAAGCGTTAAAAAAATTGAAACAACAGTTCGGCTTTGACCTTATGCTATTTCTCGAACCCAAGGACGGTTAACAATAACAATCAATGACTCAGGTCAGGCGAACACTACAAGAGGAGTGATTATGTCATCAGAAAAACACAATACCAGTAAGCAGACGCCACAACCGGATTGGAGGCTGGAGATAGACAAGTATTGGAAGCAGGTGTCGGAAAAGACCGGCGATTTTTTCAACGGCCACAAAAGCATGTTTTCCACCGGGAAAGTGGCTTCTGCGGTGGGCGGCACCTTGGCGGTAGTCTGGCTGGCCAGCGGCTTCTACATCGTCGACCAGGGCAACCGCGGCGTGGTAACCCGCTTCGGCGCCTACTCGGAAACCACGATGCCCGGCCCGAACTGGCACATTCCGGTACCGTTCGAGAACGTTGCCATCGTTAATGTCGAACAACAACGCTTCATTGAAGTGGGCTATACCGACAGCAGCCGCATCAGCAAATCGTCGCTGATTCCGCAAGAGTCGTTAATGCTGACCGCCGACGAAAACATTATCGCCGTGCGCTTAGCGGTTCAATACCAAATTAACAACGCCAGAGATTATCTGTTCAACGTGAAGAACAACGAAAACACGTTGAAACAACTGACCGAGAGCGTCGAACGGGCCGTGATCGGCCGCAACAGTATGGACTTCGTCCTGACCGAGGGCCGTAGCCAGATTGTTGCCGAAATCAAGGAACAGATTCAGGCCGGTATGGATGAATACAAAACCGGTATCAGCATCGCCAGCGTCAATCTGCAAGATGCGCAACCGCCCGAGGAAGTGCAAGGCGCCTTCGAAGACGCCATCCGCGCCCGCGAGGATAAACAACGCCTGATCAACGAAGCCGAAGCCTACGCCAACGAAGTGATTCCGAAGGCCCGCGGTGCGGCGGGACGGATTGTGCAGGAAGCCGAAGCCTACGAAGCGGAAAAAGTCGCCAAAGCCAAAGGCGAAACCGAACGCTTCGACCAACTGCTGGTGGAATACGAAAAAAGCCCGGCCATCACCCGCAAGCGCCTGTACCTGGAAGCCAAAGAAAAACTGTACAGCAACACGAACAAAGTGATGCTCGAAGCCGACAATACCAATCCAACGCTGTACATGCCGATGCCGCAAACCTTCCAACAACACGGCACCGGCGCAGCCAGCAATAACGAAGTCGAATCGGTATCCGAACCGCACAACGCCGATAAAGGCGCGGTCCGCAAAACCGTCGGCACCGATTTACGCCCAAGCAGGAGCAAACAATGAGCAGCAGAACCCAAATTTTGATTCCAGCCGGTCTGTCCCTGTTGGTACTCGGTTACATGTCGGTTTTCTACGTGAAGGAACACGAGAAAGCCATTCTGTTTCGTCTCGGCGAGATGGTCGAATCCGACTACAAGCCCGGACTCCACTTTAAGGCCCCCCTCATCAATAATGTCAGTACGTTTGATGCGCGCGTGCTGACCTTGGACGCCAAGTCCGAGCGTTTTCTTACCTCCGAAAAGAAGAACGTTATTGTCGACTCGTTCGCCAAATGGCGGATAGGTGATGTGGGCCTCTTTTATACCACGGTCGGCGGCGACGAGTTTCAAGCCAATCTCCGCCTCGACCAAATCATGAAAGACGCGATGCGCAGCGAATTCGGCGTGCGTACCATCAAGCAATTGATCTCGGAAGACCGTAGCGAATTGCGCGAAACGCTGTTGGCCAAGTTGTCGCCGACCGCCGAGAAGTTCGGCATAGAGCTGATCGATATCCGCATCAAACGGATCGATCTGCCGCAGGAAGTGAGTAGCTCGGTATTCCAGCGCATGCGCGCCGAACGGGAGCGGGTCGCCCGCGAATTCCGCTCGCAGGGTGCGGAAAGCGCCGAGCAGATCAGCGCCGAAGCCGATAAGCAAAAACAAGTGATCGTCGCCAATGCCCAACGCGACGCCGAGAATATCCGCGGTCGCGGCGACGCTCAATCGGCCGAGATTTACGCTAAGAGTTTCGGCAAAAATCCGGAGTTTTACGCTTTCTACCGCAGTCTGCAGGCCTATCAAACCTCCTTCGAAAAAACGCAGGATACCTTGGTGCTGAAGCCGAACTCGGATTTCTTCAAATATTTCTCCAGCGAGAAATAACACCGGAGCGAAATCATGAAAAAGTATTTCATTATTCTGACGATTTTCGCTGCGGTCGGTTTGATCATATCGGCCATTTTCAACCGCGGCATGCCGCAATACGATCCGCACTACGAAATTTCGTATTCCGACTTTATCGAAGACGTTCGCAACAAAGCGGTCGAAGAAGTGGTGATCGACGGCAATTACGTCGACGGCCGCCGTCCGAACGGCACCCGGTTCTCCACCTACAACCCGAACGACATGCGAATGATCGACGAGTTGCTGGAATACGGGGTGAAAATCAAGGTGGAAAAACCGCAACAACCGTCCACCCTGATGCAAATCTTTATTTCCTGGGCGCCGACCCTGTTGCTGATCGCCGTGCTGGTCTACTTCATGCGCAAGCAGGCCGCAGCGATGGGCGGCCGCGACGGCCAAATGGGGTTCGGCAAAAGCCGGGCCAAATTGATGGCCGAGGACCAGATCAAGATCCGCTTCAAAGACGTCGCCGGCTGCGAAGAAGCCAAGCATGACGTGGTAGAAATGGTCGATTTCCTGCGCGATCCCGGCAAATACGAAGCTCTGGGCGGCAAGATTCCGCGCGGCGTGTTGATGGTTGGCCCTCCGGGTACCGGTAAAACGTTGCTGGCCAAAGCCATAGCCGGCGAAGCGGGAGTCCCCTTCTTCTCGATCTCCGGTTCCGATTTCGTCGAAATGTTCGTCGGCGTCGGTGCGGCGCGGGTGCGGGACATGTTCACCGAAGCCAAAAAACGTGCCCCTTGCATCATCTTTATCGACGAGATCGATGCGGTTGGCCGCCAACGCGGCGGCGCCGGCATGGGTGGCGGTAACGAGGAGCGCGAGCAAACCTTGAACCAGTTGCTGGTAGAAATGGACGGTTTCAGCGGTAGCGAAGGCATCATCGTCATCGCCGCGACCAACCGCTCGGACATTCTCGACAAAGCCCTGTTACGGCCGGGCCGCTTCGACCGCCAGGTCCAAGTCGGTTTGCCCGATATCAAAGGCCGCGAGCAAATTCTGAAAGTCCACGGCGACCGGGTACCGCTATCCGAAGACGTGAATCTGACCGACTTGGCGCGCGGCACACCGGGTTTCTCCGGCGCTGAACTGGCGAATCTGATCAACGAAGGCGCCTTGTTCGCGGCACGCAATAATAAGAAAGTCGTGACCATGAACGACCTGGACAAAGCGCGCGACAAAATGATCATGGGCGCCGAAAAACGGACGATGATCATGTCCAAGGAAGACTTGTTGATGACCGCTTACCATGAAGCCGGCCACGCGATCGTCGGCCGCAATGTACCCGAGCACGACCCGGTTTACAAAGTCAGCATCATGCCGCGCGGCGGCGCCCTGGGCATCACCATGTTCCTGCCGGAGCGCGATCAGTACAGCGCTTCCAAGGACAAACTGGAAAGCCAGATCGCCAGTCTGTTCGGCGGCCGGGTTGCCGAAGAACTGATCTACGGTAAAAACAAAGTGACTACCGGCGCCTCCAACGACATCATGCGCGCCACCCAACTTGCCCGCAATATGGTGACCAAATGGGGCTTGTCCGAGCGGTTGGGTCCGATGGACTACGGCGATAGCGAGGGCGGGTACATGGGGCCGCAGGCCAAACCGATGTCGGAAAAAATGGCGCAAACCATAGACGAAGAAATCCGGCATGTGATCGACAGCAATTACAAACGTGCCGAGAACATCCTGAAGGAAAACATCGAGATCCTGCACAACATGGCGCAAGCCCTGATGGATTGGGAAACCATCGATAAATTCCAAATCGACGAACTGATGCAGGGCCGGATGATCGAACCGCCGCAACCGGAACCTGAACCTGAAATGACTTTCGAAGCCGAGACGGACCAGCCGGAACTCTCCAGCGAAGCCGACGGCCAAATCGGTCAAGGAAGCGCACTCGCTTCTTAACAGTCCTCCTCTATGTACCCTCCAAACGCTGTACTCCTGGAGGGTATTTTTTTCAGAGGTTAGCAATATGCAAAACCAAACAGCATCCGTTAGAACCTTAAATTTTTTGCAGCTGGTGTTGCAGGTCAATTTCAATGCCGCCGTGATTACGCTACTGATCGGCGGCATCGCCGCCATACTCGGCAATCCGCTGTTTTTTACCGATAACAGCGATTTGTACGGGCCATTGGCCAATAACATGCGGCTGATGATGTTTTATCTATGCTTGATGCAAGTTGCGGTCTATAGTTTCTACAAACTGGACAACCGGCCGGAAGCGTTGGCGGCATTAGGCATATTTTTTCTGTTGTTGATTGCCTCGCTTGAGTTCTATTGTTCGATCAACCAGATCGAAGTAGACGACAACTACCGCCAGCTTTTGGTTTACTCCGGTTTATCGCACTTACTCTACGGAGGATGCGCCGCGCTGCGCGATCCGCGGCCGCGATCATAAGCAGACCGGACAGGAAAGTCCGGCCTCACCTGGCGTTTTCTCAGCGCCGCCAACCAGGGGGAAGCAGCAAATGCAAATCAAACTACCGTTCGACGCCAACAAACCCGTGGCCGCCGAGGCCAGTATCGAGATAGAACAACCGTTAAGTGAGGTATTCGAGTTCGTCGGCCACGACTTTTTTGAAAATTACCCAAAATGGGCGGCAGACTTGGTGGATTTCGAGCCATTGGACGGCGAACAAGTCTTTGTCGGCGCCAAAGCCCGGCAGATTCGCCACGACAGCGGCGAAGAAGTCGAATCGGTATTCGAAATTGCCGAGTACCAACCCCTGACCAAGCTGGCCGTGCAAGGCCTGACCCAGCCTTACCGACAAAGTTACCTGCTACAGCCGGAGGGCGACCGGCCGCAGACCCGCCTTACCTTCCGGTTCGAATTTCTGCAACTGGACATATTCATGCGGCCTTTCGAAAAACTGATCCGTTGCGCGATCGAAGAAGGCGCGGAAAACACCGTAGAACAGATCAAAAATCTGATTATGTACGATTCCAATCCAACAGCCCAAGCTTAGTGGAGTGTATTTATGGCTTTTGTCGTTGAAAAAGATAACGGACTGATTCCGCAAGTGTTGTCGGCCATTCTTGACGAATGCGTGAATGGCGTGACGCTTGCCGACCCAGACCAAGAAGACGCACCGATCGTTTATGCCAACAAAGCCTTCGAACGCTTGACCGGGTATAGCCAGGACGAAATCATCGGCCACAATTGTCGGTTTTTGCAAGGCAAGGACCGCGACCAAGACGCGCGCTTCCAAATTGCGGAGGCGATGCAGCGTCACGAAGCGGTCGAAGTCACGCTACGCAATTACCGTAAGGACGGCAGCTTGTTTCATAACCGGCTCAAAATCGTGCCGTTGTTCGACCGTAAACAACGGGTTATTTATTACCTCGGCGTGCAATACGACATTACTCATCAGGTCGATGCCGATACCGAAATCAAAAGTCTGACCGACCTACTGAACGCTAGCTCGCGCCCTTAACTCCAAGCAACCGGTGACGCCATGAACGCAATCGGCAGTGAAAACGGCATGTTATTCAACCAAGGCCTGTTCGGCTTGGCGATACTGGCTTTTTTGTTCTTGCTGGCGCTGGAAAAGAAACGGCCTTACCGCTATTTCCCACCCAAGGTGTATAAGGAATCGATTGTCACCAACACCATGGCCTTCCTGGTAAACAACCTGATTCTGGCGATTCTGCGAGCCTCGTCTTTGTTTCTGGTCGCTCAGCAATTCGCCGGGCACGGCTTATTGAGTGCGATGCCCAACGGACCGCTGAAATGGCTGCTGGCTTTCGCCTGTTTCGATCTGGCGATTTACGCCTGGCACTATGCCAGCCACAAATCGGAATATTTATGGCGGTTTCATAAGATTCACCACAGCGACAAGTCGTTTAACGTGTCGACCGGCTTCCGGTTTCACGTGTTCGATTTAATGCTGGAAATCGGCTACAAGTGCCTGTTCGTGGTGGTGATCGGCGTCGATGCCTACTTGGTGCTGTCGATCGAAATCGTCGAGTTGTTTTTCATCTTTTTCCACCACGCCAATATCCGCGTGCCGAACGAAGATGCGCTATCGAATTTCATCATCACCCCGGCGTTACACCGCACCCATCACTCCACCCTACGCAGCGAACACGACAGCAATTACGGCATCGTGCTGGCGCTGTGGGACCGGATGTTCGGCACCCGCAAAGAAATGGTCCCGGCCAATATCGGCCTGGATCTGATCGAAGCCGAGAACTTCATCCAGTTATTTTCGCTGGCCTTCATTACCGAACGGAAAATCCGCCAACTGCTCGGCTGGATTCCGAAAGGTAAGAAATAAGGTCCGGTAACGTCTGAGCGCGAGGCTCGCCTCCTACTGTCGGCCGCAACTATGTTGATTCAAACCCGCCAACCCATTCCGAGCAGCGAGATTACCGATCCGGCAGTATTCAGGCAACGGCGTACATTAATGAAGGCCATCGCCGCGCTTGCGGTAGGCGTTTCCGCCGCAGACACCGCCAACGCAAGGCCGCGAAACTGGTCGACTCTACCGCCCGGCGGTCCGCAAACTCTCGGTTTGACAGCAACCCCAGCCGAGTTGATGCTGAATTACACCAACTATTACGAGTTTGCCTTCAATAAAGAAGACAGCACCCGTTTGGCTCAACGATTGCGGATCGATCCTTGGTCGGTGGAGATCGGCGGCGAGGTCGAAAATCCGCTCAGCTACCGGGTGGAGGATTTGCTGAAACGCTTTCCACTGCGCGAATACCTGTATCGTTTCCGCTGCGTGGAAGGCTGGTCCATGGTCGTGCCTTGGGTCGGTTTTGCCCTAAGCGATTTGTTACAGCTGGCACAACCGTTGTCGTCCGCCAAGTTCGTCAAATTCATCAGCGCCAGCCAGCCGGAAGCGATGCCGCGGCTGCGGCAACAAGCCATGTTGGCTTGGCCCTATGAAGAAGGCTTGCGCATCGACGAAGCGGTTCATCCGCTCACCATCCTGGCGGTCGGCGCCTATGGCGAAACCTTGCCCAAACAGAACGGCGCCCCCTTGCGTTTGGTGGTGCCCTGGAAATACGGCTTCAAGAGTGCCAAAGCAATCGTCAGAATCGAACTGTGCCGGAGGCCACCTCTAACCAGCTGGAACCGGTTTGCGCCCGAAGAATACGGCTTCTACGCCAACGTCAATCCGGCAGTGCCGCATCCGCGCTGGAGTCAGGCCAGCGAGCGGCCGCTGGGCTCCGACTTTTTCACGCCACGGCGGCGGACCGAATTGTTCAACGGTTACGCCGAACAGGTGGCAGGCTTGTACAGTGATATGGACCTGGGGCATTTCTTCTGATGGACGCCCTGATCAACCGGCTCTGGCCGATCACTCTGGTCAGCTGCGCGGCACCGCTCCTGTGGCTGTTGCTGGAAATCGGCTGGAACCGTTTGGGCTCGAACCCGATTCAGGCGATGCATATTTACCTAGGCGACTGGTCGTTGCGCTTTTTATGCATCACACTGGCTATCACTCCACTGCAAACCATGACCAATTGGCGCGGGATGACCGACTACCGCCAACTGTTCGGCCTGACTGCGTTTTTCTATGCCACCTTGCACCTGCTCGGTTATTTAAGTGCCGACCAGGCCTGGGTTTGGCCGCTGATCGGCATCGATATCCTGCAAAGCAGTTATCTGTGGTTCGGCGTGTTGGCCTACCTGATTCTATTCCTGTTGGCGGTTACCTCGCCCAAAGTCGCCAAGAAACGGCTCGGCAAAACCTGGAAGAAACTGCACCGTTACATTTATCTGGCGGCGGGCGCGGCCATCGTCCATTACTTCTGGCAATTGAAGGGCAATTTGGCGGAACCGCTGTTCTATTTATTGGTACTGGCTATGTTGATGGGTTTCCGCGGCTTGGTTTGGCTGAAAAACCGCCGTTTCGGGCAAACCGCGGCTGCCAAGCCTCAAGCCGCTAACCCGGACCGGGCCGACTAAGCCAGTAGCCTGTTGCCGATAAGTTTGGAGAAATCGCCATGACCTCAACCTCGATTTTGATCACCGGTGGCACCGGCTTCTTGGGCAGCGCCCTCGCCCGCCGCTTGTTGGCCAAACAATACACTGTCACCGTATTTGGCCGCGACGCGGCAAAGATTCGCCAGCAATTCGGCAGCGCTGTCGGCGCGGTCACCCGCTTCGCCGACCTGCCCGACGCCGGCGCCTTCGACGCCGTGGTGAATCTGGCCGGTGCCGGTATTTTCGACCGGTACTGGACCGCCGCCCGCAAACAGATTTTACGCGACAGCCGGATCGAACTGACTCGAGCGCTGGTCGCCTGGATCGCCGCCGGCAGCAAAGCGCCGGTGTTGGTCAACGGCTCCGCGATCGGCATTTACGGCGACCAAGGCGATAGCTTACTCAGCGAGACCAGTCCGGCCAAAACCGATTTCGCCCAACAATTGTGCGCCGACTGGGAGGCCGCGGCATTGGCCGCCGCGGATCACGGCAGCAGGGTCTGCCTGATCCGTACCGGTCTGGTGCTGGGCCGCGGCGGCGGTTTGTTGCAACGCATGCTGCCGGCGTTCCGACTCGGCCTGGGCGGCAGCATGGGCGACGGCCGGCAATGGATGTCGTGGATTCACCTGGAGGATTGGCTCGCCGTTGCCGAAGCGATGATCGCCGATCCGACCATGAGCGGCGCCTACAACGCCACGGCGCCGGAACCGGTCACTAATCGCGAGTTCAGCCTGAGCTTGGCAGAAGTGTTGGGCCGACCGATGTTACTGCCGCTACCGGCCGGACTGTTGAAATTGTTGCTCGGCGAAATGGCCGCCTTGGTGCTCGGCAGCCAGCGGGTGAAACCGGAACGCCTGTTGGCACAAGGCTTCGAGTTTCAGTATAGTCGGCTGCGGCCCGCGCTCGACGCGATTTTGCATAACTCCTGACCCGAAAAGATCGGTAATCCCATGTTGATCGACAGCCTGTCCGCGTTATTTGCCTTTACCTCGTTCATCAAATGGTACGAAGCCTTGTTGGTGGCGATCGGCCTGGGCCTGCTGGTGTTTTACCTGACGCCGGAACCGGCAGAGGCATGGGAGGAGCGCGAACCGCCCAGCCTTTACTATTACCTGCAATGGAGCTGGTTGGGTTACCTGCGCTTGAAAGACGCGTTCTATCCGTTTTTCGTTTTGTACAACGCCGTGCTGTTCCTGATCGATTATCGAATCCAGGAAGGCGACTTCACCGTCGCCAGCTGGGTGACGATGCATATCATCATGGCCCTACCCTTGATTTACTGGATCGGTGCGGTCTGGCGCTGCTCCGATAAAACCGGCGCCCGCCATTGGGCGGTGCTGGCCCGCTTGCTGACCGTTGCGGCGGTTCTGGATTTGATACTGCGCTGGGTGATTTACCAGTATTACCCCAACATTTTCTTCAATTGCCTGCAGATGACCAACCATTGGGGCGACTGCTGATCGCGATGAGCACACCGCGTTACCGAACTTCCTTGTTTATATTCCGCCGCGACCTGCGTCTGACCGACAACACCGCCTTGAACGCGGCATTGAAAAGCTCGCAGCGGGTGCTGGCCTGCTTCGTTTTCGATCCGCGCCAGATCGAAGCCCATCCCTACCAAAGCCGGCCGGCACTGCAATTCATGCTGGAATCGTTAAGCGATTTACAAGCGGACTGTCTGGCAAACGGCGGCCACCTCTATCTATTCGGCGATCGACCGGAAGCGGTCGTCGAACAACTGCAACAGCAGTTGCACATCGAAGCCGTGTTCGTCAACCGCGATTACACCCCCTTCGCCCGCGAGCGCGACCAGGAGATTCAGCAATGCTGCCAAAAACTGGGGCTGGACTTTCATAGCCACGCGGATCTGTTGCTGAACGAGCCGGAATATGTACTGACCGACAAAGGCTTGCCCTATCAGGTGTTTACCGCCTTTTATAAAAAGGCTATCCAGAATCCGGTGGCGGCACCAAGCGGACTGGCTAATGGCCGACTGGTCAGCGAGCCGCTCGCTACGGAAAGATCCGAGCTGCTGCAAACCTTGCGCCGGCCGCAACAGAATGCCTTTGCCGGCGGCCGGCGCGCGGCGCAGCAACAGTTATCGGCATTGACTGCACGGCGCGATTACAGCGAGACCCGCGACTTTCCGGAACTCGACGCCACCAGCCATTTGTCGCCGTATCTGAAGTTCGGCTGCTGCT
Source organism: Methylomonas sp. HW2-6 (assembly GCF_052474525.1). Lineage (NCBI taxonomy): Bacteria > Pseudomonadati > Pseudomonadota > Gammaproteobacteria > Methylococcales > Methylococcaceae > Methylomonas > Methylomonas sp. HW2-6. The sequence goes on from NZ_CP184124.1 coordinate 3,403,820, forward strand.
CGGTACGCGAAGCCCATCAGGCCATCCAGGTTGACCTTGGACCGGACCATGCGCTGTTGCGCCAATTGTACTGGCGGGATTTTTTTAGCCACATCGCCTACCACTTTCCGCACGTCTTCGGCCACGCCTTCGACCTCCGCCTGAACGGCCTGCGCTGGCGTAATGCCCAGGACGATTTCTGGGCCTGGGCCAACGGCCAAACCGGATTTCCCATCGTCGACGCCGCGATGCGGGAACTGAACCAGACCGGCTGGATGCACAACCGGCTGCGGATGGTCGTGGCCTCGTTCCTGATCAAGGACCTGCATGTGTCCTGGCGCTGGGGCGAACGTTACTTCGCCCAACATTTGCTGGATTACGACCCTTGCGTGAACAACGGCAACTGGCAATGGGCGGCGTCGACCGGCTGCGACGCCCAACCCTATTTCAGGATTTTCAATCCCTGGCTGCAACAGAAAAAGTTCGACCCCGACTGTCGTTACATCAAAACCTGGCTACCGGAACTGCAACCTTATTCGGCCAAAGCCATTCACAATTGGGAAAAGGCGCCGCTGGCCGGCGATTATCCGCCGCCGCGGGTAAATCATGCCGAGCAAAGCCGCCGCATCAAAGCCCAATACCAAATTCAACTTTCCAACCAACAGGCCTGAGCCCATGCAATTGATTCCGATACTGTTACTAACTTTGCTACTGTCGACCGGCTGCACCGGCATACCGGAAGGCTTGACCGTGGTCGAAGGTTTCGAATTGCCGCGCTATCTGGGCACCTGGCACGAGATCGCCCGGTTGGACCACCGCTTCGAACGCGGTCTGAGCGAGATCCGCGCCGAATATAGCCTGCGCGAAGACGGCGGCGTCAGAGTGCTGAACAGCGGGTTCGATGCCGAAACCAACCAGCGCCGCAGCGCCGAAGGCAAGGCCTACTTTATCGACGGCCCGGACCGGGGCCGGCTGAAAGTATCGTTTTTCGGACCGTTTTACGGCGCCTACAACATCATCGCGCTGGACAAGACGGCTTACCAATATGCAATGATCGCCGGCCCCGACCGCGACTATTTATGGATTCTGGCGCGCACGCCCGATCTGGCGCAGCCGATCCTGGACAGCCTGCTGAATCAGGCTCGCAACCAGGGTTTCGCCACCGACCAACTGATTTTCGCCGCGCCCCGGCATTGATTCCAAGGACTCCCATGCACAATATTCCGGTCGGCATCAGCAGTTGCCTGTTGGGCCACGAAGTCCGTTACGACGGCGCCCACAAATACCACAGCTATATCGAACGCACGCTGGGCCGCTATTTCGAGTTCAAGCCGTTTTGTCCGGAGGTGGAAGCCGGCCTCGGCATTCCCCGCCCCTGCGTGCAACTGCGGGAAACGGCCGATGGGATTCGCTGCGTCGGCGTCAAGGACCACAGCTTCGACGTCACCGACCGCTTGCGCGACGCTGCCGCCCGCCAAGCCGGCTGGCTGGACGGCCTGTGCGGCTACATCCTGAAAAAAGACTCGCCCAGTTGCGGCATGACCCGGGTCAAGGTTTACAAACACGAAGTACCGGCCCGCAACGGCACCGGTATTTTTGCCGGCTATCTGCAATTCGCCTTCCCTAACCTACCGGTCGAAGAAGAAGGCCGGCTCGGCGATCCGGGTTTGCGGGAAAACTTCATTCAACGGGTTTTTGTTTATCAGCGTTGGCGGCAGCTCTGCGAGGAAGGCCTCAGCGCCCACGGCTTGATGACCTTTCACAGCCGGCACAAACTGATCGCGATGAGCCACGACCAGAACCGGGCGCGCCATCTGGGCCGCATCGTTGCCGGAGCCACCGATGCCCGGATCGAGGCGATCGCCGCCGAATACATCACCGAATTGATGGCCTGCCTGAAAATCGTCGCCAGCCGCGGCAACCACGTCAACGTGCTGCAACACATTCAAGGTTATTTGAAACGGGCTCTGGACAGCGACGACAAACAGGAATTGTCCGACACCATCGAAAACTACCGCATCGGCCAGGTGCCGCTGATCGTACCGTTGACGCTGCTGCGCCACCATTTCCGCCGCCAGCCGGACAGTTTCATCGACAACTCGTTTTACATGCAACCGCATCCGGCGGAATTGGCCTTGTTGAACGAGATTTGATCGACACCGCCGCTAACGGTCCAACTCGCGCCGCTCCTTTTGGTACTGGTCGTAGCCGGGCCGGCGTTCGCAATCGTTGGCCATGGCTTTCTGGCATTGCAATTGGCCGGCATTCTCGACGGCGTGGTAGGCAAAGCGCTGGGCCCAATCGGCGCTGCAAGCGGTACCTGCCGATATGCAAACCGTCAGACTTAATACCCGAATTCCGTTCATACGTTTCGCTCCGTTGGCTTCGCGCCCGATTCTTGTTGGAAATGGCCTTCAGAATACTGCGAAACTCGCTACAATGCTTGACCAATTCAGCTACTTTCGACGGTACATCCGATGGACATGGACACCGCGGAAAACTCCGCAAAATATGCAACCTTTATCAACCAATTAAAGGGTAACGGCAAACTGTCGGACACCGATCTGGGTAAAGTCCGGCGCATGCAGAAAACCGCACCGGACGACTCGCTGCCGCAATTGCTGATCAAACTCGGCTTGTGTTCGGACAACGACATCGCCAACAGTTTTGTGGCGGCCACCGGCATCCAACGCGCGGCGGCGGCAAACTATCCGCCGCAGTCGCCGCTGCCGGACCACATTTCCCAGCGGTTTCTGAAGCAACACCATGCCGTCGGCCTGACAGCGGACGAGCAGCAAATCGAAATCGCGGTGATGGACCCGGTGGACGACTATGTGGTGCAAGCCCTGCAATTGGCCACCGGCAAAACCGTGACCTTGCAAATCGGCCAACTCGCCGAAATCGACGCCGCCTTGGAATTGCAATACGGCGAAGGCAAATCGCAGATGGATAAACTGCGTGACAACCTGGACGTCGAGCAGGAAGGCAGCGAGGATTTGGAACATCTAAAAGACCTGGCCTCCGAAGCGCCTATCATCAAGATGGTCAACTATATTCTGCAAAAGGCCGTGGAAAGCCGGGCTTCCGACGTGCATATCGAGCCATTCGAACAAAGCCTGAAAGTGCGGCTGCGCATCGACGGCGTGTTGCAGGACATCGATTCGCCGCCGGTCGCCTCCACCGCCGCCGTGTTGTCGCGGATCAAAATCATGGCCAAGCTCAACATCGCCGAACGCCGGCTGCCGCAGGACGGCCGGATCAAGCTGCAGATGATCGGCAAGGAGTTGGACCTGCGGGTATCGACGATTCCGACTTTACACGGCGAAAGCGTGGTAATCCGTTTGCTGGACAAGGAAAACGCAGTGCTGGACTTCGAAACCCTGGGTTTTGTCGGCCGGCAGGCCGAGCGCTTCATGGACGTGCTGGCGCAACCGCACGGCATTTTATTGATCACCGGCCCGACCGGTAGCGGTAAATCCACCTCCTTGTACGCCGCGCTGAAAACCCTGAACACGCCGGAACGCAAAATCATCACGGTCGAAGACCCGGTCGAATACCAACTGGAAGGCATCAACCAGATTCAAGCCAAACCGCAGATCGGCCTGACCTTCGCTTCGGCGTTGCGCTCCATCGTCCGTCAGGACCCGGACGTGATCATGATCGGCGAGATGCGCGACCTGGAAACCGCCAAGATCGCCGTACAATCGGCGCTGACCGGCCACTTGGTATTGTCCACGCTGCACACCAACGACGCGGCAGCCGGCGTTACCCGGCTGCAAGACATGGGCCTGGAAGAGTATCTGCTCAGCTCGACCATCAACGGTATTCTGGCCCAGCGCCTGGTCAGAAGACTTTGCCCGCACTGCAAGCAAGCCCATCCGGCGGCGGATGCGGTGATCGAGGAAATGCAGTTGCGACGGTGGCAACCGAGCGGCGATATCCTGTTCTACAAACCGGTGGGATGCCCGGCCTGTAACGGCATCGGCTACAAAGGCCGGCTGGCGATCATCGAATTTTTGACGATGACCGACACCATCCGCAAACAAATCATGAAGCACGAGGAAGCCTTCGTCATCCAGCAAACCGCGATCGAGGAAGGCATGCAGACCATGTACGAAGACGGCGTCGGCAAGGCCTTGCAGGGCATCACCACGCTGGAAGAGGTGCTGCGGGTCACCACTGAAGCTTAACTCGCTGGCTCGTCGCTCGACCCGGCATTCGTTCGCTCAACCCGCGCAAAATCCACCCAATCTTGAAAGCAACCGGGAGACAATCGTGGCATCGGCAATCATTCAGAGTTGGCACCGCATCAGACTGTCGGGCCCAGACTACCAATCCGGCGAATTGGCCGTGTTAATGGGCGCATTTCGCGCGGCCTACGTAGCCCGCAACGGCCCCGAGGGGATGGCGATGTTCGGCCATTGGGCGGCCGACGGCTCGTGCTATTGGGTCTATACCAGCCCGAAATCGGCCAGGCATATCGCGCCGCTGCTGGTGGCCTATTCCGCGGTGTCGACGCCGGCTCCCGATCCGGAGACTTTATCGCTGATTTACGGTGACGAATCCGGCCGCAATTGCTTCGAAACCGGGTTCGAAGCCTGAGAGCAACGTCGGGCTTAATCCGTGGCCGCGGCGCACTGGCGTAAGAACGGCAAGACTTTGCCCGTTGCCAGCGGTTTGCTGAAAAAGTAGCCCTGCACGTAGTTGCAACGCAGTTCGCGCAGATAGCTCATCTGTGCGGTGCTCTCCACCCCCTCCGCGACTACCTCCAACTTGAGCTGTTGCGCCATCACGGTAATCGCCGACACGATCGCCTTGTCGTTGGGGTCCTCGGTAATATCGTTGACGAAAGATTTGTCGATTTTCAACACATCGATCGGAAACCGCTTCAAGTAACTCAGCGACGAATAACCGGTGCCGAAATCGTCGATCGAAATCCTGACGCCGATATCTTTCAGGATATTCAGGATTTGCATGGTCGAATCGAGTTGCCGCATCAAAATACCCTCGGTAATCTCCAGTTCGAGCAAAGCCGGCGACAAGCCGCTGGCATCCAACGCGTCCAGCACGGCATCGAGCAAGGGGTGTCGCGGGTGTTGCGCGGTTTGCACCTGATGGAACTGGCGGCTGGACAAATTGACCGCGACACGAACCGGCAAACCCTCCCGCTCCCAGGCCTTGGCTTGGGCACACGCTGTTTTCAGCACCCAGGCGCCTATCGGCACAATCAAGCCGGATTCCTCTGCGAACGGAATGAAATCGCCCGGCGGCACCGGCCCCAATTCGGCGCTGAACCAGCGGATCAACGCTTCCATGCAGATCACTTTACCGCTGGCGACGTCAAGCTGCGGCTGGTAATAGAGCTCGAGTTCGCCCTGCTCCATGGCCCGCCGCAAATACTTTTCCAATTTCATGTAGTTCTGCGCGGTCCGGTTCATTTCCGGGGTGAAAAACTGGTAATTGTTTTTACCCAGCTTTTTGGCGTAATACATTGCACTGTCGGCGTTGGCGAGCAGGCCTTCCATCTCGTCGGAATCGTCCGGATACACGCTAATCCCGATACTGAAACTGACGAAGACTTCGTGGCGGTCGATATCGAACGATGCGTGCAACGACTCCAGAATTTTAGCGGCGACTTTGGCCGCATCCTGCACATCCGACAAATCGGGCAACATGACGATAAACTCGTCGCCGCCGAGACGCGCAGCGGTATCGCCGTCGCGCAGACACTGGCTGATCCGCGACGCCACCACCCGCAGTAAGCCGTCCCCCGCCGTGTGGCCGATGGTGTCGTTAATGACTTTGAAATTGTCCAGATCCAAAAACAGGACACCGACCTTGTCGCCACTGCGTTGGGCGTGAGAAATAGCCTGTTCGAAGCGGTCTTTCAACAGCGTCCGGTTCGGCAAACCGGTCAAGGCATCGAAATGCGCCATGTAATTCAGGCTTTTGCGGGCTTGTTTGACTTCCTCGATCTCGCGCGCGTTGTCCAGAATCAACGACAGCGAATAGGCAAAACTCAGAGCCAGCTCCTCGTCGCTGGCTGTAAACGGCTCGCCGTTTTCTTTGTCGCACAGGTAAATCCGGCCGTAGACACGTCCCTGGTGCGAGATCGGCACGGCCAGTAAGGATTTCATCGGCGGATGATGTTCGGGGAAACCGCTGCTGCTGGCATGGGTGGACATCTCCGCCAGCCGCAACGACACGTTGTCTTGAATCACGACGCCTAACAGGCCATTGCCTTGCGGAAATTGGCCGATGCGCTGCGCCTGTTCGGCATCGACACCGGTATAGACGAAGTGGCTGAGTTTTCCGGCGTCGTCTAGGATACCGACCGCGCCGTAACGCGCTTCCAACAGTCTGGTCAACGCCTCGATTCCGGTTTCGAACAGTTCGTTTTGGACCGAGGTGTGCTTCAACACCGTTAACAAACTGCGCGAGGCTTCGTGAAGCCGGGCCAGTTTGGCAGACCAGGAACGAATCCGGTTTCGCTCGGTTTCCAGGGATTTGTTCAATCGGCGCGATTGCGCTAACAACCAGCGCTCCCGTTTCAACAGGGTTTCCAGAATGCTCTGGCGACTGACCGCGCCGATAAAGCGCGGGCCGTCCAACACCGGCAACGCTTCCAGTCCCTGCTCACTTAGAAGATCCAAGGCACTGCTCACTTCGACGTCCGGGGCGACGCTAAAACACTCGCGGTGCTCGGTAAGATCGGCAAAAATCCAGCTCGGGTGTTGCACGATATCTTGCGGCGTCACCAGACCGCAAAAGATACCGGTTGCGGTGGAATCGCGAAATACCGCATACAGGGGCTGGTTAGCCAGAGAATAGGCCGGCCGCCCCTCTTCCAACACCCGGACGATCGGGTCGCACAAACAATCGCGCACCATTAAGCGTTGCATCGGTCTTTCAGTCGCCTTGCGACAGGAAAATGCTGACATCCAGTTCGGCGTGCAAGACCTCGTCCGGGCCCATCATGGGCTTTAATTGGCCGATCACAAATTCGATCAAGCCTTCCCGCGACACCCGCCGCAAAATGTGCTGACGCACCAAAATATCGGAGATCACCTCGTCTTGCAGCTCGATATGTTCGAAAGGGGTTTTAACCAGCAGCTCGATGGCCCGCCGCATGGCGATGCAGCCGATCGGCGATTGGTTCCCCAAAACCAACATGTCTTTCAAGGGTGGAATCGCATACTCCCCCACCCGCGCCGATAATTGAATTTTCTTGTTGACTGACATGGACTTAAATACGAATTTATTTAATTGTTTTTATCGGATTTATCGATTTCCGCCATGGCCTAAAGTATGGCCGAAGAACCGGACTAATACCACACATATCAAACGCTTTTTAGACACGCTCCGCAGCGCAGTACCAAACCAATCTTCGACTCGTTGCCAATACGTCAGCCACGAAAAAGGGGCCTCACGGCCCCTTCGTTAGAACCGGAAAACGCCCGGTGCTTAGTTAAAGGTAGAACCCGGAGTGCCCGGCAATTGCGGCATGGTTTGAGTCGGGAATTCGCCGGTCAACGCGTTCAGGAACGCAACGATGTCGGCGACGTCGCCGTCGGACAACTCTTTGTTCAATTGCAATTTAGCCATCAACCAGACCGCTCTATCCAGGGTTTTCACCGAACCGTTATGGAAATACGGCGCGGTCAGAGACACGTTGCGCAAGGTCGGCACTTTCCACAGGTGCTCGTCGCTGTCTTTTTTGGTCACTTCCGCCAAGCCTTTGTCTTTTTGGAAGTGGTATTGCGCCTCGAAATAGCCGTTGGAGTTGACCGGGAATTTCTGGAACATACCGGGACCGTTGAATGCCGGGCCGCTATGGCAGCTGGTGCAACCGACTTCGACGGCTTTTTCCATACCGCGGATTTGCTGCTTGGTCATCGCGTCTTTATCGCCGCCGAGATACTTGTCGTACGGGCTGTTCGGCGTAATCAAAGTTCTTTCGTAAGCCGCAATGGCTTTGGTGGCGTTTTCTTTGGAAATAGAATCCTTACCGAAGGCCTTTTCGAACGCGTGTTGATAACCTTCGATGGTTTTCAGGCGGGCGACCACGTCGTCCCAGCTCTTCATCCCCATCTCGATCGGATTGGTCACCGGGCCGGCAGCTTGGGCCTCCAGACTGTCGGCGCGGCCGTCCCAGAACTGGACTTTATTGAAGGCGGAGTTCCAGACGGTCGGCGCGCTACGGCCGCCGGTTTGGCCGTTGACACCCATTGCCACCGGCCGGTTGTCTTCGCCGCCCAGCATCGTGTTATGGCAAGAGGCGCAGGATACGGTGCCGGTGGAGGACAACCGCGGATCGTGGTATAGCATTTTTCCCAACGTGACTTTTTCCAGCGTGGTCGGGTTGTCGGCGGGAGCCGGGGCCACACTCGGCAGCGGCTCGGCCGCCATTACAGACATAGAACCGGTCAGCGCAAGCGCGGAAACCAGCAGGCGAAATTTGAACATACCATCCTCCTAAAAATAGTTATTGTCAGAGCCAAGGGCTGGCGAATTGTAAGATATTGACGCGCGGCAGGTAAATTAAATTGCATCCCTCCCACAGTGCAACGGGGCCGGCGGACCGGACCAGGCGAAAATTGTAATGGTCAACAAAAACCGGACACCACATCAGGCAGCGTTTCTATAAAATTCCTGCTCGAATTCAAGCGGGGATTGATAGCCCAATGTTGAGTGCGATCGGCGGCCGTTATAAAAAGCCAAATAATCGATCACGCTCAGTTTTGCCGCTTCTTGGGTTTTGAATTTTTCGTAGTTGAGTTGCTCATGCTTCAAACTGCGAAAAAATCGTTCGGTTGGGGAGTTGTCCCAACAGTTGCCTTTGCGGCTCATGCTTTGTTGCATCTTCATCACCGCCAAATGTTGACGGTATTCACGACTCGCATACTGACTGCCACGATCCGAGTGATGCAGCAAGCCGGGTGGCGGTTTACGGCGCCAGAAGGCCATTTGCAAGGCCCGTGCGCAGAGCGAGGTGCGCATGTGATCGTCAATCGCCCAGCCCACGACTTGGCGGGAAAACAGATCGATCACTACCGCGACATAAAGCCAACCTTGCAGGGTCCATACGTAGGTAATATCGGTCGTCCATACTTGATTGGGCTTAGCCACTTGGAATTGCCGATCCAGCCGGTTGGGCGAAATGGCCTCGTTATGATGACTGTCGGTCGTGGCTTTAAATCGCTTGGGATAGCGAACCTGTAATTTTAAATCTCGCATGATGCGGCGCATTTTAAAGCGCCCAACGGTAAAGCCTTGTTTTTGCAACCGATCCGCTAAACGACGCGAACCAAAGCACTGCTTATTGTCGATGAAAATCTGCCTCGCCTTTTCGGCAACACTTTGATCTTGTTGATCTTTGTCGCGTTCTTGCGGGGCTTTTAACCATTCATAATACGCACTGGTGCTCACCTGCATCACTCGACAGAGCACGGTCACTGGATACGTCTTCTGTTGCGCCTGAATAAACCCGTACTTTATTCGGCTTCTTTCGCAAAGAAGACGGCGGCCTTTTTTAATATCTCACGCTCCATTCGCAACTGTTCATTTTCCTTGCGCAAGCGAATCAGTTCATCGTGATCCCCCAAACTCAAGCTTGGCTTTTTCGTCGACGAGCCCTTGGTAGACGGCTTGCTCTCCGCTCGAACCCAGCGCCCCAGGGCGCTTAATGATATGCCCAGATGATCGGCGGCTTGTTGCTGGCTGTAGCCTTTTTCAAGAACCAGCTTGGCGGCATCTTGCTTAAATTCCAGACTGTATTTGGGCCGTTTGTGTTTTTGCTCGTTTGTCATGGTCACCTCTGCTGACAGTATAAAGTCTGCCTTTTGAAGTGTCCGGGTTCATTAAACCATTTCAATATCATTCTTTAAACCGGACAGGATAAATCAGCCGGTATCTCAATATAGTCAAACCAATATGAATAAATATATCAGCGACTAAAGCGCTGTTTTCTACTTCGGTTCTGGTTGATTTTTTATCCCTTGAATTGAACTTATGCGCATGACTTAGGAATAGGATAGGGCAAAAATGAGACGTTTCAGCCTAACTATAAACAACCCAAATTCAGCGAAAAATACTTGATCACGTGAGCCAAAAATCCATCAAGATACAAACGATATAAGGCAATATGTACCCGGCTCTAAACATGACTCATTTGTAATAAGTGATTTACATCACAAGTATATAAAAATACGGCACGGTAATTGCTGTTTTAATTGTTACATAAACCATAAGCCCTTTAGGAGTTTAAATGAAGACCACGAAGATTAAAACCATATTACGATATGTAGCCATAACCGCTTTATCATTGTTATCAACTGCGGTCAACTCAGCTGCGTATAGGTTTGATTGGAATTACAACGGACGTACTACGACAGGGTTTTTCACCGGCACTGAAAACGGAAATTTGATTACCAACACTACTCTGAGTTCATTATTATTAGACAACACGGTTATAGCCCCGATTGGTGGAGTTTGGTATTCGTCAAGCTTCGATTCATCCAATCAACCGACAACGCTTAACGGACAGCTGTCGTTCGATGGTGAAGAAAATAATGTAATATTCTCAAATACTGATTATCCGACGAATGCCAACAGATTGCAGTGGTTCGCGTCATTTTCTACATCAACGTACACAAACCAAAGAGGGCTAGCATCCACAGAGCTAGTTATCCTACCGACATTCATCATAAACGACACGAATTTCGACTACCCAGTGGCACCAGACGTAACCGGCTGGAGCGTCACTCGTGTTGGTCAAGTTCCCGAGCCCAGCGTGTTGTTGTTGATTGCGTCAGGCCTTGCAAGTCTGCGTTGCTTCCGTAGACGTTTGCTGTAATCCCGTTCAACCCCGCCTGACACCACCTCAGCCAACTTTGAACGTATTGCCCCAGGATCAAAGCCAACTCCTCGGAGTTGGCTTTGTTTGAGCGCTGTTGCTCATAAAGCCGGTGCCATCGTTCAACGTGTCGGCTGACGGTCTTGGTCGCCAGTGTCAATGGCTGCCGCGAAAAGTGGTAGCCTAAAAAATCAAAACCGCGCTCTATCTTGCCGATAAAGGTTTTATTGGGATACGTGATCGGCCACCCGTCAAGTGCTGACAGACTCCTTAAGTGCAAAACCTTTTCATAAACCAGTACTTTAATTTTTACAAAGTGTCAGGTCTTTTTACAGTATTTTAGCGGTCAATGTGGGTCCTTAAATTAAGTCTTTAGACTTAAAAAGCTATTTAAATAAATGTATTGCAACAGCTTAGTGCTTATGCGTACATTTTTTCAATAGAATCCATCTGTCAAAAAATTTTACACTTTGCTGCTTTTTGCTAAATTTTGCCAGGGCTGGACAGGACTTAACCCACGATGTTGACTTGAGTGCCATTTTTTGACACTGCATGACCGTGTTGGAATCTTTAGCGGTTAAACCTCGCACCACATCGTTCGCGATCTGCGCGGGAGCCCCGGGTTCTATCAATCATTGGATTTCCATGCCTAAAACCGGACACCCAATAGCGCGCAGGATGCCCTAAAACTTGAAATTGGAAAATGACCTCGAATGGCAGGTAATGGCCGATCTTGTATGTCAATTGCTAAAAAATTTTGAAATTTGAACGGCAGGTTTCGAGATTAACTCCCTTTAAATTTATCCAGCCTCATCCATATAATTTTGGCGGTATCGTTGTGGGCGAAGTTTACATGCCGCAAGCCAATCCGGACGGATTGCTCGATCATGTGCTGATTCACGTCCCGGCCGGTATCGACGACGACATGTGCCGGTTTTTAGGTGCGTTAAAAACGCTTAAAGGCTTTGACGGCCGGGAATGGCGCTTGATGTTGGAGCATATCGGCCAGCGCAACGACTTCGAAAGCGTCTCGCCTATCGTCCAGACCGCCAGCGTTTGGCAGTCGCAAACGCCGTATCTGCACCCGTGGCATTGCAAAAAAGACTTTGACGTACCGGCACAGATTCGGCGGGAATGTCGGGAGCGCAAATTACCGGAACCGATAGAAATTCCGCCCATACCGACCATTAAGCCGCACGGCCGCGAACTACGCCCGATCGACTTTCATCGCTTTAGAAGCAAAAGAGGCCTAGTGCAGCCGGATACCCGGGGCTCGTTCTGGCAACTGACGTTCGCCGAACCACTTACCGGCTCGCTGGCATTGGGCTTTGGCTGCCATTTTGGTTTGGGTTTGTTTACGCCAGTAGATACAGATGGATAAAAGCTCACCACAACCCCATAAGCCCCCGCAAACTCTTCTCCACCGCCGCCAGTTCCTCGGCGGTGACGGTGGCGAGTGGGCCTTCGCCGAAGCGGGAGCGGTCGATGGCTCGAAGTTGTTCGACCATGAGGTAACTGTCGGCTTTCAGCCGGCCTTGCGGTGCAATCGGTATCCGCAGCGGCGCCAAGCTTGGCCGAAACTGGCTGGTCAACGGCACCACCACAATCGTGGGCAGGCCGCCGGTAATCATCGCGTTGTCCTGCAACACCAGCACCGGCCTGATCTTGCCGATTTCGGCGCCCTTGTCGGGATTCAGATTGGCGTTCCACACTTCGCCGCGCTTCATCATTCCCACCATTTTTCGTCGGGGTCGATACCGGCGGCGCGCTCTTCGGCAATCAAACGGTCCAGGCCATCGTCCGCCGCGTCGAAATCTGCGGCAATTTGTAGCGCTTCCGCCCTGGCTTGCGGATCGTTGGCCAAGGCGCGTGCCGCTTCCACCATTTCCGCCATAAACCGCTCCCGCTCGCGGCGGGCCAGGTATTCGGTGATCGCCAAGCGGGCGATTTCCGATTGGCTTTTGCCTTCCAGTTGGGCTTCGGCTTTGAGATTGGCTTCCACGTCGTCGGGTAAACGCAGGCTGATGGCAGGCATGGCGGACTCCAGGTAATACACTGATGATGACGAATTGTATTACAAAATGACTGACAACGAACGCCCGCCCATCCAATTGGAATTGCCTTTGCCCTTCCCGGAATTGTCCGGCGACATGCCCTTGCTGCCAGCGCGGATGATCAACGAATACCAGTACTGCCCGCGTTTGGCCTATCTGGAGTGGGTGCAAGGCGAATGGGCGGCGTCGGCGGACACTGTGGAAGGCGACCATGCCCACCGCCGGGTGGACAAGCCGTCCAAAAGTTTTCCGGAAGCCGACGAACTGGACGACACCGAAAAACTGCACGGTCGTTCGATTACCCTGTCCTCCAACCGCTTGGGGCTGATCGCCAAACTGGACTTGATCGAAGCCGAGGACGGCGTGGTCACACCGATCGATTACAAGCGCGGCAAGCGTCCGCATGTGGCGCGCGGCGCTTACGACCCGGAGCGGGTGCAACTCTGCGTGCAGGCCATGGTGTTGCGCGAACACGGCTACGTCTGCGAGGAAGGCGCGCTGTATTACGTGCAAAGCCGGGAACGGGTGCGGGTGGTGTTCGACGACGAACTGCAGCAACTCACCGCCAACGCCATCAACGGCCTGCGCCTGATCGCCGCCGGTGGCCACATTCCCGATCCGCTGCGGGACAGCCCGAAATGCTCCGGTTGCTCGCTGGTAGGTATTTGTTTGCCGGACGAAGTCAATTACCTGCGCCACGCCGACTTGGAGCCCCGGCCGCTGGCGGTGATGCGCGACGAAGCCCTGCCGGTTTACGTGCAGGCCTACAAAGCCAAGATCGGCAAAAAAGGCGAGGAACTGGAGATCAGCATCGACGACGAGAAAGTCCAGACCGCGCGGCTGGTGGATGTTTCCCAAGTCGTAGTGATGGGCAACGTCTACATCACCACGCCGTGTTTGCAAGACTTGATGAAGCGCGAGATTCCGGTCAGTTGGCAGGCAGCATTCCCCGGCCTCCCGCCGGGGCCTCATTGAAACATTTCGATTTAAAGGGGATGCAAACCTGCAAGCGGGCTAGCGATTTCGGCGACACGGTTTCATCTTGCCTACCCCAGCGGAATAGACGGCTAGCCCTGCCCTATCAGCAGGCGCAATTCGGCCAATTGGATTTGGGCGTCGTCGATTGCGAATCGGTCCAGCTTATTGCCAATTTCGGCGACCGCATCGCGGTAGCGGTTGTCGGTAAGGCTGCGGCGTAGTTGTTCCATCAAATCTTCCGCAGCGCCCAGATCGTGTTCCAAGGCGTGCGCCAGCTTTTCCAATACCGCAGCAACATCGGCCGGCGGTGTGGCTGCGCCGCTGTCCGCCACCGGGCCGGCAGTGCCGGTTGCCGCGAGCTTGGCAATTTCCGCCAGCAAATCGGCCAGCAAGGTTTCCATGCGTTGCAGTTCTGCCAAGTCGGGGCGCTGGTGTTGTTTCAATTGCTTGTCGATTTCGGCGGCCGCGTCGAACAAGGCCGCTGCGGCCAGATTACCGCTGACGCCTTTCAGGGCGTGACAACGTTCTTCGGCGGCTTTCAATTGGTCGGCGTCGATCAGGCCGCGAATTTCGGCTACCGTACCGGAATAGTGCGCGGCAAAACGATGTAGTTGTTTACGATAGGCGTCGGTGTTTCCGCCGATGCGGCGGATGCCCTGGGCAGCGTCCACTGCCGCCAAGGCCGCCAAATCGGCCGGGAGTTCCGCTGCCGGAATTTCGCTGCCGACGGCGACGCGTTGCGGCAACTCCACCCAGGTTGCCAGCGCAGACAGCAGCCGCTCCGGGTCGATCGGTTTGGTTATGTGGTCGTTCATTCCGGCCTCCAAGCTTTTTTCCACATCGCGCGCCATCGCATGGGCTGTCATTGCAATGATAGGGACTTTGGCGTAACGCCGGTCTCCGGTCAATTCCGCCAGCTCCCGAATTCGGCGGCTGGCCTGCAAGCCGTCCAGCACCGGCATCTGGATGTCCATCAATACCGCATCGTAGTTCTGCTGCTGCACCATGATCACCGCCTCTTCCCCGTTCACCGCTTCATCGACTTGCATGGCGTGGCTGCGCAACAATTCCGAGGCGAATTCGCGGTTGATTTCGTTGTCTTCGACCAACAGCAGGCGAATGCCCTGCAATTGGCGGGCATCGCCGGCAGCCCCGGTTCCAAGCTGTTTGAACTTGTCGGCCATGGCTTGCACCCGGCCGCGGCCCAATGCCGATAAAATCGCGTCCAGCAGCGACGACGGCGATACCGGCTTGACCAAAAAACCGTCGATACCGGCGCGGCCGGCGGCATGCATCACGTCTTCGCTGCCGTAGGCTGTGACCATGATCACTTTCGGTTGCTGAGCCAAATCGGTATCGTCCCGAATCCGGCGGATGGCTTCGTCGCCGTTCATGCCGGGCATTTTCCAGTCCATCAATACCACGTCGTAAGGTTCGACGCCGGCTTGATGGATCCGATTCAGCGCGGCAGCGGCGCTGGCGGCGCAATCGATCCGCAGATGAAACGGCCGCAGCATGTCGGAGATGATTTCCCGCGAGGCGGCATTGTCGTCGACGACCAAGACCCGTACGTCCGCCAACAATGCACCGATGCTGCGTTCCATTGCCTGCTGGCGGGCCAGTGTTTCGCCGGCCACGCCCATTCGCACGGTAAAACAGAAGGTGGTGCCTCGGCCCGGCTCCGAATGTTCGATCCAAATCCGGCCGTGCATCATTTCCACCAGGGTTTTGCAAATAGCCAAACCCAGGCCGGTGCCGCCAAAACGGCGGCTGGTGCCTTGGTCGGCTTGGGTAAACTCCTTGAATAGTTTGTCTTTGTCGGCGGCAGACATGCCGATGCCGGTATCGCGCACCGAAATCCGCAAGTCTAGGGTTTCTTCGGTCTTGGCCGTACAGTAAAACGCCAATTCCAATTCGCCGGCGTCGGTGAATTTCAGGGCATTGCCGCAGAGGTTGGTCAAAATCTGACCAAAGCGCAACGGGTCGCCAACCAGCACCGGCGGGATTTGCGGGTCGTGCCGAATCAAAAACTCGATGCCTTTCAGGCCGGCTTGATAACCGATCATGTCGGCCAGTTGCTCGACCACACTATCGAAGCGGAACTCGATACATTCCAGCACCATCTTGCCGGCCTCGATTTTCGAGAAATCCAGAATGTCGTTCAAAATGCCCAACAGCGCCCGGGCCGAGCTATGCGCCTTGGCTAAATAATTGCGTTGCGACGCATTCAAATCGGTTTGTAGCGCCAAATGCAGCATACCCAGGACGCCGTTCATCGGGGTGCGGATCTCGTGCGACATGTTGGCCAGAAACTGGCTTTTGGTTTGAGTCGCCGATTCGGCGGCGTCGCGGGCCTCCTTCAATGCCGCTTCTGCCTGGATTCGCAAAGTGACGTCTTCATAGGTACTGACAAAGCCGCCGTCCGCTATCGGACCGCCGGCAATTTCGATCACGCGGCCGTCCAGCCGGGTACCGGTGAAGCGGTGCGGCCGGAAGTGCCTGACCTCATGGAAAAACTCGCCCAAGGCGCCGTCGGGATTTTCGAAGCGCAAGGCTGCGTCCGCCGAATCGAAGCGGACAAACTCGGCGTAGTCCCGCCCGGCCTGCAACATCGCCGCCGGATAACCGCGCACTTCACTGAGTTTGCTATTCCAGACCAGCAATTTCAGATCGGCATCGAACGCAATCAGTCCCTGCGACATGCTGTCCAGGACCGTGGCCAGCATCACGCTGTTGTGCGCCAACTTGGCGTTGGTGTCGGCCAGTTCCGCGGTGCGCGCCTCGACCCGTTCTTCCAGGACTTCGTTAATACCCGCCAATTGTTTTTCGTTGTCGGCCAACTGGCGGTTGGCGGCCAGCAATTCCCGGTCGCGCGCCTCAATGGTGGCGATCATGGTGTTGAATGCGCGGTTCAAGGCGCCGAATTCGTCGTCGCTGTCCACCTCCGCACGCAGGGTATAGTTTTTTTCGCTGTTGATGGTTTCGACCGTTTTTTTCAGTCGCATCAACGGTTCCGAAACCACCCGCTGCAAGCGGGACGCCAGTATCAGGGCGATGGTCGCCGACAAAGCGATGATCGCCGCAGCCGCCAATAGAAACTTGCGCCACAAGCCGATCAGTTCGTCCAGGCTGGCTTTGATCCAGACTTTACCTAGAGTCCGGCCATCCCAAACGATGTCTTCGCCGACATTGCTGTAGCGATCGTATACCACGACGCCATCGTCGCCCAGCAGCCCCGGATACAGCGGCGGGCACGCCTCGTCGCGGCGGTATTCGGCAAACAAATGATCGCTCTGGTCGTAAATGCAGGCGGAGACAATGCTGCTTTTTACGCTGAGCGCGGCCAGGGTGCCGGAGGCGACGGCGCTGTCGTTGAAAGTCAGCGCCACCGTGCTGCGGTTGGCGACAATCCGTGCCAGGGATTGTATATCGCGGTCCATATCGGATTTGACGCGGATATGTTCGTAAGCGATGAAGCCGGCTCCGGCCAGCACTAACGCCACGCAACTGGTGGCTAACATGATTAGCACCAGTTTGGTCTTGATGTTCATATCGCGTTTGATATCGGTCATGGCAAGACTCTCGCGCTCATCAGCGGACAATACGGGCTATTTCCATCAGCATAGCGTTGATTTTCAATTGGGCTTTTTGGGCAGCATCCGGATTGACGCTGAGCTTGACTTGCCCGTTCTCGTGGTAAAAACCGATGGCACCGCCCCGCTCGGCAAAACCGTCGGCATCGCTGACCGTCAACACCGGATTGCCGCCAACCTCGCGCATCAATGCCGGCAATTCCGCAACCGTGCGCTCGACATACAAGATCTGACATACGTGCGGATCGTCGACTCCCGACCAGATTTGCAACAGCCGGCCTTTGGTATCGCGGCTGGCCAAATCGCTCAAGACGTTGACGACCGCTTCCGAACCGACCACGCAAATGTGCAACGCATCGCCGGCCGATGCCGGCCACTCGACAAACTTGGTGAAGTTATACAGGTAATTTGCCTTGGTCCGGACCTCGGCCAATTCGTCGGCAAAGCCGGTCAGGGTGGCGAAGCCGAGTGCCAAGCCCAGCACTCGCGCCGCCCGGCTGCCGTATCGCGCAGTTATCGAAGCGAAACCGGACATCAAAACTCCAACCGCGCAGTCAGTTTCAGCGTTAAGCCGGGGCCGGCCAAGTTACCCAGCGGCGAGCCGAAATTGGCCGAGGCGAAATCCGAGTTAAACGCCGCATAGTTTTTGAAATCGAACAGATTCAAAACGTCCAGCCGCAACTTCATCCGGGTGTCGCGCGGGGTATCGAAACTTTTGATCAACGCCACATCGACCTGGCGGTAACCCCACCAATTGCCCGGAAAAATAAAGTCCTCGCCGCGCGGAGTGAAAGTATCCAAGCGGCAAGCGCCGCCGGTGCAATTGATGCCGGAACGGGTCTCGGGGGTGGCCAGGGTTAACTTGGTGGAGAATATCAAATCCCACGGCAAATCCACACTGCCGCTGGCGACGATTTTATGTTTGCGCACCCCGGCAGTGTCCAGCCAGCCGACACCATGGGTGTTGGGATACTCGAACAGATAACTGCTGTTGTCGACAAAGGACTGTGGTTTATTCTCTTCCGAATCGGTAAAGGTATAGGCAAAGGTCATGCCCCAGCCGCTGTCCTTGCGGTAGGGCTTTTCGGCTTTCAGAAAGATCGAATTGGTTTTGGTCTGCACCCCGTTATCGAACAATATCACTTGGCCGTAGCCCGGTAATGCCTGAAAAGTGCCGCCGAAAGCCGATCCCGGCGTGAAAAAGCTGCCGTCGGCATTGCGGCCGCCCAACAGCCCGACCAGACCGTTGTAGCTGACCACGTGCGAGAACGCGATTTCGGCGAACCAGTCGCCGATCCGGTTGCGCATGCCCAGGCTGAATTGGTCGGAGAACGGGGTTTTCAGGTTGTTGCGGACTAAATTGATTTCGCGGCTGGTCCCCGGAACGGCGCCGGTCAGCGCCGTCAACTGCGCCGGCGAGTAATTCAGATACGCAGGGTTCCAGGGAATGCAGTCCGCCGCCGCAGCGCAATCGTAGTTCGGGTCGCCCAGAAAATTGACGCTGTAGCCGGGATAAGTGCCTTTGGTCTGTTCCAGTTGCAAAACGTCGTAAATATTGCGGTCGTAGGCCCTGGCAAAGCCGCCGAACACAATGTGGCGCTGGTCGGCCAGCAAGTCGTAGGCAAAACCCAGGCGCGGCGCGAAATTGTTGCTGTCCGCGCTACGGTTGTCGCCGCTGCTGATGAAATTTTCGATGTCGTAACCGGCGTTGGCTTTCGCAATGTTGCTCCAGTTGCGCAACGCACCGGCGACGTCGGCCGGCGTCACGAAATTCAGATAACCCGGGTTGTACTCGTAGTCCCAGCGCAGGCCCAAATTCAAACTCAAATGCTTGTCGACCTGCCAGTCGTCCTGCAGATAAACCCCGAACTGGGTAACATCGCTGGCAGTACTGCCGTCGCCGGCGCCGGCCAGCGCCGACGCCCAGCGCACCCGGTAAGGATTGCCGGCCGGGTTGTTCAGGTTAAAACTGAACTGCGGGTGATACGGATCGCGTTCCAGCGCGCTGAGTTCGATCTGTTTCAGTTTGACGCCGAGTTTGGCGACGTGGTCGCCGTACCAGTGTAAGTTGCTAAAGGTCAAATCGTCTTGCAAGCCTGGTCCGATCTGGCCCTTCTGCTGATAGTTGGTAGAGCCGCCGGCATTCAGCACGGCACGGCTGGACAAGGTATTTGCCAGCAGGCTGCCGTCTAAGCGTTGCAGCACTATGCCCGGCGAATTTTCCGCCGGCGTTTGCTGCCAATTGGCGTCTTCGTAGGTAAAACGGGCTTCGTTGACCCAATGTTCGGCCCGGTACTGGTATTTGAAATCCAGGCGTTTCTCGCTGTTGCCTTTTTCCAGCGCGTAAGGCTGCGTATTAATGCCGCCGATTCCCAACGACTCGGTCTCGTCGCGGAATTTGAATGTGGCTTCGATCAAATGCCGGGTACCGATCGCCCAATCCAGTTTCCCGAAAAACAAGTCTTGTTCGAACGGCCGGTTGAATTCGCCCAACAAAGGCTGGTAAGCGGCTGGAACCGGGCCGCGGTCCCCTGCGGCGACATTGGCGAAATCGTCGTTGACCTTGCGCTCGTAGGCCATGAAGTAATGCGCCACGTCCTTGACGATAGGTCCGCTCAAGGTCACGCCATACTGCGCCTGTTCGGTATCGCGCTTGCCGGTAAGCTGTTCGCTGGGGGTGGCGGCCCGTAAATCCTGGTTGGTATGGTCGTAAAAGGCCTCTCCCTGAAACCTATTGCCGCCGGATTTGGTTTGAACCGAGACCGCTGCGGCGGCGACTTGGTCGAACTCGGCTTTATAGTTCTGGCTGATTACCTTGTATTCGGCCACCGCCGATTCCGGAAACACGTTGCCCTTACTGGAATCCTGGCCGGCCACGCCGCCTCGCACTACGTAGTTTTTCTGGCTGACGCCGTCGATGAACAGGTTGACGCTGTCCGGCCGCTGCCCGCCGCTTTGCAAACGGGTGGCGCCGTCCTCGCCGTTGACGACATTGACGCCGGGGGCCAGGTCGGCGTAATTCAGGAAATTGCGGTTGACTTGCGGCAAACGCTGCATTTGCTCCGGCGTCAGATAAGTCGCCAGTTCCGACGAATTATGTTCGGCCGGATTGCCGGCGGCAGCTGCGCTTTCCGGATCGAGCGAAATGTCGAGTAAGGCGGTCTGGCCGACCTGTAAGGTCAACTCCTGTGAGGTCTGCCGTCCATCCGGTGCCTGCACCGAAAGCCGGTAACGGCCGGGTTTTAACGCCATCAGCACATAGGAGCCGTCATCGCGGGAAAAGGTGCGGGTCGAGAAGCCGCGTTGCAAGCTGGTGACGATGATTTGAGCCCCGGCCGGGCTAATGCCAGCGCCGGGCAGCACTTGGCCGCGAATCATGGCCGCGCTGACGTCGGCATGGCTGGCCGTCGAAGCGATCAGCCCGTAACAGGTTAGTGCGATGGTTAACCGGGGCGTTTTTCGATGCATTCCTTGTTCCGGTTTGAGTGCCCGCAGCCGCCGTTCAGGCCCCGAGAGTTTGCGGTTTAATCGGCATCTTGCGCCGATAGGGGCTTGGGCAGCGGTTTGCCCAAGTAATAGCCCTGGGAAAAATCGAAACCGAGCTGCTTGGCCTTGAGTTGAATGTCGGCGCTGCCGACGTATTCGGCCACGGTACGCATGCCTAAACGGCGCGCCGCATCGACGATAACTTGAGCAATGGTTTCCGAATCCGGATCGTCGATGATACTCATGATGATAGAGCCGTCTATTTTCAAATAGTCGATTTTCAAGCGCAGCAAGTGCACGAAATTGGAGTAGCCGCTGCCGAAGTCATCGATTGCGAATTTACAGCCGTAGGTTTTCATCCGGTCGACGAACAGGCGTATTTCTTCGTAATTTTCGATACCCTCGGTTTCGGTAATTTCCAATACAATCCGCGGACCGACACCGGGCTGAGACAGTTTTTGGTCGATGAAGGCCACGGTGTTACTGTCCAGAATGTCTTCCACCGTCAAGTTGATCGCGACTTCGCCGCTGCACTGGTCCAAAATGGCTACGGCCTGTTCGAAGATCGCTTTGGTCAACGCCGCGTATTGCCTGGACAGTTTGGCCGCCCGCAAAAAGGTCGGCGCAATAACCTCGCCGTCCTCGTCTATCATCCGCATCAAGGCCTCGTGCTTGCAGACCTGTCCGCTGACATTATCGACAATCGGTTGAAAAAACGGCACGATGCGGCCGTCGGTCAACGCGCGCCGGATCTTCTGGCTCCAGCGGATGTTGTCTTTGTAATGCGATTTAATCTCCATCTGGTCGGTGTACACCAAATAATCGCGCCGCTCTATCCGCGCCCGCTCCAAGGCCAAAGCGGCATGAGTGTAAGTGTTGTCCCGACCGAAACAGATGCCGGCTGTGACGCGGATATTGATTTTGTCGTCGCCGCAATCGACGGCCACCGATTCCAACTGATTGAGTATGGTGGCAATCAAGCTTTCGAAGCCGGCCGCGTCGCCCTGCTTTTCGGAAAACAGGGCGAATAAATCGCCGCCGATCCGGTAGGCCGAGGCACGCCCCGCCGTCATTTTTTGCAAGCGGGCGCCAATTTCGAGCAACACTTTGTCGCCGTTGCACAAACCGTAGAAATCGTTAATCGCTTTGAACTGGTCGATGTTAATCATGCCGAGCATCGCCCGGCTGGAGGCCTTGCCCAAATCCTGCATGAGCTTGACCCGGTTCGGCAAGCCGGTCAACGCATCGGTGGTCTGTTGCCGGATCAGCTCTTCCTGCTTGATCAGGTAGGTGACATTAACGCTGGTCGAGATGAATTCGCGAATGCTGCCGTCGGCATTCAGAATCGGCACGATGGTGTTGTTGACGTAAACCTCCTCGCCCGATTTGCTTAAATTGCAAAAAGTACCGCGCCATATGGCGCCGGACAGGATGGTGCTCCATAACTCGCGAATCAAGCCAGGGGGCGTACTCGGGTCGGCGATCACCCGGTGAGTTTTGCCGATCAACTCCTCGCGCGAGTAGCCGTAGGTTTCGACGAAGGCATCATTGACGTAAGTGATCACGCCTTGCGGATCGGTTCTGGAAACGATATTGGAGACGTCGGCGGCGTGCTTGTATTCGTTTAGCCGCTCGACCCGACCTTCCAACACCTTGCGCAAACGGCCGAGTTCGAGGTGGGTTTTGACTCTGGCGCGGACCTCGTCGATATCGAACGGTTTGGTGATGAAATCGGCGGCACCCAAGGAAAAACCGCGAATTTTTTCGCCGGATGCGTCGACGATCGTCACGAACAGGATCGGAATGTTGCAGGTCTTGGGACTGCTTTTCAGCCACTTGCAAACTTCGTAGCCATCCATTCCGGGCATTTTCACGTCCAGTAGTACCAGATCCGGCGGCGTCGGCCCTTGTGCCAACTCCACCGCTTTGGGACCGTCGGTCGCAACCAGAATACTGTAGTCGTCTTTCAACGCTTCGAGGAGACCGTGGATGTTTTCGGGTAAATCGTCTACAACCAAAATGGTGGGCCTAGCGCTAGGCACTGCACAGTCGTCTCTGCTCATTGGTGTAATCGGCGTGGGGGATGTTGTGGGCTAAAATTCCCTAATTATAGTCGCCCATAACGTTTCCGATAGGCGGCCAGCTCCAAGTGTACTTCAACCCGGGCCATCAAGATTTCCGGCACTACCGGCTTAGTCACGTAATCCACGGCACCGAGCGCGAACCCGCGGCCCGCTTCCTGGGCTTCGGCGGCGGCCGTCACGAAAATCACCGGAATGCCAGCGGTACCCGGTTGGCTCCGCAGGCGTCGCAACACTTCGTAACCGTCCATTTCCGGCATCATGATGTCCAGCAATATCAAATCTGGCGGCGGCACGTGGCCGGCGATCTCCAGAGCTTTACTGCCACTGGTCGCCGCTTGGATCGCATATTTTCCACGCAGAATATTCAGTAGCGTATGCAGGTTTTCGTGAACATCGTCGACAATCAAAATTCGGGGCTTATCGGGATTGGTATCGATCATGAGCAGTAAGGAAGTCAATGCGAAGCGATATACCGCTGATCTTTAAGCGACATAATTACAAAACAAGGTTAGCCAATGTTCCGCCGCACCGCAATTGGGAGCCTCTCGTCAACGCTGAGTCGAGACCGAATCTCGTAACGCCGGCAACCCGGCAGTGACAGGAACACACTCCTCGATTGCAATTGCCCGCCTTATGAATTATTCTATTGAGCTTAAGTCAGCAAGCTGCATGCCAACGTACTACATTAGCACGCCATGACTGACCGAGATTTTGGAGAGATGGCCGAGCGGTCGAAGGCGCACGCCTGGAAAGTGTGTATACGGAAACGTATCGAGGGTTCGAATCCCTCTTTCTCCGCCAAACTTTGATCCGACCCCGGATCGGACCCTTTAAAAACCCGCAAACCGCATGGTTTCGCGGGTTTTTTATTGTGGCATCGCTATCAGCCGGCTGAATCCAGTAAAGCTGCGCGCATCAAACTCGCATTGTGCATCTAAATACGCCTAAGCAGCAGCACATTAGCCAACGCCAGTCCATCGAAACGTTTGTTTTGTCTACAATGTTATGCGGCTGCGCACCTTACAGCCGGATCATACGCTTGACTTTAGCGTAGCGCTCGCCAGCATGACGCTACACTTTGCCATTTATTTTCAATACATTGACGGAAACGCAAATCCGTTTTTAAACAGAATCGGACTCTATCCATCATCAGAAACATGAACCATCTTCAACCTGCCAAAAGAGTCACGTACGCATTTTGCACGTATAACAGGGCGGGCAGGTTAGCTAAATTGCTATCAGCAATCCGCTCGCAAACCTGCCCGGCGCCATTCGAGATATTGGTAGTAAACAATAACAGTTCCGACCAAACGACAGAGGTGTTAGAGGAATTGTCCGCGCTACCCGGAATCCGGTTACGCTGGGTGACCGAACCGGAACCCGGTATAGTTGCAGCCAGGAACCGTTGTCTGAATGAGGCGATCGACTCGGATATAATGGTATTCATCGATGACGACGAGATTCCGCAACCCGGTTTGCTCGAAGCCGCTTACGATGCCATCGTCAACGAGGGCGCAGACTGCGCCGGCGGAAGAGTCGTTGTCGACTTCGCCGACCTAAACCGGCCTGAATGGCTAAAAGACGAATTGTTGGGCTTTCTGGCTGAGACTGATTATGGGGATGAGCCGTTTTGGATCAGTGACAAGCAAACTCCGCTTTGGACGGCAAATATCGCTTACAACATGCGCCTTTTTCGCGACAATCCACATCTGCGGTTTGACAAACGCTACGATCGGGTCGGAAAGGCGGTTGGTGGCGGAGAAGACGTCATCATGTTTGATGCTTTACTAGCCGCAGACTGTCGGATTCGATATCGTCCGGATATGGTCGTACTTCATTCAGTGGAAGCGTGGCGATTAAAACGCCGATATTTTTTAAAACTACATTTTGTATCGGGATACAAGAACGCGTATAACCAAACAACCGAATTCCCGCGCAGTTATTTCGGCATACCTCCTTTTTTAATTTTTAAAACAATCAAGTTATTTTCGATTTGGCTAACGTCCGCATTAAAAAGCCGGGAGATTAACATTAGAAAACTGATGAATTTCACCCACTCCAGCGGTTTGATATTCGGTTATTTCAAGCGATGGCAACAAACCAAATTAGATTCAGATAATCAGTCTTGAGAAAATCGTGCGCGACATTGTTGTTCTTATATTTTTAACAGCCTGCATAATCGCTGCACTAAAAAAGCCGTGGTGGGGCGCTCTTTCTTTAGCCATATTCAGCTACTTGAACCCGCATGCCTACGCCTGGGGATTTGTCCGTTCGCTACCGGTATATTACGTACTGTTTCTCGTCGTCACTGTCAGTACCATTGCGACAAAAGATAAACAGCCAATACCGAAAGATTGGCGCATTCCTGCCTTCCTATTTCTTTGGGTTTATTTTATTTTCACGACCACGCAGGCCCCGCTACAAGATATTGCATGGACCAAGTTTTGGTTTATTTGCAAAATATTTATACCTTTTTACTTTACCTGGGTATTAATTAATACTAGAGAAAAACTTTATTATTTGATTTCCACCATAGGCGCATCAATTGGCGTTGTAGCCGTTAAAGGCGGTATTTTCGCCATCGTTACCGCATTCGGCCACCGGGTTTATGGCCCACCCAATACTCAATTCGAAGATAACAATTTGTTCGCGGTAGCCATGCTGATGGCCATACCGCTATTATTAGTCTGGGAAAAGGAATTGACCAAGAAATGGCTTAAAACCGGCATCTTGTTATCCGTTCCGATTATTTATGCTGCTTCGTTATCTTCTTGGTCGCGCGGCGCCCTTTTGACCATGATCGCCTTGACGTTAATATTAATTTCAAATAGTAAGCGTAAATTCATGACGATACCCATCGTGATTGTTGGAATCATAGCGGTAATACCGGCTATGCCCGAGGAATGGTTCGGACGCATGCATACTTTGGAAACCTACGAAGAAGACTTATCCGCGATGTCTCGAATCGAAGCCTGGACCGACGGCTGGAACTACGCATTGAGCCACCCATTCACCGGTGCCGGATTCGACGGCTGGATCCATGTCACCATGCGGGACTGGCATAGCTCCTATATAGAGATGCTTGCCGAACACGGCTTTGTCGCATTTGGAGTCTGGTTATCGATGGTCCTGGGTAGCGTTATAAGCTTGACGAGTCTAATACGGCAGGCAAAACGGATTGAAGGGATGGACTGGGTTGTCCATTACAGCTCCATGGTTAGAGCGTCGATTATTTGTTATATGGTGGGTACTGCATTTCTTGGCCTATCGTATTGGGACTTGATCTATCATTTAATATTTATATCGGTATTAATAAAACAATTTGCGCTTCGAGACTTTTCCGAGAAAGAAAAATTCGCTGCCGAACAGCTTAGAACGAACAAAAAGCCAGCCATAGACCGAGCCTTAAACTCAACCATTGATTAGAGATGGAAAAAACACTAATATCGCTCTATAGTAGTTCCATTATTGCTTTCTGCTTTGCCCTTACCGTTATAATTCTCGCGCTCTGTAATTACTCAAGAACCGGACCGGGCATACAGCGAGAAATAGAAAAAAGATTTGGCTACTATCTTTTATACGCCATTGCCAGACTGATTTTTTGGCTATTTATCATATTCTTTCTAACATCACTACCAGGTACCGTAGCCGTTTATACTCTTTCGAGAACCTCCACTCTGATAGACTTTAATTTTGTTAGCAATCTGATGGGCTGCATCTTTTCCAGCACAATCATCACGCTTTATTTTTTTTTACACCAACTACTGTATAACCCGGGAAGCATTCAACTGTCTTTCCAATATCGATTTTCGCGACTATTCTTTCTGTGGAAGCTTTTATCTCCCAATTTAATTAAATTTTGCAAAAATTTTCTGTTGGCGTTTTTTGTTTCAGGTTGGATATCTGCGTTTTATTTTTCAACCGCTGAAGGCGAACTGTCATTTTTAATTTATATAGCGGGGTTAGCCGCTTTATATACATACATTCACTGTGCAGCTAGCGAAAAAGAACCGGCCGTAATTCAGTCGACCAAACAAAATAAAATGAACGTTGTCATGATAGGGGCCGACACGTTACGTTGCGATCGTATCGGCGGCAACGGTTATCCACGGAATCTGACACCCAACATAGACAAATTACGCTCTCAAGGCGTCAGCCTAAAAACTTGTATTACACCTCTCGCCAGAACCGCCCCCAGCCTGACTTCGCTGCTCACCGGCCTCTGGCCGCAAAATCACCGCATACGCGATAACTATCCGTCCGAATCGGATTGCAAATTGCCCCAACCCTCATTAATTGATTTGCTCAATCAACACGGCTACCTGACAGCCGCCATATCCGATTGGTGTGGTGCCGATTTTGCAAAACTGAGTTTTAATTTTTCGGAACTCTCTGTAGCCGAAGACCAATGGAATATTAAACTATTACTAAGGCAAGGCTCTTCTTTGATTAGAAACGTTTTGTCTTTATTTACCAAAAATCCGCTCGGAAAACGTTTTCTACCGGAGTTCTATTACTTGGCCGGCTCGCCTTTAACCCGCCAAATGGGACGCGAGTGTAGAAACTATCTAAAGCGTTGCGGCCAAAAATCGCAACCTTTTTTCATTAACTTATTTACGTCGGCCACCCACGTTCCCTTCAATTCGGAATATCCTTATTACAATTTATTTACACCGGCGGATTACAAAGGCGAATCGCGGTTTATTATGACCAGACTGGCATCCGCCGAAGAAATTATTGAAAAACAAGAAAAAAACGCCGATTTTTTCGATATCCAACAAATCAATAATTTATACGACAGTTGTGTAAAACAATTCGACGACGAAGTTGGCAGGATAGTGGATTATATCGAGCATTCGGGTTTGGCCGACAATACGATAATAATTATTTACAGCGACCATGGCGCCGACTTCTTCGAAACCGGGTGCTGGGGACAGGGAAATACGTTAGTCGGCAACGACCCGAGCGGCCGGATTCCTTTGATAATCAAAGGCCCTGGCGTTCCGAGCGGCATTGATTTTACATCGGTCACGCGCTCTATTGACGTGATGCCGACCTTACTGGAACTGTTGGACCTGCCGGTGCCGGCCAACATCGACGGTATCAGTTTGGTGCCCTATCTCGAAACCCGGACGTCTCCGGAACTTTTCGCATACCAAGAAACCGGAGTCTGGCTGGGACGAATTCCCGGATTACATCCACGGCAGATTTTTTATCCGAATATCGTCGAGTTATTGGATATCCCTAATAAAAAAACCGGGACGCTGGTAATCAATGAGCAACTTTATCCTACCGTCATCCAGGCCAAAAACAGGTCTATCCAAAATCACAAGTGGAAACTGATTTACATTCCAACCTACGACGGCCCCGTTTACCAACTTTATGACTTAGAAAACGATCCTTATCGCGATGTTACGGATCAATTCCCGCTGATATTTGCAGAGTTGAAATTACTGCTGGATGCACACATTGCAAACGATTCGTTAATCGCTGCTCATTGATCTCGCTCAAGCGTAGTACTCTGCGAAAATGGGCGACTTTATAGAGG
The DNA here is from genome assembly GCF_052474525.1 of Methylomonas sp. HW2-6. Classification (NCBI taxonomy): domain Bacteria; kingdom Pseudomonadati; phylum Pseudomonadota; class Gammaproteobacteria; order Methylococcales; family Methylococcaceae; genus Methylomonas; species Methylomonas sp. HW2-6. Next base: position 3,432,397 of record NZ_CP184124.1, read on the forward strand.
CTCGACACTCACTTGCCGAGTGCCAATAATCGAAAATATTAAGTACCGACCGGCATCCACAAATTTTGCCGAACTGGAAGTGTTTGCCGACAAAGGATTCATCCGAGCCGCCAGATTTGTAGTTCCGACCATAAAGCATGCCGGAACTCAAGTTACCGCTATACGTTTGAAAAGCCTCAGCGGGAACGATAGTAGTCCAAATACCATTCAACAAAGCGCTGTATGCCCTGCTCTATGCTGGTATTGGGTTTGTAGCCGACATCGCTCACCAAGGCTTCGACATCAGCGTAAGTGTCGGGGACATCGCCGGGTTGCAACGGCAACAACTCTTTCTCCGCCGTTTTGCCCAAAAACCGCTCCAGCGTCTCGATGTAGGCCATCAGCTCCACCGGATTTTGGTTGCCGATATTGTAAACGCGCCACGGCGCTTTACTTGTACCAGGATCCGGATTCGATCCGTCCCAGTTGAGATTGGCCTGCGCGTTATGATCCAAGGTGCGCATGACGCCTTCGACGATATCGTCTATGTAGGTGAAGTCTCGCCGATGTTTACCGTAGTTAAATACCTTGATTTTTTCACCCGCCAAAATGGCTTTGGTGAATAGGAACAACGCCATGTCTGGCCGCCCCCAAGGCCCGTAAACGGTGAAGAAGCGCAATCCGGTAGTTGGAAGCTGATACAGATTACTGTAGGTATGCGCCATTAATTCATTTGCCTTTTTTGAGGCGGCATACAGGCTTAATGGATGGTCGACATTGTCATGCACTGAAAACGGCATCCACTCGTTAGCACCGTAAACCGAACTACTCGAGGCATAAACCAGATGTTCGACCTTATGGTGTCGACAACCTTCCAAGATATTGATAAAGCCGACAATATTGCTATCAATATAGGCATGGGGATTTTCCAACGAATAGCGTACCCCCGCCTGAGCCGCTAAATTGACGACTTTTTGCGGTTGGTACTTCTTGAAAACCGCGTCCATTCCGGCCCGGTCGGCAATATCCAACCTTATATCGGTAAACCCGGAATGATTTTTGATTCTATCCAAACGGCTGAGTTTGAGATTCACGTCATAATAGTCGTTGAGGTTATCGATGCCGATAACTTCGTCACCGCGTTCCAACAACTTAACAGCCAAATGGTTACCGATAAAACCGGCTGTGCCGGTCACCATAATTCTCATGTTTACAACCTTGCGTCGGTTTGATCGGCCGGAAATAAATATTTCAGATCGTAGACTATCGCCTGCGGCGTACCAAGAGCTCTGATCGCGGAGATCGGCATTTGCCGGAACTGATCGTGGGCTACCGCCAGGATGATTGCATCGTATTTGCCCTTATCGGGCTGCTGGACTGGAGAAATACCGTATTCGTGCCGAGCTTCATCAGCGTCGACCCAAGGGTCGTAAATGTCGACATTGACGCCGTAAGTCTGCAATTCGGCCACAATATCCACTACTCGGGTATTGCGAATATCCGGGCAGTTTTCCTTAAACGTCAAACCCATGATCAGTACGTTGGCTTCCTGAACGTGAATCCGTTTTTTTAGCATCAACTTGACCAGTTGCGACACCACGTATACGCCCATACCGTCGTTAATACGCCGGCCGGACAGGATGACTTCCGGGTTGTAACCGATCGCTTGGGCCTTGTGGGTCAGATAATAAGGATCCACGCCAATGCAATGACCGCCAACCAAGCCGGGTCTGAACGGCAAAAAATTCCATTTGGTACCGGCTGCCAGCAAGACTTCCTCGGTATCGATACCCAATTTATTGAAGATTAAGGCCAGTTCGTTAATTAAAGCAATATTGACGTCGCGCTGAGTGTTTTCGATGACCTTGGCGGCTTCGGCCACTTTAATGCTGCTGGCTTTATGGGTTCCCGCAGTGATAATACTCTTATAGAGGGCGTCGACTTTTTCGGCAATTTCCGGGGTCGAGCCGGAAGTCACCTTCAAAATATTTGTCACCCGATGCAGTTTGTCTCCAGGATTAATCCGCTCGGGGCTATAGCCGACGAAGAAATCCTGGTTGAATTTCAATCCGGAAACCCGTTCCAGTATCGGCACGCAGACTTCTTCAGTCGCCCCCGGGTAGACCGTCGACTCGTAAACGACGATATCGCCTGGTTTGACGACCTTGCCGAGCAAATCGCTCGCTTTCTGCAGAGGCGTTAAATCGGGTTGCTTATGTTCGTTGATCGGGGTGGGAACCGTGACAATGTAAACCGAACAATCGGCGATATCCTGCAAATCCGCGCTGTAAGTCAGTCTAGTGGCTGCCGCCAGTTCCTCTCCGCTAACTTCAAGAGTATGATCTCGCCCGGCGCGCAATTCCTCGATACGGTGCCGATTGATATCGAAACCGACCGTCGGATACTTCCGACCAAACTCCACTGCCAACGGCAATCCGACATAGCCCAGACCAATCATGCCAATCTTAACGTTGTCCAACATCAACTAAATCCTCCACTACCGCACTGGTACTTTTTGAGTTCGCTATTTCTTGGCGATACAACCCCACGCCATCAACCAGGCTTGAGAAAGGTAACTATCGGCCGCTTTAGGAAGCCCCCCTTTCAAGACCATTTCCAAAGTATGATTGATGATGCCAAAAAAGTAAGTGTAGGCGAGTAACGGATCAATGGCCTTAATTTCGCCGTCTTTGACACCGTTCTGAAAAATGCGCTTGATTTTGACAAACGCCGCCGTATCCAATAAAGGTTTCGGTTCGGACAGAAACTCATCGCTGTTTACAAACAACAGGAACTGCACCACTTCCGGCGCGTCGTCGGTTAAACGGAATAATAAGTCTACTATTTCCCGCAGTTGTTCCGCCGCTTTACGGTTACGACGGCGAATATCGTCGACCGATATGCTCAGACTATCGAGAATATTCTCGTGTAAAGTCTGAGCGATCGCTTGTTTGGTTTTGAAAAACTGGTTGATACCGCTATTGGTTTTAATGCCCAGGGCATTCTTAATATCGGTCAACGAAGTATTGAAATAGCCTTTTTCAGCAAATAGTTTCAATGCCGCTTGCAATACTTCGTCCTGACTGACCGTTTTTTTCTGCTCAATCTCTGATGTCGATTCTAATTCTTGTTCCATGCTCTTTTATACAGCTTTACCTGCTGTTTACTCTCTGTTATTGCAGTATTAATACCGCTTTATTATTTTATTCGCTAATGGTGGAAAACGCCGCCACCAGGTAATTGACCATCGACCACAACGTCAATATTGCCGACAAGTATAATAGCCAATAACCTATCGAGTTGATCGGCAGACCGAACAAGTCTTCCCGGTACAACAACAAACTGACCGCGGTCATTTGTGCCGTGGTTTTCCATTTTCCCAATAACGACACCTTAACCTTGGCGCGTTGACCGATTTCCGCCATCCATTCTCTTAACGAGGCTATGGCAATCTCCCGGCCGATGATAACGGCTGCCGGTACCGCCAGGAAAGGATTACCTTGCTCCTGCACAATCAACACCAGAACGATCGCCACCATCAATTTATCGGCCACCGGATCCAAAAAGGCGCCGAAAGCCGTTTGCATATTCATTTTTCTGGCCAAGTAACCGTCCAACCAATCGGTAACGCCGGCTATCAAAAAAATCAGCGTGCAGGCGATATTCGAATACTGCCAAGGTAAATAAAACACAATGGCCAGCAACGGGATCAATGCAATCCTCAGCAAAGTCAAGTAAGTCGGAATTGTGAATCTAATGGCCATCTTGGTGGTGAAACGTATCGTAAATCCGCTGTGCTAATTGTCGGCTAATGCCATCTATACTGGCCAAAGCGTCCACGCCTGCACTGGACACTCCCTGCAAACCGCCGAACTGTTTCAGCAGAACCTGTCTTCTTTTCGGCCCCAGTCCGGCGATATCCTCCAATACCGATTGCTTATTGACTTTACCGCGCCGCTGTCTATGGCCGGTTATAGCAAAACGATGCGCCTCATCGCGAATCTGCTGAATCAACAGCAAAGCCGACGCTCCCGGCGTTACGTCCAATGGCTGTTGATTACCGACCAGAATAATTTTTTCCATGCCGGCTTTGCGATCGGGCCCTTTGGCAACCCCAACTATCATAACATCGTTTATCTCCAATTCGGCCAAAGCCTTTTCCGCTTCAGCGACCTGGCCTTTACCGCCGTCGATAAACAAAATATCCGGTGCCCGATGTTCGCCTTGCTTCAAGCGCTTGAAGCGTCGGGAAACGGCTTGATAGATCGCAGCATAATCGTCGCCCGGCGCAATGCCTTCGATATTGAAGCGGCGGTAATCGCTCTTCACCGGCCCATCCCGATCGAACACCACGCACGACGCAACGGTCTGCTCGCCTTGAGTATGACTAATATCGAAACACTCCAACCGGCTCGGGATCAGATCGCAACCCAATTCCTGTTGCAAACTGGCGAATCGGCCAAACAATCCTTGTTTATCCGCCAAGCGGGCGCTCAACGCATTTTCGGCATTGGTAACGGCCATCTGCAGCCATTTCAGACGTTCCCCGCGCACATTGCTCGAGATCGCCACCGCGTGCTTGGCCTGCTCGGCCAAGACCTCGGCGACCAAGGCTGATTCCGGCAAGGCGTGGCTTACGATCAACTCCTGCGGCACGGTTTTTTCCAAATAATATTGGGCGATAAAGGCCTGCAATATTTCCTCCGGCTGGCTTTCTTCCAACATCTTCGGAAAAAACTGGCGATTACCCAAGTGCTGGCCGTTGCGAATGTAAAATACCTGCACGCAGGCCATGCCGGTTTTTGCGGCGCAGGCGACAATATCGACGTCGCCGCGTTCGCCCTCCACGCATTGTTTCTCCAGCACCGCTCGCAATCTGGCGATCTGATCCCGGTAAATCGCTGCTTGCTCGAACTCCAGTTCTGCGGCGGCAACCTCCATTTTGGCAACCAAGCGATCGATCAACAATCCGCCCTTCCCCTCCAAAAACAATATCGTGTTTTCAACATCGGCGGTATATTGCACTGTGCTGACCAAGCCGACGCAAGGCGCTGTGCAACGTTCGATCTGGTATTGCAAACATGGCCGGGAGCGGGCGCTGTAATAAGAATCCTCGCATTGCCGGACCGGGAATATTTTCTGCAGTAACTTCAAGGTTTCCTTAACCGCGCTGGCGCTCGGATAAGGCCCGAAATATCGGCCGCGCCGTTTCTTGGCGCCTCGGTGAAACGTCAGCTGCGGAAAATCGTGAAAACTGGAGATAAAAACGTAGGGATACGATTTGTCGTCGCGCAAACTTATGTTGTAACGCGGTTTGTACCGCTTGATCTGCTGGCTTTCCAGCAGCAAAGCTTCGCCCTCGGTATGAGTAACGGTGACCTCGATCCCCGCCACTTTAGCCACCATGGCCTGCTGCTTGGGTGAAGCGGCGTTGGTCCTGAAATAACTCGACACCCGGTTCTTCAGATTCTTGGCCTTGCCGATGTAAATGATCTCGCCTGCCGCGTCCAGCATTTTGTATATGCCTGGACGCTGGGTCAGCGTTTTGATGAACGCCTTGGCATCAAAGCCGGCCGGGTCGGTATCAGTCACGGCCAATCAGCAACGAACGAACGGTGGAGAACACTTCGGCCAGCATTGTCGGGCTTAAACGCTTGGTCTGCACATTGTAGCGGCTGCAATGATAGGAACTGACCAAGGTGTTGCCATCCGGCAATTGAAATAGCGAATGATGACCGAATTTGGCAGCGTTGCTTTTCAAGCCATAAGCACGCAGTACGGCTTGGTGGGCGATATTACCCAAAGCCAAAATCACCGAGCGCTCAGGCAAGGCCTGGATTTCCACTGCCAGATAGTGATTACACCGTTTTATTTCATCGCCGGTGGGTTTATTTTGCGGCGGCAGACACTTGACGGCATTGGTGATCCGGCAGTCGGCCAAGACCAGTCCGTCGTTCAACGCGGCAGACTCCGCCTGATTGCTAAAACCGTGATCGTATAACGCTTGATAAAGCAGCAAGCCGGCATAGTCCCCGGTGAAGGGCCGACCGCTGGCATTGGCACCGTGCATTCCCGGCGCCAAACCGACAATCAGCAGTGTCGCTTCCGGATCTCCGAAAGGCGCAACCGGCAAGGCATGGTAATCGGGGTATTTACGTTTGACATCATCGAGAAACCCCGCCAAACGCGGACAATCCCGGCAATCCTGATTAAAGAAATTAGAAGGTAACATGACACAGACAAAGTAAGACTGCGTTGATTTTACCCGACCCGACAAAATCCTGCCGCGGCTACGGCAAAATCCGGCCGTTTAATTAAGCGTTTGGCACAGGGGACCACAGGTAACCCACAATAAAAAAGGGCCTTACGGCCCTTTCTTGTCGCTGCGATAAGCGCTAAGCGATCAGTTGTTATCCACTTCTTTCATACTCAAGCGCACCCGGCCTTGGCGATCGATTTCCAACACCTTGACCTTGACCACGTCGCCTTCCGACAACTTATCGCTGACTTTCTCGACCCGCTCATCGGAAATTTGCGAGATGTGCACCAAACCGTCCTTGCCCGGCAAGATCGTGACAAAGGCCCCGAAATCCATCAAGCGCACGACTTTGCCTTCATAGGTTTTGCCGACTTCGACTTCTGCGGTAATTTCCTCGATCATCCGTTTAGCTTCTTCACCAGCCGCTTTGTCGACCGAGGCGATATTTACGACGCCGTCATCGGTCAAATCGATGCTGGCACCGGTTTGTTCGGTTATGGCCCGGATTGTCACGCCGCCTTTACCGATGACTTCGCGGATTTTGGACGGATCGATTTTAAAACTGATGATGCGCGGCGCGAAATCCGACATCGTCTCGCGAGAGCAGGACAGGGCTTTGTTCATTTCGCCCAAAATATGCAAACGACCTTGCTTGGCTTGGTCGAGAGCGACTTTCATAATCTCCGGCGTGATGCCGTCGATCTTGATGTCCATTTGCAGAGCGGTGACGCCGTTCTCGGAACCGGCCACTTTGAAATCCATATCGCCCAAGTGATCTTCGTCACCCAGAATATCGGATAACACGGCAAACTGGTCGCCTTCTTTGATCAAACCCATCGCGATACCGGCCACCGGAGCCTTGATCGGCACGCCGGCATCCATCAACGCCAAACTGCTACCGCAAACCGAGGCCATCGAGCTAGAACCGTTCGATTCGGTGATTTCAGATACCACGCGCAAAACGTAAGGGAATTCGCCCATGTTCGGCAACACCGATTGCACGCCGCGCTTCGCCAGACGACCGTGACCGATCTCGCGGCGTTTCGGCGAGCCGGTACGGCCGGTTTCGCCCACACTGAACGGCGGGAAGTTGTAGTGGAACAGGAAAGTATCTTTGTATTCACCAGCCAACGCGTCAATGATCTGCGCATCGCGCTCGGTACCCAAAGTCGCGACGACCAAGGCCTGAGTTTCGCCGCGGGTGAATAAGGCAGAACCGTGGGTTCTGGGCAATACGCCGGTACGAATCGTAATCGGCCGCACGGTGGTCAAATCACGGCCGTCGATACGTTTGCGATCGTTCAGAATTGCACCACGGACGATGTAGTATTCCAGAGTTTCGATCACATTGCGAATGGCTTTTTCGTCGTAAAGACCTTCCGCAGTCAATTTTTCCACGACGTCGCTACGGATTGCGCTCAGCGCATCTTGTCTCGCCAACTTCTCGGGAATTTGGTACGCGGCTTTGATTTGCGCTTCGGCTTCGGCGGCAACGGCGGCTTTCAGGGCTTCGTTATCGGCCGGAGCCGTCCAAGCGATTGCCGGAGTGGCGGCTTCGGCGGCAAATTCGTTGATCGCGTTGATTGCAACCTGCATTTGCTCGTGGCCGAACAATACTGCACCCAGCATAACGTCTTCAGGCAACAAATCGGCTTCCGATTCCACCATCAACACCGCTTTGTTAGTGCCGGCAACCATCAAGCGCAAACGCGATTCTTTCAGTTGCGGCAAGGTCGGATTCAACACGTACTGGCCATCGATATAACCGATGGTCGCAGCGCCCAGCGGACCGTTGAACGGCAGGCCGGACACGGCCAGTGCGGCGGAAGCGCCCAGAATAGCCGGCGCTTCGGTATCTATTTCAGGATTCAACGACAGTACGGTAGCGATGATCTGTACTTCGTTAGTGAAACCTTCGGGAAACAGTGGACGAATCGGGCGATCGATCAGGCGAGAAATCAGCGTCTCGTTCTCGCTTGGTCGGCCTTCGCGTTTGAAAAATCCGCCGGGAATTTTACCTGCGGCAAAGGCTTTCTCTTGATAGTCGACAGTCAACGGAAAAAAATCACCGCCGCTGCTTTCCTTTTTGCCGACCACGGTCACCAACAGCGTGGTGCCTTCGACATCGATAATCACCGCGCCGTTGGCTTGACGGGCAATTTCGCCGGTTTCTAACGTGACGAGACGATCGCCGTACTGAAATTGTTTCCTGATAGGATTCACTATAAGGTTCCTTCGATTAAAGGTTATGCTGAAAATTTTGCCCTAAAGCAGAAACGGCGCCCCATGCGCCGTTTCCAGATTGTGTTACTTGCGGATACCCAGGCGTTCAATCAAGGAACGGTAACGCGCCACATCGGTGTTTTTCAAATAATCCAACAGTTTGCGGCGTTGGTTAACCATGCGCAACAGACCGCGGCGCGAATGATTGTCTTTCTTGTGGGTAGCAAAGTGCGGAGTCAGTTGGTTGATATTGGCGGTCAACAAGGCAACCTGGACTTCAGTCGAGCCGGTATCGGATTCCGACAAACGGTATTCTTCAACGACGGCTTTTTTTTGTTCTGCAGTTAATGACATTCTTAATCCCTATCGATTAATTTTGATTTTAAAAAACCATCTGACGATGGCAAGGATGGCACCGTCTCCGCAATAGGGTGCAGCGACGATGCATAGACCCGGATAATCAAACAGTTTGACTATCCAGATGAAACAGTTTTTTCGGAGCTAGTTTACCATCCATTGAAATTTCCCCCAACCCCAAAAAACACTCAGGCGAATAGATTCTGACCCGCTCGGCAGCGGCTTCCGCCACTCGGATACGCTGCCCCTGGCGAACCCGCTCCGCTTGTTCGGCAGTCAAAGCAATTTCCGGCATGCCCAGCAACGGTTGGTCCAATGCGATCAAAACCTGCTGCAATTGTTCAGAATCCATTGCCTGCAACCCCTCCAAGGTATGAGCTTGGCCGATGTCAAACATGCCCGCAGCGGTGCGGCGCAGCATCGTGACACTGGCGCAACTGCCCAAGCGATGACCGATATCTTCGGCAAGCGAACGAATGTAAGTGCCTTTGGAACAGTAGACATCCAGCGTCAAGCTGCCGCGCTCGAAATCGGCCGCCACCAACTGCAGCTGGTATATTTTGATACGTCTAGCCTGCCGCTCGACGGTCTTGCCCGCCCTGGCCAACTCATACAGTTTTTGGCCTTGATATTTGAGCGCGGAGTACATCGGCGGCACTTGCTCGATCTCGCCGACGAATTCAGTCAGACACTCCAGCAGGCGACGCTTTTCCAACGGCGGCACCGGCATTTCGGCAATGACTTTACCTTCGCTGTCGCCGGTATCGGTCATTACCCCCAACTGAATCGTCACCAAGTAACGCTTGTCGTCGTCCAGCATTAACGCCGATACTTTGGTCGCTTCGCCGAAACAAAGCGGTAGAAGCCCGGTGGCAAGCGGGTCCAACGCCCCGGTATGGCCCGCTTTGTTGGCATTGAACAACCTTTTTACTTCCTGCAGCGCCTGATTCGAAGACACTCCCAGCCGTTTATCGAGCAGCACGATGCCGTGCACATCGCGCCCAGACTTGCGTTTCGCCATTAAACGTCCTGTTCCGGAGTATCGTCGCTAGCCGCAACGGGCTTACCGCCTTCCAAATCGTGCAACAGCGCCGCGACGCGCATACCGGTATCGAACGAATTGTCGTAGTAAAAATGTAATTCGGAGATATGCCGCAAGCGCATCCGCTTCGCCAACTCATGGCGAATGAACGGCGATATCTCGTTCAACACTTTGACATTGGCTGCCTTACCGGCATCGTCGGCATTCAATACCGTGACGAAAATTTTCGCCACCGCCAGATCCCTGGACAGCTCGACCTCGTTGATCGTCACGAAACCAAGCCGACTATCCTTGACGTCGCGCTGCATGATGATGGCCAATTCCTTCTGCATCTCCGAAGCGACCCGCTGGCTGCGGCCGAATTCTCTGCCCATGCTTAGATTTCCCGCTTAACTTCGATACGTTCGTAAACTTCGATCTGGTCGCCGGCTTTGACGTCGTTATAATTTTTGACGCCGATACCGCACTCCATGCCCATTTTGACTTCGTTGACGTCGTCTTTGAAGCGACGCAACGACTCCAATTGGCCTTCGAAAATCACCACGTTGTTACGCAGCACCCGGATCGGCAAATTGCGTTTGACGAAGCCGTCGACGACCATACAGCCGGCGATTGCGCCGAACTTCGGCGAACGGAATACGTCGCGCACCTCGGCCAAACCGACGATCTTTTCCTGAATGTCCGGCGCCAGCATGCCGCTGATCGCACGCTTAACTTCATCGATCGCCTCGTAAATGATGCTGTAGTAATGCAGATCGATATCTTTTTCTTCGATCAACTTACGCGCTACCGCATCGGCACGAACGTTGAAACCGATCAAAATTGCATTGGAAGCCAACGCCAAGTTGGCATCACCTTCATTGATACCGCCGACACCGCCGTAAATACACTTGACTTGCACTTCCTCGGTCGACAGGCCAACTAAGGATTCGCGCAAGGCTTCCAAACTGCCCTGTACGTCGGTTTTGATGACGACATTGAGAGTCGAGGTCTCGCCCGCAGACATCCGGGAGAAGACGTCATCCAGTTTCGACGCATGCTGCGCGGCATGGCGGCTGGAGCGTTTGCGCTCTTCACGGTGCGCGGCCAGTTCCCGCGCCACCCGCTCGTTTTGCACGACCAGGAACTCGTCGCCGGCATCCGGCGTACCGGATAAGCCCAAAATTTCGACCGGCGCGCTGGGGCCAGCTGACTTGATCGCATGCGAATTCTCGTCGAACATCGCCCGAATCCGACCGTATTCGTGTCCGCATAACACGAACTCGCCTTTGCTCAGCGTACCCTTTTGAATCAGCACCGTAGCCACCACGCCGCGGCCTTTATCCAGACGCGACTCGATACAGACACCGGAAGCCACACCGTCTTTCGGCGCTTTCAGCTCCAATACCTCGGCCAGCACAATCAACGCCTCGATCAAGTCATCGATACCGGCACCGGTTTTGGCGGAAACTTTCAGGAACTGCACGTCGCCGCCCCATTCTTCCGGCACCACGTTCAACGTAGCCAATTCCTGCATGACTCGGTCCGGATTGGCTTCCGGTTTGTCGATTTTATTCAGCGCGACGATGATCGGCACGTTGGCGGCGCGAGCATGGTCGATTGCCTCCTTGGTTTGCGGCATCACGCCGTCGTCGGCAGCAACCACGACGATAACGATGTCGGTGACTTCCGCACCACGCGCCCGCATCGCGGTAAATGCAGCGTGACCCGGTGTATCGAGGAAAGTTACCGAACCGTGGTCGGTTTTGACCTGATAGGCACCGATATGCTGGGTAATACCGCCAGCTTCCCCGGCAGCGACGCGGGTTTTACGGATGTAATCCAGCAACGAGGTCTTACCGTGGTCGACGTGACCCATAATGGTCACGATCGGAGCTCTAGCCGATAGCTTGACCTCACCGGCCTCGCCGATCACTTCCGCCAGCATTTCCTGCTCGAAATCGTCCTCGCTTTGCATGATGGCTTTGTGCCCCATCTCTTCAACCAAAATCACCGCAGTTTCCTGATCGATGGTCTGATTGATGGTGGTCATGATGCCCAACTTCATCAAGTGCTTGATCACTTCGGCGGCCTTGATGTTCATTTTCTGAGCCAGATCGGAGACCACGATAGTCTCCGGAATGGTGACTTCGTAAACGGTAGGCGCTTGCGGTTTTTCGAATTTGTGGCGAGCCTGATGCAGATCGATCTCGAATTCAGGCTTTTCCCGACGCGGGGCCGGTTTCGCTTTCTTGGCCTTGCCGCGCCGCGCATCACCGCCGCCGCCACGATCGACTTCGACATCCGGAGTAGGACCGCGTGAAGGCTTGAATTCGGCTTTTTTCTTATGCAGCGTTTGCTGTTGCTTAGCTTCGGCTTTCTTTTTGACCTTCTCAGCCGTTCTTTGTACCGCCGCTTCCAAGCGCTGCTTCTTTTCTTCCTCCAAACGCTGCTCTTCGGTCAACTCCACCGGTTTGGCGGGTACCTGGACTGCAACAGCCGCAACTTCCGACTTAGCCTCCGCGACGGGTTCCTGTTGAACAGCGACCGGTTGCTCCAACTCCTGGGCGGCGGCTGGCGCTGGTGGTTCGACAGCCACAACCACGTCTTCCTCGACGGCCATGGGTTTCAGCTCGATTTGCTGCTTACGTCTTTCCTCTTCCAGCAACTGCTGTTTGCGCTGTTCTTCCAGAGCTTGTTTGGCCAGCTCCGCTTGCCGCTGCTCATCGCTACCGGGTAAATCGCTACGCTTGATATATGTTTTTTGCTTGCGCACTTCGACGCTAACCGTTTTCACCGCGGCACCGGGCGGAGTCGATTGCTTCAATTCGGTCTTGGTGCTGCGTTTCAGCGTAATGCGCTTGGGCGTTGCCGCTTCCTGATCGGCATCGGTCTTACCGTGGCGTTTTCGCAAATGGGCGAGCAGTTTGACTTTTTCGTCGTCGTCAATGACGTCGTCCGGCGCGCTGGCGCTCAAGCCGGCTTCCTTCAACTGCTCCAAAAAACGTTCCAGAGGGATGCCTACAACTTCCGCTAATTCCTGTACTGTTTTATCGCTCATAATCTCCTCCGGCCTCAGCCCTTATCCTCTGCGAACCAAGACTCGCGGGCTTTCATGATTAGTTTACCAGCACGCTCTTCGGTCATTCCGGTAAATTCGATAATATCATCGATGGCCTGCTCCGCCAGATCGTCCAAAGTTACGATACCTTTGGCAGCCATTTCCCTGGCCAACTCAGCGCTCATTCCTTCCATGGCCAGCAGCTCCGGACTGGGTTCGGCGGTTTCGATCTTTTCTTCCGAGACAATCGCGCTGATTAACAACGCGTCTTTGGCCCGGCTGCGCAGGGCTTCGACCAACTCTTCGTCGAAGCCTTCGATTTCCAGCATTTCGTCGACCGGAATGTAAGCAATTTCCTCGATATTATTCAAACCGACATCGACCAGGACGTCGGCGATTTCTTCATCCACATCCAACAGCTCCATGAACTGTTGTTTGGCTTTCGCCGCAGCTTCGTCGTGGCTCTTGCCGACCTGGGCTGCGTCGAGAATATTCAATTCCCACCCGGTCAGTTCGGTAGCCAGCCTGACGTTTTGGCCGCCGCGGCCGATCGCCTGCGACAGACTGTCGGTCGCCACCGCCACATCCATGCTGTGTTTATCTTCATCGACCACGATCGATTGGATTTCAGCCGGCGACATGGCGTTAATCACGAACTGCGCGTCGTTGGCATTCCACAAAATAATGTCCACCCGTTCGCCCGCCAGTTCGTTGGAAATGGCCTGGACCCGGGAACCGCGCATACCGACACAAGCACCGACCGGGTCCAATCGCGGATCGTTGGCTCTGACCGCGATTTTTGCCCGCGACCCCGGATCGCGGGCCGCAGCCAATATGTCGATCAAACCTTCACCCACTTCCGGCACTTCCAGACGGAACAGTGCAATCAGCAACTCCGGCGCGGTGCGACTGACAAAAAGTTGCGGCCCGCGCGGCTCGGAGCGAACCGCTTTCAAATAGCCGCGCACCCGGTCGCCCATCCGCACCGGCTCCTTCGGAATCATATCTTCCCGGGCGATATAAGCCTCGACGTGCCCGCCAAGGTCCAGGTACACGCTACCTTTTTCCAGCCGTTTGACGACACCAGTCACCAATTCGCCGACTCGGTCTTGGTATGCCTCGACGATTTTCTTGCGTTCCGCTTCGCGCACTTTCTGAATGATCACCTGCTTGGCGGTTTGCGCGGCAATCCGGCAAAATGCAACCGACTCGATCTCTTCTTCGACATAGTCGCCGACTTGCACCTCGGGATTATCCAACTGCGCAGCTTCCAACAGAATTTGCCAGCCGGGATGCTCGACATCGCCGTTGATTTCCGGATTGGCGTCGACAACCTGCCAGCGGCGGTAGGTCAGATAGTCCCCGGTATGGCGGTTAACTGCCACCCGAACTTTGACCGGATTTTCGTAACGTTTGACAGTGGCCGCTTCCAAGGCCGATTCGATCGCCTGAAAGATAATTTCCTTATCGATTTCTTTTTCGTTGGCAAAAACATCCGCCACCAACAGAATTTCTTTATTCGCCACTGCGACCTCCTTTATTAAAATCGTAATCCGGCGCCAAGCGCGCCTTGCTCATTGCCTGAAACGGCACGCTAAATAATTTTTCGCCTTCTTGAATCACAACCGTCTCGCCATCGACGCTTTTGATTTCGCCAGTAAGCTTGCGGCGCTTATCGATGGGTTTAAACAAACTGATATTGACTTTGCTGCCGATAAAACGCTGAAACTGGCTCAGCTTGAAAAACGGCCGGTCGGCACCGGGCGAAGACACTTCCAACTGGTATTCGCCGGGAATCGGATCTTCGACGTCGAGCATCCCGCTCAACTGGTGACTGACTTTGGTACAGTCGTCCAACAAAATACCCTGTTCGTTGTCGATATAAACGCGCAGCATGCCATGCGAGGGATGCGGGTTATATTCGATGCCAACGCATTCGTAACCCAGTCCTTCTACGATGGGCTCGATCAAATCCACCAAGTGTTCCGGAGCCTGTTTCATTGCCGTCTTGCCTTTTCAAACCCAAAAAAAAAGAGCCTCAGGCTCTTCCATAAACGTTAAACACTGCCATGGGATTCCAATTTCGAAAGCCCACAAAACAAAAAACCCCATAAAGGGGCTTTCGGTTTCTCAAACCACGCTTAGGAATGGTGCCCAAGGACAGAATCGAACTGTCGACACGAGGATTTTCAGTCCTCTGCTCTACCGACTGAGCTACCTGGGCTACGGCCTATCCAAAAAATCTGTGGTGCCCAAGGACAGAATCGAACTGTCGACACGAGGATTTTCAGTCCTCTGCTCTACCGACTGAGCTACCTGGGCGGCGCTAAGAGCCGTGCATTAAACTAGGTTATCCGGATTTAGTCAAGCAAAAAACACAGATACCGCCACGAACTGGACAGCAAGCGGTTTTTTATGCAATTCTTCGCCGCCTGTTGGCCGGCCACTGAAAGGTCGGGCTTCGCTCGGTTTCAGCCGATTTTACGACAGGCATTTGCCCATTCGCCAACTTCCACCATCAAATCCAGTTATGCAAGAATTCAATGACGTCCGCGGTTTAATCATCGACATGGACGGCGTGCTGTGGCATGGCGACCGCCCGCAGGCCGGGATTGTCGAATTCTTCCAGACCCTGAGAGACAGGCGCCTGCGGTTCGTACTTGCCACCAATAACGCCAGCATGACCGCCGACCAGTACGTCGCCAAACTGGCCGGCATGAGCGTCGAAGTCGAATTGGACGAAATTCTGACCTCCGGCATGGCCACCGCACTTTATCTGGCACAGCGCTACCCGCCGCAGGCGACCCGCGTATTCGTGATCGGCGGCATCGGCGCCCGCCAACCACTATTGGACTTGGGCTTTACCCTAACCGGACTCTACGAAACCGAACCGGAAACGCGCGCTCAATTGGTAGTTTGCGGCATGGACCGCGAGCTGAGCTGGGACAAACTCGCCACCGCGACCTTGAACCTGCGTGCCGGCGCCCACTTCATCGGCACCAACGGCGACATGTCGCTACCCACCGAGCGCGGCGAAACCCACGGCAACGGTGCGATTCTGGCCGCATTGACCGCCACGACCGGCGTCAAACCGATGATCATCGGCAAACCGGAACCGATCATCTATCGCCAGGCGCTTGGCTTGCTGAACACGCCCCCCGAACAGACCATCGCCATCGGCGACCGCCTGGACACCGACATCCTCGGCGCAGTGCGTACCGGCATCCGCAGCCTGATGGTGCTGAGCGGCGTTTCCAGCCAGGCCGATGTCGACGCCTCCGACTTCGGCCCGACCTGGATTGTGCCGGATATTCGCGACATCACCCAAATGTTACTCGACTTGCCGGCCTGACCCTTTTTCCATTCGCGGGGACACTTCATGAAAAAATTCATCGACGATCCGAATAGCTTGCTGGACACCAGTCTGCAAGGGTTTGCAAAAGCTCACGCCGACATCCTGGAATTGAATCCGGAACCGCGCTTTGTCTACCGCAAGCAACGAAAATCCGGCAAAGTGGCGCTAATCTCCGGCGGCGGCTCCGGCCACGAACCGCTGCACAGCGGCTTCGTCGGCTTCGGCATGCTTGACGCCGCTTGCCCGGGCCAAGTCTTCACCTCGCCAACCCCCGACCAAATGATCGCCGCGGCAGAGACCGTCGACGGCGGAGCCGGCATATTGTTTATCGTCAAAAATTACGCCGGCGACGTGATGAACTTCGAAATGGCCGGCGAAATGCTGGCCTTGCCGAATGCCAGCGTGTTGGTCAACGACGATATTTCGCTGCCGAAATCGCATAGCATCGGCCGGCGCGGCGTCGCCGGCACCACCATTATTGAAAAAATCGTCGGTGCCGCGGCCGAAGCCGGTGCTGACCTCGCTACTTGCAAAGCACTGGGCGAGCGCGTCAATCAAACGACCGCATCGCTCGGGGTAGCGCTGACCAGCTGCACCGTGCCCGCACTGGGCCACCCGACTTTCGCGCTCAATGAAGACGAAATGGAATACGGCGTCGGCATCCACGGCGAACGTGGCCGGGAAACCGTCAAACTAGCCAGGGCTAGCGAAATCGTTGCCCAATTGTCCGAACATATCGCAGACGAACTGCCGATCTCACCCGGTCAAAACGCCTTACTGCATGTGAATGGTTTCGGCGCAACGCCGTTGATAGAGCTACATTCGATTTACGAACTGGCTTGGCAGCAATTCAACCGGCGCGGGATACGGATTCAACGCTCACTCGTCGGCAACTTCACCACTTCGCTGGATATGGCCGGCTGTTCGCTAACCCTGACATTGCTTGACGACGAGTTATTGCGCTACTGGGATGCACCGGTGAATACCGCGGCGTTGCGCTGGGGCTGTTAGCGCGGCCGCGACCGGATTTAAGCGACCACAAAATCCAGCACGTCGGCGATCGCAGAGATCATCAGCTGCGCGGTCTTGGCACCAGCGTCGACATGGCCTTTGCTGCGCTCGCCCAAAAACGACGCCCTGCCCTTGGTTGCGACCATATTCCGCGTCGCTTCAGCCCCTTCCGCCGCGACTTGACGCAAACGCGCCAAAATCGTCGGTAGCGCACTGTTCGCCGCCGCCTCTGCCTGCAAAGCCTGAGCGGCCGGCACCAATACGTCGAGCATGGTTTTCTCGCCGACATCCGCCTTGCCGCGCTGTTTGACCGCTTCCACCGCCAGCAACAAAGCTTCAGAGAATCCCCGGAGATCCAGGGATTTACCCTGACTGCTCTTCGCCAAACCAATAAACAAGGTGGCGTACAAAGATCCGGAGGCGCCGCCGACGGCGGACATTACCGTCATACCTATCTTTTGCCAGGCCGCCGGCCAATCCAAGGTCGCAATGTCATCGGCATGTTGCTGTAAAGCCTGCAAACCGCGCTGCAGATTAAAAACATGGTCGCCGTCGCCTATCGCCTGATCCAATTCGGTAACCGCATCGGCATTGGCGTCGATCGCGGCGATCAACGCCCGGATCAGCTCCGGAAATATTACGGGGGTAATCGGCATACCGCCTCCTGCATATTGATAAAGAGGTCGAGCATAGCCAAAGCAGCGCCAGTCTGTCCAGCAGTTGGAAACCGCCCTATCTTGTTCTGCAGTGCGGAGCAATTAGCGAGGAATAACGTCTTGGTTAAGCCCCGAACAGATTCAGGCAGCAACAGCGAACCAGTATTTCAATCAGCTCTCTTCAGATCCCGCCTCGTTATCTACGGAATCTAAGGACAACAGCAACTCGCTTTCCTCCAACGGAACAGTGAATCGGTATTTCTCCTGCAGATAATCATGCAACCAAGCATCGGTATCGGTCCGTTTTTGCGGCAGAGCTTCGTTCATTTGCAATAACCGTTGCCGCACCGCATGCCGCGGCAACAATAACAGTTCGATATCCGCCATCGACACGAATTTTTCCGGCTCGGGATTGCGGCCGTTGAAGATTTTAAACAACTGGTGTTTTTTTAAGCCCAAATGGGTATTCAGTTCGTTTTTAAACTCGATGAACAGCGGCAACAAATCGCTGCCAACACAAGCGTCGTCATGGAGCTTGTGCAAGCGATTCAATAAATGATAAACGGCAAAGCGATACAACTCCGACTCGCGCACCAATAGTCTGGCGGCAGTCGAACGCACTGCAATCCGGTCGGAATTATTCAGCCTTATCGAAACGATGTGTTTTTTATCGTCTATCAGATGCTCGTTCTCGCTCAACGCAAATCCCTTGAAAGTTAACCCCAAGCCGGCCGAAACGGCTGTAAATGGCGGAACTCTACTGCATCAATATTACAAATTTATAACAATGCCGGCCACTTGCCCGGCAAGAGTTTGTTTTAAAACTGCCGGACCCGAATCTGGCCCAAAAAATGCCCAGGCAACCGAAACTATTGTTTGCTTCGACAGCTATTAAAAAATATAATCGCGCGCTTTTTTCAAGCGAACTGCGTTTTTCAAAACACCTTCAGAGCCTTGCTAATGACCAGCCATATCATGCCCACTTACGCCCGCCAGTCGGTCACTTTTTCGCGCGGAGAAGGCGCGTGGCTGTGGGACAGCGAAGGGCGACGCTATCTGGACGCAGTGGCCGGTATCGCCGTTTGCAGCCTGGGCCACGCCCATCCCGCAGTCCACGAAGCCGTATGCCGGCAAAGCAAGACCCTGTTGCATACGTCCAATTTGTACGGCGTGGAATTACAGGCGCAATTGGCCGACCGTTTGATCGCACTGAGCGGTATGGACAATGTGTTTTTCGCCAACTCCGGCGCCGAGGCCAACGAAGCCGCGATCAAGATTGCCCGCAAGTACGGTCATCAACGCGGCATCGACAATCCGGTAGTGATAACCATGGAAAAGAGCTTCCACGGCCGTACCATGGGCACCTTGAGCGCGACCGGCAACAGCAAGATCAAACAAGGTTTTGCACCGTTATTGGCCGGCTTCAGCCATGTACCTTACAACGATATTCCGGCGCTGGAAGCCGCCATCGCAGCGGACAGCAACATCGTGGCGATCATGGCGGAACCGGTACAAGGCGAAGGCGGTGTCAACATCCCGGCCGCCGACTATCTGAACCGGATTCGCGAGCTGTGCGACCGCCATAACTTGCTGATGATATTGGATGAAATCCAGACCGGCGTCGGCCGTACCGGAAAATTTCTGGCTTATCAACACAACGCTATTTTGCCCGACGTCTGCACCATGGCGAAGGCCTTGGGCAACGGCGTGCCGATCGGCGCCTGCCTGGCACGCGGCCAAGCGGCCGAAGTACTGACAGCCGGCAACCACGGCTCGACCTTCGGCGGCAACCCGTTGGCGTGTAGCGCTGCCCTGGCAGTACTAGAAACCTTGACCGGCTCCGGCTTGATCGAACAAGCGGCCGAGAAAGGCGAAAAAATCCAGGCGGCGTTGAAACTGGCCCTGGCCGGCAATCCGCACATCGTCTCGATCCGCAACAAAGGCTTGATGATTGGCGTCGAACTGGACCGGCCCTGCGGTGAACTGGTCGGCATTGCCTTGACCCGCGGCCTGCTGATCAACGTCACGGCCGACAATACCATCCGTTTATTGCCGCCGTTGATTATCGACGACGCCCAAATTACGACGCTGACCGAAACTTTGGCGGCGCTCATTCAGGACTTTAGCAGGTAAATCGCCATGCAACCCAGACACTTCATCAGCCTGCTGGACTTAACCAGCGCCGAGCTCCACGCTTTGATTCTTCGCGCCATGGAGCTGAAACGCCATCGCGATCCCAACTATCAACCACTGAAAGGCAAAGTGCTGGCGATGATTTTCGAAAAGTCCTCGACCCGGACCCGAATCTCGTTCGAAGCCGGTATGGCCCAGTTCGGCGGCACGGCGCTGTTTTTGTCGCCGCGCGACACCCAACTCGGCCGCGGCGAACCGCTGGAAGACAGCGCTAAAGTGATTTCCAGCATGGTGGACTGCATCATGCTGCGCACCCACAAACACGAGACCGTCACTACTTTCGCCCAGCACTCGCGGGTTCCGGTGATCAACGGCCTCACCGATTTGAAACACCCCTGCCAATTGCTGGCGGATATGCAGACCTATTTCGAGTTTCGCGGCGACATCGCCGGCAAGACGGTAGCCTGGATCGGCGACGGCAACAATATGTGCCACTCTTACATCAACGCCGCCCGCCAGTTCGGCTTTAAACTGAATATCGCCTGCCCGGTCGATTACCGCCCGCTGCAAAGCATCGTCGATCCGGCCGGCGAGCGGGTCGCGTTCTTCAATACGCCGGAACAGGCCGCGCATCAGGCCGACTTGGTCGTCACCGACGTCTGGGCCAGTATGGGCCAGGAAGAGGAGCAAAAGAAACGCGAATTCGTGTTCAAAGACTTCCAGGTCAACGCCGCCACCATGGCTGCCGCCAAACCCGACGCACTGTTCATGCATTGCCTGCCGGCGCACCGCGGCGAAGAAGTCACCGCCGACGTGATCGACGGCCCGCAAAGTGTGGTTTTTCCGGAAGCGGAGAACCGTCTGCACGCTCAGAAAGCGTTGCTGGAATTTCTCATCTGTCGATAATTTCGCTAGAATCGACGCTTTATTCAAAAGCCGACCGACGAGTGATATCGTGAAAAAGTCTTTTATTTACTTCTTTGCCTGTCTGTTTTTCACCAATATCGCGGCAGCCAGAACGGCCTATGTCACGGATAAAGTCGAAGTCCCTTTACGTAGCGGCGAAAGCGAGCGCACCAAAATCGTCAAGATGCTGGAAAACGGCGCGCCGGTTACGGTATTGGGCGACAACACCGAAAACGGTTACACCTATATCCAGACTGGTACTGGCGCCGAAGGCTTTATCCTCAGCCGCTATCTGACCGGCGAACCCAGCGCCCGCAACCAACTCGAAGCCGTGAACAAAAAGCTGGAAGCCTTGTCGGAAGAAAACAAGCAACTGAAAGCTTCTCAGGCCGGCAGCCAGGAAATCGGCAAGGAACGCGACAAGCTCAGTGCCGAACTCAGCGAATTGCAGCAAACCGCCGCTAACGCGATCCAATTGAAGCAGCAACGCGACCAGTTGCAGGAACGCGTCATCGCAGTCGAACGCGAACTGCAGCAATTGAAACGGGAAAATCTGGCCTTGACCGACAACACCAACCAGGACTGGTTTCTGTACGGCGGCGGCCTGTCTCTGTTCGGCGTGTTGCTCGGCTTCATCCTGCCCAAATTGAGCTGGCGCCGCCGCTCCAGCGGTTGGGATACCTTCTAGTTTTTTATTACTTAGCCGTGCGATAAACTCGCGGCTGATACACCTTCCCCGGCGGCCGTTTACATTGGCCGCTTTCCGCTTTCAGAAGGAATCACCATGCCTGCATACCGCTCATACACCACTACCCAAGGCCGCAACATGGCAGGCGCCCGCGCATTGTGGCGCGCCACCGGCATGAAAGAAGGCGACTTCAACAAACCGATCATTGCCGTCGCCAACTCCTTCACCCAATTCGTGCCGGGCCACGTACACTTGAAAGACTTGGGACAATTAGTCGCCCGCGAGATCGAACAAGCCGGCGGCGTCGCCAAGGAATTCAACACCATCGCCGTTGACGACGGCATCGCGATGGGCCACGACGGCATGCTCTACAGCCTGCCCAGTCGAGATTTGATCGCCGACAGCGTCGAATACATGGTCAACGCCCATTGCGCCGATGCACTGGTCTGCATTTCCAACTGCGACAAAATCACCCCCGGCATGTTGATGGCGGCGATGCGCCTGAACATTCCGGTAATCTTCGTCTCCGGCGGCCCGATGGAAGCCGGCAAAGTCCGCTTGGCCGAAGGCGCGGACATCAAAAAACTGGATTTGATCGACGCGATGGTAATGGCAGCCGACAGCAAAGTCTCCGACAGCGATTTGGCAGCGGTCGAGCGCTCGGCCTGCCCGACCTGCGGCTCCTGCTCCGGCATGTTCACCGCGAACTCGATGAACTGCCTGACCGAAGCGCTGGGCCTGTCCTTGCCGGGCAATGGCACCGTGGTCGCCACCCATGCCGACCGCGAGCAACTATTCAAACAGGCCGGCCGCCGCATCGTCGAACTGGCTAAGCAATATTACGAACAAAACGACGAATCGGTGCTGCCGCGCGCGGTCGGCTTCAAAGCCTTCGAAAACGCCATCGCATTGGACATTGCAATGGGCGGTTCGACCAACACCATTTTGCACTTACTGGCGATTGCCCTGGAAGCCGGTATCGATTTCACGATGGCCGACATCGACCGTATGTCGCGCGTGGTGCCGCAGCTGTGCAAAGTCGCGCCGAATACCAACAAATACCACATCGAAGACGTCCATCGCGCCGGTGGCATCATGGCGATTCTGGCCGAGCTGAACCGGGCCGGCAAACTGCACACCGACGTACCGACCGTACATGCCAGAACCTTGGGCGAGGCCCTGGCTGAATGGGACGTGATGAACAACCCCAGCGATGCGGTAAAAACCTTTTACATGGCCGGCCCCGGCGGCATCCCAACGCAAGTTGCTTTCAGCCAAAACGCGCGCTGGCCCAGCCTGGACCTGGACCGTGCCGAGGGCTGCATTCGCTCGTTTGAACATGCTTTCAGCCAGGAAGGCGGTCTGGCAGTACTGCACGGCAACATCGCGTTGGACGGCTGCGTGGTCAAAACCGCCGGTGTCGACGACAGCCTGCTGGTATTCGAAGGCAGCGCCCATGTGGTCGAGTCGCAGGACGAAGCCGTGGAAAACATCCTGGCCGATAAAGTCAAAGCCGGCGACGTGGTCGTCGTCCGCTACGAAGGTCCGCGCGGCGGCCCGGGTATGCAGGAAATGTTGTATCCGACCAGCTACATCAAATCCAAGGGCTTGGGTAAAGCCTGCGCACTGCTGACCGACGGCCGTTTCTCCGGCGGCACTTCGGGTCTGTCGATCGGCCATTGTTCGCCGGAGGCAGCGGCCGGGGGCGCGATCGGCTTGCTGAAAAACGGCGACCGGATCAGGATCGATATTCCCAACCGCTCGATCAACGTGTTGCTGTCCGACGAGGAGCTGGCGCAACGCCGGGCCGAACAGGACAAGCTGGGCTGGAAACCGGCAAAGCCGCGCCCGCGCAAAGTATCCGTCGCCTTGAAAGCCTACGCCGCCTTCGCTACCTCGGCCGATAAAGGTGCGGTCAGGGATTTGTCGAAGCTCGCAGCAGATTGAGCTCGCCAGACCGGGCCGGTACTGGCGATGGCCGGGTTTGAGACAGCTTACAGTTTCAAACCCGCGGTCGGCTTTCAGCAGGATTCCAGATAGCGGCACCAGATCAAACCACGTTTGGACGATTCAATGCTCGCCTATTTTCGCAACACGCTTTATATCGCTATAACGCCCGAGTTAATCGAAATCACCCATGCCGAAACCGGACTTAAACTGGCCGAACCGCCGTTACTGGCATTAGAGATCAAGCGGGGCCGAGATACAATTGTTGCAGTGGGATCAATGGCAAAACAGCTAGCCGGTAGGCCCAATGTCCGCATCGAAAACGGCTTCGCTCATCCCCGCACCCTGCTGGCGGATTTCGCCGTCGCCGAACACACCCTGCGTTATTTGATTAAACAAGCCTTACCGAAGCGCTTCTTCGTCGCCAAACCCCTTGTAGTGCTGCATCCCTTAGCCATGCTGGAAGGCGGCTTGACTCAAATCGAAATTCGCGCTTTTGCAGAGTTGGTCAGCGTGGCCGGCGCATCCCAAGCCTACGTGTGGCAGGGGCCAAGGTTGACCACAGAACAATTAGGCAAACGCAGCTTTCCTGAAGATGGCCGGCTATTGTTTCCCTAACATACCCCCCATTCGAAATCGCCATTCCGACGTGAAACGTTTCTTACTGCTACTCCTGAACATCTGGAAACAAAAACTGAAAATCTACTTTCTGGCCGCCTGGATCGGCGCCGGAATGGGGATTTTTCTGCTGGCGCCCAGTTACGATTACATCAGTTCGCGCGAGCGCAACGCCGACCCGATTTCGTCGATAGAATTCGTCATCGGCCAGTTTACCGAGGTGATGACGGGGCAGATCAACCAGAATAATTTGATCCTGTTCTACGCCGAAATCGGCGCGCTCCTGGGTTTGCTGTCGCTCGGCTTTTACCAGATGCTGCATAAACGCCTGGTCGACCTGGATGCCTTGAAAGCCGAGCTGGAAAAAGACCTACCGACCATCATCCGCCAGGGCGAGGGGCCGTTGCTGGAATTCAAATCGACGTTGCGTTGGGATTTGCAGGAGCAGCGCGTCAATCGGGCCCTGGAAGGCGTCGTATTGAAAACGCTGGCCGGATTTTTCAACAGCCACATCGGCGGCACTTTATTGATCGGCGTCGCAGACAATGGCGAAATCGTGGGCCTGGAACCGGACTTTCAGACTTTGAAAAAATGCGATCAGGACGGTTTCGAACAAACCCTGATCACTGCGATCGCCGAGAATTTGGGAGCGGACCTGTGTCGCTTTGTGCATATCTTGTTTCACAAGATCGACCACAAAGACGTGTGCCGGGTCATCGTCTCGCCGGCCTTGCGGCCGGTGTTCCTCAGCATCGGCAACACACCTAAGTTTTTCGTCCGTACCGGCGGTGGCACCCGCGACCTGAACATCCAGGAAGCGCTGGAATATGTCGCCGGCCGCTGGAAATCTCTTAAGTAAAGGGGATTCCGCGCCGGTAGCGGTATCGTCGGCCGCCGGTTAAACTAGCCCAATACGAATCAACACTCTTGCCAATGGAACAACAGCCCTCCTTCGTCACCTGGTTTAGAAATTCGTCGCCTTATATCCATGCCCACCGCAATCGCACCTTTGTGATTTTCTTCGGCGGCAATGCGGTCGGCGAAGCCGATTTCGACAATCTGATTCACGATTTCGCGTTGCTGAAAAGCCTGGGCGTCAGGCTGGTGCTGGTCTACGGTATCAGGGCCCAGATCGACGAACAATTGGCGGAACACGGCGATACGCCGAAATTCCACCACCACTTGCGCATCACCGACGCCACCACCTTGCAGTACGTCAAACAGGCGGCCGGCCTGGTTCGGGTCGAAATCGAAGCCTTGCTGTCGATGGGCGTTTCCGGTTCGCCGATGGCCGGCGCCCAAATCCGGGTCGCCTCCGGCAACTTCGTTACCGCAAAACCGCTCGGCGTGCTGGACGGCATCGACTACTGCTACACCGGCACGGTGCGCAAGATCGACGCCCAGGCCATTCATCAGCAACTGGACCAAAACAATGTGGTGCTGATTTCGCCGGTCGGCTATTCGCCCAGCGGCGAGGTGTTCAATTTATCTGCCGAAGAAGTCGCCACCGAAGTAGCGATTGCGCTGCAGGCGGAGAAACTGATTTTATTGACCGAGCAAACCTGCGTCGACCCGGCTTCCGGCGCTGCACTGTTACAACTGACTACCGACCAGGCCGCGCAATTGCTGAATAAAACTCCGGCACTGCCGGACGCCGTCGCCCGACCGTTAACGGCGGCTATGCAAAGCTGCCGCCGTGGCGTGCAGCGCGCCCATCTGATCAACCGCCATGTCGACGGCGCCTTGCTGCTGGAACTGTTTACCCGCGACGGCGTCGGCACCCTGGTTAGTTCCACCGCCTTCGAAACCATCCGCTCGGCGACGCTGGACGATATCGGCGGCATCATGGAACTGATCAAACCGCTGGAAGCCCAGGGCATTCTGGTCAAACGTTCGCGGGAAAAACTGGAGATGGAAATCGGCGACTATATAGTTATTGAGCGCGACGGCCTGATTATCGGCTGCACCGCATTCCACGTCATGACCGATGCCGGCAGCGCCGAACTGGCCTGTCTGGCGGTGCATGGCGACTATCGCCAGGGTGGGCGTGGCGATAGCTTGCTGAATTACCTGGTCAGTCAGGCTCGAGCCCGCAACATTCGCCGCCTGTTCGTCCGTACCACCCAGACTTTGCATTGGTTCGTCGAACGCGGCTTCGTAGCCTGTGCGATCGAAGATTTGCCGGCGCCGATGCAGAGCGCCTACAACTACCAACGCAACTCCAAGCTGCTATATAAAGACGTAATTTAATTCAATCCGCTCATCTACCGAGGGACTCGCCATGCTCGCCAAACAGGACTTTCTCAACGTGGTCGATTTAACGCCGCTGGTATCGATCGATTTGATCGTCAGCTCCGCCGACGGCAAGATTCTGATGGGTCAACGCCTCAACCAGCCGGCCCAAGGTTATTGGTTCGTGCCGGGCGGTAGAATTTACAAATCGGAAACGCTGGAACAAGCGTTCCGGCGGATCACCGAAACCGAACTGGGCCAAATTTACGAAATTGGCGACGGCCGCTTGCTTGGCGCCTTTACCCATTTATACGACACCAATTTTGCCGACGCACCGGGAATCAGTACCCACTACGTGGTGCTGGGCTACCAACTGAATATGGGGCCCGAGTCTGCGCAGCTGCCGCAGCAGCAACACAGCGCGTATCGCTGGATCGGCGCCGACGACGATTTAAGTCAAGTCCACCCGAACAGCCAGGCTTATCTGCCTTATCTGCGCTAAGCGATGTCGACGCTGAAAATTCTACAGCTGACCGACCTGCACATTCTGCCGCATGCCGGCGCTACTTTGCTGGGCATAGACCCCGAATATTATTTCGCCCAAGTGCTGGATGCGGCTCATACGAGACACGGCAGCTTCGACCTGATCGTATTGACCGGCGACCTGGGCCAAGATCCGGGCCCGGACAGTTACCGGCGTATCGCCGACCGCTTGCAACGCTACGCCAGCCCCTGTCTGTTTCTGCCTGGCAATCACGACGATTGGCCGTTAATGCAAACCGAATTAAATCGGAGCCAACTAAGTTGCGGCAAACACCGGCTATTTCCGCATTGGCAAATTATCGGATTGAACAGCCAAAAGCCCGGTTATCCTGGCGGTTATCTGGCTGACGCCGAATTGCTGTTTTTAAACGCGACCTTGGAAACTTGCAATTTGCCGGCCGTACTGGCGGTGCACCATCATTGCGTTGCCAGCGGCAGTCCGTGG
Source organism: Methylomonas sp. HW2-6 (assembly GCF_052474525.1). Lineage (NCBI taxonomy): Bacteria > Pseudomonadati > Pseudomonadota > Gammaproteobacteria > Methylococcales > Methylococcaceae > Methylomonas > Methylomonas sp. HW2-6. The sequence continues at coordinate 3,459,831 of NZ_CP184124.1, forward strand.
ATGGACACCATGATGATCGAGAACGGTGAGGAATTGCTGCAGATTGCGACAAGATTCCCGCAGGTCAAAGCGATCACCTGCGGCCATTTGCACCAGGAAATGGCAAAGCACTATAGAGGTATTCAAATAGTGTCCGCACCGGCAACTTGCGTGCAGTTCAAGCCCGGCGCCACCGAATTCGAATTGGATGTTAAACCACCCGGCTACCGGGTGTTCGAATTGTACGACGACGGGACGCTAAAAACCGTCTGCTATAGAATCGATGCCGAACAGCCCGAGCTCCGGCTGGATTTGAAGAGCTACTAGCCGGCTTCCAATCTGCCAGACAGATAACTTTCGGCATTGACGCCGACATCGTTGGTAATTAGCAAAGCGCCCAACTCGTCCATCGCCTTACGATAAACGCGGCGTTTAAAGTAAACCACGTCCTTCAACGGATACCAGTACTCGACCCATTTCCAGCTATCGAATTCCTGTTTATGGCCGCAATCGAAACGTACCATCGACTCGTCCGTGTTTAAGCGCAAAATGAACCAAATTTGCTTTTGGCCTATACATAGCGGCGTGGAGTTCTTACGGATATAGCGGTCCGGTAACTTATAACGCAACCAGTATCGGGTCCTACCCAACAGTTGCACGTGTTCGGCGCGCAAACCGGTCTCCTCCCACAATTCCCGGTACATCGCGGTTTCCGGGTCCTCGTCGCCATCAATTCCGCCTTGCGGAAACTGCCACGAATTCGCGCCCTTGCGCTTGGCCCAAAACACACGACCCTCGTCATTGCAAAGGATAATCCCGACATTCGGCCGGTATCCTTTCGAGTCTATCATGTAAAAAACCTGTATCATTTGCCGCCCGATTGCTAATGCCGGAATGTTAAAATTAGCAGCGGTACGGCCATTAAAGTTAATGCCGCAATTGTTCCACAAATACTTGGCCGACGCTACCGGCCTTATCTTTTTCTTTACGACGACGGGTTTGCCGTGAGCTTAGCCATTTTCGATTTGGATAACACGCTGATCGCAGACGACAGCGACTTTTTATGGGGCCAGTTTTTGGTCGATCGCGGCATCGTCGACAAAGACCATTACGAACAAGCCAATAAAAAGTTTTACGAGGATTACAAACAAGGCACGCTGGACATCGTCGAATTTCTGCATTTCTCGTTGGCGCCGCTGGCGCAGCACGAGGCCAACCAGCTTTACCGTTGGCGGGAGGAGTTCGTCGATAGCCTGATCAGGCCGATCATGTTGGATGCGGCACGGGAGTTAATCGACCGGCATCGCCAAGCCGGCGACACGCTGCTGGTGATTACCGCGACCAACCGTTTCGTGACCGAACCGATCGTGAAACTCTACGGCATCGACAACTTGCTGGCGACGACGCCCGAATTCAAAGACGGCCGCTACACCGGCAAATTCCAGGGCACGCCCTGCTTTCAACAAGGCAAAGTCGATCTGTTGCGGGATTGGTTGGCCGAATCGGCGGAAACGTTGGAGGGTTCATGCTTTTACAGCGATTCGCATAACGATCTGCCGCTGTTGAACTTGGTAGACCGTCCGGTCGCCGTCGATCCGGACGAAAAACTGAGGCAGGCTGCGGAGTTAGCGAATTGGCCTATCATCAGCCTGCGCTAAGCCCATTATTTTTTTTGGATGTAAAAGATCTGCCGGTCGGCATCCCGTAAATTGTGAACCAATTGGTGTCCTGCCTGATCGATATACACGCCGAAATCCAAATGGGCGGCCGGATCGGTGGCTATGACCTTGACCACCGAGCCGCTGTTGATTTCCATAATGGCTTTTTTCAGGCGCAACAGCGGCAGCGGACACTGTAAACCGCTGGCATCGACTTCCAAATCAAATTCAATCATATCGGTATTCGCTCAATCGCTAATTGACGGCACGTATCATAACATCAACCCCCAGACCCCGAAAATCAAGGACCATGGATTACTTTCCGCTATTTTTAAAACTCAAGGGCCAATCCTGCCTGATTGTTGGTGCCGGCGAAATCGCCAGCCGAAAAATTGAGCTATTGGCAAAAGCCGGAGCCAAAATTAGCGTAGTCGCGCCGGAAGTTAGCGACAGCGTCGCCGACATGGCAAACGCTGGCCTCGTAATGCTGACCCAAAAACCTTTCGCCGATAGCGACCTGGACGGCATGTGCCTAGTGGTTTCGGCCACCGACACCAGAAGCGTCAACGAAGCAGTGGCCCAAGCGGCAAATGCGCGTAACATACCGGTCAATGTAGTCGATAACCCGGACTTATGCAGCTTCATCTTTCCCGCTATCGTCGACCGCTCGCCGTTGACGATCGCGGTCTCTTCCGGCGGCGTATCGCCGGTGTTGGCACGTTTGCTGCGATCCAAGGTGGAAACAGCTATTCCTGGCGCGTTCGGCCTGCTAGGGCAATTTGCCGAGGAGTTCCGGGCATTGGTCAAACAACGCCTACCGGATGCAGCTCGACGCCGAGTATTCTGGGAAGACGCATTACAGGGCAATATTGCCGAGCTGGTGTTCTCCGGGCGCCGCGACCAAGCCGCCGCCGAACTGCAAGCCAAACTGGATGCGGCCGAACAAGCGCAAAGCCGCGGCGAAGTGTATCTGATCGGTGCCGGACCGGGCGATCCTGACTTGCTAACCTTTCGCGCCTTAAGGCTGATGCAGCAGGCGGATGTGGTCGTCTACGACCGGCTGGTATCGAAAGAGATTCTGGAAATGGCCCGCCGCGACGCCGAAAAAATCTACGTCGGCAAGCAACGCAGCAACCACAGCCTGCCACAGGAATCGATCAACGAACTGCTCGCCAATCTGGCCCTATCCGGCAAACGCGTGGCCCGCTTGAAAGGCGGCGACCCGTTTATTTTCGGCCGCGGCGGCGAGGAAATCGAAACGCTAATGCAACAGGGCATTCAGTTTCAAGTGGTACCGGGCATTACCGCCGCGGCCGGCTGTGCCAGCTATGCCGGCATCCCGTTGACCCATCGCGACCACGCCCAATCCTGCACCTTTGTCACCGGCCACTTGAAAGACGGCAATATCAATCTGAACTGGAGCCAACTGGCGGCTCCCAATCAAACCATCGTGATCTATATGGGCTTGGTTGGACTGGAAACGATTTGCCAATCCCTGATCGAACACGGCTGCCCGGCCGACCAACCCATTGCGCTGATTCAGCAAGGTACCACCCGCCACCAACGGGTGATTACCGGGACTTTGAGCGATATGCCGAAAAAAGTGGAGAATGCCGATATCAAGCCGCCGACCTTAATTATTGTCGGTACCGTTGTACGTTTACGCGAACAACTGGAGTGGTTTCTACCCATCTGCTAGGCGATTGCGGGACAATTTCCCGATTTCAGCCAAATTTAAGCTTTGGTTGGAAAAATCAGGCCGCAAGCGGGCTAACGGCAGTGGTGCAACAGAAAATCGATTGAATTTTTTGCCAAAGTTCCCTATCCTTTACCCGCTTAACTTCCCTGTGAGCTGCTTATTCAAAACAACAATACGCAGTTCTTTTTTTAAACACAACGAGAGAAGAAAATGAAAAAATCATTCGGTTTATTAGTAGGCGCAGCTCTTATCGCGATCAGCGGCCAAGTTGCAGCTAACGAAGCGGAAGAAATCGGCGCAAAAATTTACGAGCGTGCTTTCGGCCGTGGTTGCGGCGCTTGCCATGACATCTCTTCTAACCCACAACTGAAAGAACTGATCAAAGCGGGTAAACTGCCGAAAGACCAGTTCGCCAGCGTCCTGAAAAACGGCAAAAACGGCATGCCTAAAGCCACCGCAGCGATCATGGAAGTGGGTCCTGTCAAAAAAGCTGGTTATACCGAAGACCAAGCCATCGACGCAGTCTACGAATATTTGAAAAAATAATCGCAGTTCGACAGGCAAATAAAAAGCCGCTATCCGTAACGGATAGCGGCTTTTTTATTCGCTAAATAAAATAGCGGGCTAATCGCCTCTGCCAAGATAGGCTTGGCGACTTCGCTGATGCGTTAGACGGTAACGACCACGCAGCCAGACCCCGGCAATCGCCGCGATCATCAAACCGCAAGAAACGAAGGTCAGATAAACCAAATCCTTTACATCGTTCAATTCCTTGATCAAGGCCTGATTCACTGCCGCGCCATCGGCTCTGGCCGGCGAATCGATCGAATAGGTCGTCAGGATTTTTACATCCCCTTTCAAATCGCGAATCGTATCCAAGGAATCGGCAACGCTGCCTTTTTTAATATTCTCTTCCAATGTCCGCAATTTGCTTTCGATTGAACCACTCAACAAACCGAATAACTGCCCTTTCAAAGCACTAATTTCTGCAGATAGCGCCGGGTTCTGAGTCGCATAAACCGCAGACAAGGTCTGATGTTTTTGGATCTCGGTCAGCAAATTTTGTCTGGGCAACAACACAAACCCCAACACAAACACAACCGCCATCAACCCCATCACCAACAGCAGCAGCACGCGGTTGGCTTTTACCAATGCCCGATGCTGGTTTGCGGTCCGCAAATAGACAATCTCGCGCGTGTCGCTTATGACTTCATCCGGATTAATCTCAGGCATGTCGCTCATTATTGTTTTAATCTTGCTAATCGGGAAGCGTCTCTGCCCGCCGACGTAGCCAAGTACTACGATCGGCGGACAGTTATCGGCGCATTATACAAGCTTGCGGAAAAATGTCCTGTTTTCTGCTTTCGGGCTTAACGGCCTTTTTTTGCCGCAATCCGCATCCGCAGGGCGTTCAATTTAATAAAGCCTTCGGCGTCTTTTTGGTTATAGGCGCCGCCGTCTTCTTCGAAGGTCGCGATGTTTTCGTCGAACAAACTGTTGGTTTCGGATTGGCGACCGACGACGATCACGTTGCCTTTGTACAACTTAACGCGGACTTTACCGTTCACGTTCACTTGCGACTCGTCGATCATGGTTTGCAGCATTTTGCGTTCCGGACTCCACCAATAACCGTTGTAAATCAGAGAGGCGTAACGCGGCATCAACTCGTCTTTCAAATGCGCCACCTCGCGGTCCAGAGTCAGAGATTCGATCGCGCGATGGGCCTTCAACATCACGGTGCCGGCCGGCGTTTCGTAGCAACCGCGCGATTTCATACCCACGTAACGGTTCTCGACGATATCCAGGCGACCGACACCATTGGCGCCAGCGATTTTGTTCAGTTTTTCCATGACCTGATGCGGCGTATGCGGTTCACCGTCGATGGCGACGATATCGCCTTTTTCATAGGTCAATTCGACATAAGTGGCTTGGTCCGGCGCATTTTCCGGCGACACACTCCAGCGCCACATGTCTTCTTCCGGCTCGGTCCACGGATTTTCCAGAATCCGGCCTTCGTAGGAAATATGCAACGAGTTGGCATCCATTGAGTAGGGCGAGGTTTTACCTTTCTTCATCTCCACCGAGATGCCATGCTGCTCGGCGTAATCCAGCAGTTTTTGCCGTGAATTCAAATCCCATTCCCGCCAGGGCGCAATAACCTTAATGTCCGGCCGCAACGCATAAGCACCCAACTCGAAGCGGACTTGGTCGTTGCCCTTGCCGGTAGCACCGTGGGAAATCGCGTCGGCGCCGGTTTCGTTGGCAATTTCGATCAGACGCTTGGCGATCAGCGGCCGGGCGATGGAGGTACCCAGCAGATATTCGCCCTCGTAAATGGTATTGGCGCGGAACATCGGAAATACGAAATCGCGGGCAAATTCCTCGCGCAAATCGTCGATATAGATTTCCTTGATGCCGGCTGCCTTAGCCTTGGCCCGTGCCGGCTCCAGCTCTTCGCCCTGGCCGATGTCGGCGGTAAATGTTACGACCTCACATTGGTAAACATCTTGCAGCCATTTCAAGATCACTGAAGTATCCAGACCGCCCGAATAGGCCAGCACCACTTTTTTAATATCCGACATAATCCGCTATTAACCTAAAAAATTAAAAACCGACGAATTATAACGGAAAACACCGAGCCCTTTTCGCCAAACCGTCAGGACCGCTTCAAACATCCAAGCTTTCAGCCAATAATGCAGCAGTCCGCTCAGCCGCTCCTTGATTGTCGGCAACAAACTGCCGAGCGTTGCCAACCAGACGATTTTTAAAGTCGATATCTTGATAAAGGCGTAACACCGCAGCTGGCAAGGCCTGAGCCCCGGCACACTGAACGGCCGCTTCGGCGGCGAGCATGCGCTCGGCTATTTCCTGAAAATTAAACATTTCCGGACCGAAGATTACCGGTACGCCGGCAGCCGCCGGTTCCAACACATTGTGGCCGCCAACCGGAACCAAACTCCCGCCGACGAACGCAGCATCGGCCGCGGCATACAGCATTTTCAATTCGCCCATGCTGTCGCCGATATAAACGTCGGTCTGTGCGCTGCAAGCCCGCTGTTCGCTGCGCATCACCACTTGCAACCCACGTTGCTCGCAGAGCGCTCTCACCGTTAGAAAGCGCTCGGGATGCCGCGGCACGATCAGCAATAAAAATTCGGGCAGCGCGGCTTTTAGCTGCGGATAAAGTGCGAGGAACACCTCTTCTTCACCGTGATGACTACTCGCAAGCACCAGAACCCAACGCCCGGCAAATGCCTGGGCCTTTAGAGTTTGTCCTCGCCCCTGCACCTCGGGCGCTACGGTCACGTCGAATTTGATATTGCCGAGCACCCGCACGCGATCGGGTTGAGCTCCGATCTGGATAAACCGAGTCCGGTCATCAACGGTTTGCACTGCAATCGCCGCCACACCGGCCAGTGCCTGCCGCACCAAGGCCGGGATTCTTTGATAAGACTGCGCCGAACGCTCCGACAACCGGGCATTGACGATATACAGCGGTAGAGAAGCCTCGGCGCAGGCGGCAAACAGGTTCGGCCAGATCTCTTTCTCCATGATTACCGCCAGGCGGGGCCGAAAATGCGCGATAAAGCGGCCCACCACCAGTGGCAAATCGTATGGCAAGTACACATGCTCGACCCTATCGGCCAACACTGCCCGCACGCGGGCCGAACCGGTCGGCGTGGTCGTCGTCACCAGCACCGGCAATTCGGGATATTGAGATTGCATCCATTTTATTAGCGGAAACGCCGCTTCGGCCTCGCCGACCGAGACCGCGTGAAACCAGAGCACGCCTTGGCGGGATTGAAATGAGTAAACTCCCAAGCGTTCGCGCCAGCGTCGCCGGTATTCCGGCGCTTTGGCCCCGCGCCAATACAAGCGCAGCAACACCATCGGCAATGCCAAATGGAACAGCAAGGTGTAGACGAATCGCATAAGCCGATTAACCACCGCGCAACGGCGAACAAAATTCAGAACTCGCAGAACGAGGCCGCAAATCTGGCATGAAATTCTCCATGGGAATGAGCGAAAATTGGAACAACACGGTTGGAAAGCATCGGTATTGGAAAAACTTTAAGCCAGCGCTCGACGCGGGCAACTAGCCGAAAGCGATGCTTGACAGACTGACTGATCCGCAAGCCCCGGCAAAAAACCAGCCCATAATAACGGTCCGGCGTCATGATCGCTCAGGACATCTCCGCTTGGCTATCGCCCCAAGCACTGTTCCAATTCCAACACCCGCTGCGTTGTGGGTAACACAGTGTCAGGATTCAAGCTCATCGAATCGATCCCGATTTCCACTAGATATTCGGCCATTTCCGGATAATCCGACGGCGCCTGGCCGCACAAACCGGAATGGCGGCCGTTGCGCCGGGCGCCTTCCACCGCCAGCCGAATCATCGTTTTGACGCCGGGATCGCGCTCGTCGAAGTCGTTGGCAACAATCTCCGAATCGCGATCGACACCCAGCGTCAATTGGGTCAAGTCGTTGGAGCCGATCGAAAAACCGTCGAAAAGTTTGGCAAATTCGTCGATCAGAATCACGTTATTCGGAATCTCGCACATCACGTAGATTTCCAGGCCGTTATCACCACGCTGCAAGCCGTGGCCGGCCATCGCCGCCAACACCCGCTCCGCCTCGTCGATGCGCCGGCAAAACGGGATCATCAATATCAGATTGGTCAAACCCATCGTCTCGCGCACCCGCTTCATAGCCGCGCATTCCAAGGCGAAGCCCTCGGCGTAAGCCGGATGCACGTAGCGCGACGCGCCGCGAAAACCGATCATCGGATTGGCCTCGTCCTGCTCGAACCAGCGCCCGCCCAACAACGTGGCGTATTCGTTGGTCTTGAAGTCCGACATCCGCACCACCACCGGCTTGGGATAAAACGCGGCGGCAATCGTCGCCACGCCTTCGGCCAGCCGCTGGATAAAAAACTCTTCCGGGCTTTCGTAACCCTCGGTCAAACGCTTGAGTTGTTCCAACTCGGCGGCATCCTGAACCCGCTCCGGATGAATCAAGGCCAGCGGATGCGCCTTGATGTATTCGGTAATGATGAATTCCATCCGCGCCAAGCCGACGCCGTCATTCGGCAAAAAGCTGTGCTTGAAGGCCAATTCCGGATTGCCCAGATTCAGCATGATTTTGGTCTTCGGCCGCTGCATTTGGGCCAGATCGGTCCGCAGCACCTCGAATTCGACCTGCCCCTGATAAACCTTGCCGACGTCGCCCTCGGCGCAACTGACCGTAATCTCGCTACCACTGGCGATTGCCGTCGTCGCGTTCTCGCAGCCGATTACCGCGGGCACGCCCAGTTCGCGGGCGATGATCGCCGCATGGCAGGTACGGCCGCCGCGATTGGTGACGATGGCGGCGGCGGTTTTCATCACCGGTTCCCAGTCCGGCGTGGTCATATCGGCGATCAACACTTCGCCGGGCTTAAAACTGGATAACTGCGCCACGCTGGCAATCACCCGCGCCTTGCCGGCGGCTATTTTACTGCCGACCGCGTGACCGCGGGCGATGACCACACCCTGCGCCAACAAGCGGTATTGTTCCAACACGTTGCCGCTACGCTGCGAAGCCACCGTCTCCGGCCGGGCCTGCACGAGGTAAAGTTTGCCGTCCAGCCCGTCCTTGGCCCATTCCATGTCCATTGGCCGGCCATAATGGCGTTCGATTTTGGTCGCATAGTCGGCCAGTTCCAGCACTTCGGCGTCGGCGATGCAAAAGCGGCGCCGTTCGTCGTTGGCAGTGGCGATGTTGCGTACCGGCTCGCGGGTAGTACCGTCGCTATAGACCATCTTGATCTTTTTCGCCCCCAGGTTGCGGCGCAGCACCGCGCGGTAACCTTGGGCAAAGGTAGGCTTGTGCACATAAAACTCGTCCGGATCGACCGCACCCTGCACCACGTTTTCGCCCAGGCCGTAAGCCCCGGTAATGAACACCGCATCCTGGAAGCCGGACTCGGTATCGAGTGAGAACATCACTCCGCTGGCGGCCAAATCGGAGCGTACCATTTTCATTACGCCAATCGACAGCGCCACCTTGAAATGGTCGAAACCCTGGTCGATGCGGTAATGGATGGCGCGGTCGGTGAACAGACTGGCAAAGCAGCGCTTGCAGGCATCCAGCAAGCTGTGACCGCCGCGAATATTCAGATAGGTATCCTGTTGCCCGGCAAAACTGGCGTTGGGCAGATCCTCCGCGGTGGCGGAACTGCGTACCGCGACAGTCAAGTCAGCGCCGTATTCGCGCTGCAACTCGGCAAATGCGGCATGGATCTCGGCCTGCAAATCAGCGGGCAGCGGCGCGGCGTAGACCAAATCGCGGGCTTGCTGGGCGCGACGGGCCAGATCGGCAACGTCGTCGGCATCGACATCGTCCAATAATTCGTGCAAGCGGGGCCAAGCGTCGGCTTGATCCAACAGACAACGATAGGCGTCTGCGGTGATCGCGAAACCGTTCGGCACCCGGATACCCTCTACGGCCAAGGCTTGGTACATTTCGCCCAACGACGCATTCTTACCGCCGACTAAAGGAATATCCTGGATGCTGAGTTGGTTAAACCAACGGATGTATCGGTAGGCTAGGGACATTGGGGGAACTCCTTGGCTGTAATTCTGCTTATCGTTATAAGCATACGCGCTTGAAACGCGGCCGCAACCAGGATTTTCGGCATCAGCGAGCGCGGTTAACGCTAACGGTTAAGCCACTCCATGTAGAGCTGAACACCTTCTTCCACCGACTTAAACCGATGCTGGCAACCGACGGCGCGCAGTTTTTCCAGATTGGCTTCGGTAAAACTCTGATAACAGCCTTTCAGATGCTCCGGAAACGGGATGTATTTGATATAGCCGCGTTGATGATAACGAATCACCGCATTGGCAACGTCGTTAAAGGTCTGGCTGCGGCCGGTACCGCAGTTGAAGATGCCGCTGACTTCGGGATGGTCCAAAAACCACAAATTCACGTCGACAACATCGCCAACGTAAACAAAATCCCGGCGTTGCTCGCCGTCGGCATAACCGTCGCAACCTTCGAATAATTTCAATTCGTCCGATTGCTGAATCTGCTTATGCAAATGAAACGCGACGCTGGCCATGCTGCCCTTGTGCGCCTCGCGCGGGCCGTAGACGTTGAAGTAGCGCAGCCCGACTACTGGCGCCGTCAACTTGGTTTGCCGGCGCAGATACTGGTCGAATTGGAACTTGGAGTAACCGTAAACATTCAGCGGACCTTCGTAGGCCAATTCTTCCTTGAAAGTCAGATCGGCGCCGTAAGTGGCTGCGCTGGATGCGTAAATAAATGGAATTTTGTGGCTTTGGCAATAATGAAACAGGGTTTTGCTGTATTCATAATTGTTGTCCATCATGTAACGGCCGTCCCATTCCGTGGTACTGGAACAGGCGCCCTGATGGAATATCGCGGCTATCGATTCGGCTTGGAATCGGCCTTGTTGCAGGCGTTCGAGAAACGTGGCTCGGTCGAGATAATCGGCAATCCGGCAATCGACCAGATTCCGAAATTTGATACCGTTGCTTAAATGGTCGACCACCAAAATATCATCGTAACCGCGGGCGTTCAGCCCCAACACCAGATTACTGCCGATGAAGCCGGCACCACCGGTTACGATGATCAAGCGCTTACTCCGCTACGACTTTAATCGTCAGCGTCGCGACGACGTCGGTGTGCAGGTTGATGGCGATGTCGTAATCGCCGATATTGCGGATCACGCCGTTCGGCAAACGTACCTCGTGCTTTTCGACTTTGACGCCGGCAGCGCTGATCGCGTCGGCAATGTTCAGCGTACCGACCGAACCGAACAGACGGCCTTCGTCGCCGGTTTTATGAGCGATCGTAATCGCCAGTTTGCTCAGAGCTTCGGCACGGGCGTTGGCAGCCGCCAATTTTTCGGCCGCTTGCTTTTCCAGCTCGGCGCGACGCTCTTCGAATTCCTTGATTTTAGCCGGGGTCGCCTGAACGGCTTTACCTTGCGGGATCAGGTAGTTTCTGCCATAACCCGGTTTGATGGTGACTTTGTCGCCCAGGTTGCCCAGGTTGGCGGTTTTTTCCAGAAGAATGACTTCCATCGTTTATACCTCTTGGTTCGACTCGTATGTCGAAAAATCGGGAGCGTTACGCTCCATTGGGTTTAAATTTGTTTCGCAAATCCAGCCAAGTATCGCTTAGCCCGCAAAGGACGACCACGGCGGTCACGTGCGGCACCAACATCAACGTGATGTACAGAAAAGGCACCATGAACCGACCGCCCTTGCTGGTCGCAAAGGCCGCGTGCAGCACTGCAGTACCGACAAAGACATACAGCACGAACATGACCAGCAAGACGTTCCAGCAGAACTCTGCGATGTCTGCAGGACTCAACCAAGCCACTGCAACCAGCGCCAGTGTCGCCAATGTGAACGGCAAATGCGCCCGCAAAGCCAGAAACTCGCTTCTGAAACCGCCGGGATTGTAGAGCGCGGCCTGCCAAAACCGGGCCAAAAACAGGCCCAGCAACAAGCCGCAAACGCTACCCGCCGCGGCGACACCAGTCATGTAATGCGCCAACGTATCCGCCGATTGGCGAATCTGTTCGACGGCAACATCGGTTTGCCCGCTCAACATCGGCTGAATCATGAACTCCAGGATTTGCCGCCAAAACAATGCCGGCTGCTCCTGGAATACATAAATGCTGAATACCGCAGCCAAACCTAGCAACACGGCGATTTCGATCGCCACGACCAAGTGTCTGCCCTCGCGCAAGACGATCGAGATCAACCAGACCGGCAGCCAGAACGCCAGACCGTACATCAATGCGTACTGATAATTGCCCAGCAACATCAGGCTCAACACCGCGGCCGCCAAGCAGGAACACAGCAGGACGTACATGCCCTCGCCGGCTCCGCGCCGCAAAGTGACCAAGGCTAGCGAGGCCGAACTTACGATACTAATCGGAGGAAACAACAGGGAAAGCAACGCCAAGCTGGATGCAACGGTCATCGCTTGCACCCTCCCCTTCATGATGAAAGCGGCTAGAAATTGCACGCCTGCCTTCCTCCGGATTGCGAATCAGTTACTTATGCGCGTCGCAAAACGGCAACAAAGCCAGAAAACGGGCTTGTTTGATCGCCGCAGTCAACTGTCTTTGGTATTTCGCGCTAGTCCCGGTAATCCGGCTCGGAATGATTTTGCCGGTTTCGGTGATGTATTCGCTGAGCAGATCCAGATCTTTGTAGTCGATCACGATCGCATCTTCGCCGCTGAAACGGCAACCTTTTTTACGTCTGATATTGTTACGTGCCATGAAAATTCTCTACGTTAATTTGGGTTACTCTGAATCGGCAGCTACTTCAGCTTCGTCGCTGGTTTCGACTTCGGCTTCGACTTCTTCTTCGGCGTCACCTTTGGCACGGCTGGCGGATTTTTGGCCGTCGCTGCCGCTGGTTGCAATCACGGAAGGACCGGTGATGGCTTCTTTTTTCGCCAGGGTCTGGCTGCGCAAAATGGCGTCGTTAAAGCGAAAACCGGCTTCCAGTTCTTCCAGAGTGGCTTGGTCGCATTCGATATTCATCAGCACGTAATGCGCTTTGTGAATTTTTTTGATCGGATAGGCCAGATGTCTACGGCCCCAGTCTTCCAGCCGGTGAATTTTGCCTGAGGCTTCTTCAACGGTGGATTTGTAACGTTCAATCATAGCCGGCACCTGAGCACTTTGGTCAGGATGGACTAAGAAGACGATTTCATAATGTCGCATGATTTCTCCTTACGGGTTGAAAGCTTCCCGCCGGCAGGCGGTGAAGCAAGGATTCGGAGCCGGAAGACTCCAAAAAGCTGGGCATTATAGAAACCGGCGTTGTTTTTGCAAAGCAATTTTTGTTACAACGCCGGCTCGGGGACTAGGCGAACAGACTGAGCAAGCCGTTGCTGGCGATAGCACGCCCGGCTTCGATTTCGTCAAGGATATTGGTTGCGGAGGTGTTGTTTGCACCGCCGTCGGTGAAATCAGGGTCTTGATTGCCGCTCCGGCGCTGGTCTCCAGCCATTTGATAGGATTCTCGGCCTTGTTTTTGTTCGGAATGTTGCTGGGACACATTAACGTCCGCCAAATCCAGCTTTTGCTCGCCCAACATTTCCCGCAGCTTCGGTAACGCGGCTTCTATCGCTTCTTTGACTCCCGCATGCTGCGTTGTGAAAGAAACACTGGTCTGGTCTTGGTTGACGTCGATCTTAATCGAAATAGGCCCCATGTGTTCGGGGTTCAACCGAATTTCGGCCGACGGAATATCCTGTTTGTGCATCCAAAGCAATTTTTCGCCAAGCTCCACGTTCCAGCCCGGCTGAGCCAAATGCTTGGATATTTCAGCCGTTGCCGGACTATGGCCGGCAGAGTTGACCGACTTCGACAATTGGGCAATATCGGCCGCCATCGCCGCAAAATGTTTGCCATTGTCAACCGAACCCGTTTGGTTTTTTGCGGCAATCGCGTCCGCCTCGTTGCCGAAAGCGTTAGCGGAATCTTCCGGGCTATCTTGCCGCAGATCGGCTTGGTCCTGGCCGGACAGCGCCTTCGCCAAGCCGGCATCGGCCGGCTGACCCGGCGACTCGCTTTTTGCCGAGACTGACGCCGCCTCCAGTTTGGTCTTCACACCGGTTTCGGCCGAGTTGTTGCCGACTATCGCCAGTGCCTGACCTACCGGATCGGCACTGCTTAACAGATCGCTCGCTCCGGAAACTTGCGTGGCCGAGGTGTCGCTGGCGCTCGCAGAATTGGCCTGTATCTGCGCCAGCGCCGCCGCGGCCTGCGCTGCCGCCAGAACGGCATCGGCTTCTTCCGAATTCTGATCGTCTTGAACGGCGCCAGCTATTGCCGGAGTGGGAGGCGGGGTTGCCGGCACGCTGTCCAGGCTCTGTAAATACTGTAGCACGTCGGCTAACGCCGCCATCGTATCGTCCAGATCGATATCCTGGTCAAGTTTGGCCGCCGTCGGCACGCTATTGCCGAACATAGCGGCAACTTTTTGCAGGTCGCGGCCGGTCAAATTCTCGGCATTTATACCGCTGAATTGCTGCAAATTCGCCAATTCTCCGCCGCTGCCGCCCGCACTATTCGCCAGACTAGTCTGCAACTGGGCCAATTGTTCCAGGAATGTCGCGGAAAACAGCCCCGGGTTGACGCCGTCGCCCAGCATTCCAGCACCAAGGCCGGCCGTCGGGTCGGCGCCAGACAACAAAGACAGCGGATTCGAGCTTTGTATATTCATAACCATTCTCCTGTCAGTTTGTTACGGTTAAGCAGTTCCCGTGCCATTACCGTTTACCGTGCGTGCAGCCCGATCGTCTTGCTCGGCCTGTTCGCGCTTTTGTTCGTTTTTTATCTCTTCCGCCAAGGCCAATTCACTGACTTTCCGCAGGCTTTTGGTCCGCTGCCGGGAATCCTCCCAGTGTTTGCGCGCGCGCTGGACTTCACGTTCTTGCTGCGCAACCGCTTGCCTTTGGCTATCGATTGCACTGTCCAATTTTTCCGAAAAGGCTCTGAATTCCATGAGTTGGCTGACCGGTATTCCACTTTGTTGACGGACGGCGAAATTGTGCAAATACTCCACCCGATAATTTAGCAGGCTGTCCAGCTGGGCTTGCTGCTCGCGCAAACGTTGCTGAACACCCCCCAATGCCGCCAACGCATCCTGCTCCTGACGGGCGTGCAATTCGATCACCACATTCAAGCGCTGCGACTTTTTCATCAGCTTGCCAACAATTGCGCCAGCTCGCTGATGCTGCGGCTGAGGTCGACCGATTCGTCCATGCTTTGTTGCAGAAAATCCATGATCGCCGCGTTCTTCGCCACCGCCTGATCGATCCGCGGATCGGAACCGGAACGGTAAGCGCCGACGCTGATCAAATCCTTGTTCTGCTGATATATGGAATACAGGCGTCGCAAATCCCGCGCCATCTGCATATGTTCTGCCTCGACGATGTCCGGCATTACCCGGCTGATCGATGCTTCGATATCGATGGCCGGATAATGGCCGGATTCCGCCAGACTACGCGACAACACAACGTGGCCGTCCAGAACGCCGCGCGCGGCGTCGGATATCGGGTCGTTGGTATCGTCGCCCTCGGCCAGTACCGTGTAAAAGGCGGTAATAGAGCCGCCGCCCACGTCACCGTTACCGGCCCGTTCCACCAATTGCGGTAATTTGGCAAATACCGACGGCGGATAACCCTTGGTGGCCGGCGGCTCGTTGATTGCCAATGCGATTTCCCGATACGCTTGAGCGTACCGGGTCAGAGAATCCATCAACAGCAAGACGTCCAGACCCTGGTCGCGAAAATACTCCGCAATACTGGTGGCCAGCATCGCGCCGTGCATCCGCATCAATGGCGAATCGTCGGCCGGCGACGCCACCACCACAGCCCGGCGCAGACCTTCCTCGCCCAGAATTTTCAGAACGAATTCGTTGACCTCGCGACCGCGTTCACCGATCAGGCCGACCACAACGACATCGGCGTTGGTAAACTTGGTCATCATCCCCAACAACACGCTCTTACCGACCCCGGTACCGGCGAACAAGCCCATGCGCTGGCCTCGGCCAACGCTGAGAACGGCATTGATGGCTCTGACGCCGACATCCAATGCTTCGCGAATCGGTTTTCGGGTTAACGGATTAATCGGCGTACCGGCTAACGACACCTTGGCGTCGGTATCCAACGCGCCTTTGCTGTCGAGCGGATTTCCGGCCCCGTCCAATACCCGCCCCAGCAAACCGAAGCCAACCCGCGCCAGACTATTTTTGCCCATTGGGATTACCCGGCAACCGGGCTCGAGGCCATGCGTATCGCCGGTCGGCATCAGGTAAATATGCGCGCCGCTGAAACCGACCACCTCGGCAGCGATGATTTTGCCGGACTTGGTGACGACTTGACACAACGAGCCTATCGCCGCACGGCAACCCTCCGCCTCCAGGGTCAAACCCACCATGCGCGACAATTTACCCTCGACCACCATTTCCAGCGGCTCATGCAGACGTTGCCGGTAAGGCCGCAGCCGGGCCAACCACAGTTCGGCACGGTCGGCGCTGACTATCATTTCTCGGCGTCCTCGCGCCGGTCCCCGCCCAGCACATTCGCAATAACGGCCGCCATCCGGCTCTCGACGCTGGCATCGACCCTGGAGACTTCGGTTTCGACGACACAGCCACCCCGACTCAGCAACGGATCTTCCTGCAACCGCCAGGGCGGCATGCTTTCGTCGAGTTTCAAGGCGCTACGGACCAAAGCCGCGTCCTCCGGGTGCAAATTGACGGTGACCTTCTGCGAAGCCAAGGGCAAGACCTTAATTGCCTCCCTGACCACGGCAACGATTTCGCCCGGCTCTGACTTCAACTCACGGCGGATCAGCTGGCTGGCAATCGCAATCGCCAGTCTGACCAACTCTTGCTCTATCGCCTCGTCGAGCTGTTTGAACGGTTCGCTCAAGGCATCCAGCAATCCGGCCAATTCGGCTGCCTGTTTTTGCAGCAAGTGCAAACTTTCTTCATAACCTTGCTTACGGCCGATCTCCAGGCCTTCGGCCCTGCCCTCGGCAAAACCTTGCTGCCGGCCTTGCTCGAAGGCTTCATCGTAGGCCTGCTTCTGAATCTCCTCGATCTGTTCCACCGTCAGGATTTCGGTCGCCTGCTCCAGTTCCACCGGTTCCGAATGAGGCGGCGCCTTAAAATCCTGCAGCCCGGTCCAGGGATTCAAGGCCTGCAGTTCGTCTTCGGAAAACCGCGGCGTCTTAGACGAATTCATCACCGCCGCCACCGCCGCCCAGACTCAATTCGCCGGCATCCGACAGACGTTTGGCGATAGCCAAAATATCTTTTTGGGCGGCTTCGACTTCGCTGAGCCGAGCCGGCGGCGCAGCTTCCAAATCGTCGCGCAACATTTCCGCCGCGCGCCGCGACATGTTGGCGAAAACTTTGTCGCGCAGTGCGGCGTCGACACCGCGCAAGGCCAACAACAGTTGATCGGTGGATACTTCGCGCAACAAGGTTTGTATACCGCGGTCGTCGACGTTGATCAGATCGCCGAACACGAACATCTTGTCTTGGATGCGTTGCCCCAAGTCGGCATTGACTTCGTTGATGTTCTGCATCATCGGATCGCTGATAGCGCTTTCGATGAAGTTGAGGATATTGGCCGCAGCGTCGATACCGCCGATTTGCGATGACTTGACGCCGTCGCTGCCGGTCAATTGTTTTTCCATGATATCGTCCAACTCGCGCAAGGCGGCCGGCTGCACGCCTTCCAGCGTGGCGATCCGCATCAGCAGGTCGGAACGCATGTTCTCCGGCAGCAGCGTCAACACGTCGGCGGCCTGGTCGGGGTCCAATAAGGACAGGATGATGGAAATGATCTGCGGATGCTCCAGCCGGATCAAATCGGCGATCGCCCGGGTGTCCATCCACTTCAACTGCTCGATACCCTTGCTGTTGGCGCCGAGCAGGATACGATCGATGATACTGCCGGCCTTGTCCGCGCCCAAAGCATTGGTCAGCATATTGCGAATGTACTCGTCCGAGTCCAAGCCCAAACCGGTTTCGTTCTTGATTTCGATAATGAATTCTTCCAGCACTTGATCGATCACGCCGGAGGTAATAGAACCCAGTTGCGCCATGGTCGAGCCGACCAGCTGCACTTCCTTCGGCCCCATGTGGCGCAATACCGCCGCCGCCCGGTCCTGGCCGACTGCCAGTAGCAGCAACGAAGCGCGTTGCGCCTTGCTATATCTGTCGTCCTCAGCCATCGTCTTTCAACCAGGTTTTGATGACCTGCGCGACCAGTTTCGGGTCTTCGTCGATCATTTTTTGTACATACTCCAGACGTTTTTCGTAGCTTTGCGGCGCTTCCAGCAGCAGCAAATCTTCCATCGCACTCGGCAAGGCGTGAATTTCGCCGGTTTCCCGATCGACTTCCACCGGAACCGCTACCGGCCGCCCTTCTTCATCAAAGCGCACGACGCCACCGGTCGCTTCGGCAATCGCCCGCGCCTCTTCCAAGGCCAGCAACTGTTCTTCCTTGGTGATCAAACCTTTGAATACCGGCCGCAACACGCCCATGATCAACAGTAACACCACCAACACCGCCCCCAATTGTTTCATCGCGCTGGCGAACCACGGCTGATCCCAAATCGGCTCCGAAGGTAGTTCTTCCAATGCGTCCGGCAATTTAAAGGCCACGTTCGTCACGGTGACTTGGTCGCCGCGGCTGTTGTCGTAGCCCACCGCCTGCTTGACCAAATCGCGGAGCTGATTCAAATCTTCCTGCGAATAGGGTTGTTGCGTGACCTTGCCGTCGGTTTGTACCAATTTTTTGTCGTCGACCACCACCGCGACCGACAGCCGGCGTAGCGCGCCGGTCGCCAAACGGGTATGGGTAATGGTTTTATCCAGCTCGTAATTCCGTGTAGCCGACTTGCTGGCCGCACCGGATTCGCCGGCTGCGGTTTTTTCCTGGCCGCTCGCCACCTCCGGAGCCACGCCGGTCGGCGGCGGCTGGTTGGAAAGCGCGCCGGGCACACCTTGAACTTTAGACGAAGAATTGGTTTCTTCCTGAGTTTGTTCGCTGCGCAAGGCCGGCAGATCGGGGTTGAACATTTCCTGGGTTTTTTCGGTGACGGTAAAATCCACGTCGGCCGAGATTTGCGCACGCATGCCGTCTCCGCCCACCAAAGGCGTCAGGATGTTTTCGATGCGTTCGCGCAAGTGTTCTTCGATATTTTTCTTGTACTCGAATTGCTTACCGGACAGCGTGATATCTTCCCCGGCCTCTTTGCTGTTCAGCAGGCGACCCTTCTGATCCACCACCGTGACTTGACTGGCTTCCATCAGCGGCACGCTGGACGCGACCAAGTGGATGATTGATTCGATCTGTTCTTTTTCCAGCGTCCGGCCTTGGTAAAGTTCCACGACCACCGATGCGCTGGGTTTTTTCCGCTCGCGGACAAACACCGATTGCACGGGGATTGCCAATAACACTTTAGCGGCCTTGACGTTTTGAATGGTTTGAATGGTCAGGGCAATCTCGCCTTCCAAGGCGCGTTGAAAGCGCATTTGTTCGACGCTTTTGCTGGCACCGAAACCGTTGTCCTTGTCCAGCAGTTCGTAACCCAGGCTGGCGCTGCGCGGCAGGCCTTGCGCCGCCAGTTTCAATTTCATTTCCCTGACTTTGTCGGCCGGCACCATGATGGCTCCGGAACCGGTCTCGACTTTGTAGTCGACGCCCATCTTCGTCAGCGTATCGAGTATTTCCGCCGAGTCCTTCTCCGCAACGCTGGCGAACAGCAAATCGAAAGCCGGCGCTTGCGACCACAGCACCACCGCAACGCCGATGGCCACGCTCAGAGCCAATCCCAGCATCAAACCGACTTGGCGCGATACCGGCAACTTGCTCAGGCCGGTCAGCGCCTGTTGCATTTTACTGGTCTCGGCGGTCTCTTGAGACCGCGAATCCATCGGTAGATTTCTGTCCAACTCGCTCATGGCCGACTTCCGTTAACCTAAATCGACATGCCCATGACGTCTTTATAAGCGTCGACCAGCTTATTGCGGACTTGCAACATGGCTTGAAATGAGACGCTGGCTTTTTGGGATGCAATCATCACCTCGGCCAAGCTGACATCGCTCTGGCCCATTTCGAACGACTTCGCCAAATTATTGGCGGTCTGCTGGGTCTGGCTTACCGAATCGATGGATTGTTTCAACATCGCGGCGAAATCGCCGCTGGTATCGGCCGGTTGCGCTTTGCCGCCGGCCTCGATAGACATGGCCCGCATTTGGGCCAGGACTTGGTTGACGTTGATGTCTGACATGATATTGACTCTTTATAAGTTGCCTACCGGTTGGCAAGCATTTTTCAGGCCAACATGACTAACCAGGCACTGCTACCCCGGCTTCTTTCATTCGCGCAATTTTGTAACGTAAGGTGCGCGGACTGATACCGAGCTTGGCCGCCGTGGCCTTCCGGCTGCCGCTGACATCCCGCAACATTTGTAAAATAATCTTTTCTTCGGCGGAGCGGACGCCATCGTTCAGACTGCCGGCTTCGTTGATATCGATAGCCGCATCGTAGGGCCAGGATTCTATGGCAATAGTTTGCCCGGCGGCAGGCTGGGCCGGCAAAACTGCAGCCTCGTCATCCAAAATTAGCTCATCGGCGCCGATGACACCGTTATTTTGCAAAATCAAGGCACGTTGCACGACGTTTTCCAACTCGCGCACGTTGCCGGGCCAAGCGTATCGGCATAACTTGTCCAGCGCGGCCTCGTCGAAACGACACAGCGGCCGCCCCGGTGCGGTATGTTTTTGGACCAATTGCTGCGCCAACGGCACGATATCTTGCCTGCGCTCGCGCAGCGCGGGAATCTTCAACGGAAACACGCTGAGACGGAAATACAAATCCTCGCGAAACCGGCCCTCCCGCACGTATTCCTTCAATTTGCGGTTGGTCGTCGCCAAAATTCTGACGTTCAGCGCAATCTTGCGTTGGCCGCCCAGACGTTCCACTTCTTTCTCCTGCAACACCCGCAATAACTTGGCCTGCAGAGCGATGTCCATTTCGGAAATCTCGTCCAGTAACAGCGTACCGCCCTGCGCCTGTTCGAACTTTCCAGGCGCGGATTGGATCGCGCCGGTGAAAGCCCCCTTCTCGTAGCCGAACAGCATTGCTTCCAGCATGTTTTCCGGAATCGCCGCACAGTTGATCGCGTCGAAAGGCCCGGCATGGTAGTGGGAATTCTTATGGATGTAGCGCGCCAAAACCTCTTTACCGACACCACTCTCGCCTTCCAACAGCATGGTCACATTGGTTTTCGCCACCTTGCCGGCCAGCGCGTACAGCTTTTTCATCGCATCGTCGGCGACCACACGCTCGATCGGCACTTGCGGCATCGGCGCAACCAAGGCGGCAACCTTGTCGACCAAGGTCGTGGCCTCGAACGGTTTGATCAAATAATCGGCCGCACCGGCTTGCATGGCTTCGACCGCTTTAGGGATGGTGCCATAAGCCGTCATCAACAAGACCGGGGTTTCAGCGAATTTTTGCTGAATATTCTGCAGCAACTGAATACCGTCCATGACCGGCATCTGCACGTCGCTAACCACCAAACGCACGGCATGTTTAGCCAATTGGCTGAGCGCTTCAGTGCCGTTTTTGGCGGAAACCACGCGGTAACCTTCTATTTCCAGAGTGTCGCACAAGGCTTCGCAGAGCGCGACGTCGTCTTCTACGACCAGAACATCATACTGCTTCATGGTTGATCTCCATATTATTGGCGTCCGCTGAAAGGCTTAACTCATAGTGGTTGTGACACGGCAAGGTCAACGTAAAACAGGTGCCGTTTCCATGCTCGGAACGGCAACACACGCTTCCGCCGTGGGCCCTGGCAACACTATCCACGACCGCCAGGCCCAGGCCGGTGCCGTTGGATTTGGTGGTAAAAAAAGGCTCGAATAATTTGGCCCGCTGGTCGGGAGGAATACCGGGGCCGTCATCGCTGACACTGATGTCGATGCCGCCGACACCGGCCATCGCCCGCAGCCGGATTTTTTGAGCGCCCGCCTCCGCAGCGTTGTTGATCAAATTCAACAGCGCGCCGCGCAAGGCATCCTGATTTCCCAACAACTCCAGGTCGCCGGCCATGTTAGCGATCTCCAATTGGCCGGCATAGCCATCGCCCGCTTCGCTCAAATGCGCCAACAACGTGGTTAACGAGAAACCCTGCATCGCCATCCGCCCCTGTTTGGCGAAAATCAACATGTCGTTGACCTGCCGCTCCAGATAGTGCAAACGTTCCAGGATCTTTGCCGAAAATTGCCGACGTTTGTCCTCGGCGATTTCAGGCCGGCTCATTTGCGAGGCATACAAGATCGCGGTCGCCAACGGGGTACGGACCTGATGCGCCAGACCGGCCACCATTTCCCCCATCGCACTGAGATGCTTCTGCTGAACCAAGGTCTCCTGCAACGAGCGGATTTCGCTGACGTCGGACAATAGGATGACTTGCTCGGCGTGGTTCCCCAGCACGTTGTGGGTGATATTGACTTTACGGCCGTCGCGCAATTGCCGCTCGTGTGGCGATTCGAAGACCGGCTGCAAACTTCTGCCGACCACCTCGGACCAGAATTGGCCTATCACCGGTTCACCGAGAAAATCGATTGCATGATTGTTGCAGTCGATCACCATGCCCTGGGCGTTCAACACGACCACCGCGGCCGGCAATGCCGCCAGAATTTGCTGCAAGCGGCTAGCCAACTTCTCTTTCTCGACCAAGGTATGCAGCCGCTCGTTGCGGGCGGCGGCCAACTCCCGGTTCAACTGGGCGATCTGCTCTTCCAGCCCCTGGTAAGAATGGGTCAAATTCGCGGAAAGTTCGTTGAATAGCCGAAAAGCGTCGGTCAAACGCTCGGCTTTTTGTTGTTGCTGAAAGCTTAAAGTGTCCATTGCAATTCCGCCAGATTACTCTAACGGCCAAAAAGCAAAAACCAGACCACAATAAAAATTAATTTAAAAACAAAGCGCTACAGACACAAGCCAAGATTTTGACGGCCCCACCACAAGTAAGCGCCCAGCGCCCGCCGGTTTGGTCATCCCCAGTCCCAAAGCCTGCAGGCAATCGAATCGACAATCCGGCGCAACTGGAGACAAATCCGCTTTGCGGCTATTCTATGCGGACTCAATGAACGGAAACGGTCTTCTCATGCGCAAATCCCAATTACCTTACCGTCTTACCCTGGGCACATGGCTGCTGGTTGCAGGATTGACCCCGGAAAAAGTTGCCCTGGCCGACGACATTCTGGCCGGACAGTATTACGAGCAGGCCTTACAGGCCTACAGGGAACACAAAAACGACGAAGCGGTAATCCATTTGAAGAACGCCTTGCAGCAAAACGACCGCTACGTCGCGGCCCATATATTGCTCGGCGATATCTATTTGCAGCAGAAATCCTTATCGGCTGCGGAAGTGCAACTGAATCTCGCCAAACAACACGGCGTCGACCCGGCGTTAATCGTCGAAAATCTGGCAAAACTCTACACCTATCAAATCCGCTACAACGATTTAATTAAGGAGATCGATCCGGTACGCTTTAGCACCGAGTTGCGTCCCGCATTACATGTATTCCGCGGAAACGCTTATTTGCAGCTCAATCAGATCAGCGAAGCCTTGAACGAATTCGACAGTGCGGCGCAAATCGATGCGAACTACGTGGCGGCGACGGTCGGCCGTGCCAATGCGCTATTGAAACGCGGCGACCGGAAAGGTGCCGAAGCGGCGGCGGATAAAGCCATGCAAATCCAGGCAAACGACCACGGAGCCTGGTTCGCGAAGGGTTCGATCAAACACGCCAATATGGAGTTGGAGGAGGCGCTCAAGTTTTACGACAAAGCGGTCGAACTCAATCCGGACCATATCGACACGCGCCTGGCCCGCGCCGGCCTGCTAATGGATTTAAAACGCGACGAACCAGCCAAGCAGGATTTGCAGTATGTCCGCGAAAAGTACCCGTTCGAACCCAAAGCCGCCTACCTGAACGCGGTAATATTGGATCGGAACAACCAAAAAGACGCAGCCGCTAAGGAGTTGGTCATCGCGGCCGACACCCTTTCATCGATCAAACCGGAATACCTGTCGGCGCATAGCTCGACCTTGATGCTGTCCGGCTTGGTGAACTACAGCCTGCAGCGCTTCGACCTTGCTGCGGAATACCTTCGACTCTACGTGAAGCAATTCCCCGAGCAATCCGGCCCGTATAAATTGCTGGCGAACGTTCTGCTGAAAAAAAACGAGCCTGAACAAGCTATTGAATTGCTCCGCCCCATCCAAATGCGCAACCCGCAAGACCAGCGACTCGCATACTTGTTGGGGAACGCCTTCATGCAGGCCGGCAAGCACGACATGGCTAACATCATGTTCGGCAAAGCCACCGCGATGAGCGACGGTAACGGCGACTTGCAAACCGAAATCGGCCTTAACCGGCTGGCAATGGGCCACGAGCAAGCGGCAATCCAAGATTTGGAGACGGCGTATAAGCACAATCCCGACTCCTTGGACGCCGGCATTCCGCTGGTGGCACTGAAAATGAGCCAAGGGGACGCTGAAAGCGCCTTACAAATCGCACAGACACTCTACAAACGAGCGTCAACAAATTTAACACTGCTGAACTTGCTAGGCACCACCCAAGTCGCCAACGGCCAATACAAGCAGGCCAGACAGAGCTTCGAAAAGGCCATCGATTCGGAGCCGAATTTTCTCGCCGCTCAAATTAACTTGAGCAAACTCGACGTTGGCGAACGTAAATTCGATCAAGCCAGACAACGTCTGCAAGCCTTGAGTCAAAAAGACCCGAATAATCTGGACATTTTAGTGGAACTGGCCAAAGTCGAGCAAAGCGCCGGACGTCTCGATGCTGCCAACGATTGGCTGGAACGCGCCAAAAAGCTCGATTCAAAATCGCTCCCCGTGCTGCTGGCATCGGTCGATTTGTTTTTGAAGATGGGCAAAACATCTGAAGCCAGTGCCGCGGCTCAAGCAGCCGAAGTGATCGATAAGAATAATCTGCAGGTGATCGATGCGCTGGCGCGCAGTTACTTGGCCAACAATAATCGAGAAAAGGCCTTGGGCGTTTTTATCCGCATGGCCGACCAAGCCCGCTTCAACGTCAAACAGCTTTACAAAGCGGCTCGTTACCAAATCGATGCCGGCGACTATTTCGAAGCCATCAAGACCTTAAAAAAAGCGGTATTGGTCGATGAAGATCATATTCCATCGCAGATTGCCCTGGTCGAAATGGAACTCAACCACGGCAAGCCGGTATTTGCCGCAAGCCGGGCCGAGAGCCTACTGAAACGCTACCCCAAACGGGCCTTTCCACACCAATTATTGGGCGACATTGCAGTCCACGACAGCAATTTCAGCGTGGCCAACAGCCACTATCAAACGGCGTTCGAACTGGAACCCGATACCACGTCGTTGATGCAGCTTTTCGAAAGCATGCAGAAAACCAACCAGCCGGATAAAGCCTTCAATTTATTGGAACAATGGGTGAAAAAGCATCCCCAAGACTACCCACCGATGGCAGCCTTGGCCAGCGAATTATTAAAAAACGGGAATTTCAAAGAAGCCGAAAAATATTACGATCTGTTGCTCAAGCAGTTCCCGAGCGAACCGCAATTCTTAAACAACCTCGCCTATGTTTATTTGAATGTCGGCAACAACAAAGCACTTTCTTTAGCCGAGCAAGCCCATAAACTGGCTCCCGACCAGGCGGCGACCAACGATACTTTGGGTTGGATTCTAGTCAACGCAGGCCAAGCCGAACAAGGCTTGCACTACCTGCGCAACGCACATTCGCTGCAATCGCACGACCCCGAGATCCGTTATCACATCGCTGTCGCATTAAATCAAATGCAGCGCCGGGAAGAAGCCAGACAAGAACTGGAAGAAGCACTGAAAACCAATACGGCGTTCAACGGGCACGAGCAAGCCAAGGCTTTATTGGACAAGCTGCGCTGAAATTCGGACGGGTAAGGTCTGTCGTGTTTTTTTACAATACCTATACCCACTCAGCGAGCCTTAACCGTAACAATATGAATTTAAACAAAATTAAATAATGGCCCAATAAATGCTTATCAAATTTCGACAAAAGCGTTTTGCTCTATGGCCGATAGTACAATTGTTATTTCCAGACCGGCACAGACAATAACGGAAGAAAATGAATTCAAAAAATTGCGAGGACTCTATGATCCGGAAATATTTGGCTATCACAACACTGCTGTTAACACCGTTTGCGGCAAACGCCACAACATGGACCCTCGGGGGGGCGACACCCGCAGGTATTACAAGCATCAACGCGTATTCAGTAGGAACCAGTGCGACTTCGACTTTTGCTTCCGCGACCGTGGGAAAATATTCCGGTGGACTAGGTGTAACAACCAGCGGCGAAAGCACAACCTCGCCTGAGCACGCAACCGACAACGTAGGCAATATCGAAGCGCTGCTTTTTCGGTTCGACTCCGACACAATTTTAGATAAATTAACGATAGGCTGGCCATCGGTGACTTCCGGCTACGATTCAGACATCTCGGTCCTGAGATACACTGGAACGCTGACAAACAATGCACTGCCAACCGATAGAGACATTAGCAACGAAAAAATTTCAGATTTGCTCGCTCGCGGCTGGGAATTTGTCGGTAGCTACAATACGGCTCAAAATGTTGTGGAAGACATCAACCCTAACAACCTGTCATCCAGTTTCTGGTTGATTAGCGCTTATAGCAGCACTTGGGGTACCGGCAAAGGCGATCCATCGACCGAGCTCACCAATAGCAACGACTATTTCAAATTAGCGTCTTTGGTCGGCACTACTGCCAGCACCTCCCCAGGCCCTGGCGCCAGCGTTCCGGAACCTACCAGCTTGTTACTGTTGGCAAGCGGCATATTTGGCTGGCGGATCAACAGCAAAAAGCGAACCCTCACCGCTTAAGCAGCTGCAGGCTCTCAATTAAAAACAAACCGCCTGTCCGGATTGTCCGGCAGGCGGTTTTTTATTGCTCAACTTTATCTAAACTCAAGGATAAAGCGCAACCGTTTCAAGACCAGCTGCTTCAGCCAAACCAAACATTAGATTCATGTTTTGCACCGCTTGACCTGAAGCGCCTTTAACCAAATTGTCGATCACCGACAAAACCACCACCGTATCGCCGCCCTGCGGCTGATGTACTGCAATCTGACAGCGGTTGCTGCCGCGGACATTACGGGTGTCGGCATGACTACCGGCGGGTAACACATCGACGAAGCGCTCTTCCCGAAAACGTGATTCGAACAGCCCCTGTAAATCGGCACTGCGACCATGCAAACGCGCATAAAGCGTGGCGTGAATCCCGCGGATCATCGGCGTCAAATGCGGCACGAAGGTCAATCCCACCGCATTGCCTGCGACACGCGCCAATCCTTGCCTGATTTCCGGCAAATGGCGATGGCCGGCAACCGCATAGGCTTTGAAACTTTCGCCGGCTTCGCTCATTAACGACGATATTTCCGCCTTGCGCCCGGCACCGCTGACGCCGGATTTGACATCCGCCACCAATCCGTTCGCATCTACAATCCCAGCTTCCAGCAAAGGCAAAAAACCCAATTGCACAGCAGTCGGGTAACAGCCGGGACAGGCAATCAAGCGCGCCTGCTTGATCTGCTCCCGGTTTACCTCCGGCAAACCGTACACGGCCTCATCGATCAAACTCGGACTGGCGTGTTGCATGCCGTACCATTTCTCCCATTCGGCTGGGTCTTTAATCCGGAAATCGGCGGACAGATCGATGACTTTGATCCCCCGCTCCAGCAACGCTGCCGCCATCAACATGGCCGTGCCGTTCGGGGTCGCGAAGAATACCACATCGCATTCCTGCAAATACTTCAGTTCCGGCGGACTGAATTGCAAATCGCAATACCCTCGCAAACTGGGATACAACTGGTCCACTCTCGACCCGGCATCGGCGCGGGAGGTGACGACTGTGACATCCACCTGCGGATGCAACACCAAAATTCTTAATAACTCGACGCCGGTGTATCCCGTACCGCCGACAATACCTGCTCGTACCATGGGTTCTCTCGTGGAAACTATACTTCTGCTAAATTGGGCCGCATATAATACGACACTCCTCCAGCAATCCTTAACATCATGCGCGCCGTTCAGCTTCAAACCAACGCCGATACCACAGAACTCGTCGTCAAGGACTGGCCGCAACCGTCTCCGCGCGAGAATCAAATTCTGATCCACACCAAAGCCGCCGGCATCAACCGGCCGGACCTGGTGCAGCGCCAGGGCCTATATCCGCCGCCGCCGGACGCCTCCCCCATCCTGGGTCTGGAAGTTGCCGGCACTGTAGCCGAAATCGGCAGCGCGGTAACCGGGTTTAGTGTCGGCGATCCAGTCTGCGCTCTGGTCACCGGCGGCGGTTATGCCGAATATTGCCTGGCCAGTGCCTGCTGTAGCCTGCCGATACCGCGCGAATTCAGCTTCATCGAGGCCGCCGCACTGCCGGAAACGTTTTTCACGGTTTGGAGCAACGTTTTCGACCGGGCCGGATTGCGAGCCGGCGAATCGCTATTGGTACATGGCGGCAGCAGCGGCATCGGCACCACGGCGATCCAGCTGGCAAAAGCCTTCGGTAGCCGCGTCGTCACGACGGCGGGCAGCGACGAAAAATGCCGGCGCTGCCTGGAATTGGGTGCCGACCTTGCCGTGAATTACCGGCAACAGGATTTCGTCGAAGCCGTGCTGGATTTCACCGGCGGTAAAGGCGTCGACGTGATTCTGGACATGGTGGGCGGCGATTATCTGCCGCGTAATTTGAAGAGCTTGGCGATTGACGGCCGCTTGTTGCAAATCGGGATTCAGCGCGGCGGCAAGGCTGAAATCAATTTGGCCGCGCTGTTGATGAAACGTCTGACGCTGGCCGGTTCGACCTTACGCTCCCGTAGCGACGAGTTCAAAGCCAACATTGCCGGGCAATTGCGCGATAAAGTCTGGCCATTACTGGAATCCGGCCAAATCAAACCCGTGATAGATTCAGTCTTTCCGCTAGCCGAGGCCGACCGCGCCCACCGGCTGATGGAAAGCAGCCAACACATCGGAAAAATCATTTTGGAGCTATGAGCATGACTTACACCACGCTGGTTTCCGCCGCCACTTTGGCGGCCAATCTCGACAATCCGAATTGGCGGATATTCGACTGCCGTTTCTCGCTGGCCGATAGCGCCGCCGGCTTTAAATCCTACCGGTCAGATCATATTCCCGGCGCAGTCTACGCCGACTTGAACAAGGACTTGTCGTCCCCGGTGCGAGCTTACACCGGCCGCCACCCGCTACCGAACTTCGATTCGCTCGCCGAAAAACTGGGCAAATGGGGAGTTAACAACCGCAGCCAAGTCGTGGTCTACGACGATGCCGGCGGCGCCTTTGCCGGCCGCATGTGGTGGCTGCTGCGCAGCATGGGCCATACTCAGGTCGCTGTGCTCGACGGTGGCTACGGCCACTGGCGCAAACAAGGTCTGCCAACGGCGACAGCGCTGCCGAAAATCAGCGCCAGCGCGTTCCGCGCCTATCTCGATAACCGGCAATGGCTTAGCGCAAGCCAGGTCGAAACCGGCCTGGCGAGCCGCAGCATAATCTTGGTCGACGCCAGAACTCCGGAGCGCTTCCTCGGCAAAGTCGAACCGATCGACCCGGTAGCCGGCCACGTGCCGGGAGCGATTAACCGGCCGTTGCAATCCAATCTGGATCGAAACGGACTGTTTCTGGCCCCTGACCAATTGCGCCGACAAATTAACCATTTGATTTCGCCTTTTCCGGCAGAGCGAGTGGTGCATATGTGCGGCTCCGGCGTAACCGCCTGCCATAACCTGTTGGCGATGGAAATCGCCGGACTCGGCGGATCGAAATTGTACGCCGGCTCCTGGAGCGAATGGATCCGTAACCGGAATCGGAGAGTTAGCAGCCGTTAAGCAGTGGCCGGGCCAGCGCTAACGCGTTAGTTCGTATTGAGAAATGCGCCGGTGGGCTTCGCAGCAGCCCAGCCGGCGACTTTCGGAGCAGGGTCGTATCCGCCAGGATCAAGCGGCGAACGGATTTTCCAGGACGATGGTTTCATTGCGATCAGGACCGGTGGACAATATCGTGACTTTGACGCCGACCAATTGTTCGATCCGGGCGATGTAAGCCTTGGCATTTTCCGGTAATTGCGCGAAATCGGTAATCCCGGCGGTACTACCGCTCCAACCCGGCATTTCCTCAATCACCGCCTCGCAAACGGCGTATTGGTCGGCGCCCAACGGCGCCGTTTCGGTGATTTGGCCGTCAATTTTATAGGCGGTACAAATCCCGATTTTGTCCAGACCGTCCAACACGTCCAGCTTGGTCAAACAGATGCCGGTCAAGCTGTTCAATTGGGCTGATTTACGCATCGAGACCGCATCGAACCAGCCGCAACGGCGTTTACGCCCGGTGGTGGCGCCGAATTCGTGACCCTTCACGCCCAAATGTTCGCCATAACTGTCCATCAATTCGGTCGGAAACGGGCCGTTGCCGACCCGAGTCGAATAGGCTTTGGTAATGCCCAGAACGTAATCCAACGCTAACGGCCCAACGCCGCTGCCGGTCGCCGCGCCACCCGCGGTAGTATTGGAAGAGGTTACGTACGGATAAGTGCCGTGGTCAATATCCAATAGCGCACCCTGCGCGCCTTCGAATAATACGTTGTTTCCTTGCTGTTGGTGGCTATACAGCGCCTCGCCGACATCGGTCAGCATCGGCTTGATGATTTCTCCCAAACGTAAGGTGTTATCCAGAATTTCTGCATAGTTGACCGGTTCGGCCTGGTAATAATTGACCAACATGAAATTATGGTATTCGACCAGCTCCTTCAGCCGGGCGGAAAATTCCTCGCGATTGCGCAAATCGCCGGCACGCAAGCCGCGACGGGCCACTTTGTCTTCGTAGGCCGGACCGATGCCGCGGCCGGTCGTACCGATCGCTTTGCTGCCGCGCGCCTTTTCCCGGGCCTGATCGACAGCCACATGGACCGGCAGAATCAAGGCACAGGCTTCGCTAACTTGTAACCGGTTCCTGACCGGTACGCCCGATTTTTCCAGAATCTCGATTTCCTTGAGCAAGGCTTCCGGACAAAGCACAACACCGTTGCCGATCATGCATTGCACTCCGTCGCGCAAAACGCCGGACGGAATCAGGTGCAACACGGTTTTTTCGCCGTTAATCACCAAGGTGTGGCCGGCGTTATGGCCGCCCTGAAAGCGCACGACGGCCGCTGCCTGCTCGGTTAAAAGATCGACCAGCTTGCCCTTACCTTCATCGCCCCATTGCGTGCCGATAACAACTACATTTTTTCCCATACTTTTC
Organism: Methylomonas sp. HW2-6; assembly: GCF_052474525.1. Taxonomy (NCBI): domain Bacteria; kingdom Pseudomonadati; phylum Pseudomonadota; class Gammaproteobacteria; order Methylococcales; family Methylococcaceae; genus Methylomonas; species Methylomonas sp. HW2-6. The sequence continues at coordinate 3,491,121 of NZ_CP184124.1, forward strand.
CAACCTTAAACTAATGGTTTAACGACCCAGCGTTGATTCTGATTTTGTAAAACTGCGTTGCAGCCCAGTTGAGCGGCCGCATCGGTTTGCCCCGGCAATTGCTGTATGACGACCTCGCCCTGAGCACGTAAATCTCTGATGGTTTGCAGCAGATCGACATCCTCGCCGAACGGCGCATAAACCACTTGTCTGGCACTATCGATATCCTGGAACATGGCTGCCAATACCTTAAGATCGGCACTAAACCCGGTAGCGGCCCGAGCCCGGCCGAAACGTGCCCCGATATTGTCGTAGCGGCCGCCGCGGGCGATCTCCTTACCCAAAGCCGGCACGAAGGCGGCGAACACCATACCGGTGTGGTAATGGTAACCGCGCAATTCCGCCAGATCGAAACTGACGCTCAAGCTGGGAAAATCGCGCCGCAGTTTGTCGGCTATGCCGCGCAAGTCGGTCAAGGCATCTCCAATGATTCCGCTACAGGGCAAGCCGGCGAACAAACCGTCGGCCTTGTCCAATACTTCTCTACCGCCGTTCAATTTAGGCAACGCATTGAAAATGGCCAGGAAGCGTTCGTCGAGCGCAAAGTCGGCCAACAATTCCACCAATTCCGTTCTGGCTTTACGCTGCAACACGTCGAACAATTTCGACTCCTGTTGCTGGTTCAAACCGGCGTGCTCGGCCAGCGCCCGATAGATCGCGACGTGGCCCAAATCCAAATGTACGTTTTGCAGCCCGCTGATCGCCAACATTTCCAGCATCAAGCGGATCACTTCGTAATCGCTTTCCAGTCCGGCGTGGCCGTATAGTTCGGCGCCGATTTGCATCGGGCTGCGGCTTTTTTCCAACGGGTCGCCTACGGCGTGCAACACGGTTCCGGCATAACACAAGCGGGTAGGACCGTCGTGCTGTAGATGGTGAGCGTCGATGCGGGCAACCTGCGGCGTCATATCGGCGCGTACGCCGAGCATTTCACCGCTAAGCTGGTCGGTCAGCTTGAAAGTCTGCAGATCCAAATCGTGGCCGGAACCGGTCAGCAGCGAGTCCAGGAAATCCACGAAGGGCGGTATCACCAGCTGATAACCCCAACAGGCAAAAGTATCGAGCAGAGTTCTGCGCAATTTCTCCAAATGCGCGGCTTGCTCCGGCAGTACCTCGCCGATGCCTTCGGGCAACAGCCAGTTGTCTTTTCTTTGCATTTTTTGTCTATCCCAATCACAGCAAACGCCCCGCAGAGCGGGGCGTCTGATCATGCAGCTTCAGATTGATGGTTTATTTCTGATTTTTGAAATATTTGAAGAAGTCCGAGTTCGGCTCCAACACCATGATGTTGCCGGACTTGCCGAGGGTTTCCTTGTAAGCGATCAGGCTACGGTAAAAGGCGAAAAACTCGCTGTCTTCGCCGTAGGCCTTGGCAAAAATATCTGCCGCTTTGGCGTCGCCTTCGCCTCGCAATACTTCAGAGTCCCGGTAAGCGTTGGCCAGAATGATTTCGCGTTGTTTATCGGCGTCAGCACGAATCCGCTCTGCAGCCTCGGAGCCTTGAGAACGAAACTCCCGAGCCACCCGCGCCCGCTCGGCTTCCATCCGTTGATAAACCGAGGTACTGACCTCGTTCGGCAAATCGATGCGCTTGACCTGCACGTCGATAATATTGATACCCAAGCGGGAAGCATGCGGCGATACGTTGGTGATCAGCGAATCGCGGATCGCGCTACGGTCGGTCGAAACCAGCTGCCTGATTTCGCGTTTGCTGAATTCGCTACGCGCCGCGTCCTTGATGATTTGATCCAAGCGGATGTTGGCTTGGCCTACGTCGCCACCGACTGTGGTGTAGAAAGTTTTGACATCGCCGATTCGCCATTTGACGAAGGAGTCGACGATGACGTTTTTCTTTTCCGCGGTCAGGAAACGCTCCGGCGTCGCATCCATGGTCAGGATCCGGGCGTCGAATTTCTTGACGTTATTGATAAACGGTATCTTCAGGTGCATGCCGGGCTGAAAATCCGCCCCGACGATTTCACCCAATTGGAATTTGATGACTCTCTCGGTTTCGCCGACGGTAAACACCGACATCGACAAAATGACAGCCAGCGCGGCGACGGCTACTAATATCTTGTTTCCCATGTTAGCGTCCTCTCACATCGCGTTCGCGGCTCGATGCGCGTATATCGTTTCTGATCTCTTTAGCCTGAGGCGCAGGAGCCGCAACCGGTTCGTGCGTCGCAACCGGCGCCGAAACCGCGTCATCGGCGGCCTTGTTCACCAATTTTTCCAATGGCAGATACATGATGTTGCTGCCGGACTTGACATCCACCACCACATTGCTGGATTTGCCCAGCACCTGTTCCATGGTTTCGATGTACATACGCTGTTTGGTCACACCCGGCGCTTTTTTATACTCGGTTAATAACTGCGAAAAGCGGCTGACGTCACCATCAGCTTGGGCGATGGATTTTTCTTTATAGGCTTCGGCTTCCTGCACGATACGCGATGCAGCACCGCGTGCTTTAGGCACCACGTCGTTGGAATAGGCCTCGGCTTCGTTGATCAGGCGCTGCTTGTCTTCGCGCGCCTTGATGGCGTCTTCAAAGGAACCTTGCACCTGCTCCGGCGGCTGTGCATCCTGCAAGTTGACGCTGGTGATCAATATGCCGGTCTTATAGGCATCCATTACCGATTGAATTTCAGTTTTGATTGCGGCAACGATTTCGCTACGACCTTCGGTCAGCACAAAATCCATATCGCTACGGCCGATCACGCCGCGTTGCACGCTTTCGGTAACTTGCTTCAAGGTCGAAGCCGGATCTAGAACGTTAAAGGCATAATCCTTGGCGTCTTTGACTTGGTATTGCACAGCCAAACGCACATCGACAATGTTCTCGTCTTTGGTCAGCATCATCGCCTCTTTCGGCACTGAGCCCATGGCCTGCCCACCGCCGGAACGGTAACCGACCTCGATGAAGCGTTGCTGTTCGACGTTGATAACTTGCACTTGCTCGATCGGTGACGGGATATGCCAGTTCAAACCGGGCTGAGTGGTAGCAACGTAAGCACCGAAACGGGTGACGATACCGCGGGTACCCTCATCGACGGTATAAAGCCCGCTCAAACCCCATAATGCCAGCGCGCCGGCAGCCAAGAAACCGATGCTTTGCATCGACGGGCCATTTGAAGAACTGTCGCCACGTTTGCCGCCGCCGAAAATACCGCCCAGTTTGTCCTGCAGGGACCGGATTACTTCGTCCAGATCGGGAGGATTATCCTTTTCGTTACGACCACTCCAGGGGTCTTTTTTATCACCGCCGGGCTCATTCCAAGACATACCAAACGCTCCAAAATTGGATTTGCAAACTCAAAATTCGGCTCACCGAGTAACGCAAAGCCGGAATTATGTTTCGAGAACGGTGCACCGCTTCCGAAAGCGGGCCATTCTATCTCAAATTACCATTAACCGAGAAAATAACTAGGTATCGAAAACGGTTTCCGGATCAGGCTAGCGCTTCGACCCGGATATGTTTCAACAGGCCCAAATGCTTTTTATCGATTTCTATTGTCAACTCGCAGTCGCCGTGGTCGTCGGTGACATCGTTTATTATTCTGACAAACGCAAACAGCTTGGCTTTTAAGCCGGCCTGCCCTGCCGGCAGATAGCATTTGCGGATCACTTTGCTGCTGGCGAACAGTTCACTCAATGCCTGTTGCAGCAAATCGCTGCCGACACCGCTCTGCGCCGATATCCAGACGCTGACCGGCCGACCGTCGGCGTCGTAATCGATATGCGGTTCGAGATCGTCGAGTAAATCGATCTTATTGAACACCTTCAGCTGCGGTATCTTGCCGGCACCGATATCCTCCAACACCTGGTTGACCTGGATAATGGTGTCGTCGCGATCTTCCGCCGCCGCATCGATCACGTGTAGCAATAAATCGGCCTCGGCCGCCTCCTGCAACGTGGAACGGAACGCCGCAACCAATTCGTGGGGCAAATGGCGGATGAAACCTACCGTATCGGCCAGGATGATCTCGCTACCGTTTTCCAACGGCAACTGCCGCAGAGTCGGATCCAAGGTCGCGAACAACTGGTCGGCCGCATAAATCCCGGCTCCGGTCAATGTGTTGAACAAGGTCGATTTGCCCGCGTTGGTATAACCAACCAACGACACAGTGGGAATTTCCGCCTTTTTCCGCTTACTGCGGCTTTGATGGCGCTGCTTTTCGACTTTCTCCAGACGCTGCTGGATTTGCTTGATCCTGACCGCCAGCAAACGCCGGTCGGTTTCCAACTGGGTTTCGCCGGGACCGCGCAAGCCGATACCGCCTTTTTGCCGCTCCAGGTGGGTCCAACCGCGAATCAATCGAGTAGACAGATGCTTCAACTGCGCCAGCTCGACTTGCAACTTGCCTTCGAAGGTCTGCGCGCGTTGCGCAAAAATATCCAGAATCAAGCCGTTACGGTCGACCACCCGCACTTCCAGTGCCTTTTCCAGATTGCGCTCCTGGCTGGGCGACAAAGGATGATTGACGATGATAATGTCGGCCTGGAGTTCGGCTACGGCGACCTTGATTTCGTCGAGCTTGCCGATGCCGACGAAATATTTGGGGTCCGGCCGGTGGCGGCTGCCCGTGACCACATGAATCGGTTGCGCACCGGCGGATTTGGTGAGTTCTTTCAGCTCGTCGAGATCTTCTTGTCCGACTTGCAAATTCAGGTGAACGAGTATCGCCCGCTCGCCCGCATCGGGACGTTCAAACAAAAATAAACCTCTTAGCTCTCGTCGCTAGGCTCGGCATCACGGTGCATATTGACGTTCTTGCCGGGGACGATGGTGGAAATGGCGTGCTTGTAAACCATTTGGTTGACGGTGTTTTTCAGCATCACCACATACTGATCGAAAGAATCGACGCGACCTTGCAGCTTGATGCCATTCACCAAGAAAATCGACACTGGGGTATGCTCTTTTCTCAGGGCGTTCAAAAAATTGTCCTGCAAGTTTTGTGCTTTCGACATCCTATTTCTCCTTATTATTGTTCGGTGCGCTATTAATACATTAACCGCTACAACCACCGATTTCAACCGGACGGCAGCGGCTTAAGAAAAAACTAAAATCAAGTTTGGGACAAACCAGCGCTATTTCAAGTTCAAGGCCCACATTAATTGGCTATCGGGTCCGCCGCCATTGTCGGCAACGAACCCTTAACCCCGACTTAGCCGATTTTTTTGTATTTGATCCGGCGCGGATTATCGGCGTCGGTTCCCAACCGGCGATGGCGGTCGGCTTCGTAATCGGCGTAATTGCCTTCGAACCAGACCACCTCGCTGTCGCCTTCGAACGCCAGCATATGGGTGGCAATCCGATCCAGGAACCAGCGATCGTGCGAGATCACCACAGCGCAACCCGGAAAGCCCAGCAACGCCTCTTCCAGTGCTCGCAAAGTTTCGACGTCCAAATCGTTGGTCGGCTCGTCGAGCAGCAAGACGTTACCGCCACTTTTCAACAGCTTGGCCAGATGTACGCGGTTGCGTTCGCCGCCGGACAAGTCGCCGATGCGTTTTTGCTGATCCGCCCCCTTAAAGTTGAAGCGCCCGCAGTAAGCGCGCGACGGCGTTTCGTACTTGCCGACCGTAATCATGTCCAGACCGTCGGAAATCTCTTCCCAAACAGTTTTGTTGTTATCCATATCGTCGCGGAACTGCTCGACGTAGGACAACTGCACGGTTTGGCCGAAATTAAACGCACCTGAATCCGGCTGCTCCATGCCGGCCATCATTTTAAACAGCGTGGTTTTACCGGCGCCGTTCGGGCCGATAATCCCGACGATGCCGCCCGGCGGCAATTTGAAGCTCAAGTTGTTGATCAACAAGCGATCGCCGAAGCCTTTGCTGATATTGTCTGCCTCAATCACCACGTCGCCCAGGCGCGGTCCGGGCGGAATATAAATTTCCTGAGTTTCGTTGCGCTGTTGCACTTCCACCGACGACAACTCTTCAAAGCGGGCCAGACGCGCCTTGCTTTTGGCGTGACGGCCTTTCGGATTCTGCCTTACCCATTCCAATTCGGCCTTCATAGCTTTCTGGCGAGACGATTCCTGCTTCTCCTCCAGCTCCAGACGTTTCTCCTTCTGTTCCAGCCAGGACGAATAATTGCCTTCCCAAGGAATACCCATGCCACGGTCCAGTTCCAGAATCCAGCCGGCGACGTTATCCAGAAAGTAACGGTCGTGGGTTACCGCAACGACGGTACCGGTGTAATCGTGCAGGAAGCGCTCCAGCCAGGCAACCGATTCGGCGTCCAAGTGGTTGGTCGGCTCGTCCAGCAACAGCATATCGGGTTTGGACAGCAACAAGCGGCACAACGCGACGCGACGCTTTTCGCCACCGGACAGCTTGTTGATGTCGGCATCCCAATCCGGCAATCGCAGCGCATCGGCGGCAATTTCCAGTTGCCGATCCAGGTTATGGCCGTCACAAGCGTTGATGATGTCTTCCAATTTGGCCTGTTCGGCGGCCAATTTATCGAAATCGGCATCAGGATCGGCATAGGCCGCGTAAACCGCATCCAGTTTTGCCAGCGCATCCTTGATGTGCTGCACGGATTCTTCGATGATGCCGCGCACGTTTTTGGTCGGATCCAGCTGCGGCTCTTGCGGCAAATAGCCGATGTTGATGCCCTTCAGCGGAATCGCTTCGCCTTCGATTTCCTTGTCAACGCCGGCCATGATCCGCAGCAGCGTCGATTTACCGGAGCCGTTCAAACCCAACACACCGATCTTCGCCCCCGGAAAAAACGACAGCGAGATGTCCTTCAGGATGTATTTTTTAGGCGGCACCACCTTGCCGACCCGGTTCATGGAGAAAATATATTGCGCCATTGTTTCTCTGTTGCGAAAAATAAACAGCTATTATACCTCGCTGCATGGAATTTCAAGCCGGCCATTTCAACTCCGGGAACTTGAGGTTCCGCAATCGAAACCGCCGCCATAGTTGATGGCGCCGAGCTTTACCGAATCGCTGCCTGTCTCATGCCAGTATCTGCACCATTCATTGATATCCATAGCCACGGCAATCGGCAGGACGCGGCTTGGCAGATTCTCAGCCTGGACATATCGGAAATTGTCGAACTGCCACCCCTACTCTCGGCCAGCAACCACCAGTATTTCAGTATCGGCACCCACCCTTGGCATATCGACCGACAAGACCAGCAACGCAACAGGCAAATCCAGCATCGCCTTTGCAATGACCCGCGCGTGCTTGCCGTCGGCGAATCCGGCCTGGATAAATGCATCGATATTCCTTTGGAACGTCAAACTGCTGCATTCCAAGGCCAGATCGAATTGGCCGAACAAATCGGCAAACCGTTAATCGTTCATTGCGTGCGTGCTTACAACGAACTAATTTCGTTAAAGAAATCGGCGAGGCCGAACCAAGCATGGCTCGTGCACGGCTTTACCGGCAAACCGGCTTTGGCCGAGCAACTGCTGAGACACGACTGCCACCTGTCGTTCGGAAAATACCTGCTCACACCCGGGCATCCCTCGCGAAAAGCGCTGTTGATCACGCCGCCGGAGCGCTTATTCCTGGAAACCGACGCCGCGACGCAGCTTTCGATTAGCGAAATCTATAACGAAGCGGCTAAAATCCTCGGTTTGGACATCCAAACCCTGCAACGCCGAATCGTTGCCAATTTTCAAAGAGTATTCCTGCATGACTGATTTAAGCTGGCTGTCCCGCACCGAATTGCTGATCGGCAAACCAAAGCTGGATAAGCTCCAGCAATCCCATGTATTGGTAGTGGGCATGGGCGGCGTCGGCTCATTTGCCGCCGAATTCATCTGCCGGGCCGGGGTTGGCGAGATGACGATCGTCGACGGCGACGTGGTTGATCCCAGCAACCGCAACCGCCAGCTGCCGGCACTGGCGACGACCCACGGCCAATCCAAGGCCGACATCATGGGCGAGCGTTTATTGGCGATCAATCCGGATTTGAAACTGCACATCCGCCACGAATTCATCACCCCGGACACCGCCGCCGAACTGTTGAACACCCATTACGATTACATTGTCGACGCCATCGACAGCCTGACGCCGAAGATCCATTTAATCCGCGCCGCCAAAAGCCGCAAGATGAAAATCGTCAGCTCCATGGGCGCCGGCGGCAAGATGGACCCGACCCATCTCAAGGTGGTGGATATTTCCAAGACCTATAACTGTCCGTTCGCCCAGTTCATCCGCGTCCGCTTGCGCAAACACGGCATCAGTCGCGGTGTGAAAGTGGTATTTTCGCCGGAAGTGGTGAATAAAGATTCGTTGATGTTCACCGACGGCAGTAATTACAAAAAGTCGGCCTACGGCACGATTTCCTATTTGCCGGCGGCGTTCGGCGGGGTGTGTGCTTCGGTGGTGATCCGCAACCTGATCCACGATCCGGCCCACAGCCATAAAAATCAAATATGAACGACCATAAACCCAGCGGCAGCGGCATGACGGTCGGCTTTGCCCAAAGCAGCCGACTGCGGCAAATGCGCGAAAAAGCGTTAGGCGCCACAGCGCCCTCGCCTGCTCCCCAAACATCAAAGCCCGAAACCAGCCCCAACGACGCCAAGCTCAGCCCGGAATTACTGCTGGCCCGGCGCTTGATCGATCAACGCTTGGCCGAGTTGCTGGCGACCTTGCCGGCCGGTAAACAAAACAGTTTGTTCCGCATCCGTTTCGGCCTGGAACTCAGCCAAATCAAAGTGTTGCCGATTCGGCAGGTGTTCGGCAAGCTGAAAATTACCGATCCGCAATTGCCGCCGCAGTCCCCGGCCATGAAGCGCATCGGCGATCTGAATTATAATGGCCAATCTTGCGGCTAATACCGCGCCGCCCTTTTGCTTTTAGCTTGTTCCCACGCCGTCCAGCCATTCATGTCAGCCACGATTTATACCCTAGAACCGAACCAGGATTACCGCGACCAAAGCCTGCGCCACGGCGCCGAGCTGTCCACCGACGAACTGCAAGCCGACGCGGCCAAGCATTACGACGACTGCTATCACGATTATCTGTTCGCCTGGTGCAACCGCGACAACCTGGCCTTGCACTACGGCTATTGGGACGACGCCAAACCTTACGACCAGCACCAGGCCCTGCTCAATAAAAACCAGGTGCTGTACAACAAAGCCGGGATACAGCCGGGCGACCACTTGTTGGACGCCGGCTGCGGCATCGGCGGCAGTACGATCTGGATGGCCAAACAGCACGGCAACCGGGTCACCGGCATCACCATCAGCGCCAAACAGGCCGACTATGCCCGCGACCACGCCAAGCGCCACGGTGTAGCCGAGTTGGTGGATTTTCAAGTGGCGGATTTTTGCGCGACGCCGTTCGCCGATGCCTCGTTCGATGTGGTGTGGGCCTTGGAAAGCTCCTGCCACGCGTTGAATAAAGGCGATTTTTTAGAGGAAGCCTGGCGGGTATTGAAACCGGGCGGCCGCATTGTGGTCTGCGACGGCTTTGTGTTGCAACGCCAGTTCAGCCCCGAGCAATGGCAAGCCGTCGTAACCTGCCTCAACGGCTGGGCCGTACCCAATTTGTGCAGCCGCGACGAATTTACCGGCCTATTGCAACAACAAGGTTTCGCCGACATCGTCTGCCACGACATCACCGCGCAAACCCAGGCTTCGGTCGAGCATATGTACAAGGTAGCCAAACGCCTGAAACCGGTCCAAACTATCAGCCAATGGTTGGGGCTGCGTTCCAAGGCCCAAACCGCCAATTATTTGGTCGGCTTAGCACAGTACCAATTGTTTACTGAAAAACTGACCGAATACTGCATTTTTACCGCGTACAAAAACTAAAAGAGCCGTTCATGTTGTTACCGCGTTTGAATTGGATACCGTTGCTGGTGTGCCTGGCCGGCTGCGCCAGTGCGCCGACCAACAGCGGGATGGACAGTTTCGCCGACTATGCCGAGTCGGTGTTCCGCCATCAAAACGCCATCATCAGCCGGTTGATGATGCTGAGCGATTCCGATCTACTTCCGGATAGCGATAATTTCGAAGATACCGAACAGGCCATGCACGACGCCTGCCATCTATTGAACGAATACGCGGAACACGAGGCGGACGGCGAGAGCATGGGCTTAAGATTCAAAGCCAAAGTTCGATCCAGTATCGAGGGCTGCGACGCCAGCGTACAGAAAATGGAAGGACTATTGTCCAATATCGACCCATCGCCAGTCCCGCCGCACGGCCAACGCTAAGCGCCACGCTTGATCCAAAACCGGCTTACCACTGCCGGCGATAATCGGCATAATCATAACGTTTCTGTAATGTTAACCCGGACCGGTTCCAGGTATAAACATCCGGCAAATTGTAGCCGTTGAACCGGTTGGCCTTGATCAGGGTATAAGCACCGACATCGGCAAACACCAGTTTTTCGCCGACTTCCGGAACGCGATCGAAACGGTATTCGCCGAACACGTCGCCGGCCAGACAAGTCGAACCGGCCAAAATCGCGGACTGACCACCCTCGATAACTTCGTCCAACAAACGCGGCCTGATTTGGTACTCGAACACCTCCGGATGGTGGTTGATCGAAGTATCCAGCACCAACACCTGCTTGCCGTCGCTGACAAAGCGGTCCAGCACCGTCGCCACCAAATAACCGGCGTTGCCGACGATGGCCTTACCCGGCTCCAAATACACCTCAATGGCAAACTCCGAACGCAGCCCGGCGATCAGCTCGGCCAGCGACTCAAGATCGGCGATATCGTGGTACAGATAACCGCCGCCCAGATTCAGCCAGCGCAGTTGCCGATTGCGTTCCAGAATGGGCCGCAAGGCTTGCACGGTCGTTTGCAGCGGTGCCAAATCGCGACAAGAAAACACGGTATGGAACTGCAAACCCGCGACGCCGCCCGGCACGCCATCCCGCAACAACTCGATATCAACCCCGAGCTTGGAATGCGGCCGGCACGGATCGAACCGGCGATCCGCCGCAAACGGCAATTTGGGATTGACCCGCAAGCCCGGCGAATAATGAGCGATCAGACCGGATAATCGCTGGTGCTGCGACAAGGAATTGAAACAGATATGGCTGCACAGCTCAGCCATTTCAGCGAATTCGTCCGGACGCAGACCGGGCGTGGTCAAATGAATGCTTCCCTGATCAGCCAAAATTTCGTGCGCCAGCTTGGCTTCGAACAAGGAGCTGACCGAGAAGCCGTCGACTTGCGGTTTGATCAATCCCAACAGATGCGCCAAAGGCAATGCCTTGATCGCATACAAAACCTTGCAGCCGCTCGCCGCGCGCAATGCCGATAACGGTTGTAAATTGGCCAATACCTGCGCTTCATCCAACACAAAAGCCGGAGAGCTGGAGATGTGCCGTTTCAGTTCGGCAGCATTCAACATCCGGCTCTGCCCCGGCCCGAATAAACCGCCTGCTCGGTGACAACAAAGTCCATGTAAACATCGTGCCAGTCCATCGCAACCGCGGGTAACAATTGCGCCTCGTAGCAGACCGCCGCCAACACCGCGTCGGGCCGCACACAAGCCAATAACCGGTCGTAATAACCGGCACCGTTACCCAAACGTCCGCCCTGCCGATCAAAGGCGACGCCGGGCACGATGACGGCATCCAGTTCCTCGGCGCGAACCTGCTTTGCCGGCTCCTGCCAGCGGTCGCGCGGCGGTTCGAGAATATTCCACATACCCGGCCGCAACTCGTCGAGCGCTTGCAAATGCCACAGTCCCAGTTGCCTGTGACCAGCGGCATCGACCGTGCAATAGGGCACGACGATACGCTTGCCGCCGGCCAGTTCGGCGGCAACGGTCGGCAAAGTCCGCACTTCCGAGCGGCAATGCAGATACCACATCACGGTATCGGCGGCCTGACACCAGGACTGCGCGATAACCCGGTTGCAGATTTCAATGCTCAGCATTTCCTTATCAGGCTGGGCATTGCGGGCGGCGTAAGCGATTTGGCGTTGGTTAGCTTTATCCACGTTCGCGGCAGTGATGTAACGCTTGTTGTAGCAGATCGGTGGAGCCGCTGATCAAATGGCAGGCATCCTGCTCCTTGCGTAGCCAAGTAAATTGACGTTTGGCCAGTTGCCGGGTAGCAATGATGGCTTTGTCGCGCATTGTCGCCTGATCGTATTCGCCGTTCAAATAAGACCAGGCTTGGCGATAACCGACACAGCGGATCGACGGCATGCTTTCGTCCAGATCGCTGCGTTGCCATAATGCCCGGACTTCTTCGAGAAAGCCCAGCTCCAGCATTGAATCGAAACGCTCGGCGATCTTATCGTGCAAGGTTTTGCGTTGCTCCGGCGCGACGATCAGTTTGATAAAGCGGTACGGATGCTCATCTTGTTGCTCGGCACCGAAAAAACTGGATAACGGCCGGCCGCTGATTTCATAGACTTCCAGCGCGCGTTGCACGCGCTGCGGATCGTTGACGTGAATGCGCCCCGCCGCTTGCGGGTCGACTTGCGCCAAGCGGGCATGCAGCACTTCCTTTCCCAGCGATTCCAGTTCCGCGTCCAGCCGCTGGCGAATTTCCGGATCGGCTTCCGGCAACTGCGCCAAACCCTGGGTCAAGGCGCTGAAATACAGCATTGTGCCGCCGACCAGTAACGGCAGTTTGCCGCGCGCGGTGATGTCGGCCATCAGCTCCAAAGCCTGATTGCGGAATTGGCCGGTGGAAAAGGCTTCGCTGGGATCGAGGATATCGATCAGATGATGCGGCACGCCGCCGCGCTCGGCCTGGGTCGGCTTGGCGGTGCCGATGTCCATCCCGCGGTAGACCAGCGCCGAATCGACGCTGATGATTTCGGTATCGAGGGTCTGGGCCAAGGCCACGCCCAACGCGGTCTTGCCGGAAGCGGTCGGCCCCATCAACAAGATGGCGGCCGGTTTTTGCAATTCGCTCATTTATTGGCCGCGCATGAAAAACCGGTCCAAATCTTGGTGGCTAAGTGCAACCCAGGTCGGTCGACCGTGGTTGCATTGGCCGATGCGCTCGGTTTGTTCCATATCGCGCAACAAGGCGTTCATCTCTTCGATGCTGAGCTTGCGCTTGGCCCGCACCGAGCCGTGGCAGGCCATCGTCGCCAGGACTTGGTTGATACTTTCTTCGGCTTTATGGCTGACACCATGGGTTGCCAGGTCGGCCAACATATCGCGTACCAGTTGGTCGACGTCGGTCTTCGCTAACAAGGCCGGCGTCGCCCGCAATACCACCGTTTCCGGGCCGGAACGATTGATTTCAAAACCCAGAGTCAGGAAAAACGCATGCTCTTGCTCGGCCAAATCGGCCTCGGCGGTCGTCACTTGCAATTTGATCGGCAACAGCAACGGCTGCGAGACGATGGCCCGGTTGTGGTAATGCTGCTTCAAGCGCTCGTAAGTCACCCGCTCGTGCGCCGCATGAGCATCGACCAAAATGATGCCGTTGGCGGTTTCGGCCAGGATGTAAATGTTGTGAATGTGGGCCAAGGCAAAACCCAATGGCGGCATGACCGAATCCGTTGCCGCCTGCGGCGTCGGCACTGGCTCGTTTTTTGGATAAAGTTTGGCGTAGGCCTGGATTTGCTCGGCAACGTCGGCCGCGCCAGTTCGTTCCGGCTGCGACCGGTAAGCGCCAAACGCCGGCGGCGCAGCAGTGCTTGCATTGCCGGCGGTTTGCGCCGGAAACGTCATCGGTAACGCCGTTTGCTGATTCAAAGTTGGCCGCTGCGGCGCTGACGCCGGCACGGTTTCCGAGAATTCGGCAACGGTTTCGATCCGTTGCGGCAACGGCTGAGAACCCGGCCGTTGCTCGGCCAGACTGCGATGCAACGCCTGAAACAGGAAGTCGTGTACCATCCGCCCTTCCCGAAACCGTACTTCCAGTTTGGTCGGATGGGCATTGACATCGACCAGCGCCGGGTCCAATTCCAGATACAAGACAAACACCGGATGGCGGCCATGGTAGAGCACGTCCTGATAAGCCTGCTTGACGGCATGGGCGACCAGCCGGTCCTTGATCAAGCGGCCGTTGACGTAGAAAAACTGCATGTCCTGCTGGCTGCGGGAAAAGGTCGGCAAACCGACCCAACCGTGCAGACGCAGGCCCGACGCGGCGTACTCGATCTTGACGCAATTGTCGACGAAGGCCGCGCCGCAAATCGCCGCGATACGTTTCTCCTGGGCGGCTTGGCTGTCAGCCGATTTCAGGTTCAGCACTTCGCGCTGATTGTGGTTCAGGACAAAGCCGACATCGAAACGGGCCAGGGCCAGTTTCTGGATCAGGCTCTCGATATGGCCAAATTCGGTTTTCTCGGCTTTTAAAAACTTGCGCCGGGCCGGGGTGTTGTAAAACAGGTCGCGGACATCGACGGTGGTGCCGGGCGGATGCGGGTTGGGTTGCGGGTCGAAATTGCGCTCGCTGCCGTCGGCGCTGACTTGCCAGGCGCAGTCGGCGTCGGCAGTTCGGGAAATCAAGGTCAGCCGCGCCACCGAACTGATGCTGGGCAAGGCTTCGCCGCGAAAGCCCATGCTGGCGACGTGCTCCAGATCTTCCAGCGAAGCGATCTTGCTGGTGGCGTGCCGCGACAGCGCCAGCGCCAGATCGTCCTTGACGATGCCGCAGCCGTTGTCGCGAATTTTGATTTGGCGAATCCCGCCCTGCTCGACATCGATTTGAATCTGGGTGGCGCCGGCGTCGAAGCAATTTTCGACCAATTCCTTGACCACGGACGCCGGCCGCTCAACCACCTCGCCGGCGGCGATTTGATTGACTAATTGCGTGGGTAAAGCGTGAATCCGCATCGAGGCGCCCGAAAAAAAGCGCGTATTTTAGCGGATCAAAACGAAACGGGGCGAAATGATTCGCCCCGTAACGGATCAGACAATCGGCAACGGATGCCTCAGCTATCGCGCGGGATTTGCAGCACCTGACCGACGCGGACGTTACCGTCGTTCATCGAGTTGGCCAGACGCAACGCCCGCATCGACACGCCGTAGTGTTGAGCGATGCCGGACAAGGTCTCGCCGCGGTTAATCACGTGCTGAGTTTGCCCGGCGCCACTGGCAACCACCGAAATGGCTTCGGCCGGCGCCGCGTCGTTGTCAGCCAGCAAGGCTTTGGCCTCGACTCTTGACTTGGCCGCCGGGGCCGGTAGCGGCCGTTCGTCAGGTACGGAATTGAGCGCCACCATCCGCGGTGCCTTGGCGGAACGGTTCAGTTGCGCCATCAGCGTATCGGCCGGCGCATATTGTTTGAAATGACCGACGATGCCGTTGAACACCGCCGCCGCCATTTTGTATTGGTAGGCTTTGCTGGTCAGGCGCCGCTCTTCTTCCGGATTCGAGATAAACGCGGTTTCGACCAGAATCGACGGAATTTCCTGAGATTTCAACACGACAAAGCCGGCTTTTTGCACCGCGCTCCGGTGCAAATGACCCACGCCTTTCACGCTTCTCAAGACTTTATTGCCGACGTTCTGACTGGCCTCTTTCGCGGCCTTACTGGATAAATCCATCAAGACCGAGGCGAGCGTTTCATTGCGGTCGTCGCCGGCTCCCGCCGCGCCGTCGACCGCGTTTTCGCTGGCAGCCAACCAACCGGCACCGGCACTGGAAGCGCCTTTGGTGGCCAAGGTATAAACCGAAGCGCCGTGGGCCTGGCTATCGCTGAAGGCGTCGGCGTGGATCGAGACGAACAAATCGGCTTTGGCGGCGCGGGCGATCCGGCGGCGTTCGTCCAATTTGACGAAATAATCGCCGTTTCGGATCATTACCGCTTTCATACCCGGCTGGGCATTGACCAGATTTTCCAGATTCCTGGCGATCGCGAACACCACGTCTTTTTCCTGGGTGCCGTTCGGCCCCTGGGCGCCGACGTCTTTACCGCCATGACCGGCATCGATCGCCACGACGATGTTACGGCCTTTGGCTTTATTGGCTGCCTTCATCGCCACCGGTTTGATTGCCGTTTCGGATCTTTTCGGCGATTTTTCCGGCGCCGGTAGCGGCGGCATCGCGGCAATGGCGGTTTTCTCGCGGACTAAAGCCACTGGTTCGCCCACGGTCGGCAGCGGCTTGGCTGCCAGATCGACCTGCAAGGCATTGCCTTGCATCACGACTTTGGCATCCGCATCCGCTTTCAACTCAACCACTACCCGTAAATCGCCGCTACCGCGCATCGCACTGCGGGCACCGGCAAATAACGGATGGTCGGCCGGCGGCTGACTGATGGCTTGCGCCAGTTTTGCACCGGTAAAATCGACTACCAGGCGGCTCGGGCTTTTCAACACGAAAGCGTGATGACGCGCCGGGCCGGACAAGCTGAACACCACACGATCCGCCGAGGTGTAGCTGACCGCGCCTAACTCGGCCTGGGTCGCCGCTGCCGAAACGGCAGGCAACAACAAGCCCCAAATCCAGAAAATTCGATAAATTCGCTGCATAACCGACGCGACCGCTAATGACAAGGTTGTTTAGATTATAGCAGTAGGTCTTTGTTTTTCCAGTTTAGTTTAATTGTTCCGGCGCGATTTTGCGCTAACACATTGATTTGCGCGACACGTTGCTGTCGCGCGTACTGCAAACCGATCTCGATATCCGCCGGCGGCAATACCCCCTGCCCCATTTCCGGCCACTCGATACAGCACAATGCATCTTGCTGTAAATAATCGTCGATACCCATCCACTCCAACTCTTCCGGATCTTTGAGCCGATACAGATCAAAATGGAACAACCGCCGGCCGTCGATTTCGTATTCCTCGACCAAGGTATAAGTCGGACTTTTCACCGCCCCGCGATGGCCTGCCGCCCGCAGCAAGCCCCGCATCAAGGTGGTTTTGCCAGCTCCCAATTCGCCGCGCAAATACACCAGGCATTTTTCAGGCAAGGCCTGCCAGAGCGCGGCGCCCAAGGCTTCGGTGTCTTCGCTGCTTTCCAAATCGATGTTCATCTATTCAATAACTCCCTGATACGTGGCGGCAAATCGCCGGCCAGCAAGCCGCGTTCGCCGAATTCGGCGGCGAGACTATCGGCCGCGGCGGCATGAACCTGGGCGCCGGCCAGCGCGGCTTTATCTAACGAAAAACCTTGGGCGATCAAGCCACCAATCAAGCCGGCCAAGACATCGCCCATACCGCCGCTAGCCATGCCCGGATTCCCGGCAGCGACGACATAGTGCTGAGAGCCATCGCCGATTAAAGTCCCGGCGCCTTTTAACAACGCGACGCCGCCATAACGTTGCTGCAGCGCGGAAACCGCCGCAAACCGGTCCTTGCCGACCTGCCGGGTATCGCAGTTCAATAGCCGCGCCGCTTCGCCGGGATGCGGCGTCAGCACCCAGTTATCGCGTCTGGAATTTCCAAGCGCCAATAGATTCAAGCCGTCGGCGTCGACCACGCAGGGTTTACCGGCCGCCACGGCGCCATCGAACATGGCCTGGGCCCAGGCATCGCGGCCCAAGCCCGGACCGACCACCACGACATCGGCTTTGTCCAGCATTTGCTCCAAATCGCCGGCCTGTTCCACCGCCCGACACATCAACTCCGGCCGGGCAATATTGACCCAGGCACTATGCGCGGCCCGGGTGGCGACGCTGACCAAGCCGGCACCGGCTCGCAGCGCCGCTTCGGCGGCAAGGCGGATCGCTCCGGAATAGCCGTGGTTACCGCCTATCAACAACACGTGGCCGAACTGGCCTTTGTGCGCGCTACGTTGACGCTTGGGCATACCGATATTTTTCAGCAACAGCGAAGCCGGCTCGACGCCGACCAGCAATGTGCCGATTTCCAAATCGGCACAAACCACTTCACCGCGGCAATCGGCCGCCGCACCGGTATACAAACCTTGTTTGGGGCCGATAAAGGTCACAGTCAGGTCAGCAACCACCGCCGCCCCCAGGATGCACCCGGTATCGGCCTGCAAACCGGACGGTACGTCGACCGCCAGCACCGGACCGCCGGCGGCATTGATGGCGGCTATCGCCGGCAAATAGGCTGCCGCTACGTCGCGGCTCAAACCGATACCGAACAAGGCATCGACGACGACACCCTCTATCTCGGAAAGGCCGGGCTCAAAATCGGAAACGCAACCGCCGGCCTGCAAAAAATCCCGGTAAGCGCCGCTAGCGTCGGCGGGTAGCTTGTCCGGATCGGCCAGACTGTATACCGCGACCCGGTAGCCGGCCTGATGAGCCAGACGCGCCACTTCGTAACCGTCGCCGCCATTGTTGCCGCCGCCGCAAAACACCGTCAGTTGCCCACAGTCGGGCCAACGCTGCCGAATCTGCCGGAATAGAGCGCTGCCGGCCCGCTGCATCAACTCCCGTCCCGGAATGCCGAGGCCTTCGATAGCCCGGCTTTCGGCGCTACGAATTTGCGCTGTTGAATAAAGAGCTTCAGTCGAAATCTGCATGTTTTGTCCGGAGCGCAAGCGAGTTCCGCGAAATCAAACCGTTGTAAATTTGGTTGTCATTCTATCGCCAAACCGGCCATGACCGGCGGAAATCGCTAAAGTTATGCCACAATGCTCTCCCGAAAAAATGCCGGGACTGCCGTTAAAATCTGCGGTCGGCACTGTTCCAACCTTTGTTGAATAAACTATGCCAGCACCCGCTC
The DNA here is from genome assembly GCF_052474525.1 of Methylomonas sp. HW2-6. Lineage (NCBI taxonomy): Bacteria > Pseudomonadati > Pseudomonadota > Gammaproteobacteria > Methylococcales > Methylococcaceae > Methylomonas > Methylomonas sp. HW2-6. The sequence continues at coordinate 3,509,723 of NZ_CP184124.1, forward strand.
CCGTCGATACCGAACAATTAGTTTGCCTGATCAAACAATGGGGTATGGAGCTGGGTTTTCAGCAAATCGGCATCAGCGATACCGACCTGCATCAGGCCGAAGACCATCTGCAAAACTGGTTGGATCGAGATTTCCACGGCGAAATGCAGTACATGGCCGCGCACGGGCTGAAACGCAGCCGACCGGCGTTGTTGCAGGAAGGCACGCGCAGCATTATTTCAGCCCGAATGGACTATCTGCCGGAACCCTCGGCCCGAAGCCACAGCCTATTGGCCGATCCGGCCGCCGCCTTCGTCTCGCGTTACGCTCTGGGCCGCGATTACCACAAAATTTTACGCAACCGCCTGCAGAAATTGGCCGATCAAATCGCGACAGCCATCGGCCCGTTCGGCTACCGCGCCTTCGTCGACAGCGCTCCGGTGCTGGAAAAGGCCATCGCCGAGAAAGCAGGCTTGGGCTGGATCGGCAAACATAGCAATCTGATCAACCGCCGCGCCGGTTCCTGGTTTTTCCTGGGCGAAATCTATACCGATTTGGAACTGCCGGCCGACCAGACGGCAAGCAACCACTGCGGCGACTGCCGGGCCTGCCTTGATATTTGCCCGACCCAGGCCATCGTCGCCCCCTACCAGGTCGACGCCCGCCGCTGCGTATCCTATCTGACGATCGAACTGCATGGACCAATACCGGAAGATTTGCGTCCGCTGATCGGCAATCGGATTTACGGTTGCGACGACTGTCAGCTGGTCTGCCCCTGGAACCGGTTTGCCAAACTCAGTGCGGAAGTCGACTTTCGGCCGCGCCAGCGTTTGGACAGTGCGACGTTACTGGAGTTATTTGCCTGGGACGAAGCGGAATTTTTACAAAAAACCGAAGGCTCGGCGATCCGCCGCATCGGCCATCAACGCTGGCTGCGCAACATCGCCACCGCACTGGGTAACGGCCGGCCGGCGCCTGAGGTTCTGGCCGCATTGAACCGACGTCTGCACGATGCCTCCGATCTGGTCGCAGAGCACGTCCGTTGGGCGTTAAGCCGTTTGACTGGCGCTTGAGTTTTAACGGAGAAAGCGTATATTTGCGAACCAGTTTAAGCTTTTCGGTGACGAGCATGCAGGTAACCGCCGCGTCGAATACATACCATGTCTACGCCCCGCAAAGCCGATCTCCGGCCGCTGCCGCGTCGAACAAACCCCAACCCTCCGCCAACGCCGAGACAAGCGGAGAATTGAGCCAAGAACAACGCCAACTGGTTGAAAAGTTAAAAGCCCGCGACCGCGAAGTCCGCGCCCACGAACAGGCGCATCTGAGCGCGGCCGGCAACCTCGCCGTCAGCGGCGCCAATTACGATTATGTGACGGGGCCAGACGGCCAACGCTACGCCAGCGGCGGCGACGTCAGCATCGACGTATCGGCAGTGGCCGGTGACCCGCAGGCGACGTTGCTGAAGGCCGATACCATCCGCCGGGCGGCACTGGCGCCTGCGAATCCGTCGGCCCAGGACCAGAGCGTAGCCGCCAGAGCCACGGCGATGGCGAACAAAGCCCGGGCTGAGTTGCTGAGCCTGCAAGGCTCTGCAAACGGCGGTGCTACAATCGATTTAAGCGCCTGATTGCTAACTGCCTGAGGACGCTAGCCGGAACGGCCGGGACCATCGAGCAAGCGCGAACGGTATCAATCTCTGCTGCAAAACTCGACGGCAAAACCGGAATCCGGATCGATACGAACCACCCTGACCAACTGCACCGGAGCGTCGTCAAATTCCGTGGTTTGGACTTCCAGTACCGTACCAATTGGCGGAATCAGCGCTTTATCGCACTGCAAAAACAAGCCGGTTTCCGAAAAATCCCGCATTTCGACGATATTCTCCACCGACTCGGGAACGATCAATTTGATTTTGGCGCGGTGTTTTAAACGCGGATGCCTGCGCTTATTGTCAATCACGAATTCTCCTGAATTCTGCTTAGAATTTAAGCCGGTCCAAGCCGGCCACGAGCCCGCTATGCTTAGCCGCCGCGGGCAAACAAATACATGCCCAAGCCAACCATCACTGCGCCGCTGATCAATTTCAACCAACGGCCGTGGTTGCGCTGCAAGCGCTGTTGGCTCAATGTTACGATGCCCAGCGCCAACACCACAATATCGTCTAGCATATACGCCAGATTATAAAGCAGCAAATAGCCGTAATAGTCCCAGCCTTGTAACTGGCGCAAGGTCAATATTCGCGTATACAAAGCCGGAAAGCCGGAGGTGCAGAATAATTCGACGATTTGCACCAACACCGCCAGCAGCACTGCTCCGACCAACGCGCCCCACAGGTTTGCCGCCTGCAAAATCCGCCGTATCCGCGCATAAATGTCAGGCTTGGCCGCTTGCGGGATCGATAACGACGGACCGACACCCAGGGCCCAGAAATCCTTCAGATTCAGCGCACCGGCGGCAACGGCAATGGCTGCGATCGCAATTTCAGAGGCGCGCGACAAACCTATCCATAAAAACAGGTTCAACCATGCCGCCATAAACACGAAGTAAGCCACGCCTTCAACCAAAACGAAGACCCCGGCGACCGCCAGCATTCGCGGCCGGTTCCGCATCGGCGCCAGCATCGATATCATCAACAGCAACACCCACATCGAACACGGATTGAATCCATCCAACAGTCCCATCGCCACGGTAAAGGCCGGCAGCCCTACCCGGTCCAGCGCCACCCGATTCCCCAGCACGGCCAATTCGAACGGCTCTGGCTGCGCCGGCGGATTGGCGGCATTGCCGGCTTCGCAGGTTTGCACGGTTTCCACCTCGCAACTACCGCTTGCCTCCTCGACGGCGGCCGGCGGGCCTGTCTCGGCTAACGCCTCACGCAACAACAGGTCGCCGGTTTCGGCCGAATAGCCTATAACCAGCTTCCCGCCGACCCGGAAGGTCGGCAGCCTTAGCGGGGCCGGCGGATTCTGGGCTGCGGCCAGGGTTTGCAAGCGCTGCCAGGCGTCGGGCTCGCGGCTGACATTGCGGATCACGATGTTCAACTGCGGTCGTTCCCGTTGCAACTCGGCCAGAAAAACTTCGGCGCGTTCACAATGCGGGCAACCGTCGCGCACGAAAGCTTCGATATCGACTTGGGCAATCGGCGCCGAATACGCCGAATTGACCCAAACCAAGGCCAATAGCCAAAGCCGGAACCACAAGCTCAGCCTGGACGATTGCGTTTGAAACTCTAGTACTGCAGCGGCCATAACCGTTTCTCCCCTACCAACAGCTGCCAGCCGAAGTCGCAGCCACCTCGATTTTGTTAGATAATATCAGGCCAACCGCATCGCAGCACAAAACGCCGCGACCGCCTCACCCTTTATCCGCGCTGCCAATCGCCGTAGCGCAAACCGCAAACCGACCTGATGGCCAGAACACCCAGACCCCGCAGATCAGCCGTTCGACGCAGAAAAACCAAATCCCAGGCATCCTGGTTGTTACGCTTACTGGTTCCGCTGGCTCTGATCGGCGGTTTCGTGTTGGCGGTTTACGTCGGCTATCTGGATTTCACCGTGCGCCAGCAATTCGAAGGCAAGCGCTGGTCGATTCCGGCCCGGGTCTATGCCAGTCCGGTCGAGCTGTATGCGGGTTACGAAATTTCCGCCAAGAACTTCGAGGACTTATTGCTGGAATTGCATTACCGGCAGGATCCGCAATTGGCCGGCGAAGGCTCATACAGCACCAAGGGCAGCGTCGTTAACGTCCGCACCCGCGCCTTCAATTTCGGCGACACGGTGCAGGAGAGCCGCAAAATCAGCGTCGCCTTCTCCGGCGCGGCAATCAGCGGTTTGACCGACGCCGGCAACGGCGAAAACCTGGCCATCGTGCGGATGGACCCGGTACAAATCGGCAGCTTTTACCCAACCCGTAAGGAAGACCGGATTCTGATCAAACTGGACGAAGCGCCGCCAACCCTGGTGCAAGGCCTGCTGTCGACCGAAGACCGCGATTTTTACAGCCATTTCGGCCTGTCGCCGAAAAGTATCGCCCGCGCCATGTGGTCCAATCTGAAGGCCGGCGGCATGGTCCAGGGCGGCAGTACCATCACTCAGCAGTTGGTGAAAAACTTCTTCCTGACGCCGAAACGCACCTTGCGCCGCAAACTCAAGGAAGCGTTGATGTCGTTCATTCTGGAATACCGCTACAGCAAGGACGAGATTCTGGAAGCCTATCTGAACGAAATCTTCCTGGGCCAGGACGGCGCCAGCGCCGTCCACGGCTTTGGTCTGGCCAGCGAATTCTACTTCGGCCAGTCGCTGAAAACATTGTCGCTGCACCAAGTGGCGACGCTGGTCGCCTTGGTGCGCGGTCCGTCGGAATACGATCCGCGCCGCAAGCCGGAACATACTCTGGAGCGGCGTAATTTGGTCTTGGATTCGATGCTGAACGAAGGCTACATTACCGAGCAACAGGCCGTGGAAGCCAAGAAACAACCGCTCGGCGTCGCCGCGGTGATCCACCGGTCCGCCAACCGTTATCCGGATTTTATCGATCTGGTCAAACGCCAGTTGAAGCAGGAATACAAGGAGGAAGATCTGACCTCCGAAGGCTTGCGTATCGTCACGACGCTGGACACCCGGATCCAGGACATTCTGGAACGCTCGATGGCCACCAAGCTCAAGCAATTGGAGAAGAGTCCGAAAAGCAACGACCTGGAGAGCGCTGCCATCGTCACCCGTCGCGACAGCGGCGAGATCGTCGCGCTGAGCGGCGGCCGCAATAGCGAATCCACCGGCTTCAATCGCGCGCTGGACGCGGTCAGGCCGATCGGCTCGCTGATCAAACCCGTGGTCTATCTGACGGCGCTGGAATATCCGGAGCGTTACACCATCGCCACACCGGTCAGCGACACCCAGATCAGCATCGAAGCCGAGCGCGGCAAGTCCTGGTCGCCGGACAATTACGACAACCGCGAGCACGGCATCGTCCCGCTGCACACCGCCCTGACCCATTCCTACAACATGGCCACGGTGCGGATCGGTATGGACATTGGCTTGGCCAAAGTCGCCAACACCTTGAAAAACATGGGTGTCAGCCGGCCGGTGGATTTGTACCCGTCCTTTCTGTTGGGCGCGCAACCGCTGACACCACTGGAAGTAACCCAACTTTACCAAACCCTGGCCGGCGACGGCTTCGCCACGCCGTTGCGCTCGATCCGCGCCGTGAACGCGGCGGACGGCAAAGCCCTGCAAAGTTACCCGTTGACGGTGCGGCAGGCAGTGGACCCGGCAGCCACCTTCATCACCAACACCATTCTGCAGGAAGTGATGTACGCCGGCACCGGCCACTCTGCGTATAATTACCTGCCGAAGGAAATGGCGCTGGTCGGTAAAACCGGCACCACCAACCAATTGCGCGATAGCTGGTTCGCCGGTTTCAGCGGCGACTTTCTGTCGGTGGTCTGGATCGGCCGCGACGACAACAAACCGTCCGGCCTGACCGGCGGTAGCGGCGCGCTACAGATCTGGGCGGAAACCATGCGGCAGGTTTCGAAAAAGCCGGTCAGTCTGGTACCGCCGGATAATATCCAGATGACTTGGATCGATCCCGAGAGCGGCCTGCTCAGCAGCGAGAGCTGCCCCGGCGCGAAATTGCTGCCGTTCGTCGAGGGCTCGGCGCCGACCCAGTTCGCCGAATGCGGCGCCAATGCTGAATCCGGCGAAAGCTGGCTCAATAACCTGAACCCTTTTTAATATGCTACGTCACTTAAGCTCCGCTCTGGTTTTATCGATCGCAGCCGTCACCAACGTTTATGCCGACGAGGCGCCGATCAACCGCTTGAAAAGTTTTCTGGCGGCCAGCGCGTCGCTGGCGGCCGATTTCAAGCAGGTCAGCTTCGATAAAAGCGGCCGACCGGCCCAATCCAGCAGTGGCAAATTTTATTTGAGCCGGCCGGGTAAATTCCGCTGGAACTACCAAAAACCGTTCGAGCAGGAAATCGTGTCCAACAACGGCAAAGTCTGGTTTTACGATGCCGACCTGGAACAGGTCACCGTCAAGCAACTGGACGACTCGCTCGGCTCCACGCCGGCACTGCTGTTGACCGGCCAGGTCGATATCGAGGAAAAATTCGTCCTGCAGGAACAGGGCCAGGACGAAGGCATGAACTGGGTCAAGCTATCGCCGAAAAACGAGGAAAGCGGCTTCAAATACATCCTGATCGGCATGAACGGCAACCAGCTCGGCGGCATGGAACTGAGCGATAATTTCGGCCAACTGACCCGGATCTATTTTTCCAATATTCAGCTCAACCAAAAGCTGGACGACAGTTTGTTTAATTTCAAACCGCCCAAGGGTGCGGACGTGTTCGAAAATTAAGTGCGGCCGCTCCGGTCCGCCGGAACCATGGTCACCAATAACAACAAGACCTGCCATTGTATCGAGGAATCCACATGCAAAAATTCAAACCGCAACTGAGTCTATTTTTGTTGGCCGTAACCTTCGCGGTACAACAGCCGGCGTGGGCGGAACCGGAAGCCGACGGCCACGATCCGGCCCACGCCCACCATACCGCTAAAGAACATCACTGGCTGGGCGTCTATAACGGGTTTCTGCCCTGCGCCGATTGCGCCGGCGTCAAAACCCAATTGGGCTTAAACAAAAACGGCAGTTATATTTTGATGACCACGTTCTCCGGCAGATCGGAGCGCGAGTTTGTCGAGAAAGGCAAATTTACTTGGGACGAAAAAAAGATACGGTGACCCTGATGCCGAAGAAAGAAGGCGCGATCGGTAACCGGTATTTGATCGGCAACAACATTCTGACGCAGTTGGACAGCGCCGGTAACCTCTACACCGGCAAGCTAGCCGAACGTTACGTATTGCGCCGTAACGAGATCACCGAAAAAGAACCCTCTCACGCTCACTAAGCGGCGACAACCGATGCGGCCAATATTTGCCGCATCGGCAACCTCCGGCTAGAAACCGGCTTCGACCCGGTTACGGCCAAGTTTTTTAGCTTGATACATCGCCGCATCGGCCCGTTTCAACAAGCTATCGACGGTATCGTCGCCTTGCAATGTGGCAACCCCCAGGCTGGCGGTCAAATTCAACACATCCATGCCGTAAGCCAGCGTATGCGACTCGATATCGGCCCGAATCCGTTCACCTATTATCAGGGCGCCGTCGATGTCGGTATCGCTGAGTAGAATCACAAACTCCTCGCCGCCGTAGCGATAGACTGCGTCGCTGCCGCGCACGCTGTCTTTCAACCAACCGGCCACCGAGGCCAAGGCCAAATCGCCGCATTCGTGACCGTATTGGTCGTTAATCGATTTGAAATGATCGACATCGACGAAGATCATCGATAAATGACTGCCACTACGATGCGCCCGTTTGATTTCGCGCATCAGGCTGTCGTTAAACGCGGTGCGGTTGTTGGCTTTGGTCAACGGGTCGGTGAACGCCATTTTCAGCGCTTGCTGAAACAGCGTGGCATTGCGCAACGGATAAATCAGACAGCACAGCAGACTTTCCAGCATTTTCAGCTCGTCCTTGCTGAAACGTTGGCTCCGGGTCAACTTCAACTCGCCCAACTGCTGTTCCTCGACTTTCAAAGCGTAAGAACAGGAATGGCGAGCCAGCACGCCGCGTTTGTATTCCAGGTCGAAATCGGTATTGGTATATTCGACGCCGTTATGCGGTATGGTGTTTTGGATTTTGTTGCAGAAGATCGCGATCAGCTCGTCGAACTCCAAAGTGGTCTGCAACGCACTACTGATATCGTAGTGATGCAGATTTACGGCGGTCGACGCAGCGAAGGTTTTGTTGCTGACTATGGCTAATTCGGCGGCTTTTTCTTTCATGACGCTTCCTCGAGTCTGGAATCAATGCTCAAGAAGGAAAAGCCAACTCCATGCCAATTTTATTTAATAAATAAAAAACAAACACTTAAACTAAAAACAACCCACCACGCCAACCTGAAGCGGCAATTTTCCGCCGCCAGGAAGAACGGCAATTTAAAACAGGCCCAATTGTACCTGCGCCACTTCCGACATCATCTCGCGCGACCAGGGCGGGTCCAAAACCACTTCCACCTGCACCGAACTGACGCCCGGTAAAGCGCGGATCGACTTTTCCACGTCACTCTGAATTACCGGCCCCATGCCGCAGCCGGGCGCGGTCAGCGTCATCCGGATATGCACGTCGTTACCGCCCTCGGCATTGCCGGTGACGTCGCAACCGTAAACCAGGCCCAAATCGACGATATTGACCGGAATTTCCGGGTCGTAGACGGTTTTCATCACTTCCCAGCAATTCTGCTCCACCGCCTGGCGGTCGGTTTCCGATACCAGGGTTTGCAGATGCTGTGATTCCTTACCCAACGCATCGGCATCGCTGCCGGCAATCCGGACCATGTGGCCGTAGTCGGTCACGACCGTGTAATTGCTGCCGAGAGACTGGTGAATCGTCACTTCCTGGCCCTTTTGCAAGGTACCGTGATTGCCGTCCGGGATTGTGACGATATTGACATCCCGGGTTAGAAAAACAACTTCTCTGTCTGCCATAGCGATACTTAAGGTTTGAAAGTCTGCGCGTCAATAATTTGACCGGTAACGCCGATGCTGGCGTCGCCGAATAAATAAAGGTAAAGCGGTTCCAAACTGGACATCGGCGGAATAGCGGCCTTGTCTTCCGCCGGATAGGCGCGTTTTCGCAACGGCGAATCGATCGGGCCGGGGCACAAGGTATTGACCCGAATCTTCTGGCCGGCTTCCAGTTCGGCGGCCAGGATCGCGGCAAAGCCTTCCAGTGCGATTTTGGAGACACCGTAGGCACCGGAGTAGGCCTGCGCCTTCCGTGCGCCGGAATCGCTGGTAAAGACGATGGCGGCATGCCGGCTGAGTTGTAACAACGGCAACAATACCCGGCACAGAATGAACGGAGCGTTCAGGTTGACGTTCAGCGCATGCCCCCAATCCTTGGTCTTGTAATTGACGATCGGACTGAAGGCGCTGAATTCCACCGCCGAATGCAGCAAGCCTTGCAAACTGCCGTAACGCTGTTCGATCGCATCGGCCATTTCCTGGTACTGGGCCTCGCTGGCACCGGCCAGATCGAACGGGTACATCACCGGCTCCGGCCCACCGGCCTCGACGATGGCATCGTAAACCCGCTCCAGCTTCGGAATATTCTTGTCCAGTAGAATGATTTGAGCGCCGTGCTTCGCCAACGCTAAGGCTGCTGTCGCGCCCAAGCCGCCGCCGGCGCCGGTGATTAAAATGACTTGGTCTGTTAACGGCATATCTGCGCCTGTATCCATTCCATCAGTTGTTGCGGCCGCTCGATCAAGCCGTCTGCGCCCCAGGATTCGGGGACGTCGTCGGCTTTCAGATAACCGTAGACGGCGGCCAGGGTTTTCATATTCGCGCGCTTACCGGCGGTAATGTCGTGGGCGGCATCGCCCAGGTAAACGCAATTTTCCGGTGCGACTCCAGCCTCGCGGCAGGCGGCAAACATCGGCTCCGGATCGGGCTTGCTGCTCGGTGTCGAATCGCCGCTGATCACGCAGGCGGCGCGTTGGCGCAACCCCAATGCCGTTAACAACGGTTCGGTGAAGCGGGTTTTCTTGTTGGTCACCACGCCCCACTTCAAACCCTCGGCCTCGATTGCCTGGAGACTGTCTGCCAACCCATCGAACAGCCGGCTGTAATCGGCAACATTATCCTCGTATTGGTTCAACATAAATTCCAGCATCCGCTCCGCTTCGGCCTGATCCACCTCGACGCAATGCCGAATCATGGCCAAGGCCCCGTGGGAAATCAGCGGCCGCACCGCAGCCGGAGCCGTTTCCGGAAAACCATGGGCGGACAATGTCCGGTTCAAACACGCGATCAGATCCGGTGCGGTATCCACCAAAGTGCCATCCAGATCGAACAGCACGCAATCGAGCTTGAATCCAGTCATGTTCAATCGGCGCGTTTGAAAGCGGCGATGTAATTCACCGAAACATCTTTACCCAGATAAAACGCCTTGCTGAACGGGTTGTATTCGATACCGACCATGCCCTGCAATTCCAGACCGGCAGCGCGGGCCATCCGCCCCAGCTCCGACGGCTTGATGAAGGTTTTGTAATCGTGGGTACCCTTCGGCACCATTTTCAAAAGATGTTCCGCGGCAACGATCGCCAACAACCAGGCTTTCGGGTCGCGGTTCAAGGTCGAAAAAAACACGGTACCGCCGGGTTTGACCAAGGTGGCGCAAGCCGCAACTACAGAGGCCGGATCGGGGACGTGCTCCAGCATTTCCATGCAGGCGACATGGTCGAAACCGGCCGGTTGCTCTTCGGCCAGCTGCTCGGCGCTGATTTTGCGGTAGGTCGCCGCGACACCCGACTCCAAACCGTGCAGATCGGCGACGTCCAGCAAATCCTGGCTCAAATCGATACCCAGAGCGTTGGCGCCCAGCCGGGCCAGACCTTCGGTCAGGATGCCGCCGCCGCAGCCGACGTCGACCACCTGCTTACCGCTGATATCGGCGTATTCGCCAACAAACTGCAACCGTAACGGGTTAACCTGATGCAAAGTCTTGAATTCGCCTTCGCTATCCCACCACCGCTCGGCCAAAGAGCCGAACTTGTGTATCTCGTGCGGATGAACGTTATCTGCTGTCGCCATAATGCCAAACCTTTTCTGTGTGCCTATAGTTTACTGTATTACTAGGTTATTAGTCATGAGCTTTGCGCGCCGACGGCAACGCCTTGCCGCCCCTCATAACAGGAAACCGGGGAATTAACTGCTTAAACGCTGCTGCCAAACCGCAACCCGCTCGTTGAGCGCCGCCAGATCCATCGTGGTCAATTGCCGGTTTTTCAAGAGTTGCCGGCCGGCGACCCAGACATCGCTGATCTGGCGGCGGTCGGCGGCATAGACGATCTGCGCCAGCGGATTGAACAAGGGCTGGGTTTCCAGTTCGCTCAAGTCGATTGCCGCGACGTCGGCCTGCTTACCGACGCTGAGCGAACCGATTTCCGCCTCCAAGCCCAAGGCTTTGGCACCGTTCAGGGTAGCCATCCGCAACGCCGTTTCCGCCGAAACCGCCCCGGCGTCGCCGGCCACTGCCTTGGCCAGTAATGCCGCCGTGCGCATTTCCGAGATCATGTCCAGATCGTTATTGCTGGCGGCACCATCGGTGCCCAGTGCAACGTTGATACCCGCCGCCAAGCAGTCCGCAACCGGGCAGAAACCGCTGGCCAGTTTCAGATTGGACTCCGGACAATGCACGATGTGGGCCCCGGTTTCGGCATACGCTGCCATGTCGGCGGCCGTCAACTGCGTCATATGCACCCCAATGAACGACGGATTCAGCAAACCCAGTTGTTGCAGGCGTTGTATCGGCGTTTGCCCGGTCTTTTGTTTTTGTTCTTCGACCTCGTGCGCCGTTTCGTGCAAATGCATATGCACCGTCAGATTCATTTCGTCGGCATAAGTCAGCACGCTGCGTAACGGCGCATCGGACACGGTATACGGCGCATGCGGCGCGAACGACAGGCTCAGCAAATTTTCGTGGCGCAACTTCTCGTGCAGAGCCAGACCCTTGGTCAGATAGGCGTCGGCGTTTTCGGCCCACACGGTCGGAAAATCGAATACGATCAAGCCGATATTGGCGCGGATACCATGTTGCACGGCTTGTTGCGCGGCAATTTCGGGAAAGAAATACATGTCATTGAAGCAAGTGGTGCCGCAGCGCAGCATTTCGGCAATCGCCAGATCGACGCCGTCGCGAACGAAGGCCTCGCCGACCCATTTCTGTTCCGCCGGCCAAATGTGGTTTTGCAGCCAATCCATCAACTGCAAATCGTCGGCAATACCGCGCAATAACGACATTGCCGCGTGGGTATGGCAGTTGACCAAACCCGGAATCAAGGCGTGGCGGTCCAGCATTTCCAACTTACGCGGCTGGTATTTTCCCCCAATTTCGGCAGAGGGTAACAGGTCGACGATCTTGCCGTCGTTGATCACCAGGCTGGAGTGCTCGAAGATTTGACCCGCGGGTTCGACCGGAATTATCCAGCGCGCCTGAATCACGAGATCGACCTGCATATAAGCCTCCGGGTATGAAATATGGGCGATTATAACCGTTAAGCCGCCCCAGTCCGATAACTTAGCTAACCTTCCCCGCCCGATTATCGAAGACGCAGCGGAAAAATCCCCCGGGGTCGGCTTGTGGCATGCCGATCAAGACTGGTCCGTTAGTAGGTGCATCGGCAAGCTCTCACGCCTGGAAACTACCCGCCACGCTAAGAACCAGCTTAAAATTAAGCCACGGCGGTCCGTAGTCTCTAAAGCAAGAAAAGCCCGGCACCCACGACTTTTGCCCTGGACGGCCCGCACCCCAATAACCTCATCAACCGAACAACATGAGCCAAACATCGCAATTATCGGTCCAAGCCCTGCAATGGACCGGACACAGCCTGAAAGTACTGGACCAGCGCGTCCTGCCGCAAACCATCGCTTACGACGAATACCGCGACGCCGCCGGCGTCGCTACAGCCATCGCCTCGATGCGGGTGCGCGGCGCGCCGGCGATCGGCATCGCCGCCGCCTACGGCGTGGTGTTGTCGGCCATGCGCCATTATCCGCAAGCCGATTGGCAAGCCGCGGTCGACCGCGACATCGAACAATTGGCCGCCTCGCGGCCGACCGCCGTCAATCTGTTCTGGGCGCTGGACCGGATGCTCGGCTTGATCGCGAATAATCCGGCCGATCCGGTCGCCGCGCTGACCGAGCTGGCACAAACCATCCACGCCGATGATTATGCTGCCAACCAAGCCATGGGCGAGCGCGGCGCGGACCTGATCGGTACCGCAAAAGCGGTGTTGACCCATTGCAATGCCGGCGCGTTGGCGACCGGCGGTTACGGTACGGCCTTGGGCGTGATCCGCAGCCTGCACCGCCGCGGCGGCTTGCAACAAGTCTACGCCGGCGAAACCCGGCCCTGGTTGCAAGGCGCGCGGCTGACGGTTTGGGAATTGGCGCAGGACGGCATCCCCGCCACGCTCATCGCCGATTCGGCGGCGGCCTGGCTGATGAAATCCGGCAAGATAGACTGGATCGTGGTCGGCGCCGACCGCATCGCCGCCAACGGCGACGTCGCCAACAAGATCGGCACCTATTCGCTGGCGGTGCTGGCCAAGCAACACGGCGTCAAAGTCATGGTCGCCGCGCCCTCCTCCACTTTCGATTTCAACCTGGAAAACGGCGCCGGCATCGAAATCGAACAACGCGACCCGCGGGAATTGCTGGCCGATTGCTATTTGCACGAAGGCTCATTGGTCAGCGCCTGGAACCCGGTGTTCGACGTCACGCCGGCCGACCTGATCGACGCGATCGTCACCGAGCGCGGCGCCGTCGTCGACCCCGGCAAACACGGCGTCAGGAGTTTGCAACCATGTTGAAGTTGAATTTCAAAAGCGGCAATAGTCCGCTGTTTGCGGTGCAATGCCTCTGGGAAGGCGTGCGCATGCTGATCCGCCCGGAGTTGCGCAATTACCTGCTGATTCCGTTGTTCATCAATATGGTGCTGTACACCGGCGGTTTCGTGCTGGGTTACCACATGGTGTCGGCCTTGATCCACCAGTTCATCCCGGACTGGTTGTCCTGGCTGAACTGGATTCTGTGGCCGCTGTTTTTCGTCAGCTTTCTGGTGGTCGGATTTTTCAGTTTTGCGCTGCTGGCCAACCTGATCGCCGCGCCGTATTACAGCCGGCTGTCCGCCAAGACCCTGGCGCTGATCAGCGGCCAGCCACTGCCGGCGGCGGAATTGGCCTGGGACAAGGTGTTTTTCGGCGAACTGCACCGGATCGGTTATCTGCTTTTGCGGGTGCTGCCGTTATTGCTCTTGTTCGCGGTACCGGTCGTGAACTTGTTGGCCCCGCTGTTATGGGCCGGGTTCGCCGCCTGGGGCATGGCCTTGGAATTCATGGCCTACCCGTTGGAACAGCGCGGCCTGGCGTTTGCCGGGCAAAAACAGTTTTTACAGCAGGTACGCTGGGGCGCGCTGAGTTTCGGCGGCCTGACCAGCCTGGGCTTGACGCTGCCGCTGCTGAATCTGGTCATCGGCCAAGCTGCAGTGATCGGCGCGACGATTTACATCTACCGGCTTTCGGCCCCGGATACCGAGTCCGCCGCCGCATCCTGAGCCCCGCGCAATACCGTTGCGTCGACTTTGCGCTAGGGATCGCCGAGACGAAGCGAACCCGGGTGACAAGGACGCATGAAGCATTCGCCGTCCGTAGCAACAGGCCCCCGGCGCTCCCTGCCGGGGTGACGCCCGGCTATCAACCAACGACATAATCCCCGCCAGCCCAGCCGGAGGCCGCCGCTCCATCAATACTTGATCGTGACGCCGACGAAAGCCGAGCGGCCCATACCCGGCACGTTTCGGCCCCAAGGCACGGTGACGTTGGGGGCGGCGGTCGGGTTCATGCCGTAGCGGTCGCCGAGATAGGAGCCGGCCAACGGATGGAAATATTGTTTATCCAGCACGTTGTCCAAGCCGACGTCCAGCCTGACACTGCCCCATTCGTAGCCGGTTCTGGCGTTGAGCAGGATGTAGGACGGCGTCTGAACTTCGTTACGGATTTGCTGGACATGGGATTTGCCGTCGACGAACTGCATTTCCAGCGCGCTCTGCCAACTGCTCAAGCGGTGGTCCAGACTCAATTTCATATTGAACGGCATCATGTGGTAAAGGTTGCCGCCGTCCATCCGCTCGCCGCGGACGTAACTCATCGTGGTATGGGCCGCAAATTCGCCGAGCTTTTGGTCTTTGTACAAGCGGGTGCGAGCCGACACGTCCATACCCCATAGCCGCGCATCGTGGTTGGCATATTGCAAATAGACGTACTGATTGTCCACCGTCAAGTTATTGATGGTAGGCCCGCCCGTGTATGACGTTGCCGCGCTGCGGCAGCCGTTGGCGTCGCGAGCCGGATTGGTATTGACCAGACAGCGATCCGCATCGATGAAGTTATTGACGTACGTAAAATACGGCGTGACGTTGACTTCCCACAAATTGTTTTGCGGCTCGTGAAATGTCGCGGTCAAACTGACGGTATGGGCGGTTTCCTCGGTCAAATCCATATTGCCGACATAACCGTTGCCGTCGCCAAACCAGCCTACCATCGCCATATCCATTTTCCGCGCGCCCCACACATAACGCTCGTATAAATTCGGCGTGCGGTTCTTGCGGGCATAACCCAATTCGTACTGACTGATGTCGTTAGGCGTGAACTGCACCAGAGCCGTCACGTCGAAAGTGTCGTTGGTCCGCCCTTTATCGCGAGCATTGAACGCGTTGGCCGCCGTCAAGGCTAATTTCGCGCCTGCCGGATCGGGATTGTTCGCCAAATTGCCATTGGTACCCAGCAAATTCGGGTTGTAGGGGCTGACGTTACCCGTATCGGTGCTGGTGTGTTCGTAGCGCAAACCCAGCAAGCTTTTCCATTGTTGGTTCCAGCGCGCTTCCCATTCGCCGAAAAAGGCAACCCGCTCCTTCTCGGCATTGTTTAAATTGATGTAATTCTGCGGCGCCATCATCCAGTATGCCGGATTCGGCGTGGGGTTGGCCGGTCCGGGATCGTTATGCACCGCCGGCCAGTAATCGTTCAGCTTGTTGGCGTGGTATTCGTTGCCGATTCTGAAGGTATCGCGCTTGCCGTAGGGGATTTCCGCCAAAATCTTGTAGCCCAGATTGCGGCCACGGGTTTCCATCGGCATCCTGTCGTTCGGAAAAGCAAAACCGCCGCCCGACACCGTACCGTCGAGATAGCGATTGTGCTTGTCGTCGCCGATGTCCATGCTGTGCTGGGTCGATTCGAAGTAGAACTTACTTTCCAACGTGCCCCAATCGAAACTGCCCTTGTGCATGATGTTGCCGAAGATACTGTCGTTGTTGGTCAGGTCCATACGCTGGTTCGGAAACAACTGGTAGGGCATGTGCTGCTGGCCGCCTCTGACCACAACCAGATGATTGTCGGATTTGAACGACAACGCCGCGGAATGGTTTTGGTTGACGTAAGCCGTGGAGTTGACGATCTGGCCGTTGCCGTCGTTGTAATTCATGCTTTCGGTATGCGAACCGGTATAGTCCAGCCGGACGTTCTGATTAGCGACGCCGGCCGCGATACTGCCGCCGAAGGCGTCGCCGTTGCTGCGGTAAAACGACGACACCGAACCGTCCAGCAAAATATCCTTGCCCGGCTCGGCAAACACCGGTTGCGGGGTTTGTACCGAAATGGTGCCGCCGATGCTGTCGCCGCCCAGGCTCACCGGCGTTACCCCGGTCAGAATCGTGATCTTGCCGATATTGCTGCGGTCGATATACGACAGCGGCGGATTCATGTGGTTGGCGCAAGCCGAAGTCAAGGTCATGCCGTTGATGTCGATTTTGACCCTATCGTCGTTCAGGCCGTGGATCACCGGCAAACTGGAGACGCCGCCGGCGCCATACAAACTGACGCCGGGCGTATCCTCCAATAATTTGGCGGTGTCGCTGACCGCCGCCCGCTTGCTTTCCAGAATATCGGCTTCCATTTCCGATGCGCCCAGGTTTTTAACGCTGGGGAACTTGTCGGTGACGATCACTTTTTCCAACACCACCTCGGTTTCGGTTTCGACCGGTTCCGGCGCGGTCTCGGCAGCCAACGCCGAAGCCGCGAAACAGAGCGATACCGTGCCGAGCCATTTATCGCAACGCAGCCGGTTGCCGGTGGGAGTTGCCGGAGGAACGTTCGGCAAATGCGCCGGTAGATTTGAATTGAAATTGTTCATTGCTTGCCTTTCGAAAGTCTGAAATCTGGGCGAACGCCAAGGTTCGGCCAGAATTAAGTCAAGCAACAAGCGCACCAAACTGTAAGGCTTTGTAATATTATAACTTTCTAATTTTATGTTTTATGGATTAACCAAACTATGTTATTTGCCACACGCAAAATAGGCGATATGCCGCAACCCCGGCCGACGATTTCGGCAACTTTACGGCCCTGCCCGCGCAACCGCGCCGGCCGCAATTCAATCCGCCGCGACGCCGGCTTTGCCGGAAACGGCGGCGCAGACTTACAATAGCGCGACTTCAATCACCTAACTTTTCGGAAAACACGATATGAAATACAGCCCTTGCGTCGACCAATGCACCAGTGACGGTACTCATTGCTCAGGCTGCGGCCGCTCGCACCAGGAAATCGCCGAAACCAAGCAATTGGTCAAAACGGTGGTCGACTTCATCCAGAAACAGGGTTACGACAACCCGGAAGAGTTTGTCGACCGCATCAGCAAAAGCATTCTGAAAAAGCTGCAAAAAGCCAAGGGCTGAGTGGGTTGTAAGCCCAACAAGCGCAGCCAGTTTCAGCCGCCGTCGGCGGCCAGCCGGTAGCCGACGCCGACTTCGGTCAACAGATAACGCGGCCGGGCCGGATTTACTTCCAGCTTGTGCCGCAACTGGCCCATGTAGATGCGCAGATAGTGCTGGTCGTGAATATGCTCGGCCCCCCAAACTTCGCCGAGCAATTGCCGGTGGGTCACGACCAGACCGGCATGGCGCGCCAGGATACCGAGCAGGCGAAACTCGATCGGCGTAATCCGCACTTCGTTACCGGCGATGAACACTTTGCGCCGCGCCAGATCGATTTTCAATTGCCCGGTTTCGAAAGTCTCGCTAGCCGCGATACTGCGCGCCACCCGGCGCAACAAGGCCTGCAAACGGGCATGCAATTCGCCGCTGCCGAACGGTTTGGTCAGATAATCGTCGGCGCCGGCGTCCAGCGCCATGATCTTGTTCTGCTCCTGGCTACGGGCCGACAACACAAGCACCGGCAGATCGGACAGTTGCCGCAAGCGCCGGGCGACGGCGATACCATCCATGTCCGGCAAGCCCAAGTCCAGGATCACGCAATCGGGCTGCTCGCTTTTCAGCAGCGCCAGCCCGGACTTGGCGCAATCGGCTTCGGCGATGCGCCAGCCGCGGTTGGCCAAGCTGGTTTTCAAAAAGCGCCGGGTCTGGCTGTCGTCTTCTATCAGTAAAATCAACGGTGCCGCATCGTTCATCCGCCATTCTCCCCCGTTTCGCCCCAATCCAACGCCGGCGGCTCGCGCAGCGGCAAATCGATGATGAACGCCGCGCCTTTACCGGCCAGATTCGTCGCCCGAATCCGGCCGCCGTGGGCGGCGACGATGGTCCGGCACAACGCCAATCCCAAACCGACGCCGCCGTGTTCGGTCTCGCCGCTCAGCCGGTAGAATTTGTCGAAGATTTTCTGCTGCATGCCGACCGGAATCCCGGCGCCGTAATCGGTAACGGTCAATTGCAAACCGTCTGCCGCCAGTTCCGCGCCGATATCGATCGGGCTGCCCGGCGGCGTGTATTTGATCGCATTCTCGATCAGATTGGCCAGCACTTGCTCGAACAAGACGGCATCGACCCACAACAACGGCAGGCTGTCCGGAATTTGGGTACGCACCGGCCTCTCCCGCAACGCTTTATCGAGCCGGGTCAACGCGCTGCCGACGATTTCCTCCAGCGCGTTCCATTCGCAATGCAGCGTAATTTCGCCGCTGCTGAGCCGGGCCATGTCCAGAATCTTGCTGGTCAATTCGGCCATCCGTTGCGCTTCGTCGAATACCGCCCGGTAAAACTCCTGGCGCTCGGCCGCGGATAAGCGGTCGGCATTGTCGATCAATGCGCCGGCCGCACCGCTGATCCGGGTCAACGGCGTGCGTAAGTCGTGGGAGATCGCGCTGAGCAAGGCGTTACGTAACGCTTCGGCCTGCACCTGCAGGCCGGCTTCGCGGGCGCGTTCGGCCAGATACAAGCGCTCCAGCGCCTGGCCGACCAGATTGCGGAAGGTTTCGAACAAAGCCAGTGCCTCCGGATGCGCCAAGCGCGACGAAGGCTCCGCTCTGACCAACAACACGCCGAATACGGTCTGCGATCCGACCAACGGATAATAGGCTGCACCCTGGCTGTGGCGAGTCGAGTTCGCCGCGAACGCCTGCCGGGCTGCTTCGGCATCGAAACCCGGCCCAACTTCGGCAACCGACGCGGGCAGGCGCCGGTTCTCGTCGGCCGGCACGATGAGGGCTTCGGCGCCGAATTCGTCGCGTATCCGCTCGGCAGCCAACGCCGCAATCGCCTCGCGGCTCTGCGCATCGGACAAGGCCCGGCTTAAACGGTACAAGGCATTGGCCCGGTTTTCCCGTTGCCGGGCAATTTCAGCTTGGCTGCGAGCCCGATCCAATAAATTGCTGGTCAGGCTGGCAACGACGATCATGATGGCCAAGCCGACGATGTTTTCCAGATCGGAAATCGCAAACGAAAAAATCGGCGGCGCGAAATAATAGGCAAACACCGGCGGGCTCAGCAGCGAGGCGGTCAGCGACGCGCCGCGGCCGTAACGGCTGGCGACCAGGAATACGCCGAGCATATAGCTCATCAGAATGCTGGCCGGCTCCAATATGCTCCGCAACGGCCAAGCCGCCAACGTGCAGATGAACGGCGCGGCGATCCCGCAAACGTAGCCGGTGTAGCGCTCGCGCCGGGTCCTGGCCGGCAGGCGCGCTTCCGGTCCGGCATGACTCTGCCACCGCCTGCTACCGAACATCGCCCTCACCCTTCGCGCCGGACATCCGCGTCAAAAGGAATGGGCGTTGACCAGAAAATGCACGCCGATACTGGCGAAATAACCGAGCAGGATCACCGGACACCATTTCATGTGGTTGCTGAAGGTATATTGTCCCTTGGCCTGGCCCAACAAGCCAATCCCCGGTGCCGAACCGATCGCCAACAAGCTGCCGCCGACGCCCAGGGTCAAAGTCAACAACAGCCATTGGCCTTGGGTGATGTCGGGGTGCATGGTCAGAATCGCGAACATCAGCGTGCCGTTATCGACGAAGGCCGAGCACAGGCCGATCGCGATGTTGGCTAAGGTCGGGCTGAGTTGGCCGTAAAGCAGGTGCGAGACGGCGTCGAGATAACCGATGTAACCCAGGCCGCCGATGCCCATCATCGCGCCGTAGAAGAACAGCAGCGTGTCCCATTCCAGCCGGCCGACTTTGTCGAAAATATCGAAACGCGTCGATTGGGTGGCAGCGGTCCGGTAATCGCCGCCGCCGAAAAACAGCGAGAACTCCGACTGGCTCAACGGTTGCGCCTTTTCGGTTTGGTGCAGGTAATAGTAAAAAAACTGCAACAACGACAACCCCGCCATCATGCCGGCCGCGGCCGGCAAATGCAGTTCCATATCGAACACCACGGCCAACGCAATCGTCACGCCGAACAGAAACAGCAGGCGCTTCGCGCCGCGCGGCAACGCGACATCCGCCATTTCGATGCTGGGAACCTCCCGCGGCAGCGCAAAATGCATCGCTAGCGCCGGGACCAGGAAATTCACCAGGCAGGGTAAGAACAACTTGAAGAATTCGGTGAAGCCGAGGATGCCGTGCTGCCAGACGAACAAAGTCGAAATCCCACCTAGAGGGCTGAACGAACCGCCGGCATTGGTTGCAATCACAATGTTGATACAGGCCAAGGATACGAAACGCGGGTTGTTTTTACCGACCGCGACCGCCACAGCCCCCATCAGCAGGCCGGCGGTCAGGCCGTTGACCACGCAAGACAGCAAGAACACCAAGAATCCGGTCATCCAGAACAGTTGCCGATAACTCAAATGCTGACTAACCAGCCAGACTTGCAAGGCGTCGAACAGGCGCATGTCCTCCATCGCGTTCAGATAGGTCATCGATACCATGATGAACAGCAACAACTCGATGTAAGTCTGCAAATTGCTGCGAAACGCGGCGACTGCCAGTTCATCCAGTCCCTGTTCCCGGTAGGCCAGCACGATAACGAACCAGATTAACGCCGCCGCCAACAGCATGGGTTTGGATTTGCGCAATTCGGTCACTTCTTCCAGCATCGCCGCGACATACGCCGCCACCATGACCAAAAGCGAAATGTAACCGGGCCAATGGCCGGTCAAATCCAGGGATTTTGGGCTTTCCGCCGCCAAGCCGGCATCCGCGGCGGCCAGCGCCGGCAGCGCCAGGACTGCCAGTCCCAACAGGCACGATATCATCATCCGCATAAATTTCTCCTTACCCTGATTCGTAAGCGATCCGAATAATCGGACCGATCCGCTAAGCTCGGCGCCATCGCCTTAATGTTTCCATTGACCGCCCGCCGCGACGACCGCGCCGCCTAAACTTCCACGGCCCGGAATTCTAGGCAGCCGGACGTAAAAAAGGTGTAAAGAACGGTCAGGACAGTTACCGAGGATTTGCCAAATCCCGGCAAATTTGCGGAAATGAGCGGTTTTAGCCCGAACCGATCGTTAGCCCGATGAAAAATAAAGCCCTCGCCGACCTGCCCCGCCACAACGTCCCCAACTTCCCCGGCTGGTGGGCCGCATTGGGGCCCGGCGTGGTGTGGATGGCGCTGGCCCAGGGCAGCGGAGAACTGATCTGGTGGCCGTATATGGTCGCCAAGTACGGTTTGACCTTTCTCTGGTTGTTGGCACCGGCCTGTTTGCTGCAATACCCGTTGAATCTGGAAATCGGCCGCTACACAATACTGACCGGGGAAAGCATTTTTCACGGCTTCATCCGCTTGAACCGCAGCTTCGGCGTGTTTTTATGGCTGCTGATGACGGTATCGTTTCTGTGGTTCGGCGCGTTCGCCTCGGCCGGCGGCACGGCGATGGCCGAATTGACCCATTGGCCGGAGGGCTGGAGCCAGCGCGGCCAAAGCCTGTTCTGGGGCTACGCCTCGATTGCGGTGTTCGTCACGGCGATTCTGGCCAGCGGCGTGGTCTATACCTTGATCGAACGTTTCATGAAGCTGGTCGCCGTCGTCACGGTTGTTGGCCTGCTATCGGCCTGTCTACAAGCCGACGTACTGAAGGCGCTTCCGGAATTTGCCCAAGGCCTGTTCGGTCCGGTCGGCGCCATGCCCCGGCCCTGGGATAATCATGACGCCAGCAAGTTGCTGACCGCCATCACCTTCGCCGGCCTCGGCGGCTTCTGGATCTTGTTTTACTCGTACTGGTTGCGCGACAAAGGCGCCGGCATGGCCGGTCTGGTCGGCCGCATCACCGGCCTGGGCGGCGCCGAGGAAGCGGTGCTCAGCGACGGCTTTCTGCCGGCAGACGCCGCACAAAGCGCGCAAAACTGGCAATCCTGGCGCCGATTCTTGAGCGCGGACATCCTGGTCGGCATCGTCGGCAATTTATTGACCACCTTGATGACCTGCCTGCTGGCCTATGCGCTGCTGTTTCCGAAAGGCTTGCTGCCGCAGGAATACGAACTGGCCGTCGTGCAAAGCCAGTTCTTTGCCGTGAGTTGGGGCGAAATCGGCCGGCTGCTGTTTCTGGTCGTGGCCGCGGCATTTCTGACCGATACCTGGCTGGCTACCGCCGACGCGGTCAGCCGGATTCAAGCCGACATCGTCTTGACGCTGTTTCCGCAGGCGCAACGCTGGCCGGCCCGGCGCTGGTATTACCTGTTTCTGGCGCTGCTGACCTTGATTACCTCGTTTACGATGCAGCTCGATGCGCCGGGACCGTTGATCCTGACCAGCGCCCTGATCGGCTTCGCCGGCACCATCCTGTTTCCGGCGGCCTTATATCTTTTGAATTACCGGTTATTGCCGCCTCATTTGCCGGAGTGGGCCAAGCCCAAGGGCCGGCCCTGGCTGCTGGCATTGAGCTTTGCCGTGTATCTGCTGCTGGCGCTGCTGTATCTGCGCGCCAGCCTGTAACGGCCCACCGCTTTAAAACTCGTATTTCAACGAGCCCATTACATTGATCGGCGCGCCGGGGATTACGCCGAGATTGCTGCCGGCCGAGTTGGCGTAGTATTCCTTGTCCAGCAGGTTGTTGATATTCAATTGCGCGGTCAACCGCTGCTGACCGATTTTTTGGGTGTAAGCCGCCATCGCATCCAAACGGACGTAACCGGGCAACAGATAGCTGTTATCGGAATCCCCCGGCCGCGGCCCGACCGCGACCGCGCCTAACCCGGCTTTGAAGGCCTGGTTAAACTGCCAGGTGCCCCACAGGCTGCCCTGGTGGCGCGGCACGTTCTCCAGCCTGTGGCCTTGCAGGCCGTCGAAATCCTGGGTGTAATTGACTTGGGTATAAGCGTAGGTCGCCAGCAAATGCAGTTGGTCGGTGACTTGCCCGGCCAAATCCAACTCGATACCCCGGCTCCTGATTTGCCCGGCCAGAATCTGAAAATTCGGATTGGCCTGATTCGGATCGTCGGTCAGCATATTGCTTTTGGTCAGATAGAAAAATGCCAGTGTCGATGAAAATCGTTGGTCGGCCGATTCGGTTTTAATCCCCAATTCGTATTGCTTGCCGCGCTGTGGGTCGAATTTCTCGCCGCTGGCACTGACGCCGTTATTGGCGCTGAACGATTCGCTGAAACTGCCGTACAGCGACAGCCAATCCTGCACGCGGTACGTCAACCCGGCCCGCGGGCTGAAGGCGTCGTCGTTGGCTGGACTGCGCCCCAATTCCGCCGCTTGCAACGAGACCGGCGAAAAATTCTGCCCTGTGGTCACGCTGTCGTAGCGCCCGCCCAACAGAATATGCAAGCGGTCGAACAAGGTGATCTGGTCCTGCAGATAGGCGCCGACCCAGGACTCCCGCCGGTAAAAGAAGGCGTTATCCACGGTCAGGGCATCGAAATCGACTTGGCCGTAGACCGGCGTGTAAATGTCGATCGGCGCGGTCGGCGCATCCGAATCATGGGAGCTGGTCAAAGAGTGAAAGCCGTCGAATCCGACCAGCAGATTATGTTTGCTACCCAGAATTTCAAACTTGCCGTTCAGGTCGATATTGCCGGAGTGGCTAACGACGTCCTGCACACCTTTGGTAGCCACTCGATCCAGCGTGCGCATGTCGTCGCGCAGCCCAAAGTAGTTGTACAAGGTCGGCCCGCTCAGAGTCCAATCCTTGAACAAATAGCGCTGGGTTATTTTCCAGTCGTCATTGAAATGATAGGTCCAATCTACTGCAACCGAGGTGCTTTCCAGAGTTTGGCGGTGGAAGCCGTCTTTCAGGTTACGGCTGAGCGGAATCGGCGCCGGCCGACCGTTGACCGCCGGAATGCCGTAGTCGGCATTAAATTGGTCGTGTTTGTATTCCAGATCGACGTTGGTTTCGAAGCGGGCGTTCGGCCGCCAGGTCAAGCTGGGGGCGACGAAAAAACGCTGGTTACCGACGAAATCGCGAAACGATTGCTGGTCGGTATACGACCCGTTCAGCCGATACAGCAAGGTCTTGCCGGCATCAAGCGGACCGGTGGCGTCAATTAAAGTACGGTATTGGTCGAAAGAACCGAACTGCTGCTGCAACGAGTAGTACGCGGTATCCAGCGGCTTTTTAGTCACGTAATTGACCATACCGCCGGGCTCGATCCGGCCGTACAACATCGCCGCCGGCCCCTTCAGAATCTCGATTTGTTCGATGTTGGCAATATCGTAAATATCCTGGCGATTGTACAAACCGTTGCGGTAAGCGTCGCCAAACCCGGAACCGGCCAGACCGCGGATCACGAAATTGTCGTACAGGTAACCGCCACCGGTGCGGCCCAACACGCCGCTGACGTGGCCGTTGACCGCGTCCGGCAAGGTCATAGTCTGTTTATCGGCCAACACCGCTTTCGGCACAATTTGGATCGAGATCGGCGTTTCCATCACCGGGGTATCGGTTTTGGTGGCCGTGGTGGCGTTGGGCCGGTTGTAATCCGGATTATCCGGCGCATTCCAGGCATAGACCGGCTTGCCGACCACCGTCATCGCCGGCATCAGCTCCGGGCTGGTTTTGTTGTGCAGCTCCGGCGGCTTGGGCTGAATCGTCACGGTACCGTCGCCGGTGGTTTGCGCCCGCAACGGCGAATCGGCCAACAGCATATTCAGCGCTTCGGCGTCGGTATACTCGCCCTGCACTGCCCGACTACGCAGATGCTCGGCGATGTCGGTGCCGTAAATCAGCGGTTGCCGGCTCTGCTTGCCGAACTGCAACAACGCCGGGTTCAGCGCTTGGGCCGGAATGTCGTAATAATGCTTGGCGCCGACGTTTTCCGCCTGAGCCGCCGGGGCCATTGCCAGGGCAGTCGACGCGACTAGCGCACGGCAGATAAAAATCGAACGGCGATGCGTTGCGTGGGACATGAACACTCCTGATTTCGTCTCGGTTACGGGGCCGCACTGCGGCTGCTAACGGTAACGACGGAATTGGCGGAAGAATCCACATCGGTGCGGCGTCAATGATTGGGCCAATTGCTGCTGCGAGAGGAAAACCCGCCCGAGCCTCGGGCGGGAAAAAGTCTTCATATTGTCGCGGCGACTGCGGCATAATCGATCTAGCGCGCGCCGTGGCGGGCCGCGCTACCGACTTACTCCATAATAACGATGAGGAGCGCGCCCATGTCCCGATTGAACCTGCTTGCCGTGATGTGCCTGACGCTTTGTGCCGCCTTAGCCCACGCCGACTGCGTGGACCCCAAAGACACTTACGATGCCTACAACGAGGTCGCCGACACCGCCCAACACCGGCCGTCGGAATTTTACGTGCTGTCCTACTCCTGGGCGCCGCGCTATTGCGCCGAGAAAGGCGACAAACGCCGCCCCGGCCAAAAAGATTATCTGCAATGCGGCAGCAACGCCCGTTTCGGCTACATCCTGCACGGGCTGTGGCCGCAAGGCACCCTGGCCAAACCCAACGACTACCCACGGGCCTGCGCCGGCGACCAGCCCAAAATCGACCGCGCACTGATGGCGAAATATTTCTGCATGACGCCCAGCGCCTGGCTGTTGCAACACGAATACGAAAACCACGGCACCTGCATGATCGATCAGAATCTGCGTACGCCGCAGGCCTATTTCGATAAAGCGCTGGCACTGCACAGCGCGCTGCGCCTGCCGGACCAGCAAATCACCAACGAAGCCAAGGGCAAAACCTGGTTCGTGCAAAACAATCCGCAACTGCCCGAAGACAGCGTCTACTTCGACCGCAATGCCAAGGAATGGCGGGTCTGTTACAACCGCGATTTCGCCCCGTTCCCCTGCCCCCGTCCCGGCGGCCAAGGCGGAGACGACTCAGACGGCAACAACGGCAACCCCGACGCCTGCCCGGTCAAAGGCAATATCTCCGGCAAGAACCGCAAATACTACTTCGTCCCCAGCCACCCGAGCTATGCCGGCGTAGTCATCGACTTCAGCAGAGGCGAACGTTGTTTCGATACGGTCAAGCAGGCAATGGCGGCGGGCTGGAAAAAAGCGCCTTGATTTTTCAGCTATTTGCAGGCGAGTTTCAGCGTTTCCGGCGATTTGATTTCGCCGGAAGCGTCAGCGCTTGATGTTGCCTTGGCTGTTTTCGGCTTTGCGGCAGAAACAGTGAATTCGGCCAGTTGCGGACGCCCCTCTAGTTTATGATCGTCCGGTAACTTGCTTTTAGCAGATATAGGGCGGGCAAATTTGCCCACCGTTTCGACCCGCGTGGGCACAAAAGGCCGTGCCCACCTTACCGGACTGCCATATGGTCGTTCGTAGTATCAAGCATAAGGTCTAGGGTGCGGCCCTAGTTTCACTATTGAATTGATTGACCGGGAAATATTCCACATGAGCAAACCGCTGAATCATTTTTGCCAAGTCAAGCTCCTCACTGCCGTTATTACTTTGTCCGGCGGCTGTTCGGTTAATCCAGTAGCGTCCAAACCAACCAAATTTGGTTCGGCCTGGCAAACCGTGGCGTGCAAAATTTTTGACGTGCCTGATGCGATTGCCGCGCAATCGGATTGTGGCTATGTCACCGTCCCCGCACAGCATGCCCAACCCAACGGCCCCACTATCCAACTGGCCGTAATCCGAACGCGTAGCAGTGGCAAAAACCCCGCGCTCGATCCCCTGTTTGTCGAACAGGGAGGTCCTGGCGACTCAACCATCGGTGATATTGCCGATGGGGCCTTGCCGAATTTCCCCGAACTCCCCGTCTTGTTAGAGAACCGCGATTTAATCTTCTTAGAGGAACGGGGGACACGTTATTCCAAGCCCTTCCTGTCTTGTCCGGAACTCAATGATCACTATATTGCAGTGGCCAAAGGGGAAATAGGCTACACCGATCCAAGCTGGTTCAAGGCGTGTAACGATCGCCTTAAGGCACAAGGGATAAATCCCAACGCCTTCAATACCCGCGAAAATGCTGCCGATGTCTACTTTGTGGCAGAGACCTTGGGCTACCCGCAGTTCAACTACTACGGCGTTTCCTACGGCACCTTATTGGGGCAATATGTGATTGCGCAGGCGGATAAGCACAAAGCAAAATTGCGCAGCGTGATCCTGGATGGCGTCGTCACCACCAATGTTGATTTCAATCTGGGCGCCGGACACTCGATGAGTTATGCCTTGCGGAATGTGTTTCACGCTTGCGCGCAAGACCAACAATGCGGTCAGGCCTATCCCAATCTGGAGCAGAAATTTTTGGCGCTGGTCGATCAGCTCAATCAGAAACCCATTCCCATTACCCTGACCCTTCCCTCCAGCCAAAAACCGATCGCCAGTCGGCTCGATGGCAATACCTTTCTCAATGGTGTCCTGCACTTTTTAGCTAGGCCTTATTCCGCTGAATCAGCCCGCGGTAGTTCGCTACCCAAGTTCATTTATGCCGCCAGTCAAGGTAA
Organism: Methylomonas sp. HW2-6; assembly: GCF_052474525.1. Taxonomy (NCBI): domain Bacteria; kingdom Pseudomonadati; phylum Pseudomonadota; class Gammaproteobacteria; order Methylococcales; family Methylococcaceae; genus Methylomonas; species Methylomonas sp. HW2-6. Next base: position 3,537,420 of record NZ_CP184124.1, read on the forward strand.
CTTCGATTGGGTGACGGAAAAACTGTCAGAGGACTTGGAAAATCATACCAGCGCTAAAGAGATGTATCACACCGTCCTTTGTGCGCGGGCAAAATCGGTGCAAATCACGCCTTCCCAGTTACTGCCGCCAGCCTATCCGCAACTGTTGCCCATTGGCATCCGCGAATCCGAGGCTGTGTCCAAAGCGTGTGACATTCTCCAGGCCGAGTTGAAACCGCCTTTTGCTTACGAAAACCCTGACATTCCAACCCTTTTATTTAACGGTACTTACGATCCAGTCACGCCGCAGCCCTATGGCGAAACCGTGGCCAAGAGTTTGAAAACCGCCTATGTTTACACCTTCCCAGGTGTCGGACATGGGGCCTTGTTTGTGCCGAAGGATATGCCTGCCGGGACCTGTTCGACGCAAATTGCCGCCGAGTTTCTGGCTAACCCGCAGCAAGCACCCGACAGTAGCTGTCTTACTCAGATCAAACCGAGATTTGTGGTTGAATAAAACAGCTTTTCAAAAATCTTTGAGCCGTCGGGCTCGATCTGGAGCGGTTAACGTTAAACAAATCCACTCGGTGGTGGTAAAGACTTTGATAGCTAAGCCCTTAATTTGCATTGGACAAACTCAAATTAAGGGTAAGCAGGAGTCTTCGATGGTTGCCGATGCTGCGCCGGGCTAGCGCAACACCACCAGATACCGGGTCAAGGACACGATTTTAAGGCCCGGCACCGCGGAACCGAAGCCGGCGACGGCCTGGTCGAGGGCATCGAGCCGAAACAGGCCGCTGATCCGTTTATCCGCCCAAGCCGAGTTCAGCAGCAATACCTTACCGGGGCGATAGGCGTTGATGCGTTCGACCGCTTCCGCCAGCGGCACGCCGTCGAATTGCAAGTAACCGTCGCGCCACACCGCCATGTTTTCCGGCCGACCGGGGCGGACGGATATTTGGCCGCCCGCAATTGCGGCGGTTTGGCCGGCCGCCAGCGGGTTGTGCCGGTCGCCGATGCGAATTTCGACCCGGCCTTCGACCAGTTCGACCTGGGTTTGCGCACCGGTGCGGCGCACGCCGAAAGCCGTACCGATCGCCCTCACTTCACCGGCATCGGTGGCGGCCAAAAACGGCCGCTGCGCATCCTTGGCCACTTCGAAAAAAGCTTCGCCACGCAACAACTCGACCCGGCGTTGGAGCTTATCGAAACGAATCGCCAATGCGCTGTCGGCGTTCAAAATAAGCCGAGAACCGTCGGCCAGCACCACCCGGCGCTGCTCGGCCTTACCGGTCAGATAGTCGGCCTGCCATGCCAAGGGCGGATAAAACGCCGCCAAGGTCAACGCCAATAACACGCAAGCGGCAATTGCCGGTGCCCACCGTAGCCGCCGACGCCGATTTCGGAGCGGCGGACAGGTCGGCGCGACTGAAACGGTCGCCGCGGCATCGGTAGCCGGCAGCCGACCGCGTTCCTGCAAGCTGGGTTCGGCGCCGGGAATCGGCCGGCCGCGCAATTGCCCCAGCCCTTGCCAGACCGCCTGGGCCCGTTGCCAGGCCTGTTCTTGGGCCGGACCGGCCTCGCGCCAGGCCGCCAAACCTTGGCGGTCCGCGGCGGAAAATTCGCCGGATTCCCGTTTCGCCAGCCAAGCGCAAGCCTGCTCCAGCAAGCGCGAGTCGTCGTCCGGCAGCGGTGCGGTGGTCATGGCAGATTCCTGAGTCAACGATGAAGGCGATATATGATAGACGAGGCCCGTAGCCTGAACCACATCGTCCGGCTAGGGCTGAGCCAAGGATTTGGCGCAATGCAGCAACGCGCGTTTGATATTGTCTTCCACGGTGCGTACCGAGATACCGAGTTGCTCGGCAATTTCCCGCTGTTTCATGCCTTCGAAGCGGTTCAGATAAAAGATGCGTTGGCACAGCGGCGGCAATTCCGCCAGACTGCCGATCAGGCTGTCCAGGGCTTGCTCGCTCAAAGCCACGGTTTCGGCGCAGCGCAGATCGGGGGCATCGGGCAAGTCCGGTTCCGGCCAGTCGGCAATCGTCGCGTTACGCACGCTCTGACTGCGGTAATGGTCGTACAGCAAATTCTGCGCGGTGCGAAACAGGTAAGCCCTCAGGTTGCCGACTTTGCTTAGATCCTCGCTACGGCATAAGCGGACGAAGGCTTCCTGGCTGAGATCGGCCGCGGTTTCCCGGCAGCGTAGCCGGGCGAAGAGCACGGCTTCCAGCTCGCTGCGGCAGTCGAGATAAAGCTCTTGTAAGGATTGGCTGACAGAAAAGGACATGAGCTGCTGGCTTGGCGGTGCGGAATGCGAGATGTCCTTTGCACACCAGCAAAATTAGCGCCGCAAACCGGAAACCGTCTGCAATCAGCAGGCTAAGCCTTCTGTCGCAGCAACGGTCGGCCCGAAATCAAATAAGCTATGTTAAATAACCCAAGCCAAAGCGGCGATATGGCGCAATCGCCGACCGGATATCAGCCGACCGCGGTGTAGTTGGCGGCCGCTTCTACCAACAACTCGTCGATAAAGTACCGGCAGTAGTTGGGCACGTACAGTTGTTTCAAATACGCGATCTTGGTGGTGGAACTGGGTATCAGGCCGGCCAGATCTTTGGCGAGCAAGTCGCTATCCCGACCGGGCTCGTAAGACGTACCGGCGATGATGCCGACGCCCATACCCAGCCTCACGTAAGTTTTGATCACATCGGAATCGGCCGCGGCCAAGGTAATATCCAGCGGCAAGCGCCCATTTTGAAAGGCTTTTTCGATGGCGCTACGGCCGGTAAACCCCGGCGAGTAGGTCAAAATCGGTTCGGCGGACAGACGTTGCAGCGTGATTTCGCCGTCGGCCAGCCGGTGTCCGGCCGGCATGATCGCGATGTGATGCCATTCGTAACACGGCTTGACTACCAGTTTGTCGTCGTCGGCCAACTTTTCGGTGCAAATGGCGAGATCGGCCTGATGCCGATGCAGCAAGTTGACCAGATTATCCGGCGAGGATTGCACCATATAAATCTTGATGCCGGGATATCTGGCCCGGAAGCGGGCGATCGGCCCCGGCAGCAAATATTTGGCCTGGGTATGCGTGGTGGCGATGCGGAAGGTGCCGTGGTTATTATCGAGAAAGTCGTCGGCGATCAGTTGAATGTTCTTTTTCGCCTGGTTGATCAAATCGACCTCGTCCATGATTTTTTCGCCAAGCGGCGTCAGGCCGGTCAATTTTTTGCCTTGGCGAATAAATAAAGGCGAACCTAATTCGGCTTCGAACAATTGCAATTGGCGGCTCACCGCCGACTGCACCACATGCATTTTTTCCGCGGCCTTGCTCAGGTTGAAATCGGTTTCTTGCAGATTACGCAACAATTCGAGTTGGTTTAAATTCATCTAATTCCTCAAAAAAAACCCACCGTCCTGGAAACTTTTTTTAACTAACCTATACTGTTAGTCGACGGTAGCAAACCAAATCTGATCTGTAGATATAGGATTGTGATTATATCGTTTTATCCTAGAGGTTTAGCACGCTGACATAACGACCGCCTCGCTTCGCCGCAGCGGTCGTTATTTGTGGCTAACCTCCTCCTAGCTACAGGGAAGTTGTTTATGGCGGGTTTAATTACCCGCCATTTTTTTGCGCAGCCCGGCGGCAAATTCTGCCGGCATGATATTCAAGCGCCCCTTTTCTCGGACAGTTCCTGCAAGATTTTCCCCAACAATTCGGCCAATTGCATCGCCAGACCGGAAGTGTCGGCTTGTGCGTCCTTGGCCGCCAACTCGGTTTGCTGCGCCAGTTGTAACAGCGATTGGACTTGAAAAATCCCGGCAAAGGCTTTCAAGTTATGAGCGACAAACTTGATCGTCGCCAAATCGCCCTGCTCTGCGGCCAGCCGCAGTTTTTCCAGATTCTGTTTTTGGCTGCCGTCGACCGCGTTGTCGATAATCTTATCGACGAAACTCTGGCGGCCATCGAAACGCTCCAACATCGCTTGCCAATCGATCAAGCCCGAACTTGGCGGCAGTTGCGTATTTGCCGCATCCTGGGGCGGAGGCGCGGGCAAGTCCTGCTCGACCGGCGCAGCAACGGCAGCCGGCACCACCTTCACAATGGCCTTGACCAATGCGTTCTCGTCGACCGGTTTAGTGATGCGGTCTTTCATGCCGGCCTCCAGACAACGCGCACGCTCCTCTTCCATGGCATGAGCGGTCAAGCCGATCACCGGCAAATCCGGAGCCAGCGCCAACAGCCGCCGCGTGGTCTGGTAACCGTCCATGACCGGCATTTGAATATCCATCAAAACCAGATCGAACGCCTGAGGGCCGGAGCGCTGAATCAAATCCAGCGCCTGCTGGCCGTTCTCCGCGAATACCACCTCGGCGCCTTCCGTGTGCAGAATGTCGGCCAGTACCAGCCGGTTCAACTCGACGTCTTCCGCGGCGAGTATGCGCAGACCTTGCAATCTTGCACCGCTGGCAGTCAGCGCACCGCTATCCCCGATTTCCGGTGCTGCGGCCGGCAACGGGACAGTCAACACGAAGGTACTGCCGACGCCGTACGTGCTTTGCGCCTCGATGTCGCCGCCCATTAACCGCGCCAGATCCCGGCTGATCGCCAACCCCAAACCGCTACCGCCGAATTTGCGCGTAGTCGAATTGTCGGCCTGTTCGAATGCATTGAACAGGCGCTGCAACTGTTCCGCGGTCATCCCAATCCCGCTATCCATCACCGAGAAGCGCACGTTGGCGTCACGACGGCTGATTTTGACCGCCACGTAGCCGCTATCGGTGAATTTGACAGCGTTAGCCAATAAGTTCAGCAGTATCTGCCGCAAACGCAAACCGTCGCCGAGCACCCATTCCGGCAGTTCGCCGTCGAACTGCACCACCAACGTCAACTGCTTTTCCCGCACCCGTAATTCCAGTAACTCGCGGACTTCACCAATCAGGTCGGCCAGTTTGAACGGATGCGGGTCCAACTGCATTTTGCCCGACTCGATTTTGGAAAAATCCAGGATATCGTTCACCAGATTCAACAGGTGTTGGCCGGCTTCGTAAATTTTGGCCATGTTGGCATTTTCCGCCCCGACCTTACGTAAATTCATTTTGGCCAAACCCAGAATCGCATTCAGCGGCGTCCGAATTTCGTGGCTCATGTTGGCCAGAAAATCACTTTTGACTTGCGACAGACGCTCGGCTTGCAAGCGAGCCTGCTCTTGCGCGGCTTGGGTAGCCTTGTGGTTGCTGATATCGCGGATCACCCCGATAAAGATGTTCTCGTAATCGTCGATCAACTCGCTGACCGTCAATTCCAGCGGAAAGGTGCTGCCGTCCGATCTGAGTCCTTCGAATTCCACACAGCGGTTCATGATCGCGCGACTGCGGCTCGTCATATATTTGGCTAGATAGCCATCGTGGCTGGAACGATGGGGTTCCGGCATCAGCAGGCTGACATTGTGGTCTATTAACTGGTTTTCGTCGTAGCCGAACAAGTTACAAACCGCATCGTTAACCAACAGGATAGTCCCGACCTGGTCGATCAATACCACACCGTCGGCCATGGTACGCAAAATCGCCCGGTTGCGGGCCTCGCTCGCCACCAGCTCCTGCTTGGCCCGTTTGCGCTCGCTGATGTCGTGCACGGTTGCCTGCACCAGCTCTTCGTCGCCGATGACGATGCGGTTCAGTTGCACTTCGGCAAAGAACAGCTCGCCGTCCGCTCGCTTATGTTGCCACTCGAAGTGTTGAGCGCCCTCCATCAATGTCCGTTCGATGTACAGTGCGGCCAACTCTGCGGAACAACGGCCGTCCGGCTGATATTCCGGCGATAGCAACACCGGGGACAGACTCAACAGATGCGCCAGATCGCGGCAGCCGAACAAGCTGACCGCGGCCGGGTTGGCCGATAAAAAGCCGCGGGCCTGGCTCAAGGTCATGATCGCGTCCAACGAAAATTCGAATAAGGCCCGAAAACGTTGCTCGCTATTCCGCAGAATGGCAGCGGCTTGCCTTTCGAACGAAATATCGCGAATAAAGGCGTTGAATTCGACGGCATCGGCCAATTCGATTGGCGTGATAGCCAATTCCACCGGAAACTCGCCGCCGCTGCGGCGCAATGCGGCAACTTCTATGCGCCGGTTGACCGCGCTGCCTTTGCCGCTACTGAGAAATATTTTCAAGCCCTGCAAGTGAGCGCTGCGATACCGTTCCGGAAGAATCACATCGTGTAATGGCCGGCCCAAGACTTCCTCGGCTTGCCAGCCGAAGATGGCCTCGGCTTGCGGGTTCCAGCCTGTGATTTCGCCACGGCGATTCATTTGCACGACCGCGTCCAAGGCGGTATTGACGATGCTGCGCAAACGGACCTCGTCTCGTTTTCGCTCCGCCATTAACGCGGCGAAGCCGTCTGCCATTCGATTGAAATGCCCGGCCACCCGGCCGATTTCGTCGTCGGAATCCTGTGCCAGCCGTTGCTGCAAATCGCCTTCGGCGAACGCCTTGGCTGCCTTCGCCAAACCGGCGATGCTGGCACTGATCGACAAATGGGCGCCTATCGAAAAATAAGCGATCAACACCAGCAAAAAACCCGGCACACCCACACTCAACGCCAATGAGGTGTGCATTTCGGCTATCCGGCGTTGGATAGCCCGCTCCGTCTCGGGCAAAAAACTGTCGTATATTTGCTCGAAAACGCTGTCCATCGTGATGGTCGCGGTAGAGAAAAACTGATCCGGATCGACGGTAAACCGCTGCTGCAGCATATCGTCGATCAAATGCCCTGTGATCAGAGTAACCGCATCGCGGATACGATCCAGCATCGCGGCCATCAGCGGCAGTTGCGCCGGGTTGTAACGCTGGATGTCTTTCGCGGCGTGCTCCAGCGTTTTGACGTCGTCCAATATCCGGCTTTTCAGTACCGACAGTTCCTGCTTTTGCGCGGCATCGATCTGCTTGGCGGCCAGGATGCCGACCCCCATCGCCCTGACCCGGCCAATGTTTTCCAAGGCCTTTGGCAGTTGCTCGACAACCAGCAAAATCAAGTGGTGGGTAGCCAGACTGGACTCGTTGACCAAGCGGCTTTCCTCGCTGACCAATGCTGCGAGTTCCAGCAGACCGGTAATCAAGTTAGTATGCAATTCATAGCTGCGCTGCTGACTGATTTCGGTCCCGCCCTGTTTTAACAACAGCGCCCAATCCGTCTGCAGGCCCTCGGCTATCGCGACGCCCGCAGAACCGGCATCGCTAACAGCCACCAGCTCGGCAAGCGCCGCAGTTGTCTTGGCTTCGACCAAGTCGCGCCGTGCCCGCAAACTTTCCGCTCCGCCGATTAAGCCCGCCGACAGGCCGCGATGCTGCTGAACCAATTGAAACGCCCGGGTAACGTGGGCAATCTGGCTTAATCCGGTCACTTCCCGCTGCGCATAGGACAGCGAGCGATTCAGATTTTGATAAAGGTTAAAAAATACCGCCAGTACCGCCAACAGCGACAACAGCCCGATCACGCTGAACTTTTTGCTGAAGCTCAAGCGGTTCATCACCGCTTCGGCCGGCAAAAACAAGACTTTTATGGGGTTCAGCCCGGTCTTCACGGGTTCCGGCTCACGCTTGCTCGCTTACTTCGGCGTTGCCGGCCAGTAAAGCGTTCTGTTTTTCCAGGATCTGATTCAAGCGCAATGCCAGCTGGTGGTCCTTATCGAACAAGCGGTCCAGCTGAGTCGTTAACTCTTCGACATAGCCGTGCAACAAATACTCCTGGCTATCGGTCAGCCCCAAGTGGACGAACGCGTTCTCCATGTTACTGCGGTGTTGTTCGGACAGATTGACCAGCTGCTGATGGTTGACCTGTTGGTTTTGTTCGATTTCGCTCAACAATGCATTCAATTCGCGAATACCTTCCAGCCTGGCTTTGGCCTGCAATTGGCGCTGCTGCTCGCCGACCATCGCCTCCATCCGGGCGCTGGCGCCCTCCACCAGAATCGCCAGGTGATCGCGCAAGCGGCCTATCGCGTCCGGATCGGTCACATCCAGGCCCATCACCAACAAGGTCACGTTCGGAAAATTCAATACCAGTCGGTCTCCGGCCTGATAGATACGGCCGAGTTTGCTCACATAGCTTAGAATCGAGCGCTCCAACGCCGAACATACCGGCTCCGGCCCGAAAACGTGTTCGCCGCAGCTATCGTCCAGTTTCACCAGACCGCTGGCACCGTATTGCGGCAGCGTCTCGATGATCAATGCCCCCAATTGCGCAGGGGTCCGGCATTGAAACGAAGTGCGCAGAAAATGCAGGATCGCTCCGGTCTCGCCCAAACTGGACATGGCCGTGAATGCCGTTTGCTGGGCGTAATCGAGCTGGGTGCGTAGATTGCGTTTTTGCTGTTCGGTCTCGATCGCCAATTCGACCTTGCGCAGCAATACTTCTTTCTTGGCGTTTTTCGGAATGAAGTCGTTGCCGCCGGCATCGAAGGCGGTTAACAGAATTTCCAGGTCATCGTGCGCCGAGACGAACATGACTTGCACCTCGTCGTTACCGTCGGCGCGAATCTGTCGGCAAACATCAATCCCGCTTTGGCCCGGCATCTCAATGTCCAGCAGAATCAGATTCGGCTGCAGATCCAATGCAGCCAAGCAATCGGCACCGTTGGCAAACTCGTGAATCTGATAATTTTGGCCTTGCAACTGGTCGACAATCACCAGCCGCAACAAGGCGTCGTCATCCACAACAAAAATACAGAAGGGTTTATCGGACATCTTATTTCCTCGGTGTCGCGCAAAATCGGGGCGAATACCGTCTACAAGCTTAGTTAATTTCGCCAAACTCTCCAGCCGGAACGGTTACAAAACCAAGCGAATGGTCCGTTCTCGCCAGTTCCGGGCTTTTCTGTTTCAATAGCGGCTTTTCCTTATATGCTGAATTCATGGATTACTCATCTGCGCTCGCCGCGGTTCTCGGCGGCGTTTTAATCGGCGCCTCCGCGGCCTTACTGTTGTTTACCTACAAACATACCGCCGGTATTTCCGGTATCGCTGCCGGTCTGTTGCCGCCTTGGCCGAAGGGCAACGTCTGGCGCATCTGGTTTCTGGCCGGTCTGGTCGCCAGCGCGCCGCTAGCGAAATTGGCCGGCGCCGACCCGGTCACGGAATTGCAGGCGTCGCCTACGCTTCTGGCGCTGGCCGGACTATTGGTCGGTTACGGTTCTCGCCTCGGCGGCGGCTGTACCAGCGGGCACGGCGTGTGCGGTATCGCCCGCCTGTCGCCCCGTTCTATCGTAGCTACGCTGACTTTTATGTTTAGCGCCGGCATCACGGTCTTCCTGACCCGTCATTGGCTTTGAGAGAGGGAAACGTCATGAAACACGGAGTGATACTCTTCGGCTACGGCCTGCTGTTCGGCATCGGCTTGGTGGTTGCCGGCATGAGTAATCCGGCCAACGTTTTGGCTTTTCTGGATGTGGCCGGAGCCTGGAACCCAAGTTTGGCGCTGGTCATGGCCAGCGCACTGGCGACCTTGGGCGGAGCCCGCCATTGGCTGCACCGCAATACCGAAGCCGCCGACCACGAACAAGACACCGGTCCGACGCCGGCAGCGATCGACGCGCGCTTGGTCTGCGGCGCAGCGATATTCGGCGTGGGCTGGGGCATCTCCGGCTTTTGTCCGGGACCGGCATTGGTCGGTCTCACCTCAGGGCTGGCCGGAAACTATGTCTTTGTTGCGGCCATGTTTGCCGGCTTCTACCTGTTCAAACGCTTTCACCGCAGCAATTGACCGGAAGCGGCTTGCAGCTTTGCCATCCAGTCTCGCCGCATTTTGTCCGCTTTACCACAACAATCCACGCCGATCCGGCGCCTGATCGGCGCCGGCTAACAGCTACGGTCTCGGCTGAGACCGCGACTAGCGGGCCTTCGGCGTTTATTTGCGGACACTGGCAGCGGACCGCTAATTCTGGAACCGATTTTGCTGCATGTTAAGCAAACACTTGCCCAGGAGAATTACGATGAGTCTATTTATCGCTTCGATGACGCCGGACCGGGCGTTGGAAGACAGCGCCATCAGCCAAGCCATCACCAAGATTGCAATCGCTTTGGCCGGCTACCGGCAATTGCCGGTGCAAAAACGTTCACCGGCCCTCGATATCGTATTTATGCTACCCGGCAGCCAGGAGCGTGCGGCGTTCGCCGGCCTGCGCATCCGCGGCTTCGACCAGACCGGGCAGAGCTTGCAACTCGAAGCGGCGGTGCCGGACAACATGATAGGCTCGGCGCACGCGGAACGCTACGTCATCGCCGTGATGCAGGACGCGATCGACGCCGGTGCCGAATTTTTCCGCGAACAGCAAATCTTGTTCGATGCGGCGGAGCATCTGGCTTTGAGCGAGGCGCTGACCGAGAAACCCCGCTACGCCATTAACTGAATCGCCGCTGGCAATCCGGCAATTTGCGGCGGTGATGGGGACGCTTCCGCCCCCATCGAAAACCGTCCCCTACCAGGAAAAACTACCGGTGACGGAGCCGCCGCCATCGTACAGATAGCCGGTTTTAAACGCACTGTTGACGCTAAAAGCGCAGCTGCCTTTGGCCGAACTGGCAAACGTCGGACTTGTGATGGTGGCTTGGCCGGTGCTGCCGGTAAAGCCGATCGCGGAGGTGGCGAGCAAGGTTTTGCTGGTACCGGCAGTCAAACCGCCGCTCCAAACGCCGTAAATCGCCGCACCGGAAACCGTCGAGTTCAAGTACTTCAACGTTACGTTCGCCACACACTGCGCCTTGCCGCCGGGAAGAGTCCGGCGCAGAACCCGGGTAGATGCCACTTTCATACTGTTCGTTACCGGACTTTGCTGGGCTTGCAGACTGACGCTGGCGCTGTTCTTCAAACCGCTGTTGTCGGTCACCGTCAAGGTTGCAGTGTAGGTTCCCGGCGTGTTGTAGCTATGGGTAACCGTGGCTGAGCGGCTCACCCCGCTGCCGTCGCCGAAATTCCATTCGTAACCGGTGATGCTACCGTCGCGGTCGCTGGAACCGGATCCGTTAAATTCAACACTCAACGGCGCATAGCCTTGGTTCGGCAACGCGCTGACGATTGCCGTCGGCGCCTGCGCTTCGACAGCTTTAGGGTAGCTGCCGCTGATCTGGTAGCGTCCCAGGCTGCCGTAATCGCTGTATCCGGTGGTCAAGTCGCCGAAGCCGACGCCTTCGATTTGCAGATAATATTGCCCGGGGTTCAGCACCGCAGCGACACTAGCCGACAAACTGTCGGCTGGACTGGCTTCTAACACTGTCGCGCCTTTGGCGTCCAACAGCTTCAATTGAATATCCAAATTTTGCGACACCGGGTCCGGGCTGGCATTGAATTGCACCCCGCCGCCGCCGGTATTGAAGGCAAACACGTCGATGTCGCTGCTGCGTTCGATGATGCCGCTTTGGTCTACGGCACTGGAGTCGCCGGCGATAGGTCCGGCGCCAGCCGAATTGTTGGCATAGTCGTCGACTCTGAGCGGGGTACCGGCAGCGTGAATCACCGTAATATCGTCCTGCAGGTTGTTGGCGCCGGGGTATTCGCCTTTGCTCCATTGCGTGACCGATTTGTAATAGCCTACCCCCATGATCGGCCCCCAACCGGTGACGCCGCTGCCGTGGCCGGAGTAGTAAGTGGTCGAGGCATTGCCGTCGTGGGTCAGATTCAAATTGTGGCCGACTTCGTGCGATACCGCTTCAGCGACGTATTTCGGAAAGCCGTTGCCCAATTTGTCCAGAAACACCCAGGCCGGCTGATAACGGTCCGGCTTGCTGGCCGAATAGTAGGAATAGACGTTGACGTAAGCCACGCCGCCGCAAGCCTGGTTGCACAGTTGCGGCATCGACCGGGTGATCACGGCCCGCGTGCCGTACTGGCCGTCGTCGGCCGCGGTCCGGAACAATTTATCCGCACTCGGCTCTTCCGTGGTCACATCGACATCGAACGGCGCGTAGTCTTCGGCGACCCGTTGCCAGATTTGTTTGATATTGCTCAATTCGGTGGCGCTAAAAGCCGCCGGATTGCCGTCGATGTCGTAGGCCGGGGCCGTCAAAGTCCCGGTATTCCATGCCGTAGCGATAGCCACATGGCCGTTGAAATCCAGATAAATCAGACGGTTGGCGCCAGGCTTGCTGTGCAAGGCAAAGGCATCGGTGCTGGAAGCAACGCTCATGCCGCCGCTTCCAGCTTGGGCCGGCGCGGTAGCGGTCGCCTCCTGCCCATCGCTCTCGCCCGGCGGTAAAGCATCGATGTAAAGCAAGCGGCCGCCCTCGTCGATCCAGGCGGTCGAATCGGTGGCTAAAATCTCGGCCAGGCGTTCGGCGGACATATCGTAGGATCGGGCGACCGCTTCCAGCTTGTCGCCCAAAGCCTCGATTGCGGCCTTACCGTTTTTCTTTTCCGCCAGCCGAATTTGCGGAAACGGCGTTTCGCCGCCGTCAGCGCCGACCGCTGCCGAATCCGCAGGTACCGCGGTGGCGCTCTGTGCCAACGTAATCGGATTGTCGGCGCCGGAATCGTTCAGACCGGAAACGAAGGCCTGCACCCGGCCGTCAGGCAAGGCTTTTAAGCCGTAGTTGTAGCCGCTCAAGGCTGCTTCGGCATCCTCCCTGGAAGAGAAATACAAGGGTTCGCCAACCGTACCCGCCCCCGGACTAGGCATGGTTGTGGTTAAATCGTCCGTACTGGAGACATTTTTTTCGGGTTCCGTCGCGCATCCTGCCGCCAAAACCGTCAACGCCAACGAAGTGAGGAATATTTGCTTGTTCATACGCCGCTCCCGAGGTCAATAAATACGCCAGAACAGTATAGTCCTGTCAACGGAGCTTTAGCGTTGGGAGGAAGATTAAAATTGCATCCCCTCGCCAACCAAACAGCGGAGGCTGCTTAACTCAATTTTCAGCCCCCGAGCCCTTGCCCGCTCCGACTGGGTTTACTTGCCGTTTTCTTTCGACAGCAAGCTGTGGCGCAACGCCGACAGCAGCAACACCGAACCGCCGGCCCCGGCCGCAATAAGCATCTCCGCCGTTTGCGGCTGCGCGCTAAACCAAATCAGCACTAGCGTCGCCACGCTCACCAGCAATGCCGCGACAGGGATGGCGCGCAAAACGGCACGGTACGTCCTGACAGGGGCGGTACGCCGGCGCTCGGCCTGCCAGAGATAAGCACCGACACCGACCAGCAACCCGGCTATCGAGAATCCCCAATTCAATATCGACGCGCCCTGGTTAGTCCCGGTTAGCGCTTGCAGATTCCATTGCATCCAAACGCAGCCTTCCGCCAACAAGGCAGCCGGTAGCAGACCACTGGCCCACGTCAGTTCCAGCGCCAAAAAAGGCAACGCCAGCAACGCCACACTGGCCGCACTAAGCAAACTGAGCGGATACGCAACCAGCACCGCCAACTCCAAAGCGCTGGCGTCTGCGGCGTTTGGCAAATACAAGGCCAAAATGAAACCCAGCAGCGCGATAGTCATCGCCAGGGTATCGAGCTTGACGGCCCGTAACCGGGCTGAAGAAACACGACGGCGCAGCGCTTTTAGCAGGCCACAGGTGAAACACGGCCCCATCAGCAGATAAAACACATCCGATGGCGCCGGAAACGGATTCCAGTAAAACAGTTCTTGCAGATTCCAACAGCATTGGCCGACAAAATACAGGCCGGTACCGTAACAAAACCAGCGGCGATACCAATACTGTCCGGCGTCGCCGTGTAGCGTCCCCAGCCAGGCGATAACCCAGGCCGTACCGGCACTGACCGTCCAATGCACGCTATCCAGCAACGCCAACCAGCTTTCGCCGGCAAACAGCGACAATACGGCTATGGCCAACAACAACAGGCTGGATACGGTCAGAATCGGTTTCAAATCGGCAGGCGTCATCGGTTGCGGAACGGTCATGCTTCATTTTAGCAACTGTTCCGAAATCCGAACCAAATCGGCGGCAAACGCTTGGCGACAATATACCACTCCGGCTCTGCGGCCCTTACGCTATGAGCGGCCGGCCGTCAAAGGTCCGCCTCGTCGTAGCCGAATGCAGCGACAAACCGTGCCAATTGCGGCATCAGCTCGGCGAAGTTTTGTCGGTATGGCCGCCAGCGTGCCAGTGCCGAGTTGTACAAAGGTTGCGACACCGCGGCGAAGCTGGGCGTCGCCACGTAGCGACCGGCCGTGCGCTCGTGAAAACGTTCGACTTCGGGCCGCCAGTCGACGCCGAGCAGTTCGAATACGCCGCGGAAACTGGCTTCGAAATCGTTGACCACGTCTTCGTAGCGCAGCTCCAGCCAGGCCGGCGCGATCCGGTCGCGCAGGCTCAGCCACAAATCCATCACCGCCGCATACTGTTCGGCCACGCCTTGCCAGGACAACAGATTGACCGTGGCCGGCGACGCGGCGAAGGATTGCATCGCGCAACTCAGGCAAACGTCGCGCGGGTCGCGCAACGCAAACAAAATCTTGGCGTCCGGAAACAGGCAACTGATCAAACCGGTCTCGATACTATTCAATGCCACCTTGTTGACGAAGCGTTTACGCAAGGCCTCCGGCCCGAACTCCTCCGCCACCCGCTGCCAGTAATAGGCGCGCAGTTGCCTGGCTTGCTCGATCCCGATCCGGGCCAACGCCGCCGGCGTGTCGTCGCTGATGCCGGCCATGGCCGCCAGTTCGGCCGACAGTTCTTCGAGCAGGTGGTTTTCGTCGGAGGTCAATACCTGCGGATGGGCGGCAAGCACCTGTTCGGTCAAGGTCGTACCGGAACGCAGGAAACCGATCAGAAACACCGGCGCCGGCAAGCCGTCGGCCAGTTGTTCCGGCGTCCAGCGTTTCAGCAAGGCGTCGCTGTAACCCTGTTTGAACAAGGCGATTTTTTTAAAAATGTAACCGGCATCGAGTGCTTGATTCTCCGGCAATTGCCGCTGCAATCCGCCAGCCTTGGCAAACATCGCGAACGCCTCGGCATAGCGTTTCTGCTTATCGTAGACCTTGGACAGTTCCAGGCAGGCACGGGCCAATTGCCGGGTATCGGTTTCGGCGGCGACCACCCGCTCCAGCCGCTGCCGGGCCGCATCGTACTGTTTGTTGTCGAACTCCAATATCGCCAGCAGGATATGAGAACCGGCATCGTGCGGCACCAGTTTCAATACCTTCTCCAGCGCAGCGATCGCCGCGTCGGTCTGATGCAAGCGCTGCAGGCAAACCGCCACCCCGTAATGGGCCGAAGCATTGTCCGGCATGGCTTTGGCGGCCGCCCGCGCCAGTTGTAGCGCCAAGTCCATATCGCCCCAAATTTGCATTTGTTCGGCAAATCCCAACAATACCCGGCCGTCGGTTTTATCGGACTGCCGCAGCAAGGCTTTCGCCGCCCGAGCCAGATAACGTTTGCCTTCGGCCAAACGGTGGCGCCAGCACAAGCCCTGGCCGACGCCGGCCAAGGCCTCGGCATGATTGGGCTTGAGCTCAAGCACCTGGCGATAGCATTGCTCCGCCGCCGCGAAATCGCGGCGTTGGTAGGCATGATAGCGTGCGGTTTCCAGCAATTGCTGCAAGCCGGTTTCGCCTGCCGGGGCCGCCGTCGGCTGCGCGCAGCAGTGTTTATACTTGCGGCCGCTGCCGCACGGGCAGGCTTCGTTACGGCCCGGTTTGGTCGAAGGCTTCGAATTCATGGATGGGTGTTAGGGTTAAACAGCCCGCATCATAACGGGAAAACGCGAAAACGGGAGCACCGCAGCCGGCACTCCCGTCCGCTAGGTCCAAGCCCGGCCGGGTCAGACGGTCGAGGCTTTACGCCGTGCGCGCAAACTCCAACCGGCGACGACGCTGCCGAACAACCAGACCGCGCCCGGCAGCGGTACTTGCGATACGGTAATGCTGTTGCCGTTGCGGGCGAAATTCAGCGTATCGGAACTGAAGGTAATCCGGTAATCGGCGTAGTCCAAAATCGGGTTGGCGTAACCGCCGGGTGCCGAGAAGCTGTCGCCGCTGTTGATGCCTGCGGCGGCTTCGGCATCGGTCAGCCGATAGTCGGCGATTACGAAACGATACGCGCCGGCAGCCAAAGCAATGTCGAAGGCCGGATCGCGGCGAAAATGGATGGAACCGTCGGCCGCGCCTTGCTCTTGGCTGCGGGATGTCAAACTGATGGTACTGTTGCTGACCGTCGCACAGTTATTGGCGATGTCGTCGCAACGGGCCAAGTGGTTAGCTGCGCTCAAGCCCGCAGAACCGTCGTCCAGATACCAGTGGGTGTCCGGGTCCAACCAGGTCAGTTCGCCGTCGCCGTTCAAATCGGCCGTCGCGTAGCCGGCGGTCGCGACATTGCTCTGTGAGGCCTCGTAGGCCGCCAGATTGACGCTAAAACTGCCTGCGGTTTGGATAGCGATGTTCCAAACGTCGAACGTGGTGCCGCCCGCTTGGCGGAACAGGGTGCCGTCGACCACCAGAGTATTGGCTTGCGCCGGCGCGGCCGCCGACAAAACCGCCGCCAAGGTGGCGGACAAAGTATATTTCATCATTTCAGTCTCCGAATGGCCTTTAAGTTGCGCCCGAATCGGCACCGGCGATACCGGAGTTCAGGCTTAGGCCGGACAAACAAAATCGGCCGGGATGTGCGGCCCGGCCGCCAACCCCGGCGTCCCTGCCGGGGCCGGACCGTCCTGGTCCGTAGTCGAGCGTCCTTGAGCGGTCTGACCGTTAACGTTGATTGACGACGGAATTACGCCGATAGCGCTTGGCGTCGTTTCAGGCCCAACATGCCGAACAGCGCGCTGCCGAATAGCCAAACTGCGCCTGGGACCGGAACGGCATTGATCTGCACGTTATAAGACCCCGCCAGCCAGCCGCCGGAACCGTTGGCGGTACCGCAATTGGTCTGGGTATAGCAACTGCCGCCGACGGCCATGATGTAGTAGCCCGGCGCCAAATTCGCCAGATCCAAGGCCGCCCAGTCCAAACCGCCTGTGGTACCGCGGCTGGCACCGGCGCTGCCGCTACCGACCGCATAGCCGGCGCCGTTGGTGAAGCTGCTGTCGGCCGGATTGCTGTTACCGTTCGAATAACCGACGAAACCGGTGACGTGAGTCGAGGTAGCCGGCGGCGTGCCTGCGCCCAAACCGTTCATCCATTGGTTTTTATGGGCGCCGCCGCTCGCTTCCGGGCCGCTGACCTGGCTGTAACGGTGAGCGCCGCTGGAATGGTCGACCGGGCCGTTGACGGACCAAATCGAAAAGCCGGGGTGCAACAAGGCATTGGCGTTATTGGCGCTGACCACGATTTTGACGTCGGTGGCACTGGTAACCTGGAATTGGTACCAATCGGAGGTATGACCCCAACCGGAACCGGCCGGACCGCCGCCGTCGGCCCAGGCTTTAGCGGCCACGCTATCGTTATGGCTGTAAGAAGATCCGGGCGTCACGGTGGCAACTTGGCCGTTGGCAGTCATCGCGGTCAAGCTGAACGCGCTGGCATGGCTGGCGGTTAACGCCAAAGCCGCGCCGGTCAGTAGTTTGGCAACGGATTTTTTTGCGAATTTCATTTAAATTCCTCGTATGTTTTTTAGTCGGCGGCACGCGAATTCCCCGGTTTCGCGATACCACAGTTTGCATCTTCCAATTTGTTCGGCACGGACAGGCGGTACCGGCATCCCTGCATCGGCCTAAGCCGTACCCTGCCGTCACCGGCTCGACAACGAGCCGATAAGCGTGATGCAAATCACATACCAAAATAAAAACATGAGAATTTACGGATGGCTACATTCGAACTGACTCGACAAAAACCGCGCAACTGCTAGGTGATATGACTGACGTACTATGGCATTTGCCGCAGTTTGCGTATTCCTGCCAGGCACCGGCTCGGCCAAGGTCTGACCGACTTCGCTTCCGCCAGACCGATGTGCGTCGCCGCCGGTTGGCGGCGACCTGCGATCTAAACCCGGCTGGCGCCGTTCAAGCGGCCGCCGCGGCGCGATAGCGCAAATCCAAATATTGCGCCAGAGAACAGAAACGCCGAAGCCGGCAGCGGCACCGGCGCCGCGGCCAGCGGCTCCATCCGCCAGGCCAACGCATAGTCCCAGACGAAATCGCCGGCCGTGGCCGCAACCACCCGCAGCTCGTAAGCGTGACCGCCGCGCAAAGCCAGCCACAGGTTTTCGCTGTTGTCGACGCGGCTATCGGATAAACCGACCGTACGCTGCAGCGTGGTGTCGAACAACTCCAGATCCAGATCGTACAAGACCGTGGCCAAGCTGCTGTCGTCGGCGACGCCGATATTCCAGACCAAAGCCGCCGACAATTGCAGATCCTTTAGCGCGGTGATTTTGTAACTGGCGCTCCTATTCGAGTTCAGTCCGCCGAATGCGTCGTCGACATCGAACCCGGCCGGCCGCAGCTCGGCATTGCCGCCGTCCTCGATACTGTCCTGCTCGCCGCCGGCGATGATCCGGTAACTATTGAACACATCGAGCTGGCCGGCACCGAAACGGTCGTCCAAGCCGTTGGCGGTCTGGTGGCCGGCGCTGCGGTAATCGGCAAGATTGGCGGCGGTCGAGGTATTATCGGTGGTCCGTTCGGCCCCGGCCATCAGCGCCGCCTTGACCGTCTCGGCGCGTTCGGCGTTATAAACCTGGCCGATGCCGGCAATCGTTTGTACCGCGTTGGACAAATTGCCGGCACCGCTATGACCGGTTTCGACCAGCAAGGCCGCGGCGGTGGCGACCATAGGCGTCGCGCCGCTGGTGGTGGAGCGCGGCGCGACCAAATCCGGCCGGGTGCGACCACCGCCGTAGACGCTGTCGACCGGGTCCGAACCCCGGTCGTGGCCGCCGTCGGTACGGCCGACCGCAATCGTGTTGTAAGCGCTGCCGAGTAACGGCGAGTCGCTCGGCCCATTGTCCATGCCAACCACCTGAATGAATTCGTAACGCTGGACGATGCGGTCCGCCAAACGCAGGTAGGCGCCGATGTCGGTTTCGCTGTCGGCCCTGCCGATCCAACTATGGTTGGCGATCCGGGCCCCGGCAAACGGGGCTTCGGCGCTAGCGGCGACCAAGCCGTGCAGCCAGTCATCGGCGTTGTAAACGGCAATGTTGGCGATGCCGGGGGCGATGGAATCGTTACCGAAAAACATGGCGGCAACGCCGGTGGCATGATCGGAGATGCCGGTACTGGCCAGCGGCCCCGGATAACTGAAGGTTTTACCGGCAAACCGGGTTTGCCCGGTGTTGGGGGCAAACACCGGATAGCGCAGCTTGTCGGATTGTGGAACCGTGGAGGCTTCGGCCAGAACGACATTGACGCCGGCCCCGGTCGGCGCGGCATTGCCCAGCAACTGCTGCAATTGCCGATAGCCGATGTCGTCCCGGTAATCGGCTTGCGCCAATCCGCACCACAGGCTCGCCAGCCCCAAACCCAGCCGTTTCGTCGCACGCATCGCTAACTCCCGTTCCAAGTGACCGCAACCGGCGGGCGGCGCTTGCTTCGGTTCGGCGACTCTAACGCACCAACCGCATCCGCTTGCCGGTCAGGCTACTATAGTCGAGAAACGTGGAGACGCCAGCCGCGGGCTACAACCAGCCGGAGCGCTTGAGACGCCAGTACAAACCCAGGCTGCCCGCCGCCACGCCGGCCAGCACCAGCGGATAACTGAAGGCCCAATCCAGTTCCGGCATGTGGCGGAAATTCATGCCGTACCAACTGAACACCATGGTCGGAATCGCCAGAATCGCGCCCCAGCCGGCCAGACGCTTGACCACTTCGTTTTGCCGCACAGTTTCGAAGGTCAGATGCACCTGCATCGCCGCCAGCAGCATTTCGCGCATGCCCTGAATCGCCCGGTCCACGCGCTTGATATGGTCGGCGACATCGCGAAAATAAAAGCGCACGTCTTTGTGGATCATGCCGCCGTGAAACCGCATCAGTTCGTTGCAAATGTCGATCACCGGATTGATCGCGCCTTCCAGCAGCAGCAACTCGCGCTTCAATTCGTACAAGCCTTCCATGGTCTGCCGGCTAGGCCGGTTCTGGAAGATGGCCGATTCCAGTACATCGAAGCGTTCCTGCAAGCCGTTGATGACCGGCATGTAGTTGTCGACGATGAAATCCATCACCGAATACAACGCAAACCCGGAGCCTTTGGCCAGCAATTGCGGCATGGCCTGGCAGCGTTCCCGCACCCGGGCCAGGCTGTGCGACGCGCCGTGGCGTACCGTCACCAAAAAGCGCGGCCCGACGAACAAATGGGTCTCGCCGAATGCGACGCTGTCGTCGACCAACTGCGCGGTCTGCAATACGATGAACAGCGAATCGCCGTATTCCTCGATTTTCGGCCGCTGATGCGCGGAACAGGCATCCTCGATCGCCAAATCGTGCAAGCCGAACTCGATTTGGATCGCCCGCAAAATGCCGCTGTCGGCCTCGCGCAGCCCCAACCAGACGAAGGTATCCTCCTTCAGCAGCACCTCGCTGATGTCCTCGATGGTAACGTCGCCGATACCGATGCCTTTCTGGTAGGCCACGCAACGCATGACCTTGGAATTATCGATAGCCTGGTTCAAGAGCTTCTCCGCTTATTTGGCAATGGTGATGGTCGGGGCGCCTTGCTGGTTCAAATTGGCGACCGTCATCTGAAAGATCTGGCACAGCAGGCGGAAACCCTCGCGGTTCCACTGGTAGCCGGTTTCGGGTTGCAATGCGTAATTCTGCCCGCCGAATTCGACGCTGAGGTCGCCGTCGTCGGCGCCGACTTGCAAGGCCAGGGTCTGCACCGGATTTTCGCGCACTGCCGGCGTCGCCGGGTGTTTGTCCACCGCAAACTCCGGCTCGTCGCCAAGGCCTTCGCCGATGAAGTTCAATACATTATGAAAGCTGCGCAAGCGGAACACGCCGTGCAGCGGCCATTCGCCGCCCGGATAGCCGGCGCGGATATCGACGCCGACATCGTTGTCGGCGCCCTGCCCGGCCTCTTCGTGCAGCCGCCGCCGCTCGTCGTTGCTCAGTAGCGCCGGATCGTAATTGGTCAGCACGATGCGCCCCACCACCCGTTTCTTCAGCCGCACTTGTCCCGATTGCGGCAGAAATTCGACGGCGTAGTATTTTTCCAGCTCGGCCAGATGTTCCACCGTCACGCTGCCGGCCGGCAACAACCACTCGCGCTCGAACATCAGCGGTTCGGCAAACAGTTGGTGCCGGTCCTGAACCGACGACAGATGCAGCACCGCCTGGCGAAACACGCGGTAGCCTTCGGCATCGGCCGGCCGATTCGAATAGATGGCGTTTTGCGCGCCGCCGGCCAAGCGCAGTTCGCCGGCCAGCAAACGCAGCAATAAATCCACGTCGACGCCCTGGCGCAACAGCATCGTCAGTTTGCTCTCCGGAAACGGCGTCAACATCCGCTTGGTGAATTCCTCGCCTTCGATCGGCACGATGCTGATGGTCGGATTTTCCGAGACGGTGCCGCCGAACACCGGCGTCAACAACGACCCGTTGTCGCCGGTGACCGCCGGCGTCGCCCCGGCATTCAATTGAAAATTAAAGGTCGCGGCAATATTGGACACCCCGGTGAAATGCAGCGGCTGGTGCTGGTGGGCGCGAGCAATGTTCAGCAACAACTGCCGCGACAGCGTATCGGCGGTGGCTTTGTCGTATTCGACCACGGCGCGGTCCAGGGCCAGCGGCGACAAGCAACCGGACAAGGCCAGCGGCACGGCCAAGCCGAAAATGGCCGGCAAACTCGGCAGCGGCAGTCGGAAATGAAACAGATTGGGCATCGTGGCAAATGGGTGGAAAAAACCGGCTAAGTTTGCACGCGCAGCCGCCGAAAACACAATCGCATTTTTTCGCCGCCGTATTCTCCGGGTCCGCCGGCCTGCGCCGCGGCCGGAGAAATTTGGGTTTACACTGTCGGCATCCGCCACTTCGCTAGCGTGCCGAACCATGAAAATCCACCATTTGACCGCTGCCGAAGCGCTGGAAAGTTTGGGCTCCAGCCTGAACGGCCTGGACGATGCCATGATCGAGGGCCGGCTGCGCGAATTCGGCTTCAACCGCATCGAAGAAACCCGGAAAACCTCTGCGCTGTTGCAGTTTGCCCAGGAGTTTCTGCATTTTTTTGCGCTGATCTTGTGGCTGGCGGCCGGACTGGCGTTCTTCGCCGAATCGCAGCAACCCGGCGAGGGCATGCAGACCTTGGGTTACGCCATTCTGGGCGTGATTGCGATCAACGGCTGTTTTTCGTTCTGGCAACGACATCAGGCCGAACAGGCCATCTCCGCCTTGCAAAAACTGCTGCCGCGCCAGGTCAAAGTGATTCGCGACGGCGAATTAGGCTTGGTTTATGCCGACGAACTGACGCCCGGCGACCTGCTGGTATTGCAGGAAGGCGATAACGTGCCGGCCGATTGCCGCTTGGTGGAAGCGTTGGCGTTGCGGGTCAACAACGCCACCATCACCGGCGAATCCTTGCCGAAAGGCCGCGACGCACTGCCGTCCGCCGCCGAAGACATCGGCCAGAGCCGCAACATCCTGCTGGCCGGCACCTCGGTGGTAGCCGGCGAAGGCAAGGCCGTGGTCTTCGCCACCGGCATGCACACCGAGTTCGGCAAAATCGCCCACACCCTGAAAACCATGGTGAAAAGCCAATCGCCGCTGCAAAAGCAAATCGCCCGTTTGAGCCGCTTTGTGGCGCTGCTGGCGCTGGCGCTGGGCCTGGCGTTCTTCTTTATCGGCCAGGCCATCGGCCTGACCTTCTGGGAAAACTTCATCTTCGCCATCGGCCTGATCGTCGCCAATGTACCGGAAGGGCTGTTACCGACCGTGACGCTATCGCTGGCGATGGCAACACAACGCATGGCCAAGCGCAACGCCCTGATCCGCAATCTGCCGTCGGTGGAAACCCTGGGTTCGACCACGGTGATCTGTACCGATAAAACCGGGACTCTGACCGAGAACCGGATGGCGGTCAAGCAGCTGTTTGTGGACGGCCGCCATTGCGTCCCCGCACACTTGGACCAACATAGCCTGCAACAGCACGCCGCGTTTCTGGCCGGCGCCGCCTTGTGCCACAACCTGAAACGGGTGGAAGGTATCGCGGCGCTGGGCGATCCGATGGAAATCGCCTTGGTGGAAATGGCTCACGCCCAAGGCATGCGCATCGATTATCCGAAGACCGGCGAAGTCGCTTTCGACACCGACCGCAAGCGGATGTCCACCATCCACAGCACCCCGTCCGGAAACATGCTGTACTGCAAGGGCGCACTGGAAATGGTACTGCCGCTATGCCGGAAGATTATGTTCGACAATAAGATAGAGACTCTCGACGACGACCGCCGCCAACAATTGACCGACGCGCTACAAACCATGGCCGACCAAGGTTTGCGGGTACTGGCGCTGGCTTATCGGGCGCTGCCGGAGGCGTTACCCGACGATCCGGAACAGGATTTGGTATTCAGCGGTCTGGTCGGTCTGGAAGACCCGCCGCGGCCCGAAGTCGCCGACGCCATCGCCCAATGCCACCAGGCCGGCATCAAAGTCATCATGGTCACCGGCGACCACCCGCACACCGCGGTCGCCATCGCCCGCCAAATCGGCCTGGTGCGCGGCGAGCATCCCAAGGTCATCGTCGGCGACAAATTGAAGAAACTGACGCCCAGCCAATTGCAAGTCGCGCTGGATGCGGAAGAAATTGTTTTTGCTAGGGTCGGCGCCGACCAGAAAATGCAGATCGTCGCAGCCCTGCAACGCAAGCAGCATGTCGTCGCGGTCACCGGCGACGGCGTCAATGACGCGCCGGCGCTGAAAAAGGCCGACATCGGCATCGCCATGGGCAAGGCCGGCACCGATGTCGCCAAAGAAGCGGCCGACATGATTTTGCTGGACGACAACTTCGCCAGCATCGTCGCCGCGATCGAGGAAGGCCGCGCCGTATTCGACAACATTCGCAAGTTTCTGACCTATATACTCACATCGAACATTCCGGAAGTGGTGCCCTATCTGGCTTTCGTGCTGTTCAAGATTCCGCTGCCGCTGACCATCATCCAGATCTTGGCCGTCGATCTGGGCACCGACATGCTGCCGGCGCTGGGCCTGGGCGTCGAAAAACCCGACACGGATGTGATGAAGCAAGCCCCCCGCTCCCAAAAGGAAACCCTGATCGACTGGCGCTTATTGGCTCGCGCCTACGGCTTTCTGGGCGTGTTGGAAGCCGTCGCGGCTATGGCGACGTTCTTTTTCGTGCTGGAGCGCGGCGGCTGGGAGTACGGCCAAATCCTGCACGGCCGCCAGCCCTTGTATTTGCAGGCAACCACGGCCTGCCTCAGCGCGATCATCATGATGCAGATCGCCAACGTCTTCGTCTGCAAGCAGCGCCAGCACGGCCTGCTCGGCACGGCGTTGCTGGATAACAAACTGATCCTGTCCGGCATCCTGTTGGAACTTGGGCTGATCCTGGCCATCGTCTACACGCCGTGGGGCAACGCCCTGTTCGGCGCCGCACCGATCGGCGGCGAGGTCTGGCTGTTCACGCTGCCCTTCGTCGTCAGCCTGCTGGTCCTGGAAGAATTGCGCAAATGGCTGGTGCGGCGCTTCCAGCCGTTTCCGGTCCGGTTTAAGCCGGTCAAATTGCGCAAAAATGCACGCACCCAACGCTGAGTGATACCGGGAAGTAAGCCCCGTCGATGTCAGCCGGGCAGGTCGCTGGGCTCGCTGCTGATTGATACCTCAGATGCCGGAAAATTTAACAACTCAGCTCTGCTCTGAGGCCGATGTCCGAATCAGCTAGCGCGCGATACCGCGCCGGCACCCAGGATTTATGCGACATCCAACCCTAAACCGGGACGCATCTGCAAATGATACCGCCCCATTCCTGCGGTGTTGTGCTTGATTCTTCTAGTGTCGTATTTTTTTACAGTTATGTGAAAATCGCGTTACAAAGAACTCATAACTCTCTGATAAAGATCAAAATAGTTTTATAGGCATATTTCATGCTCAATCTAAAGGGAATTTTTCCTTTTTTTAACTTATATCTCATCGGGGGAGAGACGCCATGAAATTCAAACACTTATACATTGCAGCGATTGCGATCGGCATCGGGTTTGCCGCGCCGGCATTGCAAGCAGCCACCTATACTGCCGACAACCTGATCGGTTCGGCAAACCTCGGCAATTCAGGCGACGCAAGCGAATTAAACGCATTGAAAGCCTTGTTGGGATCTAGCGGCGACAATTTGGTGATGGACTACAAAAGCAGCGGCTCGGTAACGGCAGTCGCCGACGGCGCCGGCCAATGGTACCTCGACGTCACTCCGGATCAACCTGGCTATTTTCTGCTGAAATTCGGCACCGGCGGCTTGGGCGGAGTGAACGATACCTATTTCTTCGAAAACATCGGAGAAATGACCAAACTGGTATGGACCAACGCCCAAGTCAACAACATCACCGGTGGATGCGGTGCGAACAACTGCAATATCGGTAGATTGAGCCACTACGCTTACACCAACGGCACGGGTACCGACAACATTCCGACCATTCCAGAACCAGGCGTCTTGAGCCTGATGGGTATCGGCCTGTTAGGTTTCGGAGCCAGAAAAATTAACGTCAAGCGCTAATCCGTTAGCATTTCCATACCAAGCCGGCGTCAGCCGGCTTTTTTGTGTCCAGTTTCCGCCGCCTCCTGTTTCCGGATTGGCGCGTCTCAGTCCGCTTCGTCAAGCCGCAGTTACCTCGGCAATACGGTTGAAGCCAAAGCTTGGCCACACCGTCCGGCCAATAATTAGCTAGACTAACTTCCCGAATTCACAGCAAACCAAACACATGCGGGAAGAAAGCAAAACCGAAGACCGAAAACTGGAGATTCAACAGGTCATCCGCTGGCTGCAAGAGGACCGGATTCTGTCGGCGCAGGATTTGGAGAAATGCCGGCAATATGCGGCAGCCAAGATCAATCTAAACAAGCATCCGCTCAAGGTTTTGTCAGAATGCGAGCTGTCCGACCAAACCCAGCTGGGCAAGGCGCTGTCGCAGGAGGATCTGACCCAGTGGCTGGCGAAGAAGCTGGCCCTGCCCTACTACTATTTCGATCCGTTGAAAATCGATGTGCCGACCGTGACGGCCCTGTTCAGCAAGGCCTACGCCGGCAATTACAACATTCTGCCGATCAAAATCAACGACGACGAAATCGTGGTCGCCACCGCCGAACCCTTCATCCGCGCCTGGCAAACCGATCTGGCGAAAATGCACCACGGCAAGATTCGTTGCGTATTCGCCAACCCCGACGAAATCAAGCGCTACCTGGACGAGTTCTATAACTTTTCCAAATCGCTGAAAGGCGCGCAAAGCCACAACGACGGCCGCGCCGCGGAAGGCCAGAATTTCGAACAATTGGTCGAACTGAGCAAAGTCGCGGATCTGGACGCCAACAACCAGCATGTGGTCAATCTGGTGAACTGGCTGCTGCAATACGCCTTCGACCAGCGCGCCAGCGACATCCACATGGAACCGCGCCGCCTGCAGGGCAACGTCCGGTTTCGGATCGACGGTATCCTGCATAACGTCTACCAATTTCCGATGCCGATCATGAACGCGGTTTTGAGTCGACTGAAAATTCTGGGACGGATGAACATCGCCGAAAAGCGGCTGCCGCAAGATGGCCGGATCAAAACCCAGAACAGCAACGGCAAGGAAATCGAACTGCGGCTGTCGACCATGCCGACCGCGTTCGGCGAGAAGCTGGTGATGCGGATTTTCGACCCGGAAGTGTTACTACGCGATTACGTACAACTCGGCTTCAGCAAGCAGGAACTGACGCTGTGGAACCGCCTGGTCGGCCATACCCACGGCATCATTCTGGTCACCGGCCCGACCGGCTCCGGCAAGACCACGACGCTGTATTCGACCCTGAAGCGGCTGGCGACGCCGGAAATCAATTTATGCACGGTGGAAGACCCGATCGAGCAAATCGAGCCGGCCTTCAATCAGATGCAGGTCCAGGCCAATATCGGGCTGGATTTCGCCAGCGGCATCCGCACCTTGCTGCGGCAAGATCCGGACATCATCATGGTCGGCGAGATTCGCGATCTGGAAACCGCGGAAATGGCGGTACAGGCCTCGCTGACCGGCCACTTGGTAATCTCGACACTACACACCAACAACGCGCCGGCCGCGGTGACCCGTCTGCTGGATATCGGCGTGCCAGGTTACCTGATCCAACAGACCGTGCTCGGCATCATGGCCCAACGTCTGATCCGGGTGCTGTGCAAGCACTGCAAAACTGCGGCACCCACCGACGAAAACCTGTGGCGGGGGCTGGTGGCGCCGTTCAAGGTGGCGCCGCCCAAGCAGTTGTTCAAGGCCGTCGGTTGCAAGGAATGCCGCAATACCGGTTTCGCCGGCCGGGTCGGCATTTACGAAATTTTCGAGAACAGCCCGGCACTGGAAAAGCTGATCGTGGAAGGCTGCGACACCGCGCTGCTGCAAAAACAGGCGATCAAGGAAGGCATGCGGCCGTTGCGGCTCAGCGGCGCCGAAAAAGTCGCGGCCGGTATCACCACCATCGACGAAATTCTCAGAGTCGCGCCGGAACGTATCGAGTTGTAGTCCGGCCAATCGTCCCTCCCGGATAGCCCGCGCCGACACCGACCGTGCGCGGCTGGCCGGCTCGACCATGGGCCGGCTGTCAGCCCGTCAAAAAGTCGCACAGCCGGCGGCAACCCGGCTTATTGAGCGGCAGGCGGCGCCTGGAATGCGCCTTGCCGGTAGAGCTGATCGTAAAGATGGTCGCCGATTCGGCCGAACATGGCGTCCTGGTTCTGCTTGGAAAACGGCAACGCAAACAGCATAAACAGTTCGACGTAGCCTTTATTGGATTCTTCGATACTGCCGCTGTACTTTTTGCCGGTCTTGACGTCGGCCAAGGTGTATTGGATGTCGTAACTCTGGGTCACGGTGTACGGGATCAAGGTCAGCGTCAGCCCGCTCAAAATCTGCATGCCGATACTGGAATCGCCGTATTGGCTGCCGCTCAAGGTCAATTGGTAATCGGCTTTACCGGTAAACTCGCCGGGTTCCACCGCTTCGTGATCGCGGATGTAGCCTTTATCTTGCCAGGCATCCATCACGTTCTGGTTGATCAAGCTACCGGCCAGAGTGGACGTGACCATTTTGCCGCCTTCCAAGGTAAACGCGAAGTCGCCGACGGTGTGCTCCACCATCGGTTTCATTGTGTTGGCCGGCGGCGAAATCGGCCCCAGCTTGGTCCCGTCGCTAATGTAAGCGCAGCCCGACAGGGCCATACCGCAGACGGCGGCGATAGAACGCAGGGGTGGGCAAAGTGGTGATGTCATCGGTCCGGTTCCTATTGTGGCGTTTGAGCGAAAAGGTGCCGCCATAACTTGCGGCTAAGTTCCTCGAGTACATTTGGCTGACAGCTCCCGGTCCACCCCTTGCCGACGACTTCCGCGACATTGTCGCCCTGACGCCGCAGTTGCAACCGAACATTGTTCATCGTCCCGCAGGCTTGCTCGCCCTGGTCGATACCGATCGTCGCCCGCAGCAACAAGGCGTCGTCCGCCAACTCGTCGACAAGACGAAAGCCGGCTGCCGCCAACGCCTGTTTTACCTCGACTTTCTGGCGGGCGGCGGTGACGAAAATCGGCGTCCGCGGGCCGTTCGGCAATGCGGCCGCGGCATCCAGCGGCGGAGCGCCCGGCGTGCAGGCGGCAAGCGCCAGTAGCGGTAACAGCGCCAACCCGAGCTTATCGCGTCTTTCCATCGTCATCGTCATTATGCCTTGTGGTTATCGCCGGGCCGATCCGGCTCAACCGGCCGACATTTTCCGGAATGCCGGCGCCGGGTGCGGACAAATTCACCTTGGCCCAGTGGAAATGCTCACAGCCGGGCCAGACCGGGCCCGATACATTACTTCTACCCTTCAAGCCGATTCGGAACCCGGAACGCCGCCAGATCCATCCGGCGCTGCAGACTCCGAGCCGACTTGGGAAAACCGATTTTCCACAGGAGTTATCATGAAATTTACTTTAATCCATATTTTGATTGCAAGCAGCGGTTTATTGTTGCCGCTGTCCGGTCAGGCGCAGTCGATTCGGGTCGATTACACCGGCACCGTCACCGATATCGGTAGCTTGCTGGTCGGTAACGGCGTTGCCATCGGCAGCGCAATGTCCGGCAGTTTTACCTACGATGTCGACACCGGCGTCGTCAGCGCGCTTTCCCACCGTTTCGGCAACGGTTTCACTGCATCGTTGGCAGCGCCGGTCAATTTGTGGGTACAGAACGACCAGCAAAACGGTTCCGCCACTTTGCCGGCGGACGGTTTGATCGTCGGCGGCGCCAGCATTTCCAATACCGATTGGAACGGACTTGCCAATCCGGCAATGCAATTCGGCTTGCTCCAAGAGAATGCGACCGGTCAACTCTGGAACGATACGCTGCCGCCGGATTTGTCCGACTGGTCCTCGATCCCGCTGGCGGCCATCAACGGCCCCGATTGGCGCTGGCTGGACTTTAACGTCCCCAATCGGCCCAATTTCGCCGACGACCAAATCCGGTTCTCGGTCGACAGTTTTACGGTTACCGCAGTGCCATTGCCAGCAGGTATCTGGCTGTTCTTGTCCGGCGTGATGGCTACGCTGGGGATGCAAAAACGAAAAAATCTTGCATAAACATACGCATAGGAGTAATGAGGGTTTGCGGCTCGCATCAGCCGCCAGACAACCGCGCCGGGGTCCGGACGTCGACACGGCCGAAACCAGCGTGGACACTTCGATTCGGTGAAGCTAACGCTAAGCGCCCGATCGATGAAAACTAAATCTTGATTGAGGGGAGTCGCTATGGTCATTAAAACTTGGCTAGTCATTCTCGGCGGTCTGACCGCTGTCGGCCTGTTTGCTTTGATATTTTTTCTGGCAAAGAGTATGGGCATCACCTTCGGCGTTTATGCCGGTGCGATGCTGGTGTTTTACATCCTGGCGGCTACCACCGTCTCCGCCGCGACCGGATTTTCCGAATTCATCCGCGGTATGTTGGTGGGTAGCAATGCCTCGTTAAACGGCTTGTTGATATTCGAACTGCTCAGCCAGACCGGCAATGCCGGCTTGGCGCAGGGCGTGGCGATCGGCTTGTTCGGCTTGAACCTGTTGGCCATCGTCAAATGGATTTCGCAGTTCGAGGTGTATCAGGCCTTGATCGGCTGGTCTAACTGGTGTCTGCCGATGAGTTGGCCTATCGTGCTGTTGGGCTTGCTGTTTCTGTTGTTCAGCCTGTTGCTGGCCGCCGTCACCGGCTTTCAAGTGCAATACCTGAAACTGCAAGGTCTGCGCGTGGATTGGCCGACCGGCACGATTTTCGTCAAGGGCGGCCTGATCAGCAATCTCAACGTCTGGGATACCGCCTTCAATATGGGTAATTTCGCCTTCGTCGACATGAATTCCGGCGATTGGCACATCGAACACGAATCCGGCCATTCGCTGAATCTGGGCGCATTCGGCTTTATTTTCCATCTGCTGGGCGCGGTCGACGAATTGGTATTCCGTCAAGGCGACGCCTACTCCGAACGCCTGGCCGACAGCAATGCCGGCGGCGGCAACAACATACCGATGTGGGCCTGAGCGAAGCGGTTCGCTTGAGTTAATCCGCAACGGCATACCGGCCGCGCCGGTATGCCGCTTCTCGCAGCTTGGGTTAAGCGCGATTTTAGGGCAGACTGTGTCATCCTTTGATACCGAATGACGCCGATGCCTGTATTCATAGCCTGCAGCCTGATCCTGACCACCCTGATCGAAACCCATAACCCGGTTTTGCCCTTGCTGAATCTGGAAGCCGTTTGGATGTCCGCAGCCGCAATCGCGGCGATATTCTTGCTGGCGGGCGGCCTGAAACGCCTCAGCAGTGCGGCCTGGCAAGACGGTTTTGCCTGCGCCAGCCTATGGGCTTGGTACGGCTACTGGAAACCGCTGTTCAGCGAAGGTTCGCCGCAATTCAGCGTGTTTCCGGTCTATTTCGCTCTGCTCGCCGCCTGGATGCTGTTCGGGTTTATCAACCGCAGCCCGCGCTTCGATTGGGAGTCCCAGGAAACCTTCCGCTACTTCGAGACCTACCTGTCCCGCGTCACGCCGGGTTTGATTGCCGCGCTGGTGCTGGTTTGCCTGACGCTGCCGGAACATTATCTGTCGTTTCCGCTGGCGATGACCTTCTTCATCATCCGGAGTGCGTTCCAGCGTTGTATCGAAATCATAGACCGCCTTTGACCGGCCGCGCCGGAACCCGGCTTATGCGCCGTTCACCGTTCAACGCCAGTCATCCTTATCCGCCGTAAGGTATCCGTTTATACTAAGCATACGCCGCCAAAAACCCTAATGCCGGGTAAGGCCAACCTGGTATGGTACTCCACCGAAACGGCGGAGAGCGGGACACTTAATATTACAAAGAATCAGACTTTGGAGGGTACAACCATGCTGGTGGACGAAGGCGAGAAAATTAAGGCTCTAGTCAGAGAATTCTTTAAAAAAGGCCATAAATCCAGTAATAAGCTATACGACGTGGATCTTGCTGGCTCTGCCATTTTGGCGACTATGAGCGCCAAAGGCATGACCCGATGGCTGGAAGCCGACGAGTCTGACAAACACAGGCTTAACGGCGTCGCGTCGCACTTAGACTTGGCCGAGAAATTGGTGAAGATGACGATCGCCGACCGCTCGGGCAACTGCGGAGAAATGGCGGCATTGAGCGCTTACTACGCTAAGAAAATCTACAATATCAAGCGCGATTTACTCTACATCGGCATCGTTTACGGCAAAGGCGACCACGCTTTTTGCCTGGTTTCGCAGGAAGCGATCCCGGATACGGCGCGCAAATATGCATCGACGGCCGATTTCACCAGCCGCAAGATCGCCCAATCCTGGCTAATCATCGACCCTTGGCTAAATACCGTTTGTTACGCATCCAACTACCTGACCAAAAGCGGCGAGAAACTCGATAAATGGGCCACAGACGGCAAGCGCGTGTCATGGCATGGCGGGTCTCAAGGCCCAGGTTGGTACGTGCCTAACGGCGAATATAAGACCGAGTTCGGCAAAGCGCCGGTGTTTTTGGACGCTTTCTAGCCGGGCCGCTCTAACGGCGCAATAAAGCTAACCGCAGAGCGCGAATGCTCGGACTCCGCGACTTAGCTCGGCGAGCGGCAGTAACGCCATCGGCCAATCGCCTCTCCGGCGAGCCTTCCCGATCCGGTCAGATCAAGCTGCCGAATTACGCAGAAATCAACACGTCGTTGAGCTGAATCACCGGTTCTATATCGGTGTAATTCGGCATATCACCCTGTAATTCGGCGGCATGCGGCATGAAAGCCGCCAAAAAATCTTCCACCGATTCGAACAGAAAATGACACATCGCGACATAAACCGGCTCGCTACCCGGCACCGCGCCGCTAAGCCCCCGCTCGACCGATACTCCGCGATACCCTGGGTGCGCGCTGAGGCGTGCTATCGACAGCGGCATGTGGGAATCCAGGTAATAAGCAAAATCGAAGCGGGCACCCGCCCGGTTAGGATACAGAATACTGATTTTTTTCATCTCCACCTACTGGTTGCAACCGAAATCAAACGCTATAAAAACAGTCCCTCTCCAGCGTCGGCATAGCCAACACCGGAACCGGGCGGCTTAACCCTCGCCGGCAGGCCGGGCCAGCAAGCAGTCCAGTTTGGCGAAGGTTTTCACGTCGCGCGCATTTGCGACGGATGCTTTTTAAATGCCGGTCCGCGAGCCGGCGTTAAATTTGACTGCGCGGTAGCGACACCATAAACCCAGGCATTTCAATCACAACATGCACCGGATTACACGATCGACGCGCTGCGCTTCGTTCCGCAGCTAAGGCCCTGCAGCGAATTCGCCGGCCGCGCTATAATCCGCCGAAAACAGCCAGCAGGAGAAAATCATGGCGGAATCCGGCCCTAACGCCACCATCATTGCTACCGTAATCACCGTGATCGGCTCGGTCGCGGTCGCGGCGATCAGCAATTGGGATAAAATTTCCCCCAAACCGCAGGTCTCTCCGCCAACAGCAACGGCAGTCACGCCTGAGCCGACCGCCAATGCATCCCATCATCTCAGCAGCAACACCCAAGTTGCCCTGCCGGTGCCGGTCATCGATATCAGCGGCACTTGGTACAACCCCGCCGCACCGGCCAACGGCTCGCGCATCGTCCAGCAAAATACCGGTTTTCAGTTCAACAGTTGGGGCATGCTGCCGCAAGGCATAGGCTACGAGTCCAAGGGCAGCGGGACAGTCGTCGCCCAGAACATCAGCTACAACTATTTCGCCCAATATCAAAACGGCTGGACTTCGCAGGGCAATTGCAGCGGCACCGTCAGCAGCGACGGCAACCAGATCACCGCGACCTGCAGCGACAACGTGTTGGGAACCTTCGTTTCCACCGGCATCAAGCAGTAAACTCCGACTACAGGCCGCTAAGCACCGGCAGCCGCAGCCTCAAGAAACCTCGCCGATAAATTGAGGCTTAACAGCGGCGCAAACTAGCGCTTAATCGGCGGACATGCCGCAGCAAGGGCATTTCCAATCGGCGTGCGCCGGCGGTTTGGGATGGACGGTATTGCGCAGTTTTTGCGTACCGCCGAAATCGTGAAAGTTGCGGCATACCTTCTCGAACGCCGCTTGTGGCGACACGGCGTAGCTGAACTTGAATTTGGGGTATTTACCGACATGCTGTTTCAACCGCACGTTGAGATCTTCTTCAGCCCGCCCGACATACTTGACGACGAATTTATGCGTGTTTTGATTGATCACTCCCAGGGCATAATTGCCCTCGGAGATTTTGGTAACCAATTCGTCGATCTTAGCCAGGCTCAGATCATAAGCGCCGTACATATCCAGTGAAGCCATAATTTACTCCGGTAAAGCCCTGCGTTAAACGTCGGGCAAAATCGCCCCAATGCCCGATCATACTCCCTATTGCAGAAACATCCGGTTTTATTGGGTACCCGCCGCGATCGGCCGTAACACTTTTCGATTGCGGCCATTATCCAAAGCTGGAGTTGCGGTCGATTGAAGTAGCGCAAAAAGGACAGAAACAGTCTCCCGACGGCATGCGAGAGTAACGTTATTGGCAAAATCGAAGCCGCCCCAGCTAGCACGACCGGAACCGAGCAGCTTATCGCTCGTCGGCAGGCCGAGCCAGCAAGCGGTCCAGTTGGTTGGCAAAGGCTTGCACGTCGCGCGCACTCAACGCCGCCGGGCCGCCGGTATCGACGCCGCTGCTGCGCAAGCCGTCCATGAAGTCACGCATCGCCAAACGTTCGCCGATATTGTGTTCGCTGTAACGCTCGCCGCGCGGATCGATAACGTGGCCACCTTTGGCTATCGCTTGCGCCGCCAGCGGAATGTCACCGGTCACGACCAAATCCCCCGCCACCATACGCTGCACGATCTCGTTATCCGCCACGTCGAAGCCGCCGGCGACGCGCAGCATACGGATATAACGCGACGGCGGGATTGGGATGCTTTGGTTCGCCACCAGCGTGGTCGTCAACTGGCAGCGCTCCGCCGCCCGAAACAGAATGTCTTTGATCGCCTTGGGACAGGCGTCGGCGTCGATCCAGATTTGCATGGTGAGTAGGTGTTTTTTTTATAGTTTTTTGAGGTGTCGCTATCGCGACGATTGATTTACGTCGGGTCTCGGCCCGACAGCCGAGATACTTTCTTTTGCGTCGCCAAAAGAAAGTATCCAAAGAAAAAGCGACCCGGCATTCCGCCCTAATCCTGCGCTTCTCGATTTTGCCGAGGGTTTTCCGAAGGGGCTTCCCAGCCCCTGCGTAAAACGCGATGCATCCATGCATCGCCCCTTCGGGCTAATCTCGTCAAAATCTGCGATGCTCGGGGCGAAATAACGGGACCAACCCCGAACCGGATTCGTAGGTAATCACCGGATTACCGGGCAGCAAATAATGCTCATTGGTTTGCTTCCGGTCACAGCTGGCGCTAAATCAGGCTACACGGCGTCTGCACAACTAATACAGTTTCTGGTTCCCAAACTCCAGTTTGGGAACTTTAGCTTGAAAGCTCCAGCTTTCGTTAATTTAACCAAGAAGCAAGAGCTTCCAAGATCAGGTAACCAAGCCGGAGCTTGGTTACCAGTCAAAACGTCGTACTTGAAATTGCGAGGACTGGCTTAATGGTGAGCTTGCCTGCGCGAGAATCGACGCAGTGATATTTCCCTCGAAATACTCTTCGCCACAGTTATTGCAAACCTTGGCAGGCACATTTTTGAATATTAAAACCGCCTCGCCAGAGTCCAGCGACACATTCGATAAAGCATCAATCATAAAGCCAAACTTGCAAATCGGACATTGCATAGCTTTTACCGGTATAAATAATTTTGGGAACTTTATCTTGAAAGCTCCAGCTTTCGTTAATTTAACCGAGAAGCAAGAGCTTCCAAGATCAGGTAACCAAGCCGGAGCTTTGTTACCAGTCAATGCCCTGGGGCAATCGGCCCGCGACGCGAGCAAGTCTGGTTCCCACGCAGCGCGTGGGAACCAGAAAACCAGTCAAAAAGGGCCACAACGCGGACACACCTTTTCGCGCGAAGCGCATACCAAATCCCCTATGCCGCGCCGAGCACCGGAGGGTTTGGGCGGAATAGCCCGACAGGGGCGCGGCAGGGATGCCGCGCGTTTTCGGAGGGCTAGGACAGCCCTTCCGAAAACCCCGCTCAAACCCTTCGGCGCACAGGATAAAAGCGGCATCGGGGTGTCATTTCTTTTGGATACTTTTCTTTGGACAAGCAAAGAAAAGTATCGCGGTTGCCGGTCCGCGAACCGGCGTTAAATTTGGGCTTCGCGATAGCGAAACAATATTCATGACAAATTTTAATTCGGCGTGGGCACAAAAACCGTGCCCACCCTACGCGGCTGGTTCCCAAACTCCAGTTTGGGAACTTTAGCTTGAAAGCTCCAGCTTTCGTTAATTTAACCAAGAAGCAAGAGCTTCCAAGATCAGGTAACCAAGCCGGAGCTTAGTTACCAGTCAATGCCCTGGGGCAAAACCAGTCAAAAAGGGCCGCAACGCGGCCACACCTTTTCGCGCGAAGCGCATACCAAATCCCCTATGCCGCGCCGAGCACCGGAGGGTTTGGGCGGACAAATCGGCAGGATTGCCGATTTGCATGCGCAGCACCCGCAGGGCGAGGTACATGGATGTACCGAGTGAGCAGCCCGACAGGGGCGCGGCAGGGATGCCGCGCGTTTTCGGAGGGCTAGGACAGCCCTTCCGAAAACCCCGCTCAAACCCTTCGGCGCGCAGGACAAATCGGCAGGATAGCCGATTTGCATGCATCGCACCCGAAGGGCGAGGCACATGGATGTGCCGAGTGAGCTAAGCGGCATCGGGGTGGCCTGCTGACTCGCGCCGTCCAGGCGCTCGCACTTCGTGCGCCGTTGGCGTCCAAATCCGCTCCCGGCGGATTTGTCTTTGGATACTTTCTTTTGGCCAAACAAAAGAAAGTATCGCGGTTGCCGGTCCGCGAACCGGCGTTAAATTAAGCCTCGCGGTAGCGAATCATTGTTGATCCAAACCAGCAATTCGTTGATCCAAAACGGCAATTCCGCGTGGGCACAAAAACCGTGCCCACCCTACCCGGCTCAGCGCATCCTATGCCCCTGAATTACATGGGAATATTTTCAAGAAAATTCCACACTTTAGCTCCTAGTGTCACTATTTTTTCCACTTTTGATGCCGTTTCTGTCATCTTATAGAAGCTATCCCAAAGCTCCTTGAATTTATTCAATTCGGGCTCAGCACATCCGCTCTCTAAAATCGTATCTTTTGATTGAATTAAATCGCCCAAGCCGGAATTGACAGCATCTTTCAACGCTTTTAGACCTGAAAACTTGTATTCTTCTATTGCTTTTTCAATCAAACAAATATGATTCAGAATTAACGAACGAAGTGAATCACTTATAGATGTAACTGCCAATAACTCACGAAGCTCACCGATAATATGTTGAATTTTCAATATGTCTTCGGGGGATAATTCAGCTTCTTCATCCGGCAAAATTTCAGCACAAAACCCCAGCGAAACATAAGTTTCCGGGGTCAGCGTATTTCTTATATGCTGCCAAGAGTTTCCAAGATGGATGATAGAGATAGCGTTCTCAACATTTTGTAATGCTCCCGCGTATAAGTTCTCACTGAAATTTTTTTCCCGCATTTGAGTACTGACCAACTCCAATTCATTGCTGAGCCACCCAAGTCGTTCTGAAACTTTGACTGCAAGCTTAGTAGAACTCTGTTCTTCCAACTCAAACAACTTCTTCCAATTTATAAGAACTTGCTCATTAGCTGGGTAATTATTTACCTTGCTTAAGATGCTATTTAACCGACTCGCAGAATTAATATGTTGTGGCATAGAAATAAAAATGATGGGAAGTTTTGAATCTAAAATCTAGAACTTTTAGATACTAATTACCTATGGGCTTTCCATCCAGGCGGAAGAAGCTATGCTTTTCCGCCTTAAATCACCCACACTTCGACTCCCCACAATTCAAACAAGTCATACACCCATCCATCAACACCATCGCCTTCGTCGAACACTTCACGCATAACACCGCCTTTTCCGGAAACGCCTGGGCATCCGACTCACCATGCGCCGCTTCGAATTCCCGGCGTTTTTCGGCCAGGAACTGTTTTTGGTGGTCGGTCATTTTTTCCGGCTTGATCATGCCGATGTGCTTCATGTGCGATTCGATCGCCGAACCGATTTCCGCCACCAAGGATGGCATGAACACGCCGCCTTTTTTGAAGTAGCCACCGCGCGGGTCGAACACCGCTTTCATTTCTTCCACCAAAAAGGTGGCGTCGCCGCCTTTCCGAAACACCGCCGAGATCACCCGGGTCAAGGCCAGTACCCACTGGAAATGCTCCATGTTTTTGGAGTTGATGAAGATTTCGTAAGGCCGGCGCTCTTCGTGGGCGGTGCCCTGGTTGAGGATCATGTCGTTGATGGTGATGTACAAGGCGTGCTCGGACTGCGGGGTTTTGATTTTGTAAGTCGAGCCCAGCAAGACTTCCGGCCGCTCGACGTTTTCGTGCATCGACTCCAACGAGGGTTTTTCCGCGTCCGCTTGTTGCACCGCTTCCGCGCTGTCTTTGCTCAGCACTTTGTAGCCGACGATTTTTTTGTTGATTTTGTGTAGGGTCATCTCGTTTACCTAAAAAGGTTGTCGACTCGCCGATGTAACGAGCCGTGTATGTTCTTAAAAATCAGGAGGCGTTTGCCCGTTTTACCGAATCGAGGTAGAGCGTATCCGGGCAAATATCCTGCTCGTGCGGCCAGACTACCGTGCCGTCGACCACTGCGGCGCGTTTGAAATACTGCCTGTCGCTCAATTCCTTGAATACGCCGAAATCCAACAAGGGTGTGCAGTCGTAAACGCCCTGGCTACCGTCGGTGAATTCCAGCATTAACGAGTAATCGTCGCCGGCTTGTACCGATTTGACTCTCGGGTTCATGGCTTACCTCAACGGTTCGATTTTATAGGGTTGCTCGCCGGTAACAGCCAATTGCCAATCGGCCATCAGTTCGTCCTTATGCAGTTCGATCCAAGCCTGCAGCAATTTCATTTGGGCTTTGGGGATCTCGCCTTCCAGAACTTCACCCTCGGGAATCGCGACTACGACTTCGTAATCTTGGTATTTGGCATGGATATGCGGCAGTTTGTGCTGCTTGTTATCCAGAAAATACATGTAGACGATGATGCCGTAAAACATTGAAATCGCTGGCATGGCAAATCTCCCAAGACGAATCAAAACTTCCCGTAATACCCTTCCTTCAAGGCATCGAACAAGTTGGCCGCGGTGTGAATTTCGCCGTCGTATTCCACTTCGTCGTTGCCTTTGAATTCCACGACGTGGCCGTCTTCCAGCGTGAATTGGTAGGTGGTATTTTCCAGATCCGATTCCTTGACCAGCACGCCCTGGAACACTTCCGGGTTGAAGCGGAAGGTGGTGCAGCCTTTCAGGCCTTGTTCGTAGGCGTATTCGTAGATCGACTTGAAGTCTTCGTACGGGTAATCGGTCGGCACGTTGGCGGTTTTCGAGATCGACGAGTCGATCCAGCGTTGGGCGGCGGCCTGGATGTCGACGTGTTGTTTCGGGCTGATATCGTCGGCGGCGATGAAATAGTCCGGCAATTTTTGTTTGGGATCGTCGCTGTAGGGCATCGCATCGGGATTGACCAGATGGCGGTAGGCCAGCAGTTCAAACGAGAACACGTCGATCTTTTCCTTGGACTTTTTACCCTCGCGGATCACGTTGCGCGAATAATGGTGGGCAAAGCTGGGCTCGATGCCGTTGCTGGCGTTGTTGGCCAACGACAAGGAAATGGTGCCGGTCGGCG
Source organism: Methylomonas sp. HW2-6 (assembly GCF_052474525.1). Lineage (NCBI taxonomy): Bacteria > Pseudomonadati > Pseudomonadota > Gammaproteobacteria > Methylococcales > Methylococcaceae > Methylomonas > Methylomonas sp. HW2-6. Next base: position 3,576,812 of record NZ_CP184124.1, read on the forward strand.
CGATCGAACTGTGGTGGGTAAAGCGGCAACCGACTTCGGCCAGTTCCGTTACCAATTCCGGTTCTTCCTGGGCGACTTTCTGCATGTAGCGACTGTACTTGGCGTGCAAAACCCGGCCCGGCACCTGGTCGCCGAGTTTGTAGCCGTCGGCTTTCATTTCCGGGCGTTTGTGCAGCATTTCGCCGGTGACTTCGAACATCTGTTCCATGATCGGCGCCGGGCCTTTTTCCTTGGCCAGCTCCAGGCCGGTGCGCCAGCCTTCCAAAGCCAGTTCCTTGGTGACTTGCTCGGTAAACGCCAGCGAATCGGCATCGCCGTATTTCATGCCCAGCATGGTGATGGTCGAGCCCAAACCCAAGTAGCCCATGCCGTGGCGGCGCTTACTGGTGATTTCGTCGCGCTGTTTTTCCAGCGGCAAGCCGTTGATTTCCACCACGTTATCCAGCATGCGGGTAAAGATGCGGATGGTCTTGCGGTAGTCGTCCCAATCGAATTTAGCTTCCTTGCCGAACGGTTGGTGGACGAAGCGGGTCAGGTTGATCGAACCGAGCAGGCAGGAGCCGTAAGGCGGCAACGGCTGTTCGCCGCAGGGGTTGGTGGCGCGGATGTGCTCGCAGAACCAGTTATTGTTCATCTCGTTGACCTTGTCGATCAGAATGAAACCCGGTTCGGCGTAATCGTAGGTGGAGGACATGATGATGTCCCACAGGCGGCGGGCCGGCATCACTTTGGTAATGCGGCAGGCCACCAGACCGGCTTCGTTGACCACGTAGCCTTTTTTATTGGGCAGATCGCGCCAGATGATTTTGCTGCTGTCGGTCAAGTCCAGTTGGTCGGCCTTGGCTTCCCGCTCGGTGATCGGGAACGACAGCGGCCACTGGCCGTTGTTTTTGACGGCTTCGACGAATTCGCTGGTAATCAATAGCGACAGGTTGAACTGGCGCAAGCGGCCGTCTTCGCGCTTGGCGCGGATAAAATCGACCACGTCCGGATGGGCAACGTCGAAGGTGGCCATTTGCGCGCCGCGACGGCCGCCGGCGGACGACACCGTGAAGCACATCTTGTCGTAGATATCCATGAACGACAGCGGGCCGGAGGTGTAGGCGCCGGCGCCGGAGACGTAAGCGTCGCGCGGCCGCAGAGTGGAAAACTCGTAGCCGATGCCGCAACCGGCTTTCAGGGTGAGGCCGGCTTCGTGGACTTTGCGCAAAATATCGTCCATCGAGTCTTCGATGATGCCGGATACGGTGCAGTTGATGGTAGAGGTGGCCGGTTTATGCTCCAGCGCGCCGGCGTTGGAAACGATACGGCCGGCCGGAATCACGCCCTTGCGCAAGGCCCACAGGAATTCCTTGTAATGCTTTTCCTGCAAGGCTTTGGTTTTCTCCACACTGGACAAGGCCTTGGCCACCCGCTTGTAGGTATCGTCGATGGTGTCGTCGATGGCGCGGCCGTCCTTGGTCTTCAAACGGTACTTGCTGTCCCAGATGTCCAGCGAAGCGCTTTGCAGCGGAATATCGGTATCGTTTGACGTCACAACATGAAGTTTTGCGGTCATTCGTAGCTTCCCTTGTTATTTTTGAGTTGATTACGGAACGGTGTTGCCGGCTGGGCCGGTACGCCGGAATGTTCGATGCGGCAAGCGGTGCGACATAAATTAGCCCGCTCAATGCATACTGGATATAGTGCTTTGTAAAAATACTAGCACAATATATTGTGTTAACCGCGGATTTTTTTACTAGTGATTCGCTACTTTCGTACTTGTTTTTTTAACTCAACGGCTTAGCGGAAACTGTTAATTCGGCAGGCTACAATTGCCCCCGGTTGGCAGCGGCGGCGGGTTAAGGCGGGGTTAATAAATCCGGCTAAAATGCGGATACCGGTGCAGCATCTCTAACGCGCCGGACAGCCACCCTGCGGCATCAGCGGCGGTGGGACAAACCTATTTTAGAAGAGGCGAACATGAACAACTTTACTAAAGCCGGCCTGCTGGCCGCTATGGCGCTTTGCCAACCCGCCTGGGCCGAGGTCGATATGCCGCGCGTCGACCGCCGCCAGGAAATCCAGGAACAACGTATCGAGCAAGGCATCGAGTCCGGCGAGTTGACCCGGCGCGAAGCCAACCGCCTGGAGCATCAACAGATGCGGATCGAACGCCAGGAAAACGCGGCTCAGGCCGACGGCGTCGTGACGCCGGCAGAGCGGGCCCGGCTGAATCACCAGCAAAACAAGGCCAGCCGCAACATCGCCCGCAAAAAACACAATCTACGCCAACCATGAGCACTCGGAAAATCCGGCTGCGGCCGGATTTTCGTGTTAAGCGTCCCCTTTCATCAAACTCAGCAATTCGTCCGCCGAGACTTTGCCGCTGACGTCGGCGCCGTCCAGCAGGCTATCGGCCAGATCGCGTTTGTGGCTATGCAAGGCGACGATTTTTTCCTCGATGGTCTGCTTGGCAATCATCCGGTAGATCGTCACCGGCCGCTGCTGGCCCATGCGGTGGGCGCGGTCGGAAGCCTGGTCTTCCACGGCCGGGTTCCACCACGGGTCCATGTGGATCACGTAGTCGGCGGCGGTCAGGTTTAACCCCACGCCGCCGGCTTTCAGACTGATCAAAAACAATTCACCGTTGCCGCGCTGAAAGGCATCCACCCGTTGCTGGCGTTCTTTGGCCGGGGTGCTGCCGTCCAGATATTGGTAAGCGATGCCGCGCTGCTCGACGTATTCCTTGATCAATTGCAGATGGTCGACGAACTGGCTGAACACCAGCGCTTTGTGCTTGTTCTCCAGCAATTCATCGACAATATCGCCGAAGGCCGCCAATTTACTGCTGGGCAAAGCCACGCCGGAATTGACCAGGCGGGTATTGCAGCAACTGCGCCGCAGCTTGCTGATTGCGGCCAGAATCTGCAATTGTTTTTGCCCGGCCGGCGTCTCGGCAGTGGCCAAGGCTTCCAGCGTTTGCCGGCGTAGCGCTTCGTAAAACGCCATTTCTTCCGCGCTGAGTTCGACGTAAACCGGTATCTCGGTCCGCGGCGGCAATTCCTGCAACACCTGGGTTTTGGTGCGGCGCAGGATGAAAGGCTGGATCAGTTTCTTCAACCGGTAGCGGGCTTCGGGGCTGGCATCGCGCTCGATCGGCCCGGCGAATTGGCGGTTGAATTGTTCCAGCGAGCCCAACAAGCCGGGGTTGATGAAACGGAACAGGTTCCACAATTCGCCCAAATGGTTTTCCAACGGGGTGCCGGTCATGATCATTTTGAAATCGGCCTGCAAATTCATCGCCCCTTGCGAGCGGCGGGTGGCAATATTTTTGATCCATTGCGCCTCGTCCAGAATCACGGTCCGGAACCGGATCTGGGCCAGTATCTCGGCCACGGTTTCCTGCTGCAGCAAACCGTAACTGCAAATCAGCAGATCGTATGGCCCCAGGCTTTCTATCACACCCTGGCGGTCGCCGCCGGCCAGGATTTGCGGGTTCAAGGTCGGGGCGAAGCGGCGCGCCTCGTTTTCCCAATTCATGCAAACCGACGTCGGCGCGACGATCAGGCTGGGCCCGTCCGGCGCCCGCGCCAACAGCAGGGCCAAGCCCTGCACGGTCTTGCCCAGGCCCATGTCGTCGGCCAGACAGGCACCGACGCCCCAATGCGCCAACCGCGCCAGCCAGCGAAAGCCGGCCACTTGGTAGTCGCGCAGTTCGGCCTGGAAGGTCGACGGCAGTTGCGGCTGGTAGTCGCGCGAGTCTTTCAGCCGTTGCAACTGGTTCTGCCAATGCTGGTCGACCTGAAATCCGGCCTCGTCCTGCCAGTCTTCCAGCGTCAATGCCGCCAACGGATTAAGCCGGACTTTCTTGCCGCTCAGATCCGCGTATGCTTTAAGATCTTCCAGCCGGCGGCGGAATTCTTCGGTCAGTGCAAAAAACTGGCCGTCTTTCAATTTGAGGAAGCGGCCCTGGCGCTCGTCCAACAAACCCAGCAATTGGCGGATTTCGACTACGGTATTGTCGTCGACCCGCAATTCGCCCTGGACGCTGAACCAGTCGTTATCGCGTCTGACTTGCACGCTCAACCCGGTGCCCACCGTCTGTCCGAGCAGCTTGAATTTGACGCCTTCCGGCCACTCCAGAATCGCCACCCCTTCGTTCAACCCCTGCAATTGCAGCAATAATTCCAGGCACTGTTCGACCTGCTCCAACAAATATTCGCCGGCAGCGTCTTGTTCGGCCATGCTCAGCACCGGACAAGCTTGCAACAGGTCGGCTGCGCGCCGCTTTTCCAAGGCTAAATCGCGCACGGCCTGCACCGGGCGGCCGTCCAGCTCGGCCAGCACGCTCTCGCCGCCGTGGCCCGGACGGTAGTAGGCGCCGCCGTCGGCCAAGGGCCGAATCAACACCGCCACCCGCAAGCCTTCACCCAGCGGCAGGAGATGCACCCGCGGCGTACTGTCGGCGGCAACCTGCTCGGCGTTGGCGGAGCTGCCGCCGATATCGGAATGTACGGTCAACACGCCGGAAATCGCCGTCAGGGCCTGCAATACCCGTTCTTGCGCCGATGCCGGCGCTTCGAGGCCGTTTGGGCCAAGGACGCCGTGAATTTTATGGTGCTCGGCGCTGAATTCGATCACCCGCAATCGGGTCGGGGTTTCCTTGCCGACATGAAATTTCTGCTCGTAACCGGGTTGCGGTTCCAGCGTGATCTTGATTTTGCCGCCGCCGTCCAGTTTCTTGACCCGCAACTCGGCATCGCCTTTCAAGACTTCCACTTTGGCGTCCGGCGTATCGGCCCAAAACAATAGCGGGTGGCCGATCAAGGCTTGCGGCATGCCGCTGTCGAAATCGAAGAACGTGGTACCGCCGTACCAGCCGCTATCCCGGTATTCCTTGATGTGGGAGCACAGTTTCAAGTCCTGTTCGGTCAAATAATCGAACTGGTCGGTTTCCTGCGCCAGCCGCTTCAAGGCCACCGCCCGGCCCTTGCTCCAACCACCCTTGGCTTGCAACTTTTGTTCGCGCGGCTCGATCCGCACCCGATGGCCTTGCTCGTCGTAAGCCAACAGCCAGACCAATCGGGTCGGTTTATCCACGGCGGGCGCACTGGTAGTTTTTTTATCGGCCACCGGGAGATTTGCCAGCGCATCCAGCGCCACTTCCCAATCGGCACGACTGGCGAACAGATCTCTCAAAGCCGGACGGCCTTGCAGAAACTCGCTATCCCATTGCTTCGAACGCGGCGGCTCGATGACTTTGAACACGGTTGCCAACTCGGCGGCCGGCCAGCGGTAGCCGTTATCCTGCAGGTGCCGGTATAGTTTCTGGGTCAGCGGATCGACTCGTTGGAAATGGTCGGCTTTGACCCAAAACTTGACCAGCAGCGACATCAGGGGCAATAGCAGCGGCGGCGTGTGTAAGGTCTCCGGTAACCCGCTGTCGCGATAACCGTCGCCGATTTTGTAGGACGGCTCGGGCGCCAGCAATTGGCTGCGCAGCTGCAGTTCGCCTTGCAGGAAGCGGTTGAACAAGACCAGATCGTGGTAAACGCCGATCCAGTAACCGTCGCCCTTGATAGCTTGGTTCAGCAGCGTACCCAGCTTGGCGCGCTGTTTGGCATCATTGTGCTTCAGAATCGCCAATGGATAAAACACGCCGGCCAGACCGTAGAAATAGGCGTTGCGCTGACCGGCCAGCTTGCGCTGCGCCGCCAGCGCGGCATCGTAGAGTTTGACGGCTTCGGCATAGTCGCCGCGCAGAAAAGCCAACGCCGCAGCCAGCGCCTGCAATTCGGGATCGGCTGCGCCGCAGGTCCGAGTCGCCACCGTTTCCCAGTCGCCGCGCAGCAATTGCAACTCCAGACCGATCCGATTCAGAAACCCGAGGCCTTCGCCGTTATCGGCGAACATCAAACTCGCCAGCAATTCGTCGAGTTTCGGATCGGCATAAAGGTACAGCAGCTGATGCATTCCGGCGTAAGCGGCCAAGCCAACCAACAATTGCGGATGGTTTTTGCTGAACCAGGCGCTATCCAGCGGATTCAAAAACCAGGACAGATACAACTCATTGGCCGGCGGCAACTTGCCCAGGTAGCGCTCGCCGCTTTCCAGGCATTCGTCGACCTTGCGATAGTCGCCGCGGTAAAACTGCAACCGCGCCTCGCGGATACAATCCTCGACGCTGCCGTAACGGTAGTAGCCAATACCGGGCGGATTGGCCGCCAACACGGCCGACGCATAGCGTTTGAATTCGCCGGCATCGACCATTTGCCTGGCGATGACTTCCACCAAAGTCCGGCAACAACGGCTACCGCCGGATTTGGCGTTTTCGTCGATCAGCCCCAATTTCAATAGCGGCTTCAGGCGGCTTTTGACGACATCGGACTTCAATGCTTTACCGGCTTCCTTGATGCCCAAGGCGGCCAGACATTTGGCCAGATTGGTCGGCGAACTGTAACCGTAATACAGGGCCAGCAGCTTCATGATGGTCTGCTGGTCGGCGGTCAGCGATTGGTAAGCTTTGAGGCGCTCTACTAAACGTGCGGATTGCATGATGCGACGGAAAACAAAAACTAACGATGGTAACAGCTTGCCGCCGCGGGATGAAGTCGGGATAACGCGCAGGACAAAAAAAAGCCCGCATAGCGGGCTTTCTATCTTAAGTGCCGGACTGCTCGGCCTAGAGCTTGGCCAGCACTCTGGCGACGGTTTCGCCCATCGCGGCCGGCGTCGGCGCGATGGTGACGCCGAGTTCTTGCAACATTTCGACTTTTTCCGCCGCCGATTCGCCGGACGCCGAAATGATCGCGCCGGCATGACCCATGCGCCGGCCTTTGGGTGCAGTCAAACCGGCAATGTAGGCTACCACCGGTTTGCTCATGTTTTCCTTGGCAAACACGCCGGCTTCGACTTCCTGCGGTCCGCCGATCTCGCCGATCATCATGACCACCTTGGTTTCCGGGTCCTGCTCGAAACGCTCGAAAATGTCGCGATGCGAGCTGCCGTTGATCGGGTCGCCGCCGATACCGACCGAGGTCGACACGCCGATGCCCAGCCGCTTCATTTGGTCGGCTGCCTCGTAACCCAAGGTACCGGACCGGCCGACGATGCCGACGTTGCCCGGCATGTAGATGTGGCCCGGCATAATGCCCAGCATCGACTTGCCGGGGCTGATGGTGCCGGCGCAGTTGGGACCGGTCAGCACCATGCGCTTTTCTTTCGGAAACCGGCTCAGGAAGATTTTGACTTTCATCATATCCTGGGTCGGGATGCCGTCGGTGATCGCCACGCAGTATTTAATCCCGGCTTCGGCCGCTTCCATGATCGAATCGGCCGCGTAAGCCGGCGGCACGAAAATGATGCTGGCTTCGGCGCCGGCTTGTTCGACGGCTTCCTTGACGGTATTGAACACCGGCCGGTCCAGATGTTTCTGGCCGCCTTTGCCGGGGGTAATGCCGCCGACCACGTTGGAACCGTAGTTGATCATGTCCTGAGCGTGAAAGGTACCGATCTTGCCGGTAAAGCCCTGGACGATGATACGAGTGGATTTATCGATAAAAATTGCCATGTTGTTTCCTTATCCTAGGGCCGCGACGACTTGGTTGCGGGCTGCAACCGCCTTCTCGGCGGCTTCCGCCAAGGTATCGGCAGTGATGATCGGTAAGCCGCTGTCTTCGATGATTTTGCGGCCCAATTCGACGTTGGTACCGGACAGGCGTACCACCAGCGGCACTTTCATATCGATGTTTTTCACGGCCTGCACCACACCTTCGGCAATCCAGTCGCAACGATTGATACCGGCAAAGATGTTGACCAGCATGGCTTTAACGTTTTTGTCTTGCAATACCATGCGGAAGGCTTTTTCGGTCCGTTCCGCCGAAGCGCCGCCGCCGACGTCCAAAAAGTTGGCCGGCTCGCCGCCCGCCAGCTTGATCATGTCCATCGTCGCCATCGCCAAGCCGGCACCGTTGATCATGCAGCCGATGTCGCCGTCCAGGCCGACATAGCTCAAACCGCGGTCGGCCGCGGCCATTTCCCGCGGGTCTTCCTGAGTCTTGTCGCGCAATTCGGAAATTTTTTGGCGGCGGAACAAGGCGTTGTCGTCGAAGCCCATTTTCGCGTCCAGGGCGATGATGTCGCCGTGGCCGGTCACGACCAGCGGATTGATCTCGACCATGTTGGCATCGAGGTCGCGCATGGCGCGGTAGCAGCCTTGAATCAGTTTAACCGCGTGCGGCACCTGGTCGGCATCCAGGCCCAGCGCGAACGCCATTTCCCGCGCCTGAAAATCCTGCAAGCCGACCGCCGGCTCGATGTGGATTTTTTTGATCGCATCGGGGTTGGTCTCGGCCAGTTCTTCGATTTCCATACCGCCTTGCGCCGAGCCGACCATGACGATTTTTTCGTGAGCGCGATCGATCAGCAAGCTGAAATACAACTCTTTGGCGATGTCGGTGCCGGCTTCGACGTACAGGCGCAAACATTGTTTGCCGGCCGGCCCGGTTTGGTGAGTGACCAGGCGTTTGCCCAACAAGGCGTTGGCGGCGTCGCTGACTTCCTCGTGGGTTTTGCAGACTTTGATGCCGCCGGCTTTGCCGCGGGCGCCGGAATGAATCTGGGCCTTGACCACCCAGACATGGCCGCCGATTTCGCGTGCGCGTTGCACGGCGTCCTCCGGGCTGTAGGCCAAGCCGCCGTCGGCGATCTTTACACCGTATTCGGACAGCAATTGTTTTGCTTGGTACTCATGAATGTCCATGGGTTCTCTCGTGGAATTGGAAAATGTAGGTTGGGTTTACCCTTCGGGCATAAAAGCGAAGCGTAACCCAACATTAAAAGCCGTCGTGTTGGGTTACGCCTATCGGCTAACCCAACCTACATGTTTTTTTATTGGCTTTTCGCGGCGATCGCCTCGGCCATGCGCACGATGTTGTTGGCCATGCGCTCGGAGGCGGCGTCGATCAGGCGACCGTCCAGTGCGGCGGCGCCTTTGCCTTGGGCGGCGGCTTCCTTTAAAGCTTCCAGAATACGTTTGGCTTTTTCGACTTCGGCCGGCGGCGGGGTGAAGACTTCATTGGCCAAGGCAATCTGCGACGGGTGAATCGCCCATTTGCCTTCGCAGCCCAACGCGGCGGCGCGGCGGGCACCGGCTTTGTAACCTTCCGGATCTTTGATATCGCCGAACGGGCCGTCGATCGGCCGTAAACCGTAAGCACGGCATGCCACCGTCATCCGGCTAATCGCGAAATGCCATTGGTCGCCCGGGTAATCCGGATTCAAACCGCCGATGTTGACGGTGCGAGCCCGGTTGCTGGCGGCATAATCGGCCACACCGAAATGCAAGGCCTCCAGCCGACCGCCGATCGAGCCCTGTTTGGCGATGTCTTCGACGTTGGCCATGCCCAATGCGGTTTCGATCAAGGCTTCGATGCCGATCTTGTTTTTCAGCCCTTGCTGCATTTCCAATTGATTCAGCATCGCTTCGACCATGTAGACATCGCCGTAAACGCCAACTTTCGGGACCAACAAGGTTTTGATCTTGCTACCGGCCTGTTCGACCAGATCGACCACGTCGCGCACCATATATTGGGTATCGAGGCCGTTGATCCGCACCGACAGCGTGATGCCGTGGCCTTCCCAGTCCAGATCGTTAATCGCCTGGATCACGTTTTTGCGCGCCTGCAATTTGTCGTCCGGCGCTACCGCGTCTTCCAGATCCAAAAAGATGTAGTCCACACCGCTTTTCAGGGCTTTTTCGAACATATCCGGATTGGAACCCGGCACAGCCAGTTCGCAACGTTGTACACGTTGAACATTGGCTTGGTAAAGAGTGTGGCTCATGAATGCTTTTCCTAAGGGTCTGAGAGTGTACGGCCGAATCAGCCGGGACAAGTTGGCTAAAAATAGCCGGTCATTTTACTTTCGGGACCGTTAATGTCAATGTTTCCGGGCGCTTACGCGGCCATGAAAACTCAGTCCTGGCTTTAGAAGCCTAATCATGAAACGGATTTTGTCTCAATTTAACGTCGTAATCTAACGACAAACTGACTGGACGTATTTGGATTTCTGCGGAGGGCGCATGGAAAGTTGTTTTGCAGGAATAAGATAGTTTTGAACAATCAAGAAACATCACAAGTGTACAGGCCGCACATTCTGTCGGCCGCAGAAGAAAAATCGGGAATCCGCAACAATGGCCAACGCAAAATAAGGAAGGCCGCGGAACCAGGAATTTAACGAGTCTTGGCCTGTTCCGCCAACTTAGCCTTGCCGATTTGCAACATTTTTTCCTTATACTCAGGCAACATCGCTTTAAATTCGTTTTGAACCGCGTTTCGTTCCTGCTGATTGCCAAGGCTATTATCGAATCGCTCGATATCACGTTGAGCCGAATTCTCAATTGATTTGGCCTCCTCGGACAAGACCCTCAATTCACTTCGACTCGGTATGTCGGTCGGCTGTGTCGACGGCGACGGGGGGAGGAGCGGTCTTTCGCCCGAACCATCGCCTGAACCCGCGTTTTTTAGTTGAGCTGTTTCGTTAGCTTTCTCAGACCGGGCTTTTTCAGACGTAACAGCCCCCTCTTCGCCGGAACAGCCAACCAAGGTTGCGGAACTTCCACCCAATACCGCCACAATGGCTAAGCTCTTGACCGATTGCATAATCGGCGAATACCTTCCCCACCGCAGCCGGATCGAATGACCAGCGAGCTCCCGAAACATATTTACACTCCGTTCTGGTTGCATCTTATTGCACCCCCGTCGTAAATGTCCAATAGGTCCAGCCAATTCCGTTCCCGGCCTGGTCGGTCAAGCTTGCCCAGTTGGAGATGTAAACCCGGTATTGCCGGCTCGCCGTCAACGCAGCACTCGGCGTCAACGTCACGGTCTTGCCGTCTGCGCTGACACTGTAGCTCACGCTCGGACGCTGCCCGGTCGCGGTGTCGTACAGCGCAATCGTGTCGCTGTTCACCGCCAACGGGTTCAACCGGTCGTTGAAGGTCAGTACCGGTTTGACATTCAAGCCTATCCCTGTCGCGCCGTTCGCCGGGCTGTATTGCGCCAGACCGTTGCCTTGCAGGTCGGCTCCCACACCGCTCGTAAAGCTTCTGTCCTCGGCACTCGCCAATACGTTGCCGCTCAGGTCTTCCACGCCTTCGACGTGCAGGCTGTAGCCGGTGTTCGGCTGTAACGGCTGTTGCAATTTCAGCGTCAGCGTTCTCCGATCCCCGCTCAGTTCCCGCGTCACCGCGATCACGTCGCCGCCTTTGCGCAGTTCCACTCCACCCAAACTCAAACCGCTCACCGGCTCGTCAAACCGCACTTGCAGGACTCCGTTCGTCGGAACGCTGGCTTGGTCGGCCTCCACGCTGTACGCGCTAACCTGCGGCGCGGTGTTGTCGGCTGCGATCGCTGTGGTGAAATAGCGCGTGTCGTACTCGCTGTTGCCGTTCATGTCCTGGACGTAGTAGACGTAGAGTCGGTAGTTGCGACTGACGGCCAGCGCCTGTTCCGGTACCAAGATCAAGGTTCGGCCGTCGTCGCTCAGACTCCGGGTTGCCGCTACATGGGCTCCGGTGGTGTAGTCGTACAGGTAGAAACTGCTGTCCGTGACCGACACCGGATCGATAGCTTCGTTCAGGCGGACTTTGAGTACGGCATTGACCGGTACGTCAGTCGCGCTCTCCGCCATGCTCCACTCTACTACCGCCGGCGCCGCGGTATCCGGGCCGTTGGCGGTATGGAAGGTGTGGCTCAACGGGGTAACCAGATTACCCGCGTAGTCTTCGGCTTTGTCCACCGCCACCGTGACGTCGCTGTCCGCCGGCCAAGGTTCGTGCGGGATGTAGGTCACTTGCCGGTTGCTGTCGCTGAAATTCAACGAGTAGGTCGACGCATTGTAGTTCGGCACTTGCGCCAGCGGCAGGTCGGGATCGTCACTTAAGAAGCTGATCGGATTCACGGACTCGTCAAAGCGCATCGAGATGCGGTTGTTGATGCCGACCTGTTCCGCTCCGTCCGCCGGACTCAGCGCCGTGACTTTCGGCGCTACCGTATCCTCCAAGGCGTCCGCCGCCGTCGAATAGTAGTAGACGTAATCGCTGTTGTAGGTCGCTGCCACGCCGCTGGCGTCTTTGACGCCGGCACGAATGCCGATTTGATAGCCACGGTTAGTCTGCAGCAATTCGGTCGGTTGCAGGCGTACTACGCGGTTACCTTTCAGCAGACTCACCGTTGTCGGGATTTCGGCTCCGTAGTAGTAGTACCGCAACGCGAACGTACTGTTGCTGACGCTGGCCGGGTCTAGCGCTTCGTTGAATTGCAAGTCCAATACCGGATTCAGTTTGCTGCCGCTCCAGCCGGTCGCAATCACATACGGTGCCTTCTGCGCCGGATCTTCTTCAATCCGGAATTGGCTATGGAAGCTGTTCAAGGCATTGCCGCTTTGGTCTTGCGCGGTGCTGTCGAGGAACACTTCGATGTAGGCGGCTTTCGCCCACGGCTGTTCCGGCGTAAAGACCAGGGTCCGGCCGTCGCCGAGCAATTGCGGGGTGCCTTTGATCAACACGCCGTTTTGCGAGACATGTAATGCCGCTGGCAAACTAGTGGCTTTCAGCGCTTCGTTGCTGTACAGCACAATTTTGTTTTTCGACAGCACGTTGTAAGCGCCATTGCCCGGCAAGGCCGTGACGATACTCGGCCGTGCCGTGTCGACATCCGCCGCGGTGGCAAAGACTTTGGCGGCATCGGCCAAGCGGTTGCCGCTCAGGTCTTTGATGTCGTTGGTCAGCAGGACCGTCACGACGCTGGAGGCCGGCAGGTTGTAGTTCAACGTCACCGTGCGGTTATCGCCGGAGAAGCTGATCGACGGCCTGACGATGTTGCCGTTGACGAATAGGCCGACGCTGTTGCTGTTGACGGTGCTCCGATTCAGGGATTCGGAGAAACTCAGCACGATCGGGTTGTTGCCGTACACGTCCATCGCTCCGTCGTTCGGGGTGATGGACACCAGTTGCGGTGCGACGGTGTCGCCACCGGTGCCGGTGTTGAAATAGCTGTAGCGATAGCCGCTGCTGTTGCCGGCAATGTCCTGTACGCCATTGGCATAGGCCCAGATCCGGGTGTTACCGGGGAAGGCTACTAACGGGGTGAACGTCACGATGCTGCCGTTACGGCTGAGGGTTCCGGCCACATTTCCGCTGAAGCCGTCGGCTTGGACATAGATGCCGCTGTCCAGGCTGGTGCTATCGATCTCTTCGTTAAAGCTGAAGACGATCGGCGCTGTCGCGCTGACGCCGGTACTGCCGCTCGCCGGGGTAATGACGACGCTCGGGCCTGTGGTGTCGGCGGTGGCCGAACTGGAGGTGGTGAAACGGCTGGTGACCGCCGCCAATCGGTTGCCGATATAGTCGTACAGACCGTCCAGGACAATGCTGTACTCGGTGTTAACCGCCAACGCGCTGCTGGGGGTAAAGGTGATGGTGCGGTTGTCGCTGCCCAGTACGGCGGTGCCCGCCACCTCGACACCGTTGAGTTGCAAATGCACGCTGCCGGATAGACTGAACGGACTGACCGCTTCGTCGAGTACGAAGCGCAGTTTGCTGTTCACCGCGATGCCGGTCGCGCCGTCTTGGATGTTTTGTCCGCTGATTAACGGTGCTTCCTGGTCGTTGGCCGTACCCGTCGTAAATGTCCAATAGGTCCAGCCAATTCCGTTCCCGGCCTGGTCGGTCAAGCTTGCCCAGTTGGAGATGTAAACCCGGTATTGCCGGCTCGCCGTCAACGCAGCACTCGGCGTCAACGTCACGGTCTTGCCGTCTGCGCTGACACTGTAGCTCACGCTCGGACGCTGCCCGGTCGCGGTGTCGTACAGCGCAATCGTGTCGCTGTTCACCGCCAACGGGTTCAACCGGTCGTTGAAGGTCAGTACCGGTTTGACATTCAAGCCTATCCCTGTCGCGCCGTTCGCCGGGCTGTATTGCGCCAGACCGTTGCCTTGCAGGTCGGCTCCCACACCGCTCGTAAAGCTTCTGTCCTCGGCACTCGCCAATACGTTGCCGCTCAGGTCTTCCACGCCTTCGACGTGCAGGCTGTAGCCGGTGTTCGGCTGTAACGGCTGTTGCAATTTCAGCGTCAGCGTTCTCCGATCCCCGCTCAGTTCCCGCGTCACCGCGATCACGTCGCCGCCTTTGCGCAGTTCCACTCCACCCAAACTCAAACCGCTCACCGGCTCGTCAAACCGCACTTGCAGGACTCCGTTCGTCGGAACGCTGGCTTGGTCGGCCTCCACGCTGTACGCGCTAACCTGCGGCGCGGTGTTGTCGGCTGCGATCGCTGTGGTGAAATAGCGCGTGTCGTACTCGCTGTTGCCGTTCATGTCCTGGACGTAGTAGACGTAGAGTCGGTAGTTGCGACTGACGGCCAGCGCCTGTTCCGGTACCAAGATCAAGGTTCGGCCGTCGTCGCTCAGACTCCGGGTTGCCGCTACATGGGCTCCGGTGGTGTAGTCGTACAGGTAGAAACTGCTGTCCGTGACCGACACCGGATCGATAGCTTCGTTCAGGCGGACTTTGAGTACGGCATTGACCGGTACGTCAGTCGCGCTCTCCGCCATGCTCCACTCTACTACCGCCGGCGCCGCGGTATCCGGGCCGTTGGCGGTATGGAAGGTGTGGCTCAACGGGGTAACCAGATTACCCGCGTAGTCTTCGGCTTTGTCCACCGCCACCGTGACGTCGCTGTCCGCCGGCCAAGGTTCGTGCGGGATGTAGGTCACTTGCCGGTTGCTGTCGCTGAAATTCAACGAGTAGGTCGACGCATTGTAGTTCGGCACTTGCGCCAGCGGCAGGTCGGGATCGTCACTTAAGAAGCTGATCGGATTCACGGACTCGTCAAAGCGCATCGAGATGCGGTTGTTGATGCCGACCTGTTCCGCTCCGTCCGCCGGACTCAGCGCCGTGACTTTCGGCGCTACCGTATCCTCCAAGGCGTCCGCCGCCGTCGAATAGTAGTAGACGTAATCGCTGTTGTAGGTCGCTGCCACGCCGCTGGCGTCTTTGACGCCGGCACGAATGCCGATTTGATAGCCACGGTTAGTCTGCAGCAATTCGGTCGGTTGCAGGCGTACTACGCGGTTACCTTTCAGCAGACTCACCGTTGTCGGGATTTCGGCTCCGTAGTAGTAGTACCGCAACGCGAACGTACTGTTGCTGACGCTGGCCGGGTCTAGCGCTTCGTTGAATTGCAAGTCCAATACCGGATTCAGTTTGCTGCCGCTCCAGCCGGTCGCAATCACATACGGTGCCTTCTGCGCCGGATCTTCTTCAATCCGGAATTGGCTATGGAAGCTGTTCAAGGCATTGCCGCTTTGGTCTTGCGCGGTGCTGTCGAGGAACACTTCGATGTAGGCGGCTTTCGCCCACGGCTGTTCCGGCGTAAAGACCAGGGTCCGGCCGTCGCCGAGCAATTGCGGGGTGCCTTTGATCAACACGCCGTTTTGCGAGACATGTAATGCCGCTGGCAAACTAGTGGCTTTCAGCGCTTCGTTGCTGTACAGCACAATTTTGTTTTTCGACAGCACGTTGTAAGCGCCATTGCCCGGCAAGGCCGTGACGATACTCGGCCGTGCCGTGTCGACATCCGCCGCGGTGGCAAAGACTTTGGCGGCATCGGCCAAGCGGTTGCCGCTCAGGTCTTTGATGTCGTTGGTCAGCAGGACCGTCACGACGCTGGAGGCCGGCAGGTTGTAGTTCAACGTCACCGTGCGGTTATCGCCGGAGAAGCTGATCGACGGCCTGACGATGTTGCCGTTGACGAATAGGCCGACGCTGTTGCTGTTGACGGTGCTCCGATTCAGGGATTCGGAGAAACTCAGCACGATCGGGTTGTTGCCGTACACGTCCATCGCTCCGTCGTTCGGGGTGATGGACACCAGTTGCGGTGCGACGGTGTCGCCACCGGTGCCGGTGTTGAAATAGCTGTAGCGATAGCCGCTGCTGTTGCCGGCAATGTCCTGTACGCCATTGGCATAGGCCCAGATCCGGGTGTTACCGGGGAAGGCTACTAACGGGGTGAACGTCACGATGCTGCCGTTACGGCTGAGGGTTCCGGCCACATTTCCGCTGAAGCCGTCGGCTTGGACATAGATGCCGCTGTCCAGGCTGGTGCTATCGATCTCTTCGTTAAAGCTGAAGACGATCGGCGCTGTCGCGCTGACGCCGGTACTGCCGCTCGCCGGGGTAATGACGACGCTCGGGCCTGTGGTGTCGGCGGTGGCCGAACTGGAGGTGGTGAAACGGCTGGTGACCGCCGCCAATCGGTTGCCGATATAGTCGTACAGACCGTCCAGGACAATGCTGTACTCGGTGTTAACCGCCAACGCGCTGCTGGGGGTAAAGGTGATGGTGCGGTTGTCGCTGCCCAGTACGGCGGTGCCCGCCACCTCGACACCGTTGAGTTGCAAATGCACGCTGCCGGATAGACTGAACGGACTGACCGCTTCGTCGAGTACGAAGCGCAGTTTGCTGTTCACCGCGATGCCGGTCGCGCCGTCTTGGATGTTTTGTCCGCTGATTAACGGTGCTTCCTGGTCGTTGGCCGTACCCGTCGTAAATGTCCAATAGGTCCAGCCAATTCCGTTCCCGGCCTGGTCGGTCAAGCTTGCCCAGTTGGAGATGTAAACCCGGTATTGCCGGCTCGCCGTCAACGCAGCACTCGGCGTCAACGTCACGGTCTTGCCGTCTGCGCTGACACTGTAGCTCACGCTCGGACGCTGCCCGGTCGCGGTGTCGTACAGCGCAATCGTGTCGCTGTTCACCGCCAACGGGTTCAACCGGTCGTTGAAGGTCAGTACCGGTTTGACATTCAAGCCTATCCCTGTCGCGCCGTTCGCCGGGCTGTATTGCGCCAGACCGTTGCCTTGCAGGTCGGCTCCCGCACCGCTCGTAAAGCTTCTGTCCTCGGCACTCGCCAATACGTTGCCGCTCAGGTCTTCCACGCCTTCGACGTGCAGGCTGTAGCCGGTGTTCGGCTGTAACGGCTGTTGCAATTTCAGCGTCAGCGTCCTCCGGTCCCCGCTCAGTTCCCGCGTCACCGCGATCACGTCGCCGCCTTTGCGCAGTTCCACTCCACCCAAACTCAAACCGCTCACCGGCTCGTCAAACCGCACTTGCAGGACTCCGTTCGTCGGAACGCTGGCTTGGTCGGCCCCTACACTGAAAGCGGTGATTTTAGGTCCACTGGCATCCTTATCGAAGGATGTAGTGAAATAGTAATTCGAGTAATTTAACGAGTTGCCAAAAAGGTCCTTAATCGCATTGGTTAGCGCAATCCGGTGCTGCCGTCCGACAGCCAAAGCTTGGTTCGGCACAAACGTCGCGCTTTGACCGTCTCCGTTTAGCGTGACAACACCCAACACTTGTTGCCCGGTTACGCTGTCATAAAGCAATACCGATTGGTCATTCACCGAGTCGGTGTGCACCGGCTCGCTAAAACGCACTCCGACGACAACGTTGACCGGAACATTGCTGCTGTTCGAGTTCGGATCGACTGCGGCAACAGTCGGCGGCGTAGTATCTACCGTGTTGCCGGTTTTATAGTGAAAGCTATGGGGTGAAGCTATCGGATTGCCGGCTCTATCCCTAACACCATCGACGACAACTTTGTAATCCGTGTAGTCGGCAAGAATATCGCTCGGTGTGAAAATCAATTGCAGACCGTCACTCGATAAGCGTACCCGCCCACCCACTTTGGCGGCACCTTCCAGTAGGCCTTGGTAAACGGAAATCGAATCGGTGTTGATGGACTTCGCCTGTAAAGGCTCGGCAAAAGTCACGATAATCGGGTTGTTTTCCGGTATATCGGTTGCCTCATTGGCCGGCGAAGTTGAATTCACCGTCGGCGGCGTCACATCCGGATTCAGCGGATCGGTGCCTTTTTGCACTTCGACGCCGTCCTCGATGCCGTCATTATCCGAATCGGCGTCGGTCGGACTGGTATACATATCAACTTCGTCGCCGTCTTTAATGCCGTCGTCGTCGGTATCCGGATCGGCCGCATTGGTTCCGTAGATTGCTTCCTGTTCGTCACTCAGACCGTCGCGGTCGGTGTCGGCTTGTACCGTTAATGTTAAAGTCGGCGTAGTTGTTTGGTTCCCGCCGAAATCGACCGCTCTCGCGGTAATCGAAATAGTGCTGCCAACCGTCCCGAACGGTACCGAAACAGGATATTGGTAAGGACGCGAGGTATCGGTGTAAACAACTTCGCCATTCATCAGGAAAGACACCGATTTCACGCCGATATCGTCGTCGGCGTTGGCGGTGATAGTAATTTTTTTACCTTCAACAACTACAGTATCTTGCGGCGGTTCGGAAATTTCGATGGTCGGTGCCACACCGCCTTTGTCTTCGGTGAGCCGGTATTGGGCGATGAACAATCGGGTATTGCCGTCGCTACCGTAATCCTGACCAACGACATAGGCTTCTTCCGTCACGTAAACATAATTGCTATCCAAAGCAATACCGGTACCGGCATAGTCGCCTAAACGGGACAGATCGATGGTACCTTGAAATACCGCGTTTTCCGGATCTTCGATGTTGACGTAAGCAGTCACGTTGGGAAACAGTTGCTCCGCGGCAAATGCGAATCCGTCGGTCAATTCGATGTCGCGGGGGACGAAATTAGCATCGCCGCCGATCACAACGGGATTGCCAGCATCGCGGACATCGACCACTTTCCAACCCGACGAATACGCGGCGACATAAGCGTAACCGTCTTTTAGTACAACATCCTTAACCGGGCCGATACTCAAACTGCCTTTCTTCAAAGGATTGGTTTTATCGGTAATGTCGACCGCGTGCAACGAAGATCCGGCTACCGCAACCAAGGTAGTTCCTTGAACGTCAACGCCTTTGGTCTCACCTAAACCACTTAACGCACCGGCGAAAAGCGGTTGATTTGGCTTGCGGACATCGACTATCTCGAGCCCGTTATTGCCATCCGCAATATACGCGAATTGGTTGTCGATCTTAACGTCCTGGGCTATGCCGGCCGTTTCGTAGGAGGCCATCAAGCTGGGCGCGGTCGGATCGGTGACGTCGATGATCTGCAAGCCATGGTCGCCGTCGGCCAGATAAACCAAATTGCCGACAACACGCACGTCAATCGCGGTACCGGCAGTATCCAGACTGCCGACAATACTGGGTGCGGAACGGTTCGCTACGTTAAGAATTTGTAAGCCTTTGCTACCCGCAGCCACATACGCATAGTCTCCTGCGACATCGACGTTATTGGCGTAGCCAGGAATCGCGATCGAAGAAAGGGCGGTTGGATTGAAGGTGCCGATGGTCACCGTGACCGTTTTTTCCAATCCGCCGTTGCGAACGGTCAAATTCGCGGTGCCGGACTGGCCGGCGAACAATAAACCGTCCTTGGCGCCGAAACTCACTACACTCAAATTGCTGGAGCTGTAAGTAGTGCCAGTCGATTTTGCGGTGAGATCGACCAAACTGCCGTCGCCGCGTTTGCCGG
The DNA here is from genome assembly GCF_052474525.1 of Methylomonas sp. HW2-6. NCBI lineage: Bacteria > Pseudomonadati > Pseudomonadota > Gammaproteobacteria > Methylococcales > Methylococcaceae > Methylomonas > Methylomonas sp. HW2-6. The sequence continues at coordinate 3,596,320 of NZ_CP184124.1, forward strand.
AAACTTTTACCTGTAAATTGGCCTCGTTATAAACGGTATTGAAGGTCATGGTCGGATTGGCGGGCGACACCACCAATTCTACGTAGTTACGCCCGCCGCCATCGGTACCATCCGTCGGGTTATAGCCGGCTATGATCTCGTCGTTGTCGTTGACCCCGTCGCCGTCCGTATCGGCTTTCAACGGATCGGTGACATAACCTTTCGACCCGGAAACCTCGACACCATCACTCAAACCGTCGCCATCACTGTCGGCCAGTCTGAAATTGGTACCCGCTTGATACTCCTGCTTGGTGGTCAAACCGTCGTTATCAGGATCTTCCAAAGCATCTAACGGGTCGTTGGGATTCAAGCCGTTAGCAATCTCAAAATCGTCCGGCAAACCGTCATCGTCGGCGTCTCCCGTAGTCACCACATTGATGCGCTTAAAGGCGACTACTTCGTCCTTCCGCGCAGTAATCAACACACTACCGCTAGACACCGCGGTTACCAAACCTTCGGAGTCGACGCTGACAATGGCCGGATTACTGGAGGTGTAGTTCGTACCATTGCTGGACGCTGAGATGTCCTTTACCGTTCCATCCCGATAAGTAGCGTCTACGATAAGCTGCGCAGTGGCGCCTTGGCTGATTAGGGTTTCGGTGGAAGGTTCGGTAAATTTTAGGCTAACCGGTATCGGTTCAATCACTTGGAACTTTATTTCCGGCACATTGACTATGCCGTTTTGCACCACATTGAAATATTCGCTTTCCCCGGAAAAGGTATCTCCGAGAATGGTACAGGTGGCCCGCGCCCTGACCCGGCCCATTTGCGACGGCACGTTTGGCATCGCCCAGCCGCCATCCTTGTTGACCTGCACAGTTCGATTCAGAATGTTGACGACGCAGTTTTGATCCAAACCGTTACCTGCCGCTTGCCCTTGCCAGATCAATCCCAGCAAGAACGTCAACAGCGAAAATGATTTCGTAATCTGTGTGTTCATCGTCTTCATCTCCCGATCCCTAAGACGCTATTACGTTATTTTTTTAGACTATCAATCATGCTGGCGAAGGTTTCGAACGACTGCACGCCGTCGAAGCGCCGATATTCCACCAATTGCTTATTTTTATTAATTTTGCCGATCAGAAATGCTGGCGTGCCGTTGACACCCAAACTAGAACCTAATGCAATGTCGCTTTGCAGCTTGTCGAGTTGGACCGGATCGTCCATGCATTTACGCAACACCGCCAAATCCAACTTGTGCCGCGAAACCACTTCGGCAAGCAATTCGTCGTTGACTTGACCCTTGGCTTCAAAAATCGCATCGTGCATCGGCCAATATTGTTTTTGCTCGCCGGCACAACGCGTTGCCAAGGCCGCCATTTTTGCATGGGCGTGAAATTCCAAGGGAAAATCCATCATGACATACTGGATAACACCCTTGTCTATGTAACGCTCGCGCAGTTTGGGCAACACGTTCTTGTTATGCTTAGCGCAAAACGGGCATTCGTAATCGGAAAATTCAACCACCGCAATATTGGGCGACGCCTTAGCTGAACTTATATTTGCGGCACCCGCCAAGGAAATTGGCTCTGCTTTAGGTTGCGATTGAACTAGTTTCTGCTCCAAAGCAAATACCTTATCCTTCAATTGGCCAATTTCCTTTCTCATCTCCGACAACTGGGTAAATACTTCGTCAGCGACCCAACCTTCTTCAGCCGATACAGAGGAAACCCACGACAAAAAAAATAACATGGTAATTGCCTTAATATTCTTGGCGGACAATCCCGCTAGTATTTCCATATATTTATTCAACATTGCTTATTGATTAGCCGAAGACGATAACACTGAATTTCGCGGCAGATTGAATTCAAAGAGCCGCCGGCAACTTCGAAACAAACCACCAGATTTTTTCCACTTGAGAAATACCTAAAAACTCAATCATAGAATATTGACTGTAAACCACTATTAACAGCGCTAATCAAATTACACGAAAACCGAATACTCCAATCCGATCGGCATAAAATGGATACTAAAGACTAACGTTTCTAATTTCGATGCCACGATCGACTAATAGCTTTTGGACTTTAGAAAGTTTAACTCCGCTCTCATCCGAAACCTTGAACCTTTGTCCCGAGTGCGCAATAAAGACCAAGGACAAACTCGGAAAATCAACACCGCCATGCTCCGATATCACGTAATCGATATCGCCAAAATTTAATGCAAAAGAATCGTCAGACTTAAGAAACAAAAAATTGGATTTAGGGGGAACTTCCCATCGAATAAAACTCTCGGTTACCAGAATTTTCCAGCCACCGCCGATAACTATAAATACAATTCCGCGCAACAAAAATAACAAAGAAACCAACCGTGCGATAAACTTGGTAAAACCCCAAAAAAAATCGAACTGCGGATAATAAGCCGAGTACCTTTCAACACAAAAAACAACAACAAACAGAACACAGAAAAAAAACAGATATTTAAGACCAACAGCCCGCAGACTTTTGTTATATTCCATTAATCGTCGATCAATTTGTATTTCTTAGCTATAGCGCCTAATAGATAATCGGAGTACAGAACGCCTTCGCCGACAGAAACCTTTCCAAAAAAGTCCGCAACAATCGAATCGCCTTCTTGCTTAAACCGCAGAAGCTCAAGTTTTCCATGCCCAGTTTGGGAAAAATTAAACTCAACAAAGACATCAATTAGAGAACCATTTTTAATAAAACCGAGCAGATTTACGTTCTTCCAAGACGAAACATAGGCAACAAAATTCTCAACATTCATCACACTTTGATGACCGGTAACACCGACCATGCGTATTGGATTGTTAGCCCCCGAAGCTAAAAACGCTGTATTTAAGCCACTTTCTTTCACTTGTTTTATCGTTTTGACAACAGCAGAAGCGATCTTTCTGTTCTCGAGGTCCTTGACCTTGACAATCAAATCGTCCAGCTCCTTACAATCCAAACAGAACTTCTCGTTTAATTCAATTAGCAGATAATTTAAAAAAATAGGGCAACTATTTTTTGGATCCTCATCTCCGAAAGGCCACTTCAATTTGATTTTATTCGTAGCGACCGCGGAACCATCAGAAAGCGATTTATCACTAGCTCCGCTATTGACTAATGTGTAATAAATACTTTCATAAATCTTGTTTTCAGGATTGTTTGCAAACTCAAAATCCAGCAAACAATCTTTAAAATCAACAGTACAATGAAAATCTTCTCTCCATGGAATATTTTTATTTGGGTATAAATAATCTACGCCAATACCGATATATCTACCCCAGCGAACTCCGCCTAAAAACCTAATATCTTGTTGCTCGGTATAAAACTTTTTCGGCATTGGAGAGACTTTTTCAAAACCTTTAGTTTTGTCTTTAAGCAGATAGCCGACCGTCCTACCGTTTTTCAAATCAGAAATCAATTTATTCAAAACGCTTGCCGAGCTGCGATAATTCGCATCACTTGGACTTATAACGCTATCAAAACATATTTCTCCCTCGACGTAGGCAGTCTTATCACCTATCAAGGTTACATATTTTTTGCTCGCATCGGCAAAAGCGCCAATAGAATGCAGCAAAATCCAAATCAGAAACAGTAGTCTATAAATTAGTTGTTGCATTAACATGAACCATCTTGCCCTGGATAGATAATAATCACATAAGTGAATTGCGGTGGATTTAACAACTCATATCCAAACAAGGATATTCTAACCCCGACTTTTGCTTCACCCGTAAATGCGGCGAGCGTATAACCACAAAACGTCGGACAGTTATTACCGTAAATAGGCAAATTCCCTTGAAAACCGCTTTGACCCAACCTTGCTGCTGCGGTAGCCGTTACCCCCACATCGATAATCTGCTTTGGAGTGCCCGCTAGCAATACATCGGCCCCGATACTTTTAATATCTAAGCCTATGGTTGGCTTAATCGAGATATTGGCTCCACCTGTGAGAGCTACGCAACCCTCAGCGTCAATACAATCAAAAAGATACTCCCCATATCCTCCGGCGCTCCCCGTGAGAGACACATCGGCCCAAATTCCCCATTTTCCGTCTCCGAACACATGAATACCATATCCTTTATATGCCAAGGTTTCGTCGAAACTTAACTTCGGCGCTTGGGATAAAGTCGCAGTTATCTCCACATATCCAAGAATATTCACCCTTTCGTATCTGGAAACGGGATTTGTCATTCTGCAATCTTTACAACACCTTTTTCCTGTTGCAACCTCACCACGCGCCTCAACCTTTACCCCATTGATATTCAAATAAGGTATTTTCTTTAAGACGTTCTGCGCCTTGTCTGCGAAATCTTTTACCTTGCCCAAATTCGACTCTGAAAATCGAAAAATCTGATCATTTCCCTCATCGACAGGGCATTCGGGCATCCCGCATCGACCGTCTTTGCATTCAAAACAATTTTGTTTCTCGGAGCCATCCCCACATTTGGCTTTATCTTTTGCGGGATCGGGCTTAATAGCCATGTCCATGCAACTACCACACTTCGCATCTTCTTTTGTAATATCAGCATCATCTTTCTGATCTTTTGCGCTACCGTTTTCGCAGCCTGGCTTTTTACAATCGCCTTTTATATCGTTTTTCGAGACATCCGAGTCATTAGGAACTTGGGTAGGACTTCCGCCCTTACATCCTGGCTTTTTACAGTCTTCTGGAACATCCTTTATTGATGTCGGCGTTTTGCTGTCGTCTGGAACAATCTGACAGTTACCCACGCATTTTTGACATTCCCCAGGACTCGAAGCGCAACCACTTCCTCCAGGCTGACTACCGCAATGCCATCCCGCTTTGATTACCCCCACGCCCTCATTAGACTTGATCACGCTGCCATCGGCGGCAACCGTACCCAAACCGATCGCCACAAACTCTTCCAGATCATGGTCGTAGGAATACATCTCGACTTGCGCGCCTGGCTTATGACCATCGACATTCGGCAAAGTCAGCCTGGCCGGCGGATCGAACTTGGCGCCGACTGGCTGAATCGTGACGATGAACTGCGGCTGCATGCCGTTGGGCGGTGCCATCGGGATTTTGCTGGCATTCACCGGCGTGACCGACAACTTGCCGGTCTTTTTGCCGTCCGGAAAGGTGACCGAGCCTTTTTTGACTTCCAGTGCAAAACCGGGCACTTCAGGCAAAGTGAGTGTAACGTCCTGATCGCCGACGATTTTGGCGTTGACGGTATCCAGTTTGACTAGATAGATCGGTGCAGATAGGGGGTTATCGGCACCGGCGATAGTGACAAGATTAAAAGCCAACGTCGGCCATTCGCCTTCGGCGGTAGTGGTACTGCCATCAGCGATTAAACGGACCGCACCGATCGGCACTTCGGTGATTTTAAACTGGCCTTTGTCGTCGCTTTGCGCTTCGCGGGTAGTGCCGTCGACGCGCACGGTGACTTTGGGTAGCGGATGTTCCTGATTATCCAGGACCACACCGCTAATGCTGGTTTGGCCGGGATTGCCGGTCTTTAGGGCTGAAGCGGTGAAACCAGCGTACAACTCGGTTCCGACTAAAGTCGCACTGACCCTATGCACATCCAGCCCTTCTTCGCTACCCAGCGTAAATTCGGCAGTAGCGCGGCCGTCGCTGTCGGTGGTGCTGGTGATGGCGGTTTGGCCGTTTTGGAATTTGCCACCACCTTGGGTGACCTTGAACTCTATTTTGGCTCCCGGTACGACGTTCGCGCCGTCGTCGACCACTGCAACGACAAACGGCAACGGTAACGGTTGACTAACCGCGCCACGTTGGTTGTTGCCGCTGTTGACGGTAACTTTGTTGCCGGCCCCGACTGTCGCGCTGGCATAGAACAGCACTTCGCCGTCAAAACCAACTGATGTAGCTCTAACGCGCTGGTTTCCGGTACCAGCCCGGCTGCCGGTCTTAAAGGTGGTGGAAGCGACGCCTTGGGCATCGGTTTGCACCAGCACGCCTTGACCTTGGTCGCTGTTGCCGACGCTTAATACGCCGTCGCCCTCGGTGACGCGGTAGATCACCGGTTTGTTGGCAACCGGTTTGTTGGCGCTATCCAGCAACTTGACTTTCAAGGGTTGCGCCAAAGCGGCGTTGATTTTTGCTGTTTGGTCCTGGCCGCCAAACAGTTCAATGTGCTGCGGAGCCAAGGGTTGATAAGTGACTTTGATGCTGATGCTGCTGGTATTGCCGACATTATCGGCAGCATCGATCTTGATCGTGTTTTCGCCGACGTTCAATGCCACGTTTTCGGCCAAATAACTGCGGTTGGCAATCGAGGCTGCTACGCCATTTACTTTGACGTTGGCTTGGCCTTCGGCGACGGTACCGCGCACGATATCGTTGATCAGGCCGGATACCGCGATTTTATCGGTGCGCACGGTATCGCCGTTTTTGGGCGATTCGACTGTTAAATACGGCGGCGTCATGTCCAAGGATAGCGAAATGGCGTCGCTGACATCTTCGCCTTTAGCATTAACTGCGCGGGCCGTGATGGTGTTATGGCCCTCGTCCAACGAGACGTCAGCTTGAAAGCTACCGTTGTTGTTGGTGACTGGTGCACCGTTTAGCGTAATCTGGGCAGCAGGATCTGAGACGGTGCCTTTGACGGTTTGCGGCGTATGACCAACGGTGAGCAGCGTCGCCGGGCTGATGATTTGCACCTTCAAGGCTTGTGCGACGGCTTTTTCGACCCGAGTGGAAAAACTGAAGGTATTGGGGCCGCCGCCAGCGACGATGACAGTCACCAAGCCGCTACCGCCAGCGGTAAAGTTGCCGCCAACGTAGCCGGTCAAATCGAAATAAGGTTCGCCGGCGTCGGTGGTACCGCTCGCATTGCTAATCGAGACTTTGCCGGCCGGTGCCAAGCCGGTGATAACTAACCGCAACGGTCCGGCGATTTCACCACCACTGGTATTTTGGAGGCTAACGCCGACCGTTGCGTCGTTGCTGCGGCGGTTGCGCACCGGAGTAGCTAGTTTGACGCTGACCTGGCTGGCAGAGACCGTTTCCCAACTTCCGGTTGCGGCTTCGGCGGTTTCCGGAAACTGCAGGGACAAGAAAAACAACATAAAAAAAGCCGCGATGGGAAATAGCGGCTTTATCGGTGTTGAGAAATAAGCTCTCGACTGTGCGACTGTCCTACCCATTAACAAAACTTGCAAACGCTGGATAACCGACATCCGTAACTCCTTATTTTTCTTTTGTCATCGCGACACCCATGCATCGCCGCTTGTTTAACTGTCAGGCTCCGTAGCCTTCCTGATGGACACAAAAAACGCAGATGTGAGCAATAAACTCTGACACCTGCGTCTCCACGTTAGCCACTGAGCCGCACTCTAGCAAATTATATTTTGCGAAACAACTCTAAGTTATTGGATTCGATTTTGAACTTTACGGCGACTTCTGGATACACGGCCGCAATAAGCCAATCCGCCAAGCATCATCAGTCCGAGTGTTCCGGGCTCAGGCACGCTAACCGGTGGTTCTGAGCGCTGTTCCAGACGAACGTTATCCAACAGAACCTTGGAATCGAGACCATCTTCTTCATCGTTCAATTCGAACGAAAATGCCACAGAACGGCCTACGTAAGCGCTAAGGTCTAGTGAAAAAGACGTTGCACTGCTCAAGGCATCAATAGTTGCCAACAAGACATCACCCAAACCATTGGCGTCGTACATCCAAAGCGATAAATTGTCGCTAAACAGACCTGCGGGGCTTTCCGAGCCGTCATTCCCCAATGAGCTAAACAGCGCATCGAACTTGAGAAAATCGTCACCGGCCCCCAATAAAATCGGGGTGCCGAAACTAAACAAGCCATCGTCGCCCTGCACTATTACTGCAGAAAAAGGTGCCGTACCGGCTCCCGTGACCAGTTCAGCGGCGCCGGCTGAATTCCAATTCACCGCTCCGTTACTGGTTACGGTAGACCAGCCGTTAAGATCGCTATTGAACGTCCCGTTAACAATGGCCGCCGCGGAAACCGAATCAGCGTAGAGCATTGCAACCAAAACAGCCGCGCCGAAAGGAAACAATTTTGTTTGCATGTTAAATTCCTGTGATTTGAACAATGCCCTGTCCGCACACAAAAATTATGCCTTTTTGTAGGTTTTAACAGAAATTCAACCCATTACATTCGTTAAGGTAAATTTCCGCCCCCGCACTTGAGTACGAATGTAAAATTTCCCGACAAAAAGCCAAGCGACACCTTGCAGTGATTTACTGATCATAGGCCGCATTCGCAACCTGGGGTCTGATTTTGACCGGCAACGTCAAGGATGTCGCAGCCATTTCAACAATCGGCAATTCGAGCCGGTCGTCCTTGAATGCCCAGCGGGCATAACGGTTATTCAATTTGCGATAGTTGATGCCCGCAGTCACCGTCAACGGGCCTTTCGTGTCGTCCGAAATAGTAAAGGTGTAACTAGTCACGTCACTTCCGCCCGGCGGAATCGTGCGCTTAAAGCTGTCCCCCACCATATTGAACAAATCATGCCGCCAAACGGCATTGCCTTGCCGATCTATCGGAATCGACCGGTAGAAATAGGCGTTCGGCTCGACGTTATTGCCGGCGTCGAGTTGGCCGGATTCGTAAACCGTGCGCCCCTGGCCATCCTTAACCAGAAAATGAATCCAGACTTCGTTGATGTCGGTAGTACCTCCGGGAAAGGCATGACCGACCTGCGCATTAGTCACAGCCACTTTCAACGTCACTTTTTCACCTAAGTAACAATAGGCCGGAGCTTCGGTCGAAGGAATCAAACTCGGATCGACATGGCGCGCGGTTTCTACCGCGTCGTTACGATTCGGCTTGTCTATGCTGATCCGCACCTGATCGGCAGTCAAAAACCGCCTTGTTCTTTCCAGCTGACCTTCGTTGCGTGTTACCCACGGAACCGCGGTGTTCGCACCGACATTGAAATGCGTTTTGATCAATCCCTCCGGACTCGCAGAGGGATCTTTGCCAGGCTGAAGTGGAAAATGGCAATCCTGGCAACGGCGTTGCTGGGCATGAGCAAACGTTTGCCGGGTTTGTCCCGAGTAAGGACCGTTCAACCATGCGGTGTAATCGTCCTGCATCTTCACCCAACCCCAGTTATTAAAGTCTTTGTCCATAAACTGCGCATGGCAAGTAGCGCATATTTCCGGCGCCGCCAACACACTTTTCGCGAGATCCGCTTTGTGCTGCTCGGGTTTCAAGCGTATCAAAAAGTTATGCAGAAACACTGGCAGCGATCTATCCGCACCATCAAACAAATACGCTTGCGGTGGCGCAAACCGGTAGCTGGCAACGCCCTTCAAATGTTCTATGCGCTCGATGCCATGGCAAGCCATGCAACTGACACCCTGCTGCATGTGGCCGGGCGTGTCCAGCTTTCCGCCCTTGGTCAGTTGACCGCTCAGCAACGCGACCGGCGCGTGACAGCCCTCGCAATAGCGGGTTGCATCCATGCCCTTGCGTTCCGATAACAATTTAATATTCGTTTGGTAGGTTTTATCGGATGCGGCTTGGGCATGAATCGAGGCTTGCCATTGCTCAGCGATCTCTAAATGGCAACTGGCGCAACGCTCGGAACCGCCGACGCGCTTCACATCAAAAAAGCCCCCCGTACTGGTTTCCGTTTGACTTGGACGAAACGGATGTTCGCCGTAGCTGTAGCCGTAGGGCTCTATCGCAGGCGTATCGCTATAGGGACTGGTGCGGAATTGATACGCAAACGTCGCCCCGGCAACGAATAAAAAACCAATTACAGTAATCGTCACCAAACCCTTTGCCGAAGAACCGGCCAATGACGGAAACCGGCTGGGCTCCTTGTTTTTGCGGCGCTCCGGCAGCGAAAGCGCGTGAAAGGCGACATGCCCGACGAGAATTGCGACCGCAACGGCAGACAACCAAACATGCGATTGAAACACCCAACGCTCTGCTTCCGATTGGCCGAACAAAACCACATGCAAGCCAGTGACAACCAAAGCGACGACTAACAAAGCGGCCAAAATACCGGAAAAAGCTACCCAAGAGCGCTTCAGGCCAATCGTTCGGCGAAAGTGCAAGAATAGGTAAGGCAGCAATGCTGCTGACAACGCCAGTCCCAAAAACGTATGTAACAACCAAAGCCATTGTTGAAATACCGAAAAAGCCGGCCAACCCCAACTCAAGTATCCACTCCAAATCAGCACCAGGATCAGCCCGGCAAGCGGCCTGGCATAACGCCGTTCGGCGAGCATTTGACTGTTTTGTAGACTCATGACTTACCCTCCGAACCTTGACCAAATATCAGCATTTTCGCCGACGGGTCGTTGCGTTTAAGCAAAAACTCGACCCCACTCAGCCGAAGATCGTCTTGCTCGTTAGCGCTACCGGCAATCTTGCGCGCGAACTCGACTAACGAATCGTCGTTAAAGCTGAATAATTTTTCCAACAGAGCCGGCCGTAGCGGATCTTTCTTGTTTTGTGCCGCGGCGTAAAGCTGATTCAATGCATCGGGATCGAACTCAGTGGTGTATCGTTTCAACACCGCTTCGCGTAACGTTAAGTCGAGCGTAGTATCCAGCAACATCCGCCGCGCGGCTTCGCGCTTGTCCGGGCTTGTTTCTCCCGCGTAGATTAACACCGGGCAGAATTCCTTGAACGCGGCGTCCGCAGTGAAGCAAACCGCTGTCAGACTCGGCGTTGATTGCGAACCCGTATTTTGTGCCGACAATACTGCTAACAACCTATTCGGCGAGGAAATGCCGTGTGCCGACCAAGACCGTAGCGCCTGACCCCGCAATACCGGATCTTCTATCAACGTCCGGAGTTCTTCCTCGCGAAAATCGGCGTTTCGCGCCAGCATCTCTCCCAGCGCCCACTCTCGAATCGCCGGATCAACATCGCGCCATGCTTGGCGTGACAATTCGTTCGTGGCACCCTCGGCCTTGACCGACAATGCTCGGTAAGCCGACGCTCGAACCTCCGGTTCTTTGGCTTTCAACTGTTCCCACAACCAGCTACGAACGTGGGGATCGTCATAGTGCTGCCAAATACTGATCCACGCCAACCGCTGGCCAATATCGGCCGGCTTGAATCGACTGAATAGGTCGAGCGCTTTTTGCCGTAGCGGCCCGCCATCGAACACCGCCGCGTCGTCTCCCAAAACCAGCAATTCGTTTAACACAGCCAATCGTTGTGCCAGTGGCCGATCGCGAAATGCGCCGCTTCCATCTAGAAAATTCGTCAATTTGGCTGGAGCGTCAACATCGCCCAGGCGCTTCGCCGCGACAAACAGTCGTGCAATAACATAGGCAGGTTGTTTGTCGTCCGCCAACAAAGCGTTTAATTTTGGCAACGCTTCGGTCTGACGAATTAGCCCCACTGCCCTGACCAATTCGCCGCGGGCGCTTACATCGCTGTCATCTAACCGGTCAAGCAACGCATGAACACCGCGAAAACGCTCCGCGTCGGCCAAGGCCCTGGCAGCCGCGCCCCTGACCTGCGGAGAGATATCGTCCAATAATCGGATCAGATAAGGTACTGCAAGGTACTTACGGTAGACCACCGCCTCTTCCTCGCGGAAAAAATACCCAAACGTGTCAGCTAGAGCGACTTTGACCTCGACACTGTCGCGATTGAAAGCACCTAATAACCAACGCACCGACGCTTCGTCTTCCATAGCTCGCAAACCCGCAATGGCTGCAACGGCATTCTCGGGCTCAGAATCGTCTAACCCCCTTACCAATACCGCCAATCCGCGTGGGTTTGCAGCCTCTGTAGCCAGTTGAATTGCCGCCTTCCGTACCTCAGGTTCCGAATCGGCCAAAGCCTCACGCAGTTCGCGAAAAAAATCTTCGTCACTCAATATATCCTTCGTCATCCGTAAGCAACGGGCTCTCAGTGCCGGTTGGCCGCCGCCTAAGGCCATCGGCAGAAGCGCTTTGGCGTCGCGAGCTAGCTTGGCATCCAATGGCTGGAGCTCGCTTTGGTCCTGGTCGACTAACCAATAGCGATCGACTTGCTTGGGGTAAACAACCTGCCGCCCGCCGTCAGGCCACTCAACCACTACCTTCTCGACAGATGGGTTGGGACCTAACCCAAACAGCAAACGCTTGTCGCTATCCGACAAAAATCCTTCGCCGCTAACAAGGGTTTTGGTTTGGCGTCCCGTAGCCGTGTAGGCGTGGACAATGGCTCCCAAGCCGTCGCGGTTGCTACGCTGCCCCTGCAATTTCAAGCCCAGCCAGTGTCTGGCCTGGGAATCGTTCCGGAGGTACTGGCCCAATTCGTTGTTTTGGGTAAAGTAAAGATCAATGTCGCCGTCGTTATCGAAATCTGCCGCTACCGCCCCGCGCGCGGATGTCTGATCGAAAAACGCCGATCCGGAATTCGCTGAAACAAATTGACCTCGAGTATCGTTTAGCCAAAATTGTTTCGGTTGCCCTTGGCTAAGCCTTGCCGTATCTGGGTCGGGTTCTAAATGTCCAGCAGCGAGCACGACGTCTTCGAATCCATCGTTGTTGAAGTCCCGCACCAACGGCGACCAACCGGATACGTTCAAAAACGCGTCGCTGCCGATGCCAAGCTCCCGGGACCTATCCAAAAAACCAAGGGAACCGTCTCTATCTGCCTGCCAAAACAACGCTAAGGTATTTTCTCCGCTAGGACTGGCCAACAGCAGTTCGGCGCGTCCATCGCCATTCAAATCGCCAGCGCCGATCCCCCTGCTGCCCAAAGCCGAACGTAGCCCCAGAGTTTGGCCTGCCGATTCGAATCGTTTACCGTTACGGTTGAGATATGCACTGTTTGAGCCGGTGCCCTTGTCGTTGCTGACAAGCAGATCCGGCCAACCGTCTCCGTCAAGATCATGCCAAGACACGTCCAGGGTACGACCATCGGCGCCCTGCACGCCAAACTCCGCCGCCACTTCCTTGAATTTGAACCCGCCTTGATTGACATACAAGCGATTAGGTAACGCCGGATACAAACTGGCGTCGAAGGTACCCTTCTTTTCCGCCACAAACTGACTGTTGGCCTCGTACGTTTTTTTTCCCTTCTCGAACTCGATAAAACGCCCCACGTAGATGTCGAGCAAGCCGTCTCGGTTGAAATCGGCTGCAGCAGCTGAAGTGCTCCAACCGTTATCCGTCAGGCCGCTTACCGCTGTAACTTCGGCGAATTTGCCGCCGCCGGTATTCCGATACAGAAAGTTGCCTTGTTTTGCTGTAACCAGTAAATCGCTATTTCCGTCATTATCAAAATCCGCAGCCAAACACCCCATTCCCCAAAGGGTTTGCTCGAGACCGGCATCGGCCGTGGCATTGCGAAACCTGCCGTCGCCAGTATTGAGAAACAAAGCATTGCCTTGATTTTGTTGCCACCAATACGCCTTACCGTAATAACGCGTCTGGCCGCTGCCATTGACCAAAAACAAATCGACTAGTCCATCGCCATTAAAATCGGCCGCGCACGCGCCGGCACCCAAAGACTCGTCGATACCGGCCAGTTGTTCGTCGCCTTGCTGATGACTGAAAAACAAATCGGCGTCCAAGGTTCGATCGGAAAACACAGGCCTATCGATGTCAACCGCGTGGTTTTCATCGTCAGTGGTTTTCGGACTGTCCGAGTTCAAAAAGCCTGGCGGTACTCCGACTGGAGTATTCGATAGGGTTACCGCCGACAAAACCAGCAATATTGAAATACCGACTATATCGAGAGAAATCAGCTTCAAATCCTTGATTATGGAACGCATAAATAACTCAAAAAGATAGGGCTGCAGCATAGCCCGAGCGAAGCGAAAAAGTGTACCGGCTATTCTTATATCAGAATCGTTACAAACGATCGATTTATTCTGGACCGAACGCCGAAACTCTGCGGCAGCATCTATTTGATTCGTATCTCCGGAACCATTCAACGAGTATTCCTGCATTGGTCGGACTTGCTCAAGCCTGCCTTCTATGGCACCATCCGGCGATTTTCTAAGCTTCCAAAATTCCAAGGAGAAACCAGATGGCGGGTCGCAATCACCTTTTTGTTCCAGGTCCAACCAATACCCCACACGAAATTCTGAGCGCGATGCACGTGCCGATGGAAGACCACCGCTCGCCGATTTTCCCTAAATTGTTGTCGCCGATTCTGGAAGACCTGAAAAAGGTGTTCCGCACCGAAACCGGCCAATGCTTCGTGTTTCCGGCCACTGGTACCGCCGGCTGGGAAGTGGCAATGACCAACTGTTTGAACCAGGGCGATAAAGTCCTGATTTACCGTTTCGGCCAATTCGGCCATTTGTGGGCGGAAGCCGCGCGCAAACTGGGTTTCGATGTGGAAATTCACCAAATCGAATGGGGCAAGGGCATTCCGCTGGACCATTTGGAAGCGCGCCTGAAAGACGATAAAAATCACGAAATCAAAGCCGTACTGGCCACCCATAACGAAACCTCGACCGGGGTCACCAGCGATATTCCCGGCGTCCGCAAAGCCTTGGATGCGGCCGGCCACCCTGCCCTGCTGTTTTCTGACGGCGTCAGCGCGATCGGCAGTATCGATTTCCGCCAGGACGAATGGGGCGTGGACGCAGCGATCGCCGGCTCGCAAAAAGGCTTCATGTTGCCGGCCGGTCTGGCGATATTGGGTTTCAGCCAAAAAGCCCTAGCCGCAATCGACAACAGCAACTTCCCGCGTTCTTTCTTCTCGTTGAAAGACATGGCGGCCTCCAATAAAGATGGTTACACCCCTTACACACCGTCCACGCCGATGCTGTACGGCCTGCGCAAAGCGCTGGAATTGCTGCTGGAAGAAGGCATGGAAAACGTCTACGCCCGCCATCACCGTCTGGGCGAAGGCGTACGCCGCGCTGTGGCAGCCTGGGGCTTGCAAACCTGCGCCCAGGAAGGCTGGGCTTCCGACACCGTCACCGCCATCGTGGTACCGGCCGATAAGGACGCGCGCCACGTGATCAGCACGGCTTACAACAAGTACAACATTTCCTTGGGCGCCGGCTTGAGCGAAGTGGCCGGCAAAGTGTTCCGCATCGGCCACGTCGGCGACATGAACGACGTTTCCTTGTTGGGCGGGATTGCCGGCGTGGAAATGGCGATGCTGGATCACGGTTTTGATATCAAAGCCGGCAGCGGCGTCGCCGCGGCGATCGAATACTATCGTTCTACCGCGAAATAGCCCTCGCTGACGGTCGGGCGGCGAATCCAGATTCGCCGCCCGACCGCTCACCCCATTGCCCCGCTCTGCTGCCGGCATTTTCCGGCCTAAGGTTGTGCGCAGCACACCAAAATCGATCGAAAGTCGCACCAAAATTCGGCAAAAACACTTAACCGGACAGGTTGCGCACCGACCACAAAATGAATATCCAACTGAAATTACTATATTTTTTTCATGTCGGCGCCATTTTTGCTGTTACCTACCGAGGACCAACTGTTTTCAACAGCCAAGGGAGGACGTCATGAGACATTCATTATTGCTAATCGCTATGTTGGCCGTTCCGGCCCAAGTCAAACCGTTAAACCAGCCCGATCCCGGTTTATATGGCAGTTTCGCTGCCGCGCCGCTGCAGATTCCCAATCTATTACCCTCGCCCGAAACCGTAACATCAAGCCGCTGGTTATTTCCAGCAGCCCTCCAGGGCTGCCAAAACAACACGGTTCCGAGCGAATTGTGCAAATTAGTCGAATGGTCGGCCATGGATTATCCGACACTGAGCCAAGTGGCCTGGACCCTAATGCCCAGCGCCGGTTATGGCCTGGCTCAAGCCGGGTTCGCATCGACCGCGGCCGGGCACACTATCGATGCCGATCAGACCGAAGCGCAAAATCTATCGGGACTGCCGTTGGCGGCCATAGCCTGGTTTTCGCTGGGCTGCCTGCTTGGGTCGCTAGCCATGCTGCGCCACCGCCAGACTCGCCGCGCTTACGCGATCGCTTAAGGTTTTTAAAGGGTATATTTGCGCTTGAGCTTTGAGTTGCCTATAGTCGCTGCCATTGACAATCCAATCGGCGGCGACAGTCGGCAAACTCACCGATACGCCGTCTCGACTCACGACCAAGCAAGAGGCGACGGCCATGGCGAAAACCCTGTACCAATTGCTGAACCTTCCGGAAACGGCTACCGCACAACAAGTCCATAGCGCTTTCAAAACCGTCGAACGGCTCTACACCGGGCGCCATGACGATGCTTCATTGGCGAGTCTGGCCCGCGCCAGAGAGGCGTTCCTGATCCTGTCGGATGCGCAGCGCCGCTTGGCGTACGACCGTAAACTGGCGATGGCGCAGGTCGCGGCCGACTCGGCTATTGCCCCGGCCGAGCGGCATAGGCCTTTCCAACTTGCGCCGCGGCAGATTATGGTCGCCGCGCTACTGGCGGTGGCGGCCGGGCTCTGGCTGTACCGGGATTACCAAAAAACCGAACGACTGGCCGCTGCTGCAGAAAGTCTGCTGCGCCAGCAAGAATGGCTAGCGCAGCAAAGCCGGGGCGATCGGCAACAAGCCCAAATCGAGGCCGAACGTAGCCTGCGTCAGCAACAACTGGAAGACGCCAATCGCTTGGCGGAACGCCAGCTAGCCAACCAACAACGAGCGCTGGAACTATTGCAAAGCCAGGCGGATACCCAATCTGAGCTTAGGCAGCAGGATATCGCCAACAGCCGCCTGGAAATGCAATATCGAAAACCCGAATTGGCGCTGGAATTGCAGCAGCAGAAACAACAGTACGCGACGGCCCAACGCGAACGCGCACTGCATCAGCACGACGAGAACATTGCCAGTATCAACAGCCTGAGGGCCGCGCGGGTCAGAGCCTACGACCGCGAACACACCACCGGCGAGATTTCCCGCTCAAATCCGGCCTTGGATCCTTAGCCGCCGCGCCGAAAATCGCCGCCGGCTGGCTTATACTGGCGGCCCGAACGCAGCCATACAGGAATTTTTGATGAGTAAACCCAAAGTGTTGATCAGCCGGCGCTGGCCGGCGACCGTCGAAGCCAAATTGCAGGAACTGTTCGATACAACCTTGAATGGCGACGACCACCCGATGAACGCCGACGAGTTTCGAACGGCTCTGCAAAACTACGATGCGGTCTGCCCGAGCGTTTGCGATGCGCTACCGGCCGAGGTGCTGAACGTCGCCAACAAACGCTGCCGGATCCTGGGAAATTTCGGCGTCGGCTACAACCATATCGACATCGCGGCAGCGAGGGAACAAGGTTTGGTCGTGACCAATACCCCCGGCGTACTAACGGAAAGCACCGCCGATATTGCTATGACTTTATTGCTGATGACGGCACGGCGCGGCGCCGAAGGCGACCGCTTGGTCCGCTCCGGCCAATGGCGCGGCTGGTGTCCGACGCACATGATGAGCAGCGACGTCACCGGCGCCACGTTGGGATTGGTCGGCTTCGGCCGCATCGCCCAGGCCATGGCCCGCAAAGCGCACCACGGCTTCGGCATGAAGATTTTGTACGTCAAACCCAGCCCGGCCGATCCGGAAATCGTCGCCGATCTGCAAGCGGTGCGGTGCGAGACACTCGAAGAACTCTTGCCGCAGTGCGATTACGTGTCGCTGCATTGCCCCGGTGGCGCCGACACCCGGCATCTGATCGACGAACGCCGCTTGGACCTGATGAAACCCAGCGCGCACTTGATCAATACCGCTCGCGGCGATGTGGTCGACAGTAAAGCCTTGATTCGGGCGTTGCGGGAAAAGCGCATTGCCGGTGCCGGCCTCGATGTTTACGAAGGCGAGCCGGACATCGACCCCGGCTTTTTGGCATTGGAAAATGCGGCCTTGTTGCCGCATTTGGGCAGCGCCACGATCGCCACCCGCACGGCGATGGGCGAAAAAGTGCTGGCCAATTTGCAAGCGTTTTTCGCCGGCCGGACGCCACCGGACCGGGTGGTGTGAGGCCGGCGGCGCGGCACGTCCGACCCCGACCGCCGGTGGCTGAGATCAGACCGATTATTCGCTTCGGCGTTTTTTCAGACCCAAGATACCGATCACGCCGGCCAGAAACGACCACACCGCGGCCGGCAGCGGTACCGGCGAGGCTTCCAGATGGTTATCCATCCGCACGTCGGCGTATAAACCTTCGGTCTGGCCGGCCGCCAATTCGAAGCCGAACAGGCCGCTAGTGCCGGCTCGTGACACGTTCAGGTCATTGAACGCGGTATCGACCCGGTCGGCACCTTGCCACAGGCCGTCACCGTTAAAGAAATCGATCGCCACGGAACTGGAATCGGTGGCCGAGCCGGCCGCCGCGCTGAGCAGATAATCCAGACGCAAATTGATGGCGTAGCGATCGCTGCCGTTATTGCGAAACTCCAAGCCGTACCAACCCAAATGGTGCGCATCCAGGGTACCGTTCGCCAAGGTGCCGCTGGCGGCAAAGGTGTAATTGAAATCGCCGCCGGTCGACAACTCAGGATTGTTGGCGAGCACCGAGCCGACGCCGTTGATTTGCACTTGCGAATATTCGTCGCCGGGATTGGCCGGAGCGTCGATCTGCTGGAAATAGCCGACGATCTCCAGGCCGGACAGATCCCCCGGATTGCTCAGGTTGACGATGCTCTCAATACTGTAACTTAACGCTGCGGAACTGTTGAAACTTGTAGCGGCAGTCGCCGTACCCGCGGTAAACAGCCCCAACCCTGCCAGCCATACCAGAACGGCTCTGTGTTTTATTGAAGTTTGCATAAGTTAATCTCTACTTGACTTTTGTGTCCGGAAATCCCGCGCGACTCGGCGTCGCGCGGGCCGGTGTTTTCGATACGGCATTCAGCCGCTCAGTGCGCCAACAACTGGTCGAACGGCAACAGCGGGTCGACTGAACCATTGGCACCGACGGCCGGGACGACTAATACTTCGTCTTGCGCCAGATCGGCTTGCAACGGATTGCCGGATACAACAGCTTCATGGTTACCGTCGTGGCCGTTCGGCACGATCACCTCCGGATGGTCAAACGGCGCCTTTTCATAGCGCACCCGGTCGTCAGTGAACGATTTCAGGTACGCGATCAATTTGGCCCGGTTAGCCGGCGAATTGATCGACGACGAGATGGTACCGACCTGCTCGTGCAAAATATCGTTGTGGAAATTACCTTGCCGGCCATAAAACTCGATCACCTGTTCCAGCGTTGCCATACTGCCGTTATGCATGTACGGCCCGGTCAGCTCGATATTACGCAGGGTTGGAACTTTAAAGGCCGCCTTGACTGCCACGCCCAGATTTGCGGCATTGGCTTCGTTGCGTGCCGAGCTGGGCGACGGAATGAAAGCTGTGGCCGGATCCGCACAGTTTTGATTGCGCGACACACCCTCCCGACTGCCGTCCGCCTGGATACCTTCCACTGCGGTAAAGTAATAAGGCTCGGAAACGTCGGTATTAATCGCAATCGCGGTGATGAAATCGCAAGCGCGAATATCCTTAACCAGACGATCCTTGATCCCGGCGGGACGGTCCTGCAAATACTGAAGGTACTGAGCGGCAAAGGATAGCGGATTGCCGAAATCGTCGAGACCGCCAACTCCTCGGTCGCCATTCGGATCGGCAACACCGGTGTTGATGTACCCCAAGTCCATCAGCAAAGGCATGCCGTCGCTACTGAAATCCCGGGTTACCGGATTGACATATTGGGTCATGCCGGCTGCTCGCGCGCCGCCGGAAGGACCGAACGCATCCGGTCCGTACGAAATTGGTGTCGCTGCCAAACCAAAGGTTTTGCCGGGCTCGGGCTTTAACAACGCCGCATTGGTAGCGACCGCGGCCAGACTCAAGCTCGGGCCGGCATGACACAAATTACAATGATTGTTGAAAAACAAGTTGCCGCCGTCTTTCAGCGCTTGGCGCTTGGCCTCGGTCTCGGCCGGCGTGGCGCCGACAATATTGGTCCAGGTCGGGCGCAGACTGGCATCCACCGGGCTCAAATCGAAAGGCGATTGATCCGCCACCAAGGTCGACTGGTAAAGCTGGAGCGCCAAGCCGAAGAACATCGGGAAATTGGCCTCCATTTGGTTGTAGGCGGTTTGTCCCGGTGGAGCACCGAACGGGCCGATGCCGCTATAAGACCAGTATTTGGTATTGAAAGCCTGCATGATCAGATTTTTATAGGTCGTATTCAGACCGGGCTTCAGATTTCCGATGCTGCTCAAGCTATAGGGGCCCAACACACTGTCTTCGTGGTGCACCTTCTGATGTTGCAAGGCTTGGCGTCCCAACAGCTTGCGGCCGATATCGGCCCATGTCCGCTGCCTGCAGCTCATTTCGGTATCGCTCAAACCCGGCGCCGTCGCCAACGATGCTAAAGACGAGTTTTCCAGATGCAGCTTTTCTTTAACCACCGAGCGCGAATTGAGTTTGACCCAAACCCCGGCATTCGAGTCGCGTTCACCCCAGGGACTGCTACCGTTAAAGATATTGTTGGCCCGCCCGTCCCAGAAATTGCGGTGGTTGAACACCGCATTGATTACAGTCGGCGCATTCCGCGGCTCCACCCGCCGGGTACCGGTTTGGTTAACGTGAAATACCGCATCGACGCTACGCGAACATTGGTCGGCACTGCCGCTGAAACGCGAAGCGCCTTTGAAGTCGCCGCTAAAGGTACCGGACGACGCCACCACATCATCGGTGGTAAAGGTCACGGCGCTGAATTTATCGGCCGGATCGGACAGCCGGTGCAACGGAAAGTCTTGCGAACGCAAGGTATGATTGGGGCCGCCACCGCCCGACGCCAACGTATCGAACGTCTGCCCGCTGGCTTTGCTGCTCTTGGCGCCGGGATTCAGCTGATTTTTGACCCGGGCGTCGGCCCCGGCGTGAAAATGGCAAGACCCGCAGGCCATGCCGTCGCTACCGACGCTCATATCCCAAAATAAGGCCTTGCCCAACGCAATCGCTGCCGCCTTATTCACCACGATCGGGCTGGAACCGTCCAACAAACCCGGCACCGGCGGCACCGGTACCCGCTGTAACGATACCGGAACCGGTCCGTGGGCCGCCACCGGCAGCGCCGCCAGCGAAGCGATCGCTATTAAAAAGATTCTCGGAAATACCTTCATACCTGCCTCGTAAAACCCGCTATTCACCCGGCGCCGCATCTGCTTTGGCCCCGGTCTGGGAGTCGGATAAAGACTGAACCTGCGCATGCCTTCGATTGCATCCGTTCAGTCGAAACCAAAGAAATCAGGGCCGGCCCCAACCTAGACAACCCCGGGAACCGACCACTAAATTATTGTGAGCGCCAGCTAATCGGGACAACATCGGACATAAGGCATTTGGACCTTGTTACCCGAGCACGCCCCATTCGGCAAAGCGGATAGGCTGGCGCTGTAAGCTAGACCGGTTTTTTTCGACCTAGCGCGGTAAAACCCAATAGAGCCGAACCGAACATCCAGACAGCTCCGGGCAACGGCACCGCACTGACTCCGGTATTGTTGATGGTCAACATATAGTTTTGGCCTGCACCGATTCCGCAATTTTGACCATTGGCATTATCATCCGGGCAACTACCCGCCCAGCCGATCAAGTAATAACCGGCTTTCAAGCCCTGCAGGGTCAACATCGCCTCGCCGGCACTCAGGGTCGCGAAACCGGTGTAGACGTAGGGTGAATCTTGGTTGACGTTGGTGAGTGCCGTACCATTCAGCGGATCGCTGGCACCGCCGCCGTATTGACCGACATTTCCGGGGTTGGTGGCACCCGCGAGCAGACCTTGAATCTTATCGCCATCGCCGTTAGTGAAGGAGTAGCCGGCATTGGCATAACCGATCCATCCGTCATGGCCGCGGACTATGTTTCCGCCGCCGCCTTCACCCAGCCAGCCGTTGCTGCCCTGAGTCAAATCGGCGCCGGGCACACCCAGCAATCCCGTGCCGCCCAGACCAGGAGGCGCGACGTAACCGGCGACACCGCCATCGTAAGGCCCGCGCACCTGACTCCAGGCATGTCCGTAACCGCTGCCGTCGGCGGCACCGGTAACCATGGGCGCGGTTCCGCTGGTCCAGATCGAAAATCCCGGATAGTTCATCGGTGCCGTGCCGCCGTTTTGTTTCAGATTGACCGTGACATCGAATCGAGTACCCGCGGCGACGTCGGCGTCATCGCCGACCTGAAAAATCCTGAAGGGTGGCGTATGGGTCCAACCGTAGTTAAAACCGGTTCCGTAGTCAGCCCAAGCCCTTTTCGGCGCCTTGCCGGATACGCTAGCGCTGTCGCCAGCGTCGATAACACCCAGACTGGCCGGACTAATAGCGGCGGCCTGTCCGGAATAAGCGGCCATAACGCTGGCGCCGAGCGCAGCCAGAATTGCGCGGCGTAAGCTCTGTTGATTAATGCCTATCATATTGATGCCTCAATAACTGATTCGAAGTGAAGAAATTGCATAATTGCCTAGTCCAGGGCAGTCAGGCCGTCTCGCCGTGAGACCCCTGAATTTCCGTCTCCTCCTCGCGGCAGGTTCGGCTTTTTCCCGGAGGTGATATCGCGTCCGTTATCACTCGAATGAGAAAGCACAATTTGTACCTATTTTTTTTAATTAATTTTCAATAAGTTACAATCAATCCAGCCAAGACTTGCGGATTTTGCCGCAGTATTGGCCGTCTGCGGCAACGCCTTGGTCAGCACGACAAATCAACACTAATACCTCATTAAATTCATTAACTTATTAAACATTCACAGCAAAAAAACGGTTACCAGCCGATCCGGCATCGGTAGCGCGGTGCAGCCGGAAAACAGCTGGGTAACGACGACTAACCGCCCGGCAGGCCTAAGCTGCAACGCATACTCTAGTCCGTTGTTTTAACTAATGAATTACCCATAGACACCGTTTGTGTAAGTCCGGTTGGCCAACCCCAAGTCGCCTGCAAATGCATAAAAAACACACATACTGTGTGATTTCACTTAGCGTGTGCGCGATATCACATAATTTGGATTTACCCGGCACCTGCATCCGGGCAACAGCGCGAGTCCGGTACCGCCACTACCGGACGATCGGATACCGAGATCCACACCCGCGAAAACCGCGCAATCCTTAGGTTTTCAGTCGCGCCGCCTAACACTGGAAAACTCGCGGAAACGATAGTCGATAGCAAACCGCCGATTTTCCCGTACAAGCCGATCGCCAGACAAAAAAACGCCAAAATTTTGATTTATAAAGGATTTATATAAAAGAGGCATGGCTATTGCTATCCGCAACTATCAATTGACCGCCCGGTCCGAGGTAGCCGCACCGCTGCCTTGTACACCATCGGCTCAATCGCATGGCCTGAACAACGACGGATAACATTATGAAAATACGCTATAAACGCGCGCTGGCATTCTCGGCTGCGCTCGGCATCGGAACCATTGTGACGCCACCCCCGGAAGCGCCATTTACCGGCCACGGCAACCCGGAAGTTTTAAGCCGGTTGTACCAGCGCTGGAAATATGCTCACGAACAATCCTCCAGCCCGGACAACTTGCAAATCGGCTTGAGCTATTCCAAGGCATTGTCCGCACGCTTCAGCCCGGCCGCCGGCCACCTTCAACTGAATCTGCGCACCGGGCGCTTGCAGGCAACGGTATCGGGTTTACCGGAAACCGGCCAATACGAACTTTGGTTGCTGGACAATCATAAGCAGTCTCGGCAAGGATTGCGCGTCGGCCAACTGGAGCCGGCGGCGGGCCGCCATGGTTTGACGCTGCAACTCGACCCGCAGCGAATGCGGAACTTTACGCTTGACGGCGCGGCAATCGTCCTAGCCGGAACCTCTCCCGAAAACGGCGGCCTGCTGTTCGGCTCGCCCAACCTGCTGCAGCGGCTTTATTTCACCGAGCACGACTGGCCGGGCGCGAACCTGGCTGCCGCCGGCGGCGAGATCGCCGCGAATCGCCTGCCGTTCGAATTCTTACTGCCGAAGACCGCTCAAGCCGGCAATTTCGGGAGCGAACCACAGTTAGCGCAGCTGATAGCCCGCGGCCAAAAAATATTTACAGAAGAGACTTTCGGCGGCAACGGACGTACCTGCGCCACCTGCCACCGGCCGGATAACAATCACACGATCGACCCGAGTTACATCGCCAAGTTACCGAAAAGCGACCCGCTGTTCGTCGCCGAAACCCGGCCGGAATTGGCCGATCTGGAAAAGCCGGCACTAGTGCGCCAGTTTGCCTTGTTCGTCGCCCACGCCGACGGCTTCGACCGGCCGCCGGTGATGCGCAGTTCTCCCCATCTGTTGGGCATGGCCAATACCCTCACCTTCGAGCGTGCAGTAAATCCTGGTTACGGCAACGGCGAGTTTCCGCAGGACGAAGAATACTTCAAACGCCACGATGACGAAGCGCAGCAATCCGGCAGGCACACCGAAGCCATAGGCTGGTCCGGCGACGGCGCCCCGGACGGCGGCTCCTTGCGTGACTTCGCCAAAGGCGCGATCAAGCAGCACATGCCGAAAACATTGATCCGGGCCGAAAACATCGATTTCAGATTACCCAGCGAAGACGAACTCGACGCCTTGGAAGCCTATATGCTGTCATTGGGGCGTAGCGGCGAATTGAATCTGGCCAATATGTATTTCAAATCGCCTTTGGTGCAAAACGGCCTGATGTTGTTCAATACCAAGAACAATCCGAAAGCGGCCGACGGCTCGGTGATTTTCGGCGCCACGGCAAACTGTAACGGCTGCCATTCCAATGCCGGCGGCATCAGTTCGACCACCAATGCCAATCCGACCCGCGATACCGGTGTGGAACGAATGCGCGACCAATTGCACCATTTGGCCGACCCGACGCTGGCCTATGACGGCGGCTTCGGTCAGATCCAACAAAACGACTGCGGCCCGAATTATGACGAAGTCTGTTTTAGCGACGGCAGTGTTGCGCCGAGCGGTACTACCTCGCGGCCAGCAGGACACCATGGCTTGAACCGCTTTAATACGCCGTCCTTGGTCGAAGCGGCCGACACCGCACCGTTCTTTCACAACAACGGCGTAACGACGCTGGAAGAAAGCGTCGCCTACTACAGCTCCGATGCCTTCAACAGCTCGCCCGGCGCATTTACCTCTAGTAAAGCGAATCGGCAAGGCAAATTGGATTCGTCGCAAGTAATAGCCGTAGCAATGTTCCTCCGTACGATCAATGTGCTGGAAAATATCCGCAGCTCCAATTCGTTGGACAAAAAAGCGTTGGAACAGAATGGCGAACAAAGTATGAAGTCCCTGAAGCTGGCAATCGCCGACACTCAGGACGCGGTGGAGGTATTACAGCAAGCGGTAATCAATCCTTATCCGGAAGCTTTGGAAAAATTGCAGCAAGCATTGAATCTGGAGGCAATGGCCTGCAACCGATTTTTTCCGGGCAAAACCGGTCTGCTGCGCCGAGCGATTGCGCTGAAAGAGCAGGCCCGCAACCTGATGGTTAGCGGTGGCTAGGCCAAGCGGGCGGAATGCGGTATGGAATATTGCTGCGCAGGCAAGGCCGACACTGCCGCTTGCAAGCCTTGCCGCGGCGGATTTCGGCAGGCATAAAAAAAGCCGGCGAGGCGCGCCTCGTCCGGCTCTGGAAGGACTTAAGCCGGAGCTTAAGCTTGGACCAGCGTTTTCCGGCGTCCGGTGTAAAGGAAACCCAACAAAGCGCTTGTCATGAACCAGATAGAGGCGGGAAGAGGTACTACAGAACCACCGCCTTGGTTAGCAGCAGGCTTGATATCGAAGCCGTACAGCAAAACCAAATTGTTGGTAGGCACACTTGTTTTGGCAAAACTCAACAAATACATGTTGCCAAGCAATGAGCCATTAGCCGCTTCACCCAGCCACTTACCCGCATCCCACAGACCCAATTTAAAGCTGCCCGTAGCAGTGTAGCTACCGATACCTGTAAATGAGTAAAGTGGCGCGGCGGTATTCAAATCAGCATTTGCTGCGAAAATACCGAAAGTTTCAGAGCTCGGTAATCCAAACAGGCTAATTGACAAGAAATTACTATCTCCGTCAGTTGACTCCCAAATGGTACTCGCAGAACTTGCAGACGAA
Organism: Methylomonas sp. HW2-6; assembly: GCF_052474525.1. NCBI lineage: Bacteria > Pseudomonadati > Pseudomonadota > Gammaproteobacteria > Methylococcales > Methylococcaceae > Methylomonas > Methylomonas sp. HW2-6. Next base: position 3,622,267 of record NZ_CP184124.1, read on the forward strand.
ACGGCCAACAATAACGCGGCAAGCCATAGTCTTAAAGATAAAAGCGTTTTCATGGATATTCCCCATTAGTTAACGTTAACAAACGGCCATTCCTCTGGCCATACAACTGGAATTGGCGATTTTTCCGAAATTGCCGCCTCCAAGCCGAGAGCAAAGACCGCAGCCTCCACTCCAAAATAGATTATACAAAAAACGTGCCAAAATATCCAGGCCTGGGATTTCAAGGAATTAGCTCGGCCGAACAACAGCCAATGTAAAATAAGCTGACACAAATTCCGGGAATTTAAGTCATTCGCGTTTCGGCTGCGCCATTTTGGCGCTATTTGCAATCCGCAGCCGGAATCCGCTGATATCCGCCGCTCCCCGGAAAAGCGGCAGCGGCGCCGAAATGCAGGAATAAAGCCTGACGGGTTTTGCTGCGCTGTCTAAGCTCGGCCCGGACACCACGCGCGGCAAGTTGCTCCTTAAACGCCAGCGCTCTCGCTCTATCGACAAATACACCCAAAGATAGCGCGCCTTTAATCTCTCCGTCCGGAACCATCCAGACGTCGTCAATGCCTTTGGCGTGCAACGTCAACTTGTTAAGCCGAGCCTGCTCGGCATCCTTGGCCGGGGGCAAGTAGAGCTGGTAATCGGCGGAAACCGTCGTTTCCCGCACAAACGGCTTCGTGAAAAGCAAGGGTTTGCCGCGCAGCCAGCGCTGCAATTCGCGGTCGTCGCTGAACGGCCCCGCTTCGTAACAAATCACTCGAACCGGCTCCGGCTTCCCGGTTGCCGCCGGCAGCGATTTTTTTTCGGATTTAACCGCGGCACCCGCCAATTGTTTTGGCTTAGGCGCCGCAAAAGCGGCAGGCGCGGTCAAGCGTTGCAGTTCGGCGGCATCGCGATCCAGGACCCGCGAAATCGCCACGCTACGAAGCGCGGCATCCCGTTCGGCAACCAGTACAATCGACGGCAGAGCGGCCTGGACTTGGTTGGCCGGCGTCGACGCACCAAAATGGAGCTTCCAGAAAAAAAATAATACATTAGCCAAACACAACAGCAGAAAAACCTGCTTCATCCCGATGCCTCCGCTTCAGCGCAGTAGTGCAACAAGCCTTTGAATACCAGCTGCGAATCCAACACTTTGTCACCTGCAAGTTGCTCCGCTAACTGTGCTGAATCGCCCCCCGTCAACAGCAATCGATACGGTTGGTTTTGCCGGCCTAGCGCGGTTTCGACCAAGCCGACAGCCGCCCACAGCACTCCGGCGTCGATCGCCGCATCGGTATCGGCCGCCAGCCCCCCCCCTCCGGCACCGGCGGCAACCGGTAAAGCGTGAGTATTCGCCGACAAGGCTTGCTTCATTAAACGCAAGCCGGGGCAAATCAAGCCTCCCTGGTGCAGCCCATCGGCGGCGACAAAATCGACGGTAATTGCCGTACCGCAATCGACAATACAATTGGCGCCCGGATAGGCGTGCAGCGCGCCAATCATCGCCAACCAGCGGTCGACGCCTAATTTTTCGGGCTTGACGTAAGCGCTGGTGACACCGAAGGCTTGGCCGGCAGCGCTCGGCTTGACAACCGTGGCGGCGGGCCACATCGCCTGAGCCAATCCAAGCACCTTTGCCACAACTTCCGGCGCAGCAACAGCCGCTAGCCCGATTTGTTCCGGTTCCGATAACGAGGTCCAGGCCCGGGTCAAAACCGACACAAAATCCGATTCGCGGTAATTCAAATAGCGCGGTTCGGCAATCATTCCAGAGTCAGCCAGCGTCCATTTCAGAAAGGAATTGCCGATATCGACCAGCAAAATCATGATTGACGTAGACTCACTTCACCGGATGCAAAGGCACGTATTTCGCCGTCGGCCTGACGTAGTAGCAGCAAACCTTGATCATCAATACCGGCCGCTTCTCCGCTAAACCGCTGCTCGCCCAAAAACACACAGACCGGACGCTGCAACATACAATCGTAGCTGCGCCATTCGGCCAACCAGTAAGCAAGAGTGCGCGATTCAAACTCGGCTAAGGCCGGAAGCAAATGGTTTAGCAATTCCGCCGTCAGCCGGTTGCGCATACCGTGAGCACCATCGGCCAGGATACGATGCAGGTCCACCCAGGCTTGGTCAATCTCTGCCGCATCTCGGCCGGGCATGAACACATTTAGCCCCAAACCCATCACGGCATGGCAAGGCCCGCCGCTTTCGCCGCCGACTTCGATCAATATGCCGGCTAACTTACGTTGCCGCCAATAAATGTCGTTAGGCCATTTCAAGCCAACCTCTTCGACGCCCAATGCCCGCAGTGCCCGCACCACGGCCACGCCCATCGCCAAACTCAAACCGCTCAAAACAGTCGGTCCGCCCTGAAAACGCCAGAGGATAGACAAATACACATTGTGGCCGAAGGGTGAAATCCATTTCCGGCCACGGCGTCCGCGTCCGGCGGTTTGCTGCTCTGCCAGGCAAACCACGCCGCTCTCGCCCGACTCGCGCGCGAGCTCAAGTAAACGCCCGTTGGTGGACTGGATACGGTCGTGGATCTCAATGCGTCGCAGCAAAGCTGAAGCATCCTGAGTCAAATGCTCCAGAATTTGTCCTTCCTGCAACAATTGCAACGGCTGGTTCAAGCGATAGCCCTTTCCGGAAACCGCAAGCAAATCGACACCGGCATCCGTTAGCGCCTGTTGGTATTTCCAGACTGCTGACCGGCTGATACCCAGAGATTGCGCCAACTCGGTACCGGAGTGGAAACGGCCGTCGCCCAACAGCCTGATCAACTGTTTGAGTTTCGGCGCCAGCGGTGTGGCTCCATCCGCGGCCCCGTCGCCAGATTTGGACATAAGGAACGCGGTTCAGGATTCGTTTTTGTCGCGCAGTTGTTGCAACTGCTTTTTGATGACATGCTTGATCAACAATTCGCGGTTGTCTTCGGTCAGATTAATGTATTCCACACAAATCGCGAACGGCCGCTGCGGATTGTCCTGAGAAATGTCCTTGCATTGCACGACTCTGGCGTAAGCGACGATTACCGCCATGCATGAGGTCAACAGCATCCGCAGCTCGAGGATTTCACCGACCGCAATCGCTTGTTCGTTACTGAACGCCAGGCCGGTGGCACTCAGACTGACTTCTCGAGTATCGTGCTCGGAAAACTTATCGGTCTGGGCATTGATTGCCTGCGCGATCAGATTGATTTTGGTGTCGATAATCTTCAGATATTCGAACATTTCCGGGTCGCGCCGTTCCAGGCGCGGCCCGAGCATCCGAGCTTCTTGAGCCAATACGTCCAGGGCTGAGGACAAAGTGCAATTGCTCAATACGTCGTTGGAAACATGGCTGGCGGCGTCGAAATTCTTTTTATCGATCACCTTGTGCAACAGGTTGATAGTATCGTTGACCCGGAAATAGCGCCGTTTTTCTTCAATTTCTTCCGCCATGGCGTGCTCTATCCTCGTAAAATAATTTGGAATGTTTAAACGGCAATTCTAGCCGATGCAGAGTCGGCCGGGTAAAGCCGGGGACATCAATCGGGAATGATCGTTGTGAAACCGCCGATCAAATCATGGACTTCGCTCCGGCCGACCAAGCGTACCGGCAAGATCAATTCGTCCGCCGTGAGTCCTCTTGCCTGCAAGGATTCGCGCTCCAGATACAGCTCCGTCACTTCGTAAAGCTCCAAAGCCTTAAAAATAGCCGAGGTATCTTTCAGCGCCAAACTTTCCGGCTGTTGCCGCGCCAACAGCTGAAACACGCCATCGTCCAGCCACAACACCGCCACCCGCTGATCGAACGCCGCAGCTGTTAATAAGGCGTCCAAGGTTTCCGCCAGGCGAACCCCAGTGTACGGTGGCCGGCGCATTACGAACAAAAACGACTTCATGGCCGCCTCAAGCGAATATCAAGCTGCGGTCGGCCAACAACTCGACTTCCAGCCACTGCCCCAAGCCGGCGATCCGAAACCCGGGCGCGACATCGTCGTCGAGCTTGCCTTGCCGGCGCGCTTCGTCGGCACACAATAAGCCGCGACGCTGGGCAGCGGAAATACAAACGGCTAGATCGACTCCTCGGTCGAGCGCCAATTCCGACCATTTTCGCCCCAGTTGCAGTTCGTCCTCCGGCGGACTGGCGTAGCGAAAAGCATGGTAAACCCCGTCCTTGTAAAAAAATACGCGAACCACATCGTGACCGGCATCGAGCGCGGCCGAAATAAATCGGTAAGCACATAGTCCGGAGTTACCGGAGCAAGGCCCGGCATTAACTTGAACGGCATATTTCATCGCACTGTAGAATATTGTCTTTGCAAAAACATCGTTGCATTTTAATACGCGCCCACCAATCTTGCCTGTTTTGCCGCCGAGCATTCGCGATGGAACCAAATTCGATACCTCAGGTCCGATCCGCCATGAGACTAATACCCGTTACGCTCGCCCTTGGTTTGAGCCTGTTTTGCCCCCCGCCGCATGCGCTAGAAATTGACAAAATCCAGTTGCCGGACATGGGCGACTCCGCCGGCGCGATCATCTCGCCGATTCAGGAAAAGGAATTCGGCGAAGCCTTCTTCCGCAATCTGCATCGGCAAGCCGAAATCAGTCAAGACGTCGAAATCCAGCAATACATCGAGAACATAGGCCGACAACTGGCATCTCACAGTGATACGCCGTCCAACCCGTTTCATTTCTTTGTCGTGATGGACCAGAACATCAACGCTTTCGCCGGCCCCGGCGGCTATATCGGCGTCAACTCGGGACTGATTTTGCTGACGGAAGCCGAAAGCGAACTGGCTTCGGTCATGGCGCACGAGATCGCCCACGTCACCCAACGCCATCTGTATCGCTCGATCGAAAAAGCCAGCAAACTGTCGATTCCGACCGTTGCCGCGACGCTGGCGGCGATCCTGATCGGGACCCAGTCACCGAACATGGGACAAGCGGCGCTGATGGCAATCCAGGCCGGCAACATTCAGTTTCAAATCGACTTTACCCGCGACCACGAGAAGGAAGCCGACCGGGTCGGTATGCAGACGCTGGCGGAATCTAACTTTGACCCGCGAGCAATGCCGGCGTTCTTTGAGAAACTGCAGCAGTCTAGCCGCTACTACGGGAAAGGCGTTCCGGAATTTTTGAGAACTCACCCGGTGTCGGAAAACCGGGTTGCCGACACCCGCGGCCGCGCCGAAATTTATCCTTACCGGCAGTATCCCGACTCGCTGGCCTACCAGCTTGTCAAAGCCAAGTTAGCGGTGGTTACCGCGCGGGATACCAAAGCGGCAATGCAGCATTTCACTACACTGGAAATGCAAGGCACTAGCGAGCAACGCGCGGTCGCCCGTTACGGCATGGGTCTGGTGCAATTGCAGAATCTGCAATTTGCGGCCGCCAACCAAATATTCCAGCAGTTGGCGGAACAATACCCCAATCAACCTCAATATATTGCTGCCTTGGCGCGCACCGCCAGCGAAAGCCACGACTACGATAAAGCCGGCAAACTCTACGAAGCCGCCCTCGCCCGCTTTCCGAACAACGCTACAGTGAAGATCGAATATACCCGCAGCCTGTTGAAAGGCGGACGCGCCGAACGTGCCAAACAAATCCTACAAAGCCTGCCCGAAGACCAAAAAGACCAACCTTACTACTACGAACTGCTCGCGCAAATCTTCGCCGACCTGAAACAACCGGGCGAATCCCACCGCTATACCGCCGAATATTATTACGCCAGCGGCGATACCGAATCGGCCATCACTCAGATCCGGCTGGCCAAACAACAAAACGACCTCAGTTTTCAATTGCAAGCGATCCTTAACGAACGCTTAAATTTTTTCCTGAGCGAAGAAGAATCCCGCCGAATGGAGCGCTGAAGCAAACATTAGAAAACCCTAACACTCTCTAAGTTTCTGTTTAAAAAAATCAATTTCGAGGCGAAACCATTTCTTCGCAAAAAAGGCATTTTTTTGTTGGACACTCCGATTTTTTTAAAATACACTTCGGCCACCTTTTACGGAGTGCATTCAACCCGACAGGGTTGTATCTTTGAGGGGGAGGGAAGCGGCCTGTAACAAAGGCTGACAATAATAATAATAAATAGTAACTGCTTGACTAAACTGCCTTAAGGCAGGCGTCCAACACAATAACAATAATAATTACAACAAACAGGACGGGCCCGCGCTGAGCGGGCTTTTTATTGTCCGCCACCCTGCCTTGCCCCGCCGCCGTTCCGTATCTGGCTTAAGACTTGCTTTTGTCTTATAATTCAGCCCTCTCCGCTTGAAACCTTTGCGGTTTTACAAGCTTCCAACCCCATAAACTCAACCAAGGTTTAATCATGGCCCGCGTGACTGTCGAAGATTGCTTAGAAAATGTAGAAAACCGCTTCAAACTGGTACTGCTGGCCAGCAAAAGAGCGCGCCAGTTGGAAAAAGGTGCCGACGAATTTGTGCCGCGCGGCAAGGATAAAGACACTGTAGTGGCACTGCGCGAAATCGCCGCCGGTTTCGTCACCGAGGAAAATGTCGACCGCCTGCACCGCTCCAGCTACGTCTCCGAAACTCACCTGGAACTTTAAGCGGTATGCCCGAGATAGCAGCCAAGCCGACTCCAGCACTTCCGGCCATAGAACACCCGGAAGAAAAACTGTTGCACCAGCTGTGCGACGTTCTGCGCAGCTATCTCGACCAAGACCAAATCAACGATATTGTTCGCGCCTACCATTTCGGCGCGGCCGCCCACTCCGGCCAATTCCGCCGTAGCGGCGAAGCCTATATCTGCCACCCGGTTGCGGTTGCGATCACGTTGGCCGGCATGCATATGGATGCCCACGGCATCATGGCGGCCATTCTGCACGATGTAATCGAAGACACCCCCATCACCAAGGAACAACTCGGCGAACAATTCGGCGCCGAGGTTGCCGATCTGGTCGACGGCGTCACCAAACTGTCCAAGATCGACAGCCGCTCCCGCGCCGAAGCGCAAGCGGAAAACGTCCGCAAAATGTTTTTAGCCATGGCGCAAGATCTACGCGTCATCGTCGTCAAGCTGGCGGACCGGCTACACAACATGCAAACCATGGGCAATATGCCCCTGGACAAAAAGCGCCGGATCGCCAAGGAAACGCTGGAAATCTACGCGCCAATCGCCAACCGCCTCGGCATGAACGATGTCCGCCACCAGCTCGAATCGCTGGGTTTCAAGGCCCTGTACCCGAACCGTTATGCGGCGATCAACAATGCGGTAAAAAAATCGCGCGGCAACCGCAAGGAAATCATCGACACCATCCAGAACGCGATTCAAAACCGGCTGAAAGAATCCGGGCTGGACGGCACGGTAGCTGGACGGGAAAAAAATATCGCCAGCATTTACCAAAAAATGCTGAACAAGCGGATTTCGTTCACTGACGTGTTCGACGTATACGCGTTCCGGATTTATTGCTCCCAAGTGGACGATTGCTACCGCGCGCTCGGTTGCGTGCACAATCTGTATAAACCGGTACCCGGCCGGTTCAAGGACTATATCGCCCTGCCCAAAGCCAACGGCTACCAGTCGCTGCACACGATTCTGATCGGCCCTTACGGGGTACCGATCGAGATCCAGATCCGCACCCACGAAATGCACCGCCTGTCAGAATCCGGCATCGCCGCACATTGGCTGTACAAGTCCGACAACGATAAAAGCGAGACGATACAGGCCCGTGCCAACGAATGGCTGCGCGACCTGTTGGAAATTCAGAAATCGGCCGGCGACTCGCTCGAGTTCATCGACAACCTCAAAGTCGACCTGTTTCCGCAGGAAGTATTCGTGTTTACGCCGAAAGGCAAGATCATCAAGCTACCGCGCGGCGCTACCGTGGTCGACTTTGCGTACATGGTGCATACCGATGTCGGCAACGCCTGCATCTCGGCCCGGATCGACAAAAAACTGGTGCCGTTGCAAACCAAGCTGGAAAACGGCATGACGGTCGAAGTCATCACCGCCACCTGGGCCCGACCCAATCCGCTGTGGCTAAACTACGTGATCACCGCCAAGGCGCGCAGTTGCATCCGCGCTTATTTGAAGAATTTCAACCAGCAGGAAGCCATCAACCTCGGCCGCCGCCTGTTGGAAAAAGAACTGCACAGCCTGGGCATCCAACTAGAAAGCGTCGACAACACCCGGATTCTGCAGGTGCTGCAAGTCTTGAAAAAGCACTCGTTGAACGAATTGCTGGAAGACATCGGCCTCGGCAACCGGATGCCGTTCCTGGTCGCCAAACGCATCAGCCAAACCGACGTCAACGCCGCGGTCAAACTGGACGATAACGAACCGCACCATAAAACACCTTTGATTATCAAGGGCACCGAGGGCATCGTCGTCAGTCTGGCCAAGTGCTGCCGGCCGATTCCGGGCGATCCTATCATCGGTTTTTTCAACCCGGGCAAAGGCATCGTGGTTCACCACCACGAATGCCGCAACAGCAACGAAGTCCGCAAAAAACAAACCACCTGGCTGGATGTGGAGTGGAGCCCGGAAGCCAGCGGCGAATTCCCGGCCGAAATCCGGATCGAGTTGCTGAACCAGCGCGGCTCGCTGGCCACGATTGCTTCGACCATCTCCAGCATGGACTCGAATATCGAGAACATCAACGTGGTCAGCCAGGACGACCGGGTCTCGGTGGACTTGCTGGTTCTAGCCGTGCGCGACCGGGTACACCTAGCCAACATCATCCGCAAATTGAAAAAGCTGTCCATCGTTTTAAAAATCACCCGCATCAAGGCATAACATGAGCAAGGAAACCATCTCCACGCCGCTGGCGCCGCAAGCCATCGGCACTTACTCGCAAGCCGTCAAAGTCGATAATACCGTCTACCTGTCCGGACAAATTCCGTTGGATCCGCAAACCATGCAAATGGTCGACGGCGACATCGACCTGCAAATCCGCCGGGTATTCGACAATCTGAAGGCCGTTGCCGAAGCCGCCGGCGGCAGCTTGAACGACATCGTCAAACTGAACGTGTTTCTGACCGACCTGAGCCATTTTCCGATCGTCAACGAAATCATGGCCGAATATTTCCACCAACCCTACCCGGCCCGCGCCGCGATCGGCGTTGCCGCACTGCCCAAATCGGCCGGCGTCGAAATGGACGGCATTTTGGTTTTACCCAACGAATATTACTGAGCTCGGCGCCGTGGCGGCGGACACAGTCGCCTTAGCCCTGTCCCAACCGTAGCGACGATGCGCAGCGAACCGCAACAGCATCCGGACCCGCGGCTGTTGCCGGTCACCGCATTGAACGGCATCGGCGCCCAATCGGCCGCCCGCCTGGAAAAACTCGGCATCCGCCATGTGCAAGACCTGCTGTTCCACCTGCCGTTACGTTACCAGGACCGCAGCCGGATCACGCCGCTCAACCAATTGCTGCCCGGTATGACCGCCTTGGTTTGTGGCCGCGTCGAATTCACCGACCAGATTCAACGCGGCCGAAATAGCGTGATTTGTCGCATCGCCGACGGCAGCGGCGAATTGTCGCTCCGCTTTTTTCATTTCTCGGTGCAGCAAAGCCAGCAATTGAAGCCCGGCGTACAGATCGGCTGTTTCGGCGAAATCCGATACGGCTTTGCCGGGCTGGAAATGGTACATCCGGAATACCGACTGGTCGACGATCCGGCGCAACTGATCGAGCAGACGCTGACACCGGTGTATCCGTTAACCGAAGGCGTCTCCCAATCCGCATTGCGCAAAGCCGCCCGCCAGGCTCTGAGCCTATGCCTGCACAGCCGCGATGCGATAAAGGACTGGTTACCTGCCGAACTGCTGCAAAGCCGAGACTACCCCAGCCTGCAAGACGCTTTGCGCACGCTGCATACCCCGCCGCCGCAGCTTTCCGCGCAGATATTGAGCGGAACGCCGTTACCGGCGTTGCGGCGTCTGGCGTTCGAGGAATTTCTGGCCCACCATCTGGCACTGTTGCAAGGCAAACTGGCCTACAAACAATGGCCGGCGCCGACTCTGAGCCTGGATGCGCAGACCAAACAGGCCTTTCTGGCCGCTTTGCCGTTTCGGCTGACCGCCGCCCAGCAGCGGGTGGCCGCCGAAATCGAGGCCGATTGCCGGCAAAACCGGCCGATGCTACGCCTGGTGCAAGGCGATGTCGGCTCCGGCAAGACCGTGGTCGCCGCGCTGGCCGCACTGGCTGCACTCGCTTCCGGCTACCAGACTGCGATCATGGCGCCGACCGAATTACTCGCCGAGCAGCATTTTCGCAATTTCAGCCATTGGTTCGCCGACCTGCCGACCCGAGTGCTGTTTCTGAGCGGCCAACTCAAGGGCAAAACCCGGCAGCAAACGTTACAATCGCTGGCCGACGGCAGCGCCGGGATTGTGATCGGCACCCATGCCTTGTTCCAGGACAGCGTGCATTTCCACAAACTGGGGTTGATCGTCATCGACGAGCAACACCGTTTCGGCGTCCATCAGCGTTTGGCCTTGCGCGAGAAAGGCCAAACCGGCGGTTTGCGGCCGCACCAGCTGATCATGACCGCAACGCCGATTCCGCGAACCTTGGCAATGCTGCAATATTCCGATTTGGACATCTCGGTGATCGACGAACTGCCGCCGGGCCGCAAACCGGTCGCTACCAGCGCGATATCGTCGGAACGTCGAGCTGACGTGATCGGCAGGATCGAACATTGGGTCGCTCAACAGCGCCAAGCCTATTGGGTTTGTACCTTGATCGAAGAGTCGGAAGCGCTGCAATGCGAGGCGGCGGAAAAGACCGCCGCCGCATTGCGTGAGGCCTTGCCCAAGGTCCGCATCGGCCTGGTCCATGGCCGGCTGAAAGCTGCCGAGAAGAACGCAGTGATGCAGGCGTTCAAAAACCGGGAGTGCGACCTATTGGTGGCAACTACGGTGATCGAAGTCGGCGTCGACGTACCCAACGCCGGGCTGATGGTGATCGAAAATCCTGAACGGCTGGGACTATCACAATTGCATCAGTTGCGCGGCCGGGTCGGGCGTGGCAATCAGGACAGTTATTGCCTGCTGCTCTACCAGGCACCGTTGTCGCAAACCGGCAAACAACGCCTGGCGATTTTGAAACAAAGCAACGACGGCTTCGTCATCGCCGAAAAAGACCTGGAATTGCGCGGCCCCGGCGAAGTGATGGGCACCCGCCAGACCGGACAGATTCAGTTTAAAATCGCCGACCTGGAACGCGACCGCGAACTGCTGGAATCGATTCCGGCCGCCGCGCAGACCATCGTTCAACATCATCCCGAAATCATCCAACCCCTCATCGACCGCTGGATCGGCCGCAGCCGCCATTACGCCGAGGTTTAGACATTGCCCGACAAGAGTTTTCTATTTAAACGCCCACCGCTGTGGTCCGCCCACGAGACCGCAGCACAACGACAATTAACGCCGGAGTTGCAATCCTGGCTAAACGAGACTGGTTCGTTGACCAAGCGCTTGCGCGGGATTTACGGCAACCGCTTCGGCGTCGAGATATTGTTTCACCGCTGGAAACCGGCATTCAATGACGAGTGCCGGCTGCTGGCATTGCCGCCGGCGCGTTACCAGTTGATCCGCGAGGTTTTGCTACATGCCGATGGCCGGCCGCTGGTATTGGCCCGGACGGTGTTGCCGGACCCGACCATCAAAATTGCCCACCGCAATCTGTCTCACCTCGGCAATCGGCCGCTGGGGGAAGTCATTTTTGCCTATCCCGACCTGGAGCGCCGACGGCGCCAGTTCAGCCGCGCCGAGCCGAACCAATGGTCGACTGCTGTGCAAACCAGGCTCTCGATGGCAGGGCCAACTTGGGGCCGGCGTACGGAATATGCGATTCACGGCCACCCGTTGTTGGTCGCCGAGTTTTTTCTGCCCGCGCTGCTGCAAAAGGTTTAGGCGAATCCATTACTCGAACAATTTGAACACGACCTCGGCAATCGTCTCCAACACCTCGAACTCACCGCCGGCCTGGTTGGTAGGTGCAGCATAGTTGCTGCGAAATTCAGTATTCGCGGTTTCGGTCCGGCCTCTGGCTTGGCGTTCCACTGCCTTTTTCCGATCGAGCAACTGGCCGCCGGCCTTTTTCCATTCCAACAAATGACTGATCTGGCCGTTATCCAGCCACACGCCGTGGCCCTTGCAACGGTTGACGACCACACCGCTCTGGTAGCCGTAAAGCATCCGGTTCATTAACACCTGGCAGACCGGACATTTCAAATATTTGACCGGACGATCGGCTTGGTAACGTTCGCGGTTGATGTTTTGCAGCAGAGGCAGATTGAAATCGGCCACCGGCGCAACCGAGTCTTCCAGCAACACCTCCAGTTCGCCCGGATCGAAAAACAAGCCGAAACACTCGGAGCAACGCTCGATATCCGGCGTACCTTCACGGCTCAACGCAACGGTTTGCAGTCCGATTTCGCAGTTAGGGCATTGACGCTTAACACCGGCGTCGGCGACACGAACAGCTTGTCGCCCGAGTAAGTCCATGTCGTTACGCACGCCGCAGTACCGGCATACCTGACTATTGGCCGGCAGCGGTGCGGCACAATTTGCGCAGCTCGCCATCAGCATCTACCCCTGCGGCGACCAACCGCATCGGAATCCCACGTCCGTTCAGCCCGCCGCGACCCCGGAAGGCCGGCATTTAACGGGCACCGGCGCCACACTTCTAACTGATCTGCCATCAATCCTCGCCACACTGGAGAACACTCCGATAATTGCGTAATATCGCCGCTCAATTATGGCAAAAATACGGAGTTGCAGTGGCAATCAGAACTTATAAAGGCAAATCTCCCGTGATCGGCGCGCGCGCGTTCGTCGACGATACCGCAGTCGTGATCGGCGATGTAGAACTGGGCGATGACGTCTCGATCTGGCCTACCAGCGTCGTGCGCGGCGACGTCGAACGCATCAAGATCGGTAACGGCACCAACGTCCAGGACGGCGCGGTATTGCACGTCTCCCATGCCGGCGACTTTTCGCCGAAAGGCCATCCGCTCAATATCGGCCGGGGCGTCACGATTGGGCATAGGGCCGTGGTCCACGCCTGCACGATAGGCAACTACTGCCTGATCGGCATCGGCGCCATCGTCATGGACGACGCCGAATTGGGCGACTACGTGATGCTGGGCGCCGGCGCACTGGTGACGCCGGGCAAGAAATTGGAAAGCGGTTTTTTGTATGTCGGCGCCCCGGCCAAGCAAATCCGGGCCCTGACCGATGCCGAAAAAGAATTTTTGGAATATTCCGCCAAACATTACGTCCGTCTGAAGGACGATTATCTCGACTAATCGCGCCGTTGAGCAAAATCAGCCGACAAGCTAACTAAGAATACCCATTCTGTCGCATCCAAGCGTTGCTAAGATCGCCGGTCCGTTGGCCCAAGCACGAACGGACCGGGGACTCCGATTTGTAAAAGGCTTGCCGAAAACCGGTTCAAGCCATAATATTGATACGATATTTGTTTGACAAGCCCCTGCACTTGCTTTATTGTTTCGATTCGACACTACTTGACGAATCGAAACAGCCACAAGCCGTTTCGTTGCCAGACCACTCCCGATCCGGATAGCTCCAAGGCAACCGTCCGTTACAACCGACCCGTCGGTAAATCCAGGCCGCGATCATACACACCCAATGCGGCGAGTGTCAGACTGCAGAGGTCCGCCCCGGATGCGGGCCGGTTTTAACAATAAGTTTTCGGCGGTTTACCGGCCGAAGCGACAGCTAGCGAGGCGCAACACCATGTCACAAGTTACAGAAGAAAAACCGGAAAAAGATAATTTCGTCCTCTACGTCGTGTTGGTCACAGCCGTGGTCGTCGGCGCGATTTTGGCGGTTAAGATGAGCGAGAATGAAAAATTCGCCCCCATCAAAGACCAAATCGCCGAAGAGCACCGGCTGATGAACATCCGTGTCATCGCCAATCGCGAGGATTAAGTTATGATCAAAACGACTTTCATCGGCAGCTTATTCGCCACCTTACTATTGGCTTTTCCGGCCCACGCCACTGAGTATATTTATCGCGACATTATGGCGAATACGCTGGCGCCCGAGCACTGCCAAGCTGAATCCAAAGCCAAAGAAAACGCGACGAAAAACTACAATATCGACCGTTTCAGCAAGAAGTTTTGCCAATCGCAAGGTTACGGCTGGCACGTAGACGAAGTAAAAAGCGTCGGCAATACCGTCTGCGACAGTTGCGGCAACACTCAGGAAGCCAGATGCCACCAGGAGGATGTGGTTGTAGCCTGCAAACGCATCAAACCAGGCACGGTAGGTATGCTGCCGGGTAAAGGCTAACGCCCCCTGCGGGACACACTCTGCAACGTCCCGGTTTTTTCCAGCCTGAATGCCGCCGAAAACACCGTTTTCGGCGGCACGTTTTCAACCGGCTAAGGCTGCAACCAGTCGATGATATGGTCTTCCAGGTCCGTGACCTGAGATTCTTTGATAGCGTAACTGCTAATCGATACTCCGGCATCTCTGACCGAGTCGGCCGAACCGGAAACCAAGGGGTGCCAATCAGGCAAGGGTTTGCCGTCAGCCAGTAGCCGATAAGCACAAGTTTTCGGCATCCAACGGTACTCGGCAAAATCATGCTGCTTCAAGTCGAGGCAATCCGGCACCAGCGTGCAGCGTTCGCTGTAACGGGTACAGCTACAAGTATCCAGATCGATCAAGTCGCAGACGACATTGGTAAACGCAATTTCACCGGTGTCTTCGTCCTCGAGTTTATGCAAACAACACTGGCCGCAATGGTCGCATAAGGACTCCCACTCGGTAGGGGTCATTTGCGCTAGGGTTTTGGCTTCCCAAAATTTCATCGTTTACTGAGGTTTTAGTTGGCGTAGTTGATAGTGCAACACCGCCCAAGAACCCAGCACCGCCAGCGCGGCCGAAATCATCAGTAACAGCAGGAACTCGGAAAAACTCAAAAACAGCAATTCGAACGAACTGTTGTAGAGGGTAGACAATTTCTCCACCGGCGATTCCAGGATCAGCAGCATGACCGTGACGATCAGCCAACCCAAGAAGCCGGAGATGAAGCCGAGCCAGAATCCGGTGTATAGAAACGGACGCTGGATAAAAGCATGGGTAGCACCGACCAGCTTGGAAATGAACACCTCGTCCTGACGGTTTTGCAATTCCAGGCGAATCGTGTTGCCGGTGATGAACGTCACGGCAAATCCGAGCAGCAAGCTGACCAATAGCACGCCCCGGCTGGCGATCAGCATAATGGTTTGCAGCCGCGCTACCCATTGCATATCGACCTGGACGAATTCGACTTGCGGCAATTGTTTGAAATCGGCCATCAATTTCTCGATATCCTCGCTGTGTTCCAGCGCGTTCTTCGGCAACACCTGAATCACACTGGGCAAGGGATTGCGCTCCAGCGCGTTTAACGCATCGCTGAAACCGCTATTGGCTTTGAACTCCTCCAACGCCTGCTTTTTGCTGATGTACTTGACTTCGGCAACGCTAGCATTTTGCTGCAACTGCTCCATCAGCTTCTGCCCGGCCGCATCGGTAATGCCCTCATGCAGGAACAGCGACATTTGGTTGCTCGACTCCAGATTACCGGTTAGCTGCTCGACGTTTGCGACGACGATATAGAAACTGCTGGCCAGCGAAACCGCAATCGCCAATACCAACACAGTCATCGCCGAGGTAAACGGCGTGCGGGTCAAGCGACCCAGGCTGGAAAACAGGCCGTGGGCGTGGTTTAGCAGATAGGCCTGAAATAATTCCACGATGCGGTTGCCGGCATGTTTACGGCGGATTTGTTTCATCATCAGCTTGCTACCAAGTGGCCTTTGTCGAGCGTCAGTACCCGATGTTCCAGATGATTGATCAATTCTATGTCGTGCGTCGCGACCAATACCGTTACCCCGACCTGTTTGAATTGCTCGAACATATGCATGACTTCGGCCGACAAATCCGGGTCCAAGTTACCGGTGGGTTCATCGGCCAATATCAGTTTCGGTTTGTTGACGATGGCTCTGGCGATGCCAACCCGCTGTTGCTCGCCGCCGGATAAGGCCAGCGGATGCTTACGTTCCTTGCCCAGCAAGCCGACCTTATCCAACGAGGCTCGCACCCGGCGCGCGACTTCCTGATGGTTATAACCGGAAACCACCAGCGGCAATGCCACGTTATCGAACACGGTCCGGTCGTTCAGTAACTTGTAATCCTGAAAGATCAAACCCAGGTTACGCCGCATATAGGGTATTTTCCGGTCGCTGATGCGGCTGATATTCTGGCCGTCCAGAAAAATATTGCCTCGCGTGCATTGCTCCATCATTGCAATCAGCTTCAACAAGGTACTTTTGCCGGCGCCGGAACGCCCGGTCAAAAACGCCATCTCGCCACGTTGCAAATGAAAACTGACGTCGGTCAACGCCTCGCCGGCATCCGGATAGCGTTTGCTGACGTGTTCGAATTTCAGCATAGGTTTAGTCTTTCACAAACAGCGCATCGACGAAGTTCTTCGCATCGAAATCCTGCAAATCGTCAATTTGTTCGCCGACGCCGATAAAACGGATCGGCACCCTCAGTTGGTTGGCCAACGCGAAAATGATACCGCCTTTGGCGGTGCCATCCAATTTGGTCAAAGCAATACCGGTCAGCGCGACCGCTTCATTGAATAACTTGGCTTGCGACAAGGCATTCTGGCCGGTGCCGGCATCCAGAATTAGCAATACTTCGTGCGGCGCGGACTCGTCCAATTTGCCCATGATGCGTTTGATCTTCTTTAACTCGTCCATCAAATTGGATTTGGTGTGCAAGCGACCGGCGGTGTCGGCGATCAGTACATCGATGTTCTTGGCTTTGGCCGATTGCAAGGCATCGAAAATCACCGAGGCCGAGTCGGCGCCGGTATGTTGAGCCACAACCTGAACATTGTTGCGCTCGCCCCAGGTCTGTAATTGTTCGACCGCCGCCGCGCGGAAGGTATCGCCGGCCGCCAACATTACGCTGTGCCCTTGCTGTTGCAGGCGTTTGGCCAGTTTGCCGATGGATGTGGTCTTACCCACACCATTGACACCGACCACCAGAATCACGAACGGCCCGTCCTGCTGCGGAATCCGCAACGGCTGGCTGCAAGGCTGCAGCATGTTTTGCAAGTTCTGCTTCAAGGTAGCGGTCAACACCTCCCCATCGCTGAGCTGGTCGCGTTCCAGGGTATCGGTCAGTTGTTTGATGATTTGCGTCGTGGTCTCGATACCCATGTCGGCCATCAATAAATTGGCCTCCAGTTCGTCGAGCAACTCCTTGGTGACGGCTTTCTGACCGAACGCCAGACTACCCAATACGCCGCTGAGGCCGCTACGGGTTTTTCGCAATTGGCTGGACAGCCGCAGGTATAACGATTCCTGGCTGACCGGCGCTTCCGCAGGGACTTCGGCGGCAGGTGCCACAGGCACAGCCAACTCGATTTCCGCTCTGGTTTCGTCGGCTTCTTCGCCCAGCCGGTAACGGCTGAACAGTAAAATCGCCAACAACGGCAACATCAACAAGGCCGCAAACGCATTGTGCGCAACCGCCAGCGGCAAGGGCAGCGTGTATTTGACGCCGAAGACACCGAGAGCGATTTGAATCAGCAACAATAGACTCAGAGCATTACTGGCCATGCGCACCGGTTTTGGGTAACGCTCGGAAGTGGCGACCAGCATCAATCCGCTCAACACCAAGAAGGTAAACCCGGCAAATAGCCGGTGCACCGCCTGAATCGCCATTTTCGCATCGGCCGACAAGGCATCGGCATTGCCGAATAGATCGAATGCGTGTTGGTAATCGGTTTCCGGCAACCATTGGCCGTTACAACGCGGAAAATCGGTGCAGGCCAGACCGGCGTAATTGCTGCTGACCCATCCACCCAAACCGATTTGGGCCAGTAATACCAAAATCCCAATCCAGGCAAACCAGGTCGGCCCGGACTTCACCGATCTCGGCGTCAACTTAGGATGCAAGCGCAAATAGCTCCAGGCGATGGACCAGAACGTGGCAAAACCCAGCAGTAGATGGCCGGTGACTACCAGCGGCATGGTGCCCGAGGCAACGGTCCACATGCCCAGCGCCGCCTGCGCGGCAATCAGTAACAGTACCAACCCGCTCCAAGCCAAAGCGGCAGCCCGCTCGCGCTGGCGCCAGGCGAATCCGAACCAGACCAGCGCCAAAATGGCCAAGCCGCCCGCCAAATAACGATGCGCCATTTCTTTCCAGGCCTTGGCGGTATCGAGCGTTTGCTGCGGAAAACCGGCTGCGGCGTCGGCTTTGAATTGCGGGCTGTCGCTGACGAAGGCTTTACCGTAGCAACCCGGCCAATCCGGACAGCCAAGGCCGGCATGGGTCAGGCGGACATAGGCGCCGACGACGATGACAAGCAGCGCCAGCAGCGCGCAACACAGGGTTAGTTTTCTGAACATGTGATCAACCGATTTGTGAAATTCTGAGTAACTTGCCTAAGTCGTCTCTGACCTGATACGGATCGTAACCGGGCGCGTATTTCATCATTACGTTGCCCAACGGGTCCATGATCAGCAGGCTACCATCCGGTAGCGGACTTGGATTTATTGTTGTGATTTTTTGTTGCAAGCTTGGCGCAGGCGCAGCCTTCAGCAGACGCCCGTCTTCGCGCCACTCGGCCGGTAGCGGCAGTTTGTTATCGAATAGCAATGCCAGGCGCCGGATTCTGGCAATGTCCTTACCCATCATCAAGCCGATTTGGTTGGTTTTATGGAGTGCCACCCGGCAGGTTTCGCCACATTCGCCGGCCACCGGATTAACCAAGATCCAGTGTCCTTTCAACTCGCCGATATGCTCTGCGGAAAAAGGATCGGCCCCGGAAAACTCCCCCACGTCCGTGACCAACGGCGGACTGATCAACTCGCCGTGGTTGGTACCCAGACGCACGACGTCAGGATGTTTCGCCAGATACCAGGCAATGCCGAACGGAATTACCGACATGGCGAAAATCACCAAAATAGTGATGCGGTTTTTACGATGTTGTTTATCCACGATGTGTATTACGGCTGCTGTGCCAAACCAATAGCACGGTTAAGGTCAACGCTAAACCGAACCATTGTACTGCATAGGCCCGGTGTTTTTCAGGCGGGATCGTCACCGCTGTCTTCCATTCGCGGCGATAACCGGCGGGTTGATCCGGACTTAATTCGATTTGGTAATCGGCCAGGGCGTACCCCATTTTCTCGGCCAATAGCCGGGTATCGATCACTTGTACCCTCACCGGCCAACTATCGCCGGGTACTTCTGCGCCCTGCAAGCGGATACCGGGCTCCGGAAAACGGTTGATCCTTCCCGTAACTTCCCCGATTTGGCCGACTACGCTCAGATCGGGCGCTGTGTCGCGCGAAACGCCCATTCCAATCCAACCCCGGTTGATCAAAACGGCGGCCTGACCGTTGCCGGGCAAAAACGGCGTCAACACCAGATACCCCGCTTTACCGTCCAAGACCTGATTGTCGATCAAAATCTGATGGTCTTGATCGTAATGTCCACGCAGGGTCGCCGGACGGTAACGGTACTCCGCTGCGTCAATTAACACGTCGCCGTTTAAATCCAAGGCCGGAGCAGACAATGCCGCCTGCTGCGCATCCAACAGATTTTGCTTTTCCGCACCGCGCCGCAATTGCCAGAAGCCCAAATTGCACAGCAATGCGACCAACAACAGATAGCCGGCCAACATCGGCCAGGCAAATTGAAACTCGACACCGAAAAGATTGAATCTGACCATATTGTTTCCCAACCGTTAGCTCGCTATTGGCAAGCATACTTTATTCGCCGAAAATGCTTGTTTTTTATCCGGTTCCGCCGACATGCCCATCAAAATCCTCATCATTGCCGCATTCATCGCCATTGTCGTCAGCCTCGGCTCCGCCTTGTTCCACATTGTCAAACACAAGGATGACGAAGATTCGAAAAAAACGGCAAAGGCCTTAACCGTCAGGATCGGCGTATCGTTGGGCGTCTTCATTTTATTGTTTCTCGCCTTGGCCACCGGCCTGATCCAGCCCCACGGCATCGGCACACGCATACACAGCACTCCTCCAGCCTCGACCAACCCGTCCAACCCCTGATTTCGAACAAAAAAAAAGCGCGATCCGCAAAGACCGCGCTTTTTATTGGGTGGTGTTTGGATTTACAGCAGGTAAACGAACACGAACAAGCCTAACCAGACCACGTCGACGAAGTGCCAATACCAAGCGGCCGCTTCGAAGGCAAAATGGTTTTCCGGCGTGAAGTGGCCTTTCCAACTTCTGAACAAGACTACCGACAAGATGATCGCGCCCACGCAGACGTGGAAACCGTGGAAACCGGTCAGCATGAAGAAGGTCGAGCCGTAGATGCCGGAGCCCAAAGTCAAACCCATTTCGGCATACGCTTCATGGTACTCGCTGGCTTGGAAAACCACGAACAAAAAGCCCAAACCGACAGTTGCCGCCAAGCCTTTGATCAATTGGCTACGATTTTTCGCCAACAAGCCGTGGTGGGCCCAGGTGCAGGTGACGCCGCTGGTCAACAGAATCAGCGTATTCAAGAACGGTAACCCGAAGGCGCCCATCGGTTCGAAATCGCCGCCGACTTTGCCCGGGCCATTGGTGGGCCATACCGCTTGGAAAGCAGGCCACAATATCTCGTGAGTGGAGCGACCCGGACCGCTGACGGGGCCGGTTTCGCCCAACCAGGGCACCGACAGGTTGCGGGTATACCACAACGCGCCGAAGAATACGGCAAAGAACATGACTTCCGAAAAAATGAACCACATCATGCCCATCCGGTAGGAAATACCGACGCCGTGGTTGTACATGCCGGACTCGCTCTCGGTAGCTTGCAACGCAAACCAGGCTCCCAGCATTGCAATGAAAACCAGCAAGCCGGTAATCATCATGCCGGAACCGGCCGAGTTACCGTTCAAATAGTTGGCAAAGCCCGCCAGCGTCAGCATCAAGCCGGCGGTCGCCATCACCGGCCACGTGGCTTTATGCGGGATGTAATAAGCTGTGTTTGTCGACATAACCTTCCCCTTCGTTAATTTTCAGAATTTTCAGTAATTTCAAAAAAAGTGTAAGACAGCGTAATGGTTTTATAGCGTTCCGGGAGTTTGGGATCCACCACCAGACGTACGGTCATATTCTTTTCTTCGTTCGGCTCGAAGATTTGCTCCAATTCGCAGAAACAAATCACTTTGGTCACGTAATCCTTGACCTGACCCGGCGAATAAGTCGCTACCGCCCTCACCTTCAACCGGCGCTCGCTCAGATTCTTGGCATAAAAGCCCACCGAGTAATATTGCCCCGGATGCACTTTCAAGCTCGGCGTCTCGACCTTGAACGCCATCGGCACCGACCGGTTCAACGACGTCAGAAACTCCATCGTCACCTCGCGGTTTTGCTCAGGTTGGAACGCCGTTTCCTGTTTTGCCACGGTCTCGACTTTGGCATTCTGCCCTACCAAATCGCATAACACGTTGTAGAGCGGAACCAGGGCATAACCGAATCCGAACATCATTGCGGCGAACAAAACCAGCCTCACCGCCAAACGAGTATTTTTTTTATCTAAACCGTCGTCGCTCATTGCGACATGGCCTTGATGACCGCCAACACGTAGATGGTTATCGCAATTGCTGCCAACACCACCGCCGTCAAAATATTTTTCTTTTTAATGTCCATGTTGCTCCTCGAGACGCTCCATCGGGAACATCCCGATGGAGCGGTCAACCAGCATCGCTAAAACCGAATCAGAAATGCTCGGTCGGAATTTTTTCCGGTGGAGTAGTAAAGGTGTGGTACGGCGCAGGCGAAGGCACGGTCCATTCCAGACTGTGTTTGCTGGCATCTTCCCAAACTTCGTCGCTGACTTTCTCGCCGGTACCGCCGCGAATCGTGTCGATCACGATATAGACGAACAACAACTGACTGAAACCGTAAATGAAGGCGCCGATACTGGACACCATGTTCCAATCAGCAAACTGGACCGCGTAATCCGGAATCCGACGAGGCATGCCGGCCAGGCCCAGGAAGTGTTGCGGGAAGAACAGGATGTTGACCGAAATCGCCGACAACCAGAAATGCAGTTTGCCGATTTTCTCGTTGTACATATTTCCGGTCCACTTAGGCAGCCAGAAATAGCCGGCGGCCATCAGGATGAAGACCGACGCCGGTACCAGCGTGTAGTGGAAGTGAGCAACGATAAAATAAGTATCGTGGTATTGGAAATCCACCGGCGCCACCGACATCATCAAGCCGGTGAAACCACCCATCGTGAACAGCACCACGAACGCAATCGAAAACAACATCGGTGTTTCGAAAGTCATCGAGCCTTTCCACATGGTTGCCGTCCAGTTGAAGACTTTTACCCCGGTCGGAATGGCGATCAGCATCGTCGCATACATGAAGTACAACTCACCGGCAATCGGCAGACCGACGGTAAACATGTGGTGAGACCAAACGATGAACGACAGGAATGCAATCGCACCGGTCGCATACACCATGGAGGCGTAACCGAATAGCGGTTTACGGGCGAATACCGGAATGATGGTAGACGCCACGCCGAAGGTCGGCAGAATCATCACGTACACTTCAGGATGGCCGAAGAACCAGAAAATGTGTTGGTACAACACCGGGTCGCCGCCGCCAGCCGCGTCGAAGAAGCTGGTTGCGAAAAATTTATCGGTCAACAACATGGTTACCGCGCCAGCGAATACCGGCATGATCGCGATCAGCAGGAATGCGGTGATCAGCCAGGTCCAGACGAACAACGGCATTTTCATCAGGGTCATGCCGGGAGCGCGCATGTTGAAGATGGTGGCGATTACATTGATCGCACCCATGATCGAAGAAATACCCAACATGTGTACCGAGAAAATCGCAAACGGAAACGCTTTTCCGGTTTGCAATACCAACGGCGGATACAAAGTCCAACCGGCGGCAGGCGCACCGCCTTCCATGAACAGTGTGCTCGCCAGCAATAAAACGCCGGCGACCAGCATCCAGAAGCTCATGTTGTTCATCCGCGGCAACGCCATATCCGGCGCGCCGATCATCATCGGAATCATCCAGTTCGCCAGACCGACGAATGCCGGCATGACCGCGCCGAACACCATCACCAGCGCGTGCATGGTGGTCATCGAGTTAAAGAAGTTCGGATCGACGAATTGCAATCCGGGCTCGAACAACTCCGAGCGAATGATCAGCGCCATGGTCCCGCCAACGAAGAACATCGCCAGTGCAAATACCAAGTACAGGGTACCAATGTCCTTATGGTTAGTGGTAATTATCCACCTTAGAATGCCCTTCTCCGGGCCGTGATCGTGGTGATCGTGATGATCATCATGTTCAGCTACGACAGCAGTCATGTTTTATACCTCAGCAAAAATTAGAAAATGAGTTCAATGCGTACATCAACGAATTACTCATCATCGTCCCATTTGGGTGTGATTTTGTTGGGCTGAATTTCATCACCCACGTTGTTACCCAGCGCCGGAGCGTTTCTGATATAGGTAATCAGCTCGGCCAACTCGTTGTCGGGCAGCTTGCGGAAGGCCGGCATTTTGCTGGTACCGGCTTGGATAAAGCCGATCAACTGATCCATGTTGCCGGTGACTTTGGCACTGCCGCTCAAAGCCGGAAACCAGCCCGGAATACCTTTGCCGTCGATCTGGTGGCAGGCCACGCAGTTTCTCAGGTAAACCGATTCGCCATGGGCCATCAGCGAATTGCGGGTTTGGTCGCTCAGATCGGGGGCTTGGTTTTGCTTTTCCAGAGTCGCCTTCACCCAGGCGTCATATTGGTCCTGCTCCATCGCAATCACCACCACTGGCATGAAGCCGTGGTCCCGGCCGCACAATTCGGTACATTGACCACGGTAGGTACCGGGCTTGTCGACGTAAGTCCAGGCCTCATTGACAAAACCGGGGTTGGCGTCTTTTTTCCAGCCCAGTTCAGGAACCCACCAGGAATGGATCACGTCGGCCGCGGTAAACAGGAAACGGATTTTCTTTTTAACCGGAACCACCAACGGTTTGTCGACATTCAGCAGATAGTTCGGTACTGAACGCGGGTCCATAGAGCTGACGCGGTGGACGCGTTCGCTGGCTTCATCCAAGTGGCTTTCGAAATGAATGCCGTTGTCCAGATATTCGTAGTCCCAATACCACTGCTTGCCGGTCACCTTGATCGACATTTCCGATTCTTGAGTCCGGTCCAGATCGACCACGGCTTTGGTTGCCGGAATCGCCATACCGACCAGAATCAGCGTGGGGATGATAGTCCAGATGATCTCGACCGTGGTGTTTTCATGGAACTGCTCGGCTTTATGACCTTTCGATTTACGGTGATGGAAAATCGAATAGAACATCGTGCCAAATACCGCGATGCCGATAAACACGCAGATCCACATGATCAACATGTGCAGGTCGTACAACTCGTTACTGAGCTGGGTCACGCCTTTCGTCAGATTGAGTGTGTAGTCCGCATGCGCCGATCCGAGCCCTAAAGCCATCAGAACCGAACATGCGAGCAGTTGCTTAGTTTTCTTCACGGAGCAGCCCCCATTGGTAGTTATAAACTTGTATGCGTTATATCGTTGTAATCTTGCCGCCCGACACCAAACAGACAACAAACTCCCTTTACAGATAATTGTCATAAATAAACTGGGCAATTTTAACCCATGAGTCCCCGGCAGACCAGAAGAGCTTTTCCCGTTTGTACACTATGCACATAAAAAAGGCTCACGGACATTGCTGCCCGCAAGCCTTCATGGCTGTTCTGCCGCAAACAGCGATTGACTTAGCTTAAAACTTCTGCATAAGCCTTATCGTAAGTCGGAATGTGGCTATCCAGCCAACCTTTCACCATTTGCCCCACCTCGTCGGTGACGTCGGCTTCACCGGCATGGAATTTCTTTTGCAAATCGGCGCAAATACCCACCAACGCATCGTGTTCGGCCTTATGCCGCTCGTAACCGCCGAAACCCTTGGCTTGCATTTCCTTTTCCTCGTGGGCGAAATGGTCGACCACATAAGCGATCAACGCATCCAACGAAGCGCCGACGGTTGCCCGCGCCGCGCCGCCGGTTGCTTCGTCGTACAACTTGTTCAACAACCCGAACAGAGTTTGGTGTTCTTGATCGGCAAAGCCAACGTTGGTGCCGTATTGTGCTGCGGTCCAAGTGATTAAAGCCATAAAACGTCTCCTGGTTATAGTTGTAATGGAGCCGTCATTCTCAACATCCGCCGCTTAATTTTCTTGATGCAGATCAATATTTTGCCAGGTTGGCAACTGCAGGCCGCTTGACAAAAGTTCAAAATCGCCAGCCTCCGAATAAGGCAAAACTCCCAGAAACGGCGCCGGCAGCGCCTCCTGCAAATACGCCACATTTTCTGCAAAGTACGGCATATTTTCGAGGATTTGCATGCCAATCCAGCCGGCACAGCGCAAGCCGGAATCAAGGACGGCCTGCACCGTCAACCGCGCGTGATTCAGGCAACCGAGCCTGATACCGACCACAACCAGCACTGGCAGCCCCAATATCCCAGCCAATCCGGCGTTATCCAAAGTTAGGCTCATCGGCGAATACCAGCCCCCCGCACCCTCGACCAAAACGACTTGAGCCCGCTGCTGCAAAGCGCCGAAAGCTGCCAGGATCTGTGCCGGCTCAACGGTTTCGCCGCCGCAGGCCAAATGCGGCGACACCGGCTGTTCGAAGGCATACGGATTGACCAACTCGTATTCCGCGTCGACCGATGCATTTTGCATCAACAGCAACGCATCTTGGTTTTGCCATTTGCCGCCGTGGCGTTCGCAACCGGCCGCTACCGGCTTCATCCCGGCAACCGAATAACCCTCGCGTCGGAAACGGCGCAACAATGCGGCAGTGGCCCAGGTTTTACCGATATCGGTATCGGTACCGGTGACAAAATATCCGATCTTCATCGCATCGCTCGTAGATAAATAATTTCATAACTGGCAACAATCTCGCCGCCGGCCATCGCCGATTCGTAATGGGCAATCATGCTTTGCAATGCCGCCCGACTGGTCGGCCGCGGATTACGGTAAGTACTGACGTTGTGCGCGCCGATTCCTTTCAGCTCGCGCATCAGCGCCATCACCGACGGATATGACTGGGTGATTAACTCGGTTTCCAGTTCGAACCGGCGCCAACCGGCCGCTGCCAGGAATTGGCCTATCTGGTCGGTACTGTAAAACTGGTTGACGTGAGCAAACTCGTCGACTTGGCTCCACGCCGCTTTCAATTCCGCCAAGGTCCGCGGACCGAAAGTCGACAATACCAAACGACCGTCGACGCACAATACTCGCCGGCAATCGCCCAGCAGCGCGCTCAAATCCTCGCACCACTGCACCGCCAAGTTGGAATAGATTTGGCCGATACTGTCATTCCGGAACGGCAAGCGCTCGGCATCGGCACAGACGTAAGCAAGCGGCAAGCCGGCACAGTTTCGCTGCGCGGCTTGCAACATCGGCACAGCGATATCCAGCGCCACGGCGGCCGGCGCCCGGCTAGCCAAATGCCGGGTCAGAAAGCCGGTACCGCAACCGATATCCAACACTGGTTGAGCCAGGCCGGCGCAGGGAAATTTTGCCAACAAGGTCTCGCCGACCCGGCGCTGCAAACCGGCCAACGCATCGTAACCATCGGCCGCGGCGGCAAACGACTGCCGGACTTTAGCCTTGTCCAACAGCGCCGTATCAGTCATCGCTCAGCACAGCATCGGCTAAAACTTGCGGATGAGTGAGAAACGGCACATGCCCGGCGCCTGGCAATATCTCTATCTGCAACGCCGGCTGCAAATCCTGTAACGCGGTCGCGGTCGCCACCGGCACCAACGTATCTTTATCACCCTGAATCACCCGTATCGGCAGTTTCAACGCCGCCAAGCTATCGCGCGCGTCGTGCTGCTTCAAAATCTGCAATCCGCCTTGCAGCGTGCCGAAATCCGGAGCCTCGCATTCCGAGACAGTCAGTTTCAGTTGTTGCAACACGGTTTTGGCATGCGGCAATCCCTGCACTTGCAAGCCCAAAAAGCGTTGCAGCGTCTGTTTCGAGTCGCTAATTAGCAATTCGGCAAAACTGTCGAGCACCTCGGGCTTGACTCCCGGCCAGCCGGGTTCACGGACGAAACGCGGGTTGCCCGCCAACAATGTTAAAGAACGAACCCGATCGGGACATGCAACAGCCAAATTGATCGCGACCGTCGCGCCCAAAGACCAGCCCAGCAAATCGAAACGCGGCACCGGAATCGCCGCCAACAAGGCCTCGACGATGGCCGGCATTTCAAAATTGATTAACGGCGCACTACGTCCATGCCCCGGCAAATCCAGACAAATTACCTGCCGCTGCTCCGCCAACTGCCGGGCGAACTGACGCCAAATACCGCTGTGCATGGCCCAACCGTGCAGCATCAGCAACGGCCGGCCGTGGCCGTATATTTCGCAATGGATGCTACTCACCGCAACACCTGACCCAACGCCGTCAGTAAGGCATCGACCTGCTGCAGACTGTGGTGCGCCGTAAACGTGACCCGCAAACGGGCGCTACCGGCCGGCACGGTCGGCGGCCGAATCGCACCGACCCAAAATCCCAACTCCGCCAATTCCCGGCTCGCTGCCAGCGCGCGGCCGCTGTCACCGACCAGCAGCGGCTGAATCGCCGTAGCCGAGTCCATCAGCCGCAAACCCTGTTGTTCGGCGCCGCGGCGAAAATGGCCGATCAAGGCCTGCAACTGTTCCCGCCGCCAGGACTCGGTTTGCAGCAAGCGCAAGCCGGCGCGAGTGGCTTCGGCCACCGCTGGCGGCAAGGCCGTGGTGTAAACGTAAGTTCTGGCTTTTTGAATCAGATATTCAATCAATTCTGCGGAACCGGCAACGAAGGCGCCGAAAGTGCCGAACGCTTTACCGAGGGTGCCGACCAAGATCGGCACTTGCTCGGCGGAAAGGCCGAAATGTTCGACCACGCCGCCGCCGTTGCGGCCCAACACGCCGAAACCGTGGGCGTCGTCGACCAGCAATCCGGCTTGATAGGCTTCCGCCAGCCGCGCCAAGTCCGGCAAAGGCGCCAGATCGCCGTCCATACTGAATACGCCGTCGCTGACGATCAGCGCCCTGCCCTGAGCGCGATCAAGCTTGGCCCGCAGCTCGTCGGTGTCTGCGTGACGGTAGCGCTGAAATCGGGCACCGGCCAGTAAGCCGCCGTCCAATAACGAAGCATGGTTGAGCCGATCTTCAAACACAGAGTCGCCGCGTCCGACCAATGCCGAGATCGCTCCCAGATTGGCCATATAGCCGGTCGAAAATAGCAAAGCCCGTTCCCGTCCGGTGAACGCGGCCAATTCCTCTTCCAAGGCGTGATGCGCCGAACTGTGGCCGCAAATCAAATGTGCCGCGCCGCTGCCGCAACCGTAACGGTCGGCGCCGGCCTTGAACGCCCCGACCACATCCGGATGATTGGCTAGCCCGAGATAATCGTTGCTGCAAAAATTCAGCAAGCGGCGGTCCTCAAGCTGTAATGCGACCGCCTGCGGCCCGTCGACGACGCGCCGGCGCCGATACAGATTTTGCTGTTCTAACTGCTGCAGGCTCGCGGAAAAATCGTAAAACCGGTTCGGCATCAGGCGTAGCTGGAGCCGCCCATCCGCACGCCCAAGCGAGCGAACAATTGCTTATCCTGGTTGGTCATCGGATTGTCGGTGGTCAGCAACTTCTCGCCGTAGAAAATCGAGTTCGCACCGGCCAGGAAACATAAGGCCTGCATTTCGTCGCTCATTTGGGTGCGTCCGGCCGACAAGCGCACCCGCGAATGCGGCATCATGATCCGGGCTACTGCCACAGTACGCACGAATACGATCGGGTCCAGCTTTTCGGTACCGTGCAACGGTGTGCCCTGCACCTGCACCAACATATTGATCGGCACGCTTTCCGGATGCTTGGGTAAATTGGCCAACTGCAGCAGTAATTTGGCGCGGTCGGTTTCCGACTCGCCCATGCCGACGATACCGCCGCAGCAGACGTTGATGCCGGCATCGCGCACCCGCTCCAGCGTATCAAGCCGGTCCTGATAGGTCCGGGTGGTGATGATTTCCGAGTAATAATCTTCCGAGGTGTCCAGATTGTGGTTGTAGTAATCCAAACCGCCTTCTTTCAAAGCCTGGGTTTGCTGGTCGGTCAACATGCCCAGCGTGACGCAGGTTTCCATGCCCAGCGCTTTGACGCCCTTGACCATTTCCACCACCCGTTCGATATCGCGATCTTTCGGACTGCGCCAGGCCGCGCCCATGCAGAAGCGCGAAGCACCTTCCGCTTTGGCCCGCTCAGCAGCCTGTAATACCGCGTCGACCGGCATCAAAGCCTCGGGCGCCAAATCCGAATCGTAGCGCGCACTTTGCGGACAATAACCGCAATCCTCCGAGCAGGAGCCGGTTTTGATACTCAGCAAGCTGCTGACCTGGACTTCGTTCGGATCGAAACAGGAACGGTGTAAGGTTTGGGCCTGAAATATCAAATCGTTGAACGGCAGGCCGAATAAAGCTTCGACTTCGTGCAATTGCCAATCGTGGCGCACTGCGACCGGTTCCAAGGGTTTGTGACTGGCGGACATTCTGTTACTCTCCGAAAAATTGTCAGGCGGGGCCGCTACAGCCACTTATCAACCCAACAGCAAAAAAATGGTAAACAACTGGCTGAAGATTATACAACGAAAGCTGTTGCCGCCGCGTTGCGTGTTGTGCGGCGATACCGGCTTGGCCGATTTCGACTTGTGCGCGGGCTGTTTGGACGATTTGCCGCGCAACCTAAGCTGCTGTTATCGCTGCGGCGAACCGTTCGAGAGCGAGATCGCGCTGCCCAGCTTGTGCGGGCGCTGCCTGAAACGCTCGCCGCAGTTCGACGAGACCTATGCGCCGTATCTGTACCGTTATCAGATGCCCTACCTGATCGGTCAGTTGAAATTCGGCCGCGATTATAAAAATGCCCGCCTGTTGGCCATGCTGCTCGCCGAGCATATCGCCGCCGGCGCCGAACTGCCGGAACTGCTGCTGCCGATGCCGCTGCATCCGCACCGATACCGGGAACGCGGTTTCAACCAGTCGATCGAGATTGCCCGCCATTTGGCCCGGCGCTTCGAGCTGCCGCTGGATTTGTATAGTGTGGCGCGCAGCCGGGATACCGTGCATCAAACCGGCTTGCCGGCCAAACAACGGCACAAGAACATGCGCGGCGCATTTCGCCTGATTAAATCGTTAAAAGCAGAGCATGTAGCGATCGTCGACGACGTGATGACCACCGGCGCCACCGCTTCGGCTCTGGCCGGTGTTTTAAAGCAGGCCGGTGTCGGCCGGGTGGACGTTTGGGTCTGCGCCCGGGCCTGAACCCAGACCCGAATAACGGTCTGCTCAACAGCCTAGCCCAGTGTGCCGCCGCCGACGCCATGCACATCCACCCACAGGTGGGGCAAATTCAACTGCCGCAACCACTCCACACCGTCCGCCTCTTTTAACATCGCAATCGTCGATGCACTGCCCGCCACCACGCAAAAATCGGCGACTGCGGTAACGGCCGCCAGATGCCTGACCGGCCAGCCGGTTTTCGGGTTAAGAATATGGCCGTAACGCACGCCGTCGATCAGCAAGCAACGTTCGTAATCGCCGCTGCTAGCCACCGCACCTTCATAAACGGGCAACGTCTTTAGAATCTCGCCGCGTTGGCGCGGATCGCGAATGCCGACCCGCCACGGCGTCCCGTCGCCGCGCGGCCCGATCACCCGAATATCGCCGCCCAAATTAACCACGCCGTGTTTGACGCCACGATTACGGCAAACCGTCGCCGCGCAATCCGCGGCGTATTCTTTAACCACGCCGCCGAAGTCGATTTCCATGCCCGCGACGCCGAAACCCAATAAAGGCTTTTGCCAAACCACCTTATCCCAACCGACTTTGGCCAATAGCGCCGTCAGCGCAGCCGGCTCGGGCAATCGGCCGGAATCGAATTTCCAGACCTGCCGCAAAAGTCCTGAAGTAATGTCGAACAAGCCCTCGCTTTGCTGGTGGCAGGTCGTGGCGTAATCCAACAAACTTGCAGTTTCGGCGTCCACTTCGATGGCGGTTCCGGCCGCAGCGGCCCGGTTGATTTCCGACAGAAAACTGTCGGGGCGGTAGCGGGAATATCGCGCCTCCAAACGTTGGACTTCGGCCACGGCTGCATCCGCCGCCGCACTGGCGGCGGCGGTGCTGACGGCAAACAATTGAATTTCGCACGGGGTACCCATTGCGTTGAATTCGCGGCGGTAATAGGTCAACGGCCGATTCTTCGCCGGTTTGTTGGAGTTCATGATCAGGAAATCGCTGAGGCAAGGCCGCGATTTAACCAAAATCCACGGTTGCGATAAAGTCTGGCCACAAATCGATCTTGCTCTCCCGAAAAGTTTTAGGCCATACCGCTCGCTGTGCGACTCCTATGTCGCCGGCTCGTCGAGCAGTTGTTTCAATATGCCGCGTAACTCGTCGACTTCGCCCGGCCGAAAGCCTTTGTGGATGAATCGCACATGGCCTTTGCGATCGATCAAATACGAAGAAGGCATCGCTTCCACCGCAAAATTCTTGGCACATTGCTGACTCGGATCGGCTGCCACCGCAAAAACAGGGCGCGCTTTCGCCAAAAATGCCTGCGCGTCGGCGTCCTCCTCGTCAAGATTGACCGCCACCACCTGCAAGCCTCGCTGACCGTATTCGCGCTGCAACTCATTCATAAACGGAAACGATTGCATGCACGGTCCGCACCACGACGCCCAAAAGTCCACATATACCACTTGATTTTTGAGTTGCTGCCACTGCAAAGTCTTGCCGTCGGGCATAGCGGGCAAAGCGCATGCCGGCGCGGCTTGATTAACCTCGGCAGCCACGGCCGACATAGCGCAAGATACACCCAATACCACCGCGCCCCACTGCAAAAACGTCAAACGTCGAATAGATCGATCTTTCATCTTTATTCCTCTCCCAAACGGTCCAAACCCATACTGCCCAGCGCCCTAGCGCCGAGCGGCATCCAAACTCCCGATTTGCTCACAGCCGCCTTCAAGGCGGACCGGGGTCCTCATTCAAGCGGTTCACTTCGCGCTCCAAATCTTGCACTCGGTCACTCAAGATTACCAGTTGACGTGTGGTCAACGACAACTGCTCGTGCAACTGCTCGAAATGCACCTGAAAATACCGCGCTGACGGAAACTCCTCTGCCGGCACCCGCCTTGCCCGCCGTTGAGTGGACTTCGGCGGTTTCCCCTCGGGTCCGGCGTCCGGCTCGACCTGCGCTTGGCGCTGCTCGCGCATATCTCGCTGCATCGCCAGCGAACGCACCGCATTCCGTTTACCCATAACCGACTCGTCCATCATCTCTCCTAGGTTAAAAATCTGCCGCCGCGAACGGCAGCCTAGTCCCGGCCAATGCCTTTCGCGCCGGCATCGGGCATGGTGTTTGGAGTTACAGCACAACTGAAATTAACCCGCCGGTTAAACCGGTCCGATCTATAACCGCGGTCCTGCTCCGACATGCCAAAACGCAGGTGAAACCGCCCAACGCGATATCAAGTTCATAGACCGCGACGACACATTAGCCACCGCCGGCTGGAGCCAACCAGCGGGAGGTTGGTTTGACATCGCCGCCGGGACCGGCGGTCAGAGTTTTTTTCGGCGCCATTTGCGCCGTGCCCCCAGACTTGATCTCAAGCAACTCCAGGTCGACAATCAAGGCTTCGTTGGGTTGTACCTTGCCAGCCAGACCGTCCGCACCATAGGCCAGTTCGGGCGGCAGGAATAAACGCCATTTGGCGCCGGGCGTCATCAACCCTAGCGCTTCCCGCCACCCCGGCACCAACCCGCTCAGCGGCACTTCGGCCGGCACTTCCGGCTTATTTGCCGTCAGTTCATTCCCGTCCAGGCGGGCGATCCGATACTGCAAGCGCACGCTGTCCGTAGCGGCCGGCTTGGCGCCGGCTTCGCGGCCAGGTATCAGCACCTGATATTGCAAACCGCTGGGCGTGGTGGTAACGCCGGGCTGGCTGCGGTTCTGTTGCAAAAACGCCTCGCTTTTGGCCTGATTGGCCGCCGCCAGTTTTTCGGTATACATAACGTGCTGCACGAACACCCAGTCCTGGCCTTTCTGCAATTGCTCGGGATTCAAGCGCAATGGCCGTTTATGCAGCACGTCGTTCATGCCCTGCAGGAACAGCTCCTGATCCAGCGGAATGTCGCTGACCTTCAGGTTTTGCATGTATTTCACGCCCTGGGCATAACTGGATTGTCGCTGTTCGGTGTCCAGCGCCGCGGGTTCGGCCGGTTTATCCGGGGCGGTGGCGCAGCCCCACAACGGCACGAGTAAGGCCAGGGCACATAGTTTGGGTGATGTCATGGCGTAATCCTCCTATCGAAAAAAGGCGCAGCGTTGCGATGATCGCTTCTGCTTGGAAAAATGGCGATTTGCATCCGGCGTCATACCTTGGGCCGCAGACAAGGTTTAATGCAAGGAAACCCGGCATTCAGGCCGGGTGTCGCTATCGCTCTACCCAGCCTACGCCTCCGGCTCCCTTCTCTCCATAGGAGAAGGCTTGGGGGTGAGGGCATGGCCACCCTCAAAAGTCATAACTCCAGTTGGCGTTGAGGGTGTAGTCGCGGTCCAGTTGGTAGCCGTTGAACTTGGTGTACAGCGGCTGTAGCCATTCCAGCTTCAGACCGTGGCCGGCCAGCGCGCCGTCGCGAAATTGCACGTTCAACCCCAAACCCAGGTCGACGAACTGGCCGCCGTAGTTGCTGGTCTTGTCGAAGGTGCCGTCATGACCGCTATAGGGCTGCCCCAAGCTGTTGTTTGGATAATGCCCGCGCAACTTGTCCTGCCAGCTATAAATCCCGCGCACGCTGCCGGACAACCAGTCTGTCAACTGGTAACCGCCCCAGACGCTACCCTGAAACACATCGCCCAAGGCGTACTTGGCCTCGTTGTGGTGTTGCAGGCGCAAGGTGCCGCCGGCCTGGGCGCCCCACAACCAGTCCTGCCAGGCGCCGCTATAGGTCAGGCTGGGTTTGAAGTCCCAGGTGCCGCTGCCGGTCTGCATGCCATAGTCCATCGGAGTTTCGCCGGTTGAACTTGCTGGCGAGTTGCGACGCCACACCCAATTGACGTCGCCAGTCGGCGCGCTGCCGCCCAGGCTAAGCACCAGTTGCTGGCGGTCAAAAGCCAGCACTTTAAACAAGGCGTACAAACCGGTGTCGCCGATGCCGCCGGTTTGATGAGTGTTGATCATTTTGCTGGCATGAGAATGGCCATTACCGTCGCGTTCGTCGACCAGCATCGTCATGTCCATCGCCATGTCCATCCATTGCGGCATCAGCATCAGGGTCAGCCAGTCGCTCGGCGCGTACATCAGTTCCAGCATATGCATATTCATCGCCATGTACGCCGGCGCCATCGCGCAGGTGGCGCCTTCGCAGCCGTTGGCGGCGATGTCGGCCTGGCCGACCGCCCGGTCGCCGTGCAGCATGGCGCCGGCTTGTTCGCTGCGCTGATAGCGGTAGCCCAGCATCCAGTCGCCGGCTTGGTTCAGGGTATGGGCAAACATCACTCCGGCCGGGGCCGCGGCGCCGGCGTGGCCGCCGTGGCGGTGGCCGTCGCCGGCCCCGCTGCCCCGACCCAGTTGGGCAAAGTTAACGCTGAGCGCAGCATTGGCGCTCCAGTAGTCGTAGTCGGCAAAATCCTGCTCGCCGCCGCCACCCAGTTTCAGGCTGCCGCGATGGCTGTAATACTCGAAGCCGACCTGCAACTTCAAGCCCCTGGCAAACTGCTTGGCGACAACCACTCCGCCGCTCAAGGCCCCATAACCGGATAGCCTTTGGTCGCTGGAATAATGCTTGGGCAGGGCTTTGATCGGTCGATAGGTGGTTTCGCCGGTATCCGGGTCGGTGGCCGTTTCGGTAATGGTGGTGAAGTAAGGCGCGTAAAACTCGGCGGCGCTTTGCGAGTAATAGCGCAGGGTCGGGGTGATGGTCCAGCCCATCCCTAAGGGTTGCACCCAATCGGCGTCGAAAGTGTGGGCGTCTATGCCCCAGTCGTCGTGGCCGAAGCGGTAATTGAAATGCAGCGCCGCGTCCAGCGGCTCGACGAACTGGCTGTAACCCACATGCCAATTGAACTGGTTGCGGACGATAGGCCGGGCTTCGTAAATACCGGAGCCACGCGCGCTGTACAACAGGGGTTGGTTCAGGTCCTGGCCGGGGGTTACCAATGCGTTGTAGGCATAGACGGCTTTATAAGGGTTGCCCAAAAAGCCATCGCTGCGGGTATAGCTCATGTCCAAAGCCAGCACGGCATGGGGGGTCAGCACCTGGCTCAGGCCCAGTTCCGCGCCCCAATCCTGGCGGTTGCCGCGCAGGGTGGTACTGCGCAAGCTGGGGATGTGAACGCCGTTACGGTTGACGATGATGTCGTATTCCTTATCGATACGGGCGCCGGTGACCCGGCTGTTCCAATGTTCGGCAATCGCTTCGCCGGCGGCATTGTAGTCGGTAGAAAGTTGAGCTAAGTCGTTATAGGCCGGGCCTTGCGAGAAATAGCCCTGAGAAAGCGGATCCAGCGTAGCCTGGGTGGCGCTGTTGGTGTAACTGGCGCCGAAGTTGAGGCTGGTGCGTTTTTGGTTGAAGTCCAGGCGCAGGCCCAGATTGGCGAAGCGCGACTCGTAGTCGTTTTCCACCGAGGTACCGCCGCCGAGGCTGGCCGCCGCTTCGTCCCAGTCGTAACTGAGTTTGAAGTCGCCTTGCTGGCGCAGTTCCGGCGAGGCGCCGACCATGACGTGGGTCAGGCGGTCGGCCGGGGCGCCGGGGGCAAAGATCGGACTGCCGGTGTCCGGATCGAATTCGCCGGTGGTTGCTACTTCGTATAAGCGGCCGTTGCGGTCGGCGTAAAATGCCGCGCCACCAGATAGGAGTGGCGAGGCGCCGGTAATCGTCGTATACGTCGGATCATACTTCAATGCGGAATTACCGGTAATCGCCGGCGCGGTGGCGATCGGCGTGGCGCCGGACCAAGTGTCCTGAGTGTAATTGAAGGCAAATTTCAGCCGATCGCTGAAGGCGATGCGGGCGCTGCCGCGCAGGCTGTCGGCTTCGATGGGGTTGAGATAATTCGGGGCTTTGGCGACGAACTTCTGGCTGGTTACCGGATCGGAGCCCTGACCATAAACTGCGCGGTTGCCCTCCTGATAGTGGCCGTATTGAAAATCCACGCTTTCCAGTTCGGCGGCCTGCACCGGCCGCTGGGCCAGGCCGGGCAATAACAAGGCGGCGGCGCTGAGCGCTTGCAGCGCGCCGATGGGCGGTTTAGTAACAGCCACAGCCGCCTCCTTGCGCGCCGCTAGCAGCGCCGGTCAACGCCTCGCGGCTGCCGTAATTATGGGCCCGCAAGCTGCTTTGCAAGGGGTAAGGATCCAAGGCCATTTGCGGCTTGGCCAGGTTGCCGCGCTGCCAGGGCTGCACCTCGGCGCAGCCAGTGAACAGGGTTAACAAAATCAGGGTGAGGTAAGGTTTAAACATGGTGCGTCAATTTCCTTATAAACAGAGCTGCGCAAGTGGCTTAGGCTGCGCATCGCGTACCGATTTAGATTTAGCTGGTGTGCAAGGCCTTTGCGGTATGCGCTGCATACCCAAGCTCGATCACACCGGGCCAGAACCACCAGCGACTAGCCAATGGACGGTCAAGAAACCGGCGGACCGAAACCCGCCGGCGTTGCACTGCCCGTCCCTGGCGACTGAAGACTAGCGCCCCAGCCTGCGGTTTAACCGCTCCGCGATGGCACTAGATCATCATTGGTTGATGATTTGCACGTAGTCGGCGGCTTGATCGACACCATTGGGGTTGGCGCCGCCGGTGGTGGTGACGCCGGTGCCGGTATGTTGTGTATCTGTTCCTGGAGCCGGATTTCCCAACAACACGTCTTCGCAATGGAAAGAGGCTTGATAGGTGTTCGTCGTCGCGCTGCTATGCGAGATCGCGACGATGTAATCGCCGTTACGGTCGGCGCCGACCGTGTCGGCCACTTGCACCCAGGCGCTGCCGGCGCCGGACAACCACAGCAAGGTTTCAGGATGTTGCGCACCGGAACCGGTGGTGCTGGTCGATGCCGACGAACCGCCAACCTGGTTGCTGCCGCCGATGGCGCCGATGCTGACCCGCACACTGCCGGCCGCCGCATTGCAGGCGGCGTTGTTGGTGGTACATTGTTTGTGCACCTGCGCCACGAAACGTTTGGTCGCCAGCGTGGATGCGCCGAAATATTCACCCAATGGATCGGCAACTTGCGCGGCCGACAAGGTAAAGCAACTGGTATGGTAGACATCCACCGTCGAAGCGCTGGTGGAACCCAGCACCCCGGCGGCTTCGTGCGCCGTCGCCCAGCCGGCGTAAGCCAGCGTACCCAATGCCAATACGGCGGATAGTGCGGTTTTTTTGGTTAGATTGTTCATGTTTGTCTTCCTTTGCGGCTTTTGCCGCGTTACCTAAATGAGTAAGTCACGGTTGCCCTGCAACCGCGGTTCCAGTCACGCCGGAATTACCGATTGATGATTTGGGTGATGGAACTAGCCGCACCGGAGCTGCAATTCGGCGTGACCGTATAGGCATGAGCCGCGGCCGTGGTTTGCGCCACGGTAAGCACAAAGGTGTTGGGATTGCCGGCATTGTTGGCCGCGACCGCTGCGGTGGTGCAACCTGCGGCGCTGGTTACGGTGCAGGAGGTACTAGAGTTTTTACCGTCCAGATTGCCAACCGATACCCGAGTACCGGAGGTGGTGGTTGGCGTACCGGCGACGGTGGCAGTCAGCGACGCACCGGCGGTACAGGTGGCGTGCCAAATGTCGAGATTCTCGGTGGTGGTGGAACCCAGCGAGCCCGAAAATGCATGACCGACGGATGCAAAACCCAACCCGGCCAGCATCAAGGAAGACAATAATGCGGTTTTGAACATTGGCTGTTTCATGTAAACTTCCTCTGCGGCAATATGCCGCACTTGCGTTAGAAAAAACCGGCGGCGGGGCAATCCCGACACCGGCTTCGGCCGTCACCGTTTCAGCCGGTTACGGCCTGTTTGCGCTTCCGTTTGCCGTTACCGCGGCGGACGGAAGCCATCGCGGCTGGACCGATCGCCCTAGAGCGGCGAATCGGCGTATGCCGTGTTCAAAAAGCAGTTTCATCGCGCGGACGGCTATCCGCACCATCCCAAATGCAGTTCAGCTCCCAGGCGCACGCTATTGACCGTGGGTACGGGCGAGTTCCGCCAATTTAGCGGCCGCGTAGCCGGCCACCGTCGGATTACTGTCGGTCGCGGCTCGCTCCAGGATGGCTTGATTGCCGGCGGCACGATCGACCGCCGCCAGGCGCACTTCCATGTCTTTGTCGTCCAACGCTCGATTCAACACTTGCTCGGCGCCGTCTTCGTCGTAAGCCGCCAGCGCGCTGACCGCTTGCGCCCGGATACCGGGGCTTTTGTCGTTAATGGCGTCTTCCAAGGCTTGCCGGACGTTAGGATCCGCTTTGGTACCGGTCGACCCTAAATTCAGCAGGGCCTCAGCGCGCTGGGACGGATCCTTGGATCTGGCTTGCTTTAGCATCGTTTCGGTGTGTTCGCGCTGAGCGCGATCAAGCGCGGCCTGTTGTGCCGGTGTGGGTTGGATTTCCGGCGTAGCATCTTGTTCGGACACAGCGGCCTTGGCGGTCGCGGCCGGGCAACCGCTCATGCTGGAGCCGAGCAGCCAGACTTGTTCCCGGCTAGCGCCTTCCGGCTTTTGGCTGACGACGCCAATTTGCTTGCCGACCAGGCATTCCAACAGCGCTTGCACTTTATCGGCAATACAGGTGGCGGTGACCGGCGCCTCCGGCAATACCGTGTAGTGGATTTCGGTTTTGGTTTTAGCGGCGATTTCCTTGACGATGTCGGCCAATGCGGCTTGTCGAACATTGAGCTGCAACAGACTGCCGGGAGTTTTGCCGATAACCAATTCCACGGCCTGAGGGCTTTCTGACTTGCTCGCAGTGCCGACGGGCGCGGTAGCGGCTACCGCCGGTTGAATTACAGGAGCTAACAACACCAAGGAGACCGGCATCGCGCGGCAAGCGGACGGAGGAGCGAGTCGTATTGTGGCGGCAACCCGGCCGACGGTTTTTCGGTAAAGTCTGATCATGGCTAATTCCTGGATTGGCAAGCGAAAAGGTAGAAGCTAAATGGATCGACACTGAAGAGCCT
Source organism: Methylomonas sp. HW2-6 (assembly GCF_052474525.1). Taxonomy (NCBI): domain Bacteria; kingdom Pseudomonadati; phylum Pseudomonadota; class Gammaproteobacteria; order Methylococcales; family Methylococcaceae; genus Methylomonas; species Methylomonas sp. HW2-6. Next base: position 3,661,537 of record NZ_CP184124.1, read on the forward strand.
GAGGTGTCGATAGGACGGGAAGCTGAGCAATGTTGCGTTCTAACAGCAATGATCAGGCCAAAATATTCGAGCATGAGTTGGAACCCAGCGCGACCCGAACCGCTTCCGGCCCCGGAAAATCCAGGCAAAGCGTTGTATTTATAATTTATTTTCCGGAACAGCGCTAACCGGCTCTCGCTGCCTCAGCGCAGTTTCAGCGGCAAAAATATCTAGCGTGTGATATGACGCGATTTTATTGGGGAAGCCTGCTGCTTATGCGATTGATTTCTAACGCGAAATCTACAGAGATAGTCGAAATGCCTTAACGGCATGGGATATAACCCAATTTTCTGCCGTCATGGACGCAGAATTCAGGCGCACTTGGATGCGCGAACTACTAACCCAGGCCTTGAATACCGCTTGCCCTGAGCCTATTTAAGGACGTGCCACACCGCCAAGCCCAGGGTTTAACAAGGTTTTGATGGCGATGGAGAGTTTTTCGCGGCGCGATGCCAGCAACTGGAATCCGTGCATCAACATCGCGATTTCGTCCTGCAGGTTTTGTTGGTCAACCGCCATCGTATCCAAAGCCTCCAGCGTCGAATTGAGCAATAATTCGGGTTGGCTTTGGTACGGACGATTGAAGCGGGCGTGAAAGGCATCGCGCAATTTTTGCAGCAATTCTTCAAACCGCTGTTCGGTGAATTCGTCGCTGCCGACGCTGGCCAATACTGCCTGTTCGGCATCGAACGCGTCGCGATGGTAAGCCTGCCGGAACGCGGCGCGCAGTTGTTCGATCGCATCCTGGTGCTGTTCCGGCTGTCCCTGCACCTGGGCCGCCAAGCGCGCCACTGCTTCAGACAGCTTGTACATTGGCGTTTGATGGCGCATCGCATATAACGCCTCCAGAGTCGACGCCAGTTCCAGCAGGCGCGGCGCGGCATAGTTTTCGGTTTCCAGCCAACGGTAAAACAGTGCCTTGAACGCGGCCGGAAAGGTGCCGAACTGCTCGCAATACGCTTCGACGAAATCGCCGGTAAACCGCTCCAGTGCCGGCTGGTCCAAAACTTGGCGCCTGATGTCCGCAAGCAAGCGCTGCGGCGCATCACTGGCGACAGCCGGTGTTTGTGTACGGACCGCACTGCGAATGTCCGGCCCCGGTTCCGCGTATCCCGCCGTTACTGCGGGCTCGGCCGTCGGCGCGGCATCGGCGGCGGTCAGCATCCGCAGCCAATAGTCGGTCAAACCGGGAGCATTCGGATCGCTGCCGATATGTTTGACGATGTTATCGGCTAACGAGAACAAACAGCGGCTGGCCGGCGAACCGGCCGCCAAATCGATCACGGTCATCTGCAAAGCCACCGCTTTGGAAACATTGTCGTCGCGAACCACGAAACCGCCGTACTCGACCTTCTGTTTCAGACACTTTTCGGCGACCGCGGCAAATCGGCGGTAAGTTTCGGTCGCCGCCGGATAATCCAGCGCCTGATTGACCACCACGCGCAAACTGCCGCGGTAGTTTCTGGCATTCAAGGCTTTCAGCAGGGAAAAGCCGTCGGTTAATGCGGCCGGATCGGCACTGACTAACAAAAATGCGTATCTGGCCGCCTCGATTAATTGCAATACCTTGTCGGTCAGTGCCGCCGGGACGTCAATCAAAAAATAATCGTATTGGCCTTCCAGTTCCCGCACTACCCGTTCCAGCTGCGAGTGCTGCTCCGCCGCCAACGGCTTGCTCATCAGCGTTTGCGCGCCGGGTAACACCGCCACACCGTCGCTGGTTTTGATCACCGCCTCGGCCAGACTACGCTCGCCGCGGGCCAGTTGTTCCAGGTTGAACGCCGGTCGCAAGCCCAGCACGGAATTGATATTGGAAAGCCCGGTATCGGCGTCGATGATGCAGACACCGAGGCCGCGGGCGGCCATTGCCGCGGCCAGATTAGCCACCAAACTGGACTTGCCGACCCCGCTCGTGCCACTGGCGAATACCAGGACGTGCGGCGTTTTTCGAAGAACGTTTGTATCCTGCAATTGAGTAATCTGACTATCCATAATGAAACGGCAAACGAAACGATAGCGGCTGGGAGAAATATCCTGACAATTCGGCTCGGCATTGTACGCCTTATCCTACAAATCCCAAGCAACTAAAAGGCGCGGCGAAAATAGCGGCGGCGGCCGGTCGGAACCCACTCGGCCTCGGCGGCATTTGCCGCGAGTCTTCACGTATAATGCCGCGACCTGCAAACTAACCGAAACGCCATGACCACGCCACGCCTTGCCTGGGCTATCACCGGCTCCGGACATTACATCGAAGAATGTCTCGACTTCATGCTGACGTTGGATAACGTCGATCTTTACCTGAGCCAGGCCGGCGAGGAAGTACTGAAAATGTACGGCATCAAACTGGACGATATCCGCGCCAAGATGCCGATTTATCGAGACAAAGCCGCTTCGGCGCCGCCGGTGGGGCTGTTTTACAAAGGCTATTACCACACCTTCGTCATGGCGCCGACCACCTCCAACACCATCGCCAAATGCGTGCTGGGCATCGCCGATTCGCTGGTGACCAATTTGTACTCGCAAGCCGGCAAATGCCGAGTACCCAGCATCGTCTACCCCTGCGATACCGCGCCGGAAATCGAGACCACCGCGCCGGGCAAGAAAAAATTCATGGTCTATCCGCGCCCGGTCGACCTGGAGGCCACCGATAAAATTCGCAGCTTTCCCTACACCCAAGTTGTGGACGACGTCGAACAACTGATCCTGGCGGTAAACACCCGTCTGGCCGGGCTATGAGCGAAAAAATCCTGTTCATCACCGGCCGCCTGGCCGAAAAACAGGTCCGCCAGGTGCTGGAAAAAATGCAGCCCGATTTTTTTTACAAGGTGCATGTGATGGGCGTGACGGTGGCGGCACTGATCACCGCGGAAATGATCGCCCGCCGGCTGACCGACACCGGCGGCGCCGACCGCATCGTGATACCGGGCCGCTGCCGCGGCGATCTGGACATGCTGTCCCGGCATTACGGCATTCCGGTCGAACGCGGCCCGGAAGAGATCAAGGACTTGCCGCAACACTTCGGCATGGCCGCGCACCATTACGACCTGAGCCAATACCAAACCAAAATCTTCGCCGAAATCACCGACGCGCCGAATATCGGCGTCGATGCCGTAGTCGAGCGCGCGCATTACTACAAAGCCAACGGTGCCGACGTAATCGATATCGGCTGTCTACCCGGCACGCCGTTTCCGCATCTGGCCGATTGCATCAAAACGTTAAAGCAGGAAGGCTTTAGCGTCAGTATCGACTCGTTGGAAGACGCCGACTTGCTGGCAGGCGGCAAGGCCGGCGCCGATTACCTGCTGAGCCTGACCAATAAGAGTCTGTGGATTGCCGATGAAGTGGCGGCAACGCCGATTCTGATTCCGGAAGTCCACGGCGACTTGGATACACTGGATCAAGCCATCGAGACCTTGAGCGCCAAAAACCGCGCCTTCATCGTCGACCCGATCCTGGACCCGATCCATTTCGGCTTTACCGAGTCCATCGTCCGCAATTACCGGTTCCGCCAACGTTACCCGGACATCGAAATGATGATGGGCGTCGGCAACCTGACCGAACTGACCCACGCCGATACCTCCGGTATTAATGCGGTGTTGCTGGGCATTTGCTCGGAACTGAACATCAACCATATTCTGGCAACGGAAGTCAGCAAACACGCACGGCGGGCGATCAAGGAGGCCGACGTGGCCCGGCGCATGATGTATGCCGCCAAACAGCACAACACGCTGCCCAAGCACATCAGCCCCGACTTGATGACGGTGCACGAGACTGCACCGTTTCTGAACAGCCGCGAAGAAGTCGAAAGTCTGGCGGCGCAAATCAAAGACCCCAGCTACCGAATTCAGGTCAGCAGCGACGGCATCCACATTTTCAACCGCGACGGCCTGCACAGCGCCACCGACCCGTTCGATCTATATCCGAAACTGCAGGTCGAAACCGACGGCGGCCACGCTTTCTATCTGGGCGTCGAATTGGCCCGTGCCGAAATCGCCTGGCAACTGGGCAAGCGTTTCACCCAGGACCAAGCCTTAAGCTGGGGCTGCGCCGCGCAAGGCGCCGAGCCGACCGTGGACTTGCACACCTTCAAACCGGCCGGCAGCACGCTGAAAAAACACGAGGACTAAGAGGAAGCTATGGCCAGCCAAACTGCGCTACTGATCCTGATAGCCATACTCAGCGCGGTGCTGCTTTGGTTATGGCAGCACTGGCGCCGCGCTGCCCGCGCCGACTTCATCCGCCGCTACGCCTTCCCTGCCGGGCTATTCGAAAAATTGCAGCAGCGCCGGCCGCAATTGACACGCAAGGACTGTGAATTGACCGCCCGCGCCTTGCGCCAGTTTTTTCTGGCGTATCTGCATGGGGGCGGTAACTTCGTGTCGATGCCGTCGCAACTGGCCGACGACTTGTGGCACGAGTTCATTTTGTATACCCGGCATTACCAGCAATTCTGCCGCCAAGCCTTCGGCGGCTTTCTGCACCATACGCCGGCCGTGGTATTGAGCCGAAACCGCCGCAGCAATGCCGGCCTGCGCCGGGTCTGGTGGCAATGCTGCCGTGATGAAAACATCAACCCCAGAAAACCCAGCCGGCTACCGCTCCTGTTTGCTCTGGACAGCAAATTGCAGATCGCCGACGGTTTCAGTTACGTCGCCGATTGCCGCGGCCAGATCGCCCGTGCCGGCGACGACGGCCGTAGCGGCACGCCCTATTGCGGCGCCGACTTCGCCGACAGCAGTTTCGACGGCGACACCGACGGCTTCGGCGACGATAGTGGCAGCGGGGACAGTGGCGGGGATGGCGATTCCGGCGGCGGCGGCGGCGGTTGCGGAGGCGGCGGCGACTGATTGCCGGCAACGTTGCGTTATGCGCTCGGACGCAGTTCAGCGCCGGTTTGTCGGTTTTGACCTGTCGCGAACCCGACAACCCATGCTCCCGCTAAAGCCGCAGCCCGCGGTCCGCCTGGGTTGTACGTCTGGTATCGGACTTGCTAATCAAGTCCTGACCACCACCACTTTTGCCACGATGAAACCGAAATTCGCTGCTTTCCATTCGGCCATAGCCGGCCGACCAATTCCGGAGTCAGGACTATGCTGGAACCGGCCCTGAAACTCGCGGTTGCCACCAAAGACGGCATCTCGATCAACGAACATTTCGGGCACGCCAAAAAATTCGGCATCTATAGCGTCGGCGAAAACGGCTGCCGGCTCCTGGAAACCCGCGACGTCGATAATTATTGCCTGGGCCAGCACGCCGACCAATCGGCGATGGCCGGCATCCTGGCAACGATCAAGGATTGCCACGCCGTTTTCGTGGCTCGCATCGGCGACGGCCCGACCGCGAAAGTCAACGCGATCGGTGTCCGCGCCGTGTCCGCATACGCCTATGCGGCGGTCGAAGAATCCTTGCTGGATTACGCCCGGCGTACCGCAGCCGGCGAGGAAATCGGATGACGCCGGAGCATGTCGCCGCGTGGGCGGCAACGCATGCGCTATCGCCGCTTCAGATCGATTGCGCTGTGACGGTGATGCTGAAAATCCTGGACGGCAAATGCAAGATGCCGGCGCAGGAAAAAGTGGTGATGGCCTTGCTGTACGACCGGATCAAACATCTGCCCGGCCAATTGCTGGACCATAGCGTACACGAACTGATCGAATCTGCTCGCAATGCCGATGACGAAGCACTGAAAAATCTGATCTACGAAAAACGCCTGCTAGCCGAAACCGCGATCTCGCGGCCGGTGATGAAAAGTTTTAAAGCGATGATCCGCGCTGAAGGCTTGCTGCCGGCGAAAACCGCAACCGACAGCGAAGACTAAATGCCGCCGGCGCTGAGTGCCGGATAGCTGAACAGCAAAAAGTGCAGACAATTCAGGCCAAAATGGCTCAGGATCGCGGCTTCCACGCGGCCAGTGGCCTGATATGCTGTGCCGTAACCGATACCGGCCAGCGTCGCCAATCCGGCGTAAGTCCAGCCGCCCGGCAGATGCTTCATGCCGAACAGAACCGCCGCCAACACGATCGCCCACTTTTCGCCATGGCACCAACGCATCAACCAGCGCATCAAGCCGCGCAGTAACAAACCTCGGAAAAAGGCTTCCTCGACCAAACAGGTCGACAATAAATTGCCCCAGGCCCACAGCCAAAACAGCTCGCTCCATTTCGGTTGCCAGCGCACAAACGCCAAAGCCAGCGACGCTCCTAAAACCGCGATCGTCGTCAGCAACAGAATCGGCAACATCCGTTTCCCGAGTTGTCGCCATTCCCCGACCTTACGCAGGCGGTGCCGGGTGCAACCCAACACGCAAAGGCCGAGCAAAATGCCGTCGAAGTTCAGATACTTGCTATACGGCAACGAATCCGGACCGAAGCGCCAATCGGCGATGACTTTGGGATTGGCGAAGCCCGGCAACCAATGAAATATCAACCCGGTAGCAACGATGAGGGCGACCAGCCAGGCCAGAGTCCGCCAAAACTTAGCCAGCGCGGCACGTTCGGCCAGCAGCAATCCGGCGGCCAACAGTACAGGCCAGAGCAAGGCCAGCGGCTGCAGGATACGGCCGTAGAGCCCGGCCGCAATCGCCGCGGCCAAGGCCAATGGCGTCAGCCAGCACTTGCTGGGCAGCCATAAGCCCAGCACGGCCAGGCTCAGCAGGCCGTAAGTCCACAGAATAATGGGCGTTACAAACACCACGCAGCCGGCTCAATCGAAAAAGTCGAAACTCATCTGCCCGCTCGGCTCGGGTTTGCGGAACACATCACTACGCAATGCCGGCAAGGCGCGGTCCATGCCCAGTTTCTTGCGGATCAAGCCAAAGCGCTGGGCGATCAGATCGGCGTAAGAGCCGCTACCGCGCAAGCGCTGATGGAACGCGGCATCGTAGGCTTTGCCGCCGCGGCTGTCGCGGACCCGGTTCATGACATGCTCCGCTTTCAGCGGAAAGTGGTGTCGCAGCCATTCTTCAAACAGCTCAGCGGTCTCCAGCGGCAGGCGCAGCAGAATGTATTCGGCACTGAGCGCACCGGCCGCATGCGCGGCGGAGACGATTCGCTCCAATTCGTAGTCGGTCAATACCGGAATCAACGGCGCCACCATCACCCCGACCGGCACGCCGGCCTCGCGTAAGCGCGCCACGGCGTCCAGCCGGCGTTGCGGTGCCGAGGCGCGCGGCTCCAGGGTTCTGGCCAGATTCCGGTCCAAGGTCGTGACCGACAGGCATACCGAGGCCAAGCCCTGTCGCGCCATCTCGGCCAAAATATCGATGTCGCGTTCGATCAAGGCCGACTTGGTGACGATACTGACCGGATGCCGGGTCTCGGCCAGCACTTCCAATATGCCGCGCATGATGCGCTGCTGGCGTTCCAGCGGCTGGTAGGGATCGGTGTTGGTACCCAAGGCCAACGGCGCACACCGGTAATTGCGCTTGCCCAGCTCTGCCCGCAACAATTCGGCGGCATTGGGTTTTACCAGGATTTTGGTTTCGAAATCCAAGCCCGGCGAATAGCCCAGGTAAGCGTGGGTCGGCCGGGCGAAGCAATAAATGCAGCCGTGCTCGCAGCCGCGATAGGGATTGATGGAACGGTCGAACGGAATATCCGGCGAATCGTTATAGGTAATCAGCGATTTGCTGTTATCGACCACGATTTCGGTCGGCAGCGGCGGCAGATCGTCATCCAGGCTGCCCCAGCCGTCGTCCTCGGCATGGCCGCTTTGCTTCTCGAACCGGCCGGCGGCATTGCTGATGCTGGCGCGGCCTTTGTAAATCAGGGGTTTGGACATGGATTGCTCCGCAAAACCGCGTACGGCGCTCAGGTTATCGGTCGATACCGGCATTATACCCGGCGCGGTAGCCGCCGAAACCGTCTGCGAGTTGGCGCGGCCCACCAAGCAAAGTTTGCACCGGCGGCCGGTGAAATAATCGATAGTTTGGCGCCGGCCGTTTGCCTTAGCGTCAGAACGGTGCCACAGCATGGTCAAGACCAACACTCGCGACCGCCGCCGTCAAACCGCTCATTGTTAGCCTCCAATCCTGGCCGCATCGGCTGCCACACTCCGCCATAAAGCGCGATATTTCGTAAATCGCGCGACATCTCGTGCCCATCCTCTGTCGCCCGCGCTAGCCCGCTGCCACAAAACACCGCAAAACCAATGACTTAAGCTGCTCAAACCGCCTTGGCACACGAATTGACTATCGATTATGGAAACCCGTTCGGGCCCGGCCCGAGACCCGATTCATAACTACTTCGCCAAAAATCAAGAGGAAAAACCGATGAAAACCGTCACCATGCCAAATCCGGCCAATCCCAACCCGACCGCCACGCCAGACCGACCGTTCCGCAATTTCAAAAGTTTGGCCTTGGCCATCGGATTGGCGTTAGGCCAACAAATCGGGGCGGCGCATGCCGCCAGCTTCGATCCGAACATCGTTATCAAAGGTTCCGCCGAATTCGACAGCACCGGCTCGCCTTCCGACCCGGTCAATGCCACCCAAGCCGGGGAATTGACCAGAATTATGGCCGGTGTCACGACCACGACAACCTTGAACGGTGCGGCGATCAACGGCATCGATCCACTCTCGGGCACGTTAACCAGCATCGGCGACGGCTTCGGCATTAAATTCAACGCCAATGGCAGATCAAACAGCGAACCGTCTATCGTCAATCCGTTATTCGGCGACTATACGATGTCGTTGCAGAACAATTCGGCCACCGATGCCTTCCTGGTTAATTTAAGGTTCCAATTCAGCTATCAGGTCAGCGCGACCGACTCGGTCCGCTCCACGACGGATAACGGCGAATTCGCCAAAGCCCAAGTCACCTTGCATAAAGAGGACGGTAGCGAATTGTTGTTCGCCAGCGGATTGTCCGACGCCAAGCAGGGCAACCAACAATTTCTATTCACGAACAACTTGGTTAATGCCGCTAGCGGACTCGGCGGCACCTTAAGCGACAGCGGCTTTATGATCCTGTCCTTTCTATTGAATCCGGGCCAATTGCTGAATTTAGGCGACGGCAGTCCCGAAGTACTGTTGCAAGGCAGGGCCGATTCCGGCTTGTTCGGCAGTGAGGTGAACACGCTGATTACGGTCGACTCGGTCGTCAAACAAAACAGCCAGACCGTACCGGAACCGGAAAGCTTGATGCTGACAGCAATCGGTTTACTTTCTCTGTTCGCCGCCAAGCGCCGTAGCAACCCGCTCGCTGGTTAAGACCCGACAACTTAAATTTAAGAGGAAACCGACATGTCAAAACCCTTCAAAAAACCGCTAGTGAAATTGGCGCTGATCGCCGCCGCCGGTTTACCGATGTCCGCCTCAGCCTGTGGCAACGAGCCTTTCATAGGTGAAGTGTGTACCTTTGCCTTCAACTTTTGCCCGCGCAACTACCTGCCGGCCGACGGCTCGCTGCTACCCATCGCCAGTAACACCGCCTTGTTCTCGTTACTCGGCACTACCTATGGCGGCGACGGCCGTAGCACCTTCGCTCTACCCGATCTGCGCGGGCGAAATCCGGTCGGCGCCGGTCAGGGTCCGGGACTGTTGAATGTATTCCTCGGCGAAGAAGCCGGTTCGGACCAAGTGGTTTTGAACATTACCCAGTTACCGCAGCACACCCATGCCGCCAGCACCAACGTCCAAGTCACCGGCACCATCAACGCTGTCAATGCGGCCGGCAATAGCAGCAGCCCGGCCGGTAAAGTGCTGGCAGCCTCATCCGCTCGGGACAACATTTATTCAGGCAACGTCGCGGGAGCCAGCTCGCCGCTGGCCCCGGAAGCCCTGACCGCATCGGCCACCGCGACCACATCCATCGGAATCACCGGCGGGAATCAGCCAGTACCTATACGCAATCCTTACGTAGGCATGACGTATTGCATCGCGACCTCAGGCATATTCCCTTCGCGAATTTAAGCTGAATGCGATCAACACCCGGCGATTGAAAGCCGTGACGGTTAAAGCTTGCTCTGCACGGTTTGATAAACGTGCAGCGCGGCTTGTTCTGCCGCCGCCAGCAATCCGTCAAGCTCGGCCAGTTGGGCATTGGCGAAATCGCGATCTTTCAAACCGGCGGCATTGATCTGCACATTCAAAGCTGCACTCTTCAAACCGGCGTAGGCGGCCATCACCGCTACGCCGGCATCGCTGATCACGCCCAAATTGCCTTTGTCGGCGGCGATTTTGCTCAACTCGATAGCCTTTGCACACGCCTTGGCACAGGCCAAGGGCACCAGCGTCGCTTCCTTCAACACGATTTGGATTTGCTCGCTCCGCTGGCTTTTTTCCTGATCGTTGGCTTTCGGCAAGCCGTAACTGGCCATCAGTTTATCGAATACGTCGACGTCGGCCTTGATCATATCGATCAGCGTCTGGCGCAGAGCTTCGGCTTCGATCAGCAAATTCTTCAGCTCAGTTTCTACCTCGGCGTACTTGGGCTTTCCTATCGTCAGATTGCAAACCATACTGATCAACGCCGCAGCCTGCGCCCCCATGACCGCCGCCGCGCTACCGCCACCAGGAGTGGCTTGTTTGCTGGCCAGTTCATCGAGAAATGTTGCGATCGATTTGTCTTTAATTTCGCTCATGTGTTTCCTTAAGCTTCCCGGCGCCAAGTGGTGTTACCGCCGGCCACGTCTTCCAGCAAGATGCCCTGAGATTTCAATTGGTCGCGAATGGCATCCGCCTGCCCCCAATCTTTTTGCGCTTTTGCGGCTTTGCGCGCCTCTATCAGGCGTTCGATCTCCGCTTCGTCCAAACCGCCCTGCCCGGCCCCACCTTTCAGAAATTGTTCCGGATCGTCTTGCAACAGGCCCAAAATTGCCGCCAACTGCTTTAACGTGGCGGCCAATAGCGCTTTATCCGCGGCTTTGTTCAATTCCCGCGCCAATTCGAACAGCACTGCCAGTGCGACCGGCGTATTGAAATCGTCGTCCATCGCCTGCTCGAAGCGTTGTCTGAACTCGGCGTCTGCCGGGATATCGGCAATATCCACCCCTCTCAGCGCGGTATAAAGCCGGGTCAAGGCGATACCGGCCTCATCCAAGTGTTCGTCGGAATAATTCAACGGACTGCGATAGTGACTGGACAGAATGAAAAAGCGGATGACTTCCGGACGGTACTGTTTCAGCACTTCCCTCACCGTGAAAAAATTGCCCAACGATTTGGACATTTTCTCTTCGTTAACCCGGACAAAGCCGTTGTGCATCCAGTAATTGACGAAAGGCTCGCCGGTAGCGCCCTCGGATTGGGCGATTTCGTTTTCGTGATGCGGAAACTGCAGATCCATGCCGCCGCCGTGAATGTCGAAATGGTTGCCCAGGCAGCAGGTTGACATCGCCGAGCATTCGATATGCCAGCCGGGTCGACCGGAGCCCCAGGGCGAATCCCACGCCGGCTCGCCGGGCTTAGCTGTCTTCCAGAGGACGAAATCCAACGGATCGCGTTTGGCGCCGTCGACATCGACCCGCTCGCCGGCATTCAAGTCTTCGATATTTTTACCGGACAACTTGCCGTACCCCGGAAACCGGTTGACGGCATAAAACACGTCGCCGTTACTCCCGAGATAGGCAAATTGCTTGTCGATTAATGCCGATATCATGTTGATGATGTCGGAAATCGACTGGGTTGCTCTGGGTTCGCGGTCAGGCGGCAACACGGCTAAAGCCCGTTCATCTTCGTGCATTGCATCGATAAAGCGGGCGGTCAGTGCCGTAAAATCCTCGCCGTTCTGGTTAGCGCGCTGAATAATCTTGTCGTCGATATCCGTAATATTGCGCACATAGATCAGTTCATAACCCGAATGCCGTAGGTAACGCGCCACCGTATCGAACACGACCATCACCCGGGCATGGCCGATGTGGCAGTAGTCATAGACGGTCATGCCGCAGACGTACATACCGACTTTTCCGGGTTGTTTCGGGACGAATTCTTGCTTGCTGCGGGTCAGAGTGTTGTAGATTTTTAACATGTATAGGAGGCTTGAAGACGGCAAAACATCCGGCAATCTACCAAGATTCGAACTTCTCTTTCAAGATAAAAACACATAGAATTCAAGGCTTGCAGCTATATTTGGGAGCGGTCATGCGCGCAACTCTGGTTTACTTGATGCTGTTTTCAATCTCAACTCTTTCATTTGCAACAGAAAATAAAATGTCCAATACACACACCAAAGTTAAATTAACCACCTCTCTTGGCACTATTGCCATCCAGTTGGAAGACGAAAAGGCTCCGGCCTCCGCGGCAAACTTCGCCGCTTACGTCAAACAAGGTTTCTACGACGGAACGATTTTTCACCGGGTCATTCCCGGCTTTATGGCGCAAGGCGGCGGTTTCGATACCTCGTTTAACCAAAAAACGACAAATGCACCCATCAAAAACGAAGCCGACAATGGCCTGAAAAATAAACGCGGCACCCTGGCAATGGCTCGCACCAGCGATCCGCATTCCGCCACCGCGCAATTTTTTATCAACTACAAAGATAATTCTTTTCTGGACCACACCAGCCCGACCCCCAGCGGCTGGGGCTATGCCGTGTTCGGCGAAGTCACCGAAGGCATGGACATAGTCGACTCGATGGCAAAACAACCGACCGGCAACCGCGGCATGCATCAGGACGTACCTAAGACCGACATCGTCATCGAGAAAGCTGAAATCTTGGAATAAGGACCCTGCCGTTACGGTATCGCCGTCACGGCCCCGCTTGTGAAAGACATCCTATTCATCTCCGACTTGCATTTGGCGCTGGAGAAACCCGAAATTCTCCGGCGCTTTTTCGCGTTCCTGCAACAACGCGCCACCCAGGCAGAAGCTCTATATATACTTGGCGATCTATTCGACGCCTGGATCGGCGACGACGATAACACCCGGCCTGCCAAAGCGATCAAACAAGCGCTTAAGGAACTAACCGCTTCCGGCGTAAAAGTATTCGTGCAACAAGGCAACCGGGATTTTCTGTTGGGCGACGCATTTTGTACCGAAACCGGAGTCAGGCTAATCGGAGATTTCGAAGTTATCGTACTCGACGGCCACCGGATACTGCTTACCCACGGCGATTTACTTTGCAGCGACGATGAGGCATATCAAGCGTTCCGCATCAAATCGCGCAGTCGCGAATGGCAGGACTCAGTGTTGAACAAACCGCTTTGGCTAAGGCTGATCGCCGCCCGCTGGTACCGTTTGCGCAGTTACTTTCATAAGCGAGGAAAATCCGACGAAATCATGGATGTCAACCAAGCCACCGTGATGGAAACGATGCGCCACTACGATTGCCGCATCTTGGTCCACGGCCATACTCATCGGCCGAACCGTCACGAGTTCATTTTGGACGGTGAACCGACGCTACGGTACGTGCTCGCGGATTGGCGGCCGGAGTCTGCTGGGGTGTTGTGTTGGAAAAACGGCAGTTTTGCCGAAGAACAAATCGGACTAAAAGACCCGGCGGTCCGTCGTTAATCGCTGTATCGAAACCGATTTCAGACTTTACCGTCTCGCCGCCGGAAACGGATTACTATCTCCGCTTGCATGGACCGTCCCAATAGCGACAAGTTCACTGCGCCAAACACCGATCTGTGCCGAACTAGTGCCAGCCAAATAGGTCTTCCTAATTGCTAGCTACTATTCTGCTAACGTTTATCAAAGTCCGATATGGCGTGCGTTCCGAGCGGTTTTCGCCGAAATATAACCCGGAACCCGCCGGCGAAATCCATTCATCCGGGAGCATCAAACCTAAACTGACACTATTACAGCGCGATGCCAATTCGACTAAGTTGCGCTACACTCTAAACCAAACAAAGCCTCAAGGCTCTCCGGCACCTATAGACCATGAAATTCGGCATACAGCGTCTCCCCGTCACTCTACTGGTATTGTTACTGCTCCCTCACGGCAGCCGCTCCAGCGAATTGAACCTACCTGACATACTAAACCGGGTCAAACCCGGAATTGTGGCAATCGGAACATATATGCCAAGCCGCAATCCGCGCGGCGTCCTACTTGGAACTGGATTTGCCGTGGCAGACGGCAAAAAGGTAATCACAAATGCTCACGTTACCGCCAAGAAACTTGACGCAGGTCATTTGGAGCGGTTTGCCGTGTTTTACCGCGAAGAACAAAAAGAACAGATGCAAATAGCCGATCTCCGTGCGACCGACGAAGACCACGACCTAGCGCTATTGACGGTTGAAGGCCGCGCACTGCCGGCACTGGAAATTGGCGATTCGCAACGCGTCCGCGAGGGCGAGCAATACGCCTTCACCGGTTATCCGATTGGCATGGTTTTGGGTCTGTATCCGGTGACGCACCGTAGCATTATTGCGGCTATATCGCCCAATGCCATTCCGGCTGTTGCCAGCAATCAACTGAACGTCAACATGCTGAAACGCCTGCAGACCCCCTTCGACATTTTCCAACTGGATGCAACTGCCTATCCGGGCAATAGCGGCAGCCCGCTCTACGATCTAAAGTCCGGTAAAGTCGTCGGCATAATCAATAAAGTGTTTGTCCAGGGCAGTAAGGAAAATGCGATTTCAAACCCCAGCGGCATCACGTATGCGATTCCGTCCGAACACATTAAAACATTGTTAGAACAGGGCCCTGCCCGATAACTGTCCGGAACCGGCGAATGCTCAAACCATGATCAGAATATTTCGGCATTACATATCGACGGCTTACCTGTGGCTCCTGCTGGCCGAAGCCATAGTGTTCTACTCGGCCATGTATATCGGAGCTGCAGTCCGGTTTCTTTACACAGCGTCTTGGTACTCACAACCGGAATTGGCGTCATCTGCGGCAGTATTTTCAATCATCATGACGACCAGTTGTTCCGCATTGGGGCTGTACCGTAAAACGCTGGATAAAGAGGAATACAACATCCTGCAACGGATCAGCGTCAGTTTCGCCGTCGCGGTATTTATTCTGGCCTTCACCTACTACATCATCCCCGAGCTCATGCTGGCGCGCAGCGTGTTGATTTCGGCGATCTTATTCTCTTTTTCCGGCCTGCTGCTTACCCGTTACCTGTTCTACCGCTTCGTAAACTTGGAAAATTTAAAACGCCGAGTGCTGGTAGTCGGCTGCGGAGACAGAGCCGGAGAACTGAGCGTGGTGAATTCCAGCTACGTATACAAAGGCTTCGAAATCGTAGGCTACATCACGTTAGAGGACGAGCCGGTCGCGGTGCCCCATGCCATTGCATTGAACGACAAAATCAGGCTGACCGATATTGTTGACGCGGCAAATGTCGACGAAATCGTCATCGCCGTGGATGACAGGCGTAAAAAATTACCTGTCGAGGAATTACTGGACATCAAAATGTCCGGCGTACAGGTCATGGACTTGCAGACTTTCTACGAACGGGAACAACGTCTGGTGTTTCTCGCCGCCCTCAGCCCAAGTTGGCTAATGTTCTCCGACGGCTTCGTCAACAGCGGCATGAGGCCGATCGTCAAACGCAGTTTCGACATTATCGCCAGCTTGTTGCTGCTGGCCGTGAGTTGGTGGTTGATGCTGTTGACGACAGTAGCCATCTATATGGAAAGCGGTTTTGGTGCCCCGGTATTTTATCGGCAAAAACGCGTCGGCTACCGAGACGTTCCGTTCGACGTCATCAAGTTTCGCAGCATGCGGGTGGACGCCGAAAAAAACGGGGCACAATGGGCCAGCCAGAGCGACGACCGTGTAACCAAAGTCGGCAAGTTCATCCGAAAATACCGGATAGACGAATTACCGCAATTGTTGAACGTCCTCAAAGGGGATATGAGCTTTGTCGGCCCCCGACCGGAACGACCGGAATTTGTCAGGGGCTTCGAAGAAACCATTCCGTATTACAAGGAACGACACCGAGTTAAGCCTGGCATCACCGGCTGGGCTCAACTTTGTTACCCCTACGGCGCCAGCGAATACGACACCCGGCAAAAACTGCAATATGATTTGTACTACGTCAAGAACTACAGTCTGTTTTTGGACTTAACGATCATGTTGAGTACGGTTGAAGTGATTTTGTGGGGTAAGGGAGCAAGATAACACTAACAAGCTGCTGAAAGTCACCCCCGATACTTTGGGTTTCGGCGCCATTTTTCGATGCCCCGGGCGGCGGGAACTGGGTCGCCCCGGTTTTCTCGGAAGCTCCAGCCTTTGAGAGAATGGAGCCACTAAAGATAGAGCCGGCCCTAAAAAATTGAACATTCGGTTAAGTGAAAAGCTCTGCTACTTTTGAACGTCGGCAAAGAGAAAGAAACGGAGCAGAAGATGTCCAAAAAACCGAGAAGAAAACAAGTTTAAGGCCACGACCAACAGCAAGCATAACTTGCCGGTGTTCGATAACTTGCTGCAACAGAATTTTTCGGCCACAGCGCCCAATCAAAAGTGGGCGGGCGATATAACCTATTTATGGACCGAGGACGGCTGGTTATATCTGGCGGTCATCATTGACTTGTTTTCCCGCCAGGTCGCTGGTTGGGCAATGGCCGAACGGATGACCGCCAATCTGGTCTGTGATGCGTTGAACATGGCGATTTTCAGACGTAAACGGCCTAAGGGTGTCATCGTCCACACGGATCGAGGGAGTCAATATTGCTCAAACGCCTACCGGCAATTGCTGGAACAGCACCAATTGCTCGGCAGCATGAGCGCCAAAGGCAACTGCTACGATAATGCCTGTGCCGAGAGCTTCTTTCATTCACTCAAGGTCGAAGCCATTCACGGCGAGCGATTTGATAGTCATGAAGCGATGCGCCAAACGGTATATATCGAAACCGATTACAATCCGGTCAGGCTACATTCAACCAATGGCTTTTTAAGCCCAATGGAATTTGAAACCCAGTTTTATCAATCCCTCGCCTCTTGAACTGTCCATTTTTGATGGTGGGGATCAGTTCCCGGGTTAATCATTTCAATATGAAAGCTTTAACTTAACAGCATTAGGCTATCCTTACGGTGGTCACCCGATGTAAAGTCGGAATTTCGCTTTAAATTCCGGATTTTATGATCAAATAGACGGTGGCACTTCGGTTACTAAATAGAGCGTAAAAACGAGTTAATATTTATGAAAGATTCAGTTCTTAATGATCAGGTTGTCAACCCTTTAGATATTGAGTGGGATTATATTATTGTGGGCACCGGCGTTGGAGGAGCAACACTAGGCTATCGACTCGCTCAAGAAGGGAAAAAAATTCTGTTTTGTGAAAAAGGGCTGTCGTTATTTACTGCCTCTGGAGTTTTTTCAGGAGATTTTGCGGAACAGTTCTTTTTAAATCGGAAGTCTCCTTCCGGGGCAGATTATGATGTGTTAAAGAAATCAGGAAGGTGGGCATCCGAAGTTCGAGATGTTTCTTCAAAAAAGACGAAGAGTTTTGTTCCCTTTATGGGGTCAGGGAGCGGCGGATCTAGCTCACTATACGGCGCTGCAATGGAACGTTTCAGGCCAGAGGATTTTGAAGCTGGCCGTTGGCATGCAGGCGCTGAAGAATCTTCGATTCCTGAAAAATGGCCTATTACTTACGACGAACTCTATCCATACTACGCATTGGCTGAAGATTTATATAGAGTTAGGGGTGATAATATGCATTTTGAGCCCCCCCGGCTTTCTAATGCTAACAAGGAGTTGTATGATTTTCTACAGAAAAAAGGGATGCATCCATATAGATTGCCAGTTGCTTGCGAATTTACCTCCAGAAATTGTAGTACGTGCCAAGGATATCTCTGTTCCGAATCATGTAAAAATGACAGTTCAAGAATTTGTTTGGAACCAGCGCTCACTAGGTACGGAGCAAAATTACTAGATAAGTGTGAAATAAAAAAAATTTTTTCGTCTAAAACCAAAATAACGGAAGTTCTTGCAGAGTGGAATGGTAGACAAATTAGGATTAAAGCGAAGCATTTTGTTTTGGCAGCGGGCGCATTGGCAACCCCTATTATTTTACTCCGTTCAGCCACAGAAAAATATCCAAACGGTTTAGGAAATCGTTCGGGAATGGTAGGAAAAAATTTGATGCGCCACTTTGTTGATATGTATGTTTTTTATTCGGCAACTAAGCCTAAAAAATACGAAAATATAAAGGAAATTGCATTTAATGATTTTTATTGTTCGCAAAAAATTAAACTTGGGACTGTTCAATCATTTGGCTGGATGCCACCTGCCAGTATGCTAGTCGAGACAATTGAACAAGATATACGAAATAGTGGATTTACTTTTGCTGCCTATCTGTATAAAGGGATAAAGCCTATTTTGGTTCCGATTATAGAAGGAATGTTGTGTAACCGTTTAATTCTTGCCTCAACACTTGAAGATTTGCCGTATACAGATAACAGAGTGATACCGGATGAGAATTCGAGTGTCAAGTTTACCTACAAAATCAAAGATTACGACAAAAGACGTATAGAAAAATTCCGAATGGAGTTGAAGCGAGTTTTTAAACCTTTACGCCCTATGCTTATTAAGCAAGCGGAGAATAATGAAAGACTTGCGCATGTATGTGGTACTTGTCGAATGGGAGATGATCCATTAACAAGTGTGGTTGATAAGTTCAATCGCGTTCACGATTTTGATAATTTAACGATTATAGATAGCTCGTTTTTTCCTTCCAGTGGGGGAACAAATCCATCCCTCACTATCGCTGCGAACGCTTTGCGTGTCGCTGATCGTTTGTTGGGTCTGTGATTTTTTTTCATGTATGAGGTTTAAGCATATTAGGAGTTTTTCAAAATGAAAATGAATTTTCTTGAAAAAATGGCGATGAACAATCCAATTCGATTTTATATTCAGCGCTATGTAGAAGCGCCCTTGCTGAAGAAACTTGGAGCAAATGTCGAAGGGCTGGATGTACTGGAAGTGGGCTGCGCCCATGGTGTTGGAACGGAAATACTCTTAAATCAATGGAAAGCAAAGAAAGTGTTTGCCTTTGATTTGGATGAAAGCATGTTAAGTAAAGCAAGAACTAGGTTGGATGAGTTCGGTAGTGATAGATTAGAATTGTTTATTGGCGATGTTACAAACCTGAAACTTTGCGATGATAGTGTGGGCGGAGTGGTTAATTTTGCTGCTATTCATCACGTTCCAGATTGGCGGATTGCTTTGAGCGAGATTCATAGGGTCTTGAAGCCTAGCGGTCAGTTTATTTTTCAAGAAGTTACTGAGCAATGGATAACGCGACTACCCTACAGCGTATTGTTTAAGCATCCAAGGGAAAATCGGTTCTCGGGTAAAATGTTTATTACGGAACTAGAAAGACTAGGGTTTGAAATTGGAGGACGATGGGTTGAGAGGGCGGGAGGAGACTTTATTTTTGGTGTGGCGAAAAAACTTGAAAGTAAATGATAAATGAAGAAGAGTCGATTTGATTGCAACATGAGTCACCTTGTGTGTTCAGTATGTGGTTTTTCAACTGATGACCCTAGGCCACAGGATTTAGGGTCTGTAGGAGGAAATACCCAGCGGTACCTCCATACGCATTTTCCGTTATGGAAGTGCCCTAATTGTTTGAGCATCATAAGCATTCAGCCGGTAGATTTTGAAGATATATACCGAGATTATCCGCTAAACAAGCGGCAGTTGGATGTGTTTGCTAAAGGAACGCTAAAAAACCTTACTTCGCGTTTGTTGAGAGCGGGTGTAAATAAAGTAGACAGTATTCTTGACTTTGGATGCGGAAACGGGATTTACGTCGACTACCTAAAGCAACAGGGTTTTCAGCGGGTTGTGGGGTATGATCCTTATGTTAAAGCATTTGCAAAATTACCGACAGATCAAGCTCCGTTTGATGTCATTGTTAATAACGATACGTTGGAGCACTGTGATGATATATATAAATTGATCGAGTTGAATCTTGATCTTTTGAGATCCAAAGGACTTTTGTATATTGGCACTGCTGATTCTGAGCCTGTGGACATGGAGGATCTGGAGTCTCATGTTATGCGACTTCACCAGCCGTATCATCGTATTATTATTACCGAATCAGTACTGCATGAGATTGTCAATCATTACGATGTTACTTTAGTTGCTCATTACCGTCGTTCGTATCACGATACACTCAGGCCCTTTTCTAACTACCGTTTCCTTGATGAGCTCAATAAAGTCCTTGACCATAACCTCGATCGAGCGATGAGTGAGAGAGAGACTACCCGTGCGTTTTTACGGAACCCAAATTTGTGGTTTTTTGCGTTATTTGGTTATTGGTTTCCTTCCGCCGCCGAACCCGCGATTATTGTCAGAAAAAATTAGTCTTGGTGGTTGAATGAAAATAGAAGGTAACACTGTGCTGATAACTGGTGGAGCATCCGGTCTGGGTTTGGCTTTAGCTAAAGCTCTATTTAAATTGAATAATACGGTAATTATTGCCGGCCGTGATGAAAAAAAATTACGCCAAATGAAAGATACGCTTCCAGGAGTTCACTGCATACAGTGCGACATTTGCCAAGATAGTGAGCGAAAAAAACTTATAAATGAAATGAGGAGTCAGTTTCCTGAGTTGAACATTATTATAAACAACGCGGGAGTTGCGTTTTTTAGTGATTTAATGGATGAAAACTCCTATCAAAACGTAGTAAAAGAGATGGAGACGAATTTCCTTGCTCCACTCAGGTTAACGCAGTTATTCTCAGAACATTTAAAAAAACGGCCTTATTCAGCGATCGTAAATATTGGATCTGCGGCAGCTTTCTTGCCTTTGGCTGTAATGCCGGGATATAGCGCCTCGAAAGCTGCATTACATTCGTTTTCGCTATCGCTTAGCCATCAGCTAAGACATACGAAAATTCAAGTGATTGAGGTGTTGTTACCGCCGATAGATACGCACATGGTTATGGATTTTAAGATGAAAAAACTATCTCCGGATAAAGCGGCATCCGATATTATTAACGGCTTGAAGAGAGGGCGTTTGTTTATGTCGGTGGGGCAAGTAAATCTACTATTTTGGGCGTTTCGCTTTTTTCATGAGAAAATAGCAGTAGTTGTGAACCGAATGGCTGAAAACGCATTAAATAGGTAGAGAAGGTGGACAAGCTGAGAACGTGCTAAGCGCTTGGCAAAAGTTAACGTGAATCGCGCCGTTTTTTCGGAGGCTCCGGCCTTTGAGGTAATTCATTGGTCTAATAAAACTGGACACCGGAATAGAGAGCCGGCCCCAAAAAATTGAACATTCGGTTAAGGAACCTCTGATTAATTACCTGCGAGCGATATAATTCAACAAGAGCTTTGTTTTCGAGATGACGCCCATGGAACAGTATCAACAGCTCAGTTTTGCCGATGTCGAATACACCAATAAAGGCAAACTCACCCGGCGGGAAAAGTTTCTGAACCAACTCGAAGAATTGTTGCCCTGGTCAGTCATGCGAGCGGTGATTGAACCGCATTACGCATCCGGCCAAGGACGTGGTCGCAAGCCGTTTGCCTTGAATGCCATGCTGCATGTGCACGTGGCCCAGATTGTCTACAACTATTCGGATCCGGGCATGGAAGACGCGTTGTACGAAATTGAATCGCTACGGCGCTTTTGCGGTATTCGCCTGGAAGCGGTGCCCGATGAAAGTACCATTTTGCAGTTCCGCCATCTGTTGGAAGCCCACGGATTAACCGAACAGATTTTCGCAGCCATCAACCAAACGCTGGGGGAACGCGGCCTGTTTTTAAGAGCCGGCACCATCGTCGACGCCAGCCTGATTGCCGCGCCGACCTCGACCAAAAACCAAGACAAAGCGCGTGACCCGGAGATGCATTCGAGCAAGAAAGGCAACCAATGGTTTTTCGGCAGCAAATTTCACATTGGCGTCGATAGCGAAACCGGCTTGGTGCATACCCTCACAGTTACCTCTGGCAATGTCAGTGACGTGGCCGAAGCCGCCAAGCTGCTGCACGGCGAAGAACAATTCGTGCAGGGCGACGCCGGCTATCAAGGCTTGGACAAGCGCCCCGAGATGCCGACCGAAAATCCACCCGCGAGTGTCATTGCGATGCGCCCTGGCAAGCTGGCCAAGTTAACTCAGGACGATAGCGAAGAAGTCCGGCAATTGCGCGAGGCAGCCCGCGAACTGGCCAGCCGCCGGGCCAAAGTCGAGCACGTGTTTCGGGACATTAAAGTCCGATTTGGTTACGCCAAGAATCGCTATCGCGGTTTAGCCAAAAACGCCGCCCGATTAACCTTTTTGACCGCGATTGCGAATGTGTTGCGCGGTGATGCGTATGAACGTCGCTGCCTCATTGCGTCTGTAATTTGAACATGGGCCCAGAAAAGGGCTTGTTTTAGAGAGCAACCGGCTGTTTTGGCGAAAATACGCTCGATTATTGAAATTTTTGCCTCATCTTAGAAATTTCTGTTGCTCAAAACGGCTGTTTTTCAGAGGTTCCTTAAGTGAAAAGCCCTGCTACTTTTGAACATCCGCAAGGAGAAAGAAACGGAGCAGAAGATGTCCAAAAAACCGAGAAGAAAACATTCATCGGCCTTCAAGGCCAAAGTCGCTTCGGCGGCCCTGGCGGGCGATAAAACCCTGGCGCAGTTGACCCAGGAATTTGTGTAATGGTCAACAAAAACCGGACACCTGTTTAGGCAGCGTCTCTCGAAAATTCCCGCTCGAATTCGATCGGGGATTGATAGCCCAATGTTGAATGCGATCGACGGCCGTTGTAAAAAGCCAAATAGTCGATCACGCTCAGTTTTGCCGCCTCTTGGGGTAATCCCCCTAAAAAAAGCAGCACTTAAAAGTAGAATTTTCTCGTAACAGACGGAGGAAGTTTTACATGAAGACCTCACGATTTAGTGGCAGTCAGATTCTGGCGATTTTGAAGCAAGCGGAAGCGGGCACGCCAGTACCGGAGATCTGCCGCGAACACGGCATCAGTTCCGCGACGTTTTACAAATGGCGTTCCAAATAGGGCGGCATGGATGCGTCCTTGATGGCGCGCCTGAAAGAACTGGAAGACGAAAACCGGCGGCTGAAGAAAATGTACGCCGAGGAACGCTTGAAGGCCGAAATCATCAAGGAAGCCCTGGAAAAAAAGGTCTAACGCCATCTTGCCGCCGCGAGATGGCGCAACTCATGATTCAGGCCAAGCGGGCCAGTCTTCGGTTAGTGTGTTCGGCTTTAGGCATCAGCTCCAGCGGTTATCGCTATCAGTCAAAGCTCTCGACTGAAAACACCGAGATTGCCGGCTGGCTGCTACGCCTGACCGATACCCATCTCACCTGGGGATTTGGATTATGCTACTTGTATTTGCGCAACGTGAAAGACTTTCGCTGGAATCACAAACGGGTCTATCGGATTTATCGAGAGTTGGAACTCAACCTGCGCATCAAGCCCAAGAAGCGTTTAGTGCGGGAAACACCGCAGCCCTTGACCGTCCCGCAGCGGATCAACGCCGTTTGGTCGATGGATTTCATGCATGATCAACTGGCTGATGGGCGCGCGTTCCGCTTGCTCAATGTCATTGATGACTTTAATCGGGAAGGCTTAGGCATTGAAGTGGATTTCTCGTTACCGGCTTTGCGGGTCACCCGCACCTTGGATCGCATCATTGAATGGCGGGGCAAACCCGAGTCGATCCGCTGTGACAATGGACCGGAATATATCAGCGAAACGTTAAAAACGTGGGCTGAGCAACAGCGTATTCGGATTGACTATATCCAACCGGGCAACCCGCAACAGAATGCCTACGTTGAACGCTACAACCGAACGGTGCGCTACGAATGGCTGGCCCAGTACCTATTTGAATCGATCGGGCAGGTTCAGGATTTTGCCGAACGCTGGTTATGGACCTACAATCATGAACGGCCCAATATGGCCATCGGCGGAATGACGCCCAAACAAAAACTAGCGTTGGCCGCTTAACCTCTACTTTTAGACTCTGCTCAAAATGGGGGGATTACCTTTGCACGCTGCCTTTGAAGGCGCAGAGCACGAATGAAACCGACACAGTAAAGGTAAGCACGCGTTGCCGGGTAAAGGCTTGGTCGTGAGTCCGATGCGCGGTGATGAAATCGGGCGAGTGGAGAAGCTTTGAAAGATGGGCAAGAATGCTGGCATGGATACTGCTAAGTCGGCTTCATTGGTTTATCCTTGTTTTTCAAGATTTTACATACAAGATTATAACACGAGTTGCTTAACTTAACGGCATTGCACCTCGCCCTAGGTAGGCGTAGCCCACGCCGGTTTCGGCGTGAATACCAGTAAATTCAGCAGCCGTGTCAGGTTGTACGCGGCAAAGCAAAATAAGGCTTGGCCTGCCACTTTGGCTAAACCCATGTGGCGGGTTTTACGCAGGCCTCCGACCGTCTTGATCCAGCCGAAGGCCTCTTCGACGATTTTGCGGCGCTTGAGGCTTTGGGCATAGCCTTTGCCGCGAGCGGTGCGGCCATCGATGGCACTGCCGGTCTTTTTGCGGGCCACATGGGCTTTGATGTCTCGTGCTTTGAGCCCGCTGACGAACGCCGCTTGGTCGTAGCCTTTGTCGGCACCGACGCTGCCGCCTTTGGGCACGCGGCGTTTGATCATTTTTTGGGCGGCTTCGATTTCGGGGGTGCCGGTGGCTTGGGTGGTTTCGACATCGACAATCAGGCCGTTACGGTTCTCGGACAGGGCATGGGTGATGTAGCGCAGTTTGGCCTCGGTGTATTCGCCTTTCTTGTAGAGCCGCGCTTCCGGGTCTGTCGTGCTTTGGTGGGTGGCGTTGCTGCGCTTTTCGCCGCTGAAGTCGACCTCAGGATTGCGGCCGGCGGGCTTGTCCGGACCGCTACCGTCTTTATTAACGAAGCTTTTGTGCGAGGCCCAGGCTTCGATTAGGCTGCCGTCGACACTGAAGTGTTCGTCGGACACCAGGTTTTGCCATTCCGCTATGGCCAGCACTCGGGTGAAAAATTCGCGGCTGAGGGATTCGGACAATAGGCGCTCGCGGTTGGCGCTGAATACCGTGCGTTCCCAGACAGTATCGTCAATACCCAGACCCACAAACCAGCGAAACAGCAGGTTGTAGTCCAGTTGTTCCATCAACTGTCGCTCACTGCGAACGGTATAGAGCACTTGCAACAGCAAGGCCCGCAACAGTTTTTCAGGGGCAATCGACGGGCGACCGGTGTGGGAGTAACGCTCGGCGAACACGGCATCCATTTAGGCCAAGATGCCATCGACCAATAGCCGTAAGCGGCGTAGCGGATGCTGTTTGGGTATGCGTTCTTCCAGGCTGACATAGCTGAACCAGCTGTGTTGGATGGCATCGTGTCCGCGCATTGGGGCATCTCCAAATTTAGGTAGCCTATTTTAACCGGTACCAGCCGTTATCGGTCTCGGATTGCTTGGCTTTGGGAGTTTTTCACCAGCCTGCTAACCGTTGAAACTCGAATTCATGACTGATTTCAACGCGAAAAAATCACGAGAACCGTGGGCAAGGAAAAAATATGCGCGAGTTTTTCACCAGCCTGTTAAGGACGGCAATGAAGTAGAAACCATCGATCAGATCGCCGCTTGATCAATGCCTGAACACCAGATTTCACAATAGCTCCCTGAAAATTTGCTAAAAATCGGGCAGCGTCTCAAATTTTTAGTTGAACCGCTGCTATAAGGGAGCTGATCGATATTGCAAGCCAAACTCAGGGAGTCCATTTGGGATCAATTAGAAAAATCCGATTGACAGTATAGCAAACTACTTAGTACAACCTCAGACCGCAATCAGGAGTAAATTAATGACGGAATTCAATTTCGAACAGGCTTTTTCCCGTAATATTGGCTGGATCACAAAAGATGAACAGGCAATACTTCGCAGCAAGAAAATTGCAATAGCTGGCTTGGGTGGAGTTGGAGGCAGCCATTTGCTCACGCTGACTAGGCTGGGCATAGGCAAGTTCCATATCGCCGATTTCGACAAATTTGAACTTGCCAACTTCAACCGCCAAGTGGGGGCTACCATCTCACACTTAAATCATCCTAAGACGGACATAATGGCTGCCATGGCGCTTGATATCAACCCTGAGTTGACTATCCAGAAATTTCCAGATGGAGTTACTTATAATAATCTTGCCAATTTCTTTAGTGGTGTAGATTTATACGTTGATTCTCTCGATTTTTTTGCTTTTGAGGCAAGAGAAATGGTATTTGCCTACTGTGCCGAACACAAAATTCCAGCCATTACCGCAGCGCCACTCGGCATGGGCGTCGCACTACTAAACTTTATGCCCAATAAAATGACATTTGAGCAATACTTCAAACTTAACGGGAAGTCCTCAATCGATAAAATACTTCATTTCTTGTTGGGGCTTTCTCCAGCTATGTTGCAGCGCAGATACCTGATAGACCAAAACTCGGTTGACTTATTAAATCATCGAGGCCCCTCTACGCCTATGGCATGTGAGTTATGCGCAGGTGTTGTGGCAACTCAAGCCTTGAAAATATTATTGGGTCGAGGAAAGGTTTTGGCCGCCCCGAAAGGGCTTCATTTCGACGCTTACAGCAATAGGTTGGTTACTACTTGGCGTCCAGGGGGTAATGGCAATCCATTTCAAAAACTAGGCATCTCAATAGCTAAGAAACAATTTATTAAAATGCGTCGGGAATAATATTTTCTCCGCCGCTTATTGGCAGATAACGATAATGGAAAAGAAAAAAATAGCGAAGATCTTGGAAGCCGCTATATTGGCTCCATCTGGGGATAATACTCAACCTTGGCAATTCAGTATAGCAGAAGATTATTCAGGTCTAGTTCTATACAATCTTCCGGAAAAAGATTATTCGTATTATAATTACCAACAAGTTGCATCCTATATTTCGCATGGTGCCGTGATAGAAAACATTGCTATTGCGGCTCGACATTTGGGCTTATCGGCGGACATTGGATTATTCCCAAACCCAAGCAACGCTAATCAGATTGCCAATATTAATTTATCCGGCCAAGCACAAGTCCCTGATCCCCTATACGAAGCCATATTTAACCGCTCAACGAACAGATTTAAATATCGATCAGCCAGATCTACGATTTTTGACTTAAATTTATTAAAGGAATCGATAGTAGCCATACCAGAGGCTTCTGGCCATTTTGCGACATCTTCAAATACTATCAAAAAACTGGCAAAAGTGCTCATGATAAACGATGCTTTGGCATTCGAATGCCAGGAAATTCACGAGTTTTTATTCAAACAAATACGCTGGAACCAAAAACAGATTAACGAAAACTGTGACGGTATGCCTTTGGATGCATTAGGTTTAAATTTGATCGAGAAGCTCATATTTCCTTTGATGCGCTTTTGGAAATTCGTTGTATTCGGCAATCGTTTAGGATTATCGAAAATGATTGGCCTAAAGTGCTGGTACAATTTGCACGATGTCGACCTAATAGGTATGGTTTGTGTCAAAAATGCTGACAGAGCAGGTTTTATTCATGCTGGCAGAGCCATGCAGAGGATTTGGTTAGAGGCTACCAGACAAAGCTTGAGCTTTCAGCCGATTGTTGGCTTACCTTTGCTTTTTTATCGCAGCAAACGAGAGGGGCTCAACATTTTTCCAGAGAGGCGCCAGAAGCAAATAGTGCACGCCGAAACCGAATTAAGAAACTTATTCGAAATTGATTCTTCTGAAGAATTAATTATTGGCTTTAGAATTGGGAGAGCCCTGAAAAGAGGAAGCAGGACGCCAAGGATTGAGCCGGCCCAAAAAATTGAACATTCGGTTAAGTGAAAAACCCTGCTACTTTTGAACGTCCGCAAGGAGAAAGAAACGGAGCAGAAGATGTCCAAAAAACCGAGAAGAAAACATTCAGCGGCCAAAGTCGCTTTGGCCGCTTTGGCGGGCGATAAAACTCTGGCCCAGTTGACCCAGGAATACGAGGTACATCAAAATCAAATTGTCGATTGGAAAAAACAACTGACAGAGCGGGCGGCCGAGGTTTTTGGGAAATCCGCTGAAATGGTCCAATAACCCCGGACACTTCTAAAGGCAGAATTTATACTGCTAGTGTCTAATTACATAAATAGATTTAGTTATTAGGTTAAACTAGGAGGCATGCCCAGAAAAGCCCCGGAAATCAAACTAAGCGATGCGGAAAAAGCGCATCTGGAAAAATTATCGCGCAGTCATAGCGCCGAAAGACGCATGGTCGAGCGCGCCACGATTTTGTTAGCCTGCGCAGAAGGTAAGCAAAACCAACAGATTGCCAGCGAGCTGGGTATGTCCACGGTTCGTGTTGGCAAATGGCGCAGTCGTTTTGCCCTACAAGGCTTATCGGGCTTGCATGATGAGCAGCGTCCCGGTAAGCCAGTGATACACGATGCGGCATTTAGAAACAAACTGTTGTCGCAACTGGATAAAACACCGCCCGAAGGTCTGGCACGCTGGGACTGCCCGACCTTGGCGGAACTATTGAATGTCAGTCAAGCGGCCGTATGGCGGGTCCTCAGAAAAGAAGGCATCCACCTGCATCGTGCGCGGAGTTGGTGTATTAGTACCGATCCTGAATTTACCGAGAAAGCGGCGGACATTGTCGGCCTCCACCTCAATCCACCGCTGAACGCCTTGGTATTGAGCGTCGATGAAAAACCCAGCATTCAGGCGCTTGAACGCAAGAGCGGTTATGTGCAAACGCGCGATAAGGCTTGGGTTAAGGCCTATAAGAGCACCTATAAGCGGCACGGGACTCTGAATTTATTTGCCGCCCTGAACGTGGCGACCGGCGAAATCAAAGGCCAAACCACACAGACTAAAACACGCGACGACTTTCGGCAGTTCATGGCGGCCATTATCGAAGACGAACCGCCGCATCGCGAGATTCATGTGATCTTGGATAACTACTGCACCCATAAGCGTAATGAGGATTGGCTGGCTAGCTGCGGTCGTCCTGTGTCTTTTCATTACACGCCCACTTCGGCAAGCTGGCTCAATCAAATCGAAATCTGGTTTGGCATCTTGTCACGCAAAGCGCTCAAGCAGGCTAGCTTTACAAGCACCGATGATCTCAAAAATACGATTGAGGCATTTATCAAGCGGCACAATGAGCGCGCTCAACCGTTCAAATGGCGAAAACGTGAAGTCAAAGGAGCACAGATTAAAAATACAATAACTAACTTACGAAATTAAACACTAGCAGAGGTGACCATGCATAACGACAAAAAACACAATCGACCCAAATATAGCCTTGAGTTCAAGCAAGATGCTACGAAGCTGGTTTTGGAAAAAGGCTACAGTCAGCAGCAAGCGGCCGATCATCTGGGCATATCGCAAAGCGCCCTAGGACGCTGGGTACGAGCGGAACGCAAGCCTTCGGCGAACGAATCTACGCTAAAAAAATCTTGCCTGAATCTGGGGGATCATGACGAATTGATCCGATTGCGCCAGGAAAACGAACAACTGCGGATGGAGCGCGAGATATTAAAAAAGGCCGCCGTCTTCTTTGCGAAAGAAGCCGAATACCCACAGGGCACAAGTAAAGTACGGATTTATTCAGGCGCAACAGAAGACGTATCCCGTGACCGTGCTGTGTCGAGTGATGCAGGTGAGCACCAGTGCTTATTATGCTTGGTGTAACAGTCCGACAGACGAAGACAAAAAACATCAAGATCAACAGCTTGCCGATAGCGTGCGGCAGCTTTTTACCGACAACAAGCAGTGCTTTGGTTCGCGTCGTGTAGCGGATCGATTGCAGAAACAAGGTTTTGCCGTCGGCCGCTTCAAAACGCGGCGGATCATGCGCGATTTAAAATTACAGGTCCGCTATCCCAAACGATTTAAAGTGACCACGGACAGTAAACACAATGAGGCCATATCCCCGAATCGGCTGGATCGGCAATTCAAGGTCGCTCAGCCAAATCAAGTGTGGACCACGGATATTACCTATGTCTGGACGTTACAGGGCTGGCTTTATGTCGCGGTCGTTATCGATCTGTTCTCCCGGCAAGTGGTGGGCTGGGCGATTGACGACCACATACCCACAGGGCACAAGTGCGGACCTCGCTCTGTGTCAACGCATTACAAATGGCCTCCTGGCGCCGCAAACCGCCGCCGGGTCTGCTGCATCATTCGGATCGTGGCAGCCAGTATGCCAGTCGGGAATATCGCCAGCATTTAGCAGTGATGAAGATGGAACAGAGCATGAGCCGAAAAGGCAATTGCTGGGATAATTCGCCGACAGAACGCTTTTTCCGTAGCTTGAAACATGAACAGCTCAACTACGAAAAATTCAAAACCCAGGAAGCGGCGAAACTGAGCGTGATCGACTATTTGGCTTTTTACAACGGTCGTCGATCGCACTCAACATTGGGCTATCAATCCCCGATCGAATTCGAGCGGGACTTTTCGAAAAACGCTGCCTAAACAGGTGTCCGGTTTTTGTTGACCATTACATACTTGTATTTGCGCAACGTGAAAGACTTTCGCTGGAATCACAAACGGGTCTATCGGATTTATCGAGAGTTGGAACTCAGCCTGCGCATCAAGCCCAAGAAGCGTTTAGTGCGGGAAACACCGCAGCCCTTGACCGTCCCGCAGCGGATCAACGCCGTTTGGTCGATGGATTTCATGCATGATCAACTGGCTGATGGGCGCGCGTTCCGCTTGCTCAATGTCATTGATGACTTTAATCGGGAAGGCTTAGGTATTGAAGTGGATTTCTCGTTACCGGCTTTGCGGGTCACCCGCACCTTGGATCGCATCATTGAATGGCGGGGCAAACCCGAGTCGATCCGCTGTGACAATGGGCCGGAATATATTAGCGAAACGTTAAAAACCTGGGCTGAGCAACACGGTGTGCGGATCGACTATATCCAGCCGGGCAACCCACAACAGAATGCCTACGTTGAACGCTACAACCGAACGGTGCGCTACGAATGGCTGGCCCAGTACCTATTTGAATCGATCGGGCAGGTTCAAGATTTTGCTGAACGCTGGTTGTGGACCTACAATCATGAACCGCCCAACATGGCCATCGGGGGCATTACGCCAAAACAAAAATTGGCGCTTGCCGCTTAACCTCTACTTTTAGACTCTGCTCAAAATGGGGGGATTACCCCGCCACCTGGTCTGCTGCATCACTCGGATCGTGGTAGTCAGTATGCGAGTCGAGAATATCGCCAACATCTGGCCAAGATGCGCATGGAGCAAAGCATGAGCCGAAAAGGCAATTGCTGGGACAATTCGCCGACGGAACGCTTTTTCCGTAGCTTGAAGCATGAACAGCTCAACTACGAAAAATTCAAAACCCAAGAGGCGGCAAAACTGAGCGTGATCGACTATTTGGCTTTTTACAACGGCCGTCGATCGCATTCAACATTGGGCTATCAATCCCCGATCGAATTCGAGCGGGAATTTTCGAGAGACGCTGCCTAAACAGGTGTCCGGTTTTTGTTGACCATTACATGCCTACGTGGAGCGCTACAACACGAACCGTGCGTTACGAATGGCTGGCTCAGTACCTATTTGAATCGATCGGGCAGGTTTAGGATTTTGCCGAGCGCTGGTTGTGGACCCGCAATCATGAACGGCCCAACATGGCCATCGGCGGAATGACGCCCAAACAAAAACTAGCGTTGGCCGCATAACCTCTGCTTTTAGGCTCTGCTTATAATAGGGGGATTGCCCATCAGCTTAACAGGCGGGGTTCCGAATAGGCTATATGGGTATTCGGATTTCGAGGCTGATTTGCGGCACGTTCAGTTTTAGAGGGCATAACCACGGATACATCAAAAAGAAAAGCGCTCTGATGAGCGCTTTTCAAAATCTAGCCGACCCTTAAGAAAGGACTAAATTGTTTTTCTGCGGGAAAAGCTGGCACCAACTAAGCCTAAGCCTAAAAGCGCCACCGTGCTTGGCTCTGGTACTGTTTTGATTGCTCCAATCGTCAAGTCAACATCTGTTGTTCCGCCGTCTACGTTGAAGATGGCTTCAATAGCGCTTAAATGCGTTAAATCAACATCGCCGTTACATGTTACGCTATTAACATAACCAGAAGGTGTGTTAAAATTACCGGTGCCGCATAAGCCGTTGCTTTGTGCATTATCAAATAACGAGAAGGCTATTTGTGTTGAATGTGCGCCAGCGTTAGAGGCAAGGTTATATATAGTAAATCTGCCGCTTGTGTCGTACAAACCAATGCTAAAGTTGAATCCCAAATCAGCAGCCAATACGTCAAAGACAAACGCATTGCCCAGATTGTATATGTTTCCTAGGTCGGTAGTTGTGCTGAGGCTGCTGCTGTTATCCTGACCGTCCCACTGAACAATACCGGTTCCTTTTACGCCGGAACCGTTGTTAAATGATAGAAAGCCATTGCCTACGGACATGGAGGTGGTGTTGTCCAGCAGTGAATTTGACAACATGTCTGCTTTCAGGTCTCTGTAGCTGCCTAAAATCGATGCGAAAGGCCCACTCTCGACAAAGTTAGTTGCGTTGTCGGCGGTAGCGCCTACGGTGGTGTCTGAAACAGTGGTGACTCCTGCAGGCTCTGAAAACAGATCGATATAACCACTAGCAGCGTGAGCTACAGAACTTGCAGAAAGCGCGATTGTTGCACTCAATATTTTTGTATGTAATTTCATAAAATAAACTCCAGTAAAGATAAGGCTCGGGTTCAACAAGAGATCTGCTGATTGCGAAGAAATAAAAGCAATATGCGGGCCATGATTTATAACATATTGATTATTAACATGTAACGTAAAATGCTCGAGTGGTTTTCATCTTGCTTGTGTAAAAAATGCTGACATCTCGTTGCATGACAAGGCGTTATTGTATAAAACTGAATCGCCCCGGTTTTCTCGGAGGCTCCAACCATTGAGAGAATGGAGCCATGCAAGATAGAGCCGGCCCCAAAAAATTTGATCCCCACCATCAAAAATGGACAGTTCAAGAAGCAAGGGATTGATAAAACTGGGTTTCAAATTCCATTGGGCTTAAAAAGCCATTGGTTGAATGTAGCCTAACCGGATTGTAATCGGTTTCGATATATTCAAATACCGTTTGGCGCATCGCTTCATGGCTATCAAATCGCTCGCCGTGAATGGCTTCGACCTTGAGTGAATGAAAGAAGCTCTCGGCACAGGCATTCTCGTAGCAGTTGCCTTTGGCGCTCATGCTGCCGAGCAATTGGTGCTGCTCCAGCAATTGCCGGTAGGCGTTTGAGCAATATAGACTCCCTCGATCCGTGTGAACGATGACACCCTTAGGCCGTTTGCGTCTGAAAATCGCCATGTTCAACGCATCACAGACCAGATTGGCGGCCATCCGTTCGGCCATTGCCCAACCAGCGACCTGGCGGGAAAACAAGTCTATGATGACCGCCAGATATGGTAATCCCCCCATTTTGAGCAGAGTCTAAAAGTAGAGGTTAAGCGGCTATCGCTAGTTTTTGTTTTGGCGTAATGCCCCCGATGGCCATGTTGGGCGATTCATGATTGTAGGTCCACAACCAGCGTTCAGCAAAATCTTGAACCTGTCCGATCGATTCAAATAGGTATTGGGCGAGCCATTCGTAACGCACCGTTCGGTTGTAGCGTTCAACGTAGGCATTCTGTTGCGGGTTGCCTGGTTGGATATAGTCAATCCGAATACGCTGTTGTTCAGCCCACGTTTTTAACGTTTCGCTGATATATTCCGGTCCATTGTCACAGCGGATCGACTCGGGTTTGCCCCGCCATTCAATGATGCGATCCAAGGTGCAGGTGACCCGCAAAGCCGGTAACGAGAAATCCACTTCAATGCCTAAGCCTTCCCGATTAAAGTCATCAATGACATTGAGCAAGCGGAACGCGCGCCCATCAGCCAGTTGATCATGCATGAAATCCATCGACCAAACGGCGTTGATCCGCTGCGGGACGGTCAAGGGCTGCGGTGTTTCCCGCACTAAACGCTTCTTGGGCTTGATGCGCAGGTTGAGTTCCAACTCTCGATAAATCCGATAGACCCGTTTGTGATTCCAGCGAAAGCCTTTTACGTTGCGCAAATACAAGTAGCATAATCCAAATCCCCAGGTGCGGTGGGTGTCGGTCAGACGTAGCAGCCAGTCGGCAATTTCGGCGTTTTCTGTCGAAAGCTTAGACTGATAGCGATAACCGCTCTGGCTGATACCTAAAGCCGAACACACCAAGCGAAGACTGGCGCGTTTGATCTGACTCATGGCGTACGCCATCTCGCGTCGGCAAGATGGCGTTAGGCCTTTTTTTCTAATGCTTCCTTGATGATTTCGGCCTTTAGGCGTTCTTCGGCGTACATTTTCTTCAGCCGACGGTTTTCGTCTTCCAACTCTTTTAGGCGAGCCATCAGGGACGCATCCATACCGCCGTACTTGGAGCGCCATTTGTAAAACGTGGCAGAGCTAACGCCGTGTTCACGGCAGATCTCCGGCACCGGCGTACCGGCTTCGGCTTGCTTCAAAATCGCCAGAATCTGGCTGTCACTGAATCTTGAGGTCTTCATGTAAAACTTCCTTCGTCTGTTACGAGAAAATTCTACTTTTAAGCGCTGCTTTTTTCAGGGGGGATTACCATAGCCGGCGTCGCCCTGCACGAATGGTTCTTCGCCGTGCAGCAGGTTGGCGGCTTCGGCCACGTCACTGACATTGCCAGAGGTAACTGTGAGGGTATGCACCAAGCCGGTTTCGCTATCGACGCCAATGTGAAATTTGCTGCCGAAAAACCATTGATTCCCCTTTTTGCTGGAATGCATTTCCGGGTCGCGCGCCTTGCTTTGGTTTTTGGTCGAGGTCGGCGCGGCAATCAGGCTGGCGTCGACGATGGTGCCGGCTCTTAAAAACAGCCCGCGTTCCCCCATCGTTTGGTTGATGGCTGCAAAAATCTGTTCGGTTAATCCGTGGGCTTCCAACAGATGGCGGAACTGCAAAATGGTACTTTCATCGGGCACCGCTTCCAGGCGAATCCCGCAAAAGCGCCGTAGCGATTCAATTTCGTACAGCGCGTCTTCCATGCCGGGATCGGAGTAGTTGTAGACAATCTGGGCCACGTGCACATGCAGCATGGCATTCAAGGCAAACGGCCTGCGACCACGTCCTTGGCCGGATGCGTAATGCGGTTCAATCACCGCTCGCATGACTGACCAGGGCAACAATTCTTCGAGTTGGTTCAGAAACTTCTCCCGCCGGGTGAGTTTGCCTTTATTGGCGTAAGCTGGTGAAATTGAATTGGCCTATGTGGACGAAGCGGGGTTTGCGCCACAACCACCGAATCGTTCAGCTTGGACAAAAAGCGGAGAAGTCCATGCCATTACTGCTAAGCGTGCACTACGCTTGAATGTGATCGGTGCCATGCTGTCATCCGGCCGATTAATACTGGCTAAACTGTGGCAAAGCGTAAATGGTCTATGGTTCTTTGGCTTTCTGATGGCGTTGATCGACCGCGTCAGCAAACCCTTGGTAGTGATTTTGGATAATGCATCCATTCATACTGCCAAGAAACTGAAACCTTATTGGGATTTGTTGGAAGAAAAAGGGATGCGATTTTATTTCCTGCCACCCTACAGTCCCGAGCTGAACCGGATTGAATTGCTGTGGCATAAAATGAAATATGAATGGCTGCCATTCAAGACATTTACGCCGGATGAACTTGAGCAAGCCATTGACGAAATTGGTCACGGGTTTGGCTCGCAATACACGTTAACTTTTTGCTAGGCGCTTATTCGACATCGGCAAAACTGAGCTGTTGATACTGTTCCATGGGCGTCATCTCGAAATCCGGGCTATTGCTGAATTATATCGCTCGCGGGAAATTAATCAGAGGTTCTTTAAGAGCAGTAAATGTTAGATTCTAACAATTTCAAAATTCTTTCAACATTAAATAAACAATCTTCACTAACTTTTGAATCATTTGTTTTTGACAGTGCTCGCGTAACAGCAGACATTACCTTGTCCAAACTAAGCTGGCTTGGCCGAATAACCTCGCCACAACCTTTTTTTTCTGCTAGATGCATCATTAGAAATTGATCCAGGTTACTTGGAATGCCAATAAGAGGTTTATTTTCCGTTATGCACTGATAAACCATCGGGCTTCCTCCGTTACAGATCACAACATCGGCTTTCTTCACGCATGCGTCCGCCGGCAAATATTTGCTTAGAAATACATTGCTATATTGAATTTCTTGCGGAAAATCGTTCACCGTCGAGCAAATCACAGTTACTTGCATTTCACTCATGATTTGCAGCAACGACGGTAAAATACTAGCATCGCCTGAGCTCCCGAGAGTAATAAAAATAATTGGATTTTCTACTGGCACACTATCCCACCAATCAGGCAAGGGCACTGGCGCAGACCATAATATAGGGCCGATAAATAAATGATTTGAAGGAAGAGGTTTCATCGGGACAAAACAATCAACATCCGCGTAAAGAGTGAAATCAGCATCGGTATACATCTCTCTTAAATCTTTTGCAAGCTTGGTATGTCCAAACTTTTTACATACTTTATTAAAAGCATTAGTGTGAAACTTAAATATATAAGGTCTGGCAATGTTGAATATTTTTTGAGAGAAATGGACGCCGATTATTCTAGTCAGAATCGTTTCAGGAACTGGATATTCGATATTTGCATAAGGACTCCAGTATGCATTAGTAATCGTAGCGTAGGGAATCGCCCTTAAGCGACAGCTGATCGCTAAAGTTAGCCTGAAGTCACCTATGATAAAATCCGGCTTAACTTCATCGATAATTTTCAGCTCCTCATCAACGTATCGTATTAATTCGTTGGTGTTATAAATTGGCATCCCTTTTTGCAGTCTTTGTTTGAATTCGCTGCAGCCAATGGAATACAACTTTATCCGTTTGAATTCGATCATACCTAGCATCTGATCAAATCGCGAATCCGCGGCAAGCACGACGCTATGTTCTTTGCAACGACTTAGTTCGTTCGCAATTTTAATGCAGCGCGCAACATGTGCTAGAGTGACCGCTTCTGAAAAAAAAAGGATACGTTTAGTGCTCATTTATTCTAAAATTACCTAAGTTTAGTTGATCTAAGCTTTAAATCCACACCTAAGTGTCAGGAGTACCAATGTACGCCAATATTTTAAGTCATTCAAACATGAAACTGAAAGTGATAACGCTCTTGATCTTTTCGTCAGCATTTTTTGCACCGCAAGGCTACGCAGCCAGCTTTGAATCAGACTTTCAAGTAGGGGGAATTTTTCCTTCGGACGATACAAATAAAGCGACTCTCCCATCTAATGGGCTAGGCGAAATTTATCAAGGGGTCGAGGATTTGACGCGATTTGAAAGTGAAGATGATTCGATCAAAGGTTTGCTTAGAAGCGGAGTGCGGCATTTTGGTGAAGGTGACACAGCACTCGGCCTAAGTGAACTCAAGCAGGCTTGGGAAAAGGCGCCTAACATGCCTTCAACCGGCGTCACACTTGGTATACATTATGTTAAGGCCCAAAAATATAGTGAAGCTTTGGAAGTGGCAAAAAAACAAAAAGAAATTTTCCCTAACAAACCGTATGGCTTCATTTTAGAAGGCGCTATATATCAAGCTCTTGGAGAAAAAGACCGATCTATTGATGCCTTGAGTCAAGCTCTCAAAATAAATCCAGGAGATCCTGATGCGTCCGTAGCGCTTGCTGATTATGCCACAAGGGATAAAAATATCGGTAAAGCCAGGGATCTTTATCTCACAGCGCTTAGGCATTATCCTGATAATCTCCGCACTTTATTGCTTCTGATAAGGCTCGATAATTCCTTAAAGAAAGATACACGGGAAGCCAAAGGACTCATTGAAAAAGCGGCCCAGAGAGCACCAAATACGCCATTTACCCATAAAACCTTAGCCTATGCATATTTTCTAATTAAACAATATCCAAATGCCGTAATCGAGGTAAACAAAGCGATGGCATTAGAACCGAGTGCTCCGACACAATTTCAGTTGGCGCAATACCTAGCGCATGACGGACAGCTTAAGGCCTCGAAGGACATCCTGAATGTCTTAATGAAGCAATACCCTGATAAAATAGCTCCAAAGGAATTGGCAGGGAGGTTGGCTATCTCGCAAAAACAGCCAGAGGAAGCAATTAAGCTTTTTAAGGAAGCATATGCCCTGCAACAAACTACAGATCTTGCCCTCCAATTAACCTCGGCGCAAATTGCCGC
Organism: Methylomonas sp. HW2-6; assembly: GCF_052474525.1. Classification (NCBI taxonomy): domain Bacteria; kingdom Pseudomonadati; phylum Pseudomonadota; class Gammaproteobacteria; order Methylococcales; family Methylococcaceae; genus Methylomonas; species Methylomonas sp. HW2-6. Next base: position 3,699,607 of record NZ_CP184124.1, read on the forward strand.
AGGCGATAAGCGATCGGCGTTCGGTACGCTGGAAAACCAAATCAACAAACACCCTGAAGATGTAATCCTACGCAGTCGATACGCCGAATTGCTTAGAAAAAATAACCAGAAACACGAAGCTATTCAACAATATAATGAGCTATCACGCCTTTCTCCCGATGATCCGTATATTAAAAACAATCTAGCATGGCTATATTTAGAACAGGGAGATCTTGGTGCGGCGGTAAAACAAGCTGAAGAGGCAAAAAATATTGCTCCGAATGAGCCTAGAATTTTGGATACTTATGGTGTGATGTTAATGAAAAATAAACAAGCTGATGCGGCTATCGAGATATTTCAAAAAATACTAAAAGAACAACCAGATAACACGACTGTGGGTATACATTTGGCCGAGGCGTTGGCGAGCGCCAATAGCGTCGAACAGGCCAGAATTCTTTTAAAAGAATTAATAAAGCCAGCCAATTCATTAGAAGATAATCAGTCGGCTAAAGAATTACTGAATAAACTTGATTCAGATTGGGGCGCCTCGAAACGGTAATCAAAAGTGGCCCCATTCGTTTGAACAGCGAAACCTGAATTTGAAGTGAAATCCCTACCATGGTTTAGGCAGCCAACTTGAGGATTGGCAAGCCATCGTTATACGCCTGATGTGGCGTTTTTCATTTCAAACTGGAATGCGGCCGTTCGTGGTTGTACCACTCGAAATAATCCAGAATTGAGGCGCGGGCTTGACCGACGGAATCGTAAGCGTGCAGGTAGACTCGCTCGTATTCAACGGATCGCCATAGCCTTTCTACAAAGACATTATCCCGCCAGGCGCCGCGACCGTCCATGCTGAGCTGGCAGCCCTGGCCTTTCACGGTATCGACAAACGCCTTGGCGGTGAACTGGCTGCCTTGGTCGGTGTTGACGATGTCGGGCCTGCCGTAGTGTTTGAAAGCGTGCTCCAACACATCCACCGCATGACAGGCTTCCAGAGTGATTGGCACCTTGGCGGGCCAGGGTAATCCCCCCTGAAAAAAGCAGCGCTTAAAAGTAGAATTTTCTCGTAACAGACGGAGGAAGTTTTACATGAAGACCTCACGATTTAGTGACAGCCAGATTCTGGCGATTTTGAAGCAAGCGGAAGCGGGCACGCCAGTACCGGAGATCTGCCGCGAACACGGCATCAGTTCCGCGACGTTTTACAAATGGCGTTCCAAATAGGGCGGCATGGATGCGTCCTTGATGGCGCGCCTGAAAGAACTGGAAGACGAAAACCGGCGGCTGAAGAAAATGTACGCCGAGGAACGCTTGAAGGCCGAAATCATCAAGGAAGCCCTGGAAAAAAAGGTCTAACGCCATCTTGCCGCCGCGAGATGGCGCAACTCATGATTCAGGCCAAGCGGGCCAGTCTTCGGTGTAATGGTCAACAAAAACCGGACACTTCTAAAGGCAGAATTTATACTGCTAGCAGAGGTGACCATGAGTAACGACAAAAAACACAATCGACCCAAATATAGCCTTGAGTTCAAGCAAGATGCTACGAAGCTGGTTTTGGAAAAAGCTACAGTCAGCAGCAAGCGGCCGATCATCTGGGCATATCGCAAAGCGCCCTAGGACGCTGGGTACGAGCGGAACGCAAGCCTTCGGCCAACGAATCGGCAACCAAAAAGTCTTGCCTGAATCTGGCGGATCATGACGAATTGGTCCGGTTACGAAAGGAAAACGAACAACTGAGGATGGAGCGCGAAATCTTAAAAAAGGCCGCCGTCTTCTTTGCGAAAGAAACCGAATAAGCGCTTAACAACAAATAGGCATGCAGTAAAATAGCAGGGTTTTAGATACGGTGGTGGCGACGGAATGCGGGTAAGGCCCATAGAATTGAGAGAAAGCGAACGAGAGCAACTACAGCTAATCATCAAGAAAGGGAGTGATTGGCGAGAACGGGAGCGTGCGGAAACCATTTTGATGTTATCCGAGGGTCAAACAGTCGTTGCTATTGCAGAGCATCAGGGGGTGAAGCCGGAAGCAGTCCGCGAGCGGCGACGAAAGTGGTGGAGAAACGGACTAAACAGCTTACCGGATCAACCGCGTAGTGGTGCGCCGAGCAAGTTGACTGACGCGCATCGAAGCCAACTCAAGGAATGGATCGATGCGGAACCTTTGAACTGCCGGGTATTGGTTAGTCGTCTAACGACGGAGTGCGGAGTAACGATTAGTGCTGGCACCTTGCGGAACGAGTTAAAACGCATGGGCTATGTGTGGAAACGCACTCGTTACAGTTTAAAAAAAAGCGCGATCCCGAGCGCTTCGAGCAGGCCCGACAAGACATCGCTGAACTGATTAAGCAAGCTCAAGCTGGTGAAATTGAATTGGCCTATGTGGACGAAGCGGGGTTTGCGCCACAACCACCGAATCGTTCAGCTTGGACAAAAAGCGGAGAAGTCCATGCCATTACTGCTAAGCGTGCACTACGCTTGAATGTGATCAGTGCCATGCTGTCATCCGGCCGATTAATACTGGCTAAACTGTGGCAAAGCGTAAATGGTCTATGGTTCTTTGGCTTTCTGATGGCGTTGATCGACCGCGTCAGCAAACCCTTGGTAGTGATTTTGGATAATGCATCCATTCATACTGCCAAGAAACTGAAACCTTATTGGGATTTGTTGGAAGAAAAAGGGATGCGATTTTATTTCCTGCCACCCTACAGTCCCGAGCTGAACCGGATTGAATTGCTGTGGCATAAAATGAAATATGAATGGCTGCCATTCAAGACATTTACGCCGGATGAACTTGAGCAAGCCATTGACGAAATTGGTCACGGGTTTGGCTCGCAATACACGTTAACTTTTTGCTAGGCGCTTATTAATCATATCTCTCATGGGGGAATAAATGAAAAACTTGATAGGATTGGTAATGATGTTGGCTTCTAATGTTGTATTAGCAACATCTCAAACGGTATTGGATGTTAATTTTGGTACATTAACATATACGGCATTGACTTCGGCCCAATTTACATCTGTATTGACTAACGGTGTCAGCGGCGGTGTGGGTGTATCAGGTGCAGTAGCAGGTAAAGAAAAGCGTATTGGTCCATCGGGTTTTATCACAAACTTAACAACGTCGACATTGGTAAACGGTAGTCCTGCGATGTCTGGATCGGTGCTGATGTGTGGTAGTAGTGGTATAAATTCTTTTAGTATAACTTTAACAAACTTACCAGCTCACAATAAACTAAGTTTGAAATTTATGTTGATTGCGAATGATATGTATTCTAGAGCTGCTCAAACAGCGGGAGCTGGGGCATTATTATATCCGCCGAATAATATGAGCATATCACTGGATGGAGCATTAAAGTTTTCGCAAAGATTTGCTACTAAAGGATTTCCTGATAAGCGCCTAGCAAAAAGTTAACGTGTATTGCGAGCCAAACCCGTGACCAATTTCGTCAATGGCTTGCTCAAGTTCATCCGGCGTAAATGTCTTGAATGGCAGCCATTCATATTTCATTTTATGCCACAGCAATTCAATCCGGTTCAGCTCGGGACTGTAGGGTGGCAGGAAATAAAATCGCATCCCTTTTTCTTCCAACAAATCCCAATAAGGTTTCAGTTTCTTGGCAGTATGAATGGATGCATTATCCAAAATCACTACCAAGGGTTTGCTGACGCGGTCGATCAACGCCATCAGAAAGCCAAAGAACCATAGACCATTTACGCTTTGCCACAGTTTAGCCAGTATTAATCGGCCGGATGACAGCATGGCACTGATCACATTCAAGCGTAGTGCACGCTTAGCAGTAATGGCATGGACTTCTCCGCTTTTTGTCCAAGCTGAACGATTCGGTGGTTGTGGCGCAAACCCCGCTTCGTCCACATAGGCCAATTCAATTTCACCAGCTTGAGCTTGCTTAATCAGTTCAGCGATGTCTTGTCGGGCCTGCTCGAAGCGCTCGGGATCGCGCTTTTTTTTAAACTGTAACGAGTGCGTTTCCACACATAGCCCATGCGTTTTAACTCGTTCCGCAAGGTGCCAGCACTAATCGTTACTCCGCACTCCGTCGTTAGACGACTAACCAATACCCGGCAGTTCAAAGGTTCCGCATCGATCCATTCCTTGAGTTGGCTTCGATGCGCGTCAGTCAACTTGCTCGGCGCACCACTACGCGGTTGATCCGGTAAGCTGTTTAGTCCGTTTCTCCACCACTTTCGTCGCCGCTCGCGGACTGCTTCCGGCTTCACCCCCTGATGCTCTGCAATAGCAACGACTGTTTGACCCTCGGATAACATCAAAATGGTTTCCGCACGCTCCCGTTCTCGCCAATCACTCCCTTTCTTGATGATTAGCTGTAGTTGCTCTCGTTCGCTTTCTCTCAATTCTATGGGCCTTACCCGCATTCCGTCGCCACCACCGTATCTAAAACCCTGCTATTTTACTGCATGCCTATTTGTTGTTAAGCGCTTACCCACAGGGCACAAGTAAAGTACGGATTTATTCAGGCGCAACAGAAGACGTATCCCGTGACCGTGCTGTGTCGAGTGATGCAGGTGAGCACCAGTGCTTATTATGCTTGGTGTAACAGTCCGACAGACGAAGACAAAAAACATCAAGATCAACAGCTTGCCGATAGCGTGCGGCAGCTTTTTACCGACAACAAGCAGTGCTTTGGTTCGCGTCGTGTAGCGGATCGATTGCAGAAACAAGGTTTTGCCGTCGGCCGCTTCAAAACGCGGCGGATCATGCGCGATTTAAAATTACAGGTCCGCTATCCCAAACGATTTAAAGTGACCACGGACAGTAAACACAATGAGGCCATATCCCCGAATCGGCTGGATCGGCAATTCAAGGTCGCTCAGCCAAATCAAGTGTGGACCACGGATATTACCTATGTCTGGACGTTACAGGGCTGGCTTTATGTCGCGGTCGTTATCGATCTGTTCTCCCGGCAAGTGGTGGGCTGGGCGATTGACGACCACATACCCACAGGGCACAAGTGCGGACCTCGCTCTGTGTCAACGCATTACAAATGGCCTCCTGGCGCCGCAAACCGCCGCCGGGTCTGCTGCATCATTCGGATCGTGGCAGCCAGTATGCCAGTCGGGAATATCGCCAGCATTTAGCAGTGATGAAGATGGAACAGAGCATGAGCCGAAAAGGCAATTGCTGGGATAATTCGCCGACAGAACGCTTTTTCCGTAGCTTGAAACATGAACAGCTCAACTACGAAAAATTCAAAACCCAGGAAGCGGCGAAACTGAGCGTGATCGACTATTTGGCTTTTTACAACGGTCGTCGATCGCACTCAACATTGGGCTATCAATCCCCGATCGAATTCGAGCGGGACTTTTCGAAAAACGCTGCCTAAACAGGTGTCCGGTTTTTGTTGACCATTACAGATGGTGCCGGCTCTTAAAAACAGGCCGCGTTCCCCCAGCGTTTGGTTGATGGCTGCGAAAATCTGTTCGGTTAATCCGTGGGCTTCCAACAGATGGCGGAACTGCAAAATGGTACTTTCATCGGGCACCGCTTCCAGGCGAATACCGCAAAAGCGCCGTAGCGATTCAATTTCGTACAACGCGTCTTCCATGCCCGGATCCGAATAGTTGTAGACAATCTGGGCCACGTGCACATGCAGCATGGCATTCAAGGCAAACGGCTTGCGACCACGTCCTTGGCCTGATGCGTAATGCGGTTCAATCACCGCTCGCATGACTGACCACGGCAATAAGTCTTCGAGTTGGTTTAGAAACTTTTCCCGCCGGGTGAGTTTGCCTTTATTGGCGTATTCGACATCGGCAAAACTGAGTTGTTGGTAGTGTTCCATGCGCGTTATCTCGAAAACAAAGCTCTTGTTGAATTATATCGCTCGCAGGTAATTAATCAGAGGTTCCTTAACCAAGGGTTAAATTTTTAGGGCCGGCTCTTGCTATACTGTCGACAGGCATTTTCCAAATTAGTTGAAGGTAGATTGCCACTAGCCTTTCGTGAAGGCAACCATATCCAACATATCAAAGGTTTAGCTAATGAATTCCGTGGCATTCCCAGTATCAACCCAAATGCTTTTTCACAATCGTCTGCGGTTTTTTATGACGGTTATCGGAATCGCTATCGCATTTTTCTTAGCTGCGGCTCAAATTGGTCTTTTGATTGGTTGGATAAATACGAACAGCGCAATCATTAACCACGCCGGCGTAGACATCTGGGTTATGCCCAAAGAAACCCGCGCACTGGATTTTGGAAACCCACTTCCGCGCAATAGAATTCAGCAAGTCAGTAGTGTTAAAGGGGTAAATTGGGCTGAAGGTTTGATAGTCACCTGGGTGACTTGGCAACATCCGCAAGGCAAGCGCATTACCGTCGAACTAATTGGTATTGACGAAGGACATGCGGGAATACCTTGGAATATGAAATCCGGTTCAGTTGATTCCATTCATTTACCAGACACAGTTATTGTAGACGAATTATCCTCTGACGCATTAGGCGTCAGCAATATTAATGACAAAGCGGAAATGGAAGAAAAAAGAGTAATTGTAGGCGGCATATCGAAAGACGTCCGGACTTTTACCGCCTCCCCTTTCGTCTTTACGTCTATCAAAAACGCTTTGCACTATGCGCGACTATATCGTGATGACGAAATATCCTATGTTTTGGCTCGAATCGATCCGGGCTCTGATCCATTTGATGTACGTGATCTCATAGCGAAAGAAGTGGCAAATGTCGAAGTTTTAACTACAAAGGAGTTCGCCGAGCGGTCAGTGAAATATTGGATGCTGGAAACCGGCGTGGGCATTACTGTAATCATTACAGCTCTTTTGGGTTTGCTGGTCGGAGCCGTCATTATGAGCCAAACGTTATTTGCCATAACCCAGGACCATATTGGCAATTATGCGACATTATTAGCACTGGGTTTTCATCAAAAAACCTTGCGTCAAATTGTTCTAACCCAGAGCTTAGTCTTGGGTGGATTGGGCATGATTATCGGCTCGGTGCTGTTCTTGATCGCCAGCAGCATTTCTGCACGTAGCCCAATTCCGTTAGAAACCACCGCACTAGCTTCCTCCAGCCTTGTGACTTTTTCAATATTTTGCTGTATAGCTGCTTCCTGGTTCTCGATCCGTGCCATCTTTAAATTGGACCCAGTATCGGTGTTTCACTGATGAAAAACGTTTTAGCTTGCCAGGGCATAACCAAAAGTTACGGCAGCGGAGATCTTGTCGAACAAGTATTGAAGCGTGTCGATCTCGAATTCACCCAAGGAGAAGCATCGGTATTGATAGGCCCGTCCGGCTCAGGCAAAACAACATTGCTATCGATACTGGGATGCCTGCTCGAACCGAGCGCCGGTCAATTGTTGGTCGATAATAACCCCGTCAATTTTTCCGACAAAAGCAGCTTGACCGAAGTTCGCCGACAAAAACTCGGGTTTATTTTTCAACAAGCTCAACTGTTACCGTTTTTAACGATCGGAGATAACCTATCCGTTGTCGGCCGCAATGCCGGCATGGAACCCTCCGATATCGACCAGCGCGTGAACAAACTACTGGATAGGCTGCAACTTCAACCTCTTCGGCACAAATATCCGACGCAACTGAGCGGCGGACAACGCCAACGCGTAGCCATCGCCCGCGCGTTATTGCACCGACCATCCATTGTACTGGCTGACGAACCTACAGCCGCACTTGACTGGAATACCGGTAAAACCGTAGTTGAACTATTGCTGGAACAAGCCCGAATCGAAAACGCAGTCCTAGTGGTTGTGACCCACGACACCAGAATGCTGCCTCTTTTCGATCGAATCCTGTCGATTGCAGACGGACTTGTAGTGGAACGAAAGCAAACTGCGGCAACGGAAAATACTTTCTATACTGAAACTAATTTGGACCATCCTCCCGGACTTTAAATATGCGACGCCCCGCCTCATTTTTTGTAGCTCTACTGGTGACTATTGGCAGTCCGCAACTTTTAGCCGAGCAATCCGGATCAGAACCGAGAAGGATACAAGGCATAGGCTACGTTGAACCTGCCAACGAAATTCGCCGAGTAGCATTCAAACACCCTGGAATCCTCGGCGAATATAAGGTCGAACTGGGTCAACGGGTCAAGGCCGGCGATACCCTAGCCGCTCAAAAAAACGCCGAAGAGCAGATCGCAGTGACCGTAGCGGAAGCCCAATTAGCCGCCGCCAAAGCCGATTTGGCAAAAGTGATGGCAGGCATCAATCCCTACGAAATAGAAGCCAAAAAAAGCGCGCAGAAGATATCTGCCCTGGACGCTGAATATGCACGCCGTAAACTCGAGCGCATCGACCGGCTGCAAAATAGCAAATTCGCTTCGGAAGACGAACGCGATCTGGCTGAAACCAGTGCCAAGCTTAAGCAAGCAGATAGTCTTCGCCTAATATCGGAAACCCGCTATCTGACAAACTACGTCCGCGACGTCGACAAACAAGCCGCCATGGCTCAAGTGGCAGTTGCCGAAGCCCGATTAAAAGCCGCTCAGCAAAGTCTCGCCGAAACCTTACTGATTGCCCCGATCGACGGCACCGTGCTGGAAAATATCTTACGCGTCGGCGAGTCGACATTTTCGACTAGCAGCCCGGAGCCGGTATTATTATTGGGCGACCTAAACAAGTTACGCGTGCGGGCTGAAGTGGACGAGAATTATGCATTAATGCTTCGCGCAGGCCAAAAGGCGACTTTGTTTGGCAGAGGATTAGGCGATAAAGAAATTCCCGCTCGCGTGTCCTTGGTGAAGCAAATTATGGGTAAAAAAACCGTGTTCGCAAAAACAGCAACCGAGCGCAAAGACATCGACGTTATTCAAGTTTTTATCGACCCAGAGTCGCCACTTCAAGCACCAGTCGGACTTGAAGTCAATGTAAAAATCGAATTAAATTAATAGAACTTAAATTCCGGATTTGTTGAGGAAACAGATTGGGTGACTTCTATTCTCGGTTTCCTACGATTTAACTTAAATCCTGTTTGATAAAAAACCTGACAACTCTTAAAAGCAAACCTCCTAGAAAAGTAGCCAACATCGCGTAAATCAGGTTTTTTACTGTGAGAAACCGCAGAATTAACGCAAAATAACTGTTTTCAAGGACGTCGCTTTGCACGTTCTCCAGGCTTTGCTCCGGAATATCCAACACCGCTTTACCCCCAGCGTTTGACGGCGTTTTATTAAACTCCCCCTGGAACATAGGATTTTCATTCGGCGCCCCCAGTCTATTGCTCACCATGATACTTGCGCCAAATTGTTGATTCAGTCCATTTATAGACCGAAATCCTTCCGAAAAAACACTATGACTAAAATCGTATTGAGCCATCTTTGTGTAAATTAAATTATCAATTTCTTTGATATCGTAGTAAGTCCATAGCAATTTACTATATGCAGAGTCACCTATCGCGTCCCTGACTGAGTCGAGCATCCCACTGTATGAAATTTTAAGGGAGCGTTCAAAATTAACGAAACCTTTCAAATCGCCAGCATCATCAATACTTCGAGGATAAACAGAGGGTTTTCCCGCATTTCTAGCCAGCAATTCACCAAGCGTCAAGTAAGGCTCTACTTGCGATGCGTCTTTTTTAGTTAGTGTATTTAAATTCTGACTTTCCGCTCCACTTAAAGAATTTTGTTTTTCTTTATTAGGATGTTGAGCATTCTCGGTCTCGATCGCAATCTCTTGCTGTCTATTAGCTTTGCTTTCTTCATGAGTCTGTTTTGAAGCCGGCACAGGGTGCTGAGTTGACGCTTCTAGGCTGTAAGAAATCGAAATAAACAATAAAAACCATATTTTCTTTGCACCAAAATTCTTAAAAATATTTTTAATTAATCGACAAAAAAAACCTTCACTCATTTTTAAAGAGCGAATAGAAGAGAACTCGTTACGCATTATTCGCTCTACTGAGAATCGAAAACCAACATACCAATAAAAACATAAAAGTTAGCCGCGGTTCGTCAAAAGGACTATCGACTACGCCCACCACCAAAAAACCGACCAACCCACTCGTTGCGGCTAAGCTAAACCTATCACCCAAAACTGCACTTTTAAAACTTTGAATCAAGATATAAGTGACAAAACAACTGAAAACAAGAAGCCCGAACCAGCCTAGATCGAAAAACATCTGGACCCAGATGTTTTTAATGTGCCAAGGCAAGTGATTATCGGTAGAAAAAAACCAATAATCGAATCCGTGCGAAAAACCGCCATTTTTAACTAAATCGTTTCCTTCCGCATCGACCAGACTGACATTTCTTACATCCAATACTGTTTGACTTATGCCGTTATAAAGACCTAACTTCGTCGCGCGCTTCGACAAAGTTCCAGTTAATTTTCCTTTCGGAGCACCAATACTCGTAACCTTGACAATTTTTTCGAATTTTTGCCACTTGCCTGTACCTGCTAAGTTAAAAGAGTCCCAAATACAATCAAACGAGTATAAAAGCGCTTTCTCGCAAATCGGAATTGTTAGCATTGCATTAGAGGACTCACTTCGAGCCTCGAAACTGAGTTTGTATTCAGTATCGGGCGCAACCGGTACCCTTTGCTCGACATATAGCGAGTCTCCACCGCCCAGCTTTAAATAATGCCCGTCACCCTCTGTGGCGAGAGAATACGTTGCCGGAATAGTATTCTCGGAATTTCGCCAAAAGTAGGTTCTTGGATAACTACCTAATCCCATTCCGAAAAGACTAGTCACAATTCCAGAATCCATCATATTTATGGCGTCCAACCAATGGGATGTCCTGATATAGTAATCTTGTTCGACTTGACTAAAACGTTTCTGGATGAAATCCCCCTTCAAAACAGGTACGGACAGTCCTAATAAAACGGTAATCGCCACAGCAACAGCCAAAATAAAACCCAATCGATAGCGGACATTGCTTCTTACGGAAGTATAAACCAATACACACAGTAAAAAGGCCTCAACCATAAAGGCAATATACGGCCCCCGGGAAAATGTAACCAATATAGTATATGCACTTAACGTCAATAATACCAAGGCGAAAACCGATCGAAACGCTTTCTGTTTACCGAAAAACTGAGTTGCGATGAACGGAACCACTAGTACCAAATACTCATCAATATGCCCGCCGCCGGTATGCATACTGGCAAAACTCGCTGTAATCCTAAAGTCGGTATCGTAGTTAAATAAACCTGAATACAAAAATCTTTCCCAAATTGCCACCAAACAGACAACTAACAGGCCCAACAGAATACCCGAACACAAATATTCTCGCGCTTTATTAATACGCTTTAAACTAAAAACCAAAACAGGAAAAAGAATCAATGCCCAAAAAAAGCCTCTGAAAACACGTAGGGCGTTATAGCGGCTATAGTAGTTAATAAACGAATTATCATCGACCGTGTCAAACGGATATAGTCCGGTCAACAAACTTATTAACAACGAAGATACTAGTAAGATCGTCAAAACCCACAATCCTCCGGGCACATCGCTATCCCTTAATACCCATCGATTTCTCAGCAGGCTGACCGCGAAAGTCGTGAGAACAATTAAATCGACTTCCGCGAAGAAGAAACGACCACTGAAAGGCGACAAATCGATCAAAGGCACAATCGTCGGTAATAAAACTAACCACGCTTGAGGCATAAGCCATACCGCTGTTGCGTAAGCCACTAAAAACGCAACAATCTGCAAGGTAAATGCCGGCAGACTTCCCGCTTTCCAAAACACGAAAAAAAGAACTGCCAAGGCGATCGACTTTCCTAAGGTATTAGATTGCCCGTAACTATAATCCGTATTCGAACGGGGAGTCGATAAAACGACTTGATTTTCTGCACCATCTGTAGCGTCTAAACTGCCAAAGCTTTGATACGCTATTTGAGCCTGAGTATTTCTCATATTCCCATTTTTTACCGATCCGGAAAAATTGCCATATTCAGCATACTTAAAGACATTTACAATGTAGAATCCAAAATAGGCAGAAAATCCGGCAATTAGCAAATTAGAAGGATCGGGATGTTTAACTGAAAAAAACAACTTCCCAAATTCAACTAAAAAAGCCAAAAATACGGAAGCAACTACGACATAACTTACGTTTAAACGCTTCTCTATAAATGCGTATCCCACTCCTAGCGGCAGATAAGTTACCACGACGTACATAACGCTGGTTAAGGCAACCGCTTCGGTAACATAATAATGATAGTAAAAGGGCAACCAGTTAATTTGAGCTATTTTGGCTAAGCCATTCTGATAGCCGGTAAAACTAGCGAGTGACCAACCGTTCACCGATAACACAACAACCAAATAGATAAAAAAGATAATTGGCAAAAACCGTAAAAACTCAATTCGTAGCGATTTTAAATTCAAATTCAATTTGCCGTTTGCTGCGTATGCACCGAAGCAAACTCCCGCGCCTCTGGCTATTATCGATACCCCCTGAAAAGTGCCGGTAATCAGCAATAACTGCAATACTTCCAACAAAGCCGAAACCGAGAATGCCAATAAAAACACATTTCCGATTCTACGGCAAAAAAACTTACTGACTATAAAGAAACCGAGCGGTACAGCGGCAAAAACCTCTAAACATGCCTTTAAAACAAAGACAACACCATCGCCATCCAAGATTCCAGAAAAAAATCCTATGGATTTTGCCGAAATACTTCTATGAAGCTCATCCGCAGAGGTAACAAAGTCGAACGGAAAAAAACTCAAGAACAGGTAAAAAACCGTGTAGAGCGTAATAAATGCCGACTGCGATTGGCGGCTATTATTCACAATCGATTTAAACAACTCGTCGACTTTACCACCGACAATTAGCCATAAACCCGACCCGATAAACAAGCCGAGGGTTTCGGCTAACAAGTCGTTTAGCGACACCGTCCGCGGCGGAAAAAATACCTGACAAAACTCGATAGCTAATGCAAGGACGAACCCAAGCAACACCGCAATCACAACAGCCAACAGTCGATAAGAAGCCGGACTGCTCTTACCAGCCAACGCATTTGCCAGCAAATAAGAGAACGGGATATAGAGCAAGATATTGGCTATCCAGTCAGCCCTGGAATACATCCCCAAGGCCAGCCAAGGTATATTGGCAAATACTCTGCAAGCTTGCTCAAAAGTGTAGCCATTAAAATCAAACGGTATCAGACTGCCGTAAACTATAAAAAAAACATAATATAACAACAAAGTCATAGAAATTGATTTACCATCACGTCGACAAATCGTTTCAATTCATTTTCTGGCAAATTATCGATACCCGCAGCGGCTTTACGCCCTCCCCCGCCAAATTGAGCACACACTAGGTCTGCTCCCCATTTGTTTACTAAAGGGGCCCGCAAACTAACCTGGTACCCACCGACGCCATTGAGTGTCAGCACAGCATGCGCCCTATCCGGATATTGATTAGTCAAAGCATTTGCCCACACGCCACTCACCCTACGAGCCCATTTTTCGCTAGGCAACACATAAACGGCAACTTTACTGGTTACATATTCCACATCGGCGCCATTGGCTAAGTTTAAATCGCTAAAATAACCGTCGCATAGTTGCCGGTACAATTCGAACTTTTCATAAATAAAAGTCAGCGGCGAGCAGTAGTTTTTCAGCTCTTGGTATAACAAATCTGGCGCCATGTGCAGATCGGAAATATCGTTGCCGTAGCCGTTGTAATTGACACAGCCCCCCAACTGCTCCAGATCATGCAATTCCCGCGCCGATATGTTCAACTGCTTGGCCAATTCGCAAGCGGCGCCGCGCAAATTGTCGCCAAATGCCCCGGCAATCGCCCATGCTGTATAACGCGAGCCCAAATAACGATCCATCAATAAACTGGTGCAAACGTTAGCGTCGGTATCGATCCAAGCTGTCAAATACGGATTGCCGGGTATTTCTCCGGAATAATGGTGATCCATGTAAAAAATCCTGACGCCCTCGGCCAGCAGTTCCAACAGCGGAGCGCGATTCCGGTCCAGGGATACATCCAACACCACCACGTCGTCGCCCCGGGTGGCCACAACTCGGTTTAAAAGTCCAATGTCGCGCTTGACACCGGTCACTAGCCTCGACTCGAGCGGATATGCCAAACGCAACTGAATTAGGCTACAGATACCATCCGCATCGCCGTTAAACACATCGATGTTCATAGCTCACCGCCTTCCGGCAACGGATGGATCACCCCCTTTGCCGCCAAAAAATCCATCACCTTGTCCACACATTCTTCTAAGGTATCTCTGCCGGTTTCCACGATTAAATCCGGATTTTGCGGAACTTCGTAAGGCGACGATATTCCGGTAAACCATTTAATCTCTCCCAGCCTGGCTTTTTGGTAAAAGCCCTTGGTGTCGCGCCGCTCGCAGACAGCCAGATCACATCGGCAATATATTTCGATAAAATCAGCCGCGGCGACCAAATTACGTGCCTGCAAGCGTTCCGCCCGAAACGGCGATATAAACGCCGTCAACGTTATGACTCCGGACTCCAGCATCAATTTGGCAACTTCGGCGATGCGCCGAATATTTTCCCTACGATCCTGGTCGCTGAATCCAAGGTCCGCGCACAGACCCTGTCGGACGTTGTCGCCATCCAAAACAAAAGTACGACACCCCATCAAGTACAAACGCTCCTCAACGGCGTGTGCCAACGTCGACTTACCAGCTCCTGACAAGCCGGTAAACCACAAAATTGCCGACCGATGCCCATTCAGCGCCTCCCTGTTCTGCCGGCTAATCGCTGCCCGATGCCAGACCACTTGTTTGTTCTCATATTCCATATCTATTTGCGTCCTCCTGCGACGCGTTGATTAATCCGTTCCAGTTGATCTGAAGCTGCGAACGCCCGGGAGCATGCTTAACAAAATTTGAATTCTCCAGACTACCCTCCAGCGGCAGACTCGGGCAACCCCACGCAATTAGCGCCCCGGCAATCCCGGCTTCTCCATCCTACCGATTTTAGGGTATCATTTTCTGCCTTTTCGGCTAGCCCGGCGCTCCATGAAGATCGGCCCTTATCAACTCCCCAACAATGTCCTGTTAGCCCCGATGGCGGGCATAACCGATAAACCTTTCCGGCAACTGTGCAGCGAGTTCGGTGCCGGTCTGGTCGTGTCGGAGATGTTGATTTCGAACAATACCCTGCAAAATCATCCCCGGACCTTAAAAAAAGCCGACCGTGCAGGGGAAGCCGGCTTACGCTCTGTGCAAATTTTAGGCGCCGATCCTGCGCAGATGGCCGCCGCCGCGAGGCTTAACCAGCAACGCGGTGCGCAAATCATCGATATCAACATGGGCTGCCCCGCCAAAAAAGTCTGCTCGACCGCCGCCGGTTCGGCGCTACTCAGAGACGAAGATCTGGTGGCCCGAATTCTGGACGCAGTGGTCGCCGCAGTTGAGATTCCGGTCACTTTGAAAATTCGAACCGGCTGGGATCCGCAGAATCGCAATGCATTGCGGATTGCCCGAATCGCCGAGCAAAGCGGCATTCAAGCTCTAACCATACACGGCCGCAGCAGAGCCTGTAAATTCGAAGGCCATGCCGAATACGACACTATTAAAAGCGTAAAACAAGTAAGCAAAATTCCAATCATCGCCAACGGCGACATTGATAGCGCGGCGAAAGCCAAACAAGTCCTGGATTACACCGGAGCCGACGCCATCATGATCGGCCGCGCTGCCCAAGGCCGCCCCTGGATTTTCCATGAAATCACGGCAAGCCTGCAGGGTACATCCGCGATACCGCCTAGTTTGACCGAAATCAAAACCCTCATAGTCCGGCACTTGGAGAATTTATACAGTTTCTACGGCGAAGACAGTGGTGTTAGAATCGCTCGCAAACACATTGGCTGGTATTTCGATCGTCTCGGCACTTTGCCGGCCGCTCAAAAAGCGGCGATCAACCAGGCTCAGGACACCAAACTGCAACTTAAACTGGTCGACGCATCTTTTAATTTAATTTCATCAAGAGCGGCCTAGATGGTAACACCACCCCCTTCCAAAGATAACGGCTGCGACCGCACCCTTTCAGACCATGTCCGAGATTGCGTCGAAGAGTACTTCAAGCACCTTAACGGTCACGACTCCTCCGGCCTCTACAATCTGGTTTTGGCGGAAGTCGAGAAACCGCTGCTGGAAACCACTCTGAAATACTGCGATTTCAACCAAAGCAAAGCCGCGGTCATCTTAGGCCTTAGCCGCAGCACCCTACGAAAAAAGCTGGAACATTACGGCATTAGTTAACATTTTCTTCCCCCCTTTTTGAGGTTTGCATGAACAAAAAAGTGACCCGTGCGTTGGTCAGCGTCTCCGACAAAACCGGCATCTTGGAATTTTGCCGCGGCCTGAACGGCCTGGGAGTCGAATTACTATCCACCGGCGGCACTGCGAAATTGTTGGCCGAGCACAACATTGCCGTCCGGGAAGTCTCGGACTACACAGGCTTTCCGGAGATGATGGACGGCCGTGTCAAAACGCTTCACCCCAAAGTACACGGTGGCATATTGGGCCGACGTGGAATTGACGACACCGTTATGACAGAAAGCGGCATCCAGCCGATCGACATGGTGATCGTGAATCTTTATCCGTTCGAACAAACCGTTGCCAAACCCGATTGCGATCTGAATACTGCAATTGAAAATATCGACATTGGCGGCCCGACCATGATCCGCGCCGCGGCCAAGAATCACGAGGATGTCGCAGTTGTGGTTGACCCGGCCGATTACTCGACCATTCTCGAAGAACTGCAAACCGGTAACGTCACCTTAAGTCACGAGCGCCGCTTCAAACTGGCACTGAAAAGCTTTGAACATACTGCACGCTACGACACGGCGATCTCGGTTTATTTAGGAAAAGTAATCGACAGCGGCTTTCCGGATACGCTCAACCTGCAATTTCAGCGCTTGCAAACCATGCGCTACGGTGAAAACCCGCATCAAAACGCCGCTTTTTACCGGGAAAAAACACCTTCTGCCGGCAGCATCGCCGCCGCCAGACAGTTACAAGGTAAGGAACTGTCCTACAACAACATTGCCGACGCCGATGCGGCGTTAGAATGCGTTAAAGCCTTTTCCGACCAGCCGGCCTGCGTGATTGTTAAACACGCCAATCCCTGTGGCGTTGCGATTGGTAAAGATATTTTCGAGGCTTATAACCTAGCCTATGCAACCGACCCCACCTCCGCGTTCGGCGGCATCATCGCCTTCAATCGCGAACTGGACCCATCCACCGCTTCGGAACTAATCGGCCGCCAGTTCGTGGAAGTGATTATCGCCCCGGCAATTGCTGCCGACGCCAGGGCGGCTCTGGCCAAGAAGCCCAATATCCGCGTTTTGGAGTGCGGATATTGGAGTGAAATTGATGATGGCCAATTCGATTTCAAACGGGTCGGCGGCGGCCTGCTGGTTCAAGACAGAGATACCGGCAACATCACTGCCGCGGACTTAAAAATCGTCAGTAAGCGCGCGCCGACCGAACAAGAGTTGGCCGACTTGTTGTTCGTCTGGAAAGTAGCCAAATTCGTCAAATCCAATGCCATCGTTTACGGCAAACACGGCCGAACCATCGGCGTAGGCGCCGGCCAAATGAGCCGGGTCTATTCCGCCAAGATCGCCGGCATCAAAGCCGCAGACGAAGGACTGGAAGTCGCCGGTTCGGTGATGGCTTCCGACGCGTTTTTTCCGTTCCGAGACGGGATTGACGCCGCGGCGGCGGCCGGGATTACAGCTGTGATACACCCCGGTGGCTCGATGCGCGACGCCGAAGTAATCGCCGCGGCGGACGAGCACAATATTGCGATGGTATTGACCGGCATGCGCCATTTTCGGCATTGATAAGCTGCAGCCTCTCTGATTCATACCAATTTGGGCCGGCGACTCCGGCCCTGTTTTCCCAACTCATTTCCGGTAAGTCCTATGAAAATCCTGATCGTCGGTAGCGGCGGGCGCGAACACGCCCTGGCCTGGAAAGCCAAACAATCTCCCAAAGCCCCCCATGTGTTCGTAGCTCCCGGCAATGCCGGCACCGCGCTGGAACCCGGTATCGACAACGTCGACATTCAAGCCGACGACATTCCGGGATTGCTGAATTTCGCCCAGGCTCGCGGCATCGACTTGACAATCGTCGGCCCAGAGGTCCCATTGGTACTCGGTATCGTCGACCAATTCCAGGCCGCAGGGCTTGCCTGTTTCGGCCCTTCCGCCCAAGCAGCACAGCTGGAAGGGTCGAAATCGTTTTGCAAGGATTTTATGGCCCACCACGGTATACCGACTGCAGCCTACCAAACCTTTACCGACACCGAACAGGCCATCGCCTACATCCGCAGCCAGGGCGCCCCTATCGTCGTCAAAGCCGACGGCTTGGCTGCCGGAAAAGGGGTCATCGTTGCTCAAACCGAGGAACAAGCTATCGAGGCCGTGCAGGACATGCTATCCGGTAACAGTTTCGGCGAAGCCGGGCATCGGGTAGTGATTGAGGAGTTCTTAGCAGGCGAGGAGGCCAGCTTCATTGTCATCGCGGACGGCGAGCACGCACTAGCAATGGCGACGTCGCAAGACCACAAAGCGCGCGACAATGGCGACCTCGGACCGAATACGGGCGGAATGGGCGCTTATTCCCCGGCTCCGGTGGTGACTCCCGAAATCCATCAGCGGGTCATGAATGACATCATCATGCCTACATTACGCGGCATGCGCGCAGACGGGAATGAATATACCGGCTTCCTTTACGCGGGCTTGATGATCGGCAAAAACGGCACGGTAAAAGTTCTGGAATACAACTGCCGGTTTGGCGATCCGGAAACACAACCGATCATGATGCGATTGAAAAGCGATCTTGTGGAGTTGTGCCAGGCAGCATTGCAGAAAACGCTGGACAAAATCGATACCGAGTGGGACCAACGAGCGGCTTTAGGCGTCGTGTTGGCTGCCGGCGGGTATCCGGACACCTATACAAAAGGGGATGCTATCAACGGCTTACCGACTGATAGCACCGAAGATACAAAAGTGTTTCATGCTGGAACCAAGTTAATGGACGACAGACAGGTGGTTACGGCCGGCGGCAGAGTGTTATGCGCCTGCGCTTTGGGGGCCGACATTGCCGAGGCTCAACGCAAAGCTTATATCTTGACCCGCCAAATCGATTGGAAAAACGTATATTATCGGGACGATATCGGCTTTAAAGCCATTCCAACTTCAAATCCCTGATCGGTAACAAAAAACCGACCGACTATCCGGGACGACAACATAGGGCGGATAGTCGGCGATTCAAGCCTTAGGCGTCGCCGAAGCGCACCACCTCAAGTTTCACTTTGGCCAAGCCGGCCTCTACAAAACCGAGCTCTCTTGCCGCTTGCTTAGATACATCTAACAATCGCTTGTTACTGCGACTAGCGCGGCTGTTGATACGTAGCTGAACACTACGGTTATTGGATAAGTTTACAACTCGCACCACCGAGCCGAAAGGCAAGGAGGCATGAGCCGCAGTCATTGCATTTTTATCGTAAACCTCACCGTTCGCTGTCCGCTGACCATGCAATTTGTCGCTGTAGTACGACGCAATGCCACTTTGTTCAATGGAAAGCAAACCGTGTTTCTCTGTTTTCGCATAACTAACAGAGCTAACAGACGCCAGGCCAGTTGATAGCGTTAAAAAAGCTATCCATCTCGCTTTTCGCATCCTACCCTCCTTTCGTTAAGAATTGACAGGAGGTTCAGAGACTAACCCAAGAGCCCCAGCATGACAAGCCTTTTTCGTTAGTTAACAACATTTTTAGCTTGTCAAGCCATATTTTCTCCATCAAACAAAGACTATCAAGCCATTGATATCAAATAACTTTATAAAATGAAAAAGGCATCTTTACCGATCGCCACCCCGCCAATGTACAAGAACACCAGAATTGCACCGAAAAACGCCAACCACCGCTGCTGACCTTCCCGACGAATCGCAAGCATGCCCAAGCCGATAAAAATCGGCAATGCCAACAACTTGGCCACAATCCAACCAAAATTGCCGTGCAACCAGCCACCTTGAAACACCAAAACAATACCGCTAAGCAACAACAAGCTCGCTAATGCGTGCGGCGCGATCTTCAACACCGGGCGCTGCAATAACTCAGGCTTGAGTTGCGCTGCCAGCACCCTTGCGACAAAGCTGACCGCAACTAGAACTACGAACAGCAAATGTACGTGTTTAACCATTGTTGTATCCTCATGATAAAAAGTGAAGGCGAAGCCCGATGCGGTTTCGCTGTCTTATCTTACGAATGCTAACACGCGTTTCCGTTTAGGAGATACCGAAACAACCGTGTTGACGGCTCTGCGGCCAGTTCGACGTCCGAACTTCGAACCGACCAATCGCCGGCGCCTACGCCAGCATCACGTGAACACCCCCGATCAAAACCGGCGGAACAGTCCGCTATAGCACTGATACAGCAAAAAATTTCGCAACGAAAAAATATTGTTTTGACACAAAACAAATTTAAGTGTAAAAAATGCCCCGTCGACTAACAATAATACTAAATTCGACATACAACTCGAGTTGCCCCTGTATAGGGCTAATTATTACAACAACAAGATGAGGATTAGAAAATGGCTGAACAAGAAAAAGACAATACCTTTACCGTAGTTGCTGTTGTTACTGCGATTGCTATTGCTGGCGTCGTTATGTTGAAACAAGACGAAACCAAACACTTGAAATACAGCGGCGACACCAGTTCTGCTGCCGAAGCTCAAGTGCTGTCTAAGCACAAAGATTTCAACAATGACGTCCTGAGCCAAGCAAAATAATTAGTTTGCTTTAGTCTTCAAAACGCCAGTTGCTCTGCAGCTGGCGTTTTTTTGTGCCTGCTGTTTTTCCATCCTTCCCTGCTTTTTCATCCGCTACCGGTACGATAAAATCGGCGGTTTTACTTACTCCGAGCAAAACACTGATGGATGTCATCCAACAAATCGCGACAGAACTTTCCGTAAGACCCCAACAAGTTGCCGCCGCCGCTGCCTTATTGGACGAGGGAGCCACCGTACCCTTCATCGCCCGCTACCGTAAAGAATTGACCGGCGGCTTGGACGATACTCAATTGCGGAACTTGGAAGATCGCTTGGGATATCTGCGTGAACTCAACGATCGCCGCGAGTCGATTCTCGACAGCATCCGATCCCAAGGCAAACTGACGCCGGAACTGGAACAGTCGATCCGCGATGCCGACACCAAAACGCTGCTGGAAGACTTGTACCTGCCTTACAAACCCAAACGCCGCACTAAAGCACAAATTGCCCGCGAGGCAGGCCTGGAACCATTGGCTGACGCCCTGCTGCAAAACCGCGATTTGATTCCGGAGCAAGCCGCCGCCGCCTACCTTGATCCGGAAAAAGGCGTCGCGGACGTTGCAGCGGCCTTGGAGGGTGCACGGCAAATCATCATGGAACGCATCTCCGAAGATGCGGAATTGCTAACCGAACTACGCGAACGCATCTGGAATAAAGGCATCTTGCAGGCAAGCGTGGTATCGGGAAAAGAAACTGAGGCAGCCAAGTTTAAAGATTATTTCGACTACAGTGAAGCGATCAACAAAATCCCATCCCACAGAGCCTTGGCTTTGTTCCGCGGCAGAAACGAAGATCTATTGACGCTGACGCTGAAACCAGCCGAACAAGATCAAGACGAGCACCAGCTTTGCACCCAGTTCGTTTGCCGCCACCTACAAGTCAATGACCCCCAAAAACCTGCCGATGCCTGGCTGGCCGAAACCGCCCGCTTCGCATGGAAAGTCAAACTATTTACCCGCATCGACATGGATTTGAAAATGCGCCTGCGGGAAGCGGCTGAGTTTGAGGCCATAAAAGTCTTTGCCGCCAACCTACGCGATTTGTTGCTGGCGGCGCCGGCCGGCCCAAAAACAACCATGGGGTTAGACCCGGGTATTCGCACCGGAGTAAAAGTTGCCGTCGTCGACCCGACAGGTAAATTGCTGACCACGGACACCGTATATCCCCATCAACCCAAAAACCAGTGGGATCAATCAATAGCAACGCTAGCCAGGCACATAACGCAATATAAGGTACAACTGGTTAGCATCGGCAACGGGACCGCTTCGCGAGAAACCGATCAACTGGTCGCCGACTTAATGAAACGCCACCCGGAATTGCATTTCCAGAAAATTGTCGTCTCCGAAGCCGGCGCGTCGGTATATTCCGCATCGGAACTGGCAGCCAAGGAGTTTCCTGACCTCGACGTCTCGCTACGCGGCGCAGTATCAATTGCGCGCCGGTTACAAGATCCGTTGGCGGAACTGGTTAAAATCGACCCCAAATCCATCGGCGTCGGTCAATACCAGCACGATGTCAACCAATCGCAACTGGCCCGCATGCTTGATACCGTGGTTGAAGACTGCGTAAACGCTGTCGGCGTTGACGTAAATACTGCGTCCGCCGCACTGTTAAAACAAGTCTCCGGATTAAACAGCGGCATTAGCGAGAACATCGTTGCGTTTCGCGACGCTAACGGTCCGTTCGCGAATCGTGGCCAATTAAAAAAGGTGCCGCGCCTGGGTGACAAAGCTTTCGAGCAGGCGGCCGGTTTTTTACGCATCATGACCGGCGACAATCCATTAGACGCGTCGGCTGTACATCCGGAAGCCTACCCTGTAGTCAATGCAATTTTAGACGACACGGGTAAATCGATCCGCGACCTGATCGGCCAGAGCCACTTTCTGCGCAGCCTGAATCCGGCAAACTACACTAGCGCCGAATTCGGCCTACCGACAGTCAGCGACATTTTACAGGAGCTGGAAAAACCCGGCCGCGACCCGCGCCCGGAATTCAAAAGCGCCCAATTCAAAGAGGGCGTGGAAAAAATCACCGACCTCTTACCCGGCATGAGCCTGGAGGGCGTGGTCACCAATGTCGCGGCTTTCGGCGCGTTTGTCGATATTGGCGTCCATCAGGACGGGCTGGTACACATTTCCCATTTGGCTGACGAATTCGTCAAGGATCCGCGCAGTGTCGTCAAAGCCGGCGATACGGTAAAGGTACGGGTACTGGAGGTGGACGTCGCCCGCCAGCGTATCTCGTTGAGCATGAAAAAAGACGTCGACAGCAGCGACTTCGTGCGTAGCGAAAAGGCAACCCCAAACAACCACAAGCCTAAGCCGCAACCCGCACTACAGAATTCAATGAGTTCGGCGTTTGCAAAAGCCTTGAAAAAGTAATCCAATCAAGCTCTGCTATACTTGCGGCCGAGACGCGGCAGGCCTATAAGCCGAAACTCCGGCCGCGATGCAAAATGGGATTTTTACAGGACACGCTATGAATCAAGTTACCCGCAACGCAGCAGTATTGCTGTTATCAGCCACCGCGTGCTTTAGCTTAACGGTACAAGCCGACGAATCGGAAAGTTACGGCCAGACCGTCGGCCGCAAACTGAGTACCGGTCTCGCCAACATCGCGGCTTCGTCCTTGGAAATCCCCAAAAACATCATCATTATCAATAATCAAAGCAACGTGATTTACGGCTTTGTCGGCGGCACATTAAAAGGTCTGCTGAATATGGGCGGTCGTATCGGAGTCGGCGTGCTGGATCTGGTCTCGGCGCCAGTTCCAACCCAACCGATAGTCTATCCGCTTTACGTCTGGGACAATTTCGACGCCGAAACCACCTATGGCAAAGCCTTTCGTCCCAGCCGGTAGTTCGATTCGGCATAGCGGCCTTTGGAATATAAGCCCAAGGCCGCCGCTTCTGCTAGGCAACCATCTTCAATTCGCTCAAGCCGTTGGCTTTTTTCACCAACTCTATTTGAGTCTTAATGCGTTTTTTAACGGCATCGACATGGGAAATCACGCCGACCGTCTTACCTTGATTCGTTAACCCTTCCAGCGCACTCATCGCCAGATACAGGGCCTCGGCATCCAGATTGCCGAAACCCTCGTCTAAAAATAACGAGTCGATCGCCCGACCATTATTGGCAATTTCCGCTAACGCCAAAGCCAAAGCCAAACTCACCACAAAACTTTCACCCCCGGATAAGGTTTTCGGCAATCGGCGCAGATTCCTCTGTTTGGTATCCTCGATCTCAAGGGCCAAACCGTGATCGTTTACGGAGCTGCGCACGTAATAACGACCACTGAGTTTCTCTAAAATTTGATTGGCCTTGGACATCAACTTATCGACCAACAGCTGTTGAATCCGCTTGCGCAGCCCCCCCTGTTCATCGGAGATCAGTTTCAGATCCGCTTCGGCTTGACTGTACAACGCCAATTGCTCGCTTAGCCGCCCCTGCAACCCTTGAAGTTTCTCCCGGTAGCCCTGTTGTTTGTCTAGCTTGTTTTCCAAACTATGGACTTCCTGCTCAGCGATTTCGAGCTGCCGAGTCAACTGCTTCAACGAATACAATATGCTTTCTTCGTCAGTATTCGCCATCATCGTCAATACCGCAGCTTCCCGTTGCAACTCTTCGCCCGTTTTAGCCAAGGCTTCCACAATTGACACTCTTAGGCCGGCTTGGTCCGCCAGCGCCGCTTCGATTTGCTGGCGGCTATCGATAAGCATCAATGCCGCCCGCAAATCGTCGATATCGGCGAAGTCACTACCCGCCAACTTACCAGCAACCAAACGGGACATGGCTTCGAATTCGATTTGCTGAGCCGACAATGCGCTTTCGCAGTCGACGATCAGCTTTTGCTTTTCGACTAAGGCCAAATGCAAGCCCACGGATTCCTCGTTTAGTAATCGGCTCGCATAATCCGAGAGTGTGTTTTGATAGTCGATGATGTTCGCCTGAGTTCCCCGCAACTTTTCCTGTAGCGCGGACACCTCCTCTATCAAGCCTTTTTGCCGCATTTCTCTAATCTGGTAATCCTGGCGACGGGCATTTAACTTATCGAATAACAGGTTTTCCTTACCTTTACCGGGCAATTTCTCGCCCAATTTTTCGAGTTGCTTTTCCAACTGCTCAGTTAACGCTTTCTCTTCGGCTTTAAGGCCGGCAAAACGCTGCTCCACCTCCACAAACTCGGACGGCCGATTATTCCAGGCCTCATCCAACTGACTGACAGATGCGGCAAGTTTTTCCAGAGCAGACTTTTTGTTATCGATTTCCGCCAACCATTTCGCCACATTCCGCTGCAATTGGGCGTGTTCGTTAACCAAATTTTTGATTTTCTCCAGTTCCTCCGTCTCGTTGGCAAGCAAGCGCTTCTGCAAGGAAACATTATCGATCGTCAAATCCTGGCTAACCACATTCAATCGATTAACCAGCAGTTGCCAATCCGAACGCATTTGCTGCAACCGCTGGTCGCGGGCGGATATTTGCACTCCCCGCTTTTCCGCTGCTGCCAGTTGCGCCGCCAACGTGTCGATCGTGGTTTTTAGCGCTTGCATCTTTCCGCGCTGGTCGACCAAGGCCTTTTTGGCATTACTCTGTAGCGGTGGCTTCATCAGGTAAGGATGGTGCAGCGAACCGCACAAATAACAAGGCTGCCCCTCTACCAGCTTGCTACGTTCCGCGGCAAATCGTTTCAATAAGGCTTCGTTGGCTACCGCCTGCTCTAAAGCCTTGCCGATATTGTCCTCCCGGCTTAGTTCATCCCGTAATTCTTCCAGCCGCGCCTGCAGCCCAGCGGCATCAGGTAAATCAGCAGGTTTGCTACCAGCCGAAAACCAATGAAAAAACCCCTTCTTGTTGAATTTGGCGTTGACTTCGGCAATAGATAGCAATTCTCGAAAATCGTTGACTCTACCCTGCTGCTCGACCGCTAGGTCTTTCAGCTCATCGAAACTTTTACCTTGCGCCAACTCCGCCATCACGTCACGGGCGTCGCTGATCTTGGCTTCTAATTCAGAGATATCGGCTCTAGTGGCGTTTAGCGCTGACTTGTTCTTTTGCAAAGCCGCTGTGGTCGTCTTGGTCCAGTTCGATTGGCTTTTCTGTTTACCGGACAATTCCGCCAGTTCCACCCGCAGGTTTCGTAACCGGGGAATGTCCGGAAAATCGCTCAGCAATGCTGCATCGCGGCTTTGCTCTTGCAGCCAGGTATCGACTTCGGCCAACGCAGCTCTCTTTTCGGCCAGTTGCAGCTCTATCGCCTGGACAAGCTCGGACTCGCTGGGCAACAGCAATTTCAGTTCGCTGATTTTCAATTTCAACGTGTCGATCGCTTGTTTTTGCGTCTCCAAGGATTTATCGACTAACTCCTCAGGCGTGCTGCTTTCCGCCTCAGCCCCCAGCTGCCTCCGCAACATCTCAAGTTCCTGCCGATATGCTGCGAGACTGGCTTGACTTTGCTCGAGCTGAACTTGTTTTGCATCCAATGCAATAAGTTCTTCGCGATACTGGGCGGCATCCTGCAACCCACCAATTTCCTGCAGCGCAGTTTGCAATTGCTGTATTTGATCTTCGATCTGACGTAGTTGGCTTTCCAGTTGTATCTGCCGATTTTGCAGAACCCGAACGTTTTTCGCGTCACGCATCTGTTGTTCAAGCAGCGCTTGTTGCGCCTTCAATTCATCTGCCTGCTGCTTGAAATCCTGCAAATCCTGCTCGGCGGCTTCCAAAGCCTCGGGGGCCAATAGCGGGATCAATTCGATATCCTGCTGCAGTTGAGCCAAACCGGCACGAGCGGCTTGGTAATTGGATTCGGCTTGCTCCCGGTAATCCCGGTAAATATCGGAGCCGCTGATTTTTTCCAAAATATCCATACGCTCGCTATCGAGCGCATTCAAAAACGCGGCGAAATCGCCTTGCGGCAATACCATGGACTTGCTGAACTTATGAAAATCCATACCGGTTAACTCGGCAATCCGAGTTCTGACCGAGTTCGGCGTGTCGGCCAAAAGCTCTTGCTGTTCGCCGTCTAACCGGGCCAAGGCCATGTGAGGCTGTAACACGCTATCGCCTGTACGTTCCACGCGCCAGCTGGAACGAAACTTAACATCGCCGAGAGCAAATTCGACTTGCGCCACACTATCGTTGGTCTGCTTGGTCATCACGTGCTCCGCCGGCTTATCCAAGCGAAAAGTCTCGCCGTACAGCCCCAGCGTGATCACATCGAGGATACTGGTTTTGCCCGAGCCGTTCGGTCCGGTGATCGCAAACACGCCGCTGTCGGCGATAGGACCTTGGTCGAAATCGATACGACCCTCGCCTTCCAGGGAATTGATGTTTTTGAAGTTGATGTTGAGTATCCGCATAATCCCAGATTTCTATAATGACCTTTACTCGACAGGAACCTCATCGCACACGATGACTCAATCGAGAACAATACTCATGGTATTGTACACCGCTTATCGGACAATCAGCCCCCCTTAGAACTGGAACTCAAACTCGATATAATTTCTCTGAGTTTTTGAAACTCCTTGAGGTCGTGACCATTCGCGACACCCAGTGCCTCAGCCTCCTGTAGAGTTTGCTCCGCCTTATCAAGATCATTGAGCACAATATACAAATGGGCTTTTTCCGCACGTAGATACATCCAGGTTGGATACAATGAAATGGCCTGATTCAAGCCATCCCAGGCTTTTTCTTGGTTACCCATAAAAAAGTTTACCTTGGCTTGAATCAGATACATCATCGGCACATGAGAAAATCCTCGCTGGTTAATTGCCCCATCAATCCATTGCAATAGGTTGGGCCCCATTCCCTGGCACATTTGATGTTGATCAATTAGACAATTGGATGCCGACCGGATTGACGTCATGGTCCGCAGAGAAAATGTCTTATCGGACAACCGCCTTATTATCTCGTCGTTAACTAGTCGCATTAAAGACTCGATGTAGCCTCTATTCAGCACCAATGGATCATCGTAACGACTTGGCAAACCAACATTCTCACTCAGCTTAGGAAGGTCAGAAGAGTGAATAAAGCTATTCAGTTCAATGAACATATCGATTAACGTCGAGATCTCAAATAAATCGAGTTGAGATGATTTTGTTAAGTAACTATAACTTTCTGGATTAGCACCTATTCTTAATTCTAGGTTTTTTGCATATGCGCTATTCGCGCGCATCGATTCCGGATGATTTCTGACTTCAAAATAGGTAAAACTATTTGTGTTTGACCACACTGCAGCTCGCGTATAGGTTGCGAACGCCAAACTAATGGCGATAGAAATATAAAAACCGTTTATTAACTGCTTACTAACCCGAGACTCAACAAGCTTATAAGCGGTTAAGACAAAACCTATCACTACACCAATACTCGGAATATAGTTGCGATGCTCATAGATCAACTCTAACGGAAAAACACTGGACTCCATCAAATGACCAACAAAAAACCACAACACGGAAAAACTAATAAAAGCATTTCCCTTTCTTACAGTATTTTTTATCGCAATCCCAATTAGAAAAAAAACGCCAATCACTGCTAATAAAGTATTTTTAGGCGAAAGCAGCCCTCTACTAACCAAAAAATCATCATGCGCCAAGCTCAACTCAGAATTATCAGGATAAAACAATAATCTGAGGTAATAAAATAGAACTCTAGCCTCAGTCAGCAGACGCTCAGTTAAAGTGAAATTTCGAATTGTGTAGCCCTGTAACAGATACTGCGGAAATATTGAATAATAACCAATTACTGTTAAGACCGGAATAACTACGGTAATAGCATAGTAGGCAAATAGTCGCCCCCGCATGCTGCTACAATTTACGGATGGCAAAAAAGTAACTTCGCTCACAAAAATAAGAAGCGGCAATAAAAGCGCATTCTCTTTACACATTCCCCCTATGATTACCCCACCCAGAGTACCAGCCCAGATAAGGAAGTAGCTCCCCGGCTTATCCAAATGCATCCTACCCTTCAAAAACACTAGAAAGCCCAACAACATAAAAAAACAAGCCAAGCTGTTCATGCGTTGCACTACGTATAGCACCGATGTCAACTGCAAAGGATGCAATGCCCAAATTAACGCACTCCAGAATGCTAAAGCTTGGGCAGGCGCCGTTTTATCATGAGCGCAAATTAAAGATCGAACACAAAAGAATAATAAAATAGCATTAACAGCATGAATTAATACATTAGTTATCCTGAACGAAATGGGATTAAATTGCTGATCGGATAAATAATAATTAAGTGCAAAGCTCAAGCTCGCCAAAGACCTCTTCAATGGCCCACTGCTATTATTTGCATTCCAAGCGGCGCTTAACTCACTATAACTAAGGCTATGCATTTGTATGCTGTTATTGTCTAAGATATTCGGAAAATCATCCGCCAGAAACGGGCCATTCTTACCTGGCAGATAAACTACGAAAACCGAGATCATTAAAACTAATGATATTAGAATGGACAAAACAGTGTTTTTCCGACCACGCTGGAACAAAGCTTTCATTTAAAATCAGCGATTATAATTTACAACAAATTCAAAAATAAAAAAGGGGGCAGAGCCCCCTTCACAAATCAAATCGAATACAATCAATTACGATTTAGGTTGATACTTAGCCGGAACAGTACCGCTAAAACTGGTCGAGGTCGGAGTCTGTGTCGTATACCACTTCATACCCACGCCAACGACACAATCGCCCTTATAAATTACCGTTGCATTTGAGCTAACAGAACTACCAATAGCTTTATAGGAAATTGTGACAGTTGCCGCGGTAGCGCTACTAGCCGAAAACTCGACAGCACTGACATACTTGCCAGTGATACTGGCTTTAGGAAGCAATCCCACGCTACCGTTTGTTAATCCGCTTGTCAAACTTTGCTCACTACACGCCACGCCGCCCGCGGTCAACGCCGGAGAGGCGAGGCTTGGACCTTCTGATACTTTGGATTTAACCGTATAGTCTTGATACGCCGGAATCGCGATTGCAGCCAAAATACCGATGATCGCGACCACGATCATTAATTCGATCAAGGTAAAACCTTGTTGTGCTTTTTGTAATTGTTTATTCATAAGAACGTCCTTCAAAGTTAACGGGGTTAAAACTCGGATTAAACAATACAAGTTGCGTGCCAAGTGACTGATGGCGCAATCTGCAGCCGCGATTCAAGCTTTTGAACCACCCCGCCGCCTATCTCTAAATTTGTCAGCTTCCACGGACAAACCGTTTTTGGCCGAAACTGACATTTTTTGTCAACCACTCCGGTTTAAACTGGATTAATAGCCTTTACCGACAAACCAAAGTTCCAACATCATCAGCACCCAAATCAATTCGCCGTAGTACGCGGCGTGAACGCTTTGATGCATCTTGATCGCATGCTCCAGAAATTCCGGCCGAAAAAAATCCCTGCGCCCCAAATCGCGAACGGTTTGGTAAGCCATTTGTTTCAACGGCTCGTGGTCGTTCAACCAAATGCCGAACGGCAAGCCAAAGCCGTGTTTGGATTTATTGATGATGGCTTCCGGCAGAAAATCGGCCATCGCTTGTTTATAAAACCAACGCAGTTTTTGACCGCGCAACTTATCAGCCGACGGAATGCGGCAGGATAAATCGACGATGCGTGGATCGAGCAGCGGATAGCAGACTTCGACACCGGCCATTTCGCACATCCGGTTGACCTTAACCAGATCGTTGTCGTGCAAAGTGGATTTCCAATCCATGTACAGCATTCGATTCAGAGTGCTGGCATTTGCCGGCCGCCAATAGTTTTCGCGCAAGGATTGCATCGGCGCGGAGATATCGACCTCGGTTAGGAAATCCGCTTGAAAAATATCCGCCGCCGCGTGGCGATGTAAAAAATTGTAATCCTGCAAACGATCAGGCATCGCGGCCTTGGCTTGTTCGATATATCTTTTGGCTTTAAATGGAATCTTTTGCCTGGCGATCGCGTCCGGCAAACCATCCAGCACATACTCCATTCCGCTGGTTAAGAATTGCGGCAGGCGATGATAGCCTTCGAACAACATCTGCTTGGCATAGCGTTCATTGCCGGCGAAGATTTCGTCGCCGCCATCGCCGGCCAATAGCCGGTTAACGCCGTTGTCTTTTGCCAGTTTTGCGCAGTAGTAGGCCGCAAGCGCGGACGAGTTACCGAACGGCTCGTCGTAATAGGCAGCAATTACCGGAACCGCAGCAACCGTATCTTCCGGCGTAACGTAATAAGTATGGGAACGTGTTTTAAACGCAGCAACCGCAATATTGGCGTATTCGATTTCGTCATACCCGGCGACTTGAAATCCCATGGAAAAAGTCTTGGCCTTGCCGGGAAATACTCGCGCTAGTGCACCGGCGACGCTGGAGCTGTCCAGCCCGCCACTCAGGAATGCGCCGGTATTTTCGTCGTCTGCCACTCTATCGCGGACAGCTTCGACCAGATATTGTTGCAACTCACGGCCGGACTGGCGTAAATCGCAGTCGTTTTCGAAAAAGTCGGGCTGCCAATACCGATCAATCGCGACTTTACCGCCATGAAAACTGAGGCATTGCCCGCCTTCCAGTTTCATGACCTGTCGATAAATGGTGTTTGGGCTGGGACAATAGTTGAAATAGAGGTAGTCGAAAACCGACTGGGGCGAAATGGCATTGCTCACCTGCGGGTGACGCACCACAAAATCCGCGCTGGAACCAAACACCAATGCATCGTTGGTCCTCGCGTAATAAATGTGGCTAATCCCAATCGGATCGGTCATTAAAAACGTCGTTTGTTGCCGCTCATCAATCAGCAATAAGTTGACGATGCCGGGCTGACGCCGTAGCGCCTCGATTCCGCGCTGTAGATATGCCTCCAATAAACTCGACAACGCATCGGTGGGATATGCCGCTTGCAGCGCCACCAACAACACCCCGCTCGCTTGCTTGTAATTAGCCGAGTCAGTCGCTACCGCATAACCGCGGCCGGCGCACTGAACAACCGGCAACTCACCCGCTGTTTGTGCCAGCGTTGCAACCGCCGATTCCGTGTCGGAAACCGGCCCCATCCATCCCGCAAATTTTGTCATAGCTGCCGTTGAAAATTAGGGTTTTACATGGCTGATCACATACCGAAATTTGCCGGAACGCTCTTTGGGAATGTAATCGGTGTATTCAATATTGACGGTAACCGCTTGGCCGAGACGCTTCTTAAATTCCGCGACGATCTTTTGCTCGGCTTCGTCCCGATAGCTGGCGGATTTCACAATTTGTACCGTGGTTTTTTCCAAACTTTCTTGGGTAATCTTAAAAGCCTCGACACCTTCCAGATCACGAAGTACATAAATCAGGGCCAAACCGTGTAACACAGTCCCGTCGAGCGCAACTACAAAGTCGGTCGTGCGTCCCTGGAGTTCTTCCAGCAACGGCAAACCGCGTCCACATCCGCACATCTTCTCGGACAATATGCCCATGTCGCCGGTGCGATAACGAATGAAAGGAAAGTCGCGGGTTGCCAGATGGGTAACGACAATTTCCCCCAATTCTCCATTGGGCAGTGGCTTTCCGTCTTTGTCCACGATCTCGACGATGATGTCTTCCGCCGTAATGTGCATGCCGCCGTGCGGACATTGGTGGGCGATGAAGCCGGCATCGCGGCCGCCGTATCCGTTTGCCACCGGGCAGCCGAATACGCTTTCGATTTTTTCCCGCTGATGATCGTACAGGCGCTCCGAAGTAACAAAGGCCACTTTGACGCCCAAATCATCCAACCTCACCCCGGTTTGTTCGGCGCGACCGGCGATATGCGCCAACGCCGAGGGGTAACCGAATAGCATTTTGGGCCTGATCTGTTGCAACTGACGGATAAAACCATCGACTTTTTCCGCGGACATTTCGAATGCGGGGATTAAATGCGTCCGCAACAACTTGTCCCGTAACAGACGAATCTTATCTTGGGCGCCTAACTCGATTGGCGAACCCCAGATCACAGCCTCGGGATCGCCAATATCCACACCCCACCAGCGCGTTGCGCGCCATTTGGCGGCGACATCGTGGCTGACACGGCGCCTGCCGATATAGAAAATCAACGGCTCTCCACTGGAGCCGCCAGTATTAAACCGCGCCAATCCCTCTGCGTCATCCGCGGACATTTCAGGCAAATGCTGCCGTATTTCCGCTTTAGTCAACAGCGGCAACCGGGATAACTCGGATAACTCTATCTGAGCGACATCGAGACCCAACTCGGCAAACAATTGTCGGTAATACGGGACATGGGCCTGCACATCGCTCAAGAATAAACGCAGCGTTTTCAGCTGAGCCTGCCTAATTTGCTGCGGAGACCACCATTGGCTGCGTTCCATATCGCGCCGAACCCTGACCGTCGAGTGTTTTTTCAGGACCTCGTGAAGCGGAAATATCAGCGAAGAGCACAACGAGGTATAAAAACTCATACGTTCACCAAATTATTGAATTCAGACAATAATATTTCGACGCGACCGTCCCAGCTATTTTGTCGCGCATATTCGATAATCGCCTCCCGATTCCAATTCGCAGCTAATGCCACATCGACCGCATCCTGCAACGCTTGCCGGTCTCCAAACCGGACAACGATTCCGAGGTCACTGCTGCAGACCACTTCCCTGTTACCGCCGACATCCGTCGTGACAACCGGCAGACCGCAAGCCATGGCCTCAAGAAAGACGTTTGCCCAGCCCTCGTTCGCGGTCGCCAACACAAATACATCGGCAGCGGACAATACCTGATACAAACGATCGGACGCCATGGCGCCCAGAAAACGCACATCGGCCGTCAAACCCAAGGCTTCGACTTGGGCGACCAAGCGGGCCTTGATATCGCCTTCCGGACTTGCTCCGCCGACAATGAGGTACAACAAACGGGAGTGATTGTTTTTTAAGTCGGGCAATATCTCCAGGACGCGATGAAAGCCTTTTCTATCCACCAAACCGCCGACCGAAATCAAGACCTGGGCATCGGCGGCAATATTTAATGCCTTTCTGGCTTGGGCTTTATCGATCGGAAAAAATTTTGTGGTGTCCACGCCGTTGCCGATCACCCGAATTTTGTTGGTATCGGCACCCAATCCGACCAAATGGGTTTTCAAAGACTCCGATACAGAAAACACTCTGGCCGCGCGCGCTAGGGCGCTTAACATACGCCTCCTCCGGGCAGGAATTTTAGACAACGGTAACTCGGTACCCCGCAAAGTAATAGTCACCGGCAATTTCAACCATAGTCCGAGCCAGGAGGCTGCATAGCCGTCCGGATAGGCGAAGTGGGCGTCAATCAAATTGACCGCCGACTTGTTTTTGAGCTTTAGAAGTACCGGCAAGCTGCAAATTGCCATGAAAAAACCGTCCAGAGCCCGCCCTATTCCCGGCAACGCCAGAAAACGCGGAAAATATACGGTGATGCCGTTTTGTTCTTCTACTAGATCGGGTTGGGGCCTGTATCCGGGATGGAGTTTCCGAATCAACCCTTGCAAAGGGAACCAAGGCACCGGCGAAACCACTACCAACGCGCAATGCCCGGCTACTTTGGACATGCGTTCCCGAATAAATACGCCGGCGTTCGGCCGCACTCGACTGGGATATAACGAACTAAAAACAACGATCCGAGGCTGTCGTTCACACATTGCGTTGGCTTAGCAATCCATCGTAAACGGCTTGGTAATGACTGACGCTTCGCTGCCAGTTACGTTCTCGTTCCACGTAAGCTCGGCCCGCTCTCCGAATTGCATCCCAGTGTCCCTGATCCTGCAACGCAGACAATATGGTATTAGCCAAGGCATCGGCATTGCCCGCCTCAAATAAGTAGCCGGTTTCGCGATCTTTGATCAACTCATGGTGTCCGCCGACATCCGATGCCACCAATATCCGACCTTGCGCCATAGCCTCCAATGGCTTTAGCGGCGTAACCAGATCGGTTAATCGCATCGACATTCTCGGGTAAACCAACAAGTCTACTAAGTTGTAATACTGTTGCACCTGATCGTGCGGTACCCGCCCCGGCATGACGACCCATTCCTGCAAGCCGAGATTTGCAATTTTTTCGACAATTTGCGGCTGTTGCGGCCCACCTCCGACCAACAGCAAGCGGACATTCGGTTGTTGCCGGGCGATTGCAGGCAAGGCGTCCAGCAATAACAACAGGCCCTCGTAGGCGTAAAACGAGCCGATAAAACCCAAAATGGTTTTTCCGGTCAAACCCAATTGCTTTAACAACTCAGAGTCGGCTTGTTCGCCGTAATTAAACTTTTCTATATCGACCGCATTCGGGATGACGGTGATTTTATCTGCCGCTATCCCGCGTTGAACGATATCGCCACGCAGGCCTTCGCATATTGTGGTCACAGCATCCGCCCGTTTGAACACAAAGGTTTCCAAGTACTTGGTCAACCGATAACGCAAACTACCTTCCAGAGTCGTACCGTGGTCCACCGCTGCATCTTCCCAAAATGCTCTGCACTCATAGACTAACGGTAATCTGAACTTATGTGCGGCTCGGAGTGCGGCCAGACCGTTTAAGGCTGGCGAATGCGCATGCAGAACATCCGGTTTTATTTGCGGAATTATTTCGGTAAGACGCCGATACAGAGTTTCGACTATCGCCCATTGGTTTAAGACCGGCAACCCAGCCAGCCAGCCTGTTGGCTGATCCGAGCGATAAAATTGCAAACCGTCTATCTCTTCGAACGCTGCGGTGTTTCCCAGATGCTTGGCCGATGTGACGTGATAAGTGTCCCAGCCCAATTTACGTTGCTGCTCCAAAATGGCCCGGGTGCGGAAGGTATATCCGCTGTGCAATGGGATGGAATGGTCCAATATATGCAGAATTTTCATGTCAATTATTATTGTTTTGCAATTAGCTGCGACCCCCAGAGAGCATCACAAACTAATGTTTTTCTTTACCCATCAGCCTAAACCAAGCTTTTCTAGACAAATGCGGAAACAGCAAATACCAGGGCATTTTCAACCAATGGGACCTTACATATAACAGCCATCGGGCTAACCCAGTCCATTGATCGCCGCAACTCGGGTGCGCCGGCATGAGCGCCCTGAGAAACAAGAAATCCATCATCTGTAATCCGAAGCGTCCCGGCGCCGCCTGTTGGCTTCGTTGCTGCACTTCCGCAGAAATGGGTGTTTGCAGAATGATATTCAGATACCGGAAAGCATAAAAAATACTCAGTTGCAGCCCCAACTCAAAAGCCCGCTCGACCACAAGCATAGCAATATCCTCAGAACTGTTTCTAAGCAAACTGTCCAGGTCCACCAAATCGCGCAATCCGTGATCCAATTCGCCATCGTAAAACAAATGTACCGCGCTGTGGACTACCATGTCCGGCATTTGCAACACACGAATTTGCGGATTGTCGCCTACATTGACTGCTGCTTCGATAAGCAAACTGGCATTAGGACAGGCTTTGGATGTGAGCGGCAGAATATTATGATGCAAATCGATAACGCTGCCGCGAAATACATGCCGCAACGGCGGTATTTCGTGCATCCATTTCCGGTAGTAATACTGATCGTACGTATTGTGCAAACTACTGACCCAGCCATGGGCCATTAACTTTTTCTCGGCATCGGCGATGACCGGTTTCGGTACCAACAAGTCGATATCCGAAAAAAAACGGCCTCTAGCAGCCGGACAGGCAGAAGCGGCATAGGCGGCACCCTTAAGCAAGATTAAAGGCAAGCCCAACTCAGCAGCCACTTTCTTTAGATGATGAATTTCCCACAACAAATCGTTGACTTGCTTATCGGAATGAACCCGCGCCGATTGCAAATGACGTAACGCTCTACTCGGAATCGAGTCAGGATCGAACCGATAACATAAGACGCCCGCGAGCATTGACGCTTGAGCTTGGCGAATCAATAGTTCCCATTGTTTCAACGTCAGTTCTGGCGCCGACATCTCGCCGCTAAGAACTTTTACGATAAGAGGAAACTCGATCATTTTTTCGAGTAGGCCAAGTTCTCGAATGCCGCTATTGCATCGTCAAGCCGACTGTATCGAAAACGGTAACAATCGGCTTGGTCAACGATATCAGTAAGCACATTAAACCCGGTTGTGGCCAATATGCTGTAGTTGAACGAATTATCCGCCAGTTCCATAACTGTCTCGGCTTTACCAATATTTAGAAGCTCGGCCTCAACTCCTTGCTGGTATTTAGGGAACACCACCCAACCAATGGGACTCGATTGGTGTTGCATTTCGACGCTGGCAGTAGGCGGTTGCACATGGCAAACGCTACCTTTGACCGTGTCAGAGCTTAATGGGCCGAATACCGCTTTGGGGTAGCGGCACCGGATTAGATCGATAGACGCATTCTTTAAACTAATGGGACGTGGGAAAGGACTCGCGGAACCGGTCTGAAGATCCACCAAGGTTAATTCGTCGGACAGCAAGCGCCACCCTTCTTGTACCAAACTAGCCGTCAACGTACTTTTTCCCGAACCAGGCGGCGCCGGCATTACCACTGCGTAACCGTGTTTCTCGACCACAGCGGCGTGAATGATCAAAAATGTATTGATTTGGCTGGAAACACACCAGTTCATACCCCACTCTATTAAAGCGGGGGCATGCTGATATGGCAGCGGGTCAAACGGTGCGAAGCCGTCCGATAGAAAAACAGCCTTCTTGCGAAAAAAAAGTCTGCTTACATCGTTTACGACATTTAAGTCGACATGAAAGTCAATGAAGGAGTCATCCGCTAATTCGTAATCTCCATAAAGAGAAGATATAGCTTCCGCCAGACACTTAATTCTTGACTTAATTGAAAATACGAAACAACCGATTTGAAGTATCAATCCGCTCCCGGATATCGCCTCGCGAACAGCAGGTAAACTTAACTCACGTACTCGCAACGAATTGTTTCGATAAGGTTAATTTTGGAAATTTCTGCGAGAGTCGATAGCATCAAATCGCGCGAATGACACACGTCGGTTTTATCGCCATTTGTTTGACCAGCCCACTCCAGCAAATCGTCTAGACTAAATATAGCCCCCGAACAGCAATATTCAAGGAAAGATTTTGAAACACCTGCCATAAGGTGGGTTTCGCCAGAGGGCTCATGGAAAACAAGCAATGCGTCATCATACTCATGGCATATAACATTTCCAACACTACGCCACAGCACGGTATCACCATTTAGCACGGCGGGATTACTTCCCCAAATACTAACAATTACCGATAAGGTGTTTGCAAAAACCGATAACCGTCGCCTCGTCATAATCTGTGTAACATCTTCTGACATCGGCCGGAGTAGTGCCTATAAAGTTTTTGCCATGGCAGGCATTTACAAACAACCAAGCGAAACAGTTGTCCAGAGTGTAACTTCCGGCACTCAAATCTCGAATGCAATCGTGCAACGATCTGTCGTCCGGCACTCCATTGCTTCGCGCGTATTCCAAGGTGATATAAGTTGAAGCATTTTCTAACGATTTGACATCAGCATGCTTGAACTGGCCCACAGTATTGTATTGGGATGCAGTACTTGTTCCAACAGTAGAGTCCCAAGTATCTCTGGCCCTCCACTTACCTTTATTCGTTGTAGAAGTCGATGGCGAACCGTCGCTTACCAATCTATCACGCAAACAATAGCCACCTTCCAAAGGCGCCCCACTTTCGTGAGTCTTGGTGAATGGTCTGCACTTGATTGTGGTGTTTGTCGGCCAATTTGTTGCCGTGCCTGCTCCACAGTAATGACTGGGCGGATTTGGAGTCGGCGGCACATAGGTTCCTGTGCCTGAGGGATCGACATTGCCAGCGCTGGCGTATGATTGAAAACCGGAAATCGTGCCACAACTCCGTTTCCCTCCGCCCCATGCCGAACGGTTGGCTAAAGTCATGACTATCGGAACAGCGACACCGGCCTTTGCGAACGTCCGCCGCGTTTTGTCTACGGCCGCACCGCCGGTTGTTTGTTCGCCATGTTCGGGCAACGTATTATTTGCATCGCTCATTTCTGCTCACCCTGGATTTAACTTTGAATTACGTCACACTTTAGCAAAACACTTTTCCGGTGTCTATTGCACAGTTGTACAAGGGATATTTCTTAACTATCAGGTCAGATTATTCCGCGCAAAGGCTTCGAACATCAATAGAGACCAAATTGCGGCACTGTAGTCGCGCAACCCCGATTGGTGCTGACTAACGATATGCTGCAAATAACTATGATCGAACCAACCTGTGTTCGCCAACGTGCTACCCAACAAAGCGTCTTGCACCCGCTGTTTCAAAGGGCCTCTAAACCAACTGCATAGCGGCACCGAAAAACCCATTTTAGGTCGATAGAGAACATCGTACGGCAAATATGACTCCAAAGCTTTCTTGAAAACATATTTACCTTCCCGACCTTTTAACTTTAATTCCGGCGGCAAAGTTGCCATCCATTCCACCAGTTTATGATCTAGCAACGGCACACGCACTTCCAACGCGTGAGCCATACTGGCCCGATCGACTTTGGTCAAAATATCACCAGCCAAATAAGTCTTCAGATCTAAATACTGGACCATCGACAACGAATCCTGCGGAGCCCGATCCCGGTAACGATGGAACACCTCAACCGCCTGATAGCCTTGCAAATCACGCCGCAAACTTTCGCTGAACAATTCGGTACGCATAGCATTCGACAACACCGAAACGCTATGGAAATAACCGGCCATAGAATCTCGACCGATCGCCTCCAAAGTCGTTTTTGCGCGAAGTATTTTCGGCGCCCAATCCAACTTCGGATAGGCCCTACCGAGAGCGGAAAACAACGGCATGCGCAATGCGTCCGGCAATACGCATCGGACCCGTTCTTCATAGGTGTGCCAGCGATAGCGGCGATATCCAGCCAGATTCTCGTCGCCGCCATCACCGGAAAGCGCCACGGTAACCTGCTTCTTGGCCAATTCGCACACCCGATACGTGGGCAACGCGGAACTGTCGGCGTAAGGTTCATCGTACAAGCCGGAAAGCTGATCGATCAAACTGAAATCATCTGGATCGACCTGCTCTACGCGGTGGGCGGTGTGGTAACGCTCGGCAACTCTAGCGGCAAATTCAGACTCGTTAAACTTAGGGTCACCGAAAGAAATCGAACAGGTGTTCACCGGATCAGCGGACAAACCTGCCATCAGTGCCACCACGCCGCTGGAATCAACGCCGCCGGATAAAAATGCGCCTAAAGGCACATCGGCAACCATCCTAATTTTAACCGCTTCCCGCAAACGAGCAATTAGCTCCTCGCCGGCTTGGACGGGGTCAATCGAACCCATAGGCTGGAACGTTACATCCCAATATTGCTTCGGCCA
Source organism: Methylomonas sp. HW2-6 (assembly GCF_052474525.1). Taxonomy (NCBI): domain Bacteria; kingdom Pseudomonadati; phylum Pseudomonadota; class Gammaproteobacteria; order Methylococcales; family Methylococcaceae; genus Methylomonas; species Methylomonas sp. HW2-6. The sequence continues at coordinate 3,739,642 of NZ_CP184124.1, forward strand.
AAAACCCGCATCGCCCCGCTTGATGGTCAAGCAATAACCGGGCTCCAACTTGTACACCCCCCGGTAGATGGTCTTCGGATCGGGAATGTAACCAAATCCGAAGTAGTCCTCTATGGCCGTGACATCGACGTCCTTAGGCAAAAACGGATGCTGCGTCAATGCCTTGAGTTCAGAACCAAAAATAAAATGTCCGTTTGGCAGCTCCGCATAGAACAAGGGCTTAACCCCAAGACGGTCACGAGCCAGGAATAAGGTTTGCTTCAGCCTATCCCAAATCGCAAATGCAAACATGCCGCGCAAGCGTTCGACACAAGCCTCGCCCCACGCCTGCCAAGCGTACAAAATCACCTCGGTGTCGCAGTGAGTTCTAAAGCCGTAGCCTAAAGCTTCGAGTTCCAAACGTAGTTCAGGAAAATTATAAACTTCGCCGTTGTACGTCAACACGACGTTTCCGTCCTGGCTGTGCATCGGTTGCTGCCCACTGGACAAATCAATAATCGATAAGCGGCGATGACCAAATCCTAATCCAGGTTCGGTATGTAGCCCACCCTCATCCGGGCCGCGATGGAACTGGGACTCGTTCATGCGCGACAGCAGACTGCGGTCTATTTCGCTCAATCCCCGAATATCGAAAATACCCACTATCCCGCACATATAAAATCTCTCCGACGCAAATTATTGCCCGTCATACAGTTGCTGGTAACGAGCCACCATACTATCGATTGAAAACTCAGCATGAATTCGCTTCAGGGAACCTTCTCCAAAGCGGCGGCGGCATTCGTCATCTAACGCCAATTCATTCAAAGCCATTGACAGACTTACGACATCCTGAGCCGGAACCAATCGACCTGTCTCGCCATCGGTCACGAGCTCCGGATTGCCGCCGACACGGGTTGCGATAACCGGCAAACCGCTAGCCATTGCTTCCAAAATCGTATTTGAGATCCCTTCTGCAATCGAGGGCAACACAAAAATGTCCATTGCACGTAATATCACCGGAATATCGGCTCTCTCTCCAGGCAACCAGACGCAATCCGCTAAATTCGCGGCACTCAACAAATCGATAGCTTCTGCTTTCAACGGGCCATCGCCAATTAAAAATAATCGGCAACGTTCGGCAAATTCTGCCGATTGCTGACAGCTTAGGATAAAAGCGCGGACTAGGGTAATTTGGTCCTTAACCCCATGCATACGGCCGACGGTACCAATCACAACTTTATCGCGCAATGCCAAACCGCAACCATCCGGAACGATAGCCTCATTCTCGCCAGGATAAAACACCGTTGTGTCGACTCCGTTACAAATACGAGTAATCTTGCTTCCCGATATTGCCACCCTATCCCGCAGGTAGCTTTCCAGATGGCGGGACAATGGAATAAATCGATGAATAATCGACCCCAGTATTCTGCGTAACAACTGATACTTGACGTTGCTCCCGTCGGGATCGAACACATCCCAGCCATGCTCGCCATGTATGCGGTAACTCACACCCGCCAACAAAGCGCAAACCTGGTATTCGATGGCCGCTAAATTGCGCGTGTGGACGATTGCCGGCCGCAATTGCTTCAATAACCGATAAACGCTACGAAAGGAGCGCCAATCCTGACCGGGCCGTTTGTGCAATTCAAAAATTTCGACGTCGGGCCGACAGATACGTTGACTGAAATCGGTGCTTTCAGTCAAACAAATGATCGCGTGACGATAACGAGTTGTCTGCAATTTATTGACAATATTAACCAGACCATTTTCGAGCCCACCAACTCCCAGTCGGTAAATGATATGTACAATCAACGGCGGCTTCGCTTCGGACACAGCCTCACTCCCCAGCCAGCATTTGGCGCAGCCGCCGGCCATTCTCAGCCCACCCGAAACGGTCTTGCACAAAACGGCGGTTTGAATCACCACGCTCCGGCTGGTTTTCTAAAAACGCCAAAACCCGGTCGGCGTAATTTTCCGCGGTGTCGGCCACCGCCAACTGCAAATCCTGCGTGATCGGTATGCCTTCCATTCCGGCAGAAGAGACAACCACTGGCTTATTCATCGCCAAGGCTTCCAAAACCTTATTTTGAATACCGCGAGCAATCCGCAACGGCGCCACGATCAAATCGGCGTAGGCTATATATGGCCTGACATCGTCGACGCGACCGGTGACAATCACCGCAGCACTATTCTCGGCCAGTTGCAGAACCTCGCGCGCCGGCTTGGAGCCAACTATGTAAAACCGCAATTCGGGACATTTTGCCAAAATCAACGGCAACACTTGTTCCGCAAACCATTTAACCGCATCAACATTAGCCCAATAATCCATGGCTCCGGTAAAGACAATCGATTTCATATCGGCGGAGAACGGCCGTTGATAACTAAGCGCAGGATCAAAGCGCTCTATATCGACACCATTATTCACGTACGTAATTTTGTCCGCGGCCTCGGGCGCCAACGATCTGAATAGACGGGCTTCTTGCTCCGACACGAACAAAGTGGCGGCGGTGCGCGCCGCCATGACGCGCTCGAACTCCAACAACTTTTGGGCCTCGCGCCGATAAACCCAGCGAGCAGGCCACGCCTTGCTCTGGGCGTATTGCCGCCATTTGTCGGAATCGACATCAACAAAATCGGCAACAACCGTTAACGCAGCATGCTTACGCACGAACTGAGCCATAGGCGAAGAAAATATCAACGCCCGATCGATAGAATGCTCACGGATAGTCTGGTCTACCCAAGCTTGCAATTCGGCATTGCGATAATACGGTAAACTTAAGGCTTCATTCGTCAACAAGCCGGACACGCTCTTGAGTTTTGCGAGTCGAGGATCGAGATCGACGCAACAGACTTGTTTACACACATCAGCCAAGGCACCGACGTACTGGCGATCATCAGGGTCGTCTACAAACGTACCTAGAAAAATGTCGTAGTCTGCCAACAACGCCTGTAAAAAGTGAAAGGAGCGGATCTTATCGCCCTTGTTCGGCGGATAAGGTATCCGATGAACCAGATACAGCAAATTGGGCTTCATGCTCAACCCAAGTCTTTGGCTAACCAAGGACCGATCCACTGACTAACCGGGAGCGGCAGTTTTTTCCAAGCAGCTATAAACAGTTGGTATTTCGGATTCAGCGGATTGATTTCCGGAATTTGTTTTGCCGTTACTAAATCTACTTCATAAAACAAGGGCTCGGGCTCGAAACCCCAGTGTTTCTTGAAACGGAAGGATCCGGTACCGATTTTACTGCGGCCGTAATCGAAAATCTTGCACCCTCGCTCTACAGCACGGCGCATCACTTCCCAATACATGAAATCGTTACCTTTCAGATCCCTAGCTGCTTCAACACCGCCGCCATAGTACGGTAAAACCTCATCCTTGAAATAGAAATTCATGACGCTGGCAATTAAGCGCCCTTCATGCTCTACAGTCAGCACTTCGCAACGGTTGCCGAAAACTTCCTTTAGGATGCGAAAATAGTTTTTCGAAAAAACAGGCGTGCCTAAATTTCTGACACTTTCCGAATAGGCGGCATAGAAGCGATCTACATTGTCGTCGATAATGCTAACCAAACCGGCCTTGATACCGGCACGTACCATCGCCCTTTGTTTTCTGGGTATCGCGTTTAGATTTTTTTCGACGTCCGGATCCAGTTCTTTTCTGAAGGTCACGTAAAGTTCCTTATGAGGCCACTCTGGATGTGCCTGCACCCGATTTCGCATTTCCAGACAATCGACCCTCAAATCCCTCGCTAATTGCTGCGCCTGCGTTTTTAAGGCGTTGAATGACTGATCGTCACTCGCCAGGATACCGCCGTATACGCAGAACGCATTCGAAACCAAAGTATTTCCGAACAACGGACTTTTAATGTGGGTTAAGGGCAATATTCCGGTGATTTGACCGTCTCGCTCGCAATAATAGTAATAAGTAGGATGCCCGAAAGCCTGGTTGATTACTTGCTGCCACCCCGCCAAATGAAAAAAACTGCCTCTGGAAGTTGCCAAAACAAACTTATCCCAACGCTCTGTTTGGGAGGGCTCAAGCAATTTAATCATGGTTGGTGGGGACGGTCTGATTGGGTTAGGAATACATTACGCATGGTGTCCCAGGCAAAATCGCTAAGCAGGTTATCCAGTCTATGGTGCATCTTGCCGAGATTTAGGTAATGTCTAAAGCGGGTTTTAAACGATAATCCCTCTCGCCGGGGCTGCTCCGGATCGATTTCCCACGGGTGAAAATAAAATATACCGGGCTGCTTTTCGTAATTATTAATATAGCGGTAAGCCCACTTAGAGAGAGAATAGGGATATAAGCGAAAAAATCCGCCGCCACCGCACGGAATATTACGCTGGAGCAGATTCAACGTAGTTATCGGAATTTCCAATAAGCCTGGGGCGTTGGCTGGCCGATAAGCGAAACGCGGCGCATCTGGCATGCCGTATAAATCGTGCTTTACTGGATAAATGCTGGAACTATAAACAAACCCTTCTTCCTGCAAAATTTCCAAAGCCCAAAGGTTGTTTGCGCCTATCGAATAGCTAGCAGCTCGGTAGCCGATAACCGCCTGCCCCGAAGTATCTTCCAGAATATTTCTACTCAGGCGCAGGTCTTCTCGAAATTGGTCCGGCGTCTGTTCAGTAACGCGAGTATGCTGGTAGCCGTGGGACGCTAACTCGTGGCCATCGGCAACGATTCTCCGTATCAGTTCAGGATAACGCTCGGCAACCCAACCCAACGTGAAAAACGTCGCTTTAACCTGCCTCTGCTCAAACAAATCAAGAATTCGGCTGGTATTTTGCTCTACCCGGTGCGGAAGATTATCCCACTGGTCGCGCGCTATATGCCGCTCGAATGCCGACACCTGAAAGTAATCTTCGACATCCACTGTCATCGCGTTAACAGGCTTAATTGCTACGTTCATCAGTTTGTTAGCCCGCTAATTGATAATGCCGCAAAATCTCCTCCACGATTCTAACGGCCGCCCGACCATCCCAATATTCAGGCACCCGACCTGATTTACCGCCGGTTGCCATAATATCGTCGACACACATCATGATTTTGCTTGGGTCACTACCCACAATAGTATTGGTACCTTCAGTTACGGTAATAGGCCGCTCGGTATTTTCGCGGAGGGTGATACAGGGCACACCCAATGCAGTGGTTTCTTCCTGTAGCCCGCCCGAATCAGTCAACACTAACTGGGCTGACTGCATCAATCCCAAAATCTCCAGATAGCCCACTGGTGGAAGCAATACGATATTCTGCTCCGCCAACTCCGATAACAAACCAGCCTCGCGCAGTTTTTGCTGGGTCCGAGGATGTACAGGGAAAACCACAGGCAATTTTTTACTGATATCCACAATTACCGAAACCAAGCGCGATAGTGTTTCAACATCATCGACGTTAGACGGCCTGTGCATAGTTAACAATGCATACTTTTTTTCGGAGACAAGGCAATCGACGCCATATTTTTGCAAAATCTGAGACAAGGAATCGGCCTGTCTGCAATTCGCCAGCAGGGTATCTATCATGACATTGCCGCTGAATTTGATCCGCTCGAGCGCAATTCCCTCTTTAACCAGATTGGTTTCCGCCGCTCGTTCGGTCGTAAATAGCAAGTCCGAAATCTGATCGGTAAGAATACGGTTTATCTCTTCCGGCATCTCCCGATCAAAACTCCGCAATCCCGCCTCCACATGAATCAGCGGAATATTTTTTTTAACCGCTACCAATCCGCATGCAATCGTAGAATTAACGTCACCAACAACCAGAACGGCAATGGGTTTGACCTCGTCCAGAACCGGCTCGAAACGCAACATGACATTTGCGGTTTGGACCGCATGCGTCCCCGATCCAACCCCCAAATCGCAATCCGGCTCCGGAATACCCAATTGTTGGAAAAACGTATCCTTCATCGTTTGATCGTAATGTTGGCCCGTATGCACAAGATAAGGGACGATCCGATCTTTTACTTGTTGCATTTGCCGAATAATAGGCGCCATTTTCATAAAATTCGGCCGTGCGCCGACGACACAGACTATAGTTTTAGGCATTATTAACCCTATTCGAAATCCGTTGTTTCACCGTAAACGCTATCCATATCCAACTGTAGCAAGATCGCCTTTCTCAGCAGGGCTTTCTCCTTATTGGCGCTAACCCTTAAGCCGTCCACGATACTTTCCAAGCGATCCAATCTTTGCTCCAAGCTCGCATCGAGACCACCAACACGACTGGAAACCAGGGGCGGCATATGAAAGTCTTCATCTCCCGATTCGAGCAACATCTCCTCTTTGACTTCGACAATCACCTTTTGCACTGCTTCTTCGTTCAATAGTGCCAGTTCCTCCAAATAACCGAACAACAATAGACGATCGCACAACGAGTTAATTCGCCGAGGTATACCGCCGGTAAATTCGTGAATCACATCGAAAACACCCGGAGCAAATTCCGGCGTTCCGCGCCAACCGGCAGTTTGCAGGCGAAACAAAATATATTCCTTCGTTTCTTCCAAATCCAAAGGATCGAGTTGGAATGTGGAAACTATGCGTTGTTTTAACTGTTCCATGTCAGCCGCATAAATAGTGCGCTTCAATTCCGTCTGTCCAACCAAAAACACCTGGAATACCGGGTTGCCGTTCACATCCAGATTCGTCAACATTCGCAACTCTTCCAGCGACTGTTTAGGCAAATTTTGCGCTTCGTCCACAATCAGCAATAACCGCCTTCCTTCTCTGGCTTTTTCGACGATGAATTTTTCAAAGCCCGATAGCAAACTAGCCTTGTCAGTCAAGGAAAATGTGAAACCGAACGTTGATGCAGCCATTCTCAAAGTATCTTCCGGTCCGACCTGAGACGTCATCATTACGCCAATCAACAATTTGTCTTTATTCAAATTTTTGATCAAACTTTTTACCAACATGGTCTTGCCGGTACCGGGCGAACCGATGACCAACACAAAGCCTTCACCTTGGGTCAGGCCGTAATGCATATAGGCCAACGCCCGTTTATGGACTGAGCTTTGGAAAAAGAAATCAGGATCCGCGCTGAGCTGAAAAGGCTTTTGGGTGAGATTATAAAAACCGTCGTACATTCTTAAGATAATTCAGAAACGAACATTGAAGTTGGCTGTTGCACGGTTTTCAGTATAGTCGAAACGTGAAGTGTCAGAACTTTGGTTGATGTGGCGAAACTCTAATCGGGTATTCATCAGTAACGGTCTTCCGAGATTTATAGGTATTGCTCGCGTAAGGCCCAATGCAACATCATATCGGGTGTTATCCGTAATTTGGCCTTCGTTATGCTGCCAAGAGGGCCTTAGGTAAAAGTCCAACCTTGGCTCGATTTGCCACTGCCACCCGCCGGAAATACCGTAAGACATGTCCTCGCCAGCTCGAAGTTCATATGACCGCCTCTCGTTATAAACCGAAGCGTTATAACTGCTTTTGCCGGATTGGTAACTGACCGACAATGCTCCGCGTTTGCGAATAATGACATCATTGACCAAATCGAATGGATTTGCCACGAGCCGAGAGTTATTAAAATTGGGGCCGGGAATTAACCGAGTTCCGGTTGGGTCTGACGGGTCCACCATCAAAAAACCCTGAGTAATTAAATCTTGAGTGTTGATCACTTGACTCAGATTCCCAGATGCATCTCTGAGGAAATAGCCCTGCTCGGTCAATAACTGCTGAGTTGTGGTAGTCTCTTGACTATAGTTGAAGCCGATATTAGCTCGCTGAAGCTGATACCTCAGACTCGCATCCCAAGAGTCTCCAGTGTTCAGCCCTACATCCTTGTTACGATAGGTAATGGTAGAACTAAAATTGTTCGACGGATTAAATTGTAGCGTGGCATGCTTGTTATTACCCAAACCTACTTCTAACCAATACCAGCGGCTGGGGCTCCAGCGTCCGCCAAGAGTATAGAAGAAGCCGTTTCGTATACTATTTTGCGTAGTCTGATAATCATTATTTTCGAACCCTGCCTGACCGAAAACGCTGAACTTTCGATTAAAAAAATAACGCATATCTCCTTGATACTGTTCAAAACGGACGTCCTGACCTGTTCCTCTAGTTTGTTCCGTCGACGAATAATTTAGAGCCCAATTCACGCTGCTAAAAAAAGATCCGCTCGATAAACGGGCTTGGCGCGTAAAAGTATCGGAATCAGTTACAAAATTATCCGGGACCACACCTGTTGTCCCTTCCGAAGTAGCGTTGTCAAAAGTAGACCGGCTATATCCAACCTTGACCAAACCACTCCCAAACGAACCGAACCGTGGCGTCCAATAAGGAGAGATACTAAAGTTCTTATTCTCGGTTCGCCCACCGGAACCAGAAATATTATCGGTGGTAACAAAGGCATTACTAATATTTTGTTGACTAATTGAACTTGTAGTCTGTATGTATAAAGTATTCCTGATCGCCTGATACAAAGACGACATATTCAGTTGGTGGTTAAAATCCAGATCATCACGCCCACCGGCATTGTGCAAACTCTGCAGCCGATAATTCAGATTAAAATTACTCCAAGGGGATGCACCGTTTAATGATAGCCCTGGGGTAACTTCGGTCACGAAGCCGCTTTTTTTATCAACGTTAGCGAGATTTATATTGTCAGTGAACGTTTCGGAAGCAGATAAACTAGGAGTCACGCGCCAATCAAATCCGTAACAGACTTCTGAAAAACCAAAATAAGCAAAAAGCCCTGCGGCAAGCAGACGCCGGCTGGCTTTATCAAACGAAACCCCACGACAATCAAAAATGGCCATATTTCCCGTAACTGTAGTTATGACCGTATATATCTATTTCTTTTCTCGTTTTATTTAGCAACGTCATTACCACGTCACAATTGCTCAGTTTCGAAACCGATTCATTTACAACACTCTGCGGAGTAACTTCAGCAGCAATAACAAGTACGACCTGCCCAACAAGCTCGGCAAGAATCTGAGCCTGGGTAGCAACCAAGAGCGGCGGGGAGTCAAAGATAACGATACGATCCTTATAGCGGCGACTAACTTCCTCGGCAAACAAATACATTCGCTGACTAGACAACAATTCGGTTGAATACTTATGCCGCTTACCCGCAGTAATAATGCTCAAATTCGGCAAATCGGTTTTTAATAAAATGTCTGAAAAAGTGACTCTGTCGTCCTCCAAGTATTCAATCAATCCGCGAGAGTTATCAATTCCAAGCTGTTTTGCTACGCCCGGTTTTTCGACATCGGCATCAATAAGCAGAACGCTTTTATCTCTTTCATTAGCGATGCTAAGTGCCAAATTAATCGAAACGAATGTTTTCCCTTCTCCAGGTAAACTGCTACATATTAAAATCAGGTTAGACCGGTTAATCCCGTTATTCTCAGCACCTTGGATATTGTTAACCAAAGGACGCTTTATCACCCGAAACTCTTCAGCAAGTTGAGACTTAGCATTGTTACTATCAATGAAACCATTTTCAGATAGTGCTTGCCAATCGATAACGACCTGCCTGTCCGCAACGACTTTGGTCCCAATACCTAAATTTGTGTTGTCGGACTCTACTAAATCGATATCCTGCAAACCCGGCTTTTTACCGACACCCAAACTGGCTGACTCGACAGCTTCGCTATTGGCAACCAAGCCTTGTTTAGCCGCTTTCTTTAGCGCATTTTCAATAATACTCATCATTAACGCCTTATTTAAGTATTTCTAGCGCCATAATTCCAAAATATCCAGCCACCAACAACAGCAACGTCGATACTAACACCCAGTCGACGTTACTAGATTTGGTTATGCCCTGGGAGGTTAAGGACACACTGCCCAAAGAAGGGAGCCCAGTTACGACGCGAACTTGGCGCGTAGACATAAAAACCGGACGAATAAAATAAATTAAAAAAGCGACGCAAAACCCTATTACAATACTTACGAGTAAAACCAACGAATAAAATAGCTTTCTGTTCGGAAAGCTCGGCTTATCAGGTTTACTCGGAGGATCAGCTATTTTAAACTTTAATCTTGAAGTTTGATCATCCACACGCTCGGTGATATGTGCCTGCTCTCTTCTTTCCAATAACTCAGAATATTTACGACTGATCGTTTCGTAATCGCGATTTAGATTTTTCATCTCCGTCTCGATAGTTAAACGCTCATTCAAACCCTCCTCCAGTTTGGCTATTCGTTTTCGAATCGAATCTACTAAAGCCTCATTGGAAGCCACCTCTGCTTGGGCATTATCAAAACCCATTTTCAGGGCTTGCACGTATGGGTTTGTCATTTTAGCGGGCGCGATCGAAGTCTGTTCATCGCTCTTAGCTTCTTTTTCCACTGAAACCTGTTTACCTGCCGCCTGCTGTTCTTCCTGAGTTTTCAGGGTATTTATCAACTTATCTATTTCGATTATAGACGGATGCTTTTCGGTGTATTTCAATAAAAGCTCAGTTCGCTTGTCTTTTAGCGACTCGATTCTGGCGTTATCGGCGGACGGCACATCTTGGGAGGTCGTAGGAATTCCCCAATCTTCATCTGAATCTCGGACTTCGGCTACCTGTTCCGCGAGAACGTCTCTTCTTGATATGGCTTGCTGAAGTGCAGTATTGGCGTCCTGGAACTGCTCCTTCATTTTCTGCAACGCTTGAAATTGATCGGTATCGTTCAATAAATCCAAATTGGTTCGTTTAAACTCTTCTTTGGCCTTCTCTGCATCCTGCAATCTAATTTCATAATCCCGTATCTGCTGCTCTATGAAACGTTGAGCATCACTGGCATCAGCCAGCGCTTTACCTTCGGTTTGTTCCGAAAACACTGTTAACACCGCTTGCACCACACTTCTTGCCACTTCGGGATCCTTAGAAGCAAAGGCGATGTCGAATATATCCCCCCTTCCGCCAGTGATGGTAATGTCTTTCTTGAGACGTTCGATTAAATCCGATTTACCGCCGAAATCGTCCTGAACTCGGCTCAACTGAGACAATTCGATAATTTTTTCCAAATTAGGCCGGGTGAACATTAACTGCTGTATTATTCTTATCAAAGCAGATATATCTGGCTCAATCACCATCCCTCTCATGAGCGGTCTAATCACTGTGGCCGAATCTATATGCACCTTCGCCTTAGATTCAAACCTATCAGGCATTAAAAACACATAAGCCCAAGCACCAATACATACCACCAACGCGAATATAACGGCTACTCGTTTGTACTTAAGCGTACCTTTTAAATAAAAATACACTTCTGAAAGATCTTGCTGCATAATTAAAAGACCTTAAATTCATTCACCATTATTAAAAAAACACCCCGAAACAGTTTTAAAAATACGCATCAGGAATAATTAAAATATCCCCTGGCATCATTAAAACATTGGCCGTTAAATCCGCATTATCAATCAAATCATCGATTCGCACAGCATACGGTTTTAACTCTCCGTTAACGTTTCGTATAACGCTTGCCCTGTTTCCATCGGCAAATTGATCAAGCCCAATTTGGATAATAACATCCAGCAATGTCATGCCTCTCTCGTAAGGGATGGATTTCCCTTGATATCGACCGATCCCTCCGCCGCCGCCACCGCCGCCACTGGCACCTCCGCCACCGCCGGCCCCACCGCCACCAATTCTTCCGATAATTCGAATTTGCTGATCTCGCACACCTTTAAAGCCTCCAACCATAACCACGACCTGAGGGCTTTTAACGTAAGTAGACAGCACCTTCTCGATATCTCTCGCCAACTCGAAGGGTGTCTTACCGCTTGCCAAAAGCTCTTCAACCAACGGCACAGTTATTTTTCCATCCGGCCTTACAGCTGCTGACGTCGACAACTCCGGATTACCCCATACGAATATGTTTACGCTATCTCCGGGGCCGATACGATAAGTGTAATCGGATGCCTGCTCTACGTCTTCAAGTAAAGGCTGAGCGCATCCAGAAAAAAATACGTAAGAAAATACCGCAAACCAAGCTGCGCAGAATATTTTATTGTTTATCAACATAGCCTACTAGGAAAGTCTCATTTATTTAGTTACAGAATGTTCGATCTCGAACAGCATCTTCTTCGCTATATCCACGCCAGCAAACCCCTTCTTCTGCTTATCAGAGAGAGCAATTGCCTGCTTTAATTCCGATACTGCAGTAGCTTTGTTGCCACTGCGGTAGTGCGCCACACCCAAATGGTACCTAAATTCAGGCAGTTTTGACTCCTTGATGACGATTTCCTCCAATAATTTCATCCCATCGGCGATCTTACCGGATCTCACAAGCCCCCAAGCGTACGTATCTTGAAAATAAGGGTTTTCCGAATTTTTAAACTTCTCCGCCAACAGCACGCCTTTAGCCACATCATCGTCGCTATCAGATTCCACAAGCAAGGAAGATAAATTATTGATCGCCACGTCAACATCAGGATCTTTGGCAAGCAATTCCTGATAAATTTTTCTTGCCATTTGTTTTTCGTTAGCCTGTTCATACAGCCCTGCCAACGCCAGACTCAATTGTATGTCTCCAGGATTGGCCTGTAGACCCTTCGAATAGACTTGCTTTACGGTGTCGACATTTCCGCCAGATAACGCTTCCACTTTGGCCAAAGCCAAATAGGCTGAAGGGACTTTAGGAAACTGTTCGACCTGCACGGCAAGCAACTTTTTAGCTTTGCTGTAATCTTTACTGGTCAAATAAACGTCCGACAAAACCCCAACAATCACCTCATCGGCAGGATGTCGCTCATGGTGTTTTTCGAGATATGCCAGTGCCTTTTCTTTCTGGCCTAAAGCATCATAGCTACGAACCAGATTCATCATCGAATTGAGATGACCGGGAAATTCCTGAAGAATCTTTTCATACAACACTACTGCATCGGCGTACTTGCCCCTACCTTGCAACACGTTAGCCTGCAAATAAATAGGAACCGCTTTTTCTTTGGAAAACAAAGCTATTTTATGCACAACATCTTGAGCTTGATCCCAACGTTTTTCTAAGATATCAAGTTCCGCTTCGCCAATAAGAAAATTAATTTGATTTGGTTTTAATTTAAGCGCCTTTTCCACAATCTGTCTGGCCGCATCTCTCTGACCAATCTGAAGATAAGCTCCAAAGCTATTTGTAAAGGCCACCATGTTAACCGGATTCACTTCCAAGGCCTGTTTAAAATATCTATCTGCTGTTTTGCGATCTTTCTTGACTTGATGGGCCTGCCCCAATAAAGAGTAGACTTCGTCTAAATTCGACTTATCCCAGACTAGTTTATTAAGCAGAGCCACAGCTTCGTCAGGATTGCTATTTATCAGAAAAAGCCTAGCCTTTAATAACTTAGCCGGAACAAAATCCGAATTTGACGAAAGCACTTTATCAACGATTTGTGCTGCAGAATCGTATTGCTTGGCACCAACAGCGATATCCGCAATAAGTACTTGTGCAGTTAAGCCCAACTCGCTACTTCCTTCCGAGGCAACGACTTTCTTCAAACCGGTTTCAGCATTGCTTGTAAAGCCATTTGCCATCATCCATTTCGATAGTTCCACAATCGAAGCCGCCTGTTGCTGATGGCGACTCACCATAGCTTCATATTCCGTAGGCACTCGATCTTTGGATCTAGCATTGAAAAATTCAAGCAATGTAATTTCCGAATCGGGTTTATAACCTTCTTTTTCTACAACATCCCGAAGCAGGGATTCAGCCGAATCCAGCTTATTTGTCATGGAATAAATCGAAGCCAAACTCAATTTAAAATTGTTATTCTCCGGATATAGCTCGACAAGCTGCTTGTAGTCTTCTATTACCTTATCGACTGCATTATTCGCTGCGTTGATTTTTACCCTGAATAAACGCAATGCAATATTCTTACCATCAATACTCAAGCCCTTGTCAATTAGATTCAAAGACTCTGCCGTTTGGTTAGCTTTATAAGCCAGAGCGGCCGCCAATGAAAGCACATCGACATTACTCAGGTTGTCTTTCAATAATTGTTGTACGATAGTATTAGCTTGATCGTTCTTTTCTTGCTTCACATAGACAGAGGCTTCGATAATCTGAGCTTCTAAGTTGGCCGGATCTACATTCAATACGGCTTTAGCCTGCTCCGATGCTTTATCTAACTCACCAAATAACACATGCAACTTACCCAACTTTAATCTAGCCTGAAGTAAATTAGCATCTAGCTCTAACGCCCTGATCAAGTTTTGTTTCATCGATTTATAATTATTGGATTTTTCATCCAACAACGCCAAATAGTAGTAAACCTCTCCTCTTTTATCATCACTCTGATTGGCGCTTTTTAGCTCAAGGAAAGCCTTATCAAACTCTCCTTTCTCGATAAAGTCTTTCCCTTTTTGCAGATGGGTATCGGCAGTTTCAACCGGAGAGTTACACCCAATCAGCAGAAGAAAACAAAGTAATGCCAGACCGTTATCGACATTATCTTTAATTATTTTTATAGCCACTTACTAGCACTCCCAAAAATACAGCTACAATTTAGCAAATGTTATTCAGCAATAGTTTGTTTGATCCAAGCGTATAGTTCCCGCAATTCCGAATGCATATTTTCCAATACAGACTGCGTAGTAATAAAGTAGGGCGCTCGAATACCGTGATAGTCAATGTCCCTACCGACACGCTGAAAATCTATACCTGACCGATGCATCATCCTCGGCAAAAATGGCTCCATCATCGCGAAGACATTAGTTCGCTTATCGAGCTCGGTTAAAACAGTTGCCGCAAAAAAGCAGGCAACCGCAATGGATGAAAAAGTCCTTTGCTCCTGCTGCGAGAAATGCAAACCGTTTATCTCGCCGAACCGGGTCAAAGTTTCCCCAGTTCTTCTGCGAAAAGCACCGTCGACCGCCAATCTTGATATCTCGCATACCGTATGCCGCTCAAGCTGAAGACTACCGATCACATCTCGATCCAGACTATTGCTGCAGTATTTCTCCAAAGGCAGTGGCGATTCGGATTCTGGACCCAACGCCGGAACCATCCTGACGCAACCAGCGGGCAAACCAGTTTGAATGTGGGTGATCAAGCAATGCCGAGAATGCGGATCGTACTCGTCGATCTCAAGTTGATCTATGAAATGCTCTTGCGATTCGTACTTAAACTCTTCGCAATACACTCGATATCTTATTCGAAATACTTGCTGTTTTTGCGCAACGGTCTCCGCCAAGGACACCCTAAAATAGCGACTAAAGCTTTCGACTAATGACAGCTTTTGTGCGACTTCCATTTTATGCGCTCTCTAAAATATTGGTTATCGACTATAAATACTTATCGATATCATGAGCTTTGATACCCCATGCCAGTAAATGCTCGATACGATCATTTGCCAACCCCAATCGCCTCGACATTGTTTGAAACAACTCTTTCAGAAACAAATACCCCTGAACCGGATGGTCATCCATGTAAACGCTTAACATGTCACTACGAATCTCCAGTAACTGGACATCTGTCAACGATATGACTGAGGCCGTGCGCTCCCTAGCCTCGTACAAACATACGTCGCCAAAAACGGCTCCGGCTTCGAGATCACATAGACCTGGACTGACCCGCTTATTGCCATCCAGTTCAGCCCCTCCTAAAACCCTGACCGAGCCTGCTTCCAAGTAAAACAAACTTTTTCCTTGCTCACCCTTTTTGACGATAGTGGCACCTGCGCTCAGCTTATACCTCCGCCACGCACTACCCTCTTTAAACAACGGGTTTTTCAGAACGTCACTAAGTATCTCAATCATCAGGCGAAACCATATCAATAACACTGACTCGCTGGTTATAATGCCGCGGGAAGCATGCAGCCCCAACACCCATACATGGAAAACTATATTTACTACAGCTACTTCACTGCCAGCGTCGCGTACGGGCTTTTATTGATTTTCGTTGTAACCATTAAAACCCGATATTACCCTTTCATAATAGCAGCTCTCTGCTCCGTCGTATGGTCGACGAGCGTGACGCTCGCAACAAAAAATAGCCACTATTTCTTCGCCGACACCCTCGCCTACGAAACGATACGCAACGGAGCATGGTTTTTCCTACTAGGATCGTTACTTTCGAAACAGCGTTACAATAGCTACAAGCAATTGTTCAAAGGGCACACGAGCATCGTTATTTCAGCGTTTGCATTGCTAATTTTTTGCCTGGAGGCGTTTCCGCAAGCGTTGAGGTGGACAACCAGCGTTCTCGACACCGATCCCAGATTTGCCGGTCATGTTGTATTTGCAGTTCTCGGTCTGATTCTGGTCGAGCAACTTTATCGCAGCACCCCCTTGAAACAGCGCTGGAATTTAAAATTCCTTTGTGTCAGCCTGGGAGCCATTTTTGCCGTAGATTTACTGGTTTACAGCAAATCTCTGTTGTTCAACCATCTGGACTTCGCACTCTGGCAATCGCGCGGCATCACCAATGCGATGGTAACCCCATTTTTGGCGATCACTTCTACCCGACTCAAGCTTAACAGTGAAAACCAGGAACTGACAACACCCCGCAAGACTATTTTTTACACCACAATCTTATTTGGCTGCGGTGCATACCTCATTTTAATGTCTTTCGCCGGGTTCTATATCAAACGCGCAAACGCGGAGTGGGGTGAAACCGCTCAAACAGTATTCATATTTCTGGCACTACTGCTACTGATCATACCTTTCACGTCGGGCAAGATTAGAGCCCTAGCCAAGGTTTACTTTAGCAAACATTTTTTTCACTACAGTTACGACTACCGCGAGGAGTGGCTCAAAATCAGTAAGGCTCTAGCCAAACTTGAATCCTTGGAAGAACTGAAAGGCTTTATTATCAACACCCTGACCGACTTGGTGGAAAGCACTGGCGGCGGTTTATGGCTAAAAAATGACCAAGGCAAATTTTTTCTGGCCGCGGAGCAAAATTTGCGACTGACACCTCAGGAAATTGATTACCTACATAACGTAGGCGACCTGCCCCTTTATTTGGCAAACAAACAGTGGGTTATAGACTTCTTTGAATTATCCCATGCTCCCGAAGTATACGACGACATCGATTTGTCCCCCTGGTGCTACGAAGACAGTCAAGTCTGGTTGATAGTCCCGCTATTTCACTTAAACAAACTGGAGGCTTTCGTCGTCTTAACTCAGGCCAGAGTGCCGAGAAAACTCAACTGGGAAGACCATGACCTACTGAAAACGGTCGGCATGCAACTAGCGAACGCGTTAGCGCTGAATCGAGCCAGCGAAGAGTTGGCTAACAATCGCCAATTCGAAACCTACCATAGGCTCTCCGCTTTTTTAGTGCACGATTTAAAAAACTTAGTCGCACAAATCTCATTGATTGTCAGAAACGCCGAAAAACACAAACATAACCCCGATTTTTTCGACGACACTATCGACACGTTGAATAATGTTGTCAAAAAAATGCACCATATTGTCGAACAACTAAAACAAGGAGAACCTCAAGCCACCGCAAACAGCATCGTCAATCTAGCGGCCATCGTCCGCTCAATAGCCCAACAACACCTCGGATCGCCGCCGATTGAGTTAACAACCAACCTAGACGAGTGCCCGGTCTCCGCAGACAAAATAAAATTAACCAATATATTGACCAACTTGGTACAAAATGCCCAGGACGCCACGCGGGGCGACGGTGGCTGGGTTAAGCTTGAATTAACAAAAAACCAAGACTATGCTCAGGTGAAGATCGTGGATAACGGCACAGGCATGAATCAACAATTCATAGCCGAACGCTTATTCAAACCATTCGACACCACCAAAGGTAACGCCGGTATGGGAATAGGTGCTTACGAAGCCCGTGATTACATCACTAAGAACTCAGGCCAGATTCACGTCGACAGTGAACTTGGCTTCGGCACGACATTCACGATACAACTGCCGTTAGCAAAACGCCTTTCCGAAACCCCAAGAAATTAATGACCCAATCAAGACTACTGCTCGTTGTTGAAGACGACCCAGGTTTGCAAAAACAGTTGAAATGGAGCTTCGAACAATACGAAGTCGTTGTTGCCGGCAACCGGAGTGAAGCCATTGCCGCTTTTAGAAGACATACGCCCAGTGTTGTCACGTTGGATCTGGGCCTGCCTCCGGACCCGAGCAATGCCAGTGAAGGCTTAGCTACACTGCGAGAAATTCTGGCTCTTGCCCCCGCAACAAAAATCATCGTCGTCACCGGCAACGATGACCGTGCCAATGCAATTCACGCCGTAGCATTGGGAGCTTA
Source organism: Methylomonas sp. HW2-6 (assembly GCF_052474525.1). Taxonomy (NCBI): domain Bacteria; kingdom Pseudomonadati; phylum Pseudomonadota; class Gammaproteobacteria; order Methylococcales; family Methylococcaceae; genus Methylomonas; species Methylomonas sp. HW2-6. The sequence goes on from NZ_CP184124.1 coordinate 3,757,780, forward strand.
CGATTTTTACCAAAAGCCTGTCGACCCGGATATTCTCGGCCTGATTATCGAACGCGCCTTTCAATTGGATACCTTAGAGCGCGACTATCAGAATCTGCAGCAGCAAAAGCCGCTGCACGGCGTAATAGCCACCAGTCCGCAGATGCAGTCGGTTATGCGCATGGTCGAGAAAATTGCGCCAACCCAGGCCACCGTTCTCTTACTCGGCGAAAGCGGCACCGGTAAAGAATTATTGGCCAAAGCCTTGCACAAGCTAAGTTCGCGCGCCGACCAGCCATTTGTCGCGGTGAACTGCGCAGCAATACCCGAAACGCTGCTGGAAAGCGAACTGTTTGGCTACGAAAAAGGCGCATTTACCGGGGCGGTCGCCCAAACCAAAGGCAAGATCGAATATGCCCAAGGCGGTACTTTTTTCTTGGACGAGATCGGCGATTTGCCGTTCGCGTTACAGGCCAAATTACTCCGTTTTATTCAGGAACGCGTGATAGAGCGCTTGGGGGGCCGCAAGGAGATAGCTGTCGATGTCAGAATCATCTGCGCCACCCACCGCAAATTACCGGACCTGATCGAGCAAGGCGCTTTCCGCGGTGACCTGTATTATCGGTTGAGTGAAATCGTGGTCGATATTCCGCCATTGCGCGAACGGGAGGGCGACATAATTACTATCGCTAACGCCCTGCTACAGCGCTACTGCCGGGAAAACCATATGAAGGAAAAACATTTCTCCCACGACGCCGCCCAGGCTATGGAGGCCTACTACTGGCCTGGCAACATCCGGGAGATGGAGAATAAAATCAAACGGGCAACGATATTGTCGGACGGCAACGTCGTCACCGCAACCGATCTGGAGATCGGCCACTCGGCAGAACATACGATGCCGCTCAATCTGAAATCGGTACGGGAGGCCGCAGAAACGGTAGCCATCAAACGCGCCTTGAATTATGCGGACAACAATGTTTCCGAAGCGGCTAAATTACTGGGAGTAACTCGCCCTACACTTTACGGGCTGTTCGAAAAGTACGGCTTACAGGGCTTAATCAGAAACCATTCTGACGACCAGCCACCACCGTAGTCACCGTCACGCACGGTTTACGTAGGAAACTACCCCGATTTGGTGCAAATCGCGACCGCCGTAACGGACCGCACGTGTCTCGGCTAATTCCGAATACAAACGGTAATCCTGTTGGTAGTCCTGTAACCACAGCGGATTTTGCAAGATGTGTTTAACGTTCAAACGATAAGGGGTTCTTTGCCCGCGATGGTCGCACGCATCGCCGATTTGGCGCATCGAGAAGCCTTCCTTGCTAACAAAGTACGCTAGTGCCGGCGTAACCAAAATAAACCAGTCGTCTATACCGCTCCGGGTCGAATAAACCGTTGCCGCCCGATAAAGCCCCCACATGATGCTTCGATTCAGATTACGGTAATCGTGCAAAAAGCTGATATTCGTCGATTTAGCGTCGAAATGGACATTGCTTTTGCGCAGCGCAAAACGCCTAGCCTCTTTGACCACGCAGAGCCTGGAAATCTCTACAGCACGGCTGTAACAAGCCTTTGGGAGGCTTCGATACGGGGTACAATGTTCTTCGAATGGAAAGCCTTGCTTGCCGGGCCTGACCAATCTGAGCGCACCCAGCCACTCGCCGCTGAATTTATGCCGGACCAGAAAATGCACAGCGCGACTATCCCACTCGTCGCTCTCGATCCCGTCCGGATACAACTGCTTGTCCTCGAAGCCCAACTCGTCACAATAAACACGGTAGCGAATACGGTAATGGATATCTTTTGCTTCAGGCGTATCGGCTAAAAACACCTCGAAACAACTATCGAATGAATGCGGACTTTGGATCACGCGGCACCACACTTAATAAATTTGTTTAATAAGTTCAACTAACTATGAAAACTTTTTCACGCGCCATTTCAAAATGGTATCTCAATTCTGTTAATTTTGAAACCGCGTGACAAAAAAGTACAACCTCCACCGAGGCAACAAGTTAGCTAGTGGCATTCCAGCGTAAATCCAGAGTCAACGGATAATCCCTATTCAGTTGCTCGACAGGCACTTCCGCCGATCCGGCACTCGGCGTGTAACCGTGCCGCAAAAACCGACTAACCCGCCGGCCTTCGGCTTCGTAAGCATTCACCGGCAAAGTATCGTAATTCCGCCCGCCGGGATGACTGACATGGTAGGTGCAACCACCCACCGAACGGCCGTTCCAGGTATCGATCAAATCGAATACCAACGGCGCCTGTACGCCGATGGTGGGATGCAAGGCAGAAGGCGGATTCCAGGCCCGATAGCGAATCCCGGCTACCATCTCGCCTTGCTTTGCCGTCGGCCGCAACGGCACCCGCCGGCCATTACAACTCAACAGGTAACGCTCGCCCATCGCACCGTTCAGCGATACTTGCAGCCGTTCGACTGAAGAATCCACATACCGTGCAGTACCGCCGCTGGTGATTTCCTCGCCCAGCACATGCCATGGTTCAATCGCCTGATGTAAATCCAACTGCAAATTACCCACGCGCATGCTACCGATGTGCGGAAACCGGAATTCCAAAAACGGCGCAAACCACTCGCTCTTGAAATCGTAGCCGGCGGTCTGCAGATCCAGCACCACATCCTGGATATCGCTGGCGATAAAGTGCGGCAGCATGTATTTATCGTGCAATTGCGTCCCCCAGCGCACCAGCGGCTTCCGGTAGGGCTCGCGCCAAAACCAAGCCACCAAGGTTCTGAGCAGCAACATTTGCATCAGACTCATCCGCGCATGTGGCGGCATCTCGAACGCGCGCAACTCCAGCAGCCCCAGTCGACCGGAGTCGCTACCCGGCGCGTAGAGCTTGTCGATGCAAAACTCAGCGCGGTGGGTATTGCCGGTCATATCGACCAACAAATTTCGCAACAACCGGTCCACCAGCCAGGGCGCCGGCACTTCGCCGTCCGGCATTTGCTGAAACGCAATTTCCAGTTCGTACAAACTATCGTTACGGGCCTCGTCGACCCGCGGCGCCTGGCTGGTTGGGCCGATAAACAAACCGGAAAACAAATAGGACAAGGCCGGATGGTGCTGCCAATAGGTGACCAAACTGCGCAGCAAGTCGGGACGGCGCAGAATCGGGCTGTCTACCGGCGTGATTCCGCCCAGAGTGACATGGTTGCCACCGCCGGTGCCGGTATGACGGCCGTCGAGCATGAACTTTTCGGTACTCAACCGGGACAGCCGCGCATCTTCGTATAGCGTGGCCGTATTCTCGACCAGCTCGCGCCAACTGGCGGCGGGATGGATGTTGACCTCGATCACCCCCGGGTCCGGCGTCACCGGCAAGCGGTTCAGACGCAAATCGTGCGGCGGCTGGTAGCCTTCGATCACAACCGGAAGTTTCAATCCCGCAGCGGTGGCCTCCACCGAGGCGATCAGATCCAGATAGTGCTCCAGTTCATTAGTCGGCGGCAAAAACACATACAAGCGCCCCTCCCGGCTTTCTACCACCATTGCGGTATGCGGTATCCACAGCGGGTCTTTCGAGTCGCGCTCGTCCACGGCCTCCATTTCGGGGGGATGCCATTCCTGTTTCGCGGTTTGGCTATAGCGCCGGCTGACTTCCGAGTCGATATCGCCCAGCGGTTCAACCGTATCGTACAAACTGCGCTCCATCAGCTGTTCCCGTTGTTCGAACGGCACCCACGGCAGGCTATTCAACGGCAACCGTAAGCCCATCGCCGAATCGCCGGGCAACAAATACATCTCGCCGCGACGAAATGACCACACAGCGCTATTCCAGGAGCGAGCCCTATAACTCCAGTGTAACGGCAAGGCGTAGCCAGCCGCTTCACCCAAATTGCCGCTCAATATTCTGACCAGCCGCTGCCGTTCCAGATCGTCGGTTAAATCGGCCTGCTGCGGGTCGAAATTAGCTGGCAATAGGCTTTCCTGGTGTAAATAATGCACGGGATCTTCATAACCCGGCACGATGCAGGCCGCCTTCAAGCCCAGCCGCTTGGCCAGATCCCGCACAAATCCCTCTGCCTGTTCCCTACCGAATCCGTAATCCCGGCTTTCGTCGGCCAGCAATCCCGGATTTTTCCAGACCGGCACGCCGTCCTTGCGCCAGAAGCAAGCCAGCTGCCAGCGCGGTAAAGCCTCACCCGGATACCATTTACCTTGGCCGAAGTACAACAAACCGCCCGGTGCAAAACTCTCGCGCAAGCGCCGAATCAATTTGCCGGCCAGCTTACGTTTTTCCAGGCCGTCGGCCTCCGTGTTCCATTCCGGCGCATCCATGTTATCGATCGAGACGAACGTGGGCTCGCCACCCATCGTCAGCCTGACGTCGCCGGCCACTAATTCCGCGTCGACTTTCTCGCCCAAGGCATCAATCTCGGCCCATTGCCGCTCGGTGTAAGGTTTGGTGACGCGCGGATCTTCATGAATCCGGGTGACGCGGTTGGCAAATTCGAAACGGGTCTGAGCCTCTCCGGTAAAGCCGCCGCTAACCGGCGCCGCGCTGACGTAATCCGCGGTACAGGCCAACGGTATATGGCCCTCCCCGGCAAACAAACCCGAGGTCGGATCCATCCCGATCCAGCCCGCGCCCGGAATGTAGACTTCGGCCCAGGCATGCAGGTCGGTGAAATCGTGATCGGTACCGGACGGCCCGTCCAACGCTTTGACGTCGGCCACCAGTTGCACCAAATAGCCGGAGACGAAGCGGGCCGCCAAGCCCATATGTCGCAGCACTTGCACCAACAGCCAACCGGAGTCGCGGCAGGAACCCAGTTTCTTCTGCAAAGTCTCCTCGCAACTTTGCACACCCGGCTCCATCCGGATCGAGTAAGCCACCGCCTGATTAACCGCCCGGTTCGCCGCCACCAGAAAATCGACCACAGCTTGTTCCTTACGCGGCAGGGATTTCAGAAAATCGGTCAGCAACGGCCCTTTCTCCCGAATTTCCAGATACGGGGTCAATTCCTTGGCCAGCTGCTCCGGATACTCGAACGGATACTTCTCGGCGTATTCCTCCAGGAAAAAATCGAACGGATTGATCACGGTCATTTCCGCGATCAAATCCACCTCAATCGACAGCTCCCGGGTTTTTTCCGGAAACACCAGCCGGGCCAAATAGTTGCCGAACGGGTCCTGCTGCCAATTGATAAAGTGCTTTTCCGGTTTGACCCGCAGCGAATAGGCCGAAATCGGCGTCCGCGAATGTACGGCAGGCCGCAAGCGCAACACGTGCGGCGCCAGTTGCACCGGCTTGTCGTAGAAATAGCTGGTCTTGTGGTTTATCGCGACCCGGATACTCATGCATTCACCAATGGATTGGCGGCTTCGCTTTCAGCCTGTAATAGCCGCAAGTTTTCCTCCACGCCCGCGGCATGGGTTAACTCGGCAACGTTTTGCTTGGTAAAAAAGCCGTCGAAATCGCCGAAGCGCTGCACGTATTCGATAATCAACGACGAGTGCTCGGAGGCGCTGGAAAAAATCTGCTTCAAACCCTCTTCCCGCGAGCCGATCACATCCAGCAGGAAATCCTTACCCCTGGCCCGGATCGCATCGACCACGTAATCGATATTGGCCTGGTTGCCGGTCTCGCCGTCCGCGACCGCCAGCGCCAAATGATGCAGACGCGGCCCGTAATTGCGGACAAAATTTTCGGTCGGCGACGGCAATCCCACCAAATGGTTGACGAAATACGGCTGGTTGGCCGCCGTGAATACTTTGGCCGGACTAATGCGCTCGTCGGCGTAATGGATGCTCTTGGTGACGTTGGTCGACGAATTCTGGTTGGCGATATCGTAGGACCCCCAGTAGTAATAGCTGGACAGGGTCAAATACTCCAGAATCGCCACTTCCCGGTTCTGGCTGTAAACCCGCGTCGCCAAATGGTCGATCGGCCTGATCAGTTTATCCAGCCCCAGTTCTTCCTGAATCGCCTTGGCGGCATGGTAACCCCGATTGACTTCGTCCAGGATCACGCTATTGCCCAATGCGTACACCCGGATGTCTTCCGGCGGCCGTTCCCAATAAGCGACGATGTTGTGGGTGTAAGGCGACGGCTTGACGATGGCCATATTGCCGGGCAATTCCAGTTTGCGGATCTGGTCCTGGTTGAAAAAGCGGATTTCCCGGCTTTTTTGCTGCTCGACCACTTCGTGCAGATTGCTGACCCGGAAAATCTCGCCCATATAGCGCGAGTTGGGTTTATGCGCTCCGATCGGATAGACCTCGTTCAGACTGCGAAAGATATCGCCGCGCCCCGCATCGCGCACTTCCCTCACCAGCAAGTCCGGCGACTCCATATCGATGCGCAGGATATGAGTCCAATGCGACTCCGACTCCAACGTCACCAAGTAATGATAGGGCGTCATCAGGGCCAATTCGCTGACATAAGCCGCCGAGCAGCCCGGCTCTACCGTGATCATCAACGCATCGATCTCGCGAATCATTTCGGTCAATCCGGTACGGTCGCGGTTTTCCAGCAACCGGACCAGAAACTCGTCGAACCAGGCCGAATTGGCCTTATCGCCCTGCTTGGGGTGTATCAATGAATTAACCATCCTGCTTCCTTTAACACTTGTTGTCCGTTCCGCATCTGTAGCGGACGTCGTCCGCGGCCAGCCGCAATTACCCGGCGGTTCAATCCGGGCTATTCAAAAACGCGCGCTGAATCTCGATGCCGAGCGCATTGTTACGGGCGATAAAATCCTGCAAAAACTCGTGCAGTCCGCTATTAAAGATGTGGGTAATCCGGCCGAAATGCAGCCGGGCATGGTTCTCGCCGGCCAAACGCAAGCATTCGCAACCGGGCTGGCGGCAAAGCTGTTCCAGAATCGGCGCCAACTCGTCGTAGCAGGCATGCAGCGACCGCGGCATATCGTCGCGCAACACCAACAGTTCGGCGACTTTGGTCGGTTCTATCGTATCGCGGTAAACTTTCTGATAGGCCTCGAACGCGGATACCGAACGCAACAACGAGCTCCATTCGTAGTAATCCACCTCGGCGGCCGGATCTTCGTTAGGCAGCAGCAACTGAAACTTGGCATCCAGCAACCGCGCGGTATTGTCGGCGCGTTCGACGAAACTGCCCAGCCGCACGAATTTATAGCCGTCGTCGCGCAACATGGTACCGAAGGTCACGCCGCGGAACAGGTGCGAGCGCGACTTGACCCAATCGCAAAATTCGCCGATATCGGCCTCGCGCAGGCCCAGCCGAATCCGTTGCCGCAATTCCAGCCACAGCGCGTTGACCGTTTCCCACATCTCCGACGACATCGCCACTCGCACCGCCCTGGCGTTCTCCCGTGCCGCCCCCAGCGCGCTGACGATGCTGGACGGATTGCGCTCGTCCAAGGCCATATAACGCATCACGTTCGCCGCCGTGTAACTGCCGTAATCACGCTCGAACGCGGCAACGTCGTCAGCGATCAAGACCGGCGGTTTCCAGCGCGCCGCTTCGTCGTAGGCGCTGTTGGCGACCAGCGACATGCGGTCGGTCACATCCAGCACCCGAGCCATGTTTTCGGCACGCTCGATATAGCGGGCCATCCAATATAAATGATCGGCGGTACGGCTCAGCATGGTTTATCTCCGTTCAACACCCAGGTGTCCTTGGTACCGCCCCCTTGCGAGGAATTGACCACCAACGAACCCTCCCGCATCGCCACCCGGCACAATCCGCCCGGCACCAGCGTTACGGTCTTGCCGGACAACACGAACGGCCGCAGATCGACGTGGCGCGGCGCCACACCCTGCTCGACCAAAGTCGGACAGGTCGACAAGGCCAAAGTGGGCTGGGCGATGTAATTGTCCGGTTCGGCCAGAATCCGGGCCCGGAAATCTTCGATTTGCTGTTTGGAAGCAGTCGGGCCAACCAACATGCCGTAACCGCCGGAGCCCTGCACCTCTTTCACCACCAGTTCGGCCAGATGCTCTAATACATATTTCAAGTCGTCCGGGTTTTCCAGCTTGTAGGTCGGCACGTTGGATAATATCGGCTCTTCGCCCAGGTAAAAGCGGACCATGTCCGGTACGTAGGTATAGGTCGATTTGTCGTCGGCAACGCCGGCGCCGATCGCATTGGCCAAAGTCACGCCGCCGTTGCGGTAAACCGAAACCAGCCCTGGTACGCCGAGCATGGAATCCTCGCGGAACGCCAAGGGGTCGAGAAAATCGTCGTCGATCCGGCGGTAAATCACATCCACCCGTTTCGGTCCTTCGGTAGTGCGCATGAACACGGCATTGTCTCTACAGAACAGGTCCTGGCCCTCCACCAATTCGATACCCATTTGTTGCGCCAAAAATGCGTGTTCGAAATAAGCACTGTTATAGGCGCCCGGCGTCAACAACACCACCACCGGATCGTGCACACCAGGCTGCGCCACGGCGCGCAAGTTGTTCAACAACACCTGCGGGTAGTGTTCGACCGGCGCCACCGCGTAACGGCGGAACAATTCCGGAAACAGCCGCATCATCATTTTGCGGTTTTCCAGCATGTAGGATACGCCGGACGGCGTGCGTAGGTTGTCTTCCAACACGTAAAACTGGTTTTCCGCGGTGCGGACGATATCGATACCGGCGATATGGGCGTAGATGCCGCCCGGTACGTCAACGCCCTGCATTTCCGGCCGATACATTTCGTTTTCCAGGATGCTCGCCGGCACGATGCCGGCCTTGATAATTTCCTGGTCGTGGTACAAGTCGTTCAGGAAGGCGTTCAAAGCCGCGACGCGTTGAATCACGCCGGCGGAAAGCTGGCGCCATTCGTTAGCCGCCAGGATGCGCGGAATGACGTCGAACGGAATCAAGCGTTCGGCGCCGGCTTCCTCACCGTAAACGTTGAACGTGATACCAACCCGCCGGAACAGCATTTCCGCTTCACGGGATTTCTGCATCAGTTGAGCATGATCGACACCTTTCAGCCACTCCGAAAACGGTTGATACAGGCGTCGCACCTGGCCGTCTCCGGCCCGCATTTCATCGAAAATATTTTGTGTATTCATGACTTAACCCAGAGCAAACCACATGCCAAACAAATTAATGCTGATTTATCAGCCGGTTAAACAGGCGTCGACAGACAACCCGAAACCAGCGCACCAATCCGGTGCATAAGACGTCAGCTGCCGCCCTTAAAACGACCGTCGGCCCGTTTGCCAATCGCAACGGATTGCCATTTTTCGGCCGATTGGCTAAGGTTGCCGCCCCACACCTATACAAGAGGCTGACACCATGCCGGCAGATTCGATCACCATTTTCGGCGAAGCACTGTTCGATTGTTTTGCGGACGGCAGCCGGATTCTCGGCGGCGCACCGTTTAACGTTGCCTGGCATTTGCAAGGCTTGGGGGCCGAACCCTTATTCGTCAGCCGCATCGGCCGGGATTCGGCCGGGGCGGAATTGTTGGCGGCCATGCAAACCCAAGGCATGCGCCAAAATGGGGTGGAGATAGACGCCGCCCGCCCGACCGGTAGCGTGACAGTCAGTATCGACAACGGCCAGCCGAGTTACCATATTCTGGCGGAGCAAGCTTACGACTACATTGCCGCCCCGGAGTTGCCCATCGGCCACGAGTCAGGTTTGCTCTACCATGGCAGTCTAGCGCTGCGGCATGGCGTATCCCGCGCGACTTTCGAACAGATCAAACCCCAATGGCGCGGCCCGGTGTTTTTCGACGTCAATCTGCGCGCGCCCTGGTGGAATGCGGACGACATTCACACATGGATAGCCGATGCCGATTGGTTGAAGTTGAACGACGAAGAGCTGGCATTGTTGCTGCCGGAGAACCAAACCATCGACAGCAAACTGCTGCTATTGCAACAACGTTACGATTTGCAGGGCGTGGTGGTGACTCGCGGCGAGCATGGCGCACTAGCGCTGACCGCGGGCGGCGAATTTGTCGAAGTGAAACCGGTCGGTAGCGTGGCGGTGGTCGACACGGTCGGCGCCGGCGACGCCTTTGCCGCGGTGTTGCTGTTGGGGATAGCCCGCGGTTGGCCGCTGGCGTCGGCGCTGGAACGCGCCCAAGATTTCGCCTCGGCCATCGTCGGACAACGCGGGGCCACGGTCAGCGACCCCGAATTTTACCGGCGGTTCAGAGAAGCCTGGCATTGACCGACTAAGACTCCTGCCGCGCCGGCATACCGTCGGCAGAATTAGCGGCCCTGCCGATGAAAATCTGTTTGAATTGCGGCATGAAACTGGCTGTGATCGGAATCGAGTAAAAGCAATACATCGCCGCCGCTTCGCCGGTCGAAACGCCAAACAGCCACTGCGGCACGAACAAGGTCATCAACGCCCCGAAGCAATGGTAAGTGCCGATCCGCCAATTGTTTTTCCAGACAAAGCCGCTCAAAGCCAGCGCAAACAACGAGCCGTGAGTGACCAGCAGGCCGAAGGCGCTGGAGATCGCATAGCCGATATGGTAAATCCCCATGAACAGGCAGGACTGCATGCGGCCGATGAAGTTGGGATCGATACCGAACAACTGCCAATCGTTGGGCAAGCGGGTCAGAATCAAGAACAAGCCACTCAGACTGGAACCGACGAAAAAGGCTTTGCGTAAGGCATTGGGGTCGGTCGAATACGTCGCCAAAGCCGGCATGATCGCAAAAGCCTGCAAGCTGATATGCACCGACGACAATTCGCTGAGCAATAAATTAGTGCCGTAGCCGCACTGGTCGGCGACCGGATAGGCGAAATACTGAATGAATTCCATCAGCGAAAAATGGAAAATCGCATAGGCCCGGGCCAGTCTGACCCAAAAGGTTTCGTCCTTATCCAGAAACGTGACGCTGGACGCGACCAAGCCGGCCACCCCCAATCCCAAAGACATATTGGCGCTAAAACACATGGTTGATCCGTGAGTTAAACAGTCGAGAAAGCCGCCCCTGTCGGGCTGGCGGTTAAACTTTTCGTTATGGTCATGTTAACCAATCCACAAAGATACACGGACAGGCCGTGAATTGCAGCAATTTTTACGGTTATTCCGACCGGCGCAACGGCTCGGTCAGGACCGGTTGGCGGCGATAATCTGGCCGATTTTGTCCTCGACCCCATCCAGTTCGTGGTCGTAAATATCGGTGCGGTAGGCGGCTCCGGCCAAAGTCACCTCCGATGCCAAAGCCGACGCACCACCACCGGCAATATGCACCCGGGTCAAAGTCGATAATCCCGGCTGTAACGGCGCGGCGCGCAATTCGTCCGGCGCCAGCGCAATCCGTACCTGCACCCGCTCGGCAATGTGAATGAAATTGCCGGTGGCGTTATCGGTCGGCAACAGCGCGAAACTGCTGCCGGAACCGGGATTCAAGCCCTGTACCCGGCCGTGGTACAACCGTTCGCCGCCGAAAGCATCGACCCGAATCTCGGCGGCCTGGCCCGGTCGAATATCGGCAATCTGGGTTTCCAGAAAATTGGCTTCGACCCAGAGCTCTTCCAGCGGCACCACCACCATCAACGCCGCGCCGGCATGCAAATTGTCGCCGACCTGCACCTTGCGCTTGGCGACATAGCCCGCCACCGGCGCCCGCACCTCGCGCCGCCGGTAATCCAGATAAGCCCGGCGCAAGCGGCTCTTGGCCTGTGCCACCGCCGGATAGTCCTCGACGCCGGAGTCGCGCAACTGGGCGGCCACGCCGTCCTGCTCGGCGCGGGTCTCGCGTATCGCCGCCGCCAATTCGCGCAATTTGTCTTCGGCATTCTGTACTTGCTGGTCGGACACCGCACCGTCGCCGGCCGCGGCTTTAAAGCGTTGCAAATCATGTTCGACTTGAGCCACGGCAGCTTGCTTGGCCGCCAGGCGCTGTCCCAAACTCGCCAACCGGGCTTTCAAGGCATAAAACTCGCGCACGGTTTTCGCCAACTCGGCTTCGGCCTGTTGCATCGCCACCCGCGCGTAGCTGCCGTCCAGCCGCACCAGCACATCGCCTTTGTTAACCGCTTGGGTATTCTCGGCCAGGATCTCGACCACCGTGCCGTCGACCTGAGCCTTGACCCCAATCAAATGCCCGGCGATGAAGGCGTCGTCGGTCTTTACCCAATCGCGTTGCGTGAGCCACCAATAGAGTCCGCAAGCAAGCGCGGCCAGCAACAACATCATGGTGACAAAGCGCAGCCGGCGGCGACGCTGCTGGAGAATCTCGCGCGGGCGAATCGTTTTCTGCATAGGGGTTCAGGGTTGGTTTGCGGATTCGGCGGCTGCTTGGTAACCGCCGCCCAAGGCTTTGATCAGGCTGACCGCGTTTTTATGTTGTTCGGCCGCCAAGCCGGCCAGCAGCAGGCGCTCGCGATTGGCTTCGAGCCGCGCCAGCACAGGCTTGCCGCGATCGTGCAAACCGTTGCGCATCAGGCTTTCGCTGAGCCGGCTTTGCGCTTCGGCGGCCGCCACGGCTTGCTGCTGTGCGGCGGCTTTGGTATCCAGTTCGCGCCAACGGCTCAAGGCGTCGGCGACATCCTGCACGGCATGCAGCAAGCCGGCGTTATAGCGCTGCACCGCCAGGTCGTAGGCCGCCTTCCGATAACCAAGCTGGGCGCGCAAGCGGCCGCCTTCGAATATCGGCAACTCGACGGACGGGCCGACGGCATAGGCCAGACTCGAGCCTTGCAAGGCAATATCGATCAGGCTGACGCTGTGAAAGCCGGTGAAAGCCAGCAAATTGACATCCGGATAAAACGCGGTTTTGGCGACATGAATATCCTCGGCGGCGGCCTCGGCCTGCAAGCGCGCGGCATGCAGATCCGGCCGCCGCGCCAGCAACCGCAACGGCAGATCGGCCGGCAAGGCCAGCGCTTGCGGAACGACCTTGGCGTCGATACCGATCCGCGTTCCCCAATCGGCACCCTGCCCGGCCAACGCGGCCAATTGGTTACGGCACAATTCCTGTTCGGCGCGCAAACCGGCCGCCGCCTGTTGGGCCGCGCGCAGATTGCGTTCGGCTTGCCACAGCGGCGTTTCGCCAATCAAACCGGCGGCGCGGCGGCTCTGTTCCAACCGGTAAAGCGTCTCCCGGTCGGCGACGATATGTTCGGCCACTTCTGACTCTTCGGCGGCCGCCAGTAAATCGAAATAGGCTCCTGCCACGGCCACGGCCAGCAACAGCCGGGCGTCGGCCAGTTCGGCACTGGCGGCCAGCGAGCGATCGACCGCGCTTTGCAGACTGGCCTGGTCGCGCCCCCAAAAATCCAGGTGGTAGCGCAACACCAGCGGGTTGACCAACAAGTGGCGGAAGTGCTGGCCGGCGAATTTAGCCTGCACGCTGTCGGCGGAAAAGCGTTGCGCGGCAAAGCTGACGTTGGCGTCTACGGTCGGATACAGGTCGGCAGCTTCAAAGTCGGCCAAGGTTTCGGCCTGCTGCAGACGCGCCTCGGCGACTTTCAGATTGGGATTGCCGGCCAGCGCGGTTTCGATCAAGCCGTTCAAGGTCGGGTTGCCGAACGCCGTCCACCAGCGCTGCTCCGGCCAAGAGCCTTGCACGGCCATCTCGGTGCTGGTACGCGCCAAGGTTTGCTCGATGGACGGCATCAGCGCCAGTTGGGCGCGAGGGCTGTCCTCGCCGAACAACGCGCAGCCGCCTGTAGCGATCGCCAACAATACCAAGCTGAACCGTTGCGCCACGGCCATCATGCATCCTCCTCCACTAATGCTTCTTCCAGCGCGCGCTGCATGGCCGGCGCGGCACGAACCGGGGCGCGGGTCGGCTCGGCCAACCAAACCAAGGCCGCCAGAACGACGAAAATACAGCCGGCCAACCAGAAGGCGTCGTTCAAGCCGCGAATGGCTTGGGCCTTGCCCGCCAGTTTGGCGAATTTGGCCAGCGCGGCATCGGCCTCGAAGCCGCCGGCCAGTAAATTTTGCAGCGCATCCGCGCCGGCATCCGACCAAGCGTCGCGGCTTTCGGCGAAACGGGTCATATGCAACGGCGTACGCCGGTAGAAAATCACGCCTTGCAAGGCAATACCGATCGCGCCGGCGGCGATACGCAACAGATTGGCCAATTCCAGCGCCCGCCAATGCCGCTCGGCCGGAATGCCGTGCAACATCAACGCGGTTAACGGTACGAAAAAACTGCCCAGACAGGCGCCCTCCAGCAGTTTCGGCCAGCACAACTGGGCAAAACTGTCCGGGTCGTCGAATCGGCTCAACCAAAAATAAGTGGCGGCAAAACCCAACAGATTGGCGCTGGCCAGCAGGCGGGCATCGACCCGCTTGACTACCTCATGAAAAATACCGGCTATCGGTTTGGCGAAAATCGCCATCGGCAAAAACACCAGGCCGGCCAGAAACGACGAGTAACCCAGCGCCAGTTGCAATTGCACGATCAGCAACGACAACAAACCCTGAAAACACAGAAAACCGACGCACAAGCCGATCACGCCGATCGTAAAATTGCGTCGGGCGAACAAGCGAATATCCAGAAACGGCCGGCGGCAACCCCATTCCCAAATCAGCCAATACAGCAGCAACACGACCACGCCGACACCCAGCGCCAGGAGGTAACCGGAATTGGCCCAATCCCAGTCATTGCCTTGGTTCAGCAGGGCTTGCACGCCAAATAAAATCGCTATCGCCATCAGGCAACCCGGAACATCCAAGCGTTGCCGCAAGCGCGGCCCGCCGCGGCCGTACAGCAAGGCGCCCAACAAGCCGGCAATCGCCAACGCCAGCGGGATATTGCCCCAAAACAGCCAGCGCCAACCCAGCGAATCGGCCACCCAGCCGCCCAGCGGCGGACCGAAGGTAAACGGCGTCAGGGTAAACAAACTCCAGACACCGATAGCGAGCGACTTGCGCTGGTCCGGATATTCCTTGAGCAACAAGGCCTGGCCCAACGGCAGGGTCAGGCCGCCGCAGAAGCCCAGCACCACTCGCGCCGCCAGATACAGATGAAAGTCTTCGGCGAGCGCGCACAGCCACGAGGCCAACGCAAAACCGGCGAACGCCCAGATCAGCGGCCGGTATTCGCCGAATCGGCGGCCCAGCCAGCCCCCGATCGGCAAGCCCAGGGCCAGCGCGATCATGTAGTCGGTCTGGGTCCAGGTGCCGAAGCTGGGCGGCACGCCCAAACCGGCCGCGACCCTGGGCAGCATCGCGATATAGGCGCCGGCGTTGAAAATCACCAAGGCATGACCGCCGCCGAGCAGCAGGTTGAATAAACTGAAGCGCCAACCGCGCAGCCGTTTCGGGTAATCGGCGCTCATCCTTCAATCTGCTTGCCCGTTCTCAGCTCTGATTGGCGTTCGACACATTGCGCAGCCCCAAATCGCCGAGACTTTGCCGCAACAGCGGTACCGCCATCTCGGCAATCAGTTGCCGAAATGCCTTACCATCGTGTTGAAGCGACGCCAGCGCGCCATCGTCGACCCGAAAGCTCTCGGAATGGGCGCGGGCCAACACGCGGCCCGAAGCTGGATCAATCAATTTCAGCATCAGTTGCAACGAGGTTTGGCCTTCGAAGATTCGGTAACGGCCCACGCCCAATTCGATTACGGCATCGTATTGACCACGGCTCGCATAGTTGGTCTGGCTGAGATCCTGCGCATACCAAGCTTGAATGGCTCGGCGCCATTGTGGCAGGCTGGCATCATCCGTCGCGGCCAATCGGTAGCCGTCGCGACTCAATTCGGCACCGCGGTTAGATTGGGCCAACAAGCCCTGCAAGGCTTCGGCCGCAGACTTTTCCGGCGTCCACGGGGTTTGAGCCGCGCGGCCACCGGCGGCGGTCGGTGGCAAAGCGTCGATCATTGCATCGACGTCGTCCGCCGCATTGCTCAGCATGCCGGCGACGACGATGCCGCCCGCAGTCTGATAATTTTGCCTATCCAGCGCCACGCCCATCGCCATATTCTGGGTGTGGCGATACGCTGCGTCGCGTTGCTCCAGCAGGTCGGGTATGACTTCCAGAGGCGGTGCCGCGACCGGCACAATCAACAAGGACTGGATTTGGCTGGTTTGAAAGGCGACCGGTTTTGTCGGCGACGCGGCACAAGCTGCCAATAGCAACGGCAGCGCCAAGCCCAGCAGCCATCTTGAATTGACACGAATGTATTTATCGGTGTGTGTTGTCGTTTTCATGCTGTACTCCTAGATCGGATATACGATCGAATCGATATATTTATTCACTATAAAAACCCAGCACGGATAAGACAAACGATATTTATTGGAGTTTAATATCGAGGAGACCGATACTAAACCGCATGGACATCGACCAAATCAGAACCTTTTTGAGCGTCGCCGCCAACGGCAGTTTTCTGGAAGCCGCCAACCGCCTGTACGTGACCCAATCGACGGTCAGTACCCGGATTCAGCGTCTGGAAGCCTATTTGGGCGTTACCTTGTTCCTACGCAACCGGGCTGGCGCCAGCCTGACCCAGCCCGGCCAGCGCTTTCTGCGCCACGCCAAGGCCTTATTGCTGACCTTGGAACAGGCCCGCCACGACATCGGCTTGCCCAGCCGCTTCCGCGACAGCGTAAGCATCGGCGCCCGCATCGCCTTGTGCGAAGGCTTGTTGCCGGAATGGATCGGTGCGATTCGGCGGCAAATGCCGGATGTTTCGATCCGCACCGATATCGGCTTCGAGGAAGATTTGATGCGCAGCCTGATTTCCGGCGCGCTGGACATCGGCATGATGTATACGCCGCAACACAGCCCGGGCCTACTGGTGGAGCACATCTTCGACGAAACCCTGCTACTACTGAGCACCGATCCGGACCAGCCCTGGCCCAACGACGACTACATCTACGTCGATTGGGCGCCGGGTTTTTACGCCCAGCACAGCAATGCCTTTCCGAATCTGGAACGCTCGGCACAAGTGGTCAACATCGGCTGGATGGCGCTGCAATTGATCCTGGCGCAAAACAGCGGCTCCTGTTTTCTGCCTATCCGCCTGGCGGCACCGCTGCTGCAATCCGGCCGCTTGCATCCGGTGGCGGATAGCCCGCGTTTCACGCTGCCGGCTTACATGGTATCCGGCCGCGATAACGACTCGCCGGTGCTGCAACAAGTGCTGGCTCAACTGCGCGGCCTGGCCGCCGCCGAACGGCAGCGGGATTATTCGACGCTCGCCGCTCAGTCCAAGGTGGCCGACGCCACATGAAACGCGTCGGCATAAATGTCGTCGAATTTGGCGCCGTTCAGGAAAGCCTGGCGTTTGCTCTGCTGCACCATGTCCGGATGGCCGCACAAGTAGACCCGCCACCCCTTCAAATCCGGCAATTGCTTCATCGCCACGTCGTTGGCTCGGCCGCTGGCGACGCCATCCGGGGCTTCGCCGCGCGATACGCAGGGCGTGTAATGGAAATTGGCGTGTTGCGCCGCCAGGCCGCGCATCTCCTCTATCCAATACAAACCATCCATTTCCCGGCTGCCGTGGTAGAGGTGGATCTGGCCGGCGTGGTCGTGGTGCAAGGCCTCGCTGACAATACCCGCCAACGGCGCCAGGCCGCTGCCGGTGCCGATCAACAATAGGTTGCGCGGCTGCCCGCTAGGTAAGTAGTAACACAGGCCTTGCGGATCGGATACTTCCAATAGATCACCGACTTTCAGTTCGTCGTGGGCCCATGCGCTGAAGCGGCCGCCGGCCAACCGGCGGATGTGGAAGGTCAAGTTTCGGGCATGGGCCCGGTTGTTGGCGATCGAATAACTGCGCTGCAAACCGTCGCCGCGCTTCAAATTGACGAACTGGCCGGCGTAGTAGTCCAGTGCCTGGTCGGTATGCAGCGTCAGCAGCAAAGTCTCGGCGTTGAGCAACTGCCTGCCGGTCACGGTGGCGTGGCAGAAGCGTTGTTCCGGCGAACCGATGCCGATCGCCATATCGCGTTCCGGATAGCACAGGCAGGCCAGAAAGTGGTTCTGATGGCGCAGCACGTCCTTCAAGCCGGCCTGGGCCGCGGCCGGCGGCGCTCCGTCCAGGCTGCGGGCGATACAGCTCTGGCAAGCGCCCTGCCGGCAACCGTAAGCAATCTCGACCTGTTCCCGCAGCAAAGCGTCCAATACCGATTCGCCCGGCCGGCAACCCAATTCGCGCTGGCCGACGCTAATCTTGCGTGTCTGCATGACCTGCATCTCCGCTTAGCGGCCCAGCACGTCGTTGCGTGTGGTTTCGGCAATCGCCGCGACTTGCTGAATCAAAGCCTGCGGCACATTCAATTCCTGTAAGGTCATCGCCAGATTTTCGACCACGGCGTCAAAATGGGAGTCGTCCAGGCCCAGTTTTTTCACCAGATGAGCATGGGCCTGGCGCATGTCGGCGCCGGAATAATTATTGGGACCACCGAAGGCCATCGTCAAAAAGGCTTTTTGCTTGGCGGCCTGTTTGTCCATGTCGGTGTGGTCGAAGAAGCGGTTGATGCGATGGTCGCTCAGCACTTTGCGGTAGAAGATATCGACCGCAGCATTGACTGCGGCTTCGCCGCCCAGTTGTTCGTACAGAGTTGCAGTGGTTTCGCTCATATTGTTCTGCCTATATGGAATGGATGAATCGGTACGGCTTGTCGAAGCCGGGAGCAGAATAAGCCAACCCGACGACTTTTACAATATTTGTATTATAAAACTTATTTATATTAGCTATCGGCTTTTCCGATATTTTGCCGAGCACCGATTCCGGCATAGAATTGCGCCATCTCCAGCCTTTGACTTGCAGCATTGCCATGACCCAACCCAGCGGCTCCCGCCAAGAACAAATCCTGAATTTACTGCTCGCTGCATCGAACGGGCTAAGCATCGACGAACTGGCCGTCGAAATGCAGATTTCGCGCAATGCCGTGAAACAGCATTTAGTCGGGCTGGAAAAAGAACAACTGGTCGCCGAAGCGGCCTTGAACAGCACCGGCGGCCGGCCGGCGCGCAGTTACAAATTGACGGAGCTGGGACGTAACCGCTTGCCGAAGCAATACGGCTGGTTCTGCTCCTTGTTATTGACGGAACTGAAATCAGAACTCGGCGAAGCCGCCCTGCGGCAAATGCTGGCGCGGATGGGCGTCAATCTGGCGCAGTCGTTGGCACCGCAGTTCAATGGCAAAGATCCGGCAGCGAAACGCCAGACTTTGGTCGAATTGATGCAGACCCTGGGCTACCGCGCCGAATTGGAAACCGAAAACGGCCAACTCAGCCTGAAAGCGGTGAACTGCGTCTACCACGACTTGGCTCAGCAATTCCCGGAATTGTGTGAATTCGACCGGGCGCTGATCGGCACCTTATTGGAGAGCCCGATCGAACAAACGGCGTGTATGGCGCAGCAGGATTGCGCCTGCCGATTCAGGATTTGCGCCGGCGAACGCTAGCCGTCGGACGCCGACCGGAACGCACACCGCTTGCGTATTGCGGCCCCGGCGTTCGGGTTTTTCTAAGCGGGAGCCGGGGGTGATACAATACCGGCTTCCCGAACGACATACGAATATCGCAATCATGAGACACCCTCTTCGCATGACATTCAGCCTGTTTGGCGGGCTGCTGTTACTGTTCACCAGCCTGTCTTTGTCAGCCGCCGGCCCGATTTTCACCCCGGCCGCCCCCAGCGTCGCCGCCTCCAGTTACTTTTTGTTGGATTTCGACAGCAGTCGGATTCTGGCCGAGAAAGATGCCGACAAGCGCGTCGCACCGGCCAGCTTGACCAAAATCATGACAGCCTACGTCGTGTTCCGCGAATTGAAAGCCGGACATTTAACCTTGGACGAGAAAGTCACGATCAGCCAGAACGCCTGGGAAACCGGCGGCTCGAAAATGTTTGTCGAAGTCAATAAACAAGTCCGGGTCGAAGACTTGCTGCAAGGCATGATCATCCAATCCGGTAACGACGCCAGCGTGGCCTTGGCCGAACACGTCGCCGGCAGCGAGCAAACGTTCGCAACGATGATGAACGAACAAGCCAGCCGCCTGGGCATGGCCAACAGCCATTTCGAAAACGCCACCGGCCTGCCCAGCCCCAACCATTACAGCTCGGCGCGGGATTTGGCACTGCTGGCGCAGGCGGTCATCCGCGAATTTCCGGAATACTACCGCTGGGATTCGCAAAAGGAATTCACCTACAACGGCATCACCCAACAAAACCGCAATCTGCTGCTGTGGCGCGATCCGTCGGTCGACGGCCTGAAAACCGGCTTTACCGACGACGCCGGCTACTGCATGGTGGCTTCGGCCAAACGCGAAGACATGCGCCTGATCTCGGTGGTGATGGGTACCGCCAGCGCCAATGCCCGCTCCAACGAAAGCCAGTCGCTGCTGAATTACGGGTTCCGTTTCTTCGAAACCCACCGCTTGTACGAGGGCGGCAAGGCCTTGGCCGAAACTCGGATTCGCAAAGGCGTGACATCGAAATTGGCCGTCGGATTGGCGGAAGACCTGTACGTTACGGCGCCGCGTAAGCACTTCAACGAACTGAAAGCCGAAACCCAGATCGACAAAGGCGTATTCGCCCCGCTCAACAAAGGCGATACCGTCGGCAGTTTGAACATTACCCTGGCCGGCGATCCGGTTGCCAGCAAGCCTTTGGTTACGTTGGATAGCGTGGCCGAGGGTGGCCTGTTCCGTCGCCTGTACGATGCCGCGATCGGTTTGCTGGAGAAGGAATGACGCAACAAGTCTATCTAAACGGCGAATACCTGCCGCTGGCGGACGCCAAGGTCTCGGTACTTGACCGCGGCTTTTTGTTCGGCGACGGCGTCTACGAAGTGATTCCGGCCTACAAAGGCCGCCTGTTCCGGCTGGAAGACCACATCGCCCGCCTGAACAACAGCCTGGCCGGTATCCGTTTGCCGCTGTCGCATAGCGTGGCCGAATGGGAAGCGATATTCCGGCCGCTACTGGCCGACGACGGCCGCGACCAATACATTTACCTGCAAGTCACCCGCGGCTGGGCGCCGAAACGGGATCACGCGTTCCCGGCCCAGACCACGCCGACCGTGTTCGCGATGTCTGCCGACATCCTGCCCTTCCCCGGCCGTAGCGAGGGCATCAAAGCGATTACGTTGGACGACACCCGCTGGCAATTGTGCGACATCAAAGCCATCACGCTACTGGCCAACATCCTGCTACGCCAGGAAGCCGTCGACCGCGGCTGCACCGAAGCGATTCTGGTCAAAAACGGTTACGTCATCGAGGGCGCTGCCAGCAATCTGTTTGCCGTTATCGACGGCGAGTTGATCACGCCGCCGAAAGGCCACGAAATCCTGCCAGGCATCACCCGCGACG
The DNA here is from genome assembly GCF_052474525.1 of Methylomonas sp. HW2-6. NCBI lineage: Bacteria > Pseudomonadati > Pseudomonadota > Gammaproteobacteria > Methylococcales > Methylococcaceae > Methylomonas > Methylomonas sp. HW2-6. The sequence continues at coordinate 3,778,964 of NZ_CP184124.1, forward strand.
TGATTCTGGAATTGGCGGCAGCGCACCAAATCCCTTACCGGGAAGACATCATCGCCCTGGAAGCGCTGCAACAAGCCAGCGAAGTCTGGGTGGTCAGTTCCACCCGCGAAATCGTACCGGTGGTAAACCTGGACGGTGCCGCGATCGGCGACGGTAAACCCGGCCCGCTCTGGAAACGCATGGACGAATTGTTGCAAGCTTATAAGAACGCTTTGTCATGACCGAATCCGAATCCTTACTCGAATTCCCCTGCCAATTTCCGATCAAGGCCATGGGCAGAAGCCGCGACGACTTCGACGCGATCGTGGTCGAAATCATTCGCCGCCACGTACCGGACATCCGTGAGGGCGCCGTCACCAGCCGCCCCAGCAAAGGCGGCAATTACACGGCGGTCACCGTCGTCATCGAAGCCACCAGCCGCGAACAATTGGATGCAATCTATCTGGGCCTGACCGCCTGCCCGGACGTCTTGATGGCGCTGTAAGTTCGCCCGTGAACGGCAACACCGAACTGCGCCAGTTGGGCCTGCGCGACTACGTCGAAGTCTGGCGCGCCATGCAACAGTACACAGCCGACCGGCTGGCGGACAGTCCGGATCAAATCTGGATCGTCGAACATCCGCCAGTCTACACGCTGGGTCTGAACGGCAAACGCGAACATCTGCTGGCTAACACCGACATCCCCGTCGTCGAATCCGACCGCGGCGGCCAAGTCACTTACCACGGCCCCGGCCAACTGGTAGTGTATCTGTTGGCCGATTTACGCCGCTTGAACCAAGGGCCGCGGCAAATGGTCAGCCTGCTGGAAAACGCCGCCATCGCCACGCTGAGCCAATACGGTATATCGGCAGCAGCCAGACCCGATGCGCCGGGGGTGTACGTCGCAGGCCGCAAAATCGCTTCGCTGGGCTTGCGCGTCAAACGCGGCTGCTGTTATCACGGTATCAGTATCAACAACGCGATGGATCTCGGCCCGTTTCGAGACATCAACCCCTGCGGCTACCCCGGACTGCAAGTGACCCAACTCGCGGATTTGGGGGTTAAGATATCGACTCAAGAACTGGCGGTGCCGCTGGTCCACCAATTGCTGAAGGCTATCGAACCATGACATTCAACGCCCCGTCCCGCACTACCCCGCAAACCCACCAACGCAAAGCCGACAAGCTGTCGCGGATACCGGTCAAAGTGGAACAGACCGGCGAACCGCCGTTGCGCAAGCCGGATTGGATTCGGGTCAAACTGCCGAGCGGCGACCAAGTCAACAAGATCAAGCAATCGCTGCGCGAACACCGTTTGCATAGCGTCTGCGAAGAAGCCGCCTGCCCCAATCTGGGCGAATGTTTCAGCCACGGTACCGCAACCTTCATGATCATGGGCGATTTATGCACCCGGCGCTGCCCGTTCTGCGACGTCGCCCACGGCAAACCGGAGCCGCTGGACCCGGAAGAACCGGCCAATCTGGCCGAGACCATCGCCGCGATGGGCTTGAAATACGTCGTCATCACCTCGGTCAACCGCGACGATTTGCGCGACGGCGGTGCCGGCCATTTTGCCGCCTGCATAGCCCAAGTCCGGGCCAAGTCGCCGCAAACCACGATCGAAGTATTGGTACCGGATTTCCGCGGCCGGATGGGTACAGCACTCGACATTTTGCAAAACCAACCTTGCGACGTGTTCAACCACAACCTGGAAACGGTGCCGCGCCTGTACCTGCAAGCCCGTCCCGGCGCCGATTATTCAACCTCGCTGCAATTACTGGAACAGCACAAACAACGCTTGCCGCAGGTGCCGACCAAATCCGGCCTGATGCTGGGGATAGGCGAAACCGAAGCCGAAGTGGTGCAAGTCATGCGGGATTTGCTGGCCCACGGTTGCAGCATGCTGACGCTGGGCCAGTATCTGCAGCCTAGCAAAGACCACCTGCCGGTACGGGAATACATCCATCCGGACCAATTCGCCCGTTACGCCGAGATTGCCCGCGAATTGGGCTTCCGCCAGGTTGCCAGCGCTCCTTTGGTCAGGTCGTCTTACCATGCCGATATGCAGGCTGCCGGCTTGACGGAATAGGCGCATTACGGCCGGGCGTGCCGGCAAGCGCCGACACCGGCGCGTAGCCCAAAATCCGCCCTTATCCAATGCCTGGCCGGCGACGGAACCCAAAATTCCTGAGCTGCTCGGCAAAATAAACATGTCAAGTGCAAGCGCAACGTTTTCCTGCCCAGAACCGGTTTTTTTTATAGTACACTCCCGCCATTGTTCGTTTACCCACCACGCTCACTTCGAATCGGAGGAACTCAATGCTGACTCATGATGAAAAACGCGATTACATCCGCATGGACGTCGACTGCGACATTACTTACCGGTTGGCCGACTCGGACCAAGTCAGCACTGGCAGATGCACCACGCTGAGCGGCGCCGGCGTCTCGTTTATCGCCGCCCGCCCGTTCGATATCGGCTTGGCTCTGGAAGTGAGCATTCTGCCGAAAACACCGATCACACCGCCGATGACCGCGTTCATCGAAGTCGTGCGCAGCGTCAAACAAAACGACGGCAATTACGAAATCGCCGCGTCGATCAAAAGCATCAAAGGCAATTAAGGACCCGATCCGCCGCTCCACAAGGAAGTCGCACGCTATGTATATCATCACCAAAGAAGTTTATTTTTGTTACGGTCACCGCCTGATGAACCATCCGGGCAAGTGCCGCAACCTGCACGGCCACAGCGTCAAGGCCAGCATTTCGATTCGGCAGGAACAACTCAACCAGCAAGGCATGGTCTGCGATTTTTCCGACGTCAAAGCCTGCGTCGAAAGCTTTATCGACGACATCTTGGACCATAATTTTCTGTTGCACAAAGACGACCCGATCATTCCGGCACTGATCGCCAATAACGAACAATATCTGGCCATAGACGAACATCCCACGGCCGAAGTGCTCAGCAAAATGATTTACCAGTACGTCAAACAGCAGGGCTTCAACGTCGACCAAGTGGTGTTGTGGGAAACCGCCAGCGCCAACGCCTGCTATCGGGAAGATTGACGATGAGCTTGGTGCAGCCGGTCAACACCTCGTTTTGCCTGGAACAGCTGTGCGAATCCAACTACCAGAAATTGTTCAAGTTAATCCCTAATTTACGTTCCTTCGATAAATCCGCAATCGGGTTGACCCAGAACAGACCGGCTCTCTATCTGGACGTGCTGGAACGCAATCCGTACACCTTGACCATCGAACTAACCCACTGCTTCAATCAGCAACGCTCGGAACTGGTGGTACCGGCGGTCAAAATCCGAATCTATCTCGATGCCCAACTGGCAGAAGTCATCCGCGACAACGACCGACCGACGGTGGATAAGGTCTACCAGGACCCCGGCGACCTGATTGAAATTCGCGATTACAAGTGGCGTTTGAACTATTTTCTACAGAAATGGCTGGACCATTGCCTGAAAACCGACTACTGCTTCCAGCTGGCAGAGGTCGCTCAAGTCTAGGCCGTCTGCCGCTGTAGCGCGGCCCGGACGCAGCGCAGTATGCCGTAACTGTAAGCCCCACCCAGCTGTTCGTATACCGGTTTCAATGCATTGCGTTGCTCGTCCGGCCGCACCAGTAACGCGGCTTCGATTTCGCCGAGCTCTGCCGGCGACAGGGTCAGGACATCGCCCAACTCCACCAAACCCGACTCCAACGCTTTCGCCATGTGGTTGTAAACGGTATCCTCGCTCAAGCCCCGCTGCCGCGCCACCTGCTCCACGCTATAACCCAAGCGAAACAAATCCAGACTCTCGACGACGGTATCGGAGCTGGAACTCGGCTCTGCCGCGTTATCGAACTCGGCCAAGACGGCCAAAAACTCGTCGCCGTACAATTCCAGCTTGCGCTGGCCGATGCCGGAAATCAGCCCCAACTGCTGGTGGTTGTGCGGCCGGGCCTCCACCATCGCCATTAACGTCGCATCGTGAAAAATCACATACGGCGGCACGTCCTGCTCGTCGGCCAACTGTTTGCGCTTGGCCCTTAGCGCGTCCCACAGGGCCGTATCCGCCGCCCCGCCCGGCTGGCGTTTTTCGTATTTCTCCCGCCGGGTCTTGGCGCTTTGCACATCCTTGCGCAGCATCAAGGTTTGCTCGCCGCGCAGCACCGGCCGGCAGGCGTCGGCCAGACGCAAACTGCCGTGGCCGTCGAAGTCGATCTCCACCAACGATTTGGCCACCAATTGCCGGAACACCGAGCGCCAGCGCTTTTCGTCGAGCGCCTTGCCGATGCCGAAAGTCGACTGCGAATCATGGCCGAATTGCTTGATGCGTTCGTCGTCCTTGCCGAGCAACACGTCGATCAGGTAGGTCACGCCGAAACGCTGGCCGGTGCGGTAGATACAGGACAAGGCCTGCTGCGCCGCCAGGCTGCCATCCCAGGTCGCGACCGGCTCCAGGCAGGTATCGCAATTGCCGCAGGCCTGCTCCAGGACGTCACCGAAATAGCCTAGCAAAGCCTGGCGCCGGCAACTGACCGTTTCGCATAAGGCCAGCATCGCGTCCAGCTTGTGCAGTTCCACCCGTTTATGGGCCGGATCGGCGTTGGAGGCTCCCAGCATTTGGCGCAAGGTCAACACGTCCTGCAAACCGTAAGCCATCCAGGCGTTGGCCGGCAAACCGTCGCGGCCGGCACGGCCGGTTTCCTGGTAGTAAGCCTCAATGCTCTTCGGCAAATCCAGATGGGCGACGAAGCGCACGTTAGGCTTGTCGATCCCCATACCGAAGGCGATGGTGGCGACGATGATCAGGCCGTCCTCCATCAAAAATTGGTGCTGGTTCTTCTGCCGCAGTTGGTGGTCCAGACCGGCGTGGTAAGGCAACGCCCGCAGGCCTTTTTGGTTGAGCCACTCCGCGGTTTCCTCGACTTTTTTACGCGACAGGCAATAGACGATGCCGGTATCGCCGGGATGCTCACTACGGATAAAACTCAGCAATTGCTGGCGGGCATTGTCCTTCTGCACGATCCGGTAGCGAATGTTGGGTCGGTCGAAGCCGCTGACGAAAACTTGGGCTTGTTCCAGCGCCAAGCGGCTAATGATTTCCTGGCGGGTACGTTCGTCGGCGGTTGCAGTCAGCGCAATCCGCGGCACCGTCGGAAATTGCTGGTGCAATACCGACAATTGCAGGTAATCGGCGCGGAAATCGTGGCCCCATTGCGAGACACAATGCGCCTCGTCGATCGCGAACAAGGCAATCTTGCAACGGTTGAACAAGGCCTGGGTGCGCGGATTGGATAAGCGCTCGGGCGCGATATACAACAAATCCAACTCGCCGCTTTGCAAGCGCTGTTCAATGTCGCGCACCTGCTCCAGAGACAAGGTGGAATTCAAGTACGCCGCTCTGACGCCGAGCTGATGCAAGGCGCTGACTTGGTCTTGCATCAAGGCAATCAACGGCGAGATGACGATGCCGACGCCGTCCATCACCAAGGCCGGAATCTGGTAACACAACGATTTGCCGCCGCCGGTCGGCATCAACACCAATACGTCGCGACCGGCAATCAGTTGTTCGATGATAGCGTGCTGCTGGCCGCGAAAACTGTCGTAGCCAAATACGCTACGTAGTTTGTCCAGCGCGGGGTTATGGGTCATCAGCAAAATATCGGGGTTTCGAAGCGGCAATCGCCGGATGTGGTATCAAGCGCGTATTACAACACAGATAACCTCTCGAGACAGCGACGCGGAACCCGACAAACGCTGTTGCGCGGGCGAACCTTGAAATGGCCGGCGCACCGCCTCATCTCTCCATTCGATGTCAGCCCGATTTCTATAAACCGGACACCAGCCTTTATAATGGCCCGCTAACTCCAGACGCCACAGGCGCCGACCTTTTCCTTTATGATAATTACTTATTGCTGCTTTCCCGACCGTCTCAAATACCTGATCGACCGCGATCAACAATACCTGCTAAAACAAGGTCTGAAAGGCATCGAGAAAGAAAGCCTCCGTATCACCGAACACGGCCTGATCGCGCAAACCCCTCACCCGCATGCCCTAGGCTCGGCCTTGACTCACCCCCACATCACCACCGACTATTCGGAAGCGTTGCTGGAGTTCATCACGCCGCCGTTCGCCGATATCAAGCAAACGCTGCATTTCATGCATCAGATTCATCAGTTCGTTTACCCGCACCTGGGCGACGAAATGCTGCTTGCCACCAGCATGCCGTGCGGCATCGACGGCGATCTGAGCATTCCGATCGCCGAATACGGCAGCTCGAATATCGGCAAGATGAAACACATCTATCGCAAGGGCTTGTGGCATCGTTACGGCCGCACCATGCAGGCGATCGCCGGCATTCATTTCAATTATTCGGTACCGGAAGCGTTGTGGCCGGCACTGCACGGTTACGACGGCGGCGACTTGTCGCTGGAAGACTTTATTTCCAAGTCGTATTTCGGCTTGATTCGCAACTTCCACCGCCAAGGTTGGCTGATTTTGTACCTGTTCGGCGCATCACCGGCCATCTGCAAGACTTTTTTCAAAAGCCGGCCGCAGCTGATGGAACAGTTCAAGGAATTCGACGACCATACTTTGTTCCACCCTTACGCCACATCGCTGCGGATGAGCGACATCGGCTACAAAAGTAAAAACCAAGCCAGCCTGAAAATCGACTACAACTCGTTGGAAGGTTACGTGCAAAGCCTGAGTGCGGCGATCAACACACCGTATCCTGAATACCAGGCGATTGGCGTCAAGATCGACGGCGACTACCAGCAGCTGAATGCCAATATCCTGCAAATCGAGAACGAGTTTTACAGCACCATGCGGCCGAAACAAATCGCCAAATCCGGCGAGAAGCCGACTTTAGCCCTGAAGCGCCGCGGCGTGTTGTATGTGGAAATGCGCTCTTTGGACCTGAACCTGTTGAATCCGATCGGGATCGACGAGAGCACCGCCCGTTTCGTCGAGGCGTTCTTGCTGTACTGCTTGTTGCACGATAGCCCGCCACAGGGGCCGGACGAGTTTCAAGTCAACAACAGCAACCAGTTGCTGGTCGCCAACCAGGGCCGCCGGCCCGGATTGGAGCTAAACCGCAACGGCACTCCGGTTACCCTGCAAAATTGGGCGCACGACATCCTCTGCGCGATGCAACCGATCTGCGCGGTACTCGACCGCGGCAGCCTGGATCGACCTTACCAACTCGCCTTGCAGCAGCAGCTCGCCGTCGTCGACAACCCGGCGTTGACGCCGTCGGCACGGATTCTGGCCTGCATGCGCGAAAACGGCCAGGAATTCGGCTGCTTTGCCAGCAACACCTCGGCCTTGCACAAACATTATTTCAACGCCGAACCGCTGGATGCCAACAGCCAGCGCCAATTCGAAGAACTGGCCGCCAGCTCGCTGCAGAAACAAGCTGAAATCGAAGCCGGCGACGAGCTCGATTTCGACGAATTTTTATCTCGTTACTTTGCCCAGAGTTAATTTATGACCGCATTCGATCTGAACACTGCCCAAACCGAACTGCAAGGCAAAAATCCGCGCACCATTCTGAAAGCGGCGCTGGCCAATTTCGACAACATCGCCATTTCTTTCAGCGGCGCCGAGGATGTGGTGTTGATCGATATGGCATTGAACATCCGGAAAGACATTCAGGTGTTTTCTTTAGATACCGGCCGCCTGCATCCGGAAACCTACCGCTTCATCGAAAAAGTGCGCAAGCATTACGGCATCGCCATCGATATTTTGAGCCCCGACCGCGGACAGTTGGATATATTCGTCAAGGAAAAAGGCCTGTTCAGTTTTTACGAAGACGGCCACCAACAATGTTGCGGCATCCGCAAGGTCGAGCCTTTAAAACGGAAATTGGCGACCTTGGATGCCTGGATCACGGGCCAACGCAAAGACCAGAGCCTGGACACTCGTGGCGATATTCCGGAAGTGCAGCTCGACGCCGGCTTCTCCGGTCCGGGCAAACAGCTGGTCAAGTTCAATCCGTTACTGAATTGGTCGTCCGCTCAGGTGTGGGATTACATCGAGGCATATCAGGTGCCGTACAACGACCTGCACCAACACGGTTATATCAGTATCGGCTGCGAGCCTTGCACCCGGCCGGTGTTACCGAACCAACACGAACGCGCCGGACGCTGGTGGTGGGAGGACAGCGCGAAAAAAGAGTGCGGCCTGCATGGCGGAAACATCGGCAAATAAACCGGCGAAGCGGCGGCCGGATCGATTTATGAGCTTGCAAACACTGGTTCCCGGCCAAATCTGGCATGCGCAACAGCCGCTTAAGTTCGGTCCGCTAAACTTGACTACCCGGGCAACGTTCGTCAGGCTCGCCAATGGCGAAGTCTGGGTGCATTCCCCGATATTGCCTGCGCCGGAATTGATTGGCGCGATCGCCGAAATCGGCCCGGTTAAACACGTGATCGCACCAAACAAAAGCCATCACCTATTCTTCTTACCTTTTCTGCAGGCCTGCCGCGACGCTCAAGGTTATATTGCACCGGGGCTACCAGAAAAACGGCCGGATTTAGCCGATTTTCCGATTGTTCCTTCAGCGGAAGGAGCGCCATGGGCCGCAGAATTGGACAGCCTGTTTATCGAAGGGCTGCCGGTTATCAATGAAACCGTGTGGTTACATAAACAAAGCGGCACGCTGATTTTGACGGACCTGCTGTTCTGTTTCGGTAACGACCATGCTTTATTGGCGCGGCTCGCCGCCCGCTTGCTCGGCGTCTACGGCCGGCTGGGGATGTCGCGCAGCATGAAGTTATTGATAAAGGATCGAACCGGCCTATCTCGTTGTGCGCATCGGATTCTCGATTGGGATGTGCGGCGCATTGTCATTGCTCACGGCGAAATCATTGAACTGAACGTCAAACAGCGACTGATCGAGGCATTCAAGGATTTGAATTAGAGATGTTCGGACCGACACAAGCCGATGCAAAACAGCTGCAGATAAATCACGGAAAGGAATGACGAGAATTGGCGTCCCCACGGGGGTTCGAACCCCGGTTACCGCCGTGAAAGGGCGGTGTCCTAGGCCACTAGACGATGGGGACTCAGGACTATTAGCAGAGGCGTCTGCTGATTTTTTGATTTGCGATTACCGGCCTTGACCGGTTTTAGCCAGATTGGCGTCCCCACGGGGGTTCGAACCCCGGTTACCGCCGTGAAAGGGCGGTGTCCTAGGCCACTAGACGATGGGGACTTAGGACTAAATCAACTAATTTGGTGGAGCCAAGGAGGATCGAACTCCTGACCTCTTGCATGCCATGCAAGCGCTCTCCCAGCTGAGCTATGGCCCCGTAGTTGAGTTCTCGTATTATACGGATATTTAGAGCCTTGTCCAGAGAATTTATAATTTTTTTATAAACTCGATCGCCCGATCCAAGCGATTCAAGGTTTTTTCGCGGCCCAGCAGTTTCAAGGTCAGGTCTATAGCCGGCGACACGCTGCCGCCGCACACCGCTACCCGCAACGGCTGCGCGACTTTACCCAAGTTTAGTTCCAACCGCTCGGCACTATCCAGCACGACCTGATGCAGCGCCTCGGCCTCCCAGCCTTCCAGCGCACTGAATTGATCGCGCAAGTGCTGCAAAACGGCATCGACACCGGCCTTGAAATTCTTCTTCACGGCCTTGTCGTCGTACTCGTCAAACTCGCGGTAGAAATAGACGCTGTCGTTGGCCATATCCACCAAAGTCTTGCAGCGTTCGCGCTGAGCTTTGACGACCTCGCTCAACGCCGGGCCGCAGGCCGGATCGATGCCGCGCTCGCCCATGTGCCATGCCAAATGCCGGGCCACGTGCGCCGGATCGGAGTTCATCATGTATTGGTGATTTAACCAAACCAGCTTGTCGGTGTTGAAGGTAGAGGCCGACACGTTTACCTTTTCTAACTCGAACAACTCGATCATTTCCTCGATCGAAAACAATTCCTGATCGCCGTGCGACCAGCCCAATCGCACCAGATAATTCAACAATGCTTCCGGCAGATATCCGTCGTTGCGGTATTGCATAACACTGACCGCACCATGGCGTTTGGACAGGCGCGCGCCGTCCGACCCCAGAATCATCGGCACATGGGCATAAATCGGCAATTGCGCGCCCAACGCTTGCAAGATATTGATCTGCCGGGGCGTATTGTTGACGTGATCGTCGCCGCGAATGACGTGCGTCACCCCCATATCCATATCGTCGACGACGACGGTCAAATTGTAGGTCGGGGTACCGTCGGAACGAGCGATGATCAAATCGTCCAATTCCTTATTGGCAACGACGATACGACCTTTCACCAAATCGTCAATTACCACCTCGCCGCTTTCCGGATTTTTGAAGCGCACCACCGGCTCCCCCCGCGAGTCGGACACACAATGGCGGCATTTACCGTTGTAACGCGGCTTTTCCTTATTGGCCATTTGCTGCTCGCGCAACGCATCGAGCTCTTCACGACTGCAGTAGCAGTGGTAGGCATCGCCTTGGTCGAGCAGTTGCTGAATCACTGCTTTATAACGATCGAAGCGCTGGGTTTGGTAAAACGGACCTTCGTCGTATTCCAAGCCCAACCAAGTCATGCCCTCCAGAATCGCGTTGACCGATTCCTGGCTCGAACGCTCCAGATCGGTATCCTCGATCCGCAATATAAAGCGGCCGCCGTGCTTTCTAGCATAAAGCCATGAAAACAATGCAGTTCTTGCACCACCAACATGAAGATAGCCAGTGGGACTCGGAGCAAATCGGGTTCTTATACTCATTATCGAATTATTTCGTGATTAAAAATTTCTTTGCGTATTCGCCGGGAATCGAGCGCGACGCATTCAGCCGCATCGCCTGATAATTGAATTGCACGCTGCCCTTGGCAGCATCGTTCTTACCGAGGATGGCCAGAGACGTCCCATGACCTTGGGCAGCGGCCTTTTCATACCAATAGGTGGCTTTATCGCGGTCGGCGGTAAGCCCCAAACCGCGATCGTACATCGCTGCCAGCGCCACTTGGGCATCCACCAAGCCTTGGTTGGCCGCCTTTTCCATCCAATATGCCGCTCGTTCCTCGTCTTTCTGCTCCCCATCGCGGCCCAACAACAAACGCGATGCCAGCTTAGCTTGGGCCAGAGCATTGCCTTGCTCGGCAGCATGCTTAATATCGTCGGCAAGGGCCGAATTGAACTGCACCAACAACAAACTGAGTAAAAGCCAATTTCGCATCACGCGTCTCCGGGTAAAAAATCAACGGCAAGGCCAAACCGCTATTATTTCACGGCACGCAGCCCAATTGAATGAACTATAAAAAAATAAGGGATTGATGTTAGACTTTATCCACCAAGGCAAACACTCCAGCCTTGCCCGCCCAAGAATAACAACCAGGAGACTTGATATATGAAAAAAAACCTAATGATCACGGCCGCTCTGGCTGGAGCAGTACTATCCGGCTGCGCCACTCAGTCGAGCAATAACTTCCCGCCGTTCCAGGCTGAAGATCTGAATGCGCTGGTCAAATCGGGCAAACTGGTACAAAAAGCCAACAGTTTCCTGATTGTGAACGACTCTTCGTCGTCCATGAGCCGTATCTACCTCAATTCTCAGGATTATAGTGGCACCAAGCTGGATGTCGAAAAAGCGCTGCTGAACAAGTTCAACAAAACCATCCCCTCCATTCCGTTAATGTCCGGCTTGCGCAGCTTCGGCTACGGGCCTTGCCTGGATTGGAGCGCTACCAAGCTGAACCAGCCCGTGCAAAACTACACCCAAGCCGGCTTCGACAGCGCGCTCACCTCTTTGCAATGCTCCAGCGGCGGCACCCCTTTAGCCGACGCGCTGCAGGAAACCAGCCACGATTTGGCTAACGCCTCCGGCAACATCGCGATGATCGTATTGAGCGACGGTATCGAGGAAAGCTCTCCGGCTCCCACAGCCGAATCGCTGAAAGCACAATACGGCGACCGCTTGTGCATCTACACCGTGTGGGTAGGCAACGAGCAAGACGAAGCAGGTCAAGCCGTACTGCAAAGCATTGCCGACGCCTCCGGTTGCGGGTTCTCAACCACCGCAGAGGCGATCAGCACTCCGCACGGCATGAGCGAATTCGTCAAAAACGTCTTCTTCAAAGCCGGCACCCCAGTCGCCGACTGCTCGAAACTGGATGACGATAAAGACGGTGTCAACAACTGCGCCGATAAATGCGCCGACACGCCTAAGGGTGCCATTGTCGATAAAAACGGCTGCTGGGCATTCCGCGGTCTGCTGTTCGATTTCGACAAAGCCGACATCAAATCCAAATACAGCCCGTTGATCCAGAATGCGGTGGAAGTGATGAAATTGAATCCCAGTCTGACCGTTGAAATTCAAGGCCATACCGACAGCTACGGTACCGACGCTTACAATGAGAAATTGTCCGAGCGCCGCGCCAATGCCGTCAGAAACGAGCTGATTAAACAGGGCGTGGACGGCAAACGCTTAACTGCAGTCGGCTTCGGCGAATCAAAACCGGTCGAAAGTAACGATACCGACGAAGGCCGCGCCTACAACCGCCGCGTCGAATACAAGCGTACCGACCGCTAAGCGTTAAAACCGAGGAGTTAATTCCGGAAGGGAGGCTGAGGCCTCCCTTTTTTATGCGCGTCAGCCCTGCTTAAGAGCACGACAAGTATCTCAACCCCAATCGGAAACCGAATTTTACCGATAGAATCGCCAACGAGATTCAACCCGCAATTCAATGCCGCGCCGTCAATCGGCCTCACCGGAGCAGCGTATGAAATACATTATCAAACAGATCGGCGACGACTTCATTTTCGACGAGCTGGAAGCCGCGCGCCTGCAGTTTATCGAGTCGCTAAATTACTCGATGGAAAGTGCGAAGCTTATTTTCGACAAAAATCCCAAGGAACCCCTGGATTTTTACATTGCCTACGATTTTCAACAAAAAAGCGGCGAACCGGTGGTGTACGGCTTCAATCTGCGCGATGAGTTGCTCAAATATTTCAAGCTCGACACCGATAAATACCACAACTCCAAATGGCTGCTGACCATCGGCCAAAACCTGAAAGCGTTAGCGGACGAACTGGCCGAGCGTTACGACCCTGAGCCGCCCAAAACCATCGCGAAAGAAAAAGACAAACAACAAGCCGAATACGCCTAGAGCGTTAACCGCTCCTACCGCGACGTGCTGAGGGAGGCCAAAGCCAAAGACGAAGCGGACCGCCAAGCCGACGGAAACGCCAATTTCGAGCGCAAGGATCGCCACCTTTGGCAAACGCTGATGCTAAAAGGCCGATTTAAATAGCTTAGAAGGATCAATTGCCGAACCTGGTGACGCAATGGTTGCGTGAATCGCACTCCACCGATTTAGTTATCGGGTTGGGCGACACGTAATAGTCGGTTACCGGCTGGCCTTGGCTATGCGGACGGGCTTCTTCCAGCGCTGTCACCCGATCCTCCAGATGGTTCTGTTTGATCAATTGCTTATTCAACTGCAAGGTCAGCAGATCGCCGGATTGGGTCATTTTGAAAAACCTCAGAGTATTCATACCCAATAAAATCTCGGTCAGGTGCTGATTCAGAACCGCTTCGACATGTTTCAACTCGGTGTCACCGATCACCAGACTGTCGATAACCGTCTGTTTGTCGATTGTTCTGCCGCCGGCGGTAGCCATGTCCACTTGGCTGCCGAACGGTAAGCGCGCTTCCAGCGCGAACTTCATCGGAATCGCGATGACGGTGGCCCCAGTGTCGATTAAAAACGGCAGTTCTTTACCGTTAACCCATAACTTGCCGCGAAAGTGGCCGCTGTGGTCGGCGCGCAGCACAATACCATTGGTCACTTCGGCCTTGGCGGCTTGAGCTTTCTGATAGCCCCCATCATCGGCGCAAACTGCGCCCGCACACACCAGCCACAAATGAGCTGCAATAAATCTACAGGAGATAAAACCAAGCGATCCGCGCATTCTTCCCCCCATAAAAATCAGCCAGGTGTCGGACTACACATTCACATACAAGCAGCCTAGCACCATCCAGGCAGAATCCAAAGCCTGGGCAACGGTTAGCATTGCCAAATCAACATTGCTTAATATCTGACTTTAACGCTGCCTTCGTTTAACAGCCTGCGCAAACGGATCAACAATTCGTCCGCCGGGCGCACCCGCCATTCGTCGCCTAATTTCAGCGCCGCCTTATCGCTGGCCGTGCGATATTCCAATTCCAGCGGACATTGCCCGCCGCGGAACGGTAACAGCGTATCCCGCAAACGCGCCAGCCAGTCGCTTGGCAGATCGGCGCTCGCGATATCGATTTCCAGCGTTATGCTGCGCGCAAATATTTCGCGCGCATCTTCCATGCCGTACAGTTTCTCGGCGGTCATGCGTAGACTATTGGTAAAGTCGTCCATGGCCAGCGAGCCTTCGGCAATCAAAATCGTATCTTTGCTCAACAGATTCCGATATTTATCGAAAATACCGCTAAACGCGGCGACTTCCAGGCGACCGGTACGGTCGTCCAATGTGGCAAAACCCATCATCTTGCCCTGCTTGGTCTGGCGGGTGCGCATTTCCACAATCAGGCCGGCCACCCGGGCTTCCATCTTGCCGCGCGCCCGGCCGGCATCGACTTCCAGGCTGCCCAGAGTGCCGTGAGTGATGTGCTTCAACTCCGGCAAGTACTCGGCTATGGGATGACCGGACAGGAACAAACCCAGGGTCTGCTTCTCGGCTTCCAGCTTTTCTTTTTCGGTCCAGGGCTCGACCATAGTCGAATAGGCGTCAGCCTCGTTGTCGCTTGCCTCGACTTCGACGCCCAAGCCAAACAAGTCGTTCTGGCCGGCCAACGCCATTTTGCCGTGTTGCTCGGCGACCCGCAGCGCGGTGGTCAACTCGGCCATGTGCGCGGCGCGGTTCGGGTCGATCGAATCCAGCGCGCCGGCCTTGATCAAAGCTTCCAACACCCGACGATTGACTTTGCGCAGATCGACCCGCTTGCACAGGTCGTATAAGCCGGAATAAGGGCCGTTGGTGTTACGTTCTTTTAGCAAATCGTCGATCGCGTTTTCGCCGACGCCCTTGATCGCGCCAATGCCATACACGATCTCGCCCTTATCGTTGACCGTGAAACGGAAGTCGGACAGATTGATATCGGGCGGGCAGATTTGTAGTTTCATCTCCCGACATTCCTCGATCAACACCACCACCTTATCGGTGTTGTCCATGTCAGACGACATCACTGCCGCCATGAACGCGGCCGGGTAATGCGCTTTCAGCCAGGCGGTCTGATAGGCCACCAGTGCGTAGGCCGCCGAGTGCGACTTGTTGAAACCGTAGCCGGCGAACTTTTCCATCAAGTCGAAGATGTAGGTCGCAATGCTCTGGTCGATCTGGTTCTTGATCGCACCCTCGGTGAATTTGGCACGCTCCTTGGCCATTTCTTCCGGCTTTTTCTTACCCATCGCCCGCCGCAGCATGTCGGCGCCGCCCAGGGTATAGCTCGCCATTTCGCGGGCGATTTGCATCACCTGCTCCTGGTACAAAATCACGCCGTTGGTCGGCTTGAGAATGGGCTCCAGCAACGGATGGGCATACTCGGCCTTGGCGCCGTGCTTGACGTTGATGTAGTCGTCAACCATGCCCGACTCCAGCGGGCCGGGTCGGAACAGCGCCACCAGCGCGATGATGTCATCGAAGCAATCGGGTTTGAGCTTTTTGATCAGCGCCTTCATGCCGCTGGATTCGAGCTGGAACACCGCCGTGGTCTGGGCGTTTTTCAACAACTCGTAACTGGGCAAATCGTCACGCGGAATCTGGGCGATATCGATCGGCGGCTCGCCTTTTTCGGCGCGCTGGCGGTTAATGGTCTGTAACGCCCAATCGATAATGGTCAGCGTGCGCAGGCCCAAGAAGTCGAATTTAACCAACCCGACCGCTTCGACGTCGTCCTTGTCGAACTGCGTCACCAGGTTGCCACCACCCTGCTCGCAATACAGCGGCGAAAAATCGGTGAGTTTGGTCGGCGCAATCACCACGCCCCCAGCATGCTTGCCGGCGTTGCGGGAAATACCTTCCAGCGAGCGGGCCATGTCGACCAGTTGTTTGACCTCTTCTTCGGCTTCGTACAGGTCTTTCAGCTCCTGGCTTTCCTGTAAGGCCTTGTCCAGCGTCATGCCGATTTCGAACGGAATCAGTTTCGCCAGCCGGTCAACAAAACCGTAGGCATGACCCATCACCCTACCCACGTCGCGGATCACCGCCTTGGCCGCCATCGAGCCGTAGGTAATGATCTGCGAGACGTGATCGCGACCGTAATGGCGGGCAACATAATCGATCACCTCGTCGCGGCGTTCCATGCAGAAGTCGATGTCAAAGTCGGGCATCGACACCCGCTCGGGATTCAAGAAGCGTTCAAACAGTAGATCGAATTCGATCGGATCGAGGTCGGTGATCTTCAACGCATACGCCACCAGGGAGCCGGCGCCGGACCCCCGGCCCGGCCCGACCGGAATGTCGTTGTTCTTGGCCCATTGGATGAAATCGGCAACGATCATGAAGTAGCCGGGGAAACCCATCTGCACGATCACGTTCAGCTCGATTTCCAGCCGTTGGTCGTAGACCTTGCGGTTTTCCTCGAAGCTGCCGTTACCAACAGGCGCATGCTGTTGCAAGCGCTCCTCCAGACCTTCGCGCGAGGCTTGCTTGAAATAATCGGCCAGCGTCATGCCATCCGGCACTTCGAAATCCGGCAGAAAGTTTTCGCCCAGGCGCAATTCGACGGTGCAACGCTTGGCGATTTCGACGCTGTTTTGCAAAGCTTCCGGAATATCGGCGAACAACTCGGCCATTTCTTCGGCGCTACGCAGATACTGCTGATTGGTATAGTCTTTCGGCCGCCGGCTATCGTCGAGTACCCGACCCTGGTGAATGCAGACCCGCACTTCATGGGCTTCGAAGTCGCTGGGGTTTAAAAAGCGCACGTCGTTAGTGGCAACGACCGGCAGGTCCATTTCGGCGGCTAACTCCACCGCCAGAGCAATATAGCGTTCTTCGTCCGACTTGCCGACGCGTTGCAATTCCAGATAAAAACAATCGGGGAACAAACCGCTCCAAAATTCGGCGCAGGCGCGGGCCTGAGCCCGATTCTCCGCCAGCAGCGCGGCACCGATGTCGCCCTGCATCGCCGCGGACAACGCGATCAAGCCGTTGTGGTTTTCGGCAATCCAATCTTTCTGCAGCATCGGAATGCCCTGGTGTTGGCCCTCCTGATAACCGCGGGAAACCAACTCGGTCAGCGTCACGTAACCCGGCTGGTTGCGGGCCAGCAAGGTCAAGCGATGCGGCGCCGTCGGCTCTTCGGGGTTATAAATCCAGACATCGGCGCCGGCTATCGGTTTGATTCCGGCCCCTTGCGCGGCCTTGTAGAATTTGACCAGCGAGAACAGATTGCTCTGTTCGGTGATAGCTGCGGCCGGCATTTGAAATTCGCCGAGTTTTTTTACCAGCGGCTTGATCCGGACGATGCCGTCGACCAGCGAAAACTCGGTATGAATACGCAGATGAACGAAGCTCGGACTCATCGGCTTAGAGGAATTTTTTCACGGGCGCGTAGGAACGGCGGTGCTGCGGCGTAACGCCCAGTTGTGCCAACGCTGCCAGGTGGACTTGAGTGGGATAGCCTTTGTGGCCGGCAAAATGGTAGCCGGGATACAGCCGATCCAACACCGCCATTTCGCTGTCGCGGGCGACTTTAGCCAGGATCGAGGCCGCGGAGATTTCGGCGATCAGCGCGTCGCCGCCGACGACCGCTTCGCCGGGACACGTTATGCCGGGCAGGCGATTGCCGTCGACCTTGATGTAATCGGGCTTGATCGGTAATTGCGTATAGGCGCGCCGCATCGCGACAAAGGTGGCTTGCAGGATATTGATGGCGTCGATTTCGCTGGCTTCGGCCCGACCGACCGCCCACGCCAGGGCCTGGGCCTGGATCTCTTCGGCCAGCGCGACGCGGCGTTTTTCGGTGAGTTTTTTCGAATCGGCCAGCCCGGCGATGGGCCGGGCCGGATCCAGAATCACCGCTGCCGCGACCACCGGGCCGACGATGCAGCCGCGTCCGACTTCGTCGATGCCGGCGATCAGTAGCGGGGAATTAGCGGAGGATGCCGCGCGTGACATTACGCAAGAAACTGACCATATTGGAGAGTTCGTTGCTTTCGCCGGCCATGCCTTCCATTTCTTCGATCGCGTCTTCCAGGCGCAGATTGTTTTTGTACAGGATTTTGTAGGCCTGACGAATCTGGCGGATCACTTCCGGCGACTTGCCGTTGCGCTCCATACCGACCGAGTTGATGCCGTGCGGACGGGTCGGCCGCCCCCCCACCATCACGTAAGGCGGAATATCCTGGGTGATCGCGCTGCCCATTGCCGAAAAGCTATACTCGCCGATCTGGGTAAACTGATGGACCAAGGTAAAACCGCCGAGAATGGCATGGTCGCCGAGGTGAACGTGACCGGCAATCGATGCGCCGTTGGCCATGATGACATGGTCGCCGATCACACAATCGTGGGCCACGTGGGTGTAAGCCATAAACAAGTTATCGCTGCCGATCAAGGTCAAGCCTTGATCCTGCTGAGTGCCGCGGTGCATGGTGCAGAATTCGCGGACCACGTTGCGGTCGCCGATTTCCAGCCGAGTAATTTCGTCGGCGTATTTTTTATCCTGCGGGTCTTCGCCGATCGACGAGAATTGGTAAATTTTGTTATCTCGGCCAATCGCGGTCGGCCCCTTGATCACCACGTGCGGCCCGATCTCGGTCCCGGCATCGATTTGCACGTCCGGCCCGATTACCGTGAACGGGCCGACGCTAACGTCTTCCGCCAAATCGGCGTGTGGATGGACAATCGCTCTGGGATCGATCATTTAAGCCACCGACACGGCGCACATGATTTGCGCGCTGGCTGCCAGTTCGCCGTCGACTTCGGCCCTGCAATCGAACGACCACAAATGGCGCTTGTGTTTCAGGTAAGTCACATGCAGACACAGCTGGTCGCCCGGCACCACTTGCCGCTTGAAGCGGGCATTGTCGATTCCGGCCAGATAATAGACGGCACCCTCGCCCAGCTTGTCGTCGCTTTGCGAAGTCAACAAAGCCGTGGCTTGCGCGAGTGCTTCCATAATCAATACGCCGGGCATGATCGGCTGGCTTGGGAAATGCCCCTGAAAGAAAGGCTCGTTGAAAGTGACGTTTTTCAAAGCCTTCAAGCTAATGCCGGGCTCGCAATCAACCACTTTATCCACCAACAAAAACGGGTAACGATGCGGGAGTAGTTTCTGAATCTGCAGAATATCGAGTGTTCCGGCCATAGCGCTTAGATGAAGACGGGTGGACTGGAAGGCGCGACAAACTCAAGCCTTCCGT
This sequence comes from Methylomonas sp. HW2-6, assembly GCF_052474525.1. Classification (NCBI taxonomy): domain Bacteria; kingdom Pseudomonadati; phylum Pseudomonadota; class Gammaproteobacteria; order Methylococcales; family Methylococcaceae; genus Methylomonas; species Methylomonas sp. HW2-6. The sequence goes on from NZ_CP184124.1 coordinate 3,798,326, forward strand.
AAAACTGAGCGGCGGCTTTCCGATATTTGGATCAGGAAAGCCGCGAAGAATTTACTGCGACAGGGTTTCCAGCTTTTGTTGGACGCGACTGGTGACATCAATTTGGTCGTTGGAGTAAATCACGCCGTCGGTCAACAACAAATCGAAAGATTCTTCTTTCGCCAGCGCTCTGACAGCTTCTACGATGCGTTTTTGCAAAGTACCCAACTCTTCATTGCGGCGCATCTGATAATCTTCACTTAATTCCTGTTGCGCTCTAGTGAATTCGCGTTTTTTATCCAATACGTCTTTTTCCAGTCTGCGGCGCTCGTCGTCACTCATCACGGCACTATCACGACCCAATTTCTCTTCCAGCGTTTTGATTTCTTTTTGTTGGGCAGCCAACGCTTTGTCCCGGGGCGAGAATTCGGTTTCCAGGCGGTTTTTTGCTTTTGCCGCTTGCGGCGCTTTCTCCAATACTTTAAGCACATTAACAAAGCCGATTTTCAGCTCCGCGTGGCTTATGCCGGCAAAAATCATCAGCATTAAAAACAAAGAAATTCTATTTTTCATGGTTAAAACCATCTCCGGTCAATTATGAGTTAAGACAAAACGCAGCGACGATTATAGGGCAAAACCGGCCTGAACTGAACTAAAATCCGGAACCGAAGGTAAACTGGAAAGCCTGGGTCCGGTCGGTATCTTCGGTATTCATCGGCTGGGCGACACTAACGGCCAAGGCCCCGAACGGCGACAACCATTCGCCGCTCAAACCGACCGAATAACGGAAGTATTTTTTCAGGTCCCCGGTATTGAGTCCCGGCGCCAAAGTTCCGGCGTCGATAAACGAACCGATCCGGACCGACTTGACGTCGCTCAAAAATGGCACTGGGAAAAACAACTCGGCCTTGCCGATCATTTTGGTGGAACCACCGACCGGGCGCCGGAAAGTATTGGTCGGATTCAAGTCGTTGGTATCGATGATACCGAGCGTATTCTGCATGAAACCACGTACGTCGTTGGTACCGCCGGCGAAATAGTTTTCGAAGAACGGCAGACCGGAATCGCCGCCATAACTGTCGCCGTGAGCGACTTCGCCCAGCAAGCGGAAGGTAAAGTCGTTGGACAACGGAAAATAATGCTGATGCTTGTAACCGATCTTGAAATATTCCAAATCACTGCCCGGCACCGTGATCAAACCCGATACCCGCTGCTGACCGCCGCTGTGAGCGAAGGTGGCCCGGTCCAGCGTATCGTGGGTCCAGCCCATCGAGGTGGATAAGGTGTTGAAACTTTTGGACTTGGTTACCAACGGATCGCCCTTGCTAAACCCCAAAAACCTCAAAATCGTATCCGACGACAAGGTCGTGTTTTCGATTTCGGTGCGCTTCAATTCGACGTCGAAACCGATCCGGTCGAATTCGTTCAACGGAATCCCGAAATTGACGCCGGCATTGGTAATGTTGGTGTTGTAACTGGCCAGGTTGGCGGCGTACGCGTTACGCGAGGTATAGCCCAGGTTATAACCGAGCGCCACGCCATCCAAGGTGTAGTAAGGGTCGGTAAAGCCCAGGTTGTAGCGGGTCAAGATACTGCTGTTATTGAAGGCGAAATCGACGCGTTTGCCGGTACCGAAAATATTGTCCTGCGACACGTTGGCATTGAAGATGATGCCTTGCACCTGGGAATAACCGATACCGGCCTGCAAGTTACCGGAAGCTTTTTCCTTGATCGAATAATTCACGTCGATTTGATCCGCCGCGCCAACCACCGGCGGAGTCTCGACGCCGACTTCTTCGAAATAACCCAAGCGGTCGAGACGGGTTTTGGTGCGCTCGATCTTGCTGCTGGCAGCCCAGCTGGACTCCATCTGCCGGGCTTCGCGGCGGATAACTTCGTCGCGGGTCTTGGTGTTGCCCTTGATATTGATGCGCCGCACGTAAACCCGCTTACCCGGGTCGACGAAGAACGTCATCGCTACGGTTTTGTTTGGTTCGTTGATCTCCGGCACCATGTTGACGTTGGCAAAGGTATAGCCTTCATCGCCCAGCCGATCGGAAATCGCTTTGGAGGTTTCGGTTGCGTTCTTGCGCGAGAAAATTTCGCCGGGACCGACCTTGACCAGTTTGATTAGCTCTTCCGGCGGCACGATCAAATCGCCCGACAATTTGACCTTGTCCAGCATGTACACGTCGCCTTCCTTGACGTTGATCGTTATGTAAATTTCCTTTTTATCGGCCGTGATGTCGACCTGGGTCGATTCGATCGAAAAATTGATATAACCGCGGTCCAGGTAATACGAGCGCAGCTTTTCCAAGTCGGCGGACAGCTTCTGTTTCGAATATTGGTCGTCTTTCGAATAAAACGACAGGAAGTTGGTAGTGCTTAATTCGAATTCCTTGCGCAATACATCGTTGGAAAACGACTTGCTGCCGACGATATTGATCTGTTTGATCTTGGCAACCCGGCCTTCGGAAATATCGATGTGAATGCCGACCCGGTTACGGGTGAGTTCGGTGACTTCGGTCTTGATTTTGAGACCGTATTTACCGTGACTGAAATACTGGCGGCGCAGCTCTTGTTCGACCTTATCCAAAACCTGCTTGTTGTAGACCTTGCCCTCGGCCAAACCGATTTTCTTCAAAGCTTCGGTCAGATCTTCCTTCTTGATGTCTTTATTGCCCTCGATCACCACTTTGGCGACGGAGGGCCGCTCCACGACATTGACGACCAAAGTACCGCCGTCGCGCTCCAGCGCAATATCCTTGAAAAAACCGGTATTGAACAATGCCCGAATCGCCTGGGCTTGCTTGTCTTCGGTAAAGGTTTCGCCGACGTTGACCGGTAAATAGTTATAGACGGTACCAGCCGAAATCCGTTGCAACCCCTTGACCTTGATGTCCTCGACTACAAAACTGCTTGCCTGGACAGCTTTGCCGGTCAACATGCTCAACAACAGGATTTGCAAAAGCGGGCTTTTCTTCACGCAGTCAACCAGAATGGATAAATGCGGCGATTGTAACATGCTGTTTTGCCATTCCCGCGCCTTCCAAGGTAAATACTGGTTAATTTTGGCCGAAAAATTGCTTTCTTATTTTTTTTCAAAAGCAAAGCAAAACAATAGAAACAAATCTCCAAAAAACAACGCCCAACCTTTTGAAATTTATAATTTTTAATGAGAAAACCAAATCAACCGAAACTATCCGCCACCAAATTGCGGTAGACAATTTGCGCATATTCGGCTTCGGCCCGCTCGACTTCGGCATCTTTTCCGACGCTGACACCGCCCGCCCCGCTGACCGGACTGACCGTATTGCCGGTATCGGGCTTGTAAACTCCGGCCACCGAAATCCCGTGCTCCGGCGTTACCAAGCTATAACAGGTATTCAGCCAATGCGCCTCGGCTAACGGCTGTTCCCGCAACAGCGACACAACCGCGAAAGCACAGGCTTTCGCTTCGGAATTGGCGGCAAAGGCCGACTTCGGAATCGGCGCATAGTTGGCCGCATCGCCAATCACATGCACAAACTCGTCGAATCTCGATTGTGCGCTGGCCGGCCGGACCGGACACCAGCCGCCGGCATCGGCCAAGCCGCTTTGTCGCGCAATCGAGCCGGCCGTTTGCGGCGGAATGATGTTCAGCACGTCGCCGGTAAAACGGTCGCCGAACTCGCTGACCAGAGTCTTGGCATCGGCGTGCAATTCCAGCAACGGATTGTCGGCCAGACTATGCCATTCGATCAGGCTGTTCGGCGTCCCGTAACCGTAATGCTTGGCCCAGCCGGCTTCGAACAAGGCCTGTTTGGAGAAACTGCGCTTGGCGTCGAGAATCAGAATCTTGGCCCGCGGTTTGTGTTGCTTCAGCCAGAATGCCATCATGCTGGCCCGCTCGTAAGGCCCCGGCGGACAGCGGTACGGGTCCGCCGGCACTGCGATCAACACTACGCCACCATCCGGCATGGCCTGCACTTGCCGCAACAGGACCAAGGTCTGCGGCCCGGCCTTCCAGGCGTGCGGGAAGCGTTCGGCGGCTGCCGAATCGTAACCGGCGATTACATCCCAACGAAAATCGATCCCAGGCGCCAGGATCAGGCGGTCGTAAGCCTGAGCGCCACCGCTTTGCAACTGCACCCGTTTCCGGGACAAATCCAATGCCGCAGCGGTATCGGCCACTACTTCCACGCCATAACGGCTGCGTAGCGCCTGATAATCCACGCGCAGTCGCTCCATGTCACCCAGCCCGGCAAACAGCCAATTGCTGGCCGGACAAGTGGTATAACGGGATTGCGCTTCGACCAGCGTAACGCGAATCCCGCCGTCCAATATTTTCAGATATTTGGCGACAGTGGCACCGGCGAAACCGCCGCCGACCACCACCACTCGCGGCTCGACAGCACCTAACGACGGCCACCGGCTGCAGCCGGCCAGTAAGCCGGCCCCCAACCCGACACAGCCGCTCAGAAATCGACGCCGCGACAATACGGATCGCATCAGTGCCGGCCCAGATAGGCCGCCACGGCGACAAGCTCCGCATCGCTATAAGCCTTGACCAGCCGCGGCATCAACGTTGCAGTCCGCCTGTCGTACTTAAACGCCAGCAAGGCCTGCTCCAGTTCGGCGGCGCTGAGACGGCCAAGCTCGGGCAAACGGCTCGCCGCCTGGCCGCTAGCGTGGCAATTCAGACAATTCATGGCGATGGCCTGAGCGGACAAATCGGCTTGTGCAGCCGGGACTGGAAAAAGCGCTAGAGCGCAAACGATGCCGCGCAGCCGCCGCATGCCGTTAGACCAGATGTTTTTGTCGAAAGATTTCGTACATCAACACCCCGGCTGCGACCGAAACATTCAGGCTTTCCACTTGGCCCAGCATCGGAATCTTGACCAAAAAGTCACAGTGCTGCCGAGTCAGATGACGCATACCGCTGCCCTCAGCGCCCATCACCAAAGCCAGTGCCATATCCAGTTTCATGTCGTAGACGGTCTGCTCGGCTTCGCCGGCCGCGCCCATGATCCAGATATTTTGTTCCTTCAACCAGCGCAAAGTCCGCGCCAGATTGGTGACTTGGTACACCGGCACGGTTTCGGCAGCGCCGCTGGCGACCTTGCACACGGTCGGGGTAATGCCGGCCGCATTGTCCTTGGTAACGATCACACCATGGGCACCGACCGCGTCGGCCGTGCGCAGGCAGGCACCGAGATTATGCGGATCCTGGACTTGGTCCAAAATCAGGTAAAACGCCGGCTCGGTTAACGCCTCGACATCGCTCTTCAACCGGTCCTCGCTGTGCATGGCCGGCAATTCGACGGCGACGACGATACCCTGGTGGTTCTTGCCGTCGGCCAGTTTATCCAACTTCTTGCGCTCGGTTTTTTCCAGACCGACACCAAGTGCGGCCAGCTCGTCGAGCAGCGGTTTCATGCGGGAGTCCTGCCGCTGGCTATCGACCCAGGCGCGGCGGATTTTTTGCGGCGAATATTCCAATGCGGCTTGCGCCGCGTGAATGCCGAACAGATGAGTCAAATTCATGAGCGGCGGCGCTTCCTAGATTTAGATTTGGCACTGGTCTTTGCCGGCTCGGCTTTGGATTTCTTAGCCTTTTTCTTGCCATTGTCCTTGGCAGGCGCAGCCTTGGCCTTGTTTTTTTTGCCGGCCTGCACCAACTCGAAGTCGATTTTCTTGTCGTCCAGACTGACCCGCACCACCCGAATTCGTACGCTGTCGCCCAAGCGGTAGCGAATACCGCTGCGTTCGCCGTACAGCTGGTGCTTGCTGGCATCGAAATTGAAATAATCGTCCTGCAACGAGGCGATATGCACCAAGCCCTCGACATAGATAGCCTGCAATTCGACGAAAAAGCCGAAGCCGGTCACGGCGGAAATTACGCCGGCAAACTCCTCGCCGATCTTGTCCATCATGTATTCGCACTTCAACCAACTGACCACGTCGCGAGTGGCCTCGTCGGCCCGCCGTTCGTTGGCCGAACAATGCTCGCCCAGCAGCACCATGTCGTCATGGCTGTACTGGAAGGTGTCCGGTTTATGGCCGGCCAGACAGTGCCGGATCGCCCGATGCACCAACAGATCGGGATAGCGCCGGATCGGCGAGGTAAAGTGGGCGTAAGCGTCCAGCGCCAAGCCGAAATGGCCTTTGGTCTCCGGGCTGTAGACCGCCTGCGACATCGAGCGCAGCAACAAGGTCTGAATCAAGTGGGCGTCCGGGCGCTGCTGTACCGATTCCAGCAAATGCATATAATCCAACGGCGTCGGTTCGGCCTTGCCGCCCAGATGCAAGCCCAACTCATTCAGAAAGGTCTTCAACGCCAGCAGTTTTTCCGCGCCGGGACCGTCGTGGACCCGCAGCAGGCGCGGCATTTTCTTGCGATTCAGGAAGCGCGCCGCCGCGGTGTTGGCGGTGATCATGAATTCTTCGATCAATTTATGCGCATCGTTGCGCACTAGCGGCACAATCTCGGCGATCTTGCGCTCCGGCCCGAATACGATTTTGGTTTCCTGGGTATCGAAATCCATCGCTCCGCGCAGTTCGCGCTGCTGGCGCATGACTTTGTACAAATCGTATAAAGTCTGCAGATGCGGCATCAGTTCTTGATGCTTTTTAATCAGCTTTTGATCGCCGTCCACCAACATCTTGGCCACAGCACTGTAAGTCAAGCGAGCGTGGGAGCGCATCACCGCTTCGAAGAAGCGCGAGCGCAACACCAGGCCTTCGCTGCTGATCAACAACTCGCAGACCATGCACAAGCGGTCCACGGCCGGGTTCAACGAACACAGGCCGTTGGACAGGATTTCCGGCAGCATCGGAATCACTTTTTCCGGAAAATACACCGAAGTGCTGCGGTTCTTCGCTTCATCGTCCAACGCGGTGCCGACTTTGACGTAATGCGACACATCGGCGATCGCCACCAGCAATTTCCAGCCTTTCGGCGTTTTTTGGGCGTAAACCGCATCGTCGAAATCGCGAGCATCCTCGCCGTCTATCGTCACCAACGGCAACTGGCGGATGTCTTCCCGACCCTGTTTGGCCTGTTCCGGCACTTCCGGCGTCAACGGCTTGATTTCCTTGAGCAGCGCATCCGGCCATTGGTTCGGCAAATCGTAGGAACGAATCGCCATTTCGATTTCCATGCCCGGCGCCATGTGCAGACCCAGCACTTCGCTGATGCGACCAATCGGCTGGCAGTGGGCGCTGGGTTGCTGCAGGATTTCGGCGACGACGATCTGGCCGTTCTTGGCGCCGCCGGTATCCTCCTTGGCGATCAACACTTCGTGGTTGACCTTCTTATTGTCCGGCACCACGTAGGCAACGCGGCCCTCGGTGAAAAAGCGGCCGACGATCTGATGGGTGTTACGTTCGGTAACCTCGATCACGGTAGCCTCGCGCCGGCCGCGACGGTCGACGCCGCTGACGCGGGCGATTACCCGGTCATTCGGCATCAGCGGTTTCATTTCCCGCGGCGACAGGAACAAGTCTTCGCTGCCGTCGTCCGGCTTCAGGAAACCGAAGCCTTCCGGATGACCAAGGACTCGTCCGGCGATGGTGTTGTGGCCGGAACCGATGCAATACTTTTGCCGGCTGTTAAAGCTCAATTGACCGTCGCGTTCCATGGCTCTGAGCCGACGCCGCAGCGCTTCCTGGGCATCGGCCGATTCCAGCCCGAATTGCTGGGCGATTTGTTGGCGTCTTAACGGTTTGCCGGCTTGCTGGATCAGCTCCAGGATCAGCTCGCGGCTGGGGATGGGGTTCTCGTATTTTTCCGCTTCGCGTTCGGCGTGCGGATCGACGAAAGTCGAAAAATCAGCGGGTTGATCGCTATTGGTGGTCATTGAGTCCGTCGCTTGGCAGCCACGCTCCCGCAATACGATGTATCGGGCGCTTGTGACATGGGTTATATAAAGTCATAGCCTTTCTTCTTGGGTTGTTGCGGTATGGTGGATTCGTCCAGAATCCGCCGGCACTCGAATTGCCAATACCCCAGGCCGATATTGCGCCGGCCGTTGAGGATGATCGGAAAGTTCTCGTTCCCCATATACATCCTGAGCAGGTCGCCGTCTTTCAATCGAAAAGAATCCATAATGATATAACTCTTCTCGCCTTCGTGGTCTTTCGCGCCGTAAATCAAGGCCTTTTTGCGCTCGTCGCCGGGTGCTGCATCCAGTGCCTGATAGGTCACCGCGTAGGTCTGGGCGGCGATCACCATCAACTCGAAAATCAGCTTGCTGTCCTGTTTGGGCACCAGTATTTTGCAGACCACGCCCAACGCTCGTTGCTGAGGCAAGGCGTCGATCTTTCTGAAGCTGACCAAACTGCCGATCGACAACACGCCTTCCTGGTCGAAATTGCAGGACAACGCGCGCTCCGAGTCGGTCTCGGCGCGTTTTTCCAAACCGGAACCGGCACCGGCGCGCGAGGTGTCGAGCAAGTCGAACGTGGCCTCCAGGCCGATCGCGACGTAGCGGTCGAGCCGGTCGCTGAAATAAACCGAACCCTGTGGCTCCTTGCCCTGCCAGCGCTGCAGTAAATAATCGAACAACTCGGCCGGCAGACGTTGCTGCTGGCTTTTTTCCATTTCCAGCGAGCTGAAGCGGGCTTCGTCCTTACTGGAAAATTTGTCGGGATGCTTGAAAACCTTGGCCAGCTTGCTCAGATTCAGATACAGCATCGCCGAATCCGAGCGGCGGTCGCTTTGCCCGCTGCTGGCCAGAAAGGCCGGCGGCAAATCCTCGTCCATCAGAATCGAACATTGCACGGCTTGGCCGGCGACCGGTTTAGTCTCGATCTCCAGCAGATCGGCGATTTTTTCGATGAACTCGTAAACCAGCTGGAATTCTTTCTGCATCAAACCCGACGGATAGGCCAGGCTGAGCAATAAAATTTGTTTGTAACTGTCCTCGATCGACGACTGCTTACTGAAAATGCCGCCCTGTTCGGCCGCTTTGACATCGGCTTTATCCAACTTCACGGCCAGCTTGTACAAGGAATGCAGGTCGATCCAGATCCAATCCGGAATCGGATAACTCATCATGTAATGGGTAATGATGATACGGCTCAAGCCCTTGATCGTACGCTGAATCGACAACACGGTCGGCTTGGCCTGCATCCAGCCAATCTCGCGCCGCGTCAGCTCGCGCGCCACGCTCCAGTAACCGATCGTAAACTGGCGTTCGATGCTACAGGTCAAGGCGAAAATTTTTTTTTCGCTATCGCCCTTGGGAAAACCCGACCGGGTCAGGCGGGAACGCAGGTAGTCGTCGATCAGAAAAAAACTGTCCCTCAGCATTTCCAGCGCGTGTAGCCGTTTGGCGGCCGGCATGTCTACCGATATCAACTCGCCCAACAATTCGTAGAACAAGCGCGCAGCCAGCCCTGGATTCGCCGTGGGAAGCTCGGTAATCCATTGTTTGAGCGCGTCGTCGCTGAACGAAGCCAACAGCTGGGGATCGTTTCTTTGCTCGGGAATGACTAAAAAGAACGAGTTTTTCACAAACAGCTCAAATAATGTACGCGCTTAGCGCGCTTTCGTAACGCCGCGGCCAACGCTGCCGGGTGACGCGAACAACTATAGCCCCCATTTTCTAGAAAAGCGCCTCGTCATCGACCATCGGACTTTGCAATGCGTTGATATCGTTTCTGAGCTGTTTTCTGGCCAGCAATTTGGATTGCACCCGCTCGGGCAACTCGGTAAAGATCAATACCTGCTTGGCCACCAGCAAATCGACCAAATCGTCTATCACCCGCACCATCTCGCTATCAGTGTCGGACAACGCCTGACGGGCATCCTGCTCGTAGCGGGCTTTGGCGTAGGCCAACCACTCTGGGTGGTCTGCCGCCAACCATTCTCCGTTACCGTTGTCGCTTACTGTGACAATAGCGCCGTCGGCGCCGCGTTGTACGAAAGGCATGCGCTTAGCTCCCTGTGGCTGCCTAACGACGAACACCGAACCCCAAGATGCGCGCTTGCATCAACGCGGCGAAATGGTCAGGGCACCCAAGGTTACGCCGATGTCTATCCCTCGCCCTTTACCCGACAGTGCCAAGGATATTTCGCCGCGGGTCAACACTTGGCCGTCAACCGATTTGGTCGCGCCGGCATGGCCTTCCAAGGCGACGAAATTACCGTAAATCTCGTTTAAATTCTTCACATCGGAAAACACCCCGGTACCTTCGATCTCGGACTTGCCGATGGTAAAGCCGATGCTTTTCGACGCCAAGGCTACCTGGGCGCGCTGACCGTTGCTGCAACTGATATTGCCGATACCGTCGTATTGCTTGTAAACCAAAGACCAGCCGCTCATTTTGTAGGTCATCGTGCACGAAGTAAACGCTTCGGCGAGCGCCGGGGCCGACGAAAACGCACCGGCCGCAGTCAAGGCCAGCGTCAACATCGAACGAACAAGCTTATTTTTCATAGCTACTCCAATGGGTTAGTAACACTAAACGAATTTCGCCGCGGCCCGGCTCAGCCTGAGCATTAGGCCTATCTTACACCGCAACGCTGTAAAGTTGGGTGCCGGCAGTATCGCGAACCGCACGCACCGCCCATTAGCCCAATCTTATTTATCACGGGTTTTCGGGCTGAGCGAGTCGCAGCCTGGCAGACCCTAAGGCCCTGCACTCAATGTTAACACCGACTTGATGCCGTCGGCTGCGTCTGCCTGGTTCAGCTCGGTCGCCAGGATGTAGACTCTGTCCCGACTGATTCCGCCCGGCTGATCGGCGACATATTGGGCGATATGGTTAGCCCTGGCTACCGCCAAATCGTTGAGTTTTAGCGGATCGGGTTGAAAAATGCTTTCCAGCCGCTCGCGCGCCGAAGCGTAAAAATCCGCGTCGGGTTTGCTTTTAATACGGGGCGTACCGAGCAGACTGCGTTCGAAATCTTCCGGAAACACTTCCGCGAAAAACTTGGCCAACAAGCGCTTGTAATCGTCATCGGCAAGCTGAATATATTCGTGACGAATCTTCTGGCCCTGATCGCGCAGTTCGCCGGATTTCATTTTTTTCAGTACATCCTGTAAGGCCTCGAACCGCATCGCCGGCCAATCCTGATTCTGATAGGCAATGCCTTTGATTTCCAAGGTCAGTTCCGGTTTGGTCAACAAGGCCTTGCTTAATTCGCCCAGCTTGGCCGTCTCATCCTTAGCCAATTCGGCACTACCCGGATTAAATTGCACCACACTGAAGTCCTTGTCGTCCCCCAATAGCGACGCAATGGCCTTGAACGGAGACATTGCCACCTTGGCGACCAAGTTGACCAACACATCGCGCACGAGGGCGCCGACGCTAAATTGCGGATCCTCCAGGCTGCCGGAAATCGGAAAATCCAGATTGATTTTGCCGTCGGCGTCTTTCAACAAGGCAATTGCCAAATGCAACGGCACGGACACTGCATTCGGATTTTCGACTTTATCACCCAAAGTCAATTGATCGATTAACAGTTTGTTTTGCACTTCAAGCTGGCCGCTCTTTATTTTGTAGTGCAAATCCAGAGCCATCTGGCCCTTCTCTATCCGGTAACCGGCAAATTCCGCCATATAAGGAGTGATCAACGGTAACGGCATATGGGTAAAATTCAAGGCAATATCGGAGTCGCCGCTCTGGAACTGGTACTTGCCCTTGATGCCCACCAAGGCCATATCGTAAACCTTGCCTTTCAAAGCCATCGTCGCGACGGCATCCTTGGCAGAAGAAAAACCGCTCACTTCGCCGTTCAAACCGTTCATTTCAGCTACGAACGGCAATATCAACGAATAGTCGGCGAAATTCGAGTTGCCGTTACGCATCTCGATCTTGCCTATGCTCAGACGGGGCTCATCCGCCTGGGCTGTCGCGGCTTCGGACTTGCCGCGAGCTTGAACCGGCTTTGTCGTCGGTACCGGTTCGGCTGCTTGTTCGACCAGGATATCGTCGATATTGGTACTACCGTCCTTTTTGATATTGAACCGCACATAAGGACGTTCCAATACCACGTTCGCCAGCTTGTAGTCTTGCGCGGCCAAATCGATATCGATGCCGTTCAGCGCCAGATTCGACCACTTCACGAAATCCTTGTTTTTCAGTTGGTCGCGAGTCAAAAGATTGTCGATGTCGGCATCGCCAGTGAATTTGAGTTGAAACGGCTCGGCGGCAGCCAGATGCAGTTTGCCGGCCGCATTGACGTCGCCGTCCACCACTTCCAGCTTTATGAACGGTTCCAAGTAGGGTTGGAAGGGTTTTAACTGCAGGTCCTTGAGATGCAAATCCCAATCGGCGACGAAGGGTTCCAGCGTCATATCGCCTTTCAGCGCCAAGCTACCGGCTTGATTCAAACGGGTATCGAACTGCAACGGTAGTTTGCCGGCCAGATCGGAACTGAAATTCTGTAATGTGCAATTCAACTCGGTCAGTTTGAATTCGAACGGTTTGGCTTGGCTAAAATCCGTAAAATGGATTTGGTAGTCGTGCAACGCCAACTGGCCCAACCGAATCGACCAGGGTTTGCCGGCATCGGCAATCGGAGCGGAGCTACCGCTTGTTTGAGTGGCGCCGGCTGCCGAGTCGCCAGCGTCGTCGGCGAACAAGGCCTGATAATTGACCACTCCGTCAGCTTGCAGCCAAGCCTTTATCGCCGCATTGTTGCTGACAACCGAGGTAATAGTGACGGCTTGACTGCCTAAATCGGCGCCGATGCCGCTGACAGCTAATTCAGGCAAATCGATCAAAGGCTTCCCGGTGGCTTTTTCCACGACCGCCAACTCTCGTAAGGCCAGCGTGCCGTTGTTCAGCACCGTGACGGCACCGGTATCGCCAACCGTTACTTGATATTCGATTTGCAGACCAGCCTGACCGGCCTCGATCCGCACCGGCAACTCCTGCAAAAACAACTGCCAAATTTTGTCCAACCGGATACCGTCGAGCGTTACTCGTCCCTTCGAGGCTAACGGCTGCAGACTTAAATCGCCGTTCCACTCGATGCTACCGCCTGACTCGAGGCCCAAAGTCAACTTGCCGTTACCGGTTTGATCAGCCAGAGTACTGATTTCCTGTAGGGTCAAATTAACCGGCAATAAAGTTTCCGCCAAAGTTTGACCGGAAGAGGCATCCGACCAGGCGACTTTGCCTTCGGCGATTGCCAAACGATGAATCGCCAGTTTGAACGGGCTGGCCGCGGCGTCCGGCTCCGGCGTATCTTCAGCTTCGGTTTGCTGCGGCTGCAGATCGGCAAAATTAAAGCTGCCGTCGGCCCGGCGACTAATATTGAATTGCGGTTTGGTCAACTCGATGCTGTCGACCACGGCACCACCCATTCCGACCGAACGCCAAAACGCCAGATCGATGCGCAGGCTTTCGAAACCGGCCAGCAGTTGTCCATCCCCGGCCGGCAACGAGAAATCCCGCAGCTCGATCACCAAGCTGAACGGGTTCAGACTGATCTGTTTCAACTGCGGCGTTTGCCCGGTTTGTTGCTTGATGATTTCCGGCAGCTTGCTCAAGGCAATTTTCGGCAGCAGGTAAAACCCGGCCAACGCATAGCTTGCCACGCCGGCGGAGACTGCCGCGGCGGCAATCAAGGCTTTTCTCCGGTTGATCGCGATCGGCATCGGCTTCAGATCAGTGCAATCGGTTGATGAATTCGGCATCTATCCGGCAACCGCCCAAATCGGGATAGTCCGCCAAATTTTGTTCGAAATCGCGAAACGACGGGTGTTGAAACGCCAAACGGCTGATTTTGCCTTGCACCAATTCGAATTCCAGCGCACCGCCTTTCTCGCGCGGACTGCCAGGTTTGGTCGCGAACAACATGATGCCGATATTCGCCAGCGGCTGGCCTTGTTCCTGAGCCGGCCGCGCGCAACTGAAACTCTCGACGTTGAGCGCGCCAAACACGCTGGCCAACTGCGCCGCATTGATCACCACACCGTCATCGGCAATATTCGGCAGTTGCAACAAGGCTTCCAAGCCAAAGTTGCTCAAATGATTCTGTAGCAATACCGAACCGTTACCGGATTTTTCGGTATTCAACAACGGATACAGCTGCCGGGCCGCTTCATCCTGATTCGGATTTTGCAATGCCGACAAAAATTGGCGCGCCGCCGATTGAATCGGACTGATCACACCCTCTTTCTTCTGCCTGGAACTGGTCAGATTATCCCAGTCCTGTAGCGTGTTGACCGGCAGCCGCATGTTTTTCATGGCCGTATAGTCCTCGGCCGCCAGACAGGCGGAAAAATCCTTGGTCCGGTACTGCTCCAGCAGTTTGGGCCGAATTTCGTCGGTCATGGCCTTCTGCGCCGAGATATTGAAGTTTTTCCAATCGGTGGATTTGGCCAGGAAGTAGTACAACACGGCATCGCGGTCGAACTTATTGAAGCCCAAATCCTTCATCACCAATTTCAGCCGCCGGCATTGGCTTTCCACGTCGTCATAGTTACGCCAATCCGGTTGCAAATTGGGCTTGGCGGCCGGGTCGACTTGGTTAATCAATTGTTGCAGGCTGATCTCGCCGTTAGCGGTTTGTACCGGCGCCCGCCACAACTCCTCCAGCGATAAATCATGCGCGTCCGGAATGGCGTCGCCGCCGGTTTTTAATAACAGCGAGGTGGCGACTTCCGGGTAAATCCTCAATTCGCCGAGCAGCCTGGTTTCCGAACTCCAGGCTTTCCAGCCGCCTTCAACCACTTCATAGACCGCCAACCGGCTCTGGTTGAAATTACCGCTATCGCCGGCCAACACCACGCTGGCAGGCAAGGAGTGGGTTTCGGAACTGTACTTACCGCTAGCGGCCGGTGTCTTCGCTACCACCTGCGGGCTGGTCTCGACCCAGTTACCAGCCAACTTTCCCATCACCGCCATGCCGGCACCTACCCCGGTCAACGCGAACAAACCGCTGGCGGCGTTGACGTCGCTGACCAATTGCGACAGGTTGGCTTCGTGGCTGTTGCTGGTTAAAAAGTTGTAATCAACCAGCGTATCTTTGCCGGTATCCAGCCTCAACCACGGCGTCAGGTTGGCTTTTTTGGTCTCCAACTTGAAGTTGCATTTGCCGGTAGTCGCTTGATAAAGAAAACCGCTCACCTCGCGTTTCAGTTTCAAAGTCTCGTTATGGACGCTGAATACCAAAGCCGCCGACAAATCGCCGTTCTCGTAATGACCGCCCATTTCGTTACAACCGCCTTTCAGCGCGCTGTCGCCTTTGAACTCGAAATCCGACACCAATTGCACGTAATAATCGTCGCCGCCGACCGTCGCATGACCGCGTAAGGGTTTGATCGGTAAGGTTTCGGTTTTGGGATAATCCACCGCGATCTGCCGGGTCGTGGCGCAACCGGCGATCAGGCTACCGGCAATTAGCGTGACGGGTAGGGAAAATAATCGGCTGATCGGCATTAATGGTCCTAAACAAATTTGGCAAGGTTCGACGGCCGCTGTTGCCGCCGCTGTTTTCAAGCTAGCGGGGGCGGCTTAGGCTTTGCTTAACGGAATCGAACTGCGAGTGTATTACAAAATCGCCAAGCTCAATTCACTACATTCAGCACGGAATAATAAATTGAAGCTTGCGAAGTGGCTACCGTTTTATCCGCTCGCCGTAAGACTTTACAACGAGTCCTGCTTGAAACGGTGGATTTGCCGGCGTTGTTTCTTGTTAGGTTTGTGTTCGCGTTCGGATGGATGTTGTAACGCTTGTTGCTGCTTGCGCAATTCGATTTGCTGATGGCGTCTTTCCGAGCTGGTCTCGTCTTCGTGGTAAAGCCGGGCGGCTTCCTGAGCCGGACGCCGCTGCTGATTTAGATCGGTTACCCGCAGTTCCCAGGTGTACTGGTCTTTGGTCACCGTGACCAGATCGCCGATTTTGATGTCTTTACCCGGCTTACAACGTTGGCCGTTGACATGAACTTTACCGCCGTTGACGGCATCGGCCGCCAGACCGCGGGTTTTGAAAAAGCGCGCGGCCCACAGCCATTTGTCGATCCGGATCTGGCTTAACTCATTCAACCTTGAGTCCACTCTCCGCCCAAGCCTTGAAGCCGCCGGCCATGCTAACCGCGCCGGAATATCCCAACTGGTTCAGGACCTGGGTTGCCAACGCGGAGCGACCGCCGCTCTGGCAGTAGACCACGATACCGGCATCCTGCTTACCCTGAAACGCCGGGTGCCCGCCGATTTGAAACTCCAAGACGCCACGCGGAATGTTGACCGCTCCCGGCAAATGGCCGGCGGCAAATTCGGCCGGCTCCCGCACATCAAGCAGCAAAGCGCCGGACAATCGGGCGTTGGCGGCGGCGACGTCGATTTCGGTGATCTGCTGCTTGGCGGCAGCAACCAATTCCTGAGCTGTGATCGACATAAACGACTCCTAAAAATCAGGCTTCCATGGCTTTTTTCAATTCTTTCGGAATCGAAAACACCACTTTTTCTTCGATACCTTTGTTCTCACGCACGGCAGTGTCTTCACCGCCCCACTCCTTCAATTGGTTGATCACTTCCTGCACCAGCACTTCCGGGGCCGAGGCACCGGCGGTGACGCCGACCACTTCGATACCGTCCAACCATTCTTGTTTCAAATCCTTATAGGTGTCGATCAGGTAGGCCGGTTTGCCCAGTTGTTCGGCAATCTCCCGCAAACGATTGGAATTGGAACTGTTAGGCGAACCGACCACCAGAATCAGATCGGAGATTTTCGCCAAGTCGTGTACGGCATCTTGGCGGTTTTGGGTGGCGTAGCAAATGTCGTCTTTCTTTTGTTCCTTGATCGACGGAAAGTGTTCGCGCAACGCGTCGACCATGACTTTAGTATCCGTCATCGACAGTGTGGTTTGCGTCACGTAAGCCAGATTGTCCGGATTGTTGACCTTCAGGTTTTTGACGTCTTCCGGCGTTTCGACCAGATAAATATCGCCGTGCTCGGTGCATTTATCGTACTGGCCCATGGTACCCTCAACTTCGGGATGACCGGCGTGGCCGATCAAAATCACTTCCCGGTCTTGCTTGGCATGTTTGGCCACCTGCATATGCACCTTGGTCACCAGCGGACAAGTCGCATCGAACACCGTCAACTGGCGCTCCTCCGCTTCTTGCTGCACCGCCTTGGACACGCCATGCGCACTGAATATCAGATAAGAGCCGACCGGCACGTCACTGAGTTCTTCTATAAAAACGGCACCCTTTTCCTTTAAGCCATCGACTACGGTGCGGTTGTGCACCACTTCGTGTCGTACGTAAATCGGCGCACCAAACGTATCGATCGCTTGATCGACGATTTCAATGGCCCGATCGACGCCGGCACAGAATCCACGGGGGTTAGCGAGTACTATTTGCATATTCTTGAGTGTTTTACTGGGTTAAGACGGAAGAATTCTAATCCAATTTCGCATCCGAGACGATAATTCCGTCGCCATCGGCATATAAATAGTGGTCTTTTTTGAAATTGACGCCGGCAAACGTGATCATCACGTCGCGGTCGCCGTGGCCGTGCTTGTTGCTGCGTAACGGATTCGTGTTCAACGCCATCACGCCGATCGGCATCTGCCGGATCAGTTCGGAGCCGCGGATACTGCCGTAGACCACGATGCCCTGCCAACCGTTCTCCAGCGCCAAGCCGGCCAGGGTATCGCCGATCAACGCGCAACGCTTGGAACCGCCACCGTCGACCACCAATACGCGGCCGTCGACTTTTTCCGCCAACACGGCGCGGACCAGCGAATTGTCCTCGAACACTTTTAGCGTCGTGATTTGACCGCAGAACCGGCGGTTACCGCCGAAATGGCGCAGCACTGGTTCTGCCACCTGAAAACTGTCGGTTTGGGCAAAACGGTCGCATAAATCCGCCGTATCGAAGCTCATACTCGCCTCCGCGAATCAGTAATAACGGGCCAACAAACCGTAATCGCACTCAGCGGTCGGCAACGGAATCTTCACTTCGTAGCCGCCACCGGCCGCTTCCTGCATCGGCTGGCCGTATTTATCGACCATGTGTTCCACGACGATATCCCGGTTGCCGCTCGGCAGAATCAGTTCCAATTTGTCGCCCAGCGCAAACTTGTTTTTGACGCTGACATCGGCCATGCCGGTCGCGGCATCGAAACCGGTAATTTCGCCGCAAAACTGTTGTTGGTGGCTCTTCGAATAGCCGGACAGATAATTTTGGTGTTCGTGGGTGTGGTGGCGCTGGTAAAAGCCGTCGGTGTAGCCGCGGTTGGCCAGATTATCCAGAATACCGAGCAACTCCGGTTGGAACGGCCGTCCGGCTAGAGCATCGTCGATGGCCTGGCGGTAAGTCTGAGCGGTGCGCGCCACATAAAAATGCGATTTGGTGCGGCCTTCGATTTTCAAACTATCGATGCCGATTTCCACCAAGCGCTGCACGTGCTCAATCGCGCGCAGATCCTTGGAATTCATGATGTAGGTGCCGTTCTCGTCTTCCATCACCGGCAACAGCTCTCCCGGCCGCCCTTCTTCTTCCAGGAAATAAATATTGTCGGCGAGAGGATGCCGATCGGCGCCGCCGCAACTGGCGGTGTTTAGCCCCTGGTTCAAATCGTTCATGGAAATAACCGCGCTATCGGCCAACAAATAATCGCCTTCGGCGTTTTCCACCGCCGGTTTGGTATCGTATTTCCAGCGGCAGGAATTGGTACAAGTGCCTTGGTTCGGATCGCGATGATTGAAGTAGCCCGACAGCAAGCAACGGCCGGAATAAGCGATGCACAGCGCGCCGTGCACAAACACTTCCAACTCCATATCCGGGCATTGCTGGCGAATCTCGGCGATCTCGTCCAGCGACAGTTCGCGCGACAAAATCACCCGTTCCACGCCCATGCTTTTCCAGAACCGAACGCTGGCATAGTTGACGGTATTGGCTTGCACCGACAGATGAATCGGCATCTCCGGCCATTGCTCGCGGGTCATCATGATCAAACCCGGATCGGCCATGATCAGCGCGTCGGGCTGCATCGCGATGATCGGCGCCATGTCCTTCAAAAAGGTTTTGACTTTGGCGTTATGCGGAATCACATTAGCCGCCAGAAAGAATTTTTTCCCCAACTGATGGGCTTCGGCAATGCCTTTAGCCAGATTCTCGGATAGGAAATCGTTATTACGCACCCTGAGACTGTAGCGCGGTTGTCCGGCATAAACCGCATCGGCACCGAATGCAAACGCGTAACGCATATTGCGCAAGGTACCGGCCGGGGAAAGGAGTTCGATGTGTTTCATGTCAGCTCGAGAAAAGGAAATGGCGGCCATTTTAGCAAAATTTCGGGCAAAATCAGGCCACTACGAAAATCACCGTCGTCCGCTCGTTCAGTGCGGGATTTAAAGCGGCACCGAATAATCAGACGTCGGCAGCTTCAGAGATTAATTCGCGGTAAATCGCCAGATGAGCGTCGACGATAGCTGCGACGGCATAGCGTCGTTCGGCCAGTTGCCGGCCCCGCCGCCCCATCTCCCGCCGCAAACCGCCATCGGCCAATAGACGCCGAATCGCATCTGCCAGCGCAACGGCGTCTCTCACCGGTACCAACAAACCGCTGACATCGGCTTCGATCGCATCCCGACAACCCGGAACGTCGCTAGTAATGACCGCCCGCCCGCAGGCGGCCGCCTCTTCCAAGACTCTGGGCAAGCCCTCGCGGTAGGAGGGCAATACCACGATATTGGCAGCGGCCAATAATTGCGGCATATTTTTTTGAAAGCCGAGAAATTCGATATTCGGATCGGCACGCAAGGCTTCGACTTCCTGACGGCTTAAACTGGAAGGATTGCCGTCGTCCCGATCGCCGACCAGCACAAAGCGCGCGTCGACACCCTGTTCACACAACAAGCGGGCGGCCTCGACGTATTCCCTCACGCCTTTATCGTACAGCAAGCGCGCCGCCATCAACACGACCGGCCGGCCTTCCGGCTCCGGGATAACGGCGAAGCGCTGCAAGTCGACCCCGGAACCGCGCACCAATACGGTGTTCTGCGGCAACACGACACCTAGCCCGACCATCAGATCGCGATCGGTCTGATTCTGAAAGATCACGCGAATACGCCGGTGCCCCAGCGCCACGCGGTAGAGCCGGGAAACCAAAGTTCGGAGGATCCGGGTTTTAAGCCGGGTATCGGTAAACAGATAGCCCATACCGAATACTGCGGCAACCACGGCCTTGACCCCGGCCAAGCGCGCGGCGATGCCACCGTACAAAATCGGCTTTACCGTCATCAGGTAAACCAGATCGGGTTGCACCCGCTTGAACAAGCCATACATCGCCCGGAGCGCTGCCAGCTCCGCCATCGGGTTTTGGCCGCTCCGGGTCAGCACCAGCTCGTGATAGATAAAACCGAGATCGCGGATTTCCGCAACCCGCGTCCCGGGCGGGGTCGCAACGTGGACTTCGTAACCCTGTTTCAGCGCCCCGCTGGTTTCCGGCAGCCGGTGCAGCAGAAAAAAATCCAGGTCGTTGCAAACCACCAATAGTTTGTTACTCATTGCTGATCGAGCCAGGCATTGAACATCAAAACATCCCACAACAAAAATCGCCAATTCCGCCGACCGGACAAATGCTCGGCCCATTTGCGCCTGATCGGCTCCGGATCGAAATAACCGTCGCGGCTGAGCCGCGAGCGGTCAAGCAAGGCCTCGGCCCAGTCGCGCAACGGCCCGCGCAGCCACTCTTCGAGCGGTACCGCGAAACCCATTTTCGGCCGTTCGATCAATTCGCGCGGTACATGCCGGTACAACACCCGGCGCAATAGCCATTTGGCTTCGCCGTCACGGACTTTCATCTGCCTCGGCAATTTCCAGGCGAACTCGAACAAACGATGGTCCAGCAGCGGCACCCGGGTTTCCAGGCCGACATTCATTCCCGCCCGGTCGACCTTGACCAGAATGTCGTCCGGCAAATAACTGCAGCTATCGAACAACATCATTTGTTCGAGCAACTCCGGCAAAACCGGCCAACTTTTCAGCAACGCATCTCCAGAGTTGCTGTCGAGCACCACATCGGCCGGTTGCCAATGGCTGATCAGGTTCAAGTACAACTCGGCCGGATTGGCGCTATGTAACAAGCCAGCCCCTTTATGAATCTTGTCCCCCGGGAAACCGCTACGCATGCCGGCCGGCAACAAGGGCTGGACAACAGCGTACAGAGCGTCCCAGCCTTTGACCGGTACGCCTTGTAAAACGCTGGCTAGCACATTCCGCAGCGGCAAAGGCACCGCTGCCAGCTTGGCCCATAGCCGCTGCGCCATCCGGTAGCGGCCGTAGCCGCCGAACAATTCGTCGCCGCCGTCGCCGGACAAGGCCACCGTAACCTGCTGTCGGGCCATGCGCGAAACCAGGCACGTCGGCAATTGCGACGAATCGGCAAACGGTTCGTCGTAAATCGCCGGCAACTCGGGAATGATGGCCAATGCGTCATCGGAGCTGACGTAAAGTTCGCTATGCTCGGTACCCAAATGCCGGGCCACCGCCTTTGCGTAGCGGGCCTCGTCGAATGCATCCTCGCCAAAGCCGATGGTAAAAGTCTTGACCGGCGGTGCACCTGCAGCCCGCGCCTCGGCCTGCATCAACGCGACGATCGTCGACGAATCGACACCGCCCGACAAAAATGCACCCAATGGCACATCGGCCACCATCTGGCCGCGCAAGGCCTCGCGCAACTGTTGTTCCAGCGCGTCGGCCGCGTCGTCTGCGGAATTAAACGTAAACGGCTCGGCCAAGCCGTCTCTAGCCGCAGCGGCGGCGGACCAGAACACATCGGGCTCCGGCAACTTGCCCGATGCAATCTGGCTGCGGTCGAAGGTCAACAAACTGCCCGGAACCAACTTATTGATCCCGCTATAAATACTGAACGGGCCGGGAACGTAGTTATGCCGCATGTATAACGCAAGGGCTTGACGATCAATTTCGTCAACGAAGCCCGGAATTGCCCGCAAGGCTTTCAGTTCCGAAGCAAAAGCCAAACCGGCGGCTACCCGACCGTAATACAGCGGCTTTTCGCCCAAGCGGTCCCGCGCCAACGACAGCTCACGCTTATCCCGATCCCATAAAGCCAGCGCAAACATACCCACCGCCGACTCCAGCGCTTTGCGCAAACCCCAGGCGGCGATGGCCGCCAATAAGGTTTCGGTGTCGGAATGCCCGCGCCAGATCGGCGCCTGCCCGGAGCGCTCGAGTTGTTCGCGCAACGCCGGATGGTTGTAAATTTCGCCGTTGAAAACGATGACATAGCGCCGACAGGACGACAGCATCGGTTGATGCCCAGCCGGCGACAGGTCGACGATGGACAGCCGGCGGTGCACCAAGCCGATCCCGTCCTCGGCACTTCGGAAAATCCCGCTATCGTCGGGGCCGCGACTGCGAATTGCATCGCCCATCGCTTGCAGCACCGCTTCCGGGTCGGACAGGCCAATGCCGAAAAAACCCGCTATGCCGCACATCGCTTAAGCATCCTCGGCCGCAGCCAAACTGCGGTATAGATCTTGATAACGCTGTGCCACCGCTTGAATCGAAAACTGCTCCAGCACCCGCTGCCGGGCCTGCATACCAATCGCCTGTCGCCGTTCCGGCGCCAAATCGAGCAGTTCGCCAATTGCGGCCGCCAACGTCTGCGAATCCTCGGCAACAACGACTCGGCCGCCGTCGCCCAAAACCGCCGCGGAATCGCCGACATCGGTCACCACGCACGGCACCGCGCAACTCATCGCTTCGCCGATCGCATTAGCAAAGCCTTCCGAAACCGAAGGCGTGACGGCGATATCCAGCGCGGCAGTGATGCTTGCAATATCCTGGCGTTCGCCCAAAAGATGCAAACGGCCTGGTAAAGCGGAGCTGCGTTCGGCGTCGACAAACACGCGGTTTTGGGAGTCGACCCCACGCCCAGCCAGCACGAAATGCACATCGTTGCGCCGCTCGGCCAACAGTTGGGCGGCCTTTAGAAAATTGGCATGGCCTTTCATCGGATCGTAGCGGGCGACCATGCCGACCAACGCCGCTTGCGGCTGCAAGCCGAGCTCTTCCCGTAATGCAGTCCGCGCCGCCGGCTCCGGCCGGAATACGTCGGTGTCGAAACCGTTCGGCAGCCAATCGCCGCGCTCCGGCGCATAACCTATGTTTTCGTGGTGCTGTCTGGCGGTTTGCGAGTTGTACAGGATTTTGGTCGCCGCTCCGGACAACCAGGCGCACAAGCGGATGATTTTCGCGGTACCCGGCTTTTCTTTATTGATGTCGTAAAGACTCTGCCGTACACCCCAGATCAACGGTACCCGCCGGCCGATCAGCAAACGGCCCGCCCAGGCCGCAAAATTACCGTGGTACATCCAGCCTTGCACAATATCCGGCCGTGCCGCGAGCAAATATTTGCGCAAACGGCCGACGGCTTTCAAGCCGCTCACCGGCGACCGAGCCCCCAAACACAATACCGGTATGCCCAAGGCGCGGATATCGTCCGCAACCGGCCCGTCGCCAATCAGGCACACCACCCGCATGTCGAACCGCTCCCGGTCGACATGGGCCAGCAATTTCCACAGCATGCGCTCGGCACCGCCGACGTTCAGACCGGTGATGACGTGGACGACGACGATGCGATTGACGTTAGCGGTTGGCAAGGCGGAACACAAATTCGTTACAGCCCATGCGGCCGCCGCAAGTCGTCATTTCGGTCAAAGTAAAACCGCGATCGCGGAAATAAGCGAAGACTTGTTCCGGCTTGGCCACTTCGAACGGATAACCGCCCAACCAATCGATCATGTCGTACCAGATCGTCATGCCGCGCTCGATCGACAGCCGTCCGCTGGCAGCGCGCACCAGCCAGCGCAGGCCCAGCAAGTAAGGGGCATGGCATGCGATCAATACCGGTTTGGCAATCCTGCTGCGGTTGTACAATCGTTTGACCCAGGTCCAATAGCGGCTAATCCAGCCCTGGTCGTTGTAGATCGCGATAAACAGCAAACCGCCCGGTTTGACGCAAGCGGAGATATTGGCAAATGCCGCAGCCATATCGCCGGTATGGTGTAACACGCCCCAGGAATAGACCACATCGAAATCACCTAATGCCGAGACATAGGCTCGATCCAGTACCGATCCGCTCTCGATCCGCCAGCGTTCGCAGTCCGGGAATTTAAGCTGCTTGATCCGTTCGGTACATTTAACCGAACTCGGATCGAAATCGAAGGAATGCACCGTTGCCCCCAGGCGCGCCGCCGCCAGCGAAAACAAGCCGCTGCCGGAGCCCGCATCGAGAAAGGTCTTGCCTTGCAAAGACTCGACGCCCAGCATCCGTTTCAGCGACGCCTCCGCCGCGGCGATTTTTTCATCCGACAGCTCGGCCAAGAAACGCGCCCAATTTTCGCCGAATTCAAAACGTTCTCCGGACTCGACCTCAGCCGCGTGCCCCATGCCAGTTCTCCCCTATTCTCAAAACGGTGCGGACAAGCCGCACCCCAAATTTGCCGTTTCCGGCCTCTGGCCGGATGCCTGAAGTGCCGTTACGCATAAGCAATCCAAACTATTTCCGCAACAGTTTTTTTAAACCGTTTACCAGGCAGCGGTAAGGCCGACCCAACAATTTAAAGCGCCAGGCCTGGCTCATGTGCAACCAGTAGTCGCGGCGCGGAAACGCCCGCGGCGCAACGGTTTGGCCGGGTTTTGCCAAAATCATGATCGAGCCTTTCAATCGGCGGCGGGCAATCACGACGAAACCTTCCTGCTCCAGCAGATAGACCAGCGCATCGGCGCTCGGATACCAGGTGTGCGCATAACCCGGACAACTGTCGCTAAACGACGACAACAAATCGCTGACGATAACGACGAACAGGCCGTCGGGCTTCAGCATCGCCGCGACCTGCTGCACGAACTGCCGCGGCCGGCTGACGAAATAAATCGCATGCGCGATCGAAACCACATCGAAAGCAGCTCCCGGCTGCAAATTCTCCACCTGCCCTATCGTCACCGACACTCCGGCTTTTTCGTGGAATTGCCGCGTGTTCGGGTCGGCATCGACCCCTTCCGCCTGCCAACCCTTATCGCGGAACAGGGCGACGGTTGCGCCCAGCCCGCAAGCGACATCGAGAAAATGTTGCATATCCGGCCGTAAAAACGGCGCGACAAAGTCGTAAGTCCGCTGCGCCCAAACTTGGCTGGCCTGCCAACGGCCTTGCCAGACAGCCTCGGCCTCGGCGGCAGGCGTATCATCGATTACCCGGTTGCGATCCCAATATTGCTGCAGTTCCGCCAACGACACCGTCTGCGTCGGGAAGGCATTGCCGCAAGTGCCGCATAAACGCCAATGGTAACCGGCGGTTTTCAACACCCGCAGCCCGGAATCGGGGTCGCGGAACGGTATCGGCCTGGACTGCTCGGCAGCGCAAATCGGGCAGACATGGGCTTGTTGCGGCACCGTATTCATTTGCCCACTCCGTCGATAGCACGGCAATGTTGGATGAAGCCCTCGGCAAACGCAGTTACATTGCCCTCGCGTAACACCGGTTCGCCGGCCATGCCCGGCGAACCGAACACGATGTCCTTGCGTACCGAAAACACGCGGGCCAGAAAATCGATAATCTCGGCGTCGTCGACTTTGCCATCCAATTTCTCGGCAATTTTGGCGCGTAAATCGCGGAGATTGCAGACGCCGCCCAAAGCCTCGGAAAAAAAGGCGTTGCCCAAGGTAATCGACGGCCGGCCCAGCAGATAGGCTTCGAAGGTGGCGGTGCCGGTCACTGAGATCGTGATCCGCGCCCGTTTTACGATTTCCGCCGACGGCATCGCGTAATGGGCCACCACGACACCGGATTTATGCAGCAACTCGCGGACGAAACTGCCGCTTCGCAGCAGTATGCAGGCCGGGTGTTCTTTGATCACTAAAACCACGTCGCTGGGCAGCGCATGTCGAATCGCATCGATTGCCCGCATCTGATCGACGAAATACGGTGCCGGGGTATTGATCGAAGACTCGGGCGAATACTGCAACGGATAAAACACGAATTTGTCCGGGAGCTGTTCCAAACCGGTAATGTCGCATAGCCGTTGGTTTTTCCAGCGCCGCAAATTCCAAATAGCGTCCCGCAGCCAAGGCAGGTTATTCAAAAACGCCGCACGCAGGTAATCCCATTCGAAGCTTTCCCTGGCGTCGAACCGGCGTTGTAACGCCAAGCCCACACGCTGCAACAATGGCTTTTGGAACGTTGGCAGAATCTTGTCTTCCGCTACAGCCTGGCCGACCGCCGGCGCTTTTGGCGCTTCCCGGAACTCTCGGAGAAACCATTCGCCGGACTGCCTGGCAGTCGAATCGCCCGCATTCGCATATGGCGGCAAGGATTCACTATCGTCCGGCGAAAAAAATATTCCGCCCAAATTGCGGCAATGGGTCGGCACGACGACCGGTATGCCCATCTGTTTGGCGCACGCCAGAAACACCTTGCCGTCCAGACCTTCCACCTGAGACACCAAAGCATGGCTCGGCGCGAAGCGCGCCATGAACCGTCTGGCACCGCGGTACAGGTTCATCGCCCGTTGCAATTGGAGCTGCGAGCGGGCGAATTTGAAATTGCGTTTTTCGCTGTCGATATCGCGGTGCAGGCTGCCCGGATACAGCCAATTTTTTTCCTCCGCAGTGCAGGTAGCGTCGTTGGCGTTCAACACGAACACGTTGTCCCGGCCGAGCAGCGACACCATCAAGGCCTCGTGGTGCGGCGACGACAAGATCATCGCCCATTCCACTTCCGGATAGCGGCGTCTGGCATATTCGATCACGTGGTAAAACAGAATAGGGAACGAGCCGAACCCGTGCAAAATCACCCTCATTTCAGATATTCCTCGATTGGGCCGAAATTTTCCGCAGACAAGGCTTGCCAGGAGGCAAGATTGGCGCCATCGACCATTCGGCCGGCTGCTCCCTCTATCGTTTCGGCGATCACCCCGGTCCGCGCCTCGGAAAGCGAAAGGAACGGCATACCGGCATCCAGGCAAAAATCCGACAGCTTGCTGTCGCGGCCAATCCCGACAAACGGCAGGCCCAGCAAAGCCGCCATGACCAGACCGTGAAACCGCATCCCGACAACGATATCGAGTTCGGCGAATTGCCGGCACAATGCATCCGGGTCCGACGAAACCCTGAGCAGTTCGACGCGCTCGCCGGCGATGCCGACGGCCTGCAGCAACTTGGTATCGGACACGCCGGCCTGCGGACCGTCCAGCTCTTGAAACGACAACAGCCGGATCGACCAACCATTGTCGCGTAATTCCGCCAAATCCGCGGCAAGTGCGGCAAAAAACTGCGGATACGCGTCGGTCGCAGCGCCGATATCGCTGGCCGCCAACGTGACGCCGACAGTTTTGCCGGCCGAGGTTGTCGGCACCGTCGGCAACTGCAATGAGAACACCAGATCAGCCGTACGCCTGACGCGATTGCCGCCGATCACCTGCCGGCAATGGCGCCACGACGAGGCGTCGCGCACGGCAAAATCATCGCTCAGCGCCAGGATCGCCGCCATTAACAATCTGGCCGAAATGCCGGGCATTTCGGCGACGCCGGCCCCCAGCACAAACACTCGGGCGCCTCTGAGCCGGGCTTGAACGACGGCCAGGAAAATCAACACCAGATTGGTCAACGCGCCGCCGCGGGCGTGAAACAGCGTACCGCCACCGAAAACCATGGCCCGGCAACCGGCCAGCGACCGCCAATTGACCGCCAGATAGTCGAGCAGACGCCGCCACTTCGGCAGATTCGGCTGCAACAGAATCCGCTCCTGGCAGCTGAATTCGACGTTTTCGCTTTGCAAGTCGGCTACCGGATGCAGGCTGCGCACGACAAAACCCGAATCCGGCGCGGCCGAGCGCAAGCGCCGCAAAATCGCCGCCAGCAGCAAATCGTCGCCGACGTTGCCGAAGCCGTAATAGCCGTAGAGAAAAACCTTACCCATCCGCAGCGCTGCCGGCCAGTTCGCCGAGAATAGAACGGAACCGTTCCGCCACCGCATCGGCGCTGTAAGCCGCGCGCACTTGCGGATCACCCCAGGCCGACGTAATTCCCGCCGCCCTGCGCTCGCGAATAGTGTGCAAAACCTGCTGCAGAGACTCGGCGATTTCGGCCGGTCGGCGCGGATTGGCGACGACGCCGCCGAGCTTGGCAATTAACTGCGCCGATGCGCCGGGTGGTACGATGCCGAAAATCGGCACGCCGGCGCCCAAATAATCGACCAGCTTCCCGGGCAGAAACACGCTTAGGTCGTCCGGCGCATCGATCACCAATAACAAATCGGCTTGCTTCATCAATGCCAGCGAGGCCGAATAATCGACGGTAGGCACCACGGTGACCAATCCGTCCGGCAAGGACCGGTAGGCCGCCGATTTCAGCATCCTGGGCGGCACTCCGCCGACCAATTCGATGCGGACGCCGCACAGTTCGTCCGGCCGCTCGCGCAGAATGGCCGCCAAAGCCTCGAACAACGGCTGCGGCGACCGGTGGCCGTAGAAATTCCCCAAATAACGGATCAACAGCGGCGCATCCGGATCGCGTGGCGAGTCGCCGTAAGCGTCGGGCTCGAAACCGTGCGGCAGGACCCGGGCCTTCTCCCGCCACGCCGCGGGATACTTGGCCATCACCAAATCCACGGTTTCCTGCGAGGTAAAAATGATGCGGTCGGCGGCGGCAACCACTTCGCGTTCCAATTGGCGGTTACGGATGTTCGCCAGGAAAAACCGGCGCCGGAACGGGTTATCCGCCCAGGGATCGCTGAAATGCGCCACCCACGGCAAACCGTAGCGGCGTTTCAAACGCAGGCCGAGCAGATGGTCCGACATCGGCTCGCCGAAGCTCAGCAATGCGTCCGCCGCAAAATCGCCCTGCGCCAAACGCTCGACCACGGCACGCTCGGCCAGCGGCACCCAGCCCAGGAATTCGTCGGGGGCCCGCGCGTAAAAGGGCAGCAGATTCGCCGCAATTCGATGCCACAGGCCGGATAAGGGCGCACGGTACGCCACCGGCAATCTAAACAGTAAGCGGCTGTCGAAATCGGGATACGCATCCAGCCCGTTCGCCAAGGCCTCCACCTGCCCCGTGACGGCGGCTATCGGCAGCCGGGCATGGTAAAGCAGACGGCCGATTTGGATGGCCTGCGAATAGAGATTGGGCGGCAGCACGTAGGATACGGCAAGTAGTTTCATAGTAAGGCGAGGTCAAACCGGGGAATGGGCGGCGATGGCATCGATAATCCGTTCCGACGCCAGTCCGTCGCCGTAAACATCGGCGCTATCCGCCAGCGGCCAACGGCCTTCCAAGGCGTCTATCGTAGAAGCGGTTATTTTATCGGGATCGGTTCCGGCCAAGCGAATCAAACCGGTGTCGAGGCCCTCGGTCCGCTCGGTCTCGTCTCGCAACACCACGACGCGTTTACCCAGACTCGGCGCCTCTTCCTGCACGCCGCCGGAATCGGTCAAAATCAGTTCGGCTTCCGCCATCAGGCTGACGAACGGCAAATATTCCAAAGGCTCGATCAATTGAACGTTGGCGATACCGCTTCCCAGCAGCCTGTTTACCGTTTCCCTGACCCGTGGGTTCGGGTGCACCGGGTAAATAAAATCGTAACCGGGAAAACGGCCGGCAAGCAGCACTATCGCCGAGCAGATGGCCTCCAGGCCGGCGCCGAAACTCTCCCGCCGGTGGCAGGTGACCAGTACGTAAGGCCGGCGCTCAGACAAGCTCACGGCTTTCAAACCGGCCGCGTTCAATAATTTCGCCGCCCTGTCCCGCAACATCGCGTCGTCCGTCAAGCGCTTGACCAGGCCTTTCAAAGCGTCGATGCCGGTATTTCCGGTCACCAACATTCTGTCCGGCGGAATCCCTTCGGCCAGCAGGTTTTCCGCGGCAGACCGGGTCGGCGGAAAATGCAGCATCGCCAATTCGGATACCAACCGCCGATTCATCTCCTCCGGCCACGGCGCGTAGATATTGCCGGTGCGTAAGCCGGCTTCTACATGGGCTACCGGCACCTTCCGGTAAAAAGCCGCGAGTGCCGCGGCAAAACTGGTCGTGGTATCACCCTGCACCACGACCCAATCCGGCCGGCAGCGGTCCAGACAATCCTGCATCCGCGTCAGGATATCGACGGTGATACCGGTCAGGGTTTGTTCGGCACGCATGATGTCCAAATCGAAATCGGCATGCAAGCCGAACAACTCCAACACCTGATCCGACATCTGCCGATGCTGGCCGGTGTTGCACACCAGAAAATCGAATTGGCTCCGGTTTTTGCCGGCCAAAACCAAAGGCGATAGCTTGATCGCCTCCGGTCGGGTACCCAAAACCACCAAAACCGTTTTTCCCGCTGCCATTACCGTGTCCAAACCCTGGAGAGCCGCCCCTGAAACCGTGGCTCATGGGTTTTGCAAAACCGTACCGCCGGCAACTCGACCAATATGTAGCTCAGATAAGCCACCCAGGTCGACAGCATTGCCGCGCCCACAATAGCTATCAGATTGCCGGCGAAGGTCTGCTGGCGGCCGATCCAATCGAGCAACGAGTATCCGACCAGCGTGTGGTACAAGTAATTGCTATAGGAAACCTTGCCGAAAAACGCCAGCAAAGCCATCGAGAATCCGGATTGCAACAGTCCAGCCATCGCCGCAGCGCCGCCGAGAATATAGGCCATCGACCAGAGCGGATAGATGCCGTCGAACAAGGCAACGTTAAGTCCAGCCAACAAGGCGATCAAAGCCAACCTTAACAGGCTTCCCCCTGCCCAATCGGATTTCTCCGCCAAAAACACCTGAATACCGACAAAGAAAACCGGAAAATACGTCAATAACTGGCTGGCCTGGCCCCTAAGCAAAAACATCGCAGCATTAGCCAGAGTAAACAATACCGGTACCGCCAAAACGAAACGATTCCTTAAGAAATGGGAATACAAAGCGATAAACACGTAAAACTTCACTTCGATCAACAGGGTCCAATATACGTTGCTGACATTGGGTAACCTGAACAGGTCGGACAGCATCGTAAAATTCGCCAGGTAGGTCGCATTGGAGTGACTTGCCAAACCGAAACCCAGTTGGCCGGCAATGAACAACACCAGCAGGTTCAACCAATACGCCGGAAAAATTTTGAAAAACCTCCGGCATAGAAAGGGGCCGATATTGCAGTTCTGCAAACTTTTGAATATCAAGTATCCGCTGAGCAAAAAAAACACAATCACGCCGCCCCTGCCCATGGTGGCAAACGATGCCGCCAAATCTCCGAAGACCAAGCGCTGCGGCAGAAAATGGCCGCAAATCACCATCAAAATGGCGATGCCGCGAAAAAAATCCAGCGTTGCAATACGTTCGCCGCGTTGCGCCACGGCAGCCGGAGCGCCGGCAAAACCGGCATTGGCGGCAACACCGTGGGCAATCGGCACAGAAAGACCAGGAAAACGGAGCATCGGCAAGGCCGGCGCTTAGCGTAGGCGTTTCAAAAAGCCGTCCGGGGCCACCGAAATCTGCAGTTTATGGTCCAGGCCTTTGTCGATCTCAAATTCGGGATGCGACTGCAAATATTGTCTGACCGCGGTTTTCGGATTGTCGCCCGGCCCCCAAGGACGATCAGGGAACAGATCGGCCGGCATGTCTTCGACCATGGTATCGAACACCACGCAGTAACTGCCTACCGTCGTCAGCGGCGCGTAGGCTTCCAGCTCGGCCAGCACGTGCTCGTGGGTGTGGTTGGAATCGAGGCACACCAGAATCCGCTGCGAACCCTCCGCGCGAGCTTTGACCTCGGCCACGGTTTCCGGCGCGATGCTGGAGCCCTGGATCATTTCGATCCGCGAGCTCATCGGGTGGGCTTCGATCGCCGCCCGGTTATGGGCGCGAATATCGATATCGATGCCGATCACTTTGCGGCGGAAATCGCGCAGATTCAGCGTCTGCTCGCCGGCTTCGATCGCTTCGGCCATGTCCAGCAACGCCAGCATCGATGCGCTGAAAATCAAGGATCCGCCGTGAGCGATACCGGTCTCGACGATCAGGTCGGGCTTGACCGACCAAATCAGCTCCTGCATCGCCACGATGTCCTGCGGGTATTGAATGATCGGCCGTCCCATCCAATCGAACTGGTAAGAGTATTTGCCGGCTTGAGCGAAATTCATCCAGGCGCGAGTCAGCTGTTCGCCCTCTTTGTTTGCCGCGAAAGCCTGGCGGATAGACTCTCTTTCATGCGCAAACTGTGTTACCGGATCCATCATTCACTCCCCTTCAATTCGTTAATTTTAATTCGGTAATCGGCAAGGCCGTCGCGGATCGATATTCGTGCGGCCCAACCGGTTGCAACCAGTTTATCCGCGCAGCCGACCAGCAGCAGCGGATCGTATTCGGCCACCGGCACGGCGCCGAATTCGACCGCCGGCACGGTTTGGAACAAACCGGCGCAGATCGCCACGATATCCGCCAGCCGCATCGGTTCGCCCGACGCGACGTTAAACACGCCGGCCGCCGAAGTATTTGCCGCCAAATGGGCGAAAGCCGATGCGACATCGCTGGCGTGCAGAAAATCGCGAAACTGCCGGCCGTGGCTGCACTTCAAAACTTCGCCCCGGGCCATGGCCGAGAGCACCGACGGCACGAATCGCGCCGTCGGTTCGCCCGGCCCGTACGGCGTAAAAATCCGCCCCCACACCCAGTCAATGCCGTTGTCGCGGCAAAAACCTTCGGTAAATTGCCGGGTGGCATCCTTACACTTGCCGTACAGCGTTACCGGCGCAGTTGGCGTTTTGCCTTCGACGCAATAGCCGTAATTCCAGTCGTACTCGGCGCAGGTCCCGGCAATCACCGCCCGCTTGCCGCCAAATTCTTTAAATGCCGCCAGCAAATTCGCCGTGGCATCGCACCAGGCAAAATTTTCGGCTGCGGTCCAGAACCGGCCGTGCTCGACGAACCAGGCCAAATGAATCAAGCACTCGGCTTCGGCTTGAGCCATCGCCTGCCTGGCTTGGCCGACATCCAACAAATCGGCCGGTAACCAGGTCAGGCCGGGCTGCGGCGCATGATCGGAACGCCTGGAAACGGCAGCCACCTGATGGCCCTGCGCCAGCAAGATCGGCAACAGATAACGGCCGATGAAGCCGTCGGCCCCGGTAACCGCGATTCGCATTAGAGGACCGTTAACTCCGGTACGGCAATAGCGAAGCGGCCGCCCCAATCCCGCAGGTAATCGAGTTGTGCAACCACTTCGCGCTGCAAATTCCACGGCAATATCAGCACATAATCGGGCTTGTCGCGTTGCAAATGCTGCTCGTCCACAACCGGAATCCGGCTGCCGGGCAGCCATTTGCCTTGCTTGGCCGGATTTCGATCGACGACATAGGCGATCAGATCCGGCCGCACTCCGGCGTAATTGAGCAGGGTATTGCCTTTGGCCGCGGCACCATATGCCGCAACTTTCTTGCCGTTGCGGGCCGCGTCCAGCAAAAAGCTTAGCAGATCGTTCTTCAACGCATCGGCCCGCTTCTGGAATCCGGCGTAAAAAGCCACTCCAGCCATGCCGGCCTGGACTTCGCGCCGCAACAGTTCGGCAACGGTAGGCTCGACCGGCTGCGCGCCAACTGCAGTGCGCTGGGCAAACACCCGCAAACTGCCGCCATGGGTCGGTAATTCCTCGACATCGAATACCGTCAAACCGTTTTCCGCGAATATCCTTTGCACGGCGGTCAGCGACAGGTAGGAAAAATGCTCATGGTAAATCGTATCGAACTGGTTGCTTTCGATCAGATTTAGCAAGTGCGGAAACTCGAAGGTCGCAACCCCGGCCGGCTTCAGCAACACCGCGAAGCCGCGGACGAAATCGTTAATGTCGGGGACATGCGCCAGCACATTGTTCGCGGCCATCAAATCGGCCCGGACGCCTTCGGCGACCAACCGTTCGGCCAGTTGCGCACCGAAAAACTCCTCTACTATTCGCAAGCCCTTATCGCGGGCAGCTTGGGCGGTGCTTGCGGTTGGTTCGATACCCAGGGCGCCGATGCCGCGTGCCTGCACATATTGCAACAAATAACCATCGTTCGAGGCTACTTCCACCACCAACGATCCGGCATCCAGACCGAAACGCCGGGCCATCGCCGCGACATAGTTTTCGGCGTGTTGCAGCCAGGTCGACGAGAACGAACTGAAATAGGCGTAATCGGCCGAAAAAAATTCGGCGCAATGGGCATAGTCCTCGGTCTGTACCAACCAGCATTGTTGGCAGACCAGTACCCGCAGCGGGTACCAGCGTTCCGGGGCATGCAAGGTTTCGGCGGTCAGATAGGAGTTCGAAGGCGGCGCGCTGCCGAGGTCGATCAGCGGCAGAGAGAGTTCGGAACCGCAATGACGGCATTTCATAGCTCGATACCTTGAAAATCGGATGGTAGGTTTGAGTGTTGCCGGTCGCGCTCGGACATTTCGGCAATCGCCAACGGCCAGTCGATAGCCACTCTCGGCTCCAACGCATGCAACGCGCCTTCCGCACTCGGCGCATAGGCGGCGCTATGCAAATACAACAATTCGCAGTCCTCCTCCAAAGTCTGGAAACCGTGGGCGAAACCTTGCGGAATCAGCAGCGACTCGCGGTTGTTAGCTGACAACTCCACGCCGTACCAGTGTAGAAAGGTCGACGAACCGCTGCGCAAATCGACCGCAACATCGAATATCCGCCCGCGAAGGCAACTGACCAGTTTGGTCTCGGCGTGGGGCGGATATTGGAAATGCAGGCCCCTGACCGTACCGCGGCGGCGAGTCAGCGTTTGGTTGATCTGAGCGATCGGTTCCGAAAAGCCGGCAGCGTTTAATTCGTCCGCGCAGAAAAACCGGGAAAAATAACCTCGGCTATCTTCCGAACAGCGCCGCCGAATCAATTTCAATCCGGCTAAAGGCGTCGCGACGACTTCAAATTGCGCCAAGACCGTCTCCATGCGGCGCTTGCCGGTAGTCCCGAATTTGTCCGGCGCTGAACTCGGCCATGTCCTCGCCGTTGCGCCAAGCTCGGTGCCAGGCGGCAGTTCTTTCGATGGCAATCTGCAAACGCCAGCGCGGTTGCCAAGCCAAACGCTGCCGGGCTTTGCTGCTGTCCAGGCTCAGAAAATGCGCTTCGTGCAGATCGCTGGGTTCTGAGCGCCAATTCAGAGTCGGGAAGCGCTTCGCCAATTCGCCCAGCACCCAGGCCACAGGCTTGGCGTCCTGTTCGTGCGGTCCGAAATTCCAGCCCTCGGCGAACGCCTCGCCATGCTCGAATAAATGCTCGGCCAACGCCAAATAACCGGATAGCGGTTCCAACACATGTTGCCAGGGCCGCGTCGCATTCGGTGCCCGAATCACCAATTCTTCGCCGCGGTCCAATGCACGCAGCGCGTCCGGAAGCAAACGGTCTTCCGCCCAATCGCCGCCACCGATCACGTTGCCGGCACGGGCCGACGCCAAATGCACACCGGCCTGCGCCAGAAACGACGCCCGGTAAGCGGTCGTCACCAATTCCGCGCAGCCTTTGCTGGCCGAGTAAGGATCGCGGCCGCCCATGGCTTCGTTCTCGCGGTAGGGCCACAGCCACTCGCGATTTTCGTAACACTTGTCGGTGGTCACGTTGACAACGGCGCGGACCGAGCTTTGCCGGCGCACCGCCTCCAGTAAATTTACCGTTCCCAGCACGTTAATCTGAAAAGTCTCGACCGGCTCGCGATAGGAATAGCGTACCAAGGGTTGGGCCGCCAGATGCAACACGATATCGGGCCGGGCCTGATCCAGCGCGGTCGCCAAAGCAGGTAGATCGCGAATATCCCCCAATACATGCGCGGCGAGCAGCGATTCCACGCCGGCCTCGACAAACAGCGCCGGTGCAGTGGCCGGAGGCAAGGCATAGCCGTAAACCGTCGCCCCCAACGAATGCAACAGCATCGTCAACCAGGAACCTTTGAAACCGGTATGGCCGGTGACGAACACCCGTTTGCCTTGCCAGAATTCAGGATTCATGCCAAACCTTCCACGGTGCGGCCCCGGATTGCCACAACTCCTCAAGCTGATTCTTGTCGCGTAGCGTATCCATCGGTTGCCAAAAGCCGGCGTGTTCGAACGCCATCAGTTGGCTTTGCTGCGCCAAACGGGTCAATGGCTCGGCTTCCCAATGGGTTGCATCGCCGTCGATGTACGTCACGCACTCGGGAGATAACACGAAGAAACCGCCGTTGATCCAGCCGCCGTCGCCTTTCGGTTTTTCCATGAAGCCTTTGACCCGGGTTCCGGCCAAATCCAAGGCGCCGTAGCGCCCGGCAGGCTGGACCGCGGTGACGGTGGCCAACTTGCCGTGGTCTTGATGAAAACGAATCGCAGCGGAAATATCGACATCGGCCACGCCGTCGCCGTAGGTGAAACAAAATGCCGTTTCGTTTTGCAGATAGGCGGCGACCCGTTTCAAGCGGCCGCCGGTCATGGTGTCGTCGCCGGTGTCGACCAGCGTCACCCGCCAAGGTTCGGCGTAGCGATGGTGGACTTCCATTTGGTTTTTTTGCATGTCGAAGGTGACATCCGACATATGCAGAAAATAATTGGCGAAATACTCCTTGATGACATATCCCTTGTAACCGCAGCACACGATAAACTCGTTAATGCCATGCGCGGAGTATATCTTCATGATGTGCCACAGAATCGGCTTGCCGCCGATTTCGATCATCGGTTTGGGGCGGGAAACGGTTTCTTCGCTGATGCGGGTACCGAGCCCGCCGGCCAGAATGACTGCTTTCATGAATCAACTTTAAAAAGGTCGGCAGCCAATCGGCGGGGCTGTAACGGACGCACCATTTTATTTTTCAACGCGAGCGAGCTAAAGAAAAAACGGTGGATGATACACGATAGGCCGCCGGCTTTCACCTGCGAAATTTGTGGATTCCCAGGTCGGTCAACCTTCGGCCGGCTCGCGCTTGCGCAGTTCCTCGACCAGCGGCGCCACCTCGGCATAGCTGCCGATCGCGGCCAAGCGGCCGGCGTCCATCAAGACAATCTTGTCGAACCCAGGCAGAACGTCCCAGTTATGAGTCACCGCGACCACTGTTTTCTGAAAATCGGTGGCGCACAATTTTTCGAACAGGCGAGCCGACAATACCGGGTCCAAGGCGCTGGACGGCTCGTCGAGCACAACGATTTGCGGGTCGTGGTACAACGCACGGGCGATCGATATACGCTGGGCTTCGCCGCCGGAAAGCGCCACGCCGTCTCCGCCCAGGACCGTAGCCATACCGCGCGGCAAATTGCCGACCACGTCGCCGGCCAATGCAAAATCGGCGACCTCACGGCAGCGCCGTAGATCGATGGCATCGGCCGGAATGCCGAACGCGATATTCTCGGCAACCGAGGCACCCAAGATCAGCGGCGCTTGCGGCGCGTAGCCGACCAATTCGGTCGCCCATGACAATCGTTGATCGGCAAGTTCGATCCCGTCGATCGCGATCGTTCCGCTTGCAGCCGGCACCAAACCCAGGATCAAATCGAGCATGGTGGTTTTGCCGCTCCCGGAAACACCGACAATCGCCACCTTTTCGCCAACAGCGATTTGCAACGACACGCCGGCAAGCGCCGGGCTATCGCTGCCCGGATAGGTATAGGCCACATTTTCGAAGACGATGCCCCGGCCGAAGTGCTCTATCCTGGTAACTCCCGCCGTCCGCGCCCTGGCTTCCGCCAGACATTGGCCGAGATATTCGACCGCAGCGGCATTGAATTTCAGAATACTCAGACTGGCGTAAACCTGCTGCAAATTCGGCAGCAGGCGATAGCCGGCGTAAGCGAACAAGGCGATGAACGGTACCAGCGAACGATATTCGCCGCCGCTCCAGGAACGGTAGATCGGCAAGGACAGCAACATCGAAAACGCCAGCAGTTCTATCAGGTATTTGGGGACCATCGGATACACCCTGGAAACCTGATCGGCATGATGGTACTCATCCAACCAGCCGCACACGCCGTCAACAAAGTAGTTCAGATTGCCGCGCACCAACACCTCCTTGGCGGAAGCGAACAGATCGGTGGCCGCGCGGGTGGCATTTCCGGTAGCGTGCAAAATCGCCTCGCCGGCTCCAGCCATTTTCTTTCGCAACACGCGAAAGAACAACGAGTACATGATGATCGCCGCCAACCCGAAAACCGCGGAAAACAAAGGCGAAACCAAAGCCAGCAGCACAACGACCAAGGCTACCTGAAAGGTTTTACTGACGATTAGGCACAACTGCAGAATGCCGCCCGAGACAGCCCGATCGATTTCTCTGACCACGTAATTGGCATGAATCGTAGGGTTCTGCGACCGCAAAAACGGCAAGCCCCTGGCGAAAAAGCTCAGCGATAATTCGCCGGCCAATCTGACACCCAACTGCGCCGAAAACCGGATCGACAACCACATCGACGCCAGGCCGAGCAGATTGCCGAACACGAACAAAAACAGTACGACCAGACCCACCACGTGTACCGGTATCTGCTCCAACGGTACGGGACTGACCAGCGCGAACAACTGGCCGGTCGAGGACTTGGTCAGTGCC
Source organism: Methylomonas sp. HW2-6 (assembly GCF_052474525.1). NCBI lineage: Bacteria > Pseudomonadati > Pseudomonadota > Gammaproteobacteria > Methylococcales > Methylococcaceae > Methylomonas > Methylomonas sp. HW2-6. Next base: position 3,836,801 of record NZ_CP184124.1, read on the forward strand.
GCAGGATCGGACAACAAGGCGACGAACGGCATGATCGAGGCTACGCCAAGCATCTCGAACACGCCCAACAACAGATACAACGCGACTAGGCCAAAAAACCGCCGATGCCAATCTTCCGGAATGATTCTGAAAACCAGCATCAAAAAGCGCATTTTTGCTCCTTAAAACGACAGCCCATCGGCTCGCTTCCGCGATTAGCGTTTAAAGATCAACGCTTGCCCGGTAGGCAACGGCAGCAGCGTGCCTTCCTTGCCTTTCAACCATTGCAGGATTAAATTGCGGGTATCTTCGTAACCGGCCCAGGCATAATCGTCGAACAACACCACCCCGCCCGAAACCATGCGCGGCCAAAAAAAGTCGAGCGCGGCAATGGTCGGCGTCGCGGAATTCAAATCGATATGTATCCACACAATCGCCTCGGGATTTTCCGATTGGGCAAACGATTCGGGGATATAACCCTTGTTGAAGCGAACCCTATCGCCAAACTTGGCCAGATTGGCCCGAGTCACATCGACATTCAGGTAGCCGTATTCCCCCTGATTGGCTTTCTCGCTATCCAACAGCAAATCCCCGCGCATCGCCTCCCAAGCATCGTACAAATAAGCGCCCCAATCGTTACCGCAGCCGGATGCGGCACTCAATGCAAAAAATGAAGTCAGACCGTCGCAAACTCCGCATTCGACAAAATTATGCGTCCCGCGCGGCGCGTATTTGGCGGCAAAAGTGGCGCTCCAGAAGACGATGTAATGCCGCCACATCAACGAATTCAACATGCTCAACCGTTCGGCCGGCTTGAATTGGGTCAGTTTGAATCCGTCGTTTTTAACCAGTTCGGTTAACTGGCCGCAGGTTTCGTTGAAAGCCTGTTCTATGTCGCCCAGATCGGTCGCACTGCCCCACGGCGTATGGGTAAAGGTCGACATACCCCAACCCTGAAAAGTCGGGGTAAAGCCGACGCGCAACAATCTCCGCAAGAGTGGTGCATCGGCAAAAAAGTTTTCCACTTTTTGCTTCGACCCCGGATAGTTTGTATACAGCCAATCCTTGAATTTGGTTTTTACGCTCATTTCAGACCTTTCTCAGTGTGTTTAATCTTTGACTCAAAATCATGCCGAGCCGGCGGCAAAACAAATAACCCACCGCAACCGGCGAGAACATCACACCCGGCCAACTGGCGGCCGCATACGCGGCATAGGCAAACCGGCTCTCCATTTGCAGGTGAACCGAGACGTACATTAGAAACAGCAGCAGATGGCGCCAACCCAAACTTGGCGAATGCGGAAAAGGCGATCGGCCGCCGACGAAATGTACGGTATTTTCGCTACTGGCGTTGCAAAAGCCGCCCGAGCTCAACAGGCCGAAAATAAAGGCGTAACTGACGAAATTATATTCAAGAAACGGCCAAGCCGCGGCTAGCTTCGGCGGTATCCGCCAAAAGCGCAACAACCCGGCCAATTTCCGGCCCAATGCGGTAGGAAACAGGCCGTAAAACACGGCGTCGGTGTCGAGACGAACGAAATTGGTCATCGCGGCCAGTCTGCCCAATGCCGTTTTCATTTCCTTCACCACTCGGTCATCGCCAGCTAAGTCGACATCGACTATCTCGCAACGGCCATAGGTCAAAGCCGCCCCGCTTTGTTCGGCTGTGGCCACTATATGTTCCAAATACTCCGCGCACCAATAATCGTCGTCGGCCAGCCAGATGAAATAACGGCCGGTGGCGGCATTCAAGGCCGCCCGGAAATTAAAAAACGCCCCTTGGTTGACCGGATGGAACAGGCACTTGATGCGCGGGTCGTTAGCGGCAAATTCTTCGATAATTTGCCTGACCAGCGGATCGGTACTGCCGTTGTCGCTAATGACAATTTCCACGTCGCGGTAGGTTTGCGAGGTCGCCGATTCGATGGCCCGTTTCAGCAACTCCGGCCGGTTATAAGAGACGATGCCAATGGAAACATTTGCCATCAACAAGCTCCTTGCCGGCTCGAAAATCTGCGGCCGCTGTTTTTGTCAGGGAATGGGCTGAATGTTATCGAGTGCATACGGAAAGACGATAGACGGCTGTTTGTTCGCAGGACAGGTTCCAGGACTCAGAAATCAATGGCATAGGCTGGCGGTCAAGCGATAGCACGGGAAAATATGCGAGGCAAATCCCTGTTTGAATTCGGCGATCCGCAGTTCCTTTTCGCTGGGCGGCGGCTGATCGCCGGGATAGGGCCGGGCGCCGATTTTGTACCAACGGACGCCGCGGCTTTTCATTTCTTCTATGGCCCGGTATTGCACGGCATGCCCCAAAGGTTTGTCGAATAGCGCCCTATCGTAGGCAGCCACCGCGTATACGGCTTCGTCGCGGGTCACCTGAAAAAAGCCGCCGCCGACCATGCGTTGCGCGCCGTCGCGCAGGTACACCAGAAACGCATCGCCGGACGCGACGGCTGCGTGCTGCAAGCGCCAACTGTCGTCGCTGCGCGTCACCCTGCCGGCGACCTCGCGATGCAGATTTTTGAATTCGTCCCAGACCCGATCGTCGCGGCCGTCAAGAACCGCAATCTGCCACAGTTTGGCACCCAACGACACCAACGGCCGGTAACTCTTGCGAAAGCCGGACTTAATCTCGGCAACGGAACGATGTAAATCGATAAACAATTCGTAGCTGCAGGTAACGGTGGCACCGCGGCACAAAGCCAAGTGCTGCCATTCGCTGACACTGGACTGATTTTCGAATGCAGCCAGCGACTGCCATTGGCCGATATCAAATTTCCTCGCCAGCGTATCGACGAAATCCAGGCAACTTTGCAACAGCTTTTTTCTGACGTTTGGCGTCAGCCCGGCAACGAACAGCGGCGGCAACAGCGCATCGCCGTTGCTACCGAGACGCACGCCATCGGCGGCGACAAAGCTCAACGGCCAGATACCGCAGGGATGCTTGTCCTGGTAAAGCACGAGGGATAGGTCGAATAGCGGTTGTCCGCTGCCGCGCCAATATGCCAACTGGTAGTCGATCATGGCCCTGCTATATGCCACCGGCAGATATTCGGCACGCACGGCCGCGTTACACCAATGGCCTGGATTTTCTGAATACGGCCGGGCCGGCAAATTCGCCGCCGCCAAAGCTTCATCGAGATCGAAAGGTAAACGATCCAACCAAGGTTGTTCGATTTCCGCCATTATTCAGCCGAGCAAATCCCAGGACATCGGCGTCCCCATTTTCACATCCCGGTTGACCTTGCGCCCCAGCAAGGTTTCGTAGTACTTGGGCGGCAATCCCAGACCGGGCCTGACGCAGCGCAAATTCTCGCTGGTCAAAACTTCGCCGGCAACGACGTCGCGGGCGATGTAAATCGAACGCCGAAATTGCAGCGATTTTTTTTCGGCGTCGGTTACGCCGTAGCTGATTTCGCCCAAGGCCTGCCAGGCGCGCTCGGTTTCGACCACCAATGCCGCCATTTCCGCGGGCTCCAGCGAAAATGCACTATCGACGCCGCCGTCGGCGCGACACAGCGTAAAGTGTTTTTCGATGACACTGGCGCCCAACGCCACGCTGGCCACCGCGACGCCGGTACCCATGGTATGGTCGGACAAACCCACTTCGCAGCCGAACAGTTCGCGCAGGTGCGGAATGGTGCGGATGTTGGTGTTCTTGGGCGTGGCGGGATAGGAACTGGTGCATTTCAACAACACGATGTCGTTGCAGCCGGCTGCGCGCGCGGCGCGCACCGTATCGTCCAGTTCGGCTACGCTGGCCATGCCGGTGGAAACGATCATCGGCTTGCCGGTTGCGGCCACTTTGCGTATCAACGGCAGATCGATATTTTCGAACGAGGCGATTTTGTAGCAAGGGACATCCAACGTCTCCAAAAAATCGACCGAGGTCGAATCGAATGGTGTCGAAAAACCGATCATCCCCAATTCACGGCAACGGTCGAAGATGGGCTTATGCCATTCCCAAGGCGTGTGAGCTTGCTGATAAAGTTTATAGAGTGACGTACCCTGCCATAACGACTTGTCGTCCGAAATAAAAAACTCGCCCTGATCCAAATCCAACGTCATGGTATCGGCTGTATAGGTTTGGATCTTCAGCGCGTGCGCACCGGAACGCGCCGCCGCTTCGACGATCTGCAATGCGCGCTCGAGCGACTGGTTATGGTTGCCGGACATTTCGGCAATCACGAAAGGTTGGTGGGAAGGCCCGATAGGCCTGTTTCCGATATGCATGGATCAATTCCTGATTTTCTTTTCGTAAGCGTACGATTTGCTTCGAAAACCGGCTTTGGAAAAGGCGGATACGGAAGGCAAATTATTCGCCATTATAATGGCCTCGACCGTTTGCACCCCAGGCCAATTATTCTCGACCCAAATACAGCCGGCTTCGATAAGGTGCACGCCTATGCCTTTGCCGTAATGACCAGGCACAAGGTATACGGATATCACCGAGCGTTCGCTGTCGCGATCGAAACGCAACACGCCCACCGCCTCGCCGTCGATCTCGCCGATCAGTACTCGGCGATCAGGATCCAATAGAACTTGGCTAAACCAATTTCGATGCCGCTCGAAGTCGATAGCCTGCGCATCCTGAGAATATTTTCGGGTCGATTCGGCATTGCGCCATTGATAAATCGGCTCGCAATCGCCAATTTCCGCCGGCCGTAATGCTAACCGGGCCTGAAGCAAATGCGACACCACCCGATTCGTCCCGAGACCATCGGCCACCTCCAAGCTACGTTGCGCAATACTCTCTATTAAGCCGACTGCGTTAACCGCAACCGATAATGCCGAAGCGACTAACTCTGTCGTTACCCGCTCGGATTGCCCCAGATACAGGATCGCACCCTGCCTGGCCATGGCTTCGCATCCCGGTTGCTGGTTAGCGGCCACGCTGACAACGATAGTCGGCAAGCCCAGACAACTACGTTCCCACATCGCGCCGCCGCCGGCTCCGACCGCCAGATCGGCATTTGCCATCAACTCCGCCATATTGCCGACTTGGCGATATAGGGTACACGCGGGCAATTGCTCGGATAATCCCAACAATTGCGGGTAATGCGAATTGGCGCTACCGACGACGACATCGACGACCAATTCCTCGCGAGCCAGACTCTTTAACGCCAGTAACACTTTTGCGGTTTCGTTGCCGGGATCGCCGCCGCCGAAAAAAACCAAAACGCGCTTGACCGCGCCGGACCTGATCCGCGCAGCATCCCTTAGTGCTTTAAATTCGGGACGCAGCAACGCATATTTGGGCCCGATCAACGTGACTGCAGTGGACGGCAGCAAACCGTCGTAGCGGGTTTTCCCGGTTAGGTCCTGCAGATTTTGGTCCAACAACAAGTCGCAATCGTGCCGCCGGTCCGCCAAATCATCGATCACCATGATGCGCCCGACCAACGGCCGTAACGTTGCTTCCCATTCCGCGTCGATCGCGTAATGGTCGACGATCAGCCAATCGGGAGCGCCAAACTGCCGTAAAACTGCAGCGGTTTGTTGGGCATCCTCGGTTTGCGTTGTTCCCAACCACGCGGCATGGGCAAGCCGGGTATCGGGAGCGGACGTCGATTCCGGCAACCGCAATAACAGATGGCCGGAAGCCTCGATCAGCGAAAACAGATTGCCCGGATGTTCACGACTGATAAAAGCGACTTCGGCGCCGCGCTCGTATAATGCATCGGCCAAAGTCAGGCAACGCATCACGTGGCCGCTGCCCATCTGCACCGAGGCGTCGGCGCGAATCGCGACTTTCAAACTCATCTGACCTTGAACAGCGGTTCCAGCGCCTGGCAACGCAGCATTTTCGGCAACGAACCTTCCTTGACGGCGGCAACCAGCAGCGGAATCACCGTATCGTAAGCCGAAAACAACTGATCCAGATCGCTATCGTTGTGGCTATAACTCATATTATGAGTACCGAAGGTTAAGATGCCGCGCTCCAACATTTCCTGCATGAACAAGGTTTTCAATTGCCAAGACGTATACGGTTCGGCATCCTTGATCAGCAAAAAGCTCCACACCGGATGGCCAGTAACACTGAGGAAATGCTCTGCACCGTGCGCAGTTATCACTGCATGCAGGCGCTGGATGATTTTTTCGCCTTGCCGGCGCATCGTCGCCACGACCGGTTCGCGCTGCAATTTCTGCATCGTCGCCAATGCCGCCGCCAACGACAAGGTTTCGCCGCCGAAGGTAAACGAGAAGAACACTTCTTCCATCAATTGCATCAAGTCCGCCCGCCCGGCGACGGCGGATACCGGATACCCGTTGGCCAAACCTTTGCCGAAGGTCGCCAAATCCGGCGTCACCCCGAAATATTCCTGCGCACCGCCGTTGGCGTAACGAAAGCCGGTAATGGTTTCGTCAAAAACCAACACCGCGCCGTGTTTGTGGGTTAATTCTTTAACATTTTCCAAAAACCCGTCCTGCGGCTCGACCACATTCATCGGCTCCAGAATCACCGCAGCGATCTGATCCGGCCATTGCTTGAACAGACTGTCCAACGAGGCGATTTCGTTATACATGAAGGCATGCGTCAAATCGCGGGTTGCTTGCGGTACGCCGCGGTTACGCAAGGTGGAACCGATATACCAATCCTGCCAGCCGTGGTAACCGCAAACCGCGACATGATCGCGACCGGTATGGGCGCGTGCCAGACGAATGGCGCCGGCCGTGGCGTCGGAACCGTTTTTGCCGAACCTGACTTGTTCCGCGCAAGGCACCAATTCGCAGATTTTTTCCGCGACCTGCATTTCTATCGGATGAGACAAGCTGAATATCACGCCGTCTTCCAACTGCGCCTTGACGGCTTCGGTGACGTCCGGATCGTTGTAGCCCAACGTGACGGCCGCCAAGCTGTTGATGAAATCGACGTACTCGTTGCCGTCGACGTCCCATACGTGGCTGCCGCGCCCGCGTTGGATGAAATACGGCGACACGCCGTGCGGGTATTGGGTTTTGCTTTTGCTAAAAGTTTGGGAACCGAGCGGGATGGTTTTTAACGCACGTTCCAATAGCGTTTCGGAGTTACGGTAACGTTCGGACATAAGGACGATTAACTCGCTGGGTTTGACGATTGCTGAGCATCGGCGGCAACAGATTTAAGATAACCTTCATTGCGTTGATGTTGCGTATTCCAATTGGCCAGTTCGGGCCGCTCGGCTAATAACTGCAGGATATCCGGCGTCGAAAAATCCGGATGCGCCGGGTACAAAGCGGCGTAAATCTGCGAGACCAATTCAAAATCTCGTGGCTCGTCGACAGTCCAGCGCAGATGCGACAAGTCTTCGCGATTGAAAAAATGGCCAAGATTGAAGCGTTCCGGCTGCTGGTGAATGAACGGCGTGACGTGTTCGCGTTGCGATGGCAGCTCGGCCTCGCGCCAAGCCTGTTCCAGGCAGGCAAAGCGGCAGATTTCGACATCCAAGCCGTCCGGGAAGGTCGGCTGTATGGCGTTACTGGCATAGTCGTAACCGCCGGCCAGATAAAATTCGATGACTTGGTCGATCAAACCGGGATCGGCCAACGGGCAATCCGCGGTCAGCCTCACCACGTGATCCGGGTGGTAACTCGCTGCCGCTTGATAAAACCGGTCCAGCACGTCTTGCAGATTGCCGCGAAAGCAGTCGACTGCATGTTGCTCGCATAAGCTTGCTATCGCATCGTCCGCCATCTCGCTGCTGGTAGCGACCAGTAGCCGGTCGATGTGACGGACTTTTTGCAGCCGTTCGATTTGCCTGAGCAACATCGGCTCTCCCAACAACGGCATCAACACCTTACCGGGCAAGCGGGACGACGACAGCCGAGCCTGTAATATCGCTAATATCATGATTTTCCTGGTTCCAGCCGCCACAAAGCCGGATTGACTATCGCTTCTGCGCCGATGGCGAACCCGGCAAACTCGCCGCAATCGAGCTCGACGTTGGCGGCGTCGCAGATATCGCGTAGTTGCTGCGCATTGTTCACGCCGCAAATGATTTGGTCGATTTCGGTCAAGCCGGACACGAACCCCACTGCGGCTTGTAGCGGCGTCAATCCTCGGGCGCGAACAAATGCGTGATAGGCTTCGAGAACATGCCGCACCGGAGCGAAATACGCCGGAATTTCCGACACATCCATCAGCAACAAGCCCTGCAAAAATACCGAGCGGGCATGCACCTCGACTCCGGCCGTTTTTAGTTTTTGCAAATGGCCGCTAACCAGCAAGCGCTGATCCAAAACACTGATCGGCAGTTGCACCAAATCGATATCAAACCGCTGCAGAATTTGGTCTATCTGCGCCGAGTCGTACACCGAAACCCCGATCTTGGCAACCAAGCCTTGCTGCTTCAAGCCGGTTAACGCAGCCATCAAACGTTCGCCGCCGGGCACGAACAGATCGTCCGCCCGATGAATCAATAAGCCGTATACCGAATCGCAGTTCAGCTTTGTTAACGACTCGTGGAAGACTTGTTGCAATCGTTCGGCATCATCGGCATCCAAAACCGGTTTGGCAAATTGCGGGGTTTTGGTCACGATATCGAACCCGGCCGCCGCCGGCAAACAATGGCCCAAGACCTGTTCGCTATCGCCGTACAGGGTGGCCGTATCCAGCACCCGAACCTTCAGCTCATCCGCCGCCGCCAGAATAGCGGCGACTTCGGCAGCTGGCGTTTTGCCGTCTTTATTCGAAACGCCGTAATCGACGCCGAATTGTACGGTACCCAAACCGATCTTCATTGCAATTGTCCACGCAACGCTGCGACGACGCGGTCTTGGTTGGCTTCGGTCAAGGTCGCATAGAGCGGCAGACTGATCGCGGCGCGGTAATAACCTTCAGCTTCCGGAAAGTCTCCGGGCTGGAAACCCAGCTGTCGGTAATACGGCTGCAAATGCACCGGGATGTAATGCACGTTGACGCCGATACCGGCTGCGCGTAGGCCTTCGAACACACTCAGTCTGCTGTAGGCAGAGACACCTTCCGGAATTCTGATCGGGTACAAATGCAACGCGGAATAATTGTCCGGGTGCTGCCAAGGAATCTCGACCGGTAACGCCGACAACAAACTGTCGTAACGCGCTGCTAGGCGCTGCCGGTTTGCCACGAATTCGTCCAGCCGCGATAGCTGGCTCAAACCCAGAGCGGCCTGGATATCCGTCATGCGGTAGTTGTAACCGAGCGCAATCTGTTGGTAATACCAGGGGCCATCGGCCTGGTGCGTCATTTGCGCCGGATCGCGGGTAATACCGTGGCTGCGCAGCAGGGCCAGCTTATCGGCCAACCCGGCATCGTTGGTCAGCGCCATACCGCCCTCGGCGGTCGTGATGATTTTGACCGGATGGAAACTGAATACGGTGATATCGGCATAGCGGCAATTGCCGATCGGCTGGTTCCGATATTTTCCGCCGATCGCGTGCGAAGCGTCTTCAATGATTTTGAAGCCGTATTTTTCGCCTAAGGCATGGATCGCCGCCATCTCGCAGGATTGCCCGCACAGATGCACCGGTATCACCACTTTGGGTAGCTTCCCGTCCCGTTCGGCCGCCTGCAGTTTCTGTTCCAATGCCGCGACGCTGAGGTTGTATGTACGCGGATCGATATCGACGAAATCGACCTTGGCACCGCAGTACAAGGCGCAATTGGCGCTGGCGACGAAAGTAATCGGGCTGGTCCAGACCACGTCGCCGGGCCCGACGCCCAACGCCAGGCAAGCGATATGCAGCGCCGACGTCGCACTATTCACGGCAATGGCATGGCGCGCGCCACAATATTCCGAAACCGCGGTTTCGAAAGCCGGGACTGCCGGCCCTTGCGTCAGAAAATCGGACTTTAAGACATCGATGACCGCCTGAATGTCGGCTTCGCTGATATCCTGGCGGCCGTAAGGAATGACTGCGGTCATATTTTGCCGACTTTATCGCGGTTCTGTTCCAGCCAGGCCTGCAACTCGACCACGCTCATCCATTCCGTATTGTTGTCCGAACAATAGATAAAATCCGGCGCCACCCGCACCCCCTGGTTGATGCGCTCGGGATCGGAACTCCAGTTATGAATCGCCGGCAGAATTTTGTAGTAGTCGTCGTACTCGTAGGTATAAGGCGCGTCTTCCAGCCCTATCATTTGCTCGTGCAATTTTTCGCCGGGGCGAATGCCGACGATTTCGTGCTGCGCATCGGGAGCCACCGCACGGGCGATATCGACGATATTCATCGACGGGATTTTCTTGACATAAATTTCGCCGCCGACCATGTCGTCGAAGGCGCGCCAGACCAGATCGACACCTTGTTCCAACGTGATCATGAAGCGCGTCATCCGGGCATCTGTGATCGGTAACACGCCTTTATGAGCGATGGATTGGAAAAACGGAATCACCGAACCGCGAGAGCCCATCACGTTGCCGTAACGCACCACGGCAAACCGGGTTTCGTTTTTGCCGGAGTACGAATTGCCGGCGACGAACAATTTGTCGGAAGCCAGTTTGGTCGCTCCGTACAGATTAGCCGGGCTGCTGGCTTTATCGGTAGACAAAGCGACCACTCGCTTCACGCCCTGATCGATACAGGCGTCGATCAGATTCATCGCGCCGATGATATTGGTCTTGACGCATTCGAATGGGTTGTATTCCGCAGTCGGCACGATTTTGGTTGCCGCGGCGTGTACGACGTATTCGATACCGTTCAACGCGCGGGCCAGACGGTCTTTATCGCGCACGTCGCCGATGAAAAAGCGGACGCGCGGATCGTCGCCGTACAACTTCGCCATTTCCCACTGCTTCATCTCGTCGCGGGAGAAAATCACCAGGCGGCGCGGATTGTATTTGGCCAAAGTCAACGGCACGAAGGTGTGGCCGAAGGAACCGGTACCACCGGTAATCAGTATGGTTTTGTCGTGAAGCATATTAATCAAGAAAGAATTTTATAGCGCCGGCCGTCGAGCGGGTTCAAGCAAACAGTTCAGCCTCGTCCAACGACACGCCGGCTTGGTCTTTTCCGGAGAGAACCGGTTCGCCGGCATAAGGCCAATTGACTTGCAGACTCTCGTCGTTCCAGGCAATACAGCGCTCGTGCTGCGGCGCATAGTAATTCGTGGTTTTGTAGAGAAATTCCGCAGTATCGGACAGCGTCACGAAACCGTGGGCGAAGCCTTCCGGTATCCACATTTGCCGCTTGTTATCGGCCGACAATATTTCGCCGACCCATTGGCCGAAAGTTGGCGAGCTTTTGCGAATGTCCACCGCGACGTCGAATACTTCGCCCTGTACAACCCGGACCAGCTTGCCTTGGGCCATCGGCGGCATTTGGTAATGCAAGCCGCGTAACACGCCTTTTTGCGATTTCGAGTGGTTATCCTGCACAAAGTTGACTTCGACGCCGGTCAATTCCCTGAACAATTTTTCGTTGAAACTTTCGAAAAAAAAGCCGCGCTCGTCGCCGAACACTTTAGGGGTGAATAATACGACATCGGGAATGGAAAGACGGCTGGCTTGCATGGCTTACCTAAAATCTAAACGAAAGTGACTGCGGCTGAGCGATAGCAATTTAACGCAAGTCGCAAAACGGCTAGCCTCTATGCCACAGGATATATGAACACCAAATTTATTCGGATTTGATGTCAGTTTTGTGGGCGACCAAAAATCGCATGCGACCAGTTCGGCCAATCAAAATACTTGCTTATTCAACAATGTTAACAAATATTGACCGTAACCGTTCTTTGCCAGCGGTTTGGCCAATTTTTCGATCTGCTCGTCGCCGATCCAGCCGCTACGCCAGGCAATTTCCTCCGGGCAGGAAATTTTCAGCCCCTGGCGAGACTCGATGGTCTCGATGAAGTTGCTGGCTTCGATCAGACTGGAGTGGGTACCGGTATCCAGCCAAGCATAGCCACGGCCCATGATCTCAACGCTAAGTTGTTGACGCTCAAGATAGATCCGGTTGACGTCGGTAATTTCCAACTCGCCGCGCGGCGAAGGTTGCAAATTGGCGGCGATATCGACCACTTGGTTATCGTAAAAATACAAGCCGGTCACGGCGTAATGGCTCTTCGGCTGGGCCGGCTTTTCCTCCAGCGACAAGGCCCTGCCCTCCGCGTCGAAGCTGACCACGCCGTAACGCTCAGGGTCCTGTACGTGGTAGGCGAAAACCGTCGCGCCCGAGCTGCGGTCGTTTGCTGTCCGTAATTGCTGGTACAAATCGTGGCCGTAGAAAATATTGTCGCCCAACACCAAGGCGCTGGGTTCGGCTCCGACAAAATCGCGACCGATGATGAACGCCTGCGCCAAGCCGTCCGGGCTGGGTTGCACCGCATACTGCAAATTCAACCCCCAATCACTGCCGTCGCCGAGCAACTGTTGAAACAAGGGCGTATCCTGCGGCGTGGAAATGATCAGAATGTCGCGAATGCCGGCCAGCATCAAGGTGCTGAGCGGGTAATAAATCATCGGCTTGTCGTAAATCGGCAGCAATTGCTTGGAAACCGCTTTGGTGACCGGGTACAAGCGGGTACCGGAACCGCCTGCCAGAATAATGCCTTTACGTTGACTCATGGTTACCTTCCATACAACTCGGACAACATGCGCTCGACCCCTGCCTGCCATGGCGGCAAGCGCAAATCGAATGCGGCCTGCAATTTCTCGGTATTCAAGCGCGAATTCAACGGCCGTTTGGCCGGTGTCTGATAGGCGCTGGTCGGGATCGCGGTGACCGCCTGCTTCGGCGTATTCAACGCGACGCCGGCTTGGCGGGCGAAATCCAGCGCAAAATGGGCGTATTCGTACCAAGAAGTCTCGCCGGCCGCCGTCAGATGATAGATCCCGGCGACATCCGGCGTGCGCAATCCGGCGCGGATGGCGTGAGCCGCGACGTCGGCCAACAACTCGGCCCCGGTCGGCGCGCCGATCTGGTCGTCGATCACCGACAACTGCTGCCGCTCCTGCGCCAGCCGCAACATGGTCTTGGCAAAATTGTTCCCGCGCGCGGCGTACACCCAACTGGTGCGAAAGATCAAATGCCGGCAGCCGCTGGCTTGAATCGCACGTTCGCCGGCCAATTTAGTCTGGCCGTAGACATTTAGCGGCCCGGTCGCATCATCTTCCCGCCAAGCTTGATTGCCGCTGCCATTAAAAACGTAGTCGGTGGAATAATGCAGCAACCAAGCGCCGCATTCCGCCGCTGTGTCCGCCATCGCCCGCGGCGCCGCGCAATTGATGGTATTGGCCAGCTCGATTTCGGTTTCGGCCTTATCGACCGCCGTGTAAGCGGCCGCGTTGACGATTACATTGGGGCGTAGAGCCCGTATTGTAGCCGCGATGCCTTCCGGATTGCTCAAGTCACCGCAGTGCTGCCGATCCTGGCGATCCAAGGCCAGCAATTCGCCTAGCGGCGCCAGACTGCGCTGCAGTTCCCAGCCGACCTGGCCGTTCTTGCCGAACAGTAAAATCTTCACCCGGCCCGTCCCGAGTAGTTTTTATCCAGCCAGGCCTGGTAATCGCCGGACAAGACATTTTTGACCCAGGCCTGGTTGTCCAGGTACCACTGCACGGTTTTGCGTATCCCGGTTTCGAAAGTTTCCGCCGGTTTCCAGCCCAATTCCCGCTCCAGTTTGGTCGCATCGATCGCATAGCGGCGGTCGTGGCCGGGCCGGTCTTTGACATAGGTAATTTGCTCGGCATACGACTTGCCGTCCGCACGCGGCTGCAGTTCGTCGAGTATCGCGCACAGCGTATTTACCACATCCAGATTAGCCTTTTCGTTCCAGCCGCCGACGTTGTAGACCTCGCCCAGCTTGCCGGCAGCCAATACCCGTCGAATAGCGCTGCAATGGTCTTTGACGTACAACCAGTCGCGGATTTGCTGGCCGTCGCCGTAAATCGGCAGCGGCTTGCCGGACAACGCGTTTTGGATGCAGAGCGGGATCAACTTTTCCGGGAAATGGTAGGGGCCGTAATTGTTCGAACAATTGGTAGTCAGCACCGGCAAACCGTAAGTATGGTGGTAAGCGCGAACCAGATGGTCGCTGGCGGCCTTGCTGGCAGAATACGGGCTGTTGGGCTGGTATTGGTTGGTTTCGGCGAACGGTGGATCGGTTTTTTCCAGCGACCCGTAAACTTCGTCGGTAGAGACATGCAGAAAGCGGAACGCCTGTTGCTCGGCGGATTGCAGATTGTTCCAATATTCCCTGGCCGCTTCCAGCAAACGAAAACTGCCGACGATATTGGTCTGGATAAAATCTTCCGGGCCATGTATCGAACGATCGACATGGGACTCGGCGGCGAAATTGACCACGGCGCGCACTTGGTGCTGCTTCAGCAAGCCCAGCACCAACTCGTAATCGCCGATATCGCCGTGCACGAACACGTGGCGGGCATCGGCTTGCAGCGCGGCCAGATTTTGCGGGTTGCCGGCATAGGTCAGCTTATCCAGATTGACGACGGTTTCGTCGCTCTGCGCCAGCCAATCCAGAACGAAATTGCTGCCGATAAAGCCGGCGCCGCCGGTAACTAAAATGCTCATATGCAACGGATATTATTGTTGTGTGTTCCTGGCGGTCTTCATCCCTCTACGCCGCCGCGGCGTTTATTGTAACTTAGTAACGGCCAAATCAAGGCAAAAACAGCCGAAACCGGGCTCCGCCCAGCCGGCTGGCATTGTCGATCTTGACGTAACCGCAGCGGCCGGCGTTTTTGTGCAACCCGGCGATCACCGACACGAAATACAGGCCCAGACCGGTATTGCCGTTGACCCAATCCAGCTCGGCGGCGTTGGTCAAATCGGCCTGCAGAAAATGCGGCGGATAACCGGCGCCGTCGTCCTCGATCGCGATCTGCAAATAGTCGCCGTCCTGCTCGGCCGACACCAACACCGTCTGCCGAGTATAGCGTAAGGCGTTATTCAACACCGCCGCCAAGGCATTGGCGATATTGTCGAAATCGCAATAGGCTTGCAACTCGTCGGTGCAATCCAGCCGCAGCTCGACCTCGTGCAAGGTAGACAGCCGCGCTTGCTGATCCACCGCTTCCTGCAGCAAATCGAGCACCGCACATTGGTCGATGTCCAAACTGAATTTCTGAGCCCCAACCTTATATAACACGAGCAGTTGCATCAGACTATGGTTAATGCGCACCGCCTCGAATTCCAGCAGTCCCAAATCGCCGGCTTCGGTTTGGCGTTTGGCGGAGAACTGGCGGATCAACTCCAGCAAGGTGCCCAACGAATTTTTGATGTCGTGCACTGTGAATGCCAACAGCGTCGGAAACAGCGCATCGCGCTCCAAGCGGCCGGACACAGCTAGACCTTGGCAACGGCGGCGCGCTGCAATTTGCCGAATTCCAGTTGCAACACGCCCAGTTTGTGCTGCTCCACGCCCAGTAACTTGGCTTTCTTGAGTAGCGTTTTGGCGCGACGCTCCTTATCTTCGTCGAACGGATTTACTTTCAAGTCGTGAATAATAATTTTCAGCATGTTTAAGATGATGGTCTTGTTTTCCGGCATCGCCGAAAATGCCTGCTCGAACAAATCCAGCGCTTCATTGAATTTACCCTGCTTGTATAGCGCCACACCTTTATTGTTGGTGGCAACCAAAACTTGTTTGGTTTTTTGAATCAGGACTTCCGAGTGGTTATGCATGCCGATCCCGCTTTGCATGGCGCGCAAATTGTTCAGAAATGGCTCGTCGTCGATATGGTTATGAATCAATCCGTGCAGGATGGCCTCGGCTTTGCCGATCTGCTCGTTCAAAAAGCACGAACGCGCCACCTCCAACTGCAACTCGCGCGGCGCTTTGCTACCCAAGCGAGCGCAAAGCTCCAAAGCTTTATCCAAAGCCTGCTGCGCCGCGTCCTCGTCGCCCTGCGCCCGGAACAGATCGGCCTCCAAGGTCGCCGCCCGTAGTTCGGCCTCCGGCAGGTTGCCGTATTCCTGGCGCATTTCATTCAGTGTCTTTAAAGCCTCCTCGCCGGCATTGGTCTTGGCGTATAACTTAGCCAGACCGGCGTAGTCGCTACAGGAGCCGTGAACCGAATGCTTACCCAGTTTGACTGCCGCCTTATAAGCTTTTTCGGCCGCTTCCAGATTGCCGTTTTTATCGGCCGTCTCGGCAAACTTCTTCTGCCGCAGGATCGATTGGGGCGACAATTCCAAAGCCTGCGCCAACACTTGTTCAACCTCCTGATGCCGTTCCAGCGCTTCGTAGGCTCGGGTCAGCCAGTCGTACCCCTCCATCAGCATCGGGTTGTCCGCCACCAGGCTCTGCAGGCCGGCGATGGCTTGCTCGATATCGTTGGTTTGAAAGTCGATCACGGCCAGGCCCAGACGCGCCCAAGGCAAATCCCGATGCTGCAATACTTCACCGTAAATCTGCCGCGCGGTTTCGAAATCGCCGGCAGAGGTTGCCAACTCGGCGCGCATTTTCAGCAGATGCAGGCGCATCGTCCCGTCGCCACTTTCCAGTAAGGTGTCGCAGTGCCGGATCGCCTGCGCCAAATCGCCTTTCGCCATCGCCTTTTCGATCGCAGCCAAATACTCGCGGCGCGCAAAGTGCCGATGCAAGCGGCTGATCAATTGCTGGGCATTGAACGGCTTGGTCAGGTACTCGTCCGGCTTGCTGTCCATTGCGCCCAGCACGGCGCCGGTGGATTGTTCGGAACTGATTAAAATGAAAATGCTGCGGTAATCGATCAATTTGCGATGCCGCGCTTCCTCCAACACTTGCTGACCGTTCTTGCCCGGCCCCAGGTTGTAGTCGCACAACACGATCTCGAACGTGGTTTTCGCCATGGCGTTGACGGCGGCCACACCGCTGTCGGCCTCGACGATCGCATCGGCATTCAAGCCGTACAACATGTCGCGTATCGACTTACGAATCACCGGCTTGTCTTCGACAATCAGAATCGGCTTAGCGGCTAAACTCAATTTCATAAGCGAGATTCAACTAACGAGACCATAAAACCCGCTTGCCCCGACTGCCGCGACCGCGGCCTTGAAAAATTTAACGGTCATCCCCAACTTGCCCAAGTCCACTTTACAACCAAAAGAGTATAGACATGACTGTTGAGGCAAACAAACAAACCCTAGGTTTTCAAACCGAAGTCAAACATTTGCTGCACTTGATGATTCACTCCTTGTACAGCAACAAGGAAATCTTTTTGCGCGAGCTGATCTCCAACGGTTCCGACGCCGCCGACAAACTGCGCTTCGAAGCCCTGGCCAACGACAGCTTGTACGAAGGCGACAGCGAGCTGAAAATCCGCGTCGATTTCGACGAAGCCAAAAAGACCATCACCATCACCGATAACGGCATCGGCATGAGCCGCGAGGAAGTGCAGGACCACATCGGCACTATTGCCAAATCCGGCACCAAACAATTCTTCGAACGCCTGACCGGCGACCAAGCGAAGGACAGCGAACTGATCGGCCAGTTCGGCGTCGGCTTTTACTCGGCCTTCATCGTCGCCGACAAAGTGACATTGACCACCCGCAAGGCCGGCGCGCCGGTTAGCGAAGGCGTGCGCTGGGAATCCGATGGCCTGGGCGAATACAGCATCGAATCGGTCGACAAAGCCAGCCGCGGCACCGAAATCGTACTGCATCTGAAAGAAGGCGAAGATGAGTTCTTGAGCGCCTGGAAACTGCGCTCCATCATCAAGAAGTACTCGGACCACATTTCCCTGCCCATCATCATGAGCCAGGAAATCCCGGCTGAGAAAGACGATGACGGAAACGAAACCGCACCGGCCCGTATCGAAGACGAAACCGTCAACAGCGCGTCGGCCTTGTGGACCAAATCCAAGGACGACATCACCGAGGAACAATATAACGAGTTCTACAAACACGTCGGCCACGACTTCCAGGACCCGCTGGCCCACGTCCACAGCAAGGTAGAAGGCACCAACGAATACACCTTGTTACTATACGTGCCAGGCCGCGCCCCCTTCGACTTGTGGGATCGCGACGCCAAACACGGCGTCAAGCTGTACATCAAAAAAGTGTTCATCACCGACGACGCCGAACAATTGATGCCTCGCTACCTGCGCTTCATCCGCGGCGTGATCGATACCGATAGCCTGCCATTAAACGTATCGCGCGAGATCCTGCAACAAAGCAAACAGATCAGCACCATCAAGGGCGGCGCCGTGAAAAAGGTATTGGGCCTGCTGGAAGATCTGGCCGAGAACGACGCGGAGAAATACCAAAAATTCTGGGAGCAGTTCGGTAACGTCATTAAGGAAGGCCCGATCGAAGACCACAAAAACAAGGACCGCGTCGCCGGCCTGCTGCGCTTCTCGTCCACCCATACCGACGACAAAACCCAAAACGTGTCGTTAGCCGACTACGTCAGCCGGATGAAGGAAGGTCAGGAAAAAATCTACTTCATCACCGCCGACAGCTTCGCCGCCGCCAAAAGCAGCCCGCATTTGGAAGTGTTCCGCAAGAAAGGCATCGAAGTGTTATTGCTCACCGATCGTATCGACGAATGGCTGGTGTCCAGCCTGACCGAGTTCGACGGCAAGCACATGCAATCGATTGCCAAGGGCGAGCTGGACCTGGACAAATTCGACACCGAAGAAGAGAAAAAACACCAGGAAGAAGTCAGCAAGGACTTCGAATCGGTGGTCAAGCAAATCCAGGACGTACTGACCGACAAAGTCAGCGAAGTCAAAATCAGCCACCGTCTGACCGACTCCCCGGCTTGTTTGGTGACCGGCGCTTACGACATGAGCCTGCACATGGAACGGCTCATGAAGGAAGCCGGCCACGCCGGCGGCATGTTCGGCGTGGGCGGCAACAGCAAACCGATCTTCGAAATCAACCCGGACCACGCCATCGTCCAGGCCCTGAAAAACGAGCAGGACGACGCACGCTTTGCCGACATCAGCCATATTTTGTTCGACCAAGCCATCCTCAGCGAAGGCGGCCAGTTGGACGATCCGGCGGCGTTTGTGCATAAGTTGAATGGGTTGTTGCAGGGATTGTTGAAATAACCTGATTCGATTTGGAAAAGGCCGGGAAACCGGCCTTTTTTTCTAAAATTTTAAATCAAATTATTGATGGGGTGCTCGATGTATGGCTTGAAATTGGAAATCGTTGAATATTTCGACTCAATATCATTTCCTCCCCATATAGACCCGGCGCATTGAATGCAAAGGCGGGCAAGAGGCCCAAGAGGTGCCGATAACTTGAATCGGCAAGGCAGCAATGGAGGACATGGATATGTTCAGCCTGAAGACGCCAAAGATCGAGTTGAAAATCGACCTTGCAAAAGCAAGTAAAGCCGCTTTTTATCTGGCTTTGCTACTTGAACACTGGCCAAATAAGTAAACCCGACGCCCGGCGGTCAGTATGGCTGCCGGGTCTTTTTTCTCCCGTTCCCACTTGGGAACTTTAGTCCGCGTAGCTCCGATTAGCGAAGCGTAATCGGAGGAATGCAAATCCCCCAGACAGATTCGAATATCACGTATTGTTTCCGCTATCGCGAAGCCTATTTGAATGTCGGTTCTCGGACCGACAGCCGAGATACTTTTCTTTGCTTGTCCAAAGAAAAGTATCCAAAAGAAACGACACCCCATGCTGCTTGAATCCTGCGCTCCTCCGGGTTTGTCGAGGGTTTTCGGAAGGGCTGTCCTAGCCCTCCGAAAACGAGCGGCATCCCTGCCGCTCCCCTGCGGGCAACTTCTCGCCAAACCCTCCGGTGCTCGGCGCGGCATCAGGGGAAAAACTCGCAGCCCGCGTCGCTCCGATTAGCGAAGCGTAATCGGAGGAATGCAAATCCCCAGACAAATTCGAATATCACATATTGTTTCGGCTATCGCGGACCCTATTTCAACGTCGGTTCTCGGACCGACAGCAGAGACACTTTCGCTACAAAACGAGCCACATCCCGGCCGCTCCCCTGCGGGTATTTTCTCGCCATTCTCTCCGGTGCCGGGCGCGGCAGCAGGGAAGAAAATCCGCACCAGTCCTCCCCCAAGACCACAATCGCTCTGTGGAACGGGGGCAATGCAAAAATATTTTGGTATCGAATCGATGTTTTATTACAATCTTGCCGAATCCGTTGCGACATTTCTCCCCCCAAGGGAATGTCGGCGGATTTTCCGCTGATGGCGGGCTTTGCGCCTGCCATCACGGTCGAGTAAACTGCGGCGGCTGGCGGAGCTGCCGGCAATGGAAACGATGCTGTATCACTGTTTAAAGAGGCACTGGCATGATTAGGCAACATCTGGATTTAATAGCCGTGGCCGGCGTCGGAGCCGGTTTGGCAATGTACGACATGACGATAGACCTGGTTTTCAGCGTCGCCCACTTCCTGTTCGAAATGCTGCACCTGGCATTCGAATGGTTCGAGCTTGGCATCGAACATGCCGTGGAGCATACTTTTCACACCACCCGCCACGGCAGCCAGATCATCACCTTTTACATCTTGTTGGCACTTGGCGGTTCGGCGCTTTACGCGCTGTGGAAAGCATTGCCACGAATACAGCGCCGGCTAAAGCAGGCACTGATGAATGCCTGGGTGCGGCGAAAAACCGAGTGCGAGCTTTATTGGCAATCGCTGACTTTGCAAAACAAACTCGGCTTGCTGTCCACGTTGCTGGGTGCGGTTTACCTGAGTACGTTTTTCGTGATGTGACGGCTTCCGGGCGGCCGCTTCAGGTCAATTAAGCTGCGTCGGCATCGGCGACGACGCAATTGCGACCGTTGCGCTTGGCGCGATACAAGGCCTGATCGACCCGCTCGAAGAACGCCTGCTCGGTTTCCGTCATCGTAAACTCGCCGGCGCCGATACTGACGGTCGTCCGAATTTGGCGCGGGAAAACCAGATTGGCGATCGTCTGGCGGACTCGTTCCGCAAATTCGACGGCATTATCGACCGGCGTATGCGGCAACAAAATCGCAAATTCTTCGCCGCCCCAGCGCGTTACGTCGTCAACGGCCCGGACCAGGCCGCGCAGAGCGGATGCCAGCACTTTCAAGACTTCGTCGCCCACCATGTGGCCGTGGCTGTCGTTGACGTTTTTGAAATGGTCGATGTCGATCAGCAATAACGAAAACGGCGTCGACCGGTAACGCCGCATGCGCTGAATTTCTTCTTCCAGCCGTTTCTGCAGCATGCGCCGGTTACCGATACCGGTCAACGGATCGCTAAGCGCCGTTTTTTCCAATCCCGTTGCTTTCGATTCCAGAAAACTGACCAATTCCTTCAGTTCGCTGGCATGGTGTTTGACCAAATCGATCCAGGTGCCGTAGGCAAATCCGACCAGCTCGCTTTGAGTGACGACGCCGACCAAACGCCGGTTTTCGTCCACGACGACCGAGCGTTTGATCTTTAAGGTCTTCAATTGCATCAAGGCGTCGTGTATCGTCGCGCCGGTATCGGTGGTTGCGACCGGGCTGGTCATGTATTCCGTCAACGGCAAATCGGTAGCGCTGCCGGACGACAAAATCCGGAAAATGTCTTTGGTGGTGATGATGCCGACCGGGATCCCGGCGTCGATCACGATAATCGAATCTTCCAGTTTCCGCAGGTGACTCAGTACGTCTTCCAGGATCCAGTCCGGCGAAAACGTGACCGGCTCGGTGCGGGAAATCAGTTCGCCTATGGTTTTCTTTTGCACCAATACCGTCGGATCGACCGCCGAGAGGATATCGGTATAGGTCAAGATGCCTACCAGCTCGCCGCCGGCCCCTACCGCCCCCAGATAACGGTCGCCGCTATTTTCCAGCACCTCCAGCCCCACCAATATATGTTCGCTCTCGTCCAGACAGGCAATTTTGCGAATCGGCAACTCGCCGAGGGTCACGCCGCTGCGGCCGCCTGAATGGACGTGTTGCAACAGATTTTCGACCGAAAACACGTAGTGGCCGTCCGCCTGCTCGATGACGACGCTGCTGACATTGTTCCGGCTCAGCAACTCGGAGACCTCGCGCACACTCATATCGAGCGATGCTCGCAAGATTTGACGCTGGGCAATAGCGCCGATAGTAGGAAACAGAGTCAATTCCATCAAAGGGTAATTCGGTTAGCAGTTGAAGTTAAACCGGTATCGCAAAAAGGATTGGCCGGACGTTTATCGGCCGGGACTCAGGCCGCCCAGTCCACTGCAGCCGCTCCGGGATAACGAGGCTTCACGCCCCCACGGAGAATTTTTTCACAAGACTCGGTACGCCGTTGATCTTGACCATAAATTCGTCGTAACCGCGCAGCAATTCGGTCACGGATTTAGCCCGCACTTTGCGCATCAAATTGGCCCGGTGAACTTTGACCGTTTTGATGGAAATATCCAGCTGTTCCGCTATTTCCCGGTTCGTCAGGCCGCTCACCACCATTTGGCAGGTCTGCAATTCTCGGCGGGTTAAACTTTTGAAGTCGCTGAGTCGGCGCCTATCGCGCTCGTGCGATGCCAACGAATTTTCCAACACCTGCTGCATCTGCTCCAGCCGAAACGGTTTCTCGATAAAATCGAACAGGCCGGAATTGATCGCCTGCACCGCCCTGGACAAGCGCCCGCTGCGGCTGATACAAATCCGCGGGCATTGGCCGAACAATTCGTCGAACGGGCCGTTGTCGAAGATGTCCAGAAACTCGGGATCGAACACCACGCTGGAAGCCAACTTGCCCGGATCGAAACTGTCACGGTTCTCGACAGTCCACCGACTCAATTCGTGACGACAGGCAAAATGCACCACCTCGGCCGCCAGCGGTTCGGCCATCCGCAAAATGCCCTTGTAGGAAGAGATGTCTTCGTCGACAACCAGGATTACTCGGTCGAATTTCATGGGTTGGGATCAAGCAAAATAAACTGGGGCAAATCAAATATGCCTTTAAAAATTTCCGGATTCTAGCCACATCCATTGTTTTGTCTATAGGCCCAAATACCTATACACAAAGTTGCTGCGCGCGACCCCGGCGCAACTTGCGCCAAGACTTTCCGCCGACCTGTTTGTATAATCCGGGCAACATTCTCAACCAACCCTATGCCATGCCAAGCCCATTCCAGCGTATCGGCCTCGTCGGCAAGTTCGGCGACCCCGGAATCGCGCCGACGCTGAACCAACTCTACCGCTATCTGCTGCGCCGGGGTTTTCAAGTGGCGGTGGAAAGCCAAAGCGCCGATTTGATCGAGAACGCCGACGTCACCGGCGTCTACATCGAGCGTTTGCCGGAGCATTGCGATCTGATGATGGCCTTGGGTGGTGACGGCACCTTCCTGGCCGCGGCGCGGGCGGTGGCGGATTTCGACGTGCCGTTGCTGGGCGTCAATCTGGGCCGGCTCGGATTTCTGGCGGATATCTCGCCGGAACAACTCTCCGGCAGCCTGGAACAGATTCTGGCCGGCAACTACAAAACCGAGCAACGCCACTTATTGAATGCGGCCATCATCCGCGACGGCACGCTGATCCACCAGCAAACCGCGGTCAACGAAGTGGTGGTGCACCGCTGGGTCACGCCGAGCATGATCGAGATCGTCACCAGCATCGACGGTGTCTATCTCAACACACAACGCTCGGACGGCTTGATCGTCGCCACGCCGACCGGTTCCACCGCCTATTCGCTGTCGGCCGGCGGCCCCATCCTGCATCCTGCGTTGCACGCCCTGGTCTTGGTGCCGCTGAATCCGCATACCTTGTCCAACCGGCCGATCGTGATCGACGACAAAGTCACCATCGAAGTCCGCTTCAGTCGCGCCAAACAAATCAATGCCCTGGTGACCTGCGACCATCTGGAAATTCCGGACGTCCGCATCAACGACAAGATCGTCATCAAGAAGGCCGAGAAACCGATTACAATTCTGCACCCGGCAGATCACGATTTTTTCCATATCCTGAGAAGCAAACTCAACTGGAGCGGCTACCCCGCCTGAACCCATGCTGCTGAACCTGAACATTCTCGACCTGGCCGTGGTCGACGCCCTGGATCTGGACCTCGACCCCGGCATGTCGGTATTGACCGGCGAAACCGGCGCCGGCAAATCCATCCTGTTGACCGCGCTGGGCCTGGCGCTCGGCGACCGCGCCGATTCCGGCTACGTCCGTCCCGGCAGCAAACGGGCCGAGATCAATATCGAATTCGATTTGAGCAAGGCGCCGCTGGTCAAACAATGGCTGGCCGACCAAGAGTTGGACGACGACAGCCAGTGCCTGATCCGGCGCACGGTCAGCGAGGACGGCCGCTCCAAAGCTTACATCAACAACCGTCCGGTCAATCTGCAGACCCTGCAGGCCTTGAGCCGGCAATTGGTGGAAATCCACGGCCAACACGCCCATTTGACCTTGCTGGACGGCGAAGAGCAACGCCGGCTGCTGGACGGCTTCGCCAACAATCAGACCTTGTTGGAACAACTCAACGCGTGTTACCAAAACTGGCGTCAGGCGCACAAGGAATTGCAGCAACTGCTAAAGGCCGGCAGCGACCAGGCCGAGCGCGAGGAATTGCTGCGCTACCAACTGGAAGAACTGCAGCAACTGGACCTGGAAAACTTCGATTACCAGGCCCTGGCCGACGAACACCACAAACTGGCCAACCTCGGTAAAATTCTCGGCGTCGGCCAACAACAACTCGAGATTTTGTACGACAACGACCAGCAGTCGGTCGCCGACATGCTGGGCCACGTGATTCACGCACTACAAGAGCTGAGCCAATACGCAGCGGAACTGAGCGGCGTGGCGGAACTGCTCGGCGACGCCGAAATCCAGATCGGCGAGGCCACCCAGCAATTGCGCCGCTTCCTGGAAAACCAGGAGGCCGATCCGCAGCAGCTGGCCTGGCTGGAAACCCAAATCGGCGTGATCCAGTCGCTCAGCCGCAAACACAAAGTCCAGCCGGAAGAACTGCCGGCCCTGGCCGCGGGCTTGAGCGAAGAATTGCACAATCTCAGCCACAGCAGCGAACGCATCGAAGCGCTGCACGCCGACTGCGAACGTTTGCTGAACCAGTACCGCAAACTGGCCGCCGAATTGTCAGCCAACCGGCGCCAGGCCGGCACCGAACTGCAGCAACGGATTTCCGACGCGATCAAGGAACTGGGCATGCCGCACGGCGAATTCATCGTCAAACTGCAGACGCCGGAACAGGCCGAACCGCTGCGCAACGGCCTGGACCAGATCGAATTCCTGGTCAGCACCAATCCCGGCCTGCCGGCCAAACCTTTGGCTAAAGTAGCCTCCGGCGGCGAATTGTCGCGCATCAGTCTGGCGATTCAAGTTACAACCAGCACCGACAAAACCACGCCGACCATGATCTTCGACGAGGTCGATTCCGGTATCGGCGGCGGCATCGCCGAAATCGTCGGTCAGAAACTGCGCCGGCTCAGCCGCAACCGCCAGGTGCTGTGCGTGACTCACCTGCCGCAGGTCGCGGCTCAAGCTCACCAGCACCTGTTCGTCGCCAAAAACCAGAAGGCCGCCGTCACCTCGTCCAGCGTCCGCCGGCTCAGCGAGGAGGAACGGGTGCATGAAGTGGCGCGGATGCTGGGCGGCGTCACCATCACCGAAAACACGCTGGCCCATGCCAGGGAAATGCTGGCCTCGGGCGGATCGGCCGACGACCGGCACTAAGGCCTGCGCCGCGGTTCATTTTCGCGACAGGCTCAACACCCCGGCCAACACCAGCGCCGCACCGGCCATTTGCAAGGTGCTCAGTTGTTCGCCGAGAAACACGTTCGCTAAAAACAGCGTCGCCACCGGCCCAAGCGCGCCGATCAGCGAAGCATGGCTGGAGCCTATGATCCGGATCGCGGCCGACAGCATGAATACCGGCAACACGGTCGACACAATCGCCATCCAAAAACTCAATTGATAGACCCGAGCCGAGACCAGCAGCGCCTGCGGCGGATGGGTCAACAGGAATTGGATCAGCGTTGCCGCACAGGCCACCAGCATCGCGTAGGCGGTAAAGCGCGACGCACCAATCCTGGCCACCGTCTCGCCGGTGCCGATCAGATACGCCGCGTAAGTCAACGTGCTGGCAAACACAAAACCGGCGCCCAACCACAAATGTTCGGCCTGCAACGTCACTTGATCGCTGAACACCACGCCGATCCCGGCGTAACTGAGCAACAAGGCGACGATCTCTTTGCGGCCGAACGGTTTATGCAACAACAGCGCCGACAACACCACGACCAAGGTCGGATACAAAAACAGAATCAAGCGTTCCAGACCGGCGGAGATATATTGCAGGCCGATGAAGTCGAACAGGCTGGACAGGTAATAACCCAGCAGGCCCAATAACAACAACGCCGCGTAATCTCGCCGGTTCAAGGCCTGCGCCGGTTTTTGCCAGGCATGGCGCAAGGCCACGATCAGGAAAAACGGCGCCGAAAACAGCATCCGCAACGCCAACAAAGTCACGGCATCGACCGCTTCGCCATAAGCAAGCTTGACGAAAATGGCTTTGCCGGAAAAACCGATCGCGGCCAAAGTCGCCAAACCAAAGCCGAGCAAACGGCGGTGTTGAAATGAATGGGTGGAAACGGTTGTAGCCATTGGGCCTCCTGAATCGATGCGGGCCTTTGGCAAATGACGAAGCAACTGCGGCAAGCCCGCGGTTGCTTGAAAGTTTTTAGAAAAACGCAAACACCACGGCAATAGGTAAGCCCCATAGCCAGCGGCGTTTATTGACGAGAAAAAGCAGATTGGAAAGTATCATGGGCAGGATAGTAGCCGGATTTGGTCCGTTAGTACAACAAAAAATGGCTATGTGCCTGCCAAGGTTGGAATGAAAGCCGCCGGGTTTTATGTTGTGCCACGTTATTTGGGCTGGATTTCGGTTCTCAGGAGATTCGCCGCTTGGTAAGATAAGGCGCGATTGTCTTGTTACACCCCATAAGCGACAGTTGGCTGAACTTTCCAATTACCGCTAATGGATAATAAACGGAATCTGCATTCGTGGACGTAGGCTGGGTTGAATGATAATGAAACCCAGCTAAAAGCCGTTAAAGCTGGGTATCGCTGCCGCTCCACCCAGCCTACGGCCCTTAGGCTTCCTTCTGACAAGCCCTCACGGCCTTGCCTTTGCCCACGGCTAGTCGTTATGATCGCTAACATGATTAACGTTGAATTCTCCGACTGGGGACTTGCACCCCATAAGTTCATGCCCATGCTGGGCGTACACATTTTGCTCAAGCCGACCCGCTTCCGCTGCGCTCCAGCGGTCAGCTTAGTTCTACGCTAGGCTCCTCGAATTGATATGCAGGAGCACCATAGTTCTATGACCCATTCGACTAAAGAAGAGCTAATTGATTTACTCGAGGATATGTTCTCATTGGCAAAATCTTTGCTTGACGAAAGCGAACGCGCAACTGTAATTCTCGCTGCAGCTCGGCTAGACGTAGATCTAGAGCGGCTTCTCAAACGACTCCTAGCACCGCATCCTGGTGGTACGGATCCCCTTTTCGAAGGAGATCGAATGCTTGGAACCTTCTCAGCCAAGATCGCCTTTGCTCATCGGCTTGGAGCCATTGACTCAAGCTTCGAACACGCACTGCAAATGCTGAGAAAAATCAGAAATGATTTTGCGCATCAGCTAGACCAAGAATCACTATCAAGTCAAAGACAGAAACTTAGGCTACTTGAACTTACTCGATGGGCGGAAAACTCAGAGATATATCAAAGTGGCATCAAGGCGTTTGAGTCGCAGGCTAAGAGCAAGGAGCATCTTCAGTTCATTGTGTGCACCGTGTGCATGACGGTGTTACTACGCGCTGGCGTTAAGAAGTACCGCCAAATTCAAATGTCAAAGCCACTTTCAATTGCCGGCACATAGCGTTCGATTCACACGGCCGTACGACGGATAAACGGTTGACGTAAGATGGATTCGAGAAGCAATCCACCATGGATGACATTCGAGATATCCGCCCTGCTTGATCTTGCGTTTGAATAGGGTTTTCGCGGATTGTCGCTGCGCTCCGAATCCGCCGTAAGCCTTCCTCCATAATTTGGACGGGTGGATTAAACATTTTTGTTGCCTCGGCAGCCGACGGCGATCATCGGACGTTTTCAGCCCACATTTGCCTTACACCGGCAACACCCCGCCCAAAGCGCGCACCAGCGCGACGTAACTCAACAAATTCAACGACGTCAATTTCCGGCTTTCCGCCTGAATTTTGCGGTAGCGGTTCAAGCCGGCCCGCAATTGTTTCTGTTCGATATACTCGGCGCAGGAACTGCACCCGTGGGCCAGCATTTGCTTGACCCATTCGCCGGCGTAGCGGCGTAAATCCGCCTGCAATGCGGCGCAAACGCTCCTGACCCAAAAATCGCGTTGCGGAATCTGCGCCAATTGCTGCGCCAGCGGGCGAATAGCCAAGGTTTGGTCGACGGATTGCAGCAAGCGGTCGACAGTGGCGAAATCGCGCCCCGATTCCCCGACCAGCGCCGCCAGCCACAAAAAGTCGGGCAGGCTTTCGATAAAACCCATCTCGGCCGCCAAATCGTCCGCCATTCCGGCTTGTGCATACTCGCTGGCATCCGGGACCGGATAGTCGGCAAGGCGGTAGCGGCGGTAGTCTGCCAGCAACGTTTGATACACGGCGACCGTGTCGGCGTCGGCTACGACCGCCGGCTGCCGGGCCGCAGCCCAGACGCACAAGCCGGATAAAGCCTGTTCCAGTTTCAGCAAGGCACCATAGCGGCTAGCGTTGGCCAGCTCCGGCCCGGCTGCCGCAATCCGCGTCCGCAATGCATCGCCGGCCAACGCCTGATCGAAAGCCAGATAGGCGTCGACTACCGCCAATATGCTGCCGTTCTCACCGTCATCAAGCGCCAGAAAGCTGCTGCCGGCCTGATTGACGATCCGGTTGGCGATCACGGTGGCCTTGATCTCGGCCGCCAACGGATGCTCGGCCAGCTGGGCGCCGAAGCGATCGCGCAGCGGCGCGGGAAAATAGGCCGCCAGGTAAGGCTGGTAGCAAGGCTCATCCAGGTGGACGCGCGCTTTCTCCAATTGCCGCGCCAGAAACATTTTCGCGGCGGCCATCAACACGGCCAATTCCGGTCGGGTCAGGATCTGCCCCGGCCGACTCAGAATATCCTTGGTCTCCGGAAACGATTCGACGCCACGATCCAGAAAACCGGCCGCCTCCAGCCGCTCAGCGACCTGGATGAACAAGCCCGGATCGGCCTGACAACGAATTTGGTCCAGCGACAGGCACTGGCTTTGGGCGATGTTGTCCTGCAATACCGCGGCGCATACTGCGTCGGTCAGGCTTTCGAACAAGCTCTGGCAATCGTCGACCAGTTTTTGCTTGTGCAGGCCGGCGAGCAATATTTTCAGATTGACCTCGTGGTCAGAGGTATCGACCCCGGCGGAATTGTCCACCGCGTCGGTGTTGATCCGGCCGCCGCGCAAGGCGTACTCGATTCTGGCGGCCTGGGTAAAACCCAGGTTGGCGCCCTCGCCGACCACCAGCGCCCGCAATTCGCCGGCGTCGATGCGGACGTTGTCGTTGCCGCGGTCGCCGACATCGGCGTGCCGTTCCGCACCGGCTTTGACATAGGTGCCGATCCCGCCCAGCCACAACAATTCCACCGGCGCCTTCAGCAGGTACTGGATCAAGGCTTCGCCGTCTATGCTGCGGTAGCGGATGCCGAGCCAGTTCTTCAGTTCCGGCGACACCGGAATGTCCTTATCGCTACGGTTATAGACCCCGCCGCCGGCCGAGATCAAATTTCGGTCGTAATCCTGCCAACTGGAACCGGGCAATTCGAACAAGCGTTTGCGCTCGTTGAACGCGGCAGCGCCGGCCGGCGGGTTCGGATCGATAAAGATATGCTGGCCGCTGAACGCGGCTTGCAAGCGAATGCAGGGCGACAGCAGCATGCCGTTGCCGAACACGTCGCCGTCCATACTACCGATGCCGACCACGCTGAAAGCCTCGGTTTGAATGTCCTTGCCCATTTCCCGGAAATGGCGCTTGACGCATTCCCAGGCGCCGCGGGCAGTGATACCCAAGGCCTTGTGGTCGTAACCGTGCGAGCCGCCGCTGGCAAAGGCGTCGCCCAGCCAGAACCGGTACTCGGCCGCAACGGCATTGGCGATATCGGAAAATTTGGCCGTGCCTTTGTCGGCCGCCACCACCAGATAAGGGTCGGGGTCGTCGTGCACCACCAGTTGCGGCGACCCGACCACGACGCCGTCTCGCAGGTTGTCGGTCAAATCCAGCATGCCGCGGATCAGGCGACGGTAGGCCTGCTGCCCGGCCTGCCTGAAGTCCTGGTTCGAGCCGCCCGGTTTGACCACGAAACCACCCTTGGCGCCGGTCGGGATGATCAAGGCATTCTTGCTGATTTGAGTCTGCATCAGATCCAGGATTTCGGTACGGAAATCGTCGATCCGGTCCGACCAGCGGATGCCGCCGCGCGATACCCGGCCGCCGCGCAAATGGATGCCTTCCATATCCGCGGCGTGGACGTAAATCTCGTATTGCGGCCGCGGCGCCGGCATGTCGATCACGCCCAGGCTGTTGAGTTTGATCGCAATAAAATGCTCGGCAGCCTCGCGCCGCAGGTGGAAATTGCTGCGTACCGTGGCGTCGATCAAATTGAACAGGCCGCGCAAAATCCGATCGTGCTGGATATTCGCCACCGCCGCCATGGTTTGCAACAGTTGCATGCGCAACGGAAACAACACCTGCTCGTCCCTGACGGCGTAATCCTGCCATTCCGGATCGGGGCGAAACCGGGCTTCAAAATAATCGAACAGCCCGCGCGCGGCGGCGGGATTGGCAGCCAGCGCCTGCTGGATGGTGGCTTTGCTGGTCCAGTTGTGCAACTGCAGAAAATAATTGCGGTAAGTCCGCAACACGTCGCAATCGCGCCAATCCATGCCGGTCAAGGCCACCAAGCGGTTCAAGCCGTCGTTTTCGACCCAGCCCGCCATCACGGCCTGGATCGTGGCCAGCAGCTGCGGTTTGATCCGGTCCAAAGGCGGGCAATCGGCCGCCGCGGGTTCGACACTGAAACTTTTCAGATAAACCGTTTGCCGCTCCAGGCTCAACACGAACTGGACTTGGTCCAACACCCGCAAATTCAGGTTCTCCAGCACCGGAATGAACTCGTCCAGATAGCGTTGCCGGGTACCGTAAAAATGCAGGCGGTAAGCGTCGGTAGCGCCGGCCGGTTCCAACAATTCGGCCGATGGCACCGTTGGCCCGGACATTCGCTCCAGGTTGAGCAGATCGCGTACGGCTTGCTGCGGCGTAATTAGCGCCTGATAGTCGAAAGGCAAGGCAGAAGCGAGGTTTCGCCACAGCGCCGCGGCGTGCTCGGCGTCGAGCGCCTGCTGCAAGGCGACGAGAAGTTGTTCGTTCCAAGAAGGGTCCTGATGCTGCATGATCGATGCCCTATGTTATGAGGTGGCAGCCGGTTACCCGATTTCCCAGACTACGGCGCAGGCAAAAGCGGGTCGGCTTGATGGCTCCAGGATGCCACGGCGCCGGCTCATTTCAAATATTTGACCAGCTCCAGCACGTTGCAATCGGCTTGGCGAGTATAACTGACCTTATCCATCATCGACCGGATCAGAAACAAGCCCATGCCGCTTTCCGGCGCGGCGGCGAAATCGGGGCTGGGCACGGTCTCCAAGTCAAAACCCTGACCGTGGTCGTAGACTTTGATGGTCAACGTCTCGTCCAAAAGCTGGATCGTGACCCGCACCGTATCCTTGCTGGCGGCGTCGTGGGCGTGCTTGATCACGTTCGCCGCCGCTTCGGTCAGCACCAGGTTCAATTGGTAGGCCAGGGCTTCCCGGTCGCCGGCAAAGCCGTCCAACTCCCTGACGACGCGCTCGCCGATGCTGCCAACCAGATCCAGATATTTGGTGTGGGTCGGGATGATGACATCGACTTGGATGGCGGTGGGAGACATGGGCAAACTCGTCGGCTAACTCGGCAGCATATCCGCGGCATCGGCATAAATCTCGAACACGCGGTTCAGCCGGGTGATCTCGAACATGGACAGCACCTGCGGCTGGACGTTGCTCAGCGCAAACTGGCCGGCGTCGGCGGCGGTTCTTTTATAGGCCGACAACAATGCGCCCAGCCCGGAACTGTCGATGAAGCGGACGTCGGCCAATCGCACCAGAATCCGGTTTTCGCCGCTCTCGATCAATTGCGCCAGATAGTCCTTCAATTCGGCGGAATTGTGGGCATCGACCCGCGGTTCCCGAATAGTGACTACGCTTAAGCCGTGATTTTTTTCGAGTTCGAGTTTCATAGAAGCAAGTTGGGCAGAAACATTGGCGGCGGTTGTTCGGCCGCAGTCTAGCAGCAATCGGACAAAACCGGCGTGCTGCGGAAACTTCGATACCCAATCCAGTCTTACGTTCAACCTTCGCGCTGGTTTTTTCGTGCCGGCGCGGAACACTAATAGCCGTAGCTTTCCGGGAGGTGACGATGAACACGCAAAATGCCGAAAGTATCGGCCAATACTTGCTCGACCGGCTCTACGCCCACGGCGTTAGGGAGATTTTCGGCGTACCGGGCGATTACATCCTCGGCTTCTACGACCAGATGGTGCATAGCCCGATCCGCCATATCGGCACCACCCGCGAGGACACCGCGGCCTTTGCCGCCGACGGTTACGCCCGTTGTTCCGGCCTGGGCGCCGTCGCGGTGACTTACGGCGTCGGCGCGTTGAACACGGTCAATGCCGTCGCCGGTGCCTACGCCGAATCGTCGCCGGTGGTGGTGATCAGCGGCGCGCCGGGCGTGGACGAGCAGCGCAACGATCCCTTGCTGCATCACCGTTTCGGGCCGTTTACCTTTCAACGCGAAATCTTTGAGCGCATCACTTGCGCCTGTGTGGTCCTGAACGATCCGGTAATCGCATGTCGCCAAATCGACCAGGCGCTGGCCGCCGCGCGCCACTACTCCAAACCGGTTTACATCGAAATCCCGCGCGACCGGGTCAGAGTGCCGGGTTACTCCATGCCGGGCCCGGCGCCGGAAGTTTGCGGCAGCGACGAAACCGCATTGGCCGAAGCGGTGGCGGAAACGATGGAACTGGGCGAAAAATCGCGCTCGCCGATCATCGTTGCCGGAGTGGAGATCCATCGCCGCGGCTTGCAAGGGGTTCTTGTCGACTTGGTGAATCGCTCCGGCCTGCCGGTCGCGGCAACGTTGACCGGCAAGTCGGTGATCGCCGAACGGCACCCGGCCTATCTCGGTATTTACGAAGGCACCATGAGCGCCGAATACACCCGCTACCTGGTCGAGCAAGCCGATTTGTTGCTGATGCTGGGCGTGACGTTGAACGACGTCGACACCGGCATTTATACGGCCAAACTCGACCCGCAACGCATGGTCAGGGCGGCGCAGGACGAAGTGGTGATCAGCTCGCACCGTTACCCGCGGGTATTGCTGAAGGATTTCCTGCAGGCGTTGGCCAAATCGGTACCGGTGCGCACGGAAAAATTCGTTGCCGCGCCGGGTACTGTGACCGCAGCGGATTTTCCGTTGCCGGATCGCGCCATCACCACCGCGCGCCTGGTCAGCCGCTTGAATCAAGCTCTCAGCCCCGAGTTCATCGTGGTCTGCGACGTCGGCGACTGCCTGTTTGCGACGATCGATCTACAGGTGCACGAACAGTCGGAATTTTTGTCGTCGGCGTTTTACACCAGCATGGGCTTTGCCGTGCCGGCGGCGCTGGGCGCCCAAATCGCCCGCCGCGACCGGCGGGCGCTGATTCTGGTCGGCGACGGCGCATTCCAGATGACCGGTACCGAACTGGCGACCTTTGCCCGCCTGGGCCTGGACCCGATTGTGGTCGTCTTCAACAACCGCGGTTACAGTACCGAGCGCTTCATCCTGGAAGGCCCGTTTAACGACATCGGCGATTGGCGCTTCGATCGGCTCGGCGAAGTCTTCGGCCCGCTGCAAGGATACTCCGCCGGCACGGAGGCAGCGTTCGAAGCGGCACTCACAGCGGCACTGGCCAACCGCAGCTCGCCCAGCATCATCGACGTCCGTCTTGACCCGGCCGACGCCTCGGCCGCGATGCAGC
The DNA here is from genome assembly GCF_052474525.1 of Methylomonas sp. HW2-6. Lineage (NCBI taxonomy): Bacteria > Pseudomonadati > Pseudomonadota > Gammaproteobacteria > Methylococcales > Methylococcaceae > Methylomonas > Methylomonas sp. HW2-6. Next base: position 3,870,752 of record NZ_CP184124.1, read on the forward strand.
GGCTGGCAGCGCATCTGCATAGCCGGGTCTGAGGCCGACCGGCCCGAGCCGAACCATGCGCCAACTGATCGATAGTCTGGCCTTCAATCTGTTGCTGGTCGGCTACGCGACCGGCAACGGCGAAACGACAAGTCCGGTAATCGACGGCGCCAATCGAGCCGCCGCCGCGCTGCTCGGTTACGGCGCACATGAGTTGTCAGGATTGGAGCTGGAGCGGATCTTGGCGCCGGCCAGCCTGACGCTGTGCCGGGCGGCGCTGGCGCGGGCCGGCGACCGGGAATCAGCCGAATGTTTCGAAGCAGAACTTCTGGCCAGATACCACAGCTTTCCGGCCTTGGTCACGGTCAGTACGCTACCGAGCTCCCGGTCTGACTTTGGCAAAGCCTTGTTATTGATCCAAGCCATCGATCCGGCCAACGATTTTTTGGTCATGCGCCGAGTCATCGAACAAAGCGCCAGTGCGATGATGGTGACCGACGCCAGCGGCCGCATCGTCTACGTCAACCCCCGCTTCTCGCTGCTGAGCGGATATGCCGAAGCCGAATTGTTAGGGCAAACTCCCAGTTTGCTGCAATCCGGAAAAATGTCGGCCCAGGATTATCAAGACCTGTGGCGGCAATTGACGGTCAGCGGCGAATGGCAGGGCGAAATTTGCAACCGGCACCAGACCGGCCGCGAATACTGGGTCGCGGAAAGCATCAGCGCGATCAAGGACAGCCTCGGCAACACCACCCACTATCTGGCGGTTGCCGAGGACATTACCGGCCGTAAAACCGTGGAATCGGCACTGGCCGAAAGCGAACAGCGTTTCCGGCAAATGGCGGATTTATCCGGCGAATGGCTGTGGGAACAGGACCCCAAGGGTTACTACCTGTACAGCAGCATCGCGGTCGAACAAATCCTGGGGCTGACGCCGGCACAAATCATCGGCAAACATTACACCGAACTGCTGACCGCGCAAGACCAGCAAGCCCATGTCGACCTGTCGTCCAGCCAGCAGTCGTTTCATGCCCTGGTCAACCATTACCGGCATCGGGACGGCCATCCGGTGATCACCGAATCGACCGGTCTGCCGTTACTCGATGCCGACGGCAAGCTGGTGAAATGGCGTGGGGTGGACAGGGACATTACGGCCCGGATGCAATATCAGCATGCCTTGATCGAGTCGGAAAAGCGTACGCGGCTGATCATCGAAAGCTCGATCAACGCCATCGTCATCATGGACGCCGACGGCATCGTCACCGATTGGAACCGGCGCGCCGAGCAGATGTTCGGCTGGCCGGCGGAATCGGCCATCGGCCGCCGCCTGGAAGATTTGATCATCCCGCCGCGGTTTCGCGCCGCACATCGCAACGGCATGCGCCGGTTTCTGGAAACCGGTAACGGCAAGATCTTGAACCGGCAAACCGAGCAAATCGCGCTCAGGCGCGACGGCAGCGAGTTTCCGGTCGAAATCAGCGTGGCACCATTGAAACTGGGCGACAGCTACATTTTCAGCGGCTTTATCCACGACATCTCCGGCCGCAAGGCGGCGGAGCGGCAAATTCGCCAGGCCCAGGTCGAATTGGCGGTGGCGCAAAACGAGCTGAAGATCGCCCAGCAAATCCAGGCCGGCTTGTCGCCGGCTGCGCCGTTGAAAACCGGCGAGTTCGAGATCACCGGAGTTTGCCTGCCGGCGGACAAGGTCGGCGGCGACTATTTCGATTATTTTTACCGCGACGGCGGGCGGCTGGACATCGTCATCGCCGACGTCTCCGGCCATTCGATCGGTCCGGCCCTGTTCATGGTCGAGACCCGCAGCGCGATCCGGATGAAAAGCAGTACCGAGGCCGGGCCGGAAGCGGTGCTGTCGGCGCTGAACCGGTTTTTATTCAACGACCTGAATCGGGCCGACTACTTCCTGACCTTGTTCTATTTGCAGGTCGATCCGGAACGCCGGCAATTGCATTTCGCCAACGCCGGCCACCCGCCGCCGTTGCTGTTCAACCGCCATAGCCGGCAGTTCGCCGAACTGGATGCCGACGGCCTGATCGTCGGCTTGCGCCAGGATGTTTGCTTCGAACGAAAAAGCGTCGAGTTGGCCGAGGGCGATTTGATAGTGCTCTACACCGACGGCCTGATCGAAGCGGAAAACGCCGAATTAGGTTTTTTCGGCCTGGATCGGGTCAAATCCGAAATTGCCGCCAACGCCGACTTGCCGCCACAAGCAATAATCGATGGGTTATTCGGGTGTTTGCGCCGATTCTGCGGCAGCGAAAAATTCGCCGACGATATCACCGTATTGGTGTTTAAATGGCATTGACCCCTTGGCTCAAAGGAGAAAGCTTCAACCGATAATGCCGATTTGCGAGGAGATCATGATGAATACAGTCCCCTTCTTCCCGAAATTACTGGTGTGCTGCGCAGTGTTGCTGGTTTTGATCGTGTTGCACATCATCCCGCTGCCGATTCTGGAACTGACGATTTTGTACGTGATGCTGTTGCGGCCGGCGTGGTTTAAAGACTTGGTCGACCAACTTTACAGCCGCTAGCCGAATGTTTGAGAGTTCGCAGCTTCATAACAGCGCGCGCAACCAGCGTTCCAACACGGACCGGATGTAGTTAAGTTCCTCAAGACTAAGTTCCCTGCCCTGCGCAATCGAGTGCCATTTTTCCAGGCAACCGCGACAGCAGCAGGCGGTAGCGTGTTGGGCGACGAACACCGGATGGCCGCGGTAAGGCGTTTGCTTGCCGTCGTTGAGCGGCTGGGCTGGGGCCAGTCGTTTGCCGATAAAGTCGTCGGCGTGGCTCAAGATGGTTGCGATGCCCTTGGTTTGCAGATACTGCAAATCCTTCGCGTTCAAGCGAAACTGGCTGCGAAACCGGGATTTGGCCAAACCGGCGAACAACTCGTCCAAATCCCGCATCGTTTATCTAACGCAATACGCCCGGCGCCGGCGTATAGCTGTCCAGCACGTGAATGTAGTTGGCCCTTTCATAGGCACTGGGGTCGATCGCGTGTTGCCGGCTGACGCTACCTTTCATTTGAGCAACCGACTCGTATTCGTGTTCGATCAGCCAATCCGCCAGTTCGCTGCGAATCTCGCCCAGCTTGCCGACGCCCTGCGCCAGCAAAACGCTGCATAAATGCACCACATCGGCGCCGGCCAGCAAGGCCTTGATCACGTCGTCGGCCTGGTGAAAGCCGCCGGTCACGGCCAGCGACAATCGCACCCGGCCGTACATCAGCGCGGTCCAGCGCACCCGCAACAGCGCTTCGGCGGGCGTCGACAATTGCAGTTTCGGCACCACTTCCAAAGTGTCCAGATCGATGTCCGGCTGGTAAAAGCGGTTGAACAAAGCCACGCCGTCGGCGCCGGCCTGTTGCAAGCGCTGCACGAAATGCAGCGGCGAGCTGAATTGCGGCGACAGTTTCACGGCCAGCGGGATGTTGATCTGCCGCTTCAATTCGCGAACGATGTCCAGATAGCGGTTTTCGACCGTCTCGCTGCTTTCGGCAATATCTGCCGCCAGATGGTAAATATTCAGCTCCAGCGCATCGGCGCCGGCGTCCTGCAAGGCTTTGCCGTATTCGATCCAGCCGCCGACCGAAGTGCCGTTCAGGCTGGCGACCACCGGAATTTGCAACGCGCTTTTCAAGCGTTGCAGATGATCCAGATACTGATCCATGTAGGTGACGATCTGCGACGGCAATGGATGAAACGAATCCGCTTCGCCGTAACCGATGCCCTGACCGAACAGGAAACGCTCCATCTGCTGCTGCTCGGCTTCGATTTTTTCCTCGAACAACGACGACAACACGATGGCCGCGGCGCCGGCATCTTCCAGCCGGCGGGCGCTGTCCAAGTCCTTGCTTAACGGCGAAGCCGACGGCACCAGCGGATGCGCCAGTTTCAGACCCAAATATTCGGTGGCTAAATCAACCATTGTTCTGCTCCTGGGCCAGATCAGCTTTGACTTGGGCTTTGGCGGCGGCCACGCTGGTCGCGTCGCTCCATTCCAAAGCCGCCAGTTGTTGGTAATAGCGGTAGCGGTTTTTGACGTCGTGCTGGGCCTGTTTCAAGAAAGCCTCGGCGTGGTCGGGATGGCTTTGCCACAACATGCTGAAGCGGGTTTCGGTCATCACGAAGTCGCGGTACGGGATCGACGGTTCCGCCGAATCCAGTTGCATCGGATTCTTGCCTTGCTGAATCTTGGCCGGGTTGAACCTGAACAACGGCCAGTGCCCGCTCTTCACGGCCAGATTTTGCTGGCGATGGTTATTGGACAAATCCACGCCATGGGCGATACACGGCGAGTAAGCGATGATGATGGACGGGCCATTGTGGGCTTCGGCTTCCAGGAAGGCGCTCAGCGTCTGGGTATCCTTGCCGGCATAGGCGACGTGGGCGACGTAAACGTTGCCGTAGTCCATCGCCAGCAAGGCCAGATCTTTCTTCGCGGTCGGCTTACCGCCGGCCGAAAACTTGGCCACCGCGCCCATCGGCGTCGATTTGGAAGTCTGGCCGCCGGTGTTGGAATACACCTCGGTATCCAGCACCAGGATATTGACGTTGCGGCCGCTGGCCAGCACGTGGTCCAGACCGCCGTAGCCGATGTCGTAGGCCCAGCCGTCGCCACCGATGATCCAGACGCTTTTCTTGCATAAATAATCGGCTAACGGCAGCAAGGCCTGGGCGGCGGGTTGGCTTAAAGACGGTAAATGCTGTTTCAATTCGGCGACGCGCTGGCGTTGTTCGTAAAGCCCGGCCTCGTCGGATTGGTCGGCGTGCAGGATCGCATCGACGAATTCGCTGCCCAAGGTTTCACGTAGCGACTCCAGCAACTCGGCGGCATGCTCGGCTTGCTTATCGATCGCCACCCGCATGCCTAGGCCAAACTCGGCGTTATCTTCGAACAGGGAATTGCTCCAGGCCGGCCCTTTACCCTCGGCGTTTTTGGTCCACGGCGTGGTCGGCAGGTTACCGCCGTAAATCGACGAGCAACCGGTGGCGTTGGCCACCACCATCCGGTCGCCGAACAATTGCGAGACCAGTTTGACGTAAGGCGTTTCGCCGCAGCCGACGCAGGCGCCGGAGAACTCAAACAAGGGCTGCAACACCATCGAACCTTTGATGGTATTGGTTTTTAGCAGCCGGCGATCGTATTCCGGCAACGATAAAAAGTAGTCCCAATTTTGGCTCTCCGGCTCGCGCAGCGGCGCTTGCGGCGCCATGTTCAAGGCTTTGCGGCTGGCGTTGGATTTATCGCGAATCGGGCAAATATCGACGCACAAGCCGCAACCGGTGCAATCTTCCGGCGCCACCTGGTAACTGATCGATAACCCTGGCGGGAAGTCCTTGCCCAGCATCGCCGCATGTTTGAAGGTGGCCGGCGCATTGCTCAAGGCCTCGTTCGGCACGATTTTGCTGCGGATCGCCGCGTGCGGACATACCATCGGGCACTTGCCGCATTGGGTACATAAATCGGTTTCCCAGACCGGAATTTCCAACGCCAGATTGCGTTTTTCAAACGCGGCGCTGCCGGTCAGGAAAGTACCGTCGGCCGGCATCGCGCTGACCGGCAAGGCGTCGCCGCGACCGGCGATGATCTCAGCGGTGACCCGGCGGATGAAGTCCGGCGCGCTGTCGCTAATCCGCGACATGATGTCGAATGCGCTGCTGGCCTGCTGCGGCAACGGCACTTGGTGCAGGCCGGCCAGGGTTTCGTCGATGGCTTTGAAGTTCAAGTCGACGATGCGCTGGCCTTTTTTGCCGTAGGTTTTTTCAACCGCATGTTTGATGGCGGCAATCGCTTGTTCTTGCGGCAACACCCCGGAAATCGCGAAAAAACAGGTCTGCATGATGGTGTTGATGCGCTTGCCCATGCCGGATTTCTCGGCCACCGCGTTGCCGTCGATCAGGTAAAAACGGATGTTTTTGTCCAGCATCTGTTGCTGCATCTTGCGCGGCAGGGTATCCCAAACCTTGTCGGCCGGCGCCGGGCTGTTCAACAGAAACACGGCATTGGCGGCGGCGTTGGCCAGCATGTCGTAACGTTCCAGAAACACCGCCTGGTGGCAGCCGATGAATTGGGCGTCGTTTTCGCCGATCAAATAGCTGGAACGGATCGGCTGCGGGCCGAAGCGCAGGTGGGACACCGTCACCGCGCCGGACTTTTTCGAGTCGTAGACGAAATAACCCTGGGCGTACAACTCGGTTTCTTCGCCGATGATCTTGATCGTATTCTTGTTGGCGCCGACCGTGCCGTCGCTGCCCAGACCGTAGAACATCGCTTGAAAAGTCTGGTCGTGGGCGTCGGTGCGGTAAGCGGCGTCCCAGGCCAGACTGGTATGGCTGACGTCATCGTGAATGCCGATCGTAAACTGGTTTTTCGGTCGCTCGTTTTTCAACTCGTCGTAGACGGCCTTGACCATGCCCGGCGTGAATTCCTTGGACGATAAGCCGTAACGGCCGCCGACCACGCGCGGCATCTGGCTAAACTTTTCGCCCTGGCTGAAGGCTTGGGCCACGGCAGCCAGCACGTCTTTGTACAGTGGTTCACCGTCGGCGCCCGGTTCCTTGGTCCGATCCAAGACGGCGATGTTGCGGACGCTGGCCGGCAGGGCCGCGATCAAATGTTGCGGCGAGAACGGCCGGAACAGCCTGACTTTGAGCAAGCCGACCGCCTCGCCCTGCCGATTCAGATAATCCAGGGTTTCTTCGACCGCCTCGGCGCCGGAACCCATCAACACAATCACCCGCTCGGCATCGGCGGCCCCTACGTATTCGAATAAACGGTATTGGCGACCGGTCAGCCCGGCGAAACGGTCCATCGCCTGCTGCGCCATGTCCGGCAACGCCGCATAAAACGGATTGACCGACTCGCGGCCCTGGAAATACACGTCCGGGTTCTGCGCGGTACCGCGCAGCACCGGCTTATCCGGCGTCAAAGCCCGGCTGCGATGATCGGCAACCCAGGCATCGTCGATCATGCCGCGTATCACAGCGTCGTCGACTTCGACGATTTTGGCGACTTCGTGCGAGGTGCGGAAACCGTCGAAAAAATGCATGAACGGCACCCGGCTTTGCAGCGATACCGCATGGGTAACCAAGGCCAGATCCTGCACTTCCTGCGGCGAATTGGAGCACAGCATCGCAAAGCCGGTCATCCGCGCCGCCATCACGTCGCTATGGTCGCCGAAGATCGACAAGCCTTGTGCCGCCAGCGAACGGGCGGCGATGTGGAACACGGCCGGACTGAGTTCGCCGGCGATTTTGTACATATTCGGCAGCATCAACAGCAGACCTTGCGACGCGGTGAAGGTGGTCGCCAAGGTGCCGGCCTGCAACGCGCCGTGAATGGTGCCGGCGGCGCCGGCCTCGCTTTGCAATTCGACCACCTGCGGCACGGTACCCCACAAATTGGGTTGGCCGCGCGAGGCCCATTCGTCGGCCCATTCGCCCATTGGCGACGACGGCGTGATCGGATAAATGGCGATGACTTCGTTGAGTTTGTAGGCGATGCTGGCGGCGGCCTGATTGCCGTCGATGGTGAGGGTTTGCTTGGACATGGCGCGACCTTATGCGTGTGTTACGGGCGGCCGTTCGGTGCGAGCCGACGGCTCTTATACTCTACTAGAGACAAGGATAGCCAAAAATCCGCTGGCTAATTTTTAGCCAATTTAAAAACGCTTCAAAGCGGACGGGCTTTTTGACGGTTTGCCCACGATTTGACCACAAGTTTATCCACAGCTTCTGTGTATAACTGTACTTTCGTACAATAGGCGCCCTGTGGATATATCGTTGCGCCTCAAGGGCAAATCGGCTTAAATTTACAGTGATTCAAAATATAAGACGTTGATAAAATAGCGATAATCTAAATCCCGCCTATTCATCGCGCAGGACGATCGGCATGATTTTTTGCTCGACGTTGATCACGGCTTTATTCAGCACGAAAAAATGCTTGTCTTCGACAAACTGCACGCCCAGCATATAGAAAATCGGCCCCCAGAACGGGTTGATCATCAGCCCGCCCAGAATACTTTTCCAGGTGCGTTTCAGATTTTTCAACGGATTGAAGGCCACGGCCAGTGTTTGCTGCGGATGTTCTTCGAACACCTGCGCAATCGGTTTCAGCGCGGCCTGTTCCGAGTTGTCCAACACGGCCAGCGAATTGTTCAACTTGCGCGCCATCTTATAGAAATGCCAACGCGCCGCGCTCGCCGAAACGGCAAAGGTAATCGCCATCAACGGCAACAGAATGCTGGGCGGCAGTAACGGCGCAAAAGCCGGCGCCAATAATACGAGTCCGTAACCCAACATGATCGTGTCCTCGCCACGTTCGACGTCGCGGTCCAGATTTTGGACTATCGCCACGACCCGATCGCCGGAAGGTTCCAAATAACCTGATTCTTCAGCCATCTCCGCCTCCTGAAGTTTGGTTTGGTATTCGGGATTAAATGCCTGGCTCGCGCAAATGTCAATCGCGCGCGTCAGTCCGGTTTGCTTGCTGCGCCGCCCCAACGTTGCAACAGATAATCGCGCCGGGTATCGAAAATTTGCCGCAATTTGCCGCCTATCAAAATTCGGTGCATAAATCGGCCAAACCAGCCCCACGGCATCGCATAAAACACAATATCCTCGACCTCCACGCCGTCGCCGGTTTCGGTAATCGCCACTTCATGGCTCCAGAATGCGAATGGTCCGACGCGTTGCTGGTAAACAAACCGGCGGGGCTGGTCGCAGTGCGTGATTTCCGACAACCAGACCATCGGCCAAGCCAAGACCGCCTTCATCCGGTAGCAAATCAGCAAGCCGCCGTAAATCTGCTCCGGCACCGGCGACGCGATATCGACGTGAAAAAAATCCGGCGTAATCCGGTTCAAGTAGTGCGGAGACGAAAAAAACGCCCAAGCCTGCTTGGCGGACAAGGTTAAGGACTGGCTACGGTAAAGATAATAGACTTTCATGACGGCCCGAAGACAATGAGCGCAACGCTCTGCGTCTTGGAATTTACCGTAAAAATTTGCGGGCGCGAGCTTTGGTAGCACTCGAATTCGCAGTGAACCGCTTAAGGGTGACAGGGTTTCGGCCCCAGGGAAGACAGGGGCGCGCGCTGATGGACCCGGCCCCATTAATGACTGCTATGCCGAGCGGACTGGCCTGGTCGAAGCCGCGTATGGCGAGCCTATCGACAAGACTCACGCCGACCGGTCTTTAGGGGCCGGATTGATAACGGCCCACTAACTACCCGCGGTAGCGTTGCCTTTGCTGGTCAATTGCGAGCCGGTTTCGGGAACCGATTTGTTGAGCGCATTGCGCAACGCGGCGTCGTAGCCGTAGATATCCGGATAAAAGCGCGGCTTGCCGTCGCGATCGACAAATGCGGTCGCGTAGAAAAACAAGACCGGTACCGATTTTTTCAAGCTGACGCGCTGAGTCTTGGGCCCGGCCATTGCCTGCCGGATGGTATCCGGATTCCAGCCTTCCTGGTCGCTCAACACGAACTCGGCCAGTTTATCGGCCTCGGCGACGCGGACGCAGCCGTGGCTCAAATCGCGCCGGTCGCGGTTGAACGCGGCCTTACCCGGCGTATCGTGTAAATAGACCTCGGCTTTGTTCGGAAACACGAACTTCACCCGGCCCAACGGATTGTTCGCGCCAGGACGCTGGCGGGCGCGAAGCCGACCTTGCTTGAGATCGGCGACGACATCTTCTTCCTGCTCGTCGTCGCTGTATCGCTCGACCAGTTCGATGTCCTGATCGTCCAGGAAGGCTTCGTCTCCTTCCAATTTAGGCAGAATTTCCTTGTCCATGATGCTTTTCGGAATATTCCAGTAGGGCATGAATTCCAGATACTTCATGTCCTCGGCCAGCATCGGCGTCAAATTTTCCGGGGCTTTACCGACGATCACCTTCATTCGCAAAGGTTGCGGGTCTTGCGAATCCTTGAAAGCCCAAAGCTGAAAAGCCGGGATATTGACGACGATATGCGGCCCGGCCGGGGGTTCCGGCAACCAGCGTATGCGTTCCATGGCCAATTCGATGGCGGCAATTTTTTCCGGCACCGATTGGTTCAGCAAGGCCAGGGTTTGTCGGCCGATCACACCGTCGGCTTTCAAGCCCTGGCGTTCCTGAATCCGCTTGACTGCGGCGACGCTGGCGTCGTCGTAAATATCGGCGGCCTTGTCGGCATCGGCCGCCGCCGGAAGGTCAGCTTCGCCCAATTCGCGCAGTCGTCGGCGCAGTTCCGGCATCTGGGCATCGCCCTCGCCGGGGTGCAGCGATTTGGCGAATACCAAGCCGGCGCCGGATTCGGTCTCCGGCAATCGGCGGCGGAAGTCGGCCAGCGCGCGCTTCAGCAACCGGTATTGCTCGTTATTCGGCGCGAGTTCGGCAGGCAATTGCGCCAGACTCTGCATTTGCCAATGCCGTTGCAGGACTGCCGCCAAATCCGGCTGCGGCCGCAATCCGCCGAGTTGCGCCGGATAATCCAGTTTCCGCGGATCGACCCGGCCCGAATGCAGATCGCCGGCATAACGCAGCAGCGCCGCAGACAAGGCCAAATCGTAACCGGCCAGCGCATCCGGCGCCGCAGTCTCGGCCAGCCGGGCGTATGCGGCCAGGCGTTCCGCGTCGTAATGGCGGGGATTCAAGCCTTCATCGGCCGCATTCCGTAATACGGCCAAAGCCTGTTCCCGATTCTGCGCCGGGTTGGCGCCACCAAACCACAACAAGCGATTGGCATTGGCCCGGTATAACTGAATCAGGGCCGGACGCTGCTCAGACAGATCGGCTCCGGACAATAGCGCTGAGCCGCCGCCGTTCAGTAAGGCCTCGATGGCTTTGCCGACATCGGTTTCAACCGCTCCGGCGGCGGCACCCCAATGGCACATCAGCAAAACCGTGAAAAAACGCGGCAGAATACGGAGCAAACTTAGCGAACAGAACATAGTTACGGCTTGAATCGGGTTGATCGGATTAAATCGGGCCGGCAACGAGTCCGGCATTGCCAAGTGCGTATCGCACCGTCCGGCAATTTTCATAACTTTACATTCTCTCACACAAGCTTTGTCCCCAGCCAAACTCACCACACCGAAACTATTCCGGGCCGCGACGTCCGGCGAGTTAAAATAACGCCAGAAGAAACCGTGCTTGCCGGATAGCCAATGACTCTCGCCCCCTTGCCTAAACTGGCGCTAAACGCCGAACAACTCAACCGAAGCTGCCGCTGTGCCTCGCTGAGCCGGGAGCTGTTGCGCCGGGAATTGGCCGACTGGGACGCCGCGCACGACATATACCGAATGATTGGAGAGGAAAGGCCTCATTTGTTTGCCGAAGCGCCGGTGTTTCTGGATCAGGCCGGCCTGCAGGCGCAGTTGGCCGTCATCGCCGCGGCCGAAACAGTCATCGCCCTGCCCGCCTACCAAAAACGGGTGCTAGGCTATGCGCCGGTATCGGCGCACTTTCCGGCCAAGGCCCACGGCGTATTCGTCGGCTACGATTTCCATTTGAGCCCGGACGGACCCAAGCTGATCGAAATCAACTCCAATGCCGGCGGCGGTTTGCTAAACGCGTTGGCGATCCGGGCGCAGATGCGCTGCTGCGAAGAAGCCGGCAGCCAGCGCCCCGGCGACGGGCCGGCGTTGGCGGCAACCGGAAGCGCGCCGGAAGCGCAATTCATGCAGATGTTCGCCGACGAATGGCGATGCGAACGCGGCGGACAAGCCTTGCAAACCATAGCCATTGTCGACGAAGACCCGCAAAACCAATACCTGTGGCCGGAATTTCTGCTGTTTCAAGCGCTGTTCGAACGCCACGGCATCCGAACTGTGATTTGCGATCCGGCCGAGCTGAGCCATCGTGACGCGGCGTTATGGCACGGCGATATCAAGATCGATCTGGTTTATAACCGGTTGACCGACTTCGGTTTGGAACACGCCAAACACCAGCCCTTGTTGCAAGCTTATCTGGCCGGCGGCGTGGTGTTGACTCCGCATCCGCGCAACCATGCGCTGTATGCGGACAAAAGAAATCTGGCCTTGCTCGGCGACGCCGAATTCCTGGCCGAAATCGGCATCGACGCCGCCAGCCGCGACATTCTCCGCCGCGGTATCGCCGAAACCCGCATCGTTGCAGCGCAAGATGCCGAGTGGTTCTGGCAACAGCGCAAGCAGTTATTCTTCAAACCGGCCAAAGGCTACGGCAGCAAAGCGGCCTACCGCGGCGACAAGCTGACCTTGCGGGTGTTCGACGAGATTCTGCGCCACGATTATGTGGCGCAGGCGCTGGTCAAGCCCAGCGAACGGCTGTTGGATGTCGGCGATTTGAAACTGGATTTACGCCATTTCGTCTATCGCGGCCAAACCCAACTGGTGTGCGCCCGACTGTACCAGGGCCAAACCACCAATTTCCGCACGCCGGGCGGCGGCTTCGCCCAGGTGGTGGTTACGCCTTAAACGGCCTTGTTCAACAAGGCTCGGTAGATATGCAAATCCGCTTCCGAGAAACAGCAAAAGGTCACGGCCAGCCGATACGCCGGGTCACCTAAAAAGCCCACAACGGTATCGACGGCAATTTCCGCAGCCTCGCGCGGCGGATAACCGTAAATACCGGTACTGATGCAGGGAAAGGCCAGACTCTCCAGCCGCTGCGCCGCCGCCAGCCGCAGCGAATTTCTATAACATGCGGCTAACAGCGTAGCCTCGTTTTCCGAGCCGCCGCGCCAGACCGGCCCGACGGTATGGATGACGTACTTGGCCGGCAAGCGGTAGGCTTTGGTCAGCTTGGCGTCTCCGGTCGCACAACCGCCCAAGCTGCGGCACTCGGCTAATAATTCCGGTCCCGCCTTACGATGAATCGCCCCATCCACCCCACCGCCGCCGAGCAGCGATGAATTGGCGGCATTGACGATGGCATCGACGGCCAATTCGGTAATGTCGGAGTGAATGGCGGAGATTGTGGGGTGCATTAAATTTGGATGATGTTTGGGGTTGGTTGGGTTCTGCCAAAATCTGCCCACACGTATAAGTATCACTAATGCTCGAAAGTTGGGCGATAGCTGTCTTCGGCTATTCACAAAACACCCGATAATTGTCAAAAAGCCACGTCAAGATGTTTGTAGCAAAAAAATATCTGAAAAGGTTTCAAAACCCATAGAATATAGGTGTTAGGATCATGCAAGAAAACAACCCAATCTTTAACGATTTGAAAAAGATTTTTTACTGCAAAACTTACCATTTCATCTTCAATTTTTTGTTCTTAACAGGCAACTTTTAAGGAGTTTAAACATGAAATCATTAATAACATTCGTCACGCTGGCGCTCCTTTCTGTTTGTCTTGGCGCACAAGCCTCGCTGGTAACCATAGACGCCACCACTTCAGGCTGTAACGGCGGTCCGAACGGGCAAGCTTGTTCTAACGGCCCGACGAATATGTTTTCAGGAGCAACCGTCAATCTGATCAATCCAGTAAAGCTTACGCTTGACCCAGGCATCTATAGTATTACCAATGGCGACCTTTCTGGGACTTACTCTGCGTGGAGATTCAACAGTGGCGCTAATTGGGCATGGAATTTTGGGATTGCGACGGATAACGGTAACGGAACTGGTAACGTTTTTTTCTCTGGTTGGTCTGCGGGCGTCTACAGTAATCAAGCAGCGATGGCCTCTTCCAATGGTGCTAATTACGGCGGCCCTAATGGCCCAACTGCGCCACAGTTGAGCCCTTCAGGAGGTCCCGGCCAGTATTATGCGATGTTTACACTTTCTGAGAAGACAACACTCGCTTTCTTTATCCTGGATTATTACCTACCGGACAATGCTGGTGGGGTGATGCTAAATATTAATTCGATTACCACCGTGCCTGTACCTGCTGCAGTTTGGTTGTTTAGCTCCGCTTTAGTGGGCATTGGTATATTTGGTAAGCGTCGCGAAACTACTTAAGTCGATTGTAATGCCATAAAAAGGCCGCAATGAGCGGCCTTTTTATATCCAGGGCCGTAGGCTGGGTAGAGCTACGCGAAACCCAGCGGATACTTTGAAATGGTTAAGTTTCTTTGCATCCAAATGTTTTTTGAATTTCAAAACTTTTCGGCTTCAAAGCTGGGTTTCATTATCATTCAACCCAGCCTACGTCCACAAACGTAGATTCAGCTTATGCCCCCTATTAGCAGTCATTGGAGATATCAACCAACTGTCGCTTATGGGTCGGCTTTAGCCAATCGAACTAGCAGCCAAGATTATCCTCAACTGATCCTCCCACCAAGAACGCGTCCAAACAACCAGGTCTCGATTAACCTCAAGCGGGTTTCGGACAGCTCGCTATTTTAGCCCTCCCTGGAACAACTCAACCCGAGCCTAGCGCTGCACAACGAACCCGTACGGCATAGAATAGCCCGATGCGTTTTAAAAAGAGGAGCTAGCATGGAATCCGGCAAAGCCTTAATAAGTATTGGCGCCCTGCTTCTGGCCCTGGGTTTGATAATCAACTACGCGCCCTGGCTGGTCAGTTGGTTCGGCAAATTGCCCGGCGACATTCGTATTCAAAATAAGAACAGCTTTGTGTTCATTCCGATCACGTCGATGATCGTGGTCAGCGTGCTGCTCAGCGTGCTGGCTAATCTGTTTTTTCGAAAATGAGGGGGAAGAGATGAATAACCTGGTGGTATACAACCACGGCAAGGACAGTATTCCGTGGGGCGAAAAAGCCCTGGCGCTGGCCGAGGTGACCAGGAGCCGCGGTTTCGAGTTTATTAGCCCGGACTATCAGGCCAGCAACGATCCCGAGTGGCGAGTCGATCGACTGTTGGCGATGGATTTGCATGGTTACCAGCGGATCGTGCTGGCCGGCTCGAGCATGGGCGCTTACGTGGCGACCGTCGCCGCCGAAACGATCAAGCCGCATGGCCTGTTTTTAATTGCCCCGGCGTTTTACCTGCCCGGTTATGCCCGCGACCGTTTCGCCCCCGGCACCGACAACATCGAGGTATTTCACGGCTGGCAAGACGAGGTCGTGCCGCCTGAAAACGCTTGGCGCTTTTGCCGCGAGCACCGCGCCCGCTTGCACATGCTGGACTCGGACCACCGCCTGCTCAGCATTTTGCCGCTAATGACGGCAGCCTTCGACCGCTTCTTGGCCGAACTAACGCCTTAACCGGGAGAGAAAGGTATGGCCGCATACAAAAAATACCATTGCCGCGAATGCGAACACATTTACGACGAAGCCAAAGGCGATCCGGACAGCGGCATCGCTCCCGGCACCCGCTGGGAAGACATCCCGGACGACTGGCAATGTCCGATTTGCGGCGCGCCGAAAAGCTTTTTCCAACTGCTTAATTATTAAGTTACGGTCGCTGACGGCCGACCGGACGTGGCAATCGGATCAGTACATGCCGTTACCTAATAGTGCGCCGGCCGCGGCGCCGATACCGGCGGCCAACGGGTCGCCGCCGCCGAAGTGGTAGCCCATCGCACTACCGACCATGCCGCCCAGCAAACCTTGCGGGTTACGTTGGTCGTACTGGTAATAACGCGGCCGCGGCGGCGGTGCATAGTACGAAGGCTCCGGAACGTATTCCACCACCGGCGGCGGCGCCGGTTGGTAGTAAATCACCCGTTCCCGGTATTCCGGGTAATAATCGTGGTGGTGATGGTGGTGATGCCCCCAATGGTGGCCCCAGCCTTCGTGGTCGGCCAATGCGGCCGAGGAAAACGCCAAACTGAAAACGGCAATTACGGTTTTCTTACACATATCAAAGCTCCTTTTCGCAAAATGATCGTGTTGGGATGCATCATGCGAGCGGCAACTTAATTCCGCCTTAACCGCGCGCCGCCGCCGGTAAAGCCGTCAACGCCCTTTGGCATCGGCGCGTTTCAGCAGGCCGAATAAGTCGCTGTTGGTGGACAGCACCAAACTGGCTTCTGCGCCGATCACGGCCCGATAAGTCTCCATGCTTTTCAGGAATTTATAGAACTCCGCCGCTTCCGGCTTTTGTGCGTAGGCTTTGGCGTAAATCTCGGCGGCCTTGGCGTCGGCCGCACCTTGAATTTCCTGCACCTGTTTGTAAGCCGCGGATTCGATCTCGTTGATATCGCGTTCCTTGTTGCCGTGGATACGGGCGGCTTCGCCCTCGCCTTCCGAGCGGAAACGTTGCGCAATTTGCAGGCGCTCGCTGATCATGCGCTGGTGTATCCGCTCCAACACTTGCCGGTTGTAATTGATCCGTTTGAAGCGTACGTCCAGTAATTCGATGCCGAACTCGGCCAATTTCGGCGCTGCCGCGTTGAATACATCGCGCTCGATCGCTACCCTGCCGACCCGGATCGGCCGCAACACGCCAATTCCGGCTTCGCTGGCGAGGCCCGCCAGACTCTCGTCCTGCATCGGCTTGCGATCCTTGTCAGTGCGGACCACCTCGATCAGTTCATGACGGGCGATTGCGGTACGGGTTTCGCTGCCCAGGATGTCTTCCAGCCGGGATTGGGCGCTACGCTCGTCACGCAGCCGCAGGTAGTAGCGCATCGGATCGGTGATGCGCCAGCGGGCAAAAGTATCGACCTGAACGTAGGTTTTGTCCTTGGTCGACATTTCCACCATCGGCCCATCCCAAGCCAGATAGCGCTTATCGAAGCTGTTGATTTGTTGCACGACCGGCAATTTAAAATGTAAACCCGGCTCGGTGATGGGCGGCCCGACCGGCTTGCCGAATTGGGTAACGATGACCTGCTCGGTTTGGTTGACGGTGTAGGCGCAGGTCAGCAAAAAAACCAGCGCGATCGCAATTAAGCCTAACGATTTTCCGGCGCCGCTCATTTCGCCACCTCGACACCTGACGGACCTGGCACCGCCAACAACGGCAGAATCTGTTGCACCGTGTCGTCAACGATGATTTGTTGTTTGGCCTGCGGCAGCACCTCGGCCATGGTTTCCAGGTATATCCGGGCGCGGGTGACTTCCGGCGCCTTCAAATACTGTTCCAGGACTTGGTTAAAAGCGGTGACGTCGCCTTCGGCCTCGTTGATCCGTTTGAAGCGGTAACCCTCGGCGGCGCGTATCCTCTGATCGGCCTCGCCGCGCGCCTTCGGCACCGCCTTGTTGTATTCGCCGTTGGCTAGGTTGATCACGTTCTCCCGGTCCTGCTGCGCTCGGTTGACTTCGTTAAACGACGGTTGCACCGGTTCCGGCGGATTGACGTTTTTTAATTGCACCTGATTGATCGTGACGCCCAAACGATAGCGCTCGGCCAGTTCGCGTACCCGTGCCAGCACGGTTTCTTCGATCTCCTGCCGGCCGATGGTGATGATTTCGTCCACCGAGCGATCGCCGACCACTTCCCGCATCGCCGCTTCGGAAATGTCGCGCAAGGTCAGGCCGGGATCACGCACATCGAACAAATACTTTTCCGGGTCGGTGATCCGGTACTGCACGATCCATTCCACCAGCGCCGAGTTCAAATCCCCGGTCACCATTGCCCGCTCCAGCTCCGGCTCTTCGCCGGCCTGGTCCGGATTGGTGAAACCGGGCGTGGCAAAGCCGAATTCCAGCTTTTGCTGGCGCTGGGTCGGCACGGTTATCACTTCATCGACTCCAAACGGCAACTTGGCATGCAGGCCGGACGGCACTTGCTCGATGAATTCGCCGAAGCGTAAGACGATGCCTTCCGACTCGGCCGGAATCGTGTAAAAACACATGCTGAAGACAATCAGGCCGCCGATGCCGAGCAGCACGGCTGCCGGCGGCACCGGCAGCGACTGCGGCCAACGGTCGAAAAGGGGTCGAGGATTGTTCATCGGCAAGCTCCGCATCGAAGCGGCCGCAACAGGCGGCCTGACGCCACAAGCTTAGCGCAAAAAATCCATCAACTGGGCAACGGTCAACGGCCGGCTGAACAGATAGCCCTGCATTTCGTCGCAGCCTTGCTGGCGCAAGAAGGCTTTCTGCTCCGGCGTTTCGACGCCTTCGGCGATGGTCGCCAAACCCAGGCTGTCGGCCAGGCTGATCACTGCGCTGACGATCGCTTTGTCTTCGGCGTCGGTGGTGATATCGCGCACGAACGACTGGTCGATTTTCAGTTTGTAGACTTTGAATTTCTTCAGGTAACTCAAGGACGAATAACCGGTGCCGAAATCGTCGATGGCGACCCGGATACCGCGCCGGTGCAGATTCTCCATGGCCGCAATCGCCGTCTGCGGATGGTTCATCGCCACGCCTTCGGTCAACTCCAATTCGAGATATTCCGGCGGCAAGCCTTCTTCGGCCAGGATGCCGCCAACCAAATCCGGCAGAGTCGGCTGGCTAAATTGCACCGCGGACAAATTCACCGCCATGACCAAAGGCCCCAGCCCTTCGGCCATGATTTGCCTGGCTTGGCGAACCGCGGTTCTGATCACCCATTCGCCAATCGGCAGGATCAGACCGCTATCCTCGGCGACCGGAATGAATTCTGCCGGCGATACCAGGCCCAGTTCGGGATGACGCCAACGCAGCAAGGCTTCGGCGCCGGTTATCTTGTCGGTTTTCAGCGACAACTGCGGCTGGTAGTGCAACTCCAGTTCGCCGCGCTCCAGCGCGTGGCGCAGGCCGGTGACCAATTGCAGATTCCGCGCCGAGTTGGCGTGCATTTCCGGCGTAAAGAAGCGGCAACCGTGGCGGCCCTCCAATTTCACCCGGTACATCGCGGTGTCGGCACTTTTCGATAAGGTCTCGAGATCTTCGCCGTCGTCAGGATACAACGCGACACCGATGGACGCGCTCATAATCAAATCGTGATGCTCGATACGAAACGGTTCGGAAATCGCGTCCAACAACTTTTGGGCGATCACCGTAGCGCTACTGGCATTGGCTCCCGGCAGCAGCACGATGAACTCGTCCCCGCCCAGTCGGGTAACGATATCCTCCACCCGTAGCGCGGCACGCAAGCGCAAAGCCAATTCGACCAGCAAGGCATCGCCCACGCTGTGTCCCAAGGTATCGTTGACGTCTTTGAAGTGGTCGATGTCCAAAAACATCAGCGCCAATTGGCCGTTAGCCCGCTGGGCCAGCCCCAACGCGCATTTCAAGTGGTTGTTTAGCTGGCTGCGGTTGGGCAAGCCGGTCAACGGGTCGTAGTTGGCCAAATGGTAAATGTGTTCTTCGGTTTGTTTGCGCTCGATGGCCAAAGCCACAAAATGCGCCACCATATCCAGCAGACGCAAAGCAAAATGATCCGGAGACGCCGGATAGCGCTGGTAAATCGCAAAGGTACCCAGCACTTTTTTTCCGGAACCCAAAATCGGCTCCGACCAGCAAGCACCCAGGCCGGCTTGCGCCGCCAACTCTTTAAAGTTTTTCCAATACGGATGTTGAGCGATGTCGGCAACAACAGTACGTTGACCGGTAAATGCAGTGTTGCCGCAAGAACCGACTCCGGGACCTATTTCGCATCCGTCGATCGCCCGGTTGTAGAAATCCGGCAAACCGGGCGCCGCGGCAACCCGCACCTGCCGCCCGCTTTCGTCCAACAGCAATACCGAACAAATACAATCCGGCATTGCGCTTTCCAATTTACGCACCACTTCGTCCAACAACTCCCGCAAGGAACCGCCGCTGTTCAGCCGTTCCAACATGAAAGTGCGCAAAGTTTCCATTTGCAGGGCGTGCTGGCGCTCGGCATCGCGTTCGAAGCCGGTCAAGGCGTGGTCGATGTCCATCGCCATTTCCAACAACAAATTGCGGGCCGAAAAATCGAACGCATTGACGCTATCGGCATACAGATTCAAAGTCCCGACCGGCGTGCCATTCCGGTGTAAGGGCAAAGCCGCCGATGCCAGCCAGCCGCAACGGGCGCCGAGTTCGTGCCACACCGATGTCGCCGGATCGTTCAGATAGTCCTGACACCAGTAAGCCCGGTCTTCGCGCAACGCAGTTCCGCTTGGTCCACAACCGGAGTCTTGTCTGGGATCGATACTAATGGCGATGTCGGCCAGATATTCGCCGCCGCTACCGTAACTCGCCACCGGCAGCACGCACTGCCCGCTCGGGTCCAACATGCCGATCCAGGCCATTTTCATACCGCCGAACATGACCGCATCGCGACAAATTTGCGGAAACAATTCGGCTTCGGAACTGCAGCGGACGATGGCCTGATTACACTGGCTCAATGCCGCGTACAGCTGAGTCAGACGTTGGGTTTTGGCTTCCGCTTCCCGCCGCTCCGCATCGACTTGCGCCAACTGGCGTTGGGTTTCCGATAACCAGCCCATCACGCTATCGCTCAAATCATCCGGTACTGGCGGCTGTTGCGCGAAATCGCCGCGACCCAAGCGGGCAATTTGAGTACGCACTTCTTCCGGCTCTGCGCCCAAAATGCCGAACACACTGCGGTAGACCCGCCATAACGCCAACGCCAGCATCAGGCCCGCCGCCGCCACGGCCAAGCCAAGCGCTGCTGCAATATCGCGGTTGCGTTTTACCAGCAATGCCGTTCTGCTCCGCGCCATATCTCCGGCCTCGGCGAGCATCTGCAGAAATTCGGCCTCGGTTTGGCGATAGGCTTGGCTTTCGAGCATCGCCGCCGCCTTTAGTCGTTCCAGTTCGTCGTCTACGCCGTTTTCGGCCAATTGCACCGCCGCCAATTCGATATCCGCCAACTGATCCGCTTTGGTCTGCGCCTGTGTCAGTTTCGCCAATTCCGCGGCGGTAAAGTCAGCCTCGCGCATTGAATCCGACCGCACCGCACCGCCGGCGTTACGGCTATCCCGGATTTCTCGGTGACGCTGCCGGTCGCTTAGCTGGCCGCGAATGACATAAGCAAGCGCCAGCCGCCGCGATTCGGCGACAGTCTGCCGCAAACCGTCGGCCGCTCGCTGCAGCGCCAGGCCCGACTGTTCGGCAGTGTCAATTCGGCTTTCGAGATGGAGATAGAGGAAAATCGAAGCGACAAGCAGCGCCAGGCTCAGCGCACTGAGCAAAACACTGTTGGTAAAACTGGAATAACGGCGCGGCCGGTTCATGGGATTCCCCCTTGGCAGTATGCCACTGGACGCTGCTGCTTCGAACGCTGTGCTGACGAAACACTTGCTGCAAACGGCCCGATTATTCCACACTGCCGCCTGCGCCGCCGCCTGTTCGCGTCGGGAACTTAGCGCCGCGGCACAACTTTTTTGCTACCGCTCAACAAATGCTACCTAAAGCGCCGGCCTTGGCCGACAATAGCCGGCACGCTCCCACCGTCACTCTGCCGAGGAATATTTCCATGACTAGATTCAGCGCCCTATTGATCCCGCTCGTACTGTTTTTTGGCGGCCTGCCGCCAGCCTTTGCCGAGCAATTGCAGATCGGCAATACCGCTCCCACGTTTCAGGCCAAGACCCACGACGGCGGCGAGTTCGACCTGAACTCGCGCCGCGGCAATGGCTGGACCGTATTGTATTTTTATCCGAAAGCCGGCACGCCGGGCTGTACCGCCCAAGCCTGCGCCTTTCGCGACGCGATTCAGGCCATACGCCAGCAAGGTGCCGAGGTCTACGGCCTCAGTACCGATTCGGTCGCCGAATTGGCCAAATTCCACCGTGAGCACAAACTCGGCTTCACGCTGCTCTCCGATCCGGACGCCAGCGTCACCGAAGCTTACGGCGCGAAAATGCCGGTGTTGACCATGGCCAAGCGTTGGACTTTCATCATCGACCCTGAATTGAAGGTGCGCCGTATCGACAACGATGTCGACCCGGCCCTGGACGCCCAAAAAGTCGCGGCGGCACTAAAACAACTGCAAGGCAAACCCTGATCGGGCACAGCCGCCCCGGAAGCGCGACCGGGGCTCAAATTACTGGATCCGGACCAGATAGCCGTCGGTTTTTTCGCAGCTCGGCTTGCTGTGCGCCGTGACGCTGATTCTGACGAAACCGTGCTCGATCGGCCGGTCTATCTTGCCGCGCACCTCGTAACGCCCACTTTTGTGTTGGCTGATGTAGAGTTCCTTGGCGGTATATTCGTATTTGATATCGCCGGCACTGACATGGACCACGATAGACGTCGGCGTCGTGTTGGCGGACGCCGACAGCGAGAACTCCTGAAACGTCTGCAAATATTTGTTGGCCGCCGGTTGAAACTCGGAAAACGCCGGCTTATCGCAATGGCTGGAACTCTGGCTGCTGCCGTAAGCGTAAACGCTATCGGCGCCCAGGCTTAACAACAAGGCGGCGGTAAGGCGAAAAATCGTGGTCATCTATATCTCCATTGGCAGGCATTGGTTGAATTGGCTGCATAGCTTACCAAGAAAAAACGCTTTGGCCGGAGAGGGATAAAACCATTCGGCCCGGAGCCTCGCAAACCGCGAGGGCAATGGCATTAAATTAACTTCGGAAGGGTGTGTTGGCGGGCGCGGAGTCTGGCTGAGTTGGCTTTCGGCCAATTGCGAACGACCCTCTAAATTTTTGATCGTCCGGTAAATTGCTTTTAGAAGATGTCGGGTGGGCAAATTTGCCCACCGTTTCGACCCGCGTGGGTACAAAAGGCTGTGCCCACCGTACCGGGCTACTAGTCGGCTCATTGAAGAAATTGCCCTCGTCATGACTGTGCATGCGGGGGCTGGGATTCTGAATTGACTCTACCATTTTAAATGGGTTGTCTGATAATCCGGAATGGCGATATTTTGGGGTTGAGCTAGTAGTCAAAGCCCGCAATATTAAAGGGCTTGTCTAATCAAGCCGGCACATTTTCGTTGGCCTTCTATACTTCTAGGAAACTGAATTTGTGTACTAAGGAGAGCCAGGCCATGCTAGAGCGCAGAGGACAATTAAGACGCAGAGAATCAGATCGCGTCGAGGACGATCTTTACAAGACATTTTCCACCCCGCATTGCCATCATTGTCTGCAAAGTTGGGATGAAAATGAACTGTTACTGGATAGCCAAAAACAACTGATTTATATCTCGCCACAAGCCACCGACATCATCAAACAACACCCCAAGCTATTTACCCTGTCACCTGGATTTAGACTACTCAACCGAGAGCACGCCGCAAAACTGGAAAGCTTCGGTTCTGGCAAAGCCCAAGAAACTGAGCCAATTTGTCTGTTACTGGAAAACGATCAGGAACCGCAAAGAATCCTGTTGAGCTGCCACCAACTCCCCAAACCGTCCACCAGCATTCCCCATGCGGCCGGCTACCTCCTTAAACTGCATTATTTCTGTCATTTTCAGTCTCTGAAATGGCAGCAGTTTATTCGCCAATACACCCTGACCCGGGCCGAAATCCGCCTTTGTAAAAGTCTGGTGGAGGGATTAACGCTGACCGAATACAGCTCCAAATGGAATATCACTACGGGCACCGCGCGTAGCCAATTACATAGCGTGTTAGGGAAAACGGGGACAAGACGGCAGGCGGATTTGTTGCGGTTGATTTATTTGTTTACGCAGGGGTAGGTGGTTGAGGGGGTTTGTCTATCATTTGGTAGATGTATGACAGGGAATATTTTAGTAAATTGCAAATAAAAGACTCTTAAGTAAACTATTTTTTGATGCAGTAATGTACTCTATAAAAATTCTAACTCAGGGTTTTTAATATCTGATAACTTTATAAGCAACGACAGGAAGTATTTATGAGAATCACAAAAAATCTTATTATTTATAGTTTTGCATTATTTGTTTCATATATTCCATTTGGCTACGCAGAGCGGATTAAGTACAATCCTAGTCAAGCCGACTACAATCCTAATATCGAAACTGAAAAATTTAAATATGCAACAGACTTCCACATTGAATTTAAAGATCCGATTGTTGATTTGTCAAAATTTAAGTCAGATCCTTGGGGGGATCCAAAAGTTGACCCCACTAATCCGAAAAAGATAAATTATGAGCGACCAAGCGGTTCATCGGGATATGACTTAACACTTGGAAAAGGTAAGGAATTAGACATACCAGGAATTAAGTTCAGCTATACGAGCGGACCCCCAATTGTTGGGGGTATTGAAATTTTAAAATATTATTTCACACAAAATGGACAAGAAGTACCAAGTACTATTTCATCGTGGCCAATACAAACTGGAGGCGGACTCACAGGAGGCCTTTTTGCAGTCCCTGTTCCATTACCACCGAGTATGTGGTTATTTGGAGCTAGTTTAATTTTCTGCCGTTTACTTGGTCGCCAGCGTGAAAATGGGTTCAAGCTATAAGTTCGATCGGGCCGGAGTGACGGGATTGCGCCCGTCACCTCTCCCACACCACCGGACATGCGGTTTTCCGCATCCCGTGGTTGAAGTCCGTAAGGCGGAACCGGTTTACCGGGTTCCGCCAGATGTCGGACGGGGCACGAGGCTGTCAAGTTTGCTGTGGTTGAGGCGATGTTGAGGCATTGAGTTATTTGATGGCTTGATTGGCGGATCGCCTGTCGGCATCCGCCCGATAGTCTCGCTTGATGGAGGTTTGTATGCCGGATTATCGGCGCTATCGGGTGCCCTTGCGGCACTTATTCATTCAATCAATCTTCTGGAACCCACACAGTGAATTCCCCGCAGGCAATCCAGCATAGTTTTGAAAGTGTCGACGGTTTACTATGGACAAACCGTCCTGCGCCCTAAATTTCTAAGCTAAAAACGACGGCGGATTCAAAGCCAAAGTGCAATGAACTTGTCATAAATGAATGTTTCAATATAAGCCTGAGCATACTGGCCTTTTTGTACCCAACTATTTGTAAAAGCATTTGGCTTACTAACACGGTAATGTGGATTCGCCGGCAGGCAATCCACCAAGCTTTGAGGGTGTTGACGGTTTGCTATTGCGAAACCGTCCTACGAGTTACTTTTATGGGCCGATAGCAAAATTGGCACAAATGAGGTTTAACGCTGTATCAGCTTTCGCCATAAATGACGCACTTAACTATTTTAACACCATCAAAAAGATAGGAGCGGTCATGCAAATATTATCTTCGCAACCCATCAGTGGGGCGAAAATTTTAGGCACCAGCATTAAGTTGTATGTGAAAAGCCTGCCTAAGCTATTGGAACTGTTTTGGATTTTGGCGGCATTTTTTGCTGTGGACTTAATTTTAGAGCTTTTACTACGGGAGTTGGACCGCAATTCCGCTGCAGTATCCATAGTCGAAACGATACAAATGATATTTTGGCTACCTTCCGCGTTCTGTTTTTTTTGGGTTTACCCCTGCATAATCCTGCGTTTTGATTGCGTCGCAAAAGATCGCGAAGAAAGCCTTCTGCAAGTATTCATGATAGGACTAAAGAAGCTTTGGCGTTTATTTCTTGCGACACTTCTGCCATGTATACTCGTGGGGCTGACCAGTATGACGATGATCGGCACGGTGTCTGTCATCCCTATGTTAATTACCGGTGCCCTATCAGGTGCCGGCAATTCCACCGCCATGGTGCTTTCGACGTGCGTTGGTTTAGTGTTGGGGTTCTGCCTTGCCGCCACCATAGCGGTTTCACTGGCCTTCTATCCTTATTTTATAGTTATTGATTCCCTGCCCGCTTATGCTTCATTACAAGCCAGCTGCAAATTGGCCTGGGGAAATATACTAAGGACGGTGGTGACCTACCTAGCTCCGATTCTAGTTGCGATGGTGTTATCCGGCGCAGCAGGAATTCTGACCAACTTCTTGGATACCGATGAACAAACCAGCATTATCAGCATGGTGCTTGATGGCGTATTGTTTGTCTGCATCAGCTCTTATTTTTGCGCGTTAGGTTACTTGCAATTCCACGATTTAAAACTGCGCCAATCAAACGTCGCTGCAGCCCAATAGGATGCCCCTCCTATTGTGCCCGCAATTGCCCAAGCGGAATAGGTGGCGGATTTGGGGCGGAATATGAGTGTTATTGCCAAACAAATTCAAATCAACGCCCAAGAAGCATTGTGGTCGTTTTAGATTCCAAGGATTGCTTCACTCTTCATTTTGGCATGATCGACCCAAGCCGTAACTAATTAAATAACCCATTGGGGTTGTAAGTGAAACAAAAAACACTTTGGATTTTTGCCTTACTATTAACTGCCTTGCTCACTGGTTGTGAACTGCCCGAGCAATGGAAGGAAATAACCGCCAAATCTGCGGAAGCAAGCGCCGCCATCGAGAAACAGGTAGGCATTAAGCCGTCATTGAGTATCTTTTATCAAGACGGCACTATAGCCAAAGTGGATGTGAATTTTGCCGGTAGCCCCAGCCTTAGCATCATTGAATTGGAGAAAATAATCCAGACCGCCTTTAGAGAGGCTTTTTTATTAAACCCTGAAAACCAATTTCAAATTAATTTGACCTTCAACAAAGAAGCCACCTAGCAAAAGTTTGAAACAAAAAAGCTCAGCTAAGTCCGTAACCCGTAAGGTGGATTCGCCTTAGGCAATCCACCATCTTTTTCAGAATGTTGACGGTTTGCTATTGCGAAACCGTCCTGTGCCCCAAATTTCAAAATAAAATTACGACGGCGAATTCAAAGCGAAAGTGCAATGAACTTGTCATAAATGCATGTTTCAATATAAGCCTGAGCATACCGGCGTTTTTGCACCCAACTATTTGTGGAAGCATTTAGCTTACTAGTCCGCATGCGTGTTTTCCGCAAGTTGGCGAATGTTGACATCTGGTGTTGCTAATACCGTTGAGCGGATGTCTCAATCCCCAGGGCTTACATCTATTCGCAGCTTAAGGCATTCGGCAATGATTGCGTATTGGCGTTGGATCGGACTAACAGGCGGGGCTAAGTTTTGAAATTAGAATATCTGTACTTTGTTCCATTGGCTGGCATGTTCGCGGGATTGGTGTGGATAATCGTCAGAATCTTTCAACGCAGATACCTGCGCGCCTATCGCTATCCGGCGGGACTTTACGAGAAATTGCGTAACAAACATCCGGAATTGTCGCTAACAGACTGCGAGTTAGTGGGCAAAGCCTTGCGCCAGTTTTTTAGGGCTTATCTGGAAAGCGACTGCCAATTTGTATCGATGCCCTCGCAATTGGTCGACGATCTTTGGCACGAATTTATTCTGTATACCCGCGAATATCGGCGCTTTTGCTTTCGAGCTTTTGGTAGTTTTATGCATCATACGCCGGCTATCACACTCGGCAAGGATCGGAAAGACAATACCGGATTGCGTCGGGTATGGTTTTATGCGTGCGAATTGGAAAAGATCAAACCACGCCATCCGGTCCGCCTGCCTCTACTATTTGCCATCGATCAACAATTTAATATTGCCAACGGTTTTTTTTATACCCTGGATTGTCAGGCACTGCAAAATGGCGACGGTGCCGAAAACTTTGCCCCCTTACACTGTGGCGGCGATTTTTACAGCACCGATTTCGATGGCAGCATCGACGGAATAGCGGATGCATCGGGTGACGGCGGCGGCGATGGAGACGGGGGCGGAGGCTGCGGTGGTGGAGGCGACTAGACTTACCAATTGCTCCAAACGTTCTTAAAAACTGCGAACATCATTTGCTTGACACCAGGACTCTAAATTTCAGTCATTAGCTAAATCTGACTTAATTCACAGGGCCGTAGGCTGGGTAGAGCAATGCGAAACCCAGCGGATACTTTGAAATGGTCAAGTTTCTTTGCATCCAAATGTTTTTTGAATTTCAAAACTTATCGGCTTCGAAGCTGGGTTTCATTGTCATTCAACCCAGCCTACGTCCACAAACTCAGATTCAACCAATCACCCATTAGCAGTCATTGGAAATATCAACCAACTCGCTTATGGCTCGACTTTCGCCGCCCAACACTCCGTCATCACCCCTCACCCCCCAACATATTCCTGGCCAATTGATTACCCGCTTCAACCAGCGGATGAATCACGAAGTCGGCGCCGGCGCGGTTTAGTTCGGGTTCTTCGTCCTGGTGGTGGCACAGCGTGCCGATTCGGCCTTTGAAGCCGCGTTTGCGCAGTTGGCTGATGGCGAGCAGACGGGTTTCGACCTCCGGTACGGTAACCACAACGCCCTTCATTCGCTCCAGGCGCAATCCGCTCCACAGCTCGCTGTCTTCGGCATCGCCGTAGACCACGCGCCGGCCCTCGGCCAACAGGTTTTCCAATACGGTGGGGTCGGCGTCCAGGCCCACTACCCGCTGCTCCTGAGCCGACAAGGCCTGGTAGGCCGATAAGCCGGTACGGCCCATGCCGATCACCAGCCATTCGGCGACGCCGAAGGATTCCGGCAATCGGTCCGGATTGCCGGTTTTCTTTTCGAAGCGCACCAGAAACGGTTCGAACCAGGAAAACAGGACGTGCGAGTAGCGGTTCAGCGGCGCCGCAAACGCCAGCGAGCCGGCCACCGCCAGACTGATGACGGCATTCCATTCGCCGGGCAGTAAGTTGGCGTCCACCACGGCTCGGGTCGTAATCAGCGCAAATTCGCTGTAGGTGGTTAACGCCAGCGTCGAGACGAAAGCGGTGCGCGCCCGTAGCCCAGAAAACAGGAACAAGCCGAAAAACAATATGCCTTGCACCGGCAACAGCGCCAACAGTTGCAGCGCCATGAACACTTGTTCCCGGCTGGGGAGATCGCTGATACCGATCTGCAGAAAAAACGCCACCAGGAACAGTTCTTTCAAGCTCCACAAGCGGTCGGTCAACTCGTGGATTTTGGCATGGTTGGCCAGCATGATGCCGGTCAGTAACGCGCCGATGTCGGCCGATATCCCCGATTTCTCGGCGGCAACGCCACCGGCCAAAGCCAGGGTGACCCCCAGGAGCAGCAATAGTTCGGACGAACGGCTGGCAGCGAGCATCCGATGGGCCAGCGGCCGCAGCAGCGGCAACAAAAACAAGGCCAACGCCCAATGCGTCGGCTGTTTGCCTTCCGCCACCGCCAGCAGCCCGATGGCGACGATATCCTGCAAAATCAGAATACTCATCACGTCGCGGCCGTGCAGGGACGACAATTCGCCGTTGTCTTCCAGCACCTTGATCGCCAGCACGGTACTCGAAAAAGCCAGACTGACGCCCAGCACCAAGCCGCCGGTGACGTGGCGCTCCAACCAGAAAAATACCAGCGCCGAAAAAAACGTGGTCATCAACAGGTGGGCGCCGCCGACGCTGATCACCTCGCGCCGGATTAACGAAGCCGGCTTCAACTTCAACCCGACCGAAAACAACAGCAGTTCGATGCCGATCTCGGCGATGTGGTTCAGATCGGCCAACGGCGCGACGCCGAGCGCATTCAGGGCATAGCCGGCCGCCAGATAGCCGACTAACGGCGGAAACGACAACCTGCTGGCGACCAGGCCAGTCAGATAGGCTGCGCTAATCCAAATCAATTCCATCATGTTCGATAACTTTTAAAATCTGAATGTTTAGTCTCGGCAACGGTTCGCGGCCGCCAACAGCGTTTTATATCACGGCTTGGCCGACACCGAGCTTTGCCGGTAGCCGGTAAATGCCGACAATCGATTGAAATTGCGCCGCCACCCCCGTTATGATTGGTCTCGAGCCAGTCACCCGTGCCCCGCGCGGCATTCCTACCAGCCGGAGCCCCGATTATGAAACATCCCGAATTTCCGCTCAGCGACGAATTGATCTACTTGAACCATGCCG
This sequence comes from Methylomonas sp. HW2-6, assembly GCF_052474525.1. Classification (NCBI taxonomy): domain Bacteria; kingdom Pseudomonadati; phylum Pseudomonadota; class Gammaproteobacteria; order Methylococcales; family Methylococcaceae; genus Methylomonas; species Methylomonas sp. HW2-6. The sequence continues at coordinate 3,900,248 of NZ_CP184124.1, forward strand.
CCGTGGCGCCGTGGCCGAAACGCACCAGTGCCGCCGTCATCGCCTTTGCCGAGCAAAACCGCGACTGGGGTTCGCATTACTACCCGGATTGGCTGAAAAAAGAATTGCTGATTCGGCGCCAGTTCAAGGAACTGCTCAACGCGGCGTCGGCCGACGATATCGCCCTGGTCAAAAACACCTCGGAGGCGCTGTCCTTCGTGGCCTGCGGCCTGCCCTGGCAAGCCGGCGACAATATCGTCTCCAGCAACGAAGAGTTCCCCTCCAACCGCCTGCCCTGGCAAGCCCTGGCGGCTCGGGGCGTGGAATTCCGCGAGGCCGACCTGCGCAGCGCGGCGACGCCGGAAGACGCGCTGTTTGCGCTGGTAGACCAAAACACCCGGCTGCTGACCGTCAGTTCGATCCAGTTCGGCTCCGGTCTCAGAATGGATTTGGAGCGGATCGGCGAATTCTGCAAGCGGCGCGGCATCCTGCTTTGCGTCGACGCGATTCAAAGCCTGGGTGCGGTGCAATTCGACGTACAGGCCTGCCAGGCCGATTTTGCGATGGCCGACGGCCACAAATGGCTGTTCGGCCCGGAGGGCTTGGGCGTGTTTTACACGACACCTGAGGCTAGGGAGCGGCTGAGTTTGAGCCAGTACGGCTGGCACATGATGAAGGACACCCACAACTACGAGAACCGGCCCTGGGAGATTCACCCCAGCGCCCGCCGCTTCGAATGCGGCAGCCCGAACATGCTGGGGATTCAGGCCCTGTCGGCCAGCCTGTCGTTGTTATTGGAGACCGGGATGGCAACGGTGGAAACGCTGGTGCTGGAACGCAGCGACTTTTTACGCCACGCCATCCGCAACCAGCCGAATCTGTTATTGCTTTCCGAAGCGGCGCCCAGACTGAAGTCCGGCATCGTCGTGTTCAAACACCGCCAAGCCGGTAACGAGACGCTGTACCGGCATCTGCAACAACATGGCGTGGTCTGCGCCTTGCGCGGCGGCGGCGTGCGTTTCTCGCCGCATTTTTACAATTCTCTGGACGAAATCGGCCGCGCCTTGACGATTGCCGCCGACTGCCCGCCGGCTGACTAAGCCTTAGTTGCGCCAGTACAGCGCCGCCAGCGCCAACCCGGCCAACCCGGCAAATTGCCAGGCGATGTCGGTTTCGGTCTGCCCCGGTTCGGCAAAGCCGCTCTGTGCCAGCGCCAAACCCAAGCTTTCCGCATCCAGCAGGCGCTGATAGCGCAAGCCGCTGTCGCCGGCCAATTTACGCAGATAGTCCTCGTGCAAGCGGCTCAAATGCTCGTCGCCGCTCACTGCCCGACTGCCGAACGGCGCGTTGCGGGCGTCGTAGCCTTCGATTTTTTCCGGATTCAAATCGGACTCGCCGAAGGTGGAGCGGTGCGGTACATCTTCCGGCCGGTAAAACCCCAAACGCTTGCCGTTGGCATCGAATTTCGGAATCGGCGCCGCCTGGTCGCCGCCGACGCCGACGATCAAGCCCTTGACTTGACCTTTGAATACGGTCAAATCCGGCTGGTAGCGCGGATTCGGCGGCGGCGCTTCCTGGCCGTCACTGAAAAATACCAAACTATCCCGGCCGTTTTTGAAGGCTTCCAGCGTCGATGCTAGGCCGGAGGCGATGCGGCTGTCCGCCGCCCAAGCCATGCGCCAATCCAAGGCCGCGATGGCCGCATCGATTTCGGCAAAGCCGGCACAGACTTCGATCGGTTCGAACAACACTACCGAACGCCGTTCGGTAAACACGCCCAAACCGACTTGCGATTGGCAGGGCAAGGCCAGCAGTTGCCGGCGCAGGGTCTGCTTGACGAACTCCAGCCGGCTGACGGACTGGCCGTCGATCTGGTAGTCCTCGGTGTTCATGCTGCGGGTGATGTCGACGACTAACACCAGCCGGTACAAGGGCTGGCGGGCAACGCGGGTCGGCCCGGCCGCCGCGACCAGGGCCAGCGCCAGCGCCGCGGCCAACAGCCAGAAACGAAAATCCTTGACTAGCGTCATTGGCAATAGCTCCGGCTGGGAAACCTAGCGACTGGATTAGCGAATGCCATGTTCCAACCTGAAGCTGGGCATTACGGCAATCCGCGCGGAAAGCCCGGCAACGAAGTCCACAGCTCGGACTTTTGCGAACCGTCGTCTTCCTGATTGCCGCTGTTGATCCGGTCCATTTCCGGCAGTAAACGCATCGCCACTTCCAAATTGTATTTGGCATCCCAAAAGCCGGGGTCGGCGGCCAGCGCCTCGCGGTAGGCCTGTTTGGCCAAGCCGACCAGCGGCGTCGCACTATCGACACCGCCTGCCTTCAACTTTTCCTGGGCCTGGGTCAGATACAGATTGCCCAGATTGTAGCGGGCCTGAGCGCGCAAGGCCGGCGGCGCCTGCTGCAACAACAGGTTCAAGGTCGCCAACGCATCGTCGTAACGCCCGGCTTTGCGTAAATACACCGCCCGCGCCAGTCGCAACGCCGGATCGGCATTGGCGAAATCCTCGACCGCGACATCGCGTCCGGCCAGCAACTGCCCGATCAGCCGGTTTTGCCCGGCAATTCCGGCCCAGAGCCAGGCCTGGCTCAGCGCCACCGCCAGTGCGGCGGCCAGCGCGGTCCACCAAAAACCGTGTTTGATGCGTCGGATCAACATTTGGCCTCGCAAGCTTTAATAGCGATCAGGAGTAACAACAGCAACGCCGCGCTGCGGTAGCACAGCGGCGCCAAATCCTGCTTCGGAATCCGTTCGAAATAATGCAGCGGTTGCTGTTCCAGCCGGTTGATATCCTCGATCGCCTGCCGCATCGCGCCGGGGTCTTCCGCTTGATAGGCCTGATAAGGAATGTGCAGGCTGGAAAAGAACAAATGCAAATAGCGCTCCGGCATGGCCTGGGCGTTGTCGTCGCGCGGATCGCTCGGCTGGTCGAACAGGCCGGGGCTATTGGCGGTGCGCAAAAACACCCAGTACAAACGTACCTGCTGGCGCTGAAACAATTCTCTGAGCTTGGCTTCGCTGTCCGGATCGATCACCGCGGCGCCGTCCGACACCAACAAAACGATACGGGCGCCGACCGCCGGGCGTTGGTCGAAGTAGGACAAGGCCAGCGCCAAGCCCTTGCTAACGTTGGTATAGGCCAGCGCCGGCCGCGCGGTTGCGGCGATGGCGGCCGCGACGGCCTGCTTGTTTTCGGTCAGCGGCGTGACGAATAGCGGCGAGGTACTGTAAGCGGCGACGCCGATCAAATCGTGTTCGCGGCGCTCGACGAATTGGCTCAGCAAACGCCGGGCGGCGGCGGCCTTGCTCTCCGCCCCGCCGGTTTCGGCGGCGGTACCGGCAAAGGTCTGATCCATGCTGTTGCTACGGTCCAGCAGCAACACGATATGCGCGCCGTGGCCGATGCGCTCGACCTGCTGTTCGGTGCGATAAATCCCGGCCATCCCCAGTACCAGCCCCGCCAAGGCCAACGCACCCAGCAGCCGGATGGCGGCGTCGACCGCCAGCGATAGCCCGTCCGCCGGTATCAGGTCCAACGCCGGATGGCCGGCTACGCGCTGGCCGTAGCGCAGCAAGGGCAACGCACAGAGCAGCAGGCCGGCCAGCAGCCAGGGTTGTTCGACGGCCAGATTCACCGGCTGCCCCGCTCTATGGCCCGGCACCAGCCGCACAGTTTTTGCAGTCGGTCCAAATCGGCGCTGGCCAAGTCCGGCTGCCCGGCAAAGAAAAACCGGTTGGAGTAATCGAAAAACCAGACCAGTTCGGATTGGATTTGGCCGAATTCGGGATGCGCCCGCAAAAAGTCCGGCAAACGATGACCGAATACCGGTGCACCATAAGTCGCATTAAACGCGCTGTGCAAGGCAGCCAGTCCGGCAGCCAATTCGGCCGGCGCCAAGCGACGCAAACGCTTTTCGGCGGTTTTGAACGGACTGCGCCGGGCAAACCAGGGCAGATAACCGTACTGCCGCGCCAGCTTCAAGCCCAACACCGCCGCGGCCGCCAGCGCCAATGCCAGATTGGTGCGCACGGCAGCGGTCGACAACAAGGCCGGCGGTTGATCCGGCCGTAAATATTCGCCGTCGACATCCTGCCGGGCGATCAATTCCCGCAACGGCGCCAGCGTGAACTGCCACGGCGGCACGCTTTCCTCCACGGTTTGGCCGTATTGACTGAAGCGCAAGGCAAAGCCGGGGATGGTCAGGGCTTTCACTTCCAGCGGCGCATAAAACACCTGGTATTCCAGGTCGATCCGGTACGCGTCGGCACCGGCCTCGACCAGTTCGATCCGGCGCAGATTCAACCAACGGTTCAGCGGGCCGGGCTTGGGCAGGCTGGCCGGCTGCAGTTGCACGCCGGGCCGGGTCTGCACCAGAATCCGCATCGGCACGGTATCGCCGATCTGATAACCGAACGGCCGCGGCGTTTCCAGATTGAAGGCCTCGACCGGCCGACTCGGGCCGCCGGCACATGCCGCCGCCAACGTTGCCGCGCTCGCCAACACCACCAGACGCGAGAATGCTGCTAGGTATCGGCACGACTTCACGCTGCCCGCTCCAGGAAATAACGATTGAATTGTTCGACCCGGTAACCCTGTTCGATGAACAGCGGTTCGCTGCCGGCGGCGCGAAACAAACGCTGCAACAGGGACCGGCGCCGGCTGTAGGCTAGCTCGATGCGCCGTTTCAGGGCCGGCCGCAGCCACAATCGCCGGCGGCGACCGCTTTCCGGATCTTGCAGTGCCAGCAACCCCCAATCCGGCAAGGCGTGGTATTCGGCGGCGTCCCAGATCAACAACGGCACCAGTTCGTGGCGACCTACGCTCGCCAATAAAGCAGGCAATTGCGCGGTCGGCCAATGGCCGTCGCCGAGCAAAAACAACAAGGCCCGCCGCCGCGGCAAGTAAGCGCCGGCCTGCCACAAACCTTGGCAGCCGCGTTGCTGCGGCAGTTGTTCGAGGATGCCGCTCAAGGACGATAACCAACTCAGATCGCCGCCGGGCGGCGCATACAACAAGGGCTTCTCGTCGGGGCCGAAACCGGCAAAACCGATCCGATCGCCGCAAGCCAAAGCCGATTCGGCGATAGCGCGAATCAGGTCGATCATGACTTGGCGTTTATCGAAAACGCCGCGGTAAGCCAGCGACGCCGATAGGTCCGCCAGTACCATGACCTCGACCCGGTCGTGTTCCTGGTAGGCCTTGACCCGGTATTGGCCGAACGGATCGAGCAGGCTGGCGCGCAAATCCAGCCGGCGCGGATCGGGCCGGGCCAGTAGCGCCTCATGGCGTTTGAATAATTGGCCGTTGCCGACCATCTGGCCGGGATGGGCGCCGGGGTATACCTCGACGGCCGGTCTGGGCAAGCGATAGCAAAAAGGTTCGATACGGGAGGCCATGGCACGGTTAGCCGGAGAGATGCTGACGGGTTGAGGTCTGGCTATTGGGTGACGACGACCTGCACCACCAGCCCGGTCACCAGCAAATAACCCGGCAAGGCATATTTCAGCGGCGCATTCACCAGCAGCTCCACCACGCCGGAATAACCGCTCTGATTTCGGCTGTAAATCGCCTCGCCCAGCAGCCACAGCAGCGAGTCCAATATCAACAGCGCAACAATGGTGAAGAAGCCGACGTCGCTGAACAGGAACGACTTATTGGCCAACAGCGAAATACGTTCGTTGGTATCGAAAAAGTTGGCGGTCAAAATGCCGATCATCAACGCCCCTTCGTCGAACGCGACCAGGAAGAAGGTGTAGGTAAAGCGGCGCAAGCGCGCCGAAAATCCGGCCAGTTGCGGCAAGCGCAAGGACAAGTACAGCACCGGCACGCTGACGCAAAACAGCAAAATGCCGATCACCGACAACAAAATCCAGAACTTGAAGCCGACCGCGTCATTCAGCGCGCTGGTGTAGTAAGCGGCGTACGGAATGTCGGAATAGGCGTCCAGCATGCTGGCAATCAAGGAACTGATGATGCCGACACCGGACCAGGTCAAATAGGTTTCCAGCAAATGGCCGAGCCCGGCGTGCGGGACCAGTGCGGGTAAAAATCGTTTCCAATCCATAAGTTTAGGGTGCGGCGATGCGCTGCAAGATTTGGTTGACCAGTTCCGGAAGCAAGACCTCCCGGCGATAGGCGTAAATGGGGTTTAAAAACAGGCGATGGCTCATGGTCGGCGCATACACGGCCTGCAAGTCCTCCGGCCACAAGCTGTCGCGGCCTTCCAGCCAGGCCCTGACCTTGGCCGCACGAATCAGATAGCTCATGCCGCGCGGGCTGGCGCCGGATTGCAGCAATTGGCCGATGTCGACGTCGCTGACGCTAATGCCGTAAGCCTGCGGCTTGGCAGTCGCCTGCCACAACTCCTGCGCATATTTGTGCAGGGCCGGCGCGGCCTGCACCCGCTGTTGAATCGCTGCGCCCAGCGCGTTCAGGTTTTGATAACCGATCCCCGACGCCGGCATCGCCTCGATCAAGGCATCGACATCGTGGAAACGCGGGTCGAACATCAACTGATCCAGTACCGCGTCGTCATCGGGCGCGGCGATGTTGATTTCCATCAGAAAGCGGTCGCGGGCGGCGGCCGGCAATTCGAAGGTCTCCTCGCGTTCGACCCGGTTGCGGTCGGCGAATACCAGCATGTGCGGCATCCGGTATTCGCGGTTGAAGGCGCCGACGGCGCGCTCGGCCATCACCCGCAGCAGCAGCGAATGCACTTGCGGCCGGGCGCGATTGATTTCGTTGAAGAAAAATACCGCCAGTTCCTCGCCCTGTTTCAGCAGCGGCCCCGGATCGACCCGCGGCCGGCCGTCCTGGTCGAGGTAGGTGTAATACACCAAATCCGACGGCATCAGATCGATCGTGCCCTCGATGCGTTGGTAACGGCCGCCCAAGCCCTGAGCGACGGTACGCAGCAAGGTGGTCTTGCCGACGCCGACCTGGCCTTCCAATAACACGTGGCCGCGGGCGAACACCGCGATGGTCAGGTTGCGCACCGCGGCCTGCTGGCCGATCACGATGCGGTTGATATGCCGTTCGAAATTCAGGGCCTGTTCGCACCCGTCGCTGAGTTGATGTTCTGAATTCATAGTCATAAAAAAGCCCCGGCGCATTACTTTGCCGGAGCAGAGTGGTTTTATCCTGTTGGGATGCGTTTACCGCACAGTCCGTTGCCGAGAATGCTTGGGGAGATAGACCGGAATAAGCTGAAAACGCCGGAAACGCCTATCGGCTTATTCCGGCCTACGCCTCATCGACACGCTCATCCGGGACCGAATAACAGGTTTATGATCGGCAATCGCGGAAATTAGGCCCCGCCTTCCCTGGCGGCTTCCTAAGGGTTCGATAAAGCCTGGTCCGGGTTATTTATCTTCCACGTCGTAAACGAACTTGCCGGTTTTCGCCAGAACTTCGGTGCGTTTGGCGTTACGCGCTTCCATTTCCTTGATCGACTGGGCTTGTTTGTTCAACTCGTTCGGATCGTGTTTCGGGTCGTATTTACTGCCGGCCACTTGCGCCGGATAACCCGGTTTCGGTTCCCAGCAGTTGCCGGCTTCTTTGCATTTGGTGCCGTCGTAGGCTTTCGCCGTGCCGGACAGCCCCAGGGCCAGCAATACCACACCTAACAGTACTAATTTGTTCATGTTGATCTCCTGATAAATCAATTAATATCCCTCACCCCACCCCCTCTCCCAATGGGAGAGAGGGCTTTTTTTGGCCTGTTGCGATTTAAGCGGTTAGGGGTTATCTCCCCTCTCCCTCTGGGAGAGGGGCCGGGGGTGAGGGTGTTTATTTCAACCACTCCGCCTTCTTCGGATCGCCCTTATAAATGCTGCGCAAGAACGCCATGATGTGCAGCATGTCGTCGGTGCTGAAGTTGACGTATTGCGGGCCCATCATGCCGTTGGCGCCGCCGAACAGGATTTCGAACAAGCCCTGGTCGGTCAGACCGCGCGGATAGGTCCAGTAGTCGTCGGCCAGACCGGGACCCAGCTTGCCTTCGGCTTCGTGGCCGTGGCAGCCGGAGCAACCGGTCATGTACAGACTCTCGCCCTTCTTGGCGGCTTCGGCGTCGCCGTTGTAAGGGTTTTTGCCGGTCTGCATGAATTGCTTGAATTTGTCGGTATTGCCGCCTTTCTTGGCGAAACTCAAATCCAGCGCTTCGCCGGTCAAGGCATGGCGCAAAGTGATGTCGGCCTGAACGGCGGACACCGTTGCCAGCGACAGAGTCAGCGCTACGCCGTTGAAAAATGTCTTCAATTTCATTAAATGATTCCTGTTAGTTCATGGACAAGGCGCTAGCGGGTTCCTCCAGCAGCGGAATACCCTCCGCTTCCAGCAGTTCCTCGATATCGTCCTGTTTCTCGCGCACGATTTTGTTCAATTGCTCCAGCAACGCTGTATCGCCTTTGCGCACCCCGATCGCGGTGCTGTAGTGCAGACCGACTTTTTCGCCGTCGGCACGCTTGGCGTTATCCGGGATCAGCGTCATGGTCAGCGGTGTCGCCGCAGCCTTCACGTAACGCGCCGCCGCCGGTCCCCACAAAATCGCGATTTCGGCTTTGCCGGATGCCACTTCGTTGACCAGCTTGTCGTTGTCGTATTTGACGTACTGGTTACGCTTGGACTTGAAGCCGGCCAGTTCCTGCTGGTAATTGAACATGTCGTTGTAACGGCCGATGGTCCGCAACATAGTCTCGGCGGGGGTACCCGGCGCGAAAGCGATGCGTTTGGCTTGTTTCAGTGCCGGACTGCCCCAGTTCTGCAGATCCAGCGCGTCCTGCTCGCGGCTGATAAAGACGTAACCGGAGCGGTAATACGGCGCCGTGGTCAGCAGGCGCGGATCGCCGGCATCGACACCCATCACCACATCGCACAAGCCCTTGTCCAGGTAGTCGCGGATGAAGTAACGCGGGTCGGTCCAGGTCACCGTTTCCAGCTTGCGGCCCATTTGCTCGGCTACGTAGTGCGCCAGCTTGTTCTCGAAGCCCTCGCCGGCTTGGTTGGCATAAGGCATTTCGTTTTCGGCGGTGCAGACTTTCAACGCCGGTTGCTCGGCTTGGGCCGTGGCAAAACCCAGGCCCAGAGCCAATGCGGTAAAAATGCGGATAGTGTTTTTCATGTTTTCCAGTTCTGACGTAGGGTGGGCACCACGTGCCCACCGAATTCGGCAACCAGGTGGGCATTGCATGCCCACCCTACGATTTACAGCGAGAACACCATCACGCCGCCGCCCATTTGGGTGTAGTGCGCCAATTCCTTGAACGCACCCACCGCGCCCAGACCGGCGGTCGGGTCGGCCAGGTCGAATACCAGGCCAACGCCCGGCCAGCCGCCGACACCGTAGTAAATCGCAACATACTGTTTGTTGTTGTGTTTATAGGTGATCGGGTGGCCGATAACGCCGGAAGGCAGTTTGAACTTCCACAGCTCTTCGCCGGTTTTGGAGTGGCGGGCTTTGATGTAGCCGTCCAGAGTGCCGTAGAACACCAGGTCGCCGGCCGTAGCCATGGTGCCGCCCCAGACCGCGAATTTCTCCTGAACTTCCCATTCCATTTTGCCGGTGACCGAGTTCATGGCTTTGACTTGACCCAGGGTGCCTTTCGGGCCCGGATACATGTTCAAAGTCGCGCCGACGAAGAATTGGCCGGCCCGGTAAGGCAGCATGAACGGTTCCCAATCCATACAAATGTGGTTCACGCCCATGAAGAACAGTTGCTTGTTCGGGTCGTAAGACTCGATGCCCTGGTTGTGGTAACCCATCGCCGACGGGCAGATGCCGGTGGCTTGGTGATCCATGTGGGTCGAATATTCCGGATCGCGCACCGGCAGACCGGTTTTTAGATCGACTTTTTTCACCCAGTTGACAGTGTCGTCGATCTTGAAGGCATTGATCAGATCGCCGTTTTCCCGGTCCAGGGTGTAAACGATACCGTTACGGTCCGGGTGGGTCAGCAGCTTGCGTTTCTTGCCGTCGACCACTTGCTCGGACAAGCCCATGTAGTTAACGCCGGCATAGTCCCACTCGTCGTGCGGGGTTTTTTGGTAGCCGAATTTAGCTTCGCCGCTGTTGATGTCGCGGCCCCAGATGGTCATGGTCCATTTGTTGTCGCCGGGACGCATGGTTTCGTTCCACGGTGCCGGGTTGCCGGAGCCGTAGTACAACATTTCTAACTCAGTGTCGTAAGCGTACCAACCCCAGTTGGTGCCGCCACCGATTTTCCAGGCGTCGCCTTCCCAGGTTTTCAGACCCAGACCGAACTGGCCGTAATGCGGGTTAGCTTTGTTGAAGTCTTTCGACAATTTGATGTCTTCGTCCGGACCGGTGGCGTAAACCCGCCACTCTTGCTTGCCGTCCTTGATGTTGAAGGCGGTAGCGTAACCGCGCACACCCAGCTCGGCGCCGGAGGAACCGACGATGACTTTATCCTTGGCCACGAACGGCGCCACGGTCAAGGTCGAACCCATCGCGATATCGGAGTTTTCCATTTTCCAACGCAGCTCGCCGGTCTTGGCGTTCAAAGCCACGACGTGACCGTCCAACTGGTTCAAGAAGATCGTGGCCGGATAATCCTTGCCGGCCGGAGCATAGGCCAGACCGCGGTTGACCACGTCGCAGCAGGCAACCGCGCGGGCCGCCGGGTTTTGTTTGGGTTTAAACTGCCACAGGATCTTGTCCGGCTCGTTCAAATCGATCGCGAACACGTTGTTCGGATACGGGGTGTGTACGTACATAATGCCGTCTACCACCAGCGGCCCGCCTTCGTGGCCGTTCAGTACGCCGGTCGAGAAAGACCATGCCACTTTCAGGTTCTTGACGTTGTTGGCGTTGATGTCGATCATCTCGCTGAAATGGGTGGAGCCGTAATCCTTGGTCTGCATCACCCAATTGGTGTTTTGTTTGGAAAGTTGCTCCAGCTCTTTATTCGCTTGCGCCGATTGCGGCACGCTCAACGCTGCTCCGGTCAAAACGGCCGATGTCGCCACGTTCTTGGCAAACCGTGAAATTTGCATGAATCCTCCTATGTTGTTTATTAGAGTGCATGGCCCGGCAAATCGGTTGGTTAGGGGAGCCTTCCGTTAAAAGCGGATACGCGACGGGCGTATCCGGGCAAAATCAATAGCAAGATGTGCTTTGATTTTGGCGTTTATCCGTTAACGCGAGACGCCGCAGTACGGCAATCTCCTGACTTTTTCAGATCAGCAGTCTCGATCAATTCGCACACATCATTGACTTAGACCTACCGGGCCATGCTGACGGGAAATGGTAAAGAAACCGCCCGGCCCGGCGTTACGGAATAATCCACGAAAAGCACGGGAAAATCGCGTGAAAAGCAGCGGAATCTTTCCCATCGCCAACCAACTGCAAACAGGAAAAGCTCCCATGGTTTCGCACATCAAAAAGCGGCATGATGGCCGCGGCCGCGAGCATAGAAACGGCCGGAAACGATTCAGCAATCCGCGAAAGAGGAAGTATTGCCTGTGGCAAACAAAATCAGCGTGTTACTGGTGGACGACCACGCCGTGGTCCGAGCCGGTTACAAGACCTACCTGTCGCTGTCGGAACGCATCGGCGAAATCTACGAAGCCGACCGCGGCGAGACCGCCTGCCAGATTTATTCCAGGCACACCCCGGACGTCGTCGTGATGGATTTATCGATGCCCGGCCTGGGCGGTCTGGAATCGGTGCGGCGCCTGCTGAGCCGGCACCCGGCTTGCCGGATACTGGTCTTCAGCATTCATAACGAACTGGTCTACGTCACCCGTGCGATCAAAGCCGGCGCCAGGGGCTACATCACCAAAAACAACGAACCGGACACCTTGGTCACCGCCGTCTGCGCCATCGCCGAAGGCAACACTTACATCGATCCCGACCTGGCCCAGCAATTGGCGGTCAACATGGCGGTAGGCCAGGACGAGTCGTACAAAATCAAATCGCTGTCGCCGCGCGAGTTCGACATCTTCTGCCTGCTGGCCAACGGCCTCAGCACCCGCGAAGCGGCGGAGAAACTGTGCTTGAGCTACAAGACGGTCTGCAACCACAGCACCGCGATCAAGGAAAAGTTGGGCGTGAAAACGATGTCGGAAATGACGTTGCTCGCCAGCCGGCAGGGGATTGTTAAGAGTTCGGCGGCTTGAGATATGGAGATTGGTTATCAAGACAGAGGTCAACTGGTGCCGCTGTCCGGGGGCGCTTAGCAAACCCTAACCATCAAGTGCATCCAGCTTGGCTTGCACCCATTTCAAATCGTCTGCAAATTTCGGCACCTCCGGCAATACGGCGGTCAAACGCTGACAAATCGCCAAACTCTCGGCATAGGCGGCACGAGCCGCTTGCAGCCGGCCCTGGGCTTGCTTGATGTCGCCGACATTGTTCAACGACAGGCTCAAGTCGCGCAGGGTTTGCGGGGCGTCGCCCAGCGCAGTGCGCAGTTGCTTGCGAAGTTCCAGGCTTTCCGCATAGGCGGCGCCGGCCGGTTCCAGCCGGCCCAGGGCTTGCTCGACGTCGCCGAGCTTGTTCAACGACACGCTCAAGTCGCGCAGGGTTTGCGGGGCGTCGCCCAGCGCGCTGCGCAGTTGCCGACGCAGCTCCAGGCTTTCAGCATAGGCGGCGCCGGCCGCTTCCAGTCGGCCCAGGGCTTGCTCGACCTCGCCGACATTGTCCAACGCCACGCTCAAGTCGCGCAGAGTTTGCGGGGCGTCGCCCAGCGCGCTGCGCAGTTGCCGACGCAGCTCCAGGCTTTCGGCATAGGCGGCGCCGGCCGCTTCCAGCCGGCCCAGGGCTTGCTCGACGTCACCGACATTGTCCAACGACACGCTCAAGTCGCGCAGGGTTTGCGGGGCGTCGCCCAGCGCGCTACGCAGTTGCCGGCACAATTCCAGGCTTTCGCCATAGGCGGCGCCGGCCGCTTCCAGCCGGCCCAGGGCTTGCTCGACGTCGCCGAGCTTGATCAACGACACGCTCAAATCGCGCAGGGTTTGCGGGGCGTCGCCCAGTGCGCTGCGCAGTTGCCGGCGCAGTTCCAGGCTTTCGCCATAGGCGGCGCCGGCCGCTTGCAGCCGGCCCAGGGCTTGCTCGACGTTGCCGACATTGTCCAACGACACGCTCAAGTCGCGCAGGGTTTGCGGGGCGTCGCCCAGCGCGCTACGCAGTTGCCGGCACAATTCCAGGCTTTCGCCATAGGCGGCGCCGGCCGCTTCCAGCCGGCCCAGGGCTTGCTCGACGTCGCCGAGCTTGATCAACGACACGCTCAAATCGCGCAGGGTTTGCGGGGCGTCGCCCAGTGCGCTGCGCAGTTGCCGGCGCAGTTCCAGGCTTTCGCCATAGGCGGCGCCGGCCGCTTCCAGCCGGCCCAGGGCTTGCTCGACGTCGCCGACATTGTCCAACGACACGCTCAAGTCGCGCAGGGTTTGCGGGGCGTCGCCTAGCGCAGTGCGCAGTTGCCGGCACAATGCCAGGCTTTCCGCATAGGCGGCGCGGGCCGCTTCCAGCTGGCCCAGGGCTTGCTCGACGTCGCCGAGCTTGCTCAACACCACGCTCAAGTCGCGCAGGGTTTGCGGGGCGTCGCCCAGTTCGTTACGCAGTAGCCGACACAATTGCAGACTTTCCGCATAGGCGGCACGGGCCGCTTCCAGCTGGCCCAGGGCTTGCTCGACGTTGCCGACATTGTCCAACGACACGCTCAAGTCGCGCAGGGTTTGCGGGGCGTCGCCCAGCGCACTGCGCAGTTGCCGGCGCAGCTCCAGGCTTTCGCCATAGGCGGCGCCGGCCGCTTCCAGTCGGCCCAGGGCTTGCTCGACCTCGCCGACATTGTCCAACGACACGCTCAAGTCGCGCAGGATTTGCGGGGCGTCGCCTAGTGCAGTGCGCAGTTGCCGGCACAGTTCCAGGCTTTCGGCATAGGCGGCGCCGGCCGCTTGCAGGCGGCCCAGGGCTCGGTCGACGTCGCCGGCGTAATTTAAAGCGACGCTGTAATTGCGCAATTGGTCCGATGGCGTATTTTGCGGTTCGGCTAACGGCTTCAGCAGCGGCAACAGTTGCCCGACGATTTGGCCGGCGGCGGCGTAATCCATGCGCTCCACAGCCGCTGCGGCGGCGGCGAAACCGGCCACCGCCGCCAAGCGGGATTTGTCGGCGGTGGTTTGCCAGAGCCGCTGCCATTCGCGTTCCGCCGCCGAGACTTGGCCGCCAGCCGCCGCAACGGCCGGGGCTGCGGATTCGGGTTCGCGGGCGGGCGGTTGTTGGAGCGCCGGCAGCGGCAAGTCGGCGGTAAAGCAGCGGATACTCCACAAGTCCGGCAGCATGACGGGCACTTCGGGGCGCAATTCGGCGGGCAGTACCAGCACCAACGGGCAGGCCATGTCCCGTTCCAGCAAAAAACGCCGTTCGTTGAGGCGGGACAACAATTGCCAGACCGCCTGGCGCTGGGCGGCACCGTCCAGCCGCGCCTCCAGCCACAGCGGCGGCCGGGCGGCGACCAACGGCCGATACCCAAACACCGCTGCCAAGGTGTCGTTCAATTGTTCGGGATGCTGTAAAACCAAGTGCCGCGCCGGCAAGGTATTGAAAGCCAGCAAATCCGACAGGCGTTGGCGTAGCGCCTCGGCCGGGGCCGGATGGCGGCTGAACAATATCGCCAGTTTGAAGCCGTCCGCCCACTCCAGATGCGGGCGCAGCCGGCGCCAGATAGCGTCCAACTCCGCCCGATAGGCAGAATCAGCCGCCACGGGCCACGCTGTCGCGCAGCAGCGGGTGTACGTCGTACCAATCCACGCCGTTACGGTAATTGAGCAGATATTTGCCTTCGATCAGGCGAGCAAAGTCCGGCAGTTTGTCCAGGCTTTCCAAGGGCCGTTCATGGGTATTGAGTACCCGCGACAATTTTTGCCTGTCGTCGTCGGCCAACGGCATGTCGTTGCGCAAGGCGCTTTCGGCGGCATTTAATACGCTATCGGGCAGCGGCAGGCTGGTTTGGTACAAAGCCTCGGTAATGCTCAAACCGACCATGCGGAAAAAGTCGCGCAGGTCGCCGCCGGAGTTGGCGGCCAGCCGCAGCAATTGTTCCCCGGTAAAAAATTGGCTCCATTCCGGAAAACGGCGGCCAACCACTTCCACCATGGCATTCAGCCCGATTGCCGAGGGTTTTGGCGCTTCGCCGTCCTCAGGGCGGTTTTCGTAAACGTGGACACTGGGTAGCATGTAAATCCGCCCGCCGGAGTATAGCGCCGCCAAATTGCCGGCCAACGCGGTCAAATACGGCGGCACGGTGCAAACCAAATATAACGGCGGCAAGCGCAGCTTGTCGGCGTGGCCGGAAAATATGGTTTCCACGCTTTTAAACACTTTCCCCACGTCTTCGCTATCGCCAACCCCACGCAAACGCTCCACCGAATCCAGCAACAGCACCACTTTTTTGGCCGGATCGCCGCTTTGTTGGCGGATGTAATCGACGGTGCTTTCCACGAATTGGCGGGATTCCTGCATCAACTTGGCAACGTGGCCGCGGGTACTTTCCTGGAGCTTTTGCTTGAAGGTCGGGTTTTCGCGCAAGGACATCTTCAGGCTGGCTTTTACGTCGCCTCCCGCTTCCAAACCGAGTTCGTCTGTCTTGACTTCACTTTGCAAGAAATTCCAAACCCGTTCGAAAAAGCCGATCCGCGCCGGGTCGTCGCCGAAACGTTGTTCGACTTTTTCCGACAAGCCGCCCAGCATGCTGATCAGAAAGTCGGTGATTTCCACCGCCATGGTCAGGTTGAGATATTCGGCCATGTCCACGTAAAACACTTCGCAACCGGAGCCGCGCAACATTTCGGCCAGCCGCATCAATTCGGTGGTTTTGCCGGTGCCACGATTGCCGGAAAACAGATAGGTACCGCCGCCTTCGTCGAAATCGATACGGTCGGCCAGCACTTGCACCAACGCACGTTCCGAGCCGTGCAAACCTTCAACGTAAAGTGCCTGGCTAACGCCTCGTTCGATTAACGGATGGTCGCCGAAAACCACCGGCTTGGTCGCATCCAGCGCGTTGAGGCATTTTTTGATTTTTGGGCGTAACGCCTTGGGGTCGATCATGAGTTACCGGTCATTTTCGTCATTACCATTAGGTGCTTAATAGTAGCACGGGCGTTGGATTTCCAGGTCTCCCTCGTTCTACCTGGGAACCGTTTGACGGGACGCTGCGCCTCTTCAACAGCATAGCGATTGAATCGGCGTTTCGGACGCCAAATCGCCGGAAAAATGATTTTTTGGTTCTCCTCACCCTGCCCTCTCCATCAGGAGAGGGTTATTGCAGCTTCGCCACTTTCTGCATGGATGCAAGAGGTAGAGCAACGCATGGAGCAATTGCCGAGGCCACGCAAAAGAAAGTATCTCGGCTGTCGGGCCGAGACCCGACATAAAAAACAAACCCGTCGCGACAGCGACACAACTGACGTCTACAGACGGACAAAACAGCGGCCGCTACTTCTCCAATTTGGCTTTAAGCCCATTCAAACCATCTTTAAAAAACCGGGTCATAGCCTCGACCGCGGCGGCGTCGCTGAGGTTTTCCGGCGGGGTGTTGCCGGTGTCGCCGCGGTAGAAGCGGCTTTTCAGCGTGACGACAGTGGAATCGGCGCTGTCGCCGTGCGCGACTTTCAGATCGACGGTGTGCGAGCTGGTCGGCAAGGCTTTGACGTTTTCGGTTTTCAGCCGGTAGCTGTATTCGTGTTCGGCGTCGTTGTAGTAGTCGAGTTCTTCGACGATGCTTTCGCCGTTTTGGAAGGTCAGTTTGCGGGTACCGCCGGACTGGTTTTTAGCGTCGCCCTCGGCCGCCTTCAAATCCGGATGCCAATGGCCGATATCGTCGAAGTTTTTCACCGCTTCCCAGACCTTGGCGACCGGCGCCTGAATCGTCACGCTTTCTTTGGCCTTTTGCGGGGTCGGGCCGTGGGCCTGAGCTTGGCTGCAGAGCAGAGAGAATCCGAGGGCGTAAATGATCTGGCGCATACTAAATACCGGTAAAAGTTAAAACCGGCATTATCGGCAAGCGCGCACATTCTGCCTTGGGAAGAATGCCCGTTATGCGCTAGGCAGTTTTCATTTATTAAACCAGCCCTGTGGTGTCTGACCTTCGATTCGGGGCTGTTTGAACCCGATGCGATGTCGCCCTCCCACACCCTCGGGACCAACGGTTTCAGGGCCGGCAAGCGCCGGTCGGCTCAGGCCGGCTTGCTGATACCCAAACGCTCCATCCGCGAACGCAACGTGGTTGACGGCACACCGAGGATTTTGGCGGCGCCCTGGTTGCCGGCGATGCGCCAGGAGGTGGCTTCCAGCGCTTTCAGAATGTGCTGGCGTTCGGCTTCGTCCAGCGTCACGATCGGCGCTGAGCTCGTCGCCCCGACCGGAGCGGTGGTATGCACGCATTCGACGTTGGCCAGTTGCGAGCCGTTGGTCAGGATCACCGCGCGCTCGATGATGTGCTGCAATTCGCGGATATTGCCGGGCCAGATGTAGCTTTGCATGTCCGACATCAGCCGATCCGGAATCGCGGTGATCTTCTTGCCGAATTTGGCGGCGTATTTGTTGATGAAATGCCTCACCAGATGCGGGATGTCTTCCTTGCGTTCGCGTAGCGGCGGCAAATGAATCGGAAACACGTTCATCCGGTAATACAAGTCGGCGCGGAACCGGCCCTCTTGAGAGAACTGGGCCAGATCGCGGTGGGTCGCGGCGATGACCCGCACGTCGCATTTCAGGGTTTGGGTGCCGCCGACCCGTTCGTATTCGCCCTCCTGCAATACCCGCAGCAGTTTGGCCTGCATTTCCAGCGGCAGTTCGCCGATTTCGTCGAGAAACAGCGTGCCGCCGTTGGCCAGCTCGAACCGGCCCAGTTTGCGGTTGATCGCGCCGGTGAAGGCGCCCTTTTCATGACCGAACAATTCGCTTTCCGCCAGGTTTTCCGGAATCGTGGCGCAGTTCAATTTGACCAGCGTCTTGTCCTTGCGCCCACTCAGATTATGGATTGCCCGGGCAATCAACTCCTTGCCGGTACCGGTTTCGCCGGTGATCAAAACCGTCGCGTCGGTCGCCGCCACCTGCTTGACCAGGGCCATGGCCTGACGCAGGCCGGCCGAGTTGCCGATCAATTCCTCGCCGTCGCGGCTGGCCAGGACTTCCTCCTGCAGGTAGGAGTTGATGCCGCGCAGGGTATAGCATTCGGCTTCCGCCTGCTCCCGCGCCTTGCGTTCGTTGATGTCGCGCAGAATCAGAATGTAGAGCTGCTGCCCGGAGGCTTCGACCCGCGATATCGTGGCTTCGATCGGGAATTCGCTATCGTCGCCGCGGCGGGCGGTCATGCCCTCGGATATCCAGATCGCCTGTTTGGCCGGCACGCCAGCGCGAAAGTTGGTCACGGTCTTGTACAGCTCCGGCGACAGGAAGCGATCCACCGAACGGCCGATGTTGTCGCCGGCCTTGCAGCGGAACATCTGCTCGGCGGCGGCATTGAACATGGTAATCCGCCCGTCCTGGTCCAAGGCCAGAATCGCATCCATCGCGTTTTCGAAGATACGCGACAGGCGTTGCTCCTTTTCCTGCAGCTCGGATTTGAGCTTTTGCAAGGTCAGATGGGTTTGTACCCGGGCGATGACTTCCTCGTACTGAAACGGCTTGGTGATGTAATCGACCGCGCCGACATGAAAGCCCTGCACCTTATTCGCGGTATCGGCCAGCGCCGTCATGAACAACACCGGAATCTCGCGCGTGGCCGGATGACTTTTCAATGTGGCGCAAGTGGTGAAACCGTCTACGCCCGGCATCAGCACGTCCAGCAACACCAAATCCGGCTGCCGGCTTTTCGCCAATTCCAGCGCGGTTTCGCCGGTTTCGGCGCGCAGCACGTCGAAGCCGGCATCGTTCAGTAGAAACGCCAGCTCTTCCAGGTTCACCGGGTTGTCGTCCACCATCAAGATGGTGGGTTTGGCGTCGGACCGGGCGGAGTTTGTCATACGCTGTGCTCAGCCAGGAAGGTTTGAATTTCAGGCTCCAGACGCCGCATCGCCACGTGCAGCAACGGCAAATCGGTTTCGGCATCGTCGAATGCGGCTTCCAGGCCGCTACTTTCCAGGCGCTGGGCGATCTGACCGAATTTGAAAGCGCCGATGCTGTTGGCCGAACCTTTCAGAGTATGCGCCGACAGGCGCAAGGCTTCGCCATCTCGGCGTTTGATCGCCTGGGCGGCGTCTTCCAGCAATCCCGACGACTGCTCCAGAAACAGGGACATCATCTTGGCCAGCAACTGGTTACGGCCGCGCACCCGGTTCAGGGCCTCCTGCCATTCCAGCGCCGGCGGTTCGGCCGCCGCCCCGCCATCCTGCTGCGTACCAAGCTGTTCCGCTGCCATGTTCCAACACTCCACAGTTGCCAATAATTCCTGTTCCTGCACCGGCTTGGCGATGTAATCGTCCATCCCGGCGGCCAGACAGCGTTCGCGGTCGCCCTTCAGGGCATGGGCGGTCATCGCCACGATGCGCTGGCGTTTGCCGGTTTGCGCTTCCGCGGCCCGGATCGCCTGGGTGGCCTGAAAACCGTCCATCACCGGCATTTGCACGTCCATCAGGATCAAATCGAATTGGTCCTGCTGCAAAATATCCAGCACTTCCTGGCCGTTATTGGCAACCTGGACGCTGTGGCCACGTTCTTCCAACAAGGCCACGGCCATAAATTGGTTCACCGGATTGTCTTCCGCCAACAAAATTTTCAGCAAGCGCGGCGGCTTGGCCAACATTACAGGCTGGTTGCCGGTTTGCCGTGAATCCGCCTTGCCCAGCGCGGACTGGATCGCATGCCACAATTCGGAGTGTTTGACCGGCTTGCGCACGTACAAATTGATACCCAAATCGCGACAGCGTTCGGAATCGTCGGGACGGTCGGCCGAGGACAGCATCATGATCGTCACCGGCTCCAGCCGCGGGTCTTCCCGGATCGTTTTCGCGACCATGAAGCCGTCCATGATCGGCATCATCGCATCGAGCAGGATCAGGGAATAGGTGCCGCCGGTTTCGGCCATGCGCTGCAAGGCCTCGATCGCCGCTTCGCCGCTGTCGACCGTGGTCGGCGCCATGCCCCAATGGTGCAGGATTTCCTCGAACACCCGCAAATTGATGTTATTGTCGTCGACGATCAACACCGGCAGGCCTTTGACGTCGATCAGGGCCGGCGCCGCGGCATCGGCTTCGCTGCCGGTATAACGCTCGAACCAGGCGCTGAAATAAAAGGTGCTGCCTTTGTGCTCCTCGCTTTCCAGCCATAACTGGCCGCCCATCAATTCGACCAGCCGCGACGAGATCGATAGCCCGAGTCCGGTGCCGCCGAATTTGCGGGTCGAGGAGGCGTCGATTTGAGCGAAGGCCTCGAAGATTAATTGTTGTTTGTCGTGCGGAATGCCGATGCCGGTGTCCTGCACCGCAAAATGCAGCCGCACCCGGTCGTCGTTGACCGCCTCGGGTTTCACCTGCAATACGATCTCGCCGTGTTGGGTGAATTTGATCGCATTACCGACCAAGTTGATGATGACCTGATTCAAACGGCCGATATCGCCCATCAGATCATCCGGGGTTTCCGGGTCGATACGCAGCATCAGTTCCAGGCCCTTTTCGTGGGAGTGGCCGCCCAGCAGCTTCAAGGTGTCGCCCAGACTCTCGCGTAATTTGAACGGTGCGTGGTCCAACTCCAGCTTGCGGGCGTCAATCTTGGAAAAATCCAGAATGTCGTTGACGATGCGCAGCAAGGCGTCGGCCGAACTATTGGCCATCCCCAAAAACTCGCGCTGTTGCGGCGTCAATTCGGTACGCAGGGCCAAACCGATCATGCCCATGATGCCGTTCATCGGCGTGCGAATCTCGTGGCTCATGTTCGCCAAAAACTCGGTCTTGGCGCCGGCCGCCTGCAACGCCGCATCGCGGGCCGACACCAAGGCCAGCCGCATTTTTTCCAGATGCTCGGTCAAGGCCAACACTTCGCTGATTTTGGTACCGGAACTGAATTGGCGGGCGTGGTTGCCGGCGGCGATCTGTTCGGCTTCGTCGCGCAAACGTTCCAACGGGCTGACCAAACGGCGGCCGAACAAACCGACGACCAGCAGCGACAGCCCCAAATAAACCGCGACGAAATAGGCGCTGCGCTGGTAAATGACGACAATGTCGTGCCGCACCTGGCGTTCGTCGTAACCCAGCCGCAGCATCACCAGCGAACCGTCGCTAGGGTTGGCGACCGGCACGGCCAGAAAATAGATGTCGTCGCCGTGTTCGCCGAAAAAAAAGTCTTCCTGGAATTGCTGTTCGGCGTTGAGTTCGACATCGGCGTGCAATTCGCCGCTCTCGCTGACGATGTCGGCATAGGCCAGGCGGCCGTTCAGCAAAAACTCGCCCAACAATTCCTGCAGCTCCCGGCTTTTGGCACCGCCCAGGCGCGGGGCGATCAAATTCCCGAACAACAGCGCGTCGGACCGGACGAAATTAACGAATTGCTCTTCGACGCTGGGTTTGATCACCCGGTAAATGCCGAACAACAATACCGGCACCAGCAACAGGTGAATGCCGACCACCGCCAAAATCATCCGCCCATTGAAACTGTGAAAAAACCGCATCATTCCGCTGCTCCTTGCCATAACACGTTTACCGCTTTGATACCTTGATTGGCCCGCACCTGGTCTTCCCACAAATAGGTCACGGTGCCGGGGTGCTGCTGCAATGCCGCCAGCAAATCTTTCAGATCGCTATAGCTCTCCGGCCGTTTGCCGCCCAAGCGAAACACGACCGAGATCGTCTGGTTTTCGTAGGCGTTGGCCGACATGAATGCGACTTTTTGCAGAAAGACTTCGTAAATCAGCGGATCGCTGGTATTGAGCAACGGCACCGGCCGTTCGCCGTCTTTTTCCAGCGGCACCCCGAGAAACAGTTTCCTGGCCTCCTGCACGGTCAGCACCGGAATCGTCGAGGCCGAACCGGTCACCAGCACCAAGGATTGTCTGGTAACCGCCTTCAGGCTTGGCACGCCCAGCAGAATCACTAATCCGAACAGGTACAAGCCCCGGCGCAGTTTCATGGGAATACCGCGCTCCACTGAAACATCACCACGCCGAAATGGTCGTCGCGCAAATGGTCGCGCGAGGCCTCGACCTTCAACGCCATGTTGTTATTGACTTTGTAGCGTACGGCGCCCATGAAACGGTCGTCGACGAATTTGGGAAACATCGCCAGATAGGGGTCGCGGTTGGCGCCGAACGTCCCTTCGACCCGGCCGACCAGGGTCCAGCTCGGTAAAACGTCCCATTCGACCTGACCGTAGGCGCTGAGAAAGTCGTCGTTCTTGGCGCCGCCGTGCGGGTTTTCCAGCCGGTTATTGACATAGACCAGTTCGCTGAGCAGTTTGACCGACTCGATCTGATGATTGGCGTAGGCGGTGGCGACGTATTGGGTGACGTTGTTGACCGCCAATTCGTCGGAATGGATCTGGTTGTAAGCGCCGGAGATGCCGTACTCGTCGACGCCGAAACTGACCGGTTGATAACCGAGCCGGAACGAAGCGGCCGGCCGGTGCGAGCCGGCCGGTTCGACCAGATTGAAGGCTTCCAGGCCGCGGTTGATTTGCGGGCCGGCGCCGGCGCCGATCGTGTAATAAACCCCGCCTTCGCCGAGCTGGTGCACGCCTTCCCACAGAAAACCGGTCAGATGGTAGGGAATTACGCCGCCGGCGGTTTCGAAGGCCATGATGCCGGGCCGGCTGATCGTGGTCTGCAAAAACGCGCCGTGGTGGAATTGCATGTTCCAGAAACCGATCGGGTTATGAAACCGCCCCAGCCACAGGCTGGATTCGTCGCCGAGGTGCAGGCCGAGTTGAAAGCGTTCCAGGTTATGGGTTTTGCTGCTGACCAGCCATTCGCCCAGAAAACGGAAACGCTGGTAATCGGCGGTGTAAAACACGTTGATCGCGGGGATCACGTCGCCGGTACTGAGCTTCTTTTGCGGCTCCTGGTCGTAGCGGACGATGCCGGTCAGATCCGGAAACAGCAGCAGATCGCCCGGCAACAGGCTGGAATCGGAACTCGAGGGATGGCCGGCGTGACCGGCGTGGCCGAGGCCGGCCGCTTGCACCGAACCGCCAGCGGCGGCCAAGCCGCAAATAGCCGCAGCCAGCATTCGCAGGTTACGGGAAAAGTTCACTAAACGGTTCGGTCGCCGCATGTTGGGGAGTCTCTGCCGAAAGCAGCCTGGCTCGATTGCTATTGGTTGAAAGTACAAGTCCGGGTAAAAATTTAGCGGAATGTATCACATTTCCAAACATTGTTAACGCGATTTCGTAATCGCCGCCGCCAGATACTGCCATCCCGTGGCTAAGCGATAATATTTACGAAATGTCGTATCCACTACGAATATTAGTAACGACTTTCGCCATTCCCACTCGGCGCCGACCCCGAAACATCCCCATCAAAAATCAATAAAACCTATTGGGTTCAAACACTTAAAAAAACACAGCCCGGGACTGGGTTATTTGGCCCGAGATTTGCGACAAGTGAAATAGTTCTCTTATCCGACAGCGATAAAAGTTGTTAAATCCTATTCAACCGAACCGGAGCCGATTGCCATGACCAGATCACGCCATCCTCATTTTTGCGACAGATGCGGTGACCCGCTATCCCAACACGAACAAAGACTGTTCAGCGGCGACGAAGCTTTGTGCGGATTCTGCGAGCAAATGCGCTGCGAGGCTTTGGAAATCTACCAGCAAAATTTGGCACGGAAAGCTGAGACCCCGCGCCTGCGGCCGGTCCGAAACGCTTGCTTGTAAGCCACCGGCAAATCATTAGCGCCACCAGGAGCCTGCAAATGAATCATTCCAAACTATTGGCAACTTGCCTGCACGAATTGAAACGCTGCGCCATCAGCCTGCTGTTCATAATCGTCGGTTTGTTTCTGGCTACGGCCAATGCGCCGGCGGCGGAACGCACCGAGCCAATCTATGCAGCACCATCAACAACCTTAAAGCCCCCATCGAATTTTGTTTAGTCAGCGGTAACAGCAACCTCCAGTCGGACGAACGCTAGCCAGCGTCCGTCCGGTTTTTTTGCAAGCTCCCGGTTTGACTGCGTCGATGCACGCGGTAAGCTGAAAACCACGGGGTTGGCGTCCGATCAAGACTGTATCCCTCGTTGCGCATCCGAAGGCGATCGCCGCCACCCCCACCCAAAAACACGCTGCGACTTGACTACGCCAAGTTGCAAGGTAACTTTCCTTCGGTGGTGCTCGTGCTGATTCGGTTTAGGTTGGAGATAGCTAAAACGGACACATTAGCGCCACTGATTTGCTCAGACAGTTGCCAAAACAAGCCCGCGCCCGGGCAACGTCGCGTTTACAACGGAATGAAAACGAAAGCCAACACATCGTTACGGTAAGCGTCCGCGGTTTTGAATTCCCGATACCCCTTTCCGGCCGCAACTCCCAATACATAATTCGCCCCCTCGTGGCGCAACAGCGACGAGCTGGTCTGGCCGTTTTTCAGTGCAAAGTGGACGTCGTCCAGCAGCAAGCGCTCGCCGATCCGGTAGTGGTTGTGGTTGGCAAGCCCCAGAATTCGCCCTTGGCGATCGGTAAAAACCGCAAAACTGTTTTTCAGCGGCGCGCCGCCGGCTTCCTGCGGTAGGATTTCCCGCAGCATCGCGCTGAATTGCGGCTCGCTGTCGAATACGATACCGATTCCGCCGACCACCCGGCCGTTATCGGTCGGATCGGTCACCGCGGCGTTGTATATATAAGTGTGGCGACCTTGATAGAAGCGGGTCGGCCCGAAACCGGAGACCCCGTAATGCTGACTGTCCACGCGGCCCATGACGCTCCGGTAGCCGGTGGCCTCTTCGACCTTGCTACCGATCAGCGATGTTTGCGTGGCGTCCGATACCGCGACGATCTCGCCGTGGGCGTCGTACAGATACAGATTGGTATAGACCGTGTACAGCGCATTGATATAAGCCAGAATTTCGCCCATTTGCCGCTTCTCGGCGGCACTAATTTCGGCTTTCGCCAGATTGCGGCGGAAAGCCGAAGTCAAGGCCCACCAACGGCAATCGTTGGCCCGCTCATACAGATTGCGGTCCATGATGTTGACCGCCAGCGACGCCAGGAAACCGGCGTTGTTCAGGTGCGACGACATCACCGTCACTTCCTGCAAGCTATTCACCGACGCCGCGAAAATCCCGGCGATGTCGGTACCGACTTGCTTGATCGCTTCCAGCACCGGCATGAATTCGGCCGCGTTCTGTCGGGCGGAAGCGATTTTCCCGTTCAACACCAGCAACCCCAAATCGGCGTTGATATCGACCGAAGCCTGACGGATTTCCTTTAACTCCTGCGGAAAGCTGTCCGATTGACCAATAATCTCGCTATAGTCGGCACCGCCGCACCCGCCCGTCTCGCGGCCGAAGGCAACATCCAGCCGCGTCATCATTTGCCCGCGCCAGCCCAAACCGCAATAACCCTGATAACCGTTACCGGGCAGGCTATTGACGATGTAGTCGTGACCCTGGAAATTGATCAGGCCGATCGCGTCGTCGCGATGGAAGCGGGTATCCACCGGCAACAACTGTTCGTTACTGCTGGCAATCACCCGCCGCTCGGTGTCGAGGATGGCAATGATGCCCCGGTCGCCCGCCGCCAACAGATCGGCAAAGATACCGCGCATCTCGTCCTCGAACCGAAAACACAGACACAGTACGCCCAGTACCCGCGAATTTTTTTGGTCGGTTTCGGTGATCTTGCAGGAATAGATCAGCGAGCGGCGGCGGTCGGCTTGCAGCGCACTGTAACGGAAAGTTTCCAGATAAGGGCTATCACTGCGTAACGTCTCCGCCACCAGCGGATCAGTATCCTCGATCCGGTTATCGGCGTCCAAATGCGCTCTGAGCCGACCTTGCGCATCGAATATGGCGATTTCGTCGTAGACGCTGTATTTTTTAACGTATTCGCGCAGCCGGTTTTCGATGAAACCGACCTGTTCCGGCTCCGGCTCGGCCTGAGCCAAAAACACCCGAATGTCGTCGTCGGTGGCCAGAAAGCCGACATCGGCGGTGCGCTCGAACAGGTTGCGCACCAGCAGGTCGATCGCCACCTGCGCTTTCGACGCATTGTCCAACACCAGTTTCTGCAAGTTTTCCACCAGCAGATTACGCGTCAGCTTGCGCTGCAACTCGCCGAATTTGTTCTGGGTGCGCGCCATGTCGTCCAGAATGGTCGGCGCGACATTGTGGCTGTTGATCTTGCCGATCAGTGTGATTTTTCCCCACCAATTGTTCAGTTTCGCCAGACGGGTTTCGAAATTTCTGACGTCGACCATTGCATTCAGCAGTTTGGGCGTGTGTTTCTCGATCAGTGCATTCATTGTGGTTCAATCCCTGCAAGGTTACCGGTTACGGAACGGCAGCCGCGAATTTGCCGCGTCCTCGGCGGAGTTTGGGAGCAGGATTTGTACCACTACCAATGTCAGCGGCTTTTGTGAAATGCATCTCACCCCCACCCAACAATGCACCAGACCGACGCATCACGCACCAACAATGACGCCGCTGCTTTGCCCAAATTTAGGCCCAAAGCACTATAACCGAGCAGAAAAGCGGGGATCGGATCTGATTTGCCGGCGCCAATGCCCGACTTTTGGGGCAGGTACGAAATGTGCTTGTCACCTAGCTGGTTTAATCACCGAACACCTGCATGGCAGCCGACTCCGAACCCGCTTCCGCTGTGGTCGAATTTTCGCCGCACCTCAGCCCGAAATTGCGCGCATTGATCCAAGACCGCGAGCGTATGCTCGGCATGTTGATGAGCAATTTGCAGGGCATCGTCTATTGCTGCCTGCTGGACGCCGACTGGACCATGGTCTTCATCAGCGAAGGCTGCCGGGCGCTGACCGGCTACGCGCCAAGTGATTTGCTGTTCAACAAACGCATTTCCTATGAGGAATTGACCCTGGCGGAAGACCGGCGCTGGGTGCGCCAGCTGATCGAAACCTCCGCCCGGACCCGGAAAAAGTTCGACCTGGAATACCGAATCGTCCATGCCAACGGCAGCATCCGCTGGGTTCAGGAGAGCGGTTTTCCGCTGTTCAACGAGCACGGCGAGCTGGTCGCTTTGGAAGGCTTCATTCAGGACGTGACGGCGCGCAAACACAGCGAGCAAGCGGCCCGCGACGCCGAAGCCCGTTACCGTTCGATTTTCGAAAACGCCATCGAAGGGATTTACCAGACCACGCCGAGCGGCCAGTACCTGGATTTCAACCCGGCACTGGCCCGCATCTACGGTTACGACTCGATCCAGGATTTACGCAACAGCATTTCCGACATTCAACGCCAGCTCTATGTCGACCCGGAAAAACGCGCCGAGTATATCGACATCATGCAGGCCCACGGCGAAGTGCGTCACTTCGAAGCCCAGGTCTACCGCAAAAACGGCGACATCATCTGGATTACCGAGAACGCCCGCGAAGTGCGCGACCTCGACGGCCGGCTGCTGTTTTACGAAGGCACGGTGGAAGACATCTCGGAACGCAAATATTACGAGCAGCAAATCGAATACCAGGCCACCCACGACACGCTGACCGGGCTGCCCAACCGCACGGTGTTATCCGACCGGCTGCAGCAAGCCATCAATTTCGCCGCCCGCTACGGCAATATTCTGGCGGTGGCCTTCGTCGATCTGGACCAGTTCAAATTCATCAACGACAGCATGGGCCACCATGTCGGCGATTCGCTGCTGGTGGTGATGGCGGAACGGCTGTCGCAGTGCGTGCGCGACTCGGACACGGTGGTCAGGCTGGGCGGCGACGAATTCGTGCTGCTGCTGTGCAGCCTGCAAAAGATCGAAGACATCAGTCACAGCATGCAGCGAATCCTGGCTGCGGTGGCAGCGCCCTGCACCATCGACGGCCTGGAGTTTGTGGTCTCCTGCAGCATCGGTATCGGCGTCTATCCCGGCGACGGCCACGACGCGGCCACGCTGCTGAAACATGCCGACTCGGCGATGTACAAAGCCAAACAACTCGGCCGCAATAATTTCCAGTTTTACACCCGCGAGTTGAACCAGGTTTTGACCGAACGCATGGCGATAGAGTACCGGCTGCGCCATGCCATCGAAAATGCCGAATTTTTGCTCTACTACCAACCCAAAATCGAATTGGCCAGCGGCCGGATTTGCGGTGCCGAGGCCCTGATCCGCTGGCAACCGCCCGATGCGCCGCTGGTGTCGCCGTTGAGTTTTATCACGATCGCCGAGGAAACCGGCCAAATCGAGCAAATCGGCCGTTGGGTGCTACATCAAGCCTGTCTGGCCGCCAACCGCTTCCAGCACATCCTGGGCCGGCCGTTGCCGGTCGCGGTCAACGTCTCGCCGCGCCAATTCCGCCAGCGCGATTTGATCGACACCATCGCCGAGACCCTGGCGGCCACCCAAGTTGCCGCCCACACCCTGGAACTGGAAATCACCGAATCCTGCCTGGTCCAAGACACCCCGCAATTCATCAAAACCCTGCACGGTTTGAAAGCGCTGGGTTTGACTTTGGCCATCGACGATTTCGGCACCGGCTACTCCAGCATGGCCTACCTGAAGGACTTTCCGGTAGACCGCTTGAAAATCGACAAGGCGTTCGTCGGCAATCTGGAACAGGAATCCACCGACGCCGCGATTCTGAAAGCCATCATCGCGCTAGGGCACAGCCTGGGCCTCAAGGTAGTGGCCGAAGGCGTCGAAACCGCCCAGCAATCGGCGTACCTACTGGAAAACGCCTGCGACGAAGCCCAGGGTTATTGGTTCGGCCAACCGCTGCCGGAAGCCGAATTTTGCGCACTGCTGGCCGGCCGGCTTGAAGCCGGCTCATGTTCGCGACGCCGGACCTAAAATCCTATCGGCGCTGCCTGCCGGGTTTAATGCCGAACCATTGCCCTGATATTTAGCCGGCGCTGCCGTTGGGCCGCCAATCGCAACAGCTCCATTCTCGACCAGCGACGCTCCTAGCGCGGCAGCCTCGGGTCTAGCCTTCATCACCGGCTTCGGGGCGGGAGCGGTTTCCTTGGCTCGACTGACGCCGGAAGAATTGGCCTGGGTCGAGGCCAAGCCGTTGGTCAACGGCAGTAATATTTATTCCGCAAAAATCCCGTTCACGTATGGCGTGCCACTCTACATCGCCAGTTATCTCGGTGTGGAAGCGCTGGGCGATGGTCTCGCCGATTTTTACGGCACCGCCTATTTCGGTATCAGCGCACCGGATGGCAGGACGCTCGCCAGCGCCTCGGGAACCGCATATCGATCGGCTGCCGCCGTCGTGCCCGTTCCTGGCGCCGTTCGGTTGTTTGGCTCGGCCATCGCCTGGTTAGGGACATGCAGCAAGCGCCGCACCGCGCCCGCCGCCCGCTAAAGCATGGAACGCGGCTCCCGTTGCCGAATTGTCAGCCGAAGGTCGCGCCGCCATCGACCACCAGATCCTGCAAGGTGATATGCCCGGCCGCATCCGACAACAAAAAGGCGACCGCGTCGGCAACGTCGGCCGGTTGCGCCAGCTTGCCGAGCGGAATGCCAAGCCGGTGTTGCTCCAGACACCCGGCAATGATCCGTTCCGCGCTACCGGCACCGCTAAGCCAGTAACGGCGCTGCATTTCAGTTTCGGTGGAGCCCGGCGAGACCAGGTTACATCGTATCCCATATTCCGCCAGTTCCAGCCCAAGACAACGCATATAATGGGCGGCAGCGGCCTTCGAGGCGGCATAGGCCGCCATGCCGACGCGCGGCGTGGATGCTGCGTTGGAGCCGACCGTGACGATGGCGCCGCGCCGCCGCTGCCGCATCCGCTGCGCAACTGACCGGCTCAGCGCAAACACGCCGTGGGTATTGACCGCGAAACTCTGCAGCCAATCGGCGTCGCTAAGCTCTAGCGCGCTGCCGGGATACAGTACGCCAGCCACATTCACCAAATACTCTATCGCGCCGAGTTCGGATTCGACCGACGCCACCGCCGCTTCGATGGCCGCCCAATCGCGCAAATCCAGTTCTAGCGGATGTAAGCCCGGCAGTACCGCGCAGCTTGCACGCAAGGCCGCAGCGTCGAGGTCTGCGGCGGCCACCGTAAGCCCATGACCGGCCAGGGCGGCGGCAACCGCGAGGCCTATGCCCTGGGCCGCGCCGCTCACCAACGCCACGCCGGGACGCAACCCGAAGCGGGAACCGGCGGGTGTGCGACGGCTCATTCCGCAACCTCGCCAACGGTTGAACCTTGCTCCGCCACCGAAGCCGCCACTGCACTGGGCCGGGAAGTGCCGGATTGGCGGCTTAGCCAAAACAACAAGCCTAAGGTCAGCAATGTCACGCCGGCGGCCAGCCAACCGACGCGCTCGAAGCGGTATAAGCCGACCGTTGCGCCGGTCGTCATCATCCCGCCGCACAGAGCCGCCAAACCCGACGCGGCTTCGGTACTGGCCGTATTGATAGCCAGATAGCGGCCGCGCAACGGCGGCGGGACCCGGCTAACCAGCCAAGCGGACGCCGGAATCGCCCGCGTCGATGTCACAACCATAAACAGGGTAAAGGCCAAAGCGGTGTGCTGAAGCGGCACCGGATCGAGTCCGGTCAGCCATAGATGCGGAACGATGCTGGCGAGCATCAATCCCGCCAATACGCGGCCCGCGCCGTAACGGTCCGCGGCCCGGCCGACGGCTCGGGCCGCGGCAAAGGTCGCCAAACCGGCACCGAGATAGAGCACGGATAGCTCTTGCAGCGTGACGCCCAGGCTGCCGTTCAAATGCGCCCCCAGATAAGGCACGATTAAAAAACCGGCGAAGACGATACCAAAACTCAACAGCCAGCCCAGCGCCAGGCTCGGCGTAAAAAGTCCGGTATCAGCGCCGGCGGCGGCAGGCGCCGACGGCAACGCCCGGCGCAATATCAGCCACCAACCGGAAGCCAACGCCGCCACCGCAAAGAACGGCACTCGCCAACCGCCCAGCGACGCCAGCCACAAGCCGGACGGTACCCCGATCACCGCGCAAATGCCGAATGCCGACATGACCCCGCCTATCGCTTGTCCGCGCCGCTCCGGCGCGATACGGTCGGCAACCAGCGCCATCATCGATGCGCTCAACAAGCCGGCGCAAGCGCCCGTCAGCGCTCGCGCCGCCAGCAAAACCCCGAATCCGTCCGCCAGACCGCAGGCCAAGGTCGCAACGACAAAACCGGCATACAACAGCAACACGCTACGCTTGCGATCACCGCGATCCAGCAGCCGCCCTCCGGCCAGGCTGGCCGAAGCCGAGGCTAAAGTGTAAACACCGACCACCCAGCCGAACTGCGCCGGCCCGATATCGAAATCGCTCATCAACGCCGCACCCAGCGGCATCAGTACCATGTAGTCGAGTAACAGCGTGAACTGAAGGACCGCGAACAGCCGCACCAAGCGCCGTTCGGCATCCAACGCCGGGACTCGGATTGTAGGCTTTACCGTTGCCGCCGCCCGCTGCGGCAACGGCCGTGGAACCGGTAACGGCCAATCGGCCGGCCGAACCGGCACAACGACCGGGTTGCCGTCCGGCGCCTGTAGCACATTACTGTCGATGCCGAAGAGACTTCGTATCAGGGCCCGATCCAACACAGCGGATGGCGGGCCGCAAGCCGCAAGTCGGCCACTGTCCAACGCGACCAGCCAATCCGCGTGGCGCGCCGCGACCAGATCGTGCATGACCACAACGACGGTCCGGCCCGCATCCGCCAAGACTCTGAGCAGTGCGAACAATTCCAACTGGTGGCCGGGGTCGAGCATACTGCCCGGCTCGTCCAGCAACAGTACCGGCGTCGTTTGGGCCAGCAGCATTGCCATCCAGGCCCGTTGGCGTTGGCCGCCGGATAAGACATCCAGCGGTTGTCCGGCAAGCTCGGTCAAATCGGTCAAAATTAAGGCTTCGCTCACCCTGTCCGCATCTTCATCCGACCATTGCCGCAACCATTTCCGGTGCGGATGCCGGCCGAGCGCTACCAATTCCTCGACCCGCAAACCGGACGGCGCTGACGGAAACTGCGGTAAAAAGCCGACGCGCCGCGCCAACTCTGACGGCGGCATCCGTGGCAACGGTTCGTCGTCCAAGTAAATATGTCCGCTGCCCGGCCGATGCAAACCGGCCAGACAGCGCAGCAGCGTACTTTTGCCGCAGCCGTTGGCGCCAACGATGGCGGTAATGCGTCCGGCCGGTATCAACAGGCTAAGGTCGCTTAGCACCGGCTTATTGCCGTAACCGGCGGACAGATTGTCGACTCGAAATTCGGCCATCATGCGGCTCCGTGCGGCTCCGGCCGCATCAACAACCAAAGTAAAAACGGTCCGCCCAACAGACCGGCGACAACGCCCACCGGAATTTCGACCGCCGCTGCCGATATCCGCCCGAGCAAATCGGCACTCGCAACCAATGCGGCGCCGATCGCGGCCGCCGTCCAGAACACGGCATGCCCTTCCGACGCTAAGCGCCGCGCCAAGGTCGGGGCGGCAATCGCCACGAATCCGATCGGCCCGCCGATGCTGGCGGCAACGCCGGCCAGTCCGGACGCCGCCAGCAATACCGCCAAGCGCAACCGGCCGGGACGCACGCCGAGGCTGCGCATGCTGTCGTCATGCAAACCCAACAATGTCAGCTTCAATGCCAACGGCCAGCTTGCGGCCATCAGCATTAACAACAACGCGGCGGCAACCCCGACCTGAGGCCAACCGCGTCCGCTAAGACTGCCCACGCTGATGGCGTAGAGACCCGCGGCATGAAACGCCGGTAGCGTCGCTAATGCAAACTCAAATCCAGCCCGCAACAAACCGGCAACGCCCAAGCCCACCACCAACACCCGGTAACCGCGACTGCCGACACCCCCCGCCGCCAAGACCACAAACCCGGCCGTCAGCAGCGCTCCGGTCAATCCACACCACCAAGGCCCCAGCAAACCGGCGGGACTCAGCACCAAACTCAGCGCCAATGCTAATAGTGCGCCGTCATTCAGTCCCAATACGTCCGGCCCCGCCAGCCGATTGCGCGCCAAGGCTTGCAACAACGCACCGGCCGCGCCCAAACCGATGCCCACGACGAATGCCGCACACAGGCGCGGCAATCTGATTTGGGTGAGCAAAGTAGTACGCCAAACCGGTCCGTTGCCGCTCAAACCGTCCAGCAATTGCACCGGACTCAAACCCGGCTGGCCCGCTGCCAGCTCGGCGTACGCCAGCGCCAACAGCAGGAGCGGCAGACCGCTACGCGAGAACGCAATCATCGCTCCGCTCCGTGCGGGCTAAAGCCAAGGTTAGGTTCTCGATGCACGATCCAGATCAACAACGGCGCGCCGATCAACGCCAGCACCGCGCCGACCGGCGCTTCGAAAGGTGCGATAGCCAGTCGGGCGGCCAAATCGGCCGCCATCATCACGATGCTGCCCAACGGAATCGCGTAGGCAAGTTGGGCTTTTAGCGAAACGCCGGCCAGCGCTCGAGCGCAATACGGTGCGAGTAATCCCAAAAACGAAATAGGGCCCGCCAGCGCTACCGAAGTACCGCTCAACAGCGCAACGGCGCCGACGGCGCAAACCCGGACAGTCGCGGGACGATAGCCGAGCGCGCTGGCCAGTTCGTCGCCCAAGACCAGCGCCGATAGCGGCCGCACCAGAGCGACAGCCGCACATAAACCAAGGCCGATCAAAACCAATCCCGGCGCGAGCAGTCCTGCGTGCGGGTGAGCCAGCGAGCCGAGCAGCCAGAAACGGAACCGGTCCAAGTTGGCGCTACCGGCCAACGCAATCCAGGCTGTCGCACTCTGACAGGTAGCCCCAAGGGCCAATCCCGCCAACACCATGCGTAGCGGCGACATGCGGCCTCGCCCGGCGCCGGCCAAAAAGAGTACCAGCGCGCAACCGGCCAAGGCGCCGGTCAGCGCCCAGCCGATTTGATCGGCGGGTCCCGATTCTCCCAACCAGGCAATCCCGCCCGCCACGCCCAAGGCCGCGCCGCTATTCACGCCCAGCAAACCGGTGTCGGCCAGCGGATTGCGGGTCGCCGCCTGCAACAATACCCCGGCCGCGCCGAGTGCCGCACCGAGCGCCACGGCCTTCAACAGCCTCGGCAGGCGCAAGTCCACCAGTACCAATTGGGCATGTGCGTCCGCCGCGCGGCCCAGCAACCAGTCGAGGCCGTCTTG
Organism: Methylomonas sp. HW2-6; assembly: GCF_052474525.1. Lineage (NCBI taxonomy): Bacteria > Pseudomonadati > Pseudomonadota > Gammaproteobacteria > Methylococcales > Methylococcaceae > Methylomonas > Methylomonas sp. HW2-6. The sequence goes on from NZ_CP184124.1 coordinate 3,934,464, forward strand.
CCAATTCACTTCCCCGGGGCCCAGGCTCATTGTGGCTAAGGCCAACGCCAGTGCCGCCGTCAACAGCAGAGCGTAACCGGTTCCAGCTTTGTAAACGGCCATGCTCATAAGCTGTTGCCGCGCGCGGCAAAAGCCGCTTCGATATCGTCCAGTACCGCTTGCGCCGCCACCGGCCCGCCAACGACCGTCCACAACGCCGCATCGACCTCGCGCACGCGACCCGTTTGGACGGCGCGCAGTTCGGCGAAAGCCGGCTCGTCGCGCAAGGCGGCCACGCCGCGCGGATCGGGCGAAAAGTTGCCGATGAATAGCCAATCGCCGTCGATATCCGCCAGCATTTCCCGGCTCAATGGCGGTCCATGTCCGGCACCCGCTTGGCGTTGGGCCGGCGGTCTGGTCAATTCGAGATCGGCCAACACCCGTCCGGCAAAAGCTTCGCCGAGCATATACATTGGACCGTTAGGCGTCAGGCGAACGATGCTGACCGATTCGCCGCGGTGCCCGCTCAGCGCCGCGCGCAACTTGCCGACCCGCGCCCGGTAAGCCTGCAACAACGGCTCGCAGGCTTGTGGCCGCCCCAACGCGACGGCAATCCGCTGCAGGCTGTCTTGCCAGGGTTCGCCGGGATAAAAACTGACCACCGTCGGCGCGATCGCCGCCAATTGCTCCAGCATGGCCGGATCGCTTTGGCCGCCGGCCAGGATCAGATCCGGTTGCAGCGCGACAATCCGGTCCAGCGAGGGTTGGGCAAAATCGCCGACGCTGGCTACCGCACCGGTATATTTTTCCAGATAAGCCGGCGGCCGGTCACTGCCACGGCCGTTGACGGCTCCCGCCGGAGTGACCTGGAGCGCCAACGCCGCATCCAAATCCAATTCGCTCAGTACCACAACCCGTTGCGCGGTCGCGGGCACTGCCACCTTGCGGCCGTAAGCGTCGGCGATTTCGCGCTCCGTTACCGGCGGTGCGCTGGTTTGCTGTTCCCGCCCGCAAGCTCCGAGCGCCAAAATCAACGCCAGTAAGGCGCCAGCCGCAGCGGTTTTCATCGGCACGCCTCCAGCGAGCGATGCCGCTCGTCGTGGTACTGTTCTTCGCTGCGGCCCCGCCGCCAGTACGGCACGGCATACATCGCAGACAACGGCAAGCCGCGCTCCCGCAGCAGATGGGCTCTGATGGCCAACACCGCGTCGTTTTCTCCGGCTACGGTGGCAAACACATCGGCTCCGGCCGGCCACTGAGTTCGGCGGACGGCCGCCGCCAAGCCGGAAGCCGCATGCGAATGCAACCAATACAGCGTCAGTCCGGGCGGATGTTGCAAACTCAATTGGTCGGCAACATCGGCAATCTCGATCAATGCCGCACCCACGGCCGAAGCCGGCAAGGCTTCGAGTACCGCGGCGATTGCCGGTAACGCCGACAAATCGCCGGCCAACAGATGAAACTCGGCCTCCGGTCGAAATAAGCGCGTTCCGCCGACGCCGACCAAACCGACGCTGTGACCGATTTCGGCACGGCTTGCCCAGCGCGAGCCCGGACCCGCGCCGTGAATGACGAAATCGATATCCAGCGTGCGCTGGCGCAGATCGGCGCGGCGCAGGCTATAAGTCCGCGCTACCGGGGTGTATTCGGCGGAAAATGCCGGATCGCAGTTGGCCGATTGAGCCGAGAGCGGCGTATCGCCCGCGATAGCCGGCAGCAACAACTTGAGGTGGGCGCCCGGGCCGACGTCGGCCAAGTCTTGCAGGTCTGTAGCCTGAAACCGGATGCGGCGCAGATTCCGGCTCAGACTGAGGGTATCCCGCACTGTCAGTTGCCGAAGGCGGCGATGTCGGTTGCGTTCTGAATCGGACATGGTCATGCGCGTTCTGGTGTTGTGAGTGGAATGCGGCCACGGATTATACGGGCCGCAACCGGCCGACACGCCGCGCATCCGGCGGATTGACCGCCGCGCAAATCCTTCCGCTCGTTACGCAAAACCCGGCCGGCTCCGCAACAGTAATTCGCTGGGCGCGACGCCGAACTGGCGACGAAATGCCGTGGCAAAATTCGCGGCATTGGTATAGCCGGCGATGTGTGCTGCTTCGCCGACGCTGACCCCGTCGCGCTCCAATACGCGACGCGCTTCTTCCAGCAAGCGGCGGCGCTGGTATGCAAATACGCTGGAACCGGTGTATTGCCGAAAATAGCGTTGCAAGGTACTGGGACTCATCCCAATCCGGTCGGCCAACGCCTGCATCGACCAGCCGTCGCCTTCGCCGCTATCGAGAAATGCACGGAATTCGGCCAAGCGCCGCCGCTCGCGCGGCCGCAATCCCGAAGACTCGCGGGTGTCTACGCTGGATAAGGCGGCCAGAGCCTCCGCAGCGATGTCCAGGCAACGACTCTCCAACGATAAATTCATCAGCGGTGCGGTCGACCCGCACAACTCGAACAGGCTGCCCGCCAAGGCCTGCAACCGCGCCGACAAGCGCCATTGCTGCACGGCAAGATGCGTGCCGCGTAAACGCGCCAACCCCGGATGGCCAGCCAAAACGTCTTCGTGATCCGCCAACCAGCGCTGGCCCAATGCCAGACTCACCACCCGCCTGCGTGCGCCCGGCCGCAATCGCCGAATAAATTGTTCCCGCCGCGTCAAGCCGAGGATCAAACCTTCCCGGCCGCCGCTTCCGCCACGGCCGCCCAACTGAAAGCGCCGACCGCCGTAAGAGACATCCGCCTCGCCGTACAACGGCAGTACCAACAACAAGCCCGGCTGCAGCAAGTCGCTAACTTCCAAGTCCAGTTCGTCCCTGACATCGGCGGCATACAGCGACAAGTCCGGCCGCAATTGCAATTCCCGAAACCGGCCGCTGATCACCGGCGGACCGCCGGTAACCGCGCCGCCCGGCTCGGCCAAACCCGGCCTGGTCAAGTCGGAACAGTCGATTTTGGACGAAACGATGGGCTGCGTTCGATTCATAGGCATTTTCCGATTAATTCCATGCAAACCCCGGCTGAGGCGGCGTCTGCGCGGCCCGCAAAGCAATCTGCTTCCGCCGCAAACGCACAAACCGGCTTTGGACCGGATAATAGCAAACACCAAACGTTAATGTAAATCATTCTTATTTACGGCAGACTATGAAAACTCACCCATTTTTTTGCGCTAGACCTCCCCTCCAGTTAACCGCGCTTGTATTGATTGCGGCGCACCAGCCGCAGGCGAACGCAACCGAAGCGGACTCCGATCGATCGATAGTGATGGAAACCGTCAAAGTCACGGAGAAGCGAGCCAAATCGAACCCGGCGACCGAGCAAGTCGAAGACACGCCGTCGACATCGATCAAAGACGTGTTCGAGAAAAACATTTCAGTCGGCGTCGGTGGCCCCACCCAAAGCGCGCAAAAGGTTTACGTTAACGGGATCGAGGAAACCAACCTCAACGTGCAGATAGACGGTGCCAGACAATCCAATAATCTTTGGCACCACAACGCCAACCTTCTAATCGATCCCGGCATGTTAAAGGCTGTGACTGTAGACGCCGGTGTCGCCGCAGCCGACGCTGGTCCGGGGGCGCTGGGCGGTTCGTTGCGGTACGAGACCAAGGACGTCGACGACCTGTTGACCACCGGCAGAGATTACGGCGCCTTTCTTGGCGGCGGCTTCGCCAGTAATTTGGATACCTTTACCAAATCCGGCGCGGCCTACGGGCGCAGCCAAGGCGTCGAAGCCTTGGGTTATGCCTCCCATGCCGAAGGCGGAAATTACGACGCCGGCAATGGCGACCCGGTGCAAGGCACCGGCACCAATCTGCTCAGCGCCTTGGGTAAAGTCGCTTATACGGCGGCTGGCGGCCACCGCTTCGAAGCCTCGGCCCAACATCTGGCCGACGACGAGATTAGACCGTTCCGGGCCAATTTTGCCGCCGTGCGCGGACGTACCTTATTGTCGGAAAACATCTTCAAACGCAGCACCGCCAATTTCAAATACAGCAACCGTCAACCCGGCAAATTCTACGATCCGGAAATCCGTTTCTATTACAACGATACCGCCCTGTCGCGTCCCAACGCCAACGGCGGATTCCGGCCCGGATATTTCGACTCCGCCATCGAAAGCTTCGGCGCCACCGCCCAAAATCGATTCGCTACCCCACTCGGCGAAATCACCGCCGGCATGGACTTTTACAACGACCACGCTCAAACCGATAACTTCCGGGACGCCCTGTTTACCGAAACGGCCCGTAATCTGGGTGGATTTGCCCAACTGCGCAGCCAGCCGCTGGACTGGCTCAAACTATCCAGCGGTCTGCGTATCGATTCGCAGGAATTCGATTCGGTCGACCACAAACACTTTGAAAGTACCGGCGCCAGCCCCAATGTCACACTCGGTATCACTCCGCTGCCCGATCTGACCTTCAGCGGCAGTTATTCCTACGTCTTCGGCGGCATCCAGCTCGCGGAAGCGGCGATATTTCACACGATGCCCTACGCAAACTATTCCGACGACGTTGCCGCGCAACGCTCCACCAACGCCAAAGCCGGAGTAAGTTACGTCGTTGCCGGGATTAAGTTGGACGGCGAAGTGTTTTCAACCCGTATCCAAAATACGCCAGCCTATCTCGAAGGCGAAGACAGCTTCACGCGGATCAACGGCCCGGCGGTGAAAACCGAAGGTTTTAACCTGGGTGCCGGTTACCAACTGGCGAATGCGGAATTCGGGGCGCATTACACCAATACCGAAGTCAGCTACGACCATTCGCAGCTCGGTACGCTGGCCTTCTACCTGGGTTCGCCGGTCGGCGAGATCGTCAAGCTGCATGCCGCCTATGCTTGGCCCGAATTGGGGGTAAAAGCCGGTGTCAGCTCGGAAATCGCCTTGAGATACCGCTACGCGCCGGAGTCTGGCAACCGAGATTTGGAGGGCTACCACGTCTATAACCTATTCGCCCAATGGCAACCCCGGTTTTACCGGGGCCTGACGCTGCGCGCCGAGGCCAACAACCTGACCGACGAAGAATATGTCGACCGTTACACCGCCGGCAGTGCCGTCGGCTTTATCACCCCGCTGCAAAATCCCGGCCGTAGCGCCGTCATTTCCGCCCGCCTGGAGTTTTGACCGCCATGTTTACCGAAACGCAACCCCCCACTCCGACTTCCGACGCCGAGCTGACCGGTGGTAGCGTAAAGCCGGACGCCGGCGCTCTGCTAGGCCGCTACGGCACCGGATCCAGTTTTTTCATGGCCACGCCGGAACTAACACTGCATGGCATTGGTATCCGCGATCGCTTGCATACCGCAGCCGAAGAGTCTCTCGAAGCCGCCTTGCAACGCCTGTTTGCCCTCAACCGGGAGCGCGGCGATGCCTCAACCATTGCCGTCGGCGCTCTGCCGTTCGTCGCGGATGCGCCGGCGGTGTTGTTCATTCCGGAGCATCTGGAGCTGGCCGGCCGTCTGGAGCGGCGTGGCGCGCCACTCGCGGGGCCGGCGGTGAATGGTTCGGCGACCCAAGAACGCCCGTCCCGCGAACTCTACGCACAACGGGTGGCACAAGCACTCACGATGATGCGGCAATCCGGACTCAAAAAAGTGGTCCTGTCGCGGATGCTGGAAGTCGTCGGCGAACACGACATCGACCAAACCCGGCTGTTGCGCAATCTGGCCGCCAATAACCTATCCGGTTACACCTTCGCGGTGAATCTGCAGTCGGAGACCCGCAACATCCGCCGTCTGATCGGCGCCAGTCCGGAGTTATTGCTGCGCCGCCGCGGCATCAATCTGGAGGCCAATCCGATTGCCGGTACCGCACCGCGCAGCAGCGATCCCGGCGAGGATTTGAGCCGTTCCCGCAAATTGTTGCACTCGGCCAAGGATCGCCACGAACATGCGTTGGTAGTCGAAGCGGTCGCCGACGCTCTCGGTCCTTTTTGCTCCGCTCTCGAAGTACCGCCGGTTCCGGAATTGATTGCAACCACCCGGGTTTGGCACCTTTCGACGCGGATTCGCGGGATACTGCGCGACCGCGACTCGAATTCGCTGACCCTGGCGCGTGCGCTGCACCCGACACCGGCCGTTTGCGGCGAGCCGCGCGAGCTGGCCCGTCAGGCGATAGCCCGTTTGGAATGTTTCGACCGCGGCCTGTTTACCGGCTTGGTGGGTTGGTGCGCCGCCAACGGCGACGGCGAATGGGCGGTAACGATCCGCTGCGCGGAAATCGAAGCCAACCGCGCCAATCTCTATGCCGGCGCCGGCATCGTTGCCGATTCGCAACCCTGGCAGGAAGTCGACGAAACCTCGGCGAAGTTCCGGACTTTGCTCGACGCTTTACATGGGAGCCGCAGATGACCGACGCCGACTTCGTGCCTTGGCCGGACCGGCTCGCCGCCCGTTACCGCGCGCGCGGCTGGTGGCGCGGCCAGACCTTGGGGGCCTTCCTGCGGGAGCTGGCACAGCGCCACGGCGACCGCACCGCGCTGGTCTGCGGCAGCCGCCGCTGGTCCTATCGCGACTTAGACGAAGCAGCGGACCGGCTGGCCGCCGGTTTTGTCCGGTCAGGCCTGCGCGCCGGCGAACGCCTGGTGGTGCAACTACCCAATATCGCCGAATTTTTCACGGTCTGCTTCGCCTGTTTCCGGATGGGCCTGATTCCGGTGATGGCATTGCCCGGCCACCGCCGCGCCGAAATCGGCGCATTTTGCCGGGACGCGGAGGCCGCCGCCTATGTGATTCCGGACCGCCACGACGGTTTCGATTACCGGGTCCTGGCGCGGGAAATCTTGGCTGTGGCGCCCAGCTTGCGCCAAGTCATCGTCGTGGGCGCGGCCGCGGAATTCACACCGCTGGACGCGCTGGACGCCGAGCCGCGAACGCTGGCGGAACCGGTAGCCGGCGACATTGCCCTGCTGCAACTGTCCGGGGGCAGTACCGGCACCCCGAAACTGATTCCGCGCACCCACGACGATTATCTCTATAGCGTACGCGCCAGCGTCGAAATCTGTGACTTTACTGCCGATACGGTTTATCTGGCCGCATTGCCGGTAGCCCACAATTTCCCGTTGAGTTCGCCCGGCACCTTGGGCACTTTACAGAGCGGCGGCCGTATCGTGCTGCTGCGCCGGCCGGAGCCGGAAGCCGCTTGCGCCGCCATTGCCGCCGAGGCTGTCAGCCACGTGGCCTTGGTACCGTCTTTGCTGCTGGCGTGGCTGGACTATGTGGAACGCACCCGCCCACCCCTGACCAGCCTGCGTCTGCTGCAGGTCGGCGGCGCCAGTTTGGCCTCCGAAACGGCAGCCAGAGTCGAACCGGTATTCGGTTGCCGGTTACAACAGGTATTCGGCATGGCCGAGGGCTTGGTCAATTACACCCGGCTGACCGACCCGGCGTCGGTCGTGCTGGAGAGCCAGGGCCGGCCGATTTCGCCGGACGACGAAATCCGCATCGTCGACGATGCCGACCGCGACGTGGCGGAAGGGGCCACCGGGCACCTGCTGACCCGCGGCCCTTACACCATTCGCGGCTATTGGCGCGCCGAGGCATACAACCGCACGGCATTCAGCGCCGACGGCTTTTACCGAACCGGCGACTTGGTGCGACGCCGGCCGGACGGGAATCTGCAGGTCATGGGCCGCGCCAAGGATCAGATCAACCGCGGCGGCGAAAAAATCGCCGCCGCGGAAATCGAAGGCTACCTGCTCAGCCATCCCAGGGTGCGCAATGCCGCGCTGGTGGCGGTACCCGATGCCCGGCTCGGCGAGCGCAGTTGTGCCTTCATCGAATTGGCCGACGCTAACGCGACCGAGGATCTGAGTCAACTCGCGCTAACGCTGAAACTGCATTTGCGCGACCGCTGCGGAGTCGCCAACCACAAAATCCCGGACCGCATCGAATTTCTCGACCGATTTCCGCTGACGGCGCCCGGCAAAATCGCCAAACCGCAACTGCGGGAACTCGCCATCAAACAGACCCGGAGCCCGATATGAGCATACCCAATATCCCAAGTTACGAAATGCCGACCGAACTGCCTGCCGCCAAGGTGCAATGGCACTTGGACCCAAGCCGAGCCGTCCTGCTGGTACACGATATGCAGCAGTACTTTCTCGACTTCTACGATCCGTCCCTAGCGCCGATCCCTACCCTTATGGAAAACTGCATCCGGCTGATCGCCGCCTGCCGCGGCCATGGCGTCCCGATCCTGTACACCGCCCAGCGCGGCGGCCAATCGGCGGCCGACCGCGCGCTTCTCACCGATTTTTGGGGCCCTGGGCTGCCCGCGCAAGCGGCATTGGAGCGCATAGCCGATGCGATTGCCCCCGAAGCGGGCGACGAGGTCCTGCCGAAATCGCGCTATAGCGCCTTCAAGCGCAGCGATCTGGAACAGCGTCTGCGCGCCATGGCGCGGGACCAACTGGTAATCTGCGGCATATATGCCCACATCGGTTGCCTGATGACGGCGGCGGAAGCCTTCATGCTGGATATTCAGCCGTTTCTGGCCGGCGACGCCCTGGCCGACTTTTCCAGGGAGGAGCACGGTGACGCATTGCGCTATGCCGCCGGCCGTTGTGCCAGCGTCTGCAGCAGCCAGGACATCGTGACGGCATTGACTTCACCGTATCCGAGTCTGCAAGCCTTGCGCCACGAGGTGGCGGCGGCGATTGCAATCGAACCCCACCGGCTCGGCGATCACGACGACCTGTTGTTGATGGGCCTGGATTCGATTGCTTTGATGACCTTGCTGCAAGGTTGGCGGCAACGCGGACTTCAAGCCGATTTCGGCGATCTGGCGCCGACGCCGACGCTGGCGGCCTGGCACGGTTTATGGCAGGGTGGCTCGGCCATTGCAGCGGCCGGCTCATGATACCCGACAGCCCCCCATTGGCATTGACCCAGGCCCAAGCCGGCGTATTGCTGGGCCAGCACCTCGCCGGCAATGCCGACGTGTTTTATGCCGCCGAATACACCGAATTGCGCGGCCCGCTGGAACCCACGCTGTTCATGGAAGCGCTGCATGCGACGTTGGCCGAAGCCGATTCGCTGCGGTTCCGTTTGATCGACACCGACGACGGTCCGCGGCAATTGCCCATCATCGCCCCGGTACCGATTCCGCTGCTGGTCGCGGCGGAAGATCTGGACGAAACCGAGTTCCTGGCCGAACTGTCGCGCCAATCCCGCCAAGCCTTCGCCTCGGAAGACGGTTTTCTCTACGAACACCGGCTCTACCGGCGGGCGGCGGAGCGCTACGTCTGGCTGCATCGAGCCCATCATCTATTGTTGGACGGCTACGGTTTTCAATTGATCGCCCGCCGGACCGCGGCCCGCTACGCGGAACTGGTCGCCGGCAACGGTCCGGTTAGTGCCGAATTCGGCAATCTGGCGGCGGTAGTCGACGCCGACCTCGCCTATCAGAATTCTGCGGCACGGGAAGCCGACCGGCAGTATTGGCTGGACACATTGGTGGGATTGGCGCCCAAATCGCTGTGTCGAAACCCGATACGCGGCATCGGCCGCGGCCGCCGAGTCGGCGGCGTACTGCCGGATACGGTGGTCACCCGTCTCAAGACCCGAGCCGTGGAGTTGGATTTGAGCTGGCCGGAATTGTTGATTGCCGGATTTGCCGGTTATCTGGCCCAATTTGGGCACGGCGACGACGCGGTCCTCGGCCTGACTACGATGCTGCGCGCGTCCGGAGCGGCGGCTCGCACGCCTTGTACGGCGATGAACGTGATGCCATTGCCGTTTGTGCACGACTGGGATCGGCCGTTGGCCGAGATCGGATCAAAATTGCGCCAAGACTTGGCCCGACACCGGCCGCACCAGCGCTATCGTTTCGAGCATTTGGAGTTCGACCTGGAACAAGCGGGTTATCCCCCAGGCTTACTCGGCACCGAAATCAATATTATGCCGTTCCAGGCGCCGACCCGCTTCGGCCCGTGCGAAGCCATGACCCGCACGTTGGCGGCTGGCCCGGTAGAGGATTTGGCGGCAGTGTTCATGGCGCGCGGCGATGTCATCGTCCTGGATCTCGACGGCCGTATCGAAAATTACGACGAACCGGCTTTGCGGGACCATTGGCAACATATCGTCGGCTTTTTGGCTCAAATTCTGGCGTAAGCTGCCGAGTAAACCCGCAATCCTTTTCACTTCCACCGCTTCGGCCGCGGGCGACAACTGCGGCCGGTCCACCCTAAGCAGTCGTCTCCGCATTTTGCCGCGAAGACGACTTTAGTGCGCTAAGCCCGGCGCCGAGCGGCAAACTTGCCTTGCTCCAGTTCGGAATACCGCCGGTAGCCGATTTGGTAGTCCTCGTCCCACAGCGGATTTTGCAGAATGTGGTCGACATCCAGCATATACGGCGTGCGCAAACCGCGGTGTTCGCAAGGCTCTGCCACTTGGCGCATGTCGAAACCCTGTTTTTTCACGGCATAAGCCAAGGCCGGCGCCACCAGTATGAACCAGTGCTTGATGCCGTTTTCCGCCGAGTAGTCGACCGCAGCGCGGTACAGGCCCCACATGATGCTGCGGCTTTGCTGGCGTAAGGTGTTGAGGTACTTGACGTTGCTGGCCGGATCGGTGTCGACGGCGGCTTGGGAGCGGGGAGCGAAGCGCCGGGCTTCGCGCAGTACGCAAAGGCGGGAAATTTCGATAGAGTCGCGATGGTGGGCATCGGCCAGCGGCTGGTCCTGTTCGTATTTTTCCGCGAACGGAAAGGTTTGCCCCTGCGGACTGACTACGCGCAATGCACCCAGCCATTGACCGGTGAAACGGTGGCGGACAATGAAATGCACCGCATGCTGGTCCCAATCGTCGAATTCCAATTGCTGCGGAAACAGTTCCTTATCCTCGTATCCGAGTTCGTCGCAGTAAACTTGATACCTGAGGTGGTAGTGGATTCGCTTGCTTTCCGGCGTATCAGCTAAAAAAACCTCAAAACAGTTGTCGAAAGAATGCTTTTCAGAAATCAAGGTGAAACTCCATAACAAAATTAATCAAATCCCTTATGTTCAGGCGCTGGTACCACGCGTCTCTGTCTTGACCGCAAAGCGGCTTTCGCATGCGCCGTGTCGGGGAATAATGTTTTCCATTCAGCTATTTGCGTGTATTTCTGCCGATAAATCGCGATAGCGGTTTGTAAACTACAGGCCGAAGATTAAAGAAAACCTGCAGTTTTGATTAAGGGAAGATTAAGAAACGGTATTTTCTAAGCAAAAAAGCCCGTCAGGAGTAGGAAATTTACTAGAGCTGCAAGCCTTGTCGGACCTAGGTTTGCAGCGAATTGCCGGAGTCAATCGATTTCCGGCGGCATGGGTGAAGCAAACGGACTCGACCAATAAGCCCGGTGCAAACTGAAATAGCGGTTGAGGCCGGCCGGCAGACGCCGGTGGCAGGAACGGCCGATTTTATAGCCCGACCATTTCAACAAGGTTCTGACAAACGCGGACGGCAGCATTGCCGGAGCGTGTCGCAGTAAATAGCGGTTTTCCGACACGACGAAACGCCTGCCCTCGCCGGCAGCGCCGCCGAAAGTCCGCTGCAACCACGGCACCCGGTTATGGAACACGCCGATATCGAAATAGCGGCGGAACTCGTCGGCAAAACCGTAATCGTGGGAATGAAACACCCTGGCGTCGGCGCAATATTTTATTTTCCAACCGCACAGCAACATCTTCCCGGCCGCGAAGGTATCTTCGTTCATCACCGTATGCCGCGGAAAGCCACCGGCTTGCACCAGCGCGCTACGGCGGTAGCCGGCAAAAGAATTGGAGATAAATACGGTCTTGATGCCGAAGCGGTCGCGGTCGGCCAGACCGCGCAATTGGCTGTGCTCGGGATAATTGAACAGCCGGGCGTGGGCGCCGATCGGGCCGGCGCCGACGTGCGGCAATTGCCGGCCGTAGGCGGCACCTACTTCCGGATTCTCGAACGCCGCCAGCAAATTGGCCAGGGCCTCCGGATCGGCCAGCAAGGCATCCTGGGTCAGAAACAGCAAAATCTCGGCATCCGCCAGATAGTCAACCCCAAATTGGCGGGTACCGCCGTGATTGAAGTCCTGGCGGGCGATGATTTTCACTTCAAATCCGGCCGCCCGCGCCAGTTCGACGGTCGCGTCGCCGGACGACGAATCGATCAGCAACAGATAGTCCGGCTTGCGGCTTTGCCCGGCCAGCGCCCGCAACCATTCCGGCCACATTTTGCCGGCATTCAGCGTCGGCACGATCAGTCCCACTTTGCTCATGTGCGCTGCTCCGCCAAACCGGCAAGCGGACCGAGTTCGGCCGGTTCGGTCAACGCCCGCCAGACCCGGTCGCCCAGCGACACGGCATCCAGCGCTTGTTCGGCATGGCGCCGCGCGGATTGCGACATCTGCCGCCAGCCGTCGGCGTCGGTCTCTTGCGCCGCCCGCAATACCTGGCAAACGGCAGTGTGGTCGCGTTCGAACACCCAGCCGGCGCCGATCTGCGGCAGGTGGTCCCAGGCCAAACCCTTGGCAACCAGCGCCGGCCGGCCGCAGGCCAAGGCTTCGGCGACGACGTTGCCGAAATTCTCGCGCATGCCGCCGGCCTGCTCCAATCCGGACGGCAACACCAGAAAATGACTTTGCGCCAGCAATGCCTTGACTTCGTCGGCCGACAGATAGCCCCGGTACTTGATCGCACCGTCGGCTGCGGCGACCAGTTGCAAAAACTCGTCGAAATAGGCGCCGTCGACGCTACGGCCGGCGACTACTAACCGGTCGTCGCTGCGCCGGGTTTGCAACCAGGCGCGAATGAAGCCATTGATGCCTTTCTCCTGTTGCACATGGCCCAGAAAGCATAACTGCATGCCGGGCCGAGCCGGATAATCCGCGACCTGGAACGCCCGACTGTCGATGCCGTTCGGCACCAACAGTATCCGCCCCTCCCCGGCCAAGGCCGCGCTAACGCCGGCAGCTTCGGTATCGCTGGTGCAATGCACGGCCAGGGCCCGGCGTAAGCTCGGGAAGGTCAGCCAGCGGTAAAACAGCCATTTGTGCGGCTTGCGGCTTTTGATCAACTCGACGTGTTCCGGCATCAGACCGCCGTGCACCGCAACGATGAACGGCTTGCGCAGCAGGCGGCAAAACACCCCGGCCAAGGTCGACGGCCAGGTGGCGATGCCATGAATGTAAACCCGCGGCGCTTGCCGGCATAGATTCCAAATTGCCGGAATCGCCCCCAAACCGAAGCCCCAGCGGCGCCAGCCGTAACAGCGATAGAGCCGAACCGCGACCGTATCGCCCAATTGCACCTCTTCGGCGTGCAAGCGACCGGAAATCGACTCGTCGGACGCGACCAGAACCATGCGATGGCCGCGCTCGGCCCAGGCCTGGGTCAATACGCCGCAAGTCACGGCTACTCCGCCGTAGCCCTTGGCCGGCGGCACGTGCGTCGCGATTATTCCCACATCCATCCTCTTCTCCTCAAACTAAAGGCAACCGCTGTTGCGGTAAGCAAAAAATCCGCGCCAGACGCCGACCAGGCTGTAATACCAGTAAGCCAGCTTGGCGCGGTTGCCGGACAACACCGCCAGCAGCATTTTCAAAACCGGCGCCAGCAACATTTTTCTGGCGATGTAATAAGCGATGAACCAATCCCGTTGATTGGCGAATTTGCGGATATAGGCACCGATACCGGTCGAGTACATCAACATCCGGGCGTTGCCCAGGCGGTAGTGGTCCTTGTCCGGATGGTAGATGCGGATCTCCGGCGTATAAAACGCTTTGCCACCGGCGCGCAGCAGCCGGTACAGCATTTCAAAGCCCTCGCCGCCGGCATATTTGGCGCCGATCCCGAAATCGTGATCCAGATAAAACTGGCTGCGATCGAGCCGATCGAGCGCGAAGAACTGGGTAAACTCCACTCCCATCATGCCCAGGCGCGAAAAATAACCGGCTTTGCGGCTGTTGACGCCGATGCTGAAGCCGCGAGTGTCGGCGTCGTATGAAGCCCCAACCAGAATCGCCAACTGCGGCCGCCGTTCGAATTCGGCGACCACCCGCTGCAACACATCGGCGGCATAGCAGCAATCGTCGTCCGGAAAGGCCACGATAGTCCCTTGCGCCAGGCCAATGCCGTAATCGCGGGCGCGGGCGTTGCCGGTGAAATCGACTTTGACGTGGACGATGCGCAGCGCCGGCCGAAACGATTTGACGATCGCGTCGATCTTGCCGTCCCGGTTCTGGTCGATCACGATCAGTTCGAAGTCTTGCAGCGTTTGCGCTTGCAACCCAGCCAAAAACTCGGCGACCTGCCAGTCCCGACCCAAGGTCGCCAGAATCAAGGACACGGTCACGGCCGCGGCTCCGCCCATTTACCGGCTTTGGCTTGCAGATAAATCGTCGCCTCGTACCAGGTAAACATCAACGCAAACTCCAGACCGGCCGCACCGTCCAGAAAACCGCCGCGCAGCAAATAGTGGTAAGCAAACCGCGCCACGATCCGCAGCCAGGAACGCCCCAACCAGACGCTAATCCGGCCACGCGCGGTCATCAAGGCGCCGGCGGTGGGTTGCAACTCGATTTCCTGCGCGGCCTTGCCGACGTGTTTGTGCATCCAGGCCACGATCTCGCCGTGGTAAAAATAATGCTGGTAGGGAATATCGGTCACCGCCACCCGGCAGGTGTCCAGCACCGCCTCGCCGTGGCCGGTATGGTTGCGGACGAAACCGACCGTCTCCCGCCGCACCAGACGCGGATGGTAAATCGGATAGCCCGGCGCGTGTTTCAGGCATTTGCCGCGCAAATACAGCAGCGACGGCACCATCAACACATCCATCTCGCGCGAGGTGGCCCATTCCGCGTCGAATTGCTGATAAAACAGCGGCGGATAAATTTCGTCGGCATCGACGAACAACACCCACGGCGTCTCGATGCCGCACTGCTGCAACGCAAAATTGCGCTGCTCGGCAAAGCCCGGCCAGGGATTATGCAACACCCGACAACCCCGGCGTTCGGCGATGGCAACGGTATCGTCGCTACTGCCGGAATCGACCAGCACGATCGGGTAACGCTCCGGAATCGCCGCCAGACAGCGCGGCAGGTTCGCCGCTTCGTTACAGGCCAGAATCACCACGGTCAGCATAAACGCCTCACTTGCCGGCGGCGGTCTTGACCGCGTAGACGTTCAGGTAAATCCCCATGCCGAACAGATTCATCAGGCCGTTGAACGGCATTTGCGCATATTTGACCAAACCGTTCAGCACCGCCGCCAGCCGGCCTTTGGCGCCCAAGCGTCGGGACAGCGCATCGAACGGGATCCGGGTGATCTGCTCGGTCTTCACCACCTGCAAACCGTTGCGTTCGAACAATGTGCGCAAGCCCTGCTCGGTAAAGAAGTTGACGTGCTCCGGCACCCACAGGCAGGCATTTTCGTTGGCGCCCAACAGCTTGACCAGAAACGAGGCGTAATTCGGCACTGCACAGGCCAATACCCCGCCAGTCTCCAACAAGGCCGCCACCTTGCGCAGCGCTTGCTCCGGCTCCAGCAAATGCTCCAACACCTGCGACATCACCACCACGCCGAACAGCTCGTCGCTGCGGTAGTCTTCGAACATCACCGGCAACGGCAAATCGCCGTTCATTTGTTCGAATACATTGTTTTCGTAGGCGCCGGGGTTGATGCTGACCGTGCGGTATCCCAGCAGGCGCAAGGCCCGGGTATAAAACCCGAATCCGGAGCCGATATCCAGCGCCCGGTAATTCAAGGTATTGTTGTAGCGGTCGGCATAGTGGGCGATGCGCTTCGCGTCCAGTTTGCAATTCGGATAAAGCTGCTCGCGCCGCAGCACTTCGTCCAAGCCGATCTCAGCGGTCAGGGCCTGACCGGAATGTCGATAAATCTGCTGCAACCACTCCCGGTGCGGCGGCTGATTCAGAAAGCCGGTGCCACACACCTGGCAGCGGTAAATCCGAAATTCTTCGGCATCGGCGTCGGCCGTGTACTGGTAGTGTTTGTGTCGCCAAAAGCGGATGCGTTCTCCGCCGCAGGCGACGCAATGGTGCAACAAGTCGCCGTAAGTTCGGTTAGCCATGCTGGCATAAGTCATCGTTTTCACAAGCATCCGCCATAAGTCGAAAAGATTTAATGTCAAAAAAACCCATCAGGCCGGCACCCGCAGCGCCGCGTCGGCGGCAGCCGAATCAGCCGGCTGCGGACCGGCGTCGCGCAGTCGCCAAGGTTTGGCCAACCGGGCCAATACCAAGGCTTCGATGCCGAAATACACCGGATTGGCCCAGGCCGCGCCGGGCAACCCGTATTGCAGAATCAGCAACGGTAAGGCAGTGATAGCCGCCAGAGCCCCGCACAAGCGCCCTTTCAGCAACACCCGCGTGCGTTTTTCCGCCAGCAGCGGTTGCGCCCAAACCGTACCCAACGCATGCAGCAAACAGCCGCAACCGATGGCCGGCAACAGAGCCGCGACCGGACGGTAGGCCTCGGCCAACAGCAGACTCACCAGCCAATCGCCCAACCAGGGCAAGGCCAGCAGGCCCAAGCCGCCGCCGGCCAGCAAACTGCGGGTCCATAACCGCAACACGGTATGGGCGCGGCGGTACTCGGCGGCGGAAAACGCTTGAAAATAAGCCGGCTGGAAAGTCCTCAGCAGCACCATCGCGCCGCGGTTGAAGGCTTCGTTGACCAGGGTGTAGCCGGCCGCATACAAACCGACATCGGCGGCGCCGAGGAAGTAGGCGATCGCATAACGGTCCCCCACGCCATTCAGCCAGAACACCAGCTCCATCGGAATCAAAGGCCAGGCATAATGCCAAATCTTGCCGGCAAACCGGCGCACGCCACCCCGAGTTGCCGCCCCGTCTGCGCCGGCACCGCCCGGCCGCCACCAGAGCAGATTGGACAACAGCGTCGCCGCGGCATAGCCGGCCAGAATCCATTCCACTCGCGCGCCCAGATAGCTAACCGCGGCTACGGCCAGGACCGGCCGTAAAATAGAGTCGCCGGTTTGCCACAACGCGGCCCGACGTTGGCGGCGACCGCCGATCGCCAGTTGCACGCCGAATTCGCGCCAGACCGTTACCGCCAGCAACGCGCCGGCCAGCAAAAACGGCATCATCTGCGTTTGGTTCAGGTGAGCGTAGTAGCCGCCACCGATCAGCAACAAACCAAGTGCCAACAAAGTCGCCTGCAAGGTCAAGCCGGCGACTGCCCGGTGAAGTTGGGCGCTTTGGGCCGGACCGGTACACTCCGGCAGCCAGCGCATGCCGCCGCAGATAAACGGGTAGGAAAACGCGGCAACACCCAGCGCGACGCAGCCGTTCAATAGTGCGACCTGGCCGAACACGTCCGGGGCCACCCGCTCGGTCAAAAGCCGGGTCCCCGCCAACAGCGCGATCGCCGAGGCCAATTGGCCGAACAAGGCCCAGAATGCATCGCCGCATAAGCGAGATTGCCGCAACCGGATTAGCCCGCGCTTAACCATAAACCCTCGTCGGTTGCAGACCGGGGTTCGCCGGCACCGTCGATTCGGGCTGACGGTGGTGTCCCAGCATCGCCCCCCATAAAAACATCAGCACCGCGTTCTGCGGAAAGTACTCCCATAAATTGAAGGTCAAACCGGCGACGAAAATGAACATCGCGACCAAGCCTTTGGCAGGGTGGACTGACATCCTTGTCGTTGCCCATAAAAAACCCAGATAGGCCAGCAAACCGATCAGGCCGTAGCCGTTCAATAAAAACAGATACAAGCTGTCGGAATCGAACTGGCCGGGAAAATATTCGGCGCCGAACAGCAAGTTAACGGTATTGGAACTCAAACCCAGGCCCCAACCGAACAGCAAATCGGCGGCATCGTGCACGTGGTTGGCGAATACCCGTTGCCACAGGGCGATGCGGCCGTCCTCGGTCGGATCGGCATCGTCGCGGCCGCTCAACAGCGGACTGGAGGCCAGGATCAAGGCGCCGACCGCCAACATCGGCGCCGGCATCCACAAGGCCCAGCGGTCGCGCGGTCGCAACGCGGCATAAATTTGGAAAAACACCACCAGCAAGCCACTGAGAAATGCGGTGCGCGAGCCGCTCAACAACGCCAGCAACACGCTCAGCGCCAGCCAGCGGCGCATGCCCGGAACCACGGCGAATACCAGCGCGCAAGTCGCCATCGCCGCGCCGAACAGATTCGGGCTGACGAAGGTACCGAACGGCCGGCCGCCGCCCAGCATCGACACGCCGAACAAGGGCGGCGCCCACAATGCCTGGGCCAGGGCCAGCCCGGCCTGTAATACCAGGTAGTAACGCAAACAGCGGGCGAACCGGCCGATCACCCAATCGGCCGCGCCGCGCCGACCGCAGACGAAGCCGATCAGCGCCAACGGCAAATATTCGAACACTCTGAGTCCGGTCAGCGGTACCACCAGCGGCAAGTCCAGATAGAGGGCGTAGCCGATTTCGAACAGAACGTATGCCGCCACCACGCTCAAAAACGCCAGCACCGGACCGCTGACGATGCCGCTGCGCAAACGCGGTTCGGCCCAGGCATAGCAAACCAGCAGCGCCAGCATCGCTTCGCGCAGCAAGCGCAGGCCCATGTCCTGTTCGCCGTAGACTTCCTTGATGCCGGCCCAGGCCGACTGCACCTGCGGCAACGCGGCGACGGTGGAAGTACAGACCAAGCCGAACAGCAGCAGCGGCAGATCTTTTTCCAGCTTCAGCAGCATGGCCGCCTTAACTCCGCTCGTCGGTTTCGGCGGCGGCGGGTACCCAGTCCCGCTCCAGTTGCTTGGTCAGCCAATCGCCGACGGCATGGTATTTGTCGGTCCATCCGGCAGCGGCGGCCGGCTCCTGGTCGGCGCGTTGGTAGGCGTAGCCGTAGTACGGGTAGTAGGACGAGCCTTCCTTCATATCGTTGATGATGAAACCGTTCGGTTTGATGCCGACTTGCTGGAAACGGCGGGCGCTGACTTCCAGCTCCTGCGCGGTATATCGGCCTTCCTTGACCACCAGGAAGGTGGCGTCGGCATGCTTGCCCAGAATCGCGGCGTCGGTGGCGCCCAGAATCGGCGGCGAGTCGATCACGATGTGGTTGTAAAAGCTTTTCAGTTGCTCCAGGGTCTCGGCCAGTTCGCCCAGCACCAGCAGTTCGGCCGGATTCAGCACCATGTTGCCGCGCGGAATCAGATCGATACCGACTTCCGGCAGGCTGACGATGACTTCGCCCAGGCTGGCGCGGCCGGCCAACAGATCGGACAAACCGGGCTGTTTACCGATGCCGAAAGTTTCGTGCAGGCGGCCGTTACGCATGTCGGCGTCGATCACCAGCACCCGTTTCTTGATGCTGGCCAGCAGCGCCGCCAGGTTGGAGCTGACAAACGACTTGCCCATCGCCGGCGCCGGACTGCTGACCATGATGACCTTGCTTTCATGGTTGGCCAGCGTCGCCTCCAGTGTGGTGCGCAATCCGCGCAGCGATTCGACCGAGATATCCAGCGGATCTTCGTTGACCAGGATGCCGCCGTCTTTGTCGCGGCCGAGCAGACCGGCCAATTTGCGTTGCTTCTTGCTATGCGGGATGGCCGCGAACATCGGCAGCCCGACCTGGTATTCCAGCAAGGCCGGATAATTGTCGTGGCGCTGCAGCGAGTGGCGCAGAAACACCCATGCCGATCCCAGGCTCAGGCCCAACAGGCTGGCGATCGCCAACAGCAGGCCCGGCTTCGGCCAATACGGTTTTTCCGGCGTCACCGCGAAATCGACGATCCGCGAGTTGCCTAACGAGCCGGCGGCGGCGATGCGTTGCTCCTGGGCGCTGTTCAGTAACGAGGTATACAGTTCGGTATTGACTTGCACATCGCGCGACAGGCTCACCATGTTTTGCTGGGTTTTCGGCAAATCCTTGATGCGTTTTTCCAGGGCCGCCAACTTGCCATTCACCCGCTTGATCTGGGCGTTGGTAGCCATCATGTCGGGATGCTCGGACTCCAGCCGCTGGCTTTGCTCGTCGTATTTTTGCTTGAGCTGGATGCTCAGGGTTTCCATGTCCGAAGCCTGCTTCAACAGAATCTCGGCCTCGGCGGAAATGTCCACCGCGCCGTGCTGTTGCCGGTAGGCACTCAAACCCTGCTCGGCTTTTTCCAGGCGCTCTTTGACGATCGGCAGTTGGCTTTCCAGAAAGGCCAATTTTTGCGAGGCTTCGGCCGATTCCCAATTGACGGTGGCGTTGACGTAAATCGCGGCGATATCGTTGACCGATTTGGCCAATTGCTCGGGATCGCGGCCTTTCAGTTCCACGCTCAAAATGTCGGTATCTTTCGACACTTCCTTGACGGCAAAGGCTTTTTGCAAAGTTTCGATCGCCGATAAGGCGGTGCGCCGCACCAGCTCGAAATGGGTGCCGGGATGGGCGTCCAGGACTTCGATTTTAATCGTCACCGGGGTTTTCTCGCCGATTTCGGCCGTGACGACCTGGCCGACTTCTCCGGTCAACAACTCGGCGCCGTTCGGTGCCAGGATCTGGTAGCGGCCGTGTTCCAGTGCGATCAGGGTAAACTCCTTTTCCAAGTAACGGTCCGGAACCTCGAACGCGGCCACCTTGGCCTTCTCGCCGCCCCAGGCCCAACGGCCGAAGCCCCACCAAGCGCCGGCGACGCCATCGTGGCGATCGTGTTTACGGGCCAGGGTTTCGCCGATCAGCGGAAAATAACTGGGCTCGATTTCAATCGCCAGATTCAGATTGTCGACCACCTTACCCAGCACCGAACGCGAACGCAGAATCTCGACTTCGCGCTGCGCCCGCGGACTCTCGGCTTCGGCCGGAGTCTGATTGTTGTCGCCGTGCAGATTGGCGGCCAGCAGGGCTTTGTTCTTGTCGATGCGCAGCAAGGCATCGGCTTTGTAGGTCCGCGGCGCCAAAACCAGGTACACCAGCGTCACGGTCAACACCGCGGCGAGAGCGATCAAGAGGGTTTTACGGCCTTCGATCAGCAAATCCACATAGTCGCGAATGCTGACGCTCTGCTCTTGCAGGCGATTTGGATTCGGCAACGGTAACACCGGAACGGCTTCATTGGGTGGATACATACTTTTCACAACCTTTTCGCTTGAAAACATTCGATTCCCCTCTGCACACACCAGCAGCCGGGGGCGATTTTTAACTACATTCCCATCAGTGCCGCTTGCGACATGATCGCGGTAAACGATCCGGGCAGAATCTGGTTCAACACCCGCGACCACTGGGTAACGCCGGCAGTACCGACAAACAAGGTATCGTGGGCTTGCAGCGGAAATTGCTCGGCCAGGATCATCGCGTCGGGCGATTCGGCATTGAGCTGGAAGATTTCCGGTTTCATATCGCCGGCGCGCACCACATAAATGTCGCCCGGACGCGAGGTATTGAAGTCGACGCCGTAGGCCTCGGCCAATGCTTGCGCCAGACTCATCCGGCCTTTGTTGATCTGCACCGCCTGTTGCCGGCCGACCTCGCCCATCACGTAGACTTTGCTGTCCTTCTGGTCGCCGACATTGAGCACATCGCCGTCTTTCAATAGTACGTTCTGCGTGGTCAACCCCTTTTCATACAGGGCTTGCACATCCAGTTTGTACAGTTTGCCGTCGCGGGCCAGCGCTACGTTGTTCATGTCCGAATCCTTGGTGGCGCCGCCGGCGCGGCTGATGGCCTCGGCCACGGTCAGCGGGGTTTCGTTCATGGCCAACACCCCCGGTTGCTTGACCTCGCCGACCACCGCCACCCGGTGAGCCTGAAACGACAACACCCGAATGTCGAGTTTGACCTTCTTGAAAAAACGCGACAATTCGCGGGTCAGCTCTTCGCGCACTTCCGGAATGGTCTTGCCGCCGACATGAAGATTGCCGACATAGGGGTAATACAGATCGCCGTTGTCGTCGACCACCTTACCTGCCATCTCCGGCAGAATTTTTTCACCGCCGGGATCGTTCAATTCCGGGTGCTCCCACACCGTAATCTGCAACCGGTCCTGCGGTCCGATCCGATAACTGGTCTTGGTATTGTCCACCGGCAGCAATTGGCCGACCGCCTGTTGCCGCGCCACTTCCTTCTCGATGATCAGGTCGGCGGTGATCGGCATGACGCGGACTTTCTCCTTCACCAACTGGCCGTCCTTTCGGGCCGGCAACTCGATTTCGGTCAAGCCGTTACTGTCGGTGTTCATGTCCATGCCCGGCGCCAAAAAACAGCCCGGTAGCGCTAACGTCAACAGGATGGGAAGCAGTCTGTACATGCTCAGGTTTCCTTAATAGGCGTTCTTGTTGATAAAACCGGTCAGCACGGTGCGGAAGGCGATCTCGATATCGAACCACAACGACCAGTTCTGGATGTAATACAAATCGTGCTCGATGCGCCGGTTCAAGTCGGTGTCGCCGCGCCAGCCGTTGACTTGGGCCCAGCCGGTGATGCCGGCCTTGACCATGTGTTTTTTCATGTAGTTGGGTACTTGTTCCTTGAACACTTCGACGAAGTCCGGCCGTTCCGGGCGCGGGCCGACCAGGGACATGTCGCCGCGCAAAACGTTGATCAATTGCGGCAATTCGTCCAGGCTGGTTTTGCGCAGGAAGCTGCCGAACGGAGTAGCCCGATTTTCGCCGGGCTTGGCCCAGACCGCGCCGGTTTTGGACTCGACGCCCACCGGCATCGAGCGGAATTTCAGCATGGTAAATTTGCGGTTGTTCCAGCCCACCCTGACCTGGCGGTAAAACACCGGGCCGGGCGAACTCAGCTTGACGCCGACAGCGATCAGCAGCATCAGCGGGCTGATCAGCACCAGTAAAATCAAAGCCAGCAAACGGTCTTCGACTTCTTTGATGTAGCGGTTGACGCCGTGCAGCGGCGACACCGAAAAATCCAGAGTCGGAATGCCGGCCACGGTGTTCAGACTCAGAAACTTGCTTTGTTTAAAGGCAAAGCAATCGATTACCAGCCGGATGCTGACCGGCAAATGCCGCAATTGGTATTGGGCCCGCTCGGTCAGGGATTCGCCTTGATAAGCCACCCAGACCTCGTCGATAGCGTGCCGGTCGATCAGGGCCGGCAAGTCAGCCAATTTGCCCAGGCACGGCAGGTCATGGTCGTTCAGCGGCTGCCGGCCAGCGCCGCGGTCGTCGACATAACCCACCGCCTGCAAACCGGCCCAGGGCGAATGGTTCAACTGCCGCGCCACCGCCACCGCCATTTGATTCAGGCCGACCATGATGATTTTGCCCTGCGACCAACCCCGTGACCGCAGCCAACGCAAAACCTGCGACATCACCGAGCGCGCAGCCAATACGCAGACCAAACCAAGCACACCCCAGGAGGCGATCCAGCGGTAACTGGAACCGAACCAGACATGCAAGCGCACCAGAAACACGATGGAAACCACCGCCAGCAGCGCCAGCAGCCAGGCTCTAACGATGCGGGCGATCTCGCCGCGCATCGCGTCGTTGCGCCAGGGCCGATAGACTTGGCCGATTTCGAAGAAAATGATGGCGCCGAGTACGCCCAACGCAGTTACGATCCGGTAATGCTGGTCAACCGCATATTCGCGCAACCAGAAATAATGCGCTGCCCAGGCAGCGGCTAACAGCATGGCCACGTCGATGATCCGTAACAGCAGAATCACGGTATGGCCGTATTGGCGAAAGAGTCCGTTGAAGATATTTCCGAAGCCGAGCGGCATAGCGGCGTTCCCCCTGTTGCGTCTAGTTCCGAAGACTTAAGGACGCCATCCTTGGCATCCTCAACCTGTTGCCGGGTTTGCGATTCAGCAGTGCCGGCTTGGGTACAAAGCTTACCGGCGCAAAATGAGAGAAAACCTGGGGGTTTAATTAAGAGCAGATGAGAGGGAAATTAGAGTTGGATAAGCGCGCTGAACGGTTCAGCATCATCGAGCTCAACCCAATCGCAGGCCGGGAAATGAACCGCTCCCGCTCAGTGAACGGATAGCCAAACAGCCCATGATCATGGATTGAGATGGGGTGCTGCGGGAGGGAGCCTCGGATTCGGCGTTATTTTGTGCAGCGTCACATTGCCGAATCTCGGTTTTGCGGGATGCCAAAAGGCAGAAACAACTCTCAAAAAATTATGACTTAATTTTCTTAAATATCTCCCGAACAGCGACTTCGCCAAAGCTGCAGGCCGATTCTGGTGCAGCAATTTTCAGGGGGATACATCAATGAACAACCAAACCTTCATCGCTTCCGCGCTACTCAGCTCGTTGTTGGGTTGCGCCGCAACGTCCGAGCAAACGGCATCGATAGACGCCGACCCCAGCCAAAGCTTACCGGCCACCGCAGCCGGCATTCCGACGGAGACTATTTACTTTGCGTCGCGCGAAGACGCGGAAAAGGCATTGGTCGGCTACAACTACGGCCTCACCATGCTCGCTGACGGCCGGGTACAGGCCTTCGTTTCCGGGTTAAACGGTTCCGGTCAGTCCAATCCGTTGTCGGTAATCAAGGACAACACCCAAAAATCCTTGTCCAATGTCACCCAAGCTAGCCAAACTGCGGAATCCGAAACCCCGTTTCCGACGATTACCCTGCCCGGCAATGTGAACGGCCAAGCCGCAATCGACGCATTGGGCAGTAACTTGCCGCTGGTGGCTCAGGCTTACGACATGTCCGCCGAACGCCTGGAAAACATTCTTAAAACCGACCAAACCGCGTGGATAGACCAAGGCGGCCGCTTGCTTTACATCGAATCCGATACCAAACCGGTACCCGAACCGCAGGGCGGAAACAGCGCCGCTAACGAAGCCTATGCAACTGCGGCCGAATCTTCGACCTTTTCGTCCTTGGCAACCTCGACGGCAGATCCGTTTGCGTTGCACAGTAAACCAGGTTCGAACCGGGTCATTTATCTGGATTTCAACGGCCACGTCGCCAGCAACACGGCCTGGAACAGCGGCACGTTGACTGCTCAGGCCTACGATACCGACGGCAATCCGGGCGCATTCAGTAGCGCGGAGTTGAGTAATATCCGCGAAATTTGGCAACGCGTCGCTGAAGATTATGCGCCGTTCGATGTGGACGTCACTACCCAAGAGCCGACGGCGGATGCGCTGCAACGCACCAGCAGCAGCGATGCTCAGTACGGTACCCGAGCCGTGATCACCCGCTCCATGCCGGAACTTTGCAGCCAGTCCTGCGGTGGCGTGGCTTATGTCAATGTTTTCTCATACTATTCCTCCACCACGCCGGACCGTTACCAACCCGCCTGGGCGTTCTTCGATAAATTGGGCAACGGTTTTCCGAAATATGTTGCCGAAGCGGTATCGCACGAAGTCGGGCACAACCTGAACCTGAATCACGATGGTACATCGACCGTCGGCTATTACTCCGGCCATGGCAGCGGTGCCACCGGTTGGGCGTCGATTATGGGGGTCGGCTATTACAAACCGGTGTCGCAGTGGAGCAAAGGCGAGTATCCCGACGCCAATAATCTACAGGACGATATCGCGGTTATCAGCGCGGCCGGCATTCCGATCCGCGCAGACGACTATCCGAGCACAACCGCAAGCGCCGCGCCGCTGTCGGGCGATGCCGCTGCCGTATCGCAAACCGGCGTGATCGAGCGCAATAACGATGTCGACGTGTTCACCTTCTTTACCGACGGCGGCAACGTGCAGTTCAACGTCGGTTCCGGTTCGGTGGCACCTAATCTGGATATTGCGCTGAAGCTGGTCGACAGTGCCGGCAATACCGTGAGCTTCGCAAATCCGGCGGATAGCCTGTCGGCGGCAGTAACCGCGACCTTGCCTGCCGGCCAATATTTTCTGCAAGTGGAAGGCGTCGGATTCGGCGATTTGACTACCGGCTACTCCGACTACGGCAGCATTGGGCAATATCAAATCACCGGCAACTATCCGAAAAGCTCGACCACGCTGGTTTCACCCACCGCGGTAATTTCCGCATTGCCGACCAGCGGCGATGCGCCGCTGACCACCACGTTCAACGGCTCTGGCTCCAGCGATCAGGACGGCAGCATCGTCAGTTACGACTGGAACTACGGCGACGGCAGCAGCAACGGCAGTAGCAGCAGCGCAAGCCACGTCTACAACACACCGGGCAGCTATACGGCAACTTTGACCGTAACCGACAATAGCGGCTTGAAAAACAGCACCACGCAAATGGTTAACGTGACGCAAACACCGGTCGCGGCGAACATGAAGGTAGGCAGTACAAAGATCTCGCGTAAATTGTTGAGCAGGGGCAGGTCACAGTGCGTGGCCAGTATCACGGTCAACTACGGCACGTCCGGCGTCGCCAGTGCGACGGTGTATGGAAGCTGGAGCGGTTCGGTCGCCACAACATCGGGCTCCACTGCGGTGACGGGCAAAACGTCCGGAACCACGGCTACCAACGGCAGCGTCAGCATCAGCAGTTCGACTTTGCCGAGCAGCACCTCGGGTACCTGCGCGTTCACGGTCACCAACGTCGTCAAATCCGGCTTCAATTACGACGGTAGCGGTCAAGTTGCGGGCAGCTTTTCCTGGTAAGGCACCCGCAGTATGCAACGGGCGCGGTTAACGCCGCGCCTAGTTTGCGATTCCACTCGCCGCCAACGGGTATCTAAACAAATATCCGTTGGCCTCCAACATTCCGGCCGCAACGGCACATTCCCTTAGCCCGCAGTTAAAAGACGGTAAACGGCCTCGGGTAGGACATAC
Organism: Methylomonas sp. HW2-6; assembly: GCF_052474525.1. Lineage (NCBI taxonomy): Bacteria > Pseudomonadati > Pseudomonadota > Gammaproteobacteria > Methylococcales > Methylococcaceae > Methylomonas > Methylomonas sp. HW2-6. The sequence goes on from NZ_CP184124.1 coordinate 3,961,077, forward strand.
ACCGGGCTAGCCGAGATCGGCACGCCGGCGATACCTGACGCATCGGTCGCCAATTTCCGCATCTGCCCGACCACATCCACCAAAACCCATTGCCGCTCAGAGTCGAGTTGTACCGGCCACACACCCTCGCCTTGCTCGCGCCAAAGCATCAGGGTTTCGCCGAAATAACCGGCCTGGACGTTGGCGTCGTGGGTAGCGACCGGCCGATAGGGCAGACCGTCGATCAGCGCGCTGGCGGTGTACAGCGCCGCTTCGCCGGGTTTGTGACCGAGCGAATAATCCCAGATTCGGCCGTAAGCCAGGTCGTATTCATGGGCGATGCAAAACGCCACGCCCAGATAATCAGGGCGGCTATTCACCCAAGCCACGATTTTTGCCACCTGCTCCGCCTGCCAGCGCCGACCACTAAAGCCGTGCATAGCCTTGGCGCCGGTTTCGCCCAGCCAGAACGGCAATTTATTGGTTTTGCCCAGGCTGGCATGAGCCGCCAACACCCCGCGCTCGTCTTCCAACTCGCCGTTGCCGATCGGCCCGCCGAAGCGCGGCGGCCGTTGCGGATAGGCGTGCACATCCCAGGCATCCTGGTGATTATCCAAACCCAGTTGCAACACTTGTTCAAACCAGTCGCCCTCGCCCGGCCGCACCAGGCTGCCGCCCAGGTAATGGGCATCGTTGCGGGCTTGATGGACCATTTGGTATTCCGATTTCGCCCGTTCCAGCCAATGCGCCGGCTCGCGCAGTTTTTGCCATTCCGGCTCGTGGCGAATGTCGATTTCGTTGCTGGCTTTGAAGAAGCGGGTAAAACCTGCAGCAGCATCGACAAAACGGCGGCCGTCTTCAGGTTTGTCGTTCAGCCAATGGCTGTCGCCGGCCGAATCGGCAAACAAGTCCAGGCCGCGCTGCTTGGCCTGTTCCCACAATGGCCGGTATTGCGGATCGAAGCCCGGGTAACTACCCAGGCTTCTGAAAATACCCATCCGCTCCAGCCAATCGAAGTAAGCGCCGGTTTGGCGGAAACTTTTGTCGCCGTCAGCCAAGGCATAGTAATCGTTGTTCCAGACTTTCTTTTGCACCAGCCTTTGCTTTTGGGCGTTGTTGCCGGCGACGACGCTAAAACCGTCGGCCGGATAGTGCATGATCAGCCGACCGTCTTCGGTGTACAAAGACGGATACACCGCGTAATAGCCGGTCTGCGCCAGTGGGCCGAAATCGGTTTCGACCTGGCCGGGGAAGCGGCTGCGAAACTCCCGCTCGGCAATTTGCCGACCGCTGTAATCGACCAACCGCAGACGCAATTTGGCCGGGAAGCGCGGCAGCGGCGTATTCAGTTTGGCTTCCTCCAAAATCGGCTGCCAGCGCAGATCGATACTCAGCTTGATCGACTCACCGGGATGCGGCAGATTGGCCAGGGCAGTATTGAAAATCACCGGCCTGAGTTTGGCGGCGATATGGTTTAAGGCCAGATCGGCGTCGGGATCGGCGGTTTGCGTCTGCAAGCCGTCCAGCGGTTTGCCGCCGGCGTCGGTGAACAGCCCGGCAAAGTAAAAGCGTTGACCCTGATCGTGTTGAATCACCAGTTTCACCAACAGGCTGTGCCAGCCTGGCGCCAGGTTCAAGGTGGCCATTTGCGGTGCTTGCGGCCGCTCGGCGCGGGCGGTGGCCAGTAAGCCTTCTGTGGTCAAGCCGTGCAGCAGGGCTTGAGCTTGAGCGCCCAGCGAGGGCTTGAAGCCCACTGGCGGTAGTCCGTCGTCCGCCAAGGTCAAGGGGCGGCCGTCCAGCCAGGCTGCCGTGTTGATGCCGGACTGGCGCAGATGCAATTGGGCTTGCAGAGGATGGTCGGCGTGCAGATACAACTGGGCGTAGCCGGTGCCGCGCGACCAGCCGTAGGCGTGTTCGGTGCTGTCCATAATCGTGGTTTCACCGTTGGCATCGGTCGCCGCCACCTGCCAGTTGCGTAATTTGCCGCCCATCATTGCCAGACTCAGATAGGACTGATCGGGATTGGGCCTCGATATCGTTTCGGCGTCCAAGCCAAATACCGACAAACCGGCTTGGCCATCCTGCAAACCGCCGACCAGCCAGGCGGCCGGAATGCCGCTTTTTAACGACGCTGGCGTTGGCGCCGGGATTGCCGGGAGTTGCGGCATCCAGCCGATTTGGTCCGGCTCGGCTAGAAATTTTGCCACGCTTGCTGCGTCGGCCGGCTGCGTCAACACGCCCAGCATGGTGTGATGATCGTCGGTGACGATGGCCGCCGGCAATGTCGGTAGATTCAGATCGCGGGCCATGGTTTCGGCGGCTTGGCCGATCAAATAAATCACCGGCACGGTTTGATAATGTGCTCGTGCGGCATCGGCGGCCAAACCGCGAAACAAACGCTCACTGTGTGCGCCGCTACCGTCCAGCACCAGCAAACGCCGCGGACCTTTGGCATCAGGTCTAGTCAAAGCCAGAAAGCGGTTACGCAGTTGCGCCTGCTCGCCGGTCATCGCCGCGGCCAGCGGCTGTTGCAGTTGCAGCACAAAGGCGTCGAACACCTTGGCGCCGTCGGCCTTGCCGCTGTTTTCAATGTTCAGCCAGCGGTCGCCGGGCAACAAAGTCACCGTCTCGGCGGCGGGCAGCCATTGATATTGCCACGGCGTGGTGTTGGTCAGGGCAAATTCGCCGCGGCTCGCCAATTCATCGGGCTTGGCACCGGCCTTGACGCTAAAGCGCTGCTCGACTTGGGAGACCTCGCCGCCGCTTTTGTATCGAGTCCACAGCCGGTATTGGCCGGGCTTGCTGTCCGGAGGCAACGCAAAACGGAAGCTGCCGCTCCAGTCGCCGAAACCGGAATGGAACAACAAGGCTTCGTCTTGTTCAATCGCCAACGCACCGGTATTGGTGCCGGCCTCAGCCGTGCCCTGCACCGCCGTCAGATGAGCCGGTTTCGGCAAATCCAGCAAAGCCGGGGCCTTGCCCAGTTCCAGCAGTAGCGCCGGTTGATTGGCGGTCGCGGTCACCGGCAATCCCGCCCACGGCGATGCCAGCAAAAACGCATCGAACACCTTGGCATCGTGGCCGACGCCGCTGTTGCGCACTTCGATGACCCGGTCGCCAGCCTTGAGTTGAATCGGTTCCGGACCACTCAACCAGGCGTACTCCCAGCCTTTCGGCGTCAGTTGTACGCTGCCGCGTTGTTGCAGATGGTTAACATCCGGCCCGGCCCATATAGCAAAGGTCTGTCGGCACACCGCCGGATCGCCGCCCTGACGCCAGCGTGCCCAAAACCGAAAATCGCCGGAGACGGCCTGAGTCAAATGGAAGCGAAACGCCGCCCGCCATTGACCAAAGCCCGGATGCAATACGTTGACCGCATCCGGCTCGACTTGCCAAACGACCCCGTGCTGAAAATCTGGCAACAGTTGGCCGGAAACAGCTAGTACATTCGCCACTAAGCGGGATGGAGCGCTTGCCGCGCTGCCAAGTTCGAGTAACACGACCGGCTGACCGGTTAGCGCCGAAACCGGTATCCCTGCCGCCTCGTCGCCATCGGCAATCGCCGGTCGCGCACCGGCGATTGCCAACCATGCGACAACCGGTATGGCCACGCGACACCCCCGAATACGGGGGGATGGGAATGTTCGCCAAGACACCAGATAATGCGAAATCTCGGCGGCGAATTGCCGTAGAACGGCCAATGAAAAAATAAGCATGCAAGTCCTTGTCGATTAGCAACACTCCGGGCAGCCCCGGAATCGTAAACATCCCTGTAAACTGCATCATATGACAATCCGCATCGTTTTCCGACAACCGGGAAACGCCAAGGCCGACGCAATACCACTGACAACGCAAATACGATTTTTTGCAGGCCCCGTCACGAATTTCATCAGCCAAGCTATACTATTGCGGATTTACAGACGCTGTCGCCAAGGATGAAATTCAAAAACCTGCTGTCTCTGAAATCCCTGATTGTGCTGGGATTTGTCATTGCCGTGATCCCGCTGTTCCTGGCCGTGATGTACGCTGCATTCGGCATGCGCCAGACATCGGCTTTGGGCCGAACCGTCAATTCGCAAGTATTCGAACAAACCAAAACCATCCGTTTGGTGTTGCAACGAGCCTCCGATATCGAGCGCAAAGCCAAGTTGTTCGTGCTGCTATCCGACCCCGAATTGCGCCAACCTTACGAACGCCAGTCCTACGAAACCGTCCGCGCTTCGTTCAAACAGGCATTGAGCGATCTGTTGAAACTGCAGGTCGACAACCGCATCGCGTTGCTGGTCAACGAATTGTCGGAAAAGGAAAATCTGATTTACCAGCAAATCATCGGCTCGGAGGGCGACAACAACCTGAAACTGCCGCTGGACGAAGCGTTTCAAGGGCTGCGCGAATCGTCATACACGTTGTCGCGCGAGTTCGAAAGCCACGTCGATCATGAATTCAACGAGCTCCGGCAAATGTCGGAATCGCTGGAGCAAGGCTTGCTAATCAGAGGCGCTGCGCTGTTGGCCTTGTCGTCCGCCGCAATTGCGCTGCTGTTGCTGGTGATTTCGCGCTCGATGCGGCAATTGGATTCCTCGATCCGACGTTTGGGTGCCGGGGAACTGAAGGAGCCGGTAGCCGTCAGCGGTCCGTCCGATTTGGCCTTTCTCGGCAACCGCCTGGAATGGTTGCGCACCCGGCTGATGGAGCTGGAATCGTCGAAGCAGCAATTCATACACAACGTCGCCCACGAAATCGAGGCGCCGCTGGCCGGCATCCGCTATGGCGCCGAACAAATGGCCGACGAGGCCGAACTGGATGGCAATCTGCGCCAACAGGACATCGTCCGCAAGCTGGGCGCCAACATCGACAAACTGCAAGCCGTTTCGGACGACTTGCTGCTTTACAGCAAATTGAGCGCGCAAAGCGAAGCCAAACGCAAACAAACTTTGAATATGAAGGAGTTGCTGGAAACGGTGGTCGCCGAGTTTCAACCGGCGCTGGCATCCAAATCGATCGAAATGCGCATGTTGTTGCGGCCGGTGCATATTTCCGGCAACGCCCCACAACTGCGCGGCATCATTGAGCAACTGCTGGACAATGCGGTGAAATTTTCGCCGCCGAAAGGCGAAATCCGCATCATGCTGCGCGATACCGGCACTCAGATGGAGCTGGAAGTCGAAGACGAAGGCCCGGGAATTCCACTGGACGAACGGGCCCACGCCTTCGAACCGTTCTACCGCGGCAAGGCGGCGCAGGCCGAGGACATTCCGGAAGGTCCGGGCCTGGGGCTGGCCATCGTCAAGGAATACGTCGCCAACCACCAGGGCAATGTCGAAATCATCGACGCCCGACAAGACCAACACGGCGCCCGTATCCGGGTGCAATTGCCGCTAAACGGGGAGTTCTAAACCAACCATGACGTTTTTCAACCCGCGCCTGTTACTACCGGCGCCGCTGATTCTATTATTCGCCGGCTGCGCCGAAGTCGATTCCAACGTGCGGCAGGGGCCGCCGGTGGCCGCCGCCGCACCGACCGTCCATTCCGACTTCGAGGATTTGCTGGATTTCGGCGCCAACCTGGCGGCGATGAACAGCCAAGGCCGAAGCGAAACCTGCCGCGGCCTGGCGAAACGGCATAAGGAAAACCCGGACAAGACCATAACCCTGCAATTGATGACCGGCCGCCTGTTGTCGGACGCCTGCGGCGACATCCCGAAAATCCTGGACGAATTGGCCGACATCCCGCCGGAAAGCTACGCCGATGACCGCACCCGCCGACTGGTGGCGATCCATACCGAAGCCTTGAAGCGGATCAACAGCACCAACAAGAAAGTCGGATCATTGGAACGCAAGCAAAAATCGGTGCAGAACGTGCTGGATGCCAAGGAAACCGCCGGTTCGAAAAAAACCGAATCGCACCTGCTGCGGGAAAAGCTGGAAGCCATCCGTTCCATGGAAAAACAGTTGGACGAAACCGGCGACGCCAAATAGCAGCCATGTTTCGGTTTCGGCTGGCCATCGTCATGTTCATTTCGTTCGGCTTCGTCCTCAGCCTGGGCGTGGCCCTGTATCTGGGCGCCGACGAAATGGCCCTGCACTTCCAGCACAGCCAGACTGCTTACGAAACCTTCGACGATTACGAACAGTTGTCGCAGGAAGCCTACCGCCATTTCAAACAGCGGATGGACCGGCTGATTACCGCGAATCCGAATTCGGAAACCGGCGTCGAATCGTCCAAGCGGCGGCTGCAAGCAGCGATCCAGGCGCTGAGGGACACCGCGGTCAAGGAACCGGTGATCGGCGGCGAGACTTGGGTCGACAAGCCGGCCGAGCTGGAACGCGTCGCCCATTTGACGGCGTTTTTGGAAGCCAGCGAATACCGCTTCGAAGAGGTGGAGCGCTTGCGCCTGCAAGGCAAACTGGCGAACGCCGTGCAGGCCTTGACCAAATTTACCGAAGAGGAAATCGACGGCAAATTTCAGCCCTTGATCGATGCCGCGATCGACGCCGAACGCGAAAAGGCCAAGCAAGCCAAGCGCGAATTGGAAAGCCTGGTCCGCCAGTCGCGGCTGACCGCTATCCTGGCGTCCGTGACGGCCGCGCTGTTCAGCCTGATGTCCGGCATCCTGTTGATGCGTCGCTTCCGCCGGCCGATCCAGGCTCTGATGAAAGGTACCGACGAAATCGCCAGCGGCAATCTGGAATACCGGATCAAACTCTATACCCGCGACGAATTCGCTTATCTGGCCAGCCACTTTAATCAAATGGCGCAAGAGCTTGAAGTTCAACAAAACAAGTTGCGCGAAAGCCGGGCGGTACTGGAGCAACGGGTAGCGGAACGGACCTTGGAATTGAATCTGCTGAACGAGGAATTGAAGCGGATGGACAAGGCCCGCCGCGAGTTTTTGGCCGACATCAGCCACGAATTGCGGACGCCGATTACGGTAATCCGCGGCGAGGCCGAAGTCACCTTACGCGGCGAAGATCGCCATACCGAAGAATACAAGGATGCATTACAACGCATCGTCGAGCTGGCGATGCAGCTTGGCAAATACGTCAACGATTTGCTGTTTCTGGCCCGTGCCGAAACCGCCCATCTCCAATTCGAGTGGGGCAAGGTCGATCTGGCCGAGCTGGTCGGCAATGCGGTCGAGGACTTTCAGGTCATGGCCGAGGAGCGTTCGCTCAGCGTATCGTTCTCGGGTCCGGAGCACCCGGTCTGGGTACGCGGCGATAAGCAGCGCTTAAGACAGGTGCTATTTATTTTGGGAGAAAATGCGTGCCGCTACTCAAATCCCGGGGGGCATATTTCGGTAGCCTTATGGGTGCAGGGTAAGGAAGCGAGTTTCAGCCTTACCGACCAGGGGATCGGTATTCCCAGCGGAGATTTGGAACGCATTTTCGAGCGACACTTCCGTAGCGATAACGCGCAAAGTTCGCGCGACGAAGGCTCCGGCCTGGGCCTGCCGATGGCAAAATCGATTACAAAAGCGCACGGCGGGCGCGTTGCGGTGGACAGCCGGGAGAACCTCGGCTCGACCTTTACCGTAACTTTGCCGTTGCTACCCAGTACATAGGAATAAGCACACATGAGCGATAAATACACATCATCCGGTAATTTGAGCGGCATGGGCTACATGCGCGTGCTGCTGGTGGAAGACGACGAACGCATCGTCGATTTCGTCCAGCGCGGCCTGAAGGCGGAAGGCTATTCCGTGGAAGTGGCTCGTACCGGCCAAGAGGCGATTGCCCTCGGCGGCGAAGGTTCGTTCCAGGTGATCGTTCTGGACCTGGGGCTGCCGGACATGAACGGTCGCCAGATTTGCGAACGCCTGCGTGGTAACGGCGTCGATACGCCGGTATTGATGCTGACTGCGCGCGACACCGTGCAGGATAAAGTTTCCGGTCTGCGCGCCGGCGCCGACGATTACATGACCAAGCCGTTTGCTTTCGAGGAATTGCTGGCGCGGATCGAAGTACTGCTACGCCGCCGCGGCGGCGACATCAAATCGGAAGCCAAAGAACTGCGCATCGCCGATCTGGTATTGAATGGCGAAACCCACGAAGTACGCCGCGGCAATACCGCGATCGAGCTGACGCCGAAGGAATTCGCGCTATTGGAATGCTTCATGCGCATGCCCGGCAAGGTCTTGAGCCGTACCCGGATACTGGAGCAGGTTTGGGGCTACAGCGCCGACCCGCTGACCAATGTGGTCGACGTTTACATCCGCCAGTTGCGCCGCAAAATCGACGACGATTACGAACAAAAACTGCTGAAAACGGTACGCGGTTTCGGCTACAAACTGGAAGCGCCTTAAGTCCTGTCTCAAGCCGGCCGGGCGCAGACCGGCCGGGCCGAATTGTCTATAATCCGCGTACCTGACAGCCGCGGCTTATCGCATGCAACTCACCTTACTCGACTCCGACCAACCCGAACAGGCTTTTCCGCCTTTACATAAGGCACTGAAAGAACCCAACGGCCTGCTCGCCTTCGGCGGCTGCCTGTCGCCGAAACGGATCGTCAATGCCTACCGCCACGGCGCGTTTCCCTGGTTCAACCCCGGCGAGCCCATCCTGTGGTGGTCGCCGGACCCACGCCTGGTGCTGTTTCCGGAGCATTTGCAAGTCTCGCGCAGCCTGACCAAAACCCTGCGCAAAGGCCGGTTCGAGATCCGGTACGACACGGCGTTCAAAGAAGTAATTGCTGCCTGCGCCGCGCCGCGTAGCGACAGCGGCGGCACCTGGATCACCGACGACATGCGCCGGGCTTACCTGACCTTGCACCATCTCGGTATTGCCCACAGCTGCGAAGCCTGGCTGGACGGTAAGCTGGCCGGCGGCCTCTACGGTCTGGCCATCGGCCAAGTCTTCTTCGGCGAATCGATGTTCCACCGCGAAACCGACGCCTCGAAAGTGGCGTTCGTCAATCTGGTCGAACGCCTGAGCGGCTGGGGTTACCGTTTGATCGATTGCCAAGTACGCAGCGAACATCTGCTCAGCCTGGGTGCCGAGGAAATTCCGCGCCAACGCTTCGCCGAATTGCTGGAACAGCTTTGCCGGCAAGCCCCCGCGGCCGAGGCCTGGCGCTGATGGGCAGCTTGCCGATTTGGCTGGACGACGAACACGCGTGCGGCTACCTGTCCGACCGGCAGGCCCGCTCCGGCTTCGTGCATCCGTCGGTAACAATGACGCCGCAACTATACTCGCAACTGATCGCGCTCGGCTTCCGCCGCAGCGGCAACTACGTTTACAAACCCTATTGCTCAACTTGCCAGGCTTGCATACCAACCCGGCTGCCGGTCGCCTCGTTCGCGCCGGACCGCCGGCAAAAGCGTTGCCGCAAGCGCAACGTCGATACCCGCAGCGTCGTCAAGCCGGCCGAATTCGACCCCCGCCATTTCGACTTGTACCGGCGTTATCTGGCGGCTCGCCACGACGATCCGCACAAAGAACCGATCGAACCGGATGATTATCTGAATTTTCTGGGCAGCCGCTGGTGCGATACCCGCTTCGTCGAATTTCTGATCGGCGGCCGGCTGGCGGCAGTTGCGGTGGTGGATATCGTCGACGACGGCTTATCGGCGGTCTATACCTTCTTCGATCCCGAGTTCGCCGACTACAGCCCAGGCGTCCATGCCGTGTTATGGCAAATCGAAACCGCCGGGCAATGGGGCTTGCCTTACGTTTATCTGGGCTTTTGGATCGAAGACTGTCGTAAAATGCGCTACAAAATCGAATATCAGCCGCTGCAGGGCTTGATCCGCAACCGGTGGCAACCCCTTTCAAATCATACAATCAACGAGGAATAAGCAGTGCCGAAAGCCAACGAACTGAAACTGGGAACCGCGATCGAAATCAACGGCGAACCGTATGTGGTCAAACACATCGACGTGCGCAACCCGACCTCACGCGGCGCGACGACGCTGTATAAAGTCCGCTTCAACCACATGAAAACCAAGCAGAAGCTGGACGAAACCTTTAAAAGCGACGACATGCTGAAAGCCGCCGATTGTTCGCGCTGCAACGTGCAGTTTTCCTACCAGGACGGCGACACTTACTACTTCATGAACAGCGAGACCTACGACCAATACGCGCTGTCGGCCGAGGATTTGGAAGGTCAAACCTTATACCTGACCGACGGTCTGGACGGCATCATCATGTTGCTGATGGACGACGCGCCGCTCGGCATCCAGTTGCCGACCACGGTAACGCTGCAAATCGTCGAAACCCCGCCGGCCATGAAAGGCTCCAGCGCCACCAAGCGGACCAAGACCGCCAAACTTACCACCGGCCTGGAAGTGCAGATTCCGGAGTACATCGAGTCCGGCGAACTGATCAAGATCAACAGCGAAACCGGCGAGTTCTCCTCGCGCGCCTAAGTGCTTGATGCTAATCAGGCCACCACGTTACGGACGCATTGCCGGGCGTAGGCATTGATGGGCACGTTACTGTCCAGATAGTGATTAAACAATTCATTGATCTTAACCGGATTCAAAAAGGCATAAATGCCGCAGCCGGTTATGGCAATGAATTGCCGGCTCAAGGTTTCGATGAACACAATCCGCAAATTGTTGATTTCGTTAGTTTGATGCATAGTTTCCATGACACTCTCCCGAGGCTGTTGATCGAACTCGATCAAGTAAATGCATTAGTTGCGCCAGCAGAAAAACCCCTATAAAAATCAGAATCATAAATCCTGGTCGGTATTATCGGCGGCCCATTCGGTGACGACCTGCCGTCACGGCTTACGGTATCTCGTACCGGCGCAGTTTTCGCTTCACTCCGGCGTCATCCGCCACCCTTGTTCGCACCGAAAATCCAGGTATCGATCCGGGTCGGTTTGGCAGACCGGGAATTGAGGCTTGGATCAAGGGTAATGGTGGCAGTGATGTTTGTCGGTGGCGCGCACCACTGTCCGGCCGTGACTTTTTTCACAGTGACCGGGCCAAAACGGCGGGCGCCAGCGCCCCTGGTCCATCGATAGCCAAGACCGGGGATATTTAGATACCGCCGCAGTTGAGCGCCACCGGGCAATGCAGTATAGTGCCGCGGCATGAAGATTCGGCCGATGTTTACCGCACCCACAGCAAGCCGCGCGCCGGCTGCCACCCGCTTGCCGTCCGGGCTGCCTCTAAGACTGCTGCCCTGAGGGGCGTGCAATCTTTCTTAATCAAGTAAAATCACCCTTTTCCATATTCTCGGCTCGAGGCCGAACGTTTCATGAACGGAGCCCTCATGAAAGACCAATTGATTATTTTCGATACCACCTTGCGCGACGGCGAACAAAGCCCCGGCGCGTCGATGACTCGCGACGAAAAAGTCCGCATCGCGCGGGCGCTGGAGCGAATGAAAGTCGACGTCATCGAGGCCGGCTTCCCGGCCGCCAGCCAGGGCGATTTCGAGGCAGTCCAAGCCGTCGCCGATGCGATCAAAGACAGCACCGTCTGCGGCTTGGCGCGGGCGCTGGACAAGGACATCGACCGCGCCGGCGAAGCCTTGAAAGGCGCTAAAAGTTCGCGGATTCACACCTTCATTGCCACCTCGCCGATCCACATGGCGAAGAAGCTGAACATGCAGCCCGACCAGGTCATCGAGTACGCGGTCCGCGCGGTCAAACGCGCCCGCCAGTACACCGACAACGTCGAGTTCTCGCCGGAAGACGCCGGCCGCTCGGAAGAGGATTTCCTGTGCCGGATCTTGGAGGCGGTGATCGACGCCGGTGCCACTACTCTGAACATCCCGGACACGGTCGGTTACAGCATGCCGCAACAGTTCGGCGCCACCATCGCCAATTTGATTCAGCGGATACCCAACTCGGACAAGGCCATCTTCTCGGTGCATTGCCATAACGACTTGGGTTTGGCCGTGGCCAACTCGCTGGCGGCGGTGATGAACGGCGCCCGCCAGGTCGAATGCACCATCAACGGTTTGGGCGAGCGCGCCGGCAACGCCTCGCTGGAAGAAGTGGTGATGGCGATCCGCACCCGCCAGGACTTCTTTCAATGCGACACCCGCCTGGATACCCGCGAGATCGTCACCTGCTCGAAACTGGTGTCGTCGATCACCGGCTTCCCGGTGCAGCCTAACAAAGCGATTGTCGGCGCCAACGCCTTCGCCCACGAATCCGGCATTCATCAGGACGGCGTGCTGAAAAACCGCGAGACTTACGAAATCATGCGCGCCGAGGACGTGGGCTGGACCACCAACCGCATGGTGCTGGGTAAGCATTCCGGCCGCAACGCCTTCAAAACCCGGATGGCGGAATTGGGCGTGGAGTTCGCCGGGGAAGCCGATTTGAACGATGCGTTTTATCGCTTCAAACAACTGGCCGACAAGAAACACGAGATTTTCGACGAAGACTTACAGGCTCTGATTTCCGAACAAAGCTTCGAAGCCGAAGACGAGTACATCAAACTGGTGGCCTTAAAGGTCTGCTCGGAAACCGGCGAAGTACCGAACGCCACCGTGACCATTTTGGTGGACGGCAAGGAAATGACCGGCAGCGCCAGCGGTGGCGGCGCGGTCGACGCCAGCCTGAAAGCTATCGAAAGCCTGGTGAAAACCGGCGCGACGCTGGCTTTGTACTCGGTGAACAACATCACCACCGGCACCGATTCGCAGGGCGAAGTGACCATCCGGTTGGAAAACGCCGGCCGCATCGTCAACGGTTCCGGCGCCGATACCGACATCGTCATCGCCTCGGCCAAGGCCTACATCAACGCGGTCAACAAGTTGCAAAGTCCCGAGCAGCGCCAGCATCCGCAGAAAGGCGATGTCTAACCGCTAACGATGGAAGAATCGGTCCGCTTGCAATATTTGGAGGCGATGGGCATCGATGTCTGGGTTCCCCGGCATCCACCCGTCGTCGCCAAGCAAGCATTCGACGATTCCGAAAACGTAGGGTGGGCATCGCAATCCGAAGCCCACCGCGTCGTCTTCCCCGATAACGAAGCTGCGCCAACACAGGAACAACCAACCACGGGCGAAACTGCCGTCAATCGCCAGCACGCTGAACCGGCACCGCCAACCGCCGCATCAGACTCGTCTCATAAATTCGAAAGCGATGCCTTCGCGCCATTACCGCACCACCCCAAACCCCATACCGACGACCTCGCCTGGAAAGACCTGCAACACCAGGTCTCGATCTGCCGCGCTTGTTCGTTGTGCGAGACCCGCACCCAGACCGTGTTCGGCGTCGGCAACAAACACGCGGATTGGCTGCTGATCGGCGAAGCGCCAGGCCGCGACGAAGACTTGCAAGGCGAACCCTTCGTTGGTCGTGCCGGCCAGCTGTTGAACGAAATGATCCGCGCCATCGGCCTGCGCCGCGAGCAAGTCTATATCGCCAATATGCTGAAATGCCGGCCGCCCAACAACCGCGATCCGCAGGCCGATGAGGTCGCTGCCTGCCACGGCTTTTTAAAGCGCCAAATCGAACTGATCCAACCCAAGCTGATTCTGGCTGTCGGCCGCATCGCCGCACAAAACCTGCTGCATACCCAGCAACCGCTGTCGCGGCTGCGCGGCATGCGCCATGAACTGGAAGGCATTCCGCTGACGGTGGTGCACCACCCGGCTTATCTGTTACGCTCGCTGCCCGAAAAAGCCAAAGCTTGGGAAGACCTGCAATTCGCGCTCTCCGTTTACCAATCACTAGAACAATAACAACGATGTGGAAACTGTTACATAAACTGAAATCAGCCGTGGTCTACGACGCCGACCGCGAGTTTTACGCCAAAGTGTTTCCAGACTCGGTGGAGGCGCGCGACCTGCTGCGCTTGCGCAAAATGGACCACGCCGACCTGCCCGGCGTGATGGCGATCGAAACCGTCAATTACGAATTTCCCTGGTCGGAAGGCGTGTTCAAGGATTGCTTCCGGGCCATGAATTACACCAACTGGATTTGCGAAGCGCCGGACGAGACCATCGCCGGCTACGCCATCATTTCGGTCGCCGCCGGCGAAGCCCACATCATGAACATCAGCGTCAACCCGGCGTTTCAACGCCAGGGTGTCGGTCGCAAGATGCTGGAGCATTTGATCGAATACGCCCGCCCCCGCGCCGAAACCCTCTATCTGGAAGTCCGTCCCAGCAACCCCGGCGCGATCCATCTGTACCGCAGCAGCGGCTTCCGCGAAATCGGCATCCGCAAAAATTACTATCCGGCCAAGAACGGCAAGGAAGACGCCATCATGTTTGCGTTGGATCTGGTGCCGATGCTTTGAGCGCGCGAGCGTCGCTAACATAAAACGATAACCACAGGAGACCCGCTATGGCATTTCCCAAACGTTTGGAATACGGCGGCCACGCATTGGTCTGGTCCGGCGACTGGTCCGAAGCCGGCGCTCGCAAAGCCATCGCCGGCGCCGCCCGCGCCGGTTACGACTACATCGAAATCGCCCTGCTCGACCCGTGGCAAATCGACGTCGCCCTGACCAAAGATCTGTTGCAGGAATACAATCTGCGCGCCCACGCCTCGTTGGGTTTGTCCGCCACCACCGATGTCACCAGCACCGACCCGGCCATCGTCGCCAAAGGCGACGAACTGTTGCGCAAGGCCACCGACGTGCTGTACGCATTGGGCGGCAGCGAATTGTGTGGCGTGATCTATTGCGCGCTGGGCAAATATCCCGGCCCGGCATCCAGGGAAAACCGCGCCAATTCGGTGGCGGCGATGCAGCGTCTGGCCGACTATGCCGCCGACAAAGGCATCAATATCGATCTGGAAGTGGTAAACCGCTACGAAACCAACATCATGAATACCGGCCTGGAAGGCCTGGCGTTTCTGGACGAAGTCGACCGGCCGAACGCCTTCCTGCATCTGGATACCTACCATATGAACATCGAGGAAGACGGCATGGCCAAGTCGGTATTGGCCGCCGGCGACCGGCTGGGTTACGTGCATATCGGCGAAAGCCACCGCGGCTACCTGGGTACCGGCAACGTCGATTTCGCCAGTTTCTTCAACGCCTTGAAACAAATCGATTACCGCGGCCCGATCACCTTCGAATCGTTTTCGTCGGAAATCGTCGATCCCAAACTGTCCAACACCCTCTGCGTCTGGCGCAACCTGTGGCACGACTCCGACGACCTGGCCGGCAAAGCCTTGGACTTCATCAAACAGCGCTATTAAGCCATGAAACGGGCCATCGTCTACCTGCACGGTTTCAACTCGGCGTCGCTGGACTTGCAAGGCAACCTATTGACCGCCAAAGAAAAGCTGGCCGTGCTGCAAGCCTTCTGCAACGAACGCGGCGTAATGCTGTACGCGCCGAACCTGGATTACCGCGACTTCCAAGGCCTGATCGAAGACCTGTTGTTCGAATGGAACCAACTGCTCGACCAAGGTTACGACGTGGTGTTCATGGGCTCGTCGATGGGCGGTTTCAGCAGCGAATACCTGGCTTATAAGACCGGCGCCAGAGCGATCATGATCAACCCCGCCGTCAGCCCCAGCACATTGTTGCCGCAGTTCATCGGCGTCACCGCCAATTTCGAAACCGGCGAACCTTACGACTGGCAGCAAAGCCACTGCGACCAATACCCGAAATTCGAGCAAGAACTGGCGGAAAACCGGCAAAAACTGGATTTGACGCTACTGCTGGACCTAGGCGACGAACTGCTGGACTCGGCCGCCACCCGCGACCTGTACCAAACCAAGGCCCGCGTGGTTTGCTTCGAGGCCGGCTCCCACGGATTCGAACATATGCGCGAAGCCTTGGCGCTGGTTGAGCGGGTGTTGTTTGGCGAAGACGAAAACCCTGTTTCCAGGTTGAATTGAACCGTCCCCCCAGTTCATCCAGGCATTCAACTTTATGAAGACGGCATATCTATGGGCTGCAACGTATTCGAAAGTAATGGCTATTTCGTAACCTCACCGTTGTTTAGCGAGAGCGAGTGCCAATCCCTTGAGGCCAATTTGGCCTCGGTCACAATTTCAATGGCTGGCAGCCGTTCGCTGCTTGAAACAGAGTGGTGTGCATCGCTAGCACGCATTCTCAAAACCCATTCATCGCTTACCGATTTCTTGCCGCAAGATTCTGTAGCCGTTCAATGTACCTATTTCGAAAAATCTGTTGATCGAAACTGGTTGGTTGCTCTCCACCAAGATTTAAGTATCCCGGTTTACCAAAAATTAGATCATCCAGCCCTCTCAGGTTGGTCTGAAAAAGAGGGCGGCATCTTCGTGCAACCACCCGCAGAGGTTCTACACGACTTGGTTGCGGTTCGCCTACACGTTGATCAGTGTGCTGCCAACGATGGTCCGCTCAAGGTTGTTCCAGGCTCCCACATTCACGGGCGCCTCAACCTAGAAGAAGCCATATCTCTGCGCACAATAAACGGTGAGCTTATCTGTCCCGTTGCACGGGGCGCAGCGATGTTGATGCGGCCCTTACTCCTACACTCATCGTCCAAGGCTTCCGGGCAAAGCAAACGCCGGGTTTTGCATTTTCTCTTCGCGCCAAAGTCTTTACCTTTCGGGCTGCGGTGGCACCATGCCGTCTAACACTGCGGGCAAAGTCGTGTTCTTCGCTTCCGCCGCCGAACCTACCGCGAGCGGACGACGACAACCGAGCCTTACGACGCCCCCGTCACCAACACCAAAGAATCCCCTTTCTGCTCGATCCGGAAATATTTCAACGTATTCATGCCGACCAGCACTTCGTCCAGATAGCGGTTGATATGGGCGTCCAGGTTGCGCAATTCCAGACTGCCGAGTTTCAGGCTGGCGATGCGGGTTTGATAATCCGTTACCCGGCCGCCGGCGGTTTCGGCTTGCACCGCGCCGCCGACGGGCAAACCGGCAGCACGCGCGTATTTTTCCGGAATCGAGGTTTTGGTGGCGCCGGTATCGATCATGAACGGCATCGGCACGTTATTGATCAACAAGGTGCCGCGAAAATGGCCTTGGCTGTCGGCCTTGATTCGAACTGCGCCTGTACCGCCGACCTCGCCGTCCGCCGTAGCCGACAGCACAATTTCCGGTAACGGGTGGCGGGTAGCGGCCTGTTTTGCCAACAGCGCATCCGCGCCGTACCAAAGTCCGGCCAGGGCAGCCAGCGGCATCAGCAGATACCGCAACGTACCGGCAACTGCGCCGGCCCGATGCGACAGTCTGCTGGCGCGGTTCGCCATCGAGCGGCCGGCTCGCCCGTTTGCGCAGTTGCTCCCGGTAATAATCCCGATCTTCGAATCCCATCGTGTTTACCCTCCGCAGAAACAAAAAAGCCCCCGCCGGTTGGCGGAGGCTTTTGCCGATTATGCCAGGCTATGCCGCCTGGACAGGTCCTGATCTAGCGAATCAATCGTCGCCGCCGAATACGCCCAACAATTGCAGCAAGCTGACGAACAAATTGTAGATCGAGACGTACAACGATACCGTCGCCAAAATGTAGTTGGTTTCGCCGCCGTGGATGATTTCACTGGTTTGGAACAAAATCATGCCAGACATCAACAGGATGAACATGGCCGAAACCGCCAACGACAAGGCCGGTACCGAGAACAGGACCGCGGCCAAACCGGCGAAAAACGCGACCAGCACGCCAACCATCAGGAATCCGGCCATGAAGCTGAAATCCTTACGGGTGGTCAAGGCGTAGCCGGACAAGCCCAAAAAGATCACGCCGGTACCGCCCAACGCGGTCATGATCAATTGGTGGCCGTTGCTGAAAGCGTTGACGTACATGTTCAAAATCGGACCCAGGGTCATGCCCATAAAGCCGGTCAGGGCGAATACCCACACCAAGCCCCAGGCGCTGTTGCTGAACCGGGTGGTCAAAAACAGCAAACCGAAATAGCCCACCATGCTGACGATCATGCCCGGATGCGGCAGATTCAATGCCATGGACAAGCCGGCCGTCGCCGCGCTGAACAACAGCGTCATCGCCAACAACATGTAAGTGTTTCTCAAGACCTTGTTGGTCGCCAGTACACTGGCTTCCGATCGGGTGGTTGCAGTTGATAATCTCATGGTCAATTGTCCTTTGAAAGTTACGAACGAAACTGTGACCGAGCAAATGGGCCGGAGTTTCCCGCCATTGTCGGCGCCGTCTGCTAGTATACCTAAACAAAATGCAGCTACGAGGTTAATTCAAGCATGAGCACGACGCCTTACGACTTGATCGGCGGCGAAACCGGCATCAGACGGCTGGTGGACAAATTTTACTTTTATATGGATATCCTGCCGCAAGCCAAGGGCATCCGGGCGATGCACGCGCCCAATCTGGCTTCCGCGAAAGACAAGCTATTCAAATTCATGTCGGGCTGGCTGGGCGGTCCCAATCTGTTTATCGAAGAATTCGGCCATCCGATGCTGCGCGCCCGCCATTTTCCATTTGCGATCGGCGAAGCGGAACGCGACCAATGGATGCTGTGCATGAACAAGGCCTTGGACGAAATCACGATGGACTCCCGGCTGCGCGAAAACATCCGCACCGCCTTGCAGCAACTGGCCACGCACATGATCAACCAAGAAACCACGGAAAACTGAACGCCATGTCGTTATCCAAACAACTGTTAATTCTGATTTCGGCGCTGTTCCTGATGATTTTCAGCGTCAATTTCGCGCTCAGCGTCAATAACATCAAGGATTATCTGGAAGGCGAAGCCAAGAACCACGCCCAGGATACCGCGACCTCGCTGGGCCTTTCGTTGAGCCCCTACATGGCCAACGACAAGGACCCGGTCATCGAGACCATGATGAAGGCGATTTTCGACATGGGCTATTACAAGGAAATCCGTTTGGTCGACGCCGAGAATAAGGAATTGGTGGCGCTGGTCAGCGACAAGGCGGTGGCAGGCGTGCCGGACTGGTTCATGGATCTGCTGCCGATGACTTCCGCGACCGCAGAAAGCGAGATCAGCTCCGGCTGGAATCTGAGCGGCGTGATCTACGTCACCGTCAATTCCGGCTACGGCTATTTAAAACTGTACGAACAAGCCAAATCCGGCTTTTATTATTCGTTGGCGGCGTTCATCGTTTCGATCGGCCTGCTGGCGCTGACCTTGCGCTTTACGTTAGCGTCGCTGTCGCGGATCGATCAACTGGCCCGGCAGATCAGCGACGGCCGGTTCGAGAGCATTGCCGAACTGCCCTGGACCCGCGAGGTGCGTAACGTGGCGATGTCGATGAACACGATGTCGCAAAAAATCAAAACCACCATCGCCGGCCTACACAACAAGCTGGACAGCATGGGCGCCAGCCTGTTGCGCGACGACCTGACCGGCCTCTACAAAAAGTCGGTGTTCGAGACCGACATCAAGCACCTGGCCTTGGAACAAGCCGAAGCGTTTATCGTGCTGGTTAAAATCGACGGTTTGCTGGAATTGGTCAAAGAACTCGATAGCGATGCCGTCGACCGCTTCATCAAAGCCGTCGCCGCCACCCTGGAACACGTCGCCGCGACAGCTGGTAGCGACGCCGGCAAGGCCTACCGTTTCTACGGCGCCGAATTCGCTCTATTGGTCAAAACCGCAGACCGGCCGCAAATCGAATTGCTGGCTAAAACGCTGAGCAACCGCCTGGGCGAACTGGGCGAGCAATACCAAAAGGCCGATCTGGCCCATATCGGCGTCGTGCCGTTCAATCCGCTGACTACCAGCGAAAGCATGTTGGAAGCCGCCCACGAAGCCTACGAACAAGCCCATTTGATCGGCGCCAACAGTTATTTCATCCGCAGCAGCGACAATTTCGCCCGCGACATCGCCACCTGGAAGGAACTGGTGTTCGATTGCGTGGACAACACCGCTTATTCGATCTGGTACATCGGCCCGATCCACGGTATGAAACACGGCGAGCTGATGATGGAGGAAGCCTTCATTCAGGTCCACGACCGACAAGGCGAACTGGTGGCGATCGGCCCGTTCATTTCGATTGCCGAAAAGTTCGCCAAAATCGTCGATCTGGACAAAGGCGTGATCGGTATGGTGATCGACCATATTCTGCATAACCACGTCGAGCATGCGATTGCCGTCAACGTTTCGACCCGCACCATCAAGAACAGCGACTTCCGGGTCTGGTTGGAAAAACTGATTCAGCGCAATGCCGGGGCGGCCAAATATCTGGTGTTCAGCTTGTCGGCCTATGCGGTGGTCAAGGACATCGAGGCTTACAAGGCCTTTATCGAGGTGGTGCACCAATGCGGCGCCAGAGTCATGATCAAACGCTTCGAAACCCAATCGATGTCGGCCGAGTTGATCAAACAACTGAAACCGGACTACATCCGGCTGGCGCGGGATATCGGCAACGGCATCGCCGACTCGCAGCAAACCCACGCTTTCGTGCAAACCATTGCCGAAATGGCGGCTTTGCTGGATATTTCGGTGCTGGCCGAAAACGTGCAAGCCGATTCCGATTTTGCCGCCCTGCGCGGCATAGGCATCGCCGGTGCCAGCCGTTAACACCGGCCGCTCTCACCTCGCCGCTCTCGCCGTTTTTGCCGTCAGCCTATGCTGCGGCATCGCCCTGGCCGGCAGCCTGTTTTTCGATGAAGGATTGCTGGACAAAGTCGGCAACAAATACGGCGCAGCAGCCCGGCAGCGCTTCGTCGATTGGCAAAACCTGATCGAAACCGGCAAAGATTGGTCGGATACCGAGAAATTGCGCAGGGTCAACGATTTCTTCAATCGCAATGTCGAGTTTGTCGACGACATTATGCTGTGGAACAAAATCGACTATTGGGCAACGCCGACCGAGTTTCTGGCCAAGGGGGCCGGCGATTGCGAGGATTACTCGATCGCCAAATATTTCACGCTGGTGGAAATGGGCGTCGACGAAAGCAAACTGCGCATCACTTACGTCAAGGCCTTGGAACTGAACCAGGCCCACATGGTGCTGACCTATTTCGAATCGATGCGCTCGCCGCCGCTGGTGCTGGATAATCTGAAACCGGCAATTCTGCCGGCGACGCAACGCAGCGACCTGCAGCCGGTCTACAGCTTCAACGGTACCGGTTTATGGCTTGCCAAAAGCCGGGGTTCCGGGCAACATGTCGGCGGTTCGGACCGGTTAAGCCTGTGGACAGAACTCAAGTCTAGAATGTTGGAATCGCCTTTTTGAACGCCCCAAGTTATACCCTGCGCCGCAGTAGCCGCGCCAAACATACCCGTATCGTGGTCAAAGCCGGCCAAATTGAAGTGGTAGCCCCGCCCAAGGTTTCGGAACGCAACATTCACAGCTTCGTGCTGGCGCAACGGGACTGGATCGAGTCGGCGTTGCGTCGGGTCGCCGCCAAAACCCGCGAGGTACCGACGCTGGCGCCGGCCAGTTACCGCGACGGTGTGGCCATTCCCTATCTCGGCCGGCAGCTGCCGCTACGCATTGAAACCAGCCACAACAAAACCCCGCGTTTGGATTTGCGCGACGACGCCTGGTTTTGCGCCAAATTGCCGGCCGGCATCGCATCCGACCAGCATTCCGAACTGGTCCGCCAAGCCTTGATCCGCTGGATGAAAAGCCAGGCCCGCCAGCAGGCGCAGCACTTCATAGACATTCACGCGCCGCGCCACGGCTTGTACCCGCGCAGCATCCGCATCAAAACCCAGAAAAGCCGCTGGGGCAGTTGCGGCCCGGACAACGACATCAACCTGAATTGGCTGTTGCTGCTGGCACCGCCGGCGGCTTTGGAATACGTGGTGGTTCACGAGTTGTGCCATATCCGCCACAGAAACCACTCCGCCGCGTTTTGGGCGTTGGTGGCCGAACATGTGCCGGATTACCGCCAGCGCCGCTTGTGGTTGAAGCAGCACGGCGCCAGCTTGATGCGGGGTTTGTGATGCCGAAAAAGGAATGGGCGTTTTACCTGTTCGCCGCGCTGTTTATTTTCGGCGGCCAATTTCTGGCGCATCGGGATTTAGTCACCGGCACGCCGCCGTCGATTACGCAAACCGCGCTGAACGGCGAAGCCGCCTTGCAGGCGCTCGGCAAGCGGCCGGCCTTGATTTATTTCTGGGCGGAATGGTGCGGGGTCTGCCGTAGCATGCAAAATTCGGTGACGCAGGTCGGCAAAGATCATCCGCTGGCGACCGTCGCAATACGGTCCGGCGACGACGCCAAACTGCAAAGCTATCTGCAGGACAAGAATTTGAATTGGCCGGTCGTCAACGACAACGGCGGCGAAATTGGCCAGCGTTACGGCGTCAAAGCCGTGCCGGCCCTGTTTTTCACCGACCGGAACGGCAGCATCGTATTCGCCACGGCCGGTTATACCTCGGAATGGGGCATCAGAGCCCGTTTGTGGCTGGCGGGACTGTTCTAAGCCGTAACCGCAGACCTTAGGAAAAATTACCCAGCGCCGACAGCTCGCGTTCCAGCAGTTCGCTGTCGCCCAGATTCAACTCCACCAGACGCCGTAATAAGGAAATGCTGTCGATATCGATATGCGCACAGCGGAATCCGGCCAGATTGCCTTCCGTATGCGTTGCCACGATTTCCATCCGAATCACGGCTTCCGGCGACAATTCGAATTTCAGCTCGTAAGACTGGTCGCTGATCTCGGCCAGCGGCGCAGACAGTTCCAGTAAACAGCCGCGCAACGACAAATCGACAATCTTGCAACTCTGAGACTGGCCGCCGGTCGCTGCCACTTGGGCGTCGGCATGATAGAAAATTCGGTGAAAGCGGCGTTTTTCTTCGGTTTTTTCGCTCATGCGCTTAATCCAGGAAAAATTGCATGGAAGTATGGTCGACCACGACCACGTCGTTGTTTTGCAAATGCACGGTACGATCGCCCAAAGGCTCATTGTTCACCGCAAGCCCGTCGTGACCCTGCAAGGCCGACAAATAGTAGCCGTCCTTGCGCCGGGCGATGACGACAATGCCAGCC
Organism: Methylomonas sp. HW2-6; assembly: GCF_052474525.1. Taxonomy (NCBI): domain Bacteria; kingdom Pseudomonadati; phylum Pseudomonadota; class Gammaproteobacteria; order Methylococcales; family Methylococcaceae; genus Methylomonas; species Methylomonas sp. HW2-6. The sequence goes on from NZ_CP184124.1 coordinate 3,983,867, forward strand.
CCCTCGTGACCGAGCCGGGTCATGGCTTTTTTTAAAGGCAAGATACGGCCGATATGGACTCCGTTCAGAACTTGCAGGCTGGCGTCGGGCGTTTTTACCGTTTCCTCGAGTTTTTCGTTCAAGGCCTGAAGATCGGCATCGGTCGAATTCCCCAACGAACTGACCAGCACTGTTTCCGGAAACTCGTCTATCGTGTGGTACACGATGTAATGTTTGCCGATGTTGATGATGTCGTTGTTTTGCAAATGACATTCCTTGGTCGGCTGATTGTTCACCACCAGCGGAAACTTCTCGTTCATTTGCTTCATCACGCAACTGCCGTTTTTGATCACGACCACGGCATGCGCCGGCGCCACCGCCAAGCTATCCACCACCAAATCGTTGGTTTCGTCACGGCCGATACGGACGATGCCGGAATCAAAAACGCCTGTGTGGATTGCTTTATCTTTGAAGTAAACGGTAAATTTCGCCATCGCTGTTGGTTGGTAATTCCCTGCGCCCGGCTAGTAGTATAGCCACTAAAGCCAAGCTTGCAGATTAATCGAGATTAATTTCAAGTATCGACCAAACCGCGCCCGCTAGCGGAAATTACTACTAGGCCTGCAATCGAGTAAGCGGGTAAAGTTTCTGACGCCATCGCCGTACTGGTTTAGACTTTAGCGTAAACAGCCATCCGCAACGACCATGAATTCCACGACCGACGCCGCCTGTTTTGCCCAAGACATTTACATCGCCAGCCTCGACGAAGGTAACGGCAAAACGCTGGTGATGCTGGCGATGATGGAAATGCTGTCCGGCCTGGCCGACAATATCGGCTTCTTCCGGCCGATTATCCACAGCACGCCGGATAAAGACGATTTAATCCAGTTCATCAGCCACCGCTACCCGGTCAACGTACCGCACACCGCGATGTACGGCTGTACCAGCGCCGAAGCCCGCGAATTGCTGGCCAGCGAACAATACGACGAACTGGTCAAAACCATTCTCGGCAAATTCCGGGCCTTGAAGCGGCAATGCCTGCACGTACTGTGCGTCGGCTCCGATTACAGCCACGGCAATGCGGTATTCGAATTCGACTTCAACGCCGACGTCGCCAATAACCTGGGTTGCTTGATCATGCCGGTGATTCAAGGCCAAAACCGCAGTAACGAACAACTGCTGAGCAGCATCGCCAGTTTGAAACACTCCTTGCACGAGAACGATTGCGAGCTGCTGGCCAGCGTCGTGATGGGCGTAGCCGGTAACCAATTGGCCGGCCTGCGCCACGACCTGAACTCTGCCAAGGATTTCCCGATTTACCTGGTCCCGGCCGCAGCCTCGTTGGAAAAACCCAGCGTCGGCAACATCGCCAAAGCCCTGGGCGCTAGAGTACTGTGCGGCGAGGCCGCGACGATGAGTCGCGAAGTCTACCACTACAAGGTTGCGGCGATGCTGATTCCGGATTTTCTGGATTACGTCGAAACCGGCGATCTGATCATCACCCCGGGCGATCGTTCCGACATCCTGCTGGCCAGCATCATGGCCTACAGTTCGGCCAGCTATCCGCAGATCGCCGGCTTGATTCTGACCGGCCACCAGCAACCGCCGCCGCAAGTGCAAAAACTGATCGACGGCCTGGGCGGCATCCCGTTCGCAGTGCTGGCGGTCGATTCCGATACCTTTACCACCGCGATGCAAGTCAGCCAGGTACCGGCCAGCTTGCATTCGCAGGATGAGCGCAAGATCGCCGCGGCCTTGGGCCTGATCGAAAGCAACATCAACATGGTCGAGCTGCGGCTGCGGTTGTGCAGCAAAGTCGGCCACAAAACCACGCCGCTGATGTTCGAATACGACATGCTGCAACGGGCCAAAGCCCGCAAGCAACACATCGTGCTGCCGGAAGGCAACGAGGAGCGGATTCTATTAGCCGCCGAAATTCTGCTGTTACGTGACGTGGCTAAAATCACGCTGCTGGGCAATGAGAGCGAGATTCGGCAAAAAATCCAGAGCATGGCGTTAAAGCTCGATGCGGTCAACATCATCGACCCGGCCAGCTCCGAACTGCGGCCGTTGTTTGCCGAAACCTATTACCAGGCGCGCAAACACAAATGCATCTTGTACGACACCGCTTACGACTTGATGGCCGACCCCAGCTATTTCGGCACCTTGATGATTCATCTGGGTTACGCCGACGGCATGGTCTCCGGCGCGGTGCATTCCACCCAACACACGATCCGGCCGGCCTTCGAGATTATTAAAACCAAACCCGGTGCGTCCATCGTCTCCAGCATCTTTTTCATGTGTCTGGAGGACCGGGTACTGGTCTACGGCGACTGCGCGGTGATTCCCAATCCGGACGCCGCGCAACTGGCGGACATCGCGATCAACGCCGCCGAAACCGCGCGCATATTCAATATCGAACCGCGCATCGCAATGCTGTCATACTCGACCGGCGAATCCGGTAAGGGCGAAGCGGTGGACAAGGTGCGCGAAGCGGTGAAAATCGCCAAGGCATTACGCCCGGATTTGCTGCTGGAAGGCCCGATGCAATATGACGCCGCCGTGGACGCGAGCGTCGCCAAAACCAAATTGCCGGACAGCCAGGTCGCCGGCCGCGCCACGGTATTCATCTTCCCGGACTTGAATACCGGCAACAATACCTACAAAGCGGTGCAGCGCTCGTCCGGCGCGATTGCGGTCGGCCCGATTCTGCAAGGCCTGAACAAGCCGGTCAATGACCTGAGCCGGGGCTGCACCGTCACCGACATCGTCAACACCGTGATTATCACGGCAATTCAGGCTCAGGAGGGCGGTAAATCATGTCCATAATTCGCAGCTGTTTTGCCCTGTTGCTGGCGTTGGCCGCCCCCCTGGCCGAAGCGGAAACCCGAGTCGCCGTGCTCGATTTCGAGTTAAAAGACCTGACGTTGGCGCCCGGCATCCCGGCCGAAATCGCCCGCACCGCCTCGATCAAGCCGTTACTGGCCAAGGAGTTACAATCGGCCGGTTACCAAATCGTCGAGATTCCGGCCGAATCGAGGAAAGCGGCGGACAGCGGCGTCGGTTACTTGTTCGACCACGCCGACGCCGCGGCGACCCTGGGCAAGGGCTTCGATGCCGATTACATTGTGGTCGGTCGCCTGCATAAGCCCAGCTTTCTGTTCGCCTACCTGATGGCGCATCTGATACGGGTAAGCGATGGCCGTTTGATCGGCGATTACATCACCGAATCCAAAGGCCCGAATGTCGGTCTGACCGGCAAAGCGGTAGAGAGCTTGACCTTGAAAATCGACCGGGATTTGGATAAGCGCTACTCGCCGCCTCCGCCGCAAAAACGGGTGATCGACTCCAAATGAAAATTCTGGTTCTAAACGCCGGCAGTTCGTCGCTGAAATACAGCCTGTTCGACATGGCCGGGCAAACCGCATTGCTAAGCGGCTTGATCGAGCGCATCGGCGAAGCCGGCGCCAGCCACCGCTTCCGGATCGGCGCATCCGATCCGCAGCAACAGTCATTGAACTGCGAGCATCACCGTGACGCGTTGCAGACTTTGTTCGGCCTGTTAACCGAAACGGTACTGCCGGACTTGAGGCAACTGGCCGCCGTCGGCCACCGCGTCGTCCACGGCGGCGAATTTTTCCGCGAACCGGCATTGATCGACCGTCAGGTCATCGCCCACATCACAGCGGCCAGTCCGTTGGCACCGCTGCACAATCCCGCCAACCTGCTGGGAATCGAAGCAACCTTGCAGCTATTGGACACGGTGCCGCAAGTTGCGGTGTTCGATACCGCCTTTCACCAGACGCTGCCGGACTACGCCTACCGCTACCCCTTACCCGGCCGTTTGTACACCGAGTACGGCGTGCGCCGCTACGGCTTCCACGGCACCTCGCACGCCTACGTTGCCAAGCAGGCGGCCCATTTCCTGGGTAAACCATTGGCCGACACTCACCTGATTACCTTGCACCTGGGCAACGGCGCCAGCGTTGCCGCAATTGCCGGTGGCATCAGCGCCGATACCTCGATGGGCATGACGCCGTTGGAAGGCTTGATGATGGGCAGCCGCTGCGGCGACATCGACCCGGCCATCGCCTTTTATCTGGCACGCACGCTGGGCATGGAACTGGATGCGATCGACCAGCTTTACAACAAAGCCAGCGGTTGCCTCGGCGTTTGCGGCGAAAACGACATGCGGGCGATCCATGCCAACGCCGAAGCGGGCGACGACTCGGCCAAGCTGGCATTGGCGATGTACGCCTACCGCATCAAGAAATACATTGGCGCCTATTGCGCAGTGCTGGGCCGGGTCGATGCGCTGGTATTCACCGGCGGCATCGGCGAGAACGACGCCTGGCTGCGCCAGACTTGCTGCGCCGGCCTGGCGGCCCTAGGCATCGCCGTCGACCCGGCGCTGAACGCCGCGCCAGCCAAACCCGCCGCAATCGTCAGTCCACCGGACTCCGAGATTGCGGTCATGGTGATCGCGACCAACGAAGAGCTGGAAATCGCCATGCAAACGGCGGAGTGTGTGGCGAAATCAGCCAATACCCCGACCGTGGCCGTTCAATCGCCAGCCTCCGCGGCGCCGATAACGGAATGAAATTGCATAGCCGGACTGCGTAGACAGCGCCGACCTGATCTGCCTGAAGCGCCGGCAGCATACAGACTCAAGCTTCGCAGCAAGTGGCTTTGTTATAGTGTTGCAAAATCAATGGCAACACTATAACATTTTTGACCCGCTTTCCTGGTCCAACTCTGGTTATGAATAAATTGTCGCCCTTTCTGTTGCTGCTACCCGCCAGCCTGCTGCACGCAGAAACCCAAACGGACAACAAGCTGGACGAAATTATCGTCACGGCACCGCTGCCGGTCAGCAAAGCCGATGCCGTTTCTCCGGTCACCGTGTTGAGCGACGACGAATTGCGTCTGAAAACCGGTCACAGCATCGGCGATACATTGAAAAACGAGTTGGGCATTTCCAGCCAATCCTTCGGCCCCGGCGTCGGTACACCAGTCATACGTGGCCAGGCCGGCCCTCGGGTGCGGGTATTGAGTAACGGCATTGGCGCCAACGACGTCTCGGCCATCAGCCCGGACCACGCCACCAGCGTCGAACCTCTGCTGGCCGAACGCATTGAAGTCTTGCGCGGCCCGGCGACCTTGCTTTACGGCAGCGGCGCGATCGGCGGCGTGGTCAACGTCATCGACAACCGGATTCCGGGCAGGGCGTTCGATAAAGCTTTGAACGCGGCACTTGAACAACGCTTCGACTCGACCAGCGACGAAACCAGCACCACGATGAAGGTCGAAGGCAGCAAGGATCACATCGCCTACCACGTGGACGGCTTTTATCGCCACCGCAACAACATGGACATTGGCGGCCAAGCCATCGATACCGCCAAAATCGCCCTCAACGATGCGGAGCTGGCCGAGGAAATCGTCGACAACCCGCGCGGCTATTTAAACAACACCGGCGCCGAAGCCATCAGCGGTTCGGCCGGCTTGTCCTGGATCGACGACTTCGGCTTCGCCGGGGTATCGATCAACAATCTGAACAACAACTACGGTGTCGCCCCGGACGGTACCGGCGAGGAAATCGTGCGGATTGCGATGCGGCAGAATAAGTACGACTTCAAAAGCGAGATTGTTAAGCCGTTCGCCTTTGCCAAAGCCTTGCGTACCCGGCTGGGTTATACCGACTACGAACACTATGAAATCGCCAACGGCGAGGTCGGCGCCCATTTCAGCAACCAAAGCTACGAAGGCCGACTGGAACTGGCCCACGAAGATATTGGGCCGTTGCGCGGCGTGGTCGGTTTTCAAGCCCAGTCCAGCGACTTTCTCGGCCTGCACATGCACGGCCACGAACACGCCGGCGGCGAGCCGGAAATCGAAGCCATCGTCCCCCGCTCGAACATCCAGAGTTACGGCGTATTTGCCGTGGAATCCTTCGATGCCGGCCCGGTCACTTACCAGTTGGGCACACGGGTCGAACAAACCGACATTCGCCCGGACAGCATGGACGGCTTCAGCTACACGCCAGTCAGTGCCTCGGCGTCGGCACTCTGGAAATTGGACCCGCACAACAGTTTCAATCTGGCCGTGACCCGATCCTCCCGGGCACCGCAAGTGCAGGAATTGCTTTCCGACGGCTTCCACCACGCCACCCGAAGCTGGGAGCGCGGCAGCACCGCCTTGAAAGAGGAAACTTCGTATAACCTGGACTTGGGCTATCGCTTCAAGGCAGACTGGATGCGAGCGGAGTTGGATTTGTTCCACAACTGGGCCAGCGATTACATCTACCAGCGCCGCACCGGCGAATTCCTCGACGAAGAGGGCGACAGCGACCACTGTGGTACCGAACACTGCGTACCGGTCCTGCAAAGCAGCCAACAGGACGCCATTTTCAAAGGCTACGAAGCCAAGCTGATTTTCCCGATGCTGGAAAACCATTTCGGCCTGCTGGAACTGACTTTGTTCAGCGATTACACCCGCGGCCAATTCGTGAATGGCGGCGACGTGCCGCGCATGCCGCCGCTGCGTTACGGCCTGCAGCTGGACTACAACCGGGACAAACTGTCCAGCTACCTGCGCCTGACTCGGGCCGACGACCAAGCCCATGTCGGCGAGTTCGAGACCTCGACTGCCGGTTACTATCTGCTCAATGTCGGCGTCAATTACCAGATCAAAGCCGCCAGCGACGCCAAACTGATGGTGTTCGCCAAAGGCAACAACCTGCTGGACCAAAACATCCGCAACGCCACTTCGTACCTGCGCAATTTCGCGCCGGAAGCGGGACGCGGCGCCGAAGTTGGGTTTCGGTTGAGCTATTAAACCCAAGCCCGTTAACAAAGGCGCGCCGGAAAACGCGCCTTTTTTTGAAATTCCAATTGTTATAATATAACATCTACACCCATGACACCGAATCCATCCGCCGCATCCAAATTACCTGTCACCGTGTTGTCCGGCTTTCTCGGCGCCGGCAAAACCACGCTGCTGAATCATATTCTCAATAACCGCGAAAACCGGCGGGTGGCGGTGATCGTCAACGACATGAGCGAAGTCAACATCGACGCCGCGCTGGTCAAAAACGAGGTGCAACTGAATCGTGGCCAGGAAAAACTGGTCGAAATGAGCAACGGGTGTATTTGCTGCACCCTGCGAGAGGACTTGCTGATCGAGGTCGGCAATCTGGCTAGGGACGGCCACTTTGATTATCTGGTGATCGAATCCACCGGCATCGCCGAGCCGCTGCCGATCGCCGAAACCTTCACCTTTCGCGACGAAACCGGCGCCAGCCTGGCCGACATCGCCCGACTGGATACCATGGTAACCGTGGTAGACGCGGTCAACTTCATGCGCAACTACCAGGAAGCCCTGAGTCTGAAGGAAGCCGGCGAGGCTTTGGGCGAAGACGACGAGCGCAATGTCGCCGACCTGCTGGTCGATCAAATCGAATTCGCCAACGTGATCCTGATTTCCAAGATCGATCTGATCAGCAGTGACGAAATCGTCAACCTCAAGGCCATCTTGCACAGCCTGAATCCCGACGCCGAAATCGTGCCGATAGTCATGGGTCAAGTCAACCTCGGCAAAGTATTGAATACCGGGCTATTCGATTTTGAAAAAGCCGAACAGGCACCCGGCTGGCTCAAGGAATTGCGCGGCGAGCATGTTCCCGAGACGGAAGAATACGGCATCAGCAGCTTTGTCTACGCTGCCCGCCGCCCTTTCCACCCAACACGCTTCTACCGGCATTTGCACGAAGGCGAGTGGGAAAACGGCACCCTACTGCGCTCCAAAGGCTTTTTTTGGCTGGCTTCCAGACCCGAGCACGCCGGCAACTGGTCGCAAGCCGGCGGCATCATGCGCCACGGTCTGGCCGGACGCTGGTGGGCGTCGGTGCCGGAGGATCAATGGCCGGAAGAGTACCTGGAAGACATTCGCGAACATTGGCAAGAACCCTATGGCGATTGCCGCCAGGAGCTGGTGTTCATCGGCCAAAACGTCGATGCCGAACAAGTCTGTCGCGAACTCGATGCCTGCCTGCTAAACGACGCGGAATTGGCGGCAGGACCGACGGCTTGGCGCCAATACTCAGACCCGTTTCCGCTTTGGTTCGCGGAATGACGCGCAACCTAACGGTTCCACCCGCCGGCGATGCAATTCGTTTTGCCGGCCTACTTTTTGGACTTTTGCCTTGGAGGGCAATACCATGAAAAAAAACCAGCTGTTATCGGTCGCCCTGATTGGCATGGGGTTGACTGTATCCGCTCAGTCTCAAGCTCACGAAAGCGGTCTGGCCGGCTATTACATCGGCATCGACGGCAGAGCTGGCATCACCTCGGGTACTTACAACGGTCTTGCCAATCCCAATTACGGCAATCTGACCTTGCTGTTAAACCACGGCGACCACTACCACGGCATCGGCGCCTACGCATACAGTGGCCCGGCAGGATCGCCAACGACCAACGACACCAATACCAACAACCGCGTTCCGGAAATTTCCTCGCTGGATGCGCCATTGGCGCTGAATTGGGGCAGCGGCAGCCTGTATAGCGGCAAACTTACGTCCCAAAACAATTCGTCGGAAGACTACGGTAACCTGACCTTCGCCAAGGTAGACAGTTTGGCCGGACACGAAACCGGCAGCGAAGAACAAATCCTGTTCAGCAGCAGCGGCAACCGCTGGTCGACCTTGTTGGGCAATACTGCTATCGGCTTGCAACTGATTTCCGCCACCGCCGGTTTGTTCGTCGGCGACCACCAAACCGCCAATCTGTTTGCCAACGGCGACACCATCAGCCTGGATAGCTTTCTCGACGATGGCTTCGCGCCGATCTTCTGGACTGCCGCCAACGTTCCGGCCGGCACCTATACGGCGGAATTTCGTCTGGTCGGCCTGAATGACGCCAGCATCAATTCCGGCCGTTTCTATTTCGACTTCGCCCCGGTAGCAGTGCCGGTGCCGGCGGCAGCCTGGCTGTTCGGCTCCGGCCTGATCGGATTGCTGGGATTGAAACGCAAAGCTACGCCGCTGTCGGCATAGTCCCGATGCAACGCCGTGTTAGCTTGCCCAAGGGTGAGATTACGGCGTCGGCCAGCAGCGGCAGCCGATTCTCCTGTTCGCTTGCTGGCACCGACTTGCCGCCGTCGCATCGCGACGGCGGCATTCTCGGCTGATTATCTCGACACGCGATGGATTAGAACATGGTCGATACCGACACTTACCTGCATCTAATTGGGCTGGAAGTGCTGGCCATCCTGGGCATAACCATGGCTTTGCAGAGTGAAAAAACGGCGAAACGGGCACTATCCGGCGCATTTTTGCTCGTGCTCGGCATCCTGTTAGCCCATTTTGTTTCACATATCCTGCCCGACCGTTTCGCTCATTTCGTCTACGGCACGCATCGCGAATACCGATCCTTACCGCGCCAGGAGTAACGCCGCCATGACTATTTATCTCGCCACCATCGCCGCCAGTCTCGCCGTCAGCTTGTGCTCGTTGTCCAGCGCCTTCGCGCTATGGCTGCCCGCGGAAACCTTAAAACGCATCGTACCGTTTCTGGTAGCGCTGGCGGTCGGCGTGTTGCTCGGCGACGCCTTCATTCATCTGATTCCGGATGCGGTCGCCCGCCACGGCTCGGTCAGCGACGTGTGTTTGACCGTGCTGGTCGGCGTGTTCGGCTTTTTCGTGCTGGAAAAACTGGTGCGCTGGCGCCACGACCACAACGTCGATACCCGGCCCGGCGCCGAGATTTTACCGCTGGCGAAAATGAACCTGATCGGCGACGCCATCCACAATTTCGTGGACGGCATTTTGATCGCCGGCAGCTTTTTAGCCGACCCGATATTGGGATGGACCACCACGCTGGCCATCGTCGCCCACGAAGTGCCGCAGGAACTGGGCGACGTCGGCGCTTTGTTGCGCGGCGGCTACCGGCCCCGGCAAGCGGTGTTGTACAACTTTTACTGCTCGCTGAGCGTGTTGCCGGGCGCCTTGTTCACCCTGCTGCTCAGCCAAGTCGCCGAATCGTCCTTGCTGGTGCTGTTGCCGGTGGCCGCCGGCGGCTTTATCTACATCGCCGCTTCGGATCTGATCCCGGTGTTGCACGAGCGTTCCAGCTTCCGCCATCTCGGCGGCCAAAGCGCCTCGTTCGCGCTCGGCATCGCCTTCATGCAAGGCATCGTCCTGTTCGAACAATCCCTGTTAACCCCTTAAGGAGCTCCCATGTTTTCTCGCGTGCCTCTTGCCCAGCCCGCCGCCGCGCCGGCGCTATTTTCCGGCCCATTCCGGTCGCTGGCGATACGTCCCGCCACCAAAACCGTGATTTCCAACCGCTTCGCCGATTTGGCGCGGATTTACGAGGACGACGTCAACCTGTGTCTGATCGAGCGGCCGCTGCCGCGCGACATCGAGACCTTCGTATATGCCGCGCTGACCGGCAAGGTCGGCGTGGAGCTCAGTGCCCTGGTCGATCCCGAACGTTACGACTTCGACCGGCTCTGGCCGCAAGCGGCGCAATTGTCCGGTTACCGAGCCTGGCTGGACGACCTGCGACTGCTGACCGCCGCCTTCTGCGAACTGTTCGGCCAGCGCGAGGCTGGCCTGCGCCTGCGCACGCTGGACAAGGCCATGTGCCCGCGGTTTCACGTCGATAGAGTGCCGGCCCGGCTGATTTGTAGCTACGGCGGCATCGGCACCGAATGGCTGCCCGAATACGCCGTTAACCGCACCAAGCTGGGCATGGGCGCTTGCGGCCAGCCCGACGACTGCTCCGGCCTGATTGCCGATCCGACCGCGATTCAGCAAATGCCGGCCTATGCGGTGGGCCTGATGAAGGGCGAACATTGGGAAGGCAACGAGGGCCACGGCCTGGTGCACCGCTCGCCGGCCCCGACCGCGGTACAGCCGCGCCGGCTGTTGTTGACCTTGGATATGTTGTAAAGCGTAGGGTATGCGTCCGTAGCCTCTGACCATCAATTCATCCGCAACCTTGAACATGTTACGCGATGCGTATCCCCCAATGTCGCCAGGCTTAACCGGTCATCCCGAGTTTGTCGAAGGACGAATGGTTAAGCCTTAACTTAATGCCACTGGTGCGTACCCCCACATGCTGATCAAACTCCACAACGGATCGATTTACGACCCCAGCCAAAACCTGCACGGCCAAGCCGGCGACCTGTTCATCCGCGACGGCGTGATCGTCGCCGATCCCGGCCCGGATGCCCGTCTCGACGCAGTTTACGACGCGACAGACAAGATCGTGATGGCCGGGGCCATCGACATCCACAGCCACATCGCCGGCGGTAACGTCAACACCGCCCGGCTGTTGCTGCCTGAGCAGCACCGCAACCATATGGCACGGCGGCTGAGTCACCCTTTTTCCACCGCCAAATGGTCCAGCACCGACACCGGTTATCGTTACGCCCGCATGGGCTACACCACCGTGGTCGAGCCGGCGATGCTGCCGGTCGGCGCCTTGGACGTACACCTGCAAATGGCCGATATTCCGATTCTGGACACCGCCGCGCTGGCGATACTCGGTAATGACGATTTACTGCTGCGCTTGATGCGGGCCAAGGCCGGCCAGAACCAGATCAACGATTACGTGGCCTGGACTTTGAACGCCACCCGCGCCCTGGGTCTGAAAATCATCAACGCCGGCGGCGCCAACGCCTTTAAAAGCAACGTCCGCCAGTTCGGTTTGGACGATATCGTGCCGGATTACGGCGTCAGCTCACGGCAGATTTTGCAAACCCTGCAAACGGCCGTGCATCAGCTCGGCGTGCCGCATCCACCGCACGTTCACTGCAACAACCTGGGCATTCCCGGCAACGTCGATACCATCGTCGCGACCATGGAAGCCGCGCAAGGCCTGCCGATGCATCTGGCCCACGTCCAGTTTTACGCTTACGGCACGGAAGGCGCCAAAGGCTTTTCCTCGGCGGCAGCCAAGCTGCTGGAGGCCTTCAACCGCCACCCCAACATCACCATGGACGTCGGCCAAGTGTTGTTCGGGCAAACGGTGACCATCTCCGGCGACATTATCGCCCAATATAGCCGCCACGCCGACGCCAGCCCGAGCAAATATGTCATGTGGGACGCCGAAACCGAAGGCTCCGGCGGCGTGGTGCCTTACCGCTACCGCGAAGCCAGCTTCGTCAACACCCTGCAATGGGCGATTGGTTTGGAACTGTTTTTACTGGCCGAGGCGCCGGAGCGCCTGTTCTTCACCACCGACCATCCCAACGGCGCACCGTTCACCGCTTACCCGGAACTGCTGCGTTTGCTGATGGACGCCGATTATCGACAACAATGTATGGCGCGCTTGAACCAGGAGGCCTTGGCGTTAACCTTATTGCCGGGCCTGAAACGCGAATTGAGCCTGAGCGAAGTTGCAACCATGACCCGCTCCGCCGCCGCCAAATTGTTGGGGCTCAACGATCGCGGCCATCTCGCCCCCGGCGCCGTGGCCGACGTTGCCGTGTACGATCCGGGCCAGCACGCTGGCGCTCGTCCCGACTACCGGGCCGTCTTCGCCGACGCGGCCTTGCTGTTCAAAAACGGCCGACTGGTGGTGAAGGACGGCCAGATTCTCGACCGCCCGGCCGGCTTGGCGCAAACCGTCGCCCCGGTCTACGACGCCGGCATCGCCCGCACCGTCAAACACCACTTCGATCGCTTCTACAGCCTGAAACTCGGCCAATACGCGGTCAACGACGCCGACTTCGGCGAGCGGCCCAGGTTTAAGGTGCATGACTGACAATATCGAATGCAGGCTGGGTAGATTGAAACGAAACCCAGCCTACAAAACACCACAAAACCGTAACAGCCATTAAAACCCATGATCCCCATCGAAGACATCCAAGCCCGTGCCGACAACCGCCGCATCGCTATCGACAAAGTCGGCATCAAAGACATTCGGCATCCGGTGAGGGTGAAAGACAGGAGCTGCGGCGAACAACATACCGTGGCCCACTTTGACATGTACGTAAATCTGCCGCATGACTTCAAGGGCACCCACATGTCGCGCTTCGTGGAAATATTGAATAGCCATGATCGGGAAATCAGCATTGCCTCGTTTCCGGTCATGCTGCAAGAAATGCTGCAGCGACTGGAAGCCGAATCCGGCTATATCGACATGCGCTTTCCGTACTTCGTCGAAAAAGCCGCGCCGGTCAGCGGTGTGCGCAGCTTACTGGATTATCAGGTCAGTTTTATCGGCGAAATTGACAGCAACGGTTGCCGGATCAAAGTCAAAATCGTAGTGCCGGTCACCAGCCTGTGCCCCTGTTCCAAAGAGATTTCCGAACGCGGCGCCCACAACCAGCGCTCGCATGTGACGATTACCGTGTCGGCCAGCGAATTTATCTGGATTGAAGAACTGATTGCGCTAGTAGAGGCCGAAGCTTCGTCGCCGATCTACGGCTTGCTGAAACGACCGGACGAAAAATACGTCACCGAATACGCCTACGACCACCCCAAATTCGTCGAAGATATGGTGCGCGACGTCGCCGCCCGGCTGGACGCCGACCCGCGCATCAACGCCTACACCGTGGAATCGGAAAACTTCGAGTCGATACACAACCATTCCGCGTATGCCCGCATCGAACGACTAACCCATCCTTAGCGCTAAGGACCACGGCTATGACCGCTGCCGAGACATATCGGTTTATGGTTTGCTAATACTGAACTCGGCAGAGCACAAGATGAATTGAGGCAAATTCCCGATTGCATCGCATATCAGTAATGTTATATTGTTGCATCGTGAGACACCTCACACTTCCTCGTATTTTTCGTCAGGTTTTTATTTTTGTTTTAAGGAGATCGTTCATGCGTAATCAATGGATAGCACCAATTTTGGCACTGGGTTTGAGCTTGAATTTAACCGCGGCTTCGGCCGCCGACCAACACGACGGCGACATTCAGCCCTGGAAAGCCAATGGTCAAATCTTCGTCAACGGCGATTGGTTCGAAGCCGATTTCGGCGATTTGTCGGGCGGACTTTACCGCACCGACGATCCGGGCTACGACGCCAACACCGCATTGGGCGCCTTCGGTGCCGGCAACTGGTTATGGTTTAGCGGCCTGGGCAATTTGAAAGTCTGGGACGGCAGTATCTGGTCGAACTCGGCACCCAACGGCGAGCATATCGAAGTCTCCGATGCCTTGGGTAACGTCACCACGTTCACCACATCCGGCGTGCAAAACGGCCCCGGCGTGATCGGCCAATTCGGCAATACCGGCGACATCCACGAACACCTGGACATGGCCATCCGTAACGCCTCCAATGCTCTGGGAGGCAGCGTCGGCGCCTACTGGATCACCCTGCAATTGTTCGAAACCTTACCGAACAGCACCACACCGGTCTCAACCGCATCCACACCGTTCCACATCGTATTCAACCGCGGACTGACCCACGACGCCTTCGAACTGGCTGTCGAAGCGGCCAGCGCTGCACCGGTACCTCTGCCCGGCGCGGCTTGGCTGTTCGCTCCGGCAATCGCCGGCCTGTTGGGTTTCGGCCGCCGCAAATCGGCCGCGTGAACCAAGCAAACACGCAGCAGCGTTGTCGGGCTATGCAAGCCCGGCAACGCGTTTGCGACATGGAACAATGCAACATTCTCGATGAAAGCACACGCTTTAGGACTACTATGGCTGGCGGCATCCGCTGCATTGCCGGCCGCGGCAACGGACACGCCGGACCCGGTCTCGGCCCCTGCGGCAGAACCGGAAACGGAATTGGAGGCAGTAGAAGTCACTGCCGACGCCCCCAAACAACGCATCACGCCCAGCTTCAGCTCGATTAAAGGCGACGCGCTCAAATTGCAGCAAGCCGACAATCTGGGCCAAACCCTGCAAAACCAGATGGGCGTGGCCAACGCCTCGTTCGGCCCCGGCGTGGGTCTGCCGGTGATTCGCGGCCTGACCGGTTCCCGGGTCAGAATCATGCAGGACGGCATCGGCAGCCACGACGCCTCGTTTCTCAGCCCCGACCACGCCAGCGCCATCGAGCCGCTGTTCGCCGAACAAATCGAGGTCGCGCGCGGCGCCGACACCATCCGCTACGGCGGCAACGCCATCGGCGGCATGGTCAACGTCAAGGACAACCGCATCCCCGAGCGGGTGCCGGAACGCTTGCTGCAAGGCGCGCTGGAACAGCGTTTCGATACCAACGCCGACGGCACCAACGCCGGCTTCAAACTGGATTTGGGCCGGGACCAGCTCGCGTTCAAAATCGGCGGTTTTCACCGCAACCGCAACGACACCGAAATTCCCGGCGAAGCCATCGCCGCCGACGCGGTCCGCGAACAATTCGGCCTGAGCAAGATTCTGAACGCCCGCGGCACCATCCCCAATACCGACAGCGAGAGCGTCGGCGGTTTTCTGGGTGCCTCCTGGCTGGGCGATCACGGCATGGCCGGCATGTCGGTCGGCCACTTCACCAACCGCTACGGCATCCCGAAAGGCAGCCACGGCGTCGACGCAAGCAGCCTGGACGGTCTGGAACTGATCCTGCCGGACATCGACCCGGCCTTGCTGGAGCAGTTCGCCGACATTCTCAGCATGGAAGCCCTGAACCCCGACATTCGGATCGACATGCGCCAGACCCGCTACGACTTCAAAAGCGAATGGTACGCGCCGGTACGCGGTATCGACAAAGCCGCATTCCGCTACGGTCTGGTCGACTACATTCACACCGAATGGGAAGGCCGACTACCGTTTACCACTTTCAACAATCAGGTCGGCGAGGGCCGCTTCGAGATCGAACACCATTTTCTGGAACCCTGGTCCGGCACCCTGGGCGCCCAATGGCAGGACCGCCATTTTTCGGCGCTGGGCGTAGAAACCTTCGTCCCGCCCACCAACGGCGACACGCTGGGCCTGTTCAGCCTGCAAAAACTGAAATTCGGCCAGTGGCAATTCGAACTGGGTTTGCGTACCGAACGCAGCCGTATCAATCCAACGGCGACGCAACTGGCCTTTCCGGCTCCACCGGGACAAGTGCCGATCTACTCGGCCGTGGCCTTGCCGGACTCGCTGAATTTCCGCGCCGACTCGGTCTCGCTGACCACCAGTTGGCAAGCCACGACAGAAGCCACGCTGGGCCTGTCCTTGAGTCGCTCCAAGCGCTCGCCCGATATCCAGGAATTGCTGGCGCTGGGCCCGCACTTGTCGACCCGCAACTTCGAGATCGGCAATGTGCGTCTCGGCAACGAGACCTCTAATCTGGCCGACCTGGGCCTGGATTGGCATAGCCAAAGGCTGGCGGCAAAATTCAACGCCTACGCCAACTGGACCGAAAATTATATTTACCAGAAGCGCCAGCCCGAGGTTTTTTACAATTACCACGAAGCCCAGTTCTACCCGGCCTGCGTCAACCTGATCGAATGTCTGCCGGTCTACGCCTACAACCAGCGCGACGCCTTATTCCTGGGGTACGAAGCCGAAGCCCAGACCACCCTGGCCGATACCCGCTTCGGCCAATTGAAGCTGACCCTGTTCTCCGATTTCGTCCGCGGCCGATTTGTCGATGATGACGTGCCGCGCCTGCCGCCACTGCGGCTGGGCGCGGAAATCGGCTTCGGCGACCAGCGCTGGAACGCCGCACTACGTTACACCAGAGGCCAAATGCAAAACCGGCCGGGCAACGACGAAACCGCCACCCCAGGCTACCACTTGCTCAACGCCTCCGCCGATTACCACTGGCGCGGCCTGGAGCCGCTGGATCTGTGGCTGTTCGCCAAAGCCAACAACCTGCTCAACGAAGAAATCCGCAGCTCGGTCTCTTTTTTACGCAACTTCGCGCCGGAGCCGGGCCGCAGCGTCGTGCTCGGCTTCCGCGCCACGTTCTAGCGACAACACCCTTGTTTCAGTCAACCCTACCGCCATCCAGGAGTTAAACCCATGCCAGCTTCGATACAGCGATCATTCTTAACCAACCGCCCATGGCTCCCCGCTCTGCCCTTCCTGCTCGCTTTGTCCGCGCCGGCACAAGCGGTGCATCTGGACGTGGAAATCTGGGGCGACGGCAATGCGATGCAAGCCGGCTTCTGCCGCACGCCGGGCGCGGTCGGCTGCGATCTGACGCAACTGGTCGCCGGCCTGAACTTGCCGCCGAACACGCTACCGATCGAAGGCGCCACCGGCCAAATGGTGTTTTTGAGCGATTTCCGCGACTTTTCCGGCGGCCCGAACAAAACCCCCAATCCCGGCTTCCAAGCCGTACAAAACATGTTGAATCCGGCCGAACTGGTGCGCTACCGGGCCATCGGCAAATTGCGCTACTGGAGCACTGCCGCCGGCGCCTGGGCCGACGCGCCCGGCAACGTCCGCATCAAATTGGCCGGCGGTATCGATCCGGCCACGGTCATCACCGATTACAACCAATGCGGCGGCCAACTGTTCTGTTTCACACCCGGCAGCGGCCAGGAAAGCTTCACCTTCTTTACCGGTAACGGCATCGGCGGCAAAGCCGAAATGATCGTCGACGCCGCCAATAACCAGGGCAGCCTGCACACTCATTTAAACTTCTTTCTGGAAAGCGCGATCGGCGTGGCCGGCGGCCCGGTCGGCGCCTATTTGGTGGAGCTACAAGTCACCTCCAACCAGCGCAGCCAAGCCTCCGAACCGTTTTACGTGCTGTTCAACGCCGGCCTGAGCGCCGCCGATTATTCCGCCGCCCTGCTCGATCTGGTCGACACTCTGCCGCCGCCTCCGCCGCCGCAATTGCTGCCAAAAGCCAATGCCGGCGCCGACCGCGTGATCCGCCTGAACAGCAGCGTCGGTCTGAACGGCAGCGCCAGCAGCGATCCGCAACCCGGCCCGAGTCCGCTCAGCTACGCCTGGCAGCAAACCCAAGGGCCGGCGGTGACCCTGGTCGGTGCCGCGACCGCGACGCCGAGCTTTCTGCCGCTGCAAACCGGCAATTACACCTTCAAGTTGACGGTAAGCGACGGTGCCAATCCCGGCTATGACGAAGTCACCTTCAGCGTGCCGGCCTTGGGCGACATCGATCTGGACGGCGATATCGACCGCATCGACGTGGCGTTGATTCTGGCCGCGGCCAGCAAGACCCCGCAAGCCACCGCCAACGACATTCGTGACCTGGACGGCAACGGCACCATCAACGCTCAGGACGGTAAGCTGGCCCAAGCCCGCTGCACGCTACGCCTGTGCTACCCGACCCGTCGTTAACTACCCCCTTGAAAGGAGACTATCAATGTCCGCTACAGCCAAATTGAACTACCCGGTGCCGGTTACCATCCTCACCGGCTTTCTCGGTGCCGGCAAAACCACGCTGTTGAACCGCATCCTCACCGAAAACCACGGTCGCCGTATCGCCGTGATCGAAAACGAATTCGGCGAAACCGGTATCGATAACGAACTGCTGGTACAAGCCGATGAACAAGTGGTGGAAATGAACAATGGCTGCATCTGCTGTACGGTGCGCGGCGATCTGGTGCGCATCCTCGGCGAATTGTCCGACCGCCGCGAAAAAGGTGATATTCACTTCGAGCGAGTCATCATCGAAACCACCGGCCTGGCCGATCCGGCACCGGTGGCGCAAACCTTCTTCATCGAAGCGGACATCGCCGAAAACTATAAATTGGATGCCATTGTCACCGTGGTCGATGCGGTGCATGCTCATCAACAATTGCAGGAACACCACGAAGCCCAGGAACAAGTCGGCTTCGCTGATCGTATCCTGTTGTCGAAAACCGATTTGCAGGAAGCCGAAGTGGTTGCCGATCTGGAAACCCGCTTGCGGGCGATGAACCCCAGAGCACCGATCAAGCGCGTGCATTTCGGCGCCACCGAGCTGCACGACATCCTCGACATCGACGGCTTCAACCTGGACGACATTTTGAAAATCGAACCGGATTTTCTGGAAGACGTCAGCCACGAACACGAAGACGACATCAGTTCGTTCGTGTTCCGCACCGCGCGCGAACTGGACGCCGCGCGCATCCTGGCCTTTCTGGACATCATGGTGCGCGACTACGGCAACGACCTGCTACGCTACAAAGGCATTTTGAACATCGCCGGCTGCGACAAAAAAGTCATCTACCAAGGCGTGCACATGCTGATGACCGAGAGCTTCGGCAACCCTTGGCAGCCCAACGAAAACAAAGAATCGAATCTGGTTTTCATCGGCCGCAATCTGCCGCGGGAAGACATGTTGGCCGCGTTGGAATCTTGCCAAGTACCGGCTTGACGGAACCGCCACCGGGGCGCACGAAGGCTTGAATCTAATGCCCTTAGGTTAGTCAGCCCGGCTGGAAAAATACCGCCAAGGATGGCGTAACAGATTTCACAACCCTGTGACCGGGCGACCGCAATCCCTGCCGGCATGGCGGTGCAGCTTAACGGCATTGGCGAGAATGCATCTCTGACCGCGCAGGAAACGGCGTTTTGCAACCGCGAGCTCCGGCCCGGCGCCATGCTAAACTCGCAGCCCGAGCGTCGTTAACTCGTCAGGATCGAACATGACCACCGTGCGCACCAGCCATAGCCACCCTTTGCAAATCGCCGAAGTCCGGGCCAGCCCGGCCCATGGCCGGATCGGCATTACCTTTTGTCCCGGCAAACACGACCGTTTCGCTCATACCGGCGCCTGGGAGCGCGACCTGGGCATCGATCTGGACGCCATCGCCGCCTGGGGCGCCAAGCTGGTGCTGACGTTGGTCGAACCGGCGGAACTGGTCGCCCTGAAGGTGCCGCAATTGGGCCACGAAATCAAACGCCGCGGCATCGACTGGCGGCATCTGCCGATCGCCGACTTTTCGGTACCCGGCCCCGATTTCGAGCAGCAATGGGCAAGCCACGGCCGCGACATCCGCGACCTGTTGCGCAGCGGCGGCGACGTGCTGGTGCACTGCAAGGGCGGCCTGGGCCGGGCCGGCATGATCGCCGCCCGCCTGCTGGCGGAACTGGGCATGCCGCCGGACGCTGCCATTCAAACCGTGCGCGGCGCGCGTAAAGGCGCCATCGAAACCCCGGCGCAACTGGCCGTGGTCCGCCGCACCCTGCCCATTCCCTGAGCCGGCCCATGGCGATTAGCAGGGATTTGCCGGCCATCGACACCGCCGCGCTGCAACGGGTGGGCGGACAACTGGGCAGCAACCCGGCCGGCATCTTTGAAGACCCATCCGGCAAGCGCTACTACGTCAAAACTTTGGAATCTCCTGCCCACGCCCGCAACGAATGGCTCGCCGCCCAGCTCTATCAACTGGCCGGCGCCCCGACTTTGACTTACGTCGCCACACGGGCGCCGGACCAGATTGCCACCGAGTGGCTCGCACTCGACAAGAAATGCGTCGCCCATCTCGATGCCGACGAACGCCGACAGGCGCAACGCTGGTTCGGCGTCCACGCCTGGACCGCCAACTGGGACGCCGCCGGCTACCACGGCGACAACCAGGGCGTGGCCGCCGGCCGAGTGCTGACGCTGGACCTGGGCGGTGCCCTGGCCTTCCGCGCCCAAGGCGACCCAAAAGGCAAAGCCTTCGCCGACCGGGCCGCCGAACTCGATCAATTACGACAGGACACCGACAACCCGCACGCCGTCGCGCTGTTCGGCGGCATGACGCCGGCTGATATCGCCGCCGCGATTCGGGTGGTTACGCAGATTGCCGACGAATCTATACGCCAAACCGTCCTCGAACACGGCGGCACGCTCAACCTGGCGGAAAAACTGATCGCCCGCAAAGCGGATATGGCCGGACGTTTGCCTGACTGGAATTGACGCGGCTAATTAAACGGGTCGTTAGCGAAATTCGGCGGCAACACTACAAGCTCGGATCGCCATCCGTATCGGATTCAGGAGCGTCGTCCCCAACCAACACCGTCCGGCCGTCCTGCCAAATCACCGCATAATGGCCCAAGCGACGTTTGCGTTCCAAGGTTTGCTCGGCGGTTTGGCGGAGGCATTCCAGGATAGCGAAGGCGTCAGGTATTGCGGTTGGCTTGTCGGGTCTGTTCATTGGTTAGACTGATTCAAAAAATCGGGTTAGTATCGCTGAAACCGGTTCGCCGGATGAATCTAACCGACAGAGTTTTCAGACCTGCTTAGTTTATTTCAAACCCCGATTTTACCGATGCAAAAACGATATCCAGAAAGAAAACATGATGTTCATCAATGCGTCGCCTTATCGCCGCGCATATTCCAGAAGATATACCGTTAACTATCTAATTCCTAGTTAGGCTGCATGACGAACCACGACGCACTACTTCCTTTTGATGGAATCGAGCTGGACGGACTCCAGTTCGCGGCCAAAGCCTACGAACTGTTCGAACGAGTCCGGCAAGCACCTGACGGAACAACACGCCTGCGGCTTCGCCCATCGCTCGTTGAGAAGCGATTGCTTGAAGAACTGCTCCCAATCGCAGCCTACGTTCAGCGTCACTATCGTGCCGGCCGATACATCCACGTTCGGTGGCACAGCGGGAGCCAGCCCTTTGATGCTGAACTACGTCAATACGGCTCCTACGTAGACCACGGCTATTTCCCGTCGATCGCATTCCTGGAAGTTACGAATGTCGTACACCCCAAAGAGCATATGCAGCGCGAGCATCTGGAGAAAAAGGGTGGCACGTTCGGGCTTGAAGGAATTCGCCGACTTCCAGGCGGTGAGCTCATATCTGAACCTGTCGTGTACAACGGCCAAGACTTCGTTGAGTACTTCGGAACGCTCATAGTCAAGGAAATTGAGAAGAAGACAGCAAAGCGTTATCCCGATAACACCAGTCTCGTTGTCCAGTGCATCCTCAATAACCTTTACACACCAAACGACTGGGACCTACTAATGACGCGAGTCATGGATTCGGTCTCTAGAAGCGTGTTCCGTGAGGTGTTCTTTCACGATCCGACGCAAAACTACATGTTCACCGGCCACGCCAGAAAATGATGCCTAACCCCTCCGTCAAGGCGACGTCCACAAGTGACGTAGGCCTGAATAAGCGCCATCGTTTCCGGCAAGGTCTAACTCACCGGCAAAGTTAAGCATCGCGTGGTAGCCACCACCGTAAGTTGGGTACCATTCGACAATCTCGCCCTCCTTGGCAACTAGCCCCCCACCATTCCCCCAATGTCGTTAAGTAATGTAGGCCGGAATAAGCGCCAGCGTTTCCGGCAAAGTCTGCCTGACCGGAAACGCCAACCATCGCGCCGGTAGTTAAATTGCCAGAAACGCCTAACGGCTTATTCTGGCCTACGGTTCGCTGCGTTATACGGGATTGCATCCCCATACAGCAAGTAGCCTCAATGGAATCGAGAATTCGAAGGCCAACACCCTCGATTCCATCGAGGCTACTAAAAGGCCTGTCCCGGTCGTGTCATCATAACGACGGCGGCTATCCATTCCACTCTGGTCACTAAAGTGATGTAGGCCGGAATAAGCGCCAGCGTTTCCGGCAAGGTCTGACTCACCGGCAACGCTAAGCACCGCGCGCTAGCCCCCACCACAAGTTAGGCACCATTCCGGCAGAGATATGGACAATCTCGCCCTCCTTGGCAACTAGCCCCCCACCATTCCCCCAATGTCGTTAAGTTAAGGAAGAGACTGGCTGTTTCAAATCCTGATAGGGGTCGGAAAGGGCCTAAGCCCTTCCCGCCCTCCGAACCGTGCGGGCGGTTCTCCCGCACACGGCTCTCCAGTCGGTAGTTTCCTCATCGGGAGTGTCTCTCGGCTTGCCAGGCGGGATGTAGTGCGAACAACCCGGCAGCCGCAAAATACGCATTCGGCCAGCGTCGATGGTCATTCAGGCATCGGCCAATGCCCGGTCGCTTGTCTTGCTTTCGCAGCAGCGATCGAAGCCGCCGTCGAATGAAGCCGTCCAGGTAGCGAAAAATTCCGCCATGAGCCTGTTTGAAGTACCCATACCAGCCGCGCAGCATCGGGTTTAGATCGCCCACGATCCTATCCAGGCTGTCACCCCGTGTGCGCTTGGTCTTCTCTCGAATACGGTCTTTGAACCGGTTCAGGCTTTTCTTACGTACCCTACGCTGGCCCGCTTCAAAGCGATAGCCCAGAAACTCGAAGCCTTCGCCCGCATGACGACAGTCGCCCAGATGGGTTTTATCGGGGTGCAGCGTCAGCCCATTGGCTTCAACCCATTCCCGAATGACCTCGAGTGCCGCTTCGGCTTCGGCTCGGCTGGCGCATAGCACGACAAAGTCGTCGGCGTAACGCACCATCCGATAACCTCGCGCCATCAGCCTTTCGTCCAGCGGATGCAGGTATAGGTTCGCCAGTAACGGACTGATGACCGCCCCTTGTGGACTGCCACTCGTCGGCGTCCAACGTTCCAACCCTTTCAGGATGTCCTGCTTGAGCCAACCTTCAATCAGTGCCAATAGGCGACCATCGCTGATTCGCGCTTCGACCCGTTCCAGAAGTTGAGCATGCGGGATACTGTCGAAGTAGCCTTTCAGGTCGGCGTCCACCACGTAGGTGTAACCAGCCTTAAGCCCGCCATCGACATCACGCAGGGCATCCTTGCAGCCTCGCTCGGGCCGAAATCCGTAACTGCTGTTCAGAAACGTCACGTCGAAGATCGGTTCGATCACCATCTTGACTGCCGCCTGTACGATGCGATCTTTGACGGTCGGTATTCCCAGCAGTCGACGTTGACCGTCGCCTTTGGGGATTTCCACCCGTTTAACCGCCATCGGTCGGTATTTCCCTTCCCGCAGACTTTGGCTCAGTTCGGCCAAGTAGCGCTCGGCTTGGGCTTCGAATTGCTCTACACTTTGTCTGTCCACCCCCGCCGCGCCTCGGTTGGCTTTAACTTTCGTCCAAGCCAACGCTAGCGTACCCGGCGCGTAAACCTTGTCCATCAAGCTGTACCATTTGCGTCCTTCGACACCGTTTACCAGTGCCAACACCATGCGTTCCGTCCAGATTGCGGCTTCCACGCCGGGTATTACCGCCGTTTCTGTACCTTGTTTAGTCTGTTTCGACACTGTCGGTGCTGTCATTTGCCTCACTCTCGATTTCTCGCATCCACCTTCCTGCCCTGCCTTCCCTCGACTGCGCTTTGCTAACCCAACCTCTCGCGCCTTTCCCCGCTTCGGTACTATGCGGGCTCTGACTCCTGCCCGGTTTCGCTTCACCGAACAGGCCTCCTCGCTTATCTCGCACACACGTCCCAACGTTCCACCTCCAACCACAGGTACGGCCCGAACATCGTTTCTTTCGCCAAACCAACGTGTTCGATGCGTTTCAGGCTTCGCCATCTCCTAGCAGGCTCGCCGCCGTGTCCCGCCGAATCGAGTTCGTCTCCTGCGGACCGCCAGTTCGCCTCCGATTGCTCTCCACCCCGTTTCGCAACGACGCAGTTATCTTCAGCTACAGGGCCTTGGCATACCCTGACATGGACTTTCACCATGCTATGTGTGCGCCGTCACGAGCGCACTAGGAGCAGGCCATGCCTGCGACCGAAGGCTTATGATCGCGGGCAGGGCCCGCTCCTACCATCCTTAAATTAACGACATTGACCATTCCCCGCCGCGGTAACTTGCGTTTGTTAAATCAACAACAATGCCCCATCACCTCACCAAGGTCGCCCGCTGTTCGTCGGTCATCAGGCGGGCGGCTTGTTGGCGGGCTTGGGCGGCGGTGGGGTCGCCCAGGGCTTCCAGGGTTACCGCGTAATTCAGCCACAGGTTGCCGTGGGACGGAAATTTGCGGGTTCCCTTCTCCAGCACGGTTTGCGACTCTAGGTCGCGGCCGACCCGATGCAGGAAAAAGCCGTAGCTCGACACTGCATCCGGATTGTCCGGCGCCAGCTCCACCCATTCTTTAAATGCCGGTTCGGCGCGCAGGTTGTCGTTGGCCATCGCCGCGGCCGTCGCCAAGGCCGCGGCAGCCATCGGCTGTTTCGGGAATTTTTGGTTAACGCCGATCGCGACCGCCAAAGCCTCGTCGTAACGCCGGCTTTCGATCAGCGCCCTGACATGCTTGTAGGCCAAATACGGGTCGCCCGGCTCGCGCTCGACGGCGCGGCGGGCCGGGTCGATGGCGCTTTCGGGCCGGCCGGTTACTGAAAAATAGCGCGCCAAGGCGCTCTCGAGCGCCGCGCTGGACACGGGTTGCGCGGCAATCACGCCGGTAATCAGGCTATCCGCGCGCTCCCGCTCGCCGGCCAGCCACATCAGCCGCGCCAGACTATACAAAGCCTCGGGCTCCGCCGGATGCCGCGCCAACA
Source organism: Methylomonas sp. HW2-6 (assembly GCF_052474525.1). Classification (NCBI taxonomy): domain Bacteria; kingdom Pseudomonadati; phylum Pseudomonadota; class Gammaproteobacteria; order Methylococcales; family Methylococcaceae; genus Methylomonas; species Methylomonas sp. HW2-6. The sequence continues at coordinate 4,009,062 of NZ_CP184124.1, forward strand.
CCGTTTCCCAGGCAGTCCGCGCGCCGCCGAATTCACCCATCCGCTCCGAGATACGCGCCAAATCGGCGTATACCCGTTCCGGCGCGCCGGCCTGGCTTGCCAACCGTTTCAGTAATTCCAGCGCTTGCGGCAATTGGCCGCGCGCCTCGAATAAGGCCGCCTGCAATTGCTCCGGCAGGATGTCGCCGGCCCGCAGGCTGCGCGCTTGTTCCAGCGCCTGCTCCGCTTCGGCGAAATGGCCGGTACGGAGAGCGGCTTCAGCAAACATGATCTGAAAATCGAAATTGTTGCGGTAATTGGACTGAACTGCGGCGGCCAAGGCGTAACCCTGGGTGAATTCGCTGCGTTTGATATGTTCGAAAGCTTTTGAACCCGCCGCCTCGATACCGCCGGCTTCGCGGACGATGCGGTTATTCCCGGCATTACCGAGCCAGCCGGCCGCCAAGCCGCCGACCACGGCGAGAACCGGAAAAAAGCGCAGCGCGGCAGTCAGCGGTTTGAAAGCCGGGGTATGCACCAAAGCGCCGGCCCGTTCCAGTGCGACGGCGCGTTGCTGGCAATAAGCCGGCCATTGTTCGGCGGCGATTTCCGTAGCAGTGCTTTCCCACAGGTAATCGAAACGGACTTCGCGCCGGCGCGAATGGATATCGACCCGATAACGAAAGCCCGGCCCTTCGTGGCGGAACGCGCCGGCTTTCTGCTTCTTCACCGTTTTGCCGCGGACGACGACGCTGTGACAGACCCGCAGCGGATGCCGCAATTGGAAGGGCTGCGCGCGCTGCTGGTGGGGATCGATGGTTTCCACCGCCAAAAACAGGCCGTGGGCGCCGTAACTGAAAAAGTCGGGCGGTTTGCGTCCGGCCTGGCCCCAGGTCGGCAAGCCGTGCCGGCTGCGTAATGCGATGCGGTTGCTGTCGCTGTCGTCGTCGATCTGCAGGCTGTCCGGATTGGGTTGCAGTGCCGGGAAATTTTGCTGCAAGGCGTCGGCCCGATGTTTGGCAAATTGGCGTTGGCCTTGGTCGAGGATTGCCGCGCGGATGTCGTCGGCCAGCCAGCCGCTGGCTTCCAGCACTTGCTCGACGGCCCCGTTAACCCCGCGCCGATCCAGTATGAAGGTTTCGGTCAAGGTCAATTCGGCGAGCGCCGCTGGCGGCAAGTCGAGTAAACCCGCCGTTGCCTGATCGATTTCCAGGCCGGCCGCGAATGGCGGCACGCTCAGGTGTGCCAGATCGCCGCCCTGGCCGACGGCGGTCGGATCGGCGAAATAACGTTGGCCGTCCAGATCGAACATGACGATAACGTGGTTGAAACAGGCCGTGGACGGCATCAAGCGTTTGATGCCGTCGCGCCAAGTGCTGGCGACCAATACCGGCCGCGCCGCGACACCCAGCTCGCGCAGCAAGGCCACCAACAAGATCGATTTATCCTTGCAGTCGCCGAATCTCCGCCTCAACACCGTGCCGGCGCCGTTCGGCAACATGCCGGCGCCGTGGCCGAAATCGACGCTCAAATAGCGGATCTCGTTTTGCACGAAACGCAACGCGGCCAGCGCGGCGTCGGCGGCGGTTTTTCCGGCGGCTAATCGCTCGGCTTCCGCAGCGATACTCGCCGAATCCTCGGTTGCAGCGTCGGCCCAAAGTTCGGCGAAAAAGGCCGAGACTTGGCCCCACGTCTGCCAGGCGGTGGCTTCCAATACCGGAAACGGCCAATGCCCACCCGGCACATTACCTTCGGCCTGAAACAGCGGCGGCCGCTCGAATTGCCAAGTGACGCGATCCGCTGCCACCGTCTCGGCCGGCGCCGCAACCGCGTCCGGCACCAGCAACCGCCAGCGCAGGTCCTGGCCGAAATACGCCGTCAAGGCCAGATAATAAGTCGCCACCGGCACGCTCCAGGCCAGGAAATGCAGGGCCGTGAAACGCAGGCCCGGCAGCGGTTCGCGCGGCGACAGGGTCCAGGACAAGTCGATCACGTCGCCGATCCGCACGTCTTCCAGCAACGCCACCAGCGAGACATAGCCTTTCAGCATTTGCTGCTCGAACTGTTGCTCGCGCTGTCTGAGCAGAAACGCCTCCTTGGCCACCGGCTCGCGCTTTTGCCAGGCGCCGTCGGCGGCCATGCGCCAGATCGCCAGCTCATGAAGTTGCAAACGCTGAGCAGCCGGATCGAACTCGACCACCACTTGGCTTTGGGTCTGCACCGCCGACAGCGAAGCCAGCAGCTTGACGGTGCGCGCATAGAGCGCCTGGCTGGCCACGTGGTGTTGTTCGTCGATCAGTAAATAACCGAAGCCATGGCCCTCGCCGGGCCGCCAGGCCCAATCCACGGATCGTTGCTGCACCCAGTCGGCTGGCGGCTGTACCGACCATTCGGCGTGTTCGATCGGCACGTGTTTACGTATCGACATGAAAGTCCTCTTCTCGTTATTTTATCCAATGGGCTGTTTGCTCGGTCCGCCGGGTTGTTTAGAGAACGCCAACCATAACGGCCCAAAGCAGCGGCGCCAAGCATGCGGTGAAAGCAGTCTAGTGTCAATCGTCGGTGCAGGCGCTTTTTAGGAACTTCGGCATGCACCGACGGGCTCGTTTTCAGCGGCGAAAGGTTGGATACCCGGCCGCGCGTAACCGCTGGGTGGATGGCTAGTCGATGATACCCTTGGCTGCCAAAGCCGCGCGGGCCAGCTTTGGCCGGAGCGCCAAATCGTCCTTGCCGCGCAAATCGATGTTTAGCGCAAACAGCCAGACCTCGCCCCGGCTCTCGACGTAACCGACGTACCATCCAACTTGCGGATCGGCGCGCGCCGCCCAGCCGGTTTTGGCCCACAGCGCATAATCCGGGGTTTGCTCGGCCAGCATGATCTCGCGCAAGGTGTCGTAAGCGAATTCGTCGAACGGCAACGAGCGCCGGACCAGTTTGCGCAGAAATTCCACCTGCTCCGCCGCACTGATCCGCAACGAGCCGTCCAGCCAGAATTCGGTCAACCCGAACGGCTCGCGCAATTCGCCATATTCGGTTTGCCGCAAATAGCGGCGATAGGCATCGGCACCGACCCGCCGCGCCAAGTCCTGGTAACACCAAACGCAGGACACCTTGAACGCCGAGGCCAAAGTCTGGTCGCGGTTCCAGTCCGGAACATCGCGGATTTGTCCATCCCAGTGCAAAGTGTCGTCCTTGCCGGCAATCGCCCGTTCCTGCAGCGCAATCAGCGTGTTCAGGATTTTAAAGGTCGATGCGACCGGCAAGCGCCGGTTGGCGCGGGCGTCGTTATGAACAAAAGTCCGGCCGGTCCGAACCGAGGAAATCACGACGCTGCCCTCCAGGCCCTGCTCGGCAAACAGCTTGGCCAAGACTGGGTCTTCCGCGTAAGCCGGGTGTGCTGCGGACACAGCGAGCAATAGAGCGGCAAGGCAGATTTTGATTATTTGGGTTTGCATGATTTCAATGGGTTTTGGTCGACGGGAATCGCTAGGGCGTGGCGGCAGCCGGTTACTCGCGGTCGAAATCCGCGCTGGCGGGGATACCGCCGTCGCCCCAATTTAGCGGATACCAACCGCGGGCGACGAAATGAAGGAAGGAACTGTGCGGCCAACTCGCCGGCGCATCTGCCAATCCGTGCTTGACCGGATTGTAGTGAATGTAATCCAGGTGGCGATGAAAATCGGCTTCGTCGCGGATGCAATGTTCGAAAAAACGCGGCTGCCAGACCGTTTTGGTGCCATCGCTTCTGACCGGAACCGAGAGCTGGCGAGAGAAGGCGGTTTTAACCATTTGCCAGCGTGTCGAATAATCGGCATCGCCGTCCGGTAATTGCCAAATACTGTGTAAGTGGTCCGGCAAGACGACCGCAGCAGTTAACTCGAACGGCCGCTTGGCCTTCACAATTTTAAACGCTTGCCGAAGCCATGCCACATTTCGCTCGTCAGCAAAAATCGGTTGCCGCCGGTAAGTCACCACCGTGAAAAAATAGCAACCACCGGGTATGTAAACGCGTCGATAATGGCTCATCGGCCTTTCCGAGCTTCCGGAGGGGGTAAATCATTCCAAACATTGTAGGCCGGAATAAGCGAAGCGTTTCCGGCGAAATCCACGAGCACGGCGTTTCTGGCAAATTTAAAAACTTGCCGGAAACGCTTCGCTTATTCCGGCCTACAGGGCTGTGTAAGTGGTCCGGCAAGACGACCGCAGCAGTTAACTCGAACGGCCGCTTGACCTTCACAATTTTAAACGCTTGCCGAAGCCATGCCACATTTCGCTCGTCAGCAAAAATCGGTTGCCGCCGGTAAGTCACCACCGTGAAAAAATAGCAGCCACCGGGTATGTAAACACGTCGATAATCGCTCATCGGCCTTTCCGAGCTTCCGGAGGGGGTAAATCATTCCAAACATTGTAGGCCGGAATAAGCGAAGCGTTTCCGGCGAAATCCACGAGCACGGCGTTTCTGGCAAATTTAAAAACTTGCCGGAAACGCTACGCTTATTCCGGCCTACATGGCTACATGGCTACATGGTTAGTTAATCAAGATGCGCTCTTCTTGCGTTTTGCTTGCGCAGCAAACTGTCGGAGTATCCCGGGCATAGAACCAACGCTGAGCATTAAATCTGGCAGAGCGCTAATAAACAGCTGCGAGCCTTCAAAGAACTCACTCGCAATTTGAAGTGTAACCATTACATCGAGTTCAGTGATCGCTCTGTATTGAAGCAAAGCGTCTGGGTCACGATGTGCTATTGTTGCATTACGATGGAAAGCAAATTGCTTTTGAGCCTTTTGCTGAACCGCTCTGACCGAGCGTAATGCCTGGGTTGCAAGCCTCTTTGATTCTTCTGAAACACCAGAGTCTGTTAGTGCTTCCCGAAGTTTGATTCCTGCAACCTTGTCCATATCCAATTCGTGAATGGTTAACAGGATGACACGAGCACAAAGTGACCTTTTCCATGCGTCCGGGTGGGTTAGCGCATCAATCTTGACAGCTTGAATGTCCCTGTTTGCAATTAGAAAGTAAAGCGCAATGTTTAGAAGGGTCGCAGACGCTTGCATGTCATACCTCCGAACCTTCGAGGTCTGCTTCGCTATTTCGGTAAGTACAGAAATCAATGCAGCTTCGCGCTTTTTTTCTTGTCTAGGTAACAGGCTCCTCATGATGAAGCGCGAGAATCGAATCGCATTTTTTCGCATGCGTAGCCGTACATACCTTTCGACTACACGCGGCTCCTTTTGAAGTAAACGCTTACGATCATTTGCCATTCTCTTTTGAAACTCAGTTTGAAGCGCTTAGTACGTAAGTAATTAGTTTCCGCATATCGTGTCGTCCGCCATGAAATACGACAGCACCATTATTCTAACAAATCGGCCAACTCCCAACACCATTCCCCGATTACCCTCCCCAAACCGCCTTATAATCCCAAAACTCAAAAAACCCAAACAGACACCCCCATGCTCAAACACGCCAACGCCTGGAAAGACCAGTTCCCGGAATTCGCCGGTTGCGGGGATGCGGTGGTGGCGCAGTTGATGGCGGCGGCGACGCTGGTGACGGTGCCGGCCGGGCAGCAGGTGTTTTATCCGGGCCAGGCTTGCGAGAATTATTTATTGCTGCTGTCCGGCAGCGTCAAGGCGCAGATTTTGTCGGCCGACGGCCGCGAAGTGTTGTTGTACCGGGTGTTGCCGGGCGATTCCTGCGTACTGACCACCTCCTGCCTGCTCGGCGACAGTGCCTATCCGGCTGAGGGCTATACCGAATCCGACATCAGCGCGTTCGCGATTCCGGCCCACGTATTCCACCGTTGTTTGCAGCAATCGGCGTTTTTCCGCGAGTTCGTATTTCGCAATTTTTCGGGGCGGCTGGCCGACGTGATCAAACGCATGGCGGCCTTGAGTTTCGCCAGTATCGACCAGCGGCTGGCGCAAACGCTGTTGGCGGAGAAGACAAATCCGATCCGGAAAACCCACCAGGAACTGGCGTTGGAATTGGGCTCGGTGCGGGAAGTGGTGTCCAGGCATTTGAAGCGTTTCGAAAGTCTGGGCTGGCTGAATTTAAGCCGCGGCAGCATCGAAATCGTCGACGCCGCCGCGTTACGCGACATGCTGTCCGCCGACGATTAGTCGTCGCGCTGTTGGCGCTGCTCGTTACCGACCAACTGGATAAAAATGAAGCCGAGGATAAAACCCAAGCCCGCCGCCAGCATCAGCGGCAATGCAAACGGGATGTCGTGCGGATCGCGCAGATTCATCTGCAGGATGTTCGAAGCAAAACCGAAAATGAGTTCTTTCATAACCGATACCTACCGTCTTGTTGTTGGAGTTGCCCTATTCGACCGGCTCAGCCGGCCGCAAGGCGGTTACAATGTAGCGCCGGCCGGCCGCTGCCTCAGTGACTAAGTCACCAACCTCGGAACCCAAACGATTTGCTTAAACCTGCAACCAACGCCCCTCTTCCCAAAATCCCGGTCGTGTTGATTACCGGCTTCCTCGGCAGCGGCAAGACGACCTTGCTGAACCGCTTGCTGGCAGACGGTATCAACACCGCGGTGGTGATCAACGAATTCGGCGCCGAGCCGGTCGACCAGGATTTGCTGCAACGCCAGGACACGCCGCTGACGGTGCTGTCCGGCGGCTGTTTGTGCTGCCAGGTAAAAGGCGCGCTGGCGCCAACCTTGAAAAACTTGCGGATGGCCTGGGACGCCGCGCCAGACAAGCCGTTCGCCCGCGTCGTGATCGAAACCAGCGGCGTCGCCAGCCCGGAGCCGATTCTGGATACCCTGCTGCGCGAGCGCTGGCTGGCCGGCCGTTACCGGCTGCAGGCCGTGCTGGCGACGCTGGCGATCCCGTCGGCGATCCACCAAATCGAACGTTTTCCGGAAGCCGCGGCCCAGGTCGCATGGGCGGACCGATTGCTGCTGACGCATGCCGATCTGGCCGCTGCCGGGCAACGAGATGCGTTGGCGCAACGCCTGCACACCTTGGCCCCGGCGACGCCGATTCTGACCTTGCAACCGGGTACGGACCTTCCGGCGGAGATACTCGGCCTGGACACGCCGCAATTGCGGCGTTTACCGGGCACCGCGCCGATTGCGCACGGCTTCAACAGCCTGTCCGTGGTCTTGGCAGCTGCACCGGCCTGGTCAAGGTTGGCATCCATCCTCAGTTCACTGCTCGCCGACCACCCCGAATTGCTGCGTATCAAAGGCGTGGTTTATCTCGCCGACCGTGCGGAGCCGGTTGCGGTGCAGGCAGCCGGGGAGCGCTTGTATCCGCCCCAGGTGTTGCCAGCGCGCGATGACGGCGACCGCTACGGGCGCCTGGTATTCATCGCCGACGGGAACACCGACGCGTTAGCCGAAGATCTGAGCAAGGCTTTCGGCACGGAAACCGGCTTGCGGATCTAGCGCTGATCCCGCCCAACCCGGCGCTGCGGGCGGGTTTTACGACGAAAACCGGATACGGAGCTAGGTTATTTGTATTACCATAGCAGGCAGCGTAGTTGCAGACATTCAGCGGGAGGCAGACCATGCAAGGCGACAAACAAGTCATTAGCTACTTGAACGAATTACTGGCCGGCGAATTGACGGCCATCGACCAATATTTCATCCATTCGCGGATGTACCAAAACTGGGGACTGGAAAAGCTGTACGAACGCATCAACCACGAAGTCCAGGACGAAACCAACCACGCCGACGCGCTGATCAAGCGGATTCTGTTTCTGGAAGGCACGCCGGATTTATCTAAACGCGAACCGCTGGCGGTGGGCGCCACGGTGCCGGACATGTTGAAAAACGATCTGGCGGTGGAGTTAAAAGTGGTGGCCGATTTACGTAAGGTCATGGCCTATTGCGAAAGCGTCCGCGACTACCAAACCCGGGAAATTTTGAAAGTGATGCTGGACGATACCGAAATCGACCACGCCCACTGGCTGGAAAAACAACTGGGTTTGATCGAAATGGTCGGTTTGGAAAACTATCTGCAATCGCAGATTTAACCGCACTCGCAACGCACTCACCCGGCTTGCGGTTCGACCAGCCCGCCATCAAGGGCGGTCGACCGTTTCAGCTCCCCTGACCGACGCGTGTTAAAACACGCGTGATGGCCCGCCCGGCCGCCGGATTACCGCAGTTACGGCGGGCCGGATTCCCCACCCAGGCCGGAATTTCCGGTCGCCTTATTCAGCAACGCCAACGCTGCCACGAAATTGAAGCCGTCGAGTTGCCGGCTAAATTCGGCGTAATCCTGCCCCAACACCGCGGCCAAGGTTGCGGCGTACTTTTTGGCCAGACGGCAGGCCAACGCGTTGTCCTCGGCCAGCAGATTCTGCAATTCGGCAATCGCGGCGTCGGCGCGAACGCCGGTAGCGGCATCTGCGTCGGCAATCTCCTCGGCTTCGCCCATGGCCTCGATTCCCGACAACAACGGATTCAGTTCCTCTTCGCATAGTCGCACCAAATCCAGGCAGCCGGCCAGCTCGGTTTCCTCATGCAAGGCCTGATCCAGCCTGGCGGCCGCGGCGGCTACGCCAAAGGCCCCCAGTGTAGCGGCGACGCCTTTCAAGGCATGGGCCAAGGCCCGGGCTTCGGCCTGGCGTTGCTCCAGCAGCGCATCGACTATCCGTTTCGTATCGTCGCGATGAGCGTCTCGGAACATCCGCAACAGCCGCCGGTATTTTGCACCGTCTCCTCTGACGACGGCCAGACCTTGCAGACTGTTCAAACCGGCAATCGCAATCGGCGCTTCCAATCGCTTGGCGTCCGCCGAGCATCCGGCAGACGGCAGCTCGGCAGCCGGCGCCGGGGTAACACCTCGCCCGAGCCAGTCCAACAACGCCCGATACAAGTCGTCGGGAACCACCGGCTTGACCACGAATCCGTTCATACCCGCGGCCAGACATTCCTGCCGGTCTTCATCGAACACGTTTGCCGTCATCGCCAAGATCGGCAACTTGGCAAATTCCGCCCGCTCCCGGATCAGTCGGGTCGCTTCCAAGCCGTCCATTGTCGGCATTTGCACGTCCATTAACACCAAATCGAACCGGTCGGCAAAGACTTTATCGACCGCAACCCGGCCGTTCTCGGCCGTAGTCACGGCCAGGCCCATCCCGTTCAGCAATTCCAGTGCGACTTCGCGATTGATAGGATTGTCTTCCACCAACAGAATCCGGGCCCCCGGATGCTGGAGCTTCAAGGCGTCTTCCGCGCCACTGGGCTTGGCGACGCTACATTCGCCCTCCCCGTGTCCGCGCTGCAAGCGAGCCGTAAACCAAAACCGGCTGCCCTGTCCGGCGCAGCTGTCGGCACCCGCCTCTCCTCCCATCATCCACGCCAGACGCCGGGTAATGGCCAGCCCGAGGCCGGTACCGCCGAATTTGCGGGTGGTCGTGACGTCGGCCTGGGCAAAGGTTTCGAATAACATCGGCATTTTGTCCGCCGCGATCCCGATGCCGGAATCCTCGACCGCGAAACGCAAAGTCAAACCGTCCGCGTCTTCCGCCAACAACTCGGCGAGCAGCCGGATCTCGCCGCGCTCGGTAAATTTCACGGCATTGCTGGCGTAATTCAACATGGCCTGCCGCAACCGGGTCGGATCGCCGCGCAACCACTGCGGCACGCCATCCTGATCGATCACAAGCTTCACACCTTTGAGCCGGGCCTGATCGGCGATGAGCGAGCGAACATGGTCCAGCAGCGCCGGCAGCGAAAAATCGGTGTGTTCCAATTCCAAGCGGCCGGCTTCGATTTTGGACAAATCCAGGATGTCGTTGATTACCGCTAACAGATGCTGGGCCGCATTATCGATTTTATCCAAACGGTCGATCTGCTCGGCGTCGACGCGGCTTTGCCGCAATAGATAAGTCAGACCGATGATCGCATTCATCGGCGTGCGGATCTCGTGACTCATGTTGGCCAAAAACGCCGTCTTGGCCTGGTTGGCCGCGTCCGCCTGCGCCCTGGCCGCCGCCAACTCGGCAGTGCGGCTGGCCACCAATTCTTCCAGGTGATGGCGATGCCGGTCCAATTCCGCGCCGATCCGTTTTTTTTCGGTGATGTCTTCCTGCACCGAGACAAAATGGCTGACGCGGCCGTCGGGTTGGCGGATCGGTATCACGCTGACAAACTCGGTGTATTCCCGGCCGCGTCTGTCGCGGTTGATGAATTCGCCTTTCCAAACCCGGCCTTCTTGCAGCGTTCGCCACATTTCCCGGAATACCGCCCGCGGGGTTTTCCCGGATTGTAAAAACCGCGGGTTGGCGCCCAAGACGTCTTCGCGCTTGTAGCCGGTTTGAGCCAGAAAAGCTTGATTGACGTATTCGATTTTGCCGTCGGCGTTGGTGACGATGATGCCGGACGGATTCTGTTCGACGACCTGAGCCAGTTTCATCAAGTCTTGCTCCGCCGTTTTAGGTTCGGTAATGTCGAGATTGACGCCGAACAAGCGGATCGGCTTGCCGTCCGCGTCGTACTGAGCCTGGCCGCGGCTGACCATCCAGCGGATTTCGCCGGAACGGTGCAAAAACCGGAACTCGATGTCGATCGGCAGATGTTGCATCACCCGCTCCCGCCATTGCGCCTCGATCAACGGCTGATCCTCGGGATGCACCCGCAACAGCCAATCGGCATTGCTGCGTAAGTCGCCCGGTTCCAGCCCGTAAAGCCGGGTGCATTCCGGCGACCAATGGCACACGTCGTTGACCACGTCCCAATCCCAGATACCGACGTGCGCCCCCTCTTGCGCCATCCGCAGCCGTTGCTCGCTCTCGCGCAGAGCAGTGCTGGCCAGCTCCGCCCGCTGCCGGGCCGTCACGGCTGCTTCCACCAAATTGGCCGCCTCGGCTCTGGCTTTTAGCAGCTCCCGGTTGCGGCGCCGTTGCAGCAGCAAGCCTGCCCAGCAAACCAACACCGCATTCGCCAGAAAAAGCCAGAAGGAAAGGCCGGCTTCGCCCGCCGCCGCCCCCGTTACCATAACGGCTGCGGCCGCCAGTGTTGCAGCCACACCCGGCCCCGGCCCGCAAAACAGCGCGCAGGAAATGATCGGCAACATCAGCCACAGCAAACTGGCCGGCGTCTGCCCGGCGGCGGGTAAACCCTGGCTCACTGCAAACACCGCCGCAACTGCAGCCACGGCGAAGAGATAAGGGATGATCGTCCGGCTACGTTTGAGGCTCGACATGGGAATTCGCGCGGTAACCGAAGGGAAGAGAGCAGCGGACCGGCCCGAAAAATTGCGCGGTGCCGGCCGCCTCCGCGCGCGAAGCAAACCGGACAACAAGGCAACGGGAACGGGGCAGCATTGGTTTTAACCGGTCGAAACGTACCGATGCGTCCTCATAACTTGAAACGGGCGATGGCGGTATTGCCGTTTCCGACATATTCCAGACTGTCGAAACTCAAATGCCGCGCCATCGCGATGCCGCGGCCGTGGATATCGAAAGCCCGTTCCGGAGAAAAGTCCAGGTATCCCGAGCAATCGAAGCCGCTGCCTTGATCGGTGATGGTGAAGCGCAATTCGTCGTCGCCGCGCAGGAAGCAGACCTCGGCGAAAAGTTGCCGATACTCGGGCAATTGCAGCCTGCGGTCGATTTCTTCGGTCCAGGTTCCCGCCAATACGAAACGGCCTTTTTCGGCGTAGGAAATTCCGAGGTTGCCGTGTTCGACGGCATTGATCAGCAGCTCTTGCAAGCCCTGCACCGCCCGCTCCGGCTCCGGGCAGATTCTGGCCAGATGAGTCGCCAACACCCGGGCGTCTTCCAAGGTCTGGAAGCTGAACCGGCCTTCGCGCATCAATACCAACGGCCGTTCCGCGCTGCGCAGGTTTTCCACCATTTCGCGCAACTCGCTACGCTGCTCCAACGCGGCATCGACAACGGCCAGCAACACCTCGGGCTGAAAGGGCTTGGTCAGATAGTAATAAGCGCCTTGGCTCAAGCCCTGCTGAATACTGTTTTTATCGCTACGGGCGGTTTCGATGATCACCGGGATGTCAGCCAACACCCGGTCGCTTTTAATCAAGTTCAACAACTCGATGCCGTTCAGGCTAGGCAAGCCCCAATCCAGCAATACCAGATCGTAGGCAGCCGGATCGGCTTGCAACTTTTCCCAGGCATGCATGCCGTTACTGCAAAGGTCTATCCGATAACCTCGGGTCTGCAATATGCTTTCGATCACTATGGATATGATCTCTTCGTCTTCGACCAGCAATACGCTCGGTGCCGTGTTCATACCGCTACCTCTCCGGACCGTCAGGGTTGCGGCGGGCGATTTCGCAATAGAAATCGAAGTCCTCCAGGAATACCTCGGCCATGTCCGGGTCGAAATGGCGGCCACTGCCTTCGGCAATGATGATTTTGGCATCCGCCGGCGGCAACGGCGGCTTGTAGACTCGGCGGGAGATCAGGGAATCGAATACGTCGGCGATCGCCATGATGCGGGCCGAGACCGGAATATCGTCCCCCGCCAGACCGTCGGGATAACCGCTGCCGTCCCATTGTTCATGGTGCCAGTGGGCGATTTCCTTGGCCAGCACCAGGAATTCCACATTGGGGGTGGCGTCGCGTTCCGCCATTTCGATCGCATCGCTGCCTAATTTGGCGTGAGTTTTCATGATTTTCCACTCGTCGACCGTCAAAGGCCCCGGTTTATGTAGGATCACGTCCGGAATGCCGACTTTGCCGATGTCGTGTAGCGGGGCCGACCGGGCCAGCAAATCGACGTAGTGGTCGCTCAGGACTCCGGCAAAGCGCGGGTGGCTTTGCAAGGATTCGGCCAGATGCTGGACATAGGCCTGGGTGCGTAGGATGTGGTTTCCGGTTTCCGGATCGCGGATTTCCGCCAAATGGGCCAACGCCCGGATGGCGGTCTTTTGTATCAATTCGTTTTCCCGCATCCGTCTGGTCACCTCGGCTTCCAGATAGACGTTTTGATCGCTGAGCCAGTCGCGGGCCTGTTTCAATTCCAACTGGGTACGCACCCGCGCCAAGACGATCTGCGGTAATATCGGCTTGGTGATGTAATCCACCGCGCCGGCATCCAAGCCGCGCAGTTCCGATTCCATACTGTCCATCGCCGTGACGAAAATCACCGGGATCTGACTCGTCGCCGGCTCGGCGCGCAGGTTCTCGAACACTTGGTAGCCGTCCATCTCCGGCATCATCACGTCCAATAGGATCAGATCCGGATGCGGTGTGGTAGCGACCACTTGCAACGCGCGCAGCCCCGAAGTCGCCACTCTGACCCGGTATTGCGGCTGCAACAATTCGCTAAGCACGATGACGTTTTCCGGGGAATCGTCGACCACTAATATGGTCTGTATTTTTTTATTATGCATAGAGCGCTCTTCACGAAGTAACGGATCGGCAATGCTGCCGAAAATCAAACCTGTTACGAGACAATACTCGGGAAGACTGTCGAAATTTCTCTCTGATTCGAAGAGGTTCATTCCCGGAGTCGGCGCGGCGAAAAACGCGAACCCTTCGCAAACTTTACCGCCTCCATCCAGGGCGGCTTTGTCAGCAGTGAACGCCACCTAATTACTTTAGCTTATTTTCCGCAAGCCGTTAGACAGTTTCGTCTGGCCTGACAACGGAAAAGGCCGGATAATTGCCGGCTTTTTGCGGATACGCGATTACGACATGCAATTTACCTTGAAATCCGCCGACGGTTTTGCCCGTCGCGGCCAATTGGCGTTTGCCCGGGGCGTGGTGGAAACGCCGATTTTTATGCCGGTAGGCACTTACGGCGCGGTCAAGTCGCTGACGCCGGAAGATCTCGAGACTCTGGGCGCGCAAATCATTCTGGGCAATACCTTTCATTTGCTGCTGCGTCCGGGCATGGACGTGATGAAAGCCCACGGCGATCTGCACGATTTCATGCGCTGGCAAAAACCGATTCTGACCGATTCCGGCGGTTTTCAGGTGTTCAGCCTGGGCGCGTTGCGCAAGATCAGCGAGCAAGGCGTGACCTTCAAATCGCCGGTCAACGGCAGCAAAATTTTCATGGGGCCGGAAGAGTCGATGCAGGTGCAGCGCGATCTGGGCTCGGACATCGTCATGATTTTCGACGAGTGCACGCCCTACCCGGCCACGTTTCAGGAAGCGGCCGACTCGATGCGGCTATCGCTGCGTTGGGCCGAACGCAGCAAACGCGCTCATGAGGGCAACGATTCGGCCCTGTTCGGCATTGTCCAGGGCGGCATGTATCCGCAATTGCGGGAAGAGTCGATCGCCGGCCTAACCGGCATCGGTTTCGACGGCTACGCCATCGGCGGCTTGTCGGTCGGCGAACCCAAACACGAGATGCTGGCGACGCTGGATGCGATTCATCAGAAAATGCCGGCCGACAAACCGCGCTACCTGATGGGCGTCGGCACGCCGGAGGATTTGGTCGAGTCGGTGCGGCGCGGCATCGACATGTTCGATTGCGTAATGCCGACCCGCAACGCCCGCAACGGCCATCTGTTCACCCGCCACGGCGTAATCAAAATCCGCAACCAGCAGTACCAGTTCGACACCCGGCCGCTGGACGAAAACTGCAGCTGCTACACCTGCCGCAATTACTCGCGCTCGTATTTGAAGCATTTGGACAAATGCAAGGAAATGCTCGGTTCGCGGCTGAATACGATCCACAACCTGCATTATTACCTGGAGTTGATGGCCGGCATCCGCGCCGCAATCGAAGCCGGCCGCTTCGCTGAATTCGCCGACGAGTTTTATGCGTTGCGCGGCATGCGGTCGCCGGCTGCTGCCGAATAGAACGCCGAACTAACGGCCACGCAGCATTTCCAAGGCCAGCTCGGCCATGTTGCGCGAACCGCCGCCGCAGCCGAGTTGGCGTTTGACCTCGCCCAATTCGGCAATGCAGCCCTCGCGGTAAGCAGTATCGTCCAATAGCCGCCCAATTTCTGCAGCCAGGTTGTCGGCGCTCAATTGTTCCTGAATCAATTCGCGGACAATACCCTTGCCGGCGATGATGTTGGGCAGGCCGATGAATGGGATTTTCACCAGCCGTTTGCCCAGCCAATAGCTAAACGCCGCCAGCCGGTAGACGATGACCATCGGTACTTGCAGCAATGCGATTTCCAGCGAGGCGGTGCCGGAGGTGGTCATTACCGCGTCGCAGCATTGAATGACGTCGTAAGGCTGGCTCTTGACGACGTGCACCGACAAGGTGGTCCGCTGCAAATGCTCGGCCAGCACGCTATCTTCGATCGAATCCGCCTGCGGCAAAATAAATTGCAGCTGCGGCCGAAGTGCAGCCAGTTTTTCGGCGGCTTCGAGCATCACCGGCAACATGCGCTTGATCTCGTTGCCCCGGCTGCCCGGCAAGATGCCGACCACCGGCCGGGACGGTTCCAGGTCGAACAGCTCGAAGTCTTCGGCTTTACTGCGTTGCGGATGCACTTTATCGACAGAAGGATGGCCGACGTAGCGGACCGGCACGTTTTCCGCTTCGTAATATCGAGTTTCGAACGGGAAAATCACCGCCATCATATCGATGGCCTTACCGTAGGTTTTGACCCGCCCCTGCCGCCAGGCCCAGACCTGCGGACTGACGTAAAACAGGACTTTGATGCCCTGCCGCTTGGCGAACCGCGCCAATTTCAGATTGAATTCCTTGTAATCGACGCAAACCAGCAAATCCGGTTTTTCCCGGGCCACGATCTGTTGCATCAGCCGCAAGGCGCGCCGTATTTCGCCGTAGTGTTTCAAAACCTCGACCAAGCCGATCACGCCGATACCGGCCGAATCGTAGCGCACATCGATCCCGGCCTCGCGCATTTTGGTGCCACCCATGCCGATGCCGACGAGCGCCGGGTAACGTTGTTTCATTTCCAAAAACATATTGGCGGCGTGGCCGTCGCCGGACGCTTCGCCGGCGCTGAACAACACCGTATGGGGTGACTGCGGACTATTCATCGAACGGATAAGACGGCAGACCCGGTTGCAACCAAGCCTGCCTGGATAAGATTGATTTAGGCGGAGAGTACGCCGCGGATGACACCGGCGATTTTATGCACGTTGTCGTCGCTCAGGTTGGCGCAGATCGGCAACGACATGCAGCGCGCCGCAACCGACTCGGTCACCGGCAACGACACGCCGGCGCATTCGGCCTTGAACACGTTTTGTTGATGCAGCGGCACCGGATAGTAAATCGCGCTGGCAATCTGCTGCTCCTGCAAGGCTTTCATGACTTCGTCGCGGCGATCGCACAGCAAAGTGTATTGATGGTAAACGTGCACGCCGATACCGTCCTCATAAGGGGTGGTCAGCGGCAAACCGGCCAGCAGTTCGGAGTACAAATGCGCGGCGTGGCGGCGGGCGGCGTTGTATTGGTCGATGCGTTTCAACTTGGCGCGCAACACCACGGCCTGCAACTCGTCCAGCCGGCTGTTGTAGCCGATCACATCATGGTAATAACGCACTTCCGAGCCGTGGTTGCGGTATTGTTTGACCTTGGCCGCGGTCGCGTCGGAATCGGTGGTGACCAGGCCGCCGTCGCCGAAGCAGCCCAGATTTTTGCTCGGAAAAAAGCTGAAGCCGGCAGCATTGCCGAAACTGCCGGTCTGCTTGTTGTAAACCGTGGCACCGAAAGACTGGGCGCAGTCTTCGATCAGTTTCAAACCATGCTTGTCGCAAATGGCTTTGATCGCCGGCAAGTCGGCCGGCTGGCCGAACAGGTGTACCGGCATCACCGCCTTGGTTTTGGCGGTGATGGCTTTTTCGATGTTTTCCGGTGTGATGTTGAAGCTGCCCGGATCGATATCGACGAACACCGGTGTCGCGCCCACGTATTTGATGGCTTCGGCCGTGGCGATGAAGGTAAAGGCGCTGGTGATGACTTCGTCGCCGGCGCCGATGCCTTCCGCCAACAAGGCCAGATGCAAGGCGTCGGTGCCGGAGGCGCAACCGATGGCGTGTTTGACGCCCAAATACTCGGCCGCCTCTTTCTCGAACGCCTGTACGTTCGGCCCCAGAATGAATGCGCAATTGTTCAGGGTTTCGCTGAAACCGCCGACGATTTCATCTTGAATTTCCGCGTACTGCGCTTGCAAATTGACCATCGGGATCATAGTGGCCGCCCTTTAGCGATGGGTTAAAAACTTGGTGATTTCAATCGCGGTCGCCAGCGCCTTGCGGCCGGCTTCGCCAGGAACCAGCGGATTCTCGCCGGTTTGGATGCAATTGACAAAATGTTTGATTTCTTCCAGAAGCGCGTCGCCGCTCTCGAAAGTCAGTTCCTCGGTAACGATTTCCGGAATGCCGGGAAACATCTCCTTGTCGCCGGTTTTATGCTTGACCAGCACCCTATTCTGAAAATCGACCGAGACGTAGGAACTGGGGCGGAACATGCGCATCTTGCGTTCCATTTTCATGCTGATCCGGCTGGCGGTGACGTTGGCGACGCAGCCGTTTTTAAAGGTGATGCGGGCGTTGGCGATATCGGTACCCTGGGTCAATACCGCAGTGCCGCTGGCGTCGATTTTTTCGATCTCGGAATTGACCAGGGCCAGGATGATGTCGATATCGTGAATCATCAGGTCCAGCACCACGCTGACGTCGTTGGCGCGCGGGTTGAACGGCGACAAGCGGTGCGATTCTATGAACAGCGGTTTTTCGTCCAAGGTCTCCAATCCCCGAACCGCCGGGTTGAAGCGCTCCAGATGGCCGACCTGCAAAATGACGTTTTTTTCCTGGGCGATGGCGATCAATTCGTCAGCTTCTTCAACGGTCACCGTTATCGGCTTTTCCACCAGCACGTGAGTACCGGCGAGCAGAAAATCCTTGGAGACGCTGTGGTGGTAACTGGTGGGAACCACGATGCTGACGGCATCGATCTGGCCGAGCAGGGATTGGTAATCGGTCAAGGCCTGGGTACCGTGTTTTTCGGCGACCTGCCGCGCAGCGTCTTCGTTGATGTCGACCACCGCCACCAGTTCGCAATTTTTTAACGACGCATATTTTTCCGCATGAAACTTCCCCAAATATCCGGCGCCGATCACGGCACATTTCAATTTACTCATAGACGACCTAAGCACGATTCGCGGTTTCCCGGCCAATTACCACACTCCGCCGGGCATAAAAAGCCGGCCATTGTATCACCAGAATTGGGCGCGAATAAGCCGCTTGCCAAACTGCACCCATATGCTTGTATTCCCGGCAAATATGTCTAACTTTGGCCTTAGCAATTGCAGAAGTAGTCTTTATCTTACATTTCGAAAACCGATGCCCCAAAGACGATATCTATCTATATTGACCGCACTGGCTTTGGGAGCACAACCCGATTGCCATGCCGCAACGGCAGACGACGAGCATATCCGCAAGATCGTCCAAACCATGTTGCAGGACAAGGACCGGAAGATCGAACAACTCGAAGCTC
The DNA here is from genome assembly GCF_052474525.1 of Methylomonas sp. HW2-6. Lineage (NCBI taxonomy): Bacteria > Pseudomonadati > Pseudomonadota > Gammaproteobacteria > Methylococcales > Methylococcaceae > Methylomonas > Methylomonas sp. HW2-6. The sequence continues at coordinate 4,027,415 of NZ_CP184124.1, forward strand.
GCATCCGGCAACTGGAACAAGAACGCGCGCCTACCGTTGCCGCTTTGCCGCCAGCCGCGCCGGCAGCGGTTCCGGAAAAAACCGCAGCCAATGCCAAGCCGGAGCCGACGGTAGACAGCAAACTGAAAGCGCTGGACAAAAAGGTGGCCGAGCTGAAAGAAGCCGCCGAAGCCAACGGCCTGGTCATGAGCGGCTTCTTCGACATCAACGCCAAAACCGGCAACTCCACCGACCAGACTTTCAGCGTCGGCTCGGTGGAGCTGGATCTTGACTACGTCCACGACGACCATTTCGGTGCCAGCTCGGCCTTGGTACTGTGCGGCAACTCGTCCAATGCCGACTACGGCGCACCGGGAGCGGTGTTTTGCGGCAACAGCGGTCCAGGTGCATTGAGCGGCGGCAGTACCACGGCCGGCATTGCCGTCGCCTTGGTCGACTACCATCTGTTCAACGACCGCATTCCGCCGCGCGGCCGGATTTTCAACAACAAAGGCTTGCATATCCAGGCCGGCCGTTTCGACTTGCCGTTCGGCAGCGATTACCAATACTTCGCCAACAAGGACCGGGTCACGGTCACGGCGCCGTTGACCACTTCGCGCATGCAACTGGGCGGGTACAACGCCGACGGCTTGCGTTCCTACGGCAATTTCGACTGGTTCAATTACTCCGTATTTTGGACCGATGCCTTGTACGCCAACGACGGTCATACCATCGGCGGCCGTCTCGGCTTGAGCCTGGGGCAAAACGCCTACAAAATCCATAGCAGCAATCCGGAAGGTATCGAATTCGGCATCTCGCATTTGAGCGAACTGGACGGCGAAAACCGGATCCGCAATACCGTGTACGGCGCCGATTTAGCCATCGGCTACGGCATCTGGCGCTTGCAGAACGAGTTCATGCTGTTGAATGCGCACCAACAAGTGTTTCTGGACCAGGACGGGGACGGCAATCCGATTATCGTCGTCGGCCCGAATAATAGTCCGTTCGGCAAGGGCCACCAGTTGGGTTACCACTCCACCTTCACCGTGGATTTGGCAAGTCTGGCTAAGATGCCGATCATTGCCTTCGCCCGCTACAGCCGTTGGCAGCCTTCGCAGAATCTGGGCCTGGACTTTGACGGCAGTACCGTCGCCATCAACGATATTTCGATGCTCAGCCTGGGCTTCAACTACAAATTCAGCGACCACTTGCAGGTCAAGTTCGAATACGACGATTCGCTTGGCACCGAAACGGCGGAACGCTACTTCGACCGGAAACTCGGTATTGCTCAAATCGTGATGTCGTTCTAGCTATGAAAAAACGAATAACTTCACTGCTATTGGCACTGGCCAGTTGCTCCGGCTTGCTGTTTTATACTCACGCCGCACACACGGCTGGCGAAAATCCTCATGTCATCGCCAAACAAAACATGCAATCCGATTGCGCCAGCTGTCACTTGTCGGTTCCGGAGCTGAAAGACGACAACATATTGCACAGCAAAAACATCACTATCGATCAAAGCGCCTTCAAACTCGACGGCGTGGCGATGTGCGCGTCCTGCCATAACCCCAACCAGGGCCACAAAGTGGGTCTGAACATCGATTTTCCGGTGCCGGCGGATTTGCCGTTAAACGAGGAAAACGACATCACCTGCCTGACCTGCCACTACACCCACGGCAAATTGGACAGCGACCGGCCCCAGGCCAGCCACAGTTTCATGGACAAATTGATGAATTCCGAGCGCTTGCGCAAAAGTTTCTTACTGCGCCGTAACAACAGCGACGGCGAGCTCTGTTTAACCTGTCACAACGTCAACTAAGGCTCAACCATGAACAACACCGTACCCCGTCGGCAAATTTTCATTAAAAAAGAGTTCCAGGGCCGCTTCATTCTCGGCGCCTTCGCCCTGATTCTTTTGTCCGGCCTGTGCTCGGCGCTGCTGATTTACTGGATGACCGGCGGCGATCTGCAAGCCCAGGCACAGTCCGCTCACGCCAATATCGTCAATGCGACGGAGCGTTTGGGAATCTCGATCATGATCGGCAATGTCGTCTCCATCGTCACGGCCGGAGCAATTGCCATCGCCGGCGTGCTGTACGGCTCGCATAAGATCGCCGGTCCGCTGTACCGCTTCGAAACCCTGTGCCGGGAGGTCGGCGACGGTAACCTGGATACCGTCACCCATCTGCGCGAACACGACCAGCTGCAGGAACTGGCCGCGTCGTTTGCGGCGATGGTCGGCAAATTGCGCGACCGCCGCGACCAGCGCCAGCGTCTGATCGCCGAACTAAACCGGCAGATCGGCTTGTGCGCGTTGAACAACGGCAACGACTTGTCCACGACCCAACACGAAACGATCGCCGCGCTGGCCAATCTGGCGGCGGCATTGGAAAAACTCGATAAATAACGCACCCAACTTTATGAGCAAAGACCTGACAATCAAAAGCGCGCTGATTTATATCGCATCCTCCTTATTTGCAGCCAACCTGTTGTTCGCAGCATCGCTCTGGCACGCCTTCTCCAGCATCGACGCCAGCCTCGCCGACGCCACTCAAAAACAAGACACCTCCGATGCGCTGGCCCATGTCCGTTTTCACGTGGTACAGATTCAACAATTTTTGACCGACGTCGGCGCCACACATACCGAAGACGGTTTCGCCGAAGCCGAACAGAATCTGGCCGATGCGCTCAAAAATCTGGATGCCGCGGCCAAACTGCAACCGAACCTGCAATCGAAACTGGACGAACTGAAAACCAAAATCAGGACCATGCACGCCGCCGGCGTAAAAATGGGTTGGGACTACATTAAACTCGGTAACGAAGCCGGCACGGTGACCATGAAAGCGCCCGGCACCGGCCTGGACGATACGGCGGCCAGCCTGACGTCGGAGCTCTCGATATTGACCGAGCAACTGGACCGCGAATTGGCTCAGGCCAAACAAGTATTGAGCTCGTCGTTGCATGACTACAGCGTTTCGCGCATCGCCTTTTCGATCGCGCTGCTATTGTTCGTGGTCATCTGTTTGGCGCTGCTGTATTTCAAAATCGAACCGCCGCTGAATGCGCTGCAAAAATCCTTGCGGGACATGAAACAAGGCGGCGGCGACTTGACCCGGCGGATTCCGCACGAAGGCGGCGACGAAATCGGCAGTATCGTCAGACTGTTCAACGAATTTCTCGGCATGCTACAAGGCTTGATGCAGCAAGTAGCGACGGAATCAGAGCAGTTGACCGTCTCGTCGAGCCGGCTCAGCCAAATGTCGGAGCGGGTACAACAAGATATTTTTAAATCGCAAATGGGAGCCAACCAAGTCGCGACCACAGTGACCGAATTGTCTGCGACAGTCACCGGCGTTTCGAACAATACGGCTGATGCGGCGCAAACCGCACGCCAAAGCAGTCAGGCCGCCAACGACGGCAAAGCAGTCGTAACCAGTACCGTACGCTCGATTCACGAACTTTCGCAAAACATCGATCGCGCCAGCCAGGTGATCGGTAGCGTCGAAAACGATTGCGTCAACGTCAGCTCGGTCCTGGACGTGATTCAAAGCATTGCCGACCAGACCAATCTACTCGCCCTGAACGCCGCCATCGAAGCGGCGCGCGCCGGCGAGCAAGGTCGCGGCTTTGCCGTGGTGGCTGACGAAGTCCGCACGCTGGCCAGCCGCACCCAGGAGTCGACTCACGAAATCCAGGCCATGATCGAGAAGCTGCAACAAGGCTCGCGGCAAGCAGTCAAAGCCATGACGGAAAGCCAAACCCAAACCAAGGAAACCGTGGCGGTGATCGAAAGCACAGGGGCAGTGTTGGACGAAATCTCGGCGATGGTAGAACGCATCTCGGAAATGAACACGCATATTTCCGATGCGGTAAAGGAACAAAAAATTGTGGTCGAGCACATCAACCAGAATGTGGTCGCTATCAACGAAGCCACCGTCAACAATACGGCAGACGCCGAACAAACCGCCCGCGAAGCTCATCATTTGCAGGCTATCGCCGGTAACCTGCAAAAAACCATTTCCCAATTCAGATTGTAAGAGCTCCCGCGGCCGCAACGCTGCGGGAACAAGGTTTTATCGGCGCTTAGCGGCGCTATCCAATTTGATCCAGCGCAACCGGTTGGCGTTGCTGACCACGGTCACCGACGACATCGCCATCGCCGCACCGGCGATCATCGGATTCAGCAAAATGCCGAACAGCGGATACAACAAGCCGGCCGCAACCGGAATGCCGATGGTGTTGTAGATGAAGGCGCCGAACAGATTCTGTTTGATGTTGGCGACCGTCAATTGCGACAGCGCGATGGCCTCCGGAATTTTCAGCAAGGAACCTTGCAGCAAGACGATGTCGGCACTTTCGATCGCCACGTCGGTACCGGCGCCCATCGCAAAGCCGACATTGGCCTGGGCCAAGGCCGGCGCATCGTTGATACCGTCGCCGACCATGCCGACCAACTCGCCCCGCTGCTGCAGTGCTTTGACCGTTGCGGCTTTGTCGGTCGGCAACACCTGGGCGCGGAATTCGGTAATACCGGCCTGGGCGGCGATGGCCTTGGCCGTGATTTCGTTGTCGCCGGTCACCATCAACACCCGGACGCCACGGCCTTGCAATTCGCGCACGGCTTCAGCCGAGTCGGGCTTGATCGGGTCGGCCACCGAAACCACGCCGACTATGGCCTGTTCGATCGCCAACATCATCGGCGTCTGGCCTTTTCCGGCCAATTCCGCCAGCTTATCCCGACACACACCGGTATCGACCCCATGTTCGGCCATTAATGCGGCGTTGCCGAACAGGCATTGCCGCTCGCCGATCCGGCCGATTACGCCGTGGCCGGCCACGGCCTGAAAGCGTCTGACTTTGTCCAAAGCCAGCGAACGCTGTTCGGCAGCAGCCAAAATCGCCGCCGCCAGCGGGTGCTCAGACCCGGATTCCAGACTGGCCGCGAGTTGCAAAACCTGAGTTTCGTCGTAATCGCCGAATCCCAACACTTCGGCCAAGGCCGGCTTGCCGGCGGTTACCGTGCCGGTTTTGTCCAGTATCAGGCAAGTCAGTTTGCCGGCCGTCTGTAGCGCCTCACCCTTACGGATTAAAATCCCGGTTTGCGCCGCCCGACCGACCGCGACCATGACCGAGATCGGCGTTGCCAAACCCAACGCGCAAGGGCAGGCGATTACCAAAACCGTCATGGAAGTAACAAAGGCATAACCGAAGGCAGGATCGGGGCCGATCGCCAGCCAGATAAGAAAGGTCAGAACAGAAATTGCAACCACCGTCGGCACGAACACGGCCGAAATTCTGTCGGCCAGTTTGGCGATGGCGGGCTTGCTGTTTTGCGCCTGGCGCACGCTTTGAATGATATGCGCCAGCGCCGTGTCGCGGCCGATATGGGTGGCCGTGAACAAAAAACTGCCCTGGCCGTTGATCGACCCGGCGGCGACGCTGTCGCCGACATTTTTCTCGACCGGCATCGATTCGCCGGTGAGCATGGATTCGTCGACGCTGGAATGGCCTTCCGCCACCGTGCCGTCGACCGCGATCTTTTCCCCCGGCCGCACCCGCAAGGTCTCGCCAAGACCGACTTCCTCAATCGGTACGTCGATCTCGCGACCGTCGCGCACGACTCTGGCGGTGCGCGGCTGCAGGCCGATCAAGGCTCTGATCGCCGCCGAAGTCTTGCCGCGGGCCCGGGTTTCCAGGGCGCTGCCGAGATTGATGAAGGCCAGAATCACGGCCGAGGCTTCGAAATAAGCGTGCGCCGACAGCGACGGCAATTGCGCGGAATAGTCGATGACGACGCAGGAATAAAACCAGGCGGAGCCGGTACCCAATGCAATCAAGGTATCCATGTTGGCCTGCTTCACGGCCAGCAATTTGAGCGCACTGTGAAAAAAATGGCCGCCGGAGTAATACAACACCGCCAAGGTCAATAGCGCAACTTCGGACCAGAACAGCGTGCCGGAAGGCGTGCCCATCGCCGGGAACAGATCGATATGGGCGCCCAACATCAACGGCAACCCCAACGCGCCGGCGACAGCCGCCTTGCGCATCAAATCGCGGTAACGCAGCTCTTCCTGGGCTTCCTCTTCCGCCGGATCTTCCAGACCTTCCATCACCGCGGCGTCGTAACCGGCGTCCTTCAAAGCCTGTTTCATTATCTGCCGGTCGGGATCGCCAAGCACGGTTGCCGAATGGTCGGCGAAGTTAACTGCGACCGATGCGACTCCGGGCACCGACTGCAAAGCGGTTTCGACCGCACTGACGCAACCGGCGCAACGCATGCCGAGAATCGACAGCCTAATCTCTTGGACGTCGCCGCTTTCTACCTGTTGGGCATCTGTCATCCTGCCTCCTCGAATGTCGGCAGCACCGCCGGCTGCCGGCGAAAAATTATTCTACTTTGAAACCGGCGTCGACGATGGTGTCTTCGATCTCGTCGAGACTGATCTGAGCCGGGTCGAATTCGACGCCGACCTGCTTATCCAAGTGCGATGCCTTGACCGATTTGACTCCGGCCAGCGCCGACACTTTGCTGACGATACTATTTTCGCAACCGCCGCATTTCATGCCGGTAACCGTTAGCGTTGCTGATTCGGACATTGTTCCTCCTAGGGTTGTTAGAGATGCGCCGCGCCTGAACTCGACTAAATCTCGGCTTACATGTTATAAGGCGGGGCGTAGCAGCATCATAGTGCAATGATCGGGAGCCCGTAAATAAATGACAGATTTTCTAATTGGCCGGCAGCAAATACTGGACCGGCAATTGAATACCTTCGCTTACGAAATTCTGTTCCGCGGCACCGATTTCGACCTTAACCTAAAAGATGGGGCCGCCAACGCCACCAAACAAGTCATCAGCGATACTTTGCTGGAGATCGGCCTGAACGAACTGGTCGGGCCGCATAAAGCCTTCATCAACTTCACGACCCAGAACATTCTGGATAAAGTGCCGCTGCATCTGCCGAAAGACCGCATCGTGGTCGAGGTACTGGAAAGCGTAACCGTCGACGCCGAGATCGTCGCCAACTTGAAGGAGCTGTCCCAACTCGGCTACACGCTGGCGCTGGACGATTTCGTGCTGGCGCCCGAGTGGCTGCCGCTGCTGGAATTCGCCGACATCGTCAAGATCGACGTCATGGCAGGCACGCTGGACGCCACCCGCGAACTGATAAAACAACTCGCCCCTTATAATTTAAGATTGCTGGCGGAAAAGGTCGAAACCCATCAGCAGTTCGAAACCCTGCGCGATTGGGGCTGCGAGTTATTTCAGGGTTTTTTCTTCAGCAAGCCCAACATCGTTGAAGGCAAACGCATCGGCGCCAGCCAAACCACGGCACTGCAGTTACTAGCCACAGTCAACAAACCCGAGGCCAGTTTTGTCGAGATCAGCGGGATCGTCTCGCAAGACGTCAGTATGAGCTTCAAGCTACTGCACTACCTGAATTCGGCGTTTTTTGCGTTGCCGTACAAAATAGAATCAATACAACATGCGGTAGTCTGTTTGGGCTTGGTCGAAATCAAGCGTTGGCTCAATATCCTGACCCTATCTGCCCTGTCGGACAAACCTTCCTCGGTACTGCAAAACGTACTGATCCGGGCCAAAATGTGCGAACTGCTCGCGCGGGAAGTTAAGGATGACGGCGAGCATTACTTCCTGATCGGCATGCTGTCGGGCCTGGACAGCCTGATGGATTCGCCCTTGCCGAAATTGCTGGAACACTTGCCGCTGGCGCAGGACATAAACGACGCCGTACTCCACCATCGCGGCCCTGCCGGCGAAACCTTAAAATTCTGTATCGCCTACGAGCGCTGGGAAACGGGGCTAAATAACTACCGCAACATCGCGCCGGAGCGCATCGCCAATATCTATTTGGAAAGCATCGACTGGTGGGCGACCCACATCTCGCCGTTACTGGCCACATAACACTTCATTGACTGGTATGGATAGACTATGAAACGAAAATTACCTTTTTTCTTGCTGGCCGGATTGTTGTCCGCCGGCTTGCAAGCCGCAGAACTCGGCGAACTCGACACCGAACAACTTGGTACGATGCAACAAAACCAAAACGCGCTGGTGGTGGATATCCGCACGCCGCAGGAATGGCAGGCTACCGGCCTGATTCCGGGCAGCCACAAGCTGCAATCGTTCGATGCCGACGGCAAATTCGACCAGCAAAAATGGCTGGCCGATCTGGAGAAATTGAAAACCTCGCCCGACCAACCGGTGATTCTGGTGTGCCGTTCCGGCAACCGTAGCACCAAAGTCGGCAAAATGCTCAGCGAACAGCCCGGCATGCCCAAGGTTTATCATTTGAATAACGGCATCCAGTCCTGGATCCGCTCCGGCCGGCCGGTTGCACCGGATTGTCTGGCCAGCGCCTGTAATTGATATGTCGCTGTCCACGATCACCAACCAGACCATCGCGCTGGCCGGCATCGCCCAAGCCTGTTCGCTGGTACAGCAACTGGCGACGACCGGTGCCTGCCAAAGTGGGGCCTTGGAAGCCAGCATCGGCAGTCTGTTGAAAATCGACTCGGATAGCGTCGCCGACGTCTACGGCGGCCTGGCCGGCATCCGCCTCGGCTTGGAACAATTGCAGACCCAGTTGGGTAGCCGGGCATCAGCCAATCCGGAACAAGCCCGTTACGCCGCGCAACTGGTCTACCTGCAAAAGCGGCTGGCCGGCAAGCCGGACATGTTGGATAGCATCCGGACCGGCATCGGTCGGGCTCAGGCCCAGGCCGAACATTTCGGCGTATTGCATGAAAACGTACTGGCAAATCTGGCCGACGTCTACCACAGCACCATCAGCACTCTGCAACCGCGGATCATGGTCCAGGGCGATCCGCAGCATCTGGGCAACCAAGGCACGGTCAATAAAATTCGCGCGGTACTGCTGTCCGGTATCCGCTCTGCCCACCTGTGGCGCCAATGCGGCGGTAGCCGCTGGAAGCTGCTATTGGCGCGGCAGAAAATTCGCCACGAAGCCGAGTTCCTGTTAACGCAAATCTAACGCAGCACCATGCCGGAATTACCCGAGGTCGAAACCAGCCGGCGCGGTATCACGCCGCACATTCTGGGCAAAACGTTTAAAACGGTAGCGGTACGAGAATCGCGCTTGCGCTGGCCGGTTCCTGTCGACCTGCCGGCGGTTCTGGCCGGCCAGCGCCTGAATGCGGTCGAACGCCGCGGCAAATACTTGCTACTGGGCGCCGAGACCGGAACGCTGATTCTGCATCTGGGCATGTCCGGCAATTTGCGAATCACCAATCCGCAGCAGATTCCGGGCAAACACGACCATCTCGATTTCGTGTTTGCCGACGATACCGTGCTGCGCTTCAACGACCAGCGCAAATTCGGTGCGGCACTGTGGACTTCCGCCGATCCGCTGCAGCATCCGCTGCTGGCAGAGCTCGGGCCGGAGCCATTGTCGGCCGACTTCGATGCGGAATACCTGCAACGCCGCGCCGGCCAGCGGACGGCGTGCATCAAAAGCCTGATCATGGACAGTCATATCGTGGTCGGAGTCGGCAATATCTACGCCAGCGAGTCGTTGTTTCTGGCCGGCGTGTTGCCCACCCGCGCCGCCGGAAGTTTGCAACGGGCCGAATTCGAACGTCTGGCGGCGGCGATCAAGACCGTGCTGGGCCAGGCCATCGAACAGGGCGGCACCACCTTGCGCGACTTTACCAATGCCGAGGGCAAACCCGGCTACTTCAAACAGGCATTGGCCGTCTACGGCCGCGACGGCGCACCTTGCCGGACCTGCGCCGAACCGATACAACATTCGAAAATCGGCCAGCGCGCCAGCTACTACTGTAGCCGCTGCCAAAGCTGACAGGCCTTAGTCAGGCCTGCCAATCGAACGCAACCGTGACCCGGTTGCCGCGTCCGTGGTAGGTCACGCTGCTGCAAAGTTTTTCCAGAAGTGCAATACCGCGTCCGCTATAGCCGGCATTGTGTTGTAAATCGGTGCGGTGGCGGCGCCAGTCGAATCCGCTGCCGCTGTCGGCGACCTTGACGATCAACCGCCCGCCGGTCTCGGTGGGATGATGGGAGAAAAACAAACGGATTTTGCCCTCGCTTAGCATTTGTAGGCGCTGTTGTTTCAATTCGTAAAACCGCAGGAAGCCTTCCGGGGTAGTTTTCTCGGCGGAATCCAACTTCAGCAAGCCATGATCCAAGGCATTGGCGAACAATTCGGTCACGATCAGAAATATCGCTTGGCGATGGCGCTGCAGGCCTTGCAATTCAGTCAAGGTGTTTACGATCACCGGCACCGGGTTGGTACAACGCAGGCTGTCGATGTCGAATTCCATCATCTGTTTCCAGGTCATCGCCGCTAATTTATGCCCGGCGGCCTGGACCTGACTGCCGGCCCACGGCACGCTATCGACCGCGCAACGCAACACCACCATCGTATTGTCGTCTTTGCGCTCGGCTCCGCCGGTATGTTCCGCCAGCCGGCGTTGTAATATGTCGAAGTCGCTGTCCCGGCTTTCCAGAATCGCCTGCAACACGCGCTCGGCGCCGAACAACTCGTCGCTTGCATTCTCCGCCTCGAACACACCGTCGGTCAGCAAATACAAACTTTCATGCTCGCCGACGCGATGCAGTTGGACATCGGGCTCGATAACGGCCTGAATCCCCAGCGGAATATTGGAGGAGCGGATGGCCCGATAGCTCTTATCGACTCGGTGGACCAGGTAGTGGTCCGGCAAACCGCAAGTAATGGTTTTTAACATCGAATCTTCGGGGTACAACGCCACCAGAGTCGCCGCCAAGAACCGGTTAGCCGGCAGCATCCGGTGAAGCTTGGTATTGACCTCCACCACGATCTCGCTGATATCGAAGCCTTTGCGGGTCATCCCGTAAAAGATGTCCGCCAGCGGCGTCGCCGCTATCGACGCCGCCAAGCCGTGGCCGGTAAAATCCCCCAGCAACAGGTGCAAATGGTTTTCCGGCGTTTTCGCCACCAATACCAAATCGCCGTTGAACAAGGCCATCGGCGACATCGACACACTAACCGCGTCGGTTTCCAGAAAATCGGCTTTCAGTACGCTGTTGAACAATTTGGCTGCAACCTCTTGCTCGAGATCGGACATCTGCCAATAGTCCAATAACCGGTTTTTCTGCTCCCGTTCGCGCCGGTACAATTCGCTCAAACGTAACGATGACCGAATCTTGAACAATAACAAACCGAAGTTTACCGGCCGACACAATACCGTATCGATATCAACCGTGGCGCAACGCTCCAACAAGTTATCGCTAATCGACTCGCTGATTAACACGATAGGCAAATAGTTGTCTGCAGCCTCGCGCACCTCCGCCAATGCCTGCCAATGCCAGTGGCGGCAAGCCACGATCACCAAATCGATCGGCTGCGATTCGACCAAGGCCAACACTTCCGCATCGCTGGTAGCCGGCTGACAAATGTAGCCCTGGCCGATGATCTGGCGCTCCAAGTGATCGACTTCGGCGTCGGGGCCGGCATCCCTGAAAAAGACAATTACTGTTTGCATGATTAGTGGCTATCGAACGGATGATTTGCGCTTACGCCAAGTGGCCGCGGCTATTGAGCGGCCGAGCGGCTAACGTGGGCTGCTGGCTTATAATAGTCCCTCCCAACTTAAACTCTGCGGCTATGGCGATTTTATTTTTTTCGTTACGCGGCGTTCCGGCCGATGAAATCGAGGACGTCCGACAATTGCTGATCGATAACGACATCGACTTTTACGAGACCTCGGCCGGCACCTGGGGCACCTCGTTGCCGGCGATCTGGCTATACCGCGACCAGGATCGGCAACTGGCTGACGACTTGTTCGAACACTATCAAACCAAACGCGCTCTGACTCAACGTGCACATTACCAGGCCCTGAAAAACAGCGGCGAAGCCGCCGGGTTCTGGCATCACAATCTGGCCCGGCCGCTACGTTTCATCGCCTTGAGCGTATTGGTAGCGCTGGTCGGCTTCGTCTCGCTGATTTGGCTGTTCGAATTGGGCCTTTAAGGCGCTGTTGCCAATACGGCCAAGGCCCGCTGGACATGTTCGGCAGCTTCTATTCCCAAGTCGGTCAAATAGCCGCCGTCGGCCTGCGAAATCAAGCCTTTATCGAATAAGCGCCGGGCCGCTTCGATCAATGCCGGATCGGCATTGCCGTGCACCTTGACCCCTTCCTGTGCGCTGGCCAAATTGAACAGCGATAGAAACCGGATTTCCGCAACCAGTTCATCGTTAAATAGCATCGGTTTTCCCCCTGTGGTGGTTATGATTATTTTTCGTTGGCGGTCAGTGTCAGCCAAGCGTAAACCCGCTTTATCAGCAGATTGTCGTCGTATTGGTATGCGTGCCCTTCCCCTTCCATCCTGATTTGCCGGTACACCGGATTATCCTTTGCGGCCATGCGCCGTTGCCAGGCGCTATCGACCACCGCAGCGACGTCGAATTCGGCGTAGACATCCAGAAACGGCAGACCAATGTTTTTGATTTGCTCCAGGCTTTGCGCCTGCGGTAAACGATTATCGCCGATCGACAGACTAATAGCCGCGAACGCCATGATACCGTCCGGTTTGGCGCTGAGCCGATACAGCGCCATTGCCGCGCCGACGCCGTAACCGACGACAGCGATGCGCTTGGCACCGCCTTGCTGCAAATAGGCCACCGCGGCATCGATGCGTGCCGCCGCGTCGTCGAACAGTACAAGGTAATCGTCGAGGTTCGCGCCGATCTCCTGCAGCGGCATTTGTAACGATAAGGTCGCCCAACCGTGTTTCGGCAAGGCGGCGCGCAATCCGCGAATCACCGGGCGCTGGTCCGGATGGCCGCCCATGTCGTGCAACACGATTACCGCGCTACGGTTGTCGGTTTTTTCGGCATCGGTATAGAGCCCAAGAACAGGCCGGTTCGAACTCTGCAACCAAACCACGCGTCCCAAGGCCAATTGGCGTTGAATTTGTTCGGCATAATCCTGCTCGCGGCGCTGGTCGCTGGCAGCGGCCGGCAACGCTGCCGCCAAGCAGAATATCGCGAACGCCGGCCGGAAGCACAAGGCGGCTAACCGTTGCTGTAGAAACCGCTGAAGGTATAACGCTCGTGGATGTGGCGTAACAGCACCATCACCACCGATGCCACCGGCAAAGCCAGCAACACCCCCAAAAATCCGAACAAACGGCCGCCGGCCATCACCGCAAACATCACCGCGACCGGGTGCAGGCCGATCTTGTTACCGACCAGCCACGGCGTCAGCAGCATGCCTTCGATGCTTTGGCCGACGGCGAACACGATCAGGACCGGAAGCAAATGCATTGCGTCCTGAAATTGCAGCAAAGCCGAAATACAGGCAAACACGATGCCGGTGATCGCTCCCATATAGGGTACGAAACTGACCAACCCGGCCATCATGCCGATGACCAGGGCTAATTCCAGATCGACCAGCCACAACCCAAAGCTATAGATGCCGCCCAAAGCCAGCATCACGTAAAACTGGCCGCGCATGAACGCTCCCAGCACGTCGTCGGCTTCCGCGGCCAGTTTCGCCACGGTCCCGGCCGCACGGCGCGGAAACAAATCGTGGATTCTTCTGACCAGTTCGTCCCAGTCGCGCAGCAAATAAAAGGTGATGACCGGGATCAACACCAGATTCATGACCCAACCGATCAGCACCGCGCCGGAATGCGACACCGATTCGAGCAGGTTTTCGCCGACGCCACCGTTTTGCCAGTGATTCCGGATCATATTCAGCAATTGCTCTTCGCGCAGCGGGCGGATGCTGCGGCCGAAGTACTTCTGCAGATCGGGTATGACCGCTTTGTTGACCCAATTCAAGTAGGACGGCAGTTTATCGATGAACTCGCCGATCTGGTATTCGAGCGCCGGAATAATCACGACCAGCAAGGCGGCGATGGTAAAGATGATGCCGGAAAACACCACGATCACCGCCAGGGTGCGATTGAGGCGCCAGCCGCGCAATTGCAGGGTTTCCAAACGATCGACCAAAGGATCACCCAGATACGCCAGAATCGCCGCGACCGCAAACGGCATCAATACCGGAGCCAGCAAATACAGCAAGCCGCCGAATCCGGCAACGAAGGCCAATACCAACCACTTCTGCGAATCGCTCATCTCCACATCGGTTCTCCGCTGAATTCAATTTTCGGGATGCTTACGCGCTTTCAAAAGTTCGACGGCGATAGGCGTGATCGACAGCAGCACGATAGCCAGGATCGCCAGTTCGAAATTTTGTTTGATGATTGGAATGTTGCCGAAAAAATAGCCGGCAAACACGCAAATCAAGACCCAGGCCAAGCCACCCACGACGTTGTAAAGGAAGAAATAACCGTACGGCATGCGGCCGATGCCGGCGACGAACGGGGCAAAGGTGCGGACGATCGGCACGAAACGCGCCAACACAATCGTCTTCGCGCCGTAAGTTTCGTAAAAGGTCTGCGCCCGCTCCAGATGTTGCCGGTTGACCCAGCTCAACGAGTAAGCGCGTTTACCGACGCTACGCCCGATCCAATAATTCACCGTGTCACCCAGTACCGCGGCAACGCTCATGATGCCGAGCAGCATCGGCAGATTCAGCGCATCGACCGCAACAAAGGCTCCGGCGGCAAACAGCAGCGAATCGCCCGGCAGAAACGGCATCACCACGAAACCGGTTTCGACAAAGATCACGGCAAACAAGATCGCGTAGGTGACTGCACCGTATTCGCCGATCAATTCGGCCAGATGTTTATCAATGTGTAACAAAACGTCGAGCAGATAATGTAGCCAATCCATCTGTAATCCCTGGAATCCTGTAAATAGTGCGGTAATGCGCCGGCAGGCCGGGTTACCGGTAGAAATAGGCGGCGGCCGCGGCGCTGATCAACCCCAGCAACAATGCAACTATCCAACGCCAGAATTTAACGGGCTTGGAAGGTGCGGCCTGATAGGCAACGCCTTCGATGCAGGCGTCAACCGCCTTCAATTTACCGTCGGCTTCGCGAGCCACGCGGTAAACGATCACATCGCCGCGTTGCGGCCGCCGCGCCATGCCTTTCAGCGAAGAAATATGAATAAAAATATCCTTATCGCCGCCATTCGGCTGAATAAAGCCAAAACCTCTATCGTCTTTCCAGGTTTTTAAAATACCTTTGTGGACGGTGTTATCCGCCATATTGATTCACCTCTTAAATTGCAAACGGGACTAAGTATGGAACTCGGCTGCGGTTGCAGCAAGGATCAGGCTAAAGTCGCCCGTATTTTGGACGAAATGCGCGACAATTCGGTTAATCCGGATCGCTCCGGCCGAACCCGCGGGACTGGAAAAGGGGCGAAAGGCTAGCAAATTAGCAGCTTGCAAGTTGTAAGACGGCCCCGCTTCGGCAAAAACCACGCGGAACCGGCCGATACGGAAACGGCGTTTACGCAAAAACGCATAAACGCCGTCCGCACTTAAATTTTCTTGTCGATCAGAACTTTATCGTCGATGATCAACTTCGATACGCCGCCCAGCGACAAATGCAGCGTGCAGGATGCGGTTTTAAAGTTGGAGCCCGGCTCGCCGACCCATTCCATCGTCACGTAAGTTGCTTTATCCGTGTCGGTTTTGGACGGGAAATACACCTGGGTGCCGGTTTTGTTTTGAATCAATTTCGGGCATTTTTGGTTGGCCATTTCCTGCATGGCCACCAAGGATCGGATCTGCGACGCGGCTTCCTTCTCTTCGTTGCTTTGCTCCTTGCTGGCGCCCACCAGAATGAAACCGACCACGAACACACCCACCACAGCGATCATCGCTTTTTGTATTTCGCCCATTGTTGCTCTCCTCTGTTTCTAGTTATTTTCAAAGCAAATCCGAAACCTTGAGTTCCGGATTCTAAGCTAAATGGCCGGTAGCGGCAATGCGCCGGTTACAGGGCGTTTAGGCCTGCGGATCGACTTGAGCAATCCAGTCGCCCAGATTGTAGTAATTGGTGATGCGGGCGACTTTACCGTCGCGAATTTCGAAGAAGGCGCCGGCCGGCAGGCGGTAAGTCTGACCGTTGGCTTCCGGCAAGCCTTCGTCGGTATTCAGGTATTCGCCCAACACGACGAACTCGGCGGCGCCGCGGCTACCGTCTTC
The DNA here is from genome assembly GCF_052474525.1 of Methylomonas sp. HW2-6. Taxonomy (NCBI): domain Bacteria; kingdom Pseudomonadati; phylum Pseudomonadota; class Gammaproteobacteria; order Methylococcales; family Methylococcaceae; genus Methylomonas; species Methylomonas sp. HW2-6. The sequence continues at coordinate 4,043,501 of NZ_CP184124.1, forward strand.
GTTGGCCATGACCACCATGTCCACCAATTGCTCCTTGTAGTGGTGATTCATTTTTTTCATGAATTCGCCGAACGCGGCCTTACCTTGTTCGCGGCCGCCTTGATTGATGTCGTGCACCACGTCTTCGGTCAACAAGCTCAGGAAGGTATCCATGTCGCCGTCGTTGAATGCTTGATAGTACTTTTTGATCAATTCGATTGCTTGTTGCATAGTGGTCATAGCCTGGATTAAAAAAGGCGGCAATTTTGCCAGAAGCCCGGTTTTTTTTCAGCTTAAAATTCAACGCCCTGCTCGGCTTTGATTCCGGCCTGGAAAGCATGTTTAACACGGGTCATTTCGGTGACGGTGTCGGCGACTTCGATCACTTCCGGCGCCGCATTGCGCCCGGTCAGCACCAGATGCAGCCAACCGGGTTTATGCTGGCGGATGAAATCGGCGATTTCCTGGCCGCTGATCCAGCCGTAGCCGCAGCAGTAGTTGATTTCGTCCAGCACGACCAGATCGAATTGTTCCGACTGGATCTTTTGTTTGGCAAACTCCCAGATCTCGCGGCTGGTCTTGATATCCTGCTCCGGATTTTTGGTATCCCAGGTAAAACCGTCGCCCAGGGCATGCCACTCGATCTCCTCGAAGCGGGTCGCCGCCTTCTGTTCGCCGGTTTGCCACTGGCCCTTGATGAACTGGATCACGCAGACCTTCATACCCCAACCCGCGGCACGAAACACCATGCCGAACGCGCTGGAGGATTTGCCCTTGCCTTCGCCGGTATGTACCAATACCAGACCGTGTCGTTTTTCTCTTACTTTCATTGGCTGCAGCCTTTACCATCCGGACCGTTAAAGGGTCCGCATTGTAGCAAGTTATTGGCATAGCCACTGCTTTAAGCCGACTGCGGCAGCGGCAAAACCCGGGGCTATTTACGCCACGAATTATGCAGCTTAACCGCCAGAATCGCCGCGGCCAGTAAAAAGGTTACGGCGTTGGCGACGATAATCGCCCAGTTCGCCAGAAACACGCCGTAAATCAGCCACAACAGTACGCCCAAGGTAAACAGGCTGTACATGCCCAAAGACAGCGACGAGGTATCACGGGTTTTGACGGTCATCACCGCCTGCGGTAAAAACGAAGCCGTCGTCAACGCTGCGGCCAGATAGCCTATCCAATCCGAATTCATAATCATTAAATCGAGAAACGCTGCCAGCCCAAATAAGCCAACACCGCAATTATCAATAAAGAAAAAGCCAAGCCCCAAAAGTAACCGACGAACAACATGGCTTTAACCGGCTTTTCGACCGGCTTGTTACGGCACAGCAGCCAACCACCGAACGCCGATACGGTTAGGATGACCAGCAATGCGCCGATGGCAGGATTCATCGGCTTCAGCGCGGCGGCGGCGCCAGCACTTCGCGGGAGCCGTTGGTTTCCGGCGGACTGACCACGCCGGCGTTTTCCATGTCTTCGATAATCCGCGCCGCGCGGTTGTAACCGATTTTAAAGCGGCGCTGCACGCTGGAAATGGAAGCCTTGCGCGACTCGGTGACGAAGGCCACCGCTTCGTCGTACAACGGATCGGACTCGCTGCCTTCCCCGTCCAAGCCCGCCACTTCGCCGCTGTCGGTGCGCTCCTGGGTAATTTCGTCCAGGTAGTCGGTCGGTCCGGTTTTTTTCATGAACTCGACCACCCGATGCACTTCGTGATCGTCGACGAAGGCGCCGTGCGCCCGCAATGGAATGCTGGTACCGGACGGCAGGAACAACATGTCGCCGTTGCCCAACAGAGCTTCGGCACCACCCTGATCGATAATGGTCCGCGAGTCGATGCGCGAAGAAACCTGAAACGAAATCCGGGTCGGCACGTTAGCCTTGATCAAACCGGTCAAGACGTCCACCGACGGCCGCTGCGTCGCCAACACCAAATGGATGCCGGCAGCGCGGGCTTTTTGCGCCAAACGCGCAATCAGCTCCTCGACCTTCTTGCCCACCACCATCATCATGTCGGCCAACTCGTCGATAACGATGACGATGCTGGGCAACGTGGTCAGATAGGGATAATCATCCAGCGGAATCGGGGTTTGCGGATTGAACAACGGATCGCGGATCGGTTGGCCGGCGGCTTCGGCTTCCTTGATGGCATGGTTGTAACCGGCCAGATTGCGCACGCCGACTTTCGACATCAACTTGTAGCGCCGTTCCATTTCCGCCACCGCCCAACGCAAGGCGTTCTGGGCGTCCTTCATGTCGGTGACGACCGGCGTCAACAAATGTGGAATACCTTCGTACACCGACAACTCCAACATTTTTGGGTCGATCATGATCATCCGCACGTCTTCCGGCTTGGCTTTGTAAAGCAAGCTCAGAATCATAGTGTTGATCGCGACCGACTTACCGGAGCCGGTGGTACCGGCCACCAGCGCATGCGGCATTTTCGCCAGATCGGCCACCACCGGAGTACCGGCGATGTCCTTGCCCATCGCGATGCTGAGTTTGGATTTGGCCCGCTCGAATTCGTCCGATACCAGCAGATCGCGCAACGAGACCATTTCCCGCTCCTGGTTCGGAATTTCCAAACCAATGACGGATTTGCCTTCGATGATTTCGACGATGCGCACGCTGGTCACCGACAAGCCGCGCGCCAAGTCCTTGGCCAGACTACTGATCCGGCTGACCTTGACACCGGCCGCCAGCCGCAATTCGAATCGGGTGATGACCGGACCCGGCAACACCGCTTCCACTTCGGCGGCAATACCGTAATCTTGCAGCACATCTTCGACCTGGCGCGAAATTTCTTCCAACTCGGTTTTGGAATAGCGTTTGACCTTGATATCGCGTTTGTCCAGCAAGGACAACGGCGGCAAGGCGTTCAGGAACGCACTGTCGTCCATATTTTCCAAGACCTTGCTGTCTTTGCGCCGCAACGGTCTGACGGTTTCGGCCGGCTTGGCGGACACGGTTTCCACAACTTGAATTTGCGGCTTGGCGCGCGGCGCTTCGTCGGATCTGGATTCGGCTTTGGTTTCCGGTTTGATCCGCACTTTTTTGGCTTCGGCCCGCACCGGCTTCTCGCTGCTGCGATAACGTTCGGCGCCGGTCACGGCCTGACGGCCGACCACGGAACACGCGCTCATCGCACACTTGCCGATCAAACTCATCACCATCAGCCAGGATAAACCGGTAAACATGGTTACGCCGGTCATGAATATCGCCAGCAACAGCAAGGTCGAGCCGGAATTGCCCAACAGATGCACCAGCGCGTCGCCGATTTCCCGGCCCAAAATGCCGCCCGGACTCTCCGGCAGATCGACTTTGGTGCGCAGAAAATGCAGATGTAAGAACAAGATCGCCGAACCGGACACGACGGTCGCCAGAAAACCGACCGAGCGCGCCGCGACCAGCCATTGGCTGGCCTGTTGTTGGTTCGGCCCCTGATAGACCATGTAACCGTACCAGAACAGCATGACCGGGATCAGGTAGGCCATCAAACCGAGAAAGCTCAGCACGAAATCGGCCAGCCAGGCGCCGAACACGCCGCAGGCGTTGCTGATCGATTGATAGGACGTGCTGTGGCTCCAACCCGGATCGTTGGAGTTAAAGGTCAATAAGGCAATCAAAAAGAACAGTGCAAAACAGGAACAGCCCAGCAATGCGATTTCGCGATATCCTCGCGTGTCTCTCTCTTCCACAACAGCAACCATGGGTGACGGCTCACGTTAAAAGCTTAACTAAAACCTGATTATAGATGATAAAAATCGATTTCACATTAGCTTGGCCGGCGCAGCCCGCAAAATCCCGGCATTCTGCCGGTTTAAACCGCGGGGGATTGCCCATATAATCGTTTCATACTAACCCCGCATGGAGATCGAGAAAATGGCTGCAGCCAAGCATTGCAAACTTTTAATCCTAGGTTCCGGCCCGGCCGGCTACACCGCAGCCGTTTACGCCGCGCGCGCCAACCTGAATCCGGTCATGATCACCGGCATGCAACAAGGCGGACAATTGACCACCACCACCGAAGTCGACAACTGGCCCGGCGACGTCGACGGCGTGCAAGGTCCGGAATTGATGGACCGGATGCTGCGCCATGCCGAGCGCTTCAACACCGAAGTGATCTTCGACCACATCCACACCACCGATTTGTCGCAAAAGCCGTTTACCTTGACCGGCGATGCCGGCGTTTACACCTGCGATGCGTTAATTATCGCCACCGGCGCCTCGGCCAAGTATCTGGGCCTGGAATCCGAAGAAGCCTTCAAAGGCAGAGGCGTATCGGCTTGCGCCACCTGCGACGGTTTTTTCTACCGCAACAAGCCGGTCGCCGTGATCGGCGGCGGCAATACCGCGGTCGAAGAAGCCTTGTACCTTGCCAATATCGCCTCGGAAGTCATCGTCGTCCATCGCCGCGATAAATTCCGTTCCGAGAAAATCCTGTCCGACAAATTGATCGAGAAATCAAAATCCGGCAACGTCCGCATCGAATGGAATCACGAGCTGGACGAAGTGTTGGGCGACGAGATGGGCGTCACCGGCCTGCGCATCAAAAGTACCCAGGGCGGCGCGACCAAAGAACTGGACGTGCACGGCGTCTTTATCGCCATCGGCCATACGCCGAACACCGACATTTTTGCCGGCCAACTGGAAATGGACCACGGCTACATCGTGGTTAAAAGCGGCATCCACGGTAACGCCACCGCCACCAGCGTACCGGGCGTGTTCGCCGCCGGCGACGTGATGGACTCGCATTACAAACAAGCCATCACCTCGGCCGGCGCCGGCTGCATGGCGGCATTGGATGCCGAAAAATATCTGGACGATTTGTTCGGTTAATTCCGCTGTTTGCGTTGCGGCCCGGCGCCGCAACGCTCTTCGTTTAAAGTCGAGCGCATTCGACTGCCGGCTCTTGTCGGGCCACTCCGCCAAACCAATCCCTCAACAAAAATCGGGCTAATTTCTTAGCCGCCCACCCTCGGCTATCGCCCTGCTCACTCGATACTTTCCGTCTTCCGTCGCTCGCACCTGGGAATATTAAAGTCTGATTAAGTTTCCAAATTTGTTGAACCTTGTTCTGGCCGCTGGGAATAGACGTCGCGTGTGAACAATTTATTACCGTTTTGTTACGCCAAAACCGGACGTGTGTCTTCCGCTGAAGCCACGCCGCCCGACGACGAACGACAACAACAAGGAAGCGGCCCATGCCTTTTGAAAACCAACCCAAACGCATCATTGTGTATTCTCACGATACCTTCGGCTTGGGCAATATCCGCCGGATGTTGGCTATCGCCAAATCCCTGGTGGATGCCGATCGGAACGTGTCGGTGTTGATTTTGTCCGGTTCGCCGATGCTGCACGCCTTCCGCATTCCGGACCGAATCGATTACATCAAATTGCCTTGTCTGTCGCGTACCGTCAAAGGCGATTATTCGGTGAAATTCCTGGATATGGAATACGAGCAATTGCTCAAACTGCGCAGCAACATCATCCTCAGCGCGGTGCTGGATTTCGATCCCGATTTGATTCTGGTCGACAAAAAGCCCTACGGCGTCAGCGACGAATTAGGTGCTGCTCTGCATCTCATGCAACGTCGCGGTCACCGCGCCAAACTGGTGTTATTGCTGCGCGACATTCTGGATAGCCCGGAAAGCACGATACCGGTGTGGAAGAAAAACGGTTACCACGATGCCATCCAATCCCATTACGACAAGGTGTTGGTAGTGGGCTCGCCGGAGATTTACGACATGCGCAAGGAATACGAATTTCCCGACGCCAGCCATGACAAAGTCGACTTCTGCGGTTACATAGCCCGCGAACGCAGCGACAAGCGCGCCGGTGAAATTCGGCAGCAAATTGGTTGCACCCACGAACGCCTGGTGCTGGTTACCGCAGGCGGTGGCGAAGATGGCTACCAGTTGCTGCATAGTTATCTGGAAGGCTTGAGTCGGCAGGACCTGGGCGACAACACTATGACCCTGATGATTTGCGGCCCGGAAATGTCGGAAAGCCGCCGCCACCAAATCGAAATTTTGGCTCGCAGCTGCAGAAATGTGGTGATTCAGGAGTTTAACACCGACATGATGGCTTGTATGGAAGCAGCGGATTTGGTGGTGAGCATGGGCGGTTATAATACGACCTGCGAACTATTAACGTTGCGTAAGCGTGCCATTTTGGTGCCGCGCGTCAAACCTTCCCAGGAACAATGGATACGCGCCGAACGCCTGGCTCTGCAAGGCTTGGTTCGTGCCATTCATCCCCATAATCTGTCGCCCAAATTACTAATGGAAACGGTCCGTGAAGAATTGGGCCGCACCAACGTCCATCACAGCCGCTTGTATCAAATCGACATGGGTGGTCTGCCGCGTATTAGCGAATCAATCGCCGATTTGCTGTATGGCCGCGCCGAAAAACCGCAAGCGCGCATCAGGTCTTCGAACCGCAGCGTGGCACCCCAATAAACCCATCTTCATTGAGATAAACCTTCCGGCCTGTGCAAGGCAGACTGGATAATTTTGGATTTTTAAATGCAGAACTTCGGCAACCAGGCGCAAGTCGCCTACATACTCAAAGGATTTCCGCGTACGTCGGAAACCTTTATCACTAACGAAATCCATTTACTGGAAACCCTTGGCCTTGAACTGACGATTTTTTCGATCAAGCAGCTTGAGGGCCAAAAGCATCACGCCGTCGTCGACGCCATCCACGCGCCGGTGAATTATCTTCCGCAAGCTAGCGACTTGACCGGCCACAGCTTTTTGGCCTGGTTGATCGAAAACCTGCCGAAATTCACGCAAAGCCACGGCCGGCTATTCCTGAAGAAGCCCATCAACTATTTAGGCGCGTTGCTGGAATGTTTGAGCATGAGCATCAAATACCGTAGCGGCTGGCGGGAGTGGCCGCGCACAGTCTTCATCAAGGAGTTTCTGCAAGCCGGTTATATCGCTGAATCGGTGTTACAGAATCCGGCCATTCGGCACCTACATGCGCATTTCTGTCATGGCGCAACGACGATTGCGATGTTCGCCAGCCGCATCAGCGGCCTGCCGTTCAGCTTTACCGCCCATGCCAAGGATATTTACTTGCGCGAACTGAACCCCGGCGATTTGTTACAAATCAAAATGCGCCGCGCAAAATTCGCCGTGACTTGCACCGGCGCCAATCAGGAACATCTGGACGCTTGCAAAGGCAGCGATATTGCCGTGCACCGGATTTATCATGGCCTGGATACGGATCTGTTTGTGCCGGAACCGCGCAAGCAACAGGGGATTGAGCATATTCCAACCATTCTGTCGGTCGGCCGCTTGGTCGAGAAAAAAGGCTTCGATTATCTGGTCAAAGCCTGCGCGATTCTGCGTGATCGCGGCGTTAAATTTAATTGCCGCATCGTCGGCGGCGCGGATAAATACGCGCAAGTCATCAAACAACTCATCGCCGATCTGGATTTACAAGACATCGTTAGCCTGCCCGGCGCGGTGACCCAGGAGGAACTGCGCGGTATTTATCAGCAAGGCGATGTGTTCGCCTTGCCCTGCCTGGTGGTCGATAACGGCGACCGCGACGGCATTCCCAATGTCTTGGTCGAAGCGATGGCGATGGAAATGCCGGTCATCTCCACTGACATTTCCGGGATTCCGGAATTGATTCAGGACCACATCAACGGCTTGTTGGTGCCGGAAAAAAATGCTCAAGCCATGGCAGACGCTATCCAAAGCTTATTAGCCGATCAAGCCTTGCGTTTGCGTTTGGGTCAAGCCGCGCGGCAAACCGTCTGCCGGGATTTCAATTCCCGCCACACGACCATCGCCCTGAAAAAACTGTTCGACGCCTGCCTGAAAGGTCAAGCGGTGGAGGCCCATGTCTGCTGTGCTGAACACTCTTAAGTCCGATCCGCGTTTGCTGGTGCTGGCTGCGCCATACTGCGATATGACGCCGGCGGAGTTGTTGGCGTATTTTCATGGTCGCAGGCAGATCCGCTATTTTTCGGTGATCGACGAAGAGCAAAATACCCCGGAAAAGCTGGACGGCATTTTGCGCAACCGCTTTGAATTCAATCACGAGCCTTACCAGCTTGATGATGCATTTGATTGGCTGAATAATCCCAGCTCAGATGTTGAATGGTTGATTCTGCTGCACAAATTTTATTATGCAGTCGGCTTGGGTAGACAATTTCAGCAAACCGGCGACACCCGCTACCGCGATAAATGGCAAGCACTCACCCGCAACTGGATCGATAGCGTGCCGGTCGATTTTCTGTCCAGCGATGTCACCGGCCGCCGCGTGCAAAACTGGATTTTTGCCTACCGCTATTTTGTCTCGGCGGCCGCAGAATCCTTGATTGATGCGGAGTTTCACCTCGAGTTTCTGGCCTCGCTGCAACAGCAGGTCTCCTATTTGTGCAACAACCTGACGCCAGCGCGCAATCATCGTACCCTGGAGCTATACGCGATTTTCCTGGCCGCAGTCGTGTTTCCTGAATTGCGCGGAGCTGATGAATGGCTGGGTTTTTCTATTGGCGAATTGCAACGCAATCTGCAAACCGATTTGCTGCCCGACGGCGTACATTGCGAACTGTCGACCGATTATCACCATATCGTGTTGCGCAATTTCTTAGGCATTCGCCGTTTGGCGATGCTGAACAACATCGAGTTGCCGGCCGACATGGACGAGGCCATCAAAAAAGCCCTGAACTTTTGCTTGCATGCGCACAAACCTGACGGGTTTATCCCGGCGATTAGTGATGGCGACAGCGCCAATTTCCTGGATTTGCTACGGCAAGGCCATGAGCTATATGACGATCCGGCGCTGCTTTACGTCGCCACTGCCGGTCAACAGGGCCAAGCGCCAGCGGAGTGTTCGAAAACCTTTACAGTCAGCGGCTACAGCATCTTGCGTAGTGGCTGGGGCGAGCAAGGCGAAGCCTATCAGGACGAGCGCTATTTGTTTTTCGATTGCGCGCCTTTAGGTGCCGGCAATCACGGTCATCTGGATTTACTCAATATCGAAGTGGCAGCTTACGGACGCAGCTTGATCGTCGATCCGGGCCGTTATACCTACGACGAATCCGGCGACACCAATTGGCGGGTGCTGTTTCGCGGTACCGGCTATCACAACACGGTGCAGGTGGACGGCAAAAATCAGACCTTGTATGCGCCGCACATTCGCAAATACAAGATTCAAGGCCCGGAACCGGCGCGTGAATTTAAATGCGCGCTGCACCGGCCGGGTTTTGACTATCTGCACGGCATCGCCGCCAGCCATGAATATCCGGTGATTCACGAGCGCAAAATCATGTTCATTGCGGGCGAATACTGGCTGATCTGCGATGTGCTGCGCGCCGAGCAAAACCACGATTACGAATTGCGCTTCCATCTGGATGCGCTGGCAGAACAACACACCACGATGCAGGTCGGTGCGGCCGGGTTGCGGGTCGACTCACCGAATCTGATCATCCTGCAAGTGCCGCAACCGGCCACCCAATTGACTCTGGAGCCAGGCTTTGTTTCACCCAGCTACGGTTGCAAATACTCGGCGCCGGTCGTCAATTTTTCCGCGCATGCCGCCAATTATTATTTTCTGACCCTGCTGTTTCCGTACCAATCGACACCGCCGCAGCTTACACTGGAACCATTACCGGTGAGCCAAAACGGTCAAGTGGTTGGCAGCTCCATCGCCAGCGCCGTGCGGATTCACAGCCGACTGGCCCAAAGAGAGACCTACGACGAGCTATTCCTGGCGCACCAGGCCGGTCTAACTTACCAATTTGCGGACCTGCTAACCGATAGCGCGTTTTTATTCCGTCGCCAGGATAGTTGGGGCCAAGTCTTGGCCTGGCAAACCGAGTCGGCGGCGGCACAGCGTGGATAAGTCATGAAACCTAGCTATCCCAGCACCGCTACATCGGCGTTTCTTGGCACGCAAAACTCGTTGGCAAATTCAATGCCGGTATTCCTGGTACCCCGCTTCGCGGCAATGACGCCCGCCGAGCTGTTGACGCATTTTCACCAGCGTGCCGTTACCAACTATTTCCCGCTAAAGCCCGGCAAAGCCAAACATATAAGTAGCGCGCAGCCGATTCTGAACAACGAATTTACCCTGAATAACGAAACCCATCGCTTGGGTGACGCGTTGAATTGGCTGCATAACCCCAGTCCCGATCTGGAATGGCTGATACTGCTGCACAAGTTTTATTATTCCCGTGATCTGGCATTAGCTTACGACTACAGTGGCGACGAGAGTTATGCCAATAAATGGGTGGCTTTGATCAGTTCTTGGATTGAGCAGGTGCCGGACGGTTTTGTAAACAGCCAGGTGACCGGTCGCCGCTTGCAGCAATGGTTATTGGCTTACCATTACTTCGTGCCGGGTCGGCACTGCTCGGCGATTACCGCCGAGTTCTTGCTGGCTTTGTTGGGTTCGATTCAGTCGCAGGCTGTGTTTCTCAGCCACAATTTAACGCCGCAAGGCAATCACCGCACTATCGAGCTGTATGCGATTTTCGCGGTTGCCTTGGTGTTTCCGGAGTTAAGCCAATCCGCTGAGTTATTGGCCTTTGCCCAACACGAATTAATGGCCAATCTCCGCGATGATTTTCTGGCCGACGGCGTACAAAAAGAGCTGTCCACCGACTACCACCATACGGTATTAAAGAACTTCTTGCGGGTCCGCGAGTTGGCCGATTTGAACGGACTGGCGCTGCCCGAGGCGTTCGATACCGTCATCCGTAAAGCCCTGGAATTTTCCATTTACGCCCACAAACCTGACGGTTGGCTGCCGGCCATCAACGATGGCGACATCAACAGTTATCTGTCGCTATTGCGCAAAGCCCAACACTATTATCCCGGCGACGCGCTGAGTTATGTGCTTAGCCGGGGAGAGCAAGGCAAGCCACCGGCGCAACGCTCGCGCCTGTTTGCCGACAGCGGATACAGCATTCTGCGTAGCGACTGGACAAAGCTGCCTTATGCCAATGGTCGTTATCTGATTTTTGACTGCGGCCAGTTGGGCTTCGGCAGCCACGGCCATTATGATTTATTGAGTTTCGAAATGGCCGCCTTCGGTCGGTCTTTAATCGTCGATCCAGGCCGTTACAGCTATCACGAACACGTAAGCGACGGCATCAATTGGCGGCACGTCTTCAAAGGCACGGCGGCGCATAACACCATAATGGTGGACGGTAAGGATCAGATAGCCTACCAGTGTCATGAGCCGGTCGGCCCGCAACCCCGAGCAGCGGTATTAATCTTTGAATCGAACCAAGGCTTTGATTTTGTGCATGGCCGCGCCTTGAGTCCGCAATACGAAGTCGATCACCAACGCAGCATTTTCTTTGCCGAAGCCGAATATTGGATTATCAGCGATCTGTTGCTTGCCTCCGAAGCCCATCGTTACGAGCAATTTTTCCATTTGGCGCCGGAAGCGCAGGACCAAAGCGAAATACAAGACCAAGGCATCCGGGCGCCCAATCTGTTGATCGCACAAGCCGGACGCGCCGGGATTGAAATGAGTCTAAAACCCGGCTGGGTGTCGCCGGAATATGGCGTCAAGCAACCCGCGCCTGTGCTGAGTTTTAGCCAGGAATGCGCGGGTAGCGGCTGGTTTCAAACTGTTCTGTATCCCTTTAAAGACAAAGCTCCGGCTTTGCGAGTGGAGGCTCTATCAGTAACCTGTCTCGGTCAATCCGTGCCCGCTACCCAGGCTTTGGCACTCAGTATCCGCATTCAATCAGAAACTACAAATCATCACGATTGCTTTTTCGTCGCCCATCAGCCTGGTTTATCTGAATACCACTTTGCAGACGTTATCTGCCGGGCACAAGTCGTATTCATCCGCCGCGATGCCGTAGGCGGTATCCTCAGCGTCCGGGCTTATGCGGCTGAATGGCTGGAAATTGGCGTACGCAAACTGCTGGACAGCGTCGGTAGGCCGGTTTGCCTGAATTACGCCAAAGGCCAACTTCAAATCGACGCTATCGATGGGAGAGTGCAGGCATGAAGCTAGACCCATGCTTCCCGCAAATGGCCGACGCGCTGAATCCTGCCGTGATGGGGCCTTTGTTGAGCTGGGTACTAGACATGCCCGACTATAAATCCGGTCATGTTGAATGCTGCATTGGCGAAAAACGCCATAAACCCGGTAAAAGTCTGGTGATTGGTTATCGGCTTGATACCCGGTCAGACCCAAACACCCAATCGCGGTATGTGACCGGCCGCTTATGTGCGCCTGACTTAGTGAGTCGGGAGTTTGAATTGGAACGAAGCAAACGGCCTGATCTGGCGGCAGGCGCGCTGACGCTTTTGTACGAGCCGGCCATGCTGCTTTGGGCGTTTCCTTACGATCGCAAGCTGATTCATTTGCCCGGCCTGTTGGATGCGGAAGCCATCAAGAACCGGATTGGTGAGCCAGATTTAGCTGGGGATGATCGGGTCCTGGCTGTCGGATCCGAAGTTTTGCATTATCTGCCTGAGCGCTCCTGCATGATCCGTTATCGGGTGTCACTGGGCGGAGCAGATGAAACTCGCTTGTTGTATGCCAAAAATTACGCCGACGATAGCGGCCGCGAGGTATTCGCGGTGATGCGGCAACTCAGCAACCAATTTAGCTGGGGTGCCAAGACCCTGGCCTACGACGCCCAAACCCGCACGCTCTGGCAATCGCCTGTCCCCGGCCGGACATTGTGCTGGTCCGATTTGCAAACAGCCGATGGCTTGGCCTTGGCCGAACGCATCGGCCAGTGTGCAGCGGCGTTTCATGCCTGCAAAATCGACACCGCGCAGCGTTTCAATCAAAGTGATGTCACCGAAGGCCTGCTGGCTACCGTTAGGCTTGCCGAACAAACCCGGCCGGCACTGGCAGAACGCATCGAAAGTGCGGTTGACGCTGTGTTGGCGGACGAACTTAATCTTCCAAAGCCAGCCCTGGCGACACTACACCACGACCTAAAGTTGAACAATTTTTTAGTCCAAGGCGACAAACTGGGCTTGATCGATTTGGATTGCGTCTGCCTGGGCGACCCAATGGCCGATTTGGCCAGCCTGATCGGCAACTTTTATCTGCACGGCCTGCGGGAAGGCGACTCAGTCGAGCAAATGCATACGCTGGTCAGGCAGTTGGTCCACTCGTACATGGTTCATAGCGTCCATACGGTTTCACTGCCTGCCTTGCGTTGGCAGGTGGCCGCCGCGCTGATTCACGAAGTCACGCGCCGCAGCCTGCGGCAAATGGATGATCAACGCATCGCCCATATCCAAAGCTATCTGGCGCTCAGCGAAAGCTATCTGGCGCTGAGTAAACATGTAACAGGAGCAGGCGATGCGTTCGTTTGACCGCCCGTTACGCATTTATTTAGCCAGGCACGGCCAAAGCGCGCTAAATCTTCAGCAACGCCTATCCGGCCAGGCCGACACTCAGCTGTCGTCCAAAGGCCTGGAGCAAGCCCAGGCCTTGGCGGATGTATTGAAACAGGAAACCTTGAGCGCGATTTATTGCAGCAGCCTGACGCGGGCCATACAGACGGCCAGCCCCGCCGCCGCAATGCATGGACTGCCGATTCAAACACGGGATGATTTGCGGGAAATTGGCCTGGGTATTCTGGAAGGTCGACATGTCGACGAAAGAGACCCCGAAGCCAGCCGGTTATGGGCCGCACGCGAGCATGATAAACAGAATTATAGCGTGCCTGGCTCCGAAGCCTATCCCGCCTTTGCGGCTCGCGTACTCAGCAGCCTTGAACGGATATTGGCCGAAAGCCATGGTGCCATTCTGATCGTCGGCCATCGCAACACCAATGAAGTGATCTTGGCCCGGCTGTTAGCCAACGACTTTGCCGACGAGGCCGAGATCAATGTCAAAAACAAATATCTGTACGCCATCGATTGGTATAGCAAGCCGCAAGTGATGACGATTAGGCTGGGTGGCGAACATCACGGCCAACATTACCCAGGGCTGCGCACATGAGCAATCCACTGGATCAATTTGCCCCCTTACTCGATGCCGAGCGGATGGCTGCAACCCTGCAACGGCATTTGCCAGAATGCCTGGCCGGCGACTGGCAGGTGACCGGCTGCGAAATTCAACATCCGCGCTACAAAACCTATCGCCTAGCCGAAAACCGCGAGCGCTCTTTCTTGTCGCTGGTTTATCACTTGCAAGGCCGGCAATTGCCCTCATCGGCCGCCGAACAACGCATACTCTACGCTCGTGCGTATTTGGACCAGCGCAGCCATCAGGCCTTTGCCGAAGCCCAAGCCAGCGGTGAAAATGCGATTCATCTGGCCGAACTGGGCGTGGTCGGCTGGCGCTTTCCGGACGATCCGGCGATGCCCTGGCTGGCGCAACTGATGGATAGCCAAATAATTCCCGAACTGGGCCAGCAGTCAGTGTCGGCTATCGAGATCGTCAATTACCGGCCGGAAATTCGTTGCACGGCGCGTTATCGATTCGCGGCCAGTGAAGCTGAACCCGCGCGGGTGGTTTACGGCAAAACCTACGCCGATGAGCGTGGACGGACGGTTTACGACAATTTGCATGGGCTACAAAAGCAGTCCCAGTCAGACGCAGCCTTTATCATGCCTGAAGCCTTGGCGTATATCGCCGACCGCCATACTTTATGGTTGGAAGGCTTGCATGGCGAAGCTTTGGCGGAGCTGGATTTCGAAGTCAGTGTCGCAGATAAAATCCCGGCAATAACCAATGCACTTGTCGCATTTCACCAACTCACGCCACCGCCTCTGCCGGTCGTTACCTCGCAGCAACAGCTGCAAGAATGGCGCAAGAAAGCGGATAAATTAAGCCACGCCTATCCCGCCATCCAGTCGGCGCTGACTTCCTTACTGGCCGAATTGCGCCAAAATCGCCCGGTGTTTGAAATACAGGGTTTGATTCACGGTGACTTTCATATCGATCAGTTGCTGGTTCTGCCAAACGGCAGTTTAGCTCTCTTCGATTATGACGAATTAAGCATTGGCGACCCGTTGCAGGATTTAGCTAACTTCGCGGCGGATTTATACAACTATCCCTATGCCATTACTGCGATAGACCGATTGGTCCAGCAGCTGTTTGCCGACTATGCGTCTTTCGACCGAAATCAATCCCACCCACAGCGTTTTGCCTGGCACCTGCGCGGGCAATTACTGACCCGCGCTTACCGTACCTTCATCCAGCAAAAATCGGCCGCGCCGCAACGGGCTGCCGATTTTATTGCCCTGGCTTTGCGTCCCTGGCCGCTGGCCAACTGAATTCATCTGGAAAACCGCTTATGAACAACCAAATTCAAGCAACAAGCCGCTTCAAGCAGATCGTGTTTGCACATCTGTGCCGGGTGCGAGGTAGTATTTTTGCCGCTATTGTCTGTATTCTCGGTTCCACGCTGACCAGCCTGATCGTGCCTTGGCCGCTGAAGCTGATCTTCGATCACGTGCTTTTGAATCACCCGTTGCCGGCTCAGCTGGCGGCGGCGCAACCGCTGCTGTATGGCGGTAGCGAACAGGCGTTGTGGATACTCTGCGGCAGCATGGTGGTGATTGCCTTGTTCAAAGGCGTGTTTTCCTATTACCAGCTGTTTCTGACCTCGCGCATCGGTTACTTGCTGGTTTATACCTTGCGCAGCGAGCTGTTCGACCATCTGCAACGCCTGTCGCTGGCGTTTCACAGCAGTACACCGTCCGGCGAGTTATTGAACAAACTCACCAGCGATACCAACACCTTAAAGGACGTTTACGCCGACTCGGCCTTGACCTTTACCACCCATGTGCTAACCGTGTTGGGTATGTTCGCGATCATGTTTAGTCTGAGCGTGAAACTCAGTTTGATCGTGCTGGCCAGCTTTCCGCTGCTGTGCCTTGCCATCGTAATGATTTATAGCAGGGTCAAACGCTCGGCGCGCAAGCAACGCCATAACGAAGGGCGCTTAGCGTCGCGGGTCAGCGAGTTGTTGAATGCGGTGCCGCTGGTGCAAACCTACGGCATGGAAGATTACGAACGCGAACGCTTCGATGTGGAGAGCAGCCAGTCGATGACCGAAAGCGTGCGCACCGCGCGCATCGAAGCCGGGGCGACCCGGATGATTGAAATCATCAGTGCGATCGGCACCGGCATCGTGGTGCTGTTCGGCTGCTTGCAAGTGTTTGCCGGAGTGCTGACGCCGGGAGATGTGCTGGTATTCAGTTCGTATATAGCCCAGATGTATCAACCGATTCGGCAAATCACCCGCTTGTCCACGCGCTTTTCCAAGGCCAGTGTCAGTATCGAACGCATCAGTGAAATTCTCGATACCGAACCGGATATTCAAGACCCGCCCGATGCTGTGCTGCCCAAAGGTTTGCGCGGCGAGATCGAATTCAGCCATGTGTCTTTTGGTTATCCGACCGGCAAACCAATCCTGCGGGATATTTCCTTTCACATTCAACCGGGTGAACGGGTGGCCTTGGTCGGCGCTTCCGGTGCCGGTAAATCGACGATCGCCCGCCTATTAATCCGCCTTTACGACCCGCAACAGGGTGCCGTACGCATCGACGGCATCGAGGTTGGCCGCTATCAACGCGCCGGCTTACGCCGGGAAATCGGTGTGGTGTTGCAGGATTCGATTCTGTTCGGCACCAGCATTCGCGAGAACATCGGCTACGGTAGTCCGGACGCCACGCTTGATGATATTCAAACCGCTGCGCATCTAGTGCATGCAGACGAATTTATCCGCAATTTGCCGGATGGTTACGACACGGTACTAGGCGAAAGCGGCGGCAATCTGTCCGGCGGTCAAAAACAACGCCTGTGTCTGGCGCGGGCCTTATTGCGCAAATCCTCGATTCTGATTCTGGACGAACCGACCTCGGCAGTGGATGCCCAGTCCCAGGCCTTGATTCGCGACGCCATCGATAATCTGCATGGCGGCAAAACCGTGCTGGTGATAGCCCATCAATTTCACACCATCCGCAATTTCGACCGGATTTTGGTCTTGAAGCAAGGCGTGATTGTCGAGCAAGGCAGCCATGAGTCCTTGATGCAGATGGGCGGGCATTATCACGAACTGTATAAACTCCAACACGGGTTGCGTGCCGCATGAACCAACATAAACCGCGATTACTCCTGTATTGCCAGCACTCGCTGGGCATGGGTCACTGGGTCAGGGCGATGACCTTGGCGAATGCCTTGAGCCGCGAATTTCGAGTGACTTTTCTGAACGGCGGCCGCGCCCCCGACCATCAGTCTGCCACTGGCGACCTGGATATGCTCAATCTGCCGCCGCTGGGCATGGGCGAGGATCATCAGCTGTATAGCCAGGACGACCGTTACAGCGTCAAAGAATCATTGGCGATGCGTCGGCAGTTAATACTGGATACCTATGCGTTGCTCAGGCCGGAAGTGGTGTTGATCGAACTATTCCCGTTCGGTCGCAAGAAACTGGCTGGCGAGTTGTTGCCGCTACTAAAAGCCGCGCGCCGCGATAAACAGGCGCGGCCGTTGGTGCTCTGTAGTCTACGAGACATCATGGTCAACGCCCGGAAGGATCAAAGCCGGCATGATGAACGCGCCCGCTGGATTACGGACCGTTATTTCGACGGACTGTTGGTACACGCCGATCCGCGTTTTGCTCGCCTGGAAGATAGCTTCCACCCGCGCCATCCGCTGAAAACCCCGTTACTGTACACCGGCTTTGTTGCTCCAGGCCGTATCGCCGCCGAGTTAAAGCCGCCTCGGCGCGGCGTGTTGGTATCCGCTGGCGGCGGCATGGTTGGCGCGCCGTTGTTTCAAGTAGCGGTTCAGGCCCATGCCATAAATTGGGCCGTTGAAAAATTACCCATGACCATCGTCGCCGGCCCGTTTTTACCGGAAGCGGATTGGCAGGATTTAGCTGCGCAAGTCAAAGGCATCGAAGGTCTCACCTTGCTGCGCTCGGTACCGGCGATGCAGCCTTTACTGGAGGCGCACAGTCTGTCTGTCAGCCAATGTGGCTACAACACGGTGATGGACATTCTCGAATCCCGCACCTCGGCTCTGGTCGTGCCGTTTGTGCGCGGCCAGGAAGACGAGCAAAGCCAGCGGGCGCAAAAGTTAGCGCAATTGGGTTTGGTGAAAGTCCTGAATCCGGCGGAACTGACGGGCCAGCGTTTGGCCGAGCAGATTTTGCAATTAAGGAATTTTTCGTCCAATCCGGCCGGCCTGGATTTGTCAGGTGCAGACCATACCGTGCGCCTGATTCAGAAATTACTGACAAGCAAACAGGATGCAAACGCAGAATCTCAGCCAGAGGAGTATGCCCATGCCTGCTGATTGGCTCAGACCTGTCCGTATGGCATTGGATGCCCGAGAGCAAGCAATTGAGATTTTCTTTCGCGACGACGATGCCGGTTGGGATGATGATCGGCTGTATGCATTGCTGGAGTGCTTTCGAGATTGGAATATACCCATCGATCTTGCCGTGATTCCTGAGGTGCTTAGCCAGTCGCTTGCTGGCTCGCTGCTGGGCCGTTGGCGGCGAAATCCGTTTATGTTGGGTCTGCATCAACATGGATACAGCCATAATAACTATGAAAACCAAGGCCGCAAATGCGAATTTGGCGTCAGCCGCAGCGAAGAGCAACAATTTAAGGATTTGTTGGCAGGCAAACAACAGCTTGAGTGCTGGTTCGGGTCGGCACTGGACAGGATTTTTACGCCGCCATGGAACCGTTGCAGCCAGGCCACGGCCGACAGCTTGCTTAAACTCGGTTTTCAAGCCCTGTCGCGCAACCGCGGCGCGGCGCCACTCCATACCGGGACATTGCGGGAAATTCCGGTAGCTATCGACTGGTGCGGGATCAGAATCAAATCCGTTCAGCCCTGGGTTGCGCTTGGCCAAGCCATAACAGATGTGTTGTACCCGGAGCATCCGAAACCGCTGGGCATTATGCTGCACCACGCAGTGATGGACGTAGACGACCTTGAGCATCTGCAAGCCTTATTGCAACTATTCCGCGAACATCCCCATACACACTGCCGCTTGATGCGCGAATTTTTAGATGACGCAAAAGCGCTTGATGCACGGTTGTGCTCGTTTCCGCTTGAGTCCCAGGCTGTTCTGACACCGCTATGCGGTCGTATCTCAATTAACTAGCCCACTGATTTGCCTTTCGTTCATGAGCTTTAATTCATTCATACTAAAAACCGGAAAAACGGCAATACTGGCCGGCGGAGCCTTGCTGAGTTTATCGGTATTCGCAGAAACCGCTAAGGGACAGATGGCCGCGAGCAAACCCAATGACACTGCCTTCCGCCAGGACAACGGTGACGGCGTCAGAAAAGAGCCACTGCGTATCAACCCTGGCGACAAACGGCCCGCCGACCAGTTTAAGGTTGACCTATTCGGCCACCCGTTGACCATCGGCGGTGCCTATGAGCTGGAGCCGCGCTATGTCGAAGACCGGCGGCTGGACCCGCGCCGCGACGATGATGTGGCCAATGTCTATCAAGACCTGAAGCTGGAGCTGTTTTATCAGTGGTCTAGGTCTTTGTCTTTTTTTGTGCAGTCCGATGTTTACTACGACCCGGAGGTCTATACCGAAAGTGGGCTGGATCAATACGAAGCCGGCATTAAACTGACCCAGGCCTGGCTGTTCATCCATCAAATCTTCGATTCTGAATATAGTCTGCAAGTCGGCCGGCAGCGCATCGCCGATAAGCGCCAGTGGTGGTGGAACGACGAACTGGATGCGGCGCGGATTTATTATGGCGAGGATACGCTGTTCGCCGAATTGGCGATTGCCAAGGAATTGGGTTCGAAACAGTCCGATCAGGATTTCATCGATCCGGTCAGCGACCGGGTGGTGCGCTTGATGGGCGATATGGTTTGGCAATGGGATCCGAAGCAGAACTTGTCCTTGTTTTTTCTGAGCCAGTTCGACAATTCGGACAATCAACAACCCGGCGACTTGATCCGAGCCAATCGTAAAGACGCCAGCGATGGCGACCTCAATTGGTTCGGCGGCCGGGCGATGGGCAAATTCAAAATAGAGCATGTCGGCAAAATCGGCTATTGGTTGGATTCGGCATTTGTATTCGGTGAAGAGACCACCCAGACCTTTACCGACATCAATAGCAACGTCTCCCGGGTCAGAGCCCAAACGCCGCGGCACGTCGAGGCCTGGGGCATGGACGCCGGCATCACCTGGTACAGCAATCTGTTCCTGGAGCCTTACCTGACCTTGGGTTATGCCTATGGCTCCGGCGATGCCAATCCCAACGACGGCACCGACAGCAGTTATCGGCAATCAGGGATACACAACAATAAAATCAAATTGTCCGGCAGCCAGCGCTTTCGTTATTACGGCGAGTTATTTCGGCCGGAATTATCGAATTTGAACATCATGACCGCCGCATTGGGCTTCCCGATCTCAGAGCAAAGTTCCATCGACTTGCTCTACCACCATTACGAACAGGCCACGCCGTCGTCAGTGATTCGCGATTCGCGAATACGCGCCACGCCCAACAGTAGAAGCGGCACGCTGGGTGATGAATTCGATTTGGTATTGTCCCTGGACGAATGGAAGCATTTGCAGGTGCAATTTGCCGGCTCGGTATTTATGGCAGGCCCGGCTTTTGGTGCGTTGGAAGGTAACAATTCCTTTCAACTTGACCTGACATTCAAATACAGCTTTTAAGGGCTTGCTTGTCATGCATTCTAAGCGCCGTAAAATCCTGTTTTATTGCCAGAGTCTGGTCGGTTTGGGGCATCTGACTAGCAGCCTGTTGGTCATCCGCGAGTTGTCGACTTATGCCGATGTCGATTTGATCCACGGCGGACAAGGCCTGCAACAAATGCCGCAATTGCCGGGATTTCGGCATTTACGTTTGCCTACGATTCTAATCGACAGTGCAACCGATGAACTTTATGCGCCTGATAGCGACAAGCCCATCGAAGTCGTCTGGGCCGAGCGCGCCGCGGCTATCGAGCAATTTGTAAACTGGCCTTACGATGCGGTGATGGTCGAGTTTTTCCCGTTCGGCCGGCGGCGCTTGAAAAGAGAGATTCTTGGCTTGTTTGCCAGCGTCAGACAGCGTTGCGGCGTGATACCGATTTTTTGCTTTGTTCGGGAGATACTGGTGCCGGCGCCATTGGACGCTGAAAAACACATGGTGAAATTGGTACAGGATCATATTCACACCATTTTCGTACGCGGCGATCAGGACATTGTGCGCTTTGAGGAAACCTTTAGCTTGACGGCCGAAATTGCTGATCGCTTGGTGTATGTAGGCTACGTTAGTCCGCCGCCTCCGGCAAGTTGGCCTGCTCGACAGAACAAGATCGTTGTCAGTCAGGGCGGCGGTGAAATCGGCAAGACTCTGTTGCGCGCCGCGATCCAAACCGCGCCTATGCTGCCGCATTACCATTTTCTGGTCGTCACCAGCTCTAGAGCCTCGGCAAGCGAAATTGCCGAGTTGGAGGCGTTGGTCAGTGGCCCTAATGTTCAGGTCGTCTCATTCTTGAACAACTTTCAGGAAACTTTACAAACGGCCGTGTTATCGATCAGCCTGGGTGGCGACAACACACTGATGGATGTGATCAGCACCCGCACACCGGCACTGGCATTTCCTTACGCGGGCAATAGCGAACAAGGCTTACGCATCGAGAAGCTGGCCAGCAAAGGCTTTGTGTTGCCGTTAACCGAAAACGATCTGGCGCCGGAACGGTTGAGTCAGAAAATCAGGGAAGCGCTAAACCAGACTTATCCGCAACAGGCGATTGCGATTGACGGCGCCGCCGAGCTTAGCCGGCGCGTGAGAACTATTCTGGCCGAATCAGCGTGACGCTTCAGCGGCCGAAGCAGTTTTGGCATCGAGCAGATTCGCGGTCGAGATATTGCTGCCCAGACGGCGTTTGATATCGGCGGCCTTCCAGTTGGGGTGGAGCTGCAGCAACAACGCGGCCATCCCGGCAACGTGGGGGGTCGAAAACGAACTGCCAGTCATGAAGTCGTAAGCCTGATGCGGAACTGTCGTCAATATATCCTGGCCGGGCGCGATCACTTGCGACGGTTGTTCGGTTTCGGTTTGACTGACGGCGATCACGCCTGGCACATTCGCCGGAAAACCACCGACCTGGCCCTTACCCGGCACTGCCGCTACGATAACGATGCCTTTTGCGAGGGCTTTTTCGATCAGCTGACGCAGTAGATAATCCTCGGGACCGCTCAAGCTCAAGTTGATGATATGGCTATCCATCCGCATCGCCTGATTCAAGGCCAGCGCCAGTGTAAAGGTATTGCAATGCGCCGCGAGCGCGTTGGGTTTTTCCGGCCAGCACGCCCGAAACGCCAAAATGTCCGCTTCCGGCGCGATACCGGCAATACCGATGCCATTGTCGGGATGAGCCGCCAGCACACCGGCCACCGCCGTGCCGTGCACATCGGCGAGATTATGATCGATCGGCTCCGGCGCGGTGTTCTCCGAATATTGGATCTGGCCTTTCAAATCGGGATGGTCGCTATCGACGCCGGTATCGATCACTGCAATGCGTATCCCCTGCCCTGTAGTCACCTGGTGCAAATCGGCAATCCCTAGCGAATTAAAACCGGTTTGCAAGTGCAAATAGGGGTCGCTATAGGACGGTGCGGCCCGCGACTGTTTACCCAACACCTGAAAGCTCTGCATCCGTTGCACTGAAGACACATCCTGATCCTGCTGCAATTCGGTGATCGCCTGCTGCACCGGCAAATTGTCGGGCACTTCGTAGACCACGCAACTGACGCCCAGGGTCGTCACCGGCCATTGCGCGACAAACTGCAAATGGTGACGGTCGGCCAAGGCATGGGCAACATCTTCGCTCCAGCTTGAATTGCCATACTGGCCGCGCAAGCGGTAACCGTCCAGGGCATTGGCGGGCAGCGTCCGCTCAATCGTTCGGTCGGCAAAAGTCACCAATAAGCGGCGTTCCTCGGGCGTGTTGCTGTCCCCAAGCCGGGACAAATCAGCGGTTGCTGCGCAACCGCCCAGCATCCAAAGTACAGCAAACAAAAGAGTCAAACGCGGGAGCTTCATCTGGATTACGGCTGATGTATGAGTTCCGCCAGTATTACATCCTGTCGGCCACGCAGCAATGCCAAAGCCTGTTCGGGGTTGTGCTCGCTAGAACGAAGCTTGACTGTGTAGGCACCGACGCTATTGGGCTCGCCGACACGAACCGCATTGACGCTGTCCAGCAGGCCGTCAATTTCTTGCAGCTGAAGTTGATTCGTGAAAACCACTCGCAACTGGCCAACCGACTCGGTTCCAGGCGTGGTCGCGGCCAGCGTGAAATACTCTCCGGTCGTAGCAGGTAGCCGGTATTGCAAAGCCACCGGGGCGATGACCAGTAACAAGGAAGCAGCTATGGCCAAGCCTTTGCCGGTGCTGCCGACGCTGGCCCAGAGTCGGCGCTGCGCATCGGGTAAGCCGCTGGCAACGTGTTCAGGCTTCCCCCATCGGCTAGCTAATTTTGGGAACAAGCGTGACGACATAGGCCGCGAATGGTCGGCTCGCTGCATCTTCATGCGCAAACCAGCCAACGAAGCATCGGCCGCCACTTCGAGATCGGCGCTGCCTTGCACCGCCGCCGATAATTTGCGCAGGTTTAACAGTTCGCGCCGGCAAATCAGGCAGGTTTTTAAATGATTTTCAACTTGTTGACGTTCGTTAATTGACAGGCTTTGGTTGACGTACCAAGGCAACAGCAACACAAGGTCTGCATGGCTATTGACGGAAGCTGAAATTGGCGAATTCATAGACTCAGTTCTCCTGCGCACCGGCTAAAATCTGCATTTTCCTGCGGGCATGAAACATACGGGTTTTTACGGTATTTTCCGGACAATCAAGCACTTTGGCGACTTCCTGATACGACAGGCCGTGGTAGAAGGTCAATTCAATGACGGCCCGCTGTTCCGGCGATAAGCTGGTCAGCGCGAAATTGAGCCAATCCTGATTTTCCCAATTATCGGCCGGATTGGCGATCGGATCGCCCGTCAGGTCAGCGACTTGATCGATATCGATGTCGCGTTCCCGTCGGGCAGTTTTGGCCAACGCTTTCAGCGTTTTCTTGTAGGCAATCCCAAACACCCAGGTCGAAATTTTGCTCTCGTTGTTAAAACCGTGCGGCCGCTCCCAGACCACCAGCAAGGTTTCCTGGATCAATTCCTCGACCCCCTCGGTCTGTCGCGTCATTCGCAACACAAAGCGAAACAGCCGGGGATAGTAAATTTTGTAGAAAGCTTCGAACGCGGCAGTATCACCCGCGCCTATACGCTGCAACAACAGGTATTCGTCGCCGCCTCTATCAAGCTGATCGGGCATCGGAGTTTGATTGGGGTTAAGAACCAGACGCAACATGGCTGAAAGCGGTTTCCTCAAGTTTTAGCTCGGTATACGTCTATTCCGCTAGTCAACGCAAAGGTTCAAGGTCAAAAAAAATTTCAAAACCCTAGTGTTAGCGAAAATAGAAATTTATTTTCCAGCAAACGCGGATAAAACTCGTGGTGGTGGTAATCGACTTCCTTCTGGTGGTCGAGATTGACGTCGACATAGCGCATATCCAGCGCCAGATTTGGCGTCAAATACCACGAGACGCCGGCGTTCCAATAGAAGTAGTCCGCCTCCAGCAAGGCGTCGGCCTGAAAATAACCCAATCCCAGCGAAAGTTGTAGATTGTCCAAAATATCCCGCCGGTATTTGATCTCGTAATTCATGACGGTGGCGTCGCGCTGGTAGGCATTCGGGGCGACCGACACGCTCCCGGTAAACCAGTCTTGGTAGTGCAGCAAAGCGTAAAGTTCGGCGTAATCGGCGTATTTGCCGAAAATCTTGCCATCAAAAATATAACCGGCTGCCATCATTTCGGCTCGCCAATTGGCGTTTAGCGGCAGACTCCAACCGATGTAGGGTTTGATCTCGACGTCTGCATAATTTTTATAGCGCCGGTCGTCGAAACTGACTTGAGAAATACCCAGGCCGGCAAACCAGCCGCTGGTATCCTGATAATCGATGCGTCCCTGGGCTAACGGATTGCTCCGGTTTTTGGAATAGCCCCGGTAAAGATAATCGCTCAAAAACACCAATTCGCCATGCCATTCCGCTCGGGCGACAGAGCCATGAAGAACTCCGACAATTGCAATCGCCAGAATCACCAACCCAGGTAAAAACCAGCCCTCGCGGCAGTGTTTGTGTCGATCCATAGCGAGTAGATTGCGAGTGAAAACGGCAGTATCTGCGAACAACAATTGTCAGCGTAATGCCCATGAGTGCATTCAAAGCATTATTGACTACTTCCATTGAACCCACAACTGACTTAAGGAATAAATGCAACTGGCCTTTATATCGCAACATCTTCCTACTTGAACCTGCACAAGCCGTCGTCCAGAATGGAGAAATCTCAGTCCGTTGGCTCTTCAGTAAAACCATGGCAGCAAGCGCCAACGACGGTTCCGATAGTCGCGGTAACAGTCGCCGAATTGTTGTTCCAGCATGCGTTCCTCAATCTCTATCCGGTGCGCCAGAGCCCAGCCCGAACACAGCATAAGACTGAGCAGCGCCAGGCCATCGCCCATTGCCAATCCGGCGGCGGCCAACGCCATTAACAAGCCGGTATAGGCCGGATGCCGCAACAAACGATAGGGTCCGTCCTCGATCAAGCGATGCCCGTTCAAAATCGCCACATGGGTCGTAAAAAACCGGCCCAAACCGATCACCGCCGTATAACGCAGATACAAGCCACCGGCAAAAATTGCCAGAGCCAATATCTGCCGCGGCAGATAGGCCAGCGGAATCGGCAGCAACGCCAATTGTTTGCACAGCAGCGCCAATACCAGCCCGAGCGTGATGAACAACCATAGCCGGCCTTGCGAATGGCGCTCGTCGCAGGCGATTTCGCCATCCGCCGCCCGCTGCCGTCGAGCCAGACCGATCTCGGCGCCGACCCAAACCAGGCAAACCAAAAACCAAAAAATCCTCACCCATGTCATCGCTTGCCCTCCTCCGGCTAACGGCATAATCCTTTGCCTCGCGTCTCATTACCTCGTGTAACATACCCCAATTTGGCGAGCGCCATGCAGCCCATTATCGAACTGAATCAGGTCTACAAGGATTACCCGCAAGCCGGCGGCCGGCAAACGGTATTGCACGGCATCGATTTGCGCATTGCCACCGGCGAATTCGTCGCGATTGTCGGCCCGTCCGGCAACGGTAAATCCACCCTATTGAACCTGATCGCCGGCATCGACCACCCCAGCCGCGGCGAAATCGTCGTCGCCGGCCACGCCCTGCAAAACCTCGGCAACGAACGACTGGCACGCTGGCGCGGCGAGCATGTCGGCATCGTGTTTCAGTTCTTCCAACTGCTGCCGGCGCTGAGCCTGCTGCAAAACGTGATTCTGCCGATGGACTTCCTCGGCCGATTGAGCAAAACGCAACGCCGCGAGCGGGCGCTGCAATTACTGGACAGCGTGGGCTTGAGCGGCGCAGCCGACCGCCTCCCGAGTCAGGTATCCGGCGGCCAACAGCAACGGGCCGCCATCGCCCGCGCCCTGGCCAACGACCCGCCGTTGATCGTCGCCGACGAACCGACCGGCAATCTGGACAGCGCCAGCGCCGATGCCGTGTTCGATTTGTTCAGCCATCTGCGCGACCGCGGCAAAACCCTGCTGATGGTCACCCACAACGAGGCGCTGGCCGATGCCGCCAGCCGCAAACTGGAAATCCGCGACGGCCGGCTGCACGCTGATAGCCACTGGGAGCCGCGTTGAGCGCGCTGGCTTATAAATTCCGCGCCGATTTGTGGCGTCACAAAGGCCGCAGCCTATTGGCGGTCGCCAGCATCGCCATCGGCTTGTTCGGCGTCGGCACCATATTCGGCATGATCGATTTGTTGCTGGTAAAAATGGATGCCGCCCACCGCTTATCGCAGCCTTCGCACCTGAATCTGATATTGCGTAGCGATGCCGATCCCGGCGTGTTACAGCAAATCGCGGCACTACCGGATGTTGCCGGGATCGAAGCGCTGAACCAATTAAATTTGCGGTTCCGGCCAACGCCGGAAAGCGCCTGGCAAAACGGCAGCCTGATCGTCCGCGGCGATTACACCCGCCAGCTTTACGACAAGTCCGCTTTGGTCGCCGGCAACTGGCCCGTATCGGGCAAGCTCGCTATCGAAAACCTGTCGGCACAAAACAGCGGCCTCGGCCTTGGCGGCAACGTACAATTACAAACCGAACGTGGGGTGCTCAGCTTCCCGCTGGACGGCATCGTCCGCCATCCCTTCGTCAAACCGCCCAAATTCGGCGGCCAGGCCGTATTCTTCGGCTCGGTCGCGGATGCAAAACTATTCGGACTCGCCCCTCACGGTTTTCGCCAACTACTGATACGGGTTCGGCAACCTTACAGCGAGGACAAGGCCCGTGCCGCCGCCGTCCAGATCCGCTCCCTGCTCGCCGAACACGGCGTCGCCGCCAACGCTACGTTACTGCAAGACCCGGACCGGCATTGGGGCCGGCCATTTCTGGCCGGTATCAACGGTGTGTTGGAAATCATGGCCTTGGCCGCGTTGGCACTGTCCGCCAGCCTGATCGTCAACACCGTCTCGGCCCATATCGCCCAACAAACCAGCCAGATCGGCGTGATGAAGGCGATCGGCGGCAGCCATCTCGCCGTCGCCGGTTTGTACCTGAGCGAAACCCTGTTGCTGGCGTTTGTGTCCATCCTGGTCGCCGCGCCGCCGGCGGCACTGGCCGCTGATCTGGGCTCGTGCCGGCTGCTGGCCATTTTCAATATCGACTGCGGCGGATTCGAACTCCCCTATCGCGCGCTGGCGTATCTGGTGGCCGGCGGCTTGCTGGTGCCGCTGCTGGCCGCAGCCGGGCCGGTATGGCGCGGAGCGACAATGACCGTACGCGATGCGATTGCCAGCTACGGCCTGGGCGCGGATTTCGGCAACGCCCGAATCGACCGCTGGCTACAAGGTTTGGCGGGCCGCTGGTTGCCTACCGTTTACGCCGCCGCGCTCGGCAATCTGTTCCGCCGCAAAACCCGACTGTTGTTGACCCAAATCGTCTTGGTCGTGGCCGGCGCGGCATTTTTGAGCCTGACCAGTCTGATCGCCTCGGTCAACCTGACCTTGGACAACGAAATGGCCCGCAGTCGCTATTCCTTGAAACTGGGCTTCGTCAACGACCAACCCAAGCCAATGCTGCAAGATGCGATCAAAGCCGCCGATCCGGACTGCACGATCGAAACTTGGCGCCGCCTGCCGCTGGAACTCGGCTACGACGGCGGCATTTTCCGCCAAAAAGGCAGTATGGGCCTGCAATTGCTCGCACTACCGGCCGCTAGCGAAAACTACCGGCCCCGGATCGAGAGCGGCCGCTGGCTGCAAGCCGACGACGCCGGCCGGGCCGTACTGGTGCTGAATGCCGAAACGGCGGCCTTGAACGGCATCCAACCGGGCGACACCGTCGAAGCGATGATCGGCAGACATCGCCAAACTTGGCAAGTCGTGGGTTTGTATCGCTGGCTGGCCGGCAGCCAATATGCCGTGGAACCGGTCTACGCGCCGCTGGAGACCGTCGAAAAATCGGTTGGCGGCGATTCCGCATCGTTGGCGCTGGTGTCGGCACCGGTGGGGACACGGGAGGAGGAATCCGGCCGCTTGCGCCGGCTCAGCGAAATGTTGCAACAGCGCGGCGTCGTACTGGATATTTACAACACTCACGGCCGGCAGGAACAACGCGAATTCACCCGCCACCAATTTCAACCGGTAATCGGTGCCTTATCCGGCTTGGCGGCGATGCTGGCCGCGGTCGGCGGTATCGGGCTTTCCGGCGCGTTGGCCATCGGCGTGTTGCAACGCAGCCGGGAAATCGGCGTGCTGAGAGCGATCGGCGCGCCGTCGCCGACCCTGTTCCGGCTGTTCATGCTGGAAGGTCTGTTCCACGGCATTCTGGCTTGGCTGATCAGCTTGCCGCTCGGCTACTGGGCTGGCGAACCACTTGCCAAACAACTTGGCGAAACCATGCTCGGGGTCAGCCTGGACTATCAATTCGCTGCGCCGGCGGCTTGGTCATGGCTGGGCTTGATCCTGCTATTGGCTGCGGTGGCCTCGTATTTCCCGGCTCGGAAAGCAGCCACAATGGCAATCCACGACTGTTTGTCGCATTGAACGCCGCCTTGGCGCCGAATCAGCTCGCATTTAACCGCATATTAGAATAAATTAAATCACTTGACCGAAGTCACTAAGCCGAATCGATTTACACCGGCCAGCGCAAGCGAAAAATCAAGCTAAACCGTAATCTGCTAACCTTTAACCGATAGCTGGTGCAGAAAACGGCAGAGCGGACCGTACTGGTTCCGGCACCCTGCCCGATCCGTAGGATTGAATAGAACCCGTTTTAAAAACATCACCTCGTTACCACCCACTTCCGAACTATGTTTTCCATATTTACCCGCAAACGCGAAATCGAAGAGTTGCAGCAGCACCTGACCAAAGCCAATCAACGTGTCGAGCGACAGGATAACGAGCTCGAACAACTGCGTCGGCGTTTACAAGCGGCCGACAATGCCAACGCCGAACTGGAACAGCAGTTGCGCAGCCAGGCCGGTACGGTGCGGCATCTGCAAAACTTCGGCCAATCTTTAATCACCATGCAGGGCAGTTTGCTGACGCTGGCAAACCGCCTGCGCGACGAGAAAGACAATGCCGTCGAAGCGCAAGGAATCTCCCTGAACAGCAGCAACGCCATCGAGCGCATTTCCAAAAACCTGGCCAATCTGGCCGACGCCTCCAGCACTGCCGCAAAGCAAGCCGGGTCGCTGGATCAGAGCTCGCGGGAAATCATCGGCGTCGTCAAGTTGATCCACGATATCGCCGATCAAACCAATTTACTGGCGTTAAACGCGTCGATCGAATCGGCCCGTGCCGGCGAACAGGGGCGCGGTTTTGCCGTCGTCGCCGACGAGGTGCGGACCCTGGCGCAAAGAACCGCCGAGGCCACCAATAAAATCGCCAAACTCGCCGAATCGATCCGGATTGCCAGCGGCGGCACTCGCGACCAGATGAACTCGCTGGCGGAACAGTCGCTCAGCTTCAGCGAAGACGGCCAGCGCGCCACCGGCACGATGCGCGAACTGCTCGATTTTTCGGTAACGATGGAACAAGTGGTGGCCGCGTCGTCGTTACGCAGTTTTTGCGAGCTGGCAAAACTGGACCATCTGATTTACAAGTTCGAGCTGTACAAAGTGCTGTTCCATTTATCGCAAAAATCGGTGCACGATTTTGCGCAACACACCGAATGCCGCTTGGGCAAATGGTATTACCAGGGCGAGGGCAAGGCCTGTTTTTCGCAATTGCCCGGTTACCACGACATCGAGCAACCGCATATTTCGGTGCACGCCAGTGCCATCAACGCGCTAAAAGCGCATGCTGCCGGCGATAACGAAACCATGCTGCGCGAGGTCGGGAATATGGAGGACGCCAGCCTGCAAGTGCTGGCAAATTTGGAAAAGATGGCACATAGCGCGGAGCTAAACAGCAATTTGCTGTGTCAGGCCAAACACGCCTGATCGTGCCGGTCCGCCCAGATCCGGAGCTTGAGCCAGCGGTTAAACCACTGGCTCGGGAGCGAAAAAAATATTCGATAAATCGATAAAAATTTCGATGCGGTCGCCGCGCCGACGTTCCTGCCGTCTTTGCTCGCTTGCTACCTGAGCGTTGGCGCTGCGTCGGCGATCGTTCAAATAGTCCCGGAAGTTATAGGGTCTTACCTGGATTTCACTACCGTTGAAGGGCTTACCGTTCAGTCGTTCGATGACCTTGAAGCCGAACTGTTCCGAGTTGATCATGGTCAAGCCATGGTATTCCAGCGCGTTGGTCCGTTTGTCCCGAATCACCATGACTTCGGCTTTCAACACCTCGCCGCTGTCCGCTTCACCGCCAACGGCCGAGGCTATCAGGCTGTACAATTCGTTGGGCCGGGAGTTAACCGGAATATCCTTGAAAAATAAGATCATAAAATTGCTCGAAACATTAACGGCAGACTCTAATGCTCTCCGGCTCGGCGTCGAACCCGGCCGAACCGGCAATCATTTTAGTCCGTAGCCGGGCTAACGCAACACGCCCATATCCGCCAAGATTTTGTCCCGCACCAATTGCCCGGACAACGTCACCATCGGCATGCCGCCGCCCGGATTGACGCTGCCGCCGACGAAATACAAATTCGGCAACTGGCTGCTGCGTTGCGGCGCTTTGAAGCCCAGATTTTTGTTGCGGTCGGCCACGACGCCGTAGATCGAGCCCAGGTTCGAGTAATAGCGGGCCTCAATATCCAGCGGCGTCCAGTATTCTTCGGTGACGATGTGCCGGCGCAGATCGGTCAGCCCCATCCGTTCCAGCTTCAGCAATACCCGTTCGCGTAGAGCCAAGTAATCCTCGGCGCTTAACGGCTTGGCCGGGTCCAAATGCGGAATATGCGGCAGAATCTTGATGATTTCGCAACCGGCCGGGGCCTGCGCCGGGTCGGTTTTGCAGGGTGCGACCAGGTAGATGGTGGGGTCGTCGGATAATCGGTGACTGTGAAACACCGCGTCGAAATGCGCCCGCGAATCGGCGGAATAAAAGAAATTGTGGTGGGCCAGTTGCGGATAAATCCGGTCAACGCCCAGGTGCAATACCAGTCCGGAGCAACTCGGTTCGAAGCGCTGCATTGGTTTCAGCTCGGCCGGGGTGCTGTTTAGCAACTTCTGCATCGCCGGGATCACTTCCATGTTCGAAACCACGATGTCGGCCGGCAACCGTTCGCCATCGGCCAGACGCACGCCGGTCGCCCGGCCGTTTTGGCGTTCGATTTCGGTGACTTCGACATTAACGCGTATCGTCACGCCCAGTTCCAACGCCAGTCGTTCCATGGCCTGGGCCAGACCGTACATACCGCCTTTGACGTACCACAAGCCGTAGCCGTACTGGATATAAGGCATCAGATTCATCAGGGCCGGCGCGTCGTAGGGCGAGGAACCGACGTACTTGATGAAATAATTCAGAATGTCGACCAGTTTCGGATCCGAGACGAAACGGCGGACGCCTTGGTTCATGGTGCGGAAGACGTCGAATTTCAAGCTGCGTAGGGGGCCGTAGAATTTCAGCAGCTCCCAAAATCCGTCCAGGCCTTTGGCAAAATACCCGGCTTCGGTTTCTTGGGTGAGTTCTTGCGAATACGCCATGAAACGCTGAAATTCTTGGTAGACCTGCGGACCGAGCTTGTCCAGTTCCCGGCGCTGGTGGTCCGGGTCTTCGCACAAGTCGACAACGGTGCCGTCTTCGAAGAAATTGCGCCAGTGCGGTTCGACTTTTTCGATAGCCACATAATCGGCCATGCGCTTGCCGGCCCGCTCGAACAAGGCTTCGAACACGTGCGGCATGGTCAGGATCGATGGCCCCAAATCGAAGGTAAATCCGGCCTGGGTCATGATATTGAGTTTGCCGCCGACCTTGTCGTTCTTTTCCAGCAACTCGACCTGAAAGCCTTCGCTGGCTAACGAGATTGCCGCAGACAAACCGCCGAGGCCGGCGCCGATCACCACGACTTTTTGATTCCCAAGGTTTTGCTTCATCACTATTTCCTATGCCAAGACAGCAGTAATTTCAGGTTGTGCCAGCGCTGGACCAGATCGAACGCCGAATACTCGCGAAACGCCTGCAAGGCCGGCCAATTGCGTTTTATGCGTTGCCGCAGCGAACCGCCGCCGTGGACGAAATCGAGGTAGCCTTGCAACGCCCGGTAATGTTGCGCCGAATACGGAAACCAGTTGGGTTCCTTCGGCAAATGGCTGCGGCTGGTCAACCCG
Source organism: Methylomonas sp. HW2-6 (assembly GCF_052474525.1). Taxonomy (NCBI): domain Bacteria; kingdom Pseudomonadati; phylum Pseudomonadota; class Gammaproteobacteria; order Methylococcales; family Methylococcaceae; genus Methylomonas; species Methylomonas sp. HW2-6. Next base: position 4,076,309 of record NZ_CP184124.1, read on the forward strand.
GACACCGGGTAGCTGAACGCCAGCAGGCCTTCCGCACCGTGGTAACGGCCGAAACCGCTGCGTTTGACGCCGCCGAACGGCAAGCCGGCATGGCCGATATTCTTGATCACGTCGTTGACGGCCCAGTTGCCGACTTGCAGTTGCTGAGCCACCCGTTCGGCTTTAGCGATATCGCGGCTCCAGACCGAGGCATTCAAACCAAACTCGCTGTCGTTGGCCAGCGCTACCGCATCGGCTTCGCTGTCGAATGCCATCACCGGCAGCAAGGGACCGAAACTCTCTTCCCGCATCACGCGCATGCCGTGGTGCACATTCCACAACACCAGCGGCCGGACGAAGTTGCCGTCGCAAACCAACGGTCCGGACGCCTGGGCGCCTTGTGCCAGTGCGTCGTCGTAGTGCGCCTTGATCAGTTCGATTTGCCGGCCGGAAACCATCGCCCCCAACTCGGCATCGGCACCGGTACCGACCCGCAGTTGCTTGCTGGCGTCGAGCAAGCGCTGCAGAAATTGGTCGTGGCACTGGCGTTGCAGGTACAGGCGTTCCACCGAGACGCAAACCTGACCGCTGTTGCTGAACGCGCCGTAAACCGCGGCAGCGGCGGCCCGCTCCAAATCGGCGTCAGCGAACACCAACATCGCGTCCTTGCCGCCCAATTCCAGCAAGACCGGAATCGGATGCTGCGCCGCCTGGCGCATCACCGCCTGCCCACCCGCCAAACTGCCGGTGAAAAATACCAGATCCGGGCCGACATCGATCAATTGGGCCCCGACCGCACCGTCGCCAGGCAACCATTGCACCAAATCCGGCGGCAAATCCAGGCGTTGGAACAAATCGACAATCAGTTGGCCGACCGGCAGGCTGAGTTCCGAAGGTTTCAAAATCACGGCATTGCCGGCGAACAAGGCAGTCAACAGCGGCGCCACCGACAATTGAAACGGGTAATTCCACGGCGAAATCACCGCGGCGACGCCGACAGGGCGGTAACAGACCTTGGCAGTGGCGCCGGGAAAAGCGAATGGCGAGGTCGTCACGCCGCGTTCGGCCAAAATATCCGGCGCGTGTTTACGGTAATACGCCAACAAATCCAGCAGCGGATAGATCTCGCCGAGCAAGGCTTCGCAAGCCACCTTGCCGGAGGTCAGCCGCAGGCAATCGACGATGGCGTCGAGTTCGGCCAGGAGCAGTTCGCCGAATTTCGCCAGAATCCGGCAGCGTTGCTTGACCGGCGTTTCGCTCCAAATACTGGCCGCGGCACGGGCGCGCTGCAGGGTCCGGCGGATGTCGTCCTCGGTGGCGACCGGGTATTCGCCGAGCAAGCGGCCATCCAAGGGCGAAAAAGCCTGTAACGTCGCCACGGCTAGCAAAACCGGTCAGTAAACAAACCTGGCACCCTGCTGTTACGACTTCAGCCAGCGGCTGTGCTGGATCTCGGCAAACGCGGCACCGTGCTTGCGGGAAATCATGTTCGCGGAGATGCGCGCCGATTCGTAAATGGTCGGCAAACCGCTGCCGGGATGGGTGCCACCACCGACCAGATAACAATTGTCCAGTTCTTCGAAACGGTTATGCGGCCGCCAGTACAGCATCTGGCTGAATTTATGCGCCAGACTGAAGGTAGCGCCTTTATAGACGTATTCGTCCCGCTCCCAGCCGCCCGGCGTGATGATTTTTTCGCATTCGATATGGTCGCGAATGTCGGCCAGACCCAAGCGCGCGCCCAGGCTATCCAGTACTTGTTCGCGCACCGTCTGGCAATGGGCTTCCCAATCCAGCCCGCTGTCGTTGTTCGGCATCGGCGCCAACACGTACAGCGCCGATTTTCCGGCCGGGGCGAGACTCGGATCGTTGACGGAGGCGTTTTGCACGTAGAACGACAAATCCGCACTCAAGGTCTTATTGGCGAAAATATTGTCGATGTTGGTGCGGTAGTCCTTGGCGAAGACGATGGTGTGATGCGGCAAGTCGTAACGTTTATCCAGCCCCAGGTAAAGCATGAAAGTGGAGCAGGAGTAATCGAGCTTTTGCAATTTCTCCGGCGCGTATTTCTTCAGGCTGCCGGCCGGCGCCAGCCGGCTCATGGCGTGGGCGAAATCGGCATTCACCACCGTTTCGTCGCCGCGCACCTGGCTGCCGTCGTCGAGGATCACGCCCTTAACGGCGCCGTCTTCGACCCATAACGACTTGACGCCGGTCGAGGTATGAATTTCGCCGCCGTTTTCGGTGACGACTTGCGCCATCGCCGCGGCGATGCGGTTCAAGCCGCCGGCCACGTGGTAGATACCGTATTCGTGTTCCAGATAAGGCAACATGGTGAACAGTGCCGGACATTCCCACGGCGACATGCCCAAATATTTGGACTGGAAACAAAAAGCCAGCCGCATTTTTTCCTGCGTGAAATAACGGCCCAGATTGGCGAACACGCTTTTCGGGAACGCCAGCCACGGCAACGCCTTGATCAAATCCGCCGATAAAAACGAACTCAGGTTCGAATAGTCGCGGGTGATGCAAGGGTAAAGCGCGTTGAAGCGTTTGCGCTCGAGTTGCAAGAACGCTTCGTAACCGGCCGTACCTTCGTCGAACACCCGGTTCAACTCGGCCCGCATGTTTTCCCGGTCGGAATACACTTCGATCTGGCGGTCGTCATATACCAGCCGGTACATCGGCGACAGCGGCAGAAACTCCAGGTAATCCTCACTCCGCCGTCCGCACAATTCGAACATTTCATCCAACACGCCTTTCATCAACAAAAAGGTAGGGCCGGTATCGAAGGTAAAACCATCCAGCCGAATCGGCCGATTGCGGCCGCCCACTTCCGGATGCTTGTCGTAAATCGAGACTTTGAAACCGCGCTGGCTCAGGATCATGCCTGCGCACAAGCCTCCCGGACCGGCGCCGACGATGATGATGTGTTTGGATTGGCTCATGTTCAGACTGGGGATTGCTATCGATTTCCTTGAAATATGCCGGTAATGTATCAGCAAAAATCGAAAAAGCGATTTTTGATCGGCCTGGCGCAATCAAAACAAGCTTGCGGTTCGCTCCGGGAACACGGGAATAGCGGGGATTTTCCGGGGGCGGCGGACACGAATCAACCTGTCGCGCCTGGCAGATCCGTTGCCGATGTTACGGGCATAAAAAAGCCCACCTAAGTGGGCTTCGTCCGGTTCTATTTTTTATGTGTTGGACGCCTGCCGGGTAATCCGACAGTTTAATGGCTCGCGCTTGTTATTGTTTTTCTACCAGCAAGCTGGTCGCTTTCCTCCCTCCCCCATATGGCAGGCTCCGGCTCTTGCGAAGCGGGTGACCTACTCAAGGTGGGCGCATTGTAGGGGATAAAAAAACCGTTGTCCAGAAAAACTGCGACGTTTTGTCGCACGCGGCGCCAGCCCTTGTCTGGCGTGGCCTCCCGCCGCTCGGAACCGACGAATTTACCGACGCCAACGCAAAAAAAAGCCCCGAAACAACGGGGCCGAAGTTAAAGAGGGGGAACTGTGCTTCCAACTGGGCCAGGTATTCGCTCCGGAACCCTATCGCCCAGCCAATGCTCATAGTTCGGGGTTAGTTATAGAAGCAGCCGGGACCAAAAACCTTGACCGCAATCACAGATGCCATAATGTTTGGCCGCACAAACCGAAAAATTAACGACAGAAAGCGGTAAGCGTCACAAAAACAGCCAAGCTTTCCGTGCATGGCCGGCATTTAGCGGACAAACCTCGACCAAACCGCCATGGGCCGGCTTTCGACTAAGCACCCGATTTCCATGATCTCAGAGTTCATTCACTATTTGGGCACCCGCGCGGCCAGCCCAGGCGCCCGCCGACTAGGTTATGCCGGCGAGACCGCGGCGCTGGAAACCCGCCACCGCCGCTGCCGCAAAGCTTGGCAAGCGCATTTGGCCGCCACCCGTGCCGCCTTGCTGAGCGCCGCCGAACGCGCCGGGCCGAATCGTGCCTGCGCACTGATCGTCGGCGGCGGTAGCGTCCACGACCTGCCCGTGGCCGAGTTGCTCGACCAATTCGATCGCCTCGTGTTATTGGACATTTGCTTCGGCCCCGGCGCTCGGCGACTCAGCAGACGCTGGCCGCAACGCGTGCATTGCTGTCCTCACGACGTTACCGGTATCGTCGACTGGTTGGCCAAACACCGCCGCTTGCCACCCGCCGAATTGTTATCGCACCCGGCGTTACCACAACTCGACACACCGCCGGATTGGGTGGCGTCGGTGAATTGCCTGACGCAATTGCCGGTATTACCGATCGCTTACTTGGCCTCGCGAGTAACCGACGAAAATCTGCTCGAGGCCTTCGGCCGCGAACTGGTGCAAACCCATCTACGCTGGTTGCAGGCATGGCAAGTGCCGATCTGCCTGATCACCGAAGTCGAAGACCGCCACTTCGACCGCCATGACACCCTGACCGGCCGGATGGACTACCGTAGCCTGCTGCACGGGTTTCAAACCGACGCCGCATGTATCGGCCAATGGCCCTGGCAGATTCATCCGCCGGGAGAGCTGGCCGGCGGCCGGCACGAGATCCGAATCGTCGAGGCCTGGTGTACTTGACCCGTAATCCGCCAGACCTGCATACCGCCCTGCAACGCCCGCAAGCAAAACGGACAGAGACAATCGCTATAAAGCTGCCGAATCTTGTTGCGCGCGTCGGACGACAATTCGACACTGACGCACTCGCAACGACGAATGTTGTTGGCGTTACAGCCGAAATGGCGCCGGCAGCGCGGGCACTGTTTGGGTTTGCCCTCGCTATCGGTAGTTATGCTGCTCGCCATAAGCCCTCTTTGCATGTCCGCCGGGCGCAAGCGGATTTGCCCGTCGCGGAAGCGCCCCAGTCGCTCACTCCCACGCCAACGCCCCGCCGCTCTGGTATTCGGTGACCCGGGTTTCGAAGAAGTTTTTTTCCTTGCGCAGGTTGGCCTGCTCGTCCAGCCACGGTAGCACATTAGCGGCACCGGGAAACGGCTCCTCCAAGCCGACTTGCCGGGCGCGGCGGTTGGCGACGTAGCGGAATTGCTCGACGTGCAAGCCGGCGTTGTAGCCCAGAATCGGCTGGCGCAGGATGTAACCGGCATAGGCCGCTTCGGCGGCTTCGGCTTCGTCCCACATTTGCCGCAGCGCTTGCGGGTCCAATGCCAGGTTTTCTTCCTCCAGCAACTGCCGTACTACGCGGATGCCGAAGGCGCAATGCAGCACTTCGTCGCGCATGATGAACTGGAGCTGCTCGGCGGCGCCCTTCATCAAACCGCGCCGCTGCAAGGCAAACACCGGGCTGAAGCCATTGTAAAACCAGCAACCCTCGAACACGGCGGCGAAAAACAGATAGGCCATGGCAAACTCGTGCAGCGCCTCACGGTCGGTCAACGGCCGCCCGGATTGCAGCACGCCGTGCAGGCGGCGGTTGGCCAGCGCGATTTTGGCGTGGATTTCCGGTACCACCCGGTAGCGGTTGTAGATTTCGCGCTGGTCCAGCCCCAGGGTTTCGATGCAGTGCTGGTAGGTCCAGGTGTGCAGCGCTTCCTCGTAGACTTGCCGGGCCTGGTAGATTTGCAGTTCCGGCGCGCTCATCTTTTCCATCACCGCCAGGCCGATGTTGCGCATCGCCAGAATGTCGGAGGTGGTCAGATAGGCCAGCACGTTCTCGAACACGTGGCGCTCGGCCGGCGTCAGCGCGTGCTGGTAATCGTGCAGGTCTTGCGCCATCGAGATTTCCAGCGGCGTCCAGTGGTTGCGGTTGGCGTTCAGGAAAAACGACCAAGCCCACGGGTATTTGAACGGCGCCAACTGGTTGACGTCGGCCTGGCCGTTGACCACCCGCTTCTGCCCGGCCTCGATCGGCGGCAAGGCCGAATCGGTCCGCTGCACGGCGCTGGCGACGCCTGCGTCGGCAGCCGGCGCGACCGGCAAATCCCAATCGTCGAATGCTAACCCGGCCTTCATTGGCAGGCCTCGCAATCCGGATCGGCAATCGAACAGACTTTCATATCGTTCCCACGCTCGGCGTGGGAATGCAGCTCGAACCGCTCCGCGGTTCCGGACGCCGGAGCGTCCTCCATCGGGTTCCCGCGCGAAGCCTGGGAACCATAATCGCTGGCACCGCCGGTTTTCTCCATCGCCGTCGCCCCCAAGCTGCGCAGATAATACGTGGTCTTCAAGCCGCGTTGCCAAGCCAGCCGATACAGGCGGTCCAGCTTGCTGCCGGTGGGCGCGGCGACGTACAGGTTCAGCGACTGCGACTGGTCTATCCACTTCTGGCGGCGGGCGGCGGCCTCGACCAGCCATTCCGGGTCGATTTCGAACGCCGTGGCGTAACGCGCCTTGACCTCCGCCGGCACCCGCTCGATCGCGGCCAGCGAGCCGTCGAAATATTTCAAATCGGCCACCATCACTTCGTCCCACAAGCCCAACGCCTTCAACTCGCGCACCAGCGCGGCATTGACCACGGTAAATTCGCCGGACAGATTGGATTTGACGTACAGGTTTTGATACACCGGTTCGATGGACGCCGACACGCCGACGATGTTGGCGATGGTCGCGGTCGGCGCAATCGCCACGCAATTGGAATTGCGCATGCCGACCTGGCCGATGCGCTGGCGCAGCGCTTGCCAATCCAGCTGCCCGCCGGCGGGCACACCCAAATCGCCGCGGGTTTCGCTCAAGCGTTCCAGCGTATCCGGCGGCAGTAAACCTTGCTGCCACAAGCTACCGGCAAAGCTGCTGTAGCGGCCGCGCTGCTCGGCCAAATCCGCCGAAGCCCGGTAGGCGTGGTAGCACAACATTTCTGCGGAACGGTCGGCGAATTCCAGCGCTTCCGCGCTGGCGTAGCCGACGCCCAAGCGCTGCAGGCAGTCGGCAAAACCCATCATCCCCAGGCCGACCGGGCGGTGGCGCAGGTTGGCGTTGCGGGCCTTGGGCGTGGCGTAGTAGTTGATGTCGATGACGTTGTCCAGCATGCGCATCGCGCTGGCTACGGTGCGTTGCAGCTTGTCGGCGTCCAGTTGCCAGACGCCGCCGCGCTCGACCAAATGCGCCGGCAGATTCACCGAACCCAGGTTGCAGACGGCGGTTTCGTCGGCGGACGTATTCAGCGTGATTTCGGTGCACAGGTTGGAACTGTGTATCACGCCGGCGTGTTGCTGCGGCGAACGCAGGTTGCAGGCATCCTTAAAGGTAAGCCACGGGTGGCCGGTCTCGAACAGCATGGTCAGCATCTTGCGCCACAACTGCACCGCGCCAGTGCGTTTGTACAATCGGATTTCGCCGCGCTCGGCCTTGGCTTCGTAGGCTTGATAGGCCTCGGCGAAGGCGGCGCCGTACAAATCGTGCAAGTCCGGAGCGTCCACCGGCGAAAACAAGGTCCAGTCGCCGTTGTCCCGCACCCGCTGCATGAACAAATCCGACACCCAGGCGGCGGTGTTCATGTCGTGGCAGCGGCGGCGCTCGTCGCCGGTGTTTTTGCGCAATTCCAGAAATTCCTCGAAATCCAGATGCCAGTTTTCCAGATAGGCGCAGACCGCGCCCTTGCGCTTGCCGCCCTGGTTGACCGCCACCGCCGTGTCGTTGACCACCTTTAAAAACGGAATCACGCCTTGGCTGTGGCCGTTGGTGCCCTTGATGCGGCTGCCCAGCGCCCGCACCGGCGTCCAGTCGTTGCCCAGGCCGCCGGCGTATTTTTGCAGCAGCGCGTTTTCCTTGATGCCTTGGTAAATGCCGTCCAAGTCGTCGGAGACCGTAGTCAGGTAGCACGACGACAATTGCGGATGACGGGTGCCGCTGTTGAACAAGGTCGGCGTCGAGCACATGAAATCGAAGCTGGACAGCAAGCGGTAAAACTCGATGGCGCGGGCCTCGCGGTCGATCTCGTTCAAGGCCAGCCCCATCGCCACCCGCATGAAAAAGCATTGCGGCAGCTCGATGCGGCGACCGTCGATGTGCAGGAAATAGCGGTCGTACAGGGTTTGCAGACCCAGGTAATCGAATTGCAGATCGCGCTCGGCCAGCAAGGCCGCGCCCAATACCGCCAAATCGAATTCGGCCAGACGCGGGTCCAGCAACTCGGCGGCCACGCCGGCGGCGACGAATTCGGCAAAGCAGCCGGCGTAATGTTCGTGCATGTCCGCTTGGGTCCAGGCCGTACCGGTCGCTTCCAGGCGCAGATTGCTGAGCAGCAAGCGCGCGGCGACTTTGGCGTAGTCCGGGTCGGTTTCGATCAAAGTGCGCGCCGCCAGCACCAGCGCCTGGCGCACCGCCGGCAGCGGCATGCCGTCGTATAAATTGGGCAGGGTTTGTGCCCACACCCGTTCGGCATCGGCGCCGGCCAAACCGGCACACGCCTCGCGGCATAAGGCGGTGAACTCGGCGTGATCCAATGGCCGGCGTTGGCCGGCGTCGTCCACCTGCAGGGCTGGCGTGTCATCTGCTTGGAGTTGTTGCGCGGCACGTTGCTCGGCGTGCTTTTCCCGGTACAGCACGTAGGCGCGGGCCACGTCGTGGGCGCCGGAGCGCATCAAGGCCAGTTCCACCTGATCCTGAATGTCCTCGATATGCACACTGCCGCCACCAGGCAAACGCCGGGTCAACGTTTCGACCACGCTGGCGGTAAGTTGCGCCACCTGCTCGCGGATGCGCGCCGAGTTGACGCCATGCTGGCCCTCCACCGCCAGAAAGGCCTTGGTAATGGCAATGGCGATTTTTTCCGGCTGAAACGCCACCACCGCGCGGTTGCGGCGGATTACTTCCAGGCCGGCGTGCGGCGGTAACGGCGGGGGTAACGAGGCGGCTTCGCCGGCATGGGCATAATGGGCGGACGCGCGGACGGCGGCGGTTTGCATGCGATTCTCCTTGCTCTTGGGCGGGAAGCGCGAAGCCGCAACGGAAAGGCGCGCGGCGCGAACCCGAAATCGCCCGACCCGCAACGCTTGCCATCGTCCTCGGAGACACCCCGCTCCCGGTTGATTGAAGTTTCGAGGGCAGGTCTCCTGGCTCTCGGGTCGCCGCCTCGGTTCAGCCTTCCCGGACTCGCGTCCAGTGGCATCGTTGAACAAAGACTCGCCGATTACAGTTGCGGGGGCAGCTCCGGCTTTCCGGCGATTATGCAAAAAACGCAAAAGCGCCGACCGGATTCCCTTTTAATCCCCTTCGGGGGGAACCGTCTCGGGGCGGGAGTTTAGGTAGGGCAAAGTGATCTGTCAAGCCAATAAATACTATATCTTGCGTAAATTTTTTTAATTTAACCCCGTATATAGTGAATAACAATCGACGCGGGCAAGTCTATCGCCAGGAATTCGTCGATTCGGGCGGGCATGGCTTGTGTCGTTACAGCAATCGCATAATAATACACACACATCGTACACACAGGAGGCAGCGGCATGACCACCTTGACCACCCGCATCTTCAAAAACGGCAATAGCCAAGCGGTGAGGATTCCGCAGGAATTTCGTCTGGACGTTAGTCAAGTGGAAATCAGCCGCTGCCCTAACGGCGATTTGCTGATTCACCCGGTGCCGGCCGACCGCGGCGGCGCCTTGTTGGCGGTTCTGCAAGATTTCGATGACGACTTTGCCGAACGTTTGCTCGAACACGCCCGCGAACAAGCGCCGATGCAGGAGCGCGAGTCTTTATGATCTACATGCTGGATACCAACATGCTGATCTATCTGATCAAAAATAAACCGCCGACGGTGGCCGAACGCATCAATACCCTGCCCGCCGGCAGTACGCTGTGCATGTCGTTCGTCACTTATGCCGAGTTGTTGAAAGGCGCCGAGCGCAGCCAGCGCAAGGAAAAGGTGCTGACGCAGTTGGGCCAATTGCTGCGGATCGTCCCGGTCGAATACGCCGTTGACGGTGCGTTATGCCGGCACTACGCAAGCCAATTTACTCGGCTGAAATCGGCCGGAACGTCGATAGGCGCCAACAATTTGTGGATTGCCTGCCATGCGCTGGCGATTGGCGCTCGCTTGGTCACGCATAACGTGCGGGAATTCGAGCGGTTTGAGGGTTTGGCGGTCGAGGATTGGGCAAGTGAGCGGTAACTTTTCGGCGCAATTGTTCTGTAAATGCCGCTTCGCACTAAACGCAGGATGCGCTGAGCGCTAGCGAAGCGCATCCTGCGCGAACGATGCGGCACGCATCGCTTACTGCATGCCGCGGGACTTGATTGACGTCATGCGGGCGCAGGGATATATTCCTTGTATATAGCATTTCGGAGTCACCGATGGCGACCAGTACCGTATTTACCAACAACCGCAGTCAGGCCGTGCGCCTACCCGCCGACATGCGCTTTCCCGACAGCGTCAAAAAAGTTGAGGTTCGTGCCGTCGGGCAAGAGCGGATCATTGCCCCGGCGGACGCAGCTTGGGACAGTTTTTTTCTCGACGGTCCGAGCGTCAGCGACGACTTTCTAGACGAACGGCCTAGCCAGCAGCAAGACGAGCGCGAGAGCTTTTAAGCGGATGCTGAAATATCTGCTCGACACCAACATCGTCATCTATGTGATTAAGCGGCGACCGATCGAGGTATTGGCGACTTTCAACCGTCATAACGGCCGCATGGCGATTTCCGCCGTGACCTTGGCCGAATTGATCCACGGCGCCGAAAAAAGCCAATTCCCCGCCCGAAATCTCGCCGCGGTAGAAGATTTTTGCAGCCGTTTACAGGTATTGCCTTACAACTACAGGGCCGCGCTGCATTACGGCGGCATACTCGCCGCGTTGGAGAAAATCGACCAGCCGATTGGCGTCAACGACCTACACATCGCTGCCCACGCCCGCAGCCACGGTTTGATACTGGTCAGCAACAACTTGCGGGAGTTCGAACGCGTGCCGGGGTTGTTGATGGAGAACTGGTTGGGGTGAGAGGGGAAGATGTCGCTGGCGCGACGGCTTGATTTTAATGTCGGTTCGCGGACCGGCGGGCGGGTTATTTTTGTTACGAAAACCATCCCTGGTTTTCGCCCTGTGGGCCAGTCTATCCGCTGTTCAAATTCGCTCCCGGTGAATTTATGTTTGCCCGATGAAAAAATCAAAAACGCCATAAAGCTCGCATCTTGAATAGCTTGCGCCGAGCTAGCGGCGAGGCACAACGGTCGCGACAGATGCGCATCCTTACGTCGGCAGCATCCTATAAGTTGCCGAATTTAGCGCACGTTATCGCGTTAAGGATTGCGCCTTACGGTCTTACACCGAATTGCGTTACGTAACTTCGCGGAAAATTTAATGTGTAACTATAAAAAACAACCCCACAAAAAGGAGTTCTCGATGGCAAATGAAGAGTTATCTTCAGTTAAGGTTCACTGTGATAAGCGCCTAGCAAAAAGTTAACGTGTATTGCGAGCCAAACCCGTGACCAATTTCGTCAATGGCTTGCTCAAGTTCATCCGGCGTAAATGTCTTGAATGGCAGCCATTCATATTTCATTTTATGCCACAGCAATTCAATCCGGTTCAGCTCGGGACTGTAGGGTGGCAGGAAATAAAATCGCATCCCTTTTTCTTCCAACAAATCCCAATAAGGTTTCAGTTTCTTGGCAGTATGAATGGATGCATTATCCAAAATCACTACCAAGGGTTTGCTGACGCGGTCGATCAACGCCATCAGAAAGCCAAAGAACCATAGACCATTTACGCTTTGCCACAGTTTAGCCAGTATTAATCGGCCGGATGACAGCATGGCACCGATCACATTCAAGCGTAGTGCACGCTTAGCAGTAATGGCATGGACTTCTCCGCTTTTTGTCCAAGCTGAACGATTCGGTGGTTGTGGCGCAAACCCCGCTTCGTCCACATAGGCCAATTCAATTTCACCAGCTTGAGCTTGCTTAATCAGTTCAGCGATGTCTTGTCGGGCCTGCTCGAAGCGCTCGGGATCGCGCTTTTTTTTAAACTGTAACGAGTGCGTTTCCACACATAGCCCATGCGTTTTAACTCGTTCCGCAAGGTGCCAGCACTAATCGTTACTCCGCACTCCGTCGTTAGACGACTAACCAATACCCGGCAGTTCAAAGGTTCCGCATCGATCCATTCCTTGAGTTGGCTTCGATGCGCGTCAGTCAACTTGCTCGGCGCACCACTACGCGGTTGATCCGGTAAGCTGTTTAGTCCGTTTCTCCACCACTTTCGTCGCCGCTCGCGGACTGCTTCCGGCTTCACCCCCTGATGCTCTGCAATAGCAACGACTGTTTGACCCTCGGATAACATCAAAATGGTTTCCGCACGCTCCCGTTCTCGCCAATCACTCCCTTTCTTGATGATTAGCTGTAGTTGCTCTCGTTCGCTTTCTCTCAATTCTATGGGCCTTACCCGCATTCCGTCGCCACCACCGTATCTAAAACCCTGCTATTTTACTGCATGCCTATTTGTTGTTAAGCGCTTATTGCAACAAAACTAAATTTCGCCTGTCACCAAAATGCATTTGCCTTACTTCGGGATTTAAGGATTGAAAATGGCGATGCGCAAATTAAATACGAAAACCTAGTCGTAACCTTAACTGCGAACCCCTCATTTCTTAAATCAAAATCCTGGCGATTGGATCGTCTTTCGGCCGGCGCAATTTTGCCAATTAAAGATCGAGACATTCAATTAGATGGTGGTTTTTTACTGAATTTGTCGGACTCGATGAAGGGAACCGTGACGGTCACTGTCGAACAAGGCGACCGCATTTTGGCACAGGAAAGCAAAACGATTGAGCTGCTTGCCTACAACGAATGGGGTGGTTCTGACTATATGCCCGAACTCTTGGCAGCTTTCGTCATGCCAAATGAGTCGGCAATTGACCGTGTATTGCGCGATGCGAGCTTAATATTACGCACTTCTGACAAGGCGGACGGCATTGACGGCTACCAGTCCGGCAGCCGTGAGCGGGTATGGGAAATCACCTCGGCCATCTATTCAGCTATATGTAATTTAGGTATCACCTATGCGGTACCACCCGCCAGTTTTGAGCGGAACGGTCAAAAGATCCGGCTACCCAGCCAAATTCTGGAAAACAAAATTGCAACTTGTTTAGACTCAACTCTTTTATTCGCAGCCTCACTGGAACAGGCCGGTTTAAACCCGATTTTGGCTTTACCCCAAGGCCATGCCCTAGTGGGAGTTTGGCTACAACCGGAAGAATTAACGACCATTGTCATTGATGATGCCGAAACCTTACGTAAACGAATTCAGCTTAAAGAATTAATTCTCATCGAAACCACCTGTGTCACCCAACACCCAGCCGTTGCTTTTTCAAAAGCAATAAGCAATGGTGAACAATCCATTGTTGTGGATAAAGACCACTCCTTTAATGCAGCCATTGATATTCGTCGCGCTCGAGCCCATCGCATTACGCCACTGGGACTTAAATTAGGTCAGGCGCAGCCTGAGGCGGAAAACCATTACAGTCGAATCACGCTATCACTGGAAGAAGCACCGGCACTACCGGGGTTTGATCAAAACGCTTCCAATGAATCATTGCCCGAAACACCTGCCAGCCGTTTAGAGCGTTGGCAACGCAAGTTACTCGACTTGTCGGCTCGTAATCCACTGCTAAACCACAAATCTACTAAATCCAGTTTACGTATCCTTTGCCCTGATCCCGGCTTGCTTGAAGACAAACTGGCCGAGGGCTCCAGGATTTCCATTCAATCGGTTCCACAACCCACTTCGCAAGCGCAGGACCAAACGCTGCACCAACAGCGTACCGGTGAACTGATTACCAACGAGTATAGCCGCGAGGCCCTGTCACGAAATCAGGTACTCGTGGATCTGCCAGAGCAAGAACTTGGCTTGCGTGTGGTCGATATCTACCGTAAAGCACAAGTTGCCCTTCAAGAAGGGGGCGCCAATACGCTTTATCTCGCGCTCGGATTTTTATTGTGGAAGCAAAATGACAAGGATCAGCGTCGTTTCCGCGCCCCACTAGTTTTATTGCCGGTCTCTATTGAACGCAAATCGGTGCGCAGTGGCGTCAAACTCTTTGCGCATGACGATGAGCCGCGCTTCAACACGACATTATTGGAAATGTTGCGTAAAGATTTCGAGATTGATATTCGTGGTCTGGATGGCACATTGCCCAGTGATCATAGTGGTATCGATCTGAACGGTATTTGGAATCATGTACGCCAAGCGGTTAAGGAAGCGCCGGGCTTCGAGGTGATTGAAGACGTGGTGCTTGGGCATTTTTCATTTGCCAAGTATCTGATGTGGAAAGACTTGGTCGATCGTACTGATGCACTGCGCAGCAATCCAGTGGTTAAACATCTGATCGACACGCCCCGCGAGCCGTATCCAAGTGAGATTGCATTTGTCGATCGATCGATGGTGGATCGCGAATACAAACCCTCTGATTTACTAACACCACTACCAGCGGATGCGTCACAAATGGCTGCCGTTGCCACTGCGGATCGGGGTAAAGATTTTGTAATCATTGGTCCTCCAGGAACCGGGAAGAGCCAAACCATTAGCAACTTGATTGCTCATCTACTCGGCAAAGGCAAAACTGTATTGTTTGTTTCCGAAAAAACCGCTGCATTGGAAGTGGTCTATCGCCGCCTTAAAGACGTTGATCTTGCACGGTTTTGCTTGCAATTACATTCTAATAAAGCCAGCAAATCCGATGTTCTGGATCAATTGCGTCGGTCTTGGCAGGCGCAGCATCACTCAATTGCCGAGAATTGGGAAAAAGAAGCTGAAGCGCTTCGCGAGCTTCGTGATCGCCTCAATGTAGTTGTCAATCGTTTACACACGCCCTGGCCAAATGGATTGACCGCACATTACGCCATGGGCATCAAAGTTCGAGATCATGAGCTTGCCTCAAATATCTCCTTTAACTGGCCTTCTGCCAATCAGCACGATTCTGAACGATTGGCGCAAATGCGCGAAGCCGTTGACCGCCTGCAAACGCAAGCCCGCTCCATCGGCAATCTGTTATCCGAGGAATTACAGCTTATTGCTCATGGCGATTGGTCACCACAATGGGAAGGAAACATTGTTGAACGGGCGGGACGTTTGTCCAGTGCCGTTCATGGCGTAGAACAGGCGATGGCCCAACTCTTGGAAGCAATCAATATTGCGGTTCCTGATTATTCTGTATCGCGATTAGATGCTCTGGCTGAGCTCGCTGATGTGCTCGTAAGCTCATGGCGTAAACCGGTTGCTTATGCTTTAGAACCGGATGGACTGGATTATATCGATGCACTGCATGAAGCAATCAGTCGGCTAACGGATTATTCAACGGCATTTGGGCAACTGAGTTGTCAATACGATGCCTTTACCTGGCGCAATATCGATGGTGATGAAATCGCACAGGAGTGGCAACACGCTCAATCAGTATGGTGGCCTAAGCGCTTTTGGTTGCGTAAGAGGATCATCAAACGTCTAAAACGTGCGGGCGCCAAAGGTAAACCCAATCCCGAAAAGGATGCGTTGCTACTGAAACAATTGCGGGTACATGGCGAAGCCATCGATCGACTGGATAAACTGCTGTCCCGATTCAAGGATTGGCAAGGACATTCAACGGAAGCCGACAGCCTCAAAGTTCTGTGCGAATTGGGTGAAAAAGTGCGCGTCACCACTGGCAAGCTTGCCGAAGACACCTCGACGCTCATCGAAATTCGAAGCAAAATCAGAACGCTGTTGTCTGATGGCAACGATCTCTTGATGCTGGAAGCACCTGTGGGGCGAATGGCCGATCGTTTTTCCCTGGCTCATCGCCAGTTACATGAAACGTGTCTTGAGTTCGAAGCATTGGCCGGTCAATCGATTCGCGAACATTTTGCCCAACGTCAGAAAGCGCTTGACGCCATCAAACACACGGTTGAACACATTGCTGCAAATCATGCTGAATTGCGCTCTTGGTGTGATTGGCGTAGGCGTCGCGACCAAGCAATTGCGCTGGAACTCGGCTCATTAGTAAGTTCAGTTGAGTCGGGACATGTCCTACCCAGCCAAATCAATGAGGCATTTGAAGCCGCCTATTGCAGTTGGTGGTCGAGTTGCGTCATCGGCGAAGATGAGGTTTTACGCACTTTTTCAACACCGGAACATACTGCTACGATTGAAAAATTCCGTGCAATTGACAGTACCTTTCAAAAACTGACCGCCGCTTACATTGCTGCCAAACTCTCAGGCCAATTACCTGATGCGGCCACCATACAGCGCAGCTCGTCCTGGGGTGTGTTGCAACATGAACTGCAAAAGAAAGCCCGACATAAACCCGTACGACAATTGATTCAGGAAATTCCTGAAGTATTAACGGCATTGACACCTTGCTTGATGATGTCACCGTTATCGGTTGCGCAGTACTTACCCTCAGATCAGGCTTTATTTGACGTCATTATTTTCGACGAAGCTTCGCAAATCACTGTTTGGGACGCCGTAGGCGCTTTAGCGCGCGGTCGTCAGGCGATCGTCGCTGGCGACCCAAAACAAATGCCACCAACAAACTTTTTCGCTCGAGCCGACGACGATCCCGATGGTGAAGTAGAGGTGGAAAGCGATCTGGAAAGTATTCTGGACGAACTACTGGGTGCCAGTATTCCAAAGCAAACACTCAATCTGCACTATCGATCAAAACGAGAAAGCCTGATTGCCTTTTCAAACAATCGCTATTACGGCAATGAATTAATCACATTCCCAGCGCCCGTCAATCCTGATCGTGGCGTTCGTTTAATTCGTCCCGACGGATTTTATGCCCGCGGTAAGGCGAGGCATAACGAAGGCGAAGCAAAAGCCATTGTTGCGGAAATTGTGTCCCGTTTAACGCACAACGATTTGAATGTACGCCAACAAAGCTTGGGTGTCGTCACATTTAATACCGAGCAACAGTCGCTGATTGAAGATTTACTGGACGATGCTCGCTCGAAAAACCCAGAAATCGAATGGGCGTTCTCCGCAGAGCATACGCTGGAACCGGTATTCGTCAAAAACCTTGAAACCGTGCAAGGTGATGAACGGGATGTCATTCTGTTCAGCATTACTTACGGTCCAGACCAAAGTGGACACGTCACCATGAACTTCGGTCCGCTCAATCGTACTGGAGGTGAACGACGCCTGAATGTCGCCATGACCCGAGCACGGATGGAAATGTTGGTGTTTTCTACGCTGAGCCCAGATCGCATTGATTTATCACGCACCTCGGCTCTGGCGGTTAGAGACTTGAAGCATTTTCTGGAATATGCCGATCGGGGGGCGGTTGTCCTTGGGGCTGCTGTTCATGGATCACTAGGGGATTTTGAATCGCCGTTTGAATCTGCTGTCGCTAAAGCACTACGTGAAAAAGGCTGGGAAGTTCATGCGCAAATCGGCGTCTCAGCATATCGGATTGATTTAGGCATCGTCCATCCTGAACGCCCCGGCATTTACCTTGCAGGTATCGAGTGCGATGGAGCCATGTATCACAGCTCTGCCTACGCGCGTGAACGAGATAAAATCCGCCAGTCTGTTCTAGAGAGTCTTGGTTGGACGTTAATTCGAGTATGGTCTACAGATTGGTGGACTAATCGAGAAAAATCTATAGCGATACTAAATGAAACCCTGCAAAAGCTTTTTGAACCAAATCAAGAGGGTCCAGAAAACTTAAAGCCCGCATAGTTCGGATGGATTGGTGTCTAACGATGTGCTTCGACTTACACCACCACCTTAGTTGCATGCGCCACGAACCACCTTAAATACTCCAATTCCGCATCCTCGTGCCGGCAGGCCAGGTACATGGTTTTGCTTAACGGCAGGCCGGCGAAGCGCAGGTCTGTCAGGTCCAGCTTGGCGGATTTGTCTGCCAGCAGCCATTCCGGCAGCAGGCAGACGCCGCGGCCGGCGGCGGCAAGTTGCAGCATGATGTCGGTCTCCTCGACCTGAATGTGAGCGGCGGGTTCGATGCCGGCTGGCTGCAACACCTTGCAGAACATTTCCAGCCGCTCGCGCGCCACCGGATAGGTCAGCACGGTTCAGCCGCGCAGATCGGCCGGCATGATTTCCGTGCGGCCGGCCAGGGGATGGCTGTCGGCGACGATCAACACCAGTTCGAAATCGAACAGCGTCTGGTAGCTGAGCAGGCCGTTGTTCACCGGCTCCAAGGTCAGCACCGCGTCCAGCTTGTACTGGCGGATGGCCTCGAACGACTCCGACAACCATGCGTCCGATTACTCTTCGCTAATCGGACCTACCGATCCTGAGTTTATAAACTTCAATTTTGGGATGGTTTTCTCCCCTGATGCCGCGCCGAGCACCGGAGGGTTTGGGCGTATTGGCCCGACAGGGGCGATGCAAGGATGCATCGCGTTTTCGGAGGGGCTATGGATAGCCCTTCCGAAAACCCCGTCCAAACCCTTCGGATCGCGGGACAAATCGGCAGGATAGCCGATTTGCATACATCGCACCCGAAGGGCGAGGCACATGGATGTGCCGAGTGAGCTAAGCGGCATGGGGTGTCGTTTCTTTTGGATACTTTTCTTTGGACAAGCAAAGAAAAGTATCGCGGTCGCCGGTCCGCGAACCGGCAATAAAAATCACCGTCGCGATAGCGACACATTATTCATAACGACTCCACAACCGCAAAACCTTAACTTGTTCCTCGCCGCTTAATACTTGGTAAATCAAACGATGCTGAATATTGATGCGCCGGCAATAAGCCCCAGCTAAATCGCCGACCAGTTTTTCGTAAGGCGGTGGGTTTTGAAACGGATCATTTTTTAGAACGGCTAAGAGTGGTAAGGCCTTGTCCTTCAATCCCGTCACCGCGAGTTTATGGGCGTCTTTCAGATCCCCGAAATCAACAAATCTACGGCCGCCAATATCTCGCTCCGTAATGCCGCCAACTCCGTCACCTTGGCGCCCAGATTAGTCGCGGGAATGGCCGCCATTTCCTGCACCACTAGCAGGTATTGCTGTTGTTCGTATTCAAACACCGGATTCAAATGGGTGATGGGCTTCTGCCCGGATAGGTTGATGGCAGGAACCACCAACCGGGTTTTCAACGCATCGAGAAAATCGTTCTGTACGTCGAGTAAAAAAGGATAGCGGCCCTGGGTTTGCTGATTGGTATTGCGATACAGGGTGAACTGCGCCATCAAAAACTCCGCAAGCTATCGCTGAAACAGCCCTCGGTTTCGATACGTTGGTTATAGTCTTCGATAGCTTGGCGGTTTTCCTGCAGCCATTGCTGCCGTTGCTTGTCGCGTATGGCTTCGGTCAGCGCACGCTCCAGCGTGGCGGATAAATTGATCTGCAATGCCTTGGCCTGATTTAATAACTCGCTGTTGATACTGAGATTGGCGGCTTTTTTGGGGGCAGTCGGGTTAACGGCGGGTTGCATGGCTATTCCTCGCGTATTTTTAATGCGCACAGTGTATGCGCAATCTAATGGCTTTGGCTATTCAATTTCCGAGACAAGGCCATAAGGTGCGCGCAATATAGGGTGCTGCCTTCAGGCGCACCGTTCGCGACAGAAGCGCCTCCTTGCGTCGGCACATGCTACATTATTTAGAACCGTGCCGTTGATATTGGATATTCGCAATAGTTCGGGATGTTCAATCTATTTCAGATGACATCCCAGGACTCCGCGAGCCTTCACTCCACTTACATCCGCTGGAAACTCCCATCTAACATCTAAAACTCCTCACCCTACCACCGCACCCGCATGCGCCACCAACCAACTTAAATATTCCAACTCGGCATCCTCGTGCCGGCAGGCCAGGTACATGGTTTTGCTTAACGGCAGGCCGGCGAAGCGCAGGCCGGTCAGGTTTAGCTTGGCGGATTTGTCGGCCAGCAGCCATTCCGGCAGCAGGCAGACGCCGCGGCCGGCGGCGGCCAGTTGCAGCATGATGTCGGTTTCCTCGACCTGGATGTGGGCGGCGGGTTCGATGCCGGCCGGCTGCAACACTTTGCGGAACATGTCCAGCCGCTCGCGCGCCACCGGGTAGGTCAGCACGGTTTCGCCGCGCAGATCGCCGGGCTGGATTTGCCCGCGGCCGGCCAGCGGATGGCTGTCGGCGACGATCAACACCAGCTCGAAATCGAACAGCGGCTGGTAGCTGAGCAGGCCGTTATCCACCGGGTCGGAGGTCAGCACCGCGTCCAGCTTGTACTGGCGGATGGCCTCGAACGACTCGAAGCGATAGCGCGAGGTGACTTCCACGGTCAAATCCGGCCAGGCGCGCAGATAGGGTTGCAGGATATTGCGGAACCATTCGTAGCAGGCGTGGCATTCGATGCCGATGGTGAGTTTGCCGGTTTTGCCGGCGGCCAGTTGGCTCAGGTGGTTCTCGGCGGACTCGACGGTGGCGATCACCGACTCGGCCACTTCCGACAAGTAGCGGCCGGCCTGGCTCAGCACCAGCGAGCGGCCTTGCTTGTACCACAGCGTCACGCCCAGGCGCTGTTCCAGGTTTTTGATCTGGTGCGACAGCGCCGATTGGGTCAGATGCAGGGTTTCGGCGGCGGCGCTGAGGGTGCCTTGGCGCTTCAACGCCAGCAGGATGCGCAGATGTATCAATTCCATATTGATGAGCCAGCCTCATAAATTGATGAATAATCATCGATTATCTTCATTAGAAAGCCTCTTTACAATGCCACGCCTGTTAAAACTTCAACAATAGGCGTTTATTCATGACAAAAATTCACAACTTGGGATTTCCGCGCATCGGCAAAAGCCGCGAACTGAAATTTGCGCTGGAGCGCTATTGGCGCGGCGAAATCAACGGCGGCGAACTGCTGGCGCTGAGCGCGGAACTGCGCGCGCGGCATTGGCATTTGCAGGCCGGTTGCGGCCTGGATTACTTGCCGGTCGGCGATTTTTCGTTGTACGACCACGTGCTGGACACCAGCGCCATGCTCGGCGCGGTGCCGGAACGCTTTAACTGGGCCGGCGGCGAAGTCGATCTGGAGACGTATTTCCGCATGGCGCGCGGCCGCGGCGCGGACGGGGAGGCCTGCCGCGCCCTGGAAATGACAAAGTGGTTCGACACCAATTACCACTATCTGGTGCCGGAGCTGGCCCCGGACCAAGCCTTCACGCTGTCCAGCAGCCGGCTGTTCGACGAAACCCGCGAGTTGCTGGCCCTGGGCTACCGGCCCAAGCCGGTATTGCTGGGACCGTTGAGCTGGTTGTGGCTGGCGAAAACCGCCGCGCCGTTCGAGAAACTTGAACTGCTGCCGCGCCTGTTGCCGGTGTATGCGCAAATCCTGCAACGCTTGGCGGAGCTGGGCGCGGAATGGGTGCAGATCGACGAACCGATCCTGGTTTTGGACCTGCCGGAAGACTGGCGCCAAGCCTTTGCCGCGGCTTACGCCACCTTGCAACGGCCGGCGCCGTATATCCTGCTGACAACCTACTTCGGCGGCCTGGGAGACAATGCGGCGTTGGCTTGCAGTTTGCCGGTGGCCGGCTTGCACGTCGATCTGACGCGTGGCGCCGAGCAACTGCCCGAGGTGCTGGCGAACATCGGCGACGCCAAGCTGCTGTCGCTGGGCCTGATCGACGGCCGCAACGTCTGGCGCGCCGATCTGGCGGCGGCGTTGGCGACGGTACAGCGCGCTCGGCAAGCGTTTCGCGGCCGGCTGTGGCTGGCGCCGTCCTGCTCGCTGCTGCACGTGCCCATCGATCTGGAACGGGAAACCGCGCTGGACCCGTCGGTAAAACTGTGGCTGGCGTTTGCCAAGCAAAAACTGACCGAGCTGGAACTGTTGCGGCTGGCGCTTGAAGAAGGCGTGGACGCCGCCCAACCGGAATGGGGTACGGCGCAAGCGGCGCTGGCCGACCGCCGCGCCGCCAGCCAAACGGGCAATGCCGAAGTGCGCGGCCGGCTGGCGAATACCGCGCCGAATCTGGACCGGCGCGCCAGCCCGTTTCCGGTGCGCAAAGCCTTGCAGCAACACCGGCTTAACCTGCCGGCGTTTCCGACCACCAGCATCGGCTCGTTTCCGCAAACCCCGGAAATCCGCAAGGCCCGGCAGGAATACAAACGCGGCGACCTGAGCGAAGCGGACTACCGCGCCTTCATCGAACGCCAGATCAAGCAATGCATCCGCGAACAGGAAACCTTGGGCCTGGACATGCTGGTACACGGCGAGCCGGAGCGCAACGACATGGTCGAATACTTCGGCGAACAACTGGACGGCTTTTTGTTTACCGGCCACGGCTGGGTGCAATCCTACGGCTCGCGCTGCGTCAAACCGCCGATCATCCACGCCGACGTGGCCCGGCCCCGACCGATGACGGTGGCCTGGAGCCGCTACGCCCAATACCTGACCGACCGGCCGGTGAAGGGTATGCTGACCGGACCGGTGACGCTGCTGAACTGGTCGTTCGTGCGCGACGACCAGCCCAGGGAACACACTGCCTACCAACTGGCGCTGGCGGTGCGCGACGAGGCTGCCGACCTGGACAAGGCCGGCATCCGCGCCATCCAGATCGACGAACCGGCCTTCCGCGAAGGCTTGCCGCTACGCCGCGCCGACTGGCCGGCCTATCTGGCGTGGGCAGCGCGGGCGTTTCGCATAGCCGCCTCCGGCGTGGACGACGCCACCCAGATTCACACCCACATGTGCTATTCGGAGTTTAACGACATCATCGCCGCCATCGCCGATCTGGACGCCGACGTGATTACCATCGAAACCTCGCGCTCCAACATGGAACTGCTGGAAGCCTTCGCCGATTTCCGCTACCCGAACGACATCGGCCCCGGCGTGTACGACATCCACAGCCCCAACATCCCGGCCGCCGAGGAAATGGAACAACGCCTGCGCACCGCCGCCGAACGTGTCCCGGCCGCGCAACTATGGGTCAACCCGGATTGCGGCCTGAAAACCCGGCAATGGCACGAAGTAAGGCCGGCGCTGGCCGCCATGGTCGCGGCCGCCAAGACTTTACGCGCTAGGGTGGGCTGAGTGGTCAATCGCTAAGTTTGAAATCGCCTCCCAGAAGCTTAAACGCCTTTGAAAAACAGTAATGGGTTTTTGTAGCGCTGGGGGAGGAATCAATATCGCCAGCGTACCGGATGTCCGAGGTCCGATATTCGCCGCTGGAAACTGGCTCCGCGGGTTACCCGGCTAAAGTGCGGTTTCACGCCGGGTTTTCGCGTTATCAGGCGAGATGAGGCGGAGCTGATTAACGGCGATCCGCCCCAGGGTTTGAAACGCCGCTATAGCAATACCGATATGGCGGCTTGATATAAGCGTGACGCCGAATTAGTCTCGGCCAGGACTTGTATTAGAAATTCTGCGTTGCGGCGGCGGCATAAAGTCATTTGCCGGTGCCGGACATAGGTTTGCCCCAAAACTATCGGAGGTCTCTAGCGCATTCATCCGCTTACTGTCCGGCACAAAATGGCGGCAAATCCCAATATCGCCCCGGCAAATGCGGAGTTGAAAAAACCATGGGGTTTTAGCTATCAACGATAACGGAAATTTGTAAACAATTGCCTTACCGGGCCCCAAACAAAAAAAGGGCTTGCATCGCTGCAAGCCCTTTATGTATTTGGCTCCCCCGGACGGGCTCGAACCGCCGACCTAGTGATTAACAGTCACCCGCTCTACCGACTGAGCTACAGGGGATTAATATCTTTCAACTTCTCAATAATGGCGCGCCCGGAGAGATTCGAACTCCCGACCGCTCGGTTCGTAGCCGAGTACTCTATCCAGCTGAGCTACGGGCGCTTAATTGAGCCGCCTATTATTATTTTTTTTAAACTCCGTGTCAAACTTTATTTTCTTGTTACTACTTAATAATGGCGGAGAGAGAGGGATTCGAACCCTCGATGCGCTTTTGGCACATACTCCCTTAGCAGGGGAGCGCCTTCGGCCTCTCGGCCATCTCTCCTAAAACTGCATCAACCCTCAACGCTTCCCGCTTCGGATTGTTCTTTTTTAATTCTTTCGTAAATTTCTTCTCTGTGAACCGAGATGTCTTTGGGCGCATTAACCCCAATTCTTACTTGGTTACCTTTTACCCCGAGAACCGTAACAGTCACATCGTCACCAATCATCAAGGTCTCTCCCACTCTACGAGTCAAGATAAGCATACTATCTCCCTACATTGTTAATGCGCTTGTTACTGCCACATACTCGAATCGACAATTATATTCTTTTTCCCAGAAAAGGGAAGAAAAAATACATTAGCGCTTTTATATTATCCTCGCGTTCAAACCGGAAAATTACCGCTAGTTAACCAAAGCTATCATTGCCCGGACTGACCGACACGGCACACACTCAGACTACTGGACTATCTTAATCCAAACCGAACACTTTGTCCGATACCTTTGCAACACGGAGCGAACACATGCACGCACCCCGAAACACGATAAAGCGATTACCGCACTTGTTAGCCGCGGCCCTCTTGCTAACCACACCCTGCGTGATTGCAAAAAACGCAAAGCACGATCGCGAGCACGCCCCCAAAACCATACAACACCAACCCGACGAGGGCCTGTTGAACGATAGCGAACGCGAAGCCAAACCATATCAACACTACCGATTTAGCGATGCCGATCGCCAAAGCATCCGAGAATACTACGAACAACAATACCGTAGCGCCGATTGCCCTCCTGGGCTAAAGAAAAAGCGCAATGGCTGCCTGCCTCCAGGACAGGCGAAAAAGTGGGCAATCGGCCGCCCTTTACCTAGAGACGTAGTCTATTACGAAGTACCGCCAAACCTGACCGGCCCTTCGCCGGCGGGTTACAGATTGGTTCGCGTGGCGTCCGATATTCTGATGATTGCAATCGGCAGCGGCATCGTGGTGGATGCCATCACCGATTTAAACCGAATGCGTTAAGACGCGCTTACCGGCCAGTTCGATCAGCTAATAACCGTATCCCAAATCGCGAATCTTCTTTAACTCGCCGTCTTCGAACTCCAACAGCTTTTGGAATTTTCGCCGGCCAAAGTTATAAGTCCATTCTTCGATCAACACTTCTTCGAACTGGTCGATCTCGAGCGCACCGTAGGGATGACGCAAGCGGCTACCGCGTATCGCCCGACGCTGCTCCACCGCATCGGGCTCGCCACACTTGTCCAATACTTCCGACTTGTAATCGCCGACTTGAACCAAGCGGTGTCCGCAGCGCATCGCCCAGACATCGCTTGCAGCCAGCAGGGCCAGCACGGCGAACAAAATCAGCTTGATATGCACGCGACGCCCTGTTGTTAAGGATTCACGGCGTAACTTTGCGAATAACCGCTACCTTTGCTGCAGACATTGCGGCTGGTCGGGGATTCGCAGGAAACATCGGTAAATTCGGCTTTCAATTCTCCCGCCTTGTCCGGGACGAAATAAAACCGGAAATTGGGGTCCGCGCTGATGGCGATGTCTATCTTGGCGTTTAGTACCGGTTTATTGTTGAACGTGACTTTCAATTGGTCGATGAAATGCGACTTCCGGATAAAACGCGTCATCTGGTCCATCTGCATCCCGGTCAAATTGGGATGGCTGATCATCAACTGGGTCTGCGCCGGCTGGCCGGCTTGGAAGCCGTCGTCGATTCTGAACTTGACCTTACCTAAGCGCTTCATCGCCTCGTCGAGGTCGGCGCCTATCGGCGCGGAGCAACCGCCGCTGGCTTTGACGAATTTTTTGGTCATGGTCAATTTGCCGTCGTTGGTTTCGGCGATGGCCCGGATATTACTGTAAGTGTTCACCCGTATCCGCATCGCCAAGTCGGCCTTGCCGCTTTCCGGAAAAAACTCGAATTCGCCGACGAACGGAAACGGGTTCTTATCGACAAACAACCAGACTTTGCGGATATATTTGTCTTTGCTCTGCGGGAACTTGCTGACCACCTTGACCGGCACGATCGCCGGATCCTCCGCCCGGTAAGGCGCATCCAATTCGATCACGGCGCTGTTCTCCTCGATCGCTTTGCCGGAGAAAAACTGGCTTTTCAAAACCGTACTCCAGGTTTCATCGTCGCCTTCGGCACGAGCGCCGGGCGCGGCCAGCACCATCGCCACGCTCAAACACACTATCTGTACAAACTTATGCATGCCTCAATCTCCCGATAGATTTAATCTTCCCATTCCAGCTCGGCGAACGCCGTCGTCACGTTCTTGCGATGGAATTGCTCGAATAACTGCCAGCGGTTTTTAGCGGTTAGGCCGACCTGCTCCACCGCCTGCTCCAAGGTCTTACCCTGCTTGACCATGGCGCGGATCTCGGTAGCCAGCTCCGACAAATAGGCTTTCTCCGGCAACATTGCCGCCGGCCAGTCTTTAACCAGACGCCCATGCCCCGGAATCACCAGCTTATAGCTATTTTTCTGCAGTTTCTCCAATTCGGCGAGCCAACCCTTGATGCTACCGTCGATGACCGGGATGTGTTCCAGAAACAATAAATCCGCCAACCAAAGCGTATCGGTCGTTTTATCGTAAACGCTCAAATCGTTATCGGTGTGGGCACTGGGATGAGCCGTCAACAGCAATTCTCGATTCCCCAAATTCAACGTCATGGTCTGCTTGACTTGCAAATCCGGCGGCACGATATTGTCCTGGTTGACGTGAATGTCCAACAATTCGGCGGCCCGGCTCAAGTAATGGTCGCCGCGGGCGGCCATGGCCCGAGCCAGTTTATGGTGGCCGACGAATTGCACCCCCGCCTCTTTAAAAGCCCGATTACCGTAAATATGATCGGGATGCACGTGGGTATTGATGACATAACACACCGGCTTTGCCGTGGCTTGCTTGATCGCATTGCGCAAGGCGATGCCCTGCTGCGGGCTACCGCCGCTGTCGATCACCGCGACGCAACGGTCGCCGACAATGAACCCGATGTTGGCGATTTCGCCATGGTTTTCGCGGTCCGGCCAGTGATGTTCCGATAGATGCAGATAAATGCCGGGAGCTACTTGCTCCACTTTCAACAAAGGCGCAGCGTGAGTCGCAAAACTCAAGGCCATCCCGCAAATGAGCTCAAACCACCTCATACCGCGAGCTCCTGACCGGCCAGCCGCTTAAAAAACTCGGTTTCGGAAATAATATCGCGGTTGGTTTCCACTCGATCCAAGTAAACCAAGCCTTGCAAATGGTCGAACTCGTGTTGGAACACCCTTGCCGGGAAATCGGCCAACGTCAAACGGCGAGGCAATCCTGATTCGTCGCAGAACTCCACGGCAACCGCGCGGTAACGCGGCACCAAGGCCCTGACGCCGGGCACACTCAAACAGCCCTCCCAATCTTTGACCATCATGGTGTCCACCACGTCGAAACTCGGATTAATCATTATCACCGGCGCCATTTCCGGCGCCAGCGGATAGCGGGCAGTCGGTCGCGAGGCCACGATGACAACTCGCTTGGACTCGCCCAATTGCGGCGCGGCAATGCCGACACCGTTGGCGGCCAGCATGGCACTTCGCATATTTTCGATAAGTTCGTGGAACTCGCGGGTGTTAAAGTCGTCAACTGGCGCGGCCTGTTGACGCAACACTTCGGCCCCCAACTGTTGTATTGGTCTGTTTTCAGTCATAACTGCGACGAATATGGTCTCGGCATCCGATGGATCAGCAATTTTACCGGCCCAAGTATACTGCTGTTAACGGCAATCCACTCGTCTTTACTTTGCAGGGCTTTTTTGTGATATTACCGAAGAGCCCGAGCCGTAAGGTCGAGTTTCCGGCTAACAGCCATCCAATAAAGACAAGCTTTACCACTGGAGATACTATGAAAAAATTAAGCAAAACCCCGTTAGCCGTAGCGATGGGCGCCAGTTTACTGCCCACTCTGGCCGGCGGCATTGCGCAAGCCGACAGCAACCCGTTTGCGTTGTCAGAATTGAGTTCGGGTTATATGGTGACTGCCGAAGCCAAACCTGAAGCCGGCGCCGACAAGATGAAAGACGGCGCCTGCGGCGAAGGCAAATGCGGCGCGGCAATGATGAAAAAAAGCACTGACACTAAAGCCGCTACCGAAGGCAAATGCGCCGGCAACAAACCCGCACCGGCCGCCGACAAAGCTGCGGAAGGCAAAAAAATGGAAGGAAACTGCGGCGCCAACATGAAATAAGCGCCGGCGGCGCCGGTCTGTTCTCGCCGGCGCCTTAATCGTTCAAACCGAAAAACTTTCCCCGCAGCCGCAGGTCGCTTTGACGTTGGGATTGCTGAATTTGAAGGCTTCATTGAAACCTTCCTTAGCATAATCCAACTGAATACCGGCCAATTTATCCAAATCCGCCTGCTTCACCAGCACCTTTACCTCGTGTTGGTCGAACACCACGTCATCGTCCTCGGCCTGGTCGGCGTAATCCAGTACATAAGCGTAACCGGAACAACCCGACGCTTTGACTCCCAAGCGTAAGCCCACACCCGAACCGCGCTTTTGCAATTGTTTTTGAATCTGCCTTGCGGCGCTCTCTGTCACGATAATGCTCATTGAATTAAATCTCCTGATGTCTTTCCAGCGAGGCGTTCAACACCTCGACAAAGCGATCGATCTCGGTTTCGGTATTATCCTTGCCCAAACTGACCCGTATCGCCGATTTGGCCAAATCGGGTGCTATGCCCATGGCCGCCAAAACCGGGCTGATTTCGCCGGACGCCGCAGAACAGGCCGAGCCACTGGATACGGCAATATTGTGCTGATCCAATTGCATCAACAGCATTTCGCCATTTAGTCCGGCCACCCCGAATTGCACGGTGTTCGGCAATCGCTCCGCCGTTTCGGCGAAAATCACCAAACCCCGTATCGTCTTTAAACGCTGTTCCAGCCGCTGCCGCAACTTCGCGAGTTTGGCCGAACGTGCATCCATCTCCGCTTTCGCCAATTCAGCCGCCTTGCCAAAACCGACGATGGCCGCGACATTTTCGGTACCAGCCCGCCAACCGTATTCCTGGTCGCCGCCGCGCTGCAACGGACTGAGATTGAAATCTTCGGCGACGACCAAAGCCCCGCAACCTTTAGGCCCATAGATTTTGTGGCTGGACACCGATAACAGGGCGACGCCAAGCTGCCTGAACGATAACGGCACTTTACCCAACACCTGCACTGCATCGGTATGGACGTTGACGCCGAAACCGCTCAGCCGCTGCACCGCCTCGGCCACCGGCTGCACAGCTCCGGTTTCGTTATTGGCCAGCATCAATGACAGAAAATCACCCAGCTGCCAATCCAAACCCAACAAACTCTCGACTGAGACCTGACCATTGCTAGCGACAGCCACGCGGCGTAAGTCGCAATACGCCGACCTGTTGGCCGCGGCATTCTCGAATACCGACGGATGCTCTATCGCCGAAATCGTCAAGCGCCTGCCGCGGGCACTGGTCAAAGCCAGGGCATTGGCTTCGGTACCGCCGCTGGTAAATACGATGCGCTCTGCGGGTGCATCGAGCAGTGCAGCCAATTGCTCTCTGGCGGTATCGACCGCAGTGCGGGCGAAACGCCCGAGCTTATAAAGACTGGAAGGATTGCCGTACATGGCACCCAAATAAGGCACCATGGCCTCCACCACGCGCTCGTCACACCGCGTAGTGGCGTTGTGATCGAAATAGATCATTAAGCGCTACGTTTTTCCTGGCGTGTCTGCAATTCGATGACGTGTTCGATTTGCCGGCCCTGGCGTTTGGCGACGTCGCTGACGAATTCACGTTCCAACAACTGCCCCAGACTGATTTCTTTCAAATAGGCCCGAATCTGTTCGCTCAGCCCCATCCACAAGTCGTGAGTCAGACACGGCTGGTCGTTGTGGCAATTGGCTTTGCCGCCGCACTTGGTCGAATCGACCGGCTCGTCGACGGCTTCGATGATATCGGCAATATTGATGTCGCGGGCGCCGCGGCTCAGTGTGTAGCCGCCGCCCGGGCCTCTAACCCCTTTGACCATACCGGCTTTACGCAAGCGGGCGAACAATTGTTCCAGGTAGGACAGCGAAATGGTTTGCCGAGTCGCAATGTCGGTCAACGTGACTGGATTGGACTGGCTGTGGTAAGCCAAATCCAACATCGCAGTAACCGCGTAACGCCCTTTTGTCGTGAGCCGCATGCCAAACCCCTTAATAAACTAATGAAAATGAAGCCGACTATAAATAAACCCACTAAATTGGTCAAGTATTTGTCTGCAAGACGGTTTGTAGCTTTGCTTAAGCCCCGACTGCACTGTCGGGCAAGGTGGTTGGGACTAGGGTTGATCCTTGATTTCGCAATCGTCCAGCTTCGGCACTTGATGGCGGCGGCAATCGATACCGGCGTCGCTCAAGACTTTCTGCATTTCATCCAACTGCTGATCCAGATGGTGGATATGATCCAACATCAAATTGATGGCATTGGCAATCGGGTCCGGCATGTCGGCGGTCGCGCCGTAAGCATCGAAACCGATTTTTTGCGCCATCGCATCGCGCCGCGCCTTATCCTGCCTGGTCTTGGCATCGACGATATGCGCCGGAATACCGACCACCGTGACGCCGGGCGGCACCGGTTTCACCACCACCGAGTTAGATCCGACCCTGGCGCCGTCGCCGATTTCGATCGGCCCCAACACCTTGGCGCCAGCCCCGATCACAACGCCGTTGCCCAAGGTCGGGTGGCGCTTGCCTTTGTCCCAACTGGTGCCGCCCAGCGTGACGCTGTGGTACAACGTGCAATCGTCGCCGATGACCGCGGTTTCGCCGATGACGACGCCCATGCCGTGGTCGATGAAAAAGCGGCGGCCGATCTCCGCACCGGGGTGAATTTCGATTCCGGTCAACCAGCGGCCAAGGAAGGAAACGTAGCGCGCCGCCCAGCGAAAACCGCGCAACCACAAAGCATGACTGAGACGGTGAATCAATACCGCATGGAAACCGGGATAGGTAGTGACGACTTCGAACACCGATTGAGCGGCGGGATCGCGCGCGAACACGCACTGGATATCTTCTTTTAGTCGAGAGAACATATGCCTACTTGGTATTATGGTTTTGCGAGAACCGCAGAATACCCCGCAGAATATCCAGCTCCTTGGTATCCAGCTGAGTCCGGTTGAAAATCCGACG
Organism: Methylomonas sp. HW2-6; assembly: GCF_052474525.1. NCBI lineage: Bacteria > Pseudomonadati > Pseudomonadota > Gammaproteobacteria > Methylococcales > Methylococcaceae > Methylomonas > Methylomonas sp. HW2-6. The sequence continues at coordinate 4,107,241 of NZ_CP184124.1, forward strand.
CAGTCGCCGCATGATCGACCGAGAACGCTCGGGATGCAAGAAACCAATATCGGCCATGGTCTGCTCCAGATGTTCGTAGAACGCTTCCATTTGCGCCACCGTTGCCAGAGGCACTTCGCCGCGGTCGCCGATCGTACTGGCGGATGACTGCCCCGAGGCCAAAAACAGCTCGTAACATACTACTTGCACCGCCGCCGCCAGATTCAACGAACTGTATTCCGGATTGCATGGAATTCGCAAAAGGTAATGGCATAAATCCAGTTCGTGGTTTTTCAAGCCGGAATTTTCCCGGCCGAATACCAAAGCGATATTCGGCCGCGCAACGTCGCCGGCTACCGCCCAGGTTTCGGCGGCCTCGCGCGCGCTCACGCTAGGCCAACTGATGGTTCTGTCCCTGGCACTGGCACCCAGGACAATCTGGCAATCGGCCAAAGCATCCGCCAGCGAGCTGAAACAACCGGCATGGCGCAACACATCGTCGGCTCCGGAAGCCCTGGCGGTGGCGTCGGCATGGGGAAAGTATTTGGGCGAGACCAATCGCAACTGGTCCATACCCATATTTTTCATGGCGCGCGCTACGGCGCCGATGTTGCCGGGGTGGGAAGTCTCCACCAAAACCACTTTGAAATTAGACAGCAATGCCCACCTGCCGCGGTTAAAAAGCCGCGATTCTAACAAAATTTGCTATTCTATCGAGGTTTTCCAACTGCTCATTTTCAATTCGACTATGCATCCAATGCTCAACATAGCCGTCCGCGCAGCGCGGAACGCCGGCGATCTGATCCAACGCTCCTCACTCAATATCGAAAAGCTCACCGTAGACCAAAAAAGCCGCAACGACTACGCCTCCGAAGTCGACCGGGCAGCCGAGCAGGAAATCATCAAAGTCATTCGCACCGCATTCCCCGACCACGGCATCCTGGCGGAAGAAAGCGGCGAGGCCAAAGGCAACGATTACACTTGGATTATCGACCCGTTAGACGGCACCACCAATTTCCTACACGGTTTCCCTCACTATGCCGTTTCGATCGCCTTGAAAAACAAGAATAAATTGGAGATCGGCGTTATTTACGACCCGACCCGCGACGAACTGTTCACGGCCGAACGCGGCGGCGGCGCAATGCTGAACAATCGGCGCATTCGGGTTACCAAACAGAACACGATGCGCGGCGCGTTGATCGGTACCGGCTTCCCGTTCAAGACCATGGAGAACATCGAACCTTACCTCGGCATGTTCAAGGCAGTATGCGCCGACGCCGCCGGCATTCGCCGCGCCGGAGCCGCCGCGCTGGACATGGCTTATGTGGCCTGCGGCCGACTGGACGCTTACTGGGAGATCGGCGTCAAAGAATGGGACATTGCCGCCGGCGTGTTGCTGGTGCAGGAAGCCGGCGGAGTCGCAACCGACTTTTCTTTTAACGACAAATATTTACAGTCCGGCAACATCATCACCGGCAACCCGAAGATGCACCAATTAATGTATCAAATCATCGAGCCGCATGTCCCAGCCCGCTTGAAATAAGGCGCAATTCTGCAATTAGCCTAAAATTGTTATCGTTTCGCCTTTTCTTTTATACTTACCGGCTAATCAAAAATTAAGAGGCCACCATGGAAAAACCCTTTATCCTACACATGCTGACTACAGCCAAAAACCTGAGCCCGTTCGACGTCAATATGGCGATGGATGCTGGCTGGATTTCAGCGGTGCCGTATATCAACGTCGAACCGAGCGAAGTCCGGGGTTTGGTTCAAGACGCTATTTTCTCGCGTAGCCCGAAAGGCTTGTTACGCACCGCCATTTTCATCGGGGGCCGCGAAACCAAACAAGCCATGGACATGCTGAAAATGGCGAAAAATTCCATGGTTCCGCCATTTGAAGTTTCGGTTTTCGCTGACCCCAGCGGGGCATTCACCACTGCTGCCGGCATGGTAGCAGCGGTCGAAAAAGAATTGGCCGAAAAATTCGGCACAACGTTGGAAGGCAAGAATGTTCTGGCATTGGGCGGCACCGGCCCGGTCGGCCAAGCTGCAGCGGTGATCGCCGCCCAGGCCGGCGCCAACGTTCGCATTATCGGCCGCCAACTGGATAGAGCCGAGCGCACCGCGGAGTTGTGCAGCGAAGAATTCGGTGACGGCAAAATCTCGATTGCCGCCGGTGCAGATTCCGACAAAGCCGAGTACATCAAAACCGCCGACGTCGTCTTTGCTACCGGTGCCGCCGGTATCGAACTGCTCAGTGCCGAAATGATCGCGAGCGCTCCGCAACTGAAAGTCGCGGCCGACGTCAACGCGGTCCCACCGTCCGGTATTGCCGGCGTCGACGCCTTCGACAACGGCAAACCGATTGCCGGTTCGGTCAGCGGCGCAGTCGGCATTGGCGCATTGGCGATCGGCAACATCAAGTACCAGGCGCAAAGCCGCTTGCTGAAACGTATGCTGGAAAGCGATCAAGCGCTGTTTTTGCACTTCGAGCATGCTTTCGAAGTCGCGCGCGAGTTTATCAAATCCAGCAAGTAACCGACTCCAATCCAGTCCGCCACTATTACAGGGTAAGGTACCAATGCCAAAACGTAGCATACTCCACATGTTCGACCCGATGCCAAACAATAGTCCGTTTGACATCAACATGGCGTTAGACGCCGGTTTCGATGTGCTCATTCCTTACGCCAACGTCAAACTGGAGAACATACCCAACCTGACCCAGGATGCGGTGTTCTCACGGAGTCCGGCCGGCAACAAAAGTACCGCCCTGTTCATCGGCGGCCGCGATATGGGATTGGCTATCGATATGCTGCAAGCCACCAAACCTGCCATGGTCCCGCCGTTTCAAGTATCGGTATTTGCCGATCCCAGCGGCGCTTGCACCACCGCCGCCGCACTAGTGGCGTGCGTGGAAAAGGCGTTGAGAGATCACCACGGACTGGAGTTGAAAGGTTTGAAAACACTGGTGTTCGGCGGGACCGGTCCGGTAGGGATCGCAACCGGAGTGATCGCGTCGTTGCAAGGCGCGGAAACCTTGCTGGTAGACCATTTGTCAGTCGAGACCGCCAAGGATGCCGCCAAACAATACAACCGGCGTTTTGGCTCCAGCATGGGAGCAGCTGTGGCACGCAACGACGAAGAGAAATCCGAATTGATCGCCGACGCAGACATCGTGTTCTGCACTGCAAAAGCCGGGATTCGGGTTATCAGCTCGGCCGTACTGGCGCACGCCAAACAACTCAAAGTTGCCGGCGACGTCAATGCGGTACCGCCGCTGGGCATCGAAGGGATCGAACTGAACGATTTTGCCGCCCCGCTTACGCTAGCGACCTTGTCGCCGAAAGCGGTAGGTGTTGGCGCTCTGGCCGTAGGCAATATCAAGTATCAATTGCAACACGAGCTGTTGAAACTGATGCTGGAGACCGAAAAACCGGTCTTTCTGGACTTCCGCGAAGCTTTCGTCAAAGCGCGCACGCTGGTTTAGCACCGGACCTGACAAGGGCTGGACTGATAGTTCGGCCCTCGCGCGCCATCACACCGCATCCAAATAATTGAATTTCACCGCCAATCTGGTCAACTCCACGTCATTTTTAATCTGGAGCTTGCGGTAAACCCGGTAACGGTAGGTGTTGATCGTCTTGTCGCTCAAAGCCAGTGCTTCCGACATTTCCTGAATGCTTTTCCCGTTCAGAATCATCCGTACCACTTCGGCCTCGCGCTGGGACAGCTGTAAAAACGGTGAAACGTCGGCGCCCGGCAAAAATTGAAACGCCAAATTGCTGGCCACGTCCTGGCACAAATAACGTTTTCCGGACATCACGGTTTTAATTGCTGCGACCATTTCGTTAACCGGCGAAGCTTTCGAAACGAAACCGACCACCCCCAATTTCAATAACTGTTGCGGAATCGGCCCGTCGTTATGGACCGATAACGCAATAATCTTGGCATTGGGCTGAGTTTGCAAAATCCGCCGGCACGCCTCGAACCCGCCCATCCCCGGCATATTGATATCCATCAAAACCACGTCCGGCGGATTCTGAGCGACGATTGGCAACGCCTGTTCACCGCTATTGCATACGCCAACCACGGAGATATCCTTCTCCGCCGCCAGCAGCGCCTCGATACCGCTCCTGACCAATTCATGGTCGTCCACGAGTAATACTTTAATCATAACTTCCTTTGCAACGATCTTTATCCGCTCAAGTTTCCCAAATTTCCTGTCCAACGGCAACGTCAAGCGGCACCTTTGTGGCGTTAAACGCTCCCTGCGTCGTCGTTTGCGCGATTTATCGGTAAAATACCGCTCTTTTGATAAACCAACCCAAAGGTCGCCATGCGCACTTCCCAATTTCCTCTAAGCACCGTCAAAGAAACGCCCGCCGACGCCGAAATCGCCAGCCACAAACTGATGATTCGCGCCGGCCTGATCCGCAAACTCGCCGCCGGCATTTACACTTGGCTGCCGCTGGGTTTGCGGGTGTTGCGCAAGGTCGAGCAAATCACCCGCGAGGAAATGAACAAGGCCGGCTCCCTGGAAGTGTTGATGCCGGCGCTGCAACCGGCCGAACTGTGGCAGGAAACCGGACGCTGGGAAAAATACGGCCCCGAGCTGGCGCGCATGAAAGACCGCCACGACCGCGATTTCTGCCTGGGCCCGACCCACGAGGAAATCATCACCGACCTGGCCCGCCACGAACTGAGAAGCTACAAACAGTTGCCGGTCACCTACTACCAAATTCAGACCAAATTCCGCGACGAAATTCGCCCTCGCTTCGGCGTGATGCGCTCGCGCGAATTCATCATGAAGGACGCTTACTCCTTCCATCTGGACCAGGAATCGCTGCAGCAAACCTATGACGTGATGTATCAAACCTATACCAACATCTTCAACCGCTTCGGCTTGAAGTTCCGCGCGGTGATGGCCGATTCCGGCGCGATCGGCGGCGCGGTGTCGCACGAGTTTCACGTACTGGCCGACTCCGGCGAAGACGCCATCGCGTTTTCCGACGCCAGCGATTACGCGGCCAACGTCGAAAAAGCCGAAGTCCGCCGCCCGCCGTTAAATCGGCCCGAGCCCAGCCGAAATCTGGAAAAGACCAAAACTCCGGGTAAAAAAACCATCGCCGAAGTCTGCGAATTTTTAGGCACCACCGCCGACAAAGTGCTGAAAACCCTGATTCTGGTACAGCGCCCGGCCGATCCGCAAGACCGCAACGTTTATTACATGATTCTACTGCGCGGCGACCATGAACTGAACGAAATCAAATTGAGTAAAATTATTGGTAACTTCGACTTTGCCAAAGACGAAGAGATTGAAAGCCTCATGCATTGTCGCCCTGGCTACATAGGCCCAATTACCAACGAGACAACTCCCTGCCATATCATTGCCGATTACGCCGTCGAAAATATGAGCGACTTCGTCTGCGGCGCCAACGAAGAAGGCATCCACTACACCGGCGTCAACTGGAGTAGGGATCGGAAATTGATGAACGAGTGGCTGCACGACATCCGCCAAGTCGTGGACGGCGACCCCAGCCCGGACGGCCACGGCAGCTTGACTATCGCCCGCGGCATCGAAGTCGGCCACATTTTCCAACTGGGCACCAAGTACAGCGAATCCATGAGCGCCGCCATCGTCAACGAAGCCGGCAAAAACCAAACCATGATCATGGGCTGCTACGGCATCGGCATTTCCCGCGTGGTCGCGGCCGCCATCGAGCAAGGCCACGACGAGCGCGGCATCATCTGGCCCAACGAACTGGCGCCATTCCAGGTCGCCATCTGCCCGATGAACATGTACAAATCCGACCGCCTGGTCGATACCGTGGAAAAGATCTACCAGGAACTGCAGGACGCCGGCATCGAAGTCTTGCTCGACGACCGCAAGGTCCGCGCCGGCTTCATGTTCTCCGACATGGAACTGATCGGCATCCCGCACCGCATCGTCATCGGCGACCGGGGCCTGGACAGCGGCACCGTCGAATACCAGGGCCGTACCGACCCGGAAAGTCAGGAAGTTCCTTTCTCCGAGCTGGTCGGGTTTATCAAAGCCAAACTGGCATAAAACCGACCCTATCGCACAAAAAAAGGGCGCCAAATGGCGCCCTTTTTCTTACCCGACCGAACCGCTTCAGCGCATCAAAGTAAACATCGCCTTGACCGCACCGCACTTCGGGCAACCCCAGTCTTCCGGCACATCTTCCCAACGCGTGCCCGGCGCTACGCCGTTACGCGGATCGCCCAACTCCTCGTCGTAAATGTGGCCACAGGTTTTGCATTTGTACTTTCTGAACTCTGCCATTGCTTAATCCTCGGTTGTAACAACGTTTAATAAACGGGCGAAATTGTAGCTTATGCTCGCCCGCCAAAAAACCACGAATATTGGAAGGAATCGACCACCTGGCTTTCCGTTCGAGCCCCTAACAAATCGGCTCTGACGCGCCATTTTCGCGGGAGCCCTGACCTGAGTGCTAGGTAATTGAATTGTAATTTGAATTCTTGACCGGAAACGGGTATAAACGCCCACCGAGGGGGATCGATATTTTTCACTTTTTTGAGGGATTAACATGAAACACTACGCTTTCTCGCATCATCTTAAGCAGAGCCTGCTACTGCTGGGCTTGGCAATCGCTACGCCTATCGCTTCGGCAGCGGCATGGAGCGGCACAGCCAACTACACCGCAGCTCCCGGAGCCACCGGCGACGAAGCCGTCGTCGGCCCGTTCGACACCTACGACTTCGGTTTGGGCGTTGGCTTGGTTAAAGTCAATAACGACGGCACGCTGAGCGGCTATTTCCAGACCTATGTCAACGACCACATTCTGACCAATGCCGGCGGCATCAACGTGCCGCAACTTAACGTCAGCGGTGCGTCTGGTAGCGGCAACGGCTTCGAATTAACCGTAGTCGCCAATTTTACCGGCACCTATTCCGTATTGCCGGGCGGAGTGCAAAGCTTCTCGCTGACCGGCGGTAATGTAGGCTTGTATTTCGACACCACGCCTGACTTCAGCTTCGGCGCCGATAGCGGCTTTAACGATGGAACTGCGATTTTATCCGGCACGCTGACCGGCGGTAGCGGATTTATCTCACTATCTTCCGGCAAAGGCATCGAACAGCTGGATCTGAGTTTTTCCGGGATTTTCGGCAGTTCCAATTCCAGCGTTTATAGCGCGCCGATCGGCGGCGGCAGTGCTTTGTTTTCAATCGATTTGAAAAACTCGACCTTGCTTCCCGGCATCACCAGCGTGCAAGGCCACAACAAAAGCGAAGGCTCGTTGGCTGCCGTCGACGGCTCCATCAACCTGACTGCAGTGCCGCTGCCGGCGGCGGCGTGGATGTTCGGCGCAGGCTTGGTCGGCCTGTTGGGCGCGGGACAACGAAAAAAAACCGTCGCCTAAACCACTCCGGTTAGGACTTCGCTGCTTTGCTGCCCCGGCGCTTCAATCGGGGCAGCAGATTCCGGCCGACTCGCAACATCAAAAATCAGGCATTCCCGCGAATCGCAAACACAAACCGAACAACCCTTCCCATTCGTTGCCAACGGCCTGCCCCTTGATGCAACGGTCCACCTCTGCACCGGCCCGTAAAATCCCCTGTAACTGTTCGGCCCGCAAGCGCCGAGACGCCTCTTGCACCAAAGATTTGCGTTTATCCCAAATCTGAAACTTCTTAAACACCACTTCCGAATTAACACCACGCCGCAACTCGGCTTTGACCAGCAACAACATCCGGGTTTCCCGGCAAATCGCCCATAACACGATAGAAGCGGCTGTGCCTTCAGTCCTCAAGCCATTCAGGATTTTCAAAGACCGGTTCAATTTTCCCTCCAGCAAGGCATCGGTCAATTTGAACACGTCGAAACGGGCGCTGTCGGCAACGTCGTCCTCAATCATGGCTTTGCTGACCAAAGCCGCACCATGCAAGATGTAAAGCTTTTCGATCTCCTGCGCGGCCGCCAATAGATTGCCCTCGACACGAGCGGCCAGGCTTTTCAACGCCTCGTTGTCCAACCGCATGCCCCTGCGTTCGGCGCGGCGCTGCAACCAGTGTAACAACTCCTGCCCCTGCAGCGGCCAAACCTGGACGATGACGCCAACGACATCCAACGCTTGAAACCATTGCGACTTTTGCGCCGCCGACTCCAGTTTGCCGGCCGTCACCAGCAGCACGGTATCGTCCGGCAGGTGTTGGCAATAGGCGATCAAAGCCTTGCTGCCTTCCGTTCCAGGCTTCGCCGAAGGCAGGCGCAGATCAATTAATTTTTTGTCGGAAAATATGGATAGCGAATCGGCTTCCAGGCTCAGTTGCGGCCACTCGTGGCCGGACTCAACCGAAATCACTTCGCGGGTGGTGTAACCGGCCGCGCGGGCGGCCTGGCGAATGTCGTCGGCGGCTTCGCCCAGTTGCAAAGGTTCGTCGCCGCTGACCAGATAGACCGGCGCCACGGATTTTTGCAACGCCGCAGCCAACTGCTCGACTTTCAAGCGCACGTTTTTTACTTCTGGTTGTCGATCGCCACCCGGGCGCGGGCCAGGATCATCCGGGCCGCCTGCTTGTAAATCTCGCCGCGGATCAACTGTTCCTCGTTGGTTTTCGCCAACACCGCGGTCTGGTCGTTGAAAAATTCGCGGGATAATTCGATGACTTGTTCGTCCATCATCGCAGTCTCCTTATCGTCGAAGAACTGGAAGCGCAGATAATATTCCAGCTCGGATTCGCTGGATTTACCGGTGGAGCCGATAGACAGCACCCGGCTGCGCATGTCTTCTCTCAACACTTTGATGACGACACCGGCCTCGTTCGGCGTCGGCGCCAACTTGCCTTTCGAAGCCCGCATGATTTGCTGCATTTCGTTTTGCAACGGTCCGGAAGCGCCGAAAATGTAAAGACTCTTCAGCGCGGCCGGCATCTCGATCGAGCCGCGCAAATGGTAGCCGCAACCGGCTTGCGCCAACAATGCCGCCAGGAACAGATATCGAAACAAGCGCTTCATCGGCTTTTTACCAACGCAATTAAACAACGATATTCACCAGTTTTTGCGGCACGACGATCAGCTTTTTGACCGGCTTACCCTCGAGGAAGCGCTGCACATTGGCGTCGGCCAAGGCCAAGGTTTCGATCTGTTCCTTGGAGGCGCTGACCGCAACCGCCAATTTGCCACGCAATTTGCCGTTGACCTGCACCACCATCTCAATGCTGTCCTGCACCAACGCCGACTCGTCCAGTTCCGGCCAAGCCGCGGCGACGATGTCGCTGTCGCGACCCAGATCGTTCCACAGTTGCTGCGCCGCGTGCGGAATGATCGGCGCCAACATCAACACGATGGCTTCCAGCACTTCCTGGCGTACCGCCCGGCCGTTGGCGCTGTCGTCCTCGAATTTGTTCAAGGCATTGACCAGTTCCATGTTGGCGGCAATCGCGGTGTTGAAAGTGTGGCGGCGGGCCATATCGTCGGTCACCTTTTGCAAGGCTTGGTGCAACTGGCGGCGCAGGGCTTTTTGATCGTCGGTCAAGGCCGCTTTATCCAGCGCCGCTTGCGGCAAACCGGCTTCAACGTGCAGATACACTTGCCGCCACAACCGCTTCAGGAAGCGAAACGCACCTTCGACGCCGGCGTCGTTCCATTCCAGCGATTGGTCCGGCGGCGAGGTGAACATCGTATACAAACGCACGGTATCGGCGCCGTATTTGTCGATCAGCACCTGCGGATCGACGCCGTTGTTTTTTGACTTCGACATTTTTTCGATCGCGCCGACCGTGACCGGCGAACCGTCTTCCAATAACTTGGCGCCGACGATCTTGCCCTTGGCGTCGCGCTCGACTTCGATCTGGGTCAGGTTGAAATACTTTTTATGGCCGTGTTCGTCGAATTGGTAAAAAGTCTCGGCGACCACCATGCCCTGGGTCAGCAGATTTTTGAACGGCTCATCGCAAACCAGCAAGCCTTCGTCGCGCAGCAATTTGTTGTAAAAGCGCGAGTAGAGCAAATGCAGAATCGCGTGCTCGATACCGCCGATGTAATGGTCGACCGGCAGCCAGTAGTTGGCGCGCTGGTCCAGCATCGCCGTGTGGCAGTCGCTGCTGGCGTAGCGGGCAAAGTACCAGGACGATTCCATGAAGGTATCGAAGGTATCGGTTTCGCGCCGGGCCGGCTTGCCGCATTTCGGGCAGGTGGTGTGCGGGAAGGTCGGATGCGCGGCCAATGGCGACTGCGAACCGTCCAGCACCACGTCGCGCGGCAGGGTCACCGGCAATTGCTCGTCGGGGACCGGGACGGTACCGCAGTCGTCGCAATACACCACCGGAATCGGCGCGCCCCAGTAACGTTGGCGGGATACGCCCCAGTCGCGCAATCTAAAGTTGGTTTTGCGCTCGCCCTTGCCGAGACCGGCCAATTTGGCGGCGATGGCGTCGAAGGCTTGTTTGAAATCCAGACCGTCGAATTCGCCGGAGTTAAGCAACACACCTTTGTCGGTGAAGGCTTTTTCCGCGACGCTATCATCGCTGCCGTCAACAGACGCAATCACTTCTTTAATCGCGATGCCGTAGCGTTTGGCAAATTCGTAATCGCGCTGATCGTGAGCCGGGACCGACATCACCGCACCGGTGCCGTAACTCATCAACACGAAGTTGGCGATCCAGACCGGCACCGACTCGCCGGTCAAAGGATGAATCGCGTTGTAACCGGAGGCGATACCGCGTTTTTCCATGGTTTCCATCGCCGCTTCCGAGGTTTCCATCTGCTTGCAGGATTCGATAAATTCGGCAATCTCGGCATTGGTTTCGGCGGCTTTTTTAGCGACCGGGTGTTCGGCGGCTACCGCAACATAAGTCACGCCCATTACGGTGTCGGGACGGGTGGTGTAGATGCGGATCGGCGACTCGAAACCGTCGACGGCAAAATCCATTTCCACACCTTCGGAACGACCGATCCAGTTGGCCTGCATGGTTCTGACCTGTTCCGGCCAACCCGGCAGTTTTTGCAGATCGTCGAGCAACTCCTGGGCATAAGCAGTAATTTTCAAAAACCACTGCGAGATTTCTTTTTTCTCGACCTGGGTATCGCAACGCCAGCAGCAGCCATCGATAACCTGCTCGTTGGCCAACACAGTCTGGTCGTGCGGGCACCAGTTGACCGGCGCCGTTTTTTTATAGACCAAGCCTTTTTCCAGCAGGCGGATGAAGAACCATTGTTCCCAGCGGTAGTATTCCGGATCACAGGTGGCCAGCTCGCGACTCCAGTCGTAGCCGAAACCCAGACGTTTGAGCTGGTCGCGCATGTAATCGATATTGGAATAGGTCCAATCAGCCGGATGCACCTTGTTTTGCATTGCAGCGTTTTCCGCCGGCAGGCCGAAAGCGTCCCAGCCCATCGGTTGCAACACGTGTTTGCCTTGCATGCGTTGGAAGCGGCTGATCACGTCACCGATCGTATAGTTGCGGACGTGGCCCATATGCAGCTTGCCGCTCGGATAGGGGAACATCGACAAGCAGTAGTATTTTTCCTTGCCGGTATCCTCGGTTGCGGTAAACACGCCTGATTTTTCCCAATCGGCTTGGACTTTTTCTTCGATCGCCGCGGGGTTGTAATGCTCTTCCATCCTGTTCGTCTTTTGCTGTAAAAAGGCGCTAGAATACCTTACAGGCGCTTAAATCTAAAGCGCGAATACTATAATAAAAGCGGGAGTAAGCATGGGCGAAAACAAACTGATCGACGCATACGACGACTTGATGGGCCATCTGTACGAAGCGATGGACGACACGCTGCATTCGGTAGCCGACGCGCTGGAAATCGCCAAGAAAAAAACCGCCGCGCTGGGCGGCCATACCCAGGAAGAAATCAACAAAATCGCCGACTATGTGATGCGCGACGTCGAACACGTCGCCACGTCGCCAAGCCTTAAAGAAGAAAACGACTCGCTGTCCGAGTGGCTAAAATTCGACATCGAACTGATCGAGAACTTCGCGCTGGAAGCCTTTCTCGACATTGCCGACAAGACCCGAGTCAAGCTGGCGTCACTGGAAATGGAAGCCAAACTGTACCACCCCTACCAAAGCGGCGAAGTGGCCGGCCCCGGCACCTTCACCTGCGACGCTTGCGGCAAGCAAATCGCCTTCAAATCCACCAGCATCATCCCGGCCTGCCCCGAATGCAAAGGCAACAGTTTCAGCCGTTGTTGATATTGCGGGCTCAAACCTTATAATGCGGGCTTTATTTTTTCCTTGATCGAGGGCGATTATGCGCAGGGTGATTTTCAATCAGAAAGGCGGCGTCGGTAAATCCACCATTACCTGCAATTTGGCGGCGATCAGTGCTGTCGAAGGCAAAAAAACCCTGGTAATCGACCTCGACGTCCAAGGCAACTCGACGCAATACCTGCTGGGCAGCAAGGTCGCGGATTCCGATAAAACCATTGCCCACTTTTTCAAGGACAGCCTCGGTTTGGGCCTGTTCGGCGGCGGCAAGGAAGGCCTGGACGGCCTGATCCACGAAACGCCCTTCCCCAACCTGTACGTGTTGCCGTCGCATTCCGACCTGGAAGGCCTGCAAAGCCGGCTGGAGTCGCGGCATAAAATCTACAAACTGCGCGAAGCGTTGGAACGACTGGAAGGCTTCGAGCACATCTATATCGACACGCCGCCGATTCTGAACTTCTACAGCCTGTCTGCGCTGATCGCCGCCGAAAGATGTCTGATCCCGTTCGACTGCGACACCTTCGCCCGCGAAGCACTTTACACGCTGATGCGCGCGATCACCGAAGTCAAAGCCGACCACAACCCGCATCTGGAGGTGGAGGGCGTCGTCGTCAACCAATACCAAAAACAAGCCAACCTGCCGCGGCAACTGGTCGAAGACCTGATCGCGGAAGGCCTGCCGGTACTGGAAACCAAAATCTCCACCTCGGTTAAAGTCCGCGAATCGCACAGCGATGCCCAACCGCTGGTCCACTACGCCCCGTCACACAAACTGACAGAAGAATACCGCGCCTTGCATTTGGAAATTCACCAATAGCCCATCCCGCGCGCTATAAAACCTACAAGGCCAGGCCCAGCCTGGCTTTTTTTGGCGCCGTTGTCCGTTACGCCCAAAGCAATTGAGCCATCCCTCCGATCCGTTTCGATACGGCCAGCGCCCGTCGACCAAACAAGCTTCACGATTCTGATAAACTGAATATCACCTGATCGACGCACCGATTTGGCGCCGATCGATTAATCGTCAAATCGGACTTGGCTTACACTCACATCGGTCATCCCGTCCTATGAGGCAACGCACCGCAGATAAGCGTAATGTGTTAACTATCGAGTCCCACAGAGTGTTATACGCTGTGGCATTCGGTATTGTGATTATTTTTCTGGCCTCTATCGGTTTCAATCTCCACCTCCGCCAACAGCAAAGCCTGGATAAGGCTCTGCGCGAGGATTCCCAGCGCATTTCCACAAAAATCAACGAGCGTTTGAACGCCTATGCCCAGCTATTGAAAGCCGGCGCCGGCCTGTTTGCGGCGTCCAACACCGTCGAAAGAGCCGAATGGAAAAATTTCGTCGAAAAGCTCGACCTCGATCAAACTTACCGGGGCATTCAAGGGGTCGGATTTTCCGAATTGATTTCCCGAGCAGACTTGCCAGCCCATATCGCCCAAATCCGCAACCAGGGCTTTCCCGAATATGTGGTCAATCCGCCCGGCGATAGAGAGCAGTATTCCAGCATTATTTTTCTGGAACCTTTTTCCGGCAGAAATCTAAGGGCGTTCGGCTACGACATGCTATCCGAGCCCACCAGAAACGAGGCGATGCTGCGGGCGCGAGATATTGGGGACATTGCATTCTCCGGCAAGGTAAAACTGGTGCAGGAAACCAAAACCGACGTCCAAGCGGGAGTATTGGCTTATTTGCCGGTTTTCAAGAATGGTGCTATCACCCAAACTTTAGACCAGAGACGCGCGTCGCTGATCGGCTGGGTGTATAGCCCTTACCGCATGAACGATCTCATCAAACCCATCGTCGAGGGCGAATTGTCCGCGTTGGATTTACAAATTTTCGATGGCGAAAAAACCACTGAAAATTCCTTGTTCAATAGTGCGCCCGACATGACAGCGGACGGGTATACCGCAGCCAATCCGCTATTGACGCATGACGTCAATCTCGAAGTCGGCGGACACACTTGGATCTTACATTTTACGGCCCTGCCCGGTTACGCAACCATCAACCACGTCGCTAAGCCGTGGCCCGAGTATTTCGGCCTGGTGTCCATCGCTTTTTTGACATTGGGACTGTTTTGGCTGTCTGCAAATACCCGGATTCGCGCCCACAAGATCGCTCGCAACCTCACCGACGATTTACGGGAGCAAACCGAACGCTTGAAAGCCAACCAGCTGTTACTCAAAGAATCCGAAAGCCGCTTTCAGTCGGTTTCCAATGCCGCACCGGTACTCATTTGGGTTGCCGGTGCCGACGGGCGCTGCAATTGGTTCAACAAGGTATGGCTGGATTTTACCGGGCGGACCATGGAACAGGAATTGGGCCAGGGTTGGACGGCCGGGGTGCATCCGGACGACATCGATCGCTGTCTCGAAATTTATACCGGCCACTTCGACCGGAGAACCTCCTTCCACATGGAATACCGCTTGCGGCGTCATGACGGCGAGTACCGCTGGCTCCAGGATAACGGCGTTCCCCGTTTCGACGCCCTAGGAAATTTTCTGGGCTATATCGGCAGTTGCTTCGATATGACCGAAAACATCCTAGCCTTGGACAAAGCCAGAGAAAGCGAGGAACGCTGGCAGTTTGCGCTCGAGGGCGCCGGCGACGGCGTCTGGGACTGGAATATCGGCGCCGGCCTGATCGTCTATTCAAAACGCTGGTACGAAATTCAGGGTTTCGAAGAAGGGTCGATGAAGGCCGATATCGACACCTGGCGGCAACTTGTCCACCCAAACGACCTGGCGATAGCCGAGGCGGCGTTGCAAACCCACTTTAGAGGCGAGTCGCCCAATTTCAGCTGCGAGCACCGGGTTATCTGCGGCGACGGCCATTACAAATGGATTCTGGGACGCGGCATGGTAGTCAGCCGAGATGCCCAAGGCAACCCGTTGCGGGTGATCGGCACCCATACCGACATCACCGAAAGAAAGCAGCAGGAACAGGAGCTAAAGCAGCTGCTCCGCATCATCAACGAAAGCCCTGACTATATCGGTACCGCGGACATGTCGGGCAATTTGCTGTTCCATAACCTCATGGCGCGGCGAATGGTGGGGCTGGACGACAACGCCGACCTTTCCAACCGCAAGATCCAGGACATGCACCCGGAATGGGCTGCGCAGAAAATTCTGGAAGAAGGCGTTCCGGCCGTTCTGAAACACGGTTACTGGAAAAATGAAACCGCTATTCTGAACCAGGACGGCCGAGAAATTCCGGTCTCGCAAATCCTGCTTCTGCACCGCGACGAAGCCGGCAATCCGCAAATGCTGTCCACCATCATGCGCGACATTACCGAACAGAAGCAATATCTGGTGTCGCTCGAAGACGCCAAACAAGTTGCCGAAGGCCTGGCCAAAACCAAATCCGAATTCCTCGCCAACATGTCGCACGAGATCCGCACGCCGATGAACGGCATCATCGGCTTATCCAAACTGGCGCTGGATAAAGAGTTGCCTGTCGAAGTCAGAGACTACCTGGAAAAGATCAACGCGTCGTCAGAGAGCCTGCTGGGCATCCTGAACGACATTCTCGATTTCTCCAAACTCGAGGCCGGAAAGCTCACAATCGACCAACAACACTTTAACCTTAAAACCTTGCTCGATAACCTGTACAGCCTGTTCTCGCACCGTGCCGCCGAAAAGGCGCTGGCCTTGACCATCGATATCGCTGAAGACACACCCGCCGACCTGATCGGCGATGCGTTGCGCCTGCAGCAAATCCTCGCCAACCTGATCGGCAACGCTATCAAGTTCACCGAGCGCGGACGGATCGGCATCCACATCAAACCTTTAGCGCAAGAAGGCTCGTCGGCCCGGCTAAGTTTCGCAGTAGCCGACAGCGGCATCGGCATCACCGAGGAAGACCAAAGCCGGCTGTTTCAGCCCTTCAGTCAAGTGGACGGTTCCGCCACTCGCCGCTTCGGCGGTACCGGCCTCGGTCTGGCCATCACCAAACAACTGCTGGAACTGATGGGCAGCCAGCTGAAAATCGACAGTACGCCGGGACAAGGCTCCACCTTCCACTTCGTGCTGCCCACCGTTTTGGCTTCAGCGCCCTCGCCTCACGTCATCGACCGCCGTTCCGAACGGCGCAGTGCCGGCGCATTGAGTCAAGATCTGCGGCAAAAAGGTCTGGCACTGGCCGGTACCCGGGTTTTGGTCGCTGAGGACAACAAGATCAATCAGAAAGTGGTGACAGAATTCCTCAAACTCGCAAACGTTGAGGTCGTCATTGCCAACAACGGCGCCGAAGCGCTGGAATGGCTGGAGCGCCAAGAGTTCGACGCCATCCTGATGGACGTCCACATGCCCGGCATGGGCGGTGCCGAGGCTACCGGCAGGATCAGGGCAAATCCCAAGCATGTCGAACTGCCGATCATCGCGCTGACGGCCGGCGTTACCGAAACCGAACGCGAAAACTGTCTGCAGATCGGCATGACCGACTTCCTGCCCAAACCGCTGGATCCCGAGCAGATGATCGCCGTACTCAGCCGTTGGATTCGGCGGCCGAATCAGCCGCAGCGCTCATCGGCTGTCGGCCAAATTCCGGAAAATGCGGGTACCGACGCGGCGAAACCGTTGTCGCCGGATACCACAACCGCGTTCTCCATCCCGACGCCAGAGGCCGAATGGCCGAGCATTCCCGGCATAGACTCCGCTCGATCTCAACTTAATTTATTCGGCGACCGGGAGCTTTTTATCGAGTTACTGGCGCTCTACGCCGGCGAAAATAACGAAGTGATCGCCGGTTTGAAAAGACATTTCGCCAACCGGGATTGGACTGAGGCCAGACAGGTTGCGCACCGACTCAAAGGCCAAATAGCCAACCTCGGCGCCAGCGATGCCGTCGCCAAGGCCGCGGCACTGGAAGCGGCTTTAAAAGCAAACTCGCCCGGCACCGAGGAAGCCTATGCGCAATTGATAGCGGAAAACGACCGTCTATTGGCCGCCATCACCGGCTGGCTAAAAACCAACGCCCGGATTCAAGCAGGCAACCATGCGAACTAAGCCGATAGTCCTGGTCATCGACGACGATCCCCTGACCCACAGGATCATGGAGCGGATACTCGCTTCGATTTGCACCGTGCGCGGCACCAAAAGCGGGAAAGACGGCGTCGCCATGGCCATTGCCCAACAACCGGATTTGATTTTGCTGGACATGGTCATGCCCGATTTCTCCGGCCAAGAGGTGATCAAGGCCCTGAAATCGCACAAGGACACGCAAGACATCCCGACCATTTTCGTGACGGCGGAAACCAATTTTCAAGTGGAAGCCAATGCGCTGGAAATGGGCGCGGTGGATTTCATTACCAAACCGGTGAATCCCTTGGTGCTGATTGCCCGGGTCAAGACACACTTGCGCTTACGTCGCCGGGAATTGGAGCTGACAGCGCTTTACGCCGAACTCGATCGGAAGAATCAGCAACTCAAAGAACTGTCGACGCACGACCCACTGACGGGGCTCTACAATCGGGTGATGCTGTTCGATTTCATCGAGAAACAGTTCGCCTACCTCATCCGCTACCAGTCGCCCTGTAGCTTGGTCATGCTCGATCTCGACCATTTCAAAGCGATTAACGACGAGTACGGGCATTCGATGGGCGACACCGTGTTGACCGCAATCGCCCGGCGATTGTGCAACCGCCTTAGAAACTCGGACTTGGCCTTTCGCTACGGCGGCGAAGAATTCCTGGTGATCCTGCCGCAGGCCGGAATCTCGCAGGCCAAAGAACTGTTCGAACAAATCCGCCAAGACATCCATGACGATGCGATGGGCGGTTTACCCCAAGGCAAGGTCACTGTAAGCGTAGGCATTACCGAATTGAGCTCCGACGGCGATAGCGTCGAAGATGCGACTAACCGCGCCGATCATGCCCTTTACGAATCCAAACACCGGGGCAGAAACCGCGTCACCGTGTTTTGATTCGCGGCGACCGTCGCCGACTTTGCCGCAGATGCGGCAAAGCCCCTCAACCCGCCATATCCAACACCGAATTGTCCAGCTTCGCATTTAAGCGGCTGAACGCTTTATGCAGAACTTCCCAGCCGGTAAACGACACCACCAGCCAGCCGCCGGTACGCCGCTCCCATTCGGTATCCAAGAGCACCCCGGCCTGGACCAGGCTGACGAACGCCGCATCGCTGGGCGCTTCGATATAGGCCAGCGCCGCCGGCAAATGCGCGGCGGGCACCAGTCTGGCGCACGGCTGGTCGTTGTTGGCATGACGGTCCGTGTACATCACATAGCCGGGATCGATACCCAAGGCTCTGAGCTCGTTGCAATAATCGGCAAACCCGTAAAACGGAAACGGCAATGTCAGACTCATGGTTAAACTCCGGATAGTACTGATCCAACCGCCGGTCAAGCGTCGCCTTGACTAGGCGCTTGCTGGCGCAGCAGGCCGCCATGGCGGATATCGACGCCGTCCAGCATAAACACGGCATGTTCGGCAATGACGCGGCAATGCTCGGCGCACCGCTCCAAAATTTTCATCATTTGCATGATGTCCAGCGCCCGACGGATCATGCGGGCGTCGTGCAGCACATAGGCCAATTGGTGTTTGATCCCTTCCTGCAACTCGTTTTCGCAGAGCTGGTCGCATTGCAACAGCGCATAGGCTTGCTTGGAGTCGCGGTTTTCGAACACCACCATCAACTTGTCCAGAATCAACTTGACCAAGCCGCCCATCTTGACGATGTCGGCCAGCAATTTTTCGTTCGGATCGCTGGTATTCGGATCGAACAACACCGTAATCAGTCTGGCAAATTCGCCGATTTCGTCGCCGATTTTGGAAAACTCCGCCGAGATCTTCGATACCGACAACACCAGACGCAAATCGTTGGCCACCGGGCAATGCCGGGCAATAACGCTCAATACGCCATCGTCGATCTTGCTTTCGAAATGTTTCAGCTTTTTTTGGCGGGAAATGACTTTTTGCGCCAGTTCGGCATCGCCGTAATCCATGGCCTGCATCGCTTGCTCCAACTGGTAAATCAGCAAGTCGGTCACTTCTAGCAACAGACCGTACAAATGATTCAGGTCGTTGTCGTATTCGTGCAAGGTATGCGGATTGCCGCTGGTGTCGGTCGGAGTCGTCATGGCCAAGCCTCTATCGGGTTAACGCGATTTTTTACACCCCGAAGTTTAACCGGCCAAAATGACAAGAATGTGACACCAACGCCCGACTGGCGTGGCTTAGCCAGGTACAGGCCTGGCACGGATGACGGAATTGTGACAAGCGGACAATACCGGCAAAATCAACCACCGGCAACCCTAGCTCGGCAAGTCGTCATACTGCTGTCATAAACAGCCAGAAAAATACGCCCATCCGCTATCCATACCCGGCGTATTTATGACTGCCTCTACATACCGAACCATCTGGATTTCCGATTTGCACATCGGCTCCACCCAATGCCACGCCGAAGCGCTGCTGGATTTTCTGAAACACAACGACAGCGAAAAACTGTATCTGGTCGGCGACATCATCGACTTTTGGGCCTTGTCGAAAAAGATGTACTGGCCGCGCGAGCACAACACCATCATCCAGAAAATTCTGCGCAAAGCCCGCCACGGCACCCAGATTATCTACGTCCCGGGCAACCACGACGAAAACGTGCGCGAATACGACGATTACGTATTCGGCGACATCGTGGTCAAGCGCTCCGACATCCACACTACCGCCGCCGGCAAACGCTTCCTGATCGTGCACGGCGACGAATACGACACCATCGCCAGACACCACCGCTGGCTGGCCAAGATCGGCAGCGTCGGTTACGACTGGCTGATCGAAATCAACCGCTTCCTGCGCATCTGCCAAAAACTGATCGGCTACCGATCGCATTTTTCGTTGGCCGCCTTCGTCAAATTCAAGGTCAAAAACGCGGTGCAATTCATCTCCGATTATGAGGAAAGCATCGTCCGCACCCTTAAAAACCAGGGCTTGGACGGCGTGATCTGCGGCCACATCCACCACGCCGAAATCAAGGAAATCGAAGGTTTCACCTACGTCAACACCGGCGACTTCGTCGAAAGCTGCACCGCCATCGTCGAACACGCCGACGGCCACCTGGAGCTGGTGAACTGGTTGAAACAGGAAAAACCGAACCCGGAAGCGCACGCGGAACCTGGCCTGCCCCACGCCGGCTAGGCATCGCCCCACCCGCCCCGGTGTAATACGTTTCACCAAAACTTCCGCAAACCGTCACCGTATCTTAACCTGCGGCTCCGGCTTATCCCGCAAAATGCGACCGGGCTTGCAGAATCGGTTGTTACAACCGGTCCCGCCTCGGCGCTACCCCCTTGAACCAGCGGCGGGATTTTCTGCGAGTCGGCCAGGCGCCAAGCCTGTTCGCTGTTATTGCCATACAGAGACTATCCGACCATGATCGCAACTCCACTTAGCCGCTTGCCGCTGCTGGCGGCGCTAGGCGCACTCGCCACTTCGGTTACTGCCGAAGCCGCCACCCCGGTATTTATCAACGAAATCCATTACGACAACACCGGAACCGACACCGGCGAGGCCATCGAAATCGCCGGCCCGGCCGGCACCAACCTCAGCGGCTGGTCGCTGGTACTGTACAACGGCAACGGCGGCGCCAGTTACAACACCAAAGCGCTGAGCGGCGTCATTGCCGATCAGACCGGCACCGGCTTCGGCACGCTGAGCTTCAGTTACCCGACCGACGGTATCCAGAACGGGTCGCCGGACGGCATTGCGCTGGTCAACGGCAGCACGGTCGTACAATTTTTAACTTATGAAGGCAGCTTTACCGCAGTCGGCGGCCCAGCCGCCGGCAAAGTCGGCGTGGATATCGGCGTCAGCGAGTCGAGCGTCGCCGTAGGCCAGTCCCTGCAATTAAAGGGCGCCGGCAGCAGCTATGAAGATTTTGCCTGGACGACGGCAGCGGCCAATAGCTTTGGCAACCCCAACGCCGGCCAAACCTTCGGCGGCATTACGCCGCCACCGCCCACGTCACAGTGCGGCCAGCCGGCAACCTTGATCAGCGCGATTCAGGGCAGCGGCGGCGTCAGCCCGCTGAACGGCACGGTGCAACACGTCGAAGCCGTGGTCAGCGCCGACTTTCAAGGCAGCGGCAATTTGAATGGTTTCTTCGTCCAACAAGGCAGCGATGCCGACGCCAATCCTGCCACTTCCGAAGGCCTGTTCGTGCTGGCCAATACGCCGGTCAACGCCGGCGACCGGGTCCACATCGTCGGCAGCGTCGCCGAAAGCTTCGGCATGACCCGGCTGGAAAACGTCAATTCTGTTGAAGTGTGTTCCAGCGGCAACGCCCTGCCCGAGCCGGTGACCATCAACCTGCCGTTCGACAACGCCAATAACGACCCGGAACGTTGGGAAGGCATGCTGGTACAACTACCGCAAACCCTGACGGTGACCGAGAATTACAATCTGGCCCGTTACGGCGAATTGCTGTTGTCGTCCGGCGGCCGTTTGTGGACGCCGACCCAAGTCGCTGCGCCCGGCCAAGCCGCCAACGATGTTGCTGCACAAAACGAATTGAACCAATTGTTGGTCGACGACGGCAGCAACCAGCAAAATCCCGATCCGGTGATCTATCCGCAACCGGCCGGCTTGAGCGCGGCCAACAGCCTGCGCTCCGGCGATACGGTGACCGGCGCCACCGGCGTGTTGGCTTACGATTTCGGCGTCTACCGTTTGCAGCCGACCCAACCGTTGGCGTTTACCGCCAGCAACGCGCGTCCGGCCAACCCGGCACCAACCGGTTTGGGTTCGTTGAAAGTCGCCAGCTTCAACGTGTTGAATTACTTCAACGGCAACGGTGTCGGCGGCGGCTTCCCGACCGCGCGCGGCGCCAATACCTTGGCCGAATTCAACCGCCAGCGCGCCAAAATCATTCCCGCCATCCATGCCTTGAATGCCGATGTGGTGGGCTTGATGGAAATCGAAAACGACGGCTACGGCAGCACCAGCACCATCGCCGATCTGGTCAACGGCTTGAATCAACTGGCCGGCGCCGGCACCTACGCCTTCGTCAATCCGGGCCTGAGCAAAGTCGGCACGGACGAAATCGCGGTCGGCATCATTTATAAGCCGGCGAAAGTCACAGCGGCCGGTAAGGTGGCGATTCTGGATTCGTCTGTTAACCCGCAATTCATCGACAGCAAAAACCGCCCCACCTTGGCGCAAACCTTTCTGGACAAGGCCTCCAACAAGCTGCTGACGGTCGCGGTCAACCATTTGAAATCCAAAGGTTCAGCCTGCGACGACGTCAACGACCCGGATACCGGCGACGGCCAGGGCAACTGCAATCAAACCCGCACCGATGCCGCGCAAGCCCTGGCTAACTGGCTGGCCGGCAACCCGACCCAGCAAGGCGCGGCCAACAACTTGATCGTCGGCGACCTGAACAGCTATGCCCAGGAAGACCCGATTACCGCACTGAAGAACGCCGGCTACCGCAACCTGCTGGAAACGATGATCGGCAATCGGGCAGCCTACAGCTACGTGTTCGACGGCGCGGCCGGTTATCTGGACCATGCGCTGGCCAATAGCGCGCTAGCGCCGCAAGTCAAAAGTGCTAGCGAATGGCACATCAACGCCGACGAACCGCGCGCGCTGGATTACAACACCGAGTTCAAATCGGCCAATCAAGTCACCAGATTTTACGCGGCGGATGCTTATCGTTCATCCGACCACGATCCGTTGCTGGTCAAACTGTTCGTCCCCGGCGATCTGGATAACGACGGCGATGTCGACAACAGCGACGCCGGTCTGGTTAAAGCTCAAATCGGGAAATGCGTGGGTAAGACAGGGTTTAACGCCGAAGCGGATTACGACATGAGCGGTTGCGTGACGTACGCCGATTATCGAATCTGGTACGGCCATTTCAACAGCTATACCGCCTCCATTCGCGCTCAATAACTCCGGCTGGCCGCCGGCAAACCGTTTGCCGGCGGCCTTGATTAATTTTTAGGATCACAATATGCAAAACTTGCTTCGTATTCTGGCGCTATGCGGCGCCAGCCTGTTGCTGACCACGGCCCATTGCCAGGCAGCCACCCTCTCCTTCAGCCTGGAAACCGCTGCCGATTCAATCCGGGTCGGCGATGTATTCGCTATCGATGTGGTCGTGCACGATCTGTTCGCGGCCGATAGCAGCGACGAGCTGTTGGCTTTCGGCTTGAACACCGCCAGCTCGATCTCGGGCCTGGTGGAATTTCAAGGCAGCACGATCAATCCGCTGTTCTCCGACGACAGCTTGCTGGTCAATCTGCACGCCGCCGGCTCGGCGTTTCCCGGCATCGGCAGTAACCCCTCGACCGCATCGACGTTCAATCTGGCGACTTTGCATTTCAAAGCGCTGGCGGCCGGCCAAGTGACGTTGGCGATCGCATCCGATTTATCCGACTTCAATCAAGGTCTGATCTTTTTGAACCAAGGTCCGGTAGCGATCAATGCCAGCCGTGGTTTTGAGATTACGGCCGTGCCGTTGCCGGGGGCTTTGGTTATGTTTGTTGGTGGGTTGGTTGTGAGTTTTGGTGGGATTCGGCGGAGACTTGGTTAGAATTGGGTTCCAGCTGCCTAGATGCACTTAGAAGAATTTGGTGTCGCTGACGCGACGGCTTTTTCTAACGTCGGTTCGCGGACCGACAACCGCGATACTTTCTTTTGCGTCGCCAAAAGAAAGTATCCAAAGAAAAGGCGCCCCGACATTCCGCCTTAATCCTGCGCTTCTCGCTTTTGCCGAGGGTTTTCGGAAGGGCCATCCCTGGCCCTCCGAAAACGCGCGGCATCCCTGCCGCGCCCCTGCGGGCTATTCTCGCCAAAAGCTCCGATGCTCGGGGCGGAATAACGGGAGAAAACCACTCCCGAAATTTAGTAAAGAATTAAAAATACTTGGGGTGGGCGGCGCTTTTCTGCCCACCGTCAACGGTATATATTCTATTCCGCGTGGGCACAAAAACCGTGCCCACCCTTACAACGTTAGGCGCATATCATGATGAATTGGCTACGAAGTGCATGGCAAGGCCAAGCAAAAGCTCTACCTACATTCCTACTGCTTGCAGCATTACCATGGATATTAGCAATGGTAATTGGCAGCAAATTGGAGTTTGCGAATCTGTTTGCATTTGGATACAAGCTGCACCCCGCTGTTTCAATTCCCTTGGGCGTCCTTGAATTTGCTTTTATGTTTTTCGGACTGATTTGTTATTGGCGATCTGCATTTAATTGTTCGCGGCGCTGGTATGGTTATGTGGGGCGTACTATCGTGGGAATTCGCATATTTGATCTACTAAGCCGACTGTTATTCCTCGTTGTTCTTCTATGGGCTCTTTTCCCGATAAAATGATCTCAACTTCATTACTTTCTATTTTGCCGAAGCCACAACTTGAAGGCCGTAAGGCGCAATTCGTAGGGCGTCAATAGGCGTAGCCGTATTGCGCCGCAAGTTGGCTTTTAATCATGCGGCGTATTACGCTATCGCTAATACGTATATGGACTCCTCCCGTTTTGCAAGCATTTCCCCTGTTGGTTGATGGTACGACTGCACACGTATATCCGGCCTGTAAATGAGCGCAATTGGCTCGGGCCGTAATGGGCTGTTCGCGCGTTTGCTCCTTATCGCCCTATCGTGCTCTTGGGCACAGCGCAATAATCAGGTTTTGCAAACGCCGGTTCGACCGGCTGCCATCAGGGTCTAGCTCTGCAATCGGTTGGATTGCTCTTTTATCTCAATCGGTTTGGGCGTGACAGCTTGCTGTCATGCACAAGCCGATTCAGATGCCAGCCCGTTTTCAGTGGGCTGGTAATCCAGGCTCTTGGTTAATAACGCCCAGGCAATTCGGGCATTTTTATTCGCCAAGGCCACGGTGGCGATGTTTTTGTTACGCCGCTCGCTGAGACTTTGCAGCCAGCGGCTGCGTGGGTCGTCTTTTTGACTGGCGACTTTCAGGACGGCTCGCGCACCATGAATTAATAAGGTTCTCAAATAAGCATCACCACGCTTGCTAATCCCCAAGAGCCGTTCTTTGCCGCCACTGCTGTGCTGTCCGGGCGTCAAACCTAGCCAGGCCGCCATGTCACGACCTCGCTTGAATTGCTTGGCGTCGCCCACGC
This sequence comes from Methylomonas sp. HW2-6, assembly GCF_052474525.1. NCBI lineage: Bacteria > Pseudomonadati > Pseudomonadota > Gammaproteobacteria > Methylococcales > Methylococcaceae > Methylomonas > Methylomonas sp. HW2-6. The sequence continues at coordinate 4,132,523 of NZ_CP184124.1, forward strand.
CACTGACCAAGGCGGTGGCGGTAATCGGGCCAATGCCGGGGATTTGTAGCAAACGCTTGGCGCCAGGATCGGTGTCGGCTTGTTGTTGAATCCGTTTGTCCAATGCCCTGACACGTTCATCAAGCGTCTGCAAGTCTTGACGAAGACCTGCTAGCAAGACTCTAAAGTCACTACTCAAGTGATTTTCGGCATCTTCCAATAAGTCTGGCAGCGCTTTTCGCAAGCATTCGATGCGTTGACCGACGACCATTCCGTATTCAGCCAGTAGACCGCGAATCTGATTGACCTTTTCGGTACGCTGACTCACCAGTTGGCTGCGTACCCGATGGGTGGCCTGTAAGTCTTGCTGCGCCAAACTCTTGATGGGAACGAAGCGCATACTCGGCCTCGATACCGCTTCCGCATCATTGGCGTCGTTTTTGTTGGCTTTGACATAGGGTTTAACAAATTGCGACGCAATCAATTTGACGGTGTGACCCAACTTTTGCAGTTCGCGAGCCCAATAGTGGGCGCTGCTACAGGCTTCCATACCGATTAGACAGGGCGGAATATCGCGAAAATAGCTCAGCATTTGCTCGCGCTTAAGCTTTTTCTTCAGCGCGGGTTGTTCGTGACTATCGACGCCATGTAATTGAAACACCTGTTTTGCTAAATCAAGGCCTATGCGTTTAATATTCATCTCGGACTCCTCCTCCGTTTGTTGGGTAACTCAATTTTACCCCTCTGGTACATCGATGCCGCTAGGTGGGAGGAGTCCATACCATTGCCCTACAAAATTGCGCCGGTGTTCGCGCGGCATTGCCCTACCGCTCGAATCGCAACCCAAATTGCCATAAACCAACATTGCAAATACGCAACCGCCGTCCTCACCCCCCAACCCACCGCCATTCCGTTTGACCTGAATCCGCTTATCCTGCAACATGCTCCGGCCCGGATCGCTGCCGTATTCGACCGGGCCAGATCGAATGCATAGACCGCCACCAACGCCGCGCCAAGACCGGATGGGGAACACAGGCCATGACCATCAAACCGCTAGAGCCGTCGCAACTCTATAAACCGTGCCAGCTGGAGCAGTTCAGCTTTACCACCACCGACGAACTGGACGACGTCGACACGCTGCTGGGGCAGGACCGGGCCGTGGCCGCGATCAAGTTCGGCCTGCGCATCGACAAGAGCGGTTACAACATCTTCGCGCTGGCGCCGGACGGCACCGGCAAAATGACCACGATCAAACAACTGGCCGAGCACGAAGCCTGCCGGCAACCTCCGCCGGCGGATTGGTGCTACGTGCACAACTTCAGCCAACCGGCCAAGCCTAAGGCGATTCAGCTGGAGCCCGGCGAGGGCAAGGGCTTTCAGGACGATATGGCCGAGTTGATCGACGAACTCAGCGTCGGCATCCCGGCCGCCTTCGACGGCGACGAGTACCGCTCGCGCGCCGGCGAGCTGGAAAACGAATCGCGCCAACGCGAGCAGGAAGCCATCAACCAGTTGCGCGAGGAAGCGGAACAGGCCCACATCATTTTCACCGAGGCCCCGAACGGCTACGCCTTCCTGCCGGCCGACGACAACAACGAACCCTACACCCCTGACCAATTCAACAAGCTGGACAAGGAGCGCCAGCACCAATTTCACGACACAGTCTTGGATTTGCAGGAAAAGGTGCAGGATGCGCTGAAGAAATTTCCGCAATGGCGTAAGCAAACCAAGCGCAAGATCCAGGCCTTGAACCGGGAAGTCGCCGAATTGGCCGTGCACCATTCCATCGACGAATTGAAGCAAAAATACGCCAAAAACCAGGCGGTGCAGGACTATCTGAGCGCGGTGCAACAGGACATCATCGACCATGTCCGCGACTTCATGCCACACAGCGAGAAGGTTTTGTCCTTCATGGAATTGCCGCAGGAACCGGCGCCGTTCAAGCGCTACCGGGTCAACCTGATGGTCAGCCTGAACCACAAACGCTGCGCGCCGGTGGTGTGCGAGGATTTGCCCAATTACGCCAACCTGCTCGGCCGCATCGACCATCAGGCGCAAATGGGCTCGCTGGTCACCGACTTCACGATGATCAAGCCGGGCGCGTTTCACAAGGCCAACGGCGGCTATCTGATCCTGGACGCCCGCAAGTTGCTGTTGCAGCCCTACGCCTGGGAAACCCTGAAACGCACGCTGCAAGCCGGCGAGATCCGCATCGAATCGCTGGAACGGGCGCTGAGCCTGATCAGCACCACCTCGTTGGAACCGGAACCGATTCCTTTGGACGTCAAGGTTTTGCTGTTAGGCGAGCCGATGCTGTATTACCTGCTGAATTTCTACGATCCGGAATTCGCCGATTATTTCAAGGTTGCCGCCGACTTTGCCAGCCATATCGACCGCGAACACAACACGTTGGAATACGCCCGCTTGCTGGCCACCATCGCCCGCCGCGAACAGCTGCGGCCGTTGAGCCGGCCGGCCGTGGCGCGCATCATCGAACACAGCGCCCGGCTGGCCGACGACTCGGAGAAGCTGCTGACCCATCTGCGCAGCATCCGCGACCTGCTGGCCGAGGCCGACTATTGGGCCGCCGAAAACGGCCATACCGCGATCGCCAACAGCGACGTGCAGCAAGCCATCGACCAGAAAAACCACCGGCTGGATCAACTGCGCGAGCGGCTGTACGAAACCATCCGCCGCGGCACGATCATGATCGCCACCGAGGGCCGCGTCGCCGGCCAGATCAATGGCCTGTCGGTGTTGCAACTGGGCGAGTTCAGCTTCGGCCAGCCGTCGCGGATCACGGCGACGACGCGGATGGGCAGCGGCAAGGTGGTCGACATCGAACGCGAAACCGAACTGGGCGGCGCGATCCATTCCAAGGGCGTGCTGATCTTGTCCAGCTTCATCGCCGCCCGTTACGCCCGCAACAGCCCGTTCTCGCTGTCCGCCAGCCTGGTGTTCGAGCAATCCTACGGCCACGTCGAAGGCGACAGCGCGTCGCTGGCGGAGTTGTGCGCGATCCTGTCGTCTTTGGCGCAAGTGCCGTTACGTCAGGATCTGGCGATGACCGGTTCCGTCAACCAACTCGGCCAGGTGCAACCGATCGGCGGCGTCAACGAAAAAATCGAAGGCTTTTTCGACATCTGCGCCGCTCGCGGCCTGAGCGGCAGCCAGGGCGTGATCATTCCAACCAGCAACGTGCCGCATCTGATGCTGCGCTGGGACGTGGTCCACGCCGCCCAGGCCGGGCAATTCCATATCTATCCGGTCACGACGGTCGACGAAGCGATGGAATTGTTGAGCGGCATCGAAGTCGGCACCGCCGACGCCACCGGCGCCTATCCGCCCGACTCGTTCAACGGCCGCATCGACGCCCAATTAAAGCAATTCACCAATACGATCAAAGAGTTCGGCAGCAAAGGCGACGGCAAATAGTTTACCGGCCGCACCGACCCGGTCAGAGCGAAGGGGTATCGCCTTCGATCGTTTCCGGCGGCAACTCGGCAACCACCTCCGGCAACCGACGAGACAGGCCGGCCAATAGCAAATCAATCGATCCGGTAGGATTCCACGCCCCCCCTTCGTGAAAATCAAGCTACCAACGCCGGCCGCCGGCGCTCTTCATCAGCGCATCGTATATCGGCGAGGTTTTCAACCAGCCGGCAATCAGCAGCGCCATGAAACAAGCGACGAACAAAGGCAGGATCAGCGCATAATTGCCGGTCAATTCGATAATCAGCACGATCGCCGTCAGCGGCGCCTGCACCACGCCGGTAAAAAACGCGGCCATACCGACCGTTGCAAACAGGCGCGGATCGACCGGGTTGTCCAACAATGGACCGATAAGCAAACTGCAAGTCCAGCCCAGCAAGGCCCCCAGCGCCAATACCGGCATGAAGATGCCGCCGGCGGCGCCGGAGTTTGCGCTGGCAACGGTCAAACCGAAGCGAATCGACCAATAGGCCAGGACGATCTGCAACGCAAACCCGTCCCGGTTCAGCAGTTGGTCGATCAAGGCCTGGCCGCCGCCCAGCAGCAAAGGACTACGGAAGGCCGTGAAGGTCACCAGCCCGGCCAGCAGCGCCCACCACAGCCAACGCCGCCAACCGCGCAGATCGGCCAGCGAGCGGCCGCGCAGCATCAGGTAATTGAATAATGCGCCGAACAGCCCGGCGCAAACGCCCAGCGGCAAAAATGCACTGAGTTGGGTTAAGGCCGGTGCGGGGGTGAACGGAATCTGGAACGTCGCGTCCTGGCCCAACAACGCTCGGCAAACCATATCGGCGGACAAACAAGCCACGGCCGCCACGAAAAATTCCAACGTAGAGCAACGCCTGTCCAATTCTTCCAAAACGAAGGTCAGACCGGATAACGGCGCATTGAAAGCGGCCGCCAAACCGGCGCCGCCGCCGGCCGCCAACAAAATGGCGGAATCCCGCGGGCTTCTCCCCGACCCAAGTTGGGACAAGCCCTGCCCTATCGCCGCCCCCATCTGCACACTGGGGCCGCCCCTCCCCAAAATCAGGCCGGCGCTGTTGCCCAGCCAAGTACTGAAGAATTTGACAAATAGAATACGAACCCAACGCAGCCGCCGGTTAGCTGCCAAATCCGCTTTCAATTGGGGGACGCCGCTGCCGGCCGTTTCCGGCGCCAGCAAACTTACCGTGCCGGCGGCAACGGCGATTGCGGCCAAAGCGATACCGAACAGAACGACGACACCCAACTCGTGCCGGCCTGCAACGTGGTCCAGGAATTGCTGACGGTAGGCTTCACCGCCATCCAGAGACAAGCGAAAACAGACCGCAATGAAACCGGCTCCTACCCCCACCGCCAGGGCCTGCGGCAGCATGCGGTGTCGATGCGCATCGGCCACACCAATCGTTTGTCGGTTTGAATGTTCGATACGCCCTCCCAATTTAAGTCGATTGACATGCCGGCCGATTCTAACGAACCCGCTAATTTTGAGGCAAACAATGTTTGCCTCAAAATATCAACCGGACACACGCCAAGAACTATCCAATTGATTTTTATAAACTAATCCGGAAGCACTGGGTTACCATAACGATATTGGTTGGCTATGAACCGGCTGACGGGGACTACCGACTCAAGCCGAATGTTTAACGAAAACAGCCAGCTCGTGCAGAGAGTTCCCGGAGGCGTCGGCGGCCGCGCCCAGATTTTCCAGCGGCGCCTGTACCCGATTCACCCAGAAAGTCGGATAACCGAAGGCTTTGGCCCCGGCCGCATCCCAGCCGCCGAACGCGGCGAAGGCGATTTGTGCGCGCGGCAGTTCGAAGACGTCCACCCCCATTTGATAGGCGCGCGGGTCCGGTTTGAAGGCGCGGACCCGGTCGGTGCTCAGGTGCGCTTCGAAAACCCCCTCCAGGCCGGCATGCTTGACGCAGGCGTCCAGCATCGCTGCCGTGAAATTGGATAAAAACGCCAGCCGCAGGCCGGCGGCCTTCATTTGCAGCAAGGCGTGTTTCGCATCCGGCCAAGGTTCCAACGTCAGAAAGCTTTGCAACAAGCGGTCGCGTTTTTCGCCACTTGGCTCCAGATGATGTTGGCGGACCGCAAAGTCCAAGGCTTCCGCGGTGACTTGCCAAAAATCGACGTAATTTCCCATCAAGGTACGCAGCCACGTGTATTCGAACTGGCGGGTGCGCCAGGTTTGCGCCAGGGCCTGACCTTGGCCGGGAAACAGGCTTTCGGCCAAGGCCGCGATCGGCCGCGGATCGAACACGGTAAAGCCGTCGAAGGCGACGGCTTTAATACCGGTCGCCGCTTCGGCCCGGACCGGGTTCGGCAACATCAGGCCGGCGGCAACGCTACCGGAAACGGTCAGAAATTCGCGGCGGTTCATCGGCATTGCAGTTCTCCAAAATCACAATTTAAAAGGCCCGTATATACCGGTTCGCCTTTATGCCATTGGTTAGGGCGACCGAAAAGCAACATCGCATAAGGCTGCGGCAGGCTCAGGCTTTATGCCGCAGAAGGTACCAACGGAATACCAGCGATAACCGGAGCCTTTTAAAAAAACGATTTCAGATATGTCCGTCAAGCAGCAAGCACCCGTCTAACCTAACACCGGTTCGGCACACAGTCATTGTCCCGAATGAATTTGACGTTTTTGTGATCAGCCGACCGCCGCCAAGCGGCCGATTGTCTGCAGAGCCCGCCCGCCCAAATTGCGGTATTTACCGCTGGCGGACGCGATCGGCGATAACGACCGGGCAACGGCCAAGCCCAGCCTGGGCCTAATCGGCCAAATCTCACGGAGTTATCACGCCGCCGCGAAACTTTCGTGAATGGCGCTAACACGGCGCTTGGCCGATAATCGGCGTTATTTTGAACCCAGCCACCGCCGATGCCGCCCACCAAACACCTGTTACTGGTTGAAGACGATCCCGACATCGCCGGGCTGCTGGCCGCCAATCTGCGCGAAGAAGGCTACGATGTGGACTTGGCGGCCGACGGCGACGCGGCGCTGACGGCAATCGCCGGCAAGCCTTACGACTTGTTGTTATTGGACGTGATGCTGCCCGGCGTCGACGGCCTGGAAATTTGCCGGCGGGTGCGGGCCGGGCCGGTGTATACCCCAATCATCATCGTCAGTTCCAAATCCAGCGACGTGCAGCGCGTGGTTGGCCTGGAAATGGGCGCCGACGACTACATCGTCAAGCCGTTCGCCTTGGCCGAGGTGGTCGCCCGAGTTCGCGCGCTGTTGCGCCGAGTCGAAGCCTTGAGCCGGCCGGCCACCGAGCAAACCGACACCGTCATTTTCGCTCATGGCTTGCGGATCGATGCGCAAAGCCGCACGGTGGTATTGGACGGCCAACCGCTGGCGCTGACCGCCCGCGAATTCGACTTGCTGCATTTTTTCGCTCGCCATCCCGGCCGGATGTTCACCCGGCTGGAACTGCTGAATCAGGTCTGGGGCTACAGCCACGACGGCTACGAACATACCGTCAATTCCCACATCAACCGGCTGCGCGCCAAAATCGAGACCGATCCGGCCAAACCGGCGCGAATCCTGACGGTATGGGGCGTCGGCTACAAATTCGCCGGTCCTGACGACGTCGGCGCATGACGCTCAGCTTCCAAAGCCGCATCGCTTTGCTGTTTGCCGCTCTGTTCGTCGCGGTGCAAGCCTTGACGGTGGCCTGCATTTACGTCGCGGTGCGGGACAATCTGCTACGCCAGCTTGATCAGGATTTGCGCTACGCCGAACAAGCTTTCCGCCAGTTGCTGGTCGAGCGCGCCGAACGGGTGGCCGGCGAGACCGGCTTGCTGGTCGCCGATTTCGGCTTTCGCAGTACCGTGACCGGCGGCGATCCGGCCACGATCGCCTCGGCACTGGAAAACCTGCTGCTGCGCGTCCGTGCCCGGCGCGGATTTTTCATCGATCCGCAATTCAACGTCGTCGCCGACAGCGCCGGCCAATGGCAGGGCCGGCCGTTTCCCTATCCGCAAGCCTTGGCGCGTGCCGACGGCAACAACCCGGCGGTGTGGTTCGGCGTCACGGACGGCCGCTTACAAGAATGGGCATTGGTGCCGGTGCTGGCGCCGCTGCCGGTAGGTTGGGTCGCGGTGGCGCAGGCGGTCGACGAGCCGCGCATCGCCCAGTTTCGGCAGAATTCGCTATTGCCGCTGCAAATCGGCTTGGCCGAACTGAATACCGACGGCGGCCGCTTGTTGGCCGGCTCCGCGCCGGACGCGGCCCTGGCTTTACTGAACAGCGGCGCCGACCGGACGCTGGCGGCCACGGTCGATACCGCTCAGGGCCGTTATCTCGGCCGCATCCTGCCCTTGCCGGCCGCCGATCCGGCGCAAGGCATCGTTGCCTTACTGCAAATCAAGTTCACCGACGCATTCGCCGGTTATCGCCGAATGCTGTTGCTGGCGGCCGGCGTGTTATTGCTCGGCCTGTTGGCGACGCTGGCCGGCAGCGTCGTGATCGCCCGCAATCTGTCGCGGCCGCTGCGGGCCTTGGCCGGGGCCGGCGACCGGGTAGTCAACGGCGATTTCGCCGCTTCCGCACTCACCGGCCGGAGCGACGAACTGGGCCGGCTGGCCGACACCTTCGTGCGCGCCGCGCAACTGGCCGGCCAATTGGGCGAATTGCGCCAGAAAGACCAGGAACGGCGCGAGCTGGTGGCGACCATGTCGCATGATTTGCGCACACCGCTGGCCGCGTTGCGCGGCTTTCTGGAAACGATGCAGCGCAAGGCCGATACCTTGCCGGCCAACGAGCAGCAGCATTTTCTGGACACTGCGTTGCGCCAGACCGAAAAAGTCAGCCGGCTGGCGCAGGAATTGTTCGAACTGGCCAAGCTGGAATGCGACGACGCCAGCCTGAATCCGGAGCCGTTCAATCTGGCCGAATTGCTGCAAGACGTCGCCCAAAAATACCGCTTGCAGGCCGAGCAGCGCGGCCTGACCTTACGGGCCGAATTGCGCCCGGCGCTACCGGTGGTGGTCGCCGACATCGGCCTGATTGAACGCCTGCTGACCAATCTGATCGACAACGCGCTGCGCCATACGCCAACCGGCGGTACGGTAAGGCTGGACGCCTGGCCGGCGGACGGCCGCGTCGCTGTCTCGGTTGCCGATACCGGTATCGGTATTTCCCCGGAATATTTGCCGACCTTGTGCGACTGGGACTCGCCGCTGGCCCGGCGCGCCCGCGCCGACGGCGGCGGCTTCGGTTTGATCGTGGTCGGCAAGATCGCCCAATTGCACGGCAGCCGCTTGGACGTGGACAGTACGCTCGGCGTCGGCAGCGAATTTCGCTTCGATTTGCCGCTGGCGGATATGGCACGTGACGTCAGCAGTAACCCATAAATCGGCAAAGCTTTACGTGATCTTGCTTTCCAAGGTTTTGTCACTCCGTCCCAAATGGGAAGCCGGTGTTTCATCGCGGCTGAAGCTGTCTTTGACCTTACTCGCTGTTGCCGGCTTGCCAATCTGCCAAGCCGACGACGGCCAATTTCCGGAATTGACCTGGCACGGCCTGCTGGACCTGCGCTACCAGCACAGCGACGCCGCGCCCGGCGAGCTGGAACACGGCCTGGGCAAGTTGCGGGCCGGCGGCGAGCGCGACCGCTGGCGGGTTAACGAAGCCGCCGCCACCTTGCAGGTGCGATTGGATTGGGACTGGATGGTCAACGCCACCGTCAAATACGCCGATCGCCAATCGGCGCCGCTGGATTTGACCGAAGCCTATCTGGCCTACCGGCCGGTCGGTGCCGCCGGCTGGCGTTTGGCCGGTCGGCTGGGCATGTTTTTTCCGCCGATTTCGCTGGAGAACACCGGCACTGCCTGGAGCAGCCCTTACACCTTGAGTTCTTCGACCATCAACGCCTGGGTCGGCCAGGAATTACGCGCCTTCGGCGGCGAACTGCGCCTGGATTACCAAACCGAGGCTGGCGACAGACTGGGCGTGTTCGGCGCCGGTCTGGCCAACAACGACACCGCCGGCCTGATGCTGGCCTGGCGCGGCTGGAGCCTGCACGACTTCGAATCGACCCTGACCGGCCGCCTGCGCCTGCCGGACGGCATCGGCATTCCGGCTTTGTTCCCGAAGCAGGCGAACGCCAGCCAAATCTTCGTCGAAGTGGACGGCCGGCCCGGCTTTTACGCCGGCATCGCCGCCGAACGGCCGCAGCGCTACACCTTGCGCGCACTGTATTACGACAACAAGGCCGACCCGGCCGCGCTGTCGGCCGGCCAATACGGCTGGCACACCCGTTTCTGGAGCCTGGGCGCCAAGGCCGAATTGCCATGGGAAATCACGCTGATCAGTCAAGGGATGCGCGGACGCACCAGCATGGGCGACTTGATCGACGACTTGCGCGCGGTCGATGTCGGCTTTTGGTCGGCAAGCTGGCTGCTGAGCCGGCCATTGGGCGACGGCCGCTTCAGCGTGCGCTACGAGCGCTTCGGCAGCGACGAACGCGACTACCTGCCGCAAGACCGCAACGGCGAACGCGGCCAGGCCTGGACCGTCAATTACAACCTGACCTTCGCTCAGCGCCATCAATTCAACCTCGAATTCAGCCGTATTTTCAGCGCGCGGCCGGCCCGGTTGGAACGCGGCGAAGCGGCATATCAGGAGGAGACGCTGTGGCAAGTCGGCTACCGGCTGTTTTTTTAACGGCGTGGGCCACGGTCGCGCCGGCCGCGGAATTGACGGGCGCAGCCGAAGCCGGCGGCCTGCCGCTAGCCAATCTGGTGGTGGCGGCGCAAGCGCTGGACGAAGCCGGCCGGGTCAAGGCCGCGCCGCCGCCGGCAGCAATGGCACTGGACCAGAAAAGCCGCGAATTCATCCCCCACGTGTTGGCGGTGCGTAGCGGCACGCCGGTGTATTTTCCGAACAGCGATGCCATCAAGCACCACGTCTATTCGTTTTCGCCAGCCAAGCGCTTCGAGATCAAACTCTATAGCGGTGTGCCGCGCGAGCCGGTGATATTCGGTCAACCCGGCATCGTCGCGCTGGGCTGCAACATCCACGATTGGATGCTGGGTTACGTTTACGTCAGCGACGCCGATTATCTGGCGGTTGCCGATGCCGACGGCCACTGGCGTTTAGACCTGCCGAACGGTCGTTACCGATTGACTTTCTGGCACCCGGACGCCGCCGAGCAGCCGGCCAATCAGGTCGTGACCGTCCCGGCCGGAGAATTGTCTGTCAGCTTGGAACTGAAAGCCCGCTTCCAGACCGGCAAGCCGCCGGCCAGTTTGCAAGATCAAGGTTATGGCGATGGGTTTTGAAGCGGCGCGCAAATGCCGATTTGCACGCCAAATCCAGCCCGCATGGCTGACGACGGAAAACGAGGGGAATTGAATTTTCCGACCGCCAACGCCACTGCAGGCCTAGCTTGTTGTAGTGCGATCCGCTAGCCTCAAGCCGGCAAAGCCGAAACCGGCGAACGGCGGCGTAGCCAACCCAGCAACGGTAAGGCGCTGCCGAACAACCAGGCCGCTGCCGGTACCGGCACTTGCGACACCGCGCTGATTTGCAGCAGCGGCGTGTTGGCGCCGGGCAGGTCGGTAAAGTTGTAACCGGCCGGTGTTCCTAAGCCGGCGTAAACCGCGAAGTCGTGGTTGGCTTGAATCGTGCCGTTTTGCGCCGGGCTGTCCAAGGCATTGGAACCGACCAGGAAGGCCGCGCCGTTGGTGCCGTCAAGTTCGGTGCCGGCATCCCAAATGCTGCTGCCGTTCTCGACGAAAGTGCCGCCGGTGAAATGGCCTTGGGCGTCGAACAATTCGATTTCGGTCGGCGAGTCGTTGCCGACGAAACGGTCGTTGGACGGCACTACCATCGAAAAATAGCTCAGGTAGCGGTTCTTTACCGGGTCCAGATTCAAGGTAACGCTGCCGCTGGCGCCGGGCAAGAAAATGCCGGGGCCGAAGGCGTTGACCGACGCGGTCAGCGTAGCGCTGGTGCCGCCGGCCGCTGCCGCGCCGCTGGCCGCGAACGCCGACGACAAGCCGCCGCCGTTGCCCAATTCGGCGATCGCTTCGATGGCCGAAGAAGCGCTGGTGCCGACATCGAAGGCGTCGAACGAGCCGTCGTGCAAGGCAATGAAGAACGGACTCAAGGCCGGTCCGTTGGCGCCCGACAAATTGCTGAAACTCAAGGTGACTTGCGCCGCCTGGGCCGAACTCAACGGCGCCGCGCCGGCCGCCAACAACAGCGCCGACAGCGCGAAAGCATGGTTTTTTTGCATCGTGATTCTCCTTAATGTGAATGCCAAATGGCGCGGCCATTGTGCAAACGGAAACATCACGAAATCCTCACCGGGCGGTCATATCGGCGTGAGATGTAGAACTGGTAATCGGGTCCGACTCAGAATGTAACCCTGGATCATGTCGGTTCGACCGACAGTAGACTGATCCGCCTTCGGACTGAAGGCCCGGTAGATACCAGGTACAAACCATTCTCTGGCGAGCTAGGCTAGACCGAGATGTCGGTGAGGGATAACGTCGTTTTGTCCCTGAAAAGTACGATCGCTGGTATTGATCTAAAATTACAAAATCCAAATTATCCAAAGCATTAACCAAATCGCGAAAGTGTGAGCGCTTGCGAATCTCAATCTTCCCCTCGTTAATCTGGACGTGTTCAAATGCCGCAAAACGACTTTGGAATAAGGTTAAACAACAACAATTGAGAAAAATTATCTATATATCAACTATTTAAATAGACACCTTTGTTCCGACTGCCCTACAGGACTATGAAGTTTGCCGAGCGATAACTTCAATCCGATTAACCATCAGCTAGTGAAATTATGGCATCCCGAAAATTTAGCTTGCGCGCCTTACTTTGGTATTTTCTATCCTCGGTCGTCTTACTTACCTGCATTTCAGCGGGGGAAGTGCTGTTTTTAATCTCCAAAGTCAAGCAGCACAGCGATTATGAGCATAACGTAACCGACGTTCTCGTGGACGACTTGGCGGCGACAAAACATCAGGTGGTTCAGATTCAACAATATCTGACCGATTCATCGGCGACGGCACTCGATGATGGCGTCCAAGACGGCACCGAAAGTTACCATAACGCGCTTGCATTCCTGGAGCAAATGGACCACCTCGATGCCAGCCTTCACACTGAAATATCTAACTTAGTCGACGAAGTCAAAAGCTTGTATGACACCGGTATAAGAATGGTCGCGGCTTACAAAATCAGCCGTGACGAGGGCAATATACTGATGAAAGCAACGGATGGATTCGATGCGAAAGCTGATACAACCCAGGTGCAAATCAATAATTTGGTGAAAGCCGTCAACGCTCGGCAAAAAAAAGCGCTTAACGAACTGGACCAAAGCATCAACGGGGTGATTTTTTTTACATTGGTGTTGACGGCTATCGTTATCCTGCTGATCGTGGGAATTGGATCTTTTGTTTATCGGCGCATACTGAGCGACATTGGCGCAGAACCGGCCGTAGGAGCCGGATTGGCGATGCAGATGCAACAGGGCGATCTGTCGATAAGCTTACCGGTTAAATCCAACGACAAATCCAGCATTCTGGCGTGCATGGAGTCCATGCGTAAGCGCTGGATCGATGTCGTTAGTGTGCTTAAAGGGCAATCTGTGATCATGGCCAAGGCGGCAAACAACCTCAACCTTAACGCACATTCCTTGGCCAGTAATAGTCAGGAACAATCCAACTTAGCGAGCGATATCGCGGACAATGTGCGCCAACTTTCGCTAAATATTAGCTCTCTTGCGGACGAGGCCACTCGGGCCACAGAAATCGTTGCTAGCTCGGGCCGAGTTGCGGATGACAGTAGTATCGTCATAAAGGAAATGGTGAATGGAGTCGTGCAAGGCGCACAGTCGGCAAGCTTGGCAGCCGAAAAGGCGCGAGAGTTAAATAGCAGGATCAAGGAAATTACCGGGATTGCCACCTTAATTAGCGACGTCGCCGGCCAAACGAATCTTTTAGCCTTGAATGCTGCTATCGAAGCCGCCAGAGCAGGACAAGCGGGGCGAGGTTTTGCGGTTGTCGCGGACGAAGTTCGGAAACTCGCTGAGCGTACGACGCAGGCCACAACCCTGATAGGCACGCATGTCGATGAAGTTCTGAGGGCATCCCATGCCATTGCCGAAGCCATCACCGACAATCAAAATCAAGTGGAAAACTCCAGGTCTTTGGCGGTAGAAACCCTGAGTTCTATAGATCGGATTCGCCTGGCCGCGGCTGATGCTATCGACAGAGTCACCAAAATGACACATTCGCTGGGTGAGCAGCGCACCAATGCTCACGATATTTCGAGCCGGACCAACAAAATAACGTCGATGGCCGAAGCGAACGCCCAGGCCGCAGATGTGTTGGCCCAGGCCAGCGACGATTTGAGCGTTGTATCCTCAGCCTTTCAACACGACGTCAGTTATTTCAAGTTGTCCGGAAGCGGAAAAAATGCGGAAGATGAAACCGATATAGTGATGTTTTGACTACAGAAATATGATTGCAAGAGCTGCCCCCGCTGTCCGCGCACCAAGTTGCGACATATCGTAGATCTACGATATGCCGTCTCAATTTGATATTGGTATAAGTCCCTTCCCCTTCAAAGATAAATTTAACTGTTTTAATTCATAGAGTTACCACCCCCAATAAGTTGGCATCGCAATTGCCGGGAATGTTCGCGAGCTCAGCGAAAACGGCTCAACCAATAACTGCAACGGCGGCCGGCGGTGAATAAAACATTCCATCGGATTGACCTCCATCACGGGCCGCAGTTAAGCGATCAATTAACCAAGTTATGGAGCGTTGCAAATGCCAATCACCTTATTGAAAGAACTCAACCAAGCTAAATTTCTCGGCGAATTCGGCTATTCGGCGCCAGGGATTTGCTATTACATCTGCGAATATGTCGAAGAGAAAATCTGGGCCAAACCGGGTGTAAGTTCTCTTAAAGATGCGGTCGAAGCCGCAGAAAATGTCACGCCCGCCACAATTATTAAGGCGAGTAAAGCTAAAAGTCTTGCTCAAAAGCGAGGCAAGCAGCACGGCACTCCGCAGTCATTTTACCCGTCGCTGAACACACCATTGAAGACCAATTCGCTTTACCGGATCGGCCTATGGTTCGACAAAGCGACTAACGCTGCTCCACCCGACGCGACCAAGAACAATCACGAAGCGATTGTTATTACCGGCACCGGCTCTGATATTGTGTTTCTGGAACCAAACTTTGGCTTCTACCAGGGACAAGGAAACGTGACGTTTCCAACCAACAAAGACGTGTTGGAAGGCGAGATCAAAAACCTTTATACAGCGGATAATTACTTCGCCACAAATTTCACTTATTCTCTCGTCAGGAGCCTGTAACAGCTCAAACCGAGAACATGGACAGGGAAAGACCGGGGTCAGGTGTAGCATTCGAGCAACTTCTGCAGCAGCCGTAGGGTGGGCACAAAACCGTGCCCACCGAGCTTACGCGCTCCGAAGCACAAGTTTTTCAAGCGTCCGCAGTAAATAGTCCGGTATCAACTATATTAAAACCACCTTTAAAATTAACCCGGACCAATCGACCATGACCAAAAGAATTCTGTATTTTTTAACGCCTAGCGAAAACATCAGCCCATTCGATGTCACCATTGCTGCTGATGCCGGCTTCGATATGGTGGTGCCGTTTACCAAAGTCGAACCTAAGCAAGTATCGGCAATGGTTCAAGACGCAATTTTTTGTCGCCCACCCAACCGCTTTAACGACACCGGCATATTCATCGGCGGACGCGATGTGCATATGGCGACCGACATGTTTCAGAATGCCAAAAATGCCATGGTCGGACCTTTCAAGGTTGGCGTATTCGCCGATCCGAATGGCGCGTATACCACGTCCGCAAGTATTGTCGCTTTGATCGAACAGGTTCTGAACGACAAAACCGGCCAAGGCTTGTCGGGAAAGAAAGTGGCCGTATTCGGTACGGGGCCGGTTGGTCTTTGCACAGCTATTTTGGCTACGCAACAGGGCGCAAAGGTAAAACTGTGCCAACTGGTTGCCGACGACGACGAAAGATCGGCGCAACGCTTTTGCGAACGCTACAACGCTGAAGTCGAGTGGGTATCCGCACAGACTAACGACGAAAAAGACATCGTGGTCCGGGAAGCCGAAATCATTGTTAGTGCAGTAAGAGCCGGGGTGCGCATTTTGGAGAACTCCTTGGCGCATGCCAAGAACCTGATCCTGGCAGCGGATACCAATGCGGTGCCACCTAGCGGAGTGGCCGGCATAGGGCTTAACGACCTTGGTGTCGTTGCGGAGGTATCCGGCACCCGTTTTTTGAGCATAGGCCCGATGGCTATCGGTAATTTGAAATATAAAACCCAGTTTGGCTTGTATGAGCAAATCCAGAAAAACAGTACCGCGGCCTTAATCGATTTCCCAGAAGCGTATGAATTTGCGTTATCGGTATTAAAACAGCAAGCGGCCAAGCCGGAAAAATCGATTTAAATCGTCAGTTAAATTATTTGGCGGCTTACCCTGACCGGCAGAGGTTCGCCGTTCGCGAAAGACCGGGGTCAGCTCTAGCATTAGCAACTTATGCAACGCAATAAAGCCCGCACCCCACATAGGTTGCGCCGAGCCAGCGGCGAGGCGCAACGGTCGCGAACGATGTGCCTGACGGAGTCATCCTATCGCACAGGAAAATAACCCGAGAACGCAGATCGTCCATCACTGCGACCAAAACACCTGAACCCACTGTTCGTAAAGGGCGAAATGATTGTCCGCGGACAACAAAATCAAATTTTCCTGGCAAGCACTTGCCAACAGCAACCGATCAAACGGATCGCGATGCTGCTTGCATAGCGGAATTTTGTGATCGCCAAAAAATGAGCGTTTTGGATGGACAAGAACCGAAAACCGGCGCATAACGATTGCAGATAAATCGCGTCTAACTCGGTGGTAAAGTCGGCAATTTGCCGATTTTTTGTTTAATCGCAATCTCGAACAAACTGATTTGACTGAAACCAATAAGCGCCTAGCAAAAAGTTAGCGTGTATTTTGAGCCAAATCCACGGCCAATTTCATCAATGGCCAGCGCAGTTGTTACAGACGGTGGCGCCTCCAAAGCCGCACTTAACCGCCTCACAACCACCTCGCCTCCCGTTTCAAACGCTCGGCAATCAAATCGACGAAACTTCTAACCTTGGCCGAGGCGTAGCGGCCTTCGCGGTGCAGGACGTGGATCGGGATCGGCGGCGGTTCGTGGCGGTTTAACACGGTTTGCAACTGGCCGCTGGCCAGGTAGGGGGCGATTTGGTAGGACAGGAGGCGGGTCAGGCCCAGGCCTTGCACGGCGGCTTCGATCGCGGCGTCTATCGTGGATGTGACTAATCGGGGTTGGATGCGTACGCTGTGCGCGTCGGCGCCGCTGCCGAAGCGCCAGTCCGGGCCGGCGCCGAGGCCGCCGGCGGCGATCAGGGTGTGTTTGGCCAGTTCGCTGGGGTCGTTCGGCGCGCCGTGGCGTTGCAGATAATCCGGTGCCGCGCATACCACCGGCCGCACTTGGCCGACACGCACCGCCCGCAAGCTGGAGTCCGGCAATTCGCCGATGCGGATGCCTACGTCCATGCCTTCTTCCAATAGATTTACCACCCGGTCGACGAATAAGGCCGTGACCTGCATGGCCGGATAGCGTTGCAGGTAGTCAACGATGCCGGGCATCACGTACAGCTTGCCGAACTGCGCCGGCGCGGTGACGGCCAACTGGCCGGCCGGCTCGGCGTTGATGCCGGCGGCGGCTTCGTCGGCTGCGTCCACGTCGGCCAGTATCCGCTTGGCATCTTCCAGATAGCGCTGGCCGGCGTCGGTAACCCGCACCAGCCGGGTGGTGCGTTGCAACAGTTTGACCTTCAAGCGTTCTTCCAATGCGGTAATTGCCCGCGTCACCGCCGGCGGCGACATCGCCAGCCGCCGCGCGGCGCCGGCGAAGCTTTGCGCTTCGGCGACCGTGACGAACACCGTCATTGCTTGCAGTTTGTCCATATTTTGCCTCCTGGAGTGCGTTGAGCTATCGCCGCTTTAACGGTCGCCACGCGCCAGTTTTATTCCGAACCTCGGAATAGTCAATTGTAATTTATCCATATTCTGTTTATCAGGAGCAATCAATACACTGTTCTCACGGTTGGCAAAAGCCGGCCGCAATACCGATCCATCAATCCGAACATTACCGAGGTTTTTATGAAAATTTACGAATTCCGCGCTTTCCCGAATCCGCTGCGCGCTCGGATGGCCGCCGCCGAAAAAGGTTTGACTGACCGCATCGAGTTTGTGCAGGTGAATGAGCCGAACGGCGAACACAAGCTACCGGAGTTTTTACAACTCAATCCGGTCGGCAAAGTACCGGTGCTGGTGCTGGACGACGACACCGCGATTGCCGAGTGTACCGCGATTACCGAGTATCTGGACCATAGCGCCGGCACGCCGGTTTTGACCGGCGAAACCCCCAAACAGCGTGCACAAATCCACATGTTGCAACGCCGCGCCGAGGCCTTGGTGCTGGATGCGATCAGCGATTACTTTCACCACGCCACCGCCGGTCTGGGCAAATTGGAGCCGATTCAGATCAAGGAATGGGGCGAGTACCAACGCCAGGTGGCGATCAAGGGCATGCATTATTTCGACGGCTTACTGCGCGGCCAACACTACCTGTTGGGCGAGCATTTGACGATGCCGGACATCACGCTGTTTGCCGGGCTGAAGTTGATCGACTTTATGCAAATTGGCGTTCCGGATACCTGCAAACATCTGCTCGGTTGGCGGGAGCGGGTCGGGCAACGGCCGAGCGCGGCGGCTTGATGGGGTTTAGTCATGCCAACTGAGTAGGCCGAAAACCAGCGCCGCGGACGGCTCGAGACCTGCCGTCCGTGACCTTGGATTCCCGCTTTCGCGGGAATGACGGGTACAGAACAATTTTCACCATTCCGTAATCGAGGTAAACCGCCATGTCCAGAGCCTTTGCCGACCTTTGTTTTACCGATTCGGTGCGCGCCGCACAGCGCCGCTACGGCAGCCGGGAGGGCAATCTCGGTTTCGAAACCGCCGCCGATCCCCGCGCCGAGCTGGGCGAGACCGAGCAAGCCTTCGTCGCCGAGCGCGACGGCTTTTACCAAGCCAGCGTAGGCGAAACCGGCTGGCCCTACGTGCAGTTTCGCGGGGGCAGCGCCGGCTTCTTGAAAGTGTTGGACTCGCGCACGCTGGCTTACGCCGACCAGCGCGGCAACCGCCAATACATCAGCGTCGGCAATCTGGACGCAGACGGCCGGGTAGCTTTGATCCTGATGGACTACGCCGCGCGGCGCCGGCTGAAAATTTGGGGCGTGGCCCGCATCGTCGAACTCGACGCGACGGACTGGCCGGCGGCGCTGCCCGCCGAAGCTGGCGTCGAGCGGGCTATCGTGATCGACGTAAAGGCTTACGACTGGAATTGTCCGAAACACATCACGTCGCGCTTTACCGAAGCGCAGATTCAACCGCGCCTGGCCAGCCTACAAGCGGAAATCGAACGCTTGCAAGCGGAAAACCGTCGGCTGCGCGACGCTCTGCAAGCGGTCGAACGCCGCTACCTGCCGTAATCGGCGGCGCAGGCATTGAGCCGTGCCACGCCGCCCCAATCTTCGAACAGTTTTTGCGCCGCCGCGTCAATGCGTTCCGGCGTCAGGTAGGGCTCGGCGCTGTCGCCGCTGGCCGGGAAGATCAGCACCATCGCTTGCGGTACTATCCAGGCCTTGCCTTTGAATGCGCCCTTGCCGCGCACCTCTTGGTAGTTGGCCGGCGCCGCGCTTTTGCCGAGCAATTTGCCGTTCAAGGCAACCGAGCCTTCGCCCAATTCCTTCGCCGGCCCGGTATCGCCGACCACGGCAAATACCGGTGCGGAACTGCCCGGCACCAGCGCCACGGCCAAATCGCCGACCTTGGCATGGCGTTTGGCAAATTCCGATAAGGTGTTCTTAGCGGGATTTTTCGGCAGCACCAGCGCTGGCGTGACCAAGGCATCGGCATAGTTGCCGATGTCGCAGACGTCGGCCACATTGGGTTTGTGCAAGGCGGTGGCGGACACCAAAAACCCGTCCACCGGCGGACAGGGTTTCCCGCCCTTGAACGGAATGATCGCCGGCGCGATTTTGGTTTGAGCCAATAGCTCGGCCGGCCATCCGTTTGCAAAGGCTTTTTGGGTGAGCAACCGCCGGCTGCGCAGCCCGTCCTTACTCAGTCCGGCGCAGGCGTCGCTCATGGCGTTGCACAGGTTGTTCAAGGCTGTTTCCTCACCCCAAAAATCGTCGACGCTGTACGAGCGACGAGTGCCGTCGGTATTGACGTTCAAGGCTTCGAAGAAAAACAGCGCCTTGGCCTCGCGATCCGACCAGACCCGGGTGAAACCGGTTTTGGCATTGCCGTCCGGCTGTTTGAAGGCTTGCGCCATGCCGCAGTCGGCGGCATGGCCGGCCGCAACGGATACCAGTAACCACCCGCAAGCGATCACGGTACGGCGGGCAGATTTGGCTAAGCGGCAATCGGACATGGCGGCCTCCGGCAATAGGATCAATGTTGTTCAGTATCTAATATGGTTGCGGAGCGCGCTCGAATTATTTGCAAGCCAACAGTGTTGTCGCATCGAATCGGCTAACGCGGCAATTTGGCGTCGGCGGAATGGCTTGCCGCGGCGTTACCCAAGTAGGGATGAAAAGCCAATTGCCGGCAAAATTCGGCGAATTGGTCGGCCGGCATCGGCTTGGCCAGCAGGTAACCTTGCAGCAATTCGCAGCCCTCGCTTTTCAGAAACTCGGCATGCTCGGCGGTCTCGACACCTTCGGCAATGACGGCCAGCCCCAAACCGCGGGCCATGGCGATGATGGCGCGGATAATGGTGGCATCGCTGATATCTTCGATACAGTCGCGGACGAAGGATTGGTCGATCTTCAACACGTCGAGCGGGAACTGTTTCAAATAGCCGAGATTGGAATAGCCGGTGCCGAAGTCGTCGACGGCAAACCGCACCCCGGCCTGACGCAGAGCATTAAAGGTCCGCTGGCTTTCCTCGGAAGGCCTGAGCAGGCAGCTTTCGGTCAATTCCAATTCCAACACGCCCTGGCCTTCGGGCAGGCAGCGCTGCAAGATTGCCAAGGTGCGTGGGGCAAACTGCGAATGCCAGAATTGGGCGGGAGACACGTTGACGCCGATATGGAATTCGGCGTCGACCAAGTTCAGCCGCCGCCACTCCGCCAGCGTATTCAAAGCGGTCTCGAGTACCCATTCGCCGATAGGCAGAATCAGACCGGTTTCTTCCGCCAGCGGAATAAACTCGGTCGGCGAGATCAACTCGTGTTTGTACTGCCAACGCAGCAAGGCTTCGGCGCCGATCAGGCGGCCGCGGGCACTATCGTATTTGGGTTGAAAATACAGCATCAGTTCGCCCAGCTCGCGAGCGCGTTTTAGGCCGCTTTCCAGATTCAAGCGCCGCGCGCCGCGTTGTTGCAAGGCCGGCTCGTAAAAGCGGTAGGTATTGCGGCCCTGGGTTTTGGCGTCGTACATGGCGCAGTCGGCATAGCGAATCAAGGCTTCGCTGTCGTCGCCGTCGTGCGGGCATAAGGCGATGCCGATACTGAAGCTGGTACTGATGTCGTGGCCGCGAATCGTAAACGGCTTGTGCAAGGTGTGGCCGATCTGCTCGGCCAGGCGCGCGGCATCGCGGCGGGCATCGGCCAATTCGCGGCTCAAACCGTCGAGAATGACCACAAATTCGTCGCCGCCCATGCGCCCGACCGTATCGCCGGCTCTGACCGCATGCCGCAGCCTATCCGACACTTCCTGCAACAATTGGTCGCCGAAGGAGTGGCCCAGTGTATCGTTGACGTATTTGAAGCGATCCAGATCCAGGAACAGTAGGGCCATGGAGCTGCGCCGACGATGGCTCTGGCTTAACGCCAGTTGCAAGTGGTCCTTCAACAAATTCCGGTTGGCCAGCCCGGTCAGCTCGTCGTAAAAAGCCTGGCGTTCCAGCATGCTCTGATAACTTTGCACTTCGGTGCGGTAATCGGCCAACCACGACACCATTAGATTGAAGGCCCGCCCCAACTCGCGCACTTCCGGGCCGCCGCTGTCCAGTTCCACCGGCTGCATGCGGCCGTCTGTCAATTGATGGGCGGCATCGGCCAACCGCTTCAACGGCGACGCAATCCGGGCGGTCATGGTCAACGACACCGCCAAGCCGATCAGTAAAATCACCGCGACCACCAGCAAGCCCCAACGCACGGCATGGCGCACCACCGCGACGAAATCGTCCAGATTCATTACCAGCCGCACTTCGCCGATCACCGTGCTGCTGGGCGTTTGCAGAAACAGCGCGTCTTCGTTCTGAAAGCCGCCGCTGGTGATCGGCCGCACAATCTCCAGCAAACCGTGGCGGTGCGAAGCCTGCCACCAATCCCAGAAACTCTCCGGACCTTTACCCGACTGCGGCAGCGGCCGGGAATCGTATTGGGCGTCGACCGACATCCGCGCCAATTCGCGGCCCTGGGCATCGACAATCACCGCATAGGCCAAGCCAGGCACCTTGCGCAGCCGCTCGAGTTGATGTTCCAGCAATTTGCCCTGACCGGTGAACACCGCGTATTCGCTGGTCTCGGCCAGCATCATCGCCAAAGCCAGACTATGCTGCTGGCGGGCTTCGAACTGGCGGGTCAATTGAGTGTAGGTGGCAATAAAGCCGACGCTGAGCGCAGTCACCAACACCAACGCAACGTTCAGCAGATTGAAGCGGGTCGCCATCTTGATCGAGCTCCGGCTCATGGCGACACCTCGCTGATTTCTCCCAGCCACCGCTCCGGAAAGCTCAATTTCATGTGCTCCAGGGTACGACCGTTGTATATGACCCTGACTTTGCGCGGCGACTGCGGCGGCAGACTGGACGGCGCGGCGCCATTGGCGAGGATGCGCCAGGCCAGATCGGCCGCCTGAGCGCCGAGATCGGCGTAATCCCAATCCAAGGCGTATATCGCCCCGGCCCTGACCCATTGTTCCGACAAACCTATCAACGGCGTGCGGTTGCGGAACGAGTACAACAGCAATTCGCGCACCGCCACCGCGTTGAAAGCCGCCACACCGTCAACCGCCCACAACGCGTCGAGCTGGGCCGGCAATTGTTTCAGTAACTGGGGCAGTTCTTCCGGCGCTGCCGCCGGGGCCGGCACCAACTCCACGCCGTCGGCCTTGGCCAATTGCTGCAGATCATGAAATGTCGACTCCCCCCGCCGCGGATCGAAAATCACCGCGATGTGGCGAACGTCGGGCAACAGCCGGCGCAACCATCGCCAGTGCAACGCCGGTGAAAACTCCAGGCCGACGCCGGTCAAACGCGGTTGGCCGAGAAGTTCTTCGCTATCCAGTAACAAGCCGGCCACAATCGGCACCGATTGGCCGGAGGCCAAGGTAGCGCGCGTGGCCGGGGTACCCAGAGCCAACAGCAAGTGCGGCGTCTCCGCGCGCAGACGTTCGGCTACCACCGGAGCCGGTTCGTCGCCGACGGTTCGGGTTTCGATGTGGGCGTGCACCCCGTGTTGCGCCAACGCATCGCTGAAACCCTGCACAGTCTGTCGATACGGTGCGGAATCGTGGCTTTGCAATATCAGGATGTCGGTCGCGAGCGTTTTACCGAAGGGACATAAGGCAGCGACGCCCAAACAGATCCGGGCGCAACTGCGGCTCAATTGTGGCTTGGCCCGCAACCACAGCAACAGCAGCCACTGCCATCCGCCGATAGCGAGCCGGGGCCGTAACGCTACGGCGGATTTAAAATTCAAGGGCCAACCTCAGACGCAGATTGCGTCCATCCTGAGGAATCTGATCGGGTAGATTGGCATTGGGCGGAATCCGCGGATCGGTGTAATTTTCGTCGAACAGGTTGTAAACGCCGCCGGTCAATTCAACCCCCGGCAGCCACTTGCGCGAAAACAGCACCAAGTTGCTAACGGTGTAATCGCCGGTCTGGACATAGCCCGGATTGGCCCGCTGGCTGACGTATTGCAACTCCCAGCTGGCAAACAATTTATCCTGCCACAACGGCGCGCTGACATTGAGCTTGACCATGTGCGTCGGCGAATTGGGCGCCTGTTCCAGCCCGGCAATCCGGGTCTGTTGGTAGGTATAACTCAGGCGGCCTTCGAAGCTGCGGTAACGACCCTGCAACTGGGTTTCCAGGCCGTGCGCCTCGGCATTGCCCTGGTTACGGAATTGCCTGACGCCGCCGGCATCGACCTGATTGATCAGATTGCTCAGCTTGTTGT
This sequence comes from Methylomonas sp. HW2-6, assembly GCF_052474525.1. Classification (NCBI taxonomy): domain Bacteria; kingdom Pseudomonadati; phylum Pseudomonadota; class Gammaproteobacteria; order Methylococcales; family Methylococcaceae; genus Methylomonas; species Methylomonas sp. HW2-6. The sequence goes on from NZ_CP184124.1 coordinate 4,156,292, forward strand.
AGTAAGGACTGAAGCGAAGGTTGAAATACTCGTTGATGCGTTGTTCCAGGACAATTTCGTAGGATTCTATTCGCTCCGGCTTCAAATCCGGATTGCCGATCCAACTGCCGGAACAACAGGTGTAGTAGGTTTCGAAGGCGTTCGGCGCACGGAATGCAGTGCCGTAAAGCAGCTTGAGCGTGGTATCAGAGAAAGGCTGGTAAATCAGGCCCAAACGCGGGTTGGCGGTACCGCCGAAGTTGTCGTAATGGTCGTAACGGGCACCGGCGTGCAAACTCAAATTGTCTAGGATCTCCCACTCGTCTTGCAGGTAGACGCCGGCAATGCTGCTGTTCAAACGATTGTCCGCCCATTGAAAACCGCTCTGCACGTCGTAATTGGCCATGTGCTGGACGTAATTGCGGCGGTATTCGCTCCCCAAGGTCACGCGGTGTTTGTCGAAAAAGGTGTGACTCAACAACGCTTCGCCACCCAACCAATTACCCTGCCAGGAATCCTGGTTGGTGAGCAGTGGTTGCGGGGCCGGGCGACTGTTCAAGTCGTCCTCGAATTCGTAGCCGTCCCAAAACAAGCGGCCGGTAACCTCCCAATCGCCGCTGAAGGTATGCCGGTAATTCAAATCGGCATAGGCCCGGCGGTCGTCGTAGTGGCTATCCGGCACGCCGAAATCGGCGCCGGCGCTGCCGGCCGGCAGGTATTTTTTACGCTGCATGTAACCGCCGCTCAACGTAAAGTCGCCCCAAGCCAACTTGCCGAACAAGCGTTCGACTTGCTCTTGGTCCAACCCATTGGCAGAACCCAAATTACCGTAGTCCAAAGAATGGTGACCGTCGCTATGGTAATAACTGGCCGACAGCAGGCCTTCCATACCGTTGGCGAACTTCTGCCCATAGCTGACCTGGCCTTGTTCGCTGTCGTAGCTGGCGACTTCGCCGCCCAGCCGCACGCCTTGCAGATCGCGGCCGCGCTGGGTGATGACGTTGACCACCGCAAATACCGCGCTGCTGCCGTACAGAGACGACGCCGGTCCGCGCACCACTTCAACCCGCTCGATGTTTTCGACGTCTACCAAAAAATCCCGGCCCAAGCCGGCATAGTCCTGCAAGCTCTCGTTGACCCGATGGCCGTCGATCAACACCAGGATGCGGGTGTTGTAATCGCCCGGCGGTGCAAAGCCGCGCACGCCGACGCGTTGGTAAGCGCGATCGTAGGTGCTTAAAAAGCCGGGCAGACTGCCCAACATGGCGGCAACGGTACGCCAGCCATAATGTTTGATCTGTTCGGAAGTGATGACATCGACTGCGGCGGGAGCTTTGGTGATCGGCTGCTCGTGGCGCGAAGCACTGAATACCGAGGGTAACTCGCCGAACAATACCGCCTGTTCATCTTCGGTTTCCGCTGCGGCGGCGTCCTCGGCACTGAGCGCGGGGGCGCTCAGCGACAGGCAAACGAGTAACGCAACACGGCAATTTCCGGTCAAACAAGGCATGGCGATTCGGATTCGATTTAAGTTAAGCGCAAAGCATTAGAGCTGCATAAGCTTAGCCAATCGAACACGAATGCCAAATGGATAAATCGTTTCTGCGTTTTGCCATAGTTCCCCCCTCCCGGCATCGTTCCTCGATGCCGCACGACGATTAAGTCAAAAGGCCAGTCATGGCGGGTACTGTACACCGATTGATGCGGTACCACGAAGTATTAATAACCTCCTTCTGGCGAAAAGCAGGGGAAGCCGAAACCCGGAACGGTTTCCGGCCACCGGCGTTGGACCGATTCCGCTCAACCGGCACGACCGGAAATGCGTGGCGCCGCCCGTTTCTCGGTTCTCACCCCGGACGGGCGTTGACCAACCGCCTGCCCACGGAAATGCAGGCAGACTCGATTCCATCCCCCGATCGGTATCGCGCTAGGCAAACCGGCCGTTTTGATAGTCGGATACCGCTTGTTCGATCTGCTCCCGGCTGTTCATCACAAACGGCCCGTGCTGAACGATGGGCTCGCCCAGCGGCGCACCGGCGACCAGCAACACTCGGCTGTCCTGCCGCGCGCGAAGCACCACGCCGTCGGCCTTATCGGAATTGCTTAACACCGCCATCCGCCGCATACCGGCATTTCGTCCGGCCACCTCGATTTCGCCGGCATAAACGTAGAAAAACGCGTTATGTCCGGCCGGCAACGGCTGCTCGAATCGGGTTCCGGCCGACAGGGCCAGATCCAGCACCAAAGGTTCGGTGGTCGGCCGTTGAATTGCGCCGATGACGCCGTGGCTGCCGCCGGCCAGCACCCGCACCTGCACGCCAGCCACGGCGAATTGCGGAATCTCCGGGCTCTGCACGTCCCGGTAGCCGGCCGGAATCATCTTGGCGGCGGCCGGCAGATTGATCCACAATTGAAACCCGGCCAACAATCCATCTTTCTGTTCCGGCATTTCCGAGTGGACGATGCCGCGGCCGGCCGTCATCCATTGCATGCCGCCGGTTTCCAGCAAGCCTTCGTGGCCGGCGTTATCTCTATGGCGCATCCGCCCGGCCACCAAGTAGGTCAAGGTCTCGAAGCCGCGGTGCGGATGGTCCGGGAAACCGGCAATGTAATCGTCGGCCGACTCGCTGGCAAACGCGTCCAGCATCAAAAACGGGTCCAAGCGTCGCTGCAGATCCTGACCCAACAGCCGGGTCAATCTGACGCCGGCGCCGTCGGAGGTCGCCCTGCCCTCCACCAGCCGTTCGATATGCCGCGACTGCAACACGGTCTGGCTTTGTTCGATTTGTGTAGTCATGACTAATCCCCTCTCGCTGGAAATTTAAGCGGCCAAAGCCACGATTCGATCTTCAGCCGACTTGAGCGCACTTTGTTCCGCATCCTCGCCCAGCGCCAAGCCTTCGGCGTAAACGAACTCGATGTCGGTCATGCCCAAAAATCCCAATACCGTACGCAAGTATGCGCTTTGGCTGTCGGCTGCAGTACCGCGATGGATACCGCCGGCGGTTTGGATCACGTACACCTTTTTACCCTTTAACAAACCCTCCACGCCTTGTTCGGTGTAGCGAAACGTGACTCTGGCCTTGGCTATCGCATCGATCCAGGCTTTCAATTGCACCGGTATGCCGAAGTTGTACATCGGTGCGGCAATCACGATCCGATCGGCTCTTTGAATCTCTTCGATCAAGGTATCGTCCAAGGCCACCCGCTGCGCCTGCTGGAAGGTACGCTGCTCGGCCGGGGTGTTGAAAGCAATCAACGCGGCCTTGTCCAGCCAGGGATGCGGCGTTTTTGCCAAATCGCGTACCACCAATTGCGCCTGCGGAAATTGCCGGCGCAATTTGGCGGACAAACTGTCGGCCAACCGGCTGGAATAGGCATTTTCGGCTTGAATGCTGGAATTGATTTGCAGGATGTTCATGTCGGTCTCCCAAAATGTTGAAGTCGGGATGACTATACGCTGCGGCGATAATGGGCAGAAGACCGAAAAATGGATAACATTGTTCCACAGGAGGAACAATTAATGAACATCGAAGCCAACGATCTGTGGCTGTTCGCCAAAATTGCCGATGCCGGCAGTTTTTCCAAGGCCGGCGAATTGCTGGGCTTGCCGAAATCGACCCTGTCGCGGCGTATCAGCCATCTGGAAAAACAACTGGGTGAGCGGCTGTTGCAGCGTACCACCCGCCAGTTACATCTGACCGAGTTCGGTTTGCGCCTGCTGCAGCACGGCCGCCAGATCGGCGAGGAAATCGACGCCGCGCTGGCCTGGGCGGAACACCGGCAAACCGAACCGAGCGGCCGCTTACGCATTTCGCTGCCGAACGACTTTGCCACTTTATTCCTGGTGCCGGTGTTGGCCGACTTTAACGAGCGCTACCCGGCAATTGCCTTGGAAATCGATTTATCCGCCCGCCGTGTCGATCTGGTCGGCGAAAATTTCGATCTGGCGATTCGGATGGGTGAACTGCCGGACGACGCCAGCTTGACTGCCAAACGTTTGAGCCAACAAGATTGGGGCTTGTATGCGTCGCCGGAGTATTTGGAACGGCACGGGCAACCGCAACAGCCGGAAGACTTGAACCGCTACCATGCCTTGACCTTACCCGGCCGCTACCGCGAGCAACCGCTGTGGCAGCTCGACTGCGGCAATCTAAGCTGGCAGGGCTTGCCGCCGGCCCGGATTTTGGCGAATTCGCCGGAATTGCTGGTCAAGCTGGCCTGCCGCGGCCGCGGTATCGTTGCCGCTCCGGTTTCCTACGCGGCAGCCTATTTAAAAAGTGGGGAATTACAGCGGGTGCTACCGGGGTGGTGCTTGCCGCAAACCACGGCCTGGCTGGTGTTTCCCGGCCGAAAGCTGATGCCCGGCAAAACCCGTGCGTTTATCGATTTTTTGATCGCAAGCCAGCAACAGCCGGCATAGAACCGCACCGACGGCGCCTCCTGCCTTGAGTGCGACGCAACCGGCTAAAATTCGAGCGCCAGCTTACCGTAGACACCGCGGGAAACCCCGCCCGGTTGGATGATGCCGGACTCGTCGATGTATTCCAGCCGCCCGTCATCCAGCAAGTTTTGGCCGACCACGGACAGCTCCAGACTGGGCAGGACTTTCCAGGCCAGGCGGGTATCGAAGCTGGCGCGGCCATTGAGTTGCCGCAACTGATTGCCGGCTCCGTTGCCGACCACGCTACGCGGCCCGGTGTAACGCAACCAGAAATCCAGCGAAATCCGATCGGTCGGGTTGATGGCGGCGCGCAGCGACAGGTTATGCTGCGGGCTGGTCTGTTGCGCCAAGCCGACGAAAGTGCCGAACTCGGTTTTCAGCAGGCTGTAATTGGCATCCCAGCGCCACCAGTCCGCCATTTGCCAGACGGCTGCCGCTTCGAAACCGTAGGTATCGGCCTGGCCCAGATTGCTGACGCTAACCGGTTGCACGAGGTGCAATACCGGCGTAGCCAACAATGACGGCGTTCCCGCCTGGTAAGCGGTCAGGTTATCGTAGTCGTTGTAAAACGCGGTCAGGTCCAGCGAAGCCTGGCTGGCCCAGGCGAAGCGGTAGCCCAATTCGTAGGACAGCACGTCTTCGGCCCGAAAACTCCGGTTGCCGTTCAGCACCACTTCTGTCGGCAACGTACCCAATCCCGGAACCTCCGTGGGAAGCACGCCGTTGAGAAAACGAATATCATGATCGGCGCGGGACGGCGTCCGCACCGCGCGGGAAAATGCCGCCCAGACCCGTTGTTCCAAAGTCGGCGCCCACATCAACCGCGCCGTCGGCTGGCCTTCGAACCCGGAATAAGGATTGTGTTCGAACTTGGAACCGAGCGTAAGCCACAGTTTGTCGTCCACCAGCATGATCTCGTCCTGCACGAATGCGGTGAACAAATGGGTGTCGCGTTTCAAACGCGTAGGCTGAATCAGCAGGCTATCCGAAAATTCATCCAAATTTGCCCGGTAACCGACACCCCAGATCGCGCGCTGCCGTTCGCCTATCGCGAAACTGTTTTGAAAATCCAGATCCAGTGTATCCAGCGACTGTTTGGCAAACGTGTGGTTGCCACGTTCGGAATGGTCGTAATAGAACTGCAGGCTGTATTCGGCGGTAGTGGAAAAGGTATGCCGCAAACGCGACAGAATATTCGCACCCGAGGTCGAAAAATTCTCGATCAGTCCCTGCTGAAACGGCGAACTCAGCACCGGCAATAGCGCGTTTTGGCTCAAGCCGCTGCGGTAAAGGTCGCCTTGCAAGGTCCATTCGTCGCGGTCGGACAGGTGAGAATCGATTCTAAATCCGCCCTGCTGCTTATCCCAGCGGTCGGCACTGGGCGCAAAGCCCTCAACCTGCTCCAGGCCGTCGCGCTGGAAGCCTTTGACGTAAACCCGGCCGAAGCTGTCGTCGCCCAATTGCTTGCCGTAACGCAAGGCGCCGAAACCGGTCTCCAGCGTACCGCCGCCGCCGGTAACTAAACCGCCGCCGGTATCCTCGGCCCGCTTGGAAATGATATTGATCACGCCGTTGACCGCATTCGCGCCCCACAACGTCGCCGCCGGCCCGCGGATCACTTCGATGCGTTCGACATCTTCCAGCATCACGTCCTGAGCGTCCCAATATACGCCGGAAAAGCCGGGGTTGTAGACGCTACGGCCGTCGATCATGACCAGCAGCTTATTGGCAAAGATGCCGTTAAAGCCGCGGATGCTGACGGCCCACTTACTGGAATTGACCCGCGCCACGTCGACGCCGGGCGCCAGGCGCAGAGCTTCCGGCACACTGGTAACGCCGGCGCGTTTGATGTCCTCGTTACTGATCACATACACCGCCGACGGTGCGTTCGAGACATAACCGGCCTTTTTCGAAACCGAGGTCACCTGCGATTTCTTGCGGGTGGAAATGACCTGCATGTTCAACAGATCGGCCGTATCCATCTCGGTCACGGGCTGCCGTTCGGCATCCGTTGCGTCGGCGCAGACTGGGACCAACACGCTGAAACCGGCAAAAACAACGGCCAAATAGGCTTTGTGAATCATCTGAGATTAATGCAGTCGCTATGTCAACAAACCAATTCCGGCTATTCCAAATTCGGCCGCCGCTGGTCGACACAACCTCAGTTTCGGCCGTAAAAATGGGAAGCCCTTCAAACTTGAAGCATAGCCGTTTTTGCAACATCCGATGCGTCGGTAGCGAATTTTCCGGTGGCCGTGCCGGCAATCAACCCCGACCTCGAATATCGTTTGCAGTTATTGCTTGAGCCAGAGACACGCGCGACCCAAACCTAACACCAGCGACCAATTTAATGCGGGGATCGGATAACCAGCGAGCCTACCAAGGCAGCGCAGAACCGTCGTATTTGACGAAGCGACCGCTATCGGCCAATTCGAATCCGGCAATCAGCCGGCGCATGCCGCTGACGCTTTCCTCGACATCGATCAAGCCGTTCGGCCCGCCCATATCGGTCCTGACCCAGCCCGGATGCAAAATCAACACGCCGACACCGCTGGAACGCAAATCGATCGCCAGGCTTTTCATCGCCGCATTCAAACCGGCCTTGCTGGAACGGTACAAAATGCTGCCACCGCTGGTGTTATCGGCCATGCTGCCCATCAGACTGCTCAACGAGGCGATCAACGGTTTTTCGCTACGCTGCAAATGCTGCAGAAAACACTCGGCCAGCTTCACCGGCGCCATCACGTTGATCGCCAAGGTCGACGCCCAGGTTTGGTAATCCAGCTTGCCGAAACCGCGTCCGGATTGGTCGCCGTAGACCCCCGCGTTATTGATCAACACGTCGATTTTGCGCCCGGCCAGACTGGCTGCCAAGGCTTCGATTTGAACCAGGTCGGCAACGTCGAGCGCTGATATTTCGATATTCGAATATTGGCCGGCCAAGGCCCGCAGTTGCGCCGCCTGTTCCGGCCGGCGGCAAGCCGCAATCACCTCGCAGCCGGCTGCCGCATATTGCCGGCAAAATTCCAGACCCAAGCCGCGGTTGGCGCCGGTGATCAGTACAGTTTGCATCGTGTAAGCTCCAAAAAGTCGATTGAAACAAAGGGCGCCAGCGGCCGGATCGTCGCTGGCGCAAATAATTGAAATACCTGGCGGCAAAATCGGAATATGCCCGGAACTATTCGCTTTTCCGCATGCCTGACCGCCACATCGAAACCCTGAATCCAGCGGAGGCCATTATGCAAATGCAAGCCGTCAAATCCAGCACGATAGAGGTGGTCGGTTACGACAAAGATACCCACAAAATGCGGGTTGCCTTCAAAGACCGTCCAGCCCAGGAATTCTGCCACGTTCCGGAACAACTGTTCAGCGACTTTCTGAAAGCGCGTTCGAAAAACCGGTTTTACAAACGCCACCTGCAAAACCTGTTTCCCTGCTGAATCCAAGGTAAAACGCGGCGTCGACAGCTCTGCAACCTTTGGGGGCTTCCTCCAGAACTCGGCGCCGCTATGCCGGTTCGCGGCCCCGGCCAATTTTTCGATGCAGCGGATTGAGATTCCAGCCAAACACGCTCGGCCGACGCCGTGCCGCCGATCTGGCAACGCTCAGTGCTTCAGCCGCGTATTACATGTCACCAAACCTTAACAGAACTGAAACTTGGTTTTCTTTTGGACTGGTTAACATTTGTGTTGCTAGTTCTGCGACGTAGTTCTTAGCCAAACACAACATAATTCAGTAACCCCAAGGATATACCAATCATGAACGCTTTTAGACTGACTCTGATCTCGGCCGCTGTAGCGACCCTGATCGCACCTACCGCTCACGCGGCTGCCACCGAGTTTGACAATTTCACGCCGATGACCGGCAACACCACGCCGCTGAATCCTGGCTCCGCCACCCCGTACAAATTGTCTTCGCCTAACTTTAGCCAACAAACCATCGCTGACCGTAAAACCCAAAATACCTTGGTTCCAGGTTCCAACTCAGGCAGTTGGGACATGATCGCCGCCAACGAAACCGGCCCTAACGCCGGCCGCTATTTGTTCATGCCATTCGAAACCGGCACCGGCGGTGTGCAACGTATCGATTTGAGGGACAACAACTACAACACCCGGACCACTACCATCGTCGCTCCGGGCACCCAAGGTTTCGTATCCGGCGATGCATCGTTGTGGACACCATGGGGCGGTTATCTGACTGCGGAAGAATCCTGGGGCGCTGGCAGCTCTAAAGGCCGTTTGTTCGAGGTAACCAATCCCACCACCGCTGCCGCGAACGGCGGTACCTTCATCCAACGTTCGATTCTGCCCCGCGTTTCTCACGAGGGATTGGCGTTCGACAAGAGCAACAACCTGTATTTCGTTGATGAGTTGAACGGTGGTTCCGTCTACAAATATGTTTCGGCCAATCCGTTGGCCACCAATGGCAACGACTTTTTTGCCGCTGGTCAAACCTTCGCTTTGAAAGTTGGCGCCGGCGGCCAATTCGAAGGCAACAACGCGCCGGCGATCACCGGCGCCTCGACTTGGGAAGCGATCACCGATGTTAACGGCGGCGTATTGGCCGGGATTTCTAGCCAGTTGGCCGATGGCACAATCGATGGCCGAGTCAGCGCAGATAACGCCGCCGTGAAAGGCACCGGCTTCAACCGTCCGGAAGACATGGAAATCCAGAATCTGGACAACGGTAACCAATTCTTGTATTTCACTACCACCGACTCCGATAACGACGGTAACACCGCTAATGGCCGTAGCCGTGTCTATTCGATCGATTTGGGTACCAGTGAAGTCAAACTGTTTGCCGACAGCAACACGATCGATATGGCGACAGGCTTGGCGGCTGGCGGCGAATTTAAAAATGCCGACAACTTGGCGATCGACGCCGAAGGCAACATCTACATCATCGAAGATCAAGACGGCGGTGTCGAAGACGTTTGGTTCGCTAAAGACGAAAACCGCGACGGTGTCGCCGAGTCGATCGGTAAATGGATCAGCTTGACTACGGCCGGCGCCGAAAGCACCGGTTTGTATTTCGATAAATTCAACCCGAACAAAGCCTACATCAACGTGCAACATCCGGCCGACGGTATCGACCGGACCATCATGCTAACTGCGGCACCGGCTGCGGTGCCGGTTCCGGGCGCGGTATGGTTGTTCGGTTCGGCAATCGCCGGCATGATCGGCTTGCGCCGCCGTAAAGCTTAATTCGCGGCAGGAGGCATACCCCGCCCGGCGGTTTCCCACTCCCGCAGGCGAATCCCGAGTGCCTGCCGCGATTAATATCCGGCAGGCATTTCTTCCGGTTCCCACGGCTCTCCGCTCATCGCTATACAGCAAGTGCCGTCATGCCCGCAGGACGCGGGCATCCAGTGCCATGGACGGCAACTTCAAGCGATCCTTGCAGCCTGGATTCCGGCAATCCCTGCCGGAATGACGGTTATCAAACAAAGATGTGTATAACGGCGAGCGGTCCTCCGCGGGAACCCACCCCGTAATGAAAACGGCTACGACTTGTTACGCCAAAACATGGGAACCCGCAAAACGGAACCGTTGCCAAAATGGCCGATTGCAATTACGCGAACCCTATCGTTTCCGACTACTTGATTTTTCAAGGAGAACACGGGCTACTGCTGATGCCGGGCTCGTTTACACGACTAATTCGGTCCTGGCTTTCGCACACTACGTCATGATCGATTTTGCCATCCTGATGTTGCAACTTTAGCCGTCCGTTCCGGTTGAAAGCCTGATAAGTCTGTCCGGCGACAGCATGGAATACCAAAGTGCAGGTTGTGTCTCGCGCGGTAATGACATAAGGCGTGGAACTGGTTGTCTTTTTTTCGCAGACCTTTTGCTTTTGGTTATTGAATTCCTGTTCCTTACATTCGCAGGAACCGGTTTGGGAAGTGGTATCGCCGGCTACTTTTTTTTCAACGATGGCGCTCTCCATCGTTCTTACGCTACGAAGGCCGGGTAATACATAGACTTTACTGAATCGGTCCAGCTTGACTTTATTCGATGCATTTACATCCCAAGTTCCTGTGTCGGGATCATCCAATTCAATACGGCCAACAAAAATATTGGGCCCCCAAGAGGTTTCGTTCCAGTGTTCGGAAAACCAGAGCAGCATGTTCAACGGAAACACCCAGAATAGAGGTACCTTGGACAGCGCAGGCGCTTTGAGCTCGATCGTGGCGACTTGATTGTCGGGTAACTCGGGGCCTCGATAGCCTTTAGCGCTGCAAGCCGTCAAGCAGATACTGCATACCAGAGCGGCATAGTGAAGGATTCTAGGCTGCATGATCAAATCTCCGTTTCGCGGTTTAGTTAAAGGTCAGGTTGTTCTCGCCATTGGCTCGGTACACCAAGCCAATGCGGCAAGCACTGGGATTGCGGAATCGTTGCTGCTGCCGTCAGCAGGCTCACTGCGTAACGGCCACAATCCTTCGCTACCGGACTGCCAACTTGCCGAAAACCGGCGTTTCGCGAGGCATGAGGGCGGTCTGAAGCAGGCGTGTAGTCGTTCGCGTAGCCAATGTCGATGAACGCGCTTAACCCGGACTTAACGAACCAGCCCAGTCGCCCGGCGGTTTAGTCGCATAGAAAGGTGGAGGGGATTTTGGCAAATGCGCCTTTGCGATTCCCACGGTCCGCTGTGGAAACCCAGGCTACAAGAACAGCTTGGGGCTACCGTCCATGGCGCTGGATGCCCGCGTCCTGCGGGCGTGACGGCACTGGTGTAGACGATGCGGGCCGGAGCGTAACCGCAGGGCATGACCGTCTGGTTCCCACGCGCCGCGTGGGAATCCAAAGGTTCCGCGCTGCGGTCACGCACGCCGCAACGCGGCCAGTCCCACATTCCCACGCAGCGATTGGGAACGAGAGAACACCCACCACGGATTTCGGCTGATCCAGAAAAATAGGGCCGGATTTTGATGGTTGGAACGAAAAAACCGGGGTTTTACAGTTCGTAGGGCAATGGGATGGAACGAGAGAACAATATTATTGGGACCACTGGTGCGTTCCGCCTTACGAGTTACGGCGTCCAGAGAGGAGCCAACAAAACTACAGAATTCGTATTCTCGATCTTAGAATCCCATTCCAATTTGCCACTTGCCCATATACCGGTCACATGACAGATATTCGATAATTCGTAATATCCAAGTGTTAAATGTTTTGCCTGCATACGCCTAGCAGAGCTTATTCCCCAAGCATCCCAAAAGTTTTCGGTTCTGACTGCAAAATTTAGGGCGCCACGTAGGCGCACACTCGAATAAGCAATTGCTGAACAATCCAAGTTCTTTTCAAAAATAGATTTTGCAACCCATGATGACTTTTTATATTCCTCGTCATCGCTAACCAGACATTCATACAAAAATGCGTCTGTGATTAAAAGAGACTTAGCTTCTTCATGAGAACACGCGTTTATCATGGATGATATTGATTTAGAAGCCTCACCACAAAGAAACCCCCGCCCTGTCCGCTGAATCTGCATAAACTCCCCGATTGGGCATACAGTTATTTGTTTCTCAGGACGAATCTCCAACTCTGACATCAGTACTGTCGAATGCTCGACGCGAATTTCATTCAGTGCTGTTTCTGGTCTGTCTCCTAAATACAAAACAGAAAATCCTTCTGGATTTGCTCTTCCTGCCAACGGCAGAAGGTTTGGTCTCCATAGCAGGTCTTGAACATTTTTCGGATATTCATTTTCTCCAATTTTTCTCGCTCGCCTATATCGCCAACCCGGTCCCCACTGAACTGTAAGAATTGGATGTTTGCTGACTAGTAGAGAAATGAATTCACGCTGCTGAGATAATTCCAAACAGTCGAAGCTATTAATACCCTCTAAAAGTTCAGCGATTGGAATGGGAGGAAATTTTCGCGTAATTGTTTGAAGCATAGATTCCATAATATATTTTGGTTCTCTATTTGCTGAAGTGAAAAGTCACCAAGGTCCGATCGGTTCTGGCTCCCAAATTCCGGATTGGGAATTTAACCGCAGAAACTCTAATTCTGCACGTAGATTGGAATCCTGAGCTTCCAAGACTTAGGTTTCCAACCTGGATATTGGTAACCAGGGCCGTATAAACCAGAAGGTCTGACTATGAAGCGTAACCGGACGAGTGTGTATCAACTAGCCAAAATGCAAGCGTGGGGCAACACCACAACCTCAGCCTTTTTCAACGACTTGCTCAGCAGCATATAAGTATCCCGATCAAACGCCGGAACGCCGGCCTGCAGCAACTCCGCGATTTCCGCGTCATTTTTGGCGGTGCCCAAGTAACACCAGCGGTCGATCACGTGCAGTTCCTCGCCTTCGCGCACGCCAATCGCGCCCGGATACGGCCAGACCGCAAGTTTGAGTTTTTGCATGGCGATCAGCACCCGCGCCGCGTGGGCCAGCGGCGCTTCGCTGCCGACGCAGGCGCCGCGGCATTTTTTGATCTGGTAACCGAAGCACGGCCGGCCGGCGGCGGTTTTCTCCAGGCCCAATACGCTCAGACACAGGCCGTGCTGTTCGGCGACGCCGCGCAAGGCTTTTTGGGCGTCGCGTTGGCTGTGGTACAGGCCGTAGAGATTGTCCTGGGCGCCGAAATCCAGCTCGCCGGCCCAGCTCAACACCGGCTTGAGTTGATCGCCCTGTTGTTGTAACTGCCAGGCGCACAAGGCGTTTTTGCGACGCAGGCGCTGGTTGTGCACCGGGGTTTTTTCCTTTATCAAGCGGGCTTCCAGCAACAGCGCGCCCAACTCGCCGGCGGTTTCGATCCAGTCGATGCGGCGTAATTGCTGGGCCAGGCTCATCTCCTTGCTGTTCTTGTGGTCGGCGCCGAAATGCGCCAGCACCCGATTGCGGATGTTGACGCTTTTGCCAATGTAAAGCGGCAGGTCGTTCTCGCCGTAAAACAGGTAGACACCGGGGGCTTCCGGCAAATCGTGGATCAATAACGGGTCGATATTGGATGGCAGGCTGGAGCGGCCGACCAGACGCTGCACAGCCGCATCGACGGTCTCTGCAGAAAATTGCTCGCAAGTTTGAGTCCAGAATTGATGAATCAATTGCGCATCGGCCAACGCCCGGTGCCGGTCTTTGGCCTGCAAGCCGTGGCGTTCGATCAGGCTGTCCAGATTATGGCGGTGGAAGTGCGGATACAAAGCCCGCGACAATTTGACGGTGCACAGGACTTGCGGACGGAAGGTCATACCCACCCGGCTGAATTCGTTCTTCAAAAAACCGTAATCGAAACGGGCGTTGTGGGCAATGAACAGCCGGCCTTCCAGCAATTCGGCCACTTCGCCGGCTACTTGCGCAAAGCTGGGCATCTCGGCGACCATCTCATTGCTGATGCCGGTCATTTGTTCGATGAACAACGGAATCCGGGTTTGCGGATTGACCAATTGATTCCATTCCCGCACCCCATCGGCATCGACCAGGACAATACCGATTTCGGTGATGCGGTCCTTGGTGGCGGTGGCGCCGGTGGTTTCCAGGTCGACGAAGGCCAGCGGCTGGTTAACGAGTTTCGGCATCGCACTCCGTCGCGGCTTGCGCCCAATCCAGCGGGCAACTGCAAAATACGTGGCGGTCGCCGTAGACGCTGTCGATGCGCCCGACCGGCGGCCAATATTTGTCGTCATGCTGGTGGCTGTCCGGGAAGAAGGCTTTTTGCCGGGAATACGGCAGCTTCCAGTCCTCCAGCAACAAGCGATGGGTATGCGGCGCGTTGTGCAACACGTTATTTTCCGGGTCGGCGCTACCGGTTTCGATCTCGCGGATTTCTTCGCGGATGGCGATCATCGCCGCGCAGAAACGGTCGATCTCGGTTTTGTTCTCGCTCTCGGTCGGTTCGATCATCAAGGTATCCGGCACCGGAAACGACACGGTCGGGGCATGAAAACCGTAATCGATCAGCCGTTTGGCGATGTCCTCGACGGTGACGTTGGCGGTTTTTTTAAAGGCGTGGCAGTCGATGATACATTCGTGTGCGACCCAGCCGTTGGCGTCGGTGTACAGAATCGGATAATGCGGCGCCAGGCGGCGGGCGATGTAATTGGCGTTCATGATCGCGGTCAAGGTCGCGCGGCGCAGGCCGGTGGCGCCCATCATCGCGATATAGGCCCAGGAAATGGTCAAAATGCTGGCCGAACCCCACGGCGCCGCCGACACCGTGCCGACCGTACCGTGCTCGCCCTTGGCCGGATTGACGCCCTCCACCACCGGATGATCGGGCAGATACGGCGCCAGATGCGCGCCGACGCCGATCGGCCCTACCCCCGGCCCGCCGCCGCCGTGCGGAATCGCAAAGGTTTTATGCAGATTCAAATGCGCCACGTCGGCGCCGATCTTGCCCGGCCGGCACAAACCGACCAGCGCATTGAAGTTGGCGCCATCCATATACACCTGACCGCCGTGTTGATGGACGATGTCGCAAATCTCCCGAAACGCTTGTTCGTACACACCGTGGGTGGACGGATAGGTAATCATCAACGCCGCCAGCGTGTCCTGGTATTGCGCGGCCTTGGCGCGCAGATCGGCGACATCGACGTTGCCGCGGTCATCGCAGGCCACGACCACGACCTGCAGCCCGGCCAGGGTGGCGCTGGCCGGATTGGTGCCGTGCGCCGAAGCCGGAATCAGGCAGATATTGCGCTGGCCTTGACCGTTGACCTGGTGGTATTTGCGGATTACCAGCAAGCCGGTGTATTCGCCTTGCGAGCCGGCATTGGGTTGCAACGAGAAGGCATCGAAGCCGGTCAGGTCGCAGAGCATGTCTTCCAGTTCCGCGAACAATTGCTGATAGCCCTGGGTTTGGTGCAGCGGCGCGAACGGATGCATCGCCGCGAATTCGTAAAACGAGATGGCCTGCATTTCGGTGGCAGCGTTCAGTTTCATCGTGCAGGAACCGAGCGGAATCATCGCCCGATCCAGGGCAATGTCGCGCCGTGCCAGCCGGCGCATGTAGCGCATCATCTCGGTTTCCGAGTGGTACTGACTGAACACCGGATGGCTGAGGATGGCATCGTCGCGCAGCAACGGGGCGGGAATGCATTCTGCCAGGCCGGCATCCAGCGCGGCGATGTCGGGCAATTCGCTGATCGGCGAGGCGAAGATCTGCCAGAGGGCGCGGATATGGTCGCGGGTGGTGGCTTCGTCCAAGGCAATGCCCAAGGTATCCGGATCGATCACGCGCAGATTGATGCCCGCCGCTTCAGCCTGAGCGGCAAAGCGCCGCGCCCGGTTGGGCACACGAATTCCGATCGTGTCGAAATAACACTGGCTCAACACCTGGTAACCGCTACCGGCCAGGCCGGCCGCCAGAATCTGGGCGTAACGATGCACCCGGCCGGCGATCAGGCGCAAGCCGTCGGCGCCGTGGTAGACCGCGTAAAAACTGGCGATTACCGCCAGCAACACTTGCGAGGTGCAGATATTGCTGGTGGCCTTGTCGCGGCGGATGTGCTGCTCGCGGGTCTGCAAAGCCATCCGCAATGCGACCTGACCGTGGCTGTCCTTGGAGACGCCGATCAAGCGGCCCGGCATCGAGCGTTTGAAATCGTCGCGGGTGGCAAAGAACGCCGCGTGCGGGCCGCCGTAACCCATCGGCACACCGAAGCGCTGAGCACTGCCGACCACGATGTCGGCGCCGAACCGGGCCGGCGGCGTCAACAGCACCAAAGCCAGCAAGTCGGCGGCGACAGTGACCAGCGCCGCTTTGGCGTGGGCCAACGCGGTAATTTCGGTCAAATCGTGGATTTCGCCGCCGCTGTTGGGGTATTGCAGGATCAACGCGAAAAACTCGTGCTGCTCCAGCCCATTAAGTGGGTCGGTGACCACCACCTCGTAACCGAGCGAGCCGGCCCGGGTTTTGACCACGGCGATGGTTTGCGGATGACAGTTTTGGTCGATCACTACGGTGTTGGCTTGGCTTTTCGCGAGACGGCGCGCCATCGTCATCGCCTCGGCGGCGGCCGTAGCTTCGTCGAGCAACGAGGCGTTGGCGATTTCCATGCCGGTCAAATCGATAATCATCTGCTGGAAGTTCAACAGCGCTTCCAGTCGGCCCTGCCCGACTTCGGCCTGATACGGCGTGTAAGCGGTATACCAACCGGGATTTTCCAGCACGTTGCGCTTGATCACCGCCGGCATGATCGTGTCCGAATAACCCATGCCGATCATCGAAACCATGACTTTGTTGCGTTCGCGCATGGCGCGCAGGTACTTGATCACCGCCCGCTCGCTGATCGAACCGGTCAGTTTCAACGGCTCGTGGTTCAGAATGTCGGGCGGCAGCACCCGATCGACGATCTGCTCCAGATCGTCCAGGCCCAATTCGGCCAGCATGGCCCGAGTTTGCTCGGCAGTAGGGCCGATATGACGTTGAATGAAGTTACCGCGCATTTCCAGTTGATCGAGGCGGAGACGATGGCTCATGGGTTTATCTCCCAGGTTTGTGGTACCGATGCGGCACGAAAGGTAGCCGGCAGACTGTCAATTCCACGGCCGAGTTCCGCACCAAGGCTTTGAGGCGGATGCCGGTTGTGGCGACGCGTTGATCGACCAAGGCCATCGCAATCGGCCGGTTCAAACTCGGCGAAAAACTGCCGCTGGTAACGATGCCTACTTCTCGACTTTCGCTATCCAGCAAGACAGCGCCTTCCCGAACCGGGATCTTCCCGTCAATCAACACACCGACTCGGCGCCGGCCGACCGTGTTTTGCCGCTGCGCCAGAATGGTTTCGGCACCGGGAAAGTCGGTGTGGCCTTTCTTGAAAATCCAGCTCAGGCCAGCTTCTATGGGCGTGATGGTTTCGTTCAATTCGTGGCCGTACAGGCAAAGCCCGGCTTCAAGGCGCAAGGTATCGCGCGCGCCCAAACCAATCGGCTCGACGCCGTCCTCGGCCAGCAACACTTCGGCGACTCGTTCGGCCTCCGCAGCCGGCAACGAGATTTCAAAGCCGTCCTCGCCGGTGTAGCCGCTGCGGCTGACGCTGCAAGCTACACCGGCGATGCGGGTGTCGCAGACTTGCATGAACTGCAGCGCCGCGGCATCAGGCGAAAATTTTGCGATTACCGCAGCCGCTTCCGGGCCTTGCAATGCCAGCAAGGCCTGGTCGGCCAATTCCCGAAATGTAGCTGTGCCGGCTAATTTTTCCCGCAGATAGGCAAAATCCTTGTCCTTGCAACCGGCATTGACGATCAGGCCGACGCCGTCCGCCAGCCGGGTAACGATAATGTCGTCGATCACGCCGCCGTGGTCGTTGGTCAGTACCGTATATTTTTGGCTGTTAACCGGCAAATCGACGATGCCGCCCGGCGTCAGCTTTTCGATGGCCTCAGCCGCCCCATCGCCAAGCGCCAGGCATTGGCCCATGTGCGAAATATCGAAAAAGCCGACGCGGCTACGGCAATGCAGGTGTTCGTGGATGATGCCGCGCGGGTATTGCACCGGCATTTGGTAGCCGGCAAAGGCGGTCATTTTGGCGCCCAGTTGCTGATGGAGGGCGGCAAGCGGGGTTGGTTTCAAGTCTGACATGGCGGGCCGGCTGTTGCGGGTTGCGAGAGCGTCAGTCTACCAGCGTATCGGGAAACACCGCGGTCCGCCGGTCTAGCTGGCCTACGGTGCGGATTCGCCGTTTGCCGCTGCGGGCGGCTGTGCCGGGGCGGCGCTGTGCTGTAAATCGGCACCGCAATCGGGACAATAGCGCTGCTCCTCACCAACCAAGGCACCGCAAGCATAGCAGTGGACGCTTGGCTGCAATGAGCTGCCGCACTCCCCGCAATACTTGGCCGTAGACGACACCGCCGCGCGGCATTGCCGGCAACGGCGCTTGTCGGCGGCGGCCAGCCACGGCCTAACCCTGGCCCAATCGCTCAGTGCCAGAACCAGTCGGTCGGCTTGGCGGTAGGCGCGCAATACCAGCCAGACGCTGACGCCGACGATTAACGTCAATACGCTACCGTAATAAATCGTTTTGCCGGTGGCATTGACGAAGGGCGCCAGCACCTCCCAAAACAGGCTTTGCGCGGCAACCAGTATCGCCAACGCGCATAGCGGTTCGGCAATGTCCTTGGCAAACACCAGCACGCCGCCGCGGTCCGGCACCGTTTGCAGCGCCAGACTGGCGCAAAAGTAAAACAGCACCAAAGCCGCCAGTTTCGCTGCGAACCAGACAATCTGCCCGGCCTTGAAATGCCAGAACAATTCCAGCTGGTCCATCATCGGTACCAGCGATACTGCCTTGCCGATGGCCAGTATCGTCAACAGCGTTACCAGCAGTTGGGCGGCGCGCAGAGCGGCACTGTTTGCGGACATGTTGCCTCCTTCGACGGGATATTCAATCTGATGCACGAAATCTTCGATCGGCTGGGCGGAGCGCCGTATCCGGCAACCGGATAACGTCCGAACTCAAGCTCTTGGCTAGCGTAGCATAGAACAGGCGCCGGCGGGATTGGCGGCAGCGCCTGACTTTCGAAACTGAAAATCAAGGCTTGGCGAGATACTCGAAAAACTCCTGCATCCACTCCGCTCCGCGTTTTTTCGGAAACTGGTTGGGGTGAGTCTTGACCCATTGCAGGGCGTAGATCATCGGCACCGAATCCGGCTGAGTGATGTGCTTGGTTTTCCAGAGCTTGCGCACCAGCCGCGAGACCTGAAACTTCAATTCGATGTGTTTGACCGTGTCCGGAGACGGCTCCCGGCAATGCTCGGCCGGCGACGTAACCAGGTATTCGCGGCAGGCCAGCGGCCGGTCCGGGTGAATCGAGCAACTCTCGGCCTCCAGAAACGGGCAGGCGATGTTCTGGCGGAAATACTCCAGCGCATGGCTCTGCACCGCGTCGTGAGTCGTGCCCTGCTCCAATTGCTGCTGCAAGCGCTCCAGCCAGCCGATCTGGTCCAACTGCGCACAACCGTCCGCAAAACGTTGTTTGACCTCGCTGCGCCTGGGCTCCGGCAAGCGTTCGACCAAGGCGGCGATGTGGTAAGCCTCGAATTCGGCCAGCGGCACCACCTGCCGGCAACAGGCGCCGCAACCGGCCTGGCAGGAAATGGCCTGGTCGGTGCCGACGAAGGCCGCGACCGCCGTATCGACGAATTGGTTATCGATCTGCTGCAATGCCGGCAGCACGCCGAGCGGCGTCACCTTTTCCGCGGGGACCGCGAATTGCAACGCCACCGGCTGGCCGTAGAGCGTCAAATTGACTTGGGCGGATACATTCTTGGCCATGTTTTCAAACTCGTTTGCTGAATTAAGCGGCCGGGCAGCCGCCGGCCAATTTTAGCGCCTTCGGCCGGCCGGAGTGGTTTTGTTTCAATGCGAAAAGCAAGCCCGCCGGGCGCTCGCGGCCTTGCAAACCAACGGCAGCCACCACTGCCAGAAAAATCCCTTTCCCATTGCGGGAAATTAATGTTAAAAGTTTGCACTCAACCATCCACGAGGAAATGCCTGTGATCTCAGCCGTAATTTACATTCTGACCGTCAGTTTCGCCGCCTACGCCATTTACAGAGTTCAGGCCAAATAGGCCTTAGCCCGGCAGATGTCCAGCGCCAACCTCATTCCACCTCCGGCGGGGACGCCGGGCACGTATTGGGTCAAGGAAAGCGCTTTCGGCATCTGGTTTCTGAATACCTACACCTGGCGGCAGCGGGTACTACGCATCGCACTGAACGATCTGACCAGGTTGTTGCCGTCTCCCCCGCTCCGGCCGGCGATTCTGGATATCGGCTGCGGCCGCGGCAATTCGTTTGCGCTATTGGAGCAGCAGTTCCAACCCAAACATATCGCCGGCATCGAAATCGACCCGGCATTGCTGGCGGACGCGGCTCGCGCCGGACGCAAATGTGTCTGCCCGGTCGACGTCGCGTTGGGCAATGCCGAACAGTTGCCGTATCCGGACGCCAGTTTCGACCTGCTGTTCTGCCACCAAAGCTTTCACCACATCGTGCATCACCGGCGCGCGATGCAGGAATTCCACCGGGTCTTGAAACCGGGCGGCCTGCTGCTGTTCGCCGAATCCTGCAAGCGCTTCATCCATTCCCTGCCGATCCGGTTGCTGTTCCGGCATCCGATGCAGGTGCAAAAAACCGCCGACGAATACATCGCCTTGATCCGCGACAGCGGCTTCAAACTGGACGATAGCGCCATCTCCAAACCCTATTTGTGGTGGAGCCGGCCGGATATCGGCGCGCTGGAATGGTTCGGCTTTTCCCTGCCGCAGCAGCCGGAACCGACCTTGGTCAATTTAGTCGCCGTCAAATAAGGTGGCGGTATTGCAAGCTCTCCGCCGCGGCCTGCCGGCCGTTTTTACCCTGATATTGGCCGCAGCATGCGCACCGGTGCCGCCGACAGCGGATACCGCCGCGCCAACCCTGGCGCCGCCGTTGGGCCCGGCCCGACACATCCTGCAACTGGTGACGGCGACCTGGCCGGGCGGCGGCGACAGTCTGCTCTGCGCGCTGGAATTGACGGCCGAACGCATCGCGATGGCCGGCACTAGCAAAGACGGTTTGAGTTTGTTCAATTTGAGCTACGACGGCGAAAACTTGGCATTGGATAAAAATCCGTTGCTGCCGGATGCGGTCGACCCGCGCGCCATCGTCGCCGATATGCAATTGATCTATTGGCCGGCCTCGCAGTTGCAAGACCGGCTACCGCCCGGCTGGCATCTGCAAAGCGGGGCCAACCGCCGCGAACTGTTCCAAGGCACGGAAAAAATCGCCGAAATCGTTTATCTGTCCAATGAAGCCGATTGGCCGCGGCACGCGGAATTGTCGAACCTGCGCTACCGCTATCGCTTGACCATCGATACCCTGAGCTATGAACTGCTACCTGAATGACTTAGGCATCCTCTGCGCATTGGGCAGCGGCCAACAGGAGGTTCTTGACGGCTTGTGGCGCGGCGACCGCAGCGGGCTGCAACCGAGCGACACATTCAGTCCGGGCCGCAGCCAGTACCTGGGCGCAGTCACAACACCGCTACCCGAAATACCGGACACACTGGCCGTGTACGCCTGCCGCAACAACCAACTGCTGTTGGCCGCCGCCGATCAAATCCGCCCCGGCATCGAAGCAATGCGCGAACGCTTCGGCCCGGAGCGGATCGGCATCGCCCTCGGCACCAGCACCTCCGGGGTCCGCAATACCGAACTGGCTCTGGCTTACCAAGCCGAACACGGCCGGCTGCCGCCCGCTTACCACTACAAGCAACAGCAGATGGGCGCCGGCGCCGATTTTCTGGCCGAGTATCTGCAAATCCGCGGACCGGCCTACACCGTGTCCAGCGCCTGCGCCTCCAGCGGCAAGGCCTTTGCCTCGGCGCAACGGCTGCTGGCGATGGACCTGTGCGACGCGGTCATAGTCGGCGGCGCCGACAGCCTGTGCGGCTTGACCGTCAACGGCTTCGCCGCGCTGGAATCGGTCGGCGCCGGCTTGTGCAAACCCTTCGGCCGCCGCCGCGACGGCATCAATATCGGCGAAGCCGCCGCGCTGTTCATCCTGAGCAAACAGCCGGGGCCGGTCTGTTTGCGCGGCGTGGCCGCAACCAGCGATGCCTACCACTTCTCGGCCCCCGATCCGGACGGCACCGCCGTGCAAACCGCAATGCGAGCCGCGCTGGATCAGGCCGGCCTGACACCGGCGCAAGTCGACTATCTGAATATGCACGGCACCGCGACGCTGTTGAACGACGCCATGGAAAGCAAGGCCGTGCATGCCGTGTTCGGCGCCGACACGCCGGTCAGTTCCAGCAAAGGCATGAGCGGCCACACCCTGGGCGCGGCGGCGGCGTTGGAACTGGGCTTTTGCTGGTTGTTACTGCAAAGCAACGATCCCCAAGGCCGCCTGATCGCCAACATCAACGGCGACGACATCGACCCCGAACTGCCGCCGTTGAATTGGGTGGCGCCGGGCCAGAGCCTGGGCCGGCCGTTAACAGTCTGCCAAAGCAACTCCTTCGCCTTCGGCGGCAGCAACGTTTCGATCGTGATAGCGCAGGCATGACAGCCGTGACCGATTGGGACATCGCCGAGTTATTGCCGCATACCGGCGACATGGTATTGCTGGACCGGGTAGTCAGCTTTGAAGAGGACCGGCTCAGCGCGGTGCTGACCGTGCGCGGCGACGGCCTGCTGTTCGGCGACGAACGCGCGGTACCGGCCTGGGCGGCACTGGAATACATGGCGCAAGCCATCGGCGCCTATGTCGGCCTGCAAGCCAAACAGGCCGGCCAGCCGATCCGTCTCGGTTTCCTGCTCGGCAGCCGTCTGCTGCAAAGCAATGTCGGCAGCTTGCCGGTCGGCTGCGAACTGGTCGTGACGATCGAAAAAATCGTGCAGGACGAGCAATTAGGCGTTTTCGATTGCCGGGTTAGCGGCGACAATATCGAAATCAGCGCCAAGCTGAATGTCTACCAACCTCGATCCGACCAATCCTTACCCGATGAATAACACTGTTCTCGTCACCGGCTCCAGCCGCGGTATCGGCAAAGCCATCGCACTTTACCTGGCCGAACGCGGCTACGACCTGGTGTTGCATTGCCGCAGCCGGCGGGCCGACGCTGAAGCCGCCGCCGCCGAAATTTCGCAGATGGGCCGCCAAGCGCGCATCCTGCAATTCGATATCGGCAACCGCAGCGAATGCGCCGACATTTTGAACGCCGACGTCGAAGCCCACGGCGCCTACTACGGCGTGGTCTGCAACGCCGGCATTAGTGCCGACAATGCCTTTCCAGCCTTGACCGGCGAAGATTGGGACAGCGTGATCCGCACCAATCTGGACGGTTTTTACAATGTGTTGCAGCCGCTAGTGATGCCGATGGTCAGGCGGCGGAAACCGGGGCGGATCGTGACCCTGTCGTCGGTTTCCGGTTTGATCGGCAACCGCGGCCAGGTCAATTACAGCGCGGCCAAAGCCGGCATCATCGGCGCGACCAAAGCCCTGGCGCTGGAACTGGCCAAGCGCGAAATCACGGTCAATTGCGTGGCGCCGGGCTTGATCGACACCGACATGACCGAAGCCTTGCCGCTGGACGAAATCAAACAAATGATCCCGGCGCGCCGGGTCGGCCGCCCGGAAGAAGTGGCCGCGGCGGTGGCATTTCTGCTGTCGGCAGACGCCGGCTACATCACCCGCCAGGTGATTGCGGTGAACGGAGGCCTGTGTTGAAGCGGGTGGTGGTTACCGGCATGGCCGGCTTGTCGCCGATCGGCAACGACTGGCCGACGATTGCCCAACATTTGCAAAGCGGCCGTACCGGCATTCGCGCCCTCGCCGAATGGGACCAATACCGGGGCCTGAATACCCGGCTGGCGGCGCCGGTGGAATTCGAACGGCCGGCCCACTACAGCCGCAAACAAACCCGCAGCATGGGCCGGGTGGCACTGCTCGCCACTTACGCCACCGAACTGGCTTTGGTCGACGCCGGCTTGCTAGATCACCCCTGTCTGGGCAGCGGCCTTACCGGCATCGCTTACGGCAGTTGCGCCGGCAGTTTCGAGGCGATCGCCGATTTCGGCAATATGCTGTTGAACCATGCCACCGACGGCCTCAACGCCACGTCGTACATCCGGATGATGGCGCATACCGCGCCGGTCAATATCGGCCTGTTTTTCGGCATCAACGGCCGGGTGTATACCACCTCCAGCGCCTGTACCTCGGGCAGCCAGGGCATCGGTTACGCCTACGAAGCGATCAAATACGGCAAGCAGCAGGTCATGGTGGCCGGCGGCGCCGACGAATTGTCGGCCTCGGAAGCGGCGGTGTTCGACACCCTGTTCGCCACCAGTCTGCGCAATGCCGAACCGGACCAATCGCCGCGGCCGTTCGACCGCGACCGCGACGGTCTGGTGATCGGCGAAGGCGCCGGCACGCTGGTACTGGAGGAACTGGAGCATGCCCAGGCCCGCGGCGCGCATATTTACGCCGAAGTCGCAGGTTTCGGCACCAACTCCGACGGCCTGCACGTGACCCAGCCGGACGCGACCAGCATGCAAACCACGATGCGGCTTGCGCTGCAGGATGCCGGCCTGCCGGCATCGGCCATCGGCTATATCAGCGCCCACGGCACCGCCACCGAACACGGCGATATCGCCGAAAGCCGCGCCACCTTCGCAGTATTCGGCGGCAATACCCCGATCAGCGCATTGAAAAGCTACACCGGCCACACCCTGGGCGCTTGCGGTGCGCTGGAAGCCTGGGCCGCGATCATGATGATGAACGCCGGTTGGTTTCACCCGACCGCGAATCTGGAGCAGGTCGACCCGGCCTGCGCCGATCTGGACTATATTCGTGACCAAAGCCGGCTGGTGGACACCGAATACGTGATCAGCAATAACTTTGCCTTCGGCGGCATCAATACTTCGCTGATTTTCAAACGTTTTTAAATCGACGCGGAGACACACATGAAAAAGTTGATCGCCCTGTTATCGGTTCTGCTCGTGCAAGGCTGCGCCTCGCCGGTGATCCGGATCGAACCGGTACCGGCCACCGAAACCATCAGCCGCCTGTGCATCAAGGAAAATCCGAAAACCTATATGGAGGACTTCCTGCCCGAAGTCCGCGCCCAGTTGGCGGAACACGCCATCGAAACCGAACTGCTGGGCCAAGGCGGCGATTGTCCGTATACGATGAGCTACGAGGCGCAATGGTCCTGGGATTGGTTTTGGACTTTTAGCGTATATTTGTCGCTGGCGGAATTCTCGGTCAACAAGGACGGCCGCCAGATCGGCATGGCCTCCTATAACGCCGGCTTGGGGCCGTCCGCCGTTGGCCGCACCAAAAACAAAATCCGCCCGTTACTGATAGAACCATTCCGAAAATAAACCATAACGCTTTATTCAACCCAGGAGACAACCATGCTGAACAAGATCGTACTCGCGCTGTTTTTGAGCCTGTTGGTGGGCTGCACCACGACCGGCCATTTCAAGGTGCCGGAAGGCTCGCAATTGTATCTGTACAAGCGGCCGCAACCGGTGGACATTAAAGCCAACGGCGAAGTCACCACCCGGCCGTTCTTCTGGACTGCAGCCGGCATGCCGCCGGGCGGCGGTATTCCTTACCGGCTGGAGAAAGACGGCAAGGTGGTGAAAGAAGGCAAGCTCCGCGCCAAATTCCGGGTGGTTTCCATTTTCTGGCCGCCGTTCTCGTTGATTTACTGGCCGATGGGTCTGAATCCGAACATCACCTACGACTTGATCAACGACAAACAGGAATAATCCGCACCGCTTCGGTTCCGGCCCGGCCGCCGGCCGCGAACCGAAGCCCGCCGGCCGGTTGCGCCGGCATTGCCTGTAGCGCCTGACCATGGCGGCAGCGGCGAATAGGCATAATGGCTTTTCCCGTTAGCCGGAATGCTGTTAAATTAAACGGCATACGATGGCGCCGAACCCGCCCGGCCGTCAAACCACCACTCCGGCAACTTACGATTTAACACATGCTTACCCAACCACAAGCCGACAAACTGGCCGACGCCTGGCTCCAGGCCTGGAATAGCCGCGACCTGGCGCAGATCATGGAGCACTACGCCGACGCGATCGAGTTTCGCAGCCCGTTCATCGTCAAACTCATGGATATCGCGGACGGCAGCCTGCGCGGCAAACCGACTTTGGCAGCCTATTTTGCCCAGGGACTGGCCAAATTCCCCGAATTGCATTTCACGCTATTGCAGGTCCTGCCGGGCGTCGATAGCGTCACCTTGTTGTACCGCAGCGTGAACGACCTGCTGGCGGCGGAAACGATGGAAATCGACGCTGCCGGTAAAATTTGCCGGGTCATGGCGCATTATTGCGACCCGGCGGCCGCGGCCCGCGGCGCACTATTGGAATCTTGATACACGGGAGCTTATCGATATGAGTTTGAGTCTGGTCATCGGCAATAAAAATTACTCGTCCTGGTCGTTCCGGCCCTGGTTTTATTTGAAACACCACGATATCGAGTTCGAAGAGATCCGGATTCCGCTGTACCAGGAAGAATCCAAAGCCAAAATCCTGCAATACTCGCCGTCCGGCAAAGTCCCGGTCTTGCTGGACGGCGAACTGCGGGTTTGGGATTCGTTGGCGATTCTGGAGTATCTGGCCGAACGCTTCCCGCAAACCCAGGGCTGGCCGGACGATTTTGCCGAACGGGCGTTGGCGCGCTCGCTGGCGGCGGAAATGCATTCCGGTTTCACCGCATTGCGCACCTATTGCGGCATGAATTGTCGGCGCACGCCGGCCGCGAAGCACTTGCCGGAAGGGGTGCAGCCGGATATCGACCGCATCGGCGAAATCTGGCAACAATGCCGACGCCGGCACGGCAAAGACGGCGCCTGGCTGTTCGGCCGTTTCGGCATTGTCGACGCGATGTACGCACCGGTGGCGTTCCGCTTCCACACCTACCAGTTAGTCACCAACCCGGACGCCGAAGCCTACGTGCAAACCGTGTTGCACAGCCCGGAAGCGCAAGCCTGGATCGAAGCCGGCAAACAGGAAAGCGAAGTCATCAGCGCGTTCGAATAGAGCAGCATTGGCAACCGTGCCGTTTTATCGGTGACCGGATACCGAATTTCGGTGGTTTATTCTGCCGAAACAAATTCGGCGGTTGGGGTGAGATGGTGAGTGGTCGGTAGCGGCCATAGGAGACAACCGACAGGGGTGAACCAATTGCCGACAGTAGGATGGGTAGAGCGAAGCGAAACCCATCAAACGAAACGCCGATAATGAGATATGACAGTCCACGTAGCTCCGATTAGCGTAGCGTAATCGGAGGACCGAAGATCATCAACATGCGTCCGATTACGCTATCGCTAATCAGACCTACAGCTCTGAAGCGGTCACTAATTTTTTTGCATGTTTTTCTAAAAGACCTAAGATCGTTATATCAATTTTGATGTACAGTTAACGCCATAAATCATTTGATCAGCCTCCATAGATGTATCTATGGATATTTCTTTCAAAAAAAGTCTTTCAACTAGAATAAAACATAAATGTAACACCGGAAAAAATATGCAGAATCAACCCACTCCTGAACAAATACAATTTTCTGAAGAATTAGGGAAATTTATAAATTTAGCATTTGATGACCTTGTCGACATAGCGAACAACAAAAACACCAAATTATTTGAAGAGCTCTACTATAACAGAAAGAATCAATGTGATGAGTTCTACGCCTTAATGTCCGATCAGCATAGCACGGCGCAAAACGTTCTGATAGTTGGTGGCGCTGGTGTTGGAAAAACAAGCTTTATGCATAAGTTACTAAATAACTGCAATCCTAAGAAAATATTTCCAATATTTCTCGATTATAGAAGAATTGTCCCTAGAACAAAGGAAGGACTGTTATTATTTTTCATAGGAGAGATTGAAAAATATTTCGATGCCATTTCCTATCCAATTCACACATTAAAGCCAACCAACACAATCGATCAAAATTTCCAACACGCATACGATCATCTTGAATTACTTACAAGAGAAAAAAACAATAAATTACTTGCAGTTTTTCTAGATGATTTTGACTACGCCGAGGAAGAGTGGGGGGAGTTATTGAAGTATTTCCTTCCTTTTTCTAATAGCAGGAATGTCAGCTTAGTTCTGTCAGTTAGACCGCCTTTACTAAATGCTATTGACAACTATGATGATCGATTTCGGTATAGTTATATTAGAAAAGCCAGACAAATTGAGCTTGCCCCAATATCAGTCGAAAACGTTATATCCCTTAGATTGGCGCCAGTATTGTCTGAAAGTAACAAGACAAACAAGCTATATGGCATCTTGAAAGACCTTTTTAGCCGAGAAAATGAACTATGTAAAATTGCCCGAGAATACGGCGCTATCGTCGACGATCTTCCAAGATTTGAATATCCCTTAACTATCAAACATAACACATTTATGCAGAGAATCACAAGCGGAGACTTGCGTGAAACATTTGCTATAGCGTATGAGAGCCTGAAATATATTCTAGAAAATCACTCAGCTCTGGAATCGCGAACAGAGGAAGGAACTGAAAGAAAAATTATAGGCCGCGAAGGAGTTCTAAAAATATTGTTCGACTCCAAAGATTCTGGATATAAGATCATTAACTTACACAAAGAGAGGTCACGTAAGTCTAACAACTCCCTCTACTTTAATATTCTCGAAGGGGTTAAATTATTTCGCGCCAACAACATTAATTTTTACAAAGCCTTGACGGCACTTGGCCATTCGGAAAATGATATTGACGAAGGAATTCGATTCCTTTCATCAAAGCAAAACAAGTTTTTTTATGAATTTGGGGAACCAAAAGAAATTCGACTTACTTCTAGTGGTTCAAAAAAGCAACCAAAGACTAGAATTGTTCGAGAGTACGAACCGCTTCCAAAGCTAGATATTTATCTAGAAATCTGTAATGATTGGGCGGAGTATATTGACCGATGTGGCCAGCCTGGCAAATCAGTGGATCAATATCTATGAGTACCAATCTGATGCTTGATGTTGCCGAAGTGGCATTAACTAGGCTACCAATCAATTCGTCCGTGTGTTTTGTTAATATTGATGATATACATAAAGATATATTAGCAGGCAAAGGGATGTGCAAAATAAAAGCAACGGAAAGCGATATCAGAAATGCACTTAAGACAATTTTCCCAATTTATAAAAACAAGAGAAAGAATATAAAATTATTCAAAATTTCCAGCAATGTGGCATATAAATCACTCCGAAAATTGGATATAAAACTTAGGCCGCTTTTGCATATTATTAAAAAGTAGGACGCTTGAAAATGTTAAATAATTTTTTTTCAAAAAGATGCCAAAAGTGTTTTTTCTATCAAGACAGCAGTTGCGTGCTAAGCAAGAGTTTGTACCTGCCTTGTGATATGAAGGTGCAGAAAATTCGCGGTATAACAAATATCGAATTTTACGTTAATTATGTTACGGCGAAGCATTTGAGCAGACGAGCTTTGTATTTCTCCCTTTTGGCTCTAGTTGTTTCTTTCCTTACATTGATTGTCAATGCGGTGAAGAAATTTCCTGATTTTTGGGATGCATTAGCAGGTTGGTGAAAAACTCTTTTTTGCCTTTGACTGACTCTATATTTAGCCCGCGTAGGGCGTATTAGCGATAGCGTAATACGCCGCATGATTAAAAGCCAACTTGCGGCGCAATACGGCTTAGCCTATTGACGCCCTACCCAATTACACCTTACGGCCTTGGCTTCGGTTCGTATTGCATCACCCGTCCAAATTCCCTCGTTCCGAATCCTCTGAACGGCGACCCGCGCGCGGTAGTTCAGTTCCCGATTATAATTTGCTCCCCGCCGCTTCGGCGCCAGCGTCAACCGACTTCCGCAACATGGCCTACCCGTTCATCATCCGCCGCTGGAGCGCCTGGGCTCCGGGCTTGCAAACCCAGGATGACTGGCAACAATTTGCGGCCGGCCGGAAACCGCCGGATCATCAACCCCCGCCGCCGCTGCAATACACGCCCAAACCCTTGCAACGCCGGCTCAGCCCACTGGCGAAGGCGGCGATCTTCGCCGTCGAGCAATGCCTGGCGCCCGGCGAGCAAATGCCGGCCGTGTTCAGCTCGTCGCACGGCGAAATCGGCAAATGCCTGGACATGCTGAACGATCTACAGCGCGGCGAGGAATTATCGCCGACCGCGTTCAGCCTGTCGGTACACAATGCGATTGCCGGCCTGTTTTCGATCACCTACGCCAACCGCTGCGAAATCAATTGCGTCGCCCCCGGCGCCGGCGGGCTCGGACCGGGACTGATCGAAGCGCTGGGCTTATTACACGCCGGACACGGCGAAGTCCTGCTGGTGTATTACGACGAAATATTGCCGGATTTCTTTCCTTCGGCCGATTTTGCGGTCTCGTTACCCTTTCCCTGCGCAGCCGCATTGCGGCTGGCGCTTGACGGCCCCGGCCTGGCGCTGGAATTTTCGCCGACAAGCTCGACTCGTCAGGATGGCGAGCAACCGCTACAATTGCCGGCCTTTATCGAATTCCTGGCCGCCGACCAATCGGAATTGCATTTGGGAAACGGCGACCGCGGTTGGCAATGGCAAAAACTCTGAGTCACAACATCAACTATCTTTGGCGACTGGCGGCAACCGCAATCAGCTTCGCCTGTTTCGGCCTCGGCGGTGTGCTGTTGTGGTTGGTGGTGTTTCCGTTGCTGGCGCTGCTACCCGGCGACCGCCGCCGCAAAGCCTGTCGCGCCCAAACCATGGTTCATCTGAGCTTTTATGCCTTTATCGGCTTGATGCACCGGCTGGGCGTGATGAGCTATCAAATCTGCGGCGGCGAGAAACTGAACCGCCCCGGCCAACTGGTGGTCGCCAACCACCCGACCTTGGTGGATGTGGTATTTCTGCTCAGCCGCATCAAGCAAGCCAGTTGCATCGTCAAAGCCAGCTTGTGGCGCAATCCGGCCATGCGCGGCTCGATCCTGCATGCCGGCTACATCAGCAATGCCGATTCGCAGACCATGATCGCCGATTGTGCGGCATGGCTGAACGGCGGCGGCGGTCTGATCGTGTTCCCGGAAGGCACCCGTTCGGTACCGGGCCAGGTCTACCGCTTCCAGCGCGGCGCCGCCGCGATTGCCCTGGCCGCCGACTGCGTGTTAACCCCGGTGACCTTGACTTGCACCCCCAGCACCTTGACCAAGAACCTGGCCTGGTACCGGATTCCGCCGCGGCGGTTTCATTTACGGATGGACGTCGGCGACGACATCGACCTGAGTGATTACCGCCGACTGCAGCCGCACTCGATCGCGGTGCGCCGGCTGACCCAAACTTTATTGGATTACTTCACCGAACAACGCCAAGCTTATGAGCAACACCGAAACTGAATTGAAACGCCTGATCGTCGATACGCTGGCTTTGGAAGACATCGACGCCGCCGACATCGACAGCTCGGCGCCGCTGTTTAACGGCGGGCTGGGGCTGGATTCGATCGACGCCCTGGAATTGGGCGTGGCGATCCGCAAGCAATACCAGGTTAAAATCGACGCCGAACAGGACGACGTGGCGCAGATTTTTTCGTCGGTTGCGGCTCTGGCTCAATTTATCGATTCCGCGCGCAGTTAACAGCTTATGAAAAATCGTGAACAAATTTTGGCCGCCATCCAGGACATCATGGTGGAAATGTTCGAAATGGACCCAGACCGCATCGAACCGGAAGCCCGCCTCTACGAAGACCTGGATTTCGACAGTATCGACGCGGTCGACATGATTGTGCGTCTGAAAGAACTCACCGGCAAAATGGTGAAACCCGAGGATTTCAAAACCGCACGCACCATAGGCGACGTGGTCGAGGCCGTCCACCGCCTGATGCAGGATTGAGATGGCGCCGGGCTTGAATGCGCTGATCGGCCTGTTAACCGCGCTGTATCCGGCGGCGGTGTATTTCGGCCTGCAATACCTGCAACCCCGGCTCATCGCGCTGGCACTCGGCGCGATGTTGCTATTGCGCTTGGCTCTGGTCCGCGCCGACTGGAGCAAACCATTGTTGCTGGCCGGCTTGGCCTACGCCGGCTTTACGTTCTGGAGCAATCAGGCCGTGGCTTTACGCTTTTATCCGGCGCTGGTGAATGCGGTGATGCTGGCGATATTTGCGGCCAGCCTGCTCCATCCACCTTCGATCGTCGAACGTCTGGCCCGGTTGAAGCAACCCGATCTGCCGGCGCAAGGCGTGTTGTATACCCGGCGCGTGACCCAGGTCTGGTGCGGCTTTTTTATCGTCAACGGCGGCATCGCCGCGGCGACCGCGCTGTGGAGCAGTTTCCAGGTTTGGAGCCTGTACAACGGCCTGATCGCGTACCTGCTGATGGGATTGCTGTTTGCCGGCGAATATTGGGTCAGGCTGCGCACGCTGAAACCGGAATAAGCTCTTGATTGCGCTGGCCGATTTACTCAGTGCCGAGCGGACCGGAACCGTTGCCAGACACGGCGGCCGCGATTACAGCTTCGCCGAATTTCGCGCGGCGGTCGATGACTGGCGGGAATCGTTGTCCGCTGAAAACGGGCAAAAATATGCCTTGTTCTGCCACGACGCCTACCCGTTTGCGGTGTTGTTGTGCGCGCTGTGGCACGTCGGCAAGCAGGTCTGGCTCGCCGCCAACAACCGGCCCGGCACGGCGCAGCAACTGCAACAGGCCGGCTGCCGGCTGATCGGCGACTGGCAAGCCGGCTTCGATTACCGGCTGGACCAGGAACCAACCACAACGCCGGTTTTCGGCCGTCTGCAGCCGGACGCGAACAATCTGGCGATTTTCACCTCCGGCTCGACCGGCGCGGCCAAATCGATAACCAAATCCCTCCGACAGTTGCAAGCCGAAGTCGACACGCTGGAAAGGCTTTGGGGCCGGGATTTGGCCGGCAGCCGGATTCTGGCAACGGTCAGCCAGCAACATATCTACGGCCTGCTGTTCCGGGTGTTGTGGCCGCTGGCGGCCGGCCGCACTTTCCACAGCGAAACGGCGTTGGATGCCGAACATCTGGCTCGACAAGCCGCAGCCGGTCCGGCTTGCTGGGTCGCCAGCCCGGCCCATTTGAAGCGGCTGGCGGCCGATGCGCCGTGGCCCAGTCTGGCCGGGCTTTCCGCCATTTTCAGTTCCGGCGGCCCGCTTCCGGCCGAGTCCGCCGCGCAGATTGAGCGCCATTGCGGCCGGGCGGCGCTGGAAATCTACGGTAGCAGCGAAACCGGCGGCATCGCCTGGCGCCGCTATCCCGATCCGGTCTGGCAATTGTTCGACGGCCTGAGTCTCGAACTAATCGACGGCAAGGCCTACCTGAGTTCACCCTATTTGCCGGACGATAACACGCTGGAACTGGACGACAGGCTGGATTTGCAAAGCAAGGACCGTTTCCTATTGCACGGCCGCCGCGACCGTATCGTCAAAATCGAAGAAAAACGCTTATCTCTAACCGAATTGGAACGGCATTTGGCGGATAACCCCTGGCTGAGCGAAGTCCATGCCCTGGCCTTGGCCGGCAGCCGCGACCAGTTGGCGGTCTGTGCGGTACTGTCAGCAGCCGGTAACGCGGCGATGGCCGCCCACGGCCGTAAAGCCTTGATCGGCAAGCTGAAGGAAGCTTTGCAGCCGTGGTTCGAAGCGGTGTTGATTCCGCGCAAGTGGCTATTTCTGTCCGCCATGCCGACCACCGTGCAAGCCAAACTGGACAGCCAATTGCTGCAAACCTTGTTACAGAGCAACGACCGCATGCCGCTGTTGCAAACCGCCGACTTGCAGCCGGACACCGTGGTGCTGGGTTTGAAAGTGCCGCGCCAGCTGCGCTATTTTGCCGACCACTTCCCGGGTTATCCGATTCTGCCCGGTGTGGTGCAGATCGGCTGGGCCGAGCATTTCGGCAAACAACTTTTTAACATCAACGCGCCGTTTAGCCGTTTGGAAGCCGTCAAGTTCGCTAAACCGGTCCGTCCCGATTATGAATTGCAATTAACGCTGGACTGGCGCCGCGACAGCAACAAATTGAATTTCCGATTCAGCCAAGCCGAACAAGTCTATAGTTCCGGCCGTTTGGCATACGCAGCGGACCCATCATGAAAACCTGTTTGGTCATCCCGGTTTACAACCACGAACGCGCGATCGTGCCATTGCTGGCGCGATTGGAACGCTTCGGTTTGCCTTGCATTCTGGTCGACGACGGCAGTAGTCCGACATGCCGGCAAGTACTGATCGAGTGTGCCGCCCGACACCGCAGTTGGATCACTCTGCTACAACGGCCGAGTAACGGCGGCAAGGGCGCGGCGGTAGTCGACGGTTTTCAAAGGGCCATCGCCCAGGGCTTCAGTCATGCGCTGCAAATCGACGCCGACGGCCAGCATGACGTGGACGATATTCCCAAATTTCTCGAGCTGGGCTGCCAACATCCGGAAAAAATGATCTTGGGAACCCCGCAATACCAGAGCGACGCGCCGAAAAGTCGGGTTCATGGCCGAAAAATCACCAATTTCTGGATCGCAGTCAATACCTTGTCGACTGCTATCGGCGACGGCATGTGCGGCTTTCGCCTGTATCCGTTGACGGCAGTCGAGCAATTGCTGGCCGGCAGCCGGCTGGCGCCCGGTATGGCGTTCGATATCGATATCGTAGTGCGTCTGTACTGGCACGGACAGGAGGCGGTCAACCTGGCGACCGCCATCCGCTACCCGCTGGACGGCGTTTCCCATTTCGATTTATGGCGGGACAACTTGAAGATTTCGGCGGCCCACGCCTGCCTGTTTTGCGGCATGCTGCCTCGTATCCCCCGCCTGCTGGCGCGGCATTGGCGATGAAAACCAAGCGGCATTGGTCGCAAATGCAGGACTGGAGCCTGGCCTGGGGTATGCGCCTGTTGTTTGCGGTCTACCGACTGTGCGGACGGCAGATGCTGCAAGTCTTTCTCTACCCGGTCGTGACTTATTACTGGCTGGCAAATTCCGCGGCCAGACGCGCCAGCCGCGATTACCTGGCCAGATTGGCGGCTTTCCAGTCCGAGGTGAAGCTATCGGGTAGCCTGTTCGATAGCTACCGCCACTTCCTCGGCTTCGCCAACGCCATTATCGACAAACTGGCCGCCTGGTCGGGTCTGATCGCGGTAAACGATGTCGAATTCTCGGGCCGCGAACAACTATTGGCGGACCTTGCCGGCGGCCGTGGCGCCTTGTTGCTGGCTAACCACCTGGGCAATCCGGAAGTATGCCGGGTCATGGCCGACCGCGACGCTGCCGTCAAGATCACGGTATTGGTGCATACCAAGCACGCCGAGAAATTCAATCGCCTGCTTCGCCGTTACAACCCGGACAGTGCGATGAATTTATTGCAAGTCACCGAAATCAATGCCGCCACGGCCATGCTGCTGGCGGAAAAAATCGAACAGGGCGAACTGGTGGTGATTGCGGCCGACCGCACGCCGGTCAACGGCGGCCGTACCCTGACCGTCGATTTCCTGGGGGCGCCGGCCCGATTGCCGCTCGGGCCCTTCGTATTGGCCGGCCTGTTGAAATGCCCGGTGTATTACCTGTTTTGCGTCAACCGCAAGGGCAGACACCAAATCGTGTTCGAACGAATCGGCGAAGCGTTGAGTTGGCGGCGCGAACAGCGGGAGGCCGTTATCCAACAAGCGGCCGCGCTTTATGCCCAGCGGCTGCAACAGCATACATTGCAAGCGCCGTTGCAATGGTTCAATTTCTACGATTTCTGGCAGACATAAAAAAGCCGCCGTTCAAAAGAACGGCGGCCTAAGCGGTATTGCCCAGCGGGGCGGCGGACACCGGACCCGGTGTCGTTACCAGGTCAGAGTAAATACCGATCTAACGTTTTTCGCCGGGGCGTAGGTATAACCGGGAGCGGAAATACTGTTGATGGTATACACGCCGGATGCCGCCCTGACTTGTTTCGACGGTTTGGAGGTGTGAAACACGATACCGTCGGTTCCGGTTTTAGCAACCGAAGAACCGGACAGCGCACCCGACCAGATGCCGGTTACCACCGCATTCGGCACCGGGCGGCCTTGGGCGTCAACCACTCTGAGCAAAATCATCCCGGTAGCAGTGGAGCCTCTGGCAACCATCAAGCTGGCGGAGCCCACGGATACCGATTTCACTGCCGGCGCGGTGACAACCACTTGCACCGATTGGGTATCGGTCAAATTGTACTCGTTGGTTACGGTCAGTTTTGCGGTAAAGGTACCGGCGGTTTTGTAGATATAGACCGGGTTGGCACTGGTGGAGCTGCCGCCGTCGCCAAAGCTCCATTGGTATTTGACGATATTGCCGTTGCCGATGGATTTGTTGGCCGAGAAATTGACGGTCAATGCGCTAGGCCCACTCAAGGTAGAAGCATCGATCACCGCAGCCGGTGCGGCGGCGCCGGCATTGGCAACCGAGAACGAGCCGGTAATGCTGTATTGGCCCAAGCTGGCGTAGGTCGGATAGCCGTAATCGGTGCCGGCAGCGGCATGAGCGCTGCCACTAACCGCCAGATAGTAAACGCCGGCAGGGACCGTGCTACTGATCGTTGCCGCCAACGAGGTTTCCGACGCACTGGTCGCAACCACGCTGCCATCGGCTTTGTAAAGCGTCGTTTTGACATCCAGATTCGGACCTTTCGCCGCCGGTTTCACGCTCAGATTCACCAATCCGCCGGCCGTATTGACGATAAACATATCGATATCGGCAGCGGTTTCGATCACACCGAACGTGCTGACATTTGCTGTGGCGCCGGTTGCGGTATTGTTCAACGAGCTGGCGTTGCCGAAAAGATTACCGAAATCATCAATGCGCGCATTAAATCCGGCGGATGCCATCACCGCCAGATCGTTTTGCTGGTTATTGGCACCAGGATAAACACCGGCACTCCACTGAGTCACATTTTTGTAGTAACCAACCCCCATGATCGGCGCCCAGCCGGTTTCGCCGGTACCGTGGCCGCTGTAATAACCTACCGTGGTGGTCCCGGAATTATGGCCGTCATGCAACAAGCCCAGGGTATGGCCGGCTTCATGCGATATCGCTTCCGCAATGTATTTTTCATTGTTGGCCAGCGATTGTTGGAACACCCATGCCGGTTGGTAGTAAGTGTTATTCACCATCGATACCACGCCGACGTAGGCGACACCACCGCAGTTGCAACTAATGGTGCCGGTTTTGGTGATCACGACTTGGGTGCCGTAACTGGTATCGGCGGAACTGGTGCGAAGCAGCGCATCGCTGCTGGGCGGCTCGGTGGTGACGTCGACATCGAAGGCAATGTAATCCTCGGCCACCCGGTTCCAGATGCTGATGATATTGCTGCGTTCGTTATCGTCGAACACTGCCGGGTTACCGCTCAAATCGTAGGCCGGAGCGGCGATGGTCGAACTGCTCCAGGCGGTTTTACTGGCGGTGTAGCCGACGAAATTCAGATAAATGGTCTTGCTGGCGCCCGGTTTGCTGTGCAATTTGAAGGCATTGGCCAGCTGCGCGGTAGAAGCGATCGGTACCGTGGTATTGCTGGTCGTCGCTGTGGTTGCACCGCCCGCCGTTTCGGGTTCGTGCGCGCCGGGATTACCGGCATCTTGGTCGACGTAAAACATCCTATTGTTCTCATCGACCCGCAACGAATCGTCGCTGAGTAGCATTTCCCGCAATTTGTCGGATGTCAGGCCGTAACCGTCAGCTACCTTGGTCAGTTCGGCCCCTAAAAAATCGATGGCGTGTTGCCCTTCGTAATTGACCGGCAGTTCGACGGAAGTCACTGCGGCTTGAGCGGGCACAGTGCTGCCGGCGGTCGCCGCTTGCAATGGATCGCTGCCGTCGCCGTTGGCTCCGGTATCGATGATTTGTTTGATTTTACCGGCCTGGTCGACTTGAACCATGTAGTTGCGGCCACGCATGACGCTATTGACCAATTCGCGGTTTTGGTCGAGATCTTTGCCAAGCAACTGAGAGGTATCTGCGGCGAATGCCAGAGAGGCGGAGCTTGCAGCAATGGCAAAAATGCCCGCCGCAACTTTGTTGAGCGTTTTCATATCGGTCACCTTTATATCATTGAACTGCAACAGGCACACCAACCGATCCAACCTGTTGCAGTGACGGCTTTGGGGTATCGCCGTCGAGTTAATGGAATGCACGGAAAACTAAACTCGCTGAGTTTGCTTTCTGCACGGTTCATTGTTGCGAGCATTGCGCCGGCGTTCTTTGAAGTAGCTCTAACTTAGCAAGACGCAGAAACCAGCCTTGGCGAATAACTTGAGCCAGTCTTCAAAAAAGCCGCGCGCGGCAACCATTAAACTTGGTTAACCCGCCGCCGCGGGATGTGCGAAAATTCCGGACGTTTTGATTTACACAACCGGCATGTCCAACTCATCGTTACGCTACCCGGCCGGCTTCCGGCTCAACTCGAATCGCACACCGACGCCGTGACCCAACTGCCGCCCGTACTGTTCGACGGCTCGCCGTTGCCTATCGAGTCCATCACCGATCTGGCCCGCCAACGCCGTGGCGCTGGGTTAAGCGATAATCCGGACTTTGCCGCCCGCATCGACCGTGGTGCCGCCTTCGTCGACCGGCTATTGCAGGAAGAAGGCTGCGTCTACGGCGTCACCACCGGCTACGGCGACTCCTGCACGGTCGCCATTCCGGCCGATCGAGTTGAAGAATTACCGATTCATTTGTACACCTTTCACGGCTGTGGTTTGGGTCATCACTTCGACGCCGAACAAAGCCGCGCGATTGTTGCCGCACGCCTGGCCAGCCTGGCTCAAGGTTATTCCGGCGTCAGATACAAACTGTTGCAACAAATCGCACTATTGCTGCAACACGACGTTTTGCCGTTGATTCCGCAGGAAG
Source organism: Methylomonas sp. HW2-6 (assembly GCF_052474525.1). Classification (NCBI taxonomy): domain Bacteria; kingdom Pseudomonadati; phylum Pseudomonadota; class Gammaproteobacteria; order Methylococcales; family Methylococcaceae; genus Methylomonas; species Methylomonas sp. HW2-6. The sequence continues at coordinate 4,195,004 of NZ_CP184124.1, forward strand.
GCTCGGTCGGTGCCAGCGGCGACTTGACGCCTTTGTCTTATTTGGCCGCGGTGCTGGCCGGCGAGCGCGAGGTGCTGTACCGCGGACAACGCCGCCCGACCACAGAGGTGTTTGCCGAATTGCATATCGAAGCCTTACGCTTCCAACCCAAGGAGGCTTTGGCGATCATGAACGGCACCGCGGCTATGACCGGCCTAGCTTGTCTGGCTTTCGACCGCGCCACCTATCTGGCCGCACTCTGCACCCGCATCACCAGCCTGACGGTGGCGGCCTTGCTGGGCAACGCCTACCACTTCGACGCCAAATTGTTTTCGTTGAAGCCGCATCCCGGCCAGATGCGGGTTGCGGCCCGAGTCCGCGCCGATCTGCAAATCACCAGCGAAGCGCCGCGCAACGACAAGCGCTTGCAGGACCGCTATTCGCTACGCTGCGCGCCGCATGTGATCGGCGCCCTGGAAGACGCCCTGCCCTGGCTGCGGCAACTGATCGAAACCGAATTGAACAGCGCCAACGACAATCCGTTGATCGATGCCGACGGCGAACATGTCCTACACGGCGGCCATTTTTACGGCGGCCATATCGCGATGGCGATGGATACTTTAAAAACCGCCGTCGCCAACTTGGCCGACCTGATGGACCGGCAGCTGGCGCAACTGGTCGACCCCAAATTCAACCACGGCCTGCCGGCCAATCTGAGCGGTGCCGACGGCGACCAGGCGCCTTTGAACCACGGCTTCAAGGCAGTACAAATCGGCGTCTCGGCCTGGACCGCCGAAGCCTTGAAACTGACCATGCCGGCCAGCGTGTTCTCCCGTTCCACCGAATGCCATAACCAGGACAAAGTCAGCATGGGCACGATCGCCGCCCGCGACTGCATTCGGATTCTGGAACTGACGGAACAAGTGGCGGCAGCGTTATTGATCGCAAGCTGCCAGGCGCTCGAACTGCGTGGCGACCCGGACCGCAGCGGACCGGTATTGCAAGCCACCCTGCACCAAGTGCGCGAACACGTAGCGTTTTTGGCCGGCGACCGGGCGTTGGAAGCCGATTTGCGCCGCTGCCTGAGTGCGATTCGGCAGCAACAATGGCAACTGTATCCGTAACCCATGGCCGAAAAATTGACCACCGAAGTCGAGTTGCTGGTTCCGTTCCACGACGTGGACATGATGGAAGTGGTTTGGCACGGCCACTATTGCAAGTATTTCGAGATCGCCCGCTGCGCCCTGCTGGAAAGCATCGATTACGACTACCGGCAAATGCGCGATTCGGGATTTTTCTGGCCTATCATCGACTTGCACCTGCGCTATATAAAACCGGCGCGTTTCGGCCAGCGCATTTTGGTGCGCGCCACGCTGAGCGAGTGGGAAAACCGGCTGAAAATCGACTATCTGATCCGCGACCACGCCAGCGGCAGCCGGCTGTGCAAGGGCCACAGCGTACAGGTGGCGGTGGATATCCAAACCCGGGAAATGCGTTTCGAATCGCCGCCGGTTTTGTTCGCCAAACTCGGAATCGAAAAACCATGAAAACCTTATCCGCCCTGCTGCTCTGGCTATCCGCCACCGCCGCCCAGGCCGACGACGCCTTGGCCGCCATCAAATCCCGATTGGTACCGGCGGCAATCGTCCAAGGCCATTTCCGTCAGGAAAAACAACTGAAATTTCTGAGCAAACCGCTGGTTTCGGAAGGCGAATTCACCTTCCAGCAGCAACGCGGCGTGATCTGGAAAACCGTCAGCCCGGTCGAGTCGGTGCTGCTGATCGGGGAAAACCGCTTAATCACCAGCCAGGGCGAGCAAGCCCTGCCGGCCAGTTTCGGTCGCGTGTTTCCGGCCATGCTCGGTGGCGATTTCGCCGAGCTAAGCGCAGACTTCAGCGCCAGCGCCGAGATGCAAGCCGATTCCTGGCGCCTGACATTGCTGCCGAAAGACCCGCTGCTCGGCAAAGCCATCGCCGCCATTTACCTGGCCGGCGACAGCGAATTGCGCAGCGTGGAAATTCGCGAAACCGGCGGCAACGTGTCGCGGATCGGCTTCGACAGGATCAGCCGCCCAGCCCAACTCAGCCCGGAACAGGCGGCCGAATTTGCGCGTTTATCGCCCTAAACTTTACGCCGCGCTGTGGCTGCTAGGCATGCTGGCCCTGGTCTGGCTGACCCTGCAAAATCTGCGGCGGGATTGGCTGGAAACCGGCTTCCTGGCGCTACTGCCGCAGGCCGAACAACGGCCGGAGGTTGCAAATGCCATCGAACGCCACAATCAGGCCGTCAACCGCAAGGTCGTCTGGCTGGCCGGCGCTGCCAACGCCGGTCAAGCGCTGACCCTGGCCGAAACGGTGAAGACGCGCCTAGCCGCCAGCGGGCTGTTCGCCGAGTTGACCTTGCAAATTCCGCAGCAACAGTACCGGCAAAGCTACCAGCAACTGTTTAGTTACCGCTACCAACTGCTGGACGCGAAAACCCGGCAAGCCTTGCAGCACGATCCAGAGCGCTTGCTGCGCGACAATCTGGAAACGCTGTACAGTCCGCTCGGCCAGTTGCAGGCCGCCAATCTGGAACACGACCCGTTGTTGCTGTTCAGCCGTTACTTCGCCGCGCAAAACCCGCTGCAACTGAATATCGAACACGGCGCCGTGGTGGTGCCTGACGGACAGATGGTCTGGGCCTTGCTGGTCGGCGAATTGCCCGACCGAGATTTGAAACTCGACAAACTGGAACTCTTGCTGAGCCTGAATCAAAGTTTGACAAACCAAGTGCGCCAAGAAGGCGGCGAACTGCTGGCGACCGGCCTGCCGCTGTTTACCGCCTACGGCGCCCACCAGGCCCAACACGAAATATCCACCATCGGCAGCGGCTCGACGCTGGGGGTGGTATTGCTGCTCTGGCTGACTTTCCGCAGCCCCCGGCCCTTGCTGCTGTGTTGCTTGGCCGTTGCCGTCGGCCTGCTGGCCGCCTGGAACTTGAGCCTGCTGCTGGTCCCGAAACTGCACATCATGACCTTGGTATTCGGCTCCAGCCTGATCGGCGTGGTGGTCGATTACGCGTTGCATTTTTTCTGCGACGGCCTCGGCCTGCCGCACTGGACGCCACGCCGCGGCTTGACTTACGTGCTGCCGGGCATCGGCTTCGGCTTGCTGACCAGTTTATTGGGTTACGCCGGCCTCGGCTTCTCGCCGTTTCCGGGTTTGCGGGAAATGGCACTGTTCTCGGCACTGGGTCTGGTCGCCTCCTGGCTTACCGTGGTCATGCTGTTTCCTGTGCTACTGGCCCGCTTCCGGCCGCAACACCAATTCGGCATGTTGAGTCTGGCCGGCTACTGGCAACGCAGCTGGCCGGAACGGCTACACCGCCATCGGCGTAGCCTGTCCGCCGGTTTCGCGCTACTGCTGGTCGGCGGCCTGAGCCTGTTGCGCGCACAAGACGACGTTCGCCTGTTGCAAACCGCACCAACCGAAATTACCGCAGCGGACGCCGAAATCAGGCGGCTACTGCCGATCGGCCGCGACAACCAATTCTTCCTGGTCTCCGGCGCAGACCTGGCCGAGTGGTACCGCAACGAACGCGGCCTGCTCGACGCGCTGGCACCGCTAACCGGGCAAGCCAAACTCAAGCAGTTCGATGGCGTCAGTTCGCACTGGCCGGACCCGACCCAACAACGAGCCGATTACCAGTTACTGAAAACCGGCGTTTACCGGCCGGATTTGTTGCAGCGCTATATGCTGAACCTCGGATTCGAGCAAACGGCAATCGATAGTGAGTTACAAAATTTCGCGGTCGCAGAATCAAAAACATTGAGCCTGGACGAATGGCTGGCAAGCGCCAACCCCAATCTGCGCCAGCAATGGCTGGGCTGCAACGCCGAGGCTTGCCGCAGCATCGTGAGTTTGGCCGGCATCGCCGATCTGGCGCCGCTACAAGCGCTGGCCGATTTGCCCGGCGTCGTCTGGGTGGACCACGTATCGCAATTGTCGGATTTATTCCAACGCTACCGGCAGCGGGTAACAGTGCTGTTGCTCGGGGTGTGCGGCTTGATTTTGGGCATCCTGATTTATCGGCTGGGCTGGCGCGACGGCGGGCAGGTCATGTCGGTGCCGCTGTTGGCGATGTTAACGGCGTTGGCGACGTTGGGCTGGTTCGGCGAATTGTTTACCTTGTTCAATCTGTTCGCGTTGCTGTTGGTGTTGGAAGTTGCCGTCGACTATGCGGTGTTCTTCCATATGGCCGCAGCCTCGGCCGGTACGGTTGACAAGCGCGATACGACCACGCTGGCGGTGGCCTTGTCGGCCTTCACCACCCTGCTGGGCTACGGTTTGTTGGCAAACAGTTCCACCGCCATCGTCCATGCCTTCGGCGTGACCTTGGCCGCCGGTGTCGGCAGCGCCTTCCTGCTGGCGCCGCTAATCGGCTTTAACGCCAATAATTCCAAGCAATGAAGCCCACACCCGCTTCGCCGCCGGCCAGTAAATCCGCCAAACGCTACAGGTGGTTATTTTTGCTGGCGCTATTGGCGATACTCGGCGCGGCGGTCTGGAGCCTGCGCTTTCAGCTCAGCGAACGGCTATTGGTCCGGGCGTTGCAATTCAGTCCGCTGGTAGCATCGGAGTTGTCCGGCCTGAAATTCGATTCCGCGCGGGTGCAATTGGCCCGGTTCGGATTTACGCTGGAAACCGCCGCCGGCCCGTTGCAAGTAACGCTGGAAAACGTCGCCGCCGGTTACCGGCTCGAACCGCTGGGTGTGGATGCCGTCGATATCGGCCGCGCGACGCTGAAGCTGGACTACCGGCCCGCCGCCGACAATCCCGCGGCGGCCGCTGCGGACGCCGAGCGCCAGCGCTTGCCGCTGCCGCCGGTACGCATCGCCCAGCTCGATCTGCAAATCGCCACACCCTGGGGCGACAGCAATTTCAACGGCAGCGCCCAATTCGGACTGACGCCGGCCGCTTACCGGCTGAACCTCGAAGACGGCCGGCAAAACCTGACCCTGGAACTGGCCGCCGACATGAGCAATTTCGACCTGACGCTGGCGGGCGCGAACCGCGCCCGGATTCTGGCGCTGGACGCTTCCGGCTTCGGCAGCGCTGCCGGCAAGCTGAGCCTGCGCGGCAAATTGGGCGACATCGCCGCCTGGCTGGCAAGCACACCGTTGCTGCCGGCCAAGCTGCGGCCGACCGGCGCGCCGACGGCGTTGGCGGCGCAACTCGGCAACAGCCGATTAAATCTGGACTTGCACAGTTCGGACGGCTTCGGCCACAGCCAGGGCCATTTGTCGCTGATTCGCGATAAAGCCATTCTGGCCGAAGCCAGCGCCGCGGTCAGCCTGCTACCGCAGCCGGCCGCCGACGTCACCGGTCGGCTGGCGCTGACCGCCGGCGAAGCCTTCGACCTGGCCAAACCCTGGCTCCCGGAAACCGCCCGCAACTGGCGCGTGGCGTCGGGCCGGATCGCTGCCACCTGGCAAATCTATTGGCAAGCGCAGCTCAAACGCGGCAAAGCCGACATCAATGTCTCCGATTTGGCGTTAACCGCCGGAGCGGCGCGCTTGCTGCACAGCGATATCCATGTCGCCGTCCCTGACCTCGGCGCCGGCAGCGGCGAACTCAGCGCCCGGATTCGGACGCTGGAACTGGGCGACGGCTTGACCGGCCGCGATCTGGAGATAGACGCCGCCTACCGGGAACCGGAACTGAATCTGAAGCGGGCCCGGCTAGCCATCTTCGGCGGCGAACTGGAACTGGCACCGGCGACGTTCGACATCGGCCAGATGCCGTTGGCCTTGACCCTGCAAGCCCGGCAAATCGATCTGGCCCAGCTATTGGCCAGCCTGCATTACCCGCAATTGTCCGGAACCGGCAGCGTCGACGGCGAACTGCCGTTAACGCTGGCGACCGAAAGCATCGAACTGCAAAACGGCACCCTGTCCGGCACCCGCCCCGGTACTTTGCGCTACCTAAGCCCGGCCGACGACGGCAATCTGGCGTTTCAAGCGCTACGCAACCTGGTTTACCATCGCTTGCAAGCTCAATTAAACTACCAGCCCAACGGCGATTACCGGATCGGCTTGCGCCTGGAAGGCCATAATCCGGAAGTGCTGTCCGGGCACCCATTGGCCTTTAACCTGAACATCAGCGGCCAATTGCCGGAGCTGTTGCGCCGCGGTTTGGTGGCCGGCAATTTCGAACGCGCGATACTGGAAGAAGTCGGCCAGCAGCCGGCCCAACCCAAAGCCCAGCCCGCTGGGAAACCATAACCAACGCTGCCGCCGGCGGCCGAGAGGAGAAGATAATGAAATTAGCAGCGCAGTACCTACTGCCGGTCTGGGCCGTCTGGATACTGGCGGGATGCTCGCCGTCCGTCAAACTCGAAGCCCCGGACAAACCGATCGAGATCAACATGAACGTCAAAATCGAACACGAAATCCGCCTGAAAGTGGAAAAAGATGTCGACGATTTGATTTCCAGCCAAAAAGGCCTGTTCTAAGGAGTCCCCATGTTAGCGAAAACCGCACAATCCCTGTTATCCGCCCTGGCCCTGGGCTTGATGTTGTCTTTCTCCGCCGTAGCCGCCGATCTGGCGCAACTGAAAGCCGCCGGCACCGTCGGCGAACGCAGCAACGGCCTGTTGGGCCTGGTCAAACCGGACGCCCCGGTCGAAGTCAAAGCCTTCGTCGACAACATCAACGCCCAACGTCAGGCCGAATACCAACGCATCGCCGCCAAGAACGGCGTCAGCCCAGAAGAGGTCGCACGACTGACGGCGCAAAAAGTAATCAACCAAGCCGCGCCGGGTCAGTTTGTCGATACCGGATCGGGATGGCAGCAGCGTTGATTCGCTGGCAAAATCAGCCGCAAATCCAAAGAATCTTCAAAACGAAAAGAGCGAAGCGCTTGGCTGCTGGCAGACCATACCCGACCTGCGCCGCTTTACTTGACTCATCGGACAAAATATACCTGCCTGCGTGCATTGGAACGATCTCGATCGCCCTCTTCAGATTCGGAGCGGTCGGGATAGATTCGAAAAGCCGATAAAATCCAACTACCGGGCAATCCGGCCCAAAAACCCCGTTTTTTATGTTGGTTAAATAACAAGACCCTACAAACAATGTTACCAACCCCACCAAGCCAAAACCGGAATTTCCGATTTTTATACCTTTATTTTCAATAGTTTAAAACAAAAAATCACATTGGCACGGCCATTGCTCTTATCAGGTTGTTATTAACAACACCCACTCAAGAGGAGAAGACCATGGCGAAACTACGTCAATGCGCTATTTACGGTAAAGGTGGTATCGGTAAATCCACCACTACCCAAAACCTGGTTGCCGCTCTGGCGGAAGCCGGTAAAAAAGTGATGATCGTCGGCTGCGACCCTAAAGCCGATTCTACTCGCTTGATCCTGCACTCAAAAGCTCAAACCACCATCATGCACTTGGCTGCTGAAGCTGGTAGCGTCGAGGACTTGGAACTGGAAGACGTGTTGAAAGTCGGCTACGGCGACGTTAAATGCGTTGAATCAGGCGGTCCAGAGCCAGGAGTTGGCTGCGCCGGCCGTGGTGTGATCACCGCGATCAACTTCCTGGAAGAGGAAGGCGCTTACGACGACGAACTCGACTTCGTGTTCTACGACGTATTGGGTGACGTTGTTTGCGGCGGTTTCGCGATGCCTATTCGCGAAAACAAAGCGCAAGAAATTTACATCGTTTGCTCTGGCGAGATGATGGCTATGTACGCGGCCAACAACATCGCCAAAGGTATCGTCAAATACGCCAACTCAGGCGGCGTCCGTTTGGCCGGTTTGATCTGCAACTCTCGTCAAACAGCTCGTGAAGACGAACTGATCGAAGAGTTGGCAAGACAAATGGGCACTCAAATGATCCACTTCGTACCACGTGACAACGTTGTACAACGTGCCGAAATCCGTCGTATGACGGTTATCGAGTACGAACCGACCGCGAAACAAGCTGACGAATACCGCGCTTTGGCTCAAAAAGTTCTAAACAACAAAAACCTGGTGATCCCTACTCCGATCAGCATGGACGAGTTGGAAGAGTTGTTGATGAACTTCGGTCTGATGGAAGAAGAAGACGAAACTTTGGTCGGCAAAACCGCTGCTGAAGAATAAGTCTTGCTTGAAACCGGCGGGCGGATGAGCGCCCGCCACCCTATCTGTTCCCAAAAACTGTCTGTTGGGGGATTACCCACGACATTAGGAGGAAAACATCATGGCTGCCATGACAAGAGAAGAGACTGAAGCGCTGATCGCAGAAGTGCTGGAAGTCTATCCTGAGAAAGCCAAGAAAGACCGCGCCAAGCACTTGGCGGTAAACGATCAAAGCTTGGAAAAATCCAATAAATGCATTACTTCAAACCGTAAATCCTTGCCGGGCGTGATGACCATCCGTGGTTGCGCGTATGCCGGTTCCAAGGGTGTGGTTTGGGGTCCGATCAAGGACATGATCCACATTTCCCACGGTCCTGTCGGCTGCGGCCAATATTCCCGCGCCGGCCGCCGTAACTATTACGTCGGTACCACCGGTGTCAACACCTTCGGTACGATGAACTTCACTTCGGATTTCCAAGAGAAAGACATCGTCTTCGGCGGCGACAAAAAACTGGCCAAATGTATCGACGAGATCGAAGCTTTATTCCCATTGCACAAAGGTATTTCCGTGCAATCCGAGTGCCCGATCGGTCTGATCGGCGACGACATCGAAGCCGTATCCAAAAACAAAGCCAAAGACATCGGTAAAACCGTGGTGCCGGTGCGTTGCGAAGGTTTCCGCGGCGTATCCCAATCTCTGGGCCACCATATCGCCAACGACGCGATTCGCGACTGGGTATTGGACAAACGCGACGGCGACGATAGCTTCCCGACCACTCCGTACGATGTCGCGGTAATCGGCGACTACAACATCGGTGGTGACGCTTGGGCTTCACGGACTTTGTTGGAAGAAATGGGTCTGCGCGTCGTTGCGCAATGGTCCGGCGACGGTACCATCGCCGAGATCGAAAAAACCCCGAAAGTGAAACTGAACCTGATCCACTGCTACCGTTCGATGAACTACATCGCCCGGCACATGGAAGAAAAGTACAGCATTCCCTGGATCGAGTACAACTTCTTCGGCCCGACCAAAATCGCCGAGAGCTTGCGCAAAATCGCCGCTCACTTCGATGACACCATCAAAGAAGGCGCAGAACGCGTGATCGCTCGTTACCAAGCCGAGTATGAAGCGGTTATCGCCAAGTACAAACCACGTCTGCAAGGCAAAAAAGTCATGTTGTACATCGGCGGCTTGCGTCCACGCCACGTCATCGGTGCTTACGAAGACTTGGGTATGGAAGTGGTCGGTACCGGTTACGAATTCGGTCACAACGATGACTACGACCGTACCATCAAGGAAATGGGCAATGCCACCTTGTTGTACGACGACGTCACCGGCTACGAATTCGAAGAATTCGTGAAAAAGGTCAAACCCGACTTGGTCGGTTCCGGCATCAAGGAAAAGTACATTTTCCAAAAAATGGGTATCCCATTCCGGCAAATGCACTCTTGGGATTATTCAGGCCCATACCACGGCTATGACGGTTTCGCCATCTTCGCCCGCGATATGGATATGACCCTGAACAACCCTTGCTGGAAACAAATCCAGGTGCCCTGGAAAAAAGCCGAATCCGAAAGCGAAGCGGTAAAAGCGGTTGCTTAATCGGCAGGGTGGACGCGGTATCGCGTTCACCTTCCCAGATCGATGGGTGGACGTCGAAACGGCAACCACCCTCCAGACCCAATCCATTCAACGCCGGACCACAGATTAGTGGCGCGTTTAGGAGATTATCATGAGCCAACAAGTCGACAATATCCAACCGAGTTATCCTTTATTCCGTACCGACGAATACAAGGAAAATCTTGCCAACAAGCGCGCGATGTACGAAGAACGTCATCCGCAAGATCAAATCGACGAAGTATTCCAATGGACCACCACCCAGGAATACCAAGAACTGAACTTCAGCCGCGAAGCGATCACGATCAACCCGGCTAAAGCCTGCCAACCTCTGGGCGCGGTACTGTGCGCACTGGGCTTCGAAAAAACCATGCCGTACGTGCACGGTTCGCAAGGTTGCGTCGCTTACTTCCGGACTTACTTCAACCGTCACTTCAAAGAGCCGGTATCTTGCGTATCCGACTCCATGACCGAAGATGCGGCGGTATTCGGCGGTCAGAAAAACATGTTCGCCGGCCTGGAAAACGCCAAAGCCTTGTACAAACCGGACATCATCGCGGTATCGACCACCTGTATGGCGGAAGTTATCGGCGACGACTTGAACGCGTTTATCAACAACGCCAAAAAAGAAGGCCACGTCGACCAGGACTTCCCGGTACCGTTTGCTCACACCCCAAGCTTCGTGGGTAGCCACACCACCGGCTGGGACAACATGTTCGAAGGCATGGCGCGTTACTTCACGCTGAAAAGCATGGAAGGCAAAGAGCCAGGCAAAAACGGTAAAATCAATTTTGTACCCGGTTTCGAAACGTATTTGGGCAACTACCGCATCATCCACCGGATGATGAAAGAAATGGGCGTGGGCTATACCCTGCTCAGCGATCCGACCGAAGTATTGGATACTCCGGCCGACGGTACTTTCCGGATGTATTCCGGCGGCACCACCATGGACGAAATCAAGGATGCGCCGAACGCGATTACCACCGTGCTGCTGCAACCCTGGCAATTGGAAAAAACCAAGAAGTTCGCCGAAACCACTTGGAATCACGACGTACCGAAACTGAACATTCCGATGGGCTTGGAATGGACCGACGCATTCCTGATGAAAATCTCCGAACTGAGCGGCAAAGCCATTCCTGAATCGTTGGAAAAAGAGCGCGGTCGTTACGTGGACATGATCACCGACTCGCACGCCTGGCTGCACGGCAAAAAATTCGCGCTGTACGGCGACGCCGACTTTGCCTTGGGCATGACCAAAATGCTGCTGGAATTCGGTGCCGAAGTCAGCGACGTGCTGGTTAACCACGCCAACAAACGTTGGAAAAAAGCCTGCGAAGCTATCCTGGCCGAATCTCCTTACGGCCAAAATGCCACGGTACATATCGGTCGCGACTTGTGGCACTTCCGTTCCTTGATGTTCACCAACAAACCGGACTTCATGATCGGCAACAGCTACGGCAAATTCATCCAACGCGACACCTTCTACAAAGGTGAAGAGTTCGAAGTGCCGCTGATCCGCATCGGTTTCCCGATCTTCGATCGCCACCACTTGCACCGCATGACCACCCTGGGTTACGAAGGCGGCATGTATGTGCTGACCACCCTGGTCAATGCGGTTCTGGAGCAGTTGGACAAAGAAACCAAAGGCATGGGCACTACCGACTACAACTACGACTTGATCCGCTAAGATCGAAGCGCGTAGGGTGGGCGCCGCCAGGCGCCCACCGCCATTCCTGCCAGGCGGGCAATTGCCCGCCTCACGCTATCCCAAAGGAGAATCCCCATGCCCAGCGTCATGCTTAGAAAGCGCGAAGACGGTAAGCTGTTGTTCTACATTGCCAAAAAAGACTTGGAAGAAACCATAGAATCCCTCGAGTTCGATACCGCCGACAAATGGGGCGGCGAAGTTATGCTCGGCGACGGCTCGAAATACTACTTCGAACCGCTGTCCCCGGCACCGAAAATCCCGACCACGTTACAAGCGAAACGTTTAGCGGAGGAATAAAGCCATGTCCCTTTACATCGTAGCCGAAGAGTGTATTTCCTGTGGCGATTGCCTGCCGGTGTGCCCGACCGATTCGATCAAGGAAGGCGCCATCGTCTTTGAAATCAACAAAAAAACCTGTACCGAGTGCAACGGCGATTACGACGAACCGCAATGCGTCAAAGTCTGCCCGATCGACAATTGCATTCTGCCGCTAGCGGCCTAGAGCGATGGGCCGGTCGAGCTTAAGCCGGGAACTGGCTCTCAGGATCGGGTTGGCCGCACGCGCCCTGCCCGATACCTCGCCGAAATTGTTCGTCTCGGTGCTGCGCGCCTGCGCCGGACCGCTGCTCGACGAACGCGGAATCGCCCAGCTCGGCGAGGCGCAACTGCATCAGGCTCTGGGTAACTTCGGTGTAAAAACCGACGCCGATACGGTACGCAAGGCGCTCGGCTTGCTGCAAAATCCGGCGACGCCGGCCGAACCGGCCCCGCAACCGCGTCTGGCCGACCTGCCCGGCTCGATATTAGTGGCCATCGGCAGCGACGACCCGCAGCGAGTCGTCGGCCATTTCGGCTCCTGCCGCCAATTTCTGGTGTACCAGGTTTCGGCCGGAGAAGCGCGTTTGATCGATATCCGTAACGTCGATAGCGACGCCCAACGCCGGCACAACGACAAAAACGCCTACCGCGCGCAATTGATCGCCGATTGCCGAGTGCTTTACATCGCTTCTATCGGCGGACCGGCCGCCGCTAAAATCATCAAGTACGGCCTGCACCCGATTAAAACCGAGCAAGGCGAAGCGATCAACCAAGTCATCCATCAACTGCAAAGCGTGCTGAGCCAAACCCCGCCGCCGTGGCTGGCCAAATCGATGGGGATTGCCCCGGCACCACGCATTTGTTTCGAACAGGAATCCTAACGATGATCAGTCCAGACCAACTGCAAACCATTGCCGACCGCATCAACGGCACCACGCTGAGCGAAAGCGTAGTCACCGAATTGCGCGGCGAATTTCCGGGCATCCACTTCACCTATTGCATGGAAGACGACATTCCCAACCACGAACCGTTGCTGGAAGGCAGCGGCTTCAATCTGTATCTGGTCGACGGCCGCGAACATTGCCTGTGTCTGACCCGTAACTACGAACACGCGTCAGGCATCGTCATCGCCGAAGTCATTCCCGAATAGGGTGGCGGCATGAGCGACGCGGACCGTCCCGTCAGCCTACCGATCGCCGATTGCAGCATTTGCCCGTTCCGCGGCAAAACCTTGCTGATGGGCCGCTGCATGCCCGGCGATACCTGCGTTGCCGCCCAAAGCGGCCGCCAAATCGACCGTTTCTTCCGCGTCAACCCGGTGTACGCAGTCAATTTTCTGCGCGATAAATTCTGGGAGCGCCGCGCCATCGCCGTGCGTTACTCGCCGCTGAAAGCCTTGTTGCCGCTGATCGCAGACGAGGACGAGGTGGTACGCCGCGCCGTCGCCTTCCGCCTGCCCGCGCAACAACTGGCGGCGCTGATCGACGACCCGGATCGCGAAGTGCGGATGACCGTGGCCGATCGGATCGACGCCGACAATCTGGAACGGCTGGCGGACGATCCGGATTACATCGTGCGCCTCACCGTCGCCAAGCGCCTGCCGCCGGGCCGGCTGTTCCGCTTCATCAAGGACGAGGATTTGCAGGTGCGCAAGCGAGTCGCGGAACGCCTGCCGGAAGTCAGCCTGGGCCTGATGGCCAACGACCCGGCGCCGGACGTGCGCCGCATCGTCGCCGAACGCATGCCGGCCGACGATGTGGCTCTGCTGCTGCACGATAGCGACTGGGTAGTGCGCTATACCGCGGCGCTGAAGGCCGATCCGGCCGAACTGGCCGCGCTGGCGGACGACCCGGAACCGGACGTGCGCGAACTGGTGCGGCAACGTTTACAATCAACCTCTACTCCAGAAGCCGATCATGACTGAAGCCAAACTCAATCTTGCCGGACAAGACATCACCGACTGCTGTAAAAAAGTCATTCCGGGGCAAACCGACGACCTGCTGCTCAGCAAATTGCAGGCGCTGGTGCCGGATTACCCGATTCATCTGGCCCTGACCGGCGACGAGTGGTACAAGCTGGGCGGCGTGGTCGACATGAACGGCTCCCGCATCGCCAACGACATCATCGAGTGGGCCGAACGCACCTACCTGGAGTGCGGCCAGAATCTGCAAACCCTGATCGACCACGCGCTCGAGTTGCAATTGATCGCCACCCGCCAGACCGGCAAGACCCTGTATTTCGTCGTGCAAACCGGCGACAAGGCCGAAGACTTTACCTTGATCGAAATCGACAAAACCCACGAAGTCTCGGACCGGATGCTGATCGACGAAACCAATCCGCCGGCCGACCTGGAAGAGCTGATCGACCCGATCCAGCCGTTCTGCATCGAAAGCTACGGTTTCGGCCACTCCCGCTACACCTACCGGCGCAAGACCGACGTCAGGCTGTTCATGGAAGTGATCAACGAACGCCACCCCGGCGAACATCCGGCGCAACGCTTCATGGACGACTGGAACCGCAGCAGCGCCGGCCAGAAACACCGGATGAGCGAGGACTGGATCATCCGCCCTTACCGCCACACCGGCCGCTTCGGCGAACAAATCGTCAACGTCGAAATCGTCAACACCCACAAAAACCACCTGCCCCACCTGGAAGACTTCGCCGGCAAGAAAGGCAGCTCGCTCAGCAACGTGCTGAGCCGCTTCGACCGCCAGGCCGGCTACCCCTTCGCCTGGTTTTTCTACATGCTGAAAGGCAAGCTGGTATCCACCCACAGCGCCGAATCGGTATACAAGGACATTTCCGGGGATTTCGCCTACTTGCCGGAGCGGGACGAGGCGGTGCTGAGGGATTGGATTTCTACGCCGTATAACGTTTGATGTTTATGTGTCGCTAACGCGACGGTTGTTTTAATGTCGGTTCGCGGACCGACAACCGCGATACTTTTCTTTGCTTGTCCAAAGAAAAGTATCCAAAAGAAAAGACACCCGGACGCCGCTTATTCCCTGCGCTCCTCGCTTTTGAACGGGGTCGCCGAAAGGGGCTTCCTGCCCCTTCGGCAACGCGCCGCATCCCTGCGGCGCCCCTAACGGGCTGATCCGTTCAAAAGCTCCGGTGCTCGGCGCGGCATACGGGAGGGAAACCCTCGCGGTATCAACGTACAACCCCGCAATCTGATTCAAAGCTACGAGTTTTTATAATGGAATACGTTTACGAACCCTTATCCTACTTCCTATCCTGAAAGAGCGGATCAATTTAGCAACTTCTTCCATTTCAGTGCTGTTCTCAATTTTTGCAGCAAACTCCATTCGTCTTATCACAGCAGGTAACGAAAAAGTCCAATACAAACTCATTAATGGATTTATAAACAACTCGCTGCCACTGGTCCTACTGGTCACTTGATGGTCTCCAAACTCACCTTGCATTGCGCTAGCAACCGAATTTGTAACGATAGAATGTCGGACGCGCATATTTTGATTGAGGTAATCGACCAATTCTAAGAACCCCCTCCCCTCATACATATCTTTAGTTAGAGAAAAAGCACCCAAATAGCCATCATCTTTGATTAGGGTCGCAATATTCTCAAGACAGGCATGGTGGTTAACATCGTGGAAATGATCTATTCCAAAGCCGACCACGGCCATAAAACTTTGTTTTACGGCAACGCCACTGGCGGCAATCATTGAACACGCGTCTTCAACAACTGTTCCTATACCTGGTTCATCCCCAAAAATCAGGCTGTCGGTGCCGCCGTCCACCAGCACCAGCGTATCGATTTGATGGCGCTCGACAATTTCGGCGTACGCACTCCTTAACGGTAAGACACCCATTTCATTAGAAAAAGCATACATTGCTGGCTCTTCTCCCCGAGACGACAACCAATTCAAAATGTGTCTTTCTGGAAAATATGGCAAATCGGCAGCTTGTTTGGTAACAAAAAAAGCGCCAGGGCTAATTTCTTCACATTTAGAAAAACCTAGCGCTGTGAAAGAGAGATTGGCCATGGCCACTTGCTTACCAAGGCGGCGCAAATATAGGTAAATGGGGACACCGCTGACAATGTCGAATCCGCCGCCAACACCAGCGATTAAAAGGCGTTGTCCTTTTGCCAACGCATCAAAAAATGGAATTTTCACGTAATCAACCTTTGATTGAGAAAGTAGCCAGGATGAAGCGCAGCGAAATCCGGGATAACCAAAGCCAACAAAACCTCGATTTCGTTACACTCCATCGAGGTTACATTTTTATAAAAACTAAAGTGTCCTGCAAACTTCGGGATCGTTTTTCTCCAGCTCGTAGGTCCGATTAGCGTAGCGTAATCGGACGCATGTTGGCCAAATATTTGGGACGTGTGCACTCTCGCAGATGGTCCAAACGCTGTTTGGAATATCCCTCGTTCCTCCGAATACGCTTCGCTATTCGGAGCTACTCCACTAATCCCAAAAGAATCTTCAAAGCCTTTCAAGCCCGCGACGCTGTTTCTCCCGTATGCCGCGCCGAGCACCGGAGTTTTTGGATGGTATAGCCCGCAGGGGCGATGCAGGGATGCATCGCGTTGACGGAGGGGCAGGAAGCCCCTTCCGTCAACCCCATTCAAAAACTTCGGCGCGCAGGAAACAATCGGCATCCGGGCCGCCTTTCTTTTGGATACTTTTCTTTGGCGGAGCACAAATTCGTCCGGAACGAATTTGAACAGCCGATAGGCTGGCCCGGAGGGCGAAAACCAGGGATGGTTTTCGTAACGAAAGTATCGCGGTCGCCGGTCCGCGAACCGGCATTAAAACACCCGTCGCGATAGCGACACGTAATTCCCAAACCGCACCCGCCCAAAATAACAACCCCAACCTTACGCATTCCCACGCGGAAGCGCTCATCGTTATACACAAGTGCCGTCATGCCCGCAGGACGCGGGCATCCAGTGCCATGGACGGCAGCTTCAAGCGATCCTTGCAGCCTGGATTCCGGCAATCCCTGCCGGAATGACGGTTACAAACAAGGATGTGTATAACGGTAGCGTGGGAACGGGGGTTCCCTACAGCCATGTCGATATAACGGCTTAACTCAACGGTATGGCCCTAACGCCCCCGATTTCCGCTTGTCCGGTCACTGCGCCGCCTTATAATGGCCAGCCAGTTCAACGGGAGTTTTTATGCCGAAATTTTTACGCCTCTTTTTATGCTGCCTGCTTTTGGCGGCCACCGCCTGCTCCAAGGTCTATTACAGCGGCCTGGAAAAAATCGGCATTCCGAAGCGGGATGTGATGGTGCATCGGGTGGAAAAGGCCCGCGATACCCAGGAAGAAACCAAACAACAGTTCAAATCGGCGCTGGAGCAATTCACCTTCGTCACCAACTTCAAAGGCGGCGACTTGGAGGCGACCTATAACAAGTTGAACGTCGAATACGAAGCCAGCGTCAGCAAAGCGGCTGAAGTCAATAAGCGGATAGCGGATATCGAAGACGTATCCGCGGCGTTGTTCAGCGAATGGGAGACCGAGTTAAGCCAGTACAGCAACCCGAAACTGCGCCGCGACAGCCAGCAAAAGCTGACGGCCACCAAAGCCCATTACCAGCAATTGATTACGGCGATGCGGAAAGCGGAGACCAAAATCGAACCGGTGTTGAGCGTGTTCAGAGACCAGGTGCTCTACCTCAAACATAACCTGAACGCCCAAGCCATCGCGTCGTTGAAAGGCCAGTTGGACTCGGTTAAAGCCGACGTCTCGGCGCTGGTGGTGGAAATGGAAAAGTCGATTAACGAAGCGGACGCCTTCATTAAGACCATGGAAAAACAGTGATTAAGTCCGGCCGGCCCGTTCTGTGACGAAAGCCGGGAACGGGCCGCCCGACATCAAACCAGATGGTGGGAGAAGGACAATACGTAGTAGCCGTAGCAGACGGCGATGAAAAACAGCAGTGCGTTGAGCAATCGCTCTATCCTGCTGCAACTGTCGTGGGTTTCTTTCTTGGTTTTCCGGGCTTTCAAGCGCCCTGCCAATACTCTGTGCGACATTCCGACTCCTGGGCTATTCCGCCACGCTAAAACCGATTCGCCTAGTTCCGTATGTTAGGCATCGAAGCTGACCCTCCATGGCGCTGGCCGCCCGCGTTTGTGCCCTTTGGTTAGCTTGGCGGGCATGACGACAAACTGCCAACGTAGCAAAAGAACTAACGGCTCATCCCGTTACCCAGCCACGCACCCGCCGCCGCACCGATACCCGCGCCCAACGGATCGCCTTTGCTCATCTCGTAACCCGCCATGCTGCCCAACGCACCGCCGACCAAACCCTGGGTGGAGCGCTGGTCGTAACTGTTGTAGCGTGGCGCCGGTTGCGGCGCCGGCACATACTGGACGACGCGTTCCGGATAGTAGGCGCGTTCCACTTCGACATAGTGGTCGTGATGATGGTGTTTATGGTGACCGTGTTTGTGCCCGTGGCCGTGACCATCGGCGAATGCGGCCGAACAAACCAATAATCCCGCGAATGCAACAGTTACCGCTCTTAACATAAAACGCTCCATATAAAATTCCATTGCCAAGGATTCTAATGCGCGTAATTGAAGTCCCGATTAGGAACAGATTAAGAATTGATGAAAATCGAACAGCCGTTACAGCGGCCCTTAACGACCGTGGCTCGCGCGGCGGCGGGAGCCCTGTTTCCCTGCCGGGGCGACGCCGAGCTTGGTTTAACGGCACAAACCGTTATTTGCCGGCCAGCTCCGCCAAATCCAGCACCTGCCATTGAATGGCCAGACGGGTCATTTCGATGTCGCTGCCGACCCCAAGTTTACGTTTGATTAAATAATGACAATTGCAGACCGTTTTCGGACTGATATGCAAAGTCGCCGCGATGGCCTCGACGCTATGGCCGGCCACCAGCAAACGCAAAATTTCGAACTCGCGTACCGTCAGTTTGCGTAGTGCCGGGTGGCCGTCGCCCAACTTTGCCAAAGCCATGGCCTGGGCGATATCGGCGCTTAACACGTGGCGTCCGGCAGATACCTCGCGCACCGCGCGCAGCAATTCCTCCGGCTGGCTGCTTTTTGTGACGTAACCCAGGGCCCCTGCCCGCAAGGCCTGCTCGGCGAACAGCGGATTTTGGTGCATACTGAACACCAGAACTTTGGCGTCCGGCTGCAACTGGCGCAAGCGGGCAACCAACTCCAAGCCGCTGCTGCCGGGTAAGGAAATATCGGTAATCACCAAATCCACCGGCTGCTGCCGGTATTTCCGGTAAGCCTCGGCGGCATCCGCGGCTTCGGCAATGACTTGCAAATCGGGCTGTTTCGTCAACAAGGCCCGGTAGCCGGCACGGACCACGGCGTGGTCGTCGACCAACAGGATGGCGATCATTGCGCTTCCGGCTCCGGGGCCAGCGGCAGGCTCACTGCAACCCGCAGACCGTGCGGTTCGGCAATTGCCAGACTGAGTTCGCCATTCAAAGCCGCAACCCGCTCGCGCATGCCAAGCAAGCCCAGGCCGCCGCCGGCAAGCGGCAATTCCCGCGCCACGCCGTCGTCCTCGACCTGCAGCAAGGCCCGGCCTTCATCGATTTGCAACGCCAGCCTCACGTTTGCCGCCGCGGCATGTTTGACGATATTGGTCTGGCATTCCTGGGCAATTCTGAATAACGCCAACGCCTGCTGGTCCGTTAAGCGGCGGCAGTCGCCGGCCACCTGCAAGCGGTAAGCGGTCTTGCCGGCTAAAAGCCGATTCCAATCCGCGACCGCGCTGTGCAAGCTGGCCGCCAGCCCCAACTGCTCCAGCTCGGCCGGCCGCAGCCGTTGCAATAAGCCGCGCAAGCGCTGCAACATACCGCCGGCAATTTCATTGATTTGTTCGGCCTCGGCCGCCAAATCCGGCGCCCGTTCGGCAGCGCCGAATCTCACCGAGCTGGCGACCGCGTTGATACCGGCCAGACATTGGCCGAATTCGTCGTGCAGTTCGCGGGCCAAGTAACGACGCTCGTCTTCCTGGAGCTGGATCAGTTTCGCTGCCAGTTGGCGCCGCTGTTGCAGCAACTGTTGCTGGGATTCGGCCAGGGCATTGACCGCGATACCAATGCGGCGCCATTCATCGAGTTGGAATCCGGGCAAGCGGTGCGCCAAGTCGCCGGCCGCCAAGGTAGTCAAGCCGCGGACGATGGTTTGCGCCGGCCGTAGCGCCCGGCGCACGCTCCAATACACCAAAGCGCAAACCGCGGCCAGCGTCACCGCCGACAAAGTCGCCAGGTCGCGTACGTTCTGCCAGGCGGCTGCGATTTCGGTTTCGGCACTGGCGGCGAAGGTCAGCACGCCGAATTGCGCATCCTGGCGGCGGATGCTACGCGATACCGGCAGGCCGGGCTGAAACAGGCTGCGGTAAGCGGTCTCGAAACCCGACGGCCAATTCCGCGCCGTCGGCTTGCCGCCGTAACACAGGCTACGCGGGGTTCCGCCGGTCTCCGGCTGGTAGGCCAGACAAGTACCGGCCTGGCCGCCAGCCTGTTTCCACAGCTCGAAATCCGGAAAGCTGCCGCCGCGCCCCAGGCCAGCATCGATCAACAGCAATTGCGCTTCCAACTGCCGCGCTACGCCATCCGCCACTTCCGCCGCGTTCCGCTCCGCCAACTGGTGGCTCTGGTACAAAGCGTACCCCAACACCGCCAGCAAGCTCAGTAGGCCGGCCAGCACGATTCGAATCAACAAATGCCAATGTAATGCCATATTCCGCCGGTCCGGATACCAAAAAGTCGCTTCATTCTAAAAGCCGCACCGCCGCCGGCAAAGCCCGCCGCATACGCCGGGCAATTTGCCCGTATCCGCCGGGCAAGTTTCGGCTTACATACCAATGCGCTGTCGCTAAGCTGTGGCCACCGTTATCCACCGTTATTTCGGCAACCCCATTGGAGAGCACTATGACCGCGTACCTATTCGACGACCGCCGTATCCGCTGGCAAACCCTGGCCGGCTTCGAACATTTGACCTATTCGATTCTGGACTTGGACGAAGCCCGCGGCAGCGTCGACGTTTTGTTCAAATTTGCCGCGAACCGCCAGATCGTGCTGCACCGCCACAAAGTATTGAACAAGACCTTTGTCGTCCAGGGCGAACACCGCTTGTATCACCCCGACGGTTCGTTGAAGGAAATCCGCGCCACCGGCAGCTACACGGTCAGCCCGGCCAAGGAAGAACCGCACCGCGAAGGCGGTGGCGAAATCGATGTCATCGTGCTGTTTCAAATAGTCGGCGACGGCGGCGTGTTCTACGAAATTCTCGACGATGCCGGCCAAATCGTGGCCAGCTTGGGGATGACAGAGTTCGCGGAACTGTACCGCGCCCAATCCGCCGCAGCGGCCGCGGCCTGAGCGGAGGTGCGCCATGTTGAGACCGCTCTGCTGCGCCGCATGGATATTGTTAAGCCCCTGCAGCCATAGCGCGCAACGGCTGGCGATTTTGGACTTCGAAGCCAACGACCTGACCTCGCTGCCGAATACGCCGGCCGAAGTGGCTCGCACCGGCAGCATCCGTCCTTTGCTGGAACAGGCTTTAAGCCAGGGTGGCGACATTGAAATCGTCAGGATTGCGCCGCAACGGCAAGCCGCGGCGAATGCCGGCTTCGGTTACCTGTTCCGTTACGCCGACCAGGCGGCAAAACTGGGCCGCGCGGCCGGCGCCGACTGGGTGCTGGTCGGGCAGCACAGCAAGCCCAGCTTTTTGTTTTCGTATTTAATCGGCGATTTGGTCAAGGTCAACACCGAAACCGCTGCCTATCAATTCGATATCGAACTGAAAGGCAATCACCGCAAAGTCACCGAACGCGGCGTCGCCGCCCTGGCCGGCAAGATCAAACAGGCACTCGCCAAGCATGAGTGGTCCGGCCTTGAGAAGTTTTAATGTCCGTTCGCCTTGAGCCTGTCGAAAGGCTGTTGTGCTTCGACAAGCTCAGCACGAACGGTTAAATCATTTAAGACCGGATCATTAGTTGCCTTTGCCGCCGCCATTCTGAATAATCGCCGGCCTGACGTTATTTTTAGGCAAGCACTATGTACGAACTTTATCTGGACAGCGCCGATATTTCCGAAATCCGGGCGCTAGCGGCGATTCTGCCTTTGGCCGGCATTACCACTAACCCCAGCATCATGGCGACCGGCGGCTTGGGTTTGACTGCGCTGCTGCCGGCAGTTAGCGATATTTTAGGTCCGGCCTGCCGGCTGCATGTGCAGGTGCTGAGCAATACCACCGACCAAATCGTCGCCGAAGCCGAACGCCTGCATGCGCTGCCCTACGACATCGTGGTCAAGATTCCGGCCCACGCCGCCGGTTTGGCCGCGATCAAACGCCTGAAACAACTGAACATTCCGGTGCTGGCGACGGCGATTTACAACGCGCAGCAGGGCATCTTGGCGGCAATGAACGGCGCCGACTATCTGGCCCCCTATCTCAATCGGATCGACAACCTGGGCTGCGACGGCCTCGGCGTGGTTGCCGATTTGCAGCAGTTCGTCGAGCGCTACCAATTGCCGGCAAAACTGTTGGTCGCCAGCTTCAAGAACGTCCGCCAGGTTTTGGAGGTGTTAAAGCTGGGCGTGCATTCGGCCACGTTACCGACGGATATTGCCCGGCAGATGTTGCAGGTGCCGGCCACCGATGCCGCCGTCACCAAATTCGAGCAGGATTGGCAAACGGTCTTCGCCGAAAAACGGTCTTTCGAAACTTGAAACCAAAGTCGGTTAATCGGCGTTATCAATTTCGAAAAACACCCATTTCACCCGCGGCTGGCTGGCTTTGATGTTCTTCTCCAACGAGTTGCTCAGCGACACGGCCTGCGAAACGGTCAAATCCGGCAACAATTCGACCTTGATCGCCAGCATCACGTCGTTACCATGACTGACAGCCCAAACGTTGAACACCTGAACCACGACCGGTTGCTGTTTTAGAAAATCCACCACCGCATCGCGAATCTCGCGGTCGGTTTCGCCCAGCAGCAAGGCGTGTACCTCGCGGCCCACCGCCAGCGCCACCAGAATCAGCAAGCCGCCGATCAGCATGGAGCCAATCGCGTCGTAAATCGCATCGCCGGTCAGCAACGTCAAACCCAGCATGCCGGCAGCGAGAACCAGGCCGAGCAAGGCGGCGAGGTCTTCGCCTATCACCACCATCAACTCGCTGGAATGGGTCTCGCGGAACCAGCGCCACAAACTGCGCTCGCCCCGTTCGCCGCGCATCGCCCCCAACGCACCTTTCAGCGAAAGCGCCTCCATCACCACGGCAGCCGCCAGGATGCCGATCGCGATCTCCGCGTTTTCCACCGCATGGTTGTCGTGCAGACGCTCTATACCTTCGTAAATCGAAAACAGGCCGCCCACCGAGAACAAGGTAATCGCCACCATCATCGACCAGATATAGGACTCGCGGCCGTAGCCCATCGGATGGCGCGCGGTCGGTTCCTTCACCGCCCGTTTCATGCCGATGAACAGCAACACTTGGTTACCGCAATCGGCAAACGAATGCACCGCCTCGGCCACCAGCGAACCGGACCCGGTCCAAACCGCGGCCGCGGTCTTGGTCAGCGCAATCGCCAAATTGGCGGAGAAAGCGTAAAGAATGGCTTTGCTTGAGTGATTGTCGGACATGGGAGCTCGGTAAAATAAATTCGCCAAGCCTGATTATAGACAATTCATTTGCTATGGCCGGTCCGGCGCATACTAAATCGCTAAGGCAACCCCTCGATCACGCAGCCATGCCTTACGCCGGCCATAATCCGGCATGACTTTGTCCACTTCGTTCCAGAAGGCGTCGGAATGATCGCGCTGGTGTGAATGGCATAGCTCGTGTACCACGATGTAATCGACGATGGTCAGCTAGGACAGATCAAAACCCAAGAGGCAGCGAAACTAAGCGTGATCGACTATCTCAATAAACGCTAATCACATTGAATGCTAGGCCATCATATCCCGTGCGAATTGGAGCGGGAATTTTCTAAAGACGCTGTCTAAACAGGTGTCCAGTTTTTGTTGACCATTACAATTCAGTGTTACTGAAAAAGTTACTGCGAAAATTGCAAGTTGTTACTGCATTTCCTTGCACATCGTTGGACAACAAAAAACCCGCGAACCTGGAAGATTCGCGGGTTTTTGTACTTCTTTGCACCTCAGTGCATTCTCATCTGGTACCGACGGCCGGACTTGAACCGGCACGACTTGCGTCACCACCCCCTCAAGATGGCGTGTCTACCAATTTCACCACGTCGGCATTAACACTTATTGCGCGGCCGGTTTTTCGACTTCTTTGATGGCCGGCGCTTCGGGGATTTTGGCGTCGACTACGCCCGGCACTGCAGCCGGAACCTCTGCAGCGCTCTGCGGTAACGGCAGTTCCGACTTAGCGGGTTCTGCCGCTGCCGGAGCCGCTTCCAGAACGATGTCGGTCTTTTTGCCTTGATAACCGCCCATCACCGCCAGACCCAAGCTGGTTATGAAAAACAGGGTCGCGAAAATTGCCGTGGTTCTGGACAGGAACGATGCGGAACCCTGGGCGCCGAACACCGAACCGGATGCGCCGCCGCCGAAAGTTGCTCCGGCATCCGCGCCTTTTCCTTGTTGCATCAGCACCAAACCAATGATGCCTATGCCCAGGAAGATATGAATAATTATTATAATTTGGTACAACATAAAGACCTTAATCGGATGAAACTAAACCGAATGGCAAATTTGCAGGAAGCCTTTGGCATCGAGAGATGCACCGCCCACCAAACCGCCATCAATGTCCGGCTGCGCAAACAAACCTTTGGCATTATCAGGTTTGACGCTACCGCCGTATAAAATTTGTACTTTCTCGGCAATGGCAGCATTTCTGTCTGCGATGCGTTTGCGAATGTACTGGTGCACTTCTTGCGCTTGCTCGTCGGTAGCGACTTTGCCGGTACCGATCGCCCACACCGGTTCGTAAGCGATGACCGCTTTTTCGAACGCTTCGATGCCGGCTTCGGCAATCACTGCGTCCAATTGCTCGTCGACGACTTGGAAGGTTTTGTCTTGCTCGCGCTCTTCCAGGGTTTCACCCACGCACAATACCGGCACCACGCCTTTGCTCAAAGCTTGAGCGAAACGTTTGGCGACGGATGCGTTGGTGTCGCCGTAGTAGCTGCGGCGCTCGGAATGGCCGACCAGGGCGTATTTGCAGCCGACATCGGCCAGCATCGCCGCGGATACTTCACCGGTATAGGCGCCAGCCGCTTGGTCCGCCACATTTTGCGCACCCAAGGCGATTGGCGAGGACGCCAATATCGTGCGGATATCTGACAGGTAGACGAATGGAACGCACACGGCGACTTCTTGCTCGACGTTACCAAGGCCGTCGGCCAAGGCTTGCGCCAGCTTTTGCCCCTCTTCCCGAGAGCCGTTCATTTTCCAATTCCCCATAATCAAAGATCGACGCATTGCACCCTCCAAGCTAAATAAGACCGCATATGATATCGGGATAAGCCCGCTTATTCAAGCCGCAATGGCCTTCTTCACGTCTGCCGCCAACTGGTTGGCGTAACGGGTGACATCGTCTTCGTCGACACCTTCCACCATCACCCGGACTAATGGTTCGGTGCCGGACGAACGCAACAACACCCGGCCTTTGTCGCCGAGTTTTTTCTCGACGGCTTCGACGGCTTTCTTGATGCTGTCGATTTCCTCGATTTTGACTTTTTTCTCGGTTCTGACGTTGACCAGCACTTGCGGGTATTTCTTCATACCGGATTTGAGGTCGTGCAGGCTTTTGCCGGTACGCTGCATTTCCGCGAGCACCTGCAATGCGGCGACGATGCCGTCGCCGGTGGTGGTTTTGTCCAGACAAATGATATGGCCGGAACCTTCACCGCCCAACATGCCTTTGTTCTCCGTCAGCATTTCCATTACATAGCGATCGCCAACCTTGGCTCGCAGCAGTTGCAGGTTCAATGCGTTCAAGGCGTGTTCCATACCCAGATTGGACATCAGCGTACCGACTACCGGCCCAAGCAATTTGCCTTCGTCGAGGCGCGATTTAGCAATGATGTAGATCAGTTCGTCGCCGTCGACGATCTCGCCCTTATGGTCGATCATGATGACGCGGTCGCCGTCGCCGTCCAGCGCGATACCCAAGTCGGCGCGGTACTCGAGCACCTTGGCAGCCAGATACTCCGGTTTGGTAGCGCCGCATTCGTCGTTGATATTCAAGCCGTCCGGCTCGGCGCCTATCGTCACCACCTCAGCCCCGACCTCGCTGAACACGTGCGGCGCGATATGGTAAGTGGCGCCGTTGGCGCAATCGATGACGATGCGCATGCCTTTGAAGTCCAGATGCGGCGGTACCGTAGCCTTGCAAAATTCGATGTAGCGTCCGGCCGCGTCGCTGATGCGCTTGACCTTGCCCAATTTCGCCGACTCAACGGTCGTGATCGGCGCGTCCAGATATTGCTCGATTTGGTGCTCGACTTCGTCCGGCAATTTGGCGCCGTCGACCGAGAAAAACTTGATGCCGTTGTCGTAGTAAGGATTATGCGAAGCGCTGATTACGATGCCGGCTCTGGCCCGCAGCGTCCTGGTCAAATAGGCGATACCCGGCGTCGGCATCGGCCCCAACATCCGGGTATCGACGCCGGCCGCCGACAAACCGGCTTCGAGCGCCGATTCGAACATATAGCCGGAAATCCGGGTGTCTTTGCCTACCAAGACGAAGCCGCTGCCTTCCCGCGCAAAGACCCTGCCGGTGGCCCAGCCCAGTTTCAACATGAAGTCGGCGGTTATCGGGTACTCGCCGACCTTACCCCGAATACCGTCGGTACCGAAATATTTTTTTGCCATTCTCGAATCTACCTTATTCAAACCAAAAAAAAGAGAGGCCGGAGCCTCTCTTGTTATTCCATGCGGCGTTATCAGCCCTGTTCGGCTGCACCGCCAATCGATTCATCGCCGCTTTTTTGATCCCAATGGTCGTTTTTCCGCTCATCGCTTGGCGACGGCGTATCGTCCCAGCCTTTGGGCTCGCGAACCGGTTTTCTCGACATCAAGTCGTCGATTTGGTACTTGTCGATGGTTTCGTACTTCATTAACGCCTCTGCCATCGCGTGCAGGATGTCCATGTTTTCTTTCAGAATGGTTTCGGCGCGCTCGTAGTTGCGATCGATGATCGAACGAATCTCTTCGTCGATGGTATGCGAAGTTTCCTCGGCAACCGATTTGTGCTGAGTCACGGACCGGCCCAAAAAGATTTCGCCCTCTTCTTCGCTATAAGCCAACGGCCCCAGGCGCTGCGACAAACCCCATTTGGTCACCATGTTGCGGGCCAGTTCGGTGGCACGCTCGATATCGTTGGACGCGCCGGTCGACACTTCTTCCCAACCGAAGATCAGTTCTTCCGCGATACGGCCGCCGTACAGACTGGAAATCATGCTGTCCAACTTGCGCTTGCTGGCACTGTACTGGTCGCGTTCCGGCAGGAACATCGTCACACCCAAAGCCCGGCCGCGGGGCATGATGCTGACTTTATAGACGGGATCGTGGTCCGGCACCAAGCGGCCGACGATGGCATGGCCGGCTTCGTGGTAGGCGGTCATTTTCTTCTCTTTCTCGTCCATCACCATCGAGCGCCGTTCCGCACCCATGATCAATTTGTCCTTGGCTTTTTCCAAATCGACCATGCTGACCAAGCGCTTGTTGAAGCGGGCGGCAAACAATGCGGCTTCGTTAACCAGATTGGCCAAGTCGGCACCGGAAAAGCCGGGCGTGCCTTGGGCGATGTATTTGACTTTGACGTCGTCGGCCATCGGCACTTTTTTCAAATGCACATTCAGAATTTGCTCGCGGCCGCGGACGTCGGGCAAGCCGACCACCACTTGACGGTCGAAACGACCGGGACGCAACAAGGCTTTATCCAATACATCGGAGCGGTTGGTCGCTGCGATGACGATAATGCCTTCGTGGCCTTCGAAACCGTCCATTTCGACCAGCAACTGGTTCAAAGTTTGTTCGCGCTCGTCGTTGCCGCCGCCCAGGCCGGCACCGCGGGAACGGCCGACCGCATCGATCTCGTCGATGAAGATAATGCATGGCGCGTGCTTCTTGGCTTGTTCGAACATATCGCGCACCCTGGAGGCACCGACACCGACGAACATTTCGACGAAGTCCGAACCGGAAATGGTGAAGAACGGCACCTTCGCTTCGCCGGCAATTGCCCGCGCCAACAAGGTTTTACCAGTACCCGGAGGTCCGACCATCAGCGCACCGCGGGGGACTTTACCGCCCAAGCGCTGGTATTTGGCCGGGTCTTTCAAGAAGTCGACCATTTCCTGGACTTCTTCCTTGGCCTCGTCGCAACCGGCGACGTCGGCAAAGGTGACTTTGTTCTGATCCTGGTCCAGCATCCGGGCCTTGCTTTTACCGAAACCCATCGCGCCGCCGCGGCCGCCTACGCCTCCGCCCTGCATCTGCCGCATGAAGAACACCCAAACCGCTATCAGCAACAGAATCGGGCCGAAAGACACGAATATCTGCATCAGCATCGACGGTTCTTCGGGCGGCTGCACGGTGATTTCGACCCCATTCGCCAACAAATCGTCGATCAAATGCGGGTCGTTCGGCATATAAGTCTTGAACTTATCGCCGGTGTGCATGCGGCCTTTGACCGTATTATCGGAGATCGCGACTTGCTGAACCTGACCGGCTTTAACCGCGTCGATCAGTTGCGAATACGACAAATTGGCGTCGCTACGAACCGCCCGCGACCCGAAATTGTTGAATACGGCCATCAATACCACCGCGATGACCACCCACAAAACCAAATTTTTAATCATATCGCTCAAGTTACGCGCTCCAGCCAGGAATGGCCAACATATTTAAAAACCGAGTAATTGTATCAGGAGTACTCGCACCCTACCGGCTGGGACCGCCTGTAATCGAGGCATTTCGCCGGTTCATTTAAAACCTTTCGCCAGAATGTAGACTTCGTTGCTCCGCGCTCGCGAAGCCTTGGGTTTTCTGATTGCGACGCTGCTGAATTGCTGCCGCACCTGATTATAGTACTCGTCGAAACCGCCGCCCTGGAACATTTTTATTAAAAACGTCCCACCCTTGACTAAAATCCGCTGAGCGGCGTCCAATGCCAATTCCCCGAGATAGATAGAGCGCGGCTGATCCATTTCCCGGCTACCACTCATATTGGGGGCCATATCCGACAATAACAAGTGCACCGGCTCACCATCAAGCACTTTGTACAATTTTTCCAGGACTTCGTCTTCCCGAAAGTCGCCTTGAATGAATTCGACACCCTCGATCGGTTCGATCGGCAACAAATCCAGCGCAATCACTTTACTTTTCTTGCCGACGATCTTGCTGGCGTATTCCGACCAACCTCCGGGCGCCGCACCCAGGTCAACTATATTAATACCAGGTTTGATGATTTTGTCTTTTTCCTGAATTTCGATCAGCTTGAATACCGCCCGCGAGCGGTAACCCAGGGCCTGGGCTTTCTTGACATATTCGTCCTGGAAATGTTCCTGCATCCACTGCTGGCTACTTTTGCTGCGTGCCATTTTTCTATTCGTGTAAAATCGCTCGGTTTTAGAAGTCAAGGAAACTGCGTGAATCCCATCCAAAAGAAAAAACTCAAAGCCCAGGCACATGCCTTGAACCCGGTGGTGATCATCGGTCAGGCCGGCCTGACCGAAGCGGTGCTGAAAGAAATCAATGTCGCGCTGGATGCGCACGAACTGATCAAAATTAAAATTCGCGCCGACCGGGACGAACGCGCAGTGATCTCGGAACAAATTTGCGCTGAAACCCAAGCCGAGCTGATTCAGTCTATTGGCCAAATTGCTGTGGTTTACCGGCAGAACCCGAAAAAATAGCCTATTGGGGAGGCAGCGCCTCCCCGCTCGAACCGGCTAGATATATTTGACCGAAATAATCTCGTACTCAACATCGCCGCCCGGCGCCTTCACCGTCACGACATCTTCAACTTCCTTACCGATCAAGGCCCGCGCGATCGGCGATCCGACCGAAATCCTGCCTTCCTTGATATTGGCTTCGTCCTCGCCGACGATTTGGTAAGTCACAACCTTACCCGAATCCAGATCCTCGATTTCCACCGTCGCGCCGAATACGACCTTGCCGTTGGCATCGGTTTTGGTCACGTCAATGATATTGGCATTGGACAACTTGCCTTCGATTTCGGCAATCCGCCCTTCCGCAAAACTTTGTTGTTCGCGCGCCGCATGGTACTCGGCATTTTCTTTCAAATCGCCGTGCTCGCGGGCCTCGGCGATGGCCTGGATAATCCGCGGCCGAATCACGGTTTTCAATTCCTCCAGCTCGGCGCGCAGCTTATTGGCGCCAGCCACCGTCAGCGGAAATTTTTGCATCTACTGCTCCCCTTTTTGCTTCATCCGTTAAAACTGTTATGCAAATCTTGCAGACAATTGACGTCGCCGGCATCGAGTTCACCCAACGCGTAACAAGCCGCTCTGGCGCCGGCCATCGTCGTGTAATAAGTCACCTTGCGCTGCAGCGCTTCCCGCCGCATCGTGAACGAATCCGCTACCGCTTTCGCGCCGTCGGTCGTGTTGATGACCATCTGAATTTCGCCGTTCTTGATCATATCCACGGTATGCGGCCGACCCTGGTTGACCTTGAACACGTCTTTACAAGCGATCCCGGCCTCGCGCAACACGCGGGCGGTGCCCGGCGTCGCGACGATTTCGTAATTTTTGGCGATCAGCATATTCGCCAATTCCGGCAATTTGGGTTTATCGGCATCACGAATACTGATCAACACCTTGCCGCTATGACTCAAATCCACGCCGCAAGCGCGTTGCGACTTGGCGAAGGCTTCGCCGAAGGTTTTGCCGACGCCCATCACCTCGCCGGTGGATTTCATCTCCGGCCCCAACAACGGATCGACGCCGGGGAACTTGATGAACGGGAACACCGCTTCCTTGACCGAGAAATACTCGGGGATGCGTTCTTCGGTCACGCCCTGTTCTTTCAAAGATTTGCCGACCATGCAACGCGCGGCGATTTTCGCCAGCGGATAACCGGTCGCTTTCGATACGAACGGCGCAGTCCGCGACGCACGTGGATTAACCTCCAACACGTATACGGTCTCGCCTTGAATCGCAAACTGAGTGTTCATCAAGCCGCGCACACCCAAGGCTTCGGCCATTTTCGCCACCTGCGCCCGCAACTGATCTTGCAAATGGGCCGGCAAATCGTAAGGCGGAATCGAGCAGGCCGAGTCGCCGGAATGCACACCAGCCTGTTCGATGTGTTCCATCAAACCGCCGATCAGCACCGTTTCGCCGTCGTAAATCGCGTCGACGTCCATTTCCACCGCGTCGTCCAGGAAACGGTCGAGCAATACCGGCGAGTCGTTGGAGACGCTGACGGCTTCTTTCATATACCGACGCAGACCGTCTTCGTTGAACACGATTTCCATCGCCCGCCCGCCCAGCACGTAGGACGGCCGCACCACCAGCGGATAGCCGATTTCCTTGGCGGAATTGACGGCCTGCTCCACCGAACGCGCGGTCGCGTTGGGCGGCTGCAACAGATTCAAGCGCTCCAGCAATTTTTGGAAGCGTTCGCGGTCTTCGGCCAAGTCGATCGAGTCCGGCGAGGTGCCGATGATCGGCGCTCCGGCAGCTTCCAGTGCACGCGCCAGTTTCAGCGGGGTTTGGCCGCCGTACTGCACGATAACGCCCTTAGGCTTCTCCAGATCGATAATTTCCAGCACGTCTTCCAAGGTCAACGGCTCGAAATATAAGCGGTCGGAGGTGTCGAAGTCGGTCGACACGGTTTCCGGGTTGCAGTTGACCATGATGGTCTCATAGCCATCCTCGCGCAGCGCCAAGGCTGCATGGACGCAGCAATAGTCGAACTCGATACCTTGACCGATCCGGTTCGGACCGCCGCCCAAGATCACGATTTTTTCCCGGTCCGACGGCTTGGCTTCGCATTCCTGCTCGTAGGTGGAATACAGGTAAGCCGTATCGGAAGCAAATTCGGCCGCACAAGAGTCAATGCGCTTGAACACCGGCCGAATGCCTTTCTTGTGGCGGACGTTGCGTACTTCCGACTCTTTGGTTTCCAGCAATTTCGCCAGACGCTTGTCCGAAAAACCTTTGCGTTTCAGCCGCAGCAATTCGCCGGGCTCCAAGGTTGCCAGGGTTTTGGTGGACAGTGCCTTTTCGGTGGAGATCAAATCTTCAACCTGAGCCAGGAACCAGGGTTCGATTTTGCAGGCCTGGTGGATTTCTGCGAAACTCAAACCGCTACGGAATGCGTCGGCCAGGTACCACAAACGTTGCGGACCGGGGTAACGCAATTCGCGCAGGATAATGTCCTGGGCGTTCGAATCGGTCAAATCCGCCACTTCGTCCAGACCATCGACCCCGACTTCCAAGCCGCGCAAGGCTTTTTGCAGAGATTCCTGGAAGGTACGGCCGATTGCCATCACTTCGCCGACCGACTTCATTTGGGTGGTCAGCCTATCGTTGGCTTGCGGGAATTTCTCGAACGCGAACCGCGGCACTTTCGTCACCACGTAATCGATGCTCGGCTCGAACGAAGCCGGCGTCGCGCCGCCGGTGATTTCGTTGCGCAGCTCGTCCAGCGTAAAACCGACCGCCAGTTTTGCCGCGACTTTGGCAATCGGGAAACCGGTGGCTTTGGAAGCCAGGGCCGAGGAACGGCTGACCCGCGGATTCATTTCAATCACGATCAAGCGGCCGTTATCCGGATTGACCGCAAACTGCACGTTGGAGCCGCCGGTATCGACGCCGATTTCGCGCAACACCGCCAGCGAGGCATTGCGCATGATTTGGTATTCCTTGTCGGTCAAGGTTTGCGCCGGGGCGACGGTGATCGAGTCGCCGGTGTGCACGCCCATCGGATCGAAGTTTTCGATCGAGCAGACGATGATGCAGTTGTCGTTACGGTCGCGCACTACCTCCATTTCGAATTCCTTCCAACCCAGAATCGATTCCTCGATCAACAGTTCGTTGGTCGGCGACAAATCCAGGCCGCGCTCGCAAATCTCGATGAATTCCTCGCGGTTATAGGCAATACCGCCGCCGCTGCCGCCCATCGTGAACGAGGGCCGGATGATGGTCGGATAACCGACCTCTTCCTGCGCGGCAAAAGCTTCTTCCATGCTGTGGGCGACTTTGGATTTGGCCACTTCCAGGCCGATCTTGCGCATGGCCTGATTGAACAGGTCGCGGTCCTCGGCTTTGTTGATGGCTTCCTTGGTGGCACCGATCATTTCCACGCCGTATTTGGCCAGCACGCCGTGCTTATCCAACGCCAGCGCGCAGTTCAGTGCGGTCTGGCCGCCCATGGTCGGCAAAATCGCGTCCGGGCGTTCTTTTTCGATGATTTTTTCGACGGTCTGCCAGTCGATCGGCTCGATGTAAATCGCATCGGCCATGTCCGGGTCGGTCATGATCGTCGCCGGATTGGAGTTGACCAGAATCACCCGGTAGCCTTCTTCGCGCAAGGCTTTGCAGGCCTGGGTGCCGGAATAGTCGAACTCGCAGGCCTGGCCGATGACGATCGGTCCGGCGCCCAGTAATAAAATCGATTTTATGTCGGTTCTTTTTGGCATATCACTCTATAAAAAACTGGGCTTAACGGGACTGGTCCATCAGCGTAATGAAATCGTCAAACAACGATTCCACATCGTGCGGCCCCGGACTGGCTTCCGGGTGGCCTTGAAAACTGAAGGCCGGTACGTCGGTGCGGGCGATGCCCTGCAAGCTGCCGTCGAACAGCGACACGTGGGTGGCTTTCAGATTGGCCGGCAAACTGTCGGGGCTGACCGCAAATCCATGGTTTTGGCTGCTGATCATGACCCGGCGGCTAGCCAAGTCCTGGACCGGGTGGTTGGCACCATGGTGGCCGAATTTCATTTTCTCGGTTTTCGCACCGCTGGCCAGCGCCAACAATTGGTGGCCCAGGCAAATCCCGAACACCGGTACTTTTTTCTCCAAAACAACCTTGATCGCCTCGATCGCATAATCGCAAGGCTCCGGATCGCCGGGGCCGTTGGACAGAAACACCCCGTCCGGATTCAGAGCCAATACGTCGGCCGCCGGCGTTTTCGCTGGCACTACCGTGACCCGGCAGCCTCGGTTCGCCAATAGCCGCAGGATATTGCGTTTGACGCCGAAGTCGTAGGCGACGACATGTTTGACCAAGTTCGGCGCGGTTTCATGGCCGGCGCCCAATCGCCAGACATTTTCGGTCCACTCGTAGGCCTGGCCGGTGGTGACTTCCTTGGCCAAATCCATACCCTGCAAACCTGGGAAATCGGCGATTGCCCGGGTAGCCGCTGCGATATCGACGGCTTCGCCGGCCATGATGCAGCCGCGTTGGGCGCCCTTATCGCGCAGCAAGCGGGTCAGCTGGCGGGTATCGATATCGGCGATCGCCACCACATTGTGCCGTTGCAGATATTCGGGCAGGGTTTGTTGCTGGCGCCAGCTGCTGGCGAGCAACGGCAAGTCGCGAATCACCAAACCGCTGGCGAATACTTTTGCCGACTCGTCGTCCTCGGCATTGGTGCCGACGTTGCCGATATGCGGGTAGGTCAGAGTCACGATTTGTCTGGCGTAGGAAGGATCGCTCAGGATTTCCTGGTAACCGGTCAGCGCCGTATTAAATACCACTTCCCCGACGGAACAGCCATCGGCGCCGATCGAAACGCCGTGAAACGCAGTCCCATCCTCTAATACCAGTAATGCGGGTTTATTCAAGATTGGCCACCTTAGATGTAGAAAACGGGATAAGCCTTGCGGCCGATCCCGTTCCGGAGAGATAAAAACAGCGAGATTTTACGAAATTATGCTTGTTTGGTCATTAACAATTTTCCGTTTTGGTGCACACCGGCCACACCGAGCCAAGAATCCTGGTCAACCGACGCCAACCGGCCTTCAATCCACCGACTCCCCGACCAGCATGCCTTGCCTGGGATCATGGGCAATTAACAGTGTGATTCAATGTTCGGCTTTGTCCAGCTCGGCTTGTAACTTCTGCTGTTGCTCCGGGGTCAGCAGTTTATAGATCTGATTGTCGAGTTTAGCCTTATCCAACACGGCTTGCTTGTGCAATTCCAACGACTTTTCGACCAGGCTCAGGCTTTTCTCGTCGCTATAGTCGGCGGAAAAACTCAGTTTCCGTAACTCCTCGTGCATCGCCCGCCCCTGGCCCATCTTCTCCTTGCCCTGGCTAAACCGGTTCTGCAACAGGTTTTTGATCTCCGCCCGTTGCGCATCGCTCAGATTCAGCGGCCGCAGAAAGTGCGGCAGATGCTCGCCTGCAACAAACTCGCCATGACGAGCCGAATCGAAACCGCCCTCGCAACGAGGTTCGCCGTGGCGAGGGCCGGCGGCGACGGCAAGCGGCAACAGACTTACAACAATTAAGAACTTCTTCATAACAACTCCGTGACTTGGATTGATCGGATAAACGGCAACGCCGAGCAGCTATATGCCGGAATCCAGTATTGCAAACAGGGAGTTAACTGCGGTTAGCGCAAAGTAAAATCAAGTAAAAGCGGTTGGCGCGATTGCGCCGGCAACCGCTATCATGCGGCATCGAATTTTGGTGGAGTCAAAGCAGATGAGCAACGTGTTGATTATCGACGACGATGAGGAACTGGCGGGGCTGTTCAGCGAGTATTTGCAGCGGGAAGGCTTCGCAGTCGACATCGCCATGACCGGCCATTCCGGCCTGCAACAGGCCCTGTCCGGCAAACACCAATTGGTCATCTTGGACATCATGCTGCCGGACATCAAAGGCACCGAAATCCTGGCCCGAATCAGACTGGAGAGCCGGGTGCCGATCCTGATGTTCACCGCCAAAGGCGACGATGTGGACCGGATCATCGGCCTGGAATCCGGCGCCGACGATTACGTGCCGAAGCCTTGCACACCGCGCGAGCTGGTCGCCCGAATCCGGGCGATTTTGCGCCGAACCCAGGCTGCGGCCGACCTCCGGCAACATGGGCCGATTTTGGTCGGACCGCTGCAAATATGGAGCGAAAGACGCAAGGCGATCTGGTTCGACCAAACCCTGGAATTGACCAGCACCGAATTCAATCTACTCGAAGCGCTGGCTTGCCAGGCCGGCCAGGTGGTCAGCAAACAAGCCTTGTCGGAAAAAGCCTTGGGCCGGCCGCTGGCCCGCTTCGACCGCAGCATAGACGTGCACATGAGTAGTATTCGCCAGAAACTGGGCAATCAGGCCGACGGCCGCTCCTACATCCAGACCGTGCGCGGCCAAGGCTACCAACTGGTTAAGGATTGAGATGGGCCGCTTGTTCTGGAAGTTCTTTTTCGCATTCTGGCTGGCCTGGCTGACGGCGGGCATCGGTGTCGGCACGATATTCTGGCTGCGGGAATCGCAACAACAAGCGGAACGCGCCAATCAACCCAATGGGATCAACGTCAGGCATATCGCTTCGATGGTCAGTGTTGCCGCCAATTTGTTACCGCGCAGCGGCGTCGCCGGTTTGCGCGATTTTATCCATGCTTTGCGTCAGGAACGGTTTCCGCCGATTTTCGCGGTGGACGACCAGGACCGGGAATTGTTGGGCCGCGAAGTCTCGGCCGAAATCTTGCAGCAGGCGCGGACGCTTTACGCAAACGGCCAATATCCGGACGCGATCCGCATGGTCTCTGCCGACGACGGCCACCGTTATCTGTTATTCGTACCGTCGCCGGAAAACGGTTTCGCCGACAATTTCAGAATGGCCCTGCCACCCAATCCACCGGACCTGCTGGGCTTGGCTGGCCCCGGCCAACGCCCGCCGCCCGACCGGGACAATCGCCGGCCGCCGCCGCGCACGCCGCCGTCGCCCATTGCACCGATACTGGCCGGCAGCTTCGCCAGCCTGGTTTTTAGCGCGCTGTTGGCATGGTACTTCGCCAGACCGATCCGCAATCTGCGCAATGCCTTTCATGCCGTGGCCCAAGGCCGGCTGGATACCCGTATCAGCCTGGGCATGGGCCGGCGCCGCGACGAATTAAGCGATTTGGGACGGGATTTTGACCACATGGCCCAGCAAATCGGCAATTTGGTCGGCGCCCAGCAACATTTGCTGCACGACGTGTCCCACGAATTGCGCTCGCCGTTGGCGCGGATTCAAGCTGCAATCGGCCTGGCCCAGCAACAGCCGGAAAAATTACCGGCAACCTTGGAGCGCATCGAACGGGAGTCTCAGCGCATCAGCGACTTGGTGGGCGAACTGCTGATGTTGTCCAGGTTGGAAGCAGGGATCAATAAGCAAACGTTCGAACTGCTCAATATTGCCGACTTGTTGGCCGATATCGCCGAGGACGTCGGCTTCGAAGCGCAACAGAACGGAATTTCACTGGATTATTCCGGGATCGGCGACGTGCGCGGCTACTGCCTGCCCGAATTGCTGCACCGAGCCGTCGAAAACGTCCTGCGCAACGCGGTCCAGCACAGCCGGCGCGACGGTCGCGTGGCGTTAACCGCCGATTTCGACCGTCATAATGCGCGCTTAAGAATCCGGGTAGACGATACCGGCCCAGGGGTTCCCGATCGAGATTTAACGGCGATATTTCAGCCGTTTTTTCGCAGCGGCACACCGGCGAAAGCCCAAAGCACCGGCTTGGGCCTGACCATCGCCCAACGCGCGATCGAAGCGCACGGCGGCCGGATCGGCGCCGAAAACCGCGAAGCCGGCGGCTTGCGCGTCACGATCGATATCCCGTTCCCCAGTCGGCAAACCAGTTGAGGATTTTATGGGTAGAGACAAACTTAGACTCCGGCCTTGGCTGGCCGCAGGTGCGGTCATGTCGGTGTTGGCATTCGGCGCCGACGCCGGCCCGCACCACCACGTCCATGGTTTCGGCCGCCACTATCATCCCGGCTTCGGTTTTTACTTGGGAGTCCCACTGTTTCCGCGGCCTTATTATCCGGCTTATCCCTACTACCCGGCATATCCTTACTATCCGCGGGAAATCATAACGGTTCCGGCCCAACCGCCGGTTTACATCGAACGCGAACGACCGGCCACGCCCAACGCACCCTTGCCGGAAGGCTATTGGTATTACTGCGACAATCCGGCCGGCTATTACCCTTACATCAACCAATGCCCCGGCGGCTGGCGCCAAGTCGCGCCAACGCCGCCGAATTGAGTGGAGACGCGTCATGAAACGTAACGGCGTTATCGGCTTGGTCGGCGTTGTTTTGCTGGGCGGCGGCTGTGCCCACCTGCCATCCGGGCCGAGCGTGATGGCCTTGCCCGGCAGCAGCATGACGTTCGAGCAATTCCGCCAGGACGATTATCTGTGCCAACAGTACGCTGGCGAACAAGTCGGCGCCACACCGAATCAAGCCAGCGCGGATAGTCAGATCGGCAGCGCCGCCGTCGGTACGGCGGTCGGTGCGGCTGCCGGCGCGGCTTTGGGCGGTGGCGGCGGTGCTGCCATCGGCGCCGGTACCGGATTAATGGCGGGCACCATCGCCGGCAGCGGCGAAGCCCGCCGCGCCGGTTATGCCACCCAACAAAACTACGACAATGCCTACGTTCAGTGCATGTACGGCAAAGGCCACAAGGTTCCGGTATCGGCAGAATTTTCCGATCAATCCCCTGCGCAAAGGGTTACTCCGGCAAGAATTCCGCCGCCACCGCCAGGTTCTCCGCCGCCACCTCCCTACCGCTGATCCGCCGGCAAACAAATGGCTGGGACAAATCGCCGCTACAACGATCCTAAATAAGCGGCCAAAGCCTTGATATCGTCGTCGCTCAACGATTGCGCCATCGCATTCATTTGCGAAGCCTTGCGCGCACCTTTCTTGAAATCGGCCAGTTGCTTGGCCAGATATTGCGGCTGCTGGCCGGCGAGTTTGGGCACCATTCCGGTTCCCTGCGCATTATTGCCGTGGCAACCCAGACACATGCCGGCTTTTTCCTTACCCTGAGCGATCAAGGTGGCATCAACCCCGCCGCCCGCCGATTTGCCCGACAAGCTGGCGTAGTAAGCCGCCAGATTCTGCATGTCGGCTTCCGATAAGCCGGCCGCAATCGGTTTCATCACCTCGTTTTCACGCTGGCCGGACTTGAATTTGTTCAACTGGCTTTCGATGTAGATTGCACCTTGCCCGGCCAAACTCGGCCACAGCGGGCTGCTACTGACGCCGGCGCTGCCGTGGCAGCCCTGGCAAACCGCCGCCTTGGCTTTGCCGGCATTGATATCCGCCGCATTCGCTCCGGCGGCAAACAACCCCAGCATGACGAATAATTTGATGTTGTAGTAGTTATCGTTCATCCCGATCACCCTTGGTTGGCTTGTTGTACAATCCGGTCAGCGCTTTCGCACCGGCGGGGAAGACTCATCATAGTCAGGCCGTTTTGAGTAAGCAAACCTAAAATCCCGTAAATCCCATCCCTAAGGAATAGGCCATGTCCTGGTTGCTATCGCTTTTCAATCAAGATTCCGTACCCCACACGCTACTCATCATCAGTCTGGTAGTCGCCAGCGGCCTGGTGCTGGGCCGCTTGTCGCTGGCCGGCATCCAGCTCGGCATCGCCGGCGTGTTGTTCTCCGGCCTGATCTTCGGCCATTTTCATCTCAGCATTAATCCGGAAGTCATGCACTTCCTGCGCGAGTTCGGCTTGGTATTGTTCGTTTACGCCATCGGCTTGCAGGTCGGTCCCAGCTTCGTCAGCGCTTTCTTTCGTTACGGCCTGCGCTTGAACGGGCTGGCCGCCGCCGTGGTTTTGCTGGGAGCGTTGATAGCGGTACTGATCAGCATCGTCGGCGACATTCCGATGCCGGTCGCGGTGGGCCTGTTTTCCGGGGCGACGACCAACACGCCATCGCTGGCTGCGGCTCAGCAAGTGTTGGACACTTTACCCAATATCGGCCCGGAGACCCTGAAAATGCCGGGCTTGGGTTACGCCGTGGCCTATCCGTTCGGCATAGCCGGAATCATTCTGGCGATGTTGTTGAACAAGCGCCTGTTCAAGATCGATATCGCCCACGAAGCCAAGCTGTTCGACGACAACCAGCAGCAGCAAGCGCACGTGCCGATCTGGAAGGATTTGAAAGTCGAGAACCCCAACCTGAACGGCCTGATGCTGAGTCAGATTCCGTTTTTCGAAGGCATGAACGTGGTCATGACCCGAATTCTGCATAACGGCCAAGTCGACGTCGCCGGCCAGGACAGCCGCCTGGCTCTGGGCGACACGATTCGACTGGTCGGCGAGCGCGAACCGCTGGAACAATTGAAAATCCTGATCGGCCCGGAATCGGATATCGATCTGAAACAAATTGCCACCAATCTGCACAGCAAACGTTTGGTGGTCACCAACAAGGCGGCGATCAATGAAACCATCGGCAACCTCTGCCTGCTTTACGGCGTCACGATCTCGCGGATTCACCGGCCGGACGTCGAATTTTCGCCGACCAGCCACGTGCATGTGCAATTCGGTGACGAGTTGCACGTGGTCGGCAGTCAGGATGCGCTGACCTGCATCGAAAAAGCGCTGGGCAATTCGCTGGAGGAACTGGACCATCCGCAAATCATGCCGATCTTTATCGGCATCTCGCTGGGGGTGTTGTTGGGCAGCTTTCCGCTATATCTGCCCGGCATCCCGTCCGCGGTCAAATTGGGCATGGCCGGCGGGCCTTTGCTGGTGGCGATCATGCTCAGCCGGATAGGCAATTGGGGCGCGATGACCTGGCATCTGCCGAAAAGCTCCAACATCATCTTGAAGGATATTGGCATCGTGCTGTTTTTGGCCTGCGTCGGGCTGCATTCCGGCGACCAATTCGTCGAAACCCTGGTCAAGGGCGACGGTTTTTACTGGATGGCCTGCGCCGCACTGATTACCTTGCTGCCGCTATTGGCCGTTGCTGCGGTTGGCCGCATCTTCTATAAATTGAATTTCCTGTCGCTGTGCGGTCTGTTGGCCGGCAGCATGACCGATCCGCCGGCGCTGGCCTTCGCCAACAATCTGAGTCCGTCGGCGGCGGTGTCGATGGCTTATGCGACGGTGTATCCGCTGGTGATGATTTTGCGCATCATAGCCGCGCAATTGATTATTTTACTGGTCAACTAAGCCTGATTCGGCGGGTGCATGGTTAGCGACAGCGCCGCCGCAATGCCGGCCAACACCGAAAATCTGGCGCCGTGCGACGGCGAACTGTATTTGCTGCACGGGTTTTACCCGAGCAATACCGCCGACCGTTATTTTCAAGACCTGCTGCACGGCCTGGCATGGCAAACCGAGCAAATCCAAATCTTCGGCCGCTTGCTGACAGTGCCGCGGCTGATGGCTTGGTACGGCGATCCGGACGCCCATTACCGCTATTCCGGCGTCGACCACGCTCCGCTGCCTTGGAGCGGAGCTTTATTGGCGATAAAAGCCGACCTGGAATCGGTTTGCCGGAATCGCTTCAATAGCGTGCTGGCCAATTTATACCGCGACGGCCGCGATTCGATGGGCTGCCACGCCGATAACGAGCCGGAACTGGGCGCCAATCCGTTGATCGCATCGCTCAGCCTCGGCGACAGCCGTCTGTTCCGCCTGCGTCACAACCGCAGCAAACAGCGGCTGGATATCGAATTGGCCCACGGCGATTTGCTGGTGATGGCCGGCGCGCTGCAACACCATTGGCGCCACGAACTGCCGAAAACCCGGCAAATCAAACAAGCACGGATCAATTTGACGTTTCGGCGGATTTTGCCAGCCAACTGAGCCGGGCGATGCGCAAGGCATTGATCTTGTCGACCAGCATGCGGCTCAACGCCGGCTCCGCCGCTGCGTTACCAAGTCGGGTAGTATCGCCGTCCAGTTTCACCAGATAGTCGCCGTCGTCGCTGAATACGCTGACCTTATCGCGATTGTCGCCGCGGCGGTGGGCGATAAAGCGCGGCGGCGCGGCATGCTCGCCCCACAACACGCCTTGCCAAGCACTACTGCATTGGCTGCCTTCGACCATGCCTTGCAAGGTATTGAACACATCGCTCTGTTGAAATTGCCGGTCCTCGTCTGCGTGCCCGCTAGCGGACACCACCAGCAGCGGCACTTTGGCCGAGGCTTTGTAATGGCCGAAGTGCGCGGCTTCTTCCTGCTTCAATGGCGTCATCGAATGGTGGTCGCCGACGATAAGCAGTATGCCGTTGCGAAAAAATCCGGCGTCCTGCAATTGCCGGTAAAAATGGCCCAATTGTTTGTCGGCATAACGAAACGCGGCCTCTTCCGATTTTTGTTTGGTTTCCGGATCGAGATAAGGATGATGGGTGCTGACGGTTTTGATGAACAACAACAGCGGTTGTGGTCCAGCCTTGGCGATTCTATCCAGCGCCCGCAGGTAAAGAGCTTCGTCCGGCGCGGCGCGAAAATGAAACCGTTCCCAACCCGCATAATCGGGATGGTCGTGGCCCTCGACGTAATCGAAGCCGATGCTGTTGGCCCAGACTCCGGTATTGCCGAATTCGAGATCGGCGCTGGTCAGAAATTCGCTGCGGTAGCCGCGCGCTTTTAGCCGATGCGGCAACGATTGTTCGACAGCGTAAAACCCGGCAAAAGACGCGCTACCGCCGTCGGAATAGCTGGACGGCGAATAGATCGGCGGCAAGCCGGTCAGCAAAGCGATTTCGCCGTCTTCGGTGATGAACCCGTTTGCATAGAAGTTACGAAACGCCAGATGGTTTGCCGCAATCGCATCGAGTTGCGGCGTCCAATCGCGAATCCCGGAAAAGTAACGGCTTTGGTAGGCGGACAGCGATTCCACCATCAGTATCACGATGTTTTTGGTTTGCGCCGGCTCGGCGTGGCAAGTTTGCGCTTCGTCGTAGCGAAAGCCGCGGATAAACTCGGCGCTGTAAGGCTCAGCCTCGGAACGTATGGTCAGGTTGTAATCGAAAACGTTTTTATAAATCCAGGCGTGGGCGTAAACGTCGTTATCGGTGAAACCGGAAATTAACGGCAGCCCGGCGATAGCAAACAACGGCAGTTTGCGGTTGCGTTCGGCGGGAAGGCGGTACGGTACCGAGACCAACGCGGCAATCGCAGCCAACAGTATCAGCAAGATTCCCCATAAGGCCCAATCCGGTAATCCGTAAATTTGCTGAATGTACTTATGCGAATAGCCGGCGTATTTGATCGCATCGCCGAGTGCCAGATGGGTGTCGAAATTGGCGATGACCAAATAATCGATCCAGTAAATCGCAAACAGGACTAATGCCAGCAGGCGCAACAGTGCCGAAACCACACGCCAAATACCTGGCCAACACGACAGGTACAGCAGCAACAGCAATACCGCATAGACCACCGCGTCGTTAGCCAACACCCGGGCCCATCCCAGGAAACGGGTGCCGGTGTATTCGTAGATAAAATGATCGACGAACAGGCCTTTCAGTAGCAACGGCGCCAATAGGAAGGCAAATACACCCAAGCGCGTGACCATGCCGGGCTATACCGCGTGCTTGGGTTTTAACAGATAAAAAATATCGACTTCGATGAAACCGAACGCGACAATCCATAACAACGCATCGTAGCCGTCCAACCAGGCGCCGCGCGCCAACCAGATCCCGGCCATCGCCAGCAGACCGGCAAAAGTCACAATCGTCGCCAGCCAAAACAGCCGCTCTCGGCGACGCACATACTCCGGCCAACGGACTTCGGTTTCCAAGATCGCAATCAATCCAAACCAAAGTGCGGAGTTGGCGATATCCAGCCATTCGTTGTCGCGCCAATAACTACCGAAAACCAAACCGATCACCGCGATCAAACCGCTGCGTAAACGGCGCATGGCTGTTTCCCCCAGCGGCAACTCGACCTTATTGGCTTCCAGTTCGTAAATCACCAGTAACACCAGCCAGACCAAGGCGTCGGTAAAACTGGTCAACGTATCAGTAAAACCGTAGATGACGGCATTCAGCGCCAGCAATGCCAGAATCGCCAATTTGAATTTAGGATATTGGATCGCGGAGGTATTGAACATGATCGACAGGCCCGACATGCCGAAAAAGGCAAGAAAAAATTTGCAAATCAAAAGGGCTTTAGCGACGCTAAAGCCCTGGAGTGACGGAGCCGTTTATTTGACGAAACAGGCTTTCTCGGCTTCGGCTTCGGCTTCCTTCAAGCGGGTGCGTAAATCCTTGGATTGCTTAGGGTCGCGGAACGCGGCGCCGGCTTCTCCGGCGGTTTTCTGCATCTGGCTGAAGGTTCTGGCCGCTTCGTATTCGGCAAAACTC
This sequence comes from Methylomonas sp. HW2-6, assembly GCF_052474525.1. Classification (NCBI taxonomy): domain Bacteria; kingdom Pseudomonadati; phylum Pseudomonadota; class Gammaproteobacteria; order Methylococcales; family Methylococcaceae; genus Methylomonas; species Methylomonas sp. HW2-6. Next base: position 4,238,987 of record NZ_CP184124.1, read on the forward strand.
AATTTCTCAGCGATCTTGTCGATCTTGCAGCCGCAGGCGTACTGGCTGATGTAGGTCAAGCCGCCGTGTTTGGCGACGCATTCCAAAACGTAATCGACTCGGTCGCGAGTCGGGTAATCGTTGACCATTGGCGCAGGCTCGGCCGCGGCAGCTTCGGCATCCGGTTTTGCGCTCTGTTCGGTGACGGCGCAACCGCTAAGCAAAACCAAAGCGCTGAGCATCGGGATCAAAAAGTTTTTCATGGTGCTGGCTGTTTATAGTAGTTAAAAGTTACTGTTCGGCGGCAAAATCGACAATTTGCTTCAATTGCGGGTTCATTTCGCCGGCAAATTTGTTCAGTGCCGGATTGTCGGTATCTTCCGGCAGCAAATGGGTACGCACGATGGTTTTACCCTGGAACTGATAGGTGACGACATTACAGGGCATGTAAGCGATGGCGTGCGGCGTGATGTCCAGTACCGTTTTCGCCAAGGTCAAATTGCAAAATTGTAGCGTGTCGTATTCGGGAAAATTCTCCGCACCGCGTTCTCGAATCACCTTGCCGACCCGGCTATGGCCGGTGATCCGAAAGTTGTGCTCGGCAATCGCCACCTGCAATTCGGCCAGAACCTCGTCGTAAGGTTTGTTGGTCTCGACCTGGTAATACGTCACCGTCTCGGTGTGCAGTGCGGGACCGGCGCAGCTTGCAATCAGCGGCAAGCTTGCGAAAATGACGGCTCTGTTAAACATCGGCAAAGCTTACCATCATGAACGGGCAAAACAAAGTGAGCGGCGTGGTGCTGGCCGGCGGTTTGGCGCGACGGATGCAGCAGCAAGACAAGGGACTGATTTTGTTCGACAACCGGCCCTTGGTCAGCTATGCGCTGGCGGCGTTAGCGCCGCTTACCGACACGTTGGTGATCAGCGCCAACCGTAACCAGGAGCTATACCGCGGCTTCGGCTACCCGGTGATCAGCGACGCCAGCGCCAACTTCGACGGCCCGTTGGCCGGTATTCTCGCCACATTGCAAACCGCACCGGCGGGCATATTACTGACCGCACCGTGCGATTCGCCTTTCGTCCGCACCGAACATTTGCAAAAGCTGCTGCGGGCCTTACACGGCAGTAGCGCCGACATTGCGGTAGCTTTCGACGGCGAGCGTTTACATCCGGTGTTCGCGGCCATTCAGACCCATTTACGCGACGATTTACAGGAGTACTTACTGCGCGGCGAGCGTAGATTGCAGACTTGGTTTCGGCAACACCCGCTGATGGAAGTCGATTTCAGCGCTACACCCGAGATTTTTGCCAACATCAACACCCCGGTCGAATTGCAAGCCCTGCAATCGCGCGGCTAACTCGACCATCACCAATTTCAGGGGAAGCGCCGCGCGGATTACCCCACATACAGTGCAGTATGTCTTTTCCGGCCGCTTGTGCTAACGTTGAATTATTTAACGGCCATTGCCTGGAATTGAAATGAAGCCCAAACAGATCCGTAAATTCATGCCCGCCCTGCTATTACCGGTTTTCATCGTTCAATTCCAACCCGCCATCGCGGCAAACACGGCGGCGGCTCAGGACCAGCTGCGCATCCACACAGGGCTTCCGCGCCGGGCCAGCGACTCTTTGTTCTCCTATACCGTGGAGTGGCGTATCGACGACGGCGAAACCTACCGGTCCACCGGTTTAAGTTTTTTGAACTCGTCAAAATTGGACCACGACAAACCTGAGGCTTATATAGCCAAAAAGCTGTGGACCGCAATGAAGGACGGCATGGTCCAACTCGACCCTAACTGGCGCGGGGTCACCGTGGCCCAACCCAAGGAACAGCCAGAACTGGTGATTACCAACAAAGCCGGATATTCGGTAACCAACGTCACGATTCGCGACTATTCCAATCAAGCACTTAAGTACGACTTGTCCGATAAAAGTTTCAACAGCGCGGGTGTGCAGGTGGCGATTGATTTGGTGTATACCGCCGACGTGGAATATTTGGACGACTTCACCGCCAAAAAATCGCATTCGGCTTCTCAGGGTGAAATCTCAATTGCCATCGACGGTCAAACTCCGATCCGAATCAAAACCGACGGTAAAACCAGCAAAGAACTGGAACAAGAAATTGCCGGCAAACTCAGTGTCGCGCAATTGGCGCAAACTCCGCTGTATCCGGGCATGGTCAGTACCGATACCCGTAACAACAAACCTTTCGACGGTAGCGAACTTCAGCTACTCAACCTGCCGGCAAAATCCATCTCTATCGATATCAGCGACCCGGCTTTAGGGGTGTTGACCAAATTTAAATTCAAAGATGACAACCGTTCTCTGCAGGTAGCCGAGCCGAGATTCATGCTGTCAGCGTTAGCTCTCGCCACCGCGCTGGCTTTGTTTTACTTTTGGCGCAACAGCCAACGGAAACCGTCTAAATAGCAACCCTCGATCCGGCGATAAAGCGTTCGCACATTACTCACCCGCCGGCAACACCATGCTAGGCGGACGGCTTGCCGGATTTTCGCCAAAACCAGACACCTAAGCCAACCACACCGGCGACCAGCAACAACATCAAAATCGGGTGTTGGTAAAACGTGTCGAAAAATGCTCCTGTGGTTTGCGATGTTGCGCGGTAATACGGTCCCATAAGTTTCTCCCCTGCAATCGGTTATTTTTATAGCACGGCAAAGCCTTGCTAACTGAAGAAATTACCGCGCAAAACAGGCTTGTCCAATGCCAAACCTAAATTGCCTGCGTTCCATCCCCTGTACTGAAAATTACAAGGGCAGCGACGTGATTCTGCAGACAACAAAAAACCAGGCCTGTAACCCAGGGCCTGGTTTTTTAGGGGACTGAAATTAGCGGCCGGGTCGACGCCGGATGCCGAGTCCGCCCAACAGTACGCTACCCATCAACACGAATGCCGCAGGCACGGGCACCGGAGTAGTGGTCGCCAACACCCGGAATTGTCCGTCCCAAGCCGCCGGGCCGGAAAAGTTCAGGCGAAAACTATTGACGCTGGAAAACACGGCAGGGTTGCTGAATGCGTCGAACCCGAGCCAAAAATTGCCTGGACCGCTGAAACTTTGCACACCGCTAGTCGAAGTTCCGTTCGCGACCATTTCAACTTTTACGCCCAAATCAATGCTCAATATCTCCAACAAAATCGCGTTGCCATAAGCCTTAAAGTTGATCGGATCGAAATTCCAAATAATAGACGCCGTGCCGGCCGAAGTACCACCGTTGACGATTTTCAATACATTCCCGCCGGAAACGATTTCTTCCTTATTGGCATACGTCGTACCGCTGGCTACCGCAATAAAGGTACGCGAGGCATTGGTCAAATCGGTACCGGTCAATTGATTGACGGTAGTCGGACTACCGACCGAATTGCCTCGGTCAATCGCCGTCTGAGCGTGGCTAAAATTATCGATCGTCAAAACGCTGGCATCAGCATAAGGCGTGATAAACAGGGTGCAGAGCAGCGACAACGCCGACAAACTGGATTTCATGGCTTTTATAAACATGGGGAATAGTCCTGACGTTAAACGGAAATGGATTCGCGCTTCATAGCTTGAAGAGCAACACTTTTTTTCGGCGATCTGAAGCTGGTCGCCAGCAATCCGATCGCCAACAGAGCGACTACCGGCGGCTCGGGTACCGTGTTGTTAGAAGTTGCTAACAGCTTGAATTGCGCATCCCAAGCGTCTCTTCCTTGAAATTTGAGTTCTAAGCTATTCAAATTGGAAAACACGCCTGGATCGGAAAACTGGGTAAAGGCGATGACATGCTGGCCCAGCCCCAAATCGGTAAAGCCGAAAATCGAGCTGCCATTGGCAATCAACTGCACTTGGTGGCTCAAATCCATAAATTCGGTAGCAAACGTAAATGCACCCGCCAATGAGGCCAGATCGATCGTGTCGAAGCTATAGAAAACGCTGGCAATACCACCGCTCGGACCGTTGCTGACGGTCAGCAAACCCGCTTCAACCACCACCTCGGAGGTATCGCCATTCGAAAACGGGGTCGCGGTCAGCGTGCGGGTAATACCATTCAAGTCGGAACCGACGATGGCCACCGGACCGTCGCTACCGTTATCGACTGCTTGAAAATCGGAAAAGTCGTCGATTAATGTCGCGGAGACAGCATGTTCCGCAAACAAGGTTAGGGATAGGGCGATTAAGACTAAGCGTAATCCAGGCAAATATTTGTCCACTTTTTTCATCCTTCTTTGCATCAGTAATATAACGTTGGATAGTACGGAACGAATTCCTTAACCCTATACAAAGCACGCCTTGTGCCAATATCTATAAAATTTTTAGAATCAATTATTTGACTCCGTTCACAATCAATTTTTTCAATATGCCGGAATGACAGCACTGGCAGCGGAATGACAGGTGTGGCAGTACTGCCAGGCAATATTGCCAATCCCTCCGCCAGCCCATAGACTCACGCCTCACCGACCAAGACTTTCCCGACGTAAGCCATGAGCCAACTATTCACAGCGTTTTGTTTAGGCCCGATTACCTTACCCAACCGGATTGTGATCGCCCCCATGTGCCAATATTCGGCCGTCGACGGCATAGCCTCCGATTGGCACCAAATCCATCTCGGCAATCTGGCACTGTCCGGCGCCGGGCTGCTGATCATCGAAGCCACTGCAGTCGAAGCCCGCGGCCGCATCTCGCCGGCCGACCTCGGCCTTTGGTCCGACGCCTGCGCGGCGGCCTTGGGTAAAATCCTGGATTCGATTCGGCACTATTCGCCGATGCCGATTGCGATTCAAATCGCCCACGCCGGCCGCAAAGCCTCCACCGCGCCACCATGGGACGGCGGCCATCCGTTGGGCGCAAACGACGGCGGCTGGCAGCCGGTCGCCCCGTCTCCGCTGGCTTTCATGCCCGAGGATATGCCACCTCAAGAACTGAGCCAGCTCGACATGGTGCAAATCGAACAGGCTTTCGTATCGGCGGCACAACGGGCGCAACAGATCGGCGTCGACGCGATCGAAATCCACGCCGCACACGGCTATCTGTTACACCAGTTTTTGTCGCCGCTGGCCAACCTGAGGGATGACGAATTTGGCGGTTCGCTGGAAAACCGGATGCGCTTTCCGCTGGCGATATTTGCGGCGATGCGTAGCGCGGTTTCCGAGCGAATACCGATCGGAGTCAGGATTTCCGCCACCGATTGGGTGGCCGGCGGCTGGGATGTCGAGCAAAGCATCGTGTTTGCCAACCAATTGAAAGCGCGCGGTTGCGCCTTCATTCACGTCTCCAGCGGCGGCCTGTCGCCGCAACAGAAAATCCCGTTAGGCCCCAACTACCAAGTGCCGTTGGCAGAAGCGATTCGTGCCGGCTGCGGGTTGCCGACGATTGCAGTGGGTTTGATTACCGAAGCAGAAGCGGCAGAAGCCATAATTGCCGAAGGCCGGGCCGACTTGGTCGCGATCGCTCGCGGCATTCTGTACGATCCGCGCTGGCCCTGGCATGCCGCGGCGAAACTCGGCGCACAGGTTGACGCGCCACGGCAATATTGGCGCTGCCAACCAAGAGAATTGAAAGAACTGTTCGGCGACATCCGGTTTCGCCAACGCTAACTTACCCGTCAAGGCCAAGCGCTAGACCGCGTTAAAAATACGAAATATCGTGCGCTTGGCGATATTTCGTCTCCGTTGCGCCGATCCTAGGGTTGCCTGAGCAGCGCTCCCGCCACGCCTTACAATAAAAACAATTTCATTTCAATGAATTGCAGCATCTTGATTCGATTAAATCCGCAATGGCACGGCTCTTGATCGATACGGTAAAAAGTCGCCGGAAAACGGCTAATGCAATCCCTTTACCGACAGAGCTGACCATGAAAAACGAACCCAATCTTTTTTTGAACCCGATTCCAGCATTTTCCTGTTCCGACAATATTGCGGCCTCGCAATGGCTGAAGCCAACCTCGTGCGGCACAGCTCCCGGCAAATGCGAACCGCTGAACCAAAACTTCGCAGAAATCGCCGAATTGCAGAAAGCCCTGGCCTTGAGCCAACGCCAACTGGCCGACGCGAAACGGCAAATCGAAGCGTTGAATGCCGACCGAGCCGAACTCAGCCAACAATTGCAAGAAGCCGGTGAACATTACCACCAGGCCTTACATGCGGCCCATCACGACGCACTGACCGGCCTGGCAAACCGGACATTGCTGCAAGACAGGCTGCAGCAAGCGATGGCTCGGACAAACCGTCAACAATCGCAACTCGCGTTGCTGTTCATCGATCTGGACGATTTCAAAGCTGTCAACGACACCTTAGGCCACGCGGCCGGCGACCGTCTGTTGACCGAGGTCGCCAACCGTCTGCAAACCTGCATTCGCAATTGCGATACCGCTTGCCGTTACGGCGGGGATGAGTTTTTGGTGTTGCTGACCGACATCGAAAATTCGGAACAGTTAAACGCGGTAATCGACAAAGTCTACGAAAACCTGATCGCGCCCTACGCCTCGGCCATTGGCTACCTGACGCTGGATGTCAGCATCGGCACGGCGATTTACCGCCGCGGCAAACAATCCTGGGACGAGTTGATCAGACAGGCCGACCAAGCCATGTACCGGGCGAAGGCCGCCAAGGTTTGAGTCCGGCTGCGGAATCGAGGCCGGGCTAGTCCAGCCGGCGCAGCGCGACGAATTTGTTAGCCGGCCCCAGTTCCATTTCGAAATAGCCCTGAATGCCGTTTTTGGTGAGATAACGTTGAATATTGCCGGCCGGAAACTGAATGCGCCGGCCGTCATCGGCTAGAACGCTGATGGTTTTGGCGTGACCTTGATAAACAGCCAGAAACCGGTCGTAACTCAGATTGAGTCTAAAGCGGATGAATTGGTTGACCATACACAAGGCCGGCCCGGAAGCGACGACCGGACCGGCCCTTAAATCGCTTAACGCGCGTTTTGCAATGCGGCGATCCGCTCTTCCAAAGGCGGGTGGCTCATGAACAAGCGTTGCACGCCGCCGCCGTTAATACCGAATGCCGCCAACTCGCCGGGCAATTGCGCGGGTTCGTGCGCACGCTGCAAAGCGCGCAAGGCACTGATCATTTTCTGCCGGCCGGCCAATTGAGCACCACCAGCATCGGCGCGGAATTCGCGGTAACGCGAGAACCACATCACCAGCATCGAAGCCAAAATCGACAACGCAATTTGCGCGACCATTTGGGTGATGTAGTACGCCGGGCCGTAACCACGTTCGGTTTTGAACACCGCCCGGTCGACCACATAACCGATGATGGTGGCGAAGAAATAGACGAAGGTGTTGACTACGCCCTGCATCAAGGCCATGGTCACCATATCGCCGTTGGCGACGTGGCTGATCTCGTGGCCGACCACCGCTTCGACTTCGTCGGCATTCATGCTCCTGAGCAAACCGGTACTGACCGCGACCAAAGCGTTGTCGCGATTGGCTCCGGTCGCGAAGGCGTTGGCTTCCGGCGCGTCGAAAATACCGACTTCCGGCATGCCGATACCCGCCATTTGCGCTTGGCGCGCTACCACGCTGACCAACCACTGTTCGGTCTGGTTTTGCGGCTGCTCGATCACATGCACGCCCATCGCGCTTTTTGCCGACCATTTCGACATGAACAGCGAAATGACCGAACCGGTCATACCGAACACGGCGGAAGTCGCCAGCAAACCTTCGATATTCAGATTTACGCCTTGAGCGTCCAGCGCGCCTTTCAAGCCTAAAACGTTAAAAATGATGCTGATCGCAATCATGATGGCCACGTTGGTAGCCAAAAACAGCAATATTCTCATCATGGCGTAACTTTCCTGTGTTGTTATGGTGTGGTGGCGATTTGGGGCGCCAAAAGATTAAATTCAAGGTTATAGAGTGATAACATCATTCAAAGTTTACTCAGAGGCAGATAAAAATGAAAAGAATAAAGTCCCTGCTATTGCTCATGGTTACCAGCTTGCCGACTCTGGCCGCCAGCCCGGAACACGAGGCGGTGTTAAAACAATTGCACTTGCCGCCGGGGTTCAATATCCGGATTTTCGCCGACAATCTGCCCAACGCCCGGCAAATGGCATTGGGCGACAAGGGCGTGGTCTACGTCGGTTCCCGCCAAGGCAACGTCTATGCCGTGCAAGACAAGGACGGCGACGGCGTAGCCGACCAGCGCTTCGTCATCGCCGAACAGCTCAACCTGCCGAACGGCGTCGCTTACAAAGACGGCTCGCTGTACGTGGCCGAAATCCAACGCATCATCCGCTTCGACGAAATCGGTATGCGGCTGGCCAATCCGCCGAAACCGGTGACCGTATACGACCAATTTCCGTCCGACCGCCACCACGGCTGGAAATATTTGCGCGTCGGCCCCGATAACAAACTGTACACCGCGGTCGGTGCGCCTTGTAACGTCTGCGATCCGGAGCAACCGATCTACGGTTCCTTGTTGCGGATGAACCGCGACGGCAGCGGTCTGGAAATATTGGCGCGCGGTATCCGCAATACGGTCGGTTTTGATTGGGAAACCCGGACCGGCCATTTGTTTTTCAACGACAACGGTCGCGATCACCTGGGCGACGACCTGCCGCCGGACGAGCTGAACGAATGGACCCCGACCAACCAACACTTCGGTTTTCCCTACTGCCATGGCGGCAATGTTGCCGACCCGGAATTCGGCGCCGGCAAACAATGCTACAAATTTGCGGCGCCGGCCTGGCGCTACAAGGCTCACATCGCGCCGCTGGGCATGCGCTTCTATACCGGCAAGCAATTCCCCGACGTCTATTTCCGGCAACTGATCGTGGCGCAACACGGCTCGTGGAACCGCAGCCAACCACAGGGCTACCAAGTCGACATCGTCAAATTCCGCGAGGGCCAGCCCTACAACGAACAGCCCTTCATCAGCGGCTGGCTGACGCCGAAGGGCGAGGTATTAGGCCGGCCCAACGACGTGCTGCAACTGCCGGACGGCAGCTTGCTGATCAGCGACGACAGCCTGGGCGTGATTTACCGGGTGACCTACGGCCGATGAGCGACAAACGTTTCGAAATACTGGATTGCCGCACCGTCTACCACGGCTTTTTCCGGCTCGAGCAATATACGCTGCGGCACACGCTGTTCAACGGCGGCTGGAGCCAGCCGCTGACGCGGGAATTGTTCCGCCGCGGCAATTGCGTGGCGGTGCTGCTGTACGACCCCGACCGCGACGAAGTCGTCATCATCGAGCAGTTCCGGGTCGGCGCGATCTTGCAGCCGCAACGGGCCTGGCTGTTGGAGATCGTGGCCGGTGCCATAGAAGAAGGCGAAACCGCCGAAGAAGTCGCTTACCGCGAAGCGCGGGAAGAAGCCGGCTGCGAAATTCTGGAATTGATCGAGATTCAACAATTTTTCACAACGCCGGGCGGCGCCTCCGAATGGATCACGCTGTATTGCGGCCGGGTCGACAGCAGTCATGTCGGCGGCATTCACGGCCTGGACGAGGAAGACGAGGACATCCGGGTCAGCGCTATCAAATTCGACGAAGTGTTCGCGATGCTGGAACGCCGCGAAATCGAATCCGGCATTCCGATCATCGCCATCCAGTGGCTGTATATCCACCGCGACCGACTGCGGGCGCGCTGGCTAACCACCGCTGGGCAGCCGGCGTAATTTGCCGGCGGCGGCCGGTTAACGCGTCTTTAACGAACCGCTGCGCCCTAACCAGGGATTGGCTTTTTCCTGCAACCACGCTTGGGCGAACGCATCGTTTTTAACGATCATGTCCAAAAACGCGGTTGTGGTGCCGATGACGGCGGCAACGTGTTTATAGCCCTGCTCCCGCCGGACTTCTTCACTGCGGGAACTGCCGAACCAGGAACTGCTAGCGCCCGGCGGGCCGCCCGCGCCACCGCGACGGCGACCGCCTCCAATCGGAGGCTCGCCAGCCATCGCCGCGTCACTGCGCCGGTCCGCCGCTGCGAAACGGCCGCCCGGTTCCGACCCCGCCAGTAGCTTATGCCCACCATCCTGCAACAGTAATAAGTATTTGCCGCCGGCCGGCGCGTATTCCCACAAAGCGGTTCTGACCGGCGCCGAGCTGATCGCATACGGATCGTTGTCTTCGCTACCGGTAACACTCAACATCGGCAAGGATAACTTTTGAAACCGGCCGCGCACTTGGCCTTCGGCCAAATCCACCGACGGACTGAACACGATGGCCGCAAGCGGTTGTAAATCGCCGCGGTCAGGCATATCCGCGGCGAACGCCTCGCCCAAAGCCGCCGAAACCGTCTGCCCGCCCAAATCGTAACCGGCCAAAACCACTTTGGAAAAATCCGCCGCGGCAAATACCGGCACGTGCATCTCGGCCCGGAGTTTCAGTTGCCGATAAGCCCAATACAAATGCCCGAGCCGGCTCTTCAAACGCTCCGGCGCAAAATATTGATGGCCGACGTAATGCAATTCGCTGCTGCGCGCGGAACGCGATTGCCGCGGCCGTTTTTCGCCGAACCAGGAGTCGCCGCCGGGTTCCCGCGCCGGCGGACTTTCTGCGTCCAGTTCCTCGACCGGGCCGAAGGCATCCTCATCCGGCAGGTCGAACTTACGCTCGGCTTCCAATTGTTTCAAAGCCTGGGCGATTTCCACCGGCTGTAAGCTGAATACCGCATAACCGGCCTTGGCCCAATTTTCCCGCCACAGCTTACCGGCCCTTGCGTCTTCACCGATACTGGGCAGATAAATCACCAGCGGATAACGGCCCGGTATTTTCGGTGCAAGCATTTCCACATCCAGCTCGACGCCGTCGTGCACCCACAAATCGTGCATCGAATCCAGCTCGAAACTGCCAGCCGGTTGGTAGGCGCCGGAGCGGAGCATTTGGTCCAGTTTTGCCGTTTGGTCTTCCATATCCGGCAGCGACGGGCGGGACGAACAGGCACCGAGCATGGTCAGGAGTGCAGTTGCCAAAACCAGGCGAAATCCTGGAGAAAACTTCGAAAAAACGGACATCGGTGTGAAACTCCGGCGCGGGTAACATAAAAAGATCCAAGTCATAGTCTCAAGTATGCCCAAAATAAAGTAAATCGCCGTCTGCCGAATGTAAAAATAAATTAAGCCGCAAACCGCTGCCATTCAGCCGGATCAATGCCGAAATAAACCGCATGAAATGCGCGGCAAATTTCACCGCCGCCCGCATCGTTGTACAATGCGCGTTTTTCAGTACATTATCGGTTTGCGTATGGGCTTCGAACAATTAGCATCGCTGCGGGATCAACTGGCGCAACAGGCCGCCGCCGAAAAAGCGAAAAAGCAAGAGCAGAAAAAGCAGCACCAAGCGCCGAGCGCGGACGTCGACCCGGTCGTGCAAACCATCGGCCAGTTGCAAAAACGTTTTCCGGCTATTTTCCCGAAAAGCCCCAATCCGAAAGTGCCGCTCAAAATCGGCATCCACAACGACTTGGTCGAACAGTCCGAACAACTCGGCATCGCCAAGGAAGCCTTGTTAGAAGCGATCAAAACCTGGTGTACCGGCAACCGCTATTGGGCCTGCATGGTCGAAGGCGCGATTCGGGTCGATCTGAACGGTAACGAAGCCGGCCGCGTCACCAAAGACAACGCCACCCAGGCGCAACGGCTGAAGTACCGGTCGCAGAAAAGAAAGCCGAAAAAAGCCGCAGCCAAACCCGCCCAGCCAGCTCCCGCCGCGGAATAAGGCCGACCAGGCGCAGGAATGGAATCTTTCGCCGCACTTCAGCCCGCCAACCCGACGCTGTCGCACCGGCAGCGCCTGCGTTACATTTTGAGCGGCTCCGCCGGCAATCTGGTCGAATATTTCGACTGGGCCATCTACGCCGCCTTCGCCCTGTACTTTGCCCCGCTGTTCTTTCCGGAAGGCGACCAAACCGCGCAATTGCTGAATAACGCCGCAGTATTCGCCGTCGGTTTCGTGTTCCGCCCGCTGGGCGGCTGGCTGCTCGGCAGTCTGGCCGACCGCAAAGGCCGCAAGAGCGCGCTGCTGTTATCCGTGAGTCTGATGTGCCTGGGCTCGTTGATCATCGCCTGCGCGCCGGCTTACGCCGAAATCGGCAACTGGGCGCCGGCTCTGCTGCTGTTTGCCCGCATGCTGCAAGGCTTCAGTATCGGCGGCGAATACGGCAGCTCGGCCACCTACCTCAGCGAAATGGCCGGCGCCAAGCACCGCGGTTACTATTCCAGCTTTCAATACGTGACGATCGTGCTCGGCCAATTGTTGGCCCTGGGATTGTTGATGCTGCTGCAACGCTACCTGTTAAGCAGCGAACAACTGCACGCCTGGGGCTGGCGGATTCCGTTCGTCGTCGGCGGCACCCTGGCCGTGCTCGCACTCTGGCTGCGCGGCAACATGGCCGAAACTAGCGCCTTTGCCAATTCCCGCCAGCACCCCGGCCGCCGGACCGCATTGCGGGAACTGGCGCACCACCCGCGCGCGGTCTTCACCGTCGTCGCCCTGACGGCCGGCGGCACCGTGTCCTACTACACGTTTACCGTCTACATGCAAAAATTCCTGGTCAACACCAGCGGCTTCAGCAAAGACGACGCCACGCTGATCTGCAGCCTGGGCCTGCTGGGATTCATGGCGCTCCAACCGATCTTCGGCCTGATTTCCGATTACGTCGGCCGCCGCACGCTGCTGATCGGTTTCGGCATCGGCGCCAGCCTATGCACCACGCCGCTACTGTCGTTGCTGGCGCAGGCGCGCAGCGTCGAAACCGCATTGGCCTGGTACCTGTGCGCGTTACTGATTACCTCCGGCTACTCGTCGGTCAACGCCATCGTCAAAGCCGAATTGTTTCCGGTCCACATTCGCGCCCTGGGTGTCGGTTTTCCGTATGCGCTGACCGTAGCCCTATTCGGCGGCAGCGCCGAGTATCTGGCCTTATGGCTGAAAAGCCAGGGCCACCCGGATTGGTTCGGCTATTACGTCAGCGGCTGCGCCGCACTGGCATTGTGCGTTGCCGTAACCATGAAAGAGCCGCTGCGCGACTCGGCACTGGACCGCGATGAACCTGCCGCTTAAATTGATCCGCCGCCGATTCCGCCGCAGCGTTTACCTGGCGGCGGCTTTACTTGGTTTATTGTTTGATTCCGGTTGCGCCAGCCTGAGCCGGGAAGACTGCCTGCGCGGCGACTGGTTCGGCGTCGGCATGCGCGACGGTCTCGGCGGCGAGCCCGGCGCTCGGCTGGCCGACCACGCCGACGCCTGCCGCGAACACGGCATAGTCGTCGACCAAGCAGCTTATTTCGCCGGCCGCGACCAAGGGCTGCGCGATTATTGCCGGCTGGACAACGCATTTACCGAAGGCCTCAACGGCCGCGGCTACCAACACGTCTGCCCGCCGGCCATCGACGGCCAATTTGCCCGTTACAACGCCGCGGCCTATGCGGTGTACGAAGACCGCAACGAACTGGACCAGCTGCAAAGCGACTTGTCCGACAAGGAAAGCCGTTTGCGCGACAGCAAATTGACCGACAAAGAGCGCGACCGACTGCGCAGCGAACTGCGGGACCTGGACCGCCACTACGATCACCACCGCCAGGACCTGTACTTCCACGAACGGCAACTCGACGACATGCGCCGGGAGCTTTCCGGCTATCGTTGACGCCGTACGCTAGCGGGTTGCAACGCGGCGGGAATAATCGGGCCATTGGATTAACTATTTCGCTTGCCGGCAAGCCCCGTTGCGGTCAATCCTGCGAAGTGGTTGAATGGCGGCGAACTGGCTATTACCGAACATCGTTTCTAATCGACGAAGATATATAGATAGGAAAATCCGATGCTGACCAAGCCGTTGTCGTGGAAATAAACATAAGCTTGGTGATATACGGAAACCACTTAATAACTAGTTGGGCGCTTCCCAAGCGAAGGAGAACTTGTGTACCAATTTGATCGCGTCGCAGAACAAAAGATTAACGGCACTTTTGAAGTGCTTGCCATCAATGACGAGGACAACCAAGCCTATCTATTGAGGGACGTGATCATCAACGCGCCTGACATCACCTTGGAGGGGTTCCGTTTGAGCATAAGCTGCAACTCAGAAAAGTATGTCTATCGCGTTAGTTTCAATACAGCAAATGAAACGAAAGAGTTCGCAGACAGCGTGCTTCGGCTGCTCCTTGATGCGAGCAAAAAGAACTTTGCGGCCCCGTGCGCCTAACATGGCGCTCAAACGGAGCGCGGTTAGCATTACGTTATGGTTTCGTCAATATCAACCAAGGAGTGCAAATGTTTGTCACCGAAATAGTTTCATACGGAATTGATCAAAGTTTATTTGAAGAAAAATACGGTGATAGGCTTCTAGAGATTAAAAAATCGCTTGAAGGTCTGACGAAAGAAAATATCGGCGCATCAAAACCAAGGCATGGACCTCAAGGCGAAGATGGAGGAGTTACCATCTGGAAAATGAAGTATCTGTGGGAAGATCTAATTCAGGAAGAAGGTTGGATTGAATCTAGAAGTCACATAGAAAGCGGAGTGGGTCGTCGTTTTTATATGAGGATGCTTGGTTTCATAAATGGTCGAGTATCTTGTACGATCGCAACTCACAGAGATCATTTAAATAGGTGGCTCTATACATCTACTCCTATTGCTTATAAAAACGGGTTGGTTGATCTTCCTATAATGCTAATGCCTGTTAAGCAGCTGTATCAAGACTTTTTTGATAACAGAGGGATTGGAATAAGAGAAGAGTTCGAAAGAATTGTTAGCGAGCTTCAGGAGCTATCCCCTTTGTCTCACTCTCACCCATTTATCTTGCTAGGAATATCAAATCAAAAAAGTGATATTAGGTGGAGCGAGCTGCAGGCAGAGAGTAAATTGCATGGAGAAAAAGTAATTTTACGTAGGTCCATTGAGTTCCCTCCTGAATTCCGACAGGCGGGACTCGGTATACTTAATTACTTCGGTGAAGTGCTTAGAGAGAAATATCCAGAAGAAAACGCAAAGATCAAAATCGAACAAGACGGCTCAATCGTTAGAATGATTGTGGAAGCCGAGGATGGAAGCAGGGAAACTATTGAAAAAGCTCTGGAGGAATATGAATTAGTTGTTACCGGTAAAATGCCTCCAGAGACACTGTTTGACAGTAGAGCAAAAATACTTGAGTTGAAAAATGAACTTAGGATAGCCGAGAGCAGAATTGAAAGCCAAAGAGACATAATAGAGTACCAGCGCCAAGACATAGCTGATCTGAAGCAGTTGTTTTCTAGTTCTCTGACCGTCAAAAGCACCCCAACCCTTAATTTAACGGTGGCTCCAAATATCAACGTTTTGTCTAACCAATCCTCAGCTATAAGCGTTGTATGCGGTCTTGGAGAAGCACTTGAAGATATCCAATTTTTGCTTGAAGAGGCTAGTGCAGACTCTGATGTGTCCCTTCGATTAAATGACTTGTACGAATCGGTAGAAAATTTAGATAAAAGTGCTAATACCGAAGATGTTAAATCATCTTCTGGACTGCGGAAACTTAAGAAATTTATTTGTGATGCTAACGAGACTGGAACTAAAACGAATCAATTTCTAGAAAGTATAGTCGGCGGAATGGACACGCTTAAAAGCTTAGCTAAAAAATACAATTCGGTAGCGGAATGGTGTGGCGCACCACAGGTACCCAGGGTCTTTACAGAGTGAGCCCTAATCGGGTAAGAGCGAGTTTCTCTCTCACCCTCCCCACACCACCTAGCATGCGGGTCCGCACTAGGCGGTTGAAACAGGGTAATGAAAACGTACCCACTGGTCTTTGATCGATACCAAGCCCTGCGCTTTTAACCACTCGTTGTTCATCGCCATTTGCGTAATCGGCGTCCGCGACATGGCGTAAGGCCCTTTCGAGCTCACGCCGGTTTTAATCGGTTCTTTTAGGTTGGCGCCCAGACTGACCAGATGGCTAATCTTGGTGCGCGGCCACCGCCACTGTTTCCAGTAGCAGCAGCGCATGCGCCGCCGTAGCCACTCATCCAGTTCAGGGATTGGCCGGTAATATTCCGATAACGCAAAGTAGTTTCCTGGTTCCCACAGTCCCCCGTGGAAACTCATACTGCATTTAGGCTGGTATGCATTCCCATTTATGCCCTGCGCGTACTCAGAAGCGTGGGAACGAAAAATAGAGTATTCGATGGATAAGATCGTAAAAGCCATTCCTCTCGATAATTATCGGATTGAGATTCAGACAACTAGCGGTATTTCCGGCATTTTTGATGTCAAGCCCTACCTGGGAGGGAGTGCATTCAAAGAGCTTTTGAACGAATCATATTTTCGCTTGGTTCACCCGCGACATCATGGTATTGCCTGGCCGAATGAACAGGATTTCAGTGCGGATACCATTATCTACGACATCCAAAATGCCCAACAAAACGCACCAGCAGACTCCGCTACCGTTCTGCCGCCAAGCTAATCGCTAGCCGTTAAAGACTATCCTGGTTCCCACGGTCCCCCGTGGGAACCCATACCGTATTAACAGGCCGGTATGCATTCCCATGCAGAAGCGTGGGAACGAAAAAACAGGAAAAGCCGAGGCCGCTTTGAATCGCTATTCCCGCCCATCATTTCCGCCATGCCCTCCTATCAATACCGAATCCGATACCACACCATCCCGACCGCTTCATGCGCCAGCAGGAAAAGGTTGGCCCAGGCCGACGGCGACGGTAGCCAGTCCGCGAAACGCGGGTCGCCGTTGCGGCCGATGAAGGCGGTCGGCGCCGGCAAAACATTGAAGCCGGCTTGACGAAACGCCATCAACGCCCGCGGCATGTGGTAGGCCTGCGTTACCAGCACGATGTCGTTTATGCCGTATTGGCTCAGCAAGTCCCGGCTGAAGCGGGCGTTTTCGGCGGTGTTGCGGCTGTCCCGCTCCTGCCAGGCCACCGGGGTTTTGAATTCCCGGTCCAATATCGCCGCCATCAGGTCGGCTTCGGCCACATCGTCCGCCGCCAGCGCGCCGCCGCCGGAGACCAATACCGGCAAGCCCAGTTCCCAGGCCAGTTTGGCGGCATAGCGCAGACGCAGCAGATTGCGCGGATGTAAGGTGATTTGGCCGGGATATTCCGGCGTGTCGAATTGCAGGCCGCCGCCGATGACGACTAGTGCGCCGGGTTTGAAGGTTGCGGCAGCATTGGCCGGCAGCGGCGGCACCCGCTCCCACCACTGCGCCAAACGGTTGACGACGATGGGCAGACTCAGCAACCACAGCAAAACCAAACTCGTCAGCGCCATGCTCCGCCCCCATTTGCGTTTGCCGGCCAAGACCCCGACCAGCGCCAAAACCAGCAGTAAAACCGGCGGCAACAACAGCGACTGCAGCGCGTAAACCAGCATGGCGGCTATCCTCGCCTAGGCCGGTTGCGCCGGGTTAAACCGCAAACCGCCGGGCAAAGCTGCCTAGCCGGCCAAGCCGGAAATGCCGACCGCTGCGCGCAATTGCTGAATGAACGGCCGGCTGATGGCGCGGGCTTTTTCGGCGCCTTCCTGCAATTGCTGTTCGATATGTTCCGGCGCCGCGATCAAGGCTTCGTAACGCTCGCGGGCCGGGGCGATTTCGTCGTTGATTTTCTCGAACAATACCTGCTTCATCTCGCCCCAGCCGATGCCTTCGGCATAACGCTGGCGAATCGAGTCCACTTCGTGGTGGTTGGCAAAGGCCTGGTAAATACCGAACAGCGTGCAGCCTTCCGGATCTTTCGGTTCGCCCGGTTCCAGCGAGTTGGTTTTGATCTTGTTGATCAATTTGCGCAGTTTCTTTTCCGGCTCGAACAACGGAATCGTATTGTTGTAACTCTTGCTCATTTTGCGGCCGTCCAGGCCCAGCAAGGTCGCGGCGTTTTCTTCCAGCACCGCTTCCGGCAACGCGAAATGTTCGCCGTAGATATGGTTGAAGCGGGCGGCGATGTCGCGGGCCATTTCGATATGCTGGATTTGGTCCTTGCCGACCGGCACCTTGTTGGCATTGAACATCAAAATATCGGCGGCCATCAGAATCGGATAGCTGAACAGGCCCATCGTGATGCCCTTGTCCGGATCGGCGCCTTCGGCTTCCTCGTTCTCGGCCACGGCGGCTTTGTAAGCGTGAGCCCGGTTCATCAAGCCCTTGGCGGTGACGCAGGTCAGCATCCAGGTCAGTTCCAGAATTTCCGGCACGTCGGACTGGCGGTAAAACACCGCATTCGAGGTATCCAGCCCCAGCGCCAGCCAGGTGGCGGCGATTTCCAGGCTGGATTGCTTGACCCGGGCCGGCTCGTTGCATTTGATCAGCGCATGGTAATCGGCCAGGAAATAAAACGGCCGGACCTGTTCGTCTTTGCTGGCCTTGATCGCCGGCCGGATGGCCCCGGCGTAATTGCCCAAATGCGGCGTGCCGGTGGTGGTGATGCCGGTAAGAACGATGGATTTAGTCATGCTGCTGCCTGCGCTATCGAAATGAAAAAGTGGCGCGATTTTACACAAATCGCCGGGGATAGTCAGGCTCGACGCCTGCGGCCGGGCAGGCGCGGCCGCGGTTGCTCAGATCCGGTCGGCCAGCAGCCGAATCGGATGCATCAGTTTGCGGTCGGTTTCGCCGCGCTCGGCGTTCAGAAAAAACGCGCAGCCGAAATTGGTGCTGACGGCGATATCGGCGCCGCAACCGGCGATGGCCTGGCGCTTCAGCGTTTTCAACTGCCCGGCATTTTCCGGATGGCTCAACATGTAACTGCCGCCGGCACCGCAGCAGGTGTGGTTGTCCGGCAAGGCTTCGATATTCACGCCGGGGATTTTCGCCAACAAGGCATAAACCGCCTTGGCGTTTTTCAAGACGTTACGCTGGCTGCACGGTTCGTGCACCGCGATATTCAGGTTGGATGCCGCCGGCTGCAGCTGGTCCGGCCAATGTTCCAGCAAAAACTCGTTGATGTCGCGCAAACTGCGGCTGAACCAGCCGGAGGTTTCGCTATCTGCACCTTGGTATTCGGTTAGCATCGCCCCGCAACCGCTGGCCAGATACACCACCGCCTCGACTTCAAGCTCGTAAAACGCGGCGATATTGTTTTCTACCAACGTTTCGGCGGAACGGCCGTTATGCTGGTGGATCGCGCCGCAGCAGCCCTGGCCTTCCGGCACCACCACCTCGTAGCCGACCGCATTCAATAATTTGATCGCCGCCCGCAGCGTGGCGCGGTCGAAATGTTCGGCCAGACAACCGGTAAACAAGGCGACGCGGCCGCGTTGGCGGGCGCGTTTACTCACAGGAAAAACTCCGGCTAAACCGCCGAGCGCCGGCTCGCAGACTAGGCGCTCGGCGGCCGCCAGATTCAGTTTTTGCAACAGGCCGCTCGCCCGCAACGGCTTTTGCAGGCCCGAACGCAAATACAGGGTAAGCAACGGCAACAAACTGCGCCGCCAGTTTTTGTGTTCGATCAGACGCAGCGCCAATACGGCAAGCCAGGACGGCGGCTGCAATTGCGTCAGTTTGTGCCGCGCCAGGTCGAACAGTTCGCCGTATTTCATCCGGCTCGGACACACGGTCTCGCAGGCCCGGCATTGCAGGCAGTTATCCAGATGGGTACGTTCGTCGGCGCTGAGCGCTTCGTCGCGCAACACTTTTTCGATGCTGCGAATCCGCTGGCGCGGGGTTTCGGCGTCGGTTTGGGTCAAACGGTAGGTCGGGCAGCCGGTCACGCACATGCCGCAGCGCATGCAGTCCTGCGCCTCCGGAATATACGGGCCGGTGTTGGTCGAAAACGATGCGCCGCTATCCTCGCCGGAATCCAGGCCAAAATCCATGTAATCGAACACGCTAACCCTCCATCATCGTTTCGTAGGCGCGGCGCAGCAATTCCATCTCGGCCGGCGGCCGGCCGCGCAGTTCGGGTAAGGTGCGCATCCGGCAATCCAGGCTTTGCATCAACCGGTGCGGCGGATCGAGCAGTTTAAAGCGGGCGATGTAGACGGTGACGATGCCGCAGGGGGTGTCGACCGACTGCTTGTAGCCGGCTTCGGCCTGCAACAAATCGGCCTCGAAGCCCATCAGCTTATTGATAGCATTGACCAGCGTCGCCGGATGCACGGTCAAACCGGCCGCTTCGCCGCTGTCCTGGTCCAGCGCGGACGATAGCGCCGGCAACGGTTGCGGAAAACAGACGCTGCCGTTGGCTTGCTGGGCGAATAAAGTCAAAGCGCTGATGTCGCCCTTGTATAACAACAGCAATCGGTGCCGCTCGAAGTGTTCTGGTACAGCCAAGCTCATACGTTATCCGGCGGCATAGTTGTCCCATAACGATTTAAAACTGGTATCCAAGCGCGACAAACGACCGTTCAATTGGTCGAGCAGCGAATACTGCGGAAATCGGGCTTTGTTGCCGGCGTCGTACCATTGCTGCATCGCCGTGGTCAGTTGCGACTTTTCGGCAAAACAATCGGCGATTTGCTGCTTCAGCCAACTGATGCTGCGTTGCGGCGCCAGCTCGGCAATCCGGTAGCGCAAGCCGTTATGGAAAATCCTTACCCCGCCGCCCTGAGCCGCGGTGTGGTACAGCGCTTGCGGATCGACGACTTCGACGCCGGCCAGATAATCGATGCCGAACTCGTGCAATTGCGGCAACCAGGGCACGGTCGGCCCCATCAAAACCGTGGTGGCATGGGCGGCCAGTTCGGTCAGGCGCGGGAAGGTCTTGTTGGTGATGCTGCTGCCGGTCAAAAACACCCAGTCGGCCTGCGGCAGCAAGAACTCGCACGCCGAGTCCGGCAGATCGGACGCCGTCGGCTGCCGCTCCAGCACCGTCAGCAACATTTTGTCCTGGTAGCGTTCGATGCCGGGATAGCGGCCGATCACGACCACGTGCTTCCCCTGCAGCTGCGGCAGAAAATAATCGAACACCGCCAGATTGGCGTGTTCGCCGTGGCAATCCAGCGCCACCGATTCCGGCAGCGGCCGGGCGTTGATGCAACTGTTGATCGCCGCCATCGCCACGGTGGCCTTGAACGGGTCCCATTCGGTAATCCAGGCCGCCAAATCGGTAACCGGCTTGCCGACCAAGGTCCCCGACCAGGTCAAGGTGCGCGTGGCGAGGCCGGGGCTCATCGCCAGACCGGCCGTGGCCTTGCCCTGACTTTGGCATATGGTCCAGACCAGGCCGATCATCAAATTGTCCACCACAGCATCGCTGCTGCAATAGTCCAACAGCAATTCGTACAAGCGTTTGGGATTAGCCATAGCGCCTCCTTATTGCGGAGTTTCCAACAATTTTGCTTCGGTTTTGATGTTGTCCTGCCGACCCCAGGCGTTGATGGCCTCGACGAACCAGAGCTTCTTGGTCGGGTGCGGCTTTACCACGTCGTATTCGGCGTAAAAACTGCCGTCGCCGTGGAATTTGATCTGGCCGATGCGCTGTTTGCCGGCGTTATACCAATAACCCACCAAATCCCGGCTTTGGGTGAACGGATCGGTGACCAGACTGAACACCGCGGCGTCGAAATCCGGCAAACTCAGATCGGTCTGCAGCGGAAAACCCAGTTTGACGATGTTCTCGGTCATGCGCTGGCATACCGCCTTACCGAAGCTGCGTTTGGCTTCGACTTGTTGCTGCAATTCTTCGCTCATGCCGCATCCTCCGCCAAGGCCTCAGCCAAATGCATGATCACCGAGCCGCCGGAACGGTCCAGCGGGTCCAGTTGCCGCAGCACCGCCAGCACCAGCCGCGCCTCCTCCTCCAATTGCCGGCGCAGGCGGATGAAGCCCAGCGCTTTCAAACTGTACAGGTAAAACAGGCAGACGTCGCTGGCATACATATCCCACTGCCCGGCTTCGGCCGCCAATTGCCGGTAATCGGCCGGAAACCCGCCTTGGCGCGCCGATTCCGCCAGCGCCGCCAAAGCTTCGCGCTCGGCCTCGGCCAGCCGGCCCTGGTAGAAATAAAATTTGTACAGCGCGAAATAGGTCTGCAGACAGGCCGGATCGAGCTGTTGCGCCTGCTGGAAGTACTTTTCCGCCAGCGGTTTATCGGCATGGCTGGCCGCCACGGCCATTTGCAGCAGCTTGTTCACCGCCTCGGGCACATCCGGGCTAAATAGCACCCGCTCTTCCAGAAACGCCACTCCGGTCATGGCTTACCAGACCTCGGCCGGCACTTGCAGCGCCTCGACCGGTGCACCGCCCAACAAATGCTGGTCGATGATGGTCTTGACGTCGTCTTTGGTGACTTTGCCGTACATGACGCCTTCCGGATAGACCAGCACGCTCGGGCCGAGCATGCACGGCCCCATGCAACCGGTGTTGGTCAGACCGATTTTCTCGAACAGATTCCGGGCCTGGATCTGGTTCATGAATTCGTTCATCACCTCGGCGCAACCGCTGGCCGAGCAGGACCCGCGCGGATGGCCTTGCGGACGGGCTTGAGTACAGACGAATACGTGTTTTTCGGGGCGTGGCATGATAGCTTTCCTTTTTTAAGATAAAAAAATTGGTGTCGCTATCGCGACGTGGATTTGAGTGTCGGTTCTCGGACCGACAACCGAGATACTTTTCTTTGCTTGTCCAAAGAAAAGTATCCAAAAGAAACGACACCCGGATTTCGCCCTTATCCTGCGCTTCTCATTTTTTGCAGGGGTTGGCGAAAGGGGCTTCCTGCCCCTTCGCCAACGAGCGGCATCCCTGCCGCTCCCCTTCGGGCGAATCCAGCAAAAAACTGCGATGCTCGGGGTCGAAATACGGGAGTAAAACCATCCCCAATATGAGCGGTTTTCAAAAATATCTACTGGCACTCCGACCAACTACACTGGGACGGAATTTCCCGTATGCCGCGCCGAACGACGAGTCACCGCGTGGGCACAAAAACCGTGCCCACCCTACTCATCCGACGGAGCTACGAAATAAAAATCAAGCCGCAACCTTATGCTCGTGCGTAAAACAATCCTTAGGACAAACCTTGGAGCAGGCCTCGCAACCGATACAGTCGGCGGCGTTTTTCAGGCTCATCACCATACTGTTGTCGTCGTCCTCGAAATCTTCGTAGTCGTCGTCAGCCGCATCGGCCAACACCTCGTCTTTCTCGACCAGATCGAACACGTCGCGCGGGCAGACTTTGAAACAACGGCCGCAGCCGATGCAGGCACGCTGATTGATATCGGTGACGTAGGACGGCGTCCAAACCGTACCGCCGAAGGTCACGCCGGTTACAAATTCGCTCATCGTTCCTCCTAGGCTGAAGTGGCGCTGGCCGCCAAGAATTTCTTGTTGGCGTCGTCCCAGGCCTTGCAGGCATCGTAGGTGGCTTGCGCCACGCCCATCAGTTCGCCGTAGGCATCGGGCAACCGGTCTTCGATCAAGTCGTGCAGTACCGACGCCGCCTCGTTGGCCAGGCGTTTGTTTTTCTTCACTTCTTTTTCCAAGGCTTTAATATCTTCGTCACTCATAATTCACCTCAAGCTTCGGCCACTTCTTTGTATTGCTCGATCAAGCTGACGGCCTTTTCCAGAATCTTCTCGGTCTTCTCGTTCAATTCTTCCAAACTGCCGAAACCGAAACGGTGCACGTCGCGCAAGACTTTATCGACCGCGATCAATTTGCCGACCAGCACCAGCGCCCGGCCGAAACCTTCGTGGGTGATGTTGATCACCGGCACCGCCATCAAGCCGGTGCGTTTTTCCGCCAGCGAGGCAATCGCGTTGTAGTAGGCCTTGACCCGGGCCAACGTGATTTCGTCCGGATCGCCGACGATCGGAATCTCACGTTTACGTTCCTTGGTCATGATCAACGGATCGATGATTTTCTCTTCCGACCAGCCTTCGTAGGTATCGTAGGTATCCATCGCCCGAAGCTGCTTCAGCATTTCGACGACGATGTCGGAAGTCATCAAGGGATCGCCGGCTTCGACGACAAGTGCGGGTTGGGACATGATGGTTCTCCTATATTTAAGTATCAAATCTTTCAACGGCTTCTACTATCGCCAAGCCGTTCCCCGTATGCCGCGCCGAGCATCCGTGGCGTTTATCGAGATCAGCCCGAAGGGGCGCCGCAAGGATGCGGCGCGGCGGCGGAGGGGCTGGGAAGCCCCTTCTGCCGACCCTCGATAAACGTCGCGGAGCGCAGGAAAAAAGCGGCGTCCGGGTGTCTTTTCTTTTGGATACTTTTCTTTGGACAAGCAAAGAAAAGTATCTCGGCTGTCGGGCCGAGACCCGACTTCTAACTCATCCGTCGCGATAGCGACACAAAACCTGTTTTCGGGGAGGGCACAAAACCCGTGCCCACGCTAAACATCAGCACTATTCATCCCACCCCTCATCCTCCATCGCATTAAACCGGTCGGGATTCGGCCCTTTATGCTGGTTGATGGCCTTGGCTAGCCAAGTCGACGGGCCGGCTTTTATTTCGTGTTGCAAGTCGCCGATCAAATCCTTGATGGTGGCGCCTTCCTGAACCTTGATCGGCTGGATGCCTTGGGCCACGATCTGCTTGATCGCCGAGGCGCCGATGGCCTGGCAGTAAACCGCCGCGCAACCCTCCAGCAATTGAATCTTCACCGACAATTTGTCTTCGTTACCATCCTGCGCCAGTTCGCCGAACTGGGCCGCTTCCAGCATTTCCGACTGCTCCGGGTCCACGGCATAGACCGCAAACGATCTGGCGGAACCGAAATGCTGGTTGACGTGAACCATGTCGGTGGTGGCGAAAGCGACTTTAATGGCGGTTTCCATAGGCATCCTCTGGTCTGGGGCATGCAATACCTGCATGCGGCGTGCTAATGACATGACGGCGAGCAGGCTTGGCGTTCGTTTTCCGGCTTCTGCGCGTACGGCGAGTAGTACGGTTCGATGTCCTCGTGGGCGAAATTGATCACCAGATTGGCCAGATCGAACAGGGTTTGGCGAGAGCCGCGGTAGCCGATCCAGGTTTTCTGGTAGCCGCCGATGATGTCGTACAACGGAAAGCCGACCCGCAGAATCGGAATGCCCAAGCGCTCGGCACTGGCGACGGCATGCGAGTTACCGATCAACAATTGCGCCTTGCCGGCGCGGGCCAGGTTTTCCAAATCTTCGAGGTCGCCGATCTTGACGCTGGCAACCGGCGTGGTCGCCAGCACCGGCGCGTTGCCGGCCGCGACCGCCGCAACCACTTCGGCGCCCATGCCGGTGACCAGATGCGCCAACGCGTTCAGTTGATCCGGATCGCCGGCAATCGCCACCCGCAATTGGCCGAGCATGAAATGGGTATCCAGCATTGCATCCTGCAACTGCGCCCGCTGCCGTTCGACCTTGCCCGGTACCGGCATTTCGCTGATGTCGGCCAACGCGCAAATCAAGGCATCGTTGGCTTGCAGCCCGTAGAGATGGTCGAAGAAATGGCTGGGAACGCCGGTTTTTTCCTGCAACAGTTCGCCGGCTTTGCGCAGCGACGCGCCGATCACCAGCGTGGCGCGGGCTTCGCCCAGCGTTTTCAGTTCCGACACCGGGGTACCGCCTATCGTCACCGGCGAAAAATCGTCGTCGGTCAAACTGCCGTCCAGCGAATCGGAAATGTCCGGCACCAAAACCGGCCGTAAATTGAATTGCTCGATCAAGTCGCGCAAGGCTTCCAAATCGCCCGGCGTCAGCATCGGGCTAGCCAGGACGTTGACCTGGCGCTGGCGGGTTCCGGGCTTGGTGCCGGCCTGCTCGGCATCCGGCACCAAGCTGCGTACGATTTCGGTCAGCGTCGCGGCATAGCCGGTCTCGACGCAACCGGTAAAATCGGGCGTGTTGACCACCACGACCGCGACATGGTCGTATTCGGGATATTTGGCGCGAAATTCGCGCAGGTTACGCTGTACATCGCAACCCTGGGTTTCGGCCAAACCGGTGGTCAATACCGCGATCAAGGCCGGGTTGGATTTTTCGGCGATGACCCGGATGCCTTCGATCACGTTCTCATCGGCGCCCAGCACCGAACTGGCCTGGTCCATCGCTGTGGTTTGCAACGGAATCGGTTCGCGGAAATGGCGCACGAAAAACACCTTGGCAAACGCGGTGCAGCCTTGCGAGCCGTGCAGCATCGGGATGGCCCGGTCGAAACCCAGGCAAGCCAACGAGCCGCCGGTGGGTTGGCTGGCTTTCAGCGGACTGACCGACAGGGCTTTGTTGCGTTTTAAAATTTCGGCCATGGCGAAATACCCCGGTTAAGCGGCGACGGGCTCAGCGAACAACACCGCCTGTTCGGCGGCTTTGGCAACCTTGGCCGCTGCTTTCCATGGCACCGGCGCCCTGACCGCTTCCCAGACCGGGCTTTCCAGCGTCAGCGCCAATTGCCGGACCAGTTCCAGCATGCCTTGGTAACCTTCGTAACCGAATTCGCGCTCCTGGTTAATGTCCAGGAACGGAATCCGCGCTTTCAAGGCGGTGTACATATTGCGGCCGCCGGCGATCAGAATGTCGGCCTTGTAGTCGTGCACGACTTTCAGCAAGGCTTTCGGGCTACCGTCTTCGATCATCAAGGTGTCTTCGCCCATCAATTCGCGAATCCGGGCTTTGTCTTCTTCGGTGGATTTCTTGGTGCCGGTGGCGACCACGACCATACCCAAATCCTGCAGCGCCGAAATCACCGACCAGCTCTTGACGCCGCCGGTAAACAGCAGCACCCGTTTGCCTTTCAGGCGTTCGCGCCACGGTGCCAACGCTTCGCGGATCCGATTTTCCTCGCGGGCGATGATGGCTTCGGTACGGGCGGTCAAATCCGGATCGTTAATGACACGGGCGAAATCGCGCAGGGCCTGACTGGTATCGGTAATGCCGTAGAAACTGCCTTCGAACCAGGGTATCCGGTATTGCTGCTCCAGTTTGCGCGCCACGTTGATCATGGCTTTGGAGCAAACCATCATATTGACTTCGGCCTTGTGCATGGTTTGCACTTCGCGGAAGCGGGCGTCGCCGGACAAGGTGCACAACACGCGCAAGCCCATTTCGTCCAGCAGCGGCAATACGTGCCAGAATTCGCCGGCGATGTTGTATTCGCCGACCAAATTCACGTCGTGGATTTTGATGCCGGCTTTCTCCGCTTCGATTGCGGCCGGCGGCAACGGATCGGGGTCGCGGGTGCCGACCACGTATTTGATCATCGCATCGGCGGCGATGCGGTTGCCCAGGTTTTTGGTACCGTAAAAGCCGGCCGCGTCGATCGGCACGACCGGCACACCCCAGCGCTCGGTGGCTTCTTTGCAGGTGGCATTGATGTCGTCGCCGACCAGGGCCGGCACGCAGGTGTTGTAGATGAATACCGCCGGCGGGTTAAAGGTTTCCACCGCTTGCTTGATGGCGTGGAACAGGCGCTTTTCCGAGCGGCCCATGACGATGTCCTGCTCGGTCAAGTCGGTAGTCATGCCGATCCGGTACAGGTCCGGGCCGGACGAACGGGTGCCGCGGTTGTCCCAGGAACTGCCGGCACAGGCGATCGGGCCGTGCACGATATGGGCGACGTCGGCAATCGGTAACAAGGCGATTTGGGCGCCGTCGAAGGCGCAGCCGCCGGCGGCGGAGCCGGGTTTGGGTTTGGCGCAGCCGGATTTTTCCTTCTTGTTATGCTCGCATGCCGGTTCGTCCAGCATTTCGGCAATGTCTTTGGTCGATTTCATGGCACAACCCCAAGTTTTTTGTACTATCTACTGCAACCGTTGTGCCAAGTGCTAAGACAATGATTTTCAAGGTCTTGGCCCGATTTTTTTTGTAGCAAACCCGACAATCGACGATTGCGACCAAACAAAGCCCGGCGCAACCGACGCCAGACCGGCCGGCAGGGGAAAGGAATAACCCGGACGTGGCGAGCAACCTAGGGGGCTATCAATCAGACTTGACGATGCCGGAGCATCGACTGAGATCCGGGCAAGCAGTCAGGGTTTTCCGGCTGATCGCCCGAATGCTGAAGGGAAAGGTTGTAAAGAGGGAAATTGGCGAGAGCCCCGCCACCGGCGTTGGCTGACAGCGGGGCTCAAACCGTCATCGACTGGCGATCAGTTTCATGCGATGGGCAATGTCGCTTGCGCCGGACTCAACACTTGGCCGACGTTATCGATCTCGATGCGCCTCGGTTTCATTGCCTCCGGAATCCGTTTCACCAGCCTGACGGTCAGCAACCCGTCGCGGTAATGGGCACCGTTGACTTCGGTGTGTTCGGCCAGGTTGAAGCGGCGTTCGAAATTGCGACTAAAAATGCCTTGGTGCAGGAAGCGCCGTTTTTCGGCGTCTTGCGGTTTCTCGCCTTTGACGGTCAACACCTTGTTTTCGGTTTCGATCGATAACTGGTCCGGACTGAAACCCGGTACCGCCAAACTGATCGCAAACTGGTTGTCGCCGACCACTTCGATATCGAAGGCCGGATATTCGTGATTCGGCCGGTCGCTTTGTAAAATCCCGTCCAGCATTGCGGCCCATTGGCCCAAACCCAGGTTGGGACGGTAAATCGGCGTATATTCGACTCTCATGATTCTTTCTCCCCAATTCAAATAAGCTTTGAAAACATTGGTTGTAACCGAGCCGTCCGGCCCGGACACCGACAAATTAGGGGCGATGAAGAAAACTTCAAGAGTGCGGCCACCGGATTTTTTCCGGTCGGATCTGAGGCGAAAAAGACCTAACCGCCAATCCAGCGGCGGTTAGGCTAGAGGGAACAAACTAAAATGCGCAGCCGGATTTGACGCCGAGCTTTTTCAGGATAATCGCCAACGGGCAAAATCCGGTAAATGACGCCTGCACCAAATTGGCGCCAACGAAGGCGGTAAACCACAACCAATTCGGCGAATGCCAATGCGCCAAAGCCAGACTGGCCAGAATAAACGAGCCGGCAAACGCCATCACCATCCGATCGATAGACATAAGCACCGCCTATTTCAGGCGGACGACGCCCATGAATTTCAGCATCATCCGCTCGTAGAACGGCTCGCTGATGCCTTTTCTAATCTTGCGCATGAAGTATTTTTCGAAGGCAATTTTGGCTAGATGCACCCATTTGCCGTGATTCGACCAAGTCGTGTTGCGGGGCGGAATTTGCGGTACGGCCAAAAACGCCACGCCGGTATCGCCGAGATCGGCCAGACATAGCGCGCTCAAACTGGGCTTGTCGGTCGGTTGTTTGCCGTCCAGTTCGTCGCGGATGTTATGGGCCGTTGCCGTCACCATCGATTCGATCATATAACCGGTTTTCGGGGTACCGGTCGGCACCGGGGTTTTTTCCACCGGCGGCAAGGCTACGCAGACGCCGACCGAATAAATGTTTTTATAGGTCGGGTTACGCTGGTGTTCGTCGACGATGACGAAACCGCGCGGATTGGTCAGACCTTCCGCGCCGCAATGCCGCACCGCATCGACGCCGGTGAACGCCGGCAGCATCATCGAATGCTTGAACGGCAGTTCGTGCTTCTTCTTTTCGTTGCCATCTTCGTCGACTTCGGTGACATACATCATGCCGGCTTCGATCTTGTCCACCTTGGCGTTGGTGATCCATTTGATGGTCTTGTCGCGTAACGCGCTTTCCAACAAGCCTTTGGTGTCGCCAACGCCGCCCAGGCCCAAGTGACCGATGTAAGGTTCCGAAGTGACGAAGGTCATCGGCACCTTGTCGCGGATCTTGCGTTTGCGTAACTCGGTTTCGATGATCATCATGTATTCGTAGGCGGGACCGAAGCAGGAAGCACCTTGCACCGCCCCGATCACGATGGGGCCGGGATCGGCCATGAAGCGGTCCCAGTCTTCGGCGGCCAACGCCGCGTGGTCGACATGGCACACCGATGAAGTATGTCCGCCATGCGGCCCCAAACCGGGCACTTCATCGAAGGCCAGACGCGGACCGGTAGCGATGACCAGATAGTCGTATTCGACCGCACTGCCGTCGGCCAGCTCGACTTTGTTGTTTAGCGGATCGACTTTGGTAGCGGCCTTTTGGATGAAGGTGATGCCTTTTTTTGCCATCACCGGCGCCAATTCGATTTTCAAATCTTCCGGTTTGCGCCATTTCGGCGGCACCCAGGGATTGGAGGGTACGAAGTGGAAGGTCGGCGAATCGGATATCACCACCACTTCATGTTGCTTGCCCACCGTTTCCTTCATTTCGTAAGCCATCGGCACGCCGCCGATGCCTGCACCTAACACTACGATTCTTGCCATGACATTCTCCTCGCTGAAATTCAGACACGCACGATTTTGAAGTTTCTTTTTCGGATTATGGTAATAATGCGCCGCAAAATCATGTGACCACAGAATATTAGGGTTCTCTAACATAGTCAACCGATATCTCGCTTTCCTTCAGCAAGCGTATAACTCTGGGTACAATGACCAGTACCACCCGTTGATATGGACTGCCACCATGACCGACTCTAATGATGCTGACAAATTTTGGCGCGAGAAGCTGACGCCGGAGCAATACCGCGTCTGCCGCGAAAAAGGTACCGAGCCGCCGTTCACCGGCAAATACACCGATTGCGAAGACGACGGTATCTACCGTTGCGTCTGTTGCGGCGCGGCCTTGTTCGACTCGGAACATAAATTCCACTCCGGCTGCGGCTGGCCCAGTTTTTGGAATCCGCTGCATGCCGAGAGCTTGGACGAGCACCTCGATACCAGCCACGGCATGCGCCGTACCGAAGTGACCTGCCATTCCTGCGGCGCCCATCTTGGCCACGTATTCGAAGACGGCCCGTTACCGACCGGATTGCGCTATTGCATCAATTCGGTGGCGCTAACCCTGGACAAGAAAACATGAGCGCACACCGACAAGTACAGGATTTATTGGACTTTATCGACGCCAGCCCCAGCCCCTGGCATGCGGCAGCCTGCATCGAACAACGCCTGCAGGCGTTTCAGTTTCAGCGTCTGTACGAGGGCGACGCCTGGAGTTTGAGTGCCGGAGGCCGTTATTACGTGATTCGAGACGACTCTTCAGTGGTCGCCTTCGTTTTGGGTCGGGAAGACTTGGCGAGCAAAGGCTTTAAGCTGCTCGGCGCCCACACCGACTCGCCCGGATTGCGGGTCAAACCGCAGCCGGTATTGGAATCCGACAAAATTCAGCGTCTGGCCGTCGAAATTTACGGCGGGCCGATTCTGGCAACTTTTACCGACCGCGATCTCAGTCTGGCCGGCCGTATCGCATTCAGTCAGGCGGACGGCAGCATCGGCAGCCGTTTGCTGCGCTTCGACCAACCGCTGTTGCGCTTGCCGAATCTGGCGATTCATATGAACCGCGGCGTTAACGAAGACGGCCTGAAACTGCAAAAGCAAAACGAGTTGGCCTTGATATTGGCCAGCGCTGCCGAACAATTGCCTGCTAATTATTTTCGCCAGCTGTTGGCCGACTCTGCCGGCATCGACGGCGACAGTCTGTTGAGCTGGGAATTGAACGTCTACGACACCCAAAAAGGCGTATTCTGGGGCACCGATCGCTTGTTCTACGCCGACAGCCAGCTGGATAATCTGGCGTCTTGCCACGCAGGTTTGACGGCGATGTTGGACGCTTCGGTACTGAATAGCGGGAATACGCTGGTCTGCGCCTTTTTCGACCACGAAGAGATCGGTAGCGAGAGCTGCAAAGGCGCGGCAGGCAGTTTTTTGCCGGACGTGCTGGAACGTATCGCCACCGACTACTGCGACCGCGCCGACGGCTACCGCCGGGCCCTGGCCAACAGCTTTATGGTCAGCGCCGATATGGCTCACGCTTACCAGCCCGGCTTTCCCGGCGCCTACGAACCCGGCCATAAAGTCATCGTCAATCACGGCCCGGCCATCAAGATTAACGTTAACCACCGCTATGCCTCGGAATGCGTGTCGGAAGCCGAATTCATCCGGTTTTGCCGCGACGCGGACGTTCCCTACCAGAAATACGCGCACCGCGGCGACCTCCCCTGCGGCAGTACGATCGGCCCGATTGCCTCGGCGAAACTGGGCGTGCGCAGCGTGGACGTCGGCTCGCCCATGTGGGCCATGCACAGTATCCGCGAAAGTGCCGGGGTTTTGGACCACGGCTATATGATCCGTGCGCTACGGGCTTTTTTCTGCAGCCAGTGATTTTTCAACTATCCTTGCCCAATGATTTTTTTCGGCAGGCAATAACTTGGTTTCCGTTTTTTCTCTCGCTGAGGCGCGGACACTGCGGCGCATTTGCGTCGCATTCGGCTGGAGCTTCCTGTGCTGCGTTATCGCTCAGGAAGCACACGCCGACGACAACGAATTGGAATACAAGGTTAAAGCGGCATATCTCTATAATTTCACCAAGTTCATTACCTGGCCGGCCAAAGCCAGCCCCACGTTCAACATTTGCATTATCGGCAACGATCCGTTCGGCCACTTGCTTGATCCGCTGGAAAGCAAAACCGCTCAGGATAAGCCGATCAAGCTGATCCATTTCGACTCTGCCAAACAGGCGCGCGATTGCGACATCGCCTATTTCGATAATCCGGACCTGCGCCCCGAACAGCCCGTGGCAGGGGTGTTGACGGTCGGTTCGTTTAAAACGGCGCTGACGGTCAGCAGTCAGCCGTTTTTTGCCGAATCCGGCGGCATGATCGGCTTTGTGTTGGACGACACCAAAGTCAAATTGCATATCAACCTGAAAGCGTTGAAAAAAAACGGCCTGAACGTCAGCGCCAAGCTGATCGAAGTCGCCACATTGGTCGAAGGAGGAGAGCTTGAGTAAGTTTTTCGCTCGACTGTCGATCAAATCCAAGCTGTTTACGATCGCGATCACATCCAGTTTGTTCTCGATGCTGCTGGCGCTGGTGATTCTGGTGACGATCAATATCAGCGACGTCAAACGCAAGGCCCAAGACGACCTGCTGGCCGTCGCCGGGCTGATCGCCAACCGCAGTATCGCGGCGGTGATGTTCGACGACGCCAATCTGGCCAAGGAAAACCTGGCTTCTTTAGCCAATCTGCCCGATGTGCGTAGCGCCTGCTTATACGACAAGGCGGGCGGACTGTTTACCGCACTGGACAATCCGGCGAACCAGTGTCCGGCCAGCCAACAAGGTTTATACACCCACTTCGACCAATTGTCCTTGTACGTTTACCAACCGATGTTGCTCGACGGCGAGATCATCGGTGCGGTGTATTTGTCGTCCGACCTCAGCACCGCCTTCTGGCGGGAGTTGAAATTCGTCGGCGTGGTGCTGTTGGTCCTGTTCGTCGCATTGTTCATCACCTTTTTGCTGACGGCGCCGTTGCTGAACCGGGTCGCCAAGCCCATTTCCCAGTTGGCGCGTACTGCGCAGAAAGTCAGCCGCGACCACGATTATTCGTTACGCGCCGAAAAACACAGCAGCGACGAAATGGGCATCCTGGTGGACGCTTTCAACGACATGCTGGATACCGTCGAAACTCAGAACAAGGCGCTGGTCAGCGTCAAAAACAACTATCAGGCGCTCTACGACAATAACCCGACGATGGTATTCAACCTGGACTTGGACGGCCAAATTATCTCGGTCAACCGCTTCGGCGCCCGACAGTTGGGTTTGGGGGTCGAAGAATTGCAGGGTTGTTCGTTATTCGCTTTCTCTCACCCGGAGGATATCGGCAACTGCAACCAGTTCCTGCAAATTTGCCGCGACCACCCGGAGCAGGTACACAAACTGGAAAGCCGTATCGTTTGCCGCAACGGCAATACGATTTGGGTCAGGGAAACGGCGCGTCTGGTCAAGGACGAAAACAATCTGCCGCATATGTTGCTGGTGTGCGAAGACATTACCGAAACCCGCCGACTGTCGGAAAAAATCGCTTACCAGGCCAGCCACGACGAACTGACCGGCCTGGTCAACCGCCGCCAATTCGACATCCATATCCAGAATCTGGTGTTGCAAGCCCAAAACGACAACAGCGCCCACGTGTTGTGTTACCTTGATTTGGACCAATTCAAGATCGTCAACGATACCTGCGGCCATCTGGCCGGCGACGAATTGTTACGGCAGCTTGGCGAGTTATTACGACAACAAGTGCGTAAGATGGATATCCTGGCCCGCTTGGGCGGCGACGAATTCGGTATTTTGATGTCGTACTGCTCTCTGGATCAGGCCGTCATTACCGGCGAAAAATTGCGAAATGCGATTTGCGACTTTCAGTTCGCCTGGGAAAACCGCAGCTTCAGCATCGGCGTCAGCATCGGCGTAGCCCCCATCAACCGTTCCAGCGGCAATGCGGTCGACGTGTTGAAGGAAGCCGACGCCGCCTGTTATGCGGCGAAAGAGAAAGGCCGGAACCGGGTGCATGTGTTCAGCCCGGACGACGAGGAATTAACCTTGCGCCAGGGCGAAATGCAATGGGTCGAGAAGATTCGATTGGGTATCGAACAAAATCGCTTCCAATTGTTCGGCCAGTTGATCGTGCCGGTGAATCACAACCACGAGGCCTTACACTTCGAAACCCTGATCCGCTACCGCGACGACCAGGGCAAAATCATCCCGCCCGGCGCATTTCTGCCGGCGGCGGAACGCTACAACATGGCTCCGCCGCTGGACCGCTGGGTCATTTCCTCGCTGTTCGAGTATTTGGCAACGACACCGGATTTGTTGCAGCGCCTGGAAATGTGCTCGGTCAACCTGTCCGGTCTGTCACTGTCGGACCAAACCATGCTGGGTTTCATCGGCGAACAATTCCAGAAATGGCAAATTCCGACCGAGAAAATCTGTTTCGAGATCACCGAGACCGCGGCGATCAGCAACCTGTCTTACGCCCGCCAATTCATGGAATCGCTGCGCGGCAAAGGTTGCTCGTTTTCTTTAGACGATTTCGGCAGCGGCTTGTCTTCATTTGCTTATTTGAAAAACCTGCCGGTCGACTATCTGAAAATTGACGGTTTGTTCGTCAAGGACATTGTGGAAGATCGAGTGGATCTGACGATGGTCAAGTCGATCAACGAAGTGGCGCACGTGATGGGTAAGAAAACAATTGCCGAATTTGTCGAAAACGAGTCTATCTTTGATTTACTGCAAACCCTGGGCGTCAATTACGCGCAAGGTTACGGCATCGCCAAGCCGGTGCCCCTACGGGACTTATGAGATTTGTTATGTCTGGTGCTTTGAAAAAACGGCTGTTCAAACCTGGTTTATGGCTTACCTTGATTAGCCAAGCGGCACACGCCGACAAAAGCATGAACGATTTACTGGATATGTCGCCGGCGGAGTTGGCCAATATATCGGTAACAATCGCGTCGGGCACATCCAAACCGATCGCCCAATCCGCAGCGGTCACCAGCGTTATTACCGCCGAACAAATCGCGGCGATGGGCGCCACCGATTTGCATGAAGTTCTGGAAACCGTGCCCGGCATGCATGTCACGATCCAACCTGTGACCAACGATTACAGCTACACCATGCGCGGCATCCGCAACGAGACCAATTCCGAAGTATTGCTGATGATCAACGGTACCCGCTTTTCGTTACCTTACCAAGGCACCCACATGGCCGGCATGATCATGCCGGTGGAGAACATTCAACGCGTCGAGGTGATTCGCGGGCCGGGTTCCGCGCTTTACGGTGCCGACGCCTTCGCCGGCGTCATCAATATCGTCACCAAAAAAGCGGCCGACATCGACGGATTTAACGTGGGCGCCCGCGGCGGCAACGCCGACACCAAGAGCGCCTGGGGCCAATACGGCGGTAAATGGCAGGGCTGGGACGTGGCCGGTAGCCTGCAATACAGCCACAATGGGGTAGACCCGGACCGAATCATCAAAGCCGATGCGCAAAGCCAGATCGACCAGTTGCTGTCGACCCGCGCTTCCCTGGCGCCGGGGCCAATGCAAACTCAAAACGAACGCTGGAACGGCCATCTGAATCTGCAACGCAAACATTGGGATTTGGGTTTCTGGGCCTTCAACGAATCGGATTACGGTTTTAGATCCGGGGCTTTCGGCGCTTTGGATAACCGCGGCAAAGGCAACGGCAGCAACTATCTCGCCGACATTCGTTATTCGACCGAAGACGATTTTCAGGATTGGGAGTTGCAGGCCCACGCCAGTTTCTTGCATACGGACGTTTCAGCAGATATTTACGGCTTTCCTCCCGGATCGATACTACCATTGGATGCCAGCGGCAACGTCACCGGACAACCGGCATTGATCAATGCCTTGGTGCCGTTTCCTAATGGCCTGCGCTTCGTCGCCGGTTTTAAAAATACGGTACCCAGTTTCGAACTGACCAGTATTTACAAGGGCTTTTCCAACCATATCATCAGGATGATCGCCGGCTTCCGCTACGAGGAGCTAAACACCGAGGAGGCCCGCAATTACGGCGCCGGCATCACCAGCCTGGGTGGTCCGCTGCAAAATCTGACCGGGACGCCTTTCACGTTTCTGGACGACCAACACCGCGATATCTGGTCCACAGCGTTTCAAGACGAATGGCAGTTTGCCCCGGATTGGCATTTGACCACGGGTCTGCGCTTCGACCACTATTCCGACTTCGGCAGCACGCTTAACCCAAGGGCGGCGCTG
The DNA here is from genome assembly GCF_052474525.1 of Methylomonas sp. HW2-6. Lineage (NCBI taxonomy): Bacteria > Pseudomonadati > Pseudomonadota > Gammaproteobacteria > Methylococcales > Methylococcaceae > Methylomonas > Methylomonas sp. HW2-6. The sequence goes on from NZ_CP184124.1 coordinate 4,275,356, forward strand.
GTTTGGGATGTCAACGAACAGTTCACCAGCAAATTGCTTTACGGCCAAGCTTACCGGGCGCCGAGCTTTTTGGAGCAATACCAACAAAACAGCACGCTATTTCTAGGCAATCCGAGTTTGAGTCCGGAAACCATCGCCACCACGGAATTGGCGTTCGATTATCATCCGAGCAAAACGCTCAGAACGGCGCTGAATTTGTACCATTACGAAATCCACGACCTGATCAGCGGCCCTATCGCCAGTTCGACCACGTTGACCGAGCAAAACACATCCGGACAGGACGGCTATGGCAGCGAGTTCGAGTGGGACTGGAAGTTTCTGCCGGATTGGAATTTGCGCGGTAACTATGCCTGGCAATTCGCCCGCAACGAAGCGACGCACACTCGCGTCAGCAACGTACCGGAACACCACGTATATTCGGCACTGGCCTGGAACTTTCTGCCGAAATGGCAAATTCAAACCCAGATCAACTGGATCGGCCACAGACTAAGCAGCCCGGGAGATACCCGCCTGTTAAAAGATTATGAGACGGTGGACTTGACGCTGAATGCGAAAAAACTGATGGGATATTTGGATTTGACAGCCTCGGCCCGGAATTTGTTGGACTCTGACGGTACGGAGCCGGCAACCGCCAGTTATCCTTATAACCTGCCGATCAGCGGTCAAATGTTTTACTTCGAAGTAGGATTACACTACTAACTTACAATGCGTCTTGGCCGACACAAGCTTTATGCACCGCATCCAATAAACTGGCGACGAGCTTACGCCCTAACCACGCTTCGCCGGCAGCTACCGCCCGAATCATGCGATTGATATAAAGCGCCAGCGAATCGCTGTTTTGGTAGCCCTTGGCCCCAGCCAACACGCAACTGACCACTTGCTCCGTAGCCAGATCGTTGCCAATGATCACAATATTGCTGGCCGGAGCGGCATTCAACAACAAACCGGTATATTCGGCGGTATCAGCTTCGCGTAGCGCATAATTCAACAAAATCAGCCCAGGCTTATCCTGTTCCGCGGCATTTAGCGCCTGTATCTCGTCGGTATAGAACGCCACTTCGGCCTCAGCCATCAGCAACAATGGCTCTATTTGCCCGGCATTATCGATTACGTGTATTTTCATGGCGGTTATTTCTGGCTGTGTGCCGAATCGCTGCCCGAAGGGTGCGGAACCGAATAAATCGCGGTTCTCAACGGGCCTAGCTCCCTTTAGTCGTGATCGGTCGGCGCTATCGACATGAAACCGTGCAATCCACGCTTCGAATCGGCGGCCAACCAATTTTTTAAGTATTGCAGTTCTTCGGTAGATTGCAATTCATCGAGGCTTTTTTTATTTCTTAGCAATCTGAATGCGGCGGAAAGCGCTTTGAGCCTATCGCCAGCAATCCCAGCCCGCCGCAGGCCGACGATATTCAGTCGGTAATGCTTTGCCGGACGGCCGCCGATCAACGTAAACGGTATCACGTCCATGTTGATACCGGTTGTACCTTGGATAATGGCGTAAGACCCGACCCGGCAAAATTGGTGAACCACTACCGCACCGCCCATGAACACATTATTTCCGACCTCGACGTGACCGCCAATCGCCACGTTATTGGCAAAAATGGTGTTATCGCCAACCCGGCAATCATGCGCGACGTGACTGTTATTCATGAAATAACAACCTGACCCGATCATAGTCCCCGCACCGGCCTTGGTGGCTCGATGGGCGGTAAAACCTTCCCGGAACACGTTGCCATCGCCGATTTCCAACCATGACTCGGTTTCCGGCTGAAAACCGGTGTCCTGCGGGAGCCCTCCCAATACGGCATGCGGGTGCAGAATATTATTCTCCCCCATTTTTACTCGGCCGTGGACGACGGCATGAGCACCGATTTGGCTACCGGAACCGACGCTGGCTCCGGCTTCGACCACCGCAAACGGCCCGACGCGTACGTTCTCCGCCAAAATCGCACCGCTTTCGATGTAAGCCGTTGGATGGATCAAATTGCTCATGTTTAACCTCTGGGGTGATGTTGGCGATGGAGTTCTTTCAAGCGCTGTTGAGCGATATGGGTATAAATTTGGGTTGTAGACAGATCGGAATGCCCCAACAACAACTGCACCACGCGCAGATCGGCACCATGGTTCAGCAAATGAGTCGCAAACGCGTGGCGTAAGGTATGCGGCGACAAGTGTTTGTCAATTCCGGCCAGCTTGGCGTAACGCTTGATGATATGCCAAAAAGCCTGCCGTGTCATAGCATCGCCGCGCGCGGTAACAAACAAATAGTCGCTTTGGCGGCCGCCCAGTAACGCTTGTCTGGCTCCCTTGATGTAACGTTCGGCCCAATCCAGGGCTTCCTCGCCGATTGGGACTAGGCGCTCTTTATCGCCCTTGCCGACCACTCGCAAACACCCTTGGCGAAAATTGATCTGTGAAAAACTCAGTCCAACCAATTCCGATACCCGCAACCCGGTTGCGTACAGCACTTCCAGCATGGTTCTGTCTCTAAAACCCAAATTGCTGCTGATTTCCGGAGCCTCCAGCAATGTTTCGACATCGCTCTCGGACAGCGAACCCGGCAAATATCGGCCTAATTGCGGCGCATCTACCAGTTGGGTAGGGTCGACGACGATTTTTGCCTCTCGTAGCAAATAACCGTAAAACCGTTTCAAACAGGATAACTTGCGCGCCGAGGAGCGGCTGGAAGTACCAAGTTGCCGCAGGTGGGCCAAAAACCCTTTGATATCCGATTCGTCTGCGGCCGGCAACTCTTTATGCTTCAGCCACGCAGAAAATTGCTTCAAATCGCTGCCGTAGGCGGCGAGCGTGTTATCGCTTAACCCGAATTCCAGCCAAAGCGCATTTAAGAAAACTTCTATGGACTGACTCGAATTCATGCTTCCGAATCGCGCAAACGGCGCTCGTAGTCGAGCAACTGCCTTTTCAACTGAACGAACTCGCCTTCGATCTGGCCCATAAAGCCGCCAATACCTTGGCTTGCGACAACACGATGGCAAGGAATGATTCCGGCGTAAGGGTTACGTTTGCAACCAGCAGCAACAGCGCGCGGAGCCGAATCCAAGCATTTCGCCAATTCAGCATAAGTCAACGTCCGCCCGACCGGTATTGCCAACAACGCGTTCCAGACCTTTTTGCTGAATTCGCTCCCCTGAGTTAGCAGCTTAAGTTGCAAATCAGTATTATCCGGATCCAGTAGATATTGCCGAACATGTAGCGCCAGATCAGGCAGATCCCCCTCCGCCGGAAGTGCCTGCATCCGCCAGGAGGCGTCGACGATGACCGACCCGCGCAAGGTCAATAACAATTCAACACCAAATACCGGCACCCCAATTGTGTGCGGTTCCGCATCCGCTGTTGGCTGCCAAACAATATGCAAGGTCATGGATTATTCAAAATGAGCGGCAAAAAAAAGGCGGCCTGATAGCCGCCTTTTTCGGAGCCGATCCGATTGCTGCCAATCGGATAGCAACGGCTTAAGAAAGTCTTTCTTTAATCCGGGCGGCTTTACCGGCCAGATCGCGCAGATAATACAACTTGGCACGGCGCACATCACCACGGCGCTTGACTTCGATGCTGCCAACCGCAGGGCTGTGGGTCTGAAACACACGCTCAACACCAACGCCGTGGGAAATTTTTCTGACGGTAAATGCGGAATTCAAACCGCGATTACGCTTGGCGATAACGATGCCTTCGAAAGCCTGCAGCCGCTCGCGGCTACCTTCGGTCACTCTGACTTGAACAACCACAGTATCGCCCGGACCGAATTCAGGGACGTCTTTTTTCAGCTGTTCCGCTTCCAATTCTTCGATAATTTTACTCATAACCACACCCTATTTAACAACTTCGTTTCTAAATTCTTTCAGCAAGGCGTCCTGCTCTGCACTTAATTCGCGTTTTTCCAGTAAATCCGGCCGTCGCACCCAGGTTCTACCCAAGGCTTGCTTCATTCGCCAGCGGCGGATCGCCGCATGATTACCGCCCAACAAGACCTCGGGAACATTGCCGAGTTCACTACGCTCAGGCCGCGTGTAATGCGGGCAATCCAATAAGCCGTCGGCATGGGAATCCTGTTTAGCCGACTCCTCGTCGCCCAGCACCCCCGGTATCAAGCGGCTGATCGCGTCTATTACAATTAAAGCTGCAAGCTCGCCGCCGCTGATCACATAGTCGCCCAACGACCACTCGTCATCGCAAGCATGTTCGATAAATCGTTCGTCGATACCTTCATATCGTCCGGCAATCAGAATCAAACGCGGGCTGGTACTGGCATCCTGCAACAGGGCCTGTGTGATCAATCGCCCTTGCGGGCTCAAATACACAACTTTGGCTCCATCCGGCTGCTGACTCCGTTTTGCGTCGTTTACAGCATCCAATAAAGGCTGGTACTTCATTACCATGCCGGGCCCGCCGCCGTATGGCCTGTCATCTACCGTTTTGTGCCGGTCGTGCGCGTAATCGCGCGGATTCCAGACCGATAAACCGACCAAACCTTTTTCTATCGCTTTCCCGGTTACGCCATAACCTGCGGCTCCGGAGACCATTTCCGGAAAAAGGCTGACCACATCGAAATGCATATCCGCCTAAAAATCCGGATCCCAATCGGCGACTATCAACCCGCCAACCAAGTCGACTTTCAAAATCGTGCTGGGCTGCAAAAACGGTATCAAACGTTCAGTCTCGCCGTCGACAACGACCAAGACATCGTTGGCTCCGGTCTCCAGCAAATGATCGACGGTACCTAGCCTGAAACCAGCTTGGTTCTCTACTAACAGGCCTATCAAATCGGCCCAGTAGAATTCACCCACTTCAGGCTTGGGCAATTGCTGCTTGCGAATCAGAATTTCCGCACCCATCCACTCGGCGGCAGCATCTCTGTCGCCAATATTTTCAAGCTGGGCAACAATCAAATTGCCTTGTCGGCGACCACCAACAACTTTCAATTCATGGCGCTGGCCGTGTTTTTGTAACAGCCATGGCGAATATTTCAGGATATTTTCGCGGGGATCGGTAAAAGAAAACACTTTTACCCAGCCCTTTACACCAAAAACGCCGGATACTTGTCCGACGTTCAGATACTCCCCTGCCTGCAAAACTAAGCGTTACGCGGCAGCTTTAGCAGCGTCTTTGATCAGTCTGGCAACACGGTCGGTCGGCTGAGCACCGTTGGCTTTCCAATATTGAACGCGTTCAGCATCCAACACCAGACGCTGCTCCGCACCACGTGCCAGCGGGTTAAAAAAACCGACCCGCTCAATGTAGCGACCGTCGCGGCTGCTTCTGCTGTCGGTTACGACAACATGATAAAAAGGACGATTCTTTGCGCCGCCTCTGGACAAACGAATGCTTACCATTTGAATACCTTAAAAAACATTGAATCAAAAAATTTAATCAACCTATTCTACGCGATTTTGCGAATAAGTGAAGGACAAATTGCGCCGATCACATTCTCAGGCCGCGCATATTACTCTTCAAGCCGCGCATCATGTTGGCGATATTGCCTTTGCTGAACTTCTTCATCATCTTTTCCATCATCTGATGTTGTTTCAACACCCGATTTACCGCTTGTAAATCAAGGCCGCAACCGTCGGCAATACGTTGCTTGCGACTACCCTTGATCAAATCGGGAAACCGCCGCTCCTGCTTGGTCATCGAATTGATCACGGCAATCTGATGTGCCAAATCCTTGTCGTTGACCTTTTCCCTAATATCTTTCGGCACATTGTTCATACCAGGCAACTTATCCATCATCGCCCCCAGACCACCCATGTTTTGCATCTGCAACAACTGTTCCTTCAAATCATCCAAATCGAAGCTTTTACCTTTTTGCAGCTTCTTGGCCAATTGCTCGGCTTTTTTCTTGTCGACTTTTTGTTCAATATCTTCGATCAGCGACAACACGTCGCCCATGCCCAAGATACGGGACGCCAGCCGGTCCGGATAAAACGGCTCCAACGCATCGGTTTTTTCGCCGACACCGATGAATTTGATCGGCTTACCGGTGATTTGACGAATGGACAATGCCGCACCGCCGCGGGCGTCGCCATCGGCTTTGGTCAGGATCACACCGGTCAACGGCAGCGCGTCGTGGAAGGCTTTGGCGGTATTGGCGGCATCCTGGCCGGTCATACTGTCGACGACAAACAAGGTTTCGATCGGCTTGATCGCGGCATGCAAGGCCTTGATCTCGGCCATCATCTCGTCGTCGACATGCAGCCGGCCGGCGGTGTCGACGATTAGTACGTCGACGAATTGGCGTCTGGCCGCATCAAGCGCCCGATTGACGATATCGACCGGATTCTCGCTGGCATCGCTCTCGAAAAACTTCAGACCGATGTCGTCAGCCAGGGTTTGTAATTGTTTGATCGCTGCGGGCCGATAGACGTCGACACTGACCACGCCGACTTTTTTCTTTTTCTTCTCTTTCAGATGCCGGCCCAGCTTGGCGACCGTCGTGGTTTTACCGGCACCCTGCAAGCCCGCCATCAACACGATGGCCGGCGGATTGGTACGCAGATTCAACTCTTCGTTGGCCGCACCCATCACATTTATCAGCTCCGATTGCACCACCTTGATCAGAGCCTGACCTGGCGTCAAACTGGTTTGCACTTCCTGGCCGAGCGCGCGCTGAGTAACTTGCTCGATAAAGTCGGTCACCACCGGCAGCGCGACATCCGCCTCCAGCAAAGCCATCCGCACCTCGCGCATGGTCTCCTGAATATTGCTCTCGGTCAGACGGCCTTGGCCTTTTATTTTTTTAAGTGTGCCACTCAGGCGATCGGATAAATTATCGAACATAGATACGTCTTGTTTAGCTGGTTAATTACGACTCGTTCCGGCTCAAGCGGAGTTAGAACAATACTCGGGCTTAGTTTAACATAAGGCCTACGCAACGCCTTTTGATAATTCTGCCCCGCCACTCCAATGAATATCGCAATTGTCGGCATCCTATCGGTTTTATGCTATTTGGCCGCGGCCACTTTCATCGCGAAGGACCTTTTCGCCGGACAGGAGCGCCGCCCGGTACCTATCCGCCTGGCCTGGATCGGCGCCGCATTGCATGCCGCTTACGCCGGGACCATCTTCCTTGGCGAACAACCTTTCAACTTCAGTTTCTTTAACGCAGCGACCCTGGTAGCGCTAGTCATCTCGTGGTTTCTACTGTGCGCCGCACTGGACAAGCCGGTCGAAAAACTCGGCGTCGCGGTATTCCCTCTGGCGGCGGCATTAATCGGCCTGGATATGATTTTTCCGGAAACCAACCATCCGCTGGTTACGCATAGTTGGCAGATGAGCGTCCACATTCTGACTTCCATCGTCGCGTTCAGTTTGTTGAATATCGCGGCGATTCAGGCCATCTTGCTGGCGATTCAAGACCAACAACTGCGCAGCCACCAGCCGAAAAGACTAATGCTGGTGCTGCCACCGCTACAAGCGATGGAAACCTTGTTATTTCAAATGATCGGCACAGGATTGGTGTTTTTAACCGCGGCGCTGATTAGCGGTTTCATTTTTATCGAAGACATCTTCGCGCAGCATCTGGCTCACAAGACAGTCCTGTCGATTTGCGCTTGGTTGATTTTTTCCGGGTTGTTGGTCGGGCGACTGCGGTACGGCTGGCGTGGCAGTACCGCAATCCAATGGACGCTGATTGGCTTTGTGCTGCTGCTCTTGGCTTATTTCGGCAGCAAACTGGTATTGGAATTGATCTTGAAAAGAACCTGAGCGCCGCGAACACGCATCAAGCGTAAGTATCGATTTTGCCCGCAGCAGTTGTAGCGGCCGAATCAATCAGCTTCAGCGCGGCCTCTCCCTGGGCGGCTTCGACTTCCTGGCCTTTTTTGACGACAGCCACCGCCAACTCTTGCTTATTCGATGCCTGCTGCAACACCGCTGCCAACAGACTGGATGAATTAATACCGGATATCGAATCAGCCATCGCACACCTCCAGAACAAAAGATAGCACTGCCAAGCTTATCGCCCGACAACGCGAAATCTTTAGCCCTAACCCGCCGTTTTCTGCTCCGACAGGTGCCGCTTCAAAGCCAACGCCGCAGCGTAATCCGGTTTTTGCTGCAAAATGTAATCCAGCATCATATCCGCCCCATCGTAAATCCGGCATTCGCCGTACAACGCCGCCAATTTCATCTGTACCAGTACGTCTTGCGGGAACTGCCCGATATACGCCGCGTACGAATCGATAGCCGCAACCATGTCCTGCTGCAACCGTTGAATTTCGGCGTAGAACGGCAAATACACCGGATTCAATTGCGACAAGCACTCCAAAGCCAATCTGGCCGTTTGCCCGTCGTCGTGACTGACGCCGATCGCGGCAATTCTGGCCAAAGCTTCCTCCAGCAAGGCATCCCCCAAATCGACCACTCGCTGGTAAGCGTCCAACGCATCTTCCGGGCACTCCTGCAATTCGGCCAGATAGCCCTCGACCAAAAAGCGGTAACAATTTGCCGCCTGCTGTTGCTCATGCTTATCCAGTGCGGCAAGCAAATCTCGCAGTTCTGCCGTTTTGCGATGTTTGAACAGCAAACCGGCCCGATGCTTTACCGCAGCCAGATTGCTGTGGCTCTTGGCTCGAGCCATGTGCTTGGTATTGCGATCGCTCAAGACGTCCGCATAACGCCGCTCCATCTCGGCAAATTCAGCAGCGAACCCGGCCGGTAACGATTCTTCGCCGAATTTTCGCCGCCACAATTTGACTCGGCCGTAACTGCGGTCTGTTTCCGCCTGGGCAAGCAGCTGAGCAAAATCGGGCTGCGGCATTTGCTCTTGCCGACGCGCAGAAACCCGATCGATCGCTGCATCGATCAAAGCCAACAACTTATTGGCGCCTTCGGCATAGGCATCGTAATAGACGTTGCCCAATTGGCGGGCTTCCTCGGCGCTCCATTCCGCATCGTCGAACGGCTTGGTCAATTTGATGAAACTGCGAATACCGAATTTTTTGACCAGCCGGCTGTATTGCCGATATTCGCGCTTAAATTTTTTCTCGATTTGGTCAAGGTTTTTCTTGTCTTTAAAACTGACGACCGTACCCTCGCTCCGATACATCGCGTCATTAATTTGGCGGGCGTTAGCAGACAGTTTGGCAATCGCTTTGACTTGGTGTTGCGCGCGTTTCAATTCGGCATGAACCTGCTCGAGATCCTGGCATCCGCCGCTCGCCGATGACAGCCGTGCCGTCAGAATGGAATCCACATCGACAGGCTCTGAGTCCAGCAGCAACGACGCCGCCGGCAGATATTCCACCGCTTCGATTTTTGCGGCCCCCTCGGCCAGGTTGACGATGCGACAACCGGCACGGCTCAGCAACTGGGTCTGCCGTCCCAACGACTTGATCGCTTGGGCAAAATCGCAACTGGTTGGCGCCAGATAACCGCCATTAGTCTCGACTTGCAATGAGGTTAGATTGAAGCGCGGCCCAGCCAATTGTTCGTCGCTGCCTTTGGCGTGAGTGAAGCCCTCGCGGGTAAAACACAGGTCGACGCCGCATAAAATAATGCGACTGAAACCGAATTCGTAGGCCATGTTCAAGGCCGTGTTGGTCACGGTAGGACCGGCGCTGCTCAGGTTTTTGATATTCAAGTCGCTCTGCCAGGGCAAGCGGGCCCCCAGATAGAGCATGGTGCCCGGCCATTGACTGACCAACGTCGGTACAGTGTGGTAAGAACAGACAAAAACGGTTTTTTTGCTGAAGTTCAGCATTTCCTTGCTGATATCGAAACTTAAATCGGTGGGGTCGACGGAAAACACGAAGTCCGGTTCGATACCGGCGGCCAGCAGTTGCCTGGAAATGCGGGAGACGGCAAATACCACGCACTGCTGCCGATGCTGGATTACCCAGGGCAAAGCCTGATCGAGCGACGGCCCGCCGGCAAGAATTGCCACCGTTTTGCCGCTGAACGCCTTCGCCAATAATTTGGCCGGCAACCGGTTGTCGGCTGCATTGGCGATTTGCCGGGCAATAAACGCTTCCGAACCCAATTCGGCGCTATACCGCCAGTTCAGTTGCGACAGAACCTCGGCGACGTGCCAACTCAACTCGGCGTATTCGTCGATAAAATCGTCCTGTGCGCACAACGCATTGACCGATTTCACCGCATCGATATAAAAATAATCGGCGGCTTTGAATTTTTGCAGGGTCTGCGGCCACTCGCCGGGACCGACGCAAACGATACGTTCGTCTGTCTCCCCAAGCAAGTCATGGCTGAGCAAGGCCTGCAATACCCGATCCGGCTCGATAAAAATATATCGGGTACCCTTCGGCAAAGTCTTGCCGCGCAAATACTGCAACAACATGCCGGAATCAGTACCGACAACGATGTTCAGCTCGTCTTCCCTGAACAACAGATCGCCGAACTTGGTCTCGAACAACGCCGCCGCGCCGAGCTTATCGAACGCGTGGCGATTCAGATTGAAAAAGTAGCGGTCGCCGAACGCGTTCGTCGTTAACGGCCCCAGCGCTTGTTCATCCGCCAAATCGATCGTTTCTGTCATACCTCGCGCCTGGTAGCCCGGTTTATTGCAATAGTTTCAAGACCCCTTGCGAGACCTGATTCGCCTGCGCCAACATCGCCGTGCCGGCTTGTTGCAGGATCTGGCTGCGGGTCAGATTCGAAGTTTCCGAAGCGAAGTCGGCATCCATGATTCTGGACCGCGCCGCACTTTGGTTCTCGATAGACGATTGTAGATTAGCAATCGTGGTCGTGAAACGGTTTTGAATCGCACCGAGGTTGGAACGGAAGATATCGATCTTCTCGATCGCGGTATCGATCGCATCGATCGCGGACCGCACGAACGTGGAAGTCGCAGCGCTACCGATCGAGCGGTTAGTGCCGAACAGCTCGTTGATGCCGGACATACTCAACAGATTGGATACCGTCACCGAAATCTGGTTATCCGAGGCGGTGTTGGCACCGATTTGGAAGTTCGCGCCTTGCAACGAGCCGTTCAGGATTTTCTTACCGTTGAACTCGGTGTTGGTGATAATCCGCTGCAACTCGTCGCCCAACTGGGCAAACTCGGTTTGCAGTTTTTGCCGGTCGCCATTGCTGACCGCCGCCCGGTTCGCCGCCTGAATCGCCAGATCGCGCATCCGTTGCAAGGTTTCGGTCAGCGTTCCCATGCCGGCCTCGGCAGTTTGCGCCATGGAAATACCGTCGTTGGCGTTGCGCATGGCAACCGTCATACCGCGGATCTGCGAAGTCATCCGGTCGGCAATCGCCAAACCGGCCGCGTCGTCTTTCGCGCTGTTGACCCGCATGCCTGAAGACAAGCGCTCCATAGACGTTTGCAGACTTTCGTTAGTCCGGCTCAGATATTTCTGGCTGTTCAATGAAGCGATATTCGTATTGATGACCATTGGTGATGGCATGATCGTTCTCCCGATAAATCTCTAATGAGTTTGGCATTATTGCCGCCTACCCGGATCATTCACTTTCCATGCCATATAACTTTTATATAAAAAAAACAAAAACTTATATAAAAACAAAAAATATTTCATCCGCCGAAGTCTGGCAAAGGCGCAATTTATTGCCGCCCCGGCACGGATTTCCAGTCAGATTCTTGACGCCGCGCAGCCGGCAATCATTTGCCTAAACACCGTCGCAACGCCACCATCAATCGCCGTTGGGCAAACGGCGCCGCACCAGATCCGCCATTGCTGCTGCTTGCGGCTGGCTGCAGGATTGCAATCCTGCGATTACCCCGAGCCGATTGGCGATGGGCTGGTTTTGACTGACTTTCCACTTCCCCTCCAAGCGCTCGACGGCAATTTCGATACCGATAATCTGGTTCAGCAAATTGCCAGTAAATTCGGCCGGCGCATCGGCCAAAGCCCACGGCGAGGCCAGACCGGTCTCCTGCACGTCGGTCATCTCCGCCAAGTGTCGATACAACCAAGCGGCATCTTCTACAACCCGCAGCCGGCCATGAGCATGCACGACGGCGTAATTCCAGGTCGGCACAACTTTGCCATGCTCGCGCGTGCCAACGTACCAGGTTGGCGAAATGTAAGCGCTGGGGCCTTGGAACACCGCCGACGCCGGCTGGCGTCGGTCGTATTCACGCCAAACCGGATTGTTGCGGGCGACATGACCATGCAACACGCCTTGCTCAGAGCCGTCATCGCGCCAAAGCAACGGCAGGTGATTGATTTCCGTTCCCGTTGAAGTCGGTGTAATCAGGCATGCCAACGGGTAGTCCCGCATCAATGCCTGGAGAAGCTGTGGGTCGTGCTCTTGAAACTGAACGGGGCTGTACATGTTGAAAACTACCAATAACCGGTTTTGAAGTTATTCCGCCAGCAGCGCCGGGGGATAGCGGCTGACTTTAACACGCTAGTCAAGATTGGCACATGGGCGGCGAATCGTTAGAATTCCGGCGACGGTCGGCATTCGCGCCCCACCGTCAGCTAGTTCACTCGACCACTAAAGCGGCGCAGCTAACCAGCTGCCGTCGGCCAAGTCTGTTTCACCGTTTAGGATCTAATCAATGAAATGTCCAGCACTCTTAACCGCAATCGCGGTCATCATGACCGGCTGCGCGGCGATCGAAACGCCAGCGCCCGCCGAAACCCTGGCGCCGATTCCCGACTTTAAACCCGCGCCCTCTCAGACCAAGACCCAGCCGGCAGAGAAAACCGGTCCGGTCGATGTCTATCTACTACCGCTAGACGATTTCTCCGCCGATTACGCCGCACAGATGGCGAAAACGTTGACTAAGGAGTTCGGCATTCGGGTCAAGGCCACGCTGCCGTTGGGTAGCTTGCGCTTGCACGCCTTTCCCGGCACGCAACAATACGCCGCGCAAGATATCTTCGAACAAGCCGGTACGGTGATGCGACGCTTGCCGGAAGGCGGCAAGCACACCCATTTCGTGTTCCTCACCAACCGCGACATTAATGCTCGCGACCGCAATTTTCGTTTTCAATTTTCCTTCCACGACCGCGATTGCCGCTGCTCGGTTGTTTCTGCCGCACGCATGCACCAACCGGGAGATACCGCGACCAGTCCGGCAGTGGAAACCCGCTTTCTGAAAATGACCAAGCGCGCAATCGGCGAAATGGATTTGGGTTGGACCCGCTCTACCGACATCAAAGACCTGATGTATTCGCCGATTATGAGCCTGGACGATTTGGACGAACTCGGCAACCGCCATCCGCCGATCCGCTCCCGCTAACCGAGTTGGCTATTGAAGGCTGGCGACCAGCAGCCGGGCTCGGGCAAAGCAAGACTAAGCCGGTCGCGGTGGAAGTCGCCAAAACCTTGACGCGACCGATATCGCCCCTGCGAACAATGCGTCACCGAGCGAACAAAACCTCCAACCTTCCGCTTCCCCCGGCGGCAAAGGCTGGTCACTCGTATCGCCGGAGCGGCCACAAGCGCCGCCAAATGCTTTATGATGGGCCGCGACTCGTTCGACCACAATCAGAATAACAATGAACAGCACCGCACAAACTGCCCGCCAATCTTCGATTTCTCCCGTCATTCCGTTCGCCGCCACCCTGTTCGCCAGCGCCACGTTAATGTTCGTGCTGCAGCCGATGTTCGGCAAAATTCTGCTGCCCTTGCTGGGCGGTACGCCGGCGGTGTGGAATACCTGCATGGTGTTTTACCAGACCCTGCTGTTCCTCGGCTATCTGTATGCCGATTGGCTCAGTTCGCGTTTCGGCAGCCAGCGCCAGTTGCAAATCCATACCGCGCTGCTGATTTTCAGCGCGATCGCGTTACCGGTAGCGTTGCCGGCAGACGCGACGCCGCCCACCGCCGGCAATCCGACGCTATGGCTGGTTTGGACTTTGTTTCTAGCCATCGGCCTGCCCTTCTTCGTGGTGTCGACCACAGCGCCGTTGCTGCAAGAATGGTTCTCGCACAGCGGCCATCACAGCAGCGGCGATCCCTACTATTTATACGCCGCCAGCAACGCCGGCAGCCTGTTGGCGCTATTAAGCTACCCGTTTTTGATCGAACCCAATTTGGGCCTGACGACGCAACGGCTGGCCTGGAGTGGCGCTTACGTCGGCTTATGCCTGCTGATTCTGGTTTGCGGCATCAGTTTTTGGCGGAATCAGGCCGATAAGGCCGAAGACGAGGTGCTGGCCGATGCCGGCGTCGAACCGCCCACGACGTTGCAACAACTGCATTGGCTGGCCTTGGCTTTCGTGCCGTCCAGTTTATTGCTCGGCTTGACTCAGTTCATCAGTACCGACATCGCCGCAGTACCGTTGTTGTGGATCGTGCCGCTAACCTTGTACCTACTGACCTTCATTCTGGTGTTCGGCACCTGGGCCGACCGGCTCCGGCCCTGGATGCTGGCCGCGCAACCGGCGGTATTGACGATATTCATCGCCTATTCCTTCATCAATCCGGCCACGCTGCCTTATTGGCTGGACTTGATTCTGCACCTGATCGCGTTTTTCCTGGCGGTAATGGTCTGCCACGGCGAATTGGCGAAAAGCCGGCCGCATCCACGATATCTGACCCGTTTTTATCTGGTCATGTCGTTCGCCGGCATGTTGGGCGGACTGTTCAATACCTTCGTCGCCCCGTTCGTATTCAACTCGGTCTACGAATACCCGATCATGATCGTCGCGGCACTGTTGTTGCGTCCCGGCTTTTTCGACGGCAAATGGTTTCTGCAGCCGATTTTCCCGGCCGTGGTGCTGGCGGTCGGCCTGATCGTTTATTTCAGCAGCCGCGAATTGTTCGACTATCTGGATCTGATCGGCGGCGCCCTGATCCTGCTGGCCGGCGTCAGTTACGCACTGCGCCATAGCCCAATCGCGCTAGGTTCGCTGACGGGCGTGTTGCTGCTGTTTACGCTGGGCCTGCACAGCATGGCCTCCAACACCCTGTACCAGGAACGCAGCTTTTTCGGCGTAATGTCGGTGCGCGACACCGTGATCCCGGACGAAAACCAGAAGCCGGAAACCGTGCACGAGCTGTACCACGGCACCACTAAACACGGCGCACAACGCCTGACCCCCGGCAACCTGACGACACCGTTGACCTACTACAGCAAACCCGGCCCGATCGGCCAGGTGTTCGCCGAGTTCGACGCCGAAAACCAGCATTGGCATATCGGCGCGGTCGGTTTGGGCGCCGGTGCGCTGGCCTGCTACTTCAAGCCCGGCCAGCAATGGACGTTTTACGAAATCGATCCGCTGGTGGTCGAGGTGGCCCAAAATCCGAAATGGTTCAGCTACCTGAGCCGCTGCAACCCGCAAGCCGAAATGGTGGTCGGCGACGCCCGCCTGTCGCTGGCCAAAGCCGCGGACCGCAGTTTCGATCTGCTGGTCATGGACGCATTCAGCTCGGATGCGGTGCCGACCCATCTGCTGACCCGCGAGGCCTTGCAGCTATACTTCGCCAAGCTGAAAGACGACGGCCTGCTGACGTTTCACATCACCAACCGCCACCTGGCTTTGAAAAAAGTCATGGCCGACCACGTCAACCAGTTGCATCTGGCGGCCTTGCTGCAGGAATTTAAACCGGAAACCGATGTCCCTCTGGTGGTCGCCACCGACTGGGTGGTGATCGCCAAGAATCCGGAACGCCTGCAACGCTTGCAGCAAAGCCGGCTCGGGCATTGGCAAAAATTGCCGTTGACCTTCGGTTTGCAACCCTGGACCGACGACTTCACCCATATCATTGGAATTTGGAAATAGGAAACCGCATGCTTATTAAGGATCTGGCCCAACTCTGCGACGCCACCGTGCACGGCGGCGATGCCTCGGTCTTCATCAACTCCGCCGCCGACATCATGTCTGCCCACGCCCATCAGGTGACGGTACTGAGCGACGGCAAATACAAAAAATACTTGAAAGACACCCAAGCCTCCGCCTGCTTTATCAGCGAAGCCTTGATCGACAGCGAAATCCCGGAAAATCTGGCCCTGCTGGTGTGCAAGGACCCGGAAATCAGCTTCTTGAATGCGGTGAAGGCACTGCACCCGGAACCGGTGCTGAAACGCCAGGTGTCCGAACATGCGGTACTGGCCGACACCTCGACGCTGGGCTACGACGTCCACGTCGGCCCTTTCGCCACGATCGGCCAGCACAGCAGCATCGGCGATAGCAGCACCATCGAAGCCGGCGCCCGCATCGGCAACCACGTCTCGATCGGCAAACACTGCCACATTCACCCGAATGCGGTGATTTACGACCGCAGCGTGATCGGCAACAACGTCATCATCCATGCCGGCGCGGTCATCGGTGCCGACGGCTTCGGTTACAAATTCCGCGACAACCAGCACGTCAAAGTGCCGCACGTCGGCCACGTCGAAATTGCCGACAACGTCGAAATCGGCGCCAACACCTGTATCGACCGCGGCGCGCTGGGCGCGACCAAAATCGGCGCCGGCAGCAAGATCGACAATCTGGTGCAGCTGGGCCACAACAATATCGTCGGTCGCAACGTCATCATCTGCGGCCAGTCCGGCATTTCCGGTTCCTGCACCATTGAGGACGGCGCGATTTTGGCCGGCAGCACCGGCGTTGCCGACCACGTCAAAATCGGCTCCCGTGCCGTGGTCATGGCGCGTAGCGGCATCTCGGCCGATGTCGATCCGGGCGCACAAGTGTTCGGCAGCCCGGCCAAGGATCGTAAAGTGGCGTGGCGGGAATTAGCGGCGCTGGCCAAACTGCCGGAACTGTTGCAGAAATTCAAGGCCCTGGAAGCCCGGATCGCCAAACTGGAAGAATAAAGCCAACCAACACAGGAGCAGACGACCATGAACGATAAACAACGCGTCGCCCACTACGCGGCTCAGCAAGTGCAAAACGGCATGATCGTCGGCCTCGGCACCGGCTCCACCGCCAATTTTTTCATCGAAGAACTGGCGCGCCGACAGAACGAAGAAGGCTTGAAAGTCAAAGTCGTGTCCAGCTCGGTGGTCAGCGCCAATAAGGCCAAACAGCTAGGTCTGTCATTACTGGGCATGGAGCACATCGACGGTCTGGATTTATACGTCGACGGCGCCGATGAAGTAGCGCCGGACCTGACGCTGCTGAAAGGCCGCGGCTACGATCTGGTGCGGGAAAAATTGCTGGCCAAAGCCGCCGACTCGTTTTTGGTGTTGATCGACGCCAGCAAACGGGTAAAACGGATCGGCGAAAACTTCCCGATTCCGATCGAAGTCAGCCCGTTCGCCTGGCGTTTGGCGCAACGCAGCGTCGCTGCGATCGGCGGCCACGGCAACTTGCGGCAGACCCCGAACCAGGACGGCCTGGTGGTGACATCGCACGGTAGTCTGGTACTGGATGTGGCTTTCGAACCCAATCTGGACGGCAAAACCCTGAACGAACGTCTGAACGCCATTCCCGGCATCGTCGAACACGGCATTTTCAGCGGCCTGACCCGCGCGGTGTTTTGCGGCCACGACGGTAAAATCGACGAGCAGTGGGCTTAACCGAGCGGCGAATTTCTCCCTTACCAGGGCCCTTAGCCGGAGCCGACTTTGCCCCACTGCTTTTGGGGTAGATAGGGCCTGAAAACTTGGTTCATAATCGGCCAATTGCGGTTTCAACCAAAAACCGCTCCCAATTTCAACGACCGTTGGTCTTGAAAACCCGGCGCCCGCCAACGCAGCGCCACCCGGACTTGGCTCCGGTTCCTACAGGCCGAAATCGAGAGGAGAATCGCATGTCACAATTAGAAAAAAACCAGGAAGCGCCCTTCTTCCGCGCCGTCAACCAACACAATAAACCGGTTTATCTGGCCGACTATCAGGGCGAAAAGAACATCGTGCTGTATTTCTATCCGAAAGACGACACGCCGGGCTGCACCATAGAAGCCAACGACTTTACCGGCCTGGCCGACGAATTCGCGGCGCTGGATACCGTGGTGATCGGCGTCAGCAAAGACGATTGCGAAAGCCACCGCGCCTTCATTGCCAAATACGGCCTGAACGTACAACTGCTGGCCGACACCGACGGCACCTTGTGCGACAGTTACGGCACTTGGCAGGAAGTGGAAAAAGACGGCGTCAAAAAATGGAAGATCGTTCGCTCCACCTTCATTATCGATAAAGACGGCAAGCTGGTGGAAGCCATGTACGGCGTCAACCACGAAGGCCACGCCCAAGCGGTGCTGGACATCGTCAAAGGTCTGGCGGCGGCTTAACCCGGCGTTCTCCGGGTTACGGCATGCGCCGGAGCCCGGTTCCCGTTTTTTATCTGTTCAAACTGTCGGCCACCGCCCGGCCGATACCCTGCCCCCGCTAAAATCCCGCTGTTCACCCGCCGGCCTCTGCAGCCTCGCATACAAGCGTTCGAATCGCCGAGCCACGTAACATCCACCTCTCCGATTCCGCTGCCGCGGCCAAATACAAAAATCTTATATTTTCTTTACCTCGGTTGACGCCATTTTTACGGCATTTTTACCTGCCGATCCCTACCCTATCGCTACGCAATCGATAACGGCGGCAAAGCCGGCTTAATGAGTGGAGGTAACGATGGACACCCTGTATTTACTGGTAGCGGCGACCTTCTTTGCCGCGAGCGCCTTGTTAGTAGCCGGCTGCAATGCGCTAAGGGGGCAAGCATGAGCTGGATTTATCTATTGAGCGGCGGGCTGGCCTTGGCCGTGTTCGTCTATCTGCTGGTCGCGCTGTTTTGCCCGGAGAAATTCTGATGAGTGGACAAGGTTTTCTGCAAATCGCTATTTATCTGATCGTGCTGATAGCTTTGGTCAAACCGCTGGGTAGTTATATGGCCCGGGTTTACCAAGACGAGTCGGTGGGATTGAACCGCTGGTTTGCCGGCGTCGAGCGGCTGTGTTACCGTCTGAGCGGGGTCGATCCCAACCAAGACATGCGCTGGCAGCAGTATGCCTGGGCGGTGCTGGCCTTCAATCTGTTCGGCTTGCTGGCCGTCTATTTGTTGCAACGCTTTCAAGACGTGCTGCCATTGAATCCGCAAGCCTTGCCGGCGGTGACGCCGGATTCGGCCTTCAATACCGCGGTCAGCTTTGCCAGCAATACCAACTGGCAGGGTTACGGCGGGGAAAGCACGATGAGCTATCTGACGCAAATGTTGGGGCTGAGCGTACAAAACTTCCTGTCGGCGGCCAGCGGCATGGCGGTATTGGTCGCTTTGATTCGCGGCTTCGCCCGCCGCAATGCCCAGGGTATCGGCAACTTTTGGGTCGATATGACCCGCAGTACCTTGTATATCCTGCTGCCGTTGTCGTTCGTGTTGGCCCTGGTCCTGGTCGGCCAGGGCGTGGTGCAAACCTTCAACCCGTATCAGACTGTAAGCTTGTTGGAATCCTCGAACAATACGGTTGATGCGAAGTCTATGGGTTTAGCTCCCTCTCCTGCTGGAGAGGGTAGGGGTGAGGAGAATCAAACTGGCAAACCAACTAAACAAACCCTGGCCTTGGGCCCGGCCGCCTCGCAAATCGCGATCAAGCAATTGGGCACCAACGGCGGTGGTTTCTTCAACGTCAACTCCGCCCATCCGTATGAAAACCCGACACCGCTGTCCAATTTCCTGGAAATGCTGGCGATTCTGTTGCTTCCGGCGGCGCTGTGTTACAGCTTCGGCGTCATGGTCGGCGACACCCGCCAGGGCTGGGCGATTCTGGCGGCGATGACCTTGGTGTTCGTCGCGTTGGTCTTTGTCACCGTGCCGGCCGAACAACACGGCAATCCGGCCTTGACGGCATTGGGCGTCGACCAAAGCATCGGCGCGCAACAAGCTGGCGGCAATATGGAAGGCAAGGAAACCCGCTTCGGCATCGTCAATTCCGGATTGTGGGCGGTAGCGACGACGGCTGCTTCGAACGGCTCGGTCAACTCGATGCACGATTCCTACACGCCGCTCGGCGGTTTGGCGCCGATGTGGCTGATGCAACTCGGCGAGGTGATTTTCGGCGGCGTCGGCTCCGGCCTATACGGCATGATCGTGTTTGCCATCGTCGCCGTGTTCATCGCCGGCCTGATGATAGGCCGCACCCCGGAGTACCTGGGCAAAAAGATCGAAGCCTTCGAGATGAAAATGGCCGCCATCGTCATCTTGATCCCGCCCTTAATGGTACTGGGCGGCACGGCACTAAGTCTGATGCTGGACGCCGGCAAGGCCTCGATCTTCAATCCCGGCGCCCACGGCTTCAGCGAAGTGCTGTACGCCTGGTCGTCGGCCGGCAACAACAACGGCAGCGCCTTCGCCGGCTTGTCGGCCAACGTGCCGTTTTATAACCTCTGGCTGGGGTTGGCGATGCTGTTCTCCCGCTATTGGCTGATGGTTCCGGTGCTGGCGATTGCCGGCTCCTTGGCGGCCAAAAAGACGGTACCGGTCGGTCCCGGCACCCTGCCGACGCATACACCTTTGTTTGCGGTATTGCTGATCGTCACCGTGCTGATGGTCGGCGCGCTGACTTTCGTGCCGGCACTGGCTTTGGGCCCTATCGTCGAGCAGTTGCAAATGCTCGGTCACCATTAACTTCAGCCATCCGCCGGAAACAGCGGTTTTCGCTAGCGCTCGAACCGCTTTATTCCGGCCTACAGAGAATTGATAGAGGTAACACTATGACCAGCAAACCCGTTTCAACGTCCTTGATGGACCCGCAAATCCTTCAACAGGCGTGTTTCGACGCCTTTGCCAAACTGACGCCACGCCAGCAATGGAAAAATCCGGTGATGTTCGTGGTCTACCTTGGCAGCTTATTGACGACCGTGTTGTGGCTGCAAGCCTGGAACGGCGGCAGCGAGGAACCGGCCGGTTTCATCCTGGCGATTACGCTATGGCTGTGGTTTACCGTGCTGTTCGCCAATTTCGCCGAAGCCGTCGCCGAAGGTCGCAGCAAGGCTCAAGCCGCCTTTCTGCGCAGCGCCAAGCGCGACATCGCCGCCAAAAAGCTGGATGAACCGAAATACGGCAGCCACTACAGCAAAGTCGCCGGCTCCAGTTTGCGCAAAGGCGACGTGGTGCTGATCGAAGCCGGCGATTTCGTACCGGGCGACGGCGACGTCATCGAAGGTGTGGCCTCGGTCGACGAAAGCGCCATCACCGGCGAATCGGCGCCGGTGATCCGCGAGTCCGGCGGCGACTTCAGCTCGGTGACCGGCGGCACCCGCGTGCTGTCCGACTGGCTGGTGGTGCGCATTTCCACCAACCCGGGCGAAAGCTTTCTGGACCGGATGATAGGCATGGTGGAAGGCGCCAAGCGCCAGAAAACCCCGAACGAAATCGCCCTGACCATTTTGTTGGTGGCCTTGACGCTGGTGTTTTTAATGGCGGTCGTCACCTTGCTGCCGTTTTCCATTTACAGCGTCGAAACCGCCGGCAGCGGCCGCCCGATCAGTGTCACGGTGTTGGTGGCCTTGCTGGTCTGCCTGATCCCGACCACCATCGGCGGCCTGTTGTCGGCCATCGGCGTGGCCGGTATCGGCCGGATGATGCAGAAAAACGTCATCGCCACCTCCGGCCGCGCCGTGGAAGCGGCCGGCGACGTCGATGTACTGCTGCTGGATAAAACCGGCACCATCACGCTGGGCAACCGCCAAGCTTCCGGATTTTTTCCGGTCAAGGGCGTCAAGGAGACGGTTTTGGCCGACGCCGCGCAACTGGCCTCGCTGGCCGACGAAACCCCGGAAGGCCGGAGCGTGGTGATACTGGCCAAGCAGAAGTACGGTTTGCGCGAACGCGACATTCATTCTCTGGGCGCCACCTTCGTCCATTTCAGCGCCCAAACCCGGATGAGCGGCGTTAATCTCCCCTCTCCCCCTGGGAGAGGGGGCGGGGGTGAGGGTCGGCATATCCGCAAGGGCGCGGCCGACTCCATCCGCCAGCACATCGAAGCCCAAGGCGGGAAATGGCCGGCGGAACTGAAAACCCTGGTCGACGACGTCGCTCGCCGCGGCAGCACGCCGCTGGTGGTGGCGGAAGGCGACAAGGCCCTGGGCGTGATCGAGCTGAAAGACATCGTCAAGGGCGGCATCAAGGAGCGCTTCATCGAATTGCGGCAAATGGGCATCAAGACCATCATGATAACCGGCGACAACCGGCTGACCGCCGCGGCGATTGCCGCCGAAGCCGGCGTCGACGATTTTCTGGCCGAAGCCACGCCGGAAGCCAAGCTGAATCTGATCCGCCAGCACCAGGCCGACGGTCGCCTGGTGGCGATGACCGGCGACGGCACCAACGACGCCCCGGCGCTGGCGCAAGCCGACGTCGCGGTGGCGATGAACAGTGGCACCCAGGCCGCCAAGGAAGCCGGCAACATGGTCGATCTGGATTCCAATCCGACCAAGCTGATCGAAATCGTCGAAACCGGCAAGCAAATGCTGATGACCCGCGGCGCGCTGACCACCTTCAGTATCGCTAACGACGTCGCCAAATATTTCGCCATCATTCCGGCCGCGTTCGCGACCACCTATCCGGTATTGAACGTGCTGAACGTGATGCACCTGGCCACGCCGGCCAGCGCGATTCTGTCGGCGGTGATATTCAATGCCTTGATCATCATCGCCCTGATACCGCTGGCCTTGAAAGGCATCAAATACCGCCCGGTCGGCGCCGAGCAACTGCTGCACAACAACTTGCTGGTCTACGGCCTCGGCGGCTTGATCGTGCCGTTCATCGGCATCAAGGCGATCGATTTATTTTTGGTTGCTATGAATTGGGTGTAAGGAGCGAAAATGTCCAGTTATTTAAGACCCGCAGCGGTGATGCTGCTGTTATTGACCCTGGCCACCGGCGCCGTCTATCCGGCCTTGGTGACCTTAGTCGCCCAAACCGTGTTTCCCGAGCAAGCCAACGGCAGTCTGATCCAAACGGCCCATGGCGAAGTAGTCGGCTCGCACTTGATCGGACAAAGCTTCAGCGACCCGAAATATTTTTGGAGCCGGCCGTCGGCCACCGCACCCTATCCTTACAACGCCAACGCCTCCAGCGGCTCCAACCTGGGGCCGACCAATCCGGCACTGAGCGAAGCCGTTGCCGCCAGGATTCAGGCATTGAAGGACGCCGATCCCGGCAATAACTTACCGGTCCCGGTCGATCTAGTCACCGCTTCCGCCAGCGGCCTGGATCCGCATATCAGTCCGGCGGCGGCGGAATACCAAGTTCCGCGCATTGCCAAGCGGCGAAAAATCGATGAGAGCAAACTACGGGAATTAATCGCGGCCCATCGCGAAGACCGGCAATGGGGCCTGTTGGGCGAACCCAGGGTCAGCGTGTTGCAATTGAATCTGGCGTTGGATGCCGTTAGTTTTCCTGCTCCGAATTAGCTTGCCCGATTCGGCACGGGCGACGGCAAAAGCCGGCCATTGCCCAATCTAACATCGATCCGTATCAGGCCGATTGCCCGTAGACCCGCCTGACCGTCCGGTAAAACCAGCGCGGCCGACTCAAGATGATCGCAAAGGCGATTACCGGGGTGACCGGCAGCGGCAGGATATCGACTAAAAACAGCAGGAACAGACCGGCAAAGCTTTTGATGCGGGCCGCGCGGGTTTCGGCAGCGCTCACAAAATCGGCATCGTCGGGATAATCGTAGATACCGCGCACCAAGCGGTGGAACCAATCTGGACGCTTGACCACGACATACATGCCGATCAAGCAACCGGGAGAAATCGGACCGAAACCGATGATTGCGAATATCGCAAAAACGGACAAGGCTTTGAGTTGGGCGGCATTAAGCATGTTGCGGCAGGTTCTGCGGAAAGAGCGCTAAGCATAGCCAATTGGCCGGCTTTAGGTATTGAATAGGTTTACCGGCGCAATACCGGCATTCGCTGTCCGGTTATCGAATCGACTCAGAGAGAAGCGGGCGGCGGCAAGGCCGCCGCCCGTTTACCGGACTTAATTCAGCAAATCCAGCGCTTTGGCGGCGGCTTTTTGCTTGGCCTTGCCTTTGGCAGCTTTGACCGCTTCGCCGGCGGATTTGGGTGCGGCATCGGCTTCGCCTTTCAGATTCGCGGCGGCTTCCTTGCCGGCTTTAACGGTTTCCGCGCCCTGTTTGACTTCGGCCGGCACCGCTTGCTCCAGCTTTTGCTGCGCCGCGTCTTTCGCCGCTTCCTGGGCCTGGTTTTTCAATGCTCCGGGCGCATTTTCGACACCCTGTTTGACTTCCTGAGCCTGCTCCAAGGCTTGGTTGGCTTGCTCCGCCCGTTGCACCGCGCCCGGCGCTACCGCGGCCGCAGTATCTTTTGCCGCCTGTTTCGCCACGCCTTCCAGAACGCCGGTTTCGGCGCAGGCCGCAGATGATGCCAATAGCAACGACCCGATTAAAATAGCTTTGTTTTGCATGTTGTCTCCTTGGTGTTATGTGTTATCGCGGGTCTACGATATCCCATGGAAACTTAACCACAAATTAACCGAGGCGATATTGACGATAGACCGGGATTCAGCCGGCAATCCGCCGCAAGGTTTCCGCCACCAGACTTTGCGCCCGCTCGGCATCGCCAGCCTCGGCATAACAACGCAGTTCCGGGGCATTGCCGGAAGGCCGCAAGTGGACGATGTCGCCGCTGGCGAAGGTCAGGCGCAGGCCATCGGTGGTATCGCTGTTTACCGGCGCACCCAAGCTATCGCCCCAAAGGCCGCGATAGGCGGTGTCGTCGGCTTGCAAGCGGTCCAGTAACGCTCGGCTGTTGGCCGCAGGAAAATCCTGAATCCGGTCGCTGGCGGTAAAACGTTGCGGCAAACCTTGCAGCAGGCCGGACAATTTGACGCCCTGCCCGCGGGCCATCGCCAATAGTGCCAACGCCGGCAGCAGCGAATCGCGAGTCGGCAACGCGGCCAGAGGTTTGGCGTCGACGCTCAGACCGTTGCCGGCCAAAAAGCCGCCATTGGCCTCGAAGCCGGCCACGCCGCCCGCCGCGACCTGTTCCATACCGGCAATCACGTACGGCGAACCGATCCGGGTGCGTATCACTTGCTTGAACCAGCCCGACGCTTCGATCGCGGTATTGCAACTGACCGGTGTGACCACAGTATCGGCGCCCAGGAATTTGGCGCACAGCAAGCCGACGATGTCGCCGCGCAACCATTCGCCATGCTCATCGCCGATCAACGGCCGGTCGCCATCGCCGTCGGTGGAGATCAATGCATCCAGTTTATATTCGGCGGCCCAGTTACGACCGCGCTGCCTGTCCGCTTCGCCGACCGCTTCGGTATCGATCGGCACGAAGGTATCGGTACGCTCCAAACCAATTACCTCGGCGCCCAGTTCGGCCAGCACCTCTTTCAACACATCGCGGGCGGCGCTGGAATGTTCGTAAACCCCCACCCGCCAGCCGGCCAGCAAATCTCTAGCAAACAGTTTGGTGTAGCGCTGCCGATACTGGTCCAATGCCGCCGGATTGACGGCCGGTAATTCGGCAGCCACCGCTTCCACTTCGACCGTCGCACCGGTCATCGCCGCCTCGTCGGCCTTGCTGATTTCGCCGTCGGCCCGATAAAACTTGATGCCGTTGCGGTCGAACGGAATATGGCTGCCGGTGACCATGATCGCCGGAATGCCTTCCGCCAACGCATACAAGGCCAGCGCCGGGGTCGGCAACACCCCGCAAAAATCCACCTCGCAACCGGATTGGCGGATGCCGGCGACGCAGGCTTGGGCAATCTCCGGGCTGGACGGCCGCAGATCCATGCCCAAGGCAATGCGCTGGCCGCGGCGGGCGAGATTCAAGCCTTGAATAAACGCCAAGGTGTAAGCGGCACAGACCTCGCCGCTCATCTGGCTGACCAGGCCGCGCGCACCGCTGGTGCCGAACGCGACGCCGCTGTCGGCCATCATTTGTTGGATGTTGATTGTCGTCATGGTAGGGATAATGGTTGAAACGGTGAAGGAAAATGGCGGCCGCGTCGGCCGCTTAACCTGCCATGATAGATAAAAGCCGGAATTCGGCAAACCGATTCTTGCCGTCGGCTACAAAATCATTGCGGTGTGCAATGCATGCTGCGAATAAAGTCTTGTAAAGTCTGGCCGGGGTCTTCGCTGAAGGCTTCGTCCAACACCAGCGCGCGCTCGATGCGGTCCAAGCGGAAGTTGCGAAAATCTCCGCGCAACTCGCACCAGCCGACCAGGGTCCAGACGTTGCCCCAGAAATACAGCCCCAGCGGCCGGATCCGGCGCTGGCTGAATTCGCCGTCGCCGCGGCGGTAATCCAGATGCAGCACGCGCTTGGCGTCCAAGGCTTGGCGGCAAATGTCCATCGTGACGTCCAAATCTTCGCGCGGCGAAAACCGCAGCGCGAACAATTTGGACCGTTCAAAACGGTCGCGCAATTCGGCCGGCACCACCGCCGTGACCTTGTCCAACACCGACTGCGCCGACCGGCCCAGTTCGGTACCGGCCCAGGTCTTGACCATGCGGGCGCCGACCACCAACGCCTCCAGTTCGGCGGCGCTGAACATCAACGGCGGAATATCCAGACTGTGACGCAAGGCATAACCAACGCCGGCTTCGCCTTCGATCGGAATCCCGGACAGGCTCAACACCTGGATGTCGCGATAAATGGTGCGCTCCGACACTTCCAGCCGCTCGGCCAGCGCCTTGGCCGTCACCAGCCGACGGTTACGCAGAATCTGCACGATCTGAAACAGACGGTCGGCTCTGCGCATCGTGGCTGCCGCTTCGGACTATGCCGGCGAGTAGAGGCCGACTCGATTGCCTTCGCTGTCCAGCACCAGCGCGAAGTAACCGCACTCGCCGTCGTGGATCGGCGTTTTCGGCATCAAGACCTTGCCGCCGGCGGCTTCGACTTTAGCCAAAGGTTGGCTCAGATCTTCGCCGCCGTTGAAATACACCACGGCTCCGGTTGCCGAAGGTTGATAGTGCTCGTTTTTCACCAACATGCCGCTAACCGCACCGTCTTCGGCTTCGAAAATCGCCAATTGCATGTCGCTCATGTCCTCCAGCTTGAAACTGGTATCCAAGACGCTACGGTAAAAATCCTGGGCGCGGCCGAGGTCGGTTGCAGGCAATTCGAACCAGGTTGCGATATTTTGATTCATGGTGGATTCCTCCATTGGTTTAAAAGAGCCGCCATCCTAAAACAGCCCTCCTGACAGCGTGGTGTCAGCAATGTTTGCCGCTAGCGGCGGCGTCCGCCCAACAAAGAACCTAACACGCCGCGAATGATTTGCTTGCCGACTTCCTGGCCGATGCTGCGCGCCGCGCTTTTAGCTGCAGCCTCCAGCACGGTTTCGGCCGAACTTCGTCGGCCGCGGCGGGAAGTCGATTTACCGGCCCCGCCGCCCATCAACACCTCGCCCCAATCGAAACCGCTGCCGCCGGTATCGCCACCTCCGGCCGGCCCGGCTTGCTCGGCGCGGCCTTTCAGAATCTCGTAAGCCGATTCCCTATCGACTTGTTTTTCGTAATGGCCGGCGATCACCGAGTTCGCTATCGTCTCCCGCCGTTCGGCGTCGCTGGCCGGCCCGATCCGCGACCTCGGCGGTTTGATCAGGGCCCGTTCGACAATGGCCGGCGTGCCTTTGGCTTCCAGAAACGATACCAACGCCTCGCCGACGCCCAGTTCGCCGATTGCCGCGGTGACGTCCAACTTGGGATTACTTCTGAAGGTTTCGGCAGCGGCTTTCACCGCCTTTTGGTCGCGCGGCGTGAAGGCCCGCAACGCATGCTGCACCCGGTTGCCGAGCTGGCCCAGAATCACGTCCGGAATATCCAGCGGATTCTGGCTGACGAAATAGACGCCGACGCCTTTGGAACGGATCAGGCGCACCACCTGTTCGATTTTTTGCAACAGCGCAGCCGGGGCGTCGTTGAACAGCAAATGCGCCTCGTCGAAGAAGAACACCAGCTTCGGTTGGTCCAGATCGCCGGCTTCCGGCAGGTTTTCGAACAACTCCGACAGCAGCCACAGCAACAAGGTGGCGTAAACCCGCGGCGAGTTATACAGGGTATCGGCGGCCAGGATGTTGATTACGCCGCGGCCGCCTTCGGTTTGCAACAGATCGTTGAAATCCAGCGCCGGTTCGCCGAACAGTTTTTCGCCGCCTTCGTGTTCCAATTGCAGCAAGCCGCGCTGAATCGCGCCGACGCTGGCCGCCGAAATACTGCCGTACTCGCCGGCCAGCTCGGACGCATTTTCAGAGGCGTACTGCAACATTGTTTTCAGGTCTTTCAAATCCAGCAGCAGCCAGCCGTTGTCGTCGGCGATTTTGAAGGCGGCGGTCAACACCCCGCTCTGCACTTCGTTCAAATCCAACATCCGCGCCAGCAGCAGCGGCCCCATCTCCGACACCGTCGAACGCAACGGATGGCCTTTCTGGCCGAACACGTCCCAAAACAACACCGGCGCGGCCGCCGGTTGCAGTTCCGGCAGACCCAATTCGGCCAGACGCGCGTCGACTTTGGCGTTGCCGCCGCCCGGCCGGCTCAGGCCGGACAGATCGCCTTTGACGTCGGCCATAAATACCGGCACGCCGATCTCGGAAAAAGCCTCGGCCAGCGTTTGCAAGGTAATGGTCTTGCCGGTGCCGGTGGCGCCGGCAATCAAGCCGTGGCGATTGGCCATGGCCGGCAACAAGTGCAACTCGGCGGTGGCGGATTTGGCGATCAGCAGCGGTTCGGTCATCGAAAATATCCTTGGGGGGTTGGAAAAAGCCGGCCAACGCCGGCGAGTTTTAGAGCAGGCCGGTCAAATCGGTTTCCAGCTCGTCGTAGGCACCGAAGCGGCTCGCACGCAGGATGCCGGCCCTATCGATCAACAGATACGACGGCGTGCCTTGCAGCCGATACCGTTCGAAGGTTTCCGGACGGAACGGCCGTTGCCCGAAATAGGCCCGCAGCCGGGCGCGGATGGCTTGGCGTTCCGTTGGCGGGCGACTTACGAAATCCGGCACCTGTCGGGCGACGAACGCGTCGATCTCGACTTCGAGATTATCCGCCGATTGCGGCACCAGCCGATCCATCGCCACCGGAAAACTCAAGGAATACGGCAGCCGCTCGCCTTTGAGCAGCGCATGCTGCTGCAACAGCTTTTCGGTTTCGCCGATCACGCGGCCGCTGTCCAGTAACAAACGTAAATTGCCGACCGTGTTTTTGTCGAAATCCTCGAACGCGGTGGCCAGGCCCAACACGGTCAAGCCATAGTCCTGGTAGCGCCAATGCAAATCCTCGACCCGCGGCAGGCAATGCAAAAAGCAGCCGGGGCAATTGACCTGGAATACCGCCACCAGCACCACGCGTCCGGCCAGATCGGCCAGTGGCGTCGGCCGGCCCTGCAGCCATTCACCGATTGCCAGCGGCGGTGCCGGATGGCCGATGCGCGCTTCCACCAGGGTCTGCCGGCCAGGATCAATCCCGGAAATTGTTGAATTGCAGCGGTTGTTCCAGATCCTCAGTGCGCAGCATCTGGATCACTTCCTGCAGATCGTCCCTTTTCTTGCCGGTCACGCGCACCTTGTCGCCGTTGATCGCGGCCTGCACTTTCATTTTTTTATCTTTGATCAGTTTGACGATTTTCTTCGCCAGATCGCTGCCGATGCCTTGCTTCAGAGCAATGGTTTGGCTGGCGGTCTTGCCGGTATCGGTGATTTTTCCGCTCTCCAGCGCCGAAATGTCGATGCCGCGCTTGCTCATCTTGGCGTACAGAATCGGCAGCATTTGCTGCAATTGGAAGGTCGATTCGGCTTTCATCATAATGCCGTCGTCGGTCTGTTCGAAATTGGCATTGGAGCCCTTGAAGTCGAAACGGGTCGAGACTTCCTTGTTGGCTTGGTCCACGGCGTTGGTCACTTCGTGGCTATCGAGTTCGGAAACGATGTCGAATGATGGCATGGCATTGATTTACAAGTATAAAAGCCAGGCAATATAACGGCGTTACCGGCATTATTCAACTGCAATCTGAGCAAGGGCGCGGCCTTGTCGGCCATCGGCGAAACGGGTATCTTTAGCCGGCAACGGAGGAGAACCCCATGAAAACACACCCCAAACACCTGATTTTTCCGGTCGCGGCGCTGGCGCTGTTGAGCGGCGCTTTGCTGGCCGGCTGCGGCCAGGAGCAACCCAAGACCATCATCGCCAAGCCGGCCGGCGCCCAACATTTACGGGCGGCCAGCCTGACCGGTGCGGTCAGCAACAACAGCGGTCCGATCAAATCCGGCGAGGTCAAATTGCGCTCCGAAGCGGGCAAATTGATCGCCAGCACCGAATTGAACAACAGCCCGCGGTTCGAGATACCCGTGCCGGCCAATACGCCGTTGCCGCTGATTTTGAGTTACGGCGCGGGCACCGACGAACTGGTCAGCGTCATCATCCATCCCGACTCCGGCAAATACGACATCAACCCGACCACGACCGCCATCGCCAAACAAGCCAAAGCCATGGGCGGCTACAGCCATGGCAACATGGTCAGAGCGGCGGAAGAAACCGCGCACGTGCCCGACGCCAACAAAACCACCTCCGGCTTCCGCGGCGACCCGACCACCCAGTACGGCGGTTGGCATTAACAGAAAATCCGACAATAATTTCGCAGTAACGCTCACTAGACCGAGATCGGGACTCAACCGGTTCAACCGGCAGTCGTCGCCCCCCCACCGGGGCGGCGCGTTCAGCGCATGCCGCCCGTGTATCTAATCAGAAACAATCCCTGACAATCCCGCCAAATTGAACCCGCCGCCGAACTTTCGGCATTCCGAGTCGGCAGCAATATTTCCCTAGCCCTCACGCCAGAATTCGCGGCCACCCCCGACCCCGCATGGCGAATTTCTTGCCGAAATTGCCGGCTAGCCGGCAATTTATCCATCGAAATAGCGCCGGCCCGAATCTGTAACAAAGTTGTCGCAATTCCGTTTTAACATCCGCCGCGCGAACTCACCGCGCCTTAACCATACCAGGAGTCAGAAACGATGAAGGACATCGACACCAAGGCCAGCTCGCCGGTGATTTTTGTGGCGGTAATTGGCGGTTTTGCCGTTAGGGATTCCATCGGCCGTTATCCGGCGCATCGATTCAAACCTAAGGTCCGGAAGGGCACAGACAAACGCCCATGTCACCCGACTCTGCCAACAATCGACGGCCAATATCAGCATCGCCACCAGAGTCGCTCAAATCGGGCAAATCAACGACCCGCACTATCCAGCCATTGCTGTTTAGGGGCAAAACCAGCGCCTTTCAACGCCTAAGTTAGGCCGGCTGCTGTCCGTTAAACCGCCAAGTATTTTCCAAATTACCGATTGCTATTTTCGCCCATGAACATCAGCCGAATTACCAAGATCGTCAGCCTACTGTTAATCCTTACGCTCAGCGGTTTCACCATTGCCGTAGTGTCCGCGTTGCGCCACTTAAACCAGGCGTTTTCGACCGTCGAATATTTCGGACAACAGCAAAACGGCTTTTACCTGCAGGTCAGCCAGCCGATCTTTGCCTATTTGGCTACCGGCGACGCCACACTGCTGACCGCGATAGACCACAACGTCCGCCAGACCGTTAACGATGTCGAAGCCAACCCAACGGTCGCCGCCCATCTGAAAGCGCCGCTTCTGGACCTGCTCCGCAAGGTGCAGGAATCGGTGATCGCCGAATTGGCCGCCGCCGGCAAGCTGGCCGACCCGCAACTGTTGTTGGTCAATAACGAACAACAGCTCGCCGGCCATCTGCAAACCTTGCTCGATTACGCCGAGCGGGCGCCGGCCGAATACCACGCCAAACAGTTTTACTGGGTGACGCTGGGCCAGGCGCAAACGGCTTTGCTGTCGCTGTCGCGAGCCAGGCAAAGTTATTTTTCTAGCCGCGGCAACAGCTCGCCGGACAACGTACGCCACTACCTGCAGCAGCTCATCGCCGTAACGGAACGCATCCAACGCCTGCCATTGCTGGGTTTATTGAAGCCGCAAGCCGCCGATGAAGCCGATTTCGGCTTGGCGCTGGCCGGAACAGAACGGCCGGCGGAGGATATCGCCGTCGAACCGGCGGCCGAAATCGCCGCACTGGCGAAGCGTTATGACAAAGAACTGGCCAACGCCAGCCAGTTGATCGTCCAGAAAAGAGCCGGGCAGGACCAGGCGGAACAGCAAATGCGTACCCTGCAACAACGGCTGGACGGATTGCGCGGCGAAATTTCCGCCGAATACCAGGCCTACGAACGCGTGCTGTACGGGATCGTCGGTTTGTGTACCGCAGTGCTGGTCGCAATCAGCGGCTTGATGATTTATCTGAAGCGCCATCTTGCAGAGGTTATCGGCTATATCAGCGGCCATGTCGACCGCTTGGCCAACGGCAATCTAAGCGGTTCGGTCG
Organism: Methylomonas sp. HW2-6; assembly: GCF_052474525.1. Classification (NCBI taxonomy): domain Bacteria; kingdom Pseudomonadati; phylum Pseudomonadota; class Gammaproteobacteria; order Methylococcales; family Methylococcaceae; genus Methylomonas; species Methylomonas sp. HW2-6. The sequence goes on from NZ_CP184124.1 coordinate 4,307,591, forward strand.
ATTTAAGCAGCCGGATCGCCGAGATAAACCTGCTGAAAGATTCGCTGCTGAAACTGCACGATTACTTCGAACGGCTAATCCGCAACATCAACCAGGAATCGTCCGAGCTAAACCGGCACGGTCAGAATATCCTGCAGGTTGCCGCAAGCCTGGAAACCATTATCGCCGACCAACGCCTCGCCACCGAGAACGGCGCCCGCCAGATGACCGAACTACACCGTTCGTTTGCGAGCGTTGCCGACCATGCCGCCCATTCGCAAAGCGTGACGGCGTCGGCGCGGGATTTGATCGACCGCGGCCTGTCCACGATGCAACATACCCGTGAGCAAATCGACACGCTGGACCGCTGCAACGAAGCCACCGGCCGCGCATTGGAGCGCTTGCAACGCGATGCGGCGGGCATCGGCAACGTGCTGGATGTGATTCAAGGTTTTAACGAACAAATCAATCTGCTGGCCTTGAATGCGGCTATCGAGGCGGCCAGGGCCGGCCAGCACGGCCGAGGCTTCGCGGTGGTGGCCGACGAAGTGCGCAAGCTGGCGGCGCAAACGGCGGTTTCGGCCGGGCAAATCCGCACCCTGGTCGAGAAGCTGAATGCCGCCACCGCCGACACGGTGGGATTGATGGACGGCCAACAAAGCGCCGCCAAAAACACCGCCGCTGCCGTCGAACAAGTCGGCCAGGTGTTTGCCGGCATCAAAGACTCGGTGGCCAGCCTATTGCAACAAAGCCGAATCATCGCCGAAACCTCGCTGCAGCAATCCCAAGCCAGCGAACGTATCGCCACCAGTTTCAACCAGACCGCGGAATTGGCGCGGCAAACCAGCCGCGAAGCGCAAAACAACAAGGCCAGCGCATCGGCCATCACCGGCATCAACCGCAATCTGCGCGATTTGATCGCCCAATTCAGTATCGGTTGATCGCCTCGGCCCGAACGGTCGCCACCGGCTTTGCCGGCCACAACGATTTCCGGAAACCGGATTTGTCGCATGTCCGACAAATTCACTGAAATTTATGCGGTTGTTGCCTTAGCCTTCCCGATCGGTGGCAGCGGAAAGCCGCGCCGGACAAGGCCTGCCGCCAAACCGGAAAAATTGGATTGAATTTTGCTTTCCCCCAGTATCCTTTACTATCCTTGATGGGGCGCGACATGTCCAACAGTGTGTTTTCCGAAATTTTAAGCGGCTTGTACGACAACCAAGTCATCCCGTATCTGGGGCCGGGCGTGTTGTTCGACGCTCAAAACAAGCTGACCCGCGAGCCGATGCCAGCCGACAGCAACAGCCTGATTCTGGCAATGAACGGCGGCAAACCGATGGCTCCCAAGCTGATGTACGAATTTCCGCGGGCCGCAATGAACCAGGAATTGAAACGCGGCCGCAACTTTCTGACTCAATTTCTGAATAAAACCTACGGCGAGGCGCAATACACCCGCGCCGCGCTGCACGACTGGCTGCAGGAATGGCGGCCGAAGTACGTGGTCGATATCAACCGCGACACCCAGTTGCAGGACAGTTACGCCGACGAGGAACACACTCTGATCGTCGGCGTTGCCCGCATCGTCGGTACCGCGTTCCGTTTCAGAATTTACCACTACGACGGCAGCGGCTATTTCGAGGTCAGCCAGGAGCAGGTCGACAAAAACCTGCCGGTCCTGTTCAAGCCGATGGGCACACCGAAACCGGAAGCCAACTATATCGCCTCGGACGCCGATTACGTCGATTACATTACCGAATTGATGGGCGGCTTTGCGATTCCGGATTTTCTGAAGGAATACCGTAAAGGCAAAAAGTACCTGCTGATCGGTTTACCGTTGAACCGCGACTCGGAGCGGATGGTGATGAGCGACATCGTTTACGGTGCGACCGAGCCGAAAGGCTGGTTTTTACGCAAAAATCCGACCGATAAGGAAAAACGCTTCAGCGAGCGGATGGGCTTCGAACTGATCAACGCCGACGTCCAAGACTTCCTGCAATCGGTGCAGGCTGCGGCCGTCGCCGCCTGATCGCCGCTTTGGAGCTAGCGGCGCGGATCGAGCGGCGGCGCTAGCCCGGTACCGGCATCGCCGCCAGCAACGGCGGTTTGAAATCGAAGCCGAAATGTTTCGGGTCTTCGCCGATCACGGCCGCGGAGACGATGTAAAACACGTAATCGTAAGTCTCGGCCGGAATCTCGTATTGCTGGATGAATTTCCAGAAGTTCTTGTCGCGCGGATTGTCCGGCATGTTTTCCACCATGCTGCGCACTTTGTTGTGGCCGTAGTTATAACTGGCCATCACCAGCAAGCCGGAAGCCTGGGCCTGGGTGCCGTAGATGTACTTCAAGTACTTGGCACCGGCGCGGGTTGCCTGGTTGAAATCGAAACGGGCGTCCTGCTCGTCGTAATCGCGGGTATTGGCCAACGGCCCCGGCGCCAAGCCGTAATCCTGGCCGGTGCTCGCCAGAAACTGCCAGGCGCCCTTGGCGATGCCGAAGCGGGTTTCCGGACCGACGGCTTTGCTGTCGTAGTTGCTTTCCTGTAGCGGCAGATAGAGGAAGTAAGCCGGCAAGCCTTCCTTTTCCAGCTCGCTCAGCACGATAGGCGCATATTGGTTGGCTTCCAGGTTACGAATCGCCAATTGCAGGCGGGAACTGTTTTTCCAGTTGTCGATGTACTGCTTGACCTTGGCGACGAACTCTTCCGGTACCTCCAGTTCGCTTTCGCCGAAACCGCGCGCCACCCGCGTCACCAGTTCCCGCTCGTATTCCTCGTCGCTCGGAAAACTCAGCCGCAGAAAGTCGATTTGTTGCAGATAAGCCTGGTATTTGACTTTCATCGCCTTCAAGCGCTCGCGCTCTTCGGCCAGACGTTTCTTTTCCTGTTGGATTCGCAATTGCTCTTCCTTGATCCTTTCCTGCGACACCCGCATCTTTTCGTCGTTGACCGCGGCCAGGGTTTGCGCCAAGGTCTCCGCGCTTTGCTCCAGCCGAATGTCGGCTTGCGACAGGCTGACTTCCAGCGTCTTGATGTCGTAGAACATGTTGATCGCCAGCGTCCGGGCGTTGTCCAGCGCAAACCGCTGATACACCGCCAAACCGGCCACCAGCACCAGTAATCCGGCCAGCGACCAGATCCATTTCTTGTAACTTTTGGTGCGAACGGTGCGGTCCTCGCGGATGAAACCGCGCACCATCCGGGTGTAGTCGCCCATGTCTTCCGACTCCTGCTCGGACAATAGCCGATTACGGATTTGCTCGGGCGTTAATTGCGGGCGGGATTGGCTATGCTGCTGCGGTTGCGGCTCGACTTGGGCGATTGCTGCGGCGCCGGGTTGCGGCAATATCGGCTTTTGCTGGGCGGCGGGGTCGCTGAGTTTCAAAACGAACGCCGCCGGACCGAAGCCTATCGTCGCCGGCAAAGCCAATTTGAGCTTGCCCGGAACCCGCAGCCCCTCCAGATAGACGCCGTGGCTGCTGTTGAGGTCAAACAGCCACCAGGCGCCGCCGCTGAATTTGATTTCGCAATGGTGCCGGCTGACCGACGGGTCCTGGATCACCACCTCGTTGTCGGCGGAACGGCCGACGCGAAAATCCTTGGCAAAGGTAAAATCGGCGACGGCGCGGCCGGAAGCATCCAACACACTGACGGCCAGCCTGCTGGTGCCGACCAGCAAAGTCCGGTCCGAATCGGCCTGCGCGGCCCCCGGCTTCGCATTCATCAGTACGGTTTTATCCTCTTCCATCGCTACCTCGTGACCGCCGTCGTCGAAAATTCCGGCAAAGAGTAGCCGATTTCCGCGCCCTCGGCAGCTTCCGGTTCGGGCCGGCCGACTACATTCGGTAAAGATTTCGGCGGCGCCAGCGACGAACAGCCAGTGTGCTTTGCGCTACAGCGGCACGCCCTCGTTGTTGCGCGACATCACGACAACGTACCCGTTCTGCATGGTCGGCTCTTGGGTGTAAGTCACGCCGGTATTGCTGATATCGTTCAATACCGTTTTGGTAGCACTGGCCGGACAAATGACATGTACGTTGCCGCCGACTTTCAGGGACTGGCTTTTCGCATTGACCAACTGCTGCTTGGCTTTCGGCGTCAAATGTTTACCCGAAACCATTTTTTCATTCGGAACCACGACTTTTTGCGAGTCGATGCGTTGCACATTCTGGCCGTTCTCGACGACTTGCGAAGCTTTGACGACTTCGGTACTGGCGCCGGTTTCTTGTTGCCAGGCGTTCGCCTGCTGCGTGACGGATTGGGTGTAAGGATCGTTGGCTAACATATACGCTGTCGCGGCACCTAAGGCCGCGCCGGCGCCGCAGCCTATCGCCGCGTTTTTGGCGCCGCCACCCAACAAAATACCCAACGCGGCGCCCGCCGCACAACCGCCGACGCCGCCCAGAGCGGTTTGTTGCCCCTTGGACATACCCGCGCAACCGCTGAGTAACGAAACGATGGTGGCCGAAACAATCAAGTTATTTTTCATCACTAGTTCCTTAAGACGACTCTAGATGGATTAGTTAAAAAAATTGTCGGCCGCCCGGCCGATACCGGGATCGTCGTCGGCAATTCTCCGCTCTTTCTTGGGCTTGGCCGGTACTGGAGGTTTTACCCTGACCTTGTTGTCCTCGGCCGCCGAAACCGCGCCGATCTTAGCCGGCGCCGGCAAACGCTCCCGATCCAATGGGCTTTCGCCGACCGGCTGGATTGGCATGATCGGCGGCGGCGGCAAGCGTTCGGCGTTATCCGGCTTTTTATTCGCGTCCTGGTCCGAATTCGCGCTATCTGCGCCATCCTTGCCCGCTAGCGGTTCAGTCGCCGCTGGCGGGGCATGTAATGCCGACGCAGAGCTGCTGCCGCCGGCTTTCCCGAATTCGGCGAAGCCCAATTGCAGCCATAAAAAGTAAATCAGGCCGAAAACCAACAGCGCAACCAGAAATACCGGACCGGGATATTCCTTGCAATAACTCCACAACTTGTTCGAAGGCATACCGGCAGGCGCGGTCCGAACCGAATCGGAACATTCTTTAGAAACGGCAATCAACGCATCGCAAAAATCTCTGGCGCCAGCAAAGCGTTTTTCCGGATTTTTCTCCAACGCTTTCAGTACCAGCTTTTCCAATTTCGGCGGAATATTGCCGCATAGCGTATGCGGAGCTCTTGGCTTTTCCTCGATTTGCGACTTGATCAAGTCGTATTCGGTTTCTTTTTCGAACGGGATATGCCCGGTCAGCATTTCGTAGAGCACTACGCCGACCGAATAGATATCCGACTTTGCGTCGGTATCTTTACCTTGAATTTGCTCGGGCGACACGTATTCCAAGGTCCCGACCAGATGACCGACGCGGGTCAGCCGGGCGGTTTCCAGGATTCTGGCAATGCCGAAATCGAGAATTTTGACCGAATCGTTTTTGGTGACGACAATGTTCGCCGGTTTGATGTCGCGGTGAACGATGTTGAAGCCATGAGCGTGGTCCAGGCCTTCCAAAATGCCGAGCGCGTATTTGACGGCTTTTTGCCAGGGCAACGGGCCCGAACGTTTAATGACCGTGTCCAGGGTATCGCCGTGGACAAACTCCAGCGCCATATAAAATTGCCCGGCCGGCAACCGGCCGAAGTTATAAACCACGGCGATATTCGAATGGTTCAATCGGCCCAGCGCCACCGCCTCCGATCTGAAGCGGTTGACGATATCCTCCCTGGAACTCAATTCCGGCCGCAATAACTTGATCGCGACTTCCCGTTCCAGCATCACATCTACGCCTTTATAAACTTCCCCCATACCGCCTTCGCCGATCTTTTCGACGATTTTGTAGTTGTCGATCTGGTCCATAGTTATCCGAATGGTTATACGCGGGTGATAGGGGAACTGGCGGACTGGTTTTTTTGTTCGGCGATTTTGACCACAGCCACCGAAATATTATCGTAGCCGCCGCGCCGGTTGGCTAAATCGACCAATAGCTTGCAAGCGTTCTGCGCCGAATGGACTGCGCAGATTTCGGCGATTTCGCCATCGCCGACCAGATCGTACAACCCGTCCGAACACAGCACGAAGCAATCGCCGATCTCGATCCGTAGCGGCACGTCCGCTATGTCGGCTTTGGTGGTTTGCCGGGTACCGATCGCGCAGGTAATCACGTTGCGATCCGGATGGCTGGCTGCCGCTTCGGCCGTGATCAGTCCGGCATTCAACAGCTCGGCCACCACGGTGTGGTCTTGAGACAACTGGCGCACTTGGCCGGAGCGGCACAGGTAAAGGCGGCTGTCGCCGGTGTTGCCGAAATAGGCGAAGCCGTCGATCAGCGCCAACGCGACCAGCGTAGTACCCATACCGTGGTTTTCGGCCAAGGCCTGGCCGGAGCGGAACACTTCGGCGTTGGCGTCGGCAAAACACTTGACCAACGCTTGTTTGCAATCGGCCTTGCGCAGATATCCGGGGAAATTTTTCTGAAACACTTCGACGGCGATTTGGCTGGCAATCTCGCCGCTTTGGTGCCCGCCCATGCCGTCCGCGATTACGGCAACCAGATTACGGTCATTCGCGAAGCGGATACAACCGATATGGTCCTGGTTGCTGGAGCGCACCACGCCGGAATCGGACAATAGGCCGATTTCCGGGAAATATTCCGCAACCGGTTCGGCCAGAGCCCGATAACGGGAGGCTTTGGGCTTGCCAAACCATGCCGACCATAGTTTTCTCATCGGCTTTATTGCACCAATTTGTGCACACCCATGATGTCCTGGCCATGCCGAATCGGGACCGCGAACGATATTACCGTGCCGGAATTGTCGGTGCGCTTAGAAGTGAAAATACCGATGACGTGGCCTTTGTCGTTGAATACCGGGCCGCCGCTGTTACCGCTGCCGGTGGCGTTGACCGTCAACTGGTAGACGTCGCCCATCTCGCTGAAATAGCCGTTCACCGAATCGGACATAGTCGTCGCCGAGCCCTGTATCACTTTACCGATATTACCGCCGGTTACGGTCGGATCGGGAATTTGCCGCCACTCGCCTTCGCGATTGAACGGATCTTGTGAACTCATCTTCACCGCAACGTCCGGCGACACGCCGGGATAGCCCATCACGGTAATGGCATCGCCGGCCGTGACCGTATCCTCGGAACTCATTTGCACCACCGGCAGGCTTTGCGGCACGTCGACTTTGATCAACGCCACGTCGGCGCTATCGGAAACTCTGACCAGATGCGCCGGTATCCGCAAACCGGTTTTAGGAAACGTCACATCCAGATAATCGTTGCGGCCCTCGACGATTTTGCCGTGTAACGGTTTCTTTCCGAGCATTTTCGATTTCGACGGCACCCAACTGTTCAGCGACGCAATATATTTATTGTCCTTGTCGTACCTCAGCTCGGCAATCTCGTGCTTACTGCAATTCTCGTCGCCGCAGACCACTAAAAAGCCGGGAAAAATGAAATTGCGGTTTTGGGTCAGCCAACTGGCCGCCACATGGCGATTGGTCAAAATAAAACCAGTGGACTCGACCACGAAACCGGAGCCGGACCCCGACTCGCCGATCGGCAGGCCGCTGTCGACATCCAGAAAAGGTTCGACGGTGCCGTCGATATAAATATACCAAGGCCTGGAATCGGTTATGCATTTGCCGCCTTTGGTGATACAACCGGCTTTTTGGAAGATTTGCTTACCGGTTGGAATATGAATCAATTTCCAGCTCGACTCGATGAATACGGTGGCATTGCCGAAACTTTTAAAAATATCCGAAGAACTCAACGCCTTATTGGCATTTAATTCGGCGATCTGCTTGCCCTGCTCCAATTTGCTCTTGTCCAGTTCGGACTGCAGTTCCGCTTTGCTTTGATAGTTTTGGAAGGCCAGAAAACCGGATATGGCCACAATCACGCCAATAATACCGGCGCCGATATTGATGATCTTTTTGCGGCTATTGGTTTCGGCTTGAGTAATCAGCCGCTCAACGGTATTGCGACCGATACTGCGCGGCGGCTCATTTTCCGCAGAGACGTTGGTAGCGCTGGTTTTAGGGATGCCGGCCAACGCATCCAGACTGGGTTCGACCCGGACTTCCCGGGTCGCGGCAACTGCCGGCGGCGCTTCGCCGAAGCGGGTGGCCTTCGCCACAGTCGGCGGCCTGGGATCGAGGTCGAACACGAATTTGGGACCGCCTTTACCGAGCTCGACCACGTCACCGGCATATATTTGCTGCGGTGCGGTTATTTTCGCGTTATTCACCAACGTGCCATTGCGGCTATTCAAATCGGTCAGCAAAAACTGGTTTTCGTTTTGAACCGTAATTTTGCAATGGGTTCGGCTGACTAAATCGTCTTTCTCCGGATCGAACATGACCTGGCAACTAGGTTCTCTGCCAAAAATCAATTCCTGTATCGGCAATTCATAACCGTCGGTTTGGTTTGCCTTCGATCCAGCCAAGTGTTTTATGATGATTTTTTGCATGCCAATAACCCTTCAGTTGTTATTATTTGGCATCGATTCTAAGCCAGTTTATTTAAGCAACTCAAATTTTTATCCAGCCTAAAATGGATGGCTGAGCAGCGATTTTTTCATCAGATTAATCCGTCCCAAAATAGCCGATTATTTAATTGAAATCCGGCTACCAATTCGACGTCATCAATTCGCGGCCAACTGATTCGCCAGTCTAGCCGACGATAGAGGTGCCTTTGATCTGGGCAAACACCGGCATCCCCGGTCGCAGGTTCAACAACGCCGCCGATTTTTGGGTGATGTGGGACAGCAGAATTTCGCCGCCGGCCGCCAATTGCACGACGCTTTGGCCCTGGCCCAGATCGGCGACCGCGCGTACCTCGGCCGGTAATATATTCAAGATGCTGGAAGCCTGCGGCGGTTGCAGCGCGATGCTGACGTCGCGCGCATAAATTCTGATCCGTACCGGGCTGCCCGGCGCGGCATCCAGGTAGGGCAGACTGAGATTGCCGCCGGCAAATTCGGCATGACTGAGATGGTAGTCGGCTTCGTGGCTCACTAGCCGGCCCTGCCAGACGCTGGCCGCCATCCGGTCCGCGGCCAGCGGCCCGTCCAGCCGGGTCAATGTCTCGGCCAGCGGTCCGCAGGCCACGGCTTTACCGGCCGCCATCACCAGCAAGTGGTCGGCCAGCCGATTGACCTCGTGCCGGGAATGGGTGACGTACAGAATCGGAATCCGCAGGTTTTGCTGCAGGCCGGTCAGATAGGGCAAAAACTCCTGCTTGCGTTCTTCGTCCAATGCCGCCAGCGGTTCATCCATCAACAGGATGTCCGGACTGGCCGCCAAGGCGCGGGCGATCGCCACCCGCTGCCGCTCGCCGCCGGACAGGCGCCCCGGCATGCGCGCCAGCAACGGCGCAATCGCCAATAATTCGATGGCCTGCTCCAGCGAAATTTTGCCTTCCCGGCAACGCATGCGCCGGACCGCATAATCCAGATTGCCGCGCACGCTCAGATGCGGAAACAAATTGGCATCCTGGAACACATAACCCAGGTTACGCCGGTGGGTCGGCAGAAACAGGCCGCGCTCGCTGTCCTGCCACAAGGTATCGCCGACACGCAGATAACCCTGCGGCGCCTGCTCCAAACCGGCGATACAGCGCAGCAACGTGGTTTTGCCCGACCCGGAATGGCCGTAGAACACGGTGACGCCGGCCGCCGGCAAATTCAAGTCCACATCCAACGCGAATCCGCCGTAGTTGAGTTGGAAACGAGCGATCAATTCGGACGCGTTCATTTGACGGACTGACTCAAAGGCTGGGTATGTTTAGTACTGTACAAAACCAACAACACCAGAAACGAAAAGATCAACAAACCGCCGGCCAGCCAATGGGCTTGGCCGTACTCCAGGGCCTCGACATGATTATAGATCTGTACCGACGCCACTCGGGTTTTATCCGGAATATTGCCGCCGACCATCAGCACCACGCCGAATTCGCCGACAGTATGGGTAAAGCCAAGTATGCCGGCGGTCAGGAACCCCGATTTGGCCAGCGGCAACGCCACCGAGAAAAACCGGTCCAGCGGTCCGGCGCCGGCAGTCGCAGCGGCTTCCAACGGACCGTTGCCGATGGCGACAAAGGTATTCTGCAAGGGCTGCACCACAAACGGCAGCGAATACAACACCGATGCCGTGACCAAGCCGCCGAAGCTGAACGGCAACGTGCCGAATCCAAGCCACTGGGTTAATTTGCCGACGACGCCGGCCGGCCCCATCAATATCAATAGGTAAAACCCCAGCACGGTGGGCGGCAACACTAAAGGCAAGGCAACGATACTGTTGACGACACCCTTCCACCGCGAAGGGCTACGCGCCAGCCACCAGGCCAATGGGGTACCGACCAACAACAGCAGTAAGGTGGCAAGCCCGGCGACCTTAAAAGTCAGCCACAGCGCGGCGTAATCGGAAGAATCGGGCATTGGTAAAAGAATCGAGTCAGGATGGGGCTTATTCTCGCCAAATCACAGGCAACAACGCCAGAAAATAGTTAAGGCAGGTGTCGCGCAAGGCGACAACGGCGCCGATGTCGGGATCGCTGGCCAATCTCCCGGCATCGGCGCCGGATTGCAGTATGTTACTTGATCAAAGCCTGCAGCCGACTCTCGACCTTGGCCGCTACCAGACTATCGTAGTGGCGTTGCAGCATCGAATCGGTCGGCCGCGGAAACAAAGCCGCTTCGATCTCGCTTTGCAATTGCGCGAGAAAATGCCTTCTCAGAATCGAATCCTCCGGCACCACCGGCGCAGTCTTGCCGCTATCGGCAAACGGCTTGTCGGCGTCGGTCTGCTTCGCTTTGGCGTAAGCCGACAAAAAACAACCCAACGGTGCAAAGGCGCATGCCGCGACGATCACCATGATCAAACCAACCAGAACAACTTCGCTCATCTCATCACCTCGAAGATATCGCCATAAACACAATGGCGGCAGGCGCTGGCACTCGCCTGTCGCCCTTTTGAAAGCCCAGTGGTTTTCGATGATTTCTTTGCAATATCAATGCCATGGACATAACCTTACGAAACACAAGGTCTAATGCGGATTTGCCGGCGAGACTGGAATGATTGGCGGAATATTTCAGTGCAGATTTACGACAAGCCGACACCAAAACCTGGAGATTGTGGCCGATCCGACAACCGCGCCATCATGCGGCGGGCAGCTTTTTCACGATTTGCGGTTTGAAGCACAGGTGCAGCAATAACAGATTCTGGCAACGGTGGATTAGCGCAAATCCACTTAGCAGGCTGATTAAGGCAATTTCGGGAAGATATTCGGTGTTGTCCGGCGAAGGCAGCCAAGCCTGGGCCAACCCAACCCCGCCTAGCATGAACAGTAGCGGCGCCAAATACAAAACCAGAGACGTCAACAACAAATGGCCGTCGTCGATCGCAACCACGACCCGGTCTCCTGCTTGCAGCGCGATATCGGAATCGACCGCAAATTCGCGTTTAGGCAAGACTTTTGCCAACGTCGCAGTGCCGCAGGACGGCTGTTGCATACAGCCGCTGCAGGCACTGCTTTGCAGGCTTTTGATCCAGGTTCGGCCGTCTGTGCCGATGCGGGTGACGACGGCCGCTTCTTCGATCATGGCAAGCTCAAACTAGGCCCAAGCCGACGCGATCGATTCCAGCCAGGCATTCAAGCGACCTTCGCTGAGTTCCTTTTGGTTGTCTTCGTCCAAAGCCAAACCAACAAACTGATCGCCCAATAGTGCCTTGGATTTTTTGAAGTTGTAACCTTCCGGGCTGGTCATGCCGACGATGGTGGCGCCGGCATCGGCAAAGGCGTCGTACAAAAAGCCCAGCGCGTCGACGAAATGGCCGGGATAACCTTCCTGGTCACCTAGCCCATACAGGGCGACGGTTTTACCGGAGAAGTCGGCGCCACCCAGGGTTGGCAGGAACTCTTCCCAACTCTCGTTATCGTGGCCGGCGCTCAAGCCCGGCAATTCTCCCTCGCCATAAGTCGGCGAGCCGACGATCAACACGTCGTAGGCCAATAGATCGTCGACGCTGGCTTTATTGATGTTGACCGGTTTGTCCGCGACATCGCCCAACTTGGTGGCGATCGCCTTTGCAAATTTGCGGGTGTTACCGGTATCGGTGCCAAAGAAAATGCCTACTTTTGCCATAGTGCTTACTCCGTGTTATCCAAAAATTAAAGCTGAATCTGCAACAAACCGGGGTTGGCAGCCGGTTGTTGTGCGGCCCATTCGGCCGGGGTATGGGTTTTCAAGGTCACGGCATGCAGCCGGCCGTTCGCCAGCGGCTCGCTCAGCGTCGCCATCACCCCCTGGTGTTGTTTGATCATGGTTTGGCCGGCGAAAGCCTCGCTGACCACGCTGATACTCAAATCGCAGCCGACGCCTTCGATACCGATGGTTGCTCCCGGATACTCGGCCAAAATCAGCGCTTCCACTTCGGAATGAGTGATGGTTTGGCTCGGTTCTGCTCCGGCGGCAGGCTGAACGGCGGTTTGCAGCAACGGCAACAGGCTGCCGTCCTTATGCATCGCCTCGACGATATCGGCCCCGCCGACCAATTCGCCTTTGACGAACAATTGCGGAAAAGTCGGCCAGCGCGAAATCGACGGCAATTTTTCGCGGATGAACGGCGATTGCAGGACGTTGACGTAGGCGTAAGGAATCTTGGTTTCGTTCAGAATCCCCACCGCCTTGGCGGAAAACCCGCACTCCGGCGCGCTGGGCACGCCTTTCATATAAATAATCACCGGGTTCTCGGCGAGCTGTTTTAGGATTTTTTCTTTGACGCTCATAGTGGTTTTCTCTATTAACTAAATTTTGGCAATCCCTGAATCTTAACGAACGCGATCAATGGGCTTCACGCTGTTCAGCCCATCCTACAAACGCATTACCACGCAGACTCCCCTCCCGTATGCCGCGCCGAGCACCGAAGCTTTTGGACGGATCAGCCCGCCAGGGGCGCCGCAGGGATGCGGCGCGTTGCCTGCAGGGGCTGGGAAGCCCCTTTAGGCAACCCCGTTCAAAAGCTTCGGAGCGCAGGGAATAAGCGGCATCCGGGCCGCCTTTTCTTTGGATACTTTCTTTTGGCGGAGCAAAAGAAAGTATCGCGGCTGTCGGTCCGCGAACCGACTTACAAACCATCCGTCGCGACAGCGACACAGCACCGTTGGGTTACGCCTGTCGGCTAACCCAAGCAGCACATTTCAAAACTCACTCCCCACCCGACAACCGCTTCAAATCCGCGGCATCAGTAACGCCATCCCGCTCCACCGTTTGAATCTCGCCCTCGCCGCGAATCACTTCGGCATTGACGATGCAACGCTGAACGTTGGTGCGGGACGGCAAATCGAACATGGTTTTCCGCAGCACTTGTTCCATGATGCCGCGCAGGCCACGGGCGCCGGTGTTGCGGGCGATGGCTTTTTCGGCGATTTCGACCAGGGCGTCCTGGGTGAACTCCAGATCGACTTCGTCGAAGGCGAACAATTGTTGGTATTGCTTGACCAGGGCGTTTTTCGGTTCGGTCAATACTTGGATCAAGGCATCGACATCGAGCGGCTCCAGCGGCGCCAGCACCGGGAAACGGCCGATGAATTCCGGAATCAGACCGAAGCGTTTCAAATCGTCCGGCTGAGTCGCATTCAACATCTGTTCCAGACTCGGTTTATCGTCCGGGTTGCTGACTTCGGCATGGAAGCCGATCGCGGTTTTCGGCGGCTGCAGGCGTTTTTCGACATGTTTTTCCAAGCCCGGAAAGGCGCCGCCGGCAATGAACAAAATGTTGCTGGTATCGACCATCACCGAATCGCTGCCGCTGTGGTCTTTGCGCCGGCCCTTGGTCGGCACTTTGACCTGCGAGCCTTCGACCAGACGCAGCAAGGCTTGCTGCACGCCTTCGCCGGACACGTCGCGGGTACCGAAGGCCTGTTCCGGGCTGCGGGCGATTTTGTCGACTTCGTCGATGTAGACGATGCCCCACTCGGCCCTGCTGATCTGGCCGTCGGCCACGTCCAGTAGGCGCACCAGGATGTTTTCGACGTCGTCGCCGACATAGCCGGCCTGGGTCAAGGTTGTGGCGTCGGCCACCGCAAACGGCACCCCGACGATTTTGGCCAGCGTCGAGGCCAGCAAGGTTTTGCCGGTGCCGGACGGGCCGATCATCAGAATATTGGATTTGCCGATTTCGACGCTTTGGTCGGCCTCACCCAAGCCGCCGGTTTTATTGCCGACGTGCTTCAGGCGTTTGTAATGGTTGTAAACCGCGACCGACAGAATTTCCTTGGCCAAATCCTGGCCGATCACGTACTGGTCCAGCATGGCTTTCATTTCCGCCGGCTTCGGCAAAGGCCCCTGCATGTCGGCCAGTTCCTTCTTCTTGCCCCAACTCGACACCACCTGGCTGGCCAGCATCACGCAGGCCTCGCAGATATAGCCTTCGGTGCCGGCAATCATCGGCACGGAGGCCGACGCTTCAATACCGCAAAACGAGCAATGTTTGGGTTCTTTTGTCATGTTAGGCTCTCCTAGTGGCGGCGGGTAGACTGGCCAGCCAAGTACGCTGGCAATTGCGGCGGTAACGGTCTTGCATGATCTGCTGAATCTTGGGCGTGGCTTTTTTCAGGGACATGGTCTCGGCCGGGCTAATCTTCAGGCATTGGATGACATGAAACCCGATCTCGGATTCCAGAACCTCGCTGACGGCTTGTTCCTTCAAAGCGAACAGGGCTTGGTCCAGTTCGGGGTATAGCACACCTTTGGTCACCGCGCCCAATTCCCCACCCTGCATGGCGGTCGGACACTCCGAATATTTCAGCGCCAAATCGGCGAATTTATGCGGTTTGCGTTTCAGCGTTTCCAGAATCTCCTCGATCCGGCGGCGGGCGCTGTCGCGAGTATTCTCCGGATAATCCGGGTTGATGCTGATCAGGATATGGCGGGCGGAACGCTGCTCCGGCTTGTGAAACTTTTCCGGATGCGAGTGGTAGAAAATGCCGATTTCCACTTCGTTGACCTTAGGCGCCCGTGACCCGACTCGCTCCAGCACGGTATTGACCTTGCATTGCCGGCTCAACGCGGCCCGGAGCTGATCGACGTCCAGATGGTTGGCTGCCAGCGCGGCCAAAAAAGCCTCTTCATCGTCGAAGCGGCTGCGAATCTCCTGATAAGCCCGTTCCAATTCGATGTCGGATACCACGACGCCGGCCGCTTCGGCCGAACTCAGCACCCTGCTTTCGATTTCGAATTCGTTTTTGGCCTGCACCTCGACTTGGCGCAGCTGCAATTGCTCGAGTTCCGTCGGCGACTTTTTGAACAGACTCAAAGAGGCCCGCAATAAAGTGTAAGGTTCGATCATGACTTCAGCAGCTTGATTCATGCTACTCCTCCGGTTCGCGAAAGTTGGCCGGATCGGCGGGGTCCAATACGGCTTCCGGGACCTGCATGGTCTTACCCGGAAAACGCACGTGGTACAGCAAGGGTTCACGGTCGCGCAGTATTTTCATTACTTCGCCTTCGGTACCGGAGGCTATCACGCCATCGGCAGTCGGTAAATCGCGGTTGCACCTGACTTTATCGCGAAATTCGAACCGACTCGGATTCCAGGGCGCTTCAGCCGGAATCAGTTCTTCGGCTCGGCAGCCGATCATTTTGCCGTGGTCCAGAAAATGTACCGTGTAGATTACCTGGTCCTGCAAAAAGGTACCGACTTCGATGACGTGACCGACGCTACCGCGGCGGATCAGCAGATCGCCGATTTCCCGGCCCGGATAAGTCCCGTCGTTGCGCACGTTGCGGGTAACCCGCACCGCCTCGCCGAACTCGAACCGTTCTTCGTCATAGCGTTCTTCAATCATGTCTTAATGTCGCCCAAGGAAACGAATACGGTTTGCGGTTCCATCATCTTGAACACCTTGAACACCTTTTCGGTCTGGGCATCCGACTCGACGAAATCGCTGTAAGCCCGCTGCAGCAATTTTTTATAAATCTCGCGCAGAGCATCTTCGTCATCCGGCATGTTGTCGCCGGCCTGACTCAGATAGTCGTGGAACCGTTGCAGGATATGCAGCCGGTTGACGTGAACCACGGTCGCGTCGTATTCCAGGCCGAAATACACCATAAAGTCTTCGGCCGATTCCATTTCTTCCATTTCTTCCAAAAAAGTCATCTCGTTACCTCATCATCAGGTGATCCAGGTGGGCGGGCTGTTCGCCCAGCGCATACACCACTAACAACACCACCAGCATTACCGCAGTCTGGGCTAGAAACGGATCGGACTTCAGTTGTTTTTTCATGGCAATCACCTTCGGGTTAATTGTGCGGACGGGCGACGCCCATCGCGGTTGGGTTCATTTATCGGGCGGCTTCACCCGAACAAGCGGAAAATCCCTTCATCGGCTTCCTGGCGCCGGACCACCATTTCCAATAAGCCCTTGGCGCCGATCCGATCCATGTCGTCCAACTCCACCAGTTTTTCGAAAATGGCTTTGGCCAACTCCAGATTTTCCAGCCGCATATTCAAGAAACCGATCGATTTCAAGGTAAACAGATACAACCTGATTCGGGTCAACAACTCTTTCGGCGCGTCGCTGATCAAGCCGAGGTTTACGTCTCGCCAGTCTGCCGGGAAACCGATGCCGGGCCGGATCAGCACCAAGGCTTTCTCGGAGATCAGCAAGGCTTCCTGCAACCGATGCTGGTAGTAATAAAACCGGTTCAACGACACCAGCACATTTAACGATTCCGGTGCCCGCAAGTAAGCTTGCAGCAGCGGCAATTCGGCTTCGCCGGTGGCGTAACGCTCGGAGGCGTACTTGATCAATTCCTGGACTTCCGGGCTGTCTTCCTGCTCGTAGTACAAATCCTCGGCTTCGAACTGCAGCAAATCCATTACTGACCACCTGCCGCCTGTTTCAATTGCACCACCTCGTCGCCATGGCAGACGCCTTCCGCTTCGCAACTGCCGCAAGTGTCTTCGGCGACGACGAAACGCTTTTGATTGTGCTCGAGCTCGTCCAGACGTTCGACCAGGCAGTTGATGGCCTTGCCGATCGGGTCCGGTACCAGGTGGTGGTCCAGATCAATGCCACGCGGGTCTTGAATCTTGACGCCTTTTTGCTGAATGATCCGTCCCGGAATGCCGATCACGGTGCAGCACGGCGGCACGTCCTTGACCACCACCGAGTTGGCGCCGACCCGGACGTTATCGCCCAGCGTGATTGCACCCAGAATCTTGGCGCCGGCGCCGACCAGCACGTTGTTGCCCAGCGTCGGATGGCGCTTGGTTTTATGCCAGGTGGTACCGCCCAGCGTCACGCCGTGGTACATGGTCACGTCGTTGCCGATTTCGGCGGTCTCGCCAATCACGACACAGGCGCCGTGGTCGATGAAGAAGCGTTTGCCTATGGTCGCGCCGGGATGGATATCGACGTTGGTCAACCAGCGGCCGAACGCGGCCAGAAACCGCGCCGCAAATTTCCACTCCGCCAGCCACAGCCGGTGGGTAACCCGATAGATCAGCACGGCGTGTACGCCGGGATAGGCGAACAACACTTCGAACACATTGCGGGCCGCCGGATCGCGGGCGAAAACGCACGCCACGTCTTCCCGCCAGTCCTGCCAAAGGCTGGGTTTGGGCGCAAGCCGCGACGGCGAGAACAGCATCATTTTGCCAAGCTCCAGGTGGTTTTGCCCGGCATCGGCACGCCCGGCACCCGGAAAAACGTACCCGGATAGCGCTCGTCCGGCAGCTCGCGCTGGTCGGGATTGGCGACAGGGGCTTCGACTTTGCCGGTGGTTTTCGCTACGGATTGTTGACGGTTACTACTCATCGCACACCTCGCTATAGGCTGTGTAAAAACTGGTTCAAATCGGTGGATTGCGGTTCGCGTTTGTGCAGGCTGACAAACTCGCGAATCAGCGGCAGCAGGCGGCCGGCCTGCCAGCGGTTAATCTGGATCCCCAATTGCCGATAGGCATGCATCACGCCCTGGCTGCCGGAATGCTTACCCAACACCAGCCGGTGGCTGCGGCCGACCAAGGCCGGGTCTACGCCTTGATAGTTGTTGGGATCTTTCAGCAAACCGTCGACATGGATGCCGGCTTCGTGGCTGAATACGTCGCGGCCGATCAGGCTTTTGCGGCTGCCGATGGTGTCGCCGGAGGCGGTCGCCACCTGATGGGACAATTCCGGGAAATTACGCAGATCGACGCCGGTTTCGAAGCCGTACAGTTGTTTCAGGCCGACCACGACTTCTTCCAGCGCGGCGTTGCCGGCCCGTTCGCCGAGACCGTTGACGGTAGTATTCAAGTGAGTGGCGCCGGCAAAGGCGGCGGCCAGGCTGTTGGCGGTCGCCAAGCCCAGATCGTCGTGGGCGTGCATCTCGATATCCATATCGGTGACGCTGCGCAGCTTGCGGATCGCTTCGAAGGTGCCGAACGGCTCCATAATGCCGACCGTGTCGGCAAAGCGAATCCGAATCGCACCGGCGCTTTGCGCGGCTTCGGCCATTTGCGCCAGGAAATCGCTATCGGCGCGGGAGGCGTCTTCGGCACCGACGCAAACCTGCAAGCCGGCATCGATTGCGGCTTTGACGCAGCGGTCGATAGTGGCTAACACCCAGGCCCGGCTTTGTTTCAATTTGTGTTGGATATGCTGGTCGGAAGCGGATATCGACAAATCCACCATGCCGACGCCCAAGCCCAAACAATGTTGCAGGTCGTCGTCGCGCATCCGCGACCACACCAGCAGATTGCAGGGCAAGTTCAGCGCCGCAATGGCTTCGATTTCGGCCCGTTCCTGGCCGCCCATCGCCGGGATGCCAATTTCCAGTTCCGGCACGCCCAAGCCCGCCAGCCGTTGCGCGATCGCCAGCTTTTCCTCCAGCGAAAACACCACGCCGGCCGACTGTTCGCCGTCGCGCAACGTGGTGTCGTCGATGATGATGTGTCGGTTTTGAGCTTGCATTCTTCACCTCTGGCGGAACGTCGATTGCGGTTTTGCTGGGGTAACGCCTTTGTCAGAGATAATGCAAAACACTTGCCAACTGCCGGAAACCGGGGTTTTGCGGCATTGGCAACTGCGGTTTGGCGGGATAACGACAAGAAAAACCGGAATCGAAAAAACACATTGTCGGAAACCCTACAATGGCTAATGAAGTTGGCGCCGCCGCCTGATTAGGCCGAGTCCGGCCATTGATCCAGCCGCATCAATACGCGCTGGCTCAATCGATTTGTAATGCAACCGTGAGAGACGGGGCCGCCAAGCACCGTGCCTGACGCCCCGAGAGGGTATGGTAAACGTCGTATCGCAACCCAAAGACTAGACTGCGGCTGGTATCGTGTTTCTTTAAGCGTACGCTGCGAGCCGCGCCAGAGCGAACGCCATCTACCAGCCGAACGCTAAACCGACCGCGAAATGCTTGCCAACCGACGCTTAGGTGCGATAGCCGCCAGACCGACGGCGAACAATGCCAAGGCCGGCGGCAGGGGCACCGGTGCATAGCTATAGCCGCTTTGACTGGTCAATTGGTAATTTGGATCGAGCACACTGATAAAGGTGCGCGCGGTATGGCTGAAGTCAACTTGCGAGCGCTTCCTGAATGGATCGAACAAACCGAGGTAACCATCGGCTCCGGCAGCAACGCTCAGTAATCCGCTTATCGAAATATCGGTATTGGTACGCAGGGAAAAGATAGCCGTACCATCGCAAGCCCCGGTGTCGCCCGACCAGGTGCCGCAGGTAAAGGTAGGCGCAGAGTAGTACGATTGCGCAAAGTCAATTTTGCCTTGACTACCGCCAAGTTCGACGAATCCGGATGCGCCGCCGGGACCGCTAATGCCGCCCTCGACACGAAAATTGAGCAAAACCTGCACAAACCGCAGATTGCTGGATCCATTTAACCTGATGGTGTCGCTAAAGATCGATTTAGCAAATGCAGCGGAAGTTGACGTTCCGCTCTCTACGCTGGCCGCCGCGTAGGCTTTCAATACCCCGGCATTCGCCGAGGCAAAAGCGCTGGCGGCATAGCCTTCGTAAGTTGCCAGTGCCGATGCTACCGCGGGCAAATCCACATGTGCATCGACATTCAATTCGCTGTCCACACCGTTTGCCGCACTGGCACTGGCTTCGACCGAAGTCGAATAGGCCGTCGCCGAAGTGCTGACCGATAGCAAACTCGCCATTACCAAGCAATAGATTCTGTTCATGATTCCCTCCCGGCTTAACCGGCCAAACTTGAACGACGCTTGCTAAAACCCAGCAAGCCCAAACCACTAACGAACAGCCAGGTCGCCGTCGGCAGCGGCAGCGGCACCGCTGCATAGCTGTATCCGCTTTGGCTGCTCAACGAATAATTGGGATCCAGCACGCTGATAAAGGTCCGCGCAGTATGGCTGAAATCGGTTTCCGCGTGTCGTTTCTTTGGATCGAACAATCCGCCGTAGCCATCCGCAGTCGCCGCTACCTGTAGTAAGCCGCTAATCGCGAGTTCGGTATTGGTGGGAACCCAAAAGACCGCGCCGCCATCGCAGGCGCCGGTGTCGCCTGACCAGGTACCGCAACTGTAGCTGCGCGGACTGTAATAATTCTGGGAAAACTCGATTTTGCCGTAGCCACCGCTCATAGCGACAAAACCGGAAGCGGCACCGATACCGCTGATGCCGCCCTCCACCCGAAAATTCAGCACGATTTGAGTCGACCGCGCAGTGCCGGTTCCGCTGATTTTGATGGTGTCGCTAAAGAGCGACTTGGCGTAGCTGGTCGAATCCAGCGCCCCTTTTTCGATGTTGGCCCCCGCATAAGCCTTCAACACGCCCACGCCGGCGGAGGCGAACGCACTGGCAGAATAGCCGTCGATGCTCGCGGATGCCGAGGTGAAAGAGTCCTGGTCGATGTGGCTGTCGGTGTTCAAGTCGCTCGCCAGCGACCGTCCGGACGAGAAACCCGCACTGGCACCGGTTTCGACGGAAGTTGAGTAAGACCAGGCGGAAGAGCTTGTGACCAGCAAGCACGCCAATGTCGTGTAATGAAATCGATTCATGATCGCTCCGAAATTCTCAGAAAATGCGATGCGCTGCCTCCAGCCACCGTCGGCCGGGAGTGTAATGCCATATGGATACCAAAACAATACCAAATATTACCGTGCGTCTGCCGGCGTTTGGCTTTAGGCTATTGGCTTTTTTAACTCCGTCAGGACGCTTTATGCTAACGCTGGTTTTAGGCAGCTATGTGCAGGCCAATTGTTTACAAGTTCCGGATTTACCGGCAGCCGGCCAGTCGTTGCTGGCCGCAGGTTATTGGTCGGAACACGGCGGCAAAGGTTTGAATGTCGGCGTGGCTTTGCACGCCCTGGCGGCGGAAACGGCATTACTGCTGCCGGTCGGCGACGACAACGGCGGCCGGCAAATTAGCGCAGAGTTGTCGCAGATGGGGCTTGATACGCGCTGGGTAATTGTTTGCGCCGCACAATCCGGCTACGGCGTGGGCTTGATCGACGCCCGCGGCGATAACGTCATCGCCGTATTCCCCGGCGCCAATGCTCACCTTACTCCGGCTATGGTTTGCGACGCCTTGGACCGGTCGCGTCCGCGCCGGGTTTACGCCCAACTGGAAATCCCGCTGGAATCGGTCTTGGCGGCGTTCTCGGCGGCGCGCCGGCTCGGCAGTTACACGGTGCTGAATCCGTCGCCGTTGCGGCCGATTACGTCGGAATTGCTTGCGCTTACCGACACGATGATCGTCAACGCCGCCGAAGCGGCGGCGCTGTTTGCCGATAACGGCGCGCGGCTGATTTTATCCGCGGAGCAGTGGCTGGAGTTACTGCCGGCAATGGCCGATACCATCGCTTGGCAAGGCGATTGGTTGATCGTGACGCTGGGAGACCAAGGCTGCGTCGCACTGGG
This sequence comes from Methylomonas sp. HW2-6, assembly GCF_052474525.1. Taxonomy (NCBI): domain Bacteria; kingdom Pseudomonadati; phylum Pseudomonadota; class Gammaproteobacteria; order Methylococcales; family Methylococcaceae; genus Methylomonas; species Methylomonas sp. HW2-6. The sequence continues at coordinate 4,329,440 of NZ_CP184124.1, forward strand.
GCGGCAGGAAGTGATCCACGTCGGGGCCTGGCCGGTCGAGGTGCGCGACGCCACTGGCGCCGGCGATGCGTTCAGCGCCGGATGGCTGTGGGCGCAGGATCGTTACCCGCCCGAGCAGGCGCTGCTTGCAGCCAATGCTTGCGGCGCCTTTATCGCCGAGCGCGACGGGGTTTTGGCACATTTGCCGGACAATGCAGCACTGACTGCGTTTATGGCTAGCCGGCCTGCGCCTGGGATTCGACGGATCAGCCGGGCATTTTGAGCTCGACCCGATAGGTATAGGCGTCGCCGCGAAAGGTGCCCTCGACGTACTCGACCATCGTGCCTTGGTCGGTATAGGTTTTTCGCTTCAGCAGCAAACAAGGGCCAGGCTGTTCGAAACCGAATACCCGCATTTCCGCCTGATTGCAGATGACGGCTTCGATGGTCTGGTCGGCGCGTTGCAAGCTCAAACCGCAGCGTTCCTGTAAAAATTGGTAGGCGGAACCGTCGCCGTTCCATTGCGCGAAATCCGGGGCCGGGGTCAAATCGTACCAAGCGACTTCGCGCGACATCGGATTGCCATCGCCCAGACGCAAACGCACAATTCTAAAAAAGCGGTTGGATGCCGGCCGATTGAAGATCGAGGCAATGGTGCGGTCCTCGACGATGCCCTGCTCCAAAATCCGGGTCGACGCCACCATGCCGAGTTCGCGCATTTCTTCGGTAAAACCCTTCAACCTCCCCATTTCCGGCGCGATCCGTTGCGGCGCCGCTTTTACCGTAGCCCCGGCGCGGCCATGGGTATCGATATGGTCTTGCGCCCGCAATTCTTCATAGCAGCGGCGGACGGTGGTGCGACTCAAAGCCAGCGCTTCGGCCAGGGCTCGCTCGGATGGCAAGCTAAAGCCGTCGCCTAGCTCGCCTGACTCGATCAATTGCACGATGCGGCGCAACAACTGTTTATAAACCGGTTCGGCAACGCCACTGTCGGGGCGGATTTTGTCGATAAAGGCGGTGCTGTCGTTGGCCGCTTGAGGTTGCGGTTTGACAGAGGATCGGCTTTGATTCATAGACGGACAATGCAGGCGGCAGCGCTTCGATACCGGGCAGATTAGCACAGAACATCCGAGTTAGGCCTGTTAGCCCAAGACACCTCAACCCATTACCGGCAAGTGGATTCGTCCGGAATTTGTGCGGACGATGGTCGAAACAATATAAACCTACCCGACATAACGCACCGCTCAACGGAGGGGATTGCGCCTCAACCTGCCCAAAAAATTTGCCGGCCGGCCGAAATCGGCGCATGATCCGGGCCGCACGCCCCATCCAGCCACCAGGCCGGGCACCGAGCGTACCGGCCGCGAACCCAGCAGCGAGGTCAGCATGTCATTAGGATATTACCGCTACATCATAGGCCGTCTCGTCGTGCGGCAACGGCAATCGCCGGACGGCGACAGCATGCGTTTCATCGCCGACGACATGACCTTGTTCCAGGGGCTGCCCCGCTTCGCTCAGCCCAGCGAGGCCGGCGGCGAGGAAAGTTACCAATTGCGCTTTCAAGCGATAGACACGCCGGAACTGCACTACGGCGGCGCCGAGCAACCGCACGGACTGGAAAGCCGCAACGGTCTGCTGGAGTGGTTGGGCGTCGATCCCGCCGGCTGGGACTGGGCCGTCGCCCCCAGCGGCTTCGCCTGGGAAACCGAGGCGGCGATACTGTGCGACGGCTTCGAGGGCCACGGCCGCCCCATCGCCTTTGTGTTGCCTCGGCAGAAGATCAAGGACGGCGCGGACGTGAAACTGACCAAAGCCCTACTCGGCAAAACCTACAATTTTCACGCTGTCGCCAGCGGTCTGGCCTACCTGGGCCTGTACTCCGGCGGCCTGTCCTTCGACAGCCAGACCCGGCTGATCGCCGCCTACCAACAAGCCAAAACCGCACGGCGTGGCATCTGGCGACTGGATCGCAGCAAGCGTTTCACCGTCTCCACGCTGGACGACCTCGGCCCCGAAACCGGCGTGCTGGTCTACCCCAAAATCTTCCGTCGCTGCGTGGACGCCCTGCGCTGGGTCGGCGGCGAATTCGAACCCGGCCGCGACCTGGACAACTTCCTGGCCGCACGCAGCGGCGAAGACGACCAGTTCCTGGTGCGTGCCCTCCACGGCGGTCAGGTCAAAACCCGGCTCAGCCAGGCTCTGGAACAGGTCAACAACCAGATCAGAATTCAGGTGGACTTGAATACGGTCGAGTTCGTTTCCAAATAAACGGCGTCTCCAAGCGATTGGGGACGGCGCGGAAGCTTGGCGAAGCCGCCGCAACACCGCCGATCAAAGCGGTGTCGCGGTATTCGCCATCAGGCGTAGGTCGGCTGGAAGGCTTGCTCGGGGTCGGCCACCGGGCAGTTGTTGATACTGTCCCAGTACGGCGACAGCTTGCGCAGGTTGGCGACGATGGTCGGCATCACTTTCAACACCTCGTCCACTTCGCTCATGGTGTTGTAACGCGAGAACGAGAAGCGGATGGTGCCGTGGGCGGCGGTGTAAGGGATGTCCATCGCCCGCATCACGTGCGACGGTTCCAGCGAGCCGGAAGTACAGGCCGAGCCGCTCGATGCGGCGATGCCGGCCTTGTTCAGCAGCATCAGGATCGCCTCGCCTTCGATGTATTCGAAGGCAATGTCGGTGGTATTCGGCAAGCGGTTGTTCAGGTCGCCGGTGATGAAGCAATGCGGAATCGCCTCGACCACGCCTTGCTCCAGCTTGTCGCGCATGGCCTTGACTTGGGTGTTCTCGAACTCCATGTGCTGCAGCGCCAGTTCGCAAGCCACGCCCAGACCGACGATTGATGCAGTATTCTCGGTGCCGGCCCGGCGGCCGCGCTCCTGGTGGCCGCCGCGCAGCAAGGGCCGGAAGCGGGTACCGCGGCGCAGATACAACACGCCGATACCTTTCGGCGCGTGCAATTTGTGGCCGGACAGGCTGAGCATGTCGATCTTGGTATCCTGCAGCATCATCGGAATTTTACCGACCGCCTGCACCGCATCGGTATGGAACATCACACCGGCAGCATTGGCCATCTCGGCCATTTTTTCGACCGGGAAAATGGTGCCGGTTTCGTTGTTGGCCCACATCACCGAAACGATGGCGACCTTATCCGACAGCATGGCCTGATAGGCTTCCAAATTAATCCGGCCGCGCTTGTCCACCGGCAGCCGGTGGATGGTGTAACCTTCTTTTTCCAGGTTCTCGACCAGATTCAAAATCGCCGGATGCTCCACCGCCGTGGTGATGATTTCCTTGCGGTTGGGCTGGCATTTGATCGCCGACAAAATCGCGGTCGAATCGGATTCGGTGCCGCAGGAGGTAAAAATAATCTCCGAGTCGTGCTCCGCGCCCAGCAATTCCTGCACTTGACTGCGGGCCTTCTTGATCGCCCGCGCCACGCCGTCGGCGAAGCGGTGAATCGACGACGGGTTGCCGAAGTATTCGGTGAAATAGGGGATCATCGCATCGACGACGGCCCGGTCCACCTTGGTCGTGGCGTTGTTATCCAGATAGATATCAGGCATGACCGGCCTCCTGGATATTCACCAGTTTCGGCATTTGCGACGCCGGCACGACTTTGATGAACTCGCCCATCACTTCGATCAGGCGTTGCTGAATACCGGCGATGGTCATCGCCGACATTTGGCAGCCGTTGCAGGCGCCGGTCATGTTGACGTAAGCAGTCTTGTCGACCACTTCCACCAACTCGACGTCGCCGCCGTCGGCCATCAATTGCGGCCGGAACGACATGATCACTTCCTCGATTTTTTTGATCCGCTGCAAATTGGTCATCGGTCCTTTCTCGGCTACCACCGGCGCCGGTTTGGCGACCGGAGCCGCGTTCGGATCGAAGCTTTCGCCGCGTTCTTTCAAGACTTTTTCCAGGAGGCCTTCGATGTCTTCATGGCAGGAAGCGCAACCGCCGCCGGCCTTGGTGAAGTTGGTGACGTCCTCGACGGTACGCAGCTTGTTGGCCCACACCATCTCTTCGATCATTGCCGCATCGATACCGAAGCATTTGCAGATCAGCGCGCCTTCTTCATGGTCGTCCTTCCATTCTTCACCGCGATAGTTGGCGACGGCGGCTTGCAGAGCTTCGCGGCCCATTACCGAGCAGTGCATTTTTTCCGGCGGCAGGCCGTCCAGTTCGGCGGCGATGTCCTGGTTGGTCACTTTCAAGGCTTCGTCCAGCGTCATGCCTTTGATGATTTCGGTCAACACGGAAGACGACGCAATCGCCGAGCCGCAGCCGAAGGTTTGAAAGCCGGCGTCTTCGATGACTTCGGTGTCTTCGTTGACTTTCAAGGTCAGACGCAAGGCGTCGCCGCAACTGATGGAACCCACTTCGCCAATCGCATTGGCCCCGGCGACCGCACCGGCATTTTTCGGGTTGAAGAAATGGTCTTTAACTTTTTCTGAATAATCCCACATGGCAATAACCTCGCAAACTTAAGAACAGGATTTAGGGGCGCCGCCGTTGTCGCCGGTGGTAAACGACGAACCGCAGGCACAGCTTTTCACCGCGTTGGGATTGGTAAATTTAAAGCCTGAACCTTCCAGGCTATCGACGAAATCGATAGACATGCCGTCCAACTTGGGCATGCTCAACGGGTCGACGAAGACTTTGACTTCGCCGCAGTCGATCACGGTATCGGCTTCGCTTTCTTTCGCTTCCAGGCGCAGGCCGTAAGACAGGCCGGAACAGCCGCCGTCGGTCACTTCGATGCGCAAACCGCCGGTGGGCTTGTCGGAACTGCTGATAAAACGGCCCACGGCTTTTATCGCGCTTTCGGTAAGGGTAATCATGGATAAGTCTCCTGAAACGGGTTGGCATTGATCTTGTAACTCGTTCAAGCAACCAGCATGCCATGCGCGATTCTCCAGCTTAAGCTATTGAAAAAACTAGCAACAGCGTGCCGGCCATCCCTGATCGGCAAGCCGTTTCCCAACATTTTGTCGGCTTTGCTACAAACCACTCACAGGAGCACAGAATGAACGTAGAAGACTTGGATTTGGGCGACGTCGTGTACGCAGCGCATACGATTATCGACGACGGCAGCATGCCGGACAGCGAAGAAGGTGCGATACTGGCCGAAGCCGGAGCGCGCGGCGTCATCGTTATGAAAGGCCATGTCGAAGAAGACCCGGGGCTGACCGTTTTTTTGGTACGCTTCGAAGACAGCGAACTGAATTTGGGTCGGCCGATCGGTTGCTGGACCGAAGATCTGATCGCTCCGGACCTGGAGCCGGTAACGACGCATTGATACACACGCGACTAACCGGCGGGACACCCGGCTGCAATGCCTCTTCGCAACGCCGCCAGTCCCTGCCCCACCCAATTTCGCACCAACAGGCTATGAGCGACGACTCCCAACAGGTACTTGCGTACCACCAGCGCACCAAACATCAACTGAATGCTTACGCCAAAGGCCCGGCATCGCTGGACTGGGACGACCAGCCCAGTCCGTTCCGCCGGTTCGACGGCTGCGAAACGTTGGCTTTACCACAGCCAGGTGCGGAATTGGACTGCAAGTTCGCCGAGCTGGATGCGCCGGGGCTGATTCCCGTTCAACCGCTAAATGTCTCCAATCTCGGCTTGTTACTGGAACTCAGTTTCGGCCTGTCGGCCTGGAAGCAATTCGGCCCGGACCGCTGGGCCTTGCGCTGCAACCCGTCCAGCGGCAATTTGCATCCGACCGAAGCCTATCTGCTCAGCACGGCCCCGGAGGTATTGGCGCCGGGCGTCTACCATTACGTCAGCCACGACCACCATCTGGAACGGCGCTGCCGGTTCGATGCCGCCGGTTTGCCGGCCTGCTTGTACGTTGGCTTGTCGTCCGTCCATTGGCGCGAAGCCTGGAAATACGGCGAACGCGCATTCCGCTATTGCCAGCACGACATCGGCCATGCCCTGGCGGCGTTGAGCTATGCCGCCGCCTGCCTGGGCTGGCACGTTGAATTGCTCAGCGAAACCGGCGACGCCGAAATCGGCGCCTGGCTCGGCTTGGACCGTGACGGCGACTTCGTCGCTGACGAGCGCGAAACGCCGGACCTGTTGTGCCGGATCGATACCGGTGCCGGCTCCGAGGGTGAATTTTCCGGGCCGGCCTTGTCGCAAGCGCTACAGTCCGCCGAATGGTTCGGTAGCACCAAACGCTTGAGCGGCCGACACTTCTACCGCTGGCCGATTATCGACCAAGTCGCCGAACACACGCTCAAACCCGCCACGCTGCGGGAACGGCTCGAATTACCGGCCGCCTCGCTACCCGCTGTCAGCCACGACCAGCTCGCCAGCCGTTTGATCCGCCAACGCCGCAGCGCGCAACATTTCAACGGCAAATCGGCGCCGCTGCCGCTGACCGACTTTTACCGTATCCTCGCCGCACTACTCCCCGCCGCCAAGCCGCCGTTTACGGCCTGGAACTGGCCGGCGCAGGTGCATTTGGTTTTGTTCGTACATCGCGTCGACGGCCTCGAACCGGGCCTGTATTTCCTGCCGCGCAGCACGGAAGCCTTGGCAGAAATCCGCCCCGCCTGTTCCACAGACTACAACTGGCAACGTATCGACGCCCCGTTCGAGTGGTACCGACTGCAAGCCGGCAACGTGCGTCAGGCGGCGAAAACCTTGTCCTGCCATCAGCCGATTGCCAGCGACAGCGCCTTCAGCCTGGGCATTCTGGCCCGCTTCGCCGACAACGTCTCGGCCGAGGCTTGGCGCTACCGCCGGTTGTTTTGGGAATGCGGCCTGCTCGGCCAGATTTTGTATTTGGAGGCGGAAGCGGCCGGCGTGCGCGGCACCGGCATCGGCTGCTTCTTCGACGATGCCGTGCACGGCGTGCTGGGGTTAAAAGACAACGACTGGCAAAGCCTGTATCACTTTACAGTCGGCGAGCCGCTGGACGACAGCCGCCTGCAGACGTTCCCGGCGTATGCTCATCTCAACAGTTCCGCGTCAGACACGGTGTAAAAATAATTGGCGGCCAAGCGGTTCGATTGCGATTAGAATCATCGGCTTACTTCCATCCACCGTTGAAGGCCCACTATGAGCTTAGCAGCCAATTTAATCCGATTCGCCATCAAAATAACGCCCAACTCGCTGATCGTTTGGGTCGCCAACCACGTCATGAAAGGTATCGCCGAATTGACCCAGTTCAATTTCGATCTGGATGCGCGCAAGGTCTATGTGCAAAGCCGCTTGTACGGCGAGGATTTCACGATAGACGTGGTATTGGAGGATTTTGCCGTGTTCAACGACGGCGAAAGCTACCGCTTCATTTTGCACCGCGCCCAATCCGATCGGCCCTGGCTGCAGAACATCCTGGCCAAGTTCGTCGGCAAAGCCTGGAAAATTCCGGCCATACCGGGCTTTACCAAGCCCTTGGAATTGGCCGCCGAAGTATTCGCGGCCCAAGCGCCGGCGCTGCACTTGATAGAAGGGGAGGCTTCCGCCGAGTAATAATCGCTTCCTGCCGCCGTCGATCCGCCGACGGCGGATTGACGAGATCTCATCAACGACGGACGGTGGTTACTTCCGTTTCCGTCCCACCCATTTGCCCCTCTCGGCAAATCGATCCACTCAAACCACTTCCGGCTAACACGATTCACACGAGCGTTCAAGCCAGCCATTTCACCTGCTTCGTATTCGCTAATCCATCGCGCTACAACTAGCCCGATAGGACAATTGAAACCGTAAATTATTAGTGTTTGACAATCGTCAAATCGGGGCTACTATAAGCCGGCACAACTCTTCGGATTGAGTTTTTGTCAAGGGGGAAACATGAATATCATCGCTTGGCTCAAAAAAATTTTCCAGCTTCTGCTGGCTTGCTTCACATTGACTCTCGCTGCGGTAAAGCCGAGCGGTGCAGATAGCGGCATTAGCGGCGGATCGTTCAATCCACCAACCACGTCAATTGCTAACGGTAGCTTAGGCCAACAAGCCGTATTTCGGGCAATATCTGCCGCTTGCTTTACCGCCAATCCTCTGGGCGCCTTGTGCGGCAGCGGCAACACATCAGACGTAGCCGCTCAACAACTATCGCCTCAGGCCTCGATGCAAGCAGAGTCGATTGCAATTTCATCACCCTACGATTTCGTCAAAAAAATCAACAATCGAATTCAGCGTATAAACGATTGCGACGACACCAATCAATCAGCCAAAAGCCGGGAAGACTGCAGGAAACATGGCGACGGAAGTGGGGACAACGGCTATATAGGCCCATTCGGTATTTCGATCAGCGGCGGCGGCGGCTTCGGCGACCGCAACGACGCCCGCGGCCAAACCGGCTTCGACATCAACACCCAACACGCCAACGCCATCCTGGATTACCGTTTCGACGAGCAATTTGCCGGGGGGCTGTCTTTGGGCTATCTGCACTCAGACCGGGACTTCAATTTCAATAGCGGCTATTTGAACTCCGATGCCTACCGGGTCGCTCCATTTTTGGTTTACTCGCCTTCCGCCAACAGTTATGTCAGTGTTCTGGCCGGTTATAGTCGGTTGGAGTTTGATTCCCTGCGCAATGTCAACGCCGGACTTGCTAACGATTCCATAACTATTAGCGGTGCGGCTGCCAGCTACGGCGCGGACCAATTTTTCACCAGCCTGGGTGCCGGTTACCTAGCGCAAATGGAATGGTTCAATTTACGCGGTTTCGTCCGCGGCGATTACAGCCACACCGAAATCGACGGTTACCAAGAAACGGGCGCTGTCATGAGCAGCGGCGGTAACGCGACCATCAGCATGAACGGCCAAACCTTAGATTCCTTTACTACGACAATGGGCGCCGAAATCAGTCGCGCCTTCAGCGTGCCGAGCTTATACACCGTCTTCATCCCCCGTTTCCGGGCCGAATGGGTCCACGAATTCGAAAACCGCAGGCGGCAAATCGATGCCACTTTAGCCGGCATACAATTGACTGGTCTTTCAACTTCAGCGCCCGAACGCAACTGGGTCAATCTGGCCACCGGCGTGCAGATGCTGTTGCCGCAAAACATTACCGCCTTCGTCGATTACGAAGCGTTACTGATCGAGAACGGCAGCAACCAGATCGTTTCCGGCGGAGTAAAGATTCAATTTTGAGCTAAGCCCATTAACGCAAAGCTGAGTCGAGGCCGACCACTCCGAAAAGACCTCGACCGTCCCGACCATAACAAACGGCCGCTAACGGATCGGATATCCGGCAAACCAGTACCGGCCACTAAATAAAGCATCAACGCTAGAGGGGGAATCATGCGCAACAAAGCCATTGTGAAAGCGGCACGCCAGCCGGCGTCCGATCGCGACCAACCAAACCGTTGCAGTCCGGCAAAGCCGCAGCCATTCGCCCGGCCGGAATTGCGACGGACGCCAATCGCCAAAGCCCTGCTACCGTTTGCCCTGATTTCGTGTCTTACCGCTTGCACCACGCTGACGCAGGAATGGGCCGAAGACGAAGAAAAAATCACGGCCGGTATTTTTCTGGAACCCGACGAGCGGGCGGTATTGCCGCCCGGCATGGAACTCAGGCCGATTTACGACAAGGGCCTGGACCTGACCAAATTCATGGAAGGCTTCAGAAGCCTGCCCTACCACGACGTGGCCTACTTCTGCACCATCGGTTACGGCCATCTGATCAAGCAAGCCCGCTGCAACGGCACCGAACCGGCCGAATTCCGCAACGGCATCAGCGAACCGCGCGGCGGCGAGCTATTGGTATCCGACATGGAACGCGCCCAAATCGCGGTGCTGACCAAAACCAAAGTGCCTTTGACTGACGGCCAATACGCCGCGCTATGCGATTTCGTCTACAACGTCGGCACCGGCAACTTCGCCAAATCCAGTTTGTTGTCGGTGGTCAACAAGCAACAATTCGACCGGGTCCCGGCCCAATTCCGCCGATGGAGCAAAGCCAACGGCCGGGTCATCAAAGGCTTGAAGATCCGCAACGAAAAACGGATCGATCTGTTTTTCGACGGGATCGGCATCCCCCGCGCGGTCCCGGAAGCCGAGGCGGAATTGCCTGAAATCGATATTCGCTTGGGAGAAACCGGGCGATAACCGAACTTTTCATTCAGCGGCAGTAATGCCCAGCGATCACGCACCTTAGGAGTATCCCATGGCAAGCACCCATTTCAAATGGCTGATATTGGCAATCGTTACCGCGTTGGCCGGCTGCGACCTGTTCCCGTCCTGGATCAACGTCACGGTGAATTTCAGCGATGCAAAAAGCATCAAGCCCGACGATCCGGTCGAATTTAACGGCGCCGTGATCGGTAAGGTCACCGGCTTAACCCCCATCAGCAGCGGCGTCACGATTGCGCTGGCGCTGGAAAAAGCCAAAGCCGCACCGGTACAAGCCAACGCCCGGGCCGCAATCGCCGTCGAGCCGCCGCCGGCCAAAATCGTTATCACTAATCCGCCGGAATCCGCACCGCCCGTAGCGGACGGCGGCGTGCTGACGGCGTTGGAACCCAAATCCGGATTCGGCGCGATTTTGGGCGCCATTTCCGATATGAAACAGGCGGTCAGCGAGGCCGCCAAAAACCTCGGCGACTATTTCAAAGATGCCAACCAGGAATGGGCGGATTCGAAACAGAAAATGAACGAATCGCTGGCGGCATGGCAGCAGGATGCCCAATCCACCGAAACCGAAATCCGCGACCGCTACCAAAAACTGGTACAGGAAATGGAAGCGATCCGCGGCGAAGCCGGCGAACAAAGCAAACAGATTTTTCAAGATTACGACGAGATCGAGAAAGCATTGCTGGCCAAACAACAGGCGCTCAGAGACCAGGGCCAAGCCAAAGCCGCCGAAGCGCTGCAAACCTTCCGCGACGAACTTAAACACAATGTCGACAAGCTGAAATAAAGTCAGCGCCGGGCTCAGGCCCGGCAAAGTCGCCGACCACAGCTTTCGCCGGGAGTCGAAACCATGAAACGCTCCAACCGCCTCGCGCTAGAGATTTGTTGCAGCCTGCTGGGTTTGTATCTGGCAGCGGCCAGCCCATGCTTTGCCGCGATTCAACAAATTCCGGGCTGCGCCATCGAACAAACCACCGAATCAGGCGGGGTCAGAAAGCTGGCTTTGGTCGTCGGCGTCGGCCAATACATCTCGGACAAAGTCCCGGATCTGGCCGGCCCGCCGGCAGACGCGCGCCGGATGCAGGAAATATTGTCCGGCAAGAACGGTTATGGCTTTCCGAGAGAAAACGTCTGCATGCTGCTGGACGACCAGGCCACCGTACAAAATCTGCAGGCAGCCTTCGACAGCTTTTTGTTGCCGCGCTTGAAAGAAAAGGACATCGTCGTGTTCTACTACGCCGGCCACGGCTCGCAAACTGTCGATAAAAACGGCGACGAACCCGACGGCCAGGACGAAACCCTGGTATTGCACGATTCGCGTACCGAACAAAACGGCGCCAAAATCGGCGATTTTACTGACGACCGCTTGAACGGCCTGTTGGCCAAACTCTATAAAAAGAGCGACAACGTCACCGTCATCCTCGACTCCTGCAATTCCGGCACCGCGACCCGCGGCGACCGGGAAACCATGGTTGCCCGCTTCGTCGAACCGGCAACGGATCAAGCCGACGCCCCGCAAACCGAAGGCGTCGGCGACGGAGCCGGCGATTTAGCGCCGGAATCGATGCCGAATCTGATTGCGCTGACCGCGGCCAGCGACGGCACCAGCGCGTTGGAACAAGCCGGTCGCGGCATATTTACCGACGCCTTGTTGCAAGTGCTCGGCCAAAGCAGCAACCAAGCCCTGACTTACGCCCAGGCCGCCCGGCAAATTCCGGCCCTGGTCGCCGCCCGCAGCTACCAAATCCCCTATTTCCAAGGCAAGTTGGACCGGCCGGTGTTCGGCAACAGCACACGTACGGCGCCGGTGGCCTGGGAAGTCACCGAATTTGGGCCACCACTGAAACTGGCCGGTCCGCCGTTACCGGGACTGGGCTCCGGCGCCGAACTCCGTATTTACGACGGCGCGCTGAGCGGAGCGGATACCCGCGATCCGGCCAAGGCCAAAGCCAGCGTGGCAATCGACACCATGACCGGCCTGACGGCGACGGCCACTATCGTCGGCAAAAATGCGGCGGCGACCGCGCTGGCGGTCGGCGACATTGCCGTGCCGGTACGACCGGCCGACGACTACGTCCGCATCAATGTCAGGATCAAACCCGAATCCGAACCCGGCGGCGTGCCGCCGGACCGCGCCGCCGCGATCAAACAGGCGATCGCCGACGATCCGGATGCGAAAACCTTACTCAACGTCGGCGACGGCCCGGGCGACTTCGAATTAAGCCTGACCTCCGACGGCTTATTGCAACTGAAAGGCCCGGAAAACCGGGTGCGCAACGTCTTCGGCCAGGATAGCGACGCCGCCCACAGCCTGTGGCAGCACGCCCGCCAAAAAGGCTTGCTGCAATTGCGCGGCGAAGGCGGTAGCGAGTTTAGCGATAACCAGAGCCTGCAAGTCGAAGTGATTCCATCGGCCAGACAAGACGACTGCGCCAAAGGCGTGTGGGAAGCGGCCGCGCCGAATGCCGACCAAGTCATGCCCTTATGCCACCGCTGGAACGTCAAAGTCACGCTGGACAAGAACGCACCGGCACCGCTGCTGGTCGGCGGCGTGGTTCTGTCCACCGACGGCAGCAGCTTCGGTTTCCCGGCCGACGGCCGCCGCGAACTGCTGAAACCGGGCGAATCGACCACGTTCAGCGCCGCCGGCGAGACCTTTCGCGCCGGCCTGCCTTTGGATGTTTGGGACCAACTGATCGTGTTCGGCACCAAGGAAAAAAATCCGGTGCGTTGGGATTTGTTGACGCAAAACGTCCGCACCCGCGCGGCCGACCCGGCCAAAACCGGTTTGTATCGGGCTCTGGACCGCTATCTGACCGGCACCCGCGGCCAGATGCAAGACAGCGAGAGTGCGGAAGACACCACCTGGACCTTGAGCAAAATCAAATTACGGGTCGAGGCCAATTCCCGCTTTCAAAAAGCCGGCGACCGCGGACTCGCCGGATTTAGTCAGACCCGCGAATTCACCATCCCGCATTTCGATATCCGCCCCTATCTGCCCGACGACCGCGACACGGCACTCTACAAAGTGCTGCAAAAAGCCGATTGGCTGGCGCAAGCCGCCGCCGGCGACGGTTTTGGTTACAAAGGCCACGCCTGGAACGCAGCGACCGATCTGGACAATTTAAAACGCGGCATCGATTGTTCGCGGGCGATCTGGTTTGCCTTTACCCGCGCCGGCCTGCCCTACAACGCCGGCGACAAATACCTGAACACGGCCGACATGGTCAAAACCGACAGCCCGCTGGCGCAGCATTTCGAACGCTGCGACAGTACACCGCCGCAAACCGGCGACCTGTTGGTGTACCGCGATCCGAAACGCGGCGACGGCCACGTGGTGATGGTGGTCGACCCGCTGAAGCGGATCGCTTGGGGTTCGCACGGTTACGACGGCAACGCCAAAGAACTGAAAGTCAAACCCGATATCGGCGTCGAATACCAATTGATCAAATACAAAAAGGATTGGGAACGCTGGGACCGAAAAACCATGCGCCAAAAAGCCTGCTGGCGTTACCGGCAATTCGGCGAAGAAACCCGTAGCGCCCGCGGCCTGCCCGGCGTCAAAGCCCTAGTCAAGGCCTGCGACATCAAAAGCCGCTGCGGTAACTGACCGGAACCGAGCCATGAGCCCAGCTTCTCTCTACCTCGACCGACGCACCTTTCTGAAATACGCGGCCCTAGTGGCCGCCTATGCCGGAAAAATCGGAGTCTCGGGCTGGTCAGAAGCCTTTGCCGCCGAACTTGCCGGCGCCGGCTCGTTGCCGCTGACGTCTATCGTCTACGCCGAATTCAAAGATGATTTCGCCCAAGCCCGGACCAAGGCGGAGACTCAAACCGCAGCCGCCCGAACCGCAGCAAATCCGGAACGTTTGGCCGATGCGCTGCTGGGTTTGGGCGTCGTCCGCTTAATGCAAGGCGAAGCGGCCGCTGCCGCCGGCCATTTCCGCGAGATCGAAACCTTGGTGCCGGCCGATTCGTTGCGCCAACTGCGGGCGACCAGCTTTACCGAGATGGCCGCTTACCAGCAATTCAACCATTTTCCGAACGAAAGCGGCGGCAGCGTCTCGGACATGGAAGCCGGGCAAACCCAGCGTTTCATGGCACTGCTGGCGGAAACCGGCAAACGTAAGTCGGCATTGCGCACCCAAGTCTCGGCAGCGCAAGCGCTCCAGGAAAATGCCTTCGTCGGCGAAGAGCTGGACGGCATCAAATCGCTGCAGTCGGCGCTGGATTCGGCGGCCACGCTACCGATGACCCCGCAACAACGCACGCAATTGCTGAACCAGGTATTGACGATGCTGACGCCGGACAGCCAAACGGGCTACCCGCCGGCATGGCAAGCCGTCGTGTTGCGTAACCGGGCCGATCTCTACCGCCGCGGCGGCGACCTGCAAACCGCGCTGGTTTATTGGCAGCAAGCCAAACAACTTTATCTGCAAATCGGCGACAAAGCCGGTGCCGGCGCCTGCTGGCTAGCGGAAGGCGACGCCTACGCCGCGCCGTTATCGTCGCCGCTGGTATTCAATGCCGCGCTGAACCCGCCGCCCAACGCCGACAGCAGTTTGTCTTCCCAAGCGATGGAACGCGAGTTGGACCGCTCCGCCGTCGATATCCGGCGAGCGACTGATGCCTACGCCCAAGCCGCGGCACTATTCGCGGCGGCCGGCGACTGCCCGCGCGGCGAAGCGGCAGTTAGCTTGCGCCATGCCTATTTGGCGGCGTTGGCAAACGACACTGCCGCAGCGTTGGCCACAGCGAGCAGCGCCCGCGAGCAGTTCCAAGCTGCCGGCGACGGTTACGGTTACTGGACCGCCGCCGCGCATGTCGCATTGATGAAAGTCGCCGACGGCCAAGTGCCGGAACCGCGCGACATCGCCGCCGGCATCGGCGAGTGGGGCAAAACCGCCGGCTCGTTCAGTTATGCATTGGGTCTGGGATTCCTGCACAGCCGCCTCGGCTGGCACTGGCTGTTGCGCGATGCCGATTTCGAGCGGGCGCTGGCCTGCTTTCGTCTGGCCGAATCGCTGTATACCGGCCTGGGTTCGACGCCGCGGCGGGTGCAAAGCCTGATGGACCAGGGCTATCTGCTGCGTAAGCTGGGCGAGCGCGACGCCGCCATCGTCCACCTGCAACAGGCGGTCGAATTGCAATCGGCAGCCCAAAACTCGGCCAAGCTCGACGCCAACGCGCCGCTGCGCCTGGTGTTGTCGCTGCACGGCCTGTGGCAGGCCTATCTGGACGCTATGGACGCCGACAATATGGAAACAGTCGCCGGCAAACTGCAAACCCAACTCGATTGGTTGAAAACTCACCCGATTAGCGACAATACCGGCGCCGGCTCCTTGGTGACGCAACTGGCGCAGGAGGCCATCGAATACACCGCCGTCAACGCCCCGTGTTACCGGGCGCTGGCCGCACGCAATGCCGGCGATCGGACGGAAGCGGAGCGGCAATTTGCCATTGCACTGGCGGCAGCCGACAAAACGGCTCAACACCACCGCGACTTTCAGTTGGCGATCGTCCACGCCCAGCGCAAAGACTACCCTGCCGCCGCCGCAGCCTATCGCCGCTATCTGCCAAAACAAATCGGCGCATCGCCGTTACTTAGCGGCATCGAAGCGCTGGCAGCGCAGATCGGCGGCGAAGCAATCCAGGCCGGCGTCCAACAACAATGGCGTAATAGCCAACAGCAGGCGGCGCTGTTTTTCTGCATGATCAAGGCCTACGCCGATTCGGCGGACCATCTCGGCCAATTGGAAAGCCGCTTCGGTAAAGATTGGTGGCAAAGCGAAGACAAGCCCTGGGAGAGTCTGCAAACCTACGGCGAAGTCGCCGAAGGCCTGGAAAATTTAACCCAGGCGGCCGAGTACTATGCCAAAGCGCTGGATGCGTTCGAACGTTCCCGGCAATTGCTGCGGCGGGACAACTTCAAAACCGCCTTATCGTCCGCCTCCAGCTCGCAATACCTGTATTTTTTGCCGGCCAGAAACGCGTTGAAATTGGCGGCATTGCAACCGGCGTCAGCAGCCAGCCACCGGCAAACCGCCTACCACTATGCCGAGCGCGGCAAAGCCCGCGCGCTGTTGGACCTGATGGCTAACGGCGCCAATCGCCCCGAGCGTAACGCAGACGAAAGCGTCCGCCGCTGGCTGCAAGATACGGCCAAACTGGCGACCTGGGGCAGTTTGTTGGCCGGCGAGCGCGGCGCGCAAACGCCGGATGCCGGCCGGATTGCCTATCTGGAACAAAAAATTGCCGCCGCCGAGACTCAATTGCGCCAGACCGAAACCCAACTGGCCGCAGCAAACCCCAGCTTCTACCGCTCCGTTAACCGCCAGGCGCCGATCGCCGACGTCAGCCAAATTGCCAGCCTGTTGCCGGCCGGCACGGCTTTGCTGCAATACGCCTTTCTCGGTGAAGACCTGCTGACCTGGGCAATCGACAGTCAAGGTCTGATTACGGCAGGGCGGCAGAACATCGAGGCCAAGCAGCTGGACCGCCAAGTACGCGATTTCCATACCGCCTGCGAACGCCGCGGCGACTACCGCCAAACCGGCGACCAGCTCAGCGAATGGTTGCTGAAACCGTTTGCCGACATCCTCGCTACGCACAATCGCCTACTCATCGTACCCTACGGTTCGACCCACGGCCTACCGTTCCAGGCCTTACCCTGGCAAGGCCGGCCGCTGATCGCCGGCCACAGCGTGTCCTATCTGCCCAGCGCCAGCATTCTGCAGTTTCTCGCCAAGCCCGATAGCGGCACTAAACCGAAGGTGTTGGCAGTCGGCAATCCGGCCAAGATGGCCTACCAAGCGCCGTTTGCCGAGCATGCAGTGGCCCAACCGGCGCTGCCGGCCGCGGAAACCGAAGCCGCCCACATTGCCCAGTTAAACGATAACAGCCTCGTGTTGACCGGGTCGGCGGCGACGGTAGCCGCGGTAAGGAAGGCGTTACCGGATTTCAATGTGCTGCACTTTGCCACCCACGGCGTACTGGCGGAAAACGCGCCGCTGTTGTCGTCGATTCTGCTGGCCGACGGCGGCGCGTTGACCGTACAGGACTTGATCGGGCTGCGTTTGAACGCCGATTTGGTGGTGTTGAGTGCCTGTCGCACCGGCCAAGGCAAAGCCGCCGGCGGCGACGATGTGTTGGGCTTCAGCCGCGGTTTGCTGGCGGCCGGCGCCCGCGCCGCGATCGTCAGCCTCTGGCCGGTGGACGATTTGGCGACCAGCCTGCTGATGGCCGAGTTTTACCGGCACCTGCAGGCCGGCGAGACACCGGGCTCGGCGCTGCAGGCGGCACAGCTTCATTTACAAACCCTGAGTCCGGATGCGATCAAATCCGGCCGGCGCGGGGCGTTAAACAGCCGCGGCGTATCGGTGGATAGCGACGCCGCGCCGGCCGATTACCGGCACCCGTACTACTGGGCGCCCTTCGTGCTGGTGGGCTGAAACGGACCTCGGCGGATTTAGGAGAATTGAATATGCAACGGCAAAGCCAGCCTCCAATGACGACACCCTTTGCGGCAAGCGCAATCGGCCGCTTCGCTGTCTGGCTCGGCTGCGTTTTGCTGCTGACCGGCTGCGCCGGCGGCATGTCGCGCTCGGGCGGCATGCAATTGGCCGGCTGCCCGGTCAACGGCAGCCGGGTCGGCGACCCGGCGGAAGGCAGCAACCGCAGCGCCGAGGAACGGATGATCGTCGATTGCCAACTGCCCGGACTGCACATCGAAGTCGGAACCGGCATTTTCTATACCACGCCGCCGCGCCCGGCCCGTACCAGTTTATGGCAATGCCGGGCTAGCGGCGGCCAGCATGTAGCCTTCGACTCCGCCAATTTGCAGCAGGTCGCCAACGTCTGGAAAGAATGCGCGGAAGCCGGCGATAAGATTGCCCAAACCTATCTCGGCGAGTTCTACGAACGCGCCGCCGATTACGCCAATGCCGCGGTTTGGTACCGCAAAGCCGCCGAGCAGGACTATTCCCGCGCCCAAGCCAATCTGGGATTTTTACTGGAAAAAGGGTTGGGTATCGGCAAAGACCCCACTGCATCGATGGAATGGTATCGCAAAGCCGCCGGTTTACCGGCCCAAGCTCCGCCGACAAACGACAATGCCGAAACGGCCAAATTGCGAACTGAACTGGCCCAGACCAACCTATTGCTGGTTAACGCTCAAGCCGGCTTGAAGCAGCAGATGGCGGAGAAGGAAGCGCTGTCTTCGCAAATTACAAAAACAAGGGGGGTAGAGCCCAATCAGCCCGAACAGCAGCACAACCGGCAATTGCAGCAACGGATTAGCGAACTGGAACAAAAAGCCAAAGCCGACCAAGACCAAATCGCCAATTTGCAAAGCCAGATCGCCCAAACCGAAACCAAGTTGCGCGGCCAAGGCGTGGAAACCGAAACGATCGCCGCGCCCGCTGTCGGCCGCTATTTTGCGTTGGTGATCGGCATAGACGATTACACCGCGATGAATCAACTGCAAACCCCGGTCAACGACGCCAAAGCGGTGGCAGAGCTGCTGCGCGGCAAATTCGGCTTCACCTCGGTCACGCTGCTGCTGAATCAAGAGGCGACCCGCTCGCGAATCTGGCAGGCGATTTTCGACTTGCGCCAGCAAACGACCGACAACGACAACCTGCTGATTTATTACGCCGGTCACGGTCAGGAAGAAAACACGGCGGGGTTCTGGCTACCGATCGATGCCGACAAGCCGCCGCGCAGCGATACCTGGATCAGCGATTACGAAATTGCCCGCAACACCGCGCCGCAAGTGATGCGCGCCAGACACGTGCTAATCGTGGCCGACTCCTGTTTTTCCGGATCGTTACGCAATACCGCCTTGATGTCGACCCCGCAATTGACCGCCGCGACCGGCCAGCCCGGTTCGATTGTTGCACTGAAATCGTCGCTGATTTCACGCAAATACTTGACCTCGGGCGGCGACGAACCGGTGTTGGACAAGGGCCGCGGCAAACATTCGGTGTTCGCCGCTGCGTTCATCGACTTCTTGAAAAATTACAACAAGCCGGACCCGGTCTCGGCCGATGCTATTCACGACCAGATCGAAGAAACGGTTTACGACCAGTCTTCCCGGCTCGGCCATCCGCAACGGCCGTTGTACGGCCCGATTCAGGGCGCCGGCGACACTGCCGGCGAGTTTTACTTTCGGCCCAGCGGACAAACGGCCGCCAACCAAGCCGAGACAAATTGGCTTGGCACCCGGTTGCTTTCTGCCGGTGACACCGGCCTAAGTACCGGGGTTTCCGGCAATCAGTATTACAGCCGATTCAGCGCCGGCGGCCGGGGGAGATTTTAAGTGTTCGAACAAACCGACCAAAAATTATCGGCCTGGGTCGGCGCCGTCGCCGCCGGAGCCAGGATATCGTTCGAGCCGCCCGGCATCCCGGCCGCCGAACCGACCGTCGTGTTGTACCTGCTGGATTTCAGACGTCTGACTTCATCTGCGGCCGCACGCAGCCCGCAACCGCAATTGCTGTTGAACTATCTGATAACGGTGCAGGCCGCCGATCAAACCGCGGCACACCAATTATTGGGCAGCCTGGTCGCGGCAGCCGTGCAGCAAACCGAATTCGAATACGAGTTTGCGCCGCCACCGCTCGAAGTCTGGCAAGCCTTCGGTGTCAAACCTGCGCCGGCTTTTACGATCAAGGTTCCGGTCGCGCTGCCTGTGGTCGAACCAACGGTGCCGCGCATCAAAGCGCCGCCGCAGGTCAGGATGGGCCCGGTCGCGACTTTCAGCGGCCGCCTGCTCGGCCCCGGCGAGATTCCATTGGCCGACACCGACGTCGAGCTGGTGGCAGCCGGCCGTTACACCCGGACCGATGCCGCCGGCAATTTCAGCTTTGCCGGCATCGATCCGAACCAACACCGTCGCGGTTATCTGATCCGCGCCAAACGACGCGAGTTATTAGTGGAACCCGCTAATTCGACTCAAGAACCCGTAGTAATACATTTCGAGCAATTGGAGATCTGACATGGCTACCTATCTGACACCGGGCGTTTATATCGAAGAGCTCTCGACCGGATCGAATTCTATCGAAATGGTGGGATCCGAAGTCGCCGCATTCTTGGGCGTAGCACCCGCCGTGAATAAACATCTAAACGAAGCCTTCGCCTGCAACAACTGGCAACAATTCGTCCGCGAATTCACGGCCGAGGACAGCGAAAGTACCGATCTGGCCCGATCGGTATACGCCTTTTTCTGTAACGGCGGCTCGCGCTGTTATGTGGTCAATGTCGGCAAAGGCGGCTCGGTGGTCGGCGATGCCCGCAAGCGCACCGGCCTGTATTGCCTGGAACCGATCGACGAAATCGCCATCGTCGCCGCACCGGGCTATACCGACAAAACCACGCAGGAAGCCCTGAAAACCTTCTGCGAGAATCGGCAGGACGTGGTGGCGATCCTCGATGCCTCGCGCGACGCCGAAAAGAACATCGACGCGCTGAAACAGATCGGCAGCGAAGAAGCCAGCGACGCCGCGGCCAAGCCGGCCGATGCCCCGACCGTGAAAGGCTTGTTGCCGAGCGGCTCCGACCGCGGCTTCACTGCGCTCTACTTCCCCTGGGTGGTCGCCGCCGACCCGCTGAATCCCATTCAGAAAGTGGCGACGCCGCCGTCCGGCTTCATGGCCGGGATCTATGCCAAAACCGACGTCCACAAAGCGCCGGCCAACCAGGTGCTGAACGGCGCGCTGGGTTTGACCTACATGCTGACCCACCAGGAACAAGGCGAATTGAACCGGCTCGGCGTCAATTGCATCCGCTCGTTTCCGACTTCCGGCATCCGGGTTTGGGGCGCCCGCACTTTGAGTTCGCGCAGCGAGTGGCGCTACGTCAACGTCCGCCGCTTGTTCAACTCGGTCGAAGAATCCCTGGCCAAAGGCACGCTGTGGACCGTGTTCGAACCCAACGAACGCATTCTGTGGAACTCGGTGGTGCGCAACGTCTCGGCTTTTCTGA
Source organism: Methylomonas sp. HW2-6 (assembly GCF_052474525.1). Lineage (NCBI taxonomy): Bacteria > Pseudomonadati > Pseudomonadota > Gammaproteobacteria > Methylococcales > Methylococcaceae > Methylomonas > Methylomonas sp. HW2-6. The sequence goes on from NZ_CP184124.1 coordinate 4,350,513, forward strand.
CCCGCTTGTGGCGTAGCGGCGCCTTGAAGGGCGCAACGCCGGAGCAGGCCTTCTTCGTCAAATGCGACGCGGAAACCAATCCGCAGGAAGTCATCGACGCAGGCCAACTGATCATCGAAATCGGCATCGCGCCGGTGAAACCGGCCGAATTCATCATCTTCCGCATCGGGCAATGGGCCGGCGCGACGCCGGTAGAACCGCAAAACGCGGCATAGATCAATCAGCGACCAAGCAACCAGGAGAACGACCATGGCAGAAGCGGAAATTTACCGAAATTACAATTTCATCCTCGAATGGGGCGGCCAGAACGGCGCTTATTTCACCGAAATCGACGGCCTCAGCATCGACGTCGAGACCATCGATTACCGGGAAGGCGGCGCCGCACCGGCGGTACGCAAACTGGAAGGCCGGGTTGCCTACGGCAACGTGGTGTTGCGTTGGGGCGTTTCCGACAATAAAGACGTCTGGAATTGGTTGATGCAATCGACGCGCGGCAAGGCCGACCGTCGGGAAATATCGATCATTTTGCTGAAGCCTTACGGCCAGGCCGAGGAAGCCACCCGCTGGAACCTGCACAACGCCTGGCCCTGCAAATGGAAAGGCGCCCGGCTGGAATCGCTGGGCCAGGGCGTGGCGATTCAGACCCTGGAAATAGCCCACGAAGGCCTGGAACAACGCTAAGCGGGAACGGCTATGGGACGCACGCTGCTGATGAACCTGGGACACTGGCTGCAAAGCTGGGGCAATCGTTTAGTCGAGCGCTACCAGACCGTCAATCCGGCCGGCGACCTTGCCGAAGCAGAGGATGGGGCAGCGCCTGTAGCAGGCTCATCCGCCAGGGTACCGCCGCCGCACTGGGTGGCTTTGGTCCAAGCCGAGGCGCCTTGGCTGCTGGAAGACTACGTTTGGCCGGAGACCGGGGCTTATCGAACCGCGACCGAGCCAAGCGCCGCGACCCGCACCGGCCGCCCAGGAAACGAACCGGAGCCGAGCCGCCGAGCGCCCGCCGCCCAAGCTCGAGCAGCGAATACGCCGGCGCCGGCAGTAGCCGCCTCGCCGTTAGCCGGCGGTCAACCCGTGCCGGAAACCACTACCGCGAGGCACCACAGCCAAGCCCAGCCAGTGCCCTCGCCTGCCAAGCTCTGGCTGCGCCGTAACAGTAAGGTCAAGCCGACACTCCCCGACCAAACCAGCAACACCCAGCAGTCCGCACGGCCCAGTGCAACTATCGAACCCAGCGTTGGCCCCTCCCGGCGAGCTGAAACACCGCGCACCGACCCGCCGGCCCGAGCCACGCCGATTTCAACCGAAATGGGTTCGGCAAAGCCCGCGTCGGCTGCCGCGACTCGGCGCCGGATCGAAAACCACCCGGCGCCTGCGGCTGCATACCGCAAGCAACAGCAAACAGCTCGTCATCGGTTCGAAGTGAAACCAGCGCCGCGGCCTGCCACGATCGAATCGGAATCGGCGCCGCGTGCCCGGCAATTTGCCGGCCAAACTGAAGCGGACCGGCAAAATCCGCCGGCCGCTAGCCGGCGTCTGATTGCGCTGGCTCAAGTACCGGCAAGGCCGCAGCAAACCGCCCCGATCCAGGGCAACGCCACCCGCTCGGCCGACCCGATCGCAGTTTCCCACAACAGGCCGCCCGCAACCCAGCCGTTGCTTGGCGCGGTTCCGGCCAAGCCGACGCTACCAACCGAATCGCAGCCGGCCAAACCGGAAAACTGGCAGCGGCAAAACTGGCCGCAATTGCCCGACGAATCGGCGGACCAATTCGCGCAGCGCTGCCAACACTGGCCGGAACTGCCGGATCAATTTTCGGAATCCGCCGCCCAAACCCAACGCCCAGTCGAGCCGATGGCCCGCGAACTGGAACGTAACCGCCGGCTGGCGCAGGAACAACGGGGGCTGACATGGAACGAGTAGCCTTCGTACTGGAACACAGCGGCGAACAGTTACGCTGCCTGTTGAACCCGGAAACGCTGGTGATGCGGCGCAAGGCCGGTATCCAGCCCCGGCAGTCCTCGGCCGCAATCCTGACCGGCCACGGCCTGGCCGACGATTGCTATATCCAGACCGGCGGCGGCACTACCGTTTTGGAGCTGGATCTGCTGTTTGATATCAATATCGCCGGCTCGTCGATCGGCAGCGAAGACGTGCGCGACCTGACCCGGCCGTTCTGGAATCTGGCCGAGAACAACGCCAAAACCGGTGGCAGCGGCCAGGTCCCGGTCTGCCGTTTCGTCTGGGGCAAAAGCTGGAACATTCCCGGCGTGGTCACCGCCGTCGCCGAACGACTGGAACATTTCAACCAGGACGGCGTCCCGCAGCGTTCCTGGCTGCGGATGCGGCTGCTGCGGGTCAACGAACCGCCGATGCCGACCGACGCCGATTTTCCCGAAGCGATGGCTATCGAAAATTTCACTTACCCCGGTAACGCGCCGCTCCCGGCCGGCGGTTTGCAACACATGATTGCCGCAGCCGAAACCGAACTGGCGGAGGCCGATACTGCCGCCGACAATAGCAGCAGCGATCGCCCCGACCTGTTGTCGTTCCAATATCTCGGCGATCCGGGCCGCTGGCGGGAGTTGTTTGCCAACACCCTCGTTGCCGACCCGTTAAACATTGCCTCCGGGACCGTGCTGGAAATCGGCCCGGCCGCCCCTGCCGCAGAGCCATAGCCATGGAAGCGCTGCTAAACCCGCCGCAACTGCAGATCGAATTGGCCGGCAAGCCGTTGGCAGCCGGCGACGCCCAATATCTGACCGAACTGCAAGTCAGCGAACGCCTGTCCTTGCCCAGCCAATGCGAACTGGCGTTTCAGGGCCTGCCGGATTTGCTCGGCGAGCTGGCCTCGCTCGCGGACGGCGCCGAGTTGATTGTTCGGACCGGTCCGGGCCGCTGCCTGTTTCACGGCAAGGTCAGCGCACTGGAATACGAATTCGCGCCGGGCAACAATCTAGGCTTGCGCATCCGCGCTTACGACCGGCTACACAGCTTGCGCCAGCGCCAGGCGCCGCGCTCCTATGTCGATTTGACCGTCACCGAATTGGCCGCGACCTTGGTCGGCGATCTGGATATCGCGGTCGCAGCCGACGAAACCGGGCCGATCTGGCGGCTGATCATGCAACACGAGCAATCCGATCTGGAATTACTGGCCGAATTCGCCGAACGCGCCGGTCTGTATTTCCATTTGCGCGATTCGGTGTTGCAGTTCACCAGTCTGGCCGGCCAGCCCGGCAACGCGGTGTTAACCCTGGGCGAAAATCTGTTCGAAGCCAGAATCGAAGCCAATAGCGGCAAAAGCCGGCAAGCAGTGACCAATCTGGCCTGGGACCCGTGGCAGGCCGCCGCCCGCACCGGCCGGGCCGATACCGCCCGCTGCGGCCGCCGCTTGGCCGCCGACGCCGCTTTTCACGCCGATTCGGCGCCGGAATTCACGTCGACCGACGACAGCGTGCAGGACGACAACCAGGCCGAAGCTTACGCCCAGGCGCAACTGGACCACAGAACGGCCGCCGAAACCGTGTTTTGGGGTATCGCCGCCGGCAATCCCGAGCTGATGCCCGGTGTGGCAATCAAGCTCGACGGCTTGCCCGGACCGGTAAACGGCCAATACGTGCTCAGCGCGGTGACTCACCGCTTCGATAGCCGCCAGGGCTACGTCTGCGAACTGGATTCCGCACCGCCACCGCTGCGGCCGCGCAAACGCGCCAGTTTGGCTACGGTCGGCGTCGTCACCAGGGTCGACGATCCGGACGGCCTGGGCCGGGTCAAGGCCATGCTGCCCTCTTACGGCGAACTGGAAACCGACTGGATCGAAGTCGCCTGTGCCGGCGCCGGCAAAGGCAAAGGTCTGCTGCTGCTGCCGAATCTGGGCGACAAAGTGCTGTTGGCGCTGATCCGGGAAGACCCGGCCCAGGCCATCGTCATCGGCGGCTTGTACGGCGATAGCCCGCTGCCGGACGACGCCGTGGTCGATGCCGACATCGGCCGCTATTTTCTGGCCACGCCGGGCGGCCAACGCATCAGCCTGGACGATGCCGAGCGCTCGATCCGGCTGCAAACCCAATCCGGCCAACAGGTGGAACTGCAGCCGGACAAGATCCGCCTGCAACTGGATTCCGGCAGTTTTTTCGAACTGGCCGATAACGGCACCCGGCTGCATGCCGAGGCCGATCTGGAGATCGAGGCGCCGGGGCGCACCATCACGATTCGCGGCCGGGCCATTAATTTCGAGCAGAAATCATGAAACTGTTAACCGAAGACGCCACGCTGGTTTGCGCCCACGAGCTGGGTTTGGTCGGTATTGTCCCGACCCAGACGTTTGTCACCGTCAACGGCCGCCGCCTGTTGGTCGAGACCAATCCGGAGCAACGGCCGATCGTCGGCTGCCCGAATGCCGGCCCGGCGATCAAACCCTGTACCTCGACCTTGGCGGTGAAGCACGGTTATTCGAGCTGGATCAGAATCGGCGGCAAACGGGTTTGCCTGGACATTGTGACCGGCCTGACCGACGGCACCCCGCCGGGCACCGTGCTATATAAAGTACGCCAGCCGGGCCAATATTTTGTGGAGGAACGCTAATGCCCAGCACAGCCAGATTCCGGGCCTGGAGTTTTGCCCACCCCGATTTTCTGCATCCCGACGCGCCGGCCGGTCTGGAAATCTCGGCCGGCGGCGGCATCCGCATGGTCAGCGAGGATTTGTCGGTACGCCAGGCGATCCTGATGCTGTTGACCACGGTGCCCGGCGAGCGGGTCATGCGTCCCGACTACGGTTGCAGTCTGGATAAACTGGCCTTCATGCCCAACGACGCCACCACCCACGGTCTGGCGATCCATTTCGTGCGCCAGGCCCTGGAACGCTGGGAACGGCGCATCGAAATCCTGAAACTGGACGCCGGCAGCAATCCGGACGACCCGACCCGAATCGACATTGTTCTGGATTACCGGGTGCGGCGGACGCTAGGCCGCGACCAACTACTATTTGGCTACCCACTCGTGGCAGGTTAATCATGACTTACTTGACGCCGCCCAACCTCGACGACCGCCGCTTCGCCGATTTGCTACAGGAAGCCCGCGACCGCATTCGCCAGCAATGCCCGGAATGGACCGATCTGAGTCCGAGCGATCCGGGCATGGTGCTGCTGGAAGCCTTTGCCCATCTGACCGAGGTGATGATCTACCGCTTGAACCGCTTGCCGGAAAAAGCCTATATCGAGTTCCTGAACCTGATCGGCGTGCGCTTGCAACCGCCCGCCGCCGCGGTCACCAAATTGGTGTTTTCGATTCCGAAACCATTGGGCCACGCCGTGGAAATCCCGAAAGGCGTAAGGGTGACCTTGGGCCGCGCCGGCTCGGGCCGGGAACCGCCGATCTTCACCACCAGCGAGGCGGTAACGATTCCGGCCGGCAGTACCAGCGCCGAAAGCATTGCCTACCACTGCGACTGGGTGCGCGGCGAACTGGCCGGCAAGAGCAACGGCCAACCGGGATTTTTCGTCAACGCCAAACGGCCGCCCATCGTCGCGCCTAACCGCGACGGCCTGGATCTGGTGGTGGGGGTGGAGGCCGGAGCGGACGAAATCGAAGACCATACCTCGGCGCTGGAATACGAAGGTAAGTCCTACATCGTCTGGCGCGAAGCCGAGAACTTCGCCAATCCGGGTTCGGACGGCAGAATCTATCTGGTCGACCGCCTGACCGGGAAAATCGTGTTTACCCCGGCGCTGAGGCTGCCCGATCCGGCCGGCGGCATGACGCCGTTGCAAACCCTGGCGCAAATCCCGGCGGCCGGCCGCGAAATCCGGCTTTGGTACCGGCGCGGCGGCGGCGCCGAAGGCAATCTGGCGGCAAATACGCTGAACACATTGAAAGATCCGCTCGTCGGCGTTGCGGTGACCAACCCGGAACCGGCCGCCGGCGGCAAAGCCGCCGAAACCCTGGAAAACGCGCTGATCCGCGGCCCTCAGCAAATCCACTCGCTGGAACGAGTGGTCACGGCCCGCGATTACGCGCTGTTGGCGGTGCATTGCTCCGGTGCCGCCAACCGGGCCAAAGCCTTTACCCGCGCCGACATCTGGAGCCACGCCAGACCCGGTACCGTCGAAGTCCTGATCGTGCCCAACCTGCCGGCGCCGGACGACTACAGCGCGCCGCTGACCGCCGAACAACTCTACGCTTTGGAAAGCGAAGAAGCCCGGCTGCGAATTGAAAACGCGCTGGCGGAACGCCGGCCGCTGGGCACCGAATGTCAGGTCAGTTGGGCGCGCTACAAAAACGTCACGGTGCGGGCGCAGATCGTCACCCACCGCGAAGAAGACCTGCTGCAATTGAAACAGCGCTTGTTACGCAAACTCTACCGCGGCATCAATCCGATCGAAGCCAACTCGGCGCAACCCTGGCCCTTCGGCCAACCGTTACGGGTGTTCGACGTCTACAAAATCCTCGGCGACGACCCCGGCGTCAAATCGGTCAACAATGTCCGGCTCTCGGTGCAACACGCGCCGAACGCCAATGTCGCCGCCCTGTGCGCCGACGCTTTCCAGAGCAAAACCTGGTACACGGCAACCCCGGCCGGGCTGTTCCGCTCATCGAACGACGGCGACGGCTGGGAATTGATCGAGCGGTTTGTCGGCGAAAAAATCGACGCGATCAAGGCCTGGCCGAAACAGGCCGGCGCCGATCCAAAACATGCCGGCTTGCTGGCGATCAGCTCGCGCCTGCTCGACAGCGACGGCGTCAGCCGGGTCAGAGTCTCGCTCGACTGCGGCGAAAGCTGGCTGGATTACGCGCAAACCAATTTTCTGGTCGAAGACATGGCCTGGATCGAGCGCGACGCCAAACTGGCGCTGCTGCTGGCCACCGAGAAAGGCCTGTTCGAACTCGGCGTGCCGTGGGACCCGGCGGCGGGCCCGAAACCGGTGCAGTTCGATGCCGAGGACAACGAAATCCCGTTATACGCGGTTGCGGTCGCGGCCGACGCCTCCGGCTTGGTCAGCGTCGCGCTGGCTGCCGGCAATAACCGCGGCATTTACCTGTCCAACAACGGCGGCCGTCCCGGCAGCTTCAGCGCCATCGGCTTGAAAGGTGAGCTGGTCCGGCTGCTTGCGGTGCAAAACCAGGGCGGACACAGTTATTTATGGGCCGGCATCGGCGCACCGGGCACCGACCCCGGCAAAGGCTGCTTCCGCTGGCGACTGACCGGCACCAGCGATAACAACGAGGGCTGGAAAGGCTTTCAGGCCGGCTGGCAAGCCGGCAGTTGCAACGGCCTCGCTTTCGTCGGCGAAGAGGTATTCGCCGCCAGCCAACGCCTGGGCGTATTGAGCCTGAACACCAATTCCGCCGCGCCCGCCTGGAAAGCGCCCGACGCCAAATGCGGCTTGCCGGTGCGCGATGTCGGCCGGTTCCAGGCCGTCGATGCGATTGCCGCCGCTCCGGCCGGCAAAGCGCTATTGCTGTGCGGCGGCGTCGAAGGGCTTTATCTGCGCGGCGCGGCCGGCGATTACCGCAATTGCTCGGCGGACAGGTTTCCGGACATCGTCACCGTGCCGTGCAATTGGTTGCTGTGTTCCGCCGCGCACGAACTCGAAGTGGTCAGCGAAGATGAAACGCCAAGCGATTGAACGCCTGTTGCCGGGCATATTCCAGCGCGGCCTGACGCCGCAATCGCCGCTGTTCGCGATTCTGGAGATTATGGAAGCGCTACACGCGCCGGCCGAAGCGATTCTGGAAAACGTCGAAACCCGTTTCAACCCGTATCTGGCCGACGAGCGTTTCGTGCCGATGCTGGCGGCCTGGGTCGATCTGGACCGGCTGTCGCCCTTATCCGGCGCCGGCCGCCCGAACGGCGCGCCGCCGATTTCCACCGGCATCGAGCGCTTGCGCGAACTGATCGCGTCGGCCACCTTGCTGTCGAAGTGGCGCGGGACCGCCTACGGCCTGAAATTATTTTTACAAACCGCCACCGGCGACGCCGGTTTCGAGCTGAGAGAAAACGCCACGGCCGACGGTGCCGCCCGGCCGTTCCATTTGTGCGTGTTGGTGCCGGAACGGCTGCGGCCGCACCGCGGCTTGATCGAACGGATCGTGGACCAGGAAAAGCCGGCTTACGCGACCAGCGAGGTTTGTTTTGTGGCCGATGGCGGAACTTGAACCCGCTATCCGGGCAACTCGGTCGAAGCGGCTGGTAGCGCCGACAGCGGCGGCTAACCAGCCGGTATTCGTTTTATTTAACGTCACAGGAGATAACTACAATGACCGCAATCGTCAGTATCAAACAAGCGTCAGACAAGGTAAGTTGCGATAGCAACGGCAACGGCAATTGCAAGTTTTTCGTCACCAACGCCTACACTGACCGGCAATTGCTGCTCAAAGCCCGGATCGTCACCGGCAGCGGCACGGATGAAAAATGGATCTCGTCGATCCAGGCCGGCGCCAACGCCAAACCGACCGGCGGTGCGATTTCAAACGAATGGAAGCTGGCGCCGAGCGCCACCGAGGAAATATCGGTCAATTTTCAAGTCCCCAAATCGGTTGCCGACGGCAAATATCCGTTCCACTTGCAGGTGTTCTCGGTGGATAGGCCGGACGACGACTTCAAGGACGGCGAACCGGTTTATCTGCAAATCCAGGACGCAGTGGCGCCGCCGCCCCCACCCAAACCATTCCCCTGGTGGATTCTGGTGTTGGCGTTGGTGGTGCTGTTGACCATAGGCGTCGCGGTTTGGTTGATGATGAAGCCCGACGACACCGGCCCGGTGGTCGAGAAAGCCAAAGTTCCGGATTTAAAAGGCATGATCTGGGACGAAGCTCAGCAACGCCTGAAGCAGGCCGGCTTGAGTAAATTCGAAACCAGCTTCAAATTCGACCCGAGCAAACGCGATCCGATCGTGCTGGATCAATCTCCGTCTGCCGGTTCAGCGGCCGAAGCGGAAACGACGGTGTCGGTGGTGTTGAGCTTTCCCGGCATCGCCGTGCCGGACCTGAGAGGTAAAACGCTGCTGGCCGCCGCACAAACCCTATCCAACAGCAATCTGGTGTTGGGCGAAGCCAACTCGCAACCCACTAACGCCCAGCCGGAACAAACGGTCATCGAGCAAAACCCTGCTCCCGGCCAAGCCGTGGATAAAGGTACTCCGATCAAGCTGACCGTGGCAACCACGCCGACCCGGCCGGTGATTATCTGGGACCGCGATTTGACCAAGTTGATGACCAGACAACAACAAATCTTCAAAGTCATGCCGCGCGGCATTGAACCGGCGGAACAGTAATCACAGATTGAAATTCGGAGATTCGATCAATGGAGCAAAACAAAGGCGTGATCATCGGCTTGGTTTTATTGCTATGCCTGTTTGCGCTGGCGTTGGCTTTGGGGTTCCGTCCCCGAGCCAACGACAAACCGGCCGACGCCCGCAGCCGAAACCAAGAGGCCTCGCGTTTAAGTAAGGATAGTTGGCTGAGCGCGATGGACGACCTGCTGGCGCCGCTGGCGCCGGCAGTCAAGCCGGCCGAAATTCACCCGTTGGATAACGATTGCCGGCGCGACGGCGATACATTGTCGCTCAGCGCCAATGAGTCCTGCCTGATCAAAATCGACCCGGCCACAGCTGAACGCAGAACCTTGAACCTGCGCGGATCCGACAATTACCAGTTGCTGATTCCGGTCGCCGCCGGAGAGGCTTGTCCGCAAAATTCGGCGCCGGTCCGGGTCCGGGTCAGATTCGAATTGAACGACACCGATTCGAAGTGGGAAGAACCGCTATGTTGGAAACCGGCCCGCAAGCCGCAGCATTTCAAAGCGCCGGTGCTGACCAAAGGCGCCAATTTGAGACTGAGCTGCGAAACCTGCGGCGATGGGCAAACCGCGCGCTTAACCTTGGAATAAGCTCAGGCCAGCGCCCGATCCACCCGCAAGGCCTTGACGATGGCCGGTAGCGAGCCGATCAGCAACACCAGGCTCCAGATCGCGCCCAACACGCCGATCACCAGGGCCGCGATACAGTCGGTGATGCTGACCAGAAAACCCGGCACCAGACCGTGCAGGAAAGTGACCAGGATATTCGCCAGCAAGGCCGTCAGCGTCAACAGCACCAAGCCCTTGTTCTGCAGAAACTGCTGCTGGGCCGCGACCAAAAATCCGCAAAAACCCAGCTTCAACAGCATGATCAGCGCCAGGGTGGAGGCCGCCGCGGCCTTGGCAAAATCGGCGAATCCGGCGAAATACAGCGCGGTGCCGAACGGCACCGCCAACAGCAACGACACCATGACCCCTAACAAGGCGATGGCGGCCATAATCATGCCGATCGACGCGATCAGACTGATTAAGCCGACGATGAAAGTCACGATGCCTTGGATGCGGCCGTGGATGCGTTCCGGTACCAGCAGCGACACGCCGATCAAGCCCACCGTGTACAGCAACAGCCCGTCGACCAGGGCCAGGTAGGGAATCCCCAAACCCGGCCGCGGCAGATCGCCCGGACTTTTCTGGCCGCTCGGCGCGGCGAAATCCAGAAACGAAGCGCCGATGTCGATCAAAAACGCCAGCGCCAACAGCACCAGCGCGACGGCAAAAAACGGCTTTCTCATGGTGTCCAACATAGCGGTACCTCGTTAGCGGCTGCGCCCATTCGCGTAAGACCGATACTACACCGAAATGGCCGAATTCGCCGACAGTGTTTAGTAGGCCCGACCGGGCGGGTATTGCGTAGGCGCTATGAGGCGGTCGTGGGAAGGAAACTGAAGTATTCGAGCGGATTCGAAAATTAGTGTCTGAATATGGGCCAAGTTTTCCAAGCCAGTTTCGTAGACGTGTGGATTCATAAAATAAACTTGAGTAACTTTGGCCTAGGGCCGAGCGACGGCGATACCCAGCTTTAATGGCTTCCAGGCCTAACAGACTGGAATTAAATCGATTACTTCCCGATACAAAAACTGGAAAAAATCTCGCCCAACAGGTCGTCGGAGGTGAATTCTCCGGTGATTGCGGACAAGCTGGTTTGGGCTTGGCGCAGTTCTTCGGCGACCAGTTCGTGGGCCTGGTGCTGCAATTGGTCGGCGGCGTTTTCTACGGCTTGGGCGGCCTGTTGTAGGGCTTGAATATGGCGGGCTCTGGCCACGTAAACGTTATCCGCGCCTTCGCTGAAGCCCATGCTCAGCTTCAGATGGTGTTTCAACAAATCCAACCCCTGGCCTTGTTTGACCGACAGATGAATCGCGGTTCCTTGCGGGGTTTGTTCGATTCGGGCCTGGCCGCCGACCAAGTCGATTTTGTTGAACACTTTGGTGACGGCGATTCCGGCCGGCAAATCGGCATCGCTGCCAGTACAGTCTGTGTCGCTGCTGTCGATCAACAACAACACCCGATCCGCCCTGGCGATTTCCTGGCGGGCGCGGCGGATGCCCTCCTGCTCGACCGGATTGTCGCTGTCGCGCAGACCCGCGGTATCGATCACGTGCAGCGGCATGCCGTCCAGTTGAATCCGCTCGCGTAACACGTCGCGGGTGGTGCCGGCGATGTCGGTGACGATGGCCGCGTCGTGGCCGGCCAAGGCATTCAATAAACTGGACTTGCCGGCGTTGGGTTTGCCGGCCAAGACCACGGTCATGCCGTCGTGCAGCAGCCGGCCCTGTTCGGCGCTACGGCGGATTTCGCCGATCTGTGTTTGCAGGCGCGCGATCCGGCCGGCGACGACGCCGTCGCCGAGAAAATCGATTTCTTCGTCGACGAAATCGATCGCCGCTTCGATGAACACGCGCAGCTCGATCAATTCGTCGATCAACTGGTTAATTTTTTCGGAAAACACGCCCTGCAGCGATCTCTGAGCCGAGCGCACGGCCTGTTCGGTGCTGCTGGTGATCAAATCGGCAATCGCTTCGGCCTGGGCCAGATCGATTTTGTCGTTCAAAAAGGCGCGGCGGCTGAACTCTCCCGGCTCGGCTAATCTGGCGCCCAACGCCAATACCCGGCGCAACAGCATATCCAACACGACGCTGCCGCCGTGGCCTTGCAGTTCGACGACGTCTTCGCCGGTAAAAGAAGCGGGGGCGCGGAAATACAACAGCAGTCCGCTGTCGATGGCGCGGCCATCGGCTTCCAGGAAGGATACGAATTGGGCGAAGCGGGGTTTGGGGAGGGCTTTGCCGGTCAGGTGGCCGGCGATGCCGGGCGCGGCGGGCCCGGAGATGCGGATCACGCCGACGCCGCCGTTACCCGGCGGCGTGGCGATGGCGGCTATGGTGTCGCCGTCAAGCATTAAGGGACAACACTATGCTTGTGGGCATCCTCTTCAAGCACGTGCTTGGTGATGTACCACTGCTGGATGATCGACAAGCTGTTATTGCAAATCCAGTACAGTACCAAACCGGACGGGAAGAACAGGAAGAACACGGTGAACACGATCGGGAACATTTTCATGACCTGCGCTTGCAGCGGATCGATCGGCGCCGGGTTCAGGCTTTGCTGGATCTTCATCGTGATGCCGTACAAAATCGGCAACAGGTAGAACGGGTCTTGCGCCGACAAATCCTGAATCCACAGGGCAAAGTCGGCCTGACGCACTTCGACGGTTTCGATCAATACCCAGTACAGCGAAATGAACACCGGAATCTGCACCAGGATCGGTAAACAGCCGCCGAGCGGGTTGACCTTCTCCTTTTTGTACATCGCCATCATTTCGGTATTGAACTTCTGGCGGTCGTCGGCGTAACGCTCTTGCAAGTCTTTCAGCCGCGGCTGAATCTTGCGCATTTTTGCCATCGACTGGAAGCTGGCTTTGGACAGCTTGAAGAACAAGGCCTTGATGACGAAAGTCACGCCCAAAATCGCCACGCCCCAGTTGCCGACGAAACCGTAGATCTGGTTCAGCAACCAATAAATACCTTTGGCAATCGGCGTCAACCAGCTGTAATCGACGGTCAATTCCAGTCCGGGAGCCAAAGCTTCCATCACCGGCTGGATTTTCGGGCCGGCAAACAATTGGCTGGTGAACGCAGCTTCACCGTTGGCGGGCACGCTTAAATCCGGCGACAGGGAACCGACTTGATAGCGGGTATCCTCTAAATCGTTGGTGTAAAACTGGGCGTCCTGGTCGGCGGGAGGAATCCAGGCTGCGGCAAAGTAATGTTGGATCATGCCGCTCCAACCGCTTTTGCTGTGAACGTTATCTTTGGCCTTGACGTCGTATTTGTCGTCGGCCATGTCTTCGAATTTGATTTTTTGGAACTTGTCTTTCTCGGTGTAAACCACGCCGCCGGAGAAGGTTCTGATGAAGCTGTTGTTGCTTTTGTCGCTGTACAGCTTTCTTAGCAATTGATTGTATTGTTTACCCGACCAATCCTGCGCTGAACGATTGCTGACCTTTTGTTCCAGACCAATCGCATAATCACCGCGTTTGAAGGTATAGGTTTTGGTCACGGTCAGGCCTTGCTGGTTGGTCCAGGTCAGCGGAATCCGCAATTCATCCTGGCCTTCGGCCAATTGGTATTCGTTCTTTTCGGCACTGAACACGCTGCGGTGGTCCGGAGCTGCGGCGGAATTGGCATTGGCGATCAAGCCGCTTTGCGCCAGATAAAGGCTTTCCGGATTGCTGTCGAACAGGCGGATCGGGTTGAGATTTTTTTCCGGCGGGGTCATGCCGATCAGAGCATAGGCCTTGTCGACCACGGTGTTGACTTTTTCGTGGGGGTACTTGAGCAGATCGAGATTGCGTAATGTGCCGCCTTGGGTATCGATCTCCAGCTCGAAAACATCGGTTTTGACTTTGATGACTTTATCGGCAGGCGCTTGGACAACGGCTGGATTTGCGGGGCCTTGCCCGGAAGCGGCTGTCTGTCCGGATGAGGCGACCGTTGCGTCTCCAGCGATCACGGGCGTTTCGGAAATAATCGCTTGCGGCTTCGGGCCATAATCGATCTGCCAAGACTCCCACAACATGTAGGAGATCATCAACATCGCCATGACCAAGACAAATCTTATGTTATCCATTGTTATTTACTCAATTTTTCCGGAACAGGATCAATGCCGCCCTCGTGAAAAGGGTGGCATTTCAATAATCGGCGAAGCGTGAGGTAAGAGCCTTTGAAAGCACCATGCAGTTGGATTGCTTCTAAGCCATAACTTGAACAGCTGGGATAAAAACGGCATCTCGGCCCCAGCAAAGGACTTATGAAGTATTTGTAAAACTTGATCAGGGTTATGAGCAGGAATCGCATCGCTCTACCAGTTTTAGCCAATGCCTTTCCAATGACTTCCTCAATATGGGCGAGGCTGCGTTAGCCGCGTCGCCCCGCGCCAAAACTACAATATCTATGCCGACGATATGTTGCCGCTGTAATCTGAAACTTTCCCTGGCAGCCCTTTTTATGCGATTCCGTGCGACTGCTTTTTTTATCGTTTTTTTGGCGATCGCCAGGCCCAAACGTGAATGGGCCAGGCAATTGCTTACTGCCAATACCGTAAAATACCTGTCGGTCGATTTTACCGGGTTAGCGAATACTCTTTTATACTCAGTGGGCGTCCCTAGCCGATACTGATCGGGAAAGCCAAAACTTTCCGCCGACAATTAAACCGTCAACGAAGCGCGGCCTTTGGCTCTGCGCGCGTTAATTACTTTACGACCGCCGACGGTAGCCATGCGAGCACGGAAACCGTGGGTTCTGACGCGTTTGATTTTGCTGGGTTGATATGTTCTTTTCATAAGGTACTGCCCTGATTGATAACGGATAAAAAGGCTGCGAATCATACGTGAAGCGGCGCGCAACTGTCAATTCGACTTACCCGATTCCAAATTGGTGCGAAATCGGCTAATCTCTGGCCCACTTCCGCCGAGTCGGACATATTCAGGAGAAATGACATGCAAAAACTATCGCTTAAATCGGCACTAACAACCGTATTGCTGGTTTCCGGCTGCGCGACGACGACAGGCTGGACGCCGACCGTGGACACCTACAACGACAGAAACGCTTACCGATTGAACCAGGACATGCAGGAATGTCAACAGTTGGCAGCGCAATCGGCAAGCACCTACAAGGATACCGCAATCGGCGCCGGCGTCGGCGGCCTGATCGGCGCAGCCGGCGGTGCGGCGATCGGCGCTGCAACCGGTAACGCCGCCAGAGGGGCTGCGGTCGGCGCAGCCGCAGGCGGTATCGGCGGCGCAGCCCAGCAAGGCATCCATTCCAACGACAGCTACAAGAACGCTTACCGCAACTGCTTGCGGCAGCGCGGCCACAACGTCATCAACTAATTAACCGGGCTTGCCACCTACGTTGGAGGGCTTACTACCGCTTATCGTTGTTGCCGTGGGAATCGTACTGGTGTTCGACTATACCAACGGCTTCCACGACGCCTCCAATATCATTGCCGGAGTCATCGCTTCCCGGGCGATGACTCCACTTCAAGCCGTAATGGTCGTAGCCAGCTGCGAGTTTCTCGGACCGTTGCTGGGCGGCTCGGCCGTGGCCAACACGCTGGGCAGCATGATCGATCTTTCGCATATTCCCAAGCGCCAAGCCTTGCCCATCGTCATCTCCGGTGTGTTTGCCGCCGTGGCCTGGAACTTGTTCACCTGGTGGCGCGGCTTGCCTTCGTCCTCGTCCCACGCTTTGGTGGGCGGACTGATAGGCGCGGTAGTGGTTTCGGCCGGCACCGAACCGGTTTACTGGGGATTTGCGGAACTCCGCCGCGGGGAATTCGACGGTTTCAGTAAAGTCTTGCTCGCCTTGTGCTTGTCGCCGCTATTGGGCTTTGCAGCCGGTTTCGTGTTGCAGCGGCTGACCCTGTTTTTGCTACGCGCGGCCCATCCCCGCATCAACAAACGCCTGCAACAAAGCCAATGGCTAACCGCCGCGGCACTGGCCTTCGCCCACGGCAGCAACGACGCTCAGAAAAGCATGGGCATTTTGACGCTGATTCTACTGCTCGGCGGCGTTATCGACAGCTTTCGGGTACCGATGTGGGTGATCTTGCTCTGTGCCGGCGCGATGACGGCCGGCACGCTGACCGGCGGTTGGCGCATCGTCCGCACCCTGGGGTTCTCGATCTACAAGATTCGGCCGATTCACGCTCTGAACTCGCAACTAAGCGCCTGCTGCGCCATATTCGCCGGCTCGTTCTGCGGCGCGCCGGTCTCCACCACCCACGTCGTCGCAGCGTCGATCATGGGCATAGGCGCCTCGGAGCGGCCGCGCACCGTACATTGGAGCAAAGCTTGGGAGATACTGGAAACCTGGCTGATCACGATACCCGGTTCGGCGCTGATTGCCGCCTTGAGTTTTCAGTTGATCGATCGTCTGTGCGAATTAGCCCTTTAGACCGCCATGCCAAACCAAAACAAGTCTGTGATTTCGCGTTTCCTGCAGCGGGTATTCCCGAAAACGGCCGATTTTTACCTGCTATTGCATGAGCAATGCCGACAAGTTTGCATCACGGTCGACAATCTGGCGCGGTTCATGGCCACCGAATGCATTGATGCCGGCGAAATGTTAAAAGAAGACGAGCACGAGGCCGACCGCCTGCGGATGCGCAATTTGCACGAGCTGAACAGTTCGTTTGCCACGCCGATGGACCGGGAAGATATTTACCGCGCCATAGCCTCGCTGGACAGTATCGTCACCTATTGCAAGAGCACTTATAACGAAATGCAGGCGCTGCAACTGGCGCCGGACCGGCATTCTCTGGCCATGGTGCAAGAGTTGCAAGTCGGCATCAACGCCTTGGAAAAAGGCTTTGCGGTACTGGGAAAACAGCCGCGCGGTGCCGAGCCGCATGCCTTTGCCGCCCGCCATTCGGAGCGGCGCATCGAAAAAATGTACCGTAAGGCCATCTCCGACTTATTCCAGGGCGACGACTATCTGAATATGTTCAAACAACGCGAGCTCTATCGGCACCTTTCCAACGCCGCCGACAAGGTTCACGCCACCGCCAACGTGCTGGAAGACATCATCGTCAAACTCGGCTGACCGCAGCCCGGCAAATGCCGCCAAGCCAAGCTGAAACCGGCGAATTACGGCGCCTCCAGCCTCCGCCGCTCAACCCAAAAGCCCGATCATCCATGCTACAATCAGCCGCGATCCAATTCCGGTTTCTCCAAGAGGTTCAATTCGTGGCAAACATTTCCAGCCGAAAATCCGCAATGATTCTTTTCAGCTCGGCCAACTGCATAATGAGCCACTGCGCCAGGCTGGTGGTGCACGAAAAAGGCGTGCCGGCCGACATCGAATTTTTCGATCCGAACGACCCGCCGGAAGACTTGCTGGAACTGAACCCGAACGGCAACGCGCCTACTTTCGTCGAACGCGATCTGGTTCTATACGACGCCCGCATTATCATGGAATACCTCGACGAACGCTTCCCCCACCCCGCCCTGCACCAAATGGACCCGGTTTCCCGCGCCAACGCCAGAATGCTGATCAAACGCATCGACCAGGAATGGTACCCGTTGCTGGAGGAAGTCCAGGTGCACGGCGACAAGAAAGCCGCAAAAGCCAAAAAAATGCTGCGGGAAAGCCTGATTGCGGCGGCTCCGGTCTTCGAAGCCACACCTTATTTTATGAGCGAAGAATATTCGTTGATCGATTGCGCGATGGCTCCGTTTTTATGGCGGCTGCCGAGCATAGGTATCGACATCGCCGGACTGGGCAAAGGCGTCACTGCCTACGCCAACCGCTTATTCGGCCGCAAAGCCTTTCAGGAAAGCTTGAGCCGCGAAGAAAAAGACATGATGCAACTCGCAAGCAAATGACCCCACTAAAACCCTATCTGATCCGCTCCATTTATGAATGGATTGTCGACAACAGCCTGACTCCGCACTTATTGGTCAACGCCGAATACCCTGGCGTCGTGCTACCGACCGATTTCGTTGAAGACGGTCGTATCGTATTGAACATCCGCCCGGAAGCCATTCAAGGCCTGCACCTCGGTAACGATGAGATCCAGTTCAATGCCCGCTTTGCCGGCAAAGCCATGCGTATCGTCGCCCCCTGCAAAGCCGTACTGGCGATTTACGCCAAGGAAAACGGCAAAGGTATGATATTCGACCCGGACGAAACCGACGACGAAACACCGCCAACACCCACAGAACCCAAACCGCCGCAAAAGCCGCAACTGCGCGTCGTAAAATAACGAGCCCGCCCGATCGATGACTTTGCTTTGACGGGCGTTGGCTGCGTACCGATCCTACGCCGCCACTTAGGCCGCCAGGCATATCTATCAAATCTCCGAGAGCTGTCTTTTCTGCTTCACTACGATCTACTAAAAGACCTCAATCAGCTTGGCTCTCAATTGATCTTGCCCATTTGTTCAGCAAATTTTTTTGATGAACAACTTTTGCTTATCGGCGATTCGCCTTTGCGTCTTATTTGAACTTGCCAAGAACCGGTTGGTAACTTTCCGATGGCTGCCATAAGCGCTTTTCCTGTTCACTGAGAACGATTTGTGAACGAAAAACGCCTAAAAACAAAAAAGGGCTACAGTTTTTGCTGTAAGCCTTTGAATTTGATGGTGGGTCGTGTGCGATTCGAACGCACGACCATCGCATTAAAAGTGCGGTGCTCTACCGGCTGAGCTAACGACCCCCTGAATGAATTACCCATTATACCTATGTTTTTTAATTTTGCAACAGATATAACCAAAATATTACAAAACCGATAAGGCCGCACCCACCACACCATCGTCTAAGAACGCTTGTTTAGCATAACGCCAAGATATCCAAAGCTAATGGTGGCCTAAACTGATTCGAACTATTGCCTATGAATCAACGCAATCGGCAAGAACAATCTAAAACCTTATTGCAATCTATTCCTTGACCGGCTTCTTTTCCAGCTTTCTTTGCAAAGTCCTTCTGTGCATATTCAGTGCGCGCGCGGCGGCCGAAATGTTGCCGTCGTGCTGCATTAGCACTTTTTGCAGATGCTCCCATTCCAGGCGCTTTACCGATAGCGGACTATCGCTGATAGCCACCGAGGCGTCGCCCTCGTTCTTGTACAACGCGCTGACAATTTCGTCGGCATTCGCCGGTTTGGTCAGATAATGGATTGCACCCAACTTGATCGCTTCCACCGCGGTCGCGATGCTGGCAAAACCGGTCAACATGACGATCTGGGTATTGTCGTCGAGCGAGATCAGCTTCTTGACCATCTCCAAGCCGGAATCGAAACCAATCCGCAAATCGATGACCGCATATTCCGGCTCGGTCTGCTCCGCCAACTTCATTGCCGTCGCCACATCGTTAGCTACGGTCACCTGAAAATTGCGTTTTTCCAGTGCCGGTTTCAACACCGAGCAATACGTGACGTCATCGTCAACCAAAAGTAAATTCGGCTTATCCGTAGGCAAATTGGTCATGGGTACTCTCCTTAGCTAATAACGGCAAACTAATCTCGACGCAAGCTCCGCCGCTGTCGAGATTACTGAACTGTATTGTACCTCCCAGGCGTTTTATCGTGGTATAGGTCAAAAACAATCCCACCCCCATGCCCTGCTTGTTGCTTTTCACCGGCTGATGCCCGGCGAAATCGATAAACTCGGCTGGTAAACCGGGGCCAAAATCCCGTATCCGCAAAAACAAATTCTCATCGCTCCACTCGGCATGGAATTCGATACCGGCATCGACCGGCGACGCTTCGGCCGCATTGTTCAGGATATTGATAATGGAATGGGTCACCGTGCGCTCGGCAATGATTTTCGCCGCCATATCCACATTCGGCGAGACGAACAGCTTCATCCGGGTAGCGGACTTATGCGCCCGCCATTGGTTCAGCACCTCGTCGATATATTCGCTGACCAGCATTACCTTGCCCGACTCGGCCCGCATCTCGCCGGCAGACGCCGACATCACCGACAAGGCCTGTTTGCAACGGTCGATTTGCTGCTGCACGATCACCAGCTTCTGGTAAAGCTCGGGGTAACGGTGCTCGGGCAAATCCTCAACCATCTCATGCGTTAGGATCGCGATCGTACCCAGCGGCGTGCCCATGTCGTGAGCGGCGCTGGCTGCCAACGTACCCAGCGACACTACCCGTTCATCCCGCAACGCACTCTCGCGGGCGTCGGCCAGATTGCGTTCGCGCTCTTTCAGCGTTTTCGACAGCTCCACCACAAAAAACGCGACCAAGCCGGCACTGAACACAAAGCCGAACCACATGCCGAACACATGTAAATTGAAATAGCGCCGGTCGTTGATCAAATGCATCTGCAGACTCATTTCCGGCGTCAATTCGGTCATGGCCGGATGGGCTAAATGCGGCTCGATGGCCGGAAGCGGCACGTTGTAGGCGATCAACACGGTGTAAACGCAGGACGTAATGATCACCATATTCCAGGCATAAGCTTGCGGTAACATAATCGCCGTTACGATCAACGGCAACAGAAACACCCAAATGATCGGATTGGAGGCTCCGCCGGTCAGATAGAGCAGATACGCCAGCGCCAACACGTCCATGCAGATTTGCGAAAAAATCTCGTGCTCGGTGACTTCTTCCGGCGTACGCAACCGCAGCCAAGTGTATAAATTCAGTATCGAGATCGCGAATATCGCCAGCCATAGCTGATTTTGCGGCAGATTGATACCCAGCCCGTTCACGGCGATGAACACGGCAAAAGTCACGGCGAATAACATCAGATTTCGCAGGATATACAACCAGCGAAGATTTTCCCGAATCGAAATTTCGGCTTTAGGCAATATGTGGGAAAGCATGGATAGAAAAACTCAGCGAAGACAAGACGGCAAGCCGCGGCAAACGCAATAATAAGGCCGGATTCGGAAAAATCCAGCGGCAGATCAGGCGCAACGAAAATTTGACCGAGACAGCTGGTCAGACACTGTACGCGAAACAATCGCCGGAAACCGAGCCGTTACCGCCACCGATCCCAACAAAAGCCGGATCAGGAGCCGGCAACCCGCCATCCGCCGTTTTTATCCACCCAGCGCATGCTCGCCCAGTACCAAACCGTCATCGGCAGCATCATCGCAAACCACTCCCAATCCGAAATCAGGAATAACTTCGCCACCCACTCGTTGCCGACAAAAAACGTGCTCCAGGGCAGGCAATACAGAGTAAACACGATACTGCTCCAAATCAGCAGCAACGCGCCTCGGCGGGTTTCGATACTGGATAAGGCCAGGAAAACCCATAACGGCGTCTTGTCGGTTTTTTGCATAAATTTTCGGTTGAAAGGTTTAAATGATGGGTTATTAAAACGCGTACATCCAGGTCGCATTCAAAGTGCCGCTGCGCTCCAATTGGTAGCCGTTGACATTATCCTCTACCGGTTGCAGCCATTCCACACTAAAATTGTGACCGGCAAAAGCGCCGTCCGGCACCGTCGCATTCAAGCCGAAACCGACATCCCAATAGTGGCCGCCATAGTTTTTCGGGTTATCCATCGACCCGCCTTTCGGATTGACGTTCACACATTCCTGGACGTCATTTATGTTGTAGTTAATAGCGCATTCCCCGGGAATAGCCGGGAATCCGCCTTTGATCGCGCCCTGTGCCGTGTAAATCCCGCGCACCGAGGCCGCCAACCAATCCAGCACATTGTAGCTACCCCATGCCGTACCCTGCACCGCGTCACCCAAGGCAAAACCAGCTGAATTTCTGTTCTCCAGCCGCTTGGTAGCGTTGACCTGACCGCCCCAGGACCAAGCGCCGGCTTGGCCGGCATAGGTCAAACTCGGCTTAAAGTCCCAGGTACCACTGCCGAGCTGCATCCCGTAATGGATATAACCGCTGTCGAACTGATGGTTTCGATTCAGTTTGATATCCACCTTGCCGGTGGGGGCAGTGACGCCCAGGCCCATGTTGATCTGATGCCCTTCCGCTTTAAACACATCGACCAACGCATATATTCCGGTATCGCCGACGCCGCCAGTGTCGTGGCCGCCGTGCAAGTGGTCGGCTGCCGGGTGCGCCGCGGGGGAAATCCCGGCCAAGGAGCGCGAATTCATGTCCATATCCATAAACTGCGGCATCACCATCAAATTCAGCCAGTCAGTCGCCGCATACATGATGTCCAGCATGTGCATGTGCATATTCATGAACTCGGGCACGGTGCGGCAGGTTTCGCCGTTTTCGGTACAGCCGTTATTGATGATGGCGCGATCGGTCACGGTTTTACCGGCGTACAGTATGTCACCGCCCTGGCGGCTGTACATATAGCGGTATCCGACCATCACCTCGCCCGGCTTCGACATCACGTGGCCGAACATCACACCGGCCGGCAAAGGCGCACCGTGATGGTGGCCGTGGTGGTGTCGATGCTGCGCATGCGGATCGTCCGCCAAACTGCGCCCCAGCGCGCTCAAATTGACGTTGAGCGTCCCGCTGGCTAGGTAATAGTTGAAATCGGCATAGCCGGCCTCGCCGCCGCCGCCCAGTTTCAAATCGCCCTGGTGGGTGTAATACTCGAAGCCGGCATCGAAACGGATGCCTTTACTGAATTGCTTACTCAACACGATACCGCCGCTCAAGGCGCCATAGCCCGACAGACGATGGTCGCTGGAAAATGCGGCCGGCAACTGAGCATTGTCGCTGGCTTCGTTCGACTGACCTGGGGCGGCCGACCGTCCGGCAATCAAATAGGGGTGATAAAAATCGGCCGCGCTTTGCGAGTAATAGCGCACCCGCGGCGTGAGCGACCACCCCGCGCCGAGCGGCTGCACCCAATCGCTCTCGAAGGTATGGGCGTTGATCCCCCAATCGTCATGGAAAAACTTGTAATCGAAATGAAACGCCGCATCCAGCCAGCCGACATGTTGCACCCAACCGGTGGTGAAGTTCCACTGGTTTCGGTAATCCGGCCGCTGTTCCAGAAACACTTTGGCGACGCCGACATAAGGAAGCGTCGACGAAAACTCGCCCAAGCTGCCGTCAGCCGGCTGAATAAAAAATGCCGTCACCCCTTTATACGGATTTTCCAGATAGCCCTGGCTGTGGGTAAAACCGACACCCAATTTGAACAAAGCATCCTTATTCACGACCTGAGTCAACCCCAAGCTTCCGCTCCAGTCGTCGCGTTTGCCCATGATCATCTGATCCCCGCTCCGATCGCTGGTTACCCTTTTTAACTGATTCGCGTAGGCGACGTAATTGATGTAGGGCTCGGTAAAATGGCCGCTCAGGCGCGCAAACGAATCGCTATTGGTATAGCTCAAGCCGGCATTCACGGTAGTGCGCTTTTGATTGAAATCCAGCCTGATCCCGGCATTGCCGAAACGCGACTCGTAGTCGTTCTCGACCGAGATGCCGCCGCCGACATCCACCGCCGCTTCGTCCCATTCGTAACCCAGTTTGAAGTTGCCTTCCTTCCGCGTCTCCGGAGAAGCGGTCGACATCGTGTGCACCAGTTTCCGGTCGGTGCCCAAGCCCACCACATCTCCATTCGCAACCGAATCCGGGTCCACCAATAGCGGCTGAAGCTTGTTATCGAAATAAACAATATTGTCGCTGTCCTTGATGTATGGAGAAGCGCCGGCGACGGTACCGAATTGCTCAAAGACTTTATTGCCATGACGCCCCGAAGGCGCCGTCGTGATCGGCGTCGCGCCGGACCAAGTGTCCTGCACGAAATTGAAGGCAAATTTGATTCTGTCGGTGAGTTTGACGTTGCCGCCGCCATGCAAGCTATCCACCGTGATCGGCTGGTACTGGCTTTTGACGCCGTTCAAATCGCGCGCGCTTTCTTCATAGCGGCCGTACTGAAAGCTGAACTCGTCGCCGTCGGCCGCATTCGCCGCCGAGCCGACCAGACCGGGCAACATCAAGGCCGCGGCCGTCAGAGCCTGCAAACCGGGATTAGGTTTTTTTTCCGGACTAATAACAGCCACAACCGCCTCCGCTACCGGTATTCCCTGCCCCTGCCGCTTCGCGGGCACCGTAACTATGCCCGCGCAATTCGGATTGCACCGGATAAGGATCCAACGCCATCTGCGGCTTGGCCAGATTGCCGCGCTCCCACGGCTGCACCTCGGCGCAAGCAGTCAGGTTAATAACGATTGCTAATAGAGACAGGGACGTTTTCATAGGCCACATTTACCACGATTAAACCGGCGCGCATTCTAACCGCTTTTGATTCCGCCGCCGAAACCCGAGCCAAAGCATCCGATACCGCGCAGCATCAGGGCGCAGTCGGTTCGTCGAGCAGTTGCTCGACTTGCTTACTGAATTGCTCGGCCTCGCCGGCGCGAAACCCCAAATGCCGGGCTCGTATCCGCCCGTTCCGATCGATCAAATAGGAAGAAGGCATGGCCTTCAATTGGAGTTGTTTGGCGCACGCCTGCCCGCTATCGACCGCCACGGCAAAATCGACCCGATGCCGCGCCAAAAATTGGGCGCCGTCCTCCAGGTTTTCGTCCAGATTGACCGCCAATACCACCAAACCTTTATCTTGCAACTGGCTGTGCAATCGGTTCATGAACGGAAACGATTCCAGACAAGGCCCGCACCAAGAGGCCCAGAAATCCAGATAAACCACTTTGCCGCGGTACTGGCTCAAGCTCCGCTCGGGAACCGACTCGAAGCCGGCGAATCTGCAATCGGGCGCCAAGACCGCCTCGTCCGCCGCCACGGCTGAACCGGAAACAGCGAACAAACAAATTAGGAAAGGGATTAATGCGGATTTCATATCTAGGAACAGAAGATTGACCGATCTACCGCGCAGCAATCCGAACTCGAATAGCCGCGCGGCGAACAACAGAATTACCGGCAAATTTGCCGGCCGGAGCCGGCAAACGCCCGGTAACGCGAACTATTGATTGGAGATACGCAAAATAGAAGTGGGGGTGTGTACGCTACCATCCGCGTTTTGGCAATGGTATTCAAAGCTATAACTCTCGGTCGCGGCCACACCGGTATGCCAAACCAGGACGTTATACACCCCGTTGCCGCCCGGCATAGTGATGCCCGGACTATAAACCGTATTGGCACTACCGCCGACCGGATCGATGGTCGTGTAAGCGGCTTTATTGGCCGGTGCATCGGCTTTGACCACCGACATACCTACCAAGTTACCTCCAGAGCTAAGATCGCGAATCTGGAAAAACAGGTTGGCGGTCGCCGTGCCATCCGTCGCACTGGAACAAGTGACTTGGTAATAGTCGGTCGCGCTGAGGCCGGATGTCAAGGTCAAGCTGCCGTTCTGGGTGTGGGCAAACGCCTGCTCCGTTGCGACAGCACAGACCAACACCAAACCCATTTGCCAGGTTTTTTTACTCGTGATTTTTTGCATAAGAATTCCTGATGATATTTATAGCCAAACAAACCGCGATGCCGACATCGGACTGTCGTCGAAGCCCGCGGCAATTTGGGATTTTTTGTGAAAATTAATAACCCGCTTTACCTATCCGGCTGCGCCAACTGTTCCAGTTTGACCGAAGCCAAATCGCGCACGGCCTGATCCGCATCCCGTGCCGCCATTTGCAACAAAGTCTGGTCGGTTTCGATGTAGTCCAGCGCCATCAGCCGCAGTTCGGCGTTCCCGTTACGCAGGATCTGCGCCAGCGGTTGCATTACCGCTTCTTCGCCGTCGCGGCTGGCGATACCGCCAATGGCCTGCAACTTGACCCGGCTGTCGCTGTCGGCCAAGGCGTTTTGCAAAGCGGTCCGGATCGCAGCGTCGTCGCTTGAGGCGTTCAATCGGGCCAGTTCGCTAACCGCCTGCAGCCTTTCGCCGGCGTTTTTGCTCCGCGCCTGCTGCAACCAGGTGGCGATAGCCAGCTCCTTGGCCGGCGCTTCGGCCGCCGCGGCACTAACGCTCGACTGGCATTGGCTCGTCGCGGCCTGTTTCGCCGCGCCCAAGGTAGAGCCCATAATCCAGATCTCGCTGGCCGCCGCCGTTTTGCCGGTCGCGAGCGGGAGATCGCGCACCGCCATGTTCACGGAATTGCCGAACAGGCATTTCAACAGCCCCGCCGCATCGACAGCCACGCAAGTCGCGGTCACCTCGGGCGCCGGCAACCAGGAGTAATGCAGCTTGCTGCCGGTACGTTCGGCAACCATATCCAACAAGCGCGGCAAGTCGGCATGCCGCGCATCCAGATGCCATTGGCCTGCGATACGCTCGACGACAACGCCGCTGTCAGTCGCCGCATGAACCGGATTGCCGCACTCAATGATTGCCCACACGGCAAACCAACAATGCCAAGTTTTCACAAGGCTAGACAAATGCGGTGTCGGCAAATGCCGGAACACGCGGCCGTACCGCCGATTTAGTGCAACTATGCGCTTCATCCCCGAATCGGTATACCGGCAAAACCGCGATTTAAGCGACGATGGTTTTTTTGCGGCCGAATGCGCCGAAGCCGGCCAACACGCTACCCATCAGCCAAATGGCGCCAGGCACAGGCACCGGCTCGACCGCAGGACCGGCCACGGCCAACGAACCCGGCGACGCTTTGATCGTCAAATCGCTCAAAGCTTGTACATTGGTATACAAATCGTCCTTGTCGCCAGTCCAAGACCATGTAAAGCCCTCGGACAGTTTAGCCCCCAGCGGGGCACCAAGATGTCCGAAGATATCGCCGGAACTGCCGACCACAAATGCGATATAGGATCCC
This sequence comes from Methylomonas sp. HW2-6, assembly GCF_052474525.1. Taxonomy (NCBI): domain Bacteria; kingdom Pseudomonadati; phylum Pseudomonadota; class Gammaproteobacteria; order Methylococcales; family Methylococcaceae; genus Methylomonas; species Methylomonas sp. HW2-6. Next base: position 4,377,070 of record NZ_CP184124.1, read on the forward strand.
AAATCGAAATGCTCGCGGAGACCAGCATCAGATAGACCAACATTGTTCTGATCGAGATAACCGGTACGAGGCACCCCGAAGATATTGTTCGGATCGGTCGGACCGGTAACGGGGCCGTCGCCGAAGTAATTGAAATGGGTCAGGGTCCAATCCGCGCCTACGTCGTCTTTTTTGTAGATGTATAGAGAAGCAATCCCGGCCGCATCATCGCCGTCGTCGGTATACACATCCAAAGATCCCGCCGTAGTCACGTCGAAGTGGTAAGCCAAAATGGTGTTGTTAATCAGCACACCGTCGGTGGCTGTACCGACACCGCCGCTCCAACTCAGGTCGGTTTCGGTGGCGATGTAAGGGTCGCCGGACACCGGAGTCGGCAATCCGTGCGCATTGGCCGTTCCGGCCGCCAAACCCAGCGCGAGCGCCGATATCTTCAAGCTATTGGTAAAACCCATGATGTTGATCTCCTTAATTGCATTGATGGAAACGCCGAACCGGCGCCAGCTCTTTGATCCGCGGCGCTCTGCCACCACGGCCAAAAATTCTTAGGTTAAGCCGCGGGCAAGCGGCGTTTGTTTAAACCCAATACACCGATCAGGCCACTGATCATCAGCCAAGCGGCTGCCGGCAGCGGTACCGGCGCAACCGAAGACACGGTAACGCTGACTTTATAGCCGCGGGCAGTTTCGTCGGCGTTCGGATCGAAGATATTGAACGCGCCAACGCATTGGTTTTGGTCGTAACAGCTGCCGCCGATTGCCAGCGTGTAATCGCCAGGCGTCAAAAAGAAATTGAGCAACGAGACGCTGGCTGCGGAACCATTGACGGAACCGGCATGAGCCAAGTATTCGATGGTAGCGACATCGCCGTTGTCATTGCCCATGGTTGTATCCGCCAGCGCTCGCCAAGCCCCTTCCTTACCGAATTGCGGATCGCCGGGCTGGAAACCGGCAGTAGCACCATCATGGGCTTCGTCGGGCACTAAGCCGCGGTATAAAGAAAACCCCGGCTTTAAGTCGCCCAAGCGCGACGGGTTGTTCGGATCGTTATTGACGTATTGGTTGATGCCGTCGCTGGCGACGTTAATGCTTACCCAGACACCTGCCGGCTGGCTAACGCTGAAGCGAATCCAAGAACCCATATGACTGTCACCCCAGTCCACATCGGTGGCGTCGCCCCAACCAAAATTGCCTTTCAGGACGTCGCCGCCGCTGTAGGTCGTTGATGTCGCAGTGCTGGTGACTTGGGTAGTCACGTTATTGAACAAATCGTAATAATTCACATGAGCCGATGCCGATTGGAACGGCAGCATGGCGGTTGCAATAACGGGTACGACCTTGAATAACTGGTGCTTCATAGCAATCCTCAAACGTTTAGTAGAACGGTTACAGACAAGCCTCGACCACCGGCCCGCAGAATCCAATGGATTACAGCAAAACCCGCGCCACAATCTATAACTACGGCGCGGACATATCGAACGACCATACTCAGCCGACACCACGCAATCCGCCGAAGCCGCTAAAACCAAGCGTTGCGGCGCCACCATCCCGTCGAACGTTAAACCGCGCCGCGTTTAATCAGCCGCCAAACACCTCTAGTCCAACCTTAGGATTAGGAAGGAATTTCACGATTTAAAAATTAAACTATGTTATATAAATCATTGTTTTTGTGAAATAACACTATTTAATTTCCAGGTCTCGCCCCGGAATTCCTGGCTGTCCGCCGAAAAAACTCAGCTTTATCCGCAAAACCGGGAAGCAATCCGCAATCTGCGCAAAAAATATCAAATTGATTTCAATAAGTTATAAAAAATTGCGCCAAATCACACACTTTTCGGCCGGTACGCAGCAGCCGCCTCAAACTCGTCTAGCCGACCCGACCAGCCATCTATACCGCCAACCATTTGATTTATAAAGGCGTTGTCAACATTGCAAATCGAGCTGGCACGAATATTGTTGATGGGCTTTTGCTCGTCGATGTCGGCAATACTCGGGATTTCCGAACAGATAGTCCCGACTCGAAGACAACACACGTCCGAAGCTGAGCGACGGACACAACAACAGGAAGTTATTGAATCGGATCGAGCTTGGCTAATTGCCGCAGTAAGGGTGATCGCCGGGCTATGGGGGAGGCCGGTTCGTTAGCACCGTCTTTACAAAAACGATAATTCTGAGGACAGAAAATGGTATTGCAAAAAAAACTGGTAGTAGCACTGTTAACCGGCGGCATGGCGGGTATTTCCGGTCAAGCGTTCGCTCACTGGAGTTCCGGCCCTTTCCTGTATAACGATGCCGGCACCAACCCAATGAATCTGGCTAATAGCAACTTGGCCGCCGGCGTAGCAAACAACGGTACCGGCGCCAATGCAGCCGGCACTTTCGGTACCAATACCGCTACCGGCACCAGCTACGGCACCTATACCCAAACTCGCGCGGTTTCTTCCGACTACGGCTGGATCCAAGGCCAAGACAATAGCCTGTGGGCCAATAGCCACGACAACAAAGGCTTGGCGTTTTCTCTAGCCAATACCTCTCGCGTTACATTCACTGTGACAACGCTGGGTACAGCCGCTAGCACCGTACAAACTCAAGCTACAGGCGGCAGCACAGTGACCACCTTGAGCGGTCAAGACTGGAACCCGGCATTTTCCATTTTTAAAGGCTTGGCTCCGCAGTCATCTCACGAAGGCGGGATTGGCAACACCGCACTGGCCCAACGTCTTCCAGGATATGTTGCATGGGGGCCCTACGCATCAGTTCAGCCCTATACTGCGGCAACGGATGCTACCTATGAAACAACAACCGGCAATACTTATACCGGTTCCGGCACATGGGGTGCATATCGTTCAAACGCCGACTGGACTGGCGGAAGAGATATTAGCGCGACCGCAACATACGGTAATGGCAAGTCGATTGGCACGTCACAAGTGCTCGGCGAAGGTAATGTCTCAACCTTGAAATATATCGACTCTGAGGCGTCAGCCGCTGGCAGCCATACGGTCACATGGAGCGGCATCTTAGGCCCCGGTGACTACAGTCTTTGGGTAGGCGGCACCAACGCAGCACATGCCCTTGAACAACAAGCCAACTACCAAGGCCTACAGGCAGCGCATACCGCGGACGATGCCGCAATCGCAGCGGCAAACACCGCTTATACAAACTACATCTCGACTGCTCCAGCCATCGTAGCAGCACAAGCAGCTTACGACGCGGCTATCGCAAGCCATACGACAACAGCCGCTGAAAAAGCAGCCGCTAAAGCCGCACTGGACGCCGCTTTAGCAGCGGATCCGGCCGCAGTTGCTTTAAAAGATGCTTACAACGTAGCGCGGACTAACGTTACAAAATACGAAAATTTGGTGGCTACTTTGCGTAGTCCTTACGGCTTCACCATCGAGACCACCGTCGCTGCGGTGCCGGTACCGGGCGCAGTCTGGTTGTTCGGCAGCGCCATGGCCGGCCTGATTGGCGCCAGCCGTCGCAAACAACAACTGGCTTAAACCAAGCTGGACGCTCGACGCCGGATCGCGTCGAGCCAACGGAGCAAGGACGCTCCGCATCTCTCCGCTTCCGCGCGGCAGCATCACCTATCCGTAACGCCTTGGACACGGCTACCTGACAATTTAACGTTCCGCGACACCCCGAGATTCAGGGAAACAGCTAGCGTTAACCGTATCTCTGTGCCCCCCAGACGGTTTAAAGATCACGGCCACCGAAACCGGCCTTCGTTCACAAATCGGCCAATACCGCCAGCGCGTCCTGAATGTTGCTCACCGCATGGATTTCCAGATGTTTGACGCCATCCTTCGGCTTATTGCTTTTCGGAATGATGGCTTTTTTGAAACCGTGTTTAGCGGCTTCATTGAGGCGGGCATGGCCGTTGGCGACCGGGCGAATCTCGCCGTTCAAGCCCACTTCGCCGAAAAACACCGTGTCGTAAGGAATGATCCGGTCTCTAAGACTGGATACGACGCCGACCAGGATGGCCAGATCGGTACTGGTTTCGCTGACTTTGATACCGCCGACCACGTTGGCGTAAATCTCGTCGTTGCCGGTGAAGATACCGCCGTGGCGCGATAACACCGCCAGCAGCATCGCGAGCCGGTTTTGATCCAGACCCACCGCCAGCCGGCGTGGATTGCCGTACTGGCTTTCGGTGACCAGAGCCTGGATTTCCACCAGCAAGGGCCGGGTGCCTTCCCACAACACCGTCACCACGCTACCCGGCGACGGCTTTTCCGCGCGCGACAAAAACATCGCCGACGGGTTTTTCACTTCCTTCAAGCCGCTGCTTTCCATCGCGAAAAAACCCAGCTCGCCGACGCTGCCGAAGCGATTCTTGTCGGCGCGCAACACCCGAAACCGCGAATCGTCGGTCGAAGACAGCACCACCTGGGCGTCGACGATGTGGCTCAAGGTCATCGGCCCGGCCAGCGACTGGTCCTTGGTGACGTGGCCGACCATAAAAAACGACACGCCGGTGCGCTTGGCGTACTGAGTCAAAAAACTGGCCGACTCCCGCACCTGCGACACCGAGCCCGGCGCCGAATCGGAATCGGCCGTATACATGACTTGGATCGAATCGATGATGACGACTTGCGGCTGCTCTTCATCGAGCAGCTGGCAAATCTGCTGCACCGAGGTTTCGGCCAGCATCTTGATGCCGGCGGTGTTCAATTGCAGGCGGTGAGCGCGCTCGGCAATCTGCTGCAAGGACTCCTCGCCGGACACGTAAAGCACCGGCAATTGCCGGGCGATATGGGCGATGGCTTGCAATAAGATCGTACTCTTGCCGGCGCCCGGTGCACCGCCGATCAACACCACGCTGCCCTTGACGATACCGCCGCCCAATACCCGGTCGAACTCGGCCAAGCCGGTAGAAATGCGCTCGGCCTGAGCCAGATTGACCTCCGACAGCAACTGCACCGCACTGCGGCTGCCGGCGTAACCGGAACGCTCGCGTTCGGCCTTACCCCCGCCCAGTTTGACCTCTTTGATCGTATTCCAGGCGCCGCATTGGTTGCATTGCCCCGACCACCCCGGATAATCCGCGCCGCATTCGGTACAGACGTACGCCGACTTTTGTTTTTTTGCCATGCCGTATCGACTCGAATCAGTAGAACACCCGGAACAAGCGCTGAATCTGCTCGAACTCGTACAAGTAAGGCCGCGCCACGTCGCGGTTGGCAGCAACGACGACCAGGTCGTGGGAAAACACCGAGGTGTTGTACCAGTTGAAGCTGCCTTCGATGACGATGTATTCGTCGATCACGCAATACTTGCAATGGATCGGCGAGTACGGCACCGGTAAATCGTCTTGGCCGTAGACCAGGCCGACGCGGATGCCGGCGTCTTTCAGGCGTTGAATCGCCGGCAGCAAGGGCCGCGCCAGCTCCTCCGCCATCGGCCGTTCGACCCCGATCTTACCCTGCCGCGCCAAATGGCCGTTGAACAGCAACTGCACGTCCACACCGCGGTCGCGGGCCTGGATCAAGGCGGTAATGACGCTGTCGTTGTGGTCGCCGAGCAGATCGCCGATCAAAAACAGACACAGCTTCAACGAACGGCGGGCGCGGTGAATTTCGGCCAAAATCGCATGATGCGGCCGATACACCTTGCCGTTGGCCATGGTTTGCCGGCCGAAGGTATAGAGCAGGTTGAACGGGCTGAGCGGATCGATACCGTATTTCTGGATCACACCGCCGCGCTGGCTTTGGAAGATGTTGTCCAGCAAGCGGCACACGCCCTGGGAATGGAAGCTCATGCCCGATTCCCAGTTGGCCCACCAGCGGTCGAAGGTAATGTTGAACGAGCCGATGATCGCGTCCTCGTCGTTAAAGATGACGAATTTGGTATGCATGTCCGGCTCGACTTCGATCAAGTGGTGCTTCGGCGTGCAGAACACGCCAACCAACTCGATGCCGGAACGTTTCAACCGGGCGTAGTTCTGGCTGTTGGTCAAGGTCATCTTGCGCCAGTCGACGATGCATTGCACCAGTACGCCCTGGTGGCTGGCATGGATCAGGTGATTGATGAAGTCGTTGTCGTCGATGCAATCCACGCTGACCTTGATCGTGCACAGGCGATCGGGTTGCGCCCGTTTGGCGGCGATGGTTTTGTCGATATGGTCGTGGATGAAGCGCTTCGGGTGGTAGGGATGGTGCTGCTGACCCTTGGTGAATTTTGGCGTCAGGTGCAGCGAGTCGAAATGGCGGTTGTACCAGTCCACGTCGGCCTGCAATTTGCCGGGATCGACTTCATGCGTGCGGTAGTGGTTGGCAGTCGCCCATTGTTCGCCGATATGCCGTTGCGCCGGCTGGTTGTCCTGCAATTGCGGCGCGTCCATGAAGATGTACTCGTGCCGAGACGCTATAGAATGTTCGCCAAGGTGGACGATGAACGCAAACTTGATGCAATGGATCCGGCCGAACTGGGCCGAATACGGCATCACGTAAAAGTCGCGGGTCGAACGCTTGTGCCGATCCCACTCGACGTCGTAGGCATCGGTATCGACCACGTAAGTTTCGCAGATCGCATCGCGGAACACCTTCAGCACCACCTTCAGGTTGGCAGTGACGCCATGGTTCAACTCGAAATCGATCTTGCCCCAACGAACGTCGAAGATTTCCCTAAAATCGTTGCTGCGTTGAAAACAGCCCCCCAATTTGCCGAATACCGGCTTGGCGTAATGTTCTGCTACTTGCATATTCGCTCGCCTAATCGCACAGGTTAAAATCCATACTCGAGCCTGGAACCGGTTACAGCGGCTCGAACTCCAGCAGATAGCCGCAATGGTCGGAAACCCGGCCGTAATCCTGCTCGGTGAAAACTACCCGCGCCGAAGTCGCCCGCAATCCGCTATCTTTGTTCATAAACACATAATCGATCCGGTAGTCGTCCGCCAGCCGGTCGCGCCAGTGGGCATCGTCCACCCGGAAGATCTGTTGAAACAAGGCCGGTGCGTTGGCCGCCAGATATTGGTCTTCGTAGCGGTGGCCGTCGACGACCAAGCCATAGCCTAACGAACCCGCCGCGATATTGAAATCGCCGCATAACAAAGTGGCCGCCACCTCGGCGCCGCGCCGGCCGTCGGCCCATTCCGACAAGCGTTGAAATTGGTCGCGAAAACCGTCTTCCCACCAGCTCAAATGGGCGGAGAACACGTCGATGGTGCCGATGTAAGGTACGTCGATGCTGGCCGCCACCACTTTGCGGGAATGGATGCTATAGGCATCGCTGCTGTCGGAAACGTAGCGCGCCTCCTGGCGCTCGAACGGATAGCGGCTCAGGATCGCCACGCCCTCCCGGTATTTGTCGAACCCCAGATGGGACCAATCGCTATACAAATGAAACGGCTGCTTCAAACGCCGGTTGATGATATTGGCGGAATTGGAGGCCCAGTCGCCGCGACCGTCGTTCCAATGTTCCGCCACTTCCTGCAAACACACCAGGTCGGCGCCCAGTTCGTCCACCGCTTTCGCGATTTGCCAGAACTTCCGATCCTGATCGTCCTCCTGGTAACAGTGCAGATTCAGAATCATCACTTTCAGCGGCGCCCGGCTCAGCCGGTAGTTTTGTCCGGCATTGTTATCCCAGAAGGTCTGCTCCTTACCTTCGCAGCAGATGCTGTACTGCACCCGGAACGCGCCGTCGAGTTTGAGATTGGTGCTCCAATGCTGTACCGGATGCAGCCCGGCATAACCGCTACGGGTGGCGGAGCGCCTGCCGGATTGCAGCCGGCAGCTGGTTTTGTGGACGTGGTGCCAATCGTCAAGCGTCCAATGGACCGTCACCTTTTCTGCCGCCAAACCGGCATCGACGGCCAATTTAAGCGGAATGCTGCGTTGCGACTCGCCAAGTCCCTGCAACGGGCTCAAATTCAGTACCGGCACCAGACCGGTCGTGCGTCCACCGCTGCCGGCTGCGCAAAAATAGCCCTGGCAGCCGTCGTTGTTGTCCCAATATTCGCGGCCCTCATGCTGTAAGCGTAAGGAGAAACGGATATCCCCGGGCAAATCGGCCTTGGCCTGACGCTGAAACCTCAGCTCGGCGCGCCAGTATTCGCTACCGTCGCCGGCAGTGATGCAATAGTCAGCCAACACCGTGCGCCGCACGCCGTCTTCGCCGGCCCAATGCACTTCGACGGTCTTACCGTAACCGAGATTGGCCACCCGCATGAAAAACTGCAAGATCTGGCTGCTGGCAGCGGCTTTACCGCTAACGATGTTGCCGACATACAGTAACTGGATGTTATCCATGATCCCTCCCGTGAGCTGAACGGCACGGCAACAGCACGCACCGGTTTGGCTTGGTGGCCGGCCGCCTAGGCGGCATACTGGCGAAAATCGATCTCCGGAAAAATATCGTCCATGATCTCCAGCGCTGTCAAATAGCGTTCGTCGATCCGGTTTTTACGAATCGAGTCGTGCAGATAATTGAAGCGCGCCAGATGGTCGGTGATGCGTTTCCGCGCGTAATCGATGGTGGTACCGGCTTTCATGATGAACGGCCAATCCGAAGCCTGCGCCAGCAACAAGGAGCGCGCGGCCTGGTTCAGCGCCCGGCGTTGCAAGTCGCTGACCTGCAAGCCGCGCAAGTCGCCCGCCAACTTTTCCATTTCGGCGGCCGCCTTATGCAACAACGGATAAATCCAATCGTTGCTTTCGTTCAACCAGAATTCCGAATAGCCGTGCTCGCCCCAACTCGATGCGGCAGGTACCGCCGGCTGGCACGGCAAGCCCAATTGCAGATAATCGCTGCAACCGACGGTTTGCAAACCGCTGTCCGCGCCGGCTGCCAAACGCAATACCTGTTCCAGCCACAACGGCCCCTCGAACCACCAATGGCCGAACAATTCGGCATCGTAAGGAGCGACAACGATAGGCGCTTGTTGCATTTCCGCGGCCAAGGCGTCGATCTGCCGCCGGCGGCTGGCGATGAAATCTTCGGCGTGGCGGCGTAGTTTCAACTTGGCCAATTCCGGCTGATAAGCCTGTTTGGGCTGTTTGCCGCCGGTGATCCGGTAGTATTTGATGCCGGTATTGATCCGGGTCTCGCCGTCCAGGATGTAGGGCGCGATATATTCCAATGGCAGATCGAAACCGATGTCCCGGTAATATTCGCGGTAGTCGCCGTCGCCAGGATAGCCGGACTCGGCGCTCCAAACCTGGTGCGACGCGGCCGGGTCGCGGCCGAATCCGGCCACTCCGCCGCAATCGATCGGCGCATACACGCCGAACGGCGGCCGACGATCGGCATTGAGCAGCGCATGGCTTTCCAGAAAAAAATACTCGATACCGGCGGCCTTCAGGGTCTGCTCCAGACCGGGGTAATAGCCGCACTCCGGCAGCCAAAATCCGCGCGGGGCAAAACCGAATTGAGCCTGAAAACTGTCGATGCCGACGCCGATTTGATTGCGGACCGAGACGGGATTGACGTCCAACAACGGCAGATAGCCGTGGGTCGCCGCGGTAGTGATCAACTCCAGCCGGCCGCTGCTTTGGTGGCGCTGAAATGCAGCCAGCAGATCGCAGTGGTAGCGCTGCTGGTAATCGTACAGATTGTCCTGAAACAGTTGCAGGTAATGTTGCGCCAGCGCATGAAACTGCGGCAAGCGCCGGGTACGCTCCACCTCGCGCTCGGCCAGTTCCACCCGTCCCCGCAGATAACGCAAAAACCGGTTTTGCAACAACGGATCGCGCAACATCGCCATCAGCGTCGGCGATAACGACAGGGTCAGCCGGTAGGCTACCCGGTCGTAACGCAACCGCTCGAACATGGCCAATAGCGGCAGATAACACTCGCTGATCGCCTCGAACAGCCAGTTTTCTTCAAAAAAACTGTCGTGCTCGGGGTGGTGCACGTACGGCAAATGCGCGTGCAGAACAATTGCCAGATAGCCGTTATTCATGGTCGCAACCCGCCAATGCCGCCGATCCGGCAGGCGAACCGGCGGAGACCGGCAACACGAACTGGGCGATGACCGGCGCCAGCCAGGTCGCCGCGCTCGCGGTTTCGGCGACAGCCGCCGGATTGGAATAGGCCAAGGCGGTAAACTCCTTATACTGGTCCAGATGACCGATAGCCGCCTGGTAATAGCCGGCGGAACTCGACAATGGCTCGGGTAACGCGATTTGCTGCTGACTGCTCTGGCCGGACACCGGCAGGTCGAACCACTCGGGCCGGTTTTCGGTTTGCTCCGGCAAATCAGCCTTCGCTTCCGGTTGCCGGTAAATCCGTAGGGTCAATCCGGTTTCGCTCGTTGCCGGCGGTTGCGGCTGAACATCGGCCCGGGCTTGCCGCGCGGGTTCCGGCAATTGCCAATAGGCGTGCAGCCGGCGCGGATCCACCGGCAACAGCACCAAGCTGGGCGCCCCCGGTGCGCGCATATCGGCCCGCGGCGCGAATTCGCGGCTGATTTGCTGGCTGATGCCAAACAGCTCTTGCGGCGAAAACCCGGAGGTGGCGGCCCGACCGCCGGCCCTGAACCGCCGCGGGGCAAAAGTGCGGCTGATCTCCAGGCTGATATCCCGCATCTCCTCGGCAGATAGCTGCAAGCGAGACTGGGATGTGGACCGGGAAGAAGCCATTGGCAATGTTAAAGATATGGTTTGGCGGAAGGTTAAGCGCAGGCCGATGCTGCCGGCTGATTCAGCCCTCCGCAATGGCACGCTAATAGACTCTACCCGTTGTCGATTATTTACGCAAGGCGTAGGCCTGTGCCTACGATTTGCAGTAAAATCAAGGCATCCAAGTTTTTCGGCAAAGGGCATGCGCGAATCATACAGTTTAAAGTCAGGGAGTCCCTATCCGCACGGCGCCAAAGTCAGCGAAGGCGGCGTGAATTTTTCCATCTCCAGCCGGCATGCCACAGAGGTCGAATTGTTGCTGTTCGCCAGCAACGACAGTCCGGAACCGTTTCAAGTCATTGCGCTACACAAAGACAAACACCACACTTTTTTTTCCTGGCACGTATTCGTCGAAGGCTTGCCGACCGGCACTTGGTACGCTTGGCGTATCGACGGCCCGAGCAATACTCGCGAGTCCGGCTTGCGTTTCGACAAAGACAAGTTGTTGCTGGACCCTTGGGCACGCGCGGTTAGCGACAAACTCTGGCAACGCGCCGCCGCCTGCCTGCCCGGCGACAACAGCGCCCATGCGATGCGCGCGGTGGTGGTGGACGACCGCTACGACTGGGAAGGCGATACCCCGCTGGCGATCCGCAGCGAGAAAGCCATCATTTACGAATTGCACGTCGGCGGTTTCACTCGCCATCCGTCCGCCAAAGTCAAGCATCCGGGCAGCTTTGCCGGTCTGATCGAAAAAATCCCTTACTTGTCCAAACTGGGCATCACCCACGTCGAGTTGCTGCCGGTGATGGCCTTTGACGAGCAGGACGTACCGCCGCACACCTCGGATTTGGGCCTGAAAAACTACTGGGGTTACAGCACCCACAGTTTTTTCAGCCCGCATCCGGGCTACTGCGTAACGCCGGAACAGGGCACGCACATCCGCGAGTTCCGCGACTTGGTCAAGGCTTTACACAAAGCCGGCATCGGCGTGATCATGGACGTTGTGTTCAACCACACCTCGGAAGCCGGCGCCGATGGACCGGTGATCAACTTCAAAGGCATCACCGGTAACAGCTTTTATCTGACCGACAAGCACGACAAACGCATTTTTCACGATTACACAGGCTGCGGCAACACCGTCAACGCCAACCATCCGCTGGTCACCAACTTCATTATCAGTTGCCTGGAGTATTGGGTCAGAGAAATGCACGTGGACGGCTTCCGCTTCGACCTCGCCAGCGCACTGGCCCGCGGCGAAGATGGCAGCGTATTGCAGGACCCGCCGCTGGTCTGGGGCATCGAATTGTCGGAACAATTGGCCAGAACCAAACTGATCGCCGAAGCCTGGGACGCCTCCGGCCTGTACCAGGTCGGCAACTTCCCCGGTTACCGCTGGGGCGAATGGAACGGCCGTTACCGCGACGTGATCCGCCGTTTCGTGCGCGGCGACACCGGCATCATCAGCGAGGTCGCCACCCGCATTTGCGGCAGCAGCGACCTTTACCAGCACCAACACCGGTTGCCGATCAGCGGGATTAATTTCGTCACCTGCCACGACGGTTTTACGCTGAACGACCTGTTCAGTTACAACGAAAAACACAATGCCGCCAACGGCGAAAACAACCGCGACGGCTGCAATAACAATTTGAGCAGCAATTGCGGCACCGAAGGCCCAACCCGCGATCCGGCTATCCTGGCGCTGCGCCGCAAACGCGTAAAAAACACGTTTGCCATTCTGCTGTTGAGCCACGGCGTACCGATGCTGCTGGCCGGCGACGAAATCCTGCACACGCAACAGGGCAACAACAACTGCTATTGCCAGGACAACGAACTCAGCTGGCTGAATTGGGAGAAAGCCAAGGAAAATGCCGACATTCTGCATTTCGTACAGTTGATGATTCGCTTGCGCAAACGCCACGTTTCGCTGATGCGCCGGCGGTTTCTGAGCGGGGAGATTTTGGAAGAACGCGGCATGCCCGATATCGTCTGGCACGGTCTGGAGGTCGGCCAGCCTCCGCGTTGGGACGATCCGGAAGCCCGGGTGCTGGCATTTACGTTAACGGCTTTGGCTAAGGATGAGTCCGACTTGCACGTGATACTGAACATGTCGGATCAACGGCTGGCGATGGAGTTACCGTCCATTCCGGAACGGACTTGGCGGCTGGCGGTGGATACCGCGCAAAAACCGGGGCGCGACATTTTCGAACCGGCCGAACAAAAACCGGTCGCAAGCAACCGTTACTGGGTAGACAGCGACTCGGTGGTCGTATTCGAAAACGGCCAACCGGAACCGGGCGACGGCGATAGCCTGTCTAAACGCTCCGCCCAACTTTTCAGCAAATTCACCGGTATCAAACTGGCCGATACTGCGGCCTGAGCATCAATCGAACACATCCCCCCAATCCGGCGGCGGCGTTTCGGTTTGCTCCGCACCGGCTTCCGCAGGCTCGGCATCGCCATCGCCGCCCGCTGGTTCTGCATCGCCGTCCGCTGGTTCTGCAATCGGCGGCGCAACGGGTTTTGCCGTCAGGGTGGCGTTCAGATAACTGTCGAGCAAGCCGCACAGACTCTCGTAAAAACCGGATAGCGGTTGCCGACCCAGCAATTGCTCGACACACTGGTATAGGAACTGCTTTTCCGCCAGCATCAGCACCTCCGACACGCTATGCCCTGCCTCCTCGCCGAAGCCGTATTTTTCGACCAGCGCCAGCAGGATACGATCTGCACGCTGCCCTTGCCGGTCTTCGATTTCAGCCAACAACGCCTCGATTTCGGCCTGATGGCGTTTTTTCTCCCGTCTGCCAACCAGCCACAGCACCGCCAATCCCAACACACTGACGGCGAATAGATTGGCCAGAATGATGATCGTCCAAGTCTGACTCATCGCTGCGCCAACTCCTCAAGGTCATGCCGCAACGCCAACTCGGCGTCGAGAAATATCTGCAACATCTTTTTGCTGCTGTTTTCCAATTCCAAAGCGGTTTGGTTGCCGCTAAACACCCGGGTATATTCCGCGGACATTTCGTCTATGGTTTTCATCGCCGTATCGAGTTGCCGCACCAATTGTTGATTCACCCGCTCCAGGCCGACCTGCTTTTGCACCTGCTCCGCATCAGCGCCTCCGGCTGGCCCGTGCTGAACCGAACCGGCGCTGGTGACCAGATTTTGGTAAGGCTCGGCCAATTGCTCGATGCGTTGCTCTATCTCCTGCAACAGCACCAATTCCCGCTTCAGGAACAAGCGGATTACATCCTGAAACAAGGCGCGTTCCGAGGCGTTGACTTGCTGCAGCACCGTTTCGATTTCCGTTTCGCTCAAACTGCAATGTTCGCTGATGAACTGCTGCAAACGTTCGCCTTTTTCGAAGGAATGACCTTCCAAATCGCCGATGAAGCGCTCGATTTCGGCCATTTCCTTGCCTTTTCTATTCCGGGACAGGTAGAACAGCACGATAACCAACAACAACAAAACGGCAAAAGCTTCCGCCGCCAATACCACGACTACCGAATCGAACGAACTCATGACAATTTCTCCAACAAGCGTTGATGCTGTTCCGCTTCGGATTTTTTCAAATAGCGGTAGATAAAAAAGCCGGCCAGCCCGAATAACAGATTAATCGCCAGCAAAACGCCGCCGACCAGCCACCAATTGGCCGCCGGCAGCAGCTCGGGCTCCGACTCGGGCTCGGGCTCGGGATGCGTGTCCGGATGCGCAGCTTCCTTGGCCGCAACATGGCCTGCCTCGGCAGCCGGGACCGCAGGCTCGCCATGTTGCGGTGGTTCCTCGGCAGCGGCCGGCGCCGCATGAAACCAGCTATCGTCTATCGCTACAGGCTTGACGGCCGGAGACACCGGGTTGCCATGGCGATCCTTGGCCATTACGTTGAAACTGACCTTGGTGACGCTTGCCGGCGGCAATTCGGTTAAATCCAACTCCCATAGCCCGTCTTTTGCGGTCGCTGCACGCGTTTCAGGCGGTTTGTCGTCGCGGCTGATTTGGGCGTTAATCACCATGCCGGCCGGCTCCAACAGCGCCAAATCGGGTTTCAACAACAGGCGTACCCGCCGCTGTCCGGCATCGATCTGCCGCTCCACAGTAATCGGCGTCGCTACAACTTGGATCTCGCTGATGATTTCGCGTTTGAAGGTCTTGCCGTCGGCGAGGAATTTCAGGGTGTGCTTACCAACCGCCAGCCCGCTCAAACTGTGCTGAAAAAAACCGGGGTTGCCGGCCGCCGCCATTTTCTGCGGCGCAGATTGGTCCAATCCCAACTCCAAACTCAACATGCCGAGAAAATCGGCCCGAGTAATCAACTGATCGCGGTCGGTAAAGTGGGCCTCCACCGCCAATGTGTCGTGCTCGCCGATAAAATTCGGAATTTGGCTGAGCTGTAGCTTGAGGTCGGTCACGATCATGACCTGATTGTCCGGATCGACTTCGGCCAGCAAACGCCACTCACCCACCGCCGGCTGCCTGACCGTGATCAAATCGTAATTCTGGCTTTCCAGCCACGACACATTGGCGGCCATGGTCTGCTTCGCCAATGTTTTGCCGTCCGGCAGGGCCAATTGGGTCGGCGCCGCATGCGCGGTCTTGAACACCAGAATCGAAAACTCCTGAATGCCGCTGTCGACGCTGAATTTATTGTCGCGCAACGGCAGCGTGGTTTTCGGCGCGGCTTTTTGTGCCATCTTCAAAAACGAACGTTGCAATTGGTCGGCGGATTGGGCGACCTCGGCCCAACCGCCGGTCTCGAACGCCAGTTTGTCCAGCAACTCCTGGTCGGC
Source organism: Methylomonas sp. HW2-6 (assembly GCF_052474525.1). NCBI lineage: Bacteria > Pseudomonadati > Pseudomonadota > Gammaproteobacteria > Methylococcales > Methylococcaceae > Methylomonas > Methylomonas sp. HW2-6. The sequence goes on from NZ_CP184124.1 coordinate 4,392,424, forward strand.
TTGGTCGGACAACGCGACAGTCTGCACCTGGATATCTTGTTGCTGCAACTGCGGAATCCATTCGCTGAGAATGCGCTCCCGCGAATCGGCACTCTGCATGATGTCCTTGGAAATATCGACGAAGCCGTCGGTCAATAGGATCAAGTGCTTGCGGCCGGGGCCTTTGAAGCCTTGGCTGAGAACGGTACGGATCGCGTCTTCGATATGGGTGTACAGGCCGCGGGAATGAATGTTGGCCAGCGCTTTACCGGCTTGCTGTTTCCAGGCCGCATTGACCTTATCGCTGGCGATTAGCGGCACGGTCTTTTCGGCAAACAACCACAATCCGGTGCGGCTGCCGTCCGGCAGCAATTCGACCAGCAAGCGGCCGGCTGCGACGCGCAGATTGTCCGGATCGTTTTGCTTCATGCTGCCGGAGACGTCGATCAGCACCTGAATCTCGTCTCCGCCCGTTGCCGGCGAGGGTTGCGCTCGGGCCGCAGTACCGGCAAAAGCAAAAACGCATGCCGCGACCGCCATCAGTAATCTGCACATGACTCCGTCCGGGAGAGTTAAGGTAATGGTTAAAAAATATAGTCTAATGGGTCGGAGTGTTGCCGATTTTTAATTCGGGCCGCGACCGGTGATACCCTATAATGTTTTTATTTCAACCATAGGAGAACTTATGTCTATCAAACGAATGGTCGATCTGGATCTGGCAGGCAAACGCGTCCTGATCCGCCAGGATTTAAACGTACCGGTCAAAGACGGCAAAGTCACCAGCGATTTGCGCATTCAGGCCAGCGTTCCGACCGTTGAAGCAGCCTTGGCCGGCGGCGCCGCGGTGATTTTGATGTCTCACCTGGGCCGCCCGACCGAAGGCGAATACGACGAAGCCTCCAGCTTGAAACCCGTTGCCGAGCGTTTTTCCCAATTGCTGGGCCAGCCGGTACGTCTGGTCAAAGACTGGCTGGACGGCGTCGAGGTCAAACGCGGCGAAGTCGTGCTGTGCGAGAACGTGCGTTTCAATAAGGGCGAAAAGAAAAACAGCGCCGAGCTGGGCCAAAAAATGGCTGCGCTGTGCGACATCTTCGTGATGGACGCCTTCGGCACCGCCCACCGCGCCGAAGCCTCGACCCATGCTGTGGCCGAGCACGCTGCAGTCGCCTGCGCCGGTCCGCTGCTGGCCGCGGAATTGGATGCATTGGGCAAGGCCCTGGAAACCCCGGCCCGGCCGTTGGTGGCAATCGTCGGCGGTTCCAAGGTTTCGACTAAATTGACCGTGCTGGAATCATTGTCGACCAAAGTCGATCAATTGATCGTCGGCGGCGGCATCGCGAATACTTTCATTGCCGCGGCTGGCTATGGCGTCGGCAAGTCCTTGTACGAAGCCGATCTGCTTCCGGAAGCGAAAAAATTGATTGCAGCGGCGAAACAACGCGGTGCGGACATTCCGGTGCCGGTTGACGTGGTCACTGCCAAAGAATTTTCGGAATCCGCAGCCGCCACCGTGAAAAACGTGGCCGACGTAGCTGAAGACGATCTGATTCTGGACATCGGCCCGGAAACCGCAAAGCAATATGCGGAAATCTTGAAAACGGCCGGCACCATCGTCTGGAACGGCCCGGTCGGTGTATTCGAAATCGACCAGTTCGGCGAAGGCACCAAATCCATGTCGATGGCAATCGCCGACAGCCCGGCATTCTCGATTGCCGGCGGCGGCGACACTTTGGCGGCGATCGACAAATACGGTATTGCCGATAAAGTGTCCTACACCTCCACCGGCGGCGGCGCCTTCCTGGAATTCCTGGAAGGTAAGGAACTGCCTGCCGTTGCGGTATTGAAAGCCCGCAGCTAATCAAGCAGTCGAGCAAATGGGCCGGCGGCCATGCAGCCGGCCCAATCAGCCTACAAACCGGCGACGGTCTTATCTTCTTGGTAATCCCGGTAGTTGATCGAAATCTTCAGGCCGGCGAAACGGCCGGACATTTTCACCATCTCCGCTGTTTGCTTGTCGAACATCAGCCTGACTTCGCTCAAAGCCCTATCCTCGTAACCTTCTTCGATCTCCTTCGCTTCCAGACGGAAGTGGTACAGATAAACTTCCTGCTTGTCTTCCTGAGTGATCTCCAACGGCTCGCCTAACTGCTTGACCACTACCGATTTTTTCGGCAGCAGCGCGGCAATTTTTTCGAGTTGGTCGGCTTTGGCTTTTAACTGCTTTTTCTCTTCATTGATTTCGGCACCGCCCAACGAACGGAACGAAGCCTCCAAAAACTCCGGCGGCGCGATTTGCAGAAACAGGTTGGAAAAGGTCCAGTCGGTGATCTTGTCCTCCTTGTTGAAGGCCAGATCCAGGTAAAAGCTGATTTCCGGGGCGACCTGCTTGCCGTCCTTGTCGATTTTCCGGAACCAATAACGCCATCGCTTGCCGTCGGCGGTCTGCTCCTCGCTACTGGCATGCAGTTTGGCCAAGGAAACGAAATCTTCACTGAACAACTTCGGCTTTTTGAAATGTACGGTGAAATCGTCTTTCGACACCACCGAGAAATAGCGGTCGAATTCGTCCATCTGCAAATAGGTCTGATAGGCGTGCAACCAATGCAGACAACCAGTCATCGTGCTGAGCAAGGTAAAAGCCAGCAACCAGCGTAAAACTCGGGAAAATGTTTTCATAGCCTCCTCAATGCCGGGTCGGCGGGTTGGTCTCGGTTTCTGCCGCCGGATTGGTCAGCAAATTTTCTACGTCGATTTGATCGAAGCGGTATTGTGCACCGCAGAACTGGCAGTCGATTTCGATGTCGTCGCGCTCTTGCAAAATCGCATGCAGTTCGGACCGCCCCAACATCAATAAAGTGCCGGCGATTTTTTGCCGGGAACAAGTGCATTTGAATTCCACCGCTTCCGGATCGAAGATTCTGACCTTTTCCTGGTGGAATAGCCGATACAGCAAATCTTCGCAATCCAGCGTGAAGATTTCCTGGGCGGTGACGGTAGCAGCCAACATTTCCAGGCGCTCCCAGTCGGCCGGGTCTTTGTGTTCACCCGGCAACTCTTGAATCAGCAATCCGGCCGCGGCGTTGCGGTCGGCGAACAACCACAATCGGGTGTTCAGTTGTTCCGATTGCTTGAAATACACTTCCAACACTTCCGCCAGCGTATCGGCCTCGATCCCAACGATACCTTGGTAAGGTTCGGCATTCTCGGATTCGACGGTCAGCACCAATCGCCCGCCAGCACCGACCATTTCGCGCAGGTTGGCGCCGCTGACCTTGTCCGCGCTACGCACCAGTCCCCGAATGTTACGGTCGTTGCTGGCCTGGGCGACCAAAGCGGTCAAATCGCCGCCGCCCTGAATCTGCATAATCATTGCGCCTTTAAATTTGATCGTCGCCGACAGCAATACCACCGCGGCCAGCGCCTGTCCCATTTGGGCGTCGACTGCGTCGTCCGCTATCCGCTGGTGTTGCTTGGCTTCGACCAAGCTGGTCTGTAGCCGCACCCATTCGCCGCGCACACCGTGCTCTTCGAAGATAAAGCGGCGTAAGCAATCCTGTTGTTTCATGATTTGATTAACTTTATCGAAAGGTCGGGGATTATAATCCCCAGCGTCCCATCATTCGACTAGGGGGAAGGCGGTTATGTCTTTTCTTTCCAAAAAAATTGCCATGCCTGTTGCGGAACAAGCGTTAGCGGGCCGCTCGTCGCCTATCGCCAGCGGCTTGACGCATGCCGTACACGGCCATCCTTACCACCCGCCGTTTCCGGAGCAGATGCAGCAAGCGGTATTCGGCATGGGTTGTTTTTGGGGCGCCGAACGCAAGTTCTGGCAGCAAGCCGGCGTCTATACTACTGCAGTCGGCTATGCCGGCGGCTTTACGCCCAATCCAAGCTATCAGGAAGTCTGTAGCGGCATGACCGGCCACGCCGAAGTGGTTCTGGTAGTCTTCGACCCGCAAACCGTTAGCTACGCGTCGTTGTTGGCGGTGTTTTGGGAAGAGCACAACCCGACCCAAGGCATGCGTCAGGGCAACGACATCGGCACGCAGTACCGTTCGGCAATTTACTGCTACGGTGACGAACAACTCGCCGCAGCCAGCGCCAGCCAACACGCATACCAAGCTGAACTATCGAAAGCCGGATTTCCGCCAATCACGACTGAAATCCGCATTGCACCGCCGTTTTACTACGCCGAGCACGACCACCAGCAGTATCTGGCCAAAAATCCCGACGGTTATTGCGGCCTCGGCGGCCTGGGCATTTGTTTGCCGCGTTGAGCAAATCAGCGCCAAATGCTAAGGCATTATAAGTCTTGGCTTTATCGTTTGCGGGCGTTCCCGGCAGAGTTTTTCCGGTTGACTTTTAGGAAAAAATCCTTCAATTTACACGTCTGGTGTGGCTCTACCTCTGCGTTCGACGATGTGCGAACGACCTGAACAGGTCAGTCATCCAAACAGAGCTTTAAAACTAATATTAGTCTTAACAACACAAAACCGTACTCTGTCTCATCAACAGATTACCAGGAGGAAACATATGAAGAAGCCTGTACACAACTGGCTGCTTGCTTCGACTGTAGCGACGATCCTTGCTGCACCAACCGTATCTACCGCCAACGACGACTTAGAAAAATTAACTCAAAACCCTGCTAACTGGGCTTCTTGGGGTGGCGACTACGCTGGTACCCGCTACAGCAAATTGTCCCAAATCAACACTCAGAACGTTAAAAACCTGCAACCTGCCTGGTCTTTCTCTACCGGTGTGTTGCGTGGTCACGAAGGTGGTCCTCTGGTTGTTAACGGCGTTCTGTATATTCACACTCCGTTCCCTAACACCGTTTACGCGATCGACCAAAAAACCAAAGCCGTCATCTGGGAATTTACCCCGACCATGGATGCCGACGTAACCATCCCGGTCATGTGCTGCGATACCGTTAACCGCGGCTTGGCTTACGGCGACGGTAAAATCTTCCTGCAACAATCAGACACCGTGCTGACTGCGCTGGATGCCAAAACCGGCAAGCGCGTATGGAGCGTACAAAACGGCGACCCGAAACTGGGTATGACCAACACCAACGCGCCGATCGTTGTTAAAGACAAAGTCATCACCGGTATTTCCGGTGGTGAGTTTGGTGTCCGCGGCTTCCTGGCTGCTTACGACATCAAAACCGGCCAGTTGGCGTGGAAAGGTTACAGCATGGGTCCAGACAAGGACACCCTGATCAAACCGGGCAAATCCACCACCTGGCAAGACGGAAAAGTCACCCCACTGGGTCCTGAGTCAAGCTTGGCAACCTGGAAAGGTGACCAATGGAAAATCGGTGGCGGCACCACCTGGGGCTGGTATTCCTACGACCCTAAACTGAATCTGGTCTACTACGGCTCAGGCAACCCTTCTACATGGAACCCTGTACAACGTCCGGGCGACAACAAATGGTCCATGTCTTTGTGGGCTCGCGACGCCGACACCGGTGAAGTGAAATGGGTTTACCAAATGACTCCACACGACGAGTGGGACTACGACGGTATCAATGAAACCGTTCTGGTTGACCAAGAAGTTAAAGGCAAAATGCACAAAACCATCGTCCATTTCGACCGTAACGGCGTGGGTTACACCCTGGACCGCGAAACCGGCGAACTGTTGGTTGCTGAAACCTTTGACAAATCTGTCAACTGGCTGACCCACGTCGACATGAAATCCGGCCGTCCACAAGTCGTGCCAGAGTTCTCTACGGAACATAACGGCGAAGACGTCAACACAGTGGGCACCTGCCCTGCTGCTTTGGGCGCGAAAAACCAACAACCTGTTTCTTACTCTCCACAAACCGGCCTGTTCTACATCTCAGGCAACCACTTGTGCATGGAGTACGAACCGTTTGAAGTTAGCTACACCGCTGGCCAGCCTTACGTTGGTGCAACCCTGAACATGATGCCTGCTGGCGCCGATGTTTTGACCGGTAAAAAAGACGGCACCACCAACTTGGGTCAATTCACTGCTTGGGATGCCAAAACCGGCAAAATCGCTTGGTCTAACAAAGAACAATTCTCTGTATGGTCAGGCTCTGTTGCAACCGCTGGTGGCGTTGTGTTCTACGGCACCCTGGAAGGTTACCTGAAAGCAGTTGACGCCAAAACCGGTAAAGAATTGTACAAATTCAAAACCCCATCCGGCATCATCGGTAACGTCAACACTTGGGAATTCGAAGGCAAACAATACGTCGGCGTTCTGTCAGGTATCGGCGGTTGGGCAGGTATCGGTATCGCGGCCGGTCTGGACGACGGTTCGTCATCAACCAACTCGGAAGGTCTGGGTGCGGTTGGCGCGTACAGAAGCTTAGGCTCTTACACCAAACTGGGTGGTACACTGACTGTGTTCGCTCTGCCTAACTAAAATCTAAACGTTAGATTTGCAGTGAAGCAAGCCTTGGCCGAGCAATCGGCCAAGGCTTTTTTATGCCAAGAAAACCAGTACAGGAATTATCATGAAAGCCAATTCGACCTTCACCACTTGGGCCCTATCTCTAGCCTTGACCGCGCCAATCGCCAACAGCCAAGCCCAGGACAAGTTCAAAGTCTGCGCAGACCCGGTAAACCCGCCCTATTCCACTAAGGAACTGACCGGCTACGAGAATAAAATCGCCGCGCTGTTAGCCGACCAATTGGGCCAGGAACTCGAATACACCTGGTTGCCGGACCGCATCGGCTTCATCCGCAATACCTTGAAAGCGGAAAACGACAATGGCGAAGGTTTCAAGTGCGATGTCGTGATGGGCGTGCCGGCCGGCTTCGAATTGACCGAAACCACCAAACCCTACCTGCATTCGACCTACGTCTTATTGATTGCAAAAGGCCGGGGCTGGGACGATATCAAAGATCCCAACCAATTGGTGCAATTGCCCGAGCAGCGACAGCAGAAACTGAAAATCGCCATGTTCGACCGCGGCCCCGGTACCGACTGGCTGCAACAGAACGGCCTGCTGGATTACGGCGTTCCTTACCAAAGTATGACCGGCGACAGCGAACACAACGTGGCAATGCAGATCGAGAAGGATCTGCGCGCCGGAAAAATCGACATGGTGATTTTATGGGGCCCGATGGCGGCGTACGTGCAAAATCAGAACACCAAGAACGGCTATATCGCAATCCCGATGCAATCGGCACCGGGGACGCGCTTCGATTTCTCGATTGCGATGGGCATTCGCCAAGGCGACAATCAGCGCAAGCAACAGCTTAACGACTTGATCGACAAGAATCGGGCAAAAATCCAGGCGATTATTGCCGACTACAAAATTCCGTCGCTACCGATACCGGAAAAACCGGCCAAGCAAGACGACGATTGACAGCTGAACTCGGCCGCTTCAGCAGCGGCCGAACAAGCGGATTAAATGCGCAAAATGTCCGGCTTTATCGTCGGACAATTGCGACCAATCGAAACGCCAGCGCCAGTTACCTTCAGTGGTTCCGGGCGTATTCATCCGATCCGGCGACCCGAGCTTTAAGATATCCTGCATCGGAATCATCGCCAGATTGGCAACCGATCCCATCGCGGCATGAATCAGCGCGCTCGGCATCGGCAAACTGGACCAGCCTAAATAGTCATAAATCCGCTGTTTTTCGCTGTCGTTAAGCCCGTCGAACCAGCCTAACGTGGTGTCGTTGTCGTGGGTACCGGTATACACCACACAGTTTCGATGGTAGTTACACGGCAAATAGGGATTGCGACTATCGTCGCCGAAAGCAAATTGCAAAATCTTCATGCCGGGCAATTCGAAGTCGTCGCGCAAGGCCTCGACTTCGGCGGTAATGATGCCCAAGTCTTCGGCAACCAGCGACAGCGAGCCGAAATGGCGTTGAATCTCGGCCAACAGCTCGGCGCCGGGCGCGACGACCCAGCGGCCGTTGATCGCGGTGTCCTCGTCGGCCGGAATCTCCCATGCCGCCTCCAGCCCGCGAAAATGGTCAATGCGGAGAATATCGAACATCTCGTATTGCGATTTGATCCGCTCCAGCCACCACTTGAAACCGGTTTTGCGCAAATACTCCCAGTCATAATGCGGATTACCCCAGCGCTGACCGAATTCGGAGAAATAATCCGGCGGCACCCCGGCCACGACTTCCATCTCGCCGGCCGCGTTCAGTTTGAACACGTCGCGGTTAGCCCAAACGTCGGCACTATCATAGGAAACAAAAATCGGAATATCGCCGAACATCAGGACGCCGTGCCGAGCCGCATAATCCTTCAACTCGTGCCACTGCCTGAAGAATACGTACTGTTCGAATTTGATCGAATCGATCACCGCTTTCAATAACTGCCGCGACTCGCTCAGCGCTTTCGGCTCACGTTGTCGCAACGCTTCCGGCCACTCGTTCCAACATTTGTGCCCGAATACGTTACGCAATGCGATAAACAAGGCGAAGTCGTCGAGCCAATCGGCTTTTTCCTGACAAAACCGTTGAAAATCAGCCTGCTGTTCGGCATCGGCCAAATTTTGGAAGCCGTAGAACGCCTTGGTTATCAGGCAACTTTTGGTAATTTCAGTATTGGTATGACAATCGCCGCAACGGTCGACGGCCTGCAGCCACCCCTTGTCCGACAACCATTCGAGATTGATCAGCGCCGGATTGCCGGCATGGGCAGACAAACACTGGTACGGCGACCCGTCGCCGTGCGGCATGCCGAGTGGCAAGGTCTGCCAAACCGTGGCACCGGTATCGTGCAGAAAATTGACAAAATGAAACGCTTCCCTTCCCAAATCGCCACACTCTCCGCGCCCCGGCAAGGATGTAATGTGTAGCAAAACGCCCGCGCGGCGTTTATCCAAGAGAGCACCCATGAACTAGTTCCGTTTTCTTATATTTGATTACCGCGGCGCATAGCACCGCCCATCGCCGGACTACCGCTACCTTGCGTAAACGACAAGGCCAAGTACGCCGGCGGCTCTTCCCCCAACAACCGGTAAAGGTTGGTCAGATTGAGCCTATACTGCTTTTCGAAGTCGCTAACCGCTTCGCCGGGGTTATAGTCGCCAAACCACCAGAACCAGTCCGATCCTTCGCAAACACCCAGCTGGGTTTGAGCACGCAGCAGCTGTTGCTCGTTGAGCTTACCGTTCGCCACAGCCCGATCGAACGCCGTCTTGACATCGCCCAGCATATCCCAGCCGTAATTCTTATCGGCATCGCCAATCCAGGTCGAAAAGGTACCGTAAACCCAACTTCCAGCCACCAATTTCGGCAATTTTCCTCTGCGATTTCCTTTGCTATCCAGATACTCGGAAAAGGTGGTCAACTCGATACGCGGATGCTCGCTCAACCGACGATACAAAGCGCTAAGAAAATGATAGCCGTTATCCGGAAAATATTCCCACGCATTTTCGCCGTCCATAATGATCGAAACCAGAGGCTCCTCGCTATCGAAATCGGCGATATTCTCCAAATGTTTGATCAAATCGGCCACCGCATCATCGGCATGCCATTTGGAATATTCAAAACCTATCAGGTCTGACAAGCCATCGTCCCGGAAAAAACAGGCGATATCGGCTGAATGCAGTTTAAACGGCTGGTGCGGGCTGCAACTTCCGGCCAAACCGGAGGCGTGCAAACTATTGTGCAGCACGTTGCCGCCACTGGCGGCCCAACGGAAACCGGTTTCCGCAAGGATCTGCAGCGTCCGCTCGCTGACACTACCCTCCGACGGCCAGCAACCTTGCGGCTCGAAGCCGAAGAAATGCCGAAACGTCGCCACGCCCTTTTGCAGATGCCAACGTACCCGCTCCTCCCCGCCCGGATAGTTATCCAGTCCCGGCAATTCGACGCCAGGCATCGCCTCGCGGGCACAATCGATTTGCAGCATCAGCGGCATGATCGGATGGGCGTAAGGGGTAACGGATAATTCGATACGGCCTTTTCTGGCCAGCGATTTATAACGGTAGATGACTCGCGATAACAGGTCGCCGATAATTTCGACAATCTCGATCCTGTCGTGCAGACTGAAACCGCTGCCTTTGTCGATCAGACGCTGCACGCGGCCGTCGCCAAGTTTGACAGTCTCGCCCATCCACACCAAATGGTACCAGACCAATATGTCGGAAATGAACTGCGCGTTGACGTAGTTGACCGAATCCTGGTGCGACTGGATCCAATCCGCCATATCGATTAGCTTGCGGAAGGCGGGATAGCGCTCGATCTGTCGCTCGCGGTTCGCCTTACGGCAATCGTGCAACAATTTCAGTCGCCGATCCGGATCAGCCGAAACAGCCGGCTCAACCAAGGCCGCAAGCAGCGGATCCTTGATCGCGATTCTATCGTGCAAATAGCCATTGACCTGGTTTGAATAGTCTTCGATCTGCTCCAGCAAGATGGGCGCAAAGTTCACCACCGCTTTCGCCGCCGGAGTGGCCTCCAGGTGGGCCACCATATCGACGTAGTCTTTTATGACATGCAGATAAGTCCAAGGTAATTTGAACTCCCCGCTCTGCATATCGCGGTATTCCGGCTGGTGCATGTGCCAGCACAGCACCAGCTTCAATTTTTTAGCGGACATAATTCCGGCGTTGCCCCAACATATCGGAGGTCACCAGCACGACGCCGCCCTCGCTGACATGAAAGCGCTTTTCGTCTTCAGCCCGGTTTTCGCCGATCACGGTGCCTTCCGGCACTTGGCAGCCTTTTTCGATGATCGCTTTCTTGATCCGGCAATGCCGGCCGATATTGACTTCCGGCAGCACTACCGAATCCTCTACGATGCTATAGGAATTGACCCTGACTTGCGAGAACAACAGCGAGTGCCTGACCGTCGCGCCGGATATCACACAGCCGCCGGAGACCATCGAGTCGATGGCTTGACCGCGGCGGTCGTCGTCGTCGAACACGAATTTAGCCGGCGGCGTCTGCGCTTGGTAGGTCCAGATCGGCCAGGTGTTGTCGTACAGATTCAGGTCAGGTTTGACGCCGACCAGCTCCATGTTGGCGGTCCAGTAAGCGTCGATGGTTCCGACGTCGCGCCAGTAGCTTTGCTGGCCGCTTTGCAGATCCAAAAACGGATAGGCGTTGACCCGGTACTTGTCGATTACCGCCGGAATGATGTCTTTGCCGAAATCGCGGCTGGACCCCTTGGTGTCCGCATCTTTGATCAGTTGCTCGAACAAAAACCCGGCATTAAAAATGTAAATCCCCATGGACGCCAGTGCGGTGTTCTCCCGGCCCGGCATGACCGGCGGATTTTCCGGCTTTTCGACGAACGCCTTAACCCGACGGTTGTCGTCGACGTGCATTACCCCGAACGCCTTAGCATCTTCCAGCGACACTTCGATACAGCCGATGGTCAGGTCGGCCTTGTTGGCGACATGGTCGGCCAACATCACCGAGTAATCCATTTTGTAAATGTGGTCGCCGGCCAAGACCAACACGAACTCCGGATTGCGCGCCCGTAAAATATCGATGTTTTGGTAGATTGCATCGGCTGTGCCCTGATACCACGAGTGTTCGTCGTGGCGCTGCTGCGCCGGCATCAGATCGACGTATTCGCCGAATTCGCCGCGCAGGAAGCCCCAGCCTTGCTGAATGTGCCGAATCAAGGAATCGGCTTTGTATTGGGTCAGGATTCCGATCTTGCGAATATCCGAGTTGATGCAATTCGATAATGGAAAATCGATAATCCGAAACTTGCCGCCGAAAGGTACCGCCGGCTTAGCCCGCCAGTCCGTCATGTTCTTCAACCGCGAGCCGCGTCCGCCAGCCAAAATTAAAGCGATGGTATTGCGGGTTAAATCGTTTACCCGTCTCTCCTGCTGATGTGTATCGACGACTGACATGTATTTCCTCGTTCAATTGATAAGCTTTACTGCAAATACGGGCGGCGGCCGGCCGATGCAGATTTCTCGAGCTGGCACTTGCCGCGCTGAGCCATTATCGTTACTCTTCACGGAAAAGTAAAAACCCATACGCATTGCTACTATTAACGCCGGTCTTTTAGCAAAATCGCCGTCCCCGCCCAACGCTTAACCCTAACTATACTGAGGCCCTGCAAGATGAACAAGCCAAGCCCGTTACATTCGCTTGATTCAGAACTCGTCAAAATTAAAGATGCCAAACATCACGATCCGTTCTCGGTTTTGGGCCGCCATACCGTAGGCGGCGACACCATTCTCCGCGCCTTTTTGCCCTACGCCGAATCCGTCAAACTGGCAGCCGACGGCGGCGAATTCCAACGCATCCCGGACAGCGATTTCTTCGAATACCGCCCCGGCAAAACCGGCGTTCCGGCCCACTACCAGTTAATTTGGCTGGACAAAGACGGCGGCAGCCACTGCCAGTACGATCCTTATAGCTTCGGGCCGATACTGCCGGAATTCGACCAACATCTGTTCGGCGAAGGCAGGCATTGGCACATTTACCAAAAGCTCGGCGCCCATTTGATGACGGTCGACGGCATTGAAGGCGTGCATTTCGCCGTCTGGGCTCCCAATGCGCAACGAGTCAGCGCCATCGGCGACTTCAATCGCTGGGATGGCCGTTGCCATCCGATGCGCAATCTGGGCAACAGCGGCATTTGGGAGATCTTTATTCCGGGCCTGACGGTAGGCAACCTTTACAAGTTCGAAATCCTGAACCGCCACAGCGGCCAAGTGCTGGTCAAAACCGACCCTTACGGCCAGCAGTTCGAGTTTCGTCCATCCACTGCGGCGATCGTGGTCGACGAGGATGCCTACATGTGGCGAGACGGCGCCTGGATGGAGCAACGGCCGCAACACGACTGGCTCCACCGGCCGATGTCGATCTACGAAGTACACCTCGGCTCTTGGCGGCGCGACCACCGCGGCAATTTTCTGAACTACCGCGATCTGGCCGCGCAATTGGTCGATTACGTCAAGGAAATGGGCTTTACCCATATCGAACTGTTACCGGTCACCGAACACCCGCTGGACATTTCCTGGGGCTACCAGACCACCGGTTATTTTGCGCCGACCAGCCGCCACGGCACGCCGGACGACTTCCGTTTTTTCGTCGATCACTGCCACCAAAACGGCATCGGTGTGATCCTGGACTGGGTGCCGGCCCATTTTCCGAAGGACAGCTTCGCGCTGGGTCGCTTCGACGGCACCCCGCTTTACGAGCACGAAGACCCGCGCAAAGGCGAACATCGCGATTGGGGCACATTGATCTACAACTACAGCCGCAATGAAGTGAAAAACTTCCTGCTGTCCAGCGCCTTCTTCTGGCTGGAGGAATTCCATCTGGACGGTCTGCGCGTCGATGCGGTCGCCTCGATGCTGTATCTGGATTACTCGCGCGATGCCAACGACTGGATTCCCAATATGTACGGCGGCAACGAAAACCTGGAAGCGATCGACTTCCTGCGCCATATGAATACGGTGACCCACGAGCAGCACCCCGGCACCGTGATCATGGCCGAAGAATCCACCTCCTGGCCGCAAGTGACCCGGCCGACCTGGACCGGCGGCTTGGGCTTCTCGATGAAATGGAATATGGGCTGGATGCACGACATTCTGCATTACATGCAAGAGCAGCCGATTCACCGCTCCTACCATCACGATTCGCTGACCTTCGGCCTGTTGTACGCCTTCACCGAAAACTTCGTGCTGCCGTTTTCGCACGACGAAGTGGTGCACGGCAAAGGCTCTCTGCTGAACAAAATGCCCGGCGACGAATGGCAGCGTTTCGCCAACCTGCGCCTGCTCTATACCATGATGTTCACCTATCCCGGCAAGAAGCTGTTGTTCATGGGCTGCGAATTCGGCCAGGGCACCGAGTGGAGTTGTAACCGCACCTTGGATTGGTACGTGTTGGACTATCCCCACCATCGCGGCTTGCAGACATTGGTCAAGGATCTGAACAAGCTATACAGCAGCCATGCCGCGTTACACCGTTACGATTTCGAACATCAAGGCTTCGAATGGATCGATTGCCACGACTACCAGCAGTCCATCATCAGCTACCGGCGCAAATCGGCACACGAAGATTTGATCGTCATCCTGAATTTCACACCGGTGCCGCGGGAAAGCTATCGGATCGGCGTGCCGCAACCGGGCACCTACTTCGAAATTTTCAACTCCGACTCGCAATATTACGACGGCAGCAACGTCGGCAACGGGACGGTATTGTCCGAACCGCAACCGTGGATGGGCCAGCAACATTCGATTGCCGTCACCTTACCGCCCTTAGCCGGCATCATTTTGAAAATGTAGTTCTCCGATATGAAAAAAATCCTGTTCGCTAGCAGCGAAACCCATCCTCTGATCAAAACCGGCGGCTTGGCCGACGTCGCCGGCAGCTTACCGCAAGCCTTGGCCGAATTGGGTCAGGACGTGCGCATCATCATGCCCAATTACCAGGCCATCAAGAACTGCGAGCCGGGCCGCTACCTGTGCACGGTGCGGGTCAATAATTGCGACGTCAATTTGCTGGAAACCCGACTGCCGGACAGCAGCGTCATCGTCTGGCTGGTCGATTACCCGCCGTTTTTCAACGTCCCCGGCAACCCCTACCTGGACGAAGCCGGCCGACCCTGGGCCAATATCGGCGAGCGCTTTGCGCTGTTCTGCCGCATCATCGTCGAAGTGGCGATGAATCGGGCTTACCTGGACTGGCGCGCCGACATTTTACATTGCAACGACTGGCAAACCGGACTGGCGCCGGCCTTGTTGTCGTTGGAGCAAGAACCGCCGGCGACCGTGTTCACGATCCACAACATGGCTTACCAAGGCCTGTTTCCGGGTAGCGCCTATTCGCAACTGAATTTGCCAGGGCAATTGCTGCACCCGGAAGGACTCGAATTTCACGGCATGCTGTCGTTCATCAAGGGCGGCCTGGCCTACGCCGACCGCATCACCACGGTCAGCCCCACCTACGCCCAGGAAATCCAGACGCCGGAATTCGGCTACGGCCTGGAAGGCTTGCTGGCTCACAAACAACAGCAGCTCAGCGGCATCATCAACGGCATCGATACAGCCGTTTGGAACCCGAGCAGCGACAGTTATTTGGCACACAATTACAGTGCTGACAACCTGGAAGGCAAGCAGGCCAACAAAGCCGCATTGCAACAGCAACTGGGCCTGCCGGTCGCGGCCGATGTACCTTTGTTCGGCCTGATCGGCAGGCTGGTGGAGCAAAAAGGCATAGACTTGGTATTGAACTGTCTGGCGGAAATGACAAGCTTACCGCTGCAATTCGCCTTGCTGGGCAGCGGCGACAAAAGCATAGAGTACCGCTTGCAGGAGTTCGCTCGGCTCTACCCGGAAAAGGTGGCCGTAACGATAGGCTACGACGAACGTCTGGCGCACCAAATCGAAGCCGGGGCCGACATTTTCCTGATGCCGTCGCGGTTCGAGCCGTGCGGGCTAAATCAAATGTACAGCCAACGTTACGGCACCATCCCGATCGTCAGAAAGACCGGCGGTCTGGCCGACACCGTGGTCGACGCCTTGCCGGAAAGCATCGCCAACGGTACCGCCAGCGGGATTGCCTTCAACGATGCCTCGGCGGCGGCATTGATCGAAGCCATCAAGCGCAGTTTGGTTCTATACCATAATCCGAAGATCTGGCATCAGATTCAACGCAATGCGATGGCCAAGGATTTCTCGTGGAAAAACAGCGCCGCACAATACATGGCCTTGTACGATGAAATTTAAGGCCGCTGGGCTGGCGCTGGCAATCTTGACCGGGCAAGCCGCCTGGGCCGACGAACCGGTGATGGAAGTGATTCCGCTCGCCAACCGCCCAGCCTCAGAAATCCTGCCCTTGTTGGCGCCGTTACTGGACGCCAACGATCGGGTGGTAGACAACGGCAGCAGCCTGATCGTCAGAACCCATCCGGACCGGCTGGAGGCCATTCAATCCCTGGTGCGCAAACTGGACGCCCGCCTCAGCAACCTGGTGATCAGCGTCTTGCAAAGCAGCAGCAAAACCGCCGCCGAACTCAACGCAGAAGCGGCAATCGCAGTGTCGCCGGACGCGATTCGGATGCGCGGCATAGTCGGCAACACGGCCGATTTGGAAAACCGGCAACAACACCAACAATTGCGCACCTTGGAAGGCCAGCCGGCCATCATCAGAACCGGCGAGGTAAGGCCGGTGCATCAATACAATGCTTACCAATACGGCTACGGCGCCAGCGTTTACAGCAACACCCAAATGGTCGAAGCGACGACCGGATTCGCCGTCACGCCGCGCCTGGTCGGCCGGCAAGTAATCATCGACGTTGCCCCCTGGTCCGATCGCTTTCGCCAGAATGGCCAACTCGACACCCAGTCGGCACAGACCTCGATACGCGCCAATCTGGGCGAATGGGTCGAAATTGCCGGCAACGTCGATGACGAAAACAGCCGGCATAGCGGATTCAACAGTTTCAACGACGCCACGCGGCACAACCAGCTGCGGATTCTGGTCAAAGTGGAAACGACCGACTGACGCGCTTTAGTCGGCAAATGCCGCGGCGGCGACGTTTCCAGCGTTTAGCGGCCCACACTCTGCCCCATCTGCCAATATACTTAGGCATCTTCGTCAATCGAGCATAAGCCCCTGCACTCTTATGGCACCACGCTTTCGATTCGCCGCCACCATCGCTGTTATGGCGATTATTTGTGCGCTCTGCCCAGCGACCGCAGCGGCAACGGAAGTCTTGCGAGTGTTGGCCTGGGACGGTTATGCCGACGCCGATACTGTCCGCGAATTCGAACACCGCTACGCCGCCAAGGTGGAAGTGACTTACGCCAATTCCGACGACGACCTGTGGTATAAGATCAACCATGCCGCCTACGACGTGTTTGCAGTCAACACGGCCGAACTGCAGCGCTATATCGACCGGAATTTAGTGCAAGCGCTCGATCCCAGCCGGCTTACCAATCATGCCCGGCAACTGCCGCGTTTTCGCGATCTGGCGGCAATTCCAGGTTTGGTTCGGCAGGGGCAGGTGTTCGCAATTCCCTACACCTATGCGGAAATGGGCTTGATCTACAACCGCAAGATCATTGCCGAACCACCACAATCGATGGCCGCAATGTGGGACCCTGCCTACCGTGGCCGGGTCCTGGCATTTAACACCAGCAACCATAATTTCTCGTTGGTCGGACTATTGCTGGGCGCCGGCAATCCGTTTCGACTCTCAGATGGCAATCTGACGGAAGCCGCGCGCGAACTGGCGAAATTACGCCGCAACGTGCTGACCTTTTATTCGACGGCAGAACAAGCGGTCCAGCTGTTTATGCGCCACGATGTCGCACTGGTGTTCGGCAATTACGGCAGCCAGCAACTGAAAGCCTTGCGCGACGCCGGCGCCGATGTCGGCTATCTGATTCCGCAAGAAGGCGCGCTGGCTTGGCTGGATTGCTGGGCGATTACCCGCAACGCACCCAACCCGGCATTGGCCGAACAATGGATTGATTACACGCTGGAACCTGCCGTCAGCGAACGCCTCAGTGCCCGTCACGGCTTGGCAAACACCATCTCCGCCCACCCCGACACCGAATCCGGGCAAAAACTGATTTGGCTGGAACCCGTCGCCAATCCGGACCTGCAAAAACAGCTGTGGGATCGCGTTATTTCCGGCGAACCGCCCGAGGCGTTTTGATGAAGGCAAGCGTCGGGATCAAACTAGGATTCTGGCTAGCCTTGCTGGGTACCGTTTCCACCGGCCTGACCGGTTATTACGTCTACGACCGCAGCCGCCAGCTGCTGGTCGGCACCGCGCAAACACAGTTGCTAAGCACCGTCCAGGGCTTATCGTTCCGCTTCGGCGATGCGTTGGCCGCCACCGCAAAAGACGCCAAAACGCTGGCGAACCTCAAGCTATGCCGAGAAATCGCCTTGGCAAATCCCGCCAGCCAGCTCGACGCCGCGAAAGCCGAATTAGCCGACCTGTTTTCGGCATTGCTGAAAAGTCACCCGGAATACAGCCAAGTCCGGCTGATCCATGCCCAGCGTTACGGCAAGGAACTGGTCCGCGTCGACCGGGACCAAGACGGCGTACAGATCGTTCCGGAGGCGCAGTTGCAGGAAAAGAACCATTTTCCGTACGTGTTCGAAACCTTGCATTTAGCCAGCGCCGATGAAATTTACGTCTCCGAGATCAATTTAAACCAGGAACTTGGCTCCCACCAAGGTTTCGGCAAGCCCACGGTACGCATCGCGCTACCGATTTCATCGCCGGCAGGCACTCACATCGCGTTGCTGGTTATCAATGTCGACCTCGACGGCTTATTTGCGCTGATTAGCCGCCGGCTGCCACCTCACACCCAATTGCTACTGAGCAACGGCAACGGCGATTATCTGATCCACCCCGACAAAACCAAGACCTTCGGCTTCGAGAACGGCCGTCGTTTCCAGATTCAGAACGATATTCCCGAAATCGAAGGCGTGTTGCACGGCGAGCGGAATTTGGCGGTGTTCGCGACCGGCGCCGAGCGAACCTTGGCGCCGTCGTCATTAGCGGCCTTCGTCAAATTACCGCTAGACCCGTATAACCGACGCTTCGCGCTACTGGGTATTTACACCCCCTTGGCCGAGGTATTGACCGGCAGCCACTTGCTGGGCTGGAAAGTGGTGGAGATCACCGCGATCTTCAGCCTGTTGGCCAGCGTAATTTCGTTGGTATTGGCCAGAATACTGGCCAAACCGCTAGATCAGATGACCCAGGCCGTCAGTCGGTTTCGGCTTGGCCAAAGCTTGGAAGCCGTTCCAATCGATCGCCACGACGAAATCGGTTATCTGGCGAAAAATTTCGTCGCCATGACCGGGCAACTGAACAACCAAGTGGCCGAGCTATATGCGTCCGAAGCGAAACTGCACGCCATTTTGGATAATGCACCGGTCGGAATTTGGTTAATTGACGCAAACCGGCAATTTTCCTTCGCCAACAAAACCTTTTGCGACCACCTCGGATTGGCGGAAAACCAAGTTATTGCCAACCCGGATTTGGCTGAGTCGCTAGGCGAGGAATTGGCATCGCGGTTTAACGCCGCCGACCAGGACTGCCTGAACGGAGCAGAACCGGCTCACCAGTCGTTGGAACGCATGACATTCGCGGACGGCAAACGCCGGGTGCTGCAAATCACCCGCGCCCGTCTGCGAGATATCGACGGCAAGCCGGCCGGAGTGATCGGTATCGCCATGGACATTTCCGACCGCCAGCAGGCGGCGGACCGGGAACGCGCCCATAATCACGTCCTGGAGTTGATCGCCAAAGGCGCACCACTGGCCGGAATCCTGGAAGCCGTGGTTCTAGCCGTCGAAACCCAGAATCCCGATCTGCTGTGCTCGATATTATTGCTGGATAACGACGGCAAACAATTGCATATTGCCGCCGCCCCTCATCTGCCGGCTTTTTACCATCGGACTATCGATGGCATGCCGGTCGAAAACGGCGTCGGATATTGCGATACCGGGGCCTACTCAGGCGAGCGCATTGTCGTTGAAGACATTCAGCAACATCCCTACTGGGCACCTTTTCGCGAATTGGCCGCTCAAGCCGGACTTGGCGCCTGTTGGTCCGAACCGATTCACGACACCGCTGGCAAATTGTTGGGCTGTCTGGCTATTTATCAACACAAGCCGGGGGCACCGAGTGCCGATGATTTGCTGGCCATAGAACAAGCTGCCAATCTGGCCGGAATCGCCGTGGACCGCAGCCGCAGCAACGAAGCCTTGCAATTGGCGTCGCTGGTGTACCAGAACAGTAGCGAAGCAATGGCCGTGATGGATGCCGACTGCGCCATCATCACGGTAAATCCGGCCTTTACCGAATTGACCGGATACACGCTGGCCGAGGTCGCGGGCCGGAGCCATGCGATCCTAAATTCGAATCGGCAGAGCGAACAATTTTACCAAGCCATGCTGCAAGCGATTGGCAGTAGCGGCCACTGGAAAGGCGAACTGTGGAATCGGCGCAAGAACGGCGAGATCTTTGCCGAACTGCTGACCATCAACACCATTTTCAATGTCGACGGCAGCCCGCACCGACGAGTGGCGATGTTCTCCGATATTACGCAGAAAAAACAATCCGAAGAATTGATTTGGACTCAGGCCAATTTCGATCCGTTGACCGGGTTGCCCAACCGCCGCATGTTCCATGACCGACTGGAACAGGAAACCAAAAAATGCCAACGCAACGGACTGCCGTTGGCACTGATTTTTATCGATCTGGACCGTTTCAAGGAAGTCAACGACAGCTTGGGCCACGACATGGGCGACATGCTGTTGAAAGACGCCGCCTTACGCTTGAGCCGCTGCGTACGAGAATCGGACACGGTGGCGCGTCTCGGCGGCGACGAATTTACGATGATACTGTCGGAACTGGATGATATCGCCAGCGCCGAACGCGTCGCACAAAGTGTGCTGCGCACTCTGGCAGCCCCTTTTCAACTCAAAAACAAAGTCGCTTATTTGTCGGCCAGCGTCGGCATTACTCTGTATCCGCGGGACGCCGAGAAGATCGATGCGTTAATCAAAAACGCCGACCAGGCCATGTACGCCGCCAAGCAGCAAGGCCGCAACCGCTATTGTTATTTCACGCCGGCGATGCATGCCGCGGCCCAAAAACGGATGTTGATTGCCGGCGATTTACGGAGCGCACTGGCAACTGGACAATTCCAGCTGTATTACCAGCCTATCGTCGAACTGGCTTCCGGCAGAATATTGAAAGCCGAAGCTCTATTGCGTTGGCACCATCCCGAGCGCGGGCAAATCAATCCCACCGAATTCATCCCGATCGCGGAGGATAACGGCTTGATCGTCGAGATCGGGAACTGGGTGTTCGAGCAGGCGGCGCGGCAGGCCAAGCGCTGGCGGGAGCTTTACCATCCCGAGTTTCAAATCAGTATCAACAAGTCGCCTGCGCAATTTTACGGTAGCCAAGTACATGACGAATGGTTAAGCCAACTGCGGGCTTTGGGATTGGCCGGGCAAGGCCTGGTCGTGGAAATTACCGAGGGTCTACTACTGGATGCCAGCAACGTGGTCCGCAATAGCCTGCAAGCATTTCGCGAGACCGGCATGCAGATAGCGCTCGACGACTTCGGCACCGGTTATTCGGCATTGGCTTATCTGAAAAAATTCGATATCGATTATTTGAAAATCGACCGCTCCTTCGTCGCCAATTTAGCCCCGGACTCGAGCGACATGGCGTTATGCGAAGCCATCATCGTCATGGCGCACAAGCTGGGCATGCAAGTCGTCGCCGAAGGTCTGGAAACCGAAAACCAACTCCGTTTGTTGCTCGAATCCGGCTGCGACTTCGGCCAGGGCTACCACTTTTCGCAGCCGTTGCCGGCCGAGGATTTCGAGGGTTATTTGAGCGCGGCCGTGCGGCCGGATTGAACGCTTATTTGATTTTAAGTTTCAACAGATGCACGCGGCGGTTATCGGCGCGCAAGACCTCGAAACAAAAATCGCCGATTTCGACTTTTTCGCCTTTCTTCGGAAAATGCTCCAGGCGTTGCACGATCAAACCGCCGATGGTGTCGTATTCGTCATCGGCCAAATCGGCGGAAAAATAATCGTTGAATTCTTCGATCGGCGTCAACGCGTTCAAAATGAATTCTTTTTCGCCCCGCTGAGAAATAAATTCCTGAACCTCGTCATCGTCGTGCTCATCCTCGATTTTGCCAACGATTTGTTCCAGCACATCTTCAATGGTGACCAAGCCGGCGGCATTACCGTATTCGTCGACCACGATCGCCATGTGGTTGCGCTCGGTACGAAATTCTTTCAATAGCACGTTCAGGCGTTTGCTCTCCGGCACCAGGTTAACCGGTCGCATCACGTCTTCCACTTTCAGAGATTTATCGCGCAAGGCATGAGCCAACAGGTCCTTGGCTAACAGAATACCGACCACTTTGCTGCGGTCTTCTTCGATGACGGGAAAACGAGAATGGGCAAATTCGACGACGAGCGGAAAGATGGTTTCCAGTTCGGCCTCGCGCGGCACTACCACCATCTGCGAACGCGGGATCATGATGTCTCTGACCCGCATCTCCGCCACATGCATAACGCCTTCCATCATGGACAGCGCGTCGGAATCGAGTAAATGTTTTTCTTGCGACTCTCTTAATATCTCCAGCAAGTCTTCCTGATCTTGCGGCTCCCCACTCAGAAAATGGCCGATGCGTTCGATCAGGCTTTTCTGATGGGGCTGGCTACTCGGGGGGTTACCATCGCTCATTGCTTACTATCCTCCAGATAGGGATTGGCTATGTTTAATCGGCTTAGAATGTCAATTTCCAGCGCTTCCATTTGTTCCGCGTCTTGCTCTTCGATGTGGTCATACCCTAGCAAATGCAATACGCCGTGTACAGTGATATGCGCCCAATGGTGGTCGGGTAATTTACCCTGTTCCGCCGCCTCGTGCGCGATCACCGGCGCGCAGATCACCAGGTCGCCCAGCAAATCGAGCTCCACGCCCGGCGGCGCTTCGAACGGAAAGCTGAGGATATTGGTCGGGCCGGATTTGTGCCGGTATTGGCCGTTCAATTCGGCGCTTTCGGCTATGTCTACCAGGCGAATCGTCACTTCGCTGTCGCGTTCGAAACCGGACAAGGCGGCATCGACCCAGGTTTGGAATTGCCCCGCGTCGGGGTGGACCGATTCGGTGGCAATCTGCAGATCGATATAGTTCACGGCTTGTTGTTGCCCTGTTCCAGTTCGTAGCGGTCGTAAGCGGCAACGATGCGTTGCACCAAAGGATGCCTGACCACGTCGCGCACGCCGAAAAAGGTAAAACTGATCCCTTCCACGTCTTTCAACACTTTCAACACATGCTTCAGGCCGGACATTTTTTCGCTGGGCAAGTCGATCTGGGTTACGTCACCGGTAATCACCGCCGTCGAGCCGAAACCGACCCGAGTCAGAAACATCTTGATCTGCTCTACCGTGGTATTTTGGGCTTCGTCGAGAATAATGAAGGAATCGTTCAGAGTTCTGCCGCGCATGAAGGCCAACGGCGCAACTTCGATGACGTTTTTTTCCAGCAGCTTCTCGACCCGCTCGAAACCGAGCATGTCGTATAAAGCGTCGTACAACGGCCGTAAATAAGGATCGACCTTCTGCGCCATGTCGCCGGGCAGGAAACCCAACTTCTCGCCGGCCTCCACCGCCGGCCGCACTAGAACGATTCGCCGCACAGTCTCGTTTTGCAAGGCTTCCACGGCACAAGCTACCGCCAGATAGGTTTTGCCGGTGCCGGCCGGGCCGACGCCGAAATTGATGTCGTGGCTGAGAATCTTGCGCAAATAATCCTGCTGATTATGGCCGCGGCCTTTAATCACGCCGCGCTTGGTCCGGATCGCCACCGGCTCGTGATTGGCCGCCGGCTGCAACAGTTGGTCGATGCTGGCATCCTGCAAACTAAGATGTACCTGCTCCGGGGTAATTTCTTCGCGCTCCGTCATTTCGAACAGCTTTTGAATCACCGCGCAAGCCGCTTTCACTGCAGCATCGACGCCGGTGACCCGAAAATGATTGCTACGGTTGGCAATATCCACATGCAGGCGCTGCTCGATCTGGCGGATATGGCTATCGAGTTGACCGCAGAAATTGGACAGGCGCTGGGCGTCGTCCGGCAACAGCGTGATTTCTTGGGAAAAATGCGAGGTATTCAACACTAGGCGGTCTGTCTGACTTTTTCGATGGAAGATTCCGACACGCGGCCGCGCAAAGAATTCGGCAACGCTTCGGTGATCAAGACGTCGACGAATTGGCCGATCAGGCGCGGATGGGCAGCAAAATTGACCACCCGGTTATTCTCGGTACGCCCGGTCAGATGCAACGGGTTTTTCTTGGAAACGCCTTCCACCAACACGCTTTGCACCGTGCCGACCATCGATTCCGAGATCGCCATGAACATCTGGTTCAAGCGTTCTTTCAGGCGTTGCAGGCGCTGTTCCTTGACTTCCATGCTGACGTCGTCGGCAAAATTCGCGGCCGGCGTGCCGGGTCTGGCGCTAAATATGAAACTGTAGGAAAAGTCGAAGCCGACTTCCTCGATCAGCGCCATCGTATCTTCGAAATCCTGGTCGGTTTCGCCGGGAAAACCGATGATGAAATCCGACGACAAACTGATTCCCGGCCGCACGGCTTTGATCTTGCGCATGATTTCCAGGTAATCCTCGCGCCGGTGGCCGCGTTTCATTTCGGCCAGAATCCGGTTGCTGCCGCTTTGCACCGGCAGATGCAGGTGATTGACCAGCTGCGGGATCTCGGCGAAGGCTTCGATGATGTCGTCGGTGAATTCCAAGGGATGCGAGGTGGTAAAGCGAATGCGGTCGATGCCGTCGACGGCGGCGACACAGTGCAACAATAACGCGAAGCTGGCGATGTCGCCGTCTTCCATTGCGCCGCGGTAGGCGTTGACGTTCTGGCCCAACAGATTGATCTCGCGCACGCCTTGCTTGGCCAGCGTTTCGATTTCGGCAATCACATCGTTGAGCGGCCGGCTGACTTCCTCGCCGCGGGTGTAGGGTACGACGCAATAAGTGCAATATTTGCTGCACCCTTCCATCACCGACACAAAGGCTTTCGGACCTTCAGCGCGCGGCTCCGGCAGGTTGTCGAATTTTTCGATTTCCGGGAACGAGATGTCGACCACATGTTTGTCGCCGCTGCGCGCCTGATTCAACAGCTCCGGCAGACGATGCAGGGTTTGCGGACCGAACACGATGTCGACGTAGGGCGCACGCTTCTGTATCGCCGCCCCCTCCTGACTGGCGACACAACCGCCGACGCCGATAATCACGTCAGGGCGCTTGTCTTTGATTTTTTTCCAACGCCCCACCGCGGAAAATACTTTCTCCTGGGCTTTTTCCCGGATGGAACAGGTATTCAGCAACAACACGTCAGCCTGTTCGGGGATATCGGTCAATTCCAAACCGTGCGATGCTTGCAGTACGTCCCGCATTTTGTCGGAATCGTACTCGTTCATTTGACAGCCGTTAGTCTGTATATAAAGTTTTTGCGCCATGCTTGATGAGATACTCCAGCTCCTCTCACTAACAAAAAACCCCCGTCTCGCGACAGGGGCTTGATAACGGCTGGATTATAAACCCAATTGTCGGCAAATGCTTGTTTTATACGGCAATACCCACCTGTAACGCCTCGAACCAATCCAGGAAACGTTTGACATCGTCGCCCTTGAACATCCGGCCGTGTTGCGGCGCCAGAATTTGCACATCCAGTTTTCTGACCCGCTCCAACCAGGCCCGTTTGGCTTGGTTGGACGGCATCCAACGCTGGTGGAAAAAGCGCATTTTCTCGATATGGGCATCGAAATTATCGACGAAAACCGGCGCATCGGAAGCCTCCAGTGCCGCGCCGACATCGCCCGACATCAAAATCTTGGCCTGCGGATCGTAAATATGAAAGTTGGCCGACGAGTGCAGATAGTGTGCCGGCACGATTTGCAGCTCGACGCTGCCGAGATTGATCGTGCCGCCATGGTCGGGAATCGGCACATACTCGATTGTTTCGCAACCGAAATGGCGTAAAAAGCCCTCCCACAACTGGGCCGCATGCAATTTGGCGTTCGGCAAGGCTTGGTCCCACAAACCCAAAGACGAAATAATATCCGGGTCCTGGTGCGAGGCGAATAAATCGGTGATTTCTTCGACCGGCGCGTGGTGCAAAACCGCCGCCAGCATCGGCGCGAACAGCTCGATGCCGCCGGGGTCCATCAATAAACAACGATCGGCAGTGCGCACCATGTATTGGTTGGTATCAATGATCTTCTCCGGCCGGTGCGGATCGCGGCCGAACATTATCCATTGATGTGCGCCTTCGTAAATTTTGGTCATTTTCATGCGATATACCTCGTGCTGCCGAACTGTGCTAATCGGCGAGATTGATAACGGTCAATGCGCTGCGACAGCGATGAACTTTGTCGTTAATGATCTGGGCCGCGTTATCGACGCTCTCGGCAACCGCTTGCAAGCTCTGCAGATATTCGCCGGCTTGCGACGCTTCGATTCGGGAATTGGCGGCGATCACCCGCGCCGCGCGAGCCGGATGCATCACTTCGGCCAGTTTAACCAGCAATTCTTCGACATGGATTGTGAACTCGCGACGCCCGGCCTGAGCTTTTTGTCTGGCCTGCTGCAATGGTCCCTTCAAGGATTCGGCATACCGAGCCCCCACAGCCAGTCGCTCGACATTTTCGAAACGTTCGCAGGCTTCGGCTAAACGCTGTTCGTTGACCGTTAGCCGGTACAGGACAAACGCGTAATCGTTGATGTTGTTGACCAACTCGATGGTGCCCTTAGCCAATTCGTTAATAAAATCGGTGATGGGCTGAAAGCCTTTGGCTTTTTCTCCGGCGCGAAAGGCGATGGCTTTGGCGTTGGCCGCAGCCAACGATATTTCCTTAGCCACCTCCATCACGGCACTCAATTCGGCGGCGATGGACGCCACCGCCACGAACTGGGATTTGGTTTGTTTGACTTGCATGTGGCGAAACCTCTTGCGACTGACTCCGTCTGACCATGCAAAGCTTAGCCGACAAATTCCAGCGCGCGAATTTCAGTTTCGATAAATGCGCGCCGATACGAATTTAGCGGGGCTGATAGCGGGTCGGATCAAGGACGCCGGCCGCCTCAAACCCAGCCGTACGCAACCGACAGGCGTCGCATACGCCGCAGGCCCGGCCTTCGCTGTCGGCAGAATAACAGGAAACGGTCGCGGCATAATCGACGCCCAAGACCATACCTTGCCGGATAATCTCGGCCTTGCTCAAGGCAATCAACGGCGTGTGGATCTGAATTTTATGGCCTTCGACGCCGGCCTTGGTGCCGAGGTTGGCCATATCCTGGAACGCCTTGATGAATTCCGGCCGACAATCGGGATAACCGGAATAATCCACGGCATTGACGCCGATAAACACATCGTGTGCGTTCAACACCTCGGCCCAACCCAAGGCAAACGCCAGGAAAATAGTGTTTCTGGCCGGAACGTAGGTCACCGGAATACCGGCTTGCGGCGAAGTCGGCACATCGATATTGGCGTCGGTCAGTGCCGAGCCGCCGATCGAACTCAATCCCAAATTGATGATCTTATGGGCCGCGACTTGATAGTGGCCGGCAATGTTTCTTGCCGCTTCCAGTTCCGCGTTGTGGCGTTGGCCGTAATCGAAACTCAACGCATGACAGACAAAGCCTTGCCGCTGAGCCAGCGCCAACACCGTGATCGAATCCAATCCGCCGGACAACAAAATCACCGCCGGCTTGCCGCTGAAATTATTTTCCTCGCGCATCATTCCACAAATATTTATGCAATTGAATTTGAAATCTGACCGTTAACTGGTCGGCCAGAATTCGCTCAGCCAATTCGGTCGGCGGCATTACTCCCATCACCGGCGAAAACAACACTTCGCAACGCTGCGCCAATCGGAAATGCGCCACTTGTTGTTTGGACCATTCGTAATCGGCAGCATCGGCAATAACGAATTTCACTTGATCGTGCGGCAACAGAAAATCGAGATTGCGGTAAAGGTTGCGCTGCATTTCGCCGGAACTGGGCGTTTTCAAATCGATAACCTTGACGACTCTGGAGTCGACCGCCGCCACATCCAAAGCACCACTGGTCTCCAGAGAGACCGAATAACCGGCGTCCGCCAGTTGTACCAACAACAACTGGCATCCGGGTTGAGCCAGCGGCTCGCCGCCGGTCACGGTCACGTAACGGGTGTTATAGCGCCTTATCTCGGCGAGGATATCCGCAATAGCGAGTTTCTCGCCGCCACTAAAGGCGTAAGCGGTATCGCAGTAAGAACAGCGCAACGGACATCCGGTCAGGCGCACGAATACCGTGGGGATACCAACCGTATTGGTTTCCCCTTGCAACGAATAAAAAATCTCGGTGATGCGTAACTGTTGGTCCATCCGCCGACCGGCTATTGCGACATTTGCGCCAGCTTTTTCTCGGCCAAATGCGCAGCGGTGGTTCCCGGATAACTGGTGGTTACTCGAGTCAAATAATCGCGGGCTTTTGCGGTGTTTTGCAGTTCGAATTCGATATAGCCCAATTTCAACAAGGCGTCAGGCACTTTCGAACTGTTCGGATATTGGCTGACCACTTTGTTGAACGCAGCTCGGGCGGCATCGAATTCGCGATTGATTTTATAAGCCTCTGCCAGCCAATACTGGGAATTATCGGCGAACTCGCCGGCCGGAAAATCTTTCAGCAGCTCCTGAAACATTTTTACGGCTTGGGCGTTGTGACCGTTACGCAACGTGTCGTAGGCCGTTTGGTAGCGCTCTTTTTCGTTACCGGAAACCGTTGTTGCAGCGGGCTTGATATCAGCTACCGGCGCCGGCTGAACTGCGGGCGTTGCCGCCGGAGCAGCAGGCGTCGCGGAAGCGGCCGGAACGGTTGCAGCGACTGACGGAGCCGCCGTTTGCACGGCAGCCGCAGGTGCCGCCGCTGCGTCCGGCTGACCGACCGCAGGTTGGGTCGCAGCCGGCTGACCAGCGGTCGATAGAGCCTGCATCCGCTCATCCAGATCGGAATACATATTGTTTTGTTTGCGTTGCAAATCGGCGATGGTTTGCGACTGCTCTTCAACCATGCCGCGCAATTGTTGCACTTCCGACTGTAACTGCTCGAGCCGTCCCAGGACTTCGAATATCGCGTTATCGCTGGGTGCTGCCGGATAGGCACCGGCACTATTGACCGGCGCTGCCGATGCCGAGACGGCCAACCCCAGACTCAATCCCATTGCCAGAAGTGCGCGCTTAGCCATTATTGGTAACCGACTTCGACCCGGCGGTTCATTTGCCAAGCGGATTCGTCGTGGCCCGATACCGCCGGTTTTTCTTCACCGTAACTGACGACTTCCAATTGCGACGCGGTGACGCCCTGCGAGCGCATCATTCTTTCCACCGATTTGGCACGTTGCTCGCCCAAGGCGATGTTGTATTCGCTGGAACCGCGCTCGTCGGCATGGCCGGACAGAATGACGTGTTGGCTCGGATGCGAGGCCAGATAACGGGCATGGGCGGCAACAATCGGCACGTAATCCTGTTTGACTTGGCTGCTGTCCAACTCGAAATAAATGATCTGTTTGGACAACGGATTATTCGGGTCGCTGAACTCCGGGCCCAAATTCGAACCTGAGCCGGAACCGAAGCCGTTGCCGGAACCAAACTGGCTGCCGGACATCGAGCCGTCGTTGTAACCGCTGGTCGAAGCGTCGGTACCTTGGGTGGAATCGGCCAAGCTGCCTTCTTCGTCGGTTGAACTGCAACCGCTGGCAATCAACACGGCGCTCATCGCCAAAGCCAAATAGGTTTTATTGAATCTCATCAAGTCTCTCCAAAAATAAATAAAAATCAGGTAGCTATAGTTTGAGGGTTATCGGCCTTGCAATCAAGGCGCCCAAGCCGGTTCGCGCACGCCGCCACTCTCGAATGCCAATTTTTGTTGCATCGCGCCGTCGGTCGACACCACCGATAACGCCGATTTGCCGCCACGGGTCGCCGCAAACAGAATCATGCTGCCGTTTGGGGCAAAACTGGGCGATTCGTCGAGATTGCCTTCGCTCAACACGTTTACGGTACGCGACGCCATATCCATTACTGCGATCCGGTAACTGCCGCCATTGGCGGTGACCATGGCCAAACTTCTGCCATCCGCCGAGAATCGGCCTCTGGCGTTGTAATCGCCTTGAAAGGTCAAACGGCTGGCTTTACCGCCGGACGCAGGCATGCTGTAGAGTTGCGGCTTGCCGCCCATGTCCGAGGTAAACACGATCGTCGAACCGTCCGGAGACCAAGTCGGTTCGGTGTCGATCGACAAGCCGCTGGTCAAGCGGGTCAAGGCCCGGCTAGCCAAAGTCAGCACGTAAACATCGGGACTGCCGTCTTTGGACAAGGTAACCGCCAACCGGCTGCCGTCCGGCGAAAACGCCGGCGCGCCGTTAATGCCAGGGTAGGCGGCAACACTCTCACGTTGACCAGTAGCCAAGGTCTGCACCCAAATCTCGGAACGCTTGGTATGGAACGAAACGTAGGCGATTTTGCTGCCGTCCGGCGACCAAGCCGGTGCCATGATCGGCTCGGGAGATTCCGCTATCGTCCGCGGGTTGTAGCCGTCGGCATCGGCGACTTGCAGCATGTACTGTTTGCCGCTACCGCGGGATACGCTGGTAACGTAAGCGATACGGGTATTGAACGCACCCTTGCGTCCGGTCAGTTTTTCGTAAATCAAATCGCTGATGTGGTGCGCGGCGCGGCGCAATTCGTTGGCTCCGGCAGTCAGCCGGTAACCCATCAGCAATTGGCCGTTGTGCACGTTGAATAAGTAAAACTGGATATTAAAGCTATTGCCGTTACCGACGACTTGGCCGATGGTCATGTAGTCCTGGCCCAACACCTGCCAGTCCCGGAAATTTACCTTTTCCGGCTCGCTGGGCTTGGTCAACATATCGTCTTCGGCCAGGGTTTTGAAAAAACCGCTACCGGCCAAGTCGGAACTGACTACATCGGACAGTTTTACGTTGCCGATAGAACCTTGTTGGGCAAATGGGACAATCGCGATAGGCACGGCGGTTTGCGAGCCCTTGGTGATTTCGATAGTCAAACCGGCCGCCTGGGCCACCGATAGCAATGAGGCAATGAAGCCGCCGATTAAAACTCTGTTGATTAGCATCATTCTATGGGTTCCGTGGTTTATTCCGGTTTAAACGATAAATTGAAAACTCGGTACTTTTGGTTGAATAGTATTTTGTCTTGTGGCACCGGCAGCGGCGAGGCTTTTCTGACCGCATTTTCCGCCGAACGGTCGAATATCGGGTCGCCACTACTGCCGACAACCACCGCATCCATCACGTCGCCGCTGGGCAGCAATTTTACCTGAATTGTACATTTCAAGCCTTGTGCGGCCCCCATCGGCCGAATCCACGCGCCTTCGGTTTTGCTTTTGATTAACCCATTCAAGCGGGCTTCCTCGGCCGCAGCAGCAGCCAGGCGCTCCTGTTCGGCTTTCGCAGCAGCGGCAGCGGCCTCGGCGGCTTGGCGTTCTTTCTCGGCCTTTTCGGCGGCGGCTATTGCCGCTTGGCGTTCTTGCTCGGCTTTCGCCTTGGCTGCAGCTTCCGCGGCTAATTTGGCTTGGCGTTCTTTTTCGGCCTTGGCTTTGGCTTCCGCTTCTGCGGCAAGTCGTTCTTTCTCGGCCTTTTCCGCCGCTAATTTAGCCTGGCGATCCTTTTCGGCCTTATCCGCTTTTGCCTTGGCTTCGGCTTCGGCGGCTTGTTTGGCTTTCTCTGCCGCCAGCGCGGCCTGTTTTTCCTTCTCGGCCCGGGCTTTTTCTTCAGCTAACTGCTTTTCTTTTTCCGCCTTGGCTTGTTGCGCCTGTTCCTCGCGTTTGGCTTCCTCGGCTTTTTGTTGCTGCAGCTTTTTCTGTTCCAGAGCCTTTTGTTCCTGAAGCTTCTTTTCCTGCTCCAATTTTTTTGCTTCGGCTTCCTGTTGCTTTTGTTTTTCCAACTGCTTTTGTTTCTCGGCTTCCTTTTGCCTTTCCAGCTCGGCCTGTTTCTGCTTTTCGGCTACTTCCTTTTGCTTGTCCAATTCGGCCTGCTTCTGTTTTTCCGCGGCTTCCCTGGCTTTTTTTTCCTCCAGAGCCCGCCGTTCCTTGGCCTCCTCCAACTTTTTTTCCTCTTCCCTGCGCTTGGTTTCTAGCGCTTCCTGGCGCTTTTGTTCAGCCTGGGCCTCCTGCTTACGCTTTTCGGCGGCTTCCAAGGCTTTCTGCTCTTCCAATACCCGCTGCTTTTTTGCCTGCTGCAGGGCTTGTTCCTCGACCTTGCGCGCTTCTTCCAAATGCTGCTGGCGCTCGACTTCAGCCTGCCGTTTATTTTCTTCGTTTTGCTTCAGACGCTCGGCTTCGGCATCGATTGCCGCACCATCGAGTACGGTAGCCTCGATAATTTCGGCCGGAGGCGCAGTTTGAGCATTATCGCTATCGGTCAGGAAGCTGATACTGAACAGCAGCACAATTAGTATGTGCAGTGCCACCGCCAAAACAAACGAAGGTTTGAAATTTCTCATGATTCTGACGTTATTTGCTCTCGGGCGGCGGCGAAGTCATCAAGCCCACTTTCGGCGCACCGGTTTTTTTCAGTTCCACCATGACCTTGACAATACTACCGTAGTCGACTTCATGGTCGCCGCGCACGTAAAGCTGCGCCTTCGGGTTGTTCCGGAACACCGCTGCCACCCGGGTTTTGACGGTGTCGACATCGACCGGGGAATCCGCTTCTTCATCGCCGTTACCGATGTCGACATACAGGCTGCCGTCTTTTTTAATCGAAACGATGACCGGGGCCTGGTCTTGCAAGTCGACCGATTCGGCTTCGGCTTGCGGCAAATCGACATCGACGCCGGTTTGCACCAGCGGCGCCGTGATCATGAATATCATCAACAGCACGAAAGTAACGTCGATATAAGGTACGACGTTAATTTCCGCCATCGGTCCGCGTCGTTTACGCGATTTACGGTTGCTGCCGCCTACGTTCATTTGCTGTGCGCCTGTCTTTGCAGAAGGACGACGAATTCGTCGATAAACAACTCGTAACGGCCGGCCAAACGGTCCAGCCGGGTCGAGAAGCGGTTGTAGGCGATAACAGCCGGAATCGCGGCAAACAAACCGATTGCGGTGGCGATCAGCGCTTCGGAAATGCCAGGTGCGACGTTTGCTAGGGTGGCATTTTTAATTTCGCCCAAAGCCCGGAACGAATTCATGATGCCCCATACGGTACCGAACAGGCCGATATAAGGACTGGTGGAGCCGACCGTTGCCAGGAACGGCAGGGTTTCGTCCAACCGGTCCAATTCGCGAGCCAGCTCGATACGCATCGCCCGCTGCGCGCTTTCGACCTGAACCACCGGCTCGACGTCACCTTTTTGGCGCATTCTGGCAAATTCGCGGTAGCCGGCCAGAAAGATTTTTTCGATCCCTTCCGGCTCGAAACGGTCGCTGGACATTTTTTTGTACAACTCCGCCAGACCGACGCCGGACCAGAACTCGTCCTCGAAATCGTCGGTGATCTCGATAGCCTGTTTCAACTCTTTCCGTTTGGAGAAAATGAAAGTCCAAGAAGCAATCGACGCCGACAGCAGTATGAACATGACAAACTGCACGACAAAACTGGCTTCTTTGACCAGTGTCAGAATGGATAAATCGGTATTCATCAGCTTAATTGTTCCAAAATAACGGTGGGAATTGGTTTGGGTTTCATGGTTTGCGCATCGAGACAGGCGATCCTGACCTCCCCGGCACACAGAATTTGTTGTTGGCGGGTAACGGCCTGTTCAAAAGTAAGGTTGGTTTTTTTGATTTCAATGACTTTGGCGCTGACCGCCAATTGTTCGTTAAATCGGGCCGGTTTCAGATACTCAATCTTGACCGAGCGCACTACAAAAATAACGCCTTGCTCGGCAGTCAATGCGTCTTGTTCGAATCCGTAACTGCGCAAAAATTCGGTTCGGGCCCGTTCGAAAAATTTAAGGTAGTTTGCGTAGAATACGACACCGCCGGCATCGGTATCCTCGTAATACACCCTGACCGGCCAGTTGAATTCCGCGGCATTGAACAGTCCTAACGTCATAGGCTAAAAATATCGTCGCTACCTGGCGCGCTTTTGGGCTGAGGCAAACCGAAATGGCTGTAAGCCTTGTGCGTGGCGACACGGCCTCGCGGCGTGCGCATGATGAATCCCTGCTGCAGTAAATACGGCTCTAATACATCCTCAACCGTACCACGCTCTTCGCTGATAGCCGCTGCCAATGTATCCAAACCCACTGGACCACCCTGGAAATTTTCGATCATCGCCAGCAGCAATTTGCGGTCCAGCATATCGAAGCCTTGCGGATCAATTTTGAGCATTTCCAGAGCCTGAGAGGCAATTTCGCGCGTCACCACGCCGCTCGCTTTCACCTCGGCAAAATCACGCACCCGGCGCAACAAACGATTGGCAATGCGCGGCGTGCCGCGTGAACGGCAGGCAATTTCATCTGCACCGCCGCCATCCATGCCGATACCTAACATTTGTGCGGACCGTTTGACGATACTGGACAGTTCCTCGACAGTGTAGAACTCCAAGCGCTGAACGATACCGAAGCGATCGCGCAATGGCGAAGTCAATAATCCAGCACGAGTAGTGG
Organism: Methylomonas sp. HW2-6; assembly: GCF_052474525.1. Taxonomy (NCBI): domain Bacteria; kingdom Pseudomonadati; phylum Pseudomonadota; class Gammaproteobacteria; order Methylococcales; family Methylococcaceae; genus Methylomonas; species Methylomonas sp. HW2-6. The sequence goes on from NZ_CP184124.1 coordinate 4,426,544, forward strand.
CACCGATCAACGTAAACGGCGGCAGATCCAGCTTGATCGAGCGCGCGGCAGGGCCTTCGCCTATTATAATATCAATCTGGTAGTCTTCCATAGCCGGATACAGCACCTCCTCCACCGCAGGATTCAGCCTGTGGATCTCGTCGATGAACAAGACATCGTGTGCCTGCAAATTGGTCAATAAAGCCGCCAAATCTCCGGCTTTATCCAGCACCGGCCCGGAGGTCTGCCGAATATTGACGTTCATTTCGGTGGCTACGATATTGGCCAACGTAGTTTTACCCAGTCCGGGCGGTCCGAATATCAGCACATGATCCAACGCTTCGGCACGGCTGACTGCTGCCTGTATGAAGATTTCCATTTGTTGGCGCAATTCGCACTGGCCGACGTAATCTTTCAAGCGTTTCGGCCGAATCGCCCGATCGACTCTTTCCTCGTCGTTACTGCCCAGCGCAGTGACCAAACGGTCGTTTTCTATCATTTAACCGCTCCGCGCAGTGCCGCGCGAATGATATCTTCGCAACTGCTATCGTCGCCGGCAACGGCCTGGGCCATCCGCGCCGCATCCTGCGGTTTGTAGCCCAACGCGCACAACGCGCTGATGGCCTCCTGTTTCGCAGACTCTTTGGCGACATAGGTTTGGCCACCACCCGAATCGCGCGCGCTAAATTTGTTTAGGTCCGGCAAGCGCCCGCGCATCTCCACGATCAAGCGTTCGGCGGTCTTTTGGCCGACGCCGGGCAAGCGCACCAAGGCCTTGACGTCATTGTCGTCGATACAGCGGTAAAACGCCTCTGTCGTCTGTCCGGACAATATGGTCAACGCCAATTTGGGTCCTATCCCGTTAACTTTGATCAGCGCCCGAAACAAACTTCTCTCGCCTTCGCTGACAAAACCGAACAAAATATGCGCGTCTTCCCGTACGATCAAATGGGTATGTAAGCGGACTTCCTCCCCCAGCGCCGGCAAATCGTAAAAGGTATTCATCGGTGCTTCGACTTCATAGCCAACGCCGTGCACGTCCAGCAATAACTGCGGCGGCGCCTTGTGGATCAGCTTGCCACGCAAAAAACCGATCACGCCCCCACCTGCTGCAGGCGTTTCGCGGTTTCCTGGTAATGGCTATGGCAGAGACTGACAGCCAACGCATCGCTGGCATCGATTTGTAGCTCGCCTTGAATATTCAACAAAATTTTCACCATATGCTGCACTTGCAACTTGTCTGCGTTGCCTTTGCCGACCAGCGCCTGTTTGACTTGCCGAGCGGCATATTCAAACACCGGTAGCTGCCTGTTCATCGTCGCGCAAATTGCCGCTCCGCGGGCTTGGCCGAGCTTCAAGGCCGAATCGGCGTTCTTGTGCATGAAAACCTGCTCGATCGCCATCTGCTCCGGACTATACAACTCTATAATCTGGCTCACGCCATCGAAGATTTGTTGCAACCGCTCCGGAAAATTATCGGACTGCACCCGAATGCAACCGCTAGCCAAGTATTTGACGCCGCGCGGCGAGGTTTCGACCACGCCGTAACCGGTAATTCTCGAGCCGGGGTCTATGCCTAGTATCCTGACCAATCGCTTAACCGCCGCTTAATGTCAAAGCAGATTAACCGATCACGGCCATAATTTCGTCGCTGATGTCGGCATTCGAATAGACATCTTGGACGTCATCCAAATCTTCCAAGCGGTCGATCAACTTCAGCATTTTCTCAGCAGCCTCGGCGTCTAACTCGGTTTTAGTGTCGGCATGCATTGTGACTTCCGCGCTTTCCGGCTCCAATCCAGCAGCGACCATGGCTTCTTTGACATTCAGATAATCCTCCGGCGCCGTAAACACATCGATCGACCCGTCGTCGTTGCTCACGACATCCTCGGCCCCCGCCTCCATCGCCGCTTCCATCACCGCATCTTCATTTACCTCGTCGGAAAAACTGATAATGCCGACCTTACGAAAAAGATATGCCACGGAACCGTCCGTACCCAAGTTGCCGCCATGCTTGGAAAAAGCGTGTCGCACGTCGGCTACGGTGCGATTACGATTGTCGGTCAGGCAATTGACCATGACCGCGGTGCCGCCGGGGCCATAACCCTCATAGCGCACGTGTTCGTAATTATCGCCGTCGAGTGCGCCGATGGCTTTTTTGATGGTGTTATCAATGGTGTCCCGCTTCATGTTGGCACCAAGCGCCTTGTCGATAACCGCGCGCAAGCTGGGATTATTGGCAACGTCGCCGCCACCCGGACCTTTGGCCGCTACAGTAATTTCCCGGATCAGTTTGGTAAAAATCTTGCCCCGTTTGGCGTCTTGCGCACCTTTACGATGCTTGATATTCGCCCACTTACTATGCCCTGCCATTGTATCTCTCTGAATCCTTTAAAAATTCGCCGATTTTACCATCGCAAACCCGGCTTATCGAGCTTCGTTATAGCACGTGCGGTAAAACGGCCGTTAGCGACGCATCGGCGACGTAGCAATCCGCTTGTTCTTCCACCAAAGGCCGGCGGACCACGCCACCAAACCCGATCATATAAGCACCGGCCTGCTTAGCCTCCAGATCGGTCTTGCCGTCACCTATCATCACCAAGGCTGAATGGTGCATTCTAAGCCTTCTGCAGACTCTAGCCTTGCCGCCGCTGACGGCTAACGGCGAATGCCGGGCAAAATCCGAATACCCGCCGTCGGCGTCGAACTCGATATCGACCGCATGCACGTGCTGCTCCGGAATCCCCAGCCGTTCCGCCAACGGCAAAATCGCTTGCCGCAATCCTCCGCTGATAATATGGATTTGTTTGGCATTCGCTTGTAACGCGGCAACGGTTTCGGCAACGCCGTCGACCAACTCGGAAATGTACAAGGCGGCCAACCAATCTATCGCCGCTTTGTCCGGTTTGATCAATTCCAAGCGTTTGGCATAAACCTCTTCCAACGCCAATTCGCCATTCATCGCTGCATCTGTCAACGCCGCCACTTCATCGAATATCCCATTACGCCGGGCCAACTCGTCTATACCTTCGATCCGGCTCAAGGTACTGTCACAATCAAAACAGACTACATCAAAACTCATAATACGATTTGCCTCGCCGCATGCACTGCCGGCACTTCGCATACTGCTTTCAATACTTGTTCGTTCAAAGGGTCGGAAACGCTGATCACCATCATCGCCAATTGGTTTTGGTCGGCGATACTGACCTGCATCCGGGTGATATTGATATTGGCCGCGCCCAATATCGAACTGATCGCCGCAATCACACCGGGTTTGTCGTCATGCCGGGTAATCAACAACGCCCCCTCCGGCACGACTTCGATTTCGAAGTGGTTGATACCGACCAACCGGGGATGCTGATGTCCGAGCAAGGTACCGGACAGAGATACTTCCTTATCCGCACAATGCCCGGTGATTTTAATCAACGATTGATAGCCTTCAGCGTATTCGGTCTGTGATTCAACCAGCGCAACACCCTGGCGTTTGGCGATATTTTCGACGTTGACCCGGTTGACTGGAGTCGAAAGCTGACCTTTAAACAAACCTACCATGGCTTCCGCCGATATCGGCCTGATTTTGACTTGGGCCGCTTTACCGAAAACGGCAACATCCAGTTTTTCGATCGGCCGGTCGATTAAACCCACCAAGACCTTACCCAGAATATTCGCCAGGTTCATAAATGGCTGCGCCTCGTTCAGCTCTTCGGCTGACAGTCTAGGTAGATTCAAGGCATTAACCGCTTCGCCGGTTTGCAGGTACTTGACAACTTGACGCGCAATTTCGACACTGACTGCAATTTGCGCTTCTTTGGTGGACGCCCCAAGGTGAGGAGTAAACACAATATTATCCAAACTCAACAAAGGGGAATCGGCCGGTGGCTCGTTTTCATAAACGTCCAAGGCCGCGCCGGCAATACGCCCTTCCTTTAACGCGTCGTATAACGCCGCTTCGTCGACCAAACCACCACGGGCGCAATTAATCAGTCTTGCCGACTTCTTCATCATGGCCAATTGTTGGTGGCCGATAATATTTTTAGTTTTTTCTAATAACGGACAATGTAGCGTCAAATAATCTGCCTGTTTAAGCAACGTATCCAGATCGACCATTTCCGCACCGTGTTTAGCGAAAACATCGGGGGCAACATAAGGATCGTAAGCAATTACCCGCATGCCTAAGCCATGTCCTCGTTGGGCGACGATCCGGCCGATCGTACCGAAACCCAAAATAGACAGCGTCTTGTGGGCAATCTCGGCACCCATCAGCTTGGCCCGCTCCCACTTTCCTTGTCGAACCGAGAGATTGGCCGCAGGCAGATTCCGGCTTAACGAGAAGATATGGGCGATCGCCAATTCCGCCGTGGTGGTCGCGTTCGCATCCGGCGTATTCATTACGATAACACCCTGTTCGGTAGCAGCCGCTAAATCGACGTTATCGACTCCAATACCCGCTCGTCCAACCACTTTTAACTTGGTCGCACACTGTAAAACCCGCCTCGTGACCTGGGTATCGCTTCTGATCAGCAATGCATCGTATTCGGCAATCAATTCGCATAATTCATCTTCATCCAATCCGGTCTGAATATGAATTTGAATGCCTTCTTGAGCATTCAAAAAATTAACGCCGTCTTCCGCGAGCTTGTCGGAAATCAGAATTTTTTTCATCACAGAAACCACGATTGATGGGCAATTCGGCCATTTTAGCAGCTTTGTTATAATCGCCCCAAGACCAATCAAGTCGTCCCGAATTTAACGCCTATGCAACTAAAACCCGCACTTGGTGCAATTGTCGCTGTGAGCATGTTGGCGATAGTTTTTTGGCAACAAACTCATTTAGACCCCAAAGCCCCCGATGCCGAATTCACCACGCTAAGTGGCGAGCAAATTGTGCTCCGAGAATTGGGGGGCCAACCGGTATTGATCACATTTTGGGCGACCGACTGCCGGGCCTGTATCGAAGAAATCCCGGATTTAATCGCTTTGCACCAACAATTCGCCCACAAGGGTTTGCAAATAATTGCGGTAGCGATGCCTTACGACATTCCCAGCCGAGTAAAGCAGTTGAGCGAAATGCGGAAATTGCCGTATACAGTAGCCTTGGATATCGAAGGCGTCCATGCGAGGGCCTTTGGAGATGTATCGTTGACGCCCAGCAGTTTTTTGATTGACCGGGAAAGGAATGTCGTTTCTCGGGTGACTGGTCGATTCAATTTAGCTGACTGGCGAGCACGAATTGCCGCAATGTAGTCGAATTGAACGACTCTCTAGGCGGATTAGCAGCCTTACGTGTCCCGTACCTGGATTGAGCCATCGCATACTGCAGCTTGCCTGGCGCACGCAGCTGTG